>NZ_CP066356.1:1170000-5970000 GCF_023278185.1 Bradyrhizobium elkanii USDA 76 | reverse complement strand
CGGTGCTCGGCCGCAACGGCGTCGGCAAGACCACGCTGATGCGCAGCATCCTCGGCCTGATGGACCGGTGTACCGGACGGCTGTCGCTCGACGGTGCCGACATTTCGCCGCTGCGGACCTACCAGCGCGCCAAGGCCGGTATTGCCTACGTGCCGCAGGGCCGCGGGATTTTGCCGAAGTTCACTGTGCGGGAAAACCTGACGCTCGGGACCTTCGCCGCGAAATCGGCCAACGGCATCGAGGAGTGGGTGCTCGAGCTGTTTCCGGTACTCAAGGACTTTCTCAATCGCTACGGCGGCAACCTCTCCGGCGGCCAGCAGCAGCAGCTTGCGATCGCGCGTGCGCTGCTGGCCAAGCCCAAGGTCATCCTGCTGGACGAGCCGACCGAGGGTATCCAGCCGAACATCGTCGAGCAGATCGAAGACGTGATCGTCAGCCTCAATCGCGAACGCGGAATCACGGTCGTGCTGGTCGAACAGAATGTCGCGTTCGCGCGGCGTGCGTCTCACCGCTTCGCGTTGCTCGAAAAGGGACGCGTCGTCGCCAAGGGTACGATCGGTGAGCTCACCGATGATCTCATCCAGCTGCACATGGCCGTGTAGCGGGACTTATCGCTCAGGAAAGGGAGTCTAGACATGTTGCATGGAGACATATCGAGCAGCAAGGACACGGTCGGCGTTGCCGTGGTGAATTACAAGATGCCGCGCCTGCACACCAAGGCCGAGGTGCTGGATAACGCGCGCAACATCGCCAAGATGGTCGAGGGCATGAAGCTCGGCCTGCCGGGCATGGACCTCGTGATCTTCCCGGAATACTCGACCCACGGCATCATGTACGACTCCAAGGAGATGTACGAGACCGCGTCGTCCGTGCCGGGCGAGGAGACCCGCATCTTCGCGGACGCCTGCCGCAAGGCCAAGGTCTGGGGTGTGTTCTCGCTGACCGGCGAGCGCCACGAGGAGCATCCCAACAAGGCGCCGTACAACACCCTGATCCTGATGAACGACAAGGGCGAGATCGTCCAGAAGTACCGCAAGATCATGCCGTGGGTGCCGATCGAGGGCTGGTATCCCGGCGATTGCACCTACGTCTCGGAGGGGCCGAAGGGGCTGAAGATCAGCCTGATCATCTGCGACGACGGCAACTATCCGGAGATCTGGCGGGATTGCGCGATGCGCGGCGCCGAACTGATCGTCCGCTGCCAGGGCTACATGTATCCGGCCAAGGAGCAGCAGATCCAGATCTCGAAGTCGATGGCCTGGGCCAACAACTGCTACGTGGCGGTCGCCAACGCCTCCGGCTTCGACGGCGTCTATTCCTACTTCGGCCATTCCGCGCTCATCGGCTTCGACGGAAGGACGCTCGGCGAGTGCGGCACCGAGGAGAACGGCATCCAGTACGCGCAGCTCTCGGTGTCGCTGATCCGCGACGCCCGCCGCAACATGCAGTCGCAGAACCATCTCTTCAAGCTGATGCATCGCGGCTATACCGGCCTGATCAACTCCGGCGACGGCGATCGCGGCCACGCGGTCTGCCCGTACACCTTCTACAAGAACTGGATCACGGACCCCGAAGGGACGCGGGAGATGGTTGAAGCCATGACCCGTCCGACCGTCGGGACCGATGAATGTCCGATCGAGGGCATTCCGAACCAGAAAGTCGCACATCGTTGAGTGACATCGATGATCGGCGCCGGCGCGATGTTTCGCGCCGGCGTGGTTCGATGCAACGGCGGACACTTCCTCGCGGAGGAAACAGGGGGACATCATGAGCGGTCAATCGAATAGCGGGCTGGTTCAGCAGACCGAAGGGCAGATCGACGACCTTCTCGGCCATGAGTTCGAGCACGAGCCGGTGCCGATGAGCGCCCGGCGCAGCGCCTTCTCGGTCACGATGGTGTGGCTGGGCTTTCCGATGATCATCACCGGCGCGATGACCGGTTCGCTGCTGGTGCTGGGCATGGGGTTCAAGAATGCACTGGTGGCGATGATCGTCGGCAACCTGATCATGTTCGCCTATGTGGGCGCACTCGGGCTGATCGGCACCAGGCGAGGCATGAATTTCGCGCTGATCGCCAGCATCGTGTTCGGAAAGAAGGGCTATGTGCTGGCGTCGGGCCTGCTGTCGACCCTGCTGCTCGGCTGGTATGCGGTGCAGACCGGCATCACCGGCGCGCTGATCTCCTCGACCTACGGCCTCAATTATGTGGCGATGACCATCGTCGCCGGCGTGCTCTATATCGGAATTACTTTCGTCGGCGTGAAGGGATTGCACTGGATCGGGCTGGCGTCGGTGCCGCTGTTTGTCGTACTCGGCCTCTGGGTCGCGGCCGATGCCGCCTCGACCACGACGTCGGCGGCGATCTTCGCCTATGCCGGCAACAATGGCGTCGCCAGCATGTCGATGGGCGTCGGGCTGACGGTGGTGCTCGCGCTGTTCATCGACGCCGGCACGGTGACGGCGGACTTCAACCGCTGGGCGCCGAGCCCACGGGCCTCGCTGTTCGCCACGTTCAGCGCGTTTCCGTTCGCCAATCTGGTGGCAATGCTGGTCGGCGGCGTGATGACGGCGGCGCTCGCCGTGCCGAACGCCAATCCGTTCGGTGTCGACAACATGTTCGGCTACATGAACGGCAAGCAGCTCACCTGGCTCAGCATCCTCGCGTTCATCTTCCTCTATGCCAATCTCGGCTCGGTCTGCTCGCACTGCCTGTACAATGCGGCCACCGGCTGGTCGCGCATCCTCGGGACCAATATGCGGCTGATGGCGGTGGTGCTCGGCGCGCTTGGCATCCTGGTCGCTGCCGGCAATGTCTGGGCGTTCTTCATCCAGTGGCTGTCGCTGCTCGGCATCCTGGTGCCGCCGATCGGCGCGATCATCCTGGTCGATCAGTACCTGCTGCGGGCCGAGGCGCGGGCGGACGTGGACTGGCGTGCGAAGCCGTTCATCGCCTGGGGCATCGGGTCGCTGTGTGCCTTTGCGGTTGAAAACCTGATGCCGGGGCTGTCCACTGCGATCTCCGCCGCGGTAGTCGCCGGCATCGTGTACGGAGCGATCGCACGGGTGGAATCTCCGACCGAAAAGGTGGCGCGTCCGGCGTAAGCGATCAGCTCGATCAAGCAAGAAGGGTACATCAATGAGCGTCGACTATCAGATCTATGATCTCGGCAATTTGACCTTGCAGCGCGGCGCGACCATTCGCGACTGCAAGCTCGCCTACAAGACCTATGGCCAGCTCAACGCGGCCAAGGACAACGTCATCGTCTATCCGACCTGGTACTCGGGTCAGCATTACGACAATGAATGGCTGATCGGACCGGGCAGGGCGCTCGATCCGGCAAAGTACTTCATCATCATCCCGAACATGCTCGGCAACGGGCTGTCGTCGTCGCCGAGCAACACGCCGGAACCGTATAATGGACCGCGTTTCCCGCAGGTGACGGCCTATGACAATGTGCGCGCCCAGCATCGGCTGGTGACCGAGAAATTCGACATCAAGCACATCCGTCTCGTCGTCGGCTGGTCGATGGGCGCGTTGCAGACGTTCCATTGGGGTGCGCTGTATCCGGATATGATGGACTTGCTGGCGCCGTTCTGCGGCTCGGCCAAGTGCTCGCGCCACAACTTCGTGTTCCTCGAAGGCGTCAAGGCGGCACTCACGGCGGATGCTGCGTGGAAGGAGGGCTGGTACACCGACAAGCCGGCCCGTGGCCTGCGCGCCGCCGCGCGTGTCTATGCCGGCTGGGGCTTTTCACAGGCCTTCTATCGCGAGCAGCTCGACATCAAGACGCTGGGCTATTCGTCGCTGGAGGATTTCCTGGTGGCGTTCTGGGAAGGCTTCTTCCTGCCGAAGGATCCCAACAATCTACTGACCATGCTGTGGACGTGGCAGCACGGCGACATCAGCGACAACGAAATCTACGACGGCGACTTCAGGGCCGCGCTGAGAGCGATCAAGGCCAAGGCCTATGTCATGCCGGGGCAGACCGATCTCTATTTCCCGCCGGAGGACAGCGCGTTCGAGGTCGAGAACATGCCGAACGCCAAGCTCGTGCCGGTGCCGTCGATCTGGGGCCACTTCGCCGGCGGGCCCGGGACCAATCCGGTCGATGTCGACTTCATCGACACTAAGCTCAAGGAACTGCTCGCATCGTGATATCGACCGGTTGCGAACGGCTGCCTGCGCGATCATGGGAGGCGTGAGCTTGTCCAATCCCGCCCTGCTGCTCGACCAGTACCGCATCCGGGAGGAGCCGTATTACCGGCCGCTCAAGGATGAGGTCGAACTGTTCGGTGCAGCCTATGCCAACCGCATGCCGGTGATGCTGAAAGGCCCCACCGGCTGCGGCAAGACCCGCTTCATCGAATACATGGCGTGGCGGCTCGGCCGCCCGCTGATCACAGTCGCCTGCCACGAGGACATGACGGCGGCGGATCTGGTGGGGCGCTGGCTGCTCGACGCAGAGGGGACGGTGTGGAGCGACGGGCCGCTCACGACCGCGGTGCGTCTTGGCGCGATCTGCTATCTCGACGAGATCGTCGAGGCGCGCCAGGATACGACGGTCGTGATCCATCCCTTGACCGACGATCGTCGTGTGCTGCCGCTGGAGAAGCGCGGTGAATTGATCCACGCCCATTCCGACTTCCAGCTCGTGATCTCCTACAATCCGGGCTACCAGAGCGCGATCAAGGACCTCAAGGAATCCACCAAGCAGCGCTTCGCGGCGCTGGATTTCGGCTATCCTGATCGGCCGGTCGAGACCGAGGTGGTGTCGCGCGAAGCCGGCATCGAACCGAACCTCGCCGATCTCCTGGTGAAGATCGCCCAGCATAGCCGCAACCTGAAGGGTCAGGGGCTCGACGAAGGCGCCTCGACCCGCATGCTGGTCAATGCCGGCCGCTTGATCGGATGCGGCATCAGCCTCGAAAAGGCCTGCGAGACCACGATCGTCGTGCCCTTGACCGATGATGCGGACACCAGGAACACGTTGCGCGACGTGATCTCGGCCTGCGGGTAAGTGGACGTTTGCAGGTGGCGGTCGCGCAAATCAGTTCGCTCGATAGCTTCCGGTCCGGACGTCGGCTCGCGGCACTGTTGCGCGGTCATGACGATGTAGCTGCGGCCGTGCAGGCGGCGCGCACCGCTCTGCAGCGAACCGGTTGGTTCGATCACCTGGCGATCTGGGACGAGGCCGTGCACGCCCTGTTCGAGGCCAATCTCGGTCAAGCCGTGGTGCAGGGCTTTCTGCGTCTATCGGAGCAGTGGCCGGCGCAGCGATCGGCCGATGATCTGATCGCGATCGGCCGCGCGGTCCGGGACATCGGCTGCAGCACCGGAAGCCGCGCCGCCCATGCGTTGCTGACCGAATTGTCCAGGGTGCTGCCGCGCCTTGCGGGTGCAGGAGAACTCACCGCGGTTCTCGCCGCGTTCGATCAACTCGCAGCCACCGGGCCGGAGTCG
Source organism: Bradyrhizobium elkanii USDA 76 (assembly GCF_023278185.1). Taxonomy (NCBI): domain Bacteria; kingdom Pseudomonadati; phylum Pseudomonadota; class Alphaproteobacteria; order Hyphomicrobiales; family Nitrobacteraceae; genus Bradyrhizobium; species Bradyrhizobium elkanii. Next base: position 5,964,539 of record NZ_CP066356.1, on the reverse strand, counting down.
GCGGGCCTCGCGATCGGCCGGCTGGGGCAGTTTCTGGCGCATGCCGGCGGCGAGGAGTTTGCGGCGTGGGTTTCCGCCGGCTTGCGCGCGAGCGGCGGTCGCGCATCGCGCCGCCGTGCCTATTTCGCGCTCGACGATCAGCTTTCGGCGCAGCTGTTCGCAGCCGGCCGGAGCGGGGATGATTTCGCGCGGCTGGAGAAGCGGCTCGCTGCAACCACGATCGCGTTGTGGAACAGAAAGCCGCGTTTCCGCAAACTTGCGGTTGCAGCGACGCCGGTGCCGCGGCGGACCTCGCTCGCCGCCGGCCTCGTCGGTCTGCCGCAGACCTTTCCCGGCTTCGAAGGCGAGGGAGCGGACGCCGTCTATCTCGCGGCGGTCGTGCATGCCGGCACGCATCTGGTGCATTCCACCGCCCGCTTTCCGGTGGGGCGACTGAAGGCGCTGCAGATCGCGCTGGTCTCGCTGATCGAGGACGCCCGGGTCGAGACGCTGGCGCTCCGCGAAATGCCCGGGCTGCGCCGGCTATGGCTGCCATTTCACAGCGCGACGCCAGCCGGCCAGGCAACCGCAGCCGGACTGATGATGCGGTTGGCGCGGGCGCTGATCGATCCCGATTATCAGGATCCGGACGCGTGGGTGACCAAGGGGCGGACGCTGTTTGCCGCTGCCGCCGGCCGTTGGACCGATCCTGCCATCAGCCGCGAGATCGGTGGCTTGCTCGGCAACGACATCGGGCAGATGCGGCTGCAGTTCAACGCCAAGAGCTACGTCGTCGAACCCGCCTATCGCGACGACAATCTGGCGCTGTGGGATTTCGGCGACCAGCCGGACAGTCCGGCCGAGACGATCGAACTTGCCGTCGATTCCGTCCGAATCGAGCGGCGCGACGATGCGGGTGGCCAATCGGCCGACGACAACGCCAAGCCGGACGAGACGTTGCGCGCGAAGGCCAGTGCGGTGACGCTGCTGGATGGGTTTCCGGTCGCGACCTACCCGGAGTGGGACTATGCGGCGCGTACCGAGCGGCCGGACTGGACCACGATTCTGGAAGCCGATGCCGCCGTTTCCGCGCAGCCCTTCGATTCCTCGACGGACGCCGAGGCGATGCGCTGGATCACGGAATTGACCCGCGACGCGTCGATCGGCCGCCGTATCCGACACAAGGGCCAGCGCGACGGCGACGCGCTCGACATTGACGCAGCGATCGCCCTGACGATCGAGCGGCGCACCGGCAATATCAGCGAGCCCAGGGTCTACCAGCGCGATGCGCCCGGACCACGCGATCTCGCCATCCTGCTGCTGCTGGACCTGTCCCAATCGACCGCGGACCGTGACCGCCGCGGCCGGACGGTCCTCGACGTCGAACGCAAGGCGGCCGCGATCATGGCGGCCGCGGTCGAGGCCGCCAATGATGCGATCGCGGTGCATGGTTTCAGCTCCGATGGCCGTGAGCGCGTGCGCTACCTGCGCATCAAGGGCTTTGCGGAGCCGATGGACGCAGTGGTTCGTGCGCGTCTCGCGGGCCTTGGCAGCGGTCATTCCACCCGGCTGGGCGCGGCATTGCGCCATGCCGGGGGCTACCTCGCGGAACGACGCGCGTTCCGAAAGGTGCTGCTGGTTCTGACCGACGGCGAGCCGTCCGACGTCGACGTGCCGGATGCGCAATATCTCGTCGAGGACGCCCGCCGTGCTGCCCAGCAGCTGCGGCGGCGTGGCACCGATATCTTTGCCTTTGGCATCGGCGAGCAAAGATTTCCCCAGCTCGATCGGATTTTCGGCGAGCGCTATGCGCTCCGCGTGCCGCGCATCGAGGTGTTGCCGCAACGGGTGATGCAGCTCTACGCGGAACTGAAGAAATAGCGGGTGCTTCTAGCCCGTTGCCCGGGGCAGGGAGCCCTTTGCGGTGATCTCCGCCGAGAGTTCCTCGATCGTCTTGCGCTGCTCCATGGCGGCGCGGCGGATCAGCGCAAAGGCAGCCGGCTCGGCCAGCGCATGGGTGTGCATGACCTGAAGGACCGCGGCGAGCACGACGCGGCGGGATCGCAGCCGCTGCTCCAGCTTGAGCACCTGCTGCTTCAGCTCGCTGGTGCGCTCGCTTCGCTCGAAAGCCAGGACGAGCGCGGCATAGATGCCGGCCGAGCGCAGCGGCTTCACCAGAAATGACGCCGGATCGAGGTCGAGCACCAGCTTCAGACGGCTCGGCGTCTCGGTGCCGAGCAGGGCGATGACCGGGCTTCGCCCAAACGACGTCCGCTGCGCCGGCGAGGTGAGCGGCAGGAACTCGTCATCGATCAGCGTCACGTCGGGACGGCAGTCGATATTGGCACCGGGCTCCCATGTGACGATCTCGATCCCGAGGCGCTCGAACTGCCGCCTGACGATCGAGGCATCGCGCTCGTCCTTGATGGCGACGAGCGCCTTGCGCCCCCGCAGCGAAAATGAAGACGGTTTGCTCATTTCACAACCCGCAAATGCGGCGCATTCGGCAACGTTCCGTCCCTTGCCGGGCTGGCGGCGATGTCGAGCTGCGTCAGGTAAGGATCCGGTCTGACCGGCGCTTCAGCTTCCCAGAAGATGTCAAATTGTCCTTCGGCGTTCGAGACGGCGAGGCGCGGCGTCAGGACGCAGTGGTTGTTGCTGCCGTCGATCCAGACCGGACCTTGCGGCGAATTGTAGCGGTGGCCGGCCGCGGCGCGCCGCACCTCGCCGATATTGGATGTGCCGGCGCGCTGCAGCGCGCGGGCCAGCAGATAGACCGCGACATAGGCAGATTGCCCGTCGACCGACGGGCTGCTGTGTTCGCCGTAGCGCGCCTTCCAGCGTGCCACGAAGGCCCGGTTCTCGGGCAGGCGAATGCTTTCGAAATAGGCCGACGAGGTGATGCATCCGGCCGATGCGGGACCCGCGATCTTGAGCTCGGGCTCGCACAGGCTGCAGCTCAGCATCGGGATGTCGAGGCCGGCCGCGGCGGTCGCCGCATGAAAGGCGCGGATGAAGTCATAGCTTGAGCTGCCGACCAGGGTGTTGAAGACGACCGGCGGCCGGCGCCGCACGATCTCGTCCACGATGTGCGTGACCGCGCTTTCACCAAGTTCGAGCAGGCGTTCGGCGAGAATGCGTCCTTTGGCCGCTGTCACGAGCTCGCGGGTGACGCGATTGGTTTCCCAGGTCCAGACGTAGTTGGAGCCGACACAGAAGATTTCGCTCGACAGATTATCGAGCACGTAACGCACCAGCGGCAGTACGTTGTGATTGGGTGAGGCGCCGACATAGATGACGTTGTCGGAGCATTCGAACCCCTCGTAGCGCGCCGGATACCAGAGCAGGCGGTCGGTGCGCTCGACGATCGGCAGCACCTGCTTGCGCGAGGCCGAGGTGTAGCAGCCGATGATGTGCTCGACGCCGACGTTGCGAATGAGGTCGTCGCAGACCGTGTGGTACTCCGAAATGATTCCGCGGGGATCGCGGACATGCGCAGATATCGCGAAGTCGAACTCATCCTGATTGTTGATTTCGTCGACCGCCATCATGGCGCTCTTCAGGATCTCGCGTCCCATGGCCTGATAGGGCCCGTGCTGCGAGCAGATGATGCCAACTGGAATGGAGGGCTTGGTCATTGAGTACTTTCGGCGGCGCGACGCATCAAGGAAATCATCTTGGCAGAGGTCGGTGCAAGAGGTCATGCCGATTTGCTGCGCATGCACCTCGCGAAATTTGTGCAGCCAGCCTCGTTGACAACGCGCTGCACACCTCCTTAGAATTTTCTCCTACAGGGCTTCCTGTCGAACCTTGCGTGCGTCGATTTGGCCGATGACGTCCCGATCGCCGCGCAGAGTGCTCCGTTCGACCCCGGACCCGTGCGATAGTTCATAGCCGCGGCATTTGGGCCATTCGTCACCTTCGTTTCGGAGGGGCGGGTGGCTTTTTGCTTTTGCCGCTAAACAAATTGGCGACACGTCCGTGTCGCCAAGCCGGAGGCGCATGCGCGGTGATGGGCAGTGCCTGCGCTTGCGTCATGTCAAGTGCGGGGATGAGAAACGATGCCGACGACGGATCTTCATTATCTCGGGCTCATTGAGATCGGGCAGCAAATCCAGGCGAAAAAGCTTTCGCCGGTCGAGGTGACCAAGGCCATGCTCGGGCGGATCGAGCAGCTCGACGGCAAGCTCAAGAGCTACGCCTATGTGATGGGCGAGGCGGCGCTGGCCGAAGCGGCGGCAGCCGAGAAGGACATCGCGTCCGGCAAGATCAAGGGACCGCTCCACGGCGTGCCGATCGCCGTCAAGGATTTGTGCTGGGCGAAGGGCGCGCCGGCCGCGCATGGCATGACGATCCATCGCGACTTCCGGCCGAGCGAGGACGCTACGGTCGTCGCACGATTGAAGGATGCCGGCGCAATCATCCTCGGCAAGCTGCAGCAGACCGAGGGCGCTTATGCCGACCACCACCCGAAGATCGATCCGCCGAAGAATCCGTGGAACGCCGATTTGTGGTCGGGCGCATCGTCGAGCGGTTCCGGCGTCGCCACCGCCGCGGGGCTCTGCTTCGGTTCGCTTGGCACCGATACGGGCGGCTCGATCCGCTTTCCGTCGGCCGCCAACGGCATCACCGGCCTGAAGCCGACCTGGGGACGCGTGAGCCGTTATGGCGCTTTCGAACTCGCGGCGACGCTCGATCACATCGGGCCGATGGCGCGCAGCGCGGCCGATTGCGGCGCGATCCTCGCTGTGATTGCCGGCCAGGATCCCAAGGACACCACCTCCGTGCCGCTGCCGGTGCCGAACTATCTCGCCGGCCTGTCCGGAGACTTGCGCGGCGTGACGATCGGGGTCGATCGGCGCTGGACCAGCGAAGGCACCGACGAGGCTGCCGGCAAGGTGCTCAGCGAAGGGCTGCGCGTTGCCGCCGATCTGGGCGCGAAGATCAAGGACATCACGTTCCCCGATGCGAAGGCCGTGATCGAGGATTGGTTCCCGCTGTGCGGCATCGAAGTAGCCGTCGCGCATGAAGAGACCTATCCGGCCCGCAAGGACGAATATGGTCCGGCGCTCGCCGGCCTGCTCGATCTCGGCCGGGCGCAATCCGGCATGAACTATCAGAAGATCGTGCTGCGGCGCGAAGCGTTCCGCGGCGCGGTGCGGCTGTTGTTCGAGACGGTCGATCTGATCGCCGTTCCGGCCCAGGCATTCGCTGCGCCGACATTGGCCAAGATGGCGGCGCTGGGTGAGGATCCGTCGCTGATTACCGGGCTGCTGCGCTTCACCTGCCCGTTCGACATGACCGGCAGCCCGACCGTGACGCTTCCCGGCGGCTTCGCACCGAACGGCGGGCCCGTCGCCTTCCAGTTCGTCGGCCGTCACTTCGACGAAGCAAGCCTCGTTCGCGCGGGCGATGCCTTCCAGCGCGTCACCGACTGGCACAAGCGCCATCCCGCGATCTGAATTGAGGAGCCGACCGCATGACCGAAGATTGGTTGAAGAGTTCCATCATGGCCAAGCGCGCCCTTGCCAAGGGCGCGACCGGTACGACCCATAGCCTGACGATCGAGCAGCAGGGCGGCTTCCATTACGTCTATGGGCCCTATGCCAAGCCGACCCTGTCGATCGATCCGGGCGGGGTCATCGTTGTCGAGACCGAAGACGCCTTCGGCGGCGTGCTCACCAGCGAAAGCGACAGCCCCACGGCGAAGCTGAACTTCCCCTATCTGAACCCGCAATGCGGGCCGATCGCGGTCAAGGGCGCCAAGAAGGGCGATTGCCTCGCCGTCTATATCCGCGACGTCGAGACCCGCGGCGCGCAGCCGGCCGGAACGACCTGCATCATTCCGGAGTTCGGTGGCCTGGTCGGGACCGCATCCACGGCGCTGCTCAATCCGCCGCTGCCGGAACGTGTCAAGAAGCTGCATGTCGACCGCAACGGCGTGCGCTGGAACGACAAGATCACATTGCCCTATGAGCCGTTCATCGGCACGATCGGCGTCTCGCCCGAGATCGAGGCGATCTCCTCGCTGCAGCCCGATTATCACGGCGGCAACATGGACCTGCCCGACGTCGCACCGGGCGCGATTATCTATCTGCCGGTGCATGCCGAAGGCGGGCTGCTCTATGTCGGCGACTGCCACGCCACACAGGGCGACGGCGAGCTCTCGGGCGTCGCGCTGGAGCAGCGCGCGACTGTCACTTTGCAGATTGATCTGATCAAGAACTGGAGCTTCGCCTGGCCGCGGCTCGAGACGCGCGACTTCATCATGACGATCGGCAGCGCACGCCCGCTCGAGGACGCGGCGCGCATCGCCTATCGCGAGCTCGTGCGCTGGATGAGCGCCGATTACGGCTTCGACGAAATCGATGCCTACATGCTGCTCAGCCAGGCCGGCCGCATGCGGCTCGGCAACATGGTCGACCCCAAATACACGATGGGGGCGTCGATCCTGAAGAATTACCTCAAGGCGTGACTTCAAACATCCTTCAACGACAGAGGACATCGCGATGTATTCGGGGCGTATAGTCGGAATGGCTTTGCTTGGTGCAATGCTCGGGACCGCGGCAATAGGTGCCGCCCAGGCGGCGGAGCCGCCGCTGAAGATCGGCTTGCTGGAGGACGTCTCCGGCGATCTCGCCTTCATGGGCATGCCGAAGCTGCACGGCTCGCAGCTGGCGGTCGAGGAGATCAACAAGAGCGGCGGCATTCTCGGCCGGCAGATCGAGTTGATTCACCTTGATCCCCAGGGTGACAATGCCCGCTATCAGGAGTTCGGCCGCCGGCTGCTCAATCGTGACAAGGTCGACGTGCTGATCGGTGGCATCACCTCTGCGTCGCGCGAGGCGTTGCGTCCGATCGTCGACCGCACCACCACGCCGTACTTCTATACGAACCAGTATGAAGGCGGTGTCTGCGACGCCAGCATGATCAGCATGGGCGCGGTGCCGGAGCAGCAGTTCTCGACCCTGATCCCCTGGATGGTCCAGAAGTTCGGCAAGAAGGTCTATGTCATCGCGGCCGACTACAATTTTGGCCAGATCTCCGCGGAGTGGAACCGCAAGATCATGAAGGACCTCGGCGGCGAGGTCGTGGGAGAGGAATTCATCCCGCTCGGCGTGTCGCAGTTCGCGCAGACGATCCAGAACATCCAGAAGGCGAAGCCGGACTGGTTGCTGACGATCAATGTCGGCGCGGCGCAAGACTCGTTCTTCGAGCAGGCGGCTGCGGCCAACCTCAATTTGCCGATGGGCTCTTCGATCAAGATCATGCTCGGCTTCGAGCACAAACGGTTCAAGCCGCCGGCGCTCAACAACATGCATGCGACCGCGAACTGGTTCGAGGAGATCGATACCCCCGAAGCCAACGATTTCAAGAAGCGCTGGCACGCCAAGTTCCCCGATGAGCTTTACATCAACGACATGGGCTACAACGCCTACAATGCGCTCTACATGTACAAGACGCTGGTCGAGAAGGCGAAGTCGACCAAGCTCGAGGACATGCGCAAGGTGATCGCAACGGGCGATGCCTGCATCGACGCTCCCGAGGGCAAGGTCTGCATCGACCCGAAGAGCCAGCATACGTCGCACCGCATGCGCCTGATCTCGGTCGGGCCCAAGCATGAGGTGACGGTGGAGAAGGACTACGGGACGATCCAGCCGTACTGGCTTGGCGAGATCGGCTGCGACCTCACCAAGAAGAACGACAAGGATCAGTACACGCCGAGTCATCTTCCCAGCAAATCGTGACGCGCGCAGGCACGAATCTTGCTCGTGTTGTGCATCACGACTGCGAACCGAGCCGGCGCCGCAATGATGCGGCGCCGCGATCAGGGAGACCGGAATGTCGGCTGAACTCTTCTCGGTATTCTATCAGTTCGCCGATGTCTTCGCGTTCCTGATCCTGTCAGCGGCGGGCCTTGCCATCGTGTTCGGCATGATGGGCGTCATCAACATGGCGCATGGCGAGTTCATCATGTGCGGCGCCTACGTCACCGTGGGGCTCGTCAACCTCGGCGTCCCGCTTCCGATTGCCCAGATTCTGGCTGCGCTGACCGCGGGGATTATCGGCATGATCGTCGAGTACCTCGTCGTGCGGCGCTTCTACAAGCGTCCGCTCGACTCGCTGCTCGCCACCTGGGGCCTCAGCCTGATCGTGACGCAGTCGATGCTGCTGATCGTCGGGTCCGCGGTGCGCGGTATCGGTACGCCGGAAGGAAGCTTCGCGATCGGAGGCTACACGTTCTCGACCTACCGCCTTGTGCTGTTCGGCTGTGCTGTGGCCGTGCTGGCCGGTCTCTATATCATCTTCATGAAGACGCGCTTTGGCGTGATCGCGCGCGCCACGATGCAGAACGCGGCGATGGCCAAGGCGCTCGGCGCGCGCACCGGGCGGATCTATTCCATCAGCTTCGGCATCGGCACCGCGCTCGCGGGGCTCTGCGGCGCGCTCTACGCGCCGACCATGACGCTGATCCCGACTATGGGAGCGACCTTCGTGGTCGAGAGCTTTGTCACCGTGGTGATCGGCGGCGCCAATGTCCTGCTCGGAACTGCGCCGGCCGCCGTGTTCCTGGCGATGATCCGAATGGCATTGAATGCCAGCTACGGGCAGATCATCGGCCAGATCGGCATGCTGTTTGCTGTCATCCTGATCATACGTGTGCTGCCCGAGGGACTATCCAGCGTGCTGGTTCGTCGTGGGCGCTAGACGGGAATTTCTGATGTTGAAGCTGCTCGAGGGCCCGCAGACGCTCGGACGCGGGAAGATCTTCTGGTCCTGCTTCCTCGCCGTGCTGGCGGGGGCACTGATCTATCCGCTGTTCGCTGATTCCTATGATGTCGGCAATTTCGCCTACTTCCTGATCTGGATCTTCATGGCGCTCGGTCTCTGCTTGATGTGGGGATACGGCGGCATGCTGTCGTTCGGCCAGACCTTCTTCTTCGGCATCGCCGGCTACGGCTATGGCGTGCTCGCCATCAATATGGGCGGGGGAACGGCCACGATCGCTGCGCTGGTTCTCTCCGTGGTCTTCGCGATGATCGCGGCCGGGATCCTCGGCTACTTCATGATCTGGGGTGGCATCAGCGGGATTTTCTTCGGCATCGTGACGCTGTCGGCGACGCTGGTGCTTGCGTTCTTCCTCGGGCAGACCGCAGGACCCGAATGGCATATCGGTCCGGCCCGGCTGAACGGCTTCAACGGCATGAAGGGAATGGACCCGCTTACGGTCGGCGACTTCGACATCGAGGGCTCGGCGCTCTATTACGTCATGATCGCGCTGATCGTGATCGTCTATATCGCGCTGCGCATGCTGGTGAACTCGAGCGTCGGCAATGTGATCGTGGCGACGCGGGAAAATCCGCAGCGCGCCGAGATGCTCGGCTACGACGTCCGCAAGTATCAGCTTCTGACCTTCGTGATCGGCAGCGGGCTCGCGGGGTTGAGCGGCGCACTGTACACGTCGTGGGGGCAGTTCATCACGCCATCCAGCATCGGCCTGCCGGCGGCCGCGATGCCGATCGTGTGGGTGGCGTTCTCCGGACGCAACGATCTGACCGCGACGCTGGTCGGGTCGTTCCTGCTGCTGTTCGGCTTCCAGACCATCACGGTTTACAGCCAGCAGGCGGCGCTGGTGCTGATGGGCGTGCTGCTGCTCGCCACCGTGATGCTGGCGCCGCAGGGCTTCGTGCTCGGCATCGGCAAGCTGGTCGTCGATTGGTGGACGCGGCGTCGGCGCCGCGACGAGGCCCCCGCGCTGGCCGATACCGCCCGCCTGCAATCGGATGAGACCTGAATCATGGCGTTGGTCGACGTAAAAGGCGTATCGAAACGTTTCGGTGGATTGACCGCCGTGTCCGATGTCGACCTGACGGTCAATGCCGGCGAGGTGCACTGCCTGATCGGGCCCAACGGAGCCGGGAAGAGCACGCTGTTCAAATTGATTGTCGGGCTCTATCCGCCGACCACGGGCAGCATCTTTTTCGACTCGATCGACATCACCGCCGAGCGGCCCTACGCGCGGGTGCAGCGCGGCATGAGCATCAAGATGCAGGCGCCGAGCGTATTCAAGGAACTGCCGGTGCGGCAGAACATCCAGATCGCGCTACAGGAACGCATCTCGGGCGCGGAATGCCGTGCCGAAGAGGAGCGGCTGCTCGCGTTGCTCAATCTGGCTGATGATAGCGGCAAGCTCGCCGGTGCGCTGTCGCACGGCCAGCAGCAATGGCTGGAGATCGGGATGGCGCTGGCGCTGCAGCCGCAGCTGTTGCTGCTGGACGAGCCGACCGCCGGCATGTCGCCCGAGGAGACCTTCAAGACCGGTGAGCTGATCAAGTCGTTCAATGCCGAGGGCATGACCGTCCTGGTTGTCGAGCACGACATGGCGTTCGTGCGTCAGGTCGCCCAGCGCGTCACCGTCCTGCATCTTGGCAAGATTTTCGCGCGCGGCAGCCTCGAGGCCATCCTGGAAGACGAGAAAGTCGCTGAAATCTACCTGGGTAAGACTCATGCCCACTGATCGCATTCTGGAGGTGTCGGGACTTTGGGCGGGTTACGGCGCGACGCCGATCCTCCAGGGCGTCAGCATGTCGGTCTCGCGCGGCGAGATCGTCGGCGTGATCGGCCGCAACGGCGTCGGCAAGTCCACCCTGATGCGGTGCCTGATCGGTCTGCTGCAGACCTGGCGCGGCACCATCAGCTTCATGGATCAGGATGTCACGCAGCTCGAGGCCGATGCGCGGGCGCGCGCCGGCTTCGGCTACATCCCGCAGGGCCGCGACGTGTTTCCGCAGATGAGCGTCGAGGAGAATTTGCAGGTCGGCGAGTTGATCGGCGGGCCCGAAGGCAAGAAGCTGCCCGAACTCGTCTACGAGTATTTTCCGCGCCTGAGGGAGCGCCGGCGCCAGATCGCGGGCACCATGTCGGGCGGCGAACAGCAGCAGCTTGCGATCGGCCGCGCGCTGATCGGCAATCCGGCGCTGATGATCCTCGACGAGCCGTCGGAGGGCATCCAGCCGTCGATCGTGCAGCACATTTGCGAGGCGCTGAAATCGTTCCGGGCGGAGCTCGGGACCACGATCGTGTTCGTCGAGCAGAACCTCGACACCATCCTGGAGATCGCGCAGCGCTGCTACATCATGGAGAAGGGCAAGATCACGCGATCGCTGGCCGGTGAGGAGGTCAACGCGGACAACGTTCGCGCACAGCTGTTGCTGTGATCGACCGCGCCATGCGGTGAGGATCAGTGCGTTGCATAATTGATAATAACGGAGGGAATGGACATGGATCTCGGACTCAAGGGAGCAAAGGTTCTCGTTACCGGCAGCACCAAGGGTATCGGCAGGGCGATCGCCGACACGTTCGCGGCCGAAGGCGCCAATGTCGGAATCTGCGCGCGCAACCAGGGCGACGTCGATGCTGCGGTCACAGCGCTCAAGGCCAAGGGCGTTGCGGCATTCGGTAGTGCCGTCGATGTCTCGAACGGGCCGGCCCTGAAGGCCTGGGTCGCCGACATGGCGTCCAAGCTCGGCGGCATCGATGTCGTGGTCGCCAATGTCAGCGCGCTCTCGATCGGGCAGGACGAGGAGAGCTGGGAGAAGGAATTCTCCACCGACATGATGGGGACGGTGCGCCTCGTCAACGCGGCGATGCCGTATCTGGAGAAGAGCGGCGCTGCCGCGATCGTCACCATCTCGAGCGTCTCGGGACGCGAGGTCGATTTTGCCAGCGGTCCCTACGGAACGTTCAAGGCCGCGATCATCCACTACACGCAGGGCCTCGCCTACCAGCTCGCCTCCAAGGGCATCCGGGCCAATTCGGTGTCGCCGGGCAACACCTATTTCGAGGGCGGCGTCTGGAACATGATCAAGGACGGCAATCCCGAACTGTACAAGACCGCATTGGCGCTCAATCCGACCGGCCGCATGGGCACGCCGCAGGAGATGGCGAACGCCGCCGTGTTTCTGGCGAGCAAGGCGGCGAGCTTCATCACGGGGACCAACCTCGTGGTGGACGGCGCGTTGACGCGCGGCGTCCAGTTCTAGGCGGGGCGCGCCGTCAGCAGAGCCGTGAGATCGCCGCCCGCGGCGGCGGTCCGAGCAGGCATATTCCGATAACAGCAGGGCGTCAGATGTCAGCGGATTCATTGCACTACAAATCCATCACCGAGATTTCCGAGCTCATTCGCCGCAAGGAGGCGAAGCCCTCGGAGATCACCGAGGCGATGCTGGGCCGGATTGCGAAGCTGGACGGACAGTTTCACGGCTATGCGCTGGTCCTTGCGGAGCGGGCGATGGCCCAGGCCAAGCAGTACGATGCGGAGATCGCCAAGGGCATCTGGCGCGGCCCGCTGCATGGCGTTCCGATCGGGCTGAAGGACCTCTGCTACACCTCGTTTGCGCCGACTGCGGGCGGCACCACGATCCATGCGAAGTTTGTGCCGTCCTTCAATGCCACGATCGTGGACCGGCTCGAAGTCGCCGGCGCGGTGACGCTCGGCAAGCTGAAGATGACGGAGGGGGCCTACACCAGCCACCATCCTGCAATCCAGGCCCCGCTCAACCCGTGGAATGTGAACTACTGGGTTGGCTCCTCGTCGACCGGATCGGGCGTCGCGACCTCGGCGGGGCTCTGCTACGGCGCGATCGGCAGCGACACCGGCGGCTCGATCCGCTTTCCGTCGGCGACCTGCGGGTTGACCGGGATCAAGCCGACCTGGGGACGGGTCAGCCGGCACGGCGTCTTTCCGCTCGCGGACTCGCTCGATCACGTCGGGCCGATGTGCCGCAGCGCTGCGGATGCCGCGGCGATGCTCGGCGTCATCGCGGGTGCTGATATCAACGATCCGACCGCCTTGCGGGCTCCGGTGCCGAACTATCTGGCCGGCATCGACGACGGCATCAGGGGCCTCAGGATCGGCGTTGACCGCAGGTACACCCAGGAGGGCATCGATCGGCACGTCGTCGCCGCGCTGGTGCAAGCCGAGCGCACCCTCGCCGATCTCGGCGCCGACATCCGCGAGGTGCATTTCCCGCCCTATCAGAAGCTCGTCAGTCAGTGGATTGCGATGTGCTCGGTGGAGACGGCCGAGGCGCATCTGGACACCTACCCGTCGCGCAAGTCGGAATACGGACCCGACCTCGCGCAGCTGATCGAGCAGGGCCGGGCGACGAGCGGCGTCGATATTGCCGCGATCCATCACGAGCGGCTGAAGTTCAGCGGCAGCCTCGCCGCCATGTTCGAAGATATCGATCTGCTGCTGATCCCGACGATGCCGGTGCCGATTCCGACGCTGACCAAGATGAGCGAATACGGCGCCGACCCCAGCGTGCTCCTGAGCATTCTGCGCTTCACGGCGGTGTTCGACTTCTCCGGCAGCCCGACCATCACGCTGCCGATGGGCATGGCCTCGGACCAGATGCCGCTCAGCATGCAATTGGTCGGCCCGCATCTCTCCGAGGACGTCCTGGTCCGCGCCGGCGCCGCGTTCCAGTCGGTGACGGATTGGCATACGCGGCGGCCGCCGATCGAATAGGGGATCCTCAACCGGTCTTGTCGACATTCCAGAACAGCGGCACCGGCGCGCGGACGATGTCCTTCAGCGCCTTGCGCGTCGCGGCCGGCTGATTGTACTGCCCGGTCGGGACGTGGGTGACCACCTCGTAGGCGCGTGCCTGGATCTTGTCGGCCAGCGCCTTCTGGTCCGGCGGCGCCACGGCGCGGGCAAAGCTGTCGCGCAGCCGCTCGAGCTCGGCGTCCTCGACCCAGCCGAAGAAGCCGCCGTTCTTGCCCTCGCCGTTGACGCAGGCGTTGCCGATCGGATTGACGAGGTCGGCGCTGGCCCAGGTCGAATGGTAGAGCGACCAGCCGCCCTCGGCCGGCATCGATTGTTTGGCGCGCCGCGCCACCACCGAACCCCAATCCATCGCCAGCAGGTTGACGTTCATGCCGATCGACCGCAGCGCCTCGGCGGTGACCGTGCCGAGCGCGGTGATGATCGGGGCGTCGGTCGCGTGCAGGATCGTGATCGGTTCGCCCTTGTAGCCGCCCTGCTTGAGCAGCTCCCTGGCTTTCGCGGTGTCCGCCTTGGTCGACCATCCGACCGCGCTTTCGAACGGCGTGCCGGCGACGAAGATCGCCGGCGTGATCTTGTAGTAATCGGGATTGCCGATCTGGGTATCGAGCCAGTCCTTCTGGTTCACCGCGTGCAGCACGGCCTGGCGGATCTCCGGCCGGTCGAACGGCGGCACCAGCCAGTTCATCCGGCACATGCCGGAGAAGCCCAGCATGTTGTAATCGGTCAGCTCGACATTCGCAGCGCGCGCGAGTATCGGATGATGGTCGTGCGGCGGCACCTCGAAATAGTCGATCTCGTCGTTGACGAGCGCGTTGGTCGCGATCTGGAAATCCGGCACACTGATCCATTCGTAGCGGCCGATCTTGACGACCTTGCCGCCGCCGGTGCCGTCGGACGGTTCGTCGCGCGAGACGTAATCCGGGTTCCTCTCGTAGGCAGCCTTGACGCCGGGCTGGAATTCCGCCGTCACGAAGCGGAACGGTCCGGAGCCGAGGTGATCGGTGATGGCCTGGTCGGCGGGCGTCGCGGCGATCCGCGCCGGCACGATGAAGGGCACATTGGCGGTCGGCTTGCCGAGCGCCGCCAATACGAAGCCGCACGGCTCCTTCAGCACCATGCGGAAGGTGCGCTCGTCGACCGCCTTCAGCTCGGCGACGAATTCGAACAGTTTCTGGCCCATCGTGTCGCGCCGGGCCCAGCGCTGCAGCGAGGGTATCACGTCGGCCGACGTCACCGCGCTGCCGTCATGGAATTTGAGGCCGGGCCGCAGGCGGAACGTGTAGGTCAGGCCGTCGGCGGAGACCTCCCAGGCCTCGACCATCTGCGGCTTGATCTCGAATTTCGAATTTGTCGAGAACAGCGTGTCGTAGATCATGTAGCCGTGGTTGCGCGCGGTCCACGCCGTCGTCATGATCGGATCGGTGGCGCGCAGCGGAGCGTGCATGACGGCCGTGATCGTCTTCGAACTGGCCCGCGCGATGCGTGGCATCGCAATGCCAAGGCTTGCTCCCGCACCGATCTGCAACAGACGGCGCCGGTCGATCGATGGTCCCATGGTGTCCCCCTGTCGCAATCGGTCAGCTCTTGCCGGCAAGCCTGGCCGCGATCGCGCGATAGCCGCGCATCCACATGTGATCGAGATCGAGATCCATCGGCAGCGGCTGCGAGGAGACGCGTGCGATCACGGTCTCGTTGGCCGGATCGATATAGATCCACTGGCCATGGATGCCGACCGCGGCAAACGGCGTTTCGCGTCGATCGAGCGTGTACCATTTGTTGCGGTAATTGCCGTTTGGAAACACCTTCGTCAGGTCGCCGCGCGACCAGGCCTCGGCATTGCCGTTCTGCCTGATGTCGTCGATCCACCAGCCGGGGACGACCTGTCGTCCGTTGCTGATGCCGTGATTGCGCATCATCTCGCCGAAGCGGGCGAGATCGCGCAACGTCGCGCAGATGCCGCCGGCGACGCGGCCTGCGCCGCGTGAATCGACCGTGATGTAGGCGTCGTGCTCGGCGCCCATCGGCTGCCACAGATAGTGCGAGAGGATTTTTGCGTAGGACAGGCCGCAGGCGCGCTCATAGACCCAGCCGAGCACATCGGTGTTGGTCGAGACGTAGTGGAAGGTCTCTCCATGCGGTGCGCCGTTCGGCCGCAGCGTGCGCAGATAGTCGCGCAGATTGCTCGGCGGAATCGCCGGATCGGGCAGCTCCCAGCCGGTCGAGCGCCGGTAGTTCATGACGTCGCCGTCGCGCGCCATGTAATCCTCGTCGAAGCGGATGCCGACGCTCATGTCGAGCAGATGCCGCACCGTGCAGCTGCCGCCATAGACCGAGCCTTCCATCTCCGGGATGTAGCGCGTCACCGGAGCATCCGGATCGAGCTTGCCGTGATCGGCAAGGATGCCGCCGAGCGTTCCGGCGACCGACTTGCTGACGGAGAAGATCAGGTGCGGGGTATCGGGCGTGAGGCCATGGGCATACCATTCGAACGCGACCTGTCCGCGATGCGACACCACGATGCCGTCGGTGTAGCTGGCGCGCAGGGCTTCGCCGACGCCGACCGTCTCGCCGCGCGGGTTGGCGAAGCTGACGTCGTCGAGATAGCGCGGCGCAAAGGACAGCGGCGCCGGCGCCGCGGCGCGCGCGATATTCGCGGTGGGCAGCAATTCGCGGACATTGCGGAATGCCCACTCGCTGAAAGGATGCTGACACCAGTTGGCGAGCGTGACCTGTTCGTCGGCCGCCGACGGGAAGGCGGCCATGATGCGACGCGAATTCATTCTTGATCCAGCAATGACATCGGATGATGTGCGAAAGTTCCGCATGGCTCGCGTCGCTCGCAATCAACCGGATGGTGGAGGAGGCCGCTGGGTTACTTCGGCGTAACCGTTTCCCCGGATGCGCACTTCGTGCGCTTGGCCCGCAATTTGCTTGACTATGGCCCGCGGCTGCCCCAGCGTGACGGGCATGCGACGCGCAGACGTTCGCCATCGGGAAACATCGGGAGGTAGGTCATGATCGCGCTTCTGGGCCGACCGGATCCGGCAACCACGCAGGCCATTCAGTTCGCGCGCGGCATTCTCGAGGGGTCGGCGACCGCGTTCTACGAGGTCGACGGCAATTTGACCCTCAACCGCTTCGTGCTCAGCAGCAACGTGCCGCCGAGTTTCCACGACCAGTATCTTGCCGGCATGAACCGGCTCGATCCGCTGCATCCGCGCTCGGCGAGCAACCGGCCGATTGCGCGGCTGAGCACAGCTCTCGACCAATGCGCGACCCATGAGGCCGCAACCTACCGCGCCTTCGCCGGCCAATGCGGCGTCGCCGACATGATCGAGTTCTTCTTCCGTCGCAACGACCGCATCGTCGCCGGAATGAGCGTGCTGTGGGCGCCGGGCTGCGCGATTCCCGACGGCAGCATGCACATTGCGGAGAAGATCCACGACTATCTCGAGTTCAACCTGACCAGCCGCCTGTCGTCGAACGCCGACGAGCCGGCGCGCTTTGGCCTGACCTCGCGCGAGATGGAAGTCGTCGAGCTGTTGTGCTGCGGCCGAACCAACCGCGAGATCGGCGAGTGCCTGAACATCGGTCTCGCGACGGTGAAGACGCATCTGATCCATATCTTCGAGAAGCTCGGCGTCGAGACCCGCTCCGCCGTGGTGGCGATGATGTCGCGGCCGCATTGACGCGCGGGCTGTCGATTAGGGTTCGCGGTTCTTTCAGCACTCGTCCTGGCGAAAGCCAGGACCCCATAACCACCGCATTTGATCACGAACGGGATCGTGGCCCCAGCGTCGCGCAACAACTCTCATTTGGGGTAATGGGTCCTGGCTTTCGCCAGGACGACATGGAGTGTGTGGCGCGGACTGTGCTGGCGCGCTTTGCGAGAGGACACCTGCCGCTAGGGCGTCAGGCCTGCACGATTTCGCCGTCCGCCTTGCGTGCTCTCGTCAGTACCACGCGCAGCGTCCACCGCATCTCGACCCACGTTCGTGACGACCGCGAAGCGCCCCTCGATCGGGTGAGACCGGGAAACCATATACCGAGTTGTGCTTCGGATAAAGCGAAATATTTTCGCGCGCGAGGATTGACAGGTTTTGCTGAGTTGCCCGTCGGGCTGATCTGTCGCATCCGGAATTGGGCGGGACCGTCGCTTCGTGGGCCCGAAGCGGCGATCCCTGATCGCGCGAGGTGCATGGTCGGGTGTGGGTAAAGGTCGGCCAATCCGCACGACTAGGGACATCATAAATCGACAAGCGCACGCGGCAATTGCCATTCTGGACTAGCCCTGAGTAACGGATTCAGCGGCAAGCAGGCTCCACAGCGCAGAAGTAGTAGCGCGGCGCAGCAATCGCGGTTCCTGGTAGATGAGAGTCGGGAGAGAGGCCTAATGTCATGGGTGGAGGCTGGCCGCTACGGCCTCCGAAGCCGCCGTTAGCCCCAGTTCACCCCCTGAGCTGGGGCGCGCCGGAGTGCACGAAGCGCAGGAGGGAGAGGCCAATCAGAGGCGCGAGCTGAGTCTCGTCGTCGCGGCTCTCGACGCTGCCTTTGACTTTGCGCGCGTCGTCACGCCATGTCTGGAAGATGCTGCAATTCGGGTATGTCGCTTGCCGGCCAGCCTTGTGTGCCTTGATACCGTACGATGAGCAGCATACTCCCGACCATCGACCGGTGCGAGATGCGCAGGGTCTCCATTCAAATATGGACGTCCAACTCCGAACTGCTTTTCGTGCTCGTCGATCCATTTCCACAATCTCTTGGTCTCGATTGCACGCTCCTCCTTGCTGCCGCCATTCATGCTGACGACGTCTGCGGCGAGTCCGTGACCATAGCCTCCACGCGAGCTGCCCCCGTGATAAGATTTGTCATTTGCGGCCTTCAGCCCGTTTGCAATCGATTGGCGGTAGTCATCGCGGAATCCGCTTGTGATCCCGGGTGCCAGTCCGGCCTGTTCCCCTGCATGGAGCAAATAGAACAGCTTTAGCCTGAAGGCTCGATCCATCCCTCCGATCACGTAATCCTCATCTGGCAATATGCTCCCGTTGGCATCGGATTGAGCCGACGGTTCGGATGCCGTCACCTGTCGACTCGACGCCTCATTAGGTGACGCTGCACGCACGTTGTGAACGACGGCGCAGCATGACAGTGAAACCAGAGACGAGGCAATGCGTAACCAACCAGCCTCGCAACCGAACCGACTTCGTCTGGCGCCACGAAGCTCTTTGAGAGATGACATCGGCATTGGCAATCGACATGAGCTAAATTGATCATGGCAACGTGCCATCGCGCTCCGGGCTTGGCAACCAGTTACCCACCACAGAATTGCCGCGAGCACGCAAGATAGACCGAAAGAATTTATCACGCGCAGGTTTGACGCCGGATCAACTCGCCGCGTCCAAGAAGCGTCTGGCGGGGACAACCCTCGTCCGTATTCACCGATCCACCGTTAGGTGGATTGCTGCCTGCCTGGCCGCTGACCGAGAGTCCCGCAAGGACCGGTGTCGTATTCGACAATGTTGGCGAGCGGCTGCCGCTCGCAACATCAGAGGATTCGACATGCGCGATTTCATGGCCATCGGCCGTTCGGTGGCGGTTGCGGAGCGCGGCATGGCCGCGACCTCGCACCCGCAGGCGACGCTGGCCGCGGTCGAGATGCTGAAGGCCGGCGGCAATGCCGTCGATGCCGCGGTGGCGGCGGTCGCGGTGCAGGGCGTGGTCGAGCCGCAGATGACCGGGATCGGCGGAGACTGCTTCGCGTTGTATTCGCCTGACGCCGGCGAGCCGATCGCGCTGAACGGTTCGGGCCGCACGCCGGCCGCGACCGATGCCGGGAAATTTGCCGCAAGTGGCGCGCGCGACATTCCGCCGACCGCGCCCGAGGCCGTGACCGTGCCCGGCGCAATCGATGCGTGGTGCCGGCTGGTCGCCGATCATGGCAGCAGGTCACTGGAGGAGATCTTCCGGCCGGCGATCTCGGCCGCCGAGCGGGGCTTTTGCGTGACGCCGCGCGTCGCGGAGGATTGGCGCCGCTTCCGGGCCCGGATCGAGATCGACGGCAATGCGGCGGCGCAGTTTCTGCCCGGTGGCAAGGCGCCTGAGGTCGGCGACATCCGCACGCAGCCCGCGCTCGGCCGCACCCTTCGCCGGATCGCGCAGCACGGGCGCGACGCGTTCTACGCGGACGAGACTGCCGATGAGATGGTGGCCATCTTGCGCGCCCTGGGCGGCGCCCACAGCACCGACGATTTCGCCGCCCAGACCTCCGACTATGTACGCCCGATCTCGGCACGCTACCACGACCACGATGTGGTCGAGTGTCCGCCGAACGGGCAGGGCCTGGCCGCGCTGATGATCCTGCGTACGCTTGCCGGCTTCGACGTCGGCAAGCTCGGAGAGGCCGATCGCATCCATTTGCTGGCCGAAGCCACCAAGGCCGCCTACCGCGCGCGCGACGCCTTCTTTTGCGATCCCGCCATGAGTAAGATCGATCCGGCCGCTTTCCTTGCCGAAGACTATATCGGGAGGATCCGCAGCAAGATCGACATGGGCCGCGCGTCCACGCCCGTGACCTGGGACGATATCGAGCATCGCGACACCGTCTATGTCACGGTGGTCGACCGCGACCTCAACGCCGTGTCGCTGATCAACTCGCTGTTCTATCCGTTCGGCAGCGGCATCTATGCGCCGAAGTCGGGCATCCTGCTGCACAACCGCGGCTGGAGCTTTCGCGCCAAACCCGGACATCCCAATTCGCTCGGGCCGCGCAAGCGGCCGATGCATACGATCATCCCGGGCCTGCTGCGCAAGGACGGCAAGACCGTGATGTCGTTCGGCGTGATGGGCGGGCATTACCAGGCCGCGGGCCATGCCAATCTGCTGTCGAACATCTTCGACATGCAGATGGACATCCAGGCGGCGGCCGAGGCGCCGCGCTCCTTTGCCTTCGACGGCGCGCTGTCGCTGGAGACGACCATTTCTCCCGGGATACGCGACGACCTACGCGCCCGCGGCCACGATGCCCGGTTCTCGGAGGAGCCGATCGGCGGCTGCCAGGCGATCCGCATCGACCATGCCAGGGGTGTCTTGTTTGGCGCTTCCGACCACCGCAAGGACGGTCTGGCGCTGGGCTTCTGAAGGGCGACGGGACTATATCGACTAACGGCCGCAACGGAACTGCGCCCTCGCCCCGTTCTTACGGGGAGAGGGTTGGGGTGAGGGGCTGTCTCTGCGTATCCGGCGATAGTGCGTTTGCGGAGGCTCCCCCTCACCCGGAACGCATCTACGATGCGTTCCGACCTCTCCCCGCAAGCGGGGCGAGGTGAAGCGGGGCCTGCCGCACGATTTGAAATGAAGTCACCGCGCTCTATGCCGTGCCGCCGCCCGTATCGCGGCAGACGGCGGAGCATCCACCGGACGGTGGATTGTTCCAAATGCCGACATGCCGAACGTTTGGCCATCATGCCGGCGTCGTGCGCGGTTCAGCCCTGTGCACCGCACGGCGAGAGGCTGATCGCTCCAGGCTTTCCCAATCGAGAAGTTTGATCCGTATGAACAGGACATTCGCCGACACGGTCTTCCGCAACGGCCGGATCTACACGTCGAACCGCGGGCAACCCTGGGCAAGCTGGGCGGCCGTCAAGGCCGGCCGGTTCATCGCCGTGGGCGAGGAGCGCGACGTCGCGACGCTGATCGGCGAGGGGACGGCAACGGTCGATCTCGGCGGACGCATGGCGATGCCGGGGATCGTCGACATCCACAATCACATCATGATGGGCGGGCAGGCCGATCTCTACGAGCTGCGCTTCTCCAACGCCGACAGCATTCCAAGGATCGCCGAGACCCTGCACAAGGCTGCCTCGGTGGCTGCGCCGGGCGCCTGGATCGTCGGCGGGCAGTTCGGCAACAACCTGCTGAACGAGATGAACACCGCGGAATCCTGCGCTCTGCTGGATGCGGCCTGCCTCGGGCATCCCGTCGTATTGCGCGACGACACCTATCATAATCGCTGGGCGAGCTCGGCGGCGTTGCGGCTGGCCGGTGTTGCGGCCGACACTCCTGATCCGACCGACGGCGAGATCGGCCGCGACCTCAAGACCGGAACGCTCACCGGGATCATGATCGAGGCCGCCTCCGGCCTGGTCGAGCGGGCGCTCGCGGCCTCCGGTCACTACACGGCCGAGATGGATCGCGCGGCGGTGGCGCGCTCGATCTCGGTGCTGAACGCATATGGCGTCACCGCCTTCATCGACGCCGCCAGCATGCAGCCGATCATGGCGGCGCTGAAGGGGCTCGACGACCGCGGCGAGCTCTCCGCCTGGGCGGTCTGCGCGATGCCGGTGGTCGAGCCGGGCTTCATGTTCGGCAAGGCCGGCGAGGAGCTGTTTGCGCTGCGCGAGGATTACCGCGGCGCCCATGTGAAGCCCGACTATGTGAAGGTGTTCCTCGACGGCGTGCCGGGTGCCAAGACCGCGGCCTTCCACGAGCCCTATGTGGCCGATCCCGTGCGCGGCTGCTGCTTCCGTGGCGCCACCATGCTGACCGTGCCGGACCTGATCCGCTGGCTCGGGCGCTGCGAGAAGCTCGGCCTTGCCGCGAAGATCCATTGCGCGGGCGACGCCGCGGTGACCCAGGCGCTCGACGCCATCGATGTCGTGCGCAGCTTCAACGGCCCGACTCACCTGATCCATCAGATCGCGCATGCGAGCTATATAGCGCCCGACGATGTCCGGCGCTTCGCCGAGCTCGGGGTCGCGGCCGATCTGTCGCCGATCATCTGGTATCCGACCATCTTCCTCGAGGCGCACAAGGCCGCGATGGGCGAGGAGCGCGCGCAGCGCTTCTGGCCGAACAGGGATCTGAAAGAGGCCGGCGCGCTGA
Organism: Bradyrhizobium elkanii USDA 76; assembly: GCF_023278185.1. Lineage (NCBI taxonomy): Bacteria > Pseudomonadati > Pseudomonadota > Alphaproteobacteria > Hyphomicrobiales > Nitrobacteraceae > Bradyrhizobium > Bradyrhizobium elkanii. The sequence continues at coordinate 5,942,104 of NZ_CP066356.1, read as the reverse complement.
TGGCCGGCGGCTCGGACTGGCCGGTGATCCCGATCCCCGATCCCTGGCAGGGCATCGAGGGCATGGTGACGCGGCAAAATCCGACCGGGGATTTTCCCGGCAAGTCGCTGTGGGCGGAGCAGGCGCTCGACCTCAAAACCGTGATCGACATCTACACCATCGACGCCGCACGCGCGGCCGGGCTCGGCCAGTCGATCGGCTCGATCGAGGTCGGCAAATCCGCCGATTTGATCGTGCTCGACCAGATGATCTTCGACATCCCGCCGGATCAATTGGCCGATACGCGGGTCGAGATGACCTTCTTCGAGGGCCGCAAGGTCTACGAGCGGGGCGCGTGATGATTGCGGTGGATCAGATTCCGGTCACGGTGCTGACCGGCTTCCTCGGCAGCGGCAAGACCACGGTGCTGAACCATTTGCTGCGCCAGCCCGAGCTCGGCGGCGTCGTCGCCATCATCAACGAGTTCGGCGAGGTGGCGCTGGATCATCTGCTGGTCGAGAGCAGCGAGGACCGCCTGGCGCTGCTCGACAATGGCTGCATCTGCTGCTCGGTGCGCGAGGATCTGATCGAGACGCTGGCCGACCTCGCATCGCGCCGCGCTGACGGCACGATCCCACCATTCCACCGGGTGCTGGTCGAGACCACCGGGCTCGCCGATCCCGTGCCCGTGCTGCACACGCTGATGACGGCGCCCGATGTCGTCGGCCGCTACCGGATCGACGGCGTGGTCGCGACCGTCGATGCGGTTAATGGTACGCACACTCTTGCGGCGCACAGCGAAGCCGTCAGGCAGATCGCCGTCGCCGACCGGCTGCTCGTGACCAAGACCGACCTGGCCGCCGAGGACGCACTGGCGCGGCTCGATGCGCAGCTTGCGGCGATCAATCCGGTCGCGACGCGCACGAAAGTGCGGAATGGGATCGTCGATCCGGCAAAGGTCCTCGATGCCGGGCTGTTCGATCCGGCGGCGCGCTCCGCCGATGTGGTGCGCTGGTTCGATCTGGCGTCGCAGGCGGCCAACGCGCCGCACCATTACGGGGATCATCACTGCGAAGGCGAGGCGTGCGGCCACCACAGCCATCACGCCCACGATGCCGGCGTGTCATCCTACAGCCTGATCATCGACGAGCCGATCCAGCGCGAGTCGTTCGCGCGCTGGCTCGACTATGTCGCGGCGCTCAAAGGCGAGGACCTGCTGCGCTTCAAGGCGATCGTGCACGTTGCCGAGCAGCCCGACGCGCCCATGGTGGTGCACGGCGTGCAGCACGTGTTCCATCCGCCGATCACGCTTGCCGACTGGCCGTCGGCCGACCGGCGCTCGCGGCTCGTCTTCATCGTGCGCGGCATCCCGCGCCAGATCATCGAAAACACCTTATGCAAATTCGCCGCGGTGAGCCGTGCGGCGATCCAGCGATCGGCTGCGTGAGCCGCCGTCAGGCATTTTCATCATTGGTTGTGGAGGGAGAGGGACATGACTGAGACAAAGAACGATACGGCATCGGGCCGGCTCAATCGGCGCACGCTCTTGAAGGCGGCCGGGGCCACCGGTCTCGCATCGGCGATGAACGTGCCGCTGGTCAATGTCGCGCGGGCCGCCGGCAATACCATCAAGATCGGCTGGGTCGGCTGCCTCTCCGGCGTCCGGGCGCAGTTCGCCGAGCCCGATCCCTGGATCCAGAGCGCATCAAGGCGCGGCTGAAGGATGGTCTGAAGATCGGCGGCAAGACCTACCAGGTCGAGCTGGTGTTCAAGGACAACCAATCCGATCCGAACCGCTCGTCGGTGATCGCTAGTGAATTGGTGCTGCGTGAAAAGTGCGACCTGATCCTGATCGAGGACGGCGATGCCCAGCCGCCGGTGCAGGAGCTCGCCGACGCGCGCGGCATTCCCACCATCTCGACCATGGTGCCGTGGCAGGGCTGGATGTTCCCGCGCAAGTCGACGCCGGACAAGGGTTTTCCGTACAGCTACCATTTCTTCTGGGGCGCCGACGACGTCGCGAAAAATTTCCTGGGCATGTGGCAGTCGGTCGAGACCAACAAGAAGGTCGGCACGCTCTACATCGACAACCCGCCGGGCCAGGCGTTCTCCGATCCGAAGCTCGGCCTGCCGGCGGGCATCTCGGCGGCCGGCTATCAGGAATTCTCGGCCGGCAAATTCCAGATCGCGACCGACGACTTCACCAACCAGATCGCGCTGTTCAAGAACAACGGCGTCGATATCGTCTCCGGCTTCACCTTCAGCAACCACTGGGTGACGCTGTGGAATCAGGCGGCGCAGGCCGGTTTCAAGCCGCAGATCTGCACGGTGGCGGCGGCCTTCCTGTTCCCGGCCGCGGTGAATGCGCTCGGCGATCGCGGCGACGGCATGTCGACCGAGGTGTGGTGGACGCCGGCCTATCCGTTCAAGTCTTCGCTGACCGGGCAGAGCGCTGGCGAACTCGCCGCAGAGTGGGAGAAGACCACCGGCAAGCAGTGGACGCAGCCGATCGGCTACGCCCATGCGCTGTGGGAGGTCGGGCTCGCGGCGTTGCAGAACAGCGATCCCAAGGACAAGAACTCATTGCGCGATGCGATCGCCGGCCTCGACATGGAGACCGTGGTCGGCCGGGTCAAGTTCAAGGACAGCCCGATCAAGAACGTCGCGGTGACCTCGCTGTCGGGGGGGCAATGGCGCAAGGCCAAGGGCGGCAAGTCGAAATACGAGCTCCTGATCGTGCACAACGGAACGGCGCCGTTCATCCCGAAGCAGGCCGATCTCCAGCTGCTCTCCAAGCTGGTCTGAGATGGCACCGCTTCTGCGCGTCAGCGGGCTGTCCAAGCGCTTTGGCGAGATCGTGGTCGCCGACAATGTCAGCTTCGCGCTGGCGCGCGGCGAGTGCCTCGGCGTGATCGGCCCGAACGGCGCCGGCAAGAGCTCGCTGCTGAACCTGATCGTCGGCCTGCTCACGGCCGACGGCGGTTCGATCATGCTCGACGACAAGGAGATCACCGCGCTGCCGCCGCATCGCCGGGCGCGGATGGGGCTCGGGCGGGCGTTCCAGATTCCGCAGCCGTTCCCGCATCTGTCGGTCTATGAGAACGCGCTGATCGCGGCATCCTACGGCGCGGGCCTCACCGGCGAGGCGGCTTCAGATTGGACGATGGAAGTGTTGCAGCGGACCGGGCTCGACGCCAAGGCGGACAAGCTCGCGGGCGCCTTGCCGCTGATCGACCGCAAGCGGCTGGAATTCGCCAAGGCGCTGGCCTCGAAGCCGAAGCTGATCCTGCTCGACGAGATCGCCGCCGGGCTGACCGAGCCGGAGGTCGAGCGCCTTGTTGCCATCATCCAGTCGGTGAAGGCCGATCACGCCATGATCTGGATCGAGCACATTCCGCACGCGCTGCGCGCGGTGTCGGACCGCATCCTGGTGCTCGACTTTGGCCGCAAGGTGCTGGAGGGGCCGCCGGCCGAAGTGATGGACAGCGCGGTGGTGCGCGAGATCTACATGGGATTGAAGGCCGATGGCGTTGCTTGATGTGAACGGCCTGCAGATCTTCTACGGCGATCTGCAAGCCGTGTTCGACATGAACTTCACCGTCGCGGACGGCGAGGCGGTGGCGCTGGTCGGCGCCAACGGCGCCGGCAAGTCGACGTTCCTGAAGGCGCTGGTCGGTCTCAACGAGGAGCGGCGAGGGACGGTGCAGTTCGACGGCGTCGACATCTCGCAGATGCCGGCCGAAGAGGTGTCGCGGCTCGGCCTCATCATGGTGCCCGAGGGCCGCCTGTTGTTCGACTCGCTGACGATCGAGGAGAACCTGCTGATGGGCAGCGTCAACCGGCGCGAAGGGAGCTGGACCCTGCGGCGGGTGTTCGACCTGTTCCCGATCCTCGAGGAGCGGCGGCGGATGTTTCCCGGCCAGCTCTCCGGCGGCCAGCAGCAGATGGCGGCGATCGGCCGCGCGCTGATGTCGAATCCGCGGCTCCTCTTGTGCGACGAGATCTCGCTCGGGCTCGCTCCCGTCGTGGTCGAGCAGATCTACCGCTCCTTTGCCGACATCCGCCGCGAGGGCACCGCCGTCGTGCTCGTCGAGCAGGACGTCAAGCGAGCGCTCGCGACCTCGGAGCGGATCTATTGCCTGTTGAAGGGGCGGGTGTCGCTGACCGGCCCCGCGCAAGGCTTGCAGCCGGAGCAGCTGACGCACGCTTATTTCGGTAACTAGCCAGGATTGGCACGACATGATCTGGGTTGAGACATTGATCAACGGGGCCCTGCTCGGCGGGCTCTATGGGCTGCTCGGCATCGGGCTCGCGCTGGTGTTCGGCGTGATGCGCGTGGTCAACATCGCTCATGGCGAGTTCATGGTGCTGAGTGCGTTCTGCGCCGTGCTGTTCGCCAATCTGTTTCCGCAGGTCTCGCCGCTGTTGATGCTGATCCCGGTGATTGCGCTGTCCTTTGCGGTCGGATGGCTCTACCAGGCCGCCATCGTCAACCGCGTCGTGACGTCGCCCGATCCGCTGTCGCCGCTGCTCTTGACCTTCGGCGTCTCGGTGATACTGCGCAACGTCATGGTCGAGGTGTTCGGCGCCGACGTGCGCAGCCTCCAGGTCGGTGAGCTGTCGCGCGCCAGCCTCGAGATTGCCGGCCTCAACATCGGCATCATGCCGCTGCTGACGCTGGTGCTCGCCGCATTGCTGTTCATGGCGCTGCAGCTCGTGCTGCGTCATACCGAGTTCGGCCGGATCGTGCGTGCCACCGCCGACCGCCGCGACATCGTCCGGCTGTCCGGGATCAAGCCGGACCGGGTTTATAACTATGTCATGGGCCTGTCGCTCGCGCTCGGCGCAATCGGCGGCGTGCTGCTTGCGGTGCGCTCGAGCTTCACGCCGTTCGCGGGCGCAGAGCGGCTCCTGATCGCCTTCGAGGTCGTGGTGCTCGGCGGGCTCGGCTCGTTCTGGGGCGCGCTGCTCGGCGGCATCGCGCTCGGCATGGCGCAATTGATCGGGCTGAAAATTGATCCGAATGCCGGGCTGCTATACGCGCACCTCTTGTTCTTCATCATGCTGCTGATCCGCCCGTCGGGTCTCGTGTCGAGCAGGGTGTGACGCCGATGCCGACACGGACCATTCTTGCCGCCTCTGCCATCGTGCTCGTCGCGATGATTGCCGGCGCGCCCTTCGTGCTGAACGAGGGTTTTCTGCGGCTCGCGACCGAGTGCCTGCTGCTGCTGACGATGGCGCAGATGTGGAACCTGCTGGCGGGCTATGCCGGGCTGGTGTCGCTCGGCCACCAGGTATTCATCGCGTTCGGCGCCTATGCGCTGTTCCTGACTTCCGGCTGGCTCGAGGTCACGCCGATCTGGGTGCTGCCGGTCGCGCCGCTGGTGGCGGGCGCGGTTGCGGCGATCATCGCCTTTCCGCTGTTTCGCTTGCGCGACGCCTATTTCTCGATCGCGATGTGGGTGTTCGCCGAGATCATCGGCGCGTTCACGATGAAGTCGCAGGCCGTCGGCGGCACATCGGGCGTGCCGCTCGCGACCAGCAAGCTGATCGATTTCGACTGGTTCGAGCCGACCATGTTCTGGCTCGCCGGCGGCCTCACGCTCGTCACCATCGCGGCGCTGTACAGGATGATGACGTCGAGCTTCGGGCTCGGGCTGATGAGCGTGCGCGACAATGATCTTGCCGCGATGAGCGTCGGCGTCGACGTCCGGCACAATCGTTTCGTCGCCTTCGTGCTCTCGGCGGCGGGATGCGGGCTGGCCGGCGCGCTCAGCTTCATGGGCAATCTGTTCATCGCGCCGCTCGCGGCCTTCGACGTCAACTGGTCCGTCTACATGATGTTCATCGTGATCATCGGCGGTATCGGAACCCTGGAAGGCCCGATCCTCGGCGTCATCATCTTCTTCGGCCTGCGCGAACTGATGACCGGACCGCTCGGGCTGTCCGGCGGCTGGTATCTGGTCGGGCTCGGCATCATCGCCGTCGTGGTGATGATCGTGGCGCCGCGCGGCATCTGGCCGGCCTTGCGCGATCGCATCGGCGTGCGGCTGCTCGATGTCCACCGCGCCGCGCCACGCCCGGCCGCGGCCGCGATCCTGCCGGCGGCGTCGGAACAGGTTACCGGATGAGGCGGGCCTTCACGTCGCCACCGTTGCTTGTATTCTGACGGTTCTGGCTTTGAGTGGAGGGCGGAATGGCTCTGATTTTCAGGCATGGCGTATCGGCAGTGGCCGGTCTGATGGTCGCGACATTGGCGGCGCCGCTGCCGGCGCAGGCCGAGCGCCGGATGTGGCCGCAGGCGGCCGCAACGCACCCGATGGACGGGCTCACCACCGACGAAATCCGCTCGGTCTCCGATATCCTTCGCAGCGCCGGCAAGCTCGACGATTCGGCGCGGGTCGTCTCGATGTCGGTCGAGGAGGATCCCAAGGACGAGGTGCGGGCGTGGAAGCCCGGACAGCCATTCACGCGCCGGGCCAGCGCCACGCTGTTGAGCGGCGGGCATCTCTACGAGGCGCATATCGATCTCGCCGCGCGGAGCCTGCTCGGCTGGCAGGAAGTCAGGGATCATGAGGCCGCGTTGACCATCGACGAGCTGATCTCCGCCGGCGACCTGCCGAAGCAGGACCCGCGCTGGATCGCCGCGATGGCCAAGCGCGGCATCACTGATTTCCGCAACGTGATGTGTCTGCCGCTGACGGTCGGGCCGGTGAGCGACCCGGCCCTGAGGGGTCGCCGCCTGCTCAACGTTCCCTGTGTCGACACCACGGGCGCCGCCAACAATCTCTGGGGCAAGCCGATCGAGAACCTGTTCGCCCAGGTCGATCTCAAGAGCAAGACGGTGCTGTCGGTGACCGATCTCGGCGTGGTGCCGCCACCGCCGCAGACGCCCTCGCACGCCTATGCCGACTCCGGAACATATCGCAAGCCGCCGAAGCCGATCGAAATCGCAGCGCCCGAGGGCAGCAATGTGAAGGTGGAGGGCGGCCAGGTCCGCTGGGACAACTGGTCGTTCCACGTCCGCCTCGAGCCGCGCGTCGGCGCCGTGCTGTCGCTGATCCGCTACGATGACCACGGCACGCTCCGCGACATCGCCTACCAGATCTCCGCGAGCGAGATGTTCGTGCCCTATATGGATCCTGCGCCGACCTGGTCGTTCCGCGCCTATATGGATATCGGCGAGTACGGTTTTGGCGTGCTCTCCAGCGAATTGCAGCGCGGCGTGGATTGTCCCGAAGGCGCGCATTATCTCGACCTGACGATCTCGGATACCAAGGGCGCGCCGGTCGTGTCCAAGGGCGCGGTCTGCATCTTCGAGCGCCCGACCGGCGATCCGATCTGGCGCCACAGCGAGCTGATCAACAACACCGCCGAGGTGCGGCCGAACAACGAGCTGGTGGTGCGGATGGCGCCGGTGGTCGGCAATTACGACTATCTGGTGGACTACGTGTTCGACCGTGCCGGCAATATCGACGTGCGGCTCGGCGCCTACGGCATCGACGCGACCAAGGGCGTCGCGAGCAAGACACTGAGCGACCCGACGGCTGCGCAGGATACCGCCTTTGGGACGCTGGTCGACGAACGGCTGCTCGCGGTCAATCACGATCACTACATGACGTTTCGGATCGACATGGACGTCGACGGCACCTCGAACCGGCTGGTCGAGGATCGCTTCAATGTCCGCCGGCTGGAGCAGGGTCAGCGCAAGAGCCTCTGGCAGGTCGACACCAGGCCGGTTGCGACCGAAGGGCCGATCACGATGCCGCTGAACGCGGCGCAGTTCAGGATCGAGAGCACGGGCAAGACCAATAGCCGCGGCTATCGCACGAGCTATCAGCTGATGCCCGGTCACTCCGACGTCTCGCTGCTCGCCAAGGACGATCCGATCCAGCTGCGCGCCGGTTTCAGCGCCTACACGCTGTGGACCTCGGCCTACGCCAAGGACGAGCGCTACGCTGCGGGCATGTATCCGAACGGAAACCCCGAGGTCGACGGCCTGCCGAAATGGACCGCGGCGAAGCGGCCGATCGAGGACCGCGACCTCGTGCTGTGGTATACGGTCGGCTTCCGCCACGTGCCGCGCGCCGAGGATTGGCCGGTCATGCCCGGCCTGTGGCATGGCTTCCGGCTGCGTCCGTTCAACTTCTTCGATCGCAATCCCGCGCTCGACGTGCCGCCGATGGTGAATGCCAGGGAGACGAAATGAGCGGCCGCGCGCATCGCATCGGAGCGGTGGCCGGCGCGCTGCTGGCGTTGCTCGCGATAGGATCGGCCGCTGCCGGCGTGGCGGCTGAAAGCAGGGTTGACGATGCGTCCTTGCTCTATCTGAGCAGTAGCGACTGGGAACGACAGTCTGCACCGCGCAAGGTGGCGCTGGCGGCCGATTTCATGCGCATCTTCTGCACCGACCAGCGCATGTCGGCCATATCGCTGGCCGATTGCCTCGACCGCGACAAGGCGGATGGCGCGCTGTTCGAGCGCGCCATGACTTGTGTGAGTGCGCTGTCAGGAAGCCGCTGAGAGGCCGGCGTCGATCCCTTCGGCGATCCGCCTCACGTCGGTCGACGTCAGGATCAGGGGCGGCGACAGGATCAGGTTGTTGCCGGAGACGCGCAGCATCACGCCGGCCTCGTAGGCGGCATCGGCGACCTTTGCCATCGTCTTCTTGTCGGCTGGCTTCTTGCTGTCGCGATCGGCGACCAGCTCGATCGCGGCCATCAAACCCTTGCCCCTGACGTCGCCGACCAGCGCATGCTTCGCCTTGAGCGCGGCGAGCGCCCGCGAAAGCTCCTCGCCGCGCGCGGCGGCATTCTCGTCAAGCTTGAGGCGACGGGTCTCGGCGAGCGCCGCGAGACCTGCGGCGCAGCCGACCGGATGACCGGAATAGGTGTAGCCGTGGCCGATCGAGCCGAACGTGGTCGTGTCGGCCTCGAAGGCCTCCGCGATCTGCTCGCCGATCAGCGTCGCGCCGAGCGGGAAATAGCCTGACGTGATCGCCTTGGCCATCGTCATCATGTCGGGCTTCACGTCCCAGAGCCGCGAACCCGACCACGCGCCGGTGCGCCCGAAGCCGGTGACGACCTCGTCCGCGATCATCAGGATGCCGTGACGGTCGCAGATCTCGCGCACGAGCTTCATGAAGCTGTCCGGCGGCACGATCACGCCGCCGGCCCCAAGCACCGGCTCCATGATGAAGGCCGCGATGGTGTCGGCGCCCTGGAACGCGATCTCCTCCTCCATCGCCGCTGCGCACAGCTGCGCGAGTCTTGCGGGATCGGTCTCGCTGAAGGGATTGCGGTAGGTCGATGGCGCGGGGATGTGGAACACGCCGGGCAGCATCGGCTCGTAGTTGCGGCGGAAATTGGCGTTGCCGTTGACGGAGGCGCCGCCGAAATGGGTGCCGTGGTAGCCCTTCTTCAGCGCCAGGAACTTGGTGCGGTCGGCCTGGCCCTTGATCTTCCAGTATTGCCGCGCGAGCCGCAGTGCGGTCTCGACCGAGTCCGATCCGCCCGAGGTGAAGAAGGCGCGCACCATGCCTTCCGGCTTGAACCATTCGGTGAGCTCGTAGGCGAGCTCGATCGAGGGGCCGCTCGAGGTGCCGCGGAAGCCCGAATAATACGGCAGCGCGCTGAGCTGGTCCGCGATCGCCTGCTTGATCGGATCGCAGCTGTAGCCGAGATTGACATTCCACAACCCGCCGACCGCATCGATCACGGTCTTGCCGTCGATATCGGTAACTTCAACGCCTTCGCCTTTCATCACGATCCGCGGCGGCTGCGCCCGCATTTCGGCGGGATGGGCCATCGGGTGCCAGATCGGCTTGGCGTTGTTCTCAACCAGGAAGTTTCTGTCGCGCATGATCGTTCCCTGTCCGGCTGGAGCCTTTTTCCGTTCCGATGGAATCGGGACGGGGCTCCAGATTCTAGTTTTGATGCGCTTTCTTCACGCGAACCGGTACTCGCTTCGCTCGAAAGCGCTTTAGTCGAATTGCAGCCCGAAATGCCGCAGCGCCTCGCTGTAGGACGTGGCAGGATTGCGCACATCGAACAGCACCGTGCGCATGTTGCATGCGGCGGCGCCTGCGATGTTGCGGCGCTGGTCGTCAACGAAGACGCAATTGTCTGCCTCCAGCGCCAGTTCGTCCAGCACGCTTTGGTAGGCGCGAGGGTCGGGTTTCAAGATCCCGGTATGCGTGGCATCGACGATGGTGTCGAAGCGCTTGAGGATAGAAAGACGGCTGCGGAAATCGGCACCGTAGAACAGGTCGAGCTCGTTCGAGAGAATGGCGAGGCGCAACCCGGCATCGGCGGCGAGGGTGATCGCGCGCGCTGCCTCGGGGCGGATCACGGTGTCGGGATCGGCGCCGCGCGCGCGCTTCACGAAGGTCTCCATGTCGCGCCAGTCCTCGCCGACCAGGCGCCCGACCTCGCGGCTGCGGGTCAGCCAGTAGTCGCGCTCAGAAATTTCGCCACGCTGCATGGAAGTCCAGAGCGGATCGCTGTCGGGCGCGAACGGTCCGAGCCATTTCAGTGTGCACGGGGCGAGCCCGAGCGTACGCTCGGTCAGGTCATGGGTCTCGAACAATGTCTTCGAGATCACCCCGCCGAAGTCGAGCACCAGCGCCTGGGCAAGCTGCCTCCTCATGCGGCAGCCGTGGTGCGGCCGCGAGGGACAATGCCGGCAGCGACCCATCGGTCGAAGATACCGAGCACCGTTTCGTTGAATGCCGCGCTGTTGATGTGATCCTTGATCTCGTGCAGTTCGACCGGCGCCTTGATCGCCGACCGCATGGCGTCGACGAAGGCGGCGAGGGCGTCGGGATCGTGCAAGGCTTCGCCTTCGCGATCCCATTGCTGGATGCCGCCGGCGGGCAGCACGAAGGCAACGGGAGCGCTAGCCTGGGACAGTTTCTCGGCAATCGCGCGGGCGATCCGTTGGCGATCAGTGGATCCCGACGTTGCCGACGCAAGCAGCCGGTTATGCGCGTGGAATGGACGATCCGACACCTCGTTCGGAACCCCAAGCCATGCCGGGAAGTCGACCATGTCGATCGCCCCGGGCGCGACGATCTGGGGAATGCCGGCTCTGCCCGCATTCTCCAGCCTGTCAGCGCCGGAATTGACCACCGAGCCGGTGAGCTGGTTGGCGACCTCCTGCAGGCTGAGGTCCAGCACCGCGGCAAAGCCACCTTGCGCGGCGATCGATTCCATCGCGCGGCCGCCCATGCCGGTGGTGTGGAAGACGACCACCTCGTAGCCGCGCCGTTCGAGCTGCGGCTTGAGCTCGACCATATAGCGCAGGCAGCTCTTGCCGAGCGAGGTGATCGCAACGACCGGCCGGTCCTTGCGCGGCTTGATTGCGCTTCTGGCGGCGCCGACGATCGCGCCGCAGGCTTGCGACAGCACGGCGGTGCAGGTGCCGTTGAGGCCGTAGAGGCCGCCGGCCCACAGGATCATCATCAGATCGGCGGCGACGCGCTCCGGCGGGATCAGATGCGAGAAGGCGACGGTCGAGACGATCAGCTTCGGCAGGCCGAGCGGCAGCGCCTGCGCGACGTCGAGCGCAAGGTCGGTGCCCATCGTGCCGCCGATCGCGATGACACCGTCGATGGCATCGCGCTCCGCGAGCGCGCGCGCCAGATTGGCGGCGCCGACCGCCATCAGCGACATCGCGGAATTCTCGTCGCCGCTCGATGCGATCGCCTCTATCGTGGTCTGTGCGGCGGCCGCCACCGCGTGCTTGTCATGTGCCGCCTGGTACGGCGGATCGCCGAGCACACTGATGTCCATCATGATGGTTCGGCCACCGGCGCGCGCGATGCACTCGCTCATGAACAGCAGTTCGTCGGCCTTGGTGTCTCCCGTTCCGATCAGGAGAATGCGGGGATGCGTCATCTCGGGCATGACCTTCGGCTCGCCGGCAGGCGTAAGGGAGGGTGACAACCGGTTTGCATAACGCAGGCGGAGCGCTCGGCCATCGTGCGATCACGCTATGGGGACGGGCCTTGCCGTGACATCCACCTATCGGTTGATTGCTGCCAAAGCCTTGATTTGGCGAGGATTGCGCCGTGTCAGCGGTCTTGCTCGGAAGCCGCTTTTGTCATCGTCATAATGATCTCGCATGCAGCAAGCCCAGATCGATCGACTACGCGCGGCCGTCATTCCGGCCCAGCAGCTCTTCATCGGCGGCCGGCCGGCGCCGGCGATCAGCGAGGCACGGCTTGATGTCGTGTCGCCGATCGACGGCCAGGTATTGACCAGCATAGCTGACGGCGACGCGGCCGATGTCGACGCCGCGGTCAGACGCGCGCGGCAGGCCTTCGAGCAGGGCAGCTGGTCGCGCGCGGCGCCGGCGCAGCGCAAGAAGGTGTTGCTGCGATTCGCCGACCTCATCGAGCAGCACGCGCTCGAGATCGCGGTGCTCGGCGTGCGCGACAACGGCACCGAGATCGGCATGGCCTACAAGGCCGAACCGCTCTCGGCCGCCGGCACCATCCGTTACTACGCCGAGGCGATCGACAAGGTCTATGGCGAGATCGCGCCGACCTCAGGCGATGTGCTCGGGCTCGTGCATCGCGAGCCGCTTGGTGTCGTCGGTGTGATCGTGCCGTGGAATTTCCCGCTGATGATCGGAGCGTGGAAGATCGGCCCGGCGCTCGCCGCCGGAAATTCGGTCGTGGTCAAGCCGCCGGAGCTTGCGTCGCTGACGCTGCTGCGGCTTGCTGAGCTCGCCGCCGAGGCGGGGTTACCCGATGGCGTGCTCAACGTCGTCACCGGCCGCGGCTCATCCGCCGGCGAGGCGCTTGCGCTGCACATGGATGTCGATGTGCTCGCCTTCACCGGCTCGGGTGCGGTGGGCCGGCGTCTCCTGGAATGCTCGGCGCGATCGAACCTGAAACGTGTCCATCTCGAGCTTGGCGGCAAGTCGCCCAACATCGTGTTCGCCGATGCGCCCGACATCAGGCATGCGGCCAAGGTCTCGGCGAGCGGGATCTTCCGAAACTCCGGCCAGGTCTGCGTGGCCGGATCGCGGCTGCTGGTGCAGTCCTCGATCTACGATCGCTTCATGGCCGAGCTGCTCGACGCCACCGCCAAGCTCCGCGTCGGCGATCCCCTCGAACTGACCTCGGATATCGGCGCCATCTCAAGCAAAGCACAGTTGCGCAAGAATCTGGACGCCGTTGCCCACGCGGAAGCGCAGGGCGCGACGCGGCTGGTCGGCGGCGAGCAGATCCGCGTCGAGAGCGGCGGCAACTTCATGGCGCCTGCGATCCTCACCAAGGTGACGCCGACTATGCAGGTCTGGCGCGAGGAGGTGTTCGGCCCGGTGCTGGCAGTGACGCGGTTCGAGGGCGAGGAAGATGCCATAGCGCTCGCCAATGCGACCCCCTATGGGCTTGCGTCGGCGGTGTGGACCGCAAGTCTGTCGATGGCGCATCGCATGGTGCGCGCCATCAAGGCCGGCGTCGTGCACGTCAATGCCTATGGCGGCGCCGACATTACGGTGCCGCTCGGCGGCTTCAAGCAATCCGGTTTCGGACGCGACAAGTCGCTGCACGCCCTCGACGCCTATACCGACCTCAAGACCGCCTGGATCGCGCTATGACAGCTGCAACTGCCGAACGCGCCGGCGTTCTGAACCGACTGCTCGATGCCGAGCAGGAGCGCTTTCGCGCGCTGCACCCGCGATCGGCCGCGGCCTGGCAGGAGGGAAGGCAGCACTACCTTTACGGCGGCCCGTCGCACTGGATGCGGCGCTGGGCCGGCGGCTTCCCTGTTTACGCCGAGGAGGCGCAGGGCGCGCATATCAGGGACATCGACGGCCGCGACTACGTCGATTTCTGCCTTGGCGACACCGGCGGCATGTGCGGCCACGCGCCCGAGGCGGTGACCGAGGCCGCGCTTGCTCAGCTCAAGCGTGGCGCGACCATGATGCTGCCGACGGAAGACAGCGTTTGGGTCGGCGCCGAACTGTCCCGCCGCTTCGGTCCGAAATACTGGACACTGACGACGTCGGCGACCGACGCCAACCGCGCCGCGATCCGCATCTCGCGCATGATCACCGGCCGGCGCAAGGTGCTGGTGTTCTCCGGCTGCTATCACGGCGGCGTCGAGGAGGCGCATGTCGAGATCCGCGATGGCCGCGTCGGCTTGCGCAACATGATTCATCCCAACGGCATCGATCATGATGCCGTGAGCCGGGTCGTTGAATTCAACGATGTCGCCGGGCTGGAGGCCGCGCTTGCGCATGGCGACGTCGCCTGCGTGCTGACCGAGCCGCTGATGACGAATTTCGGCATGATCCCGGTCGATCCCGGTTTTCTCCGGGCGTTGCGTGACCTGACCCGCCGCGCCGGCACCGTCCTCATCATCGACGAGACCCACACGCTGTCCTGCGGGCCGGGCGGTTATACCGAGAGCCATGGGCTCGAGCCCGACATTTTCGTCGCGGGCAAGGCGATCGCGGGTGGCATCCCCGCCGGCGTGTTTGGCCTTGCCCACGAGATCGCCGAGCGGCTCTGGAAGATCGTCCCCCACGTCAATCCGCGCGAACGGCAGTCGGCGCATCTTGGATTCGGCGGCACGCTGGCCGGCAACGCGCTGACGGTCGCGACCATGCGCGCGGTGCTGGAGAAGGTGCTGACCTCTGCGAATTACGAGCGGATGATCGGGACCGCGACCTGGCTTGCGCAGGAAGCGCGCAGGCTGATCGCGGCGGCTGGTCTGCCCTGGCACGTCACGCAGATCGGCGCGCGCGCCGAGATCATGTTCATGCCGCAGCCGCCACGCAGCGGCGCCGACGTCATTGCCGGCCGGCAACCCAATCTCGAGACCCTGCTGCATGCGTTCTACATCAACGAGGGCATTCTGGTGACCCCGTTCCACACCATGCTGCTGATGTGTCCGGCGACGTCGGCGCGCGACGTCGACAAGCACACGGCGGTGTTGGCGCAGTTCATCGACTTGCTGCGCGGCGCGGGAGCGATCTGATGCAGGCGCTTCCGTTCAATCTTGACGGCCGGGTCGTCATCGTCACCGGCGGCGGCAGGGGGATCGGCGCGGCCATCGTGAGACGCCTCGCAGAGGCCGGCGCGACCGTGGTGATCGCCAACCGGACGCTTGATGTGGCCGAGGCGTTGGCGCGCGAACTTGTGGCCGATGGACGGTCAGCGCATTGCGTCCCGTTCGACCGGCTCGATCGCGGCGGCTTGCGGGCGATGGTCGATCGCGTCGCTGCTCAATATGGCCGGCTCGATATCGTCGTGCACAATGCCGGCGGCTGTCCGTGGTCATCGATTGAAGAGCTTGATGAAACGAAGCTCGAGGATACGCTGGCGCTGAACCTCAGCGCCAGCATCTGGCTTGCGCAAGCCGCAATTCCGCACATGCGTGCCGTCAGGTTCGGGCGCATCCTCGTGACGTCCTCGGTCTCCGCGCGCGTCGCGATGGGCGGCGGCGCGCATTACTCGGCGGCGAAAGCCGGCGTCAACGCATTCATCCGCGGCGCCGCCTTCGAGCTCGCGCGCGACGGCATTACGGTCAACGGCGTCGAGGCCGGCTTCATCGAAAAGCCGGGCCGCGGCACCATGAGCGCGGCGGAGAACAGGGCGAAGCTCGAGCGCTTCATTCCGATGGGGCACATGGGCAGCGCCGACGACATCGCCTGCGCGATGCTCTATCTCGCCTCCTCCGAGGCCAAATACGTTACCGGGCAGACCATCGTCGTCGACGGCGGCTCGACGCTGCCGGAAACCGGATTTGCCGTCGAACGGCAGTGGGGAGTCTAGATGGGCATGATCCTCTCGGAAAACCGGTTTCCACCTTTCCGGATCACGCCCTGATGCCGCGGCTCGACGGAAAGACGGCGTTGGTGACCGGCGCCGCCACGGGGATCGGCCGGGCGACGGCGGCGCTGCTGGCGTTGAGCGGTGCGCGCGTCGTGCTGTTCGGCCTCGGCGACGCCGACCTGCAGGCCGCAGCAGTGGAGTGCGGCGGGCAGGCGATCCATGGCGACGTCACAAAGCCTGACGACATCGCCAAGGCCGTCACCGCCTGCGGGGCGTGGCTCGACATCGTGGTCAACGCCGCCGGCCTGATCGTGCCGGATCAGCCCGCCAGCGTCTCCGACGAGGTCTGGGCCAAAACGCTCGACGTCAACCTCACGGGGACGATGCGCGTCTGTCGCGCGTCCCTGCCGCTGCTCCGGCAGCGCGGCGGAGCGATCGTGAACGTCGCATCGGTTGCCGCGTTCAATGCGAGCCCGGATAGCGCAAGCTACGCCGCCAGCAAGGCGGCCGTCGTCGCCTATACGCGCTCGCTGGCCTATGCGCACGGCGCCGACGGCATCCGCGCCAATGCGGTGGCGCCAGGCTGGGTGCGCACGCCGATGAGCGCCCATGAAATGCAGCTGCTTGCGGACCAGAACGGCACCACTGTCGATGCCGAGATTCGCGGCGTCGAACGACGCATTGCCCTGGGACGGATGGCCGAGCCCGCCGAGATCGCAGCGTGCTGCCTGTTCCTGGCCTCCGACGAGGCGTCCTTCGTGACCGGCGCGGTGCTGGTCGCCGATGGCGGCGGCCGCGCGCCGACGCAAAATCGCGCCGTCTAGAACAGTCGGCGAGCCGGTCACGAGGCAGGCGGCATCTTGATAACGACCGGCGGATTTGGCACTCTCGCGCGGTCACGTCATTCGATCGAGGGGCGTTATGAACAAGTCATTTTCCGTGATCATTGCCGCCGCCGCTTCCATCGTCGTTCTGTCTTCGACGGCGGCGCGATGCGGCGACTACTATCCGTTTGGCGATCCGCCGTACCGGCTGGACTACGTACAAGAGCCCCAGATCGTATCGGGCTGCTGGAAATGGAATTGGCAGCTGTACCAGTGGCAGGACTACTGCCCGGTCTACGTCAATCCGAAGGCGTATATGTTCTCGCGCTCGTCGCGCGCCGTGCTCCGCACCAAGGGGTGAGGAGAGTTCGGCTGCTTGAGGTGCTCTGCGTCACGCCCATTGGAGCGACGCAGAGCGCGCACTCATGAATGCGCGATGGTGCACGCCACCTGGTGGCGCTTGCCGAAGTTGAGCAGCGCGTTTTCCCGGAAGCCGTCCAGCCAGACGCCGCGGCCCGCATAGCGATAGCCGACGCCCATCGGAACGTGCCGCACATGGATGCCGCCACGGCCGGTGAGCAGGGAGGCCGTGACCACTTCGCCCTCGACCGACACAGCGCGCGGGCACAGCGGATATTGATGGCCGTTCTCACAGGTGAAGACGATCTCGGTGCAGGTCCCGACCGGTGCCTTTGTGACCAGACCAAGGTCCGCTGCCGCCGCCGGCCCGGAGTTGCCGAACAGCGTTGCACCCAACGCCAAAATGCCTGCGACCGTGTAGCCAAACCGAATACGCATCAGTGCCCCCTCGTCCAGCGATAGGCTAAGTAATTGAGGAAAATATCTCGCGCTAAATGAGCAAAAAAAACCACTAAGGTCAAACCTCTGCCCAGTGCGGTGCGGGGAGATCGGCCGGCGCCATTGCAAATGGCGTGTCAGGTGTTGCAAGTTTGCTGCAGTGGGTCTGAATTCGGCTGCAAGCTGGCCGGTAGCGTTAATGCACCTTTACTGGCCACAATTCGCCCTGCAAGTGGTGTGATGTATTGAGTCGTGTTCCGGAGATTGCTTCAATGAGCTGACCGGATCGCATCACGAACGTATTCGGACGGACATCGGGGGTGGGAATGGACTTCCGTGGTGGCATCGCACGTTCGCTACTGACCCTGATGATTGTCTCACTGCCTGCGCTGGCAGCTCATGCGCAGACTCAAGCTCCTCAACCGGCGAACGGCCGGGCCGCGGCAGCAGCGCCGGCTCAGGGCGATCAAGCCTTTTCTGGCCCGAGCTTCCGCAAAGGTCTGTGGCGCTTCGTGCGAACGCTCGATGTGGTCAGGACCGCCAACAAGAACTTCAAGTATCGGGTGGTCAACGCGGAGACGACGCGCTGCGTCGACCCGACCCACGCCATGAAGGCGACCTTTGCCTCGGGATCGATCGGAAGCTGCGTCTCGGACAAGCCGGAGAAGGTTGGCAATCAATACACCTTCGGACGCCGCTGCGATTACATGGGGACGGTCAGCACCGTCATCACCGTGCGCAGCGACGAGGCCTATACCGAGCTGAACGAGATCAGCACCGGAGAGCATCCCCGGACCGACACGGTCGTCGCGACAAGGATTGGCGACTGCGACGACGGTAGCGCGGCCAAGGTTGAGGCCAAGTCTGAGGGCAAGACTGATAAGTCCGTAGCGGCGGCTTTGCAGCACTAGCCGGCAATCGGACGGCGGGTGGCGGCGGACGAGGCGTCCATTCGTCCCCAACGGCGTAGACGCTGCGCTTCCTTTCGCGCCGAAGCTGTCCCGGCCTGAAGCAACCCGGCATTCACCGTGTTTGACGCAAGAGCTCGAGAGAGCTTCGAGCAAAGGCCAAGTATTTACGGGGTCTTAACACGAAATGCTCCTGAATGATGTGAGGTTGGACGTGCTTCAAGCGAAGTCACGCGATCCGCGTCAAGCGGCCGGTTAGGGATTCAATAAATGACATCGCGTGAGGGCTTCGCCCCGTCGAAGATCTTCGTATCCGCGCTTGGCGTCGTGACCGCGCTTTCCGTGTTCGTGCTCGCCGCCTCGAGCGCCATGGCGGAGGAGGGATTCAGCGGGCCGACCTTCCGAAAAGGAATGTGGCGCTTCGTGCGGACGCTGGAAATCGCCACGTCCTCGAACGTCCGACAAACGCTGCTCGCGCGCGAAATGACGCGCTGTGTCGACCCGACCCAGGCGATGAAGGCGACCTTCTCATCTCCGTCCGTTGGAAATTGCCACTCTTCGCGGCCGGAGAAGATCAACAACAAATACGTCTTCTCGAACCGCTGCGACTATCTCGGGCCGGTCAGCACTGTCATCACGGTTCTCAGCGACGAGGCCTATACCGAGGTCAACAAGACCAATGTTGGCCAGGCGCCGCGGACCGACCGTGTGGTTGCCCGCCGAATCAGCGATTGCCACGAGGATAGGGCTTCGCTCAGCCAGCCGGCCTCCGCACCGAGCGAGGTGCCGGAGCAGGACTCGGCCGACGGCGAGCCGCTCTAAGGCGGCCGGTCTGCGCGAGCCTTCAGGGCATCAGCTTTCCAGTCACCCGGTCAGATCTTTTGCTGGCCTCCCGGGCCGCCGACCTTGACGGTGATCTTCTGAATTTCGGTTCGGCCGCCCTGATACTTGACTTCGATGGTCAGGGCGTCGTCGCCGAGAAATTCCGGCGGCGCCTTGTAGAAGGCGACATAGGCTGGCACCTCGAGCGCCAGGCAGGCTTTGTAATTGGTGGCCTTCGCCTTCGCCGACTTCACTACAACCTTTCCGGCAACCGGTGCAGTGACCAGGCGGATGGTCGGCAGCGGCCCTGACGTGCAATCAGGTAACACGTTGAGGTAGAGGCCAATTTGGGTGTCCCGGTTGGCCAGGGCGCGAACCTGGCGCTCCACCGTGGTCTCCTGGGGGGCGGGTTGTGCAGGGGCTTGCGCGGCCGCCGCGCCGAAACAGCCCCAAATCAAGACAGCGGCACACGCCCGAAGAATCACCCGCATCGACTGCTGCTCCAAATCGCCGGGAAGGACGAACAGGGCCCGGGGAAATACTGCTTTCGAACAAGTTAATCCGGCTAAGCCGTTGTTCTTCCAGCTTCGACCTGTCCGATCTTTACCACACTTCAACGGAAAGCATTGATTAACCAAATACATTTCTTGACCGCGGGGAGGGTTAACAATAGCCTAAAACTAAATTTTTCTACAACTTTTCCTCTAATCGCATTTTGCGGAGTTGATAATGCAGGGTTCGTTTCAGGTCGCTCAGGCAACCGGCACCGGCGATTCCACCAATTCGGCTCCCGTACGAATTTACAAGCTGACCAAGCCGCTGACCGATCAGGCGGTGGTCGTCAATCTTGGATACGACCAGAAGGTGAAGGTCGATTTTTCGTCGATCGCCAATGAAAAGATCACGCTGGTTCACGTCGGCGAAAAGCTGATCATCCTGTTCGACAACCAGTCGACCGTCACGGTTGAGCCGTTCTTCGACTCCCGTGCGGATGGGCAGAAGAATGTCACGATCGAGATGGCGCCGGGGCGCGAGGTTTCGGTCCAGGAATTCGCCAATCTGTTTCCGATCAGCACGGACGCCTCGGTGTTGCCGGCCGCCGACAATGGCGGCAACTCGAACGGCAACGCGCAGGCGAGCGGCGCGAACTTCAGTCCGTTCGCGGTCGATCCGTTAGCTCCTGTGCCGACCAACGTGTTGGCGCCGCAGGAAGAGTTGCCGAACCTCGTGACTGCGCTGCCGCCGACCGGCTTCGTGCTGGGCATTGCTCCGCCTCCGATCATTTCCGGCAATCCCCTGTCGGCGCTGATTGTCGATGAGAGCTTCCTGACCGCGGCCACCAACCATGGCGTTGCCGGTTCGGGGCTCGGACCCGCAGGGGCAACGGTCGCGTCTGTGCAGGTGTCGTTCAACGTCACGGTACCGGGCGGCCAGCAGTCGCTGACCTATGCGCTGTCGGTCACGACACCGAACGAAGATTCCGGTCTGATCGATTCGGCGACCGGTCAGCACGTTCTGCTGACGGTCAACGCGGCCGGCGTCGTGGAAGGGCGCACGGCGATCAGTGGCGATCTGGTCCTCACGGTCTCGGTTGACGCTACCGGTCATGTGACGCTGACCGATCTGCGCGCGGTTCATGAGGCAACGCCGGGCAACTTCAATGAAGGGATCACGCTGGCGTCGGGTCTGATCACGCTGACCGCCACCGTGACTGACAACAACAATCAGTCGGCAAGTGCGAGCGTCGATGTCGGCTCGCATCTGACCATCCTTGACGATGGTCCGGTGGCGGGCACGGTGACCGGCGCGACCGACACGCTGGTGCTGGATGAGACGCGTCCTGTCGGCAGCGACACCGCGGGCGGCACGACACCGACCGGCCTCGCCAGTGTGACGGCGGACTTCTCCAACAATTTCACCGGCGGCAGCTACGGCGCCGACGGTGCCGGCAGCACTGCCTACACGCTGCATCTCACCGGCACGAACGTGGCCTCGGGCCTCTATGCACTTGATCCGACCGACACCAACCCGGCTCATTTCGGGCAGGGTGCGCAGATCGTGCTCAACCAGGTCGGTGACACCATCACCGGCTCGGCGAACGGCACGACCTACTTCACGATCACGATCAACGAGACGACCGGGATCGTCACCTTCACCCAGGTCAACAACATCTGGCATGCCGATCCGACCAACCCGGATGACGCGGCGACGTTGACCCTCTCCAGCGCCAGCCTGCTGCAGGTGGTGCAGACCATCACTGACGCGGATGGCGACAGCGTGACAACGCCGATCAACCTCGGTGGCGGCGTGTTCACAATTCAGGACAGCGGTCCGACGGCCGGCACGGTGATCGAGAAGGAAGGCCCGGCGGAAACGCTGGTGCTGGACGAGTCGCGCCCGGTTGGCAGCGACACGCCGGGCGGCTTTGCGCCGAGCGGGCTTGCCAGCGTGACGGCGGACTTCTCCCACGACTTTACCTCCGGCAGCTACGGCAGCGACGGCCCCGGCCATACGGCCTACACGCTGAAGCTCACGGGCTCGAACGTGGCCTCGGGTCTCTACGCGCTGGATCCGACCGACACGACCACTGCTGACGGCGACGGCATCGGACAGGGCGCGCAGATCATCCTCAATCAGTCCGGCAACACGATCACCGGCTCCGCCGGCGGGACGACGTATTTCACCATCACGATTGATCCGTCGACCGGTATCGTCACCTTCACGCAGTCGAACAACATCTGGCATTCTGACCCGAAGAATCCGGACGATCCGGCAACGCTGACGCTGTCGAGCCCGAGCCTGCTGCAGGTGGTGCAGACCATCACCGACGCGGACGGCGACAGCGTGTCGACGCCGCTCGATGTCGGCACCCGTGTGTTCACGATCCAGGACAGCGGCCCGACCGCCGGTACGGTGACCGGCCCGACCGACACCCTGGTGCTGGATGAGACCCGTCCGGTTGGCACGGACACTGCGGGCGGCACGGCGCCGACCGGCCTCGACACCGTCACGGCGGACTTCTCCAACAACTTCACGCCCGGCAGCTATGGCAGCGACGGCCCGGGCCACACGACCTACACGCTGAACCTCGTCGGCGCGAATGTGGCGTCCGGTCTCTACGCGCTTGATGCCGCCGACACGACCACCGCCGACGGCGACGGCATTGGGCAGGGTGCGCAGATTCTGCTGAACCAGGTCGGCAACACGATCACCGGCTCGGCTGGCGGCACCGATTACTTTACGATCACGATCGATCCCTCGACCGGGATCGTCACCTTCACCCAGCTCAACAATATCTGGCACTCCGATCCGACCAATCCGGACGATGCGGCGACGCTGACGTTGGCTGGCGCCAATCTGCTGCAGGTGGTGCAGACCATCGTCGATGCCGACGGTGACAGCGTGACGACGCCGCTCGATGTCGGCACCGGCGTGTTCACGATCCAGGACAGCGGCCCGAGCGCCGGCACGGTGATCGCCGCGGCGGATACGTTGGTGCTGGACGAGACCCGTCCTGTCGGTGCCGACACCGCGGGCGGCGCCGCGCCGACCGGCCTCGACACCGTCACGGCGGACTTCTCGAACAACTTCTCGGCCGGCAGCTACGGCAGTGACGGTGCTGGCAACACGACCTACACGCTGAAGCTCACCGGCGCCAACGTGGCGTCCGGCCTCTTTGCGCTCGATGCGACCGACACGACCACCGCCGACGGCGATGGCGTCGGGCAGGGCGCGCAGATCGTGCTCAACCAGGTCGGTGACACCATCACCGGCTCGGCGAACGGCACGACCTACTTCACGATCACGATCGACGAGACGACCGGCATCGTGACGTTCACCCAGCTCAACAACATCTGGCATTCCGATCCGACCAATCCGGATGACTCCGCGACGCTGACGCTGTCGGCTGCCAATCTGCTGCAGGTGGTGCAGACCATCACCGACGCGGACGGCGACCACGTGACGACGCCGCTCGACGTCGGCACCGGCGTGTTCACGATCCAGGACAGCGGCCCGACGGCGGGCACGGTGACCGGTCCGACCGACACCCTCGTGCTGGACGAGACCCGTCCCGTTGGCAGCGACACCGCGGGCGGCACGGCGCCGACCGGGCTCGACACCGTGACGGCGGACTTCTCCAACAACTTCACCGGCGGCAGCTACGGCAGCGACGGTGCTGGCAGCACGACCTACACGCTGAAGCTCACCGGTGCGAACGTCGCCTCCGGCCTCTATGCGCTCGATCCGACCGACAAGACCGCCGGCGACGGCGACGGCATCGGGCAGGGAACGCAGATCGTGCTCAACCAGGTCGGTGACACCATCACCGGCTCGGCGAACGGCACGACCTACTTCACGATTGCGATCGACGAGACGACCGGGATCGTGACGTTCACCCAGCTCAACAACATCTGGCACTCTGATCCGAACAACCCGGATGACTCCGCGACGCTGACGCTGTCTGGCGCGAATCTGCTGCAGGTGGTGCAGACCATCGTCGATGCCGACGGCGACAGCGTGTCGACGCCGCTCGATCTCGGCACCGGTGTGTTCACCATCCAGGACAGCGGCCCGACCGCGAGCACGCTGTCCGGCGCAACGGACACGCTGGTACTCGACGAGACGCGTCCTGTCGGCACGGACACCGCGGGCGGCACAGCGCCGACCGGGCTCGACACCGTGACGGCGGATTTCTCGAACGGCTTCGCCGGCGGCAGCTATGGCAGCGATGGCCCGGGCAATTCGGCCTACACGCTGAAGCTCACCGGCGCCAACGTCGCGTCCGGCCTCTACGCCCTTGATGCGACCGACACGACCACCGGCGACGGCGACGGCATCGGGCAGGGTGCGCAGATCGTGCTGAACCAGGTCGGCAACACGATCACCGGCTCGGCCGGCGGCACCGATTACTTCACGATCACGATCGATCCCGCGACCGGGATCGTGACCTTCACCCAGCTCAACAATATCTGGCACTCCGATCCGACCAACCCGGATGACGCCGCGACGCTGACGCTGACGCGCCCCGAACTGCTGCAGCTCGTGCAGACCATCACCGACGCCGACGGCGACAGCGTGACGACGTCGCTCAACCTCGGCACCGGTGTGTTCGCGATCCAGGACAGCGGCCCGACCGCCGGCACGGTGATCGCGGCGGCAGATACGTTGGTTCTGGACGAGACCCGTCCCGTCGGCGCCGACACGGCGGGCGGCACGGCGCCGACCGGCCTCGACACCGTGACGGCAGACTTCTCGAACAACTTCTCGGCCGGCAGCTACGGCAGCGACGGCCCGGGCAACACGACCTACACGCTGAAGCTCACCGGCGCCAACGTCGCGTCCGGGCTCTTTGCGCTCGATGCGACCGACACGACCACCGGCGACGGCGATGGCATCGGGCAGGGTGCACAGATCCTGCTGAACCAGGTCGGCAACACCATCACCGGCTCGGTTGGCGGGACCAATTACTTCACGATCACGATCGATCCCTCGACGGGGATCGTCAGCTTCACCCAGCTCAACAACATCTGGCATTCCGATCCGACCAATCCGGACGATCCTGCGACGCTGACGCTGTCGGCTGCCAACCTGCTACAGGTGGTGCAGACCATCACCGACGCGGACGGCGACAGCGTGACGACGCCGCTCGACCTCGGTACCGGCGTGTTCACGATCCAGGACAGCGGTCCGACGGCGGGCACAGTGACCGGCCCAACCGACACCTTGGTGCTGGACGAGACCCGTCCCACCGGAACGGATACTGCCGGCGGCACGGCGCCGACCGGGCTCGACACCGTGACGGCGGACTTCTCCAACAACTTCACCGCCGGCAACTATGGTTCCGATGGTGCTGGGTCGACGACCTACACGCTGAAGCTGACCGGTGCGAACGTCGCCTCCGGTCTGTACGCTCTCGATCCGACCGACAAGACCGCCGGCGACGGCGACGGCATCGGGCAGGGAACGCAGATCGTGCTCAACCAGGTCGGTGACACGATCACCGGTTCGGCGAACGGCACGACCTACTTCACGATCACGATCAACGAGACGACCGGGATCGTGACGTTCACCCAGCTCAACAACATCTGGCACTCTGATCCGAACGACCCGGATGACTCCGCGACGCTGACGCTGTCTGGCGCGAATCTGCTGCAGGTGGTGCAGACCATCGTCGATGCCGACGGCGACAGCGTGTCGACGCCTCTCGATCTCGGCACCGGTGTGTTCACCATCCAGGACAGCGGCCCGACGGCGGGCACGGTGACCGGCCCGACCGACACCTTGGTGCTGGACGAGACCCGTCCCACCGGAACGGATACTGCCGGCGGCACGGCGCCGACCGGGCTCGACACCGTGACGGCGGACTTCTCCAACAACTTCACCGCCGGCAACTATGGTTCCGATGGTGCTGGGTCGACGACCTACACGCTGAAGCTGACCGGTGCGAACGTCGCCTCCGGTCTGTACGCTCTCGATCCGACCGACAAGACCGCCGGCGACGGCGACGGCATCGGGCAGGGAACGCAGATCGTGCTCAACCAGGTCGGTGACACGATCACCGGTTCGGCGAACGGCACGACCTACTTCACGATCACGATCAACGAGACGACCGGGATCGTGACGTTCACCCAGCTCAACAACATCTGGCACTCCGATCCGACCAACCCGGACGATGCCGCGACGCTGACCCTGTCGGCCGCGAACCTGCTTCAGGTGGTGCAGACCATCACCGATGCGGATGGCGACAGCGTTGCGACGCCGCTCAACCTCGGCACCGGCGTGTTCACGATCCAGGACAGCGGCCCGACGGCAGGTACCGTGACCGGTCCGACCGACACCCTCGTGCTGGACGAGACCCGTCCCACAGGAACGGATACTGCCGGCGGCACGGCGCCGACCGGGCTCGACACCGTGACGGCGGACTTCTCCAACAACTTCACCGCCGGCAGCTACGGCAGCGATGGTGCTGGGTCGACGACGTACACGCTGAAGCTGACGGGCTCGAACGTCGCCTCCGGCCTCTATGCGCTCGATCCGACCGACAAGACCGCCGGCGACGGCGATGGCATCGGCCAAGGTACGCAGATCGTGCTCAACCAGGTCGGCGACACGATCACCGGTTCGGCGAACGGCACGACCTACTTCACGATCACGATCAATGAGACGACCGGGATCGTGACGTTCACCCAGCTCAACAACATCTGGCACTCCGATCCGACCAACCCGGACGATGCGGCGACGCTGACGCTGACGCGCCCTGAGTTGCTGCAGGTGGTGCAGACCATCACGGACGCCGATGGTGATAGCGTGACGACGCCGCTCAACCTCGGCACCGGCGTGTTCACGATCCAGGACAGCGGCCCGACGGCAGGTACCGTGACCGGTCCGACCGACACCCTCGTGCTGGACGAGACCCGTCCCGTTGGCAGCGACACCGCAGGCGGCACAGCGCCGACCGGCCTTGATTCCGTGACGGCGGACTTCTCCAACAACTTCACCGGTGGCAGCTACGGCAGCGACGGTGCTGGCAGCACGACGTACACGCTGAAGCTCACCGGTGCGAACGTGGCCTCCGGCCTCTATGCGCTCGATCCGACCGACAAGACCGCCGGCGACGGCGATGGTATCGGACAGGGTGCGCAGATCGTGCTCAACCAGGTCGGCAACACCATCACCGGCTCAGTCGGCGGCACTAACTACTTCACGATCACGATCGATCCTTCGACCGGCATCGTGACCTTCACCCAGCTTAACAATATCTGGCACTCCGATCCGACCAACCCGGATGACTCCGCGACGCTGACGCTGTCTGGCGCGAATCTGCTGCAGGTGGTGCAGACCATCACCGATGCGGACGGCGACAGCGTGTCGACGCCGCTGAACCTCGGCACCGGCGTGTTCACGATCCAGGACAGCGGCCCGACCGCCGGCACGGTGACCGGCCCGACCGATACCTTGGTGCTGGACGAGACGCGTCCTGTTGGCACCGACACCGCGGGCGGCACGGCGCCGAACGGGCTTGTTTCCGTGACGGCGAACTTCTCCGACAACTTCACCGGCGGTAGCTATGGCAGCGACGGTGCTGGTTCGACGACCTACACGCTGAAGCTGACGGGCTCGAACGTGGCCTCCGGCCTCTATGCGCTCGATGCGACCGACAAGACTGCCGGCGACGGCGATGGTATCGGACAGGGTGCGCAGATTCTGCTGAACCAGTCCGGCAACACGATCACCGGTTCGGTTGGCGCGACGACCTACTTCACGATCACCATTGATCCCGCGACCGGGATCGTGACCTTCACCCAGGTCAACAACATCTGGCACTCCGATCCGAACAATTCGGACGATGCGGCCACGCTGACGCTGGCTAGCGCCAATCTGTTGCAGGTGGTGCAGACCATCGTCGATGCCGACGGCGACAGCGTGTCGACGCCGCTCGACCTCGGCACCGGTGTGTTCACGATCCAGGACAGCGGTCCGACGGCGCCGACAGCGACGGTCAGCGCAGCTAACATCGGCGTGGACGAGACGCCCGGCGTGCAGACCATCGGTGGCGCGAGCGACGTGCTCGGCTCCACTGCGATCACGTTCAACGGTGCCGCCAGCACTGTCGCCGCGCTGTTCAGCACGGTCGCGAACAAGGGCGTCGACACCGATGTGTCGGCAGCGTCACTTGACAACGGTGCGCTCAGCTTTGCCTCGACGGGCGCGAGCAGCATCCTGGCGGTGGCCGGCGGCAGCTTCGGCTCTGACGGCGCGGGGTCTACGACCTATGCGTTGAGCGTCCTCAGCGCTGCGTCAGGTCTGACATTGACGGATGGCGCAGGGATCGAGCTGTCGCTGGATGCCAGCGGCCGGATCATCGGTACTGTGGGCAACGATGTCGCCAACCCGAGCCTGACGGGCCAAACGGCCTTCGCGATCGCCATCGATCCGATCACCGGTCAGCTCTATGTGGCGGACTATCTCTCGCTCCACCACAACAGCACCGCCAGTCCGAACGATCTGCTGACGATGACGGCCGGCAAGATCGGCGCGACGGTCACGTTGACGGACGCCGATGGCGATCATGTGACGGCCACCGCCGACATCAGCACTCATATCAGCTTCCTCGACGACGGCCCGAGTTTCGGCACGATCGAGCATGGAATCATTGCCGATTACGCGGGAGTGTCCGTGCTCGGTAACCTACCCGTGTTCTCCGGCGCCGATGGTTTTGGCGCATATGACTTCACCTTGACTGGAAACACGCCGCCGGCCGGTCTGACGTTCAATGGCCAGACCGTGCACTATTCCATCGACGCATTTGGACAGAATTTGACGGCCTATATCGGTGCGGCCCCGTCGGCAGCGAATAATATCTTCACGCTGAATCTGGATGACACAAGCGGTCACTACCTATTCACTTTGCTTCAGCCATTCACGGAGACGACGATCCAGAATGTCGGCAGTTCATCCTCCTTCGGCTCGGGACCATCGGAAGAGCAGATTCTTTCTTCGAACACCGATCAGCTGGCGGTTGTTTCGGGCTCGACCTCCGGCGGCAGCCAAGGCGGTGTGAACGGATCAACCAGCGGTTGGGGCGTCGACAACAATAACTTCGACCCCAATGAAAAGCTGCTGTTCGATTTCACGAGCGGCGCAATCGCCAGCCCGGTCGGCAACGCCGCGTTCCATCCGCCGGCAAACGAATCGGTCGCGAACTACACGTTCTCGCACTACGCCAGCGGCGACAAAATCCACTATGTCGTATCTTATTGGGACGGAGTGCACGCCGCCTCCATCACATCGGTATCCGGTGATTTCGATCCTTCCACCCACACCACGGTCGCCACCGAATGGTCGACGCCCACAGCGCCGGCCGGCATGCAGCTCTACACTGTCCAGTTCACGGACGTGACAGGCAGCGGCAAGGTCGACCTGGTTGGCGTCGGAGTTTCGTCGACCACGAACGTCTCCGAGGATCTGAGCTTCAACGTGTCGACGATTGACGGTGACGGCGACACGGCGTCGAGCACCATCAATATCAACATTAATGGCACCACGACCCTGTTGGGCACGGCCGGCAATGATGTCATTGTCGCCGGACCAACCAGCGAGACGCTCACTGGCAATGGTGGGGACGACAAGTTTGTTCTCAATCTCAGCGCCCACCAAATCATCAGTGATTTCAACAGCGGTGATACGCTCCTTCTCGACGTGGCCGGTCTGAGCCTGCCGACGGGCGCCTCAAACGCCCTTACGGCCGGTCAGTTCACGTCATCGGCAGTCACCGGCGGGACCGAGAACAGCGCCAGCGCCTGGAACGAAAGTGCCAGCACGAACAAGTTCTTCTTCAACAATACGACCCATGAGCTCTGGTACTCGGCAAATGGCACGGGCTCCGACAAGGTGGACCTCGCACATGTGAGCACCGGCTTGCCGGCGGCTACGAACGTTCATATTTTCTAGGCCAGGCTTGCAGCAAAATCGAAAATCCGCGGAGACCTCTCCGCGGATTTTTACTGATTGAATTGTCGCCTTGCTCGCGCGCAATCACATCAGCACGGGCAGGAAGCCCAAGAGCGGGCTTGCCGCGTCCAGCGCTTCCGCGCCGGTCCATTCGGTCTCCACCGCATTGGCGGCCGCCGGCGCCGCGTCGAGTTCATCGCCGAGCGGGAGCCGCTTGGCGTAAGGTGCCGCAAACAGCTGCACGCCGCGGTCGTTGATCGCGAACATCGGCGTGAAGTTGCCGAGCTCGCCGTCGTCGATCAGTTCGGAGCGGCGGCTGTCCAGGATCAGCCAATGGCCATCCAGGCGCGCCGCCAGCACGGCATGATCCTGGCGGATGGTGCGATCGCGACCCAGCACCAGGCGCAGATCCTCGCGCGGGAAGCCGGCTTCGCTGAGCGCGATGTATTTTGCGATCGCATAGTCCTCGCAGTCGCCCTTGCCGGTCGCGAAGGTGGCGAGCGGGGCGGTCCAGCGGTCGGCCTCGCCGTGCTGGGCGAAGTCGCTGACATAGCGGATCGCCTGGTTGACGGCGCGGTTGGCCTCATCCAGCCGGTCGCGTCCGGATCTGGACTTGACCGCGCCGATCAGGCGAAGGAATTGCGCGGCTTGCGATGGGCAGCCGGCAGCGCTGTCCCGGCATTGCTCGAGAACGCTCTGCTCCTTTGCGAGATCGGATTCGAGGCCGCGCCATTTGCGCCACAGGCCGTTTTCCGGTGCGCGGAAGGTGAACAGGCCAAACGGCTCGGCGCCGACAGGCGGAAGCGGCTTTGCCGCGGGCACCGCGTCGGTCGCGGTGTTTGGCGGCGTGAGCGAGGCGGTGCGAATGGCGTTCGGACCACGGCCGCGCTGCCGGTCGAGCTTGGCCAGGACGTCGGCGATGGTGAAGAAGGTGGCAGGCGGGCGGTTCGACGCGGCGTCCACGGCGCGCGCGCGTTCGCCGGCGGGTCTTCCAAGAGAGAGCTCGTCCGCGGCAAACGCGGCAGGCGTGGCGCAAAGACCGATTGTCAGTGCAGCCGCGGCCAAGACCGCCGACGAAGCAAACTTCAACGACTTCATATGACGTCCCCAATGTCGGGGACCGTCAACGTCTGTGCGTCGATCTGCGTCCCCGCTGTTATCGGGACGCAAACTGGCGCCTTGGCAGCTTAAGCGGAGTTAAGTGGAGGGGGCCGCCGCCTCGAATGTCAAAAACGCGGTCAATCCGGGGTTTGCCGGTTCGTTCGAAATTGAACGAACCGAGGTCACGATCGGTTAACCACGGACTCCCTGGTCGCGATCAGCGTTCGCGCAGGGCCTCGTCGCGCAGCAGGCGAGCGGGCTTCACGATGTAGTCCAGCACCGATTTCTCGCCGGTCAGGACCTCGACCGTGGTCACCATGCCCGGAATGATCGGCAGCGGATGCTGTTCGGTGCCGAGATGGTTCTTATCGGTGCGCACCATGACCCGGTAGAAGGTTTCCTGGCGTTCGGTCTTTTCCGCCTTGTCGTCGACGATGGTGTCGGCGCTGATGCGTTCGACCTTGCCCTTCAGCGATCCATAGACCGAAGAATCATAGGCGCTGATCTTCACCACCGCATCCTGGTCGGGACGGATAAACGCGATGTCCTGGGGACGAATCCGGCCTTCCACCAGCAGCGTGTCGTCCAGCGGCACGATGTCCATCAGGTTGGCGCCCGGCTGCACGACGGCACCGATGGTGCTGATGTTCAGTTTGTTGACGATGCCATGGACCGGCGCCTTCAGATCCGTGCGGCGCACCCGGTCCTGGGCGGACTTGATGTTCTCGTCGAGCACGGCGAGGTCGGCACGCGATTTGGCGAGATCCTCGTCGGCCTGCGAACGGAACGACGCGGTGATGTTCGCGATCTTCGACTGCGCTTCGGCCAGCTGTCCCTTCATCTCGGTTGCCTGCCGATCAAGTCGCAGCATCTCGATCTCGGGCACGACCTTCTGCTCATACAGCCTGCGCGTCAGGGTCTGCTCGCGCTCCAGGAGCTTGAGGGAGCCGGTGAGGCGGGTGACCTGCTGGTTGAGAACGTCGATGTCCTGCGCGACCTTCTGACCCCGCATCTTGAACACGCTGGTCTCCGTCGCGACGGCGGCGGGAACCATCTTGTCGAGATCATCCGGGAAGGTGATCTCGGCTCGGCCGCGCGCCTCGGCGTCGAGACGCGCCACCCGCGCCGCCATCGCCGCGCGGCGCTCGCGGATCTCGCCGAACTCGGAAGCGAATTTCGTATCGTCGATGCGCATCAGGGACTGGCCCTGCTGAACGATGTCGCCTTCCCGGATCAGGATGTCGCCGACGATCCCGCCTTCGAGCGATTGAACCACCTGCATCTGTCGCGACGGCACGACGCGGCCGCTGCCGCGCTTGACCTCGTCCAGCACGGCAAAATGAGCCCAGATCAAGAACGTCGCAAGCAGCGCGCACGAGGTCCACAGCAGCATGCGGGAGGTGCGCGGCGTGCGCAGCAGCGCCGCGGACCGGATATCATTTGCAAAGGTGAAATCGGAAGACGCCATAATGTATTTGCTCGTTATGCGGATTTCGGCTGAATCGTATTCTCCGGCGACGGGGCCGCGGACGCCGGCCGGCCCTGGAGCAGGGCGAGCACCTTGTCGCGCGGGCCGTCGGCAACCAGGCGGCCATTGTCGAACAGCAGCAAGCGATCGACCATATTCAGCAATGACAGGCGATGCGTCGAAATGATGATGGTCATGCGATCATCATTGAGCCCCTTGAGCCGCTCAAGGAATTCCTGTTCGCTGCGAATATCGAAGTGCGCCGTCGGCTCGTCGAGAAACAGCACGCGAGGCTTGCGGATCAAAACGCGCGCGAGCCCGATGGCCTGCTTCTGGCCGCCCGACAGGCTGCGGCCGCCTTCCGAGATGGGCATGTCATAGCCCATCGGGTGGCCGGCGATGAAGCTCTCGACGCCGGAGAGCCGCGCGGCAAGCAGGACTTCCTCGTCGGTCGCTTCCGGTTTGCCAAGGGCGATGTTGTCGCGCAGCTTGCCGAAGAACAGGTCGGTATCCTGCATCGCGAAGCCGATGCCGGCGCGCAGGTCCGAGGGATCATATTGGCGCGAGTCGACGCCATCGACCAGGATGCGGCCTTCCTTCGGCTCGTAAAATCCGAGCAGCAACCTGCCGACCGTGGTCTTGCCAGATCCCACCCTGCCGATGATGCCGACCTTCTCTCCGCCCTCGATCTTGAAGCTGACCTTTTCGAGCGCGTTACCCGGCGCGTTGGGGTAGGCGAACGACACGTTCTCGAAGGCGACCTTGCCGTCTTCGATTCGTCTTGCGACATAGGACCGGGTCGGCGACCGTTCCCGCTCGATCGACATGATGCGGTCGATCGCCTTGAGGGCCGTGATCGTCTGCGTACCCTTGGTGATCACCGAGGCGATCCCGGCGATCGGCGCCAGAACGCGGCCGGCGAGCATGTTTGCGGCGACCAGCGCGCCGACGCTCAGCTTGCCGTCGAGGATCAGGAAAATGCCGACGATGACGAGGAGCAGGCTCGTGATCTGCTGGGCCGTGCTCGCGCTCGTCAGCGACATCGACGACCAGAAGTGAACGTCCTCGCCGGATCGGGCGGTCGCGGCAACCGAGCGTTCCCACAACGTCTGCATGCGGGCCTCGGCGCCGGTCGCACGGACGGTTTCGAGGCCGGACAGGGACTCGACCAGCACGCCGTGCCGGGCGGCGGATTCTGCCTGCAGCCGCTTGATGGCGCGATCGAGCGGGCGCTGCAGCAGGAAGCCGATCAGCATGACCAGCGGCAGCATGATCAGCGGAATCCAGGCCAGCGGTCCGGCGATGAGGAACAGCACGCCAACGAAGAGGATGGCGAACAGCAGGTCGGTCGCCGAAACCACGCTTCCGGAGGTGAAGAACTCGCGCACCGAGTCGAAGTCGCGGAGCTGATTGGCCAGGATGCCGACCGAAGTCGGCCGCTGCGCCATCTTCACCGACATCACGTGCTCGAAAATGTTCGCTGCCAGCACGACGTCGATGGTCTTGCCGGTCACGTCGATCATGCGGCTGCGGACCATGCGGAAGATGAAATCGAAGACGATGCCGAGCCCCATGCCGATCGAGAGCGCGATCAGGGAAGGGATCGCCCCGTTGGGGATGACGCGGTCATAGACGCTCATCGTGAACAGCGGTGTCGCCAGCGCGAGGATGTTGGTCAGAAAGGCCGCGACCGCGATGTGCCCGTAGCTGCGCCAATGCGTCTTCACCACCGACCAGAACCAGTGGCTCTTGGGGATGTCGCCTGCGGCGACGGCGCGCGCATCGGCCTGCGGCGCGCTTCTCACCAGGAACGCATAGCCGGTATAGTCCGTGGCGAGCGAGGCGATGTCGGCGACGCGCGGGCTGGTCGGCGTCGCCGGATCAACGACCTTGATCGACTTGTTCGCCGGGTCCACACCCAGAAGGATCAGCGCGGAGCCGTTCTTCATGACGAGGACGGCCGGCAGGACCAGCGCGGGAATGTCTGAAATGTCGCGCTTGACGGCCTCGGTCTCCAGACCGGCGCGCCTTGCCGCGCGGTCGTAGAGCGAGACGGACAAGCGTCCGTCCGTGATCGGAAGTCCGCCGAGCAGAGCTTCGCGGCTCACCGCGCGGCCGTGATGGGCGGCGAGATAAGTCAACGATGCAGTGAGGGGATCGTCGCCCAGCGCGCGTGGCCCATTTATCGCGACAGGCTTTGAGGTTGAGTCATCCGGCGAGGGGCGGACGGCGTCGGCCGCCGCGCTGGGGGTTCGAAACAACAACTGAAACCTCGACAAGCAAAATGGAAATGCAGCAATCGCACTAGATTTCGGGCAGACTACAACAAACAGCGAACAAATTCAGCGAAACTTATCTTAACGATTAATAAGGAATCGAAAGGGCCCCGACTTGGGGCCCTTCCGGCAGTCCTGTCCTGAGCTTGTTGGCGGTCGCTATCGAGCGGAACTCGGGAAGGCCGACAGCAGCCAGTGGGGCTTGGTCGACGCATAGGAGCTCGCGTTCGCCGTGACCGACGGATCCGCGTAAATGACGTTCGGGCCGTCCGCAGCGGTCTTTTGCTGCTGCATCCATTCCGCTGAGCCGGGCACCGCTGCAGTCGTCGTCGCGCCGGTGAAGCGGTCCGCAAAGCCAACGTCCTTCGTCTGGGCTGCCGCATAGGTCTTGGCAGGACGGACGACAGGCGCCGGAACGGCGACGCGCAGCGGCTCGGACCCGGTTTGCGGGAGGTTCACGCGAAGCGTCGGGAACGAGTAGCGGGGCAGGCCAATCGAAAGCATGTCCGTCGGCGCGGCATCGACCGGCGGCGGAGCCTTCAGATACTCAATCAGCGTCCCCATCGCGGCCAGCAGCTGATAGTCCGCGAACACGACCACGCCGCGGGCGGAGGTGAGCGAGACGGACGTGTTGAAGAACTGGTTTTGCGCGTTCAGGAGATCGATCAGGGAGCGCTGGCCGAGCTCGTATTCCTTCTGGTAGGCCGTGATGGTCTTCCTGGCTGCTTCCAGCTCACGGGTCAGGGCGCCGATGCGCGTCGCCGTAATCGTACGGGCATTCCACGCCTTGTCGATCGACTCATACGCGTCGCGCTGCAGGCGGGCGTGGCGCATGGTCGCTTCGGTATAGCGCTCGGCCTTCTCCGACCGATTCCACGCATCCTGGCCGCCGCGGAAGATGTCCCACGACATCACAACCTTGCCGCTGTAGTCCTCATGCGTGATGGAGGGAGTTCCCGGGGCCGCCACGTAAGGGTAGGAGTTGTCGTAATGGGTTGCCCGTCCCTCGAGATAGAATTTCGGACCGAACGTGCCGTCGGTGGCCTTGAACGCATGCTTGGCGGCGTCGGCGTCGGACTGTGCCGCCGCGATTGTCGAATTGAACCGGAGGGTGGTCGCCAGCGCTTCGTCGCGGCTGTGCGGCAAGCCCGCCAAAGGAGCAGGGAAGCGAACATTGATCGGCTCAAGGCCAACCGTCTTGCGGTACTTCGCCCTGGCGTCATCCAGGCTGCGCTGGAATTCGGCGAGTGCCGCGCGGGCGGCCTCGACGCGCTCGCGGGCTTGCTCCAGATCGCCTTCGCCGGCCCGGCCGCCCGAGAAGCGGGAGTTCACGTTTGAAAAGATCTTTTCGTGATTGGCGACGTTTTGCTGGGCAAGGCTGACCAGCCGCATGTAGCGCACGACGTCGATGTAGCCTTCGGCGGCGTCGAGGGCCAAGAGCTCGGTTCTCTCCTTGACGCGGGAGGCAGCGGCATTGACGCGCGCGGTCTGGCGCCAGACGTCATAGATCGACGAAAAACCGTCCCACAGCAGCTGGCGCACCACCACCGATTCCTGGCTGCCATTGCGCCATGGGCCTGACCCCACGGTCGGCGCTGCCTGAATGTTCGGGCTGATGAAGCCCGGCGATTGATCGAATTTTTCCGGGCCGTAGCTGGCGTCAATGCGCACCTGCGGCAGCAGCGTGCTTTGGGTTTGCCGCAGCTCGCTTTCCGTCGCCCGCCGGTTCGCGGAAGCCTCGCCAACACCCGGATTGGTCAGCATGGCCTGGCGCAGAGCATCATTAATTGAAAAAACCTCGGCACATGCTGGCGTCGCCGCCAAGCATAGGCACGCAATGACCGTGTATGCCGACTTCATAATCTCAGCCCCTACTCACAAAAATATTCTGTAGAATCCTCCAAAGGGTAACAAAGGACAGTTCCGCGACCTATGACATTTGAGCCACACAGTGGCTCTAAGTGGGGGCATGTCATGGCGGACGGGTGAGCAGAATCTCAAGATTTTGATTAAATTTCAATACTTTAGTTGTATTTGCTTGGGCTCGGGATGGTTGCCAAGGAGCAACACCGAAACCCGGAACAGCAGGTCAGTTAAGTTTGTCCTAATGGCCGGCCAGCGAGGCTACTGTTCGTGGCAGGTCGCGAGGTAGGTCGCGACGAGGGGCGGGGCCTTTGGGTCTGACGAGGGGCCGTCCAGCCGGCTGGTCAGTTTGTAAAGCGACCTGCTGGCAAAATAGAACCGGAAGATCTCTGCAGTGGACTCGTCCACGCGGGTCGCAACGATCGACGCAGCGGTGCGTTGGGCGGCGGCGAAAACATAGGTCATGACCTTGGTTCCCCTGCCTTCAATCGCGACCGACGTTCCCCACGTGACCGTGAAGGTCTGGCCATCGATCACAACAGCGGGCCGGACCGCGTCCAGATCGTCATCGATCCATCGAACGTCACTGCCTTTGCCTGAGGTGCCAGGCTCGATCCGCTTGCCGCGCGGCGTGTCGCAGGTGAACTTTGAAGGTTCAGCTACCGCTGCGCTCGTCGCCGCCAAGAACAACAACAGGCAGCCGACCGACCTCCACATTGATTCTCCCCTCTGCAGTTGCGTTGGTTGGAATCATACTGATGTCTCCGAGCGGCCTGCGCAACTCGGTGATGTACGGATGTGGCTGACACGGCCGCGCTCCGGTATCCGGCCGATCTCAGCGGCAACGTCGGCGTCGTCCGTGGCTTCACTCCGGGGCGATCGGATGCGGCGGACGTTCGATCGATGCCCTGAGGCTTTCGAGTTCGAGGAAGACGTCAGCTTGCCTGCGAAGCTCATCGGCGATCATGGGAGGCTTGGTTCGGATGCTGGAAACGACCGTCACCCGGACACCAGCCCGCCTGACGGCTTCGACAACGGCGCGCAAATCACCGTCGCCAGAGAACAGGTACGCGTGGTCGATGCGGTGCGCGATTTCCAATGCGTCGACCGCGAGCTCGATGCCGATGCTGCGCTTCATTCGCCGCCTCCCTTCGCCGTCATCGTGGGTTTTGGCTAACTTTCTCCTGACCGCATATCCGTTGTAATCGAGCCAATCCACCAGCGGCCGAAGGCTGCTGAACTCGTCGTCGTCTCTCACGACCGTGTAGAAGTAGGCGCGGACGATCTGTCCATACTTGCCGAACTCCGAGAGCAGTCGCCTGAAATCGATTTCAAAACCGAGGTTCTTGACCGTGGTGTGAAGATTCGCGCCGTCGATGAAAAGTGCAATGCGATCGGTCATCTCAAGTCCCCATGACGCCCGGATCAGTCGCTGTACGCTTTGGTTTTGAATAATTCTCGAGCGCATCGTGGGTGAGCGCCAATACTGAAATGACTGATCCTAGAGCAAGGACTCGGCCTGGAAAAAGTGAAAATTTTCGCCAACCCGGATGCCATACGAATCATGCGCCTGTTGATAACATAACGGTCGAAAGCGCGCGGCTGGCCGCCCACGCAAACAAAACGATTGTCGTTGAACAACGATGCGGCCGTTCGCGCCGACGAAGCACGGAGGCGCATTCGCCGGCGCAGAAAAGTCGGCCGCCATGGCGATTCGATGGCACGCCGGTTCGAGCGCGTGCGCTGCGCCGATTCTGATCTCTGCAGCGTCAGAAACGAATGCACGCCCGCCGTGGATGCCGAGCAAAGGTGCAGCGCGGCCGTGCCGCCGCGCCGCTACTCACAAGGCGATTGTTGCGTCACCGACAAAACTACATCTAAAGTCAATCTAGTGTAGCGGCATCATTTCGTGCCGGCGCGATATTTCGAGATACCACTTTTTTGCAGATGCAGATTTTGGTCGATACCAATTTCGCCGCAGGAAGGACGGCCTTGCGTCCCCACATTACGCAGATGGTTATTCTAGCGGGCGGGTGTGGATGCGCGGCGGCGTGTCTGTCGCGCCGCCTCAACCAGCCTCGCGCACGCATCGCTAACGAGCCGTCGCGATCGACCCATTGCTCGATGTTCCGATCAGCAGGAGGCAGGGTGGGGCGCTCGCGATGGGGCTTGCCGTGATCGATGTGGCAATCGGGCGTCCGATCGAGGCGGGCGGCAGGGAGTGTTGGGCAAGGCGCGCGAGATGCCTGGTCGTTCTCTCGTTCTGCATCATGCTATCCTGTTGCGGGGCCGCTCGCCAGGCCATCGAGAAGGAGGCGGGACCGGCACCGGATCCAATAACGGAGACGGCAACAGCGGCCACAGAGCCGACACCAGCGGCGACAACGAGACCGACGCCGGAGGCGACAGGGACGCCGGCACCGGCGGCGGAACCGGTCAACCTGAACGGCGCACTCGCGGAATGCCGGAGCGCGTTTCCGGATCAGATCGCGCAAGCCGTGGCGCGGGCGTCCTGCGTGATCAAGGCGACCGATCTCGTCCGGCCGCTGATGCCGTTTCCCGAACTGCTCGACCGCGAGAATGCGCTGCGCAAGGCGCTGGCCGAGCAGGTTCAGACAAGAACGATGTCGCTGCTCGAGCGCAACATCCAGATCCAGAAGCTTCATTCGCAGCTCCTCGATGAAGAGCGCAGTAGGCTATCAGCCGCGACAGCGGACGGGAGCAAGCCGCAGCTCGCCGTCACGCAGTGGCGGCAATCCAATGGTGAGAGTTGCGGCCGGCTCGGCGGGGACTCTGGGGCGTGTTATTGAGTGAAGGCCGTATGTCCGCCTCTTCCGGTAGGTGGCTCGCCCCACACTGCGCGTCCGAGGGGCACTTGGGCGGTCCGAGCCGATCCTCATCACAGGAGGACGAGCCGTGACAGATTGTTGGGAAGCTTTGTCGGAATCTACGTTACGAAGCTTGGAAATGCTATTGCGATCGCCGAAACAGGCCGGGAACGAGAGGTTCGTTTTTCCAAGAGGTCGACGTGTTGGCGACGGGCATGTATGTGCCGAATCGTTGAACGAATCGCCAGCCAGTTTGTAGATGCATTTCTGTTATGAGACCGGTCCGGTTGGCTACGGCTTTCTCGCGAGATCCTGTCGCTCGGCCATGAACGCGCGACCCTAGGTGCGCCATCGCTGATCCCGGGGAGGGCGAGCTGGTGAAGGTCAACCGCTGAGGCGCGCCATCAACTCGATGATGTACGACCCGTCGTCTGGCGGATCGAGAGCGAGCTTGGCGCGCCTCCGGCCGTCACCTGGGCGCAAAACCAAGTGCTCGGCAACACCAAGGCGCACCTCGGTCTTACGTCGCTGGCAAATGGAAGGGCCAGCGCAGGATCTGGCCTGGCGCGCAGTAGTCGACCAGTGGGGCGTCATCTCGTAGATCCGCGATCAGACTTAATTAGCGTACCGCGTACCTCCGAGGGCTGCGTCGGCATGCCCGGCGCCCCAGGTTTTCTCGTCAAAGCCTGCGGATTGCATCGCGTGCCGGTCTCTCAAGGACACCTTCAGATTCGCCCCATGATCCACGGTTCGTCCCAAGCGATAAGCACTGCAACGGTCAATGCGGCGATGACATAGAGGAGGAATTCGGTTCTCGTGACGTTGAACATCATTTGAATCTTCGTTTTGCCTCTGTTTGTCTCAGGTGGCGTGTGTGGTTCTAAATCCACGGGTGCATCGTGGGTGAGCGCCCTACCTGAAATGGCTAATCCTAGAGCAATGGCTTGGCCGGGAAGAAGCGGAAATTTTCGCCAAACGCCAACACGGTTCTCATCGAGCGCTGCGGGCCGTTCGCCAGGCCATCGAAAAGGAGGCGGGACCGGTAGCGGAGCCAACAACGGAGACGGCAACAGCGCCCAGAGAGCCGGCGCCAGCGGCGGCAACGATACCGGAGGCGACACCGGTATCGATGGCGGCAACGGTCAACCTGAGCGGAGCGCTGGCGGAATGCCGAGTTTCCGGATCAGATCGCGCAACCCGTGGCGCGAGCGTCCTGCGTGATCAGGTGACCGAGCTCGTCCGGCCGCTGCTGCCGTTTCCCGAGCTG
The DNA here is from genome assembly GCF_023278185.1 of Bradyrhizobium elkanii USDA 76. Taxonomy (NCBI): domain Bacteria; kingdom Pseudomonadati; phylum Pseudomonadota; class Alphaproteobacteria; order Hyphomicrobiales; family Nitrobacteraceae; genus Bradyrhizobium; species Bradyrhizobium elkanii. The sequence continues at coordinate 5,901,728 of NZ_CP066356.1, read as the reverse complement.
CTCGATCGGGAGAACGCCCTGCGCAAGGCGCCGGCCGAGCGGGTTCAGACAAGAACGATGTCCCTGCTCGAGCGCAACATCCGGATCCAGAAGCTTCATTCGCAGCTTCTCGAAGAGGAACGCAGCAGGCTATCGGCCGCGCCCGCGGACGCCAGCAAGCCGCCGCTGGCGCTCACACAGTGCCGGCAGTCCAATGGGGAGAGTTGCGGCCGGCTCGGAGGGGATTCCGGGACTTGTTATTGAAGCGTCCGCTGCAGGCTGTTCTTGACGTTGCCCAGCATGCACTGCATTTGGAGACAGGCTCGCTATAAGCTCGAACTGTTCAGTGACGAAACAAGGCATGGTCGGGATGGCGTCGGAGCCCGCGGCGCCCAAACCGGCGTTGCGCCCGGATACGACGTTTGGGGCGGCCCGTAAATCAACGGGGCATTGTTGAAGACAGGAGGGAACTCCATGGCGGCACGGCGTTAATCGTTAAAGTAGAGCAAATCGCTCGGCTCTAGACGGCTGCGCAAATTTGCGGCAAATTGCATTCAATTAGATTTAGAGGTTTGGGCGCCCGCAGTCTTGCGGGCCAGGCGCCGAAGCCTCTCGAAGCTGAATATTTAAAGACAAGAAAAATTGCGAGCATGCGGAGTGCAGGGCCGCACGCGAAACGGGCAGGGTAATGGCGGTCGGAGTCTTTTCACGGTAGGCGTCTAATGGCACATGGGCGGCCTTTGGCCGCGCGCCCCACGAATATTGCTGATGGGCATCGTGCGTGTTGTTGTGAATTGATTTTCGGGTGCGATCACGCCTGCTCTGCGTTAGCAGAGTTCAAGGAGTGTGTATTGAGTCGCGTCAATTTCATCCCGAAGGCCCAGCCACTGATCAACTGGTCCGAAGTTGAATCGCGCCTCCAAGGAATTTCAAATTCTGCTTCTTCATCGTCAGCCGATCTTCCGATCGAGCCTGCGCTCACTCCGGCTAGTGATCGGCCGGCTCTGATTGCTTTTCCTGTCGCTCTATCAAGACATCATTCCCGGAATCGAGCCAGCTAATCACGCATCCGTTTGATCAAATAGCAGAAGCTGTGACGCGAATTGTACGAAAAGAATTATTGGAGCATCTCTAATGGCAAGCGCCAGCGGCGACACCACCATTATCATGACGGGAACCACTAACGACAATCTGGTCGGAGGTTCTGGCAACGACACGCTGTACGGAGGTGCAGGTAGCGATCGTCTCAACGGTGGTTCTGGAGACGACACCCTTAACGGCGGCAGCGGCTTTGATACCGTTTTGGGCGGATCAGGATCCGATACCCTGATATATAAGGCCTATGAAAATCAGTACATCTTGGGATCGACCGGCTTCACCGCCACCAACCAGCAAATCAGCGGCGGGACTATTTATTCAGGAACCGATCAGACGAGTCTCGGCATTGTTGGCGCGTCTACGGTCGTCTCAGGTACAACATTCCAGGGCTACGACTCCTACGACGGCGGAAATGGTGCTGTGCAGCTCGGCAAGGCGGGGGCGACGCCGGATGTCGATACGCTCCAGATCTGGCTGAGCGCCGCGCAGTTAGCCGATGCAGATATTCGGGCCGAGATTTCATATTATAAGAACGTCTGGGTTCCTGCGCACATCAGTGCTCAAACCGGACAAGCCGACGGTACCATCTATACCTTCAAAACTCTCAATTTGCAGGTTTCTGCGATCGAGAAAGTTGAAGTACGTGATGCCTCGGGCAATCTTACTATCGCAGCCACTGCCGATACAGCATCGGCGACAGAAGCGGGCGGTATTAATAACGGCACTGCTGGCGTCAATCCGACCGGCAACGTCCTAACGAACGATTTCGATTTCAATGCAGCTTCCAAGGCGGTCGCGGGCGTTGTGGCGGGCACCACCAGTGCCGCGTTGAGCTCGGGCGCCGGCACCGATGTGGTTGGTGCGCACGGTACCCTGCATCTCAATACCGATGGCTCTTATACCTATACGGTGAACAACGGCCAGGGCGCGGTCGAGGCGCTGCGCACGTTTAGTGACACGCTGACGGATACGTTCTCCTATACAGTAAAAGATACCACGGGGGCGACGGCTACCACGACGCTGACGGTGACGATCCATGGCAGCAACGACAATCCGACGGTTTCGGCGCTGGTCGATCACAACCTCGTCGAAGCCGGCGGCGTTGCCAATGGCACGCTCGGCACCGCGACTGCGACCGCAACCATCACCAAGGGCGACGTCGACGGCACCGCCAGCTACGACACCGCCGCCTTGACCAGCGACGGCTGGACCGATGCCGGCTCCGGCAATTGGACCAAGGCCGGGACCTACGGCACCGCCACGCTGCATACCGGCAGCAACACGCTCACCTATGCGCTCGACGATACGCTGACCGCCACCCAGGCGCTCAACACCAGCAGCCATCCGACCGAGACCTTCACCGTTCCGGTCACCGATGGCACCGCCACGGCATCCACCAACGTCGTGTTCACCATCGACGGCAGCAACGACAATCCGACGGTTTCGGCGCTGGTCGATCACAACCTCGTCGAAGCCGGCGGCGTTGCCAATGGCACGCTCGGCACCGCGACTGCGACCGCAACCATCACCAAGGGCGACGTCGACGGCACCGCCAGCTACGACACCGCCGCCTTGACCAGCGACGGCTGGACCGATGCCGGCTCCGGCAATTGGACCAAGGCCGGGACCTACGGCACCGCCACGCTGCATACCGGCAGCAACACGCTCACCTATGCGCTCGACGATACGCTGACCGCCACCCAGGCGCTCAACACCAGCAGCCATCCGACCGAGACCTTCACCGTTCCGGTCACCGATGGCACCGCCACGGCATCCACCAACGTCGTGTTCACCATCGACGGCAGCAACGACAATCCGACGGTTTCGGCGCTGGTCGATCACAACCTCGTCGAAGCCGGCGGCGTTGCCAATGGCACGCTCGGCACCGCGACTGCGACCGCAACCATCACCAAGGGCGACGTCGACGGCACCGCCAGCTACGACACCGCCGCCTTGACCAGCGACGGCTGGACCGATGCCGGCTCCGGCAATTGGACCAAGGCCGGGACCTACGGCACCGCCACGCTGCATACCGGCAGCAACACGCTCACCTATGCGCTCGACGATACGCTGACCGCCACCCAGGCGCTCAACACCAGCAGCCATCCGACCGAGACCTTCACCGTTCCGGTCACCGATGGCACCGCCACGGCATCCACCAACGTCGTGTTCACCATCGACGGCAGCAACGACAATCCGACGGTTTCGGCGCTGGTCGATCACAACCTCGTCGAAGCCGGCGGCGTTGCCAATGGCACGCTCGGCACCGCGACTGCGACCGCAACCATCACCAAGGGCGACGTCGACGGCACCGCCAGCTACGACACCGCCGCCTTGACCAGCGACGGCTGGACCGATGCCGGCTCCGGCAATTGGACCAAGGCCGGGACCTACGGCACCGCCACGCTGCATACCGGCAGCAACACGCTCACCTATGCGCTCGACGATACGCTGACCGCCACCCAGGCGCTCAACACCAGCAGCCATCCGACCGAGACCTTCACCGTTCCGGTCACCGATGGCACCGCCACGGCATCCACCAACGTCGTGTTCACCATCGACGGCAGCAACGACAATCCGACGGTTTCGGCGCTGGTCGATCACAACCTCGTCGAAGCCGGCGGCGTTGCCAATGGCACGCTCGGCACCGCGACTGCGACCGCAACCATCACCAAGGGCGACGTCGACGGCACCGCCAGCTACGACACCGCCGCCTTGACCAGCGACGGCTGGACCGATGCCGGCTCCGGCAATTGGACCAAGGCCGGGACCTACGGCACCGCCACGCTGCATACCGGCAGCAACACGCTCACCTATGCGCTCGACGATACGCTGACCGCCACCCAGGCGCTCAACACCAGCAGCCATCCGACCGAGACCTTCACCGTTCCGGTCACCGATGGCACCGCCACGGCATCCACCAACGTCGTGTTCACCATCGACGGCAGCAACGACAATCCGACGGTTTCGGCGCTGGTCGATCACAACCTCGTCGAAGCCGGCGGCGTTGCCAATGGCACGCTCGGCACCGCGACTGCGACCGCAACCATCACCAAGGGCGACGTCGACGGCACCGCCAGCTACGACACCGCCGCCTTGACCAGCGACGGCTGGACCGATGCCGGCTCCGGCAATTGGACCAAGGCCGGGACCTACGGCACCGCCACGCTGCATACCGGCAGCAACACGCTCACCTATGCGCTCGACGATACGCTGACCGCCACCCAGGCGCTCAACACCAGCAGCCATCCGACCGAGACCTTCACCGTTCCGGTCACCGATGGCACCGCCACGGCATCCACCAACGTCGTGTTCACCATCGACGGCAGCAACGACAATCCGACGGTTTCGGCGCTGGTCGATCACAACCTCGTCGAAGCCGGCGGCGTTGCCAATGGCACGCTCGGCACCGCGACTGCGACCGCAACCATCACCAAGGGCGACGTCGACGGCACCGCCAGCTACGACACCGCCGCCTTGACCAGCGACGGCTGGACCGATGCCGGCTCCGGCAATTGGACCAAGGCCGGGACCTACGGCACCGCCACGCTGCATACCGGCAGCAACACGCTCACCTATGCGCTCGACGATACGCTGACCGCCACCCAGGCGCTCAACACCAGCAGCCATCCGACCGAGACCTTCACCGTTCCGGTCACCGATGGCACCGCCACGGCATCCACCAACGTCGTGTTCACCATCGACGGCAGCAACGACAATCCGACGGTTTCGGCGCTGGTCGATCACAACCTCGTCGAAGCCGGCGGCGTTGCCAATGGCACGCTCGGCACCGCGACTGCGACCGCAACCATCACCAAGGGCGACGTCGACGGCACCGCCAGCTACGACACCGCCGCCTTGACCAGCGACGGCTGGACCGATGCCGGCTCCGGCAATTGGACCAAGGCCGGGACCTACGGCACCGCCACGCTGCATACCGGCAGCAACACGCTCACCTATGCGCTCGACGATACGCTGACCGCCACCCAGGCGCTCAACACCAGCAGCCATCCGACCGAGACCTTCACCGTTCCGGTCACCGATGGCACCGCCACGGCATCCACCAACGTCGTGTTCACCATCGACGGCAGCAACGACAATCCGACGGTTTCGGCGCTGGTCGATCACAACCTCGTCGAAGCCGGCGGCGTTGCCAATGGCACGCTCGGCACCGCGACTGCGACCGCAACCATCACCAAGGGCGACGTCGACGGCACCGCCAGCTACGACACCGCCGCCTTGACCAGCGACGGCTGGACCGATGCCGGCTCCGGCAATTGGACCAAGGCCGGGACCTACGGCACCGCCACGCTGCATACCGGCAGCAACACGCTCACCTATGCGCTCGACGATACGCTGACCGCCACCCAGGCGCTCAACACCAGCAGCCATCCGACCGAGACCTTCACCGTTCCGGTCACCGATGGCACCGCCACGGCATCCACCAACGTCGTGTTCACCATCGACGGCAGCAACGACAATCCGACGGTTTCGGCGCTGGTCGATCACAACCTCGTCGAAGCCGGCGGCGTTGCCAATGGCACGCTCGGCACCGCGACTGCGACCGCAACCATCACCAAGGGCGACGTCGACGGCACCGCCAGCTACGACACCGCCGCCTTGACCAGCGACGGCTGGACCGATGCCGGCTCCGGCAATTGGACCAAGGCCGGGACCTACGGCACCGCCACGCTGCATACCGGCAGCAACACGCTCACCTATGCGCTCGACGATACGCTGACCGCCACCCAGGCGCTCAACACCAGCAGCCATCCGACCGAGACCTTCACCGTTCCGGTCACCGATGGCACCGCCACGGCATCCACCAACGTCGTGTTCACCATCGACGGCAGCAACGACAATCCGACGGTTTCGGCGCTGGTCGATCACAACCTCGTCGAAGCCGGCGGCGTTGCCAATGGCACGCTCGGCACCGCGACTGCGACCGCAACCATCACCAAGGGCGACGTCGACGGCACCGCCAGCTACGACACCGCCGCCTTGACCAGCGACGGCTGGACCGATGCCGGCTCCGGCAATTGGACCAAGGCCGGGACCTACGGCACCGCCACGCTGCATACCGGCAGCAACACGCTCACCTATGCGCTCGACGATACGCTGACCGCCACCCAGGCGCTCAACACCAGCAGCCATCCGACCGAGACCTTCACCGTTCCGGTCACCGATGGCACCGCCACGGCATCCACCAACGTCGTGTTCACCATCGACGGCAGCAACGATGCGCCGGTGGCCAAAGCCGATACTGGTGAGGTGAACGAGGATGCTACGCTCACGGTGTTGGCGGCTAATGGCGTAGTCCAGGGCACGACCGGCGGATCAGTAGCCGATACCGATGTCGACAACGCCACGAACACGCTGGTGGTCTCCGGCGTGGTTGCCGGCACTGGAGCCGTAACGCAGGGGGTTGGCGTCGCGACCTCGATCGCGGGCACCTACGGTCATCTGACGCTGAATGCGAACGGCTCGTACAGCTACGTAGCCGACACCGCCAACAGCCTCGCCACGGGTGTCACGGCGATGGACACCTTCACCTACACGGCCAAGGACCCGGGCGGGCTCGTGTCCAACAGCACGACGCTGAAGATCACGGTGACCGGCACCAATGACGCCCCAGTTCTCGATCCGTCCAAAACGCCGGTGCTCACGGCAGAGAACCAAGGCAGCGGTGCGCCAGCGGGAGCTGTCGGTACGTTGGTCTCTAGCTTGGTGGATCTTAATCCACCCAGCGGGGGGGTAGACAATGTTACCGATGTCGATACAGGGGCCGTGGTCGGCATCGCACTTACCGGTACCGATACGAGCCACGGCACCTGGTTCTTTTCCACAAATAACGGCACAACGTGGAACCCTGTAGGAGCGGTGTCAAACAGCACGGCTCTACTCCTCTCGGCGGACGCCAACACGCGGCTTTACTTCCAACCAAGCGCGGGCTTTACCGGTATAGATACAAATGCCATCACCTTCCGCGCTTGGGATCAGACCAGCGGCTCGAACGGGGCCAAGGTGGATACCTCGTTAAATGGCGGTACTACGGCATTTTCGACCACCACTGATACTGCGAACCTCACTATCAATGCGACCGACACAACTCCGCCTACGGTGATATCGATTACGGGTGGCAACTCGTTGCCTGCGGGCAATAGCGAAACGATCACGTTTACCTTCAGCGAAAAAGTTGCAAATCTGACGCTTGGAGATATATCGCTAAACGATAGCTCAAATGGGACTAGTTTGAGCAATCTTCAGACCGCCGATGGCGGCCTCACTTGGACAGCGACGTTCACCAAGGGCAGCTCCAATAGTACAACAATCACCGTTTTTAACAGTGGCACCTCGGCTGCTACGGATCCCTATTGGACTGACCTTGCGGGAAATGCCGGAGTAGGTGGTGGATCCCTGACTATTTCGAAAAAGGCTCCCGCGGGTGTCTCGGGTCAGCAAATCAACCTCGGCTTGGAGCAACCGGAAGGAAATGACACCGCTGTATCGTTGACGATAACAAATCTCCCGACGGCGTGGATCGTACCAAACGGCTCCAAGCTTAGTGACGGTTCCTGGGCCGTAACCGAGACCGACATAAGCGCGCTTACAATTGTGACGCCCGTTGAGTTTGTCGGAGCTGCGGTTATCACGGTTTCCGCCACCTGGGCGAATCCCGATGGTAGCTTCGGCACACTTCTGGTCGGCGACAATGTCGAAGCGTACGCCCCAGGATCCCCAATTTTTGCGTGGTCCGGCGACGATCACCTGACCGGCTCGAGCGGCCACGATACCTTCGTGTTCTCGCAGCCGATCGGCAACGACGTGGTACACAGCTTCGAGGTATCCTCCGACGTCATCGACCTGATCAGCTATGGCTGGCAGAGCTTCGCGGACGTTCAGGCTCATACCGCCGATAATGCGAGTGGTAATGCTGTGATCACGTTGGCCGACGGCCAAACGATCACGCTCGATGACGTACACGCGTCGGATCTCACCGCCGCGAACTTCGAATTCGACGTAACACCGACGGTCGAAAACCCGGGTCCAATGACCATCGGCGATGGCGCGATGCTGCCGCTGTCGGGTATCATGCACAATACCGGAACGATCGAGCTGCAGGCCTCTGGCGATGACACGCTGCTGCAGATCATCCAGACCGGGATCACGCTCAACGGCGGCGGCCACGTGGTCCTGTCCGACGATGATCACAACATCATCGCTGGCACGGCCTCGAACGTCACGCTGGACAACGTCGACAATATGATCTCCGGTGCCGGCCAAATCGGCCAAGGCAGCTTGACGCTGAGCAATGAGGGCACCATCGATGCCACCGGCAGCCATGCCCTGGTGATCGATACCGGCGCCAACGTGATTTCGAATGCTGGCACGCTGGAAGCGACCGGCACGGGTGGGCTGATGCTCGCTAGTGCGGTGGCCAACAGCGGCCTGATCTGGGCCAATGGCGGCACGGTCACAGCACAGGGCGAGGTTACCGGCAACGGCGGCGCTCTGATCAGCGGGGCCGGCACTATCGAGTTTGGGGCGGCCTCGGCGGCAGGCGTCATTTTCGACACAACTGCTGCCGGCCACCTGATCCTGGACGATGCCTTCCACTTCTCCGGTACAGTGAGCGGCCTCGATGGCAATGACGACATCGACATCAAGGGCGTCAGCTTCGGCGCCGGCACCACGTTGAGCTTCACGGAGAACGAGGCCGGGACGGGCGGCACTTTGACGGTATCCGACGGGGCGCACACGGCGAACATCGTCCTGCTCGGTCAATACGATCCGAATGGCTTTGCCGAGAAGGCCGACGCCGCGAACGGCACGGTGATCACCTATGATCCACACCACATCGCCTGAACGTCGTGAACGCGTCGCTCGCGGCGAATAATAACCGGGGGAGGTTGACCCCGTAAGTTTACCCTCTTGGCGGTTTCGCGCCGGCGGCGGCTGTTCGCGTGGCCGTCGGCCATGTAAAGTAGGAGCCGATTGTATGTTTGATTTTTTTGAGCTTTTCGGCTGTCGGCTCATAGCTGCCGGCCATCATGTTTAAGGGGGGCTCCGGCCAGGATTCCAAGTGAGTACCCTTCGTAAAAGAGCAGACGAATTCCGGCAGGCACTGCAAGCCTGCCAGAGCTATTTTGTGACTGCAGCGATATTCAGCCTAGCCATCAACCTGCTCTATTTGGCGGGTCCGCTCTACATGCTGCAGGTCTATGACCGCGTGATTTCGAGCGCTAGCGAGGTCACGCTGTTGATGCTGACCCTTGCGCTGTTGCTGGCGTTCATGGCGCTTGCGGGTCTCGATGCGGTACGCGCGCGCGTACTGGCGCGCACCAGCATCCGCCTTGATCGGAGGGTCGCGCCGCGGGTGATGACCGCCATCATCGATCATTCGGCAAAAATTGGCGGCGCGCGCAGCCAGCTGTTGCGCGATTTCGACACGTTTCGCCAATTCATCACCGGATCGGGAATTCATGCGATCTTCGATTTGCCGTGGGCGCCGATCTATATCGCCGTGATTTTCGCTCTGCACCCGCTCCTCGGGGCATTTGCCCTGGGGTGCTCGATCATTCTGGTGCTGATGGGCTTCCTGAATGAATGGGTCGTCAAGCCGCCGCTTTCCGAATCCAGCGAGGCGGCAAATCGAAATTACGGTTTCACCGAGATGAGCCTGCGCAACACCGAAGTGGTGCGCGCAATGGGGATGTCCGCCGGCCTTCTGAAGCGCTGGAGCAGGGACCGCGACCGGATGATCGAGCGCCAGGTCGCGGCGAGCGATCGCGCGGCCACCATGCAGAGCATGATTCGCTTCCTGCGGCTGTCGATGCAATCCTTGATCCTTGGTCTTGGCGCCTATCTCGTGATCGAGCGGCTCACAACCGCGGGTGCCATGTTTGCCGCCAGCATCCTGCTTGGCCGCGCCCTACAGCCGGTCGAACAGATCGTCGGGTCATGGCGCAGTCTCATCTCGGCCCGCGGTGCATTCTTGCGGGTGCAGGAGTTGTTGGCTGCGAATCCGCCGCGTCAGCCAGAACTGATGCTGCCGCGACCCGAAGGTCACCTTTCGGTCGAAGCGCTGTCCTTTGCCGCGCCTGGCACATCGAAGCCTATTCTGCGGGGAGTCACGTTCCAGATTGCCCCGGGTGAAGTGCTTGGAATTATCGGCCCCTCGGGGGCCGGAAAATCCACGCTGGCGCGCCATATCGTTGGTGTTCAGGCCCCATCGGCGGGTGCCGTTCGCCTCGACGGGTCCGACGTTTCGACGTGGATCAGGTCGTCGCTCGGCCAGCATCTTGGCTATCTTCCGCAGGATATCGAGCTGTTTGCCGACAGCATCGCCGCCAATATCTGCCGGTTCGACCGGAAAGAGGACAGGGAGATTATCTCGGCGGCCCAGACGGCCGGTGTGCATGACATGATTCTGCGTCTGCCGGAGGGGTATGACACTCAAGTCGGGGAGGGTGGCGCGATCCTGTCGGGAGGCATTCGCCAGCGGATCGCGCTTGCGCGCGCGGCTTACGGCAACCCGAGCCTCGTTGTGCTCGACGAGCCAAGTTCGAATCTCGACTCCGAAGGCGACGCAGCGTTGGCCGACTGCATTACCGAATTGAAGAAGCGTGGAACAACCGTGGTGATCATTTCGCATCGGCCTGCCACCATCGGCGTGGTCGACAAGATATTGGTGTTGCGCGAGGGCGTGGCCGAGATGTTCGGGCCACGCAGCGAAATCCTGTCGCGCCTGACGCGGCCTGTGCCGGTAGCGGCAGTTCGGGGAGCGGCTGGCTAGGAGAGATCATGGCGTTACTTGATGTTGCAAATCTGTCGATGCGCCCTGGAGCCGCACCGCGCGGCACAAAGCCCACGAACAACGATGGCGCGCCGAACGATTCCATTCGCAACGTTGCCATCGCGGGGTGGATGATTATCGCCGTCTTCTTCGGCGGCATCGGCACCTGGGCGGTGACCGCGCCGCTCAATGGGGCGGTGGTCGCCAACGCCGTGGTGAAGGTCGATGGCAACCGCAAGAGCCTCCAGCACCTTGATGGCGGTATCGTCAAGGTATTGCACGTCAGGGAGGGCGATAGGGTGCGCGCGGGCGATCTGCTGATCGTCCTCGATGAGACCCAGGCGCGCGCGGAACATGAGGTGCTCACACAGCAATATGCTGTGCTGCGCGCAACGGAAGTCCGGCTCCTGACCGAGCTTGACCATGGCTCCCAACTTGCCATGCCGCCGGATTTGAAGGCGCGCTCCGACGATCCCTATTTCAAGAGCGTCTGGAACGGGCAGCTTAGTCAGTTCGACACCCGCCGGGCGTCGCTCGAAGGGCAACGAAGCGTGGTCCGCGAGAAGATCAACCAGCTGGGCTCCCAGATCGTCGGCGCGGAAGCGCAGGTAAAATCGTTCACCAACCAGATCGACTCAGTGCGCAAAGAAGCCAAGGACATCGCTCCGCTCGTCGAGCGAGGGCTGATCGCCCGCCCGCGCATTCTGCAGCTGGAGCGGACCGCGTACGGTCTCGAAGGCCAGATCGCCGATGCGAACGCCAGCATTGCCAAGGCGCGCCAGGCGATTGCGGAGCAGGAGCAGCAGATCGCCCAGCTCGACAACGACCGGATGACCGACGTGACGAAGGACTTGCGCGACACGCAGGCCAAGCTGCTGGAGGTGATTCCGAAGGCGATGAATGCCAAGGCCGTGTTGGGCCGGATGGAAATTCGCGCGCCCTATACCGGACGCGTGGTCGGACTCAACGTGTTTTCGGTCGGAGGCGTCATCCAGCGCGGCGACAAGATTCTGGACATCGTGCCGGACGAGGACTCGCTGACAATCGAGGCCCAAGTCGCGGTCGAAGATATCAGCGACGTACATCCGAACACGCGCGCGGAAGTCCACCTAACCGCCTACAAGCAGCGCATCGTTCCAATCATCCACGGTGACGTCATTCAGGTCTCGGCGGACCGCTTGACGGATCCCAAGACCAACAATCCTTATTACACGGCCTTCGTTCGAATCGACCAGGACGAGTTGGCGACCATGCCCAACATTCGCCTTTACCCGGGTATGCCGGCAACGGTCATGATCCCGACGGTTCAGCGAACCGCGTTTGATTATATCGTGGGGCCGCTCATTATGTCGTTCAACCATGCGTTCCGGCAGAAGTGACGGCTGATCGCGCCTGAACCGGACAGCGATGAGTGCCGTGAGCGCACGGTCGCGGCGGTGAGCCCATGACGGACAGCATTGGCTCCGACGCTCCTCGTTACCCGCGGAACGCTTCCGTAAGGCGCTCATATTCGTTGAATTGATTGTAGGCCTGCGCCGATAGGCGTACCCAGAGTGAGCCCCTAAATGGGATAACCGCAGCATCGATTCGGTGTTTCTCACGCAAGGCGCCAGGCGGTCACCGGTGGCGACAATCCAATCTGTGCTTAAAGGTAGGCCGAAACAAAGATTGACATCCCGAGCCAGAAGGCCATGCTTTCAGACAACAATCAGGAAAGAGTGGCAATTTTTGATAGCCAACTGACGATCATGCATTGAACTTTTCTTTCAGGAGGAAATTTCTATGAAGCGATTGGTTCTGATAGTTGCAGCCTTAACGTTGTCTGGTGGTGCACTTGCTCAACCTCGCGAGGTTATTCCTACAGACCAGATTTCTCTCGCCAGAGGTCAGATCAAGGTGCTGGTGTTCGATGAGCAGATCGGGCGTATCAATGTCGTTGGCAAAGGCATCGTTGAGGCTGAGCCGCAGACGGACAAACAGATGTCGGTTGAAGGGATTGGGTCCGGTTCAAGTCAGCTTTTCGTGTTTTCCAAAGATGGTAAGCAGATATATAGCGCGGCCGTCGTGGTGACGGCGGAGTTGGGGCACCTGGTCAAGATCTACGGCAACAATAAGAATGACGATCTGAACGCGGGTCACGCGCTGGTCTGGTGCAACGAATTTGGCTGCGGACGTCCCGATGGAGACCTATCGAAACCGACATCGTTTGGCGTCGAGCGAGTGCGCAATAGGTAGTCAGCCCGCGGTTGCAAGGTAAGCGTCGTTCTCAAGCCACGGCTTTGAGGGATTGCGCGCGATAGGCCCAAGGAAGCAGCTGATCGATATCGCTGTTTAGATGGCCGTTGACGATCCTTGTGAGGACGTCGGCCAGATAGGCAAGCGGATCGACCTCATTCAGCTTACAGGTTTCGACCAGGGAGGCGATGGTGGCCCAATGCTCGGCGCCGCCATCGGAGCCTGCGAACAGCGCATTTTTCCGGTTGAGCGTGATCGGACGGATCGAGCGCTCGACAGCGTTGTTGTCGAGCTCGATACGGCCATCATCGATGAAGCGCGTCAGGCCTTCCCAGCGGGAGAGCGCATAACGGATGGCGTCGGCCAACTTGCCCTTTTTGCTAATCAGCGCGAGCTTTGCGCGGAGCCATCGCCCGAAGGCTTCGGCCAGCGGACGGCTTTTCTGTTGCCGAACGAGATGACGCTCCTCGGCGCTGCGGCCACGGATGCCCTTCTCGATGGCATAGAACTCGGCGATATGCTTGAGCGCCTCGCTTGCAACGGGCGCGGGGCCAGGGGCGGCAAGTTCGTAGAAGTTACGCCGCATGTGCGACCAGCAGAATGCAAGCTGAACGTCGCCACGCTCGGCCAGTTTGCTATAGCCGGCGTAGCCATCGACCTGCAGGATCCCCTTGAAGCCTGCCAGATGGGCGATGGGCCGGTCGGCTTTGCGATCGGCGGCATAGACATAGGCGACGCTTGGCGGATCGGCACCGCCCCATGGCCGGTCATCCGCCGCATAGGCCCAGAGCTGACCGGTCTTGGTACGCCCGCGGCCCGGATCGAGCACCGGCATCGTCGTCTCGTCGGCGAACAGCTTTGACCGTTGCCTGAGCTTGCCAAGGAGGCGCTCATGCAACGGACGTAGGTGGAAGGAGGCCTGTCCCACCCAATCCGCCAACGTCGAACGATCGATTTCAATGCCTTGGCGGGCGTAAATCTGCGCTTGCCGGTAGAGCGGCAGGTGATCGGCGTATTTGGAGACCAGGACGTGGGCGACCGTGGCCTCGGTCGGCAGTCCGCCCGCGATCAGCCTGGCCGGGGCCGGCGCCTGCATGACGCCGTCCTCGCAAGCTCGGCAGGCGTATTTGGGACGCCTGGTGACGAGGATCCGGAACTGCGCGGGGACCAGGTCCAGCCGCTCGCTCCTGTCCTCGCCGATCCGGTGTAACTCGCCTTGGCAGCAGGGACAGGTCTTGTCATCGATGTCGACAATGACCTCGATCCGCGGCAGGTGCGTCGGCAAGGCGCCACGGTTGCCGCGGCGCTTACGAGCCCGCGCCTCACGACCTTCAGGTGCGCTGACGTCCTGCGCCGTTTCGCTGTACGCTGCCACCTGCTCGACGTCTTCCAGGCCCAGCAGCATCTGATCTTCGGGCAGCGTTTCCGCCCGCCGGCCAAACCGGTGTCGCTGCATTTCCTTGATGATCTGACGCAGCCGTTCGCTCTCGCACCGTTCAGCGAGCAGCATCGCTTTCAGCGTCTCGGGATCGTCGGGCAGAGTGTCCTTCACACCCAAATCAGAGAGCTGGCCCCGGTTGTTTGGACAGCGCCCCGCTGGATTTAAGTGGATTCCTGCCGGGTTATGCTGAACGCGGGGCTTTACGATTTTGTCGTTGCGTCGGGAGGGCGTAGCCCGACCAGAGCGACGACAAAATCGTCGGCGACGGTCATGCGGCCATCACCATAGCTTGCGTGCCGAAGTAAGCCTCGTCGGGCGTGCGCCCGTCAAGGCTCGAGTGAGGGCGTCCCTGATTGTAGAAGGCCAGATACTTGGCAATTGACGCTCGCGCCTCGGACACGCTGTCGTAGGCGCGGAGATAAACTTCTTCGTATTTGACCGTGCGCCAGAGCCGCTCGACAAACACGTTGTCGCGCCAGGCGCCCTTGCCGTCCATGCTGATGGCGATCTTCGCGTCCAGCAGCACATCGGTGAACTCGAGGCTGGTGAACTGGCTGCCCTGATCCGTGTTGAAAATCTCGGGTCTGCCGTGCTTCGCCAACGCCTCCTGGACCGCTTGGACGCAGAAGGCCGCCTCCATTGTGATCGAGACGCGATGGGCCAGGACCCGTCGGCTGAACACATCGACGACCGCCGCGAGATAGACGAAGCCACGCCGCATCGGAATGTAGGTGATGTCCATTGCCCACGCATGGTCGGGCCGCTCGATCTTCAATCCGCGCAACAGGTACGGGTAGATCTTGTGACCCGGAGCCGGCTTGCTCGTGTTCGGGCGACGATAGACCGCCTCGATCCCCATGCGCTTCATCAGCGTCGCGATGTGGCGGCGACCGGCGTATACCCCCTCCCGCCGCAGCAACGATCGCAGCATACGCGCTCCCGCGAAGGGATAATCGAGATGCAGCTCATCGAGCCGACGCATCAAGGCAAGGTCCTCGGCCGAAACTGGCCGAGGTTCATAGTAGACCGTGCTGCGAGCCAGCTTCAGGACCTTCGCCTGGCGCACGATAGAAAGATCATGACCGCGGTCGATCATCGCTTTGCGCTCAGCAGGCCCGCCTTGGTGAGCGCGCCGGACAAAAAATCGTTTTCCAACGCCAGCTCGCCGATCTTGGCATGCAACGCCTTCAAATCGACCGGCGTCTCGGCCGATGTCTTGTCATGCCCAAACACGCCGGCGGCGCCTTCCAGGAGCTGGTTTTTCCAGATCGTGATCTGGTTCGGATGAACATCAAACAGTTGCGCCAGCTCCGCCAGTGTCTTGTCTCCTTTGACCGCAGCCAAAGCAACCTTCGCCTTGAATGCCGGAGAATGCGTCCGGCGGCTCTTCTTCGTCATCTTCGCTCCTGATTCGCAGCAAGAATCCTCGCCGCTGTCAGGCAGAAAATCCACTCAAGCTACTGTCCGAATTTGCGGGGCCAGCTCTTCAGAGCATATTCGCCGCCATCTCGCGACGCGCCCGACGCTCCTGATTCACTTCGCCGCAGCACTGCCAACAGCTATCCGGGCCGCGCTGGCGCCGGCGTTTCCCGTGCTTCGTGCACAAGGCGCCAGTCGAGTCCTTCCAGCAGCGCGGACAATTGCGCCGCCGACAGGCGCATCACACCGTCCTCGATCTTCGGCCAGCGGAAGATCCCATCCTCAAGCCTCTTGGCGAACAGGCACAAGCCCGTTCCATCCCAGAACACCAGCTTGATCCGATCCGCCCGCTTGGCCCGGAACACATAGACAGCTCCCGAGAACGGGTTAGCTCCCATGCTCTCGCGCACCAGGGTCGCAAGACCGTCCATGCCCTTGCGGAAGTCTACCGGTTTGGTCGCCACCATCACCCGGACAGCACCCGACGGACCGATCACCGGCTCGCCTTCAGCGCTTGGACAATCGATGCAATCATCGTTGGGTCCGCACCACGACCGGCACGGATCGTGATGCCGTCAACTTCGATCTCGATGACCCCGGTATCCGGCTTGGCCTTGCACCGCATTCCTTTGCGCTCACGGCCAAGAGCGGGCGCCGGTACCACGGCGTCCACCACCGCCGGCACAAACTGTACTTCGTCCGCCTCGAAATGACCGCCTGCGGCTTCTCGCAACTGCCGCCGCCAGCCAAACAGCTGCTGCGGTGACAAGCCATGCCGTCGTGCCACGGAACACACCGAGTCGCCACTCGACACGATCTCCGCGACAATCCGCGCCTTGTCCTCGTTGCTCCACTTCCGCCGACGACCGGCTCCGGTGAAGACCTCAAGCCGCCGCACCGGCTCCGTGATAGCAGTATGCACTGTGTTCATTCTAAGCCTAACGGTCGAACCGAACCGCAGACTCGCAGATCACCCTGTCATCCGGTAGGTGGCCGCTGAACAGCGCTTACGTTGCAAGGGCGGTATTAGCAAGATCCGCCGGCCGGCAACGCTTGCGGCGTGACTTACCTCGTCGGCACATGGGCATCGGGGCCGGTCAGATCCGTGGCCTCAAGACGATCGGCCCCCTTTGCGCGACTTGCAGGAGGGCTAAATTCCACCATGTCATGACGGATGGTTCATCCGCCTGCCATAGAGACGCCTGGCGCTGGCCGCCGCCACCACGAGCCGACGCGAGCGAGGATGAGGATTGAAACAATCAGCGTGACACCGAGCCCCGTCGGCTTCGCCGCGAAGTAGCCCGCAACAAGAACGAGCGTGCAGGCCAGTGCCGGAAGTTCGTAGCTGCGAAAGCCCACCCTTAGTCCTGTGCGGACTAGGAAAGCGACGGCAATAGCGAGCACCACCATGTCGTAGATGGCGACATAGGGTGTGGCCAGCAGTGTTCCAGCGGCCAAAGCGGCAGCCTTTAAGGAATAGGGCAGACGGCTTCGCCACATCAGCGCCAGCCCTGCTGCAACAAGCGCAGCGAGGGTAAACTGGAATGTCCAGGCTAGTTGCTCGGCACCACCGAAATAACGCACGATCGAGTAGAAGCTCTGCAACTTCCACCATGTCGCTTTGCCCTCGGTCATTATCGCCTGCGAGGATTTCGGCAGCCAGTGGAAGAATGCCAACCAGCTCTCGGTGCCAAAGGTGAGCCACGACGCCACGAACACGGCGATCGTCGTCACGGTGGCGCTGATAAACACGCGCCAATGCCCGGCCGCAATCAGCACGATCGGAAACAGCAGCCCGTACTGCGGCTTGTACGTCAATAATCCAAGACAGATGCCGGCAAGTGCCGGGCGTATCGGGATCAAATATAGCGTGCCACCGATCAGCGCCGCGGTGAGGAAGCCGTTCTGCCCAACCAACGCATTGATAAAAACAAATGGAGTTGCGAGCGCGAGCAGGATGCCGAAGTTGTGCCCTACGATCGCGCGCATGACGGCGAGATAAGGCACAAGACTCGCGAGGATCCAGCCGAGATAAGCCACCGAATAGGGCAACAGTGCCAGCGCGCATGCGACGAAGAAGAACGGCGGAGGGTAATGCCAGGGGAAATCGCCCTCAAAATCCTGGCCGAGTTGGGCGACCTCGATCCGCTTCAGGATGTCCCATTCAAACGCTTGCGCCGGAACACCCTCGATCGCGAGATGCCCGCTAGCCCAGAAGCTGATAAAGTCCGTCGGGATGCCGAGGCCATTCCGATCATAAATCCACGCGCGCGACAGATACGCCATCAAGCAAATTGTGAAGTTCATGGCGCAAAGGGCAAAACTGACCTTCCGAAGCGCCGTGGGAATTTCGATTTGGCCCTGTGCGATCCTGAAGGAGGAGCCTGAGGCAGCCATGCAATATCCTTGGTCGGAAGCACTCTTGTCGGAGAGCCGCATAGCAATACGGCGCGTAGAGAGGAGTGTCCAGAATCTCGGGCGCTTTCGGACCGAAACGCCGGTACAGGTGCTTCGATTTCCGCCTCGGTACATCCCTCACTTTCTCGCATAGCCCGTTCGGGTCAGGGTGCCTCGATCTTGTTCGATACAGCTCCCTCGATGTCCTAAGAAAGCTTCGTCCTATCCATCCTGCCATTCGACTCAAAAGCTGGGCCGCATTATCTATGCTAGGGAGAAGATTAAGCACCTTGAGAGCTTTTCGTTGCTCTAATGGGTCGAAGTAGAGGATGGTCGATCCTAGGACAGAGGCCATGCTTTCAATTCCGGTGGATCGAGAAGCGATGCGGAGCGGGGCGCCTACGCGCAGCGATCACCTTCGGCCCTGGCTGCCACTCCTATGCGCGGCGACGGTTTGGCTGACGCTCATCACCAGGATCTCCAGCCTGTTGAGGGATGCAGATGTCTATTGGCATATTGAGGTCGGCCAGTGGATAGTGGATCACCGTGCCGTACCTCACGTCGACCTGTTCTCTTTCACGATGCGCGGGGCGCCTTGGATAACCAGCGCATGGTTATCGGAGGTCCTTTACTTCGCTGCCTTCAAATTGGCGGGGTGGGTAGGACCCGCTCTGCTTTGCGCGCTGTCCGCGTCCATAGCGTTCTTCCTGCTTGCATCTCTTTTGCTGAAAAGACTGCCGAACGTACCGGTCGTGATCCTGGTGTGTGCTGGAATTGCGATGACCGCGTTCCACACGCTGGCCCGGCCGCATGTCCTGATCTTTCCGTTGATGGTGCTGTGGGCTAACGCCTTGGTTCAGGCGAGCGAAGCACGACGAGCGCCTTCGCTCGTGTATCTCCCGCTCATCACGCTCTGGGCAAACCTTCACGGCAGCTTCACCCTTGGTTTGGCATTGATCGGGCCGTTCGCGCTTGAGGCGCTTTGGACCGCAGACAAATCCGCCCGCTTGACCGTCGCGCTGCAATGGCTTCGATTTGGGGTGCTGGCTCTCGGGGCCGCCTGCATCACCCCGTATGGGCCGGAATCGATCCTGGTTACATTTCGCCTTTTGAGCTTTGGGACGACCCTTGCAACCCTCGGCGAGTGGAAGCCGGCGCTCGACTTCGGCGCACTCAACCCAATCGTAATATGCCTTATCGCCGCTATCGGCTACGTCATGTACAGCGGGTTCAAGTTGCCTCCGATCAGGCTTACGATACTGCTCGCCGTCATTTGGCAGACTCTTGCCCACGTGCGCTATGTAGACGTTTGTGCGCTGGTTGCGCCGTTCCTGATTGCCGGTCCCTTAGGCCAGCACCTCTCATGGCCTCAGTTGCAGCTCAGCCGAAAGGTCGTACCTCCGACAAGCACAGCGTTTATTATGGTCATTGCCACCCTCTTGGTCGCAAGCGGCCTGATCTTGGCGACGAAGGATCACTCGCCACCGCTTGTTCCGCGCGTCGCGGTGGAAAAGCTCAAGGAGCGCCAAACAAATCGCGTATTGAACGACTACTACTTCGGCGGATATCTGATTTCCCAGGGCATTCCGGTATTCATTGATTCACGCGCCGAATTGTATGGACCGGCTTTCCTTAACCGCTATGTGCGGGCCATCTCGCTCGATGATCTGGCGGATTTTGTCAGATTGCTCGATGAATGCAAAATTGACGCGACGCTACTTTTCCCGTCGACCCCGGCGGTAGGCCTGCTCGATCGACTGCCAGAATGGGAGCGGAGTTATGCCGATGATGTCGCCATTGTGCACATTCGGCGCACGCCTCGGTAGGCATGGATTGCGTGAATAGTCGGCTTGCCAGACTCTCCGAACTGCTGCGGACGGATGACGGAGATACGCGAGCCTGAAGCGACCTGCTGTGCCAAACTATCCCTTCGAGATCGTGCCAGGGGCGGCACAAACCTTGAGGTGCCGCGCGATCGCCTGTGCCGCGGAACTCCGCTAGCTGGTCGCGCGGCGCGGCGGTAATCCAACCGAAGAGCGGCGGGCGAATCGGAGTTAACTCGAAAACCGCTATAGAGCCCGGGATCCTACGGGGCGTCATGCCGGCTGAAGCGGTGAAAACGTTCGTCCGGCTGTCGCTTGTGTGTTTTCTGACGCCGTCACTTTTCCTGTTTCAGTTAGGTCCTTGGATGCGAGGTTGGACCTTCGGCAAACGCGCCCGTATTCGCACGGAGAGCTACCTCTGCGAGCCGCGAGCGCTGGGAATTACTAAATATACTCAAGGGATTCCGACCGCCACCTGGGCGCAGCTCTCTGCAGCTCAGCGAGGCTTACGGCTGCCCACAGTAGGGTTAACAAAGGATTACCGATGACAGCTTTCGCGCAAGGTATTATAAACTAAACTTAGTTGGCACCGGAATTGCTCGCCAACGTTTGTGGCTCATTCATCTTAAAAAGGGATATTTTCCTATGTTGAAGTATTGCGTCATGGTTACCGAAACCCTGAAGCGTCTGCGCGACAATGAGGACGGCGTTGTGTCGTTCGAGTACGTCATTGTCGCCGCCTGCATCGTTGCCGCAGTGGCCGCCGCTTTCGGTACCGGTGGTAGTGGTCCTATCGTCGACGCTCTCAGCAGTGCGATCTCGAGTGTCGCCAGCAAGGTCACGTCTGCCATCGGTTAAGCGGCAGTCATACAAGGGCCGGGGGGCCCTTGATCTGTGCCCCCCGCTCACGTTGCGGAACAAAATAGTCTAGCGCAAAAGGATTCGTCCGATGTTGAAGTATTGCATCAGGGCCACGGACGCGATGAAGCGTCTGCGTGCCGACGAGGACGGCGTTGTGTCGTTCGAGTACGTGATTGTCGCCGCCTGTATCGTTGCCGCAGTGGCCGCTGCGTTCGGTACTGGTGGTAGTGGTCCTATCGTCGACGCACTCAGCAGTGCGATCTCGAGCATTGCCAGCAGGGTCACAGCTGCCGTCGCATAGCATGGCTGCCTCAGCCCGGGGGAGGGCACTGATTGGTGCCCTCTCCGGCGCGCTGAAAAGCTGGCGTGAAGACGAAAGTGTATTGCGTGCTGTGTCCAATTTCGGGCCGGCCAACCATTTGCGCTCTAATGCTGAGTATGATCAGCACGCGAGAGACGACTGCAGGCGGAGGTTAGTACAGCGAACCGATCAAGGGGCATTGGGATACTGCCGTCATTATTTTTAAGGCATTCATTTCATGTATTGGATTATTTCTACAACCTCGCTTCTAACAATCCTGTTGTTGCTATATGTCGCAACGACCGACATCGCGACACGATTGATCCGCAATGAGATTTGCCTGGCGGTGGCGATCCTCGGGATCGCCGGACAATTGTCTGATCCAGTGCAAGTTGCCATGTCGGTGATCGTCGCCGCGATCCTCCTGCTGCTGCTGTTCGCCATCTACCAGCTTGGAAGAATTGGCGGCGGCGACGTCAAGTTGCTGGTTGCTCTGGCGGTTGGTCTCCCGCTGACGGGGGTGGCACAGTTGTTGACGGTGACCGCGCTTGCCGGCGGCGTTCTTGCGCTGGTGCATCTGATAATGCGTGCCCTGCCATATCCTGGGCTTGCACCTGCCGGATCGTCGCTCGTGCGGCGCGTCTATGCAGTCGAGCGTTGGCGGCATTTGCGACACGCACCGCTGCCCTATGGGGTTGCTATAGCGAGCGGTGGTATTTGGACGATTTTGAGCAAAGGATTTTGAGATGTCATCCGCCTTGCGCCTTTCGATCATCGCGGTGCTATTTCTGGCGACCACTGCGCTCGGGCTTATTGCCTACAACATGAACCAGCCGAAAGAGGCGCCGGTTCAGGTCGCTGAAAAGGCGCCGACCCCTGCACCAGCGACTGTCGGGTATTTCGTTGCAGCACGCCCGCTTCCGCGAGGTACCTTGGCCCGCGATGAAGACTTCTCGATACGCTCGGTGCCGCGGGAAACGGTTCCGGCGGGCGCGATCCTCGAAACGCCCGACTCCAAAGCCGGACTTCCCGGCTCCCTGGTGCGCAAGTTCGTCGACGCGGGCAGTCCCATCACATTGCAGGACATCCTTCGTCCAAAGGATCGCGGATTCCTCGCTAGCGTCCTGGCCCCCGAAAGCCGCGCCATCAGCATCAAGGTAGATGAGGAGTCGGGCGTATCGGGCCTGATCCGGCCGGGTGACTACGTCGACGTCGTGCTGACCCAGGTGTTCGAGAAGGCGGACCCAGCGCGGCGTGCTTTGGCCGAAACCGTTCTGCGCAATGTGCGAGTCATTGCGATCGACCAGGAGATCGCGCAAGGCGGGCGAGCCATTAGCGCCTCGGTTGGCAAGATGGCGCAGACCGTGTCGCTGGAGCTCACGCCTGAGCAGGTCAAGAAGGTCACGGTCGCAAAGCAGCTCGGAACGCTCTCTCTCGCCGTTCGGTCCGCGGTCGATCAGTGGGAGAAGGCGGACGCCGGCGCGACGTCCAGCTGCGATGTGTCTCCTGAACTTGCCCGCCAGAACGCAATTGCGGGTCAAACGGCTTCGATCGTCGTTCACACTGGCGGCGAGGTCAAGCAGTACTCGGTCAGGAAACAGGACGCGGACGACGTCGGTGTCGCCGTCAACTGCGACGGGGCGCCGAACGCAGGGCGCCAGACCGCAGCCGCGCAGAGTGATATCGGCAAGGCTACGGAGAAACGATGATGAACATGGCCATGCTCGATCCGCCTGAAGCTGTGTCGCTTGTCACGCGCGACCGTATCGTCTGTGTCGTGAATGATGAGCTGAGTGCCGCAGCCCTGCGCAAGGGCCTCGATGGTGGCAATCTGTCCATCCGACGTGGCACGATCCGCAATGCAATCAAGATGCTCGAAACGGACACCAATTTGTCCGCATTGGTGACGGACATCAGTGGCGTCGAGGATCCATTTGCCGATCTGGAAAGGTTGGCAAGCGTTTGTCCGCCCGATGTCCGGGTGGCTCTGGTCGGCGAGAGCAGGGAAATCACGTTCTACCGTGAGTTGATGGATTTGGGCCTGACCGAGTACTTGCCGAAGCCGATTACGCGGGACATGGTGCTAGACCAGTTGCGCCCGAAACTGATCGGTGAGGCAGTACACAGCCAGCCCGATCGCGGCGGCCATGTGATCTCGATCTGTGGCGCGCAAGGGGGCGCCGGAGCAACCAGCATCGCCATCAATCTGGCGCTGCAACTGGCCGAGACCACCAAGGCCAAGGTCGCGCTGCTCGACCTCCATCTGCAAAACGGCGAAACGGCCGTGATGCTCGGTGTCCAACCCGGGCCCGGTCTGCGCATCGCTCTGGAAAACCCGATGCGGGCGGACACCCTGTTCATCGAACGCGCGGCAATCGCAGTCAACGAGCGGGTATGCCTGGTTTCCGCCGATGAGGACCTCGATGCGCAGCTCGACATTACGGAAGCGGGCGTGCGACACGTTTTGGGTCTGCTTCGGCAACGGTTCAACTACATCGTCGTCGATGTGCCGGTCCCGTTCCCGCCATCGATTCATCCGGTCCTCACTGTTTCCCGTCACGTGCTGGTGTTGCTGGAAGCCGAAGTGACCGGACTTCGCAACGCACATTCACTCCGCAACGCCGTTACCAATATTGCCGGCAAAGACCGAGTCTTTACTTTGCTCAACCGTGCCAATCGGCCCGGGGGCCTTCCGAAGGCCACGATCGTCAAGGCGCTGGGTGGAGAACCCGACATGGTCATCCCGGATCTCGGGAAGGGGATGACCCAGGCGGTCAATCTCGGTGTTCCAGCTCTGAAGCACGTATCGGGACTGCGGCGCCACCTCACTCCGATCGTACGCGAGATCACGGGTGTCGGCGGGCAGCCGAAGGGACGGTTGAGGAGGCTGCTCGGGCTATGAAGAAATTCGGTCGGCGCGAAGACGAAACTCGTTTGGCTGCATTGTTGGCAGCCTTGCCCCCATCTCCCCCTGGCTTGCCCAAGGAGCCGCCGAGCTTGCCCACTGCGCCAAGCCTGGTCACGGCCGCACCAACCGTTGCTGTGGCTGCGCCAAGCTCGGCTGCGCCCGCGCCAGCTTCGGCGGCACCGGCGCCGAAGCGGGCCGAGCCCTCGCATCAGCATTCCGTGATCTCGGCTTCCCTCCGTGAAAGAGTAATCGAGCAGATCGAGCCGGCGGCGGCCGTA
The DNA here is from genome assembly GCF_023278185.1 of Bradyrhizobium elkanii USDA 76. NCBI lineage: Bacteria > Pseudomonadati > Pseudomonadota > Alphaproteobacteria > Hyphomicrobiales > Nitrobacteraceae > Bradyrhizobium > Bradyrhizobium elkanii. Next base: position 5,877,192 of record NZ_CP066356.1, on the reverse strand, counting down.
TCGGTCTCACGCGATGTTCTTCGGCGGCAGATCGAGGAAATCATCCACGGAATCGCCAACCAGGAGCGGCTCGAACTCTCTGGACGCGAGCAGCTTCTGCTGGCGGAAGAGATTGCGGACGACATGACCGGCTACGGGCCGCTCCGTCCGCTTCTGCTCGATGAAACGATCAACGACATCATGGTCAACGGACCGAACAACATTTACGTCGAGCGCCGCGGTAAGCTGGAACGCATCGCGGTTCGTTTCCGCGACAATGACCACATTGCGGCCGTGGGGCAGAAGATTGCAGGGCAGGTCGGCCGGCGCGTCGACGAGTCCAGCCCGATGGTGGATTGCCGTCTGCCTGACGGCAGCCGCGTCAATATCATCTTTCCGCCGCTGGCGATCCACAGCCCGTGCATCTCCATCCGCAAATTCCCGAGTCACCGTCTGAACATTGCCGGAATGATCGCAAACGGCTCAATGACCGCGGCGATGGGACAGTTGCTAGAAATTGCCGCCCGGTCCCGGCTCAATGTCCTGGTCTCGGGCGGTACCGGCTCCGGCAAGACGACGCTGCTGAACGCGATGAGCCAATTCATTGATCACAGCGAGCGCATTGTCACGATCGAGGATGCGGCCGAGCTGCAGCTTCAGCAGCCGCACGTGATCAGCCTCGAGACGCGGCCTCCCAGCATCGAGGGAACCGGGCAGGTGACGCAACGCGATCTCCTGTGGAACGCCCTGCGCATGCGGCCTGACCGCATCATCGTAGGCGAGGTACGCAGCGTCGAAGCGTTCGACATGCTGCAGGCGATGAACACCGGCCACGACGGCTCGATCTCTACGGTGCACGCCAACAGCAGCCGCGATGCGCTGACCCGCATCGAAAACATGGTGCAGATGGGACAGGTCAACCTGCCACCGCGGGCAATTCGAGCGCAGATCGTCGCGGCGCTGGACGTCATCGTGCAGGTCGAGCGTATGCGGGATGGGCAGCGCCGCATCGTCCAGATCAGCGAGGTGATCGGCCTGGAAGGCGATGTGATCACCACCAACGACATCGCCTCGTTCCAGTACCAGGAGGAGGATGTTCACGGACGTATCGTGGGTTCCTACAGGTCCACCCACGCAATCCCGAAATTCAAGAGCCGTCTAGTCTATTACGGGCTTGATGGTGCCTGGGCGGAGGCCATGAGGCAGATATGATCCCAGCGTATGTGATCGCTATCGTCCTGACCTTGCTGCTGGGCGCATCGGGCATATCGTTGTGGCTCGACGCCCGGGAACGACGGATGGACCGTCAGCTGACAATAGCGCTGCCGGCATCGCGCGCTGCCAGCCTGACGTCCATTCGTCGCTCAGAGACCGGCTCCCGCTCGCAGTTGCTTCACAGCCTATCCAATTACAGGCCCGAGGTCGTTTACGACTGGCACCCGGCCTACACGCTGCTTGCCGGTGCCGTTGCTGCGGCAGCGATCTTTTACGTCAATGGTCGGCTGCTGCACTGGTCGACCCTCAACGTGTGCATCGCGGCTGCAATCGTGGCCTTCCTGGCGGTGCGCGGTCTGTTTGGATGGCAGCAACGTCGGTTCGCCAATCAACTTTTCCGGCAGTTGCCGGACACGATCCAGTTGGTGACGAGCACCGTCCGTTCGGGGCTGCCAGTCAACGAGGCTTTTCGCACCATCGCGCGCGAGATGCCGCAACCGACCGCCGGGCAGTTTGCGATCGTATGCAGCGAATTGAGCCTGGGCAGGCCGCCGGAAGAGGCTGTGGAAGCCATCTATCGGCGAACCCAGGTCGCCGAGTATGCGATGTTTGCGGTGACGCTGGCAGTCCAGTTGAAGTCCGGCGGCAGTCTGGCCGAAACCTTGCAGACGCTCGGGGAAACCGTGACGCAGCGTGTCGCGCTGGCCGCGCGTGCCAAAGCTCTGGCTGGAGAGGTGATCTTCTCCTCGCGCGCGCTTTCGCTCTCGCCCCTCATCATCGGCGGGTTGCTGTATTGGATCAATCCGAAAACAGTCGATCTTCTGTTCCATGATCCGACCGGAAACATGCTGCTAGCTTACGCGGCGGGATCCGTGCTCGTCGGGCACCTGGTGATACGCTGGATGATCAGAAGGGAAACTTCACTATGACGACCGGCCTCGGTTTGGTGACCCTCGCGATCGCGGCTGCGACCGTGACCTTCCTGTTGATCATTCGTGAAATACACCTTCGTGCATTGGACGCGAGGGTATCGAAGGCTGTGTTGGGCCTTCCCGGCGACGCGGCATCGTCGAAGGACATGATCGGCTGGTTTTCATCGATCGGCGCGCGGTATCGGCGCTTCTACGCCGAGGAGAACCTGGAGCAACTTCGGACCATTCTCCAGTCATCGGGCTTCATCAATTATCATCGCGTCTTGCCGATCTGGATCGGTGTCAAGACCGTCAGCATGTTCGCTTTCCCGATCCTTGCCGTGCTTCTCGCCGTGCTCTCGGGAATGCGGTCGATGGACGTGCTGTTCTACGGGCTGTTCGGCGTGGTGTTCGGGATCATGGGGCCGCGGTTCATTCTGTTGGTGCTGAAGCGACGGTTTGACGCGGCGGTTCGGCTCGGCACGCCGGATACTATCGATTTGCTGGTCGTGTGCAGCGAAGCCGGAATGGGGCTCGAAAGCGCACTGGAGCGTGTGGCGGCAGAGATCGGCACGTCCAATCCTGCAATGGCCCGGGTCTTGCGGAGCCTGCTTGATGACCTCCGGATATCGCCCAATCGCGCAGAGGCATTCGAGAAATTGGCATCGATGTCCGACGGACTTCGCCGTTTCGGCACCATGGTCAGCCAAAGCCTCCAATATGGCACGCCATTGGCCCAGGCGCTGCGCAGCATCGCCGCAGATCTGCGGCAGGAGCGCATTACCAAGCTGGAAGAACGGGCGCACAAGCTCGGCGCCAAGCTGACAATCCCGATGGTGCTGTTCCTGCTTCCGGCGATGTTCATCATTCTGGGAGCAAGTCCGTTTCTGCATCTCATTCGTTCGTTCAAGGGCATTTAGGGGCGAAACAGGAGCATGAGCACGGTTCGCGTCTGTCGAGGTCGGCAAATCAGCCGCAAAGCGTCGCTCCTCAGGGATCAGCGCGGCGCCGTCGCGTTCGAGATGCCGATTGTCTTCCTCTTCCTGATCATGGCTCTGCTCCTACCGCTGGCCGACATAGCGATCGCGGGCTTCCAGTTCATATCCGCGTGGAACGCCTTGCGCGGCTTCGGGCAATTGATCCAGTACTCGCCGCCGCCTGACGTGACGAACACCTCAAGCTGGTCGACGACCGCGACCGCAAAGGCTGATTCCAGGTATCCCATTCCCAGCATCAGTGTCCTTTGCGGCAGCAGCACCGCTGCTACCTGTTCCTCAGGCAACCTGGCGGCGCCCAGATTTTATTCTTACTCCACGAGCATCACTCTGGCGCCCATGGTGCTGGGATGGGCGTTGTGCGCGAGCCCCAATGCCAATCCCTGTACGTACACACTGGCTTATTCAGAACGGTTTCTATAGGGGTGTTCCATGCGTAACCTGCTCCGTTGCCGTCGAGGTTCTGCAGCATTCGCAACTGCGGTTGCACTGGTGCCGCTGATCGGGATGGTCGCGCTCGGGGCGGAGTCCGGAACGTGGTACGTCACCAAGCGACAGGCGCAGAATGCCGCGGATGCGGGAGCCTATTCGGGCGCCTTGACGCTGGCCTGCACACTCTCCAGCGCGACTGCGAATTGTGACACGGCGCAACTGTACGATTATCGCGGCAAAGAATTTGTTGCGAGAAACGGGTTCTGCAACGCCGGTGATTCGTTTACGGGCGTCACCTGTCCGACCGGACTGACACAAACCGTGGCGGTCGAGCGGGGCACCTACGCTGCCGGTACCTTCACCAGCTCGGCATCAGGCAATTTCGTTCGTGCCGCCGTTGGCCAGACACAGCCAGCCTACCTTGCATCGGTGCTTGGCTTTTCCAGTGTAGACATAGGGGCGACGGCCATCGCGGAAGTCCAGAATCCCAAAAACCTGTGCGCGTTGGGACTGTCGTCTAACAGCATCGCGCTTACATTGGGCGGCGGTGGTGCCCTTACCGGCGACGGTTGCGCCTTGATGTCGAACAACACCGTCAAATACGCGAGCACTCCGACGTTCAGCGGCTCAGGTTGGGCCGTTGATGCTGTCAACGGCTGCACCAACTCGGGCAACTGCAATCCTGGCGTGCCGTACAACTACAGCATGCTACCTGCGACGAATCCGCTCAAGTCCCTGGATACTGCATTCAGTACGAGGGCGACGAGCCCGTCAACATCGCCATGCGGTGGCGGTGGCAATGTTACCAATGGTCAAACCTGTAACTTAACTCCGAACAGCGCTAGCGGGGTGTACAGCAACCTCAAGGTCAACTCCGGAGGCACCCTGAATTTAGCCGCAGGAACGTACTTTTTCTATAACGCAGCGGTGACTTTTGCCGGAAAGGTCACCGGTACAGACGTGACGCTGGTATTGCTCGGGGATTCGAGCATCTCCATCACTGGCGGTCCCATTACCTTGTCAGCTCCGGCGACCAACTCTTATTCTTCTCTTCTAAACGGCGTTCTGATCGACGATCAGGCCAATGCGAAGAGCAGCAATGCTGTCACCATCAACGGCAGCAGTTCGGTGTCCCTGTTCGGCGCGATGTATTTCCCCAAGGTCGATGTCACGTGGAACGGAACGACCAACAACGTCAATACGGGTTGCACTGAAGTGATCGCCAACACTCTCACCATAAACGGTAATGCCAATCTGAGCACTGGTAGCTGTGCTCCGGGCACCGTTGCCAAAACGCAAGTTGTGGCTTTGGTCAGATGATGAGAAAGCTCGACCAGCGAGGCGCTGCGGCGATGGAGTTCGGCCTCGTCATCGCGCCCTTGTTCGTCCTAATGTTCGTGATCTTCGATTTCGGACGTTATGCCATCACGATGCAGTCCCTGCGCAACCTTGCCAGTGCGGCGGCCCGACAGAACATGATCCAGTGCTATACGCCTGCCGTGGTCGCCGGCACATCACCGTCGACCTGTACGGCTGACTACCTGACCGATACCCAGAAGCAGGACGCCGCGCCCTTCCTTTATGGTGCGGGCCTCACGCCTACGATGGGCACCACGGCCGGAGCCACGGCACTCACTGTCACGGCATCTCTCCCGGCCGGATCGTTCTCCATGATCATGCCGATCTGGGGCTCGACGTTGAATACGCCGAGCGCGTCCACCCAAATTCCCTTCTAGCCTACAACTCCCGCTCGTGCCGCCGACAGCAAGCGTAAGCGTGAAACCGCCTTTGCGGGTATAGCTTCAGCAATGTCGGGTTGTGGCTGATGTCGAAGTAGCCTGAGACTGATTTGCAGGAACTGCGTCGCCTGGTGGCTTGACGGCCTTCGGCTCCTTTTTCGTTGTGCGCCGCCAAATCAATACAAGCAAGCACGCGACAACTTCCGGACTTAGCGGGATATGCGCGAACCCGGCCGGTCTTGCCATCAGGGGCAGAAGCCAAGCGCAGGCTAGGGCGGTCCTCTCGTATGGCCTGAAGCCGTTCTCAAGACCTTCGGCTGCCAATGCAGCGATCGGCAGGGACAAGAGAACCAAGTCGTAGTCGAGCAAGAATGGTGTTCCCAGCAGAATCGCCGCGCCCGTCGCGCCTGCGCGAAGGCGCGGGGATGCGGAAGTGCGCCAAATCATGAAGAGCAAGACGGCAATCGAGATCGTAACGAGGGCTTGGATCGAGTAAGCCAGACCAATCCCGCCGCCCAACAGCCGAACGGTTGCGAACGCGCTCTGCATTTTGGCAAAGCCCATCACTCCGTATTCCAGCCACATAGCTGACACCGGAACGATCGACGCGAACTGCTGCCATACCTCGAGCCCGAAAATCAGCGTCGCCGAGATCAGCAGGGAGCAGACCGACAGCGCCGCGCCGAGTGCCATTTTCCAATTCATCCGTGCGACGACAACCACGGCCAGCATCGGTGCAAGCTGTGGCTTGAAGCACAAGGTTCCAAGAATCAAGCCGGCCGCGAAGGGGCGTCGATCCGACATAAGCAGGCCGGTCCCGACGATCGCTGTCGAAAGAAAGGCGTTCTGCCCGTGAATGGTGTTGATCAGGACCGCTGGAAAGCAAAGTATCGGGATAATGGCATCGGCTCGTTGGATGAACCTGTAGACCGTCGCGACGTATGCCGCTCCTGTTGCTGCGAGCCAGATGATCAGTGCAGGCAGGTAGGGCAAAATACCAAGCGGAGCGACGAGCAATAGCGCTGACGGCGGATAAAACCATGCGTAGTATTGAACGCCTTCTCCGAAGTGGGCCTGCTGCGCCTCGTAATGCTTGATCTGGTCGTAAGCGTCTCCGGCATGCCCGGATAGCACCAAACTGGATGCTGCCCAAAAACTCGAGAAATCCGTTCCGATCGGATGGCCGCGAAAGTCGAGGCCGCCATGCCCGGTCAGGACATAGGCCACCCATAAAGCCAGGCTGATCGAAAAAAATACCTTCGGGTACCAATATACGCGCTTAGGAGTCAGCCACAGGCCTGAGCTGATGAGTGACAATGACAGCACCCTTCCCCTGGAAAGCAGGACTATCACATATGGCTATCGGACACGTCCCATAGCTCGTCATGCCCAGCCTTTGGGCGAGGGGCGTCCGCACGATTTCGGAATAATGGAAGAATGCCGTTGATTTGCCAGACCTGTCAAGTCGCCGTGTCGAACGCCGGCAGTCGCCGGCGACTTTGCATGGGGTTGTTTTCGATATTTTGGCAAGCCCGGACAAGCCGGGCCATGACGACGTGGACATATCGATTACGGAAGCCCGCAAGCGCCATGTCCGATAGCGCTGCCCTGGAAGGGAGGCACTTCATCACCGGAACCTGAAATCTGCATCAACCTCTGGGTGAAATCCGGTGGTTGGGAAGTGAGTTGATGGAAGCGGCTGATGGCCGGGATCAGCTGTCGCTAACATTGAGCAGGGATCAGGAGGGCGTCGGTCGGGCGCAGCGATTCTGTGCTTCGGCTGGTCGGGGCGTTGCATGCGCTGCCAAGACGGGGCGGAATACGATGGCATGCCTAAGCGGACCACCAAAAGTGGTGCTCACTGGCAACATTGGGAAGTTTTCTAAGGGCTTATGACGTTCCGGCAAAGGTCTCGCCTTGCCAACGGAGCGCGCACCAGATGATGATCTTCAAGCCGCGTTAGCGGCTGGCGGAAGAGGTATTCATTGGTAACTATTTGTAGTCGGACACATTGTAGGCTCCATGGCGTAGTGAGCGAAGGAGAGTGTTCAGAGCGCTGGGGCTGTAAATTTACGGGATAGCCGCGAATCTGCGGCGGAGGGGATCGAAATGAGTGGCGGTCGCGTTTGGGGTAGCGCGGAACGTGGTCTTTTCGCCTTGAGTCTGGTGGCTCTTGGCGCGGCGCTTGCGTTTTTCAGTTCTACGGAGCGCGCGGGAGCCGCAGACCGGCGGGCCACGTCCGGCGGCGTCTTCGTCAGTGAGATGAGCGACGTCCAGCGGGTCAAGGTGACCATTAACAAGTCTCGCACCTTCAGGGTCGATGCGGCCTTTTCGACAATCGTCGCCGGCTCGCCTGACATCGTCGACGTGAAGTCGCTCAGCGACCACCTGATCTACGTCCAGGGCAAGCAAACCGGCACCACCAACGTTATCCTGTTTGATGCTTCGATGAAGCAGATCGGCGTCCTCGACGTCGAGGTTGCGATCGATACCGCCAACCTGCAGCAGAACATTCAGTCGTCGACCGGTACGCGCGGAATTCGCGTTTCGGCCGCGGAGGGTCAGGTGGTATTGAGTGGAATGGCCGCGGATGCGGTCGCGGCCGAGCGAGCCCTGGCGATTGCCACCGGCAGCGTCCCGAAGGGGTCCGTCGTCGTTAACGCCATGAATGTGGCTGCGCCGCAGCAAGTCATGCTGGAGGTGCGCTTCCTCGAGGTCGCTAGGTCCGCTGGCCGAGAACTTGGCGTGAACCTCTATGCCGGCAATGGCAACCTCACGCAGGTTGGAAATAGTGGAACTGCCGGCGCACCGCTGGCAGCGAGGACCCCTCAAGGTGTTCCTGTTCTAGGCACCGCATCAGGGCTCGCGTCAGGGCTCGTAGGTGGCGCAACCCCGTTCGGCAACCTCTTAACGAACGTGCTGAGAACGAGTAGTGGCACTTCGGTCGATCTGTTGCTGCAGGCCCTGGAAACGAAGGGGCTGGTGCGCAGCTTGGCAGAGCCCAACCTGATGGCGTTGTCGGGCGATTCAGCACGCTTCCTAGCGGGTGGCGAATTTCCGGTGCCGGTAGCTTCTAACACTACGAACGGCTTTCCCACGACCACCATCGAATTCAAGAAGTTTGGCGTCGAGTTGGGCTTCGTACCCACCGTTCTATCGCGCGGCGTGATCAACCTTCGGGTTGAGCCGTCGGTCAGCGAACTCGATTTCACCAATGCCGTAACGATCTCTGGAACGACCGTCCCGGCATTGACCAGCCGCAACGCTCGGACCACAGTTGAACTCCGCGACGGTCAGAGCTTTGCAATTGCGGGCTTGCTCCAGACTCGCAACGCACAGGATGTCCAGCAGTTGCCCTGGATCGGCTCGGTGCCAGTCCTCGGTGCGTTGTTTCGAAGCGCATCTTATCAGCAGAAAGAGACGGATCTGGTGGTGATCGTGACACCGCGCCTGGTCGCGCCGGCGGCCCCGGGGCAAACTCTAGCGTCGCCCCTCGATTCGCGATTGCCGGCAAACGATGTTGACTTCTTCCTCAACGGCCAGATGGAAGTAAAGAAGCGCTACAATGACTACGTCAATTCCGGCGGTGACGTCAAAGGTCCCTACGGGCACATCATCGCCCCCGATGTCCGGGTATCTGCGCCACCTGCGATTGCAACCGACCAGCCCGTAGTCAAAACGCTCAACTGAAGGACGACCGATATGACATGCACGGCGTTACTCGCAGTTATCACGCTCGGGGCTTGTAACGGCTTGGCCGGCAATGACGAAATGGACCGTTATTTCCAGCGTTCGGATACCATCACCTTAAGTGCCGGGGACGCGAAGCAGGTCAATGCCGTGACCCACACGATCCATCCCTGGCCGAGCTACGTCGGCGATCGCCGGATCGTCTCTCAGGCCGCGAAGACCGACGGCTCTATTAGGCGTTATCGTCTCGGTAACCAACCGCGCGATCCGTTGCCGGCGTTCGGAGGGGATGCTCCAGGGTTGGGGCACCCCCCAATGGGAGCGGCGGGTGCAATCGGAGCAGCAGTGGATGCAAATAATGGTAGTAGCATCTACTTCGGAACTGGAGCTGGCTTGGCCGGCGTAGGCGCCGCGGCCCAACGGTAACGAGTTCGAGATAGCTATTTTTCTACCGCTAATACGTCTTCAACCCCGTTCTGCTAGTGTGGGAACAATATTGGAGCGTATAGTTATGGGGCAGGGATAACGGTTATGCGGCGCCTTTTTGTTTGGCTAGCTTGCGCCTCAGTGGCCACAGCCCTTGCGGCTTGCGATACGGTGCAAGAATATACTGTGCGTGATGCCGCTGTCGTCGCGCCCGGCGCTCCAGCCGGTCCCGATCCCGTGCAGGAGCCGACCGACGTCAAATACTATCCCTCCGACGAGCCAGTGCGGATGGGGCTCGAGCACTATAACCGCGGCAATTACGGAATCTCGCAGCGCTATTTCAAGGACGCGGTCGAGAAATCGCCGAAGGACGTGACGGCCTGGGTCGGGCTCGCGGCGAGCTATGATCGGATACGCCGCTTCGATCTTGCCGATCAGGCCTACGCGCAGGCGATCCGCCTTGGCGGTGAGACCGTGCAGATCCTCAACGACCAGGGATATTCCTACATGCTACGCGGAAACCTTGGCGCGGCACGGCGAAAGTTCGAGAAAGCGTATTCGCTCGATCCGGGTAATCCAGTCATCGCCAACAATCTCGAGCTTCTCAACGGCAGCCGGAAGTTCATTGAGAGGCCGCCGAACAATCAACCATAACCTCGGTAAGCTGAACCATTTTTGTATGTAGGTGTCCCCGGGGAAGGAGGCTCAGACAAGCTAAAAATGCTTTGGATCTAAAATCAGCCAGACGCTTTTTTCATCTGGCTTGTTTCATGGATCGCCTTTTCAAGCTGCAGTCTACGCTTGGCAGGCCGACGTGCCCCACCACGGCACAGGCGTCAGTCGGACCCATCGCGATTCCATCCGGCGCCGCCTGTATGTGATGATGATGATTTTGGGCGACTGCTTGCTGTCATTTGGGATCACGCACCTGATTTATCTCGAGGCCGTGTGGTGGAAGATCGGAGCCTTGATCCGGCGGTTGCGACTCGTCTCGGCATAGCCGAGTTTTTGCTCGTGTAAGCTCGTCGGACCGATCACAGCAAATAGTGCCTGATTCGCGCACGGCGCCGAAAAAGTTGGCATACTCATTTGCGCAGGGTAAGCGTTGGATCCGCATCACTCCATAGGGAAGCAGAGATGAAAGCGAGACGGTGGGCGGAATGGCCTCCGGTTTTCGACATGCGCGTGGCCTATTTCGCCCTGCTCGCGCTGATGACACTGCCGGTGCTATTCCCGATCCCGCGCACGGCTGACCTCGTCAATCACTGGGCACGGCTGACCGTTCTTGCTATGCCGGTGTCCGATCCGCTTAACGCCTTTTACCGCGTCGAATGGGGCGTGATTCCCAATCTTGGGATCGATCTCATCTATATGTTGTTGGCGTCTCTTTTAAGCGTCGAGACCATCGTACGGCTCGCGTTCATACTGTCGTTCTGGCTGCCGGCAATAGGCATTTGGTTGTTGCATCGTGCATGGGCGCAGAAACCGTCGCCAACGATGCTCATCGTGCCAGTTCTCAGCTATAACCTCGTTACGACGGTGGGACTCGTAAACTATGGGATCGGCATCGGGATCGCTCTGATTGCACTCGCTTGGTGGGCAGGAAACGAGCGCCGACGGATTGTACGCGATCTCTTGATCCTCAACGCGGCGGCGGTCGTGTTGTTCTTTTGTCACCTAATGGCGCTCGCGGGTTTCTGCATTATTTTCGGGCTCTTAGAGGCGACACCGCGCTGCGGAGAGTCGTTCAGGGCGACATTCCTGCGCGCTCTGCAGTCTCCGCTTTATGTCGCCGTTGCATTGGTGCTGATCTGGTTCATGCCGCCGATGCAGAACGCCTATCAACTGGAGGGACAAAAATTTTGGATACTCGTTGCACCCTTCTTTAGCGGCCTCTCGTACGATATCCCTTGGGGCGCCGGATTGGCGGCGATGATCCTGGCACTGTTCGCCACGCGCCTTGTTGTTGTCGCCAAACCGGCGCGCTACGCCGTCTTCGGCTTCTTCATCTTGGCCACCTTTGCGCCTTCGTCGATCGGCACGGCGAACTTTGTTGATGCTCGCCTCGTCGTGCTTTGGGTTTGCCTGGCGCTCAGCGCAACCGTCGCGCGTTTCCCTGGGCCTAAGCATCTGACCGGCTTTATCTCGGCAGCGGCCATCGCATTTGCTTGTACACGGCTCGCGTTGCTAATTCCGGCATGGAAGTCATACAACGAGGATGCAGCCGAAATGAGGACGGCGTTCTCCGCCATTCCGCTCGGTTCGAGTGTCCTCGCCGTAACGCCACCCAATTGTCGTGATCCGGACCTGCACTTCGAATACAACCTCTCGACCTTCGCGGTCATCGACCGCCGTGCGCAGGTTAACACCTTGTTCGCTGGACAGGGCCTGCAGCCGTTGCGCGCAAGGGATCCAGCGGTTGCGGCTGCACCCCAGACGATTGCGAAGTCCGAATGGCTGACGGAAACTGCACAGTCGAAAACTGAAATGCTGGCGGAGCAGGCCGACGTCATCGCTCATTGGCGCGATCATTTCAACGTTGTCGTCGACATCCACGGTACTTGCGCGAGCGCCGTTACAGCCCCGGGCCTCGAACGTGTCGCGAATTCCAAGATCGCTGACGTCTACATCGCCAGCCGGCCGCGCTGACCTGTTGCCTTGACGGTGAAGTCAGGAACAGCGTGCTGTTGTTAGGTCACATTTCTCCCAGGCCAGGATGGGCCGAGATGGTCCCGCTAGTTGACCGGCCTCTTTGGTACTAACGCCTCATACGTCGCCGGAACCGCCCATGGCAGCCCGAGCATGAGCAATGGTGTATACAGCGCGCCCCAATAGAAGTTGAAGGGCTTCCCGACCACGGCAAAGATGCAAAGATAGGTCGTTACCGTAATCGCCGCCCTTAGACCGTGGCGCCACGCGAAGAGACCCATCAGTGCGGCCGGCAAAAGCACGGCCGTTATCAATAGCGGCGCCAGATCCAGGAGGCCGTTAAAGTGAGCAGTCTGAAGGACAAATCCGAACCCGCCAAACCTCATCCAGCCATCGGGGTAAGATATCTCGTTCGGTCCTAGTTGTTGCATTACCTCGAACCAGTGCCATGCGAAGTACACGAAATATGCCGGGAGACCGATTGCCCAGCCGGCAAATTCTCGCCAGTTCTTGTGGTAGAGGGCGAAGGTGAAGCAGATCAGGATATATGGCGCCGCGAGTTCGCGGATGAAGAGCGCCGCCAATGCTGCCAGCAGGCCAGCACCCCATAGATCGTTTCCGTAGCTAACGATCGAAAACAAAATCAGCAATCCAGCCACTACTTCGCTCAACACGACGCCGCGAGGACTAGCTATGAGTGCAATACTGGGAACGATGCCGAGTAGTGCGACCAACGCAAGAAGAGAGCTTCCGCTCTCACGAACCATTCGATATGCGAGGAACAGCGACGCTGATGCCACCCCCGTTAGCAGAGCTTGTGCCCACGCGATGGATGGGAATAGCGCCAGCAACTCGAGCCATGCCGGGGTTCGCCAATTGAACACTGACGTCGTGCCATAGCCATGCGCAAGAAGCGTGTCATGGACAGCTTTATAATACCCAGAGCCGCCACGCATGAGCTTCAAAATATCAAGATAGGCGTCTACGTCGCCATATGGACTACCGATATGTTCTGGTGGTGTGGCTTCGGCAAGAATGAAGAGAGCGAAGGCCGAGAGCGCGAAGACTGAGAATATGGCCGCAGCAAACCACCGCGGCATCACGGCAAACCGCGTCAATCTTCCCCTCCCGGCAACCGCACGTGGCCTGGAAGATTACCTTCGATCTATCCGGTCTTCCAGTCTATCGGAAGAACCCAGTTAATACGACCAGACCTGAACCGAGGATTTGGTATTTGAGAACCTTAGCGAGCCCGCGCCGTCGGGCCAGAGATGTTGGGGCGCGGCCGTCGTCGTCTTGCTGACCCCATCTCATGATAGTTCCACCCGATTACGAACGCGGACGCGACAACTCGGCCCATTCTCAAAGTGCCAAATCCCGATCGAAGAAAAAGGGCCATCGGTTAAAAGATGAATACGAGTACCACGCTGAGCGCGCCGCAGAGGGCCGTCCGCAACCGACCGACCTGTCCCTCCTAGTGCGCAGGCCCCAAAGCGTTTCATCGTCCACCCCGTCGCCTCTTTGATCCGAGTCTATGGCGCGTTTCAGATGTCCGTCATCGTGTGGTCGTTGAGAACCTCTGCCGATACAAATTGCCACTTTTTTCCGACTCCGTGATCTTACGGGATCTAAGGCTGAACAATTCCGCCAGAAGAGGCAGTTCAGAAAACGTTAGACAAGGCGAGCAGGCCTTAAGTTTGGGCTATCGCCGCAATAGCGGGCCGCCGGGCGGTTCCTGAACCACGGTCAGCTGGGCGCAATATCTCGATGGCGGCGGTATTGTGCTGTTCTTGTTGGCCTAACAGCTGCGCGGCGGGTTGTTCAGGGAGGATAGTTGCGGGACGAAAAAGTGAATCGATTGATCGATGGACGCATTGCGTATTTCGCAAAAACGGGACAGCGGTTTCGCTAACTGACGGACAGCAGTTTCGCTAAATCGCGGACAGCATGGCGGCGCTGGCTTTTGGTTGCCTGGTTGTTGAAGTCAGTTGGTATTCGTTTCGCTGTTTTCGACGTCGGTCAAGGGGCGCGCGGCTTTTTTCCTTCGCATGCTGTCGCCTTCGAGGGCGATACGGTGGGAGTTGTGGATGATCCGGTCGAGGATAGCATCTGCGATAGTTGGCTCGCCGATCATGTCGTGCCATTGGGCGACGGGCAGCTGAGCGGTAATCAAGGTCGATTTGCGCCTGTAGCGCTCTTCGAAGATTTCGAGGAGATCAAGGCGCTGCTGGTCATTGAGGGTGTGGGTGCCCCAATCGTCGAGGATGAGCAACTGGACACGTGCGAGCTTATCGATGAGGCGCGGGAAGCGACCATCGAGACGGGCCATGGCGAGGTCTTCGAACAGGCGCGGCATACGCAAATAGAGGACGGAATGATCGAGCCTGGCCGCCTGGCGTCCGAAGGCGCACGCCAGCCAGGTTTTGCCAGTCCCGGTCAGGCCGGTGATGATGAAGTTCTCATGGGCTTTCAGCCAGGCGCCTTGCGCCAGCTGCAGGGTGTTGCGCCGGTCAAGGCCGCGGCGGGACGCGAAGTCGACGTCTTCGATACAGGCGTCGACGAAGCGCAGCTTGGCTGCGGCCAGCCGATTGGTCAGGCGCCGGTCGGCGCGCATGGCGGCTTCGCGATCGAGCATCAGGCCGAGCCACTCGTCGCGGCTAAGATCGGCGGCATTGTCCTGTTCGGCCAATTGCCGGTAGGCGGCCGCCATTCCGGCAAGGCCGAGCGCCTGCATCTGCTCGAGGGTCGGGTGGGTCAGCATCGCGATGTTCCTTTCCTTCATTGATAATAGCCCCCACCACGGATGTTGGCGTGCGAGGGGGTGGCTTTGACGGAGGCGGCAGCAGGGCTCGCGCGGTCGAGCCCGGATTTGAGGATCGCGCTCACCGAGGAGTAGCTGATCGCGTTGATCACGAGTGCCCGCTCGCAGGCCGCTTCGAGCCGATCGCGCTCGTAGCGCCGCGCCAGGGCGATGATCCCCATGGCGGAGCGATAACCCTGCTCGGGATGTGGGCGCTCACGCATCATCCGCTCGACCAGAGTGGCGGCGTTGACGCCGATCCGCGCTGCCATCTTGATCAAGCTCGCCGGCGTCATATTGGCATAACGCTGATGGGCCTTGGGCATGTGCTCGTTCACGGTGACATGGCCGCTGCGCTGAGAGCGGCGCACATGGCTGGCAACACGCGTGTGATCCTGGAAGATCTCGACGGCTCGATAGGTGAGCCGGATGTCCACCCGACGGCCGATCAGCCGGTGCGGCACCGAGTAAAAGGTCTTGTCGACTTCGACGTGATAATCGGGGTGGACCTTCGCCGTTTTCCACTCGGCGTATTCGAACGGCTCGCCCGGCAGCGGCGTCAACGCAGCGCGCTCGATCTCCTCGAACAGCTGCCGGCGGGATTTGCCGATATGGCGCATCGGCCGATGGTTCAACTCCTCCAGCAGACCGGCGATCGCAGTATTGAGATCGGTCAGGTTGAAGAACCGCCGATGGCGCAGCCGTGCCAGAATCCAGCGCTCAACAATCAGCACCGCGCCTTCAACCTTGCCCTTGTCGCGCGGCTTGCGGCTGCGGGTCGGCAAAATCGTCGTGTCGTAGTGCTCGGCCATGGCGGCAAAGGTTTGGTTGAGCGTCGGCTCGAACCACAACGCCTTGACGACCCCGGCCTTCAGATTGTCGCAGACGATCGCCTTGGGAACTCCGCCGAAGTACGACAAGGCCCGGGTCTGGCCTTCGATCCAATCTGGTAGTCGCTGACCGAAGCTCCCCATAGCGAAGGTCAGCGACGAGGCCCCGAGCACCGCGACAAATATCTGCGCCTGACGGATCTCGCCGGTTTGCGGATCGATCACCTCCACCGTCGGACCGGCATAGTCGGTCTGCATCACTGCACCCGCCGCGTGGCGATGACGGAAGGTCGGGTTCGCCCGGCGCCGATAGGCGTCAAACTTCTCGCAGAACCACGTGTAACCATAGCCGTCGGGATGCGCCGTCCGGTATTCCTGCCACAGCAGCGTCAGCGTGCCGCGCGGCGAACAGGATGGAAGTGGAGCGTCGACCATGATGAGAGGGCTACGCCGGGCTCGTGACGCAGGGAGGGCGTAGCCCGACCGGAGTTACGAGCCCGGCGTCGGCGCGATCCACAGCGGACCGCGCCGACTGGTGATCGCGGCCGGCTGGTTATGCAAGTGGTTCTTCCGCCAAGAGGAATCACTCGCGTGCCAGGCCGACACATTACCGATCACCAAATGAGGCTCTACATGAAGTACCGTCAGACCGATAGCCCGCCCGTGGCCGCCGCCAAGGCGTCGTTCAGCACCTCGACCGCTTACCGGATCGAGCAGGATCGACGCCTTCCGTCGCAGAAGAAGGCTCCTCGCGGCCGTCGCCGGCCAGATCCCTTGGCCCGCGTATTTGAGACAGAGATCGTGCCGATGCTGAAGGCCGCCCCCGGTGTGCGGCCGGTCACGATCTTCGAGGAGTTGCTCCGACGCCATCCTGAGCTCGGCGCCGGCATCCGTCGCACGCTGGAGCGCCGGATCCGGGCCTGGCGGGCGATCCACGGCGAGGAGCAGGAGGTCATCTTCCGGCAGACCCACGAACCCGGTCAGCGCGGCCTGTCCGACTTCACCGACATGGGCGAATTGGGTGTCACGATCGCGGGCGTGCCGCTCGACCATCGTCTCTATCACTTCCGGCTGGCCTATTCCGGGTTTGAGCACGCCCATGTCGTGCTCGGCGGTGAGAGCTTCATCGCTCTGGCCGAAGGCCTGCAGAATGCCTTGTGGTCACTCGGTGGAGCGCCACGGGAGCATCGCACCGACAGCCTGTCGGCCGCCTTTTGCAATCTCGACCGCGACGCCAAAGACGATCTGACGCGGCGATACGAAGACCTCTGTGCCCATTACGGCATGCGCCCCTCCCGCAACAATCGTGGCATCGCCCACGAGAACGGGGCGATCGAGAGTTCGCATGGCCATCTCAAGCGGGCGGTCGGCGACGCGCTGTTGCTGCGTGGCACCGCCGACTTCGACGATCTCGCTGCCTATCGTGGCTTCATCGATGAGATCGTCAGCCGCCGCAATGCCCGCAACGCCAAGCGGATCGACAGCGAACGTACCGCACTTCAGGATCTGCCGGACCGCCGCACGTCGGACTATGAAGAGGTGATCGTCCACGTGACATCGTCCGGCGGCTTCACCTTGCGCAAGGTGTTCTACACGGTGCCGTCGCGCTTGATCGGCCATCGGCTGCGGGTGCGCCTGTATGACGATCACCTCGACGTGTTTGTCGGCGGCACGCATCTCCTCACCTTGCCGCGCGGGCGGCCGCATCCCAATGGCAAGCACGATCAGGTCGTCGATTATCGGCACGTGATCCATTCCTTGCGGCGCAAGCCGATGGCGCTCCTCAACCTGGTCTACCGCGACCAGCTGTTCCCCCGGGAAGCTTACCGCCGAGCCTTCGACGTCTTGCGCAAACGCTTACCGGACAAGAAGGCCTGCCGGATCATGGTCGATCTCCTCGCACTCGCCCATGAGCGCGGTTGCGAGGCCGAACTCGCCGATCAGCTCACGGCCGACCTGAACGACGGCCGGCTGCCCGACCTCAACCGGCTACGTACTCACTTCGCCCCGGATCCCGCCCAGATGCCGAACGTCGTGGTGCGCCTCGCACCGCTCGCCACCTATGAATGCCTCATCGGTACTGCCGAGATCGGAGGTGCCGCATGAGCACAACCAACGTAGTCGACACCGCGCGCCTCAATCTGTTGCTCAACGAGCTGCGGCTGCCCGCCATCAAGGTGCTGTGGCCGCAATTTGCCGAGCAGTCCGATAAGGAAGGCTGGCCGGCGGCGCGCTTCCTCGCCACCATTGCAGAGCACGAGATCGCTGAACGCAGCCGTCGCCGCATCGAGCGCCATCTCGTCGAGGCGCGGCTGCCCACCGGAAAGACCTTTGACAGCTTCGACTTCGAAGCCGTACCGATGATCTCCAAGGCGCAAATGACCGCGCTCGCCGCCGGCGACGGCTGGTTGAACAAGGGCGCCAATCTGCTGCTGTTTGGTCCGCCCGGTGGCGGCAAGAGTCACTTGGCAGCAGCAATCGGCTTGGCTCTCATCGAGAACGGATGGCGCGTCCTCTTCACCCGCACCACCGATCTCGTGCAGAAGCTCCAGGTGGCGCGCCGCGAACTCAACCTCGAGGGTGCCATCAACCGCCTCGATCGCTTCGATCTCGTTATCCTTGACGATCTTGCCTATGTCACCAAGGACCAGGCCGAGACCAGTGTGCTGTTCGAGCTCATCAGCGCACGCTACGAGCGACGCTCTTTGCTGATCACCGCCAATCAGCCCTTTGGAGAATGGAACAAGGTCTTTCCGGACCCAGCTATGACCCTCGCGGCGATCGATCGCCTTGTTCACCACGCCACCATCGTCGAGATGAACGTCGAGAGCTATCGCAGGCGGACTGCCCTCGAGCGAAAGCGTGGTCCAGGGCGGCCACCGGAGCACGCGACACAAAAAACGCTCGCTTGATTGACGCTCCGCGACAATCAAAGCAAACAAAACTCTTGCGCGCGACAATCATCGCGGCGATCATCATCGCGCCGCGACACTGACTCGCCATCCTGATCGCCGCGCTCTTCCGACCCAGATCGTCGCGCTATAGTCAGCGTCACGCCCTTGCGCTTGAGCTCCTGCGCCACCCGTGGCCACTCAGGCTCGCTCAAGTCCTGCGGGGGGCGCCCGACCCGCCGGAACAAGGCTCGCTGCAAGGCCGCCTCGCTCTCGTAAATCGGCGGCAGCGGCCAGCTCAAACCCGCCTCACGCGCTCGCAGCAGGTAGGTGGCAACCGAACTCTTGCTGATCTGCAGCCGTTCCGAGATCTCCCGAACCGACAGGTCCTGCTCGTACGTCAGCCTCAGGATCGATCGTAGGTCCTTCACTGTGGTTCGTTTCGCTTGCTTCCGTCTCGGCATTGCCCCTCTCAAACTCAGCTTGAGAGAGAACATTGCCTGAACGGCGCTCCCGAAAACCAACCTCCCGCAACTGTCCGCGATTTAGCGGAATCCCTGTCCCGGAATTACTGAAATCGCTGTCCGCGAATTAGCGAAATTGCTGTCCGGAAATTGCCGAAACACGCACGCATCGAGCGCATGGATCTGAAGCGCGAGAAATAGCCGATGATCATCCCCCGCTCGCCGAAGATCGGCAATCGGCCTCAGGCAGCACTGCAGCCGCTAGCTGCTCCATTTCCCTTTGAACCTAGGCTTAAACCAACAATTAATGAATCGGCTTTAGTCATTGAGCCTTTCACAATCCCGGCGGTACAAGAGGTCGAGAAATGAATTCGATCAAGGTATTTTTGATCCTCTTCGTTCTGCTTCTTGGGTGTGCCGACCTGGCGACAACTAACAAGGTCCTCGAGCTGGGGTTTCGCGAGGCCAATCCGTTCATGGAGACAGCTCAGACTTTGTTGGGAGACTGGTGGTTGATCCCCAAGCTGGGCTTCACGTTTGTCATCATGGCGCTCCTTTGGCGCAGCAAGAACGTTTTCAACGTCGCTCTTGTCGCGGCGTTTTGCTCAACACCTGTAGTTAATAACGTCCTTCTCATCGCAAGCGTGAATTGAAGCCTCACCAAGATTCAACTAAGTCCCTCGCGACAAAGCCGAACGGCGCATAGGCGAATGCCGTCCCACCAAAGTCTTCAGTTACCTCCGCCACGGTTGCAGTTTCCGTCGCGATGAATGGGAATGCTTCCTCGTCAGAAAGCCGGGAGGAGATTTCATTGCCGGCTGTTTTGGGGTGGCCGGATCGTCGCCACCGTGATTATTCCACAGCCCGCCGTTTCTTCCTTCGCCACTATCTCGGCCGCGCTGATGCGTAAACAGCTTAGGTAACTTCCTATCTGGCGTTCCTGCGGCTGTCGATTTCCTTGAGCAGGTATGTGCGCCGCTTCTGTGCCCCTATCAGCAACCCTTCGAACATCAAGAAGATGTCGCGAGCTTGGGCGAAGACTTCCCAATTCAGCGCGTGTTGGTCATATCCGTACGAGGCCAGGCGGGCCTCGATCTCGGATGCGGCACTATGATCCGACCGCCAGCTCAGCGCGTTTTGGCGAGTGTGGCGGCTGGCATCCTCTTTGAACTCGGGCGCAATGCCCACGAGGTCGATGCGGCGCAGCGCGGCCTCGATCGCCTGCTGGCGGTGATCCTCTAGCAGCGCGTGGCGTAGCAGTCGGTAACGACGGATCTCCCATGAGAGCTCCGCGATATCAATGGTGAGCAGCCATTCGAGGGCCGATCGCGGCGCGATGTCGGCGAAGACGGCCTGCTGCAGCGCATGATACGCTTCGAGACTCTCGCCGGGTAGGAGTAGTGGCGCAGGTATTAAAGCTTCAAGCTCGAGCGGCAGTGCGGCGACCGCCAACTGACGGGCGGCGGGGACGGGCCCGTTCATGACGTGGCGCCCTCCCGGTCGACTCTGGCGAGGCGCGCGCCATTGGAGGCCGGCGCCGAGTGGGTTTGTTGGGCGGAGCTGGCTTGCCAAAGCTCCTTGGCGAATGGGAGCGGGGCGATCTGCAGATTGGCCCACCAGGCCTTTTCGTTGCCATTCCGGTGCAGATCCTGGTGGTGCGCGCGACAGAGCGGCACGGTGAACTCGTCGCTGACCTTGCGGCCGAGCGTCCGCGGCTGGGCGAACTTGAGGTGGTGGGCGTCGGTCGGGGTGCGTTTGCAGACGAGACAGGGCTGTCCCCGGACGAACAGCAGATGCGCCTTGCTGCGCTTGCGGGGGCTCTCCTTGGGGAAGGCGAGCCCAGCGTCGGGAGCGTCGGGGAGAGCTTGCGGTTGGCCGGCCTCGGCGTCCACCGCGGCATGCGGCCAAAGCTGGGGGGGAGGGGCCGGCGACACCGATGCGGAGGGGGCGCGCTCTAGCTCGCTGGCCGCGGGGGGCGCGCTTTCGAGGCGCATCTGGTAGGCCGCCTCCACACGCCGGGCGTCGCCCTCGACGAGGGGAGCTGGCCGCGATAGACCGTGACGGAGTGCGTTCCGGCTTGATCGAAGCTTCCCCTGGCCTGTCTTCGGGCCCGTGCTGCGCTTGGCATTTCGCCGATTGGCTTCGATTTGTCGATCTGACGCCATGGCCCATCCCCCTCGTCCGGCCCTCGCCGGTCACGTCGACCACCTCGCTCCGATCCACTGTCCGCATCAAGCTTTGGCGCGCAAAAGAGCAAGATTGTTGCTGCAGAAAGGACTGGCATTCCCGTGCCATTGGAGCGTTACTGAGTCGGCCGAGCACAAAAACGGCCCCGGTTTCTCGCCTCGCATCCCGCGGGGTTTGGGCAGTGCGGCAACCATCGCCGCGCTGTTCACACCAGGAGAGACCGGTGAGTACCATTTCCAACTCATCAAGTTCAGCCGTTCCGACCGCCGTCATTTCATCGGCGGCTCGGATGCCCGCATCATCATGGGAAATGACGAGGCTGATCTCATCCGCCTGTGGCGGGAAAAGCGCGGCGAAAGCGAGCCTGAGGACTTGTCCGGCAATTTGATCGTCCAGCTCGGCACCGCTACCGAAGAGCTCAATCGGAGCTGGTACCAGCGCAACAGCGGCCAGACCGTCAAAGACATCCAGAGGCGCGTACGTCACCCCGTCCATTCATGGATGGCAGCAACGCTCGACGGCATCGTCGAGCAGACCGGCGCGGTGTTCGAAGCCAAGTTCATGCTGCCCTGGGCCTTCACCGAGGAGGGTGCCGCCGACAAGCACATGGCGAGGCGTACCGGAAGATCCGGTCATCCTCTCGGGGGAAGGGCGATGACGATGCGGAGTGCGAGGCGCTGACACGGGGGCTTCTGGACTGGATGGCGCGCGAGGCGCCCTCCATTGAACCAACCGACGTCGTACGCCCTAAGTTCGAGCTTGCTCGCTTGCGCGCAGTCCGTCACGAATTACTCGCTGCCTTTCTAAAGGCTCCTGACGCAAAATTGCGAAAACAGTTGCGGGGGCTGGAGCGCTATGAGCGCGCGGCCTTTGCGCGGCAGACGCGGGCGATGCGGCGCAGCGGCTAGCGCCCCCGATTTGGCAACAAAAGAAAGCCAATCGGAATACTGCCCGTTGGCGAATCCTCCGAAGGCGCACGTTGCTGGCGCCGTGGCGTACGGTGCCGTGCCCCCAAGGATCGGGAGCCCCTCGCGTATCCTGCTCAACGGGCGGTAAGCATGGCCGCAGAACCGACTGGACTTGCGGCGCAAACGGAGCGTTCCTGCAAATGCGAAGAGCAGAGAGGAGCGCGTGCGATGGTCGCACAATGGATTGAGCCGGCCATTACGGCCTGCCTTAAGAACGTTCATGCCAAGCGCAAGGAGGCCGAGCAGATTGCCAGGGCCGCGGCCGCCTGCGCAGAGACCGGCAGCGTCAGCGAGGGCGTGCGCGTCTCCATGGACATCGAGCAGCTGATCTATGACGCCGGGCGGCTCCAGGACGCGGCGTCTTTGTTGCGGACATTGCTGCGAGCCTGAGACCGTCTGACCTCGCAGGCCGAATTCGAAAGACTTTTCTGGTCGGCTCGAACGCGAATGGGAGCAGCATCCTTTTTGTTTACCCGTTAGCGAAGCCTTCTAGGTTTGCTCATCTCAGCGAGTCCCTTTGGCGTAATCCGGTAACGGACTTCGCCACCGGTGCCTTGAACCTCGATCCATTGATTGTGAAGCAAGGTCAGTTTCAGTTTTTGCCGATCGGGTAGGTCGGAAGAACGCATCCATGCCCCGTGCCGAAGATACTCTAAAAACTGCCGATGGTGCTGGTTGAAGGCCACGGACAAGTCAAACCCAAATCCAATTCGCAATCGATGACGCGTTGAGAGCAAGTAAATGCAATAACGCTCACAAGCCAATTGAGGCGACCGTTACGATTCGTGTAGTGCGGTTTGCAGCAATCCAGCTCACAACACGCAAAGCGCCTTTGATAGAATCGCGAACGGCCAGGAAAGGGCATCGTAGGGCCTCCATGCCGGCGCGTCTTGGCCCATTTGGGTCACAGGCAAATCCTGTCAAGAGGAGAAGAATTTTGCTCGGCTGCTGGATATCCGCCGATCGTGGTCCGGATTGACAGCCATCGGGATAGAGATACGCTTCGCCGCAACGTAATCCATCGGATCGCAGTGCCCAACCATGACCGGCTCCGATCGGTGAGCCCATTGTCGGTTGGTCGGAGCGCGAGACCAACTTTGCAACACGAAGCCGATTTTAGATGACCCAGATTGTTTTCAGCTGCACCAATTGCGGTGCTCTTTATCGTGCGGTGCAAAAGCCGAGAAATCTCTCGAAATCGCCGCGCAGCTTCAATTGCGCTGAGTGCAACGCGCCGGTCCACTCATGGGAAGGCCAATTCAACTACATCTATTGGAGGAGGTTTGTCCCGGCGATCAGAGATGAGGGGGTGATCTTGACGAAACAGAGCGAGGCTGCCGATGCGCTGGAGGCGTTCAGGCTGCTGATGGCCTTTCGCTCGATCCGCGACCGCGCCGCCCGACTTAGAATCGTCGAAAAGGCTGAGGCCATGGCCGAACACCAACGGGACGATGAAGCGGCCGACGAAGATCGACGTTCGCTCTCGGACAGCGGCCTGCACTGATCTTTTTTCCGCCGGTATCGGATGATCGTGCCTGTGCCTGGCGTGTCCCCGGTGACGGCGTAACTCGCCGGAGCCTGCCCGCGCGTCGGTAAATGGCGCCGTAGCACGCGGATGGCTTTGCGGTGGGTTGGCAATTCGCCGGGTCGACGCCGATTTGCTGCGCGAGGTCGGCGGTGGGGCATGCCTTATGCCG
Source organism: Bradyrhizobium elkanii USDA 76 (assembly GCF_023278185.1). Lineage (NCBI taxonomy): Bacteria > Pseudomonadati > Pseudomonadota > Alphaproteobacteria > Hyphomicrobiales > Nitrobacteraceae > Bradyrhizobium > Bradyrhizobium elkanii. Next base: position 5,853,319 of record NZ_CP066356.1, on the reverse strand, counting down.
AGCGGCTCTTGCCACGCAAAAATTGCTTGAACAGCTTGGCGGGGTTAGCGCCAAGGGCTTCGGCGATGGTGATGAACTCGACGACATCGAGCCGCCGTTCGCCACCCTCATATTTGGCAACAAAGGATTGCGGCTTGCCAAGTTTTTTGGCGAGCCCGTGCTGGCGGATGCCGGCCTTGTGGCGCGCCGCGATGAGGAGCGCAATGAGGCGTTGGTATTCGGCAGACTGAAGGGATTTTTGCATCGTCGCCGGGGATGAAGATTCGGGGCGACAAGCAATTTGATCCCGGATTCGGATTATCCCAAAAGAGGATATTGTTAACTGTAACTCGCTAGGGTTCGCGCCGTCGCTCGACTTGAGGGACGGAACGAGCGAACACACCGGTCCGCGATGACCGCTGTTAGGATTGAGCGAGATGGCGACACAGAGCAGCGGTGCAAGAGGCCGTAGCGAGGAGCGGAGCGGGCAGAATGGAAAGCGCGCCGTAACAGCTGCGCGCACAAGCCGATATGCGGGCGGCGCCGATCAATTAGCTTCCTTCAAAGTAGGCGCGGTGCGCTACATCAAGCTGGGTGAGGGCGGGAAATGGGCGCGAGCGGCCATCGTCGAGGGTATTCTGCCGTTCGGATATCGCGCCGTAGCGCACACGGCTTGCGCGCAGGGCAATTGGGACAGGGTGCGCGAAGAGCTCATTGCGATGGGGCGCAAGAAGGCCGGCGTGGGGCAGGGCCTGCGCGAGCTTCAGGCGTTTTATTCGTTGGGTGAAGATACCCTATGGGTGACGATAGCGGACGGACATCTTTGGTGGACGTTCGCGGACGGGGACGTGGTTGCGGGCGGTGAAGATGATGCCGCGGCGCCGGCTCGGTTTCGCCGCACCCGCGGCGGCTGGCGGTGCACCACCTTGAGCGGGGAGCCGTTGACCTCGCGTAGCTTAAGCTCAGCGTTGACCAGCACCGCGAACTATCAGATGACGATCTGCGCGGTCCGCCACCAGGATTACTTGCTGCGACGGATCCGCGGCGAAGACGAACCGCTGCGCGTCAAGGGTGATCTCCTGCTAGCGGAAATGACCACAACCGTCGCCGCCATGGTGCGCCGGCTTGACTGGCGGGATTTCGAGACGCTGATCGATTTGATCTTCTCCCGCGGCGGTTGGCAACGAACAAGCCCGCTCGGAGGCAACCAGGCCGACGTCGATTTGATCTTGCGGCAACCGATCAGCGGCGAAACCGCTTGGGTGCAGATCAAATCACGAACCTCGCAGGCCGAATTCGAGGGCTATCTTGACCGGTTCGAACGCGAGGCGAGCTGCGATTTCTTCTTCTTTATCTATCACAGCGCGCCTCGTCCGATCGGCGGGCCCGCCGCAACGAAGGTCCGTCTTTGGTCGGCCGACCAAATAGCGAGCGCGGCGATCGACGCAGGCCTGGTGCGTTGGCTGTCCGATCGCCTGATGTAGCAACCGAATAGTTGGCCGCACGACGGTGCAACATCCGAACCGCGCCGCTTGTCGAAAATGCCGTCTAGTCTTCGAATGGCTCGCCCGTTGCTTGCAGAACGGCGTTGAGGCCGCAGGCGCTTTGCATGCGGCGCACAACGACGTCGCAATATTGCGGGTCAAGCTCGATGCCATAGCCGATCCGTCCGGTTCGCTCCGCGGCGATCAGCGTGGTTCCGGAGCCGACAAAAGGATCAAGAACGATGCCTTTGTGGTGGGAGCAGTCACGGATGGCGTCCGCGACCAAGGCAATGGGCTTGACAGTCGGGTGCAGCGCAAGGTCCTCGCGGCCATCGCCAAAGCCGCTTGCGCCGGCGTAGCTCCAGACGTTGCTGCGGTTGCGGCCATATTTGCCAAGGCCGACATTGTTGAGGTGCGGTGCGGTTCCGACCTTGAAGACAAAGACGAGCTCATGCTGCGAACGGTAGAGCGAGCCCATGCCGGCGTTGTTCTTGGCCCAGACGCAGATGTTTTTGGTCTCGGTATAGACCGCGCGGCCGGCGCTGATCATATGCCCGATATGGCGCCAATCGATGCATTGGAAATGGATGGCGCCGTCATCGGAATAGGCCGCCAAATGGCCGAAGACCTCGGACAGAAAGCAGGTGAACTCATCGTCCGACATCTCGCCAGAGGCCATCGCGAACTCGCGATGCTGGATTTGGCCAAGCCCGCCGACATGGCCCGCGATCGGGACATTATAGGGCGGATCGGAGAACACCATTTGGGCCCGCGCATCGCCGAGCAGCGCTTGATAGGTTTCAGCTTTCCTCGCATCGCCGCAGATCAGGCGGTGCGCTCCGATGCACCAGATATCGCCGGGCCGGCTGATCGCCGGCCCCTCGGGCGGGGGAATCGGCGGGTCCGCAGGCTCTTCCCGGGCGGCCGTTGTCTCGCCGATCAGGATGTCGATTTCCGGGAGCTCAAAGCCGGTGATCGTAACGTCCAGATCGATCTCAAGATCTGAGAGGTACTGCAGCTCGATGCCCAGCAGTTTCCGATCCCAGCCGGCATTCTCGGCAAGCTTGTTGTCGGCAATAACATAGGCGCGGATCTCGCTCTCGCTCATCTGCGAGAGGCGGACGGTCGGTACCTCGGCAAGGCCGATGGTCTTTGCAGCCTCAAGGCGGCCGTGCCCTGCGATCACACCATTGTCGTCATCGACCAGAACCGGGTTGGTGAATCCGAATCGTTGGATCGCCTTTGCAATTTGGGCGATCTGCTGCTTTGAATGGGTGCGGGGATTGTTCTTACGCGGGTTAAGATCGCAGATGCTTTGGTAGGTGAGGTCGAGTTTTCTGGTCCAGCGTGGATTATCTAACATATTGGTCTCCCGTTGTGGTTCGCAGGAGAGACCTACAGATTCAGGACGGCGGCATCATTCAGGATAATGCGCGGATTATTTGTCTGAAGAGACCCGGTTGAGAAACGAACGCCAACCGATGGGCAGGCGCCACGTTCTGATGACGATTTTTGCAGCCCGTTCATGCGGCGGCCCCGACCACCAATCTTGGCGGCGCAGGATCGACCAGCCCCGAAGGCCCAAGCTTCGGTCGCGTTTGGTCAACCAGCCGAGGTAAGCCCGATAGTCCGCAGTGGCCGCGGCAAATCGAATTTGCTGGATTTGGCGCTCTTTTGGTCGACCGGCCCTTTGTTTCAAGTCGCCCCGGAGGCTCTTTGCGACCAGATCCAAAAACCAGGCGGGCAAAGGTTGATGTGCGTTGGCCGACAGGATATCGGCGAGCTGCTCTGGACTGGGGATTTCGCCCGCATCGAGCCGCCGCTTGCAGTTTTGCAGGCTGGTAGCCTCGAACAGATCGTAGAGCGTGGGTTTGGATACATCGTCCATCGGATCACCAAGCGGCAGATCGGTTAGATCGAATACTTCTCATGAAAAGCCAGCAACGCCTCGCCTAAAGGCGACGGTTCGCCGCGAACGGCCTTGAGAAATTCGTCGGCCTCCACATTGATTTCGGTACCCGGCTCGATCTTGTGCCTATTGGCTTCCTCCTCCCGCTTTATCCACTCGTCCTCTGTTAGGGCTTCCGGCGACAAGAGTACGGGACCTTTATTTTCAGGCTGTTCCGTGGCGGTAAGGCCGCGCAATTGATCGATTAGGACGGCGGCCGCGGGGTGTCCGGTTGCTGCGACCGCCTTGAGCTTGAGGATCGCGATCTCAAGCCGGCTCATCGATTGCGTCTTGCCTGAGATCGCGACCGGTTGGGTTTTGAGCGCAAATTTGCGGGTTAGCCGCTCGATACTGACCGCTCCCTTAGGCCGACCCTTCGGGTTGCCGGAGGTCCCTTTACGGAATTGTGTAGCAACCGGCGGCAGCCCGCGCTTATAGCTAGATCCTTCTGTAAATCCCTTGGCCATGATGCCCGAGCTCCCTAGTCCATAACGCTCCGACGGGCCGCCTCGGCCTGTTCTTTGAGTTGTTCGATATGCGCGATATCGCGCTCATATTCACTTTTGAATTGCTGGTAGACATCGGCAGCCCAGGGCGGGGGACCGACGTGTTTGACAAGCCGCACGGCGAGCGGCATCGGCGTGCCATGCGGTACCTCGATGACGGAACGGCTTACGATGTCAGGCGGTGGATCGAGCAATTTGGCGCGCTTGCATTCCCGCAGAAACAGCTTGATCGCGGGGATTTTGCCCGCGACCACACGCTTGAACAGCCCGTGCAGCATCGCCTGGTGCGGATGCAGTTTGGTGATTTTGCCATCGATGCGAGCCTCGATCGACCGCTCCAGCAGCGCCGCAATATCAGGCGAGCGCTGTTTGCTTGCACGCCGGTTCGGCTGCGCGCGTGCTCCAAAGCGGGTCGCCTTGGGCGGTTTGCCGTAACCAACCTCGTAGGCCTCGCTGCGCGGCTCGCAGGGCGCCTCATCGCCGTCTTTGCTCATTGCGCCGCTCCATCTTTCGCACCGCGGACGCGAGCAGCCCTCGGGGCACAGCCCAAAAGTCAATGCGCGCCGAAGCGCGGTTAACCGCGTCCGATTGTGATCATCGCCGATGTGGTTTCTGGAGGCTCAGCAGAGCCGACTCTAATCGCCGGCCGGCTCAAAAACACATATAGGCTCGGATTTTTGATCGTCAAACAGATTTAGCAATGAGGTTAACATGCAAAGCTGCGGAGCCCTGGGAGGGGATCCAGCTGAGGGCAGCCTTGTGCGAAGAGTCCTAGGGCGCCAGAGCATTGCCGCGCGCGGACTAAATTTCCCGTGTGACGAAGGCCGAATTCCCGTAACCCGTTTGTCGGGAATTGGTCGGGAGTTGCGCGAAAAAATCTCAAGCTTTCAGGAGCTTGGCGCAAGCCATTGCGCGTCAATGGGGCACATTTTCCGTATTTACCCTGTTAATTCCCGTAAGGAGCTAGTTCGGCAATAGCACGGCATCGATGCGGCGGCTGTTGCGCGTGCTGATGATGATGGCACCGTTGCGGGTCGCAAACCTCGCACCGACAAGGCGCGGCAGCTTCTCCGTGAGCGGTGAAGGCAGCGGAATCATTCCACCGGTGATGGGATCGCCGACATTGATCGGCGCGACAGCTGCGCCGGCAGAAGGCGCTGCCTTGATGTACTCCCTTATCAACTGAATCTCTTCACGCGAGAGGCTGAGCGCGGCCTGTTCGCCTGCGCCGTCAGTCAGCTTCTTGTCCGCCTCGGCCTTGTTCTGCGCATCTTCCTGCTGGGCGGCCTCGCGTTTTGCGACTTCGACCTGTTCGAGTCTGGCGAGGCGTTCCCTCAGCGGGGCGAGTTCCCGTCGCAACGCGGCAATGTCCGACTTCAGCGAAGAGAGCTGACCAAGTGCGATCGCGGCGGCAACGCAAGCGACGACCGAGATCAGGCTGAGGCACGCCACCGCGAGCCCCGTCAATCCGCCTCGACGATCGGCACGACGATCCCCGACATCCTCTGCGGATCGCCGTCGCCGCGCGCCGGCGAATTTCGGCTTGATCGTGCCGAGCAAGCCGACCAGACCGGACAGCCGCGAACCCACCATGCGGTTCGCCCTTTGAAACGAGCCGAATGCAGGCGCAGGGATGATCGGAGAGTCCCCCGAGGGGATGTCGGGAGCAGTGGTCGAACGGCCCTCGCCGGATGGCTGGCGGTCGTCGCGGTCCTCGCGCGTCATGCCGGGGAGCTCGAGATCAACGCCGTCGGGATGGTCGATCGCGGTGTCCGCACCTGGATGGCGCGTGTCGGCTGCAACAGTGTCCAATCGTTCCGTTTCCTGTTGATCGAGTCTTTGCTCGATGCGGGCGGCTTCAAGCGAGCGCCACAGCGAGAGTCCCGAATCGGTGATCTGCAGGCCCGCATCGTTGATCGATGCCCATCCCGATTGGAAGACGTCGGCGTCGCCAAGCTCGGACGGCCGCTTCGACTGCGTGGCTTCATCGCCGGCCGCGATCATGCGCTTGACCTCGCGGCTGACCTCGTCGATCGCGATCCGCTGCCCGGGCCTTGCGGCCAGCACACTCAGGATCGCCAGATTGAACCTCATGCGGCGCCTCGCGATGCCCGATCAACCGGCCGTGCGGCCGTTCCTCTCCCGTCAGGCGACGTGCAAGCCTCAGCGGGGTCGAAGCGGATCAATCATGCCGGCACGGACGTCGGTCAGTCAGGGAGTCGAGCAAGTGTACCGGCTCCCCAAGGGGCAAACAATCCGGCACCAGACCTACGACAGATGGATAAGTCGCTCCGCAAACGAGACGCGTCGGGATCGCGTTCGTGCGCGCCTCAGAGAAACTCGCGAAGCCTGGAGAGCTCGATCACATGCTCGGGTGACAACACGTCGGGGACGAGGGGAGGCTGCGACTTGGTCCGGATCTCGTAGAGATGTCGCGTCTTCTCGGGTTTTCCCATGAAATCCCGAATGCATTGGTCGAGCGTTCCGTTGACGACCATATAGGGCGCGCGATCCTCTCGCCTCGCGTTGTTGAGCGAAGGCCATTTGTAGAGGTGGGCCGCAGCTTGGAAGTCCACCTGATGAGATTGGTCGGTCATTGCAAAATATCTAGCCGAAAAAGCCCCGCGCGGCAAAGTCAGCCGGCTGATGCGTGAGCCGGTGCGGCAATACGCGCAAGCTGCGTGCGGTCGTCCATCGCAGAAGCCGCCGTCATGCATCTCGATCGATCCGCCGACGTGCCTCGCGTTTGATGCCTCGCAGCAACTCCCGCTTCGATCTCCCGCAGGCCGAGATCGGTGGCGATGGGGCGAGGCCGGCTGAAGGAAGAGCCGGCCGACTCCCTCGCGCGGCACGCGCGCGCAGTAGCGGCGCGCGTTGACGACCTCGCTCGTTCGCGGCGCCAGCAGCCGCGACGACGCGTGCTGGATTGACTCGATTCCAGAATGTTCCTATTTTGTTCTATTGTCAATTTCCGCGTCCGGAGACGGGCGGCTTCGGTCAGGTCAGGGATGAACGGGTCGAGATGGCAGCCGCAGCCACCATCCTTCATGCGGACCTCGATGCATTCTACGCATCGGTCGAGCAACTGCTCGAGCCGTCGCTGCGCGGCAAGCCGATCGCCGTCGGGGGCGGGGTTGTGCTTGCGGCGTCCTATGAGGCGAAGGCTTTCGGGGTGCATGGCGGCATGTCGGGGCGGGAAGCGCGTCAACTGTGCCCGCAACTCGTTTTCGTTGGCGGCCATTTCAGCGACTACCAGCGGCTGGGCGACGCGGCCATCAAGGTGATCGGCGACTTCACGCCGCTGGTCGAGCGAATTTCGATCGACGAGGCGTTTGCGGATGTTGCCGGCTGTACTCACCTGTTCGGAACGCCTGCCGAAATAGCCGCGTCGATCCGGCGGCGCGTGCGTAGCGAGCTCGGCCTTCCGATCTCGGTCGGCGTGGCCCGCACCAAGCATCTGGCGAAGATCGCCTCGCAGGTCGCAAAGCCCGACGGACTTGTCGTCGTTGATCCCACCGCCGAACTAAGCTTCCTTCACGAACTGCCGGTTGAGTTGATGTGGGGGGTAGGGCCGGTCACCAGGGCCCGATTGGGCGCGATCGGCGTTACGACGATCGGTCAGCTCGCCAAATTGTCGGAACGGTCGCTGACGCGCTTGCTCGGTCCGGCAGCGGGCGAGAAACTTGCCGCGCTGGCCTGGAATCGCGATCCGCGACAGCTCAAACCACACCGGCGTGCGCGATCCGCGGGAGCACAATCGGCGCTCGGCCGAAAGCCTGCCATCGAGCAAGTCATTCGGCCAACACTGCTTCATCTCGCCGACCGCGTCGCCACGCGGCTTCGGGCGAAGTCGCGGCCCGGACGAACCGTGACGGTGCGCGTCCGCTTCGCCAACCTGAAATCGGTGACGCGCTCGATGACGCTCGATGCGCCGGTGTGCACGACCATCGTGCTGGCCCGGCTCGCCGAGAATCTGGTGCGCGCGGCTCTTGCCGACCATCCCGGCGCGAAGATCATCTCGCTGTTGGCGATCTCGGTGTCGCATCTCGAGGAGCATTGGGATCTTGCGCTGGAGCTTCCACTCGGACTGGCGGACGAAGCGCTTCGCCCTGGAAGCCCGACAGGGATCGCCCGCTGGGCGGCGGACCGTGCGATCGACAAAATCCGCGATCGCTTTGGCTGGGAGGCGATCGGATATGGTTCAGCGGCGCTGGAGGCGGTTCATTCGGTGCCCGATGCGTTTCGCAAGCTTGCCGAGAGAGACCTCTAACGCTCGCCGGTTCACGTATCTGTCACTGCATTAAGAAAAGGCAATTTGGAATCGCGCGCTTGTGAGTGGCGACCTGGCACGGCCGGCCTATCTTGAGCGTGCGGAGGGACAGCCATGAAGTACAGCGCCGAACTGATTCAGACGATGCGCGATGCGTTGGATGCAGTCATGGCAAGCGTGCCGGCGGATCAATCCGTGTTCGGTCTCAAGGCCGCTGTTGCGGAATGCATCCTGCGAGCCGCGGCTCACGGCCAGACATCGTTCGACGGGCTCGTGACGTCAGCATCCGATCAGCTTCAATCGATCATCTCGATGCTGACCTAGGCGATCGGGAATGCACGCGACCATCGCGCTCGCCTTGCCGCGCGGTGTGCTGATGATGCAATCGCTCGGGCCGACGGTTCTCTCAGGGCAGCGATACGACCCGTAGATTGTTGGTTGTTCCCGCTTGTCCAAAGGGAATGCCGGCGACAACGACCAGCAGATCGCGGCTCGATGCAAACTGCTCTGCATGCGCGAATGTAGTTGCGCGCTCGACCATCTCCTCATAGCTCTGAACGTCGTCGGAAAGCACGCTGTGAGCGCCCCAAAGCAGGCACAGGCGGCGGGACACTTCGCGGCTCGGGGTGATGGCGAGGATCGGGCGGCTCGGCCGCTTGCGCGCGACGCGTGCGGCCGTGGTGCCGCTCGACGTATAGGCCACAATGGCGGCGGCGTGAACGACGGAGGCGAGATCGGCCGCTGCCGTTGCCACGGCGTGCGGTGGCGTCTGCTCTTCGCCGGGCTGGGTCGCCTCGACGATCGAGCGGTACATCTTGTGTTGTTCGGTGCTGCGGATGATGCGGTCCATCATCTCGACCGCCTCGCGCGGATATCGCCCTGTCGCGGACTCCGCCGACAGCATCACTGCGTCTGCGCCGTCATAGATGGCGGTCGCAACGTCGGAGACTTCCGCACGCGTCGGCGTAGGGGCGGCGACCATCGAGTCGAGCATTTGCGTGGCGACGATCACGGGCTTCACCGCGAGACGGCAGGCCCGCACCAGCTCCTTCTGGCGCCCCGGCACGTCCTCATGCGGGATTTCGACGCCGAGATCGCCCCGCGCAACCATGATGGCGTCGCACAACTGGATGATGTCGTCGATCCGTTCGAGCGCGGCAGGTTTCTCGATCTTGGCCATCAGACCGGCGCGGTCCCCAATGAGACCTCGCGCCTCGATGATGTCCGAGGGCTTCTGCACGAACGACAGAGCAACCCAATCCACGCCAAGTTTCAGGCCGAACTCCAGATCGAGGCGATCCTTCGCGGTCAACGGTGAAAGATCGAGGACCGTGCCCGGCAGATTGACGCCCTTGTGATTGGATATCGTGCCGCCGACGATCACCTTGGCTTCGATGAAATCGTCACCGAGCCCGGTAACGCGAACGCGGACCCTGCCGTCGTCGATCAGAAGGTCATGGCCAGGGGCAACGGCGGCAAAGATTTCCCGATGCGGGAGGGGAATTGCGGTTCGGTCGCCATCCGATCCGGACAAGACGAACCGAATGGTCTCTCCGGCCGCTGCGGCGATCTTTCCATCGCGCAAGGTGCCGACGCGGATCTTCGGACCCTGGAGGTCCATCAGGATGCCGATCGGCCGGCCGACTTCCTGTTCCAGCTTTCGGATCGCCGCGTGAATGCGTGCGTGATCGCTCTGCGTTCCGTGACTGAAGTTCAGGCGGAACGTATCGACGCCAGCCAGCAGCAGCGCCTCGAGCATCTCGGGGGAACTGCTGGCGGGACCGACGGTTGCGACGATCTTGGCGCGTCGATGGCGGCGCATGGGTCACCTCATTGCTGGCTTGATTCCCGGCTTGCCGGCTGCAATCAGCACGGCGCGGATATCGTTGACATTGGTAAGCGTTGGCCCGGTGCGCACGAGGTCTCCAAGGCGGTCGAAGAACGTATAGCTGTCATGGGCAGCCAGGTGCGCCCGTGCGTCAAGCAGGTTCGCGGCGGCGCGCCGCAGCGTATCCGGACCGATCAAAGCGCCAGCCGCATCTTCCGTTCCATCAATTCCATCGCTGTCGCCCGCAATGGCCCAGATATCGGATGCGCCGGACAGGGCGACGGCAAGCCCCAGCAGGAATTCGGTGTTGCGGCCGCCGCGTCCCGCCGGCCCGCGCCCGATCGTCACCGTCGTTTCGCCTCCGGACAGCAGCACCGTGGGGGCGGGCCCTGGCTGCGCGCGCCTCGCAACCGACCGGGCGATGCCGGCCATCACGGTTCCGAGTTCCCGTGCCTCGCCCTCGATCGCGTCGCCAAGGACGATCGGCGTCAAGCCTTCGTCTCGGGCGGCGTTGGCCGCAGCGTCAAGCGCATGGAATGGAGCGGCAAGGATGCGGACGTCGGCATCGATCTCGCCGGGCTTGGGCGTCTCGTCCGCTTGTTCAAGCACAAGCCGCGCCGCTTCCGGCAGGTCGATGGCAAACCGGCCAACGATCTCCAGCGCATCCGCTTTTGTGCTGCTGTCCGGCAGCGAGGGACCGGAGGCAATCGCCGCCGGATCGTCGCCGGGAATGTCTGAGATCACAAGGGTCATGACGCGGGCGGGGCGGGCGGCCAGCGCCAGCCGTCCGCCCTTGATCGCGGACAAATGTTTGCGGACGACGTTCATCTCGGCAATTGTCGCGCCGCTTGCAAGGAGTGCCCGGTTGACCGCCTGCTTGTCGGCGAGAGTCATCGGAGATGCCGGCAGGGTCATCAGCGCCGAGCCGCCGCCGGACATCAGGGCGATGACGAGATCGTCTGCCGAAAGCCCCTCGACGGCGCGCAGCATGCGAAGGGCAGCGGCCTCGCTCGTGTCATCCGGCACGGGATGAGACGCTTCGAGCACTTCGATGCGGCCGGCTGGAACCGAATGGCCGTGGCGCGTGACGACGACCCCTGAAAGCTCGACGTCAGGCCATGCCGCGTCGAGGCCCGCCGCCATTGCCGCCGACGCCTTACCTGCGCCGACGACGATGCATCTGCCCTTCGGCTTTGCCGGCAGGGCGTCGGCAATCGTGATCCTTGGATCGGCGCTCGCGATGGCGGCGTCAAGGATTCGCCGCAGGGCGGTCCGAGCTCGCACATCCGTCCATTTGTCGTTCAATCGTTTGCGCTCCGGCCAACAGGTCTCTTGTTATGGCGCCTTCTCGAGACGGTCGTAAGACACGGATGCGTCATCAGGGAAGACCTTTGCACGAGCGATTGCGGCGCTTGCCGTCGCTTCACTGCCGAGAATGAACGCGCGTCGCATCGGCTTGATCAGGAGCAACGCGGTGAGGGCAGCGGTGGCATTGAGTGCAACCGCGACGATGAACACGGCCTGCCAGCCGAGCTGGGAAGAGATGATGCTCGCGAGCGGCACCAGCAGCGCCGCCGTGCCCTTCGCCGTGTAGAGCATGCCGTTGTTGGTGGTTGCGTATTTGGCGCCGAACGTGTCGCCCGACGTCGCGGGAAACAGGCTGTAGATTTCGCCGAAGACGCCGAAATAGATCGCCGTGGCCAGCACGAAGACAACCGGAACGTGACCGTAGGTGGACAGCGTCAGCAACATCAGCGCCGCAGTCGCGAACGCGATGAACATCGTGTGCTCGCGGCCGATATTGTCGGAGACCCAGCCAAAGAGCGGACGGCCGAAACCATCGAAGACGCGATCGAGCGAGATGGCAAAGGTCAGTGCCGCCATCTGGAAGCCCGCCAGCGTGACCGGCGTGTCCGCGATCTTGAAGTCATGGGCGATCGGTCCGATCTGCGCGGCGGTCATCAACCCGCCGGAAGCCACCATGACGAACACCAGGTACATGACCCAGAAGATCGGGGTGCGCAGCACCTGGGGCGGGGTGTAGTCGATCGCGCTTTGCGGCAGATTGAGACGCTTTTTTCTGGGTGATTCGACGCCATGCGGTGGCCGGACGAACCAGGCCAGCAGGATGACGATGAGGCCTTGCCCGATCCCGAAGGTCAGGAAGGTGCTCTGGTAGCCGCTGGCGGCAATCATGTTGGCAATCGGGACGACGGTGAGCGCCGCACCGGCGCCAAACCCGGCGGCGGTTGCCCCTGCGGCCAAGCCGCGCCGGTCCGGAAACCATTTCAGCGCATTGCCGACGCAAGTGCCGTAAACGGCGCCGGCGCCAATGCCCGCGACGATTGCTGCCGCATAGAGCGTGACGAGAGAGGAGGCGTATGAGTTCATCACCCAGGCCAACCCGATCATCAGCCCGCCGAACATGATGACGATGCGGGGGCCGTATTTGTCCACGAACCAGGCCTCCACCGGCACGAGCCATGTCTCCGTCATCACGAAAATCGTGAAGGCGAGCTGGATGGCTGGACGACCCCAATGAAACTTCGCGTCGATCGGGTCAACGAACAGTGTCCACCCATATTGCAGGTTGGCGATCATCGCCATGCAGACGATGCCGATCGCCAGCTGCAGCCAGCGGAAGCCGCCGGGCGATGATGCCGGTTTCGTGGAGTTCATGTGTGCTCCTGAGGCAGATAACTGTCGTTTGGGCCGGCTGCGTCGGGCTATCGTCCCGCCGCGCCTACTGACGAAACTCGTTGGTCAACTCGCCGATTCCGTCGATCGCGACGGTGACCGTGTTGACGGGCTCCTTCATCACCCCGACGCCAATCGATGTCCCGCAGCAGATCAGGTCGCCCGGCAACAGCGTCATGTCGTGCGAGATCTTGCTGACCAGCGTCTGTGCGCTGAAGATCATGTCCGCGATCGGGTAGTTCTGGCGCTCGACGCCGTTCAGGATGGTGCGCACCACAAGGCTTGCGGGGTCGAGGCCTGAGGCAATGACGGGACCGAAGGGGCCATATCCGTCGAAGCCCTTGGCCCGTGCCCATTGCGGGAAGGTCGGGTCGCGATTGAGGATGTCCGCGGCGGTGACGTCGTTGGTGCAGGTGTAACCGAAGATGAAGGCGTCGGCCTGCTCGGGCGCGACCGCGGTGCAGCTCCTGCCGATGACGATGCCAAGCTCGCCTTCGTAGGTCGTCTTGCCATCGTAGCCCAAGGGGCGCGTGATGATCGCGCCAGGCGTGGTGACGCTGGTTGGCGCTTTCAACAGGTACAACGGTTCGGCAGGCTCAGGTGATTTCAGCTTCTCCGCCAGTGCGTGAAAATTGTTCCAGAGCGCGATGATCTTGCTCGGTTGCGTCGGGGCGAGCAGCTCGACGTCGTCCAGCGCCAGCATTTGTCCAGTCGGTCGCGGGTCGCCGAACATGTCCCCTTCGTGCACGGAGATGCCGGACGGGGTGAGTTGCCCGAAGCCGATTTTGTCATGGTGGCGGAAGCGGACCCAGCGCGTAACATTGGCCATCGGGATCACGCCACCGCCAGCGTTTCTGCCGCTGCGGCGCCGGCCGCCCCGTCATAGAGGCCGGCCAGCCTGGTGCGCTGCGCGACCAGGGCCAGCACCGCATCGAGGGCGGGTGTCGCGATCCCGGTCATCCGGCCCATCTCCTGCACCACGGTGATCAGCGGATCGATCTCGACCGGACGTCCACGCTCGAGATCCTGCAGCATCGAGGTCTTGTGCGCTCCGACCTTGCGCGCACCTTCGATGCGGCGTTCGACATCGACCCGAAACTTGACGCCGAGGCTTTCCGCAATCGCCTGGGCCTCCAGCATGATCGCTCTGGACAGCGCGCGCGTGCCCGGATTGCTGCAGATCACGTCGAGGGTCGCGTGGGTGAGGGCGCTGATTGGATTGAAACAGACGTTGCCCCACAGCTTGAGCCAAATCTCGTCACGGATGCGGTCGAGGACGGGCGCTTTCATGCCCGCGGCCGCGAACAGCTCGGAAAGTTTCTGGACGTCGGGTGTGATCTCGCCGGAGGGCTCGCCCAGCGGAAAGTTGTTGCCGTAGACGTGGCGGATCACGCCGGGCGCCTCAATTTCGGTGGCGGGGTAAACCACGCAGCCGATGGCGCGTTCGGGACCCAGCTCGTTCCACTGCCGACCGCCAGGATCGATGCTCTCGAGCGTCGATCCCTCGTGCCGACCACCATGCTTGTGGAAATACCAATAGGGAATGCCGTTGACGGCGGTGACGATGCGGGTCCGATCGCCCAGCAGCGGTCGCATCGGCTCGATGACGCCGGTGATCGAATGCGCCTTGAGGCAAATGATGACGTAATCCTGCTCGCCGAGTTCGGCGGGGCTGTCGGTACAACGAGGATGCACGACGCGCTCCTCGTCGCCGATCAGGAGCTTCAGGCCGTTCTGCCGCATTGCGGCGAGATGCGCGCCGCGTGCGACCAGGCTGACATCGGCGCCAGCGCGCATCAATTCGACACCGAGATAGCCGCCGATCGCACCGGCGCCGTAGATGCAGATTCTCATGAGATCCTCGCAAGCAGAATGGGGACACAGCAGGAGCCGCAGCGGCTCGAACCGAGTAGCGTGGCAATGGCCTTGGGTAAGTCTGTCAGGCCGCGCAGGCGGCTTCCTCGAAAGCAAGGGTGATGTCCCGCATGCTCACGACGCCGACGAGCCGGCCGTTGTCGATGACGGGGATATGGCGGATCCCGTGACGGGCCATGAGTCGCTCGACATCCGTGAGCGCATCTTGCGAATTGCAGGACACCAGCGGCCGCGGCGAAATGAACTGCGCGACTTTCATGGCAAGACCATTGGTGCCGCGCTCGGCGATCACAGCAACGACGTCGCGCTCGCTGAACATTCCGACCACGGCGGCGTCCTTGCTGCGCGAGGCGCTTCTGACCACGAGGGCGCCGACATTGCTCGCGTACATCAGGTTCGCCGCAATGCTCACGGTTTCGTTGGAGCCGATCGCCACCAGGTGTGGACTGTTGTTGCGAAGGATGTCCCCGACGTACATGGCAGCGTTCTCCCGGTTGCGTGATTAGGTCGTCTCGAAATAATCGTGGTATACATTATCCCAGAAGTCAAACAAAAGAATCGAGCCAGTTTAAAAGAAGAATGGCAAAAATACTGACCTATTCGCAGATTTCGTTCCCTTGACTCCTGAGCGTGATGGTATGCCATATGCCAATTCTGATGCTCGTTCTTGGCGAGCAATTTCGTTCTGAACCGCAACCGGTTAGGGTCAGGTCGTGATGAAAAGAGAGTCGATCAGGCGCAAGCCATCCGATCCCGATCTTCGCGCGCAGCCGGAGCAGGACGTACGCGACGGCGGTGTTCAGTCCGTCGATCGCGCCATGCAAATCCTGGAGACACTTGCAGAGGATGATGAAGGCTATCGGCTGACCGATCTGGCGATCCGTACCGGCCTGTCGCCCTCGACCGTTCATCGTCTGCTGACCACGCTCGAGAACCGCAGGTTCGTGCAGTTCGACCGCGAGGAGTCCAAGTGGCACATCGGCGCCCAAAGCTTCGTGGTCGGCTCGACCTTCGTGCGCCGGCGGAATTTTGCCGCGCAGGCGCTGCCTTATCTGCGCAAGCTGCGCGACCAGACCAGGGAAACGGCCAATCTTGCCGTGGTCGATGACGAATCCATCATTGTCGTGTCCCGCATTGAAAGCCGTGAGATCATGCGCTCGCTGACCAAGGTCGGCGGACGCGTCGCGATGATCGCCTCGGGAGTGGGCAAGGCGGTGCTGGCCACCTATTCCGATGCCGACGTCAACGCGATCATTCGCCGCCAGGGCATGCCGCGGCTGACGGAAAAGTCGATCGTGCGGCCCGGCGAGTTGTTCAAGGAATTGGAGATCGTGCGGCGTCAGGGGTATGCGGTGGATGATGAAGAGGCGCGCCTCGGCCTGCGCTGCGTGGCCGCGGTCGTCTTCAATGATTGCAACGAACCATATGCCGCAATCTCGGTATCGGGCATGGCCGACAGGCTGACGAACGAACGCTTGCCCGAGATCGGCACGATCGTGCACCGGATCGCAGCCGAACTCACGGCCGAACTTCGCGGGAACCGCACGCAGCAAGCGCAGGCGTAAGGCTGGCTGCGATTCCGTCCGCAACGATTTCCATTTCTACGCTGAGGCTAATCGTTTGAAGACGCGCAAGAAATCGCGAGCGTTGCCACAGCGCGGAAATTCCAATCGATTGCGTTGAGATCGATGCTCGCGGGCCTGATGATCCTGCTCAGGCCAACTCATAGCGAAGCGGGATCATCACATGAAGATGCGAGCGGTGGATGCAGCGGTCCGCATACTGGAGCGCGAGGGGATCACTTGCGCTTTTGGCGTTCCCGGCGCGGCGATCAATCCGCTTTACTCCGCACTGAAGCGCAACGGCTCGATCAGTCATATCCTGGCGCGGCACGTCGAAGGCGCCTCGCATATGGCGGAAGGCTATACCAGGGCGAAGGCAGGCAATATCGGCGTTTGCATCGGCACATCGGGCCCCGCCGGCACCGATATGATCACCGGCCTCTATTCGGCGATCGCGGATTCGATTCCGATCCTCTGCATTACGGGTCAGGCGCCGCGGGCGCGGCTCTACAAGGAGGATTTCCAGGCCGTCGACATCGAGGCGATCGCAAAGCCGGTGACGAAATGGGCCGTCACAGTGCGCGAGCCGGCGCTGGTGCCGCGCGTGTTCAGCCAGGCTTTCCATGTCATGCGGTCGGGACGGCCGGGACCGGTGCTGATCGATCTTCCGCTCGATGTGCAATTGGCCGAGATCGAGTTCGACGACGAGACCTATTCACCGCTGCCGGTCTACAAGCCGGCGGCGACGCGCAAGCAGATCGAGAAGGCGCTCGAGATGCTGAACGCCGCGGAGCGGCCGCTGATCGTGGCCGGCGGCGGCGTGATCAACGCCGATGCGTCCGAGCTGCTGGTCGCCTTCGCCGAAGCGGTCAACGTTCCCGTGGTCCCGACGCTGATGGCGTGGGGCGCCATTCCTGACGATCACGCGCTGATGGCAGGCATGGTCGGCCTGCAGACCAGCCATCGCTACGCCAACGCCACGATGCTCGAATCCGATTTCGTGCTCGGCATCGGAAACCGCTGGGCCAACCGGCATACCGGCTCGATCGAGACCTATACGAAGGGCCGCAAATTCGTCCATGTCGACATCGAGCCGACGCAGATCGGACGGGTCTTCAATCCGGACCTCGGTATCGTTTCGGACGCCAAGGCTGCGCTGGAAATGTTCGTGAGCGTCGCCAGGGAGTGGCGGAAGTCGGGGAGGCTGCGCGATCGGCAGGCCTGGCCCGCCGCCTGTCGCGACCGCAAGCGTTCGATGCTGCGCAAGAGCCACTTCGATAACATCCCGATCAAACCGCAGCGCGTGTACGAGGAAATGAACAAGGCCTTCGGCCGCGACACCTGTTACGTGACCGTGATCGGCTTGTCGCAGATCGCCGGCGCCCAGTTCCTCAACGTCTACAATCCACGCAATTGGATCAACGCTGGCCAAGCCGGCCCTCTCGGCTGGACGCTGCCGGCCGCGCTTGGCGTGCGTGCCGCCGATCCCGATCGCGACATTGTCGCGCTGTCGGGTGATTACGACTTCCAGTTCCTGATCGAGGAGCTCGCGGTCGGGGCGCAGTTCAATCTGCCCTACATCCACGTCGTCGTGAACAATTCATATCTCGGCCTGATCCGGCAGGCCCAGCGCGGCTTCGACATGGACTATCACGTCCAGCTATCGTTCGAGAACATCAACGCGCCCGAGATCGGGGTTTACGGCGTCGACCATGTGGCCGTCGCGGAGGGGCTGGGGTGCAAGGCGATCCGTGTGACGGACCCGAACGACGCGCAGGCGGCGTTCGCGACCGCACGCGAGCTGATGGCGAAGCATCGCGTGCCCGTGGTGGTGGAGTTCATTCTCGAGCGGGTGACGAATATCGCCATGGGAACGGAGATCGACAACATCGTCGAGTTCGAGGAAGTGCTCGATCTTCCGCTCGATGACGTCCCGAGCGCGTCACGATCCGGCACGCTGTTGCCGGCCTGACGACATCTTTCAGCGCTTCAAGCGGAGATACGACCCGTGCCTCAATTTGCCGCCAACCTCACCATGCTCTTCAACGAGCTGCCGTTTCTCGATCGGTTCGCAGCCGCCAAGGCCGCCGGCTTCAACGCAGTCGAGTATCTTTTTCCTTATGACTTCGAGAAGGGCGCGTTGCGGGAGGAATTGGCGCGCTGTGGGCTGACCCAGGTGCTGCACAATCTTCCGGCCGGCAACTGGGCCGCCGGCGAACGGGGCATTGCGATCCTGCGCAATCGGGTCGATGAATTTCGCGACGGCGTGGTGCGTGCAATCGATTACGCAAAGGCGCTGGATTGCCGGCAGCTGAACTGCCTGGTCGGCATCGCTCCAGCCGATACGGATAGGGCAGAACTGCAGGACGTCCTCGTGTCCAACCTGCGCTTCGCTGCCGGCGCGCTCGGCCAGCACGGCATCAAGCTCCTGGTCGAACCGATCAATACGCTCGATATTCCCGGCTTCTTCCTGAACCGTACGGAACAGGCGGTGCAGCTCATTTCCGAGGTGGGCTCGTCCAATCTGTTCATCCAGTACGACATCTATCACATGCAGATCATGGAAGGTGATATCGCGCGGACCCTGCGGAAGCATCTCGGCCGGATCGCGCATGTCCAGCTCGCCGACAATCCGGGCCGTTATGAGCCGGGAACCGGCGAGATCAACTACTCCTATCTGTTCAAGCATCTCGACAGCATCGGGTATCGGGGCTGGATCGGGTGCGAATACAAGCCGCGGACGACCACGCTCGAGAGCCTCGGCTGGCACGCCGCGCAGACTTTCGTGACCTAGAGCCTGTTCCGTTCCGATTGAATCGGGACGGAGCTCTGGAATTTATTTGTCGCGTTTTCTTCACGCGAGCCGAGAGTCGCTCGCCGAAAAACGCTTTCATCCGGCTGACAGGAGCAACGACAATGAAAGACATCGGATTCATCGGACTTGGCACCATGGGACGTCCGATGGCCGGCCACCTCCTGGCTGCCGGCTATCGCCTGTTCCTGCACGACGTCGTACCTGTTGCGCCCGAGTTGATTGCGGCCGGCGGCACCGCTTGCGAGTCCGCCAGGCAGGTGGCGCAGGAAGCGGACGCCGTGATCATCATGGTACCGGACACTCCGCATGTCGAAGCCGTGCTGTTCGGTCAAGGCGGCGTGGCGGAGGGCATCTCCAAAGGCATGATCGTGACGGATATGAGCTCGATCTCTCCGCTGGCGACCAAGGAGTTTGCACGTTGGATCGATGCGCTCGGGGCCGACTATCTCGACGCGCCGGTCTCCGGCGGCGAAGTTGGCGCCAAGGCGGCCAGCCTGACCATCATGGTTGGCGGGCGGGAGCGGGCGTTCAATGCGATGAAGCCCCTGTTTGAAACGATGGGGAAGAATGTCACGCATGTCGGCGGCAATGGCGACGGCCAGACCACCAAGGTT
This sequence comes from Bradyrhizobium elkanii USDA 76, assembly GCF_023278185.1. Lineage (NCBI taxonomy): Bacteria > Pseudomonadati > Pseudomonadota > Alphaproteobacteria > Hyphomicrobiales > Nitrobacteraceae > Bradyrhizobium > Bradyrhizobium elkanii. The sequence continues at coordinate 5,833,741 of NZ_CP066356.1, read as the reverse complement.
GCGAACCAGATCATCGTGGCGCTGACCATCGAGGCGGTGAGCGAGGCGTTGCTGTTCGCCTCCAAGGCGGGGGCCGACCCCGCGCTGGTGCGCCAGGCGTTGATGGGTGGCTTTGCGTCGTCCCGGATCCTTGAAGTGCACGGCGATCGCATGCTGAAGCGCAATTTCGATCCGGGCTTTCGCATTGAGCTGCATCAGAAGGATCTCAACCTCGCGCTGGAAGGCGCACGCGCGCTCGGCTTGTCGCTGCCAGGCACTGCCGCAGCCCAGCAGCTGTTCAACACCTGTACCGCCCTCGGCGGCAAAAGCTGGGACCATTCCGCTATTCTGAGAGCGCTGGAGGTCATGGCGGGCCACGAGGTCGCGGCTGCCTGAGCCCCAAGGAAGGGAACGGACGAAAATATCGTGGCCCTGGTCGGTGCGGGGAGACGGTAACGCTTACCCGCCGCGGATCAGGCGCCTGGCGCCCAAGTCGGTCGCTCGGCGTTCGGATCGTTTGCTGGGCATGTTCCGGTGTCCCTAGGGCGTCTGGTGAGGACGAACAAGGTTGTCCGTCCACACCTCGACAATGTGAGACAGCGCCAGACCCGGCTTGCGCTCGAGCAGAAGTTCGAGCACGCGCGGCGGCGTCAGAGGTAATTCCTGCACCCGCTTTCCTGTCGCGTTGGCAACGGCGCAGGCGACGGCGGCGCCGACATTGAGGATCGGCACCTCGCCGGCGCCCTTGGTGCCGAGCGGCCCCACCGACGGCGCACCCTCATAGAGGCTGATCTCCACCGGTACGACGTCGAGCGCAAGCGGTACGCGGTAGGTCTCAAAGCCGCTTTGACTGACACGGCCATTGCTGCCGATCGTCACCTCCTCGTGCAGGGCGTAGCCCAGACCCTGCACGACGCCACCCTGGATTTGGCCTTGGATTGCGCGTGGATTCAGCGCGCGGCCGACGTCCTGAACCACGCGATAGCTTAGCACCTCGACATGCCCGGTCTCCGGATCGACGGCGACCTCGCAGTCATGGACGGCGAAGACGGGGATGTCGATCGCGTCGATGAAATGACCGGCAACGCAACCGGGCATCGCCGGCACCCCGGCGCCGGTGAAGGCGCCGGTGCTGGCGACCGGTCCGCCCAGCGCTTGAGCACGGGTCGCGACCTCAGCGACGGTGCGGCCGGAGCCCGGCGCGCCCGCGATCTCGATCCGACCATCGCGCATGACGAGATCGCCGGGCGCGGCCTCGATCATCTCGGAGGCGATCCTCAAAAGCTTCGTGCGGACCTCCTGTGCCGCCGACAGGCTGGCGGCGCCGAGCGAGACGGTGGTGCGGCCGCCACCGACGCCGACATCATAACCGGCCGCATCGGTATCGGCGGCGCGGACGATCACTTGCTCGGGCGCGATGCCGAGCGTGCTGGCAACGATCTGCGGCAGGCTCTGCATCATCGAGCCGGATCCGATCTCGACACCCGACGTGACCAGGGTCGCCGTGCCGTCGGCATTCATGTTCACCGTCGCGGCCGACGGGCCGACGAAGACGAACCAGGTGCCGACGGTGGTCGCACGTCCAAGGAGCTTGCCGTCGGTGCGCGCCGGCAGCGGCGCTGCCGCATCGCGCAACGTATCCATCCGGTCGAGCATCGGGCCGAGCACATCGTCTTCGAATACCTGGCCGGTGGCGCCGAGGTCCTTGTCGCCGAGCACATTGCGGCGCCGGAAAGCAAGTGGATCCATTCCGATCCGCGCCGCGATCTCGTCGGTGTGCCGCTCGAGCGCAAAGGTGTTGTAGACGCCGTTGCAGCAGCGGAACGCACCGTTCGGCGCCGTGTTGGTGTAGACTGCGCGCGAGACCATGCGCACGCTGCCAAGCCGGTAGTTTCCGCCGAGCGTGTGTGCGGTCATGGTGGTCAGGAAGATCTGTTCGCCGCCATAGGCACCGCAATCCATCAGCACGACCGCCTCGCGGCCCACGATCTCTCCCTCGCGTGTCACCGCCGAGCGGATGCGGATATCGGCGTTCTCGCGGAACAGGCAGGTCAGCATCTCGTCCTCGCGGGAATTGACGAGGCGCACCGGCCGGCCGCTGGCGCGGGCGAGGAGGGCGGCGAAGGGCTCAACCGCAAGATCGAATTTGAGACCGAAGCCGCCACCGACCGGCGGCACGGTGACGCGCACCTGTGACGCCGGCACACCCAACACGCGCGCGGTCGCGTTGCGGATGCTCCAGGGAACCTGCGTCGACGTCTCGATATGGAAGCGGCCGTCCTCGTAGGTTGCGACGACCGCACGCGGCTCGAAGGCCACGTGGTTCTGCCGGCCGACGCGATAAAGACTTTCGACGATCTCGACGTCGGGCCGCGCAAAGGCGGCGTCGACGTCGCCGCGAACGACGGTCGCCTCCCAGGCGACATTGCCCGCACGCGCGCCGCCTTCGAGCAGCACCTCATAGCTGCGCCAGTCCGGATGAACCAGCCGCGCATCTGGTGCCAGCGCATCCGCCATGGTCAATACTGCGGGGATTTGCTCGATCTCCACGTCGATCGCCGCGAGCGCGGCCTGCGCCTGCGCCAACGTGACGGCTGCGACCGCGGCAAGCGGTTCGCCGTCGTAGCGAATGACATCGCGGGCGAACAGCGGGTGATCGGCGATGCCGATGCCGATCATGCCAGGTGCATCCGCCGCCGTCACGATCGCACGTACCCCCGGCATGCGGGCAGCCCTCGACGTGTCGAGACGAATGATACGGCCCGAGGGCACGCCGGCGCGCAGCACCGCGGCGTGCAGCATGCCCGGCAGATATCGATCGATGGTGTAGCGCGTGCGGCCACGCAGCTTGTCGGCGGCGTCACGCCGGCGCAGATCCATCGTCGCGGAAACGTCGGACATGCTTGCGCCTCCTGATTATGCCGTGGCCAAGGCGAGCAACGTCGCCTCGACGATGCGTTCGTATCCCGTGCAGCGGCAGATGTTCCCGGTCAGTGCCGCCCGGATATCGTCACGGGTGGCGTCAGGCCGGGTCGTCAGGAGATGCACCAGGCTCACCACCATGCCGGGAAAGCACATGCCGCATTGGACGGCATCACTGGCCTCGAGGGCCGCCTGGATACGGTTCAGTTCGCCGTGAGGCGCAAGGCCTTCGACGGTGCGGATCTTGCGGCCATCGGCCAGCGCGGCGGGCAGCAGGCACGATGGCGTCGGCTCGCCGTCGACCAGCACCATGCAGGCACCGCAAAAGCCCTCGCGACAGACCGGTTTCGCGCCGGTCAGATGCATCTCCTCGCGCAGAATGTCAATCAGCGGCGTGGCGGGGTCGGCCACGGAAGAGAGGCGATCACAGTTCACTGTCAAGTTGAATCCCATGTCGATCCCCACCGGTTCAGGAGCCAAGCGCTGCGATCGCAGCGCGGCGAACGAGACCGGGTAGCACGCTGACCCGATACCAGGCCGGGGCATCGATGCTGTCGCGGCCGACGAACTCGTCCGCCAACGCGGCCGCAGTCTGCGCCGCCTCCGCTGCATCGAGCGGACGTCCGATGAGCGCTGCCTCGAGCCGCTCCCAGCGGCGCGCCACCGGCTCGACTGAACCGACCGCGACGCGCGCCGCCTGGACCCGGCCCGCTGCATCGATGCTGACCGACAGGCTGACGATGGCGACCGGGTAGTCACCCGATTTGCGCAGCGGCAGGCGGGCATGGGCGCTTCTGCGCGCCGCCCGCGGCAAGATGATCCGCGTCACCAGATGACCGGGGGGAAGGGACGATCGGATCTTTAGGAAATGCGCCAGGCCGATGCGCTCGCGGCCGTCGCGTGCGGACATTTCGACTTGGGCCTCGAGGCAGAGCAGCGCCGGCACGCAATCCGCGGCGGCGAATTCCGACGTCGCAAGGTTGCCGCCGATCGTTGCCATCGCGCGGATCGCGGGATTGGCGGAGCGGCCGGCGGCGTCGACCAGGACCGCGAATTCCGCATGATCGGCCAGGGCCGCTGCGAGTGCCGCATGCGTAACCGCCGCGCCGATCTCGATCGCATCGCTGTCGATACGGACCGTGGTCAGCTCGGCGATCTTGCCGATCGCGACATAGTGGGGCTTCAGCCGCTCGTGGCGGATCGGCGACCGCATGATCCATGTGCCGCCCGCAAAGGCAGCGCCGGCCGCGCCGAATTCGCGCAGTGCGTCGAGTGCGGAAGCGAGCGAGGGCGCGACGTAGATCGACGCAGGTGCATCGTGCGTCTCGCCAGCGACGCTCTGCATGGGAGAACCCGTCATCATTGGCGCCGCTCCAGTCGCAGGCGATCGAGCAGAACGCCGACGATGACGATCGCGCCGAGCACGACCATCTGGACGTATCCGTCGATCCGGGTGAGGTTCATGCCGTTGGACAAAATGGTGATGAACAGGGCGCCGAGCACTGCGGTTCCGACCCCACCGCGCCCGCCCGCCAGGCTTGTTCCGCCGACCACGGCGCCGGCAATCGCCTGCAGTGAAAGTGCTCCGCCGAGGTTCGGCTCGCCCGATCCGGTCCGCGCCGTCATCATGATCGCGCCGAGCGCCGCAAGCCCGGAGCACAGCACATAGGTCGCGATCAGGATGCGCTTGACCGGCAGGCCGGCGACCGCCGCTGCGCGCGGGTTGGTGCCGATGAGGTAAAGCGAACGGCCGAACACCGTCCGTGTCAGGGTCCAATGGAGCACGGCGCCGACCCCGACCGTGATTGCGATGGCCGCCGGGATACCGAAGACGCTGCCGCCGTAGAAGATCTGCGAGAACGGCGCCGGAACGCCTTGCACGGGCCGTCCGGACGACAGCGTGGTCGCAACTCCGATCGCGATATTGTAGCTGCCGAGCGTTGCGACGAAGGGGTTGACCCCGAGCAGCGCAATAACCACGCCGTTGAAGAGGCCGCACGCGATGCCGAGCAGGAAACCGGCAGCTAGCCCGGCGAGCAGCACGGAGCCTGTACCATGGCCCGACGCCGTGGCGCCGGCCATCGCCAGCGCGGTGCCGACGCTCACCATCGATACGGTCGGGCCGAGTGCGAGGTCGAAGCCGCGCGTCAGGATCACCACGGTCTGGGCCATCGCGAACAGGGCCAGATAGCTGGCCTGCTGCGCGATGTTGAGCAGGTTGGCCGGCGACAACACGCCGCGGTCGACCGCCGCGAAGCCGAGCAACAGGGCCACCAACGCGACCGGCAGCGCTGCGCTCCAGAGCCAGCGACCCGGCGCCAATTTCGAGCGATCCGCGTTCTTGGCGGCGACGGACAATTCGAGGTCAGACACGAGCCTTGCTCCGTCGGCTGAGTTCGTCCAGCGCCACGGCTGCGACCATGATGACGCCGAGGAAGACCGGCTGCAGCCGGGAGTCGACGTGCAGGAGGTTGAGCGCATTGCCCAGGATGGTCAGGAACAGGGCGCTGATGGCGACGATTTCGATGCGTCCGACGCCGCCGCGCAAGCTCACGCCGCCGATCACGGCGGCCGCGATCGATTGCAGCATCATCCGGTCGCCGCCGAAACTCGCCTGGCCGGAGCCGACCTGCGCGGTCAGCAGGATGCCGGTCAATGCCGCGAGCATGCTCGAGACAACGTAAGTGCCGACGACGTGGCGCTGGATCGATACGCCCGACACGATGGCCGCATCGACATTGCCGCCGATTGCGTAGACGTAACGGCCGAACAGTGTGCGCCGCTGCGCAAACACCATCACGATGATGATGACCAGCGCGACGTGGACGGCGGTCGGCAGGCCGAGCGCCTGGGCGCGGCCAAAGCCCTTCACGAAGATATCGGGCATGCCGTAAACCGGGATTCCGTTGGTGATCATCAGGCCGACGCCCGCGGTCGCCGACATCGTGCCCAGGGTCACCACGAAGCCGGATACCTTGAGCTTCGCCACGCAGAAGCCGTTGACGAGCCCGACCACGGCTCCGGAGCCGAGTCCGGCCGCCATCCCGCTGGCAATGATAAGGGCGTTGTTGCCGGGAAACGCGGTGGCTGCGGCGGCCATGGTCTTGGCGGTGACGACGCTCGCAAGCGCCACGACCGCGCCGACCGAAAGATCGAAGCCCCCCGCGATGATGACCAGCGCCTGACCGCAGGCGACGATCGCGAGCAGCGATGCGTTGCGCAGGATGTTGAGGATGTTGATGATGCCGTAGAATTGCGGATCGACCGCCGACATGCCGGCGACGAGCAAGACCAGCAGGGCAGGCAGGAACCCGACACGGCCTGCGATCGATCGCAGGCCGATCGCGCCTTGCGGGTTCGCGGTGACCAGCGCGGTGTTCACGCGACCTCCGCGGCGAGATGGTCGCGGAAGAAGCTCGACAGCACGTTCTGCTCGGTCTTCTCGGCGCCCTTCAGCTCGGCGGCGATGCGGCCGTGATGCATGACGTAGAGCCGGTTCGACAGCGCCAGAACCTCCGGCAATTCCGACGACACCACGATCACGGCAGCGCCGGCCTCGACCAGGCGCTTCATGAACTGGTAGACCTCGAGCTTGGCGCCGACGTCGATCCCGACGCTCGGCTCGTCGAACAGGAACACGGTCAGTTCGCGGGTGAGCGCGCGTGCCAGCATCACTTTTTGACGGTTGCCGCCGGACAGCGCTCCGACGCTCCGTTCGATGTTCGGCGGCCTCAGCTGCAACCGCTCCATGATGTCCGCGATCGTTATGCATTCGGCGGCCTGCCGCAGCACGCCGTAGCGCGCGAACGCGGGCAGGTCGAGCACCGTCATCGATGCGTTCTCGCGGATCGGACGGGATAGCGCGAGCCCTTCAGCAACTCGGTTGGCAGGAAAATAGGCGATGCCGCGCTTGAGGCTTTGCCTGGGGGCCGGGAATTCGTAAGGCAGACCGTCGATTCGGATCACGCCCGATGCCGTGGGCTCGATGCCGTAGACCGCGCGGATCAGCTCCGATTTGCCGCAGCCGACGAGACCTGCGATGCCGGTGATCTCGCCGGCGCGGGCGTGGAAATTCACCTCCTGTACGCTGCCGTCCGCGAGCGTCAGGTTTTCGATGTCGACCATCACCTTGTCAGGCCGGTGGGCGATGGTCGGGAACAGCAGGTCGATCCTGCGGCCGGTCATCAGCTCCACCAGCTCGCCGTCGGTCGAGCCGGCGGCGTCGAGGGTCTGGATGTGGCGGCCGTCGCGCAGCACCGTCACACGGTCGGCAAGGGCGCGGATTTCGCGCATGCGATGCGAGACATAGATCAGCCCGACATTCTGGCTCTTCAGGCGCGCGATCAGCTCGAACAGCCGTCCGGTCTCGCGCTCGGTCAATGAGGCGGTCGGCTCGTCAAGGATCAAAAGGCGGACGCGGCCGAGCAGGGCCTTGGCGATTTCGGCCATCTGCTGGTGCGCGCGGGAGAGGTCGTCGATCCGTTGCGCCGGATCGAGATCGAAGCCGAGCTCGTCGATCAGCGCCCTGGCGCGCTTGCGCATCTCGCGTGAGCGCAGCACGCCGCCATGCGTGACCTCGCGGCCAAGGAACAGGTTCTCTTCCACCGTGAGGCTCGGGATAAGCGAGAACTCCTGAAAGACCGGGCTGATGCCGATCGTGCGGGCTCGCTGCGGCGTGAGATGATGGATCTCCTCGTCGCCAAAATGGAACGTGCCTTCGTCCGGCGGAAACGTTCCCGAGACGACATTGATCAGGGTCGATTTGCCGGCGCCGTTCTCGCCGAACAGGACGTGAAGTTCGCCGGCACGAACGTCGAGGTCGACCCGGTCGAGCGCGCGAACGCCGGTGAAGCGCTTCGATATCCCCCGCAATCGAAGCAGAGGCTCGGCAGGCTTCGGGTCGATCTCGACATCCATCCGCGTCTCCGTTGGGCCGTGAGCAAGACGGGTGGGAGCAGGTGCTCCCACCCGGCACCATTCGCGAGCGGCTTACTTTGCCTTGACCGAATAGACCGGTGTCCAACTCGCCGGCGCCAGCACGAGGTCCATCTGCAATTTCGGTACCGTGGTCTTGTCGATGACCGCGGCGATCGGCTGGACAAGGCTCATGACCGGCTTCTTCTCGATGAGACGCACCGCCTGATCGATCGCGACGGCGCCTTCGCCGACCGGATACTGGGTTGCGAAGGCGAGGATGTCGCCGCGGTTGAGCGCGTCGAGCATGGCCTGGTTTTCGTAAGACGATACGATCTTCAGGTCGCTTCGGCCGGCCTCGGCAACGGCGCCGATGGCGGCTTCAGCGGTGGGGGCGGTGCCCCAGATCACGTTCATGCCGGGATAAGCCTGCAACGCGTCCTGAATGAGCTGAAGCTGCACGGCGACGCCGGAGTCGCCGAATTTCTCGGCCAGAATCTTGGCGTTCGGGTTCTTGGCAACAGCCTTCTTGAAGCCTTCGTTGAACGATTCCGCCCAGCCAGAGCCGGCCGGACCGGGGAACGTCACGATGTTGAGCTTGTCGCCGGGCTTGGTTTGCGCCAGCAGGCCGGCGCCGGTGACTTCGCCCATGGCGACGAAGTCGACGTAGTTGGCCGCGGGCAGCGCGTTCGGCGGCAGCGGGTTGGTGACGCCCACGACCGGCACGCCCTTGGCCTTGGCTTCCTCGAACTTCTTGCTGAGGCCTGCGCCGGAGATGGCGCCGACGATGATGGCATCCGGTCCGCTCGCCATGCAGTCATCGAATTGCGACAGCTGTTTCGGCAGGTTCTCGTAACCTCCGGCCTCGTAGAGGTTCATGTTGACGTTCATCGCCTCGGCCTGTTTGACGATGCCGTAGGCGACGGCGACCCAGAAACTGTCCTTCATGTGCGGAAACAGCACACAGAGCCTGTAGGGCTTCTCGGCCTTCGGCAGCGGCGTGTACTCGGCCGGCTTCGGTGTGCCGGACGACGCGTCGTAGACCTTCATCGGAAACCACGGCGTCTCGGCCGCGGCCGGCGCGACCGCAGCGGCAAGGGTGAGGCCTGCGGCAAGGCCGAGCGCGTGGCGGATCGGCCAAACTCGATTGGGGGAAAGGCACGTCGTACTCGTCATAGCACAATCCTCATGGCTCGAATGAAAGTGGAGGGGCGATGTCGGATCCAGTTTTCGTGAACGCTCTGTGCCGCCTGCCGGCGGCGCGGCCGGCGATGGCAATCAGCCTGCTTTCCACGTTGCGACCGAGCGCCGCTCGAACACTTCGCGGAACTGGCGCGTGGATTCGGGAAGCAGGGCGCCGGTGCCCCAATCGAGGATCACCGCGTGCTTGCGGATCGCATCGAGCGCGTCGATTGCCCCGCTGCGATAGCGTTGCGCCACCAGCTCCGGATCGAGCCGGACATTGGCAACGCGCTCGGAGCGGATCTTCGCGCGGAGCGCCTCGGTCGCGACCTTGTCGACCTCGTAGTTGCAGAGCTCGGCGTCGATGGTGTGCACCACGACGCCATAGTCCTTGGCGGCACGCTCGACCGAGACATAGTCGTCCTTGATATCCTCGATGACGAGGTTCGGATCGCGCTCCAGCGGATCGCCAAACCCGCCGCCGCCGGCGGTCGGACGCGAGAAAGTGTCGCCTTCGCCGATCGGGACGTCCGAGAAGATCGAGCCGAGCCGCTCCTCGGCCGTGCTGCCGGCGCGCTTCAGGGTCAGGCCGTGCGGCATCGACGGCAGGCCGCCCTCGATGCCCCACACGATCGCACGCTCGCGGTCGCAGATATAGGAGATCACGGTTTTCTCGGCCTGAAGCATCCGCGACGTCTTCACCACGCCGGCGCCGCCGCGCCACTTGCCGGGGCCGGGAGAGTCCTTGAGGATCTCGCATTCCGTGGTCAGGATCGGGTTGGCGCGCTCCTGGCCCTCGACCGGCTGCGACATCAGGCCGGTGCCGAAGCAGGCGGTCGTGACATTGCTGCCATCCTTGCCGTTGCGCCCGCCCCAGCCGCCGGGCAGCCAGTCATAGAACATGAAGATCGGCTTGTCGGAGCTGCGGGCATCGAGCCCGCCGGTGAGCAGATATTCGAGATTGAACGCGCAAGCGAGCGCGCGCTCCGGCATCAGCTTCGACCACATCTCGTAGATCGAGTTCATGATCTTCTCGAACGGCATCAGAAAGCCGGTGACCGCGATCGGCCATTTGGCGTCGACGATCGAGCCTTCGGGCGCGATGATCTCGAAGCAGCGGTAGAAGCCGGAATTGAGCGGCAGGTCGGGGAAGAAGGTCTTCATGCCGGCCGCGACGGCGGAAAAGGTCGCGCCGAACGCCGAATTGTAGATCGAGCCGATGGTCGGATGGCTGCCGGTGAAGTCGTAGATCGCGCGGTCGCCCTTGATTGTCATCTTGATGCGGATCGGGATCATGCCTTCGCCGCCGGCTGGATCGCGGTCGATGAAGTCGACCGTCTCCCATTCGCCGTCAGGAAGCGCTGCGATGCGCTGGCGCGCGGAACGTTCGACATAATCCTGCACGGCGGCAAGCCCGGTCTCGACGGTATCACGGCCATATTTGCCGACCAAGCGCAGGATCTCGCGTTCGCAGACGGCGGTGGCTTCGGCCTGTGCCTGGATATCGCCGATGATCGAGGCCGGATCGCGCGTATTCGAGGCGATCAGATGTGCGACGTCCTTGCGCAAACCGTTCTTGTCGAACAGCCGGACCGGCGTGATGCGCAGACCCTCGCGGAACATCTCGCGGGCGGCGACGTCGAACGATCCCGGCACGCTGCCGCCGACGTCGGACCAATGTCCGTTGGATTGGCTGAAGGCGATGATCTTGCCGTCGGCGAAGATCGGACGGATCAGGCGGACGTCCGAGAAGTGCGTGCCGCCGGCATAGGGATCGTTGATGGCGAAGACGTCGCCCTCATGCATGTCGCCTTCGAAATGGCGCATGACATCCTTGCAGGTGAAATGCAGCGTGCCGACGTGGACGGCGATATCCTGGTTGCCCTGCGCCGCGCATTCGCCGTTGGCGTCATGCAGCGCGCTCGAGAAATCACGATTGTAGATGACGAAGGAGTAGCAGGTCCTCAAGACCTGCTCGCCCATCTGGTCGACGCTGGTGATGAAGGAGTTCTTCAGAACCTCGAAGGTCACGGGGTCGAGCGGGAGAGCTCCGGCCATGGTTCACTCCTTCACGCGGATGATGATGTTGAGATATTTGTCGACCTCGGCGCTGGCGCCGGGCGGTACGACAGTGGTGGCATCGACCTGCTCGATGATCGCGGGGCCTTGAAAGGAGAAGCCGCAGGGCAGGTCGTCGCGCCGATAGACGGGTGTATCGAGCCCGCTGCCCTCGAACCAGACCCTGCGGCGGCTGACCGGCTCGGGGCTAGCGCCGGTCGGCGCGTGAACGGCAAACTCGGCCTTGGGCACCACCCCCACTGCCTTCAGATTGAGACGGAAGAAGCTGACCGGTGCGCTGTCGCGGCGGAAATTGTATTCGCGCTGATGCTCGGCATGAAAGCTCTGCACCAGATCGGCGATCGCGCCGATCGGCCGCGGCGCATTGACGGCAAGCGAACGCCACTGGCCGCGATACATCATGTCGATCGAGCGCTGCAGCACGATGTCCCGCTGCGCGACGCCCTCATGGGTCAACCGCGCGAGCGCGGCTTTCTCGAGCTCGGCGAACTGCGCCTCGATCCCGGTGGCGTCGGCATCGGTGGCGTCGACCATGCAGCTTTGCGAAAAATCGTGCTGCATGTCGACGAGCAGGCAACCGAGCGCCGAGGTCACGCCGGGATTGGGCGGTACGATCACGACGGGAATCGCCAGCTCGCGAGCGACGTCGACCCCATGCAGGGCACCGGCGCCGCCGAATGCCACCAGCGCAAAATCGCGCGGATCGTAGCCGCGACTGATCGAGATCAGCCGCACCGCATCCGACATGTTGGCATTGGCGACCTTGACGATTGCATCTGCGGCTTCATGCAGGCCGAGGCCGAACGGCTTGGCGACGCTGCCCTCGACCGCTTGCCGTGCCAGCTCGGGATCGAGCTTGACCTTGCCGCCGGCGAGATCGGTGCCAAGCCGGCCGAGCGTCACATTGGCATCGGTGTTGGTCGGTTGCGCATTGCCGTTGCCATAGCAGGCCGGTCCCGGATAGGCGCCGGCCGATTGCGGGCCGTTGCGCAGCGAGCCGGCCGGATCGGTCCAGGCCAGCGAGCCGCCGCCGGCACCGATGGTGAGCACCTCGATCGATGCGAAGCGGATCGGATAGCCGAACTCGATGTGCCAGTCCTTGGTGATCCGCGACTGGCCCTCATAGGCCAGCGAAACGTCGGTCGACGTGCCGCCCATGTCGAGGCCGATCGAATTGGGGAAACCGCAAAGACCGGCGATATGGCGGCTGGCGATGGCGCCGGCGGCGATGCCGGAGCCGGCAAGGCGCGCCGCAAAATCCTTCACGCTCGCCGGAGTCATCACGCCGCCGCCGGTGTGCAGCAGCAGAAGATCGCGGGTGTAGCCCTCGTCCGAGAGGCGTTCGCCGAGCCGGCTCGTGTAGTTGACGACGACCGGGCTCACCACGGCATTGGCGACCGTCGTCGAGAATCGCTCGTGCTCGAAGATTTCGGGAAGCACCTGCGAGGAGATCGAGACCGGAATGTCGGGCATCTCGACCAGCAGAATATCGCGCATCGCGCGCTCATTGGCGCCGTTGAGATAGGCGTTCATGAAGCACACCGCCACTGCGGCGACGCCGCGACGCTTGAGGATGCGTGCGACGCTGCGCGCGGCTTCGACGTCGAGCGGTTCGATCACCGTGCCGGCAGCATCGACGCGCTCGGGCACGGTGAGGCGGTCGCGCCGTGGCACATAGGGCCGGACCACGTCCTTGTAGGTGTCCCAGAGGTCTTCCTTGTTGGCACGCCGGATCTCGATGACGTCGCGGAACCCCTTGGTCGTGACCACCGCGGTGCGCGGCAGGCGGCGGGTGATCAGCGCGTTGGTGGCAATCGTGGTGCCGTGCGAGAACAACGCCACTTTCGACAGGTCGATGCCGGCCTTGGATACGCCGCCCATGATCCCTTCGATCGGATCGCGCGTGGAGGAGGTCTTCTCGATGCGCACGAGTCCGGTCGTCTCGTCCATGATGCAGATGTCGGTGAAGGTGCCACCGACGTCGACGGCCACACGAAGGTTCTGCGCCATGCCTCTTCCTTTCGAACGAGCGTTTCGCCGATCTTAGGCAGAGCGGCGGCTTCCGTTCTTGACGCTGAGCGCAGGAAGATTTGTGCGAGAGAGCGAACCGTGCCGGTGCCCATACATGCCCAGACCGGCGGCTGTGTGCCTAAGAATCGATCAGCAGGCCAGTCTTCAGGAGTTGGCTGTGCGCGAAATGGCGCGCGCCTCGCTCGGGGTGCATCCGAACCGGCTGCGATAGTTGCGGCTGAACTGCGCCTGGTCGGCAAAGCCCCATTGATAGGCGATTTCCGAAATGCTCTTGCGGCAGTTCGCATCGCGCAGCAGGGCGTCGCACATTGAAAGGCGCTGGTTGCGGATGTAGGCGCAGACGGTCAGACCTTCGCCCTCGAAGATCTGGTGCAAATAGCGCAGCGAGATGCCGCAGCCGTCGGCGATCATCTGCGGCGTGAGCCGCATATCGTCGAGGCGGGCGCGGATTAACTGCTCGCAACGCAGCAAATGGCCGTTGCGCACGGAGGACGAATGACCGGTCAACACACGGTCGTCGGATTCAATGGCCATCGCAAGCAGCTCGATCAGGTGCTTGCCCATCATCGTGCGCGCCGTCTCGTCCATTTCCTCGATCCGTTCACCGGACAGGCGCAGCGTGTCGACGAACAGCGCGCCGACGCTGCGGCTGGCGTCGAACTGCAGCGTGGCGAGGCGCTCGGGCCGGGAAATGCGAGCGCGCAGCACCGCGCTTGGGATCTTCAGACACCACAGCGCCGTCGGATCCTGATGGCTGAACTCGTAGGGTAGGTGGCTACGTTCGATCAGAAATGCGCCCGGCCGGCAATGCACCACCTTGCCGTCCTGCTCGAAACGGATTTCGGCGAGCTCGGGCACCGTGATCAGGAATGACTCTTCCCGCTCGCTCAGGAGATGCCGCTCGTGCCGCTTGTACAGCAGGCCGTTGGCAATGTTGCGGGACACCGAGACAGGGCCCATCGACCAGGCGCCGAGGCGCGCATTGAAGTCGCGCGTGCTCGGGAAGCGCAGGTCGAGCGAGTAATAGGTCTTCGAAACGACCTCCTGCCAGTACTGGCGGCGGGTCTGCAACGGGATGTCGTTGGTCGTGTACGTGACTTGCATGTCTCACTCCCGCCGCCGGCTGTGCCTCCGGTCGTCGTGTCCCCGGATAAAGTTTGGCGAGGACAGCCGGACGGCGTCAAGTCGAATAAAACGGAAACTGATATTCTAGATTTCGATGGCCTCTTCGGCCTGGTGCCGGTGATCGACGTGGACGGGGGGCCTGGCCGGCCCGACGCCGGCAACCGCAAAGCGCATGAAATCGCGGAAAGCCATGGCAGCCTCCGATGGCTTGGTGTCGCGACGCCAGGCAAGACCGATGTCCATGCTGGGCACCTCGTCCTCGATGACGCGGGTCTCGATCCGCTGCCCCTCCAGCGACCACGGCCGGTAGATCAGGTCGGACAGAATGGCGATTCCCATGCCGCCGGCGACCATGGAGCGGACGGCTTCGACCGAGGAGGTGCGGAACACCGTCTTCGGTTCGAGTGAGGCGTTGTTCCAATAGCGCATCGACGTGTGCTTGGCCTCGTCGACCGTGAGCATGACGTAGGGATAGGTCGCGATGTCAGCGAGGTGGACCCGCTCGGCACGGGTCAGGGGATGCTCGGGCGCAAGCCACAGCCGGCGCGGCGATCGCAGCAAGGTCTCGCTGGTGAGCATGGCGTTGTCGCGCAGGTTCGAGACCAGCATCACCGCGAGGTCGAGCGCACCATCGACGAGTGCGCGCTCGAGCACGTCGCGCGGCGCCTCGAACAGCTCGATCGTGATTCCGGGGAAACTCGCCTTGAAGCGCATCTGATGACGCGGCAGGAAGTAGCCCGACACGGTGTAGGTGACGCCGACGCGGACCGTCCCGAACAGAGGGCCGGCGGACATCTGCGTGTCGCGCACCGCCTCGGCGACGGCGGCGAGGATTTGACGGCCCTGGGAGAGGAAGCGGCTGCCCTCCATGGTGACGGTTACGCCGTTCGGCGCGCGCTCCAGCAAGCGGGCGCAGACGGTGGCCTCGAGCTGCTGGATCGCCGCGGTGACCGCGGATTGCGAGACGTTGAGATCGATGGCCGCCTGGCTGATCCGCCCGGTCTCGGCGGCGGCGACGAAGTAGCGGATCTGTTTCAGAGAAACGGACATCGCGGTTGTTCCGATGTTTGCATAACTCATGAGCAGTGTTTCTCAGCCCGGAGGTTTCCGCTGCAACTCTCGTGCCGCCCGGAGGACAGCACGCCGTGGTACCGACCTCAGATGTGCGAGCGCGCAACCGACAGCCACAGGTTTAGGCTTGACCATGCGCGATTGCGTCGGCGCCGACGGCCGAGGTCCGTTAGCAGATGCGGCGAGCTCCTGGCGATTACGCCATGGCGCTGCGAAGCTTGCCCAGCAGCTCGGTCCGGCTCTTGCGTGCCGCAAGCGCCTGATTCATGTCGACCTTGACGAACTTCACCGGCGTGTTGGGCTGCAGCTGGCCGATCAGATCCATGTCCGCGGCGATCACGGTGCCGACCATGAAGTAGCCGCCGCCGGATACGGCGTCGCGATGCAGCACGATCGGCTCGGTGCCGCCGGGAACCTGGATCGAGCCGTAGGGATAGCAGGCATCGGTGATGTTGGACGGATCGGAGCCGGCGCCGAACGGCGGTTCGCGCGGAACGAACTCGAGCGGCTTGCCACCCTTGAAGCGGTAGCCGATCCGGTCCGCTTCCGGCGCGACCTTCCAGGTGTCGGAGAAGAACCCGTTGCCGGCGGCCTCGGTGATCCGGTGCCAATAGAGGCCGGGCATGGCGCGCAGCTCCGTCGGCATTCCCGCCGGGTGCCCGCGCAAATCGCTGGCGACGGTGCGGCCGTCCTTGACCGTCACGCTGGCGTGGCCGACCGGCAATTCGTCGCCGGCCTCGAGCTTGCGGCCCTTGAAGCCGCCGAGCGCGCCGAGTGCGTAGGTCGATCGCGAGCCGAGCACCACCGGCACATCGATGCCACCGGCGACCGCGATGTAGCCGCGTGCGCCTCGCTTGAGGAAGTCGAAGGAGAGAATCTGGCCGCGCTTCACCTTGAAGCTGGTCCAGGTCTCGCGCGGCTCGCCGTCGAGCTTCGGCGGCAGCTCCGCGCCGGTGACGGCGACCGTGGCGTCCTCGGTGAATTCGAGCTCGGGCCCCATGAACACCGCTTCGAGCACGGCTGCGCCTGCATCATTGCCGACGAGCAGATTTGCGGCGACCAGCGCGTGACGGTCCATGCCGCCGGAGAGCGGGATGCCGATGTGATAATAGCCGGGACGTCCGAGGTCCTGGACGGTGGTCGCAAGACCCGGCTTCAAAACCCTAACGGCCATGGAGAACTCCATCGAGCTTGCTGTTGTAGCCATCAATGTCGCGGTTGAACTCGGTCAGCGAGAACGAGACGTCGCGGATCACGGGCGCAAATCGGCCGGCGTCGACGTCGGCGACCGCAGCGTCATAGGCTGCCCGGTCGATCGGTTTCCATTTCACGATGTCGCCCGGTTTGAACAGGCACATGAAGTCGCGCAAATAGCTGATGGTCTGGTTCGGATCATAGATCGGCATCGGCGTGATGCCGAACATCTGATAGCCGCCGGCGCCGCGCACCGAATAGATGCAGCTGAAACAGCCGCCATGCCCGACGGTGAGCTTCGGCGTGTCCGTGCGCGGGCGCAGATATTTCGGGGCCTGAAGCTGCCGCTTGCGCTCGACCATCTGGTAGAGGAAGGGCAGGCCGGCGACGAAGCCGACCATCGAGACGAACCAGGGCGCGCTGGAATGCGCCTTGATGAAGGCATCGACGCTGTCGAGGCCGTTGATCCGCGCGGCGTATTCGAGGTCGGTGCCATCAGGATTCTGGTGACGCTCGCGGAAGCGCATCAAGGTCTCATGGGTCCAGGGATCGTTGTAGAGCACGGGAATCTCGATGATCCGCGTCTTGATCACCGGTTCCGATTTCTCGGACGCGGAATCCAGCCGCTTCAGCTCGGCGAGGAGATCGTCCGGCTTGATCCGATCCGGATCGAACTTGACCTGATAGGACGCGTTCGCCGGGCAGATCTCGGTGACGCCCTTGACTCTGGCGTCGCGCACCGCATTGGTGATGAACAGGCTCTTGAAAAAGGCCTCGAGCGACATTGCCTCGCCGACCTCGGCGAAAATGTGCTCATCGCCGCCGAAGGAAAATCGAGTTTGCATGCTAGCGGCCTCCTGTTGCTGACGGGGCGGATTCTCTTGCCATCATGAGGCGACCTTCGCAGCTGATGGCGGCTGAGCGGTGGCAAGAGCGGCGGCATGGGACTCAAGCCATGGTTCGAGCCATGCCGTATGGAAGCGTCCGGCCTTCACGTCGGCGTCGCGCGCCAGCGCCTGGTGCAGAGGCTTGGTCGTAAAGATGCCTCCGACGGTGAGCTCGGCAAGCGCGCGCTCGAGCTTCTTCATGGCGCTCGGCCGATCCTTGTCGTGCACGATCAGCTTGCCGAGCAGGCTGTCGTAGAAGGGAGGCACCGTGTAGCCCTGATAGAGCATGCTGTCGAAGCGAACGCCGTCGCCGACGGGCAGGCTGAGCGCGCTCACCGTGCCCGGGTTCGGCAGGAAGTTTCTGGCGGGATCCTCGGCGTTGATCCGGACCTCGATCGAATGGCCGCTGACGCGCATCTCGTTCTGGCTGATGCGCAAGCGTTCGCCGCCGGCGATCTGGATCATCTCGCGGACGAGGTCGATGCCCGTGATCATTTCCGTGACCGGGTGCTCGACCTGGATGCGGGTGTTCATCTCCAGGAAGTAGAATTCGCCGGTGGCGTCGTCGTAGAGATATTCGAGCGTTCCGGCGCCGCGATAGTTGACCGCTCTGGCGAGTGCCACGGCCGAGCTGCAGAGTCTCTCCCGCACGGCCTGGGTGAGGGAGGGCGAGGGGGCTTCTTCCCACACCTTCTGGCGGCGGCGCTGCAACGAGCATTCGCGTTCGAAGCAATGGATCACGTCGCGTCCGTCGCCGAGCACCTGCACCTCGATATGCCGCGCGCCTTCGATCAGCTTTTCGACGTAAAGTCCGCCGTCGCCAAAGGCCGCGAGCGCCTCGGCTTGTGCCTGCGGCATCAGGTGTTGAAACTCCTCAGGCGACCGCGCGATGCGGATGCCGCGTCCGCCACCTCCGGCGGCGGCCTTGATCATCACGGGGAAGCCGGTTTTCTCGACCAGCGCGAAGGCCGCTTCCGCCGACTCCAGCCGCCCCTGGCTGCCGGGGACGGTCGGCACGCCGGTCGCGGCGGCGGCCTCGCGTGCCGCAACCTTGTCGCCCATCAGCCGGATCGATCGCGCGGTCGGGCCGACAAAGATCAATCCCGCCGCTTCGACAGCGGCGGCGAACTCGGCGTTCTCGGCCAGGAAGCCGTAGCCGGGATGGATGGCGTCGGCGCCAGTGCTCCGCGCCGCGGCGAGGATGGCCGCCTGGTTGAGATAGGATTTCGACGCCTGCGGCGGGCCGATATCGACCGCTTCGTCGGCGAGCCTGACCGCAAGCGAGTCCTGATCGGCCTTGCTGTAGACCTGCACGGTTGCAATGCCGAGATCGCGCGCCGCGCGAATGATGCGCACCGCGATCTCGCCGCGATTGGCTATGAGGAGCTTCTTGATCGCCATGGCTGGTCAGAGAGCCCTAAACGTCGATTTCGGCGATCGGCTGGCCGGCCATCACGGCATCTTCATTCTCGGCCAGGAAGCGGACGATCTTGCCGGCGATGCCGGCTTTCACTTCGTTGAACGATTTCATCACCTCGATAAGCCCGATCGTGTCGCTCTCGGCGACGGCGTCGCCGTCGTTCTTGTAGACCGGCTTGTCGGGCGCGGGCTTGCGATAAAAGATGCCTGGGAGCGGCGAGAAGATCTGCTGCGTTGCCATTGTTTCCTCGTGGTGTATTGGTTCGTTGCCGCGACGGTTCAGCGCGCGGTGAGATAGGGGCGTACCGCCTCGCGGACGGCCTCGGCGATGGCGACGGCGTTCGGCGTGTCGGAGTGGATGCAGATCGAATCGGAGCCGACCACGATGTCGTTTCCCGCCACCGTGCGCGTCTTGCCTTCATTGACCGCCCTTGCGCACCTTGTGGCGGCGTCGGCCGGATCCTTCGCCTCGTGCTCGCGGGTGATGATCAGGCTGCCGTCGGCATTGTAGTCGAGGTCGGCATAGTATTCGGCGACGAAGGCATGACCGCGCCGCTCGTAGACCTTCTGGTGCAGCGTTCCCTTCATGCCGAGCAGCGGCACCTTGTAGACGTCAGCGGCATCAGCCACGGCTTCGGCGATCTCCTCGCTACGCGATGCCATGCCGTAAAGTGCGCCGTGCGGCTTGATGTGATTGAGTGCCATGCCTTCGGCATCCAGGAAGGCCTTGAGCGCGCCGATCTGGTAGAGCAGGCAATTGGCCAGCTCCTCGCGGTCGATCTTCATCTCCCGGCGACCAAATCCCTGCAGATCGGGCAGCGACGGGTGCGCCCCGACCTTGACGCCAAATTGCTTGGCGAGCTGCACGGTCTTGCGCATGTGATTGAAGTCGGAGGCATGAAAGCCGCAGGCGACGTTCGCGACGTCGATATGAGGCATCAATGCCTTGTCGTCGCCCATCTTGTAGAGGCCGTAGGCCTCGCCCATGTCGCAGTTGATCACGACCATCTCCTGATTTCCTTCCAACTGGCTTTGCATATGACCGGCGAAGGCCGCCCCGGCGTATGACTGGCGCACCCAGGGCGGCGCATTGCCGGGTTACTTGGACACCAGATAGTCGAGCGGGATCTTTTCCGAGATCGTCCACTGATCGATCACCTGCGGCTTGCCGGCCTCAGTGTCGACGATCAGGTAACGACCCTGGTTCTGGTGGTGGATGTCCTTGGTGAAGGTGCGCGGCCCGAACAGCGTGGGCTCGCTGTTCATCTTTTCGAGCTCGGCCACGACGGCTGCCGCATCGGTCGATTTGGCGCGTTCGACCGCCTTGGCCCAGACGTCGATCAGGACGTAGCCCGGATAGACGTACTGGCTGGAGGGGTCACCGCCGGTGATCTCCTTGTACTTCTTGTTGAACTCGTTGACCTTTGGGTTCGGATCGTCGCCATAGACCGAGCCCTGCACCGGGACGTAGAAGTTCGAGAGGTCAGGAACTGCGTTCATCCAGTAGCTGCCGTCGACACCCGACCCGTTGAGGATCATCGACTTGATGCCGGCGGCACGGATCTGCTTGATGGCGGAGACAGCGCCCGGCATCATCGTGCAGAGCATGATGGCGTCAGGCTCCTTCGGCAGGCTCTTGATGCGCGTGATCTGCGAGGCGATCGAGGCATCGTCGTTCTTGAAGGTGTCGCTGCCGACCAGCTTGGCCTCCTTCAGGCGCGGCAGCATCCAGTCGAAGCCGTCGCAGATGCCCTTGTTGTAGACGGTCCAGCTGTCGAGCAGCCGGTAGAAGCTGCGTGCGTTCTTCTTGGTGTAAGCCCATTCCGACATGGTCGCTCCCTGCACCGGTGCCAGCACCGAGGCCGAGAACGAGAACGGGCCGACGCCGGGGATGCCGGCCTTGATCGATTCGGCGCAGAGGAAGAAGGAAACCTTGCCTGCAGCCTGCGCCTGCAGCGCCGCGGGCGCGCCGAAATCGTAGTCGCAGGAGACGATGACGAGGTCGGCACCCTGGTCGAGCACCGCAAGGCCGGCCTTGGCACCCTCGGCCTGATCGGTCTTGGTGTCGGCAAAGACGGGCTTGATCTTCTTGCCGAGCAGGCCGCCGGCCTTGTTGATCTCCTCGATGCGGATCAGCGCCGCGTCCTGCGCCGGCTTGTCATAGGCCTGCATGAATCCGGATGCCGCGGTCGCAAATCCAACAACGATCTCGTTGGCTGCCCGGGCCGGTGTGAACCAGAGCGCGGATGCTCCGGCCAAGATGCTGAGTAATGTCGTAAAGCGCATAACCCCACTCCTCCAATTGTACAAACGAGCGTCAGTGCAGTTCCTTCAGAGCGGTCTGGACCGGTGGCGCCAGGCGGCGCTGCAACGGCCATCGACGCCAGCAGAATTCCTGGTTGCGGGTCAGTCCCGTCGGCAAATACATCAGGATCGCGATGGTGATGATGCCGATCGCGATCTCCTGAACACCGTTCGGCAGGCCGACGGTGTGACCGCCGAGGCTGATGCCCTTCTCGAGATTGCGGAACAGCTCGATCAGCACGGATATCGCGACCACGCCGGAGACGGCTCCGCTGAGGCTGTACATGCCGCCGACCACCAGCATCGACAGCGTGATGAACGTCGTCCGCAGATAGAATGCGCCGGGATTGACGATGCTCAGGAAGTGCGCGTACAGCGCGCCGGCGAGCCCGATGATGAAGGCGCTGACGACGAAGGCGATCAGCCGTTCGCGGACGATATCGATGCCGGAGGCGCTGGCCGCGACCGCTTCGTCTCGCGTGGCGCGAAGTGCCAGTCCGGAGCGCGAGATCGAGTAGAGATAGGCGATCGCGATGGCCACGGCGCCGCCGATCCATCCGGTCCAGACATTCATGGTGGGCGGAATGCCGACGATCGAACCCTGTCCGCCCGTCACCGAATCCCAGTTCGAATAGACATTGTTGATGACGCCGAGCAGGCCGAAGGTCGCAATCGAGGCGGCGATGCCCGACAGGCGCATGATGACGCGGCCGACGATCAGCGCGAACAGTGCCGCAAACAGGCCGGATATCGGCGTCGCCACCCACATCGGCAGTTGCGCGTGGAGCAGCCACGCCGGCAACCCCTTGAGCGTGATCGACTTCATCACCGGCGGAATCGTGAGCCAGGCGGTCATGTAGGCGCCGAGGCACATGAAGCTGATATGGCCGAACGACAGCAGGCCCGAATTGCCGACGAAGACGTAGAGCCCGACCACCACCATGATGTTGATGAACATCTCGACCACGGTGCGGTTGAAGGCCCGGCTGCCGAATTGATAGGAGAGGGCGGCCATGATGAGCAGCGCCACGATCAGCACGATCGGCGTGATGATCGTTTGCCGGATGACGGACGGCCGCTGCGACATCGATCAGACCCTCTGCTTGGCGGATTTCGGTGCGAACAGGCCCTGCGGCCGCACCAGAAGGACGACGATGACGGCGCTGTAGACGAAGGCGTCGCGGAATACCCTGGCGTCGTGTGGCAGGGTCGCCTGGAACACGACGCTGGCCGCACCGATCAGGAAGCCGGCGGCAACGGCGCCGGGAATGCTGCCGAGGCCGCCGATCACGGTCGCGATGAACGCGATCAGCATCACGTTGGCGCCCATGCCGATGTCGGCGGTGCCGGAATTGGTCGCCAGGATCAGGCCGATCGCCGCCGCAAGCATGCCGCTGATGGCGAAGGCCAGCAGGATCACGCCGTTGGCGCGGACCCCGAGCATGCGCGCCATGGTGAAATTGTCGGCGGCCGCGCGCATCTCGAGCCCGTAGCGCGTGCGCTTGAGGAACAGGACGAGGACCACCAGCACGGCCAGCGTGATGATGATGGTCACGACCTGGAGCATCGGGATGTGAGCGCCCAGCAGTTCGACCGGCAGGCCGAGGCTCGACCACAGCGTGATCGACTTCGGCCGGCTGGAAAACAGCATCAGCAGGAGATGCCGGATCACGAAGCCGAGCGCGAAGGAAGCGATCATCATCGTCGCCGGATTGGCATTGCGGAAGCGGCGGAACACGACGATCTCCGACAGGATCGACAGCGCGGCTCCGATCAAGAGCAGCAGCGGGATCAACAGATAGAACGGCAGCTGCCCGGCAAAGACGATCGCCGCCGCATCGATCGACGGCCACAGCATGGCAAAGACGCAAAACGCGATGAAATCGCCGTGGGCGAAGTTGACGAGCCGCATCACGCCGAAGATCAGAGCGATGCCGAGCGCACCAAGGGCGTAGAGGCTGCCGAGGCTGAGGGCATCGAAGATGATCTGCAGCAGCTCGCGCATCTCAATGATCTCCGAAGCCGAAATAGGACTGCTTCAGACGATCATCCCTGACCATGTCGGCCGCAGGGCCCTCGAGCACGATGCGACCGCCGCGGATCAGGACCATCCGTCCGCCCGTCATCATGGCGCGTGTCGAGCTCTGCTCGACGATCAGGAGGGTGAGCTTGCGCTGCGTCCGCAGCCGCACCAGGATCTCGTAGACCTGGTCGATGATCTTTGGCGCAAGGCCTAGCGACGGCTCGTCGATCGCCATGATGCGGGGCGCGGCCATCAAGGCGCGGCCGATGACGAGCATCTGCTGCTGGCCGCCGGAGAGCATGCCCGCCGGGGTGTGGCGGCGCTCGGCCAGCATCGGGAATTCCTCGTAGACCTGATCCAGATCGTCGGCGATCTTCTTGCGGTCGGCGCGCATGCCGGTTCCGACCTTCAGATTCTCCTCGATCGTCAGCGCGCCAAAGACATTGCGTCCCTCCGGAACCAGGGAGAATCCACGCCGCGCGATGTCTTCGGGCGCGGCACCCGTGATCTTGGCGCCATCGATCATGATGGACCCGGAGCCCGGTGGCACGACGCCTGCGATGGCGTTGAGCAAGGTCGACTTGCCGGCGCCGTTCGGGCCGGTCACGAACAGGATTTCGCCTTTATCGATCTTCAGCGTCAGGCCGCGGAGAGCCGTCAGGCGCCCGTAGCTGACCGTGATGTCGTCGACGGCAAGCAGCGTCATGACGCGACGGCCTCTTCGGCGGCGACCGGCGGAAGCGGCTCGTCGCGCTGCGTACCCATATAGGCGTGCCGCACCGCATCGCTGTCACGGATCTGAGCGGGCGGGCCGACTTCGATGACCTCGCCGGAATCGAGCACGTAGATGCGCTCGCAGAGCTCGAGCACGAGGCCGATATTGTGCTCGATCAGCAGCACCCCGACATTGAGCTCGCCGGCGATCCGCCGGATGATGGCGGCAAGCTCGTGGCTTTCATGCTCCGACATTCCAGCCGCCGGTTCGTCGAGCAGCAGATAGCGCGGTGTGCACATGATGGCGCGGCCGATCGCGACGCGGCGCTCGTCGGTATAGGGCAGGGCGCCGGCGATCGTGTTGGACAGATGCGAAATGCCGAGCCAGGCCATGACGCGCTCGGCTTCACCGATCGCCTCCGGACGGGATTGGCCCAGGCCGACGCCGGTGACCTCAAGGTTGTCCATCACCGGCAGGTCGCGGAAAAGCCGGCCCGACTGGAAGGTTCGCGCTACGCCTTTGCGGCGCAGCTTGTGCGCTGCAATGCCACTCAGCGTCTCGTCCTCCAGTTCCACGGTTCCGGCGCCAACCGGCTGGAAACCCGTGAGCACATTAATAAGAGTGGTCTTGCCGGCTCCATTCGGACCGATCAGTCCGACGATACGTCCCCGCGGTACGGCCAAGGTCACGTTGGACAGTGCCTTCAGGCCTTCGAATTGGACGCTGATATCGCGAGCGACCAACTCGAAACCATCGGACATGACCTCAATGCCTCTCACTCGCGAACCGATGGATTGATTTTTCCGGTCCGCCGGGGGATTGTAAAATTCGAAATATCGTTCGCTGATATCGGAAATTTTTATGTCTCTGACGTTCCGTCAGGTTCGGCATTTCATTGCAACCGCCGAGACCGGGCGCGTTTCGGCCGCTGCGGCGGCGCTCAGCGTGACGCAGTCTGCGGTCACCGCGTCCATCAAGGCGCTCGAGGCCGAGCTCGGCCACAAGCTGTTCGACCGTCACTCGAACGGCGTGACGCTGACCTTTGACGGACGGGAGTTCTTGCAGCGTGCCCGCGCCATCGAGGCCAGCGTGTCGGATGCCATACGCGGGCCGCATCGCTGGGGAATGCAGGTCGACGGCACCGTCGATGTCGCCGTCAGCTACACCATCGCCGGATATTTCCTGCCGCCCTTGTTGTCGCGCTTCTGGCGATCATTCCCGGGCATCACGGTGCGTCTCCACGAGTTTTCGCGTGACGCGATCGAGCAGAGCTTGATCAGTGGTAGCGTCGATGCGGCCATCATGCTGGTTGCGAACTTGCATGACCGGCACTCCATTCGCTCGCGGCTCTTGTTGCGCTCGCCGCGTCGCTTGTGGACTTGCGTCAATCATCCGCTGCTTCGCAAGGACAGCATCAAGCTGGCGGACCTGGCGAGCGAGCCCTATCTGATGTTGACCGTCGATGAAGCCGAACGCTCCGCGATGCGTTACTGGCAGCATACCGCGTACGTGCCGAACGTCATCTTCCGGACCCTGTCGGTCGAGGCGGTTCGCAGCATGGTCGCAACCGGCATGGGAATTACAATCCTGTCCGACATGGTCTACCGTCCTTGGTCGCTCGAAGGACATCGCATCGATCTCAAGACGCTCGATGACGATGTCCACACCATGGATGTCGGGCTTGCCTGGAAGGACAAGACGAAGCTTTCTCCGGCGGCTCGCGCGTTCTGCGAGTTCGTTGCTCATTCCTATCCCGGATCCGAGCCGGTCCAATTTGAATAGCGAACTTGCCCTGCCAAGGACAGGCTTGAGCGTCTGCCTCAGCGTCTTTCCTTGGCCGGTGCCTGGTTAAACCGGTCCATGATGGATTGGATCGATGGTTGCCGACACGTGTCTTTGCCCCAACGTCGAACAAGGCAAAGGCAGCGCAGGACGTCAGGAGGTACCTGTAGGCTTGGACATCGCCGAAAGCGCGCGTCTCAGGGCAGTGGCGGCGACAACGCCTGCGCAACAGCCGGCGCCTTTGACGAATATGTCTTTCATGTAGCCATGCCTGCCGGCGAGCAGCTTTTGAATGAGTTCGAAGCCGACAATGACGGTGAGAAGCGCCAGCAGGATTGGCAGGACGTGCTTCGGATAGGCGAACGAAAAGACGGCACCGACAACGAACAGCGCGGCAAAGCGATCGGCGTTTGGCGATATCAAGGTGTGGGGACGAAATGCCAGCGTTGTATCGGTGACGATGAAGAGGCCCAGGATCAAACCCCAAGCCAAATATCGGAATACGGTTTGGGGCATTTCTGATCTCAACGGGCCATGTTGGGCGCGGCATTGAGCGGTGCGCCGCCAACCGAAACGGGACCCGACGGCCTGGCGGCCCGGGGCGGCGGCTTTCTCGGCTGCGGGGCGGGCGGCGCGATCGGGGCGCGCGGCACCTCGGCCGCAACAGGTGGCGGCGGCGCTACCGGCGGGGGCAGGTGCTGTAACTCTTCGACCTTCGAGGTCAGGACCGCCAACTGGTCGGTAATGGCCTTCAACTGCGCCTGCCCGTCGGCTACCGACCGATCGAGTGCGGCGAGGTCTTCCTCGAGCTTCTGCTGGGCCGCGAGGAGAGTTGGCAACGCCTCCTTGTCGCTCGTCGTCATCGCTCCGCCGGACGATTCGTGGCTTATGGCGGGAACCAACGCCGCGACTTCGGGCCAAGCGTAGACGCCGCCGGCGCCGACAAGGGCGAGGACGACGATCAGAAGCAGCCACGGCCAGCGGCGGCGACCGGCGGGCAGGGGGCTTTTCGGCGCATGGCCATGCCACGCCTGATCGGAATCGTTGTCCATCAATGCTTCCTAGGCGCCTCTGGCATTCGTTGCAATCGATACGGAGTTCGACCATGTTACCGGGTAATGCTTCATTTGCCCGTTCCCCGCTCAGCGCCTACCCGTACTTCCCAGCTCCTCGAAGAACTCGTCGCGCGAGCACCTGACGGCCCCGTCGACCTCGAATGGCTCCTCAGCCATCTGGACAGGCGCTCGTTCGGGCTGCTCCTGCTGTTGCTGGGGCTGCTCGTGATTGTCCCTGGCGTGGCCACGGTTGCGACGCTGGCCCTCCTGTTTCCGGCGGTCGAGATGATGTTGGGGCACAGTGCTCCATCTTTTCCCCGCTTCCTGTCGAAGCGGCCGTTCGACTTCAAGCGATTCAAGCGGTTCACCGTCAGGGCGGGTCCGCTGCTGCGCGCGATCGAGAACATCAGCCGGCCGCGCTGGAACGCGCGCCATGACGTGACTGACCGCCTTGTGGGGTTGGTCGTGTTCCTGCTGGGTCTGTTGGCGGGCTGGCCCCTGCCTCTGGTCAACGTCATTCCCGGGATTGTGGTCGTTCTGATCGCGATCGCTTACCTGCAGGAAGATGGTCTGCTGTTGGCCGTGGCAATGGCGGCCGCGGTGATGTCCTTGCTTGGCCTTGGATGGACGCTCTGGACGTCGGCCGCGGCCGTAATCAGCTGGATCGCGGTCTGAAATACCGCGGCAAGCCGCCGGATAGATGCGCTGCAGGACCGTTGAAGTTTAAGACATTGGTTATCACTTTGCTTTCATTTTCACCGCCTCATTCAACAAAGAGGCACCATGTCTGACATCACCATTCCCGGCGGAAAAATTCGTTCCTTCATCGAGCGGATCGAGAATCTGGACGCTGAACTGCAGGAACTGAACGAGCAGAAGAAGGAAGTGTTTTCGGAAGCCAAGGGTGAGGGTTTCGACGTGAAGATCCTCAAGGAGATCGTCAAACTGCGAAAGCAGGATCAGGATGAGCGCGACGAGCGCGAATCCCTGCTCGATCTCTACATGCGCGCGATGGAAACGGCACCGGCGGACAAGGCTGCTGCGAAAGCGGCGTGAGAAGCCCGGTGCGTTCCCCGCGATCGAGATCCGGGGGCGCGCGATCTCTCGGCGGACGAACTTCCCAAGCTCGTCCGCCTCCGTCCCATCAACCATTCGCGCGGCGCTGGTCGCACCTTCCGCCTGTAATTGCGTCTTCCGATCGGATCGGAGTAGCGCTCGATCAGGGTTGATGCGGCGATGCGCAGCGGAGCGCTGGAACCGGCAATCCAAGGTTATCGCGACGCTTTAGCGCCCCGCACCGTTTCGACCATGGTTCGAAAGGTGATCGAGTATCTGGGGGCCTCGACCGGCGGAATGCTGTGCTCCCATATCTGCCGTGCATCGCCGGCCATCAGGTAGAGCGATCGGGGCGCCGCATCGAGCGTGAACCGCTCCCATCCGTTTTCCGTCCGACGACGAAAGCGGAACTTGCATGCGGATCCCAGGGACAGTCCAAAGATCCGGTCGAAATGCGGCTTGTCGCGGTGCCAGCCGATGCCGACGCCGCGATCATACTCGGTGCACAGGATCTGCCCGATCTCGGTCGACGCGCCGCCGAAAGTCTGGATCGCGGCGACGATGCCGTTTAACCAGGACGGGATCGGTTCGGCACATTCCAGTCGGCGCGATGCATAGTCGTACCGGTAACCGAACGAAGCCACGCGGCGCTTGCCTTCGAACTGTCCGAACTGGAACGGGGCAAGCGGAAGTGCCCGGATGTGGCGGATGAGTTCGCCCTCGGCCGCTTTGGAGATGAAATCCGGCGCGTAGTGCAGACCCGCCGGTCCCGCGGCAGGCGCATCGAACATCGACAATTGTTCGGACAATCGGGTGCCGTCAGTGTTTGCGAAGCTGTCACGAATATGGGCGCGCCGAGACAGAATTTGAACCGGCGGTCAGGTCGCCCGGGCTTCCACCTGGCGCGGCTTCGATGGGCGGAAGACGGCGTCAACGCTCGGTCCCGGCATCCTCTATCGCCGCGATCTTCAGGCCTTGGCCGGGAAGCGATTGCCGCAACGTCGTCGGCTCCGTCCGGTCGCCGCGGCTGGATCGCGCTGTGAGGACCAGTCGACCTTAGGGACGGGCTCCTCAGGCCAAATGTATCCAATATCGCAATTTCGGCTTCAGAAAGGCCGATCGAACTTGGAAAACGCGCTTCAATTGCGGTCACTCGCCGATGCATATATCAACGGAATACAAAATGTTATGAGGGATTCAGGCGCGAATATATCCTTGGGTCAAGCCAGTTGCTGTCCGAATCCTGGATACGGACATTGACTTCTGGATACATTCTGTTCAATTTCCGCCCACAATAAAATCAATCCTGGGAGAACCCGGTGACCGGCAATTCGGGCGCGCGCGGGGCGAAATTGACGCAAACGACGGCCGTGCTGGTGATGTGCGCGGTCCTGATCGTCATTTTTTCGATCTTCCTGAAGGGCTTCCTGACGCTGGGCAATCTGTTCGCGCTGGCGCGCAACATTTCGATACTCGGCATTCTCGCGCTCGGCATGGCGGTGGTCGTGATTGGGCGTGGACTGGATCTGTCGCAAGTCGCCTCCTTTGCCGCTTCCACCGCGATCGCGATCATCCTGATGAATTCGGGCTACGCGACGCCGGTCGCGCTGCTGATCGGCTTCGTGATGGCGATCGCCATCGGCATCCTGAACGGGTTTCTGATCTCGGTGATCGAGATGCCGCCGTTGCTGACGACGCTGGCGTCGAGCCTTGCGGTGCTGGGAATCGTACGCACCACAGCGGTGCAGCACTATGTCGTCTATCTTTCCAAGGGGCATGACGAATTCCTGCGGCTCGGCGGAAACATCTGGGGCGGCGTTCCGATCTCGATCCTGATCTTCGCGGCCACCGCGGTCGTCGTGCATCTTTTCCTGTCGCGCACCGTAATCGGGCGCTTCGTCTATGCCCATGGCGACAATCCCGACGCCGCGCGTCAGACCGGTCTGCCGACCCGCCCGCTGACCATGATCGAGTACGCGCTGTGCGCCGCGATCGGGTATGTCGGCGGTGTCGTGATGGTCGCGCAGACGGCGCTGATGCATCTCCAGGTCGCGGAATCGACGATCATTTTCGACGTCATCATGGTCGTGGTGCTCGGCGGCGTCAGCCTCGTCGGCGGCCGTGGCAACGTGATGAGCGTCATCGCCGGAACGCTGCTGATCGGCGTGCTGCTGAACGGCATGACCATCATGGACATGGACGTGCAGACCCAGAACATCGTCAAGGGAGTCGTGCTGCTGATCGCGATCCTGCTCGATTCCCGGCTGCATCCGCGCGACGAGGAGACGTCGAAGCAGGGCGATTAAAGCTCTGCATCAACCAACGGGCCGCAACAGTCGGCCGACATAACAGGGGAGGAATTGACATGACGAAAGCTGTGCACAGAAGGGCGTTTGCCGGCATCGGGCTCGCCGCGATGGTGGCGACCGCCGCGCTGGTGGCCGCGCCATCGCAGGCGGCCGGGCCGCGCGACCAGCTGCGCGAGAAATTCGACAAGTCGCTCAAGGGCAAGACGGTGGCCTGGTCGCCGGTCTGGATGGGCGTTCTGGAATCCGAATGGACGCGCGTGATGAAGGATCGTTTCGACGATTACGGCATCAAGCTCGTCACCCGCGACGCCAACATGAAGTCGGACATCCAGCTTCAGACCGTCAGCGACTATATCAACGAAAAGCCCGACGTGATCGTGGTGCAAAATCCGAACGTCACGCTGCTCGCCAAGGAGCTCAAGCGTGCGATGGACGCGGGCATCTATGTCGTGCAGGTCAACATGGCATCGAATACCCTGACCGATGCCTATGTCGGTGTCGATGCCAAGGATCTCGGCACCAAGATTGCGCGCGAGGTCATCAATCAGTGTGGCGGCGGCAAGGGCTCCGGCGAGGTTGCGATCCTTGAAGGTGAGGCGACCGCCGCCTATTCGCTCGACATGAAGAATGGCGCGATGGAGGTGTTCAAGACCGACCCGTCGATCAAGGTCGTGTCGTCGCAGCCGACAAGCTGGGATGCCAACAAGGCCGGCGACATCACGACCACCGTGTTGCAGCAGCACCCCAAGCTGTGCGGGATCCTCAGCGTCTGGGGTCCGCAAACGGCGGGCGCGGCGCAGGCGATCAAGGCGGCCAACATGGGTGACAAGGTGAAGGTGTTCGTCGCCAGCGACGGCCAGCCCGCCGATTGCGATCTGCTCGAGCAAGGCGCGTTCTCCGCGAACCTGTCGTATCGCGCCGACGTGCAGGGCCAGACCATCGCCGACGCGGTGATTGCGCTGTTGCAGGGCGGCGACAAGCCGGGCGCGAAGAACATCGCCTATTACACGACCCCTGCCTGGGTGAAGTCGAAGGATGATCGCATGTACTGCTTCAGCATCCCGAAGGGCGCGAAGTAAGTCGTTCCGGCGCCCGCGCCCACTGCGGCGCGGGCAGGCCGGAACCATCGATCCCAATCCCCTGCGTTGTCCCGCCGTTCGGCCGCTTCCGCGCCGAGCCCGCCGGAGTCTGTTGATGAAGAGCCTGCAACGAGCCTGGCACCGCCATTCGCCCCAATTGTTCCTGGGCGAACTGCTTGAGAAGCGCTGGATGGAGCCCATCATTCCATTCACGCTGACGATCGCGGTTTTCCTGGCCTTCGCGATCATGATTCCGCGCTATCTGACGGCAGGCAGCCTGCAGGAACTGATGCGAAATTTCGCGGAGCAGGGCATGGTCGCGGTCGCGATGGCCTTCTCCGTGCTGTCGGGCGGCATCGACCTGTCGGTCGGCGCGGTGTTCGCGATGTCGAACTTCCTCGCGCTCTATCTGTATCTCATCCTCGGGCTGCCGCTGCCCGTGACCATCGTGCTTGTCGTCCTGTTCGGCGCGGCGATGGGCGCGATCAACGGCGGCCTGATTGCCTATGGCAAGACCCGGCCGTTCCTGACGACACTGGTCGTCCTCATCATCGTCCGCGCCGCCTACAACAAGGTGACGGTCGCGTTCACCAACGAGCTCGCCAGCATCGACAGCGGGTCCAGCACGTGGGACTTCATGGGATCGGGGAGGGTTCTCGGCATTCCCTTCAACATGCTGGTCCTGATCCTGCTCGCGGTCGGAACGCACTTCTTCCTCACCCGCATCAAGCCCGGCGTCCACATCATGGCGGTCGGGTCGAGCCGCAAGGCGGCCCGCCACGCCGGCGTCAACGTCAAGCGCGTGCTGTTCTCGGCCTATGTGATGTCGGGGGCGATCGCGGCGCTGGCGGGAATCCTCTATGCAGCCCGGCAGAGCAGTTCGGGCACCGACACCGGCGTCGGCTGGGAGATCAACGCGCTGGCCGCGGTGGTTCTGGGCGGCATCAGCCTGTCCGGCGGCCGCGGCACCATCGCGCGCGCCGTCATGGGCGCGGCGATCATCTTCATGCTCACCAGCGGCATGGTCCGGCTCGGTATCTCCGGCAACCTGACGACCGCCATCATCGGCATCATCCTGCTGCTCGCGGTCGGCTTCAACGTGAAGTGGGTCAAGAACAAGGGCAAGGTGCTGCAGAAGGTCTATGTCACCCCAAGCTGGGTTGATTTCGAGCCGCCGCCGTCGGTCGAGCGGGGCAGCGGCACGCCGTTCGCGGAGAATGATCGCCTGAAGAACGCGGAAGCGATCGCGCTCGACATGATCGAGGGCCCGGAAGACATCATCCTTGACCGCAAGGACAACCTCTACACCGTCAACCGCAACGGCTCGATTATCCGCTTTCTTGCGCCGGACTATACTGTGCGCGAGGAGTTCGCGCGCATCGGCGGCCGGCCGCTCGGGTTGGCGTTCGATCGGGATCAGAACCTCCTCGTCTGCATCGCGGGCATGGGCGTTTACGGTGTGAAGCCCGATCGTTCGGTCTTCAAGGTCACCGACCGCACCACGCGCACGCGCACACGCCTCAAGGACGATTCGCGACTCTATCTCGCTGACGATCTCGACGTTGCGCCCGACGGCAGGATCTATTTCAGCGAGGCCTCGACCCGCTACGAGCTGACCGATTGGGCACTCGACGGCTTCGAAGGGCGCGGCAACGGCCGCCTGATCTGCCACGATCCGAAAACCGGAATCACCAAGACGGTCCTGAAGAACCTGACGTTTCCCAACGGCATCTGCATCTCGCATGACGGTCAGTCGGTGCTGTGGGCCAGCACCTGGCTGTGCCAGATCAACCGCTTCTGGATCGCCGGCCCGAAGGCGGGCACCAGCGAAATCCTGATCGACAACCTTCCGGGCTATTGCGACAACATCAACCGCGCCTCCGACGGCAAGTACTGGCTCGCCTTCGTCGGTCTGCGCACGCCGGTCTATGACCTTGCGATGCGCAACCCTGTTTTCCGCACCCGCATGGTCAAGCAAATCCCGCCGGACGAGTGGCTGTGCCCGGGCATCAACTACGGCTGCGTGGTCAAGTTCGACGACAACGGCGTGGTGACGGAATCGCTCTGGGATCCGGGCGGGCTTTCGCATCCGACCATCACCTCGGTCCGCGAGCACAAGGGCCATCTCTATATCGGCGGTCTGGAGAACAACCGCATCGGCCGCATCCGCCTGCCGGACGCCGACCCGACCTGGGAAGCGCACAAGTCCTATTGGGGAGGGGCCTGAGCCATGTCGCTGCTTGGCGATATCATCGATCGCGTGCTGTCCCCGAACCGGGAAATTCACGGCATTCCGGTGCTCGACGGCGCCTTCTCCCCGAACCAGCGGCTCGATCAGGCCCGCCGGCTCGGCGATGAGATCGAGCGACCGGACGACATCACGCTCGGGCAGGACGGCGCGCTCTACGTCTCGACCGGCAACCGCATCCTGCGTTGCACGGGAGACGACTTCAACACGCGCACGGCGTTCGCGACGCTCGACGGCCCGGTCGGTGGGCTTGGCTGCACGCCGGACGGCAGGCTGCTCGCCTGCGTCTCCGGCGTGGGGCTGGTGGCGCTTTCGCCAACTGGCGAGATCATCGGCAAGCTCGAAAGCGTCGGTGGCGAGAAGATCGCCTGTCCGTTGTCGGTGACGGTCGCGCCGGACGGGGCGATCTACCTGACCGACGGCTCGCGAAACAATCGGCCAGAGCAATGGCTGACCGACTTGATGCAGAACCGTGCCCCGTCGGGCCGGCTCATCGTCTGCAATTCCTCGCTCGGCAGTGCGAGCGTGCGTGCGGACAAGCTCGCATGGCCGCTCGGCGTGGTCGTGTCCGGTGACGGCAAGGAAGTGTGGGTCGCCGAGTCCTGGGCCCACCGCTTGACCGCTTTTTCACGCGCGGGTGACGACAGGCGCGTGATCGTCAAGAATCATACCGGCTATCCGGCGCGTCTTGCCCGAGGCGCGAACGGTGAGATCTGGATGGCCTTCCTCGCGCTGCGCACGCAACTGACCGAATTCGTCCTGCGCGAG
The DNA here is from genome assembly GCF_023278185.1 of Bradyrhizobium elkanii USDA 76. NCBI lineage: Bacteria > Pseudomonadati > Pseudomonadota > Alphaproteobacteria > Hyphomicrobiales > Nitrobacteraceae > Bradyrhizobium > Bradyrhizobium elkanii. Next base: position 5,799,599 of record NZ_CP066356.1, on the reverse strand, counting down.
CGGGCATTCTGCGAAGAGATGATGCGGACGGTGCCACCGGAGCTTTGGATTGGGCCGGCGCTGGATGGTCGGCTCAATCCGCGCGAACCGACCCAGATCGGCCGCATCAAGAAGCTCGGCATCCAGAAGCCGTGGGCGCCGCCGCGTTCCTATGGCCTCGTCGCCCGGCTCGACGCCAGAGGCGCGGCGACGGAGACGCTGCACAGCCGCGTCGATGGTCGTGTTCATGGAATAACCGCCGTCCGCCCGATCGGCTCGCATGTGCTGGCGGTGTCCAAGGGACGCGATTGCCTCGTCGAACTGCCGCCTGGTCGCGGCATGCAGGAAGGATGAACGCCATGCCGGCCGAACAACAGGCAGGGACCCCGCTGCTTCAGATCGTCAACGGCAGCAAGGTTTATGGCGGTCTGCACGCGATCGACGGCGTCAATTTCGATCTGCGGCCGGGCGAAATCCACGCGCTGCTGGGGGAGAACGGTGCGGGGAAATCGACGCTCTGCAAGGCGATCGCCGGTGCGATCGTGCTGACCTCCGGCGACTACCTGATCCAGGGAGGCAAGGTTTCGTTCGCGTCGCCAAAGGAAGCGCTCGAGGGTGGGGTCGCGATGGTCTACCAGGAATCCAGCCTGGTCCCCTCCATGACGGTGGCGCAGAACCTTGAACTCGGCATGGAGAAATGGGTCACGGTCTACAGCAAGATCAACATTGCGGCGACCCAGTCGCTGCAATCGATGAACTTCAACGTCGACCCGCTGGTGCTGGTGGAGAATCTCGGAACGGCCAAGAGGCAGATGGTCGAGATCGTACGTGCGGTTCGCCACAACGCCCAGGTCTTCATCTTCGATGAGCCGACCGCATCGCTGACCCCTGAAGAGACGCAGCATCTGTTCCATCTTCTCAACACCCTGAAAGAGAAGGGCGCCGGGATCATCTTCATCTCGCATGCACTGGAAGAGGCATTGAACATCGCGGATCGCATCACCGTACTTCGCGATGGCAAGCTGGTCGCCACCGTACCGGCGAAGGACGTCACGCGTGACGCGCTGGTGCGGATGATGGTTGGCCGTGAGGAAACGGCAGCGCAGTACGCGACCCACGGGGCCGATCCGGATGCGCCGAAGCCGCATGCCTCCCGCGGCGAGAAGGTGCTTTCGGTCGAGAACGTGACGATGGGCAGCATCGTCAAGAATATGTCGTTCTCGGTGTTCAACGGAGAAGTCGTCGGGATCTTCGGGCTGGTCGGGGCAGGACGCTCCGAGATCGCGCAGATCGTCAGCGGCGCGCGCAAGCGCAACTTCCTGCGTGGCGGGATGATCTATCTGCGGGACAAGCCGGTCCGCTACCGGGTGCCGCGGCAGGCGGTGCGCGACGGAATTGCCTATATCACCGAGGACCGCAAGGTCGACGGCTTCTTCGAAACGATGACGGTGGATCAGAACATCTATCTTGGCTATCTGTCGTCGCCGCGCGTCAAGCGGTTCCTTTACTCCACGCGCGAGATGAAGCGGATCGCCGATCAATGGATCTCGGCGCTCTCGATTTCTGCATTGAAACGGACGCTCAAAATTGTCGAATATTCCGGCGGCAACCAGCAGAAAGTCGTGGTGGGAAAGTCTCTGGCCCAGGAACCCACGGTGGTCATCTTCGACGAACCGACGCGAGGCGTCGATGTGAGCGCCATCCCACAAATTCACGAGGCGATTCGCAGGTTGGCGCGCGAGAACAAGGCGGTTGTCGTTATCTCTTCCTATCTGCCGGAGATTCTGGCTATCTCGGATCGGATCCTGGTCGCTCGTGGCGGGCGTATCGTCGAGGAAATGGCGCGGGCTGATGCGACCGAGGACAAGATCATGTACGCGGCCATTCATTGAAGGAGGGCCTTTCATGAGTCCTTATCAGCGGCCTCCCCATTGGAAGGACATGACGCGGGACGGCACTGAAGACGATCCGGAGTCCGGTCGCCTGATGAGCGAGAGGATCGCAAGCGAAATTCGCAGCGCGGTGCTGAGCGGCGAGATGCGGCCGGGCACGCGGATTCGGCAGGAGCTCCTTGCGGCTCATTTTGGAGCAAGCCGCATTCCCGTGCGCGAGGCGCTGAAGCAACTCGAGAACGAGGGGCTCGTCGTGATGGCGCCGAACCGTGGCGCCTGGATTGCGGACGTCAATTCGGAAGAATCGATCGAGATCTACAAGATCCGTGAAGCGGTCGAGCCGCTCGCCATCGGCGAAAGCGTTCCAAATCTGACCGACGAGGATATCGAGACGCTTGACCGCATTGTGCGCGAACTTGAGCAGGTCACCACGCTCGAGGAATACATCCAGCTTGACCGGGAGTTTCATCTACGGACCTATTCGCGGGCGCGGATGCCGCAACTGCTGGCGATGGTCGAACGCTTCTGGAACAGCACGCAGCATTTCCGGCGGCAGTTTGTGAGCGAAACCTACGCCAAGGACGGGTTTCCGTTCTCCGATCCCCAGCATGTCCTGATCATGGACGCGATCCGGGCGCGCGATGTCGAAGCTGCGCAGGTGTTGGTGCGCCTCCACATCCGGCGCACGCGCGTGGTCATTCAAGCAAAAGAGAGTGGGGCGGCCCAACCGCCCCTTGCAAGCCGTGCCGCGCTACCGCATGCGCGTCTCGGCTCGGTCTATCGAGGGAAAAGTGCCAATGAGTAGTGGCGGCGAACGCCTCTTGCCACGGTTCCTGCTGCGCCAGGTGGTGGCGGCCGCCTATAGCGGCCGCCGGGCCGGACGGGGCCGCCATCGTTACGACAGTGGTGGCAAGCGGCGATGACTGTCGGCCTGGAGTCCGTGTCGCGTGCGCGCGCTTACGAGGAAGCCGCGGGCCGGCTGCGCGCGCTGCTCGGGGACTCGTCGGTCGCTTCGCCCGATCCCGGAAGGCGGACGGCGCTTGATCTGTTTCGTGCCGCACCGCGCGAGGCGCCGGCGCTGTTCTATTTCGACGCGACGCAGACCTATGCAGATATCGATCGGCTCAGCGACCGGCTCGCCGCCCGCTTGGCACAGAAAGGGGTCGGGCGCGGCGATCGGGTGGCCGTCATTCTTCAGAATGTGCCGCAGTTCGTCATCGTCAGCGTGGCGGCTTGGAAGGTCGGGGCCATCGTCGTCAGCCTCAACCCGATGTACCGCACGCCGGAGCTTCGCAAGCTGTTCGGAGATTGCGAACCGAAGGCGGTGATCTGCCACGACGATCAATGGGAGAACGTTTTCCCGGCCGCCGGTTCGGTCGATTCCGAGCTGGTGTTCTGGACCGGCGCGCGCGAATTCCAGACGCGGAACGATGTCCGGGTGTTGCCGGTGCCGGGCGCAGCTCCGCCGGCTCAGGCGCTGGCGACGGTTTTCGCCGAAAATGCTCCCGCTCCACCGGCACCGGTTCTGACGTCCGACGACATCGCCCTTCTCTTGTATACCTCCGGAACCACGGGCGTTCCGAAGGGCGCCATGCTCACGCATCGCAATCTGGTGGCGACCGCGTTGATCTGTTGCGATCATTTCGAATTGAACGGCACGTCGCGCATCTTTGGCGTCGCGCCGCTATTCCACATCACCGGCTTTGAAATCCAGATGGTCGCGGCGTTTGCCGCGCGTGCGGCGATGGTGCTGACCTATCGCTTCCAGCCCCAGGTCGCGCTCGATGCCTTCCTTGAATGGCGGCCGACATTCATCGTCGGTGCCATCACCGCGTACATTGCGCTGATGAACCAGGCTGACGCGACGAGCCGGCATTTCGAGAGCTTCGTGCATATCTATTCCGGCGGCGCGCCGATCGCGCCCTCGGTCATCGATGCCTTCGCGAGACGGTTTGGACGGGCGATCCGCAGTTCCTATGGAATGACCGAACTGACCTCTGCAAGCCATCTTGCGCCCAACGAGGGCCGGATTCCGGTCGATCCTGACTCAGGCGCGCTGTCGATCGGCAGGCCGACGCCCGCCGTCGATGCAATCGTCGTCGACGACGAACGCCGCCCGCTCGGACCCGGCGCGCATGGCGAGGTGGTTGTGCGTGGCCCAGGGGTGATGGCCGGCTACTGGAGGAAGCCGGCGGAAACCGATGAGGTGCTGACCAACGGCTGGCTGCATAGCGGCGACGTCGGCTTCTTTGACGAGAGCGGCTGGTTCTATCTCGTCGATCGCAAGAAGGACATGATCTCCGCTTCGGGCTTCAAGGTCTGGCCGCGTGAAGTCGAAGACGTGATCTATGGCTTTCCGGGCGTGCGCGAGGCAGCCGTCGTCGGCGCCGCCGATCCCTATCGCGGCGAGACGGTGGTCGCCTTCGTCTCCGCTCAACCCGGCACCGTGATCGACGCCGCCGCGCTCTCGCGCTTTTGCCGCGAGCGGCTGGCGGCCTACAAGTGCCCGGTCGACATTCGCGTGCTGGACGATCTGCCGAAGACGGAATCCGGAAAAATCACCCGAAACACGCTCAGGGACGGCCTGCGCGGCCTGTAAGGAGAATTTACGTGGATATCACCCAAAGCGAGCGCAGCCAGCAACTGGCCGCGCGTCTCCAGCGCTTCATGATGGAGCACATCTACCCGAATGAGCGCCGATACTATCAGGAGGCCGAGCGGCTCGGGCCCTGGGCTGTGCATCCCGTTGTCGAGGAACTGAAGCCGCTCGCACAACAGGCCGGCCTGTGGAACCTGTTTCTGCCCGCTCACGAGGACGGCCTGACCAATCTCGAATATGCGCCGCTATGCGAGATCATGGGACGTTCGCACCTTGCTCCCGAGGTCTTCAATTGCAGCGCCCCTGACACGGGCAACATGGAGACCATCCTGCGCTATGGTACGGAGGCGCAGAAGGATCGCTGGCTGAAGCCGTTGCTGGCGGGTGAGATCCGTTCTTCCTTTGCGATGACGGAGCCCGACGTTGCCTCGTCCGACGCGACCAATGTGGCCAGCTCGATCGTCCGTGATGGCGACGATTACGTGATCAATGGTCGCAAATGGTACACCACCGGCGCCACCGATCCGCGATGCAAGATCATCATCTTCATGGGGCAGACTGACCCGGACAATCCGGATCGCCACAAGCGCCAGTCGATGATCCTTGTGCCGAAGGAGACGCCCGGCGTGCATGTCGTCCGTTCGCTGCCGGTGCTCGGCTTCTACGGCGTACCTGATCGCGCGTCCGAGGTGATCTTCACCAACGTACGCGTGCCGGCCGCCAACATGCTGCTCGGCGAGGGGCGCGGATTCGAGATCGCGCAGGGGCGGTTGGGTCCCGGCCGCATTCATCACTGCATGCGGCTGATCGGCCTTTCCGAGCGCGTGCTCGAGCGCATGTGCCGACGCGCGCTGAAACGCGTCGCCTTCGGCAAGCCGCTCGCCGAGCAAACCGTGACGCTCGAGCGCGTAGCCGAAGCGCGCATGAAGATCGATCAGGCGCGGCTGCTGACGCTCAGAGCTGCCTACATGATGGACACGGTCGGCAACAAGGCAGCGCGGCAGGAAATCGCGATGATCAAGGTCGTCGCGCCGAACATGGCGCAGACCATCGTCGACTGGGCGATCCAGGCGTTCGGGGGAGGCGGCACCAACAACGACCATTTCCTTTCGGCAGCACTCGCAACGACTCGCTTGTTGCGACTGGCCGACGGCCCCGACGAGGTCCACCGCAACCAGATCGGCAAGCTCGAATTGCGCCGATGGCTCAATGTCGATCCCGCACGAACCGGCGGTGGCGCGGATCCGTTGTCGCCCGATGAATCTGAATCCTGGTCCGAAGGAGGCTTGTGGCCGCGCCCGAAAGATCTGCCATAGGCGCGGTGGGAAGGGGCTGGAGCCGGACGGCATCGGCTCCAGCGATGATCAACGAGCTGATCAACAAAAGGAGAGATGTGAGCGGTCTCACAGGTGGACTGCGAGTTCTGCACTAGTCAGGGATCGGACTCGCTTAGAACCAACGGAGGTTCGCATGAAGCTCCTGATGATCGCCGGCCTGACCGCCCTCGCGCTTGTTGTGGCCGCGACAAATGTCCCGAGATCGCATCCATCGTCCGTGAGCCACACGTCAGTGGCGGGGATGCCCACTGTGCAAGAACAAGACAAACTGCCGGTCGAAGATTTCGAAGATCGATCGCTGGTGTTTCCGAGGGGAGCACAGCAGTAGAGAGACGACTGCCGCCGCATCTGAACGAGTCCAGATGAACGGGTCGGGAAATTCGTCTCGCGTTGAACAGCTCGACGCGTCGGACGGCCTGTCCGCTTGCGCAGCCCCGTCGCGGGCTGTGTTTCAAAAACTCATGAAGATCGGGTTGATCCCGGCGAGATCGCCGACATCTCCCGGGAATTGAAACGGCACACGGTGGCGATCGACGATCAGGATCACCAGTAGTAGCGCCAACACAGCGGCAATGTAGATCAGCAGTGGCGACGCGTCCCGGCTGGCGGGATTGCGATCCCGCGGCGGCAACACGCGAAAGTGCCAAATGCGCGAGATGAACTGCAGATATGCTTTGGGGTGTATTTGCATGTTCGACCTCGATTTGTGAGGCGCCCGTGGCAAGACTGCGATCGTGTGGACCGTCTTTCAAGGCGCCGCTTGTCGCACCTTGAGCCGAATATGTGCTCCCCTCGTTGAGCTGGATCAATGAATCAAATGGGGCGTTCTTGCCAGAGGCCAAGCCCGTCGACCACGGACACGCCAGATTTCCAGAACGATCGGCGGCCGGGCCCGATGGACGCCAGGGGGCATTTGGCTGTGCCGCAAGAACCGGGCAGAATGACCCGGGGGCTTCGCTGTGGGTGTCGCCGACGGCCATGGATTCGATTTTGCGTCTCGCCACGTTCCTTGTGATGGCATCGCTGCTTCTCGCGCTGCAACCGGCGCAAGCGCAATTGGCCGGACACGGCGGACCTGTCCGCGCGATCGCCGTCTCAGGCGATGGCAGGACGGTTCTGTCGGGTAGCTTCGACACCGCAGCTATCCGATGGTCCCTGGCAACCGAGTCTGCGGAGCAGGTTCTTCGCTTCCATTCGGGTGCGGTGAACGCGGTTGCCTTCCTCGGCGATGGAAGAATGGCAACGGCTGGTGCGGACGGCCAGATTGCCATCTGGACGTCGGGCCGGCCGCAGCCGGACCGGGTTTTCGCGGACCATGCGGGACCCATCGTCGGGCTCGCCGTTTCGCCCGATGCATCTAAGCTCGCATCCGCCTCGTGGGACCACACCGTGCGGGTCTCGTCGTTGTCCGACGGGGGCTCGCGCGTGCTGCAAGGTCACTCGCAAAACGTGAATGGCGTGGCCTTTGCCCCCGACGGACAATCGCTGGTGAGCGTGGGCTACGATCTGACGGTGCGGATCTGGCGCCTGCCGGACGGCAGCGCCGAGGTCGTCACGGTGCCGCTGCCGCTGAATGCCGTGGCCATCTCGCCTGACGGCGAAATCGTCACCGGCGCAGCGGACGGCAAGCTGCGCATGATGACGGCCGACGGCAAGGCAAGCGGCGAGGTCATGGCCGGCACCACGCCGATCGTCGCCTTGGCGGTCGCGCATGACGGCGCCTTGATCGCCGCGGCGGCAATTGACGGCTCGGTGGCGATCGTCGATCGCAAGGCGCGCAGCGTGCTGCGCACGCTCGCCGGGCTGGGCGGGCCGGTTTGGTCGGTTGCATTCCTGCCCGATGGCGTGACGCTCCTGACCGGCGGTGCCGACGGCAAGATCAGGCGCTGGAACGCACTGACCGGCGCCGCGATCGGATCGAATGTGGTGGGCACGCCGGGGGATCCGCTCGCCGGCTATGCCGGCGATCACGGCGCCGAAATCTTCAGGGCCTGCGTCGCCTGCCACACATTGTCGGAGACGGAGGTGCAGCGTGCCGGTCCGACGCTTGCCGGACTGTTCGGTCGGAAGATCGCCTCGCTGCCGGGCTATCGCTTCTCCGACGCACTCAAGACGATGGACATCGTCTGGACGCCGGAGACCGTCTCAAAACTGTTCGAGATCGGGCCGAACGCCTATACGCCAGGCACGAAGATGCCGGAGCAGCACATCGGCTCGGCCGAAGATCGCCGCGCGCTCACGGACTTCCTGGCGCGCGCGACGTCGAAATAGCCTGATTTGGCGGCAGCTGCCTTGCGGCGTCCTCATGCGATGGCGTCAAGCCGCGATATCAGGCTCTAATACCCCGGCCATTGCTCCACCGGGATCTTCGTCAGCTCCGGGGTCTCCTTGAGCATGCGAGCGACATTAATACTGGGATGTTCCTTGAGCGCAGCCACGACGCACTGGTTGACGTATTTGCGGCGTGACAACCACTTGATCTTCTTGCCCTTCGCCTCGGCCTTGCAGGCGACGACCGCCTGTTTGAGGGCAACCTTTTCCGCCTTCGTAAGGGCTGCCTCGGCGGCTGTGCCGCCAAGGACCGTGGTGACAAGGCACGTCGACAGAACCATCATGAATCGAGGCATGCGGGGCTAGTCCTTGTTCTCGCGTTGACGCAGGTAGTCATCCGTCGTCCGTGGTGGCGCGCGTTCCGGCACGTCCTGGATCGGATCGAACTGTTGTTCGCTCATGACAATGACCCGGCAATCGGCGCACATCCGCAAGGTCTCGGTCCGGCGGTCCCCGGCAGGGTACATCCAATGCCGTCCCTCGAGTTTGGTCGCGATCCGATCGATCGTGCTCTTGACGCCGAAGGGCGTGCCACAGCGAACACACAGGGCCGGTTCTTCTTCCTTGATCACCCGCGCCGGCGCGCGTCTTGCCCGGAAGTCGATCTGCGGGGTGAGCTTGATCACCTTTTCAGGACAGGTGCTCTGACACAAGCCGCACTGCACGCAGGCGTCTTCCACGAATTTGAGGACGGGGCGGTCGGGATCGGCGCGGAGCGCGCCGGTTGGGCAGGCCGAAACGCAGGACAGGCACAGCGTGCAACCGCCGACGTCGACGGTGATCGCACCGACAGGTGCACCCTCGGGCAAGGCGATCACGTCGACCGGCTTGGGGGCGAGGCGATGCAGCTCGCTCAAGCCGAAACGAAGCAGATCGCCGCGTTTGCCGACCGTCAGGAAAGTCGCGGGATTATCGAGGCCGGCGAGGGGGCCAATCCCCGTCAGTTGCTCGGCCAGAGTGTCGGGATCGTCGGTTTCGATCGTGCTCACGCGGCGGCCGTCAAATCCGAGTCCGGCGAGGATGGTCTCGGCCATTCGGATCGTCTGCAACGAACCGGTCAGGTCGTGTCGTGGCTTGGCGCGCAGCAGCAGCCGCACGGCAGCCGCGCCATAGGCGAAGGCCCCGATGATGGCTTCCAGGCCGATCTGCGTCAGCTCGTTGACGGCGAGGGGGAGCACATTGGCCGGCAATCCGTCGCCATGGCGGGCGAGCGCATCGATCAGCGGCGTGCCGTGCTGGCTGTCGTGCAGCAGCAGGACCGGATGCGTGCCGCCGGCCTCGCGATAGGCGCGCAACATGGCGCGGAGGATCTGCAACTGGGTATCGGCGGGGGGCAGCGCGTAGGATGCCGCTCCCGTGGGGCAGGCGGCCGCGCATTGCCCGCAGCCCGCGCACACCTCCCCGTTGACTGCGACATGGTCGCCGTCCGGCGTGATCGCGCCGGTCGGGCACAAATCGAGGCAGCGATGGCATCCGGTCAGCTTCGAGCGCGAATGCGCGCAGAGGCTCGGTGTGAAGTCGACATATCTCGGCTTGTCGAAGCTGCCGACGAGATCGCGGGCCGCAAGCACCGCGCGCAGCATGGCCGCGGGATCTCTCGGATCCGCACGGAGATAGCCGTCCCGCAGATCGTGCGCGGGAAACAGAGGCGGCTCGCCGGAAAGGTCGAGCACGAGATCGCAGCGCGAGATCGCGCCGTCGCGCGGGGCTTCGAACTCGAAGCGGGCGCGCGAGGACGGGCGTGGCTGCGCGTAGTCGTCGACCGTGAGCTCGAAGCCGCCAAAATGCCCCCGTGCGTTGTGGATTATGCCCTTCACGATCGGGAACACCGCCGCGGCAGGCGGCACGACGTCCGCCGGCTTCCTGAGCATGACCGTGACATCGAGATGGTCCGCCAGCAGCCGGCCGGCCTCGATCGCGGTCTCGTCGCGCCCATAGATCAGGATGATGCCGTCGCTCGACAATGTGACCAGCGGATAGTCCGGCGCGGGAATCGCGGCCGCCGCAAGCAGCGCCGCCATCTTCGGACCCGCCTTCGCGCCGTCGCGCGACCAGCCCGCCGTCTCGCGGATGTTGACGAAGCTGATCGCGCCAGGGCGTTCGCCCATCTCATTGGTGAATTGCCCGGCCTGCTGCGTGCAGGCGACGGTCAGCGGGCCTTCGGTTTTCGCGGCGTTGCGGAAATCTTCGAGCTCTGCGCCGCAGAGATGACGATGGCTCCGGATCTCGCAGTTGGGACAACCCCGTTGGATCGCGGCCACGTCAAGGCGCATCGTGCCTTCACACGAGCAGATCAGGACGGTCTTCGCTGGCTGCTCCAGGTCGATCCCTCCGCGGGTGCGGCGCCGTCTTGCGGACTCGCGCCATTCCTTCACCTCGTATAGATATTCACTATCGGAAGGAAAAGGAAAGTGGAGGACGGCCCTTGCGGTCGACCCCGACCAGCCGCGTGTCCGTGGCGGAAGCGATCCATCTGCCACCGCCATTCACGCTCGTCCGGTTACGTGAGAGCGGAGACGCCTTTGCTCACGCTTGCCGCATTGCACCTAAAAGCGGTGCCGGCACGCTGGTGTGCGTCGGACGGTTCGATCTTGCCGAATTCGCCGTGGTGCTCGAGCCGGGCGAGCCCTTGGGCACCGCGCGGCGCGCCTTTTATGCCGGCATGGTCGCGCTCACCGACGCTCTGCGCGCCTATGCGCCGCCGCACAAGACGGTCGCGATCGGCTGGCCCGACACCGTCGTGATCGACGGTGGGCTGGTCGGCGGCGGACGGATGGGATGGCCGACGTCCGCGCGCGAGGACGAGCCGCCTGCCTGGCTGGTGTTCGGCGCCATGATCCGGACGGTCGCAATGGCCGATCAGGGACCAGGGGTTCATCCGCTCGCCTCCGCGCTGGATGAGGAGGGGTTTGGAGAAGCGGGAGCGGTGCAGGTGACCGAGAGCTTTGCGCGGCACCTGATGCGTGCGATCGATAGCTGGCAGACCGATGGCTTTGCCAGCCTCGCACGCGATTATCTCAGCCGGGTTCCCCGCGAGCGGCGAACCGTGCTGCGGATCGATGACGGCGGCGATCTCCTCACGCGCCGCGTTGGTGCCGACAGGATTGAACGCAGCGTACTCGCCAAGGCGCTCGTAACGCCGTCCTGGTTCGATCCGAAGCTCGGAGGGCCGCGACTGTGAAATTGCTCCGCAGCATCGCGCTCGATCCCTCCGACACCTTCGTGTTCGATGTGGCGGCCGCCCCGGGCGAATGGGCCGTCTCCGGTGCCTTCCGCTTCTGCGATCAGGATCCGACGAAGCTGACCGGCAAGGCGCGCGTCGCGTTCCGCAGCGGTTTCCTCGGGGTGCAATCCTGGGGCTGGTCGACGCTGGTGCAGATCGTCCCTGCGACCGAGAACGATTGCAGCGCGCTGATCGACCGCCTCGCGAGGCAACTCGTCGACCGTTTCGGAGCGCCGGATCTGGCGACCGCGCGGACGGCGGCGGAAGAGGAGGTCGCCTTCGCGCAGTCGCTCTGCAACCATCCGGTCAGCTCGCTCATTGCCGTTCACCGTTCGGTGAGCGACGGCGAAGTCCGGGAGTCGTTCCGCAGGCTGCAACTGCGCCAGGGTCAGGGACACAGCAAGGCGTTCTCGTTCATGGAAGTCGAAGATGATGTCGAGCCTGACGGTGATCTCAAGCTTGCCGATATGGGCCGGGAGTCGCAGCACCGATGAATGATTTCTGGATCGCGTGCGGCCACCATCTGCTCGATCGCGACGAGAGCGGGGGGCTTTGCGTTACCGACGAGTTCCTGAAGGCCTATTTTGCTCGTCCGGAGCTGATTCCGCCGGACGAAGCATGCCCGGTCGAGCGGCGGCTGCACCGCGCGCTGCTCGCTTCTCCCCGCAGGCCGGTCAGCGCGGAAGAGATCGAAGCGATTGTCGATGCGGATGCCCGGGAGAACTGGCGGCTCGTGCTTGCGTTCCGCGATCTCCTCGTGCGGCACCCGACGCTGGAGCGGGCCTATCTTGCAACCGTCCGGTCCGGGACCAACGACTTGCCGCCGCTGTTCGTCAATCAGCTCGTGCATGTGATCCTGCGCAATGCGCTCGACGGCTGCGATGATCCGTTCGTGCTGCGCGCAGCCGAGCTGTTCTTCCGCCCGCAGCGCATCCTGCCGCAAGAGCAGGCCCTGCTGCTCGGCGATGAAGAGGTCGTCGGTGGACAGACTCCGACCCCGGTGCTCTCGCTGATGTCGATGCTGGGGGCGGTGACCGATGCCGAGCTCGACGTCTTGCGCGAGGACAATGCTGACGACTACTGGTGCCGGAGCGATCATTTCGACATGGCATTCGACCTCACCGCAGGCGGCCGCGGGCCGGCGGCGCTGGCGCAGGCGATGGCACGCTGGATCTCCCATCTGCTCGGGATCGACGTCAGCATTGAGCCGCTGCACGAGCTGCGTGATGCACGTCTCATCTGGTATGTCGGGCTCGACGCCGACGCGACCAGGCTTGGCGATCGTCTCTGGCATGGCGAGCAGCTCGACGATCGCAGTGCCGGACGCGTGCTCTCATTGTTCCGCCTGACATTTGCGGACACGAGCGCGGCCGCAGACGAGATGCGAGGCGAGCCGGTCTATCTCATTCTGTCGATGAACGCCGACCGGAAGCTCCGGATGAAGCCGCAGAATTTGCTGACGGGGCTGCCGGTCAAACATCTGGAGATGGCGACATGAGCCCGGCCGCGCTGCCGCTTGTGCGCGTTCCCGTCGGTGTCGTGGTCGAGCGGCATCAGGCGGATTCGCCGTGGACCGACTTCGTCTGGCGCGCGGTTGCCGTGCTGCCCGACGAACCGGACACAAAACCCTGGACAGTGCTTCGCGAAGAGAATGGGACGACGCTGTTTTATGCCGGCAGCGCCACGGTCGATCTCTATGGTTCCGAGACGGCACGCTATCGCGACAATCTCGCCTCGGGCAGTCCGGGGATCTGGACCGTATTGTCGCCGGCGGAAGGCGCCTGGCCCTATTCGGTGGCTGCCGCGACCGCCGATCCTTCGGAAGGGGAGGCGTTCACGGAGGCCGGTGCGAATCTGGTCGAGGCCGTCCCCATGCCGGAGATGCTGCGTGAGCAGATTGAAAGCTTCGTTGCCGAGCACCACGTCGAACGTGAGTTCTTCAAGCGCAAGCGACGGCAGGCCGATCCGGAGGCGCTCGCGCGCCGGCAGCATGAAGGCGGACACGAATGAGTGAGGACAAGTTCCTGGCGCGCTGGTCCCGGCGCAAGCAGGAGGCAAAGGCGAACGCCACGCCACCGGGCCCGGCGATGCGCGACGACATGCGGTCGATGCCGCCGCCTGCCGTGAACGACGACGACACGGAATTCGACCTCTCGAGCCTGCCTTCGATCGACTCGATTACGTCGGCGACCGACATCACGGCCTTCCTGCGCAAGGGAATTCCGCAGGAGCTGACGCGTGCGGCGCTTCGTCGCGCCTGGAGCGCCGATCCCGTCATCCGCGACTTTGTCGGGCTTGCCGAGAACGCCTGGGACTTCAACGACCCGACTGCGATGCCGGGCTTTGGCCCGCTGGATTGCTCCGAGCCAGAGCTGGCTGCGCTCATCGACAGGATCGTCGGCGGCCTCAGCAAGCCGGCCGAGGCGCTGCCTGAGCCCCCAGTTGAAGTCGCGGATTCTTCGCAGGAATTGTGCGAGGTCGAGTTGCCGGGCATCACGGCCGAAGCTGCCGCGACCACGGGATCCGCACCTGATCCTGCTGCAACGCAACGAACGGTCGCCGACAGCGCCGAAAGCGAACGGCCGTCGGTTGAGCGCCGCACGCACGGCAGTGCGCTGCCTCGCTAGAGACCGCGACGAAAGGCCATAGCCTCAGACTATGGCGCCGATTGACCCCCCGTTGGACCGGGACTACGCTTCGCTAGCGCTTTGTAACAAAAGCAAAATCAGCAGACGGGACTTGGATGGAGGTCCACGTGCGTGATGCTGGCCTTGAGCGAGCCATTGACGCTGCTGGCGGCGTTGCGGAGCTTGCGCGAAAAATCGGCATCAGCCAGCCCTCTGTTTCGAACTGGAGCAAGGTGCCCGCGCAACGGGTGATCGCTGTCGAAGCCGCCACCGGCATATCGCGCGATAATTTACGGCCTGATCTGTACAGCGAGCCGCTTAACGCTGAAGCACCGATCGATTCTGTCGATGTCGCACGTGCGCAGGAATATCTGCTGCTCGCAACTCTCTTGTCCGCCGCTCCCTCAGGGGAACTGCTCGATCAACTTGCTGCATTGGCCGTCGACGCGACGCCGCTCGGGCGTGCGCATGCCGGGCTCGCCGCAGCCGCCGCCAATGCAGTCCCAGCGAAAGTCGAACGCGAATATTTCGAGCTGTTCACAGGTCTCGGCCGCGGCGAGCTCTTGCCCTACGCCTCCTATTATCTCACCGGCTTTCTCAACGAGCGGCCGCTGTCGCGCCTGCGCGCCGACCTCGCGGCGTCCGGGATCGAGCGCATCGCGAACAATTCCGAGCCGGAAGATCACGCGGCGATCCTGTGCGAGATCATGGCAGGCTTCGCGGGAGGGCGTTTCCCGGCGCCGTTCGACACGCAGCGCGCCTTCTTCGGCAAACACGTCGCGCCATGGATGGGGCGGCTGTTCGCCGACATCGAGCGCGCGGAGAGCGCCGTCTTCTATCGTGCGGTCGGTGCGCTCGGTCGCGCCTTTATCGAAATTGAGACAGAAGCATTCACGTTCGCGAACTGACCCGCATCCGCAGGTCCAGGAGAGATGCGATGAGTGAAGACAGGACAACCACAGTCGGGCGCCGCGATTTCCTGCGCAAGGTCGGCGTCGGCACGGCGGGCGCCGGCGCGACACTCGCAACGCCGCTGGTCGGGGCTGCGCAAGCTGACAGCGAAACCAACGATGAGAAGCGCAAGGCGCGCTACAAGGAAACCGATCACGTCAAGGCGTTCTACCGCGTCAATCGTTATCCGGCCAAGGGAGGTTGACCGTGCTGATCAAGCGAACAAACCAGCGTTCCCTGCGCCAAGGCTCCGCCGCCAGCTCCTCTGCAGATCAAGCCGGTGGCCTCGACCGCCGCAGCTTCCTGCGCAAATCCGGTCTTGCCGGCGGCGCGCTTGCCGCGTTCGGCACCTTGCCGCTCGGCAGCGTGCGCAAGGCGGAAGCCGCGGTGGCCGGACCGCTTACGGCGGGCGCAACCGTCCGCAAGAGCATCTGCACGCATTGTTCGGTTGGGTGCACGGTGACGGCCGAGGTCTTGAACGGGGTATGGATCGGCCAGGAACCGAGCTGGGATTCGCCGATCAATCGCGGCTCGCATTGCGCCAAGGGCGCGTCCGTGCGTGAACTCGTGCACAGCGAGCGGCGGCTGCGCTATCCGATGAAGCTGGTGGGCGGGCAGTGGACCCGCGTCCCCTGGGACACCGCGATCAACGAGATCGGCGACAAGCTGCAGGCTGTCCGTGAGAAATCGGGTCCTGATTCCGTCTATTGGCTCGGCTCGGCCAAGATGACCAACGAAGGCGCCTACCTGTTCCGCAAGCTCGGCGCGTTCTGGGGCACCAACAATACCGATCACCAGGCCCGCATCTGCCATTCAACCACCGTCACCGGCGTCGCCAACACCTGGGGCTACGGCGCGATGACCAACAGCTACAATGACATCCGCAATGCGAAGACGCAGGTCATCCTGGGCGGCAATCCGGCCGAGGCGCATCCCGTCTCGCTGCAGCATCTGCTCGAGGGCAAGGAGCTGCAAAGGGCCAACTTCATCGTCATTGACCCGCGCCTGACGCGCACCGCCGCGCACGCGACCGAATATGTGCGGATGCGGCCGGGTACCGACATTCCGGTGCTCTACGGCATGATGTGGCACATCCTCCAGAACGGCTGGGAGGACAAGGAGTTCATCCGGCAACGCGTCTACGGTTTCGACGACCTCAAGAAGGAGGTCGAGAAATGGCCTCCTGACGAAGTCGAGCGCGTCACCGGGATTCCCGGCGAGCAGCTCAGGCGCGTCGCCAAGATGTTCGCCACCGAGAAGCCGGCAACGCTGATCTGGGCCATGGGCCAGACGCAGAAGACCGTCGGCACCGCCAATGTGCGGGCGAGCTGCATCGCGCTGCTGATGACCGGCAATGTCGGCAAGGCCGGCGCCGGCGCCAACATCTTCCGAGGCCACGACAACGTGCAGGGCGCGACCGATGTCGGGCTCGATATCGTCACGCTGCCGTTCTACTACGGCCTCGCCGAGGGCGCCTGGAAGCACTGGTCGCGGGTCTGGGAGGTCGATTATGACTTCCTGAAGTCGCGGTTCGATTCCAAGCAGATCATGGAAACCCCCGGCATTCCGCTGACCCGCTGGTTCGAAGCGGTGACGTTGCCGAAGGAGCAGGTCGCCCAGAAAGACAACGTGAAGGCGGTGTTCGTGCAGGGACACGCCTCCAACAGCATCACCCGTATCCCTGAATCCCTCAACGGCCTGAAGGCGCTCGAGCTGCTCGTCATCGCCGATCCGCATCCGACGACCTGGGCCTCGCTCGCGGTCGAGGCGGGACGCACGGATGGCGTCTACATTCTCCCGGTTGCCACGCAGTTCGAGTGCAAGGGGTCGCGCGTCGCTTCCAACCGCTCGCTGCAATGGGGCGAGCAGATCGTGAAGCCGATCTTCGAGTCGAAGGATGATCTCGAAATCATCTATCTGATGGCGAAGAAGCTCGGCTTCGCCGACCAGATGTTCAAGAAGATCAAGGTCGAGAACAACCTGCCGGAGGCCGAGGACGTGCTGCGCGAGATGAACCGCGGCAGCTGGTCGACCGGCTATTGCGGACAATCGCCAGAGCGCCTCAAGGCGCACATGAAGAACCAGGCGAAGTTCGACATGCTGACGATGCGGGCGCCGAAGGACGATCCCGAGGTTGGCGGCGACTATTACGGCTTGCCTTGGCCGTGCTGGGGATCGCCCGGGGTCAAGCACCCCGGCACGCCGCTGCTCTACAACACCAATCTGCACGTGATGGACGGCGGCGGCACGTTCCGGCCGCGGTTCGGCGTCGAGCGCGAGGAGAAGCTGCCGGATGGCACGACGCGGAAGGTGAGCCTGCTCGCGGACGGCTCGTATTCGTTGGGGTCGGGAATCCAGGATGGCTATCCGGAATTCACGCTGGCGAGCCTGAAGAAGCTCGGCTGGGACAGCGAGCTCACCGAAGCGGAAATGGCCGTGATCAACAAGATCAATCCGGCCAATCCGGATACAGTGTCGTGGTCGCTCGATCTGTCGGGCGGCATTCAGCGCGTCGCGCTGGCGCATGGCTGCGTACCCTACGGCAACGGCAAGGCGCGCATGAATGCCTTCGGCTTGCCGGATCCGATCCCGGTTCACCGCGAGCCGATCTATACGCCACGCGTCGATCTCGTCGCCAAATACCCGACGTTGCCCGACGCCAAGCAGTTCCGGATGCCCAATATCGGATTCTCCGTGCAGAAGGCCGCAGTGGAGAAGGGCATTGCAAAACAGTTCCCGCTGATCCTGTCGTCCGGCCGTCTGGTCGAATATGAGGGCGGCGGCGAGGAGACGCGCACGAACCCGTGGCTCGCCGAATTGCAGCAGGACATGTTCATCGAGATCAATCCCGCTGATGCGGCCGATCGCGGTGTCAAGGACGGCGGCTGGGTCTGGGTCACCGGCGCCGAGAACAATTCCAGGGCAAGGATGAAGGCACTCGTCACCGAGCGGGTCGGCAAGGGCGTTGCCTGGATGCCGTTCCATTTCGGCGGCTGGCTTGCGGGCAAGGATCTTCGCGGCAACTACCCGAAGGGCACCGATCCGATCGTGCTCGGCGAAAGCGCGAACACGATCACGACCTATGGATACGATCCCGCGACGGGCATGCAGGAGCCCAAGGTCACTCTCTGCCAGATCGCGGCGGCATAAGGAGCAACGACGATGGCACGTATGAAATTTCTCTGCGACGCCGACCGTTGCATCGAGTGCAACGCCTGCGTCACGGCCTGCAAGAACGAGCACGAGGTCCCCTGGGGCATCAACCGCCGCCGGGTCGTCACCATCGCCGACGGCAAGCCGGGCGAACGCTCGGTCTCGATGGCCTGCATGCACTGCACGGATGCGCCCTGTGCGGCGGTGTGCCCGGTGAACTGTTTCTATACCACCGCCGACGGCGTGGTCCTGCACTCCAAGGATCTCTGCATCGGCTGCGGCTACTGCTTCTACGCCTGTCCGTTCGGCGCGCCGCAATATCCGAAGGTCGGCAATTTCGGCTCGCGCGGAAAAATGGATAAATGCACCTATTGTGCCGGCGGCCCCGAGGCCGATGGCAGCAAGGAAGAATACGAGAAATACGGTGCGAACCGGCTTGCCGAAGGCAAGCTGCCGCTGTGCGCGGAAATGTGCTCGACCAAGTCGCTGCTCGCCGGCGACGGCGAGATCATTGCCCAGATCTATAGGGAGCGCGTGCTGAAGCGCGGCTACGGCTCAGGCGCATGGGGCTGGAAGACCGCCTATCGCGAGACGATCGAGTCCTGACGACGGCCTGGCGCGGGTCGCGTCGATATCGGGAGGACCTTATGGCGTGTTTTGCACGATTTGTTCGGCTCGTCATTGGCGTGGCTGGACTCCTGCTGCTCGTCTCCGCGGCTTCCCCGTCCATCGCCCAGCAGGTCAATCCGACCGCGAGTTCGGTCAAGGAGCAACAGCTGCTGCAGGAACTGAACCGGGTGCAGGGACGCGTCAGCATTCCCGACCAGCGCTCGGGCGTTCTCGAACAGCCGGCGGGCCGTGAATGGCGCGAGTTCCGGAACGTGACGCTGCGCTGGATCGGCGGCATCGCGATTCTTGGCATGCTCGCGGGGCTGGTCATCTTCTATCTCAGCCGCGGGATGGTGCGACTACAGAGCGGGCGTTCCGGCCGGACCATCGTGCGCTTTTCCGCATTCGAGCGCTTCGTGCACTGGATGACGGCGACTTGCTTCATCATTCTGGCGATCTCGGGGTTGAACGTCACTTTTGGACGTCCGTTGCTGCTGCCGTTGACCGGCTACGAGGCGTTTTCCGAATGGTCGCAATGGGCGAAATATGCTCATAACTATCTCAGCTTTCCGTTCACCATTGGCGTGGTGCTGATCTTCCTGATGTGGATCGCCGGCAATATCCCGAACAAGGTCGATGTCGACTGGATCAAGCGCGGCGGTGGCATCGTCGGGCACGATCATCCGCCGGCCTATCGCTTCAACGCCGGCCAGAAGGCGGTCTACTGGATCGTGGTCATTGGCGGAGGTCTGGTGGCGGCGACGGGATATGCGCTGATGTTCCCGTTCTACCTGTCAGGCATCGAAGGGATGCAGCTCGCGCAGATCGTCCACTCCATCGTGGCGGTGCTCTTTACGGCAGTGATGCTGGCGCACATCTATATCGGCACGATCGGCATGGAAGGCGCGTTCGAGGCGATGGGAAGCGGCACCGTCGATGTCAATTGGGCCAGGGAGCACCACAGCCTCTGGCTTGAGGAGGAGAATGCGCGCGATGCCCGACCCCAGCCCTCCGTCACCGCAGCGGAGTAGGGCGCGCAGCCGTTGAACGCGAACTTGCTACAGCCGTACGCCCGTCGTCGCAAAGGCCTGTGCGACCGGCTCTTGCACGCGATCTAGCGCCAACGCCCCGATCGTCGCCACGACGACGGCGACGACGCAGGCGAGCAAGAAGACTTTCATTGTCGTTCTCCCAAACTGATCGGGATGCCGTGAAAGTCTACACAAGATGGCGCGTCGCGAACAGCGCTGTCCCGTGCGCGTGAGCAGCCAGCGCCCAAGCCATGGGGGCGCAAGCGGCGGCTTTCGGGACGCCGCACCATCGAGACGTCGCATCCCGTGTTAGGTTGCCTGGCAGTGTGCGTGGAGGGATGGATTGATCGCGCAATTTGAGCCTAATGGAATTCCTCCCTCGCCCCAATCCCCGCAAGCATCGGGTGCCGAAAATAGATGAATAGAACTAATGACTTAATGTGGAAATTCTCCGTGACCCGGCACTGGGTTGGACTGGCTGATCTTAAAGTCGGTAGATGATGTTTGCTCTCGGCACAGAGTGTGCGCGTGAGGGCCAGCGTCCCCTCTCCAGAAGTCAAAATGGCGCTCCCGCCTGCGCGCTTGCTGAATTGGGTTTGATTCAGATCAACCCACGATGCGCTCCGATGCTCTGTTTATCGTGTGAGGTCCCGGGTCCAATGGGGAGCGCCGTGGCAGCCTGGAAGCACGCTTTGAGGGTCCTCCGCGCGACATTTATCGACGGCGACGCAAACAGCCGGCGCGCCGCGCATGGGTTGCGGCCATGCCGAAGCGATGTCGCAACGGGTCAGCTTCATTCTCGAGCGCCTGCAGTTCGCTCGATGCGGATTGCAGGATGCGTTTTGAGCGTCGCGGTCGTGCTGACCTCGACGGATTGTCTCGCGATGGAGTTTTCCCGCGTCCAAGGGTGTTTTGGAGATGTCTTGAAGCTCAGTGGAGATATCAGGGATGGGGACTTTGTCCGCTTTCGCGGATATCTGGCGACTGAACGCCGGATCGTTGGCCTCGATCTCGATTCCCGAGGTGGATCTCTCTACGAAGGCTTCCGAATCGCCATGCTCGCGCACCAGAAGCAGATCGCCAGTTATGTTTCCGGAGAATGCGACTCGGCATGCGCTTTTATCTTCCTGGCGAGCAGGAAGCGCTATGTGGCGCCAAATGCCAAGATCGGCGTCCATTCGGTTTCCAATTTACACGGCAACGAGGACAGTCGAACGATTCGTGATACGATCAAGCTTGCGAGGTTGTCGGCCAAGCTCCGTATTCCTCCGTCGGCCATCGGCAGGATGGTGATGACTCCGCCGGGAAAGATCTCCTTTTTGAACAAGGAAGAGCTCGTTTCGCTGAAGGTCATGGAGCGGAATCCGTTTGACCGCACCGCTCGCACGGCGACCGCGGATTCAAGGCGTAGCTCCATCTGCGGCGCGGCGCCCTCGAAGAGCGCGTCGGAGCAGGAACGTCCGATGCGGAACGCCGCCGGCTCGAAGGGAGGCTAGGGCGCTGGTTGAGCGGGCCTTGGGCCGAGCCGGCTCGTATGGCTCAATTGGGTCAGTCAAGCCGCCGCACGTGATCCTGATTGCTTGGCACAAGCTGCACTGGTCTCTCCATTCCGCCGCGATCTACAATGGCAGTCATGGGATATGCCAGTGACAGATTCCGGCGAGTGCCTGGCGCAAGCCAGCCGGCTGGCTTGCGCAAGTGGCTGCGTCGCTGGCTTGCAGCGGCCGACGGCGATATTGCCTTCACGGTCGCGGTCGTGACGGCCGGGATGCTGTCGACCGCGGCGATCGCCTTTGGATTGCTATCGTCCTGAGCGCGCCTCTTGTTCGCCGTGCGTGGTGCTGAAATCGCTGTTCTGAGGTGCTCCGCCCGCGAAGCTCTGACAATATGAGCTATCGTCTCCAGCGCGACACGGATCATTCCCGGCGGCAATGAATGCACTTCGAACTGGCTGAAAAGTCGAGCGGACGTCGAGACCGTCTGGCGGCCAAATTGGGCGTCGGGGCCTGCGCCGCGACCTTCCTGTTTTGCTGCGCGCAACCGGCGGCGGCGCTGCCGCTGACGCCGTTCCGCTATGAAGCCCAGGCTCAGCGGCATTGCCCCGGCGATAGCGTGGTCTGGCTCGATTTTCGGCGCGGACGCTACTACCTCAAAGGGCAACGCCGCTATGCCAGGGGCTTCGATGGCGGCTTCGTGTGCAGGAATGAAGCGCGCGAAAGCGGCTACCGGCGTTCGCTGCTCGGCCTGCGGTGACGTCACCGAAGACCGGCCTGGCACGTAAAGGCGGCACTACCATCCGTAATAGTAGCGTGGCCGAGCGTAATAGCCATAGCCGCCGCCCGGCGGGCAATAGTCGTAGCCATAGCCGCCGCCATAGCCGTATCCGCCGCCATAGTAGGGATACCCGCCATAGTAGGCCGAGCTCGCGATGGCTCCGCCAACGATCGCTCCGGCGGCCGCTGCACCCCAGCCTCGATAGCCCCATCCACGATAGCCTCCCCAGCCGCCGTAGCCTCGCCAACCGCGATAGCCCCAGCCGCCGCCGCGCCAGCCGCCCCAGCCGCCCCAGCGCACCTGAAGGGCGGTATTGGTCTCGACCATGCCCTTCATGGCCGCGACGTTGGTCGGCAGTGGCGCCGCCTGGCCCGCGCCAATGCCGACCATGCTCGCAAGCAGGATCAAGGCCGGCAAGGTCTTGGTGTTCTTCATGACGTCCTCCACATCGGGGGTGACACAGCCAGTCGCGATCGAAGCAGCCAAATCGAGAGCGGCTTTCCGATCCATGAGCAGGCCGAGCCTGTCAGCCGCGGCCGGCCGAAGCTTGATTTGAATCAAAGTGGCGCGGGGGCGGTGCGGACGATTGATCCTGCAGCTTGGGACGATTGCCTCGGATAGGCAGGCGCCGCCTGATGGGGGCGCGATCGCGCTAGTGATCCCGATCGCGAATGCATCCCGGCGAAGTCGGAGCGGCCCCGATTCCTGCCCCCGAACCGGGGCCGCCTCTGCGGCGAAAGTCCGGACACGTCACACTTGATCTGAATCAAGCCGTGCGCGGCAAGGCGATGGCACCGCTTCCCACGTAGCTGCTGATGCTCAATCGAAAGCACGCTCTTGAAAACCCTGCGCCAGCTCGTGACCGGAGACGAGTTCATCCAGCTCGCAATTCGCCTCGGATTGCTGGCGCTGTTGATCTACTGGTCGTTCGTCCTGGTCAGCCCGTTCGTGCCGATCCTGGCCTGGAGCGTGGTGCTCGCGGTCGCGCTCTATCCCGTCTACACCTGGCTCGCAGCAGTGCTCGGCGGCCATGCCGGCATCGCGGCGCTCGTGCTGACCTTGATCTCTCTGGGAGTCGTCATCGGGCCGGCGACCTGGCTCGGAATCGGAGCGGTAGAGGGGATGAAGGAGCTCGCCGAACAACTGGGCGCCGGCAACGTTGTTGTGCCGTCGCCGCCGGCGGAGGTCAAGGATTGGCCGCTGATCGGCGACCCACTCTATGAGATCTGGGACCGGGCGTCGACCAATTTGCGCGCCGTGCTGCGCGAGGTCGTGCCGCATCTGAAGCCATTGGCCGGGACCCTGTTTGCGTTTGCCAGCAATGCCGGGATCGGGATGGTGAAGTTTCTGCTGGCGGTCGTCGTGGCAGGGTTTCTGTTTCCGTATGGCTCGCAGCTTGCAGCGGCGTGCCGGAGCTTCCTGTCCCGCATCGTGCCGGAGCAGAGCGAGCACTTCCTCGATCTCGCAGGTGCGACCATCCGGGCGGTCTCCCGCGGCGTCATCGGCGTCGCCGTCCTGCAATCGCTGCTGGCCGGCATTGGCTTCAAGCTGGCGGGGATCCCGAGCGCTGGGCTGCTGGCGTTTGTCGTGATGCTGCTCGCGATCGTGCAGATCGGGGCGGCAATCGTGCTGTTTCCGGTCATCATCTGGCTATGGTCGGCCAAGGACTTCCCGACGGCGCTCGCCCTCACGTTCTTCTTCCTGGTCGTCGGCGTCCTCGACAATGTGCTGAAGCCGCTGGTGATGGGGCGGGGCCTGACCACGCCGGCGCTCGTCATCTTCGTCGGCGTGATCGGCGGCACGCTTGCCCACGGCATCGTGGGCCTGTTCATCGGTCCAATCATTCTCGCGGTCGCCTGGGAATTGATCACGGCATGGATCCGGGACGATCGCGCCCGGCTGGCGGGAGAGCGATGATGCTGTTTCAGCTCCTCGTGGGATCGGCGGTGAGCGCGATCAACATCGCGATCCATTCGCTCTGGACAGTCGCGGCCATCGGGTTGCTTCGCAACGTTGCCTTGAGCGCGGCCGGCCGGGCGGGGCTGCAGCTCAGCGGTGTGATGGTCGCAACCGCGCTTGCGCTGATGCTGGCTCACACGCTCGAGATCGTGGTGTGGAGCGTGGCCTATTGGGTGCTCGGCGCCGCGCCCGCCGGCAGCAATCTGCTGTATTTCGCCTTCGTGAACTACACCACGCTCGGCTATGGCGACGTCATCCCGGTCAAGCAGTGGCTGTTGATCGGGCCGATGGCGGCCATGAACGGCATTCTCATGTTCGGGTGGTCGACCGCGGTCTTGTTCGAAGTGTTGCAAAAGACCATCGAGCGCCAGGCGGCGCTGACGAAATCCCCCTGACGTCGGCTAGTTGTCCAGCCTGGACAGCTGGTCGCGGTCAACCAGCATGATTTCGCGCTGGTTCGAGCCAAGGAAGTTGAGCGCGCCGTAGGCGTGCAGCTTGGAGAGCGCACGTGACACGGTTTCGAGCGTCAGCCCGAGATAGTCGGCAATATCGCGCCGGCACATCGGCAAGGCGACGACGCCGACTCCGGTCAGCCGGCGATCCATTTCGAGCAGAAACGCGGCAACCCGCTCTAGCGCGGTCTTGCGGCCGAGCAGCAGCATGTGCTCTTCGGCATGTCGCAGGTTGCTGGTGGTCATGACCAGCAGGTTGCGAGCCAGGGCGAAATCGGAATCGGCCACGCGTTCGAGGCTCATTCGCCTGATCAGGTGCACGTTCGTGTCGACGATGGCTTCGGCGGTGAAGCGGTGGGTTTCGCCATTCTCGAGGCCGAAGATGTCTCCGACAAGGTGAAAGGCGCCGATCTGGCGGCGTCCGTCGGAGAGCAGCTTGTAGCTGCGGACCGCCCCCGAAACGACCTGGTAGACGTACTCCGCCGGCTCCTTCTCCCCGTAGATCTCGGTGCCCTTCCTGTAGTGGAATTCGCTGGTGGTGCAGTTGGCGTGCCGGGCGGTCAGCCCACCGAGGATGCTCGGTACGTTGGCCGGTCTGACATTGACGCGAGCGAACATGGACTAACTCTCTTGGGTAACGACTGTTGCAGCGTCCGCGGCGGCTCGAAATGCTTGTCCGCGCGCAAATGACTACGACAGGGCCCGGCCAGTCTCTATTGGTCTTGAGGTCATTGTCCTAAAGGACAGGGTGCGCCAAATGCGGCAATTTGTTCGTAATTGATGCGCACCATCTTAGATTACTTTTCAATTTTCACGGCGATAACCGGGTGCTACTTTTTGAACCCGTTGGTCTCCGGCTCCGAACGCTATGGGCAAGGCAATTCGGCTCTCTGGCCTGGTCATCCTCCTGGCTGCGTTGTTGGCGCCGGCCGGCCTCCAGGCGCAACCGATGCGCCCGCATTCCATGCTGGTGCTGGACCAATCCGATCGACGTGGCCCCTTCTACTACCAGGTGTTCGTTGGCTTGAGGGATGCGGTGAGCGCCCACGGTCACGCACCGACCACCGTCTACACGGAGAGCCTCGATCTCAATCGGTTCGGTGGCGAAGCCTATCAGGAGGATTTCCGGCGATTCCTCGAGGCAAAATATCGCGATCGGCCGATCGGCGTGGTGGTCACCATTGGAGCGGCTGCGCTTGAACTTGCGCTCCACTGGCGTCCGCAGCTCTGGCCCGATACGCCAATCGCGTTTGCGCTGGTCGAAGAGGCCGATTTCAAGCGATTGCGACCGCCTGCCTTTGTGACCGGCGGCATCGTGGCATCGAAGCTCAAGGATGCCGTCACGGCCGCTCGCGCCGTCGTGCCGGAGCTCAAGACCGTCGCGCTCGTCGGTGCGGACTGGGAGCAGCAGGTTCTGTTTCGCAATTGGAAAGACCAGGCCGCGGCCGGCATTCCGAGCCTCGACATCATCGAGATCATCGCACGTCCGATGCCTGATATCGTCGAGCAGGTCGCAGCGCTTCCCGACCATAGCGCGATCATCTACACGGGCCTCTATAGCGACGGGAAGGGCAACTACTATCCGCCCTCGGATGCCCTCTCATTTGTCGCGGCGAAGGCAAATCGTCCCATCGTGGTTCCGGCGGAGACGTTCCTCGAACCGGGCGGCATCGGCGGATTTGTCATCGTCCCATCCCTGGTCGGTGCCGAAGCAGCAGGCAGGGCGCTGCGGATTCTGGATGGCGAGGAACCGGAAAGCCTCCCACCGTCGGTCATCGATGTGGTGAAGCCGATTTTCAACTGGCGGCAGATGCAGCGCTGGAACGTCAGCGAAGCCAACCTGCCACCAGGCAGCGAGATTCGCTTCCGCGAACCGACCTTCCTGGAAAAATATCGTTGGCGGGCCGTCGCCCTGGCCACGGCATTATTGGTTCAAACAACTCTGATTGCGTTTCTGCTACATGAGCGTCACATGCGGCGGAGCGCCGAAGTCGAAGCCCGCAATCGCCTGTCTCAGCTCGCCCATATTAATCGGCAGGCGACAGCCGGAGAACTCTCGTCCTCGATCGCCCATGAGCTCAACCAGCCGCTCGGCTCGATCCTGACCAATGCCGAGAGCGCGGAGCTGATCCTCGCTTCGCCGACACCCGACCTTCAGGAGGTGCGGGAAATCATTTCCGACATCAAGCGCGATGATCTGCGTGCAAGCGAGGTGATCCGCAGGATGCGCAGCCTGCTGAAGCGTGCGCCATTTGAGAAGAAAGAGATCGACCTCAACCAAACCATGCGGGAAGCATTCGATTTCCTCAAGCTGCAGGCCTCGGCGCGCAACGTCGCAATCTACCTGCAGACCTCGCCGCAGACCCTGCGGGTGAAAGGCGACCCCGTCCAGTTGCAGCAGGTCATTCTCAACCTCGTGGTCAATAGCATGGACGCGATGGCCAAAATGCCCTACGGGCGCACCATCATCGGTCGGACGGAGGTCAATGGGGACGCGTCAGCGGTGATTTCCATTTGCGATTCAGGTCCGGGAATTCCCCAGGACAGGTTGAACGATATCTTCGATCCGTTCTTCACCACAAAGGAGCAGGGCATGGGCATTGGCCTGTCCATCGCGCGGACGATCGTTCTGGCGCATAGTGGCCAGCTCTGGGCCGAGAACCAGTCTGGAGGAGGCGCGGTATTCCACCTCTCACTGCCGCTGGCGGCGTAGCGCGTTTGGGTCTTGTTTGCCGAGGTGCAAGGTTCGATTTACGACCAACGCAGTATTTTCAGCCATGGCTGATGGTCATTCAATAAGTAGCGGCGATCGGCAGGCGGTGGAGCCAATAATGCACGCTTACGTGCACATAGTTGACGACGACGCCTCGTTTCGTACAGCGCTCGAGCGCCGGCTCAAACTTGCAGGCTATCGGGTTGCTACGTATGCATCGGCCAGTGAATTGCTTGGCCAATTGCCCGACGACGAAGAGACCGGCTGTATCCTGCTGGACGTACGCATTCCCGGAATGAGTGGTCCGGACCTGCAGCGTCGCCTCAACGAGCTGGGATCGACGCTCCCGATCGTTTTCCTGACCGGATATGCCGATACAGCGACGACAGTCCAGGCGATCAAGGCAGGTGCCGAAGATTTCTTGACCAAGCCGATCGCGTCGGAGCAGCTGATCGAGGCGATCAATCGCGCCGCTGCGCGGCACGAGCTGGCTCGTGGCCGGCGAACCAGGCTCGACTCACTGCGCGCGCTGCTGGCGAGGTTGACCCCGCGCGAGCGGCAGGTGTTCGACCTGATTGTGCGCGGTCGGATCAACAAGCAGATCGCTCACGAACTTGGCACGACCGAACGCACGATCAAGGCGCATCGTCACCAGGTCATGGAGAAGATGCAGGTGCAGTCGCTTGCCGAGCTGGTGTCGATCGCGGAGCAGCTCGGCACGCGCGCGTCCGGTGGCGAAGTCAAGGCTTGATCTGCCGCGCTGCTCTGCCCCTCCTGTCCCATGGTACAATATGAAAGCTCTGTGACGCGGCGTATCTCCGATATCGGCCGCGAGAATATTGCGCGCCGGTAGCCGCTTGACGTGCCCTTTGTCCATGCGCGAGCGAAGGTCATTCAGCGATAGGTAGAGGCTTCAGGATTTGCCGACCGCGAAACTCGTTTTCGTCGTGGATGATAATCCCTCGATGCTCCGTGGAATCGGACGGCTTCTACGGCAGTTTGGATTTGCATCCAGGCTATTCGAGACCGGAAGCGCGTTACTGAAACATGGCAGCTTTGACAGCGCGGTTTGTCTGATATTGGACGTCAATCTCAGCGATGGGTCCGGGATCGAACTGCGGCACCGCCTGGCGGATCAGGGCATAAAAATTCCTATCATCTACATCACCGGAAATGACAGCCCGGCGACGCGCATGGCGGCAATGGCATCGGGATGCGTCGCTTATCTGACCAAGCCATTCACGGCCAATTCGCTGATCCAACCGATTGAACGGCTACTGGCCGAAGTGGTCTAGCGGCCAGTGGTCTCAATCATTCGTCGATGACTTGATCGAGCGTCAGCGCGGGCGCTCCCTTGCGCACGGTCGCAAAGCGGTCGAGCGGGACCGATGTCGTCATCGTCAGAATGCTGGTGTCGACGACCTCGATCGAGAGCGTCTTTCCGCCATCCATGTCCTCGAGAAGCTTGGGATCGGCGACGTCGGCCGCGATGCACATGTTGGTCACGCACCAAGTATAAGGCAGGCGATAGGCTTGCTTCTGGTCTACCGATAGCTTGACGCCGGCCTGCAGATACATCCCGACCGGCAGGAATAGCTGGACGCGGTCGGTGCCGTCCTCTCGCTCGATCAGATCGACGCGAACGGCCGTCTGCCCGGTTGGGAAGGCGCCGGTGATCGTCGTTCGGCATAATGTCTTGGCGCCGGCAGCGTTGAAGCAGAGCTTTCGCCACTCGCCATACTTGATATCTCGTACCGGCGGGCGTGTCCCCCGCGGGGCCACCTCGCCACCGTCCTTCGCCGCAGCCGGTGGTGAGGGCGTCTGCTGACCGTGGGCGGCACTGATGCCGGCCGCAAGCAGCACCGACTTCGCCAAGGCACCATATCGGACCATGGATGCTCCTCCAGCGGAAAGGGCCGCCTAGCGAACCTTGTTGAGAAATCGTTCGACCAAGGGCGACCATGTGGGAATGGAATCGGGAGAGCCGATCAGGAAATGCCCTTCGTCGCCGAACGGCGGCAAAAGACGGTATTCGGCACGACCGCCGGCACGCGAGAAGGCCTCGTGCATTCGCTTTGACAGGGCCGGGCCGAAAAACGTGTCGTTCTCGATGTAGAGCCACAGCATCGGCACCCGCGAGGTGTGGCCGAACGCGCCGGTCGCTTCGACCAGTCTGTCGGGAGCGCAATTGTTGTTGGGCTTGCCGTCGACACGGCCGCCGCGGCCCGCCGCGAAGGTGATGATGGCCTTGACCTGCGGCGGATTGAGGCTCGACAGGGCAATCGCCGCCCAGCCGCCGGCCGACTGTCCGACGACGATCACGTCCTTCGGCACGATGCGCCTTTCGGCGGCCATGTAGTCAATGATCCAGAGATCGACCTGGGCGACGGCGAGGCCCGCATCGTGGAAATTCGGATCGGTGCATTTGCCGATCTTGGAGAAGAACGGGCCATAAAGACCGCGTTCAGGAATATCGATGGCCGCCGCGCCATAGCCGGTACCGACCGGCGCCACCACGAGGTAGCCGCGCCGTGCAAACCACATTGCGGCATCGCGAAATTCGACCAGCGGGAAGAAGCTGCGATCCCTGGCGTTCAGTGACACGCCATGGTTCATGATGACCAGCGGGAAAGGACCGTCGCCGAGCGGACGGACCAGATAAGCGAACATTGGCAGCGGCGTCGGCAACACCCAGATCTCTTCCTGGATGCGCTGGGGTGACTGTTGGTCATCGGCGCGTGCTGGAGCGGTCAGGCCAAGCAACAGCAGCGCTGCGGTTGCGAGGGTCCGTAAGCGGTGCTGACGCATGCCATGCGCTCCGGCAGTCATCTGGCAAATGTGCAGGTCACGACGATCGAGCCGCGCAAGATCAGAAGCACATTGAAGGCTGCAAGGCTTGATCTGAATCAACGCGCATCGGACCCGCCGGCGCAACCACATGCGACCATTTGTGGCGTGATACGGCGGGCTTGATGTCGATCCAGGCAGAGACGAGTTGGATGCGCTGGTTTCCGCCGGCGAACTGGCTCGCCGACTACCGCGCATCCTGGCTTGGGGCGGACGCAATCGCCGGGGTCACGCTGGCGGCCTACGCGATCCCGGTGTCGCTGGCCTATGCGGGGCTCGCGGGTCTGCCGCCGCAGATCGGCGTCTATGGCTATCTGCTCGGCGGCGCGGGCTACGCCCTGCTGGGCTCGTCCCGGCAGCTCGCGGTCGGACCCACCTCGGCGATCTCGCTGATGATCGCCGGCGCCGTCGGCATATTGGCCGGCGGCGATGCCGCGCGTTATGGGCAGATTGCCAGTCTCGTGGCCTTCAGCGTCGCAGTGCTGTGCCTGATCGCCTGGCTGTTCAAGCTCAGCCTGCTGGTGCGGTTGATCAGCGATAGTATTTTGGTGGGCTTCAAGGCCGGAGCGGGCCTCACCATCATCATGAGCCAGCTGCCCAGCCTGTTCGGCGTCGCTGGAGGCGGCCACAACTTCTTCGACCGCGTGATCAAGCTTGCCGGCCAGCTCGGCGATACTAGGCCGCTGGTGCTCGGCATTGGTGTGGCTGCGACGGTGTTGCTCCTGCTCGGCGAGAAGAGACTGCCCGGAAAGCCCGTTGGGCTGGCGGTGGTCGCGTTGTCGATCCTCGCGGCCAGCGCATTCGGGCTCGCAGAGCTGGGTTTGCCGGTGACCGGGCCGATCCCGACCGGGTTGCCGACGATCTCGCTACCGACCTTTGGTCTGCTCGAATTTGACGATCTCTTTCCGATCGCCGCCGGATGCCTCGTGCTGGCCTATGTGGAAGGGGTGTCCGCCGCACGAAGCTTTGCGGCAAAGCACGGTTACGCGCTGGATGTCAGGCAGGAGTTTCTGGGACTCGGCGCGGCCAATCTCGCCGCAGCCTTCGGGCATGGCTATCCCGTCGCCGGCGGGTTGTCGCAGTCGGCCGTGAATGACGCCGCCGGCGCACGCACGCCGCTGGCGCTGGTGTTCTGTTCGGCAACCCTCGCGCTCTGCCTGCTGTTCTTCACGGGCCTGCTGACCAATCTGCCGAAGACCGTGCTCGCCGCGATCGTTTTCTCAGCCGTCTACAAACTGGTCGATATTGCGGCGCTCGCCAGAATGTGGCGGATCAGCCGGATCGATTTCTATGCCGCTATCATCGCGCTGGTGTCCGTGCTGTTCCTCGGGATATTGCAGGGTGTGCTGCTGGCGGCCGTCGCCTCGATCTTCCTGCTGTTGTTGCGCGCGTCCCAGCCCAATATCGCGTTTCTGGGCCGTCAAGCCGGCAGCGGGCGCTATTCCGACCGGGCACGACACGATGACGTCGAGCCCTTGACCGGGATCATCGCGTTCCGCCCGGAGACCTCGCTCCTTTATGTCAATGCCGAGACGATCTTCGAGACGGTGCTGGCGGCGCTTCGGACGTCGCCGGACGTCAAGCTGGTGGCTTGTGACCTGTCGGCCTCGCCGTTCATCGACCTTGCGGGTTCGCGCATGCTGCACGACCTTCATCAGGAGCTCGCATCGCGCCAGATCACATTCTGCATCGTGGGCGCGCACGCGCAGTTGCGGGACCTGCTTCGGGCCGATGGTCTTGCCGACAAGACCGATAGCGGCGACTGGATGCGTACGCTCGACAGCGTATTGAGCAACAGGAAGCCGCAGGCAAGCATCTAGCGTGCCGAGCGGACTGCTGCGACATTCCGGTCTTGTTGCGTCGTCAAGACGTCGCGATCATGCGCGCTTGGGGGCTGCCTCAATGCAGCTTGCAGCTTGACTTGGATCAAAGGGCGCAATGGGCCCGGTTTGTACGATTCGACGGAACCAGCGCTGAGATCACGAGATCGGGAGATACTCATGGCCAACGACGCGAAGCCGGCACAGCAGCGCATCGACCAGTTCTTCTCCGGGCCCGGCGGACGGGCCGACAATTGGCGCGATCTGGTCGAGGCGGCAAAGACGTGGAGCAGGGGCGGCGACCGTGCGCCGTATGACGCGGCGCTGTCGGCGCTTGCGGTCACGGAGGAGTTTCACGGCTACCCGGGCCTGCGCTTGATGACGGCGCTGAAGGAAGCCGCGACGGCCGGCGACGCCGCCACCTCGCATATGCTTGCGGCGCGGATCGCGCAAGCGATTCAGACAAAATCCTTCCGCCAGCATGCAGGTGACTGGAGCACGCAGGATGACGGCAATGGCGACGTTCCGGATTTGCTCCCGCCAACGCTCGGACATTCGGCTGCGCGACGTCCTTACTTCGAGACCCTGATCGTGACCGGGGTGCCGGCCAGCAACTGGCCGGGACTCCTGGCGGAATGGCGCAAGCTGCGGCGTCCGCTCGACGCCTTCATCTATGAGCCCGTCGTGGTAGGTAGTCTCGAGGACGCCTTCTGTGCGGCAATGCTCAACCCCAACATTGCGGCGGTCGTGATCAATGAGGGCTTCGCCCTGCGTTCGCGTCACGATGCGCCGGTGCTGCGATCCATGATGACCGCGATGGGGCTCAGCCAAGAGTCCGACGCGTCTGCGTTGGGGCTGGCCCACATCCTGAAACGGGTTCGTCCCGAACTCGACATCTACCTGATGTCCAACCGCGACGTGGAAGCCATCGCCGGCGATCCCGAGGCCGACGTGGTGCGCCGCGTGTTCTACTCGGTCGAGGATATCCTCGAATTGCACCTTTCAATTCTGGAGGGCGTGCAGGATCGCTTCGACACGCCGTTCTTCGACAATCTGAAGAAATATGCGCAGCGGCCGATCGGTACCTTCCACGCGCTGCCGATCGCGCGCGGCAAGTCGGTGTTCAAGTCGGACTGGATTCGCGACATGGGCGAATTCTACGGGCTGAACCTGTTCCTTGCCGAGAGCAGCGCGACCACCGGCGGCCTCGACAGCATGCTGGAGCCGACCGGCAACATCAAGAAGGCGCAGGAGAAGGCCGCGCGCGCGCTCGGCGCCGACCGCGTCTACTTCGTGACCAACGGCACCTCGACATCCAACAAGATGGCGGTGCAGGCGCTGCTGGGTCCCGGCGACATCGCAATCGTCGACCGCAATTGCCACAAGTCGCACCACTACGGCATGGTGCTGGCCGGCGCGCAGCCGCTCTACGTCGAGGCATTCCCGATGACCGAATACTCGATGTACGGCGCGGTGCCGCTGCAGACGATCAAGCAGGCGCTTCTGAACGCGAAGGCCGATGGCCGGCTCGCCCGGGTCAAGATGATCGACCTGACCAATTGCACCTTCGACGGCCACATCTACAACACGCGGCGGGTGATGGAGGAATGCCTCGCGATCAAGCCTGACCTGATCTTCCTCTGGGACGAGGCCTGGTTCGGCTTCGCGCGGTTTTCGCCGTTCCTGAGGCGGCGAACCGCGATGGGCGCGGCGAACGAGATCGAAGCCTGGATGCGCGATCCGAAATCGGTCGCCGCCTATGAGAAACAGCAGGCCGAGCTCGGCAAGAATCCCTCCGACGAGGTGCTGCTCAAGACCAGGCTGATCCCCGATCCGCGCCAGATCCGGCTGCGCGTCTACCAGACCAATTCGACGCACAAGTCGATGTCGGCGATCCGCCAGGGCTCGATGCTGGCGGTCAAGGACATCGAATTCCACACCGTCGAAGCGCAGTTCAAGGAGGCCGTATTCACGCACGCCTCGACCAGCCCGAACCAGCAGCTGATCGCCAGCCTCGACGTCTCGCGCCGGCAGATGGAACTCGAGGGGTATGGACTGGTGGCCAATGCCATGGAGATCGCGTTCGCCATCCGCAACGCGGTCAACACCAATCCGTTGATTTCGAGGTATTTCCGCGTTCTCGGCGCGGATGCCATGGTGCCGAAGCAATACCGCCAGAGCGGCTTCACCGACTATCTGGCGGCCGGGACCAACTGGGCGAGCGCCCTGAAGAGCCTGAACGACGACGAGTTCTGCCTCGATCCGACCCGGATGACGCTGGTCTGCGGCACCGCCGGGTACGACGGAACGTCGTTCAAGGGGCTGCTCGCCAGCCGTTACAACATCCAGGTCAACAAGACCTCGCGCAACTCGGTCCTGATCCAGTCCAACATCAACAACACGCGGAGCGACGTCGCGCATCTCGTCCGGGTGCTGGCCGAAATCTCCGGCGAAATCGATCGCAGCCTGGCCAGGGGCGGCGCGAACGCCAGGGTCGACTTCGACATGCGGGTCAACAGCCTGATGAAGGACGTCCCCGACCTGCCGAACTTCTCGCATTTCCACGATGCCTATCGCGGCGATGCCGGCACGAAGACGAATGAGGGCGACATCCGCGGCGGGTTCTATTCGGCTTATGACGCTGCAGGATGCGAATATATTCGCCTGAACGATCCCGAGATCGACCGGCGCCTGAAGAACGGGCCCGATCTCGTCTCCGCAAGCTTCGTGATTCCCTATCCGCCGGGCTTCCCGATCATGGTGCCTGGCCAGGTCGTCACGCAGGAGACCATCGATTTCATGCGCAAGCTGGATGTGAAGGAAATCCATGGCTACGACGCGGCCGAGGGCCTGAAGCTCGTGACGACCGAGGCACTGGCCAGGAAGGGCAAGCCGCGAGCGGCCGCGCCGAAGTTCAAGGCTGCATCATAAACGAAGGAGAGTCCGCAAGGCGTCTTCGCATTCTTGCGGCGATGAGTCTTGCGCAACAAGCGTAACGCAACCGGTTCCTGGAGGGACACGATGAGAAAAATGAATTTGATCGGAGCTCTTGCTATGCTGGCGATTGGATTGGCCGGATTCAGCACGTCGTCGCTGGCTGAAACCGGCTCGGTCGCCGTCATCTTCACCAAGGGTGGATTCATCGTTGGTGTCGGAGGCGGCGAGGGCGTATTGACCCTGCGCGGCAAGCGCTATCCGTTCACGGTGTCGGGCATGAGCGTCGGCTTCACGATCGGCGCTTCGACCACCAAGCTGGTCGGGCGCGCCCTCAATCTCAGAGGGCCTGCCTCGATCGAGGGCTCCTACAGCGCTGCAGGCGCCGGTGGGGCGATCGCCGCGGGCGCCGGCGGCGTGCAACTGCAGAACGCCAATGGCGTGATCCTGCAGCTCAGCGGCCCGAAGGTCGGCGCCGAAGTGTCAGCCGCCGTGGGTGGGGTTACCATTCGCTTGAAATAGGTCCGGAGTGATCCAGGCCGCGCCCGGCGCGGCCCGGAGCTTTAGTAGCGTTCCTCGACGAACTTCATTCCGCGCAGTCCGGCCTGATCGTTGTAGCGACCCTTGTTGGAGCGCTGGGGTAGCTTGACCTTGTCGCGCCTGACCCGTCCGTGAGGAATCGTCTTCAGCAGGAACGCGATGCAGTTCAGCCGCGCCCGCCGCTTGTCGTCGGAACGGATGACGTTCCAGGGCGCGTGCTTCGAGCTCGTCGCCTTGAACATCAGGTCGCGCGCGCGGGAGTAATCATACCAGCGGCGGTAGGATTCCGTGTCCATCGGGCTCAGCTTCCACTGCCGCAGCGGATCGTCGATCCGGGCCCTGAAGCGGCGCTCCTGCTCATCCATCCCGACTTCGAGCCACAGCTTGATCAGGATGATGCCGCCCTCGATGATGTATTGCTCCATTTGCGGGCAGAGCGAGAGAAACCGCTTGTGCTCCGCCGGGGTGCAGAACCCCATCACATATTCGACGCCTGCGCGATTGTACCAGCTGCGATCGAAGATCACGATCTCGCCAGCCGCCGGAAACTGTTGCATATAGCGTTGGAGAAAGAGCTGGGTCTTCTCACGATCGGACGGCGCGGGCAGTGCGACCACGCGAAACACACGCGGGCTGACCTTTTCAGTCAGTGCCTTGATCGTCCCGCCCTTGCCGGCCGCATCGCGTCCCTCGAACAGGATGATGACCCTGAGATTGTTCGCCCTCACCCATTCCTGAAGATGACAGAGCTGGACCTGCAGCTTCTGCAGCTCCTTCTCATAATCCTTGCGTTTCATCTTCTCCGCGGACTTGTCTTTCGCCATGGATCCCCGTCCGTCGTTTTCAACTAGTCGCCCCAGGCAATGACGATTCCGATATCGCCGGGCATGCCGCCGGGGTAATCGACGATCTGATAGCGGATGCGGTAGCCGCGCGGCTGCAGGTAGTCAGCCCAAAGCTGGTAGATTTCCTTAGGTATGCCCGTCAGCGTCTTCTCCCAGCCGGCCTCCATCTGATTGATGGCTCGCCCCTTGTCGGTGCACAGCGTATTGGGAAAGCGATAGACCTGCACTTCGCTCAACCCGTTGCGCACCGCCCGCTGAATCACCGTCGACGCCAGTTTGACCTTCTCGTCCTCGCTGAGCCCGGAGGGCTTGCTCAGCCGCTCGATCAACGCGCGCTTCTCGGCTTCGATGGCAGCCGCACGCTTGGCGTGCTCCTCGGCTTTCTCCGCTTCCTTGAGCGCCGCCTGCTTCTGGATTTCGTGTGCCTTGGGGATCAGATCATCGATCTTGTCTCGCATGGCTGGGGACTCCTAAGCCCGATCTTCCACCTTGCCCCCGGAACGGTAGGGATGAGCCGACCGGCTTCCTTGATCCAGATCAAGCAAGCGCGATAGGATCGTCAGCAGTGTCGATCAAGATTCGCTTGCGGTGTTATTGCGACCGGGAGACTTGGCTTGAGCGAACAGATGCATCCGGCGGCCCCCCATCATCTGCCGTTTTTCATTCCCGGCGCCGACGGGTCGGACACCCTGATGGTGGTGATGGGCATCTTCCTCGTAGCCACAGTCTTCTGGGTTGGCACTCTGTACTGGAAGCTGCACAGCCTGCCGGAGCGCATGGCGCACAAGAGCCAGAAACTTCAGTTTGAGATCGTCGCCGTCCTCGGCCTGATATCGCTGTTCACCCACATGCATATCTTCTGGGTCGCCGGCCTCTTGCTGGCACTCATCGACCTGCCGGATTTCGGCACGCCGATGCGCAGCATCGCCGATTCCGTCGAGCGCATCGCCGACGCCACGCCGGGCGCTGCCGAACCGGAAGCCGAATCCGTACCTGACGGCAGTCCCGACGTCCGGACGCCCGCGAAGCAAGAGGTGCACAACCATGCTTGAGCTGATGATCTGCTCGCTGGTGACCATCCTGCCGGATTACCTCTACCGCCGCTATCGGCAAGGCAAGCGGTTCGGCAAGGAGATCACGTTCTTCTCTGTCTGGTACGAACTGAGATGGGGGATCACCGGCTGCCTGATGCTCACGATCTCGCTGATCACGATGATCTTCTACTTTCATCCCTCGACAACTTCCGCGGCGATCTACTTCAGGACAGTGCCGATCCTGCCCGAAGGTTCCGGTCGCGTCGTCGAGGTCAATGTCGACTTCACCGCGCCGGTGAAGAAAGGCGACGTTCTGTTCCGGCTCGACAGTTCGAAGCAGGAGGCCGCACTCGAGACCGCCAAGCGAAAGATCGCCGAGGTCGATGCGTCGTTGATCGCGGCGCAGGCCGACGTCGTCAAGGCGGACGCTCAGATCGGGGAGGCGAAAGCCTCCTTGCAGCAGGCCAAGGACGAGCTGGAGGTGAAGAGCGAGTTGCAGCGCCGCAATCCCGGCATTGTGCCGCAACGTGACATCGAGAAGCTGCAGGTCCTGGTTGATCAGCGGCAGTCCGGCGTCGATGCCGCCGGCGCCGCCAAGCAATCGGCAGCGCTACGCGTCTCCACGCTGTTGCCGGCCGAGAAGGCGAGCGCCGAGGCCGCGCGGGCGCAGGCGCAGGTGGATCTCGACAAGACTTTCGTCCGTGCCGGCGTCGATGGCCGCGTCGAGCAATTCCTGGTTCGCCCCGGGGACCTCGTCGCCCAGATCATGCGGCCGGCCGGAATCATGATACCGGACGAAGCGGGCCGCAACAGGTTGCAGGCGGGATTCGGGCAGATCGAGGCCCAGGTGATGAAGCCCGGCATGATCGCGGAAGCCACCTGCATGTCGAAACCCTGGGTGATCATTCCGCTGGTCGTCACCAGCGTGCAGGATTTCATCGCCGCCGGCCAGTTTCGGGCCAGCGAGCTGTTGATCGACCCGCAGAGCCTGCAAAAGCCAGGTTCGATCCTCGTGTTCCTGGAGCCGCTTTACAAGGGCGGCCTTGACGGCGTGACACCAGGCAGCACGTGCATCGTCAATGCCTACACCAGCAATCATGACGTGATTGCCGATCCGAAAACCGGCACGTTAAAAGGCCTTGCCCTGCACGCCGTCGACGCGACTGCACTCGTTCATGCCTTGCTGCTTCGGATTCAGGCTCTGCTGCTGCCGATCCAGACGCTGGTGCTCAGCGGTCACTGACGGGCGCGAACAGGGAGACAGCCCATGAGACCGGACCGTAAGCTTCGCGCAATCGTGGCGACAGGCATGATCTTCGGATTGCCGGGTTACGCGCACGCATTCGATCTCACGGGTGCCTGGGCCACGAGCGCCGAGCAATGCCGAAAAGTGTTCGCCCACAAGGGCAGGGCGAACCAGCTGACCTTCACGAACTTCTCAGGCGTCTATGGCGGCGGATTCATCGCCGAGCCCGATCGCCTGCGGGGCAAGTTCGAGAACTGCAAGATCAAATCGCGCAAGGACGACGGCCAGACCATCAACATCATCGTCGGCTGCGCGTCCGGAATCATGGTATCGAATGTGCAGTTCTTCCTTAAGGCCGTCGACAACGATACCATTACGCGCCAGTTCCCGGGCATCGAGGGGATGGAGGTCAACTATCATCGTTGCAAGATCTAGAGGCGTCCGCTCCCCGCGCTGGCTCCGCGCCGCCAGACCGTTGTCGGCTGAGGCCGGACCGATTGGGTGATGCGCCGTGGATCCCAGCAGGTTGCCGAGGTCATTGCGCATCGCCCTGGTGGCCGGCCTCGTCCTTTTGGTTGGGGGCGCAGGCTTGCTGGCCTATCGCTGGTACGAGCGGCCGACGACCTTGACGATCGCAGTCGGGTCGGTGGACGGCGAGGCCGGCAGGCTGGTCTCGGCGATCGCGGGGAAGTTTGCCCAGTCGAAAGCGCCAGTCCGGCTCAGCCTGGTCCAGACGCCGGGACCGCTTGAGTCTGCCAAGGCATTCGCGTCCGGAAAGGTGGACCTCGCGGTCGTGCGTGGAGACGTCGGCGATCTCTCGCAGGCCCAGGCCGTTATCGTGTTGGCCCACGCCACCGTCCTGTTGGTCGCGCCGCCCGGCGCTGCGATATCCGACGTAGCGGAGTTGAAGCGCGCCACCATCGGCGTGATCGGCGCCGAAGCCAATCAGAAGCTGATCAAGGTGCTGACCGATGAATACGATCTGACGCGCGCGGGCGTGACGTTCAAGCCGCTCGCCCCCGCGGACGCGCGCCGGGCGCTCGATGCCAAGGAAGTCCGGGCGATCCTGCTCGTCATGCCTTTGACCGAAAAATATCTTTCGCTGCTGCGCAATGTCTTCTCGCGCACCACGCGAGCCGGCCCGGTGATGATCGCCATCGAGTCCGCCGGAGCGATCGCCGAAAAGGAGCGCGCCTATGAAAGCTTCGACGTGCCGAAGGGGACCTTGCGCGGCTCGCCGCCTGTTCCTGCCGACGACCTGACGACGCTGCAGACGTCGTTCTATCTGGTAGCGCAGAAGAAGCTCGGAAATGACCTGATCGGCGACCTGACGCAGTCGATCATGAATGCGCGACGGGATTTGCTTGCCGAGTTGCCGGCACTCTCCCAGATCGCGACGCCCGATACCGACGCAGGCGCCTACATCCCGGTGCATCCGGGGGCGGCGGCGGTCTATGAGGGGACCAGGGAGAGTTTTCTCGACCAGTGGGGCAATGCGATCTT
The DNA here is from genome assembly GCF_023278185.1 of Bradyrhizobium elkanii USDA 76. Classification (NCBI taxonomy): domain Bacteria; kingdom Pseudomonadati; phylum Pseudomonadota; class Alphaproteobacteria; order Hyphomicrobiales; family Nitrobacteraceae; genus Bradyrhizobium; species Bradyrhizobium elkanii. The sequence continues at coordinate 5,759,700 of NZ_CP066356.1, read as the reverse complement.
CCTGGCGCCGATGATCGCCGGTGGACTTGCGTCCGTGCTTGCGGCAGCGTGGAAATTCCTCCGACCGGTCGAGACACCGAGCCGCGAGGAGGCGCTCGACACGCTTTATGCGTTGGGGCGCCGGATTCGCGCGGCCGGGCGTGAGTCGGAGCTGGAAGAGATCGAGCGCGAAATCGACCAGGTGCTGCGAACGCAGCGGGACCAGCCGGTCGCGGACGACAAGGCCGAGCGCGCCGTCACGGCGGTGAACGTTGCGGCCCATCGGCTCGAGAACCTGATCCACGATCGCCGCATCCACCTTGCGTCGCGACAGCCGGGCCAAGCCGAAAGCCAAATCGAAGGCCGAGCCGAAAGCTGAACGGAAGGGCCGTTTCCTTGATCTTGATCAAGGAGGGGACGGGACCGTGGCCGATGTTGTCGACCGTTGGTGTCGATGGAGGTCGCGATGTTCCGTTGGGGCAAGACTCTGCTTGCGGTTGTGCTGGTGTCGGTGACGTCCGTTGCCGCAACCGCGCAGACTGCCGACAAGCCGCCGGCCCAGGCCAGCCAGCCGGCCGCGGCAACAACGCAGCCTGCCGATCAGCTCCTGAAGCCGGAACAGCTGGAAGCCCTGGTGGCGCCGATCGCGCTTTATCCGGACTCGCTGCTCGCCAACGTGCTGGCGGCGTCGACCTATCCGCTCGAGGTCGTGCAGGCCGATCGTTGGCTCAAGGAGCGCAAGAGCTTGAAAGGGGATGCACTGAAGGCCGAGGTCGACAAGCAGGCCTGGGATGACAGCGTGAAGGCGCTCGCGAGCACCGCCGACGTGCTCGCGATGATGAGCGACAAGATCGATTGGACGAAGAATCTGGGCGATGCCGTGCTGGCGCAGCAGCCCGACGTCATGGATGCGATCCAGCGGCTGCGCAGCAAGGCGCAGGCCAACAACAAGCTGGTGACGACCAAGCAGCAGAAGGTCAGCGTCCAGACTCAGGAGAGCAAGCAGGTTATCGTCATCGAGCAGACCGATCCGAACACGGTCTACGTGCCCTATTACGATCCCGCGACGGTCTATGGCGCGTGGCCCTATGCAGACTATCCGCCGTATTATTTCGGCTATCCGTCCTATATCGGCGCCGGGGTGATCGCGGCAGGTCTTGTCTTCGGCGCCGGATGGGCGATCGGACGTTGGGGCAATTATTGGGGCGGCGGCTTCAACTGGGGCAATCGGAACGTCTATGTGAACAATTTCAACCGGGTCAATAACATCGGGAACAGCTGGCAGCACAATCCGGCGCATCGCCAGGGCGTCCGCTACAACAACAGCAACGTGCAGCAGCGCTTCGGCGGCAACGCCAATCGGGCCGGTGCCAGCGACCGGATGGATTTTCGCGGCCGCGATGGTCAGCAGGTTCTCAAGCCCGGCGGCGATCGCCCGGGCGCAGATCGCGCCGGTGACCGGGCAGGAGACCGCGGTGATCGCGCCGGAGATCGGGCTGGAGACCGTGGAGGCGACCGCGGCGGAGACCGTGCGGGCGATCGCGGCAAAGGCGGCGACCGCGCAGGTGCCGCTGATCGCGCCAAGGGCGGCGACCGCGCCGGCGCCGGCAACAAGGCCAAGGGCGGGGGCGATCGCGCAAAGGCCGCCAACCGCGGCAATGCCGGTAACCGCGCAGCTGCGGCGAATCGTGGCGGTGGCAGTCGCGGTGGCGCCATGAACGTATCGTCCGGACGGGCGGCTGCGGCGGCATCGGCGCGCGGGCGATCGAGTATGGCCAGCATGCCGCGCGGCGGCGGCGCAAGTTTTGCCGGCCGTGGCGGCGGCGGAGGCGGCTTCCGCGGAGGTGGCGGCTTTCGCGGCGGCGGCGGCGGTGGACGACGCTCCGACATCGCGCTCAAGCACGATATCGAGCTGCTTGGACACCTCGCCAACGGCCTAGGCTACTATCGCTTCAGCTATCTCGGCAGCAACAAGAGCTATGTCGGCGTGATGGCGCAGGAGGTCGAGCAGATCATGCCGGCGGCGGTGACGCGCGGCGCCGACGGCTATCTCAGGGTCTATTACGACAAGCTTGGACTCAAGTTCCGCAGCTACAACGACTGGCTTGCCGCCGGCGCGAAGATTCCATCCCCGTCGGAGGCATCACGATGACACGCTCCTCGGACTCGCGACTGGATCGTATTGCCTCGATCGGCGTGGTCGCAGCAACAGCACTCGCCTTGCTGCTGTCTCCTGCGCGCGCGCAGCAAGGCTTCCCCAATCCGGAAGACGCGGCGTCCGCCTTGGCAACCGCGGTCAAGGCCGGCACCAGTCGGGCGATGCTGAAGGTGCTGGGCCGCGATGCCGCCGATATCATCGAGTCGGGCGACGATGTCGCCGACGCCAATGCGCGAGAGAGCTTTCTTTCCGCCTACGACGCCAAGCATTCGATCAAGGCTGACGGCAACAAGAGAGCCACCTTGATTTTGGGGAGGGACGATTTCCCGCTCCCGATCCCGCTCGTCAACAACAATGACGGCTGGAGTTTCGACGCCGCCGCGGGACGTCGCGAAATCCTCTACCGCAGGATCGGCCGCAACGAGCTGGCCGCGATCCAGACCTGTCTTGCCTATGTCGACGCACAGAACGAATACGCAGAGAAGGATCGCGGCGAGGGTGTGGGCGCCTATGCGCAGCGCATCGTCAGCAGGCCGGGCAAGACGGACGGGTTGTTCTGGCGCGACGACAAGGATCCGAGCCCGCTCGGCGAGCTGGCGGCCCAGGCCGCCGCGGAAGGCTACAAGGTCGGCGAGCAGAGCATGCCGTACCACGGCTACTACTATCGGATCCTGAAGGCACAGGGCTCCGACGCTCCTGGCGGCGCGCTGAACTATGTCGTGAGGGGCAAGATGATCGGTGGATTCGCGCTGGTCGCCTATCCCGCCGAATACGGCAATTCCGGCGTCATGACCTTCCTGGTCAACCACGCAGGCACGGTCTATCAGAAGGATCTCGGCTCACGCACCGATTTCCTCGCCAAGCGCATGGTCGTTTTCGATCCGGATCAGACCTGGAAGAAAGTGGACCCGGCAAATCCCTGAGCGAGGAGGGGACCGCAGTGACGCGATCCGTGATCCGTTCCGTCATACTGGCGCTTGCGGCGATGGTCCTATTGGTCGCGCCATGCTTCGCGCAGGCCGTCGGCCACGTCCAGGTCAAGTTCGTAAAGGCGGCGCTCGTCGTGGGTGGCGGCGGCGGCAACGGCACGTTGACCTACCGTGGGCGGCACTATCGGTTCATCGCGTCCGGCTTCAGCCTCGGCGTGACGGCCGGTGCGTCGGTGACCTGGCTGGAAGGCACCGCCTCAGGCATCAGGGACGTCAACGATTTCGCCGGCAGCTACACGCTGGTCGGAGCAGGCGGCGCATGGGCCGGTGGCGTCGGCGGGGTGAGCCTGCGAAATGAACAGGGCGTTGTGCTCATGCTCAAGGGACCGAAAGCAGGATTGGAATTCGCCGCCAATCTGGGCGGCCTCACGATTTCGCTGCGGTGAACTCGGGCTCGATTCGCCCTGCCTCAGATGGGCCGCACGTGGAAGGTGCCTCCGCCGCGCGACGACCAGCGTCCGGGGGGCGGCACTGAGGGATGGATTGATCTATCTCAAGGCCGGGTCCGAGGCTCAGGTTCAGCCTTCATTTGAGGTGCTGACGCAAGCAAGGACTCCGGTCCTTGTCTGGCAGTGAGGGCGCAGATCGCTGGATAGAAATCACTGTGCACGGAGCTTGGGAGAAATCGAATGAACAAAATCACTGTGTGCCTGGCGCTTGCCGGTGCGGCGTTGTCGAGCCCGCTGCAAGCTCAGACCAGCATCGATATGGCGCGGATAACTTGCTCGCAATACCTCGCCATGTCCCCGGGCGATTCTTCCGTGTTTTCTGCCTGGATGAGTGGCTGGTTCAATCAAAAGAAGGGATACGTCTTCGTCGATCTCAACGCGTATGCGCGAAATGTCGCAAGCGTGAAGGCGTGGTGCGCGATTAATCCCACTCAGACCGTGATGGCCGGCCTTGAGCGCTCCACGGCCGGCCAGTGATCAAACAGGGTTGGAAGATAACAATGAAACCATCGATTCTTGCAATTGCGACTGTTGCACTCCTCGCCACCAGCGTCGTGGCCAAAGCGCAGGTCGTCGTCGATCTGTCCCTCATTACCTGCAAGCAATTGCTGGAGTCGGATCAGGAACGACAAACGCTGATCAGCTCCTGGATGTCGGGCTATTTCAGCGCATCGAAAAATCTGACCGTCGTCGATTTTCGCTACGTCGAGCGAAACGGCAAGGTAATCGGCAAGTACTGCAAGTCGCACAAGGCAGACACCGTAATGAATGCGATGCAAAAGAACTGGCGCTGATCATCGTTGTTGCGAACGCGCAGGCATTGGACGGCATCATTGTCCTTTTCGGGTCGGAGGTGAAGCCCCGCGATGCCAACGGTCGGCAGGCTCGTCGCAGTTCACTCGCGCTTCTGATCGAATCGCTCCTCCCTCAACTCGGGCCGCGGCGCCCGTATTTTTACGGTCCGCGCCCTTGACCAAGGTCAAGGCGCGGCCACCGGCCAGATGGTGTGTCGCTAGGGCTGTTCGCTCTTGCCCGGTGTCGCAGTGTCGGCCATCTGGTATGTCACTTATGAAATTCGCCGACGTGGTCTGCTGGCTCGAAGGGCGCGCAGTCCTCGCGAGACCAGGACATTTGCCAGCGAATCGGAAGCCAAGGTATTCGCCCGGTCAAAACTGGACGAAGGGCTGGTCGTGTTTGCCGGCACCATCAATCCGCACCTCCCCAGGCAATTGATCCCGTCGCAGAACATTGCCGATTGGCTCGTCGAGCAGTGAGCCGGCGCGGCGCCGCCTCTCCGGCAGGACGAGCTTCGTGCTGCACCGAAGTTGAACGCGGAGTCCGAGCACGGTGTTTCGTTTGCCCTTGAGTGTTGCCATTTTGGCACGTGGCTTTTCGTGACTCACATCTAGGCTTCGACCACTGCCCCGATTGGGCGAGCGCAAGGACTGCTTTTCTCGATTAACGCGAAGAGACCCGGAGATCATTCCATGAAGAGATTTTTGCTTTCTGTCGCCGCGATTGTCGGCATGGCCACGCCGGCGTTGTCGGCTGACATGGCTGTCAAGGCGGCGCCTGTGCCGGTCCCTCCGCCGGTCTACAACTGGACCGGCTTCTATATCGGTGCGAATGGCGGCTGGGGTGAGAGCCGCACCTGCTGGGATTTCCTCCCCGCCCTCGGAGGTGTCGTGGCCGACGGGTGCAGTTCGCGCTCCGGCGGCGTTTTCGGCGGACAGCTCGGTTATCGCTGGCAGGCCGGCCAGTTCGTCTTCGGCCTGGAAGGACAGGGTGATTGGGCGGACCTGAAGAGCTCGCGCCTCAGCCTGATCGATCCGAGGTTCTCGACGACAACGAAGACCGACGGCCTGGGTCTCTTCACCGGCCAGCTTGGCTGGGCCTGGGATGCCGCGCTGTTCTACGTGAAGGGCGGTGCAGCGGTCACCAGCAATCGCTATGACATCTGGACCACGGTCGGCGGAATTGGGGTCGCGTCGGCGACGTCGACCCGCTGGGGCGGCACCGTCGGCGTGGGCTTCGAATACGGCTTCACTCCGAACTGGTCCGTCGGGCTCGAATATGACCGTCTTTTCATGGGCGATGCGAACAACACTTTTTCGGTCGTCAATCCCATCGTGGCCGGCGCTGCCAACCGGATCGGACAAGACGTGGATCTGCTGACGATACGCCTGAACTATCGCTTCGGCGGGCCGGTCGTCGCGAGATACTGATCTTCGTGACATGTAATTTGAGCCCCGGCACTATCGCCGGGGCTCTTCTTTTGCTTCAGCCCTGCCGGATCGGACGCTCGATGCGCGGCAAACACCGCTGTCAGCGCTTCGTGGCTCCGCCCTCCGCTGCTTCGTAGGCGTCGCGATAGCCCCTCGCGATCGTCCGAACGCCGCGCCCGATGTCGTCATAGACATCGTCAGGCAGGTTCGCGAGCGACACGCGAAGCGACCATTCGGGCGCATCGAATCCGCCGCCGTTCAACAGCACGATCCCGTGGGCTTCGGCCAGCCTGAACGCGAGGTCCAGCGGATGGACGTTCTTCTTTAGATATTCGACCGCAGCGTCGCCGATGTTCTTTCGGGCCCAGAACTCGAAATCGATCAGGGCGTAGTAGGCATCGTAGTTCGGATTCGGGCTTAGCTTGTCGGCCAACCCGAGCCCGTCGAGCATCGACCACAGGCGCTTGTTGACGATCTCCATGCAGGCCGCCTGATAGGCCTTGTTCACGTCCATCATCTCGGCGAGCGAGAACAGGCTCATCATCACCTGCTGCGGCAACGACAATCCCGCGGTGTGATTGAGCGCCACGTCGCGGCTGTCGGCGACGATGCGGTCGATCAGCTTGAGCTTGCGCGGCTCGAGCGTGAGCGGCCCGTAGCGCTTGTCGAGTGCCTTCACGGCGTCGTCCGGTAGCTTGGCGATCATCTTGTCGAAGATATTGTCCTCGTTGATGGCGATGGCCCCGAGCCGCCATCCCGTGCAGCCGAAATACTTCGAATAGGAGTAGACACCGATGGTGTTGTGCGGCAGTTCGCCCAGCAGCGAACGGAAGCCGTGCACGAAGGTGCCATAGACATCGTCGGTGAGGATCATCAGGTCGGGGCGCTTGGTCTTGACCAGATTGGCCAGCTTGGCAACCGTCTCCTTGCTCAACGCCATCCCCGGAGGGTTGGACGGATTGACCACGAAGAAGGCCTTGATCTTCGGATCCTCCAGCTTCTTGATTTCCTCGTCGGTGAACTGGAACTTGTTTTCTTGCGGAGCCCTGATCTGAACGACCTTCAGGTCGTAGTCTTCCAGGTGCGTCATCTCGATGTAGGGCGTGAAAATCGGCGTCGCCAGCGCAATTGTATCGCCAGGCACCAGCAGGCGGTTGGCCTTCAACGACTTGAAGAGGTAGCACATCGCCGCGGTGCCACCCTCGACCGCATAGATGTCGAATTTCCCGGCCGGCCGGGGCTCGCCGCAAACCGCCCACATCAGGTATTCGTGCACGATCTTTTCGTTGTGCACCAGCATCCGGTCCGGCACCGGGTAATTGTCGCCGATGATCGAATCCACCAGTTCGTGGACGAAGGCGTCCGGATTGAAGCCGAATTTCTTGACCGCAAAGGGCAGCATCTCGGTCAGGAAGCTCGCGCCCGGCATGTCCTTGTGCTGTTTGAGCCAGGCCTCGAACCGCCCGGCGATGCCGTTTGCCTGAGGCATGCCGCCGATGCCCGCCGGGTGCTCCATCACCCGCTTGCTCTCGGTGATGGCGAATTGTCCCAGCAGGAAGAAGCCTTCGCGCGGCGTCGTCGCCACCCAGTTCGGATTGCCCCGCCCGGCGTTCAGGAAGGGCATCTGGCTCCGCTTCGAATTGCTCTTGGCGAGGTTGATCAACTCGTCCTTGATCTCGAAGGGGCTCAATGCCTCGAATTTCTTCAGGGTCAGAAGATCGGCCATTTGACACTCCCGGGGCGATGCAGGCTGTTGGAATGGAGGCGACAGGCTCTGTTGCCTGCGCAATCGCGCGCAGCATGATCGGCGACCGGTGACGAGCCTTGATCTATGTCAACGGTCGCGCGCTGGCGATGCGATCGCTGCGACGGATCGCCGCTCACGATGCAGGTGCGCAGCACATGCGTAGTGTCGGCAAGATCATGAAATCGCAAGGCTCTCGCAGTTGCGGTTGACATAGATCAACATCCTGCTCGCCAGCCGCCATCTGATGTCGACCGATACGGTTGCTCGCCGTTTTCGGCCCTGACGAGATCGAAGCGGGCGCACGCCGAAGCCCCGGGACAGCATGAACGGGTGACATCATGATCGATTGGCTCTTCCAGACGCTCCGCACTTATCCCGAAATTGCGATCTTCCTCTCGCTGGCTCTTGGCTACTATTTCGGATCCTTCACCTACAAGGGTCTTGGACTGGGCGCGGTCACCGCGACACTGGTCGCCGCTGTCATCATCGGCCAGATCGGAATCACCATTTCGGGGCCGCTGAAGCCGTTCTTCTTCCTGATGTTCCTGTTCGCAATCGGTTACGGTGTCGGACCGCAATTCGTGCGCGGCATCGCGCAGGACGGCGTTCCGCAGGCGGTTTTCGCGGCGGTGGTCTGTGTCTTCTGTCTGCTGTCTGCGTATCTCGGCGCCAAGCTCGCCGGTTACGACGTCGGATCGGCCATCGGGCTCTATGCCGGCTCGCAGACGATTTCTGCGTCGATGGGCCTCGCAACCGACGCCATCAATCGCCTTGGTCTGCCCGCAGATGAAGCCAAGAAGCTGCTCGATGCCATGCCGGTCGCCTACGCCGTGACCTATATTTTCGGCACGGTTGGGTCGGCGATCGTGCTGGCGCTGCTGGGGCCCGCGCTGCTCGGCATCGACCTTGAAGCCGCGTGCAAGAAATACGAGGAGGAGCATGGCGGCAAGAAGGAGCTGGGCGGCCCGGGCACGGCCTGGCACCAGTTCGACCTGCGTGCCTACCGCGTCAGCGAGCGGGGGCCGGTCGTCGGCAAGACGGTCGAGCAGGCCGAGGCGCTGATTCCCGATCATCGCATCTTCGTTCTCCGGCTTCGGCGGGGCGGAAAGATCGTGGAGGCGACCTCCGACACCGTGATTCATGCCGGCGATGTCGTCGCCGTGGCCGGGCGCCGCGATGTGCTGGTGCAGCTGATCGGCGAGCAGGCCGAGGAGGTTGACGACCGCGAGCTGCTGGCGGTGCCGATCGAAGGCGTCGATGTCTACGTCACCAGCAAGGACGTCGACGGCAAGACGCTGGAGCAGCTGGCGAAGGAACCGGGCGCGCGCGGCGTATTCCTGCGCAGGATCGCCCGGGGCGCGATCGCGACCGAGATTCCGATCCTGCCGAACACCAAGATCAATCGGGGCGACATCCTCACCTTGGTCGGCCGCACGTCCGATGTCGCCGCCACCACAAGGCTGCTGGGCCGGCCGGATCGCGCGACCGACGTTGCCGACGTCGCGTTCATCGGCGCCGCCATCGCGATCGGCGCCCTTGTCGGCGCCTTCGTCTACAAGATCGGAAGTGTGCCGCTCACGCTGTCCACCTCCGGCGGCGCGTTGATCTCAGGTCTGTTCTTCGGCTGGCTTCGATCCGTGCATCCGACCTTCGGCCGCATCCCGTCACCCACCGTGTGGTTCATGAACTCGGTCGGCCTGAACGTCTTCATTGCCGTGGTCGGAATCTCCTCGGGCCCGGGATTTGTCGCCGGCCTGCAAAAGCTCGGCTTCAGCCTGTTCCTCTGGGGCGTCGTCGTGACCACCGTGCCGCTGATCCTGGCGATGTTTGTCGGCAAATACGTGTTCCGCTTCCACGACGCGATCCTGCTCGGATGCTGCTCCGGCGCGCGCACCACGACCGCTTCGCTGGGCATGATCAACGACCGCGCGAAGAGCCAGATTCCCGGTCTTGGCTACACCGTCACCTACGCGGTCGGAAACACGCTGCTGACGATCTGGGGCATGGTGCTGGTGATGATGATGACATAGCCGCGGCCCGGGACCGTGTTGAGACGATGTTGACCTGGCTGGCGCAATTTCTCGTTCGTTATCCGGAGCTCGCGCTGTTCCTGGTGATCGCGGCGGGCTACTGGATCGGGAGCTTCAGGATCGGCGCTTTCAGTCTTGGCCCGGTGACGGGCGCGTTGTTCGCGGGGCTCGCGGTCGGCGATTTTGCGCATGTGCCCGTCTCAAGCATGACCAAATCGTTCCTGTTCCTGCTGTTCCTGTTCGGGGTCGGCTATTCGGTCGGTCCGCAATTCGTGCTGGCGATGAAGCGCGACGGGCTGAAGCCGATGCTGATAGCCGTTGTCGTGAGCCTCACCGGCCTTGCGGCGGCGATCGTCGTGGCACGCGCGCTGCGGCTCGACCCCGGCTTTGCCGCCGGGCTCCTGTCGGGGGCGCTCAGCCAGAGCGCTGCAATGGGTACGGCGACCGATGCGGTCAATTCCCTGCCTGTGTCCGAGGCAGAGCGCGCGTTGTTTGTCTCGCACATCGCGGTCGCGGATGCGGTCTGCTACATCTTCGGCTATGCCGGCGTGATCACATTCTGCACGATTGTCGTTCCGGCGCTGCTGAAGATCGATCTGAAGACCGAAGCGCTCAAACTGGAACAGGCCCTGGGCATCACGCGCGCCAAGCCCGGCCTCGCGTCGGCCTGGCGCAAGTTCGAACTGCGCGCCTACCGGCTGGATGCTCACGCTGCGATCGTTGGGCTGACGGTTGCCGCGACCGAAGCCCGCGTGCCTGGGCAGCGCGTGTTCATCCACCGCATCCGCCGTGGCGAGCGCATCCTCGAGGCGGAGCCTGCAACGGTGCTCGCGGCAGGCGATGTCGTCGCGCTGTCGGCGCCGCGCCAGATCATCGTCGAGCTGATCGGACCGCGCGGGGAGGAGGTCGAGGACCGAGAGCTCCTCGATATCCCCGTGGTCGCGGCGGACGTGTTCTTGATCAACACGAAGCTCGCGGGCAGCAGCCTCCAGCAGGCGTCGGAACAAGACTGGACGCGCGGCCTTTATCTGCGCTCCGTGAGCCGGGGTGGTGAAGCGCTTCCGATCGCTGCCGGCACGGTTCTGGAGCGCGGCGATCTGCTGCGTATCGTGGGTCCTGAAGCCGTGGTGCAGAATGCGGCCAAGAATATCGGCGTCATCGTTGCGCCCAGCACCACGATCGATTTCGTGGTGCTGGGGCTTGCGATTTTCCTCGGCGGCCTCGTTGGCGTTCTCGTGAGCTTTTCGGTTGGTGGCGTCACGATCTCGCTGAGCACCAGCGTCGGCACGCTGCTCGCCGGACTTCTGGTCGGCTATCTCCGCACGCGTCTGCCGTATTTCGGCCGAATCCCCGACGGCGCCATCAGCCTGATGACGTCGCTCGGACTGGCTGCGTTCGTCGGCCTGACCGGGATTCATGCCGGGCCGATCTTCCTTGCCGCGATACGCGAGTCGGGCATCGGGCTGCTGCTGGGCGGCATGATCGTCACCCTGTTGCCGCAGATCGTCGGCTTCTGCTTCGGCCATTTCGTGTTGCGCATGAACCCGATCCTCTTGCTCGGTGCGTTGACCGGCGCACAGACGGTCACGGCCGCGATGGCTGCCATTCAGGAGCGCTCGGGCAGCTCCGTGGTCGTGCTTGGCTACACGCCCGCCTATCCGATCTCCAATATTCTGCTGACAACCTGGGGATCGGTCATGGTCGTCGTTTTCGCCGGATGACGGGGCAGGGACTCCCCCAGGTCCGGACGACCGCAACCCGCCCGCCGGTGGCTTCGCCAGATCGCTGCGCACACCGAATGTCGGAACGTGCAGCTCCCCGATTTCGGCTTCGTAAAGATCGACATTGCGTGTGCACTTCACCCCGATTTTCGTGTGCGCTGCATGTGCATCGGGAGATCAAATGAGGTACATACGTGCGCAATTCCGACTGGTTTGGAGTACACATGTGTGCACGTGTTCCTGTTCCAGTCCATGGTAGAGATGGGATAACTATTTGGAATATCGAGACTATCTGTTCTCCGTCGCCCCGATGATGGATTGGAGCGAGAGTTCAATTTTTTCAACCAATTAGAAGGTGGCGTGTGCACGACGTGTGCACCGGGAGATCAAGAAAAATCCCACGGCGGGCAATGTGAGCAGGTTCGAACGGGGTGCCCCGTCAGACAGGCGGACATGCACGACATGAATTTTCGCAGGGCAGGGCACTTTCGCTGACGAACCAATTTCAATTGTCGGAGCCGCCGCATCAGCATCGCGCGGCTTTGGTGGTCTGACTGAGAACAGATGCAGTGTGGGTTGGTAGCGCTCCCCCCTACTATCTTTCCCCACACTCCTTTGACGCGGTTCGGATAGGCCTTTTCGCCCAGCAGGGCATTTAGCCGGCCTGCGATCTCCACAGTTACGCCGCCCGGCCGCTCTGGATCGCGGAAAACGGTGACGGTCTCGACGAGGTCCCTGATAGCTTCGGCGGCCTCTCCGTCGCCCGCGCTGATACCCTTCGCTAGCGCTTCCTCAAGACGGCCGAGTTGTTCCTCATACCGCGAACGGGGAGCATGTTATGTTTTCGACGTAGCCCATCTGGGTGAGATTCTGAACGTCAGCCGGACCGAGCGGGTTGACGATAAAGCGCCTGGCTCTGATGTCCCGCAAGACCCAGCGAAGTCGGATGGCTTCGTCCAGGGGCAAGCTCTTCAATTCACCCATGCGGCCATGTCATCCGTTCTGTCACGTTGCGCGAGCGGGTTGCTCAGGCTGCCGACGCTTGTCCAGCAGCAGTTGCTCTTCGTTGATGCGTTGGCGAAAGCGCTCGCGCTCCCGTTCCGAGGTCGCGGTAGCCAGGAGATACTGGTATTGGTCGATGATCTTCTCGCTGCCGCGAATAAGTGTCATTTGAAGGTCGATCATGGATGGCCTTTTCCCGATGTTCTGGCCGTCGGGATAGACGTCAGACACGTACCGATGGGGGGTACGTCAGACGCCACGCGTTGCACGGCTTCGAGCTCCGCGCCGATGCGCCTTTCGATGAACTGACGCTCCAAGTCGGAAAGCTGCGTTTTCAGGAGCCACCGATAATGCCGGATGTTGGTGCGGTGCGCTCGGAGTTGCTCGAGCCGCCGGTCGATCAATCTGGAGTATGGCTTCTCCATCGGGCCATACCTTCAGACTGCCGGGCTTCAGCCAGGTTATCGAGGAACATCGCGGTCCCCCCAATTGTTATCTAAGCATCATCGGCAACTATCAATTGGGCGCCGGTGGCTGAGAGTGTCGTGCTCCCGATCATCCGTTGGCGAAGCAGGCATTTCACCGCCGGCGCTACGCTCATTTCCTCCAATGCGGGAAGAACGCCGATGACTTCAAACATCGCGACTAGCCTGATCACAAAGTTAACTGCCTCCAACCGGCTCGACAGCGATGATATTCAGGCACTTCAGCAGCTTCCGATCCAGGAACGCCAAGTCCCGGCTCAGCACATTATTGTCGCCGATGGCAGCCGACCAAAGGAGTCTTGCCTGCTTGCCGAAGGATTTGCGTACCGTGCAAAAATCACGCAGGACGGCAAGCGGCAAGTCCTCTCGTTGCACATTCCCGGCGAAATACCGGATCTGCAGAGCCTCTACCTCAACGTCATGGATCACGATTTCACGACGCTGACACCCTGCACGCTTGGCTTCATCCCTCATGAAGCGATCAAGGCCTTGTGCAAGCAGCGCCCGAATGTGACAGGTGCGCTTTGGCGCGAAACGCTCATTGACGCGGCGATTTTTAGGGAATGGATCGTCAATGTCGGCCGCAGGTCCGCGGACGAGCGTATGGCCCACCTTTTCGCCGAAATTCATCGTCGATTGAGGGCTGTCGGTCGAACGAGCGACGGTGATTTCAACTTCCCTATTACGCAATCCGATCTTGGAGATTGTCTCGGACTTTCGACGGTCCACGTCAACCGCACGCTGCAGGAACTGCGGCAAGAAGGTATCATGCAAGTCGAGCGGCCACACTACCGCATTCTGGACCACGATAAATTGGAGGAATTGGCCGGATTCGATCCGGCCTATCTTCACTTGGAGCCGACTGGCTAGCTCGAAGGGGAGACGATGCGCTTGGCGGTGACGTCGATCTGAAAGATTGCGTTTTCCTCTCGCTTGACCACGATCGACCGACGATTGGATTTGTCGGGATCCAGATTGGACTCGGCATCGCGAACCGTCATCACGGCCTTCTGCCAGGCCACCTCGTCGTTCAGCAGCTCCTCGCCATCGGGATCATCAAACGGACGGTCATTCGAAATGGAGAAGGAGCGTAGCCGGCAACTCGTCGTCGAACTAGAGGGTCTATCTCACTTTCATATTTAGCCGAGTGTGCTCTAGGTTTTGTACAAGCCACACGGCCGGTCCGAGCGGGCCGCAGCCGCCGCATAGTACCGGGGAAAATAGCAACCGATAGAACGATTGGGTTACCTGATCCGGGGAGCCAAATGCGCTCCGCTAGTGCTACGACAAGGCGCGCCCTGTCATGCCCCAGCGCTGAGCAATTGTCGCGGAAACCGTAGGCGTCCGGTCTCGACTATCGTCGCCACCGATCTAAGCTAGCTCAGCCTCGTGGTGTGATCTCGCGGTCGACTAAGAGGACGGAGCCGCCAAGCCCGACCGTACCCGGATTGGCGGTTCTCTTTTGCACCGAATGCAACATTAACAGGCAGGTCGCGGCGGTGAGCCTGAGCCTTTGTCGCAATTTATCTGCCGAACCCGCGACCTAGCAGCCTCGGTTTAACGCAAAAGCCCGGCCGTCAACTAGGACGGCCTGGCGAAAGTGATACGAGCTCGATGAACGCTGCGGATATGCTGCGGCGCGGCAGGGCGGTGGGTACCTTGATTGGAGGGTGTTTAGCCGCCGGACTGAGGCACGAAAGCATTCACGTATGCCGCTATTCGCGCCGCCGGTGACGGTCGTATTGTCAAAGGTTACCGAGCTGACGGAATGGAGGCGGCCAAGCCGGCATCAGCGGTACAATCGCAATTGCAGCGAGATGATCGGTGCTCATGGCGATGTCCTTGCATCGCCCCCATCAATTGGTCTTCGAGCGCGAGCTATTCCCTATAGGCGCCAGGCCTACCCGCCACTTTGCAAGATCAATGCGTCGGATATGGGCGTACTAGGTTCCTCATTCCATTCGTGATGAAAATTGGGGAACGAAGACGCCCCGCCAGAAAGCAGCAGGCCCCCATAAGCGCGGTTCACATGTGCTAATGACGCGGTGCCCGCATGATAGAAAACTCGTCTTCGAGCGTGGCGCTCATATGGCGTGGGCTACCGCTCGACCCCAGCGTAAATCGATCGCAGCTTCAGATTACATTTAGGATAGTTGCGTACCCATGAACGAGTTTTTTGACTGCAGCAAACGCGCTTTAAACATCCTCTCCGAACTTCATGCTTCCGAAAAAGAGTTGGTGGGCAAGGGGGTCGTCTTGTCCGATGGGAAAGCCGGCACAATTGAGCACGTATTTGTAGATGACGTCCATGGGCTCCGCATTGCAATTGCGGGACATGAAGGTCGATGGCCAATAGCGATGGTCAAGCAATTGGAAGGGGATCTCTCAAGAAAGCCAATCGCCAAAACCAAATTACGGCGCGAGATTCACGAAGGTTAATGACTCCGCTGCTGCACACTGCGACGATCGGCTTCCTACGAGCGGGCTTAAAACCATGGAACGCATGAATGGAGTGGAGCGGACATTTGCGTCTGTTACTGCGCTGAGTGTCTTGGTTCTCGTCGCTAGCCTGACCGCATATGCGTTTAGCTAGTGGAGCCAGAAAAGTAGCGGCATCCGAACAATAGGCCAGATAACTTTCATTTCGTATTGTTTCAGCCTTGGAAACAGGCTCGCTGCTTCTCGGCGGACAGCGGTCCTCGATCTGGCCTGGCCCCAGCATGATCCGGATGCTGGGGCCATCTTTTTTGTGCTGCCTAACAGGACGCGCCCCCAGCACAGGCCGATTGCGCCCAAAGCCTTCTGGCCGTCCTTTTCATAGGAGCGGGCCTGACGAAGTTGGGTTACTCTCAAGCCAGGCGCTGATCCCGCCCCACAACGTCTGACGCCGCAGTATGTAAGCAAAGCGCGGCCTCAGCGATTCCTACCGCGCTGAGGCCGTTTTACTTTCAGGAACAAGTGGCAATTTGTGGAGTTGCAAGGGAGGTTGCTCTCAGGAGGTGGGACGGGCATCGGGCTCAGTGCTCTCCCGGGGCATTGGGCAGTTCGCTTTCGTGAAGGCAAGCTATGACAGAAGAGCGCCGAGACTGGACTCTGATCGTCGGATTTCTCAGTATTGCGGCTCAGCGCCATGCTTGATTAGCCGGACCCAGGTTGAACGGCTCCGAAATGCCTGTGTCGTCTTTCGCGGCCGGCTCAAACGAGAACTGCGGTTCTGGACGTCAATGTTACTCGGATTTTCGCCGCTCTGGATCGTTGGCGGGCTGCTGATTTTCTTTAGGTGGTAACTGTCCCGCGAGATGCAGCAAATTGCCTAGATCACGGATGCAAAAGAGAAAGCAGACATTGTCGACGCTGTTCGCGGTCAAGTTGAGCTTTTCGCATCATCTCGAACTGAGCTTGAGCCTTGATGGTGCTTTCGTTTGACCGCTTCAACTCGATCAGCAACGCCTCCTGCTCCGCGAGCCGTTTTTCTCCCTCCACAACATCACGTTCAATCTGCCGCAACTCGTCCATGATCGAGTCTTTGTACATCTTAGTCCATCGCACCTGTGCAGTTGCAGCCGTGTGAGCTTAATCATTTCCAAGAGCTAGCCGTTCCTTGAATTCGACCTTGCGCTGCAGGGTTTTTCGGCAGGCCATGGCGGGAATAAGTTGCAATAGGAACGGCAGGATGAAGCGGCGGTTTTACTCTGCCGGCGTCGAACGCTACCGTCGCCGGCGACGACCAAAGCGGAGACTTGGCTTCAGCGCCTTCGGCTGAAGCCATTTTTTTGGAATAGATGGCAATTCCCGAGACAGGGGGCTCGCGTAATTGTCGACAAGGGTGGCTCTGCGACAGGCCGGTTCCGTTGTTCGACAAGGCTCAGTTCGAATTTCGCTGATCCAAGGGCCGCGCTCGCTCTCGAGTATTGCCTGCGCTCGTTCAAAATGATCCCAGCGCGACGAAGCGGCGGCTCATCTGGCCGAGTGGCTGATGTCCCCACGCTCTGCGGGCGCCAATGTAAGCGTCGTTCTCAAGCCACGGCTTTGAGGGATTGCGCGCGATAGGCCCAAGGAAGCAGCTGATCGATATCGCTGTTTAGATGGCCGTTGACGATCCTTGTGAGGACGTCGGCCAGATATCCGGCTTGGCCTTGCACCGCATTCCTTTGCGCTCACGGCCAAGAGCGGGCGCCGGTACCACGGCGTCCACCACCGCCGGCACAAACTGTACTTCGTCCGCCTCGAAATGACCGCCTGCGGCTTCTCGCAACTGCCGCCGCCAGCCAAACAGCTGCTGCGGTGACAAGCCATGCCGTCGTGCCACGGAACACACCGAGTCGCCACTCGACACGATCTCCGCGACAATCCGCGCCTTGTCCTCGTTGCTCCACTTCCGCCGACGACCGGCTCCGGTGAAGACCTCAAGCCGCCGCACCGGCTCCGTGATAGCAGTATGCACTGTGTTCATTCTAAGCCTAACGGTCGAACCGAACCGCAGACTCGCAGATCACCCTGTCATCCGGTAGGTGGCCGCTGAACAGCGCTTACGCGCCAATATAGGCCGCCCATGATCAACCAGCCTCACTTCGACCCCTATTCGAAGGCAGCGCGCATCTTTCGACACACGCCCTCGTAGCCGAGCTTGCAGGCATCGGTGAACATCTTCGGGCCGTCGACCCCTTTGCGGAAAGACATTCCATGCAATCGGAATGAGCCGGGAAACCCCAGACTAGCCTTTGACCGCCGACCAGTCTGCAACTGGCCCAGGCCGTGTGAAAACTCCGCCTCTGCTATTAGTATTCTCCGATGAATCGGCGGGGACGAGCGATGGCGGGATTCGTGGAAGGGGTTGATCGCGCACAGAGCACGTTGTTCCCTGCACTGCTCGACGACTACGTGTCCGAGGACAATCCGGTGCGTGCGGTTGATGTGTTCGTCGACGGGCTCGATCTGGATAAGCTCGGCTTCGTTGGCGTCCAGTCACTCGACACGGGGCGACCCGGCTACCATCCCGGCATGATGCTCAAGCTCTACATCTACGGCTACCTCAATCGCGTGCCGTCGAGCCGACGCCTGGAGCGAGAATGCCAGCGCAATATCGAGATGATCTGGCTGACCGGGCAGTTGGCGCCGGACTTCAAGACCATCGCGGATTTCCGCAAGGACAATGGCAAGGCCATTTGTGAGGTCTGCCGCGAGTTTGTCGCGCTGTGCCGCAAGCTTGATCTGCTTGTTGCAGCGAGCGTCGCCATCGATGGATCGAAGTTCAAGGCCGTCAATGCGCGGGACAAGAACTTCACTGAGGCGAAGATGAAGCGGCGCCTTGAGCGGATCGACGAGAGCATCGCCCGCTATCTCTCGCAGCTCGAGACCGCCGATCGGCACGGCGATGCGGTGCCAGAGGCGAAGGTTGAGCGGTTGAAAGGTAAAATCGAGAAGCTCAAAGAGGAGACCGTCCGGCTCAATGCGATCAATGCGGAGATGATGAAGAGCGAGGACAAGCAGATCTCGCTGACCGATCCTGACGCGCGCTCGATGGCGACAAGTGGCAAGGACACCGGGATCGTTGGCTACAACGTTCAGATTGCAGTTGATACGCAGCATCATCTCATCGTGGCTCACGAGGTGACCAACGTGGGCACCGACCGCCACCAACTCGCCAACATGGCCGGGCGGGCGCGCGACGAGATGGCTGTCGAGACGCTCGAAGCCGTGGCAGACCGCGGCTATTACGATGGAGAGGAGATCAAGGCCTGCGAGGAAGCCGACATCACGGTGACGTTGCCGAAGCCGATGACTTCGGGCGCCAAAGCTGCTGGCCGCTTCGGCAAACAGGACTTCGTCTATGTCGCTGCCGACGATGTCTATCGCTGTCCCGCCGGCGAGCGGCTAACTTATCACTATACGAACATAGAGGACGGAAAGACACTGCGCCGCTATTGGACAAGCGCCTGCAAAACCTGCGCGCTAAAAGCTCAGTGCACGACAGGCCCCGAGCGCCGCATCTCACGCTGGGAGCACGAAGCTGTTCTGGAGAGAGTTCAGAATCGGCTCGACCACAACCCCAATGCAATGGGTGTCCGCCGTCAGACAGCGGAGCATCCGTTCGGCACAATGAAGTGTTGGATGGGAGCAACACACTTTCTCACGAAAAATCTGCCAAAGGTGGCCACCGAGATGGCGCTCAACGTCCTCGCCTACAATATGAAGCGCGTGATGATGATCGTGGGCGTGGGCGGATTGCTGGAGGCGATGCGGGCGTGAGGCCGGCCCTCTGAGCGACCTAATCAGCGCCCCGAGTTGCGCGATTTTCACACGGCCTGGGCCCTTAGCGGACACTCACTTTAGCGTCGTTCGACGCCTGCTTTGGACCCCCGCGATCCCCGCACACGCGGGGAACGGATCTATGAGTACACGCCCTAGCTATCAGGCTGGCCACCACCAACAGATGCTTCGAAACCAGGCCCTCGAGGTCCACTAGCCCGCTTTGCGGCTCGGCTTGGCCGGCGCCTTTTTCGCCTTCGTCGTTTTCGCGGGCGCCGCCTTGCCGCCGCTCTGGATGCTCTGCTTCAAGGCGTCCATCAGATTGAACACATTGCTCGGCGCGGGCTTTCGTGTCGCTGCGATCGGTTCGCCTTTGCGCTTCTGGTCGAGCAGCTCCTGCAACGCCTGCTCATAGCGGTCTTCAAACTTATCGGGCTCGAAGTGGCTCGATTTCTGCTCGACGATATGCTTGGCTAGATCCAGCATATCCTTCGTGATCTTCACGTCCTGGATGTCCTCGAAGTATTCGGCTGAATCGCGCACCTCATAGGGATAGCGCAGCAGCATGCCCATCAGTCCGTTGTCGCGCGCCTCAAGCGAAATGACGTGCTCGCGGTTGGTCAGAACCACGCGGGCGAGGGCTACCTTGTCGAGCGATCTGATGGTTTCGCGGATGACGGCGTAGGCGTCATGGCCGACCTTGCCATCGGGGACGATGTAGTAGGGCCGCACGAGATACAGATCGTCGATCTCGCTCCTGGGCACGAACTCGTCGATCTCGATGGTGCGGGTCGATTCCAGCGCGATGTTCTCGAGCTCCTCCTTGGTGACCTCGAGGTATCGGTCGGTATCGACCTTGTAGCCCTTGATGATGTCGTCGGAGTCAACCTCTTCGCCGGTGTCGGCGTCGACCTTCAGATATTTGATCCGATGGCCGGTCTTCTTGTTGATCTGATTGAAGCTGATCTTGTCGGATTCAGAGGTCGCCGGGAACAGTGCGATGGGGCACGTCACCAGGGACAACCGCAGAAAGCCCTTCCAATTGGCGCGCGGGGCCATACTCAAACTCCACCTACACTGAATGGTATCAATATAGGACGACTGTCAGCGAAGTGGAGTGGCCAAGCGCGACATTAGGCGCCTCAGCCGATAGGAACCTCCTGTTGCATCGATCGCTTGCCGGGGAACCAACCCAAGGGAAGCGACCATGCTTGGCGAGACATCCTATCTAATGGTGTGGCTCTGGTTCATCGGCGCCTTTGTGCTCGGGGCGGTTTTGGTCTACGGCGTCATGAAAGCTGGCCGCCTTCGGCGAAGCGAGCGAGCGCGGTTGGATCAAGACACAGCGCGAAGACAACGCACGGAAGATCCGCACAAGCGCCCATTCTAAAGCCTAGAGCCTAGCAGTCCGGACAGCTATCTCCGATGCCGCGCAGGACTTCGTCGATTGCGGCCCGGCACTCTTCCGGCGTGGCGCCCGAAAAGGGCTGGCTCCATGCCGCCTCGCGAGCCCGGTTCCGCGCATCGGGATCGCTGCGATCGAGGGCATGACCGTGGTGCTCGCACTCCTTCACGGCGTGGTGCTCGATCAGCATGCCGAGCGCCCAGCCTTCGAGACTGCGATAAGCCGGACGGGAGGCCTGCAGCGGCAGGCGACGTTGCGCGTTGGTCTTCATGGTGGCCTCGAATCAATCGACACTGCCAATTATAGCATTTGCGTCAACGCCTCTTCGCCGGGCCGGCACTTATGCCCGCTATGCAGGCTAGGAACCGAAATGCGAGAGTGTCTAGCGTCCCGGCCCGGGAGATCAGCAGCTTTGAATGCTCGTTGTGCGGGCGACGCTCGAAATCTGGAACTCAGCTTGGGTGCCGACCTACAAATTTTTGGCCGGGCCCCTCCGACCTACCGAAACGTAATTGTGCCGTTGGCACAGATTGCACTTTTGCCCCCAGTTGCTGGAGTCGCTCATAGGAACAAGTGTTCACTTTGTAACTTAAGCTCCCACTGCAACGGGGCAGATGGGCAGGACTATGGAACGTAAACTTGACCAGCTAAAAGCTCATTCGCTTACGGCGGTAGCACTGAGCACCTGCATACTCGTCGCAAGCCTTGCCATGCTCATATTGAGATAAGGCCGCCTCAGTTGGACGGCCCTGTGCTGTTCGATCTTCATTCCCATCACAGATTTGAGAAACTTTCATCGCGAACGTCTTGAACCACCGCACGCGCTGTGCGGCCGGCCTGCGGTGTACGAACGCTGAGCGGTCGTCCTAAACGGTCCGGCCCTCGCGGCCGGGCCTTTCGTTTGAGCGGCCTATTTCGCATCTGCGAATGGCCAAGCTGGCCCGCAACGCAAAAGCCCGGCGCTGACGCGCCGGGCGAATGCCGATATATTTCAGGTGGGCAATGGAGAATGAAGCGCTCAAACGGGGCCGCAGTATATCGGTAGTGTTACGGCTCGTCTGACGGTCCCTTGCTGGGGCTCCTCTCCAGCTCGTCCCGCGTCCTTCTGGAGCCTTCCAGCACAGCCTCGCTTGCGGCCAGGACGCGGAAGCTCCGCTCCATCTGCTCCAGAAAGCGCCGCGTGAAATCGTCCTTGGTCGCCTCCTTGGCCCGCCTATAGTGCTCCGCCATCTCCGCATAATCGTCGGCACTCATACCGTTATATGCGGCTGAACATAGTAACGTTCCTAGGCTTCGGGGTCGGCGACGAAGAAGGTGTTGGGAACGACGCCTTCGAAGCGTCGTTAGCAACGTGCCGCTCCTCGGTAGAGCGGAAGTGGCAATGAAGGTGCTCCGGCTCTTGCCCCCGAAGACTCGGGGCACATGTCGAGCGGCGGCCCGGCTGGCACCTCGCCAGGGCCGCCGACGCGGCCCCAGCCAGTCCCCTCGCTGGGGCCGTTCTCTGCGTCGATTACGACACCACTTCTGACATGCCTAAGTAAATATGGAAATGAATATTCGGGCGCACACTGGCGCAGTGTTCAGGCTCAGTCACCACGACGGCGTCGAGCGCAGCTTCATGGCGTTGGCGGCGGTATCGTTCGTAGCGCTCATCGTAAGCGTCGGCCTCCGTCGATCTGGGCCTGTCATCTCATGATTGATCCAACCGCCTTGGCCTCAGCGAGAAACCCACTCGCTGGGGCCGTTTCTTTAGGGCGCCCTTAGTCCTTCGTATCGACGTTCTGAGGAGCGGGGCTGCTGTCGGACTTCACCATCTCCAGCTTGATCTGCCTCAGTTTACCACTCAACCGACGCAACCTGGCTCGCGCCCGCTTAGCTGGCGTATTGAGTTGGGTCCCACGGTCCGTTTCTTCGCCATACCTGTTTTGCTCTTGCGGAAAAGGCTCATGCGTCTTGCGGCCGATGAAGGTGTCGGGCGGCGTGTTCTCGGCCAGAATCTTGATAGAATGCCGAACTGTGCTGCGCGCCTCATCAGCGAGCTTTTGAAGCCACGCTTGGTATTCGGCAATGTCGCACTGATCGGCCATAGCCGCGCTCCCTCCTCAATGCAGGCGGGAGCACTCTTTGTCTCTCAGCCACCGGCGCCCACGGGCAAAGCCTTAGCCGGTGATGCTTCATAACGCATGGCGGGCGGGTTAGTTTACTTGTGAACATAGGCAGATGATAACTTGGGGTAGGTTTTTAATCCTGGGCCGGTTCGCTTTGAGCAGAGGGTAGAGCCGTGAGTTCCAAACCAGATACTCGCGTTGCCGAGCAGTACCTGACTTGGGCATTAGAGGAGCTTGCGAAACTCGGCTGCCATCCCCAAGCCTCTCTCCACGCTCGCATGGCTTTGAACTATCTGCTCGGCGGCAGCGAAAGTGTGCCCTGGCGCTTTAACGAGAGCGCAAAGCGGTTTCGCGACAAGGCCGATGAGGCCGAGCAGCTAGCGATGGTGGCACACACCGCAAGCCGCCGTGACACCCTGCTCAAGATCGCCGAAAGCTACCGTCTTACGGCCGAGCAGATGGAGCAATCGTCTGTAAACGTGACAAAGCGGGACAAAAATTCAAACTGAGACATTATCGAATTTAGACACGTGTCAAGTCGAGGTAATCCGGGAGAGCGGTCTAAATTGCTGAGGTTTCCCGATAGACTCGACGACGCTCCCAGCCAGTCGCGCGCTGAAGATGTGGTCCGTGGAGGATCGTATCCGGGAAGAAGCCCTGACGCCGCTAGCCCCCGTCGGGGCTTCTTGCTGCTTTACGCCGGCTCAGAATGTACGAACGCCGCCCGCTTAAAATGCATGCGGACGGCGCCGTCTAGCCCCAGGAGGATCTGCAAAATCCTGGCTAAGGTAAGTCTGCACAAAGACTTAGAAAGTTTAATACCTCTGAAGGGGTAGCGCTGGCCGTCGGAACGGCGCCGCGCCCACGCTTTTGCGCACCCGGCGTGGTCTCTGCCGATCGCGCTGTGTCAGGCGAACAGGTCTTTGCCCGGCTGCAGCATCCTCACGAACGTCCCGCTCTCGTGATACTCGAGCCAGCCCTGATCCTTGGCGTACTGCGAGCCGACCCAGTATTCGGCCGGCGTCGCCTTGTCCTGGTAGATCATCGGATAGTTGATCTTCTCAATGTAGATCCAGCCGTCCTGGATCGGTTCAAAGGCGCGGGCGTGCTCCATGATCCGGCGGGCAGCCTTTCTCCGGGTCCGCCCAGCGCCGGTCTTCCCTCATCTTCATCGTCGATTTGCGCACCATAGATGTGAGGGGTGTGAATCTGGCTTTCGGCCGGACGGTGGCTATCAAACGTCGCGCCGCAGGGACAGCGCATCAGCGACGACGACTGTTGAGAAGGGAGCTTTTCGCCGCGGTCCCACATGCCTGCTTGCGCGCGATCCAGTCGCGATGATCGCGCCTGGAAGTCCGCCTCGGCCAAGGTCGGCAGCAACTCGCCCCATGCTGCTTCGAACCCCGCGCGCACGTCGTCGAACGTCGAGGCTGGGGCCGCCGGTCGACCGATCGCAGCCTTGATAGAAGCCGCATTTCCATTCCCATTGGTCAGCGTGGTTCGGCACGCCGGTGCGCAGTCCGATCGCCCCGACGCGGACGTCGCCATGAAAGACGTCCCATTTCTCCCGGACGGCTTCCTTGTCGCGCCCGGCGCGTGAGCTCGGTCACGGCTCGTCTCCGATCGGGCAGCGCTGCCACAGCTGCAGCGGCTCCGCGGCCAGGCGCTTGCCAGCCGTGCTCACTTCACGCAGCGCAGGCGACCGGCGAGATGGTGCACCCTGGTGGTCGGAACGTGGCGCAGTGCGGCCAGGTCGACCGCGCGCGGTGTCTTGCATCGCAAGCATTTATCTCGAGCCAATAGCCGGCATTGATAGCCTGGTCAATCGAGGGCGACGGGTCGACCGGGCCACGCCACTGGTATGTCTGGCCACCTGATGGTCGGTCTGCCATTGCTTGCCTTCATACTCTATGCTGAAACGCGCTGGACGAAACTAGCCCAGCGCGGCATTCATGCTTCAATCAGCCGACGCGGTTTTGCTGCTCGTGAAGCCTAGCAGGCAATTGATGCTGGCGAGGTTCGATTTGACCAATCATTTTGACGAAATGGCTGCTGTGGTGGATTGGCTCGACTGCTGCCGGAGCCACGACCTCGAGGCGCTGCTCGACCTTTATGCCGATCAAGCTCGGCTCGAGTGTGCCTGCGAGGGCAGTCGGATCAGCGGCCGTTCCGCGCTGGCGGATTATTGGCGGCCGAAGCTGTCTACGGTGGCCGCGGACGCCTTCGGGCTCGAGGAGATCACGCCGCAGGACGACGGGGTGGTGCTGGATTATCTGAGCTATGAAGGCAAGCGGGTTCGGATCATGTTTGTATTCGATGCCCTTGGCAAGATTTCGCATATGCGGTGCGCCCCGTCTTCGCGGTGATGACGCGTCCTCATCGCGCGACATGGTTCTGGAGTGGAATCCGGCAACGCACGATGGTCTGGCCTTGCTCGCGGACCAGCTGCAGCGTTCCGTCGAGCGCGCGCACCCGTTCGTGCATGCCGATCAGGCCTCTCCCGAAGGTCAGGTCCGGCGGCAGGCCAGTGCCGTCGTCCGAAATCTCGAGCTGGATTTGATCGCCGTTGACGGTCGCCGCGACGCCCATCGTGGTCGCGTGAGCGTGCCGGAGCGCATTAGTCACTCCCTCCTGGATAACGCGGTACGCGGTTTGCGAGAGCAGGGCATCGAGCTCATCCAGCCGATCGTCGAGCCGGGATGTCACGCGGAGGCCGGGCGCTTGGGATCGGGCGTTTCGCAGCAACGTCTGTACGCTTGCGGCTAGTCCAAGATCCGCAACAGAAAGCGGGCTCAGTCCCTCCAGGACGCGCCTGTTAGCCTGTTGCAAGGCTTCGGCTGCGCTGAGGATGCCATGCGCCGGCGAACCCGGCTCGGGCGGGCCCTCCGCCTCGGGATCCGACAGCGCGGTAGCGTTGGCGCGGATCGCGAACAGAAGCGGGCCCATCTCGTCATGTAGCTCCCGGGCGAGCTCGCGGCGCTCCTCGTCCTGCACGGCGACGATCTTGCGCAGCAGGTTCCGATTGTCTTGGCTAAGCCGCCTCAGCGTTACTGCAAGCTGATTGGCTTCCGCACAGCTCTTGCGGATCTCCGGAGGGCCGGCCAGCGGAATGGCGGCATCGTAATCGCCGTTTCGCATCCGGGTCAGTCCGGCGCCGAGCTGAGCCAGCGGCCGAAGCGCCGCGCCGGTCGTGAAATAGGCGCTCAGCGCGGCGAGCAGCATCAGCGCCGAGCTCGACGAGACGATCGCAACGAAGCCCGCCCATTTCTCCTCGATGTCCGGCGACAGATCGGGACTAAAGACGATGTCCCCGACATGCGTCACCCCGATCCTGATCGGATGCGTGGAGCCGAGCTCGGGAACCTTGAGCAGGGCAGTGAACCACGCGGGAATGTTGCCGTGGTGGCGGTCCGCCGCGCTGCGCTGCGGCCGCGTTCCAGGCGGCACGAATGCGATGGTCTCGGACCTCCCGAGCTTGTCTGCGAATGCGTCGAGGGTTTGCGGCGGGTTGCCGGCAACTGCGAGCGCGGCATTCAGCGCATTGGCCACCCGCTCGGCGGAGCGCGCGGCCTGGGCGTTTTCATTCTCGAACTGCTCGGGGGAGACGATCTGCAGGGCGAGGCCGCCGAGCAGCAAGGCGCCGACCACCATCGCAGCCATCGGCAGCAACAGCCGGGCACGAAGTGAGAGGTGGTTCCAGAATCTGTTCCAGAGTCTTGCCACGTCGGGCTCCGTTCAGCGATTCTTCTCTTTCAATTTCCGCGCGAAGTTCTATCAAAGGCAGGGGAGAGAATGATGCACGATACGTCCAAATCGTCCATGAGAGTATTGATCGTCGACGATCACCCGGTGGTGGTGTCGGGCTGCCGGTCCCTGTTTGCTTCCGACAAGACGGTGAAGATCGAGGAGGCCGCCGATGCCAAGGCCGGCCTGCGCGCCTTTACCCAGAAGCGGCCGGACGTGACCGTGATCGACATCAAGCTTCCCGATGTCTCCGGTTTCGAGCTGCTGCGCAGGATCCGGAAAGACGACCCGGTCGCCCGGATTATCATGTTCAGCATGAACGACGATCCCGCTTTCGTGGTGCGAGCGGTGGAGATGGGGGCGCAAGGCTATCTCTCCAAGAGCGACGATCCGCGCCTGTTCGTCAAGGCGGTGCGCAAGGTCGCGGCAGGCGAGCGGTTCATTTCGCCGCATCTCGCGGAGGCGATCGCGTTCGCCGGCGCCGCGATCAAGGCCAGCCCCGCCTCGCAGATGTCGGCGCGGGAGCTGGAGATCTTGCGGTTGCTCGGCCGCGGCGACAAGATCGTCGAAGTCGCATCAGCGCTAGGCATCTCCTACAAGACTGTCGCCAATGCCACGTCGCTGCTCAAGCAGAAGCTCGGCGCGAAGAACCACTCAGACCTGGTACGGATCGCCGTCGAAATGGAACTTGGCTGATCCTTGCATAAATTGAACTGATCGCGTGCAGTGACGCGACAATTCTTCATTGCCGTACACCAGGCGGCATTCATCAGGCCAAACGAACCCACCGGTAGCGGCAATCTTCAAGCAAGAGCTTCACGGCTCACCAGTTCGGGAACGACCAGCCCTGCCATTCCGGCTCGCGATAGCTCGCGAAGCGCTGACCGCGCTGTGCAAGTTGCTGGCGTCTCTCGCGCTGCGCCTGCCGGGTGGGCTTTGCGTGTCGCGCGCTGCGCTCGGGGCGCGCCCGCGGAGCTGCCCGCGACGCATCAACCTGCGCAACCGTCGCGGGCGGCGCAGCGGGGAGCGGCGCGGCGACAGCCGCCGAAGCTGGGAGGGCAGGCGCGGCGGCAGGGAGCGGGGTGCTCGTGTCCATGCGTATCGCCTCCGGCCATTTGTGCTGCGAGCGAATGCGGATGATTGTGCGATCGATGTCGTTGCGAGCGACGGTGACTGGCGCCGGGGCTGAAAAATACCAGTCGGTGAGAAACAGCAGACCGAGCAGCGTCGCGCCTGTAAACAGAAAATACCGGACCAGAGGCATCAACAACCTTCACCGCAATCCCGGACCGCATATCGGCACCGGCGCCGATCAACGGGAGAAAATGGCAAACGTTCCTCGCCGATCGCATGCGCTGAAACATGAAGCCACCCGCGGGCGGCCTCATCATGTCGTCGGTACGCTCACCAGGTCACCCAGTTGCGGCCGCGCCAATAGTCGCGTCCTTCGTGCTCGCGAACCGCTCGCGCGACCCCAGCGCCAATTGCCGTGAACCACGACGCGGGATTCACGCGGATAGGCATAGGTCTCATGGGTGTGCCTGCACACCCGCCCAGCGCACGCGATCGCCGCCGATGCGCTGATCGCGGACGTGGCCAGGAAGCTGGCGCCAAGGATGGCGCTGCGGCCGTCTTGCCGAGCCGTCTCATCTCATATCTCCTCAGGTGGGAACCATTGCTGCTGCGCCAACATCCGGTTTGCCGCCGTCCTTTTTGTCGGGAAAATATGCAAATGGTTGGGAACGGTTTGCCTCGGCGGCAGTTGATGACCTGCTTAAACGAGCACAATCAACTTCCCCAAAGGCTCCGGCGCGGTTCCCCGGCTGCGCCGGAGCTAATTATTGTGCCGGGTGCGGCGAGCAGGAGAGCGCGTCGACCGCGCCTTTGACGTGGAAGGGATTTTGATCAAGCAATCAGCCGGATGCGCTGTCTCACACCGCACAATGGTTGCCGGGTCCGAGCGAGCTGAGGCGGGTTGCCAGCGCTAGAACGGAGCGCGCACCTGCTGCGCGGCAAGCATCGCCGGATACTTTGCCGCCCTCGATTGCACGAACAGGCTCGATGTCACGATCAGTGCAAGCGAGAACAATGCCACCACCGACATGCATGCGACCTGATCGCCAGCGCCCATCTCAGCCACTCCGTGTTTTGCCTCGGACCGTGAACGTGGCAGGAACCGGTTCGTTCCTGATGTCGGGAAAAACCGGCAACATGCGGCGGCTGCCGCCGGCGGGTCGCAGCCGGCTGATGCAACCAAGGCATGGCCGTATGCGGTAGCTTCGATTATACCATGATTGGACTGGCACAGATTGGCAAGATCGAGCGGGGGTCTTCGTGTGACGAGCAAGCGTGTCGAACGACAATTGGCTGCAGTGCTGGCGGCTGACGTCGCTGGCTATAACCGCCTCATGAGCGTTGACGAACTAGGGACCCTCGAAGGCCTCAAGACGGTTCGGGGCCAGGTTGTCGACCCAGCCATCGCACGCCATAACGGACGGACCGTCAAAACCACGGGCGACGGAATGCTCGTGGAGTTTGCGGTAGATGACATCACCTGCGCAATGGCCATTCAAGATGAGATGGAAGTGCGCAACAAGGGTAGCCATCGTGGAATTAGCTTCCGGATAGGCATCAATATCGGCGACGTCATCATCGATGGGGTGACATATTCAGCGATGGCGTCAACATCGCATCGTCACCTGCACTAGCGATTGCGAAACCCTCAACCGAAACGTATCGCTACCGCTTCCTGACAAACCGTCGATCGCAATACTTTCGTTCCAGAACATGAGCAGCGATCCCGAACAGGAATACTTTGCAGATAGGATGGTCGTGCGAAATCAGCTCTTCCAAATTTTTTCAAATCGGTGAATGTTCTTGTGCAGCGCCTGCAACTACCATTGCCGGATCTTCTCAGTCAGCACGGGCGATCCGACGACAGTGTCACGTGTGATCCTCCAGGCGCACAGAGCGTGGCGACCTACAAGGAGCCCACCGGCCCGGCCGTGCCTGCGTTCGCTGGCAATTGAATGACGCGCAGGTGGCGGCCGTCGCGACCCTATATGCGCAACCACTGCGGCAAGACGACGCCGGTCGGTGAGGCCGAAGCGAGGAATGAACGCACGGCGCTCGACGCTAGGACGAACTAAGTCTCACGTCGGCGTCAAGAATTCCCCCTAGCCTTAGTAGGATTCCTTGCCGGAACAGTCCGGCGCCGGCGAAGACGAGCGTGAGACCGATGCGATGGCGCAACTTCATGAAGATGGCCGCGAGAAGGCTTGCCTTGAACGTGCCGATCGTCAAGGTAACGAACCATTGCCGATTCCGCGCGCCAGAAGACAAGGCCGATGCAGGCCGCGCCTACGAGCAGCCATGTGACGATCCTTGGTATCGGGCGAGAAAAATCTCGACCGCTCACGCGACCCGCGCCCGATTGGAAGGTCTGAATGGCAAAGAAGCGAAGAAGCAGATCGCGCGCGGTCGCAGGACGGCGCACACGTCGCCGGCGGGCAGGATTGTTACGAGGCGAAGAAAACCCTGAAGTCGGCTGCGTCGGTGAAGGGGGCCGTCAACAAGATCGGCATCAGCCGCAACCGAATTGAGCGTCGGCTCGGATCGGCGATGAAGAAGTCGTTAGGAACGGTACCTTCGAAGCGTCGTTAGTAATACGTCGCTCGCGGCAGAGCGGTTGGCGAATGAACGTGCCCGGCTCTAGCCCCCGGCGAACCCGGGGCATATTCGATCAGTTAACAGGCGAGTATTAAGTGGGCTGGAATGCTCTATCGATCGATTGAACGAAAATGGTTGAAGGGCTCAGACTTTATGTAGCTTTCGCAGTCGATGCCGCGGGCGTTTCTCGGGCCACCTATGAGTTCACTAGCCATGGTGATGACGAGGCGACAGAGCGGGCTAAGGGATATCTGAATGCCCACGAGTTCATCGAGCTTTGGACCGACCATCGGTTCGTCACTCGTCTGAAACGCGGGTCCGAGTGAGCTAGTCAGCCGCGGGGCCACAGTCGGGCTGTCCCTTCGTCATTGGCCGCCTGTCGTTCAAAATCAGCCTAGAGCCTGGAATCACTTTTGTGCGCAGCCACCGCTCGAACTGGCGCGCGCGCTCCGCGTGTCTGCTTGTGGAAGGGCAGCCGAACGCGCGCCAGGGCAATCAGATCGGGACGCCGTAGTAGTCGTTCACCGACCGGCCGGCCGCCGGATCATTCCAATTCCAGCTGGCCTCATCGCGATACTTTGGCGCGCCCTGCAATCGGCTTTCGGTTATGCCGGTGACGTAGCCGCCGAGATTGGTGTCGTACTTCAGCGACTGCCACGGGAGGGGATAGTGATCGTCCCCGATGCCGAGGAAACCGCCGAAGCTGAGAACGGCATACGACACCTTGCCGCTTGTTTTATCGATCATGAGACGTTCGATGGTGCCGACCTTGTTGCCGTCGGCTCCATAAACTGCCGTGCCTTCAACCTTGTCGCTTCCAATCAGAGCGTCGGATTCATTGTCGTCTAAAGCCATGGTCGTCCTCCAATACAAATAGCTTTGGCTGCAAATCATCAAGTTCGTTGAACGTTCCTATCGTTGCCTTCTTGCCGGGAGAAGTAGTTCGAAGCGGCATTGCGACGCCGGGCGTCGTCACCAACTGTTCGACTTCAATCGTTCGCTCCGCGGCGCTCGCTCTCCAGCCGCCACGAGCCAGCCCGTCGCGTCGGCGCGTACGTCATGCGATCAGGGAGAAGGTCATTGCCGCAGCCGGGTGTCGGCAGGTATCAACCTGGCGTTTTGGCTGGCCGGGAAGATCGAAGGTCGCCAGCGAAAGCCTCCCGGCGATCAGAGCAGGCTCGTCCCGAAAATGGCATCGAGACGCTTCATCGACCTGGCGGGAAGGGCAATGTTTTATGGAATTCTATCGGCTGAAAGACGGCTTTGGTTCGGTTGGCCGTGGCCGCCAGGCCCGACTTGGGGGAAGTTTTCCTGGCCCGTTGGCGTAGCTCCTGGGCTTCTCTGTTAAGGCGTTCTTCAAGAGGGAAAATCTGTCTAACCCGGCGTCGTCGCTTCATGGCTCCTCTCTCCAAAGTTGACGGTCCAGCTAAAAACAGCAGAATTCTCGGAAGATGGAAAAGTTCCGGTGACCTTGGACGACTAGTGCCGCCTTGAAGGCCCTTGCCAGAGCCGTTGCTGCAACGCACCGGATCCGCGCCCGCCACCGGCATCAGCACCAGCTGGAATAAGACTAGGCGCTCGCTGTCCGGTCGGTCACGAAGCCTCAGCTGGCGGTTTCCCGCGCAATAGGAGCCAAGGTCGATGGCCCGACGTTGAAGGTTCATGGAGACCATGAATGCCTATCTGCGTCGAAAGCATGAGGAGCTTCAGTTGCTGGACGCTTGTCTTGACGAGTCCTTTGCGCCGGCAACTCCGAAATCGATCAATGAAGCGATCGCACTCAAGTTCAAGCTGACGGCGGCCATCAGAGCTCAGCACGATCTAAAAGATTGGACCACGACCGAAACCGCTTGGTCGCATCGCAAGAAATCTTCTGATAGCCCGTTCGACTTCCGGTACGACTATCAGCGCGCCGATCTCGACGTGGCTGGCCCGTCGTTTTATGATCTCGGCGATGACATCAAGTGCGAGACCGTCTACACGTCTTCTGGCATGGCCTCCATATCTGCCCTGCTTTTGGCGTCGTCGCACTTGTTCGATCGCGCGGATATCGTCTCGCTGCCAGGGACGTACGGAGAGACCCTGGAGTTCATCGAAGCGTACGCTAGGCACCTGAAGAGCATCACGGCCGTAGAAGTCCTGGGCGCCCCCACTTCAGGCGCGTCGCACCGCATCCTTCTTCTGGATTCCTGCGCATCGGCAAAGGATTTCGAAGCCTGTCTGCGGTCACCCTGGGCGCAATTCGACCTCTGCATCTTTGATAGCAGTTGCCTCGCCGGTGGCTCCGGCAAGATCGCGCGGACGTTACGGAAGGGCCGCAGATCCGGAGTGCCCGTGGCTATGATACGAAGCCATACAAAGTTGGATTCGCTGGGCGTCGAGTATGGACGATTGGGCTCTACGACCTTCGTCCGCTCCGCTGAGGCCGATCTCTGGGGTCGGTCGCCTCTGCGAAACCTGCCCGATGGGATGCGAAATGCAGTCAGACTGCTCGGCGGCGCAGCGCTACCGGCCCACTTCCCACCTTATGTCGGCAGCCCCGAATATCGGTCGCTGACCACAAGGAGAGTGGCTGCGATCATCCGCAACAGCCGCCGCACTGCTCACTTCTTCCGCCAGGCGCTTGGCGATCTGGTGAGGCAGACGAATTTCGCGCATGGCCTTTACGTGTTGCTCAAATGCAGGAGTCCCTTGGACGAAGAAGAGGCTAGGCAAGCGGCGTCGGAGATGGGCAGGGATCTTGGCCTGGCCGGCTTTCCGATCCGTCATGCCGGAAGCTTCGGGTTCGACTTCGCTGCCACGGAATGGTTTCACGACACGACGACCGGGGCCTTCAACGTCCGCATAGCCGTCCCGGACCTTCCCACCAAAGTATGGGACGAACAAACCCGCGCGATAGCTCGGTGGTGGAACGAACACAACAGCCGAGCATGAAGCATGCGGGGACCCTTGCTAGCGGCCCCGGCTCAAGTCTCGACCACGACTCGCTCGTATTTCCGCCGATGAAGAAGGCCGCGCGAGATTTTCGCGAATTCGATGTCTGTCCCGTCGTCTGCGGACCGGTGGTCGCACTGGTGGCACCGCGCGGCAATGCATTTGTTTCAGAGGAGTGGCGGTGCCTGGTTTTTACGTTCTCAGCCAGCCCGGGTTAGGAACCGGTTTGTGGAAGTTGCATTGTCGCTCAATATTGCACTGACGGTCGGCGCGCGATGTCTGCCGCAACCGTTGCACCTGCGGAGGCGCGATGGCGGTTGGCGTCGGATGGGGCCCGGGTATCGGTCTCAGACTTGCGGCGGGTGCACTGGCCTTTGGAACCGCTGCAGCTTCGTCCACTCGTGTAAGGGCTCGGGTTTGACGACCAGGGCGCTATCTTGGCTTGGGGACCCCGCAGCGCGGCGGCGAAGGTTAGACCGAGAAAGCTGACTTTGAGCCGTACCGCGGCTTCGCGGCGGTTGATTTCACAGCACGGTCAACAGTGAGGCCTTCCGCGATGATTGTTTGCAGAGCGGCCGTCCACAGCGCGATCTCGTGGTCGATTCTTTGGCATTGCGATGCAAATCAATCCGTGACGCCAGCTCGTACTGGCGAGCCTTTTCTAGCAGCGCGTCTCTGATTGGACCGGGCGGAAGTAGAGTAGCCTGTCTTCGTGCTTCCCGCGCGCACTCAGCGCTGACTTCCTGTTCTCTCGTCATGGTTCGCGTCCGGCTCCTTGCGAACGGCTGCGGCCGAATTCCCGGCTTTTTCGATGACCTTACGAAGCTCCTCCTGCGAGACACCGAGCGCGTGAGCCCAGCATTTCATTTGGTCACGCGCATGGATGTTGATCTTCGAACGCTCGAACTGATCTTTCTTAGTAAGGTTGTCCATACCTGAAACAACTCGGGCTTAACCACAACCAGTGTTTTCCGGTGATGGATGCAGCTGCTTGTTCGAGCAGTCCAACCCGAGCCCGCCTGTTGTCCGGACGTAGCGAGAGCCTTGGTGGCTCTCGCCCGCAGTCTGGTCTAGTCGGCCGATAGAGGAGCGCCGGTCAAGGACCAGCTTTCTCCATCAAATGTCGCAATCCGCAGAGCTCTGAAGGGTGTGTAGTCTCCGGGCCGGGTGCTGATCGCGACGCCTGGGAGCATCATCGGTAATCGTTCGCCATTAAGCGAGGTAGCCTGCTTCATGAGGTTCTCGCGGGTCAGGTCGTCGCCGCATTTGCGCAACGCCAACTCCACGGCGTGCACGTTCATATAGGCAACGAGCACAGAATAGTCGTCCGGGTTGGCTGAAGGTGCGTACGCCTTCAGGAACTCCTTGTAGGCCTTGACCTCCTCATCATTGGCCCAGGCTGGGTCGCCCGGTTGCTTGAGGAATTGCGTTGTGACCAGTCCCTTCGATGCTTCGAGGCCCGCGGGCTTCAGGATAGTTTCGACCGATGCGGTCGAGCCGCCGATCACGTGCAGCGGCTTCCAGCCGAGCTCGTAAACCTTGCGGATCGATTGCGCGGCGGCCTTCGACGACGACTGCTCGATCAGGGTGTCGACACCGGCGGCCTTCAGCTGGACGATCTGCGAGTCGATCGTCGGATCGGCGAGCTCGTAGGAGGCCTGGGCGACGATCAGCTCGGCCTTCGGACCGAGGCCGGCGCGGAGGCCCTTCAGGTAGTCCTTGCCATAGTCGTCATTCTGATAGAGGACGCCGATCCTGGCGTCCGGCTTTGCCGTCAGGATGTATTTGGCGACGACGCGGCCTTCGGTTTCGAAGTCGGGATAGAGCGGGATAGTCCAGGGAAATGCCTTGGGATCGTTGAAGCGGCGTCCGCCGGCCGTGATGAACAGCTGCGGCACCTGCTTGGCGTTCAGGTACTTCTGGATCGCGACGTTGGGAGCGGTGCCGATCGTGCCGACCTCGGCCAATATGCCGACGTCCTCGATCAGCTTGCGCGATTGTTCGACCGCTTTCGGCGCGCTGTAGGCATTGTCGAGCTGCGTGAAGTTGATCTTGCGGCCGTTGATGCCGCCTTTGGCGTTCAGCATCTCGAAGTAGCCGACCACCGCCCGCCCGGCGCCCGCGCCGAACGCGGATGCGGGGCCACTCAGCGGCGTCGATTGGCCGAGCTTGATCTCGGTATCGCTGGCACCGGGACCGTAGGCTTTCTGAGCATAGGCAGGTACCGCCAGAAGTGCTGACACCGCGCCGGCTATCAGCGCCCGGTTGATGATGTGGTTCAAGTTCGTTCCTCCCTGCAATTGCTTCTTCTTGAAATCGATCTGCACTAGCGCAGCAGCTCGCGGGCGATCACCACGCGCTGGATCTGGTTGGTGCCTTCAAAAATCTGGGTCAGCTTGGCATCGCGCATCATGCGTTCGACCGGATAGTCCATCGTGTAACCGTAGCCGCCGAAGATCTGGACCGCGTCGGTCGTCACCTTCATCGCCATGTCGCTGCCGACGCATTTGGCCATGCTGGCAAGCACGTTGAGCCGCTTCCAGTCGCCGGCATCGCCGGCGCGGGCACATTCGTAGACCAGCGCGCGGGCCGCCTCGATCTGCATGGCCATGTCGGCGAGCATGAACTGCACGCCCTGGAACTCGCCGATCGGTTTCTTGAATTGCTTACGCTCCTTGGCGTAGGCGACGCAGGCATCCAGTGCGCCTTGTGCGAGGCCGACGGATTGCGCGCCGATGGTCGGCCGGTTGAGGTCGAGCGCGCGCATCGACGCGCGAAAGCCCTTGCCTTCCTCACCGACGAGGTTTTCCGCGGGAACGCGGACATTGTCGAAGAAGATCGGCGTGTTGGGCGCGCCGCGAAAGCCCATCTTGCGCTCGTGGCGGCCGAACGTGATGCCCGGCATTCTCTTCGGCTCGACGATGAAGGCGCTGATGCCGTCCGCACCGGCGCCGTCACTGGTTCGCGCCATGACCACGATGTAGTCGGCGGCGACACCATAGCTGCACCACTGCTTGCGGCCGTTCAGGACATAACTATCGCCGTCCTTGCGGGCGCGGGTGTTAAGCGCGGCGACGTCGGAGCCGGCCTGCGGCTCCGAGATCGCGATTGCCGTGACGACGCCGCCCTCGGCGATGATCGGCAGATACTTCTTGCGCTGCTCCTCAGAGCCGAAATGCAGCAGCGGCATGATGAACATGGTGTTGAGCGCGGCGATCGACGCACAGGCAGGGGAGACCTTCGAGATCTCCTCGCGCGCGATGCAGGCCATGGTCAGGTTGCCATTCGGGCCGCCATACCGCTCCGGCACCCAGAGCTGCATCAGTCCCATCTCGCCGAACAGCTTGACCAGTTCGAGCGGGAAGCGGTCGGTTTCGTCGATCTCGGCGGCGATCGGCGCCACGTGCTTGGCGACCATTCTGCGCACGTTGTCGCGGAACGCGACCTGCTCCTCGGAAAAACTCATGCGAACTCCCGTTTCGTTTTCTTTGCCGGAAGCTAAAAAAGGGCTTCCATTGAATGGGTGATCCATTTAATAATTCACCGCATGAGCACCAAGTCAAGCCCTCGCGCGCCGCAGCGCTCCCGTGCCGCCTCGTCGAGCCGCCGGGAGCGGGCCACCGATCATCGTGCGGCCGGCTCCCCGGCCGCGCCGACATTCAAGCCAATTCACACCAGGCGGACGTTCGAGGAGATCTGCGAGCGCATTCGCGAGCAACTCGCGCTCGGCGTGCTGAAGCCCGGCGACAAGCTGCCGGCCGAGCGCGAACTGGCTCAGCAGCTCGGCGTCAGCCGGAATGTGCTGCGGGAAGCATTGCGCAGCCTCGAAATGGCCGGCGTGCTCCGGCTGCAGAAGGGCGTCAAGGGCGGCGCCTTCATCCAGCAGGGCGACACCCGCCGCATGAACGAGGTCATGCGCGACATGCTGAGCCTCGGCACGATTTCGGTGCGGGAATTGTCGGAGGCGCGGGTCCACGTCCTCGACCTCGTGGTGCAGTTGGCTTGTGCCAATGCCCGCCGGGCCGATCTCGATGCACTGGAAGCCAATATCGAGCGGACGGAGCTTGCGACGAAGGAGGGGCGGCTGCTCGACCGGGTCGAATGTTCGCGCGAGTTCTACAAGCTGCTGGCGGCCTCGACCGGCAACAAGGTGATTGCGATGATCGTGGACTCGGTCACCGAGATCCACATGCGCTTCGTCTACGCCAAGGTCGCTTCCAGCGGGGTCGCGATGGCACGGCTGGCCGAGAAGCGGCGGCAATTCCTGGCAGCCCTCAGCGAACGGAACGTCGATCTGGCAAGCCGATTGCTGCGATCGCATCTGGAATCCGTGCAGCGCATGCTCGAGCAGGATCCGGGCGCCATGTCGCTTCACGTCGCATTGGCGGATGTGCAGCCCGGGATGCGCCGCTAGCGCGCGCCTGCGTTGCCAATAATCAACAACTCAAACAGCGAAACAATGGAGGCAAACGTGTCCAATTACGCCAAATATGAATGCCTGACGGTCGAGGTCGCGGACAAGGTCGCGACCGTGACCTTGAACCGCCCGCAGGCGCGCAATGCCATCAATCAGAAGCTGATCCGCGAGTTGCGCACGATCTGGGACGACCTCGCCGACGATCACGCCGTTAATGCCGTGGTGCTGACCGGGGCGGGCGACTTCTTCAGCGTCGGTGGCGACGTCAAGGCGATGTCCGAGCGGCCCGGCGGCGACGTGCTCGAAGAGGGCGAGGTACACGATCCCATGATCAGCCGCCGCGGGGTCACCCGCCAGCTCGAGCTCGACAAGCCCATCATCGCGGCGATCAATGGTGATGCCATCGGCCTTGCAGCGACTCATGCGCTGCTTTGCGACATCACGGTGATGGCGGAAGACGCGCGGATCGGCGACACCCACGTCTCGCGTGTTGGCCTCGTCGCCGGCGACGGCGGCACAGTGATCTGGCCGCTGCTGGTTGGCATCAACAAGGCCAAGGAATTCCTGATCCGCGGCACGCTCCTGAAGGGAAATGAGGCGGAGCGGATCGGGCTGGTCAATCATGTCGCGCCGCGCGCGGAGGTGTTGGCCAAGGCCCGCGCAATCGCGGTCGAGCTCGCGAACGGTCCGACCTGGGCCATTCGCTGGACCAAGCTGTCGATCAACCAGATCGTCAAGGAGCGCGTCAACATGCTGCTGGAGGCGTCGATGGCGCTGGAGCAGGTGACGTTCGAGACTGCCGACCACAAGGAAGCGACTATGTCGTTCAAGGAGAAGCGGAAGCCCAGATTCGGCCAGGCATAACGCGGGCCTCACCATGGCGGCGATCGAAGCGTCGAATGACGATGTCGCAGGACTGCTGCGCGATTCCTTGCGCGGTTTGCTGGACGAGCATTGGCGTCCACTCGGTTTAACCGCATCGTCCTCGCCGGACGAGGTGTCGGCGATCTGGCGCAAGCTCGTTGGGCAGGGCGTCGCCGCGCTCGGTGCTGAGAGCGACGAAGGCGGGCTCGCCGAAATCCTCGTTGTCATGGCGGAACTCGGCCGGGCCGGCTGCACGGCGCCGATGTGGTCTGCGGCGCTCGCCAATCTTGCGATCTCCGGATCGCAGGTCGACGTCGCGGTGGATCTGCTGGAGCGGCTGCAGTCCGGGGAGGCGACCGTTGCCTTCTCATTCGGTGCGCTGGATCCGGACGCCGGCACGGGAGCGGTTGAGGTCACGGACCTCAAGGCAAAGGGCGTGCTTCGTTTTGTCGAGGCTGCCGGAGGCGCGACGCATCTTCTGGTCGTTCTAGACCAGGCCCAGCTTGGGCTGATCAATCTTGACGGTCCCGGTGTCGAGTGCGTCGCAACCCGCGCGATGGGAGCGTGGGGGCTCTATGAGGTCCGGCTGAACAAAGCGCCGCTCACGCGCATTCCGATAGATGCAGTCGATGTCGACCATCTCCGCATCAAGGGCAGAGCGATGTTGACCGCGCGTGCCTATGGCGCGGCGCGGCGTGCGTTTGAGCTCGTCGTGGACTACGCAAGGGAACGACACCAGTTCGGGCATCCGATCGGCAGGTTCCAGGCGATCCAGCACAAGCTTGCAAACTGCCTGATCGCGCTCGAGGGCGTCAGGCTGGTCCTGCAGCATGTCGCCAGGCTGCATGATGGCGGCGACGACGATTGGCGCTATTTCGCCGATTGCGCAGCGGTGTACTCGGGCGATGCACTGCGCCGGGTTTCGCTGGAGACCCAGCACACATTCGGCGCGATTGGCTATGCCGAGGAGCACGAGGCGCCAATCCATTTCAAGCGCGTGCACCTCGATACGATCGCGCTCGGCGGTGCTTCGGATGCCAAGCGCAGACTGGCCGCACGTTTGCTGGATGCGGGCGGTGCCGGGCTGCCGCAATATGACCTCGGGGCCGCCGGAAATGCGCTTCGCGAGCAGGTTCGGCTCTGGCTCGCGCAAAACTGGAGCGGAGGCACGAAGGCGGCGTTCGACCAGAGGCCGTTCGCCAAGCGCGAATTCGATGCGCCCTTCGCCCGCGATATCGGCGGGACCGGCTGGATCGGCCTCGGATGGCCTGAGCAGTTCGGCGGCCAGGCGCGCTCGCCGCTGGAGCAGATCGCCTTCATGGAGACGATGGAGCGGGGCGAGGCGCCGCGGATCGGTGCGGCGATCCAGGCCAATGCGCTGATGATGTTCGGCACGGCAGCGCAGCAGCAGAAATACCTTCCGGAAATCCTGCGTGGCGAAGCGATGCACGGCATGGGCTACAGCGAGCCGCAGGCAGGGTCGGACCTTGCGGCGCTGCGCACCAGTGCGGCCAGGGACGGCGATCACTGGGTGATCAACGGCCAGAAGATCTGGACCACCACCTGGTGGGGGAAATACATGTTCCTCGCCGCGCGGACCGACAAGGACGCCAAGCCGCCGCATGCGGGCATCAGCATGTTCATCGTGCCGATGGATGCGCCGGGCATCACCATCCGTCCGTCTGCGACCATGTATGATGGCACGTTTGCCAACATCTTCTATGACAACGTCCGCATCCCCTCCGAGAACCTGGTTGGCGAGGTCAATGACGGTTGGAAAGTGTTGACCGGCGCGCTGGCCTTCGAGCGCGGGCTGGTTGGTGGCGGGATCGTCCTGAAGGTGGCGCATGCCTTCGAGCAGCTGCGTTCGCATGTGAAGGCGAAGCAAGGTAATCGGTCTCTCGCTGATGATCCAATCATCCGCGACAGGATGGCGACCTTGGCGTCAGAGATCGAGATCGGCCGTCTCTTGATGATGCATTGCGCCGAACTTGCCGCCGACGGCGTGACGCCGCCGGAATATGGCGCGATCAGCAAGGTTTTCTCCGGTGAGCTGATGGAGCGATTCGGCGAGGCTGCGCTCGACATCCTTGGTATGCGTGCCGCGCTGTCCGAGCAGATGCCGGGCGCGATCGACAACGGTCGCTTCGAGCAAAACCTGCGGCATTCGCTGATGTGGGTCATCAGCATCGGGACCAACGAGATTCAGCGCAGTCTGATCGCGCAACGCGCGCTCGGGCTGCCGAGATAGGAGAGATCGGATGCAGAAGGATGGCGACAGGGCGCCGCTCGCCGGCGTGCGCGTGCTCGATTTCTCGATCATGGTGGCGGGGCCGTATTGCGCGCGGCTGCTCGCCGACGTCGGCGCCGAGGTCATCAAGATCGAGCCTCCGGAAGGCGATGACATGCGGTTGCGAACGCCGCTGCGCGAAGGCCACAGCACCTACTTCGGCCAGCTCAATGCCGGCAAGCGTAGCCTGGCGCTGGACCTGAAGAATGCCGACGCCATCAGGCTCGTACATCGAATGGTCGCGGAGGCGGACATTCTCGTCGAGAATTTCCGCCCTGGCGTGATGGACCGCCTTGGTCTTGGCTACGAGACGCTCTGCGAGATCAACCCGCGCCTCATCTATTGCTCGATCTCGGGTTATGGCCAGTCAGGCCCAGCAGCCGAGCGCGCGGCTTATGCGATGATCGTCCATGCCGAGAGCGGATTCGATCACTCCCTGATGCGTTATGCCGGTGACCGGGAGCGTCCCGCGCCGGGCGCGATTTTTGTCGCCGATATCCTCGGCGGCATCTTCGGCTATTCCGCGATCCAGACCGCGATGGTCCAGCGTACGCGCACCGGAAAGGGACAGCGCGTCGATGTAGCCTTGATGGACTGCATGCTGAATCTGCTGGTCTATGAGCTTCAGGAGGCGCAATTCCCGATTCGTTCGCCGCGCCCGACGTATGGGCCAGTCCGCGCGCGCGATGGCGATATCCTGATCGCCCCGGTCACGCCGCGTAATTTCGCGGCGCTGTGCGAGGTGACCGGGCAGGAAGAGCTGGTTAACGATCCGCGCTTTTCGACCATTCCAGCGCGCGGCGCCAATTGGACCGCCATGATGCAGGTGATCGAGAAATGGACCGAACGCCACACCGTTGCTGAATGCATCGCGGCGCTGGATCGCGCCGGTGTTCCCTGCGCCGAGTACCGGACGCCGGGCGCGGCGCTGACCGATGCCCATTTGCGCCAACGTGGGGTGTTTGGGACCGTCTCGGACGGGGCAGGTGACTTCATCGGCGTCAATGCGCCATGGCAAATGTCCGGGGCCGATACGCCGATGGGACGTCAAGTTCCCGGGATCGGCGCGCAGCGGGACGACGTGCTGTCGCGGATCCTGGGCCTGTCGCCGGACGCAATCGCGACGCTCGCCGCTACGGGCACGTTCGGGAAGGTGCAGGCGTAGGGCCGCTGGACCCCGGCGATTTCACGTATCGGCCGGACTGTCCGGCGGCGGAGCCTTCGCGATCGCCAGCAGGCATTTCAGGAAATGCGCGCGGTCCTCCTTGCGAAGGGGGGCCAGCATGATGTTTTGCAGCTCGGCGGCGGCCGGAATGACGGCGAGAAGCGCTTCCTCGCCTTTAGCCGTGATCTGCACCTGGAGCGAGCGGCGGTCGTGCGGATTGTCTTTCTTCGAGACCAGTCTGCGCGCGACCATGCGCTTCAGCATTTCGCTGAGCGTGTTGCGGTCGCAGCTGATCCGTTCGGCCAACACGGAGGGGGTTAGAGGACCTAACTGATACAGCGCCATCAGCACACCGAACTGCCGCGGCGTGATATCGCTCTGGCGCGTCATGCTTTGATAGAGCCCATCGTAGCGGGCCTCCAGCAGACGCAACAGGAATCCGACACCACCCTCGAGCTGCCAGTCGCGTGCAACGTCTGCCGCCGAGGTTGTCTGCTTGCCTTTATCGGCTGCCATGCCGTTGTCTGGATCCCAGCTGCGTTCTGCGAATTGCGTCCTAGCCGTTAGCAGCTTGGCTGATCGTCCTCAACCCTGTGGCGAACCACGTCACCAGCCTCTTCTGAGGGAGACAGGGTCGCCCTCGGCTCTTGTCAGCCTTCCGATAATGTAGTACGTATACGTATCAAATGCGATGCGAAGACGTCGTTCAGGGAGGTTGAAACTTGGACCTGCGTGAGCTGCTGTCGATTCCCTATTTGCTTGAGGCGGAGGCGGTCGAAACCGAGCCGGGGCAATGGCGGGTTCGTCTTGCCTATCCGGAGCTGCCGGGGTGCACGGCGGAAGCCGCCGTCGTCGAGGAGGCTCTGCGCGAGCTCGAGCGGCGGCGCATCGAATTGATCGTCGGCCTGGTGGAGGAGGGCAAGCAGCCTCCGATCCCACGCAAGCCGCTCACCGCATCCGATCCGCTTTGGACCGCTCACGATCTCGGACTGTCTGACCGTGTCGCCACGCTTCTCGGCGGCGCGGCGGGCCCGATCACACGCAATTGAAGGAGGCAAACCCATGCTCTCGCGCGAAGACAATGAACGCCTGGTGAGGGTCGGCAAGGGCACGCCGCTCGGCGAGCTATTTCGCCTGTACTGGATTCCCTTCCTGCCGTCGGCGGATCTTC
Organism: Bradyrhizobium elkanii USDA 76; assembly: GCF_023278185.1. Classification (NCBI taxonomy): domain Bacteria; kingdom Pseudomonadati; phylum Pseudomonadota; class Alphaproteobacteria; order Hyphomicrobiales; family Nitrobacteraceae; genus Bradyrhizobium; species Bradyrhizobium elkanii. The sequence continues at coordinate 5,716,899 of NZ_CP066356.1, read as the reverse complement.
CCAAGGACGGACAGCCGAAGCGTATCCGGCTGCTGGGCGAGGACCTGGTCGCTTTCCGCGACACCGAGGGGCGCGTCGGGTTGGTCGACCAGGCCTGCCCGCATCGCGGAGCGCCGCTGATTTTTGCGCGAAATGAGGATTGCGGGCTGCGCTGCGTCTATCACGGCTGGAAATTCGACGTCACCGGCGCCGTGACTGACATGCCGGCAGAGCCAGTGCGCAGCCGCCTCAAGGAGCGGGTGCGGATCAAGGCCTATCCCTGCAAGGAGCGCAACGGGATGATCTGGACCTATATGGGCCCCGACCAGGCTGAGCTTCCGCCGCTGCCGAACCTCGAATGGAATCTGGTGCCGGCCGAGCAGGTGCACATCTCGGTTCGCGTCCAGGAGTGCAATTGGCTGCAGGCGGTCGAGGGTGAAATCGATTCGGCGCACGCGCCGCTGCTTCATGGACGGCTGGATGCGCAGGGCACGACGAGCGCCTGGATCCAGAAGCGCGACCTGCGCCCGACCTTCGAATGCATCAAGCAGGATTTCGGCATGAGCATCGCCGCGCGGCGCAATTACGATGCCAACACGCTGTACTGGCGGGTCAACCAGTTCCTGCTGCCGTTCTATACGCTGGTGCCTCCGCTGTCGCCGTTCCCGGATTTGAGCGGGCACGCCTGGGTGCCGATCGATGACGAGAACACGCTCTGCATCATGTTCTCGTATCATCCCTCGGAGCCGCTGCTGGAGAAAACCCGGCAGGTCTTCGCCGAAGGACACAAGGGCCGCGAGAGTGGTCATGCCAGCCGCCACGCGCTCGTCCAGCACCCGGTGACGGTCCCGTACGCAGGCTACTGGACGAAATATAATCCGAACAACGGCTTTCAGTTCGACTATGAGATGCAGCGGACCACCTGGTTCTCGGGCCTGCCGGGGCTCTGGGTGCAGGACGGCGCCTGCCAAAGTGGCGTCTCTCCGATCTTTGATCGCACCAAGGAGACGCTCTGCTCAAGTGATACCGGCATCGCGATGACGCGACGTTTCATTCTTGAAGCGCTTGGCGCCTATCGTGATCACGCGATCAAACCCAAAGGAGTCTTGGACCCGGACGTGTTCATGGTGCGAGCGGTCTCGCTGCGGTTGCCGCCGGAGGATTCCTGGGTTGACGTCGGCGCGCCGTTCATGCGTGCGAAGCTTGGCGCCGATTTCGGGTACGAGCTGTGAGCGCATTCAAACATACGGCTGGTACGCTGGAGGTCCTGGTCAAGCGTATCGGATATGAGGCTGAGCGGATCAATTCGTATGAGCTGATTGCCACGGCGGGCGGCGAACTGACGCCGTTCACGGCCGGGAGCCACATCGACCTGCATCTGCCGAACGACATGATCCGCAGCTATTCGCTGGTAAACGACCAATGCGAGCGGCACCGGTATGTCATCGCGGTGAACAGGGATGGCGAGAGCCGGGGTGGGTCCAGCTTCGTCCACGACACCGTCAGGGTCGGGAACATCATAAGGATCTCCGCCCCGCGGAATAACTTCGCGCTCCGTGAGGAAGCCGACCATTCTGTCCTGATCGCCGGGGGCATCGGCATCACGCCGCTGCTATCGATGATCCGACGGCTTGAGGCGCTTGGACGTCACTGGGAGCTGTTCTATGCCGCGAGGACGCGCGCCGCTGCCGCATTCCTCGACGAACTCGGCACGTATCGATCGAGGGTACATCTCGATTTCGACGACGAGCGATCGGGACGGGTGTTCGATCTCCCGGCGCTCGTCAGGAACGCACCGCCTCGCGCGCATCTCTACTGTTGCGGTCCGGTGCCCATGCTCGAGGCGCTCGAGGCGGCGACGGCCGGTCGCCCGGCCGATCACGTACATGTCGAATATTTCAAGGCCCGGGAAGCTCCAGCCGCCGAAGGTGGCTTCGACGTCAAGCTGGCGCGAAGCAACCGCACGATTGCAGTCGAGCCCGGCAAGACCATCCTCGATGCGCTGCTGGAGGCCGGGATAGCCGCGAACTATGCCTGCACCGAAGGTGTCTGCGGCACCTGCGAGACGCGCGTGCTCGAGGGCATACCCGATCATCGCGACCAGTTTCTGAGCAACGAAGAGCAGGCGGCGAACAAGAGCGTCATGATCTGCTGCTCGGGCGCCAAGTCCCGGACGCTTGTGCTCGATCTCTAAGACAACAACATACGATGGGTGGAAACAATGAAGTATCTTTCGCAAATAGCCGGAATAGCTCTCCTGGCCTTTTGTGCCGGTTCGCCGGCGTCGGCGGTCGCCGCGCGGTCCCTGAAAATCGGCGTACTCAACGACGCGTCCGGCCCTTACTCGGACAATGCCGGCGAAGGTTCGGTGACAGCGGCCAAAATGGCGGCCGAGGACTTCATGCGGCTTCATCCGGATTTCAAGGTCGAGATCGTCTCGGCGGACCACCAGAACAAGGCTGATGTCGGCGCCGCCATCGCGCGCCGCTGGATCGATCAGGAGAAGGTCGATGCGGTCGCCGACGTGCCGAACTCGGCCGTTGGGCTGGCGGTCAACGAGGTCGTGCGCGGCACCAAAGCGGCGCTGATCGCATCGAGTGCGGCGTCGTCCGACCTGACCGGGAGATACTGCTCGCCCAATACGATTCAGTGGACCTTCGATACCTGGGCGGCCTCGCACACCATCGGCGCCTATCTCGTGCATCACGGCGGCAAGAAATGGTACTTCATCGCCACCGACAATGCGCTCGGCAAATCGATGGTGCGCGACGGGACGGCGGTGATCGGTGCCGGTGGCGGGACCGTGCTCGGATCGGTCAATGTGCCGATCAACAATGCAGACTATGCCTCGTTCATCCTGCAGGCCGAAGGCTCGGGCGCGGATGTGATCGCGTTCGCGACCGCCGGTGGCGACACCGTCAGCCTGATCAAGCAATCCGCCGAGTTCGGGCTGAAGCAGAGCGGACGCACCTTCGCCGCGCTATTGACCACCACCAACGATGTCGAGTCGAGCGGGCTTGCGGTCGGGGAGGGGCTGATCATCACGCAGCCGTTCTACTGGGACCTCGACGATGCCAGCCGCGCCTGGTCGGCCAAATTCAGCGAGCGGCAGCATGGGCAGTCGCCGACCGCCTTCCACGCCGGCGTCTATTCCTCAGTGCTTGCTTATCTGAACGCCGCGCTGGAGGCGGGAACCAATGACGCGCCGGCGGTCGTTCAGAAGCTGAAGGAGAAACCGATCGACGACGCCTTGTTCGGGCCGGTCGTGGTTCGCGCGGACGGCCGCGCCATCCACAACATGTACATCTTCAAGGTGAAGAGCTCGAGTGCCTCGAAGAGCAAGTGGGACCTGCTGGAGCAGGTCGGAGTGCTGTCCGGCCCCGAGGCCTTCCGGCCGCTCGACCAGGGCGGCTGCTCGGTCGTCGAGCCGAAGAGCAATTGACGACGACGGCCGCGATCCTTGGATCAACACTTCTCAAATTTGACGGATATCCCGATGCTGGATCAGCTTGAAGCCGACTTCCCCGAGCACACGCCTCGTCCCGCTGGAGCGCCAGCGGCGCTCGAGGGGATCCGGGTGATCGATTTCTCGCATTTCATCGCGGGGCCGTTTGCCACCATGATCCTCGCCGACATGGGGGCCGAGGTGATCAAGATCGAAGCACCTAGCCGCGGCGACGATCTGCGCCGTTATCCCCCGGTGCATCCCGATCTCAGGCACGGCGCGCCGTTCCTGTGGACCAACCGCAACAAGCGCAGCATTACCCTCGATCTCAAATCGGCCGAGGGTCTGAAGGTCGCGCGCGAGCTGATCGCGACGGCGGACGTCGTTGTCGAGAATTTTTCTGCGAGCGTGATGGCACGGTTGGGGCTCGACTACGAGAGCTGCCGCAAGATCAAACCCGAAATCATCTACTGCTCGGTGTCGGCCTATGGCCGCGACGGGGCATTTTCGGACCGGCTTGGCTTTGATCCGATCGCGCAGGTCGAGAGCGGCTTCGTGTCGATGAACGGCTATGCCGATCGCGAGGGAGTGCGCGCATTGTCGCCGGTGATGGATATCAGCACTGCAATGATGGCAAGCAATGCGATCCTTGGCGCCTTGTTCGCGCGCGAGCGTAGCGGGCACGGCCAGGCCATCGAGGTGTCGTTGTTCGAGAACGCCGTCCTGATGACCGGCTACGCGACCACGCAGTCGCTCTTTAGCGGTGCCGATCCGAAGCGAAGCGGCAACACCAGCCCGGACACGTGTCCGTCGGGTGTGTTCCGGGCCAGCGATTGCTCCTTCTATATCAACTGCGGCAATGACAAGATCTTCCAGCGCCTGATGGCGCAGGTTCTCGAGCGCGAGGATCTCGCGGGGGCCGAAATCTATGCAACCGGCCCCGATCGAATCCGCCGGCGCGAGGAGTTGTTCGCGATCCTCGGCGATGCCTTTGCCCGGCAGCCCTGGTCGCACTGGCAGTCGCGGATGCGGGCGGCCGGCGTGCCCTGCGGCCAGCTGCGCACCGTCGGCGAGGCGATCCGTTCGCCCGAGGCGAGGGAGCGCGGGATCGTCACCCGGATCCCGCATGAGACGGTGGGGTGGGTGCCGAACGTGAACCTGCCGATCCGGTATTCGCGGACACCGATCGTGGATCCCGTTGCGGCACCGGCAGTTGGGCAGCACACCGAGAACGTGCTGCTTGAGTTGCTCGGCTACGACAAGACGGAGATCGCGCGCCTTGCCGGAGGCGGCGCCTTCGGCAGCGAGGCTTTGCGACAGGATGCCAAACCGTGACCGGGCGCGCGCGAGACGAGCGGACGCTGCGGGGCCGTGTGGCCGTGATCGGGATCGGTGAAACCGAATATTATCGTCATGGCGCTTCTCCCGATCCGGAATTCAAGCTCGCGTTGAAGGCGATCCTGGCGGCTTGCGAGGATGCCGGGCTCGATCCCCGCGAGATCGATGGCTTCTCGTCCTACAGCGACGATCGCAGCGAGGCGTCACGGCTGGCTGCGGCGCTGGGTACGCATCGACTACGCTCCGCGACCATGCAATGGGGCGGGGGCGGCGGCGGTTGCAGCGCGGCGGTTGCCAATGCGGCCGCCTCGATCGTCGCGGGCCTTGCCGATTGTGTCGTGGTGTTCCGCTCATTGGCGCAGGGCCAATATGGCCGTTTCGGCCAGGCGGCCGGGATTCACACCGTTTCGGGCGAACGGTCCTATCTGATGCCCTATGGGGTGCTGGCGCCCCCGCAGCGCTTTGCCATGCGGGTGCAGCGCTACATGCACGAGCATGGCGTGCGACAGGAGGCTTTGCGTGCGATTGCGCTCGCCTCCTATCATCATGCCCAGGCCAACCCGCGCGCGGTGATGCGAGGCAAGCCGCTGGATGTCGAGAGATACGATGCCTCGCGCTGGATCGTGGAGCCCTTCCATCTTTACGATTGCTGCATGGAAAATGACGGCGCAGCGGCATTGGTGCTGGTATCGGCAGAGCGCGCCAGCGACTTCCGGCACAAGCCGGCCTATCTGCTCGGTGCGGCCTTCGGATCCGGACATCGTGCGGCGGCAACGGCGCACAATGCACCACTCTACGCCACCGCGAACTTCGGCACCGTTGCATCCGATCTGTACCGCATGGCCGGGGTAGGGCCGTCGGATGTCGGTGTGGTCCAGGCGTACGAGAACTTCACCGGCGGTGTCGTGATGGCGCTGGCGGAGCACGGCTTCTTCAGGCCCGAGAAGGCCAACGACTTCCTGACTTTCGACAATTTGATCGCTCCATCCGGGAGGCTCCCGCTCAACACCAGTGGCGGCAACCTTGCCGAATGCTACATGCACGGCTTTGAGCTGGTGCTTGAAGCGGTTCGTCAGGTGCGTGGCGCGTCGGCGAGCCAGGCTCGACGAAATGATGTGGCGCTGGTGATCGGCGGCCCGATGGTGACGCCGGCCAGCAACCTCATTCTGGGTTCAGAGGCGACGCTATGAGTGGGTCTTCACGTGCGCACTATCTTCCTGCCGGGTTGCCCATTCCGGTCAGTGACCCAGATGGGCTTTCGGCACCGTATTGGATGGGCCTGCGGGAAAACCGCCTGCTGGTGCAACGCTGCGCCGGCTGCCGTTCCTGGCAATTCGGCCCCGAATGGATTTGCCACAATTGTCATTCCTTTGACCTTACGTGGACTGACGTCGAGCCGACCGGCCGCATCTACAGTTGGGAGCGCGTGTGGCATCCATCCCACCCGGCGCTAAAGCAGCACGGCCCATATCTCGCGTTGCTCGTCGAGCTACCACACGCCGGTGGCGTGCGCATGGTGGGTAATCTGCAGGGCGACCCGCGCCAGACCGTGATCATCGGAACTGAGGTTGGAGGGGTCTTCGAACATCACCCGGAGTCCGATCCATCCTTTTCGTTGCTGCAATGGCGGCTGAAGCAAGGCGCTGACCGGGTGGACGGTCACTCGACCGGCTAACAAGTTTTGTGGATTTGGCAAGAATAATCCAGACGCAGACGAGCCGGACCCGGTGTGTCGACGTTGTTTCTCTTGGCTTAAGCTGACTCAAACAAGCGCAGGATGGATGGCGCGAAAGTTCAAGTATTGCCGTGACTTGGAAGATCGCTCGAGCAGCGAGAGATCAAGATAATTCCATCGCCGGATAGACGACGTTGGATGCAAGACCGAAAGCGGGCAATCAATAGCGGCCACCGTCGCGCTTTTGCTGCGCGATCCACTCCGACAACGTCTTTTTCGGCGTCGGTGCTGAGGCCCGGCTTGGCGATGTTCTCGGGTTCTCGCCGGCGCCCCTTGCCGGGCGGGCTCGCTCCTTATCCGTCCTGTTCAAGGCAGCAATCGAACTTTCTGCAGCTTCCTTCTCGAGACGCAGCTTTTTCAATCGCGCCATCTTGTCGCGTTCCGCATCTGCTTCGGGTCCCTCGGACAAGAGCGTCCTTTGCTGAGCATCCTCCGCCGAGACCACGATGCCCACAACCGTCGTCTCTCCAAGCGCCTTGCAAGCTTCGAGCCGCTGTAGTCCCTCGACCAGAACGAAGCGGTCTTCGTCGGGCCTGACGAGAATGGGGGTTTGTTGTCCGATTTCCAGAATGCTTCCAGCGATCTCCTCGACGACTTGAGGCTTGATTGCCTTCCGTCTTTTCACGGGAACGTAGATCTTCTCGATTGGGAAGCTTTCCGGCTTGGGCATAACGTCTACTCCGCTCTACAGGCCCGTCCGAAACGCATGCCGGGGAGGCAGGATTTTAAGAATGAACCGCTCGCCTGCAATGGCAATCTTAGCGCGCCGAGGCTTGATCGGTGTGGGACCCGGGCGCATTCTGAGCGGCGCAACGCCAACGCGTGATTGTCCGGCGAGCGGTTGCGGTGAGGGTAGGCTATGCCCCTTGTTTCCATCCAGGATCGCGACGCGGTCCGTGTCATCACCTATGCTAACGTCCCATTCGGCACCATGACGGCCGCCGGGGCGGCTGAGATGTTCGATGCGGTCGCCGCTGCAAGAATGGCCCCATCGGTCCGGGTCATTGTCATTACAGGGGGCCTACCCGGCATTTTCATCCGTCACTACGACGTTGCGGAACTCTCCGAGGCCGCAGATGCCATTGAGCGCGGAGCGTCTCGCGCCCCGTCGTCGCCTGGTCCTCGGCCACCTGGTTTCCACGCGCTGACGGATGCGATTGCAGCCGTCGACAAGCCGGTCATTGCGGCAATCAATGGCCTGTGCATGGGAGGTGGCTTCGAGCTTTCGCTGGCATGCGACCTGCGCATCGCCGGGAGCAGTGTTACGGCGATCGGACTTCCGGAAACGCGCATCGGCATCTTTCCGGGTGGTGGCGGTACACAGCGTTTGCCCAGGATTGTTGGAGAGGCCAGGGCACTCGAGATGATCCTTCGTGGCCTGACAGTGACCGGACAGCGCGCCCACGAAATCGGAATTGTGCATGAGGTCGTCGCCGATCCCCTCGCGCGCTCCCTTGAGATCGGCGCTGAGCTGTTGGGCCGAAGTGCCGAAGGCCTGGCCTTTGCCAAGCGCCTTACCCGGTCAGCTCTCGACCGTCCGTTGGCCGAAGGTCTGGCTGACGAGCGCAAGAGCTTTTCCACCGTGATGAGGACAGCTTCGGCTCGGGAAGGCTTGCGGGCCGGCCGGCCACCAGCCGAAATCCAGAAGCTCTAATGTCACGCGGCTCCCCTTGAGATAGCCGGACGCTCGCACTCGAGGGCTTCCCGGTGAGCTTGAAACGTGGCTCATGAGGGCTGAAAGGTTCTAATCGCCCAGCGAGAGCACCTTGACGCTATGCTTGAGCGGAGATAGCGCCATGGGCGTAAGGGTACACGACCATGCTTATGATGAGGTCAGTCCTCAGGTTCATGACGCGGCGTTATCTTCAGCGCAAGAGCTTCAAATTGCCCGTCAGCGACCGAACCCATTTCTCAGGCCCGTAGAAGCCCAAGCCGTCGATCGTCTCGTTCGAGAGCGCGCGCAGCGGAAATTCGGCGAGATAGTCCTCAAAGCGGTGGAGCCCCCTGGCGAATTGCGGGAAAGGTACCAAAACGGCGCCGCTCGCCAATGGCTGCGCGCGCGTCAGCAGTACGGACAGCGCTTCGGGCGTGGCTTGCAGAATTGGTACCGGACGGTTTGCGCTGGTCCGGACAGTGAGCCCGTTGCCGTCGGTCAAGAAGTTTCCTCCAAGGTCCGGCTCCGCGGCGCCGATACCGATGCTCAAGGCCGCAACTGTGTTCGCAATCAACCCGAGCGGCAAGGCTGGATTCACAATAATGGCGACGCGCGCGCTGACGATGTTCATTCGGAAGCCATTCCTGCAGCCGGGTAAGTCCCAGTACCTCGATGCTTCCCTGCCGGGAAGCGTTCCCTGATCGTTGCTGCAGTCATTCGATCAAGATGTCTGGCGCAAGCTGGCTGGCAGGATCTATTGCATAGACCGACAAGTCGTCGACACCCTGCAAACGCAAAACCTCCTCGTCGATCAAGGTTCTGCCCGAGAATTCGCGGCTGCCTTGCGTAACGATGAAGTGTGCCGCATCGGCCATGATTGAAGGCGAGCGGCTGCGGCGATAATCCGACTGGTAATGCACGCGCACGGCGTCGGTCGCAATCATGGTCTTTGGCCAAAGGGCATTGGCGGCAATTCCGAACGATCGAAATTCCTCGGCGAGCGCCAGCGTGTACATCGTCATGCTGTACTTCGAGGTGGCGTATGCGGGATACTTGCCGAGCCAGATTGCCGACTTTGGCAGTGGCGGCGACAAGGTGAGAACGTGGGGATTTGACGACCGCTTCAGGTGCGGTACAGCATGATAGGCACAGATGTAGGTCGCCCTGCCGTTCACCGCACTCAGCAAATCGAACTTCCTGGCCGGCGTATCGAGCAGTCCGGTCGGACTGATGGCGCTGGCATTGTTCACCAGGATGTCCAACCCGCCGAATTCCTGAACCGTCCTTTCGATGGCGTTTGCGAGCGCATCGGCGTCGCGTACATCGACACGGAGGGGAAGGGCGGCGGTACCGAGCTTACGAATGTCTTCGGCCACTGTATGGATAGTTCCGGGAAGAGTTGGATGGGGCTCGCTCGATTTGGCCGCGAGTGCAACTCGCGCTCCTTCCGATGCGAATTTAAGCGCGATCTCCCGGCCTATGCCGCGGCTCGCGCCTGTAATGAAAACGACCTTACCGTCCAGGGATCCCATTTTCTCACTCTCCTGCGAATATTGGCGGCCGCCTCTCGTTGAACGCCTTCATGCCCTCGCGAAAGTCCGCCGAGGAGGCGCAGTCGACGAATGAAGCTAGCTCGGCCGACAGTTGTTCGTCGAGCGTTGTGGTATCGGCGCTCCAGACCAGGGCTTTCACCGCACGGCTTGCGGCGGGTGAGTTATCGGCTAGCGCCCGCGCCATTCGGGTCAGCTCGGCCTCGAGCTCCTGCTCTGCACATACTCTCGTGATCAATCCGCGCGACAGTGCCTCGCTTGCGCTTGTGCGGTCAGAGAGGAGCATCAACTCCAGCGCTCGTCTTGGCCCCGCCAGGCGCGTCAGCGAGTAACTCATGCCGCCATCGGCGGAAACGCCCAGCCGCCGGTACGCCACTGAAAAATGAGCCGTGTCGGCGGCTAGAACGAAATCGCAGGCCAACGCCAGGGACATTGCTCCGCCGGCGCAAGCCCCGTGCACCGCGGCGATAGCCGGCTTTCCTGAGCGTCTCAGTGAAGCGAGTGCGTCGTGGAAGGCAGTGATGATGTCCATTGCAAGCCGCGGGAAGGTGGCGCCGGCAGCGGAGAAAGCTCGAAGATCTCCGCCGACCGAGAAATTTGCTCCGCGGCCTCGGATGACGACGACCTTGACGCTGGCGTCACGTTCGAGGTCGAAGGCAGCTGCCCTGAGCGCAGTCGCCAGCCCGAGCTCGATCCCATTGCCTCGCTCCGGCCGGTTCAGCCAAATCGTCCCGATCCTGTCGGCAACGACGAGTTCGATTGGAGATGATGCTGTGGTCACGAACTGATCGTCCTTCCGATGTTCGGCAATGAATTGCCTTACTTGTTTCCCAAAATCCGCCCGGCCAAGCAGTGGCCTTCGCTCGCTCTCTGCGCCGATCAGGTCGTTTCACTTCTTGAGAAGCGCGCACTTCGATTCGCTGACAGGCCGATATGCGTCCTCACCCCGGATTGTCTTGACGATCTCGAGATAGTCCCACGGCTCCTTCGAATCTGATGGCTTCTTCACGCGCGCCAGGTACATGTCACGGATCACCCGCCCGTCCTCGCGCAGCCTGGCGCCATGTACGAATGTGTTCTCGACCGGAAGTTCGCGCATCTTGGCCATGACCGCGGCGGGATCATCTGTGCCGGCGGTTTTGATCGCCTTGAGATAGTGCAGCACAGAGCCGTAGACGCCGGTGTGAATCATGGTCGGCATGACGTTGGTCCGGGTGAAGAACCTCTTTGACCAGGCGCGGGTCTTGTCATCCATGTTCCAGTAGGAGGCCGTCGTCATGTAAGTGCCTTGTGCGGCCTGCAGGCCGACAGCGTGCACGTCGGTATCGAACATCAGCAGGCCGACAAGCTTCTGGCCGGCCTGAACCAGGCCGAATTCACCGGATTGCTTGATGGCATTGTCGGTGTCCTGGCCAGCATTGGCAAAGGCCACAACATCCGCCTTGGAGTTTTGCGCCTGCAGTACAAATGACGAGAAGTCGGCTGTGTTGGTCGGATGCCGCACGTTGCCGAGTACCTTGCCGTCCAGCTCCTTGATGAAGCGCGTCGCGTCTTTCTCAAGTTGCTGGCCGAACGCGTAGTCGGCGGTGACAAAAAACCAGGACTTGCCACCCTCCTTGATGACAGCCGACGCCGTCACTTTGGATAGCGCGTAGGTATCGTAAGAAAAATGTACGGTGTTGGGGCTGCACAATTCGTCGGTCAGGGAGCTCGCGCCCGGGCCGGACAGCAGCGCGATCTTGTTGCGCTCCCGCACCATATTGTGAACGGCGATCGCAATTCCCGAGTTCGGAATGTCCGCTACCGCGTCGACCTTGCCGTTGTCGAACCAGTCGCGAACGATCTGCAGGCCGACGTCGGTCTTCATCTGGTGGTCGGCGCTGACGATCTCGATTGGCTTTCCGAGCACTGTCGGGCCAAACTCCTCAACGGCCATTTTCGCCGCCTCGACCGAGCCGGGACCGCTGTTGTCGCGTCCCCAGCTTGACAGGTCGGTCAGGACGCCAATCCGGACCACGTCATTCGAGATTTGGGCGGAGGCGGTCGACGCTGTCGCAACCAGGATGGCCAGGGCCAGGAAATTCCTCTTCACGTGTTCTCCCTCATTTTGTTCTATCGGACAGTAGGGTGGTTGGTCGTCGGGACAGGATGTCTGCGCGACGATGTGGTCGGGCCGAACGCAGCCGTTACAGCTACGTCTTATCGAATCGCGGCTCGCGCTTTTCCCGGAATGCATTGATGCCTTCGCGTGCATCGGCGTGCATCAGCAGGAACGGAAACCCATCGATCGCATGGCGCATCTCGTTGCCGCCAAGACCGCGATTGTAGAAGGACTTGGCCATCTGCACGGCAAGGCGAGGCTGTGAGGCGATGCGTTGCGCGAACGCGATTGCGTCGACGAGAAGACGTTCGTCGGGAACGACGCGCGATACGAGTCCAAGACGACTTGCTTCCGCGGCGTCGACAGGGTCGCCGAGGATGCTCATTTCCTTGGCTTTTGCGCGCCCGACGATGTCCTGAAGCCGAACGATAGCGAAGCCGGGCAGCAGCCCGAGCTTGATCTCGGGTACGCCAAAGCGAGCGCTCTCGGCCGCCAGGATGAAGTCGGATGCAATGGCGAGCTCAAATCCACCACCATAGGCTATTCCGTTGACCGCGGCGATCACCGGCTTGAGGGCCCGTTCGGGAGCGCTCAGGACCTCCATGGCGTCGATGAAGAACGCGCGCGCTTTCTCCGGATCGAAATCGAAGGTGCCGATATCGGCGCCAGCGCAGAATGCCTTGCCACCGGCGCCGGTGATGATGCTGACACGTACCGCATCGTCCTGGTCGGCCCGCTGTAGTCCTTCGCGGATGCCCATGCGAATGCCGCTGGTCAGTGCGTTCAGCTTGTTGGGCTCGTCGAGCGTCAGGATCGCGATGTTGTCCTGAACATCATAATTTACACTTCCCAATCGTAACATGTGCTTTCCTGAAGGGTTCGTGAGGAGGTGGCTATTGCGGGGCAGGCTCGACGACGGCGACGACGGCGTTTCGCTCGACGGTGTCGCCGGGTTTGAAGTGGACGGCGGTCACGATGCCGTTCACCTCGCTGGCAATGCGCAGTTCCATCTTCATGGATTCCATGACAACGGTCGGATCGCCTGCCTTCACGCGGCTACCGACCGTGACATTGATCTTCAACACCAGGCCGGTCATCGGGGCGCGCAGTTCGCCGCTGATCTCGGCGTCGGTGCTGATGTATCTGAGGTAGGGGATCGCGGTCATGCTATGGGCGCGGCGTGGATCGTGCACGAAGATCGCCTGGTCTTTCTGTACGATCCGCACGGTCTCGCAGCGCGCGTTGACTGTGGCTGCGAACGTGTCATCGGCAAGCGGCGAAAGCTGCACCCGAATCCTGTCATCGTCGACACCGATCAGCATCGAGCCATCTGGCTGCAAGGGCGCAAAGCGGATCTCCGCGCTGTCGCCTGCGGCTTCGAGGTGGAGAATGGGGATCGGTGACAAGCCGTCATCGGCTGCCGCCATCTGCCAGCCGGTCAGACTGTTGGACTGCCAGGGGTTGCCGGAAGCGGCAGCGCGCTGGCGCATCATCCAGAAAAACGCACCAACCGCCAGCGCTTCCGGGTCAATGTCGCCAGCGGTGGCCGCGAGCGCATCGATCTGTTCGTCGATCAGACGGGTATGAAAAGTCGCGGCGCGGGTCGCGGGCAAGGCGATCAATCGACGGAGAAAATCCCGGTTGGTGATGACACCGAAGATCGAGGTTTCACCGAGCGCACGATCGAGTTGGTCGAGCGTCTGATCGCGGGAGGCGGCATGAGCAATCAGCTTGGCGAGCATCGAGTCGTAATAGGGCGTGACGATTGACCCACTTTCGACGCCGGTCTCGACGCGAATGCCGCTGGACGGGAACCTGACATGGGCGAGCTCTCCAGTGGATGGCATGAAGCTGTCATTCGGATCTTCGGCGCAGATCCGCGCCTCGATCGCGTGGCCCTGGCACAACACTTCGCCCTGCTTCACCGGCAGGCCTTCGCCAGCGGCAATGCGGAGCATAGCCTCGACGATGTCGATGTCGGTAACCATCTCGGTTACGGGATGCTCGACCTGGAGCCGGGGATTGACCTCCAGGAAATAATGGTCGGTGCCGGTGACGATGAATTCGACCGTGCCGACGCCACGATATCTGAGCCTGCGTCCGAGCCGGACAGCGTCGTCGAGGATACGCTGGCGTAAGGCGGGAGCCAGGTTGGCAGCTGGCGCTTCCTCGATGAGCTTCTGGTGGCGACGCTGCAGCGTGCATTCACGTTCGAACAGGTGGATCACGTTGCCGTCGCCGTCACCCGCGATTTGCACCTCGATGTGCCTGCCTTGCAGGATCAGTTTCTCTACGATCAGCCTTGCGTCGCCGAAAGCATTCCTTGCCTCACGCATCGCGGACTCGATTTCGTCGGCAAGTCCGTCATAGGTCGAGATCGCCCGCATTCCCTTGCCACCGCCGCCGGCCGCGGCCTTGAGCATGACCGGCAGTGCGAGCCGGCGGACGCTGCGTTCGACTTCGATGCGATCCTCGCTCGGAGCTTCGCTTCCGGGTACCGTGGGGACACCGGCGGCGACGGCTTCCCGCTTCGCGGATGCCTTGTCGCCCAGCCGCTCGATGGTATCCGGCGTCGGTCCGATGAATACCAGTCCGGCTGCTTCGACCGCGCGGGCAAAGTCGGTGTTTTCGGCCAGGAAGCCGAAACCAGGATGGATCGCCTCCGCGCCGGTCGTTTTCGCGGCGGCGATGATGGCATCGATCCGCAGATAGCTTTCCGATGCCGGCGCGCCGCCGATCCCGATGGATTCACCGATAACCCTGACGTGCAAGGCGTCGGCATCTGCGGTGGAGTGCACGGTGGAAACCGCAACGCCGAGCCGTTGGCAGGTGCGGGCGATGCGGCAGGCGATTTCGCCTCGATTGGCAATCAGAATTTTCCTGAACATGGCGGCCCCCTTCGTCTACATCCGGAACACGCCGAAATCGGTGTGCTGACGCGGGACGCGCCCGGCGAGGTCAAGCAACAGCGCCATCACGCTGCGGGTTTCGAGCGGATCGATCACCATGTCGCACCAGGTGTTGCGGGCGAAATTGTAGGCATTGGCGAAATCCTCGAACGTTCGCCGGGTCGGCGCCATGTAGGCCTCGCGCTCGGCGTCCGTCCAACTCGTGCCCTCGCGTTTGTGCACCTCGTCGCGAACCATCGCGAGCGTGGTCGCGGCCTGGTCGGGACCCATGATGGCGGAACGGGCATTTGGCCACATCATCATGGCATTTGGCCGGAACGCCCGGCCGCACATCGCGAGGTATCCCGCGCCGTAGGCATTACCCATGATGAGCGTGTATTTCGGGACATTGGCGCTTGCCATTGCCGTGATCATTTTTGCGCCGTTCTTGGTGATGCCGCCTTCCTCGGCTTCACGGCCAACCATGAAGCCCGTTACATCCGCCATGAACAGCAGCGGGATGTCACGCTTGCAGCACAGCTCGATAAAGTGCGTCGCTTTCAGCGCGCTTTCGGAGAACAGCACGCCGTTGTTGCAGAGAATGCCGATCTCAAATCCCATGATTCGCGCAAAGCCGGTCACCAGCGTATCGCCATAGAGCGGCTTGAACTCATGGAATTCACTGCCGTCGACGAGACGCGCAAGGACATCGCGATTATTGGTGGGAATGCGCGGATCCGAACTGATCAGGCCGTAGATTTCGTTGGGGTCGAAGTGTGGCTCGCGCGCCGGGGCGACGGTCCGGGTTTGCCGGGGGATCTCGCCGAGACTGGCGACGATCTCGCGGGTGATGGCAATTGCATGGGCGTCGTTCTCGGCGAGATGGTCAGTGACACCGCTCACTCGGCTATGCATCTCGCCGCCGCCGAGTGCCTCGATGCCGACCTCTTCGCGGGTCGCCGCATAGACCAGCTGCGGCCCGCCTAGGAACATGGCGCCCTGGTTTCTGATGATGACGGTCTCATCGCTCAACGCGGGAATGTAGGCGCCGCCTGCGGTAGAGGGACCGTGCACCACCGCAATTTGCGGGATGCCTTCAGCCGACATCCTGACCTGGTTGTAGAAGATCGAGCCAAACTGGCCATCGTCAGGGAAGATATTGGGCTGGTCGGGCAGGTTGGCGCCGCCGGATTGGACCAGGGTCACGCAGGGCAGGCGGTGCTGCCAGGCGAAGCGCTGCGCACGAACATGCTTCTTGCAGGTGATACCGTAATAGGTGCCGCCCTTTACGGTGGGCTCGTTGGCGATGATCATGCAGGGACGATCGGAGATCATTCCAACGCCGGTAATGATGCTGCCGCCGGGCGGTACGCCTTCGTACAGGCCGTCGCCGGCCAGCTGACAGAATTCGAGGAACGGTGATCCGGGATCGATCAGCGCCGCGATCCGCTCGCGCGGCAGCAGCTGATCGCGTTCCTTGTGAAGCTTGCGTGCCCGTTCCGGACCGCCCAGTGCTGCCATGGCCCGGCGCCGCCTGAGATCCGCAACGCGCTCAGTGTAGGCGCTGCGGTTGCGGGCGTAGTCCTCGGTCGAGGTGACGACATCCGATTTCATGATTGCCATTGCGGGTGGTCCTGGCGGCTGCGCGGCAAGCCGATGGGTGGCTTGCCGCTGGTGTAATCGACCGGTGGGTTGGCGATGTGAGCGCTACAAAATCGAGGCATTGCGAAATTCTAACGATTGTTAGAATCGATCGCGCGCAGATGCAAGCAGAACTCATGCGGGTCCTTCAGGCTTTCCGGAAGCGCGGCAGAGTTATGTCGTCAGAGACCTGGTCGAATGCGAGCTCGACCTCCATGTCGAAGGTGACATCCGCCGGATCGCTCCCCGTCAGGGCGCTGATCATGCGCGGCCCTTCGTCGAGTTCGACGAGCAGCACGGCATAGGGGACATCCGCCTTGAATGCGGGGCCGGGAGCGCGATAGACCACGCTGAAGGAGTGCACCTTGCCGCGGCCGGTCGCGGGCCTGTGCACGAGCTCATCGCCGCCGCATTCGCGGCATGTGGTTTGCTGGTAGTACTGCACGTTGCGGCATCGGCGGCAGTGCTGCAGCAGGAGCTTGCCTTGTCGCAAGCCAAGCCAGAATGCGCTCGTATCGGAATCCGGCGCGGGCAGGGGCTTTCGAGTGGAATCCTCGGATGCCATCACAGCGTTTCCTCCGTGCCCAGAATGGCCGTGGCATTGGTGGCGAATCCCGCACCGAGGCTGTGCACCAGCCCGAGCGCGGCGCGGTCGACCTGCCGCTCGCCGCATTGCCCACGCAGCTGCGCGATCACCTCATGGAAGTGGAACAGGGCGCCAGGCATTCCGGAATGCGCGAATGACAGCAGGCCGCCATGGGTGTTGGAGGGTATTTGGCCGCCGTAGCTCATTTGTCCGTCGGCGACGAACGGGCCGCCTTCACCCTTGCGGCAGAAGCCGAGGTCCTCAAGCATCATCACCACGGTGCCTGTGAAGCAATCATAGATGCCGGCGACATCCATATCGCGCGGCTGGTAGCCGGCCATTGCATAGGCCCGCCGGCTGGATTCGACGGCACCGGTCGTGGTCAGGGACGGCATCAGGAAGATATGCTCGTGGGTGTAGCATTCTCCGCAACCGAGGATGTAGATCGACCTGCCGATCCCAAGTGCCTTCGCATGCTCGGCCGACGTGAGGACAAATGCCGCGCCGCCGTCCGAGATCAGCGAACAGTCGAGCTTGTGATAGGGCGTGGTGACCATGGGCGAACTGAGCACGTCCGCTGCGGTGATCGGTGTCGTCTGCTGCGCGCCGGGGGTCCGCGCCGCGTGACGCCTGTGCACGACGGCGACCTCCGCCAACTGCTCGGGCGTGGTGCCGAACTCCCTCATATGCCGGTGCGCGGTCATTGCGAAGGTGTTGGCAACCGGAATGCCGAACGGCATCTCGTATTGCTGATCCCGGCTTTCGGTGAGCGAACGCAGCGCCAGATCCGGCGTCAGCCCCGTCATCAGGCTGTCGGCCGCGACTAGCAGCACCACCTTGGCGAGGCCGCCGTGAATGGCGGCCGCACCAATGCTGAACATCGTCGCCGCCGTGGCGCCGGACACCTGCAACGTGTTCGAGAAGGTCGGACGGATTCCAAAATACTCGCTGAAGGCAACGCTGAAGCGATGGAACGGGGAGGCGAAGGCATGGCTCGACAGCACGCCGTCCACCTGGCTCTTGGCGAGGCCGGCGTCGGCGAGTGCGTTCGCTGCGGCCTCTGCCGCAAGCGAGAGCGGACTGCGGCCTGGCACCTTGCCGACCGCCGACAATCCGATGCCGATGACGGCAACCTTTCCTCTCAGGCTGGTGTCGCTCATGTGGAAACTTTCAACAGGCGCTCGAGTTCGTGGCGCTGGACCTTGCCACTTGTCGAGCGAGGGAATTCACCGAAGGTAATGAAACGGAATTCGCGCGGCCGCTTGTAGCTCGCCAGCTCGCGTCGGCACAGTTCGGTGAGCTCGGCTACCGTCATTGCAGCCCCTTCGCGGCACGCGACAAAGGCGACGGGGGCCTCTCCCCACCTTGGGTCGGCAGCGCGGACGACTGCGACTTCCGCGATCCGATCGTCGCCTAGCAGGACGCGTTCGATTTCGGCGGGATAGATATTCTCGCCGCCCGACTTGATCAGGTATTTGGCGCGGTCGACGAAATCGAGCGATCCGTCGGCGTTGCGCCTGAACACGTCGCCCATGTGAAACCAGCCGCCGCGGAAGTCGCGCGCGTTGGTCTCGTCCGCGCGCCAATAGCCGGAGAATAGTGTCGGGCTGCGGATGGCCAACTCGCCGGGCTCACCGGGCGCGACCTCGTTGTCGGAGGTGTCCACCAGCTTGATCTGGCAGAACGCATTTTGCCGCTTGGACAGGCTGGCCGGCACATCGCCTGGCGCAATCAGCGCCCGCGTCGCCGGCGGCAGGCCGGTCTCGGTCGAGCCGAAGCTGTTGAGATAGGGGGCGCCGAGCATTTCGGTGACCTCGGCAATGGCGTGCGGGGCGACCAGATCCGCCATGGCTCCGCACACCCGCACTCCCTTCACCTTGGTGCGTTGCGCTTTCAGACCATCGATAAGCGCCTCCACCATGCCGGGAATGAGGACCAGCCAGCCGATGTCGTGTTGGGAAACGGCCGTCAGCAGCGGTTCCAGCTGGAAGCCGTCGATCACAACGACAGTTCCGCCGCGCAGCAGGGTGGCGAGAGCATGATCGGTCGAGGCCATGTGGAACAGGGGGGCCCATGCGACGAATGTGTCGTGCGGAGCGATACCGAGTTCGGAGGAGAACACCAACGCCCGCATGACCATCGCGCGGTGCGAAATCACGGCGCCTTTCGGCAGGCCGGTCGTTCCGCTGGTGTAGAGAATGACGAGCCCATCTTCCGGTTCGGCGACAGACGGGGATGCCCGCCCGTCTGCTCGCGTAAGCTCGCTTTCGTATTGAGATCCGATCTCCAGGATTGGATTCGCCTTTGCGGCCGGCGGGAGGCTTGCTGCGAGGTCGGCCTCGACCAGCAGCAGCTTGGGCGACACCAGTTCGATGCAATAGGAGAGTTCGCGCTCCGACAACCGCCAGTTAAGGCAAGCCGTGATGATCCCGAGATTGGCGGCCGCCAACTCGATCTCGAGATATTCGGGACGGTTGCGCGACAGCAGGCCAAGCCGGTCGCCACGTTGCAGGCCCCGCGCGGCAAGCAGGACGGTCAACCGACGGACCCGGTCGCGCAACTCCCCATAAGTCACGCGCCGGCCGCGGTATTCGATCGCAGGCCTGTTGGCATGAAGCTCTGCACAGGCCTCGAACAACGCACCGACGGTTCCGATGCCGGATCCGCCCCCTGTCTGGATACTGAGCCCGGTTTCCATCAACGTTTCCTCGAGCGCTGTCTTTCGACATTCTTGTTTCGAGCCAGTGCTTGCGCCGGCCGACTACAAATTCTAACATCTGTTAGAAATAATTGGTAGCGCTTCTTAAGCGCCAAAAGCGGGAAGATCAATATGTCCAATCGGTACGCGGCCTACACGAGGTTGAAGCTCGACTATCCGGCTGAACGGATCCTTCGGATCACCTTCGACCGACCGGAGACCTATAACTCCGTCGACGCCGAGACCCATACACAGCTCACTCACATCTGGAGAGACATCGACAGCGATCCCGACATCAGCGCCGTGATTGTCACGGGAGCGGGCAAGGCATTCTCGGCCGGCGGCGATTTCGAGCTGATCAAGTCGCTGCTCGACAATCCGGCCGCGCGGATGGCGACCTGGAAAGAGGCCAAGGATCTCGTCTACAACGTCATCAACTGCAACAAGCCAATCATCTCGGCGATCAACGGCGTCGCCGTGGGCGCCGGCCTCGTCGTCGGGATCCTTGCCGACGTGTCGATCTGTGGCAAATCGGCGCGGATCGTGGACGGCCACACCCGGCTCGGTGTCGCCGCTGGCGACGTCGCCTGTATCATCTGGCCGCTGCTCTGCGGACTGGCGAAGGCAAAGTACTATCTGCTCACGTGCAAGCCGCTGTCGGGTGAGGAAGCCGAGCGGATCGGCCTGGTTTCGCTGTGCGTCGAAGATGCGGAGCTGCAAAGCATCGCATTGGAAACGGCGCAGGATCTCGCCACCGGCGCACAGAGTGCGATCCGTTGGACCAAATATGCGTTGAACAACTGGCTTCGCGTCAACGGGCCGCTGTTCGACACGTCAACCGCCCTCGAAATCCTCGGCTTTGCCGGCAATGAAGCCCGCGAAGGCCTGGCCTCGCACCTTGAGAAGCGCAAGCCAGCTTTCCCCAAGGATTGCCCGATCTAGGATCGTCTGATCCCCGTCAAGGCAACCGACCTGAGTGGTTGCCTTGATGTCTGGCTTCACGCCATGCGACGTCGCCTGGTCCGGGCCAATCCGGGCCGACAGCTATCCCTTGAGCTTCTGACGGATATGGTCGATCGCCTCGGGGTTGGCGAGCGCCGACAGATCGCCGGGGTCCTTGTCTTCGAAGACTGCGCGAAGCACGCGGCGCATGATCTTCATGTTGCGCGTCTTCGGCAGGTCATCGACCAGCAATACCCTTTCCGGGCGGTACGAGGTGCCCATTCCCTGCACCAGGGCCTGGGCAAGCTCTTCCGACAGCGCGCGGGGGTCTTTCGCACCGGGGCTCGGCACGCAAGCACACACGATAGCGGAGCCTTTGACCGGATGCGGGACGCTGAAGACGGCAGCTTCCGCGACCTTGCCGGTTGCGGTCAGCACGCCCTCGAGCTCTGCCGGACCGACGCGCTTGCCCGAAATCTTGAGGGTGTCGTCCGAGCGGCCAAGAATGTAATAGAGACCGTCCTTGCCGCGCATGGCAAAGTCGCCATGCACCCAGATTCCCGGAATCGTATTCCAGTAGCTCTCGAGATAGCGCTGGTCGCCCTTCCACAGGCTCTTGGTGAGCCCGATCGATGCATGACGCAGCACCAGCTCGCCGACCTCGCCGTCGGGGACAGGGTTACCCGCCATGTCGACGATATCCGCGCCGACTCCGAGGGCCGGCCGGGAGAACGAACATGGGTTCATTGGATGGTTGGGGGTCCCGGTGAAGATGCAGCCGCCGACTTCCGTTCCGCCAGAAATATTGATGATTGGGATCTTTGATTTGCAGACGTGTTCGAAGAACCATCGCCACGGTGTCTCGGTCCAGGCCTCGCCGCCCGAAGCAGTCATTCGCAGGCTCGAGAGGTCGTATCGCTCGACCTCATCGCCATGGCGCATCATGCCGCGCACGATGGTCGGTGAAACACCGAGATAGGTGACCTTGTGATCGGCGATCAGGCGCCAGAAGCGTCCCGTATCGGGATAATCGGGCGTCCCCTCGGCCACGAGGAGTCTGCCGCCAGCAAAGCTTGGAATGCAGGCGCACATCGCGCCCACCATCCATCCCATGTCGCTGAAGAAGAAAAACAGGTCCGTTGGCTTGAAGTCGCCGCAGATGATCATATCCCGCGTCACCATTGAGCCAATGAAGCTGATATGCGTCCACACGCAGCCCTTTGGTTCGCCGGTCGTACCCGACGTGTAGAGAAGGATGGCGGGATCTTCCGCGTCCATCTCGACGGTCGGAAGGTTTGCCTCCTCCTTGGCGATCTCATCCCACCAGTGGTCGCGTCCCGCCTGGATGGGGGTGTCGATGCCGAGCCCGCCGCGGTTTGCCACGATAACGTGCTGGACGGTTGGTGCGGTCTCCAGGGCCTCGTCGAGAACCGATTTCAGCGGAGCCGGCGCGCCTCGACGCCAGGTACCGTTCGCGGTGATGACGGCCTTCGCTTCACCATGGTTGAGCCGCGCCCTGATCGGGTCGGGACCGAAGCCGGAGAACAGGGGCATCACGATCGCCCCGATCTTCAGGATTGCAAAGAAAGCTATAAAGGTTTCGGGCAGGTTGGGCATGTAGATCGCGACGACGTCGCCCTTGCCGATGCCGAGCTTGCGCAGGCCCGATGCTAGCCGTTCGACAGCGAATGCGAACTCGGCGTAGCTCAGTCGCCGCTGCTCGCGCCTGTCTTCGCCTTCCCAGAGCAGGAATGTCTTGTCCCAGACTTCAGTTCCGCGGTGCTTGTCGATGCAATTGAGGACGATGTTCGTGGTCCCGCCAACGCACCAGCGCGCCCACGGTTCGCCCCGTGCTAGATCAAGGATCTTCTCGGGCTTGCGATAGAAGCGAACGTCACAGAACCCAAACACTTCCTGCGCGAGCCAGGCTGGATCGATGTCGGCCTTGGCCGCCAGCGTGTCGTAGTCCGGCTGCCCCGTGGCGCGAAGAAACGCGCTCAGGTTGCTTTTCTCCACCAGTTCCGCGGGGGGCGTCCAGAGATACGCCATCTTGCTTCCTCCTGCCTCAAGAGCTGCGCCATGTTCTTGCATCTGGCGTGCGGCGATGTATTCTAACAAATGTTAGAATTCAAGGAAGAAGATATCGTGGCTGAAAAAGAGCAAGTCCGCTATTCCGTCGAAGACGGCGTCGCGACGGTGACCATCGACCGTCCCGAACGCAAGAACGCGCTCTCGGTCGAGGCGATGAACGGCCTGACCGACGCCTGGGACAGGGTCGAAACCGACGCCTCGGTCCGCGCGATCATCCTGACCTCAGCGGATTGCGGGGTATTTTGCGCAGGGCTGGATCTGAAGCAGGCCGCGGAAATCCGGGCGAGGGACGGGGTGGATATCCTGACGCTGATGCGCGATCCCATGCAGCACGCGATGCGGAAGGTCTCCAAGCCCATCGTTGCTGCCATGACGGGATCTTTGATGGCCGGCGGGATGATGCTTGCGCTGAGGTGCGACTTGAGGATCGGGCTGCGCGGCACCCGTGCGGGAATAAGCGAGGTCAAGATGGGGCGCGGGTCCCCGTGGGCGGTGCCGATGCTTTGGATGGTGCCGCAACCCCTACTGATGGAGATGGTTCTGACGGGCGAGACGATCGCGATCGAACGGCTCGCGGAGCATGGTTTCGTGAACTCGCTTGAGGATACACCAAAGGCCGTGCGCGAACGCGCTCTTGAGCTGGCGCGGAAAATCGTCGAGGGCGCGCCATTGTCGGTCAAGGCGGCCAAAGCGAGTGTGCTAGCCGCGATGGACCTGGGGCTTGCGCAGGGCCTCGTCGCGGCCGAGCGCCTGCATGAGGAGACCTATGCCAGTCTCGATGCGATCGAAGGGCCGAAAGCGTTCGCAGAGAAGCGCAAGCCAGTCTGGCAGGGCAGATAGATTGGGATCAGGGCTTATTGACGCCTTCGAAGATCAGCGTCTCTGTGCGACGGGCCAATTCGAGCACGGCATCCCTGTTTTCCAGCCTGAACCATTCGATTGTCCAGTTGAGAGCCCCGATCACGAACATACGCAATGGCACCACCTCCATATCGGCGCGGATCTCGCCAGCGCGCCGGGCATCGATGAAGAGCTGGTCCCAATATTCTGCGTATGCGCGCCGCAGCGGCCGGTGCGGCTTCTTCAGTTGCTCCGGCAATTGTCCGTAGATTCGAATGTTGGCTGAAGTGAAGTCGCTCGTCTCGAGGAGCGCGACGAGATGGGCCTCGATCGCAAGACCAATCTTGCGCCGGTGCGATACTTTTCCTGCTCGCTCGACCGAGTTCTTCACCGTCTCGAACACGTGGCGGAGGCCGCGGTCCAGCACCTCGTCGAGAATCTGCTCCTTGGAGTCGAAATGGTAGTAGATGCTACCGGCCTTGATCTTGGCCCTTGCTGCGATCTGGCGCAGGGTCGTGGCCGAAAATCCCTGGCGGCGGAACAGCTGGGCCGCGGAATGCAGGATGAGGTCTCGCGACCGCTCGGACTTGGGAGTTGCGGCCGCAGGGCCTTTGTCGGGCTCGGTCTTGCGCCCGCGGCTTGGGGGGAGGGCTTTCGGCCGACGTCCCGCCGGCCTCGGGCCAGACCGGTCACCGGAACGCAAGGATGACCGCACCGTTCTCATACCTCCCGCAAGCTCCGTGTCGACATACCAGGCTGCCGGCTCGTGCAACCAATGATCGTTGTCGAAGCAGATTCCGCGGAGCATGGCAATATCCGGCAGGTAACAGCCCGATGGTACCTGACGGCATCAAAACACAGGGCCCGCAAGCCGCGCGGCTGTGGCGGCTCGCCTGGCAGGCGGCAGGCGACATTCGGCACAACCTCCGATGCCGCGGGAGTTGAGAAGTCATTCCTGGCTAAGCGGTGTTTCTGTCGCCGCCTCTTTCGCGTTCAGCTAAGTTCAACGTTGTCACTCACTTAAGATCGGCTTTTCACCATCCCGCGGTGGTGACCAGTTCCTGATGACAGCGCATGGAGTGGCCGGCTCGGGGGCGGCTATCGCTTTCATGCATCTTTGGGCGTGCCGGCGTCACGCTTCGGCGAGGCCCCCGATCGGTACGGGAAATAGAACCGATATGGCAAGAAGATCCGCGCCTGCCGGCAAACTGATCGGGTGTGTGATTGGATCGATGATTTGCCCGACGGCAAAGAGAATATTTTCAAAGTTGGTTTTGGGGCATGGCAAAGATGGAGTAAGCTGGCCCCGTCGGAGTGCCCATGGCAAATGCACTTACGATAAGGAAGGATCACCTTCCAAAAGGTGACATGGAACGGCGAGCGGCGCAGTACGTTCGCATGTCTACCGAAAAGCAAATCTACTCAATTGCAAACCAGATGGCAGTGATTGCGGCTTACGCCAGCGCGCACCGTCTGGCGATCGTCAAGACCTATGCGGACGAAGGCAAGAGCGGCCTTCAGATCAAGAACCGAGCAGGCCTTCGACGGTTGATAAGCGATGTCACAACAGGCGCAGCCGATTATGGTCAGCTTCTCGTATACGACGTGAGCCGGTGGGGGCGGTTTCAAGATCTAGACGAAGGTGCTCACTACGAGTTTCTCTGCCGGCAAGCCGGGGTCGAGGTCGAATATTGCGCCGAGGGATTCAACAATGACTTCAGTTTGGCCTCCACCTTGGGAAAGTATCTCAAGCGAACGCAGGCCGCCGACTTCAGTCGCGATCTATCGGCCAGAGTGCATGCCTCCCACTCGCGGGTTATCCGGCAAGGGTTCTCGGTAGGCGCTCCGAAGACTTACGGTCTCAGACGCGAGCTGGTTGACCAGAAGCAGCGGCCGAAGATGTTTCTGGAGAAGGGCGAGGCCAAATTTTTGCAATCCGACCGCGTGAAGATCCGGCCGGGGCCTCCGGATCAGGTCGCCATCGTCAAATGGATTTTCGCGCAATGTCTCAAGGGAAAATGCGATGCATGGATCGCGAGAGAGCTGAACCGCCGCAATGTGGAGACATCCACGGGGCACCCTTGGAATCCTGCGCTCATCTATCGCATTCTCAAAAACGAAGCCTTTATCGGAAACCTTCTTTACAATCGAGTCTCGCAAGTCGCCGCATACCCTGTCGATGGGGATAAATCGAAAGCTTTCGCTTGGACGAACGGGAACTCGTAAGGTCAAATAGCTGGCGCCGCTTCCGGAGCGCTTGCCAACAGCAAGGCTCATGACGTAGCCGGGTTCTCGCTCCGTCCCTTGGTTCACAGTCGCAAAGCTTTTCGTCCCGCAAAGGTCGTTACAGCACTCCCTCCGGAGCACACCGTAGCTATTGAACGGCACTAGGGAGCGGTTCTCCGGCTTAAGTTAGCCCGCAGCACATCGCTCAAGCATGAGGCTTTCCGCCTTTGTCGTCGAGGGCCTTGTCGGCTACGCGACTTTCGGCCATTGCCTCGAAGCCTCGACAACGTTTCGCCGTGCGGCTCGATCCTTAATCGCGCGGAATGCCCGTAGCAGTCGGAAGATGTCTGCCGCGTCTCGAGCGAGTTGCTCCTTCAAAGGTGAATCCCCGCAATGACCGCTGAAACGGACCGTGGAATCGAAAAGGACCGTCCAAGGGGCGGTCCTTTCCGGCCGGCTGCAATGGGCCTGTAAAAACTCGAAAGGTGAAAAATGCTCTGCAAGTTACGACAACATCGGCAGGGATTGTATTACGGCCGTCCTGCCTCTGCCGAAATCCGGATCAATACGGTGTTCTGGCCGTCGAACGAGACGTGGCTGGGACAAGTGCAGTATGCGGCGATCCGACAGCTGCAGCCGCCGCGGCAGAAGCCTAACAGGCGCTTGGCGGGACCCTCACTGGAGGACCTTCGGTAGCACGACAACGACATCGATTTCCCGGCCGACGATCTGCGACGCAACGATTGCGATGGGCAGGGCGAAATTGTCCTCGATTTCGGCTGCGCTCGATTCGTCTCTTGCGTAGACATACAGAAGATACCCGTCGATCTCCGCAAAGCGGATGCCGGCGAACACGCGGTCAAACGTTCCCGCGCCAACGATGAACGCCATTCTCGCCTGTATCGCGTAGTTCTGGATTTCGGTCAGGTCCATCTTGTTACCGTTAGGGATATTGCGTTGCTCGACATGTTAGATGTTTACGCCTCCTGCTGGTGGCAAGGGCGTTTTTTCAGAATCGAGCCGAAGGGCGAGCTCTGGACTGGGTGAAGGCGGTCCGCTTTGAGTTACCAACGGAAGGGCTCCTGGCCTATATGAGGATGAGGTCACCGGTGAAGCCCGGTTACCTTGACCGTCTCATGGTTCAGCAAGGCGCGCAGAGTGAACAACCCGGAAGCCGTCGCCGCAACCGTGTCGGCCCTCCGGGAGGCTCACGGGGACAACGTTGCTCGCGCCTTCCTTGCTGATGGGGTAACCCTTGCGGCGCTTGTCGACGCAGTTTTCTCCGTCCCGATAAAGAATAGTGTGGCAGTCAGAACGATCGCCCGCGCGCTCGAATCCGGAGATTTTGTTATCTCGCCCGACGTCGGGCCGCTTTGGCACGTCAGATATGTGTACAGCCACCCGGGCTCGATGACCGTCGTAGACATAGTGGTGCTGACACCCGAGAGGACGTTCACGAGCACCGAGATCTCGTTGCAGCTGCGCGGGTGATCCCCATTGCGGTTCGGGCCTCAAGGACTCTATTGCAATTCCTGGATATGGCCGGTGCTGTCGACGAGAATGGACCGTTCCTCCTTGATATTTTCCAAGGCGAGGGCAGATGCTGCCGCTGGGGCGTTGAAAACCGTCAGCAGACAAAGAGCACGACAAGGATTTTGCATGTTCATAGCCAACAGGGGTGCGAGCGATTGTCTCCTTGCGTCCGGTAATGTTGGCCTAATCGTTCATGAATGATTAGCGGCAAGATCGAGGCCAGCGGGCAATTCCGAAGGTGGCCGGCAGAAGCATTCGTCGGCCGCACATTGGAATCCAGTGAAAGCTACAGTTGGTTCTTAAACCCTTGTGGAAAATCGGTCGAACGCTGTGAGTGTCTGGATCCGGATCTCGACGTCTCTTTGGTAGACCGTTTCCTGCAGATACTCGATTTCGGCAGCCTGATTGCCATCATCGACGTCGATGTACCAGGACCGCGGCCGGCCATCGGCGCCATCGCTCCAGCGGTATCCGCGTCGCTTGAGCTCGTCCTTGAGCTCGAAGGGCGACTGCTCGGCCCAGATCCTGATCGTCTTGCGGCGGGCGCGCTCGAGCAGCACCGAGAGCACGGTGCGATTGAGCTCGGGCAGGGCCATCGCCAGGATCTCGAGCAGTGCCTGGCAATCGTCGACCGCCCGGTGCGCCTCATGAAACAGCCCGGCTTTCATCAAAAGATAGGACAGGCGCGATCCCTCAAAGCCGTGGCTGCGCCATTCGATCTCGCTGACCGAGCAGGCCCAGGCCTTGTGCACGAACAAATACGCGTAACGTTCCATGAACCTGCGATCGAAACCGGCGTTGTGCGCGATGACGACGACCGCCTCGGAAGCGAACGCGTTGATGCGGTCCTCATCGAGACTGTGACCAGCAACCATCTCATCGGTGATGCCGGTCAGCGCGGTGATCTCGGCGGGAATTGCGATCGACGGCTGGTTGAAGCTGCTGAAGGTGTCGATGACCCGGCCGATCCTGCCGTCGGCAAGATAGCTGAACTTGACCATCCCGAGCTCGATGATCTCATCCATGGCGGTATCGAGGCCGGTGGTTTCGACGTCGAGCAGGATCGCGATCTTCTCTGGCTGTTCGTGTGGCGTGAATTCGGCGCGGGGAACCAGCCGTCGCAGTACCCGGTAGTCGGGCGACTGTTCCAGCATGGCGGCGATCTCAGGGAGGGTCGGTTGAACGGTCATTATCGAGCGTGATCGGGGTGGGGCCTTGTGGCGGCGGGCAAGCTTACCCGATCAAGCCGGAACCGGCATCGTTGCGCCTGTGGATAGGTCCTGGCTCACTGCCGGCACCCGACAAAGAGAAGGCCTTGCGTGAAATTGGCCTGGTGATGGAGCAGTTTTGAGCGCCGGCGGATGCGGGCGGGCTCTCGTGACCGTGCCGCTTCGCGTCACGGCCTCGCTGCCTCGATCCCTCGCGCAGCAACCGGGCGCGCCTCGATCACAAAATTCGGAAAAGACGAAATATGACTCGACGAAATACCCAATTCACTTTTATGATGGTGTCTTCGGACGGTTAGGTGGTCGTGATGGCAGATCCGCAAGTCAGGTCTTCGGACCTCGTTGAAATCGCTCGCAGAAGCGGTGAGTTTCGCAAGCACTATGGTGTGGTGCTCGGAGCATTGCTGTACCTCAGTTCGATCAGCGCGGCGCGGCCGCGCTCGATCTGGTGGAGCGGGGTGTCGACGGCTCTGATTGGCGCAGCGGCCATATGGCTCAAGAGCCGGGCGAGCGGCGGCTAGCAAGAGATATCGGGGAGTTTCCTTCGGAACCAGGCAGTCGCTACCGCGATACACAGGTACGCTGCGTTGCGTTCAAGAATGGCAACGGAAATATTTACGACGTGGCCGAGTTGGTTGGCGGGGACAGCGGAAGTGGCTTCGCCACGCCGCTATGCCTATGGCACCAAAGTCGTCCAGTTTGGCGCCGGCTCGGAGGTGGCAAACGGAGAGGCAAGGAGCAATTCCTTTCAGGTGTCGTCTGGCACCGGGCAGGCCGCAATCAACCTTCCGACCGCGACAGGCTTCAGCAACGAGCTCGATTTCGTGGGCGCGATCAGCAGCGACCAGCTCTGGTTCGAGCGTTCAGGCGACAAGTTGCTCATCGACCTGCTTGGCACCAACACCAGCGCCACGGTCAACGGGTGGTTTTCCGGTGCCGGTTCGCAGCTGCAGGAGATCACCGCCGGCGGCCTGAAGCTCGACAGCCAAGTCTCGCAACTGGTCCAGGCGATGGCAACCTATGCGGCCAATAATCCTGGCTTCGATCCGACCAGCGCAAGCGTCCACACCGTGCCGAATGATGCTAGTCTGCAGAGTACCATGTCGGCGGCGTGGCACGCATAGCACCGTGTGAGCGGTAGTCTCGAAGTATCCGGCAGGTGCGGTAGCCGGTTGTGGCGTCGCGCCCGATAGCCAGGCACGGAAATCCGGAACGTGCCTGCCATCTCTTTTTGCGCAGAACCCCGCACTCTTGCCCTGGCACGCAGACTCACCGTAACTCGGATCGACTGCATCTTGCTGGGGACTTGCTGATGAAACGGTCGAACGGGCTGCCGAACAATGGCTACGCATTGATTGTCGATGGCCAGGTGAAGACGGAGTTCACCACGAGGGAGGGTGCCGTGGCTGGTGCCAGGGATCTGAAGAGGCGCTTTCCGGTCCTGCAGATCCGACTATATGACGCCGAAGCGAAGCGGGCCGAGGAGTTTGCCTAGCAGATTGATCCCGAGCGGATATGAACTCCCGCTCTTGCCTGTGGCGTGCTCGTGCCGCAAGCCGCTCTCGTGAGTCGTGCCGTTTTGCGGCACGGTCCGGCGGCGTCGATTGATTCCACTCCAGCAACGACGGCTCGCGCCGGCATTGAGCTATTTGTGCAGCATCGGCTTCGGACTGATCGGCGCATCCGGACTCCAGAGCCGGTAACTCAGGCTGGCAAAAACGCTGATACCCTTGCTGATCGAAGCGGGATCGAAGCCCGCGATCGGCGTGCCGCCTGGGCGAGCGCGGCGACATCATCAAGACCATGCATCGCGAATTGCGTGCAGCGGGCATCTCGCGGGCGGCAGCCAGCTATGCGATCTTCGATCCGCGGAGCGAGGGCCGGCGCCTGATCGGGCGGGTCGTTGGCGAAGGGTTTGTGGATGAGCTGACGGAGCGCCGCTATGTGGTGATCGATGGGGTCGACGGGCTGGCGCACTATGCCGAGGTCGGTGCTCTCGGCGCCAACGAAGAGCTGCCCGCGCGGAACACGATTCTGGAGCTTAGGCCGCGTTCGGCGCAGCTGCGCCCGGTGGATCGAACGATTGCCGAAGTGGCCGCGGCCAATGACGGCTTTTACAGCGAGCGCCTGCACCGGGAGTTGGATCCGCAAGCATCGGCCGAATATATCGGAACCCATGTCCGGCGACTGGAGGCGATGCGTCGGCAAGGGACGGTCAGTCGCCTTGCCGATGGCGGCTGGAAGGTCGGCCAGGACTATCTCGATCGGGCTTTTCGGTATGAGGAACTCGAGCGCTCGCGCAATCCGTTGCGCGTTGCGGTGTTGTCTTGGCAAAGGCTCGAAGAGCTGCCGCAGGCAGTCGGTGCGACCTGGCTCGACCGGAAGCTCCTCGCAAGGGAATCCGATGGGCTCGCGCCAACCGGTTTCGGCGCGGAGGTCGAGACGGCATTGCGGGCGAGACGGCAGTGGCTGATCGAACAGGGGCTGGCGCGAGAAGAAGGAGGGCGGGCGCGCTATGCGCGGAACACGCTGCATATCCTTGAAGAGCGCGAGCTGGCGAAAACGGCGGCGGACATTTCCGCTCGCACCGGGCTCGAATATCGCAACGTCAGGGCAGGCGACAGCCTCAGTGGCATCTACAAGCGGATGCTGACGCTCAGCAGCGGGCGGTATGCGCTGATCGAGCAGTCGCGCGAATTCGTCCTGGTGCCCTGGCGGCCGGTTCTGGAGCGCGCGCGTGGCCAACTCGTCAGCGGCAGCGTCGGCGGAGAGGGCATTTCCTGGTCGATCGGAATGAGGCGCGGCATCGGACGCTAGTTCAGAGCCTCCCGACTTCGACGGGGCTAGCCGGGTGCAAGCCCGACCCTGTACCGCTGCGCAAGACGCCAGAACCAGTCCTGATCGAGGTTGGCCTGTCGATCGATTTCTCTGACCGAGCTGCGTGCGCGATCGAACAGCGCATAACAAAGACCTTCGTCGTCGTGGCGGGCGTAATAGGCGATGCCGTCGGGATTGAGCGGATGGCTGAAAAGCGCCTTCGACCAGGCCTGCGGCACGTCGTAAGGCAGTCCGCCATGCACCACCTCGGCGGTCGCGCCGAGAATGGCGAGGGAGGGGCCGGCCAGTCTGACCAGCGAAAGATCTGCCGTGATCTTGAGGCGAGCATAGGCCTTGCGACGGAGCAGGCTGGGATCGAGCAGCGTCCGTCCCGGCACGCGGAGGAACGTCTCTGCGAAGGCGCCAAAAGGCTCCCGCGCGGCATAGAGCACGCCATAGCTCCCGTCGGGCGCATTCAGCCGGCCGAGACGCGAAGTGTCGAAGAAGATCGGATCGTACCCGGCGGTGTAGAACCGGTGAATGATCGTACCCGCCCGCAGCCGGACCTGGCGGGGACGGCGGCGATCGAGATCGTCCGGCGGCAGCGGAGCGGTCACGCGCCTTGCTGAGCCATGCGCCGGGCGGCCTCGACCACAAGTTCAACCTTGCCTTCCCTCAGCAGGTCGATCGGCTTGCGGCCACCCAACCGGTCGTCAGGCTGGGCGAGGAAGTTCAAAACCGTCCAGGGGTTGTTGGTCGGCAGCGCCTCCTGGACGGACTTGAGACCTTCGACGACGGCGCCGTCGACGTTGAACTGAAGCGTCGGAAAGCTTCGGTGGTTGCTGGGACCCGGTACCGCAAGGAGGCTGCCTTCCTGCACGCGCTTGTCGACGGCCTGTCGGGAGATTCCCCGCAGGAGCGTTCTGACCTGGTCCAGATCATACGCGCCGCCGGATCGCCGAAGATCCTCCTGCGCAATGCGGACGCCCTCAAGGACGGCGAGCGCGCGGGCATCGGGCGCGAATGCGTCCTTGTTGACGACAGCGGTTTTCTTCGCCGCCTCGGAGAAGAACCGGAAGGCTTGCCCCGTTAGTTGCTTGTTCTGCTCACGCACCTTCTGCAGTGCGGTCACGCTTTTGGAAACGATGGCGACCTGCGCGTCGGCAGGGAGCGCGAGGCTCTTCAGGGCCGCGGGTTTCTGCTTAAGTACCATCATCACACCGTCCTCGTGGACGGACAGATCCTCGGTACCGGAGGGCTTTGACTGTGCCTTGGACATGAGCTGAACTCCGCTTTCAATATCGGTATCGAATGCAACTTTGTCAACTTTGACAAATCACAACAGAGGTATTATGGTAGTATAATTGATTCCATGTAAGGGATCGATGCCGTCGCGCGGCGATAGTGCTTTCGTCCCCGTGCGCCCTTTTTCAGGCTGACGGTCGATGCGACCATCGACGTTGAAGGCACAAGCGGCCTTCGTTCGATTCGTTCATTCGCTGGGTGTGCGCATGCGCGATCACCAATCCTGGGCAAGGTCGAACCAGTGTTCCAGTTTGATCATGCCATTCACCTTCAATTGAGGAGCTTCCTCACCCACGCCGAGACTGCCGCGACAATGATCTTGCTTCGATGAGTTTGATCGAGCCGGATCTCGTTGCCGACGACGATTTTTATTCAGGTTGAATGCGAGCCGTCATCCCGCTTTTCATCTCGCCGCGCTCGTTGCGAGCGTCGAGTGGGGCGGACAATGTTTCCGGCAAAAATCTACGTCGGTCAGATCACGGTTGTCTTCGGCATCGTCATCGCGTCGACATGGGGAGCGACGCAATGGACGGCGGCGGCGCTCGGATTTCAGGGGCGGCTTGGCGCGCCGTGGTTCGCCGTTAGCGGCTATCCGGTCTATCTGCCCTGGCGATTGTTCGAATGGTGGTTCGCCTATGAGCCCTATGCGCCCGAGATATTTGAGGAGGGCGGGGCTATCGCTGCGGCTGGCGGCATTGCGGGCGCGCTGTTTGCAATCGTCAATTCGGTGTGGCGGGCGCGGCAAAACCAGCTGGTCACGACCTACGGCTCCGCGCGTTGGGCCAATGTGAAGGAGATCCGCGCTGCCGGCCTGCTCGCGGGCAGGGGTGTGTTCCTCGGGCGATTTGAAAATTACTACCTGCGTCACGATGGACCCGAGCACGTCATGTGTTTTGCACCGACGCGGTCGGGCAAGGGCGTGGGGCTGGTGCTTCCGACACTGCTGTCCTGGACTTCATCGGCGGTCGTGCATGACATCAAGGGCGAGAACTGGGAGCTGACGTCCGGCTGGCGCTCGACCTTCTCGCATTGTCTGCTGTTCAATCCGACCGATTCAGCAAGCGCGCGCTACAATCCGCTGCTCGAGGTCCGCAAGGGCGCGGCCGAAGTTCGCGATGTTCAGAACATTGCCGACATCCTGGTTGACCCGGAAGGGGCATTGGAGCGTCGAAGCCACTGGGAGAAGACCAGCCACTCGCTGCTCGTCGGCGTCATCCTCCACGTCCTCTATGCAGAGCAACAGAAGACGCTGACACGGGTCACCGAGATCCTGGCTGACCCGGCGCAGTCCTTCGAGAAGACGCTGCGGATCATGCTGGCTACCAACCATCTCGGAACAGAAGCCGAGCCGAAGGTCCATCCCGTCGTCGCCGCGACCGCGCGGGAGTTGCTAAACAAGTCTGAAAATGAACGTTCCGGCGTGCTGTCCACCGCCGTGAGTTTCCTTGGCCTCTATCGCGATCCGGTCGTCAGCCGGAATACCGAGAGCTGCGATTGGCGCATCGCGGACCTCGTCGGTGCGGACAGGCCGGTCACGCTCTACCTGGTCGTCCCGCCGTCAGACATCAGCCGCACCAAGCCGTTGATCCGGCTGATCCTCAACCAGATCGGCCGCCGATTGACCGAGTCCTTGAACGTCAGGGCTGGCGATGCAAAGCATCGCCAGCTGCTCCTGATGCTGGATGAATTTCCTGCGCTCGGCCGGCTTGATTTCTTTGAGAGCGCGCTCGCCTTCATGGCCGGCTACGGCATCCGCGCCTACCCTCGTCGCAGGCGCGAAAGCTCGCCTTTGTGGGAGCGAAAGCGGACACTGAGACTACCAACCCGCACGCGTTGACGCCGCCCCCTTCCAGCTATGCTGTTATGGCAGGGACGATTATTCCGGCGAGCTTGGTTACGGGGCTGAATTCGGATTTGCCCGGTGCCACGATCGCTCAGGTTACAGAGAACATTTTCGATACGGTGTCAGGTGAACATCTGCTTGTCCCGCAGGGAACTCGGCTGCTGGGCAAGTACGACAGCGTGGTAGCTTTTGGCCAGAAGCGTGCGCTTGTCGTCTGGACGCGTCTCATCCTACCGAATGGCAATTCCATCGTGATCGAGAACCTTCCAGCTACTGATGTTGCGGGTTACGCCGGGCTAGAGGATGAGGTGGACTTCCATACCTGGCAGTTGCTCAAGGGTGTGGCCTTGGCGACCCTGATCGGTGTAGGGACCCAGCTGTCAATCGGCAATGACGAAAGCGATCTCGTGAAGGCGCTGCGGGAAAGCACGCAGCTGACAACCAATCGTGCGGGCCAGCGCCTGGTGGAGCGTGAGCTCGACGTGCAACCGACGATCGCCGTGCGGCCGGGATGGCCACTGCGGGTGATCGTTTCGAAGGATCTGGTGCTGAAGCCGTACCAGGACGCTCAAGTCGTAGCGAAGAGCAGGTGAGGGATGAAGCTGGCAAAGCTACCGGAGCGTACGCCGGTCAAGATGACCATCGTGCTCTCCCCGAGCCTCCTGCAGCGGCTGCGCGAATACGCTGTCTTCTACGCAGAAACCTATGGCGACAAGGAAGAGGTGACCGAACTGATACCGTTCATGCTGGAGGCATTTCTCGACAGCGATGCAGATTTTCGTAAGGCGAGAAGGGCGGCGTCTTTGGGTGCCACCGCATCCTAGATGTCTACCTCTCAGCTCGTTGCGGCTTTCGTTCAAAGCAGCTCAGCGCTGGCGGTCTCCTTTGCCGCTTCTCTTGCAGCTTCATTTCGGGACGACGGAAGGGGGGACGGCCATAGTGCCGGTCACCGTCCGGGACTGTGGCATTAGCACACCGCCGGAGTCGGCGATTGGCACCCGAACAGGGCCTTTTCCCCGATGTTCACCAGCAGCTTTCAAAGACGCGGTTGCATTTCTGTGAGCCTCGTTCTGTTCTTGAACAGTATTTTCAAGCATTTTTGGAGACGACATGGTCGAGGTATATTTGAACGTCAGGCGCGATTTGCTCGTCGTGAGAAAGGGATTTCCGGTGCCGGCTATTAGCGCTCAGGGCAAATGGCGCAAGAGTAAGAAGAGGGTCGTTAGGATAAGCGACGAGATCAGGCAGGCGGTCCAAAGCGAAGGCTACTACGTGCGCAAGTTGAGCGATTTCAAGAAGAACTGCACAGCCGATCAACGGGCGTGACGCCCGCTCGCAAAGCCCGGCCGCCCTTAGAGACGGTCGGGCGAGACGCAATAAGAACACGATGAACGCTGCGCATATGCTGCGGTTCGAGGCGAACTTCATTCCAGATGAATACGGGTGGCTTGTCGGGCCCCGGCTCATCGAAATGAGGTGCGGCCCTAGCTCAGGCTGCTGAGGCCGCTGATGAGCCCAAGGCGCGGTACACCCCCTGCGCTCAGCTTCACTAGAGCCGAAAAGCCTAGGGTTGCATAGCGCGCTCTTCGCCAAAAAAGGCCTAGATGGGTGGGCGACCACCACAGCACGACATAGCCCATAGCGGACATACCGACTTTTTGGCCGCTGTCTGCTTTCAGTGGCGGACGCGTCGTGCTCAGGATTAATCAGTATACATTCTAGCGCACGGCGAGCATTGCCATGAATTGCTCCACGGACGGTTGCTCGGCCTTCTTGCACCTTGTGCAGATCCTCGGGTTTCAGGTTTGTATACCGCCGCAGCATTCGCCAATCCTTGTGGCCCGTTACCATCGCAACTTGTTGGATCGAATAGCCTGCTTCGAACAGGCGACTCGTGCCTTCATGTCGCAAATCGTGAAAACATAGATCGTCGAGATCGATGTTCTTGCACGATCTGCGGAACGTAGCTCCGATCGATTTCGAATGATGGGGAAACACCCGCCCAATTCCGCGCGTGACGACCCGTTGCTCCAAAACCAGTTGCCATGCGTCATAGCCCGTCGAATTTAGGAGGGGGACTATTTGATGATTTCCATCTTTCCGCCGGGGGTCCTTGCGATCGCGTATGGTGACCGTTCGTTTCGTCATGTCGACATCAGACCATTCTATTCGGCAAATCTCCGCCTGGCGCATTGCGGTCGCTACCGCGAAGCGAATAATTCTACCGAGCGGGATAAATTGTAGCGGGTTGGATTCAGTGTATTCGATCAGTCGATTGAGTTCGTCTTGAGTGGGGCGACGGTCGCGCTCGTTAGACTTTCCAACGAGATCGAGGTGTTTAAGCGCCGCACGGGCCAACTGAACGTTTTCGACGGATACAGTAATGCCGTGAACTGCGGCGGCGTGCAGGAGCACGGCTCGGATGAACGAAAAATCGATCGCAAGGGTTGCTGGCCCGGCGCCCTGCGCAGCTCGTTTCTTTCCAAAGTCGATCAGCTTCTCGCGAGTAATGTCCTTGATGTTCACTCGCCCGAGAGAAGTCTTGAGTGCTTTCAACACCATGAACTTCGAGCGTCTGACTGGCTTACCGACCTGGGCAAGATCATCGAGATGCAACGCGATCAAATCGAAAAAGATGCGTGGTTGCTCGTGGGACCGGGAGCGTCGAATTGGAGTGCCCCGATCGATTGAACGCTCAACGTCAATGGCCCACTCTTCGGCGTCACGCCGCCGGATGAAGGTGTTCGCGACGTACTCATTTTTCCTTCTGACCTGAACGCGCCAGCTTCCCGATTTCAGCTTTGTAAAGGTCGGCATGGCGTGTGCACTCCACTGCGATTTCGTGTGCGCTACGTGTGCACCGCGAGATCAAATGCGGTACAAGCGTGTGCAATTTTGGCTAGTTTGGAGTGCACACGAGTGCACTTGTTCCCGGTCTAGTCCGTTGAAACAATAGGATAAGTTGTTGAAATATCAAGACTATCGCTTTTCTGTGGCGCCCATGATGGACTGGACCGACCGGCATTGCCGGGTCTTCCATCGGCTGATGTCGCGGCGAGCGCGGCTTTATACGGAGATGCTGACGACCGGCGCCATCATCCATGGCGATCGGGCGCGGCTGCTCGGCTTCGACGTCAGCGAGCATCCGGTGGCGCTGCAGCTCGGCGGCTCCGATCCGCGCGATCTCGCGACCGCCGCGCAGATCGGCGAGGATTTCGGCTACGACGAGATCAACCTCAATGTCGGATGTCCCTCCGATCGGGTGAAGGATGGCCGCTTCGGCGCCTGCCTGATGGCGGAGCCCGCGCTGGTCGCCGAAGGCGTTGCGGCGATGAAGCGTGCGGTGCGGATTCCCGTGACGGTGAAATGCCGGATCGGCATCGACGACCAGGATCCGGAAGTCGCGCTCGACACGCTGGCCCGCAGTGTGATTGCCGCGGGCGCGGATGCGCTGGTCGTGCACGCGCGCAAGGCCTGGCTCAACGGATTGTCGCCGAAGGAGAACCGCGACATCCCGCCGCTCGACTACGATCGGGCCTATCGCCTCAAGGCGGCATTGCCGGACGTGCCCATCATCATCAACGGCGGCATCACCGGTCTTGCCGAGGCGAAACGGCATCTGGCGCATGTCGATGGCGTGATGCTGGGGCGGGCGGCCTATCAGGAGCCATGGCGGCTGCTTACCGTCGATTCCGAGCTGTTCGGCGAGACTCCGCCGCACGCCACGATGAAGGACGTGTTCGCGGCGATGCTGCCCTATATCGAGCGGCAGCTTGCCGAGGGCACCCGGCTGCATTCGATCACGCGGCATTTCGTCGGCGCCTTCCATGGCGTCCCCGGCGCGCGTGCGTTCCGCAGGTATCTCGCGGAGAACGGCGTTCGGCCGGGGGCTGACATCGACGTGCTGCGCGAGGCGATCGCACGCGTTGACGATCGCGCGCCGGCGGCGGTCGCGGCCTGAGCGCGCTCTAGATTCTTTATTTTAACGCGTTTTCTTCACGCGAACCGGTATCCACTTCGCTCGAAAACGCTCTACGGTTTGCGCTGACGCCGCGTGACGTCCTGTGCGACCTTCAGGAAATTGAACAGATGCGGCATCCGGTTGTCGCGCCGATAGTTCAGCGACAGCGCAGTGCCCGGATTGTGTCCCTCATAGGCGCGATAGGCGACGCCGGGCCGCTCCGCCTCCGAGACCGATTTCGGCACCAGCGCGATGCCGACGCCGACCGACACCAGGCTGATCGCGGTCTGGTAGTCCTGGGCCAGCACCTGCGATTTCGGAATGAAACCCTCTTCGAGGCAGATGTTGAGGATGTGGTCGGCGAAGCTCGGGCGCGGCTTGCGCGGGTAGAGGATGAACGTCTCGGCCTTCAGCGCCGCCAGTCGCGGGACCTGCTGCTCGAGCAGGGACGAAGTGTCTGACAGCGCGAGGATCAGCGGCTCGTGCAGCAGCGGCTCCGACTTCAGCTCCTCGTCGTCGAGCGAGGGCCGGGCGATGGCGATATCGATCTCGCGCTGGATCACAGCGCGTTTCTGCTCGGCATTGTTCATCGCCGACAGCGCGAGCTCGACGTCGGGATAGGCCGAACGAAACGCCTGGATCACGCTCGGCAGCACGCCATAGGTCGCCGATCCGACGAAGGCGACGCGCAGGTGACCGGAAAAGCCTTCGCCGATCCGCTTGATCTCGCGGTGCGTCCGGTCGAGCCGCTCCAGCACGTCGCGCGCCCGCTCCAGCAGAACGCTGCCGGCCTGGGTCAGCCGGATCTGGCTGCGGCTCCGGTCGATCAGCATGACGCCGAGATCGCTCTCGAGTTGCGCGATCTGCCGGCTGAGCGGCGGCTGCGCGATCGCAAGCCGCGATGCGGCACGGCCGAAATGCAATTCCTCGGCGACGGCGACGAAATAGACCAGTCGCCTGAGATCCATGACATCGTCACGATCGGTCACGGCTAGCCGAACGCCTGCTCGCGCGCTTCCGGGGAAGCCGTGGAAAAATCCTGCCGGGTTCGATATCGCGTGGTCATCAGCGCATGATCGAGATGGTTCCAGCGCGAAGACTGGGCGTGGGTCCCCGGATTGTCAATTGTCCGCGGGAACGGCGTCATCCGGCTAGTCCTTCCGGGCGAAGGCGCGGATCTTGTCCTCGTCGACCTCTACGCCGAGACCGGGGCCATCAGGGGCGCAGATCTCGAACTCGTCGAATCTGATCGGGTTGACGACCAGATCCTCCACGAGGATTCGCGGACCGAAATGTTCGGTGCCCCATTCGAGCCTGGGCAGGGTGGCGAAGGCGGCGAGATGCGCCGCCGCGCCGATGCTGCTCTCCAACAGGCAGCCGCCATAGAGCTCGAACCCGTGCGCGGCCGCGACCGCAGCGGCGCGCTTCATTTCGAACAGGCCGCCGCTCTTCACGAGCTTCAGCGAGTAGACGCTGCCGCAACCCATCGCGCCTGCGCGCGCGATGTCCTCCTTGGTGAAAGCCGCTTCGTCCACCAGCAACGGAATCGAGGTGCGGGCCGCGACACGCGCCATCGCTTCCAGTTGCAGCGCCGACACCGGTTGTTCGATCAGGGCAACATCCAGCTCCTCGAGCGCGGGCATGAAACGGATGCATTCGGCCTCGGTCCAGCCCTGGTTGACATCGACGATCAGGCGCACGTCGTCGCCGAGGCCGGCGCGCAATGCTTGCAGCCGCTTCAGATCGGCCTGCGGCCGGTTGAAGCCGAACTTGATCTTGAACTGGCGGTGCTCGCGGCGCCGCAGCTTCTCTTTCGCTTCTTCCACCTCCTGGCCGCTGTCGCCTGAGGCCAGCGCCCAGATCACTTCCATGCGCTCGCGCACCGCGCCGCCGAGCAGCGCGCTGGCGGGCAGGCCCAGCGTCTTGCCGGCGGCGTCGAGCAGGGCGGACTCGATCGCGCCCTTGGCGGCGAAATTGCGGGTGGCGGCCTTGCTCATGCGCAAGGCATTGGCTTCGAAGGCGAGGGCAGGCTGTCCGAGCAGCGCCGGCGCCAGATAATTCGTGACCGCGGCCTTGATCGACTCCACGCTCTCCTCGGCCCAGCGCGGCCCGCCGAGCGTCGAGGCTTCGCCGATGCCCGTCACGCCGTTATCGAGCAGGACGCGCACCAGCACGTAACCCTGATGCGTGACTTCGGTGTTCGAGAGCTTGTGCCGGCGGCGGGTCGGCGCCTCCACGATGGTGGCGCGGATGCTGCGGATCGCAGTGTCCTTTGCGTGAGCCTGCACTCGCTCCACGGGCTCGGCGATTTCGATCACGGCACGACTCATATGTCCTCGCGGGTCAGTTCTGAATGAGCCCTGCCAGGCTGGTGGAGCCTGGCAGGACGCAACGGGTATTACTCGGCGGCGACGAGCCGTTCGACGGCTGCCTTCTTGAGCTTGAAGTCGAAGTTGAGAACCAGGTCGGTGTCGGCGCCGGCGGGGGCCTTGGCGAATTTGCCGATCAGGCTCTGCTTCACGGCGAACACCGAGTCGTTGTCGAGATACTTGGTCTCGGAATCGTAGATCTGCGAGATCAGCGATTGATAGCCGTCCTTCGAAAGCATGAAATGGATGTGGCCCGGACGCCAGGGATGGTGGCCCATGTACTTCAGCAGCTCGCCGCCGGCGCCGTCATAGGGGATCGGGTAGGGTTCGGGGCGGAGCGCCACGAAGGCATATTCGCCGTTGGCGTCGGTCGTGAAGCGTCCGCGCAGATTGTAGGCCGGCTGTTCCGGATCCTGCAGGTCGTAGAGGCCGTTCGGCGCGTCTTCCCAGACGTCGATGGTGACGCCCTCGATCGGCCGCCCCGCCGTGTCGCTGATGCGCCCGCTGACCTTGACGGTCTGCGCGTTGTCGAACGTCTTCTTGATGATGGAGGCGCCCTTGGGCAGCACCGGCGGGTTCTCCCGATAGAACGGTCCGAGCACGGTCGACTCGCTCTCGCCGTCGGTGACGCGGTGGTCGAGCATGTCGACCAGCACCTCGACGCCGAGAATGTCGGCGATCAGGATGAACTCGTTGCGCTTCTCGTCCGAGATGTCGCCGGCGCGGCGCAGGAATTCGCACGCGGCGAACCACTCGGCGAAGGTCAGGTCGACCTCCTTGCAGAAGTCGTGCATGTGGCGGATCAGGCTCGTCATGATCTGCCGGTTGCGATCCGGAATGTCCTTCGAGAGCGCGGCGATCACGTGGTCGGTGATGGTGTCCTTGTTGACGTTCAGCATGGTCGTTTCCTCCTTTTCTTGCAGTTTGCTCAAACTTGCATCCCCGTTTTCGGGAATCTCGGTCGCTGGTCTCACCAGACAAATTCGTAAGCGGCATTCTCCAGCGTCGTGGGCGCAGGGTGCGGGTCGGCAAGGCCACCGAAGCGGCCGCGGAAGAACAGCAGCGGCTTCTTGCTGGGCTCCAGCGACATCTCGCGGACGTGGCCGAGAAAGATCGTGTGGTCTCCGGCGACGATCTCATCGGCGAGATCGGTCACGAAATATGCCGCCGCGTCGGCGATCACAGGCAGGTCGTTGCGGCGTTCGAAGACGTCGCAGAGGTCGAGCCTTGGCTTGCCGGCGAAATGCCAGGCGAAATCCTCCATGCCCTCGGCGAGGATACTGACCGCAAAGCGGCCGGTCTGCTGGATGTTGCCGAGCATCTTCGCGCTTTTCGCGATCGAGATCGCGACCAGCGGCGGATCGAGCGAGACCGACATGAAGGCGTTGGCCGTCATGCCGTGATCGCGGCCCTCGCAATGCGTCGTGATGATGGTGACGCCGGTGCCGAACTGGCCACAGGCATTGCGCAACTCTCGCGGATCGATGGCGGTCATCGGCTTGCGACCTCGAGTTGGGCCAAACCGGATCGGTCGGCCGGTGGCGCGG
Source organism: Bradyrhizobium elkanii USDA 76 (assembly GCF_023278185.1). Taxonomy (NCBI): domain Bacteria; kingdom Pseudomonadati; phylum Pseudomonadota; class Alphaproteobacteria; order Hyphomicrobiales; family Nitrobacteraceae; genus Bradyrhizobium; species Bradyrhizobium elkanii. The sequence goes on along the minus strand of NZ_CP066356.1, from coordinate 5,674,584 downwards.
TCACGATATCCCGCCAGTTTTCCAGCGTCGCCGCGGCGGCGGCAAGGCCGGATCGCCGCAAGGTGCGGATCCGGCTGCTGGAGACGATCTCGCCATTGCCACAGCGCACCGGCGGCAGGATGCGCGTGTTGAAGTGCTGCCGCAGCAGCAGGGCGGTGCCGCCCTTGCAAGACCCGAAGCGGAAATCCTCGCCGACGATCACCTCGCGCGGTTGCAGCTTATGCAACTCGGCGAGGAAATCGAGCGCGGTGCGCCGGACGTAGATCTGGTTGAAATCGGCGACGACGACGTGGTCGGGCGCGAATGTTGCGATGCGCTCGAGCTTTTCGCGAAGCGAAATCAGCGGCTCGGCCTGGCCGAAATACACCTTTGGCGGCGGATCGAAGGTGTAGACCAGGGCTGGAATGCCGCGGCGCCGCGCTGCCGCGATGGTCTGCCGCAGCAGTTCCTGATGGCCGCGGTGGACGCCGTCAAATGCGCCGATGGTCACGACGCAGGCGTCGAGGGCCAATTCCCCATCGCGATGAAAAGCGACAGCGCTGCTGTCAAAACCCGTGCCTGAACCCGTGGCCATGGCTCGCTCCGGTTTCGCTCCCTTGCCGTGCTGCGCATGGCTGCGTCAGCTGCGGCGTCGCGTCGGCCGGACGATCCTTGCCGTCCGGTCCGTGCCATCGAGTCATAGCCCGAGCCGGGCCGGTCCGCGCGGTATGGTGTGATACCTTTCGCCCGCTCCGGGTGAGCGCGTAGCGTTTCCTCCGATGTCACGCCGTCCAAGAGCGTGACGAGATGGTCTTAGGGCCGGTGTGGCAACGCCACCGGTCCACGACACCAGCGGAGGAGAAACCCATGACTACTGCGGCAGCCCTGCGGGCCGACATGCCTGCGTCAACCACCAGCGTCTATACCGGTGCGGAATTCCTGGACAGCATCCAGGACGGCCGGGAAATCTACATCTACGGCGAGCGCGTCAAGAACGTCACCCAGCATCCCGCCTTTCGCAATTCGGCGCGGATGGTGGCGCGCTGGTACGACCGCTTCCACGAGAAGAAGGATCAGATCGGCGTCCTGACCGACACCGGCTCTGGACAGCTGACCCATCCGTTCTTCCTCGGCTCGAAAACGGCCGACGACCTCGTCAAGGGCCGCGATGCGATCGCCGAATTGCAGAAGGTTTCTTTCGGCTGGATGGGCCGCTCGCCGGACTACAAGGCGTCGTTCCTCGGCACGCTGGGGGCGAATTCGAGCTTCTATGGCGACTACGCCGGCAATGCGAAAAAGTGGTATGCCCGGACCCAGGAGCGTCTGGACTTCTGGAATCATGCCATCGTCAATCCGCCGATCGATCGCGACCGCGCCATCGAGGAGGTGCGCGACGTCTTCATGCATGTCGAGAAGGAAACCGACGCCGGCCTGATCGTGTCCGGCGCGAAGGTGGTCGCAACCGGCTCGGCGCTGACGCATTACAACTTCATCGCGCATTACGGTATCCCGATCAAGGACAAGTCGTTCGCGCTGATCTTCACGGCGCCGATGGATGCCAAGGGCATCAAGCTGATTGCCCGCTCGTCCTACGAATTCACCGCGGCCGCGACCGGCTCGCCGTTCGACTATCCGCTGTCCAGCCGCTTCGATGAGAACGACTCGATTCTCGTGTTCGACAAGGTGCTGGTGCCCTGGGAGAACGTCTTCATCTATGGCGACGTCGACAAGATCAACCAGTTCTTTCCGGCGTCGGGCTTCATCCCGCGGTTCACGCTGCACGGCGTGACGCGGCTTGCCGTCAAGCTCGACTTCATCGCCGGCCTGTTCTCGATGGCGGTCGAGGCGACCGGGTCGAAGGATTTTCGCGGCGTGCAGACGGCGGTGGGCGAGGTGATTGCCTGGCGCAATCTGTTCCACGGCATTGCCGACGCGATGGTGAAGTCGCCGATCGCCTGGCAGGGGACCGATGGCTACAACCTGCCGAACCTGAACTACGGGCTGGCCTATCGCGTGTTCGCGCCGATGGCCTATCCGCGGATCAAGGAATTGATCGAGCGTCATGTCGCGAGCGGCCTGATCTATCTGCCGTCGAGTTCGGCCGATCTGGAAAGCGAGGCCATCCGGCCCTATCTCGACCGCTTCGTGCGCGGCTCCAACGGTTATGCCGCGATCGACCGGATCAAGCTGCTGAAGCTGCTGTGGGACGCGGTCGGCTCGGAGTTCGGCGGCCGGCATGAGCTCTACGAGCGCAACTATGCGGGCAATTACGAGAACCTGCGCGTCGAGACGCTGATGGCCGCGAGCGCCACCGGCGACCTCGGTGCCATGCAGGATTTCGTCCGCAATTGCATGAGCGACTACGACGTCTCCGGTTGGACGGCGAAGGACCTCGTCAACCCCGACGACATCAACCTCGTCAGCCGCGGTCTGGTGCAAGGCTGACGACAAGGCTGAGCATCTGATAGACCGATCAATGGAGCCGCCGCGATCTTGCGGCGGCTCCACGCCGTTTCACCCCATTGCTGAGAGAGTTCGTCATCATGCTGTTCCACGTCGAAATGGATGTGCGGATTCCGCACGATCTCCCGGTCGAGAAGGTCGACGCGCTGAAGGCGGCGGAACGGGTCCGCGCCATGGAGCTGCAGCGCACGGGGGCCTGGCGCCACCTGTGGCGGGTGGCGGGGCGCTACGCCAATGTCAGCATCTTCGACGTGTCTGGCGCGCAGGAATTGCACGACATCCTGTCCAGCCTGCCGCTGTTTCCGTTCATGGAGATCCAGGTCACGCCGCTGTGCCGGCACCCGTCGTCGATCCACGACGACGACCGATAGCGGTGGGTGGGGGCCGTCGCGCTAATCGACCGCCGTGCGCGGACGCCGATGGCGGCTCGAGGTGTTGATACTGCCGGTGACGTCGGGGTAGCCGGTCAGGCTCAGCGTGTCGGCGCGGACGCCCCAGCTCTCGAGCCGGTCGAGGAAGCTCATGCCGAGCAGGTTGGTCTTCATCTGCCCGCGCTGCACCACCAGCGCCGGCACCGATTTCTCGACCAGCTTGCCGACCGCGAGCCGATCGAGCGTCAGCCGCGCCGCCTTGGTGTGACCGCCGGCGGTCTCGAGGTCGACATTGTATTCGAGCATATCGATCGGCAGCCCGATCGCTTTCGCGGTTTCCCAGGTCAGCACGACCGAGGTCGCGCCGGTGTCGATCACCATCGGGGCGCTGACGCCGTTGATCTTGGCGCGGAACGCGAACTCGCCGCCCTGGCCGCGCGCAATCTGCACCGCAGGGGCGGAGCTGGGGGTGGAGGCTGAGGCGGTGATGCTGCGGCCGAAGATCTGGGTGAGATTTTCCCTGGCGCGGGCGATCTGCTCGGGGTCGCCATAGGCGACGACGGCGCCGGCGGTTGCCATCAGCAGCACGATGACGAGGAGGATACGGGTCACGGCGCAACTCCCGCCGCAACGCCGATCACGCGCGCTTCGGACGCGGCTCCATGCGCTCGAGCCCGGCCTCGGCCATGCGCGCCGGCAGCGTCGCCATCACCGACAGCCGCTCCGTGCGGTCCATCTTGTGCCAGCGCGCGATCTCCGGAAGCGTGCGGCCACAGCCGAAGCAGAGCTTCGTCCTGGGGTCCATCATGCAGACTGCGATACACGGCGTCTCTGAGCTCATTGTTCAAGTGTTGAACGGTTTCGGCGGCCGGTGCAAGCCGGCTGACGTGGGATGCTGCATCACGCCTCGGCTTTTTGTCGCGAGCATGGTCCTGGCGCGAACGCCTTGGGTTTATTGCCAAAGCGTTTTCGAGCGAAGTGGAGACCGGTTCGCGTAAAGAACCAAAGTCTGGAGCCCCGTTCCGAATCCATCGGAACGGAAGGGGCTCTGGCGATAACCGCGTCACGATCTTCCGCGACATGCTCTACAATCCGGTGCCGGCACTCATGATCGATTTGCGGCGCACGCGTTTCCGGTCAGCGCCCATCGCGGGCTCGACGGGCTCCGGCGGCTGCATCGGCGGCGCTTCTTCAGTCATCGGCGCCAGCGCGCTCATCACCCGTTCCGGCGGCAAGGTGACGATCACCTCGGTGCCGATGCGCAGCTTCGATTTCAGTGTGAAGGTGCCGCCATGCATGTCGATCAGGCTTTTCGCGATCGGCAGGCCAAGGCCCGCGCCCTGTTCCGCCGACTTGATCGAGTTGGAGCCCTGGCCGAAGGAGGCCAGCACGACCGGGATCTCGTCCTCGGCGATGCCGCTGCCGGTGTCCTTGACGCTCAGATATTGCCCGCCCGACGCGGTCCAGCCGACCTTCAGCCAGATCTCGCCGCCCTGCGGGGTGAACTTGATCGCGTTGGAGAGCAGGTTGAGCACGACCTGGCGGATGGCGCGCTCGTCGCCCCAGATCCTGGGCATGCCGTGCTCGAACACCTCGTGGATGGTGATGCCGCGGCTGGAGGCGCGCAGCTTCAACAGATGGTGGCAATCGGCGACGACATGCACCAGCGCCACGGCCTCTTCGTTCAGCTCGTAGCGGCCGGCCTCGATCCGCGACAGATCGAGGATCTCGTTGATGAGATTGAGCAGGTGCACGCCGGAATTATGGATGTCGGCGGAATATTCCTTGTAGACCGGCACGGTATGCGCGCCGAAGATCTCGCTCTTCATCACCTCGGAGAAGCCGAGGATGGCGTTGAGCGGCGTGCGCAGCTCGTGGCTCATCTGGGCCAGGAAGCGCGACTTGGCGACGTTGGCGGATTCGGCACGGTGGCGCGCCTCGTCGGAGATCGCCTTGGCCTGCTCCAGTTCGCCGATCAGCGCGTCCTTTTCGGCGCGCGCCTCCAGCGTCGCCAGCGTGGTCGAATGCAGGCGGTGCGCGAGCAGAGCGAAATAACCTTCGGCGGCCAGCGCGAGCAGCGCCAGCACGTAATTGTCGAATGCGCCGTTGAGCACGAGGTCGAGCGCGATCCCGACCGTCACCGGAACTGTCGCCGCAAGGGCTGCGATCGGCAGGCTCGCGGCCAGCATGCTGGAGACCGCGATCACCAGCAGCATCAGGAACATCATCAGCGTGTTGGAGGCGAGATCGCGCCCGGCGGGGTGGATCAGGATTGCGGTCCAGCACAGGCCGTACAGCAGGTCGAGCAGCACGAAGCGCGTCCGCCATTTGCGGGTGACCGCGACCGAGGTGGGTTCGGCGAGGAAGCGGGAACAACTGCGGATGATGGCGAGATGGACGCAGAGGATGCCGACCGTCCAGGCGCCGGCCACGATCGGCTTCATCCAGAGGCCAAACAGCACGCCGGTTGCCACCACGAGCAACATCACGACGTAGGACGCCGACATCCGGGTCTGGGCGTATTGGCGGAGCAGTTCGGCGTCGAACGCCGGGCGGGTTCCACTGGTTGACGTTAACCGATCCCGCGCCTCGCGCACCCGCTGCGCGGCGACGCGCCGGCTGTTCACCGGCACCGTCACCTGAGGTCCTGCCGGAAGCGCTACAACTTCAGGCTTTTCTGCGGGATTACTCATCAACAACACAAATCCTGCCCGCGAACCGCGCGGGCTTTTTGCATTGTCTATCTGTGACGCTAATTCATTAAGCGTTACCTTAAAGAGCTAAAGAAAGGCGTTAACGGGGGGTTAAATTAACTTTTGCGCGGGGCGCTGCGCGGTCGGCCCGAGGAGAGCCACGGCGACGACCGAATCCATTTCCGGCTCCGAGGTAACCAGGAGAGACAAGGTTAAGGGTGGAGACAGATTTCAACGCCAGAGCGCCAGACGACACGCAGCTAATTCTTCAGATATCGAGGGCTCGATCTGATGAACAAACTGAAGAACTGAATCTCTTGAGTGGCGTGCACTGTCGCCGCAATTGAGGGCGTCCACACAATTTCGGAATAATGGAAGTGTGCCCCTGATTTGCCCGACATGTCAAGTTGACAAATCGAATGCCGGCGGCCGGCCAGCTCCTTTGCATGGGGTTGTTTTTGATATTTTGGCAGCGCGACCTTCAAAGGGGGATTCTCCTTTGCGAGGCGACGCTGCATGGCAGGTGACCCGCGGGCGCGGGTCACCATGGCCGTAGGCGAGCAAGCGTTAGCGCTGCAGACGGGCCAGCAGGCTCGACGTATCCCAGCGCTTGCCGCCCATCTTCTCGACCTCGGCATAGAACTGATCGACCAGCGCGGTGGCGGGCAGGGTGGCGCCGTTGCGGCGGGCTTCCGCCAGCGCGATCGAGAGGTCCTTGCGCATCCATTCGACCGCGAAGCCGAAATCGTACTTGCCCTCGTTCATGGTCTTGTAGCGGTTTTCCATCTGCCAGGACTGCGCCGCGCCCTTGGAGATGGTCTCGATCACGGCGGCGACGTCGAGGCCGCTCTTCTTGGCGAAGTGAATGCCTTCGGAGAGGCCCTGCACGAGACCGGCGATGCAGATCTGGTTGACCATCTTGGTGAGCTGGCCGGCGCCTGCCGGTCCGAGCAATTTGCACATCCGCGCATAGGCGCCGGTGATGATCGGCTCGGCGCCGGCATAGGCGTCTTCGCTGCCGCCGCACATCACCGTCAGCACGCCGTTCTCGGCGCCGGCCTGGCCGCCCGACACCGGCCCGTCGACGAACTTGAAGCCGGCCTTGGTCGCGGCAGCATCGAGCTCGCGGGCGACCTCGGCGGAGGCGGTGGTGTGGTCGACGAAGGTCGCGCCCTTCCTGACCCCGGCGAAGGCGCCGTCGGGGCCGATCGTGACCGAACGCAGGTCGTTGTCATTGCCGACGCAGCACATCACGAAGTCCTGGCCCTCGGCGGCGGCCTTCGGGGTCGGCGCCGTCTTGCCGCCGAACTTGTCGGCCCATTCCTTCGCCTTCGCCGCGGTCCGGTTGTAAACGGTGACCTCATGGCCGCCTTTTTTCACGAGGTGCCCCGCCATCGGGAAACCCATCACGCCGAGACCGAGAAAAGCGACTTTAGCCATATCTGTTACCTTGTGATTTGCCGTGGTGACCGCCCTTCGCCTGCCGGCAAATTCGCGGCGGGCAGGGCATTCCGTCCATGGAAGGAGCCGCACCATACCCCCTGTGCAGCGGAGGGCAACGGCCTTGGTGGGATGGCAGAAGGCGGTTTTGTGCTAGGATCTGCCCACCAACGAACTTCACAAAAAAGGGAGTGTCTCACATGGGCATGAGCGTCGGTGTGCTCGATCATTTCAATATCCGGACCCGGAATCTCTCCGCCACGGTGCGGTTCTATGAGGACATTCTGGGCCTGGAAAAGGGCGCGCGGCCGAACTTCGCGTTCCCCGGTGCGTGGATGTACAGCGAGGGCAAGGCGGTCGTGCATCTGGTCGATATTTCGGCGACCGACGAGGCACAAAAGCCTGACTCAGGCGTCGTCCATCACGTCGCCTTTGCCAGCCAGGGCTTCGATGGGATGAGGCAGCGGCTTCAGTCCAAGGGCATGGAATTCGACTCGCGCCAGGTTCCCGGCGGCGATCTCTGGCAGATCTTCGTCAACGACCCCAACGGGGTCATGATCGAGCTGAACTACGAGGCCGCCAAGGAAGGCGGCTCGGCTGCGCCGGCCGAGCGGCGGGACGACGTCGGAGCGAGGTAGCCTTTTGCGCTGCAACGCTCTATGGGTCGGTCTCTTGAACTTTCCAGGAGATGCGCGGTGAGCGTGACGCAGCAACAGGTTCTCGATTGCCTCGCCAGGGTGATGTCGCCACGCGGCACGGCCTTGACCAACGCCAATGTGCTGTCGGCGATCACGGTCACCGACGGCAAGGTGTTCTTCTCGATCAACGTCGATGCCGCGGAGGCCCGCGCGTGGGAGAGCGTGCGTGCGCAGGCCGAGAACGCCGTGCGCGCCATTCCCGGCGTCAGCGTCGCGATGATCGCACTGACCGCCGAGCGCAAGGCGGGCGGTGCGGCGCCGGCGCCACGGCCGGCCGGCGGCGTCCCGCCGGCGTCCGCCCATCGCCATGCGCATCCGCCCGGCGGGCAATCGCCGATGGCCCGGCAGGCCGAAATCCCCGGCATCTCCGCCGTCATCGCCGTTGCGTCCGGCAAGGGCGGCGTCGGCAAGTCGACCACGGCGCTCAACCTCGCGCTCGGCCTGCGCGACCTCGGCCTGCGCGTCGGGCTGCTCGACGCCGACATCTACGGCCCGTCGGTGCCGCGGCTGACCGGCATCCGCGAGAAGCCGCAGCTCAATGACGACAAGAAGATGGTCCCGCTGCAGCGCTTCGGCCTGTCGATCATGTCGATCGGCTTCCTGGTCGAGGAGGACACCGCGATGATCTGGCGCGGGCCGATGGTGATGTCGGCGATCACCCAGATGCTGCGCGACGTCGCCTGGGGCACGCTCGACGTGCTCGTGGTCGACATGCCGCCCGGCACCGGCGATGCCCAGCTCACGCTGGCGCAGAACGTCCCGCTCAAGGGCGCCGTCATCATCTCGACCCCGCAGGACCTCTCGCTGATCGACGCCCGGCGCGGGCTTGCGATGTTCAAGAAGGTCAATGTGCCGGTGCTCGGCATCGTCGAGAACATGAGCTATTTCCAGTGCCCGCATTGCGGCACCCGCTCGGATATCTTCGGCCATGGCGGCGCCCGCCACGAGGCCGAGAAGCTGGGGGTGCCGTTCCTCGGCGAAATCCCCCTGCACATCGCGATCCGCACCGCCTCCGATTCCGGCAACCCGGTGGTCGAGAGCGAACCGGACGGCCCGCACGCGGCGATCTACCGCGCGATCGGCGGCAAGGTCCGCGAGCAGCTGCAAGGCGTCATCGCGGCAGCCTGAGCCTGCGCTGCTGTCTCGCTGGCTCGATTGGCCTCGAAGCGTCGGGAAGCCCGGCGAGCCTTCTTCACAGGCCAGTGGCCTTTGGTGCCTTTGGACGATTGCTGAATCGGTTCCGGCCTGTATGTTTATGCAGGAGTGGCCGAATCGTACCACCCTTCGATCAGTGGAAGGCGGCCACGGGTGAAGCCAAAACTGCGGGAAGGGGCCGTGAGGCGACCATCGACATGGCAGCATCACGCGAAGCAAACAAGCAGCACCGCAAACATCTGACGCGGGAGAAGCGCGCAGAGGCCTCCCGGTTGGCATTCAACATGGCCAAGAAGTCCGACTCGATCGGCGAGGCTGCCGAGGTGATCGCCAAGACGTACGGCGTCAGCAAGACAACCGCGCAAAGCTGGATCCGGCGCGGGCGGTATTTGGCTGATCAAGCCAAGAAGGCGCGGGACACGACGCGGCGCTGATTGTTCCTGTAACCCGGTGGTCGAGAGCGGACCGGACGGCCTGCACGCGGCGATTTACCGCGCGGTTGGCGGCAGGCTCCGCGGCCACCTGCCAGGCGTCATCGTCGCTGCCTGAAGGTGCATTTTCCGGCTGATTTCCAGGCTCATCAGACTTTCGTTTAATTGGCGCGGTCATGCCATTGTCGCGTTTCCGTGACGCCGCCTTCCGTGTTAAAGGGCCGACCCAGAGCGCCTCGGCAGGCCTTCACGCGCCTGCCGGAGAACTGCTTGCGGTCACTGGGAAACGCCCCTGAAGGAGAAGTCTTACGATGAAGCGTCGTGATTTTTTGAAAGTTTCTGCGGCCGGTGCTGCCGCGACGGCGGTTGCTGCGCCGGCGATCGCGCAGTCCTCGCCTGAAATCAAGTGGCGCCTGACCTCGAGCTTCCCGAAGTCGCTGGACACCATCTATGGCGGCGCCGAGCAGGTGTCGAAGTACGTCGCCGAAATGACCGACAACAAGTTCCAGATCCAGGTGTTCGCGGCTGGCGAACTCGCGCCTGGCTTGCAGGCCTTGGACGCGACGTCGAACGGTACTGTCGAGATGTGCCACACGGTCTCGTACTACTATGTCGGCAAGGATCCGACCTTCGCGATCTATGCGTCGGTGCCGTTCGGGCTCAACGCCCGCATGCAGAACTCCTGGTGGTACCAGGGCGGCGGCCAGGAACTCGGCAACGAGTTCTTCAAGAAGTTCGGCGTGATCGGTTTCCCGACCGGCAACACCGGCACCCAGATGGGCGGCTGGTTCCGCAAGGAGATCAAGACCGTCGCCGACATGTCGGGCCTGAAGATGCGCATCGGCGGCATTGCCGGCCAGGTGCTGCAGAAGGTCGGCGTGGTGCCGCAGCAGCTCGCCGGCGGCGACATCTATCCGGCGCTCGAGAAGGGCACTATTGATGCCGCCGAGTGGGTCGGCCCGTATGACGACGAGAAGCTCGGCTTCGCCAAGGTCGCGAAGTACTATTACTATCCGGGCTTCTGGGAAGGCGGCCCCACGGTCCACGCTTTCGCCAATCTCGAGAAGTGGAATGCGCTCCCCAAAGGCTACCAGGCCATCCTGACCAATGCATGTGCCAACGCCAATAGCTGGATGCAGGCGCGCTACGACATGCAGAACCCGACGGCTCTGAAGCGGCTGGTTGCGGGCGGCACGCAGCTGCGTCCGTTCACCAACGAAGTGCTCGAGGCCTGCCTCAAGGCGACCAACGAGCTGTGGGGCGAAATCTCGGCCAAGAATGCCGATTTCAAGAAATCCGTCGAGGCCATGCAGGCCTATCGCTCCGACCAATATCTGTGGTGGCAGGTTGCCGAATATACCTTCGACAGCTTTATGATCCGCTCGCGCACCCGCGGCTGATCAAGACATGACGTCTTCAGGCGAGCGTTCGCGTGAAGAGAACGCTTGATCATGAGCATCGAGGGCTTCGGTTTTGAGACCGAAGCCCTCCGAAAGCTTCGACTTAAGTCGCCCGGTCTTCGCCAGAAGGCCGGGCTTTTTGCGTCTGGTGTTCGGGAAGCGGATGTTCCATGCTCGCACCAAGCCTCGCAACGAAGGCAAGATCCACGACCGGGTCGTGGCAAGAAGGTGGAGCATAAAGACGATCACAACGTCGCCGCTCGGGTGAACACAACCACAAGAGGGTAGGAATCAAAAATGAAGCGAAGAGATTTTATCAAAGTCACGGGTTTGGGGGTCGCCGGCGCGGCGACGATTGCGGCGCCGGCGATCGCGCAGTCGATGCCGGAGCTCAAATGGCGAATGCCCACGAGTTGGCCGAAATCGCTCGATACGCTGTACGGCGGCGCTGAGGTGATGGCCAAGATGGTCGGCGAGGCCACCGACAACAAATTCCAGATCCAGACCTTCGCCGCGGGCGAGATCGTCCCCGGACTACAAGTGCTTGATGCCGTACAGAACGGCACCGTCGAGATCGGACACACGGCATCGTACTACTACTTCGGCAAGGACCCGACATTCACCTTCGGCTCGGCGGTGCCGTTCGGCCCGAACATGCGCATCAACCAAGCCTGGTACATGCTTGGCGGCGGCAGAGACATGCTCAATACATTCTACAAAAAGTACAATGTGGTTTCTCTGCTTGCAGGCAACACCGGGTGTCAGATGGGCGGCTGGTTCCGCAAGGAGATCGCCAGCGTCGACGACCTGAAGGGTCTCAAATTCCGCATTGGCGGCTTTGCCGGGCGCGTGATGCAGAAACTGGGCGCGGTGCCGCAGCAGATCGCCGGCGGCGACATCTATCCGGCGCTCGAGAAGGGCACCATCGATGCGGCGGAATGGGTCGGACCCTACGACGATGAACGGCTGGGATTCGTCAAGGTCGCTCCGCACTATTACTATCCGGGTTGGTGGGAGGGCGGTCCCATGCTGCTGTCGTTCGTCAATCTCGACAAATGGAATGCGCTGCCGAAGTATTATCAGTCCGTTCTCGAACAGGCCGGTCACTACGCCAACAACTGGATGATGGCGAAGTACGACCAGACGAATCCGCCGGCTCTCAAGCGGCTGCTTGCAGCAGGTGCCAAGCTGCATGCCTTCCCGGCTCCAGTGATGGAGGCGTCGTTCAAGGCGGCAAAGGAACTGCACAACGAGGTCTCCGCGACCAACGCGGACTTCAAGAAGGTCTACGAGTCGCTCAACAGCTTCGCCAGCAACGGCTATCAGTGGTTCCAGGTCGCGGAAGTCGGCTACGACAATTTCATGGCACGCCACGCGCAGATCTGAGCGCCGCAGCCCGCTCTCGAGATGCAAAGCTCCGGGACCGAATCCCGGGGCTTTTGCATATCGTGATCACGTTTTCGTAGCGATCTGTGTATCGTTTGCACGGCGCATCGGCCGCACGATTGCGCCTCGCGCCTGGTACGTCGCGACGGGTGTGCAAACGGAAGACCATTGAACAAAGACAGGATTGCTGCGATGCGCCTTCTGATCGTCGAGGACAATGTCGAGCTCTCGCGGCTGCTCGCCAGCGGGCTGATGGCGGCAGGATATGAGTCCGATGTCGTCCACAGTGTTGCCGAGGCGCGCGATGCGCTGCGCAGCGTCAGCTATGCCGCCATGATCCTCGATCTCGGTCTGCCCGACGGCGATGGCCTGTCGGTGTTGTCGGAGCTTCGCCGCAAGACCGATCCGCTGCCGGTTCTGGTGCTGACCGCGCGGGGCGGCGTGCAGGATCGGGTCAGCGGCCTGCGCAGCGGCGCGGACGACTATCTGGCTAAGCCGTTCGCGCTGGAAGAACTGGTGGCGCGGCTCGAAGCCATCCTGCGCCGGCCCGGCCAGCTGCTCGGCTCCTCGCTGAAGCTCGCCAATCTGGTCTACGATACCGAGAGCAAGCAGGTGTTCGTCGACGGCGCTCCGCACGTGTTCTCCGCGCGCGAAACGTCGGTGCTGGAGATCCTGCTGCGGCGGCAGGGGCGGGTGGTGCCGAAGAAGAATGTCGAAGACCACATCTTCGGCCTGTCCGGCGAGGTCGCCTCGAACGCGGTCGAGGTCTACGTGTCGCGGCTGCGCAAGCTGCTCGCCGAGCACCGCGCCAAGGTCATCATCCACACCATTCGGGGCGTCGGTTATCTGATGGCGGAGGAGAAGTAGGCGTGTTCCGCTTCAAGTCGCTGACGTCGCGGATCGTGTTCCTGCACATCGTGGCGGTCGCGGTCGCGGCGATCTTCCTGCCGCTGCTGCTGCTGTGGCTGTTGAATTCGGAGATCAATCAGCTGCATCGCGAAGCGATGCGCGACCAGGCCGCCGATCTCGGCCAGAACCTCTCGGTCGATGCCGCGGGCAAGGTGCAGCTCAACCTGCCGGACAGCCTGAGGGGACTCTATTCCGACGCCTATGGCCGCTACCGCTACGACATCTACGATGCCGACGATCATCTGCTGTTCTCGTCGCATCGCGAGGCGCCGCGACTGCCGGCCTTGGCCAACCGGATCTCCGGTGCCAGCGTCACCAGGCTGCTCGGCGGCCAGACGCTGCGCATCCTGGTCGCCGAGGACCTGTCGCATCGCGACGTCATCATCGACGACATCGTCTCCAATTTCTTCCGGCGGGTCGGCTGGATTACCATCCCGATCCTTCTGATCCTGCTTGCCACCGACATCCTGATCTTCCGCCGCGCGGTGATTCCGCTGTTGCGGGCCTCGGAGGAGGCGAGGAGCATCGGGCCGGCAAGGACCGATATCCGCCTTCCGACGGAGGGGATTCCGAGCGAGATCCTGCCGCTGGTGACGGCCGTCAACCAGGCGTTCGATCGCCTTGAGGAAGGCTTTCACGTACAGCGCCAGTTCACGGCCGATGCCGCGCATCAGCTGCGCACGCCGCTTGCGATCCTCAGGACCCGGATCGAGACGCTCGATGCGGCCAAGGGGACCAGGGAGCTGCATGCCGACATCGAAAGCATGAGCCGCATCGTCAGCCAGCTGCTCGAGATCGCCGAGCTCGACACGCTGGTGCTGGATCCCGGCGAGACCGCGGATTTGCGCGCGGTGTGCGCCGAGGTGGTCGGCTCGATCGCGCCCTACGCGCTGGCCCAGCAGAAGGATATCGCGCTGCGCGGCACCGACCGTCCGGTGTATGTCAGGGGCAATGCCGAGATGCTGCAGCGGGCGATCTTCAATCTGGCGGAGAACGCCATCAAGTACACCGCCGAGAGGACCTCGGTCGATGTCGAGGTGCACGACAACGGTTCGGTGCAGGTGCGCGACTGCGGGCCGGGGATTGCGCCCGCCGAGCAGGGCCTGATCTTCCAGCGCTTCTGGCGCAGCGATCGCCAGCGCACCGATGGCGCGGGGCTCGGGCTTTCGATCGTGCGCGGCGTCGTCGAGGATCACGATGCGACGGTGAGGGTGGAGAACCTGCCGTCCGGCGGCGCCCAGTTCACGCTGAGCTTCCGCCTCGCGAGGCAAGAGCCGGCGGCGTCCGCGTGACGAGCAGGGCCGCGCAGCCTTGCGTGCCGTTACCGCTTCGGAGTTCCCCGGTTTTTGCCGAGAAACTCGACCCAATCAGTGAAGCAGCCAATATTGAACAATGTAGGCGGCGACGCCGCCGAAATATCCCAAAAGCGCGAGCCCGCTGACGCGGCGGACGTACCAGAAGAACTCGATCTTCTCGAGGCCCATCGCGGCGACGCCGGAGGCCGAACCGATGATCAGAATCGAGCCGCCGGTGCCGGCGCAGTAGGCAACGAACTCCCACAGGAAGCTGTCGGGAGGATACTGGTTCAGGCTGTACATGCCCATCGAAGCGGCCACCAGCGGAACGTTGTCGATGACTGCACTGAGTAGGCCGAGCAGCACCACGATCACGTCGAGACGGCCGAAGGTGGCGTCCAGCCATTTAGCCAGCATTTCCAGAACATGCGTGTGCTCGAGCGCGGCCACCGCCAGCAAAATCCCGATAAAGAAGACGATCGAGCTCATGTCGATCCTGGTCAGGGCGTGAACCAGCGTCAGGCGCTTCTTTTCGTCCTCTTCCTTGCGGCGATGGATCAGTTCACCGACCGTCCAGAGCACGCCGAGACCAAACAGGATTCCCATGAAGGGGGGCAGATGGGTGACCGCCTTGAACGCCGGGACGGCGATCAGGATGCCGAGGCCGAGAAAGAAGGTCACATTGCGCTCGAACACGCTGGTTGAGACGGCCCGGGTTTGTCTCTGCGGTGCCTCCACGATTTTCCCTCGTAGCCACGCGCTGACGACAAGCAGCGGCACAACAAGGTTGATAAGGGAGGCGAGGAACACACCCTTTACGATCGCAATCGGGGTGATCTGACCACCAATCCACAGCATCGTGGTCGTGACGTCGCCGATTGCCGACCAGGCTCCGCCCGCATTGGCGGCGATGACGATCATTGCAGCGAAGAACAGGCGGTCGCCCTGGCGATCGAGCAGCTTCCGCATCAGCGAGATCATGACGATCGTGGTCGTCAGATTATCCAGCACGGAGCTGAGAAAGAATGTCACGAAACCGACCAGCCACATCAGGGTGGCCTGCTTCCTCGTGTTGATCAGCGACGTGATGACCTCGAACCCATTATGGGCATCGATGACCTCGACGATCGTCATGGCGCCAATCAGGAAGAAGACGATCTGCGCGGTGGAGGAGACCGACTCGCTGAGCTGCCTATCGATCAAGGCAGTGTCGCCGCTCCAGACCGCATAAGCAGTCCACATCAGCCCTGCGCCGAGCAGTGCCGACGCCGACTTGTTGATCCCGATCGGATGTTCGAGGGCAATCGCGGCGTAGGCGATCACGAAAATTGCGACGATTGCAGCGACCAGCATCGAGCTCCCCTGGACTTGCGGTTGGCCCGGCCGGTTTCTCGTCAAGAACCGGCCGGGCTCGACCGCTCAGTTCTTCGGCTGTCCAAAGTCCAGCGGCGGCAGGTCGATCTGCGGCACCTCGATCTTGACCGAGTTCGGATCAATGGTGGATGCGGCGCCCTTGTAGTGCATGACCATCGCGGGGAACAGGATGACAAGCAGGACCATGATGACCTGGATCACGACAAACGGCACTGCGCCCCAATAGATCTGGCCGGTCGTGACCGGCTCCATGCGCTTGCCGGTCACGCGATCGAGGTAGGAATCCTTTGGCGCCACCGAGCGAAGATAGAATAGCGCGAAACCGAACGGCGGGTGCATGAAGGAGGTCTGCATGTTGACGCCGAGGATGACGCCGAACCATATCAGATCGATGCCGAGCTTTTCCGCAGCCGGCCCGAGCAGCGGGATCACGATGAAGGCCAGCTCGAAGAAATCGAGGAAGAAGGCCAGCACGAACACGAAGACGTTGACGAAGATCAGGAAGCCGACTTGTCCGCCGGGCAGCGAGGTCAGGAGATGCTCGACCCAGACATGGCCGTTCACGCCATAGAAGGTCAGCGAGAAGACGCGTGCGCCGACCAGGATGAAGACGACGAAAGCCGAAAGTTTCGCGGTCGATTCCACGGCCTGGCGGACCAAATCCCAGCTCAGCCGGCGCTTGAATGCACCGAGGATCAGCGCACCTGCTGCACCCATCGCGCCGCCCTCGGTCGGGGTGGCGATGCCGATGAAGATCGTGCCGAGCACGAGGAAGATCAGGAACAGCGGGGGCACCATCACGAAGGTGGTCTGCTGCGCCATCGCGGACAGGAAGCGGAAGCCGGTGAGTCTGTCGATGATCCAGTTCACGACCGCGACGAAGAACGCAAACAGGATGCCGAAGAACATGCTGAGTACGACGAAATCGGCGCCGTGCGTGTCGGAATTGCGCATCATGAACCAGCCGAACGCGCAGCTTGCAAGGAACAGGGCGCCCAGCGACCAAAGTCCGCGGCCGCCGCTCTTCTCGCGAAAGCCGATCGCATCAGCCGGCAGCCCCGGGGCCGCCTTCGGAAAGATCAGAGTGACCAGAAAGGCATAGCCGGCATAGAGCCCGGCCAGCACCAGTCCGGGAATGAACGCTCCCTCATACATGTCGCCGACCGACTTGCCGAGCTGGTCGGCCATCACGATCAGCACCAGCGATGGCGGAATGATCTGCGCCAGCGTGCCTGACGCCGCAATGATACCGGTGGCCATACGGCGGTCGTAGCCGTAGCGCAGCATGATCGGGAGCGAGATCAGGCCCATCGAGATCACGGAAGCCGCAACCACGCCGGTGGTCGCCGCCAGCAGCGCGCCAACGAAAACGACCGCATAGGCGAGGCCGCCGCGGATGGTTCCGAACAATTGCCCGATCGTGTCGAGCAAATCCTCCGCCATGCCGGATCGCTCCAGCACGAGGCCCATGAATGTAAAGAACGGAATCGCAAGCAGCGTATCGTTGTTCATCACGCCGTAGACGCGTTCCGGCAGCGCTTGCAGGAAGTCCGGCCGGAATTCCCCGAGCTGAATGCCGACGATGGCATAGATCAGGCCGACGGCGCCGAGCGAAAACGCCGCGGGATAGCCAAGCAGCAGCATGACCACCAGCGACGCGAACATGATTGGCGCCATATTCTCAATAAGAAACGCAGTCATCCAGTCTCCCCCTGCGATCGCGACCGACGATCAGTGCTTTTCGATCGCCTCGACGAGGTGCTCGACCTCGGCTTCGATGGCCGTCACCTGGGACGCGTGCGGATCGGATATGAGTCCGCGCATGACCGCGATGCGCTTGATCAATTCGGAAATGCCTTGAACGAAAAGAAATGAGAAGGCGATGATGATCAGCGATTTCGCGGGCCATTGCGGCAGTCCGCCGGCATTGCCCGACTGCTCGTTGATTTGATAGGAGCGCCAGAAGAAGGGCCCGCCCGTGATGATCATGACGACGCACAGCGGGAGCAGAAAGAATGCATGTCCGATCACATCGATCACGTCACGCACGCGCTTTGGCAGCAGGTTGTTCACGATGTCGATCCGGATGTGCTCATTGTCGAGCAGGGTCCACGGCGAGCACAGCAGAAAGACGATGCTGAAAAGCACCCACTGCAGCTCGAGCCAGGAATTTGAAGATACGTCGAAGGTCTTGCGGACGATCGCGTTGATGGCCGAGATGATCACGGCGAGCAGGATCAGCCACGCCAGACGCTTGCCTGTCCAGCGCGTGAACGCGTCAATTCCACGGCTCAATTTCAAGAGCGATTGCAACGTCAGTCCTCCCCACGTGGGCCCCAGCAGTCTTGACGGCGCCCGGGAGGCGCAGCGGCTTATCCAGCCGAGCTAGCATGAAGCTGACGCACCAAACCAGCGGGAAATCCCGCCGTCAATTGGAAGTTTGTTGATATTGAAGGGGATTTCGCCGCACCTGCGGCTCGGGCGGCGGCTTAGCCGCCGGTCACGCTCATGTGGCGGCTGACGCTCGGACGGTTGTGGCGGCGGTCGATGATGAAATCGTGCCCCTTCGGCTTCAGTCCGATGGCCCGGTCGATGGCCGCCGCCAGCAAGTCGTTGTCGGCGGAGGCGCGCAGCGGCCGGCGCAGGTCGGAGGCGTCCTCGTGGCCGAGGCAGGTGTGCAGCGTCCCTGTGCAGGTGATCCGCACCCGGTTGCAGGATTCGCAGAAATTATGGGTCATCGGCGTGATGAAGCCGAGCTTGCCGCCGGTCTCGGCGACCCGGACGTAGCGGGCGGGGCCGCCGGTGTCGTCGGAAAGATCGGTCAGCGTGTAGTGCTTCTCGAGCCGTGCGCGCATCAAGGACAGCGGCACGTACTGATCGATCCGGCCTTCGCCGATATCGCCCATCGGCATCACCTCGATCAAGGTGAGGCCCATGCCCTTGCCGTGCGCCCATTCCATCAGCGCGGGAATCTCGTCCTCGTTCATGTTCTTCAGCGCGACCGCGTTGATCTTGACCGCGAGTCCCGCCGACCGCGCCGCCTCGATGCCCGACAACACCTTGTCGATGTCGCCCCAGCGGGTGATGGCCCGGAATTTTACGGGGTCGAGCGTGTCGAGCGAGACGTTGACGCGGCGCACGCCGCAATCGGCCAGCTCCTGAGCGAAGCGCGCCAGCTGCGAGCCGTTGGTGGTCAGCGTCAATTCGTCGAGTGCGCCCGTGGTCAGATGGCGCGACAGCGAGCGGACCAGGCCCATCACGTTGCGGCGGACCAGCGGCTCGCCGCCGGTGAGGCGGATCTTGCGCACGCCCTTGGCGACGAAGGCCGAGCAGAGCCGGTCGAGCTCTTCCAGCGTCAGGAGATCGGCCTTCGGCAGGAAGGTCATGTCTTCCGACATGCAATAGAAGCAGCGCAGGTCGCAGCGGTCGGTGACGGAGACGCGCAAATAACGGATGGTCCGGCCGAACGGATCGGTCATCGGACGAAACAGCGTGTCGGAATGCGCTTGCGTGGATCCGTTCATTCAGTTCGGGCCTTGCAATCTGTTCCCTGCCTGCCGCGCCGTGATCGGCTCCGGCATCCGCAATCTATGCATGTTGGCGCGTTGTCACAATGCGTCCCAAGGGATGATCGTATGGATGATCCGCAACATGCAAAGCGATAGGCGAGGCATATCGCGCGATGCATGATCGCAATCGCGGATGTGTCTCGGCCAAATACAAAAACCCGGCTTTGGACCGGACTTTTGTGCGGTGCAAATCCGGTGCAGCCGCCCGCGCTAGCGCGACGGAGCGGCGGCCGGCGCCGGCGCAGCCGCGCTCGGGGCGGGGAACGCGGAGTCCGGAGCGGCGGCAGGCGCCGCAGCGGCAGCCGGCTTCGGCTTCTTCTTCCGCACCGGCTTCTTCGCCGCACGCGGCGGCGGGCCGGCCGGCTGCAACTCGGCGAACACCGGACTCGGATCCAGCGTGGTGGTGGCCGGCGTGGTGAAGTCGCCGGGAACGCGGGTCACGGTGACCGGCACGGTCGCCGGCTGGAACTTCGGCATGTTGAAGGTGACGGAGAAGTTGGTCTCCGGCGCCGGGATCGACACGGTGCAGGGCGTCTTGCAGCCCGGTCCGAGCGAGGTCACGGCGTCGGCGCCCGGCGGGTTCGAATCCAGCTGCACCGGCATCGGCGGCGGCGCCGACTTGAACGAATCCAATGAGAAGGAGGAGCAGCCGGCCAGGCTCAGCCCGGCGGCCGCAATTACGATGATACGACGCATGATCCACACTCTACTGCGGCAATCAGCCACAATCCCCGGAGCGGACCATAGGTGCGTCGGAACAGAGGCGCAACAGTGGGGGGCCTGCTCGTTAAAGGATGGTTAATGGCGGAATCGCATGGCTAAGTATTGCCAAGCGATATCAGTGTGTTGCGGAAAGTCTATGCCGCGCTCAGGCTGCCGACGGCGTCCGGCAGATCGCGCATATGGCTGATCAGCCGGTCCGGCTTCAGCTCAGTCATCGGGACGTCGGTATAGCCAAAATCGACGCCGATCACCGGGACCTGGGCGCGCCGTGCCACCCCGACATCGGGGCCTGCATCGCCGACCATGATGGCGCCGGGCAGCCGGCCGCCGGCGCGGACCACCGTCTCGCGCAGGAACGTCGGATCGGGCTTAGCGATGCCGAAGGTGTCGGCGCCGCAGATCGCGGCAAAGCGCGGGGTCAGTCCGAGCCGGTCGAGCAGCAGCTTCGACAGCCACTCCAGCTTGTTGGTGCACACCGCAAGAAGATGGCCTTTGGCCGCCAGCCGATCGAGCGCGGCTTCGAGCCCGTCGAACGGGCGCGAGCCGTCGGCGATGTGCTCGGCATAATAGTCGACGAAATCCTTGGTCAAGCGGTCGAGGTCGCCGAAGCTGACCGCGCGGCCCTCCACCTCGAGCCCGCGTTCGAGCAGCTTGCGCGCGCCGGCGCCGATCATGTTGCGGGCGGCGGCGAGCGGCACCGGCCGCAGGCCCTCCCGGTCGAGCACGTAGTTCAGCGCGCTGATCAGATCTGGCGCGGTGTCGACCAGCGTGCCGTCGAGATCGAACACAACGATGGGGGGAGAGGACGCGGACATGATGCTTTTGGCTATCGGGCCGGGCGCTGCGATGCAAGAGTAGATGTGGGCACGTCATGAAACAAGGGAGGCTGAGATGCGGGAACTTGCTGGAAAAGCCGCTTTTGTCACCGGCGCGGCCAGCGGAATCGGACTTGCGATGGCAACCGCCTTCGCCCGCGAGGGCATGAAGGTGATGCTCGCCGACATCGAAACCGGTCCGCTGGACAAGGCCGTCGATGCGCTGCGCGCCGGCGGCGCGGATGTCCATGGCGTGGTCTGCGACGTTGCCGATCCCTTGAGCGTCGATCGCGCGGCAGAGGCATCGTTCCGCGCCTTCGGCAGGGTTCATGTCCTCTGCAACAATGCCGGCGTCGCAGCCGGCGGCGGCATTGACCCGATCTCGATCGACGACTGGCGCTGGGTGATCGACGTCAATCTGATGGGCGTCGTGCACGGCATCAGGAGCTTCCTGCCGCACATCCGCCAGCACGGCGAGGGCGGTCATATCGTCAACACGGCATCGATGGCCGGGATAAGAAGCGGGCTTGGCTTGAGCCCGTATTCGGCGACCAAGTTCGCCGTCGTCAGCCTGTCCGAAGGGCTCGCCATGCAGCTGAGGCCGCTCGGGATCGGCGTCAGCGTGCTCTGTCCGAGCTTTGTGCGGACCCGGATCGGCGAGAGCGGGCGCAACCGCGGCGAGCAGTACGGCCCGGCCCGTCAGCTCGATCCGGCAAGCCCGATGGCCGCTGTCGTCGCCGAGATCGCGCGCCGCCTGGAGGCCGGTCTCGATCCGGCGTCGGTTGCGGGGCAGGTGCTGGCCGCGATCCGCGACGACCAGTTGTACATTTTCACCCACCCCGGGATGCGGGCTGAGGTCGAGGAGCGCTTTTCGGCGATTTTGGCCGCGATGGACGCCGTTTCGGCCTAAAGACTGGTCCGCTTGCCGCTATTCCTGCCTGCAAAACGACGCTAGATATGCGCCCGCCGGGCCACCCGATGGCGGCCCGTAACGGACCAACCGAGGGGTTGTCGGCACGTGGACATGGACGCACTGAAACGCCAGGCGGCGGCGCGCGCGCTCGAAGAGGTGCGCGACGGCATGAAGCTCGGGCTCGGCACCGGATCGACCGCCAAGCACTTCGTCGAGCTGCTCGGCGAGAAGGTCCGTGCGGGCATGAAGGTGATCGGCGTGCCGACCTCGGAAGCGACCCGCGCGGATGCGATCCGCTGCGGCGTTCCGCTGACCACGCTGGACGAGATCGACCATCTCGACCTCACCATCGACGGCGCCGACGAGATCGACCCGGCGCTCAACCTGATCAAGGGCGGCGGCGGTGCGCTGCTGCGCGAGAAAATCGTCGCGGCCGCCAGTGATCGCATGATCGTGATCGCCGACGACAGCAAATGGGTCGACGTGCTCGGCCGCTTCCCGCTGCCGGTCGAGGTGATCCCGTTCGGGCTGGCTGCAACGCAGGCCGCGATGGCGCGGGCATTCGCTAAGGCCGGCGTGTCCGGCGAAATGCTGATCCGGAAGGGCAAGGACGGTCACGTTTTTGTCACCGATGGCGGCCACTGGATCGTCGATGCCCATCTCGGCCGGATCGGCGATCCGCCGCGTCTTGCCGGTCTGCTCAGCGTGATTCCAGGCGTGGTCGAACACGGCCTGTTCATTGGGCTTGGCAGCGTCGCCGTGCTGGCCGGCGCGCAGGGAATTCGGGTTGTTGAACGGCCATGAGGCCGCAAGCAAGGAGACTTGGAATGAAGCGTTTTTCGGGACTTTTGTCGGCTGCGGCCCTGGCGGCTGGACTGGCGCTCGCACCGGCGATGGCGCAGCAGCCGCAGTTGCCCGCCATGCCCAAGGACGTCAAGCAGTCGACCCCCGCGGCGATCGGATACGCCAAGGAAATCCTGACGATGAAGAACGTCGCGGTGATGTATGCAGGCGCCGTTCCGGGAATCATCGAGAAGACCAAGACCGGTCTGCTGCAGCAGTACCTGAACTACCAGAAGGATCTCAACGAGGTTGCGCTGGTCGTCGCCAAGAATCTGGCTGGCAGCGAGAAGGAAATCGGCGAGGGCATGGCGCAGCTCTACGCCGCCGAGTTCACCGAGCAGGAGCTCAAGGATCTCGTGATCTTCTACAAGACGCCGCTCGGTCAGAAGCTTTTGACCTCCGAGCCCAAGGCAATCAACGATTCGCTGCAATATATGCAGCAGTGGGCGCAGCAGTTTGGCGTGATCGTCAACGCCCAGTTCAAGGCCGAGATGAAGAAGCGCGGCAAGGATATCTGAGCGCGCGGCGCTATTGGACCCTCATGGTGAGGAGCGCGGAGCGCGTCTCGAACCATGAGGCCCCTCTGTGGCCTCCATCCTTCGAGACGCCCGCTTCGCGGGCTCCTCAGGATCAGGGGAACCAGTTGCAAGAGCCGATTTCCGGCGTGGTTGCCAAGGTTGGGTGCAAGAATGGCCGAGTTTGACGTCGACCTGTTTGTCATCGGTGGTGGTTCGGGCGGCGTTCGTGCCGCCCGCATCGCCGCCGGCTACGGCGCGAAGGTCATGGTCGCCGAAGAGTACCGGATGGGCGGCACCTGCGTGATCCGCGGCTGCGTGCCGAAGAAACTGTTCGTGATCGGCAGCCACGTCCACGACGAGATCGAGGACGCGGTCGGCTTCGGCTGGAGCATCGGGCAGGTCTCGTTCGACTGGACGACGCTGGTCGCCAACAAGGACAAGGAGATCGCCCGGCTCGAGGGCGCCTACACCAGCAATGTCGAGAAGTCGGGCGCACGGATCGTGAAGACCCGCGCGGTGCTGGAGGATACCCACACCATCAGACTCGCCACCGGCGAGAAGGTGACGGCGAAGTACATCCTGATCGCCACCGGCGGCGCGCCCAATCACGGGCCGATCGTGCCCGGCATCGAGCACGTGATCTCCTCCAACGAGGCGTTTCACCTCAAGGAGCTGCCGAAGCGGATCGTGATCCAGGGCGGCGGCTACATCGCGCTGGAGTTCGCCGGCATCTTCGCCGGCTTCGGCTCCGACGTCACGGTGATCTATCGCGGCGACAACATCCTGCGCGGCTTCGACGAGGACGTGCGCAAGCATGTCCGCGCCGAGATGGAGAAGCGCGGCATCACCATCATCACCGGCCGCACGGTGGCGAAGATCGACAAGCACGGCCGTGACTTCACCACCCATTTGTCTGATGGTTCGAGCATCGCCTCCGACCAGGTGATGTTCGCGATCGGCCGGCATCCCAATGTCCGGGGTCTCGGACTGGAGACCGCGGGCGTCGCCATCAATCCCGCCAATGGCGGCATCCAGGTCGACGGCTGGTCGAAGACCTCGGTCGACAACATCTACGCGGTCGGCGACGTCACCCACCGCACCAATCTGACCCCGGTTGCCATCCGTGAGGGCCATGCCTTCGCCGACACCGTGTTCGGCAAGCGCCCGGTCCAGGTCGACCACGCCACAATCCCGACCGCGGTGTTCTCGCAGCCGGAGGTCGGCACCGTTGGTCTGACGGAGGAAGAGGCGCGGGCGCAGTTCAGCCACGTCGACATCTACAAGACCGATTTCCGCCCGATCAAGGCGACGATGTCCGGCCGCGACACCCGCGTGCTGATGAAGCTCGTGGTCGACGGCGCGAGCGACCGCGTGCTCGGCTGCCATATCGTCGGTGATGGCGCCGCCGAAATCACCCAGGCCGTCGCGATCGCCGTCAAGATGAAGGCGACCAAGGCCGATTTCGACGCCACCATCGCGCTGCATCCGACCGCCTCCGAAGAGCTGGTGACGATGCGGACGCCGACCGCGCGCCACGTGCGCCAGGCGGCGGAGTAGCGGTAACCCGCGGGCCGGCGCTGCCGTCCAGGTGCTCTCTGGCGATCGCGAGCGGGGAACGAGCTCTGCCTGACAGCCCAACGCCGCCCGCTTAAAATACATGCGGACGGCGCTGTCTCTAGCCCCAGGAAGGTCGTGACAAAATCCTGATGAGTTTTTGTCTGCGGAAGCGGGCAAAAGGTTTCATACCTCAGAAGGGGTAGCGCGCCTCCGCAAGACCGGCGCCGACGGCCGCGCTTCGTGCGCCCGCGAATTAGGGCACCCTTGTTGACATGCATATCCATCGGCGGCTTTTCCCGGGGCCGCTTCGCGCGCTCAAATCGAACGCGGTTTCGCGCAGCGGCGCTTGTGCAGACGCGCCCTCGGCGCGCGGCCGTCTCGCGCACCCTGGAACCTTGCGCTATACTGTCCGTTCCACTCTCAAACAGTTTGATGTCTCAAATTGAGGGAGCCGCGCATGAGAGGCCCAACCGAGCAGGAGATCCGGACCCGCGCCTACGAATTGTGGAAGGACGCCGGCGAGCCGCCGGGCAAGATGGATCAGCTCTGGTATCAGGCCGAAAAGGAACTGCTGGCGCGGCGAGCCACCAACGGAGAAGCGCCTTGCGATATCAAGGGGCACAATGAGCCGAGTGCTTATCCGGAGAGATTAAGGGGCGTGCATTGAGTGCGTCGCACGGCTGAGCTAACGAGTCCGGCAGGCTGGCCCGGACCCGGAGGCATCATGAGCGGCGCGATCGATCTTTCGCAGAAACTGTCGACATTCTCCGATCACTGGTCGCCGCGCACCGTCGCGCAATTCAATGCCTGCGACGTCATGGTGGTGAAGGTGCAGGGCGAGTTCGTCTGGCACAAGCACGACGACACCGACGACTTCTTCCTCGTCCTGAAAGGCATCCTCGACATCGAGCTGCGCGATCGCACCGTCACGCTAACTCCCGGGCAGATGTACATCGTGCCAAAAGGCGTCGAGCACCGGCCGGTCGCAAAGGAAGAGGTGCATCTGCTGCTGATCGAGCCGACCGGGACGCCGAACACAGGTGATGCGGCGACGGCGGCGCCGCGCAAGGTGGTGTGAGACTGGCAGGAGGGGTGGAGCGAAGCGATACCCATCATTTTGACCGCGGATCCAAGTTGAAGAGCAAGGCTCGGGCGATTCATGTCGCGACAATGCGAAAGTATGTCTCACCGGCGGCGCAATACGTCCGGTGTCGCCCCGGCGAAAGCCGGACCCATAACCACGAATGATCATTTGTTGCGCGATGGTGGAACGACGAGTCCCGATAACAACGAGCGCCGCGGAGCATGGGTCCCGGCCTTCGCCGGGACGACACCGATGTGGCCAGCAAGTGCGAACCGGGCGATGACAGCGGGATGAGCTACGCAGCGGTGCATCGCATCGCGCGAAAGCCATCCTCATCGTCGTCCTGGCGAAGGCCAGGACCTATTACCCCAGGTGATCATTGCGGCACGGCGTTGGGGCCGCGATCCCATTCACAATCCAAATGCGGTGGTTGTGGGGCCTGGCTTTCGCCAGGACGACGGCGGAGAGAGCCCGCGCTTATCCCTCCGCCTCGAGCCACTCCGCGGCGCCACGCCACAGCGCATCGCGGTGTTCGCTGCGGAAGAAGCCGAAATGGCCGATCGCTTTCGCGCCGGCATCGGCGGGACGGATCAAGATGATCTCGGGCGTGATCGACGTGAAGGCGGAGCACAGCAACTCGACCGCCGGCCGCGTCGCCCAGATGTCGTCGGTCATGACAAGCGCGCGGAGCCTGCCCTTGAACTTCGGAAAATTTTCGCGCGCCGTCAGCGTGGCATCATCGAGCAGATAGCGCTCCCGCATCAGCCAGCTCCGCCATTGCTCGAACGCGCCCCTCGGCAGGTCCATGCCGAGGCCGGCCCAGGCGGGCAGATAGCCGAGCGTGCGCGCCAGCGGCAGGCCGACGCCGTTCATGAAGGCGACGACGCGGTAGCGCTCGGGCGAGGCCATCAGCTTCCAATAGGCCGCCTGCGAGGCGATCAGGAGCGCGCGCGGGATCTCGGCATTGTTGGCCAGCAGCCCGAGGGCCTGGCCGCCGAAGGAGTGTCCGACATAGGCGAAGGGGAGGTTGCGGTAGCGCTCGCGCATCCAGTTCACCGCCGCGGTGGCGTCGAGCGCGGCCCAGTCCGCCATCGTGGCCTTGAAGCCGGCCAGCGATTTCGGCTTGTTAAGGCCGGTCGCCGCCATCGGCCGGCTGTCGCCGGTGCCGCGGTAGTCGTAGGTCAGCACCGCCGCGCCGCGGCGGGCGAGGTAGCCGGCAAAGCCGCGATAGACCTTGCGGGGCACGGCGGTTGCCGAATTGATCAGGACGGCGTGGCGCCGCGTGCCGCGCGGCAGGAACAGCGTCGCGGCGAGCGGATAGCCGTCCGCGGCCGGCACGACGATGTCGTCGCTAAAAACGTCGTCCAGCGCGGCGGAGGCCACGGCGATTTCCACGGCATTCATGCTATGCTCTACCAAATGCGAATTCGGATTTCCCTGCAAGGGCTTGACCAGATTGCAGGAATCCTTCTAGCGGGAAAGCGGGGCCCTGTGTATAAGCCGGGCTTTCCTCATGCCGTGATTAAGTTGCGGTTTTTGCTCAGGAGTTGACCTCATGTCCGAGCGGTGGACACCCGATAGCTGGCGCGCCAAGAAGGTGCTGCAGGTGCCCGATTATCCCGATGCCAAGGCATTGGCCGATGTCGAGGCCCAGCTGGCGACCTTTCCGCCGCTGGTGTTCGCGGGCGAGGCGCGCAGCCTGAAGAAGGCGCTGGGGCGGGTCGCCGCCGGCGAGGCCTTCCTGCTGCAGGGCGGCGACTGCGCCGAGAGCTTTGCCGAACACGGCGCCAACAACATCCGCGACTTCTTCCGCGTCTTCCTGCAGATGGCGGTCGTGCTGACCTATGCCGGCGCGCTGCCGGTGGTGAAGGTCGGCCGCATCGCCGGCCAGTTCGCAAAGCCGCGCTCGTCGCCGACCGAGAAGCAGGGCGACGTCGAGCTGCCGAGCTATCGCGGCGACATCGTCAACGACATCGCCTTCACGCCGGAAGCGCGCATTCCCGATCCGCAGCGCCAGCTGATGGCTTATCGCCAATCCGCCGCGACGCTGAACCTGCTGCGCGCGTTCGCGACCGGCGGCTTCGCCAATCTCGGCAGCGTGCATCAGTGGATGCTCGGCTTCCTGAAAGATTCGCCGCAGTCCCGCCGCTACAAGGAGCTGGCCGACCGCATCTCGGATGCGCTGAACTTCATGCGCGCCTGCGGCCTCGACCTCGAGAGCCATCCCGAGCTGCGCGCCACCGATTTCTACACCAGCCACGAAGCGCTGCTGCTCGGCTACGAGCAGGCGATGACGCGGGTCGATTCCACCACCGGCGACTGGTACGCGACCTCCGGCCACATGATCTGGATCGGCGATCGCACCCGCCAGCTCGATCACGGCCATGTCGAATATTTCCGCGGCATCAAGAATCCGATCGGCCTGAAATGCGGCCCGTCGCTGAAGCCCGACGAGCTGCTGAAGCTGATCGATATCCTCAATCCCGAAGATGAGCCGGGGCGCCTGACCCTGATCAACCGGTTCGGCGCCGACAAGGTCGGCGACCATCTGCCGGGCCTGATCCGCGCCGTGCAGCGGGAAGGGCGCAAGGTGGTGTGGTCGTGCGATCCGATGCACGGCAACACCATCACCTCGACCTCGGGCTACAAGACGCGGCCGTTCGACCGCGTGCTGTCGGAGGTGAGGTCGTTCTTCCAGATCCACGCTGCCGAAGGCACCCATGCCGGCGGCGTGCATCTGGAGATGACCGGACAGGACGTCACCGAATGCATCGGCGGCGCGCGCGCCATCACCGATGAGGACCTCAACGACCGCTACCACACGGTCTGCGATCCCCGCCTCAATGCCGAGCAGTCGATCGACATGGCCTTCCTGATCGCCGAGCTCTTGAAGCAGGAGCGCGCCGGCAAGGTCAAGCCGATGCCGGCCGCCGCGGGGTTGTGATTTGGGGCAGGTGACTTGGGGCAGGTGACTTGGGGCAGGTGACTTGGGGCTGGTGACTTGGGACGTGACTTGGGGGCAGTGACTTGCTGAGGTTCTGGCGAGCCACCATCAACTCGCGCAACGGGCTGGCATTCGCCATTCGCTCGGAGCAGGCGATTCGCGAGGAGGTGGTGGCGTTGGCGCTGTCGCTGCCGCTGGCCTGGCTGGTCGGCGCCACCGTGATGCGCCGGGTCGAGCTGGTCGCAACCGTGGTGCTGGTGCTCGTCATCGAGCTGCTCAACACCGCGATCGAGAAGCTCGCCGATCGCCTGACCATGGATCACGATCCGCAGATCGGGCGGGTCAAGGACATGGGCTCGGCCGCGGTCGGCGTCGCGCTCGTCATGGCCGGGGTGTTCTGGCTGTTCGCCCTCGCCGAACGCATGGGCGCGTTCTGATTCCCGAGCATGATCCGGAAAAGTGGGAACCGGTTTTCCGATCAGATCATGCTCAAAAGCAGCTCCCGCCGGTCATGGTGCGATTTCTGCAATCGCACCATGACCGGAAGGTGATTGAAGTTTGCTGTTGTGCAGGACAACTTAAGCGTATGAGCGAACAACAGATCAAGATCACCCTGGCGCAACTCAATCCGACGGTCGGCGACGTCACCGGCAACGCCGCGAAGGCGCGCGCCGCGCGCGAGGCGGCCAAGGCCGACGGCGCCGACCTCGTGGTGCTGTCGGAGCTGTTCATCGCCGGCTACCCGCCGGAGGATCTGGTGCTCAAGCCGGCGTTCCAGTCGGCCTGCCGCGCCGCGATCGAGGAACTGGCGCGCGAGACCAGGGATGGCGGCCCGGCGATGCTGATCGGCACGCCCTGGGTCGAGGACGACAAGCTCTACAATGCCTGCGCGCTGCTCGACGGCGGCCGCATCGCCGCGCTGCGCTTCAAGGCCAATCTGCCGAATTACGGCGTGTTCGACGAGAAGCGGCTGTTCGCGCGCGGCCCGGCGCCGGGTCCGGTGACGGTGCGCGGCGTGCGCATCGGCGTGCCGATCTGCGAGGACATCTGGCTCGAGGAGTCCGAAGAGTACGAGAACGTCGTCGAATGTCTCGCCGAGACCGGCGCCGAGATTCTGGTGGTGCCGAACGGCTCGCCCTATGCCCGCGACAAGGCCGACCTCAGGCTGTCGATCGTGGTGGCGCGCGTCACCGAGAGCGGACTGCCGCTGGTCTATCTCAACGAGGTCGGCGGCCAGGACGAGCTGATCTTCGACGGCGCCTCGTTCGCGCTGAATGCCGATCTCTCCGTCGCGGCGCAGCTTCCGGCGTTCGCGGAGAACATCACGACGCTGACCTGGCGCAAGACCGCCGACGGCTGGCGCTGCAACGGGCCGATCACGGCGCAGCTCGAGGGCGACAAGGCCGATTACGCGGCCTGCGTGCTCGGACTGCGCGACTATGTCCGCAAGAACGGTTTTCCCGGCGTGCTGCTCGGCGTCTCCGGCGGCATCGACTCGGCGCTGTGCGCGGCGATCGCGGTCGATGCGCTCGGCGCCGACAAGGTGCGCGGCGTGATGCTGCCGTTCCGCTACACCGCGCAGGTGTCGCTCGACGATGCCGCCAAGCTCGCCGCGGCGCTCGGCATCCGCTACGAGATCCTGCCGATCGCCGATGCCGTGAACGGCTTCGAGACGATTCTGGCGCCGGTGTTCAAGGGGCTGGAGCGCGACATCACCGAGGAGAATTTGCAGGCGCGCGCCCGCGGCACGCTGTTGATGGCGATCTCCAACAAGACCGGCGCCATGGTGGTGACCACCGGCAACAAGTCGGAGATGTCGGTCGGCTACGCCACGCTGTATGGCGACATGAACGGCGGCTTCAATCCGATCAAGGACATCTACAAGACCGAGGTGTTCCGCCTGTCGAGCCTGCGCAACGGCTGGAAGCCGGACGGCGCGCTCGGCCCGTCAGGCGAGGTGATCCCGGTCAACATCATCATCCGGCCGCCGACCGCGGAGTTGCGCGAGAACCAGACCGACCAGGATTCGCTGCCGCCCTACGACGTGCTGGACGCGATCCTCGAACGGCTGGTCGAGCGCGAGGAGCCGCTGGCGGCCATCATCGAAGCCGGCTTCGACCGCGATGTGGTGGCCCGGGTCGATCGCCTGCTCAACGTCGCCGAATACAAGCGGCGGCAGGCGGCGCCAGGGGTGAAGGTGACGCGGAAGAATTTCGGCCGCGACCGCCGCTATCCCATCACCAACCGCTTCCGCGATTTCGGCAAGGCGTTGCCGGCGCCCGACGAGACGCTGGTGGCGCGCACCTCGCGCGCGTCAGCGGAAGCGTTCGAGGGCTGAACTCTTCCTACCGCTTCGGGATGAAGGTCGGGCCGACGGTGCGGATCTGGCCGTCGCTCGCCGGCGCGGCCGCCGGTGCCGTGGCGTCAGCGGCTGCGGGCTGCTGTTGAGCTGCAGCGGCGGGCGCGCCCTTCTTGCCGGCCGCGGCCTTGGTCTGGGCGCGCTGCTGCATCTTCCGCGCGCTCTCCTCGGTGACGATGATGTCGCCCTGCTGCTCGGCGGACGCCTTGTCGTCGACCGCCTTCAGCGCCTCGGCCCAGCTCTGGCCGGCCGGCTTGCAGGAGCAGGACGGATTGAACTCGGTGCGGTACTTGAAGGCGTTCGGCAGCGACGAGTAGGATACACCGCTGATCGAGACCGCCTGGTTGATGTCCTCGCCGGGATTTCGGTAGGTGAACAGGCTGGCATCCGCGGCAGGGCACTGCGCCTTGCAGATTTGCTCGTCGGCCGCGAAGCGCGCCTGCACCGTTGCGAACGAGATCGGGAAATAGGCGCCGTCGCAGGTGCGGACGCAGACGGTGCGGAAGGTGCCGGACTGGGCGCCATACTGCGCATCGGGCGGGGGCAGCGGATTGTTGGGATTGCCGCCGCCACCGCCGCCGAACAGGTTCTCGAGGAAGTTGCCGGGGCCACGCGCGGCCGCGGCATATTGCGGGCCGCAATTGTTCTGCGCCAGCGCGGTCAGGACCGAGCGGCGCTGGTTCTCGCGGTCGGCGCCGCCGAGCCCGCCGGAGCGCAGCCGCTCGAGATTGGCGGTGATCTGGTCGAGATTGGCGCGCATCTGCTGGATCTGGGTGTTGACCGGACCGCACTGCGCCGAATTGTTATTGAAGAGCGAGAAGAACCCGGAGCTGTCGCAGCCCATGCGCCGGGCCTGCGCCGTCACCCGATCGAGCTCGCCCTGCTGGCGGGTTGCCGCGTCCTGATAGCGGCGGATCTGCTCATCCTTGGCCGGGTCGCCGGAGCCGCCGCCGCGGTCGATCGCCGCCAGCTGGCCTTCGAGCCGGCCGCACATCGGATTGGCCTGCGGGTTGGGCTGCGGCGCGCCTTGCGGAGCCGGACCGGGCGGGCCGGGCGGCACTTGCGCCAGGGCATGCGTGGCGGGCAGGGCGATGCCGGCCAGCACGGCGCACGTCAGAAACCAGCGGGAGAAGCGAGAACGGGAGCTATTGGGCATATCCGGCCATTAAAACGACGCCGCGCGGCGATCAACGCCAAAGCGCGCGGGCAAGGCCGCTGCAATAGCCGTTTCTCGGGGCAGCGTCACGTCGTTTCCGGGGCGCCGGTGTGGCAATAGCCCCGTCTGGCCAGCGGCTTGGCTCAGCGCTGGCAGGTGATGGCAACGAATTCGCCGCAGCTGTTGCCGCTGCATTTTTCGTTGGCGGCGTGCGGGACCGCGCCGGTGATCTCGTCGGGATCGACGCGGCGGTAATTGGTGGCCTGCGCAAAATCGCGTGACCGGCAATAGGCGCGGGCGGCGGAGGCACCGCAGCGGTCGCCGCGGGCCAGGCACTGGTCGATGCCGTAGCCGTCGGCCTGGTTGGCGACGATGAAGACGCGGCTGTCGGCCAACGCGGCCGAGGAGGCAAGGAAGGACGGAGCAAGGAAGAGCGTGCAGGCAATCAATGCTGAAACGGGCCGCATGGTGCACCAGTGAAAATGGCGGGGAATCCGCATGCGTCCGGATACGCCCAAATCCTTAATAATGATTAACCATGAGGGCGTTGACGTGATTTCGGTGCGGGGCGGGGTGGCAAACCGCCCGAAAACAGCCCCTTGACGCGATAATGGGGCCGTGAGACATGGTGGAACCATGAACGGCCACCTCGCCATCTGCAGCATTTGCCGCGAGATTATGAGCTAGCGATTCGCTGGCTGAGGCCGTCTTTTCTCAACACATGAGAGCATTGGACCGCCCGGCCAGCACCGGACCGGCTCTCGCATTCGCACGTTCTTGCGGCGAACGGGGTTGCGAATGCGAGAGCCGGTCCGGTGCCAACAAAGGTAAAGTTTAATGCCGCCTGTGATTTGAAGTTCCTGAACGATCTCGCTGCCATTACAGCAGGAACTTCAAATCACAGGCGGCGCTGGGAACGGTTTCCATGGATTTGCGCCTCTACGATACGCTGACCCGGGAGAAGCGGCCGTTCGTGCCGCTCGATGCCACCAACGTCCGCATGTATGCCTGCGGACCGACGGTCTATGACTTCGCCCATATCGGCAACGGCCGTGCGGCTATTGTCTTCGACGTGCTGTTTCGCCTGCTGCGCCATCGCTATGGCGCCGGCCACGTGACCTATGTCCGCAACATCACCGACGTCGACGACAAGATCAACGTCCGCGCCGCGCGGGATTATCCCGGCGTGCCGCTGAACGAGGCGATCCGCAAGGTCACCGAGCTGACCTATCAGCAATATCAGGACGACGTCACCGCGCTCGGCTGCTTGCCGCCGACCGTGCAGCCGCGCGCCACCGAGCATATTCCGGAGATGCGCGCGATCATCGAGAAGCTGGTCGCCGGCGGCTTTGCCTATGTCGCCGAGGATCACGTGCTGTTCTCGCCGCAGGCGATGAACGCGGCCAACTCGATGCTGCCGCGCTACGGCGCGTTGTCGAAGCGTTCGCTCGACGAGATGATCGCGGGCGCCCGCGTCGATGTTGCGCCCTACAAGCGCGACAACACCGACTTCGTGCTTTGGAAGCCGTCGAAGCCGGGCGAGCCCTCCTGGCCGTCGCCGGCCGGCATCAAGGTCGAGGGCCGTCC
The DNA here is from genome assembly GCF_023278185.1 of Bradyrhizobium elkanii USDA 76. Taxonomy (NCBI): domain Bacteria; kingdom Pseudomonadati; phylum Pseudomonadota; class Alphaproteobacteria; order Hyphomicrobiales; family Nitrobacteraceae; genus Bradyrhizobium; species Bradyrhizobium elkanii. The sequence continues at coordinate 5,640,922 of NZ_CP066356.1, read as the reverse complement.
CGGCTGGCACATCGAGTGCTCGGCCATGGCCTGGAAGCATCTCGGCGAGAAGTTCGACATCCATGGCGGCGGCATCGACCTGGTGTTCCCGCACCATGAGAACGAGCTCGCCCAGACCTGCTGCGCGTTCCACTCCGACCGCATGGCCAATGTCTGGATGCACAACGGATTCCTGCAGATCGAGAGCGAGAAAATGTCGAAGTCGCTCGGCAACTTCTTCACGATCCGCGATCTCTTGGCCGATTGGCCGGGCGAGGTGCTGCGGCTTGCCATGCTGAAGACGCATTATCGTTCGCCGCTCGACTGGACCGCGAAGGCCACCGAGGAGGCCGCGAAGACGCTCGACGACTGGTACGCGGTCGCGGCCGACGCCGAGCCCGGCGCGCCGTCGCCGGCGATGGTCGAGGCGCTTTACGACGACCTCAACACGGCGCAGGCGATGGCGGTGCTGCACGGCCTGCGCGGTGCTGCGTCGAGCAGCGAACAGAGCCGCAAGGAGTTTGCCGGCTCGCTCCGGCTGCTCGGCTTCCTGTCGGAGAGCGCGGCCGCGTGGGAAGCCCGCAAGCAGCAGGCGAGCGGCGTCGATGCCGCTGCCGTCGAGGCGCTGATCGCCGAGCGCACCGCGGCGCGAGCGCGCAAGGATTTCAAGGAGTCCGATCGGATCCGTGATCAGCTCGCCGCGATGGGCGTGGCGATCAAGGACGGAAAGGATGCCGAAGGAAAGCCGATCACCACCTGGGAGGTCGCGCGATGAGCCGTTCCGCACCCGCACTGCGCCCGTATCTGCCTGACGACGCGCCGCTGCTGGCGGCGATCTTCGCGGCCTCGATCATGGACCTGACCGGCGACGACTACAGCGAGGCGCAGCAGGAAGCCTGGGCGATGGCCGCCGACGATGAGGCGGCCTTCGGCAAGAAGCTCGCCGGCGAGCTCACGCTGATCGCGACCTTGCAGGGCGCGCCGGTCGGTTTCGCCTCGCTGAAGGGCGCCGATCTCATCGACATGCTCTATGTGCATCCGAGCGCGGTCGGGCAGGGCGTCGGCAGCGCGCTGTGCGATGCGCTGGAGAAGATCGCGAGCGCCCGCGGCACCAAGACCCTGAAGGTCGATGCCAGCGACACCGCGCTGGAATTCTTCCGCAAGCGCGGCTACGTCGCCCAGCAGCGCAACTCGGTCACCATCAATGACGAGTGGCTCGCCAACACCACGATGCAGAAGCAGCTCGATGGTGTCGCGACCCCGGGAGGCCACGCGTGAGCCGCGAGCGCCTCTATCTGTTCGACACCACGCTGCGCGACGGCGCGCAGACCAACGGCGTCGACTTCACGCTGCAGGACAAGCAGGTGATATCAGGCATGCTCGACGCGCTCGGCATCGACTATGTCGAGGGCGGCTATCCCGGCGCCAATCCGACCGATAGCGAGTTTTTCAGCAGGAAGCCCGACTTCGAGCACGCGCGCTTCACCGCCTTCGGCATGACGCGGCGGCCGGGCCGCTCGGCCTCGAACGATCCCGGGCTTGCCGGCATCCTCGAGGCCAAGGCGGACGCGATCTGCTTCGTCGCAAAATCCTCCGCCTACCAGGTCCGTGTCGCGCTCGAGACCACGAACGAGGAGAACCTCGCCTCGATCCGCGACAGCGTCGCGGCCGCGAAGGCGCTCGGCCGCGAGGTGATGGTCGACTGCGAGCATTTCTTCGACGGCTACAAGGAGAACCGCGACTACGCGCTTGCCTGCGCCAAGGCGGCCTATCAGTCCGGCGCCCGCTGGGTGGTGCTGTGCGACACCAATGGCGGCACCATGCCGCATGAGATCGAGACCATCGTCGGCGACGTCGTCAAGCACGTGCCCGGCGCCTATCTCGGCATCCACGCCCATAACGACACCGAGCAGGCGGTCGCCAATTCGCTCGCCGCGGTGCGGGCCGGCGCGCGCCAGATCCAGGGCACGCTCAACGGCCTTGGCGAGCGCTGCGGCAACGCCAATCTCTGCTCGCTGATCCCGACCCTGAAGCTGAAGCAGGAGTTTTCCGACAAGTTCGAGATCGGCGTCACCACGGAGAAGCTGGCGACGCTGATGAAGGTGTCGCGCACGCTCGACGACATGCTGAACCGCGCGCCCAACCGCCATGCGGCCTATGTCGGCGAAAGCGCGTTCGTCACCAAGACGGGCATCCATGCGTCCGCTGTCATGAAGGATCCGCAGACCTATGAGCACGTGCTGCCGGAACTGGTCGGCAATCACCGCAAGGTGCTGGTATCCGATCAGGCCGGCCGCTCCAACGTGATGGCCGAGCTCGACCGTGCCGGCATCGCCTATGACAAGAGCGATCCGCGGCTGACGCGCCTGGTCGAGGAATTGAAGGAGCGCGAGGCCGCGGGCTTCGCCTATGAATCCGCCAACGCATCGTTCGATCTGCTGGCGCGCCGCACCCTCGGCAAGGTGCCGGAATATTTCAAGGTCGAGCAGTTCGACGTCAATGTCGAGCAGCGCTACAACGCCAACGGCCAGCGCGTCACGGTGGCGCTCGCGGTGGTGAAGGTCGACGTCGACGGCGAGCGGCTGATCTCGGCCGCCGAAGGCAACGGCCCGGTCAACGCGCTCGACGTCGCGCTGCGCAAGGATCTCGGCAAGTACCAGAAATATATCGATGGCCTGAAGCTGATCGACTATCGCGTGCGTATCCTCAATGGCGGCACCGAGGCGGTCACGCGCGTCTTGATCGAGAGCGAGGACGAGACCGGCGAGAGCTGGACCACGGTCGGCGTCTCGCCCAACATCATCGACGCCTCGTTCCAGGCGCTGATGGATTCGGTGTTTTACAAACTGGTGAAGTCGGGCGCGCAGGCGTGAGACCGTAGCCCGGATGAGCGAAGCGATATCCGGGGGGCGTCTCGATCGGTTTTCCCCGGATGTCGCTTCGCTCATCCGGGCTACGAGTCCGGGAGGAGGGCCCATGATCGACCACGTTTCCGTCGGTGTTCGCGATCTCGAACGCGCCGCGCGGTTCTATGAGCCGACGCTGGCCGCGCTCGGCCTGAGCCGCCTCGTCACGCGGCCGGCGACGATCGGCTTCGGCAAGGCTTATCCCGAATTCTGGATCAATCTGCGCGCCACGATGGCGCCGGTCGCACATGAGAGCGGCACCCATATCTGCCTGCGCGCGAAGACCACCGCCGAGGTCGATGCCTTCCACACTGCGGCGCTGGCGTCAGGCGGCCTCTCCGATGGCCCTCCGGGCCTGCGCCCGCACGACCGCGTGCGCTATTATGCGGCCTTCGTCCTCGATCTCGACGGCAACCGCATCGAGGCCGTGACGTTTCCGAGCGAGTGAGGCTGGACGAGCGCTCAACGTAATCCGTCATCCTGAGGTGCGAGCTCTTGCGAGCCTCGAAGGATGCACGGCCACCAGCCGGGCCGTGCATGCTTCGAGACGCGCGTTCCGCGCTCCTCAGCATGACGGGGATAGTTTAGCGCACCCGAACGATCAGAGCCGCCGCGCCACTTCGGGCGCGAGATCCTTCGCGGCCTCGGGCGTGCGTGCCACCGCCGAACGTAGCCGCGGCAGGATCTCGTCGACGCGGTCGGCCATCAAGACGTTGATCGGCAGCGTCGGGCGGATGAACTCGGTCATGCGCATGTGGTTCAGCAGCGAGAGCAGGGGTTCCCAGAAGCCATCGACGTTGGCGAGCAGAATCGGCTTATGGTGACGGCCGAGCTGCTGCCAGGTCAGTTGCTCGACCAGCTCCTCCAGCGTGCCGATGCCGCCGGGCAGCGCGACGAATGCATCCGAGCGCTCGAACATCAGGCGCTTGCGCTCATGCATGTCGGGCGTGACAATCATCTCCTGGACCGAGGTCAGCGCGTTCTCGCGCGCGCGCAGGAATTCGGGAATGATGCCGGTGACGGAGCCGCCGTGGTCGAGCGTCGATTTCGCGACCGCGCCCATCAGGCCGATCGAGCCGCCGCCATAGACCAGGCGCACGTTGTTTTCGGCAAAGCTCTTGCCGAGCGCGACGGCAGCTTCAACGAAACGGGGATTGTTACCGGGGCCGGAGCCGCAATAAACACAGACAGTCTTGATTTGGTTCATACGATCCTTGTGGCACTGCAGCGTAAACAGGGTCAAGAGTCGGATATGGGGATTGAGAGGCGAAAAATCCCGTAAATTCCCGCGAATCGCGAACAATTTTCATCATATGCCTGTACGCCGCGTTCAAACGATCTATATGACGGGCACAATGGCAAACCGTGGAAAAGATATGGCAGCGGACCGCCGCGCCGTGACCGCGCGGGCGGGCGCCTGATGGTGCCGCCGCAACAGAATGTGACCGGCGCCGCACAGCCCACGGCGACGCCGCCGGCCGCCGAGAAGGGGACGCTGCTCGGCACCCTCGTTCATCTCTGGCCCTATATCTGGCCCGGCGATCGCGCCGATTTGAAGATGCGTGTGATCTGGTCGGTGGTGCTGCTGCTGTTCGCCAAGCTCGCCACGCTGTCGGTGCCGTTCACCTTCAAATGGGCGATCGATGCGCTGAACGGCACGGGCTCGGCGCCGGTTGCGGCCTCGAACTGGGTGGTCTGGCTGATCGCCTCGCCGGTGCTGATGACGATCAGCTACGGCGCGGTGCGCATCATCATGGCGGTGCTGACGCAGTGGCGCGACGGCATCTTCGCGCGCGTCGCGATGCATGCGGTGCGGCGGCTCGCCTACATCACCTTCGTGCACATGCACGAGCTGTCGCTGCGCTTCCATCTCGAGCGCAAGACCGGCGGCCTGACCCGCGTCCTCGAGCGCGGCCGCTCCGGCATCGAGACCATCGTGCGGATGGTGATCCTGCAGCTGATCCCGACCATCGTCGAGGTCGCGCTGCTGGCGGCGGTGCTGCTCTGGCAGTTCGACTGGCGCTACGTGCTCGCGGTGCTGCTCACGGTCGTCGTGTTCATGTACTTCACCTACATCGCGACCGAGTGGCGGATCGAGATCCGCCGCAGGATGAACGATTCCGACACCGAGGCGAACACCAAGGCGATCGACTCGCTGCTCAACTACGAGACGGTGAAGTATTTCGGCGCCGAGGAACGCGAGGCGCGGCGCTACGACCGCTCGATGGAGCGCTACGAACAGGCCAGCGTGAAGACCTACACCTCGCTCGCCGTGCTCAACACCGGGCAGGCGATCATCTTCACCGCGGGGCTGACCGCGACCATGCTGATGTGCGCGTTCGGCATCCGCAACGGCACGCACACCGTCGGCGATTTCGTGCTGATCAACTCGATGATGATCCAGCTCTACCAGCCGCTGAACTTCATGGGCATGGTCTATCGCGAGATCAAGCAGGCGATCATCGACATCGAGAAGATGTTCGACGTGCTGGCGCGCGATCCCGAGGTGAAGGACGTGCCGGGGGCCAAGCCGCTCGCGGTATCCGCCGGCAGCGTGCGGTTCGAGGATGTCCGCTTCGCCTACGAGGCGGACCGGCCGATCCTGAAGGGCCTGAGCTTCGAGGTGCCGGCCGGCAAGACGGTGGCGATCGTCGGTCCCTCCGGCGCCGGCAAGTCGACGATCTCGCGGCTGTTGTTCCGCCTCTACGACGTCTCGAGCGGCCGCATCCTGATCGACGGCCAGGACATCAAGACCGTCACGCAGGCCTCGCTGCGCTCGGCGATCGGCATGGTGCCGCAGGACACCGTGCTGTTCAACGACACCATCCGCTACAACATCCGCTATGGCCGCTGGGACGCCGGCGACGACGAGGTCGAGGAGGCGGCGCGCCTCGCGCAGATCGACGGCTTCATCCGGATGTCGCCGCAGGGCTATGAGACGCAGGTCGGCGAGCGCGGCCTGAAACTCTCCGGCGGCGAGAAGCAGCGCGTTGCGATCGCGCGCACGGTGCTGAAGGGGCCGCCGATCCTGGTGCTGGACGAGGCGACCTCCGCGCTCGACAGCCACACCGAGCACGAAATCCAGGGCGCGCTGGAGCGGGTCTCGCGCAACCGCACCTCGCTGGTGATCGCGCACCGGCTGTCGACCATCGTCGGCGCCGACGAGATCATCGTGCTGGACCAGGGCCGGATCGCCGAGCGCGGCACCCACGCGCGGCTTTTGGCCGCCGACGGCCTCTATGCCAGCATGTGGAACCGGCAGCGCGAGGCCGAGGAGGCCCGCGAACGGCTCGCCCAGGTCGATGACGAGGGCACCGCGCCGAATCGGCTGCCGCCGGCGGTCACTGAATCGTCGGAGGATTCCACCCCTGACGCGGGTGAGAAACCCTTGCCGACCGCCGCGGAATAGTCGATTTAGGGCCTCTCCCGCCAAATGGGGCGGGGAAACGCAAGCGAGCTCTGATGTCGATCGCCAATTCCATCCGCGCGCAGATCCCGCCGATCCACCCCGAGGGCTATCCCTTCATTGGCGGCTTCGCTCTGGCGAGCCTGATCCTGTTCTGGATCTGGACTCCGCTGGGCTGGATCGGGACGCTGCTGACGGTCTGGTGCGCGCTGTTCTTCCGCGATCCGGTCCGGGTAACGCCGCTGCGCGACGGCATCGTGGTATCGCCGGCCGACGGCCGCGTCTCGATGGTGGTGCAGGCGCTGCCGCCGGCCGAGCTCGGGCTCGGCGACAAGCCGCTGCCGCGGGTCTCGGTGTTCATGAGCGTGTTCAACTGCCATGTGAACCGCAGCCCGGTGGTCGGCCGCATCGACCGCATCGCCTACCGGCCCGGCGCCTTCATCAATGCCGAGCTCGACAAGGCGAGCGAGGACAATGAGCGCAATTCGCTCGTCATCTCGACCTCGAACGGGCGCATCGGCGTGGTCCAGATCGCGGGCCTCGTGGCGCGGCGCATCGTCTGCTTCGTCAAGGAAGGCCAGTCGATCGGCGCCGGCGAGCGCTTCGGCCTGATCCGCTTCGGCTCGCGGCTCGACGTCTATCTGCCCGAGGGCACCAAGGCGCTGGTCTCGGAGGGGCAGACCGCGGTCGCCGGCGAGACGATTCTGGCGGATTTCCGCAACGCCGATCCGGGCCGGACTTATCGCGCCGATTAACTCTGTTTCGCCAGCCCCATCAGCCGGTTCTGGCCACAATGGCGGAGCCGGGCGGCGCTTGCTATATTCTTCGGGCCATGACGCCATTCGATCCGAATTCCACCGAGTATCGCCGCCGCCGGTTCCGCCCGATCCCGGTGCGGATGCTGGTGCCGAACATGATCACGCTGCTGGCGATTTGCGCCGGCCTCACCGCGATCCGGCTGTCGACCGAAAGGCGGATGGAGCTGGCGGTCGCCGCCATCGTGTTCGCCGCGATCCTCGACGGCATCGACGGCCGCGTCGCCCGCATGATCAAGGGCCAGTCGAAATTCGGCGCGGAGCTCGACAGCCTCGCCGACTTCGTCAATTTCGGCGTCGCGCCGGGCCTGATCCTGTATTTCTGGCAGCTGCATGAGCTGAACAACGGCGGCTGGATCGCCGCGATGGTGTTCGCGATTTCGGGCGGCCTGCGGCTTGCGCGCTTCAATGCCTCGATCGACGATCCGAACAAGCCGGCCTTCGCCGCCAACTATTTCACCGGCGTGCCGGCGCCGGCCGGTGCGATCACCGTGCTGCTGCCGATCTATCTCGCCTTCCTCGGCGTGCCGATGCCGCCGGCGACGCTGACGGCGTTCTACACGCTCCTGATCGCCTTCCTGATGGTGTCGCGGCTGCCGGTGTTCTCCGGCAAGACCGTGAAGATGCGCGTGCCGCCGGAAATGGTGCTGCCGGTGTTCGTTGCTGTGGTGTTCTTTGTCGCGCTGCTGATCGGCTATCCCTGGCACATCCTGTCGGCGGGCTCGGTTGCCTATCTGATCAGTCTGCCCTGGGGCTGGAAGTCCTATCGCGACCAGGAGCGCCAGCTTGCCGCGCAGACGCAAGCTGCGGGCGCGCAGGTGGTGGCGTCACCTGCGGCTCCCTATGCGGCGCCGGTCGCGGAGAGTGACCGCGACGATCGTCCGACGCATCTGCATTGATGCCTCTCTATGATCCGTCATCCTGAGGAGCGCGGAGCGCGTCTCGAAGGATGCACGGCCACCAGCGGGGCCGTCGCCTCTTCGAGACGGCCGCTGCGCGGCCTCCTCCAGCGACAACGGCTTCGCCGTTGCGCGGGGGTGAACGGTGATGTGGTTGCTTCATTCCAGCAAATATCAGCCATGAGCGTGCCTCGGTTGGGTTCGCCTGCGATCTCGGCTATAGGCTGAGACGGCCCAGCGAACGCCAAAAATCAGGAGAGAAACGCCGTGACGACATCCGCTTCCGCCCCGCTTCCTGCTTCCGTCCTTGAAGCGTTGGCGCGCTACGACACGCCGACGATCTGCAACGCGATGGAGATCGTCGCGCCGGAGCGCCGTCTGATCGGCTACACCGTGAAGCCGCTGGTCTGCCCGTTCCCGACGCTGCCGCCGATGGTCGGCTACGCCCGCACCACGACGATCCGCTCGGTGCTGAAATCCGGCCTCTCGGCCGAGGAGCAGTCGAAGCGCCGCATCGACTATTACGAATATGTCGGCACCGGCTTCGGCCCGCGCATCTCCGTCATCCAGGACATCGACGGTCCCGACGTCGGCTACGGCGCATTCTGGGGCGAGGTGCAGAGCAACGTGCACAAGGCGCTCGGCTGCCTTGGCGTCATTACCGACGGCTCGATCCGCGACATTCCGCAATGGGCGCCGGGCTTCCAGGCGCTGGCCGGCTCGATCGGTCCGTCGCACGCCTGGGTGCATGCGGAGAGCTTCGGTGGCGAGGTCCGCGTCGCCGGCATGACGGTGCGATCCGACGATCTGATCCACGCCGACAGTCACGGCGCGATCGTGATCCCCTACGAGGTCGCGGCGAAGCTGCCCGAGGCCGCCGAACTCTGCGGCCGCCGCGAGACCCCGATCCTGGACATTGCGCGCAGCAAGGATTTTTCGCTTGAGAAGCTGAAGGATGCGCTGAAGCGTTCGGCGGAAATCCACTGACGCAGCGCGCGTATTCTCAACATGAGAAGCGGCGGGCTGAAGGGCCCGCCGTTTTGCTTTCGTCAGGCCGGCGCAACCTTCGCGATCTCGTTCGCACCGCGAACCGTCATATCGATGGCGACATAGAGGATCACGGCGAGGCCGACATAGGCGATCCAGCGGTGGTTCTGCAGCAGCCGCGCGATGAAGGAGGCCGCTGCGCCCATCATCGCGATCGAGAGCGCGAGGCCGAACACCAGCACGATCGGCTGTTCCCGCGCCGCGCCCGCGACCGCCAGCACGTTGTCGAGCGACATCGAGACGTCGGCAACGATGATCTGTGTGGTGGCCTGCCACAGCGTCTTGCGCTGGCCCTTTGCGCCATCGGCATGTTCGGCCGTGGTCTCGTGCGCGTCGGCGCGCAGCTCGCGCCACATCTTCCAGCACACCCACAATAGCAGGATGCCGCCGGCCAGCAGGAGCCCGACGATCTGCATCAGCTGCGTGGTGACCAGGGCGAACAGGATGCGCAGCAGTGTCGCGGCACCGATGCCGATCAGGATCGCCTTGCCGCGTTGCTTCGCCGGCAGGCCGGCCGCGGCAAGGCCGATCACGACGGCATTGTCGCCGGCCAGCACGAGGTCGATGACGACGACTTGCAGCAATGCGCTGAGGGCGTCGAGTGAAAGCAATTCGGGCGAAAATAGTTCGGACATGGTCGCATTCCCCTTGAGGTCGGGGAGCGGACCCTTTCGACGAAACCGGCTCTTGCCGTCATGCGGACGGCAAATCCACCGCGACGCTTATTCGCGTCACGGGTCGAAGCAGGGCCACTCCAACTGAGTTCCAGTCCGACATCGCAGCTTGTGGCTGCCAGAGGGGCCCGGCCTGGGATTACGGTCGTGACACCGGACGCATTGCTGCTTCTTCCTCGAAGAACAGCGCCGCCTGATCAGGTTCGCCGAGGATCGCCGCAGCGCACCCCATGAAGGTGAACGCGCCGGCAAAATCCCACAGCGTGAGGTTCGCCACGCTTGTGCGCACGTGGATCACGCGCGCCGCAATCGCGGTAATGGCTGCCTGGACGAACAGCAACAGGCTGAGCACGGGCAGCGCGAGTGCGGGCTCAACCAGACGAAGCGTCAGGACGATCGGCAGTGCGGTCAGCGCGCCGAACAACAGGAGCATGCCGAACGGCTCCAGCGAGGGAGTCTTTCGCAAGGTCCTGTCTGGAATGGTCGAGGACATTCCGGTCCTTTGCCGATCTTGTGCCGATTTTGGCTTGTCACGTCGAGGATATCAGAACGCGATCTGCCTGACGCGCGACGCGGCGCCGCGCGACCGCCGGCCGCGCGACAAGAAGTACGTATGCGGTTCCCGAGAAGGCCGGTGCCCCGGGGCGATCCTGCACGCCGCTTTGGCGCCGCCGGCGCGGTGGCATGCCATGGCAAAGTCCGCGCGGCGCCTTTATCTTTGCTGACAGCGCTGGGTGAACGATCGAAAGGCAATTTCGATGAATATGGCAGGCAAGACGGTGCTGATCACCGGTTCCACCGACGGCGTCGGCCGTTATGTCGCGATGAAGCTGGCGTCGGCCGGCGCCCGGGTCCTGATCCATGGCCGCGATACCAAGCGGGCGCAGACGCTGGCCGACGAGATCAAGCGCCTCAGCGGCCGCGAGCCGATGTTCTACCAGGCCGATCTGTCCTCGCTGGCCGAGGTTCGCGAGTTCGCCCAGCTGGTGCTCGACGACCAGGAGCGCCTCGATGTGTTCGTCAGCAACGCCGGCATCGGTTCGCAAAACGAGGGGCCGGCGCGGCAGACCAGCAAGGACGGCCACGAGCTGCGCTTCGCGGTCAACTATCTCGCTGGCTTCCTGCTCGCGCATCTGTTGCTGCCGCGGCTCAAGGCGAGCACGCCGGCGCGCATCGTCAATGTCGCGTCGCTCGGCCAGCACCCGATCGATTTCGGCGACGTGATGATCACGAAGAACTACAGCGGCGCGCGCGCCTATGCGCAGAGCAAGCTGTCGCAGATCATGTTCACCATCGACCTGGCCGCGGAGCTCGAAGGCTCCGGCGTGACCGTCAATTCTCTGCACCCTGCGACCTATATGAACACCACGATGGTGCGCGCCAGCGGCGCGACGCCGATCTCGACCGTCGAGCAGGGCGGTGATGCCATCCTGCGTCTGGTCCAGGACGACGATGTGGCTGGCCGGAGCGGGCTGTTCTTTGACGGCAAGCGCGAGGCCCGCGCCCATGCTCAGGCCTATGACGCCGAGGCGCGCAAGCGGCTCAAGGCGCTGAGTCTTACGCTCACCGGGTTGCGGGCTTCCTGATCCGGAGCGGCGCCGGCCCCTCCTGGATGCGACTTTGGGCGCGGATCGCCTCGAACAGGCGCTTGCATGCGGCCGGAACGCCGCGATCCGGCACCGTTGCAATGCCGAGCAACAGACCCGGCTGCGCGCGCTTCGGTGAAACATACCAGGGCGAGAGCGGGGCGGGCGCCAGCCCGTGCGCGAGCAGTGCCCTGGCGATCTCGACATCGGCGGTCTTGTCCGGCAGCGTCAGCATGACCGCGAGTCCGGCAACCCGCGCGTCGTTGCTCCAGCTCCGCAGCGCCGTCGTCAGCGCATCGCGCCTGTCGCAATACGCCCGCTTGGTTCGCCTGAGATGGCGAATGTAGTGGCCGTCGCGCATGAACTCCGCGGTGGACAGCTGCACGGCCGGGCCGGGAGCAGGGACAAGGCACGTCGCGACATCGGCGAACTGCGCCGCCAACGGCTCCGGAGCAACCAGGAAGCCGAGGCGAAGCGTCGGCGAGATCGTCTTGCTGAAGGAGCCGAGATGGATCACCCGGCCGGCGCGGTCGAGCGAGGCAAGCGCCGGCGCGGCGCGGCCGTCGAGCTGCAACTCACCGAGATAGTCGTCCTCGATGATGAAGGCTCCGGATTGCGCGGCCCAGTCGAGCAGCTGCGCGCGCCGTTTCGGCGACAATGGCGGACCGAGCGGCGCCTGCTGGCCCGGCGTCACGACCGCGAGCGCCGCGTCGGGGGCGTGCTTGAGACCGTACTCGACATCGACGCCATTAGCATCGACAGGGATCGGGACGACCTCCAGCCGCGCGAGCTCGAGGCCCTTTCGCGTCAATGGAAATCCCGGGTCTTCCATCCACACGCGGCGGCCTTCGAGGCCGAGCACGCGCAGCGCAAGGCCGAGCCCGCCGCTGAATCCCGAGGTGATGACGATCTGCGCGGGCGAGCATTCGAGCCCGCGCGCGATCGCGAGGTGCGCCGCGATCTCGCGTCTCAATTCGAGCTCGCCGCGCGGATCGACATAGCGCATCACCGCGCTCAATTCCGCCCGGACGGCGCGCGCGCGGATTCGCGCCAGCAGCTTGGCGGGGAGGCTATCCTGCGCGGGGACGCCCATCCGAAAGTGTCCCTGACCGCTCAGATCGCGAAACATCTCCACGACCGATCCGCGAGCGACCGGCGCATCGGGCTTGGCGGCCTTCCTGGGCCGCCTCGCGACGGTGGTGCCGCCCGCCTTCGACGACACGATGTGCTGGGCGTCCGACAGTTTGTCGTAGGCCGCCCGCACGGTGCCGCGCGCAACGCCGAGCTGCGCGGCAAGGTCGAGCCAGGAAGGCAGCCGGGCGCCCGGCACCAGCACGCCGTTGTCGATCGCCGCCGCGATCGCCTTGCGGATCTGCTCGGAGAGCGGCGTCCTGGCCGACCGGTCGAGCGCGATGGGAAGCGGGGTGGGCATGGCTCGTGGTACACCAATTCGGTTCATTCTTGGTGCTTCTTTTTGGCGAGGCGTGCCCGCATCTATCCGGTAGCAATGGAGGCACGAGATGAAGACCTTGATGACGACGCTGCTGGCCTGCGCCGCGCTTGCGACCCCCGCCTTGGCGCAATCGGTGACGCCGAAGTTCGAGCATATGATCACGAACATTCCCGGCAAGTCGCTGATCGCGGTCGAGGTCAACTTCCCGCCCGGCGAGCCCTCGGCGCCGCATCATCACGCCAAATCGGCGTTTCTCTATGTCTACGTGCTCCAGGGCGCGATCGAGAGCCAGCTCGAGGGCGAGGCCGCGCACATCTATCGGGCCGGCGACAGCTTCTTCGAGCCGCCAAGCGCGCATCACGTGCTCGGGCGCAACGCCAGCGCGACCGAACCGGCGAAGCTGCTTGCGGTGTTCGTCGTCGACAGCAACGACAAGGCGCTGACCGTCTTCGACAAGGAAGGACACAAGCAATGAGCATGCGGATCGATTACAACAAGGTCGCGCCCGCGGGCATCAAGGCGCTCGGTGGCGTCTATGGCTACATCACGCAAAGCGGCCTCTCGGCGACGCTGATCGAGCTCGTCTATCTGCGCATCTCGCAGATCAACGGCTGTGCCTATTGCCTCGACATGCACACGCGCTCACTGCGGAAAATGGGTGTCGCGATCGAGAAGCTGGCGCTGCTGCAGGTCTGGCGCGAGGCGGAGGCGCTGTTCGACGCCGAGGAGCGCGCCGCGCTGGCCTGGGCCGAAACCGTCACCCGCGTGGCGGAGACCGCGATTCCGGACGACGCGTATGAAGCGGCGCGCGCCACCTTCAGCGAGAAGCAGCTGGTCGACCTGACCATCGCGATCGGCCTGATGAACACCTACAACCGCATCGCAATCGGCTTCCGCAACCCGCCGCAGGCCGTAGCCGAGCATTCCGCCGCGGCGTGATTTGGCAGGGCGGCTGGCGCGCGCACTCACGAGATCGCGAAGCTCCGCTTTTCGACTGAAAGACGTTGTTGAGGCCGACAGCACCCATGTCGGCCTTGTGCCAGGAGCTGATGTTCCGGCAACTCAGATTCCAGTGCACTTATTGCATGATCATCGCGCCGGCTTGTCCGCACGCTGTTGGCAGCATCCCGCGCCGTTTACACACGTGCAGCGCGACATTGTCGTCCTCATGTCAGAATAGATGTACGACGATGCGCCTTACCTCATAGGTGGTACTGCTTCTTTACCCTTTACCTTGAATTTTCTCACTCCTTTACTGGAAAAGTTCCATTGGGAGGCTTGGCCTCGAAATTCATTGAACGGTGTTTGCTTCTCCACTTGCGTTCGCAGCAGTTTGCAGCAGATCGAGGGAGAATAGCATGCAAGAGCATCTGATCATTCGATTGCAGGTACTTCTCTCCGCGACTGATTATTCAGGCAGCGTCGGAGGGGCGTAGCCGAAGTAGCGACAAGCTTCCGCTGCGCCCCATCTTAATGGACTGCCAGAAACTGACGTCTCCTCCGGCGACGGAATGTCGCCGACGAGTGCACGCACGCTTTTTTTGACGTGAAACCAGGGGCCGATCGCGCGCCCGGGCGGCTGTCGCTTGCGCCGGAGCAGGTGCGAGGCGAACCCGCCTTTCCCAGGGAGGAAATCATGGCAGTATTGACCATCAATGGCAATCTCATCATCGACGAAGCCGCGAGCTTGCAGACCAGCGGCACTGACAATGACACGGGCGTGCCGGCGGGGCCCGACAACGAAGTTGCCTGGTCTTACCTGCTTGCGAACATGAGCGCAGCGCTCAAGACCAGCCTGGGCATTGCGGACGGCTCCACCGGCGAAGAGTCGGGCAATACGAGCGTGGTGTTTCCGCAAGCTGCGGCACGGACGATCGGCAGTGCCGGCACCGATTTCATCCAGCTCGGCACGACCACCGTCACCGACCTGCAGTTCTCGAACTCCACGGGGGGGACGATCACCAACGGCACGCCGACCCAGATTTTCGCCACCGGCGATGGCGCGCAGATCTTCCTCTACACCGATTCCAACAGCCACATCCTGCTCGGGCGCGAGGGCCAGTTCAACGGCACGACCTGGATCCCCAACTCCAACGGCACCGTCGCCTTCACTATCGTGCTGGACGAGACCATCACCTCCGGCAACGTGACAGGCGGCAACGTCTGGACCATCCAGTACGAGGCGCTGAAGCACACCAACACCAGCGGGATCGACGACGCCGATACGCTTAACCTTTCCGGCCTCGTCGATGTGAAGGCCTCGTTCACCACGACGACGACCGTCAACTTCGGCGATTTCAGCCACGTGCCGTCCGGGTCTGACGACTGGTCGGCCATCGAGCAGACCGCGACCGCCGGGACGGACACCAGCGATCCCGACATGCTCATCACCGGCCTGGTGCCGGGCTCGAAAGTGACCGTCAGCACACAGGGCCTCGGCAACAATTCGCAGGCGCTCAATCCCGGAGAGGCGGTGCGCGTCGATGTCGTCAATCACGTGAACTACCCCGACTTCCCCCTGACAAATCCAGACGTGCATGATCTGACGAAGCTCAGCTACAGCACGCATGTGGCCTCGGTGACGGACGCGAGCTTTTCGTTGACCCAGGTGAACCCCGGGAACGCGAACACCACCGTCAAAGTGCACATATATGCCTTCAACGAAACGAGTGATCTTCAGGCCGGCAATCTTGTCTCGACCACCAGCATCGGCAGCAGCGGCTTGGCCGGCAACGACCAGACGCTGGTCCCGATCCTCGGCAACACGATCAAGGTGTATTCCGACCTCGCGAAGACCCAGCTGGTCACGACAGGCATCAACATTACGGCCGCGGGCGACGGATCGTACTTCATCGATGGCCTGAAAAAGAACTACACCGTCGACTTCCAGGTCGCTGAATCTAGCCACATGGATCGCTTCGTGGTCGGCAACGCCCAGCCGCTCAGCGGCAGCGGATCCAATGTCAGCTTCGACGCAGGCAATTTCACGTTCAGCGTCTCGAACACGACGAGCGGGACCGAGCATACCGGCGTCGGCGGCAACCTGTTGTTCGAGGACGATGGGCCGACCATCCTGGCGAACGGCACAGCCACCGCACTCCAGCTCGACGAGAGCTATCTTGCGGCCGGCTCCACCCCCAACGCCGCGAACACCAGCACGTCCGGCAGCTTCAGCGGCCTGTTCACACCCAACTACGGCGCCGACCAGGCTGGAACGGTCGGCGGGTACACGCTCGGCGTCAAGTCCGCCAATGTCGATTCCGGACTGATCGATTCACTGTCAACGCAAGCTGTCCTGCTGAGCGTTGCAAGTGCTGACGACGTCGGAGGCAAATTCCTCAAGGGAGACGTTATCGGCACGACGAGCACGGGCGGTGATCTCGTCTTCACCGTTCACGTCGATTCGACGGGCACCGTGACGTTCGCGGAATTCCGGGCCGTCCACGAGGCGACCGCCGACACCACGAGCACTGATGGGGCGGTCGGCGACAGTTCCGAAGCCAGCGCCACCATGGCCGCGGACCTGATCACGCTCTCGGCCACCGCCACCGACAAGGACGGTGACACGAGCGCCGCCGCGGCGGCTAACATCGGAAACAAGTTCCAACTTCTCGACGACGGTCCAAGCCTCAGCGGGGTGGAGAGCCTCTCCGGACAGGACGCCCAGCATCCGGCCGTCGGCTTCACTGCCGGCTCCTCGGGATCGGACTCGTTCACGTCACCCGACGGCGCCGACGGGGCCAAGGTCACGATCGATGCCGCCGCTGCCATCACCGGGCTCACGCAGTCATACAACACTGATCATACTGTCCTGACCTACAAGGATTCCGGCGGCAACGGTGTCTACCAGCTGAGCGTAACCGACACGGGTTACACCTTCACGGTGCTGCAGACGCTCGCCAACCCGCCGGAGACGCTCAACTTCAGCGCCATCAAGTCGGGGAGCCCGGTCGAGACGCTCAATGTCAGCACGAGCGGCGGCCACCACATCGTCTTCAACGGACTGCTGTTCCCCGCCGCCGATACAGGTGCTCTCGGACTCCAGACCCAGTCCCAGTTGCTGACCGCGGATCTCGGCACCTCGAACCCGGCCGACGACCTCAACCCCGACAATATCGGATTCGGAGTGAAGAACGGGCAGGCGTCGCAGATCAACATGAACGAGGGCTTCTTCTTCAATGAAGGCAGCGGCCTCAACCTCAAGAATCTGGCCTTCGACGTGGCTGGAATCGGCAACATCAACAGCATCAAGGCGGAGTATTGGCTGTTCAACTCCGCCGGCGATTTGATCGACTACGAGAACCCGACCATCAGCAATCTCAAGCAAGGCAACGCCCACGTCACCCTTGCGGACTTGGGCAATACTATCGTGCCCGGCACCAATCACGATGCTGCCGGAGAGTCGTTCTCGACCGGCTACATCCGGTTCTACTTCGATCCAGTCGACACCAATGCGGGGGTCCGCATCATCAACTTCACCACCCAGGTGGCGGCCCCGGTGAACGATCAGGACATCCAGTTCCGGATCGTCAACACCGACGCCGATGGCGATACGGCCAAGGCCACGTTCAACGTGCTGGTAGACAACCCGGACTCGACGACCGTGAGCCACTGGCCGTTGGCCTAATTCCGTCGCCCGCGGAGACGCATCCGACATGGGTGCGCCTCCGCGCCGCCGAGCCAAAGCCTCTCGAGTTCGAAAGCCTCTAGGAATCGATACGTGTTGGACATTCTCTCGGAGTGTTGGTCTCAAGTCGCCGCCAACGCGCAAGCCTGGTTCGGCCCGGCTCTCGACGGGCCGCGCGACTTCATGCTCCGCGCGGCCCTGCCTATCGTGGCGGCAATCATCATTCTCCGCTTGGCGCGACGGCGGCGGGCGCACGCGCGCCTTGCCTCTGCCAGCGATCACGAAGGTTCATCGCCCGCACACGATCTTCCTTCGCTGCTCCGCGCCTGCCGCGGCGTGCTGATCGGCATCGGCCTGATCACGGCCATGCTGAACGTGCTATATCTCACCAGTTCGTTCTTTATGCTGGAAGTCTATGACCGCGTGGTGCCGAGCCACAGCGTGCCGACGCTCGTCGGCCTCGTCGTCCTGGCCTGCGGCCTCTACCTCTTCCATGCATTCCTTGACATCTTGCGCGGGCGCATCCTGATCCGCATCGGCGACTGGCTCGATCGCGCATTCTCGGAGCGCGCTTATGACATCGTCGCCCGCTGGCCGCTGCGGGCGCGCATCAGCGGCGACGGGCTGCAGCCGATGCGCGACCTCGATCAGGTGCGCAGCTATCTCTCGGGGCTCGGGCCGACCGCGTTGTTCGACCTGCCGTGGATCCCGTT
This sequence comes from Bradyrhizobium elkanii USDA 76, assembly GCF_023278185.1. Classification (NCBI taxonomy): domain Bacteria; kingdom Pseudomonadati; phylum Pseudomonadota; class Alphaproteobacteria; order Hyphomicrobiales; family Nitrobacteraceae; genus Bradyrhizobium; species Bradyrhizobium elkanii. The sequence goes on along the minus strand of NZ_CP066356.1, from coordinate 5,622,817 downwards.
CTATCTCACAATCTGTTACCTGTTCCACCCGCTGCTGGGGCTCACCGCGCTGATCGGCGCGCTGCTGCTCGTTTTGCTGACGCTAGTCACCGACCGGCTGACGCGTGCGCACACCAGGGACATCACCGGGCGGGTAGCACAGCGCAATGCCCTGGCCGAGGCCAGCCGCCGCAATGCCGAGGTGTTGCAGGCCATGGGCATGCGCGGGCGGCTCTCCGCGCGCTGGACGGCGGCGAACGATGGTTACATGGCCAGCCAGAGGCGCGCCGCCGACATCGCCGGCGGTTTCGGCTCCGCCTCCAAAGTGCTGCGCATGGCCTTGCAATCGGCGGTGCTCGGCGTTGGTGGCTACCTGGTCATTCGACAGGAGGCGAGTGGCGGGATCATCATTGCCGGCGCCATCCTCACGTCGCGCGCGCTCGCCCCGGTCGAGCTCGCCATCGCGCACTGGAAAAGCCTGGTCGCCGCCCGGCAGAGCTGGAAACGTCTACAGCAGTACTGGGCGCAGCTCCCGGACGAGTCGGAGAAGACTCCGCTGCCGCCGCCGTGCAAGGGCCTCGCCGTCGAGACCGTCTCCGTGGCGCCGCCGGGCGATCAGCGCGTGGTGGTGCTCGAGGCTTCCTTCACGCTACAGCCCGGACAAGGGCTCGGTATCGTCGGCCCGAGTGCGTCGGGTAAGTCATCGCTGGTGCGCGCCATCGTCGGCGTGTGGACGCCGGCAGGCGGCAAGGTGCGGCTCGACGGCGCCGCGCTCGAACAGTGGAACTCGGAGACACTCGGGCCGCATCTCGGCTATCTGCCGCAGGACGTCGAGCTGTTCGCCGGCACTGTGGCCCAGAACATCGCCCGATTTGATCCCGAACCCGACGTGCCGGCGACCATCGCCGCCGCGACAGCGGCCGGTGTGCATGAGACAATCCTGCAACTGCCTGATGGTTACGACACGCAGATCGGCGAGGCCGGAGCTGCGCTCTCGGCCGGGCAGCGTCAACGCATCGCGCTCGCCCGCGCTCTCTACCGCGATCCTTTCCTGGTGGTCCTCGATGAGCCCAACTCCAACCTGGACATGGAGGGCGACCAGGCCCTGACGCAAGCCATCATGGGCGTGCGCGCACGCGGCGGCATTGTCATCGTCGTCGCACACCGAACCAGCGCGCTCGCCGGCGTCGACCAGTTGATGGTGATGTCGCAGGGGCGTGTGCAGACGCTCGGGCCGAAGGACGCGCTGCTGGCCAAGATGATGCAGCCGCGGCCGGCGCCGGTACCGCTCAAGGTCGTGAGCGAGGGAGCAAGCCCATGAACCGCGAGCCGGTCAACGTCGTGCCGCTCTCGATCCGCCGGCACCTCGGCGCGGGGCTGGCGGGGGTCATCCTCCTCGCCGGCGCCGTCGGCGGCTGGGCTGCCACGACGGAACTCGCGGGCGCCGTCATCGGCGCAGGCACGCTGGTGGTCGACAGCTACAGCAAGAAGGTGCAGCACCCGACCGGCGGCGTGGTGGGTGAACTCAATGTCCGCGAGGGCTCCAGGGTGAAGGCCGGAGACGTGCTGCTGCGCCTCGACGAGACGGTGACGCGGGCCAACCTTCTGGTCATTCTCAAGAGCCTCGATGAGCTGGCGGCGCGCCAGGCCCGGCTCGAGGCGGAGCGCGACGACCAAAAGCGCGTTGACTTTCCGGCGGACCTTATCGCGCGTATCTCGGACACGGACGTGGCGCGCGTGCTCCTCGGCGAGCACAAGCTGTTCGAGCTGCGCGGGACCGCCCGAGCAGGCAAGAAGGCACAGCTCAACGAGCGCATCGGGCAGCTGCGAGAGCAGATCCGCGGCTTGGAAGAGCAGATCGAGGCGAAAGACGGCGAGACGACGTTTGTCGACCAGGAACTCGTTGGCGTGCGCGAGCTGTGGCGCAAGAACCTGGTCCAGATCACGCGCGTGACCACACTTGAGCGCGATGCAGTGCGCCTGCACGGCGAACGCGGCGCTCTGGTCGCGTCTATCGCCGAAGCCAGGGGCCGGATCACCGAGACCGCGCTGCAAATCATGCAGATCGATCAGGATCTCCGCACCGAGGTGGGAAAGGAGCTTGCCGAGATTCGCGCGAAGACCTCGGAACTGGCCGAGAAGCGGGTGGCCGCCGAGGATCAGCTCAAGCGCATCGATATCCGCGCGCCGCAGGACGGCACCGTGCAGCAGCTCGCGCTACACACGATAGGCGGCGTCGTCACCGCCGGCGAGCTGATCATGCTGATCGTCCCCGCCCACGACTTGCTCGTCGTCGAGGTGCGCATCGCCCCACAAGAGATCGATCGCGTGTCCATCGGCCAGCCGGTGCTGCTGCGCTTCACCGCCTTCAACCAACGGACAACGCCCCAGCTCAACGGTGAAGTGAACCACGTGTCCGCCGATGTCACGAACGACCAAAAGAGTGGAGCCAGCTTCTATGTCACCCGCATTGCGGTGACGGAGGCGGAGATGGCCCGCCTCGGCAATGTGAAGCTAATCGCGGGCATGCCGGTCGAAGCCTTTATTCAGACCGGGCAGCGCACAGTGATGTCTTACCTCTTCAAGCCGTTCTCCGATCAGCTGATGCGCGCCTGGCGCGAGCGCTAGCGGCTCACGAACCCGGCTTCGCCTCGACCGGCTTCTTCGCGAACTGCGGAAAAGTCTCGGCCACGACCGGTCCATCCAGCCGCCATGAATAGCAGCCGCCGACGAAGAACGGTGGCTCGATGACATCGCGCTGATGATCGAGCGCGCCGCGGCCCTGCGGGTCCTTGCCGGAGGTTGCGGTCTGGAACAGCGTCGTCACCGCCGGTCCCAGGAGCTCGGCGAGATGCGTGCAGGTCTCGAGCTTGCCGATCTTGCGACGGACCAGTTCGCGCCAACCCTTGCCGATGCGTTCGCCGACCAGGCGCTGCAGGATGCCCTCGACGTCGAGGCAGGACGGGTAGGGCGTCGAGGCCATCGTGGTGCCGGTCTCGCGGATCGTAAAACTGTCGTCGACCGCAAGCCGCAGGCGGATGTCGTGCACGGGATCGTCGGGCTGCTGCAGCCCGCGATGCTTGTCCTGTCGGGCATAGGGTTTGGTGTCGACCAGCCGCGCCTCGACTTCCCACAATCCGTCGTCACGGAGATAGCCGAGACATTCGACGGAGCGGCGGTGCATCAGGCGGCGGGGCTTGCCGTCGGCATTGGTATCGGGTGCGGACATCGGAACTCGCTGGATTGAACCTATTGCCGATCCAATCGGTGGTGTGTCCCGATGTCAACGCTCGGGCTTGAATGGCGTCATGAGATGTCGTCATTCCGGGATGGCGCGTGAGCGCCAGATCCGGATCTCTCGATTCCGGGTTCGGAATGACGGGGGTGACGTCGAGAGCTGCCCTCAGCTCACGCGCCGTTCGCGGTTCTCCCAATACGGCTTGCGCAACTCGCGCTTCAAAATCTTGCCGGCGCCGGAGAGCGGCAGCGGGGTCGCTGTGATGTCGACGCTGCGCGGGCATTTGTAGCCGGCGATCAGCGCCTTGCAGTGCTCCATCAACTCTTCCGGCGTGGCGCTGGCACCGCCCTTCATCACCACGACGGCGTGAACCTGCTCGCCCCAGCGTTCGCTCGGAATGCCGATCACGGCGCATTGCGCCACCGCTGCATGCTGGGCGAGGGCGTTCTCGACCTCGGCCGAATAGACGTTCTCGCCGCCGGAAATAATCATGTCCTTGACGCGGTCGACGACGTAGACGAAGCCGTCCTCGTCCATGTAGCCGCCGTCGCCGGTGTGCATCCAGCCGTCGATCACGGCGCGCGCGGTCTCTTCCGGACGTTCCCAATAGCCCATCATCACCATGTCGCCGCGCACCGCGATCTCGCCGACGGTGCCCGTCGGCACCACCTTGTCCTCCGCGTCGACGATCTTGACCTCCGCGCCGAGCGTGGCGCGGCCGGCGCCGCGATGCCGTCCCTTGGCGCGGCCGTCGCCGATATGCTCCTTCCAGTGCAGCAGGGTCGCGATCGGCGACAACTCGGTCATGCCGTAGGCTTGCGTGAACTCGACATGCGGCAGCGCCTTCATGGCCCGCATCAACACGGCGTCGCTGATCACGGAGGCGCCGTAGGAGATCCGCTTCAAGGACGACAGATCGTAATTGCCGAGCGTCGGGTGATCGACGAACATCTGGATCATGGTCGGCACCAGCAGCACGTCGGTGATGCGCTCCTTCTGCACGGCGGCCGCGACGCCGTCAGGCGTAAAGCCCTGGATCACGACGTTGGAGCCGCCGGACAGCAGCACCGAATACATCGCCGCGCCATTGGCGAGGTGGAACATCGGCGCCGCGTGCAGATAGATCGTGCTGCTCGGCCACAGGCCTTCGCCGAGCGCGTTGAGCGCATTGGCCATCAGATTGCCATGGCTCAGCATCACGCCCTTGGAGCGGCCGGTGGTGCCGCCGGTGTAGAAGATGCCGGCGAGATCGTCACGGCTGCGCATGGCATCGGCCATCGGTGCGCTGCGCGCGATCAGCGTCTCGTAATTCTCCATGCCGGCCGGCGTCTCGCCCTCGTCGGCATAGACCAGCTTCAGGCCGGGGATGGCGCCTGCCAGCGCCGCGCCGACCGGCGCAAACGCCTTGTCGACGAACAGGATCGTTGCGCGGCAGTCGCGCAGCGCGTCCTCGTTCTCCAGCGGAGACCAGCGGATGTTGAGCGGCACGATCACGGCGCCGGCCCAGCCGACGGCGAGGTAGAGCTCGAGATAGCGGTCGGAGTTGAGCGACAGGATCGCGACGCGGTCGCCGTCCAGCGCGCCGAGGGCGCGGATCGCGGCGGCAAGGCGGGCGACGCGGTCGCCGACCTCGCGCCAGTTGCGCCGCCGCTCACCGCAGACGATTGCGAGCCCGTTTGGATTGACCTGCAGCGCGCGCCGCAGTCCGTGCGTGATGTTCACTCGTCTCCTCCCTTGATGCGTTTCCCTTGCGAGGCGGTTTGTCCGCCTTCTCTGTAGCCGGAACGGCTGCTTTGTGCGCCGTTGTCTTGCGCGATGATGTCATTTGCGTTGCCATTTTGGCGATGCCTTCGGTGAGGCGGATCGCGAATTCCTCGGCGACGGCGCGTCCGCTCAGTTCGCCGCCCGGCTGGAACCAGTGGCCGATCCAGTTCAGCGAGCCGGCAATGGCGAAAGCCGCGAGCTTCGGGTCGCAGGGTTTCACCGAACCGTCCGCGACGCCCTGTGCGATATAGTCGCGGAAGGCGCGGTCGATCCGCCGCTTGGCGGTCTGCACGATCTTGCGGTTGTCCTCGCTGAGATCACGGATGTCGAAGCGGACCAGGCTCTTGCCGTAGTCCGCGGTCATCAGCTCGGCATAGCGGACGGTGAGCTTGCGCAGCTTATCGAGCCCTGAGCCGCCGCCGGCCGATGTTTCGGCAATGCAGTCGTCGACCAGTTCGTTGCCGATCGACCAGCACTCGTACAGGATCTCGTCCTTGCCGCGGAAGTAGTTGTAGAGTGCAGGCTTGGTGATGTTCAGCCGCTTGGCGACTTCGTTCAGCGTGGCGCGGTGATAGCCCTGTTCGAGGAACAGCGCGACCGCGGTGCGCAGCACCGCTTCGCGCTTCTCGTCGCGGGCGCGGCGCCGGCTCTCGAACGGCAGCCAGGGTGACTCGGTGTTGGAGGAGGGAGGGCTGGCGTCCATCGCGTGGCTGTTGTCGCATTGACTCCGGAAGGTTGCCCGTATATTACCCATGGGTAATAAATAGTCCAGAGGGTAATTTCCGGGAGGACACGCGATGACGTCACGCACCTATGTTGCCGGGGTCGGCATGATCCCGTTCGTCAAGCCAGGCGCCAATGCGCCGTATCACGTGATGGGCGCGGAGGCCGCGAAGCTGGCGCTTGCCGATGCCGGGCTCGATTACGGCCGTGTGCAGCAGGCCTATGTCGGCTATGTCTATGGCGACTCCACCTGCGGGCAGCGCGCACTCTATCCGGTCGGCATGACCGGCATCCCGATCGTCAACGTCAACAACAACTGTTCGACCGGCTCGACCGCGCTGTTCCTGGCGCGGCAGGCGATCGAGTCAGGCGCGGCCGATTGCGTGATGGCGCTCGGCTTCGAGCAGATGAAGCCCGGCGCGCTCGGGGCCGTGTTCACCGACCGCCCGAGCGCGTTCGATGATTTCGACGCCGCGGCCGACAAGCTGGTCGACGCGCCCGGCGTGCCGCTGGCGCTGCGCTATTTCGGCGGTGCCGGCCTCAGCCATATGAAGAAATACGGCACGCCGCTCTCCGCCTTTGCAAAGGTGCGCGCCAAGGCGAGCCGTCATGCCAAGAACAATCCGCTGGCGCTGTTCCGGAAAGAGGTCACCGCCGACGACGTGATGAACGACCAGGTGATCTGGCCCGGCGTGATGACGCGGCTGATGGCGTGTCCGCCGACCTGCGGCGGCGCTGCCGCGATCCTGGTCTCGGAGAAATTCGCCGACCAGCACGGCCTCAACAAGCAGGTCCGCATCGCGGCGCAGGCGATGACCACGGATACGCCGTCGACCTTCGGTGCCTCAGACATGATGCAGGTGGTCGGCTACGACATGGCGCGCGATGCCGCCAAAAAGGTCTATGAGGCCGCCGGCATCGGGCCTGATGATCTCGACGTCGTCGAGCTGCACGACTGCTTCGCGCACAACGAGCTGATCACCTATGAGGGGCTCGGCTTGTGCGGCGAGGGCGAGGCTGCGAGATTCATCGACGACGGCGACAACTCCTATGGCGGCAGGATCGTCACCAACCCGTCCGGCGGTCTGCTGTCGAAGGGCCATCCGCTCGGCGCCACCGGGCTTGCGCAGTGCTTTGAGCTAACGCGGCAGCTGCGCGGCACCGCTGCGGCGACGCAGGTGGAGGGCGCGCGGATCGGCTTGCAGCACAATCTCGGCCTCGGCGGCGCCTGCGTCGTGACGCTCTACGAACGCGCCTGAGGCCGCCCATGGTCGATCAATCCGCTGTCGGGCGTACATTTACGCCGGTGACCGCGCGCGTGGAGCCGGGGCGCCTGCGCTTCTTCCTCGATACGCTCGGCGAGACGAATGCCGTCTATCGCGACGAGGCGGCCGCGCGGGCGGCCGGCTTCGCGGCGGCACCGGTGCCGCCGACCTATCTGTTCTGCCTCGAGATGATGGATGCACCTGACCCGTTCGAGTTCCTCACGGCGCTCGACATCGATCTGGCGCGCGTGCTGCACGGCGAGCAGCGCTTCGACTATCACGCTCCCGTCGTGGTCGGCGACACTTTGACCTTCCACCCGCGCGTCACTGGCGTGACCGACAAGAAGGGCGGGACGATGACGCTGATCGTGGTCGACACCCCGGTCACCAACCAGAACGGCGTCCATGTCGCCGATGTCTCGCGCACCGTCGTGGTGCGCAATGCGAGGCCGTCATGACCAGCTCTCCCGCGGTCGGCGACCGCATCGTCCGCAAGGAGTTTCCGCCGATCACCCGCCATCGCCTCGCGCTGTATTGCGGCGCTTCCGGCGATCACAACCCGATCCATGTCGATATCGATTTCGCGAAGGCGGCCGGCTTCCCCGACGTGTTCGCGCACGGCATGCTGGTGATGGGTTATCTCGGCCAGGCGCTGACCGACGCGGTGGCGCCGTCGCGTATCCGCTCGTTCTCGACCCGCTTTGCTGCGATCACCCAGCTCGGCGCGAAGCTGACCTGCGAAGGCACGGTGACGGAGCTGATCGAGCAGGGCGGCGAAAAGCGCGCAAAACTTGCGCTGACGACGAAGGATCAGAACGGCGAGGTCAAGCTCGCTGGCGAAGCGGTTATCGCGCTGTAGGAGAGATTATGTCGAAGCTGAAAGGGAAGGTCGCGCTCGTCTCCGGATCGGGTCGGGGCATCGGGCGGGCGATTGCGCTGAAGCTCGCCAGCGAGGGCGCGCGCGTCGTGGTCAACGATCTCGATGCCGAGCCGGGCGATGCGGTCGTTGCCGAGATCAAGGCCATGGGCGGCGAGGCGATCGCGGTCAATGGCAGCGTGACCGAGGCCGGGTTTGCCGATCGCTTCGTCGGCAGCGCGATCGAGCAGTTCGGCGGTCTCGACATCATCGTCAACAATGCCGGCTACACCTGGGACTCGACGATCCAGAAGATGACCGACGAGCAGTTCCAGGCGATGCTCGACGTCCATCTGGTCGCGCCGTTCCGCATCATGCGCGCGGCGTCGGAGCCGATCCGGGTGATGGCGAAGAGGGAGGCCGAGGCGGGCCGCGAGGTGTTCCGCAAGGTCGTCAACATCTCCTCGATCGCGGGCCTTTACGGCAATGCCGGGCAGGCAAGCTATTCCTCCGCCAAAGCCTCGCTGATCGGGCTGACGCGCACGATGTGCAAGGAGTGGGGCCGCTACAAGGTCAACGTCAATTGCGTCGCGTTCGGCCTGATCAACACCCGCCTGACCCAGCCGATCGAGAGCCAGCAGAAAACCATCGACGTCGCCGGCCGCGACATCAAGGTCGGCGTCCAGCCGCAGATGCTGGAGGCGATGGGCCGCATGATCCCGCTCGGCCGCGGCGGCACGCCGGAGGAGGCGGCCGATGCGGTCTATCTGTTCTGCGCTCCGGAATCGAACTACATCAGTGGTCAGGTGATCGTCGCCGGCGGCGGTCTGCTGATTTAATACGAGGGCAGAATGCACTACCGATCGTCCTGGATGACCGAGGAGCTGGACACCTTCCGCGACCAGTTCCGCAAATTCCTCGCCAAGGATCTGGCGCCGCACGCCGAAAAATGGCGCGAGCAGAAGCTGGTCGACCGCTCGGCCTGGCGCGCGCTCGGCGAAATGGGCGCGTTGCTGCCGAGCGTGCCCGAGGCGTATGGCGGCTTAGGGGCCAGCTTCGCCTATGACGCCGCCGTGCTCGATGACCTCGAGAGCACGGTGCCGGAGCTGACCACCGGCGTCTCCGTGCACAGCGCGATCGTCGCGCATTACATCGTCAACTATGGCTCGGAGGAGCAGAAGAAGCGCTGGCTGCCGAAGATGGCGTCGGGCGAGATGGTCGGCGCCATCGCGATGACCGAGCCCGGCACCGGTTCCGACCTGCAGGCCGTCAAGACCACGGCGAAGAAGCAGGGCAATTCCTATGTCATCAACGGCCAGAAGACTTTCATCACCAACGGCCAGGCCGCCGATCTCGTCATCGTGGTGGCGCGGACCGGGGCGCCGGGCGCCAAGGGCATCTCGCTGATTGTCGTCGAAACCGCGGGCGCCGAGGGCTACCGCCGCGGGCGCAACCTCGACAAGATCGGGCTGCACGCATCAGACACGTCGGAGCTGTTCTTCGATAACGTCACGGTGCCGCCGGAAAACCTGCTCGGCGCTGAGGAGGGCAACGGCTTCGTGCAGTTGATGCAGCAATTGCCGCAGGAGCGGCTGTCACTCGCGGTCGGCGCGGTCGCCTCGATGGAGCGCGCGGTCAGGATCACCGCCGAATACACCAAGGAGCGCACTGCGTTCGGCAAGCCGCTGCTCGAATTCCAGAACACCGCCTTCAAGCTCGCCGAGCGCAAGACCGAGGCGATGATCGCCCGCGTGTTCGTCGACTGGTGCGTCGAGCGCCTGGTCGCCGGCGACCTCGATACCGTGACGGCGTCGATGGCGAAATGGTGGTGCTCGCAGAAGCAGGTCGAGACCGCCGACGAATGCCTGCAGCTGCATGGCGGCTACGGCTACATGCAGGAATATCCGATCTCGCGCATGTTCATCGATTCCCGCATCCAGAAGATCTATGGCGGCACCAACGAGATCATGAAGCTCCTGATCGCGCGCTCGCTGTAGGCAAACGCGCGATCCGGCGCCTACATCGCGCGCACGTTCTTGAGGAACTTGTCGACCTGGACTTCCAGCTCGGACGCGTTGCTGGCGAGCTCTCCGGAGGCCGCCAGCACGTTCTCGGCGGCCTTGCTGGCGTCGTCGATCGCCTTGGTCGTGCCGTTGATGTTGGCGGTGACCTCCTTGGTGGCCGCGGCCTGTTCCTCGACGGCGCTGGCGATCACGGTCGAGATCTCGCTGATCTGGACGATGACCTGCGAGATCGCCTTCAGCGCCGTGGCGGTGTTGCCGGTCGCGGCCTGCATCTCGTTGATCTGCGCCGAAATGTCTTCCGTGGCCTTGGCGGTCTGGTTGGCCAGCGCCTTCACCTCGGAGGCGACGACGGCGAAGCCGCGTCCGGCCTCGCCGGCCCGCGCGGACTCGATGGTTGCGTTGAGCGCAAGCAGGTTGGTCTGGCCGGCGATCTGGCTGATCAGCGCGACGACGTCGCCGATCTTCTGCGCCATGGTCACGAGACCCGCGACCAGCTTGTCGGACTTCTCGGCTTCTTCGACCGCCATGCGGGCGATGCGGCTCGCCTCGGTCACCTGGCGGCTGATCTCGTTGACCGAGGACGACAGCTCCTCGGACGCGGACGCCGCGCTCGCCGAGCGCTGATTGACGAATTCGGCGGTCGTCGTCAGCGATCGGGCCGTGCCCTGCATTTGCGTCGAGGCCGACGCCAGCATCCCTGCAAGCCCCTTCACATCCTTCTCGAAATCGTCGGCCAGCTTCACATTGCCTGTCACGACCGACCAGCTCAGCATCGCGCCGGTGTAGTTGCCACGCTTGTCGGTCAGCCCGGAGACCCGCAGGTCGAGCGTTTCCGGCCCGAGCTTGATCTTGGCCGCATGCGGCAGGTTCTTGGGATCGCCGACGATGCGGCGCTGGTGCGACGGGTTCTTGTGGAAGATGTCGAACGAGTTGCCGAGGATCTTGTCCGGCGCCACCGGAAGCAGGTGCTTCACGGTGTCGAGCGTCTTGAGGCTGGTCTGGTTGATGTAGGTGATGTTGAAATCGGTATCGCACATCATGATGTTGATCGGCATGCTGTCGAGCATCTGCAACAGCCGTTCGGTCTGGGTTTCAAGCCGCGCCTTCTCGGTCGCGAGCTCCCAGGTCAGCATCGGGCCGGTGTAGCGGCCGCGCGAATTGGTCATGGCCGTCACGGTGAGATCGAGCGTCTCGCCGCCGATGGTGATGCGCGCCCTGTGCGGCAGGTTCTTCGGGTCGGACAGCAGCCGGCGCTGATGCTGCGGGTTCTTGTGAAAGATATCGATCGATTGCCCGATCAGCGCGTCGACCTTCACCGGCAGCACGTGCTCGATCTTCTTCAAGTTCTCCCGCGTCGACTCGTTGATGTAGGTGATTTTGAAATTGTCCAGCTCGCAGAGCATGACACTGATCGGCATGTCGTCGAACAGCCGGTACGAACTGTCCGAGCCGATCACGCTTGCGACGCTCTTCATCCCCAACATGCATTGTCCTCCAGCCTTGATAATGATCTTGGTGAATTGAAACGGTGCACCTGATCGGCAGCGGAATGCCTTCCATCGCCGGCTCCACGCAGGTGCGCTACACAATTTACAATTTCTGACTGCGTGGAACGGTAGGCGATTCGAATTCCATCAAGAAGGGCGTGCAATGCGCCGCGTGCGATCGCGCAAGACGCGCAAGACGCGATGCAGCGATGAGTGCAGTCGAAATCGCTGCGCAACACCGCGATTTGCTGCGTAATCCGCGCGATCCTGCGCTGCAAGGTGCGAAGCGACCGATCGCTGCACCGTAGTCTTACGGAAGCAGACGCGTGCGCTCCTAATGATTGTTATCGTGCACATGACGCGTTGGCTTATGCAGATTGTGCCACGCCATCGCGCGCAGCGGAGCGCTCCTGACTGCAATCGTCTCGGCGGCCGCGCGCTGTCGGTCTTGGCGATGTGGCGTGCGAGCATTGTTCCGCCTGCGCTCTGTTGCGGCGATCGGCGACCTCGCGATGATCGCGAGGTCGCCGCATCGTCGATAGGAGTGCCAATGAAAGAAGCACGCTCAGGTAGAGACCGTCGCGCGAAGCCCGATCGAGGCCGCGGACCGGCGTCGTGACGTCGGTCCCGCGAGCGCGACGAGATCGCCCTGGAGCCGAACGACGGCGAGCTGCGCTGCTGGCCGGCCGGCGGCTTCAATCCTGCCGGCGATCCTCCGCTCTGCGGAAATCGATGATGAAACAGCGTTGCCCATTGCCTACCGCATGGCTTGGCGCCGCTGCGACCGCGAGACGTAGCTTCGGCCTTGCACCCCATTTCCGTCTATCATACCCCGTAGGTCCACGATCCGCGCGAAGCCCAAGCGCGCGCCAGTACTTGCAGGGAGCCCTCATGACCAAAAGCAATGCCCGCACCGGAGGCCAGATCCTGATCGACCAGCTGGTCGCGCAAGGGGTGGAACGCGTCACCTGTGTGCCGGGCGAGAGCTATCTGGCCGCGCTCGACGCCTTGCACGACAGCCCGATCGACGTCGTGATCTGCCGCGCCGAGGGCGGTGCCGCGATGATGGCGGAGGCCTACGGCAAGCTGACGGGACGTCCGGGCATCTGCTTCGTCACCCGCGGTCCGGGCTCGACTAATGCCGCCCATGGCGTCCACATCGCGATGCAGGACTCCACCCCGATGATCCTGTTCGTCGGCCAGGTCGACACCGGCATGCGCGAGCGCGAGGCGTTCCAGGAACTCGACTACAAGGCGGTGTTCGGCACGATGGCGAAATGGGCGGTCGAGATCGATCGTCCGGATCGCATTCCGGAACTGGTCGCGCGCGCCTTCCGCGTCGCGCTGCAGGGCCGGCCCGGTCCGGTGGTGATCTCGCTGCCGGAGAACATGCTGACTGAAACCGCCGCGGTCGCCGACGCGCCGAAGGTCGAGCCTGCGGCGACCTGGCCGGCGCCGGCCGATCTCGAGCGCCTCGGCAGCATGCTCGCCGGCGCCAAGGCGCCGATCGTGGTGCTCGGCGGCTCGGCCTGGACCGCGGAGGCCGCCAAGGGCATCGCGCGCTTCGCCGAGCGCTTCGACCTGCCGGTTACAACCTCGTTCCGCCGCGCCTCGCTGTTCGACGCCGACCACTCGCATTATGCCGGCGATCTCGGCATCGGCCCGAGTCCGAAGCTCAGGGATCGCATCACCGGCGCCGATGTCATTCTCCTGATCGGCGGCCGCATGTCGGAGATGCCGTCGTCGTCCTACACGCTGCTCGACATTCCGGTGCCGAGCCAGAAGCTGATCCATGTCCATCCCGGCGCCGAGGAGCTCGGCCGTGTCTACCAGCCGGCGCTGGCGATCCAGGCGACGCCTGCGGCCTTTGCCGCCGCGGTCGAGACCATGAAGCCCGCGGCTGCGCCCGCCTGGAAGGGCGAGGCGGCCAAGGCACACGCGGATTACCTCGCCTGGACCGACAAGCCGCGCGAGCTGCCGGGCAGCTTCCAGTATGGCGAGGTCGTGACCTGGCTGCGCGATCGGCTGCCGAAGGATGCCATCGTCTGCAACGGCGCCGGCAACTACGCCGGCTGGATTCACCGCCACCATCGCTTCCACGCGTTCGCCGCCCAGCTCGCGCCGACCTCGGGCTCGATGGGCTACGGCGTGCCGGCGGCCGTGATGGCCAAGCGGCATCATCCGGACCGCGTCGTCGTGGCGTTCGCCGGCGACGGCTGCTTCCTGATGAATGGGCAGGAGTTCGCCACCGCCGTGCAGTACGACGCGCCGCTGATCGTCGTCGTCATCGACAACGCGCAATACGGCACCATCCGCATGCATCAGGAGCGCGACTATCCCGGCCGCGTCGTTGGCACCCAGCTCAAGAACCCGGACTTCGCGCTTTATGCCAAGGCGTTCGGCGGCCATGGCGAGCGTGTCGAGCGCACCGAAGACTTCGCGCCGGCGTTCGAGCGCGCGCTGGCCTCCGGCAAGCCCGCGATCCTGCACTGCCTGGTCGATCAGCGCGCGCTGTCGGTCGGCAAGGACTTTGTGCCGCAGGCCGCGCGCTAGGGCATGATCCGGAAAAGTGCGGAGCGGTTTTCCGAGGAGATCATGCCCAAACAAGAGTCCCGTCATGTCGCGATCATCGGGGCCGGCGCGGTCGGCGTGATCAGCGCCATCGAGGCGCTGCGTGACGGCCACAGCGTCACCTTGATCGATCCGGGCGAGCCCGGCGGCACCCAGGCGGCGAGCTACGGCAATGCCGGTTGGCTGTCGTCGCATTCGGTGATCCCGCCGGCCGAGCCGGGCACCTGGAAGAAGGTGCCGGGCTATCTGATGGATCCGCTCGGTCCGCTGGCGATCCGCTGGTCGTATTTGCCGAAGGCCTTGCCCTGGCTCGTCAAGTATCTGCTGTCGAGCCGGACCGAGGCGCAGGTCGAGGCCACCGCGCGGGCGATGCGCGATCTGTTGAAGGATGCGCCGCTGCTGCACCGGCAGCTCGCCGAGGAAGCCGGCGTGGGCGAATTGATCGAGCGGCGCGGGGTGATGCATGTGTTTCCCTCGCGCGTGCCGTTCGACCGCGATCTCGGCTGGCGCATCCGCAAGCGTGTCGGCATCGAATGGCTGGAGCTCGATGAAGATGAGATGCGCCAGCGCGAGCCCGATCTGCATCCGCGCTACAAATTCGGCGTCGTGGTGGAGGAGGCGGGACGCTGCCGCGATCCCGGCGCCTATGTCGCGGCGCTCGCCGCCCACGCCATCGCAAACGGCGCCGAGCGCGTCGCCGCCAAGGCCACGGGCCTCAGGCTTGCCGGCAACAGGCTGGTCGCCGTGGTCACCGAGAGCGGCGAGATCGCCTGCGACGCGGCTGTCGTCGCCGCGGGCGCGCGCTCCAGGCAACTGACCGCCTCGATCGGCGATCCGCTGCCGCTGGAGACCGAGCGCGGCTATCACGTCATGATCGAGAATCCGGAATCCGGCCCGCGCAATTCGATGATGGCCTCCGATGCCAAGATGGTCGTCAACTGGACCGACAAGGGCCTGCGCGCCGCCGGTACGGTGGAGATCGCGGGGCTTGACGCCGCGCCGAACTGGAAGCGCGCCGAGATCCTGCGCGAGCATCTCTTCAGCATGTTCCCGAAGCTGCCGAGGGATATTCCGCCATCGCGGATCAACACCTGGTTCGGCCATCGGCCGAGCATGCCCGACGGGCGCCCTTGCATCGGTTATGCCCGTGCGACGCGCGATGTGGTTTACGCCTTCGGCCACGGCCATGTCGGCCTGGTCGGATCGGCCCGCACCGGCCGGCTGGTCGCGCAACTCCTGAGCGGCAAGGCGCCGGAGATTCCGCTCGCCCCGTTTGCCCCCTCGCGCTTCCTGTAGGAGGCAACGGCGGCGAAGCCTCAGCTGTCGCCGGCCCAGGCCGTGATCGCGGCCGGCGCGATCACGCGTCTCGGTATGTGCGGATTGATCGTTCCGGCGCTGATGTCCTGCGTCTGAACGAGCAGCGTGCGCGCAAACGCCTTGGCATCCTGCTCGGTCGTGAAGGTACGGGTCTGGCGCGCGAAACGGTGATGTCCGGCGTCAGGATTTCGCATGGCGAACGAGACGTACCAGATGGCCTTGTCGGTCTTCATCGCGCCTCTTTGGTGGTAATCCGCCCGCGCGATCGCGACGTCCTGCTCGATGCTCGATGTGCAAAAAGTGCCAAGACAAAGAATCCTGAAATACAACACATTGCGGCGAATAGACTCCTCGGCGAACCAGCGATGCTAAAGGATCGGCACGTCTACCGATACTGGCGGCATACTACTTGTCAACCGATGGGTGAAATGACAATGCGCCGTTGCGACGTTGGTTCCATCCGGCAATTTGCCATGTCGGACAAGGCGCTGGTCGCGGCCCGCGAGGGCGAAGCGGCGGCCCTGAAGCCCGTGAACTGGTGGCGAGCCGTCACGACAAGTGTCGATACTTTCGAACGCACGACGTAGGCCTCGCTAGATGACTTGGTCCCCCTTGCGTGCTGCGTTGATGGTTTCCTCCACCTCGGCGGCGAGGGCCGTGAGATGTTCGGCGAGCTTGCTGAACAACTCGCGCTTGCGCATGTCAGTCGCCAGGTCGCGGATCAACGCACACTCCGCCGCGTCGCGGCGAAGCTTTTCGAGATGCGTCAGCATGTCCTGCATTTTTCGTCCCCGAATGCCGTACGCCGCAACGCTAAGGCGGCACAGAACCGCGCAACAATAACCTGTGATAGTTTTCGCGGACCTTGGCGACGGTCGCGTATCTCTCCGACCTCTAGGCAGGCTTGGCTTGCGACATTCAGTGTCGTCCCTGCGAAAGCAGGGACCCATAGCCACAAGTGCTGATTGGTGTGCTTCGCTGGAATGACTAGCTCTGTTCACAACATCCGCCGCGGCGTATGGGTTCCTGCTTTCGCAGGGACGACAGCGAGGATGAGGCGATAGTGCTGCCTCTCTCACGACCCGATCCGCACCACCATCTTGCCGAGCGCCGCGCGGGTCTGCATCGTGGTGAAGGCCGCGCGAAAATCGTCGAATGCGAACACCTTGCCGACAACAGGCGTCAGTCGACCATCGTTCAGCCATACCGATAATTGCGTCATCACGCGCGCCTGCGCCTCGGGCTCGCGCCGCGCGATCTGGGCGGCATCGACGCCGATCAGGAGGCCGCCTTTCAGGAGCGGCAGATTGAACGGCAATGCGGGAATGCTGCCGGCCGCGAAGCCGACCACGACATGGCGGCCGTTCCAGGCGATCGAGCGGAACGCCTGCAGCGAGACCTCGCCGCCGACCGGATCGAAGATGACGTCAGGGCCATGGCCGCCGGTCGCGTCCTTCAGCGCCTCGCGCCAATCGGGCTTCGTGTAGTCGACGACCGCGTCGGCACCGAAGCTTGCGGCGAAGCTACGCTTCTCCTCCGTCGAGGCCGCGGCGACGACGCGCGCGCCGAGCAGCTTGCCGACTTGAATGGCGGCGATGCCGGTGCCGCCGGCGGCGCCGAGCACCAGCAACTGCTCGCCGGCCTTGAGCGAGCCGCGCTCGCCGAGCGCATAGAGCGCGGTGAGGTAATTGGTGCGAAAGGCCGCGGCGGCCTCCATCGAGAGTCCGTCGGGCATGATCTCGACGGCATCGGGCGGCACCACGATGTGCTCGGCCAGCGCGCCCGAGCGCGTCGCGCCCATCACCCGCATGCCCGGCGCGATGCCGGCGACGTCGCCTGCGACCGCATCGACCACGCCGGCGAATTCCGCGCCCGGCGTGAAGGGCAGGGCATCCTTGGTCTGATAGCGGCCCTCGACCTTCAGGCCATCGACGAAGCCGATGCTCGCGGCGTGGACCTGGACGCGGATCTGTCCGGGGCCGGGTTCGGGGGTGGCGATCTCCCTCAGCCCGATCTGATCGATGGGTGCGTATTGCTCGACGACAACCGCCTTCATCCTGTCCTGCTCATTGGTTGGTTTCCTCAAGGGGCTTTTCCGTTCCGATTGAATCGGAACGGGGCCCCGGATTCTTGTGTTGACGCGTTTTCTTCACGCGGGCCGGTAGCCAGCTTGTGCGAAAACGCTTCCGGCAAACCTATCCCATGTCCGTTGTTCTACGGGGAGGGGTTTTGCGCATGCAACGGCAGGCTCGCTTGCGGAAAGCCAGCATCTTCAACGACATCGCGAAAAGAACGTCGTTTACCCGTTGTTATCCCTACCAAATTCGGTAACGCGTCCTTAATGGCGTTAACGTTAGGGTTTTCCACGCGGCCCGCCTTGGGCTGCGCGCCGTCCAGGACGGGCAGGTTGCGTACGCGTTGGAGTCTCCTATGGATATCATGACTGGCGCCGGGTTGTTGGCTGGCATCATTGTCATCGCGGTGATGATGTTCATGGGCGGCGACCTGCACATGTTCATCTCCGAACATGCCATGATCATCATCTTCGGCGGTTCGATTTCGGCGACGATGATCCGCTTTCCGCTCGGCGTGATGCTGCATGGCCTGCCGCTCGGCGCCAAATATGCCTTCACGATGAGCCGGCTGTCGGCGCGCGACCTCGTCGACGAACTTGCCCGCATCGCCGAGATCGCCCGCAAGCAGGGGCCGGTCGGCCTGGAAAAAGTCGAGACCGACGAGCCGTTCCTCGCCAAGGGCATCCGTTACGTCGCCGACGGTTACGACCTCGAATTCATCCGCGACAACATGGAACGCGACCGCGACAACTTCCTGATGCACCTCGACGAGGGCAGCAAGATCTATCGCGCGATCGGCGACTGCGCGCCGGCATTCGGCATGATCGGCACGCTGATCGGCATGGTGCAGATGTTCGCCAACATGACCGACCCCTCCAAGCTCGGCCCGTTCATGGCGACCGCCCTGCTTGCGACGCTGTACGGCGCGCTGGTCGCCAATTTGTTCTGCCTGCCGATCGCCGACAAGCTGCATGGCAAGCTGCTCGACGAGGAGACCAACCGCACGCTGATCATCGACGGCATCCTGATGATCCGCGACTCCAAGAGCCCCGCGCTGGTGCGCGAGATGTTGCTGGCCTATCTGCCGGAGAAGCATCGCCAGGAGGAAGGCGAGCCGGTTCCGGCCTGACCGGACCGCGCTTTCGGGAAACGCAGCGATGGCCAAGAAAAAGCGCGGCGACGCCCATACCGGAGGTCACGGCTGGTTCGTGACCTTCGCCGACCTGATGGGCCTGATGATGAGCTTCTTCGTGATGCTCGTCGCGTTCTCCACCATGGACAACAACAAGCTGAAGATCGTCGCCGGCTCGATGCGCGATGCTTTCGGCGTGCAGACCAATGTGCGCTATTCCGGCATCGTCGAATCCGACGGCCTGCCGACCCGGCCGAAGCTGAAGAACGTCGAACACATCTCGCCGGAGGACTCTTCGGCCAATCCGACGCCGGACGAGAAGGAGCGCAGCCAGATCAACGGCGCGCGGCTGAAGATCGACCGCGAATTCGCGCTCGCCTCGGCCTCGCTCCGCCAGGCGCTGCAGGACATGCCGGAGCTGACCGAGATCTCCAAGAACATCATGTTCGAGGAGACCAAGGAGGGGCTCAACCTCGAGATCGTCGACCAAGACGGCCGCTCGATGTTCGCCGACGGTTCCAGGGAGCCGTATGACCGCACCCGCCGGCTGATCCAGAAGCTGGCCGCGCCGTTGAAGGCGACGCCGCTGCGGGTCGCGATCGTGGGGCATACGGCCGCAGGCTTCGTGCCGGCGCGCAGCGATTATGACGGCTTCGACCTGTCCGCGGACCGCGCCAACGCGGTGCGGCAGATCCTGGAGCGGGAAGGGCTGCCGCCGTCGCATATTTTCGCGGTTTCCGGCAAGGCCGACGGCCAGCCGCTGTTTCCCGACGATTCGACGCTGCCGGCCAACCGTCGCGTGACCATCACGTTGATGCGGGAAAATCCGCCACTGCCGCCGGATCTGAAGCCGTAGCTCCGGGTTACCATGCTACCGTCAACTACCACCTGTTGCGCGGTTGACACGCGAAGCGGAAGCGTCGATAGCCGCGCGGATCAAATCAACCGATCGGGCGTTCCAACCTCGCCATGGCTGTCAGCGTCTCATCTACCGAAGCTCAGGAAGGGCAACCCACCTCCAGCTTCTGGGCCCTGACACTCGGCAGCATCGGGGTGGTGTTCGGCGACATCGGAACTTCGCCGCTCTATGCATTCCGCGAAGCGGTCGGCGGCGCCGCGCACGGCCAGCCGGTCACCCGCATCATGGTGCTGGGCGTGCTCAGCCTGATCCTGTGGGCGCTGTTCACCGTCGTCACCGCGAAATACGTGCTGCTGCTGCTGCGCGCCGACAACAATGGCGAGGGCGGCACGCTCTCGCTGATGGCGCTCGGCCAGCGCGCGATCGGACGACGCAGCTGGCCGCTGCTCGCGCTCGGCGTGGTCGGCGCCTCGATGTTCATCGGCGATTCCATGATCACGCCGGCGATCTCGGTGCTGTCGGCGGTCGAAGGCCTCAAGCTCGCCACCCCGCATCTCGAGCACTATGTGGTGCCGCTGACGATCCTGATCCTGGTCGTGCTGTTCTCGGTGCAGAGCTCCGGCACCGCGCGCGTCGCTTCCGCCTTCGGTCCGGTGATGGTGGTGTGGTTCGCCTCGCTGGCGGTGATGGGGCTCGTCCACATCATGGACGACCCGTCGGTGCTGGCGGCGATCAATCCTTATTACGCGCTCCAGTTCATGCTGACCCACGGCACCATCGGCCTGGTGACGCTGGGCGCGGTGTTCCTCGCGGTGACCGGCGGCGAGGCGCTGTATGCCGATCTCGGGCATTTCGGCCGCAAGCCGATCCAGTCCGGCTGGCTGTTCTTCGTGCTGCCCTCGCTGCTGCTGAACTATTTCGGGCAGGGCGCGCTGGTGCTGTCCGATCCCAGCGCGATCGAGAACTCGTTCTACCGCATGGTGCCCGACGTGCTGCTGCTGCCGCTGGTCGGGCTCGCCACCGCCGCGACGGTGATCGCGAGCCAGGCGGTCATCACCGGCGCCTATTCGCTGATCAGCCAGGCGGTGCAGCTCGGGCTCTTGCCGCGCTTCGAGGTCCGCTACACCTCGGAGACCCATGCCGGCCAGATCTACTTGCCGCGCGTCAACCGGCTGCTGCTGATCGGCGTGCTGCTGCTGGTGCTGCTGTTCCGCACCTCGAGCGGGCTGGCGTCGGCCTACGGCATCGCCGTCTCCACCACCATGGTCGCCGACGGCATCATGGGCTTCATCGTGATCTGGAAGCTGTGGAACTGGCGCGTGGCATCGGCCGCCGCGTTGATCCTGCCGTTCGTGATCGTCGACATGACCTTCTTCAGCGCCAATCTGTTGAAGCTGTTCGAGGGCGCCTGGGTGCCGCTGCTGTTCGGCGTCGTGATGGCGACGATGATCTGGACCTGGCGCCGCGGCGCCGCGATCCTGGTCGCCAAGACCCGACGCATCGAGGTGCCGCTGCGCGACCTGATCCACAGTCTGGAGAAGCGGCCGCCGCATATCGTCAAGGGCACCGCGGTGTTCCTGACCAGCGATCCGAGCTTCGTGCCGACCGCGCTGCTGCACAATCTCAAGCACAACAAGGTGCTGCACGAGCACAATGTGATCCTGACCATCGAGACCGCCCCGACGCCGCGCGTCGATCTGTCCGAGCGCGTCAACATGGAGAAGGTGAGCGACAAGTTCACCGCGGTGCGGCTGCGCTTCGGCTACATGGAATCGCCGAACGTGCCGAAGGCACTGGCGGTCGCGCGCAAACTCGGCTGGCAGTTCGACATCATGTCGACCTCGTTCTTCGTGTCGCGGCGGTCGCTGAAGCCCTCGGTCCAGTCCGGCATGCCGCAATGGCAGGACCACCTGTTCATCGCGATGAGCCGGTCGGCTAACGACGCCACCGACTATTTCCAGATCCCGACCGGGCGGGTGGTTGAAGTGGGTACTCAGGTAACTATTTGAGCTGGCAGCGAATTCCGGCGTTGAAAAGCCGCGATCTATGCGTGATGCGCATAGTGGAGGCCTGAATCCGTGCTAACCTATGCATTCCTGCCGGGAGTATAGGCCTGCAACCCGGCATTGTGCAGTGCGGCAGAAGACAGAGGCGCAGCTTCCCATGTCATCCGAGAATGCGATCACCGCGGCGGAAACGCCCGCGGCAAACGGCCATGGCGAGGCGCATTCAACCGCCACCTTCAAGGCATTGATGCTCGGTAGCATCGGTGTCGTCTATGGCGATATCGGCACCAGCCCGCTCTACGCGCTGCGCGAGGCCGTCGTCGCTGCTGCCGGCGGCGAGGGCGCCGTGACGGCGCATGCGGTGCTCGGCGTGCTCTCGCTGATCCTCTGGGCGCTGATCGTCGTCGTCACGCTGAAATACGTCGTGATCCTGCTGCGCGCCGACAACAATGGCGAGGGCGGCACGCTGGCGCTGATGGCGCTGGCGCAGCGCGCGGCGACCAAGGGCGGCGCCGCGATCGTGCTGCTCGGCATCATCAGCGGCGCGCTGTTCTATGGCGACGCCGTCATCACGCCGGCGCTCTCGGTGCTGTCGGCAATCGAAGGCATCAAGCTCGTCACCTCGACATTCGATCCCTATGTCGTGCCGCTCACGGTGGTGATCCTTGTCATGCTGTTCGCGGTGCAGTCGCGCGGCACCGCGCGCGTCGCGGCCTTTTTCGGCCCGGTGATGTGCGTGTGGTTCGCCCTGATCGCGGTCGCGGCGCTGCCGCAGATCGTGCGGCATCCCGAAGTGCTGTACGCGTTCAATCCGATCCTCGCGGTGTCGTTCATGCTGCATCACGGCGTGATCGGCTTCATCACGCTCGGTGCGGTCTTCCTCGCGGTGACCGGCGCCGAGGCGCTCTATGCCGACCTCGGCCATTTCGGCAAACGCCCGATCCAGACCGCGTGGCTGTTCATAGTGCTGCCGTCGCTGGCGCTGAACTATCTGGGGCAGGGCGCGCTCTTGATCGGCAATCCCAAGGGCATCGAGAACCCGTTCTTCCTGATGTTCCCGGACTGGGCCCTCATCCCGATGGTCGCGCTGGCGACCATGGCGACCGTGATCGCGAGCCAGGCCGTCATTACCGGCGCGTATTCGCTGACGCGGCAGGCGATCCAGCTCGGCCTGTTGCCGCGGTTCGAGATCCGTCACACCTCGGAAGCGCATTCCGGGCAGATCTACATGCCGCGCATCAACCGCTTCCTGTTCATCGCGGTCATCGTGCTGGTGCTGATGTTCCGCTCGTCGAGCGCGCTGGCCTCGGCCTACGGCATCTCGGTGACCGGCACCATGGTGGTGACGGCGATGATGGGTTTTGTCGTGATCTGGAAAGTGTGGCGCTGGTCGCCGATCGCGGCCGCCGCGCTGGTCGCGCCGTTCCTGTTCCTGGACATCACCTTCCTGGCCGCCAACCTGCTCAAGGTGTTCGAGGGCGGCTGGGTGCCGCTCGCACTTGGCGGCGCCATGATCGTGGTGATGTACACCTGGCGGCGCGGCAGCCGGCTGTTGTTCGAGAAGTCGCGCAAGCTGGAATTCCCGCTCGCCGATCTCGTCGCGATGCTGGAGAAGCGGCCGCCGCAGCGGGTCTCCGGCACCGCGGTGTTCCTGACCAGCGACCCCGTCAGCGCGCCGACCGCGCTGATGCACAGCCTCAAGCACTACAAGGTGCTGCACGAGAAGAACGTCATCCTGACCATCGAGACCGCGCCAACGCCGCGCATCGATCCGTCCGAGCGGGTGCGGATGGAGCAGCTGAGCGAGACCTTCTCCAAGGTGACGCTGAAGTTCGGCTTCATGGAACAGCCGAACGTACCGAAGACGCTGGCGATCGCCCGCAAGCTCGGCTGGCAGTTCGACATCATGTCGACCTCGTTCTTCCTGTCCCGCCGTGCGCTGAAGCCGGCGGCGCATTCGGGCATGCCGAGTTGGCAGGACCATCTGTTCATCGCGCTGAGCCGCTCCTCGAACGACGCCACCGACTATTTCCAGATCCCGACCGGGCGGGTGGTCGAAGTCGGCACGCAGGTCACGATCTAGGGGCCACGATCCAGCTTTTCCGCGTGGCATCTAACCCGTTTCGGACGCTTGATTTTCTCTGCGCAAGAGGCGACTTTGCGGCCCGGAACGGCGAGCCGCGCGACGCTCGCCAAAGATGATGTCGGGAGGATATTTCCGTGGCGGACCACAAGGTGGAAGATTTGTTTCCGGACGAGGTGTCGAAGGGCATAGCGGAAGGCCGCTATCTGCTGGTCGACGTCCGTGAGCCCAATGAGGTCGCCGTCGAGGCCTATCCCGACGGCGTCGTGGTGCCGCTGTCGACGTTCGATCCGGCGGCGATTCCCGATCCGCAGGGCAAGCAGGTGGTGTTCGCCTGCCGCTCCGGCAAGCGCTCGGTGACGGCCTCGCTGGCCGCCCAGGCCGCGGGCCTGCCCTATGACAAGCATCTGGCGGGCGGCATCATCGGCTGGAAGGCGGCGGGACTGCCGACCAAGACCGGCGGCTGATCCCTGACATGACCTCCATGAACAAGGTCTTCGCGGACCTTCCTGTCACCATCTTCGAGGCGATGTCGCAGGCCGCGCGCGACAACAACGCCATCAATCTCGGCCAGGGCTTTCCCGACGATCCCGGTCCGGAGGACATCCGCCGCGCCGCCGCCGACGCCTCGATCAACGGCTATAATCAATATCCGTCGATGATGGGCATCCCGGAGCTCCGCCAGGCGATCGCATCGCATTACGGCCACTGGCACGGGCTCGAGCTCGATCCGATGACCGAGGTGATGGTCACCTCCGGCGGCACCGAGGCGCTGACCTCCTCGATCCTCTCCGTGGTCGAGCCCGGTGACGAGGTGGTGTGCTTCCAGCCGGTCTATGATTCCTATCTGCCGATCATCCGCCAGGCCGGCGGCATTCCGCGGCTGCTGCGGCTCGAACCGCCGGAATGGCGGCTGAGCGAGGAGATGCTGCGCAGCGTCTTCAATCACAAGACCAAGGCGGTGCTCTTCAACAATCCGCTCAATCCGGCGGCGGTGGTCTATCCGCGCGAGGACCTCGAACTGCTGGCGCGGTTCTGCCAGGAATTCGACGTGGTCGCGATCTGCGACGAGGTCTGGGAACACGTGGTGTTCGACGGCCGCGAGCACATCCCGCTGATCACGATCCCGGGCATGCGCGACCGCACCATCAAGGTCGGCAGCGCCGGCAAGATCTTCTCGCTGACCGGATGGAAGATCGGCTTCGTCTGCGCCGCGCCGCCGCTGCTGCGCGTCGCTGCGAAGGTGCACCAGTTCCTCACCTTCACGACGGCGCCCAATTTGCAAGCGGCGGTGGCATATGGTCTCGGCAAGCCCGACGGCTATTTCCTCGACATGCGCAAGGACATGGCGCGGAGCCGCGACCGCCTGACCAGGGGGTTGGAGAGCATCGGCTTTCCGGTGCTGAAGTCGCAGGGAACCTACTTCCTCACCGTAGACCTGTCGCCGCTCGGGCTCAACGAGACTGATGCCGAGTTCTGCTGGCGGATCGTGCAGGACTACAAGGTTGCGGCGATCCCGGTGTCGGCGTTCTACGAGCAGGATGCGGTGACGTCGGTCGTGCGATTTTGTTTCGCCAAGAAAGACTCGACGCTCGATGCGGCGCTGGAGCGGTTGTCCGACGCCGTCCACCGCCGCAAGAGGTAGGCCAGAATGCGAGAGCAGAACCGTCGTCTCGTCAGCTTCGTCGGCGCGGTCGCGACGGTCCTGCTGCTCTCGGCCTCCGCTGACGCCGAGGAGCGCACGGTCAACTTCTACAACTGGTCGAACTACATGGCGCCGGAAGTCCTGGAGGACTTCACCAAGGAAACCGGCATCAAGGTCGTCTACGATACGTTCGACGCCAACGAGACGCTGGAGACGCGGTTGCTCGCTGGCAAGTCGGGCTACGATGTCGTGGTGCCGACGGGCTACTTCCTGCAGCGCCAGATCACCGCGAAGGTGTTCCTCAAGCTCGACAAGTCGAAGCTGCCGAACCTCGCCAATGCATGGCCCGTGGTAACGAGCCAACTTGCCACCTACGATCCCGGCAACAATTACGGCGCCAACTACATGTGGGGCACCACCGGCATCGGCTACAATGTCAAGATCGCGGAGAAGATTCTCGGTCCCGACGCGAAGATCGACAGTTGGGACATGGTGTTCAAGCCGGAGAACCTCGCCAAGTTCAAGGATTGCGGCATCCACATGCTGGATTCCGCCGACGACATCCTGCCGGCGGCGCTGAGCTATCTCGGCCTCGATCCGAACTCGACCAAGCAGGCCGACCTCGAGAAGGCCGCCGATCTCGTCATCAGGATCCGGCCCTATGTGCGCAAATTCCACTCGTCCGAATATCTCAGCGCGCTGGCCTCGGGCGAAATCTGCTTCGTGGTCGGATGGTCGGGCGACATCATGCAGGCGCGCAGCCGGGCGGCGGAAGCCAACTCCGGCGTCGAGATCGGTTACACGATCCCGAAGGAGGGCGCGCAGATGTTCTTCGACAATCTGGCGATTCCGTCGGATGCGAAGAACGTTGCAGAGGCCTATGAGCTGATCAACTACCTCTACCGTCCCGAGGTCGCGGCGAAGAACTCGAACTTCCTGTCCTACGCCAACGGCAATCTGGCGAGTCAGAAGCTGATCGATCCGAAGATCTTCACCGACAAGAACATCTATCCCGACGAGGCGATGCAGAAGAAGCTGTTCGTGATCACCGCGCGCGATCCCGCGACGCAGCGGATCATCAATCGCTTGTGGACGAGGGTGAAAACCGGGAAGTGACGCGACGCGTCATTCCGGGATGGTGCGTCAGCACCAGACCTGAGATGCGCAATTGCGCATCGGGGAATCTCGAGATTCTCGGTGCGCAATTGCGCACCTGAGGGTTCGATGCTTCGCATCGCCCCGGAATGACAAGTCGGATGAGCCTATCGCCAGCGCCGGTGCAGCCAGAGCCATTGATCGGGATACTCACGGATCCAGCCCTCGACGACGTCGGTGACCGCCTGCATGGTGCCCTGGATATCGATCTGGCCGGATGCGTCGAACACCGGCTTGACTTCCTCGGTGACCTCGCCGCGGAAGCGACCGTCGGGCAGGCGGATGATCCGCGTGCCGTGGATGGGGCAATCGATCTGCCGGCGCAGGCGCGCCAGCAGCGGATTGGCCGTAGTCTTGCGGCCGAAGAAGGTGACGGGAACGCCGTTGGTCAAATACTGATCGACCAGCATCGCGACGTGCTGGCCGTTCTTCAGCGCCTGCGCCAGCTTGAGCGGCGCGTCGCGGCCGGCCGGCACCAGTGTGCCCAGATTGACCGCGCGGATGCGCTCGATGGCGCGGTCGGCGGCTTCGATGTTCGGCCGCCGAAACAGGATGGTGGCGTCGAGCCCATGCGCTGCTGCGGCAATTGGAGAGAGCTCCCAGTTGCCGAGATGTGCGGCGAAGAACAGTGCCGGCTTGCCGTCGTCACGCAACTGGTCGAACAGCTGCTTGCTGCGCGCCGAGAATTCGACGCGACCCGGCTTGTCGGGATTCTGGGGATCGTGATCCCAGATGCGGTCGATGTGCGCGAATTCAGCGCCGATGCGTCCGAGGTTGTGCCAGACGCCCGTCAGGATCTCCTCGATCTCCTCCGGTGACTTTTCTGGAAATGCGGCCGTGAGATTCTCGCGACCGATGCGATCCTCACGCAGCCGGCGGCCGATGAAATGGGCGGCACGGCCGAAGAACCTTGCGGTCTTCTCGGGATCGAAATAGCGCGTTGTACGCAGCAGGCCGATCGTCAGCCCGCCGATCGCCGCGTCGGTCACGGGCTTCGCGGCGTCACGCAGGTGCGCCCTGGCGCGAAGGAGCAGACGTTTCATCTGATGAGGCGAGGGCGCTAAGCCGGCTCGCGCGTCAAGATCAGTGAGGCGTTCTGCCCGCCGAACCCGAACGAGTTCGACATCACGGCGGTCACCTTGGCATCGCGCGCCTTGTTGCCGACCACGTCGAACGGGATCGCGGGATCAGGCACCTCGTAGTTGATCGTCGGCGGAATCCGCTGATGCTCGAGCGTGAGCAGCGAGAAGATCGCCTCGACTGCACCGGCGGCCGAGATGGTGTGGCCGACCATCGACTTGTTCGACGACACCGGAATGTTTTTGGTGTGTTCGCCAAACACGGCCGAGGTCGCAAGATACTCCATCTTGTCGTTTTCCGGCGTCGAGGTCCCGTGCGCGTTGATGTGATCGATTTGCTCGGGCTCCATTCCAGCATCGGCGAGCGTCTTGCGCACGCAGCCGATCGCCGGCTTGCCGTCCGGGCTCGAGCGGGTGCGGTGGAAGGAATCGGTGAGCTCGCCGCAGCCGGCAACGACGCCGAGGATGCGCGCGCCGCGCGCCATCGCGGCGTCGTAGCTCTCGAGCACCAGCGCACCGGCGCCCTCGGCCATCACGAAGCCGTCGCGGTTCTTCGAGAACGGTTTTGAGGCGGCCTGCGGCGGGTCGTTTTGGGTGGAGAGAGCCGACAGCAGCGAGAAGCGCACCATGGCTTCGGGATTGACCGAGCCGTCGGTCGCGATGCACAGCGTTGCATCGGTTTCACCGCGGCGGATCGCCTCGACGCCGAGCTGGATCGCGGTCGCGCCGGACGCGCAAGCCGTCGACAGCGAAATCGGCGACCCTTTGGTGCCGAAGGTCTCGGCGAGGTGGAGCGCGACGGAGCCGAAGGTGAAGCGCCGGTGAAAGTGCGCGAACTTCCCGCCGCTGCAGGTCGCCAGGTATTCGATGATTCCAAAGTCCTTGGTCGGAACCTCGCGCGCGACTTCGAGCCGCTGCGGCCACTCGGTCTCGATCGGTGCGACTGCCAGGAACAGCGGGCCGGGAAAGTCGCCCTTGCTGCCGATGCCGGCTTGCTCGAGCGCTTCTTCGGTCGCGATCTCCGCCAGACGCTGCGACAGGCTGGTCGAGGAGAACGGGTCGACGGTGACGAAATCGACGGCGCCGGCCATCGTCGTCTTCATACTGTCGAGTGGGAAGCGTGTCACGGTCTTGATGCCGGACTCACCCGCGGTGAGGCGCTTCCAATTGTCGGTCTTGCCGCCGCCGAGCGACGTCACGATTCCCATGCCGGTCACGACGACGATCGGTCGGCCGAATTTATCGCGTGGTGCTGTCATGGTGTCCCCGTCGGTGCTTGCGCCGAATTACTTGACGGCCTCGACCAGTGCCATGCCTTCGCCCTGCCAGTGGCCGACCCCCACGACAACAATCTGGGTTGGCGCTTCGGTTTTTTCAACCTCCAGCCCGGTCGGGTCGTTGGCCGGATAGAGCGCGCCGCGCGAGATCGACAGCGCGGCCAGCGCGAGCCCGAGCGGGAACTGCGCCTCCATGGTGTGGCCAAAGGTCGTTCCGGTGGCGCGGACGGCAAAGCCGGCATGCTGGCTGAGGAATGCGCGCTCTTCGGCGGTCGCAGGCTCGGCGCCGGTCGCGCCCGTGATCAGGATACCGTTGTCGCCGCTGACGCCGAGCTGCGGCCACAACGCCTGCAGCGATTTCGTCACGGCGCCCGGCTCCTTGCGTCGGGCAAGGTCGGCGACCACCTTGGTCAGCTTGGCGTACGGCTCGGCGCCGCGGGCCTCGGCATGTTCGCGCGATTCCATCACCAGGAAGGCGCCGGCGGAGCCGATGGCAAAGCCCGGGTTGTTCCTGCGGGCCCAGACCGAGCTATGCTGGTCCTTGAGGGCGAGATCGCCGAATGCATAAAGCATCAAGAGGTCGCCGCGATCGCCGTTATGAGCGGCGCCGACCAAGGCGATGTCACTTTGGCCGGCCCCGATGCGCGCGACCGCGATCCGTGCCGCGTCGATGCTTGAGGCTTCCTCGCCCATGAAGGTGCGCGAGGTCCCGCACACGCCGTGAACGATCGCGATGTTGCCGGCGAGCAGGTTGGAGAGCTGCGCCAGGAACAGCGTCGGGCGCAGCTCGTTCATCAGCTTCTCGTTGAGCAGGGCGGGCGGCAGCTTGCCCTGCGCGTCGGCGTTCATGATCGCCAGGTCGACATTGAGGTCACGCTCGCCGCCACCGGCTGCGATGATCATGTCCATCCGCGACAGGATTTCCTGATTGCCTTTGACGCCGGCGGAATCGAGCGCCAGCCCGGCGGCATAGGTACCGATCCGCTGCCACGTTTCCATCTGACGCTGATCGCCTTTCTTCGGGATCTGGGCGTCGAAGCTGACGGGGGCGATCGGATGGATCACGTATGGCGCGAGACGCTTCTCGTCGGCATTGACGCGCCGGGCGCCGAGCGCCTCCCAATGCGCATCCAGCCCTTCGCCAAGCGAGGAGAGCAGGCCTACGCCGGTGATCCAGACTTCCTTCTCAGCCATGACTCATTGCCTGCTGCGGAAACCCGATCTTGGTGGCCATCGCATCCATGTGCACGCGCAAGTCCGGGCTGGGAAAGGGGATATGACGGAAGGTCAGCTCGGCATTGCACTTGAGCTCCTTGCCGACGCGAACCTTCGCCGAGGTCACGGCGAAGCCTGAACCTTCGTGCTCGATCTTGGCCTCGATGGTCAGGAGCGAACCGGGGCTGACGAAGCCGCGCATCTTGGCTTCCTTGACCATGGCGAGGAAGGGCATGCGCTCGAACTTGGTCAGACCGAGGATCAGCCAGCCCGAGCTCTGGGCCATTGCTTCGGTCAGCAGCACGCCGGGCATGATCGGATAGCCCGGGAAGTGCCCTGCGAACACCGAATGGCTGTCGGGCGGGACATCCGCCTCGACGACAATGGTCCTTGCGTCGAGGTTGAGGTCGACGATCCGATCAATCAGCTGAAAGATTTCGAGCTGCATGATGGGCGATTACGAGCCCGTGCCCGTGCCCGCGTTCTTGGCTGCAACCAGCTCGTCGATGCGGTCGGCGAGATTCTTCAACACGAAATACTGCTCCGTCGTGGCCTTGCCGTCGTTGACCTCCTGGGTCCACTTTTCGAGCGGCATCTTGATCCCAAAGGCCTTGTCGATGGCAAACGCGATGTCGAGGAAGTCGAGGCTGTCGATCCCCAGATCGTCGATCGCGTGGCTCTCCGGCTTGATCGTGTCGCGCGGGATGTCGCAGGTCTCCGCGATAATGTTGGCGATCTGCTCGAATGTGGAGGACATCATTAAGCCTTTGATATATTGAAGGTAATTCAGGGTCGGCTCAGAGGAGGCGGGCGCGTTGCCCCGGAATGCCCGATTGCTGGTGCCGGAGTCGTGTGCCCGTATATCGGAGCAGGGCCGTTAGTTCAATGGAGCTTGGCCGGCCTCGCAAGGACGCTTTTTGGGCAGGGTTCCGGCCAGCCTAGCTGCGCGGCATCACCGTAATCTTCGCGCAATCCCGGCGGCCCATCAGCACGCAATCCTGCGTCTTGCGCAAATCGGCGATGCTCATGGCAAGCCAGATGCCGATCGCGGTGAGCGCCACCGTGAAGGCGAAGGCGGCGATATTGGCGAGCATGCGCTGGCGGAAATCGTCCGGCTCCTCGCGCGGCTTCTCATAACGAGAGAGATCGTTGGCAACGGAGGCCGGGCGAGTCGATCGGAGCGGCCCCTCGCGCTTGCCGGGCGGCTGCGCCGAGGTACGCGGCCGGAATTTGAGCACTACGTGCTCGTCATCCGAGGAGATTGGCCGCTGCGTCTTCACTGTTGTCAGTCCGGTCGCGTCGCCGATTATGTTTAGCATGTTCGCTGCACTTCACACCTAAAATCTTGGTGCGCGCAGAGGTGGTATTCATGCTTCGATCACCTCCAGGAACTGGCTTGCCGTCGAGGCGACTGCTGCGCGGCGTCACGCGGGATGTTCGGCATTGCGATGAGCAGGCCGATGTCGACACATTCGTTCGACCTTCGCGCATGCACAGTTTGCGCTGCAACGCCGTCACGGAGATTGAAGCTGCACGCCGGGCATTGGCAGCCTGCGCGTTGACTGCCTGGGCATCGACAGCCCGAGGGCATCGACAGCCCGGCGGCCGAGGCTGGACCATCCAGCCGTCGGCCCCACCGCTTCGTGAAGCCATTCCGGCAAACCGGACTCTTTCACCCGCCTGCGGGCTCATGACATAGTGGAACCCGTTCCGGAGTGCCGGTCAAAAGGGAGCATGAATCATGGCCCACACGCGCGAGCCTTACGTCAAACCGGTCCCGATCCTGTCGCTGCGGCCGACCCAGATGACGGTCGGCATGCAGGAGGTGACGGAGAAGCGGAAGCGCTGGCGCGAGCACAAGTCGGACAAGAAGCGCGCCGAACTGCTGGGCAAGCACATGATCCCGGTCGTCCATGGTCCCGACGATCGCTACTACGTGGTCGATCACCATCACATGGCGCGGGCGCTGCACGAGGAGGGCGTCAAGGACATCCTGGTCACGGTAATCGGCGATCTCACGATGGTCGAGCGTGACGTGTTCTGGGGCGTGATGGACAACAAGCGCTGGGTCTACCCCTACGATTCCAAGGGCGAGCGCCGCCACTTCAAGGACATTCCGAAATCGATCAAGGATCTCAGGGACGATCCGTTCCGCAGCCTCGCCGGCGAGATGCGCCGGGCGGGCGGTTTTGCCAAGGACACGACGCCGTTCAGCGAATTCCTGTGGGCCGATTTCCTGCGCCGCCACATCCCGCGCAAGACGGTGGAGAACAATTTCGCCAAGGCGCTGGAGAAGGGACTGGCGCTCGGCCGCAGCAAGGACGCGGTCTATTTGCCCGGCTGGTGCGGGCCGGCATCCGACGACTGATCTGCCGCGGCCTCCGGCCTGTGCTGATCCTCCTTGCCACCGAGCGCGTGGTGCAGCCATCGCTCGGTCCGCTTGCCGAAGGTCAACAGCAGGAACGCCAGCACGACGGCGGTGACGACGATCGGCCAATGTCCGGCGCCGCAGACGATGCCGACGCAAGCCGCGAAGAATGCGCACGCGGCGCTGGTCAGGCCGCGGACCTGGAAGCGGTCGCCGTGCCGCACGATCACGCCGGCGCCGAGAAATCCGATGCCGGTCAGCACGCCCTGGATCACGCGGCTCACCGCGTCGGTGAACTTGCCGGGCTCGACGGCCTGCAATGCCAACAGCACGACCATCGCCGTCGAAAGGCTGACGAGACCCAGCGTCTTCAGGCCGATCGGCTTGCCGTGCAGGTCGCGGTCGAGCCCGATCGCGCAGCCGGCAAGGGTGGCCGCGCCGAGACGCAGGATGATCTCGCTCCAGTCCGCCAAGGCGTCCTCTATTTCGGCTGCCGGCCGAGCATGTAGAACTCGCCGTTCGGCCGCATGCCGGTGACGTTGGCGAGCCGGTTCGACAGCGCGAAGAACGCCGCAACCGCGGCGATGTCCCAGACGTCGTCGTCGCTGAAGCCGTGGGCGGCAAGCGCGGCGAAGTCCGCCTCCGAGACTTCCTCGGCCGCGCGGCTCACCTTCATGGCGAAGTCGAGCATCGCGCGCTGCCGCGGCGTGATGTCGGCCTTGCGGTAGTTGACCGCGATCTGGTCGGCGATCTCGGGATTCTTGGCGCGGATGCGCAGGATCGCGCCGTGGGCGATCACGCAATACTGGCACTGGTTGGCGGCGCTGGTCGCCACCACGATCATCTCGCGCTCGGCCTTGGAGAGGCCGGAGTCCTTTTCCATCAGCGCGTCGTGATAGGCGAAGAAGGCGCGAAACTCGTCGGGGCGATAGGCCAAGGTGAGGAAGACGTTCGGCACGAAGCCGGATTTCTCCTGCACCGCCAGGATGCGGGCGCGGATATCCTCGGGGAGCTTGTCGAGAGCGGGCGTCGGGAAGCGTTTTGCGGTCGGCTGGGTCATGAGATGGTTCCGGCGTGCCGCCTGGATGCGGCGTCACGCGAGACCATAGTGGATGACGGGTCGGGCGCAAGGCGCATCGTGCCTTGCCGCGATGATGCTAGCGCAACGGCTTCTTCAGCAGCGAGAAGCGGTCCGGATCGAGGCCGAGCGAGGGCTGCAGCATCGGGGCCTCGGCCGGCGCCATGGTGCGCGCCGGCGCCGCAGAGTTGAAGTTGGCGTCGCCGCTTGGGCTGTCGCGATGCGAGGTGGCGCCGCGCCAGCGCTCCAGCACGGCGCTGACGAAATGCATGTCATGGCCGGCGGTGACCGACGGTACCGTGGCGATGGTGGCCTCGCCGCGCGGCAACTGGTGCGGCGGCACCTCCTTGAAGCGCAGCCGGGTCGGCAGCGCTACGCCTTCGCCGAACGCCAGCACCTCGCGGGTGCCGAGCGAGGGTACGAAGGACAGCAGGTTGGCGGCGGCGTCCGAGACCGCGGAGCGGAGCAGCGCCTGGTCGCGGTCGTTGGCGAGGCGCATCGTGAACAGCGTGTTGCACTGGGAGATGATGGTCGCGTCGAGCTCGGCCGGACGCTGGGTGATCAGGCCGAGATAGACGCCGTATTTGCGGCCTTCCTTGGCAATGCGCGACACCGCCTTGCGGGTCGGCCCGAAGCCGATATTGCGGTCGGCGGAGGCGTAGCGGTGCGCTTCCTCGCAGACGAACAGCATCGGCGAGACGCCGTCGCTCCACAGCCCGAAATCGAACGCCATGCGGCACAGCACCGACACCACGGAATCGACGACTTCGGCAGGGAAGCCGGCGAGCTGCATGATGGTCATCGGCTTGCCGTTGGCGGGCAGGCGGAACAGATGGCTGATCACCTCGGCCATGGTATCGCCGCCGACATTGGCATTGTCGAACATGAAGGCGTAGCGCGGATCGTTGCGCACCGCGTCGATGCGCGAGATCAGCTTGTGATAGATGATGCGCGAGGAGCGGTTCTCCAGCTTGCCCATGCGCTCGTCGATCAGCGAGATCAGGTCGACCAGCCGATAGGGCACCGGCGTATCGACGGTGTAGCCGACCTGCTTGGGATCGATGCGCTTCAGCCCGAGACCGACCCGGTCGGAGTTCTGGTACTGGGTGTAGATGCCCTTCGCCATCGGAATCACTTCGGCGAGGATGTCGAGCTCCTCGGGCACGCCGGGCCGGCCGCCGAAGAGCACGTCGACGATCTCTTCGAAGTTGAACAGCCAGAACGGCAGCTTCAGGTTTCGCGGGTTGAGCACCTGGGCGCGCTCGCCGAAGCAGCGGCCATATTCGTTGTGTACGTCGAGCAGGAAGATGCGCAGGTTCGGCCGCGACTTCAGGATCTCGTTGAGCAGCAGCGACACGCCTGTCGACTTGCCGACGCCGGTCGAGCCGAGCACCGCGAAGTGCTTGGACAGCATCTCCTCGACGTCGACGTAGGCGATCACAGAACGATCCTGCTGCAGCGTGCCGACATTGATCTGGTCTGAGCCGCTCGGCGCATAGACCGTGCGCAGCTCCTGGTTCGTGATCAGATCGGTGCTGTCGCCGATGGTCGGATAATGGGTGACGCCGCGCTGGAATTTCGGGCGATCGCCGCCCAGGATCTCACCCAGCAGATCGACCGAGGCGGTCGCCATGTATTCGTCGGATGCCGGCAGGTTCTCGCACGTCACTTCGGTGATCATGGCGACGATAACCGAACTCGCGCAGCGGATACTGACGAACCGGCCGACGGTCGCTCGCATCTCTGAAAGTTGCATCTGGCCGCCCGCCAGCAGCCCAACCCGGGCCTGCGAGCCGCGCACAGAGATCACACGTCCGAAGGGTGTCACAGTTCCAGCCTGGCTCGTTCTCAAAATCTAAATGTCCGGACCAATATGCCCGCCCGGGATTGGAAAAACCGTTAAATCGCCGGGGTTCCGCATCCGCTAAATCTACACCTTCCCGGTGACGATTTGTTTCTGTCGTACCGGGAGATGACGCCCCCTCGTGTGCATCGGCGGCGGAATCGTCGCTTTCCGGCACAGCCGCGTTTGTTTCCCGGTTTTTCCGTTAACGCGGGATTCACCATCTCCGAGGAGTGCATCGGCAGCTCCGTAGGTTTACGGGAGATGGGGCGCGATTTGTCATACGCTGTCACCCGGTATCGCGTAACCGATTGCTAACTGCGAGTTGTAACGACCTTTCCATTTGTGCTGCGTAACGATGCCGCGCCCGGGAGAGATCAGCGTGCGCATCGAACACCGCAATTCATCGTCAGGACATGCCGACGCCGGCTCGACCAAGGGGCTGGCGTTCTGTGCCGGCCTGTTGGTCGGCAGCCTGCTCGGAAGCGCGACCGCGCAATGGAGCGAGCGCGAAGGCCTGCTGATGGCGGCATTCGCGATCATGGCCGTGATCGTCTTCCTGTTGCTCAAGCGGCACGAAATCTCCGACGAGCGGCTCGCCACCGAACGCCGCAATCTCATGACTGCCGTGAACAACATTCCGCAGGGCCTCGTGCTCTACGATGCGTCGGCGCGCATCATCATCTGCAACCGTCCCTACATCGAGATGTTCGGGCTTTCGCCCGACGTCGCCAGGCCCGGCTGCACCATGCACCGGCTGATCGCGCACAGGCAGGAGACCGGCTCGTTCGACGGCGACGTCGACGACTTCTGCGACGCCATCATCGGCAACGTGAAGCTTGGCCGCGCCACGCGTCAGCTGACGCAGGCGCCGGGCGGGCGCGCGATCGAGATCGTCAACAAGCCGCTGCCGGAAGGCGGCTGGGTGGCGACCATTCAGGATGTCACGGAGCGCACGCGCACCGAGAACAAGATCGCCCACATGGCGCATTATGATGCGCTGACCGACCTGCCGAACCGCGTGCTGTTCCGCGAGCGCCTGGAGCGGGCCCTGAAGGCGATCCGGCCGGATCAGCAGCTCGCGGTCATGTATATCGACATCGACGAGTTCAAGGCCGTCAACGACGCGCTCGGCCATCAGATCGGCGACGAATTGCTCAGGGCGATCGCCGACCGCCTGCGCGGCTGTGTCGGGGACACCGACGTCGCGGCGCGGCTCGGCGGTGACGAGTTTGCCGTGATCCAGACCGCCGTCCGCGATCAGACCGAGACCATGCAGCTCCTCGCTGCGATCTATCAGGCGATCCGCCGGCCGATCGACTGCAGCGGGCATCTGATCACCACCGATGCCAGCATCGGCATCGCCGTTGCGCCCGCCGACGGCCTCGACATCGATCAATTGCTGCGCAATGCCGACCTCGCGCTCTACGGAGCCAAGAGCGACGGCCGCCGCACCTACCGGTTCTTCGAGGCCGGCATGGACGCACGCGCCAAGGCGCGGCGCAGCCTCGAGCTCGAGCTGCGCCAGGCGATCGCCGACGGCAGCTTCGAGCTGCATTATCAGCCGCTGCTCCATCTCGAGGAGGGGCAGGTCAGTTGCTGCGAGGCGCTGGTGCGCTGGCGTCATCCGGAACGCGGCACCATCTCGCCGGCGGATTTCATCCCGATCGCCGAGGACACCGGCCTGATCAACGATCTCGGTCACTGGGTGCTCAACACCGCGTGCCGCGAGGCGATGAACTGGCCGGAGCATGTTCATGTCGCGGTCAATGTGTCTCCGATTCAGTTCAAGAGCCAGACACTGGCACTCAACGTCGCCGCCGCGCTCGCCGCGACCGGTCTTGCACCTTCGCGGCTCGAGCTCGAGATCACCGAGGCGGTGCTGATCCGCGACGACGAGGCCGCGCTCGATATCCTGCATCAGCTGCGCGAACTCGGCGTCCGTATCGCGCTCGACGATTTCGGCACCGGCTATTCCTCGCTGAGCTATCTGCAGCGCTTCCCGTTCGACAAGATCAAGATCGACCGCGCCTTCATCAAGGATCTCGCCGGGACCGGCGCGTCGTCCACGATCGTCCAGGCCGTCGTCAACATCGCCGCTGCCAGCGACATGACCACGACCGCGGAGGGCGTCGAGACCGAGCAGCAGCGCAACCTGCTGCGCATCCTCGGCTGCACCGAGATGCAGGGCTATCTGTTCAGCCGGCCGGTGGCATCGGCTGACATCCGCAAGCTGCTGTCGTCGCATCGCGAGACGGCTGTCTCGGTCGTCTGACACCGCGCTCGACCGCTTTCACGAGGTGATTCCGGCCACGGAATGCCGTGCGAGCGCAATTGCCGTCGCCAGTAATTTGTTGACGGGACCTAACCATTTGTACACTAGTACAAATCGACGCGCCGCTCACCTCCAGCCGCAAGTCGGCGATCCGGCGGCGTCGTCGCGGAGGGAGACCGTCCATGGAGCAGTCGGAACCGATCTTCGATCTCGCGCATCTCGGGCACATGGAGCTTTTGACGCCGAAGCCGGACGAGAGCCTGAAATTCTTCATCGACGTCATGGGCATGACCGTCAGCGGCCGCAACGGCGAGTCGGTCTATCTGCGCGGCTGGGATGATTACGAGCGCTATTCGCTGAAGCTGACGGCGTCGAAGACTTCAGGAATGGAGCACATGGCGCTGCGGGCGCGCAGCCCGCAGGCGCTCGAACGCCGCGTTGCCGCGCTGAAGGGTTCGGGCTTCGATATCGGCTGGATCGATGGTGACATGGGGCAGGGGCCGGCATTCCGCTGCCGCGATCCCGACGGCCATGTCATCGAGCTCTATTACGAGACCGAGTGGTACGAGGCGCCGTCCGAGCTGAGGCCCGCGCTGAAAAACCAGGCGCAGCGCTTTCCGGCGCGCGGCGTCAATGTCCGGCGGCTCGACCATCTCAATTGCCTCGCGGTCGACATCAAGGCCAACCGTCTGTTCTTCGAAGACTACCTCGGCTGCCGCACCACCGAGCAGATCGTGCTCAACGACGGCACGGAAGCCGCGATGTGGATGACGATGTCGAACAAGAGCTACGACTTCGCCTATACGCGCGACCATTACGGCAAGCGCGGCCGGTTTCACCATGTCACCTACGCGCTCGACAGCCGCGAGGAGATCCTGCGGGCCGCGGATATTTTTCTCGAGCACGGGGTGCATATCGAGACCGGGCCGCACAAGCACGCGATCCAGCAGACCTTCTTCCTCTATGTCTATGAACCCGGCGGCAACCGCGTCGAGGTTGCCAACGCCGGCGCACGCCTGATCCTCGCGCCGGACTGGAAGCCGATCGTGTGGACCGAGGAAGAGCGCAAGAGGGGACAGGCGTGGGGGTTGAAGACGATCGAGTCGTTCCACACCCACGGCACCCCGCCAGTGATCGACTAGATGCCGGACCGCCGCACGGCCGCCTGAGCGCGTCGATACGCCGCCGCGAACACCCGCGCTCGCTGACGACAACACCGACGTGCAACCGATATGATCCGGTTCGCGACGGCGGGCGCTGGGCCGCGCGAGACGTGAACCGGTGAGAACGAGCACAATGGCTGGCAAGACGCAAAAGACGTCGGCGAAGGGGGCGAAAAAGAGCGCCGCGAAGCGTGGCTCTGCAAAGCCGCGTCTGCTCGCGGGCGGTAATCCGCAGATCGCAAAAGGCTATGGCGATGCTCCGGTGCAAGCCTATATCGCCGCGATGCCGGGGTGGAAGCGCGACGTCGGACGCAAGCTTGACGCGCTCATCGTGCGTACCGTCCCCGGCGTGTACAAGGCGGTGAAGTGGAACTCGCCGCTCTACGGCATGGAAGGGGACGGCTGGTTCCTCGGCATCCATGTCTTCACGCGCTACGTCAAGGTGGCGTTCTTTCGCGGCGCGTCGCTGCATCCGGTGCCGCCGGGCGAGTCCAAGCAGCAGCACACGCGCTATCTCGACATTCACGAGAACGACGAGCTCGACGAAGCCCAGTTCACCGCGTGGGTGAAGCAAGCCAGCCAATTGCCCGGCGAACGGATGTGAACGCAAGCAAGACTGTCGAACAACGGCCATCACGCGCCGTCGATGCGGCTATGCGCCGTGGAGCATTGCCTCGCCTCGGGCGTTTGGTGCTAGGCTGCACCGGAGCGCGATGAATCGTCATCGCGCTTTGGATTGTTGTCTTGGCATGATCTCTTCGGAAAACCGCTTCGCACTTTTTGCGGATCATGCCCTGGTAACGTCAGAGGAAAACGTCGATGAGCGAACACACGACGGACAAGCGCGTGCGAGAGGCGTCTCGCAGGCGATTCCTTCAGGCCGGTGCAGCACTGGCCGGTGGCTCCGCGATATCGGGAGTTGCCGGTTCTACCGCGCTTGCCGAACAGGGGAATAATCTTCCGCCCAATGTGCCGGAATGGATGAAAGCGCCCGGCGACCCGATGGGAAGCCAGCCCTATGGCACGCCGTCGGTTCACGAGAAGGCTGTCGTCAAGAACATCTCGAAGACGCTGCCGCAATACATTTCCGCCTCGGGCCGCACGCCGTTGCAGGAGCTCGACGGCATCATCACACCGAACGGTTTGTTCTACGAACGGCACCATGGCGGCGTGCCGACCATCGACCCGGCCGAGCACCGGCTGGTGCTGCACGGCATGGTCGATCGCCCGCTGGTGTTCACGATGGAGGACATCCGCCGCTTTCCGTCGCAGTCGCGCATCCACTTCCTCGAGTGCTCCGGCAATCCGGTTTACACCAAGCCCTACGGCAAGACGGCCTCCGACCTCGTCGGCCTCCTGAGCTGTGCGGAATGGACCGGCGTGCCGCTGAAGACAGTGCTGGACGAGGCGGGCCTGCAGGCGGGCGCCAAATGGATCGTGGCCGAAGGCGCCGACGCGGCTGCGTTGACGCGCTCGATCCCGATCGAGAAATGCCTCGACGACGCCATGCTGGTCTACAGCCAGAATGGCGAGCGGCTGCGCCCGCAGCAGGGCTATCCGCTGCGCCTGTTGCTGCCTGGCTTCGAGGGCAACATGAACGTGAAGTGGCTGCGCCGGCTCAAGGTCGTCGCGGAGCCGGCCTATTCGCGCGAGGAGACCTCGAAATACACCGACCCGATGCCCGACGGCACCTCGCGCGAATTCACCTTCTACATGGAAGCCAAGTCGATCATCACGCGGCCGTCCGGCGGGCAGAAGCTGACCACGCAGGGCTTTCACGAGATCACCGGCATCGCCTGGAGCGGTCACGGCAAGGTCAAGAGCGTCGAGGTCTCGCTCGACGAGGGTAAGAGCTGGCAGCAGGCCGAATTGCAGGAACCGGTGCTGACGCGCGCGCTCACGCGCTTCCGCTTGCCCTGGCATTGGGACGGCAAGCCTGCCGTGATCCAGAGCCGCGCCATCGACGAGACCGGATACGTCCAGCCGACGCTGGCGGAATTGGTCAAGGTGCGCGGTCTCAACTCGTTCTACCACAACAACGCGATCTGGCCCTGGCGTATCGATGCGAATGGTGAGGTGACCAATGGCCAGGCGTAAGCTCAAGGCGGCGTTCCTTGTGAGTGCGGTCGCGATGCTCGCCACTGCCGGGCACGCCGAGGATCGCTTTGGCATCGGGCGTGCGGCGACGCCTGCCGAGATCGCCGGCTGGAACATCGATATCGGCCGTGACGGCTCCAACCTGCCGCCGGGCGGCGGCAGTGTCGAGCGCGGCCGCGCGGTGTTCAGCGAGCAATGCGCGGCGTGCCATGGCGACAGCGGGCAGGGCGGCGTCGGCGACCGCCTGGTCGGCGGACAGGGCACGCTGGCGAGCCCGAAGCCGATCCGCACCGTCGGCAGCTATTGGCCCTATGCCCCGACGCTGTTCGACTACATCCGCCGTGCGATGCCGCAGAACGCGCCGCAGTCACTGAGCAATGAGGACGTCTACGCGGTGTCCGCCTACATCCTCAGTCTGAACGGCATCGTGCCGGCCAATGCGGTGCTCGACGCGAAGTCGCTCGCCGCCGTCAAGATGCCGAACCGCGACGGCTTTGTTTCCGACCCGCGGCCCGACGTGCACAACCACTGAAGCGTCGGCTGGACGTATGTCTCGGGCTGCGGTTGCGGTGCCGGGCAGACGGCTGGGCTCGCGCCATTGTGACCTCCTGGTCCCTGTGTCCGGTCCTTGGCCGTCACCACATCAATCGCGGGCACAAGAGCAACGCCGCCGCTCTTGGACAGTTTTCAGGTGATGTATCGGAGAGGTCATATGGCCGGATTCAAGGCCGTTGCAGCCGTTGCGCTGCTTGTGGGAATGACGTTTACGCCGGTCGCGGCCCAGATGTCGGAGCCGGCATATTTCGACGCGCAAAATCCCGGACGCAGCGCGATCAACGGCGGCGCCCTGACGCCATGGGGCGAGGCCCAGGAGGCCGCGCGACATGGCGGCAATCCGGCGAACGCCTACGGTGCCATGCCCGCGGCCGAGCCATCTTCCGCCTGCACGCGTTACCGTTCATTCGATCCGGCGTCCGGCACCTTCCTTGGCCGCGACGGCCGCCGCCATCCCTGCCAATAAGGCCCTGCACCATGCTTGGCGGTGGATAAGGGCGCCGGCATTCGCCCGGCGCGCGAACGACTGGACGTTAGCCGCGTTATAGTCTGCCGATCGCGTCGGGTCCCGCCGGACCCGAGCGGCGGAGGACACCCGGCGTGACAGACACCCTGGCCGGTTTCTGGGACCGAAAGTCGACCTCCGACCTGTTGCGGGAGGCGGCGCGGGCCGACGGCGACGCGGAGACGCCGGTCTTCAGGCGCTCGCTGTCGGCATTGCAACTGGTCACGCTCGGCATCGGTGGCATCATCGGCGCCGGTATCTTCGTGCTGACGGGCCACGCGGCCGCCGCCAATGCCGGTCCCGCGGTCACGCTCTCCTTCATGCTTGGTGCGGTGGCCTGCGCCTTTGCCGGCCTGTGCTACGCCGAGATGTCGTCGACGGTGCCGATCTGCGGCAGCGCCTACACCTATGCCTATGCCACGCTCGGCGAACTGATCGCCTGGATCATCGGCTGGGACCTGATCCTTGAATACGCGGTCGGCGCGATCGCGGTCTCGGTCGGTTGGTCCGGCTATTTCGTCAGTTTGATGCGCGATTTCGGCATCAACCTGCCGCAGCAATTCACCTCGGCGCCGCTCGCCTACGACGTCAACACCGGCGTGTGGTCGTCGACCGGTGCGGTCGTCAACATCCCGGCGATGGCGATCATCGCCTTCGTGACCACGCTGCTGGTGGTCGGCATTCGCGAGTCCGCGCGCTTCACCAGCTTCGTCGTCGTGGTAAAGCTCGTCGTGATCGCGCTGTTTCTCGCCACCGCGGCTTCCTCGGTGACGCTGGCGAACTGGGTGACGGCGAGCAACCCGGAGGGCGTGCTGATCCCGCCGAATGCCGGTCCTGGCGTGTTCGGCTGGTCCGGCGTGGTCCGCGGCGCGGCGGTGGTGTTCTTCGCCTATATCGGCTTCGACGCGATCTCGACCGCGGCGCAGGAAGCGAAGACGCCGGAGCGCGACATGCCGATCGGCATTCTCGGCTCGCTCGTGATCTGCGCCGCGCTCTATGTCGCGGTCGGATTCGTGCTGACCGGCATCGTGCCCTATGACCGGCTCGGCGTGCCCGATCCGATCGCCGTCGGCATCGACGCGATCGGCATCGGCTGGCTCGGTCCGTTCATCAAGCTCGGCATCCTGTTCGGATTGACGTCGGTGATCCTCATCATGCTGCTGGCGCAGCCGCGAATTTTTCGCGCCATGGCGCATGACGGATTGCTGCCGGGCTTTGCCGCAAAGATCCATCCGCGCTTCCAGACCCCCTATGTCTCGACCATCTTCGCCGGCACCGTCGCCGCTCTTCTCGGCGGGCTGTTGCCGATCGGGCTGGTCGGCGAACTGGTCTCGATCGGCACGCTGTTCGCATTCACGGTGGTCTCGATCGGCACGCTGGTGCTGCGCGTGCGCGATCCGGAATTGCCGCGTCCGTTCAAGGCGCCGGCGATCTGGCTGGTGGCCCCGGCTGCCGCTGCAACCTCGCTGTTCCTGATGTTCGGGCTGCCGCTCGACACCTGGATCAGGCTCGCGGTGTGGCTAATGATCGGGCTTGTGATCTATGCGGCCTATGGCAGACGGCACAGCCGGCTGCGGGCGAGCGGCGGGGACCACGCGGGCCTATAGTACGCGCGCGTGCGGCCTGCTAGATGTACGCGTTGAGATAGCGCCGCAAGCCGCGACAGTCGGCGCAGGTCCCGGGAGGCTTCATGAAAAATCCAAATGCACGCGCGCGGTGGATGGTCGCCGCGCTTGTCTCGATCGCCATCATGGCGCCTGGTCCCGGCCATGCGGCGTCGGTTGCGCCGGTCGCCGCCGAGAACGGCATGGTGGTGTCGGCGCAACATCTTGCCACGCAGGTCGGCGTCGAGGTGTTGAAGCGGGGCGGCAATGCGGTCGATGCGGCGGTCGCCGTTGGTTATGCGCTTGCAGTGGCTTATCCCGCCGCCGGCAATCTCGGTGGCGGCGGATTCATGACCATCCAGTTCGCCGACGGCCGCAAGACCTTCCTGGATTTCCGGGAGACCGCCCCGAAGGGCGCCACCGCCGACATGTATCTCGACAAGGAAGGCAAGATTGTCGCCGGCCTCTCCACCAAGGGCCATCTCGCCGTTGGCGTGCCCGGTTCGGTCGCGGGAATGGAATATGCGCGCGAGAAATACGGCACCATGAAGCGCGCCGACGTGATCGCGCCGGCGCTGCAACTCGCCGAGGACGGTTTCGTGCTCGATCGCGGCGACATTCAGATGTTGGATTCTGCGGTCGACGATCTTCGCCAGGATCCGCCCTCGGCCGCGATCTTTCTCAACAATGGAAAGCCGTTCCAGGTCGGCGAGCGGCTGACGCAGCATGAGCTCGCCGAGACGCTGCGCGAGATCAGCAAGCGCGGCACGGATGGCTTCTACAAGGGTTGGGTCGGTGCGGCGATCGTCGCCGCGAGCCAGGGCGGCAAGGGCCTGCTGACGCAGGAGGATCTGGACAACTACAGGGTTCGCGAGCTGGCGCCGGTCGAATGTGACTATCGCGGTTACCACGTGGTCTCGGCGCCGCCGCCTAGCTCGGGCGGGGTGGTGATCTGCGAGATGCTCAACATCCTCGAAGGCTATCCGCTGAAGGAGCTCGGCTACCATTCGGCGCAGGCGGTGCACTACCAGATCGAGGCGATGCGCCACGCCTATGTCGACCGCAACAGCTATCTCGGCGATCCGGACTTCGTGAAGAATCCGCTCGAGCGCCTACTCGACAAGACTTACGCCGCGAAGATCCGTGCCGCGATCGACCCGGCAAAGGCCGGCGTCTCCAGGGACATCAGGCCCGGCGTTCCGCCGCATGAGGGCAGCAACACCACGCACTATTCGATTGCCGACAAGGACGGCAATGCGGTGTCGGTCACCTACACGCTGAACGACTGGTTCGGCGCCAAGGTGACGGCGGCCAAGACCGGCGTGCTGCTGAATGACGAGATGGACGACTTCACCGCCAAGGTCGGCGTGCCGAACCTGTATGGGCTGGTGCAGGGGGAGGCCAATGCGATCGTCCCCGGCAAGCGTCCGCTGTCCTCGATGAGCCCGACCATCGTCTCCAAGGACGGCAAGCCGGTCATCGTGATGGGCACCCCGGGCGGCAGCCGCATCATCACCGCCGTGCTGCTGACG
Source organism: Bradyrhizobium elkanii USDA 76 (assembly GCF_023278185.1). Classification (NCBI taxonomy): domain Bacteria; kingdom Pseudomonadati; phylum Pseudomonadota; class Alphaproteobacteria; order Hyphomicrobiales; family Nitrobacteraceae; genus Bradyrhizobium; species Bradyrhizobium elkanii. The sequence goes on along the minus strand of NZ_CP066356.1, from coordinate 5,578,047 downwards.
ATGATCAATGCCATCGACTACGGCATGAACGCGCAGGAGGCCGTGGACATGCCGCGCTTCCACCAGCAATGGCTTCCGGAGGCGACCAACCTCGAGGACTTCACGCTGTCGCCGGACACGCGGAAGATCCTGGAGGGCATGGGCCACAAATTCGGCCCGCCGCAGCCGGCCAACCACCTCGCGGTGATCATCGTCGGCGCGCCATCGCTGGGCGGCAAGCCGGTCGGCAACAACCGCTTCTATGGCGCGAACGACCCACGCCGCAATTCGGGGCTCGCTGCGGGGTATTGAGCGTGACGCCCAATGCCAACCCGTAGCCCGGATGAGCGAAGCGATACCGGGTCTTGTTGAGCTCCCGCATGTCGCTCGGCTCATGCGGGCTACCGCTCCAATTGATCCCGCGCGTCAGGCGACGGCCGCCGACCTGCCGTCGTCGTGCCCGCTGGTCAGCAGCAGGCGCCGGCGGATCGCGTCTTCGACCAGGGCCAGGGATTGCTTGGCTTCGCGCGCCTCGGCCTCGGCGGCCTGGGCCCGGAATTCGGCCGCATCGAGCTGCTCCTGTTGGGACTCGATGCGCCGTCGGGCTTCCTCGAGCGCCCGCGACGCGTCCCTCAATTTGCGCTCGGTGGCGGCGATGATTTCGAGCTGCGCCTGTTCGGCGGCCTCGGCGCGGGCTTCGCCGGCGCGGGCCCGGTCCTCGATGCTGCGGAACAAATCCGCCGCCTGATAGACGAGGTCCAAGGCTTCTGTGCCCATGGCCGATGTGGGTGGTCTTGGAAATCCAACGACATTCGGGTCGGCCGCAAATGGCCGTCTAAATCCGCGCAGTGCCATCCAAATCAGCCCGTCGCGAGTCGGTGTATGCCAACAACTTGCGGTAGTTATAGTTAACAAATCCTTAATCTGATCGGCGCGCCGGCCCTGTCCACCGGTTTCTGATGTCGCAGCCCCCAAATCGGCGGCCGGATAGGGAATCGATCCGTCAGGCCCGCGCTTTTCCTTCGTAACGTGCTTTCCGCGCAAGCGCAGCGAGACCGCAGCGCTATCAGGCGCGGAGCGCGAATCGCGCAGCGCTGCAGCGGAGATCGACGCAGCCTCCACGGGGCACGGCCAGTCGGCGAGGTCTGCCGATTTGGCTGCGGGTGCGAGCCGGGCTCTATGGCATAAGTTTGACGCCTGGCTTGCTTTAATTCTCCGGTGTTGAATTGCAGGTCCATGGAGCGACCGATATACCGGGCGGCCTAAGTGGCACGCAGCGCGCTCAGAACGAGCGACGTATTCGCCACGGAAATCTGATCGATGAAATTTCTGTTGCGGTTCTTCGGGTTCCTGTTCACCGCAGGCACCATCCTGTTCCTGGCCGGTCTGGCCGCGGTCGCAGGGCTGTTCTGGCATTTCTCCAAGGACCTGCCCGACTATTCGCAGCTCCAGAACTACGAGCCGCCGGTGATGACCCGCGTGCACGCGGCCGACGGCTCGCTGCTCGGCGAATACGCCAAGGAGCGCAGGCTCTATCTGCCGATCCAGGCGGTGCCGAAGCTCGTGATCAACGCGTTCCTCGCCGCCGAGGACAAGAATTTCTACGAGCATGGCGGCGTCGACTACACCGGCATGGCGCGCGCCGGCGTCGCCTACATCCAGAACTTCGGTTCCAACCGGCGGCCGCAGGGCGCCTCGACCATCACCCAGCAGGTCGCCAAGAACTTCCTTTTGACCAACGAGGTGTCGTTCACCCGCAAGATCAAGGAAGCCTTGCTGGCGATGCGAATCGAGCGGGCTTACTCCAAGGACAAGATCCTCGAGCTCTATCTCAACGAAATCTATCTCGGCCTTGGCGCCTACGGCATCGCGGCGGCCTCGCTGGTGTATTTCGACAAGTCCGTCAATGAACTGACGGTCGCGGAAGCGGCCTATCTGGCGGCGCTGCCGAAAATGCCGGCCAGCCTGCATCCGGTGCGCAACCGCGCGCGCGCCGTCGAACGCCGCAACTACGTGATCGACCGCCTGCAGGAGAACGGCTGGATCACCGCCGCCGACGCCGACAAGGCGCGCAAGGAGCCGCTGACCGTCACCAACCGCAGCAATGGCGCGCACACCTTCGCCGGCGAATATTTCTCGGAAGAAGTCCGCCGCGACATCTTCGAGCGCTATGGCGAGAAGAAGCTCTATGAGGGCGGCCTGTCGGTGCGTACCACGCTCGACCCCAAGGTCCAGGTGATGGCCCGCAAGGCCATGGTGGCTGGGCTCGTCAACTATGACGAGCAGCAGGGCTATCGCGGTGCGATCCAGAAGCTCGACCTGACCAGTGACTGGGGCGTGCCGCTCGCCGAGATCAAGTCGCTGTCCGACATCTCGCCGTGGCGGATGGCGGTGGTGCTGGAGAGCAACGACCAGTCGGCACGGATCGGCTTCCAGCCGGGCCGCGAGCTCGGCGGCGCCATCAGCAAGCAGCGCGAGACCGGCATCATCACGATGGACGGCGTGCGCTGGGCCAAGAGCAAGGGCAAGACGCCGACATCGGTGGCGCAGGTGCTGCAGCCCGGCGACGTGATCTACGCCGACCCGCTCTTCAGCAAGGACGGCCAGCGCGTCGAAGGCCAGTACCGGCTGCGCCAGATCCCTGAGCTGTCGGGTGCGATGGTGGCGATGGATCCGCATACCGGCCGCGTGCTGGCGATGGTCGGCGGTTTCTCGTTCGACCAGAGCCAGTTCAACCGCGCGACGCAGGCCTACCGGCAGCCCGGCTCGACCTTCAAGCCGATCGTCTATTCGTCGGCGCTCGACAACGGCTACACCGGCTCGACCATGATGATCGACGCCCCGATCGAGATCGACCAGGGGCAGGGCAACATCTGGCGGCCCGAAAACTTCTCCACCGGCAAGTATCAGGGCCAGGTGACGCTGCGCAACGCGCTGCGGCTGTCGCTCAACACCGTGACCGTGCGGCTGGCGCAGGAAATCGGCATGCCGCTGATCGGCGAGTATGCAAAGCGCTTCGGCGTCTATGACGAGTTGCCGAACTATCTTGCCTATGCGCTCGGCGCCGGCGAGACCACAGTGATGCGGATGGCCACGGCCTATTCGATGATCGCCAATGGCGGCGTCCGCGTGAAGCCGACCCTGATCGATCGCATCCAGGACCGCTACGGCCACACCATCTTCAAGCACGATCAGCGCGAATGTCGCGGCTGCGACGCGCCGGAGGGCTGGAAGAACCAGCCGGAGCCGCAGCTCGTCGACCGCCGCGAGCGGGTGCTCGACGCGATGTCCGCCTACCAGATCACCTCGCTGATGGAGGGCGTGATTCAGGCCGGTACCGGCACCGCGCTGAAAGAGGTCGGCAAGCCGCTCGCCGGCAAGACCGGCACCTCGAACGAGGCCAAGGATCTCTGGTTCGTCGGCTTCTCGCCGGACCTCGTGGTCGGTCTCTATGTCGGCTACGACAAGCCGCGCTCGCTCGGCCGCAACGCGCAGGCCGGCCATACCGCGGCGCCGATCGCGCGCGACTTCCTGAAGCTCGCGCTGGCCGACAAGCCCGCCACCCCGTTCAAGCAGCCGGTCGGTATCCGGCTGGTCCTGGTCGATGCCAAGACCGGCCAGCGTGCCCCGCCTGGCCAGAACAGGGGCGTGGTGCTCGAAGCCTTCAAGCCGGGCCAGGCGCCGCCGTTCAATGATCCCGGGATGGTCGCCGGCACCGACGTGATCGACGGCACCCAGCAGGGCATTTCGCCGGACGCCGATCGGGCCGTGATGCGGTCAGGGACGGGCGGGCTGTACTGAGGCCGGGCGGCGGGGGCATCCGCCGACTAGAACCGTATGGCCTCGTGCGCCGCCGCGGCAACGCGATGGTGCGGCGCTTTGTCAGGGGACGTGCGGAGCGCAGCGGTTGAACGCGCCGCTTGCAGGATCGACCTATCAGAGAGGTCGGCAGAATTGCCGGAGATTGAGCAGGGCTTCCGCGTGGGAGGTGTGTCCCGACGGTGGATCGCGAATGATCAAGGTGCTCAAGGTCGTCGCCCACATCGGGTGGGCGGTTTCCATGATCGGGCTCGGGACGCTGATCGGCGCGAGCTATGGGTGGGCGCATCATGGCTGGATCGGCGCGATCGCGCTCGGCATTGTTGGGTTCAGCGTCGGGGCATTCCTTGCCATCGATCCGCTCATCGTCCTTGAATTCCTTCATGGAAGCCTTTGACGCCGCGACCGGAGGGGAAGCTGCCGCCTGTCGATGCTCGCATTCGGGTGGTCGGCGGTCCGGCCGCGATTTTCACGCCCATTCCTTGCCAACAATGCTTGCCAAGCGTGGGACCAAGCGGGTAGAAGGTCGCTCTCGCGCGGGCGCTGATTTGGCAGGCGAACCCGCTGCGCCGAGATGTCCAGTCATCCAGCTAAGCTGTTGATACCACGGACTATTCTTGGGGAATGGTGTAACGGTAGCACAACAGACTCTGACTCTGTTTGTCTTGGTTCGAATCCAGGTTCCCCAGCCAATCTGCCTCGGTGGCGCGGTCATCCTCTGAAATGTCGACGAGATTGCCGGGCGCGGCCTGCGCCTGATGCAGGACGCGGTGTGCCATCACGACATGAGGGTGGATCAGTTCGGCGTAATCCACCATGGTCTCGCGCGTGTGGTCCGGCCCGTTGCGACAGAGGTTTAAGGTGATGGACGAAATTCTCTACGCCCGCGAAGCGTCGATCGGCGTCGACGAGTTCATCGAGGTGCTGCGGCAGTCGGGCCTCGGCGAGCGGCGACCGCTGGCGGATACCGACCGGATGGAGCGCATGATCGCCAATGCGAATCTGATCGTGACGGCGCGGAAGGCAGGCAAGCTGGTCGGCGTGTCGCGCGCGCTGACCGATTTCGCTTATTGCTGCTATTTGTCCGACCTTGCGGTCGATCGCGGGTATCAGGGACATGGCATCGGCAAGCGCCTGATCGCGGAAACGCGGCGCCTCGCCGGACCTGAATCGATGTGCCTGCTGTTGTCGGCGCCGGACTCGATCGGGTTCTACAAGACCATCGGCATGCCGCAGCCGGACAACGCGTTCCTCTACAAGCGGGAGCGATAATTGCGCGGCGTTACTTGATCTTGTCGTAGACCGTCGCGAAGTCGGCGAGCGGCATCGGGATCGAGATGGTTTCCTTGCCGAGATTCTGGAACGACACCTTGAGCTGCTTGCCCGATTTCAGCTGGCTCAGGACATCGGCGGAGATCGGCGTATTGATGTAGCAGCCGCGCGCCTCGCAGGTCTGGATCGGCACGTCGACAGCCTTGCCGTCGTCGATCTGCAGCTTGGCGCCGACAGGCAGGTTCAATCCGAGTGGAAGCTGGATCAGCGCAACCGGCGTGCGGGTGTCGCCGGGAACGCGGATATTGACCAGCACGATGAGCTGGCCGGTCTTGGTGAGCACCGCGGTCTGTTCCATCGCGCATTCGAGCGGGGCATCGCGGCTCGCACTGGTGCAGCGCGCGATCCAGCCGGAATTGTTGGGGGCTGCTGCATCACCCTGAGGCGCGGCGGGAGCGGCTGCCGGAGCGGGCGCGTTCTTGCTCTTGGCTGTCTGGGCGTGGCCAGCGTGGGCCATGCCGAACAAGGTCAACAGGACGAAGAGCGACTTTGCGACAATCTTCACGGTACCGGCTCCGAAATGGACATCTTTCGGATGTGCCGTGATGCCGGCAAAGTCAAGTCACTCGGCGGCCTCCTTGACCGATCCATGCTCGCCGTCGTCAGCGTCGTGGTCGGCGGGCGGCGAGCGGCCCCAGTTGGCAAACGCGTTGGAGAGCTTGTCGAGATAGAGATAGACGACCGGCGTCGTGAACAGCGTCAGCGCCTGGCTGACGATCAGGCCGCCGACCATGGCGTAGCCGAGCGGCTGGCGGATTTCCGAGCCGGTGCCGGTCCCGAGCATCAGCGGCACGCCGCCGAGCAAAGCGGCCATCGTCGTCATCATGATCGGGCGGAAGCGGAGCAGGGCGGCCTGGCGGATCGCCGCCACCGGCTCCATGTGCTGGTCGCGCTCGGCCGCGATCGCGAAGTCGACCATCATGATGCCGTTCTTCTTCACGATGCCGATCAACAGGATGATGCCGATCAGCGCGATCAGCGAGAAGTCGAAGCCGGCCGCCATCAGGATCGCGAGCGCGCCGACGCCGGCCGACGGCAGCGTCGACAGAATCGTGATCGGGTGGATGTAGCTTTCGTAGAGAATGCCGAGGATCAGGTAGACGACCACGAGCGCCGCGAGGATCAACAGCGGCACGGTCGACAGCGATTGCTGGAACGCCTGCGCTGTGCCCTGGAAGCTCGAGCTCAGGGTTGGCGGCGCGCCAAGATCGACCATCGCCTTCTGCACCGCTTCGGTCGCCTGTCCGAGCGCAACACCCTGCGCCAGGTTGAACGAGATGGTGATCGCCGGGAACTGGCCCTGGTGGCTGATCGAGAGCGGCCGGACCGGCACGCTGGTCCAGGTCGCGAATGTCGAGATCGGCACCTGTTCGCCGGTCAGCGGCGACTTGATGTAGATATTGTTCAGCGTGTCGATCGCGCCCTGCAGCTCCGGCAGCACCTCGAGGATCACGTGGTAGCTGTTGAGCTGGGTGAAGTACTGCGTCACCTGGCGCTGGCCGAACGCATCATAGAGCGTGTCGTCGATCAGTTGCGGCTGGATGCCGTAGCGCGAGGCGGTGTCGCGGTTGATCTTCAATTCGAGCGTGGTGCCGTTGGTCTGCTGGTCGGTGGCGACGTCGCGCAGCTGCGGCAGCGTCTGCATCTTGCCGAGAATCTTCGGCGCCCATTCGTTCAATTCGGCGAGGTTGGCATCCTGCAGCGTGAATTCGAACTGGGTGCGGGTCGGGCGGCCGCCGAGGCGGACGTCCTGCGCCGCCTGCATGAACAGCCGGGCACCCTCGACCTTCTCCAGCTTCGGCCGCAGCCGGGCGATGACCTGCTGCGCGTTGGCGTCGCGATCCTTCAGCGGCTTCAGCGTGATGTACATCGCGCCGTTGTTGCCGGCGCGGCCGCTGCCGCCGATCGCCATCGCCACCGTCGCCACCGCGGGATCCTGCTGCACGATCCTGCCGAGCTCCTCCTGCTTCCGCTTCATGTCGGCGAAGGAGATGTCCTGGTTGGCTTCCGAGGTCGCGGTGATCAGGCCGACGTCCTGCTGCGGGAAGAAGCCCTTCGGGATGATGACGAACAGGTAGACCGACAGCGCCAGCGTCCCGAAGAAGATCATCAACGTCGTGAACTTCCAGCGCAAGGCGAGGTCGAGCACGCTCTGATAGCCGCGCAGCATGGCGTCGAAGCCGCGCTCGCTGAGCTGGTAGAACCGGCCGTGCTTCTCGTCATTGTGGGCGCGCAGGAAGCGCGAGGCCATCATCGGGGTCAGCGTCAGCGACACGAACATCGAGACGAAGATGGTCATCGCCAGCACTACCGCGAATTCGCGGAACAGGCGGCCGATGATGCCGCCCATCAGGAGCAGCGGGATCAGCACCGCGACCAGCGAGATGCTGATCGAAACGATGGTGAAGCCGATTTCCTGCGAGCCCTTGAAGGCGGCAGCCATCGGCTTCTCGCCCTCTTCGATGTAGCGGCTGATGTTCTCCAGCATCACGATGGCGTCGTCGACCACGAAGCCGACCGCGATCGTCAGCGCCATCAGCGACAGATTGTCGAGCGTGTAGCCGAACACCCACATCAGCGCGCAGGCGCCGAGCAGCGCCAATGGCACCGTGACCGTCGGGATCACGGTCGCCCAGAAACTGCGCAGGAAGACGAAGATCACCATGACGACCAGGAAGATGGTCAACAGCAGGGTGAACTGGACGTCCTCGACCGCCGCGCGGATCGTGGTGGTGCGGTCGCTGATGACGTCGATCTTGATCGCCGGCGGGATCGCGGCGACCAGCCGGGGCAGCGTCGCCTTGATCTTGTCGACGGTGTCGATGACGTTGGCGCCGGGCTGCTTGAAGATGACGAGGAATACGCCGCGCTTGCCGTTGGCCCAGGCGGCCTGCTTGGCGTCCTCGGGCCCGGTGACGGCCTGGCCGATGTCACGGATCCGCAGCGGCCCGCCATTGCGGTAGGCGATGATGACGTCGTTCCACGGGCTCGCCGTGAGCAACTGGTCGTTGGCGTAGATGGTATAGGCGCGGGTGGCGCCGTCGATATTGCCCTTCGGACTGTCGACGGTGGCGATGTTGATCGCGGCGCGGACGTCTTCCAGCGACAGGCCCTTGGCGACGAGCTTGGCCGGGTCGATCTGGACGCGAACCGACGGCTTCTGCTGGCCGCCGATGATGACCTGCGCAACGCCCGAGATCTGGCTGATCTGCTGCGCCAGCTGGGCGTCGACAGCGTCGCTGACCGTCGTCAGCGGCAGCGTATCCGATGTCGCCGACAGCAGCATGATCGGCGAGTCGGCCGGGTTGACCTTGCGGTAGGTCGGCGGCGAGGGAAGGGTTTTCGGCAACTGGCCGCTGGCCGCGTTGATGGCGGCCTGCACGTCATTGGCGGCGCCGTCGATGCTGCGGTTGAGGTCGAACTGGATGGTGACCGCCGCCGTGCCGAGATAGCTCGTCGAGGTCATCTGCGCGATGCCCGGGATCTGCGCGAACTGGCGCTCCAGCGGCTGGGCGACCGATGTCGCCATCGTTTCCGGGCTGGCGCCGGGCAGGGTCGCGGTGATCTGGATGGTGGGGAAGTCGACCTGCGGCAGCGGCGCGACCGGCAGCAGGGGATAGGCGACGAGGCCGACGAACAGGATGCCCGCCATCAGCAGCGAGGTGCCGATGGGGAAGCGAATGAATGGTGCGGAAATTCCGGCGCCGACGCTCATTCCTGCGCAACCTTCGACTGGGACGGATCCGAGCTCGCCACCGCCGTTGTCACCAGGGTTCCCGGCGAGACCTTGTACTGGCCCGCGGTGATCACCTGCTGTCCGGGCGACAGGCCCTCGTCGATCACCGACTTGCCGTCGATCGACTGGCTGACCTTGATCTTGCGAAGCTCGGCCTTGTTCTCCTGATTGACTGAATACGCGTAGAGGCCATCGGTGCCATGCTGCACCGCGTCATCCGGGACGACGGTGGCATCCTTCAAGGTTCTGACCAGAAGGCGAGTCGAGACCGACTGGCCCGGCCACAGCGCGTGGTCCTTGTTATCGAACACCGCCTTCAGCCGGACAGTCCCGCTTGACGTGTCGACCTGATTGTTGATCAGCGCCAGGGTTCCGGTGGACAGCACCCGCTTGCCGTCGGTGGTCAGGGCAATGGTCTTGGGCGGCGCCACGGCCAGCGCCGCCTTGATATCCGGCAACTGGTCCTCCGGCGCGGTGAAGATCACCGTGATCGGCTCGATCTGGGTGATCGTGACAATGCCGGTCTGCGCCGAGGCATTGACGATGTTGCCGATATCGACCAGTCGCAGGCCGACAATCCCGTCGATCGGGGATTTGACGGAGGTGTAGTCCACCTGGGTCTGGGCGTTGAAGATGGCGGCCTCGTCAGCCGAGATCTGGGCGGTCAGCTGAGCCACCGTGGAGCGCTGGGTGTCGAGTTGCTGACGCGTCGCGAACTCGCCGAGCTTGGTGTAACGCTGCAGGTCGAGATTGGCGTTGGCGAGATTGGCTTCGTCCTGGGCCTTCTTGGCCTTGGCCTGGTCGAGCGTCGCCTGATAGGGGCGCGGATCGATCTCGACCAGCGTGTCACCCGCCTTGACGAACTGACCTTCCTTGAAAGCGATCCTGGTGATCTGGCCGTCGACCCGGGTGCGGACCTGGACGGTGTTGAATGCCTGCACGGTGCCGAGACCGGTGAGATAGACCGGGAAGTCGGCCTTCTCGACCGGCGAGATCTTGACCGGGACGGCCGGGCGTTGGGCGGAGCGCTTCTGCGCGGCTTCGGCCGCTTGCTGGTTGCTCGTGTGTTTCTGCCAGCCGAAATAACCGGCGGCGCCGACCGCAGCGATCACTAAAACCCAACCGATGGTGCGTGACTTTGACATGCGGACTCTTGGGTTCGACGTAACAATAAAGGCTGATCGAAACGGTTCACAGAGCTTGCGGATATAATATGCGTGCACTTAATGTGTAAACACACCAAGGCTTGAGAATCCTAAACATTTGGAAAGGTTTAGGTCAGAAACGAGCAGAAACATTTCGCCTGGGAAACGCACCGAGGACCCCTATGTCGCTCGATCTCAAACGCCAGTTTATCGCGCAGCTCGTCGAGAGTTCCCGGCTGCTGCGCAATTATATCGATCATCGCGCCAAGGCGCGAGGCACCACGCGCGCGCAATGGATCGTGCTCTTCCGCTTGCGCGAGCAGGAGGGACTGTCCCAGGTCGATCTCGCCGACGTCCTCGAATTGCAGCCGATCTCGCTGGTGCGGCTGCTCGACCGCCTTGTCGAGCATGGCTTGCTCGAACGCCGTCCCGATCCCAGGGATCGCCGTGCCAATCGCCTGTTCCTGACCAGGAGCGGGCGCCGCCTCGTCGACGATCTCGACAGTTTGCGCGACGCGATCGCCGGCGACGTGTTGCGCGACGTCTCGGACAAGCATGTCGAAAGCGGCCTCGCCACGCTGCGCGAGGTCAAGGATCGCATCAAGGCGCTCGGCGAGGAGGCGGAGCGCATCGCCGCGAAATAGCGCGTCTCATCGCGCGCAAACACTGCTCTCCATCGGTTCATCTGTTTCAGCTTGCGCGACCCGGTTGAAACACCGCGGGATGTCGTTCATATCGCGCAGCGACGATGCGAGAGGATGAGGGCCGCGATGGATGAGTTGAACGGGCGCATGATGGCATGCCAGATCCTGGTCACCGGATTGATCGCGCGCGTCGCCAACGAGCAGCGGGACCCGCTGCGTTTTCTCACCGACTTCCGCGACGAGATCAAAGCGGTCGTCAACGGCGTCAATATCGCCGGCCTTGAGAACAGCGACAGCGTGCGGCAGGTCGCGCAGCGGACGATCGACGAGCTGTTTTCGCTGATGAAGCCACCAAGTGCCGAGTGATCGCGTGGACGCATGGACAGCACCGCAAGCGGCGGCCAATGACGGGAAGCACCGATTTAGAACGATTATTAGAACGCTTAAAAACTCTAGTTTAGAACGATTTCAAACCGCAGATTAGAATCGCTTTGAATTGGGGCGATTCAAGCCGATTGTTGCGCTCGTCGCATTGATAAAAAAACTCACGCTCGATAACCGAAAGAGACAGTTCGTCGCAGCTTCATTCCGCGAACGGGCTGACTTTTCTGGGGCGAGCAAGACATGAGCAATATGAAGGCGCCGAGATCGCTGCGCTTTGATGCAGCGATCGGTTCGGCTGATGACACCGGTTATTCCGCCACGAAGGTCTCCGCAGTCGCGAGCCTGATCGCGGTGGCGTCGTTTTCGGGGGCCGAAGCGCAGCAATCCAACCTGCCGCCGGTGAATGTCGATGCCCCGGTCGCTCGCCCGCGGCCCGTGACGTCAAAGCCCACTGCGGACCAGGTCCGTGCCCGCAACGCGTTGCGCCGCGCCGCGCGTCGCAACAACCAGCAGGCACAGCAGGCGCCGGTGCCGTTTCCCAACGCCGGCGGTCTTCCCGCCGACCGCGATCCCTATGCGGATCCGGCCGCGCCGTACAAGGGCGACCGTTTGCAGTCGTCCGGGAAATATCCCGAGCCGATCTTGAACACGCCGAAATCGGTCACGGTGCTGACCAAGGACGTGCTCGAAGACAAGAACGCCACATCGCTGAAGTCGGCGATCCTGTCGACGGCCGGCGTCACGCTCGGCACGGGCGAGGGCGGCAATGCGTTCGGCGACCGCTTCTTCATCCGCGGCTTCGACGCGCGCAACGACATCTTCATCGACGGCGTGCGCGACTCCGGCGTCAGCGTCCGCGAGAACTTCTTCACCGAGCAGGTCGAGATCCTGCGCGGCCCGGGCTCGTCCTTTGCGGGCCGCGGCACCACCGGCGGCGCGATCAACATCGTCACCAAGCAGGCGACGACGCAGAACAGCTTCTACAACATGGACACCACGTTCGGCACCGATCGCACCAAGCGCGTGACGCTCGACGTCAACCAGGTGATCAGCCCGACGCTGGCGATCCGCGCCGGCGGCCTGTTCCAGGATGCCGGCGTCGCCGGCCGCAGCTATATCACCGACGACCGCAACGGCGCGTTCGTCGCCGGCACGTGGAAGCCGGTCGACGCGGTGAAGATCACCGGCAACTACATCCACACCGAGCTCACCGGCATCCCGGATTTCGGCGTGCCGTACTATCGGCCGAGCACCGCGAGCACGGCCGGCGGTCCGTTTCCGGATTTCGGCGTCAACCGCAACAATTTCTACGGCTTCGTCAATCGCGACTTCTTCAGGACCGGGCAGGACATCGGTACGATCAACGCCGAGGTGCAGATCACGCCGGACCTCGTGGTCAGCAACAAGATCCGGGAATCGCGTTCGACCCAGAACTACATCGGCACGCTGCCGGAAGCGCCGACGCTGGCCGCGGGCGCTCCGTTCACGGCGTATACGCTGAGCGCCAATCCGCAAAGCCGCTACCAGGTCACCGACGTGTTCGCCAACCAGACCGAGGCGACCTACAAGTCGGTCGACGGGCTCGGCTTCAAGCACACGACGACGGCCGGCGTCGAATACGACAACGAGCGGTCCTCGATCGACAGATATCTCGGCCTGAGCTCGGAAATAACGACCGGCACGTCGGCCTTCACGGGAAGCGGATCGCTCTCGGGCGTCAGCGTGTTCAATCCGCAATACACCAACATTCCATTCCCGATTCCGTCGGGGCTGTCCGGGATGCCGACCAAGATCGGGATCGACACCACCAGCGGCTACATCATGGATACCGCGAACTACAATGACTTCGTGATCCTCAATGGCGGCATCCGCTACGACGACTACAAGATCAACACGTCCGGATATCTGACGTCGGGCAACAGGACCACATTCGGCAGTCAATCGGCCGACTTCGGGATGCCGAACTTCAACCTCGGCCTCACGTTGAAGCCGTTGCCGAACGGCAGCGTCTATGCGGCCTATGCGACCTCGTCGAACCCTGTCGGCGCCGAGTTCGACGGCACCAGCACTGCGTATGGCGGCCTGTCTCCCGTGCTGAACGGTGGCAATACCCAAATCTTTGGGCCGGAAAAGAACAAGGCGATCGAAGTCGGCACCAAGTGGGAATTGTTCGATCGTCATCTGCTGGTGACGGCGGCGCTGTTCCAGACCGAGAAGGAAAATGCGCGCGAATCGCAGAACGTGAACAACGCAACCGCGGCCGCGGCGCTCGGCTGCTCCTATCCGACCGGGACGACCGGCAATATCTCCTGCATCACCGCGGGCGCGGCCTACCGCATCCGCGGCATCGATCTCGGCGTCGGCGGCAAGATCACCGACAAATGGAGCGTGTTCGGCGGTCTCGTGCTGATGCAGTCGGCAGTGACGAGGTCGCTGGCGCCGCCGGCCAACACCATCCTGTACTCCAGCAATGTCGGACTGCCGCTCGCCAACGTCGCGCACCAGTCGTTCAGCATGCTGACCAAGTACCAACTCACCGACATGTGGGAGGTTGGCGGTCAGGCGGTGTACCGCTCGAAGGTCTATGGCGGTACGCTGCTCGCGGCCAACCAGGGCACCTCGATCCCGAGCTACTGGCGCTTCGACGCCTTTGCCGAAGCAAAGATCGACAAGCACTGGACGATGAAGCTGTTCGTCAACAACATCTTCGACAAGCGCTACTACGACGCGCTGTACCAGAGCGCGGCGCCGTTCGTACTCGAAGCGCCGGGACGCGCCGCGTATCTGGTTGTTTCTGCGCGTTACTGACGGAGGCTTCGCGGCGACAGATGCTGGTCTGTGTTCCCAACGTATTGAGCAAGGCTGATGTGGCGGACTTCCGCCGCATCATGGAGCAAGCCGAATGGGAAGACGGCCGCTCGACTGCCGGCGCCGCATCCGCGATGGTCAAGCGCAACGAGCAGCTGCCGCCCGACAGCGAGGTCGCGCGGCAGCTCGGCACCCGCATCCTGTCGGCGCTGTCGGCGAGCCCGCGCTTCATCTCGGCGGCAATCCCGCTTAGAATCTTTCCACCCTTGTTCAACCGCTATGCCGCCAGCGACGGGCACCATTTCGGCCTGCACGTCGACAATGCGGTGCGCGGCGACAGGCTGACCGGCATGAGGATCCGCACCGACCTCTCGGTCACGCTGTTTTTATCGGAGCCGGAGGACTACGACGGCGGCGAGCTCGTCATCGAAGACCTCTACGGATCCCATGAAATCAAGCTGCCGGCGGGCGATCTGGTAGTTTATCCTGCTTCCAGCTTGCATCTGGTCACGCCGGTTACGCGGGGGACGCGGGTAGCGTCTTTTTTCTGGCTGCAGAGCATGGTACGGGATGCACACGCGCGCAGCCTGATCTTCGATCTCGATACAGCGATCCAGGCTCTGGTGGAGCGGCTGGGGCGCGATGACCCCGAAACGGTCAAATTGACCGGGATTTATCACAACCTGATCCGTCACTGGGCTGAAGTGTAACTGATGATGACATTCAAGTTCCCCGTTGCATCCGCCATGATCGCCTCGCTGGCGATGCTGATGCTGGCCGCGCCGTCTTCGGCGCAGCAGCAAACGGCGCCTGTAGCGCAGCCCGCGCCCGTGACCCGGCCTCAGCCCGCACCCGCAGCCCAGCCGGCGGCAGCCCAGCCTGCGGCAGCTGCCCAAGCCGCGCCGGTGGCCGCCCAGCCGGCACAAGCGGCGGCGCAGGCGCAGGCCGCGCCGACCCCTGCCGCGGCAGCTCCGGCTCCGACGGCGAACGAGGCGTCCCTGGCTGCGCCCGCGAGCGGCGACAGCAAGTCGCTGAAGTCGACCTCGACCGGCCTGCACGAATTGTCGCCGTGGAATATGTTCTTGAACGCCGACATCATCGTGAAGGCGGTGATGCTTGGTCTCGCTTTCGCCTCGCTCGTGACCTGGACCGTATTCATCGCCAAGATGGTCGAGCTGACCGTAGCGCAGCGCAAGCTGCGTGGCGCGCTGGCCAAGATCGCTGAATCGCGGTCGCTGGCCGAAGCGCAGTTCGCGCTCGGCGCCAAGGGCAGCGTGCTGTCGTCGTTCATCGCGGCTGCGATGCGCGAGGGGCGCCTGTCGGCGGGCATCTCGAGCGACAGCGGCATCAAGGAGCGCGCGGCGTCGAGCTTCGCCGAGATCGTGCGCGCCGAAGCCCGCAAGATCCGCATCGGCATGGGCCTGCTCGCGACCATCGGCGCGACGTCGCCCTTTGTCGGCCTGTTCGGCACCGTCTGGGGCATCATGAACAGCTTCATCGGCATCTCGAAGTCGCAGACGACGAACCTTGCCGTGGTGGCGCCGGGCATCGCGGAAGCGCTGCTCGCGACCGCGATCGGACTCGTCGCGGCGATCCCGGCCGTGATCATCTACAACCACTTCTCGCGCGTCACGAAGGTCTATCTCGAGCTCGTCAACCGCGCCTCGGGTGCCGCGGGACGGCTGTTGTCGCGCGACCTCGACCGCACCCATGGCGACGTTCCGCGTAACGCGCATGCGCGCGCCGCGGCGGCGGAGTAGGCGATGGCAGTCTCGATCTCCGAGAACGATGGCGACGACGATTTCGCGGAATCCCACGAGATCAACGTCACGCCGTTCATCGACGTCATGCTGGTGCTGCTGATCATCTTCATGGTGGCGGCACCGCTCTCGACCGTCGATCTTCCGATCGATCTGCCGACCTCCAGCGCGACGCCGCAGAAGAAGCCGGACAAGCCGACCTATCTCAGCATAAAGCCGGATCTCACGCTGGCGATCGGGGAGAACGCGGTGAAGCGCGTCGACCTGGTCAATTCGCTGGATGCCATACCCGACATGAGCCGGGACAAATACGTGTTCCTGCGGGCCGATCGGATGGTACCCTATGGCGAGCTGATGGGCGTGATGGAGCTGCTGCGCGCCGGCGGCTACACGCATGTGAAGCTGGTTACGCTTGAGGGCGTTCCGGGAGCGCCTGCGGCCGCGCAGGCCAATCCGGCCAAACCCTGACGGCGAACGCGATGTCCACCGACCCCGATCTTGACCTGCGGACCTCGAAGCGGCTCTGGGTGATCGCTGCCGTGACGGCAGTCGGGCTGCATCTGGGCGGTGCCGCGCTGGCGCTGACCAATTTGCGCGGCGACGACGGCGACGAGGGGCTCGGCGCTGCCGGCGCGGAGTACGCCGTCGAGCTGGCTTCCGCGGATGCGACCGAAGAGGCCCTACCGCCCGGACCGCTGGCTGACGAGCAGCAGGCTGTGCAGGAAATGGCGCAGCAGAAGGCCGAGGTGAAGGACACCGACCTGCCTCAGGAAAAGCCGGTGGAGTCCGACGACCCCGATCGCATCGTGACGGAAGACACCGCCAAGAAGCAGAAGGAGGAGGAGGCCAAGGTCGCCAAGGTCGAGACCAACGCGCAGGAAGCGCAGCAGGCCTCGGAGGCGGCCGCGCCGACCAAGCTGGAGGACGCGCGTCAGTCGGAAACCACCAAGGCACCCAACCCAGGCATCGGCAAGGATAAGCTGCTGCTGACCGCCAAGTGGGGCAAGAAGATCAGCGCTTATCTCGATCTGCACAAGAAATTCCCGGAGAAGGGTAAGGCCAAGGAGGCCAAGGTGAAGGTCGCCCTGGTGCTGAATCGTCTGGGCAAGGTGCTGTCGGTTGCCGTGCTGGAATCGTCCGGAGATGCGGCCTTTGACGACGCGGCGATCTCGATGGTCCACCGGTCCGATCCGGTCCCGGCGCCGCCGGCCGACCTGACCGACGATCAGTTCTCCTTCAGCCTCGACGTCAATTACAACAAGCCGAAGAAGTAGCGAGCCGCGGCTGCCTGCGATCAGACGCCGGTGTCATTCCGGGGCGCGACAAGTCGCGAACCCGGAATCCATTTCTCCATTGAATGTGCCGCTGGTCGATTCCTGGTTCGCCGTTTCACGCGGCCCGGAACGACGTCGCCTCAGCTCTTCTTCACCAGCGGGCAGACGCTCTTCTCGAGCGGGAGAAAGGCTTCGTCCGCCGGGATGGTGGCGACCAGCTTGTAATAGTCCCACGGATATTTCGAGTCCGACGGCTTCTTCACCTCGAACAGATAGGCCGGGTGGATCTTGCGGCCGTCGACGCGGATCGAGCCCTTGCCGAACAGGGGATCGTCGGTCGGCAGCTCCTTCATCTTGGCCACCACGGCGCGGCCGTCATGCGGATTGCCGCCGAGCGCGTCCAGTGCCTTGAAATAGTGGATCAGCGACGAATAGACGCCGGCCTGCACCATGGTCGGCGGGTTCTTCTTGAAGCGCTCCATGAAGCGCTTGGTGAAGGCGCGGGTCTGGTCGTTCATGTCCCAGTAGAATGTCTCGGTGAAGTTCAGCCCCTGCGCGACGTTGAGGCCGAGCGCGTTGATGTCGGTGATGAACAGCAGCATTCCGGCAAGCCGCTGGCCTCCGGAGACGATGCCGAATTCCGCGGCCTGCTTGATCGCGTTGGTGGTGTCGCCGCCGGCATTGGCGAGCCCGACGATCTTGGCCTTCGAGCTTTGCGCCTGCAGCAGGAAGGACGAGAAGTCGGCATTGTTGAGCGGATGCTTGACGCTGCCGAGCACCTTGCCGCCATTCGCGGTGACCACCGCCGAGGTGTCGCGCTCGAGGGCCTGGCCGAACGCGTAGTCGGCGGTGAGGAAGAACCAGGTGTCGCCGCCGGATTTCACCAGCGCCTTGCCGGTGCCGTTGGCGAGCATGTAGGTGTCGTAGACCCAGTGCACCGTGTTCGGCGAACATTGCGCGCCGGTGAGATCGGACGAGGCGGAGCCCGAGTTCAGGTTGACGACGTTCTTCTCCTTGGCGAGGTTGGCAATCGCGAGCCCGACATTGGAGGCCGCGAGATCGACGAACACGTCGACCTTCTCGACATCGATCCACTGCTTACCGATGTTGACCGCGACATCGGGCTTGTTCTGGTGATCGGCCGAGATCAGATCGATCTTCCAGCCCTTCGCCAGCAGCCCGGAATCCTCGACCGCCATCTGCGCCGCCACCGTCGAGCCGGGACCGCCGATATCCTGATAGAGGCCGGACTGATCGCCGAGCGCGCCGACCTTGGCGACCTTGTCCATCGTCTGCGCCGACGCACCGCCGCAGAACGCAAGGCTCGTGGTCATGACCAAGGCCGTCGTGACCGAGGCTGCAATGGAACGCTTCATCTTCCCTCCAGTATGATTTTGTTTTTTGAGTTCCGCATTATGCCCGGCATCGGGTGCATCGCCTAGAGCGCCGGCGCAATCGCTCGCGCGCGATATTCCACGCCACGGCGATTGCGAAGCCGGTGACGCGCGACGGGATGCCGCGGTGTGCGGAGTTCGATCATCAGACGCGGATAGGGTGAAGCGCGGACGGCGCTATTTCCAGTAGTACCGGATCGCGACGTAGACCACGACGAGGCAGGCGAAGATCAGTGCCACCGGCATCGAACGCTTGGCGTTCGGGTCGGAGGTGCTCGTCTTCTTGGGGGGCAGGCGGCGGAACGTCGTGACGTTGCCGCTGTCGGCGACCGGCTCGCGCGCGCGCGCTGGAACCTCCGGCGCTTTGCCCGCGCCGCCCATCTCGACATAGTAGGTGCGGTACATCTCCTGGATGGTCGCCTCGCCGGCGTCGGCTTCGCTCATCTGTCCCAGCAGCTTGTTGTAAATGGCCAGGAAATTCTGCGCCTCGGGCGGCAAAGCGGAGGCGCCGTTCAGCTTGGCCATCATCTTCCAGGTCGCAAAGTCGGCCCGCGCGCGGGTGTCGGCGCGTCGTGCAATCAGCATATCGGCAGCTTTGATCACCATGGCCTCGAAGCGTTCCCGTCCTTGCCCATGATCCAGAAAGTGGCACCGATGTCCGGTCAGATCATGCGCTAAATCAAAGGCTATGTGTTTCCGGTAATGAGGAGAAGGGCGTTGATTACATAGCCGGTCAGAGTTCGCAGTATCGTTGAAATAACATCAAGATTTAGGCCGACTTGCCGGCCAATCACCGGCAGCAGGATCAACAGCCCGATCAGGATCAGCATGCCGTAGGGCTCCAGCCGGGCGAGCGGGATCGCCAGCGGCCTTGGCAGCAGCCCGACGGCGACCCGGCCGCCGTCCAGCGGCGGGATCGGCATCATGTTGAAGATCGCGAGCACGATGTTGATCAGGAAGGCGTTTTTCAGGTTGTCCGCGGTCCATTTTGCGGCATCGGCCGGCACCAATGGCAGCGCGTGGAATGCCAGCGCCGCGGCGATCGCCAGGATGATGTTGGTGGCCGGGCCGGCCAGCGCCACCCACACCATGTCGAGCTTGGGATGATTGAGCTTGCGGAAGTTCACCGGCACCGGCTTGGCGTAGCCGAACAGGAACGGCGAATGCGCGAACAGCAGCACCGCAGGCAGGATCAGCGTGCCGAACGGATCGATATGCTTCAGCGGGTTGAAGCTGACGCGGCCGAGCTGCCAGGCAGTGTCGTCGCCGAGCCGATGCGCGACGAAGCCGTGCGCGGCTTCGTGAAACGTGATCGCAATGACCACCGGCAATACCCAGACGGAGATGTCATAGAGGGAGATGTTCAATGGCGTGCCGCCTCAGGTTCGCTGGGACCGGACCTCAGGCTAGCACGGATTCGCTGAAGGCCTTGCCGGCGAGCGTTGCCGCAGGTCAGCGCATGTCGGGGGCGACCGCGTGCGCCAGGGGCGGCTGGGTGGTCGCGATCCAGATGCCGGCAAAAACGGTGACGATGCCGGCAACCAGATTCCAGCTCAGCGGCTCGCCGAGCAGCGCGGCGCCGACCAGCGATGCCGCGATCGGATTGACGGTGACCGAGATCGCCACCCGGGTCGGCGTCGTCCGCTCCAGCGCGAAGGCCCACAGAAAGAAGGTGAGTGCGGCGCCGAAGGCGCCGAGATAGATCGCGCCGAACCATTGCGGCGCGCCGAAATCGGCAACCGGCGCAAAACTGCCGCGCAGCAGCGACGCTGTTATGAGGACAACAGCCCCGGCCGCCATCGCGAGCGTGGTGAAGGGGATCGGGCCGGAGCGGCGGATATAGGGTTTTGACCAGATGCTGTAGAGCGCCATGCACAGCGCGGCTGCGATCATCAAGAGGTCGCCGCGCCAGGCGCCAGGTGGCGCCGTGGCGAGGCCGGAAAGCAGCGCCATCGAGACGCCGAGAATGGTGATCAGCACGCCTGCGGTCTTGCGCGCGGTGAGCGCTTCGGCGCCCAGCACCGCGCCGACCAGCATGGTCAGCAGCGGCAGCGTCGACAGCGCGAGGGCGCCGCGCGCGGCGGTGGTGAAGATCAATGAGGCGTTGAACAGGACCGGAAACGCCGCAAAGAACAGCAGGCCGAGGCCGACAACGCCGGGCCAGTCGTGCCGCGTCGGCCAGCTCCGGCGTTGCAGCAGTGCCAGCGGCAGCAGCAGCAAGACGCCGATGCCGAAGCGGAACGCGCCGATCGCCAGCGGGTCGATGGCGCCGACCAGAAACCGTGTCGCCCCGATCGATGTGCCGCCGAGCGCGCTCGATGCCACCGCCGCCAACACGCCCCAGATCTCGCCCATTCCGTTCCAATCCTCGGTTTCGCTTGCGCAATCTAGGGACGGGGACATAATCAGGGAATGGAATAGATTTGATCGGCTAAATCACAGACCGTTATGAGCGCGCCCATCCTGGACCCGGATCTTCTGCAGGCCTTTGTCGCGGTGGCGGAGCATCGCTCCTTCACCCGCGCGGCCTCGGCGCTGAACCGGACCCAATCCGCCGTCAGCATGCAGGTGAAGCGGCTGGAAGAGCGGCTGCAGGCCGAACTGTTTCACCGCAGCACGTCAAGCGTCGATCTGAGTGCGGCAGGCGAGGGGTTGCTCGGCTATGCCCGCCGCATTCTGAGCCTCAACGCGGAGGCGGTCGGCCGGGTGCGCGCGCATGGCACCGATGGACAGGTTCGCCTTGGCGTCATGGACGACTATGGGACGATGATCGTCCCGCCGCTGCTCAAGGACTTCATCGCCAGCTATCCGCTGATCCACGTCGAGATGGAGACGGGGCTGACGTCGACAATGACCGATCGGCTCGGCGAAGCCTATGACCTCGTGATCGCGATGCACCCCGAGGGACGCGGCGAGGGCGAGTTGCTGCGCACCGAGCAGGCGGTGTGGGCCGCGAGCGCCGCGCATCGCGTCGAGGAGCTCGATCCGCTGCCGGTCGCGCTCTATCCGCAGGGCTGCCTGTTCCGGAGCTGGGCGATGCAGGCGCTGGATCAGGCGAACCGGCCGTGGCGGCTCGCCTTTGTCAGCCACAGCCTGTCCGCGGTCGAGGCGATCGCGGCACAGGGGCTTGCCGTGACCGTGGTCAAGTCGGGGACCTTTCCGCCGACGCTGCGTCGGCTGACCGCGCGCGACGGCATGCCGCGGCTGCCGCGGGCCGAGATACGGCTGCATCGTGCGCAAAACCTGTCGCACGCGGCGTCACTCCTGGCCGATCATCTCGTCGCGACGCTGCGGCAGCCGGCGAGGCGAGCGGCGATCTAATAGGTCGCGCGGCCGCCGGAGATGTCGAACACCGCGCCGGTGGAGAAGGCGCAATCCTCTGATGCCAGCCACGCCACCATCGAGGCGAGTTCCTCGACCTGCACGAAGCGGGCTTTCGGGATCTTCGACAGCATGAAGTCGATGTGCGCTTGCGTCATCTGGTCGAAGATCGCGGTCTTCGCCGCGGCCGGCGTCACCGCATTGACCAGGATGTCGTGTTGCGCGAGCTCCTTGCCGAGCGATTTGGTCAGCGCGATCAGGCCCGCCTTCGACGACGAATAATGCGCGGCGTTCGGATTGCCTTCCTTGCCGGCGATCGAGGCGATGTTGACGATGCGGCCGTATTTCTGGCCGATCATGGCCGGCACGATCGCCTTGCAGCAGACGAAGGGACCCTCGAGATTGATGCGCATCACCCTGCGCCAGTCGTCGAGATCGGTTTCCCATACCGGCTTGTTGGCTCCGGTGATACCGGCGTTGTTGACGAGAATGTCGATCTTGCCGAACGCCCGCAGCGTTTGATCGCGTGCGGCGTCGACCGCGTCAGGATCGGTGACGTCGGTCTTGATCGCGATCACGTTCTCGCCGATCGCCCGCGCGGTCTTCTCGGCCAGCGGCTGGTCGAAATCCCAGATCGCGACCTTGGCGCCCGATGCGACAAAGCGCTCGGTGATGGCGCGGCCAAATCCCTGCGCGCCGCCGGTGACGACGGCACAGCGGCCATTGAGATCGATCTTGTTCATGTTGCCTCCCGATTAAAGCGTCCAGCCGCCGTCGATGACATGCGCGACGCCTGTGGTGAACGAGCTTTCGTCGCTGGCAAGATAGACGGCGAGCGCGGCGATTTCCCCGGCGGTGCCGAGCCGGCCCATTGGCTGGCGCGCAACGAACATCTCGCGTCCCTGCGGGCCGGCAGCCGCCGCACGCTCAAGCATCGAAGGCGTCTCGATGGTGCCGGGGCAGATGCAGTTGCAGCGGATGCCCTTGGTGATGAAGTCGGCCGCGACCGAACGCGTCAGTGCCGCGACCGCGGCCTTGGTGGCGCTATAGACGTAGCGGTTCGGCGCCGCCTTCACCGCGCCGGCGGCGGAGGCGATGTTGACGATGGCGCCGCCGCCCTGCGCCAGCATGCCGGGCAGGAAAGCGCGCGTGGTGCGGTGCATCGACTTGACGTTGAGGTCGAAGGAGAAGTCCCAGTCGTCGTCCGAGCACTCCAGCGCCGTGCCGTGATGCACGAAGCCCGCGGCATTGAGCAGGATGTCGGTCTTGCCGGCGCGTTTTGCGATTGCCTCGACGGCTGCGGTGTCGCGCACGTCGAGCTTCGCAACCTCGGCGACGCCCTCCTCCTTGAGCAGCGCAAGCTTGCCTTCGTCGATATCGGTCGCGAACACGGTCGCGCCCTCGCGAGCAAAGGCCAGCGCGCAGGCGCGGCCGATGCCGACGGCCGCTGCGGTTACGAATGCGCGTTTGCCCTTCAGGCGGTCTGACATGCGTTTCTTCCTTCTTTGGCGATTTGCAGTGTCATGCGCGGGCTTGACCCGCGCATCCATCTTTCGAAGAACGATGGATTGCCGGGTCGAGCCCGGCAATGACGGTTTGCGTCCTAGTGATTATCGCGCGCCACGCCGACCTTGCCGGCGATGTCGTGGTAGCGCGTCGCGAGCTCGAGGCAGGCGCCGGTCGCGTGCTGGCCGACGGTCTTGCGGTAGAGCTCCTGCCACGGCGTCTGGTTGGCCGGGTGCGGGAAGCCGCCCTTGGCCTTCAGCTCGGCGCGGCGGGTGCGCAGCTCATCCTCCGAGATCATGATGTTGGCGCTGCCCTTGTTGAGGTCGATGCGCACCTTGTCGCCGGTCCTCAGGATCGCGAGCCCGCCATCGGCGGCGGCCTCCGGCGAGGCGTTGAGGATCGAGGGCGAGCCCGAGGTGCCGGACTGCCTTCCGTCGCCGATGCAGGGCAGGGACAGGATGCCGCGTTTGATCAGCGCCGCGGGCGGCTGCATGTTCACCACCTCGGCGCCACCGGGATAGCCGATCGGGCCGGTGCCGCGGACGAACAGGATGCAATGCTCGTCGATGTCAAGCGCGGGATCCTCGATGCGGTTGTGATAATCCTCCGGCCCCTCGAACACGATGGCGCGGCCCTCGAAGGCATTGAGGTCCTTCGGGTTGGACAGGTACCGGTCGCGGAATTCCTTCGAGATCACGCTGGTCTTCATGATCGCGGAGTCGAACAGATTGCCGCGCAGCACGATGAAGCCGGCGTCCTTCACCAGCGGCTTGTCGTAGCCCCAGATCACGTCGCCGTCGGGCGCAGGTGCTTCCTTGCAATTCTCGCCCATGGTGCGGCCGTTGACGGTGAGGGCGCCTTCGTGGATGCGCTTGTGCTTGATCAACTCGCGCACCACCGAGGGCACGCCGCCGGCGCGGTGATATTCCTCGCCGAGATAGAAGCCGGCCGGCTGCATGTTCACCAGCAGCGGCACGTCATGGCCGTATTTCTGCCAGTCGTCGATCGACAGCTCGACGCCGACATGGCGCGCCAGCGCATTGATATGGATCGGTGCATTGGTCGAGCCTCCGATCGCGGAGTTGACCACGATGCAGTTCTCGAACGCCTCGCGCGTCAGGAAGTCCGACGGCTTGAGGTCTTCCCAGACCATGTCGACGATCCGCTTGCCGGTCTCGTAGGCGATCTGGCCGCGCTCGCGATACGGCGCCGGGATCGCCGCGCAGCCCGGCAGCGAGAAGCCGAGCGCTTCCGCGAGCGAGTTCATGGTGGATGCGGTGCCCATCGTATTGCAATGGCCGACCGAGGGGGCCGAGGAGGCCACGATCTCGATGAATTGCTCATAGTCGATCTCGCCGGCGGCGAGCCGCTCGCGCGCCTTCCACACCACGGTGCCGGAGCCGGTACGCTGGCCTTCGTGCCAGCCGTTCAGCATCGGGCCGCCCGACAGTACGATCGCCGGCAGGTTGACGGTCGCCGCCGCCATCATGCAGGCCGGCGTGGTCTTGTCACAGCCGGTGGTCAGCACCACGCCGTCGAGCGGATAGCCGAACAGCACCTCGACCAGGCCGAGATAGGCGAGGTTGCGGTCGAGCGCCGCGGTCGGGCGCTTGCCGGTCTCCTGGATCGGATGGGTGGGAAACTCCATGGCGATGCCGCCGGCGGCGCGGATGCCCTCGCGGACGCGGTGTGCGAGCTCGAGGTGATGCCGATTGCAGGGCGACAGGTCGTTGCCGGTCTGCGCGATGCCGATGATCGGCTTGCCCGACTGCAATTCCTCGCGCGTCAGGCCGTAGTTGAGGTAGCGCTCGAGATAGAGCGCGGTCATGCCCGGATTGTGCGGGTTGTCGAACCATTCCTGGGAGCGGAGCCTGCGGCCCTTGCCCTTGCTGGTCGCGCCTGCGGCGTCGTGCCCGTTGGTGGGGGGTTTTGTCATTGGTTTCTCCCGCAATGCAAACTCTGGTGGGCCCATTCAAGGGCTCTGGTTCAGCGTCGTTGCTACCTTGCGCAAATCGTCGTGCATTACAAACCCGACCGATCACGCACAGGTGTTTCGTGTGATGGATTGGACCTTAGTTGAAGGGTCTTGGTTGCGCTATCATTTTATCATTTTTCGCTTCCCTTGTGACGGGCACGTACCGGGCGGCATCAATTGCGTCGCGCCGAGCTCTGCCGTTCCATGACACTGAAGCCGAGATCGACGACGGGTTCGGCGGGCCGGCGCCCTTCCAGCGTCTCGATCACCATCACGGCAGCGTTTCTGCCCATTTCGTAGCGATTGGTGCGCACGCTGCTCAAGGTCGGCTCGCTCGACGCCATGAATTCGAGGTCATTGAAGCCGACGATCGCCATCTGCTCCGGCACCGCCATGTGCCGGCGCTTGCATTCGAACAGCGCGCCGAGCGCAAGGTCGTCATTGACGCAGAACACGGCGTCGATGTCGGGCGCCTTGGCGAGCAGGTCGGCAAACAGCGTGCCGCCGAGCGTGACCGAGGTCGGGATCGCCGTTGTCACAATAAGCTGTGGATCGAACAGCGCGGCTTCCGTCATCGCAAAGCGATAGCCGTCGAGCCGCCGCTGCACCCGCGGGTCCATTCGCGCGCCGAGGAATCCGATCCGCCGGTAGCCCTGCGCGAGCAGGTGGGCGATGGCCGCTTTTGCGGCGTCAAAATGCGAGAATCCGATCATCATGTCGATCGGGGAGGGACCGACCTCCATGATCTGGACGATCGGACAATCGACCGTCTCCATGATGCGGTGGGAATCGGCGGTCTGGTTGATGCCGGTAATGATCAGCCCGGCGGGCTTCTGTGCCAGAAACAGACGCAGCAGGCGCTCTTCCTGCAGGATGCTGTAGCGGGTGTTGGCGAGCTGAATGCTGTAGCGACTGCCGTCGAGCGCGTCATAGATGCCGCGCAGCACGTCGGAGAACACGTTGTTGGTAAGCGACGGGATCAGGACACCGATCACCTCGGTGCGCTGCGACGCAAGCGCGCGTGCCGCGAGATTGGGCACGTAACCGAGTTCTTTTGCCGCACTTTCGACCCGCGCGCGCTTGCCGGCCGAAAGTGCTTCGGGATTCCTGAAGAACCGTGAGGCCGTGATCGGACTGACACCGGCGAGCTTCGCGACTTCGGCGAGCCGGATCTTGCCTGGCGTGATGCGCTTTCGGGCCATTTGCCGCTCATATCACGACGTTCGTCGCAGACAAACTGATATTGACAGCGCTACCAAGCGATTGCTAATCGAACGATTGCCAAAACCGGATAAACTGCGGACAATAACCCCAGTCCAACAGCGCCGCGCACCCAGCGCGGCCGGAACAAAACAGAGCGGTGGCGGCACTCGTCGTACGTCGTCGGGAACTTGAGGGAGGGAAGTGGATGTCGTCGGTCCAGATTCGCGACGTGCGGAAATCGTTCGGCAATTTCGAGGTCCTGCACGGCGTGTCGATCCCGATCGAGGACGGCGAGTTCGTCGTTCTGGTCGGCCCCTCCGGCTGCGGCAAGTCGACCCTGCTGCGCATGCTGGCGGGGCTCGAGAACATCACCTCCGGCACGATCTCGATCGGCGACCGCGTCGTCAACAATGTCCAGCCCAAAGAGCGCGACATTGCGATGGTGTTCCAGAACTACGCGCTGTATCCGCATATGACGGTCGCCGACAACATGGGCTTCTCGCTCAAGCTGCGCGGCGCCAAGCCCGAGGAGATCTCGACCGGCGTCAAGCGCGCCGCGGAAATCCTCGCACTGACGCCGCTGCTCGAGCGCTATCCCCGCCAGCTTTCAGGCGGCCAGCGCCAGCGCGTCGCGATGGGCCGCGCCATCGTGCGCGATCCCCAGGTGTTCCTGTTCGACGAGCCGCTGTCGAACCTCGACGCCAAGCTGCGTGTTGCGATGCGCACCGAGATCAAGGAACTGCACCAGCGGCTGAAGACCACGACCGTCTACGTCACCCACGACCAGATCGAGGCCATGACCATGGCCGACAAGATCGTGGTGATGCATGACGGCATCGTCGAGCAGATGGGCTCGCCGCTCGAGCTCTACGACACGCCGGCGAACCAGTTCGTGGCCGGTTTCATCGGTTCCCCGGCGATGAATTTCCTCAAGGGCAATGTGAAGGTGAACGGCGCCGCCTATTTCGAGGGACCAAACGGCGTCAAACTGCCGCTGAAATCGGCGCCAGCCAATTCCGACGGCAAGCCCGCGGTCTACGGCGTGCGGCCCGAGCACTTCACCATCGCCGATGACGGCGCCGAAGCCGAGATCGTGGTGGTCGAACCGACCGGCTCGGAGACCCAGGTGTTCGCCAAGCTCGGCGGCGAGCAGGTCGTCGCCGTGTTCCGCGAGCGCCATCTGTTCAACCCGGGCGACAAGGTTCGGCTCAAGCCGGATCCGTCGCTGGTTCATCTGTTCGACGATTCGACGGGGAAACGACTGAACAGCTGACGGAGCGATCGATCTCAATGGCCGACCAACAGGCCAGATCAAAAACAACAAAAACACAATCATAGGGAGAAGGACGATGCACGATTTTACTCGCCGCTCGCTACTTCAGGGCGGCACGGCGCTGGCTGCAACCGGCATACTCACCGGGCCGGCGCTGTTCGACTTCGCCAAGGCCTGGGCGCAGAGCGCGCCCTGGAAGGCGGAGCCCGGCGCCAAGCTCACCGTGATGCGCTGGAAGCGCTTCGTGCCCGCGGAAGACGACGCATTCAACGCCATGGTCGCGGCCTTCAAGTCGGCAACCGGCACCGAGATGAACGTGTTCAGCGAGTCCTTCGAGGACGTGCAGCCGAAGGCCTCGGTCGCCGCCAACACCGGCTCGGGTCTCGACCTCGCCTGGGGCCTGCACACGCTGCCGCAGCTGTTCCCGACCAAGGTTCTCAAGATGAACGACGTTGCCGATTATCTCGGCAACAAATATGGCGGCTGGACCGAAGCCGCGGCCAAGACCTGCAAGCAGGGCAATGACTGGCTCGGCATTCCCGTCGCGACCGTCGGCGGCTATTTGACCTATCGCAAGTCGGCGGTCCAGAAGGCCGGCTTCAAGCAGGTGCCGTCCGATTTCCCGGCCTATCTCGAACTGTGCAAGGCGCTGAAGAAGAACAACACGCCGGCCGGCTTCGCGCTCGGCCACGCCACCGGCGACGCCAATGCCTGGGTGCATAACATCCTCTGGGGCCACAACGCCTGGACCGTCGACAAGGACGACAAGGTCATCATCAACTCGCCGGAGACGATGAAGGCGCTGGAATATGCCAAGGCGCTGTCGGAGACCTTCATTCCGGGTGTCGCATCCTGGAACGACTCTTCCAACAACAAGGCCTTCCTGTCCGGCGAGCTGTTCCTGACCTCGAACGGCATCTCGATCTACGTCGCGGCCAAGGACGATCCGAACAAGAAGGAGCTCGCCGAGGACATCGACCATGCGCTGTGGCCGGTCGGCCCGATCGGCAAGCCGACCGAGCTGCAGCTCGCGGTTCCGATCCTCGCCTTCAACTTCTGCAAATATCCGAATGCAGCGAAGGCGTTCATCGCCTTCATGCTGGAGAAGGAGAATTTCGAGAAATGGCTGTCGGGCGCGCGGGGCTATCTCACCCACACGCTCAATGCCTACGACTCGGCTCCGGTATGGACCGCCGATCCGAAGAACGCGGTGTTCGGCCAGGCGTCGAAGCGCGCGCTGCCGGCCTCCGGCATCGGCACGCCCGGCGAGAAGGCCGCGACCGCGATCGCCGACTTCATCGTGGTCGACATGTTCGCGAACTACTGCACCGGCGCCAAGGACGGCAAGGCCGCGATGGCCGAAGCCGAACGGCAGCTGAAGCGCATCTATCGCTGATGTGATGGACGCGGGCGGCGGAGCGCCGCCGTCCGCGTCATCATTGGAATGCCATCATTGGAATATTGCGTAGTCATGCTCAATCCGTTGAGCAATCGGGACATCGCCTATGGCTGACATCGCCCTTGCGCCGCGACGTGCGAAGACCGAAATCCGCGAAGCGACCGCGTGGGATCAGCTCCGCCACAACAAGAACTGGCTCGGCTTCTGGTTCATGTTGCCGGCGATGGCGTTCCTGATCTTCTTCCTGGCCTATCCGCTGGGGCTCGGCATCTGGCTGTCCTTCACCGACACCCGCATCGGCCGCGTCGGTCATTTCATCGGCACCGAGAACTATGAATGGCTATGGGACGACGCCATCTTCTGGCTGTCGGTCTTCAACACGCTGCTCTACACCTTCATCGCCAGCGCCGTGAAGTTCGCGGTCGGGCTCTATCTGGCGCTGCTGCTCAACGAGCGCATGCCGTTCAAGGCGCTGTTGCGCGCCGCGGTGCTGATCCCCTTCATCGTGCCGACCGTGCTGTCGGCGCTGGCGTTCTGGTGGATCTTCGATTCCCAGTTCTCGATCATCTCCTGGTCGCTGAAGCATCTCGGCCTGATCACGCAGAACATCAATTTCCTCGGCGACACCACCTGGGCCCGGATCTGCGTGATCTTCGCCAATATCTGGCGCGGCGTGCCGTTCGTCGCGATCACGCTGCTGGCGGGCCTGCAGACCGTGCAGCCTTCGCTGTATGAGGCGGCGACGTTGGATGGCGCCTCGCGCTGGCAGATGTTCCGCTACATCACCTATCCCTTGCTGACGCCGATCATCGCCGTCGTGATGACGTTCTCGGTGCTGTTCACCTTCACCGACTTCCAGCTGATCTGGGCGATGACCCGCGGCGGCCCGGTGAACGCCACTCATTTGATGGCGACGCTGTCGTATCAGCGCGCGATTATCGCGGGGCAGCTGGGCGAGGGCGCCGCGATCTCGAGCGCGATGATCCCGTTCCTGCTCGCCGCGATCATGGTGTCATGGTTCGGCCTGCAACGCAGGAAGTGGCAGCAGGGAGAGAGCAATGACTGATCTTCCTGCCTCCAAAGTGGACCTCAAGAGCATCCTGTCGACGCCGTCGCGCGTCGACAACAGCGAGGGCATGAGCTACCTGCAGTCGGTGCCGCGGCGGATCGTGACGCTCTACATCCCGCTGTCGATCATCGTGATCATCCTGCTGTTCCCGTTCTATTGGATGGGGCTGACGGCGATCAAGCCGGACGAGCAACTGCTCGATCTCGACAAGTATAATCCGTTCTGGACTTGGAATCCGACCTTCAAGCACATCCACAAGCTGCTGTTCGAGAGCTACTATCCGCACTGGCTCTGGAACACGATGTATGTGGCGGTGGGCGCCACCGTGCTGTCGATCATCGCGAGCGTGCTTGCGGCCTATGCGATCGTGCGGCTGCGCTACAAGGGCGCCAACGTCGTCGGCGGCCTGATCTTCCTGGCCTATCTGGTGCCGCCGTCGATCCTGTTCATTCCGCTCGCGACCGTCGTGTTTCAGTACGGCCTGTTCGACTCGCCGCTGGCGCTGATCCTGACCTATCCGACGATCCTGATCCCGTTCTCGACCTGGCTGTTGATGGGATATTTCAAGACCATCCCGTTCGAGCTCGAGGAATGCGCACTGATCGACGGCGCCAGCCGCTGGCAGATCCTGATCAAGATCGTGCTGCCGCTCGCCGTCCCCGGCCTGATCTCGGCCTTCATCTTCTGCTTCACGCTGTGCTGGAACGAGTTCATCTACGCGCTGACGTTCCTGCAATCGACCCCCAACAAGACCGTGCCGGTCGCCATCGTCAACGAATTCGTTGACGGTGACATCTATCGCTGGGGCTCCCTGATGGCAGGGGCGCTATGCGGCTCGCTGCCGCTGGTTATTCTTTACGCGTTCTTCGTTGAGCATTATGTCTCGGCGATGACGGGTGCCGTGAAGGAATGAGCGCGCAAGGCCCGCAGCTGAATTCGAACAACAAGACAAGAAAAGGAGCAGGGTCGTGCACATTCTGATTCTGGGCGCCGCCGGTATGGTCGGCCGCAAGCTGACCGAGCGTCTCTTGCGCGAGGGCCGCCTCGGCCGGCAGGAGATCACTCGGATGACGCTGCAGGACGTGGTCGCTCCGGCCAAGCCCGCGAATGCCTCGATCCCGGTCAATGTGGTCGCATCCGATTTCGCCGATGCCGGCGCCGCGGCGCCGCTGATCGCCGAGCGTCCCGAGGTGATCTTCCATCTCGCCGCTATCGTCTCGGGCGAGGCCGAGGCCGAGTTCGACAAGGGCTACCGGATCAACCTCGACGGCACCCGCTATCTGATCGACGCCATCCGTGCCGTCGGCGGCGGCTACAAGCCGAGGCTGGTGTTCACGTCCTCCATCGCGGTGTTTGGTGCGCCGTTCCCCGAGAAGATCGGCGACGAATTCTTCCATACGCCGCTGACCAGCTACGGCACCCAGAAGTCGATCTGCGAGCTCCTGATCAACGACTACACCCGCAAGGGCCTCCTCGACGGGATCTCAATCCGCCTGCCGACAATTTGCGTGCGTCCGGGCAAGCCGAACAAGGCGGCGTCCGGCTTCTTCTCGAATATCATCCGTGAACCGCTGGCGGGCGAGGAGGCGGTGCTGCCGGTTTCCGAGGACGTCCGGCACTGGCACGCCTCGCCGAAATCGGCGGTCGGCTTTCTGGTTCACGCCGGCACCATGGATCTCAACGCGATGGGGCCGCGGCGCAATCTCAGCATGCCCGGGATGTCCGTCACCGTCGGCGAGCAGATCGCTGCGCTGGAGCGCGTCGCAGGCAAGAACGTCACCGCGCGGATCAAGCGGGTGCCCGATCCGACCATCATCAGCATCGTCTCGGGCTGGCCGCGCGATTTCGCCACCGACCGCGCGCTGAAGCTCGGCTTCACCACGGCCGAGAAGACCTTCGACGACATCATCCGGATCCATATCGAGGACGAGCTCGGCGGCAAGTTCGCCGCCTGAGCGGCGTCCGGGCTCAAGCATGATCCGGAGAAGTGCGAAGCGGTTTTCCGAGAAGATCATGCTCAGACAAGGGGCTAAGGCGCGATGATGATTCAACCAGGCATCATCGCGCTTTAGCGCGGCTCGTGAGATGACCAGAGTTGCCAGCATCGGCGAATGCATGATCGAGCTGCGCCAGGCCCCTGGCGGCCAGCTCGGCGGGTTGTATTCGCGCTCCTTTGGCGGAGACACGCTCAACACCGCGGTCTATCTGTCCCGGCTCGGCGTCCACGTCGATTACTTCACGGCGCTCGGCGATGATGCGCTGAGCGATGAGATGATCGCGGGCTGGGCGAGCGAAGGCATCGGCACCAAGCATGTCGCGCGATCGGCGGGCAAGCTGCCCGGCCTCTATCTGATTCAGACCGACGACAGGGGCGAGCGGCGCTTCTTCCACTGGCGTGACAGCGCTGCCGCCCGCGACCTGATGGATCTGCCCGAAACGGAAGACATCCTGAACTCGCTCGCGACCTATGACGTCGTCTATCTCTCGGCGATCACGCTCTCGATCCTGCGCGAGGATGGGCGGGAGCGATTGCTGGCGGCGCTGAAGCGTGCTCGGCTGCTGGGGACGCGGTTCGCGTTCGACACCAATTTCCGCGCCCGAGGCTGGTCGGACCTGAACGTCGCGCGGAAGGTCTTCAGCAGCGCGTTCGAGACGGCCGATATCGTGCTGGCCTCGACCGAGGATCTGGCGCCGCTTTACCCCGGCGAGACCAACACGGCGCTGCTGGCAGGCATCTCGAGCCCCGAGGTCGTGCTGAAGCTGGCCGAGCCGGCGTGCATCGTCCGCTCGGCCGGCGGAACGCGCGAGGTGAGGGCGGAGCAGCTCACCAAGCCGGTGGTCGATACCACCGCGGCCGGCGACAGTTTTGCCGCTGCCTATCTCGCCGCGCGGCTCGGCGGCGCCGAGCCCGAGGAGGCCGCGCGCGCCGGCCATCGGCTGGCCGGTGTCGTGGTGTGCTATCCCGGCGCGATCATTCCGCGTTACGCCATGCCGCCGAAAAAGGCGCTTCGTCTCCCACCATCCCGCAAGGCCTCGCAATGACAACGACATCGAAGCAGGACCACATCGCCGAGCTGATCCGCCAGGCCACCGTGATCCCGGTGCTGACCATCGAGCGGCTCGAGGACGCGGTGCCGCTGGCGAAGGCGCTGGTCGCCGGCGGCGTGCGGACGCTCGAGGTGACGCTGCGGACGGCGGTCGCGGTCGAGGCGGCCAGGGACATCATCGCCGGTGTGCCGGAGGCGATCGTCGGGATCGGCACGATCCTCAATGGTGACGACTTGGCGCGCGCCGAGGCGCTGGGCGCCAAATTCGGCATCAGCCCGGGGGCGACGCCCGAGCTGTTGACGGCGGCAGCCTCGAGCCGGCTACCCTTCGCGCCGGGGATCGCGACCGCCTCCGAGCTGATGCAGGCGCTGGCCCACGGCTTCGACGTCGTCAAATTCTTCCCGGCCGAGCAGGCGGGCGGTATCAAGGCACTGCGGGCTCTGGCCGGACCATTTCCGCAGGTCAGGGTCTGCCCGACCGGTGGGGTCAGTGAGGCCAATGCGGCGACCTGGCTCGCCGAGCCGAATGTGCTGGCGGTCGGCGGTTCCTGGCTGTGCCCGGCGGCCGATATCCGCGCCGGCAATTGGGCGGGCATAACCGCCATGTGCGCGACGGCGATGAAAACGCTGAAAGCCGCCTGAAGATACGCTACATAACTCTCCGAACAGGAACAGGGAGATACGGCCATGACCGCCAGCATCGTGGGTTGGGCGCACACGCCATTCGGAAAGTTCGACGCGGAGACCGTTGAGGGTCTCGTGGTCAAGGTCGCCAACGAGGCGCTGGCTGACGCCGGCATCGCCGCGTCCGATGTCGACGAGATCATGCTCGGCCATTTCAACGCCGGCTTCTCGCCGCAGGATTTTACGGCCTCGCTGGTGCTGCAGGCCAATCCGGCGCTGCGCTTCAAGCCGGCCACCCGCGTCGAGAATGCCTGCGCCACCGGATCGGCCGCCGTGCATCAGGGCATCCGCGCCATCGAAGCCGGCGCCGCGAAGATCGTGCTGGTGGTCGGCGTCGAGCAGATGACGAAGACGCCGGGCCCGGAGATCGGCAAGAACCTGCTCAAGGCGTCGTATCTGCCCGAGGACGGCGACACGGTCGGTGGCTTCGCCGGCGTGTTCGGCAAGATCGCGCAGGCCTATTTCCAGAAATACGGCGACCAGTCCGATGCCCTGGCGATGATCGCCGCCAAGAACCACAAGAACGGCGTCGCCAATCCCTATGCGCAGATGCGCAAGGATTTCGGCTTCGAGTTCTGCCGCGCCGAGAGCGACAAGAACCCGTTCGTCGCCGGTCCCTTGAAGCGCACCGACTGCTCGCTGGTCTCGGACGGCGCTGCCGCGCTGGTGCTGACCGACGCCGAGACGGCCAAGACCATGGGCAAGGCGGTGAACATCCGGGCCACCGCGCATGCGCAGGATTTCCTGCCGATGTCCAAGCGCGACATCCTGCAGTTCGAGGGCTGCACCACCGCCTGGCAGCGCGCGCTGCAGAAGGCCGGCCTGCAGCTCTCCGACCTGTCCTTCGTCGAGACCCATGACTGCTTCACCGTCGCCGAACTGATCGAATATGAAGCGATGGGCCTGACGCCGAAGGGACAGGGCGCGCGCGCGATCATGGAAGGCTGGACCCAGAAGGACGGCAAGCTGCCGGTCAATCCGTCCGGCGGCCTCAAGGCCAAGGGCCACCCGATCGGCGCCACCGGCGTCTCCATGCATGTGATGAGCGCGATGCAGCTCACGGGGCAGGCGCCCGAGGGCATGCAGCTCAAGAACCCGCAGATCGGCGGCATCTTCAACATGGGCGGCGCCGCGGTCGCCAACTACGTCTCGATCCTCGAGCCGGCGAAGTAGCTTGAACATTGCCGAATGGCTGGCGGCGACGGCACGGGCGCGTCCCGACGCGCCGGCGCTGCTGACCGGCTTCGATCTGGACGCCGACTACGCCACCTTTGCCCGCCGCGCCGCCTCGATCGGGGCGGCGCTGGCGCGTGATCACGGCATTGCCGCCGGCGACCGCATCGCGCTGTTTGCGTCGAACTGCACGCAATATCTCGAATGCCTCTACGGCATCTGGTGGATCGGTGCCGCCGCGATCCCGATCAACGCCAAGCTGCACGGCCGCGAGGCGGCGTGGATCTGTGGCAATGGCGGCGCCAAGCTCGCCTTCGTCTCCGATGACACGATCGGCGCGTTGAACGAGGCGAAAGACGACTGCCCCACCGGCATGACCATGGTGTCGGTCGACGGCGGCGCCTACAAGACGATGCGAGGCGGCGAGGGACCACCTGCGCCGCTGCCGCGCGAGAGCAATGATCTCGCCTGGCTGTTCTACACATCGGGTACCACCGGTCGCCCGAAGGGCGTGATGCTCAGCCACGGCAATCTGGTCGCGATGTCGCTGTGCTATCTCGCCGACGTCGATCCGGCGACGCCGCACGATGCCTCGCTCTATGCCGCGCCGATCTCGCATGGCGCCGGCCTCTACAATTTCCCGCACGTCCGGATGGGCGGCCGTCACGTCGTGCCGGAGTCCGGCGGCTTCGATCCGGATGAGGTGCTCAACCTCGGCCGCCAGCTCGACAATGTCGTGATGTTCGCGGCCCCCACGATGGTGCGCCGCCTGGTCGATGCCGCCAAGAAGCGCGGCGAGAACGGCGAGGGGCTGCGCACCATCATCTATGGCGGCGGTCCGATGTACACGGCCGACATCACCGATGCGATGGCGACGATGGGCCAGCGCTTCGTGCAGATCTACGGCCAGGGCGAGTCGCCGATGACTATCACGGCGCTGTCGCGCGGCTGGCACGCCCGGAGCGATCATCCGCGCTATCTCGAACGGCTGGCCTCGGTCGGGCTGGCGCAGAGCGTCGTCACCGTGCGGATCACCGGCAAGGACGGCACGCCGCTGCCTGCCGGCGAAACCGGCGAGATCGAGGTCAAGGGCGCGACCGTGATGCTCGGCTACTGGAACAATCCGAAGGCCAATGCCGAGACGCTGAAGGACGGCTGGCTGCGCACCGGCGATGTCGGCCGGCTCGATGCCGATGGCTTCCTCACGCTGTCGGACCGCTCCAAGGACGTGATCATCTCCGGCGGCACCAACATCTATCCGCGCGAGGTCGAGGAAGCCCTGCTGACCCATCCCGATGTCCGCGAGGTCTCGGCCGTCGGTGTGCCGGATCCGGAATGGGGCGAGATCGTCGTCGCCTGCGTCGTGCTGGCGGACGGCGCTACCGCCGACGACGGCAAGCTCGACGCGCATTGCCTTGCCTCGATCGCCCGCTTCAAGCGGCCGAAGCGCTATGTCTATCTCGATGCACTGCCGAAGAACAATTATGGCAAGGTGCTGAAGACCGCGCTGCGGGAGATGCTGGCCAAGGGCATGGGCTAAAGCGCGGCGAGGCTGGGTTGAATCGAAAACATCGAAAACAACCCCATGCACAGTAGGGATTGGGGTCACCAGAGCGGTTAAGGGATAGGCCGGGACCTCCCGCCGCGCTAAGCTGCCTGTGCTTGTCACCGGGAGAACGGACCATGGGAATCGAGACGTCTCTGTCGCTGTCGGAAGTGAACGATCGCATCGCGATCCTCCGGGACAATATCAGGCAGCTGATCGAGCAGGCCGCGGGCGCAGCCGGCGCCGAAGTCGAGGAGCGCATCGCCGAGCGGCTCGAGCAACAGAATGCGGAACTGGAAAGGCTCCTGAAGGCGCGCGAGGTGATGACGGGGCAGTCGCCGGCATAAGGGCGGCGGTGAATACGCTTCGTTTTGCCCACCCCGCGTTCCGCCGCACGGAAGCGGCCCGGCCGCAGCCATGCATACGCCCATACGCCCGGCGCAGCTTGATCTCTTTGAAAAGCTCCCGTTACTAGCTCCATAACCACGACATCCGGGAGCGAACAGGACGATGGGACCACTGCAGGGTATCAAGGTCGTCGACATGACGACCGTGCTGATGGGACCCTACGCCACGCAGATGCTTGGCGATTACGGCGCCGACGTCGTCAAGGTGGAATCGCCCGATGGCGACGTGACGCGTCAGATCGGTCCGACGCGGCATCCCGGCATGGGACCGGTGTTCCTCAACACCAACCGCAGCAAGCGCTCGGTTTGCCTCGATCTGAAGAAGGCGGCGGGGCGCGAGGCGGTGCTGCGGCTGATCGCGAAGGCCGACGTGCTGGTCTACAATGTGCGCCCGCAGGCGATGGCGCGGCTGCAACTCGGCTATGACGTCGTTTCCAAGGTCAACCCGCGGCTGATCTATGCCGGCGTGTTCGGCTTCGGCCAGGAGGGACCCTATGCCGCCAAGCCCGCCTATGACGACCTGATCCAGGGCGCGACCGCGCTGCCGGCGCTGATGGCGCAAACCTCGGACGGTGTGCCGCGCTATGTGCCGAACGCGTTGGTCGACCGCATCGTCGGCCTCACCGCGGTCGGCGCGATCTGTGCGAGCCTCGTGCATCGCGACCGTACCGGGCAGGGCCAGCGCGTCGACATTCCGATGTTCGAGACCATGGCCGGCTTCGTCATGGGCGACCACATGGGCGGTCTGACCTACGATCCGCCGCTCGACAAGGGCGGCTATGCGCGGCATCTGTCGCCGGACCGGCGACCGTACAAGACACTCGACGGCTATATCTGCGTGATCGTCTACAACGACAAGCAGTGGGAGAATTTCTTCAAGGCGACCGGCCGCGACGATCTGCGCAGCGATCCGAAATTCGCGACCTTCGCCGGCCGCGCCAGCAATATCGATGTCGTCTACGCCGAACTCGCGCGTATTCTCCAGACCAGGACCACTGCCGAGTGGAACGAGATCCTCGAGAAGGCCGACGTGCCCGTGATGCCGATGCACGATCTCGAGAGCCTGCTCGAGGACCCGCATATGGTCGCGACCGGCGTCTTCCCCGTGGTCGATCACCCGACCGAGGGCCGGATCCGCAGCATGACGCCGTCGGCGCGGTGGTCGGAGACCAGGGTCGAGCCGAGCCGGCTGGCGCCGCGGCTCGGCGAGCACAGCGCGGAGATTTTGCGGGAGGCGGGTTTCTCCACCGAGGAGATCGCGGCGATGGTGCGCGACGGCGCGGTTAAAGCGGTGCAGGCATAGGAGCACGACAGATGGATTTCGCACTCTCCGCCAACCAGGAATCGATCCGCGATGCCGTCGCCAAGATCTGCTCGCGCTTTGACGAGGCCTACTGGCTGAAGAAGGACAAGGAGGGCGGCTATCCGGCCGACTTCCACCGCGCGCTGGCCGATGCCGGCTGGCTCGGCATCTGCATTCCGGAGGAGTATGGCGGCTCCGGGCTCGGCATCACCGATGCCGCGATCATGATGCGCACGATCTCCGAATCCGGCGCCGGCATGTCCGGCGCGTCCGCGGTACATATGAACGTGTTCGGGCTCAATCCGGTGGTGGTGTTCGGCACCAGGGAGCAGTGCCAGCGCATGCTGCCGCCGATCATCGACGGTCGCGACAAGTCCTGCTTCGCGGTGACCGAGCCCAATACCGGCCTCAATACCACGCAGCTCAAGACCCGCGCGGTGCGCCAGGGCGACAAATACATCGTCAACGGCCAGAAGGTGTGGATCTCGACCGCGCAGGTCGCCAACAAGATCCTGCTGCTCGCGCGCACCACGCCGCTGGAGGAAGTGCGCAGCCCGACCCATGGCCTCAGCCTGTTCTACACCGATTTCGACCGCAAGCGCGTCACCGTGCACGAGATCGAGAAGATGGGCCGCAAGCCGGTCGATTCCAACGAGCTGTTCTTCGAGAATTTCGAGATCCCGGTCGAAGACCGCATCGGCGAGGAGGGCCGCGGCTTCGAATACATCCTGCACGGCATGAATCCGGAGCGCATCCTGATCGCGGCCGAAGCGGTCGG
Organism: Bradyrhizobium elkanii USDA 76; assembly: GCF_023278185.1. Classification (NCBI taxonomy): domain Bacteria; kingdom Pseudomonadati; phylum Pseudomonadota; class Alphaproteobacteria; order Hyphomicrobiales; family Nitrobacteraceae; genus Bradyrhizobium; species Bradyrhizobium elkanii. Next base: position 5,539,088 of record NZ_CP066356.1, on the reverse strand, counting down.
CCTCGGCCAGATCGCGCTGAAGCGGGCGTCGGAATATGCCAAGGGGCGCATCGTGTTCAACCGGCCGATTGGCATGAACCAGGCGATCCAGCATCCGCTGGCGAAGTGCTGGATGGAGCTGGAGGCTGCCTGGCTGATGGTGCTGCGCGCCGGCTGGCAATATGACCAGAACCTGCCGTGCGGCCCCGCGGCGAACTCGGCAAAATATCTCGCCGCGGAAGCCGGCTTCCATGCCTGCGAGCAGGCGGTGATGACCCATGGCGGCTTCGGCTACGCCAAGGAGTATCACGTCGAGCGCTATTTGCGGGAATCGCTGATCCCGCGCATCGCGCCGATCAGCCCGCAGCTGATCCTCAGCTTCATCGGCGAGAAGGTGCTCGGCCTTCCGAAGTCGTATTGATGGTCATAATGCGATGAGCTTCGTCACCGGCGTCGGCCTCACGTCCTACGGCAAACATGAGGGCCTGTCCTCGCTCGACCTGATGAGCAAGGCGGCCGAGCTTGCGATCTCGGATGCCGGGCTGAAGCGCTCCGACATCGACGGCATCCTCTGCGGCTACTCCACGGTCTCGCCGCACATCATGCTGGCCACGGTATTCGCCGAGCACTTCGGCATTCGCCCGGCTTACGCGCACGCCGTACAGGTCGGCGGCGCCACCGGGCTTGCGATGACCATGCTGGCGCATCACCTGGTCGATGCCGGCGTCGCAAAACACGTGCTGGTGGTCGGCGGCGAGAACCGGCTGACCGGGCAGAGCCGCGACGCCTCGATCCAGGCGCTGGCCCAGGTCGGGCATCCCGACTACGAGGTGACGCTGGGGCCGACGATTCCGGCCTATTACGGGCTGGTCGCGACGCGCTACATGCATGAATACGGCCTCACGCAGGAAGACCTTGCCGAGTTCGCGGTGCTGATGCGCAAGCACGCGCTGACGCATCCCGGCGCGCAATTCCACGAGCCGATCACGGTTGCCGACGTGATGGCCTCCAAGGCCGTGGCGATGCCGCTCAAGCTGCTCGATTGCTGTCCGGTGTCGGACGGCGGCGCAGCGTGCGTCATCAGCCGCGAGCCGACCGGCGAGCGGCAGGTCCGCGTCCGCGGCTGCGCCCAGGCGCATACCCATCAGCATATCACCGCCGCGCCCGCGCTCAGTGAGCTCGGTGCCGAGATTGCGATCGCGAAGGCGAAAGAGGTGTCGGGCATCGCGATCCCGGACGTGCGCTACGCCGCGGTCTATGACAGCTTCACGATCACGCTCGCGATGCTGCTGGAGGATCTCGGCCTTGCCGGACGCGGTGAGGCGGCGGCGCGGGTGCGCGCCGGCTATTTCAATCAGGATGGCGAGATGCCGCTCAACACCCATGGCGGCCTCCTCAGCTACGGTCATTGCGGCGTCGGCGGCGCGATGGCGCATCTGGTCGAGACCCATCTGCAGATGACCGGCCGCGCCGAAAATCGTCAGGTGCGCGACGCCTCGGTGGCGCTGCTGCACGGCGACGGCGGGGTGCTGTCGTCGCATGTCAGCATGTTCCTGGAGCGCGTGCGATGAGCGGACCGATCGTGGACTGGACCAAGGGCATTGAAGCCATCGTCTACCAGACCTGCAACGGCTGTGGCGCGCGGCAATATTTCCGCCGCAGCTTTTGCGCCGCCTGCGGTTCGCCCGATCTTGCCGAGCATCGCGCGAGCGGGGCGGGGACGGTGTATGCGACCTCGCTGGTCTGCCGCGCCGCGACGCCTGAGACGCGAGCGCATGTGCCGTACAACATCGTGCTTGTCGATGCCGACGAGGGCTTTCGCATGATGGCCCATGGCGACAACGACCTCGCCATCGGCGACAAGGTCGCGGCGCGCTTCACGCAATTCGCGGGACGACTGGTTCCATATTTCGCAAAGGCGAAATGAGGGGCTGAACGATCCAGTCAGAACGCGAGACCAAGCTGAACTGGTTCGCTCTTGCCCCTCATAGTTTGCGGATACTAAAGCGCGATGAGATCAGGTTGAATCATCATCGCGCTTTAGCTCCTTGTTTGAGCATGATCTTCTCGGAAAACCGCTTCGCACTTTTCCGGATCATGCTTTAGTGCCAATAGAAGATGACGCTGGCGATGACGAGCATCGCCGTCACCGCCAGCATTTGCGCAAGCGCTTCCGAGGCCGCCCTCTTGGTGGCTTCCTTCATGCGTTTCCCCTAGACTTGGGCATGACTCGTCGTTGCGCGAATTGCGCGCAAGACGGCCGGATTTTTTACTCGGAACACCCCGCGTCGAGCATTCGCTTTTGACGAGTCCCCACTCAGCGAATATCGACTGTGACAAGGTTGTCTGGGAATGCGGCGGCAATTTGACTCGCGCGTGTTGCTCCTGCGACAGCGGCCCGTACAGAGTGTTTTCGAGCGAAGTGGATACCGGTTCGCGTGAAGAAAACGCGTCAAAACAAGGATCTAGAACCCCGTTCCGATTTCATCGGAGCGGAAAAGGCTCTAGTGTTTCGGAACCCGACAGAAACGACAGCAAGATCAAGGTTAGGAAATGGCCCGTATCGACTACTCCGATCCCGCGAAGGCAAGCCCGCGTACCCGCGAGATCCTCGACAAGAACCGCAACGCCAACATCTTTCGCATGATGGCGCATTCGCCAAGCTACTTTGAACAGTACTGCCGGCTCGGCGGCGCGATCCGCCACAAGGGCGAGCTCGATCCCGTCGTCCGCGAGCTTGCGATCACCCGCACCGGCATTCTCTGCGAGGCGCCCTACGAGATCGTCGCGCACAAGCGCATCGGCAAGAATGTCGGCGTCACCGACGAGCAGAACGCTGCGCTCGAGGATTGGCAGTCCGCGATCTGCTTCAACGAGGTGCAGCGCGCGGCGCTCGCCTTCACCGACGAGATCGTCAAGCTGAAGAAGCCGACCGATGCGACCTTCAAGACGATCGCGGCGAAGCTGACGCCGGCCGCACTGATCGAGCTGCAGCTCTCGGTCGGCTTCTACATCATGACGTCGAAATTTCTCGAGACCTTCGAGATCGACTTGCAGCCGGTGACGGAAGTGGTGAGCTAGGCGGATCGCGTCACGGAGTTGTTCGCCTCGCCCCGCCTGCGGCAGGGCAATCGCATATGGAATGAACCGATTCTTCCGCGCCGTCATGGCCGGGCTTGTCCCGGCCATCCACGTCTTTTCTTCGCGTGGAAACGAAGACGTGGATGCCCGGGACAAGCCCGGGCATGACGAGTTTGTGGGAACTCCGATTACCTCAAACGCCATATGCGATTGCCCTGCCGCCTGCGGTCCGGGTGAGGGGGAATCTCCGCGAGTCTAACTCGAAGTTATTTTGCGGATGCTGCCCCTCACCCCAGCCCTCTCCCCGCGAAGGGCGGGGAGAGGGAGAACAGAGAGACCTACCCCGACGTCAGCAGATCCACCTTGGCATTCGCCACGATCAGCCGATCGGCGAGGATCTGCGCGAGGTTGCGCATGATCCGCTCGCCGGCGCGCGGGTGCTGCTCGCGGAAGCGCTCGAAATCCCTGATCGCGACCTCATATGCGGTCGCCGACATGTCGGCGAGCACATCCGCGGAGCGCATCGGCTCCAGGAGCGCCATCTCGCCGAATGCCATGCCGGCAGTCAGCGTCGCGAGCCGGATGCCGTCGGGCAGGGTGACGTGAACCACGCCGCTGCGCAGGAAGAACAGCGAGGTGGCCTCACTGCCCGCGGCGATGACCTTTTCATTCTGCTGGTAGGTCCGGACGGCGCAGAGCGCGGCGAGATCGGCGATCTCGGCTTCGCTCAATCCGGCGAGCAGGGGCTGCTCGGAAAGCTCCGTGGTCTCGAGGAAGTCGATCGAGCCGCCATAGCGGTAGACGATCTGGTCCTCGGCCCACTCGATCGCGGTGTCGAGCAGGTAGAAATCCCTGATATTGCCGAGCCGCCTGGTCCACTCGCTGATCGTCGCCCATGCGCGCGAGGTCCGTTTGATGCCGGAGAGGATCACCGTGACGCCGAGCTCGGCGAGCTCCTGGAACGCTTCGGCCACCAGCCTTGCACCCGCGCGGGTCGTCGCGGTGACGCGGCGTAGATCGAAGATCACGAATTCGGGCCGGGGGCTTCCGGCGAGGCGGCGCGAGACATAGTCGACGTTGGAGAGCGACAGCGTGCCGACCAGCTCGATCACGCGCACCTCCTGGAAGTGCCTTGCCAGGATCTCCTGCTCCTGCGGCCGGCGCACCCGCCGCGACGGGTTCTTGCCGATATTGTAGTCGGCGATGATGCTGTGGCGGGCGTCGTCGCTGCGGTTCAGTATATGCAGGTCGTAATGCGCCGACAGCGTCTCGCACACCTTGATGCCGCGCACGCTGTTGCCGTGCTTGTCCAGTTTTGGCGAATAGCTGCCGAGCCCGAGCCGCGCCGGCAGCGCCGCCAGAATGCCGCCGCCGACGCCGCTCTTGGCGGGAATGCCGACGCGATAGATCCATTCGCCGGCGTAGTCGTACATGCCCGACGAGGTCATCACCGACAGCGTGCGCGCGATCGCGTAGGGCGTTACGACCTGCTCCTCGGTCAGCGGGTTGATGCCGCGGTTGGCGAGCGTCGCCGCCATCACGGCGGTGTCGCGCGCGGTGACCAGGATGGAGCATTGCCGGAAATAGACGTCGAGCACCGCAGGCACGTTCTCGGTGATCACGCTGTTGGTGCGCAGGAGATAACCGATCGCCCGGTTGCGGTCGCCGGTGGCGCTCTCGGAGGCGTAGACCGCCTCGTCGACATCGAGCTCACGCCCGGCGAAGCGGCCGAGCGCCTGGCGGATATAGTCGAACGCGCCGTCGCCCTTGTCGGCGTGGAGCAGGCCGGAGCAGGCGATCGCGCCGGCATTGACCATCGCATTGAACGGGTGGTTCTCGGCATTGAGCCGGATCGAATTGAAGGGGTCGCCGGACGGCTCGACCCCGATCACGCTTTCCACCCGTTCGGCGCCCAGCGTGTCCAGCGCCAGCGCAAACACGAACGGCTTCGACATCGACTGAATGGTGAACGGCACGCCGGTGTCGCCGACCTCGTAGACATGGCCGTCAAGCGTCGCCAGGCTGATGCCAAAATGGGCAGGGTCGGCCTTGCCGAGCTCGGGGATGTAGTCGGCAACCGCGCCAGCGGCCTCCGGCAAGAAGTCTGCGTAACAAGTGTGCAGAAACCGCAGCAGCGGCGGCTTCGAGCTGGACCAGGCCGTGGTGGTGGCGGTGACGGGAGGAGGCGATCGTTTCATCGCTTCCTGTTGTGCATCGCAATCAGGGCGCGCGCAACTGGTTCGGAACCAGCGCCTGACGGCGGACCAGCACCAAGGCGATCAGCACCGTCGGGGCGAGGATCGCGAGCCCCAGCAGCGACACCTGCAGCTGCGACAGCGGGTTGATGCCGCCGCCGGGCGTCGCGAGCACGAAGCCGCCGATCACCAGCAGCACCCGGAGCGGCCATTCCAGGGCACCGGCGCCGCGGAGGTCGCCGACGAAGACTTGATAGCCCTGGATGCCGCCGCAGATGAACAGCGTGCCGCACGCCGCGAGCGCCATCAGGCCGAGGCCGGCGAGATAGGGGCTCGGCCCCTGCATCACCAGTGCCGGATTCAGCACGAAGAAGAACGGGATGAAATAGATGATGCTGCCGACCCACATCGATTCCCATCCGGTCTTCATCGCGGGCGAGCCGGCGATGCCGGCTGCAGCAAAGGAGGCGATCGCCACCGGCGGCGTGATCGACGAGAGCATGCCCCAATAGAAGATGAACATGTGCACCGCCATCCGGTTCAGCCCGAGCTTCTCCAGCGCGGGCGCGACCAGGATGGCGAGGAAGATGTAGCAGGCGGTGGTGGTCAGCCCGAGGCCGAGGATCAGGCTGGTGAACGCGCACATCACGAGCAGCAGGAACGCGTTGTCGCCCGCAAGCGTCAGAAGATCGTTGGCGAGGCTCGAGACCACGCCGGTCATTGAGAACGCCCCGATCAGCAGGCCGCAACCGGCGAGAATGCCGACCAACTCGACGAAGGTGCGGCCGTTGACCTCGAGGAATTTTCCGATCGTCCCGAGCGTCCAGCGGCTCTCCTTGGAGAAGATCTGGTTCAGCACCAGCAGCAGGGCGGTGGCGTAGAACGGCGCGTGGCTTTCGCGCTTGAAATACAGCAGCATCACGATCAATAGCGCGATCACGAAGACGTAGTACCAGCCGTCCTTGATCGTATCCATCACGCGCGGCAGCTCGGCGCGCGGGATGCCCTTCAGCCCGTGGCGCGCGGCGTAGGAATCGACCTGCATGAACAGGCCGACATAGTAGAGCGCCGCAGGGATGATCGCGGCCACCGCGACCTCCGCGTAGCTGATATTGAGGAACTGCGCGATCACGAACGCGGTGGCGCCCATCACCGGCGGCGCCAGCACGGCGCCGGTCGAGGCGCAGGCCTCGATCGCGCCGGCATAGGAGGCGCGGAAGCCGCTCTTCTTCATGACCGGGATCGTCATGGTGCCGGCGGTCAGCACGTTGGAGACGATCGAGCCCGACATCATGCCGAGCAGGCCGGAGGCGAAGATGCAGACCTTGGCGGCGCCGCCGCGGAACGTGCCGCACAGCGCGAAGGCCAGGTTGATGAAGAATTTTCCGGCGCCGGTCATCATCAGCGCGGTGCCGAACACCAAGAAGCCGATCACGGTGTCGGCGAAGGCCTGGATCGGAATGCCGAGCAGGCTCTCGCCCGACAGCACGTGATAGGCCGTGGTCTGGTCGAGTGTCAGCTGCGAGCCGCGGAACGGGCCGAGCCAGCTGGCCTCGGCGAACAGCGGATAGACGGTGAAGGGCAGCACGCTGAGCAGGAGGCTCCAGCCGCCGGTCCGGCGCAACGCCTCCATCAGCATCACCCACATCACGAGGCCGGCGATGATGACGTTCCTCGGGGCGCCGTCGGACTCCCAGCCATATTGCGCCGCCTTGCGCACGTTCAGCATCAGCCAGATCGAGGCGGCGAAGGTCGCAACGGCAAGCGCGAGATCATACCAGGGAATGCGGTTCAGCGGCGCGCGCTCCGTCCCGGGGAAGATCAGGAACGTGAAGGGCAGCATCAGCGCGATCAAGAGATAGAAATATTCGGTGTTGAGCTGGGTATAATCGATGAAGAAGCGCAGCGAGAATTGCTGGTTGATGCAGAGCAGGATGGTTGCGGCGGCTGCGACTACCAGCGCCGAGCGCCACACCCCGCGCAGGGTGCGCACGCGCGTGACCTCGGCCTCCTGCAGATTGTCGAGACCGGCATGCGGATCTTCAAACTCGATTCTTTTCGCAGGCGCAGCCGCGGCGTTCTCGGGCATTACGCATCCCCCAATGTTGTCGGTTTTGCCGTAGCCTAGAGCATGATCCGGAAAAGTGCGAAGCGGTTTTCCGGAAGCACCATGCTCAAACGGACGGAAGCGCGATGACGATTAACCCGATCTCATCGTGCGTTGGCGGGCCTCACTCGAAGCCGTTGGGCATATTGGCCTTCGCGAGCGCGCTGGCGCGTGCCTTCATCCAGCCATCGAGGAAGGCCTTGTCATCCGACGGCGGGTTCGACTTGCCGTAATCCGCCCAGGCGGCGGCCAGCACTTCCTGGCGCTTGTAGAGCGCGTTGTTGTGCGCCTCCTGCTCGTCGCTCCAGTGACCGGCTTCCTTGAGCGCCTTCACCGCGCCGGGATGCACGGGGACGACCCAGTTCTTGGTCTGCCGGTCGGCGCCGAGCCCGGCGGCGCCCGGCGCCGAATCCTTGTAGGCGTCGTAGTTGACGATCATCGCCTTGGTGATCGCATAGATCTGGTCGGCCGGCTGCGCAGCATAGGCGACGAAGATCGGATAGGGGTAATTGCCGAGCTGGATCGGCTTGTCCGGCGAGATGCCGGCGCCGCATGTTGCGGTTTGCGGGAAGAAGAACGAGCCGACCTTTTTCACCCGTGCCCAGCCTTCCTTGTCGTCGGCGGGCAGCGGCGGCCACATCAGGCCGCGCGGCGAGGTCTCGGCTTCCTTGGCGGGGCCGGTGATCGTGGTGCCGAAGGCGGCATCGGTGTCGTTGTTGATCAGGCCTTTCCACATCGCGCCGTAGCTTGCGAACTCGACGATCTTGACGTCCTTCTGGGTGAGGCCGCCGAACGCGAGCATCGCGAGCGAGTTCTGGTTCAGCGCCGGCGAGCCGACCACGAAGCCGACGCGCTTGCCGCGAAGGTCCTTTATTTCCTTGACGCCGGCATCGGCTGCCACGCCAAGCGCGCCGCAATTGCAGTCCACCGACGACAGCATGAGCTGCAGCGGCTGCGGGCCCCATTCCTTGGCGCCGAACTCGAACACGCCTTCCTGCGCGAAATAGGTGCCCGATCCCATCGCAGAGGAGACCGCGCGCTTGGCGCGCAGCGGCGCGAGCCGCGCGACGTCGTTGCCGGCCGGCAGCACGCGGACGTCGGTGCCGTATTTGTCCTTCATCATCTTGCCGACGCCGACCGCGATGTTGAAGCCGGCGGTGCCGGTGTCGTAGGCGGTCACCGCCATGGTCGGCGGCAGCTTGATGTCCTCGGCCGAGGCGGGCAGGGCAGCGAAGATCGAAATGCCGGCAAGAGCGGCAGGCGCGAGCGCCATCAGCCGATGGATCATAATTCCTCCCTTTGTTTCGCTGTGCGAAACTTTTCCGGGCGGGATGATTGCATCGTGATCCGGCGATGGCAACGCTACCTCCGGCGCAAGCCGGCGATTTCGGCCGCTGCATCACCGGACAGATTGTCGCGGCCGGACGGCAGGGGGTGGGATCTCAGGTCTCGACGATCGCGACCGCCTGGCCTTCGGCGATGACATCGTCGATCTTGACCAGAATCGACTTGATTTTGCCTGCTGCCGTCGACGTGACCGGTATTTCCATCTTCATCGCTTCGACGAACGCAATCTCGTCGCCATTGCCGATGCTGCTACCGGTCTCGACAGGAAGCGCGCAAACGCGCCCGGCAACTTCGGTCACAACCTTGATCTCTGGCATTCCACTCTCCGATACCGTCTTGCGGAAATTTCATCCGGCGAACGGCTTTTTGTTGTGGCGGCAGATTGCCTGAGGTAGCTTCTTCTGCAAGTGGAATTTTATTCCGCAAGACGGAATGGAGCCAAACAGATGGGAAGGCGCTCGGAACGGCTTAGCAGGCAGGGAATGCTCGCCAGCGAGACAGGCGATGGCGATGTCATCCAGGTGGTGTCGCGCGCCTTTGACGTGTTGCGGTGCTTCGAGGGACACGAAGCCCGGCTCGGCAATCTCGAGATCTCGAACCGCTGCGGCCTGCCGCGTTCGACGGTGTCGCGACTGACGCACACGCTGACGCGGATGGGACAGCTGGTCTATCTGCCGCGCGACCAGAAATATCGCATCGGCCCGAGCGCGGTCGCGATGAGCACCACGATGATGAAGGGGCTGCAGCTGCGCAATCTGATCCGGCTGCGCCTGCAGGACGTCGCCGATCAGTTGCCCGGCACGGTGGGCTTCGTCATCCCCGACCGCTTTCATCTGGTCTATCTGGAGTTCGCCCGCGCGGCCAACGCGCTCGGCCTGCACGAGGCCACCGGCAGCCGGATCTCGATGGCGACCACCGCCGCCGGCCACGCCTATACGGCTGCGCTCGATCCCGCGGTCGGCGACGCGCTGATCGCGGAGATGGAAGGCGAGTTGCCCGAAAGCGCCAAGATGCTGACGCCGCGCATCGAGGCCAATCGCCGGCATTTGCAGGAGCACGGCTACGTCGTCGCCTGCGGCCTGTGGAGCCCGCATATCAACGGCGTCGCGGTGCCGCTGTGGTCGCCGCAGTATCAGACCTATGTGGTCACCACGATCGGCCTGCTCTCGGCGATGTATGACGAGGCGCGGCTGCATCGCGAGGTCGCACCGCAAATGGTCGAACTCGCCGCCGCGCTCGGCAGCCTGCTCGAGGGCGCCGACGGCGACATCTTCAGCAATCGGATCGAGCGCAAGACGCTTCCGGTGACCGCCCATAACAACAACAAAATCCTCAAGACGGGAGCAGTGAATGAACTGGAAGCCGGAACTCGACGACCTCGCCCGCCGCGAAGCGTTCGCGCGGGAGATGGGAGGCGTTGACAAGGTCAAGCGGCAACGCGACCAGGGCCGGCTCACGGTTCGTGAGCGTATCGACAAGCTCGTCGACCAGAACAGCTTTCACGAGGTCGGTGCCATCTCCGGCATCGCCGAATACGACGAGAACAACGAACTCAAGCAGCTGACGCCGGCGAACTGCGTGTTCGGCCGCGCCAGGGTCGACGGCCGCACCGTGGTCGTGGTCGGCGACGATTTCACCGTGCGCGGCGGCTCGGCGGATGCATCGATTTCCACCAAGCCGTTGATGGCGGAGGAGATGGCGCATGACTTCCGCCTGCCGATCATTCGCATGATCGAAGGTTCGGGCGGCGGCGGCTCGGTGAAGACGATCGAGACCAGGGGCGCGGCCAATCTGCCCGGCGGCGTCGGCGGCACGCGTGCTTACTGGTACATACTGGCCAATCTGGCGCAGGTGCCCGTGGTCGGGCTCGGGCTCGGCTCGGTCGCGGGCCTTGGTGCCGCGCGGCTTGCCGCCACGCATTACTCGGTCATGACCAAGAGCTCCGCGATGTTCGTCGCCGGCCCGCCGGTGGTGAAGCGCCTGGGGCAGGATCTGACCAAGCAGGAGCTCGGCGGCGCCGACATCCAGACCCGCGCCGGCGCGATCGATCAGGCCGTCGAGACCGAAGAGGAGGCGTTCGACTACGCGCGGCGCTTCCTGTCCTATCTGCCGTCGTCGGTCTACGACCTGCCGCCGACCGTTCCCTGCGCCGACGATCCGGAGCGTGCCGAGGAATCGCTGCTGAAAGCCGTGCCGCGCAACCGCAAGCAGGTCTACAAGATGCGGCCGATCATCGATGCCGTCGTCGACAAAGGCTCGTTCTTCGAGGTCGCGAGCAATTTCGGCCGGCCTGTGATCACCGGGCTGGCGCGGCTCGAGGGCAGGGCGGTGCTGCTGCTCGCCAGCGATCCGTTCCATTATGGCGGCTCGTGGACCGCGGACGCCTGCCAGAAGGTGGTGCGCTGGGTCGACTTCGCCGAGACCTTCCATCTGCCGGTGGTCTATCTGATGGACTGCCCCGGCTTCATGATCGGGCTCGAGGCGGAGAAGACGGCGACCATCCGCCACGGCGTGCGGGCGATGGCGGCGGTCAACCAGAGCACAGTGCCGTGGTGCACCATCATCATCCGCAACGCCTTCGGCGTCGCCGGCGTGGTGCATCAGCCGGCCAACCGCTTCTCGATGCGCTATGCGTGGCCGTCGGCCTATTGGGGCTCGCTGCCGCTCGAGGGCGGCATCGAGGCGGCCTATCGCGCCGAGATCGATGCGGCCGCCGATCCCGCCGCCAAGCTGCGCGAGATCGAGGATCGCCTCAACAAGCTGCGCTCGCCGTTCCGCTCGGCCGAGAAGTTCTGGGTCGAGGAGGTGATCGACCCGCGCAAGACACGCTCGCTGCTCTGCGAGTTCGCGCGCCTCGCCGAACCGATTCGCAAGGCCGGGCCGCCGAGCAACATGTCGACGCGGCCGTAAGCGGCGCCTCAATCGTCATTGCGAGCGTAGCGAAGCAATCCATATCACCATGTGCTGAGGTATGGATTGCTTCGTCGCTGCGCTCCTCGCAATGACGACACGTAATTACTCCGCCTCCCGATGCACGTCGTGGATCACGATGCCCATGCCGTTCTCGGGCATCTTGATCCATTCGCGCCGCTTCAGCGAGCGCTTGGTGTCCTCGTGCCCGCTCACCCAGTGCTCGCGCATCGAGGTGCCGGAGAATTCGTGGTCCTTGGCGTCGCCCTCGTAGGCCTTCTGCTGATAGATCAGCTGCAACAGCGTGATGCCCGGCAGCCGGGCGTTTGCCTTCTTGAGCTGGCGCTCCTCGTCCGAGAGCTGATCGTCGGGGATTTTTCCCAGCGCGTTGTGCAGGGCGGTGCGCAGATTGTAGGTCTTGCGATAGACGTCGGTGTTGTAGCGGGTACGCGACGAATACATGATGTCCTTGTGCCGGGCCATCACGTCCTGGATATCGCGGGGCAGCGCGCCGCGCGCCGAGAACAGGTCGACCTGGAACACCAGCGAGTTCATGTTGTCTTCCTGGTCGAGCAGATGCTGCAGCGGCGTGTTGGAGACGATGCCGCCGTCCCAGAAATGATCGGTGCCGACCTTCACCATCGGCAGCGCCGGCGGCAGCGCGCCGCTCGCCATGATGTGTTCGGCGATGATCTCGTCATGGGCATTGTCGAAATAGATGAAGTTGCCGGAGAGCACGTTCACCGCGCCGACCGCGAAGCGCATTGTCTTGGAATTGATGCGGTCGAAATCGACCAGCTCGAGCAAGGACTCGCGCAGCGGCGTGGTGTCGTAGTAGCTGGTGGCGGTGCGCGCGCCGGCCTGGCTGAACCACGGATTGGTCTGATGCGGGGTGAAGAAGCCGGGCTGCCCGAGCGTCGTCGTCAGCCATGAGCTGGTGAGATTGCGCGCCTTGCGGAAGATGTCGCCGTCCGGCGTGTAGTGCCAGATCTTGCGGCTGGTGATGCGATCCCAGAATGTGTGCAGCCGTTCCAGCCGCTTCTCGGGCGGATTGCCGGCGATGATCGCCGAGTTGATTGCGCCGATCGAGACGCCGCACACCCAGTCGGGCTCGATGTTGGATTCATGCAGCGCCTGATAGACGCCGGCCTGATAGGCGCCGAGTGCGCCGCCGCCCTGCAGGACCAAGGCCACGCGATCACAGCCTTCCGGACGCCAGCCGGGCGTCGCGTGATCGATATCGTCGAAATGCGGGGTTCGCGCGTCCATATCAGACACTCCAAAAATTCGCGGCGAGAATTCAGCGCGCCGATGACGAGGTGATGACAATTGCGGCGCCCACGCTCGGCGCATCCGGCATGCCTGCCTGCATGGTTAGCATTGGCCTCGGCAGCGCGACGCGGGTCACGCAAGCGCAACCTGGGTCGCGCAGGCGTAACCGAGGTCATGCACCTGACGGAAATCCCTCACATCGCTGTCAATCTCGGCCGTTAGCTTCCGGGCAAATTTTTCAAACAGGGGGTTATTGCGATGCGCAGGGAAGATCTGCTCAAGCTTCCGTCCATGCCGGCCGCCGGCCCGAGCTATCCTGCCGGTCCGTATCGCTTCATCGATCGCGAATTCCTCGTCATCACCTATGAGACCGATCCGGAGTTGATCCGCGCCGGCCTGCCCGAGCCGCTGGAGCCGATCGAGCAGGCGATCGTGCATTACGAATGGATCAAGATGCCTGACAGCTCCGGCTTCGGCAGCTACACCGAGTCCGGCCTCGTGATCCCCGCGCGCCTGCATGGCGAAGAGGTCAACTTCGTCTGCCAGATGTATCTCGACGATGATCCGCCGATCGCGGCCGGCCGCGAGATCTGGGGCTTTCCGAAGAAGTACGCCCATCCCAAGCTCGAGATCGTCAAGGACACGCTGACCGGCACGCTGGAATATGCCGGCCAGCTCGTTGCGATGGGCACGATGGGCTACAAGCACGAGAGCATGGCAGGCAATGGCGACGTCACCCGCGCCACGCTTTCGAAGACGCAAGTTAATCTGAAGATGATCCCCGGCGTCGACGGTCATCTCGAGGTCTGCCAGCTGGTCGCGATCAACCTGACCGACATCGTCGTCAAGGGCTCCTGGATCGGACCGGGCCGGCTGCATCTGGTGCCGCATGTCAATGCACCGGTCGCCGATTTCCCGGTCAAGCGTGTCGTCGGCGCGCATCACTTCCTCGCCGATCTGACGCTGCCGTTCGGCCGCGTCGTGCACGACTACAACAAGGAGGCCGCGGAGGCGGCGGCGCCGACAGGCCTGGCCGCGGAGTAGGGCGGTCGCTGACATAAAACTGTAACAGGCGCGTCCTCCTATGTTGCGTCGAGGGGACGCGCTTGCTCAGCGTTGCGCGTGGCCGAGGTCTTGAACATGTTATTTCGCGCGGTTGCGTTGTCGATTGCCCTGGGGGCCGGCCATGCTGGCTAATCCACCTCCCGCTCCGGTCGGGTCGCTGCTGACCCGCGAGGCGGTCCCCGGTCTGGTCTGGGCGTTCCGCCTGCATCACGACGGCCGCGCCGAGGCGCTTCCGATCGATGCGCCGATCGAGCCGAGCCATGACGGAAGGCTGTGGCTGCACTTCAACCTGACCGACGTCCGCACCCGGGCATGGCTCGCCAACATGCACATCCCGCAGCTCGCGCGGGACCTCTTGCTGTCGAATGACAATTTCCAGCAGATCCACGTCGTCGACAATTGCGTCTACGGCGTCTTTTCCGACCTGGTGCGGGATGTTGAAGCCGCGACCCGGGAGACCGGCTTTCTCCGCTTTGCGATGACCGAGCGTCTCCTGATCAGCGGCCGCCATCAGGCGCTGTGCTCCGCCGATGCGACGCGCCGCGTGCTCGAGGGCGGCCATCGCGTCAGCAGCGTCGCGGCGCTGCTGGAGAAGATCGTCGACGAGATCGCCGACACCATGGACCGCATGGCGGACAAGATCGGCACCGATATCGACGCGATCGAGGAGCGGGTGCTCGCCGAGGATACCGGATCCGAGCTGCGCAAGAATCTGAGCCGGATGCGCCGCACCTGTGTGCGCCTGCATCGCCAGCTCGCGGGCTTGCGCGTGCTGTTCCATCGCCTCGAGCAGAAGAACACCGACAATCTCAGCCCGGCGCTGCGGCTGCAGGCCGGCAAGCTCGCGCAGCGGCTCGACGGCCTCGACCACGACATCGTCGAACTGCACGAACGCAGCCGCCTGCTGGAGGAGGAGCTGCGCTTCAAGCTCGAGGAGGAGAGCAACAAGCACCTCCACGCCTTGTCCGTCGTCACCATGATGCTGCTGCCGCCGACGCTCGTCACCGGCATCTTCGGCATGAACACCAAGGGATTGCCGCTGACCGACGTCGACAGCGGATTCCTGGTCGCGGCCGGCCTTCTGGTCGGGTCGGCGCTGCTGGCCTATCTGCTGATGCGGCGGCTCGGCATCGTCAAATAGCGCGAGCGCACCGCGGCAATTCCGATGTGCAGAGTTATTTCCCGCGCGATGTTGGTGGCCGCGGCCCTCGCGCTCGGCGCGCCGGCGCATGCGGAAGACAAGCCCGTCGCCGATCGGATCGCCGATACCCGCGCTACGCTCGAGGAGGCCGGCTACCAGTTCAGCCTGACCTATATCGGTGAGGGGTTCTCCGACGCCTCCGGCGGCGTCAGCAATGGCGCGGTCTATACCGGCCGTCTCGATCTCGGCACCACCATCGACCTCGAGAAGGTGATGGGCTGGACCGGCGCGACCCTCCACGCCAACATGTACCAGATCCACGGCGACGGGCTGTCGCGGAGCTATGTCGGCAACCTGTTCCTGGTGTCCGGCGTCGAGTCGCTGCCGGCGACGCGGCTCTATGAATTCTGGATCGAGCAGAAGCTGCTCGGCGGCAAACTCTCGGTGCGCGTCGGCCAGCAGGGCTCGGACGTCGAGTTCATCGACAGCCAGTACGACGACATCTTCATCAATTCGGCGCTGGGCTGGCCCGGCATTGTCGGCACCATTCTGCCGACCGGCGGACCGTCGCCGCCACTTGCCGTGCCCGGCATCCGGATCAAGGCCAATCTGTCCGACCGCATCACCGCCTATCTGGCTCTGTTCGACGGTTCGGCTTCGCCGCCGCAGGGGACCGACGATCCGCAGATCTTGAACGCCCACGGGCTGAATTTTCGCGTCAACGATCCGCCATGGTGGATCGGCCAGCTCAAATACAAGTTCGAGATCGGCGAGAGCAGGCTGCCGGCGACCATCACCGGCGGCGCCTGGTATCACATGGGCTCGTTCGCCGACCAGCGCTTCTCGGCCGACGGGCTGTCGCTCGCCGATCCCGACAGCTCCGGCGACACGCGATGGCTGCGGCGGGACAACGGCATCTTCATGGTCTATGAGCAGCTGCTTGCGCGCGCCAGGCCGGACGCTGACAAGGGCGTCGCGTTCTTCATGCGCGCCTCGGTCAGCCCGTCGGACCGCAACCTGATCAGCACCTATGTCGACGGCGGCTTCCTGTTCACCGGCTTCAGCGAGACCTATCCGGACGATCGGTTCGGCATCGCCGCGATCTATGCCAGGATTTCGGACGCCGCGCGCGCGCTCGACCGCGACACCCAGATCTTCACGGGCACGCCGTATCCGATCCGCGACTACGAGGCGATCCTCGAAATCACCTACCAGCATGTGGTGAACCCGAATTTCACCATGCAGCCGATGTTTCAATACATCACCCATCCTGGCGGCGGCGCCGTCGATCCCAACGATCCGACGCAAACGCATCGGATCAAGGACAGCGTGGTGTTCGGGCTGCGCACCATCCTGTCGTACTGACCGGCGCTCGTCGCGCAGGCAGCGGCTTCAGGCCGCGACCGGCTTCGGCTCCGCCACCGATTTCGGCTGCGGCCGCGCGATCGCCAGCGCGGTCAGCGCGGCAAAGATGCACAGCGCGCCGGCAATGAAGAACGCCGGCAGGTAGCTTTGATAGATCGTGCGCGACAATCCGGCGCCGAACGCGGCGGCGCCTGCGCCGAGCTGGTGGCCGGCGAAGATCCATCCGAACACCAGATTGGCGCGCTCGGCGCCGAAGCGCTGCGCGGTGAGGCGCACCGTCGGCGGCACCGTCGCGATCCAGTCGAGGCCGTAGAACATCGCGAACAGCGACAGCCCGTAGAACGTGAAGTCGGAGAACGGCAGGAACAGCAGCGACAGGCCGCGCAGGCCGTAATACCAGAATAGCAGATAGCGGTTGTCGTAGCGGTCCGACAGCCAGCCCGAGACGATGGTGCCGAAGAAATCGAAGATCCCCATCGCGGCGAGCAGGCTTGCCGCCTGCACCTGCGGGATGCCGTAGTCGAGGCACATCGGGATCAAATGAACCTGGACCAGGCCGTTGGTCGAGGCGCCGCAGACGAAGAAGGTCGCGAACAGGATCCAGAACACCGACGATTTCGCGGAGTCGCGCAGCGTGCCGAGCGCTGCGGCCACGATCGGCGCATTGGCCGGCGGCGGCGCGGGAAGCGGCGCGGTGCCCTCATCGCCGAACGGACGCAGGCCGACGTCGCTCGGCCGGTCGCGCATCACCATCAGCACGGCAAAGGCGGCAACGGCGAGCATGACGCAGACCAGCCCAAGCGCGACACGCCAGCCGTAGCGCTCGGTCAGCGTCGCGAGCAGGGGCAGGAAGGCGAGCTGTCCCGTCGCGACGCTCGCGGTGAGGATACCGACCACGAGGCCGCGTCGCGCCACGAACCAGCGCGCCGCGATGGTCGCGCCGAGCACCAGCGCGGTCATCCCGGTGCCGATTCCGATCACGACACCCCACAGCAGGATGAGCTGCCAGACCTGGGTCATGGCGAGCGAGGCCAATAGTCCGGAGACCACGATCAGCTGCGCCGCCAGCGTCACGTTGCGCAGGCCGTAGCGGTTCATCAGCGCGGCGGCGAACGGCGCCATCAGCCCGAACAGGATGAAGCGGATCGACAGCGCGGAGGAAATCTCGGCGGTGGACCAGCCGAACTCCTTCTGCAGCGGCACGATGAACACGCCGGGCGCGCCGACGGTGCCGGCCGAGATCAGCGCGGCAAGGAAAGTCACGGCCACCATCACCCAGCCGTAATGGATGTTGCGGCGGGCGAGGGTGGAAGCAAGCCAGTTCGAGATCATTGTGTTCCAGATCGATTGCGGTGAAAGCTTTGCGTGATGCGCAATATGGCACGGGGGAGCCATGTCTAAAATGCCATAGTTCCCTCGTTTTAGGACTCTGTACAACCTCATCCTGAGGAGCCCGCAGAGCGGGCGTCTCGAAGGATGCAGGCCGGGAACCGGGCCTCATGGTTCGAGACGTGCTTCGCACTCCTCACTATGAGGGCAGGCGGTGGATCAGTGAGCGACCCGTTCGACGGCGATCGCGGTGGCTTCGCCGCCGCCGATGCACAGCGCGGCAACGCCGCGCTTCAGGTTCTGCGCCTCCAGCGCGTGCAGCAGCGTCACGATCAGCCGCGCGCCGGTGGCGCCGATCGGATGGCCGAGCGCGCAAGCGCCGCCGTTGATGTTCAGCCTGTCCCTGGGAATGCCGAGGTCGCGCTGCGCCGCCATCGCGACCACCGCGAACGCCTCGTTGATCTCGAACAGGTCGACATCGCCGACGCTCCAGCCGACCTTGTCGAGCAGTTTTCTGATCGCCGGGATCGGCGCTGTCGTGAACCACTGCGGCTCCTGGCTGTGGGTGGCGTGGCCCTTGATCTCGGCCAGAACAGGCAGTCCATCGCGATCGGCGAGCGAGCGCCGGCTGAGGATCAGCGCTGCGGCGCCGTCGGCATTGGCCGAGGAGGCGGCCGGCGTGATGGTGCCGCCCGCTCGGAACGCGGGCTTTAGGCCGGGGATTTTTGCCGGATCGACCTTCAGCGGGTGCTCGTCATTGGCGACGATGCGCGGGCCGGCCTTCTCGGCGAGTGTGATCGGTGCGATCTCGGCCTTGAAGGCGCCGCCCTCGACCGCCTTGCGGGCACGGCTCAGCGTCTCCATCGCAAACGCGTCCTGGTCGGCGCGGGTGAACTGATAGGCCTCCGCGGTCGCCTCGCCGAAATCCCCCATCGAGCGGCCGGTCTCGTAGGCGTCCTCGAGCCCGTCCATCATCATGTGATCGATGATGCGGTCGTGGCCGGCGCGATAGCCGCCGCGCGCCTTCTGCAGGAGATACGGCGCGTTGCTCATGCTCTCCATGCCGCCGGACAGCACGATCTCCGCCGAGCCGGCCTTGATGATGTCGTGGGCGAGCATGGTCGCCTTCATGCCGGAGCCGCAGACCTTGTTGACGGTGGTGGCGCCGGTGGCATCCGGCAGTCTGGCGCCGCGGGCGGCCTGGCGGGCAGGGGCTTGGCCCTGGCCGGCGGGCAGCACGTTGCCCATGAACACCTCGTCGATGCGCTCGGGCGCGAGTCTTGCGCGCTCCAGCGCCGCGCCGATCACATGCGAGCCGAGCTTGTGCGCCGGCAGCGGCGCGAGCTCGCCCATGAAGCGGCCGAGCGGGGTGCGGGCGGCGGAGAGGATAACGATGGGATCGGTGCTGGTTGCCATGGCAGGAGTCCCTTCAATGCCGGGGATTTGATTGAATTATTGTCATCATATGATGCAATGCAAAAAATGCAACTGCGGCCCTCATGACAAAATGTCGTGTTCGCATGAGTTGGGATGGGATGCTCCACAATTACCAGTGTCGTCCTGGCGAAAGCCAGGACCCATAACCACCGCCTTCAGTGACGAACCGGATCGTGGCCCCAGCGCCGCGCAACAATTGAGATTTGGGGCAATGGGTCCTGGCTTTCGCCAGGACGACGATGAGGATGCGAGTCTCCACCGGTGTCGTCCCTGCGAAAGCACTGCGACCTGACCTAATCCGACCGCCAGGCGCCGAGCAGAAATCGTCGCTTCGGCGCGGAGCCCGCTTGTTTTTGCACGTCCGGCAGGTCGACGGCATGGCGTTTCATCAGCAGCCGGATTGCGATCGCGATGACCACAAAGGGCGCCAGGTAGATCGCGAAAACTTCGAAGGCGTTCATGTCGTCCTCCGCTGCTTCGGAACAGGCATGCTAGCACGATTACCTCGCGCGCGGGCGCCTAAAACTGTAGCGGCGCCGCTGAGTTGGCGTTGACCGGATTCCCGAACGCCGATCAATTCAAGGTTGCGGAGTACGGGTCTGTTTACCGATCCGGCGCTAGGGCTGGCGGATTGTGCAATGGAAAGTCCCGCCGCAATGTCCGTGATCGCCGTCGAGCAGCCGTCCGCCCGCATTCCGCTCTCCGTCAAGATCGGCTTCAGCGCCTTCATGGCCGTCCTGGTGCCGGTGTACACCTACTGCTACGGGCCGACCAACTTTCTGTATTTCTGCGACGTCTGCCTGATCCTCACCATGATCGGGGTCTGGACCGAGAGCGCGCTGCTGATTTCGATGTGCGCCGTCGGACTCCTTGTGCCGCAAACCTTTTGGGTGATCGACTTTCTCGCCCATGTCGCCGGCTACTCGCTCACCGGAATGACCGACTACATGTTCGACCAGAACCTGTCGCTGTTCCTGCGGTTCCTGTCGGGCTTCCACGGCTGGCTGCCGTTCCTGCTGCTGTTCCTGGTCTGGCGGCTCGGCTATGACCAGCGCGCGCTGATCGCCTGGAGCGTGCTGGCATGGGCGCTGCTGCTGATCTGCTACTTTGTGATGCCGGGACCGCGGCCGGACCCGGGCATGACTCCGGTCAACGTCAACTACGTCTTCGGCACCAGCGACAGGGCGGCGCAAGGCTTCGTGCCGCCGCTGGTGTGGCTGGCCGGCCTGATGATCGGCCTGCCGCTGCTCGCTTTCATACCCACCCATTTCATGCTGCGGCGCGCCGTGCGGCCGATGTAGGCCTGCGACTCGCGAGGATACGCCGTCCCGTCGCTGCGGATACCATCGTGCATGGCCGCATGCGGCGGCTTCGATTGACACCAATCGCCTCGGCGCTACGCTGCCGGAACAGGGCGTTTTCCCAAGCGACTCAAGACAGATTCAAAGCGCCGCAAGCACGACCAAGAACCAAGACCCAGAAGAACAAGGAAAAAGGGCAGGACACGCCGTGACACGCGTCATCGCGTCTTGAGCGGGACCACGCGGACCTCCGCGCTCGCGCCATTTCGCATCCGCAGCTATCGCTTTCAATGGCCGTCCGATCTGCTCACCTCCTGGGCGTTCGAGGTCGAGACGCTGGTGCTCGGCTGGTACATCATGGTCGAGACCGGCTCGGTGCTGCTGCTGACCGTGCTGGCGTCGCTGCAATATGTCGGCACGCTGGTCGCGCCGGTCGTCGGCATGATCGGCGACCGCATGGGGCACCGCGATCTCCTCGCCGTGATGCGCTTTGCCTATACGGCGCTCGCCGGCACCATCATGACGCTGGCGCTGACCGGGCATCTCGCCCCGCTGAACGTCATGATCATCGTCGCGATCATGGGCGTGATCCGCCCGTCGGATCTCGGCGTGCGCGGGGCGCTGCTCGCCGACATCATGCCGCCGGAGCAACTGGTCGGCGCCATCAGCCTGGCGCGCACCACGCAGGACTCGGCGCGTATCGCAGGAGCCCTGACCGGGGCCGGATTGTTCGCGGCGCTCGGCATCGGCTACGTCTATGTCGGGATCGCCGGCTTCTATTTCGTCGCCGCCATCCTGATGCTCTGCATGAGCCGCCCGAAGTCGCATGGCACGACCGATCTCGCGGCCGACGCGCCGGGTTCAAAGCTGCTGCGCGACCTCAAGGAGGGCATCGTCTATGCCTGGAGCGGTCCGGGCATGCGCGCCGCGCTGTGCGTTGCGTTCCTCGCCAACCTCACCGCGTTTCCGCTCACCAACGGTCTGTTGCCCTATGTCGCGCGCGACATCTTCCATGCCGACCAGACCGGGCTCGGCTATCTCTCGGCAAGCTTTGCGGTGGGCTCGCTGATCGGCTCGATCACGCTCAGCATGGCCGGCGGGGTACGCATCGCGCGGCTCCTGATCGGCGCGACGCTCGCCTGGTACGCCATGCTCCTGGTGTTCGTCGAGCTCCGGACCATGCCGGTCGCGATGGCCTGCCTGCTGCTCGCCGGCATCGCGCAGAGCATGTCGATGATCTCGGCCGCCGTGATGCTGATGCGCAATGCCAGCGCGCATCTGCGCGGTCGCGTCATGGGCGTGCGCATGATGGTGATCTACGGCCTGCCGCTCGGGCTGCTCGCCGCCGGCAGCCTGATCGACCTGATCGGCTACACCGCGACCGGCACGCTGCTCGCCGCCGCCGGCTTCATCACCATGCTGGCGATCGCGCTGCACTGGCGCGCCGACCTTTGGCCGACCCACGCCCCGGCGAACGCGCGGTGAGGGGCGCGGCGCGATGCCGCGCCGCGGTCGCCGATGCGCCAAAAGGACGCGACAGCGCGGGCAAGCTGTCGTAGATCATTTTCCACGCTCCCATTCCAGCGCCAAGACCTTTCATACTTTAGTACCGTTATGCTCCGTCTTTTGACCCGCCTTGGACTGCGCTTCGACGACATCGTCGAGGAGCGCCGATTTGTCGACCAGTACGTGCGGGGCAATATCGGCTGGACGCAGGTCGCGATGCTGCTCGGCGCCTTCACCTATGCCGGATATGCGTTCTGGGATTGGGTGCTCTATCCCGAGGTCGTGGCGACCACGCTGGCAATCCGCGGCGGGGTCGCCGTGCTGGTCCTGCTGCCGCTCACTGCCTTGCTCGCGCTGCCCGCGATGAAGCCGTGGGCCGAGACGATCTTCCTCGTCTATTGCGTCATTCCAGGCTGCGTGCTGCCGAGCGTCTACCTCGTGCTGCCCTCGGGATTCACCTATGCGGCGCCGGGCATGATCATGGTGATCCTGTTCGTCTCGACCATGCTGCCGCTGCGGATCGGGCCGCTGGCGGTGTTCTGTCTCACGACATGGATTGCGCTGTGCACCGCTGAATCGCTCGGGCCTGCGTTGCCGCCGGGCTTGCGCTTCATCAATCATTCGCTCGTCATCAACGCCTATGCGCTGTCGCTCTACGCCGTCGCCGCCCGCGAGTTCCGCGCGCGCCAGCAGTTCCGGACGGCGCAGGCGCTGAAGCAGGAAAAGGAGCGCTCGGAAGCCTCGTTGCGCGATTTGCACGCGACGCAATCGCACCTCGTGCAGGCCGAGAAGCTGGCCTCGCTCGGGCAGCTCGTCGCCGGTGTCGCACACGAGGTCAGCACGCCGCTTGGTCTCGCGCTGACCACGTCAACCACCATGGAGGCGGACCTTCGCGCGATGAGCGAGGCGCTCAACGGCACCGCCGTCCGCCGCTCCGACCTGACGCGGGGCATTGCACGGATCGGGAACGGCCTTCGACTGACCTCGGAAAACCTGCATCGGGCATCCGAGATGGTGCACAGCTTCAAGCAGGTCGCCATCCATCACGCCGACGAGGAGCGTCACACGTTCGAGCTCGGCGGCTGGCTCTCTGATCTGATCTCAAAGCTCGGGCCGCTGCTGTCCCGTCAGGGATTGGTCGTCGAAGTCACGTGCCCGCAAGGCATCATCCTCAACAGCTATCCCGGCGCGCTGGCGCAGGTGATCAGCAACCTGGCGTTCAACGCGGCGGCGCACGCCTATCCCGACGGCGGCGGCGGACGCTTCACCATGACGGTGACGCAGCCGGATCAGGCGCTTGCCCGGATCGCCTGCGCCGACCAGGGTGTCGGCATCCGCGAGGATTTGCAGGCCCGCGTGTTCGATCCGTTCTTCACCACCGGGCGGGAGCGGGGCAATATCGGCCTCGGTTTGCACATCGCCTTCAACACCGTGGTGTCGTCGTTGAGCGGCCGGATCGCGCTGGAGAGCGAGCCGGGCCGCGGCACGCTGGTGTTGATCGAGATCCCCGTCTCGAGCTGAGCGGGCCGCTACCGCTTTCGATCCAGGAATCCCTGCAGCAGCCGCTGCGGCTCGCCGGTCTGGAACGATTTTCCGAACACGCCGACGCTGAGGTTCACCGACTCGGTCAGCGGCAGCTCTTCCCATTGCCGCAGCAGGTCCTTCTGGATCCGCAGCGCCTCGGGGCCGCATTCCAGCAGCGCCTTGACGGTGTGCTCGACGGCGTCGTCAAGGCCGCCGGGCTTTGCCACGGTGTCGACCAGGCCCCAGGCGAGCGCGGTTTGGGCGTCGATGTTCTCCGCGGTCATCATCAGCCAGCGGGCGCGGCCCCAGCCGATCAGGCGCGGCAGCAGCGCGGCGTGGATCACCGAGGGGATGCCGACGCGCACCTCGGGCATGCCGAACATCGCGTCATGCGCGGCGACGCGGACGTCGCAGGCGGCCGCCACCTCGAGGCCGCCGCCGAGGCACCAGCCGGGCAAGCGGGCGATCACCGGCGCCGGGAATTTGCGCACCGCCTCGCAGAGGTCGCGCAGCCGGCTGATGAATGCTTCAGCGGATTTTTGGTCGAGCGTCGCCATTTCCTTGATGTCGGCGCCGCCGATCATGCTGCGCTCGCTTTCGCCGGCGAGGATCACGACGCGGATGTCGCGGTCGGCGGCCAGGTGCTCAAAGCCTTCGCGCACGCCGTTGGTGACGGCTGAACTCACAATGTTCAGCTTGCCGGCGTTGCAGATCGTGAGGCGGAAGACGCCTCTGGAGTCGCGGTCGATGCCGCAGTGGGGATTGAGCATGTCCATGGAAAAAGTCCCGGCGCAGGAATGGATGCGCCATGTCCCGGACAAAGCGTGGCTCTGTCAAGGGACCGGCGCGGCGGTTGCGCCGAGGGATGCGGATCTATAGAATTATGTTCATCATATAAATGGAGCCGTCATGACCGCTGCCGAAAGCATCGACCTTCATTCGCCCGATCTAACGCGCACCCGCGTGGTGGAATGGCAGGCGCCGGGACCGGTGGCCAAGGCGGCGGCGCCGATGTCCGGGATCGAGGCGATGCGCGCGATCCGCGACGGCCGGTTGCCGCCGCCGCCGATGGCCAAACTGATCGGCTTCCGCATGGCGGTGGTCGAGGAGGGCCGCATCGTAATGGAACTCGAGCCGCATGAGAGCCTCGAGAACACCATCGGCCTGATGCACGGCGCGACCGCCGCGGCGCTGCTCGATACCTCGATGGGCTGCGCGATCTCGACCATGCTGCCGGCGGGGCAGACCTCGGTCACGCTCGATCTCAAGCTGACCTATCTGCGGCCGCTGTCGGCACGTTCGGGCACCATCAGCGCCGAAGGCAAGGTGATCAAGCTCGGCCGCCAGACCAGCTACACCGAGGGCTTCGTCCGCGACGGCAGGGGCAATCTTGCGGTGCACGCGACCGCGACATTCTCGATGCTCGGCGGGGAACCCAAAATGGCTGGCAAGGCGAAATAACTGCAGCATTCCGGCCGCAAATCTGCTATTATATGATTAGAAACATTCCATGAGACTGGCATGCGCTACTCGAAAGAACACAAGCAGGAGACCCACGCGCGGATCGTCAAGAAGGCCGCGACGCGGCTGCGCGAGCGGGGCGCCCACGGCATCGGCGTCGCCGACCTGATGAAGGACGCCGGCCTGACCCATGGCGGCTTCTACGCGCATTTCGATTCGCGCGAGGCGCTGGTGATCGAGGCCTTCAGCTACGCGATGGACCGCGCCATCGAGCGCTGGCGCAAGGTCGCCGCGGACACGCCGCCGGAGAAGCGGCTTTCAACCATCATCGACGGCTATCTTTCGGCGGTGCACCGCGACGATCCCGGCCAGGGCTGCGCGATCCCGGCGCTCGGCGCCGAGATCGCCCGCGAGAGCCCGAAGACCCGCAAGGCGTTCGCCCTCAAGCTCGACCAGATGATCGACATGATGGCCGACCAGATCCTCGACGTGCCGCGCAAGGCCGCCCGCAAGCAGGCGACGGCGACGCTGGCGACCATGATGGGCACCATCGTGATGTCGCGCATCGCCGGCAGCGGCGAAATGTCCGACGAGATCCTGTCGGCGGGCCGCGAGGCGGTGCTGGGCGCGCCGCGGCGGCCAAGGCGCCGGCGAAGAAGAAGGTGAATTAGCGCTTTAAGCGCCAACTGGCGCAGCGCGCCTGATACTCGATCCGTCACCCTGAGGAGCGCGCATCGCGCGCGTCTCGAAGGGTGGACGGCCACGAGCCGGGCCGTGCATTCTTCGAGACGCGCTACGCGCTCCTCAGGATGACGGGAATAAGCGGGTGTCCAGCTCACACCCCGCTGAACAGAGCGCGCTCGGCTTCCACGGTCTCGTAGATGTAATCCGCCACCGCGCGGATGCGGGCGAGGTCCTTGCTGTCGGCGTGCATCAAGAGCCAGAAGGTGCGGGAGATCCGCACCTCGTCCGGCAGCACCGGCTGCAATTCGGGGTGGGCGGTCGCCATGAAGTGCGGCAGCACTGCGATGCCGAAACCGGCGATGGTGGCGTTGAGCTGCGCGATCAGATTGGCGCTGCGGAATTTCGCGGAGATCTTTGGCGAGACCTGCGGCAGGTAGTCGAGCTCCGGCGTGAACAAAAGCTCCTCGATGTAGCCGACGAAGCGGTGCCGCGGCAGGTCGGCGCGCGCAATAATTGCCGGCGCCTGGGCGAGATAGGCGGGTGCGGCATAAAGCCCGAGTGTGTAGTCCAGGAGCTTGCGGCCGACGATGCGGCCTTCCTTCGGCATGGTCAGGCTGATCGCGATGTCGGCCTCGCGCTTGGAGAGCGAGAACAGCCGCGCGGTGGCGACGAGTTGCAGATCGAGATCGGGATACCGTTCGGCGAACTTGACCAGCCGCGAGGCCAGAAAGTGGCTGCCGAAGCCGTCGGGCGCGCCGATCCGCACCGTGCCGGTGAGATGGGCGCGCGAGCCGCCGACCGCCTCCTGGTTGGCGACGATGGTGGATTCCATCGCCTCCGCGCTGTCGGCGACGCGCTGGCCGGCCTCGGTCAGCAGATAGCCGGTCTTGCGGCGATCAAACAGTTTTGCGGAAAGGTGGCGCTCCAGCCGGTCGACACGGCGGATCACTGTGGCATGATCGACGCCGAGCTGCTTGGCGGCAGCCGAAACCGACCCGCCGCGCACGATGGCAAGCACGAAACGGAAGTCGTCCCAGTCGATTGTGCCGCCGCCTTGATCCAGCATTTCCGCACATCTATGGTGCAATTTATCGGACTTGAATCCCATAAAATGCAGGGTCAATAGGGTTTGTAAAGCGATCACGCCGCGAGGAGCGGCGATTCAGGTGCTTCAGGGAGGTTTTTCCATGCGCTCAATCGGACATTTCATCGGTGGCAAGGAGGTCAAGGGCACGTCGGGCCGCACGGCTGACGTCTTCGAGCCGATGACCGGCGAGGTCCAGGCCAAGGTGGCGCTGGCCTCCAAGGTCGAGCTCCGCGCCGCGGTCGAGAACGCCAAGGCCGCGCAGCCGGAATGGGCCGCCACCAACCCGCAGCGCCGCGCCCGCGTCATGATGCGGTTCCTCGAGCTGGTGCAGCGCGACTACGACAAGCTCGCCGAGCTGCTGGCGCGCGAGCACGGCAAGACCGTTCCCGACGCCAAGGGCGACATCCAGCGCGGCCTTGAGGTCGCCGAGTTTGCCTGCGGCATTCCGCATCTGATGAAGGGCGAGTACACCGAGGGCGCCGGCCCCGGCATCGACATCTATTCGATGCGCCAGCCGCTCGGCGTGGTCGCCGGCATCACGCCGTTCAACTTCCCGGCGATGATCCCGATGTGGAAGTTCGCGCCGGCGATCGCCTGCGGCAACGCCTTCATCCTGAAGCCGTCGGAGCGCGATCCCGGCGTGCCGATGGCGCTCGCCGAGCTGATGATCGAGGCGGGCCTGCCGGCCGGCATCCTCAACGTCGTCAACGGCGACAAGGAGGCGGTCGACGCCATCCTCGACGATCCCGATATCAAGGCGATCGGCTTCGTCGGCTCGACCCCGATCGCGCAGTATATCTACGAGCGCGCCGCGCAGACCGGCAAGCGCTGCCAGTGCTTCGGCGGCGCCAAGAACCACGCCATCGTGATGCCGGATGCCGACATGGACCAGACCGTCGATGCGCTGATCGGCGCCGGCTACGGCTCCGCCGGCGAGCGCTGCATGGCGGTGTCGGTCGCGGTGCCGGTCGGCAAGACCACCGCCGACCGCCTGATGGAGAAGCTGATCCCGCGCGTCGAGTCGCTCAAGATCGGCACCTCGGTCGATCCGTCGGCCGACTACGGCCCGCTGGTGACCCGCGAGGCGGTCGAGAAGGTCAAGAGCTACATCGACATCGGCATCAAGGAAGGCGCGACGCTCGCGGTCGACGGCCGCGGCTTCAAGATGCAGGGCTACGAGAAGGGCTTCTATCTCGGCGGTTCGCTGTTCGACAACGTCACCAAGGACATGCGGATCTACAAGGAAGAGATCTTCGGCCCGGTGCTCTCGGTGGTGCGCGCCCACGATTATCACGAGGCGCTGGCGCTGCCGTCCGACCATGACTACGGCAACGGTGTCGCGATCTTCACCCGCGACGGCGACGCCGCGCGCGACTTCGCCGCCAAGGTCAATGTCGGCATGGTCGGCATCAACGTGCCGATCCCGGTGCCGATCGCCTATTACACCTTCGGCGGCTGGAAGAAGTCCGGCTTCGGCGACCTCAACCAGCACGGTCCGGACTCGGTCCGCTTCTACACCAAGACCAAGACGGTGACCTCGCGTTGGCCGTCCGGCGTCAAGGAAGGCGCGGAGTTCTCGATCCCGACGATGAAGTAAACTCGTCCCGAGAGGCGAAGCATGCAGTTCGCTCTCAACGAGGACCAGATCGCGGTTCGCGACATGGCGCGGGCGTTTGCGGCGGAGAAGATCGCGCCGCACGCGCTCGAATGGGACGAGACAAAGCACTTTCCGGTGGACGTGATGCGCGAGGCCGCAGGCCTCGGCATCGGCGGCATCTATATCAGGGACGATGTCGGCGGCTCGGCGATGACGCGGTTCGACGCCGCGCTGATCTTCGAGGCGCTGGCGACGGGGTGCCCGACCACGTCGGCCTTCATCTCGATCCACAACATGGCGTCCTGGATGATCGATGCCTACGGCAACGACACCCAGCGCCAGACATGGCTCCCGAAGCTCTGCACCATGGAGCTGATCGCCAGCTACTGCCTGACCGAGCCGGGCGCCGGCTCCGACGCCGCTGCGCTGCGCACCCGCGCGGCGCGCGACGGCGATCATTACGTGCTCAACGGCCAGAAGCAGTTCATCTCCGGCGCCGGCAGCACCGACCTGCTGGTCGCGATGGTGCGCACCGGCGGCGAGGGTCCCGGCGGCGTCTCGACGCTGGTCGTCGACGGCAACACGCCTGGCGTGTCGTTCGGCAATAACGAGCGCAAGATGGGCTGGAATGCGCAGCCGACCCGCGCTGTCATGTTCGAGAACGCGCGCGTGCCGGTCGCGAACCGGCTCGGCGAGGAGGGCATCGGCTTCAAGATCGCGATGGCCGGGCTCGACGGCGGCCGTCTCAACATCGCGGCGTGCTCGCTCGGCGGCGCGCAGGCGGCGCTCGACAAGGCGCTGGCCTACATGAAGGACCGCAAGGCGTTCGGCAAGCGCCTCGACGAATTCCAGGCGCTGCAGTTCAAGATCGCCGACATGGCGACCGAACTGGAAGCCGCGCGCACCTTCCTGTGGCGCGCGGCCGCGGCGCTCGACCGCAAGGATCCGGACGCTTCCATGCTGTGCGCGATGGCCAAGCGGTTCGGCACCGACGTCGGCTTCGAGGTCGCCAACCAGGCGCTGCAACTGCATGGCGGCTACGGCTACCTCAGCGAATACGGCGTCGAGAAGATCGTGCGCGATCTGCGCGTGCACCAGATCCTCGAAGGCACCAATGAAATCATGCGGCTGATCGTGTCGCGCAAGTTGATCGAGGGCGCGCGATGAATGATGCGGCAGCGGCCGAGGGCGATCTGATCGCGCGCAAGGAAGGTTCTGCCGGCATCATCCGGCTGAACCGGCCGAAGGCGATCAATGCCGTCACGCTGGAGATGTTCCACGACATCGACAGGGCGCTCGACGTGTTCGAGGCCGATGGCGATGTCGCTGTCGTCGTGCTGGAAGGCGCCGGCGACCGCGGCCTGTGCGCCGGCGGCGATATCCGCGCGCTCTGGGAAAGCTCCAAGGTCAAGGGCGATCTCGGCAAGATCCTGTGGCGCGACGAATACATCCTCAACGCGCGGATCAAGAAATTCCCAAAACCCTATGTCGCCTTCATGGACGGCATCGTGATGGGCGGCGGCGTCGGGCTGTCTGCGCATAGCCGCCACCGCGTGGTGACGGAGCGGACGAAACTCGCGATGCCTGAGGTCGGGCTCGGCTTCTTCCCCGATGTCGGCGGCACCTATCTGCTGTCGCGTTCGCCCGGCGAGATAGGCACCTATTTTGGGCTGACCGGCACCACGATGAACGGTCCCGATGCGATCTACGCCAAATTCGCCGACGCCGTGGTGCCGAGCGCAAAGCTGCCGGCGCTGCGCGAGGCGCTGACCAAGGTTGCGCCGGGCACGGGTTCGGCCGAGATCGACCGGCTGATCGGAGGCTTTGCCACCGGCGAGAAATCCGGCCCTGTCGCCGCGATGCAGGCGAAAATCGACGGCTGGTTCGCGCGCGGCCGGATGGAGGACGTCGTCGCCGCGCTGACGGCCGACGGATCCGACATGGCACGGGACACGCTGAAGACGCTCGGCGAGAAGTCGCCGCGCGGCATGGTGGTGACGCTGAAACTGCTGCGGCTGGCGCGCGCGACCGCGACGCTGGAGGAGTGCCTGGTGCGCGAATATCGCGCCGCGCTCGAAGTGTTCGCGAGCGAGGATTTCCGCGAGGGCGTGCGCGCCGCCGTGATCGACAAGGATCGCAATCCGACATGGTCGCCGGCCCGGATCGAACAGGTGACGCCGGAGATGCTCGCGCCTTACTTCGCCGAGATCGGCGCCGACGAATTGAAATTTCCAGACAGCAAATAGAAACGTCGCAAGCGGAGGACTTCCCATGACAAACGTCGCATTCATTGGGCTCGGCAATATGGGCGGGCCGATGGCGGCCAATCTGGTCAAGGCCGGCCACAAGGTGACCGCGTTCGATCTGGTCGCAGCATCCCGCGATCAGGCCAAGAGCGACGGTGCCGCGATCGCCGAGAGCGGCGTCGGCGCGGTGAAGGGCGCCGATGTCGTCATCACCATGCTGCCGGCCGGCAAGCATGTGCTCGGCGTCTGGAACGAGGTGCTTCCGGCGATGGCCAAGGGCGCGCTGATCATCGACTGCTCGACCATCGACGTCGAAAGCGCCAAGCAGGCGCATGCGCTGGCCGCCAAGCACGGCATGGCCTCGGTCGATGCGCCGGTCTCCGGCGGCACCGGCGGCGCAAAGGGCGCGACGCTGACCTTCATGTGCGGCGGCGAGCCGAAGGCATTCGCGGCGGCCCAGCCGATGCTCGCCAACATGGGCAAGAAGATCGTGCATTGTGGCGCCGGCGGTGCAGGGCAGGCAGCCAAGATCTGCAACAACATGATCCTCGGTATTTCCATGATCGCGGTCGGCGAGGCTTTCGTGCTCGCCGAAAAGCTCGGCCTGTCACACCAGGCGCTGTTCGACGTCGCCTCGACCTCGTCGGGACAGTGCTGGTCGCTGACCACCTATTGCCCGGTTCCTGGCCCGGTGCCGACCTCGCCGGCCAACAACGACTACAAGCCGGGCTTTGCTTCCAACCTGATGGTCAAGGACCTGACCTTGGCGCAAGACGCCGCCAATGCCGCCGGCGCGGTCACGCCGCTCGGCAAGCACGCGCAGGAGATCTATAAGACCTTCGACGCGTCGGGCCACGGCGGGGTCGACTTTTCCGGAATTATCCAGCACGTTAGGGCTCTTGCCCCGAAGTAAATCGCCGTCATCCTGAGGTGAGCGGAGCGAGCCTCGAAGGATGGAAAGACGGTGTCTGTGGCCATCCTTCGAGACGCCGCGCTTCGCGCGGCTCCTCAGGATGACGTCAGAATACGTGGTGAAGCCGGATGACCACATTTCAGGACGCACGCGCCTTTCTGCTGAAACACCGCACCGACTACGATGCCGCGGTGAAGGGATTTCGCTGGCCGGATCCAGTGCCGTTCAACTGGGCGCTCGACTGGTTCGATGCCGAACTGGCTGATAATGCCGACAGCCGCGACCGGCCGGCGCTGTGGATCGTCGATGCCGCCAGCGGCAACGAGACCAAGCTTTCCTTCGCCGAGTTGTCGCGCCGCTCAAACCAGGTTGCGAACTTCCTGCGCGCGCAGGGGCTGAAGCGCGGCGATCATCTGTTGTTGCTGCTCGGCAATGTCGTGCCGCTGTGGGAGACCATGCTGGCCGCGATGAAGCTCGACGTCGTCGTGATCCCCGCGACCACGCTCTTGACCGCGGATGAATTGCGCGACCGGCTCGACCGCGGCAAGGCGAGGGCGGTGGTTGCCACGCAGGATCAGGTTGCGAAGTTCGCAGGCCTCGGCAGCGACAAGCTCGCCCGCATCGTGGTCGGCGCGACGCAGGCGCAGGACGGCTGGCTGTCGTTTGAGGATGCAGCCAAGCAGTCCGACGCATTCACGCCTGATGGCCCCACCAAGGCCGATGACCCGATGCTGCTCTATTTCACCTCGGGCACCACGGCAAAGCCGAAGCTGGTGCGGCACAGCCAGCGCAGCTACCCGGTCGGCCATCTCTCGACCATGTACTGGATCGGCCTGCAGCCCGGCGACATCCATCTCAACATCTCGTCGCCCGGCTGGGCCAAGCATGCCTGGAGCTGCTTCTTCGCGCCGTGGAATGCCGGCGCAACGATCTTTATCGCGAACCAGCCGCGCTTCGAGGCGAAAGGACTGCTCTCGATCATCGGCCGCTGCGGCGTCACCACGCTGTGCGCGCCGCCGACGGTGTGGCGGATGTTCATCCAGGAGGACCTCGCGAGCTTCAAGGTCTCGCTGCGCGAAGTCTGCGGCGCCGGCGAACCGCTTAATCCTGAGATCATCGACCAGGTCAAATCGGCCTGGGGGCTGACCATCCGCGACGGCTACGGCCAGACCGAAACCACCGCGCTGGCCGGCAACTCGCCGGGGCAGAAGGTCAAGGTCGGCTCGATGGGCCGGCCGCTGCCGGGCTATCGCGTCCAGGTCACCGACAATGACGGCCACGCCGCGAAGGAGGGCGAGGTGACCTTGCTGCTCGGCGACGATCGGCCGGCGGGCCTGATGCAGGGCTATCAGGGCGACGACGGCAAGCTCATCGGCACCGACGGCGAGATCTATCGCAGCGGCGACGTCGTGTTCACCGACGACGAGGGCTATCTCACCTTCGTCGGCCGCACCGACGACGTGTTCAAATCCTCCGACTACCGCATCTCGCCGTTCGAGCTGGAAAGCGTGCTGCTGGAGCATGACGCGGTGGCGGAAGCCGCCGTGGTGCCGAGCCCGGATCCGATCCGGCTCGCGGTTCCCAAGGCCTATGTACTGCTGGTATCAGGCGTCGAACGAACGCCGGAGACCGCGCTGTCGATCTTCAAACATTTGCACACGCGGCTCGCACCGTTTAAACGCATCCGCAAGCTCGAACTGGTCACCGAACTGCCGAAGACGATTTCTGGAAAAATCCGTCGCGTGCAGTTGCGCCGGCTCGAACATGACGATGTCAGAAGCGATGCGTTGCGCGGGGTCGAGTTCCGCGAGGAAGAATTTCCGGAGCTGCAGAAGGTGCGGACCTCCGGTTAGCAGAGGTTAGCCAATGAACGAAGTCTGGAAGAAGCCGCCGGTGTCGCTGGAAACCTACCAGGGCATGGTCGGCAAGGAGATCGGCGTGTCCTCGTGGCACCTGCTCGATCAGGGCCGCATCGACACCTATGCCGACGTGATCGAGGATCACCAGTTCATCCATGTCGATCCCGAGCGCGCCAGGAAGGAGACCGCCTTCGGCACCACGATCGCCCATGGCTTCCTCACGATGTCGCTGATGTCGATCATGTCCTACGAGGTGATGCCGGTGCTCGAGGGCACCGCGATGGGCGTCAATTACGGCTTCGACAAGCTGCGCTTCATCTCGCCGGTGCGCTCCGGAAAACGCGTTCGCGGCCGCTTTGTGCTGGCCGAAGCCACGCTGCGCAAGCCGAAGGAGTTGTTGTCGCGCACCAACGTCACGGTCGAGATCGAAGGCGAGGAAAAGCCCGCGCTGGTCGCCGACTGGCTCGGCCTGATCTATTTCAGCTGAGGGTCACAAGACGCGGTTGTGTTGCAACCGCGAAGGGGTGTGCCACCTCTCCCGCAAGCCAAGCGGGGGAGGTGAAGCGAGCCGTCCGATCGGTTTTTTATGCGGTGCGCTGCTCCGGCCTATGTAGCGCATTGACGGCTGTGTTCCCTGGTGTCCATGATGCCCGCTTTAGGCGGTGCGGTCCCGGGAGTGGCAGCCATGGTGCAAAACATCGTCGCCGGAATTGTCGTAGTCGCTTTGATTGTGATCGGTGCGATTAGCTACGCTCAAGAGCATCACGAGTGCTGGAGCGGGCATCTGCTCAAGAGCCTGAAACCCTGCGGGTCGATGACCCCTTCGGTCTAGCGCGCCCGGTGGCCGTGCCTCGCTGCCCCGGCCGGGCTTGACCCGGCCATCCATCGCTGCTCAAAAGTCCCCAACCTTTTCATGCCGCTCGAGCATGTACCCTCTCCCCTTGTGGGAGGGGGCGAAATCGAGCGGAGCGAGATGAAGCCGGGTGAGGGGTCTCTCTCCGCGTGCTCATCCGTGGAGGGAACCCCTCATCCGGCGCGCTCGCGCGCGCCACCTTCTCCCACAAGGGGAGCAGGGAAGTCAGAGCAGGAATGACAAGCATGGCAATCAGGTTTGACGGACGCGTCGCTATCGTCACCGGCGCGGGCAATGGTCTCGGACGGGCGCATGCGCTGGGACTCGCCAGCCGCGGCGCCAAGGTCGTGGTCAACGATTTCGGCGGCGCGCGCGACGGCACCGGCGGCTCGCTGTCGCCGGCCGAGACCGTGGTCGAGGAGATCCGGAAAGCCGGCGGCACCGCGATGGCCGACGGTGCCGACGTCTCGAATTTCGAGCAGGTCACCGCGATGGTCGAGCGCGCCACCAAGGAGTGGGGCAGCGTCGATCTGTTGTGCGCCAATGCCGGCATCCTGCGCGACAAGTCGTTCGCCAAGCTCGAGGTCGCCGACTGGGCCAAGGTGCTCGACGTGCATCTCACCGGCAGCTTCTACTGCTGCAAGGCGGTGTGGGCCGGCATGCGCGAGCGCAATTACGGCCGCATCGTGCTGACCACCTCGTCGTCCGGCCTGTTCGGCAATTTCGGCCAGGCCAATTACGGCGCGGCGAAGGCCGGTATGGTCGGCCTGATGAACGTGCTCGCCGAAGAGGGCCGCAAGAACAACATCAAGGTCAACACCATCTCGCCGACGGCTGCGACCCGCATGACCGAGGAACTGCTGCCGCCGCAGGCGCTGGCGCTGATGAAGCCGGAAGCGATCACGCCCGCGGTCGAATTCCTGCTGTCAGAGGACGCACCGACCCGCACCATCATGGGCGCCGGCGCCGGCTCGTTTGCCGTGATCCGCGTGCTGGAGACCGAAGGCGTCAACCTACCGCAGTCCGAATGGACGCCGGACGGCGTCGCCGCGCACTTCAATGCGATCAGCGACATGTCGACCGCGAAGGCGCTGCAGGGCGCGTTCGAGCAGACGCAGAAGTATGTCGCCCAGGCCGCTGCGCGGGCCGGGATCAAGCTCTGAGTATGACCGTCGCCGTCATCGGAGCCGGACCTGCCGGCCTGATGGCGGCGGAGGTGCTCGCGCAAGGTGGCGCACAGGTCACCGTCTACGACGCGATGCCGTCGGCCGGCCGCAAGTTCCTGATGGCCGGCCGTGGCGGGCTCAATCTCACCCACTCCGAGCCGCTGCCGGATTTCCTCGCGCGCTATCGCGAGGCGGTGCTGCGTCTGAAGGCTGCGGTCGAGGCATTTCCACCCGACGCGTTGCGCGCCTGGAGCGACGTGCTGGGGCAGCCGACTTTTGTCGGCAGCAGCGGCCGGGTGTTTCCAAAAGCGTTCAAGGCATCGCCATTGCTGCGCGCCTGGCTACGGCGGCTCGATGCCGCGGGCGTCGCGTTCGCACTCCGGCATCGCTGGGTTGGATGGGACGCGCGGGGGGGACTGCTGTTCGAGACGCAGGACGGCCAGCGCACAGTCAATGCCGATGCGACCGTGCTGGCACTCGGCGGCGCGAGCTGGCCCCGGCTCGGCTCCGACGGCGCCTGGGCGGATATCCTTGCCGCGAAGGGCATTGCGGTGACGCCGATCAAGCCAGCCAATTCCGGCTTCACGGTTGCGTGGTCGAATATCTTCCGCGACCGGTTCGAGGGCCAGCCGCTCAAGGGCGTCGACCTCACGATCGGTTCGCATACGATGCGCGGCGAGGCCATCGTCACCCGCTCCGGCATCGAAGGCGGCGCGATCTACGCATTGTCGGCGGAATTGCGCGAGGCGGTGCTCGCCAACGGCACGGCTATGCTCAGCGTGGCGTTGCGGCCCGATGTTGCGGGCGACGAACTGGTCGCGCGGCTGTCGGCGCCGAAGGGCAAGCAATCCTTTTCCAATTTCCTGCGCAAGGCCGCGCAGCTCTCACCGGTCGGCATCGGTTTGTTGCAGGAGGCGGCAGTCGCCTCCGGCCGGTCGCTGGCCGCGCTGCCGCCGGCCGAATTGGCCGAACTGATCAATGCGGTGCCGATCAAGGTGTCAGGCGTGGCGCCGATCGCACGCGCGATCTCGAGCGCCGGCGGGATCAGGTTCGACGAACTCGACGCGCATTTCATGCTGCGGCGGCTGCCCGGCGTCTTCGCGGCCGGCGAGATGCTCGATTGGGAAGCGCCGACCGGCGGCTATCTGTTGCAGGCGTCGTTTGCAACGGGCGTCGCCGCCGGGAAGGGTGTGTTGAATTGGCTTAATTCGCAGGATGGGTAGAGCGAAGCGAAACCCATCATGTCTCCTCGCGGAAACAAGTTGATGGGTTTCGCTGCGCTCTACCCATCCTGCGCGATGCCACTCACTCCGATCCCGTCTTCGTGGCGATGTCCGTGATCAGGCCGAGCACACCGAACGTCGCGGCCACTGCGCATACCGCGGTCCAGCCACCAAAGCTCCACGCCGCGGATGCCGCTGCCGCGCCGACCGCGCCGCCGATGAAGAACAGCGCCACGAACAGGCCGTTGATCCGGCCGCGCGCCTCGGGGCGCAGCAGGTTGACGGCGCGGCGGCCGAGCGTCTGGTCGGTGGTGATGCCGAGATCGAGCAGGATGGTGCCGAGGCTCAGCACGACCAGCGCCCCGATTCGGGATTCGATCACGCCGGCCCAAGCGCATAGCGCGAGCGATGCCGATATCAGCAGGTGCGAGCCGATCAGCATCGGCCGCGCCAGGCCGCGGTCGCCCCAGCGGCCGGCCAGCGGTGTCGCGACAGCGCCGGCGACGCCGATCAGTGCGAACAGCGCGATGCCCCCGGCGTCGAGCTGGAACGGCGCATCCGGCAGGCGCAGCGCCACGGCGGCCCAGAACGCGGTGAACGAGGCCATCACCAGCGCCGCGGTCCAGGACCGAACGCGCAGCACCGGCTCCTCGCGCAGCAGTTTTGGGAACGAACGCAGCAACGCGCCGTAGCTGACCTTCGCCGCCGGCTGCAGCGTCGGCAGCGTGCGCGCCAGTGCTGCGGCGAGCACCGTCATCAGCACCGCCGAGGTGACATAGTAGCCGCGCCAGTTCCAGCTGTCCGCGATCAGGCTCGCCATCGGCCGCGACAGCAGGATGCCGATCATCAGGCCGCTCATCACATCGCCGATCGCCTGTCCCCGGCGCTCCGGCGGCACCATCGATGCCACCAGCGGTACCACCATCTGGATCGCGGCGCACGACGCGCCGAGGACGAAGGTGGCGGCGAGCAGGATCAGCGGCGTCGGCGCCATCGCGGTGCCGATCGCCGCGACGATGGCGCAGGCCAGCGTCCGCAGGATCAGCCGCTTGTTCTCGACGAGGTCGACCAGCGGCACCAGCAGCAGCAGTCCGAGCGCGTAGCCGAGCAGGGTCAGCGTCGAGATCAGGCCGGCTTGCAGCGCGGTCATGCCGAGCGAGCGGCCCATCAGACCGACGAGGATTTGTGGCGCAAAGAGATTGGTGACGACGGTGCCGGTCGTGATGGCGCCGATCCAGATCAGGGGACGCACGGCGACGGTGCGCGCCGGGGAGAGTTTGGTGGCTTCGGAGATGGTCATGGGGCCTCGCGATGGAGTGGCGAGGCCCCCTTTAGGGGATCGGCATAATATGCTACAATTCAAATAAGATGATGAAGAATATGCGAGAATGTTTATGAACACCCATGACCTCGTCGCGTTCGTCGCCGTGGTGGAGACCGGATCGATCGTCGCGGCCTCGGCGCGGCTGAACCTGACCCAGCCCGGCGTGACGCGGCGGATCCAGAATCTCGAGGAGATGCTCGGCGCGCAGCTGCTCGACCGGCTCTCCAAGCCGCTGAAGCCGACTGCGGCCGGAATCGAGGCCTATGAGCAGGGCCGCCGGCTGCTGCGCATGCTCGACGACCTCAAGTCAGGCGTCGCCAATGACGGCGCGGTGCGCGGCGAGTTCAGGCTCGGCCTGACGCCGTTTCTGTCGGAGGCGGGGCTGACCGGTCCGCTCGACGCGGTGCGCGGCGAATTTCCGGCGCTGGCGGTGCGCGTCGTCTCGGGCTGGTCGCCCAACCACATGGAGCGGGTCAGCCGCAACGAGCTCGACGCGGCGGCGATCTGCCTTCCTGACGGCACCGCACCGCCCGACGATCTCGAGGCCTCCGATCTCGGCGCGCAGCCGGTGGTGTTCGTCGTCGCGCGCGACATGAAGACGCCGAAGTCAGTCGACCTCGAATGGCTGTCGCGGACCGGATGGGTGATCAACCAGGACGGCTGCGGCTTCCGCCAGACGTTGAAGCGCCATTTCGATGCGGCGCATCTGCCGTTCAACATCGCCGTCGAGGCGCTCGACAGCGAGCTGCGCCTGTCGCTGGTGGCGCGCGGGCTCGGCATCGGCCTCGTGACGCCGGTTGCGCTGAAGCGGAGCCCGATCCGCAGCCGGCTCAAGGCCGTGAAGATCGCGGATTTCAATCCCGCGGTGCGTGCCTGGATCGTGCATCGCCCGCCGGCCGGCCGCCTGGCGCGGCCGATCGAGGTGTTTCGCGCGGCGCTGGACCGCGAGCTGCAGGCGCTGATGCATGGGTAGCGAGGCTCCTGTGCTTCGCGACCTTTAGCCCGCCGCCGCCCTTCGAGGCTCGCTCCGCTCGCACCTCGGGGTGACGGCTCAGAGAGAGCGTGATCGGGCAGTCGAGAGAGCGTCATCCCCACGCAAAGGCTTCGCCTTTGTCGCTGGAGGTGCGAGCCGAGCGGCGCAATTGCGCTGCTCGGGGAGCCTCGAAGGATGCGCGGGCGCTAGCGCAGCTTGCCCCGCGCCGTCACCGGCAACGCACCGATGATCTCGTCGCCGCGCACCATCACGACCTCGTCCATCATGTTGACGACGACGCAGACATGATTGGGCACGACCCGCACCACGTCGCCGACATTGGGCCGCGTGTTGCTGCGGGACAGATCGAGAAAGCCGTGCTCCTCGGCGAAGCGCGCGATCCTGGCCTCGGGATGTTCGAGGATCAGGCCGTGGCCTTCGAGGCCGCCGGTGTCCGAGGTCAGCGTCTTGGAGCCGGCATCGAGGATGCCGCGCTCGGGGCCGGCGCGGCTGACGACGGTGGAATAGACGTGCAGCGCGCAATCGTCCCAGGTCGCGACGCCGGCCGCGACCTGCATGCGGTCGTTGTAGATGTAGGTGCCGAAGCGGTGCTCGGTGCCGCCCTTCAGCTTACCGAGGTTCTTCAGGTTCGGCGTGCCGCCGGTGGAGACGATTGTCGCATCGAGGCCGTAAGCGCGAACGCCGGCCAGCGCCTCGTCGTAGAATTTCTGCGCATCGGCCCAGCCGGTCTCGGTCGGGTACAGCATGAAGCCCGCGAAGGCGAGGCCCTTGGAGGCAGCGATCTCGCGCGCCAGCGCGATCGCCTCGGCCGGGGTCTCGACGCCGGCGCGCTTGCGGCCGGTGTCGCATTCGACCACAACCGTGAGCGGGCGGCCGGAGGCGGCTGCGGCCTTCGGCAGGTCGCCGACGACGACGGAATTGTCGGCGGCGACGGTGACGTTGGCCTTGCCTTGCAGCGCGCCGAGCCGCGCCATCTTCTCGTCACCGAGCAGATTGTAGCTGATCAGGATGTTGTCGATGCCGGCATCCGCCATGATCTCGGCCTCGCCGAGCTTCTGGCAGGTGACGCCTTTGGCGCCGGCCTTGATCTGCAGCTGCGCCAGCATCGGGTTCTTGTGCGTCTTGATGTGCGGACGGTTGGCGACGCCGGCCTCGTCGCAGGCCTTCTGGATGCGCGCGATGTTGCGCTCGACCCGGTCCATGTCGATCACGGCGCAGGGCGTGCCGTATTCCTTGGCGATCTTGGCGGCGAGGGGCGTGGTCATGGTCTGTCCTTCTTACCGATCCTACAAATTATGCCTGTTCGATCTCTTCGCGCAGCACTTCGAGCTCGAGCCAGCGGTCCTCGGCGGCGGCGAGCTCTTGCTGCGCCTTTGCGATCGCGGCCGAGGCAGCGTCGAATGTCTTGCGATCCTTTGTATAGAGATCGGGATCGTCGAGCAGCTTCTGCTGCTTGGCGATTTCGGCATGCAGCTTGTCGATGGTCTTCGGCAAGGTTTCCAGCGCGTGCTTCTCGTTGAAGCTCAGCCGGCGCCTCGGTGCTGCTTCGGGCGCCGCGGCCCTGGCTTCTGTCTTTTCTTCGGTCGGGGCTTCGGCCTTCACCGTCTCGCGCTTCACGTCGGCGCCGCGCTGCGCCAGCATGTCGGAGTAGCCGCCGGCATATTCGATCCAGCGTCCCTGGCCTTCGGGCACGATCACCGACGTCACCACGCGGTCGAGGAAGTCGCGGTCGTGGCTGATCAGGATCACCGTGCCCTCGTAGTCGCCGAGCATGTCCTCGAGCACGTCGAGGGTTTCGAGGTCGAGGTCGTTGGTCGGCTCGTCCAGGATCAAAAGGTTCGACGGCTTGGCGAGCGCGCGCGCCAGCATCAGGCGGCCGCGCTCGCCGCCGGAGAGCGCTTCCAGCGGCGTGCCGCGCTGCTCCTGCGCGAACAGGAAATCCTTCATGTAGCCGATCACGTGCTTCGACTTGTCGCCGACCATGACGTGATCGCCGCGGCCGCCGGTCAGCGCCTCGGCCAGCGTCAGCTTCGGGTCGAGGCTTTCGCGATGCTGGTCGAGGGTTGCCATCTCGATATTGGCCCCGAGCCGCACCGAACCGGAGTCGGGCGGATCGTTGCCGATCAGCAGATGCACCAGCGTGGTCTTGCCGGCGCCGTTGGGACCTACGATGCCGAGCCGGTCGCCGCGCTGGATCCGGGTCGAGAAGCCGTCGACGATCCTGCGCTCGCCATAGGCCTTGGTGATGTTCTTGGCCTCGATCACCAGGCGGCCGGATTTCTCGGCCTCGGCAGCGGCGAGCGTGGCATTGCCGGTGGCGCCGCGATAGTTGCGGCGCTGGTCGCGCAGCGCGAAGAGATTGCCGAGCCGCTTGACGTTGCGCTTGCGGCGGCCGGAGACGCCGTAGCGCAGCCAGTGCTCCTCGTTGACGATCTTGCGGTCGAGCTTGTGCTGCTCGCGCTCTTCCTCCGCCAGCACCTCGTCGCGCCACGCCTCGAAGGCGCCGAAGCCGCGCTCGATCTGCCGGATCTGGCCGCGGTCGAGCCAGGCGGTGGTGCGCGACAAATTGGTGAGGAAGCGGCGGTCGTGGCTGATCAGCACCAGCGCGCAGCGGCGGCTTTCCAATTCGCCCTCGAGCCATTCGATGGTCGGCAGGTCGAGATGGTTGGTCGGCTCGTCCAGCAGCAGGATATCGGGCGAGGGCGCCAGCACGCGGGCCAGCGCCGCGCGGCGCGCCTCACCGCCGGAGACATGCGCGGGATCTTCCTCGCCGCTGAGGCCGAGCTGCTGGAGCAGATAGCGCGCCTGGTAGTGGTCGTCGCCGGGGCCGAGCCCGGCCTCGACATAGGCCAGCGTCGTCTTGTGGTCGCCGAAATCCGGCTCCTGCGGCAGATAGCGGATGGTGGCGCCGGGCTGCACGAAGCGGCTGCCGGCATCGGGC
The DNA here is from genome assembly GCF_023278185.1 of Bradyrhizobium elkanii USDA 76. NCBI lineage: Bacteria > Pseudomonadati > Pseudomonadota > Alphaproteobacteria > Hyphomicrobiales > Nitrobacteraceae > Bradyrhizobium > Bradyrhizobium elkanii. The sequence continues at coordinate 5,497,181 of NZ_CP066356.1, read as the reverse complement.
TCGACCAGGCCGGCCGCGATGCGCAGCAGTGTCGACTTGCCGGAGCCGTTGCGGCCGATCAGGCAGACGCGTTCGCCCGCGGAGACCGACAGCTCGACGCCGGTGAGCAGCGGCGTGCCGCCGAAGGTCAGGCTGATGTCCTTGAGCTGGATGAGAGGAGGCGGAGCCATCGCGCTAACCCTGCTGGCTCGCCGGCGCCTGCTCGGCGCGGCGGCGCTGGATGCGGCGGATGGTCTGGTCGAGCGTCGACAGGAAGGTCGAGCGGTCGCGCGGCGAGTATGATTTCGGCCCGCCGGTGATCTCGCCCGACGAGCGCAGATCGGTCATCAGGTTGCGCACCGCGAGCGTCATGCCGATCGACTGTTCGGTGAACGGCTTGCCGTTCGGCGCGATCACGTCGGCGCCGGCCTTGACGCAGCGGCTCGCCAGCGGAATGTCCGCCGTGATCACGATGTCGCCCTCACGCGCGCGTTCCGCGATCCAGTCGTCGGCCGCATCCATGCCGGAACCGGCGGCGATGCGCTCGATCAGCGGATCCTGCGGCACGCGGATGAAATTGCCCGCGACCACGCTGACGGGCACGCCGTGCCGGATCGCGACGCGATAGATCTCGTCCTTCACCGGGCAGGCGTCGGCGTCGACATAGATGCGGGTGGGAGCAGGGGTTTCAGTCATCGATTCCAGGGTTGGCAGGCGCGGCCTGCGTGTACTCCATCGGGCGGAAAATTGCGAGCAAAACGAGAGGCTTGTCACGATGCCCGGTTCGACTACGATTGCCCGACAAAAACAACGGAAATAAGGGGAAACCCCATGGATTCGAAGACGGCTTCGCTGACCTACCGCGTCTCGGCCTACAACACGTCAAAGCTCTCGGAGAACAAGATCCACGACGACACGGTGGCGCGGAAGTTCGGCTTTTCCGGCGGGCTGGTGCCCGGCGTCGACGTGATGGCCTACATGATGCACCTGCCGGTCGAGAAATGGGGCCGCGATTTTCTCGCGCGCGGCCTGATCGAGGCGCGCTTCGTCAAGCCGGTCTATGACGGCGAGATCGCGGAATTGACCGGCCAGGAGACCGGCAACGGGCTCACGATCGAGCTCCACAGCCGCGGCGAGCTCTGCGCCACCGGCACCGCCTCGCTGCCGACTTCAGCGCCGAAATTCGTGCTCGACGACTACAAACAGGTTGCCGCGGTCGCCGAGCGCAAGCCGGTCAGCGCGTCGTCCTATGAAGAGGGCAAGTGGCTCGGCACCATCCCGCGCGACTGGTCCGGCGATGCCGCGAAGGAATATCTCGCCGACATCAGGGAGACCGACCCGATCTACCTGCGCGAAGGGCTCGGCCATCCCGGCCTGCTGCCGCGGGTGATGAACAAGGTCCTGGTCGACAATGCGATCCTCGGGCCCTGGATCCATGTCGGCACCCGCATGCAGCTGTTGTCGGCCGGCAAGATCGGCGACGAGCTGACCGCGCGCGCCAAGGTGACCGGCAATTACGACAAGAAGGGCCACCGCTTCGTCGAGCTCGACGCGCTGGTGCTCGGCAACGGTGTGCCGCTCGCGCATTGCTGGCACATCGCGATCACCCAGCCGCGCGAGCAGGCCGCGGCGTAGGTCGACGACGCTGCCGGCATTAACCGGGCAGTCCATCGACGCGCGCAACTGTCATCCCCCGCGAAAGCGGGGGATCCAGTACGCCGCGGCTCCTCGGTTCTATCGCTGACGTCTCTGGAATACTGGATCGCCCGCTTTCGCGGGCGATGACACCTGTGTTTGTGGTTACGGCAAGGCAGCCCCTACGCCGCCTTCGCCTTGGCGTCCTGGATCGCGCGCCAGACGCGTTCCGGCGTCAGCGGCATGTTGATGTGCTTGATGCCGTAGTCCGACAGCGCGTCGACCACGGCGTTGACGATGCAGACGAGGCTGCCGGCGCAGCCGGCTTCGCCGCAGCCCTTGGTGCCGAGCGGGTTGGATTTCGCCGGCGAGGGATGATCGCCGACCAGCATCGACGGCACGTCGCCGGCACGCGGCAGCGCGTAGTCCATGAACGAGCCGGTGATCGGCTGGCCGGAGGCGTCGTAGCTGACTTCCTCCATTAGCGCCTGGCCGATGCCCTGCGCGACGCCGCCGTGCAGCTGGCCGGCGACGATCATCGGATTGACCACGACGCCGAAATCATTGACCGCGGAGTAGCGCACGATCCGCGTCACGCCCGTGTCGGGATCGATCTCGACCTCGGCGACGTGGCAGCCGTTCGGGAACGTCGACGCCGTCTCCTTGGTGGCGTGATCGACGTCGAGCGTCTCCGGCGTGCCCTCGGGCATCTTGCCGGCGCGCATCCGCTCGGCGAGCTCCATGATGCCGATCGAGCGGTCGGTGCCGGCGATGGTGAAGCGGCCGGCGCCGAATTCGATGTCGGCCTCGGAGGCCTCCAGCATGTGCGCGGCGGCCTTCTTGCCCTTCTCGACCACGAGCGCGGAAGCCTCGACGATCGCCTGGCCAGTTGCGGTGATCGAGCGCGAGCCGCCGGTGCCGTTGCCGAAGCGGACGAGATCGCTGTCGCCCTGTTCGAGCGTGATCTTCTCGAAGGGCACCCCGAGCTGGTCGGACAGCACCTGCGCGAACGGGGTGGCGTGGCCCTGGCCGTAATCCAGCGTGCCGGTGGTGAGCTTCACCGAGCCGTCGGGCTCGAAGCTGATCTTGCCGAGCTCGCCAGACGGCGGCGCGGTGACCTCGAGATAGGAGCCGACGGCGATGCCGCGCAGCTTGCCGCTCTTTTTGCTCTCCTTCTTGCGTTTGGCGAAATTGTCGTAGTCGGAGATCTCCAGCGCCTTCTGGAACACGGCGGCGAAATCGCCGCTGTCATAGGTGACGCCGGAGGCCGCCGGGAAGGGCAGCTGCGACGGCTTGATGAAGTTGCGCTTGCGCAGCGTGAAGCGGTTGATGCCCATCTCGTCGGCGGCAGCATCGATCAGCCGCTCCATGTAGTAGTTGGCCTCCGGCCGGCCGGCGCCGCGATAGGCGCCCATCAGCGTGGTGTTGGTCAGGACCGTCTTGATGTCGACGCCGAGCAGCGGCGTGCGATAGACGCTGGCGAGGTTCTTGCCGGTGTTGAGCGACAGCGGGCCCGGCGCGACGCCGGTGATGTAGGCGCCGAGATTGCCGTAGCCGGACAGCCGCACCGCGAGGAACTTGCCGTCGGCATCGAGCGCGAGCTCGGCATGGATCAGCTGTGCGCGGCCCTGGCTGTCCGAGAGGAAGCTGGTCGAGCGCTCGTCCAGCCACTTCACCGGGCGGCCGAGCTCGCGCGCCGCATGCGCGATGCAGGTGTATTCGGGATAGTTGAGGTTCTTCATCCCGAACGAGCCGCCGACATTGCCGGTGAGGATGCGGACCTTGTCGGCGGGCACGTTGAGCAGGCGGGCCAGGATCGCCTTGTTGCCGGAGACGCCCTGGGTCGGCACCTGCAGCGTGAAGCGCTCGGTTTTCTTGTCGTAGTGGGCGAGGGCGACGCGCGGCTCCATCGAGACCACGGCGACGCGGGTGTTGACGATGTCGAGCTTGGTGACGTGCGCCGCGCCGGCGAACGCCGCCTCGATCTTGGCGGTGTCGCCATAATGATAGTCGAGCGCGACGTTATCGGGGATGTCGTCATAGAGCTGCGGTGCGCCGGGCTTGGCGGCTTCGGCCGCGTCCGTCACCGCCGGCAGCGGCTCGATATCGACCTCGACGGCCTCGGCGGCATCGCGCGCCTGCGCCGCGGTCTCCGCGACCACGAAGGCGACGGGATCGCCGACGAAGCGCACCTTGTCGGTCACCAGCGCCGGTCGGTTGGTCTGCTTGAGCGGCGAGCCGTCACGGTTCTTCAGCGGCAGGCCGCAGGTGAAGGGGTTGTAGCCGGCGGCCGCAAGGTCGGCGCCGGTCCAGACCCCGAGCACGCCCGGCATCGCCTTGGCGGCCGCGGTATCGATCCCCTTGATGAGTCCATGGGCATGCGAGGAGCGAACCATCCAGCAGTACGCCTGGCCGGGCAGCGAGAAATCGTCGGTGTATTTGCCCTTGCCGCGCACCAGGGTGTCGTCCTCCTTTCGTCGAACAGGCTGTCCGACACCGTATTTTTGCAGTGCGATAGCGTTTTCGAGGGAGGCAGGCGGCGTGTGATCTTGCATCGAAAATGACCTGAAATGCCCGGATTTGCTGGAGTTTGGGGGCGGTGAGGAGATAACGCACACCCCCCTTAACGACAACGCCCGATTGGGCATGGACCCAATGTGAACGGAGTTTGCGTAGGGCTTTGACGCTGCTAAAGTTTCCGTGAACGATAATTATTCGGCGGGCCTTCTGGTCCCGCGGAAAGACAGTTTTGATGAACGACCATGTGCGGCTTTGCGACGGCCCCCCGGCCAGCGAAGCCCCGCCAGGGTTGGTTGCGGCAGCGGCGGAAAGTGGCGTCTACGCCGCGCTCGACCTTGGCACCAACAATTGCCGGCTGTTGATCGCCTGTCCCACCGGCGACGGGTTCCGCGTGGTCGATTCCTTCTCGCGAATCATCCGGCTCGGCGAGGGCATCGCCGCCACCGGCTCGATCAGCGAGGCCGCGATCGAGCGCGCGATTGCCGCGCTCGCCATCTGCAGCGACAAGATCCGCTATCGCAAGGCGCGCCGGCTGCGGCTCATCGCCACCGAGGCCTGCCGCGCCGCTGGCAACGCCGAGAGCTTTCGCGCGCGGGTGGCGGCCGAGACCGGCATCAAGCTCGAGGTGATCGATCGCGAGACCGAGGCGACGCTCGCTGTGATCGGCTGCTCGCCGCTGCTCGATCCGAAGGGACGGGGCGCCATCCTGTTCGATATCGGCGGCGGCTCGACCGAGCTGGTGCGGATCGAGCGCGACCCCAACGCACCCGACGCGCCGCCACGCATCAAGGCGTGGATGTCGATCCCGCTCGGCGTCGTCACGCTGGCCGAACATTTCGGCGGCAAGAACGTCACCAGGGATCTGTATGCGCAGATGATCGATGAGGTCGCGCGGCACGTCGCGCCGTTCGCGGCCGAGCACGGCAAGAATCTGCGCGACATGCACATGCTCGGCACCTCGGGCACCGTGACCACGCTCGCCGGCGTGTTCCTCAACCTGTCGCGCTATGACCGTCGCCGCATCGACGGCATCTGGATGAACGATTGCGACGTTACCGCGACGATCCAGAGGCTGCTCGGCATGAGCTATGAAGCGCGCGTCAACAACAACTGCATCAGCGTCGAGCGCGCCGATCTGGTGCTCGCCGGCTGCGCGATCCTCGATGCGATCCGCAACGCGTTCCCGATGCCGCGGCTCCGCGTCGCCGATCGCGGCCTGCGCGAGGGCATGCTGGTCGAGATGATGCGCGAGGACGGCGCGCTGCGGGCGTGCTAGAGCTTCTCTTGCCTCGCCCCGCTAGCGGGGAGAGGCCGGATTGCATGTCAATGCAATCCGGGTGAGGGGGACTCTCCAGGAGCGCATCTCTCACCTTTATTGCGGAAACAGCCCGTCACCCCAACCCTCTCCTCGCAAGAGCGAGGCGAGGGAGCAGAGAAGCAGTATGGCGAAAGACACCACCGGGCGGCTGCACGTCACGGTCAAGAGCGGCGGCAAGCGCAAGCTGTCGTCAAAACTCTGGCTCGAGCGCCAGCTCAACGATCCCTATGTCGCCAAGGCCAAGGCGATGGGCTACCGCTCCCGCGCAGCGTTCAAGCTGCTCGAGATCGACGACAAATACCGCCTGCTCAAGCCGGGCATGACCGTGGTCGACCTTGGCGCGGCGCCCGGCGGCTGGAGCCAGATCGCGGCAAAACGCACAGGAGCAGCCGACGGCAAGGGCAAGGTGGTCGCGATCGATCTCTTGGAGATGGGCGAGATTCCCGGCGTCACCTTCGCGCAGCTCGACTTCCTCGACCATGACGCGCCGGAAAAACTGATCGCGATGATGGGCGGCCGCGCCGACATCGTGATGTCCGACATGGCTGCCAACACCACCGGCCATCGCAAGACCGATCAGCTGCGCATCATCGGCCTGGTCGAGACCGCCGCGCATTTCGCCGGCGAGGTGCTCAATCCCGGCGGCACGTTCCTGGCAAAAGTGTTCCAGAGCGGCGCCGACGCCGAGCTGGTGGCGCAGCTGAAGCGCGATTTCGCCACCGTCCGCCACGTCAAGCCGGCCGCCAGCCGGCAGGATTCGTCGGAGCGTTACGTGCTGGCGACGGGATTTCGCGGGCAGCAGCAGCCGTCATCGCGCGGGGAGTAGCGACGAAGCGATCCATGGCCCTGTATCGGCGGACGACTGGATTGCTTCGCTCCGCTCGCAACGACGAAGGAGCGCAGAAACCACATTTCAGCGCAACCGGCGGGAACCTTGGCGCGCGGCTGGAGTCGACTCCTTTGCTCCCGGCCAATGCCCCCCAAGCCCACCGGGAGAAAACCCCAACCGGGTTGGCGGCCTTGGTGCAGCGTCAGGTTTCGCGCACTGGGGCCGTTTCTTGCAGGACTGGAAAATCGGGCGACGCAAGCGCATATTTCCCAGCTGGCGACCATTGTTCAATGCAATTGCGGCGCCGAGTACAGACGCACCGAAGAGAAGTTCTTGGTGCCGCATACGGGTGATGCGATCTGCACGGTCTGCGGAGCAGCGCTGGAATCGTGGCTGGAAGCGACCCACGTTCCCACATACGAACTTATTGAACGTCCGGATCGAGGACAGCCAGGCGGAATGACCGGCCACCCCTGATGGCCTGGTCGTGACCTGACGGCGGCTCGCGGTGTACGCGCCTCGGGAACGGCTGGTTCGATCGACTAGCCGAGCCGCTGATCGCGCGCGTTCTGGGTGTCCTCGGTGGCGACCTTGACGGCTTCGGCGGCGGCGCGTTTCTCGGCGCCCTTGCGGCTCGAGATGTCGATCGCCTTGCGGCCGGCGATCTCGTTGCCGGCCTCAGCCGGCATCTGCCAGAAGAACCAGGCCGAGGCCGCCGAGATCAGCGACACCACGATGAAGGCCGGCGCGAACACGTCGGCGGAGAGCTCGGTCTGGTGATGCAGCGCCAGCGTGGTTTCGACCGAGAACGCGCCGACCGCGACGCCCGCGGACACCGCGAGCTGCTGGTTGACGCTGACGAGGGTGGTGGCCCGGCTCATTTGCGGCGCCTCGACCTCGGCATAGGCCACGGTGTTGATCGCGGTGAATTGCAGCGAGCGGAAGAAGCCGCCGACCACCAGGATCGTGAAGATCAGCATCAGCGGCGTCGAGATCGTGAACAGCGCGCAGGCGGCGAGGAAGGCCGAACTGACCACCGCGTTGACGGTCATCATGTTGCGGAAGCCGAAGGCGCGGATGATGCGCGCCGCCAGCGTCTTCATGCCCATGGCGCCGACCGCCGACGCAAAGGTGACGAGACCGGACTGGAACGGCGACAGGCCGAAGCCGACCTGCATCAACAGCGGCAGCAGAAACGGTAGCGCGCCGATGCCGAGCCGGAACATGAAGCCGCCGACGATCGACGCGCGCATGGTCGGCAGCCGCAGCAAGCCGAAATCGAGCACCGGCGAACCGGTCCGCCGCGCGTGGATGACGTAAAGCGTCATCGATACCGTGCCGACCCCGACCAGCGCGGCGACGATCGGCCACGGCAGCAAATTGAGCCCGGCCACCGACAGCCCGAAGGCGATGCCGGCGAGGCCGATACCGGCCAGCACCAGTCCCACGAGATCGAAGCGCTCGGGATCCTCGCTCTTGATCGGGTCGATGTATTTCAAAGCCAGGAAGATGCCGAGCAGCCCGATCGGGATGTTGATCAGGAAGATCCAGTGCCAGGAGAAATAGGTGGTGATGAAGCCGCCGAGCGGCGGCCCGATCACCGGGCCGATCAGCGCCGGGACCGTCACCCAGGCCATCGCGTTGACCAGCGCGCTCTTGTCGACCGAGCGCAGCAGCACCAGCCGCCCGACCGGGGTCATCATCGCCCCGCCGAGGCCCTGCAGGATGCGGGCGAACACGAAATCGGTCACCGAGGACGACAGTGCGCAGCCTATCGAGCCCAGCATGAACACGCCGACGGCGCCGGCAAACACGATGCGGGCGCCGAAGCGGTCCGCGGTCCAGCCGCTCGCCGGGATGAACACCGCGAGCGACAGCAGGTAGGAGGTGATCGCCAGCTTCAGCGTCAGCGGGCTGGTGCCGATATCGGCGGCGATCGCGGGCAGCGAGGTCGCGATCACCGTGGAGTCCATGTTCTCCATGAACAGGGCGGTGGCCACGATGAGCGGAATCAGGCGTTGTTTGTTCATCAAACAGGACAGCTGTGCTGAAAAAGGCGGGCGAGGGGGCCATATCATCCTGCCCAGGGCCACGCTATTGCGGAACCGGCCAAACGCCCTAAATCCTGCGTGACGCTGGTATGCATCCGCCCGTGTCAGAGCCTTTCCGTTCCGATAGGATCGGAACGGAGGCCCTGGATTGATGTTTTCACGCGTTTTCTTCAGGCGAACCGGTATCCACTTCGCTCGAAAACGCTCTGGAAGGTGTGCCGTGATCTACGTCCTTGCCGCTCTCCTGCCGCCGATCGGGCTGCTCCTGAACGGACAGCCGTTTTCGGCCATCTTCAATCTGGTCCTGATCGTGTTTTGCGCGGTTTTCGGGCTGTTTTTCCACGTGTTGCTGCTGGTGCCGTCGGCCCATGCCGTGATCGCGGTCCACATGAAGCGCGAGGACCGGCGCCATCGCGAAATGGTCGAGGCGATCCGCCGCCACGGCCCGCCGCCGGGCTACCGGGCACCCTGAACCGGCCCCTAAAAAGGCCTGTGCATGGCTGGCAAACGCTTTGATTCGTCATGCCGCCATGCTATCGACCAGCGTCAACCCCACCGATGGGCGCCGATTCGACGGTGACGCAGCAGCGTCGCCGCAGGCAGCGTTCATCCGTAAGTTTATCGCGGCTGCGGCCGCCGAAAGGAGTTGGCAATGGCCACGGGACTTCAGGCTATCCGCGAAGCCTTCACGTTCGACGATGTGCTGCTGAAGCCCGGTCTGTCGGACGTCCTTCCCTCGGAAGTCGATATCCGCTCGCGCGTCACCCGCGCGATCGCGCTCAACATCCCGATCATCGCGTCGGCGATGGACACCGTCACCGAGGCGCGCATGGCGATCGCGATGGCGCAAGCCGGCGGCCTCGGCGTCATCCACCGCAACTTCGATCCCGACGGTCAGGCCGCGCAGGTGCGGCAGGTCAAGAAGTTCGAATCCGGCATGGTGGTCAATCCGCTGACCATCGGCCCGGATGCCACGCTGGCCGACGCGCTGGCGCTGATGAAGGATCACGGCATCTCTGGCATCCCGGTGGTGACCGGCGCGGCCAAGAACGTGCCGGGCAAGCTGGTCGGCATCCTCACCAACCGCGACGTGCGCTTTGCCAGCGATCCCCGGCAGAAGGTCTCGGAGCTGATGACGCACGAGAACCTGGTCACGGTGCGCGAGGGCGTCAGCCAGGACGAGGCGAAGCGGATGCTGCACAAGCATCGCATCGAGAAGCTCTTGGTCGTTGACGATCAATATCGCTGCGTCGGCCTGATCACCGTCAAGGACATCGAGAAGGCGGTGGCGCATCCGCTCGCCTGCAAGGACGAGCACGGCCGGCTTCGCGTCGCCGCCGCCACCACGGTCGGCGAGACCGGCTATGAACGCACCGAGCGGCTGATCGATGCCGGCGTCGACGTCGTCGTGGTCGACACCGCGCACGGCCATTCGCGCCACGTGCTCAATGCCGTCAACCGCATCAAGCGGCTCTCCAACGCGGTGCAGGTGGTGGCCGGCAACGTCGCGACCGAGGGCGGCGCGCAGGCGCTGATCGATGCCGGCGCGGACTGCATCAAGGTCGGCATCGGCCCGGGCTCGATCTGCACCACGCGCATCGTCGCCGGCGTCGGCGTGCCGCAGCTCACCGCGATCATGGATGCGGTCGCGGCCGCGAAGAAGGCCGACGTGCCCGTGATCGCCGACGGCGGCATCAAATATTCCGGCGATCTCGCCAAGGCGCTCGCCGCCGGCGCCGACATCGCCATGGTCGGCTCGCTGCTCGCCGGCACCGACGAGACGCCCGGCGAAGTCTTCCTGTGGCAGGGCCGCTCCTACAAGGCCTATCGCGGCATGGGCTCGGTCGGCGCAATGGCGCGCGGCTCGGCCGACCGCTACTTCCAGCAGGACATCAAGGACACGCTGAAGCTCGTTCCTGAAGGCATCGAGGGCCAGGTGCCGTACAAGGGGCCGGTCGGCCACGTGATGCACCAGCTCGCCGGCGGCCTGCGCGCCGCGATGGGCTATGTCGGCGCCAAGGACATCAGGGATTTCCACGACAAGGCCGAGTTCGTCCGCATCACCGGCGCCGGCCTGCGCGAGAGCCACGTCCACGACGTGACCATCACGCGCGAATCCCCGAACTATCCGGGCGGGGTGTAAGCCCAAGCACCGTCATTCCGGGACGGTCCGAAGGACCGAACCCGGAGTCTCGGAATTTCGGGACGCCATCATCTGCTAGGCAAGCCAGCGCTTGCGTCGCTTGTAGTGCTTCACGTCGCGGTATGATTTTCGCTTCTCTCCGGCGACGCCAAGATAGAACTCCTTGACGTCCTCATTTGCGGCGAGTGCGTGCGCTTCGCCGTCCATCACCACGCGGCCATTTTCGAGGATGTAGCCGTGGCTTGCATATCTGAGCGCCATATTGGTGTTCTGCTCGGCGAGAAGAAACGACACGCCTTCCTTGGCGTTGAGATCCTTCACGATCTCGAAGATCTCTTCGACGATCTGCGGCGCGAGGCCCATCGATGGTTCGTCGAGCAGGATCATCTTCGGGCGCGACATCAGCGCGCGACCAATCACGCACATCTGCTGTTCGCCGCCGGACGTATAGCCGGCGGTGGAACTGCGTCGTTCCTTGAGACGCGGGAAATAAGCGTAGACCCGTTCAAGGTCCTGTGCGATCGCGAGCTTGCCGTCCGTCCGCGTAAAGGCGCCGGTCAGGATGTTCTCCTCGACTGTCAGATGAGGGAAAGCACGCCGCCCCTCCATCACCTGGATGCAGCCGCGTCGCACCACGTCGTTTGGCGACAGGGACTTCACCTCGACGCCGTTGAACAGGATCGAGCCCTTGGTGACCTCGCCGCGCTCTGCGTGCAGCAGATTGGAGACCGCCTTCAGCGTCGTCGTCTTGCCGGCGCCGTTGGCGCCGAGCAGCGCGACAATGCCGCCTCGCGGCACTTCCAGCGAGACGCCCTTCAACACGAGGATGACGTGATCGTAGACAACTTCGATGTTGTTGACCGATAAGATCAGAGCTGTCGCTTCCGTCGTAGCGGCGACGACCACCTTGGCGATTGACACGCGCAGACCTCCAAACTGTAGCAGGGGCCGTGATCCGGGAGCAGGCAAACCTGCGTCCCGGATCACTCACACGGTCTCAGGTTTCCTTTGCGCAGTCGCGCGGCTTGATCTTCTTCTCCGCGGCATACTTCGCAGACACATCGGTGACGAGCGGTTCGATGAGCGATTCGTCAGCCGTGGACCAGTCGGAGATCACTTTCCAGGCCTTGCCATCCCACTGCTGGACCCGCCCGTAGCGCGCGCCCTCGTGGTCGGAGCAGGAAATGCTGACCGGCTTCAACATCCCCTCAAAGCCGAGTTCCTTGATACGCGTATCGGTGAGGACGAGATTCTCAAGCCCCCAACGGACCTGCTCGCCCGTCAGCGGTTTCTTGCCGAACTTTTCCTGCGCCTTGCGGATCGCCTCAACGCCGAGCATGGCATTCACCATACCTCGGTTGTAGAGAACCTCGCCGATCTTGACGGGTTCTGTCGAACCCTTGCCCTTGGCGTAGATGTGCTTCTCTATGTCGGCATGCACGGGAAACTTGCCGGCGCCGTGCTGAAGCATCAGCGCCTTGTAGCCAGTGGCTTGATCGCCTGCCGGCGTCACGTCAGGCTCTGCGCCCGACCACCAAACGCCGATCATCTTGTCGCGCGGATAGGCGACGGCGGCCGCCTCCTTGATTGCCGTGCTGTTCATGACGCCCCAGCCCCAGACCAGGACATAGTCCGGCCGGTTCTGGCGGATCGCCAGCCATTGCGACTTCTGCTCGACGCCGGGATGCGTGACCGGGATCGGCGTGAACTCAAAGCCGTACTTCTGCGCCAGCACCTGCAGCATCGGAATCGGCTCCTTGCCATAGGGGCTGTCATGATACAGCAGCGAAATCTTCCTGCCTTTCAGCTTGTCGAAGCCGCCGAGTTCCTTGGCGACCTGCTGGATGGCGAGATCGGCCGCGGACCAGTAAGTGCCGAGCAACGGGAAATTATACGCGAACACCGCGCCGTTCTTGGAATCGGCCCGGCCGTACCCCATTGTGATGATCGGGATCTTGTCGGTCGCGGTCTTTTCGGTGAGTGCGAAGGTGATGCCGGTCGACAGTGGATTGATGAAGGCCGCGCCGGTTGGTCCTTTGCTTTTGAGACGCTCGTAACACTCCACTCCCTTGTCGGTCGCGTAGCCCGTCTCGCATTCCTCGGTCAGAATTTTGACGCCGTTGATGCCGCCGTCGCGTTCATTGATCAGGTTGTAATAGTCCACGACGCCGTTTGCGTAGGGCGCGCCGTTCACGGCGTATGGTCCGGTCCGGTACGATAAAATCGGGATGAACTGCTCGTTTTGCGCTGCGGCCGGTGTGCTAAACGCCGCGCCGGCCAAGGCGGTCGCCAGTATCAGTACACTGCGTGCTATACTTGCCATATTGATATCCTCCTCCTTGAAGTCCTTCTTTTTCCGTCCGTGGTGCTTCCTTCCTCTCCAGCGTCCGCCCGCGTTGCGATCGCTCCTTCAATATGGAAACGGCCAAAGCCTGAGCTTCTCCTTGCCGATCGATATCAGCCGGGCGAAGCCATGGGGTTCCTTGATGAGCAGATAGCAGATCAAGGATCCGAAGATGATGAACTGGAGGTGAGTGATCGCTTGCGTCGACAGTGGCAGGCCGAGCTTGGTCGGGATCACATTCAGCATGATTGGCACGATGAGGATGAACGCTGCTCCGATGAACGAACCCATGATCGAGCCGAGCCCGCCGATGATGACCATGAACAGAAGCTCAAGCGAGCGGTCGATCGAGAACGCAAGTGGCTCCCATGAACCGAGGTAGACGAACGCCCAGAGCGCACCCGCCACCCCGATGACGAACGAAGAGACCGCGAAAGCCGTGAGTTTTGCGTAGAGCGGCCTGATGCCGATCAGCTCGGCGGCGATATCCATGTCGCGGATCGCCATCCACTGCCTGCCGAGATTGCCGCGCACGAGATTTTTCGCCAACACCGCCATGACAGTCGCGAAGGTCAGGCAAAGCAGGTAACGCTCGACCGGCGTGCGTACGACCATGCCGAAGAAATCCAGTTCCGGCGCATTCACTGATCCCGACGGGGCGTAGTTGGTGAACCACGGGAGCCGCAGGAACGCCCAATCGAAGAAGAACTGCGCGGCGAGCGTTGCGACCGCCAGGTAGAGGCCCTTGATCCGCAGACTGGGAATGCCGAACAGGATTCCGGCACCCGCCGCCATGAATCCGCCAAGCAGAATGGATGCCAAGACGGGCAACGGTGGGATCGCGATCGCGAAGCCAAGCCAGGCAAGCGGGATATGAATGCCGGTCGCCAGCTTGTAGGCGGAATAGGCGCCGATGGCCATGAACGCGCCGCTGCCGAGCGAAATCTGGCCGCAATAGCCGACGAGAATGTTCGTCCCGATGGCCGCGAGCGCCAGGATGAGGAATGGCAGCAGGATGGCCCACAACAGATAATCGGTGCTGAACGGCCAGATCCGGAAGCTGGCCAACAGCGGCACGCCAATGAAGGCAATTCCGAGCAAGACGGCGAGGGCAATACGATCCTGCCGGATCGGGAAGATCGCCATATCCTCCGCATAGGTCGCCTTGAACTGGCCAGCTTCGCGATAGAGCACAACGACCTCCTTGCCTCAGACACGTTCGATGATGCGCTCGCCGAACAAACCCTGTGGCCGCAACAGCAGCACCGCCAACGCCAGCACGTAGGCAAACCAATATTCGATGCCGCCGCCGATGGATGGCCCGAGATACACCTCTGCGAGCTTCTCACCCGCACCGACAATGAGCCCGCCGACGATGGCTCCGGGAATGGAGGTAAGGCCGCCGATGATCAGCACCGGCAAAGCCTTCAGCGCGAGAAACGTGATGGAGAACTGAACGCCAAGCTTGGTCCCCCACACGGTCGCCGCGACCAGCGCAACGAGACCGGCAACGAGCCAGACCACGAACCAGATCCAGCTGATCGGAATTCCGACCGAATGGGCGGCCAAATGGTCGTCGGCCACGGCTCTGAGAGCGCGACCGGTCTTGGTACGCTGAAAGAAGACGGCGAGGCCGGCGACCAGGACGCCCGCGATCAATGCGCCCCAGACATCCAGCTTGTTGACCAGAATCCCGCCCGGGAACAGGCCTTCAAACAAGAACCAGGCGTCGGTCGGGAACAGCCGCAACGGGTAGACATCCGATCCGAAGATCATCTCCGCGGCGCCCTCGATGACGAATGTCACGCCGATCGTCGACATGAACAGCGTCAAGCCGTCCTGATTGACGAGAGGTCCGATCACGAACCGCTCGATGAGCCAGGCGGTTGCCGCCATGATCACGGCGGCAAAGCCGATAGCGAGGATGACCGCGACCCAAAGCGGAAGTCCGTTGGCGACCAGCAGATCGAGGGCGCGAACCAGCGCCAATCCCGCGAGCAATACCATGGCTCCCTGCGCGTAGTTGAATACGCCCGATGCCTTGAAGATCAGCACGAAGCCGAGGGCGACCAGCGAATAGAGCACGCCGGACATCAATCCGCCGATAAGGACCTCGAGAAACTGACCCAGTGCGATCATGGACGCACCTCAATGCGCGACGCCAAGATATGCGTCGATGACGGCTTGACTCTTCTTCACTTCATCAGGCGTGCCGTCGGCGATCTTTACGCCGTGATCAAGCACCGCTACGCGATCCGACAGATCCATGACCACGGCCATGTCGTGCTCGATCAGGGCGATGGTCGTGCCGTAATGATTGTTCACATCAACGATGAATCGCGACATGTCCTCCTTCTCCTCGACGTTCATGCCAGCCATCGGCTCGTCGAGGAGGAGTAGGTCGGGCTCCATCGCCAGAGCGCGACCGAGTTCGACACGCTTTTGCAAGCCGTATGGCAAGCGCCCAACCGGTACCTTGCGGATTGTCTCGATCTCCAGAAAGTCGATGATCTCCTCGACCTTACGCCGATGTTCGACCTCCTCTGCGAGAGCAGGGCCATAACGCAGCGCCTGCCACAACAGTCCCCGGCGGACCTTCAAGGTGCGGCCTGCCATGATGTTGTCGAGCGCGCTCATGCCCTTGAACAGGGCGACATTCTGAAAGGTGCGCGCGATGCCGCCGCGCGCCGCTTCGAAGGGCTGCATTTTGGACCGGGTGCTTCCCTTGAAGGTGATGGCGCCATGGTTGGGGTGATAGAAACCGTTGACGACGTTCAGCATTGAGGTTTTGCCGGCGCCGTTGGGGCCGATGATGGCGCGAATTTCGCCTTTTTTGACGTTGAACGAGACGTCCCGCAGCGCCCTGACGCCGCCGAAGGCCAGTGCCACGCCCTCGACCTGCAGCAGGATCTCGTTGGCGTTTGGCGCTCTCATGCCGCTCTTCCCAGCGATTCTGCCGGACCGACGATTTGCATGTCGCGAATCTTGACTCGTGCCGCGATCGTGCCTTTCCGGCCATCCTCGAACGTCACTTCCGTGGAAATGTCGGCGTCATGCGCTCCGTTGTAGAGTGCCGTGACCAACGACGCATAGCGTTCGGCAATGAAGCGGCGGCGCACTTTCTGCGTGCGGGTCAGCTCGCCGTCATCCGCGTCGAGCTCCTTGTGCAGAATGAGGAAGCGGCGAATCTGGGCGCCCGCAAGCACCGTTTCCCCGGCCAGGGAGCGGTTCACCGCGGCAACGTCTTTGGCGACCATGTCGTAGACCAGCGGATGCCCGGCAAGCTCCTGATAGGACCCGTAGGCGACGTTGTTGCGTTCCGCCCAATTCGCGACCGCGACCGGGTCGATGTTGAGCATGGCGCATACGAACTCTCTGGAGTCACCGAACGTGATCGCTTCCTTGATATTGGGATAGAACTTCAGCTTGTTCTCAAGGTACTTGGGACCAAACATCGTGCCGTCAGCCAATCGGCCGACGTCTTTCGCGCGATCGATGATCTTCAGATGCCCGGTTTTCTCGTCGAAGAAGCCCGCGTCGCCGGTCCTGACGTATCCATCGGACGTCATCGCTTCCGCGGTCTTTGCCTGATCCTTGAAATATCCGAGGAACATGCCGGGCGAGCGAAACTGCACTTCGCCTGATTCCGCGATGCGGATGTCGACGTTGGGCGCCGGCGGACCAACCGTATCCGGGTAGATCTCGCCATCGGGCTGACACGTTACATAGAGGAACGCTTCGGTCTGGCCGTAGAGCTGCTTCAGGTTCAGTCCGATCGCGCGGTAGAACGCGAACAGATCCGGACCGATAGCTTCGCCTCCGGTGTATGCGACGCGCACCTGAGACAGGCCGAGAACGTTCTTGAGAGGCTCGTAGACCAGCCAGCCTCCCAGCGCATAGAGCAATCGGCCTGACAGCGGCACCGGACGTCCCGTCAAGACTTGCTCGCCATACCGCCGCGCGACGTCCAGAAAGTAGCTGAACAATCGTCGCTTGATCGGCGCTGCGTCCTCCATCCGGACCATCAGCCGCGTCAGCATGGCCTCGAAACCGCGTGGCGGGGCCAGGTAGAAGGTTGGTCCTATCTCATGCCGATCCTGCTCGATTGTGTTGCTGCTCTCCGGGCACGCCATGCAGAATCCGGCCACCATGCCTTGCGCATAGCTGACGTAATGATCGCCCGCCCAAGCCAGCGGCAGATAGGCCAGCACCACGTCCTTGTCGGTCAACTTGTCGAACCGCGTGGTGTCGGTTGCAGCATCGATGCAGCCTCGCGCCGACAGCATGACGCCCTTGGGCGCGCCGGTCGTTCCCGAGGTGTAGAGGATGACAGCGATGTCCGAACCGTTGCCGGCCCGAATGGATTCATCGATCCGTTCGCCAAGCGCTGGGTCGGCTGCAAGCGCGGTGCGGCCGTCATTGATGATATCGCCGATTGCGATCAGTCGACCGCGATCGTAGCCGTCGATTCCGCGCGGTTCGTCGTAGATAATCCTGTTGAGTTGCGGCAGTCGGTCGGACACCGACAGGACCTTGTCGACCTGCTCCTGGTCCTGCGCTGCGACCACCGTCGCCTCGGCGTGAGCGAGAACAAAAGCAAGCTCATCAGCCACAGCATCGGAGTAGACCGGAACGGGGATTGCGCGCAGCGTCTGCGCTGCCATCATGGTCCAGTAAAGCTTGGGCCGATTGGAGCCGACTACCGCAATTGTCTCGCCCGGCCGCAAGCCAAGGCGATGCAAGCCGGCGGCGTAGCTACGTATGATCTCGGCAACCTCAGCCCAGGTCCAGCTCTGCCAGATGCCAAGATCCTTATGCCGGAACGCTGGCCGCGTGCCAAATTGTGCCGTGTTTCGCAGCAGCAATTTGGGAAACGTGTCATACGATCCGCCGCGGGCCATGTCGGTCTCGATCCAAAAACCGAAGCGTTGGTTCGCTCCTGTTATGGTGATGCCTGCTCCATTTTTGGGTAGCAGACATGCGAGTGCCGCATGGTGCGAGATTACAGCGAATCGCAAGTCCGACAAGTGCCAGATTGATAGGTCGCGTTTTTGCCGCGGGCGCGCGCGGCAGAAATAAGTCTGCCGGCTGCCAATTCGCCGAAGGTGAATTCGGCTGCCACCAGACCGACATTGCGGCGCGAGGACGCTGATCGGCTCTCAAGAGGTAACCCCAATGCTTCGGAGAGCCTCACGTCCATCGGACGGTCCCGCGAAGCCGACCGAAGTCCTGCGCCATTCAGGTTTCGAGGGCGACCGGAAACCGGTTGCCGATTTGCTGCGCGGCCGCCCTCGTTGCGACCCATGGAGGGCCGCCTGACCGCTTTGGCTCCGCCGTGCCGGATGGCGAGGTCGGATCAGCCGACTTGACTATGGCCGCTTCGTTTGCCGGTGGCGCGCCGTGACAAACTGCCGCCACCAGGGGCCCCTGCGAACCGCCGCGACATGACGGTATCGCGTTGGCGCCAATGTGCCTGGCATGACAGTCGTCATTTCAAACAACATTTCAAACAGTGCTGCGCGAAAGAGCAAATCCATCTCCCTTGCGGGAAGCTGGATTGCATGACTACGTGTCCGCCACGAACCAATCACCTCAAGAGGAAATCAACATGTCCCAAGGAAAGCGCATCGTCCTGGCTTCGCGCCCGCACGGCGAGCCCAAGTCGGCCAATTTCAGGCTCGAGGACTACACGCCGCCGACGCCGGGCGCGGGCGAAGTGCTGCTGCGCACCATCTGGCTGTCGCTCGATCCCTATATGCGCGGCCGCATGGCCGACGGTCCGTCCTATGCCGCGCCGGTGCCGGTCGGCGGCGTGATGGAAGGCGGTACGGTGAGCGAGGTGATCGCGTCCAACAATCCCGCCTTTGCCAAGGGCGATATTGTGCTGTCGCGCGCGGGCTGGCAGACGCACGTGCTGTCCGACGGCAAGGGCCTCGCCAAGATCGATCCGAAGATCGCGCCGATCTCGACCGCGGTCGGTGTGCTCGGCATGCCCGGCATGACCGCCTATACGGGACTGCTCGAAATCGGCAAGCCGCAGGCGGGCGAGACGGTGGTGGTGGCGGCCGCGTCCGGTGCAGTCGGCTCGGCGGTCGGCCAGATCGCCAAGATCAAGGGCGCGCGGGCGATCGGCATTGCCGGCGGCAAGGACAAGTGCGCCTACGTCAAGAACGAGCTCGGCTTCGACGAGTGCCTCGATCACCGCGATCCCAATCTCGCGGCGAAGCTGAAGGAAGCCTGCCCGAAGGGCATCGACGTCTATTTCGAGAATGTCGGCGGCGCGGTGTTCGACGCGGTGTTTCCGCTGCTCAACGCGTTCGCGCGCATCCCGGTCTGCGGCCTGATCGCGCATTACAACGACACCGAAGCGCACGCACCGAAATGGGCCGGCGCGATGATGCGCAACATCCTGACCAAGCGGCTGACCTTCCGCGGCTTCATCGTCAGCGACTTCGCCGCCATGCATGGCGACTTCCTCCGCGACATGTCGCAGTGGGTGCGTGACGGCAAGGTCAAGTACAAGGAGTTCGTGACCGAGGGCCTGGACAGCGCGCCGGAGGCCTTCATGGGACTGCTCAAGGGCGCCAATTTCGGCAAGCAGCTGGTCCGGGTCGGGCCGGACAAGGCCTGAGTTACAGGCCCCGGAAGCTCCCATTCCGCGCAACAAAGTATCAAAAGCGCCACAATGGCGGGGATTTGGGGGCCTTTTGGCCCCCATTTGCTTGACGGAGACCCGCAGCAGTTGATTCAATATGGCTATATTTCAGGTGTAGCCATGATTTTTGAACTTATTGTTTTCGGGGTCATTCTCCTCTCCGTCGGCTATTGGGCGACGATGTTCGTCATGGGCCGCCGCGACGACGTCTTGCATGGAAAATTCGTCGAGGAGCAGCCGGACACGGAGCCGGTCCGCTTCATGCCGCAGGTGCCTCGCGTGCGGCGCCCGCCGCCGGCGCCGCAGCCGAACAAGGACTCGCTGCAGGCGCTGCTCACCGTGATCAAGCGCGACCTGAACGACGCGGCGCGGAGCTGACGCGGTTCAGGCCGCCGTCTCTTTGCCGAGCAGCATGTCCAGGTCGACATCGACCTGGCCCTTCGCCCTGACGTGGCGGACCTCGAAACTGTCGGGCTGGAAGCGGTATTCGACGAGACCAACTTCCTTGATGCCGATCACCTCCTGCCGCGCGTCCGAGATGATGAAGCCCGCCGAGGGCGCCCAGATGTGTCTGACATGCTCGAACGTGTAGTCGCGGCGCTGGTGCACATGGCCGCTGCCGACCAGACGCCAATCGACCTTGCCGAGCATCTCGATCAGGCGGCGGCGCGCCGGCTGCGGGACGAAGCGGATCGCGGTCTCGGCGCGCTCGGCATCATAGGGCAGGTCGAGATAGAGCGGCTTGTGCAGGAACAGCGCGACCGGCCTGCCGACGGCCTTGTCGAGCGCGCCTGCGAGCCAGTCGAACTGCTCGACCTCGCTGTCGAGGCCGGTGTTCATGATCAGCGAATTCAGCCCGATGAAGCACCAGCCGGCAGCGTCGAAATGCCAGCGGTCCTCGCCGAGCACCGAGGTGAAGGCGCCGCGCGTCTCCTCGGTCGGCAGTTGTGAAGGCGTGGGGCCGACCGCGGTCGGATTGTCACCGATGTCGTGATTGCCCGGCAGATAGAGGCAATCGACCGGCAGCGCGTTGTGCAGCTCCTTGGCGAACGCGAGGTCGTCGCGGCTGGTCGGCCCGTCGAACGAGACGTCGCCGGAGTTGAGCACGAGATCGGGACGCGCAGCGTCGATGTGCTCGCTGACGCGATGAAAGTTGTCGATGAGCGGCTTGAAGCGGCGCGCGAGATGGGTGTCGGAGATTTGTGTCAGGCGAAATTGGGGCATGCATCGCTCCTTTCGGCCGGAGCATAGGTCGGCGCGAAGTCGGAACGATGACGATTTTGTCGTCTTGTTCGATGCCTCGTTTGAAGTCCTGTTTGATGTGATGTTTGGTTTTGCGCCTTTTTGGGCGGCCGCTGATCGCCAGTTGCCGCACCGACGCCGGCGAGCCCCGCCGTCACCATGCCGGGCACGTCGCTGCCCCGGGGCTGCGCTGTCGAGGATCGGGGTGATGATGCTGATCGCGTCATCCGTGAGGGGCTGAAACCGCTATTGGTCCTGGGAGTTGGTCATCCGGGCTCGGGTGATGTTTCAACGGGTTACCCAGGCGCCTTATTGGGCCGCTTCATTGGGCGCTCATTGTCTTGTGGGCGAGCGGCGGCTAAGAGGGCGGCAGGGCGCCCGCGGCTGAGGGAGATTTTTGATGTCGGTTCAAATGGTTCTGCTGCCGGTCTTCATCCAGATCGGGCTCGCCTTCGCGCTGTTGTTCGCCATGGCGACAACGCGTACAAGGGCGCTGACGAGCGGCGAGACCAAGATCGGAGACATCGCGCTGCGCGAGCCGAACTGGCCGGCCCAGGCCACCAAGTTCGGCAACTGCTTCGCCAACCAGTTCGAGCTGCCGATCCTGTTCTATGTCCTGATCGCGATTGCGCTGCCGCTGCGCCGTGCCGATCTGTTCATCGTGCTGATGTCCTGGGTGTTCGTGGTGACGCGGTTTGCCCATGCCAGCGTGTTCGTCACCTCCAACGACGTGCGGCCGCGCTCGCTCGCCTGGTTCGCCGGCGCGCTGGTGCTGGCGGCCATGTGGCTGTATTTCGCGCTCAGACTGCTGCTGCTGATCTGATGCGCCCAACCGAAAGAGATCAATGACCCCCGCTGCCCGGCTTTCCGCCGCGATCGAACTGATCGCCACCATCGACGCACAGCGCGTTCCCGCGGCGAAAGCGCTGAAGGAATGGGGCACCGCGCACCGTTATGCCGGCTCCGGCGATCGCGCCGCGATCTCCGGCCTGATCTGGGACGTGCTGCGCCGGCAATCCTCCGCGGCCTATTTGATGGATGACGCCAGCGCCCGGTCGCGCGTGCTCGGCATGCTCAAGCTCGAACGCGGCATGGATATCGCCACGATCCAGGCGCTGTGCGACGGCGGCCGGTTCGCGCCGGATCCGCTGACCGCGACCGAGGAGGCCGCATTGGCCTCGCGCTCGCTCAAGGAGGCGCCGGCGCATGTCGCGGGCGACTATCCGGACTGGCTCGACCCGCATCTGGCAAAGGTGTTCGGCGACGACCGCGCGGCGGAAGCGACCGCGATGGCGAGCCGCGCGCCGCTCGATCTGCGCGTCAACACGCTGCGCGGCAAGCGCGAGAAGGTGCTGCCGCGGCTGTCGCATCTCGGCGCCAGGGAAACGCCGTGGTCGCCGCTCGGCCTGCGCATCGAGCTCGGCGCCGACGCGCGCAATCCCGGCATCCATGCCGAGGAGGATTTCATCAAGGGCGCCATCGAGGTCCAGGACGAGGGCTCGCAGCTCGCCGCCTTGTTCTCGGCGGCCAAGCCGGGCGAGCAGGTGATCGATCTCTGCGCCGGCGCCGGCGGCAAGACGCTGGCGGTGGCGGCGATGATGCAAGGCAAGGGCCGGCTGATCGCGACCGACAGCGACAAGCGCCAGCTCGCGCCGATCCATGAGCGGCTGTCGCGCGCCGGCGTGCACAATTGCGACGTGCGCACGCCGCGCGGCGAGGAGGAGGTACTGTCCGACATCAAGGCGTCCGCCGACCTCGTGCTGATCGACGCGCCGTGCACCGGCACCGGGACCTGGCGCCGCAATCCCGACGCCAAATGGCGCATGCGCCCCGGCGCGCTCGAGGTGCGGCTGAAGGATCAGGCCGAGGTGCTGGAGCGCGCCGCGCCGCTGGTGAAGGGCGGCGGCCGGATCGCCTACATCACCTGCTCGGTGCTGGCGGAGGAGAACGGTGAGCAGGTCAGGGCCTTCACCGCGCGGCATCCGGAGTTCTCCGTGCAGCCGCCGGAGCAGACCGCAGCGGTGCTGTGGGACAAGGCCGAGGCGTTTGCCGAGGCCGCGCTGCTGTCGGCGGAAGGCCTGCTGATGACGCCGCGCCGCACCGGTACGGATGGGTTTTTCGTCAGCATCCTCAAGCGCCGAGCGTGACGCCGGCGCAACGCCCTGGCGTTGTCGCCGGCGCAACGGCGTCGCTGTTGTCGCCGGAGGTGTGCGCCGAGCGATGGGCCAGCAACGCTTGGCGAGCCTCGAAGGATGGGGATGGACGCGGGCCGTCGCCCTTCGAGACGCGCGCAAGCGCGCGCTCCTCAGGGTGACGGGACGGTGCAAACGCTCTGCGCCGCCGGCGTCCTGCTCACCACGATCACCCAGTACAGCAGCGCGCAGGCGCTGATCGCGGCGCCCAGGACGCACACGCCGGGCCAGCCGGCGGCCGCATAGGCCATCGTCGAGCTTATCGCGCCAAAACCCGTTCCGATCGAATAGAACACCATGTAGCCGCCGACCAGCCGGCTCGCCGCGTCAGGGCGCGCGGCGACGATCAGGCTCTGGTTGGTGACATGGATCGCCTGCACCGCGAAGTCGATCATCAGCACGCCGGCCACGACCAGCCATGGCGAGGTGTTGAGGCAGGCGATCGGCACCCAGCCGGCGAGCATCAAGAGCAACGACAAGCCGGTGGTGCGCTGCCCCCAGCCGCGGTCGGCGAGCTGGCCGGAATTGCGCGCCGCCAGCGCGCCGGCGAGGCCTGCGATCCCGAGCATCCCGATCGTGGTATGCGACAACGAGAGCGGGGGTGCCGCGAGCGGCAGCACGACCGAGCTCCAGAACACGCTGAAGCTCGCGAAGATCAAAAGCGCGAACACCGCGCGTTCGCGCAGGACCTGCTCCTCGACGAACAGCGTGACCGTCGAGCGCAGCAGCTTTGCGTAGGACGATCCGGCCATCGGCTGCGGTGCATGCCGCGGCAGCGCGCGTGCCAATAGCGCCGCCAGCACCAGCGTCAGCGCGGCCGAGGTGAGGTAGACCACGCGCCAGCCGCCGAGATCGGCCAGCGCGCCGGCGGCGAAACGTGCCAGCAGAATGCCTGAAACCACGCCGCTGGTGACGGTGCCGATGGTGCGGCCGCGATCGGCCGGCGCCGCCAGCGTCGCGGCGTAGGCGACCAGCACCTGGATCACGACGGCGAGCAGCCCGACCAGCACCATGCCGACAAGCAGCACCGCGGCGTTCGGCGCGGTGCCGACGATGGTGAGCGCGATCGCCGACAGCACGGTCTGGCCGACGATCAGCCTGCGGCGGTCCCAAAGGTCGCCAAGCGGCACGATCAGCATCAGGCCGAAGGCGTAGCCGACCTGGGTCAGCGTCACGACGCCGCCGATCACCGCCGGCGTGATGGAGAGATCCTGCGCCATGGTGTCGAGCAGCGGCTGCGCGAAATAGATGTTGGCGACGCTCAGCCCGCAGGCGGCGGCGAACAGCAGCACGACGGCGGGCGACAGAGCGCGAGCCGTGGTGTCGCCGGACTTGTCGTGCGTCTTGTGAACGGCCTCGGCCGGCCGGGCCTCAGCCATGGTCTGGTTCGTCATCTTGCCTCCGCTGCAATTCGCAATCTGGTCTCATCATGAGACCAGTTGCGCCGGACGCTGTCTAGTCCTATTTTAAGACCGGTTCGGAATCGTGATCGAGGGAGGCGGAGCGCGATGAAGCGGACCGCATTTGCAAAAGCGGAATGCCCGGTGGCGCGCGCGCTGGACGCGATCGGCGACTGGTGGTCGCTGCTGATCGTGCGCGACGCATTCGACGGCCTGCGCCGGTTCGGCGACTTCCAGAAGAATCTCGGCATTGCCAAGGGCATGCTGACGACGCGGCTGCGCACGCTGGTCGCAACAGGCGTGCTCGAGCAGGTCGCGGCCTCCGACGGCAGCGCCTATCAGGAATATGTGCTGACCAGGCGAGGCCACGATCTGTTCCCGATCGTGGTTGGTCTCAGGCAATGGGGCGAGGCGCATCTCTTTGCGCGCGGCGAGCCGCATTCGGTGCTGCTCGACCAGGCCGGGCAGGCGGTTGGGCAGCTCATGCTGCCGTCGAAGAGCGGCAAGCCGCTGAGCTGGGCGGACACCAAGGTGAGCAAGGTGGCGGCGCGTCGGCGGTGAGCGAAGGGCGGACTCTCTCCACGTCATTGCGAGGAGCGAAGCGACGAAGCAATCCATGTCTCGGCAAGCGGCGCGATGGATTGCTTCGCTACGCTCGCAATGACGGGGATGGAGCCGGGCCGTCGCCCTTCGAGACGCGCTACTCGCTCCTCCAGCGACAAAGGCGAAGCCTTTGCGCGGGGGTGACGGACGACGTGTATTCAATCCACAATAAACAGCGTCGCACCTGTCTTGGTCGACGAACGGTGCGCGGCGTCGCCGAAGTCGGAGACCTGGTAGCTCATGCCCGGCTTCAGCGTGAATTTGCGGCCGTCGCGCAGCTCGGTGTCGAGCTCGCCCGTGACGACGTAGAGCACATGGCCGCGATCGCACCAGTGATCGGCGAGGTAGCCGGGCGAATATTCCACCATCCGGACCCGCAGCTCGCCGATGTTGAGCGTGCGCCACAGCGCCTGTCCGGTCTCGCCGGGATGCACTGAAGGCTCGAGCTTGTTCCAGTCGGTGACGGTGAAGGGCAGGGTCGGGATTTTCATGCGCGTGGTTCCTGACGTCGCGTCTTTCGCTTCTGTATCCTATCCACCGGCGTCATCCTGAGGTGCGCGCCGGGCGGTGCGTCAGCAGCGCGCGGCGAGCCTCGAAGGATGGTTGGAGCCGGGCCGTCGCCCTTCGAGACGCGCGCAAGAGCGCGCTCCTCAGGGTGACGGATGACTGGATGCCGCAGCGCCTCATCCCACCAGATGGTTCGCCGAGCCCTGCCGGATCTTCCTCTCGGCATCCAGCCGCAGATACTCGCAGATCTTCTTGCCGCGTTCGTTCTGGTAGAACACGACGACGCTGTCGGGCGAGACATAGAGGTCGATCAGCTCGAAATGCAGCTCGGGCAATTTCGCCAGCGCCGCGCTCCAATAGGCGCGCAAGCTCGCCTTGCCGCGTACGGTGCCCGACGCGCCGAAGCCGAGCGGCGGGATCCGGTCCGAGGTCATCTCGGCATCCTCGGCATACATCGCCAGCACCCGCTCGAGGTCGCGCGCGTTCCAGGCGGCGATCCAGTCGCGGCCGAGCGCGGCAAGGCGGGACGGCTCGTGAAAATCCGGCATTGGTTTCCTCCATGTGGTTTATGGCCAAATTAGGTCAATAATACTGACCTATATGGATTTGTCCATGCCCAAAGAAGAATGTGGGCGCCCCTTCGAGCGCGGTTGCGGGGGCGGGCGCCGTCGCGTATCTGCTTGCCATGACAGCCCAGCACACAGCCCAAGACACAGTTCAAGAACCGTCGACGCCCTCCGTGGCCTCGGCGCATGACAAGATTCTGATTGTCGATTTCGGCAGCCAGGTGACGCAACTGATCGCCCGCCGCGTCCGCGAGATGGGCGTCTATTCCGAGATCGTGCCGTTCCAGAAGGCGGAGGCCGCCTTCAAGGAGATGAAGCCGAAGGCGGTGATCCTCTCCGGCGGTCCGGAATCGGTGCACGAGACCGGCTCGCCGCGCGCGCCGCAGCTGATCTTCGAGTCGGGCGTTCCCGTGCTCGGCATCTGCTATGGCCAGATGACCTTGGCGGCCCAACTCGGCGGCGAGGTCCAGGGCGGGCACCACCGCGAGTTCGGCCGTGCCGATGTCGAGGTGAAGACCGACAGCCAGCTGTTCGACGGCATCTGGGACCACGGCGAGAAGCACCAGGTGTGGATGAGCCATGGCGACCGCATCACCAAAATGCCGCCCGGCTTCTCCGTCGCCGGCACCTCGCCGAATGCGCCGTTCGCGATCATCCAGGATGAGAAGCGGAAGTATTACGGCCTGATGTTCCATCCCGAGGTGGTGCACACGCCGGATGGCGCCAAGCTGCTGCGCAATTTCGTGCGCAAGGTCGCGGGGCTGACCGGCGACTGGACCATGCGGGCGTTCCGCGAGGAGGCGATCGAGAAGATCCGCGCCCAGGTCGGCAAGGGCAAAGTGATCTGCGGCCTGTCCGGCGGCGTCGATTCCGCCGTCGCGGCGGTCTTGATCCACGAGGCGATCGGCGACCAGCTCACCTGCGTGTTCGTCGATCACGGCCTGCTGCGGCTCGACGAGGCCAAGACCGTCGTCGACCTGTTCCGCAACCACTACAACATCCCGCTGGTGCATGTGGACGCGTCGAAGGAGTTTCTGGGCGAGCTCGAGGGCGTCACCGATCCCGAGGTGAAGCGCAAGACCATCGGCCGTTTGTTCATCGACGTGTTCGAGGCGGAGGCCAAGAAGATCGGCGGCGCCGAGTTCCTGGCGCAGGGCACGCTCTATCCCGATGTGATCGAGAGCGTCTCCTTCACCGGCGGCCCGTCGGTGACCATCAAGTCGCACCACAATGTCGGCGGCCTGCCGGCACGGATGAACATGAAGCTGGTCGAGCCGCTGCGCGAGCTGTTCAAGGACGAGGTGCGCGTGCTCGGCCGCGAGCTCGGCCTGCCCGAGGTATTCGTCGGCCGCCACCCGTTCCCGGGCCCCGGCCTCGCCATCCGCTGCCCCGGCGACATCACCAAAGAAAAGCTCGACATCCTGCGCAACGCCGATGCGGTCTATATCGACCAGATCCGCAAGCACGGCCTCTATGATGCGATCTGGCAGGCCTTCGCGGTGCTGCTGCCGGTCAAGACCGTCGGCGTGATGGGCGACGGCCGCACCTACGAATACGTCGTCGGCCTGCGCGCCGTCACCTCGACCGACGGCATGACCGCGGACTTCTATCAGTTCGACATGAAGTTTCTGGCCGAGACCGCGACGCGCATCATCAACGAGGTGAAGGGCGTGAACCGGGTGGTGTACGACGTGACGTCGAAGCCGCCGGGGACGATTGAGTGGGAGTAGGCAACCCAGCAATTTGGATACGCAACGTCCGGAGAAGAAGCGCCTGCTACAACCAAGTCGGATGAACGAGAAATGCCGCCGGGTGATCAAGGCCGCAAGCTGCGAAGGACGCGATTGCTTCGTCAGATGAAGCAAAGCCATTTCGCTGAATTGATGGGTGTGAACCAAGCGACCGTGTCGCGCTGGGAGCGGGGAGTTCTCGATCTATCCGAAGCGCAGTGGGCTACGGCACAGCGGTTGTTCATGGGCCGATTCGAATCGGCTCAGGATGCCGGCCTGAAGCGTCTTGTCGAATCCTCCTCCCACAAGGTCCATCTGGTTTGCGACCTGACGCATCGCCTGCTTGCCGCATCAGCCTCTAGACAAGCCGAATGGCGAACCGACGTTTCCGAATTTCTCGGCAAATCGTTGCTGGTCTATGCATCTCCGGAAATCCTCGCGGCTGATACCACTCTCGATGATCTCGGCTGGTATGACGGACAAATCGGCTCGCTCGAGGTCGAGACCGGGCCGAATTTTGACGCGAACCTTGTGATCGCCCCAGGACGGCTGCTGTGGGAACGCATCACGCTTGCCGATGGAACTCCCGCACGGCTGGTCACCACCATCGCTTGAGGCGCAGTTGGAGCTCACCTTGGCGAGGTGATCCCGGCATATTTTATGCGTGGCCACTTTTCGCCAAAAGCTGCTAGCTCGGGGCCACACGCCAGGTGTGAGTTTTGGCATCGCACATCCGTTCGGATGCGCGGAAGCGCTGAAACGAACACAGCCAAGACCCGAGATCGCGTTCGATGAATCCCGTTCAGTCATTTGACATCCAGGCCGTTCCAAAGGCCGAGCTTCACGTGCATGTCGAGGGGACACTGGAGCCGGGCATGCTGCTCGATTTCGCCCGCCGCAACGATGTTGCGATCCCGTACCGGTCGATGGCGGATATCCTCGCCGCGTATCGCTTCTCTGATCTCCAGTCATTTCTGGAGGTCTACTGGGTCGGCCTGACCGTTCTCCGGACCGAGCGCGACTTTTATGAGCTGACGTTCGCATACCTGTCCCGCGCCAGAGAGGACGGTGTCGTTCATGCGGAAGTCTACATCACGCCGGCGGACCATACCGAGCGCGGAGTGCCGTTCGCGGCGGTCATGGATGGTATCAGCGCCGCCTATGCCGATGCACGATCGCAACTCGATATCACCGGAGGCATGATCCTCTGCGTTCGCCGGCATAAGCCTGTTGAAGAGGCTTTCGCCGCTATCGAGATGGCGAGTCCCTGGCGGGACAGGGTGATGGCCCTCGGGCTCGGCGGACCGGAAAAGTGCTATCCGCCGGGACAATTCGCCGAGGTCTTCGCCCGTGCCCGCGCGCTTGACTGGAAGGCGACGGCGCATGCTGGCGAAGAGGGACCGCCGCGCTATGTTACTGAGGCGATCGACAGGCTGCGCGTCGATCGCATTGATCATGGCGTCCAATGTGAGGCCGATCCGGCATTGATGCGACGCCTTGCCGACGAAGGGATACCGCTGACGGTGTGCCCGCTCTCGAATGTCGCGTTGAAGGTTTTTCCCGCTCTCGAACAGCACAATCTGCGCCGGCTCCTCCACGCCGGCCTCTGCGTCACGGTCAACTCAGACGACCCAGCGTATTTCGGCGGGCACGTGAACGAAAACTTCATCCGCGCGGCCGGTGCGCTGGGGCTGACCGCGGAGGAGCAATTGAGCCTGGCCGACAACAGCCTCAAGGCCGCGTTCATGGATGAAGACAGGCGTAAACGCGCACGGCGCGTCATCGCGGAGATGGGCAAGAGGGGCGGTGTACCGGTCAGTTGCAATGAGAGTTGACGTGACCGGTTCCGCACTCCGTGTCTGGCTCGCCGTCATCGTGCTCGGCGTTGCTTCCTTTACGATGGTCACGACCGAATTCGCGCCGATCGGGCTGTTGTCACAGATCGCGTTCGATCTGGGCCAAGACCAGGCCGCCGTCGGGCTCGCGGTAACGCTCTATGCCTGGATCGGCGCTGCGAGCGGCCTGTTGTCTGCCGTCCTGCTTCAGCGATGTCCCCGCAAGCCGTTGCTCGTCGTCCTGATGCTCGTGCTTTCCGCAACCAATCTGGCCGCGATGCACTCCCATAGTCTGGAAGCGCTGATGCTGGCGCGGGCGGTGGGCGCCGTCGTTCACGGCTTCTTCTGGGCCATGGCAGCGGCGATCGCCGCGCAGATCGCGCCGTTGGATCGTATGGGTGTTGCGACCGCGATCGTGTTCGGCGGAATTTCGATGGCAACGGTCATCGGCGTGCCGCTCGTCAACCTCATTGGACAGACCAGCGGGTGGCGCACGGCGTTTGGTGTGATCGGCGCGGTCGGATTATTCGCCTCCGGCCTGATGGCCGGCCTTCTTCCGCAAATTCAGGCGGGATCGCCGACCGGATGGAGAGCGCTGGCAGCGGTGTTGCGCAGGCGGGACCTGCGGAGAATCTATGCCGTAACGGCGTTCATGGCGGCAGCGAATTTCGCGGCATACACCTTCATCGAACCGTTCCTTGGGCAGATTCCGGATGTGCCGCCCGTCATGATCGGTGTGATGCTGTTCGGTTTCGGCGGAGCGGGATTCCTTGGCAACGTTCTGACCGGCTTTCTGATCGATCGCTTCATGAAATCCGTTATCACGTGGGGACTGCTTGCGCTCTCGGGAGCGCTGGTCGGCCTTGGATGGTTTGGCCCTCAACTGGAGATCTCTTTGGTCGTGGCCTTGCTCGTCATCTGGGGCACCGCGGTCGCAGCGTTGTTCGCGGGCCTCCAGACCTGGATCTTGCGCGCGGCCGGTAGCGCGGCCATGCCCGCGGCCGCGATCCATTCGGCCGTGATCAACTCGGCTATCGGTACAGGGGCCACCCTTGGCGCCCGGATCCTGAATGTCTCGGATGTATCCGGAGTGATGCTGGTGGCCGGCGAGATCGTCATCGTGCCGCTTCTGATCATGCTACTGCACGCGAGATCGCCGAAGCGTTCGGACGGCGTGGTGAGCTCCATTGGTTCGTAGCGTAATTCACTGCATCGTCGCTCGCGAGGGCAGATTACGCCCTGCTGACCGCCTTATGTGCGACCGGCATTGACCGCCAATTGAGCCAGGCCGCCGGGGACAATTGAGTGGGAGCGGGGCTTGAGCGAGCGTAAACCGGATGAGCGAAACGATATCCGGGGCACTTTCTGTCCGCGTGTCGTTGTGGCGTCCCGCATATCGCTGCGCTCATGCGGGTTACTCGCTGCCTGCGCAAATCAAATCTCGTTTCCCCGCCTGCGACAAATCACCCCGACGGGCAACTCACCAAAACCCTGTCAATCCTGCGATAAGAAAATATTCCGATTGGCGTTTGACCCAACTCAGATGTTCAATCTGCGCGTCTCACCCGACACGAGGGGCGGATCGCGATCGTCACGAACGTGGTGTGGGATGCGGTGGACGCTGAGTGCGCAGTTGACGAACGCGCATGAGGCGGACGGTGAAGTCGTGTGGTCCTGACGCCCTAGTGGTAGGTGTCTTCCGCGAGATGCGAAGCATCTTCGCGAAACGGTGACAAAAAAGCCCAGTCTCGCCGGGGAGAGCACGAAGTAAGCCGCACAACCATCGCGCAGGGAAGGCCGGATGTTTCCGGTTACACCTGTGGTCCTACCCCCGAGCTCTCTACCCATTGCTCGGGGCCCATGGGTGCGATCGGCACCCGGTCTTCCCTGCGCCCTCTGATCGAAGAGGGTGAAACCAAACAGCAAGGCTCGGACGATTTTCGTCGCGAGAACGCTTTGTCATATCTGACGCTGTTTGAAACCGTTGAACCGAACTGCGCGCTGTTCATCCGGCGCGGCCAGGGTGTCTCCCCACTGTTCGAACGGCGCCCGCGCGATCACTGCTCCTTCTTTAGCAGATCCTGGAAGATGAGCTGGCCCCAAAACGCGGCCGCGTGCGTGCACCGGTGAGCGTAGCCCGGATGAGCCAACGGGGCGCGCGAACGCGCGCCCGATGACGGGCTCCGCGATATCCGGGGCACTTCCTGTAGCGCGTCGCGTGGTGTCCCGCATATCGCTTCGCTCATGCGGGCTACTCGCTACCATGGCTTGGAACGATCGAGTGGGAGTAGGGCGTCCCCGCCTCGCCTCGATCTGACATTCGGGCGATCTATGCCGGCAGGAGACCCGCGGCGCGATAGCTGTCGATCATGGAGTCGTAGAGCGAAATATCGGCGCGGCTTCTGGCGATGAGCTGCGCGCCGGCGACGGCGGCGAAGATGGCGCGGGCCCGCTGCTCGCTCTTTCTCGAACTGACCAGGCCCGCCGCCACCAACAGCTTGCTCAGCCACGCCACGTTGACGTCGGCAAAGGTCTGGACCTCCTGCTTCACTGCGTCCGGCAGGTGGTCGACTTCCGCGGACATGAAGCTGCAGAGGCACATGCGATTGTTGTTCTCGAGCGCCTTGCGAAACACCTCGGGATATCGACGCAGGCAGCGGACAGGATCGGCCGTTTCCGCCAGCATCGCCTCGAGCTGGGCGGCGGTGTCTTCCCAATAGCGCCGCGCGACGGCGACGCCGAGATCGGCCTTGCTCGGGAAATGGTGATAGATGCTGGCGGCCTTGATCCCGACCTCGTCGGCAAGATCGCGGAAATTCAAGCCGATATAGCCGCGCGCCTGCGCGGTCCGCTTTGCTGCCGCCAGGATGGCCTCCCGAGAGCTCGAACTCACTTCGTCGCCTCACTGCTTCGTTATCTACCAAGTGACAGATAGGCGTTGACCGGCCGGATTTGAAGGCTAGTTTGACCCTACCAAGTGACAGGTAGACAGGAGTCATGATGAAGATTTACGATTGGCCAACTGGCCCATATCCGGCCCGCGTTCGCATCGCTTTGGCCGAGAAGAACCTGCGGTCGCAAGTGGAGTTCGTATTGGTCGATCTCTACAAGGGCGAGCACAAGAAGCCCGAATTCCTTGCCAAGAACTACTCCGGCACGCTGCCGGTGCTCGAACTCGACGACGGGACCTTCATTGGCGAGTGCACAGCCATCACCGAGTACCTGGACGCGCTCGATGGACCGCCGACGCTGACCGGCAGGACGCCGCGCGAAAAGGGCGTGATCCACATGATGAGCAAGCGCGCCGAACTGGAACTGCTCGACGCCATCAGCGTCTATTTCCACCACGCCACGCCGGGTCTCGGGCCTCATGTCGAGATCTATCAGAACCCCGAATGGGGATTCCGTCAGCGCGACAAGGCCCTCAGGGGGATGCACTACTTTGACGGCATTCTGAAAGGACAGCCGTTCGTCGCCGGCGACGCATTCACGATGGCCGATATCACCCTCATAGGCGGCTTGATCTTCGCGGGGCTGGTGAAGGTGCCGGTGCCGATGGAGTGCGAGGCTCTTCTGGCATGGTATGCAGCGATGCAGGCGCGTCCCAGCGTCAAGAACCGGATAACGATGTCCGAGCCGATCGAGGCATCTTGATCGAGATCGTAGTCTGCGAACGCCGCTCTCGTGAGACTTACGCGAGAGCGGATCGCCGAGATCGCAAGCGTAGCCCGGATGAGCGCAGCGACATCCGGGGTTTTCCGATCGGCGCTCCGCGTCTCGTCCCGCATGTCGCTCCGCTCATGCGGGCTACGGGTCGCAAATCCGTTACGGCTCCTTCTTGAACAAATCCTGGAAGATGAGCGGGCCCCAAGTGCGGCCGCGTGCGTGCACCAGCGCGCCACCCTCGTTGAACTTTCCCAGCTTGACGGGTGCGAACCCGAGTTGCTTCGCCAAAGCCGCCACGGGAGCGGTCGCGTCCTCGTCGTCACCAGCCAGAAAGACCACCCGGTGGCCGCCCTCGACGATCGGATCGGCGGCCAGCTTGGCCGCAACCAGGTGATTGAAGCCTTTGACGAGCTTGGCGCCGGTGAACGCCTTCGCGACGAAGGCGGAGGACAGCAGACCGTCCAGCTCTTCGGGGACTGGAAACGCGTTCATCGCGTCGATGACCGTCTTGCCTTTCCAGCTCGGCAGGGCCTTCGCGACCTCGCGATGCTCCCCGAACGGGACCGCCAGGATGATTGTGTCGGCCTCGAGTGCTTCCCGCAGCGACCTGGCGACGACCGCGGGTCCAATCGCCCGAGCCTGCGGCGCCAGCGCCTCGGGCGGCCGGCGGCTCGCGACGGCTACCTCGATGTTCTTACGGGCGAAGGCGTGGGCGAGGGCCTGGCCCACCTTACCGAATCCTACAATCGCATAGCTCATGATGCTTCTCCGATCCGTGTTGATATTGATTCCCCGGCCGCTCAGATCGCCGAGAAGCCGCCGTCGACAGACAACTCCACCCCGTTCACGAAGCTCGAATCGTCTGAAGCTAGAAACAGCGCGGCCGCCGCAATTTCCTCGGGACGCCCCATCTTTCCGCGCGGGATCAGGGATTCGAACATCCGCTTCGCCTCCTCGGTGAGAACGTGGTCCTGCATCGGTGTGGCGATCGGCCCCGGGCTCAACACGTTCACCCGGATATTCCTGCCCTTCAGTTCGTTGAGCCAGGTGCGTGCGAATGAGCGCAACGCCGCCTTGCTCGCCGCATACACGCCGTAACCAGGAAAGCCTTTCACCGACGCGACCGACCCGGTCATGAAGATCGAGCCGCCATCGCTGAACAGCGGCAACGCCTTCTGAACCGTAAACAGCGTGCCGCGCGTATTCAGGTCGAAGGTCGCATCGAAATGCCGCTCGGTAATCTCGCCGAGCGGGATGGCTTCGCCGATGCCGGCGCTTGCGTACAGGACGTCGATCTTGCCCTTTTGCCGCCTGACCGTATCGAACAGGCGGTCGAGGTCGTCGAGATTGGCCGCGTCGCCGCGCACGCCGGTCACGTTGCGGGCGATCAGCCTGACGGCCTCGTCGAGCGCTTCCTGCCTTCGGCCCGTGATGAAAACATAGGCGCCTTCTTCAACGAACCGCCGGGCGCTCGCCAGCGCCATGCCGCTCGATCCACCCGTGACGACTGCAACCTTACCCTCAAGCTTTCCCATGACTTCTCCTTTCGTCGTGTCGGACAGCGTCTCTGGTCCCATTTGCGAGATGGCCCCCGAGAACCTCGACGTAGCTCCGCCGGCGTCAGGCGTTGAGTGCGGAAGCGTGCACATCGGTGGTGCGAAATCGATCCGGCCGGACGACTGACGCCAGCCGCAACGATCGGTGTCCGCCGCTCGGAATTGGGCCGCGCTTGTCGGCATGGGCTATTCGGCTTGGGCTATGATGATCGCCCGTGCTACCCACATCCGAGATGCTGTCCGACGTATTGGACACGGGCTTTGGAAGGCGCACCCCAGCGGTGCCGGATTGCACCATGATCGACTGGGATGACGTTCGCTACTTTCTTGCCGTCGCGCGCGGAGGCTCGGTACGGGCTGCCGCCGAGCGCCTCGGAGTGAACCACTCGACCGTGCTGCGACGCGTCGCCCAACTGGAGGAACGGCTCGGGGCGCAGATGTTCGAGAGGCTGCCTTCGGGCTACCGCCTGACGGCTGCGGGGGAGGAGGTCCTCGAGCTCGCGGAACAGATGGAAGCGTCGTCGCACCAGCTGGAGACGCGCGTCTTCGGCCGCGACCAGGGCGTGCGCGGGCGTCTGCGGGTGACGCTGGCACCGCCCCTCGCGACACACCTGCTCATGCCGGACTTCGCCGATTTCGCGCGTCTGCATCCGGACATCGAAATGGAAATCATGTCGTCCGGCGAGCTGGCAAATCTGACCAACCGGGAGGCCGACGTCGCGATCCGCGTCGTCTACGACCGCAAGACCCTGCCGCTCAATCTTCACGGCCTGAAGGGACCGGAGCTGTTCGGAGGCATCTACATATCCCGCGATCGACTGGCCGCGTGGCGTGCGGGCGCGCCCGATCCCGTCAGGTGGATCGTCATAAGCATTCACGGAATCCCGGACTGGGCCCACGAGGGCGAGGTTCGCGCCGCCGAGGTTCCGTTCAGGGCCACAGATGCCGAGGCGCAGATCGTCGCGGTGCGGCAGGGGCTCGGCATGACGACGCTGCCGTGCTTCGTCGGAGATGCCGACCCTCTGCTCGTGAGGGTGCCGGGCACCGACCTGCACATGTACGGGACGCTCTGGCTTCTCACACAGGGGGAGACACGCAAGACGAAGCGCGTGCGGCTCTTCACCGAGTTCGTATCCCGCAGGCTCACCGCGTACGCGCCGCTTCTCGCGGGACTGTCCGTATCGCGCGACTGACGCGCGGGCAGGTCGCCGATGGCGCTTGCCGTACTCCGGTCGGAAGCCGAGCCGCGATTGCTCCAAGCGAAATCCCGGTCAACCCCTTGGGCCGCTGACGGTAGCGAGCGTAGCCCGGATGAGCGAAGCGATATCCGGGACATTGCCTATCAGCGAGTCGCGTGGTATCCCGCATATCGCTGCGCTCATGCGGGCTACTCGCTGTTTCAGCGTCGCGATGGCGCAGCGCGCCGGTCAAGCGGCGAGGAGGCCGCTCGACCGATTGATGCGCACCGATCAATATGGACCCGGCTCACAGGGGACGTTGTTGCCGGTCCAGGGCGCAGTGGCGAATGAACCGACGCGCGGCGCCGGAATGCAGGCGCGACCGTCGACATAGACGGGCTCGGTCGGCGCGGCGGCGCTCGCCTCCGCGACGTGGCGGGACACGGCGTGGGTTTCACGCGCCATTGCCGGCGACGCGATCATGGCAACCGCGATCAAAGCAGCCGACAGGAGTTTGACGTTCGTCATTGAGTTTCTCCGTTTTGTTTATGGGGCCAAGGAGTCTGGCCTCGTCGGATATTTGTGCGCAGCAACGGCGGACTTAAATGCAATCATCACTCACGCCGGCTCAACGCTGCGTGAGCAATGCGATCCTCGCCGTTGTGTCGCGCAATGCAGGCCATCACTGACAGGCTGGATGAACGAAGCGTAATCCATCACGTCCTCGCGTGATGATCGTGAGGGCGCGTTACGTCCGCCAAAATTTCGTCACGGCGCGAGCTCGGGTCGGACCTCGCCGAGCAGCGCCATGCCGCCGAGCCGGCCGAGTTCGTCCGAACATTTTGCGCTCTTGCCGTAGCAGCAGAAGGCGACCGTGACGCGCTCCGAAAGCGGTCCGATGCAGGGCAGGCCGCTGTCGCCGAAGGTGGTCATGCAAGGCACGACGCGGCGTTCCTCGAAAGCGAGGTCGCGAATGCGGTCTAGGATCTGTCCTTGAAGCCGATCGGCAACTTCAATCGATCCGCCCGAGCGGAACCAGTCCTTGATATCGGCCTCGCTGTCGAGCGGAAGATCGACCGGATCGCCGCCGAGCTTCAGCCAGGTCTGGCCGTCCGGATAGGAGATCGGCGGCAGGATGTAGGGATTGTCGCCCTTGGGCCCGAGACAACGCATCGACGGCATTTCGGCCAGACGTTGGGTCTCCGCCGCACCGAGCCGGAACAGCGCTGCGGTCCGCCCATAGACCGTAAAGCCCAGGGAGCGGCCGAGCAGCGATTGGGTGTGCCCGCCCGCCGCAACCAGAACACGCTCGGCCTCGATGCTGCCCGATCGCGTCCGGATCGTCACGCCGGAGCCGCTTTCCGAAATCCCCAGCGCGGGCTCGTCGATGATCCGGGTGCCGGCGCGCTCCGCCGCGATCGTCTGCGCGCGGACCAGGCGGCGCGGGCTGATGTATCCGGCATTGCGCGGCTCGAAGTAGCCCTGCATTCCCGCCGTCGATTTCAGAAACGGAAAGCGCTCCGCGAGCCCCGCATCGTGATAGGCTTCACACAGGATCCCGTCTTCGGCACAGATGCTGCCGATCGAGGCAACATCGGTGGTTTCGCTATTGCCAATGTGAAGCGCACCGGCTTCCCGGTAGAACTCCACGCCGCTCTCCGCTGAAATCTCGCCATAGCGCGAAATCGCAGCGCGGTTCGCTTGCCGCCAGAACGCCCCGGGATCGTAACTCCGCGTGATGCGGCCCTCGTCATAGTGGCTGCCGAAGACGCTGCCATGGCGCGAAAGATCCGCCGGCTCATCGGGCCCGATCAGCGCAACATCGTGGCCCATCTTGCTCAGATGCCGCGCAGCCGCCGACCCGATCAGGCCACGTCCGATCACCGCAAGTCTGATCGCTTGATTGGTGCTCACGAATAAGTCCTGCGCTCTGCCTGCATCGGCGGTGTGAAATCAACCATGTCATTTCCGATGCTCTGGCAGCAAGCATAATCCGGCTGAGCGCGCAGCAGGACTGGCGAAGCGTGATCCGCCACATCTTGAAGCCACGCGCGAGGCAGCGGGTTGCGCGGCGCTAACCCGCCCTGCGATATCAGCCAGACTTTTCGCGGCCGTCGGGACGTCGGCGCAAGCCCGCGTCTGATGACGCTGCTTTCCGCACGAACGTTCCACCGACCGAACTTGAAACAGACAGTCACGGCGATTTCACTCGCGCTGAACGACGTTATATGAGATGATGCAACCAAAGGTCAACATCGTGCATTGTCACGGGCAGGAGGGCGAAATGAGTGACCAGATGATCGATGCGACGACAAGTCCGGCACAGATCGTTCAGGAGGCGGCCAAGAAATATCTCGGCATCAGCAACGCACCTGGCTGCTGCATCGCGGTCTATGACGAAAAGTCGTTCGGCACCAAGGGCTACGTCTACCCCAAGGGACTGTCAGGCGTGGCCGGCTCTTCGCCCGCGCCGTTCAGTGTCACGACCGACACGGTGTTCGAGATCGGATCGGTGACCAAGGTGTTCACCAGCACATTGCTGGCGGTGGCGGTCAAGGCGGGTGGGCCTTCACTTGACGACACCATCGGCCCCTATCTGAACCTCTTCAGCGCGAAGGCGGTGGGCACGCCGGTGCTGGACGCCATCCAGCTCGTCCAATTCGCCACCCATACCTCCGGCATGCCGGAGCAGCCGGGGGACGGCTTGACTGGCTACAGCGAGCAGCTGTTTGCGGACGAGCCGCCTTCCAGTGAACTCATCAACTGGTGGAATCAATATGATACGCCGCCGCAGGGCTGCTGGCAGTATTCCAATATCGGTTTCGTGACGCTGGGCTTTGCGGTCACGCAGATGTTCGCGAAAGACAAGGGCCATAACTACAACGAAATTCTGGCCGAATACGTCACCGGTCCGCTCGGCATGAAGCAAACGGGAGCCGTCGTCAATTCATCATGGAAGATTGCGCAGGGATGTATCGGGCATTGGAGCAAGAGTGCTGAGCCGCGATACCAGATCGTTTTCGACCGCAACACGCCGACCGGCGGCACAGCCTTTGATCTGAAAACCACCGGCGACGATATGATCAGATTTCTCGCGGCGCAGATTGCGGCCCCGAACGGGGTGCTCGGGTCGCAAATCGCGCTCACGCAGCAGAACCAGGGGACATTCCCCGTTTGCGGGGAGAAGACCAGCGTCACCATGGGCCTCGCCTGGCAGATCACCACGGACACGCAGGGCCATACCGTTTTCACAAAGAACGGCGCTACGAGCAGGGGCGGATTCGAAGCGATCGTGATCGTCGTGCCGGAATTGCAATGCGGTGTCGCGGTGCTGAGCAACCAGTATTTCGATGCGTCGGGCGTGCACCCCGCGGGGATCGGACCCGGCCGCACCGCACTAGAGATTATTTCGCAGCTCCATCCAGGATTCGAGCTGACCGAACCGCTGTCAGAACACGATCCTTTCGACTAGCAAACCTTGCCTGGATGGGCGCAGCGATGTCAGGGGCTTTGCCATCTGCGCGAGGCCTGTCCCTGATGTCGCCAACCTCATCCGGGCAGTTGCTTCCCCGTGTTAACCGCCAGCTGCGCGGCGAAAGCACGCTGGTAAGCCGGCCGGGCTTCCCCGCGGGCGACATAGGCGGACAGGCTCGGAAATTCGTCGAGAATGCCCGATGCTCTCAGCCTGAGCAGCACCGACACCATCATCAGGTCGCCCGCACTGAACGCGCCGTCGAGCCAGTGGGCGTTGCCGAGGTGCGCGGACAGTTGCTTCAGCCGGTCGCGGATGCGATCCATGACCAACGGCAGGCGCTCTTTGATCCAGGGCTTGTCGCTCTCCAGAATCCTGGCGGTCATGAATTCGAGGATCGGCGGTTCCACCGTGTTGACCGCGGCAAACATCCAGGTGATTGCGCGGGCGCGGGCATTGGCATCGCCCGGCAGCAGGCCGGCATGACGTTCGGCGATATGCAGCACGATCGAGCCTGTCTCGAACAGCGCGAGATCACCTTCCTCATAGGTCGGAATCTGGCCGAAGGGATGCAGCGCCAGATGCGCCGGCTCCTTCATCGCCTGGAACGAAACAAGGCGAACCTCGTAGGGCTGGCCAGCTTCTTCCAGCGCCCAGCGAACGCGCGTATCGCGCGCCAGCCCCTTGCCGCCATCGGGCGACCGTTCGAAGGCGGTAATGATGGGGGTCATCGTTTGCTCCATGTCCTTGCGTCCCGAGGACGAGCGGGCCGCGCGCGCCCCGACAGCCGATCCCGGAATCTTTTGGCCAAACGTAGCCCGGATGAAGCGAAGCGAAATCCGGGACCGGTCCTGCCAAAGGCGAGAACCCCGGACTGTGCTGCGCTCCATCCGGGCTACAGGCTCGCGCATGCGCGTCACGCGGTCGAGACCACAAGCAGCGCAACACACTCAGCGTCGTCCCGGCGCAGGCCGACGGTGGTATTTGTGGAGGCGGTGTTGTGACAAATGCGGTTCCGCAGAT
The DNA here is from genome assembly GCF_023278185.1 of Bradyrhizobium elkanii USDA 76. Classification (NCBI taxonomy): domain Bacteria; kingdom Pseudomonadati; phylum Pseudomonadota; class Alphaproteobacteria; order Hyphomicrobiales; family Nitrobacteraceae; genus Bradyrhizobium; species Bradyrhizobium elkanii. The sequence continues at coordinate 5,456,737 of NZ_CP066356.1, read as the reverse complement.
ATTTTTCATCAGCCTGCTGCCGCGATGTCGGCTGCCGCCTTCGCCAATCGTCCTTTGCGCGCAAACCGCGCAAACAAGGAGACTTGCAAATGACCGATCTCGTCACATGCCTCTGGTTCGATCAGGGAAAGGCGCGTGAAGCCGCGGAATTTTATGCCGCGACGTTTCCCGACAGCCATGTCGGCGCGGGCCATCAATCGCCGATACCGGGCATCGGGCAGGGCGAGGAGCTGACGGTCGAGTTCACCGTGCTCGGCCGGCGCTTCGTGGGGCTGAACGGAGGCTCCAACTACACGCCGAACGAGGCGGTCAGCTTCATGGTGCTCACCGACAGCCAGGAGGAGACCGACCGCTACTGGAATGTGGTCACTTCCAACGGCGGCAAGGAATTGCCGTGCGGCTGGTGCCGGGATCGCTGGGGCTTTGCCTGGCAGATCACGCCGCGGCGGCTGCTCGAACTCGTCAACAACGCCGACCGCGCCGTCGGCAAGCGCGCGATGGAGGCGATGATGACGATGAAGAACATCGACATCGCCGCGATCGAGCGCGCGGCGGCGGGGTAATCCGCGTGCCGGAATGACCTGGCCCGGGCTCGATAGTCGGGTGTCCGATCGAGCTGGTATATGCGGCGCGCGGCCCTTCGCGTTGCGGCGTGCGCTCGCCGCGACGGTCACCCCGGCGCAAACGCGGGATGTGCCTGGTGCTATCGCGTGATACGAAATTCACATTCGCAGCTCTGGAGCCAGCCCTGATGTCCGTCGCAGCCGCCGCCGCCAATCAACAGCAAAATCTCACCGCCGCCGAATCCGATCCGCGAACGCTTGGCTGGATGCAGGGCTTTCCGCCGCCGCAGGACCGGACCATCACCTTCCAGAACGGCTCGTTCCGCAGCTTCCCCGAATTGCGCTGGGCCTGGAGCAACATCCGCCAGCTGGTGCCGACCGTGAATGTCTGGCGCGGGGCAGGGCCGGCGTCGGTGCTGCCGCGCGAAGACCATGATATCGGCGCGTCGGCATCGGTGACGATGGACGGCCGTCCGATGACCTTCGCGCGCATGCTCGAGGAAACCTATGCCGACGGCATTGCCGTGCTGCACCGGGGCAAGCTGATCTACGAGCGCTATTTCGGCGCGTTGAAGCCGCACAAGCCGCACATCGCGATGTCGGTGACCAAATCGTTCACCGGCACGCTCGCCGGCATCCTGATCGCCGAGGGCAAGATCGATCCGCAGGCGCCGATCACCGATTACGTGCCGGAGCTGAAGGCAAGCGCGTTCGGCGATGCCCGCGTGCACGAGGCCATGGATATGACCACCGGCCTCAAATACACCGAGGTCTACACCGACAAGAATTCCGACGTGTGGGGGCTTCGGCGCGCCAACGGCATGGCGCCGATCGAGCCGGGCTATGAGGGCGCGACCAATATCTTCGATTTCCTCTGCGCGCAGCAGAAGCAGGGCGAGCACGGCAAGGCGTTCGCCTACAAGACCGTCAACACCGACGTGCTGGCCTGGATCTGCCGCCGTGCCAGCGGCATGACCTTGTCGGACCTGCTCTCCGAGCGGATCTGGGCGCCGATGGGTGCCGAGGAGGATGCGCATTATCACGTCGATCGCATCGGCACCGAAAGCGGCGGCGGCGGATTGTCGACGACGCTGCGCGACCTTGCCCGCTTCGGCGAGACGATCCGCAACCACGGCCGCTTCAACGGCCGCCAGATCGTGCCGTCTCAAGTGGTCGAGGACATCGCGCGCGGCGGCGATCCCGGGAAATTCAAGCCGGCTGGCTACATCACACTGCCGGGCGCCTCCTACCGCAATCAATGGTGGGTGACGCACAATGCGCACGGCGCCTTCATGGCACGCGGCGTATATGGCCAGGGCCTCTATATCGATCCGAAGGCCGAGATGGTGATCGCGCGCTACGCCTCGCACCCGGGTGCCGGCAACGCGGCCAACGACCCTGTGACGCTGCCGGCTTACATGGCGCTGGCCAAGGATTTGATGGCGGGAGGGTAGAACAAAGGCAGGTCGGTCCGCCCGCGCAAGACGCGTAGCCCGGATGAGCGCAGCGATATCCGGGGCCTTTCCGTCTGCTGATCGCGGCTTGTCCCGCATGTCGCTTCGCTCATGCGGGCTACGATCACGTCCGCGAGATTTTGTCGTATCGCTTGATCAGGCGCTCCCGCTTGATGCGGGACAACCGCCTGATCCAGAACATGCCGTCGAGCTGATCGATCTCGTGCTGATGGCACACCGCGCGCAGGCCGTCGGATTCCTCGGTCTGCATGTTGCCGTCGAGATCCTGATAGCGGATGCGGACCCGCGCATGGCGTTCGACCTCGTCATTGACCCCGGGCATCGAGACGCTGCCCTCCTTGTGCAGGATCATCTCGGGCGAGGTCTGGATGATCTCCGGATTGACATAGGTCCGCGGCCCCTCGCGGGCATCGAGCTCGAGCACCACGACGCGCAGGGATACGCCGATATGCGGCGCGGTGATGCCGATGCCCGGCGCCGCATGCATGGTCTCGAGCAGGTCCTGCGTCAGTTCGCGTAGCGCGTCGTCGAACATGGTCACCGGCTCGGCGGGCAGTGCAAGGCGCGGATCGGGATAGCGCACGATGGGGCGAATGGTCATGCCCGAGTCTTAGGCCAGTGCATCGCGCCGGACAACATGCCGATGCGGGCGCCGCATGCGGCGCGCCGTTCAGAGATGCTTTTCGAAGAACAGATCGGGATAGGGGTCGTCGTTGAAGCGCGGGATCTCGGTCCAGCCCGTCCTGCGATAGAGCTGGCCGGCTTCCGGCAGCGCGCTGTTGGTGTCGAGCCGCAACACCGCGATGCCGAGTTCGCGCGCGGCGCGTTCAGCCGCGTCCATCAGGCGGCGGCCGAGGCCGAGGCCGCGCGCGCCAGGTGCGACCCAGAGCCGCTTGATCTCGGCGAACCCGCTGCTGCTGCCCTTCAGCCCGACGCAGCCGATCGGCAGCCCGTCCGACATCGCCACGATGAAGCTGCCGCGTGGGCGCACCATGTCCTTGGCCTCGGGGTCGCGCGACAGCTTGACGTCAAAGCCCTTCTCGAACCGCCGCGCGAGCTCGGCGTAATATTCGCCGAGGCAATAGCGCGCCTCGTCGCTGCGCGGATCCATCTCGTCGAGGGCGGTGCCGTCGCGGCCGAGCGCCGAGGCGATCAGGTCCATCGCTGCCAGCAGCGCCTCGCGTTGGGTGTGGTGGGCGAGAAAGTCCTTGGCCTGCCGGTTGGAGATCGCCTCATAGGCGTTGAACTCGCGCTTGCCCGCCGCCGTCAGCCGTGCGATGCGGCGGCGCGCATCCTCGCCATGCGCCGTGGTCTCGATCAGTTCCTCGTCCTCGAGGCTGCGCAGCAGGCGGCTCATCAGGCCGGAATCGAGGCCGAGATAATCCCTGATCTCGCCGACATCGGCGCGGCCATGCCCGATCGCGTTCAGCACGCGCGCCGCGCCGAGCGGCCGGCCGCGCCCGAGGAACGAGGTGTCGAGCGCGCCGACCGCGGAGGTCACGGCACGGTTGAAGCGGCGGACGCGGGAAACGGGGTCGAGCATATATCTGACTTTAGTCAGATATCGTCGCCGCGTCAATCGGCCGGCGTTCCGGACCGAATGGAGCCCTGCCGCCTGGTGCAGATACCATGCGACAGGCGACGCACATCAGCCCGGGACGCAGCGGCGCGAAGTCGGCCGCTGCATCGTCTCGCGCCATTTCCGCGGTCACGCGGCGGCCATCCTGGCCTTGATCACTTGCGGATCGACGAAGCCGCCAAAGCCGACCGCGATCCGGTTCCAACCGTTGATGATGTTGATCAGCAGGGTCACCTTGACCTGCTCCTCCGGCGTGAAATGCCCCTTCAGCGTCTCGTAGGCCGCGACATGGGTATGCTGCTCGCAGATCCGCGTCAGGGCCTCGGTCCAGCCGAGCGCCGCGCGCTCGCGATCGGTGTAGCAGGGCGCTTCGCGCCAGGCCGACAGCAGGTAGATGCGCTGCTCGGTCTCACCCTCATCGCGGGCGAATGTCGTGTGCAAATTGATGCAATTGGCGCAGCCGTTGATCTGCGAGGCACGGATCTTCACGAGCTCGGCGAGCTTCGGCTCGAGGCTGGAGGCGATCGCGACCGACGCCTCGAACCAGATCTTCATGATCTTGGGCGCGGCGGCGAGGGGATCAAGTCTGACAGTCATGGTCGGTTTCCTTGCGTTAGTTGACGACATCATGACGAACGAGGAACGGCGAATGTGACATGCCGGGCCGATATTTTTATCTGCCGCGCAGGGGCTGCCATTGCAGGCAGCCGGCGATCAGGCGGATGGTCTCGTCGGCCAGCGTTCTGACCTTCTTGGCCGGAAGGCCGGTGGGCACGCGCGGTCATCCTGCGCGTTGTTGCGAGTGGAATGACGCGATGATCGCGATCATCCGCGGTGCTACTGGGGCGCGAGATCGCTCGCCGCTTGCCGGAGCTCTTGCAGCAGGTCTGTTTCCCATTGCGAAGGATCCGGCAGGGGTGACAGGCCGCGTTGCGATGGGCATCGGCCAGGTCTTCCTGTTTTCCGGCGGCACCGCCTGGGCGGTGATCCTCGCTGGACCGGCGCAGCGGGGCAGGGCGATGTCATGGGTCGGGCTGTTGTTCTTCGCCGGCATTTCGGCCGGTGCGCTGCTGGGAGGGCTTGCGGGAGACATCGCGCATCTCCTCACCACGCGGTTGCCGCCGCAGCTTCCTCTGGACAGCTTCCTGGTCGCGGCCGCCATCACGATGCTCGTGCCGCTCGGCGGGCTTCCGCTCGTGCTGATCGCGCAACGGAGCGCACCATCGCCGCACGGTGCGGCGACCGTGCCGCTGACGGCGATCCTCGGGGCAATCTGGCGACCGACGCTGGCCTTCGGCCTCGCCGTGATGAGCTACATCGGCACAACCAGCTTTGTCGTCCTCGCGTTCCTGCATCGCGGCTGGCAGGGCGGCTCGATCGCGCTGTTCGCATTCTTGGCGGCGTTTGCGCTGGCCCGACCCGTGTTCAGCGGCGTGTGCGATCGCGCCACGGGGCCGCGTCCGATACTGCTTGCGCTCGCGGCCCTGGCGGGCGGCATGCTGATCCTGGGCCTCGCCCCCGACGAGCAGACCGCCATTGCGGGTGTGATCGTCGCGGGCTGCGGCATGTCGATGACGTATCCGCTGCTGGCGCTTCCGGTGGTGCGCGCCGTTCCCGTAACGCAGATTGCGTCCGGCATCGGACTGTTCGATGCCGCCTACGATGTCGCGACGCTGATCACACCAGCCGCTGGCTGGCTTGATCGCTGCGACCGTCGGCTACTTCGCAGTGTTCCTGGTCCTCGCGGGCATTAGTCTGCTCGCCCGGCGGCTGCGGCATGGCGCCGTCGGCCAGCCGTTTGCACCCGCGAGCTGCGCGCCGACCGCGGAATGGTCTAGGCGCGCGCCAGCACCAGCACGTTGCCGGCAAGGATCGTGGCGGCGCCGGCGAGCACCGGCCAGCCCAGCGCAAGGTGCTCGAACAGCGCGGACAGCACCAGCGCGACGAGCGGCACCAGCGCGAGCGTATAGGCCGCGCGCCCGGGACCGAGCCGGCGCACCAGCTCGAAATAGAGCATGAAGGTGATGCAGGAGGCGGCAATCGCAAGATAGAGGAAGCTCGCCACGTAGGAGAGCGAGATGTCGGCGGCAAACGGCGTGCCGGTCGCGACGGCCCAGAGCGCGCTCGCGGCGGCGCCGACGAACGCCCCCCAGCCGAGCACCGAGACGACAGGCAGTCCGGCGCGCTGGTTGCGCGCACCGACCGTTGTCCCGGCGCCGGTTGCGATGGCCGCAGTGAGCGCCCAGGCGAAACCCGCAAGCGGCACGGCGCCGTGCGCGGCGGCGCCGGGCAGGAAGATGATCGCGAGGCCAAGGATGCCGCACAGCGCGCCCGATACGAAGCCGGAGGAGATCGGAACGCCGAGTGCGGCGCGCGCGATCACGGCCGCGAACAGCGACGATGTCGACAGGACGAGTGCCGCAAGCCCGCTCGGCATCCGTGCGGTCGCCTCATAAAAGGCGATGAAGGCAATGGCGAAGAACAGCAGGCCCTGCAACGCGACCGCCGGCCGGTCCTTTCGCGGGATCGCGAACGGCACGCCGCGCAGCCGGCCGTAGCCGAGCAGGATGACGCCCGCGAGCACCATGCGCAGCGCGACCGACCACGGCGCGGGCGTCGCGCCGGCCTGCATCGCCGTTGCCAGCGCGCCGCCGCCCCAGAGCAGCGCGGTCAGCACGAACAGGAGGACTGTCATGGCGTGCCGGCGTCATCGCGCAGTGCGCGCCAGCCGTCGGCATCGATCCGCGCGCTTTCTCCCTCAAGCCGGGCGAGGGCGGAATCGAGCGTGACGCGTTCGGTCTCTGACAGCCGCGCCAGCAACCGCGCCTCGATCGCGCTGCCGAGTGTGGCGATCCGGTTGAACGCGGCCCGGCCGCTGCGGGTAATGCTGACGGCGGCGAAGCGCCGGTCGGTCCTGCCCGAGCGCCGCACCGCGAAGCCGAGCTCGACGAGTTGGCCGATGCCGCGACTGACCGCAAACGGGTCGAGCGCGCAGGCGCGGCCGATCTCGGAGGCGTTAGCGGCGTCGCGCTCGGCGATGACGGCGAGGATGCGCCAGCCGGCCTGGCTCAATCCGAACGTCTCGCCGTAGAAGCGCTCGAGCGGTCGGGCGACCTGTGCCGCGACCACGAACAGTCGGTAGGGCAGCCAGGCACTGAGCTTCAGCCCATCGTCGGACGCAGGCGCGGTCTGTTTCATGGGGTGAGAGGTTCGCACAGATAATTGCAAAGTGCAAGCATATCGCAAAGACAGGTTGCGTGCCGGATCGCATGCGTGAAAATCCCGACACACTTGTCACTCCCGCTCACTGCTGCCGCGGCGCCAGATTGGGGCATGACCAACGGCGAACGGCGGGCGGCGATGGAACCGCGCTGGGGTCCCGGAGTTCGTCCAAATCGGAGATGGAGAGACCATCATGAATAAATCAGCTGAAAACGATCGCGGCGGACTGGCGGCGATGCAGACAGCGCCGGTGGTGTCGCGGGAGGCGTGGGAGGCGGCACGCCTGGAGATGCTGGTGAAGGAAAAGGCCCAGGTGCGGGCACGCGACGCGCTAGCGGCAGAGCGGCGGCGAATGCCCTGGATGGCGGTCGAGAAGCCGTATGTCTTCGAAGGACCGAACGGCAAGGCGACCTTGCTCGACCTGTTCGAGGGGCGCCGGCAGCTGATCGTCTACCGCGCCTTCTTCGAGCCCGGCGTGTTCGGCTGGCCGGATCACGGCTGCCGCGGCTGTTCGCTCGGCGCCGATCAGGTCAGTCATCTCTCCCATCTGAACCAGCGCGACACCACGCTCGCTTACGCTTCGCGCGCGCCGCAGGCCGACATCGCGCGTCTGAAGGCGCGGATGGAGTGGGACATGCCATGGTACACGATCACCGACAGTTTTGACGCCGACTTCGGCGTCGCCGAGTGGCACGGCCACAACGTGTTCATCCGCGACGGCGAGCGGATCTTCCGCACCTATCTCGTCAACAGCCGCGGCGACGAAGCGATGGGTACGGTGTGGAGCTATCTCGACATCACGCCGCTCGGTCGCCAGGAACTCTGGGAGGACTCGCCGAAGGGTTATCCGCAGGGCCCGACCTACAAATGGTGGAACTGGCACGACAATTACGACGCCGAGGCCACGCCGAACGCAAAATGGGCGGCGGTGACCGATGCCGGCGAGGCCGCGTTCCGCAAGATCGCGGAGCAGGAGCGCAAGGCGACGTAAGGGGTGGAGCAGGGCGAACGCGCGGCGTGCTCCGAGAGCTTCGGTTTTGATTGAATCAGAACCGAAGCTTTCGCTTCTTGTCTTGCCTGCTTTCCCGACGCGAACCGACGTCCGCTTCGCTCGACGCTCTAGCGGCCATTGTCCTTGGCCGAGAGCCCCTTCAGCGCCGACAAGGTCTGCCGCAGCCCCCGATCGAGGCGCTTGTCGCGGCGGATCACCACCGCGAGCCGGCGGTAGAGCTTTGGTGACAGCGACCGGACGATCAGGTCGCGCTGCTTGGTGCTGGCGGGAACGGCCATGCCGGGCAGCACCGCGCAGCCTAGCCCGGCGCGCACCATCTCCTTGATCGCCTCGACGCTGCCGAGCGACATCAGCGGCTTCAGCGACACGCCGCCGCGCGCCAGCCACTCGTCCGCGGTGCGCCGGGTGTTGCCGCCCGGCTCGAACAGCAGCACGGGCCTCGTCGCCAGCACTTCCGGGGTGATCCGCGCCGGCAGTTTCATGTCGCGGGGCGCGATCAGCACGAACTCGTCGTTCACGACTGGCGTGATCTCGAAGCTGCGCCCCGACACCGGCAGCGTGACAAGCGCGATGTCGATGGTGTTGTCCTCGACCGCCCGGGCGATCTCCGCGGTGTTGCCGGTCGTGACCGTGATCTCCAGCGAGGGCAGCGCGGCGCGCAGCTCCTTCAGGATCGGCGGCAGCAGGAAGATGCAGGCGGTCGCACCGGTGCCGAGGCGCACGCGGCCTGCCGTTCCGGTCGTCTGCTGTGCAACGGCGTCGACCGCCGATGCCACCGCCGCATTGATCTGATGCGCGTGCGAGAGCAGCGCGACGCCGGCGGCGGTCGGTCTGGCCTTGCGTCCGACCCGCTCGATCAAGGTCGCATTCAGGCTGCGCTCGAGCTGGCGCACCTGCAGGCTCACCGCGGGCTGCGTGAGTTGCAGCCGCTCGGCCGCCGCCGAGAAGCTGCCGCAGTCGATCACGACAGCGAAGCTTTCGAGATAATCGAGGTTGAGGTTCTTCATCAAAGTATCTCTTATGCCGCGCATAAGCTTTCAAAGCTTCACTTATATAACGCCGCGGCGCATAGTCCGGCAAGCGACGGCTTCGGCAGACCGGGAGCAGGCATTGTCCGGCCTCAAGTCCATTGGCGGTGTCATCGTCGAGTTGGGGCGCTATCTTGCGGTCTCGCCAGATTCGCGCATCCGCCGCCGGCAGGCGCTGCGCGAGCTCGACGATCGCCTGCTGGCGGATATCGGACTGTCGCGCAGCGATGTCGAGATGAGCCCGTGGTGCCTGCAGCATGCACCGACGCGCCGTCGAAGCACAGCCATGATGCCGCAACACGAGGGAAGGATGAGCGACAACGAAGATACCGTGATCCGCGACGCCACAGAGGTCGACATGGCGGAGGTGCAGCGCATCTACGCGCACCACGTGCTCAACGGGCTGGCGACCTTCGAGGAAGTGCCGCCGACACTCGACGAGATGCTCGGGCGCCGTGCCGCCGTGCTGGCCGCGGGGCTGCCGTATCTCGTGGCCGATATCGACGGACGAGTGGCTGGCTATTCCTACGCGACAGCGTACCGGCCGCGGCCGGCCTATCGCAACACCATTGAAGACTCGGTCTACGTGTCGGAAGCCCTGCGCGGCCGTCGCGTCGGGGCGGCGCTGCTGCGGGCGCTGATCGAACGGTCGGAGGCGGGACCCTGGCGGCAAATGATCGCCGTGATCGGTAACAGCGGCAACGCCGGATCGATCGCGCTGCACCGTCGCATGGGCTTCGAAATGGTCGGGACGCTGAGGTCGGTGGGCTTCAAGCTCGGGCAATGGGTCGACACCGTGCTGATGCAGCGGCCGCTCGGGCCGGGCGCTTCCACGCTGCCGTCAGACAAGGAAACGGCCCGGTGATCGCACGCCGGGTCGTGATTGCCCTCGGGCTGGCTCAACTGATCTCGTGGGGCGCGACCTACTATCTGATCGGCGGCTTCGGCGAGCAGATCGCCGCGGATCTTGGCTGGAGCCGCGACATCGTCTACGGCGGATTTGCCGCGGCGCTGTTGGTGATGGGGGTGGCGTCGCCCCTTGCGGGCAGGTGGGTGGACAGAAGCGGTGGCCGGCAGGTCATGGTCGCGGGCGCCGTCATCAACGCGCTCGGCTGCGCCGGTCTCGCGGTCTCGCACCAGATCGGTAGCTATTTCGTGTCCTGGATCGTTCTTGGCCTCGGCATGCGGCTGACGCTGTACGATGCCGCCTTCGCGGCGCTGGCCCGGATCGGCGGGCCGGAGGCGCGCCGCGCGATGTCCGGGATCACCTTGCTTGGTGGCTTGGCCGCCACCGTGTTCTGGCCGTTCGGCCATATGCTCTCGGACCATTTCGGCTGGCGCATCGCCGTGCTGACCTATGCCGGCATCGCGCTATTGACGATCCCGCTGCATCTGCTGATTCCGAACCAGCGATTTGCCGGCGCGCCGGGCTCTGCTGCGGCAGCATCAAGGCAACCGCGCGCGGTGGGGCGGCGGCAGCTTGCGGCGGCCAGCGGGCTCTATGCCGTGATCATGACCGGCGCGAACTTCCTGAACGCCGGCATGTCCGCGCACATGATCGCGGTGCTCACCGGCCTCGGGCTCACCATCACCGTTGCGGTGTGGATCGCAACGCTGCGGGGGATCGGACAATCCGCCGCGCGTCTCTGCGAAGTCCTGTTCGGCGGACGGATCGATCCGCTCGGGCTCAACCTGATGGCCTGCCTGATCATGCCGCTCTCCTTCGTCGCCGGCCTGTTCAGCGGATCAGCGCGGGAGATGGGGATCGCGTTCGCGCTGCTCTACGGCGCCTGCAACGGCATTCTGACCATCACCAGGGGAACGCTGCCGTTGATCCTGTTCGATCACCGCAGCTATGGTACGCTGGTCGGCCGGCTCATTGTCCCGAGCTTCATCCTGCCGGCGGGGGCGCCGCTGATCTATGCCATCGTGATCGACCGGTTCGGCGATGCGAGCGCGCTTTATCTCTCGATCGGGCTTGCCCTGATGACACTGCTTGCCGCCATCCTGCTCAAGCTGCTGTTTCCGCCGCCGCTCGCGGCCGCAAAGCAATAGCCGTGTCGGCGGTGTCGATCTCAACCCGCCGCCGGCTCGCGCGGCAGCCACAGCGACAGCCAGCCGCCGAGCGCCAGCAGCGCGACGTTGCAGCCGAGCGCGATCGTGAAGGCGTGCGCGTAATCGTCGGCCCGCGGATGCGGCCCGAGCAGGCTGTAGAAGACGCCGCCGATCACCGCGACGCCGAGCGCCGCGCCGATCTGGAAGGTCGAGATCATCATGCCCGATGCCAGCCCGGCATGGCGCGGATCGATGCTGCCGATCACGGCCTTGATCACCGAGGGCATCACGGTGCCGAAGCCGAGCCCGCCGCAGATCAGGCCGAATTCCAGGCTTTGCGGAAGCGCGCCGCCGACCGACAGCATCACGACACCGAAGCCTGTGACCTGGAGCGCAAAGCCCAGCGTCAGCGTGCGCGGACCGAGCCATTGCATCACCAGCGACGACACCAGCGAACTGACGAAGAAGCCGGCGGCAAAGGGCAGGGTGGCGAGGCCGGCTTCCAGCGGAGATTGGTGCAGGCCACTTTGCAGGTAGACCGCAAAGGTCAAATAGAACGACGACAGCATGTAGAAGGCCAGCGCCATCAGCAGCCCGATCACGAAATCGCTGTTGCGCAGCAGATGCAGCGCGACCAGCGGATCGCCGCCACGTGCTTCGAGGCGAGCCTCGAAGCGGACGAAGCCGGCGAGCATCAGAGGAGAGGCCAGCAGCATCGCGACGATCCAGACAGGCCAGCCGGATTCCCGGCCCTCGATCAGCGGATAGACCAGAAGGCCGAGCGTGAGCGACAGCAGAATGACGCCGCCGACGTCGAGCCGCTGCGCGTGCGCAGCGCGCGAGTCGGCGAGGTACAGCAGGCCGCCGACGAAGGCGGCGAGGCCGATCGGCAGGTTGATCAGGAAGATCGCCTGCCAGGCCAGTCCGAACGGATGCGCCGACACGAGCACGCCGCCCAGCAGCTGGCCGCAGATATTGGCAAGGCCGAAGGTCGCGCCATAGAAGCCGAGTGCGCGGCCCTGTTCGGCCGCCGGAAACAGCACGCGGATCGAGGCGAGCACCTGCGGCGCCATCACGGTGGCGGTGAGGCCCTGCAGGATCCGCCCGGCGACCAGCATGGCCGGTGACCACGCTATGCCGCACAGCACGGATGCGATCGTGAAGCCGGCGACGCCGGTCAGGAACATCTGCCGCCGCCCCAAGAGGTCGCCGAGCCGGCCGCCGGTGATCAGGAACACGGCGTAGGTCGCGGCATAGGCCGAGATCACGAACTGCACCTCGCTTGGGCTGGCGCCGAGATTGTCGCGAATGGCGGGGAGCGCGAGGTTGACGACATTGAAATCGAGGATCGGCAGGAAGGCGCCGGTGAGCAGCACCGGCAGCGCCAGCCATCGCCGCGGGTCGACCGTCGCCGGCCGCGCGGCGTGCAATTGCAACGTCTCGGTGGTCTCGCTCGTCACCTGCCGGCTCCCCTGCGTTTGCCGGCGCGGCACACGAGGTGCGCCCGTCGGCCGAACTTTTCGGAAAGATGGCCTGTTTGTCCGTGATAAGGTATTCGCCAACTCTGCCAATTGAGTTTGCAAAAATGAACAGCCCGCTTGACTGGAATGACCTTCGCCTTGTCCTCGCGGTCGCGCGGGAAGGCAGCCTCTCGGGGGCGGCGCGCCAGCTCGGCGTCACGCATTCCACCGTGTTTCGCCGCCTCGGCACGATCGAGGACGCGATCGGAACCCGCCTGTTCGAGCGCTTCCGCGACGGTTACGCGCCGACACCGGCCGGCGAGATCGCGGCGGCGTCGGCGGCCCGGCTCGAGGACGAAGTGCTTGCGCTCGAGCGCAAGCTGGCGGGACGGGACCTCAGGCCGTCGGGGCCGGTGCGGATCACGACGACGGACACGCTCGGCGCGGTGCTGATGCGGCATCTGCCGGCGATGCGCGCCGCGCATCCGGAGATCCAGCCGGAGATCATCATCTCGAATGCGATGGCGAACCTGACGCGCCGCGAGGCCGAGATCGCGATCCGCCCGACACCGGCACCATCCGAACTGCTGGTCGGGCGACGCGTTGCCGATATTGCCCATGCGGTCTACGGATCGCGCGCTTATCTCGCCCGCCGCAGTGACAGGGATCTGTCTGTGCACGACTGGATCGGGCTCGACGATGCGCTGGCGGGGACCGTCGTCGCCGGCTGGATGCGCGAGAACCTGCGTTCGGCGCGGATCACCTGCCGGGTCGACGCGCTTCCGGCGCTGCGCGATGCTGCGGCAGCGGGACTGGGGCTTGCCCTGCTGCCGTGCTATGTGGGCGATCTCGCGCCCACGCTGCGCCGCCTGACGCCGAAAGCCCTCGCGGAGCCGCGCTCGGCGCTGTGGCTATTGACCCATGACGATCTCAAGCGCACCGCGCGCATCCGCGCGACACTCGATTTTCTCGCCAACGCGCTCACCTCGGAGCGTGCGCTGTTCGAGGGAAAGCGTGCCGGAGGCACGCGCCGCTAGGCGGGCCGGCGCGCAGATCGCTCAGGAGCCGACAACTTCCGTGACGGTATGGATTTCCTCTGCCGCGCGGCTCGCAGGCATCCGATGGTGCTCGCGAAAGGCGCCAACGATCGTCTTCAGGACCGCGCGTGACTTTGCATCTGACAGCGCCGACAGCAGCATGATCTCGGACGGCGGTAGCGCAGGCAGGCCGAGCCGCCGGCTGACCTCGATCGTCCCGGCCGGGGCGAGCCGGCGGGAGAACACCGAAGTCGCGAGGCCTGCGGCGACCGCATCGGCGACGGCAAAGGACCCGCAGCCAAGGAGGCTTTCCGTCCACGGGATGCCCGCCGCCGCCAGCGCGCGCGTCGCGATGTTGAGCACGCCGCAGGACGGCGAGGAGGCGGCGAGCCGCAGTGGCTCGCCCGCGCGATGGACGAAGTCCGGCGTGGCGAACCAGCCATAGTGATCCGTCGCCAGCATCTCGCCGTCGCGGCGGTCGTCCTCGCGGCGGACGATGGCGGCGTCGATCTCGCCGCGATCGAAGGCATCGAGCAGGTCGCGGGAGTCCTCGAGCCGGACTTCGATGGTGAGCGTCGGGTCGTGCGCATGCAGCCGCGCCAGCAAGGTCGGGACCTCCGCGCCTCCGACATGGGTGGCGATGCCGAGCGAGAAGCGACGCGGACGCACCGGCGACAACGCCGCGATGGCGCGATCATGCGCGGCGAGCAATTCCTGCGCAGGGGCGAGGAAAGCCGCGCCCTGCGCCGACAGGCGCACCAGGCGCGGTGTCCGTTCGATCAGCCTGTGGCCGAGCTGGCGTTCCAGCCGCTTCAGCTTGACGCTGATCGCGCCCTGCGTGGTGCCGAGCGTTTCGGCGGCGCGGGTAAAGCTCTTGAGATCGGCGATGGTCACGAATGTCTTCACGGCGTCGACGTCGAGCGTGGTCATGTCAGTCATCCGGATTTGTTGTCTCTGAAATATCTAGTCATCCAATTCACCAATGCTCAAGCCATGACTAGCTTTGCGCTGTGAAGCGCTGCGGCCACCCGATTCCTGCCGCTGCTGCCTCAATACATCGTGAGTCGATCGACCGACGCTGCTGCCAGCACCCTGGCAACAGCGTGCGGTACTCCGTTGGCTTGCCACAACAAAAGGCTTGATCATGTCTACTGAACTGAGCCGCCGCGGCGCTGTCGTGCTGTCCGCCGTATGCCTTGCCTGCCTGATGTTCGGATTGGAGATTTCCAGCATCCCCGCGATCCTGCCGACGCTGGAGCGGGTGCTGCATGCCGACTTCAAGGCGCTGCAATGGATCATGAACGCCTACACGATCGCGGTCACCACGGTGCTGATGGCGATCGGGACGGTGGCGGACCGCTATGGACGCAAGCGCATCTTCCTGGTCGCGATCGCGGCGTTCGGCGTCACCTCGCTGATCTGCGGCGTCGCCTCGAGCGTGGAAATGCTGATTGTCGCCCGGTTCCTGCAGGGCCTGAGCGGCGGCGCGCTCCTGATCTGCCAGATCGCCGTGCTCTCGCACGAGTTCCAGGGCGGCCGGGTGCGCGCCGTCGCCTGGGGCTGGTGGGGCGTCATCTTCGGCATCGGTCTCGGCTTCGGCCCGATCATCGGCGGCGCCGTCGTCGCGGCGCTGAGCTGGGAGTGGGTGTTCCTCGTCCACGTGCTGTTCGCGGCCGTTGCGTTCGTGCTCACGATTGGCGGCGTGCATGAATCGAAGGATCCGAAGGCGAGCAGCCTCGACGTCGCCGGTATCGTGACGATGTCGCTCGCCGTGTTCTGCCTCGCCTTCTACATCACGCAGGGTCCGGATCTCGGCTTCGTCAGTCCGAAGGGGCTTGCGATCCTCGGCGTCTCCGCCGGGAGCTTCATCGCGTTCCTGGTTGCCGAGAAGATCAGCCGGCGGCCGATGTTCGACTTTTCAGTGTTTCGGATTCCAGCTTTCTCCGGCTCGATCGTCGGCTCGGCGGCGATGAACCTCAGCTACTGGCCGTTCATGATCTACCTGCCGATCTGGTTTCATGCCGGCCTCGGCTATGACAGCGTGTCCGCGGGTCTTGCGCTGCTTGCCTACACGCTGCCGACGCTGGTGATGCCGCCGTTCGCCGAACGCTTGTCGCTGCGCTATCAGCCGGGCCTGATCATTCCGGTGGGGCTGTTCACGATCGGCGCCGGATTCATGCTGATGAAATTCGGCAGCGCCGCCGCGCAGCCGGACTGGGTGACGATGCTGCCGGGCTGCCTGCTCGCCGGAATTGGTCTTGGCATCACCAACACTCCGGTCACCAACACGACGACCGGCTCGGTCTCGAGCGACCGCGCCGGCATGGCCTCGGGCATCGACATGAGCGCGCGAATGGTTTCGCTGTCAGTCAACATCGCGCTGATGGGCTTTATCCTGGCAAGCGGTGTGCTGGCGCATTTGAAGGCGGTGCTGCCCGCGCTGGACGGCGTGCAACTCCGGGCAATCGCCGAGCGGATCGCGGCCGGCGACATCGCATCCGCGCCGGAGCTGACCGGCCCGGTCGTGCATCAGGCACTGGCGAGCGGCTTCGGCTGGGTGATGCTCTATGGCGGCATCGGGGTGTGGATTATGGCCGCGCTCAGCTTCCTGATCTTCAACGCGCGGCCGGTGCGGCAGGCCGAGGCTCACGGCACGAAGTGAGCACGATGTCGCCGTGCCTGCCCAGACGCAGGGGCGGGCAGGCGGGATCGGTCACTTTACGAGGGTCAGCAGCGGCTTGTCCTTCTCGACGATGTAGGTCGCAAGCTCGCTGGCAGTGACGTCGCCGACATTCCTCGCCGCATGGACCGTGCCGGCGGGAATGAACAGCACGTCGCCGGCCTTCAGCCTCGCCGGCGGCCTGCCGTCGACGTCGTATTCGAGCGTGCCGGCGAGCACATAGATGATTTCTTCACCCGGATGCGTATGGCGGCCGAATGCCTTGCCCGGCGCGATGTCGACACGCACCTGCACGGCTTCACGCCCGGAGGTGCTGAGGTCGTGGCGCTGCAGGTCGGTTCGCGCGAAGCCGGCCGGCTGCTGCGCCTGTGCGCTCGGAATTGTCAGGAGGCTTGCGGTGAACAAGGCCGTCCTTGCGAGGAGGCGCGTCGCCTTCATCAGCTTGCTGGTCATCTTGAACTCCAGGATTTGCTTGCTGACCTTGTCCGATCGCGAGCCGGCAAGCGGCCGGCCCGCGTCGGAGATCGTCATGCGTTCGTTTCAGACGAGGGTGGTCGTGACGGCGATGTTGCCGTGAACCGCCTTGGAGTAGGGGCAGATGCCGTGCGCGGCTTCGATCAGCTCCTGCGCAATCTCGCGCTCGACGCCGGGGACGTGGACGTTGAGGCGGGCGCTCAGGAAGTAGTCGCTGCCGGCCTGGTTCAGATCGATCTCGGCGTCGACCTCGGGCTCGCTCGCGAGCTTGACCTTGCGCTGACCGGCGGCGAGCTGGATCGCGCCGATGTAGCAGGCCGACCAGGCGGCCGCGAACAGGTTTTCCGCGGCGGGGTGCGGCTGCGGCAGCTTGACGTCGAGAAA
The DNA here is from genome assembly GCF_023278185.1 of Bradyrhizobium elkanii USDA 76. Taxonomy (NCBI): domain Bacteria; kingdom Pseudomonadati; phylum Pseudomonadota; class Alphaproteobacteria; order Hyphomicrobiales; family Nitrobacteraceae; genus Bradyrhizobium; species Bradyrhizobium elkanii. Next base: position 5,439,768 of record NZ_CP066356.1, on the reverse strand, counting down.
GCCGTCGCGCGAGCGGGCGGCGCCGTTCGGGCCGGCGGTGACGTGGGTCTTTCCGGTGACGAGAACCTGTGCATTGGCGGTCATGGCGAGCTCCTTTTGGATGAATGTAGATCGTATCCGATCTAATCGTGTACGCCTCGAAATAGGTCTCGGGCTTGATCGTGTCAAGCACTTCCGATTTAATCGGATACGATTTATATGCACCGGGACATCACAAACTCCGGAGACGCCCGTGACCCGCTCTTCCAAAGCCGAGACCAGAGGCCGAAAACTCTCGAATTTTCTGTGCTTTGCGGTCTATTCGGCCAATCTGGCCTTCGGCCGCGCCTACAAGCCGATCCTGGATGCGATCGGCCTGACCTACACCCAGTACATCGCCATGGTGGCGCTGTCGGAGGCGGACGAGCAGACCGTCAGCGCGCTCGGCGAGAAGCTGTTTCTGGAATCCAACACGCTGACTCCGATCCTTAAGAAGCTGGAGCAGAGCGGCTACATCAGCCGCGTCAGAGATCCCGCCGACGAGCGGCAGGTTCGCGTGAGCCTGACGCCGGCCGGCCGACGCCTGCTCGACAAGGACATCAATGTGTCCCTGGTCGAAGCCACCGGGCTCGGCGACGAATTTCCCGTCGTGCAGAAGACCGTTGCGAGGCTGCGCGACAATCTGCTGCGCAACACGCGCGCCGATCCGAAGAAGGGCTGATCCTGCCGGCCAAAGCGGCCGGGTGGCAGGGGCAAGCGCTTCTGAATCTTGCTCTAGCCGGACACGAGTTCAGGAAGCACGGATCGAGACGCGCTCGCCCCGCTTCGATCCGATCCGAGGTGCACGGGCCCTGGCAATTTGATGCGGACAAGAAGGCCGTGCGGCGTGTTGTCGTGCAGCGACAGCTCGCCGCCATGTCCGCACACCATGGCCTGCGCGATCGAAAGGCCAAGCCCGAAGCCGCTTGTCTCGTCCATGGTGCGGGCTTCGTCGCCGCGGACGAACGGCTTCAGCATTTCGGCCCGGCAGTGCTCTGGAATCCCCGGACCGTCGTCCGAGACATCGATCGTGACCTGATCGGCTGACGCGGTAAGCAGGATATCGACTTCGCTGCCGAACCTCAGGGCGTTCTCCACCAAATTGGTCACGGTGCGGCTGATCTCGCTCGGGCGGATCAGGAACGAAGCCCTGACCGGGCCCTGGTAGCGCACGACGTGACCGCAATCGGAGAATTGCTCGCAGATCGTCTGCAGCAGCGCGGCGACGTTCACGAGCGTCGGCTTCGCCGCGCTGCCGCCGCTCAGGAATGACAGCACGGATTCCAGCATGGCCTGCATCTGGTCGAGGTCATGCAGGGTCTCCGCGCGCTGGGCATCGTTTTCGATGTATTCGGACCTGAGCCGCAGCCGGGTGATCGGCGTGCGCAAGTCGTGACTGATGGCGGCGAGCATGCGCGTGCGGTCATTCATCAACGTGGTGATGCGTTCGCGCATGCGATTGAGCGCGACCGCTGCGGCCCGGATTTCCTCCGGGCCGGTCTCCGGCAGCGGCGCAGCGGCCTGGCTGATGCTGAAATTCTCGGCGGCGCGGGCAAACGCGGAGAGTGGCGCACTGAGCGCGCGGCCGGCCCACACGCCGAGCAGCGTGACGCTGACGAACAGGAACAGGAACGTGCTGACCCAGAACCCGCCGAAGAACGGCGGCATTTTCGTCGGGCCGATCGTCGCTTCGAACAGGGCTCCGTCCGGCAACCGAACCGCCGCCGGCGCGGTCTTCGAGGAAAACTCGTCGATATCGTCGACGCCAGGTACCTCGGACGAAGCATCGTCAGACGAGCCCAGATCTGCGTCGCGCAATGTGAGGTGCAGCCGGGGAAAGGCGCGATCGGCAGCGCGCAACAGCGTTGCGCGATCGGCCGCAGGGGCCTCGCTCAGAAGCCTGGCAACCAGCTGGAACTGATGGACCGGCCTGTCCGCAAACGATCTCGGCTTCTGGCTGACGAAATAGAGCCCGATCAGCGCATGGATAAGCACCAGCGAAAGCAGGATCAGCGCGGCGATCTGGCCACTGATCCGGTGGAAGCTGAAAAGCGCGGCGATCCTGCGGGTCCAGCTCATGCGTCCTCCACATGCGGCGTGAAGATGTAGCCGCCGGTGCGCACCGTCCGGATCACCGACGATCCTTCGCTCGTATCGAGCTTGCGGCGAAGCCGGCTGACCAGCACGTCGATGCTGCGCCCGAACGGACTGGCCGGCCGGCTGCGCGTCATGGTCAGGAGGCCATCCCGCGTCAGAATCCGGCCGGGACGCTCGCAGAACACCTGGAGCAGGTCGAACTCCGCGCTCGTCAACGGGACCTGGGCGCCGTCGGGATCGCGCAATTCGCGCAGGCGAAGATCGATGGTCCAGTCCTGGAAGCGCAGGCGCGCGGCGCTCTGGCCCGAGCGCCCGGCAAGGCCGGCCTGGGCCTGGCGGCGCAGCACGGCGTTGATCCGCGCCAGCAGCTCGCGCGGATTGAACGGCTTGGCGAGATAGTCATCCGCGCCCATCTCGAGCCCGAGGATCCGGTCGAGGTCCTCGCCCTTTGCCGTGAGCATGATGATCGGGATCGTCGAGTCGCCGCGCAGGCGGCGACACAGGGTCAGTCCATCCTCTCCGGGCAGCATCAGGTCGAGGACGACGAGATCGAGCGAATGCCCGGCAAGGTAACGATCCATTTCCCTGCCGTTCGAGGCGGTGGCCACCAGGCAGGATTGGTCGCGCAGGTAGCGGGCAATCAAGTCTCTGGTCTGCAGATCGTCTTCGACGATCAGGATCTTCGGAGTGTTTGCAAGCATGATCCGCGACTGGGTCCTCATCATAACGTCATCGGGCGCGTTCCAGCGCGCTCAGCCACCAATTGACCAGCATACGCGTCGCTTGTGGGCGGCATTGCGCCTTTTCGTAAGCATAGTGTTTCTGAACTGTAAGCGTCGCGCGCAGCCCGAACCAATCGGCGATGCCGGCCGCGTCGCGTCGCGCTAACAGTCCCAAACCACTGGAAATAATTCCGCAATCCTGCAGCCACACCGCAGCCATCACCATCCCGTCACAACGGGCTTCTTGTTCGCGAGGTGTGGAATGAAGACGTGGCGGAGCTTTGTCGCGGCGATCGTGCTGTCGGGCTTTTCGATCCCGGGGACGCCGGTGACGTGGCCATTGTTGGCTCCTGCGGCGGCCCGATCGGTTGATGCGATCACGGTCGAAGGCAACCGGAGGGTAGAGGCGGAGACCATCCGCTCCTATTTCAGGCCCGGGCCCGGCGGCCATCTCGATCAGGCTGCCGTCGACGACGGCCTCAAGGAGCTGGTCGGAACGGGGTTGTTCCAGGACGTCAAGATCAATCACGCGGGCGGCCGGATCGTCGTTTCGGTGATCGAGAATCCGGTGATCGACCGCGTCGCGTTCGAGGGCAACAAGAAGATCAAGGACGAGCAGCTCGCTGCCGAAATGCAGTCCAAGCCGCGGGGTACCCTGTCGCGGCCGATGGTGCAGTCGGATGCACTGCGGATCGCCGAGATCTATCGGCGCTCAGGCCGCTACGACGTGCACGTCACGCCGGAGATCATCGAACGCTCGAACAACCGCGTCGATCTCATCTTCACCGTCGACGAGGGAGCGAAGACCGGCATCAAGACCATCGAGTTCATGGGCAACAACAGTTTTTCGGCGGCGCGCCTGAAGGACGTAATCAAGACCCATGAGACGAACTTCCTGAGCTTTCTCGGCAATGCCGATATCTACGACCCGGATCGGGTCGAGGCCGACCGTGACCTGATCCGCCGCTTCTACCTGAAGCACGGCTACGCGGACGTCCAGGTCGTAGCTGCACTCGCCGAGTATGATCCGGAGCGCAAGGGCTTTCAGGTGACGTTCAAGATCGATGAGGGGCAGCAGTACCGCGTTGCGACGGTCAGTTTCCGCTCGAGTATAGCGGGCTTCGATCCGACGACGCTGCGTTCATTGTCGCGCGTCGGCGAAGGCTCGCTCTACAATGTCGAGGCGGTCGAGAAGTCGGTCGAGGACATGCAGATCGAAGCGTCGCGCCGCGGCTACGCCTTCGCGGTGATCCGTCCGGACGGTGCCCGGAATTTCGAGGCCCACACGGTGGGGATCGTGTTTCGCGTGGAGGAGGGGCCGCGCACCTATATCGAGCGGATCGACATTCGCGGCAACGGCCGCACCCGCGACTACGTGATCCGGCGCGAGTTCGATCTCTCCGAGGGCGATGCGTATAACCGCGCGCTGGTCGATCGCGCCGAGCGGCGGCTGAAGAATCTGGACTACTTCAAGACCGTCAAGATCACCACCGAGCCCGGATCAACGAGCGATCGCGTGGTGTTGGTCGTCGATCTGGAGGAAAAGTCGACCGGCGACTTCTCCGTCTCGGGCGGTTATTCCACGACGGACGGCGCGCTTGCCGAGGTCAGCATCTCCGAGCGAAATCTGCTCGGTCGTGGCCTGTTCGCCAAGGCAACGGTCAGCTACGGCCAGTACTCGCGCGGCCTGTCGCTGTCCTTTGTCGAGCCGTATTTGCTCGACTATCGCGTCGCGCTCGGGCTCGATGCGTATTACAAGGAGCAATTGCCGACGGACTACACGACCTATGGCGTGAAGACGATCGGGTTCTCGCCGCGGCTGGGCCTGGCCTTGCGCGAAGACCTGACCCTGCAGCTGCGCTATTCGCTCTATCAGCAGGAAATCTCGCTCGATAGCGCCTATGCGAACTGCAACAACAATCCGGCCAACCCGTCGCTCGCGTTCAATCCAACACCCGCCTACATCCAGAGTGTGCTCGGCGGTGTCGATCCCACGAACTCGGTCTCGTCAGGGCTTTATGGATATGGCTGCTACGGCGACGGCGAATCCACCTTGCCGGTGCGCAAGGAGCTCGCCGCAGGGGCGACCTGGACCTCGCAGATCGGCTACACGCTGACCTACAACACCCTCGACAACAACAAGAACCCGACCGACGGCCTGCTGATCGACTTCAAGCAGGATTTTGCCGGCGTCGGCGGCGACGTGACATATCTGAAGAGCGCGGTCGACGCGAAATACTACACGCCGCTGGTGTCCGACCTGATCGGACTGATCCACCTGCAGGGCGGCCTGCTCACCAAGGTCGGCGACAACGATCTGCGCATGCTGGACCATTTCCAGATGGGGCCGAATCTCGTGCGCGGCTTTGCCACCAACGGCATCGGCCCGCGCGACATCACCTATGCGAGCTTAGGCGCGGTCGGGGATGCGCTCGGCGGCACCAAATACTGGGGGGCGTCGATGGAGCTGCAGATGCCGTTCTGGTTCCTGCCCTCCGAGGTTGGGTTGAAGGGGGCTGTCTATGCGGACGCCGGCTCGCTCTGGGGTTATGAAGGCCCGACGTCGTGGGCCGCAACCGGCGAGGTGAATACGGCTGCTTGCAAATGCGGCCTCCAATACGACGATGGGAACGTGGTGCGAACCTCGGTCGGTGTCGGCCTGATCTGGGCCTCGCCGTTCGGCCCGCTGCGCTTCGATTACGCCGTGCCGATCACGAAGGGTAAATACGACATCGTGCAGGAGTTCCGGTTCGGAGGAGGCACGTCGTTCTGAGCCGACAGCCGGACTGCGTCGCGGGTGGCGGTAAGTTCCTGGCGTGACGCCTGCCATGCCGGCCTGCGGCTTGCGGTATCAGGCGAAGCGGGGCAGGCTGCATCGGTACAATTCCGATCCGAGGCAATCCATGTCACGCGTGTCAATCAAGACCAGGAACGACCTGCCGGCCGAGCTCAAGCCGCTGTGGGACAAGATGACCACCTATGGCGCGTTCGAGAACCAGGCCGGCGTCATGGCGCAGCGCCCGCCGATCTTCAAGCACATGTGGTCGCTGCTGGTCGATCTCGCCGACGAGGCGGTGGTCTCGAAGCGCCATCTCGAGCTCGCGCTGGTCACGGTCTCGCTGCTCAACAAGTGCGACTATTGCGTGTCGCACCATGCGCCCAAGCTCGCGGTCCAGGGCGTGTCGCAGGAGGGCGCCGAGCGGCTGCTCGACTATCAGGATCATCCCGAGCTCGATGCGCTCGACAAGCTCGTGGTCGAATATGCGATCGCCGTCACCAACAACTGGAACAAGACCCGCGACGAGATTTTCGCACGCCTGCGCGAACACTTCTCGGAACCGCAGATCGTCGAGCTGACCTGGCGGATCGCGCTCTGCGGCGCCTTCAACCGCTTCAACGACATCTTGCAGCTCGACGTCGAGCAGGGCGTCCCGCAGCGTGAGGCCGCGGAGTGACGGCCTGATCAGGCCGTCGATGTGAGGCAGCCGCCGAGCGTCGTGAGCACGAAATCGGCCCGCACGGATGGCGATAGCTTCGGCAAGCCGATGACGTCGTAGCCAAGCGCCGGAAGCGTCTCCATCAGACGCTGATATTCCGCCGTCGCTGCCTCGAAGCCGTGCCGACGCTCGGAATCGGTGACGTAGATTTCAGGCCACGGCGGCGTCACGAACACGCGCCGGTGGTAGCGATGTACGGAACAGATCTTGTGCAGCACCGGTTCGCCTGTCAACGCCTCAAGCGCCGACGCCGCGTCGATGAGGCCGCGATCGAAGAACACCCATCCCGAATGGGCCTTTGCCATCTCGATATCTTGCAGTGCGACGTCAACGGCGCGCCGCAGGAAGGGCGCCGGATCGACCCAGGGCAGGGCGTTGCCGCCGGATGCGAGCTCATCGGTGACGATGCGGCGGCCGGGCTCCTCGACGACCGGATAGCCGCGAGCGGCTAGTTCAGCAAGCAGCGTCGATTTTCCGCCGCCGGAGCAGCCGGAGATCAGGACGAAGCGGTCTTGCAAGAGGTGTCCTTTCATTGGTTAGGGCAAGGCGCGAGTCGGCATTCCGCGGATGCGGGTTGCCTAGCCAGAAGTCTTGGGGAAGGTGGCCCGGAGATGTCTCGACGGGCGCGGTGAGCATCGCCTCGATTGTGACGCAAGCACGGCGCGTTTGACGAATTCTTCAATATCCCGCGCCGATACTATCGAGCAAGCATGGTCCTGCTCGAAGGAATGACGCACATGGCATCACGCTCGATCATCTGCACGACGCTCGCGCTTCTGCTTTGCGGTGCGATGCTTCAGCCGGCGCGCGCCGCTGGACCCGGCGAACCGATCCGCGTCGGCGCGGTGCTGCCGTTTTCCGGCGGGGTCGAGCTCTACGGCCAGCAGGCGAAACTTGGGCTCGATCTCGCCGCCAGGGACATCAACGCGGCCGGCGGCATTCTCGGCCGGCCGGTCGAGGTGATCTATGCCGACGACAAGACGCGGCCGGAGGAGGCCGCTGAGGCGATGCGCTCGCTGGTCGAGAAGCAGGGCGTGTTTGCCGTTGTTGGTCCGATCACCTCGCGTAATCTGAATGCACTGATGCCGATTGCCGAGAGCTCGAAGACGCCGCTGTTCTATGCCACCAATTACGAGGGCGGCAAATGCAGCCGCTATCTGTTCTCGTTCGGCGCGGTGCCGAACCAGGAGCTCGGCCAGCTGCTGCCCTACATGACCCGGACGTTCGGCAACACCTACTTCCTGCTCGGCGCCGACCGGGTCTGGCCCCATCGGATGTTCGGCATCGCGCAGCCCCTGATCGAGAAGCTCGGCGGCAAGGTGGTCGCGACGAAATACACGCTGGGGACCGAGACCGACTTCTCACCGCTGATCAAGGAGATCGCGGCGAGCAAGGCCAAGGTGCTGCTGTTTGCGTTGAAGGGCGACGGGATGGATTTCATCCGGCAGGCCGACGAGGCCGGGCTGTTGAAGGACATCACCGTCGCGTTCCTCGGATTGTCGGAAGTCGACCTCGGCATCTTCCGCGGCAAGGGCCAGAACGTGGTGACCGTGGTGCCGGCAGTCGCGACGAGCGAGGATCCTGCCGTCAAGGCGTTCGTCGCGAAGGCCCGCGCCGCTGCAGGCGCCGGTGTCGCGGTGTCGAACTATGTGATGACGCACTACAACACGCTGATCGCGCTGAAGGCGGCGGCCGAGAAGGCCGGCAAGCTCGACAAGGAGGCGATCATCGACGCGATGGCGGGCCTCGCCATTCCGTCGCCGACCGGCCCTGTCACGCTCGGTCGGGATCATCACGCGGCGATGAGCATGTTCATTGTCAGGACGCAGGGTTTGGAACTCGTGCAGGTGCGACCACTCGGCGAGATCGCGCCGGAGCCGGGGTGCAGTCCAGCCGGCCGCTGACCAGGAGGAATATTCGGTAGCGACGCTCGAGGCCACCATGCTCGCAAAAAAGTGAGCTGGCGCGCGCGTTGGTTGTCGGTTCCAGTCCGGTCCGTTCGTCTTCCAGCCAGATCGAGCTGAATGGGAGTTCCGGAATGAGCAATTCGACCTATCGCTGGGTGATCGTCGCGGCCGGTGGCCTGCTCGGCTGCGTCGCGATCGGCGGCATGTTTTCGCTGCCGGTGTTCCTCCAGCCCATGGCGCGCGAGACCGGCTGGTCGGTGACCGGCATCTCCAGCGCGATGACGATCGGCTTCCTCGCGATGGCCTTCACCAGCATGATCTGGGGCACGCTGTCCGACCGTTTCGGGCCGCTGCCGGTGGTGCTGACCGGATCGGTCGTGCTGGCGGCGAGCCTCGCGCTGGCCAGCCAGGTGACGTCGCTGCTGGCCTTTCAGTTCGTGTTCGGCGCGCTGGTCGGCGCGGCCACGGCGGCGATCTTTGCCCCGATGATGGCCTGCGTCACCGGCTGGTTCGACACCCATCGAAGCCTCGCCGTCTCGCTGGTGTCGGCCGGCATGGGCATGGCGCCGATGACGATGTCGCCGCTCGCGGCCTGGCTGATCTCCCACCACGACTGGCGCACCGCGATGCTGATCGTCTCGGGCGTGGTCGGCGCGATCATGATTCCGGTCTCGTTCCTGGTGCGCCGCCCGCCGGCGCTGCAGGGCGACCACGCTGAAGCGGTCTCGGAGAACGGCGAGCCGCCGATGTCGCTGGCGCAGGCGCTGCGCTCGCCGCAATTCATCATCCTGATCGCGACCAATTTCTTCTGCTGCGCCACCCATTCGGGCCCGATCATCCATACCGTGAGTTACGCGGTCACCTGCGGCATTCCGATGGTCGCCGCGGTGACGATCTACAGCGTCGAAGGGCTCGCCGGCATGGGCGGCCGCATCGCCTTCGGTCTGCTCGGCGACCGTTTTGGCGCCAAGCGCGTGCTGGTGCTTGGCCTGCTGGCGCAGGCGTTCGGCGCGCTCGGCTACGTCTTCGTGCGCGAGCTTGCCGCATTCTACGCGGTCGCGGCGATCTTCGGCTTCATCTATGCCGGCACCATGCCGCTGTATTCCGTGCTGATCCGCGAGAATTTTCCGCTGCGGATGATGGGCACCGTGATCGGCGGCACCGCGATGGCCGGCAGCCTCGGCATGGCGACCGGGCCTTTGGCCGGCGGCCTGATCTACGACACCTTTGCGAGCTACACGTGGCTCTATGTCGGCTCCTGGGCGGTCGGCATCGGCGCGTTCCTGATCATGATGACCTTCCGCCCGATGCCGGCGGTGCGGCCCACCGCGGTGCCGGCGCCGGCGTGAAGTTTGAACTCCGTCATGCAGCGCGCCGCTCGGACAGACGAATTGGTCTTGCCGAGCGGTGGGCAAAGGGGCAACGTTATGGCGTCATTGCATCGGTCGGGCGTCCACGGCTGAATGCCATGATTGTTGGCACGACGCCAGGCGCATGAGAGCCCACTATGTACCGTGATCTCCAATGGTCCCCAGCCGAAAAGAAGATTGCGCGCAAGGCCTATGATTCGGCGGTGGAATGCGCGCTCGCCAAGGTGATGGTCGAATTCAAGAGCAGGGCCGTTGCGGCAGCGACGCCGTCGGAGATGTGGGAAGTTGGCGAGTATCTGCACCAGCAAAGGAGGGAGCTCGATGAGATGTTCGACTATCGATACTCACAGCTCCCGCTTGTCTTCGCACGGCTCATCCGAGAACAGCATCTCGACGAGGCGCTGCTCGCGGGTTTGTCGGACGAGAAGCGCCAGGTGATCCGCTCTATTCTTTCCCTAGCCGAAAGGTGATCGCAAATCGCTTCACGCGCGGCTGCGCTTCGGTCGCCGGATGGCACGCACCTTGTTGTTGGCGGAGCCGCTACCGCAGAAGAAGCGGTCGGCGCCGTCGGACTCGAGGCCAGAGACGAACACGCCCTGCGGCATCTCCAGCTTTTCCATGACTTCGCCAGTCTGCGGGTCAATGCGCCGCACGTCGCTTTCATCGCCTTCCCAGGTGCCGTGCCAGAGTTCGCCATCGACCCAGGAGACGCCGGTGACGAACCGGTTGCTTTCGATGGTGCGCAGAACCTTGCCGGTTTCCGGATCGATCTGAACGATGGTGCGATCGCGATACTGGCCGACCCACAGCGAGCCCTCCGCCCAGGCGAGGCCCGAGTCGCGGCCGCCGCCGGGCGAGGGGATGGTGGATATCACGCGCGCGCTCTGCGGCTCGATCTTCAGAATGCGGTCCTCGGCGATCTGGTAGAGGTGCTTGCCGTCGAAGGCGGTGCCGGCATGGGCCGCGATATCGAGGGTGCGGGTGGTGTTGCCGCTGTCGGGATCGAAGGCCACCAGGCGATCGCCGGCCGCGAACCAGACCTGCTCGCCGTCGAAGCTGACGCCGCCGACGTTCTCGACGCCGTCGAAGGGGCCGTATTCCCGGATGATCTCGGCCGTGGCCTTTTTCATGCTGCGCTCCTGTCGCCTGGAGCTTCGGTTCTGATTGAATCAGAATCGAGGCTCCAGATTTCCTGTTTTGACGCATTTTCTTCGCACGAAGCGATATCCGCTTCGCTCGAAAACGCTCCAATTGCGCCCCGATGCTAGCCGTTCGGCAGCGGGGCAGGGAGTAACAAGGTCGTCGTGAATCCCGGTACCGGCGGCGTCATCCAGCGCCGGGCGCGGGCACGGCCGACTGACTGCACCTTGCCGGTGGCGGCCAATGTGTCGAGCGCACGCTGCACGGTGCGCTGGCTCGCCCCCAGCGCGACCGACAGCGCGGAGCTCGACCAGGCCTCGCCGTCGGCGAGAAAGGCCAGCACCGCGGCATGCTCCTCCTCGACCGGCAGCGCCAAAACGCTCACCTCGCGCCGGCCATGCGGCTCCAGCACAAAGCCGTCCGGCGTGGCGCTGAGATCGGCCAGCGGCCGCAGCGCGCGGCGCAGCCGTCCGATCTCGACACGTAGCCGCGCACGGTGCGATTCATCGGCGTGCTTGCCGCGAAAGGCCCGCGCGATCAGCGCGCCGCGCGACACGTCCTGCGGCCACGCCTCGCCCAGCGCGCGCGCGAGCGCGAACAGCACCGGCCGCCGGGTCAGCGAGACCGTGGTGCTGATATCGCGCACGACATAGCGGCAGGCATCGACGACGAGCGCCTTCGACGCCATCAGGGCTTCGACCTCCTCGAGCAAGAGCGGCCGCTCGCTGCCGCGCGCGATCAGACGCGCCGCGGGTGTCGCGAGCAGGCGCGCGGTGCTTTCGACCTCGGCCGCGAGTTCGGCGATGCCGGCGCGGCGCGCGGCTTCCCTTGCGCGGGCCAGCGCTTCGCGTGCCGGCTTGGTCCGCAATCGCCGCATCGCGATTCCGGCGACCACCAGTTCATGGCCGACCCGCAGCGCCGGCGGGAACGGCGCCGGGTCGAGACCATCAAGCATGCGCTCGGCCGCATCGAGGCTCCCGATCAGCAGCAGGCGGCGAATTTCGAGATAGCCGGCATGGGCGGCATTGAGCGCATCGCCTCGCGCCGCGAGCGTTGCGCGTGCCGCGGCGAGGCTCTTCCCGGGAAAGGAAAGGTCGCGCGACACCAGCGCGATCTCGGCCTCCGCCACCACGCAGCGCGCCCGCGCGACGGCTTCGCGCGGGCCGAAGGCGCGGCCTGCGCGCCGCAGCAGCTCCTTGGCGCGGGCGAATTCGCCGAGCCGGGCCATCGCGATGCCGCGCAGCGCCAGCGCCGGCGCATCGTCACGCAGGGCCACCCGTTTCAGTGCGCCGAGGGGATCACCCGCCGCGAGCGCGCGCGCCGCAGCCGTAATCAGCGAGTCCATTCGAATCCCGACACACTTGTCACTCTCACCCTCCGAGGCCCGGTCCTAACCTAGCACATGACGACATGGATCATCTCCAGAGAGATCGAACGATGACCGAAATCGAAACACGCGAGGTCTGGTTGAGGGGCAGGTTTGGCGGACGGGGCCAGGCTTTGGCGCGCCTGCTGTCGCTGGCGGCGGCGCCGACCTTTGCCGTGATGGCGCTGATTGCCGCGATGGCGCCGGCCGACATGATCTGCGGCGCGATGCAGGGGCCGCTGTCATTGCAGGGCATGGTCCCGATGTACGCGCTGATGAGCGCATTTCATCTGGCGCCATGGCTGCGCCTGTTCAGATGACTGGCTCACCCCTCCGGCAAAGTGAAGACCGCGCATGGCCGCGCAATGCCGCGCAATTCATGACTGCCGAGCGCGACCAGCGGCGTCTCGGTCTCGGCGGCGAGGGCGCCCGAAACCAGCACGGTCTGCTCGAGCGGCTTGCAGAGCCCTTCGAGCCGGCTCACCAGATTGACCGCGGCGCCGATCGCGGTGAAGTCGAGGCGGTCGGCGGCGCCGATATTGCCCCAGTGCACCTCGCCGAGATGCAGCGCCGCGCCGAATGGCAGGGGCGGCAAGCCCTGCTTGCGTCGCTCTACGTCGAGATGCGCCATGCCGACGCGCGCCGCCGACACCGCGCGCAATGCCGCCTCGGATGCGTTGCGCGCGCTGGTCGTGACCGGAAAGATCGCGAGCAGGCCGTCGCCGATGAATTTCAGCACCTCGCCGCCGAAGGCGTGGATGGCGCCCGCGATGCGGTCGAACCAGGCATCGAGCGCCGCGATCACCTCGGCAGGCGGATGGCTTTCCGACAGCGCGGTGAAGCCGCGAAGGTCCGCAAACAGCAGTGCCGCCCGGATGGTTTCGCCGGTATTGCGCCGCAATGGCGATGCCAGCACGCGCGCCGCGCTGCGTCGGCCGAGATAAGCCTCCAGTGCCGCCGTCAGTGTCGCGCGTGCCGCGAGCGCGGCGAGCGGCGCAGCCATGAACCGCGCCGCCTCGCGCAATTGATCCGCCTCGGCAGGTGTGAAGGCGCGTGTCCCGATCCAGCCGAGGGTCGGGCCATCCGGCCGCGTTCCAATCGTGCCCTCGTGGATCGGGCCGGGCGCGAGGGTTCCGAGCCAGCGCCGGCCGGCGTCGCCGGACCCCACCATGTCGGGCATCGCAAACGGTTGTTCCGGCGCGAATCCGAGCGCTTCGATAACCTCGCCATTGTCGGCACGCCACAGCCAGGTTCGTCTTGCAATCAGGGGGTGCGGAACCTCGAGCGTCAGAGCGCCGCCGGCAAGCGGCAGGCCATCCGTGATAAGGTGGCTACCGAGGTCCGCCAACAACCGGTTGGCGCCCGCGGTCTCGGCGGCGGCGTCGACCAGCCAGCTCAGCGTCGATGACAATTGCATCACACCATCATGGGGTTGACGCACCGCCCTTGTCACGAATTATCCCTGAGCACCGACCGTCAATGGAGCATGGATCGATGACTGAAGCCTTCATCGTTCAACGCGAGATCCAGATCGCAGCCCCGGCTGCAACCGTGTTCGCCTTCCTGACCGATCCGCAGAAGATCGTGAGCTGGATGGGGCTCGAAGCCGCGACCGAGACGCATCCCGGGGGCCTCTACTTCCTCAAGGGGCTCGGCAGCGATCGCAGCCGCGCCGCGCGCGGTGCGTTCCGCGAGGTCGTGCCGGTGCATCGTCTCGCCTACAGCTTCGGCTGGGAGGGCAGCGAGGAAGTTCCGCCGGGATCGAGCCTGATCGAGATCGACCTGATGGAGCAGGACAACGGCACGCTGCTCCGCATGACCCATAGCGGCCTCCCGAACGCCGCGCAGTGCGAGAGCCATGACAAGGGTTGGGCGCACTATATGGGCCGGCTCTCGCTGGCGGCCGTCGGTCGGGATCCTGGTCCGGACCGCGGTCCGGCGTGAGGCAGCTAGGCCTTCTGCAGGAGTTTGTCGGCCACTATGTGTCACGGCCGACAACAAGGAAGGTGTGGAAGCAGGGCGGGCGCTGGTCGATGCCGTTTGGCCGACATATTCCGTCTGCTAATAGTGGATTGATCCGGGACCGCCGCTCCTGTGGAAACCGCAATCCGTGATGCCTGACGTTCCGAATCTTTCCGAGCGACTGAGACAGAAGGACTTTCTCGGTTTCTTCAGCCGGTCGGCCGTGGACAAGGCCCTTGTTTACCGTGCCCAGGGCCGCGTCTCGGAAGTGGAGATCAGTGAGGATCTCACCCGCGTGCATGCGCGGGTGAGTGGAACCGAACGCAAGCCTTATCGGGTCGATATCGTGCTGGAGTTTGACGGCGATCGACTGGTCGACGTTGACGGCGATTGCAGCTGTCCAATGGCCGTGAACTGCAAGCATGTTGCCGCGACGCTCTTTGAAGCCTTGCACCGGCGGGCACGTTCGGCCGGTACGCCAATGCTGGCGTCGCGAGGCGCCGCGGGAAATGGGCAGCTGCGACCTGACGCGGCGCTGCCCTACCAAATCACGGAATGGATCGAGACGGTCGGCCGGTCGGTGCGGGAATCAGACTATCCGCCCGATGTCACGCAGCGATTGCTCTACTATCTGCAGCCCGCGTTGTCGGCAGGCTGCGTTCCCTGCATGGACGTGTCGCTGGTATCCGTGAAAATCCTGAAGACAGGCGAGTTCGGCAGCAAGGTGTCGCAGCCATCTTTGGCCGATTTTTCGGTCGATCGCGCTCCGAAATATTATCTCGGCTCCGACATTGACGTCCTCGTCAGGCTGTCCAGCGAGTTTCGGTCCGGCTACACGCTGGGCCGACGCGCGTATTCGGCCGATGTCCTGAAACGGATCGTCGCGACGGGGCGGGCGTTCTGGCGTGATCACAGTGGCGTGGCGCTGCAATGGAGCGATGCGCGCGACGGTCGCATCGCGTGGCGTCAGGTCAGCAAGGACGGGATCGGTCCGCTGTTGACCGTTGAAGATGCAACGGCGCTCAACGCCGAGCCGCCGGTCTATGTCGACGCGGCTGCCGGATTGATCGGGCCGATCGGGTTGAATCTTCCGGAACGGCTGAGCTGCCGGCTTTTGTTGGCGCCTGCGATCCCGTATGCCCATGTCGCGCAAGTCGTGCAACATCTAGGCCAGAAATTGCCCGGCCTCGATCCTGGCTGGTTGCCGGAGCCTCCCGCCGCAGCGGTGAAGATCAACGTGGATCCGGAGCCGGTGCTTCGCCTCATGCTGGGGCGCAAGATGACCCATGGCTATTACTATGGCGGCGACCGTACGCCCGACCGCGTACCGGTGGCCCGCGTCAGCTTCCGATACGGCCCGGTCGAAATCGAACAGTCGGAATCCGCGCATCGCGTGGAGTCGTTCAGCGACGGAAGCATTCACGTCGTTACGCGACGCAAGGCCAAAGAGAAGGAGATGGCTGCACGACTGACCAGTCTCGGCCTGGTCGACGCGAGATCGGCTTTCCCCCTGCTCGATGCCGTGCATACGAAGGACCTGGCCTTCGCGCAGCCGGCGGAATGGCTCGACTTCCTCAACGTCGAGGCCGCCGGTTTGCAAGCGGCTGGTTTCGAGATCCGCATCGACGACGATTTCCCGTACCGCCTGGCGACGTCATCCGGGGTGTTCGATGCCGATTTCGAAAGCAGCGGCATCGACTGGTTCGAGCTAGCGCTCGGGATCGAGATTGATGGCGAACGCCGCGATCTTGCCCCGCTACTGGCCACGCTAATATCGCAACCCGGATTTGCGCCAGAGACGGTCAAGCGGCTCGCGGACGATGGCGGCAGCGTCTACCTGCCGCTGGCCGACGGCCGCTATCTGGCGATGGCGGCCGATCGCTTCCTTCCGCTTGTACTGGCGCTCCATAGCCTGGCCTTGCGCGAAGCCTTCGTTGATGCGTCAGGGAAGATCCGCCTCTCGCGCGCCCAGATCGTGCCGCTGTTCGGTCTCGAAGCCGATCATTTCGTCTTCAGGGGAGCGGAAAATCTTCGTCGTATGGCGGGACTGCTCAGTGCCCGCGGATTGCCTTGTCCCGTCCTGCCATCCGATTTCAACGCGGCCTTGAGACCCTACCAGACGCAAGGCGTGGCCTGGCTCGACCTGCTCAGGGAGAGCGGCCTGGGCGGCGTACTGGCCGACGACATGGGACTGGGCAAGACCGTTCAGATCCTGGCGTTGTTGGCGCTGGAGAAGGCGCGCGGTCATCTGACGGATCCCGCGATCGTCATCGCTCCCACAAGCCTGATGACCAACTGGTTCAACGAGGCGCGCAAGTTCACGCCAGGCTTAAGGGTTCTCGTTCTGCATGGTCCTGACCGCAGGCAGAGTTTCGAAGCGATCGCCGATCACGATCTGGTTCTTACGACCTATCCGCTGATCGCGCGCGACCACGAGGTGCTGCTCGCGCGCGAATGGCACGTCGCAGTGCTTGACGAGGCTCAGACCATCAAGAATTCCAACACGGCGACGACGCGTCGGCTCCAGGGCATCCGCGCGCGGCATCGCTTCTGCTTGACCGGCACGCCGATGGAGAATCATCTCGGCGAACTCTGGTCGATCATGAGCTTTGCCAATCCAGGGTATCTCGGCGATCGGGCGACGTTCGTGCGCGACTGGCGGACGCCGATCGAGAAGCGCGCTGACCTCGGACGCGCCCGGGTGCTGACGCACCGCATCAAGCCATTCTTGTTGCGGCGGACCAAGCAGGAGGTGGCCGCCGAGTTGCCGCCGAAAAGCGAGTTTACAGAGGGTGTCGTCCTCGAAGGCAGCCAGCGGGAGCTCTACGACGCCATCCGTCTGTCGATGTCGGAAAAGGTCCGCAAGGCGATCCGGGAACGCGGCCTGGCCAAGAGCCATATCGTCGTGCTCGAAGCCCTTCTCAGGATGCGTCAGGCCTGCTGCGATCCCGCGCTGCTGAACCTCGGCGACGGCGTCCAGCGTCCGTCGGCAAAACTCGATCGGCTGATGGAGATGGTCGAAGAACTCCTGAGCGAGAAGCGCAAGATCATCGTATTCTCGCAGTTTACCTCCATGCTGGCGCTGATCCGCAAGCGCTGCGACGCGCTCGCGATCCGGTACAGCGTGCTAACCGGTGAAACGAAGGACCGCAGGAGCGCGATCGACGGGTTTCAGAACGGTGCCAGCGACCTCTTCCTGATCAGCCTGAAGGCCGGCGGTGTCGGACTCAACCTGACGGCCGCGGATACCGTGATCATTTTCGATCCCTGGTGGAATCCCGCGGTCGAGGAGCAGGCCATCGATCGTGCTCATCGCATCGGTCAGGACAAGGCCGTTTTTGTCTATCGGCTGGTGGCTGCCGGTACGATCGAAGAGAAAATGGACGAACTCAAGGCCCGCAAGCGCGCGCTGGCCGACAGCATTTTCGATTCCCAAGGACGCATCGGCGCTGCGCTCACGGAAGAGGACGTGCAGGCACTGTTTGTGGATTGAACATTGCCTGGTCCAGATTTGGTGACGGCTTTTGCCGAACTGGCCGCGTCATGTCGGCCATTTCGAGCCGAGGATGATCGAGCAGAAGTTCACCCTGGCGTAGTTCATGTCCTTCAGCGCCAGCACGTCGGCCTTGACGTTGCCGAAGGTGGTCAGCGGCTTCCTGATGGTGCCGGCGGCGAAATGATCGATGATGTTCTCCTTGAAGTTCGCCTCGCGCGGATGGTGCGCGCAGACATGATCGCGGTGCTCGTGCGAGAAATCGTCGTAGGCGATGCCGAGCACGTCCATCTCGACGCCGGCGGTGACCAGCGCAATGGTCGGACGCATATGCTCGGGGACGCCAGGCGTGGTGTGCAGGGCGATTGAGGTCCAGACGTCCTCGATGTCGCGCTCCGGAACGCCATAGCCCTTGAGAAAGTCGCGCGCGGCGTTGGCGCCGTCGACCTCGAAGCGCAGATCGGGGCTCGCGTGAGCAGCGGTGAGGCCCATGTCATGAAACATGGCGCCGATATAGAGCAGCTCGGGATCGAATTTCAGCTTGCGGCGGTTGCCGGTCAGCGCGCCCCAGAAGAACACGCGGCGGCTGTGATTGTAGAGCAGGTCGTCCTCGGTATCGCGCACCAGCTGGGTGGCGGCGCGGGCCATCGCGCTGTCGGGTACGCGGATGCCGGCGATGATCTCGGTCATTTCAAGACGCTCCTCGATGTGGCAAGACGATGCCGTGGCGTGCGAACACGCGAGCCCGGCGCTCGTCTCTGCGGTGTGTGCGGATCGCCGGGTGGCGCGATCCGTGGCGTGCTTGTCGCCGTTTGGGCCCGGTCCCGCAACGATCGCGCGCCGCCGGATCGGGCCAACCAGACGTCGTTTCGCGCCAGCGGGCAGGGAGAAGGCATGGCGGTTCAGAGAGTCGCGATCGCGATTCACGAAGGGGTTCAGGCGCTCGATGTCGCGGGTCCCGTCGATGTGTTCGCGGAGACGAACGGCTTTGTGCCGGCGGGCGATGGCTATGAGACCGTGCTAGTCGGTGCCGGCTGCGAACCGCTCCGCGCGTCGAACGGCATGAAGATATCGGCCGATCTCAGCTTCGCCGAGGCACAGCAGAAGTTCGATATCCTGCTCGTGGCGGGCGGGCCGGCATTGCCCGACGCCGCGCCGGATCCCGAACTGACACAGTGGCTGCGTGGGGCGCCAGCGCGCGCCGAGCTCTATGGTTCGATCTGCACTGGCGCCTTCGCGCTCGGCCATGCCGGGCTGCTCGACGGCCACAAGGTGACGACGCATTGGCAGAACGCGCAGCTGCTGGCGGCGCGCTTTCCCGCGGCCGAGGTGATCTTCGACCGCATCTACATTCGCGACGGACATCTGATGACCTCAGCCGGCGTGACCGCAGGGATCGATCTCGGGCTCGCGCTGGTCGCCGAACGGCACGGGCCGCAGGTTGCGGTCGCGGTGGCCAAGCGGCTGGTCGTGGTGGCGCAGCGCCAGGGTGGGCAGTCGCAATTCAGTCCCTATCTCACCGCGCCGGTCGATGAGGATTCGCCGATTGCGCGCGCGCAGGCGCATGTCATGCAGCACGTCGGCGAGCGCCACACGCTGCAGTCGCTGGCGGAAGCCGTCGGCATGAGCGTGCGCAATTTCGGCCGCGCCTTTGCGCAGGAGACCGGAATCACGCCGCATGAATTCGTCGAGCGGGCGCGGGTCGACGCCGCGCGCCGGCTGCTCGAGGGCTCGGACCGGCCGCTGAAGGCGGTTGCGTTCGACTGCGGCTTCGGCTCGGCCGACCGGATGCGGATCGTGTTCAGCGAGCGGCTCGGCGTGTCGCCGGCGCAGTACCGCGCGAGTTTTCGCAAACTGTGATGCGGTTCATCAACCGGAGGCTGTATCGGGGATAGGATCGACGTCGCCGACGCCGGATCCTGCCACACATCTTCTCCCGAGAGGCCGCCATGGACGCGCTCACGCTCTTCATCATCCGTCATGCCGAGAAGCCGGGCGATTCCTGGCCGGGACCCGGTTTCACCGCGGATGGCGTCTCCGACACCGAGTCGCTTGTGCTCCGTGGGTGGGAGCGTGCGGGCGCGTGGACCGCGTTGTTCGGCACCGATCTCACCGGCGGTGACTATGCCAAGCCCGATGCAATCTATGCCGCGACACCGGGCACCACGGCCAATCAGCCGCCGTCGAGCCGTCCGGCCGAGACGATCTCGGCGCTTGCCGCACGGCGCGGCCTGACCCCGAACGAAAGCTTTGGCAAGGGCGATGAGCCGAGGCTGGTGCCTGCGGTGCTGGCGCTGAAGGGCGTCGTGCTGCTGTGCTGGGAGCACAAGGCGATCATCTCCGATATCCTTCCGCTGATCCCGGTCAGCAAGGGCACCCCGCCGACCAAATGGGAGGGCAGCCGGTTCGACGTCGTGCTGCGCTTCGACCGCGCCAAGGGCGACGACAAGTTCGCCTTCAAGGAGCTGTTTCCGAAATTGCTGTCGGGCGATTCCGACAAGCCGCTGGGTGGCTGAATAGCGTCGCAGCTTGGCCGATCAGTCGAGCCCGAGCGCCTTGCGCGACTTCCGCGTCAACTTTTCGACGATGAGCGCATGCGCCTGGTCGAGATAGGCCTTGAGCTCAGCGTCGGGCAGGGAGTCGTTCGCCATCAACTGCACCCATTTGGCGCGCGCCAGATACGGCGCCGGCCGCGCCAGGCCCTGCTCGATCAGCAGCTGATAGGCCATGTTCGAGGTCTTGAACATGAAGCCGCCGGTGCTCTCGATGTAGCCGCCGGCCAGCGCGAACATCTTGCCGCCGACCTTGAACACCGACGTGCCTTCCCATTGCACCACCTTGGTGGCGGCGGGCAGGCGCAGACAATGGGCTTCGAAGGTCTTGGGGCGCATGGATCGCAAGGCTGGAAGGCGTTCCAAGCCATAGGCCAGCCGCATGAAGGTCGACAAGCCCGGACTGAGCCCGGCCAGCCCTCGGCCAGCACCAGCCGCCGCTTCGTCCCCGACGTCTCACGAAAATGTGGGTTGTCGTCCTTCCATCTGTAGATATATCGTAAGATATATTTTCAGTAAGGGATGCGCAAATGAGACGATCGATGTTTCGCGACCGGGACGATGACGGCTTCCGGTTCGGGTTCTTCGCCATGGGCCGGCATGGCAGGGGCGGTCACCGCTTTGGCCGCGGCGGCCATGGCTTCTTCGGGCGGGGTGGCGGCGGTGATTTTCCGGGATCGCGGCGGCTCTCGTCGCAGGATCTGCAACTCGTGATCCTCGCGCTGCTCGGCGAGCAGCCGGCTCACGGCTACGAGCTGATCAAGCGGATCGAGGAGCGGTCGGACGGCTTCTACAGCCCGAGCCCGGGCGTGATCTATCCGGCGCTGACATTCCTCGAGGAGATTGGCCATGCCAGCGTCACCCAGGACGCGGCACGCAAGCTCTACAGCATCACCGAGCAGGGCAGGGCGTATCTCGGCGAGAACCGTACGACCGCGGATGCCATTCTCGAGGCGCTGTCGCGGATCGGCCGCCGCATGGAAGAGGTGCGCGAAGCCTTCGCCGGCGTGAGCGATCTCGATGGCGAAGCGTCCGACGAGGTGCACCGTGCCCGTCACGCGCTGAAGAGCGCGCTGCGCCAGAAGCGCGGCTGCGATGTCGCCGAGGCGCGGCGGATCGCAAAGATTCTGGACCGCGCGGCCGCTGAGATCCTGCAGCAATGACGCAGTCGCAAAGGAGCCCCTTCATGTACAACGCCGAACCGCACAGCGCGATCCGTGATGCCCGCGTCACCGCCGTCATCGAGCGCCTGCAGGCCACCCGCCGGGCGCCCGTGCGCGGCAACCCGATGCAGAGCGGCAGCCGCGACCCGCACGACTATGCCGAGCAGGGATTCTCGATCCACCCGGAGCAGGGCGAGCTGATCTATCTGTTGTGCCGCGGCCTGCGCGCCAAGCGCGTCGCCGAGTTCGCGACCTCGGTCGGAATGTCGACGCTCTATTTCGCCGCCGCGATACGCGACAATGGCGGCGGCACCGTGATCGGGTCGGAGATCGTGCCGGCCAAGGTCGCAGCGGCGAAGCGCAATCTTGCGGAGGCCGGCCTTGCCGACTACGCCGACATCCGCGAGGGCGATGCGCGCAAGACGCTGCGCGATCTCGGTGGTCCCGTCGACTTCATCCTGATCGACGGCTGGCCGGGCGACAAGGGGCCGACGCTGGCGCGCCAGGTGATCGAGATCGTCGCGCCGCAGCTTCGCGTCGGCGGCTATGTCATGAACGACAATGCCGAGGCGGATTTCCTGGAGTTCGTGCGCGATCCCAACAATGGCTTCGTGTCGATCACGCTGCCGCTCAAGGGTGGCACCGAGCTCTGCCTGAAGGTGGCGTAGCGGGGTTTTCACCTGCTTGCGTGATTGTGAGCCACAACCACAACACGCCATGCTGGATTTTGCCGGCGCTTCTTGCTCTGTTCGAGGAAAATCAGGAGCGAAGCGCCGCATGTCCGAAGTCCCGCCCAATCATCCGCTCGATCGCCCGATCTGGAGCGCGCTGACCACGAGACAACGCGCGCTGGCGGAAGGCGGCGCCGACGCGCGCCGCTTTCCGCTCGCGATCGCACCCTTCGCCGACATGGTCGACATGTCGCCAAAGAGCTTTGCCGCGCTCGGTGCGCTGCTGTCGGGACCTGAGATCGCGGTGCTGTTCACGCTCGATCCTGTCCCGGTGCCGCCGGAGTTCAAGGTGCTGCTGGCCGAAACCGGCGAGCAGATGATCGGCACGCCCGCTGACCATTCTGTGCCCGGCGTCGAGATCGTCACGCTCGGCGCTGCCGACGTTTCTGCAATGATGACGTTGACGGAGCTGACGAAGCCCGGACCGTTCAGTGCGCGGACGCATGAGCTCGGCAGCTTTTTCGGCATCCGCATCAATGGCGAACTGGTCGCGATGACCGGCGAACGGATGAAGCCGGGGAACTACACCGAGATGACCGCTGTCTGCGTGCATCCCGAGCATCGCGGCCGGGGCTATGCGCAGGCGCTGCTGTCGGCGGTCGCCCGCCAGATCGTGGCGCGCGGCGAAATTCCATTCCTGCACGTCTTCACCAGCAACGTCTCGGCGATCGCGCTTTATCGCCGCCAGGGCATGGAGATCCGCCGCCGGCTGCACATCACGGTGTTGCAGAAACAGGGATAGGGATGCGCGGCAAAGCGGGTTGAGGGAAATCCCTCATTCCTCATCGCCGATCTCGTGCTTACCTTTGCCGGATCGCAACACGATGAGAGAGGATATCTCAATGTCCGAGCAATCCCAGGACAAGCGTCCCGTACCCGATCCGGCGGAGAACAACGCTTTCTTTCCGTCGCCTTACTCGCTTGGGCAATTCACCTCGGCCAAGTCGGATCTCTCCGGCGCGGACTATCCCAACGCCTACAGGGGTGGCCGCTGGAAAATTCTGATGATCGCCGCGGACGAGCGCTATCTGCTGTTGCAGAACGGCACGATGTTCTCGACCGGCAACCATCCCGTCGAGACCTTGTTGCCGATGTATCACCTCGACAAGGCGGGCTTCGAATTTGACATCGCGACCGTGTCAGGCAATCGGGTCAAATTCGAGCTCTGGGCATTTCCGAAGGAGGACGACGCGGTCAAGAGCATCTACCAGAAGTATCTCGCCAGGCTGAAGCAGCCGCTGAAGCTCTCCGACGTGATCGAAAGCAAGCTCGGCAAGGATTCCGACTATATCGCGGTGTTCATTCCCGGCGGCCATGGTGCGCTGATCGGCTTGCCCGAAAGCACCGACGTGAAGGCCGCCCTGAAATGGGCGCTCGACAACGACAAGCACATCATCTCGCTTTGCCATGGCCCGGCGGCGCTGCTGGCGTCCGCGGTCGGCGAAGCCAAGGGCGACTATCCCTTCAAGGGCTACAAGATCTGCGCATTTCCCGACGCCATCGATCGGACCACGCCCGATATCGGCTACATGCCCGGCGCGCTGACCTGGGCTTTCGGCGAACAGTTGCAGGCGCTCGGCGTCGAGATCCTGAACAAGGACATCACCGGCAAGACCCATCAGGATCGCAAGCTGATCACCGGTGATAGCCCGTTCGCCGCCAACAATGTCGGCAAGGCGGCCGCAAAGGCTCTGCTCGATACGCTCGGCGAGCGCTGAGCGGTCGGCGGCTCAACCTCCGGGCGGCGCGAATCTCGCCGCGCCGCCGGCGGCGGGCCAATGTCGTGCGCCTTGCAGGCCGATCTCGCTTGAGGGAAAATCCTCAACGCGCTGGGCCGCGCGCGAACGGCCTTCCGCAAGACACGATGGCACCGCATGGACCGCTACATCGAAGCCGTGGTTGCGATCGAGGGCAGCGAGAGCTTGGCCGCGATCCAGGCGGCGGTGCGGTCTGCGAGCGTGCCGCTCGGCTACGACCGGTTCGTGATGTTCTCGGCATCGCCGGCACGAGAGGACCTGGTTGACCGGATCTACTGGGTCGAAGGCGACTGGTTCGGCACAGGCGTGACCGTCGATGCCGAAACCTATGTCCGGCATTGCCCGGTGACGCGCAATTTCCTCAATGTGGACGAGGCGTTTTTCTGGACCAAGGTGATGTCGGCGCGCGGCGAGAAGTACCGCGTGGTGCGCACGCCGCGCGGGCCCGGTTTCCATGGACTGCAGGTTCCCGTGTTCGGGCGCACCGGCCTTGAAGGCGCGATGAGCTTCGCCGGGACGCGGATCGATGCGTCGCCGCGGACCCGTGCGGCGCTGGCGATGATCGGCGCCGCGGCCTTCCGCGCCGCTCGCGGGCTGATGGAAGCGCACGAGCCGAACGGTGCGTCGAGCCTGTCGCCGCGCGAGCGCGAGGTGTTGCGCTGGATCTCCGCCGGACGACGCCAGGCCGACATCGCGGCATCGCTCGGCCTGTCCGAACGCACGGTCGAGAACCATTTGCGGCGCGCGCGGCTTCGGCTCGGCGTCGCCACGACAGCGCAAGCCATCCGGCTCGCGATCCGCAGCGGCGAGATCGAGGACTGAGGCGGTTGCGGACGGCCGCCACGGAGCCGGGCGGGCGATAGCTGAGCTCAGTGTTTCTTCGACGTCTTTGCCCTGATCTTCGCCGTATGCGTGCCCGCAGCGATCCGCGTCAATGCATCGGTAAATGCACGTGCCGCAGGTCCCAGCGGTTCATCGAGCCGGTGGGCGAGATAGGCCTCCATCGCAAGCGCGGCGTTGCGGCCGAGCGCGCCGGTTTCGACCCGCACCAGGCGGCGCTCCTTGAGGTCGCGCGCCACCTGCCAGAGCGGCAGCCGGCCCCAGCCGAGCCCGGCCAGGATCATGGCGTGCTTGGTGTCCTGATTGCTCACCCTGCAAATCTGCGGCGAGAGCACGCCGAAGCTGCGGCCCTCCGACAGCGGGGTCGGATCCGACAGCACGATCTGCAGATGATCGGCGAGATCAGCCACGCTCTTGCGGCCGCGGCGGCCGAGTGGATGGCCGGCGGAGGGGACGGCGACAATCTGCACCGCGCAGATCGCATCCAGCGCGAGGCGGGGATCGCGAAAATCCTCACCGACCGTGACCGCGAGCGCGCTGCGCCGTTCGGTCAAGCCGGTGATCGGACCGCCCATCGGTTCGACCGCGAGCCGCACGCTGATGGACGGATAGGCCGCCCGCATTTCCGTCAGCGCCGCGCCGACCGCGGCGATCGGAAACAGCGTATCGACGACGAGCGAGAGTTCCGATTCCACCCCGTCGCCCAGGCCGCGCGCCCGCGCCCGCATCGCGTCGACACGGAGCAGCAGGTCGCGCGCGTTGCCCAGCAGCGCCTTGCCCTCGGCCGTCAGCGCCGGGCGATGGCTGGAGCGGTCGAACAGCGTGAGCCCGAGCTCGGCCTCGAGGTTGGCGATGGCATGGCTGACCGCGGATTGCACCCGCGCCAGTTTGGTCGCGGCGGCGCGAAAGCTGCCGCTCTCGGCGATGGCGACAAAGGTGCGGATCTGGTCGAGCGTGAGGTTATCGAGCATGATCTATGAAATCGATCAATCGGATGCAAAACATATCACTCCTGTCGATGGTCGGGAAACGCTATCTCTGTGTCGTGAGCCGGGGGCGGAGTGGACGCATGACGATCGAGACGGCCGTGATGCAGCAGAGCGAGGCGAAGCGATGGGCCACGGTCGCGATCGTGATCGGTTGCGGGATCGGCGCGGCGCTGCAGGTCGGCAAGGTTCCGATTGCCGCCTCGATGCTGCAACAGAGCCTCGGCATCGACCTTGCCGCGGTCGGAACGATCGCCGGCATCTTTGCGGTCCTGGGGCTTGTCGGCAGCGTCCCGGCGGGCGTGGTGATTGCCGCGGTTGGCACGCGCAGGGTGCTGCTGTGCGGTCTCGCGGCGATCACGCTGGGGGCAGGCTCGGGCGCGCTCGCGCCACAGCTCGCGGTGCTGCTCGCATCGCGCCTGCTGGAGGGGCTCGGCTTCCTGCTGGTGATGGTCGCGGCTCCTGCACTTCTGGATCGTGTCGTCGATGTCAGCGCACGCGATGTCACCATGGCGGTGTGGAGCTGCGTGATGCCGTTCGGGATCGCGCTGGCGCTGGTCGCCGGCCCGATCTTCGATGGCTGGCGTACGATCTGGTGGGCCAGTGCTGCCTTTGCCGGTGTGCTGTTCATCCTTGCGAGCCTCATCGCGCCTGAAGTGGCATCGCGGACCGGTCCCGCGCGGGCCGGGCTGATGCAGGAAGCCACCGCGCTGGCGCGGCGCCGCACCCCGGCGCTTCTGATGGTGCTGTTTGCGCTCTACAGCCTGATGTTCTTTGCATTGTTCAGCTTCCTGCCGATCCTGCTGACCGAGCGGCTCGGCGTGTCCAGCCAAGGCGCCGGCGCGCTCAGTGCGTTGGCTGCGGCCGGCAATGTTGTCGGCAATCTTGCCGCCGGTCATCTGCTTGCGCGCGGCGTCAGCCGCAACCTGCTGATCGCCGTGGCGGCATTCGCGATGGGCGCGTCCGCGCTCGGAATCTTCCTGCCGGTGCTCGGCGGGTGGGGGGCATTCTGGCTGTGCCTTTTGTTCTCCGCGATCGGCGGCCTGATCCCGGCCACCTTGCTTGCAACCGCGCCCGCGGCAGCGCGATCGGCGGCGATGGTGCCTGTCATGATGGGCCTGTTGATGACGGGCAGCAATTTCGGCCAAGTCACCGGTCCGATCGCGGTCGGCGCTGTGGTCTCGGCATCGGGCTGGGGCGCGGCCTGCGTCATGGTGGTGGCCGCGGCGATCCTTGCCGGCCTCGCGGCATGGATGCTGGCGCGCTGCGATCACAAGCGCGTAAGCGAGGCGACGGACCCGGCTTGACGCCGCGCGCGCAGGGGCCGAAGGAGTGAAGGTCTCTCACGCCAACGACAACAGGAACCTTCATGACACGCGTGCGCTGTATCACCGAAATGGGCATGGGCGTCGACGTCCACGGCCGCGACGCCACCAAGGCCGCCAAGCGGGCCGTCTCGGACGCGATCCGCCATTCCAGCCTCGGCTTCTTCCGCATGCTCGGCAAGACCGCCAACGACATGTTCGTCGACGTCACGATCGCCGTGCCGAATCCCGAAGACGTCGATACCGCAGCGGTCGCGAAGGAATTGCCCTATGGCACCAAGACCGTGAAGGCGATCGCGGGCGGGCTCGAGATTCCGTCCGATCTCGGCAACGACCCGATCCTGATCGCGAACGCCGCCGTCATCGTCAGCTTCGACGACGGCAAGTGACGGAAGCGCGTCAGGCGACCGGCATGCGTGCGCTATTCGCCGCCTCTGAAATAGTCGGGCTTGCCGGTCGTCCACGTCTCGCCCCAATGCTGGCCGCCGCCGTCGACGGTCAGCGTCTCGCCGGTGATGAACTTGCCGGAGGGCGCGGCGAGGTAGACGGCGGCCTCCGCAATGTCCCAGGGCGTGCCCGGGCGCATCATCGGATTGGAGCGCGGATAGGCCGCGCGCGCCGCCTCGCTGTAAACGTTCCAGCCCTCGGTCTCGATCGCGCCGGGCGCGATGCAGTTGATGCGGACGTTCAGCGGCGCCCATTCGACCGCGAGCGCGCGCGACAGGCCGATCACACCGGAACGTGCCGCGATCGAGTGCGCAATGCCGTAGAGGCCGTGCGTCGTGACCACGACGATATTGACGATGCTGCCGGGATGCTTGCGGTCGCGCCAGCGCTGCGCCGCGGCCTGCATCATGTACCAGGTGCCGTTGAGGTTGGTGTTGATGACCGCATTCCAGCCCTTGATGGAGACGTCGATCGCGGGTTGCGGGAACTGGCCGCCGGCGCTGTTGACGAGATGATCGACACGGCCATGCTCGGTCCACAGCGCCTCGAACATCGCGTTGACTGCATCCGGATCCTTGATGTCGGCGACATGCGCGGACGCCTTGAGCCCGCGATGGACGAGATGATCGACCAGTGCGTCGAGCCTGTCGGCATTGCGGCCGGCGACCACGACATGCGCGCCGAGCCGGGCGAACAGCCATGCGATGGCGCGGCCGATGCCGCCGGCGCCGCCGGACACCACGACCACCTGACCGCCGAGCGCATCGGCCGCGAACACGGTCGGGTGCGTTGCGAGCTCGTCGTCGGAGAGGCCGAGCGTTGCGCCCGTTGTTGCGCCTGTCTGTTGATCGTCCATGGCCGGTTGCAGACCTTGCGGCTTTCACTGAGCTCCGTACATTAGCCGTCCAACAACAACCCTGCAAAGCAACAACCCTTGCAAAGAATGTCGACATGACCGACTTGTCTGCCTTTTCCATCACAAAGCGCTGGCCCGCCCGGCATCCGGACCGCCTGCAGCTCTATTCGCTGCCGACGCCGAACGGCGTGAAGGTCTCGATCATGCTCGAGGAGATCGGGCTGCCCTACGAGGTCCATCTCGTCGACTTCAACAAGGATGACCAGAAGACGCCGGAGTTCCTGTCGCTGAACCCGAACGGCAAGATCCCGGCGATCCTCGATCCCAACGGTCCGGGCGGCAAGCCGCTGCCGTTGTTCGAATCCGGCGCCATCCTGCAATATCTCGCCGACAAGACCGGCAAGCTGTTGCCGGCGGACGCGGCGCGCCGCTATCAGGCCATCCAGTGGGTGCATTTCCAGATGGGCGGCATCGGACCGATGTTCGGCCAGGTCGGGTTCTTCCACAAATTCGCCGGCAAGGATTACGAGGACAAGCGGCCGCTGCAGCGCTACGTCGCCGAGTCCAGGCGCCTGCTCGGCGTGATGGAGACGCATCTCGCCGGACGGCTGTGGTTCATGGACGATGAATACAGCATCGCCGACATCTCGATGCTCGGCTGGGTGCGCAATCTGACCGGCTTCTACGGCGCGCGCGAGCTCGTCGAATTCGACCAGTTCACGCAGGTCGCCGCCTGGCTGGAGCGCGGTCTCAAGCGGCCGGCGGTGGAGCGCGGATTGAATATTCCGAAGCGTCCCTAACGCGCCGACTTCAGCAGCTCATAGACGACGGGATTGTCGGCACAGGCGGCAAAGCCGCACTCGAGCAGGGTGGAGAGCACATTCAGTGCCGTCAGCCCGATCACCAGCCACACCGCGCCCTGCGCGCACCTGCCGGGCGAGCTGCCCGGCGCCGCGCGGTGCTCGAACTGGCGGTCGAACAGCAGCATCGCCGCGAGCAGCAGGATCGCGGCGACGAAGCCGATCAGCGCCCACGTATAATAGTGATAGCCGAGCAGCGCCGAGCCGTAACCGGCATCGCCGGGGAGGATGTGCAGCAGCACCTGCCGGGTCGAGACCGTCGCGCCGAGGACGGCCGTCAGCAGCGACAACGCATAATGACTCGGCCGCGGCCCGAAGCGGATATTGAGGATCGGCCCGATCGCCAGCAGGGCGAACAGGAGGCGCTGCAACAGACAGAGCGGGCAGGGCAGCTCGTGGAGCAGCAGCTGCGCGGCAAAGGCGGCGGCCAGCACCAACGCCAGCCCATAGAGCGCGACGGCATTGAGGGTGACGGCCTGCGTGTCGTTCATGGCCGGCCTCAGAACGACAAGGTGAGACGGTCGGTAGCGTGGTGCAGCAAGGTCGCGACGCAGGCGATCAGGATCACCGCGAACAGGCCGATCGCGACGGGGCGCGGGCCACGCCAGGCCACCAGCATGGCGATGGTGATGGCGAGAAACAATGCCGTGAAGTCCATTCCCAGCCTCCCGATGCGATCCGCACGCAGTCTATGACAGATTCGTGTGCGCTCGCGACGGCGCGAAGCGGCATTGTCGCTTGCGCGCGGCTCCGCCAAGATGGCATCACCAGTTGAGTTCATCCTAGCCGGGGCGCCTCATGACTACAGCCGCGATCAAGCCCGTTGCCCGTCCCCATCATCAGCCCTGGTACAAGATCCTCTACGTCCAGGTGCTGATCGCGATCGTGGCTGGTGTCCTGATCGGATATTTCTATCCGAATCTCGGCAAGGAATTGAAGCCGCTGGGCGACGGCTTCATCGCGCTGATCAAGATGATGATCGCGCCGGTCATCTTCTGCACCGTGGTGCACGGCATCTCCTCGATGGGCGATCTCAAGCGCGTCGGCCGGGTCGGGTTGAAGACGCTGATCTATTTCGAGGCGGTGTCGACGGTGGCGCTTGCGGTCGGTCTTCTGGTCGGCGAGCTGCTGCAGCCCGGCCACGGCTTCAATATCGATCCTTCCACGATCGATCCGAAATCGGTCTCCAACTACGTCACGCAGGCCAAGGAGCAGGGCATCGTCGCCCATCTGATGGCGATCATTCCGGACAGCTATCTCGGTGCGGTCGCGCGCGGCGACCTGTTGCAGGTGCTGCTGATCTCGATCCTCTCGGGCTTCGCCATCGCTCTCATGGGCAAGGTCGGCGAGCCGATTGCTTCCGCGATCGACATGGCCGCCAAGATGTTCTTCGGCATCATCCGGATCATCGTCCGCGCCGCGCCGCTCGGCGCATTCGGCGCGATGGCCTTCACGGTCGGCGCCTACGGCCTCGGCTCGCTGCTGAATCTGGCGGCGCTGATCGCGACCTTCTATCTCACCAGCATCCTGTTCGTGCTGATCGTGCTGGGCGCCATCGCACGGCTCGCCGGCTTCTCGATCATCCGCTTCATCGCCTATATCAAGGACGAGCTCCTGATCGTGCTCGGCACGTCGTCGTCTGAGACGGTGCTGCCGCAGATGATCCAGAAGATGGAGCATCTCGGCGCCTCGCGCTCGGTGGTCGGCCTCGTGGTGCCGACCGGCTACAGCTTCAATCTCGACGGCACCAACATCTACATGACGCTGGCGACGCTGTTCCTGGCGCAGGCCACCAACACGCATCTGACGATCTGGCAGGAGCTCGGCATTCTGGGCATTGCCATGATCACCTCGAAGGGCGCCTCCGGCGTCACCGGCGCGGGCTTCATCACGCTGGCCGCGACGCTGTCGATCGTGCCCGACATTCCGATCCAGTCGATCGCGATCTTGGTCGGCATCGACAAGTTCATGAGCGAGTGCCGCGCGCTCACCAACCTGATCGGCAACGGCGTCGCCTGCGTCGTGATCAGTCTGTCGGAAGGCGAGCTCGACAAGCAGGCGCTGCACGAGACGATGGCGCATCCGCTCGAGCTCGGCGAGGCGCTGGAGCCGGGCGGCTCCGGCTAGAGCAATATGAAGTGATGGGGCCGTCGCAGGGGGCGCCGCCAAAATATCGAAAACAACCCCATGCAAAGGAGCCGGCGGCGGCCGGCGTTCGACCAGGCAACTTGACATGTCGGGCAACTCAGGGGTATTCTTCTAATATTCCGAAATTGCGCAGAGGGCCGCTCCAAGGCATTTCGCACATATGCGCGAAGCCTTGAGCGCATGATGCGCATCGCTGGTCCGTTGGCGACGGGCTTGGCTCTGCGAGTTAGGTCATCCAGCCCAATCCAGGAGCGCTCAACCATGCTCACCGTCTATGGCGAAGGTCGCGGCTTCCGTGTTGTCTGGCTGCTCGAGGAATTGGGATTGGCCTATCGGCTGCGCCCGGTCGATCTGCTCGCAGCCGAGAAGGATCGCGATTTCCTCGCAATCAACCCCGCCGGCTTCATTCCCGCGCTGCAGGACGGCGAGACGATCATGGTCGAATCGATTGCGATCCTCGAGTACCTGCTCGCCCGCCACGGCTCGGGTTCGCTTGCCGTCGCCCCTGACGATCCCGCCTTCGCTTCCTATCTGCAGTTTCTCCACTTGGGCGAGGCCGGGCTCGCCGGGCCGATGAACGCCGTCATTGTCGGTCGCCAACTGGCACCCGAAGCCGAGCGAGATGCCCAGGTTACCTGCTGGGCTCTCGAGACCTTCGAAAGCCGGCTGGGGTTGGTTATCCGCCGCCTCGCGGATTGCCCCTATGTCGCCGGCGACCGATTCACTGCTGCCGATATCTCGGTGAGCTACGCCCTCCTGCTCGGCATGCGAACCGGCAACTACGTCCCCGGTTTGACCGAGCGGGACTATCTCGCCCGCACGACGGCACGCGCTGCCTACGTCCGAGCGATGGAAAGCTGCAAGGCCACCAAGGCTTGGGCGGCGAGGTCACCGGGATTGTAGTGCTCGAACTGAGTCTCGACGTTCTTTCCGACGTTAAGGTGATGGAGTTCGCGCCAACTGCAATGCAGCCTCAACGCCGCCATCCAAGATCTTCTGCGCTTCGTTAGCGTCGGGCACGGCCCGCGCAAACTGCAGGGTGCCCACCATGAGCCCGAAGATGGCGGTTGCGCGCCGTTGTTTTTCTACAGAATCTGTGCCGGGAAGTAGCGCGGCCAAAGTGGCAATGTAGCTTCGCAGCGCTTTCTCGTAATCTTGCCTGATGGACAGGGGCTGGCGCGCGATTTCCGGAAGCAACGCCGCGGAGGGGCAACCGTCCGCAGGGGCTTCGAGGTGAGCGCGGTTCAGGTATCCACGAACTGCGCTTTCAAGGTCGAGGCCCTTGAGCTGATCTTCATCAAGGCGATGCTGCTGACCGTCCAGTGCCAGTGCCAGCGCCTCGCGAACAAGCACCCGCTTGGACTCGAAGTGCGGCGAGAAAGCCCCTTTGGTCAGGCCAGCCTCGCCCATAATCGCCGTAATTCCTGTCGCGGAGATGCCGTCCCGGCGCATGCACTTCGATGCCACATCGACAATGTGCCGTCTTGTCGACAACTTGTGACCTTTCTCGAAACGCATCTTCTGCCAACTCCATCAATGTCCCGCAGCCAGCACGGCTCAGAGCGCTAGGTCGCGGTCGACGCGGTACCCAAAACGCGTTCGATCTTACGAGCGAGGACCAAAAGCGTCCGGTCGCTACCTACCGAAGCGTCAAGTTCAAGGCCAAGCGGCAGCCCAGCGCGAGAGCGGCCAACGGGAAGACTGATACCCGGCAGCCCCACGCTGCTCGCCGACACGGTGTGGTTCGCCAAGGCGAGGTAGCTGACGTCCTGTCCCGCAACACGGACGGTCGCCTGCTCTTCGATCAAGGGCGCGGGGCATGGTGTGGTCGGTTGCAGAATGATCTGCGCTCCTTCAGCGACGAACGCCTTGTCGAGACGGCGCCGGATTTCAGGCCGGCTCACGTTGAGCGCAGTCTGATAGGCCTCAGCTGAGACAGCGCCCGCACCGCCCGGCAGGACGATGTGCCCCCATGCTTGCCGAAGTTGGGGCTTAAGCCCGTCGTAGATCGCCTCGAACGTGGTCGGAACGTCGTGACGACGAAGGAAATCCGAGATCGCACCCATCGTCTCGTGCGCGAAGATGCCCCATGTCGCGGTTTGGATGAGGGCGTTGAAATCGTCACCAAGGTCGACCTCAATAACCTCGGCGCCTGCGTCCCGTAGCTGCCGAACCGCCTCGCGGAACCGGATCTCGACCTCCGAGTCCACCAGATGGAGGAATTGTCGAGGCGCGAAGGCCAGTCGAACTCCCCTCAGATCGTTGCCGTCGTCGGAGAACTCGGCCGTTTGTTCACCCGTCACGACCTGATCCAGCAAGATGCAGTCCTCGACGCTTCGGGCGAATGCACCCGTCGTGTCGAGCGTGTGGGAGATCGGAGCAACGCCGTTGCGTGGCCAACGTCCGGTCGTTGGCTTGAATCCCACGACCCCACAAAAGGATGCGGGCACCCGGATCGACCCGACGGTGTCACCGCCCAACGACGCGGGAACAAGGTTTGCAGCCACCGATGCGGCGGAGCCGCTCGAGGAGCCGCCCGCAACGCGATCTCGTGCGTGCGGATTCTTCACTTGGCCGTAACGTTCGTTGTGACCGGTCAAGCCGTAAGACATCTCGACGAGGTTGTTCTTCCCGAAGACCAGGGCACCCGCACCCTTGATGGCGCGGACAGCGTCCGCATCTTCGCGCGGCACGAAGCGAGCAAGGCTATCGAGACCCAGGCTCGTAGGCAGCCCCTTCGTCAAATAACTGTCTTTCACCCCAAGCGGCACACCCAGTAGCAGAGCCGCCGATCCGGCGGCTCGTGCCTTGTCCGCGTCCCTCGCGGCCGCCAACACGGCCGTCTCGTCGATGGTGATGAAGGCGTTGAGCTCGGCAAGCGTTCGGGCGCGAAGCAGCAGCGCCGCAGTGTACGCTTCGGACGTGATATGGCCTGCACGAATGGCTACCGCAGCCGCTGCGAGCCCCAGCGAGGAAGGATCCAAGAATTCTCGCGGTTCGCTACGACCTGAAATGGTGCTGGTGTCGCCCATGGAGTCCTCGCAAGGAGCCTGTTTGCGGCATTCCGCAGCCGCTCAACAGCGGCTCAGCTCGATGCCATTACGGTCATAATATTAAATTACGATCGTAATTCAATAAGGGCGTCTACTTGTTCTGGACACATGAGCGTGAGGTGTTGACGCGGTGGTGAGCCGTCAATCATCGGAAGAAGACGTCTGCTTTGGGTCAAACTGACAGAACTCAAGGTCAGTATAATGCGTCCGCGTCCGGGCACATCGCGACCGTCCCCCTTCGGCGCTGACCATCACGCCGAAGCCGCCAGGCACGTCGTGCGACGTACCGGGTGAATGAACGTCGCGTCCTTCGAGCGGCGTCAGTCCGGGACACCGGCCGCCTTCAGCGTCTCACGATAGGTCGCGGACATCGATTGCACCGGAAACGGGACCCGCGACAGGAAGCCGGAGATCGTGAACTCCGGGTCGATCTTGAGCAGCTCGCGCGCGATCTGGGCCGCGCGTGCGTTGTCGCCGGTCTTGACCAGCGCCACGATCAGGACGCGCAGCGCCACCGCGAAGCGGCGGTTCTGCGCCAGCGCCTTGTCGGCCCACATCACCGCCTCGGCAAAATTCCGGTCGAGCACCGCGCAGATCGCCAGCGCCGCGGCGGCAAACCAGCCGCGCGGGTCGCGCGGGTTCAGCCGTTGCGCGCGCTCGATCATGGCGCGGCCGGCTTTCTGATTGCCGCGCATCGCCTCGATCCAGCCGCCGAGCACGAGCGCCATCGCCGAGTTCGGGTTGATCGCAAGCGAACGCTCGAACAGGTCGCGCGCGGGCTCGATCTCGTCGGCCATGTTCCAGATCGCGAACGCCGCCATCCACAACACCTGCGGGTCACCGGGCGCGAGCTCGACCGCGCGCCAGGCCTGCGCGACCGCGCGTTCGCGGTAGGCGTCGTTCGGCTTCAGCCAGCCCTGGACATGGCGCATCGCATGACAATAGGCGGAGGCCGCCAGCGCCGGTGCATAAG
Organism: Bradyrhizobium elkanii USDA 76; assembly: GCF_023278185.1. NCBI lineage: Bacteria > Pseudomonadati > Pseudomonadota > Alphaproteobacteria > Hyphomicrobiales > Nitrobacteraceae > Bradyrhizobium > Bradyrhizobium elkanii. The sequence continues at coordinate 5,404,505 of NZ_CP066356.1, read as the reverse complement.
CGGGGTCGAGCGCCAGCGCCTGGTCGAGGCAATCGAGCGCCGCTTCCATGCTCTCGGGCGTGAACTCGTATCGCAGGCTATAGGCGCGCAGCAGCAGATCGTAGGCGTCGAGCCTGTCGGGCGGCGTGGCCCGCACCCGCTCGGCTTCCGCAACGAGCAGGGTCGGCTCGATCGCGCCGACCACGTTCTCGGTGATGCGGTCCTGCAGGTCGAACACATCAGTCGCGGCGCCATCGAACCGGTCGGCCCACAGATGCGCGCCGGAGACGGCGTCGATCAGCTGCCCGGTGATCCGCAGCCGATCGCCGCCGCGGCGGACGCTGCCTTCGAGAACATAGCCGACGCCGAGATCGCGGCCGACCTGGCGGATGTCGACCGCCTTGCCCTTGTAGGTGAAGGCGGAGTTGCGCGCGATCACCGTAAGCCGGCTGCAACGCGCGAGCGCGGTGGTGATGTCCTCGGCGATGCCGTCGGCGAAATAATCCTGCTCGGGGTCGCCGCTCATATTGGTGAAGGGCAGCACCGCGATCGACGGGCCTTCGCTCGGCCGTGGCGGGCCGGCATTGTCTGCAACCGGGCGATCGTGCGCGGTGTCCTCCCTGACATCGCCGACAAAGCGGAGGCCTTTGCGGGGCAGGGTGCGGATCAGCCGCTGCTCCTCGCCATTGTCGCCGATCGCGGTCCGCGCGGCGTTGATCCGGCTGCTCAGTGTCGCTTCCGAGACGATCCGGCCGTGCCAGACGGCGGCCAGCACCTCGTCGCGGCTGACCACCCGATCGCGGGCGCGGATCAGGAACTCGATGAGGTCGAAGACCTGCGGCTCGACGGCCACCAGAGCATCGCCACGGCGCAGCTCACGGCGTTCGGAATCGAGCGTCAAGTCGTTGAAATGGTAAGTCAAATCGAAGAGTCCGGCGGCCGGCGGCTGAATCGGTGGCGGAACCTAGCACAGGCCGCCCGGAGCAAAAATCACGACGGCCTGAAGGACAAATCCACGTCCTCTGAAAGCGGACGGGGGCGGTCTCTGCAATATTCGATCCCGACACCAGATGCAGGAGATCGCCATGTCCCAATCCATCAATCAGCAACGCCGCCGCTTCCTCGGCATCGCCGGCGGGATCCTTGCCGCTTCCAGGCTCGGCGTCATCGGCTCGGCTCAGGCCCAGTCCAAGCCGGCGCTGCCTGCGATCAAGGCCGGCGCCCACACCTCGATCGGTCCCGGCAAGCAGATCAATGCCGGCGTGCTTGATACCGGTTATGTCGAGATGGGTCCTGCGTCCGGTCCCGCGGTGATCCTGCTGCACGGCTGGCCCTACGACATCCACAGCTATGCCGACGTCGCGCCGGCGCTGGCCGAGGCCGGCTACCGCGTGATCGTGCCGCATCTGCGCGGCTACGGCACGACGCGCTTCCTCTCCAGCGACACCATGCGCAGCGGCCAGCCGGTCGCGGTCGCCGCCGACATCATCGCGCTGATGGATGCTTTGAAGATCGAGAAGGCTGTGCTCGGTGGCTATGATTGGGGCGCGCGCACCGCCAACATCATGGCGGTGCTCTGGCCCGAGCGCTGCAAGGCGATGGTGTCGGTGAGCGGCTATCTGATCGGCAGCCAGGCGGCCGGCAAGATGCCGCTGCCGCCGAAGGCCGAGCTGCAATGGTGGTACCAGTTTTATTTCGCGACCGAGCGCGGCCGTGAGGGCTATGCCAAGAACCGGCACGACTTCAACAAGCTGATCTGGCAGCTCGCCTCGCCGCAGTGGAAGTTCGACGACGCCACCTACGACCGCAGCGCGGCTGCGTTCGAGAATCCCGACCACGTCGACATCGTGATCCACAATTATCGCTGGCGGCTCGGGCTCGCCGAGGGCGAGGCGAAGTACGACGCGTTCGAGAAGACGCTGGCTCAGGCGCCGGTCATCGCGATCCCGACCATCACGATGGAGGGCGATGCCAACGGCGCGCCGCATCCCGAGCCCGCGGCCTATGCCAAGAAGTTCTCCGGCCATTATGAGCATCGGCTCCTGACCGGCGGCATCGGCCACAATCTGCCGCAGGAAGCGCCGCAGGCCTTCGTCCAGGCCATCATCGACGTCAGCAAGGTCTGAGACGGAGCGGATCGAGGATCATGAGCCAGGTTGTGAAATGGGCAGCTGCCGCGATCGCGGCAGCCTGCATCAGTGCGTCATTGCCGTTCGCCGTCGGAAAGGCCGACGATGCGGCACCGGCATCGCCGATCTTCGGCGTGAAAATCCCTGACGGCTATCGCGACTGGAAACTGATCGCGGTCGGCGAGGAGACCGGGCTGAATGAGCTTCGCAGCGTGCTCGGCAACGCGACCGCCGTGAAGGCCTATCAGGACGGCGCCGCGCGCTTCCCCGACGGCACCGTGCTGGTCAAGCTCGCCTGGAAGCGCAAGCCGGTTGCAGGCCTCGACGGCGCCTTCATCACGGGGCCGGCGACCACCGTCCAGGTCATGGTCAAGGACTCCGCCAGATATGCCTCGACCGGAGGCTGGGGTTTTGGCCGCTTCGTCGACGGCAAGCCGGTCGACGCCGCCCAGCACGAGACGTGTTTCGCCTGTCATGAGGCACACGCCAGCGATCACGATTTCGTCTTTACGCATTACGCGCATTGAGTGCGATCAACCGCCCTCATCGTCGTCCTGGCGAAAGCCAGGACCCATTACCCCAAATCTCAGTCATTGCGCGACGCTGGGGCCGCGATCCCATTCACAATCAACTGCGGTGGTTATGGGTCCTGGCTTTCGCCAGGACGACGGCGGTGTTTCTGACGAGCGCCATGCACCGATCACGGAGATGCCGCGGCGTACTGGGTCCCCCGGTCGAGCCGGGGGACGACACCGAGCATGGCACTACGCCTTCTTCACGTCCTTGCGGCGCGGTCTGATCTGGCGTTGCCGTTGCAGTGAGGCTAGTTTCCCCGCCGCAATCGCATGCGGGGAACGGCTTTGACCATCACCATCTATGGCATCAAGAACTGCGACACCATGAGGAAGGCGCGGGCCTGGCTCGACGATCACGGCGTCGCCTACGACTTCCACGACTACAAGACCGCCGGGATCGCCAAGGACAAGCTCAAGCAGTGGAGCGACGAGGTTGGCTGGGAGACGCTGCTCAACCGCGCCGGCACGACCTTCAAGAAGCTGCCCGATGCCGACAAGGAGGGGTTGAACGAGCGCAAGGCGCTGGCGCTGATGGCCGAGCAGCCGTCGATGATCAAGCGTCCGGTGCTCGATCTCGGGGGCAAGCGCGTCGTCGGCTTCAAGCCGGATATCTATGCCAAGGAAGTGCCGGCAAAGGCGGGCAAGAAGGGCTGATGCTTTCTGCAAAACTGATGAGACGCTGATCATGGACTTCGATAAAGCGGCAGCGCTTGCAATCGCTTGGGTGGATATCCTTTGCGAGGGAGCGGCGCGCATTGTGCGTGAGGCCACAATCGCGAAACCATATGGCTGGATATTCTTCTACCAATCCAAAGAATTCCTCGATGATGGCAACCCCTTAGCCCAGCTCGCCGGGAATGCTCCGATCATCGTGAACAGAAGCACGTGTGAATTGCGCGTAACGGGAACGGCAAAGCCGCTTGAACACTATTTGGCTGAGTACGAGAAGACGCTCCCGCCAACCGCACTTCAACGAACGCCGCAGCTTCCAACTTGGTAAGCACATCCATTGCCGCGGTTACAAATGGGCGGTCGGTGTCGCGGCGCGCCGGACATCAGCGAGCGTCTATGCGTGTGTGTCCTGGAACTAGATCAACTCGACTGAATCATGGCCCAGGGGACGATCCACCGGCACGAACCTGCGGTCGATCACGGCACGCTCCGTGACCACCGGAGCCGACTTCGCAGCCACCCCCATCAGGTTGTGCAGCCGGAAGCCGCCCTCGATGCTGATCGCCTTGTAGGAGCCGACGATGTGCTCGACGGCATCGCCACGTCCGAACGGCAAGAGCAGCCGTTCATAGGAAACCTCCTTGCCCTCGGCGTCGGTGACCTCCGCAACCGTGTAGGTCGGGCGCTTGCGCGCCAGGCAGGCACGATAGGACAGGACGACCCCCGCGTAGCGCTCCGGGCCGATCGCGTCATCGAGATAACGGTTGGTGCGCAGCTGCGGTTCGACGTGCTCGTTGCCATAGACTGTCGTCAGCCTCGCGCCTTGCTGCGTAATCAGGAAACGCGCGGCCTCGCCACTGCCGACCACGTCAAAGCCCATCATGTCGGCGCGCTCGTCGGCGCTGCCCTCGGTATGGAAGTCGCACAACGGGGGAAGCGCGTCCGGCATGTGCAGCGCGCGCAGCCAGGCGTTCAGCAGCACCCGCTGCGTGATCGACTTGACCACCGATGGATCGGCACTTCTGAATTGCATCGGCTAGCCGAATTCAGGCACATCCCCGAACGGGATGCGGCCAGGGACAAGTTCATCGATCTGCGGGATGGTTTGGCTGCGGGCATAAAGTCGCAGCCACGTGCCGAGGACATCACGTTGCGGGATCGACTTGACGACCGAAGAACTGGCGCGCTCGAAATGCAAGGCTCTAGCCATTCATCATGCAATGGCCGGAGCTTCGCCGAGGCGCGGAAATATTCTATGAAAGTGGGAGTCCGGAGCAAAACACCGTTAACGACCGCTTTCCCGAGGCGTAAAGCGCGCCGAAATGCCATTCGACTAAGGATCAACCGGAACCGGTCACGCGGATGCCGCACTGCACAGCTTTCCACCTTGCGTAACCGCCGCAGATGACGGCATATTCCGGCCCGGAGGCGACGGGCCCCGGACGGTTTCCAAGACGGATCGGACGCCTGTCGGACACGAAAAAAGCTGGCCACGCAGGCGAGGGGCCTCGCAGCGATGGCGTATGGGGGAATCTATTTGGCCGATGAGTTCATCCTCGAAACCAGCGGATTGACCAAGGAATTCGCGGGTTTCTTTGCCGTTCGCGACGTCGCGTTGAAAGTGCGTCGGGGCAGTATCCATGCGTTGATCGGGCCGAACGGCGCCGGCAAGACGACCTGTTTCAATCTGCTGACCAAATTCCTGAAGCCGTCGGCAGGCCAGATTCGCTACAAGGGCCACGACATCACCGCGATGCCGCCGGCCGACGTGGCGCGCCTCGGGCTGGTCCGTTCGTTTCAGATTTCGGCGGTATTTCCGCATCTGACCGCGCTCGAGAACGTTCGCGTGGCGCTGCAGCGGCAGCACGGTTCGTCGTTCGATTTCTGGCGTTCGAAAAGCGTGCTCGACCGCTTCAATCCGCGCGCCCATGAGCTCCTGAACGACGTCGGTTTGAGCGAATTCGCCAACACGCCGGCGGTCGAGATGCCGTACGGCCGCAAGCGCGCACTTGAAATTGCAACGACGCTCGCGCTCGACCCCGAGATGATGCTGCTCGACGAGCCGATGGCCGGCATGGGCCACGAGGACATCGACAAGATCGCGGCGCTGATCAAGCGGATCTCCGCGAAATACACCATCCTGATGGTCGAACATAACCTCTCGGTGGTGGCCAACCTCTCCGACATCATCACCGTGCTGACGCGCGGGCAGGTGCTGGCGGAGGGCAACTACGCCGACCTCTCCAAGGACGAGCGCGTGAAGGAAGCCTATCTGGGAGCGGGTCATGGCTGAGGCAAAACTGGCGGAGAAGCCCGTGGCTGCGGCCGGCGCCGACGTGCTGACGGTCAAGGATCTGCAGGCCTGGTACGGCGAATCCCACATCCTTCACGGCATCAATTTCAACGTGAAGGCCGGCGAGGTGGTGACGCTGCTCGGCCGCAACGGCGCCGGCAAGACCACCACGTTGAAGTCGGTGATGGGCGTGATCGGCAAGCGCTCCGGCTCGATCCGCTTCGACAATCAGGAAATCATCCGCGCCACCTCGGACAGGATCGCGCGGCTCGGCATCGCATTCTGTCCCGAGGAGCGCGGCATTTTCGCCAGCCTCGACGTGCGCGAGAACCTGCTGCTGCCGCCGGTGGTGCGCCCGGGCGGCCTGCCGCTCGACCAGATCTTCACGCTGTTTCCCAACCTGAAGGAGCGCCTCACCAGCCAGGGCACCAAGCTCTCGGGCGGCGAGCAGCAGATGCTGGCGATTGCGCGCATCCTGCGGACCGGCGCGCGCTTCCTGATGCTGGACGAGCCGACCGAAGGGTTGGCGCCGGTCATCATTCAGCAGATCGGGCACACCATTGCGCGCCTGAAGTCGCAGGGATTCACCATACTGTTGGTCGAACAGAATTTCCGTTTCGCCTCGACCGTTGCGGACCGCTACTACATTGTCGAGCACGGCAAGGTGATCGACGGCTTCGCCAATTCCGAGCTGTCGGCCAACATGGACAAGCTCCATACCTATCTCGGCGTCTGATATCGCCAGAACCAGAAAATTTAAGACGAGGGAATACGACATGAAGAACAAGATTTCGGCGCTCCTGCTCGGCACCGCGATGGTGCTCTCGGCTGCAAGCGTCGCCTCCGCCCAGGAAAAGCTCGACAAGACGGTCAAGATCGGCGCGCTGTCGGACCAGTCCGGCCTCTACGCCGATCTCGCCGGCCCCGGCTCGACGCTGGCGGCGCAGATGGCGATCGAGGACTCCGGCCTCAAGGCCAAGGGCTGGACCATCGACCTGATCTCCGGCGATCACCAGAACAAGCCGGATATCGGCACCACCATCGCCCGCCAGTGGTTCGACGTCGACAAGGTCGACACCATCGTCGACGTGCCGAATTCCGGCGTCGCGCTCGCGGTCAACAACGTGGTGAAGGAAAAGAACGGCGTCTACATCAATTCGGGCGCCGCCACTTCCGATCTCACCAACGCGCAGTGCTCGCCGAATACGGTGCACTGGACCTACGACACCTACATGCTCGCCCACGCCACCGGCCAGGCGCTGGTGAAGGCGGGCGGGGACACCTGGTTCTTCCTCACCGCGGATTACGCGTTCGGCGCCGCGCTCGAGCGCGACACCACGTCCGTCGTCACCGCCAATGGCGGCAAGGTGGTCGGCGGCGTCAAGCATCCGCTCAACACCGCCGACTTCTCCTCCTTCCTGCTGCAGGCGCAGGCCTCCAAGGCCAAGATCATCGGCCTCGCCAATGCCGGCGGCGACACCACCAACTCGATCAAGCAGGCGGCCGAGTTCGGCATCGTCAAGGGCGGCCAGAAGCTCGCGGCGCTGCTGCTGTTCCTCACCGACGTCAAGGCGATCGGGCTCGAGACCGCGCAGGGCCTCAACTTCACCGAGACGTTCTACTGGGACCTCAACGACAAGACCCGCGCCTTCTCCAAGCGCTTCTCGGAGCGGATGAAGAACAGCGCGCCCCCGACCATGGTGCAGGCCGGCGTCTATGCGGGCCTCATCCATTACTTCAAGGCGCTGGAAGCGCTCGGCGGCAATCCGCATGACGGCGCCAAGGTGGTCGCGAAGATGAAGACGATCCCGACCGACGATCCGCTGTTCGGCAAGGGCGAGGTCGAGGCCAACGGCCGCGTCACCCACGACGCCTATCTGTTCGAAGTGAAGAAGCCCTCGGAGTCCAAGGGACCGTGGGACTTCTACAAGCTGGTCGGCACCGTGCCGGGCAACCAGGCCTTCACGCCGCTCGACAAGAGCACCTGCCCGCTTCTGAAGAAGTGACGATCATGCCCGCCGGCCATGGGCGTGGCCGGCGGGCTTCATCTATCTAGCGAAAGCTCATTCGATGCAGGCTCTCTACGCACAGCTTCTGGTGGGACTGATCAACGGCTCGTTCTACGCGCTGCTCAGTCTGGGGCTCGCCGTCATCTTCGGCATGCTCAACATCATCAATTTCGCGCATGGCGCGCTCTACATGATGGGCGCCTTCGTGGCGTATTTCCTGCTCAACCTGGGCGGCATCAATTACTGGTGGGCGCTGATCATCGCACCCGTCGTGGTCGGCATCTTCGGCATGATCCTCGAGCGGACCATGCTGCAATGGCTGACCGGCCTCGACCATCTCTACGGACTGCTGCTGACCTTCGGCATCGCGCTGATCGTGCAGGGCGTGTTCCAGAACTATTTCGGCTCCTCGGGCCTGCCTTACTCGATCCCGGATCAGCTCAAGGGCGGCGTCAATCTCGGCTTCATGTTCTTGCCGATCTATCGCGGCTGGGTCGTCATCTTCTCGCTCGTGGTGTGCCTTGCGACCTGGTTCCTGATCGAGAAGACGCAGCTCGGCGCCTACCTGCGCGCCGCCACCGAGAACCCGACGCTGGTGCGCGCATTCGGCATCAACGTGCCGCGCATGATCACGCTGACCTACGGGCTCGGCGTCGGTCTTGCCGCGCTCGCCGGCGTGCTGTCGGCGCCGATCAACCAGGTCCGCCCGCTGATGGGCGCCGATCTCATCATCGTGGTGTTCGCGGTGGTCGTGATCGGCGGCATGGGCTCGATCATGGGCTCGATCATCACCGGCTTCGCGCTCGGCGTGATCGAGGGACTGACCAAGTATTTTTATCCCGAGGCCTCCAACACCGTGGTGTTTGTCCTGATGGTGGTGGTGTTGCTGGTGAAGCCAACGGGACTGACGGGACGGGCGGCTTGATATGTCAGCATTGACCGACGATACACTTCCGATCACGCCGCGCGCGATGCGCGACGAGATGATCGTATTCGCCGCGATGGCGCTGCTGCTGGCGATCGTGCCGTGGACGGGGATCTATCCGTTCTTCGTCATGCAGGCGCTGTGCTTCGCGCTGCTCGCCTGCGCCTTCAACCTCCTGATCGGCTATGGCGGCCTGCTGTCGTTCGGCCACGCGATGTTCCTCGGCACCGCCGGTTACGTCTCGGCGCACGCGCTGAAGGTGTGGGGGCTGTCGCCGGAGCTCGGCATCCTGGTCGGCACCGCGGCCGCGGCCTTGCTCGGCCTCGTCACCGGCTTCATCTCGATCCGCCGCCAGGGCATCTATTTCTCGATGATCACGCTGGCGCTGTCGCAGCTGCTCTACTTCATCTACCTGCAGGCGCCGTTCACCCATGGTGAGGACGGCATCCAGGGCATCCCGCAGGGCCACCTGCTTGGCATCTTCGACCTGTCGAAGCCGATGGTGCTCTACTACGTCGTGCTGGTCGGCTTCCTCGCCGGCTTCCTGCTGATCTACCGCACCATCAACTCGCCGTTCGGCGAGGTGCTGAAGTCGATCCGCGAGAACGAGCCGCGGGCGATCTCGCTCGGCTACAAGACCGACCAGTACAAGATGCTGGCCTACATCCTGTCGGGCACGCTGGCGGGCTTTGCCGGTTCGCTGAAGGTGTTCGTGGCGCAGAATGCCTCGCTCACCGACGTGCACTGGTCGATGTCAGGTGAAATCGTGCTGATGACGCTGGTCGGCGGTCTCGGCACCATCTTCGGTCCGGTGGTCGGCGCCTTCGTGATCATCGCCATGCAGCAATATCTCGCCGGTTTCGGCCAGTGGGTGACGGTGATCCAGGGCGTGATCTTCGTGGCCTGCGTGCTGCTGTTCCGGCGTGGCCTGGTCGGTGAACTGGCCCATTTGCTGCGGCGGTCGCTGTAGGGCAGGTCTCGGCGATTTTCGTCCACATAGCGGTGGACGACCGCCCGTTTGGGCGGTCGATCCCGATGTTTTCCCCGCCAGATGCTCTATGACAGTTCTGTGACAGCCGCTAAAAGGGCTGTCCCGGAACGATGGAACTGAGACATGCTGCGGTGGTTTCGCGCCTTCCTGCCCAAGGAAGAGCGCTTTTTCGACCTGTTCGCCCGCCACGCCCAGACCTCGGTGCAGTGCGCGTTGGCGTTGCAGGACATGCTGAAGGGCGGGGAGGAGACACCTGTCTTTTGCCAGCGCGTCAATCAGTTCGAGAACGACGCCGATAGCGTTACCCGCGAGGTGCTGACCGCGGTTCGCCGCACCTTCATCACCCCGTTCGATCGCGGCGATATCAAGAACCTGATCACCTCGATGGACGACGCGGTCGACCAGATGCAGGCGACCGCGAAGGCGGTGATGCTGTTCGAGGTGCGCGAGTTCGAGCCGCCGATGCGCGAGATCGGCACGCTGATCGTGGAATGCGCCAATCTGGTCGTCCGCGCGCTACCCTTGTTGCAGGGCATCGGCCAGAACGTCTCGATGCTGACCCAGATCACCGAGGAGCTGACCAAGCTCGAGGGCCGGGTCGACGATCTCCATGATATCGGGCTCAAGGAATTGTTCCTGAAGCACCGCGACGCCAACACCATGGACTTCATCGTCGGCGCCGAGATCTACGATCACCTCGAGAAGGTCGCCGACCGCTTCGACGACGTCGCCAACGAGATCAACTCCATCGTGATCGAGCAAGTCTGAGCATGATCCGGAAAAGTGTGATGAGGTTTTCCCCGCGACGAACGCGAAGCGTTTGCGCGGAGATCATGCTCAACAAAGCACAATAGAGCGGGGCCATCACGTGGACGCCACGCTAGGTCTTCCCGTTCTGACCATCCTGATCGCGGTCGCGCTGCTGTTCGACTTCCTGAACGGCCTGCACGATGCCGCCAACTCGATCGCGACCATCGTCTCGACCCGCGTGCTGCGGCCGCAATATGCGGTGTTCTGGGCGGCCTTCTTCAACTTCGTCGCCTTCGCAGTCTTCGGCCTGCACGTTGCCAATACGATCGGTACCGGGATCATCGACCCGTCGGTGGTGGACGCGACCGTGATCTTCGCAGCATTGGTCGGCGCGATCGTCTGGAACGTGATCACCTGGGGGCTCGGGATTCCCTCGTCGAGCTCGCACGCGCTGATCGGCGGCCTGGTCGGCGCCGGCATGGCGAAGGCGGGCGTTTCGGCGGCGGTGTGGAGCGGGCTCTCCAAGACCCTGCTCGCGATCGTGCTGTCGCCGCTGGTCGGCTTCCTGCTCGCGCTGGTGCTGGTCGCGATCGTGTCCTGGCTTTCGGTGCGCTCGACGCCGTTCGCGGTCGATCGCGCTTTCCGCATCCTGCAATTCGCCTCGGCCTCGCTCTATTCGCTCGGCCATGGCGGCAATGACGCGCAAAAGACCATGGGCATCATTGCCGTGCTGCTCTATTCGCAGGGCCATCTCGGCGACAAATTCGAAATTCCGTTCTGGGTCGTGCTGGCCTGCCAGAGCGCGATGGCGCTGGGCACGCTGATGGGCGGCTGGCGGATCGTCCGCACCATGGGGCTGCGGATCACCAAGCTGACGCCGATGCAGGGCTTTTGCGCCGAAACCGGCGGCGCTGCGACACTGTTCATGGCGACCTATCTCGGGGTTCCCGTATCGACCACGCACACCATCACCGGCGCCATCGTCGGCGTCGGCGCGGCACGGCGGCTCTCCGCCGTGCGCTGGAATGTGGCGAGCTCGATCGTCTACGCCTGGGTGATCACGATCCCGGCGTCGGCCGCGGTCGCAGCCGCGACCTATTGGGCGGTGCAGATTCTGAAGTAGCGTTTTCGAGCGACGTGGAAGCCGGTTCGCGTTAGCAAAACGCGTCCGAAAGAAGTCATCAGCCGACCAGCTTCAGCCCGGCGATGCCGGCAACGATCAGCCCGATGCTGGCCAGCCGCATCGCGGTCGCGGGTTCACCGAGCAGGATGATGCCGAGCGCCGCGGTGCCGACCGCGCCGATCCCGGTCCAGACCGCATAGGCGGTTCCAATCGGCAGCGTCTTGAGCGCGAGGCCGAGCAGGATCACGCTGCCGGCCATCGCCGCCAGCGTCAGCACCGACGGCACCAGCCGCGAGAAACCTTCGGTATATTTCAGCCCGATCGCCCAGCCGATCTCGAGCAGGCCAGCGGTGAACAGAATGGTCCAAGCCATCACGAACCCTCCAGATAAGGCAGGGTCGTCCCCGCGAATGGTATGGTGAGCAGAAGGTCGTCCTTCCGGTGCCTATATGGGGACGGTGCGGCCGTTCCGCATTGCGACAAAACGCCCTTGATTGCGCCCGTTTTCCCTGCCAAATGCCCCGCCATGTCCGACATTTCAGTTTCAGCCGAATCGCCGTCCCGCTCGCCGCTTTCAGAGGAAGTGGCGCGACGGCGCACCTTTGCGATCATCTCGCACCCGGACGCTGGCAAGACCACGCTGACGGAAAAGCTGCTGCTGTTCGGCGGCGCCATCAATCTCGCGGGCCAGGTCAAGGCCAAGGGCGAGCGGCGCAACACGCGCTCGGACTGGATGAAGATCGAGCGTGAGCGCGGCATCTCGGTCGTCACCTCGGTGATGACCTTCGAGTTCAACGACCTCGTGTTCAACCTCTTGGACACGCCGGGCCACGAGGACTTTTCGGAAGATACCTACCGCACGCTGACCGCGGTCGATTCCGCGGTCATGGTGATCGACGCCGCGAAAGGCATCGAGGCGCGCACCCGAAAGCTGTTCGAGGTGTGCCGGCTGCGCGACATCCCGATCATCACCTTCATCAACAAGATGGACCGCGAGAGCCGCGACACGTTCGAGCTTCTGGACGAGATCGAGAAGACTCTGGCGCTCGACACCACGCCGATGACCTGGCCGGTCGGCCGCGGCCGCGACTTCCTCGGCACCTATGACGTCGTCAATGGCGGCGTGCGGCTGCTCGAGGGCGGCGGCGCCAAGACCGGCGCCACCGAGCAGATCGACATCGCCGATCTCGGCAAGCGCAACCCCAATCTCGACGTCGCCGAGGTCAAGGACGAACTCGCGCTGGCCTCGGAGGCCTGCAAGCCGTTCGAGCTCGCGGCGTTCCGCGAGGGCCATCTGACGCCGGTCTATTTCGGCAGCGCGCTGCGCAATTTCGGCGTCGGCGACTTGCTGGAGGGCCTCGGCAAGTTCGCGCCGGCGCCGCGTGCGCAGGACTCGGATTTGCGCAAGGTCGAGGCATCGGAGCCGCGCATGAGCGCATTCGTGTTCAAGATCCAGGCCAACATGGATCCGAACCACCGCGATCGCATCGCGTTCGCCCGGCTGTGCTCCGGAAAACTCAGCCGCGGCATGAAGGCCAAGCTGGTGCGCACTGGCAAGAACATGAGCCTGTCGAGCCCGCAGTTCTTTTTCGCGCAGGACCGCTCGGTCGCCGACGAGGCCTTTGCCGGCGACGTCGTCGGCATTCCCAACCACGGCACGCTGCGGATCGGCGACACCCTGACCGAGGGCGAGGATCTGACCTTCGTCGGCGTGCCGAGCTTCGCGCCGGAAATCGTCCGCCGCGTCCGGCTGACCGATGCGATGAAGGCAAAAAAGCTGAAGGAAGCCTTGCAGCAGATGTCGGAGGAGGGCGTCGTGCAGGTGTTCCGTCCGCGCGACGGCGCGCCGGCGCTGGTCGGGGTGGTCGGCCCGCTGCAGCTCGACGTGCTGAAGGCGCGGCTCGACGCGGAATATTCGCTGCCGGTCGAGTTCGAGATCTCTGAATTCTCGTTGGCGCGCTGGATCTCGTCCGACGACCGCAAGCAGCTTGATGCGTTCATCGCCGCCAACAATTCCGGCATCGCCGACGACGTCGACGGTGATCCCGTGTTCATGGCCAAGAACGAGTTCTATCTCGGCTACACCCGCGAGCGCGCAGAGGGCATCACCTTCTCCAACGTCAAGGACGTGAAGAAGAAGGCGTAGCCTCCGCATACTCGGTGTCGTCCCCCGGCTCGACCCGGGGGATCCAGTTCGCCGAGGCTTATCCGTTCAATCACCGCCGTCTCTGGAATACTGGGTCGCCCGGTCGAGCCGGGCGATGACAGCGGGGGTTGTGGAGCGAAAAGCGCGAGGACGTGAACGCCGCCCCGCTTGATGCGCTCCGGCCGCGGCACCATTTGCCCCGAAAGCGCAATCCGGGTCCATCTGCATGCTCCGACGCGTCGCCATCTGCCTCGCTTTTGCCGTGCTGGCCCTTGGCCTCGCGGGCGCTGCCTCTGCGCGGCAGCGGCATCAGACCAACCCGGTGCCGTTCGCGCACACACCCTGCAGCGTGCTCGACAGCGGGCCCTGCATCCCATCCTATTGCAGCGTGTTCAACCACGGGCCATGCCTCCCCGAGATCGATTATCCGTACGGCGAAAATCTCCAGCTCACGATCCTGACCGTGCCACCGCAGGATCAGGCCGAGAAGTACCGCAAGCCGGATCATGATCTCAATACCATCGGCGATCTGTTCGCCGCGCTGCGCGCCTGCTGGGCGCCGCCACCGCCGGACGACGCGCGCGCGGGCATGCAGATGTCGGTGCGATTCAGCTTCAAACGATCGGGCGAGATGATCGGCGCGCCGCGCCTGACGTTTTCGACGCGGGGCATCCCGGCCGACACCCGCACCACCTACCTCAATGCGATCAACGCCTCGCTGGATGCCTGCCTGCCCCTGAAATTCACCGGCGGATTGGGCGGCGCGCTGGCCGGCCGGCCGATCATGATCCGCTATGTCGACAACCGGGAGCTGGCCAAATCGGCCAACAAGCCGTGAAGCTGACGCATTGCCACCCGCCCGGCGAAGGTGATACGCGAAGGCATTGATCGATCAGAGGAGGAACATCGTGGGACTGCTCGTCATGATCCTGGGTCTCGTGCTGTTCCTCGGCGTCCATGTGCTGTCCAGCCTGCGCGAGATACGCGCCGACCTGATCAAGGCGATGGGCGAGGGCATCTACAAGATCGCCTATTCGCTCGCCTCCGCGGCCGGGCTCGTGCTGATCATCTGGGGCTTTGCGCATTATCGCGCGACCGGATGGATCGACGTCTGGACGCCGCCGACAGCGTTCAAGCACATCGCGGTGGCGCTGATGCTGCCTGCCGTCATCCTGGTCGTCGCCTCCTATCTCCGCGGCCGCATCTACACCACGCTGAAGCATCCGATGCTCGCCGGCGTGAAGCTGTGGGCGTTCGCGCATCTGCTCGCCAATGGCGATCTCGGCTCGATCATCCTGTTCGGCTCGTTTCTCGGCTGGGCGGTCTATGACCGCATCTCGCTGAAGCGCCGCACGGATGCCGGCGCGCCGCCGATTCCGGTGGGCGGCCCAACCAACGACCTGATCGCGATTGCGGTCGGTGTCATCGTCTATCTGGCGCTGGCGTTTGCGTTCCACCCGGTCGTGATCGGCGTGCCTGTCATGGGAGCCTGACTATGTCTGTTCAATCCGCCATCAAGCGCAAGACCGCGCCTGATCTCCGCGCCCGCAAGAACGGCGAGCCGATCGTGATGCTGACGTCCTATCATGCGCACACCGCGGCGTTGGTCGACCGTCATTGCGACGCCATCCTGGTCGGCGACTCCCTCGGCAACGTCATGCATGGCTTCGAGACCACGGTGCCGGTGACCCTCGACATGATGATCCTGCAGGGCCGCGCGGTGATGCGCGGCTCGCAAGCCGCGCTCGTCGTGGTGGATATGCCGTTCGGCTCCTATGAGGGCTCGAAGGAGCAGGCGTTCCAGTCCGCGGTGCGGATCATGAAGGAGACGCTGTGCGGCGCGGTCAAGCTCGAGGGCGGTGCGCGGATGGCGGAGACGGTGGCGTTCCTGTCCGAGCGCGGCATTCCGGTGATGGGGCATATCGGTCTGACTCCGCAGTCGATCAACACGCTCGGCTCGTTCCGCGCGCAGGGCCGCGAGGAGGAGAACTGGGCGCCGATCGAGAACGACGCCAGGGCGATTGCAGAAGCGGGCGCGTTCTCGATCGTCGTCGAGGCGGTCGCCGAGCCGCTGGCGCGCAAGATCACACAGTCGATCGCCGTGCCCACCATCGGCATCGGCGCCAGCGCGGCCTGTGACGGCCAGGTGCTGGTGCTGGAGGACATGCTCGGCCTGTCGCCGCGGGCGCCGAAATTCGTGCGCCGCTACGGCAATCTCGGGCCGATGATCGAGGAGGCGATCGCGGGCTATGCGCGCGACGTGAAGAGCCGCGCATTCCCGGGGCCGGAGCACGTCTACGGCATGAAGAAGAGCTGACGGGGCAGACATGGACTGGTCGCAGCACGCAATTCCGCCGATGCGGCTCGAGCCGCGCTTCGGCGACCGCGTCGTGCCGGCTTTTCCGGAACGGCCCGGCAGCCTGTGGGCGATGATCGCGGACGCCGTTGCGCAGAACGGCGACGGCGAGGCGCTGGTCTGTGGCGGGACGCGCCTGAGCTGGCGCGAGGTCGCGGAGAAATCGGCCAAGGTCGCGGCGGGCTTTGTAAAACTCGGCCTTGCGCCCGGCGACCGCGTCGCGATCCTGCTCGGCAACCGGATCGAATTCGTGCTGACGATGTTCGCCGCCGCGCATGCCGGGCTGGTCACGGTGCTGCTCTCGACGCGCCAGCAGAAGCCCGAGATCGCCTATGTGCTGAATGATTGCGGTGCGACGCTGCTGGTCCATGAAGCCGCGCTCGCGGATCGCATCCCCGATGCGGCCGACATTCCCGGCCTCAAGCATCGGATTTCCGTCAGCGACGACGACACATCGCAATTCGCTGGCCTCGCCGACAACGCGCAGGCCCAGGCGCCGGCACAGGTGAGGGAAGAGGACACCGCGATGATCCTCTACACCTCGGGCACCACGGGCCGGCCGAAGGGCGCCATGCTCGCCCATTGCAACATCGTCCACTCCTCGATGGTGTTCGCCTCGTGCCTGAAGCTGACCAGGGCCGATCGCTCGATCGCCGCGGTGCCGCTCGCGCATGTCACCGGCGCGGTCGCCAACATCACCACGATGGCACGCTGCGCCGGCGCGCTGATCATCATGCCGGAGTTCAAGGCCTCGGAATATCTGAAGGTCGCGGCGCGCGAGCGCGTCACCTACACGGTGATGGTGCCGGCGATGTACAATCTCTGCCTGATGCAGCCGGATTTCGACAGCTACGACCTGTCGAGCTGGCGGATCGGCGGCTTCGGCGGCGCGCCGATGCCGGTCGCGACCATCGAAAAACTCGACGCCAAGATTCCCGGGCTGAAGCTTGCGAATTGCTACGGCGCAACCGAGACCACGTCGCCCTCGACGCTGATGCCGGGCGAACTGACCGCCGCCCATATCGACAGCGTCGGCCTGCCGTGCCCCGGCGCCGAGATCGTCGTGATGGGCGCCGACGGCCGCGAACTGCCGCGCGGCGAGATCGGCGAGCTCTGGATCCGCAGCGCCTCGGTCATCAAGGGCTACTGGAACAATCCGAAGGCGACCGCCGAGAGTTTTACGGCCGGCTTCTGGCATTCCGGCGATCTCGGTTCGATCGATGCGGCGAACTTCGTCCGCGTGTTCGACCGCCAAAAGGACATGATCAACCGCGGCGGCCTGAAGATCTATTCCGCCGAGGTCGAGTCCGTTCTGGCCGGCCATCCCGCTGTGGTCGAGAGCGCGATCATCGCCAAACCGTGCCCGGTGCTCGGCGAGCGCGTGCACGCCGTGATCGTGACCCGCACGGATGTGAATGCGGAGAACCTGCGCGCCTGGTGCGCCGAGCGGCTCTCGGACTACAAGGTGCCGGAGACCATGGCGCTGACATCAGAGCCGCTGCCGCGCAATGCCAATGGCAAGGTGATCAAGCGCCAGATCAGGGAGAGCTTGTCGTCGGTAGGCGCGTAGCGAGGGCGTGGACGTACCATCCGCAAGTTCGGTGCACCTCTCCCGCTTGCGGGCAGGGCAATCGCATATGGCCGTTTGAGGTAATCGGAGTTCCCACAAACTCGTCATGCCCGGGCTTGTCCCGGGCATCCAAGTCTTCGTTTCCACGCGAAGACAAGACGTGGATGGCCGGGACAAGCCCGGCCATGACGGCGCGGAAGAATCGGTTCATTCCATATGCGATTGCCCTGCCCGCAAGCGGGAGAGGGAGGCCACGCAGTCCCGTTGCGGCCCGCTGCAAACGTCCCCCGTTAACGCTTTGATCCGCCTCGCTTTGCCTTGCCTCCGCCACACCATTAGGGTAACGCCGCCGCGATGTGGGGATCGGGTAGGGGCTGGGCCTCACCGATGGCAGCGGTCCCGAGGGGATGGGATAGCCTTAAGTGTCTGAATTATTTGACGAAGTCGACGAGGAAGTCCGTCGCGACCAGCTCAAGAAGCTGTGGGACAAGTACTCGCTCTTTATTATCGCCCTGGCGATCCTGATCGTTGCGGGCGTCGGTGGCTGGCGCGGTTACCAGTATCTCGAGGCCAGGAAGGCCGCCGAGGCCGGCGCGGCGTTCGACCGCGCGGTCGAACTGTCCGATCAGAACAAGCACGCCGAGGCGGAGGCCGCCTTTGCCGCCCTCATCACCAAGGCGCCGTCGGGTTACCGCAACCTGGCGCGGCTGCGCATGGCCGCCGAGGTCGCAACCCGCGATCAGCCGGCTGCCGCGAAGCTCTATGACGAGATCGCAGCCGACCGCAGCGTCGGCGGTCCCGAGCAGGACCTGGCGCGGATCCGCGCCGCGCAGATCCTGATGGAGACCACCACCTATCCGAACATGCTGCAACGGCTCGAGGCGACGGCAACGGCGAAGGACTCGACGTTCCGCCATTCCGCGCGCGAGCTGCTGGCGCTGTCGGCCTGGCGCGCCAACGATGCCACCGCCGCGCGGCAGTGGCTCGACCAGATTGCCAATGACGGCGAGACGCCGCCGAGCATGCGCTCGCGCGCCGAGGCGCTGCAGGCACTGTTGCCGCCGGTCGCGAAAAGCTGACCTGAGGCATGATCCGGAAAAGTGGGAACCGGTTTTCCGATCGGATCATGCCCCGACAAAACCCGAGTTTGAGTGAGAGATCGACCATGCGCCGCTCGCAACGCCTGATCGCAGCCGCAGTTCTGACAGCGCTTTGCAGCGTGCTGGCGGGTTGCGGCGGTGGCGGCATGTCCAATTTCGATCCGAGCGACCTGCTCGACTTCCTCGATAGCAAGAAGAAGCTGCAGGGCGACCGCAAGCCGGTATTCCCCGAAGGCGTGCCCGGCCTGGAGCAGGGCGTGCCGAAGGAACTGTACAAGGGCTCGCAGCAGGAACAGATCGATCAGCAGAACGCCGCGGCAGCCGCTGCCGCCCAGCCGGCCCCGCCGCCGGAGCCGCCGAAGGGCGCCAAGAAGCACGCCAAGGGCAGGGCAGCGCCGGCCGCGGATCAGGCGGCTGCGCCCGATGCCGCAGCCGAGGAGGGCGCGCCCGCCGCGCTGCCGCCGGAGCCGAAGCCGAAGAAGATCGTCCGCCGCCGCACCACCGCGCCACCCGCCGACGACCAGCAGGCGCAGCCCGCGGCGCCGGCCCAGCAGACCCAGACCACGCAACAATCCGGCGGCGCCTTCCCCGCACCGCTACCGAGCGGCGGATTTAGCCGCTAGGCTCCTGCTTCAATTCATTGACGCGCGCCGCGACGCGGCGCCTGGATGATCCATGTCTTTTACCATCGCCATTATCGGCCGGCCCAATGTCGGAAAGTCGACGCTGTTCAACCGGCTGGTCGGCCAGAAGCTCGCGCTGGTCGACGACGAGCCCGGCGTGACGCGTGACCGCCGCGAGGGCCAGGCCAGGCTCTACGACCTCGACTTCACCATCATCGACACCGCGGGCCTGGACGAAGGCGCCAAGGGTTCGCTGACGGCGCGGATGCAGGAGCAGACCGAAACCGCGATCGAGCTCGCCGACGCCCTGATGTTCGTGATCGACGCCCGCGTCGGCCTGACGCCGACCGACCGTGCCTTCGCCGACTTCGCGCGAAAGGCCAACAAGCCGGTGGTGCTGGTCGCCAACAAGGCCGAGGGCAAGCATGGCGAGATCGGCGCGATGGAATCCTACGCGCTCGGGCTCGGCGATCCCGTCCAGATCTCGGCCGAGCATGGCGAGGGCATGGGTGACCTCCACGAGGCGCTGAGCGCGCTGGTGCCGGAGACACCGGAGGAAGACGACGAGCTCGAGGATGACGAGGACATCTCGGAGGAGGAGGCCGCGCAGCGCCCGATCCGCGTCGCCATCGTCGGCCGGCCGAATGCCGGCAAGTCGACGCTGATCAACCATCTGCTCGGCGAGGAGCGGCTGCTGACCAGTCCCGAGGCCGGCACCACGCGCGATTCCATCGCGGTCGAGATCACCTGGCAAGGCCGCCAGTTCCGGGTGTTCGACACCGCCGGCCTGCGCCGCCGCTCGCGGATCGAGGAGAAGCTGGAGAAGCTCTCGGTCGCCGACGCGTTGCGCGCGGTGCGCTTTGCCGAAGTCGTCGTGATGATGATGGACGCGCAGAACAAATTCGAGGAGCAGGACCTGCGCATCGCCGACCTGATCGAGCGCGAAGGCCGCGCCATCGTGCTCGCGGTCAACAAGTGGGACCTCGTCGAGCGCAAGCCCAACCAGATCTCTCAGCTGCGCACCGATGCCGATCACTGGCTGCCGCAGGTCAAGGGCGCGCCGATCGTCGCCGTCTCCGGCCTGATGGGCGAGGGCATCGACCGCCTGATGACGGCGATCCAGGAGGCCTATGCGGTCTGGAACCGGCGCTTGCCGACCTCGGCGCTCAATCGCTGGTTCGAGCAGGCGATCCAGGCCAACCCGCCGCCGGCGGTCTCGGGCCGCAGGCTGAAGCTGAACTACATCACGCAAGTGAAGGCGCGCCCGCCGAGCTTCGTGCTGTTCTGCTCGCGCGCCGACGCGATCCCGCGATCCTATCTGCGCTACCTCATCAACTCGCTGCGCGAGACCTTCGATCTGCCGGGCACGCCGATCCGGATCACGCTGCGCGAGAAGGCCAATCCGTTCGCCCACAAGCGCAAACGGCCGTCGTGAGCGGGCATAGCGTTTTCGAGCGAAGTGGGTACCGGTTCGCGTGAAGAAAACGCGTCAAAACGAGAATGATGCGACGGCGACGTCGCAACCGCGCAGCGGCGCGGCGGTCTTCATCTTCATCACCCTGCTGCTTGACATGCTCGCGCTCGGGATCATCGTCCCGATCCTGCCCAAGTTGATCGAGGGCTTCGTCGACAACGACACCGCCAACGCGGCGCGCATCTTCGGCGTGTTCGGCTCGATCTGGGCCTTGATGCAGTTCGTCTGCTCGCCGATCCTGGGTGCGCTGTCCGATCACTTCGGCCGCCGGCCGGTGGTGCTGCTGTCGAATTTCGGTCTCGCCGCCGACTATGTGCTGATGGCGCTGGCGCCGAACCTGATCTGGCTGTTCATCGGGCGGGCGATCTCGGGCATCACCTCGTCGAGCATCTCGACCGTGTTCGCCTATATCGCCGACGTCACCGCGCCGGAGCAGCGCGCCGCGATGTTCGGCAAGATCGGCGTCGCCTTCGGCGCCGGCTTCATCCTCGGACCGGCGCTGGGCGGCCTGCTCGGCGAGATCGATCCGCGGCTGCCGTTCTGGGCGGCGGCGGGATTGAGCTTCGTCAACGGGCTCTATGGCCTGTTCATCCTGCCGGAATCGCTGCCCGTGGAGCGGCGCGCGCCGTTCAAATGGAAGAGCGCCAATCCGATCGGCGCGCTGCATTTCCTGCGCTCGAACCGGACGCTCGCCGGCCTGTCGCTGGCGACGTTCTTCGGCCAGCTCGCGCATGTCGTGCTGCCCTCGGTGTTCGTGCTCTACGCCACCTATCGCTATGGCTGGGACACCGGCACCGTCGGCGCGACGCTGGCGCTGGTCGGCGTCTGCGGCATGATCGTGCAGGGCGCGGCAATCGGCCCGATCGTGCTGCGCCTCGGCGAGCGCAACGCGCTGTTCCTCGGCCTCGTCTGCGGCGCCCTGGGCTTCGTGATCTTCGGCGCCGCGCCATCAGGCCAGCTGTTCTGGATCGGCATTCCCGTGATGGCGCTGTGGGGCCTCTCGGGCGCTGCGACGCAGGCGCTGACGACGCAGCTCGTCGCCGCCGACCAGCAGGGCCAGTTGCAGGGCGCGACATCGAGCGTGCAGAGCATGTCGGAATTGATCGGCCCGTTCCTGTTCACGCTGACCTTCGCCTATTTCATCGGCGACAACGTGCCGGCGAAGATGCCCGGCGCGCCGTTCTATCTGGCCGGCGCGCTGCTGCTGCTCGCGCTCGCCATCGCCTGGCGCGCGACGGCGGCGAAGAAGGCCTAGGGCGGGCAAAGCCGCTCGCCGAACGGATCCACCACGAGACGCTCTATTCCGTCGCCGGCACCGAATGGTGTTCGTGCGTGACGCGCCACTCGCCGGCGACCTTGCGCAATCCGATCGTCAGCCTGAACTGGAACGTGGCATCAGGTGGCCCGCACCGCATCACCGCGACCGCGAAGGCGACATCATCGCCGGCCGTGATCGCGATCTCCTCGATATCGAAGGCGTAGGAGGGGCGGTGATACCTGAAGAACAGGTCCCACGTCTTGCTGTACGCGTCCAATCCGCGCGACTGCAATGGCGGAGGAACGTCGAACATCACGATGTCCGGATCGTGATGGGCGAAGATGCCTGGATAGTCGCGTCTGCGGACGGCGTCCGTCCAGGTATCGATGAGCGCCCTGATTTCGGTTTCCGCCGTGTGTTTCTGCTCTGTCATCGCTCGCGTGCTCCGCATGCTGGCTGATGCTTCGAGGACGAATGTGCGCGCGCCGATCCGACACGATGATGCGTCCGGCCGCACCTGCCGGATTGCGTCATCTCGTCTGTTTACAAACCATCCGGTTGGTTTGTATAGGAGTGATACCGGATGAAGAGGCGCGCCTCGCTCCGGGGGCGCGCTGCCAGGAGCAGCACGGTGACCGACGAGACCGTTGATATCTGCGATGAATTGAGCCGCTTCAGCGACGCGCAGGCGGCGCTGCTGACGTCGCGCGGCCTTGTCTATCTGACCGACCTGAAACTCGATGGCGGCAGGCACGGGACGATCGTCGCCGCCAGCTATGCCGACGCGCAGTCCGTCGCCCGCGCGCGGTCGAGGGGAAAGGGTCGTCGGCCGAATGGCCCACGGTTTCCTTCAGGGCCTGCTGCAGAAGGTTCGCTTGTGCGCGTGAGCGATCGGATAGCTCGATGACCGGTGCCTGAAATTGATGCGTCTTTCGAGGCGGGCACCGCCATTTCGCGGATGCCGTTCGCGCTGCCTTGCAGATCGATGCGGCGCTTGAGATTGACCGAAGCCGCTGAGATACTGTGATCTCAAACGACTCCTTCCTGAGTACACCATGGATAATCCTTCCCGCTCGGAACGCTCCCGCAACGCCGCACTCGACGCCGCGATCACCATCGTGACGCGCGATGGTCCAGGGCGCCTGACGCTGGACGCGATTGCGCGCGAGAGCGGTCTCAGCAAGGGCGGCGTGATGCACCAGTTCCGCACCAAGGAAGCGGTGCTGCGCGCCTTGCTCGAGCAGCAGATGGCGCATTTCGAGGAATTCTCGAACCGCTACATCGAAAAGGTACGCGGGACCACGGACCAGCCCGAACTGTCGGCGCAGATCGCGACGCTGCGGGAGGCGATCTCAACGCCGCGGGCAGGGGCGTTCGCACTGCTGGCGGCGATGAACGAGAATCCCGAATTGATGGCGATGCCGCGCGATGTCGACATCAAGAAGGTCGCGCTGATGAAGGCCGAGGCGAGGGATCCCGATCTCGCGCTGCTGCGCTGGGCGGCGGCGCGGGGGCTGCTGCTGAGCTCGTTGTTCGGCATGTTGTCGCTGACCGAGGCGGAGCGCGACCGCCTGTTCGAACGATTGCTCGACGACAGCAAATGGACCGCGATGGAGCAGGGTGCGACCGAGGCAACAAAGCCGTCCAGGACGACGGCGGCACGCGCGGCATCGCCGCGGCCTGCCGGCGCACCGGCCACAAAGCCGGCATCCGCGCGCAAGCGCGGCTGAATTTTCGGCGCTGCCGAAAGCACAACGCCGCCCAAGCGGAATATGGATCGCTTGGCGGCGTTGGATCGGCACCGGGCCCCTGAAATCCCCCGGCGATTTCTGCCGTACCACACGAGATATCTCGGGTTTGTGACAACGCTCGGCCGCCATTCGCGAAGCGGCCTCGCCAGCTCACACGACATCTCGACCGCCGCATTTTTCCGACGCGCTTCCTGCGATTGCAACTTTACAAACCAACTGGTCGGTTTTATAGTTGGTCGCACTGAGGCAAGGTCTGGCGGCGCCGCGACGGTGAGCCAGGTCGGCAGTGACGGCCGCAGCCGTACTTTCAGCCCCGGACGCGGCTGCGGCCGAGCTGCTCTTCCGCTTCAGGGTCGGATGAGGAGATTGGAATGGAGAGCTCGATCGCCGCGCGCGGTCTGGGAGCGATGGCGCTTTGCGTCCTCGCGGGAGGATGTGCCGCCGTCACGCCGGTGGCCTATTCGGAGGTGGCATCGTCGGCCTACATGACGCCGGACACGTCCGATTCTTCGGGGCGTGTGCCGTATCGCTATGCGCCGCCAGTCGACTGGCGGAGCTACAACAAGGTGATGATCGATCCGGTCGTGATCTATCGCGGCGCGGATCATCAGTTCGGCGACATGTCCGAGGAGGACAAGCGGACGCTCGCCGCCTACATGCAGACCCGCTTCGCCGACAAGCTGCGCGGCCACTTCACGCTGGTGAACACGCGCGGGCCGAACACGTTCCGCCTGCGGCTGACGCTGACCGGCGCGGTCGCCAACACGCCGGTGCTCGGCACGCTGTCGCGTTTCGATCTGGCAGGCGCGGTCTACAACGGCGTGCAGGCCGCGCGCGACGGCGAGGGCACGATGACGGGCTCCGTCATCTATGCCGTCGAGATGTTCGACAGCTCGACCTCGCGCCTGCTCGGCGCCTATGTCAGCAAGCAATATCCCAACGCCTACGACATCAAGGCCAGCGTCGGCGATCTCGCAGCGGCCACGGCCGGCATCGACAAGGGCGCCGATGCGTTCATGGCGCAATTGAAATGAGGCGTGTCTCCCGCGTCCGAAAAACCATCCCGACACTGAAAGGTCCTTGACCATGAACTTTCTGGTTCGCATGTTTCTGCGCAGCCTTGTCGCTGCCTTGCTGATGAGCTCGACCGGCCGCGCCGAGACGATCGCCCCGGCCGATCCCAGCGGCACCTAGCTGACCGAAGACGGCCGCGCGCGCATCCGTCTCGAGCGCTGCGGCCCTGCGCATGAGCGCATCTGCGGTTTCATCGTGTGGATGAAGGATCCGCTCGATTCACACGGCCAGCCGTTCCGCGACAGCTTCAATCCCGACCCCGACAAACGGACGCGTGCGCTGCTCGGCCATCAGCTGATCCTCGGATTGAAGCTGACGCCGGAGGGCAGGTTCGACGGCGACATCTACAACGCCGAGGACGGCAAGTCCTATGCGGTCTCGCTGTGGCGCGACAAATCCGACCGGCTGAAGCTCAAGGGATGTCTGCTCACGCTGCTGTGCCAGACCCAGACCTGGACGCAGACGCTGGACGTGCAGCCGGGCCAGCTCGTCGGCCTCACCGGCGATGTCGGCGGCCCGCGCGCCGACAGGGAATGGGCATCGTTGCCGGAGCCGGCGCGGAAGTCGGCCGCGAAGTGATGCGTGCAGGGTGGGTTGCGCTTCGCCAACCCACCCTACGGACACAGCTTACTTCTTCACCAGCGGACAGTCGCTGGCCTCAAGCGGCTTCGCGGCGTCTTCCGGCGCGATGGTGGCGATCAGCTTGTAATAGTCCCAGGGGTATTTGGACTCTTCGGGCTTCTTCACCTCGAACAGATAGGCCGGGATCAGGCGCCGGCCGTCGGCGCGCAGCGGGCCCTTGCCGAACAGCGGATCGTCGGTCGGCAATTCCTTCATCTTGGCGACGACCTTGGCACCGTCATGCGGATTGCCGCCGAGCGCTTCCATCGCCTTGAGATAGTGCAGCACCATCGCGTAGTTGCCGGCCTGGGTCATCGACGGCATCGCGTTCTTGCTGGCCAAGGCGGAGAACCGCTTCGACCAGGCGCGGGTCTGGTCATTCATGTCCCAATAGAAGGATTCCGTGAACGTCAGGCCTTGCGCGGTCTTCAACCCGAGCGAATGCACGTCGTTGATGAACAGCAGCAGCGCCGCGAGCTTTTGGCCGCCGGAAACGATGCCGAATTCGGCCGCCTGCTTGATCGCGTTGGTGGTGTCGCCGCCGGCATTGGCGAGGCCGACCACCTTGGCCTTGGACGATTGTGCCTGCAGCAGGAACGACGAGAAATCGGCGGTGTTGATCGGATGCTTGACGCTTCCGAGCACCTTGCCGCCATTGCCGTTGACGACCGCGGTGGTGTCGCGCTCAAGCGCGTGGCCGAATGCATAGTCGGCCGTCAGGAAGAACCAGGTGTCGCCGCCGGCCTTCGTCAGTGCCTTGCCGGTGCCGTTGGCCAGCATGTAGGTGTCGTAGGTATATGAAATCGTGTTCGGCGTGCAGGCCTTGCCGGTGAGGTCGGCGGTCGCCGCGCCCGAGTTCAGCAGGACGATGTTCTTCTCCTTGGCGAGATTGTTGACCGCAAGCGCCACGCCGGAGTTCGGCGTGTCGGCGATCGCATCGACCTTCTCGTTGTCGACCCACTGCCGCGCGATGTTGACGCCGACGTCGGGCTTGTTCTGGTGGTCGCCGCTGAGGACGTCGATCTTCCAGCCCTTCTTGAGCAGGCCGGAATCCTCGACGGCCATCTTGATCGCGACCACCGAGTTCGGGCCGCCGATGTCGGCATAGAGGCTCGACATATCGTTCAGCACGCCGATCTTGACGGTCTTGTCCTGCGCGAACGCAGAGGTTGAAAGGCCGAGTGCGGCGCAAGCAAGAAGCGCGGCGCAGCGCCGCGCAAACGTCGTTGTCATGAAATTCCCTCCACTGTCTAAAGCCCGGGCAGCCCTCTTGCGGAGCCTTTTTGCCGGTCGCTCAAGTTCCCGCTTACCCTTTCCCGGGCGAGGCGGCAATCCGCCTAAAGCCGGGTGGGCCTGCGTCGAAGCGTCATCCGGTGAAACCCTTACTTGAGCGCATCGGAGGTCAGCTTGAATTTCTGGATCCTTTTTCCGGTGTCGACCTCGGCGGTATAGACGTTGCCCCTGGCGTCGACCGCGAGCGCGTGCACCCAGTGGAATTGCCCGGCGTTGCGGCCGTTGCGGCCGAAGCTGCCGACCACCGCGCCGTCGTCACGCCTGATGATGCGGATCTCGTTGTTCTCGCCGTCGGCGGAGAGCAGGTAGGTCTGCTTGGGATCGGGCCACAGCGCGATGTCCCACACCGCGCCGTTGCCGAGCGTGCTCTTCTCGAAGAAGAACTCCTTCACGAAGCTGCCGTCCTTCCTGAACACCTGGATGCGGTTGTTGATGCGGTCGCAGACATAGACCAGTCCGTCATTGGCGATCTTCACGCAGTGCACGGGATTGCCGAACTGCTGCGCGACCTGCGCCTTCGGATCGTAGGGCGGCTGCTTGGCGTCGTCGGGCTTGTTGCCATAGGCGCCCCAGTGCCGCTTGTAGGCGCCGGTGGTGGCATCGAACACGATGACGCGCCGGTTGCCGTAACCGTCGGCGACGTAGATCTCGTTGGCCTCCTTGTCGATCGCGGTCTCGGCGGGCTTGCCGAGCTGGGTGGTGTCGTTACTGCCCTTGCTCTGAGCGATCGAGCCGATCTGCGCGACGAACTTGCCGTCGAGGGTGAACTTGAGGATCGCATTGTCATTGTCGGCGTTGCCGCCGATCCAGACGAAGCTGCGCTCGTCGACCTCGATGCCGTGCTCGCGGCCAACCCACTCATAGCCGTCACCCGGACCGCCCCAGGACCGCAGCAGATTGCCGTCAGCGTCGAATTCGAGCACCGGCGGCGCCGAGACGCAGCATTTCGAGCGCGGCGGATTGAGGCTCGCGCCCTTTTCGTCGTCGGTCAGCGAGCGCGGCCGGTGGATCATCCAGATATGGTCCTGCCGATCCACCGTGATGCCGCCGACCTGGCCGAGGATCCAGTTGTTCGGCAGCGGCTTTGGCCAGGACGCATCGACCGCGAAGGTCGGGACATCGCCGGCCCTGGCGGGCGCGTGCAGAGCGAGAAGGGCCGATGATGCGATGCAGGCGGAGAGAAACAATCCGGACAGAATGGAGCGCGCGCGATTGAACGTCGGCGTCATTGGTTGCCTCCCGAGATTTTTCTTGGCGGTGGTCCCGCTGGGAGCGCAGTCAATCGTGAGGCGGGGAGCGAGTCAATCGCAAGGGAAACGCAAGCCGACGCGTCATAAGAGGTGTCATCGCCCGGCTTGACCGGGCGATCCAGTACGCCGCGGCGTCTCGATTCAAAAGCAATCGCCTCTGGAATACTGGATCCCCGCATTCGCGGGGATGACAATCGAAGGCGCGGCCCGCCTGTAACTCCTCACGCCGGCGGCTGGAAGGTCCGCAGCGTGCGCGCCTTGTAGTCGTAGAGCTTGCCGGTCTCGGTCCAATCAGGCGAACACATCGGCACGATGAATTCGGCGGCCATGTCGGGCGTATCCAGCGTCATCGGGTCTTCGCCGGGAAACACCTGCGCGCGCATCCGGGTGCGGATCGGGCCGGGGCTGAACAGGTTGACGCGCAGCCCCGTGTTGGCGGTCTCGTTGGCCCAGGAGCGCACCAGTGCCTCCAGCGCGGCCTTCGAGGCCGCATAGGGGCCGAGATAGGCGTTGGCCTTGTGGGCCACGCCCGACGTCACGAACACCGCGCGGCCGGCGTCGGACTGGCGCAGCAGCGGGTCCATGCAGCGGATCAGCTGGAAATTGGCGTTGACGTTGATCGCGAATACGTCGTTCCACGGCTTCAGCTCGATATGGCCGAGCGGCGAGGAGGGACCGGCGGTGCCGGCATTGCCGACCAGGATATCGAGCTTGCCGTGGCGCTCATGCAGCGCGAGGCCGAGCCGCGCAATGCCGTCGTAATCGGTGAGGGAGAGCGGCACCAGGGTGGCGCTGCCGCCGGCCTTGCGGATCTCGTCGTCGAGCTCTTCCAGCCCGCCCTGCGTGCGTGCCACCGCCACGACATGCGCGCCGGCCTTGGCGAGAGCGACCGCGGTCGCATAGCCGATGCCGCGTGAGGCGCCGGTCACGAGGGCGATACGGGAGGCGAGGGGTTTTGTCATGGAAGGGACTCTAACAAATCGTCGTCCCTGCGAAAGCAGGGACCCATACGCCGTGACGGCGATATGGAAGAAGGTGTTCGTGTCTAATACTGCCCCAGCCATATAGGCCGGTGGTTATGGGTCCTGGCCTTCGCCAGGACGACACCGCCAATGTGGCTAACTGGCCTCCGCCAGCAGCGAGAGCTGGCGCGGCGGGACCTCGGTTTCGCTCTGGTCGGTCAGGTGGGTCGGATAGGCGCCGGTGAAGCAATGGTCGGCGAATCTCGGATTTGCCGGGTCGCGCCCCTCATAGCCCATCGCGCGGTACATGCCGTCGATCGACAGGAAGGCGAGCGAGTCGGCGCCGATGATGTCGCGCATCTCCTCGAGCGAATGGGTGGCGGCGAGCAGGCCGCCGCGATCCGGCAGGTCGATGCCGTAATAGTCGGGATAGAGGATCGGCGGCGAGGCGAGGCGGAAATGCACCTCGCGGGCGCCGGCATCGCGCATCATGCGCACGATCTTCTTCGAGGTGGTGCCGCGCACCAGGCTGTCGTCGATCAGGATGATGCGCTTGCCCTCGATCGCGGCGCGGTTGGCCGAATGCTTCATGCGCACGCCGAGCTCGCGCACGCTCTGGGTCGGTTGGATGAAGGTGCGGCCGACATAGTGGTTGCGGATGATGCCGAGCTCGAACGGCACGCCGGAATACTGGCTGTAGCCGACCGCGGCGGGCACGCCGGAATCCGGCACCGGCACCACGACGTCGATCTCGGGATGGCTCTCGCGCGCGAGCTGCGCACCGAATGCCTTGCGCACGTCGTAGACCGAGCGGCCGCCGACGATCGAGTCCGGCCGGGCGAAATAGATGTATTCGAAGATGCAGGGCCGGGCCGGCTTCGGCGGAAACGGCTTGTGGCTGTGCGCGCCGGCCTCGTCGAACACGATGATCTCGCCGGGCTCGATGTCGCGGACGTATTTCGCGCCGATCATGTCGAGCGCGCAGGTCTCCGAGGTCAGGATCGGACAGCCGTCGAGATCGCCGAGCACCAGCGGGCGGATGCCGAGCGGGTCGCGCGCGCCGACCAGCTTCTTGTTGGTCAGCGCGACCAGCGCATAGGCGCCCTCGATGGTGCGCAGCGCCTCGATGAAGCGGTCGATGAAGCGGGTGCGCTTGGACTGCGCCACGAGATGCAGGATCACCTCGGTGTCGGTGGTCGACTGCATCATGGCGCCGCCCTTGACCAGCTCGCGGCGCAGGGTCAGGCCATTGGTGAGGTTGCCGTTGTGGCCGACCGCAAACCCGCCGGCGCTGAGCTCGGCAAACAGCGGCTGCACGTTGCGCAGGATGGTGCCGCCGGTGGTGGAGTAGCGGACATGGCCGACCGCGGCGTTGCCGGGCAGGCGCTCGATCACCTCGCGGCGGGAGAAGGCGTCGCCGACCAGGCCGAGGCGGCGTTCACTGTGGAAGCGGCTGCCGTCGAAGGAGACGATGCCGGCAGCTTCCTGGCCGCGGTGTTGCAGGGCGTGCAGGCCAAGTGCGGTGATCGCGGCGGCCTCGGGATGGCCGAAGATGCCGAACACGCCGCATTCCTCGCGGAGCGTGTCGCCATCGAGATCGGGGTGATATCTGAGAGGGTCCTGCAGTTCGATCGGGCCGAGGTCGAGATCCATTTGGTCGGTATGATCCGAAGGAGTCTGCATCTCGTTCATCGCCTCTCGTAAGGGCCCAAATAGTTTATCGGCCCGCGGGTTTCTCGATCAGCTTCTTCAAGCTGTCACGCGCAGGTTTGCTATAGCCATCACCCGACGCCGGCGTCGCCTGATCATTGGTATCGGCCGCAGAATCGTCGTCTGGCTTATTCTTCTTGAACTTCTTTAAGATGGTGTTCTCGGGGTCGTCAGGCAAGAGCGACATCAGCCAATCCCCGGTTCCCTGCAGCACCACTCGGGACTTCGCCCCAGTCACCCAATCAGGCCGCTGCTTGTCCGGAACCAGCCAGGTGAAGAACATGAACGCCACGACCACGATCAGGAGGCCGCGGGCGAGCCCGAACAGGAAGCCGAGGGTGCGGTCGAGCGCGCCGATCCGGGAATCCAGGATCATGTCCGAGATCCGCACCGTGACGATCGAGACCACGATCAGCGTGCCGATGAAGACGCCGGCCACCACGACCACGGCGGCGACCGTGTCGTTGTTGAAATAGGTCTTGGCGGTCGGCAAAAGCTTCGAGAACGCATACAGCGTGACCAGGGCGGCGGCGCCCCACGCCGCGATCGACAGGATCTCGCGCATGAAGCCGCGCACCATCGCGAGCAGGCCCGAAATCAGCATCACGCCGAGCAGGACGAGATCAAGTATCGTTATGGGCATCGGCTGGTCAGGTCCGCTGGTACGTTTCGGTACGCTGTTAAGGGCTTACGTTGTTAAGGGCTTACGCTGCTAAGGGCTCTCGCGAATCGGCAAAGTCGGTGCCGTCCTAACTGAGGCGCATTGGGGGCATCCGGCAAGGCCAGAGCGCCGCCTGTCCCGCGCGGCGGATGTATAGCGGCGGGGGGCTGATACGTCACGCCCGCTTTAGCTGGTCTCGCGACGGAATCGGGCCGGTGTGGCATTTTTCTCAGCCGCATCAGGGCCTCCGGAGCCGCCCGGGTCGCGCCGGTCGCCTCGCGGTGTTCCCCGGTCGCCTCTTGGCGTACCGCGTGCCGCAATTTCGGCGACCAGCGTGGTGAGATTGCCGACGCTGTTGAGGGTGAGCCCTGAATCGCCGCCGCTCTCGCCGCGGGCCGATTCGGGCAGGATGGCGCGGGCGAAGCCGAGCTTGAGGGCCTCCTTGAGCCGCGCCGGGGTCTGCGCCACCGGGCGGATCGCGCCCGACAGCGAAATCTCGCCGAAATAGACCGCATCCGTCGGCAGCGGCGCATTCACCAGCGAGGAGACCAGCGCCGCAGCCGCGGCAAGATCCGCGGCCGGCTCCTGGATGCGCAGGCCGCCGGCGACATTGAGATAGACGTCATGTCCGGACAATTTGACGCCGCAATGCGCTTCCAGCACCGCGAGCACCATCGACAGCCGGCTCGGATCCCAGCCGACCACGGCGCGGCGCGGCGTGCCCAGCGAGGTCGGTGCCACCAGCGCCTGCAATTCGACCAGCACCGGACGGGTGCCCTCGATGCCGGCAAACACCGCCGTGCCGGGACTGCCGAGCTCGCGCTCGGAGAGGAACAATTCGGAGGGGTTGGTGACCTCGCGCAGGCCGAGGCCGGTCATCTCGAACACGCCGATCTCGTCGGTCGCACCAAAACGGTTCTTCACCGAGCGCAGGATGCGGAACTGCTGCGAGCCTTCGCCCTCGAACGACAGCACCGCATCGACCATGTGCTCGACCACGCGGGGACCGGCGATCTGGCCGTCCTTTGTCACATGGCCGACCAGGATGATCGCGGCGCCGGTTTTCTTGGCAAAGCGAATGAGGGCCTGCGCCGAGGCGCGGACCTGGGTCACCGTGCCGGGCGCGGATTCCACCGTGTCGGTCCACATGGTCTGGATCGAGTCGATCACGATCAGCCGCGGCACCGCGCCTTCCGACAGCGTCGCGACGATGTCCTCGACCGACGTTTCCGAAGCCAGCTGCACCGGTGCGTCCGCGAGCCCGAGCCGTTCGGCGCGCAGCCGCACCTGGGCGACCGCCTCTTCGCCGGAGATATAGACGGCGCGGTGGCCGGCACGCGCCATCATGCTGGTCGCCTGGGTCAGCAGCGTGGATTTTCCGATGCCGGGATCGCCGCCGACCAAAAGCACCGAGCCGCGGACGAAGCCGCCGCCGGTGACGCGGTCGAGTTCGGCCATGCCGGAGGACAGCCGCGGCGCGTCCTGGGTCTTGCCGGACAGCGATTCCAGCGCAAACGTCCGGCCCTTGCGCTTGCTGCGGATCGAGACCGGCACCGAGCCTGTGGTGTCTTCCTCGGCCAGCGTGTTCCACTCGCCGCAGGAGTCGCACTTGCCCTGCCAGCGATTATACGCCGCGCCGCAGTTCTGGCAGACGAAGGAGAGGGTGGATTTGGCCATGGAGCAGGTGAGTCGCGCTATCGCGCACGATGCATAACACGGTTCGGCCGCCGCGCACGATCCATCGAA
The DNA here is from genome assembly GCF_023278185.1 of Bradyrhizobium elkanii USDA 76. NCBI lineage: Bacteria > Pseudomonadati > Pseudomonadota > Alphaproteobacteria > Hyphomicrobiales > Nitrobacteraceae > Bradyrhizobium > Bradyrhizobium elkanii. Next base: position 5,371,464 of record NZ_CP066356.1, on the reverse strand, counting down.
GACGGTGCGCCCGATGGCGGGGCCGGCTCAGCGCGAGAACACCCGTGTTCCGCCCGGCCAGCGCGGCTTGTCTCCGACCGGGCTTGCGCCGATTTCCCAGCCGACGCCGCCCCACAGCACGTCGACGGCACCAAGCTCTCCGGCACTGTCGCGGACGTAAAACACGTTCGGCTTGGCGTTGACTTCCAGCGGGCCGTTGCTGCCGCTGGGCTGTCGCCTCAACGCGCACCAGACGTCGGCCAGCCTGCTCTCGTGACTCTGACCCAGTTTGGCGAGGATCTCCTTGTCGCTCGAGGCTGCGCTCAGGATGAAGGTCTGCAACGTTGCGCCGCCGCTATCGTCCTCGATCTTGTTGGTGAAGCGCTGCGCGAAGGTCGCGCCTAGCCAAGAAATCCTGACCGGCGCGCTCGAGGCGATGTCCTCCTTGAAATGTTCCCGCGCGACGAATTTTTCGGCGTGGGGAATTGCCGAGGTCGACGACGGATCGGACGGTTCCTCGCTTTTCGGCTGCAGGGAACACGCAACGCGGTCAGCGGCGGCAACGGCACCCGGTTGTCCCGATCTCGTATCGTCTGCCGCGACGCTCAATCCCTGTGTCGCCAGAACAACGGTCAACCACAGGGTGAGGCTTGGCTGGCGCATGTTGTTGTTGTCCCTGAATCCGCTGTGCTCGCGGAGACAAGGTAAACCGCATCTTGCAGATGTAAATCAAAGATCAGGTTTCTGGTTAAGGATAAAAAGTAAGTTCAACTACAGCGCGAATTTGAATCAAATGCGCTTTCGCGCAAGGGAACTGCTCTCGATTGTACGAGCGGTCAAACGCGGAGGTCCTGCCTCGACAGCAGCAGCGGCGGATTCTCGCGCGGCGTCAGACTCGTCGGCAGAGCGCGGCAGCATCTCGCCTGCGCACGCAACGGATCGCTCCAGCTCCAGCGAACCCGCCACGACGGATTGTTCGCGTAGGTCGGAATTCGCCAGACCCAGATCGTCTCGTAAACGCTGTCGCCGAACTGTTCGACGTCGGGCTTTGCCGTCGGCCAGAACGCCGAGCCGGCAACAGCGAACGTTAGAATCGCCGCAGTCGTGATCATCATCTTGCGCATCGCGCGCCTGCCTTTCCCGCCTGTCGTGGGCTTTGACAACCCGCGACTCCCAATGCTTCGACTTGCGATCCCGTATTCGTCAGGCCGACATCGATGACATCAGGCGCCGGGCTCTGCGCCCGATCTGCACGCCATGTGTCGCTGAACTCGTGTCGCCCTGAACTCTCGGGACTCGCATCCGGGTCGTCGATCAACCCTGTGATGCCTGCTGGAGCAAAGTTCTTTTCCGCAAACGATCAAGTGCAAGTAATGAGATTGTCATAAACGCAGTGGCCGGACGGTGGCAATCCGGATAACAACGGAAGCCGAGGGCTCAACAAAACTCTTTCGGGGTACACGCCATCCGATGCGCAAAGCCCCGTAGAATTACGACATCATCGGCAGGATGTTGGTGTTCGTCACGGTGAAATCCGTTTGCCCAAGGCCCGGTCTCACGCAGCCGATGTCGGAATGTTACTGCGTCATTGCCGACCACAGCAACGCCGTGCCCGCCGCCAGCATGATGCCGTCCATGATCAGGCGGAACGATTCCGGCTTCATCTGCAGCACGAAGCGCTTTGCGATGAAGGCGCCGGCCATCAGCGAGGCGCCGGCGATCAGGCCCTTCAGCGCGATGTCAGGTGTCAGCGCGCCGAACCGCTCGAAGGTCACCGACTTGCTGACATAGAGCCCGAGCGAGCTTGCCGCTTCGGTGGCGAGGAACGCGCCCTTGCTGAGGCCGTAGAACAAAAACAGCGGCACGCTGAGCGGACCGGTCGAGGCCACGATGCCGGTGAGATAGCCGATCAGCGCGCCGCCGATTGCGAGATGCCAGAGATTGGCTTTCAGTCTGTGCTGCGCCAGCCAATGCCGCACCGGCACCATCGCGATCAGGAACACGCCGATCGCGATATCGACCGCGCGGGAGGGCAGCGCGAGCAGGGTGCGCGCGCCGAGCGCTGCGGCCGGAATCCCCGTGATCGAATAGGCGGCGCAGGCGCGCCAGTCGACCTCGCGCCACCAGGCGAGAATCCGCGACAGATTGGCCATCACGGCGGCGACGGCCATGATCGGCACCGCCTGCTTCGGCCCGTACTGATAGACCAGCACCGGCATCAGCATGATCGACGAGCCGGTGCCGACGATGCCGGAAATGGTGCCGGCCACCAGGCCGACGATGAGGACGAAGAGGAAGCCCACCTGCGCGCTCCGGTGAGGTGTGATCGCCCCATACCTCCGAGTTGCCCGACGGCGCAAGCCCCCGCAGCTCGCGCAACAACCTCGATGTCGTCCCGGGGCAGGCCGGAACCATAGCCACCGACGGCGGTGTGTGCGGCATCATCCGATCCGCGTCGCGACCACCATCATGCTGATTGTCGCGAGGCGTGATGCCGGCGCGTCACCTCAGCACAACCCACGCCGGTGCATGATCGCTGGCACCGTCCTCGCCGCGGACGGTGCGGTCGACGCCGGCTTTCACGAGCCGCGGCGCCACTGCGGGGCTGAGCAGGAGATGATCGAGCCGGAGGCCTGCATCGCGTGGCCAGCGCTGGCGCTTGTAGTCCCAGAAGGTGAACATCGGCGCGTCCGGATGCAGGGTGCGGATCGCATCGCACCAGCCCTGATCGACCAGCGCCTTGAAGGCGGCGCGGCTCTTCGGCTGGATCAGCGCATCCTTGTCCCAGGAGCGCGTCGGGTAGATGTCGAAGGGCGTCGGCGCGACATTGTAGTCGCCGGCGAGCACCACCGGGACGTCCTGCTTGAGCAGCTTGGCGGCATGGGCGCGCAGCCGCTTGAACCAGGCGAGCTTGTAATCGAATTTCGGCCCGGGCTGCGGATTGCCGTTCGGCAGATAGAGGCTGGTGACGACGATGCCGCGCACCGCGGCCTCGATGTAGCGCGCTTCGTGATCGCCGGCATCGCCGGGCAGGGCGGTGCGGATCAGCACCGGCTCGGCCTTGCGCGCGAGGATGGCGACGCCGTTCCAGGTCTTCTGTCCCTGCCACACCGCGCCGTAGCCGGCGTGCTCGAGCGCGGCCGCGGGAAACTCGGCGTCGCTTGCCTTCAGCTCCTGCAGGCCGACGATGTCGGGCTTGGCGGTCTTGAGCCAGCGCAACAGGTTGGGCAGGCGGCGGTTGACGTTGTTGATGTTGAAGGTCGCGATCTTCATGCGCACTGGCAATCGCGAACCTTGATCATGTCAGGTGGACATCGCCGTTGGCTCGGCGGCCGGCAAAGGCGGCGGCGCAGCGGGCGCTGCCGTCGGCAAGGCCGGCGGCGCAGCGGACGTGGCGGCCGGCTCGCTGGTCTCGGCGACCGTATCGCTTCTCGCGGCGACGGCATCGCCGCCCTTGTAGATGCGAACGAAGCGGCGGCCGAGGCTGGTCAGCACCTCATAGCCGATGGTGCCGAAATGATGCGCGACCTCGTCGACCGTGATGCCTTCGCCGATCAGCGTCACCATGTGGCCGCGCCGCACGGCATTCTTGTCGAGGTCGGTGACATCGACCGCGATCAGGTCCATCGAGACGCGGCCGGCGATCGGGCAGCGCTTGCCGGCGACCACGACCTCGGCGCCACGGGTGCCGTCATTGGCGCTGGCGGCGCGGAAGTAGCCGTCGGCATAGCCGGCGGAGACGATCGCAAGCCGGGTTGGCCGGCGCGCGGTCCAGGTGCCGCCATAGCCGACGGTCTCGCCGCGGTCGATGTTGCGGATCTGCACGATGCGCGCCTTGAGATCGACCACCTGCTGCATCGGGTTGTCGGCCTCCGGCGTCGGATTGACGCCGTAGAGCGCGCAGCCCGGCCGCACCATCTCGAACTGGAATTGCGCGCCGAGAAACACGCCGGAAGAATTCGCCAGCGAGGCCGGCACGCCGGTGAACAGGCTCGCGATCTCGCGGAAGCTCGCAAGCTGCCTTGCGTTGGCGGGATTGTTGAGCAATTCGGCGGAGGCGAGGTGGCTCATCACCAGCGTGATGCCGTGGTCGCCGGCATTGATCCGCGGGATGATGCCCTGCGCCTCGCTGACCGTGAGCCCCAGCCGGTTCATGCCGGTGTCGATATGGATGGCGGCGCCGCCGGACCAGCCGGAGCGGCGGCAGAACACGTCCCATTCGGCGAGCTCGTTGAGGTCGCCGATCACCGGCTTGCAGTCGATCCTGGCATAGGCGTCGCCGGTGTTCTGGAAGAAACCGCCGAGCGAATACACCGTCGCCTCGGGAGCGGCCGCGCGCACCGCGGCGGCCTCCTCGACGCTGGCGACGAAGAAGGTCTTGCAGCCGGCCTTGGCCAGCGCCCGCGAAACCTGCTCGGCGCCGCAGCCATAGGCGTTGGCCTTGACCACGGCGGCGCATTCGGCCGGCACCGCGGTCTTCTCGAGCTTGCGCCAGTTGGCGATGATGGCATCGAGGTCGATGGTGAGGATACCGCTGGCGGTCGGGTGGGCCGCCAGCAAACTGGCCTCGGGTGTCAGCTGCGATTTCGCGTCAGTCACGATGTTCATGGCTCAGTTGTACGCGGGTGCCTTGCGTCGTTCAACCGAGTCCGGATCTCAGTGGCCGTGATCCGGAACCTGACCGTCGGGTGCGAGGTCGCCGAAGCGCGTCACGCTGGCCTCGAAGTGCAGATCGACCGTGCCGGTCGGACCATGGCGCTGCTTGCCGATGATGACTTCGGCCTTGCCGTGGGCAAGGTCCATGTCCATCTGCCACTTCTCATATTCCGGCGTGCCTGCGCGCGGCTCCTTGTTGGCGAGGTAGTATTCCTCGCGATAGACGAAGATCACGACGTCGGCGTCCTGCTCGATCGAGCCGGATTCACGCAGGTCGGACAACTGCGGCCGCTTGTCGTCGCGGTTTTCGACCTGACGCGACAGCTGCGACAGCGCGATGATCGGAACGTTCAGTTCCTTGGCCAGCGCCTTCAGGTTGGTGGTGATCTCGGTGATTTCCTGCACGCGGTTGTCGGTGCCGCGTTTGCCCGAGCCCTGCAGCAGCTGGATGTAGTCGATCACGATCAGGTCGAGGCCCTTCTGGCGCTTGAGCCGTCGCGCCCGCGCGGTGAGCTGCGAGATCGAGAGACCGCCGGTTTCGTCGACGTAGAAGGGCAGCGATTGCAGCTCGATCGAACAGTCGCGGATCTTCTCGAAATCGAGTTCGGAGATGCCGCCGCGACGGATCGAGCTCGAGGGGATGCCGGTGCGCTCGGCGAGAATACGGGTGGCGAGCTGTTCGCCGCTCATTTCGCAGGAGAAGAAGCCGACACAGCCGCCATTGACTGCCTTGGTGGTGCCGTCCGCCTGGACTTCGGGCACATAGGCTCTGGCGATGTTGTAGGCGATGTTGGTGGCGAGCGATGTCTTGCCCATGCCGGGACGGCCGGCGAGGATGATGAGGTCGGACGGCTGCAGGCCGCCCATCTTGGCGTCGAGGTCGCGCAGACCGGTCGAAATACCCGACAGCTTGCCGTCGCGCTGGAACGCCTTCGCCGCCATGTCGACGGCGATCGTCAGTGCCTGTGCGAAGCGCTGGAAGCCGCCGTCATAGCGGCCGGTTTCAGCAAGGCTGTAGAGCTGCCGCTCGGCGTCCTCGATCTGGGCGCGCGGCGCGAAGTCGACCGGCGCGTCGTAGGCGACGTTGACGATGTCCTCGCCGATCTGGATCAGGTTGCGGCGCAGGCTGAGATCGTAAACGGTGCGTCCGTAGTCCTGGGCGTTGATGATGGTGGTCGCTTCGGCGGCAAGCCGGGCGAGGTATTGGCCGACCGTCATGCCGCCGATGTCGAGCTCGGCCGGCAGGAACGTCTTCAAGGTCACGGGGTTTGCGACCTTGCCCATCCGGATCAGGCTTCCGGCGGTCTCATAGATTTGCTGGTGGATGGTCTCGAAGAAGTGCTTCGGCTCCAGGAAATCGGAGACCCGGTAGAAGGCGTCGTTATTGACCAGGATCGCGCCCAGCAGGCCCTGTTCCGCTTCGATGTTGTGCGGCGCACTCCGGTAGGCCGGGGATGCGGCGTCGGGCGCGAGCTTGTGGACGTTCGAATCAATCAAGGCCATGGACGAGCTTATTCTTCTGATTTCGTCGTTACTGAGATTTTCGGATGTGGGGCCGCGATGAAGCGCCAGCCCGGCACGAAGCGAAAGGACGGATGTTTCTTATGCACGATTCACACAACGCGAGGTGTGAATCCGAAACAGTCGGACGCATTCCGCTTGACGGGGGGTTTTGTCCGAAACCGGGCGGGACCCGGCCGATCAGTGCTGTCGTTGGCAAAAATTGGACGCCGCCTGAACCTTTTGCCAGGCGAGCGGACCCATGGAGAGGCGAGGCGGCTGTTGGCGTCGATTTCTCAGACCAGGATGAGGAAGGCCAGCGCGATCACGGCAGCCACCACGCCAGTGGCGATCAGGGCGTAGTCGGTCGCGATATCGCGCTGCGGGTCCAACATCGTCTGATGTGTTTCTCGGGTCATTCCGGACCACTACGACAGCCCGGGGCAGACCTCTGTGAAGCAGATCACATGCGCCGCACTTTTTTTGCGGCAGGTTCGCGGGAACGACCCGGCGGATTCCGGGTTGTCTTGGCTCAGGGAAGATACGGCGGCGATGGCTCGGGAGTTTCAGACAGCGCGATCAGGGCTCGGCCGGGCAGGTGGCATGGACCGCCGCTGGCTGGCGGCGCTTGTCGATGCCATGGAGCAGGCGGCGCGTCCGGAGGTCCGCAATGTTCCCTGCGATGCCCGGTTGATTTCCGCCGCGGCGGCCCATCTGGCCCGTCCCGCACCGACCTTCGTCCATTGCAGGTCGGTCTACAGCCTGCGCAACTAGCAGCATCCGTTCCTTCAGGCCTATTCGCCGGCGAGTTGCAGCCGGGGCTTGGCCGCGCCGGCCTCCTTCAGCCGCAGACGGGCTTCTTCGCCACCGATGTAGTCGCGGGTGATCGGGACGATGCCCTGGCGCTTGGTGAGCTGCAGCTGGAAGTTCATCATGTTCTGCACGCGGAACGACATCTCCGAGGCTGCCAGATAGAATTCCCACATCCGGGCAAAGGTCTCGTCGTAGAGCCGCACGGCCTCCTCGCGCCGCGCCATGAAGCGCTCGCGCCACGCCTTCAGCGTCTCGGCATAGTGGAGGCGCAGGATCTCCATGTCGCAGATCAGCAAACCGGCCTTCTCGATCGCCGGCATGACCTCGGATAGCGCCGGAATGTAGCCGCCGGGGAAGATGTATTTCCGGATCCAGGGGCTGGTGACGTCGGGGCCGGTCGAGCGGCCGATCGAATGTAGCACCATGACACCGTCGTCGCTCAAGAGTTCGGCGCAGCGCGCAAAGAAGGTTTCATAGTAGGCGACCCCAACATGCTCGAACATGCCGACCGAGACGATGCGGTCGAACGGGCCGGGGATGTCGCGGTAGTCCTGCATCAGGAAGCGCGCGGAGTGCGCCAGGTTCCGCTCCGCCGCGCGCGCGTTGGAAATCTGCAGCTGCTCGGTCGACAGCGTGACGCCGGTGACGTCGGCGCCGCTCATCTCGGCGAGATAGAGCCCAAGGCCGCCCCAGCCGGAACCGATGTCGAGGATGCGGTGACCGGGCTTGATCAGGAGTTTTGCGGCGAGGTGGCGCTTTTTGGCGAGCTGGGCATCGTCCAGCGTCGCGTCCGGCGTCTCGAAATAGGCGCAGCTGTATTGCTTGTCCGCGTCGAGGAACAGGGAATAGAGGCGGCCGTCGAGATCGTAATGACGGGCGACATTGCTCCTGGATCGGCCGCGCACATTGATCTGCTGGGCGCGGCGTCCGAGGAAGCGCACCCAGGCCTGCAGCCTGGCAAAGTTCGGCAGCATGGCTGCCTGACCCATCAGGACCGCCAGCACGTCGGCGATGGTGCCTTGCTCCACCACGAACGTGCCGTCCATGAAGGCTTCGCCGAAATAAAGTTCGGGATCGACCAGGACGCGGAGTTCGGCCGCTCGCGTCATGAAGCGCGCGGCGACCGGTACGCCCGTGCCGTCACCGCAGGTGAATTGAGCGCCGCTCGCGGTCGTGAACGTGATCGAACCGCGGCGGATGAAGCGCCCCAAGAAGTATCGCAACAATCGGTCCATCGAAACACCAACGGAACGGCAAGCTGCACACCGACAACACCGGAGTTGATCACTCCAATGTGTCCCCAGTCTCAAGATAGGCAGGGAATTAGATCGCGCTATTGCGTTGTGGTCAAAGCCGATATTCCAAAATGTGACAATTGCGTGGATGCGTCATGGGTGCGCTTCCATTCGCGCGATAATCGGCTAAAAGGTGACCGCCGCGGCCGATCCATCAGGCGCTGGCGGCGATTTTTCCGGAATCTGGAGACTTAAGGAATGTTGAGCCGAGCCCTCAGTCTGGCGACGGTGGCGCTTCTGATTGGCTGCCTGTCAGCCGTATCGGCGCAAGCGCAAAACCTCGAGGCCGGCAAGAGCCCCTCCCAGATCTTCGCAAGCACCTGCACAGCTTGCCACAAGAGCCCGCGCGGCCTGCTGAAGTCGGTGCCGGCCGGTTCGCTGCCGGGCTTCCTGCGCCAGCACTACACGACCTCCAGCGACATGGCCGGCGTGCTTGCGTCCTATCTGATTTCGAACGGCGCCAACGACCCGCGCTATCAGGCCAAGGATCAGCCCAAGGGGACCAAGGAGGGCGCCAAGGGCCGGGACCGCCGGCAGGAAGCCAACCAGTCGCCGGATCAGCCGTCCGAGCGTCCGGCCCGCCGACGGCACCAGGATGCAGCGCCGCAGGAAGGAGCCAAACCCGACGCCGATGGCTTGAATCCCGAGGGACGTCCAGGTCGCCACGGCAAGCGGATGGCCCGCCCGAGCGAGGCGCCGGAGGGCGCGAAGCCGGATGACGGTCAGACGCCGCAGGCCGCCGGCGAGGGCAAGCCGTCGCGGCAGAAGCATGGCCGTCGCGGCAAGCCGGTCGAGGAGCCGAAGTCCGAGGAGACGCCCAAGGGCGCGGCGACCAGCGACGAGCCCAAGACCGAGCCCAAGACCGAGCCCAAGGCAGCTACCAAGCGCGAGGACAAGGGTGAGGTCGAGAAGCCGGCGAAGCCCGCCGCCGAGCCCGACACCGCAAAGGTCGACGCGCCGAAGAGCAATGGCGGCGAGCCGGCTGCCGTGCGATCCGATCCGGTTCCGCAGGTCACACCGGCGCCTGCGGCGGCTGCGCCTGCCGCGTCCGAGCCGGCCGCAGCTGCAACGCCCGCTCCGGCGCCAGCCGCGCCGCCGGTGACTGCGACCGCGCCGCCGCCACCTCCGCCGACGACGCCGGGCTCCGGCCCACCGGAAGCTCCGACCTCGAAGTAGTCGCCAACGCCGGGCCGCAAGGTCCCGGCGTATTCGTTTGACCGTCATTAGAGCAATACTCTAGAGTGTTAGTCTAACGAGGGGAGGACGACTTGAGCACGGCGCGCGAAGATCTTCTGGCGGCGGGACTGGCAGTGTTCGACCGCGACGGGTTTGAGGGCGCGACGGTGGCCGAGATCCGCTCCCGCGCCCGCGCGTCCAACGGCAGCTTCTTCCACTTCTTCACCTCGAAGAAGGAGCTCGCCGGGACCCTGTTCCTGGAAATCCTGCAGGCCTATCACGCCGCGATCATCACCTCGGTCGATGACAGCTGCGGTGCCGGCGAGGGCGTCGCGCGGCTGATCCACGCCCACCTCGATTGGGTCGTGAGCAACCGGCGCGAGGCGCGCTTCCTGTTCGAGATTTCGCGCAGCGAGTGGGGCGAGGAGGTGCGCGGCGCGCAGCGCAGCGAGAATTCGCGGCTCACCGATGGCATCGAGCGCTGGCGCGCACCGCTGCTCGCGCGTGGCGAATTGCTGCCGATGAGCGCCGTGCTGTTCTTCAGCCAGATCATCGGGCCGGCGCAGATCTTCTGCCGCGCCTGGCTGTCGCGCCGCCATACCGGCGATCCGCGCGAACAAGTCGAGACGCTGATCGCCTGCGCGATCCGCGCAGTGGTGGCGCCGGGTGCGCCGGAGCGAGCAGGAGGAACGTCATGAGCGAGACCGATCCGGACTTTGCACCGATCGCGACACGAATTCGCGACAATGTCGGCCGGCAGGGCTTCATGGGTCTTGTCGGTGCCGAGGTGGCCGAGCTGGCGCGCGGCACGTGCACGCTCGCGGTCGACCGCCGTCCGGAGCTGTTGCAGCAGCACGGGCTGTTTCACGGCGGGGTGACGGCGTTTCTGGTCGACAACGCCACCACGATCGCGGCGGCGACGTCGCGCGGCCAGCCGGCGCTGACGGCGGAGTACAAGTTGAACCTGCTGTCGCCGGCGTCGGGCGATCGCCTGATCTGCCGGGCGCGCGTGATCAAGCCGGGACGTCAGGTCGCCGTCGTTGCGGCCGACGTGTTCTGCGTCATCGACGGCAAGGAGAAGCACACCGCGACCGCATTGGCGTCGATTGCGATGCTCGACGATCAGGCGGCGGCACGAATCCAAAGCCCGGCCTGATCGAGGCCGGGCTTCGTAGTTTTCGAGCGAAGTGGATATCGGTTCGCGCGAAGAAAACGCGTCAAAACCAGAATCGAGAGCATCGGTTCAGCACCGATGCTCTCGTCGGTTGGACGATGCCGAGAAGCTTACTTCTCTTCGACGGCCGGAGCCGGCGCGGCTTCCTCGTCGTGCTGGGCTTCCGGATCGAAGAATTCGCCGGCGGCGGCGAGCGCCTCGGCGGCAGCGTCCTGATCTTCCTGGCGGGTCGAGATGTCCTCGCCGCGCTTGATCCGCTCGGCCTCTTCGGCGGAGCGGGCGACCGTCACGGTGACGCTGGTCTCGACCTCGGGGTGAACGGCGATCGTCACCTTCTGCGCGCCGATCACCTTGATCGGCGAGTCGAGCCAGACCTGCGGGCGCGACACCGTCACGCCGTCGGTCGCCAGCGCGGCGACGATGTCGCGCACCGTGACCGAGCCGAACAGCTGGCCGGATTCGGAAGCCTGGCGGATGATGACGATGTCGCGGCCGTCGATCTTCTCGGCGACCTTGGCGGCTTCGCCCTTGGCCTTGATGTTGTTGGCCTCGAGCTCGGCCTTCATGCCGTCATACTTGGCGCGGTTCGCCTCGGTGGCGCGCAGCGCCTTGCCGCGCTTCAGCAAGAAGTTGCGGGCGAACCCGTCCTTGACGCGCACGACTTCGCCCATCTGGCCAAGCTTGGCAACGCGTTCGAGCAGAATGACTTCCATTTTCGTTCTCCTTTAGATGCTAAGTACGGGTTTAAGTGGTTGGATCGAATCTCAGGCCGCGGGCAAAGGCGGCGGTCTTGTTCGCAGATAGCGCTGGCGCAGCCCGAACACGGCGTCGGCGATGCCGAGCGCGAACATCGCCACGATCGGCCAGCCGAACATGGCGACGACAGCGTAGATGCCGCCGAGCCAGAAGCCGCGATTGGTGAGCGACAGCGTCAGGGTGTGCAGCACCGCGAAGCCGACCAGCGCGTAGGCGATCACCAGCGCCGTGGTGACGATCTGCGCCAGCAGCGCAAGCATGCCGCCGACGAAGCTGGCGCCGACCGCCACGATCAGCGCGAGCAGCGTCATGGCGGGGAGCGCGGTGCTACGGAACTCCGGCCACGGTCGGTTAAGTCGCCCGGAGGTTCGCGTGATCTTGCCGGCGAGCCAAAGGTTCAGCGTCAGCGTCACCATGGAGATGACCGTCGCCGCGAGCGGCGCGAAGATCACCAACGCGTCGACGAGCCGTTCGATGTCACCGCTGGGCTGCGCTTCGCCGGCACTGAGCATCTTGAGCAGGCCGCGCCGCAGCGTGCCGGTGATCGTTTCGGTATCGGTGCCGAGCGTGAGCAGCGCGACAATCGTGGTGATGATGGCGAAGGCTGCAATCCAGAGCAGGATGCGGCCGACGGGGTACCATTCAAGCGCAGGCGGCTGCTGCTTGGCGCTGTCGCCGGCTACGCCCGCGATCGGCCGTCCGAGCAGGGCGAGGTGGCCGAGCCACCAGCCGGGCACGGCGACCATCATGGCAAACGCAATGCTGTAGGGAAGGCCGAAGATCGTGCCGAGCACGGATGCCGCACCCACTCCACCAATAGCGGCGGCGAGGGGACCCCAGCCGAGCGCCGCCACCATGATCGGCAGCGATGCGAGATAGAACAGCAATATCGAGATCAGCGCGCCCGAACTGATCGAGGCGAACATCAGCGCCGACGCGGCGCCGGCTGCGAGTGCAACGGTGAATATTCCGATCATCAGCTGTCCCGCCCCCTTTGAGCGGTTAGGGGTCCTGCATCGAGAACCCCAACCATCGGCGACCGGACGACCCGGAAGCCTTATGAGAATGAGCGGCCGGCGGCGCGTGCCGCCGGCCGTCGTCAATTAGCGAATGACGTAAGGCAGCAGGCCGAGGAAGCGCGCGCGCTTGATGGCGCGGGCGAGCTCACGCTGCTTCTTGGCGGACACGGCCGTGATGCGGCTCGGCACGATCTTGCCGCGCTCGGAGACGTAACGCATCAGCAGCTTGGAATCCTTGTAGTCGATCTTCGGCGCATTCGCGCCCGTGAACGGGCAGGACTTGCGACGACGGAAAAACGGACGGCGGGCACCAGCATCAGCCATGATTCATTACTCCTCGGTCGCAGCTTCTTCTTCGCGCGGACGGCGCGGGCCACGGTCGCCACGGAAACCACCACCATCGCGGTCACCACGGAAGCCGCCTTCGCGGTCGCCACGGAAGCCGCCACCACGGTCATCACGCTCGCGGTCACGGTCGGCCTTGCGCATCATCGCGGACGGGCCTTCCTCGTGCTCTTCGACGCGCACGGTGAGATAGCGGATGACGTCTTCGTTGATCCGCTCCTGACGCTCGATCTCGGTGACGACAGCCGACGGTGCGTCGATGTTCATCAGCACGAAATGCGCCTTGCGGTTCTTGTTCATGCGGTAGGTGAGGGAGCGCACGCCCCAGCTCTCGGTCTTGGTGACCTTGCCGCCGCCCTGTTCGACGATCCCCGTCATCTGGGCCGTCAGTTCATCCACCTGCTGGGTGCTCGCATCCTGACGCGCGAGAAAAACATGCTCGTAAAGAGGCATGGTTGTCCTTTCCTGTGTTGGCGCGGTTTCCGGCGACAAGCCCTTCGAGACCTTCGGAAAGGACTCGAGCTGCTCAGAAGGCGGGAGCACGGGACGACGGGCCGACTGGCCCTGCCACATCAAAATCAACGGGTGAATTTGCTGAGACCGTCCGTTCAGCTCCCGGCCGGAGCCCACGAATGGCGCGCTTATACGGATTTTGGCCGCGAAAGCAAGGGTTCTCGGCCTCTGGATGCGCGAGGCGTCGTAGCCCTCCAGGCCGTTTGACGCAACCTCAGGCGTTTTCCCGTTGATTTCTTTGTTTGTATGTCATACAAATTTCTGACGGAGGACGAAATATGGGTTCGGAGACCGCCAGCGGCATGTCTGCGCCCGATCCGAAGCACGCGGTCCGCGCGACGCGGTCGGCGGGGCGCAAGATGCGCTCGCTGCTGCTCGATGCCGCCAGCCGCCTGTTCAAGGAGCGCGGGCTCTCGGGCACCTCGATCTCCGATATCGCCGCGGCAGCCGACGCCTTTCCGAGCCAGATCACCTATTACTTCCGCACCAAGGAAGCGCTGTTCGTCGAGGCGGCCAGCCGCGACATGCTCTATCTCGCGCGCGCGACCGAACAGGCCGCCCTGAATGCCCACACCCCGCGGGACTACACCCACGCCCTGGCCGAGACCGTGACCGCGACCGACACGGTCGCCTTTTTCGCGGAGGCATTGACCCTCACGCGGCGCCGGCAGGACCTCGCGCCCCTCGTCGAGCGCACCATCGAACGCCTGCACAGCGAGGGCGCGCGCGCCTATGCGGGCCAGGTCGAGCGCCATGGCTGGCGGTCGCTGCGCGCGCCCGAGGAAAGCTCGCGGCGGTTCTGGGCTATTGCGATCGGTGTGATCGTCGAAGGTTTCGCCATGGGTCGTGGCTCCGAGGAAATGTGCCGCGAATTGCTGCGCGCGCTCGGCGAGCAGGCGACATCAACTTCGACGTCGGCCAATGACGGGACGCGTCTGCGGCTGGTCGGCGATCACAGCACTTCATCCTCAACGGACGGGGAGACAAGCACATGACCGCGCTTCGCATGCGAGCCCGCGATTTCCTGACCGAGGACGAACTGGTCGCGGTGCGCGAGCGCACGACGTGGAAGGGCGCAGCCCTGATCGTGCACGCCTGGGCGCTGATCCTGGGCGCGATCGCGCTGGTCGCGTGGTGGCCCAATCCGCTGACCTATCTGCTCGCGGTTGCGATCATCGGATCGCGCCAACTCGGGCTCGCGATCCTGATGCATGACGGGGCGCACGGCTGTCTGTCGGCGGACGAGAGGACCAACCTGACGCTGAGCCAGTGGTTCTGCGCCTATCCGATCTTCGCGGAGACCCGCGGCTATCGCCGCTATCATCTGCAGCACCATGCGCGGACGCAGCAGGAGGATGATCCCGACCTCGTGCTGTCGGCGCCGTTTCCGATCACGAGGATGAGCTACCGCCGGAAGTTCTTCCGCGATATCACCGGGCAGACCGGCTACCAGCAGCGCAAGGCGCAATTGCTCAATGCGATCGGGCCGAAGGAGTGGCCGTTGTCGCGGCGCGCCGCCAACTTCTGGCAGAAGCTCGGGCCGCAATGCGTCACCAACGCGCTGCTGTTCGCGGGGCTCGCCGCCGCGGGCGCGTGGTGGGCCTATCCGCTGTTGTGGCTGGTGCCGCTGCTGACCTGGATGATGGTGATCACGCGCATCCGCAACATCGCCGAACACGCCGTCGTGCCTGACAGCTCCGATCCCCTGCGCAACACCCGCACCACGCGGGCCAACGTCCTCGAGCGTCTGTTCATCGCGCCGTATTACGTGAACTATCACCTCGAGCATCATCTGCTGTTCTACGTGCCCTGCTACAACCTGCCGCGCGTCCACCGCATCCTGAGCGAAAGCCGCTATGCCGGCCGGATGGAAGTGCAGCCGGGCTACGCCGCCGTGCTGCGGCTTGCGACCGCCAGGCCCGCCAACGAGGATCGTCCGGGGCAGTTGGTCAACAGCGCACGCCGGGCGAGGGCCGGCGCCAAGGTTAACGCCGACCAGAATGCCGGCGGGTTCTAGCCCGAAGCCGGACCGGCATCCCCAGGGTTCCTCCGGCGCGGCTTGACAGCACCGCCTCCGTCAGTGTCTTACGGCCCGGTCCGAGGCCGGTTGCAAGGCTTGGTTGCAAGGGATTGGCCCGGACCCGCTGTGGCGCGTTTTTGCGCGACGCGGATACCGTTTTCCCCTGCGGCAGGCCTAAAGCGCCTGCGCGGAGATCACGCTCAACAAGGTAGGGATCGCCGATGACGGCAGCATTTACGTTTCCCGGGCAGGGCTCGCAGGCGGTTGGCATGGGCAAGGCCCTGGCCGACGCCTTTCCGGCCGCCAAGGCGGTGTTCGACGAGGTCGATTCCGCGCTGGGCGAGAAGCTGACCGCGATCATCTGGGATGGTCCCGGCGAGACATTGCAACTCACCGAAAACGCCCAGCCGGCCCTGATGGCGGTGTCGATTGCCACATTGCGCGTGCTCGAGAGCGAAGCCGGCTTCTCGGTCGGCCGCAACGCGGCCTTCGTTGCCGGGCACTCGCTCGGCGAGTATTCGGCGCTGGCCGCCGCCGGGAGCCTCTCCGTCAGCGACACCGCGCGGCTGCTCCGCACCCGCGGGCTCGCGATGCAGAAGGCGGTGCCGGTCGGCGTCGGTGCAATGGCCGCGCTGCTCGGTCTCGACTACGAAACCGCCGTGGCGGTCGCCAACGAGGCGGCGCAGGGACAAGTCTGCCAGGCCGCCAACGACAATGGCGGCGGCCAGGTGGTGGTCTCCGGCGACAAGGCCGCCGTCGATCGTGCGGTCGAAATCGCCAAGACCAAGGGCGCCAAGCGCGCCATGCTGCTGCCGGTGTCGGCGCCGTTCCATTGCAAGCTGATGCAGCCGGCGGCCGATGCGATGGCAGAGGCGCTGGCCGGCGTGACCATCAAGGCGCCCGCGGCGCCGCTCGTCTGCAATGTGCTGGCCTCCGCCATCACCGATCCCGACGAGATCCGCCGCCGCCTGATCGAACAGGTCACGGGGACGGTGCGCTGGCGCGAGTCGGTTGCCTATATGGCAGGAAAGGGCGTGACGCGGTTCTTCGAGATCGGCGCCGGCAAGGTGCTGAGCGGCCTCGTCAAGCGCATTGCCGACGGCGCGGTCGGCGTGTCCGTCGGCGGTCCGAACGATATCGCTGCGGCCAAGGACGCGCTCGCAGCTTCGGCTTGAAGCAGCCGGAAGGAGAATTCGATGTTTGATCTGACTGGCAAGACGGCGCTCGTCACGGGCGCAACCGGCGGCATCGGCGGCGCGATCGCGCAGGCGCTGCATGCGCAGGGCGCGACGGTAGCGATCTCGGGGACGCGGCGCGAGGTGCTGGACGGCTTTGCGGCCAAGCTCGGCGAGCGCGTGCATGTGCTGCCCTGCAATCTCTCCAGCAAGGATGACGTCGAGGCGCTGGTGCCGGCAGCGGAAGCTGCGATGGGACAGGTCGACATCCTGATCGCCAACGCCGGCATCACCCGCGACAACCTGTTCGTGCAGCTGCGCGACGAGGATTGGGACGACGTGATCGCGGTCAACCTGACCGCGACGTTCCGCTTGGCGCGCGCCGCGACCAAGCTGATGATGCGCAAGCGCTTCGGCCGCATCATCGCGATCACCTCGATCGTCGGAGTCACCGGCAATCCGGGGCAGGGCAACTACACCGCGTCGAAGGCCGGCATCATCGGCCTGATCAAGACGCTGGGCGCCGAATACGCCAAGCGCGGCGTGACCGCCAATTGCATCGCGCCGGGCTTCATCAAGACGCCGATGACCGATGCGCTGAACGACAAGCAGCGCGAGGCCATCCTGGCGAAGGTTCCTGCGGCGCGGCTCGGAACGCCCGAGGACATCGCCGCTGCGGCGGTCTATCTGGCCTCGAACGAGGCCGCGTACGTCACCGGGCAGACGATTCACGTCAACGGCGGGATGGCTATGATTTGAGCTGCTTGCTGGCTCTCGCAATGCGGCGAAAAGCCGTTTTCGGGAGCCGGTTCAGGCGTGTAGTCAAGGCTTTGGAAGTATGGTAGCTGAACCCCCCATGGATGGGCAAAGAACGCCATTGCAGGATTTTGAAACCCTGTATATTGGCGTGGCGACGCCTGCCGTTCGCCGGGGCTTTAATCGGCTACGACCGGGCCGAATCAAGACTATGCGCGACTGAGTAATCGAGACGACCACGATGGCTCGTATCGTCTTGGGGTCGGGTCCAATGGAACAACGAGGTTGAACGATGAGTGAGATTGGCGAGCGGGTTAAGAAGATTGTGGTCGAGCACCTTGGTGTCGAGCCCGAGAAGGTGGTCGATAGCGCGAGCTTCATCGATGACCTCGGCGCCGACAGCCTCGACACGGTCGAGCTCGTGATGGCATTCGAAGAAGAATTCGGTTGCGAGATTCCCGACGACGCGGCGGAGACGATTCTGACCGTCGGCGACGCGACCAAGTTTCTTGAGAAGAACGCGAAGAGCTGACGCCGATCGCGAATTTGACGGGGCCGGACGGACCGCGATCGAGCGGTCCCCCGGCTTCTTATTATCAGCCGCGCATTGCTGGCCGGAGACGTGGAAATGAGACGAGTTGTCGTCACGGGGCTGGGCATGCTTACACCGCTCGGCTGCGGCGTTGACGCAACTTGGGCGCGCATCCTCGCCGGAGACAGCGGCGGCAAGAAGATCGACACGTTCGACGTGTCCGACCTGCCGAGCCAGGTCGCCTGCTACATTCCGCGCGGCGACGGCTCCAACGGCACCTTCAATCCCGACCAGTGGATGGAGCCGAAGGACCAGCGCAAGGTCGACGACTTCATCCTCTATGCGATGTGCGCGGCCAAGCAGGCGCTGGACGATGCCAACTGGCATCCGAAGTCGGATGAGGACCAGTTCGCCACCGGCACGATGATCGGCTCCGGCATCGGCGGCCTCACCGGCATTGCCGAGACCGCGGTGCTGCTGAAGGAGCGCGGGCCGCGTAGGGTCTCTCCCTTCTTCATTCCGGGCCGCCTGATCAATCTGGCCTCGGGCTACGTCTCGATCGAGCACGGCCTGAAGGGGCCCAATCATGCGGTGGTCACGGCGTGCTCGACCGGCGCGCATGCGGTCGGCGACGCAGCGCGGCTGATCGCGCTCGGCGACGCCGAGGTGATGGTCGCGGGCGGCGCCGAATCGCCGATCTCGCGGATCGGCATCGCCGGCTTCTGCGCGGCGCGTGCGCTGTCCACCGGCTTCAACGAGACCCCGCAAAAGGCATCGCGGCCTTATGACAAGGATCGCGACGGCTTCGTGATGGGCGAGGGCGCCGGCGTCCTCGTGCTCGAGGAATACGAGCACGCCAAGCGCCGCGGCGCGAAGATCTATGCCGAGGTCACCGGCTATGGCCTGTCGGGCGATGCCTTCCACATCACCTCGCCGCCGCCGGACGGCAATGGCGGCTTCCGCAGCATGAGCATGGCGCTGAAGCGCGCCGGCCTCGCGGCATCCGACCTCGACTACATCAATGCGCACGGCACCTCGACGCAGGTCGGCGACGAGATCGAGCTCGGCGCGGTCGAGCGCCTGCTCGGCAACGCGGCCTCGAAGGTTTCGATGTCGTCGACCAAGTCCGCGACCGGGCATCTGCTCGGTGCGGCCGGCGCGATCGAGGCGATCTTCGCGATCCTGGCGATTCGCGATAACGTGGTGCCGCCGACCATCAATCTCGACAATCCGTCGGTGCAAACGGCGATCGATCTTGTGCCGCATACGTCGCGCAAGCGTGACGTCAATGTGGCGCTGTCCAATTCCTTCGGTTTCGGCGGCACAAACGCTTCCGTGATCGTGCAGCGCGTGACCAATTAGTAGGTCGTTAGAGCGTTTTCGAGCGAAGTGGGTACCGGTTCGCGTGAAGAAAATGCGTCAAAAACGAGAATCCAAAGTCCCGTTCCGATTCGATCGGGACTTTCGAACTAGTCCACCGTTTTGCCGTATTCCGCGGTGACTCCTAATAGCGGGCGCATGCTATTGGCAGGGCAGGGGTTTGTCCGGCCACGATTCAACCGGCAGGATATTGGTTTGCATCGATGAGTGAGAGGCCGCCCATTTCACCGAGGAGTCCACGCGCCGCGCTGGAGCCCGAACAGCTTCCGCCGCCGCCCAAGCGCTCGGATCGCGCCCGCAATCCCTTCGTGATCGTCGGCAATGCCATCTTCACCATCCTGATCATCCTGATGATCGGCGCGGGAGCGACGTATTACTACGGCAAGCAGGCGCTGGAATCGCCGGGACCGCTGCAGGAAGACAAGATCGTCAACATCCCGGCGCGCGCCGGCAAGCGTGACATCGCCGACGTGCTCTCGCGTGAGGGCGTGATCAACGTCAATCCGTGGGTCTTCATCGGCGGCGTGTTCGCGCTGAAGGCAAGCTCCGATCTCAAGCCCGGCGAATATTCGTTCCAGAAGAATGCCAGCCTGCGCGACGTCATCGCCACCATCGTCGACGGCAAGGTGGTGCAGCACGCCATCACGATCCCGGAAGGCCTGACTTCGGAGCAGATCGTGACGCGGCTGTCCGACAACGACATCTTCACCGGCTCGGTGCGCGAGATCCCGCGCGAGGGCACGCTGCTGCCGGAGACCTACAAATTCCCGCGCGGCACCACGCGCGACCAGGTGATCCAGCGCCTGCAGCAGGCGCAGAAGCGCGTGCTTGCCGAAATCTGGGAACGCCGCAACACCGACACGCCGCTGAAATCGCCGGACCAGCTGGTGACGCTGGCCTCGATCGTCGAGAAGGAAACCGGCCGCGCCGACGAGCGCAGCCGCGTGGCCGCCGTGTTCGTCAACCGCCTGCGCCAGCGGATGAAGCTGCAGTCCGATCCGACCATCATCTACGGACTGGTGGGCGGCAAGGGAACGCTGGGCCGTCCGATCAAGCGCAGCGAGATCACGCAGCCGTCGCCCTACAACACCTATGTGATCGACGGCCTGCCGCCCGGACCGATCGCCAATCCCGGACGCGCCTCGCTGGAGGCGACCGCCAACCCGGCGCGTACCCGCGACCTGTTCTTCGTCGCCGATGGAACCGGCGGCCACGCCTTCACCGAAACCTACGACCAGCACGCGAAGAACGTCGCCAAGCTGCGCGCGTCGGAGAAGCAGATCCAGAACGACACGGTCGAGCCCGCGGATGATCCGGCGCCTGCCGCAGCGGCGCCCGGCGCCGACACCAATCCCACGGCGACGACGCCGAAGCCCACCAATCAAAAGAAGCCGCCGCGCGGTCGGCAGGGTGCAGCCCAGCAGACCAATTCGCCGCCGGTGGTGCAGCGCTAAAGCGCGATCGTCATCGCGCTCTAGCTTCTTGTTTGAGCATGATCGCCGCGCAAACGCTACGCGTTTGTCGCGAGGGAAAACCGCTACACACTTTTCCGGATCATGCTGTAGCTCTGCGTTTCCGGAGGTGGAACGTAATTCCACTTTCACGGAATCCGTTTTAAGGTCGCACCGGCTCCCCACGAGTCTCGCAGGCTCCGGGTGAGTCCCATATCCTTCTGTTGGAGAGTTTCACGCGATGGCGCTGTCGAGCATGACTGGCTTTGCCCGAAGCCATGGCGCAAGCGGTCCCTATACGTTCGAGTGGGAGCTGAAATCGGTCAATGCCAAGGGCTTTGACCTGCGGTTGCGGCTGCCGCCGGGCTGGGACGAACTGGAAGCGCTTGCCAAGAAGCGGGCCGGCGAGCTGCTGTCGCGCGGCACGGTCTACGCCAATCTCAGCGTCAAGCGCAGCGACGCGGCGCAGACGATCCGGATCAATGAGGACGTGCTCGCCGCCGTGGTGAAGGTCGCCGGCACGCTCGCGCAGCGGATCGACGCGGTGGCACCGAGCATTGACGGACTGCTCGGCATCAAGGGCGTCATCGAGGTGGTCGAGCCTGAGAGCAACGAGGACGAGGACAAGGCGGCGCGCGAGGCGGCAGCGATGGCCTTCGAGCAGGCGCTCGGCAGCCTTGTCGAGATGCGCCGCCGCGAGGGCGATGCGCTGGGGCAGATCCTGATGCAGCGGATGGACGAGATCGAGCGGCTCGCCAAGCGCGCCGAGACTGCTCCCGGCCGCAAGCCCGAGGCGATCAAGGCGCGGCTTGCCGAGCAGATCGCAGCACTGCTCGAGACGTCCGACCGCTTCGATGCCGACCGCCTGAACCAGGAGGCGATCCTGATCGCCACCAAGGCCGACATCCGCGAGGAGCTCGACCGCATCGCCTCGCATATCGCCCAAGCGCGCGAGATGATCGGCAAGGGCGGTCCGGTCGGGCGCCGGCTCGACTTCCTCGCCCAGGAATTCAATCGCGAGGTGAACACCTGCTGCTCGAAGTCGAACGACGTCGAGCTGACCAACACCGGGCTTGAAATGAAGAACGTGGTCGAGCAGTTCCGCGAACAGGTCCAGAATCTGGAGTGAATGATGACGGCGCAGGGTTTTGACGGCGTTGAGCGGCGCGGACTGATGTTCGTCCTGTCGTCGCCCTCGGGCGCCGGCAAGACCACGCTGTCGCGCATGCTGCTGGAGCGCGAGCCGGGCCTGAAGATGTCGGTGTCGGCGACGACGCGGCCGATGCGGCCGGGCGAGGTCGAGGGCCGCGACTATTTCTTCGTCGACAAGAAGAAGTTCGAGACGATGGTCGAGCATGGTGAACTGCTCGAATGGGCCACCGTATTCGACAACCGCTACGGCACGCCGCGTGCGCCGGTCGAGGCCGCATTATCGGTGGGGCAGGATGTTCTGTTCGATATCGACTGGCAGGGCACGCAACAGCTCCACCAGAAAGCCAGCGCCGATGTGGTGCGGGTGTTCATCCTGCCGCCGTCGGCCGCCGATCTCGAGAAGCGGCTGCATACCCGGGCGCAAGATTCGGAAGAGGTCATCCGCGGACGGATGAGCCGCGCCAGTCATGAGCTGAGCCATTGGGCGGAATACGACTACATCGTCGTCAACCACAACGTCGACGACGCCTTTGCCGAGGTGCAGTCGATCCTGAAGGCCGAGCGCCTCAAGCGCGAGCGCCGCACCGGCCTCACCGAATTCGTGCGCGGCCTGCAGCGTCAGCTCGAGAAGTAGCGCGTTGCGGACGTGATGCGACCGCATCACGTCCGTTTGCATTTTTTTCTAAGCGGACCTTAATTCGTCGCGCTGCGCGCAAGCCGCTGCAGCATTGCGGCGATCTGCTTGTTGTCTTGCTCCCTTTGATCCCGATCACGCGTAGTCTCGCGACGTGGAGCTGGCTTTTCGGCGCGGCGTGGAGCGGGCGTCTCCGCACGGCGCGGAACGGGAGTCTCGGCGCGGCGCGGCGCAGCCTCGGACAGACGCAGCGGACGGTCCCGGCTGACAACCGCCATCGGCGGCGCCGGCTCGGTGTGCAGCGAATCCCACGGCGCGTGCCACTCGTCCTCGGTTTGGTAGGGCGCCGAGCGCCTGCGGGTCAGCCCGAACACCAGCGCGCTGACCATGCCGGCCAGCGCCAGCGCTCCAACCATCACGATCAGCAACATCTGCGTCGAGGAGGATGATTTCTCCACGGACGCCTCGGCCGTGGCGGGGGCGGCAGGCGCCGGCGCGGCCGCCTGTTGCGGTGTCGCGTCGGCCTGCGCGACCGCGGTCGGCGGGTCCGCGGCGCGCCGGGTTCCGTTGGTTCCGGCCATGCTCGATGCATCCAGCCATCTGGCGTTCACGTCAGACGGCTGGGCGTTGGCACCCGGTCCCGCCGGATCGGTCGTTGCTGCTGCCGTTCCGCCGGCCTGGCCGGCGTCGGCGCTTGGCGCAGGCACGGTTGCGGCCTGCACCGAGGGCCACTCGGCATGGGCATCGGCGACTGACTTGCGCATCGCCGGCTGCTGCGGCGCGGGCTGGCTCTGCGGCGCCGGCTGGCTCTGTGGCGGCGTCGCGTCGGCCGTTGTGGTATCGGGCGCGGCCGCCGCCGGCGGCTGCTGTGCGGTCGTGGTCGCCGTCTTGGCCGCCTTGTTCTTGGCCTCGCCGAGATACCAGCACTTCTTCTTGCTGCGATCGAGATGGTAGAACCAGTGGCTTCCCGCAGGCGCGGTTCCCTTGGGGGCGGACAGACAGCTGTCCGCCGTGTTGGCGCTATTGGCCGTATTGGCGGCGGTCTGGGCCATGGCGCCGAAACTGGCACCGGCCAGCATGCTGGCGGCAAGCGCCGCAGCGAATTTCGCTGAACGATTTGACATACGCGTCCCCGGTATCTCTTTTTTAACGCAAACGCTGGAGATCCCAATCTCGGCAAAGAGTTGGGTCGCAATGCGCCGCAAATCCGGAACGGGTAGGGCTTAATTGGGGCTCGCGGCGTGCCGCAATTGCGGCGAGCCCGAGGCCGCGGAACATGAACCGAACGATGGCTTGGTTCGACTGTCAGGTTCCATCGGAGCGGCCGCGTCCCGCCGGCGGTAGCAGCACGGGCGGGACGTCATGTCTCAGCATGACCTTTCGGAAAACCGCGTCACACTGTTTCGGATCATGCTCTAGTTCTTCAGGACGATGCGTCCGACGACCTTGCCGGCGCGCAGCTCGTCGATCCATTTCTGGACGTCGGCCATCGGCTCTTCCTTCATCGGCGTCGGCTTGATCTTGCCGGCGCGGGCGAGCGTCATCAATTCCTGACCTTCGGCCAGCGTGCCCACCATGAAGCCTTCGATGGTCATGCGCTTGTACACCCACTGCACCATCGGCAGCGTGAACTGGCCGCCCATCAGGCCGGACACCACGATCTTGCCGCCGCGCGCGACCGTCGACACCGCAAACGCCATCGACTTCTCGTTGCCGGCAAAGTCGACGACGCCGTCGAAGCCGCCGTCGCTCTCCTTCAGCATGCGCTTGACGACATCGGGCTCTGCCGGGTCATAGGCGGCCGCCGCGCCGTTCTTCAGCGCGGTCTCGCGCGCCGCGGGGCTGAGATCGGCAACCGTGATCGGCTGCTTGAACATCGCCTGCGCGAATGACAGGCCCATCATGCCGACGCCGCCGAGGCCGATCAGCAGCAGATTGCGCTGGCGCGGACGATCGACCAGGCGCTTCAGCGCGCCATAGGCGGTGACGCCGGAGCACATCAGGGTGGCGGCCTGGTTGACCGGCAGCGGGTCGTAATCGAGCAGGTATTTTGCGTCGGGCACCAGCACGTGGGTGGCGAAGCCGCCGTCGATCGAGACGCCGAGGAAGCGCTGCTTGACGCAGAGATTCTCGTCGCCGGCGAGGCAGTCGCGGCACTGGCCGCAGCCGATCCAGGGGAAGACGGCCTTCTTCGTCCCGATCAGATCCTTCGGCGCATCGGGGCCGACCTCGTCGACCACGCCCGCGATCTCGTGGCCGAGCGTGAAGGGCAGGGTCATGCCGCGGGTGGTGTCGAGCTTCTTGCCGCCGCCGAGATCGGCGTAGCCGTCCTGGATGTGGAGATCGGAATGGCACAGGCCGCAGCGCTCGATGCGCACCAGCACTTCGCGTCCCTGGGGCTTCGGCGTGTCGACGATGGTTTCGCACAGCGGTGCATCGAATTTGACGAGGGATTGGCGAACCATGCGCGCCATTACGTTTTCTCCTGCTGTTCTATTTTGTGGCCCGTATATCGGCCAATTCCCTCGCCATGGCAACAAAGCCCGCGACCGGAATGGTTTCGGCGCGCCGTGTCGCGTCGATACCGGCTGCGGCAGCAAGCCGCGCCGGATCGACCGACAGCGATTTCAGGCTCTGGCGCAACATCTTGCGGCGCTGGCCGAAGGCGGCGGCCGCGACCTGCTCGAGCATGCGGCGGTCACACGGCTCGGGCGCGGCGCGCGGTATCAATCGTACCACCGAGGACGTGACCTTCGGTTGCGGCACGAAGGCCGCGGGCGAGATGTCGAACAGGATCTTGGTCTCGGCGCGCCAGTTGGCGAGCACCGCGAGCCGGCCAAACGCTTCCTCGTCCTCATGGGCGACGATGCGCTCGGCGACCTCGCGCTGGAACATCAGGACCATCATATCGTACCAGGGCGGCCACGGCTCGATCGACAGCCAGTCGACCAAGAGCTGGGTTGCGATGTTGTAGGGCAGGTTGGCGACGATCTTGGCCTTGGCGCCATCGAGCAAGGGACGCGGGTCAAAGCGCTGCGCGTCGCCATGCACGATCTCGATGCGGCCGGGATAGCGTTTGGCGATGTAGTCGAGCGCGGCCAGCGCCCGCTCGTCGCGCTCGATGGCGATCACGCGCCTGGCACCCAGCGCAAGCAGCGCACGCGTCAAGCCGCCGGGACCGGGCCCGACCTCGATCACGGTGGAGTCTTCCAGCGGGCCCGCGGCGCGGGCGATGCGCGCGGTGAGGTTGAGATCGAGCAGAAAATTCTGGCCCAGCGATTTACGCGCCGACAGCGAATGCTCGCGAATGATGTCGCGCAGCGGCGGCAGATCGTCGATCGCGCTCACTTAGCTTGATGCCGCGGCCATGCGCGCGGCGAGCCGGAGGGCGGCGATCAGGCTTGACGGATTGGCCTTGCCGGTGCCGGCGATGTCGAATGCGGTGCCGTGATCGGGCGACGTCCGGATGAAGGGCAGTCCCAGGGTGACATTGACGGCGTCCTCGAACGCGACGGTCTTGATCGGGATCAGCGCCTGGTCGTGATACATGCAGATCGCACAGTCATAGGTCTTGCGCGCGGCTGCGTGGAACATGGTGTCGGCCGGCAGCGGGCCCCGGACGGCAATGCCATCGCGGCGCAGGATCTCGACCGCGGGCGCGACGATCTCGACGTCTTCCATGCCGAGCGTGCCGTCTTCGCCGGCATGCGGATTGAGGCCGGCAATGGCGAGCCGCGGCGCCGCGAGGCCGAACCGCGCCTTCATGTCCGCGACCACGATCCGCGCGGTCGACACGATCAAGTCGGTCGTCAATTGCGCCAGCGCCTCGCGGACCGACACATGGATCGTCACCGGGACGACGGCGAGCGCCGGCGACCACAGCATCATCACCGGCTGCGGCGCGTGCCCGCCGCTTGCGGCAAGCTCGGCCAAGAACTCTGTGTGGCCGGGATGCCGGAAGCCGGCGCGGTACAGCACGTTCTTGGCGATCGGATTGGTGACGACGGCGCTGGCCTTGCCGGCGGCGACATCGGCGACGGCCTGCCGGATCGATGCTAGCGCCGCATCCGCGCTCGTGCCGTCGGGCTGGCCCGGCCGCGCCGTCGCCGCCTTGCCGGTCGCAACCACGGGGAGGGCGCGTGCGAACGCCGCGGATGCCTCCTCGGCGCTGACCTCGGCCAATTCGACGGCTAGCCCGAGCGCCTTGGCGCGCTCGGCAAGCGCGGCACGGTCGCCGAGCAGATAGAACGGCGGGAGATCGAGTTCGTGGCGTCGCAGCCATGCGGCGAGCGTGATGTCGGGGCCGATGCCTGCGGGCTCGCCGGATGTCAGTGCGAGAGGTTGAGCCATGCGTCAACGATAGTCGATCATCGCCCGCCTGGATATTCGATCATCGCGGCTTTCCGGACTTCCTGCAGGTAGGCCTTCGACTTCGCCTCGTACTTCTGCACGTACATCTTGTCGCGCATCTCACGCTTCTTCGGTGTGTCGACGGTGGTCGCCTTCCTGCCGCAGAGGGCGACCATTTCGATGCCCTGCTTGGTAACCTCGGGAGGGGTGAGGTGGCCGACCGGGGTCTTGTCCAGGATGTCGCGCAGCGACTGCGGCAGGTCGGCCGAGGTCTTCACGACGATCTCGCGGATCGCGGCGTTGCGCATCGACTTGAAGAAGGTGTTGGCTTCCTCGCAACTGGTGACGCGCTCGCGCAGGCTGTCCGCTTCCTTGCGGCGCCCCTCGAACTCCGACTGCGGCGCGCCGCGGGGCACGATCAGAACGACCGGCTGCATCCTGTATTCGAACGCCTCGGCCTCAACCGCCCCTCCGGTCTCCTTGACCGCGTTGGCCACGTCCTTTTCGCCAACCTGCAGGCTTTCCTTGAAGCGGCCGCGGACCAGGCTGGTCCAGACCATGTCGGCCCTGATGCGTTGCTTCAGCGTGTCCGGGCGGATGCCCTTGCCCTCGAGCACCTTGGTGAGCTGGTCGCCGGAAAGCCGCATCCGCTGCGCCATACCGCCGAAGGACTGGTCGATATCGCCGGCCGACGGATCCACGCCGAATTTCTTGGCTTCCTTGATCTTCAGCTTCTCGTCGATCAGTTCGTCGAGGACGGTCTTCCGATCGGGCGTCTTGCCGCCGGTCAGGGCGTTCAGCTTGGCGCGCTGCTCGATGTCGTAATTGGTGATGGGCTCGCCATTGACCATCACGGCGATGGTCTGGGCATGCAGTCGCGCACCGCCTCCGAGCAGGAAGAAAAGAGCCAGCAGGAAACTCAACACTAGCTGATAGCGGCGCGTTGGCAGGCTAGCGGTCGTCATTATCGTCATGTCAGCCGTTTAAACCAATTCAAACCGGAGCCACAGGCCCGCAGGCAATCCACGCCCTCCGCCAGACCGCTCGCTCGCTACTGCATGCCAGCCGAACTGCTGGTCGTGGAGGTTTGGGCGATCGTCCGCAGCCCGATCTGGAACATGAACGCGTGGCTGAGGACGGGCGGCGTCGAGCCGGCCTGATAGGTATAGGACGTGACATAGTTGGCGGCCAGCACGAAGCAGTCGTCCACATAGCCCGCGCCGAACGCGTACTGGTTGATCTTGTTCGCTTCAAGGTCCCAGCGCGCCGCGCCCTGAACCACCCAGTTCGCCGCCACCTTGACCGATCCGCTGGCGAGGATGCCCTCGCGGCGCGTCAAATAGCCAAGTTCCGGCTGCGCGGCATAGTCGCCGTACATCAGGCTGACCGACCAGCGGTCGAAGTTCGCGCTGGCCTGGGCCTCGAACCGATTGATGTTCCAGGTCGCCTCGTCCATCCGCGAGCGGACGCTGAACGTGTAGGTGCGGTTGGGCGAGTAGGCGAGGCTCGCGACATAGTCCGAGCGCGGATTCTGCAGGCCGGAGTCGATGCCGGTGTTGGTGACGTCCGCGACCGCGAACGAGTTCAACCCGAACATCTGGTAGGACTGTCCGAACATCGCCTTGACGCTGCCGCCGCGATCGAACTGCGTGGTGGCCTGCACGCCGACATTGGCGCGACTGCCGCCTTCGACGCGGTCGTAGCCGGAGAACTTGTCGACCGCGAACAGGTTCGAGGTGTCGAACACCAGGCTCTGCGCGTCCTCGTTCGGAAGCTTGCCGGCGTCGGGCTCGTTGGGCCGGATGATGACCTGCGCGATCGGCTCGACGGTCGTCGTGCCCCACGGCTGCACGTTGATGAAGGGGTAGCGGTATTCGAAGCCGACGGTCGGCATCAGGCGGACCGTCTGGGTGTCGCCGACCGGCAGGAAGTTGGAAACGCCCGGCTGGTTCGAGATGTCGGCGTTGATGGCATCGGCGCGGACGCCGACGAACGGCGTCCAGATCTGGCCGAGCGGGTCGGTATAGGATTTGCGCCACTGCGCTTCGGCGGTCAGCCTTGTGTAGGTGCCCGGCATGCCGCGCAGCAGGCACTGCGACGGCGTCCGCGCCATCGGGTCGGCGGACGTGGTTGTGCACAACGGGTTAAGGGGGTTGGCGGCCTGTGCCGTGATCGGGTCGAACACCGCGGTTTCGCGGGTCAGGTTGGTGAAGTTCACCTTGTAGCTGAACTCGCCACCGAAGATCGGGCTGTTGATCACGTTGTTGTAGTCGATCACAGGCGCGACCACCGGAACCTGGTTCTGGTTGCCCGAGTAGCTGAGATAATAGATCGCGCGTGCGTCGAAGAAGCTGCGGTTGCCGACGCCGGTCAGATAGAGTTGCGAGATCGCCTCGGTCGGCAGCGACAGGAACGATCCGAACGGGTCCTTGTACTGGGCCAGCCGATAATCGGACATGAAGTAGTAGTCGGACAGCAGCACGCCGTCCCAGCCCCAGGTCCATTTGTCGTTCAGCGCGAACTGACCCTTGGTCTCGACGCCGCCGCGGAATTGGCGGTCGCCGGGCTGGCCGGCGAAGGCGCCCTGATCGAGCTGGTCGATGCCGTAGAGCCGGATCTGATAGGCGCCGTTCGACAGGCGCTGGCGGAATTCGCCCTGGAACAGCACGCCCTGCTTCGACGTGATGCGCGGATTGAAGGTCGCGTCGAAGTCCGGCGCGAGCGCGAAGTAATAGGGGATTTCGACGCCGACGCCGAACGCCGAATACGTGGTGAAGCCCGGCATCAGGAAGCCGCTCTTGCGCTTCACGGTCGGATCGGGCGTCGAGAAGTAGGGCAGATACGCCATCGGAACGCCGAAGAATTCGAGCTGGGCGTTCTCGAAATAGAGCATCTTCTCGGTCTGGTTATGGATGATGCGCGCGCCCTTGACCTGCCAGAGCGGCGGCTTCTTCGGATCATCCTTACAGGGCGCGCAGGCGGTATAAACGCCGTTGTCGAACACCGTGTAATTGCCGCTGGACCGATCGGCACGGGTCGCCGCCATGCGGGTCTGGTCTTCAGTGTCGACGCGCAGCGAATCGACGAAACCGTCGCGGTAGTCGTCGCTGAGATCCACGATGTTGGCGTAGGTGATCTTGCCTTCCGCATCGGTCATGCGGATGTTGCCTTCGGCATGAAGACGCTTGGTCTTCTGGTCGTAGATGACCTTGTCGGCCTCGACGCTGGTGCCGTTGTAGAACATCTGGACGTTGCCGACGGCCGAGATGCGCTGGTTGTTGTAGTCGTAATCGACCTCGGTCGCCTGAACGAGCATCTGCCCGTCATTCTTGGCCGGCGGGCGGGGCGGCTTCGGCGGACGCGGATTGTAGGTGAACGCCTGCGCGGCAGCCGGCGTCGACGCGACCACGTCGAGCGCGCTGACCACGACGAACGCGGCGAGGAGAGCTGAGATCGAAACGCCAAACGCGGCCATGCGGCTCCGTTGACGGCGCAGGGCACTGCGCCGCCCGAGAGCAGGCGACCTCAACTGGCGGGCGGCGACGATAGCCACTACCCGTCCTCCTGGTACAGCAAGGCTAAGAAACCGGTGAGGCTGCCCACAACGACAGGCAACCACGCCGCAGCGATGGGATGCATCAACTCAGCCTTGCTCAAATCTTCAGTTACTTTCGACAGCACGTAGAGCAGAAAGCCTGCGCCCACGCCACTCAAAACCATCTTCTGCACGCCGCCCATCCGAAAGAAGCGGAGGCTCACAGAAGCCGCCAACATCACCATCGCAGCCAGCAAAAACGGCTGTGCGATGAGCTTGTGATACTGCAAGCGATAGCCAGCCGTCGCGAACCCTGAACTCTCCGACGAACGGATGTAGTTCGGCAGTTGCCAAAAGGACACAGTTTCCGGGGTGGAGAAACTGTTGCGCACCTGTGCCGGGGTAAGGGTGGTGGTCAGGTAGAAGGTGTCCTGGTCCACCGGAGGCTTATCGAGGGTGAATCGGCGCACGCTTTTGAACACCCAACGGCCGTCTTCGAGCGCCGCTTCGCGCGCTTCGATTCGCTCCTTGAACTGGAGCGTCGTATCGAATCGGAACACGGTGAGGCCGGTCAGCCGGACGCCCTGCTGCTCGCTGCGGGCCGCATTGATGATCGCCTGCCCCTCGTCGTTGATCTGGTTCAGCCAGAAGCCGGACGCGTCCTGAATGCCGCCGCCGGGCGCCGAGCCGAACAGCTCGGCTTCCATGCGCTTGGAGAGCTCGCGCAGATTGGCCGACACCGGATTGTAGGCGGTGGTCGCGAAGATGCCGAGCAAGATCGCGCTGGCCAGCGCCGGCGAGATGAATTGCCAGGCCGAGACGCCGGCGGCGCGTGCCACGACGAGCTCCAGCCGCCGCGACAAGGCGAGGTAGCAGGTCATGGCGCCGATCAGCACGCAGAACGGCATCAGCTTCTCAAGCAACTGCGGCACCCGGAATAGCGAAGTCTCCGCGACCGTGATCGCGGAGGCCGAGACGAGGCCCGACGTCTTGCGCACCATCTCGATGTAGTCGACCAGCACGAGCAGCACGAAGATGCCCGCGAACACACCCACTGCCGCGACCACGAAGCGGCCGGCGAAATAACGCCCGAGCGTGTTTGTCACCATGCTCATGCGGTTGCCGGCCTCCGGAAGAGGCGCACAATGCGCTCGTTGTTCCTGTTGATCGCTTCCATCAGCCGCGGCGGCGGTTCGACGACCACGCCGCCGACGATCATCCAGATGCCGACGCCGATGCCGCCGAACAGCATCAGATACTGCACCAGCGCCGCGAGCGGCGTCTTCACTGCCATGACGGAGCAGGCGAATCCGACCATCCGCAGGCCGAACACCGCGAATACCGAGCCGCCGATCGAGAAATTGCGGCTTTGGCGCGTGGTGCGCGGCGCGCCGAGGAAGGCGAAGGTGAGGGCCGCGAACGCAAACGGATAGATCGGCGCCATGAAGCGATCATGCAGCTCCGCGAAGAACTGGCCCGACAGCTGCTGATAGGTCTTGTCTTCCTCGTCCGGCCACATCAGCTCCCAGAGATAGCGCTCGCGAATCCCGAGCGTGACGTCGCGGCCCTGCGAGAATTTCGACATGTCAAAGGCGTAGCGGGCGAACGCGACCAGCGCCGGATCGCGCTTGCCAACCTCGAACCGTTGGAGATTGCCGTCATAGAGCACGAGGTACGAACCTCGATCGGTCTTCTGCACGGTGCCGTGGTCGGCGATGATGGTGACGCGCTCCTGCGGATCGCGGCGATCGTCGACGAAGACGCCACCGAGCACGCCGCCGGGCAGGCGCTCGCGGATGCGAATCGTCAAGTTCTGGTCGAGCTGGGCGAAGCGGCCGGGCTGCAGGATGTTGGTCAGTACGTCGGCGGTGATCTCAGCGTCCCACTGCTTGATTCGGCGCATGCCGTCGGGGGCGAGATAGGCGCCGATGAAGGCGACCAGTGCCGCCACCACGCAGGTGGCGAGGAAGAACGGCCGGAACAGCCGGATCGGCGAGAAGCCCGCCGCGTTCATGACGATGATTTCGGAATCGGTCGCGAGCTTGTTCAGCGTATGGGAGATCGCGATCATCAGCGCGATCGGGGCGATGATCAGCACCAGGGCGGGAATCACGAGACCGGTGATGCCAAGGAAGGTGAGGATGGTCTGACCCTGGCTGGTCATCAGGTCGATGCCGCGCAGCGCCTGCGTAATCCAGATCACGCCGGTGAGGCTGACCAGGACAAGCGCAAACGACGCCAGCGTCGTTTTAAAGATGTACTTGTCGATCGACCCCATCGCTACCGCACGACCCCCAAAGACCCCTGCACGCAACCAAACGCACGGCTTTCGACCATCCCCGTCAACCCGGGTTCCCCTATGGTCGAGCCGCGGACCCGTCCGGCTCACTCTCTAGTCGCTCTCTCACTACCATCCCTTTGATCCGTCAACAAAATGGCCGGGCCAAGGCACGCTTAATTTATGGTTAATTAATCGCTTTTGTGGCCTTCCGGCCACTCCGGCGCTTGGCAGCGACGCAGCCGACAGTTCATAGTGCGTGACAAGCCCGGTTCGGGCTGGTTCCGGACCGCTATCGCAATGCTCACCCCGCGTGCCGGAAGGACCGCCTCAGGTCCGAGCAACACCCTGAGTTCTGGAGGATTTTCCTATGTCCGACGCCGTCAAGGTCGGCTTTGTCCCATTCTCCGCGGCCGCTCGCGGTATTCTGGTCGCCTTTTGCGACGACCAATTGAAGCTGGGAGCCGCCACCCGGAAGGCGCTGGGAGCCGCCGCCGAGACGGTCAAGCGGGCCGCGGCCGCCAACCAGTTCAAGGGTAAGAGCGGGGCGATCCTCGACATCCTGGCGCCGGAGGGAATCAAGGTCGAGCGGCTGATCGTGATCGGCACCGGCAAGGCGGCCGACCTCAAGGACAAGGATTTTCTCAAGTTTGGCGGCGCGGTGGCCGGCAAGCTCAATGCCGGCAGCGGTTCGATGACCGTGATCGCGGAACTGCCCGATGCCGCGATGGCCGCCGGCCAGGCCGCCGCGATCGCCACCGGCATCCGTCTGCGCGCCTACAAGTTCGACCGCTACAAGACCAAGAAGAAGGACGGCGAGGACGGCACACTGCGGGCCGACGTCTCGATCGCCGTCGACGATGTTGCCGCCGCCAGGAAGGCCTACGCGCCTGAAGCCTCGGTCGTTGACGGTGTGAATTTGGCGCGTGAGCTCGTCAACGAGCCGCCGAACGTGCTGTACCCCGAGGAATTCGCACGCCGCGCCAGCCAGCTTCGCAAGCTCGGCGTCAGCGTCGAGGTGCTCGACGTCAAGGCGATGACCAAGCTCGGCATGGGCGCGCTGCTCGGCGTCGCGCAGGGATCGGCACGGCCCGGCCGCACCGTGATCATGCGCTGGAACGGCGGCAAGAAGAGCGAGGCGCCGGTCGCGTTCGTCGGCAAGGGCGTCTGCTTCGACACCGGCGGCATCTCCATCAAGTCGGCCGGCGGCATGGAGGACATGAAGGGTGATATGGGCGGTGCGGCCTGCGTGGTCGGGCTGATGCATGCGCTCGCGGCGCGCAAGGCCCGCGTCAATGTGGTCGGCGCCATCGGCCTTGTCGAGAACATGCCCGACGGCAATGCGCAGCGTCCGGGCGACATCGTCACCTCGATGTCCGGCCAGACCATCGAAATCATCAACACCGACGCCGAGGGACGCCTCGTGCTCGCCGACGTGCTCTGGTACGTCGCCAAGAAGTTCAAGCCGAAATTCATGGTCGATCTGGCCACGCTGACCGGCGCGATCATGGTCGCGCTCGGCACCGATCACGCCGGCATGTTCTCCAACAATGACGAACTCGCCGAGCGCCTCGCCAAGGTCGGCCTCGAGACCGGCGAGAAGGTATGGCGCATGCCGCTCGGTCCCGAATACGACAAGCAGATCGATTCGCAATTCGCCGACATGAAGAACACCGGCGGGCGCAACGGCGGCTCGATCACGGCAGCGCAATTCCTGCAGCGTTTCGTCGACGGCACGCCGTGGGCGCATCTCGACATCGCCGGCACCGCGATGGGCGCGCCGAAGACCGAGATCAATCAGAGCTGGGGTTCGGGTTATGGCGTCCGCCTGCTCGAGCGGCTGGTGTCCGACTATTATGAAGCCAGGAAATAGAGTGTCGGCCGGCGCATGACCGAGGTTCTGTTCTACCACCTGCAGAACATGACGCTGGAGAGCGTGCTGCCGCCGCTGCTCGAGAAGTCGCTCGAGCGCGGCTGGCGCGCGGTCGTGCAATCGACGTCGCAGGAGCGCGCCGAAACGCTCGACGCGCATCTGTGGACCTACAGCGACGATTCATTCCTGCCGCACGCGACCTCGCGCGTCGCCGACGCGCAGGACCAGCCGATCATCCTGTCGATCGAGGAGGGCAATCCGAATCGGGCCAATGTCCGCTTCCTGGTCGACAATGCGGCGCTGCCGGCCGACTGCGACAGCTACGAGCGGGTGGTCCTCGTGTTCAACGGCGACGACCCCGACGCGGTGGCCTCGGCCAGGGAAAGCTGGACGGCTTGCAAGGCGCGCGGCTTCGAGGTCACCTATTGGCAGACCGACGAGCGGGGACGCTGGCAACGGCGCCAATAGCGATAGCTACTAATTAATGATAATTCGACGTTTCTTGGGGCGGGCCACGGTCATGCCGCAAAGTGATGTTCGGACAAGCCCTTAGGTGAAGGGGTAGGAGCTTTGTCGATCGTGCGGGACGGAACATTCAGTCGGAAGTCGCTGCTGGCCTTGCTGGTGCTTGCGCCGGGACTTGCCGGCTGTTCTGGCGCCGGATCCGACTTGTTTTCGCGCGATGCGGAATGGTTCTCGCGTCCCGGGCGGGTGTTCATCCGCAACATCTCGATCGAATCGCCGCCGCTGACGCCCGACAAGCCGGTAACGAACGATGATCTCGTCAGTGCCGACGGCAGTTGTCCAGGCATGGCACCGCCGCCGGGCGCCGCCGATGCCAACGCGCAGGCCGGCGGTGCACCGCCGCCGCAACCAACGGGCGGCAGCGTTGCACTCGGCCACACTGAATGCGACGTCGTGCGCGGCATCGGTGCTCCCGACAGCGTGAACCTGTCCAGTGGGCCGGGCGGCGAGCGTGTTGCGGTCGTGACCTGGTCGCGTGGCGCGCGCGCCGGCATCTACACGTTCTCCTCGGGGCGCCTGTCGTCCGTCGAGCGCGGTCCGGACCCTGTGCCGGAGCCGAAGCAGGCAAAGCCGAAGAAGAAAAAGACCTCGCACGGCTAGCGCGTTTTCGCCGGCGGCAGGTCATGCCCGCACGCGCGGGCATGATACCGGAAGGAGCCCTGGCGCTCCCTCCACCGTCGTCCCTGCGAAAGCAGGGACCCATATTCCGCGGCCCGTGTTGTGAACGGGGCTCGTCGTTCCACCATCGTGCAACAATAACTAGCTGTGGTTATGGGTCCTTGCTTTCGCATGGACGACATCGAATATGCGGCTCCGTCCGGTCTAATTCGCCGCTTCGTCGAGTTCGGCGCTGGCTTCCAGCCAGTCTTCCTCGGCGCGCTGGAGCGCGCTCTCGGCGCCGGCGCGCGCCTTGGTCAGTTGCGCGGCCTGCTTGGGGTCGCGCGTAAAAATATCCGGCAATGCGAGCGCGGTATCGATCTTGGCGATGATGCCGTTGATGCGCTCGATCTCGGCCTCGGCTTGCGTGACCCGCTGCCTGGGTGAAGCACGCTTTTCATTGCGGGCGCGCTCCGGTTTGGCGGGCTCCTTGACGCGCTCGCGCGAGGCCGGCCGGCCGTCATTGGCCGACAGGATCATCCGTCGATATTCGTCGAGATCGCCGTCATAGGCCGTCACGGTCTGGTTCGCCACGACCCACAGGCGGTCGGCGCAGGCCTCGATCAGATAACGATCGTGCGAGACCATCATGACGGCGCCGGGGAATTCGTTGATCGCCTCCGCCAGCGCCGCACGGCTGTCGATATCGAGATGGTTGGTCGGCTCGTCCAGGATGATCATGTTCGGGCCGTAGAACGTGGCAAGCCCCAGCAGCAGCCGCGCCTTCTCGCCGCCCGAAAGGCTCCTCGCCAGCGTGTCGCCGGCCTTGCCGGAGAAACCGATCGCGCCGACGCGGCCACGCACCTTGCTCTCCGGCGCTTCCGGCATCAGCTTGCGGATATGATCATAGGGCGAGCCGTCGAGATTGAGCTCGTCGACCTGGTGTTGGGCGAAATAGCCGACCGACAGCTTGTCGGCCCTCGTGATCCTGCCGGCAAACGGCGCGAGCTTGCCCGCCAGCAGCTTGACCAGCGTCGACTTGCCGTTGCCGTTGGCCCCGAGCAGCGCGATGCGGTCGTCGGTATCGACGCGCAGCGTCACGCGATTGAGCACCGGCTTGCCGGGCTCGTAGCCGACCGAGACGTCATCGACCGCGATGATCGGCGGCGACAGCAGCTTCTCCGGTGCCGGGAACGAGATCTCATGAACATCCTGGGTCACCAGCGCGGTGATCGGCTTCATCCGCTCCAGCATCTTCACGCGCGACTGCGCCTGCCGTGCCTTCGAGGCCTTGGCCTTGAAGCGGTCGACGAAATCCTGCAGGCGCTTGCGCTCATCGGCCTGCCGCTTGGCGTGCTTGGCGTCGAGCAATTCGCGCGCAGCGCGCTGTTCCTCGAACGAGGAATAGGTGCCCTTGTAGAGCGTCAGCTTGCCGCGATCGAGGTGCAGGATCTGATCGACCGAGGTATCCAGGAGATCGCGGTCGTGGCTGATCACGATCACCGTGCGCGGATAGTTGGCAAGGTGGTTCTCGAGCCACAACGTGCCTTCGAGATCGAGATAGTTGGTCGGCTCGTCCAGCAGCAGAAGGTCGGGCGCGGAGAACAGCGTCGCCGCCAGCGCGACGCGCATGCGCCAGCCGCCGGAAAATTCCGCGCACGGCCGCGCCTGGTCTGATGTCGAGAAGCCGAGGCCGGAGAGGATCGCCGCGGCGCGGGCGGGCGCGGAATGGGCGTCGATGTCGACCAGCCGGGTCTGGATTTCGGCAATCCGGTGCGGATCGTGCGCCGTTTCCGCCTCGCGCAGCAGCGCGTCGCGCTCGAGATCGGCCTTCAGCACGACGTTGATCAGGCTTTCGGGCCCGTCGGGCGCTTCCTGTGCGAGGCTGCCGATACGCCAGCGCGGCGGAAGCGCGATGCTGCCGCTCTCGGTCGGGATGTCGCCCCGGATGGCATGAAACAGCGTCGATTTGCCGACGCCGTTGCGGCCGACAAATCCGACGCGGGCTCCGGGCACAATTTGTACCGAACTGTGATCGATCAACAGCCGTCCGGCGATCCGGACCGAGATGTCAGTGATGGAGAGCATGCAGCGTTGTCACCGGACCCGCCGCCAAACGCAACCCGTCTGTTTGTAAAATCTCTCCCGGGGTTGTTGCAAAAAACGCAATTGGGCTGCTGGTCAGCCCTCAACATCTATTGGCGATCGCCTTCCCGTCGTTGCATCTCGTCGAGGAGTTGCTGGAGGCGAGACGAAAGTGCGGGCTCTGGCCGCATGCTTTGCTGAAGCCGTTCGCCTACGGCATCGCAGATGTAACGGCAGGTCTTGTGATCAATCTGATCGGCGTCCTTGTCGATCTTGCTCATTGTCATCGTCATGGCATGTCTCTCGGCGAGTTCCACCTCGCATGTTCGAGTAGCTCCTCGCCATGACAAGTCGCGACCCCGAATTTGGTTTCCGCGCCTTGCTCTCGCCTTGAGGTAGTGGGTCCCATCATGTGCCCGGGTTCCCCAACGGATCTGAAAAAAGCCCCGGCGCGAGGGCCGGGGCG
The DNA here is from genome assembly GCF_023278185.1 of Bradyrhizobium elkanii USDA 76. NCBI lineage: Bacteria > Pseudomonadati > Pseudomonadota > Alphaproteobacteria > Hyphomicrobiales > Nitrobacteraceae > Bradyrhizobium > Bradyrhizobium elkanii. The sequence goes on along the minus strand of NZ_CP066356.1, from coordinate 5,333,429 downwards.
AGAAGCAAGTCAGGGGAGCAGTCGTAGATTCGATGGATCAGTAGCAGCGGTTGACCAGGCGCCAGCGGGGGCCCCACGGGGTCGGCACCACGCGGCGCACGTAGCAGCCGCCGCCGTAGCCATAACCGCCGTAATAGGCCGGACCGCCGACGATGACGCGCGGGCCGCCCCACCAGCCGTGATGCCATCCACCGTGCCAGCCGCCATGCCAACCACCCCAAGCCGAGGCGGAGGTCGGGGCGAGCGCGGCGGCACCGAGCGAAACTGCGGCGACGGCGGCAAGCGAGAGTTTGCGTAACATGATCGTCTCCTCGAGCTATGGGCGCGCGCGACGCGCCCGCGGTGACATTTCCCGAGACGTCCTGTGAGGCTTGCGGATGGGGGGCCAGCAAGGCGTCCGATCGCTGCAGAGCCTATGTGGCTGGAGCTGAACGGCAGCGGCACGGCGCTGACAGGATGGGTTCACCTAGGTGAACTCGCGGTAAGTTGGCCGAGCCGGCCGCAGTCCGGAGGACGCCCTAACGACGGTTTTCGTCGTGAAAATGCGTCAAAACTAAAGGCTAACGCGTCACAGGGTCGCTTGCCGTTACCCCATCGCGCCGATATAAGCCCCGGCAACTCCCAGCCACGTTTACAAGGACGAAATCATGGCGATTGAACGCACCTTTTCGATCATCAAGCCCGACGCCACCGAGCGCAACCTGACCGGCGCGGTCAACGCGGTGATCGAGAAGGCGGGCCTGCGGGTCGTGGCGCAGAAGCGCATCCGCATGACCCGCGGCCAGGCCGAGACCTTCTACGCCGTCCACAAGGCGCGTCCGTTCTTCGGCGAGCTGGTCGACTTCATGACCTCGGGCCCGGTCGTGGTCCAGGTGCTGGAAGGCGAGGGCGCCATCCTGAAATATCGCGACGTGATGGGCGCGACCGATCCGTCGAAAGCCGCCGAAGGCACCATCCGCAAGCTCTATGCGAAGTCGATCGGCGAGAATTCGGTGCACGGTTCGGATGCGCCGGAGACCGCGGTGATCGAGATCGCGCAGTTCTTCGCAGGCAACGAGATCGTCGGCTGACGCCGTAGTATTGCTGAAAGTGACGCGGTCTCCCGAGGAGACCGCGTCGAAACAAACGGGGGAGCGGCGGACGACCGCCGTCAGGGGCGGCCGCAAGGCCGAATAGGACTCGCTGTGGACTGGCTGTGGCAGATCTTTGATCCGGCGTACATCGGCGCGTTCTTCACCGAGTTCAGGAACGAGATGGCGACGCCGACCTTCTGGGTCGCTGTCGGCAAGATCATCTGGATCAACGTCCTGCTTTCGGGCGACAACGCGCTCGTGATCGCGCTCGCCTGCCGCGGGCTCGCGCCGCGCCAGCGCCTGTGGGGCATGATTCTCGGCGCCGCCGCGGCGGTGCTGCTGCGCGTCATCTTCACCGGCATCGTCGCCAGCCTGATGGAGCTTCCCTATTTGAAGCTGGTCGGCGGACTGGCGCTGATCGTGATTGCCGCCAAGCTGCTGGTGCCGGAGCAGGAGGACGAGGACAGCGTGCACGCGGCCTCGCATCTGTGGGCCGCGGTTCAGATCGTCGTCGTCGCCGACATCGTGATGAGCCTCGACAATGTGATCGCGGTGGCTGCCGCCGCCAACGGCAGCGTGCCGCTGCTGGTGCTCGGTCTTGCGATCAGCGTTCCCCTGATCGTTGCCGGCGCGGCGCTGATCATGGCGCTGCTCACCAAGCTGCCGGTCCTGGTCTGGGCCGGTGCCGCGCTGCTGGGCTGGATCGCGGGCGATGTCATCGCGACCGATCCGGCCGTGCATCCGAAGCTGGACGCGCTGTTCGCCGGACCGCTCGGTGCCAAGCTCGATTCCTGGCTGACGTCGGTCGGGATGTCGCCGCAATTCGCCCATGGCGGCAATGGCGGCGAGATCACGCTCGCGGTGCTCGGCATCATCGTGGTGCTGGTCGTAGGGTCGATCTGGCGCCGCCACGCACTCCGCAAGGCCAAGCACGCCGCCAAGGCGGCGTGAGGCTTAAAGCGCGATGAGATAGGGTCGAGCTTGTTGTTTGAGCATGATCTCCGCGCAAACGCATTCCGCGTTTGTCGCGAGGGAAAACCGCTTCGCACTTTTCCGGATCATGCTCAGCGCCGCACGATCGAGCCGACGCGCCCGACCAGCCGCGCCAATTGCTTGAAGCGGCTGCCGACGCGGTCGGCGACCAGATCCACCATCCGGTGCTCGAACACGAGCATCAGCTTGCGGCCCTGGGTACGGAAATGGGTAGCCGGCAGCACGCCGGTGCGCGCCGCCGTGATCAGATGCGCGACGCGGAAGGCGGCGCCGAGCACGCGGGCGCGCTCGTCCATCGCCGGCGTCACCAGCGCGCGGATCTGCGGCGGCGGCTCGTTCTCCTCGCTGAGCCCGGCGTAGCGATAGAACACCGAGAGCGCGACGAAGGCGCGCCCCTGATGCGTGATCGAGCCGAAATTGCCGTTCATGATCAGGCTGAGGGTTTCCTCGCCGCGATGATCGGGATGCACCCGCCAGCCGATATCGGAGAGCAGGCAGGCGACATGCCGCAGCCTGCGGTCTTCCTCGGTCTCGCGCAGCCTGACGACACGCACCAGCCGATCGGTCCACGCCGTCAGCTCCTGGGCGTGGCGGGCCGAGCGCGACAGCAATTCATTGAGGTTCTGCGCGGCACAGAGCAGCCCGTCCTTGGCGCGTTCGGCCGGCGGCAGCATCTCGTAGAGCAGGCCCTCGCGCACGCCGAAGGTCGAGAACACGATGGTCTTCGGCTGGGCCACGCGGATGATGTATTCGAGCACGAGCGCGGCGTAGGCCAATAGCGGCCGCCGCGCATCGGCGACCGACTCGATATTGGCCAGCATGTTGGTGGCCGCCAGCCGCCGCAGCCGCTGCGCGAAATCGAGCGCGTCGGCCGCCGGGATCGAATAGCCGTGCATCACCTTGAGCGGATAGCCGCTCTGGATGATGTGAATGCGCGCCAGCGCACGCCAGGTGCCGCCGACCGCATAGAAGGTGCGGCCGCGGCCGGTCTTGAGCTGGGCGACGCCGAGCAGCTCGTTCTTGACGATGCGTTCGGCGCGCTTGAGCGATTTGTTCGAGAGGTCCTGCAGCGCGAGGCTGCCGAGCGGCAACGTCACGCCGCTGCGCACGCGGTTGCCCTTGACGTCGATCAGTTCGAGCGAGCCGCCGCCGAGATCGCCGACGATGCCGTTCGGATTGTGCACGCCCGAGACGACGCCGAGCGCGGACAGCTTCGCTTCACGCGGCCCGGTGAGAATCTCGATCTTGGCGCCGCAGATGCGCTCGGCCTTGGCGATGAAGTCCGGACCGTTCTTGGCGTCGCGGCAGGCCGCGGTCGCGATCGCGTAGACGCGGCCGACCTGCTGGATTTTGCACAGCGCGCGAAAACGGCGCAGCGCGGTCAGCGCCTTGTTGACGGCATCGGTTGCGAGCAGGCCGGTGCTCTGCACCTCGCGCCCGAGCCCGCACAGCGCCTTCTCGTTGAAGATGGTAATGAGGCTGCGCGCCATCGCCTCGTAAACCACGAGACGAACCGAGTTCGAGCCGATATCGATGACAGCGACGCTGGAAGCGCGCTTCCGCGGTCGCTTCACCGTAAGGCCCCCTTAAGACGATGGCTGCTGTCGCTCGTTGCGACGCGTGAGACGGCGCGGTGAAGATTCCTTGAGAGACTTACCACGGCCGGACAGACTCGGATTTGTCATGAAGTAGTCATGCAGATTGAAGGGCTCTTCGCCTTTCGCGGCCTTCATACGCGTTGACGACCCATCCGGCAACAATTGCCAGCTTTGCTCGGTGTCCTTCAGGTTTGCGACCATGATCTGTTCGAGAACCTGCTGATGCACCGTGGGATTTTGCAGCGGACAGAGAACCTCGACGCGGCGGTCGAGGTTCCGCGGCATCATGTCGGCGGACGAGATATACACAGCAGCTTTTGTGCTCGGCAGGCCCTGGCCCATGCCGAAGCAATAGATTCGGCCGTGTTCCAGGAACCGGCCGATCACCGATTTGACGCGGATGTTCTCGGACAGTCCCGGCAGCCCCGGCCGCAGGCAGCAGATGCCGCGCACCACGAGCTCGACCGAGACGCCGGCCTGCGAGGCCTCGTACAGCGCGTCGATGATATCAGGGTCGACCAGCGCGTTCATCTTCATCCAGACCGCGCCGGGCCGGCCGTGCTTGACGTGGGCGATCTCGCCGTGGATGTGCTCGATGATCCGCTTGCGCAGCGTCAGCGGCGACACCGCCATCTTCTCGATGTCGCTCGGCTCGGCATAGCCGGTGATGTAGTTGAAGACCCGCGCGACGTCGCGGCCGATGATCGGATCCGAGGTGAAGTAGGAGAGGTCGGTGTAGATGCGCGCGGTGACCGGATGGTAGTTGCCGGTGCCGGTGTGCACATAGGTGGTGAGATTGCCGCCCTCGCGGCGCACCACCATCGACAGCTTGGCATGCGTCTTCAATTCGATGAAGCCGTAGACCACCTGTACGCCGGCGCGTTCGAGGTCGCGGGCCCAGCGGATATTGGCTTCCTCGTCGAAGCGTGCCTTCAGCTCGATCAGCGCGGTCACCGACTTGCCGGCTTCGGCGGCCTCCGCCAGCGCGCGCACGATCGGCGAATTGTTCGAGGTGCGATAGAGCGTCTGCTTGATCGCGACCACGTCGGGATCGCGTGCCGCTTGTTGCAGGAACTGCACCACGACGTCGAAGGATTCGTAGGGGTGATGGACCACGAGGTCCTTCTGGCGGATGGCGGCGAAGATATCGCCGCCATGATCGCGCACCCGCTCGGGATGACGCGGCACATAGGGCGGGAATTCGAGGTCCGGGCGATTGAGGCGGGTGAGCTGCGACAGCTCGTTCATCGCCAGCACGCCGTCGACCAGGATCACTTCGTCGTCGGCCGCCGACAAGGCGTGCTGCACGAAGATGCGCAGCTCTTCGGGCATCGTGGCCTCGATCTCGAGCCGGATCACCGACCCGCGGCGGCGGCGCTTGAGCGCGGTCTCGAACAGGCGAACGAGGTCTTCGGCCTCTTCCTCGATTTCGAGTTCGGAGTCCCTGATGATGCGGAATGCGCCTTGGCCCTTGACGGTGTAGCCGGGGAACAGGCGGCCGATGAACAGACCGGTTGCCTGCTCCAGCGTGATCAGCCGCGCCGGAGCGCCTTCCTTGGTGGAGGGGATGCGGATGAAGCGGTCGATCTTGCCGGGCATGCGGATCAGCGCGTTCATCGCCTTGCCGTCGGAGATCCGCGACAATTGCAGCGCCACCGTGAAGCCGAGATTCGGGATGAACGGGAAGGGATGCGCCGGGTCGATCGCCAGCGGCGTCAGCAGCGGGAAGATGTTGTGGAGGAAGTGATCCTCGATCCAGCTCCGCTCGGACCTGGTGACGTCGCGGCCATCGACCAGCTGGATGCCGACCTTGGCCAGGATATCCCGCAGGTCGCTCCAGATCGCCTGCTGGTCGGAGGCGAGCTGCGAGACGGTCTTGTTGATCATCACGAGCTGCTCGGCCGGCAGCAGGCCGTCCGGGCTGCGCTCGGTAATGCCCTCGCGGACCTGCGCCTTGATGCCGGCGACACGGACCATGAAGAACTCGTCGAGGTTATTCGCCGAAATCGACAGGAAGCGGACCCGCTCCAGCACGGGATGGCCGAGATTGACCGATTCCTCGAGCACCCGCCGGTTGAAATGCAGCCAGGAGAGCTCCCGGTTGATGAAGCGCTCGGGGCTGGTCGCGATTGCGGGAATGGCGGGAAATTCCGCCTCTTTTTCTTTGATTTCAGTAGCTTGTGCCGAGTCCATCAAGTGCTGGTCCAATTCAGGGCAGGGGCTGGGGCGGTCTAGCCGAGAGCCGCTGAAACCATGTGATATTGCGATGACGTTTCGATGACATTGATGTTCCGCTCGCCTGCGCCGTCAAGCCGCGGGGATGGATCAGGCATCGCGCAACAGCTCCGCCGCCAGCGCCCGTGTAACGGGACGGCCGAGCCGGAGTGCCTCGGTATCCAGCAGCTCGACCGCCTGCCGGACGGCAACGTAGGAACGCTCGATCCGGTTGCTCAGATAGCTGACGAGCGGTTCGTCCACGCTCATCTGGCGGTCGGCGCAGAACTTGACGATCAGGCCGCGGAACAGCTGGTCGTCCGGCGGCAGCAGCGTCACGGTCGGCACCGCGCGGAGCCGCGACCGCAGGTCGCGCAATTCGATCTCGAACGCCGACGGCGGAACGCGCGCCGTGATCAGCACATAGGCATCGTCCTGGCGCGCCAGATTCATCAGATGAAACATGGCGCGCTCGTCGAAATCCGCCGGCCTCAGGTCTTCGACGACGAGCGCACCGGTCGCAAGCGCGGTCGGCACCGCCTCGGCGGTCAGCGCATGCGCCGCGGTCGCGCGCGCGCCGGCGGTCTCGGCCCAGATCGCGGCGAGGTGGCTTTTGCCGGAGCCGTCAGGCCCGACCAGCAGCATGATTCGGTTCGGCCAGTCCGGCCAGCCGTCGATCAGCGCCAGCGCGGCCTCATTGGCAGGGCCCTCGAGGAAATCGTCGCGGGTCAGCTTCTCCTCGTGCGGCAGGGCCAAGGCCAATTGACGAGGTTGAACGCTACTGGCCACACAAGTCTCCAAACCACCTTATTTTAGCTCTGCGCAAACGCGTCGCGTTTGCCGCGGGAAAACCGGCTTCGACTTTTCCGGATCCCGCCTACCGAGCTTCGATCGTGCTCATGTGCCGCACCCATTCCACGAGATAGAGGGACACCGAACCCAAAGTAAAGATCGTGACCAGGCCCATCAGGATCCAGTCGTAAGGATGCGGCTCGAAGCCGAAGCCGAGCGAGGCCAGCACCAGCGCCGCGAACGCGACCTGCGCCACCGTGTTCAGCTTCGACACCATCAGCGGCTTCATCTCGACCGGCTTGTCGAACAACCATGACACAATCACGGCGGAGACGATCATGATGTCGCGCGACACCACGAGAATCACGATCCAGCGCGGCACCGCGCCCCAGATTCCGAGCGCGACATAGATCGACACCAGGAGCGCCTTGTCGGCGAGCGGATCGAGCAGGGCGCCGAGCTCGCTCGTCATGTTGAAGCGCTTGGCGAGGAAACCGTCGACCGCGTCCGAGACGCCGGCGATCACGAAGATCGCGAACGCAATCTCCATCTGGCTGGACACGATGGCCCAGACGATCACCGGCACCAGGATGATGCGGCCGAGGGTGATGATGTTCGGAATGCTCAACTTGAATCGCTTCCCGGCTAGAAGCCTGATTTTACTCGATATCCGGCTCTTTTGCGCAGCCGCCTTGTGTTATCTACATAGTATCGCGGCGGCAGCGCCGCGAGCCATTGCGCGGGGGCGGAATTCCTCGTAACCAGCCCCTGATCATCTGGAATTGGGCATGACCGAGCGCAAAAACGGGCTCACTTACGCGGATTCGGGTGTCGATATCGACGCCGGCAATCGACTGGTCGATCTGATCAAGCCGATGGTGCGGGCCACCGCGCGGCCTGGCGCGGACGCCGAGATTGGCGGTTTCGGCGGGCTGTTCGACCTCAAGGCCGCCGGCTTCAAGGATCCGGTCCTGGTGGCCGCGACCGATGGCGTCGGCACCAAGCTGAAGATCGCGATCGAGACCGGCATTCACGGCGGCATCGGCATCGATCTGGTCGCGATGTCGGTCAACGACCTCGTCGTGCAGGGCGCGGAACCGCTGTTCTTCCTCGACTATTTCGCCTGCGGCAAGCTGCACCCGGAGGCCACCGCGCAGATCGTTGCCGGCATCGCCGAAGGTTGCCGCGAGTCCGGCTGCGCCCTGATCGGCGGCGAAACCGCGGAGATGCCCGGCCTCTACAAGGATGGCGACTACGACCTCGGCGGCTTTGCGGTCGGCGCGGCCGAGCGCGGCACGCTGCTGCCGACCGCGGATATCGCGGCGGGCGATGCCGTGATCGGGCTGGCTTCCTCCGGCGTGCACTCCAACGGCTATTCGCTGGTGCGCAAGATCGTCGAGCAGTCCGGCGTTGCCTATGACGCGCCGGCGCCGTTCGCGCCGGTCATGACGCTCGGCGCGGCGCTGCTGACGCCGACCAGGCTCTATGTGAAATCCTGCCTGCGCGCGATCCGCGACACCGGCGCCGTGAAGGGCCTCGCCCACATCACCGGCGGCGGGTTCACCGACAACATTCCGCGCGTGCTGCCGAAGCATCTCGGCGTCGGCATCGATCTGGCGCGGCTGCCGGTGCTGCCGGTGTTCAAATGGCTGGCCGAGCAGGGCGGCATCGCCGAGCTCGAGCTGCTGCGCACCTTCAACTGCGGCATCGGCATGATCGCGATCGTCAGGGCTGATGCGGTCGACGCCGTGACCGAGGCGTTCACCGCCGGCGGCGAGACCGTGACGCTGCTCGGCGAGGTGATCGAGGCCAAGGGGGCGCATGAGGGCGAGCATCGCGTGGTCTATAACGGTCATCTCGATCTCTCGCGATGAAGCGCCGCGTCGCCATCCTGATCTCCGGCCGCGGCTCCAACATGGCCGCGCTGATCGAGGCTGCGAGGGCTCAGGATTTCCCGGCCGAGATCGTGGCTGTGATTTCGAACCGCGCCGATGCTGCCGGGCTCGAAAAGGCGGCCGCGAGCGGCATTGCGACCATCGTCATCGAGAGCAAGCCGTTCGGCAAGGACCGCGCCGGCTTCGAGGCCGTGCTGCAGCGCGCGCTCGACGACAGGCAGGTCGAGCTGATCTGCCTCGGCGGCTTCATGCGGCTGTTCACCGCCGAGTTCGTACGGCACTGGTACGGGCGGATGCTCAACATCCATCCCTCCCTGCTGCCCTGTTTTCCCGGCCTCGATCCGCACGGTCAGGCGTTGCGCGCAGGGGTCAAGCTGTCCGGAGCGACGGTGCATTTCGTGATCCCGGAGACCGACGCCGGACCGATCGTGATGCAGGGCGCGGTCACGGTCGCTGACGACGACACGGCCGAGACGCTCGCCGCGCGCGTGATCACCATCGAGCATCGCATCTATCCGGAGGCGCTGCGGCTTCTGGCAAGCGGCCGGCTCAAGCTCGAAGGCGACCTCTGCAAGACGCTTGGGAGCGCGCCGACGGGCGGCACGCTGATCGCGCCGGCGCCTTAGCGCGCGGTAGCACGAGAGGTCCCCCGGGGTGATGCAGCCGGGGGAAGCATCCGGATGAATTCCGCTGGCAGCGGCGTTCAGTGAACCTTGAGGTTCTCGGCTGACGCCTTGCCGCGGTTCTCCACCAGCTCGTACTCGACGGACTGGTTCTCGTTCAATGTGCTGAGGCCCGCGCGCTCGACCGCCGAGATGTGGACGAACACATCCTTGTCGCCGACGGCTGGCTTGATGAACCCGTAACCTTTGGTCGGGTTGAACCATTTGACGGTACCCTTCGGCATCGTCTCTCTCCCAGTTTAGACATAAAAAAGACGCGGCCACGTTTTCCACGTGCCACGCCACAAGCGGACTTTGCGCTGTCTGTTCACTTCCCGGGTCGTCAGATCCAAAGTCTTCAAGTCCGAAGTTTCGCCTCTCGAAGCCCTGTACATCGAAGCCTTGGATAGCAACGTCGCGAAACGCACAGTCGAACGGCCGCAATCCGATTGTGAAGGGATTGCAACACGAAAATTGCGCCTTAGCAAGCGCGGTGGTTTTGCGCGACGCAACCTCAGCCTGTGCCGGTCGAACTCCGGCGCAACGCGTTCGGCCACTGGCCGACTGCCGGTGGAACCTGGCGCGCTCCGGGCGAACGGCGCGTGCTAGCCCCGGTCCACCCGCACCACGCGGCCCTTGTCGATGGCGAGCGCGAGCTGGCCGTGCTTGAGCTTGAGCGCGGCCTCGCCGAACAGTTCGCGGCGCCAGCCGTGCAGGGCGCCGACCTCGGCCTGATCGCTGGCCGCGATCTGCTCGAGATCGTCGACGGTGGCGATCACCTTGCTGGCGACGCCGTGGCGCTCCGAGGTCATGCGCAGCAGCACCTTCAACAGTTCGACGGTCGCCGCACCGTTGGAATTGTTTCTCGGCTTTTCCAGCTTCGGCAGCGTCGCCTGATCGCGGGCGAGGCCGCGCTGCACGGCAGCAATGATGTCGGCGCCCCATTTGGAGCGCTCGAAGCCCTTCGGCAGCGAACGCAGATTGCCGAGCTTCTCCAGCGAGGTCGGCGCGTGGGTGGCGATATCGCCGACCGCATCGTCCTTGAGCACGCGCGAGCGCGGCACGTCGCGGCTCTGCGCCTCCTGCTCGCGCCAGGCCGCGACCTCGATCAGCACCGCGAGCTCGCGCGGCTTGCGCACGCGGGTCTTGAGCCGCTCCCAGGCGCGCTCGGGATGGAAGTCGTAGGTCTTCGGCGAGGTCAGGACCTCCATCTCCTCGCTGACCCAGTCGCTGCGGTCGCGCTTCTTCAGATCAGCGTCGAGCGCCGCGAACACCTCGCGCAGATGGGTGACGTCGGAGACGGCGTAATGCAGCTGCTCGTCGCTCAGCGGCCGGCGCGACCAGTCGGTGAAGCGGTGGGTCTTGTCGGGGCGGTGGCCGGTGACGCGGTCGACGAGCTGGTCATAGGCGATGCTGTCGCCATAGCCGAGCACCATGGCGGCGACCTGGGTATCGAAGATCGGATGCGGGATCGTGCCGGAGAGGTGCCAGACGATTTCGATGTCCTGCCGCGCGGCGTGGAATACCTTGAGCACGGCCTCGTTCGACATCAGGTCGAAGAACGGCTTGAGGTCGATGCCGGGTGCCAGCGCGTCGACCACGACGGCTTCTTCCGCGCTCGCCATCTGCACGACGCAGAGCAGCGGATAGTAGGTCGTCTCCCGCAGGAACTCGGTGTCGACAGTGATGACCTTGTGTTTGGCGAGCCGGTCGCAGGCGGCGGCGAGGTCGGAGGTCGTGCTAATCAAATCCATGAAGTGTCCATAACGGCTTGACCACACGCGTTCTGCCGAAAGGGCAGCTATGTCAAGGGTCTTGCAGGGATTTTGGCCCTGCACGGGGTGAGGGACGGGCTATTTTTGAATTGATTGGGCGTGATTCGAGGGGGTTTTCGGCCTGATCGTGCCGCGAATTCGGCGGTCGTGCGGGCGAGCCTCATCTTCGGTGTCATCGCCCGGCCTTGACCGGGCAGGACGAACGTGGGCTGAGCGCCATAGGCGATAGCCCGCTGTCGCCGGGGCGCTCGACCAAAATATCGAAAACAACCCCATGCACAGTGGCCGACAGCCAGCCGCGTTCGACACGGCAACTTGACACGTCGGGCAAATCAGCGATATTTTTCCATTATTCCGAAGTCATGCGCCGCCACGCTTGGGGCTGTGACATTTGCGGACTTCTGCAACCGACCCTCATGGTGACGAGGCGCACCGCGCCGTCATTGCGTCCCCACTTGCAGCTTTCATCGCCCGGCTCGACCGGTTGAATCCGCCCAGTATTCCGGAGACAGTTGTGCTCGGACCGAGAGGCCGCGGCGTACTGGACCGCCCGCTTTCGCGGACGATGACACTCGTAGTTGGGGGGGCGCCGCTGCGGAAGCTTGCGCCGTCGGGATGGCGATTTGGGTCAACCGGAGCGCTGAGCTTTCTCGGGGCCGGCTTGCGTGCGCTATCTCGAATATCTGAGCGACCGATGCAGAGTGCGTCTTCGATCGGCCTGCTTGCTTGTTTTCGCACTTTGTGAGCGCGTCCAGTCTGCGGTAAACAAGTCACTTGGCATCGTCGAACGAGACCCATTGTCGCCAATGGCCCGCAGTCGGACGGATCACAATGCCGGAGAAACGGCCAAGCGCCGATATGGAGGCTGCTCTCAAGCACTGGCTCGAAACCGTTGATCTCGGCCAGTACAGCGACCTCTTTGTCCTGCATCGCATCGGTTTGGACATCCTGCCCGATCTGACCGAGCAGGATCTGGTCGAACTTGGACTTCCGCTGGGAGATCGCAAGCGCTTGCAGCGCGCGGTTGCTTCCCTGACCCGCTCGGCAAAAGGTCGCGCCGGCGGCAGGAGTGTCGCAGAAGGCGCGGCGGTGAACGCCGAGCGGCGCCAGTTGACCGTGATGTTTTGTGACATGGTCGGTTCGACCTCGCTGTCCGAACAGTTCGATCCCGAAGACGTCCGCGACATCATCGCGAGCTTCAGGGAAAAGTGCGTCAGCGTGGTCAAGCGGTACGAAGGCTTCGCGGCCCGCTACCTCGGGGACGGCATTCTGGTCTATTTTGGCTATCCGAATGCCCATGAGGATGACCCCGAGCGGTCGGTGCGCGCGGCGCTCGAAATCGTACGGACCCTGTCGTCGGCGAGAACGAGTGACGCCCGCGACGTTGCAAGTCGTGGGCCCAGTGTGCGCATCGGGATTGCGACCGGCCTTGTTGTCGTCGGAGACCTGGTTGGACAGGACACCGAGGAGCACGATTCCGCTGTCGGCGAGACGCCAAATCTGGCTGCCCGTCTGCAGGCCTTGGCGCCTCCGGACGGCGTCGTCATTGCGTCTTCGACGCAATCCCTGCTCAAAGGAAAGTTCGACTACCAGGACTTCGGATTTCACGCGCTGAAGGGGATATCCGCGAAGGCCCAGGCCTGGCTCGTGGTTCGGCCCTGCCGCGCCGAGACGCGATTTGCCGCAGCCATGGGCTCCAGATTGACGCCGCTGGTCAACCGCACCGAAGAGGTGGCGCTGCTGCTCACGCGTTGGCAGCAAGCGAAAGCCCGTGAGGGGCAGGTCGTGCTGCTGACGGGCGAGCCGGGAATTGGAAAGTCCAGGATCGTTCAGGAATTGCGCGAGCGGATCGCAGGTGATCAGCACGGACAAGTTTCGTTCCAGTGCTCTCCCTATTACAGCAGCACCGCTTTTCACCCCTTCATCGAGCATCTCAAATTCGCACTCGGCCTTGACGGCGAGAACGCGTCTGCGCTTTGGCTGACAAAGCTTGAAGCTGGCGTCGCCGCCTCGAACGGCGAGAGGGACACAGTGGTGCCGATCCTTGCGGCGTTGCTTTCAATTCCGACCGGGGACCGCTACGCGGACCTGGATCTCTCGCCGCAACAGCTGAAGGATGCGACGATCGCCGCGCTCGTCAACCATCTGCTCGCGCAAGCGCGCGGGCAGACCCTCCTGATCGATTTTGAGGACGCACATTGGATCGATCCCACCTCGCGGGCCGTGCTTGATCTGCTGGTGGAGAACGTTCGCAACGCGTCGATCCTTGTCGTGATCACCTGTCGTCCGGAGTTTCAGCCGGGCTGGAAGGATCATGCGCACACCATCAGTGCGAACCTCAAGCGTCTCGGCCGACAGGTCCGCACGATATTGGTCGAACGTGTGGCTGGAGAAAAGGAGCTTCCCAGAGAGGTGATTGAGGACATCATTGTCAAAACCGATGGCGTGCCGCTCTTCCTTGAAGAGCTGACCAAGGCCGTTCTCGAATCCGACGTCTTGACTGAGCAACATGGACGTTACGTCTTGTCCGGTCCGTGGCATCAGTTCGCTATTCCCGCGACATTGAACGATTCCCTGATGGCCCGCCTTGACCGGATGGGATCGTTCAAGAAAATCGCGCAGATCGGCGCCACCATCGGTCGCGAGTTCTCTTATGAGATCCTTCGCGAGGTTGCCGAGGCGCCGGCGGACCAGATCGAAGCCGCCCTGAACCATCTGGAGGCAGCCGGATTGATCGTCCGCTTCGGCTTTCTGCCGGAGGCGCTGTACTCGTTCAAGCACGTGATGATCCAGAATGCGGCGCATGAAAGCTTGCTGCACAGGGAAAGAAGAACGCTGCACGCCAAGATCGCACGCGTGCTGGCCGAAAAATATCCGGAAAAGATCGAGCGCGAACCGGAGCTTCTCGCCTACCACCTGACCGAGTCTGGCCAAAGCGAGCCGGCTGCGGGTTTCTGGCTCAAGGCCGGAAAGCAGGCCGCAATGAAGGGTGCGACTCTGGAGGCGATCGGTCATTTGCGTCGTGGGCTCGGGGTTCTGCAAGCCTCACCCGGCATGCAGGGCCGAAACGAGTCCGAGCTTGAGCTTCGCATCGCCCTGGGCACCGCCCTGATCGCGGCAAAGGGATACGCCGTCCAGGAAGTCGAGGAGAACTATGTTCGCGCGCTCGAACTCGGCCGAAATCTTGACAACATGGCGAAGGTCTTTGCGGCGACGCGCGGACTTTGGGTGTGCCACTTCATCCGCGGCGATCTCGCGCGGGCGCATGAGCTGAGCGCGGAGCTCCTGCAGTTCGCAAGGCGCGAGGCATCGAACCAAAGTTCGTCCGCGACGCAACAGACGGGATATCTGATCGAGGCGCATCGGGCGATCGCGATGACCATGCTGTACCGCGGGCGGTTTGTCGCCGCCGAACATCACCTTCATCGCTTCAGGAACCTGTACAGCCCTGATCTACACGGCGCCCTGACGGCGACGCATGGCATCCATCCTGGCATCGTCTCGCTCTCGTATCTCGGGTACGTGTCGTGGTTTCTGGGCCGTCCCGACGCGGCGCGCCGATACAGCCAGCAGGCTATTTCGGAAGCGGAAGACCTTCGGCACCCCTTCACGCTGTCGTTTGCGCTGACATTCGGTGCTTACGTTTGCCAGCATCTCCGCGATGTCGAAGGGACCCACGACTACACCAACAGGGCACTGGCTCTCTCATCGGAACACGGCTTCCTGCATTGGAAGCATCAGACAACCATCCTGCGAGGATGGGCGATGACCGAGCTTGGGAATGTCGATGAGGGATTGAACCAGATGCGAATGGCTATCGACGGCTACGAGGGCATGAGCGCCCGGCTCGCCAGTTGTTGGTTCAGGAGTTTGCTCGCGAAGGCGTATGCAAGTGCCGGCTTGCCGGATGCTGCCTTGCGCGAACTCGACAGCGCATTGGCGATCGGGAGAAGAACGGGAGAGCATTTTTACGAAGCCGAGATCTATCGTCTGCAAGGTGAGATGACGCTCAATTACGCGAGATCATCGTCCGTTGAATCCGCCGAGCGAATGTTCCTCGCCTCGATCGAGCTGGCGCGCAGGCAAAGCGCGCGGTCGTTTGAATTACGGTCAGCTGTCAGCCTGGCGCGCCTATGGCGACATTCCGGCAAACAGGCGCGAGCAGCCGAGCTGCTGCTACCCGTCGTTCGAACGTTCACGGAAGGTCTGTCTACGCCTGACGTCAAGGAAGCGCTCGAGCTGGCGAATGAACTGGCAATGGAAATGCCCGGAGATCATGAATGGAGCGGGCGGGTCTGAGGATACCGAGGTGCCCCGGGCGCCATCCGCCCGCTTACGCCTGAGCGTCGTCACTACGCATCGCAGATGAATGACGGTGTTCGCTTCCGCCCAAGGTTCGCGGCGGCGACAACGTTGGGTGGACGCTGTTCCGGCTATGTGCGCCGGACTGATCAGCGGTTGGCGATGCTCCTGGCCTCGATTGGCGAGGCAACGTCGTCCCGATCGATCCGCGCTTCGTTCGCGCGAATGCGTGACGGCCATCCGTGCCGCGAGGCCAGCGTCGTCAGCCTGTCCCTGACGAGATAATGCGCGGGGCCTTCGAGGAAGCGCCAGACGAACCATGCCAGCAGCACCATGCCCGTCACGACCAGCGCGGTCGACAGCGCGTCCGGCGTTGGTGTGATCAGGAGCAGGATGACGTAACCGAGCTGCAGATGCAGCAGATAGAGCGGATAGGTGATGCCGCCGACGGCCCTGACGAGGCCTGCAGGCAGGGTTACCGACTTGATGCGGGTGGCGGCGAACACGATGCCGAGCGAGACGATGCAGATCGCCGTCACCACCATGGGATCGAAGCTGCCATGGGTGTGGACGCCGAGCCGCTCCAGCTTGTGCACGGCCTGGAACGTCGCGGTGCCCATCGCGAGCGACAGCAGGCTGTACAGCCTGTTGTCGCGCCGTCCGCGGTAATGCTCATAGATCAGGAGGCCGACGGCGAAGAAGCCGCTGTCGTCGGCCATGAACAGTTTCTCGAACAGCGGAATGTCGAAGGTCAGCTCGTTGGCGAAGGTGATGGCGATCCATGCCACGATGATCGTGTCGATCCGCCGCGGGAAGATGCCCCAGGCCAGGAATAGCGCGACCCAGGCGTAGAACACCACCTCGATCACCAGCGACCAATAGGCGTCGTCCATGTAGGGCTGACCGAGCATCGGGGCTGCGATGAACAGGTTTGCCAGCCATTGCCCCCACGTCACGTGGAAGTACGCGTGGCCCAACAGCAGCGTCGCGAGGAAGGTCAGCGTCATGCAGATGACGAAGGTCGGATAGATGCGGCTGAAGCGGGCGATTGCAAAGCCGATCGGCGTGCGGCCTTCGGCGGAATAGGCAATGACGAAGCCGGAGATCGCGAAGAACACGGGAACGCCGAGGAAGCCGTATTGCGCGATCGGGGCGAGGTACGGCAACGCCACTTGCTGAACGCCGTGCGACGCGGTGCCCCAGAAGCCGTAGTGATACAGGATCACGGCCCCGACCGCGGCGAGTCGCAGCAGGTCCAGCATGGGAACCCGGGTCGGATCCGGTTGTTTAGAAACGCTCGGCATATATCCGCTATCGTGGCGGCGAGGCATGAAGGCGTTCTTAATTCGCCCGGCGAAACGACCGCGCGATCGTTCACGATTGCAGGAGCCCCGAGGCGATGCCGGCGGCCGCGCTGAGCACGACCACCACGAGCGGCGGCGCACGCCACGCCGTGAGCAGGACGAAGCCGGCCAGCGCGATGCCGAAATCGAGCGGACGGTGGACGCTGCTGGTCCACACCGGATTGTAGAGCGCGGCCCCCAGAATGCCGACGACGGCGGCGTTGACGCCGCGCATCATCGCCTGCGCCGCCGGCCGTTTGCGAAAGCCATCCCAGAACGGCAGCGCCCCGAGCAGGACGAGAATTCCCGGCAGGAAGATGCCGACGAGGCCGACGATCGCCCCCGGCACGCCGCCGATCACGGCGCCGAGATAGGCGGCAAAGGTGAACAGCGGGCCCGGCACGGCCTGCGCGGCGCCGTAGCCGGTCAGGAACGCATCGTCGCCGATCCAGCCCGGCGTCACCACGGCTTCGCGCAGCAGCGGCAACACGACGTGGCCGCCGCCGAACACCAGCGCGCCCGAGCGGTAGAAGGCTTCGAACAGGCCGAGGGCGGGCCATGTCCGCGACAGCAGCGGCAGTCCGGCCAACAGCGAGATGAACAGGATCAGCGCTGCGACGCCAACGCGGCGCGATACCGGCATCGCGATATGGGTGACGCCGTTGGGCTGTTGCGCCCGGCAGAACCAGAGCCCGGCGATGGCGCCGAGAACGATGGCGCCGATCTGCGCGATCGACGACGAACTGGCGAGGATGACGAGTGCCGCGACGGTCGCGATCGAGGCGCGTTCGCGGTCGGGGCAGAGCGAGCGCGCCATGCCCCAGACGGCCTGGGCCACGATCGCCACCGCGACCAGCTTGAGGCCATGCACCAGGCCGGTACCCGCAGGGCCGCTCAATCCGCTGGCGCCGAAGGCAAACAGCACCAGCGCGATCGCCGAGGGCAGCGTGAATCCGGTCCAGGCCGCCAGCGCCCCCAAATACCCGGCGCGCATCAGGCCGAGCGAAAAGCCGACCTGGCTGCTTGCGGGGCCCGGCAGGAACTGGCAGAGCGCGACCAGATCCGCATAGGCCTGCTCGTCAAGCCAGCGGCGGCGGGTGACGAACTCGTCGCGGAAATAGCCGATATGGGCGATCGGGCCGCCGAAGCAGCTGACGCCGAGCTTGAAGAAGATGAGCAACACCTCGAGCGGCGAGTGCGTCGAGCTCGCGGTGGCGGGCGGTGTGCCGGGCTGCGGGACGTCGGTGTCGTTCAAGCGTCGTCAATTCCCTGACTGCGTCCCAGGTCAGGACTCATTAGGGCAACCATATCGCCATTCGATGACTTTGAGGGCGCTATTTTCTCGCGGTCCTCAACTGGTCCAGCCAAGCAGCCGATGTGAGCGGCTCACTCGTAGCGGATATTCTTCGACGGCCGGCGCGCGGCGGGCATCGCCAGCACGATGAGACAGAGCGCGATCATCGCCAATCCCATAAATTCGAATGCAAATGCGTCCACGGGCCATTCTCCCCATCAGAAACAGTTAGACTTGTTGGGGGAGCGTTGACGCGCTGTTAAGCCTTATGGTTACCGCAGCCGACCTCGGCGCATGGTGGAGGGTGAGTTAACGCTCACATCGCGAAGCTAGGCCGCCGCGCTGAGCGGCCCGGTGCGCAGCTTCAGATCCACCGGCGTCGGATTGCGCAGGATGTCCAGCACAGGGCAGTGACGGTCGACGGTTTCCTTCAGCCGGGCGATGTCGGCCGCGGAGGCCGGGCTGTCGATGGCGACCTCGGCCTCGATCTGCTGGAAACCGGCTCGCACGTTTGGATCGACGCTGAAGAAGCCGCGCAGATCGATCGCCCCGGATAGTTTGACGGAGACGCCGTTGAGGGGGATGCCGAGCGCGTCGGCATAGAGTCGATAGGTGATCTCCTGGCATGAGCCGAGCGCGGCGAGGATGTACTCGACCGGGTTCGGTGCGGTGTCCTCGCCGCCCAGCGCCGGCGGCTCGTCGACGCTGACGTTGAATTGCCGGACCGTGACGCTGCTATTGACGCCGTCGCCGAGTTGCGAATGCGCCTGGAACACGGCCTGCGCCTGCGCAGGATCAGCGCCGAGCGCCTGTTGGGTGTCTGCGAAAACCTGCTTGAACCTGAAGCTCATCGTTCGTCTTCCCCATGGCATCGATCATGAGAGGCTGATCGAACGGCCCATGCAGGGCAATAGTCGCGAGATAAAAACGACAGCAGCCCCGCGAAGCGCGAAATTTGCAGCAGCATTTTTCCCGCCCGCGTCGATGCGTAGGATGAGTAGAGCCAACGGGGCCGCGCAAGGCGCGGCCCGATGCTAACTACCGTGTCACGCGGCGAGGGCGTCCTGGTTGATCTCGCCCTTGGCGAGCGCCGTCAGCAGCGTGTCGACGTGCCGCTCTTCGTCGAGACTGTCGTGCAGCAGCCGCTGGTCGTCGCGCAGATTGAGCTGGCCGGCGAGGGCGGCCGCGCTGCCATAGGCGGCGATCTCGTAATGCGCGAGCTTCTGCGCCGACGCGACGAGGCCGGCATCACGCAGATTGTCGTCGGGCAGCAGCGAAACCATCTTGGCGGTCTCGTGGATCAGCGCCTGCATGGCCTGGTCGGTGTGCTCAAGCGGATCGGCGCCATGCATCCGCAGCAGCGACTTCAACCGCTCGCCCTGCACGATGGTCTCGCGGTGATGGCGGCTGAACGCATCCTTGAGCGACGGATGCGAGGCGATCTCCGCCATCCGCGCCAGCGCCACGGCGAGCTGCTCCTCGACGTTTGCGAGTTCCTGAAGCTCGGCGACATACATGTCCTTGAAGCTGGTGATCTTCATGGTGAAACCCTTCTTGTTTCCTCGTTGTTTCGGCGTTCAGGCGGTATGGCCGCCGGAACCGGCATCGATCGGCGTCTTCTTGGCGCGTTGTGGCGTCATCTTCGCCGGGTCGGGTTGCCCGGGCACACCGCGCGTTGCCCGGGCACGCCGCGCGGCCCTAGTTGCTGTCGCTGCAGATCGTCCTCGGAGAAGGGCGGCTCGACGCCGTTCGGGTTGCTGCGCTCGATCGCGGTTTTCAGGTCGTCATCGCGCTGGTTCATGCTCGCGCTCCATCATCTCGCCGGCACGGAACCTGGATCGGACGAGGCCGCACATTCCGCGCTGCCCGGCCAACGATGCGCGCGCAAAATCGTTGCAAACAAATCAGGGGCGCGGCGCTAGGCCACGAGCTTCGGCAACGTGGCCGCGAGTGCATCCACCGCAAGCCGGACCTTGAGTGGCAATCGCGGCGTCGGCAGCCACAGCGCGTGGCAATCGTAGGGAAATTCGCCGTTGTCGCCGAGAACGCGGACCAGTGCGCCGGTGTCGAGGCGTTCGCGCACCAGCCAGGAGGGCAGCCACGCCAGCCCCAAGCCGCGCGCTGCGGCATCCGCGATGGCTTCGAGGTCGTCGAACCTGAGCCGCCCGGCCGGCCAGACCTCGTGCGGCGCAAGACCGTCGCGCGGGAACAGCCAGGGGCGAACGCGACCCGAGCGGCGGTAGACGATCAGCTGGTGCCGGCCGAGCTCGTCGAGCGTGCGCGGCCTTCCATGTGCCTTCAGATAGGCGCGCGAGCCGCACACCACCATGCGCTGGCGCGCGATGCGCCGCGCGATCACGCCGGATTGCGCATTGAGCTCGCCGGTCCTGATCGCAAGGTCGTAACCGCCCTCCATCAGATCGGCGATCGGATCGCCGAACGCGAGATCGAGCTCGATCGCGGGATATTTCTGCGCGAGCTTCAGCAGCGTGGGGACGATGCAGTAGCGGCCGAGCAGCGCCGGCATCGTCACCCGCAGCCGGCCACGCGGCTGCGACGATTGATCGGAGGCGAGCGCGTCGGCGGCCTCGGCCTCGCCGAGCACGATGCGGCAGCGCTCGTAATAGGCTTGCCCTGAATCGGTCAGGCTCTGCCGCCGCGTGGTGCGATGGAGCAGGCGGACGCCGAGCCGTTGTTCGAGGAAGCGCACATGCTTGCCGACCATCGGGGCCGACATCTCGAGCGCATCGGCGGCGGCCGCAAACGAGCCGAGATCGACCGCCCTAATGAAGACGGCCATGCTGGTGAGGCGATCCAATTCAAAACTCCTGGTTTCGATTGTCGGAGCTACCGGGTGATTTATCCGGCCATCGCCGCCGGGCATAGCGGCATTCCATTCAATTGTTTTGGAGTTCGCCCATGGCCCGCGTCGTCCGCTTTCACCAGCATGGTGGTCCCGAGGTGCTGCGTATCGAGGAGATCGCGATTGCGCCGCCGGCGCGCGGCGAGGTTCAGATCCGCGTCAAGGCGCTCGGGCTCAACCGCGCCGAGGCCTCGCTGCGCCGAGGCAGCTATATCGAGACCGCGACGCTGCCGTCCGGCCTCGGGCTGGAAGCCGCCGGGATTGTCGCGGCGATCGGCGAAGGCGTCGAAGAATTTGCGCCGGGCGATGCCGTGAGCGTCGTGCCGCCGGTCTCGATGGTGCGCTGGCCGGCCCATGCCGAGCTCGCGACCTTTCCGGCGGAGCTTGTCGTCAAGCATCCACCCGCGCTCGGCTTTGAAACGGCCGCTGCGGTATGGATGCAGTATCTCACCGCGTTCGGTGCGCTGTTCGATCTTGCAAGGCTCGGGCGAGGCGAGTTCGTCGTCATCACAGCGGCGTCGAGCAGCGTCGGGCTCGCGGCGATCCAGATCGCCAACCGTATCGGCGCGGTCCCGATTGCGGTGACGCGGACATCGGCCAAGGCGGAGGCGCTGCGTGAGGCCGGCGCGGCGCACGTGATCGCGTCGGCGCAGCAGGATCTGCAATCAAGGCTGGAGCAGCTCGCGGGACCGAACGGCGTGCGCGTGGTGCTCGATGCCGTCGGCGGCCCGGCCTTCGTGCCGCTGACGGCGGCGATGGCAACCGGCGGCATCCTGATCGAATATGGTGGACTCAGTCCTGAGCCGACGCCGTTCCCGCTCGCCAACGTGCTCGGCAAGAGCCTGACCCTGCGCGGCTACCTCGTGCACGAGATCGTGCGCGACCCCGTGCGGCTTGCGGCGGCGAAGGCGTTCATCCTCGACGGGCTTGCGGACGGCGCCTTGAAGCCGATCATCGCCAGGACGTTTCCGTTCGAGGAGATCGTCGAGGCGCACCGGTACCTGGAGTCGAACACGCAGTTCGGCAAGATCGTGGTGACGGTGTGAATGCGCAGGATGAGCTCACGTCCCGCAGAATGTCTGCGTCACGCGCTGCTCGGGGAGCGGCGGATCGGCGTAGGCCGCGAACTGCGGCTGGTCCTCAAAGGGCCTGGCCAGCACCGTCAGCAATTCCTCGAACGGCGCGTAGTCATCCGAGTTCACCGCAGCCGCAATCACCGCCTCGATCCGGTGGTTGCGCGGGATGAAGGCCGGATTGACCGCCTGCATCGCGGCCTTGCGCTCGGCCGGCGCTTGCGGCTCCAGCGCGAGGCGGGCGCGCCAGCGGGCGGCCCATTCGTCGAACGCCGCGGGATCGGTGAACTGCGCGCGGACGTCCGCGGCGTCATCGCTTGCGGCCTCGCCGAGATGGCGGAAGGCCAGCGTGAAGTCGGCCGCGTTCTTGGCCATCGCGTCCAGCAGATCCTGGATCAGCGCCTCGTCACCGTCGCGCGCGGTGAACAGGCCGACCTTGGCGCGCAGCCCGGCATTATAGGCCGCGGTGAACTTTTCGGGGAATTCGCCGAGGATCACTTGCGCCTGTTCGATGGCCTTCTCCTGCTCGTCCGCGAACAGCGGCAGCAGGCATTCGGCGAGCCGGGTCAGATTCCACAACGCGATGCGCGGCTGGTTGGCATAGGCATAACGGCCCATCTCGTCGATCGAGGAGAACACCTGCGCCGGGTTGTAGGCATCAAGGAAGGCGCAGGGGCCGTAATCGATGGTCTCGCCCGAGATCGAGGTGTTGTCGGTGTTCATCACGCCGTGAATGAAGCCGACCAGGAGCCAGCGCGCGACCAGCGCGGCCTGCCGTGCCACGACGCCGGCGAGCAGGGCGTGATAGGGCTGGGCGGCGTCCTTCAGCTCGGGATAGTGCCTGGCGATGACATGGTCGGCGAGCGCACGCACGCCCTCGGTGTCGCCGCGGGCGGCGAAGAACTGGAAGGTGCCGACGCGGATGTGGCTCGCGGCGACGCGGGTCAGCACCGCACCGGGTAGCGCCGTCTCGCGCATCACGGGCTCGCCGGTGACGACCGCTGCAAGTGATCTGGTGGTCGGGATGCCCAAAGCGAACATCGCCTCGCTGACGATGTATTCGCGCAGCACAGGACCGAGCGCGGCGCGGCCGTCGCCGCGGCGGGAGAACGGGGTCGGGCCGGATCCCTTGAGCTGGATGTCACGGCGGACGCCGTCTCTGTCGATGACCTCGCCGAGCAGGATGGCGCGGCCGTCGCCGAGCTGCGGAACAAAGTGCCCGAACTGGTGGCCGGCATAGGCCATGGCGATCGGGTCGGCGCCGTCAGGCAGCCGCTTGCCGGCAAGGATTTCGGCGCCCTCCGCCGTCGAGAGCAGGTTCGGGTCCAGCCCGAGCTGGACCGCGAGCGGCCGGTTCAGCTTGATCAGCCGGGGGGAGGCGACCGGGGTCGGCGCGACGCGGGCGAAAAAGTTCGCCGGCAGCGCCGAATAGGTGTTCTGGAACGGGAAATGGATGGTCATATCCGCAAGATAGGCCTGCGGGCCGAATAGGCAAATGATTGGCGGCCACCTGGCCCGGATCGCCGGAAAATGTGCGGTTTCGGGCCAAAAGCGGGCGTTCCCTTGGTTGCCGCCCCGAGCGGGCTCGGGTAAACCCAGCGCCTTCGGATAGGAAGTTTCCTATCGCGATTCTCCTCCGACATCAGTTTTTGGAACGACTATGCATCGCTACCGGTCACACACATGCGGCGCGCTCCGAGAGGGCGATATCGACCAGACGGTCCGGCTTTCGGGTTGGGTTCACCGGGTCCGCGACCATGGCGGCGTGCTGTTCGTCGATCTGCGCGACCATTACGGCATCACCCAATGCGTGGCCGATCCGGACTCGCCGGCGTTCGCCGAGGTCGAGAAGTTCCGCTCCGAATGGGTGGTGCGGATCGACGGCAAGGTGCGCCGCCGTCCCGGCGGCACCGACAATCCCGAACTGCCGACCGGCATGGTCGAGGTCTACATCAAGGAGATCGAGGTGCTGGGCCCGGCGGCCGAGCTGCCGCTGCCGGTGTTCGGCGAACAGGAATATCCTGAAGATATCAGGCTGAAGTACCGCTTCCTCGACCTGCGGCGCGAGAAGCTGCACCAGAACATCATGACCCGCGGCGCGGTGGTCGATTCCATGCGCAAGCGGATGAAGGAGCAGGGCTTCTTCGAATTCCAGACCCCGATCCTGACGGCGTCATCGCCGGAAGGCGCGCGCGACTTCCTGGTGCCCTCGCGCATCCATCCCGGCAAGTTCTACGCGCTGCCGCAAGCGCCGCAGCAGTACAAGCAGCTCTTGATGATGTCGGGCTTCGACCGCTACTTCCAGATCGCGCCGTGCTTCCGCGACGAGGACCCGCGCGCCGACCGCCTGCCGGGCGAGTTCTATCAGCTCGACGTCGAGATGAGCTTTGTCACCCAGGACGACGTGTTCGCGGCGATGGAGCCTGTGATTACAGGCGTGTTCGAGGACTTTGCCAAGGGCAAGCCGGTCACGAAGAACTGGCCGCGGATTCCGTTCGCGGAGGCCGTGCGCAAATACGGCTCCGACAAGCCCGACCTGCGCAACAAGATCGTGATGCAGGAAGTCTCCGAGCACTTCCGCGGCTCCGGCTTCAAGGTGTTCGCGCGGATGCTGGAAGACCCGAAGAACCAGGTCTGGGCGATTCCCGGCACCGGCGGCGGCAGCCGTGCGTTCTGCGACCGCATGAACTCGTGGGGGCAGGGCGAAGGCCAGCCCGGCCTCGGCTACATCATGTGGCGCGAGGGCGGCGAGGGCGCAGGTCCCTTGGCGAACAACATCGGCCCCGAGCGCACGGCTGCGATCCGCGACCAGCTCGGCCTCAAGGAAGGCGATGCGGCGTTCTTCGTCGCCGGCGATCCCGAGAAGTTCTGGAAGTTCGCAGGCCTCGCGCGCACCAAGCTCGGCGAGGAATTGAACCTGATCGACAAGGACCGGTTCGAGCTCGCCTGGATCGTCGACTTCCCGATGTACGAGTATGACGAGGAGAACAAGAAGGTCGACTTCTCGCACAACCCGTTCTCGATGCCGCAGGGCGGCCTCGACGCCCTGAAGACGCAGGACCCGCTGACCATCAAGGCGTTCCAGTACGACATCGCCTGCAACGGCTATGAGATCGCCTCCGGCGGCATCCGCAACCACAAGCCGGAAGCGATGGTGAAGGCGTTCGAGATCGCGGGCTATGGCGAGCAGGAGGTCATCGACCGCTTCGGCGGCATGTACCGTGCGTTCCAGTACGGCGCGCCGCCGCACGGCGGCATGGCGGCCGGCCTCGACCGCATCGTGATGCTGCTCTGCGGCACCAACAATCTGCGCGAGATCTCGCTGTTCCCGATGAACCAGCAGGCCATGGACCTGCTGATGGGCGCGCCGTCGGAAGCAACGCCGAAGCAGCTCAAGGAACTGCACATCCGCACCAACCTGCCGGCGAAGGGGTAGGCGGGCCTTCACCTCGCCCCGCCTGCGGGGAGAGGTCGGATTGCATCGTTAGATGCCATCCGGGTGAGGGGTTTCCGCGAGTCCGTCCGACAGCAATTTTTCAAAAGCAGCCCCTCACCCTGACCCTCTCCCCGTAAGAACGGGGAGAGGAAAAAGCAGTTAAGGGCCCAGCGATTACAGCCCCGTCGAGGCCTCGATCCGGAACTGCGCCAGCGCCGACTGCGGATCGGTCTTGAGCAGCTGCATCAATTGAAGCGCCGGCGCCTTCGCGCGCGGGGTCAGCTTGATGACCAGCGTCTGTCCCGGCGTCTCGACGAACTGGCTGATCGCGGTGAGGAGGGCGGTGGCGTCGGGATTGCCGCCGCCGATCTCGCCGCCCTGCGCCTTGATGGCGTCGAGGATGACCTTGCGCGCCTCGTCGCGGCTGATGTTCCGGGTGCGCGCAAATTGAGCGATCGCGAGATCGATGACGCCGAGGTCATGGACAGTGAGCTCGATCGTGCCGGTTTCGATCTGCGCGGCCGCGCCCATGGCTTCCGCGGCGCTGGTCGAGAATGCCTCGCGCGGCACGTTGCCGAGCGAGAGCCTTGCCGACGCATTCAGCAGGCCCGCCATGTCGAGCTTGACCGGCTCGAGCGCGAACGCGCGTGAGGCCTCGGTCCAAATGGCGCCGAGATCGGCGTCGACGGCCATCCGGTCGATCCCGGCGGCGACGAGCGGTTGCTGCCGCGGATCGGCGGCATCCAGCGGTGCCGCCAGCTTCGCGGTCAGCCGCAGCTTGCTCGGGATCGATCCGACGAACTGACCCCAGTCGAGGCTGACGACGTCGATGTTGACCGGCTTGCCGGTGGCCTTGTAGGGCGACGCGACGCCCTTGATCTCGACGCCTTCGATCAGCGGGAATAGCGCCAGCGCCTGTTCGGCCGATGGCTTCTGCGCGGCGAACTGCGCCGACAGCCGCATGAAGTTGGCGACGTCGAGCGACTTCAGCGCAAAGCGTCCGACCTTGATGGGACCGTTCGGCGCACGGGTATCGAGTCCCTCGACCGCAAGCTCGCCGATCTTGCCGTGTTCGAAGTTGAACCGCATCGAGGCGAGCTTGAGCGGGCCCTGCGGCGTCTCGACCGAGAGCCCATGCATCTCGGCATTTGCAATTCCGATGCCCGAATAGAGGCCGGCGATCTTGTCCAGCAGGTCGCGTGCCTGGGCGGCAGACGGCGGCGGACTCCCTTGCGGCGGGATCATTGCCAGCAGCGCCGGCAGTTGCATCCGTGACGGATTGATCCTGGTGTCGTCGACGGTCACTCCCTCGATCCGCATGTTCACACCGGGCGCGGCGGTAATGACATAAGGACCGGCCGAAACGTGTCCCTGGACCCGATACTCCCTGTCATCGCTGGCCTTGCCTGGATCGAATATCGCTGCCATCGCGCCAACGTCGATATCGGTCGCGGCGATATTGGCGAGCTCGCCGGTCATTTTGATCGGCTTGCCTGCCGTCTGCTGGTTGATCGTGAACACAACCTTGTCAGTTTTGCTGGACGCGATCTTTCCGTCCTTGATGTTTTCAATGGCGATGCCCGAATAGGCGAATTCGCCGCCGGCGCCGTCGCCGGCTTTTGCGGCGGCGCTGAAGGTCATCGTTCCGGTCAGGCTGGGCGCAGCGACCGACGATGCGTTGATGCTCGCGAGCAGTCCAAATGCGGACCGGTACAGCTCCAAGATCGACGACGCCGCCGGAAGCTGGGGTAAGCTGGTGGGGCCGGAATAATCCTTCACCGTGATCCGCGGCGCCTTGTAGGTCAGTGAGGTGATCGTCGGGGTAGGTCCTGCCACGCCGATCTCGACATCGCTGAACTCGACATTGCCGGCGGAGACCCGTGCCGCGTCGGTTTGACCGAGGCCGGTCATCGTGAGATTGGCAATCTTGACGCTGACCGGAGATTGCGTCCCCGACTCGGTGGCGACGTCCGCGATCGTCAGGGTGCGGCTCTTGACGTCGAACGTGATCTTGCCGTGGCTCGCCTTGGCGCCGGTGGCACGAACCTGCTCGAAGGCGGCCTCGACGTCGCGGGTGACCCGGCGTTGGGCATAGAAGTCGAAACCGAAGTAGCTGCCGGCCGCGAGGACTGCGACGGCGATCAGGCCGAGCAGAATTTTCTTCATTCGGTCAACTCCGGATCATCAAGGGAAAAAAATTGCCAATCCCCGGCGGAATGGCGCGGGGAGGGGCAGGCGTCGATGAACGGCCGGCCCGGGCCTGTTGACGGAGACATTATCGGATGTTGCATCCAAGCGGCTGGACATGCTTCACATCCGGCTCGATTTGCCGGACAAATGACTTTCGCCTGGATTAGCACAGAAACAAGAAATTTGGGCCGGAAACGCGGGGAGCACGCATGTCGTCATCGTCTGAAGAACTCCACAACGCGGCGCTCGCCTATCACCGGCTGCCGCGGCCGGGCAAGCTCGAGATCCAGGCGATCAAGCCGCTTGCCAACCAGCGTGACCTGGCGCTGGCCTATTCGCCGGGCGTGGCCGCCGCCTGCACCGAGATCGCCAAGAACCCGGCCGAGGCGGCGACGCTGACCGCCCGGGCCAATCTGGTCGCCGTGGTCTCGAACGGCACCGCGGTGCTCGGTCTCGGCAATATCGGTCCGCTGGCCTCCAAGCCCGTCATGGAAGGCAAGGCGGTGCTGTTCAAGAAATTCGCCGGCATCGACGTGTTCGACATCGAGATCAAGGCCGACACGATCGAGCGCGTGGTCGAGACCGTCGCCGCGCTGGAGCCGACCTTCGGCGGCATCAACCTCGAGGACATCCGCGGACCGGAATGCTTCGAGATCGAGGCGCAGCTCAAGGAGCGCATGAAGATCCCGGTCTTCCATGACGACCAGCACGGCACCGCGATCATCGTCGCCGCCGCGATCGTCAACGGGCTGTTGCTGAACGGCAAGCAACTGTCCGATGTGAAGATCGTCTGTTCGGGCGCGGGCGCGGCTGCGATCGCAACCCTCAATCTGCTGGTCTCGATGGGCGCACAGCGCAAGAACATCTGGGTCTGCGACATCGACGGCGTGGTCTATGAGGGCCGCAACACCACGATGGATCGCTGGAAGGCGGTCTATACCCAGAAGACCGACGCACGCGTGCTCGCCGACGTCATTCCGGGCGCGGACATTTTCATCGGCCTGTCGGCGCCGGGCGTGCTGAAGCCCGAAATGGTCAAGCAGATGGGCGACAAGCCGCTGGTGATGGCGCTTGCCAATCCGGTGCCGGAGATCATGCCGGATGAGGCGCGTCTGGCGCGTCCCGACGCGATGATCTGCACGGGACGGTCGGACTTTCCGAACCAGGTCAACAACGTGCTCTGCTTCCCCTTCATCTTCCGCGGCGCGCTCGACGCCGGCGCCACCGCGATCAACGAGGCGATGAAGCACGCCGCGGTGGACGCGATCGCGCAGCTCGCGCGCGATCCGCCGTCGGATGCGGTGGCCCATGGTTTCGAGAGCGGCGAGACCCAGGGGTTCGGCCCGGGCTCGCTGATCCCGAGCCCGTTCGATCCGCGCCTGATCCTGCGCATCGCGCCGGCGGTGGCCAAGGCCGCGATCGAGTCCGGCGTCGCGACCCGGCCGATCACCAATTTCGACGAATACGCTGCCAATCTCGAACGCTTCGCGTTCCGCTCCGGCCTCACCATGAAGCCGGTGTTCGCCAAGGCGAAGACCCAACCGGTGCGCGTGATCTACGCCGAAGGAGAGGACGAGCGCGTGCTGCGCGCGACGCAGGTGGTGCTCGAGGAAAAGCTGGCGCGGCCGATCCTGGTCGGCCGGCCCTCGGTGGTCGAGACCAGGATCAAGCGCTTCGGCCTGTCGATCAAGGCCGGCCGCGATTTCGACCTGATCAATCCCGAGGACGATCCGCGCTACCGTTCCTATGTGCAGTCCTATATCGATGTCGCCGGTCGGCGCGGCGTGACGCCGGAGGCCGCGCGCACCGTGGTCCGCACCAACAATACGGTGATCGCGGCGCTTGCGGTTTCGCGTGGCGAGGCCGACGCCATGCTGTGCGGCGTCGAGGGCCGCTACATGAGCCATCTGCGGCATGTCCGCGAGATCATCGGCTTCCTGCCGGGGGTCAGCGACTATGCCGCGCTGGCGCTGATGATCACCTCCACCGGCGCCCATTTCCTCGCCGATACCCAGGTGCGGCCGAACCCGAGCGCGGAGGAACTCGCCGAAGTGGCGTCGCTCGCGGCGATCCACGTCCAGCGCTTCGCCTTCAAGCCGAGGGTCGCCTTCGTGTCACATTCCGACTTCGGCAGTTATGACACGGATTCCTCGCGCAAGATGCGGCGGGCGACCCAGCTCCTGAAGGACAAGCATCCGGAGATCGAGGCCGACGGCGAGATGCAGGGCGACACCGCGCTGTCGGCGGCGGCGCGGCGCCTGGTGCTGCCGCAGTCGCGGCTGGAAGGCGAGGCCAACATCCTGATCATGCCGAACCTCGATGCCGCCAACATCGCCTACCAGATGATCAAATCGCTGGCCAACGCGTTGCCGGTGGGGCCGATCCTGATCGGTCCGGCGCGCCCGGCGCACATCCTCACCCCCGGCGTGACGGCGCGCGGCATCCTCAACATGACGGCGGTGGCCGCCGTCGAAGCCCAGGAGCGCGCCGGCCGCGCGCAGCCGACGCTGTTCGGCTGACGGCCGTTGTTTGAGCACGTTATGTTCGGAAAACCGCAGCGTGGTTTTCCGCATCGTGTTTGAGCCGAGATGGATTCGATTTGATCGAGGCAGGCGGAGCGACCATAATCGCTGGGCCTGCTTCGTCCGATTTCTGCCATCCAGTGAGGCCGACCCATGCCAGCGTTCATCACCTTCGGGCGGATCCTGTTCGCCGTGCTGTTCCTCTATTCGGGCGCGAGCAAGCTGTTCGGCATCCAGGCGACGGCGGATCTGCTGGCGGCCAAGGTGACGATCCCGGCCGTGGTCGCGCCCTATACGCAGCAGATCGAAGCCTCCGTCGGGATGCCCTTCATGCAGCTGCTGGCGATCACGATCGGCGGCTTCGAGATCGTCGCCGGGCTGATGATCGCGGTGAACGTGCTGGCGCGGTTCTTCGCGATCCTCCTGATCATCTTCGTGTGCTTCGCCACCTTCTACTTCCATGATTTCTGGAATCAGCCGGCGCCCGACAACGTCAGGACGCTGATCGATGCGCTGAAGAACCTGTCGCTGATCGGCGCGCTGTTCATCATCGCCGGCTACGGCCGCGGCCCGCGCCGCGACGACCCGGCCTACGGGGACGTGTAGGGCGCAGTGGCGCAGGATGGGTAGAGCCAACGGGTCCACACGACGCGCGGCCCCGCTTTCAACCCACCCGCCGCCACGGCGTCACGCTGACATCATGCGCAGCGTCGATCAGCTGCGGCGCGGCGGCGTGAAGGCCGTGCGCTGACAGCACCTGCTGCGGGGTGCGGGCGGGGACGCCGGGAAAGCATGGCTCGCCGTCGGGGATGTGCACATTCGGGGCGACCGAGAGCCAGAACGTGTCGTAGCGGTCCATGAACATGCCGAACACGCCCGGGCCGCCGATGATCGCGGCCATGCCCGAGGTCACGCCGGCCTCGCGGCTCGCCGTCTCGAACGGGCAGCCGGCGGGATTCCACAACAGCGCTTTCGGATTATCGGGGTCGGGTGCGGTGGCCGCGACCTTGCGGGTCAGGATCAGGCGCCGCCGCCTTGGCGCGTTCGGCTGCTCTTCCTCTGAGTGACGGCCATGCACGATGAGGTCGGCGCGGTCGAGGGCTGCGGTGAAGAACCGCTTGTCGCCCTCGATCTTGAGATCGTCGGGCATCACATTCCGCGCATTCGCCAGCCGGCCATCGGCGGAGACGATGACGAAGCCTTCGATACGTAGCTCGGGCACCAGGATTGTCGCCGGCGCTATTGCTGATCGACGGTCGTGACGACGCTGTTCACCGGGCGCGAGCTTACGGTCGGCAGCTTGACGTCCTTGGCGAGCTCCTGCTCGTATTGCGGCAGCACCGTCACCGGGAACTTGGCGCGCATCGCGACCACCTTGTAGCCACCGGCCTTGAGCTGCGTCAGCAGCGTCGGCAAGGCTTCCGCGGTGTGCTTCTGGAAGTCGTGCATCAGGATGATGCCCTTGCCGAGCTTGTTCAGCTTCCTCATCACGGTGTCGATCACCTGCTGCGGCTTGCTCGCCTTGAAGTCGAAGGAGTCGAGGTCGCAGGAGAAGATCGCGATGTTGCGGTTGCCGAGATAGGTCACCATCTCCGGCGGATGCTGCAGCGCCGGGAAGCGGAAGAACGGCGAGGGTGAGGTCTCGAGCGCCCACTTGACCGCGGCGTAGCCGCGCTCGATCTCGTCCTTCTTCTGATCCTCGGTCAGCTTCTTGTTGTTCAGATTGGCGTGCGACCAAGTGTGGGCGCCGACCGTGTGGCCGGCGGCATAGACCTGCCGCAGGATTTCGGGGTGATAGGTCGCATGCTTGCCGATCGGGAAGAAGATGCCCGTGGTGCATTCATCCGCGAGCGCCTTCAGCACTGCCGGCGTGTTGCCCGGCCACGGGCCGTCGTCGAAGGTCAGCACCACCTCATGGTCGCGCAGGAAGTCGAGCTGCTTGAAATGCTCGAAGCCGAAGCCGGGACCGCCAGTGGTGTCGATCTCGACCGTGCGGCCGACGCCGAGCGCGTTCGGATTGTTGCAGGCGGCGCGCGCCGGCTGTGGCGGTTGCTTCGGCGGAACCGGGGCTGCCGTTGCGGTTGCTGGTGCCGGGGCTGCGGCGGCCGGCGCGGGAGCCGCGGCCGCTGGTGCTGCCGGTGCCGCGGTGGCGCCCTTGGCGGGCGGCGTCTGCGACCAAGCTGCGCTCGACGCGAGCAACGATACGGTCCCTGCGAAAATCAGACCTGTCGCAATGCGCATGGCGTGTTCCCTGCTGATCGCGCTCCGGGCGCCGGCAATGCCGCGACCGGGTCGCTTCGCCCCCAACCGATCGTACCCTAGTCGCAGTGGCGACGCCAACGCAATGAACGTGGCGAGCGCGTGTCCAAAATCCTCGTCGGATCAGTTAATTCCGGGGATTATCGCGATATCTCAGGCGGCCGCCAATGCCCGTGCGATTCCGGTCTTGATGCGCGTGTCGTCGGGCGCAACCGACTCAGCGAAAACGTCGGCGATGTAGCCGTCGCGGCCGATCAGGTATTTGTGAAAATTCCAGCGCGGCACGTCCTTCGGCCGAGCCTCCGCCGCCCAGCGGTAGAACGGATGCGCGCTCGCGCCGCGCACGATTGCTTTCGCTGCGATCGGGAAGGTGACGCCATATTGATGCTGCGCAGTCTCGGCGATCTCGGTCGGGCCGCCGGGCTCCTGGCCGCCGAAATCATTGGAGGGGACGCCGATGATGACGAAGCCGCGCTCACGGAATTCGGTCCAGAGTTGCTGCAGGCCGGCATATTGCGGCGTGAAGCCACAAAGCGAGGCCGTGTTCACGATCATCAGGGGACGGCCGGCATAGTCGGCAAGTCTGATATCGCCGCCGCCGAGCGCCGGAAATGAGAAGGCGTAGGCGGTGATCCGGCTCATCGCGGGCTGTTCGGCATGCGACGGGCGGGATGCTGCGGCTGCGGCGAACGCCGCCACGATCAGTGTCCTGCGGTCCATCATGGTCTCGTCCCCGAACAGATGTCGTGACATCATAATCCAGCGGGCTTGGCTCAGGCTTTCAAGAAGGCGTTATAGCCCGCAGATCGGTGGCCCGGACGCTGCGAGACGCAATCCGGGCATCGCGCGCGACCATCCCCCTAGCGCAGCGGCAGGATGAAGTCGGTGCCTTCGCCGGTCTCGCCCTGGTTCACGCCGAGGTCGGAGACGATGATCGATCCGCCGGTGCCGAGCGCTTCGCTGATCCGCGCCATCACGTCGGCCGGAATGGAGATGCGGTCGAGCGCCTCGGCCGGGCTGTTGGTCACCGGCTGCGGCTTGGCCTCGGCGACCGCCGCGGCCGCGACCTTGCGGCGATGCGAGGCGCGCTCCTCGACGTTGATGCGGGCGGTGTTGCGGGTCGGCAGCGTCACCACCGACCAGCGCAGCAGGTTCGCATCGGTCTTGTCGACTTGCGCGGTGAACACATGCGTGCCGAGTGGCCGGTCGCTCGCCGCAATCGTCACCGGCACCTCGAACAGCGGGGCAAAATTCTGCCGCACATAGAGCTTGGAATCCTTGCGGCTGATGAACACTGCGATCTGGCCGGCGCGCTTCGGCACGTCGATCCTGGCGGTGCCCGGCAGCCGCGCCGGATCCTTCTTGGCGTCGGGCGCATCGGCGGCGGTGGCTGCCTCGGCGGGCTTGGCGGCGTCCTCTTTGGGCTCGTCGGCTTTGGCCTCCGCCTTCACCGGATCGCTTGCGGAGACCTCGGTCTTTGGCGTGTCGGTGCTGGCGGTGGTCTCGCCGACAGTCCTGTCATCCGTGGTCCTGTTGCTGTCGCGGACGGCGGAATTGGCCTCGGCCGGCTTGTCGGCGGCGGCTGTCTCGGCCTTCACCGTCTCGGACTTGTCAGCGGCGATCTTCTCCGCGATGGCGTCGCGCGCTGTGGAAGAGGACGCATCGGACATCGTCACCGACGCACTCGCTGCCGGCATCGCGCTGCTGGCGTCGGCGGTGTGGGTGTTGTCGCGCAGCGACGCGGCGGCATGGCCGACGCTCGTGCGCAAATCGAGACCGGTCTGCGGCTTGTCGGCGCCCTTGTCGCTCTTCACGCCGAGCGGCGCATCCATCGTCAGGATATCGTCGGCGACCGGCTGTTGCGGCGCCACCTTCTGCGTCACCAGCAGCGGGTGGGAGAAACTCTCCGGAGAGATCGTGCCGGGCGTGACGAACACGCGGGCGCCCATCCGTGTCCAGTTGTACATCTTGACCGCGAACGACATCGGCATGCGGATGCAGCCATGGGAGGCCGGATAGCCGGGCAGCACGCCGGCGTGCATGGCGATGCCCGACCAGGTGATGCGCTGCATATACGGCATCGGCGCGCCGCTGTAGATGTTGGACTGATGGTACTTCTGCTTCTGGATGACGCTGAAGACACCCATCGGGGTCGAGTGCCCCTTCATGCCCGTTGACACCGGGCTCTCGGCGTAGAGGCCGTTGGCATCGTAGAGGCTGACCCGCTGCTGGTCGATCGAGACCGAGATGATCAGGGGACCTTGCGGCTTGCTGCCGGCCTCCTTCTCAAGCGCCGGATTCTTCTTGGCCGCGTTGCGCTTCGGCTTCTGCCGGTGCGGCTGTGGCAGCGGCTCATAGTCGCCGTAGAAGGCGGAGTCGCGGTTCCAGTAATAGAGCGCTGCATCGGCCTGTGTGGAGGCGGCGACGGTGCCGGCGGTCGTCAGAATTGCAAGCTGCCAGAACCGCTCATTCGCAAGATCAAAAATCGAAATCCGCCGTCCACCTGCGCGCATATTCCGAATCCCAGTCCAAACTACCTGTTGGTTGTCGCAGACGCACAACGCGTTCACCAGCGCAAGCGATCTAACCCTTCCGTGAGGGGCGGATTTTCGACGAAAGAGTAGCAAAAAAGCCTCACAAGAGGTTAAAGCGCCCGGGCCGATCACCGAACTGTCAGCGCCTTCCTGTGCGGCGTTTGCGCACTACATAGGCGGGACCCACCCCGCGGAGACCTCAATGACATCGAGATATGTGAGCTTGTGTGACCTGCGACGGTTGTCTCGCTGGGGATGCGCGGTGCTGCTGATGTTGCTGGCTTTGGGGCAGGCAGGTCCTGCGGCCGCGGCCGACGAGCCGGACCTGATCTTCCGCCGCTCCACCGTGTTCAAATGGGTGAGCCCCAACGACAAGCTCGCGACCTATGGCGTCGACGATCCCGAGGTCGAGGGCGTCGCCTGTCACTTCACGGTACCGGAAAAGGGCGGCTTCAAGGGATGGCTTGGCCTTGCCGAGGAAGTCTCCGATATCTCGCTGGCGTGCCGGCAGATCGGGCCGATCCGCTTCAAGACCAAGCTCGGGCAGGGCGACGACATGTTCAGCAAGCGCCGGTCGCTGTTCTTCAAGAAGATGCAGATCGTGCGCGGCTGCGACGCCAAGCGCAATGTGCTGGTCTACATGGTCTATTCGGACCGGCTGATCGAGGGCTCGCCAAAGAACTCGACGTCGTCGGTGCCGATCATGCCGTGGGGCGCAGCCGATGCTGCCGTGCAGAAGTGCGGCGAGTTCATTCAATAGCTGGAGCAGCGACTTGGCGCAGGCGGCTGAGGCGGTGGGCGAGCTAGCGCTCGGTTTGCCCGAACTGCTTCGCGCGGATGCCAAGGCCCGGTTTGACCTTCGAGTCGCGGCAGCCAACGAGGCGGACCAGCTTCTGCGGCGCGCACTCATTGTCGCCCATGACGTAGGCGCCTTGCTGCGGCATCGCGGCCGTCATCTGCTGCTGGCCGGATTTGCTCGCCGCGGATTCATTGCCAACACCTATGTTGCCATTGCCCACGACTGACATCCTTCGTTGGATCGGGAGAGATTACCACAACGTGCCACCGCGAAGATGGTTGCACGGCGCCCAGATGAGTCGGCCGAACCGCCGCCCGGTTCACCGCCGTCCTTGCCGTGCTGCTTCCTCTCTCAGCAGAGGAAAGTTAACAAAGCGCGCTAGCTCGTTCAGTTTGCACGCGTAATTGGCCGCGGCTCCGGCAGCGGCCGGGGTCGGCGTTGGTCGCGCGAAGTTTTCAACAGCCTTTCAGCCACGCTTCTGCCGCTGAAATCATTGGGGTTTTCGGCCGAATGTTTCGTGGACCGCTGGTCGACGAAACAATTCCAGTTCCGACGAAACCATTTTCGGCTTGTTCCGCAGAACTCCCGAAACGGCAGATCGTTATCAGACCGTCACACAACGGCGCCGGACGCCGACGAGCGGAATAACGGAGACTGTCAGATGCGAACCATGAGCCTGATCCTCGCCTTCGCCTTTGTGATGGCCGGCTCGTCGATGGCAGGCTCGCCGGACAGCGGTTTGCCCGGGATCGGCACCTTCTCCTATAACGGCTCGCCGGTAGTCACCCCGGTCCCGATGGTGATGGCACAGGCCAACTGAGCGCGACGCAAAAAATAGAACTGCCGGTAAAGGCTCTCCCAATGGTGCTCCGTATCTGTTCCGCCGCGATGTTGGCATCGCTTGTCCTGATGGGGCCCTTGGCGGGCGCCGCGCAGGCCCAATCCCAGCTCCCCCTCGAATCGATGCAGATCCGCTCGCTGTACCGCGTGCCTGAACCGCGCGACGAGTTCGTGCGGCAATGCGCGCCGCATATGCTCGGCCGCTGGGCACATCCCGAGGCCGTGTGCGGCTGCCTGCACGACCACGCCGCCGCGACGGTGGACGATCCCGACCTGCGCCAGGCGCTGCTGCGCGGGATCAGCGAGACCGGTGTGCCGACCATCGAGACCGATTGGGTGCCGCCGTCCAAGCAGGGCGAGATCGGCCCAACCTTCACCAAGATCGCCAAGCCGACCCTGCAATGCATGTTCGAGCCGGTCTCGAACTGAGCCGCGCATCAAAGTAATGAGGAACCAAGCGCCTCGCGACAGCGGGGCGTTTTACTTTTTGGCGAGGCGCGGCACGCAGCTGCTGGTCCGCACCACGCCGTTCTGGCTCAGCCTGGAGCCGACGACCTGCTTGATCTGCCCAGCCGGGCACGAGCCGTCATCGACAAGGACGCGCTGGCCGACCCGCAGATCGACGATGTCGCCCTCACGCATGTAGGACTGCTCTGCTGCGGCAGATTGCGCCATCGCGCCAAGAGCTGCGACGCTGACCAGCGCGACGAATCCCAAGCGCAGCATCGCAGCCTCCTTCACTTGTTCTGGATCTTGAGCCCGTCGGGCCCGACATTGATCTGAAGGCCTTCGGGCTGCTTCTTCGCCTGGTAAAGATTGTAGCCGAGCATGCCTGCGATCACGACCAGCGCGGCGATCACGAGATACAGGACGTTGCGATTTGGCATCCGGTATCTCCGTAAGCGGACACTGGAGCGTTTTCAAGCGAAGTGGATACCGGTTCGCGTGAAGAAAACGCGTCAAAACAACAATCAAGAGCCGGGTTCCGATTCCATCGGAACGGAAGGCTCTGACTGAACGCGCGCGACCTTAGTCAGGTGGCTGCGATTCTCCTAGAGCGCTGCGGCTTGGCGGATGGTTTGACCGATATCTTGCGCGTCGCGCGCAGCGCGGCGAGCGTTGTCTTCGCCAGTCGTTCCGCCGACGCGACGAGTTGCGGAACCGGGTGACCGGAAAATCCCAGCACGAAGCCGGGCAATGGGCGCGCGCGATGATAGGTCTCGGCGAGCAGCCAGCCGCCGACGCCGGCGGCCGCCTTTGCCTGAGCGGCAATCAGCGGATCGGTCGCGGGATCGAGCCGCGCCACGAGGTGCAGGCCCTGCGAGGGCACGGGAACCGTGAGCTCGCCCTCCGAGGCATTGGCAAGCGTCGACGCCAGGACGTCGCGCGCCTCACGGTAGAGCTTGCGCGATTTGCGCAAGTTCGCCGCGAAGGCGCCGGAGTTCAGCATGTCGGCGACCGCGCCTTCCATCAACGTGGCGGGAAAGCGGTCGAGCGCGGCGCGCGCCGCCGTCACCGGACCGATCAAGGCTTCGGGCAGGGCGCAATAGCCGATCCGCAATCCCGGAAACAGCGTCTTGGCGAACGTGCCCATGTAGATCACGCGGCGGAGATGATCGATGCCGGCGAGCGACAGAAGCGGCGCGCCGTCGTAGCGGAACTCGCTGTCGTAATCGTCTTCGAACACGAAGGCGCCGGCGTCCCGTGCCCAGTCGAGCAGCTCGAGCCGGCGCGGCATCGACATCTGCACGCCGAGCGGAAACTGGTGCGAGGGCGTGACATAGGCGGCGCGCGCTTGCGGCGCGGATGCGCGGCCCTTGTCGATGCGCATGCCCGACATGTCGACCGGCACCGACACCGGACGATAGCCGCAATGCTCGATCGCGCGCCGCGCCGCCGGATAGCCGGGGTCTTCGCACCAGACCTGGTCGCCGGGCTTGAGGATCGCCCCGAGCACGATGCGCAGGGCATGCAGCGTGCCCGAGGCCAGCATGATCTGGTCGGGGTCGCAGCGCAGCCCGCGCGCCGACAGCAGATGGTCCGATATCGCCGCGCGCAATTCGCTGCTGCCGCGGGGATCGCCGTAATGCAGATGCTCGGACCCGAAGGCGCGCAGCCTGCGGCCGGCAAAGGCCCGGAAGCGCTGCAGCGCGCGCTCATCGATATGCGTGCAGCCGAGCGACAGCGCGTTGTGCTGTGGCGGCTCGATCGCGATCCTTGCGCGGCGCGGCGCGGCGGCCCGGGCCGGAATGCGCGCCGCGACGAAGGTGCCGGAGCCCGTGGTTGCCACCGCAAAGCCGTCGGCGATCAGCCGCTCATAGGCCGTGGTGACGGCGTTGCGGCGGAAGCCGGTCTGCCTGGCGAGCGCGCGCGACGGCGGCAGCGGCTCGCCCGGCTTGACGAGGCCGCCGACGATCGCGTGGCACAGCGCCTGATACAGCCGCTGCTGCGAGGCCGCGCCGGGCGTCACGTGCGGACCGCCGAGGTCAAGCGGCAGCTCGGCCTTGCGCGCCGCGGGCTCCCGGGAATTGGTCGGAATTTTTCGCATGGAATTGGCACTATCGCAGACCAAATGAGCCGCTACAACTCTGGACAGATTCCAGATTTCGAAAGGCTCACCGTGACCGAAGGCGCATCCGCTCCGTCCTACCCCATGTCGTCCCGCAACCGGGTGAAGCGCCGCCACGACCGCGGCTTCTACGACCACGTCACCGTGCACAAGATCCTCGACGCCTCGATGCTGTGCCACGTCTCCTACGTGATCGACGGCCAGCCCTATTGCACGCCGACGTTCTTCTGGCGCGAGGGCACCAGGCTCTACTGGCACGGCTCGAGCGCGAGCCGCATGCTGGAGAACCAGTCCGAAGGGCAACGCGTGTGCCTGACGGTCGCCCATCTCGACAGCCTGGTGCTGGCGCGCTGCGGCTTCAACCACTCGGCCGACTATCGCGCGGTGATGGCGTTCGGGTCAGCCTATCTCGTCACCGACCCGGCAGAGAAGGAACGCGCGATCGTCGCGATGGTCGACCGCTTCTTTCCCGAGCGCACCGCGAGCCTGCGTGCCAGCAACAAGCAGGAGATCAAGGCGACCTCGTTCATCGCGATGGAGATCGAGGAGGCTTCGGCAAAAATTCGCGCCAAGGGCGTCGCCGACGATGACGAGGATTACGAGTTGCCGATCTATGCCGAGCGCATTCCGGTGCGCACCGTGCTCGGCGCGCCCGAGCCGTGTCCGCGGCTGCTCGACGGCGTGACGCGGCCGAAGACGCTCGATGGCTATTCGGAAGGCCGGCTGCTCGAAGATGCATTGCGGGATGCCTATTTTGCGCAATACAAGGCGGAGTGAAATCGGGCTACGTTGCGGCTCCCGCCTGATCTGTTTTCCCGATGGAGCCAAAGCATGACTGCCGAGACGCAACAACGAATCCTGAGCGCCGTTGACGAGGGATTCGATGCGCAGCTTGCGACGACGCAGGCCTTTGTCGCGATCCCCTCGACCCGCGGCGCCGAGGGGCCGTGCCAGGACATGATCGGCGATCTCCTGCGCGAGCGCGGCTACGAGGTCGACGACTGGCACATCAATCCCGACGAGCTCAGGGATTTGCGCGGCTTCGGCCCGATCGAGCATGATTTTTCGAAGGCGCGCACGGTGGTCGGCACCTACCGCCCGGACACCAATGCCGGCAAATCGCTGATCCTGCAGGGCCACTGCGACGTGGTGCCAACCGGTCCGCTCGAGATGTGGGAGACGCCGCCGTTCTCGCCCGTCATCAAGGACGGCAGGATGTATGGCCGCGGCGCCTGCGACATGAAGTCCGGCACCATCGCCGCGCTCTATGCGCTGGATGCGATCGGGAAGGCCGGGTTGAAGCCGACGGCACGGATTCACTTCCAGTCCGTGATCGAGGAGGAGAGCACCGGCGTCGGCGCGCTTTCGACCTTGCAGCGCGGCTATCGCGCCGATGCCTGCTTCATCCCGGAGCCCACCAACGGCAAGATGATCCGCTCGCAGGTCGGCGTGATCTGGTTCCGCCTGAAGGTGCGCGGTTTCCCGGTGCATGTGTTCGAGGCCGGCGCGGGCTCGAACGCGATCATGGCGGCGTATCATCTGGTGCATGCGCTGGAGAAGCTCGAGATCGCCTGGAACGAGCGCGCCAAGGCCGACCGCCATTTCAAGGACGTCAATCACCCGATCAATTTCAATCCGGGCATCATCAAGGGCGGCGACTGGGCCTCCAGCGTGCCCGCCTGGTGCGACGTCGACTGCCGCATCGCGGTCTTGCCGGGCTGGTCGATCGCCGAGTGCCAGAAGGAGATTCTGGCGTGCGTGTCGGCGGCGGCGCGCGATCATCGCTTCCTCTCCAACAATCCGCCGCAGGTCGAATGGTCGGGCTTCCTGTCGGAAGGCTACGAACTGGTGAACTCCGAGGCACCGGAAGCTGCCTTCGCCAAGGCGCACGGGGTCGTGTATGGCGGCGCGGTGGAAGACCGCGCCTTCACCGCGCTGACCGACACGCGCTTCTACGGCTTGAACCACGACATCCCGAGCCTTTGCTTCGGCGCCACCGGCGCCGCGATGCACGGCTTCAACGAATATGTCGAGCTGGAGTCGCTGCGGAAAGCGACCAAGGCGATGGCGCTGTTCATCGCGGAATGGTGC
Source organism: Bradyrhizobium elkanii USDA 76 (assembly GCF_023278185.1). NCBI lineage: Bacteria > Pseudomonadati > Pseudomonadota > Alphaproteobacteria > Hyphomicrobiales > Nitrobacteraceae > Bradyrhizobium > Bradyrhizobium elkanii. The sequence continues at coordinate 5,292,312 of NZ_CP066356.1, read as the reverse complement.
GGCGTGGAGAAGGCGTAGCTTCGTTCTCCCTATGCCATTGCAATCATAGTCTTGTGCGTGATTGCGCAACAAATTCGCTGTCGTCCCGGCGAAAGCCGGGATCCATAACCACGAATCTCGGTTGATGAGCAGCGCTGCTACGACGAGTCCCGATCACAACATTAGCCGCGGAGTATGGGTCCCGGCCTTCGCCGGGACGACGCTGGAAGGGTCAATGCCCCGGCCACAACGCCTTCACGATCGCATCGAGCCCATCGGTCAACGCCGCGGGGCCGGGCTGCAAAATGATCGGCGACTTGATCTCGACGATGCGGTCGTTGCGCACCGCCGGGATGTCGCTCCAGCCCTCACGCTTGCGGATGCGGTCGGGCACGACCTTCTTGCCGCACCAGGACGCGAGGATCACGTCGGGCATCGCCGCACGCACTGCGTCAGGCGTGACGATGCGATCCTTGGCCGCCTTGTGCGCACGCAGATGCGGCAGCGCATCGGTGCCGCCGGCGATCTCGATCAGTTCGGACACCCAGCCGATGCCGCTGATCAGCGGATCGTCCCATTCCTCGAAATAGACTTTTGGCTGCGGTGCCGGACGCGGCGTTGCGGCGACCGCGGCCAGCCGTTGCGCGAGGCTTTGTGCGAGCTGCCCGGCGCGATCGGTTGCGCCGACCATCGCGCCCAAAGTGCGGATCATCGCAAGGATGCCTGCGACATCGCGCTGATTGAAGACATGGACGGCAACGCCGGCGCGCACGAGATCGCCGACGATATCGGCCTGCAGATCGGAGAAGGCGAGCACCAGATCCGGGTCAAGCGCCAGGATTTTTGGAATGTCGGCTGAGATGAACGCCGACACCCGCGGCTTCTCGCGGCGGACCTGCGGCGGCCGCACCGCGTAGCCGGAGACGCCGACGATGCGGTCCTGCTCGCCAAGCAGGTACAGCGTCTCGACCGTCTCTTCGGTCAGGCAGACGATCCGACGGGGAGGGAAGTCGCGCATCGCTGACGGTAGGCAGACTCGCCAGGGATTGTCACGGCGGCCATGACGTCATCCGTACCATTACCTCGGAGGTCATTGCCCGGTCCCGTCAGGCATTCCATCATGCCCGCACCAATCTTGAAAAAGACCGCGCGAAGCAGGGAGTGACCATGACGCCGCTCGAGAAGATCCAGTCGATGAAGATGCCGTTTGCGGAACTAAAGGGCGTCACCTTCACCGAGGCCGGCCAGGACCGCGTGGTCGCGACAATGCTGGTGCGGCCGGACCTCTGCACCCTCCGAAACACCATCCACGGCGGCGCGGTGATGGCCTTCGCCGACTCGGTCGGCGCCGCAGCCACCGTGATCAACCTGCCTGAGGGCGCCAAGGGCACCACGACGCTGGAGAGCAAGACCAACTTCATTGGCGGGGCCAAGGAGGGGACGACCGTGATTGCGACCGCGACACCGGTTCACCGGGGGCGGCGGACCCAGGTTTGGCAGACCAGGCTGGAGACCGAAGACGGCAAGCTGGTCGCGGTGGTGACCCAGACGCAACTGGTATTATAATGGGGTGATGCTGTGATTTTCCAATCACAGCATTGTTTACTTAAATGAATCTGAGTACTTGAATTTTATGGTGCGGCGCACAATATAGCAGCTGCTAGGGACTCGACGCCTCCTCGAGGGCTACCAAGAGGAGTTATGAAATGAACTATGATTCCATTCGCTCGACGTCCGCCAAGGGCACCGTGCGGACGTTGAGCCAGCAGGAAGAGCTTCCGCTGCTGCGCGATCACCTGCTGCGGCTGGATCGCACCAGCCGTCATGATCGTTTTCATGGCTTCATCGACGACAGTTTCATCCGCCGCTACGCCGAGCGCTGCGCCAATGACGGCACCGTCATCATCGCCTATTTCGAGGACGGCGTGGTCCGCGGCGCGGCCGAATTGCATCCCCCGGAGCAGTCTCCGGATGTCCAGCCCGAGATCGCCTTCAGCGTCGAGCGGTCGGCGCGGCGGAAGGGCGTCGGCAGCACCCTGTTCCGCAAGCTGATCGCCGAGGCGCATGCCAAGGGCTACGGCAGCCTGCGCATCACCACCGGCGCGCAGAACGATGCGATGCGGGCGCTCGCTACCAAGTTCGGTGCCCAGCTGACCTTCCGTCATGGGGAGTCGACCGGCAGCATCGACCTGACCGAGCAGCAGCAGCCCGAACCGGTGCCGGCTGTCGCCGCGGTGACGCCGGTTGAGGCTGCACGCGCGATCGTCGACATGAACCGGGCCTATTGGCGCATGGTGATGCAGATCTCCGGCTGGGGTCGGGCGGCCTGAGCCGGTAGCGTCTCCAAGCGAAGCGGAAACCGGTTCGCGTCAAGGAAACGCGTCCAACAAAAATCTCACGTCAAACCAAGAAGGGCAATCCATTCAATGGATTGCCCTTCTTCTTTCAGCAATTGGATGGTGTTTCTCAGGTGCCGGTGCGCTTGTCGGTCGCAAAGCGGCGAACCACGCGGCGCTCGACCACGACGGAACGCTGCGCGCCCTGTTCGCCGGCGATGACGCGGGTTGCCGTGCCGGTGCGGGCACTGACGCGCGCGGTTTTCTTCACCTCGGCGAGCACATCGTCATAGGGCAGCCCCATCAGGGCCGACGCGATTTCGGCCTGGGCCTCCACGTCATCGGTGATGCCGATGGCAGCGAAGATTGCTTCTTCCAACGTCGGCGGATCATGCCGCACGCGCCGGGTGCCATACTTGGTATTCCAGTCTCCGCTCATCGCCGCCTCATCATTGAATCGCGGGAGATACGTAAGGTCCCCAATGTTGCATTGCAATATGAATGTGAGATGGCAATCCAGCCATGCAGCTAGAGTCTCTCAATCTTGTGAGCGTCATAAAGTTCGATGGTGGTCGCCGCGGCCGCGAGAGATTGCAGCGAGCGGACGAAGTCGCGTGACGCAGGGACCGCGAAATGCGCGGCCAGCGCGGCGCGGTCGGCCCATTGCTCGAAGAACATCAGCCTGAGCGGATTCTCGCAGTCGACATGGACCGCATGCGAGATGCAGCCGGGCTCGGTGCGCGAGCGATGGACATGCTCGAGGCTCAAGCGCCGCACCTCGTCGAACGAGTCGGGGCGGGCAGTGACGCTGCCGGTGACGACGATCATGATATCCCCTCCAATGCGCGATGAAGCCAAGTCATCATCGCGCTTTAGGTTCTTGTTTGGGCATGATCTTCTCGGAAAGCCGCTTCGCACTTCTCCGGATCATGCTCTACGGGGTGGCTTCTGCCCCGGATGCACTCATCTGTTGCTGCGGCCAGCGCTTCAGCGCGGCGCGGCCGGCATCGGTCAGCACATAGATGCCGCGCTCGGCGCGATCGAACCAGCCATAGACATTATGCAGCAGGATCTTGCCGGCGTCGGGAATGTCGGCCCGCAGGTCGCGCACCCGCCGCGGCCCAACCGACAGCGCCGAGGCGCAGGCCAGCGCCTGCTGCCGGTAGGCGGTCATGATCGGCGCCCGCGTCGATCCGCCCATCGCGGGATCGCCCTTGCGTTTCCGGTGCTCGGTGATCAGCCGTGAACGTTTCTTCGGATTGCGGCGGGGCGCCGCGGTCGGCGGCGGCACCAGCACCTCGACGTCGCCGCGATCGGTCACGCCGAGCATGCCAAAGCCGAGCCGCCGGCACAGATTGCGATAGCGCGCGTCGCTCTCGCGGCCCTTGCCTCGGGCCGACACCTTGGCCGCGATCCACACCTCGTCGGCGGCGCCGGCGCGATCGACCGCCTGCAGGATCAGTTCGAGATTGAAGGCGAGCTTGAGCTCGCCGATCACGACGACCGGTGGATCGTCGCCGCTCAGCGCCACGAGATCGCAGCCGCCAATCTCGCCCTTCACGGTGAAGCCGAGCTTTTCCAGGAAGCTTTTGACGGGCAGATAAAGCGCGGTTTCCAACAGGCAGGCTCCTGCGGCATCCGGCCGCGACTCGGTGCGTCAGCATAGCGCGGAATTGCGCTCGCCGAGGCGGATGAAATTTGCCCAAGGCGCGGCCGAACGGCTATTGTCGGAACCGGGACCAGGCGCAGCTCATGATCCGGAACGGGCTCTATCACATCACCGTCGAATTTCTCGACGGCGTCTCTGGCGGCAACCAGGGCGTCATGGTGCTGCGCGACGGACAGATGCGCGGCGGCGACTCGTTTTTCTTTGCCTACGGCAGCTACACCGCAGCCGATGGCAAGTGGAAGGGCGAGGTCACCAACGAGGAGCATTCGCCGACCTATGGCGAGCGCCCGGTATGGGAACGCAAGGTGGTCACGATCGGATTTACCGGCACCTACACCGACCAGACCGCCGAGGGTGACGGCATGGCGCTCGCCGGCAAGCAGAGCATCCGTTTCCGGTCGAAGCTGCGGCTACTGGTTGCGGACTAAACCCGCCCGTTCACCGGCAGCAGCGCGCCGGTGACGGCGCTCGCGGCATCGCTGGCGAGGAACAGGATCACGTCGGCGAGCTCCTTCGGCGTCACCCATTTGGAGATGTCGGCTTTCGGCATCGCGGCGCGGTTGGCGGCGGTGTCGATGATCGAGGGCAGCACCGCGTTGACCGTGACCTTGCCCTTCAGTTCCGCGGCGAGCGACTCCGTCAGGCGGTGCACGCCGGCCTTCGAGGCGGCGTAGGGACCCATGCCGGAGGCGGCCTGCAAGGCGCCGAGTGCGCCGATATTGATGATCCGCCCGGCGCCCGACTTGGTGAGATGCGGGATGGCGGCGCGCGAGGTGTTGAGCGCCGTCATCACGTTCATCGCATACATGCGCTGCCAGGTCGCCGGGTCGCCGTCGCTGACCGCCTCGAAGGTAAAGCCGCCGGCGATGTTGATCAGCCCGTCGAGCCGGCCGAAATGCCCGGCCGCCTTGTCGATCGCGGCGGTCGCCTGCGCGGTGTCGGTAAGGTCGACACCGCCCAGCTCGATATGGTCGGCCGTCGCCGCAAGCGTGGATGCAGCGTGATCGATGCCGGCGACGCGCGCGCCGCGCGCCAGCGCCTCTGTGGCGACCACCTTGCCAAGCGCGCCGAGGGCGCCCGTGATGACGATGGCTTTTCCGTGCATGGCGGTCTCCGCATTCGCGAGCAAACGACTGCCCACTATGATCAGGCGGAATTCATTTGCAATGCCGCCAATTTCGCCGCCTACTGCGCGCATTCATCAATTCATTCGCCTCAAGGATGTTTGCGATGCCGACACCCAGACCGTGCGAAGCCCATCTCGATCTCGTCAGGTTCGGACATAAGCTGCCGCACTTCGCGGATGCGCTGCGGCATCAGCGCAAGGTCAAACTGGTGGCGCTGGGATCGTCGTCGACCGCGGGCGCCGACAACATCCTGCCGTTCCCGCCGCGGCTCGAGATGCTGCTGCGGCAACGCTTCTTCGGCCGGATGATCGACGTGATCAACCGGGGGATCGGCGGCCAGGAAGCGCCGGAGGAGTATTCGCGCATCGAGTCCGACGTGACGGCTGAGGCGCCGGTGCTGGTGATCTGGCAGGTCGGCACCAACGCCGTCTACAAGAGCTACAATCCCGCCGAGGTGCACGCCGCGCTGGAGGCCGGGCTCGACGTGCTCGCAGCGCTTCCGCTTGACGTCGTCGTGATGGATTCCCAGTACACCCAGGCGATCGTCGGGACGGAAGCTGCGCTCAATCTCGCCAATGTGATCATGCCGATGATCGCCGAAGTGACTTCAAGCAAGAAGGTGAATCTGTTCAGCCGCTTCGCGCTGATGAAGCGCTGGACCGATGACGGGATTCCGCTTGGCGAGCTCGACGATGGCGGACAGCTTCACACCAGCGAGTGGGCGACCAATTGCGTGACCCAGTCGCTGTTCGGCGCGATCGACGACGCATTGAAGCCGGAGGCCATCACGTGACGCCGACTACGTAAGACTACGGGGTAAGGCTGGTTGGATAAAATTTGCAGCACTTCCGTAAGTCGTTTGCAGAACCCTTTCCTTAGAAGCTGAGCTCCAGCCAAGGTAGGGGTTATGCGAATGGGAAATCTTCCGGATCACGGTTTACCGCTCGTTCAGCTTAAGGAGCAGCGGCGCGATCTCGTGGTGGCACTGCAAAACCGCAACGGACCAGTGGGCAGCTGGGAATTGATGCAGATCGCGGCCATCCAGCAGGCGATCTCGGCGTTCGAGGATGTGATTGCCGACCTCGACGCGGAGCTCGAGCTCGAGGCCGCAGCGGCCTGAGCTTTTCGGCTTGGTCGCGTTTCTTCAAGCGAACCGATATCCACTTCGCTCGAAAACGCTGTCGCGCGAACGGATCAGGCCTGCAGGTAGCGGCCTTCAAGCGCCTTGCGCTCGGCCTGGCCGAGCCCGAGGCCTTCACGGAAGTAACCGTCGAGGCTGCCGTAATCGGCATCGATCGCCTCGAATGCAGCCTCCAGAAACGCCGCGCGCACCGTGCCGAGCACCTGCTTGACATCATCGGGCAACTCGGTGCTGTGGGCCGGGTCGCGCTTGTAGAACTGGTTGGTCAGGAGATAGTCGTCCGCGATCACCTGCTCGGACACGCCGAGCGCGTGCAGGATCAGCGCGCAGGCAAAGCCGGTGCGGTCCTTGCCGGCGGTGCAGTGGATCACGAGCGGCGCGCGGTCCTCCAATAGATGGGCAAACAGCGTGCGGTAGCGCGCGGTGTTGTCGTGCACATAGCCCCGGTAGGAATCCCGCATCACATCGATTGCATCGGCTTCCGAGAGCTGACGGCTGCTGGCGATCGCGCGCAGCGACGCCACCACGGTCGGCTCGACGGGGAGCGAATGCACGGTGACGTCGCTCATGCCGCACAGCGCCTCGGCGCGCTCGGCGACGCCGCGAAAATCGAACGCGCTTTTAACCCCGAGCGAGCGCACCACGGCGACGTCCTGCTCGGTGAGATGCGCAAGATGGTTGGAGCGGAAGATCTGGCGCCAGCGCACCGTCCGCCCGTCGCGCGTCTGGTAGCCGCCAAGGTCGCGAAAATTGCTGGCGCCGGCGAGATTGAGGTGACGGGCAGGGGCTTCGGACATCGGGCGGGCCTGTTGCGGCTGATGAGGTCTTGGCGCAGGAATAGTGGCGCAGACAGGTCTATAACCGGCCGGTCAGGGGGAGAATATGGCTTATCGCGGGGGCGCCATTGTCATCGGCGCAATTCTTTTCGAGCTCTTTGGTTCCTCGAACGTGTCGGCGCAGTCCGCCTTCCGGAATTATCATTGCGCTGACGGCACGCAGTTCATTGCCGGGTTCTTCAACGGAGATACGCGCGCGCATCTGCAACTCGACGGCAAGGCGGTGACGCTGAAGAAGCGCCTGTCGCTGACGGGCACACGCTACAGGGGTGGCGGGGTCACGCTTGAGATCAGCCGGACCGGGCTTGCCAGGCTCCGGCATGCGAGGCGGCCGGCGACGGCCTGCGAGCTGGCATGAAAAAAGGGCCGAAACGCTCGCGTTCCGACCCTTGTTATTGTTCTGCTGTCTGACGTTTTTGCGTCGCGCCCCTCGATCGCGTCGACATCAGTGATCGCGGCCCGGCTTGGCGTCGTCGATCGCCGCCTGATGGTACCAGCTCTCGCTGCAGGCCGCGGTCTCGACTTCAGCGGCGAGTTCGAGCGCGGCCCGCGTCTCGCCGTAGCGGCGTCCGCCGAGAGCCGCGCGGCCCCCTGCCGGGAATTGATAGATCGTTGCCGATCCTTGGATCGGTCCTTGGTGTTGGCCCGTGGTGATCATGTCAAAGTCTCCTTTGGCCGGAGCGAGCCTCCATGGTGCGCCCGACTCATTCGCGTGTGGTTACCGTGCTTTCGATATCGGCCCGGGCTTGGCGGGGTGCAAGTGACCAAGAAATAGTCATGATTTGACCAATTCATAGGCAAGTTCGGGTTTGCTTTCTGTGAGGCAGGATGCAGCTGACCAACGCTTGAGCCGTCGCGGTGGTTGCAGGGCGCCCGACCGTTGGACACGAACTGTCACATAGTGCTGCCGCCGCATTAAGCGGCAGGCGATGCCGTAGCCGAATTTGCTGCAGAAACGGGCGGCGGAGGGCGCTGGGAGAAGATTTTGACTGACCGCGGCGCATGCCAGCCGCGCTGCTATGTCGCAGAAAAAAATGCGATGTCCGCTGTGGACATCCGCGACCGGGCGGGCGCCGCAGTGCAGCGACTGGCATTTTAATTGCTTAGTATGAGCCGGCCGATGGTGGCCGGGTACGCGTGCGGCGGCCGACTGGCTTTCGGTTCCTCACGGTTTTGCATCATCAACAGAGAGGTTCAATGACCAAGTACAAGCTCGAGTATATCTGGCTCGACGGATATACGCCGACGCCGAGCCTGCGCGGTAAGACGCAGATCAAGGAATTCGCGTCGTTCCCGACCCTCGAACAGCTTCCGCTGTGGGGCTTTGACGGTTCGTCCACCCAGCAGGCTGAAGGCCACAGCTCTGACTGCGTGCTGAAGCCGGTCGCCTGCTATCCCGACGCCGCGCGCGAGAACGGCGTGCTGGTGATGTGCGAAGTCATGATGCCCGACGGCAAGACCCCGCATCCGTCCAACAAGCGCGCCACCATCCTGGACGACGACGGCGCCTGGTTCGGCTTCGAGCAGGAATACTTCTTCTACAAGGACGGCCGCCCGCTCGGCTTCCCGGAAGAGGGTTATCCGGCGCCGCAGGGCCCGTACTACACCGGCGTCGGTTACAAGAACGTCGGCAGCGTTGCCCGCAAGATCGTGGAGGAGCATCTCAATCTCTGCCTCGCCGCCGGCATCAACCACGAAGGCATCAACGCCGAAGTGGCGAAGGGCCAGTGGGAATTCCAGATCTTCGGCAAGGGCTCCAAGACCGCCGCTGACCAGATGTGGATGGCTCGCTACCTGATGCTGCGTCTCACCGAGAGCTACGGCATCGACATCGAATTCCATTGCAAGCCGCTCGGCGACACCGACTGGAACGGCTCGGGCATGCACGCCAACTTCTCGACCAAGTACATGCGCGAAGTCGGCGGCAAGGAATACTTCGAGAAGCTGATGGGAGCCTTCGAGAAGAACCTGATGGATCACATCGCCGTCTACGGCCCGGACAACGACAAGCGCCTGACCGGCAAGCACGAGACCGCGCCCTGGAACAAGTTCAGCTACGGCGTGGCTGACCGTGGCGCCTCGATCCGTGTGCCGCACTCGTTCGTCAACAACGGCTACAAGGGCTATCTGGAAGACCGCCGCCCGAACTCGCAAGGCGACCCCTACCAGATCGCTTCGCAGATCCTGAAGACGATCTCCGAGGTTCCGACCGGAGCGAAGGCTGCGGCTTAAGCTGCTATCGGACCCGGATGGAGTCATCCGGTACCGCAAATCGGGTCCGCCACGGCGACAGCCTTGGCGGACCTTCGCTATTTAGCGATACCCTTTGCAGGCCGCCTCCCGCCGAAACCGGTTTCGCTGCGTTATGAACCGCGCTAGACAACGGGTACATCTTGGCTGCCGGGGACACGGCGCTTGTTTGAGGGATTTTACAAGGTCCGGTTCGAACTCGGCGGCGCCGTCGGCCGCAGCGTGATGTATGTCGGCGACGGCAAGATGCTCGGCGGCAATTCGGCGTTCGCCCATATCGGCACCTACCAGAAAGCCGGCGACGAGGTCGCAGTCGAGATCCAGACCGTCCGCCACAACCCGGATCCGAATTACCGCGCGATGGCCGGTACCGATGACGCCACGCTGATTGCCAAAGGCCGGCCGGACGGTGAACTCTATCGCTTCAAGGGCGAACTGAAGGAGTTGCCCGGCGTGCCGTTCCAGTCGGTGATGACGCCGATCACCAAGGAGGACATCCCGATCGCCGGCGGGGTCGGCGAGGGCGGTGTTATCAACGGTCTCTATTCGATCCACATCCGCGTGCTCGACGGGGTCGACGGTGGCCTCACCGGCGTGATGCTGCTGAACAACGGCCGCATCCTCGGCGGCGACGCGTTCTTCTACTATCTCGGCACCTACACCTCCGAGAAAGGCCGCTGGAAGGGCCAGATCCTCAATCAGGAGCACACATCGGCGATGGGCGAGAATCCGATCTTTGGCGGCCACGAGGTCGGTATCGGCTTTGCCGGCACCTGCGACGCCGAGGGCGCCGTGCTGGAGGCGACCGCGCTTGCCGGCAAGCGCAGCCTGCGGCTCACGGCCGCGCTCAAGCTGATGCGCCGGGCATAGGCATATGGGCAATTCGGTTCGCGTGCTTTCGACGCTGGCGCTGAAGGGCGCGGTCGCGCGGCTTGCCGCCGCCTATCAGGCGGCGAGCGGCGTTGCGATCGACGCCGATTTCGCCCCGACGCTGGCACTGCTCGAACGCCTGCGCGGCGGCGAGGGCGCCGACCTCGTGATCCTGACCCGCGAGGGCCTCGACCAGATGATCGGCGAGGGCCGCGTTGCGCGCCAAAGTGCTGTCGATCTTGCGCGCTCCTATGTCGGCGTCGCGGTGAAGGCGGGGGCCGCGCATCCCGACATCGCAACCGAAGCCGCGCTGCGTGCGGCGCTGCTCGGTGCGCGGGCGGTGGCCTATTCGCGGCTCGGCGCCAGCGGCATCCTGTTCGCCCAGTTGATCGAGCGTCTCGGCATTGTGGAGGCGATCAACGCGCGGGCGGTGATCATTCCGAGCGGCTTCACCGCGGAGAAGCTCGTCAGCGGCGACGCCGATCTGGCGATCCAGCAGATCAGCGAGTTGAAGCAGATCGAGGGCATCGAGGTCGTCGGGCCGATTCCGCTGGATTTGCAGACCCCGGCGGTGTTCTCCGCCGGCCGCGTGGCAGCGTCGCAGCGCGCAGCGGCCGCTGATCATCTGCTGCGCTATCTGTCGTCGGCTGAAGTCGCGCCGGTGCTGCGCGAGACCGGGCTCGAGCCTTGAATTCGCCCGCACCGCGACGCACTCTGCTGGTCATGTGCAAACCACTTCACGCGATTGTCTTTGCTGTGGCGCTGGCCGCGCCCGTGCTTGCCCACGCTCAATCGGCCGACCTCGTGCTGTGCGACCGGCTTGCCGCCGATCCCACCGATCCCGACAAGCCGGCCGACGTGAAGGGCGTGCCCGACATCGCGTCGGCCGACATCGCGACCGCGATCAAGTACTGCGCGGTGGCCGCAAGATCGTCGCGCCGCGCGATGTACGAGCTCGGCCGGGCCTATGCCGCCAATCGGCAGACGGCGGAAGCCGCAAGCGCGTGGCGCAAGGCGGCCGACAAGGGCTCGACATCGGCGATGGTCGAGCTCGGGGTGCTCTACGGTAACGGCACCGGCTTCGCCAGGGACGAGGCGCAGGCGCGCAAATTGTTCGAGCGCGCGGCGCAGGCCGGCAACGCGCGCGGCGTCAGCAATCTCGCCGCGCTCGGCGGCGGCGCAGCGGCTGATCCGGCACGCGCGCGCGAATTGCTTGGCAAGTCCGCCGAGACCAATGCCGAAGCGCAGTACCAGCTCGGCATGATGCTGGCCGAAGGCAAGGGCGGCGCGCAGGACGATGCCGCCGCGCGGGCGCTGTTCGAGAAGGCCGCCGCGCAGAACCATCCCGGCGCGCTGGAGCGGATGGGCGCCTTCGCGCAAGCCGGCCGCGGCGGGCCGAAGGATAGCGATGCCGCAAAGGCCTATTACGAGCGGGCGGCCGCGCTCGGCGACGAGGATGCCAAGAAGGCGCTGGAGCGGGCCCGCTGTCCCTATGTCATCAAGGACAAGCGCGGCAATCCCGTGACCAATCTCTGCTTCTAATCAAACTGGAACGCTCGCCGCGGCATGTCGTTGACATGCGAAAGGCATTGGCGAGGCGATGTCATGATCCGCAAACTGCGTTCCGGCGAGTACCGCCTCTATTCCCGCAAGGTCAATCCGAAGACCGGCAAGCGCCGCAATCTCGGCACTTTCAAGTCGCGCGCGGCGGCGGAGAAGCACGAGCGCGACGTGCAGTATTTCAAGCGCCACTAAAGCGCGATGAGATTTGGGTAAATCGTCATCGCGCTTTAGCTCTTTGTTTGAGCAGGATCACTTTTCCGGATCATGCTTTAGTTCGGACGCTGCGTCGTTACGGAGGCGGGCAGGCCGCGCCGGTTTTCACCCAGGCCTCGACCAGTGCGCCGGCCTGCGCTTGCGTGCCCGGTGCCGGTGCGCGGCCGAAGCCGGGATGCCAGGCCCAGCCCACCAGCGTGTCCTTGCCGATATGCTCGACCAGCTCCTCGACCTTGCGGCCGCCATTGCGCGCGGGGTCGCGGATCTGTGCGCAAATCTCGCCGACGGTCTTGCCGGCCCATGCCATCTCGCGCGGCGCAAGGTGCCATTCCGGGTGGCCCGGCACGCGACCGGGATCGAAATTGGCGTGCTGGTGACAGATCGAGCAGCGCATGGCGTCCTTGCCGTGGCCGTCCGCACCGCGCGTCACCGGCGGCTGATGCATGCGGCTGACATCGCCCTGCCGCGGGCTGTCGCCGGCTGGATGGCAGTTGGTGCAGCGCGGATGCGTCAGGACCTTGCCGAGCTCGGTGAAGATCGCCGCCGAGCGCTGCTCGACGTTCCCGATGCCGGCAAAGCTTTCCGGCGAGGCGAGGGCGTGGTCCGCGCTCTCCGACGCCGCGTAGCCGGCGCACAGGCTGGTCGCGAGCGCCGTCAGCACTGCAACGATCCGAAACCGCGTGTCCGATGGCATTGCTTGCGCGCTCACTTGCTGGCGGTCAGGTAGCGTTTGGAATCGGCGAGGATCACGTCGCGCACCGCCTGGTGATACTTGATGTAGCCGGTGCAACGGCACAGATGGCCGTCGAGCGCATCCGCAATGACGCTCTCGAGCTGGTCCCGCGTCACCGGCGTCTTCGCCAGCCGTTCGAGCAGCACCTGGCCCTCGTTGAGGAAACCGGCGGTGCAATAGCCGCACTGGAACGCGAAGTGGTCGATGAAGGCGCGCTGCAACGCCGAGAGTTCGCCGTCCCTGGCGTGGCCCTCGACGGTGCGGATCGCCTTGCCGTCGAAATTCGCGGCCGGCACCACGCAGGTCGGGGTGGTGTAGCTCGTGCCGTCGGGATTATCGATGATGACGGCACAGCTCAGGCATTGCGCGGCGCCGCAGCCGAACTTGGTGCCGGTCATCCCGAGCATTTCCCGAAGGAAATCGTTCATCGAGAGGTCGTCGCGGACCTCGATCGGGCCGTGCTTCTGGCCGTTGATGGTAAGGTTGAGCGTCGTCACGCCAGCGCTCCCTTGAGCAGGCTTGTTGTCACCGGCAGCGAGCGGAAGCGGTGGCCGGTCGCATCGTTGATGGCGTTGAGCAGCGCCGGCACGATCGGGATCATCACCACCTCGGCCATGCCCTTCGGCGGCTCGTCCGGCGTCATTGGCGGCAGCATCTCGATCTCGAGATCGTGCAGCGGCAGGTCGGAGCCGCGCGCGATCAGGTACTGGCCGAGATTCCACTGCCCGTTGCCGGGCCCGCCTTCGAACGGGGGCAGGGTTTCCAGCAGCGCGTAGCCGACGCCCATCGCGAACCCGCCATGCGACTGGCCGAGCACCACTTCAGGCACCAGCGCCCGGCCGCATTCGAACACGCTGTAGGCCTTGGCGATGCGCAAGCTGCCGGTCGCGCGCTCGATCTCGACGCGGACCAGCGTGCCGCACATCGAGGTGTAGGCGGTGCCGATCCGGTTGTTGTCGGTTGGCGGGAATTTCACGCTTGTTCGGTCGATCCGCTCGAATTGGTTCCGGCCACGACGAACAGCGAGCGTGTCGATCTCGGCGCGGTACTGTTCGCCGAACAGAGGGAAGCGCGCGCGCGACCAGGCCCAGCGCGAGAAGCTGTGCGCGATGGCGCCGGTGACGAAGCCGCGCGCATGCGCGGTCGCGGCAAGCTTTGGCAAGGGCAGCGGTGCGAGATCGTCGAGCACCAACTGGCCATCCTTCCAGTGCGCCTTGTCCCACCGGCGGGCGCGGGGATCGGCCTTGGCGATGTGCCAGAGCTCGAGCGCCGCCGGCCACAGGCCGAAGCGGAAGATGACGCGCGCCGCCTCGGCCGACGAGTGCGTGCCGACATGGGCGCCGATCGACGCACTGGTCGCCGAGCTGATCGCGGGCACCCAGCGCGGGTTCCTCTCGGCGAGATCCTGGGTCTTCTGATCCATCGTGTAGGGATCGCCCGAGGTGACGAGGCCGAGTGCGTCATAGCTGTCGACCCGAGAGACCGCGACCTCATCGGCGACGGCGCCGAGATGGCTCGCGACCCGGTTGGCGAGCGCGGTGCCGACGCCATTGCCCATCTCGACGTGGTCGCAGTGGATCGCGATCCGTCCCTCGGCATTGATCTCGACCCGGCCGAGCGAGCAATCCGCGCCCGAGCCGTAATCCTTGGTGACGCAGGCGACGCCGGTGCCGACCAGGCGTCCCTCCGGCGCCTTTCGCCTGAAGTCGGCGCGCTGCCGCCAGATCGGATGCGTCTCGAGCTTGTCGAGGATGTCGGGCGTGCGCACCGATACGATGTAGGGATTGCCGGTCATGGTCCGGCCGTTCTGCTTCAGCGCATTGTTGCGCCGGAACGCGATCGGATCGACCTTGAGCTCGCTCGCCGCCTCGTCGATCAGGACTTCGAGCGCGGTCATGGTCTGCAGCGTGCCGTAGCCGCGCATCGAGCCTGCGGGGACGCCGCGCGAATGCAGCGCCACGGTGGTGACGTCGACCTTGGGGATGTCGTAGATGCCGATCGCGGCGGTCGCGGCAACGACCGCGACATTGGCCGAGAAGTTGGCGAGCCCGCCGCCGTCGAGCACATGGTCGGCGACGAATGCGGTGATCTTGCCGCTCGCGCGATCGATGCCGATCCGCGAGCGCATCTTGATCGGGTGGCGTTTGATGCCGCCCTGGAACTGCTGGTAGCGGTCCTGCGCCAGCCGCACCGGCCGGCCCGGGAAGAACATCGCCGCCAGCGCCACGTAAAGCACGAACGGGGTATGGTCGCGGCCGCCGAAGCCGCCGCCGACATGGGCGAATTGCGCGTTGATGTGCGAGGGCCGGAACGGCGGGCGGGCCTTGCCGAGCATGAAGGCGATCGACTCGGTCGCCTCATAGGGCGACTGCACGCCGAGCACAAGTTCGAGATTGCCGCTGTTGTCGCTGTACCAGGCGAGCCCGCTCTCCGGCTCGAGGAACATCGGATCGACCGACTGGGTCTCGAACTCGCGGTCGAGCACGAGCTGTGTCGGATCGTCCTTGGCGAGCTGGGCGCGGATCGCTTCGCCATGGGTCGCGGCCTTGGCGTAGTCGGCCTTGGTTTCCTTGGCGAGCGGCAACCAGACCGGCAGCGCCGCGTTCTGGATGCGACTCGGCGAAACCCAGCCGGCCTGGATCGGCGAATAGACGTCGGGCGCGTCAGGCGTGGCGCCCGCCACGCGCGTGAAGCGATACGCGCCGTAGTTCGGCAGGACGACCGGCCCGGTCTCGTCGCCGAATTTGACGAAGCCGCCATCGCGCAGCGCGAGGCGCGCGCGGTCGAAAGCGTCGAACTGCTCGAAGATCAACAGCGCGACCGGCTGCCCGAGATAGAGCGGCGTCTTGCCGACCGGGCAGAACAGGTCGCCGGTGTAGAATTCCGGAACCCGCGTGCCGATCCGGTCGAGATCGGCAGCGGTCACGATAACCGACGGCTTTGCCGGACCATCGAGTCGGACGAGGTCCATGCCGGCATAGACGTGCATCGCGTCATCGGCGCGCACCAGGATGGCGTGCGCGGTGGTCGCGGGCCAGCCCGGCATGTCGGCGGCGCGAAAATCAGAGGCGTAGAGCTTTGCGCCGGTGACCTTGGCCACGCCGTCGACACGGCCGGCGCCGTTTTCCGCCGGATTGAAATGGCCGCGCCCGGGCAGCGTCTCGCGGCTCGCGAAAGCTGGTTCCTTCGCCAGCGCCAGATGCGACAGGCTGACCGAGATGCCGCCTGCCGACAACCACTTCACGAATTCGCGTCGCGAAGGCCGCATGGTCTGATCTTTCATCGACACCTCGACGACGGCATATCGCGCCGGGGTTTAACAATTGGTGCAATACACGCGGACGTATTGCGGCAAAGCAAGCGCAACCGCAACGCCGCATAAGGTCGTAAGGGGGGCCTCACTTCAGGTCGGCGATGGTGGCCGGTCCCGGACCCGGCGTGATCAGCGTCGGCCACTGCTTGGAACCGAACGGCACCAGCGGCGGCAGGAAGGCCGTCATGCCGCGCTTCTTGGTCTCGGCGATGATCGACTCGCGCGCATCGCCCCCCATCAGCTCATAGTCCATCAGATGGTAGCTGCCGAAGAACAGCGCGCCGACCGAGCGGTCCGCGATGATCCGGGTCAGCGACTCCAGCATGTCCGACGGCGTCGTGGTGAAGGAGATCGTCTCGATCAGCATCAGGCGGCTGTTGATGGCGTCGGGCCCGAAGAACTGCGCCAGCACGCTGAAGATCACGTTGTTCTGCCGTGCCACATAGATCGTGTTGCTCGCGCCGTAGGTCTTGTCCCAGTCGGCGCCGAGCTGGCTCTTCCAGTCGGCCATGACCGTCATCCAGTGCGCGACCTGGGTCTGCGCAGCCCAGGCGACGTTCTTGGCGAGCAGCGGCGCCTGCTTCTTGCCGAACGCCTCGAGCGTCGCGAAGGGGATGGCGCCGGCGGTGAGGCATTCATCCATGAAGGCGATGTTGTTCTTGAGGATGGCGCGGTTGTTGTCGCGCCAGTCCGCCTGCATCGGCGTGGCATCGAGCCCGTCGAGCGCCGACTGCATCCGGCTGCGATAGGCCTGCATCGACCCGCGCCATGCCTTGTCGTCGGGATTGTTGACATAGGGACCGACCACCTCGGCCAGCGCCATCGTGCTGTGGCCGACCGACTTGAGCAGCTGATAGACGATCGGCACCTGCGGCGCTTCGGTCGGCGGCTTGCCCGGCCGGTACAGGATCAGACGGCCGCCGGCGCCGGAGAACAGGCCGAGGATCACCGGATGCTTGTCGAGGATGTTCTTCTGGAAGATCCGCGCCGCATCGCCATAGAGCTCGAACATGCCGGTGTTGAGCGCGAGCACGTCCTTGGTCGCGACGTCGGCCGGCGTTGATGAGGTCTTACCGGAGATCGGCCCCATATAGTCGGGCAGCGACTGGGCCGGGGCTGTGCTGCTGCTGCCGAGCAGCAGCGCCAGCGCGACGGCCAGCCCAAAGCGATTGATCATGTGATGCTCCTCGAAGCCTCGCCTGTGTCGAGGCCGGGTGCGGCCGCGCGACCATTGGCGGAATGCGCAAATGCTTGGACACAATGAACTGGGAGAGTAGAGAACCGGCAGACCGGATCCCGCGTGACGCAGCACGACGCGGACGGTGCCTACAGCTAAGCGACGAATCGGCTGCTGTCCACACCCGGACATTGCGGGGTTGCCTGCGCCAAAAGACGCAATGGTGCGGCGTCCGGCCCGGTGCTATGTGGCGAACAGAATCAATTTTAATTTTTGGATTTTTGCGTGCTCAACGGACTTTACAAGGTCGAGTACGGCATCAACGGCGCATTCGGCCGCAGCATCATGTGCATGCATGACGGCAAGATGCTGGGCGGCAATTCGGCCTTTGCCCATCTCGGCACCTATCAGGTGACGGAAGGCGAGATCGCCGCCGAGGTGATCACCGAGCGCCACAATGACGATCCGAACTTCAAGCCGCTGATGGGCGCCGACGTCACCGTCATCAAGGTGCGCGGCAGGCGCGAGGGTTCCACCATCCTGCTCGAGGGCAAGGCCGACGCCATGCCGGACGGCGTGTTCTGGGCGAATTTGGCGCCGCTCGACGACGAGGCCTTGCCGCCGCGCGGGGCGGTCGGTCCCGGCGGCATCGTCAACGGACTGTACTCTATCCATCTCCGCGCGCTCGACGGTGTCGACGCCGGGCTCACCGGGGTCATGTTGCTGATGGACGGCCGCATCCTCGGCGGCGACGCGTTCTTCTACTATCTCGGCTCGTATTCGTCCGCGGATGGCCGCTGGCGGGGCGAGATCGTCAACCAGGAGCATACGCCGGCGAAGGGCGAGTACCCGGTGTTCGGCGGTTATGAAGTCGGCATCGGCTTCGCCGGTTCGTGCCGTGCGGACGGTGCCGAGCTCGAAGGCATCGCGCTGGCCGGCAAGCGCAGCCTTCGCCTGTCCGCCGAACTGCGGCTGATGCGCCGGGCGTAACTAGAGCCCGTCAATCCTTGATCAGAAGCACGCCGCCGATGATCAGCGCGATGCCGGCCAGCCGTGAAACCGACACAGGGTGCTGCGCCAGCCCGAACAGGCCAAAATGGTCCATCGCGATGCCCGCGAGCATTTGACCCGCAACCACCAGTGCCAGCAGGGTCGCGGCGCCGAGCGGCGGCAGCAGCAGGATCATCAGCAGGATGAAGATGCCGCCGAGGACGCCGCCGCTCCAGGCCCACCACGGCACCGCCGTCACCAGCTTCCAGGACGGCACCGGCTCGCGCGTCGCGACCAGCACGACCGCCATCGTCACGAGCCCGCCGAGATAGCTGACGAGCCCGGCCCAGGCCGGCGAGTTGAGGGCGGACCTGAGATTGCCGTTCAGGACCTGCTGAACGGCGACGCAGATGCCGGCGCCGAGCGCGAGCAGATAGAGAAACCAGACTTGCATAAGATGCCCCAAAACCGATCATCGAACCGCTTCATGTCATATTCGATCGGCAAGGATCGTGGCATGCACGAAACGCGGCACGAACCTGCGGAATGGGCTTCCACCCACGTCCCAGATCGAATAAGAGGCCGCAAACCCTCAGTTCCCCAGTATTAGAGCATGATCCGCCTCGATAACGTCTCCAAGCAAGTCGGTCACCAGATCCTCTTCATCGAAGCCTCCGCGGCGCTCCAGAAGGGCGAGAAGATCGGCCTCGTCGGGCCGAACGGCGCCGGCAAGACCACGCTGTTCCGGATGATCTCGGGCCGGGAAATCCCGGACGAGGGCCAGGTCTCGCTCGATCGCGGCATTTCGGTCGGCTATTTCAGCCAGGACGTCGGCGAGATGTCCGGCCGCAGCGCGGTCGCCGAGGTGATGGATGGGGCAGGGCCCGTCAGCGTGGTCGCGGCCGAGCTCAGGGAACTCGAGGCTGCGATGGCCGACCCCGACAAGGCCGACGAGATGGACGACATCATCGCGCGCTATGGCGAGGTGCAGCATCAATTCGAGGAGCTCGACGGCTACGCGCTCGACGGCCGCGCACGCGAAGCGCTGGCGGGTCTCGGCTTCAGCCAGGAGATGATGGACGGCGACGTCGGCAAACTCTCCGGCGGCTGGAAGATGCGGGTGGCGCTGGCGCGCATCCTCTTGATGCGTCCGGACGTCATGCTGCTCGACGAACCGAGCAACCATCTCGATCTCGAAAGCCTGATCTGGCTCGAGCAGTTCCTGAAGGGTTATGAAGGCGCGCTGCTGATGACCTCGCATGACCGCGAGTTCATCAACCGGATCATCAACAAGGTGGTCGAGATCGACGCCGGCCAGCTCACCACCTATTCCGGCAATTACGAGTTCTACGAACAGCAGCGCGCGCTCTCCGACAAGCAGCAGCAGGCGCAGTTCGAGCGGCAGCAGGCGATGCTCGCCAAGGAGATCAAGTTCATCGAGCGCTTCAAGGCGCGCGCCTCGCACGCCGCCCAGGTGCAGAGCCGGGTGAAGAAGCTCGACAAGATCGAGCGGGTCGAACCGCCGCGGCGGCGGCAGACCGTGGCGTTCGAATTCCAGCCGGCGCCGCGCTCCGGCGAGGACGTCGTCAGCCTGAAGAACGTCCACAAGGCCTATGGCAGCAAGCGCATCTATGACGGCCTCGACTTCATGATCCGTCGCAAGGAGCGTTGGTGCGTGATGGGCATCAACGGTGCCGGCAAGTCGACGCTCCTGAAGCTGGTCGCCGGTTCAACCGAGCCCGATGACGGCGCGGTCGCGGTCGGCGGCAGCGTCAAGATGGGCTATTTCGCCCAGCATGCGATGGACCTGCTCGCCGGCGAGCGCACCGTGTTCCAGTCGCTGGAGGACGCGTTTCCGCAGGCCGGACAGGGCAGCCTTCGCGCGCTCGCCGGCTGCTTCGGCTTCTCCGGTGACGATGTCGAAAAGAAGTGCCGGGTGCTGTCGGGCGGCGAGAAGGCGCGGCTGGTGATGGCCAAGATGCTGTTCGATCCGCCGAACTTCCTGGTGCTGGACGAGCCGACCAACCATCTCGATCTCGCCACCAAGGCAATGCTGATATCAGCGCTCGCCGAGTTCGAGGGCACGATGCTGTTCGTCTCGCACGACCGGCACTTCCTCGCCGCGCTCTCCAACCGCGTGCTGGAGCTGACGCCTGACGGCATCCACCAATATGGCGGCGGCTACACTGAGTATGTCGCGCGCACCGGCCAGGAAGCGCCGGGACTGCGGAGCTAGCTCAAGCTCGCCACCGCGCGCAAAACGCCTCGACATCACCTGACTGGAACTCGGGCAGGCGCTCCCAGATGGTCTCGGCCGGCCAGTTCCACCAGGCGATCTGCGACAGCTCGGCCGCGATCTTGCGGTTGAACCGCTCCTTGATCGGCCGGGCCGGCACGCCGCCGACGATGGTGTATGGGGCGACGTCGCGCGAGACCACCGCGCCGGCCGCCAGCACCGCGCCGTCTCCGACGGTGACGCCGGGCAGCACGATCACGCCATGGCCGATCCAGACGTCGTTTCCGATCACGACACGGTCCGCGCGCCGATCGCTGAAGAAGCCGTGATCGCGCTCGGCAGAGGCCGAGTAATATTCGGGGCAGTAGGTGAAGCGGTGCTGGGAGGGACGCTCGACCGGGTGATTGGGCGCACCGATGCGGACCTGCGCCGCGATCGCGCAGAAGCGGCCGATCACGGCGTCGGCGACCATGCAGCCGCTGCCGAGGTAGGAGTAATCGCCGAGCTCGGTGTATTCGATCGCGGTGTCGCCGAGCACCTCGCAGCAACGTCCGACCTCGACCTCGCGCAGCTTGACCGTCGGTTCGATGACGGTCTCGGCAAGCTTGGGGCGGGTCAGGTTCGGTGCGTTCATAGCGTTGTCCTCGATGCGACGAGCCGCTTCAGTCGCATGATTTCTATGACGACGAGATGACAAGAGGAGCGGGCCTCGTCTAACGGCCGGTGAGCCGGGCGATGGTCTCGATTTCGTTGGTCCAGATTCCGCCGGAATAATTTTTCGGCAGGCGCCGGAATTGCTCGGCATCGTCGACCCCGGTCGAGAATTCGCCGCCCTGATAAGGCCCGAGCACGAAGACCGCGCTGTTGGCCGCGGCCATCCGGTTGAGGAAACGGTCCGGCCAGCCCCAGAGCCACGGCGCGTAGTTGATCGGCACCAGCACGATGGCGTTGCGGCAGGCGTCAGGCACGATGCCGGTCCAGCCATAGCCGAGGTAGCCCACGAGGCAGCTCTTGATCGTCGCGCGCGAGATCGTCCGCGTCTCCGGCGCAAGACGCCGGATCGCTTCGATGGGCTCGTCGCCGCCATAGACCATGATCAGCTTGCGCCGTGAGGTGGGCAGCCGGTTCAAGACCGTTGCGAGCTTCTCGCCCTCGGCGGGATCGCGGCTCTTGACGTTGATCAGGAGCCGGCGATCCGGAAAGGTCTTCAGCACCTCGTCGAGCGACGGCATCAGGCCGATGCCCTTGCCGCGGAACGGAAAGGTCTTGCCGCCATCGGCGGTGTAGCCAAAGCCGATATCGAGCATCTTCAGCCGCGCCATCGGCTGTTCGCGGGTGACGCCCTGGCCGTCGGTGCGGCAATCGACGGTCCAGTCGTGAAACACGGCGAACTCGCCGTCGGTCGTCGGATGGACGTCGAGCTCGACGATATCGGCGCCGCGATCGAAGCTCGCCCGCATCGAGCGGATCGTGTTCTCGAGATAGTCATGGCTTGGCGGCAGCATGCGCGCCGCGGTGCAGGTGTCGTTCCTGAGGTCGCGCTCGTCGAAACGCTGCGCCATGCCGCGATGGGCGAGCAGCACCGGCTTGCCGCCGGCATGCGTTGCGAGAAGGCTGGTGTTGTTGAGGTAGATTGCGGCGGCGACGGCAACGATCGCCGCTGCCGCGTATTTCAGTTTCCTGCCCAAGCGACTCGGTTCCTTGCTGGATCGCCGGCCCGGGTAGGGGTGCTTTCTGGTCGATTTGCGGCAACCCAACGTTTCAGTCACGTCAGCATCGGGATACGTCAGCCTCGCGGCAGGAGCGGCATTTCGGATGAATGGACGATGCCAGCAATGCAAAGCCGCATGGCGTGTTGCGCGGCGCTCGGCTTGTGGGGTCAGGCACCGCCCGCTACGCTTCGCAAAAAGTGGGAGCGAAACAGCCATGAAGCAGATAAGGATCGGCGACATCACGATCGACGCGGTGATCGAGCGTGAAGGACCGTGGCGGCGGCCGCAGGATTTCTTCCCGACCTACAACGACGATGTGTTCAAGCATCATCTGAAGACGATGGAGCCGGAGGTCTTCGATGCCGCCCGCGGCATGATGGTGATCACCTATCAGACCTTCGTGGTGCGGACGCCGCGCTACACCATCCTGGTCGATACCTGCACCGGCGAGGACAAGGGACACCCGCCGCCGTTCGACTTCCCGGGCAAGGAGCGCTGGCGCAACGAGCTGTTTGCGCTCGGCATCTCCTATGAGCAGATCGACTATGTGTTCTGCACCCATCTGCATATCGACCACACCGGCTGGAATACGACGCTGCGTGACGGGCGCTGGGTGCCGACCTTCCCGAATGCGAAATACGTCTTCCACAAGGGCGAGTATGCGGCGTGGGAGGCCGAGAACGCCAAGGGTGCCAATCCGCCCGGCACGGTGTTCCGCGACAATTGCCTGCCGATCGTCGAGGCCGGTCAGGCGCTGCTGGTCGACGACGACTACGCGCTCGACGACACCGTCACGCTGACGCCGACGCCCGGCCATTCGCCCTGCCATTGCTGCGTCAATATCTTCTCGAAGGGCCAGCGCGCGGTGGTCGCGGGCGATCTGATGCACCATGCGATCCAGTGCCGCGAGCCGGAGTGGTCGGCCAAGCCCGACTGGGACCCGAAGCAATCGGCACTATCGCGGCGGAAGTTCTTTGCCTCCGTCGCCGAAACCGACACGCTGATCCTGCCGATCCATTTTCCGGCTCCGACGGTCGGCCTGATCAGGGCGGACGGCGATCGCTTCGACTATCGCTTCAAGCGGGAGTAGGCGCGGCGCGGTCGTCCGCAGGTCAAGGTCGGCGTGCTGCGCGGGTCTTGTGCTGAGCCTGGGTCAGAAACCGTTCCAGATCGGCGCACAAGCGATGCGCCATTTCCTCGTCGATCGCAAACGTCGCGACGGTGCCGGCGCAGTCGATCTCGATGGTCCCGCGCAACGGTGCGGTGGAGGCGGTCGACACCGCGATGTTGGTCGATCTCTGCACGCTCATGTCGTCAACTTCCTCTCGGGCCTGATGCCGCCAATCCTCATTTCGGCAATTCCTATTTCGGAACGACGGGACGTCCCTTTCGCCTTCGCTCTTCGATGAATCGCACGCCGATCTCGGCGCCGTCGACGCGAACCAGCTCGCAGCGGCGGAAGGCCAGTCCACGCGAGGACAGCACCAGGAAGAACTCCTGGGCCTTCAGCACATCGAGCGTTCCGTCGACCTCGAGCCGGGCCCCGCTCTGCGAGACGTCGAGCAGGATGCAACTCCGCCGCCACGTGCCGTCGACACCCATGAGATTGACGGGATAGCGCGTCTCGAGCCTGACGCGTTCCGCCCTGCGGTCACCATACGTCATTGCATCACTCACACGACCTGAGAGCGCTTCCAGCGTGAGAGCGCTGCGTCGTCACCGTGGCCCGCGCCTCCGCATCGTCGATTGTGGCTGGTGGGATTGCGGAGGCGCGGGCTGCGCCGGCATTGATGGCGGCGCGGATCGTGTCCTGAAGGTCGGGCCGCGCAAGCTTGAGCAGCCGGGCCTGCTGGCGCGGCGTGGACCGCATCACGAGGTCGGCGAGGACGCGGCGAGGCAGCTCCTTGCGCGAGATCAATCCCTCGGCGATGTCGTCGTCGCGCTCGGCGGCATCGACCATCATGGCGAGGCCCGCGCTGGTCAGATCAGCGCCGGGATTGCGCGCGAGGACCCGAAGCACGCTGCTGTCGCCCCGCAGCAAGAGAATGTCCGTGAGCTCCGCATTGACGGCCTTGCGTCCTGCGATCGCGCAGAGGTGTCCCTCGGCCCGCATCCAGGCGATGTCGGTCAGGTCGGCATCGGGAAGGCATTCGCATTTGCGCAGGATCGGAGCGGCGACATCGGCGTCGTCATGGTTGGCCAGACGGCGCGCGAGTTCCCGCGGCACCAGGCGCACATCGGCAAGCGAGCGGCTGAGCGTGGTCAGGGTCCGCAGCTCGACGCTCTCGATCAGTCGGACCAGGATGCCGTCGAACATCTCGACGTGGTGCGCGCTGAGGCGGTGAGCGTCTTCGAGAAACAGCCCAGCCACCTCCTGCAGCATGCGCGTGTGGAGGTCTGGGGAACCGGCTCTCAAGACATGGTCGAGCTTGGCAATAAGATCGGGCGAGGCAATAACTATCATTGCGGTCTCTAAAATGGTCCGCGACGAGGAACATCATCGTTCCCAATGCCAATCTGCTCCTCGAATCTTTAATAGGGGTATAGAAATTGATGGGGAGGGCCGATCTCGGCGGTGGATATCCCGCTAAAGACTATCGAAATTCGGCAGCCGCGTTACATTGCCGGATTGTCCGGTTCGACGAACGGACCGCATTTTTCCTGATTGAACCTATTGGACGATTCGCATTTTGTGCATGGAAGTTATTGATGGGGCCGGCGCGCAAGGCGCCGCGTCGCGCGCAATTTTTCAAGAGCATTTCACAGGAGCGGTCATTTGACGGCGCCATTGCCGGTGCCGAGAGTCTTTCGTTTTGACGATGTTGATGCATTCCGGAGTTCGATCCGAAATCTGGATGTTGATTTCACGCCACTTGCGCGGAAGATTTCGGCCGAGCAGGTCATCCTGAGTTTGCCGGGATGCGAGCTCAACTACACGCAGTCCTTTCCGCGGATCGTCGACGCGCAGCTTGCGCCGCAGACCACCGCGGTCGGCTTCACGATGGATGACGGGGTCCCGATCCGCTTCAACGGCGTCGAGCGCGATCGCGCGGTCATCGTGCTCGGTGGCGGCGGCGCGTTCTACTCGTCGGTGGAGGAGACGCCCCGCCAATATGCCTCGGTGATGTTTACGCCGGCGATTGTCGACCGCGGCTGGCCGCAGGCGGGTCTTCATTTCAGCATTCACGAGATTTCTCAACGCGCGCAGGATCGGCTGCGTGAAGTGGTAAGGCACATCCTGCTCGTGACGTCGCAGCCGAGCGACGATGCCCAGTTCGCTAGCGGCGAGTCGATCAAGGAGACGCTGCTTGCGGCGATCGACAACGCCTTCGCCGAGATCGTGCCGGCCAAGTGGACGACGCGGGCCAACACGACGCGCCAGTTCAAGGTCTTCAACGACGCGCGCGCAATTCTGGCAGGCGACGTGGCGCATCCGATCTACAGCGGCGAACTCGCCAGGCAGATCGGCGTGTCGGTGCGCACGCTGCATGACGCCGTCCAGCGCTACCGGGGCGTCAGCCTGCATCGCTATTTGCGGTTGCGTCGCCTCTGGCTGGTGCGCCAGCAACTGCTTGCCGGGGCACCCAGCGTCAAGACGTGCGCGCTGGCCTACGGATTCTGGCACTTAAGCGATTTTTCGCGCAGCTATCGGTCGCAGTTCGGGGAAGCGCCATCGGAGACGCTGGCCGCCTCGCGCCGTCCGGGCGCCACCCGCGCCGATCCGTCCGGCAGCCACGGTTCGTAACCATCGATCTGAACGGAATCTTAACGACCGCCGACGAGCCTGTGGGTACGATTTCACCTGAGGCGGCCTGATGCATCCCCGGAGATTTGCGCGTGTTCGTCCGAGCGGATGCGTGTCCAGCGTGGTCAAGCTCCAGCTTGAACCGAAGGCGCCGCTGATCGAATGCCGGCTGGTGGACTATTCCGCCGGCGGGGCCTGCCTGGAATTTGCCAAGCCGATCCAGCTGCCAGAACGTTTCGAAATGTTTCACGGCAACACCCGGAAGCGTTGCCGGCGGGTCTGGAGCAGGGGCGTGCGGGTCGGCGTCTCGTTCTGAGGGCTTGAAGCGTACGGATCAATAGCCGTTCGGGCCGCGCCCTGCGCGACCCGATGATCTGTCCGAATTGAGGGGGATGTTAGCGCCGTCGAGGGCTCAGGCGCCGCTCTGGCACTTCTTCATGAACGAGGTTTTGGCCGCGCCGGCGAGCTTCTTGCCGTCGGAGCCGACTGCCTTGCTCTCGCAGGCATCCGTGGTGCACTTCTTCATGAACGAGGTCTTGGCCGCGCCGGCCAGCGGCTTGCCGTCCTTGCCGACCGCTTTCGTCTCGCAGGAGGCGTCCTGTGCAAATGCCGAACTGGCGGCAAAGGTCGCGATCACCACCGCCAAGAAAATCCGCTTCATCTGGGTTCTCCCTAAACCAAACCAGTGGCCGGATTGGATACGGGATTCTTGGCCCGATCAAGTTCCCATGGCCGATTTTGTCGATAAAATACCCCGATCAGATCAAGGAAATTCCGCGTGCAGCGCGGAACAAAATCGGGGAAGCGCGGAATGGAATTCGAGACGCTGGTACAGTCACGCAAAAGCGTGCGCGGGTTCAAGAAGCAGCCGGTGTCCCGGGCGACCGTCGAAGAGATCATCGAGGTGGCCAAGC
This sequence comes from Bradyrhizobium elkanii USDA 76, assembly GCF_023278185.1. Classification (NCBI taxonomy): domain Bacteria; kingdom Pseudomonadati; phylum Pseudomonadota; class Alphaproteobacteria; order Hyphomicrobiales; family Nitrobacteraceae; genus Bradyrhizobium; species Bradyrhizobium elkanii. Next base: position 5,265,508 of record NZ_CP066356.1, on the reverse strand, counting down.
GCGCGCCGTCCTCGATGAACACCCAGCCCTGGCATGTCCACGTCCTGACCGGGGCGCCGCTGGAGGAAGTGCGCCGCCGCAACATGGACGAGATGGTCGCCGGCGCCAAGGTGAAGCGCGACATCGTCAGCCATGGCGAGTACCAGGGCGTGCACCGCGGCCGCCAGGTCGACATCGCCAAGAAGCTGTTCGGCGCGATGGGGATCGCCCGCGACGACAAGCCGATGCGGCAGGATTGGGTGCTGCGCGGCTTCCGTCAGTTCGATGCTCCGGTGTCGCTGGTCCTGACTTACGACCGCATCCTCGATCCCGGCGCGGTCTGCCATTTCGATCTCGGTGCGCTCTGCTACGGCATCGTGCTGGCGGCCTGGGATCGCGGCCTTGGCAGCGTGATCAACGGCCAGGGCATCATGCGCTCCGACATCGTGCGCGAGGTCGCCGACATCCCGGAAGACGAGGTGATCATGACCTGCGTCGCGATGGGCTATCCCGACGACAGCTTTGCCGCCAATGCGGTGCGCTCCGACCGCGAGGCCAACAACGATTTTGTCCGCTATGTCGGCTTCGCCGACTAGCGCCGCGTCGATCGCTTGCTCAGGGGCAACAACCTCGTGCGGCGCGATCGGCTGCGCGATGCACGGGCGCGTCCCGCGCATTTGCGTAGGCATCGACCACGCCGCGGGATATTGAATTCCGCGCCGTGAAACCATCGCGCGAGCGTGAGCGCGGCTGCGCGTTTCCGCTATTCCCGCCGACAAAAAATGCGCTACTGGTTCTTGAAATCCAACAGCGTTAGGCGAGGAATCTCAGATGAGCGATGACGAACAGACAGCCATGATCCGCGAGACCGTCGCGAGATTCGTCGACCGCGAACTGATCCCGCTCGAGCCGCATTATCTGAAATCGAAGCTGCCCGGCAGCGATCATCCCGAGCTCACGTCGGAACAGCGCAAGCGGCTGCGCGACGTCTCGAAAGAGCTCGGCCTCTGGGGCCTCGATGCGCCCGAGGATCTCGGTGGCCACGACCTGCCGACGCGCACGATGGCTGCGGTGCACGAAGAACTCGGCCGCAGCTGCGTGCCGTTCGTGCTGCCGCCGGACTCGCCGAACCTGCGCATGCTGCAGGCGGTCGGTACCGATGCGCAGAAGAAGAAGTATCTGCAGCCCTATATCGAGGGCCGGATGGCATCGGCGATCGCGATCTCCGAGCCCGGCGCCGGCGGCGATCCCGCGGGCATGAAGACGCGCGCGGTGCTCGAAGGCGAACAGTGGGTGCTCAACGGCCGCAAGATCTGGATCAGCAATGCGCGCGCCGCCGACTTCATCATCGTGATGGCGCGGGTCGGCAACGATCAGCGCCAGGGCGGCATCACCTCCTTCATCGTCGAGAAGGGCACGGCGGGCTTCATTATCGAGCGCGAGATCCCGATGGTCGGCGGCGGCTCGACCTACGAGATCGTGTTCGAGGACTGCCGCATCCCGAAGGATTCCGTGCTGGGCGAGGTCGGCAAGGGCTACGCGCCGATGCAGCTGCGGCTGCGCACGCGGCGGCTCGAGATGGGGTCGACCTGCGTCGGCATCACCAAGCGTGCGCTCGACATGATGTGCGAGCACGCCAGGCAGCGCGAGACGTTCGGCGTCAAGCTCGCCGAGCGCCAGGCGATCCAGTGGTGGATCGCCGATGTTTCCACGCGCATGCATGCGTGCCGGCTGATGGTGCGCGAGGCCGCCGACAAGACCGACCGCGGCGAGGACATCCGCCACGAGGCTTCGATGATCAAGGTGTTCGCGACCGAGATGGCCTATGACGCCTGCGACCACGCCATGCAGACGCTCGGCGCGCTCGGCGTGACCCTGGAATTGCCGCTCAACGCGCTGTGGCAGAAGGCGCGCCTGATGCGGGTCTACGAAGGCCCGAGCGAGGTGCATCGCCAGGCGATCGCCCGCCGCGTGCTCGGGTTGCGCGGCGGCTAGACGGTTCGCCAGCCGTGACGGGCGGGGCCGTGCCCGGCCATCACCTCAGGCCGCCCGCACGTCGGACAGGAAGCGGTTGACCTGGCCGGCAAGGTCCTTGGACTGCGTCGAGAGCTGTTCGGCCGCGCCCAGCACCTGGTTCGCAGCGCCGCCGGTGTCGTCGGCGGCGCGCTGCACGCCGGAGATGTTGGAATTGACCTCCTGCGTGCCGCGCGCGGCTTCCTGAACGCTGCGCGAGATCTCCTTGGTCGCCGAGCCCTGTTCCTCGATCGCGGCGGCAATCGCGGTGCCGATCTGGTCGATCTCGGTGATGACGTCGATGACGCTGCGGATCGCCGTCACGGTCTCGTCGCTCGCGGTCTGGATCGCGGTGATCTGCTCGGAGATCTCGGTGGTTGCCTTCGCGGTCTGGCCGGCCAGCGACTTCACCTCGGACGCGACCACGGCAAAGCCGCGGCCGGCCTCGCCGGCGCGGGCCGCCTCGATGGTGGCGTTGAGCGCGAGCAGGTTGGTCTGTGCCGCGATGCTCTGGATCAGCGTCACGACGTCGCCGATCTTCTGCGCGCCCTCGGCCAGCGAGCGCGCGGTGTCGCCGGTGCGCCGGGCATGGTCGACCGCGCGCGCGGCGATCTCGGTCGAGGTCGCGACCTGACGGGCGATCTCCGAGATCGAGGAGGTCAGCTCCTCGGTGGCGCTCGCCACCGTCTGCACGTTCGTCGAGGTCTGATCGGATGCCGCGGCCACGACGGCGGCCTGGCGGTTGGTGGCGGCGGCGGTGTCCGACATCGATTGCGCCGTCTCCTCCATCACCGAGGATGCCGCGGACAATCCGCCGACCAGCTCGGTGACCTTGGCTTCGAAGGTGCGGGTCAGGTCGTCGAGCACGCGGGCGCGGCGCATCTTGACGTCGTTCTCGGCTTCCTTCTCGGCAGCGAGGCGATCGGCCTCGATCTTGTTGTCCTTGAACACCTGCACGGCGGCGGCCATCGCGCCGATCTCGTCCTTGCGCGCGGCGCCCGGGATCGTCTCGGCGACTTCACCCGCGGCAAGGCGCGACATCCGGCCGGTGAGGGCGGCGATCGGGTTGAGGATGCGGCGGCGGACCATGACGATCAGGCCGGCGCTGACGGCCACGACCGCGAGCAGCCCGATCAGCGCCACCACGAAGCTGAAGCGCGCCGACGAATAGGCGCTCGCAAGGCCTTGCTCGGCATTCTCGTAGAACGCGTCGCGCACGGTGATGATGGAGGCGAGGCCGATCTGGGATTCGGCATAATAGGTCTCGACGTCCTGCTCATACTTGCCGGAGATCGCGCCTTCCTTGGCGAGCTTCAGGGCCTTGCCGAAACGCTCGACATAGTCGGCCTGCATCTTGCCCAGCGCCGTCAGGACATTGGCCGATGTCGCCGGATTGTTGCGCAACTCCTGCAGCGTCGAGAGGATCTGCTCGGTGCGGCCGGTGCTGCGGAACAGCTCCAGCTTTTCCTGTTCGGTCGCGACGCGCTTGGCGCCGACCAGCGCCTTGTGCAGGCTGGCATTAAGGCCGCCGGTGTCGCGCAGCGTCCAGGCCACATTGGCGTAGCTGGCCTGGCGGTAGGCGTTGCCGTCAAGGCCGGCGAGGCGGCGCACCTGCTCGTCGAGCAGCACGGTGACGCCGGCGTTGAAAACGGAGTTGTCGGCGACGATCTTGGTTGCCGCCGGACGGCGGGCGTCGACCGGACCTGCGATCGCCTTCTCGATCGCGTCGCGGAGCGCGGCGAACTTGGCCTTCAGCGCATCGATCGCGCTCGCAACCGCCTCGCCGTCGTCGAGCGAGCCGGGCAGCATGGTGCGGACCTGATTGACCTTGGCGAGCGCGTCGTCGGTCAGCTTGCGCAGCTTGTCGAGATCGGCGATCTGCTTCTGGTCGATCGCGCCGGTGCTGAACAAGAGGTTGGTGGACATGCCGCGCTCGGAGTTCATGTAGCGCGGGATGTCGCCGACGGCGCGGACGATTTCGAGCCGGCTCTGCGCGGTCGAGACCTTGTCCATGGTCTGGTACTTGGTCACCGCGACATAGGCCGCCAGTCCGCCGCCGACCGCGGACAGTGAGACGATCGCGGCCGTCAGGAGAGTACCGATTTTCATGGGATGCGCGCCATTCTTGACGAGAGAGGGGAGGCCTCAACCGTAGCGGGCGTGCATTAAGCTTGGGTTTATGATGCGGGAGCCGCCGCAACGGTCCCGGCCGTTTGGTCCGAAAGTCGAAGGTGCCACTTCGCCCGGCCGCGCGTGGCGGCAGGGCGTGACACGTCAGTGCTCGTCGTCGTCAGCGCCCTTGGCCGCGGGGCGGTGTTGGGTGGCGCCGTTCGAGCCCGCTTCGCCGCAGGGGAGCTGGTTCCAGGTGCCGTCGGCGGCTTGCTGGTAGGCCTGGCAGCCGGACGAAGTGGTGGTGGTGGTGGATTTTTCGTCGGCCTTCTGGCGCTCGGTGCTCTTCGCCAGCGCAGGCGTGGCAACGGCAGCGATGGCTGCGAGCGAGCCTGCGAAAACCAGCTTTGCGATCCGCATGTCGGTTCCTCCTTCTCGAAGCGAAAACATATCCAGAAAAGAAATCTGGCGATTTTTGGCCACGGCGAAGGGCCTGCGACGAATTGCTTAATGCCGGCGAAACGAGCCGGAAGGCCGGTTAACACTTGTGCGCGGCGGCTCGCCGCGCGCCGCGCCGCAGGACGCTGTTGCCGCACCGTGCTAGGATCGGCCTATCATGACCCACCGCATTCTCGTGTTCTACGGCTCCTATCGCTCGGATCGCATGGGCATCCGGCTGGCACACTTCGTCGTCGACGGCCTTCGTGCGCGGGGCAACGATGTCGAGTTGATCGATGCCAAGGAGGTCGGCCTGCCGATGCTCGACCGGATGTACAAGGAACATCCCAAGGGGCAGGCACCGGCCGTGCTCGAAACGCTCGCCGGAAAAATCCGCGACGCCGACGGCTTCCTGTTCGTCACCGGCGAGTACAATTGGGGCATCCAGCCCGGGCTGAAGAACCTGACCGACCATTTCCTCGAGGAATGGTTCTGGCGTCCCGCGGCGATCGCAAGCTATTCGGCCGGGCGGTTCGCCGGCGTCCGCGCCGCGACCGCCTGGCACGGCACGCTGTCCGAGATGGGCATGGTGGTGATATCGAGCACGATCGGTGCGGGGCCGATCGCGCAGACGCTGTCGGCCGAGGGCAAGCCGATCGGCGAGGCCGGCAAGGCACTCGAACGCGCCTTTCCGCGTTTTGCCGACGATTTTTCCTGGTGGATCGAAGCCGCCAAGGCACAGCGGGCGCGCAAGGCGCCGCCATACTGAGCGCAGGTCTGCCAATCCCGGGAGTTTCGCGATCATGAGTCAGTTCACATCGCCGTTCGATCCCGCGCGCGAGACAGCCCTGGTGACCGGCGCGGGCAACGGCATCGGCCGCGCCATCGCGCAGGCGCTGGTCGGCGAAGGTGTGCGGACGGTGTTTGCCGATCTGCATGAGGACAGGGTTCTGGCGGCGATCAAGGCCGCGCCGCGTCCCGAGCTCGCGGTCGCGTGGGCCGGCGATCTCGCACAGCGCGCGGCGTGCGACGCCCTGCTGGCGCATGCGCAAGCCACGCTCGGGCAGGTGACCCATTTCGTCCACAGTGCTTCGCCGCCGCGCCGCGAAGCCGATCATGCGATGGCCGTCGATGAAGGGACCTGGCGGCAGATGCATGCGGTCAATCTCGATGCCGGCTTTCATTTGTCGCGCGAACTGGCACGCAGGCTGATCGCATCGAAGACGCCGGGATCGTTCCTGCTGCTCACCTCGCTGCATGCCGGCACGCCGCGCAACCTGCCGCATTACTCGACCGCGAAGGCCGGCATGGCGATGCTGGTGAAGGAGCTTGCCAAGAGCTGGGGCCGCCATGGCATCCGCGTCAATGCGCTGGTGCCCGGCGCGATCGCGGCCGGCGGCTTCGTCGCCGATCCCGCGCTGGCAAAGCACATTCCGCTCGGACGGCTTGGCCAGGCGGACGATCTCGCGCCGATGGCGCTCGCCGTGCTCTCGCAAAAGCTCTCCGGTTACGTCACCGGGGCGTCGATCGTGGTCGACGGCGGCCTGTCGCTGACCAACTGGTTCGCGCCGCCGGAGCTCGATTGAAAGTTGGAGTTTACTCCTTCGTCCTGATGTAACCCGCAAGCCGAGTCTTCTGGTCCTGGCACCAGGTTGTCATGCTGCCGGCACGGCGCTGATCGAGGTCGGTGGTCTGGGTCGCGATCGCGACTTCCGTCATCAGGTCGTCGGCCTGCTTCTCGCCCATCTTGCCGCCGGTATGCATGAAGGCGATCGCCTTGCGCACCTTCTCGGTGGTGCCGTCGGGCAGATGCATGTCCTGCGCCCGCTGCACGAGGTCCTGATAGACCAGATCGGTGCCGGGGCACTCGACCTTGGCGGCAAAGGCCTGCAGCACCATCGTGACATAGGCCGCGCGCGGATCGGCATGGGCAGGGGTTGCTGCGACAATCAGGCCGCCGATCAGCAGAGCGTAACGCATGAATTTCCTCCGAAGGTTTTGGACGTTTTTTGTGAGGCTAGCGTCCAGGGGAACCGAGTGCAACCGACAGGACACACTCACGGAAAGAACCGATCAAACAGACGTGTTCCAACCTGCGCTGCCACGATTTAAGCACGATTTCGGCAGCATGTGGCACAAGTTGACGCAGGGGAGAATGATCGTGTCAAAGTTGGGGCTTGCTGCGGTCCTTGTGGGATCGCTTGCGCTTGGCGGGTGCATGCAGGCGACGCTGTCGCCGGCGACGGATGTCGCGATGACGTCGCGCGATCGGCAATTGCTGGCGCATCCGCCCTATGCGGACGCCAAGATCCCGCAGCAGTTCCAGCGGCACATTGTCGAGTACACCCGTCGGGAGCAGCCGGGTTCGATCCTGGTCGATACCGACGCGCGCTACCTCTATTACGTGCTGCCCGGCGGCAAGGCGATCCGTTACGGCGTCGCCGTTGGCGAGGAGGCGATGGCCTTCTCCGGTGTCGCCACCGTCGGCCGCCTGGCCGAATGGCCGGATTGGGTTCCGACCCAGGATATCCAGGAGCGGCTCGGGCCGTATCCGAAGCGAGTCGCCGGTGGACCGGCCAATCCGCTCGGCGCCCGCGGCATTTATCTCTACCAGGGCAACAAGGACACGCTGTATCGCATCCATGGCACCAATCAGCCCGAATATATCGGGCAGGCGATCTCGTCGGGCTGCATTCGCATGACCAATGGCGACGTGATCGACCTCTATCAGCGGGTCAAGCCGGGCGCGACCGTGGTGGTGTTGCCGCCGGGACAGAGCGCGTAATTCAGATACGAAGCGCAGGGCGGCCGATCGCGTCATCGCGATCGGCCGCACGCTTTTTTACCGGTCAGTCAGACTTCAGCGCAGCGGCATCGGCGGCCGAACCACCGGGCCGCCATCATCCGCGTCAACAACCGAGGACTGCTGCTGCACCGGCCGCGGTGCCGCAACCGCCTGGGGGGCGGCGGCGGGAGCCGGCAGCGGCGCTGCTGATGCAGGCGGCGGAGGCGGCGGGATGTAGGCCTGCGCCGGCCGGCGCACCGGTGGCGGCGCAACGGCGGCATGCGGCGCCGCCTGTGGCGTGACCGCGGCGCGCGGGCGCGGCGGAGCGACCGGCCGCGGCTCGACGGCCCTGGTGTCGGTCTTCGCGACGCGCTGTGCCAACTGATCCTGGCTGGCCTTGAGCTGATCGATGCTGGTCTTCAGCTGCTCGATCTGCTGTCCCATCGACGTGAGATCGCGCGCCATCGATTGCAGCAACTGCGTCTGGTCGGGTGCCGCTGCAGGCGCCGCCGGGACACTAGCTGCGACCGGCGCGGCCGCTGCGACCGGAGCGGCCGCGGCAGCCGGTGCTGCTGCGGGGGCGGGCGCCGCTGCGGCGGGCGCGGCCGTGGCGACGTCCTGTGGCGGGGCGGCTGGTGCGGCTTCAGCTGCCGGCTGATCGGTGGTCGCCGCCTGCGCGGCCGGCGCGCTCGCCTGGTCGGATGCGGACACGGACTTGCCCGGGATCAGCGAGGTCAGTTGTGCGATCTGGGGCGCCCACTCGGCGGCGATCTGCTTGGCCCGATCGCCGTAGTGCTGCCACGCCGCGGTGCCCATGGCGCCAGCGATCGCGAAGCAGAACCAGAAGGCGCGGATCGCCCATTTGCTGGTGGGGCGCGGCGCGCGGTCCAATCTGATGTCGTCCAGTCGGCCGTTATGGCTTGGCGCGCTATAGGCCGGCTCGGCCGGCGGCTCCGGCGCCACTGACATTGGCGTGACCGGCGGCACCGAGGCGACGGCTGCGGCCGGGGGCGCGGACGAAGGCGCGAGGCTCGGGCCGAAATAGGGCTCGCGCTGCCCCGGCGCTGCCCTTCCGGCAGGCGCAGCGGCGTTGTCCGGGCGTACCGGAGCGAAGCTGGGCTCGATCGCGAAAATATCGTGTGGATCTGCGTCTTTCAGTGTCGATTGCATGGCGGTCCCCGTTTCATTCCAAGGTCAACCGCAAATGGGCGGCCGGCAAATTTACGCTCTGTATTGACCCCTGACCCTGTCCCCACGACTCCAGTCCGGTTTGACCAAAGCAAGGCGAGAGGGTGGAGAGGTTGGGGAGTTTGGGGAACCCAAGCCGGGGGCGAGGGGCGTGGCATCCGCGGCACGAGTGGGGAGCTTCGAGCCGGCATTTCCGGGTGAGGCGCCTGGGTTGTGTGGCGCATCCACCACAGCCGAGGGCAAATCGCATTGCGTGCGGCACGTCTGACCGCGCTCCGCCACCGTTCCGCCCCGATTGGATTCGGCTGATAGGGCGTTGGATTTTCGGCTTGGGCTGGGGCGCAAGTTGGGGGTGCAACAATGTCACGCGACGATGCAGTCATCTCGTACGTCGGCGTCAAATGCAGCGCGGATGGTGCTGCGGCCCCGATCCCGTTTGCGCATGCCCGAAAGCCGCTCCGGCTGCTTGCCGTGATGATCGGCGCAGCGTCGCTCGCGGCGTGCGCGCAGTCCTCCGTTGTCAGCCAGCGCTCACAGGCGCTCGCGAGCCGGCCGGCATCGATCGAGCCGACACGGGCTGCGTCATCTGCCACGCGCACACGTGTCGCCACAACGCGCAGGCATACGCCTTATGCCTCGCGCAGGACCGGCGACAGCAAGATCGCCTCGCACGGCGTCGCGAGCTTCTACAGCGAGGAGCAGCCGACCGCGAGCGGCGAGAAGTTCGACGGGCGCGAGCTGACCGCCGCGCATCCGACATTGCCGTTCGGCACCAAGCTGCGCGTCACCGACGTCAAGAGCGGCCGTTCGGTCACGGTGCGCGTCAATGACCGCGGACCCTACGTTCCCGGGCGCATCGTCGACGTCTCGCATTCTGCCGCGCAATCGCTCGGCATGATCGGCAAGGGCATCACGAATGTCAGGCTCGACGTGGTGCAGTGAATGGCGTGGCGCAAGCCAGGTTCGGGATTTTTGCCGGCTCGATCGGGAAAAAGTCCCGGCGTTGCGCGCGCTTTAATCCTGTTGTCCGAACGACGGCGGCAAATAGAATTGTTGCCGCTACTTCCCCGCGCTCTCCAATTCCAGGCGCGTGGATTTCTACCCAATGAACCTTCCCCGCCCTGGTGTCCCTCCAGGGCGGGGTTTTTCTTGTGGCGGCCATGCGCGCCGCATGCGTTGACAGCTTGAGCCGGCACCATAACCTCCGTTCTGCTTCTGGAAGGCGGCCATTGCCAAACAACAATCGAGAAACGGACGGCGTCGCATTGGGTCGGCCGTCACGGCGCGCGGCATTGCAGCTGTTGCTGGGCGGCGCTGCCGTCATGCTAACGCATGATGGGCGGCTCGGCATGATGGAGGCGCGGGCAGAGGCCGCTTCTAACAAAGAGCTAAAGCGCGATGACGATTCAACCTGATCACATCGCGCGTTAGGCGCGACCGCAAATTGCGCGCTGGCATATCCTGCGCCGGCGCTTCCACCAAATTGTCACAGTCCCAGCGAAATCCGGCCCAAAGCCGCTGCCAACAAACGCCGGATCGACCAAGTCGGCGAGGGACAAGCGTTGACCTACAAGATGATCGCAGAACGCGAGAACGAAACGGTCAGGATCGAGCGCGAGAGCACCTTCATCATCATCGCCAAGGCCAAGGTCTGGGCGAGCGAGGGATGGCAGGTGGTGATCACCGACAAGGACGGGAAATCATACCCGCCCGAGGAGTTCGACAAGCTGCTCGCAGCCTGACGCCAAAGCGCGATGCGTTCGGGTTGAAGCTTCATCGCGCTTTGGCTCTTGGTTTGAGCATGATCTCCGCGCAAACGCGTCCCGTGTTTGTCGCGAGGGAAAACCGCTTCGCACTTTTCCGGATCATGCTTCAGCGTTGCGCTGACACCAGCAGCATCATCGGGCGTTCGAGCTCGTCGGCCAGTTCGGGCATCGCCTTGACCTGCTCACGTGTCGGGGAGAATTCCTCGACATGGCGCAGCGTGAAGCCGGCGCCGATCAACGCGTTGAGCGTGGTGCCGATGGTGCGGTGATATTTCAGCACGCCCTTCACATACCAGTCCGTGCGGCGTTCGCCTTCGATGAAGTAGCGGTTGACCGGCCAGGTCTTGCGGCCGTCTTCGTCCTGCCCCCAGTCCGGATGGGCGGCCGCCATGTAGATCGGATGCTCGATGGTGAAGACCAGGTGCCCCTCCGGGACCAGCGCGCGATGCAGCATGCGCGCCAGGCGATCGAAGTCCCTGATGTAGTGGAAGGTGAGGGCGCTGTAGGCGAGATCGAAGGTCGACTTCGGCAGCTCCAGCGTCTCGAGGTCGGCGATCTCGTAGGTGATCGCCGCATCCTGCGTCATGGCGGTGGCGCGGGCGATCATGTTCTGCGAGAGGTCGACGCCGAGCACGTCGGACGCGCCTTGCTCGCGCATCCAGCGCGACACCCAGCCGAAGCCGCAGCCGAGATCGACCGCGCGCTTGCCCGCGATATCGGGCAGCATGGCGCGGATCGCCGGCCATTCGGGCGCGCCGAGCAGTCCGCGGACCTGCCGCGGCAGTTGGCTGTAGCCGGCAAAGAACCCGGGATCGTCATAGATGTTCTGCGCCATGGCCCCTCTGTAACCGCCGCCGCGCCGTGTGGGAACCGCCGATTGTGGTGCGCACGGCGCGCTGCTGGAACCAGACGCGGCGCTCGGTGGTTTCTGATGTCAGCAGTCGACAGCCGAGGAGAGCGCCATGTTAGCCGAGATGCAAATCCACACCATCGCCCGGCAGATGCTGCTGAAGCACGGCCCCGAGGCGATCGCCCAGGCCGCGCAGAACGCCGTGGCCTGCGAGAGCAAGGGCGAGACCGACGACGCGCGCGACTGGCGCCATATCGAGGACGCGCTGAAGATGATGCGCGGACCGCATCAGAGCTGACGGCGGGCAGAGCAGACGTCCCCGCCGTCGCGCAACAACACTAGGATCGCGCGAGCGCGATCGCCGCAGATCTAACCGACGGACGCTAGCCCGCCCTGCGCCACCGCGGCACGGGATCGAGCGGCGTGCGGTAGAGTTCGCGCCGGTCGATGTCGGTGACGCGCACCGCACAGCCACGCGCCTTAAGCTCCGGCTTGACCTGCGACAGCTCGTTGGCGAGCTGGTCGGCGCGGTCGGAGGCGAGGCTGATGTCTTCGAGGATGATGGTTCCTTGATTACGGAACTCGTCCCCCACCACGAGATCGAAGGTGTAGTACGGCATTCCGAAGTCTCCGTTTCGGTTTGCATCACAGGGTAACACTGAGTCGAGCATTCCCTAAGATGCGTGGCGCACAATCAACGTGCGATTGGCGCAAAAACGATGTGCAGCGCATCAAGCACGATGAACGAACAAACCACGCCGCACGGCGAAGGAGTCCTTTGAAACCAGCTCACCGCCATGCCGTTAAGATTTGATTAAAACAGTCGTCGCAAGCTCAAGACCAAGTGGAATCGCAGCGGAACCGGACTCCGGGAACCGGCAGCTGCAGGAGAAGGCCGGTGGCGTAACGCCCGCCGGCCTTTTCTCGTTGCGGATGCCGCGAAGCCAGAGCGTTTTCGAGCGAAGTGGATACCGGTTCGCGTGAAGAAAACGCGTCAAAACAAGAATCTAGAGCCCCGTTCCGATTCAATCGGAACGGGATAGGCTCTAGTCGCGCAGTGCGGCTTGCCGCCGGGCGCGGCATTTCGGGCCTGGTCCGCGCATGTAGTACAGTTCGGGGCGATAGGGATTGATGACGCCATCGATCAGCGCGACGCAGCGCGCGATGAGGCGGGCGAGGTGGCGCCGCAACGGCCGCAGGGCAAGTTCCATCGAGTTCATGGCATGCCCTCAGTGCAGCTCGCCGAGGATGGCGGTGAACGGCAGCTCGAAGATCTCGGTTCCGATGTCGTCGGTGACGTGGACCGCCCAGTTGCGCCAGTCTTCCACGCTTGGTGTCATGACATAGCTGCGCGCCAGCTGCTCCGCATACAGGCGCGCCTCCGCCAGATCCATCGCGGCGCCGGTGCGATCCAGGATGACGTGCTTGTCGTCGGAGCAGTGAAAGAAAACTGCAGACATCTTCCGATTCCCATGCCGAAGCGATTCTCGTGCGCTGGAATAACAGCGCGCGCGGGCACTGAGAATCCGGGTGATCCCCCATCGGTAAACTACGGGGAATCCAGACGATTTGAATCACGCGGCCGTGATCGGGGCGACCTCAGAAGATCGGCTCGTGGCTTGCGGCCTGAGCGGGGACATCAGCGCTCCTGGAAGGCGAGGCGGACGCCGAGCGCGATGTAGATCGTGCCGACCACGCGGCCCTGCCACTGCCCGATGCGGCGATGCCGGCGGATCCACGGGCTGATCCGGCCGGCGGCGAGCGCGAGCAGCGAGGTGTAGACCGCGCTCATCACGACGAAGATCAGGCCGAGGGTCGCGAACTGCGCCACCGCCGAGCCGTGGCCGGGGTGCACGAACTGCGGCAGGAAGGCGAGGAAGAACAGCGCGGTCTTCGGATTGAGCATTTCCGCCCAGATCGCCTGCCGGAACGCACGGCGCGGATCGACCGGCTGCGCCGCCGGCAAATTCAGGTCGTCGTTCTTCTCCAACAGGGCGCGGACGCCGAGCACGATCAGGTAGATCACACCGGCATATTTCACGACCGAGAACGCCAGCGCCGAGGTCATCAGCACGGCAGACAGGCCGAACGTCGCCATCGCGGTGTGGACGAGATCGCCGAGCGCGATCCCGAACCCGGTCGCGACGCCGACGCGCGCGCCGCCGGTGACCGAACGCGCGAGCACCAGCAGCACCGCCGGCCCGGGGATCAGGAACAGGCCGAGCACGACGGCGGCGTAGGTGAGGAGGGTGGTGATGTCGATCATGAAGACCTGTCCCGGATGTCAGGATGCGGCGATGGCGACCGCCGCGAAGCGCGGCTTCGGATCAAGCATGACGCCGGCGCTTTCGATAATGCGCATTTCCTCGGTTCCTCTCTGCGCGGTGCGCTCCAGCACGCCGTAGATGCCTGACGCGGCGTGGCTGAGCGCATCCGGCGTCGCCAGGCCGCGCGCGCGGGCGGCAACGAACAGCGCGGCGAACAGGTCGCCGGTGCCGGACGGGCTGATCGGAACCCGCGGCGTGCGCACGCGCCAGGCATATATCTTGTCGGATTGAGTGCGCTCGATCGCCAGCGTCTCGATCTCGCTCTGCGGCGTGCCGGCCAACTCGGCGCTGGTGATGACGATGGTCTGAGGTCCCCGCGCCATCAGCGCGCTCGCCTGCGCGACGACGTCATCGATCGTCGTCACGCGCGCGCCGCAGAGGAATTCGAACTCGAAATGATTGGGCGTGATGATGTCGGCGAGCGGGCAGAGCTCGTCGCGCACCAGCGGCGGAATGTCCGATCGCACGAACATGCCGCGGTCGCGGTCGCCGAGCACGGGATCGCAGCAATAGAGCAGCGCCGGGTTCGCCGCTTTCGCGCGGGCGACGAAGTCGGCAACGTCCATCGCGATGTCGGCCGAGCCGAGATAGCCCGACAGGATCAGCCGCGCGGCCTCGACCGCGCCGCGCTCCTCGATGCCGCGCAGCAGGTCGGCGACCAGCTGCACGTCGAGCACCCGGCCGCGAATGGTCGGATAGCCGGGCCGGTTGCTGAGCAGCGTGGTCGGCACCGCGACAACGTCGATGCCGTGCAGCTGGATCGGAAAGCTGGCGGCGCTGTTGCCGACATGGCCCCAGGCGACCTGTGACTGAATCGAGATGACCGTCATCTTGTGCGCTTCACCCGAACAGCGCGGCGTAGATCACGTAGAGCCAGCCCAGGATACCGTGGATGATCGCCCACAGGATCGAATGGTTCTTGGTGTAGGAGATCGCGATCGCCAGCGCCGAGCCGAACCCCACGCCGTATTTCGCGCCCTCGACGCGGACGCCATAATATCGATTGCCGTTCATGGTGATCCTTCCAGCGGGAGGGCGTGAGGTTGGAGGCAGCGTAACCCGTCCGTTGCCCCCAGTTCAACGGTGGACACGGCTGCTGCGCGGCTTCCTCAGCATGGCGGTGATAGTCCGGGCTCGCGTTCTTCCACATCGTCGTCGCGGCGAAGGCCGGGACCCATACGCCACAGCAGGTGTAGTGAATGGGACTCGTCGTTCCAGCGATGCTCGACAACATCCTTTTGTGGTTATGGATCCCGGCCTTCGCCGGGACGACATCGAATGTGTGGTTCGCTGCGAGTCATACATCCGCATTCTCGCGACATGTTTTGTCTGATCGCACCCATGGGCCGCGAGCAAAGGGCAGTAAGCGGAATATTTTCTTATTCTGATATCGACAGGTTTTGCTGAGTTGCCGTCGGGCTGTTTTGTCGCAGGCGGCGCAGCCCGGTTTGATTTGCGGGTTCGCGTCGGGACCTCGTCTGTCACGCTGCGATCAACCGAACGTGTCGGATCGACGTGGAAGAAGATGCGCGGGTGCACTGTCCTGCATCCAAACGCTTGCCTCATGGCGTCGGAATAAGACGGCAGAGCGATCGATCATGATGTGAGCGCGAACCGATCGGCGTGCGGCGAACAATGCGCCGGCGTGCCGAATCCAACAGGAGCAACTGATGTCAGGGATCAAACAGGTTGCGGCCGCGCTGACCGCGCTCGCCATGCTGACGGGGGCGGCCATGGCACACGAGGTGCCGGCGGCGGGCCCATCTGCGCTCGTGAAGAGCCATGCCGCCGCCGGCCGCTGGAGCGGTGGTCCGCCGCGCATGGCGGTTTCGCGTTTCGGCGAGTCGGAGGCGTTGCCGCGGGACCAGCCCGGCGGCGTCTGCGATCACGGCGACAATGCCATGATCTGCTGAGCCGGATCGTGCATGGCGGTGATCTCCGGCGAAAGTTGCGCTAGCCTTGCTGGTCGTCTCCCTCCAGCTTGCGAGCGCCGCCGCCATGCACATCCTCCGTCCCCAGTTTCGCATCGAGCAAGACCGCGCGCTCGCCTTTGCGGCGGCGCGCGGCTTCGGCGCTATCGTCGCCGCCGATGCGCGCGGCCCGCGCGCGTCCCATGTGCCGTTCGTGATCGAGCGCCGCGACGAGCGCGTGATCGTGCAGATCCATCTCACCGCGAAGAATCCGCTGGTCGAGCTCGCCGACGGCACGCGGCGCTTCCTCCTGATCGTCTCCGGCGACGACGCCTACATCTCGAACGACTGGTATGTCTCACCCGACAACGTCTCGACCTGGCTCTACGAGGCGGTGCATTTGTCGGGCGTCGCGCATCTGCGCGATCACGGCGAGAACCGCGGCCACGGCGACGCGCTGCTCGCGGCCTCCGAGGCGCGGCTGCCGAAGCAGCCCTGGGACCTGACGCAGATGGAGCCCGGCAAGCGCGAAGCGATGCTGGCGGGTATCAGGGTGATCGACATCGTCGTCGACGAGATCGAGGGCCAGTCAAAGCTGAACCAGCACAAGAGCGATGCGGACTATGTCGCGCTGGTCAACCGGCTGGCGCATGCGGAGGAGACGTCAAGCCACAGGCTGGCGGAGAAGATGCGCGCGCTGCGGCCGGAGCTCAAATATGACGTTGGACGTTGCGTAGGGCGGGTCAGCCAAGCGTAACCCGGTGTTAGTCCGCCCTACAGAGTCGACCGGAATCAAATCTGCAACGCGTTGTTAAGAATCGATTCGCGCCGATTTTTTCGATTCCGATTCGTTCTTTGCGAACAAAATGGAGTCGGATGGAGAACGATTATGGTGCGTGATCCCTGTAGCCCGCATGAGCGAAGCGATATGCGGGGCCCGATCGCGTACTCTGAGAGCGGTCCCGGATGTCGCTTCGCTCATCCGGGCTACGCAGTCATGTGGCCGAGAGCGCCAGGAAACGCGCGACCTCTCGGTTAAATCGATCCGGCAGCTCAACATTGAGGATGTGAACGCCGGGCAGCAGAACGAGCTTGGCATCGGTGATTGTCGCGGCGATATCAGCGCTGTGGCGGGCCCGCGTGACGGTGTCGCTCTCGCCGCCGATGACGAGCGTTGGCGCCGCAATCAGCGAGATGACGCGGCGGAGATCGACGTCGCGCAGGGCCGCGTAGCATCCGGCGAGACCGCGCGGCGGCGTGGTCAGCACCATGTTGCGGAATTCGTCGACAATGTCGTTCGGTGCAGCCAGCATCGCCGCCGGAAACCAGTTGCGCATGAAGCCGTCCGCGATTCCATTCATATCCGGGGCAGCCAGCGCCGCGCGGATCTGGTCGTCGAACGGCAGCTCGGACGCCAGATAGGGCGCGGTGTTCGAGAGGATCAGGCGATCGATGCGGTCAGGCGCGAAGATGGCGAGCCATTGCCCGATAAAGCCGCCTAGCGACAGACCGAGGAAATGGGCGCGATCGATCGCGAGGTGGTCGAGCAGTTCGACCACGTCGCGGCCGAGCCGATCCATCGAGTATGCGCCGACCGGCGCGTCTGAACCGCCATGACCGCGGGTGTCGTAGCGGAGCACGCGAAACGAGCGGGTGAGGGCGGGCATTGAGCGATCCCACATGTGCAGGTTGGTGGCTATCGAGTTCGACAGCGCGAGCACCGGCCGATCGTCGGGACCGTCGATACGGTACGCAATCCGGCAGCCATCCGCCGTGGTGAAGTGTCGATCGCCGCTCATCTCGTCAGTCCCTTGTGCTGGAGGAAGCCGCCAGGCTTCGCGTCGAGCCAGGCTAGGACTCGCGCCTTCGAAGAAAAATTACTAAGATTGATCGATCTCTGTAGGTTTTATGGACAATGGATCGGATCAAGCTGCACGATTTGCGCTGCTTTGACGCTGTCGCGACCAAGGGAAGCTTTCAGGCCGCCGGCACCGCTCTGAACCGGTCGCACCCGTCGGTGTTCGCGGCGGTCGCCCGGCTCGAGCAGCAGCTCGGCCTCACGCTGTTCGATCGCAGCGGATACCGCATCGGGCTGACGGACGCCGGCCGGACGTTTCACGCACGCGCGCAGGTGACGCTGCGCGAGTTCGAGCTGCTGCAGAGCTATGCGGAGCAGCTTGCCGGCGGAGAAGAGGTCGTCCTGCGCATCGTCATCGGCGACCTGTGCCCACGGCCGCCGGTGCTGCAGATGCTCTCCGGGTTCTTTGCCCGCTATCCCAACACGCGCCTGCACCTGGAATATGAGGCGGTCGGCGGACCGCTCGAGCGCCTGATCGATGATAACGCTGATCTGGTGTTTCATCGCGCGGAGCCGTCAGATCCGCGCTTCGAACAGATCAAGCTCTCGACCACCGCCATGGTGCCGGTTGTCGCTCCCGGCTTTCTGCCATTTGCGTGGACGAAGAAGGTCACGCCGGAGCACATGCGCCCCTTCACGCAGTGCGTGATCCGCGACACGGCGCGGCGACCGTCGTCGGAAAACTTCTTCCTGATCGACGGTGCGCATCAGTGCAGCGTGCCAGACCAGATGATGAAGAAGGAGTTGATCCTGCATCGTCTCGCCTGGGGCCATCTGCCTGCGTGGCTGATCGAGGACGAGCTGCGGGACGGCAGGCTGATCAGTATCGCCGGACCGAACTTTCCGGGCCGCGAGGAAAATCTTGCGGCCGTCCGTCGACGTCAACATTTGCAAGGACCGGTCGCCGAAGCGCTCTGGCTTCACCTCAAGAGCTGGCGGCTGACCCGCGCAAGGCGCGGCCGAATAATTGGCGCGCAGTAACCCGACGCAGTGACGTCGTCGATGGATGTCCGGTTACGCGTGCGCTCATCCGCCGAACAAAGTGCCGCGGCATCGAAGTCGCGCAATGTCTTGTTAAGAATCGCTTCGCGCCGATTTTTCGATTCCGATTCGTTCCTCGCGAACAAACTGGAGTCGGATCGGGAACGTGGCCGTGGTGCGGTTCATCGCTCGATCAGTGATGCGGGAGAACGCAGTGCACCTGAAATGCGCCGCGATGTTCCGCGCCGAGAGCAATAATCTCATCATGATACAACATCGATTGTTCGGATGCGGCCGGTGTATATGCGTTGTTAACGTCTGGATCGCGCCGATTTTCCTGATTCCGATTCGTTCCCCGCGAACAAATTGGAGTCGGATCGCGAACCCAGTTGTGGTGCGGCCCACAGGAGCAATGTGCAGTCTGTGCCATTGCTCGTGCGGCAAAGCGGAGAGCTTGGCGCCGATCGCGCGACGTTGTTAGGGAACGATCGTATAAGTTGTAATGAATAGTTGCTGCCTGGCAACATTGGAAAACGATTTAAGGTAGCAATTCATCGCACCGCAATTATGTGACTGAATGTTTCATCCCGGAGCGCTAGCGTGGGGTGGGGCTGATTTGTGGAGACCGCGGATGGATGCACCGCGAACTCGATCGGCCTTGATTCCATCGACGAAGCCAGCCGAAGCCGCGGTCGGATCCAATCGACAGCGCGCATGTTCCGCTTCGACGGAGCGACATTGGCAGACGCGGGTCCGCCCTTTTTTGTTGGGGACCGCGGCGTCGCTCGTTTCCGGCAACGTCGCGATCGGCGCGGACAGAATCCATCTGGGCTTCGATGGCTATCGTTCCGCGACCAATGACTATTGCATTAACGCGAGCAGCGTGCAGGGCGATCCGCAGACTGGTTTCATGTGGCGCTTCAGCAAGAGCGGAACGCTCAGCGGCGGACCCACCTTCCTCGATTTGCGAACAGACACTGCAACCGAGGTGTTTCCGCCGTCGTTCGATGACCATGAGAAGTTCAGGGCCTATGGCGGCGTCCTGGGACCGCTGGTCGGCGAGAAGTCGGTCTCGAATGAGGTGAATGCATTCACCAACCAGCTATGTTCGATATCGCCACCGCCGCCGCCGGGGCCGCCGGGGCCAATTCCGCGGCTTCCGCGGCACTGGAACGGCTTCATACCATTTCCACATCCCGGACCGTTCCCGCCGCCACCGCCGCCACCACCACCGCCGCCTCCACCGCCTCCACCGCCTCCACCGCCGCCGCCGCCACCACCACCACCACCACCTGGGCCGCCACCACCCATGCCGGTGCCGCACGCGAATCTCGCACGCGCGCTCGGGACCGACTTTGCGCGCAGTTACTTCATCTCGGACGCGATTCTCGCCGGGTTCAACCAGTACGCAAGCGTCGCCACCAGTCCGACCTCGGCATCGATGGGCCACGGCTGGCATGCCTGGATGACACCGCGCCAGGTCAACTACACCGACCGGGTTGTCGGGCTCACGTCGCAAGGCACGCTACAGGAACTTACATACGGGCTCGACTATCGTGTCAGCCCGGACCTCGTTGTGGGCTTTGCGTTCAATCCGGAAAGCACCAAAGTCACGTACGACGGACTGAATGCGTCGATCTACCAGTCGGGAATCGGCGGAGGGCCCTATCTGGGGTGGCTCATCAGCCCAACGACGCTGTTCGATGCCTGGCTCGGCTACGTGCGGCTCGACCGTGCCTTCGACGTGTTCGGGCACGGCGCCAACATGCCAGTCGACCGCGCCTTCCTGTCCACGAGCATCACCCAGATCATCGATACGCCGTGGATGCGTGTCCTGCCCCGGTTCACGCTTTTTCATGCGCACGACGAGGTCTCGGGTGTTACAAGCAGTCAGGGATTTCCGATCCCCGGCCAAGGTTATAGCTGGGGTCACGTCGAAGGTTCCGTGGAGGTCAATCGAGACTTTGTGCTCGACCAGCGACTTCTGCTGCAGCCGTTCGTCCAGGCCACGTTGCGGTACGACACTCAGCAGTTGGTCGATACTGTCACCACGATCGACGGCACCGACGTCGGGCTCACACGCTGGCATGGACAATTGCGCGGCGGCGTCCGCGCCCAGCTCGGGTCACAAGCCGAACTGTGGCTGTCGGGCGGCTATCTGTCATTCTTCACGCCTGGCATCGATGCCTGGGAGGCGAAAGCGCATTTCCGGATGCGGTTCGACGAGGCGAGTTCCGCCTTTGCCGCGTATATGCCAGTCAAGGCGCCGCCGCTACCGGTCGTCCCCTTTGGCTGGACCGGCTGCAGCGTCGGCGTGAATGCCGGTTATGGTTCGGCCAAGGCTCGCTTCGATTCCGCTCCAAACGACGTCATCGTTGATTTTGCGCAAATCGCCGGAGCCGTCCCGCAACTTGCCGCCCAGCAGGCGACTTCGGCCGCTTCACAACGCGCTGGAGGGATTACGGCGGGCGCTGGCGTCTCCTGCAATGTGCAATACGACAAGACAGTCATTGGGCTCGAAACGGATATCAACTACACCGATCTACGATCATCCGAGTTGCGGGGACCGTTCCCGCTCGCGGCCGGGGTATCCAACACCTGGGAAAACAGTTTCCGATCGAATTACCTCGGCACCGTCCGCGGACGCCTGGGGTTGCTCGTAAACCCATCGAATATGCTGTACGCGACTGCAGGATTGGCCTATGCGGACTATGCCTTTTCGACTGCAATTGATTTTCCCGGATCCACGGGCTTTAGATTCGCGGGCTCCGACTCCCGCGTGAAACCTGGCTGGACGGCGGGCCTCGGCTGGGAGACTGTTGTGAGCGGCCCGTGGACGGCCAAGTTCGAGTATCTCCATGTCGATCTCGGTGATCGGACGGCTCCGGCACCACAAAACGTGGGCGCGCTAAGCCCATTCGCATGGACGCACTCGGCCAAATTGACTGAGGAAATCGTTCGCGTAGGGTTGAGCTACAAATTTGCCGGTCCGCCAAACAGCGGTCGGGGCTGGTTTTCGCAATGAGGCCCGATGCCGAAGCTCATCGCCTACACATTGGACGGCCATGCGGTTCGGATCCGCCCTGCATCGCCCGACCGCGACTGGATGGATGCGACCGACCAACGTTATGCGTACCGTTGCCTGCCGCTCAACATTGCAAACGCCCATGGCTGGGAGCTGCTCTGTCCGTCGGGCTTCTCGGCTCGCTGGGACGGGCTCAATCACAAGGAAACCATTCGGATCAAGCCTGATCTCGGCACCGACGCGCCGGCTGTGAGCCACTTCGGACATGGCGTGTTGACCTTCCACGTCCCGTGCCTGTTCCGCACCGATCCCGGTTTCGACCTCTTTGTCACCGGACCCATCAACAGGCCGAAAGATGCCATTGCGCCGTTGAGCGGGATCATCGAGACGGATTGGTCGCCGTACACCTTCACGATGAATTGGCGATTCACGCGCTCGAATACAAAGATACGATTTGAGCAGGGCGAGCCATATTGCCATCTTTTTCCGATTGAGCGTGGCAGCCTCGAGCGGATCGAGCCGGAGACGTTGCCATTGTCGAAAGCACCCGACATCGAGCGCGAGCACAGGCTGTGGTCCGAAGGTCGCAACGCCTTCAATACCGATCTGCAGGATCCGGGATCGGGAGCAACGCAGCAGCGCTGGCAAAAAACATATTTTCGTGGCCTCAATCCGTCGGGCGAGGAAGCGCATGCGGACCACCGAAGCCGGCTTCGCCTGAAGGATTTCGTGTCAAAGGATTAGGCCGGCCGACGCGCAGAATTATGCCGACAGCGCAGGGCCGACATCGGGCCGAACGAAGCGCAATCGCAGCGCCCCGATCTGCTCAGCCCTTGTCTCTACCGCGTCTGCACCCGGGTCGAAGGGTTGTTCGATCGGATCCGTTGGGCCGCGACGTGATCCGGCAAGCTTGCTGTAAACGACGTCGCCTGCGTTCAGCTTGCCTCCATTCGGTCGCTCTGATGCGGCAGACGTGCACGCCTTGTTAAGGTTTTGGCGGCGCCGATTTGCGCGATTCCGATTCGTTCTTTGCGAACAAATTGGAGTCAGATGCAGAACATCGCCGTGGCGCGCGCAGCGTTTCTCTGTTCCACTCGGTGCGCACGAGAGAGAGCGGATCGATGGCCAGGAAAGCAAGGAAGAAAGCAAGGAAGAAAGCAAGCAGGACAACAAGCACGAAAGCGCGAGCGCCCGCATCGGAGCGCACCGTGCTGGCGATCGACGTCGGCGGCACGCATGTGAAGGTTATGACCGACAAGGAGCGCATCAAGCGCGAATTCGAGTCAGGTCCAACGCTGTCCGCGACCGAGATGGTGCGGCAGGTCAAGCTGCTCACCAAGGACTGGTCATATGATGTGATCTCGGTCGGCTATCCGGGACCCGTCGTTCACAACCGTCCGCTGACCGAGCCTCACAATCTCGGACGCGGCTGGGCCGGCTTCGATTTTCACCGGGCGTTCGGCCGCCCGACCAGGGTCGTCAACGATGCGCTGATGCAGGCGATCGGCAGCTATCAGGGCGGCCGGATGCTGTTTCTCGGCCTCGGCACCGGCCTCGGCTCCGCGATGATCGTGGATGGTGTTTACGAGCCGATGGAGCTTGGTCATTTGCCGTACCGCAAGGGCGCGACGTTCGAGGATTATGTCGGCGTCGCGGGTTTCGAGCGCCGCGGCCGGAAGAAATGGCGCAAGAGCGTCGACGACGTCATCGCGCGGCTGTCCGCCGCGCTGGAGCCCGAGTACATCGTGCTCGGCGGCGGCAATGCCGACAAGGTCGACAACCCGCCGCCCAAGGTGAGGTTCGGCGACAACGCCAACGCATTCGAGGGCGGATTTCGGATGTGGAAGAAGAGAGCGCGCAAGGCGAACGGCGCGCGTCGATGAAACCGGAACCGCCACCAAATCGCCGCAACTGCCGAAGTTTCGCGCTGCTTCGTCACCCCTGTTGTCGGAACTGATGGGTGCGCCGCTCGTTTTATGCGGCATAACATCCCGTTCCATGAGGAGTGAGCCATGCGAAGTTTCATTATTCCCGCGATCGCGGCCCTGGCGATCGGCGCAGCGACGCCGGCGATGGCCTACGATTCCGGCAGCCAGATCTCGATGGAAGCCGCGCTCGATGTCGCGACCAATCTCGGCATCGTGACGGTGTCCAACACCCAGTTCCTCGGCGACGAGTGGGAGGTCGAGGGGCGTGATCGCCTCGGCCGCTGGATGCAGGTCGATGTCGATGCGCGGACCGGCGAGGTGCGCAACGTGGATCGCGGCTGGTAGCCCGCGTCTTCACCACTGCGTGACAATTCGGAACGGCCGGCGGAGCAGGGCGCACGCCGGCCGTTCGTTATCCAGAACTGTCTGATGCCGTGCTTTGGCTGAATGGCATAAAGCTGGGGTATGCTGGTCCCATCATTCCGGGAATCGCCGTCAGCGCGGCGGCCCGTGAACAGGAGACCGGCCATGACAAAACCGTTTCCGTCCAAAACCCATATCGGCAATCACCTGCTGCATCCGGAAACCCAGATGCTGAACTACGGCTACGATCCGCAGCTGTCGGAGGGCGCCGTCAAACCGCCCGTGTTCCTGACCTCGACCTTCGTGTTCCGCACCGCCGAGGACGGCAAGGACTTTTTCGACTTTGTCGCGGGCCGGCGCGAGCCTCCGGAAGGCATGGGAGCGGGGCTGGTCTATTCGCGCTTCAATCATCCGAACAGCGAGATCGTCGAGGACCGGCTTGCGATCTACGAGCGCACCGAGAGCTGCGCGCTGTTCTCCTCCGGCATGTCGGCGATCTCGACCACGGTGCTGGCCTTCGCGCGGCCCGGCGACGTGATCCTGCATTCGCAGCCGCTCTATGGCGGCACCGAGACGCTGTTCACCAGGACGCTGGCGGGCTTCTCG
The DNA here is from genome assembly GCF_023278185.1 of Bradyrhizobium elkanii USDA 76. Taxonomy (NCBI): domain Bacteria; kingdom Pseudomonadati; phylum Pseudomonadota; class Alphaproteobacteria; order Hyphomicrobiales; family Nitrobacteraceae; genus Bradyrhizobium; species Bradyrhizobium elkanii. Next base: position 5,241,382 of record NZ_CP066356.1, on the reverse strand, counting down.
ATTCACGCCGTGGGCTTTGCCGACGGCCTCGACGAGAGTGTCATCCGCGCCGCTGCCGACGAGGCGATGAAGAAGGGCCGCGTCGCGATGATCTTCATCGAGACGCCGGCCAATCCGACCAACGGCCTGGTCGATATCGCGCTGACGCGGCGCATCGCCGACGCGATCGGCAAGGCACAGGGCCATACGCCGATCATCGCCTGCGACAACACGCTGCTCGGGCCCGTGTTTCAGCGGCCGATCGAGCACGGCGCCGATCTGTCGCTGTACTCGCTGACGAAATATGTCGGCGGCCATTCCGACCTGATTGCGGGCGCGGCGCTCGGCTCGAAGAAGCTGATGAAGGACGTCAAGGCGCTGCGCGGCGCGATCGGCACCCAGCTCGATCCGCATTCCTGCTGGATGATCAGCCGTTCGCTGGAAACGCTCAGCCTGCGCATGGAAAAGGCCGACCGCAACGCGCGGATCGTCGCCGACTATCTGCGCGATCACCCCAAGGTGGCGCAGGTGCATTATCTCGGCCATCACGATCCGGCGTCCCCCGCGGGGCGTGTGTTCGCGAGCCAAAGCAGCGGCGCCGGTTCGACCTTCTCGTTCGACATCGTCGGCGGGCAGCAGGCGGCGGAGAAATTCCTCAACGCGCTGCAGATATTCAAGCTCGCGGTCAGTCTCGGCGGCACCGAGTCGCTCGCGAGCCTGCCGGCCACCATGACGCATTCCGGCGTACCGGCCGATATCCGCAAGCGGATCGGCGTGCTGGATTCGACGATCCGGCTCTCGATCGGGATCGAGCATCCATCCGACCTGGTGGCCGACATCGCGCAGGCGTTGAGCAGGGTGTGAGCTAGTCAAAAGCGTGTAGGATGGGTCGAGCGAACGGGCTACCAATTCCGGAGAGAGTGCATGCTAGCGATTACGGCGATCATCCGCGCGAAGAAGGGCCATGAGGCGGCGATGCGTCAGGCATTGCTCGATGTCGTCGAGCATGTCCGCGCCAACGAGCCGTCCACCCTCGGCTACTACGTCTCGCAGGATGTCGACAGTCCCCGGATATTTTCGACGTATGAGCGATACCCGGATCAGGCAGCCATGGACCGGCACAACAATTCGCCGGCCGTGGCGCGGTTCTTTGAGGTCGCGAAGCCGATCCTCGACGGCGAGGTGATCCTGGTCTTGGCGAACGAGATTGCGAGCAAGCGGGAGTAGGGCGTTCGCCGCCGGGTCACAAATAATAGCCTGCTCCGGAAAGGCTTCGCCGCAGCGCATTCATTCTCCGATTTGGGCGGCGCGGAGCATTGCAGACCGGCGCGGTCGGCAATTTCAGGACAAACCGATCGCGATGGTGCTGCGCTCGAAGCGAGCGTACACCCGGACAACGTTGACGCGGAGGCGGCGCGCCGTTATTGGCGGCGCGGAAAATTCCGACGCAACGATACGGGATGGTCTCGATGCAAGTGACTTTGATGAAGGGCAAGATTCATCGCGCGCACGTCACGGAAGCGGACTTGCATTACGAGGGATCGATTTCGATCGACCGCAATTTGATCGAGGCCGCCGGTTTCCTCATCAATGAACGCGTCGACATCTATAATGTCGACACCGGCGCGCGCTTCTCGACCTACGTGATCGAGGCGCCGGCGGGATCGGGCACCATCGGCCTCAACGGCGCGGCCGCGCGGCTCGCCATGGCCGGCGACAAGGTCATCATCGTCGCCTATGCCAGCTTCGACGCCGACGAGGCGCGCAAGTTTCATCCGCGGGTCGTGCTGGTCGACGACGAGAACCGGCCCATCGCGAAGGCCGCCGCCTCACCGGCGAAAGCATTGGCGGATGCGTAAGCCCGGCTGCGTCAGGCCTTCTTGACGAACTCCGATTTCAGATTCATCGCGCCGATGCCGTCGATCTTGCAGGCGATGTTGTGTCCGTCGCTGCCCTCGGTGAGGCGGATGTTCCTGACCTTGGTGCCACCCTTGACCACCGACGACGAGCCCTTGACCTTGAGGTCCTTGATCACGATCACGCTGTCGCCGTCGGTCAGCGGGTTGCCGTGCGCATCGCGCACGCCAGCTTCCGGCGCGGTCTCGGCGGCCGCGGCCGCGTCGGTGCTCCACTCATGGGCACATTCCGGGCAGACCCAGAGAACGCCGTCCTGATAGGCATGCTCGGAATTGCATTTCGGGCAGTTCATTGCGGCGTCCATGGTCGAGATCGTCTCCGTCGTTGCGGGCGCACCGTAGGGGCGCAGGCGGGCAAAGCAAGCGAAAATCCGGCGATTTAATGCGCAAAAGGGCGCAAAGGTGGCAAGCCGCCCGTCTACCGCGAATGCCGATGGAACGGTCTGTCGCTCTATCCGTTGCCGTTCGTCGCTCGGCATTGCGCCCCTGTGCTGCAGGGAACGGTTCACTGATCGTCGCGTCCGGGCCGGCAACTCATCCAAAGCAATCGGCTGATCCCAAACATGGACGCGGAAGATGAATCACAGAGACCCGGCTTTCGGCAGCCTTCGCACGTCGCTCGTCACCAGTGCCTTCACGTCGGCGTTGCTGGTGAGCGCAAGCCTTGTAAGCGCAAGCCTTGTGAGCGCAAGCCTTGCCCACGCACAGCCGGCAGCTTCGCGCGCGGATCATGGCAATGGTGGTCCCGGCGAGTTCGCCGACCTTGCGGAGAAGGTTGGGCCGGCCGTGATTGGCGTCAACGCCAAGGTCGCTGCGGCGGATGACGACGATTCTTCTCCCGGCCAGTCTCCCGGCGACTCTTCTGGGCCGGATGACTTGCCCGATCAGGACACGCCGGGGAGGGCCGTTCCGAATCCCGGCAGGCGCGGACCGGGCAATCTGCCGAAGCTGGGTGAGATGACATCGATCGGTTCGGGCTTCTTCATCTCGGCGGACGGCTATGCGGTGACGAACAATCACGTCCTCGGCGGCAGCGACCGCGCCGACGTTCGCACCAGCGACAACAAGGTCTACAAGGCGAAAGTGCTGGGCAAGGATCCGGTCAGCGACCTGGCTCTGCTCAAGGTCGATGGGCGGACCGACTTCAGCTATGTCAAGCTCGCCGATCAACCGCCGCGCACCGGCGATTGGGTGCTCGCGGCCGGCAATTCATTCGGCCTCGGAAACACCGTCACCGCAGGGATCGTCTCGGCGCGTGCGCGCGACCTGGAGACGGGATCTTCGGAAGATTTCGTCCAGATCGACGCGCGGATCAACCGCGGCGATTCCGGCGGGCCGAGCTTCAACACGCATGGCGAGGTGATCGGCGTGAACAGCCTGATCTTCTCGCCCTCCGGCGGCTCGGTCGGTGTCGCGTTCGCGATACCCGCCGATACCGTGAAGACGGTGATCCCGCAGCTGAAGGACAAGGGCACGGTCACGCGCGGCTGGATGGGCGCCCAGATTCAATCGATCACCCCCGGCATTGCCGAAAGCTTAGGTGCGGACAATCTGCACGGCGCGGTCGTGGTCGGCGTGCAGACCGGCGGCCCGGCCGCGAAGGCCGGATTGAAGCGGGGGGACGTGATCACCTCGGTCAATGACGAGCCGATCAAGAGCGCCAACGAGCTGACCAAGAAGGTTTATGCGGGAGCGCCGGGCAGTTCGGTCAAGCTTTCGATGCTGCGGGACCATGCGCCGAATTCGCTGAGCGTCACGCTCGGCCAGCTCGCGCAGTCGCAGGCGCCTGCCGGCGCGCCGAAGTGATCCCGCCCGTCCAGGGCAAGGCCATCGCATATGAGCTCGATCGCTCCACAAACTCGTCATGCCCGGGCTTGTCCCGGGCATCCACGTCTTTGTTTCCAGGCGAAGAAAGACGTGGATGGCCGGGACAAGCCCGGCCATGACGGTGCGGACAAGTCCATCTCCTCCCATATGCGATAGCCCTGCCGTTCAGGGCTAGGTCTGCGGCGTGATCCCGCCGGCCTTGGCGATCAGCTCGAACGATCGCAGCCGCTTCTGGTGATCGTAGACGTCGGACACGATCATCAGCTCGTCGGCGCCGGTCTCCGCGACCAGCGCGTCGATGCCGGCGCGCACCGTCGCGGGCGAGCCGATGATGGAGCGCGCGAGCATCCGCATCGCCTGCACCTTCTCCGCCGGCGACCAGTAGCTCTCGATGTCGTCGATCGGCGGCTGGCTGAGGCCGCGCGCACCGCGGAAGATGTTGGTGAACGACATCTGCTGCGTGGTCGCCAGCCGCCGCGCCTCCTCGTCGGTGTCGGCGGCGATGATGTTGACGCCGACCATGGTGTAGGGATGCGCGAGCTGCTCCGACGGCTTGAAGCGGGCGCGATAGATCTGCAGCGCCTGGATCAGCAGTTCGGGGGCGAAGTGCGAGGCGAAGGCGTAGGGCAGGCCGAGCTCGCCGGCCAGCATCGCGCCGAAATTGCTCGAGCCGAGAATCCACAGCGGCACGTCGGTGCCCGCGGCCGGCACCGCCTGGATGCGCTGGTTGGGACCGGCCGCGGCGAGGAAGGCCTGCACCTCGAGCACGTCCTGCGGAAAGTTCTCGGCGGATTCCGGCGTGCGGCGCAGCGCGCGCAGCGTGAGCTGGTCGGTGCCCGGCGCGCGGCCGAGGCCGAGGTCGATACGGTCCGGAAACAGCCGCGCCAGCGTGCCGAACTGCTCGGCGATGACGTAGGGCGCGTGGTTCGGCAGCATGATGCCGCCGGCGCCGACGCGGATGGTCTTGGTTCCCGCCGCGATGTGCCCGATCACGACCGACGTCGCGGCGCTGGCGATGCCCGCCATGTTGTGGTGCTCCGCCACCCAGATGCGGCGATAGCCGAGCGCCTCCGCATGCACGGCGACATCGCGCGCGTTATAGAGCGCGCCGCGCGCGTCGGTTTCCTCGGTGACGCGGACGAGATCGAGAATGGAGAGGGCGGCCACGGCGACTCCGGAACGTTAGGGACGGGAGCCGATGGTATTTGGCTGTGTCCAGGTGGATGCGAAACGGCAGGCGACGGCCGGTTCATGCAGATGCATATGGATGCGGTCGCCATGCCGGTCAATCCGCCAGATGCGATCGACGAAGCAGAGCTGCCCGTCCCAAAATATCGAAAACAACCCCATGCAAAGGGGCAGGTTGCCGCCGGCACTCGGAAGAGCGACTTGACGCGTCGGGCAAATCAGCGGTACGTTTCCATTATTCCGAAATTGTCGAAGTGCCCGCCGTTCGACGGCCGCCGGCCGAGAATCGTCGCGTCAGCCCCCAGACGATGGCGGCCGTGGCTGAAGTCGCGAGCAGGTGCTTCAAGGTGTGTCCGCTGACGAACCCGAGCGAGTTCGCGATCTGATGGTCGAGCACCTCGGCGATCTTGGCCAGAACGTACAGCGCCATCGCGGCGGCGAACGCTGCGCGATCGGCGCGCGGCGCATGATAGATCGACTGCCAGAGCGGGATCAGGATGAGCGGGAGCACCTGCAGCAGATACGGTCGCAGATCGCCCGCACCGCGCCTGTTGGTGATGACCCCGTTCGGACCCGGTCAATCCGTCCATCCGGAAGGTCGTTTGCATCATCGGTTCCAACAAAAAATGAACAATATTCAATAGTTGGCATGAAAATGAGCGGCGTTCAGGTTCATTTTTCAGGAGGGGCGATAATGCTGATGGAAGGTGCCAGGAGACCTCCGGCTTGCGCTCCACAGCAACGCGCGCAGTCTGTAGCCCGTAGCCCGCATGAGCGAAGCGATATGCGGGGGCCGGTGGCGTGTTCTTGCGAGGCGGATCCCGGATGTCGCTTCGCTCATCCGGGCTACTGGGACAGCGCGCAGGGCGCTTCAGCGACGCCCAACTTGCCGAAAATGTGCAGACGATGGCGGCTTACGCGCGCGGCCGATCCACCCTGCCTTCGCTGGGCGCCGACCCCGCAGCCTTCACCGATCCGATCCGGAGCGAGACCTATTCCCCAACTCATCTTCGGCCTGACCAGCCTATTGATCCTGGCCCGCTTCATCTGGCCGCTCGACTGGCCGCTCCCGGCAAAGATCGTCGCCGCGCTGCTGGTGCTGGTCGCCTTGCAGTTTCACCGCTGGAACAGGCTGTCGTCGGGATCGGAATTCTCGCCGGAGTTTCCGCGTCCGGTGGTCGTGCTGTTCAACTGGGCGTTCGGCGCGATCATGCTGCTGGCGCTGCTGCAACTGGCGCTCGATGCCGGGCTGCTGGTCACAGCGCTGTTCCACGGCGGCTTCGTCGGCGCGCCTGACGGCGTCCGCTACGCACTTGCTGGCGTGGCGGCCGCCGCCGCCGCGATCGGCGTGCATCAGGCGATGCGCATTCCGCCGCTCAGGGATGTCGAGGTCGGCATAAGCGGACTTCCGCGGCAGTTCGACGGCTACACCATCCTGCAACTGACCGATCTGCACATCAGCCGGCTGTTTCCCGCGCCATGGGCGCGCGCCGTGGTCGAGCGGTCGAACAAGCTCGGCGCCGACCTGATCGCGATCACCGGCGACCTGATCGACGGCACCATCGATGCGCGGCGGGGCGACATCGCGCCGCTGCGCGACCTGATGGCCGCCGACGGCGTCTACGTGATCTCGGGCAATCACGAATATATCTTCGGCTATGACGGCTGGATGGCGCACTACGAAGCGCTCGGCCTGCGCTCGCTCGAGAACCGGCACATCGTGCTCGAACGCGGCGCCGGCCGCCTGGTGATCGCAGGGATTACCGACCGCGCCTCGCGCCACCGGGGGCATTCGATCCGCGATCTTGCCGCGGTTCTCGATGGTGCCCCCAAGGGCGCGCCCGTCGTCCTGCTCGATCACCAGCCGAGCGACGCACGAAAGGCAGCCCGGCTCGGCGTGGCGCTGCAGCTCTCCGGACACACCCATGGCGGATTGATCCTGGGGATCGATCGCCTCGCCGCGCGCGCCAACGCCGGCTTCGTCTCGGGCCGCTACGATGTCGACGGGATGACGCTCTACGTCAACAACGGCACCGCGCTCTGGCCCGGCTTTGCCTTGCGGCTCGGCCGGCCGTCGGAATTGACGCGGATCACGTTGCGCGTGGCACCTGAGTGATTTGCTTCGCGTGCGATGATGCAAACGCATCGCCGTCACAAGAATACCTGAGGCATGAACGCGCCGCGGCAGCAGTAGCCCGCATGAGCGAAGCGATATGCGGGGCCGGTCGTGCATCCGGTGATGCTGGTCCCGGATATCGCTTCGCTCATCCGGGCTACGCTTGCTGTCAAACGGCTAGGTCGGTGTCATCACCCGCGAAAGCGGGTGATCCAGTATTCCAGAGACGCCGGTGCTGGAGCCGGGAGGCCGCGGCGTACTGGATCGCCCGGTCGAGCCGGGCGATGACGGGGTCGGTGAGGGCAGAGCGGGGCTGGTCGTGCGTCTGGTGACGTTGGTCCCGGATATCGCGGAGCCTGTCATCGGGCGCGCGTTCGCGCGACCCGTTGGCTCATCCGGGCTACGCTTGCCGGCTTTTGTTTCGGGCACTCCTGTGCAACGATGGTTGTCCGGAGATGCGGGTGGGGTGATTTGGACGTGGTCATGCTTTCGCGAACGCTTGTATTGGTTGCAGCTGCGCTCGTGCTCGGGACCTTGTCGGCGCGCGCGCAGCAAAGCACCGCGTATGATGCGTGCATGGACAAAGCCGAAGGGACGTCAACGAAGATGCTCGCATGCGGCAAGGCCGCAATCGGGCAGTGGGACGTCAGGCTCAACACCGCCTATCAAGCGCTTCTCGCAAGGTCGAAGGGCGAGGCGCACGCGCAATTGCAGACCGAGCAGCGGGCCTGGCTGAAGCATCATCTGGGCGAAACCCATCGCCTCGCCGCGGACCCCAACAACGGGTCCGTCGCGTTCCTCGACTCCCAGGCGTTCGAATTGAAGGATATCGCCGACCGCACGCTGCTTCTTGAAAAGCGTGCCAGCCAGTAGCCCGCATGAGCGAAGCGACATGCGGGATTGATCTTGTGAGTTGCGTCGCGGAGCCTGTCGTCGGGCGCGCATTTCGCGCGACCCGTTGGCTCTCATCCGGGCTACGCTTGCTGCGCGCTCATCGTTTCGGGGTGCGCCCGCGGATCCGGTCAAAGCCTTGCTTGATTGCGGCGAAGCGCGCGTCGACAATCGGTTCAAACTCGAGGTCGGTGAAGATATATGGCCAGTCGTTTTCGACCCCTTCGCGGACGAGTTCACCGACATAGTTGGGATCGATGCCCTGAGAGACGCGTTGGCGGATCAGATTGATCTGCTCGGCAATTGGGCCCGACGTCGGCAAGGCACGGACCGCCCCCTCGAAGCGCTTGGGAAGGTTGCGCCTTGAGTTCGCGATTTGCGTCCGGATGAACCCGGGACACAGCACCGATACGCCAATCCCGCGGGGCGCAAGTTCAAGGCGCAGGCCCTCGGACAGCGCGACAACGCCGTATTTCGAAACATTGTATGCATTGCTCGCCCCTGAAATAAGACCGGCGATCGAGGCAGTGGAGACAATGTGTCCACCCTCGCCATGCTGCTCTATCAACGGTCCGAAAATCTCGATTCCCCAAATGGTCGCCATCAGGTTGACGCCCAGAGTCCAATCCCACGACGCGTCGGTCCAGGTGCCATAGGGCCCACCGCCACCAACGCCCGCGTTGTTGACGAGGATATGCACCTTGCCGTAGCGGGCAGTCGTGGCTTCGGCGGCCGCCGCGAGTTCGGATTTGATCGAGATGTCCGCTTTCACGCCGTCGACATCGACGTTGGTGCGCCTCAATTGCTCGAGCGCCGCGGATAGAGCCGCTTCTTCAATATCGCAAAGCATGACTTTAGCCCCCGCCTGAGCCAAAGCGGTCGCGATCCCCAATCCAATGCCTGACGCTGCGCCGGTCACGAACGCGGTCTTTCCAGCAAGTTCTTTCACGCGCATTCTCCTCCCGCAAGCCGAGACCCTTGCCCCAAACGCCTAGTGTCTCCGGACGGCATATGACCGCACTTTCAAGCGATTGGGAAGCGCGCGGATGTCTGCGTCTGCGTCATGGTGATCTAGCGCGCAGGATGGGGGCAGGCAGTAGCCCGCATGAGCGAAGCGATATGCGGGATTGATCTTGCGAGGTGCGTGTTGGTCCCGGATGTCGCTTCGCTCATCCGAGCTATGCTTGCTGCAGCGCATTGACCGGATGATTGCGCTTCGATCGAGTCCATCGCCGATGGACGAGGAGGTGACACCGTCGGCCATCTTCGCTCAGCTCAAGATCAAGACCTCAGATGAATTACTGGCCATGAAGAAACTCTCGCAAGATCAAATCAGCCGCTATGAGCGGGTGCAACGGACGGCGACGCCCATTATCAACGAGCGGACGCAATAGGCTGCCCTGCGGGAGCTCGGATAGAGGCGCCGATCGATCGACGTTCGTCCTCGGGCCGCGACATCCCAAACGAAGAGCCCCGCCGTGGCGGCGGGGCTTTTTGTGTTAGGGTGGGTTAGGGAACGGTAACCCACCGAGATTGTTGCGAGCGAAATGGCGGATTGCGCCTAATCGGCCTTGCGTCTTGCGGACTAGAATTGAAACCCCAACTGCCGAGATTGATTTGCGTTAAAGCTGGTACCATCAATCAATTGGCGCAAATCTTCTCTTGCCTTAACGGATCTAAAGAGGCGGTACGCGGCTATTCGGCCCGCGCGCAATAGTCCGCCCCTTGGCGGCGCCGATACGTTGGTGAGCCATGCAGGCATCGGACATGGGCTTACTCAGGGCGCTTGTTCATTTGTTTGTAGGCCTCGCTAAGGACTTCGACTACCTGCTCGCCCTTGTGTATCGCGCCTAGTCGATGCCTTGGTCCGCTGAAGACCATGGACATCGACATGATTGGCGAGAAATTTCCCTTGATGAGATCACTGTATTGTCCGTCAACGACTCTGGAATCGGTGACGGTCTCGAACAGACCATTGGCGATGGGATACTTCGCTGTTGGATTGTGGAAGAGGTTGGCTTCCTGCCCCCAAGTTTCAACCGGTGTCTCCGGATCTCCGACAATGTAGGCAAAAGGAAGAGGAGCGTGCGCGTTTGGATCAAAGTCAAACATCACTCCCGCGCGTAGGGCAGTTACGTCTTCGTCCGGATAAGGCCCGGCGAGGGCCATTCGCGTAAACTTTGCAACCGTTCCTGCATTGGTCCAGAGAACTGCTGAGATGTTCTCCGACCCCGGCTGATTGAAGAAGCCTGAGGGAATCGTGCGACCGTTATATGCGTGTTCAAGAACGGGAAAGGATTTGATTATCAGATTACCTGCCTCGTCCCACGACGGCCTCTGCTCAAGTCCGTAGAGATATCGAATGATTCCCGCATTGGAAAACCCAAGAGAGCCGTGCTCATGGAAGGTTTGAACAGCCAGTACGAACGGCGCGCCAGCAACGTGCGGCAATTCCCAGTAGGCCTTCGGATCTTTCTTTCTATTCACGCGGTGAAGCATCTTACTTCTTAGTGCGCCGGCAACCCTTATCGGGACTTCGTTCTCTTGGCGCGCACGAATTCCATCAGGATCGCGATCCTTCTCGTTGACGGGTTGATAAACGTGAAGTTCGCCTTTACCTGCATCGGTTGGGTTCGCGGTCGTGCATTCGATCGCAAGTCGCACTCCGTTCTTCACCACGCAGAAATCTGGCTGAGGTTCCTTCCCTTCGAAGACGAACCCCTCCGAATGAAGCAACTCACTGACATACAGTTCGAACGTGCGTGTGTTGAAACCCGTCGTTTGAAATTGTTCGACGAAATTGCCGTCCTTTTCGACAAATCCAGCGAACGCGTCATTCATTAAGCGACGCGTCGACTTGTTTCTCGGTGATGTCTTCAAGAATTGGAATGACGGATGGAGGCTCTTGATCGGTCGAGTCCCACCGAACAACCCTTGCACTTCTGGCATTCCGCCTCCTTATCGAAACGAGGTATTTCTGTGCGAGTGAGGAGGCGTCCATATCCATGGCCTCCAAGAATACTCGTATTAGTTGCGTGGTATCTCAAAGAAAAGGGCGGCCATTGGCCGCCCTTTTTAAATCCCAAGCCGTCCGCCTCACGAACACCCCGTCGTGCTGCCGCAAGTATCGCACTTCATGCAGGTGCCATTCCGGACCAGCGTGAAGTTGCCGCACTCCGAGCACATCTCGCCTTCATAGCCCTTGGCCTTGGCTTCGGCGCGACGCTCGGCCTTGGACGGGGCGGCGGCTGCGGCGGTGCCGGGCTTGCTCCAGTTCAATGCCTCGAGCTTCTCGGTCGGCGAGAGGTCGTGGCTGACCTCCTGCTTCAGGGCGACCGCGCCTTCGACGGTGTCGGAGGCGCCGCGCGAGGTTGCGCCGTGGGAGGCGAGCGCGGTGACGCGACTGCCGGCGGGCGCGTTGTCGGCGCCCTGGCTCACCGCGGCCGAGCCGCCACGCATGACGACGAGATTGTCGGTGCGCGACCGGGTCAGGCCCTTCGACAGGTATTTCGTCGCCTGGTGCTGGGCGGGGGCCTCATCCGGCTCCTTGCCTTCCTCGACGCCCTTGCCGAGCGCGTCGAAGCCAGACTCGTTCGGATCGACATGGGCGAGGTCGAAGCGCGCCATGTAGCTCACCGCGAGCTCGCGGAAGACATAGTCGAGGATCGAGGTCGCGTACTTGATCGAGTCGTTGCCCTGCACGGGGCCCGCCGGCTCGAAGCGGGTGAAGGTGAAGGCGTCGACATACTCTTCCAGCGGCACGCCGTATTGCAGACCCAGGGATACTGCGATCGCAAAATTGTTGATGAAGGAGCGCAGCGCCGCGCCCTCCTTGTGCATGTCGATGAAGATCTCGCCGAGCCTTCCGTCGTCATATTCGCCGGTGCGCAGGTACACCTTGTGGCCGCCGACCACAGCCTTCTGGGTGTAGCCCTTGCGGCGATCAGGCATCTTCTCGCGCTCGCGCATCACGACGATGCGCTCGACCAGCTTCTCGACGATCTTCTCCGAGACCTGGGCGGCACGCGCGGCCATCGGCTTCTCGTACAGCGCTTCCACCGCATCGTCCTCGTCCTCATCGTCGGCGATGAGCTGCGAGTTCAGCGGCTGCGACAGTTTCGAGCCGTCGCGGTACAGCGCGTTGGCCTTCAGCGCCAGCTTCCACGACAACAGGTAGGCGGACTTGCAGTCCTCCACCGTGGCGTCGTTCGGCATGTTGATGGTCTTGGAGATCGCGCCCGAGATGAACGGCTGGGAGGCCGCCATCATCCTGATGTGGCTCTCGACCGAGAGATAGCGTTTTCCAATTTTGCCGCAGGGATTGGCGCAGTCGAACACGGGATAGTGCTCGGCCTTCAGATGCGGGGCGCCTTCCACCGTCATCGCGCCGCAGATGTGCACGTTGGCGGCCTCGATCTCGCGCTTGGTGAAGCCGACGGCCTGGAGCAGGTCGAAGCCCGGAGCAGCAATGGCTTCGGCACCGATGCCGAGCTGGTCGCGGATGAAGTCTTCGCCAAAGGTCCACTTGTTGAAGGCGAACTTGATGTCGAACGCGGTCGGCAGCGCCTTTTCCACCTTGGCGATGGCTTCATCGGTGAAGCCTTTTGCCTTCAGCGTCGAGGCGTTGATGCCCGGCGCATTCGACAGCGAGCCGTGGCCGACGGCGTAGGCCTCGATCTCCGCGATCTCGCTCTCGCGATAGCCGAGCGCGCGCAGCGCCGAGGGCACCGCCTGGTTGATGATCTTGAAGTAGCCGCCGCCGGCGAGCTTCTTGAACTTCACCAGCGCGAAGTCGGGCTCGATGCCGGTGGTGTCGCAATCCATCACGAGGCCGATGGTGCCGGTCGGCGCCACCACCGTGGTCTGGGCGTTGCGATAGCCGTTGACCTCGCCGAGCGCCAGCGCGTCGTCCCAGGCCAGCCTGGCGTGGGTGACGATGTCCTCCTGCGGGCAGGAAGCGTGATCGAGCGGCACCGGGTTGACCGAGAGCGCCTCGTAGCCGGCCGCGTTGCCGTGGGCGGCGCGGCGGTGGTTGCGGATGACGCGCAGCATGTGCGCCGCGTTCTTCTTGTAGCCCGGGAAGGTACCGAGCTCGGCCGCCATCTCGGCCGAAGTCTTGTAGGCGATGCCGGTCATCACAGCGGTCAGCGCGCCGCACAGCGAGCGGCCTTCCTTCGAGTCATAGGGCAGGCCCATGGTCATCAAGAGGCCGCCGATGTTTGCAAAGCCGAGGCCGAGCGTGCGGAACTCGTAGGACAGCTCGGCGATCGCCTTCGACGGGAACTGGGCCATCATGACGGAGATTTCGAGCACGATGGTCCAGAGCCGGCAGAGATGCTCGTAGGACTCGATGTCGAAGCGGCCCCCACCCAACCCTCCCCCGCCTGCGGGGGAGGGAAGGGAGGGGGTGTAGAACGTCAGCAGGTTCGCGGAGGCGAGGTTGCACGCCGTGTCGTCCAGGAACATGTATTCCGAGCACGGATTGGACGCGCGGATGTCGCCGGACGCCTTGCAGGTGTGCCAGTCGTTCATCGTGGTGTTGAAGTGCAGGCCGGGGTCGGCGCTCGCCCAGGCGGCGTAACCGATCTTCTCCCAGAGGTCGCGCGCCTTCAGCGTTTTTGTGACTTTCTTGGTGGTGCGGCCGACCAGATTCCAGTCACCGTCCGTTTCCACCGCGCGCAGAAAATCGTCCTTCAGCGACACCGAGTTGTTGGAGTTCTGGCCGGAGACGGTGAGGTAGGCCTCGGAATCCCAGTCGGTGTCGTAGGTGTCGAACTGGATGTCCTTGTAGCCCTGTTTTGCAAACTGGATGACGCGCTTGATGTAGTTGTCCGGCACGAGGTTGCGGCGGGCGAGCTTGATCTCGCGGCGCAGCGCCGGGTTCTTCTCCGGATCGAAGCAATCGTCGCCGCTGCCTTCGCAGTTCACGCAGGCCTTCATCACGGCCTTGAGGTGCTTCTGGTTGATCTTGGAGCCGGTGACGAGAGCGGCGACCTTCTGCTCCTCCTTCACCTTCCAGTCGATATAGGTCTCGATGTCCGGATGGTCGGCGTCGACCACGACCATCTTGGCGGCGCGGCGCGTGGTGCCGCCCGACTTGATCGCGCCCGCGGCGCGGTCGCCGATCTTGAGGAAGCTCATCAGGCCGCTTGAGCGGCCGCCGCCGGAGAGCTTTTCGCCTTCGCCGCGCAGGCTCGAGAAGTTGGAGCCGGTGCCGGAGCCGTATTTGAACAGGCGCGCCTCGCGCACCCAGAGGTCCATGATGCCGCCCTCGTTGACGAGGTCGTCGCCGACGCCCTGGATGAAGCAGGCATGCGGCTGCGGATGCTCATAGGCCGACTTCGACTTGGTCAGCTTGCCGGTCTTCCAGTCGACGTAATAGTGGCCCTGGCCGGGGCCATCGACGCCATAGGCCCAGTGCAGCCCGGTGTTGAACCATTGCGGCGAGTTCGGCGCGACCATCTGTTTTGCGAGCTGGAAGCGCAGCTCGTCGAAGAAGGCGAGGGCGTCTTCTTCCGTGGAGAAGTAGCCGCCCTTCCAGCCCCAATAGGTCCAGCAGCCGGCGAGGCGATCGAACACCTGTTTTGCGCTGGTCTCGCCGACGATGCGCTCGTTCTCGGGCAGCGCTGCGAGGGCCTCGGTGTCGGGCACCGAACGCCACAGCCACGACGGCACGGTCTCTTCCTCGACCTTCTTCAGGCGCGCGGCAACGCCGGCCTTGCGGAAATACTTCTGCGCCAGCACGTCGGAGGCGACCTGCGACCAGAACTCCGGAACCTCGACGTTCTCGGCGCGGAACACGACCGAGCCGTCCGGATTGCGGATCTCTGATGTGGTCAGGCGGAAATTGATCCCGGCATAGGGAGATTGTCCGCTGGTGGTGTTGCGTCGTTCGATTCGCATGGTCGAGCCCCGTCTCTTCTTCTGCCCGGCCCCACGTTTCCCCGCAGGTGCCGGAATGTTGTCTGTTCGCGGACTTCGGAACACGTGTCAGCACGCCTCCCGTCATCCGCAGCTCAGCCGGTGGATCCGGCCTGTTTTCTCTCATCCGCTGGGCACCGGTATGACCGGTCCTGCGGCGGCATCGTCCCGGCGCCCGACTGGTCGGGTGCTCCGGGTCATGCATTCAACGCCCCAAAACGCTTCACGCGACACGTCACGCGTACGCTTCTTGCGGGCCGGTTACGGCCTCTGTTTCCGGGTCCTTCGCGGCCCGTTCCGTCGTCCCCGGACTCGAAAGACCTCGGGCCCAAAATCAGGGCAGAGAAACCCTTCACCCGCGGCCCGAAGGCCTGGCGGAGTGGTCATTTTGGAACCCTTGTGGGAGCGACCGGCGGGGACCCAAACACACTCGCGCCGAACAGGTTGAAAGCTAGGCCATGTCCGTCACGCCCGTCAAGGACTAGTACGAGTTTCTGAATCAAACACTAAATATGGTGGAAAGAGGGGGATAACAGGGGTCGGTGCCGCGCCTGTGATCGAGCCAACTATCGGTGAGTCCTCAGGGATTCCCAAGCCAAAAATATTCCTATCGCCTGTGGATCGGAGCTTCGCCCCGCTGTTCACAGGCGAAGTTTTTATTCGCGGTCCCGGATTGAATTTTGGGGACTCACGTAGGCCTACGGGCAAACTACGGACCAGGCATGTCAGAGCCGTGATGGTCGGGCGACAAAATCGCGGGCAAGGTGAGGCCGACTCACATCCCCGCCGGGTTCCATGACAGTCCAGAAGCCTTCCGCGCGGCCGCGCCTTGCGCCCGCCGGCCTGATGTTCCTCGCCATCACCTCAGTGGGCTGGGGGTTCAACTGGCCGTCCACCAAGTTCCTGCTCGGCGAGCTGCCGCCGCTGACCTTGCGCGGCACCACCGGGGTGATCGGCGCCGTGCTGCTGGCGGCGCTGGCGCTGATCCGCGCCCAGAGCCTACATGTCGAGAAACGGCTGTGGCCGCGGCTCGTGCTGTATGCGGCGCTCAACGTCACCGGCTGGATGGTGCTGATGGGGCTGGCGCTGCTCTGGCTGCCGGCGAGCGAGGCGGCGCTGATCGCCTACACCATGCCGGTATGGGCCTCGCTGCTGGCCTGGCCGGTGCTCGGCGAGCGGCCGACGCTGCTGCGGACCATCGCGCTGGTGATGGCCTTTGCAGGGCTCGCCGCGATCATGGGCGGCAGCGGCATCAGCGCGAGCAAGGAGAAGCTGCCGGGCATCATCATGGCGCTCGGCGGCGCCTTCGGCTTTGCGCTCGGCACCGTGCTGGCCAAGAAATATCCGCTGGTGATGCCGCCGATCCCGGCCGCGGCCTGGCAGATCGGCCTCGGCTGCGTGCCGATCGCGATCGTCGGCCTGCTGATCGAGACCACGCATCTCGACCGCATCACCACGGTCGGCTGGTGGCTGCTGGTCTATTCGACGCTGATCCAGTTCTGCGTCGCCTATGTCGCGTGGTTTGCCGCGCTCGCCCGCCTGCCGGCCTCGGTCGCCGCGATCGGCACCATGGCGGTGCCCGTGATCGGCGTGGTGGCCTCCGCAATCGCGCTGCACGAGCCGCTGGGGCCGAGCCAGATCGTCGCGCTGCTGTTCACGCTCGCCGGCGTCGCGCTGGCGACGAGGTAGCTCACATCACTCGCCGAGCGCCTGCTGCAGCATGCCGGCGAGCTGCGCCTTGCGGTAGGGCTTGGCCAGCAGCAGCACGCCTTCGTCGAGGCGGCCGTGATGCACGATCGCGTTCTCGGTGTAGCCCGAGGTGTAGAGCACCTTGATGCCGGGGCGGCGTTTTTGCACCTCGTCGGCGAGCTGGCGGCCGTTCATGCCGCCGGGCATGATCACGTCGGTGAACAGGAGGTCGAACTTCTCGCCCTTGTCGACCAGCGCCAGCGCGGCGCGGGCGTCGGGCACGGCGATGGTCTTGTAGCCGAGGCTGCCCAGCTGCGTGACGACGTAGTTGCGCACCAGCTGGTCGTCTTCGACCACCAGGATGACTTCGCTGCCGCGCCGCACCGGCTCCGGCGCAGGCGCCTCCACCTCGACCTGGCCGCGGGCAGGCGGCAGATAGAGCTTGATCGTGGTGCCGTGGCCTTCCTCGCTGTAGATCTTGATGTGGCCGCCGGACTGCTTGACGAAGCCGTAGACCATGCTCATGCCGAGGCCGGAGCCCTTGCCGACCTCCTTGGTGGTGAAGAACGGCTCGAACACCTTGTCCTGCACCGCATGCGACATGCCGGTGCCGGTGTCGCTGACCGCGAGCAGCACGTAGCGGCCCGGCGTGATGTCGGGATTGACAGCCGCATAGGCGTCGTCGAGCACGATGTTGCTGGTCTCGAACAGCAGCTTGCCGCCGTTCGGCATCGCGTCGCGGGCGTTGATCGCCATGTTGAGCAGCGAGTTGGCAAGCTGCGACGGATCGATATGGACGCTGGCGACGTCGGGCGCCAGCACCGAATTGATCTCGATCTGCTCGCCGAGCGTCGGCCGCAGCAGCTTGGCGATGTCGACCACGGTGCCGTTGATGTCGACGGTGCGCGGCTCCAGCGGCTGGCGGCGCGCGAAGGCGAGCAGATGCTGGATCAGCTCGCGGCAGCGCTCGGCGGCGCGGTCGATCAGCTCGGCGGTTTTCGCGAGCTGCGGCTGGGCGCGCAGGCTGTCGACCAGCGTCTCGGTGGTGCCGGTGATGACCGTCAGCATGTTGTTGAAGTCGTGCGCGACGCCGCCGGTCAGCTTGCCGATGGCGTCGAGCTTCTGCGCCTGCTGCAGCTTGTGCTCGGTTTCGCGCGAGGCGGTGATGTCGTGATAGATCAGCGCCGCGCCGGTGATGGTGTCGTCGCCATCGCGCAGCGGCCGGCCCGACACCACGAGGTGAATCTCCGGCGCGCCGCGCACCGGCTTGGCGACGAATTCCAGCCCGTCGAATTCCTCGCCGCGCAGCGCCCGGGCCGACGGCATGTCGTCGGCCTGCATCGGCGTGACGCCGTCGGACTGGAACACGTTGCTCATGGCGCGCAGCTGCCGGACCGTCATGCCCGGCTTGTAGCGCAGCATCTTCTCGGCGGCCGGGTTCGACAGCAGCACGGTGCCGGCGCCGTCGATCACCAGCACCGCCTCCGCCATGGTGCGGAAGGTGGTTTCCATCACCGAGGTGGAACGGCGGAGCTCCTCGAGGGCGGCGCCGAGATCCTTGGTGCGTTCGGCGACCTTGCCCTCGAGCGACAGATTGGTCGCCTTGGTCGCGCTGAGCGCGCCCTGCAGTTCGCGGCTGGCGCGCCGCGCCGCCAGCGTCAGCGCGATCGCGAGCAGCAGGATCATCGCGACGCCGGCGAGGTCGATCGCCAGCAGCAGGCGTCCGTAGGTCTTCGACTGGTCGGTGCGAAGCCCGAGCACGCGGCGCTCTTCGGTGACGAGCCGCTCGAGCGCCGCGCCGACCTTGTCCATCAGCGCGCGGCTCTCGCCCGCGGACATCAGCGCCGCGGCGCCGGCCGTGTCGCCCGCGCTGCGCAATCTGATCAGCTCGGCGCCGAGCGCAATGCCGCGGTCGACCTGAGTCTTGGCGCCCGCGAGCAGCTGCGCCTCCTCGGGCGCCGTCTTCACCGCCGCCATCAGGCTGTCGAAAGCCGAGGTGAGGGCGGCGCTCTGCTCACGGAATTCGTCGGCGAAGGAGGCGTCGCCGGTCAGCGCGAATGCGCGCGCCGCGCTTTCCACACCCCGCGGCAACGGCCGGGTGTCGGAAATCCGCTTGAGGATCCCGAGCGTGCGATCTGCCGAATCAATCTCGCTGCGCGATTTGACGTCCAACCCGATCGACGCCGCGCTGATGACGAGGAGGATCGCAAGGCCGCTGCCGAGAATGAGACGCTGGGAAGCCATCGACGATTAGTACGAGCAATTATTTCGAAAGACGAGCGGAAGGTGCATACTTCGCAAGACATTCGTTAACGGCGGCAATCAGCGCCTGCGGGGTGAAGGGCTTGCGCAGGCAGGCGGACGCGCCGAGCTCGATCGTCATCCGCAGGAAGTCCGGCGCGCGGTCGGCATTGGCGAAGGCATAGCCGGACATCGCGATCACGGGAATATCGGGCGCGCGTTCGTGGAAGACGCGGATCGCCTCGAACCCGCGCATATGCGGCATGAAGACGTCGACCAGCATGACGTCGAAGGTGGCCTGCTCCAGCGCGCGCATGCCGGCTTCACCGCCATCGGCGACGGTGACCTCGAAGCCCTGGCGTTGCAAGCACACCTCGATGGCAACGCACACCATCGGATCGTCATCAACCACGAGAACGCTCGGCACGATGCATCCTCTTTTTCTAACGGCCTTGCGTGCCGGCGACTCGCTTGGCCTGTTCGTCAATTAAGGCGGAACCTAGACGGAAAGTCTGTATCATAGAATGCATATGCTGTTTGCTGACAAGCGGATTTCCAGCTAGCCGTGACACATCACCTGTATTTGTCCATCCCCTTTACGACAGGTCCATGACCGCAGTTCCCGTCGCCGGCCGCGCCCCGCTGTCACCGCTCGGCCTCGCATTCCTGGTGGTCGCCTCGACCGGCTGGGGACTCAACTTCCCGATCATGAAGTTCCTGCTCACGGAGTGGCCGCCGCTGTCGTCGCGCGGGCTGTGCGGCGTGGTCGGCGCGGTTGCGCTCGGCCTGATCGCGCTGGTGCGGGGACAGACGCTGCGCGTGCCCGACGGCATGTGGTTGCGGCTTGCCTTGGTGTCGACGCTGGCGATCGGCGGCTGGGTCGCGTCCATGGGCCTCGCGCTGATCTGGCTGCGCGCCAGCGAGGCGGCCGTGCTCGGGATAACGATTCCGGTGTGGGTCGCGCTGGTCGCCTGGCCGGTGCTCGGCGAACGCGTGTCGCTGCCGCGTGCGCTTGCGCTTGCGGTGGCGCTCGCCGGGATCGCGGCGCTGATCGGCGGCGGCGGCATCGATGCGAGCCTCGGCAAGCTGCCGGGGATTCTGTTCGCGCTCGCCGGCGCGATCTGCGTCGGGCTCGGCACGGTGCTGACCAAATCGTTCAAGCTCGCGATGCCGCCGCTGTCGCTCGCGGCGTGGCAGCTTGCGATCGGCTGCGTGCCGATCGCGATCATCGGCGTTTTGATCGAGCAGCCGCAGCTTGCCGCGCTGTCGCAGTTCGGCTGGGCGTCGATGATCTACATGACGCTGATCCAGTTCTGCCTTTGCTATGTCTGCTGGTTTGCGGCACTCGAGCGATTGCCGGCGGCGACCGCGTCGATCGGCACGCTGCTGGTCCCCGTCGTCGGCGTGCTTGCGGCAGCGGCGATGCTGCGCGAGCCGCTCAGCGCGAGCGACATCGCAGCGCTCGTGGTGACCTTCGCGGCCGTCGCGGTTGCCTTGCGTACATGAGACGACTTGCGCACAAGAAGGACTTGCGGACATGAAAAAGGGCGGCGCTGGCGCCGCCCTTTGCAACCAGGAATTCAGGCCTTCATTACGGGCAGGGGTGCCGCCGGCCGTCATAGCCGAGATAGGTGCCCGAGGCCGGGTCGTAGGACTTGTAGCGCTGCGCGCAGTAGCTGGCGCCGCCGCCACTCGGCACCTCCACGGCGACAGACGGTTCATCGTAGTAGCCGTAGCTGTCGTCATAGTAGCCGGGGCCGTAGCCATAATAGCCGGAGCCGTAATACGCGCCCGAGGCGAGGGCGCCGCCGACGACCGCACCGGCCACCGCGCCGGGCCAGAAGCCGCCGCCACGATGGTAACCGCCGTGCCAGCCGCCACCGCCGCGCCAACCGCCGCCGCCACCACCGGCCCAGTGACCGCCGCCACCGCCGCCGTGCCAGCCGCCGCCTCCGCCGCCCATGGCACCTCCGCCTCCGCGGCCGCCGCCGCCAAAGCCACCACCGCCGCCACCACCAACGTGGCCGCCGCCACCGCCCATCGCGCCCATCTGTGCGGCAGACTGGGCGAACGAAACGGTCGGCGCCACAGCCAACGGCAGCGCAAGCGCCAGAGCCGCGGCGGTGCTCAGAACCTTCATATTGATCATTTTGGACTCCATCAAAACGGTGAATGTCTAACCATCTCTGCGGTCGGACGTTCCCGTGCTCCACATTGATTGTGGGTCATCTTCGCGTAGCCGGCGGCTCATGTATGGCAGCTGAACAAAACTCCTCGTGAGCGCGTCATTTGGTCGCCAAACGGGCGCATAAACCCGGGGCTGTCCGAGGGGTGCGGGGCTACCTTGGCGGTGGCTGGACATTTGGGGAATGAGGTGGCATCAGAGCCGCATAGCCTCGAACCGACGACCGGCCACGCATGAAACAATTCCTGCTGAAATTCTTCACCTGGTGGAATGGCCAGACCTTTGGCACGCAATTGTGGACCTCGCGATTCGGCGAACTGGTCGGCGAGGACGAGCAGGGCAACCGCTATTACCGCACCAAGGGTGGTGAGGTCGATCCGACGCTGCATTTCGAGCGCCGCTGGGTGGTCTACAACGGCTACGCCGAAGCCTCGCGCATTCCGGCCGGCTGGCACGGCTGGTTGCATCACACCGTCGATGTGCCCCCGACCGAGCAGAACTACCAGGCGCGGGAATGGGAGAAGCCGCATCTGCCGAACCTGACCGGCACCGCGCAGGCCTACCGTCCGTCCGGCTCGACGCTGGCGAGCGGCCGCCGCCCCAAGGCAACCGGCGACTATCACGCCTGGACGCCGGGAAGCTGACTTTCACGCATTGTTGTTCTGACGTGGTTGTTCTGACGTGCACGCGCGCAACGCCGCGCGTGCAGCGCACGCGCCCGATAGCGCAAGCGCGCGCCTGTGAACAACGGTAACAGCGGGGACAGATGGGCCGCAGCAGACGCTGTCCGCTTGCGCCGAGCGCGGGTTCGCGGCTCAATAGGGTCATCTTACGGAGATGGGAAACCATCGCGTCGGATCGGGCTCCAGATCGCGACTGTCCCGATGAGCAGCGGCCTCCGAGTGGGATGCGGCCGGGAGATAGGCCCCCGGTACAGATGTCCTGAAATCGCCCGCAAATGTGAGGCTACCGTGAGACAGGAAGGGCCGCTCGGGAAACCGGGCGGCCTTTTTCTTTGCGGCGATCAGGTCAGGACAGCCGCGCCGCTGCACGGCCCATCAAGTCGGCACGGCGCGCCTGCGACGGCGCGATCCGCTCTTTCATGAAGGCGAGGATCTCGGCCGGTGCGGTATCCGGCGAGCCCGCGTTGAACGGCGGGGCCGGGTTGTATTCGAGCCTGAGCTGGATCGCTTCCGCGGTCTTGCGGTCGACGAGCTCCGACACCAGCGTCAGCGCGAAGTCGATGCCCGCGGTGACGCCGCCGCCGGTGAAGCGGTTGCGGTCGACGCAGACGCGCGTCCTGGTCGGAATGGCCCCGAAGCCCGACAGGAAATCAATCGCGCTCCAATGCGTGGTCGCGCGATAGCCCTTGAGCAGGCCGGCCGCGCCGAGCACCAGCGATCCCGTGCAGACCGACGTGACGTATTTCGCACCCTCGGCCTGCCTGCGCAGGAAGGCCAGCATGTCCTGGTCACCGACCATGTCGTCGGTGCCCAGGCCGCCCGGCACGCAGATCACGTCGAGCTGCGGGCAATCGGCAAAGGTCGTGGTCGGCGTCAGGACCATGACGGAATCGGTCGGAACGGGTTCGATGCGTTTCCAGATCAGGTGCACCTTGGCGCCGGGGACCGAGGAGAACACCTGCAGCGGACCGGTCAGGTCGAGCTGGGTCACCTTCGGGAAGACGAGCAATCCAATCTGCAGGGGTTCGGTCATCGGGGCCTCCAAATAGCGCTTGACGGAACCACGATGTCATGATGGCCTCTCGTCCAAAATGGCGTATTTCCCTCATTTTCGGACGCAGAGCTTCCGAGAGACGCAAGGCTCCTGAGAGACGCAAGGCTCCCGAGAGAGAGCCGCCAAGAAGGTAACGTCACCTGCGAGGATTTGGCGATGATCGGCATCCTGATCTTTCCCGACTTCCAGCTGCTCGACGCGGCCGGCCCGATCGCGGCCTTCGAGATCGCGGCGCGCTTCGCCAACAACGCGCCGGCGATCAGGACGATTGCGGCGAAGGCCGGGCCGGTGCGCTCTTCGTCCGGTGTCGAGATGCTTGCGCGCGGCTTCAAGCCGTCGGCGGCGATCACGACGCTGATCATTGCGGGCGGCAACGGCGTGCGCACGCCGGCGACCTGTCCAGCCACGCTGTCATTCGTGCGGCGGATGGCGGGCCGCGGCATTCGCGTCGCCAGCGTGTGCTCGGGTGCCTATGTGCTGGCCGAGGCGGGCCTGCTCGACGGCCGCCGCGCCACCACGCATTGGCAGCGCACGCCGCATTTCGTGAAGACCTATCCGAAGATCAAGCTCGAGCCGGACCAGATCTTCGTCCGCGATGGCAATATCTGGAGTTCGGCCGGCATCACCGCCGGCATCGACCTCGCGCTCGCGATGATCACCGAGGACTATGGCGACGAGGTCGCGCAGAACACCGCGCGGCAACTCGTGCTGTACCATCGGCGCAGCGGCGGGCAGTCGCAGTTTTCCTCGCTGCTGGAATTGAAGACGCCGAACGGAAGGTTCGGGCCGCTGCTCGCCTGGGCGCGCGAGCATCTCGATGCGCCGCTGACGGTCGAGGACCTCGCCGACAAGGCCGGGATGAGTTCGCGGCATTTCACCCGCGCCTTCATCGCGGAGACCGGCACGACGCCTTCGAAAGCGGTCGAGCGGCTCAGGATCGAAGTCGCGCGGCAGCGCGTGCAGTCGTCGGGCGAGGCGATCGAGCGCGTCGCCGAGATCACCGGCTTCCGCGATCCCGAGCGGATGCGCCGCGCCTTCATCCGCGCCTTCGGCCAGCCGCCGCAATCGCTGCGGCGGGCCGCGCGGGCAGGGTAGGCGCGTTTGGGACAAGCTCGTTGTCCGATTTCACGCGATCCATGTCGTCGTTGCAGCGATGAACCTGACGAGGGTTCCCGTGACCCACGTTAAGTGGGCATTGGGGACCCGAGGAGGTTCTAATGACAAAGCATCGAACGATTACCGGGTTCGTGGCTGTCGCCCTGCTGGCTGTCACCGCAACCGCCGCGACCATCAAGTCGCACGCGCCCCGGACCGACGGCATTGCCGTCGCCGGCACGGACGCGCTCCCGGCCAACGATTTCAGCGACCGCTGGTCTGCGTTATCCGACTTGTCTCCGGCGACGGACACGGCCGGGCGTGCAGCTGACGCGCGCTAAGGTCATGGACGGAGGCCCGGCCCGGTCGAGGACGCGACCCGCGCAGAGATTGCTCGTCTCGCAATAAAAAAGCCCCGCCGAAGCGGGGCAAGATGTTGAGCGACTTAATCTTGAGTGACTTGGTCTTGAATAGAACTAACGGTTCTGCCGCGCCGGAATAGCGCAGTCATTCACCAATACAGGATCAGCCCACGATCGTAGAGATCCACGGATGCGCTGATCACGAAACGCGCTTCAACCGAAAAATCACTGGCTCAATGTATCGGTTGCGATCTTCTTCTTGAGTGCTTCGCAGGTATCCCTGACCTCCGCAGTCATCAACGAGACGGCTTCGATCTGCAGGAAGAAACGCTTGCCCTGATCGCGGTAACCGGCAGCGAACTCCTTGATCTCGGCGATCATGTCATGGACGCCTGCGACCATGACCTCGCAGTTCTTGGCGGCCAGTTGCAGTTCCGATCCAAGGGCCTCGATTTCCTTCACCGCCGCTTCGTATTCGCGCACGACCGCCTCGGCCGACAGCTTGCCCACCTCGTTGACGCCGTTGCGATGCTCGACATAGTCCGGCATCGGCGAGAGGGGCCGGATGTTGCTGCGTGGTCGATGCGAAGTCACCGTGTTGATTTCGTCCTCCATCTGCTCCGACGGAGCGCGGGCGAGGACTTCTGCACTAACACTCATGCGAACTCTCCATAAGTTGTTACGGCGAATGGAGTTTAGCAATGTCAACGGATTTGTCTCGATTTTCCACAGTTTTGAGGCGAGCGCAATTGTGCATTGCAGCATTGTGTTGCGTCAATGTGGCGCGTCGGGGTGCCAGCCAAGCAGGGCGAGCATCACGAAGAAGCCGACGACATAGGCCGCCATGATCGGCCAGCCCTGGGTGATCCAGCGGACCACCGATTTGGCTTCCGGATACATGTTGGACACCGCAACGCCCGCCGACGAGCCGAACCAGACCATCGATCCGCCAAATCCGACCGCATAGGCGAGAAAGCCCCAGTCATAGCCGCCTTGCTTCAGAGCCAGCGCGGTCAGGGGAATGTTGTCGAACACCGCCGAGACGAAGCCGAGCCCGAGCGCGGTCTGCCACGACGCGGCGGGCAATTTCTCCACCGGCATCATCGAGGCCGCCGTCACCAGCGCGAGCAGGAAGACGGTGCCCTTCAGCGTCTCGGGCATCACCGACCAGTCCGGCCGCCGCAGCGCTGAGGTGACCAGGATCGCGGCCCAGACCGCGAGCCCGAGCACGGGCAGCGCTTCGAGCAGCGCGGGGAACTTCAGATTGGCCGTCACATTGGCCGTCAGCGCGGCGAGCAGGATCACGGCCACGATCCCCACCCGCGCCCAGTCGATTCTGAGGCCGGACGGTGCATCCTTCACGATCGGGGAAAAGCGGTGCTGTTGCAGCGAGGCCGGCACCGCAAATACCAGCATCGCGACGATGGCTGCGACATAGGCCTCCACCACCGTGAGCGGGCTGATGCCGTCGATCCACATCATCGTCGTCGTGGTGTCGCCGACGACGCTGCCGGCGCCGCCGGCATTCGATGCGGCGACGATGGCCGCGAGATAGCCGATATGCACACGGCCTCGGAACACGTGGCGGGCCACGGTGGCGCCGATCAGCGCAGCCGCGATATTGTCGAGGAAGCCCGACAGTACGAACACGATGACCAGCAGGATCAGTCCGCCCTTCCAGTCATCGGGCAGCAGCGCCGGCATCTCGTCGGGAATGCGGCTCTCCTCGAAGTGGCGCGACAGCAGCGCAAAGCCCATCAGGAGCAGGAACAGGTTGGCGAGCGTGACCCACTCATGCTCCATGTGATGCGCGAGACCGGGCAGGCCCGCGCCGAATTTCGCAAAGCCCGCGAACAGCAGCTTGTAGGCGACGATCGCGGCAAGGCCCGTCAGCGCCACCGCGAGCGTGTGGTGATGGAAGATCGCGACGCCGAGCAGCGTCAGCGCGAACAGGATGAAATCGAGCGGGATACCGTAGACGAGGAGTGGCGTGAGCAAGACGATCTCGATGGCTGGAGTGCCCGGCGGCGTGAAAGCGCTGACGGCCGCACTATCGCGCGGCGTGCGGAACTTCAAGGCGCGCTAACGCCGCAAGCTGGGCACGCCATGTGCTCCGAGCCGCGATCGAGGGGGACGACACTGCAAGCGCGTCGCCCCCGATCGGATCGCTAGAGCACGATGAGATTAGGTTTGATCTGGAGCGGCGGCAGAAGTTCACCTCTCCCTTGGGAGAGGTCGGCGCGTAGCGCCGGGTGAGGGGTTACGCTCTCTCGTTGGAGCCGCGGCCCCTCACCCGATTTGCTGCGCAAATCGACCTCTCCCCAATGGGGAGAGGTAAGCCAAGCCTGCGGTCCCGATTCAACCCAAACTCATCCTGCTTTAGCCCAACGTCTTCAGCCAGGCGCTGATCTCGGTCACCGCGATATTGGCCTGATTGAGGAGCTTGCCCATGGTGAAGAAGCCGTGGAACTGGCCGGGAAAATGCCGGTAGGTCACCGGCACGCCGGCATCCTCAAGGAATTTCGCGTACTCGTCGCCTTCGTCGCGCAACGGATCGGCGCCGGCGGTCAGCACATAGGCCGGCGGCAATCCGGCAAAGTCCTTTGCGCGCGCCGGCGAGGCGCGCCAGTCGTTGCTGTCGGCGTCGCCGAGATAATGGTTGGCGAACCAGCCGATCACCGAATGCGTCAGGAGGATGCTGGTCTCGGGCTCGCTGTGCGAGGGATGCTTCCGCGAGAAATCAGTCGCGGGATAGATCAGCAACTGGGCAGCGAGCTTCGGTCCGCCGGCGCGGGCGGTGAGGGCAACCACCGCCGCGAGGTTGCCGCCGGCGCTGTCGCCGCCGACGGTCAGGCGCGCGGCGTCGATGCCGAAATCCCTGGCATTGGCGGCGACCCATCGGGTCGCAGTGACGGCGTCGTCCACCGCGGCAGGGAAACGATGCTCGGGCGCCAGGCGATAGTCGATCGAGATCACGATCAGCTCGCCCTCATGGGCAAGCTTCTGGCAAACCACCTCATGGGTATCGAGATCGCCGATCACCCAGCCGCCGCCGTGGAAGAACACCAGGCATGGTGCGAGCCCGTCTTTCTTGCGCAGCGTGTTCGGCGTGTAGATGCGGGCAGGGATCGCGCCGTGCGGCGCCGGGATCGCCAGCGGCTTGCTCGATTCCAGCGCGGGCGGCTCGGGATTGGAGACGACGCGGGCGGCCCGATAATAGTCGCGCGCTTCCGGCGCAGTCAGCGTCTCATAGGCGGGACGGCCGGCCTCCTGGAACGCCTTGTAGACGGCGGCGGCATCGGGATCGAGAACGACGGGCATAGACAACAAACCTTCCTATGATGCTGGACTGAAATGTCAGGCGGCGGTGCGGCCGCCATCGACGGTGTAGGCGGAGCCGGAGACGTAGCTCGCCTCGTCGGAGGCAAGAAAAGCGACGATGGAGGCGACCTCGCTTGCGAGGCCAAGCCGGCGCGCCGGGATGCGATCGACGATCTTCTCGATCGGCGGCGGCGCGTTGCCGCCGGAGCGGCCCTGCAGGATCGTGCTCAGCATCCGGCTCTCGATCATGCCGGGGCAGACGCAATTGACCCGCACGCCGGTGCCGGTGCATTCCCAGGCCGCGCTCTTGGTCAGCCCGATCACCGCATGCTTGCTCGCGCTGTAGACCGCGATCATCGGCGATCCCACGAGGCCGGCGATCGAGGCGGTGTTGATGATGCTGCCCTTGTTCTGCTTCAGCATGACCGGCAGCACATGCTTCATGCCGAGGAAGACGCCGACGACATTGACGTCGAGCACCCGGCGGAAGCTCTCCAGCGAATATTCAGGGATCGGCTTGATGTCGCCCTCGACGCCGGCGTTGTTGTAGAAGGCATCGATGGTGCCGAAGCGGTCGACGGCGGCGCGGACATAGTCCTTGACCTCGTCCTCGTCGGTGACGTCGGCTTCGATAGCAAGGGCCTCGGCCGAGGCGGGCAGGTCCTTGGTGGCGGCGTTGAGATCGGCGCCCTTGCGGTCGACTGCGACAATCCGCGCCCCCCGTTCGGCGAGCAGTTGGAGCGTGGCGGTTCCGATGACGCCGGCAGCCCCGGTGACGACGGCGACCCGGCCGTCGAGCCTGATGCGATCGGGCATGGTGAGTTTCCTCTGGCTGGTCCGGTTCGATCCGGATTTTCCTGGTTTTCACGCGTGGCCGCGTGCCTTCAGCGTGAGGACTATCACACGTGTTCCCAGCAGTGACCAGAGGCTGGCCAGGGGCTGACCAGTGGGCCGGGGAGAGGTGGCCGGGTGCCCTTTCCCCGCCGTATTCGGCGTGTTAACCGGTGGCCTGCGAGCGGCCGATATCAAGGTAGACTGTCGCGAGCCCGATTCGCCCTTTAAAGCCGCGCGAGATGCTTCGAACCGTTGCCCTGACTGGCTTTGCGGCCCTGGTTGCCGCCTCAACCATCTCGCTTGCGCCGCCCGCGCGCGCGCAGATCGGAACGATTTTCTCCGATCCCGCGCCGCGTCCGCCCGGCTCGATCCCGCGTGGTCAGGCGGCCCCTCCCAGCGACGACGACGAGGAAGTGCCGGAATTGCCGCGCGGCCGCCTGCTGCCGACACAGCCGCGGGCGCTGCCGCCAGGCCAGGCGGTGCCGCCGCCCGGCAGCGTGCAGTCGCAGCCGCTGGCGCCGCCGCCCGGCTCGACGGTGGCTCCGCAGGGCACCCAGCCTGGTGTCGCCGTGCAGCCGCCGCAACCCGGCGGTCCCGCCGTTGCCAATACACCGCCCGGCGCCAACCCGCTGCCGCCGGGGCAGCGTCCCAAGGGCACGCCCCCAGGCACCGCGCCGCAGACGCCTGCCACGTTGCAGCCGGGCGACGAGGTCGTGCAGGAGCCGCCGTCGACCAAGATCACCAACAAGAAGGCGAGCTTCTCCGGTCTCGACAAGATCACCGGACGCATCATCAATTTCGACGAGGATATCGGCGAGACCGTGCAGTTCGGTGCGCTGCGGGTGAAGACCGATGCCTGTTACACGAGGCCGTCGACGGAAGCCGCCAACACCGACGCCTTTGTCGAGGTCGACGAGATCACGCTGCAGGGCGAGGTGAAGCGGATCTTCTCGGGCTGGATGTTCGCGGCGAGCCCCGGCCTGCACGGCGTCGAGCATCCGATCTACGACATCTGGCTGACCGACTGCAAAGGACCGGACCAGACCATCGTGACCGCCGCGCCCGATCCGCCGAAGGCGCCGACGCCGCCTCCGCCGCCGGCCCAGAAGCGCGCGCCGCAGAAGCAGGCCGCGCCGCGTCCGCCGCCGCTGCCGCAATACCAGCAGCAGCAGCCGCCGCCACCTCCGCCGCCCCAACAACAGCAGCGGCCGGGCGGGTTGTTCGGCGGATTGTTCGGAAACTGATTGGCACTTCGTAGCCCGGATGGAGCGTAGCGAAATCCGGGTTCCTGTCCGCACGGACAGTCTGCCCCGGATTGCGCTTCGCTTCATCCGGGCTACGTGATCAACGCGTCATTTCAATTGCGCTCGGCGATGATCGCCAGCGCGTCGGCGCCCTTGACCGGCTGGGTGGCGTCGAGTTTGCGGAAATCCGCCGGTGCGCCCGTGATCGCCTTGTCGAGCAGCGTGCGATAGCGGCGCCGCGAGATCTCGATCGCGCCGAACGTCCGCAGATGCTCCGTCACATATTGCGTGTCGAGCAGCTCGAACCCGCCCGCGATCAGCCGCGCCACCAGATGCACCAGCGCGACCTTCGATGCGTCGCGCATGGTGTGAAACATGCTTTCGCCGAAGAAGGCCCGGCCGAGGCTGACGCCGTAGAGCCCGCCGACCAGATTGTCGTCCTGCCAGACCTCGACGCTGTGGCAATGGCCCGACGCGTACAGCCCGACATAGAGATCGCGGATGCGCTTGTTGATCCAGGTGTCGTCGCGGCCGGGCTGCGGCGCCGCGCAACCGGCGATCACGGCCTTGAACGCGGTATCGACGGTGACGGTGAAGGCATCCGAGCGCACGGTGCGCGCCAGGCGGGAGGCGACACGGAAGCCGTCGAACGGAATCACGCCGCGCAATTCCGGCTCGACCCAGAACAGGGTCGGATCGTCGGCGCTCTCCGCCATCGGGAAGATGCCGCAGGCATAGGCGCGCAACAGCACCTCGGGCGTGATCTCGGAGGAGGCGGAGTCGCGTGAGGTCATAGCGCCAAGGATAGCAAAGCGCGGGCGGTCTTGCGATGGGGGCTGCCACCGGGACGCTACGTGTTGACGAAACGCGCCGGTTCCTCCACAAGCCGCGCCGTTCCGACGCAGTTTCCCGAGACGGACTGCGCGGTCGTGCTAGATTGCAACAAAAAGATGGCGGCGCTGCCGGGACACGGTGGCTTGCGCGCCCGACAATCGACACAGGTGAGGGGGACGCTGCATGAAATGGTCATGGCGGACGTTTGCGCCGTTGCTGGTCTGGCTGGTGATCTATCTGGTCCCGGTGCCGTCGGGGCTGAACGCCAATCAGTGGCACTATTTCGCGGTGTTCGCCGCCGTGATCACCGGGCTGATCCTTGAATCGATGCCGGTCGGCGCGGTCGGTCTGATCGGCCTGACGGTCGCCGGCATCGGCGGCTATGTCGAGCACGACCCGAACAAGTCGCTGCGCTGGATGCTCGGCGGCTTTTCCGAGAGCACGGTGTGGCTGATCGTCGGCGCCTTCGTGTTCTCGATCGGCTATCGCAAGAGCGGGCTCGGCCGCCGGCTGGCGCTGCTCTTGGTGCGCGGTCTCGGCCGCCGCACCATCGGGCTCGGCTACGCGGTGGCGTTCTCCGATCTCGTGCTGGCGCCGGCGACGCCGTCCAACACCGCGCGCTCGGGCGGCACCATCTATCCGATCGTCAGCAACATCCCGCGCATCTACGGCTCGGAGCCCGGCCCGACCGCGGGCAAGATCGGCACCTTCGTGATGTGGACCGCGTTCGCGACCACGGCCGTCACCAGCTCGCTGTTCCTGACCGCGCTGGCGCCGAACGCCGCCGCGCTCTCGATCGCCAAGAAGCTCGTCAACATCGAGGTCGGCTGGTCGCAATGGTTCATCGGCTTCGCGCCGCTCGGCATCCTCTTGCTGCTGCTGGTGCCGCTGCTCAGCTATCTGGTCTGCCGGCCCGAGATCAAGGAGAGCCCGGAGATCGTGACCTGGAGCGAGGGCGAGCTCGCCAAGATGGGGCCGCCGTCGCGGCACGAATGGATCATGGCGGTGCTGGTGGTGCTCGCGATGTTCCTGTGGATCTGCGGCTCCAATCCCAATATCAGCGTGCCGCTGCTCGGCTCGAACTTCATCAACGCGACCACCGTCGTGTTCGTCGTGATCTCGCTGATGCTGCTGACCGGCGTGATCGCGTTCGAGGACATCGTCGCGGAGAAGAGCGCGTGGGAGGTATTTTTCTATTTCACCTCGCTGCTCACGCTGTCGTCGGGCCTCAACGAGATCGGCTTCATCAAATGGGTGGCCGAGGGCTATGCCAAGCCGCTCTCCGGCACGTCGCCGCTGGTCGGGATGATCCTGCTCGTCACCTTCTTCTTCTGGATCCACTATTTCTTCTCGAGCATCACCTCGCATACCGCCGCCGTGCTGCCGGTGGTGCTCGCCGTCGGCTCCAGTATTCCCGGCCTGTCGGTGCAGACCCTGATGCTGCTCTGCGTCTATTCGCTGGGCCTGATGGGCGTGATCTCGCCCTATGCCACGGGACCGGCGCCGATGTATTACGGCAGCGGCTATATCGGCAAAGGCGACTTCTGGAAATTCGGGCTGATTTTCGGCCTGATCTACTTTGCCGGATTGTTGCTGATCGTGTTGCCCTGGTTACAAATGATCGGGTAAAATAGCCACAATCCAGCGAGAAACAGCGGCCGACCGGGAAGCGCCGCTATCCTTTACAATTCTTAACGCGCTTTGTCCGGCAGAAGCCTTCAAAATGCTTCGTCGGATGTGGCGCGCGCGGAGTTCAGGGGACACATAGAGCCGCGCGAGCTCATTCGTGTTTCTTCGTGGGCAGGTTATGGACCAGCAGATCAAAGACCCGTCGATTGTGGCGCCCGAGCGAACCAGGCGAGGGTCGCGTTGGCGAGGGTTTCTGACGGGATGTCTCGTATTGGCGGTGCTTGCAGGCATCGTCTGGTGGACGCGGCAGCAGGCCGCCCCGCCGCAGGCCGGTGGCGGCCGCACCGCCGGGCCGATGTCGATCGTGCCGGAGACGATCGGCAAGGGCGATATCGGCGTCAGCCTGAATGCGCTCGGCACCGTGACGTCGCTCGCGACCGTGACGATCAGGAGCCAGATCAGCGGCTATCTGATGAAGATCGATTTCAAGGAGGGCGATGAGGTCAAGAAGGGCGACCTGATCGCCGAGATCGATTCGCGCCCCTATGAGGCGACGCTGGCGCAGGCCAAGGGACAGCTCGCCCGCGACGAGGCGCAGCTGAAGGGCGCCCAGGTCGATCTCACCCGCTACCAGAACCTCGCCGCGCAGAATGCGGTGCCGCATCAGACGCTCGACACCCAGGTGGCGCTGGTTGCGCAGTACCAGGGCACGGTGGAAGCCGATCGCGCCTCGGTGAAGTCGGCCGAGGTGAATTTGCAATATTGTCACATTGTGTCGCCGATCAACGGACGCGTCGGACTGCGTCTGGTCGATCTCGGCAACTATGTGACGCCGGGCGACACCAACGGCCTGGTCGTGATCACGCAGCTCGAGCCGATCAGCGTGCTGTTCACGCTGCCGGAGGACAATCTGCAGGCGGTCGCGAAGCGGTTGAAGGAGGGCGCGGTGCTGCCGGCGGTGGCCTATGACCGCAGTGGTGCCAACAAGCTCGCCGAGGGATCGTTGCAGACCTTCGACAGCCAGATCGATGCGACCACCGGCACCATCAAACTGCGCGCGCAGTTCGAGAACGACAAGCGCACGCTCTATCCGAACCAGTTCGTCAACGTCCGCCTGCTGCTCGATACCCACAAGGATGCGACGACGATGTCGACCGCCGGCATCCAGCGCGGCGTGCCCGGCACCTTCGTCTATCTCGTCAACGCCGACAGCACGGTCTCGGTACGGCCGGTCAAGCTCGGCGTCACCGACGGCGACCGGGTCGAGGTGCTGTCCGGGCTTGTGCCCGGCGATCGCATCGTGATCGACGGCGCCGACAAGCTGCGCGAGGGCGCCAAGGTGGTCGTGCGCTCCGCCGCCGATGCCGCCAACCCGGCGGCTGCGGCCAAGGGGACGGCGAGTGGCGCGGCGAACGGGGCCGCGAAGGGCGACGGCAAGGGAGATAGTAAGGACGGCGCTGATCCCGGAGGCGGCCACCACAAGCGGTCCGAGGACGGGCAGAAGAAATGAACCCGTCGCGGCCATTCATCCTGCGGCCGGTGGCGACGACCCTGATGATGATCGCCATCATGTTGTCGGGCATGCTCGCGTTCCGATTTCTCCCGGTCGCGGCGCTGCCGGAGGTCGACTATCCGACCATCCAGGTGCAGACCTTCTATCCGGGCGCGAGCCCCGACGTGATGACCTCGTCGGTGACGGCGCCGCTCGAGGTGCAGTTCGGCCAGATGCCGAATCTGACCCAGATGAGCTCGGTGAGCTCGGCGGGCTCGTCCGTGATCACGCTGCAGTTCGGCCTGTCGATCTCGCTCGACGTCGCCGAGCAGGAGGTGCAGGCCGCGATCAATGCCGCGGGCAATCTCTTGCCGTCGGACCTGCCGGCGCCGCCGATCTACGCCAA
Source organism: Bradyrhizobium elkanii USDA 76 (assembly GCF_023278185.1). Classification (NCBI taxonomy): domain Bacteria; kingdom Pseudomonadati; phylum Pseudomonadota; class Alphaproteobacteria; order Hyphomicrobiales; family Nitrobacteraceae; genus Bradyrhizobium; species Bradyrhizobium elkanii. Next base: position 5,207,475 of record NZ_CP066356.1, on the reverse strand, counting down.
GGTCAATCCGGCCGACGCGCCGATCCTGACCCTCGGCCTGACCTCGAAGACCATGCCCCTGACCCAGGTGCAGGATTTCGTCGACACGCGGCTGGCGCAGAAGATCTCGCAGCTGCCCGGCGTCGGCCTCGTCAGCATCAGCGGCGGCCAGCGGCCGGCCGTGCGCATCCAGGCCGACATCCGCAAGCTCGCGGCCTATGGCCTCAACATCGACGATCTCCGCACCACGCTCGGCAATGCCAACATCAACACGCCGAAGGGCAATTTCGACGGCGCGATGCGCGCCTACACCATCAATGCCAACGACCAGATCCGCAATGCCAGCGACTACCGCTCGCTGATCATCGCCTACAAGAACGGCTCGCCGGTCCGCCTCAGCGACGTCGGCAACGTCGTCGACGGCGCGCAGAACGACAAGCTCGGCGCCTGGATGAACGAGACGCCGGCGATCATCCTCAACATCCAGCGCCAGCCCGGCGCCAACGTGATCTCGGTGGTGCAGGGCATCAAGGACCTGCTGCCGCAGCTGCAGGCGACGCTGCCGGCCGCGATCGACCTCAATATCCTGACCGACCGCACCGTCACGATCCGGGCCTCGGTCCGCGACGTCGAATATGAGCTGTCGCTTGCCGTGATTCTGGTCGTGCTTGTGATCTTCGTGTTCCTGCGCTCGACCCGCGCCACGCTGATCCCGAGCCTGTCGGTGCCGCTCTCGCTGGTCGGCACGCTCGGCGCGATGTACCTGTTCGGCTTCAGCCTGAACAACCTGTCGCTGATGGCGCTGACGATCGCGACCGGCTTCGTGGTCGACGACGCCATCGTCGTGATCGAGAACATCTCGCGCTACATCGAGGAGGGCGAGTCGCCGCTCGAGGCGGCGTTGCGCGGGTCCGAGCAGATCGGCTTCACCATCATCTCGCTGACGGTGTCGCTGATCGCGGTGCTGATCCCGCTGCTCTTCATGGGCGACGTCGTCGGCCGCCTGTTCCGCGAATTCGCCATCACGCTGTCGGTCACGATCCTGATCTCCGCCGTGGTGTCGCTGACCCTGGTGCCGATGGCCTGCGCGAAGCTGCTGAAGCCGGAGGCCATGGCGCGCGAGAACACCTTCCAGCGGCTCAGCCGCGAAGCCTTCGATGCCGTCATCGCGATCTACGCCCGGATGCTCAACTGGGTGCTGGATCGCCAGACCTTCGTGCTGCTGATCGCGCTAACCACCTTTGGCCTGACGGCGCTGCTCTACGTCGTCATCCCCAAGGGCTTCTTTCCGGTGCAGGACACCGGCGTGATCCAGGCGATCTCCGAGGCGCCGCAATCGGTGTCCTATGCGGCGATGGCCGAGCGGCAGCAGCGGCTCGCCAGCGCGATCCTGAAGGATCCGGACGTGCAGAGCCTGTCGTCGTTCATCGGCGTCGACGGCACCAACACGACGCTGAACAGCGGCCGCATCCTGATCAATCTGAAGCCGCATGAGCAGCGCAAGGCCAATGTCTCGACGATCATGGACCGGATCAAGGCGAGCACGGCTGATCTGACCGGGATCACGCTCTACATGCAGCCGGTCCAGGACCTCACCATCGAAGGCACCGTGAGCCGGACGCAGTACCAGTTCATCCTGCAGGATGCCGATCCGAACGAGCTTGCGGAATGGACGCCGAAGCTGGTCGACAAGCTCCGGGAATTGCCCGAGCTCAGCGACGTCACCAGCGACATCTCGGCGCAGGGGCTTTCGGTGTTCGTCGACATCGACCGCGACCAGGCGGCGCGGTTCGGCATCACGCCGGCGACGATCGACAACGCGCTGTACGATTCCTACGGCCAGCGCATCGTCTCGACCGTCTTCACCAATTCGAACCAGTACCGCGTGATTCTGGAAGCCGATCCGTCGCTGCAGAATTCGCTGGATTCGCTGTCGTCGATCTATTTGCCGTCATCGGTGGGCTCGACGCCGGTGCCGCTGTCTGTGATGGCCAAGATGCGGGTGGAGACCGCGCCGCTGCAGATCTCCCATCTCGGCCAGTTCCCGTCGGCGACCGTCTCGTTCAATCTCGCCCCGGGCGCTTCCCTCGGCGGGGCGGTGACGGCGATCAAGCAGGCGCAGGCCGACATCAACCAGCCGCTCGGCATGATCACGAGCTTCCAGGGCGCGGCGCTGGCGTTCCAGTCCTCGCTTTCCAACCAGCTGTTCCTGATCCTGGCCGCGATCATCACGGTTTATATCGTGCTCGGCGTGCTCTATGAGAGCTTCATCCATCCCTTGACCATCCTCTCGACGCTGCCTTCGGCCGGGATCGGCGCGCTGCTGGCGCTGATGATGGCCGGCCAGGATCTCACCATCATCGCGATCATCGGCATCATCCTCCTGATCGGCATCGTGAAGAAGAATGCGATCATGATGATCGACTTCGCGCTCGATGCCGAGCGCAACGAGGGCAAGCCGCCGCGGGAGGCGATCTACCAGGCCTGCCTGCTGCGGTTCCGGCCGATCATCATGACGACGATGGCAGCTGTCCTCGGCGCGCTGCCGTTGATGCTCGGCAGCGGCGCGGGCTCCGAGCTGCGGAATCCGCTCGGCATTTCGATCGTCGGCGGCCTCCTGGTGAGCCAGCTGCTGACCCTGTTCACGACACCGGTGATCTACCTCTGGTTCGATCGCCTCGCGCTGCGGTTTGCCGGGCGGGCGGACGAGATCGGCGAGGCGAGCGGGTCGCGTTGAGCCATGGATCCGTCAACGCCCTTCATCCGTAGGCCGGTCGCAACCACGCTGTTGACGTTCGGGCTCGCGGCGGCCGGCATCGTCGCGTTCTTCAAGCTGCCGGTGTCGCCGCTGCCGCAGGTGGACTTCCCGACGATCTCGGTGCAGGCGACGCTGCCCGGCGCCAGCCCGCAAGATGTCGCGACCACGGTCGCCAGTCCCCTCGAGCGCCATCTCGGCCAGATCGCCGATGTCACCGAGATGACGTCGTCGAGCTCGGTCGGCTCGACCCGCATCACGCTGCAGTTCGGGCTGAACCGCGATATCAACGGCGCGGCGCGCGACGTGCAGGCCGCGATCAATGCCGCGCGGGCCGACCTGCCGACCAGCCTGCGCAGCAATCCGACCTATCGCAAGGTCAATCCGGCCGACGCGCCGATCCTGATCCTGACGCTGACGTCGGATACGCTGACGCGCGGCGATCTCTACGACGCCGCCTCCACCGTGCTGGCGCAGAAGCTGTCGCAGGTCGAGGGCATCGGCGAGGTCGTGGTCGGCGGCAGCTCGCTGCCGGCCGTGCGCGTCGATCTGATCCCGCAGGCGCTCTACAAATACGGCATCGGTCTGGAAGACGTCCGCGCGGCGCTGTCGAGCGCCAACGCCCACAGCCCCAAGGGCGGCATCGACGTCGGCGACCAGCGCTACCAGATCTACGCCAACGACCAGGCCAACAAGGCCGATGACTACAAATCGCTGATCGTGGCCTACCGCAATGGCGCGCCGGTTCATCTCTCCGACGTCGGCGAGGTGGCCGATGGCGTCGAGAACCTGCGCAATGCCGGGCTCGCCAACGGCAAGCCGGCGGTTCTGATCATCCTCTACCGGCAGCCGAACGCCAACATCATCAGTACCGTCGACCTCGTGAAGGGGCTGATGCCGCAGCTGCAGGCATCGGTCTCGCCGGCGATCGACATCGGCTTTGCGGTTGACCGTTCGACCACCATCCGCACCTCGCTCCGGGACGTCGAGCGAACCCTCGTTCTGGCGGTGCTGCTGGTCATCATCGTGGTGTTCGCGTTCCTGCGCAATGCGCGCGCCACCTTCATCCCGGTGGTGGCGGTCTCGGTGTCGCTGGTCGCGACCTTCGGGGCGATGTACCTGTTCGGCTACAGCCTGGACAACCTCTCCCTGATGGCGCTGACGGTCGCGACCGGCTTCGTGGTCGACGACGCCATCGTCGTGCTGGAGAACGTCATCCGCTACATCGAGCAGGGGCTGAGCCCGCTCGAGGCCGCGCTGAAGGGCGCCAACGAGGTCGGCTTCACCGTGCTGTCGATGAGCATCTCGCTGATCGCGGTGTTCATCCCGATCCTGCTGATGGCCGGCATCGTCGGGCGGCTGTTCCGCGAGTTCGCGATGGTGATCTCGATCTCGATCCTGATCTCGCTCGCGGTCTCGCTGGCGACCACGCCGATGATGTGCGCCGTGCTGCTCAAGCCGGACGCCGGCGGCCATGGCCGGCTCTATTGGGCGAGCGAGCGCTTCTTCGAGTCGATGCTCAATTTCTACCGCAGGACGCTGACCGCGGCGCTGGCGCATCCGCTGTCGGTGATGCTGATCCTGGCGGCGGTGTTCGGCCTCAACTTCTATCTCTACGACGTGATCCCGAAGGGCTTCTTCCCGCAGCAGGACACCGGCCGGCTGGTCGGCTCGATCCAGGCCGACCAGAGCGTGTCGTTCCAGCTGATGCAGCAGAAGCTCGCGCAGTTCGTCGGCATCATCAAGCGCGATCCGGCGGTGGAGACGGCGGTCGGCTTCACCGGCGGCGGGCAGACCAATTCCGGCTTCGTGTTCGTCTCGCTGCGTCCGCTCGATGAGCGCAAGATCGGCGCCGACGGCGTGATCGCGCGGCTGCGCCGCGAGTTGTCGGTGGTGCCGGGCGCGAGCCTGTTCCTGCAGGCGGTGCAGGACATCCGGGTCGGGGGCAGGGCCTCGAACGCGCAGTATCAGTACACGCTGCAGGGTTCGACGCTGGAGGAGCTCAATGAATGGACGCCGAAGATCGCCGCGGCCCTGCAGCGCGATCCTGATCTCGCCGACGTCAACAGCGACCAGCAGAACAAGGGCCTGGAATCCGATCTCGTGATCGACCGCGACGCCGCGGCCCGGCTCGGCATCACGGTGAGCCAGATCGACAACACCCTCTACGATGCCTTCGGCCAGCGGCAGGTGTCGACGATCTATGTCGCGCGCAACCAGTATCACGTCATCATGGAGGTCGCGCCACGCTACTGGCAGAATCCGGAGACGCTGAAGGACGTCTATATCAGCACGTCCGGCGGATCGGTCGGCGGCTCGCAATCGACCAACGCGGTGGCGGGCACGGTCGTTGCGCCAGGCACCTCGAGCGCGGCCAGTGCGGCCAACGCTCAGGCCGCGCGCAACCAGGCCACCAATTCGATCGGTTCGACCGGGAAGGGCGTGGCCTCGACCGGATCGGCCGTCTCCACCAGCAGCGAGACCATGATCCCGCTGTCGGAGGTTGCGGCGTTCAAGCAGGGCGCGACGCCGCTTGCGGTCAATCACCAGGGCCTGCTGGTCGCCAACACCATCTCGTTCAACCTGCCGCCGAACGTGTCGCTGAGCACGGCGGTCGGCAGCATCGAGGCGACCATGAACCGGATCGGGGTCCCGGCCACGATCCGCGGCACCTTCCAGGGTACCGCCAAGGCGTTCCAGGACTCGCTGAGCAACCAGCCGTTCCTGATCCTTGCCGCGCTGGTCGCGATCTACATCGTGCTGGGCGTGCTCTACGAAAGCTACATCCATCCGCTGACCATCTTGTCCACATTGCCCTCGGCGGGTGTGGGCGCCTTGCTGGCGCTGATGGCATTCAAGACCGAGTTCAGTATCATGGCGCTGATCGGCGTCATCCTGCTGATCGGCATTGTGAAGAAGAACGCCATCATGATGATCGACTTTGCGCTGGAGGCGGAACGCAGGCGCGGGCTGGAGCCGCTCGAGGCGATCCGGGAGGCCTGCCTGCTGCGCTTCCGCCCCATCATGATGACGACGATGGCCGCGCTGCTCGGGGCGGTGCCGCTGGCGATCGGCATGGGCGACGGCGGCGAGCTGCGGCAGCCGCTCGGAATCGCCATCGTCGGTGGCCTGATCCTGAGCCAGGTCCTCACGCTGTACACGACGCCGGTCATCTACCTCTATCTCGACCGGTTCCGCCTGTGGGCCCAGCGCGTGCGCCGCGGCGGCGCGATGCGGATGCCGGGCTCCTCACTTCAACCGGGCGAGTAAATGCCGACAGGTGCAGCGTTGCGAAATCTTCAGTTGGTGCGCAAGCCGATCCGGTTTCTGCGCGTGGCGGCGTTCGGCGGCCTCAGCCTCGGCCTGTCCGGCTGCATCCTCGGGGCGGAGAAGCCCGAGCTCAGCCTCGAAGTGCCGGCGAGCTACAAGACTGCGGCCAAGGGCGATGCCGACGCGGCCGTTCCGGCGCTCGCCTGGTGGCGCGGCTTCCGCTCGCCCGAATTGACCGGGCTGATGGAATCCGCGCAGCTCTACAATCTCGACATCGCGGTGGCGATCGCCCAGATCGTGCAGGCCGATGCCCAGGTCGGCGTGTCCGGCGCCGCGCTGCTGCCGTCCATCTCCGGATCGGCGAATGCCGAGCGTCAGCGTGTGGCAACGGGATCCAGTTCGTCGTTCGGCACCAGCGGCACTTTCTCGCAGTACAGCCTCGGGCTGAGCGCAAGCTACATCGTCGATTTCTGGGGCAAGAACCGCGCGACGCTGTCGGCCTCGGAGGAGAGTGCGACCGTCGCGCGCTACAATCGCGAGGTGGTCGCGCTGACCACGATGGCGACGGTCGCCAATACCTATTTCCAGCTGCTGGCGGCGCAGGACCAGATCAAGGTCACCCGCCGCAACCTCGCGGCGGCCGAGCGCATCCTTGCGCTGATCAAGTCGCAATTCGCCGGCGGCACCGCCTCGCAGCTCGATCTGTCGCAGCAGGAGGCGCTGGTCGCCACGCAGCGCGCGGCGATCCCGCCGCTCGAGGTAACGGTCGGGCAGAACACCGCGGCGCTCGCCGTGCTGGTGGCGCGCGCGCCGGCCGATTTCAAGGTGCGCGGCGGGTCCACCACGCAGATCGCGGTGCCGCGCGTCACGCCGGGACTGCCGTCGGAATTGCTCTACCAGCGGCCTGACGTCCGCGAGGCCGAGGCGCAGCTGGCGTCGTCCAATTTCAGCGTCGACGCGGCGCGCGCGGCATTCTTTCCGCAGATCCAGCTGACCGGCACCACCGGCTTCCAGAGCGCGGCGCTGGCCGCGCTGTTTGCGCCGGGCGCCTGGTACTACACGCTCGCCGCCGGGCTGACCCAGCCGCTGTTCGACGGCTTCCTGCTGGAGAGCCAGCTCAAGCTCGCCAAGGGCCAGCAACTGCAAAACCTGCAGGCCTATCGCAAGGCGGTGCTGTCGGCCTTCGCCGATGTCGAGAAGGCGCTGATCGCGTTGCAGAAGTACACATTGCAGGAGCGCCTGCAGTCCGACGTCGTCGCCGCCTCGCGCAAGGCGTTCGAGGTCGCCGAGACGCAGTTGCGCGGCGGCACGGTCAACCTGATCACGGTGCTGCAGGCCCAGCAGACGCTGTTCACAGCCGAAAACAATCTGGTCACGGTTCGGCTCAACAAGCTGCTGGCGGCGAGCAGCCTGTTCCAGGCGCTCGGCGGCGGCTGGACGCCCGCCGGTACGCTGGCGGCGGCGGTGCCATGAGGTCAGCCATGCAGCGTTTCGCGACACTCCTCGTTGTCCTCGTCATCGCGCTGGGCGTATTGACCGACGCGTCCCGCGCGCAGCAACGGCCGCCCAACAGCGTTCCGCTCGCCTTCGGCATGAGCGCCGCGAAGGCCAGCCAGTCGCTCGGCGTTCCCCTGAATTACGTGCGCGGCACGCCGGGCAATGAATTGTTCGTCGCGCTGCCGAATGTCAGGGGCAGCGTGCTGTCGAGGCGCAGCGACGGGCTCTATCTGCAATTCGGCAAGGGACGCTTGATCGCCTGGAAGGGCGACTGGGGCACCCTTCCGCAATGAGGGTTTCGGCCATGATTGCCATGAGAGGACTGATCGTCTGCACCGCCATCGCGCTGAGCGTAGCCGCGGCGTCGGCCCAGCAGCGGCCGATGCGCTACGGCAGCACCGGCGGCGCGTATTTCGACGGCAGGGACGACGACCGCGATTTTCGCAGCAACGGCTATTTCCCCGGCAATTTCGCCGCCGATCCCTTCAGCGCAGGCTTCGGTGCGGCCGGCCTGTTCGGCTCGACGCCGTGGCATTCTGCGCGGCCCTATCCGTCGCAGGTGGTGTTTGGCGCACGGTGTCAGGATTGCCGTCCGCAGCGCGCACCGCGGCACCGCGGCAGGCACGAGTGAGGCGCTTCGGAGAGGCTTGATGCCTCTAGGCCTTGCGCAAGAGCTCCTCGATGATGCGCGGCTTCATCCAGCCGGCCTTGTCGATGATTTCGTTGCGCAGGGTGTCCTTTTCCATCTCGTATTGTTCATGCGAGGTATCCCGGCCACCGGTCGCGGTGATCCCGAACGTCTCGAGCAGGGCGTTGTGCCTCGCCTTCCACGCGATCACATGCTCGGTCATGACTTGCGTCACGGATGGCAGGAAGCCGGGATGGCCTGCCAGGCCGCATGACGCCGTGGTCTGCGGGTCTCCTGCCAGCATGATCACGTTCCACTCGTCGTAGCCGATCAGCCCCATCTGCGCGTAGAGAAACGCGCCATGCGGTCCATCCCAGATCTTCTGGTCGATGACCAGGAACGGCACCGCGTGGCAATGGCCGTGCCGCGCCGTCATGTCGCGATTGAAGGTCTCGGTACGATCCTGCAATCGCTTGCTGGCCGCGGCGAACACGGCAAGGCGATTGTCGGCCGTCGGCACGATGCCGGCTTCGTCGTCAGGCGCGAAGCCCGCATCGCGCAGCATCGAGCCGATCAGCGGGTGATCCCACTGCTGCTTGTGAAAAGCGGGCGTCGCGCATTCGGCGCCCGGCACTGGACGCGCGGTCTCCTTGAGCTCGCCCAAGGTCGTCTCTTGCTTCTTTCCAAAAACTGGCCTGCGTCCGAACATCGCGTGCCGCTCCTGCCAAGCAGTTGGCACAAGCATCGCGAAGGACGCCCAGAACTTTCTTAACCGGTCAGGCTCGGCGGGCCGCGATCCATCAGCAGCATGACGTAGTCGTTAAAGCGAACCGGACAAATCAATCGAATTTGCCGAAATTTGCGGCATTAGCTGGCGGCGGCGCTTGTCGATTTGTCGAGCGCCGGGCTGACGCGGGCGAACCGCACCACGAAGCGGGTGCCCTTGTGGCCGGGGTCGCGCTCGACGCTGGCATCGAGCTTGGCGGCCATCGCGCTGACGATGCGCTGGCCCATGCCGGTGCCGCGCGGATCGGCCTTGTCGGAAAAACCGACGCCGTCGTCGCTGATCGCGAGTTGCAGATCGTCGCCCTGCGGCTTCAGCTCGACATGGATCGGGCCGGCGCCATCGGGATAGGCGTACTTCACGGCGTTCATCACCAGCTCGTTGACGATGATGCCGATCGCGACCGCGCGGTCGGGATCGATCTCGATCGGGTCGGCCTTCAGGGTCAGCCGCGACATCTTGTTGCCTTCGGCCGATCGCCGGAGATCCTCGAGCAGCGCCTCGAGATACTGGTTGAGCATCACCGTCTTGAAGTCGTGCGAGGTGTAGAGGCGGCGGTGCACCTGTGCGACGGCCGCGACGCGCCCCATCGCGTTGGTGAGCGCGGCCTTCACATCCTGCTGGGTCGCGGAGTTGGCCTGCAGATGCAGCAGCGAGGCGATGATCTGCAGCGAATTGCCGACGCGATGGTTGACCTCGCGGAGCAGAACCTCACGCTCTGCGGCGAGCGCGGCATAGCGGTCGCGCGAAGCGTGCACCTCGGCCTCGGCTTCATCGCGCGCCTTCTGGAGTGCGGCCTGCCGGATCGCGCCGTTCACCGCGACCTGGAGCAGGGGGATGAATTCGCCCCTGACGTCCTTGACCAGATAGTCCGCCGCACCGGCCTTCAGCGCGGTGACGGCGATCGCCGAATCCTGCGACGCCGTGACGAACACCACCGGCGGGGCGTCCGGTATCTTGAGGATCTGCTCCAGCGTCTCCAGCCCGTCGAGGCCGGGCATGTACTGGTCGAGCGCGACGACGTCGATGCCGCCCTGGCCGAGCCGGTCGAGGCCTTCCTGGCCGCTTGCGGCGTGCACGACCTTGTAGCCCGCGCGCGTCAGCCCGCGTTCGACGAGGCGCGCCAGCGCCGCGTCGTCGTCGATGTAGAGCAGTGTCGGCGTTGCGTTGGTCATAAGGCAGCCGGCGGCACCTGAATCACCGAAAAGAACAGGCCAAGCTGGCGAATGGCGTTGGCAAAGCTTTCGTAGTTCACCGGCTTGGTGATGTAGACGTTGCAACCGAGCTCGTAGCAACGCTTGATCTCCTGGGAGTCGTCGGTCGTGGTCAGCACGACCACCGGCGTCGACTTGAGATACTTGTTCTCCTTGACCCGCTTCAGAATATCGATGCCGGTCATGTCGGGCAGATTGAGATCGAGCAGGATCAGCAGGGCCTGGCCCTTGCGCTCGACGGCGCTGCCATCCTTGCCGAACAGGTAGTTGACGGCCTCTGTACCGTTGGTGAACGGGATGATCTCATTGTTGACACCTGAGCGCCGGATATTCCGCTCAATCAGGCGGGCATGGCCCTCGTCGTCCTCGATCATGATGATGGTGACTGGATCACTCATGTCACTTTGTCCCGATTCTTGCCTGACCAATTGATAGGCAGCGTGATCGTGAAGGTGCTGCCGTTGTGAAGTTCCGATGCTACCGACATGGTGCCGCCCAGTCTGCGCACAAGTGCGCGGACATGGGCAAGCCCGATGCCCTGACCGGGCTTGTCCTGGGTTCCGGCGCGACGGAACAAATCGAAGATGCGCTGATGGTCCTTCGGATCGATGCCGCGGCCGTTGTCGGTGACCTCGAAGATCGCGAAGCCGAGCTTGGTGCGGCCCTCGATCGAAATCTCGCCGGGAACGCCGTTCCTGAGGTACTTGAGTGCATTGTCGATCAGATTGGAGAAAATCTGCTCCAGCGCGAGGCGGTCGCTGACGATATTGGGCAACGCGCCGACCTCGACCGTCGCATTGGCCTCGACGGCCTGGTGAGCCACCGTCTTGACGATGCCGTCGATCAGCTCGCGCAGATCGATCCGTTCGGGCTTGAACTCGCGGCGGCCCTCTCGGGTCAGATTGAGGATCGCACTGATCAGGCGGTCCATCTTGGCGATCGACGATTTGATGAAGCCGAGCGATTCGTTGAAATCGTCGGATAGCTGCTTGTCGGAGCCTTCGAGCTCGGGCTCGGCCACATCGGTCGCGTCTTCCGGCATCGCAGGTGCCAGCGACGCGGCGCGATTGAGCGTGGCGATCCGCTTGAAGATGTCGCCGCGCAGTTCCTCGAGCTCGCTGGTGAAGCCCATGATGTTGACCAGTGGCGAGCGCAGATCGTGGCTGACGATATAGGCGAAGCGCTGGATTTCCTCGTTGGCCTCGCGCAGGTCGGAGGTGCGTTCGTCGACGATGGTCTCGAGATTGATGTTGCTGTCGCGCAGCCTCGCCTCGGCCTCGTCGCGCGCCCGCGACGATCGCCGCAGCAGCACCACCGAGAGAGCGGCGAGCGCCAGCACCATGCAGGAGCCGGCGATCGTGACTGAGGAGGCCAGCACCTGGGTCTTGTCGGCCGTCGCGGTGCGTACCGCCAGCAGGCGATCCTCCTCGGTACGGATGTCGCGGCCGATCCGGGCGATTGCCTCCAACGCATCGGTCGACGTGCCCTTGCGCAAGATGTCGATGCTGGTCGCGGTGTCGTTGTTCTTGACGCGCTCGATGCTGAGCGCGAACTCGGCCAGCCGTTGCTCGACCGCGGCTTTGAGCTTCGCGGCATTGGCGACCTGCGCCGGATTGTCCGCGGTCATCATCTGGAGATGGTTGAGCGCGGCCGGGACTCCCGCTGCCGCGGACTGGTACTCGGACAGGTATTGTGGTGCTGATGTCAGCAGATACGCCCGGGTGGCGCTTTCGGCGCGCCTGATGTCGAGCAGCAGATTGGCAATCTGGCTGTCGGTCTCGACGGTGTGAATCACCCAGGCGTTGTCCTCGCGCGCCTTGTTGACTAGCAGGACCGACGCCACGCTGACCGCGACCAGCACGAAAAATCCCGCCGACAGCAGGAGGATCTGTAACGTCGACCGGCGTCGTGAAACGAGCGTCACGACGATCTCGCTATGGGAGTGGGATTCAACGCGTCCCCGTGGAAAGCCAATAACCCTATAATACGTTTGAGGAAGGGCCGGGTTCCACGGAGTTCCGAACTATTTTGCGGCGTCGGACGGCTGACCGGCGAGGTACTGCTCCAGCCAGTGAATGTGGTAGTCGCCCTCGATGATGTCGGGCTCCCGCACCAGCGCACGGAACAGCGGCAGCGTCGTCTCGATCCCGTCGACCACCATCTCGTCCAGCGCCCGGCGCAGCCGCATCAGGCATTCGCCGCGGGTCTTGCCGTGCACGATCAGCTTGCCGACCAGCGAGTCGTAATAGGGCGGGATCACGTAGCCCTGATAGACGGCGGAATCGATCCGCACGCCGAGGCCGCCAGGCGGATGGAATTGCGTGATCCGTCCGGGCGAGGGACGGAAGGTCTGCGGGTTCTCCGCATTGATGCGGCACTCGATGGCGTGGCCGATGATCGCGATGTCGTTCTGCTTGGCCGGAAGGTCGCCGCCGGCGGCGATCCGGATCTGCTCCAGCACCAGATCGATATCGGTGATGCTTTCGGTGACGGGATGCTCGACCTGGATGCGCGTGTTCATTTCGATGAAATAGAACTCGCCGTCCTCGTAGAGGAATTCAATGGTGCCGACGCCGAGATATTTCATGTCCCGCATCGCCTTGGCGCAGGTCTCGCCGATCGTGGCGCGCGCCGCCGCCGCGAGCACGGGCGAGGGGCCTTCCTCCCAGACCTTCTGGTGGCGGCGCTGCAGCGAGCAGTCGCGCTCGCCGAGATGGATGGCGCCGCCGCGGCCGTCGCCGAGAATCTGGATCTCAATGTGGCGCGGCTTCTGCAGGTATTTTTCCAGGTAGACCGAGGCGTCGCCGAATGCCGACTTGGCCTCGTTGGCCGCGGTCGAGAGCGCCAGCGCGAGGTCAGCCTCGGTGTGGGCGACCTTCATGCCGCGGCCGCCGCCGCCGGCCGCCGCCTTCACCAGCACCGGGAAGCCGATCTCCCTGCCGATCGCGAGTGCGTCGGCCTCCGAGGTCACCGCACCGTCCGAGCCGGGCACCACGGGAATGCCGAGGCGCTTGGCGGTCTTCTTGGCTTCGATCTTGTCGCCCATCAGGCGGATGTGCTCGGCCTTCGGTCCGATGAAGCCCAGATTGTGGTCGGCGAGGATCTCGGCGAAGCGCGCGTTCTCGGACAGGAAGCCGTAGCCGGGATGCACGGCGTCGGCGCCGGTGATCTCGCACGCCGCGAGCAGCGCCGGCACGTTGAGATAGGAATCCTTCGACGGCGGCGGGCCGATGCACACGCTCTCGTCGGCGAGCCGCACATGCATGGCGTCGGCGTCGGCGGTGGAATGCACCGCGACGGTCGAGATGCCGAGCTCCTTGCAGGCGCGCAGCACGCGAAGCGCGATCTCGCCGCGATTGGCTATGAGGATCTTGTCGAACATCGCAGCGCCTGGTGTTGACGGAAGCTATTCAATGATGACGAGCGGCTCGCCGAATTCGACCGGCTGGCCGTCCTCGACGAGAATCTGCGTCACGGTGCCCGCGCGCGGCGACGGAATCTGGTTCATCGTCTTCATCGCCTCGATGATCAGAAGCGTCTGGCCGGCGCTGACCTTGGTGCCGACTTCAATGAACGGCTTGGCGCCCGGCTCGGGCGCCCAATAGGCGGTGCCGACCATCGGCGAGGGCACGGCGCCCGGGTGCTTGGCGAGATCGGTCGCAGCCGCAGCCACCGGGACGGCCACCGCGGCCGGTGCGGCAACGCTCGCCACGGTTGGCACCGAGGCCGCGATGCTGATGTTGCGTGCGACACGGACACGCAGGCCGGCACGCTCGATCTCGATCTCGGTCAGATTGGTTTCCGCGAGCAGCAGCGCGAGCTCGCGAATGAGGACGCTGTCGTCGCTCTTGGAGTCGTTCTTGGATTTTGCGGCTGATTTGTCGTCTGGCTGGCGCGCCATGCTCTGTGATCCAAAATCTCTGTCTGGTGACGGGGAACGTCAGGATTGACGATTAAGTCTTTGGCTTGGCGTCGATCTTGGCATCGATCTTGGCGCCGATCCTGGTGGCGAGGCCGATGATGGCAAGCCGGTAGCCGTCGATACCGAAGCCGCAAAGTGACGCGAAGGCGGCTTTAGCAGTGAACGAGTGATGCCGGAAGCTTTCGCGGGCATGGATGTTGCTGACATGAACTTCGACCGCGGGAATCTTGACCGCGACCAGCGCGTCATGCAGCGCGATCGAGGTATGAGAGTAGCCACCGGCGTTGATGATGATGCCGACCGCCTTCTTGGCGTGAGCCTCATGGATGAAATCGATCAGTTCACCCTCGCGGTTGGACTGCCGGCAGTCGGCGGTCAACCCGAACTGGCGCGCGGTGTCCGCACACAGCTTCTCGACATCGGCGAGGGTGGCATGGCCGTAGGTCTCCGGCTCGCGCGTCCCCAGCAGATTGAGGTTCGGGCCGTTCAGCACATAGATCGTTCCGGCAGCAGCCATTCCAAAATTTCCTGCCAGGGGTTCCGGCCAAGGGTTCCGGCCAAGGGTTCCGACGGGGGGCCGACAAGGGGTGGAGTGGGCCGGGTTATAGGTAACAACCGGCCGAAGGGGAAGTCTTTAGGTGAAATCGGAACGTCTTCAACAACTTCCTCCGCCCTGTTAGATGGCGGCCCTAACCTACGGAAAATGCTGATTAACCAAATCTTGCGGAAGCTGCCTCCGGCGGGCGCTCCGGCCGGCGTGATGGGGGGGGTGCGGCCGAAAGCAAGACCCCGCCCCGAAAGGGGGCGGGGTCGAGATGAAGGCGAGGGCCCGTTTTCGAAGGCCCGTCTTGGCGCCCTCGCACCGAGGCCGGTCTAGCCCTCGATGATGTAGACGATCTCATGGGTCTCAGGCTGCACGATCACGTAGCGGCCCTTGACCAGGATGAACTGATAGCCGCGCCACTGCGGGTAGATCGTCACGACCCGCTCCGGCACCGGGTAGAAGTGAATGTCGGCCGGAACGCGGGTGCCGACCGCCACGTTGAAGTTGACGTTGGTGGCTTCGGTCACGTGCTCCGACTTGATCGCGGTCGTGATCTGGGTGCGCTTCTCGGCCGGCGGAGCCGCGGTGGCCGACGTTGCCGCGTTACCGGTCGTGGTCTGCGTGCGGCTCGTGTCGTTGGTCTGCGCGCGGTTGGGGTCGGCCGGGCTCTTGGTCTGAGCGTTCTGGTTGGTCGTGGCACCGGCACCGCTCTTGTCGCGGCTTTCGGCGTTCATCTTGCCGCTCTTGTCACGCTCCTCGGCTTTCATGTTGCCGCTCTTGTCGCGACCCTCGGCCTTCATGTCCTTCGAGCCCTCCTTGGAGCCCTTGGCCGCATCGTTCTCCGAACTCATGCCCTTCGACTTTTGGGTACTGTCCTGCGCACCCTTGGTGGCCGCGCCGGACTTGTCGGACTCTGCACCCTTCGTGCTCGGGGACTCACCGGTGGTGGAATGCTCGGAACCCTTCATGCCGCCCGTATCGCGTTGCATCGTGCCTGACGATGCACCACCGGACGGTGCGCTGTGCTGTGTGGTTGCGCCACCGCCGGCCCCGGACTCCTTGTTAGCGCCGCCCGCGCCCTGCGCATTCGCAAGGCCGGTGCCGGCGAGCAGAGCCGCAGCCGCGACCGAAATCAGAAAGCGGTTAGACATCGTAATTCCTCCTCGTTTTTCAGCATTGCCCGCGCCGACAACGAGAGAGCCTGTGCGATGTTCCTGTTGATTTGCGGTTCCTTGCGGTTTGTTCTTTAGGTGTGAATGCGCGATGAACGCGCGAGATGAATGCGCGGCTGCTTCAACCGCAGGCCCAGTCGAACTCGATGCTCGCATGATCGAGCTGGCCGTTGCCGCCGCCGAAATTGAATCCGCCAAATGCTCTTCGATCTCGAGATGGGTCGCGCTGTATTTCGGCTTCCCGCGACTTCCGTCGTTGGTGACGGCCCTTGGTTGCGGCCCGCGCGAATCGGTTCGGTGACGACAATAAAAAAATCCGGCTGCCTGGCAGCCGGATTTTCGAGATGATGCGCGCTGTCGTGCGGCGATCAGCAGGTCGCCTTGCCGCAGCGGGCGATGCCGATCTTTTCCTTGAGGTTGTCGACGCCGACGGCGCCGATCACGACCTGCTTGCCGATCACGTAGCTCGGCGTGCCGTTCATGCCCATGGATTCGGCGAGGCGGAAATTCTCCTCGATGGTCGCCTTCACCTCGGGGCTCGCCATGTCCTTCTCGAGTTTCGCCATGTCGAGACCGACCTCCTTGGCGACCGCCAGCGCGCGCGCCTTGTCGGCGGCGCCGCGGCCGCCGAGCAGCTTCTGGTGGAAATCGAGATACTTCTTGCCGGTCGGATCCTGCATGCGCACGGCGACCGCGACCTGCGCGGCCTCGACCGAGCCCTGGCTCAGCACCGGGAATTCCTTCAGCACGACCTTCAGCTTCGGATCCGCCTTCATCAGGTCAAGCATGTCGGACATCGCGCGCTTGCAGTAGCCGCAATTGTAATCGAAGAACTCGACGAAGGTGACGTCGCCGTCCTTGTTGCCGAGCATGACGCCGCGCGGCGAATTGAAGATGGTGTCGGCGTTCTTGGCGACGCTCTGTTCATGCTTCTCGGCTTCGGCGGCGGCCTGCCGCTTGCTCAGTTCGTTCATCGCCTCCTCGAGCACCTCCGGATGCGCGATCAGATAGTTGCGCACGATGGTCTCGATGTCGCTGCGCTGGGTGTCGGTGAAGCTCTGCGCGGACGCCGGAAGCGGCGCGGCGCAAACGCCGAGCGCGAGCAGGGCAGGGGCAAGAAAACGAAGCGCTGGCATGACAAAATCCTTGTTCGCGGTGGCCCAAAAAATCGGCGAGGCCGTGAGCCGGTTTCGGTGATCGTTGTATGGAACTACGGTTTATTTCTAGTTGTTTTTCTGACCCGGCATGGGCTTGGCGCTCACAATGTCGTCAGCTTTGACCCAGCCGGGCGTGCCGATCGCGAACCGCGTCTTGGCGCGTGACGCAAGGTCGCGGGCGGTCTTGGTGTCGCCGCGGAGATAGGCGGCCTGCGCCGAGGCGAGGTCGGCCTGGGCATAGTCGCCCTTGCGGCCATAGGCCATCGCGAGCTGGGTATAGCCGAGCGGCGCCTCGGGCTCGCGCGCCACGGCGGCGCGCAGCATGTTGATCGCCTCGTCGGTGTAGGCCTTGTTGTCGGAGGCGACCAGCGCCTGGCCGAGCAGCATCTCGATCAAGGGCGAATTGCTGGAGAGCTGCACCGCGCGGCGCAGCGGCGCGACGGCTTCCGCGGGCCGGCCGCCTTCGAGCAGCGCCTGGCCGCGCAATTCGTAGAAATAGGGATTGTTGGGCTGCACCTGGATCAAGCCGTCGATCTGCGCGATCGCCGATCGCAGATCGCCGTGCAGATAGGTCGTGATCGCGCGTGCATAGCGTGCCGGCAGGCTGGTGTTGGACAGCGGATAGCGGCGGTAGACCGTGTCCTGCCGCTCCATGAAGCCCGAGATCTTGGCGCGCATCATGTCGTGGCGCAGCTGCAGCGCCGGATCGTCCTTCTTGTCCCAATAGGGGCTGGAGCGCGCCAGTTCCTGCAGCGCGGAGACGCGATCGACCGGCATCGGGTGCGACTGCAGATAGGGGTCGGCCCCGCGGGCGGCGAACAGGCTCTCGTCGGTGAATCGCTTGAACGTCTCGTACATGCCCTTGGCGGATTGTCCGGTCGCGTTCAGGAACTTGACGCCGGCGCGGTCGGCGTTCTCTTCCTGCTGGCGCTGATAGGACAACAGCGTGCGCTGAATGACCGCTTGCGGCGCCGAGATCGCCGCGGCGCCTGCGCTGGAGAGACCGTTGCCGCCACCGCGGCCGCCCGCACCCGCGGCAAGCGCGCCGACGCCGAGCAGCATCGCGATGATCATCTGGGTCTGGGCCTGCGCCAGCTGCTCGCGCATCTTGGCGAGATGGCCGCCGGCGAGGTGGCCGGTCTCGTGCGCCAGCACGCCGATGATCTGGTTCGGCGTCTCCGATTGCAGCAGCGCGCCGTAATTGACGAAGATGCGCCGGCCGTCGGCAACGAAGGCGTTGAACGAGCCGTCGTTGATGATCACGATCTGGATGTTCTGCTTCTCGAGACCTGCGGCGCGCAGGATCGGCCTGGTGTATTCGCGCAGCAGCTGCTCGGACTCGGTGTCGCGCAGCACCGGCGGGCCTTTTTGCTGGGCTCGCGCAGGGACGACGGGTCCGACCGCGAGCGCGACCGCAGTCATGAACGCGGTCAGCTTGAAGGTCCTGGTGCGAAGCGCGAGGCGGAACAGCATGGGCGATCTATCGGCAATGACTGGCCGCGCCGGCACAAGTCCGGGGTCCGGGCCCGACCGGATTTGCCGCGTGGCGCAGTCTGTTGTTTTTGCAGTTCTTCGTCACGCGAACCGGGTATTCACTTGGCCTGAAAGGGTTATAAGGAGCCACCGAATGCGGCCAGTCTGGGGCGGCAGCCGGCAACGGGAACCCGAATTCGGCAATGGCCGTGCAATAGCAGAAATCCATGCGTGAAGCGACACCGAGAGACCGTGTAAGCAGCCTGTTGACAGCGTCCGGACGGAGCGATGTTCCGCCGTTCATGGTGATGGACGTGATGGCGGCGGCCGCGCGAATCGAAGCCGCCGGCGGCCATGTCATCCATATGGAGGTAGGGCAGCCTGCCGCAGGCGCGCCGAAGCCGGCGATCGCGGCCGCGCAGGCCGCGCTTGCGGACGGGCGGATCGACTACACCTCGGCGCTCGGCATTGCCTCGCTGCGCGCGCGCATCGCCCGGCACTATCGCGACACGTATGATTGCGCGATTGACGCGGAGCGCATCATCGTCACGACCGGCTCGTCGGGTGGGTTCATTCTGGCGTTCCTTGCGATGTTCGAGCCGGGCGACCGGGTCGCCGTCACCGTGCCGGGCTATCCGCCGTACCGGCATATCCTGACCGCGCTGGGCTGCGAGCCGGTGCTGATCGAAACCTCCGGCGACACCCGCCATGCCCTGACCGGCGAGGCGCTGCTCGCCGCCCATCGCAAGGCGCCGCTGAAGGGCGTGCTGGTCGGCAGCCCCGCCAACCCGACCGGCACCATGATGTCGCGCGAGGCGCTGTCGAGCCTGATGGCGGCCGCCGACGGCGCAGGCATCCGCTTCATCTCCGACGAGATCTATCACGGACTCGACTATGCATTTCCTGCGGTGACGGCCGCCGAACTGTCGCCGAACGCACTCGTGATCAACTCGTTCTCGAAGTACTTCTGCATGACCGGCTGGCGTGTCGGCTGGATGGTTGTTCCCGACGTGCTGGTACGGCCGATCGAGCGGCTGCAGCAGAATCTGTCGATCTCGGTGCCGACCCTGTCGCAGATCGCGGCCGAAGCGGCGTTCGAAGGCCGCGAGGAGATGGAGGCGATCAAGCGCGGCTATCAGGAGAACCGCCGCATCCTGATCGAAGGACTGCCGAAGGCCGGCCTGACCAAATTCCTCCCCGCAGACGGCGCGTTCTACCTGTATGCCGACGTCTCCGATTTCACCGCCGACAGCTTCGCCTTCGCCAGCGAGATGCTCGAGAAGGCGCATGTCGCGGCGACCCCCGGCGTCGATTTCGATCCGATCCACGGCCGGGCCTTCATCCGTTTTTCCTATGCACGCTCGGCCGCGGAGATGCAGGAAGCAGTTGCGCGGATCGCGCATTGGCTTAAATAGCCCGCGAACTCCAAGCGCCTTAAGAGCCTTCAAGAGCCGTCCGGAGTTCGCTTTGCCTTTCGGATCGGTTTCGCAGCGCAGCGTCGTGGTTTCACCGGCGCTGTGGCAGGCGGATCGTCGCGGATAAGCGGCAGGGCCCACACAGTTCCATTTGACTTGAACCGCAAAGTTGATCTTGGCTGTTTCCGCCATTTCTGAGGGGGAGTGACACATGGCAACGGCAACCGTTGTCACGGCTGCGCCGGCAAGCGCCGGCAGCAAGCCGTGGTATAAAGTTCTTTATGTCCAGGTCCTGATCGCGATCGTGCTCGGCGCATTGGTCGGCTGGCTGTGGCCCGGCCTTGCCACCAACGAGTGGATCAAGGCGCTCGGCGACGGCTTTATCAAGCTGATCAAGATGGTGATCGCGCCGATCATCTTCTGCACCGTGGTGTCGGGCATTGCCCATATACAAGATGCCAAGAAGGTCGGCCGCATCGGCGTCAAGGCGCTGGTGTATTTCGAGGTCGTCTCGACCTTCGCGCTGGTGATCGGATTGCTCGTCGGCAATCTGGTCAGGCCCGGCGCCGGCTTCGGCAATGCGGCGGCGAACGCGCAGGCGGTCGCCGGTTATGCCAAGCAGGCGGAGGCGCAGAAGAGCGTCGACTTCGTGCTGCACATCATACCCGACACCGTGGTCGGCGCATTCGCGCAGGGCGAGATCCTGCAGGTGCTGCTGTTCTCGGTGCTGTTCGGCTTCGCGATCATGGGCCTTGGCGAGCGCGGCCACACCATCCGCTCGTTCATCGACGACGCCGCGCATGCGGTGTTCGGCGTCATCTCGATCGTGATGCGGGCGGCGCCGATCGGCGCGTTCGGCGCGATGGCCTTCACCATCGGCAAGTTCGGCACCGGCGCGATCCTGAACCTGATGGGGCTGATCGCGACGTTCTATCTGACCGCCGCGCTGTTCGTGTTCGGAGTGCTCGGCATCATCGCGCGGGTCGCCGGGTTCTCGATCTTCAAGTTCCTGGCCTACATCAAGGATGAGCTCCTGATCGTGCTCGGCACCTCGTCGTCCGAGAGCGCGCTGCCGTCATTGATGGAGAAGCTCGAACGGCTCGGCTGCTCGAAATCCGTGGTCGGCCTCGTGGTGCCCACGGGCTATTCGTTCAACCTCGACGGCACCAACATCTACATGACGCTGGCGACCCTGTTCATCGCGCAGGCGCTGGGCTTCGATCTCACCTTCAGCCAGCAGATCACGATCCTGATCGTGGCGATGCTGACCTCGAAGGGCGCCTCCGGCATCACCGGTGCCGGCTTCATCACGCTGGCAGCGACGCTTGCGGTGGTCGATCCGCGGCTGGTGCCGGGCATGGCGATCGTGCTCGGCATCGACAAGTTCATGAGCGAGTGCCGCGCGCTGACCAATCTGTGCGGCAACGGCGTCGCCTGCGTGATCGTCGCCTGGTGGGAGGGCGAGCTCGATCGCGACAAGCTCAACGCCAATCTCGCCCGGCAGATTGACCCGACTGACATGGAGACCGCGTTGACGACGGACTGAAGCGGGGTGAGTTCTTGCTGAATCGGCTTGGCGCGGTCTCGGTTCACCTCTCCCCGTTGGGGAGAGGTCGGATTGCGGAGCAATCCGGGTGAGGGCCCTTGCTCTCTCGATAGACCGTAACCCCTCACCCGATTTGCTGCGCAAATCGACCTCTCCCAAGGGAGAGGTGAACTTTCGACGCCGTTCCAGCTCGACCTAGTCTCACCAGGCCTTAGTTTTCCTTCAGCGTCAGAAGCGATCCAGCCGATACGGCGAGGTGTCCACGGAGGATGCCTCGCCGTTCATCGTTTCGGCCAGCACCCGCGCAGTCGCGGGGCCGAGCGTGAAGCCCTGATGGCCGTGGCCGAAATTGACCCACAGTCCGCGATGGCGCGGCACCGGCCCGAGCACCGGCAGCATGTCGGTCGTGCAGGGGCGGGTGCCGAACCACGGCTCGGGCTCGACGCGGCTGCCGATCTCGATCAGCTCGCGCGCCGCTGCTTCGGCGTAGCCGAGCTGGATCGGCGTCGCCGGCGCGTCGGGGCTGGTGAGCTCCGCGCCGGTGGTGATGCGGATGCCCTTGGCCATTGGCGCCATGGCGTAGCCGTTCGCGGTGTCGACCAGCGGCAGGTCGAGCGAGCGGCCGCCCTGGTAGTGCATGTGGTAGCCGCGCTTGCGCACCAGCGGGATCCGGTAGCCGAACTTGCGCAGCAATTGCGGTGACCACGGCCCGAGCGTGACCACGACATGGGCGGCATCGATCCGGCCGCTGGCGGTGTCGACCGACCAGCCGGACGTCGTCTCCGTCAGCGTCTGCGCATCGCCGCGCAGCAGCGTGCCGCCGAGACGCTCGAACAGTCCGGCATAGGCCGAAACCAGTCCGCCGGGGTCCGACACGGTCCAGGGCCCAAGCCAGTGAATGGCGCCGGGCAGGTCGTCGCGCAGCAGCGGCTCCGCCTTGGCGAGCTCGCGGCCATCGAGCACGCGAAACGTCACGCCGAAGTCACGCTGGTTCTCTTCGGCGACGGCGATCGCCTGTTCGAGCGCGGCCGGGTCGCGATGCAGCAGGCGATAGCCGGCGCGGCGGATCAGATTGTCGGCGTGGGCATCGCGGATCAGCGTGTCGTGCTCGGCGGTGGCGTAGGCGATCAGGCGCGCCCAGGCGAGGGTGGCTTCGCGATGTCGCTCGGGCGTCGAGTTCCACCAGTAGCGCAGCAGCGGGCCGGCGTGCTGCGGCAGCGACGCCAGGCGATAGCGCACGTCGTTGGTGCGCCCCATCGCGATCCTGGCGAGCGTGGCGGGATCGCGCGGCATCGGGTAGGGCCGCACCGCCTCGCTCTGAATGATGCCGGCATTGCCGTAGCTGGTTTCGCGGCCCGGTTCCTTGCGGTCGACCAGCGTCACCGACCAGCCGCGACGCTGCAGATGCAGCGCCGTGCTGACGCCCACCATGCCGCCGCCAAGAACGATCGCGCTTTGCATTGGGATCCGTCTCCGTCAGGCTCCGTTACGCCGGCGTCTGACGAACGGATTGCCTGTTCAATAAAAACGCCCGGCGTGAACCGGGCGTTTTGACTTCCAGGTGGTGCTAGTTGCCGCCGCCGAAGCGGCGCGACCACCAGCCCTTGCGGGCCGGAGCCTCGGCCGCAGCGGCCGGTGCCGGCTCTGGAGCCGTCGCGGCCGGCTCGGGGGCAGCTTCCTCCGCCGGGCTCTGAACCAGTGCCGCTGATGCCTCGGGCAGTGGGCTCGACGCGAAGTTGACCTTTTCGCGCACCGTCGAGCGGCGGCGCTGCGCGCGGTCGCCTTCGGCAGCCGTGTCCTCGGCGGCAGACGCCGCGGCAGTTTCGGGCTCGGGTGCCGCGACCGGCTCAACAGGCGCGGCCTCGGTCGGCTGCCACTCCGGCGGCTCGGCGACCAGCTCGGGCTGCGCCAGCCAGGGAGCCGGCTCCGCATCATGGCTGTCGAAATCGGCCACTGCGTCGGAGGCCTCCGAAGCAGTCGCCGGGCTCAACTCATCGGAGATCGATCCGGCGAGACCGTCGTCCGGTCCGCCGCTGCCGCGCCGGCGGCGGCCGCCACGACGTCCGCGGCGCCGCGGACGGCGATCGCCATTGCCGGCCTGGTCGTCGCGGGCAGCGCCCTGCTGCTCGTCGCCTTCGTCCTCATCAGCTTCGGCATCGGCGGCGGCAACCGCCTCGGTGCCTTCGGGCAGGACATGCATGAGATCGCCGTCCTCGCGCGGCTGCTGGGCGCCTTCACGCGCCTCGCTGCCGCCACCGCGGCCGCGGCGCCGGCGGCGACGCTTGCGGCGCTGACCGTCGCCTTCGCCCTCGGCGGAGCCCGATTCATCACCGGCCGCCCGCTCGTCGGCGAGGCCCTCGGTCTCGTCGGTCTCGATCTCGGCCTCGTATTCGAACAGCTCTTCCTCGTCATCGGCCTCTTCGGCCTGGGCCGGCGCAGCGGCAGCCTGCGCAGCGAGCAGCGCCTTGGCGGCTTCGAGCGTATGCACCTGCTCGCCGCGGTCGATGATGTAGGACTGCTGGCCATGCACCGTGGCATCCGCGACGATCGACAGCGAAACCCGGAAGGAGTCTTCGAGATCGCGCAGATGGCCGCGCTTGTGATTGAGCACGTAGAGCGCGACGTCGGTCCGGGTGCGGACCACCAGATTGTGGGTCGCGCCCTTCATCAGGATTTCCTCGATGCCGCGCAACAGCTGCAGCGCCACCGACGAGACCGAACGAACGTGACCGCTTCCGCCGCATTGCGGGCAGGGCTCCGTCGAGCTTTCGAGCACGCTGGCGCGGATGCGCTGGCGCGACATCTCCAAGAGGCCGAAATGCGAGATGCGGCCGACCTGGATCCGCGCACGGTCCTGGCGCAGGCAGTCGGACAGCTTGCGCTCGACCGCGCGGTTGTTGCGCTTCTCGTCCATGTCGATGAAGTCGATAACGATCAGGCCGGCGAGGTCACGCAGGCGCAGTTGGCGCGCGACTTCTTCCGCCGCTTCCAGATTGGTCTTGAGCGCGGTGTCCTCGATATGGTGCTCGCGCGTGGCGCGGCCGGAGTTGACATCGATCGAGACCAGCGCCTCGGTCTGGTTGATCACGATGTAGCCGCCGGAGCGCAACTGCACGGTCGGCGAGAACATCGCGTCGAGCTGGCTTTCGACGCCCATGCGCGAGAACAGCGGCTGGCCGTCGCGATACTGCTTCACCGCGCGCACATTGGCCGGCATCAGCATCTTCATGAAGTCGCGCGCTTCGCGGTAGCCGGCTTCGCCCGCCACCTGGATCTCGTCGATCTCCTTGTTGTAGAGGTCGCGCAGCGAGCGCTTGATCAGCGAGCCTTCCTCGTAGACCAGCGTCGGCGCCTGCGACTTCAGCGTCAGGTCGCGCACCGTTTCCCACATCCGGATCAGATACTCGAAGTCGCGCTTGATCTCCGGCTTGCTGCGGGAGGCGCCGGCGGTGCGCAGGATGATCCCCATGCCCTCGGGCACGTCGAGATCCTGCACCACTTCCTTCAGCCGCGAACGGTCCTGGGCGGAGGTGATCTTGCGGCTGATGCCGCCGCCGCGCGCGGTGTTGGGCATCAGCACGGCGTAGCGGCCGGCGAGCGACAGATAGGTGGTCAGCGCGGCGCCCTTGTTGCCGCGCTCTTCCTTGACGACCTGCACCAGCATCACCTGCCGGCGCTTGATCACTTCCTGGATCTTGTACTGGCGGCGCGGGCGGAACGGGCGCTCCGGAACCTCCTCGAGCACGTCGTCGCCGCCGACCGACTCGACCACGTCCTCTTCCTCGCCTTCCTCGCCGTCATCCTCTTCGTCGTCTTCGCCGGCCTCATCGCCAGGCCCGGTCTCGGGCGCGACCACCTCGGCGAGCGCGCCATATTCGCCGACCGCCTGTTCATCGGCGGCGACGTGAACGTCGTCGGACGCCACATGCGGCGCATCGTCGGCATGCGCGGCGTTTTCCTCGATCTGCTCCTCATGGGCGCGCTCGGGCTCATGATTGACCTCGACCGCCTCGACGGTCTCGGGCGCGGCCGACGCGGCGGAGGCTTCGACCACAGCAACGACGGGGTCGGACGGGGCGTCGGCAACCGCCGCCTCGCTCACCTCGGCGGCGTGGTCGTGATCATGGGCATGATCGTGATCGTGATGGTCGTCGTGACCATGATCGTGGTGGCCATGATCGTCGTGGTCACGATCATCTTGCCCATGATCATGGTGATGCTCATGGTCCTCGTGATGCGCATGATCATGCGCCTCATGCTCGTGGCCTTCGTGGGCAACCACGCCGTGATCGTAGTGCCCGGCATCATGTTCGTGATGCTCGGCATCGACGGGATGTTCGTGGGCCTCGATGGTGGGCAGCGCCTGGGTGTCGTTCGCGCCCTCGATCACCTCGCTCTGGACGCGCTCGCCATGGCCGCGGCGACGGGCGTTGCGATGGCGCGACCGGCGGCGATGGCCGCGGTTCTCGTGCTCTTCCTCGGCCTCGCGGTGGGCGCGCTCGTCGGCTTCGATCAGCGCCTGACGGTCGGCGACCGGGATCTGGTAGTAGTCGGGATGGATTTCGCTGAAGGCCAGGAAGCCGTGCCGGTTGCCGCCATACTCGATGAAGGCGGCCTGCAGCGACGGCTCTACGCGCGTAACCTTGGCGAGATAAATGTTGCCGCGCAGCTGTTTGCGCTGGGCGGTCTCGAAATCAAACTCTTCGACGCGATTGCCACGGACCACGACGACCCGGGTCTCTTCCGGGTGGGTGGCATCGATCAACATCTTGTTGGGCATTTTGGAGCTCTTGACGGCGGCGGGCGCGGATCATGGCGCGCGCAAACTGCGCCGCCCGGTGACGCGACGGTCCACCTGATTCGGGGGTGAGGGGAAGGCCGAAACGCATCTCGCGGCGCAGCGCCGGACGGGAACTCACCGGGATGATGCGACGGGCGAAGCTTTCACCTCGCGTCAGCGCGATCATTCGGGGGATCCTGGTCGGCAATGCAGTCTGGCGCATTAAGCGTCGGCCCGTCTAAACATGTTGGCGGCGACAAATACCGCCGTATCTTTTGCTGAAAGCCCCGTCTGGCGCCGAAGCGCCTGCCGGCCATCGCATATCGAGGCCCCAAGGGACCGGATAATCGGTTATGCCGTGTCTCAAACCGTCCCTCTGGCGAGGGAGTGTGCCTGGGACCGGACGCCGCTCGGGCTTGAATCCGCCACTCCGTGTCAGCCGCGCGCGGCGCTGGCTGGGGAGGGACCGGAAAAACACGGCGGGATCTTCGATCAGGAAGGTTCCACCGCTGCACCGGGAGGCTGAACGCGACACAACCGGGAGTACTAGCCGTCAGCACCTCGTACATACGTGGATTGACCGCCGCGTGCAAGGGAAGCGTCACGCCGCCGCAACACTCGGTTCTTTTCGCTGGAGCGTCATTAGGGGGCGATTAACCGTGTGGTTCTAATGCGGTAAGAAGCAGCTGGGAGGCTACGAATCGGGTGGCGAACCGCGCAAAACACCTTGTTTTTCTGGGATGCGGGCTGTTGTGCGCCGCAACATCGGTGTTTGCCATTGCCGGCGCCCCGAGCGCCGCCGAGGGACCGCAGAACGCCCCGCCCGCGCTGGCCGCGAGCGCCCCGAATTTCCCGATCGCATCCGGCGCCAGGCTCGCCGGCGACGCCAAGCAGACCCGATTCATCCTCGACCTCGACCAGAAGATCGAATTTCGCGCCTTTCCGCTGGCCGACCCCTACCGCGTCGTGGTCGATATCCCGCAGGTCGATTTCCAGCTCGCGACCGGCACCGGCTCGGCGGGGCGGGGCCTGGTGAAGGCGTTCCGCTATGGCCTCGTGATGCCCGGCGGCTCGCGGATCGTGTTCGATCTGACCGGACCGGTGAAGATTGCCAACTCCTACGTGCTCGACGCCGCCAACGGCCAGCCGCCGCGGCTGGTGCTGGACTTCGAGGAGGTCGACCGCACCAGCTTCGTGCAGTCGCTGGCGCCCGCGAGCCGGCCCGAATCGAAGCCGGCGATTTCCGAATCCACCACCGCGACCATTCCGGCCGTCACCTCGGCGGCGCTGCCGCCGGTCGCGGTCACCGACGCGCGTCCGCTGATCGTGATCGATCCCGGTCACGGCGGCATCGACAACGGCACCCAATCCGGCGACCAGACCGAGAAGAACCTGGTGCTGGGCTTTGGCCTTGCCCTGCGCGACCGGATCGAGAAGTCGGGAAAGTATCGGGTGGTCATGACGAGGTCCGACGACACCTTCATCCCGCTCAATGATCGGGTGAAGATCGCGCGCTCCCAATCGGCGGCGCTGTTCGTCTCGATCCACGCCGACGCCCTGCCGCGCCGCGAGGGCGATGCCCAGGGCGCCACGATCTACACGGTGTCGGACAAGGCCTCCGACGCCGAGGCCGAACGGCTGGCGGAGGCGGAAAACAAGGCCGACGCCATCGCCGGTGTGAACCTGACCGACGAGCCGACCGAGGTCGCCGACATCCTGATCGACCTCGCGCAGCGTGAAACCAAGACGTTCTCCAATCGCTTCGCCCGTCTTCTGATGGACGAGATGAGGACCACGGTGCGGATGCACAAGCATCCGCTCAAGTCGGCCGGCTTCCGGGTGCTGAAGGCGCCCGACGTGCCGTCCGTGCTGGTCGAGATCGGCTACGTCTCCAACAAGGGCGACCTCGAGCACCTCGTCTCCGAGAGCTGGCGGAACAAGGCGGTCGGCTCGATGGTGCAGGCGATCGACACCTTCTTCGCCAAACGGCTGGCAACTGCCGGGTCGGCAAAGTGAAACCGGCCCGCTGAAAAGCCGGGGCCGTTGCGCCGAAGCCCTAGTTTGGCCACAGCCGCGACGGTATAGACAATGGACCGCAGGTCCCCAGAATCGACCATATTGTCCGGCGGCTCTTGTATATTCGCGTGCGCAAGGTGGCTCGCTGGGCCAAAGCTTCGTTGTGTGAGGCTTTCGCACTCTTGGACAGGCGCTTCTGACGACTGAGCGCCGGAGGGTAGGAACGGAACGTCGATAATGCGCCTGCTCGTGCGGTTTATGGGTTTCTTGTTCGCCGCCGGAACCGTCGTGTTCCTGGTCGGTGTCGCCGCCGTCGCTGGCGCCATCTGGCATTTCTCCAAGGACCTGCCCGACTACTCGCAGCTGCAGGACTATGAGCCGCCGGTGATGACCCGCGTGCATGCCGCCGACGGCGCGCTGCTTGGCGAATACTCCAAGGAGCGCCGGCTCTATCTGCCGATCCAGGCGGTGCCGAAGCTCGTGATCAACGCCTTCCTCGCCGCCGAAGACAAGAACTTCTACGAGCACGGCGGCATCGACTATCAGGGCATGGCGCGTGCTGCGATTCTTTATGCGCAGAACTACGGCTCGAACCGTCGCCCGCAAGGCGCCTCGACCATCACCCAGCAGGTCGCGAAAAACTTCCTGCTCACCAACGAGGTCTCGTTCAGCCGCAAGATCAAGGAAGCGTTGCTGGCGATGCGCATCGAGCGCGCCTATTCCAAGGACCGCATCCTCGAGCTCTATTTGAACGAAATCTATCTCGGGCTTGGCGCCTACGGCGTCGCGGCGGCGTCGCTGGTCTACTTCGACAAGTCGGTCAACGAGCTGACGATCGCGGAAGCGTCCTATCTCGCCGCGCTGCCGAAAGCGCCGGCCGCGCTGCATCCGGTGCGCAACCGCGACCGCGCGATCGAGCGCCGCAACTATGTGATCGACCGCCTGCTGGAGAACGGCTGGATCAAGCAGGCCGACGCCGACAAGGCGCGCAAGGACCCGCTCAACGTCACCAGCCGCTCGAACGGCGCGCACATCTTCGCCGGCGAATATTTCGCCGAGGAGGTCCGCCGCGACATCTTCGAGCGTTACGGCGAAAAGAAGCTCTACGAGGGCGGCCTGTCGGTGCGCACCACGCTCGATCCCAAGATCCAGGTGATGGCGCGCAAGACCATGGTCGCGGGTCTCGTCAACTACGACGAGGCGCAGGGTTGGCGCGGGGCGCTGCACAAGCTCGACATTTCCGGTGACTGGGGCGTCAAGCTTGCCGACGTGAAGTCGCTGTCCGACATCTCGCCGTGGCGGATGGCCGTCGTGCTCGAGACCAGCGATCAGTCGGCGCGGATCGGCTTCCAGCCGGGCCGCGAACTCGGCGGCGCGGTCAGCAAGGAGCGGCAGACCGGCATCATCACGATGGACGGCGTGCGCTGGGCCAAGACCAAGGGCAAGGCGCCGACCGCCGTTTCGCAGGTGCTGCAGCCGGGTGACGTGATCTACGCTGACCCGCTGGTGACCAAGGACGGCAACGCGGTCGAAGGCCAGTATCGCCTGCGGCAATTGCCTGAAGTGTCCGGCGCCATGGTGGCGATGGATCCGTGGACCGGCCGCGTCCTCGCGATGGTCGGCGGCTTCTCGTTCGACCAGAGCCAGTTCAACCGCGCGACGCAGGCCTACCGGCAGCCGGGTTCGTCGTTCAAGCCGATCGTGTACTCGTCGGCGCTGGACAACGGCTATACGCCGTCGACCACCGTGATCGACGCGCCGATCGAGATCGATCAGGGGCAGGGCGCCGGCGTGTGGCGGCCGGAAAACTATTCGACCGGCAAGTATTACGGCCCGACCACGCTGCGCAACGCGTTGCAGCGCTCGCTCAACACCGTGACGGTGCGCCTCGCGCAGGATATCGGCATGCCGCTGGTCGGCGAATACGCCAAGCGCTTCGGCGTCTATGACGAATTGCCGAACTATCTGTCGTATGCGCTGGGTGCCGGCGAGACCACCGTGATGCGCATGGTCACGGCCTATTCGATGTTCGCCAATGGCGGCCGCCGGGTGAAGCCGACGCTGATCGATCGCATCCAGGATCGCTACGGCCATACCATTTTCAAGCACGACACCCGCGAATGCCGCGGCTGCGACGCGCCCGGTGGCTGGAAGAGCCAGCCGGAGCCGCAGCTCGTCGACCGCCGCGAGCAGGTGCTCGATCCGATGACCGCCTACCAGATCACCGAGATGATGGAAGGTGTGGTCCAGCGCGGCACCGCGACCGTTGTGAAGGAGGTCGGCAAGCCGATTGCCGGCAAGACCGGCACCACCAACGACGAGAAGGACGTCTGGTTCGTCGGCTTCTCGCCCGATCTCGCGGTCGGCGTCTACATGGGCTACGACAAGCCGCGCAATCTCGGCCGTGCCGCCACCGGCGGCCACGTCGCAGCGCCGATCGCCCGCGACTTCCTCAAGCTTGCGCTCGCCGACAAGCCGCCGACGCCGTTCAAGGTTCCGGCCGGCATCAAGCTGATCCGCGTCGACGCCAAGAGCGGCATGCGCGCCGGTCCCGGCGACGGCGGCAACACCATCCTCGAAGCCTTCAAGCCGGGCACCGCGCCGCCGGAGAACTACTCGGTCATCGGCGTCGCCGATGCCGATGGGCGCAGCCCGGCGCCTGGCCCCCAGCCGTCGCAGAATGGGGCCCAGCCGGATGGCGGCTTCTTCATGCGCCCGGGAACCGGGGGGCTTTACTAGCGGCCGATCCGGCCAAATCGCCGGGATAGTGCGGCCAAGCCGATTGCGCTTTGCCGCGCCGGTCGCTACATCCCCCGGAACCTTTTTAGCCAACACCTGAAAGACCATGCGCGCGGAAATCGAACGCCTTGTTGAAGAGATCAAGCAGTCAGTCGGGCTGCTGAGGAGGCATCTTTGACGTCGAACAATCGACGGCACGCCTCGCTGAGCTGAACAAGCTCGCAGAAGACTCCAACCTCTGGAACGATCCCCAGAAGGCCCAGCGGCTGATGCAGGAGCGCACCTCACTGGAGGACGCGCTCTCGGGCATCGGCAAGGTCGAGCGCGAGCTCGAGGACAATATCGGCATGATCGAGCTCGGCGAGGCCGAGAACGACGAAGGCGTGGTCACTGAGGCCGAGAAGGCGCTCAAGGACCTCAAGAAGGAGGTTGCCCGGCGCGAGCTGGAGGCGCTGCTGTCGGGCGAGGCCGATAAGTTCGATTCCTATCTCGAAGTCCATGCCGGCGCCGGCGGCACCGAGAGCCAGGACTGGGCGCAGATGCTGCTGCGCATGTACACGCGCTGGGCGGAGAAGCACGGCTTCAAGATCGAGTTCCTCGAAGAGTCCCAGGGTGAAGAAGCCGGCATCAAGTCCGCCACCATCCAGATCTCCGGCCACAATGCCTATGGCTGGCTGAAGACCGAGGCCGGCGTGCATCGCCTGGTGCGCATCTCGCCGTTCGATTCCAACGCGCGGCGGCACACCTCGTTCTCGTCGGTGCAGATCTTCCCCGTGATCGACGACTCTATCAAGATCGAGATCAAGGAGTCCGATGTCCGCACCGACACCATGCGGTCGGGCGGCGCCGGCGGTCAGCACGTCAACAAGACCGAGTCGGCGGTGCGCCTGACGCACATCCCGACCGGCATCGCGGTGGTCTGCCAGGCCGGCCGCTCCCAGCACAAGAACCGGGCGCAGGCCTGGGACATGCTGCGCGCGCGGCTCTATGAGATCGAGCTGAAGAAGCGCGAGGAGCAGGCGGCAGCCGATCAGGCCGCCAAGACCGATATCGGCTGGGGTCACCAGATCCGCTCCTATGTGCTGCAGCCCTATCAAATGGTGAAGGACCTGCGCACCGGTGTGCAGACCTCCGACACGTCGGGGGTGCTCGATGGCGACCTCGATGAATTCATGGCGGCGACCTTGGCGCAGCGTGCCTTCGGCACCGGGCCCGGCTCCGTCGAGGATGTGGATTAGCCCATGCCGCGCGTCGCATTCATCGGATTGGGACGCATGGGCCACGGCATGGCCGGCCGTTACCTCGATGCCGGCTTCACGGTCGCGGTGTGGAACCGGAGCAAGGCCAAGGCCGCGGACCTGATTGCCCGTGGCGCGCTGTGGGCAACCTCGCCGGAGGATGCCGCGATCGACGCCGATGCTGTCGTGACCATGGTCGCCGACGACGAGGCCTCACGCGCGGTCTGGCTGACCAAGGACGGCGCTGCCGCCAACATGAAAGCCGGCACGCTCGCGATCGAATGCTCCACGGTCTCGTACCAGCATACGCTCGAGATGGCGCGCGAGCTCAACAGCCGCGGCCTGATCTACATCGATTGTCCGGTCACCGGCCTGCCGGAGGCGGCGGCCGCCGGCAAGCTGACGCTGCTGGTGGGAGCTGATCCAGCCGATCTCGAACGCGCGCAACCTTATCTCGCGCCGATCGGCAGCACGATCCGGCATTTCGGCCCGGTCGGCACCGGCACCGTGTTCAAGCTGATCAACAACCTGATCGGCGCGGTGCAGATCGCAAGCCTCGCCGAGGGCGTGGCGATCGCCGAGCAGGCGGGCCTCGACATGCAATTGGTGGCCGAGGCGCTGGCGACCGGCGCGGTGGCAAGCCCGCAGGTGATCCGCCACAGCAAGCGGATGATCGACCGCAACTTCTCCGGTGCATCGTTCACCGCGGCGCTGCGCCACAAGGATGCCGACTACGCCGTGCGGCTCGCCGAGACCTTGCTGCCCGGCGTGCCCGTCAGCCGCGCCGCGCTCGCCGCCTACGACAAGGCGAAGGCCCATGCGCCCGACGCCGACGAGGGCCAGATGATCGAGATCGTGTCGCGGCCGAAATAGGCGGGGCCGCCATTCACGGAAATCGGGTGGGAATATTCGCGGCGCCGCGCTAGTCACCTGTCCGACTGCAGGTGAGTGCCAGATATGCCTTCCGCCGACAACCGCATCGATCGTCGCGACTGGGGGCTGCTTGTCCTGCTGTCGGTGCTGTGGGGCGGCTCGTTCTTCTTCAACGGCGTGATCCTGCGCGAACTGCCGCCGCTGACCCTGGTGCTGCTGCGCGTCGTGCTCGGCACGATCATCTTGCTGCCGCTGCTGCGGGCCGCCGGAATCGAATTCCCACGCGGCCTGTCCGGCTGGGCGCCGTTTGCGGCGATGGGGCTGTTCAACAATGTGCTGCCGTTTGCGCTGATCGTGTTCGGGCAGACCTATATTCCGAGCGGGCTGGCCTCGATCCTCAACGCGACGACGCCGCTGTTCACGGTGATCGTGATGGCGGTGGCCGGCGAGGAGCGGCTGCAGGCGCGCCGCGTGGCGGGCGTCCTGGTCGGGCTGATCGGGGTTGCGATCCTGCATGGCGATGCGCTCGGTTTCGAGAGCCGGCAGGGCATCGGCATCCTGCTGTGTCTCGCGGGCGCTTTCAGCTACGGCCTCGCGGCGCTGGTCGGGCGGCGGCTGCCGCAGCGGCTGCCGCCGCTTGGGACGGCGACGTTCCAGATGATCGCCTCGGCGGTGCTGATGGCGCCCATCGCCGCCGTCGTCGATCGGCCGTGGCTGCTGCCGATGCCCCACGCAACGACGTGGCTCGCCGTGCTCGGGCTCGCGGCGTTGTCGACGGCGCTGGCCTATATCGTGTTCTTTCAGATCCTGCAGCGTTCCGGCGCGACCAATGTGATGCTGGTGACGCTGCTGATTCCGGTCACCGCGATGCTGCTCGGATATCTCGTGCTCGGCGAGCCGATCGCGCTGCGCGAGGTGCTCGGCGCGCTGGTGATCGCGAGCGCGCTGCTCTTGATCGACGGCCGCGTGCTGGCCTGGTTCAGCCGCGGGCCTGCTTCCACGCCGCATACCATCCGCTGAAGCGTCCGCTGTCGCGCTCGCCGCCGTGCCAGGCGGCATAGGCGGTACCGTCGTCGGCGACCAGCACCACGGCATCGAGTCCCTTGGAGCGGCGCAGCGTGTCCATCGCCTGCGCCGGCGTCTGCGCGATCGGACCTGCGACGTTGAACGAGGTGTTGACCGACATCTCGACGCCGATATGGCGGCCGAGCGCCTTCAGATAGGCATGGGTGAGGGGATCGTCGGTCTCGCGCACGATCTGGATGCGGCCGGTGCCGTCGGCATGCACCACCGCCGGAATCTTCGCGCGCGCCTCGGGCTTCGAATGCGCCGTGAGCACCATGTAGTTATAGGCGTTGTAGTCGGCGTCGGACGCGCCGTCTTCGAGCTCGAAATAGTCGCGCGCGGCCTCTAGCGTCGCCATCGGCGCCAGCGGCCGGATCGCCTCGCGATACTTGACGCGCTCGTTGAGCCGCTCGCGCACCTCGGGATCGCAGGGATTGGCGAGGATCGAGCGGTGGCCGAGCGCGCGCGGGCCGGTTTCGGCCGCGCCCTGGTAGATCGCGATCACGCCGCCTTGCGCGACCATGGACGCCATCAGGTCGGCAACCGCGTCGCGCCCTTCTGAAGTCGCCACATTGCCGATCTCGGTCGAGGCGACGTCGTCGGCCTGCAGCGCCGTCGCGATGTCGGCGTTCGAGGGCGGCAGGCCGCAATAGAATGCGTGCGACAGCGGCGCGCCGCGCGGCGCGCCCGCCATGTGCGCGAACAGCCAGGCCGCGCCGATCGGCACGCCGGGATCGCCAGGCACCGGCGGCACCCACATATGCAGCCGCGTCTTGCGCTGCTGCGCCCGCTCGAACCACGCCTCGTCGAAATGCTCGAGCAGCCGCATGTTGCCGAGCGCGTTCAGCGCGACGCCCCCGGTCAGCACCAGGCGGTCGGTGCCGGTGGTGCGCAAGAGATGGTCGATGACATGGATCATCGCGTCCTCGAACACCAATTGCGTCGCGGCCGCCTTGTCGACGCGGTCCTTGGTGCCGGGGCGGTGATTGATGTCCTCGACGCGCAGCACGGCGTCGGGATTCCAGAGCTGGTCCGGCCGCAGCGGCGGGCCGAGAATGTCGATCAGCGGCTGATGATAGGGATTGTCGGCGGGATCGGCGTACCAATTGGCCATCGCGCGATTGAGCTGCACGCTGCCGTTGGGCCCGAGCTGCAGCACCGCCTTCAGGCGCTGATAATACGGATTGGTGGCGCGGTTCATGTCGCCCCAGGCGGCGGCGCCCATGTAGCGGCCCTCGCTGGAGAGCCAGGTCCAGCCGCCCTGGCTGGATGAGATCACCGTGTAGAAAGCACCGAGCGAGTCGAACAGGCTCTCATTGCAATAAAGCTGCTTCATCTCGCCGTTCTCGGCGACATAGAGCGAGATCGAGCCGACGTCGCCGGTGCCGTCGAGCACCGCGATCGCAACACGCTCGCGCGTATCGGCGAACGGCGAGGCGGTGAATGAGTACCAGGCGTGATTGTCGTGATGCGGCATGCAGATCAGCGGCAATTGCTTGTCGAGCCCGTACATCCTGCCGAGCCGGCGCGACAGCCGCCGCACCTGATCCAGCTGGCGCAGATTGATCGCCGGTGCGATCGGGGCGCGCAGCAATTTGAGGCTGGCCGGCGCTTCCTCGAGCGAGGTGCGGATCAGCATCGCCAGCAGCGCCGGATAGTCCCACGTCGTGACGAAGGCGGCGATATCGCCGACGTCGCGGCCCATCCGCTGCAACACCCTGCGCATGTCGTCGAGCGCGTGTTGCGGGAACTCGTTGGTGTGCTTGTTGCCGGAGAAGCGCTCTTCCTCGTTGTTGACGATCAGGCGCGGTCCGTCCTTCTGGGTGATCTCGACCAGCGCGACGCCGGTATTGTGCGTGCCGGGGCAGGCGAGGCCGGCGATGTAGACGGTCTCGCCGCGTTGCAGCTTTTCGCGGATCGACGCGATCGTGCGCTGCGCGAACTCGCCATTGGCCTTGTGCAGGCCACGCTTCGCCAGCGCGGACTCGCTGAGGCGGCGCGTGATCCCATAGCCCGCGGCCGCAAGATGCGGATGCCGCGGACCGGTACGGATGTCCGGTTTACGCAATCAGAACGCCTCGACTCGTGATCCCCAGATCGACCTTCAATCATAAATAGCGCCAGGCAACAATGCCGTTTCGCCCAACGGAAAAACCCAGCGCTTGCCAGCAAATGCGTCTCTTGCGAGACTTGCCGCCAAAACCAACGACAAAAATCGGGAGAAAACGATGCCGGCTCGTTTCGGATATATTGGCGCAATCGCGGCATTCGCAAGTGCCGCGCTGATCGCGACCTCGGTCGCACTGACCGCGACCGCGGCCACCGCGCAGAAGAAATACGATCCCGGCGCGAGTGATGGCGAAATCAAGATCGGCAACATCATGCCATATAGCGGCCCGGCGTCGTCCTACGGCGTGATCGGCAAGACCGAGGCCGCCTTCTTCAGGATGATCAACGATCAGGGCGGCATCAACGGCCGCAAGATCAACTTCATCAGCTATGACGACGCCTATTCGCCGCCGAAGGCGATCGAGCAGGCGCGCAAGCTGGTCGAGAGCGACGAGGTGCTGTTGATCTTCCAGCCGCTCGGCACGCCGTCCAATTCGGCAATCATAAAATACATGAATGCCAAGAAGGTGCCGCAATTGTTCGTCGCCTCCGGCGGCACCAAATTCGGCGACCCCAAGAACTTCCCCTGGACGATGGGCTTTCAGCCCAACTACCAGAGCGAGGGACGCATCTACGCCAAGTACATTCGCGACAAATTCCCCGACAGCAAGATCGCGGTGTTCTGGCAGAATGACGATGCCGGCAAGGATCAGTTCAAGGGCCTGAAGGACGGGCTCGGCGACAAGGTCGGCATGATCATCGCCGACAAGTCGTACGAGGTCTCCGATCCCTCGATCGATTCGCAGATCGTCGCGCTGCACGATTCCGGCGCCGACATCTTCTTCTCCTGGGCGGCGCCGAAGGGCTCGGCGCAGGCGATCCGGAAAGTGGGTGAGCTCGGCTGGAGGCCGAAATTCTTCCTCGCCAACACCGCGACCTCGGTCGCCTCGGTGCTGAAGCCGGCCGGCCTCGAGTTCTCCAAGGGCATCATCTCGACCGCCTATCTGAAGGATCCGACCGATCCGACCTGGGACAAGGATCCGGCGGTGCAAAGCTGGCGCGCCTTCATGGACAAATATTACCCCGACGGCGACAAGGCCAACGCCAACAACCTCTATGGCTATGTCCAGGCCGAGGCGATGATGCAGGTCTTGAGGCAGTGCGGCGACAATCTCACGCGCGAGAACGTGATGAAGCAGGCCGCCAGCCTGAAGAACTTCCACTCCGACCTGATGCTGCCGGGCGTCATGGTCAACACCTCCCCCGACGACTACTTCCCGATCGAGCAGATGCAGCTGATGCGCTTCAACGGCGAGGCGTGGGAGCTGTTCGGCGACGTCATCACCGGCGAGGTCGGGCACGAGGCGTCGCGGTAGGCGAGTGGTCGTTATGAAGGCGTTGCTAGCGCTACAAACACCGCTGTCGTCCCGGCGCAGGCCGGGACCCATACGCCGCAGCGGATGTTGTTGAAGGGACTCGTCGTTCCAGCATCGCGCAACAATCAGCATTTGTGGTTATGGGTCCCGGCTTGCGCCGGGACGACACCGAATATGCTGCGCGTATTATCGCGGGGGTGCACCGCAGGCGTCCGCCAAAATCCTCTCCGGCCGGCGGGCGCGGAGCGCCATGCCGCCGGCGACGCCGACGCCGATCACGTACATCCAGCCTTCGTGAAAATCGGACAGGTGCGAATTGAGCAGCGAGCTCGTGATGTTCTGCACGACCACGGTGAGTCCGATCCAGCTCACGGGATCGCGGCCGGCGAACAACCTGACGTGGCTGGTCCACATCGCGTAGAGCAGCACGATGCCGATCAGTCCCCACTGGATAGCGACGTTGAGGGTCTGGTTGTGCGGGTTGTTGATCACCTCGGCCTGAAGGCCGGTTTGTCCGACGGCATCCTGCGTGAACATCTGCCTGATCGCGCCGGTGCCGTGGCCGAGCCACGGTGCGCCGGCGATGAACTTCACCGACTTCCGCCAATAGGTCAGGCGCTGCGCGGTCGAGGCGATGCCGGAGGTGTCGTGGGCGCGATACTCGATGCCGACGTCGGCGATGCGTTGGCGCAGGTAAGGGGACGTGGTCCAGACCACGAGGCTGGTGACCGCGACGCCTGCGAACAGCAGCCGCGTGGCGCGCCGCGACAGATGCAGCGAGGCGAACAGGATCAGCAGCACCGGCATGTAGACCAGCGCGGTCCGCGCCGAGACGACATAGAGCATGTTGGCGATGAACAGCAGCATCAGCGCGATGGCGCCGCCTGCAATGCGCCATTGCCGGGCCCGCAGCGCCGTCAATGCCGGCAGCGCCAGCGCGAAGGCGCAGAGCGCGAACTCCTGGCTCTGGTCGAGGTAGTTCTTGACCGGCACGCCGTCGGAGGCGGTGTGCGCGAGCTTGAGCTGCGGCAGCGCCAGCACGATCCAGGACAGGATCATCAGCACCGTGCACGACACCAGGAAGGCCAGGAACACCCAGAGCCCGCGCTGCGAGCGCTGGAAATAGCCGAGCAGGAACGGCAGCAGCAGCAGCTTGCCGAGCGGCTTGATGCCCTGCAGCCGCTCGGCCCAACTCGTCTCCGACCACGCCACGCCGATCACGGCAAGTGCGACCAGCGCGATCGGCAACGCAAAGGCCGGCTCCGCGAGGTCGAGCATGAACTGCTCCCAGTCGATGGTCGGGATCTCGGCGACAAGCCACAGCAGCATGAAGACGGCGAGTGCCGTTGTCGACCAGGGTAGCGCCGCCGCGGCCAGGGCGATCACGACATCGGTGGCGCGGACATAGGCGACTGAGCCGGACCAGGCGCGGACGCGATCGCGCCATCGTGCTGGCGGTTCGATTGCGAGACCGATGGCGTCGGAATCGGTACTCATGACCGGTCACACGCCGTGCGCGGTTGCGCCGTTGAAGGTCGCCATCGCGGCGGTGAGCGCCGCGGCGGCGGCCGCGACGTCCGAGGCAGCCCGATGCGACAGCAGGTCGCGCGCCTGGGTGTGATGGCCGAACCGCTCGGCCAGCTCGGTCCGTCGCGCGCGGATCCGGTCGCGCCATTGCTCCTGCTGCGCCAGCACGCGCCGCACCGATGCGCAAATCGAGTCGGTCGAGAACGGATCGAAATAGTCCGCAAGCTCGCCCGCGACCTCGCGGAACACCGGAATGTCCGAGCACAGCACGGGAGTATTGGCCGCGAATGCCTCGATGATCGGGACGCCAAAGCCTTCGGCGAGGCTCGGCATGATCAGGCCGTGCGCGCCCGCGATCAGTGCCGCCTTCTCGTGCTCGTCGACATAGCCGGAGAAGCGGACGTTGTTCGGCAGGTTGCGCGCCTGGTTGGCGCCGCCGGCATAGCCGATCACGACGAGATCGGCCTCCGGCAGCTTGCGGAAGGCGCGGATGACGGCCGCGAGGTTCTTGCGGGGCTCGTTCGAGACGATGACGACGAAGCCCGGCCGTGCCGGGACCGCTGTCGGCACTGGCGCAAGCGGCGCTTCCGCGACGCCGAAACGGGTCCGCGGATAGACCACTCGCGCCGGAATATGCGCATATTGCGGGAGCAGGGCGCGGAAGCGGTTCATGCTGTAGTTCGAGACGAAGGCGAGCTCGTCGGCCTGATTCACGCTGGTGAAAAGGCGCGACAGGAACAGGCGGGTTGCGATGTCATCCAGCTTGAGATCGGTGATCGGCAACAGGTCATGCACGACGCAAATCACCTTTGCGTCCGGGCGGCGCTGGATCGCCACCCGGGTCGGGGTGTCGATGAGAATGACGTCGTAGTCGCGCGCATCGACCCGTGGCGGCGGCAACCGGGTCAGGGCCGACGTATCCTGATAGCTGTAGAAGCCGGGCTCGAGCAGGAAATCGCCGAACAACTCGAGATGGCGCAAATCGGTCGGAATGTATTCGAGGCCCTCGGTCCGGTTCTCGATCAGCTTGACGCTGGTCGGCAGCAGATGAATCGAGCGCAGGAAGGCGATGATGAATTCGAGCGAGGTCGCCGCGTTGATCTTGTGCTTGAACCAGTTGACGGTGCGGCGCAGGCCGCCGCGCATGATCGGCGAGTTCATGTCGGTTTCATCGAGGTAGCGATAGAGCGCGAGCAGTTCGATCAGCCGTGAGTCCTCGGGCAGCAAGCGCGTCCGCCGCTGCCTGCGGCGCAGCTTCCGGTACCGGCGCGTGGTCTCCACGACGAGGGTCAGGGCATGGCCGTCGCCGGCCAGCGAGCGGATCAATTCACGGGTGAAATGGAAGATGCCGCGCTTGTGGTTGGGCTCGCCAAGCGCCTCGCTGACGACCAGGATCTTTGTCATGCGCTGATTTCTCTGAGCTCGAGGTGATGCGGGGCGGGCGCATCCAGCGCGGCGGTGCTGGCGATGCGGCCGTGATCGAGATTGATGATGCTGTTGCAGGTCCGGCGCAGCAGGGCGTGGTCGTGCGAGGCGATGATCACGATCGCCGCGGTCTCGACCATCTTGCGCAGCCGCTGCTCGGCCTTGGCCGAGAAATTCTCGTCGACCACGCTGAGCCATTCGTCGAGCAGCAGGATGTCGGCGGGAAACGCGGTCGCGGTCGCGAACAGCACGCGCATCAGCATGCCCGACGAGAACATGCGCAGCGGCAGTCGCCGCATGCGCTCCTCGAGTTCCGTGAACGCCCAGATCTCGTCCAGGATCGCGGGCGTCGGCTTGCGTCCCGCGATCCGCAGCAGCAGGCTGATATTGTCGGCGGCGACGAAATCGAGATTGACGCCGGCCCCTAAGCCGAGCAGCGGCACGATGTTGCCGGAGATCTCGACGCGGCCGCTGGTCGCCGGGAACACGCCGGCGATGAGCCGCAGCAGGGTGGACTTGCCGGAGCCGTTCGGGCCGGCGAGGCCGATGCGTGCGCCGGCCTTCGCCTCGATCGAAATGCCGTCGACCGCGCGGATGGTCCGCATCTCGCTGGTCTGGCGGAACAGGCGGCCGAGCAGGCGGCGCTTCAGCGAGAAGTCGTAGGCGCCGTACAGCGGATAATCGAGGCAGACGTCGCGGAGGTGGATGCTTGCCATGCCCTAGATCCAGAATGCCGCTTTGCGCAGATGGGTCATGGTCACGATCGCGGCGACCGCGAGCGCAGCGAGACAGGCCAGCACGTAGATCACGCTTGCCGTTGCGACATGACCGGTCGCCAGCGGGTCGCGCCAGATCGCAAACAGATGCGTCAGCGGATTGAGCCGCATCACGGTCGAGCCGCGATCGATCATCTCGGATGTCCAGATGATCGGCGAGGCCAGGAAGGCCAGCGTCAGCGAGGACTCGATGATCGGCTTGATGTCGCGGTAACGCGTCGCCAGTGCGCCGAGCGCGAGGCTCAGGCCCAGCGTGCAGACCACGAACAGAACGAGGCCGGGAAGGGCGGCGACGGCGCCGCCGACATCGCGCGGCGTCAGCACGAGCCAGAGCAGCAGCGGCACGACCGCGTTATGGGCGGCGAACAGCGCCTGCCGGAAGGTACATTGCAGCAGGAAGATCACCGGCGGCAGCGCGCGATCCTTGATCAGGCTGGCCGAGCCCTGCAGCGCAGTGGTGGCGTCGAGCACCACGCTGTTGAGGAAGGTCCATGCGGTGAGGCTCGCCGCCAGCATCGGCAGCCGCGCCACCGCGCTGGCGTTGGACAGATGGCCGATCACCGAGCCGAGCACGGCCACCATGATCGCCATCTGGATCGACATCCAGAAGGGTCCAAGGAGGGAGCGGACGTAGCGATGGCGCACGTCGGACCAGGCCAGTGTTGCCGCGATCTGGATCGCGCCGACGAAACCTGCCGTTCGGGAACGCGGGGCTGGGGCTGACGACCCCGCGTCCTTTGCGGCTGCCTCCTCGGTAACGACCTTGCGATACACCGTCTCGACTCCCTCCTTGAAGGCTGCGGTTGAGTATGTCGTCATCGCGCGATGGCGCGCGGCCTGCCCCATGCGGCGGCGCCGCTCGGGATCGTTGATCAGCGTCTCGATGGCGTCGGCAAGCGCGGTGGGATCGCCGGGCGGCACCGTGATGGCCTCTAGGCCGTCGCGGGCGACATGTGGAACGCCGGTGTCGAGCGCGGTGTTGACGACCGGCCGGCCTGCGGCCATCGCCTCGAGCTGCGCCAGCCCGAAAGTCTCCGCATTGGTCACCGACGGCATCACGAACACGTCGGCGATGCGCATCAGCTTGACGCGCTCGCTCTCGGACACCGAGCCGAGCAGGCGGACGCGGTCCTGCAGGCCGTAGTCGCGGATCAGCCGCTCGAGATTGTCGCGCTCGCGGCCCTCGCCGACGATCCAGACCTCGAAATTGCGGGCATGGGCGGCGCGCACCAGCACGTCAAATCCCTTGTAGGGCACGAGGCGTCCGCAGGCGAGCACGAGGCGGCCGCGGGCGTTGACGTCGTCGGCCTGGGCGGCCGGCCGGTCATATTTCGCGACATCGACGCCGAACGGAACGGCGTGGCACTTGCCGGAAAATTCCTGCAGCAGCGGCGTGGTTTCGATCAGCACCGGATCGGAGACGATGATCGCGGCGGCCCGGCGCAGCGTTCGCCGCATCATCGGCTCGACCAGGAAGCGCAAGGCCGCGTGCGAGACGATGTCGGCGTGCCAGTGCACGACCAGCGGGCGGGTGCGGCCGAGCCCGAATGCGAAGACGAGGTCGGCGAGCGGGAAGGGGGCGTGCAGCGCCAGCAGATCGTGCTCGGCGATGCGGCGCCACAGCCGCCACGGATAGGTCGGCGCCGCCGGCAGCGATAGCACGTCGCCGAACGAGTGCACGCGCTCGACTGCAACGTCGTTGACCACGATCTGCCGCTCGCCGCCGGAGCGCGAGCAGACCAGCACGGCGGCGTCGAAGGTGTCCTTCAGTCCGGCGCAGATGTCGCGGATCACCGTCAGCGTGCCGCCGAACAGGTCGGGATAGTAGACCTTGAAGATGTGGAGCACCGACGGACGCCGGGCCGGCTCGTTGACGACGATCATGGGTGGCTCGATCCGGATCATGCGACGAACAGGGCGACGATGAACGGCAGCGCCAGCGCGGCGGCGAACACCAGCGCGCGCAGCAGCGCCGGAAGCACCGGCTCGATCGGGCCGCAGGGGACCTGCGGCGTGAAGCGGAATGTGGTGGCGGCGAACCGACCGGATTCGTGAAACGAATCGGATTCGTGAAACGAACCGGTTTCGCGGGCCGAACGAAGAGACATTGCGTCGGATTCCCTGCTGAATGGATTCTGGATACGTGGGAAAATTTCACACGTCAATGGTGCCCGGGGACTAAAATGTGGGATTATGTCCCACGTATGGCGGTGGGGACAAACTTTTCTGGGAGGAAGGATTGGAACGCATGACGGTGCGATCGCGCCGCGATGGCGCGGGGCGGCGAGCAAATGCGCGCGTTGCTAGCGGAGCGTCAGGCCGGCTCGGCGGCGCTGCGGTCGGCCGGTTGCTGCAGCTGGCGCCTGATCGCGGCGATGTCGAAATGAATGCGCTCGGGCAGCATCGCCGCTGCCGGGCGCTGCAGATCCTGCTCGATCACGACGCGCTTGCCGCCGTCGGACGTCAGCGCAATCGAGATCGATTGCGCGCGTGGCTCGGCGCGGAGGCCGGCATGCGCGCGGCAGGCATATTCGCCGGCGCGCAGACCGCCGAAACCGAAGGCGAGCAGGCGCCCGTAGATGTAGAGTGCGAGCAGGTCGGTTTCGTCGAAGCGGCGCGGCGATCCGGGCGCAACGCCCGGCAGGCAGGGATAGCCGCCCGCCATCACCGTCGACACGAACTCCTCAAAGGGAACCTGGGCGATCCGGCAGGCTTCCGCGATCGCAAGGTCGAATCGGGCAGACGTCATGGAGCGGTCCGTGGCGATGGCGGCAATGCCGGACATCGCGGCACCCGCTGGCGAGCGCGCGGACTGTGTCCGGAGGTGATTTTGTTTCCCATAAGTGGGAAAATATCACACGTCAAGTGAGGTGGGATTGTGTCCCACGGCGCGGACAGCTAAAAGTTAGGCATGAATGCCAAGGCCCCGAAGTCGAAGGTGGGATCGTCCGCACCGATCGCCGCAGCGAAGCTGCACGCGCCGCTGGCGCGCATGCTGCGCCCGCTGGTGCGGCTCTGCATCCGCGGCGGGATGACGTTCCCGGCGCTGACCCAGCTGCTGCGCGAGCTCTATGTCAACGTCGCCGAGCACGACTTCGCGCTCGAGGGCAAGGAGCAGACCGAC
Organism: Bradyrhizobium elkanii USDA 76; assembly: GCF_023278185.1. Lineage (NCBI taxonomy): Bacteria > Pseudomonadati > Pseudomonadota > Alphaproteobacteria > Hyphomicrobiales > Nitrobacteraceae > Bradyrhizobium > Bradyrhizobium elkanii. Next base: position 5,163,071 of record NZ_CP066356.1, on the reverse strand, counting down.
AGCCGCGTCAGCCTGCTGACCGGCATCCACCGCAAGGAGGTGGCGCGGCTGCGCGGCGCCGGCGCGCCGGTCAATGCGGTGCCGGCGACGCTGTCGCGCACCAGCGCGATCGTCGCGCGCTGGCTGGCCGCGCCCGAGTTCACCGATGCCAAGGGCGATCCGCTGCCGCTGCCGCGCACCGCCGAAGGCGGCGCGCCGTCGTTCGAGACGCTGGTCGAATCGATCACCAAGGACGTGCGGCCGCGCGCGGTGCTGGACGAATGGCTCGACCGCAAGCTCGTCACCATCAATGACGACGACGAGATCATGCTGGTCGAGGAGGCCTTCGTGCCGCATGGCGACGACGATCGCAAATGGCACTATCTCGGCCGCAACCTGCACGACCATGTCGCGGCCGCCGAGCTCAACGTGTCATCGGCCACGCCGCGCTTCCTCGAGCGCGCGGTGCATTACGATGGGCTGTCGGCGAAGCTCGCGAAACGGCTCGAGGGTCGCTCGCGCGAGCTGGCGATGGAGGCGCTGAAGGTCGCCAACCGCGAGGCCAACCGCGCGCTGGCAAAAGACAAGGGCGGCGACTATCGCTGGAATTTCGGCATCTACATCTATCGCGAGGGTCCGGACGGCCCGGTCGACGACGATGCCGACGAAGGCGGTGCGGCGTGAAGCGCCCGCCGGTCATTTCGCGCCGCGTGCTGCTTGTCGGCTTCTGGCTTGCCGGAACGTCGCTCGCGGGCGCGCAGGTCAAGAAGCGCGGCAACGATCAGGGTATCGGCGGCACCGGCATCACCGGTTCCGATCAGGGCATCGGTGGCACCGGCATCGTCGGGGTGATCCAGCGGTTCGGCTCGATCTATGTCAATGGCGAGCGCGTCGCCTATGCACCCGACGTGCCGGTCCGAATCGACGGCGAGGCGACGAGCGCCAAGGCGCTGCGGATCGGACAGCTCGCGCGTGTGGTGGCGCAGCGCGATGCCGGCGGCACGCTGTCGACCAAACGCATCGATGTGACCAGCGAGGTGACCGGGCCGGTCGAGCAAATGAAGCCGGGCGGGCTGACGGTGCTCGGCCAGACGGTCGCCTGGACCGGACGCGAGAGCTGGCTGAAGGTGGGCGCGCATGTCGCCGTGTTCGGGCTGCGCCGCACCGATGGCGTCGTGGTCGCAAGTCTGGTGCAGGAGCGCCATGACGCCGCTGCACGCGTCGCGGGACCGCTCGAGCGCGACCGTGCCGGCGCCTTGCGGATCGGCGAGCTCAAGCTCGCCGGCGTCGATGCGGCGCTGGTCGGTCAGCGCGTGCAGGCCGAGGGACATCTCGCGCAGGGCGTGATGCAGGTGTCGCGCAGCCGCGCCGACGATTTCTCCGATCTCGCCGGCGCGAACCGGCTGTTGATCGAGGCCTATGTGCGGCGGGTCGGCAATGACCTGCAGTTCGGCTCCGGCTTTGTCGCGCGCGACCATTCGCGGTTCTCGCCGGTGGCCGATACGCGCGTCGTCGTCAACGCGCAGCTGTCGGGCCCGCGCGAGCTACGCGTCGAATCGGTGCAGTCGGTCGGCAAGTTCCCGGGCTCGTCGGTGAAGAGCCCGGGCACGCCGGGCCGTGGCCCCGGCGGCGGCGGATCCGGGCCGGGTCACGGATCGGGACCTGGCGGACCGGGCGGCCGCGGCGCGCCTGGTGGCGGCGGTCCGGGAGGCGGCCCCGGTGGGGCGCCGTCCGGCATGCCGGGCGGCAGCCCGCCAGGCGGCGCGCCTGCGCCGGATCCGCTGAGTGGTGGACCGACCGGCCCCGGTCCCGGCGGCTTCGGCCCGTCCGGCGGACCGTTTGGTCCTGGCGGCGGTGGTGGTCCGTTCGGGCCCGGCGGTGGGTTCGGTGGCGGCGGACCGCCCGGCGGCATGGGCGGCGGCGGCCGCCGCTGAGGCCACAAACGCGATTGGCGCAAGCGAGACCGCTTGCGCCGATATTCAGATCGATCATTGTGCGATTGGCTAGCCCGCGCTGAGCCGGACGCCGGCGCGGAGGAATTTCTGCGGATCGACCGCTTCGCCGTCGATGCGGGTCTCGTAATGCAGATGCGGACCGGTGGAGCGGCCGGTCGAACCGACGGCGCCGATCACCTGGCCGATCTTGACGTATTCACCGACCTTGACGCCGATCTCGGAGAGATGGCCGTAGCGCGTCGACAGGCCGTTGCCGTGATCGACCTCGACCATGCGGCCATAGCCGCCGGCCCAGCCCGCCGACACCACCTTGCCGTTGGCGGTGACACGCACCGGATCGCCTTGCGCCGCGCGGAAGTCGAGGCCGGTATGCATCGCCGGCCGGCCGAGGAAGGGATCGGTGCGCACGCCGAAGCCGCTGGTGAATTCGACTTCACCGACCACGGGCTTGCGGTAAGGCACCAGCGCCAGCGTCTGGTTCAGTCGCTGCATCTGTGCGCGGTTGATATTGATGCGATAGAGCTGGCGTTCGAACGCGCCGGCGTCGGCAGAGAGTTTCACCGGGACAAAGGGCCCGCCCATGCCGGAACGCGGCGTCGCCGCCTCCAGCTGCGCCATGTTGAGACCGAGATCGGAGATCACGCCGCGCATCCGGCGCACCTTGGAATCGATGCTGTCCTCGACCGAGGCGAGCGCGGCAACCTGGCGCCGCTCGACCTGGTCAAGCGAGGTCTGCAGGCGGACCAGCACGTTGTCGACACCCTGGGCCTTGGCGAACTGGTTCGGTTGCGTCTTGGCGATCAGTGGCGCGCGCGATTCGAGCCGTGCCTCGCGATCCGGCGGCGCCACGAAGATCACGGTGTCGCTGATCGGGGAGGGCTTCAGCGGGCCGGAGGTCGGCGCAGCCTCGGCGCGGCCCTGCGGCTTGATCGATCCGGTGCTGGTGACGTCGGGCATCGCGCCGAGCGCGGTGGCGCGCGATTCCAGCGTCGACTGCCGCCTCATGATCTGGTCGAGCTTCTGGTCGAACTGCTCCTGGTCGAGCAGCTGGCGGCTGGTGGTGCGGTCGACCTTGGCACGCAGCTCCGAGATACGGTCCTCATAGGCGTATTGCATCTCGGCTTGGCGCGCGATCAGCCGGGTCAGCACGTCGTCGCGGAACGCGAAATAGGTCGCGGTCGCCGCCGACCACATGCCGAGCAGCACCACGGTGCCGACGATGATCCAGAACACCACCGGCCCGAACCGGACCTGCTTGCCGGCATGGACCAGGGTATAGCCCTCGCCGGAGGCCGCCACCGCCGCAGGCGCGGGGTGATGGGCTGCCGGACGGCGCGCAGGCGTCCGGCCATGGTCCTGCGGATGATGGTGTTTGTGATGTTCCTGGTGGTGACCGGACCGGCTCGACATCGGTACTCCCGCGGCCGGTCGGACCAAGCTCCGTACGGCTAATTTGCGGGGCCGATTTGAGCCCGTCATGGTTAATTTTCAGGAAACGGAACTCGTCCCGTCAGAGCGAGCGGGCAGCCTCCAATACCGCCTCGGCGTGGCCGTCGACTTTCACATGGCGCCAGATGCGGGCGACTTTTCCGCTGGAATCGACCAGAACCGTCGTGCGAATAATTCCCATGAAGGTCCTGCCATACATGGATTTTTCGCCCCAGGCGCCATACGCCTCCAGCATCTCGTGGGCCGGATCGGAGACGAGCGGCACCGACAGCTGGTGTTTGTTTCGAAATGACTCCTGCGCCTTAACCGTGTCGGCGGAAATGCCGACCACTTCGGTCCCCGCAGCTACGAACTCGCTTTTGAGCCGGGTGAAATCGATCGCCTCCCTGGTGCAGCCGGGGGTGTCGGCGCGGGGGTAGAAGAACAGCACCAGCTTCTTGCCGGCAAAATCCTTCAGCGAAACGCTGTCCCCGCCGTCGCGCGGCAGGTTGAAGCCAGGCGCGGTGGCGCCCTCGGCAAGTGGGATGGCGGACGAGTTGGTCACGGTCGCGGCCGGCTCTCGCCTTAACGGTTTCGATGCCGCCTTGTGCGAAGCTTTGCTTCGAACACCCGCTGCGGTCTTTGCTTTCGTTGCCTTGGTCGTTTTCTTAGTTGTTTTCTTGGCCGCTGCCTTCTTCGCAACCGCTGTGCGGGTTTTCGTCGCGGACTTCCCGGTGCTTGCGCTTGCGGCGCGCGCAACCTTTGTTGCGACCCGCTTTCCGGTTGTGTTGGAGGATTTCTTGCGCGTTTTCTTGGACATACGCCTTCCTTTCGTCGCTTTCCGAAGCTCAACCATTGGGGTATTGCGGGTCTTATTGGCGGAGGCCGGATTCGCGCCGGCCGCTGGGCAAGTTTGATGGCCACGGAGTATGGTGACAAGGAATTCGACGCGTGACCCGTCCGCTTGCTGAATTGGCTTTTGATTGGTTGGTTTGGTCCGTTCTGGGGGCCATCGGCGAGTAACATGATTAGGCGAGGATAGGCGGCGATGCCGGCACAGGAGCGCTCGATACGCATCGACGGGCGCCCCGATGGCGGCGATCAGCTTCGCCGTCAGCACCGAGAGGCAATGGCAAGGAACACGTCGCCGCAGGGTCCAAATCCGCGCGCCGGGGCTGACTTCTCGCAATGGGAAGACGACGCTGCGTGGGACGAGCAGGATGAGGCGGCGGGCAACCGTGCGCGGCAATTGCTGGCGCGTTCCAACACCAACCTGCATCGCTTCACCGATTTCTGCTCCGGCATGCAGCGCTCGCTGAACGGCGAGCGCTGGATCCGTCGCATCGGCCTCGTCCTCGTGGTGCTGGTCGCGATGTTCGCGACCTGCTTCGGCGCGCTGTGGTGGCGGCTCGGCGCCGGCCCGATCAATCTCGACATGGCGACGCCGTGGCTTGCCGCGGCGATCGAGGAGAATATCGGCCACGGCAACACGGTCGAGGTCGGCGGAACGCAGATCGAGCGCGCCGGCCGCGTCAGGATCGCGGTGCGCATCCGCGACATCATCGTCCGCGACCGCGACCATGCGGTGGTTGCGAGCGCGCCCAAGGCCGAAGTGCGCCTGTCGGGCACCGCGCTCCTGATGGGCCAGTTGCGGGCGGAGAGCCTCAATCTGGTCGATGCGGAACTGTCGGTGCGCATCACGCCCGACGGCAATGTCACCGTGTCCGCCGGCGACACCGCAAAACCGCTGGCCACCGGCGTTGCCTCCAAGCGGGAGGCGGGGATGCCGCCGACATTCCCGCGGCCGACACCCGCAGCACCGCCGCCGCCGGTTGCCTCGCCGCCGGCTGCCGCCGAGCCCTCGGCGTCGCCCGATGCGGCCCAGAGCGGGCTGCTCGCCGGTCTCGACTGGCTCGACAGCCTCAGCATGACCGGGCTCGATGGGCAGAACCTCAACGAGATCGGCCTGAAGAACGGCAATCTTGTCGTCGACGATCAGCAGCGCGGCAACAAATGGAGCTTTGAGAACATCAGCCTCAGCCTGCGGCGCCCGAGCGGCGGCGGCGTTGCGCTCAGCTTCGGCGAGGAGGGCGCAAAACCCTGGTCGGTGCGCGTGCTGGTCGGGCCGCAGCAGAACGGCGTGCGCTCGGTCGACATCAAGGCCGACAAGGTTTCGACCCGGAACATCCTGCTCGCGATGCGGACCAAGGATCTGACCTACACCGCCGACCTGCCGCTGTCGGGCGAAATGAAGGGCGAGCTCGGCCGCGACGGCCTGCCGACCTACTTCCGCGGCAAGATCAATGTCGGTGCCGGCAACATCATCGACACCGACACGCCCGACTACCCGATGCCGGTCGATTCGGCCGAGATGAGCGTTGAATGGGATTCGGGCCGGCGCGTGCTGCTGGCGCCGATCAAGGTCATCTCGGGCGCCAACCGCATCACGCTGCTTGGCCATCTCGAGCCGCCGAACGACAACGTCACCGACTGGCAGGCCGGCCTGTCGGGCGGCACCATCGTGCTGGCCGGCGCCGACAAGAACGAACCGCCGCTGATCTTCAATCGCATCAACATCGGCTTCCGCTTCGACACCGACAAGAAGCGCGTGCTGCTGACCCAGGCCGACATCTCCAATGGCGAGATCGGCGTCGCCGGAACCGGCAGCATCGACTATTCCGGCGAGCCGCGGCTGCAGCTCGGATTCGCCGGCACGCCGATGTCGGCCTCGGCCCTGAAACGGATGTGGCCGGTCATCATCGTGCCGGAGGTGCGCGAATGGGTGCTCGAGCGGATCGACCGCGGCACGCTCCAGCGCATCGATGTCGGCGTCAATTCGCCGGTGCACAACCTGTCGCGCAAGGGACCGCCGATCCCGGACGACGGCCTCTCGGTCAACATTGTCGCCTCGGGTGTCACGGTGCGTCCGGTGGATCAGATGCCCGCGGTGCATGACGCGGATCTGAAGGCGAGGGTGACCGGCCGCACCGCGACCGTGACCATCAACCAGGGCATTGCCGACACGCCGGCGGGCCGCAAGATCACGCTGTCGGACTTCAGCTTCGAGGTGCCGGACATGGCGCCGAAGCCGTCGCCGTCGAAGGTCAGGTTCCGGGTCGACTGTCCGGTGCCGGCTGCTGCCGAAATCCTCGCGTCCGACCGGCTCAGCGATCTCTCCGGTCCGCCGATCGATCCAAACGCCAGCAAGGGCAACGTCACCGCGACGATCAATCTCGGCATGCCGGTGAAGGGCGAACTGACCAAGGCCGATACGCTCTACTCGGTCACCGCCGACATCTCCGGCGTTGCCGTCGACAAGCTGGTGATGAACCAGAAGCTCGAAGCCAACGCGCTGAAGGTGATCGCCAGCAACGCCGGCTTCCAGGTCAAGGGCGACGTCAAGATCAATGGGCAGGCGGCCTCGCTCGACTACCGCAAGCCGGCCGAGGGCGATGCCGACGTCAAGCTGCAGGCGACGCTGGACGATGCGAGCCGCGCGCGCCTCGGGCTCGATCTCGGTCCCGCGGTCTCGGGCGCGATCCCGATCAAGCTGAGCGGCAAGATCGGCAGCGGCGACAATCCCACCACCAAGATGGGCGTCGAGGCCGACCTGACCCAGCTCAAGCTCGACAACATCCTGCCGGGCTGGGTCAAGGCGCAGGGCCGGGCCGGCAAGGCGACCTTCAACGTGGTGCCGAAGGGGCAATCGACCCGGTTCGAGGATATCTCGATCGACGGCGCCGGCGTTTCGATCAAGGGGGCGCTTGAGGTCGACCAGAACGGCGACCTCATGAATGCGTACTTCCCGACCTATGCGCCGTCGGAAGGCGACAAGACATCGCTGCGGGCCGATCGCGGTCCCGACGGCGTGATCAAGGTGACGATGCGCGGCGACGTGTTCGACGGCCGCGGCTTCCTGAAGTCGGCGATCTCCGGCCGCGACAGCGATCCCAAGAGCAGGACCAGAACCACCGATTTCGATGTCGATCTGAAACTCGGCGCGGTCGCAGGATTCAACGGCGAAGCGCTGCGCAGCGTCGACGCCAAGGTCTCGCGCCGCAACGGGTTCTTCAAGGCGTTCACGCTGAGCGGCAAGGTCGGTCGCGACACCCCCGTCACGGTCGATATGCGCGGACGCCAGCAGGGCCGCGAGGTGATCTATCTGCAGACCAGCGACGCCGGTGCGTTCCTGCGCTTCATCGACACCTATTCGAAGGTCGTCGGCGGCCAGCTTACGCTCGCGATGGAGCCGCCGATCCCTGAGCCGAGCCCCAGGGAAGGGCTCATCAATATCACCGGTTTCTCGGTGAAGGGCGAAACCCAGCTCGATCGCGCCGTTGCCGGCGGGCCGGTCAGCACCCAGAACGGCATCGGGTTCGACGCGCTGCGCGCCGAATTCACCCGCCAGAGCGGCCAGCTTTCGATCCGCAATGGTGTGGTCAAGGGACCGACCATCGGCGCGACCATCGAAGGCAGCATCGACTATATCGGCAACCAGGTGCGGATGAACGGCACCTTCATTCCGATGTACGGGTTGAACAACATGTTCGGCCAGATCCCGTTCTTCGGGATTTTCCTCGGCGCCGGCAGCAATGAAGGCTTGATCGGCGTGACCTATGAAGTGGTGGGAACGCCGAGCGCGCCGGTGCTGCGCGTCAATCCGATTTCCGCGCTGGCCCCCGGGCTGACGCGCAAGATCTTCGAGTTCAAGCAGTACGGCCCGAACGATCTGCCGACGACGAATAACTAGGGCGTGCACTCATAAGCCGCCGCCTAACGACAGTCTGCATTATCGTCAGAAGCGGACCAAAGGGACAGGGTTCGCGATGTCGGCTACGGGCCCAGGCCGTGTGAAAACTCCGCCTCTGCTATTAGTATTCTCCGATGAATCGGCGGGGACGAGCGATGGCGGGATTCGTGGAAGGGGTTGATCGCGCACAGAGCACGTTGTTCCCTGCACTGCTCGACGACTACGTGTCCGAGGACAATCCGGTGCGTGCGGTTGATGTGTTCGTCGACGGGCTCGATCTGGATAAGCTCGGCTTCGTTGGCGTCCAGTCACTCGACACGGGGCGACCCGGCTACCATCCCGGCATGATGCTCAAGCTCTACATCTACGGCTACCTCAATCGCGTGCCGTCGAGCCGACGCCTGGAGCGAGAATGCCAGCGCAATATCGAGATGATCTGGCTGACCGGGCAGTTGGCGCCGGACTTCAAGACCATCGCGGATTTCCGCAAGGACAATGGCAAGGCCATTTGTGAGGTCTGCCGCGAGTTTGTCGCGCTGTGCCGCAAGCTTGATCTGCTTGTTGCAGCGAGCGTCGCCATCGATGGATCGAAGTTCAAGGCCGTCAATGCGCGGGACAAGAACTTCACTGAGGCGAAGATGAAGCGGCGCCTTGAGCGGATCGACGAGAGCATCGCCCGCTATCTCTCGCAGCTCGAGACCGCCGATCGGCACGGCGATGCGGTGCCAGAGGCGAAGGTTGAGCGGTTGAAAGGTAAAATCGAGAAGCTCAAAGAGGAGACCGTCCGGCTCAATGCGATCAATGCGGAGATGATGAAGAGCGAGGACAAGCAGATCTCGCTGACCGATCCTGACGCGCGCTCGATGGCGACAAGTGGCAAGGACACCGGGATCGTTGGCTACAACGTTCAGATTGCAGTTGATACGCAGCATCATCTCATCGTGGCTCACGAGGTGACCAACGTGGGCACCGACCGCCACCAACTCGCCAACATGGCCGGGCGGGCGCGCGACGAGATGGCTGTCGAGACGCTCGAAGCCGTGGCAGACCGCGGCTATTACGATGGAGAGGAGATCAAGGCCTGCGAGGAAGCCGACATCACGGTGACGTTGCCGAAGCCGATGACTTCGGGCGCCAAAGCTGCTGGCCGCTTCGGCAAACAGGACTTCGTCTATGTCGCTGCCGACGATGTCTATCGCTGTCCCGCCGGCGAGCGGCTAACTTATCACTATACGAACATAGAGGACGGAAAGACACTGCGCCGCTATTGGACAAGCGCCTGCAAAACCTGCGCGCTAAAAGCTCAGTGCACGACAGGCCCCGAGCGCCGCATCTCACGCTGGGAGCACGAAGCTGTTCTGGAGAGAGTTCAGAATCGGCTCGACCACAACCCCAATGCAATGGGTGTCCGCCGTCAGACAGCGGAGCATCCGTTCGGCACAATGAAGTGTTGGATGGGAGCAACACACTTTCTCACGAAAAATCTGCCAAAGGTGGCCACCGAGATGGCGCTCAACGTCCTCGCCTACAATATGAAGCGCGTGATGATGATCGTGGGCGTGGGCGGATTGCTGGAGGCGATGCGGGCGTGAGGCCGGCCCTCTGAGCGACCTAATCAGCGCCCCGAGTTGCGCGATTTTCACACGGCCTGGGCCATCAGGCGACATTAGCAGTGTGGCCCGGTCTCCCGATCCGTCGTACAATATTTCATCGGTTGGGTTGAGAGCCATGGTGCAGGAGCGGCCATTCCCTGTCGAGCGCAGGTTGTCGGCGATATTGGCCGCCGATGTGGCTGGCTATTCGCGGCTCATGCACGATGACGAGGAGGCGACACACGCCAAATTGACCGCGCTCTTTGCGGACGCTGTTGTGCCAGCAATCGCTGAACACGGTGGCCGTATCGTGAAGAACACCGGCGATGGGTTCTTGGCGGAGTTTACAAGCTCAGTTGAGGCTGTCCGAGCCGCCGTACAGTTTCAGGCCCGCATCAAGGAATTAACAATCCAAGAGAAGGAAGAAAGGTGCGTTGCCTTCCGCGTGGGAGTTAACATCGGCGACGTAATCGTCGAGGCCCATGACATATTCGGGGACGGCGTCAACATCGCAGCGCGGCTTGAAGGCATCGCAGAGCCTGGCGGCATCTGCATCTCGTCTTCTGCCTACGATCAAGTGCGAGGCAAGGTCGGCGTTGAGTTCGTCGATTTGGGCGATCAGAACTTCAAAAACATCACCCGCCCGGTCCGGACATATGCTGCGATCTGGGATGAACCCGGCCCAGCGACACGGTCTCACCGCACCGGATCGAGCGCCCTTTCACCGCCTCGTCTTTCCATCGTTGTGCTGCCATTCGCCAACCTCAGCGGCGATCCCGAACAGGACTATTTCATCGATGGTGTAGCCGAGAACTTAACAACAGACTTGTCGCGCATCGGTGGCTTGTTCGTAATCGCCCGGAATAGCGCGTTCTCGTACAAGGGCAAAGCAATCGACGTACGGCAAGTCGGCCGCGAGCTGAACGTCCGGTACGTGCTAGGAGGTTCCATGCAGCTCAGCGGCAAGCGGCTTCGAGTGAACGTGCAGCTCATCGATGCCGAAAGCCGCAAACATCTTTGGGCTGAGCGCTTCGAAAAACCTGTCGCCGATCTTTTCGATATGCAGGACGAAATCGTATCGAGGCTCGCCAACTCGTTTGGTGCCCAACTCTTTGTAGTCGAGGCACGAAAAGCGGAGCGGTTGCGGCATCCCGACGCGATAGACCTGTTCTTTCAGGGTACTGCCTGCTTCTACAAGGGGCCGACCCTTGAGCATGCGACCCGGGCGCGCGGCTTTTTTGAGCGTGCTTTGGCGATCGATCCCCAAGGGGTCGGAGCGGCTTGGGCGTTGATCGGCATGGCAAACGTCGATCTGACAGTGGGAGCCGACCTGCTAACGGACGAACGAGCCGCGCTTCTTTCGGCAGCCGAAGCGAACGCGATCAAAGCACGCTCACTAGCTCCCAACATTGCCGCGGCTCGCCTGATACTGGCACTCGTCTACGTCAATACAAACCGCGCCGCGCAGGGAATTACCGAATGCGAGCAGGCATTAGCACTTGATCGCAATTTGGCTTATGCTCATGGCGTTATCGGTTTAGCCAAATTCTATATGGGTCGTGCTACCGAGACTGAAGGCCATGTACTCGAGGCTCTCCGTCTGTCCCCTCGCGATCTCGTTGCCAACCGGCTTATGCGCTTTGTGGGCATGGCAAAGCTACAGCTCGGTGCGGATGCCGAAGCCGTCAGTTGGCTGCGACGAAGCATTGAGGCCAACGGCACTCATCCTCTCGCCCATTTTTCGCTTGCCGCTGCCTTGGGCTTGCTCGGCGCGCTGGATGAGGCGCGAACTGCTGCGAAAGCGGGATTTGCGCTCAACCCAAGCTTTACGATCCGCCGCTTGCGCGCCGCCAAGATAAGCGACAATCCTATTTATCTCGCGGGACAAGAGCGTCTTTGCGAGGGCATGCGCGTAGCCGGAGTGCCGGAGGGGTGATGTCGGAGATGGGCACGAGGCGACATCCCAGACTTTAGGTCGCGTGTCTGGGTGCGACGAGGCTGCTAACGTTCATCAGCGTCGCAGCGCCGGGACCACCAGGAACGGGATCAGGCCGAGCACCACATTGACCAGCGCGAAGGCGATCAGCGGATTGTAGCTGTGGGTCCAGTCGTGGATCAGGCCGCCGCCCCATGAGCCAAGGCCGGAGCCGAGGCCGCTGCCGATCATGATCGTGCCGTAGATCGTGCCGACGCGCTCGCCGCGGAAGATCTTCAGCGCGGTCGCCGTGATCAGCGGACCGCGCGAGCCGATCATGCTGCCGAAGCAGATGATGAAGCCGGTCAGCAGCCAGTAGTTCGGATACCACTGCAGCAGCCAGAGCAGAATGATGCCGAGGATCGAAACGCCATAGCTGAACAATACGCTCGGACGGCGGCCGATGATGCCGTCGAGGGTGGACACGCCGAGCATGCCGACGAACAGCGCGACGCCGGAGAAGCCCCAGGCGGTTGCCGCCTGCAGCGGCGGGAAGCCGACATCGATCAGATAGGCGACGATCTGCGCGGTCAGCGCATACATCGCGATCGCGGTGAAGAAGAAGGTCGAGAACAGCGCCCAGAAGGCATGGTGGCGCATCGCGCTGAGCAGCGTCCAGCCTTCGTCGGCCAAGCTGCTTTCCGACTTCCGGACGATATGTGGCGATCCGCCGGCGAGCAGCCGCCACGGCAGAAAGACCAGCGGAACAAGCAGGCAGAGCGCGCCGATGCCGAACACCTGATAGGCCTCGCGCCAGCCGATCCGGTCGATCAGAACCTGCGACAGCGGCAACAGCAGCAACAGGCCCGCGCCGGTCGCCGAATACATCACGGCCATCGCGGTCGGCAGGCGTGGTCCGAACCAGCGGCCGAGCAGGATCGAATTCGACACATTGCCGATCAGCGCGGTGCCGAAACCGACGCAGAGTCCGACGCTGAGCTGGAATTGCCAGAGCTCTCGCGCGCGTGAAGCAACGAGGAATGCACAACCGAGCAGCGACAGGCCCAGCGCATAGACCACGCGCGGACCCGAGCGGTCGAACAGGCGCCCGACCAGCGGCGCGGTCAGGCCGCTGGCGAGCCAGGTCAGCGAGTAGACCGACACCACAGAGGCACGGTCCCAGCCGAAATTTTCCGAGATCGGTTTCAGGAAAACGGTGAAGCTGTCGCTAAGGCCGCGCCCGAGCACCGACAGCACGAAGCAGAGCGCGAGTACGTTCAGCGCGACGCGGGACTGCTTCGCCGGCGTTGCAAGCGTGTCGTTCGGAGGCGTGGTCTGCTGGTCCATCGCATTCTTTTCGAGCGCGACCGGACGCAAAACCGGAAGTCCACTTTTGCTGATCGCGCTCGGGCAGGGAGCGCGCTTTCCGCACTCCCTGCAACCGACAAATGCGAATGCGCCTATGCAGGCTTCAGCAGGACGTGGCGCTTCTTGCCGAGCGACAGTTTCACCACGCCTTCCGGCGTGAGATCGGCCGAACTCAGCAGCATCTTCTCGTCGGTCACGGCAGCGTCGTTGACGCGCAGGCCGCCGCCCTTGATCTGCCGGCGCGCTTCGCCGTTGGAAGCGACGAGCTCGGCCTTGACGAAGGCGACGAGCACGCCGACGCCGGCTTCAAATTCGCCGCGCGGAATTTCCACCGTCGGCAAGGTTTCGGCCAGCGCACCTTCCTCGAAGGTGCGGCGCGCGGTCTCGGCGGCTTCGTTCGCTGCATCGCGGCCATGGAGCAGGGCGGTCGCCTCGGTCGCCAGCACCTTCTTGGCCTCGTTGATCTCGCCGCCGGCCAGCGTCGCAAGCTTGCTGATCTCGCTCATCGGCAGGATGGTGAACAGCTTGAGGAACTTGACGACGTCGGCGTCCTCGACATTGCGCCAGTACTGCCAGAAATCGTAGGGCGAGAACTGGTCGGCGTTGAGCCACACCGCGCCCTTGGCGGTCTTGCCCATCTTGTCGCCGGAGGCGGTGGTGAGCAGCGGCGTGGTCAGCGCGAACAGTTGCGGCGTGCCCATGCGGCGGCCGAGATCGACGCCGTTGACGATATTGCCCCACTGGTCGGAGCCGCCCATCTGCAGCCGGCAGCCGGCGCGGCGCGACAGCTCGACGAAGTCGTAGGCCTGGCAGACCATGTAGTTGAACTCGATGAAGCTCATCTCCTGCTCGCGCTCGAGCCGGAGCCGCACCGAGTCCATGGTCAGCATGCGGTTGACCGAGAAGTGCCGGCCGATGTCGCGCAGCATCTCGATCCAGTTCAATCTGGTCAGCCACTCGGCGTTGTCGAGCATGATGGCGTCGGAGTGTCCGTCGCCATAGCGCAGCACCTTGGCGAACACGCCGCGGATCGAGGCCTTGTTGGCCTCGATCTCCGCAACCGTGCGCATTGCGCGCGTCTCGTCCTTGCCGGAGGGGTCGCCGACCATCGTGGTACCGCCGCCCATCAGAGTGATCGGCTTGTTGCCGCTCTGCTGCAGCCAGTACAGCATCATCATGGTCAGGAAGTTGCCGATGTGCAGCGACGGCGCGGTGCAGTCATAGCCGACATAGGCGGTCGCCTGGCCCTTCGCGGCAAGCGCGTCGAGGCCCTCGAAATCGGAGCACTGGTGGACGAAGCCGCGTTCCTGTAAAGTGTTCAGGAAATCCGATTTAAATGCAGTCATTTGTCGGCCAGCCAGCTCATTCTGTTTTTACGGTTTTTGCATCAATTTGCGGAACCTTGGCGCTGAGGCTGCCGCAGGCGGACGCGCAGTGGCATTATAGGATGTACTTGTTTGAGACAAGCCGGGGGTTCCCGGCTGGGGCGCTTCCAACATGATGTTAACGGCACTCGGTCTGATGAGCGGTACCTCGCTCGACGGGGTCGACGTGGCATTGATCGAGACCGATGGCCGTCAGATCAAGTCTTTCGGACCCTCGGGCTATCGGCCTTATACCGAAGGCGAGCGCAGTCTGCTGCGCCAGGCGCTGACGGAGGCGGTTCATCTGTCGCAGCGCGACGCCCGGCCGGGGATTTTGCGGCAGGCCGAGCAGGCCGTCACCACGGCCCATGCCGAGGCGGTCGCCAGCTTCACGGCGCAGCACCGGATCTCCGCCCAGGACATCGACATCGTCGGGTTCCATGGCCAGACCGTGCTGCATCGCCCCGAGCGCAGGCTCACGGTGCAGATCGGCGATGCCCTGGCGCTCGCCAAGGTGATCCACATTCCGGTGATGCACGATTTCCGCGCCGCCGACGTCGAGGCCGGCGGGCAGGGCGCGCCGTTCGTGCCGGTCTACCACCGGGCGCTGGTGCAATCGCTGAACCGCGAGGGGCCGATCGTCGTCGTCAATATCGGCGGCGTCTCCAACATCACCTATATCGACGGCACGGACACGCTGATCGCCTGCGACACCGGGCCGGGCAATGCGCTGCTC
This sequence comes from Bradyrhizobium elkanii USDA 76, assembly GCF_023278185.1. Classification (NCBI taxonomy): domain Bacteria; kingdom Pseudomonadati; phylum Pseudomonadota; class Alphaproteobacteria; order Hyphomicrobiales; family Nitrobacteraceae; genus Bradyrhizobium; species Bradyrhizobium elkanii. The sequence goes on along the minus strand of NZ_CP066356.1, from coordinate 5,147,984 downwards.
GACGACTTCATGTTCCGCCAGATGCACCAGCCGTTCGACACCGCCGGCAAGTTCGCCGCGCTCGGCAAACCGGACGAGGCCTGGATCGCACAGGCGTTGAAGCTGCCGTTCTTTGCGCTGCCGCCGCCGAAATCGCTCGACCGCAACGACTTCGCCAGCCTCAAGCTCGGCGCCGTGGCGCCGGCCGATGGCGCCGCGACGCTGACCGCCTTCACTGCCGCCGCCATCGCTCGCATCGTGCCGCTGCTGCCGAAACGGCCGAAAAGCTGGATCATCTGCGGCGGCGGCGCCTCCAACCTCACGATGCTGCGGATGCTGCGCGAGCGGCTGGCGCCGGCGACCGTCGAGCCGGCCGAGGCGCTCGGCTGGGCGGCGGATGCGATCGAGGCGCAGGCGTTCGGCTTCCTCGCCGCGCGCGGCATGAAGGGCCTGCCGCTGAGCTACCCTGCCACCACGGGGGTGCCGATCCCGATGACCGGGGGCATTATCGCGCGACCGTGATTTAGATGCAAATGCATCTACCTTGACAGTTCCATGCCGTTGCATTTAATTCGATGCAGTTGCATTGAACGCGAGGTTCGTCATGGCCGCCCTGAAACTGATCAGCCACAAGCTCTGCCCCTATGTACAACGCGCGGTGATTGCGCTGCGTGAGAAGGGCGTGCCGTTCGAGCGGATCGACATCGATCTCGCCAACAAGCCGGACTGGTTCCTGAAGATCTCGCCGCTCGGCAAGGTGCCGGTGCTGGTGGTGACGCGCGACGACGGCAAAGAGGTCGCGCTGTTCGAGAGCAACGTGATCTGCGAGTACATCGAGGAGACGCAGGCGGGGGCGAAGCTGCACCTACAGGATCCTCTTGTCCGCGCCGAGCATCGCGCCTGGATGGAGTTCGGCTCGGCCATTCTCGGCGACCTCTGGGGGCTCGAGACCGCCACCGATGCCGCGGCCTTCGAGAGCAAGCGGCAGGCGGTCGCGGCAAAATTCGCGCGCGTCGAGGCTGCGCTCGGCGCCGGTCCGTTCTTCGCCGGCCAGAATTTCAGTCTGGTGGATGCGGTATTCGCGCCGATCTTCCGCTATTTCGATTTGTTCGACCAGCTGACCGATCTCGCGGTGTTCACGCACACGCCAAAACTTCGCGCCTGGCGCAGCGCGCTGGCACAGCGGCCGAGCGTACGCAGTGCGGTGTCGCCTGACTATCCGGCGCTGCTGCACGCGTTCCTGGTCGGCCACCGCGCGCATATGCTGAAGCTTGCCGCGTAAGCCATGTCGCACTCGGTTGCCTGGATCGCGCTCGTCGTCGCCGGCCTGCTGGACGTCGGCTGGGCGATTTCGATGAAATATGCCGAAGGCTATACGCGACTCGGCTGGACGCTGGTCTCGCTGCTGCTGCTCGCCGCCTTCGTGTTCCTGCTCGGACGCGCGCTGCAGGTGCTCGGCGTCGGCGTCGCCTACACGGTGTGGACCGGCATCGGCGCGGCGGGCACGCTGGCCATGGGCGTGCTGCTGTTCAACGAGGCGCTCAACCCGATGAAAGTCGCGGGAATCGTGTTCGTGCTGATCGGCATCGCCGCACTGAAGCTGGCACCGGAATGAATCCGTAGCCCGGATGAGCGCAGCGATATCCGGGTTCTTTTCGACCGCGCCCCGCATGTCGCTTCGCTCATGCGGGCTACGAGGTCAGCAGTCGCGGCTCAGCGCACGTTGGCGAGACGCATGTCGAGATAGCCGGTCACCGTCTCCATCAGCGGCTCGAGCTTGCCGTCGAAGAAGTGGTTGGCGCCGGGGATGACCTGCTGGTCGATCACGATGCCCTTCTGCGTCTTCAGCTTCTCGACCAGCGTGTTGACGTCCTTGGGCGGCACCACGGCATCCTTGTCGCCGTGCACGATCAGGCCCGACGACGGGCAGGGCGCGAGGAACGAGAAGTCGTAGAGATTGGCGGGCGGCGCGATCGAGATGAATCCCTCGACCTCCGGCCGGCGCATCAGAAGCTGCATGCCGATCCAAGCGCCGAACGAGAAGCCCGCAACCCAGCAGGCGCGCGCTTCCGGATTGATCGCCTGCGCCCAGTCGAGCGCGCTCGCGGCATCGGACAATTCGCCGGTGCCGTGATCGAACGAGCCCTGGCTGCGGCCGACGCCACGGAAGTTGAAGCGCAGCACCGAGAAGCCGCGATGCGCGAACGCGTAGTAGCACTGATAGACGATCTGGTGGTTCATCGTGCCGTGGAACTGCGGATGCGGATGCAGGATCATCGCAATCGGCGCGTTCTTCTGCTTGGCCGGGTGGTAGCGGCCCTCGAGGCGGCCAGCAGGGCCGGTGAAAATGACTTCAGGCATTGTGTTCCCTTGATTGACGCGTTCCCTTGATTGACGTCGATCAATCAACCGGTTGGAGCCATCTTCAGCGACGGTTCGCGAACAGAGCAGCTCGTGATGAAATCGGCGCAGGCACCGCCGCGCGGCACGCTGGAGGCCTTCTAGCATGACGCAAGGGGCAAAAATCAAGGAAATTGTGCCGCTTGGCGGTCGCGAATCCGCGTCGCGTTGCGCGCGTTGCCGACGCGGCGGCGGCGATCCGGATCGACACGCCGGATTGCTTCGAAGGCTACCTGAAGTTTCAGTCCGTCATAATGCTATCGCGCGCAAGGGGACCGCGAACGCCGCGTCTGGCGGCAGCACGGCTCCCGCCGCGCGTGAAAAATCTCCCGTGCCGGGGACGTCTGATCTGGTCTCGGTCGTCAACTGTCGTTATGTCGCGGTGAAGGCCGCAACCACGGTGGTTGCCGCGGACAGCTCCATGGCCGATCGCGTCTATCTCGACTGGAATGCCACCACGCCGCTTCGCCAGGAGGCGAAGGCGGCGATGGCTGCGGCGTGGGAATTGATCGGCAACCCGTCCTCGGTGCACAGCGAGGGACGGCGGGCGCGACGGCTGCTTGAGGATGCCCGCAATGCCGTGGCGAAGGCGGTCGGCGGCCGGCCGCAGGACGTGGTGTTTCTGTCCGGTGGGACCGAGGCCAATGCGCTCGCACTGACGCCGGGATTGCACCGCGCTGCGGGCGCACCGGTGCAGCGGCTGCTGGTGTCGGCGATCGAGCACGCGTCCGTGCTCGCGGGCGGTCGGTTTGCGACGGAGGCGACCGCCGCGATCCATGTCACGCATGCCGGTGTGATCGACCTCAACCATCTGCGCGCGCTGCTGGCCGACGGGCCGCCGGCGCTGGTCTCGGTGATGCTGGCGAACAACGAGACCGGTGCCATTCAGCCGGTGGCGGACGTTGCCGCAATCGTCCATGCGGCTGGCGGGCTGCTGCATGTCGATGCGATCCAGGCGTTCGGCAAGATCCCGTTCGATCTGGCCTCGACGCAGGCCGACCTGGTGACGCTGTCGGCACACAAGATCGGCGGACCGAAGGGCGCAGGCGCACTGGTCCTCGCCGAGGGTGTCGAGGGTTTGGAGGCGTTCCTGCGCGGCGGCGGGCAGGAGCTCGGGCGGCGGGCAGGGACCGAGAACATCGCTGGCATTGCCGGGTTCGGTGCGGCCGCCAAGGCCGCGATGGCGGCGCTGAAGCCTGATGCGGCCCGCGTCAGGGGCCTGCGCGACCGGCTCGAGCACGGGCTGCGACAGACGCCGGACGTGCTGGTGTTCTCCGATGACGTCAAGCGGTTGCCAAATACCGTTCTGTTCACGGCGCCCGGAATGAAGGCCGAGACGGCGGTCATCGGGTTCGACCTTGGGGGAATCGCGGTCTCGTCCGGTTCTGCCTGCTCGTCGGGCAAGGTCCAGCCATCCCACGTGCTAGAGGCAATGGGATACCGTTCGGAGGTGTCCCAGGGAGCGGTGCGGCTTAGTCTTGGCTGGTCTACCACGGAGACAGACGTGGATTTGACCCTCAAGGCTTGGCGAAAGCTCGCCGATACCTTAGTTAAGGGGGAACGACGAAACACAGCTTGAACTGTTCTAAGCGGATTTCGTCATCAAAGCATCGTAAGAGATTTTCGGAACTTGATATCCACCGCGGTCCTTGAAACCGCGAGCGGAGGATTGAATGCCTGCTGTACAAGAGACGGTCGAGCGCGTCCGGCGCATCGACGTCGACCAGTATCGATATGGGTTTGAGACGCTGATCGAGTCCGACAAGGCCCCGAAGGGGCTGTCGGAAGACACCGTCCGCTTCATCTCCGCAAAGAAGAATGAACCGGCCTGGATGCTGGAATGGCGCCTGGAGGCGTATCGCCGCTGGCTGACCATGACCGAGCCGACCTGGGCGCGCGTCGACTATCCGAAGATCGACTACCAGGACATCTACTACTACGCGGCGCCGAAGCCGAAGAAGACGCTGTCCTCGATCGACGAGATCGATCCGGAAATCCTTAAGACCTACGAGAAGCTCGGCATCCCCCTGCGCGAGGTCGCGATCCTCGAGGGCGTCGAGCCGCCGCCCGGCGGTGAGCAGACGCCGAACCGCAAGATCGCGGTCGATGCCGTGTTCGATTCGGTTTCGGTCGCGACCACCTTCCAGAAGGAGCTGAAGGCGGCCGGCGTGATCTTCATGCCGATCTCGGAGGCGATCCGCGAGCATCCCGAGCTGGTGCAGAAATATCTCGGCACCGTGGTGCCGACCTCGGACAATTACTTCGCGACATTGAATTCGGCTGTGTTCTCCGACGGCTCGTTCGTCTACGTGCCGCCGGGCGTGCGCTGTCCGATGGAGCTGTCGACCTATTTCCGCATCAACGAGCGCAACACCGGCCAGTTCGAGCGCACGCTGATCATCGCCGACAAGGGCTCCTACGTCTCCTATCTCGAGGGCTGCACCGCGCCGCAGCGCGACGAGAACCAGCTGCACGCCGCCGTGGTCGAGCTCGTCACGCTCGACGACGCCGAGATCAAGTATTCGACGGTGCAGAACTGGTACCCGGGCAACTCGGAAGGCAAGGGCGGCATCTACAATTTCGTCACCAAGCGTGGCGACTGCCGCGGCAAGAACTCCAAGATCTCCTGGACCCAGGTCGAGACCGGCTCGGCGATCACCTGGAAATATCCGAGCTGCATCCTGCGCGGCGACAATTCGAGCGGCGAGTTCTACTCGATCGCGATCTCGAACGGTTTCCAGCAGGTCGATAGCGGAACCAAGATGATCCATCTCGGCAAGAACACGTCGAGCCGGATCATCTCCAAGGGCATCGCCGCCGGCAAGTCGCAGAACACCTATCGCGGTCTCGTCAGCGCCCATCGCAAGGCCACCGGCGCGCGCAACTACACCGCCTGCGACTCGCTTCTGATCGGCGACAAATGCGGCGCGCACACCGTGCCCTATGTCGAGGCCAAGAATTCCTCGGCGACGTTCGAGCATGAGGCGACGACGTCGAAGATTTCCGAGGACGTGCTGTTCTACTGCATCCAGCGCGGGCTCTCGCAGGAAGAGGCCGTCGGCCTCGTCGTCAATGGCTTCGTGAAGGACGTGCTGCAGCAACTGCCGATGGAGTTCGCGGTGGAAGCGCAGAAGCTGATCTCGATCAGCCTTGAAGGTTCGGTTGGCTAATCCATCCCGCCAACGGCGCGGCCGACGCGCCTTTCGGGTGATGCTCAGGAAAAATCAGATGTCTCTGCTTGAAGTGAAAGATCTCAAGGTTCGTGTCGAGGAGCGTGAGATCCTCCACGGGCTGTCGCTCACGGTGAACCCGGGCGAGGTGCACGCGATCATGGGGCCGAACGGCTCGGGCAAGTCGACGCTGTCCCACGTCATCGCCGGCAAGCCGGGCTATGAAGTGACCGGCGGCCAGATCCTGTTCCGTGGCGAGGACCTCCTGGAGATGGAGCCGAACGAGCGCGCCGCCAAGGGCGTGTTCCTGGCGTTCCAGTATCCGGTCGAGATTCCCGGCGTCACCACCTGGAATTTCCTGCACGCGGCGCTCAACGCCCAGCGCAAGGCGCGCGGCGAGGACGAGATCTCGTCGCCGGCCTTCCTCAAGAAGGTCCGCGAAGTCGCCAAGTCGCTGAACATCCCGCAGGACATGCTGAAGCGCGGCGTCAATGTCGGCTTTTCCGGCGGCGAAAAGAAGCGCAACGAGATTCTGCAGATGGCGCTGTTCGAGCCGGCCGTCTGCATTCTCGACGAAATGGATTCCGGCCTCGACATCGACGCGCTGCGGATCGCGGCCGACGGCGTCAACGCACTGCGCTCGCCGGAGCGCGCGATGGTCGTGATCACCCACTATCAGCGGCTGCTCAATTACATCGTGCCCGACTTCGTGCACGTGATGTCGAAGGGCCGGGTGGTGAAAAGCGGCGGCAAGGAGCTGGCGCTGGAGCTGGAAGAGTGCGGTTACACGCAGTTCGAAGACGCTGCCTGACAAACACGGGTTTTGTGATGAACGTTGTTGCAAAGACCGAGACCGGGCGCGCGCTGGGCGATGCATTCGCCGTGGTGCGCGACCGTTTGCCCGGCGAGGGCAAGATCGCCGATCAGCGGCGCCAGGCCTTCGAGGCTTATGAACGATCAGGCCTGCCGCATCGCCGGATCGAGGACTGGAAATACACCGACCTGCGCGCGCTGATGCGCGAAGTGCTGCCGCTCGCGGCGTCGCCGGATGATGCCGCGCTGAGCCGCGCCAGGGCCGTCGTACAGGCCCGCGCGATCGAAGGCGTCCGGCGCCTGGTGCTGGTCGACGGCGCGTTCGCGTCTGATCTCTCCGATTGGCGGGATCTGGAGAAAGGGCTCTCGATCAATCCGCTGCGCCTCGCGCTGGAAGCCGGCGACGAGATCGTCGCGACGCAGGCTCTCGCGTCCGATATCGCCAACCCCATGGTCGCGCTGAACGGCGCGATGGCGACCGACGGGGTCGTCATCGACGTCGCCGACGGCACGGTGCTGACCCAGCCACTGCACATCGTGCATGTCGCATCCGGCACGGCCCCGGCCTCGACGTTCACGCGCTCGCTGCTCCGGCTCGGCCGCGATGCCGGCGTGACGCTGGTGGAGAGCTATCTCGCCGCCGACGGCGCCAGGGCCTACCAGACCCATGACGGACTGGTCGTTGCGATCGGCGACAATGCACGGCTCGATCACGTGCGCCTGGTCGAGGACAGCGTCGATGCCTTCAACATTTCCTCGGCGACGGTGTCGCTTGGCGCGCATGCCCATTTCAACACCTTCGGCCTGACCTCGGGCGGGCACGTCAGCCGTTACCAGCTGACGGTGACCTGCAGCGGCGAGGGCTCGAAGGTCGAGACCAACGGCGTCAATCTGATCAACGGCAAGCAGCACGCCGACACCACGCTGTTCTTGGATCACGCGGTGCCGCACTGTGCGAGCCGCGAGATCTTCCGCGCCGTGGTCGACGACCGCGCCCATTCGGTGTTCCAGGGCCGCATCATCGTCCGCCCCGACGCGCAGAAGACCGACGCCAAGATGATGACCCGTGCGCTGCTGCTGTCCGACGACGCGGAGGCCGACAACAAGCCCGAGCTCGAGATCTTCGCCGACGACGTCACCTGCGGTCACGGTGCGACCACCGGCGCGCTCGACGAGAGCCTGCTGTTCTACATGCGCGCCCGCGGACTGCCCGAGAAGGAAGCGCAGGCGCTCCTGATCCAGGCCTTCGTCGGCGAGGCGATCGAGTCCATCGCCAGCGACACGTTGCGCGAGGTCGCAATCGCCACCGCGCAGCGCTGGCTTCAGGCGAGGGCGTGAGCATGCACAAGGCGGTCGCCAACGGCAGTTACGACGTCGCTTTGGTGCGGCAGGATTTCCCGGCGCTCGCCATGCAGATCTACGGCAAGCCGCTGGTCTATCTCGACAACGCGGCCTCGGCGCAGAAGCCGAATGCGGTGCTCGACCGCATGACCGAGGCCTACAAGAGCGAATACGCCAACGTGCATCGCGGCCTGCATTACCTCGCCAATGCCGCGACGGAGGCCTATGAGGGCGCCCGCGGCAAGGTCGCGAAGTTCATCAATGCCCGTCGCAGTGAAGAGATCGTCTTCACCCGCAACGTCACCGAGGCGATCAATCTGGTGGCGTCGTCCTGGGGCGGGATGAACATCAAGGAGGGCGACGAGATCGTCCTTTCGATCATGGAGCACCACTCCAACATCGTGCCGTGGCACTTCCTCAGGGAACGCCATGGTGCCGTGATCAAGTGGGCGCCGGTCGACGACGAGGGCAACTTCCTGATCGAGGAGTTCGAAAAGCTCCTGACGCCGCGCACCAAGATCGTCGCGATCACCCAGATGTCGAACGCGCTCGGCACGCTGGTTCCGGTCAAGGACGTGATCCGGCTGGCGCACGCCCGCGGCATCCCGGTGCTGGTCGACGGCGCACAGGGCGCGGTGCACCTGCCGATCGACGTCCAGGACCTCGATTGCGATTTCTACGCCTTCACCGGCCACAAGGTGTACGGACCGACCGGCATCGGCGCGCTCTATGCCAAGCACGAGCATCTGGTGGCGATGCGGCCGTTCAACGGCGGCGGCGAGATGATCCGTGAGGTGGCCAAGGACTGGGTCACCTATGGCGATCCGCCGCACAAGTTCGAGGCCGGCACGCCGCCGATCGTCGAGGCGATCGGGCTCGGCGCTGCGATCGACTACGTCAATTCGATCGGCAAGGAGCGCATCGCCGCGCATGAGCATGAGCTGCTCACCTATGCGCAGGAGCGCCTGCGCGAGATCAACTCGCTGCGCGTGATCGGAACCGCCCGCAACAAGGGACCGGTGATCTCGTTCGAGATGAAGGGCGCGCATCCCCACGATGTCGCGACCGTGATCGATCGTCAGGGCATTGCGGTGCGCGCCGGCACGCATTGCGTGATGCCGCTTTTAGAGCGGTTCAACGTCACGGCCACCTGCCGCGCATCCTTCGGGATGTATAATACTAGGGAAGAAGTCGACCATCTGGCGCAGGCGCTGATCAAGGCGCGGGAATTGTTCGCATGACCGATACAGCCGAAGTCAAGACGGCCACCATGGAAACCACCTCGGCACTGCCGGCGGAGGAGACCGAGCGCATGAGCGGCGAGATCGTCGCGGCGCTGAAGACGGTGTTCGACCCGGAGATCCCGGCTGACATCTACGAGCTCGGCCTGATCTACAAGGTCGATCTCAAGGATGATCGCTCGGTCGACATCATGATGACGTTGACCACGCCGAACTGCCCGGCCGCGGGCGAGCTGCCGCAGATGGTGGAGAACGCCGTTGCCAGCGTTCCCGGCGTCGGCGTCGTCAACGTCAACCTGGTCTGGGATCCGGCCTGGACGCCGGACCGGATGTCGGACGAGGCGCGCCTCGTCCTCAATATGTGGTGATGCGTTAGGGGATTAGATTAGGCTTAGGCTCGACAAGATCGGCAATTGATTTGCCGCTGGGACTGACCACATGAGTGACATGACGCAAGCTTCACCAACCCCAGCCAAGCCGAAGCGGCCGCGCCCGCAGGTCATGCGACTGACCGATGCCGCGGCGGAGCGGATCACCGAGCTGACCAAGCGCGCCGACTCTGAGATCGTCGGGCTGCGCGTCGGCATCAAGAATGGCGGCTGCGCCGGGCAGTCCTATACCGTCGAATATGCCCACGAGATCCGCCCGACCGACGAAGTGGTCGAGGACAAGGGCGTGAAGATCCTGGTCGATCCGAAGGCCGTGCTGTTCCTGCTCGGCACCGAGATGGACTATGTGGCCGACAGGATGCAGGCCCAGTTCGTGTTCAATAACCCGAACCAGGTCTCCGCCTGCGGTTGCGGCGAATCGGTGCAGCTCAAGCCGGCCACGGTTTAGCTTTCGGCCTCCGCGCGCTCCGCCGTCATCCTGAGGAGCCGCGCGTTGGCGCGGCGTCTCGAAGGATGTGCGAGGGCACGAGAGTGGCCTCATAGGGTTCGAGACGCGCTGGCGCGCTCTTCACTATGAGCGGCAAGGGGGCGACGGCACATGGACCGCGAATTCCTCACCGACCTGTTCGCCGACTTCGGCCCGGTGACGCTGCGCCGGATGTTCTCCGGCTACGGCATCTCGGCTGACGGCACCAATTTCGCGCTCGCGCTGCGAGCCGGGCTTTACTTCCGTGCCGACGATCAGACCATTCCGCAATTCGAGGCGGAAGGCTGCGGGCCGTTCCAGTATCAGACGCGTTCCAGGACGGTGACGGTGAACTCCTACTGGCAGCTGCCGGCAAGGCTGTTCGATGATTCGGAAGACCTCGCGGTCTGGGCACGGTCGGCGCTCGGCGCCGCCCAGCGCGCCGCGCTGCGCAAGCGGCCGAGGAAACGAGCGGCTGCGCGAAAGTCGAAGGCGCCAGCGAAGAAGGTCGCCGCAAGGAAGGCCGCAGGGAAGAAGGTGGCGTCGAGCAAGGCGACTGCGAAGCAATCTTCGGCTCGGAAGAAGCGCACAGGAAAGAATCGGTCCCGATCCTGAGAGACCGTGAATGTATGCCTCTCGATGACGCAACATGCTCGATGTCGTCCCGGCTTTCGCCGGAACGACGAGGGGAGAGATTGCGCTCCCTGAAAGGATGAGCGAATTTGTCCATGTCATTGCGAGGAGCATGGGCGACGAAGCAATCCGCAGAGCCGCATATGCGGCTCACGCCACGCGGGTCTGGATCTCGGTGCTGTATTCCGGATCGGCCTCGCAGATCACACGGTTGCGGCCGGCGCGCTTGGCGGCATAGAGGCAGGCGTCGGCGCGCTCGATCAGCGAGTCCGTATCGTCGGACGGCTTCAGCATGGAGACGCCGACCGAGATCGTGACACGGCCGAGGATCTCGCCGGTCGACTTCTTCTTCAGCTCCTTGGCCATCACGGCGCGGCGGATGTGGTCGGCGACCGTCAGCGCCTGCCGCAGCGCCGTGTTGGGCAGCACCACGGCGAATTCCTCGCCGCCATAGCGGGCGGTGATGTCCTGGCCCTTGATGTTCTGCTTCAGCGACTGCGCCACCAGCCGCAGCACCTGATCGCCGGTGAGATGGCCGTAGGAGTCGTTGAACGACTTGAAGTGGTCGATGTCGAACATCAGGAGCGACAGCGGCTCGCCGCTGGCGAGCGCGGCCTGCACCGCCATGTCGATCGAGCGGTCGAAATATTTCCGGTTGCCGAGGCCGGTGAGCGGATCGGTCAGGCTCTCGGCGCGGATCGCCTCGAGGCTGTGTTGCAGGTCGCTGATCTCCGACTTCGACAGCGCGAGCCGGTTCTCCAGCGCCTGATTGGTCTCGCGCATCTCGCGCGTCGATTTTACCAGGCTATCGACGATTGCCTTGATGTGATCGCGGGTGGTCGCGCTCGCAAGCTTGTCGCTGGCGCCGACGAGGCTGGCGTCATAGGTCGCGGACACGCCGAGCGCGTCGGTGATCAGCTTCATGACGGCGTCGATCTCGCCGATGACGCGGGCGCCGACCTTGTCGATGCGGTCCGAGGTCTTGATGTGCGAAAGGTAGGTTTCGTAGATCTGCTCGAGATCGGATTCAGAGAGCTTGCCGCTGCGCGCCAGCGTCTCGTTGATGACCTTGTTGAGCGGCGCGTTGTATCCGGTCGCGTAGACGTACCAGATTTCATAGTTGCGGGGGACGGCGGTCTGGCGAAGCGAGCGGATCTGGCCAAGTGCGACTTCGGCAAAGGCCAACGTACGTTCGTGCTCGTCCAGCAGCTTGACCACTGTCACGTCCTCAATGCACGCAATGCCGATTAAGCCCGGCAGCAATGACTAAACTATTGGGGCGAGGGTACGGGACGAGAGTGAAGGCAAGGTAAACAGTGGAACTACGGGGAAGCCGGCTGCGACGACCATGCGGCGCGCCCGATCTTTATCCGCCTTGAGCGCCACTTTCGAACGCTTTTCGTTTGCTCGCAACTGCGATGCGCGACTGCACGCATTTGCTTCAAACGCTGCGGATCAGCGCGTGCGCCGGTCGCGGGTGGCAACAGAGCTTGCCTGGACTACCGCCGCCGCTGGCGCGGCGGCATCGGAGCAGGCCTTACGCGCGTGCGCGCACAGGTCGCAGCAGGAAGGCGGGCAGGTGCGAATGATCGGCGGGCTCGTGGTCCACCTCGCGCTGCGGCCGCCGTGGCTCGGCACGTCCGATCGACGGCACGTGCGACGGCGCGGCCTGCGGAGCCGAATTGCGGCCGTGGCGCGGTTCACGCTCCGGCTTCGCCGCACGCTCCTCGCGGGGCTCCCGCTCGTGACGCGTTTCGCGTTCACCGTGGCGCGGCTCGCGCTCACCGTGGCGCGCCTCGCGCTCACCGTGGCGCGCCTCGCGCTCACCGTGGCGCGCCTCGCGCTCACGGCGCGGCTTGCGGCCGCCGCGGGCACCATCGCGCGAACCTTCGCGGCCACGCGAGCGGCGCGGCGCGGCGTCCTCGTCGGAGGCTTCGCTGTGAACGGAGTAGTCGCCCTCGGTGCGCGGAATCTGCTGGCCGATCAGCTTCTCGATCGCGGCTATCGACTTGCTGTCGAGCGGCGTGACGATGGAGATCGCGGTACCGGTACGACCGGCGCGGCCGGTGCGGCCGATGCGATGGACGTAGTCGTCGGGGTGATGCGGCACATCGAAGTTGAAGACGTGGCTGACGGCGGGAATATCGAGGCCGCGGGCGGCGACGTCGGAGGCCACCAAGAGAGGCAGTTCGCCCTTGCGGAATTGATCAAGCGCGGCCATGCGGGCGCTCTGGTCCATGTCGCCATGCAGGGCGCCGACGCTGAAGCCGTGCTTCTGCAGTGACTTGTGAAGGACGGCGACTTCGCGCTTGCGATTGCAGAAGATAATCGCGTTGTTGAGGTCCTTGGCATCGCGCAGCAGGCGGCGGAGGATCTCGCGCTTCTCGTGCGGCTCGCGGCCCGCGGGCACCTGGGATTGGGTCACGGTCACCGCGGTCGTCGCGGGCTTGGAGACCTCGATCCGGGCCGGGTTGTGCAGGAAGGTCTCGGTGATGCGGCTGATTTCCGGCGGCATCGTCGCGGTGAAGAACAGGGTCTGCCGCGTGAACGGGACGAGCTTGCAGATGCGCTCGATGTCGGGGATGAAGCCCATGTCGAGCATGCGGTCGGCTTCGTCGATCACCAGCAACTCGACGCCGGTGAGCAGCAGTCCGCCGCGTTCGGTGTGGTCGAGCAGGCGGCCGGGTGTTGCGATCAGGACGTCGACGCCACGCATCAGCTTGGAGTCCTGGTCGCCGAACGAGACGCCGCCGATCAGCAGGGCGACGTTGAGCTTCTGGCCGGCGCCGTATTTGTCGAAGTTCTCCTTCACCTGCGCGGCGAGCTCGCGGGTCGGCTCGAGGATCAGGGTGCGCGGCATCCGTGCCCGGGCGCGGCCCTTCTCGAGGATCGTGAGCATCGGGAGAACGAAGGCAGCGGTCTTGCCGGTGCCGGTCTGGGCAATGCCGAGGACGTCGCGCCGCGCGAGAACGTGCGGGATTGCCTGTTCCTGGATGGGAGTGGGGGTGGTGTAACCGGTAGCCGCAACAGCGGCGAGGACCTTATCGGACAGGCCTAGATTGGAAAAAGACATTGAGCCTCTGGTCGAAACCGCCGTTCGGAATCGAAGGTAAAAGGCTGTCGCGTTCGGCCCCGAAACGGCTCGCTTTTCTATAAAGCTCGGGGGCTCTGACTAACGCTGACGGACGGCAAACCTGACGAATCGCGTTTCGATCCGAGGGCCGCGTTGCCTCGCAACATAGGGGCGAAACCGGTAAAGTCAATCTTGGAACCGGCCGGATAGCCCAAAAAGCTTAACGTTTTGGCTGAAGTATGCGTCTTTTTCGTCATTTGGCGGTCAAATGAATCACGACCCCCGCCCCGGACGGCGAGGCCGCCGCGGGGGCTTCCGCGCTGTTTTTCATCCTGAATTCGCCGGGCGTCAGGCCTTCGGATGCGCTGAAGATCCGGTAGAAGGTGGCGAGGCTGCCGAACCCGCAAGTGAATGCGATATCAGCGATCGGCCGCGCCGGCTTCTCGCAAAGCAGCCGTCGGCTCTCGTTGAGGCGCTGGGCGGTGACGGTCTGCGAAAAGCTCGCTCCGGTCGCTTCGAACAGGACGTGCAGGTAGCGCACCGAGACGCCGAGCATCTCGGCGACCATCCCCGGCGACAGCGCTGGCTTTGCCAGGTGGCGCGTGATCAGGCGGCGCGCGAGGCTGAGCCGGCCGACGCGTAGCGCCTGCTGCGCGCGGCGGCTGCCCGGCCTGATCGCGCCGCGCTCGATCAGCGCAAGGTCCGCCACGATCTTGACCAGCGCAGGAATGCTCGCGGTATCACCGGCCTCGGTGGCCTCCTTGAAGTCGGCGAGACAGGCTTCGAGCAGCGGCGCCCAGCCGCGATTGCCGGTCGCCGGTGAGCCCTGACGGGCAGGCTCAGATGCCGGGATTTGATCCGCCCGCAGGTCCGCGGCATCGAGAGGAATGCGCGTCGCGCCTGGCGTTTCCTGGCTGTGATCCCCTTGCTTACCGCGCATCGTGACTGATCCCTCGCTCCGCATGAGAGCGCGCGTCGCCGGTAAGGAAATTTGCTGTGCCGAACCCGGACGAAGCGCCGCAATGGTTCTGGCGAAACGGCCGGAAAATATCTTCTCAACGCACGCAGGCTGATCACTTCGGTACAGCGAAGGTCGGATCGCGCGGCGGTGTGAAATTCAAGGCGGTGAAGGGCGCGCGGCCGAGCTACGCAAATTGCGAGCGCGGTGTCCCGGCCAGTTGGGACGGGCGCTCAGGCCGTTTGCGCGCGGTAGTCGCCCGGCGTCATGGACTCGGATGCATTGAAGAGGCGGTAGAACGTCGCAAGGCTCTCGAAGCCGCAGGCAAAGGCGACCTCGGCGATCGTTTGCCTCGGCTGCTCGCGGAGCAGGCGGCGGCTCTGCTCGAGCCGGAGCGCGGTGACGGTCTCCGAGAAGCTCATCTCGGTCCCCTCGAACAGGATGTGCAGGTGACGCACCGAGATGCCGAGCAGGCCGGCAATCAGGGTTGGCGACAGCGCCGCACGCGCTAGATGGCGCCGGATCAGGCGGCGGGCCAGCGACAAATGGGCGGTTCGCAAGGCCTGCTGCGCGAGTCGGCTCTTCGGCCGCATGATGCCGCGCTCGATCAGCGCGATATGGGCCAGCGCGTGCACCGTCGGAGCCGTGCCCGCCGCAGCGATGGCATCGCTGCTTTCGATGAGGTCGCGGAAGCATGACTCCAGCAGGGTCCGCAGCGCGGTCTCATCCTGCACGGGCCTGGGGACGAGTTCGCCGAGCTCGGCGCCCGGCGGGACGATGTTCGCCACCGGGACCTTGATGATGCGCAGGTGGAAGCCGTCGTCGTGCAGGGGGACCGTGCGATAGGGCAGGTCCGAATAGCTGGTCGCGAACATGCCATCGCGGACCGCGAATTCATCGAGCCGCGCGCCGCCGAACCAGCCGCCGCCGCCAAGCTGCTGGTAGATGCACAGGCTGTCGCTGGCCGCGTCGGCGATGTCGCCCGTGCGCCGCTCGACGCGGTACGGCGAGGCGCGCAGCTCGACCAGCCCGGCATCGCCGAGCTTGCGCAGCGAGAACTCGCCGAAGAAGTCGCGGCGCCGGTCGGCTTCCAGCTCGGCGGTGACGCCGAACAGCCCCTTGGCGCGGACCTCGCGCCAATAGTCGAAGCGATCCTTGGGATCGACCTGATCAGTAGACCATGTGTGCACGGAAAAGCCGTTGCGACGTGCGGAGAGCTCGAGCCGGATGGAAACACGAATCTATCACGCGGGCCGTAAAAAGAAACTTGACCTAAGACGGATCGGCCCCCTCATTTCGGCCTGGCGTGGCCGGCCGCAACGGCCGTCCGCGGCCGGCCTTGAACCGGCCAAGCGGCTGGTCCGACTATCAGGCGGCGGTCGTACGGGCGGCGCATTTGTCGTGCAGGCGGGAAAACGGGATGAAGAGCTGGCTTTCGAGACTTTCGGCGATCCTTTGGGCAGTTGCATTTGTCGCATCGGCCGCACCCGCCCAGGCCGAAAAGCGCGTCGCGCTGGTGATCGGCAACAATGACTACAGGAACGTGCCCAGGCTGCAGAAGGCGGTCAACGACGCCCGCACCATGGGCGACACGCTGAAGCAGCTCGGCTTCAGCGTCATGGTGGCCGAGAACCTCAATCGGCAGGCGTTCTCCGAAACGCTGCTCGCGTTCGACCGTGCCGTGGAACCCGGCGATACCGCGTTCTTCTTCTATGCCGGTCACGGCTTCGAGATCGCCGGCCAGAATTTCCTGCTGCCGACCGACGTCCCGGCCGCCACCGAAGGGCAGGAGGAATTGGTGCGCGACGCCTCTGTTCTCGCCGACCGCATCGTCGAGCGCTTGCAGAACAAGAAGGCGCGGAGCTCGATCCTGGTGTTCGACGCCTGCCGCAACAATCCGTTCGAGCGCGCCGGCACACGCGCGGTCGCCGGCGGCGGCGGCCTCGCGCCGATGACGCAGCTGCCGGAGGGCGTGTTCTCGGTGTTCTCGGCGGGGCCGCGCCAGACCGCGCTCGACCGTCTTTCGAACGATGACGCCAATCCCAATTCGGTATTCACGCGGACCTTCGCCAGGGAGCTGCTGCAGCCCGGCGAGAATCTCGTGCAGGTCGCGCAGCGCACGCGGCGCCTGGTCAGCGAGATGGCCGAGACCGTGAAGCACAAGCAGATCCCGGTCTATTTCGACCAGATGGTCGACGACGTCTTCCTGAACGGGATCGCCAAGGGGCAGGCCGAGGCGGCCAAGCCGTCCGCGCCGCCGCAGCAGGTGGCCGCGCTGCCGCCGGTCGCGGTGCCGAAGTTGCCGAAGGAGGATTCGATCAACGCGCCGATCGCGAGCTTCTCGCGGCACAATGGCGGCTGGACCGTGGTGTTCTCGATCGCCGATCCGACGCTCGGGATTTCCTGGCGGATCGGCGACAGCGGCGATTTCCGCGAAACCGGCTTCATCGACACGCTCGATCCGCGCACGCGCAAGCGGATGCCCAATCCGTCGGTCGAACTGCCGGCCGATGCGCCGGCCGCCACGATCGAGATTCGCTATGTCGATACGCAAGGCACGATGCAGGGGCCGTTCCCGATCAAGTTCGATCCCGACGCCGCGCTGATCCGCGACCAGCGCAAGATCCTCGACATGACCGCGACCAGCTGGCTGTCGTTCCGCGAGTTCAACGGGCTGCTGGTCTACTATACGCACCTGATGTCGTATCGCTGCGCGATCCGCGAGGTGCGCATCGGCATCGACACCGCGGTGCCGGACAAGGCCCTGAAGATGCCACCCTGCAATTCGCGCGATCCCAGCGCGATCCCGTCCGACGCGCAGCCCTATCTGAAGCTGGCGCCGCAGACCAAGGCGGTCTCGGTCGAGCTGACCTATCGCGACGGCAGCGTGTCGGAAATCAAGACCTTCAGGCGATAGCCTTGCATCCTTGCCGCCAGATCCGCGTTACAATCGGGTCCTGAAGGGCGAGGCAGCGGTGAGGACGGCATCATGGATGCAGGCAATCCGGCAGAGCCGGACACGCGTCAGATCAGGGTCCGCTGCTGCGTGGTCGGCGGCGGGCCGGCCGGCATGATGCTTGGCTATCTGCTCGGACGCGCCGGGGTCGATGTCGTGGTGCTGGAGAAGCACGCCGACTTCTTCCGCGACTTCCGCGGCGACACCGTGCATCCGTCGACCCTGCAGGTGATGGACGAGCTCGGCCTGATCGACGGCTTCCTGAAGCTGCCGCATCGGGACATTCAGACGCTCGACGGCATGTTCGGCGGCACCTCGGTGCGGATCGCCGACCTCCGTCGCCTCAGCGTCAAATATCCCTTCATCGCGATGATGCCGCAGTGGGACTTCCTCAATTTCCTGCGCGAGAGCGGCAGTCGCTTCCCTTCGCTGAAGGTGCTGATGAAGGCCGAGGCGACCGATCTGATCCGGCGGGGCGATGCTGTCGCGGGCGTGCGCGCGAACACGCCCGATGGCCCGGTCGAGATAGAAGCGGATCTCACCATCGGCTGCGACGGACGTCATTCGATCGTGCGCGAGCGCGCCGGCCTCGACGTCGAGGAGATCGGCGCGCCGATGGACGTGTTGTGGTTTCGCGTCGGGCGGCGTCCGGATGAGACCGAGAATTTGTTCGCCCGCGTCGAGCACGGCAAGATGATGGTGACGTTCGATCGCGGCGACTACTGGCAATGTGCCTATGTGATCGCCAAGGGCCAATACAAGGCCGTGAAGGCGAGGGGATTGCCGGCGCTGCTCGACGACGTGCTGCACCTGGCGCCGATCCTCAAGGCCGGCATTGCCGACGTGAAGAGCTTTGACGACGTCAAGCTGCTCACGGTTGCGATCAATCGCCTGACACGCTGGACCCGTCCCGGCCTGCTCTGCATCGGCGACGCCGCGCATGCGATGTCGCCGATCGGCGGCGTCGGCGTCAACCTCGCGGTGCAGGATGCCGTCGCGACCGCCAACATCCTGGCGGCGAAGCTCGTTCACGGCGTGCCGTCGGAAGACGAGCTCGATGCGGTGCGGCGACGCCGCGAATTCCCGGTGCGCGTGACGCAGCGCATGCAGGTGATTGCGCAGAACAACATCATCAGCGCGGCGCTGAAGGCGGGCGATCAGCCGGTGCCGTTGGCGCTGCGGTTGATCACGGCAATGCCCTGGCTGCAGGGTCTCACCGCACGTCTGGTCGCCATCGGCGTGCGCCCGGAGCACGTGCATTCGCCGGCCGCGGGCTGAACTGCGCGTCGCGCGACCGGAAGAGCGCGCGTGTTTTCAGGCCATCACCGAATAGCCGCCGTCGACGGGGATCGCGGTGCCGGTGACGAAGTCCGACGCCGGTGAGGCCAGGAACACGGCGATGCCTGCGAAGTCGTCGATCGCCCCCCAGCGTGCCGCCGGCGTGCGCGCAAGCACACGCTCGTGCAGCCCGGCGACCTGCTGGCGCGCGCCTTTGGTCAGGTCGGTATCGATCCAGCCGGGCAGGATGGCGTTGACCTGGATGTTGTCGGGAGCCCAGGCGTTGGCGCAGGCGCGGGTGTACTGCACGATGCCGCCCTTGCTCGCGGCATAGGCCGCAGCGAAGCTCGCACCGAAGATCGACATCATCGAGCCGATGTTGATGATCTTGCCGTGGCCCGACGCCTTGAGCGCGGGATAGGCCGCCTTCGAGCACATGAACGCGCTGGTGAGGTTGGTGTCGATCACCTTGCTCCATTCCTCCAGCTCGAGCTCGTGCGGAGGCTTGCGGATGCTCATGCCGGCGTTGTTGACGAGAATGTCGATCCGGCCGAGCTCGCGAACGACCCGTTCGACCATGGCCGCAACGGCGGCCTTGTCGGTCACGTCGGTTGCCACCGCGATCGCCTTGGCGCCGCGCTTGCCGAGATCCTCGACGGCGTCCTTCGACTTCGCCTCGTTGCGGCCGACCACGGCAACCGCCGCGCCGGCGTCCGCCAGGCCGCGCGCCATGCCAAGCCCGATGCCGCCATTGCCGCCGGTGACGATGGCGACCCGGCCCGAGAGATCAAACTGTCCGTTTTTCATTGTTGTTGTCCGCTGAGGTTTGAACCGGGCGCGAGAGTGCCTGATCGTCACGGCGCTGACCAGATCGGCCACAGCCGGTCCGCCCTGCGCCGGCGGGCGCGCAGGCCTGTTCGCGAAGCTGTTCGGGCAACAAAAAAGCCCCGGACAATGCCGGGGCTTTTGCTCTGCTATTTCAGCAGGGATCAGTGCGCAGCTCAGTACTTGGCGACAACCGGACCGGTCCAGTTGAAGCGGTAGACCAGCGAGGTGCTGATGGTCTGGACAAGCGGCTTGAAGGTGATGTCGCGGCCGTTCGAGATGTTGGTGCCGTCGACCAGCTCCGAGATGTTCTTGTTGTCGTAGTAAGCGGCGCGATACTCGGTCTTCATGAACCAGCCCGGCGCGGTGATGCCGAAGATGTTCAGGTTGTTCTCGACGCCGCCGCCGACGAACCAGCCGCCGCGATCGAAGTCGTTGGTGTGCAGACCCGAGGGAAGCGCGGTCGCGGTGTTGAACAGCGTGGTGCCCTTCCAGTGCGAGCTGGAGTAACCGGCGTTGACGTAGGACAGGACGTTCGGCGCGATCAGGTAGCCGAGGCGCGCACCAGCCGCCCAGCTGTAGTCGTTCTTGATGTTGCCGGCGACGAACGGACCCTGATCCTGGATGGTGCCCTTCAGGCTGCCGAACTGACCGTCGGCGAACACGCCGATGACCCAACTGTTGGCGGTCTGCCAGTCGTAACCGGCACCGACGGTGCCGTACCAGCCATCGCCGCCCTGGCGCTGGTTGAAGCCGAGGATCGGCGCACCCGTGACGGTCGACTGGACGCCCGTGTCAGCATCCCAGACGCCGCCGCCGCCACCGCCGAAGATGTAGGAGCCGGTCCAGCTCGGAGCGACCGGAACCGGGGCAGGCGCCTTGGTGTAGGGGCGGGCGGCCAGATCAGCAGCCGACGCCGATGCCGTCATCGCAGCAACCGCGGTCAGAGCGAGCAAAATCTTCTTCATATCCAAATCCTCGACTTAGCGTTCGATCAGGTCGCTCAGGGGTGTGCGCTGGCACCGATTCCCGAAACTCATGGTCGAACTATACGTGGTTCCGCCGGAAATGCTGTTGCTGGTGAGACACAACGGGCCGAAAACGAAGCCGCCGGGGCTCTCCGAAAGGGCGAATGACAACGGTCGCCCCCAATCTGGAGGCGGCCGGAAACTCATTTCAGATCAATCGGTTGGGCCTAGACGTCGAGCAGGTCGTCGCTGGCGAATTCGGCCTTGTCGGAGATGAAGGCAAAGCGGGCTTCGGCCTTGGTTCCCATCAGCCGTTCGACCGAGTCGGCGGTGCCCTCGCGATCGTCGGCCAGCAGCACCACGCGCAGCAGCGTGCGCTTGGCCGGATCCATCGTGGTTTCCTTCAGCTGGGCCGGCATCATCTCGCCGAGGCCTTTGAAGCGATTCACCTCGACCTTGGCGTTGGCGTTGAACTCGCTCTTCAGCAGCTCATCCTTGTGCGCGTCGTCGCGGGCGTAGATCGACTTGGTGCCGTGCTTCAGCTTGTAGAGCGGCGGAACCGCCAGGTAGAGATGCCCTTCGTCGATCAGCCGCGGCATCTGCCGGTAGAAGAAGGTGATCAGGAGCGATGCGATGTGCGCGCCGTCGACGTCGGCGTCGGTCATGATGATGATGCGCTGGTAGCGCAGATCCTCTTCGCGGTAATGCGCGAGCGTGCCGCAGCCGATCGCCTGCACGAGGTCGGAGAGCTGCGCGTTGGCGGTCAGCTTGTCCTTGCCGGCGGAGGCAACGTTGAGGATTTTTCCGCGCAGCGGAAGCACGGCCTGCGTCTTGCGGTCGCGCGCCTGCTTGGCGCTGCCGCCGGCCGAGTCACCTTCGACGATGAAGAGCTCGGAACCTTCGGTGCCGGCGTCGGAGCAGTCGGCGAGTTTGCCGGGCAGACGCAGTTTCTTGCCGGCGGTCTTGCGCGCGGTCTCCTTTTCCTGGCGGCGGCGAAGCCGCTCCTCGGCACGATCGATCACGAAGTCGAGCAGCCGGTTGGCCTGGTTCGGATTGCCTGACAACCAGTGGTCGAACGGGTCCTTCATCGCCTGTTCGACGATGCGCTGCGCTTCGGCGGTGGCGAGCCGGTCTTTGGTTTGGCCTTGGAATTCAGGCTCGCGCACGAACACCGAGAGCATCACGGCCGCGCCCACCATCACGTCTTCCGAGGTGATGGAGGCTGCGCGCTTGCCCTGGCCGGCGCGTTCGGCGTGATCCTTCAGGCCGCGCAGCAGTGCACTGCGCAGGCCGGATTCATGCGTGCCGCCGTCGGGCGTCGGCACCGTGTTGGTGTAGGACGACAGGAAGCCGTCGGCATCGGCAGTCCAGGCCACCGCCCATTCGCAGGCGCCATGGGCGCCGCTGCGGCCGGATTTGCCGGAGAAGATATCCTGATGCACCAGCGTGTCGGCGTGGATCGCCGCGGCGAGATAATCCTTCAGGCCGCCGGGGAAGTGGAATTTGGCTTCCGCCGGGACGTCTTCGACGCCCTTCAATAGCTCCTGGTCGCAGTGCCAGCGAATCTCGACTCCGCCGAACAGATAGGCCTTCGAGCGCGTCATCTTGAACAGACGCTGCGGCTTGAAAGCCGCCTTGGCGCCGAAAATGTCGGTGTCCGGCTTGAAGCGGATGCGCGTGCCGCGGCGGTTGTTGACCTTGCCGAGGTCTTCGAGCTTGCCCTTGGGATGGCCGCGCTCGAAGGTCATGCGATGCAACTGCCCGCTGCGCGCAACCTCGACCTCGAGCCGCGAGGAGAGAGCGTTGACCACGGAGACACCGACACCGTGCAGGCCGCCCGAGGTCTCATAGACCTTGGAGTCGAACTTGCCGCCCGAGTGCAGCGTGCACATGATGACTTCGAGCGCCGACTTCTTCGGGAATTTCGGATGCGGGTCGACCGGAATGCCGCGGCCATTGTCGGTCACGGTCAGGAAGCCGTCGGCGGTCAGCTCCACGTCGATGAAGGTGGCGTGGCCGGCCAGCGCCTCGTCCATGCAGTTGTCGATGACCTCGGCGAACAGGTGGTGCAGGGCCTTCTCGTCGGTGCCGCCGATATACATGCCGGGGCGCCGGCGGACCGGTTCCAGCCCCTCCAGCACCTCGATGTCAGCCGCCGTATAGCCGGCTTCGGCGCTTCCAGCGGATCGCGAAGCGGCCTTCGCCGGGGCGCGTCCCTTCGGTTCCGGGGCTCCGAACAGATCGTCGGCAGATTTACTTTTGACGTTCGACTTCAATGACTTGGCCATGGTTCTTCAAGTGGCGCGCCGGTCACGGCGCGGCGAATCGGTTGCTCTGACTATGCCACGGATGGGCTGCCTATGGGGACGGCCGCACCCTGGAGCCCGGCCATCCCCATAGATAGGAAACCGCGATTACGCCTGCGAGGTGCGGAATACAACGACCGTGAACAGGGCCATGGCGGCGACCACCAGCAGTGACCCGACGATCGGCGCTGCCTCGAACGACGGTCCCTTCAGCAGCACGGCGGCCACGCCGGCCGGAAACAGGACGCCGCCGACGATGTGCAGCCAGCCCTGGATCCTGGCGAGCAGCATGCTGCCCGCTTCCGGCACCAGCCGGTAGTAGAGGCCGAACAGGAACAGCAGCACGCCGCCGACCAGATTGAGATGCGCATGCGCCGGTCCCAACGTGAAGTCGTGCTGGATACCCATGGCGATGCCCGCGAGCATTCCGAACAGCAGGACGAGAACGCTCACGCACATCATCAGCGATCCGATCATCCAGTAATTCCTTTTTCTTGTGAGGGAGATGCCAACCTGGACCTCAGGGGCCTTACGGGAAATCACGCTCGATCCCCGCCTTTGTGACTTGATGTCACGCAATCGGCTGGCTTACCTGTTCTTAGGCTGCGTGCCGCTAGAAAGGTTCATTCGAGGTTCAACGGAGCGGGAAGGCACACGACGAGATGGAAGACCTTGCGCGGGCCCTGGCCGAATTCGTGCGGCACCATCAGGCCTGGGCCGCTCCGATCGTCATGCTGCTGGCGTTCGCTGAATCGCTCGCCTTCATTTCATTGCTGGTTCCAGCCTGGGGCGCGCTGGTCGCGATCGGCGCCCTGATCGGCGTCAGCGGGATCAGCTTCTGGCCGATCTGGATCGCGGGCGGCGTCGGCGCCGCACTCGGCGACTGGCTCTCATACTGGTTCGGCTATCGCTACAAGGAGCAGGTCGCGCAGATGTGGCCGCTGTCGCGCTACCCGGAGATCCTGCCGCGCGGGGAGGCCTTCGTGAAGAGTTGGGGCGTGCCCAGCATCTTCATCGGCCGCTTCTTCGGTCCACTGCGCGCCTCGGTGCCGCTTGCGGCCGGCATTTTCGAGATGTCGTACTGGCAATTCCAGATCGCCAATTTCGTCTCCGCCCTGGTCTGGTCGGCGGCGCTGCTGCTGTTCGGCGACGTCATTGCGCATGCCATCGAGTGGGTGTGGCGGGTGGTGTAGCAAGCTCCGGAATAAGGCCGTCGGGCAGGGGTTAAGCGGGAGGACAACCGCTCGCGCCGCCGTCATCGCGCGAGCATCGAAACGCTGATACAACCGCGCTCACCAAGCGCGAATTCACCGGGCGCCGTTTCACTGGGAGGACAACACATGGAATTGACACGACGTCACGCTCTCGCCGGCGCTGCCGGCATCGCCGCTGCACCGTTGCTATCGGCCGTTCCTGCGGCTGCCGCAGCGCCCGCGGCCGACAAGCAGGCACCGAGCTTCTACCGCTACAAGGTCGGTGACATCCTCGTCACCGTGGTGTCCGACGGCAAGAACGTCTTCAAGCTCGAAGACTCCTTCATCCCCAATGCGAAGCGGGACGACGTCAACGCGGCGCTGGAGAAGGCGTTCATGCCGCGCGACATGATGACGATCTGGTTCGCGCCGCTGGTGCTCAACACCGGCGGCAAGCTGGTGGTGATCGACACCGGCAATGGCGCGCTGGCGAAGGCCAGCACGAAGGGCGCCAATGGCCTGTTCGCCGACAATTTCGTCGCCGCCGGCTTCGATCCCAAGAATGTCGACATGGTCGTGATCTCGCACTTCCACGGCGACCACGTAAACGGCCTCTTGACCGCCGAAGGCACGCCGGCATTCCCGAATGCCGAGGTGCTGGTGCCGGCGACCGAGTGGAAGTTCTGGATGGACGACGGCGAGATGAGCCGGGCGCCGGCCGGCCGCATGCAGGGCCTGTTCAAGAACAACCGCAATATCTTCGAGGCCGGCCTGAAGAAGAAGGTCACGCCCTACGAGTGGGGCAAGGAGATCGCGCCGGGCCTGACCTCGGTCGAGACCGTCGGCCACACGCCGGGCCACACCTCCTACGTGCTGGCCTCGGGCCCGGACAAGGTCTTCATCCAGTCCGACGTCACCAACAATCCGAACCTGTTCGCGACCAACCCCGGCTGGCATGCGTTCTTCGACCAGGACGGCGACGTGGCGGAGAAGACCCGCCGCCGCATCTACGACATGGTGGTTGCCGAGCGGCTCCAGGTGCAGGGCTTCCACTATCCGTTCCCGGGCCTCGGCCATGTGGTGAAGGACGGCAGCGGCTATCGCGTCGTGCCGGCACCGTGGAATCCGGCGATCTGAACGGTTTTTCTTGACGTCAGGGGGGCGCGGCCTTATAGCCGCGCCCATGATCAACGCCGCGACCATCATCATTGCCCGCCGCCGCCGCATTATCGCGGTATGGGCGGTCGCTCGCGTTTAAGACCATCGCCTCTGCCGCCGGACCTGATCCCGCGGCGCTCTCCTGAAAAAGACACGCGGTTCGATCTGGCGGCTCCTTCGTCATGCAGGAGCATCGATCATGTATACGCCACCGCCCTTCAGGCCTGACCGCGCCGCGAGCCTTGCCTTCGCGGAAGCGCGCGGTTTCGGCATCGCCTGCGCGTGGGACGGCGGCAAGCCGATCGCCTCAGCACTGCCGTTCTATCTGACCTATGCCGCTGACGGCACACCGCGGGCGTTGTTTCATGTCGCCCGTCACAATCCGCTGATAAAGCTGGCGGGTGCCACGTCCTGGCTGCTGGCCGTCAACGGCGCCGACGCCTATGTTTCGCCGGACTGGTACGTGTCACCCGATCAGGTGCCGACCTGGCTCTATCAGGCGGTGCATCTGACCGGGCCGGTGCGGAGGTTGTCGGATGAGGAGCTTGCCGTTCAGATCGACGCACTGAGCGCCAAGTTCGAGGACCGGCTGCTGCCGAAAAAGCCGTGGGTGTCGGGCAAGATGACCGCCGCGCGGCTGGAAGCAATGAAGAAGGCCATCGTGGGCCTCGAGATGATGGTGGAAGAGGTGGAGGGCAGCTTCAAGCTGAACCAGCACAAGTCCGAAACCGATTTCGCGGCGGTCGGCAACACGCTCGCATTGCAGGCCGAAGCCGGCGCCCGGCGCATCGCGGCTTTGATGCGCGAGGTGCGCCCGCAGGCTTTCGCGATGATACAGGCCGAGACGACTGCGCTTCCGAGGAGCGAGTAATGACGAAGAAGAAAATCGGCATCTTGGGCGCGTCCGGCTACACTGGCGCCGACGCGGTGCGCCTGTTGGCGCGGCACCCGAACGCCGAAATCACCGCGCTTACCGCCAACACCCATGCCGGCAAGGCGATGAGCGAGGTGTTTCCTCACTTCTTCATGCTCCACCTGCCAAAACTCGTGGAATGGGAAAAGGTCGACTGGACTCGGCTCGATGCCGTGTTCTGCGGACTGCCGCACGGGACGACGCAAGAGATCATCGCCGCGGTGCTGAAGACCAATCCCGGAATCAAGATCCTCGATATGTCCGCGGATTTCCGGCTGCGCGACAAGGACAGCTACGCGCAATGGTACGGCCATGAGCACCGGGCGCTCGAATTGCAGGACGAGGCTGTCTATGGGCTGACCGAGCTCTACCGGGAGAAGGTCACGGCCGCGCGGCTGGTGGCCTGTCCCGGCTGCTATCCGACGGCTGTGCTGCTGGCGCTTGTTCCGCTGGCGAAGGCAAAGCTGATTGACGTCGACGACATTATCATCGACGCAAAGTCGGGCGTCACCGGCGCCGGACGCGGACTGAAGCAGAACACGCTGTTCAGCGAGGCCGGCGAGGGGTTGTCGCCCTATTCGATCGGAAGCCATCGACACTCGGCGGAGATCGAGCAGGAGATCGGCGCGGCCGCTGGCTCGGCTGTGACCGTGAACTTCACCCCGCATCTCATTCCGATGGCGCGGGGTGAGTTCTGCACATCCTATGTCAGGCTCAATGGGGCTACGCCGGACGATTTGCGCGCCGAGCTGGAAAGGGCCTACGCCAACGAGCCGTTCGTATATGTGACGAAGAAGGGTGTGCTGCCACAGACGCAGAACGTGCGTGGCTCGAATTACGTTCAGATCGGCGTCGTCGCCGACCGGATCAAGAACCGCGCCATTGTGCTCTCGACGCTCGATAACCTTGTGAAGGGTTCGGCCGGACAGGCGATCCAGAACATGAACCTGATGTTCGGCTTGCCTGAAACCACCGGACTGGAGCAGATCGCGCTGTTTCCATGAGCAGGGGTTGTTGTCGTGGGCGGGGTGCGCTCAATCTAAGGACAACTGCCCATCCCCGTTTGCGGCGCAGGCGCGGCCAGATGTGTTAAACGAAACGAACGAGCTCGAAAGGACCATGCCATGACCGTCACCGACACCAACCAGCCGAAAACCAGGAGCGGTGCGACCAAGGCCACCGTGTTCGTCGATGGCGCGTCCGGCACGACCGGCCTCGGCATCCAGGAGCGGCTGCTCTCGATCGGCGACGTTGCGGTGAAGCACATCGCCGAGGACAAGCGGAAGGACGCCGGCGCCAAGCGCGCGCTGATGGAGGAGGTGGATCTCGTGATCCTCTGCCTGCCTGACGAGGCCGCCAAGGAGACCGTGGCGCTGATCGACACCATGGGCAATGCCGCGCCGAAAGTGCTCGACGCCTCGACGGCCTATCGCGTTGCGCCCGACTGGGCCTACGGTTTCCCCGAGCTCGCGCCCGACCAGGCCGACAAGATCCGCAACGCAAAGAAGGTCTCCAATCCGGGCTGCTATCCGACCGGCGCGATCGCGCTGCTGCGGCCGATCGTCGATGCCGGCCTGCTGCCGGCGGCTTATCCCGTCACCGTCAACGCGGTGAGCGGCTATTCGGGCGGCGGCAAGTCGATGATCGCCAGCTTCGAGGACGGCTCGGCGCCGGCCTTCGAGCTCTACGGCCTCGGCTTCGAGCACAAGCACGTGCCGGAGATGCAGCTCTACTCGCATCTGACGCGAAGGCCGATCTTCATCCCGTCGGTCGGCAACTACCGGCAGGGCATGCTGGTCTCGGTGCCGCTGCAACTCGACGCGCTGCCGGGCAAGCCTGATGGGGCCGATCTGCAGGCGGTTCTGGCGAAGTGGTACGCCGGCAGCAAATATGTCTCGGTGATGCCGCTGCAGAACGAGGCCGCCAAGGGCGGGCGGCTCGAGCCCGAGGCGCTCAACGAGACCAACCAGCTCGAGCTCTATGTCTTCGCCAGCGACAAGCACCACCAGGCGGTGCTGGTCGCGCGGCTCGACAATCTGGGCAAGGGCGCCTCGGGTGCCGCGGTCCAGAACATGCGGCTGATGCTCGGGCTGTCCGACAGCTGACGGCGGCGCGGATCGTGGACGACGCCACGCTGCAATTCTATCGGCGCAATGCCGAGGCCTATGCCGGGTGGGCGAAAGCCCCGTCCACCCGGCTGATCGGCTTTCTGAAGCTGCTGCCGCCGGGCGGCGCGATCCTCGAACTCGGCTGCGGCGCCGGCAATCATGCCGCTGTCATGCTCGCCGAAGGCTTTGTGCTGCGTGCGACCGACGGGTCGCCCGAGATGGCCGAGGTCGCGGCGCGCCGCATCAATCATCCCGTCGAGGCGATGCTGTTCGATGAGCTCGAGGACCGCGAAGCCTATGACGGCGTCTGGGCCAGCGCGTGCCTGCTGCACGTGCCGCGCGACGAATTGGCCGGTATCATCGGCCGCATCCATCGGGCGCTGAAACCCGGCGGCGTTTTCTATGCAAGCTACAAGATCGGCCATGGCGATGGCCGCGACAGCATCGGCCGCTACTACAATTATCCCGCGGCGGACTGGCTCGCTGCGACCTACGCCGCGTCAGGGGCGTGGACGCAAGTCTCGTCCGACACCAGCGAGATCAAGAGCTTTGACGAGGCGCCCGCGACGATGCTGCACATCGTGGTGCGGAGGAGCGGGTAGTTGATGCCGCGCCGGCGCGGCTGTCGCCGCAACCGGCGGGAATATCTGGATCAGAGAACCTTGAAGATCGCGAGCGCCAGTACGGCCTGGGCAAGGAAGCCGACCGTGAAAGCCAGGGTGCGGAACACCGGCAGGCCGAGCGTGTAGACGACAACATGCGCGACGCGGGCCCAGAAGTAGACGGCGCAGGCCAGCACGGTCCATTTGGTGGAATAGTCGGCGGCGTTGAGGATCAACACCAGCGGCGCGAAGATCACGAGGTTCTCGACCGCGTTGTCGTGGGCAAACATCAGCCGGTTGGCCCATTCGGCGTGCGGCTTGTCGCCACGCGAGGGATTGCCCATGGCGCCGGACAGGCCGCGCACCTGGCAGCGGTTGATGATGTAGGGGATCCACAACAGCCCGGTCAGGATCACCGTCAGCGACAGCCAGAACAGTTCGCGCGTCATCGTC
Source organism: Bradyrhizobium elkanii USDA 76 (assembly GCF_023278185.1). Classification (NCBI taxonomy): domain Bacteria; kingdom Pseudomonadati; phylum Pseudomonadota; class Alphaproteobacteria; order Hyphomicrobiales; family Nitrobacteraceae; genus Bradyrhizobium; species Bradyrhizobium elkanii. The sequence continues at coordinate 5,118,761 of NZ_CP066356.1, read as the reverse complement.
TCCCCCTCACGTGAATTCGATTCCCGACCGTCGGGACCGCCTGTTTATAGCTGAGCGGAAGAACTCGCGCTACGCGCGGACGCGGACATAGCTGCCTGGAGCGTCCTCGAGCACCGACGCCCCGTTCGCGCCCACAATGCGCGCCGGGACCGTCTCCGGATCATGGCTCTCCAGCCAGCCGCGCCAGTCGGGCCACCACGATCCCTTGTGTTCCTCGGCGCCCTTCAGCCAATCGGCGAGCTTGATGTCCTTGATGTTGTCGTTGGTCCAGTACTGGTACTTCTTCGAGGCGGGCGGATTGACCACGCCGGCGATGTGGCCGGAGCCGGACAGCACATATTTCACCGGGCCGCCGAAGAACTGCGAGCCGTAGAGCACCGATTCCGCCGGCGCGATGTGGTCCTCGCGTGCCGCGAGGTTGTAGACCGGCACCTTCACCTTCGACAGATCGAGCAGCGTGTTGTCGAGCACCATCGTGCCGGTCGACAGCCGGTTCTCCAGATAGCAGTTGCGCAGGTAGTAGGAGTGGTTCGACGACGGCATCCGCGTCGCGTCCGAATTCCAGTGCAGCAGGTCGAACGAGGAGGGCGGCTGGCCCTTCAGATAGTTGTTCACGACATACGACCAGATCAGGTCGTTGGAGCGCAGCATGTTGAAGGCCATCGCCATCTTGCTGCCTTCGAGCACGCCGGATTCCTGCATGTCGCGTTCCAGCGCCGAGATCTGGTCCTCGTCGACGAACACCAGCAGGTCGCCGGCGTGGGTGAAGTCGACCTGCGCGGCAAAGAACGTCGCCGACATCACGCGCTGGCGGCGCTTTTCGGCGAGATAGGCGAGCGTCGAGGCGAGGAGGGTGCCGCCGACGCAGTAGCCGGCGGTGTGCACCTTCATCTCGCCGGTGACCTTCTCGATCACGTCCATCGCCGTCAGCGGGCCTTCGGTCATGTAGTCGGCCCAGGTCTTCTTGCCGAGCTCCTTGTCCGGATTGACCCAGGAGATCACGAACACCGTGATGCCCTGGTCGACGCACCATTTGACGTAGGATTTCTCGGGGCGCAGATCGAGGATGTAGAACTTGTTGATCCATGGCGGCACGATCAGGAGCGGCGTGCGCAGCACCTTTTCGGTCGACGGCGAATACTGGATCAGCTGCATCAGCTCGTTCTGGAAGATCACCTTGCCCGGCGTCGTCGCCATGTTGACGCCGACTTCGAGATTGCTCGAATCGGACTGGCGGATCCGCAAGGTGCCGCGGCCGGCCTCGATGTCCTCGGCCAGCATCTTCATGCCGCGGACCAGATTGTCGCCATTGGTCTCGACCGTGGCGCGCAGCACTTCCGGATTGGTCAGCACGAAATTCGACGGCGCCAGCGCGTTGGTGATCTGCTGGACGTAGAATTCGGCCTTCTTGCGGGTGTGCGGATCGATTCCGTCGGCGTCGTGGACCAGCTGCTGCGCCCATTTCGCGGTCAGCAGATAGAGCTGGAGGATGAAGTCGAAGAACTGATTCGACTTCCACTCCGGATCCTGGAAGCGCTTGTCGCGCGGGGCCGGCGCGATCGCGGGCTTGGCATCGGCCTCGCCGGCCATGCGGCGCACGGCCGATCCCCAGAGATCGAGGTAATCCTTGCCGAGCTGCATCTGCAGCGAGGAGGCGCGTTCCTTGTCGGCCAGCCAATATTCGGCGATCACGCTGAAGGTCTTGATGACCTCACCGAGCTCGTTCGGCGGCTTGTCGCGGACTTCCCCGGTCTGGCGCGGCTTGAGATAGGCTGCCAGCGCCTGGCCGCTGCTCTCCATCGCTCGCGCGATGTTCATCGCGAAGGCTTCGGCGTTGAATTTCGGGGCGGCCGGGGTGTCGGTACTAACGTTGCTCATCTGAGGTACAATATCGCGTCGTTTGGAGGGCGTCATCGCGCGGTGCGGCAATGAAAATCAGTCAAAATCCGATGTTTCGCCCTGTTGCGGTGCGTCAAAAAATCTTTGTTCTGACATATTGAAGCCTCAGGGGTCGCTTTTGGTGTTCTCGCTTTAAGCGTTTCGGGCGACAATGGTTTGAAACGCTAAAGTCGGAATTAACGCAGCGGGGACGCTGCAAGGCTCGTACCAGTGCGACCCGTGTCGGCAACGTGCGACGTGCGCGCTAGCTTGTTGGGGACAATTCGGCGCATGCCGATCGATCGAATGAACAGGGGGCTCGCGGCCGCAGTGCTGCTCGCGTCGTTGGTGGCGCTGAGCGGGTGCTCGAGCACGATCGCCGATATGACGATGCCGGCCGATGCGCCGGCGCGCGAAAAGGACGCCGGCGGCTACCTGCCGGTCCATGATCTTCCGCCCGACCGCGCCGATCCGACGATCAAGCCGGCGGACCAGGCCAAGATCGAGCAGGAGCTGATTGCCGCGCGCGCGCGCCAGGCCTCAACGGCCGCCCAAAGCGGCAAGTAGCGCCCACAAACGGCCGATCAGCGCTGGCGCCGCCCGGTGTCCGTGCTAAAAGAAATCCAGTTCAACCGCAGATCCGGCCGCAGCCCCCAGATCGTGCGCCCGAATTCGCTCTAAGTCACTGATTCAGTGCGATTTCTGTCAGAGGCCGAGCCGGCTTCCGCAAACTGGACCAAGGGGGCCGATTCTGGCATCGCGGTTGTCGGAGCAAGGGTCCCATGGAAGATTTTTACCGCATTCGCCGTCTGCCGCCTTACGTCTTTGAGAAGGTCAACCAGGCCAAGGCGGCCGCGCGCAACGCCGGGGCCGACATCATCGACATGGGCATGGGGAACCCGGACCTGCCGACCCCGCCGCATGTGATCGAGAAGCTCAAGGAGACGCTGGGCAAGCCGCGGACCGACCGCTACTCGGCTTCGCGCGGCATCAACGGCCTGCGCAAGGCCCAGGCCGCCTATTATGCGCGCCGCTTCGGCGTCAAGCTCAACCCCGACACCCAGGTGGTTGCGACGCTCGGCTCCAAGGAGGGCTTTGCCAACGTCGCGCAGGCGATCACGGCGCCCGGCGACGTCGTGCTGTGCCCCAATCCGAGCTACCCGATCCATGCGTTCGGCTTCCTGATGGCGGGCGGCGTGATCCGTTCGGTGCCCTCGGAGCCGACGCCGCAGTTCTTCGAGGCGGTCGAGCGGGCGATCATCCATTCGATCCCGAAGCCGATCGCGCTGATCGTCTGCTATCCGTCGAACCCGACCGCCTATGTCGCGGACCTCGATTTCTACAAGGACCTCGTCGCGTTCGCGAAGAAGCACGACATCTTCATCCTGTCCGATCTCGCCTACGCCGAGGTCTATTTCGACGAGAACAATCCGCCCCCATCGGTGCTGCAGGTGCCCGGTGCGATCGACGTCACCGTCGAGTTCACCTCGATGTCGAAGACGTTCTCGATGGCCGGCTGGCGCATGGGCTTTGCGGTCGGCAATGAGCGGATCATCGCGGCGCTGGCGCGCGTCAAATCCTATCTCGATTACGGTGCGTTCACGCCGGTCCAGGTGGCGGCGACCGCGGCGCTGAACGGTCCCGACGACTGCATCCGCGAGATGCGCGACACCTACCGCAAGCGCCGCGATGCGCTGGTCGAGTCATTCGGCCGCGCCGGCTGGGACATTCCGCCGCCGCAGGCCTCGATGTTCGCCTGGGCTCCGCTGCCCAAGGCGTTCGAGGCGGTCGGCAGCATGCAGTTCGCGACCCTGATGGTGGAGAAATCCGGCGTCGTGGTGTCGCCCGGCGTGGCGTTCGGCGAGCATGGCGAGGGCTATGTCCGCATTGCGATGGTGGAGAACGAGCAGCGGATCCGGCAGGCCGCGCGCGGCGTGCGCCGCTTCCTTGAAAGCGGCATCGAAACGTTGCACAACGTCGTTCCTCTCGCCAACCGACGCTAATCCTTCCAGGTTACTTGATCTCCAGGTCCCTTAAATCCATGGTCGCACCCCTGAACGTGGGCATAGCGGGGCTCGGCACCGTCGGTGCCGATGTCGTCCGCCTCATCGAAACACAAGGACGGGCGCTGGCCGAGCGCAGCGGCCGCGGCGTTCGCGTCGTCGCGGTCACGGCGCGCTCGAAAGCCAAGAAGCGCGGCCTCGACCTGCGCGGCATCGCCTGGGCGAAGAGCCCCGAGGCGCTCGCCGAAGATCCCAATATCGACTGCTTCGTCGAATTGATGGGCGGCGCCGGCGATCCTGCGCTGTCCGCGATCGAGACCGCGCTGAAGGCCGGCAAGTCGGTCGTCACCGCCAACAAGGCGCTGATCGCCAAGCATGGACTGCGTCTCGCCGCGGTCGCCGAGAAGCATGGCGGCGCGCTGAATTTCGAGGCGGCGGTCGGTGCGGCGATCCCGGTGATCAAGACGCTGCGCGAGGGCCTCGCGGGCACCAGCGTCAACCGCGTCTACGGCATCCTCAACGGCACCTGCAATTACATCCTGACCCGGATGGAGCAGGAGGGCCTGTCGTTCGAGGAATGCCTGAAGGACGCCCAGCGCCTCGGCTATGCCGAAGCCAACCCGTCGTTCGACGTCGATGGTCACGACACCGCCCAGAAGCTCGCGATCCTGGCGAGCCTTGCCTTCGGAACCAAGGTCGCGGAAAGCGCGGTTTATGTCGAAGGCATCTCCTCGATCACGCCGGAAGACCTCAAGGCCGCCGCGGAACTCGGTTACCGGGTCAAGCTGCTCGGCGTCGCGGTGCGCACGGCAAAGGGCATTGAGCAGCGCGTGCACCCGACCATGGTGCCGAAATCATCCTCGATTGCGCAGGTGATGGGCGTCACCAATGCGGTCGCGATCGACGGCGAGGGGATTCCGCCGATCACGCTGGTGGGACCCGGCGCCGGCGGCGGCGCGACGGCTTCGGCCGTGGTCGCCGACATCGCCGACGTCGCCCGCGGCATCCGTGCCAAGCCGTTCGGGCGCCCGGTGGAGCGGTTGCGCGACACCACCAAGGCGCCGATGGAACGCCATGAGGGTGGCTATTATATCCGCCTGATGGCGCGCGATCTTGCAGGCACTGCCGCAACAATCGCCACCCGGCTGGCGGAACAGAAGATATCTCTGGAATCCATCGTGCAACGGCACCCCGATGGCGTCGATGTGAACGGTGCGGCCAAAAAACCTTCACCGGTCCCGGTCATTCTGATTACCTATGCGACCAGCGAGGATGCCGTGCATCGTGCGCTGGCCGCAGTGCAGCGCGATAAGGTCATCAGCGGCCGGCCGCAGGTGATCCGGATCGAGAAAAACTAGCGCGTGGCCTGAACGGGTCGGGCGTGAGACGATTGATGCGGGCAGGCTGGCCTGTCCCAGAGGCTTAAGGAGTACGCCGATGTCGACCCATATTTCCGTTCCGCCGCAGATGCTGCTCGAGCGCATCCTGACGCTCGAAATCGTGCGCGTGACGGAGCGCGCGGCGGTGTCGGCCGCGCGGCTGCGCGGCCACGGCCAGGAGAAGGCCGCCGACAAGGCCGCGGTCGACGCGATGCGGCGCGAGCTCAACAAGCTGCCGATCGAGGGCACCATCGTGATCGGCGAGGGCGAGCGCGACGAGGCGCCGATGCTGTTCATCGGCGAGAAGGTCGGCCTCAATGCCGGCCCCAAGGTCGACATCGCGGTCGACCCGCTCGAAGGCACCACGCTGTGTGCCAAGAACATGCCGGGCTCGATCGCCACGATGGCGATGGCCGACGGCGGCACGCTGCTGCACGCGCCCGACGTCTACATGCAGAAGATCGCGATCGGTCCGGGCTTCGCCAAGAACGTGATCGAGCTCGACGCGCCGCCGGCCGACAACGTCCGCCGGCTCGCCAAGGCCAAGGGCGTCGACCCCAGCGCCATCAACGTGCTGGTGCTCGACCGTCCGCGCCATGCCGACATCATCAACAGCGTGCGTTCGACCGGCGCTGCCGTGCAGCTCATCACCGACGGCGACGTCGCCGGCGTCATTCACTGTGCCAAACCCGATGAGACCGGCGTCGACATGTATATCGGCACCGGCGGCGCGCCCGAGGGCGTGCTGGCCGCGGTCGCGCTGCGTTGCATCGGCGGCCAGATGCAGTGCCGCCTGATCCTCGACACCGAGGAAAAGCGCGAGCGCGCGCACAAGATGGGCGTCACCGATCCGAAGATGATCTACGGCATCGAGGACATGGCCAAGGGCGACTGCCTGTTCGCCGCCACTGGCGTCACCACCGGCTCGCTGCTGACCGGCGTGAAGTTCAAGAAGGACGTGATCGAGACCGAGACGGTCGTGATGCGCTCGGTCACCGGCACCGTGCGCTACATCAAGGCCGAGCATCGGCAGCTCGAGAAATTCCACCTCGACTAAGACATGCGGTCATTCCAGGGGCGTCCTTCGAACGCCCCTGAAACTCGAGATTCCGGGTTCGCGCTCACGCGCGCCCCGGAATGACAAGCCAACAAGAACAACAAAGGGAGACGCGCATGTCCGATCTGTCCGGGGTCAAGGCGCTGGTGTTCGACGTGTTCGGCACCGTGGTCGATTGGCGCACCAGCCTGATCAACGACTTCACCAGATGGGGCGAAACGCGCGGTATCAAGGCCGACTGGACCGCGCTGGTCGACGGCTGGCGCGCGGTCTATGCGGCCTCGATGGACGAGGTGCGCAAGAACCCGCAGAACGGCTACGTCATCCTGGACGTCTTGCACCGCCGCTCGCTGGAAAAACTCGTCGCGCAGTTCGACATCAAGGGGCTGAGCGAGGCCGACCTGCAGCATCTGACGCTGGGCTGGCATCGCCTGCACGCCTGGCCCGACAGCGTCGCCGGTCTGACCCGGCTGAAGACCAAATACATCATCTCGCCGCTGTCCAACGGCAACGTCGCGCTGCTCACCAATATGGCGAAGTTCGCGGGGCTCCCGTGGGATCTCGTGATGTCGGCCGAGCTGTTCGAGCACTACAAGCCCGATCCGGAAACCTATCTCGGCGCCGCCAAGCTGCTCTGCCTGCCGCCGGAGCAGGTGATGATGGTCGCCGCGCACAATTACGACCTGAAGCACGCGCAGAAGCTCGGCCTGAAGACCGCCTTCGTGGCGCGTCCCACCGAATACGGCCCGCTGCAGAAGGTCGATTTCGAGGCCACCGGCGAGTGGGACATCGTGGCCAAGGATTTCGGGGAAATCGCCAGCCGGATGGGCTGCTAGCTCGACGCTCGCCGAACCGGGAGAGCGAAGCGTACTGCCGACCAACGCCGAAAGGGGCCGCGTTCTCGCGCGGCCCCTTCGTCCATATCTGTCGCGTTGCGATCAGAAGCGGTAGTTCACGCCAGCCTTGATGGTGTGAAACTTGGTGTCGACGTCCATTCCAGCATTCGCTGTGAAGCCGTTCGCGACGTCGTTGATCGCGCTGGAAAGCAGTGTCCGGCTCCCGAGATCGATATAGAGATACTCGGTCTTGAAGGACCACTGCGGAGCAAGGGCGTATTCCAGGCCCGCGCCTGCGGTCCAGCCCCATTGCGTGCCACCCGATGCAACTGACGTCGTCTGAGCCACGCCGTTCGGTCCGGCAAAGCTGAAGGTTCCATGGGTATCGACCTTGCCATAGGCCGCGCCGCCGGTGGCGTAGAGGAACAGCCGATCCCAGGCGTAGCCGAGCCGGCCACGCACGGTGCCGAACCACGCAATCTCGGAGCCGGTGCCGAATGTGGTTGCGACGCTCGTTCCGTTGACGGTGAGGATCTGATTGCCCTCGAACCTGCCTTCGATGCCCGACCACTGGAAGTCGGCTTCGAGACCGAGCACCACATTGTTGTTGTATTGGTGGTTGTATCCGATCTGCCCACCGCCGAAGAAGCCGCTTGATGTCAGGCTGAATTTGCCGCTGGTGCTTGACGTGAGCGGGGGTGCCTCGGCCTGCAACTGTTGGGCCGAAGCGTGAAAGGGATACTCGAACCTGTCGCCGCCGAAGCCGACATTGGCACCGACGTAGAAGCCGGTCCAGGAGAAGGCCTGAACCGGTGTGATCACCGGCGCCTTGACTGGATAGGACATGTCGGCTGCAAGCGCGGGAACGAACGACGCACCTAGAAACAAGCCAGCGCCGAGGAGAGATTTTTGCATTGATAGGCCCCTGAAAGTGTCGCGCTGAGCGCAGATGCCCTGAGGCATTGCGGTTGCGAACAGCTGCTGATCCGGACCCGGTGAGCGCCGACGTCAGATTGCGACGTCGTTTCCCGCGGCATCCTGCGCGCAAACTGGCAGGGCTCGCAGCGGCGGTCTTGTTCACCTGCGCAATGGAATTTAGCTCCTGCGCACCCGCGCCAAACTTCGGAGCAATGTTGTAGCTTCGCAACAGGACTGATGCTTGGTGTGCATGTACTGCGACAAATCGGGCGGTCGTTGCGGCGAAATTACGCATAGCCTGAGGAGATGCGCTTCATATGATGAATGCACCCAAAGGTTGCCTCTGTGAATCGCGCCAGTATTTCGTCGGAATGCCTTGATCCTGAACTGGCGGACCACCAGAAGTTCTCGCTCTGGAGCGAGCAGATGGAGACGCTCACCTGTTGCGTCGACATCACGCGATCCGACGATCGGCCGTTCTCCGCATCGATGCAGTGGGCTGATTTGTCGGACGTGCAAGTCTCCCGCTTTGCCGGCTCCTTCCATCGAATAAGACGGTCGCGGACAGCAATTTCACGCGGCCCTAACGATGATTTCTGTCTGCTCTTCCATCGCGGGCGTGGCACCTTTCGCGTGAATCAGGCGGGACGCGAAGCTGCTCTCGCCCCGTCAGGCGCATTTCTCGGCAGCAACGGCATGCCCGCGGACATGGTGTCCGACGCTCCGTTTTCCTGCACGACATTGACGGTCAGCAGGGATCGCCTCCTGTCTCTCGTCGGAGCGGCCGACGACGTGCTGGTCAAGCCGTTTGACGAACGAAGCCCCGCTATCGGTCTTCTGCAAAGATACATTGAACTCGTGGTCGATCTCCCTGGAGAGCCGCATGATCCGCTGCTCCAGAACCATGTCGGCACCACGCTGCTCGACCTGACTGCGCTGGCGTTGGGTGCGCGAGGGGATGCGGCGCAGAACGCGACGATGCGAGGCCTGCGGGCCTCCCGCACGCAGGAGGTCATCGCCGAGATCAACCGCAGTTTTGCCAGTGCAGGGTTTTCAGTCGAGCAGGTCGCGAAACGCATGGGTGTCTCGGCCAGATATGTGCAGGATCTGCTGCAGGACACCGGTTCGAGTTTTACCGAGCGGCTCCTTGAGCGACGACTCCAGCACGCCATGCGCCTGCTCACGAGTGAGCAGGGGGACCGGATGAAGGTCAGCGACATTGCGCTCGCCTGCGGCTTCAACGAGATCGCTTACTTCAATCAGCGATTTCGGCGGCGCTTCGGCCAAACCCCGACGCAATCGCGGCGCTAGCAAAATTCCCGCGAGTCCCTTCAAATTGCGTTGGTTTTCGGCCCGGGCCGGCTTGGTTCCCGGCGCGCAAAAAAGCATCTATCCACAGCTCTGGCCGGTATTTGGGCTTGGAAGTCAGCTGTTTCTTTGCAACGCGTAAAGGATCATGACGCTGCACGCATCCGCACTGCCCGTCGAGGCGCCACAGGCGTTCCTCGGCGTGACGCGGTCGCTGACCGGAAAGCTCTGGCGCGACCGGCTGGATGCGCGCGGGGCGGCGCGGGCGCTCGCGATCGTGCAGCGTCACAACCTGCCGGAAATGCTGGCGCGCGTGCTGGCCGGCCGCGACGTCGCGATCGACGAGGTCGCCGATTTCCTCGACCCGACCATCCGCAAGCTGATGCCGGATCCTCACACGGTCACCGAGATGGAGCATGCCGCCAGGCGCATTGCGGATGCCGCGGTGCGCGGCGAGAAGGTTGCGATCTTCGGCGATTATGACGTCGACGGTGCGACCTCGGCGGCACTGCTGACCTGGCATCTGCGTCATTGCGGGCTGGATCCGCTGATCCACATTCCCGACCGTATTTTCGAAGGCTATGGGCCGAACGTCGACGCTGTGCGTTCGCTGGCGGCGAAGGGCGCGACGCTGCTCGTCACGGTCGATTGCGGCACCACCAGCATCGAGCCGCTGGCGGAAGCCAGGAAGCTCGGGATGTCGGTCGTCGTGATCGATCATCACCAGGCCGGCGATGTGTTGCCTGAGGTCGACGCACTGGTGAATCCGAACCGGCCCGACGATATCTCGGGGCTTGGCCATCTCGCAGCGGTCGGCCTCGTGCTGGTGACCTTGGTCGCGGTGAATCGCGAACTGCGCCAGCGCGGCTTCTGGACCGGCGAGATGCCGGAGCCGGACCTGCTCAGCGTGCTGCATCACGTCGCGCTCGGCACCGTGGCCGACGTCGCGCCGCTGATCGGGCTCAACCGGGCCTTCGTCGCCAAGGGCCTGATCGCGATGCGCCGCCGCGACCATGTCGGCCACACTGCGCTGATGGACGTGGCGCGGCTGAACGGCCCGCCGGAGGCCTGGCATCTCGGCTTCATGCTGGGACCGCGCATCAACGCCGGCGGTCGGATCGGGCGCGCCGATCTCGGCGTGCGCTTGTTGCTCGAAGGCGACGTCTCCGAAGCTGCGCGGATCGCGGCCGAGCTCGATCGCCTCAATGCCGAGCGGCGCGTGATCGAGCAGGCGGCCGAGGCACAGGCCGAGGCCGAGGCGCTGGCTTCGCTCGGGCTCGAGGACAAGGGCGCTGTCATCGTCACCGCGGCGGAAGGCTGGCATCCGGGCGTGGTCGGGCTGGTCGCGGCGCGGCTGAAGGAGAAGTTCGCGCGTCCCGCGTTTGCGATCGCGCTGGAGCCGGGCGGCATCGGCACCGGATCGGGCCGCTCGATCGGCGGCGTCGATCTCGGCAAGGCGGTGCGGCAGGCGGTGCATGACGGCCTTTTGATGAAGGGCGGCGGGCACGCGATGGCGGCCGGCGTCACGCTGCGCAAGGAGAAACTTGCCGAATTCCGCGCCTACATGGAGAGCGCGCTGGCGGCCGACGTCGCCAATTCGCGGCACGAGAACGAGCTGTTCATCGATGGCGCCGTCACCGCGCGCGCGGTAACGCCGGAATTCGCCGCGACGCTCAATCGCGCGGGCCCGTTCGGTGCCGCCAATCCAGAGCCGGTGATCGCGCTGCCGTCGCATCAGCTGGTCTATGCCGACGAGGTCGGGCAGGCGCATCTGCGGCTGCGCTTCAAGTCAGGCGACGGCTCGATCGTCAACGGTATCGCATTCCGCTCCGTCGGACAGAAGCTCGGCAGCGCCTTGACGCAAAATCGCGGGCAGCAATTGCACGTGGCGGGCTCTCTTGCGGTCGACCGTTGGCAAGGCACCGAACGTGTGCAATTCCGTGTGCTCGACGTCGCGGTGCCGGATCAGGGCCCGACGGTGATCCGATAAGAAACGTTGGGAGAGGACATGGCAGGACAGGTTGAAGGCAAGGTCGCGCTGGTGACCGGCGGCGCATCGGGTATCGGCGAGGCCATCGTCGAACTGTTCGCGCAGGAAGGCGCGACGGTCGTGGCGACCGATATCGACGAGTTGAGGGGACCCGAGCTCGCAGCGCGGCTCAAGAAGGCCGGTCGCGAGGTGGTCTTCCTGCCGCAGGACGTCACCAGCGAGGAGCGCTGGATCGAGGTCATCGCTGACATCGGCAAGCGCTACGGCCGCCTCGACATCATGGTCTCGAATGCCGGCATCGGCATCGGGGCGCCTTCGATCGTCGAGATGTCGCTCGCGGACTGGCGGCGGCAGACCGCCATCAATATCGACGGCGTGTTTCTGTCGGTGAAGCACTCCCTGCCGCTGATGCGCAAGCATGGCGGCGGCTCCATCATCATGATGTCGTCGCTGGCCGGCCTGCGTGGCGCGGCGACGCTCTCCGGCTACAGCGCCACCAAGGGCGCGGTGCGGCTGTTCGCCAAGTCGATCGCGATGGAATGCGCGCAGGTGAACGACGGCATCCGCGTCAACTCGGTGCATCCCGGCATCATCGACACGCCGATCTGGGGCAAGATCCCGACCGGCGCGACCGGTGCCGGCCAGAACGCACCGATCGATCCGGAGGAGCGCGCAAGGTTCGCCACGCCGCTCGGCCGCGCCGGACAGGCCATCGAGATCGCCCAGGGCGTGCTCTATCTCGCCTCCGACGCATCACGCTATGTGACCGGCACCGAGCTCGTGATCGACGGCGGCATGAACGCCGGCGGCGTCGTGCGGCAGCCTGCGAGCCGGTAGGAGCGAACCGTCGTAAGCCCGCATGAGCGGAGCGACATGCGGGAAATGCGTCCCCGGGTATCGCTTTCGCTCACCCGGGCTACGCAGATCGCATGACGGTTAGCCGCCTTGCCGTAACCGCGCCAGCACCTTGAGCCCGCCGTAACCGTCGGCGGGCAACAGGCCCATCTTGATCTGATAATCCTTGATCGCCTTCATGGTGTCGTTGCCGACGCGGCCGTCGGTGCCGCCGGTGTCGAAGCCGGCCTTGGTCAGCCGCGTCTGCATCTCCTGCACCTCGGCGAGCGTCAGCGCGCGCTCCGAGCCCGGGAAGGGCTGGATGAAGGGTGGCCCGCCGAGACAGCGATCGCCGAGATGGCAGATCGCCAGCGCGTAGTTCATCGACGGGTTGTAACTCTTCACCGAATTGAAGTTCGGACCGAGCAGGAACGCCGGGCCACCCGCGACCGGGATCCAGAGCTGCGCTGATGCGTTCGGCTGCGGAAACGGCTGGCCGTCGGCGCGCGTTACGCCGGCGCTCGCCCAGGCCGCATAGGTGCGGCTGCCGCTGGCGCCGCCGCCGGGCGCGCGGACCTCGTAGCCCCAATGCTCGCCGCGGTGCCACTTGCCGCGATTGACGAGATATTTCGCGGTCGAGCCCAGCGCGTCGTCGGGCCGGCCGAACGGCGAGACCTTGCCGTCGCCGTCATAGTCGAAGCCGACATTGAGCCAGACTTCCGGCATCCACTGCGAATGACCCATCGCGCCGGCCCAGGAGCCGTTCATCTCCTGAGGCGTGCTCCAGCCGCGCTGCACGATCTTCATCGCGTTGATCAGCTCGGTCTCCCAATAGGCCTTGCGGCGTGGCTCGTTCCAGGCGAGCGCCGCCAGCGAGGGAAATACCGGCGTCATGTGGTTCTGCTGCACCAGCGGATCGCCATAAGCGGACTCGACGCCCCACAGCGCGAGCAGCGTGCCGCGCTCGACGCCGAAGTCGCGCTCGATCCGGCCGAACAGGGCGTCGTTCTTCTTCAGCGCCTCGCGGCCATGGATGATGCGCCAGTCCGAGACGCGGCGGTTGATATACTGCCAGATCTGCTCGTGGAACTCCGGCTGGTTGCGCATCTGCTTGAACACGCTCATGTCGGGCTCGACCCGTCCCATGCAGCGAGTCCAGGTCGCCTCCGAAATGCCCTTTGCCAGCGCACGGGCGCGAAAATTGTCGCGCCACTGGTCGAAGCCGGGAGGGGCTGCGGCAAGGGCGATGAGCGGATTGACAAGCACCGCGCCGGCCGCGAGCCCGGCCTTCAGGACGGCGCGGCGGGCGGGGGATTGCGGAGAATCAGGCTGTTTCATCGGGCCAGTGTAGCGGCGCCGATCGGGTGAGCCAAAAGCCACGCCGCCGCAGGAGCTATAGTTTTGAGCATGACCTCATCGGAAAACCGGTTCCCACTTTTCCGGGTCATGCTCTAGGTATCCTGCAAATCTGTGGCGATTTTTGACAGCCACCGGCGCACCACCTGTTCCGACCTGGGGTCGAGGCCGGCGGCGAGCCGGCGCTCCTGGGCCTGCGCGATATGGCGGCATTTCTCCAGCAGCGCGGTTCCATGGCCGGTCAGGGTCCATTGCAGCACCCGGCCGTGGACGGGGTGAGGCGTCTTGCGGATCGCGCCGTCGCGCTCGAGGTTGCGGATGATCACGCTGACGGTCTGCGGCGTCAGCAGTGCCACCCGCGCCAGATCGGCGCCTGACAGGCCCGGATAGGCCTTCAGCATGGTGAGCACTACGAATTGCGGCGAGGTGACGCCGAGCTCGGCGAGCGCGCGCTCCATCGACAGCCGCGAGGCCGCATGGGCCTGGCGCAGCAGATAGGCGAGATAGCCCTGCTCGCCGCGCTTGCCTTCGCCGGGCGCCGGAACGGAAGGAGCGAGCAGGACGTCGCCTGCGGTCGATCCTGCATTCGCTGCGGCCCTTCGGCCGGCGGCTTTTCCGACCGGACGCCGCCCGGCGGTGCCGGATTTGCCTCGTTTCTGCATTGCCGCCATGTTGCCTGCTGTCGCGGTTGCCGATGTCCGCATCTTGCCGATGATATCAGAGCTCTGATAATGTCTCAGTACACTGATAACATGAGGCCAGGCCAATGTCACATGCCCGCAAGGAATACACCGACTTCGAGAAGCTCGCGCCCGACGTCTTCGCCGCGGTGCGCGCGCTCGGCCAGTTCGCGGCGAAGGCCGGCCTCGACAAGCAGCTGCTCGAACTGGTCAAGCTGCGCGCCTCGCAGATCAACGGCTGTGCGTTCTGCGTGCAGTATCACATCCTGCAGGGCGAGAGCCTCGGCGTGCCCGCCGACAAGCTGAACCTCGTCGTGGTGTGGCGCGAGGCGCCGCAGTTCACGCCGCGCGAGCGCGCTGCGCTGGCCTGGACCGAAGCGTTGACGACCTTGCCGAACGGCGTCAGCGACGAGGTCTATGCGCTGGCCGCCGCCGAATTCTCCGAGCAGGAGCTGACTTACCTGACCTCGGCGATCGCATCGATCAATGTCTGGAACCGGTTCGGCGCGGCCTATCGCTGGACGCCGCCGCCGCGCCGGCAGCGTGCGGACGCGGCGGCTTCGTAACGTCGAGACCGATCAAAACGGCAGCTGACAGGGAGAAAAACAATGACCTCGATGGCAATGACTCCATCTCTTCCATTCCCGCGGCCGGTCGCGCTGGCCGTGATCGCGGGACTGGCCTGCGCCTTCGTGATCGGCAAGGCACTGCCGACCCCGATGGACGCGATCTCCTCCGTCATCGCGCCGCTGTGCGCCAGCGCCAATGCAGCGTCGCCGCTCGACAAGGTCGAGGTCATCAGCTCGCACGCGCTGCCCAATGTCGCGGGCAAGCGCGTCACGGTGGTGCGCGTGTTCTATGGTCCCGGCGGCTTCACGCCGCCGCACCGCCATTCCGGTTCGGTGACGGCCTACATCACCAAGGGAGAAATCCGCTCCCAGCTCGGCGGCGGGCCGGTCGAGACCTTCAAGGTCGGCCAGTCCTTCTTCGAGCCGCCGGGGTCGACCCACATGGTCTCGGCCAATGCGAGCACCACGGAGCCGGCGGAGCTGATCGCGGTGTTCGTGGCGGACGAGGGCGCGCAGCTGACCACGATGCTCGAATAACGACCGGCGGGAAGCTCGTCCTGCAGGACGCGCACTGGACCAGTTTGCTGCCCAGTTCGCGTGAAACTGGACCTTGCGCGCGACGGGGCGGGTCGATTGATTGCGCGGCAGCTTACGGCGACAGTCGCCGACGAGGGACGAACCGATGATCAGTCTGAAGGGGCTCTCTGCCTTCCCGATAACGCCTTCGAACCGGGATGGGCGGGTCGATGTGGGTGCGCTCCGCGCCTTGCTCGACCCCTTGATTGCGGCGAAGGTGGATTCGGTCGGGCTGCTCGGCAGTACCGGCTCATATCCGTATTTCAGCCGCGATGAGCGGCGGCGCGCCGTGCAGGCGGCCACCGCCTTGGCAGACGGCAACACACCAATACTGGTCGGCATCGGCGCACTGCGCACCGACGATGCGGTGCGGCTGGCCCAGGATGCGCGTGATGCCGGCGCGACGGCAGGCCTGCTGGCGGCGGTTTCCTATACGCCGCTGACCGATGACGAGGTCTTTGAGCATTTTCAAACCGTGGCCCGCGAGAGCGGATTGCCGATCTGCATCTATGACAATCCCGGAACGACGCATTTTCAATTCACGCCGGCGCTCATCGGCCGGTTGGGTCGTGTGGACGGAATCGTCGCGGTAAAAAGTCCGGCGCTGGATGCTTCAACGGTCGCGGGCCATCTCAGGGAATTGCGGGCTGTCGTTCCGGACGGCGTTGCGTTGGGTTACAGCGCCGACTGGAATTGCACCGAGGCGCTGCTGGCGGGCGCAGATACCTGGTACAGCGTTGTCGCAGGAATCTTCCCGAAGGTCTGCGTCGACATCGTTCGCGCCGCGACCGGCGGCGATGCGGCCCGGGCGCGAGAGCTCAACGCGCGTCTGCAGCCGATTTGGGATCTGTTCAGGACATATTCCAGTCTGCGTGTCGTCTACGCACTTGCCAATCTCAGAGGGATCTGTGTGGCCGAGCCTCCGCGTCCGATATTGCCGCTCCCTGCGGACGCTCAGATGCGGGTCAAGGAGACGCTGGCGGCGATCGAGATCGACTGATCGCAACCACGGCGCAGGGCGCTAGATGCCGGCGCGCGCCAGCGGGTCGCGGCCGAACCGGTTGTCACCCTTCGATCCCGGCAGCACGCTCAGCGTTGCGACGAGCGCCAGATAGGGGATCCAGTATTTGACGTGCAGCGCGGCGGCGAGGTGGGGAATGGCGAGGATCGTCAGCGCCCACCAGCCCGAGACGTTGAGGTCGTGCAGCCGCTTCACCAGCATCGCGGCGAACGGCCACAATGACAGCATGAGCAGCAAGCGCAGGACGGACAGGTCGTCGGCGGGCGGGCTGTTGTCGTAATACCGTGGGCCAGGGTCGAGCCTTGCGCCGATGCGAATGACGAGCATGTCGACCAGGACGAGACCGAAAAATCCCAGGCCGAATTCCTGCCGGCTGATGCGGCCTTTCACCGAAAGAAAGAACCAGCTGAAGGTCGAGAGCATGCTTGGTTATCGTCCAGCCTGAATGGGCATCTGATAGATACTTGCGTCCGATGGTCAAAGCGGGACAGGTTCCCGCGGATTGCTGCGTCCATCATGATCATTCAAGCTGGCAATTGTCGCCGCGACATGGCGCGCATCGATGCGATTCCGAATGGAACCTGCGGCCGTCCCGTCAGCGGCATGGCTTCCATCGGCGCGCAAAATCGGCATAACGATCGCAAGGCGTGCTCGGCACTTTGGGAGGCGTTCGATGCGATTGCCGGTGTTTCTGTCGATGCTTCTGATTCCTGCCGTGGCATGCGCCGAGGAACCTGCGACGAACGCGCCGGCGCTGTGGGGCAGCCCCACGGTCGACAACGGCGCCTGCTGCAAGACGCTTGGCGAGGTGCGCAGCAATATCGACCGGCTCGACCGCGAGATCGTGCGCCTGATGGCCGAGCGCGGCCGCTACGTCCATGAAGCCGCCCGCTTCAAGGCCAACCCGGCGCAAGTCGAGGCGCCCGAGCGCGCCGAGGCGGTGGTGAAAAAGGCAATGACGCTGGCCGAACAGGACGGGCTGTCGCCCAAGGTCGCGGAGGCCGCCTATCGCGCGATGGTGCGCGCCTTCATCGATTATGAGCAGGGCATCTTCGCGGCCGCCGCGGGCGCGGCGATGCGCCCTGGAAGAAATAGGCGGACGCGCCGGCCATGCAGTACTCACTCCGGCGCATGCTCGCGGGCGCGGCGTTCGCCCTGATCGGCTGCGTGGCCGCTTCGATCCCGGCGTTTGCCGAGCGGCGTGTTGCGCTCGTGATCGGCAATTCGGCCTATCGCAACACGGTGCAGCTTCCCAACCCGCGCAACGACGCGACCGACGTGGCGCGGATGCCCCGGAGCTGCGCAAGGCCGTCGAACAGCGGCTGGCGCGGGCCGGCCTGCTCAAGCGCGCACCCGACGGCCGCTACGGGCCGGATACGCTCGCGGCACTGCAAGGCGCGGTGCTGGCGAAATAGCAGTCGGATGCTCCGTCATTACTCATGACACGCGATCTGGGATTCAGATCGCAACGATCTCAGATCGCCATTACTCTTTTCCCGTGCGGCGTGCTTAAGCAAGCTGACAGAGCGCGGTTCAATTCGCTCGGATAATTTGAAGACGTCGAACGTGCTGGAGAACGGAACGCTTCCGCTGCAGTTGGTTCGCTACGCGTAGCGCAACTGATCGCCGGCAGTTGCACCGAAGCTTCATTCCTCGGCAGATCGAGCAAGGAGCCACTAACATGCCGTTTCTGCGTTTTGATTTGATCGAGGGGCGGAGCGATGCAGATGTCCAGCGGCTGCTCGATGTCACGCACGAAGTGCTGGTGGAAACGCTCCACGTGCCGCCGCGCGACCGCTACCAGGTCGTGCATGTTCACCCGCGGTCGCGGGTCGTCGCACTCGATACCGGGCTCGGTATCGGCCGGACGGACAGGCTGGTGATGCTGCAATTGACGAGCCGTCCGCGTGAGAAGGCCTTGAAGCTGGATTTCTATCGCGTTCTTGCCGAGACGCTGTGGTCGGCCTGCGGGATCGCGCCGAGCGACCTTGTCATCAATTTCGTGATCAACGACGACGAGGATTGGTCGTTCGGCATGGGGCGGGCGCAGTTCATCACCGGCGAGCTGAAATAGCCCTCGAACACCAGCGTGGTGTGGGGGTTGGTCCACAGCCAGCCTTCGCGCGTGAATACCTCAGTCAGAAGTCGGCAAACGCCATATGCGATGGCCTTGGGGCGAGGATCGCTGTGCGATTTCGGAATAATGGAATTATGCCGCTGATTTGCCCGACGTGTCAAGTCGTCGTGTCGACCGACGGCAGCCGCCGGCTACTTTGCATGGGGTTGTTTTCGATATTTTGAGAGTGCGCCCCGAACGCGGTCCATCCCGCATCAAGTGCGGGAGAGGCTTCGCTCGACAACGCGCTAATTGCCGCCGCCTTCCTGGGTGTCGATCCGATGCACGACGTCGTCGGGCAGCGCATGGGCCACGGCGGCCGCAGGTCCGGGCTCCGGTCCGATCTCGCGGCCACGGCCGCGGATCAGTCGCTCATAGGCCGACACCAGCGTGGTGTAGGGATTGCCCCACAGCCAGCCGTCGCGCGTGAACAGCTGGACGTCGAAATGCAGATGCCGCGAGGTGCCGTTGGGGTGGTCGAGATAGTTCGAGACCACGCCGATCTTCTCGCCCTCGCTGACGCGGCGTCCGTTGAGCAGGCCGTCGGCATCCATCACCGACGGGTTCATGTGCATGTAGCGGAAGCGGACGTGCTCGGTGCGGGTGTTGACCTGCAATGTCGCGGCCTGCTGCTCCGCCGAGCGGATCACGATGCTGTCGCGCACCGCAACGACCGCCTGCTGCTTGGGATCGCAGCCATCCTTGCTGTCGACCGGACATGCGCCAGGCCGGATGTCCTGGCCCTGATGGCCGTAGCCGCTGGCGCATTGGCCGACCTCGAAGCTGCGCGCCTCGCAGAAATTGTCCTGCCAGGGATACGCGTCGACGGCCGCGCCGGGCTTGCGCCTGGCGAAGGATTGCGAGTGCGCGAAGGCCGGCGCCTTCTCGAGCGGAAAGCGGATCTGCGAATAGACGGTGAAGTCGGCGTGGCCGCCTTGTTGCCTGCGGCCGCCGCTGCCCGCGACGATGTCGCCGCTCGGGTGGTAGGCGAAGTCGGCGGATTGCGCGGCGGGCCGCTCGGCGATGTCGGAGGCGACGTCGCTGCGCGGCCGCGACGGCTGGCCGCCGGCGATGCGCAAGGCCTTCAGAAAGCGCTCGGCGACCGGATAGGCCTCGCGGCAGGCCAGCCGCTTCGGCCGCGGCGCGCTGTCGAGGCACTGGATCGACACGACATAGGGAATCCCGAAGCGGGTGAAGGCGTAGCGGACATAGCCCTCGCGAATGAAGCGGCGCAGGTCCGGAAACTGCGCGGCCAGCGTCTTGACCGGCTCGCCCTTGCCGCCAAGCCGGTCGGCGAGGTCGTAGACCAGGATCGAGCCGGAAATCTGCACCTCGACCGGCTTGGCAAATGTCCGCGGCGGCAGGCCGTCGCCGGCACCGGGGTCGAGCGAGAACACGGCATCGTAGCCCGACGCACCGGCATGGAAGAAATCGACCGCGCGGAAGTCGGCCTGATAGCGCGCGATCGACAGGCTGTCCGGCGCACCGTTTTGCCGCGCGTCGAGATAGCTGGCGGGGTCGAACGGCAGCAGCACCGGGATCGGGCTCTGCGCGATGCCGGGAAACAGCGGCGCTGTCACGGCGTTCAACTGCACCAGCGCAGGCGTCGCCCGCGGATCGGTGGCGGGAACGCGGCGTTGTCCGGCGAAAGTGAAGCCGGCGGCGACGGCCGGGCGGCTGCCGATCTCCTGCCGCAACTGGTCGAGCACGGCGCGCCATTCGACCCGCATGGCCGAGATCGATGGCGTTCGGAATTCGTCGGCATGGGCGCCGAGAAGAGGCGAGAGCAGGGCTGCCAGCCAGCAACTGACGAAGCTGACCACCTTCCTGTTCACTACACTCCCCGGGCTCATGTCTGATCGCCCGAGAGACTAAAGCAAGTTCCGGAAAAGTGTGTAGCGGTTTTCGGTAAAGTTGATGCTTAACCAACAAGTTGAGGCGCGGTGACGATTCATTTCAAATCCCACCGCGCCTCAAGCGCTCAGTCCTTTGCGCGTTCGACGTAGGAACCGTCCTCGGTCATGACCACGATGCGGGTGCCCGTGGTGATGTGCGGCGGCACGCCGGTGCGCAGTCCGTTGGACAGCATGGCCGGCTTGTAGGACGAGGAGGCGGTCTGGCCCTTGGTCACCGGCTCGGTCTCGACCACTTCCAGCGTCACGCGCTGCGGCAGCTGAATCGCGACCGGGTTGCCCTCGTGCATCGAGAGCTTCACGGTCATGTTCTCCTGCAGATACGGCGCAGACGAGCCGACGATCTCCTTGGAGACCTGGACCTGGTCGTAGTTGTCGTTGTTCATGAAGTGGAAGCCGTCGCCATCTTCATAGAGGTAGTTGTAGTTGTGGTCCTCGACGGTGGCCTTCTCGACCTGGTCGGTGGTCTTGTAGCGCTCCGAGACCTTCACGCCGTCGCCGATGCGGCGCATTTCGATCTGGCTGACCGGGGTGCCTTTGCCGGGATGAATGTTCTCGGCGGAAAGGACCACATAGAGCTTGCCGTCCTGCTCGATGACATTGCCCTTGCGGATGGAACTGGCGATAACTTTCAAAGGTGTTTTCCTGAATTTGAGAGCCTAAGGGCGCCAACCGGATCGGCTGCCCCTCGGCCATGGCGGCGATTTCGGGCTGCAACATACTGATTTGTCCCTGAGATGCCAGTCTTTTGCGGCCGAATTCGCAAGGTTGCCAACCGTCCCGGCCGCGCCGAGCGGCCCCTATTTTCGGGCCGGATCGGGCGTTTTCAGCGCCGTCCGGTTGTGCTCGGCAAAGCTCGCAGGAACCGAAAATGTGCCGGTCTTCAGATCGTAGAGGCAGCGCCAGTCCTCGAGCCAGGGGAAAGGCGTTTCCTCTCCTTGGATGTCGAGCGGTCGTTCAGGTTCAGCCGGGCGCGCATGGACAAGCTGCGCGTCTTTCGACAAGAAGGGACCAGCCTTGCCGCGTGCCGCGGAGGCCGGGGTTGTGCGGGCTTATGAACTTGTGTGGAATCAATCGGTTGTGCAGGACTCTTGAGTGCGGATGGCGGCTCGTTGATGTTGAATCCATGAGGATGCTCTGGCGATGACAGCTCATGACCGGCCGTCGCCCTGGTGGTCGCCGCAGCGCTATGCCGACCGCAGGCCGTTCCTGCAGGCGCGGACCGCGATCACGCGAGCGGTGCGCGCCTGGTTCGAGGAGCAGGGATTTGCCGAGGTCGAGACCGCGATCCTGCAGGTCTCGCCGGGCAACGAGACCCATCTGCACGCTCCCCGCACCGAGCTCAGGCAGGCCGATGGCTCACTTGCGCCGCGCTATCTGCGCACCTCGCCGGAGTTCGCCTGCAAGAAGCTGCTCGCGGCCGGCGAGCCGAAGATTTACGAGTTCGCGCGGGTGTTCCGCGACCGCGAGCGCGGCGACCTGCATCTGCCCGAATTCACCATGCTGGAATGGTACCGCGCCAATGCCGGCTATGACGCCATCATGGCGGACACGATCGTCGTGATCGCCCATGCGGCGCAGGCGACCGGGATCGGGCGGTTCTCCTTCCGCGGCCGGACGGCCGATCCCTTTGCCGAGCCGGAGTTGCTGACGGTCGCGGCAGCTTTCGAGCGCTTCGCCGGCATCGATCTGTTGGCGACGATCACGGGCGGCGCGGGCGATCGCGAGGCGCTTGCGGCGGCTGCAGCAGCGCGGGTGCGGGTTGCAGATGACGACACCTGGTCCGATATCTTCAGCAAAGTGCTGGTCGAGCATGTCGAGCCCCAACTGGGGCAGGGCCGTCTGACGGTGCTGTTCGAATATCCCTCGCCAGAGGCCGCGCTGGCGCGCACCAAGGCCGGCGATCCTGATGTCGCCGAGCGTTTCGAGGTCTATGCCTGCGGCGTCGAGCTCGCCAACGGCTTTGGCGAGCTGACCGACGCGGCCGAGCAGCGCCATCGTTTCACCGCAGCGATGGACGAGAAGGCCCGCCGTTATGGCGAGCGCTATCCGCTCGACGACGACTTCCTTGCCGCGGTCGGCCAGATGCCGGAAGCCAGCGGCGTCGCGCTCGGCTTCGACCGGCTGGTGATGCTGGCGAGTGGCGCGCCACGAATTGATCAGGTGGTCTGGACGCCGCCTGCGGGAGAGACATGAACAGGATCGATCCAAAACTGGCGGCGACGCTGCGACAGCCGCGCGAGCTGGTTGATGCCGGGCTCGCGCCGGTCGCAGCACTTGCCGGGCTCGAGCGGGTCGCTGCGCGCTACGCGGTCGCGGTGACGCCGGAGCTCGCCGCGCTGATTGATCCGGCCGATCCCGCCGACCCGATCGCGCGGCAGTTCATCCCGAGCGCCGACGAACTCGTCGAGCAGCCGGGCGAGAGCGCCGATCCGATCGGCGACGATGCGCATTCGCCGGTCGCCGGAATCGTGCATCGCTATCCCGATAGGGTGTTGTTCAAGCTCGTCCATGTCTGCGCGGTGTATTGCCGGTTCTGTTTCCGGCGCGAAATGGTCGGGCCGGGAAAGGCCTCGGCCTTGTCCGATGACGCCTACCGTGCGGGGCTGGATTACATCCGCAGCCATCCGGAGATCTGGGAAGTCATCCTGACCGGCGGCGATCCCTTGATGCTGTCGCCGCGCAGGCTGACCGAGATCATGGCCGATCTCGCCGGGATCGATCATGTGAAGATCGTTCGCCTCCACACCCGGGTTCCGATCGCCGATCCGGGCCGTATCAATCCCGAGATGATCGCGGCATTGCGGGTCGAAGGCGCGACGACCTGGATTGCGATCCACGCCAACCATCCGCGTGAGCTGAGCAACAATGCCCGCGCAGCGTGCGCGCGCCTTGCCGACGCCGGCATTCCCTTGGTGAGCCAGTCCGTCCTGCTGCGCGGCGTCAATGACGATGCTGCGACGCTCGAGGCGTTGATGCGCGGCTTCGTGGAGTGCCGGATCAAGCCCTATTATCTGCATCACGGCGACCTTGCGCCTGGCACCGCGCATTTGCGCACCACGATCGAAGCCGGGCAGGAATTGATGCGGGCGTTGCGAGGGCGTGTCTCCGGACTTTGTCAGCCGGATTATGTGCTCGACATTCCCGGCGGCCACGGCAAGGCGCCGATCGGCCCGAGCTATTTGTCGCAGCCGGTTTCCCGCGAACGTGAAGATCCGGTGGAACGGCGCTACCGTATCGTCGATTATTGCGGCGACGTTCATCTTTACCCGCCGCAATCCTGAGGCGGCGATGAGCGGGCCCGGGGACGGACGGCAGGAACCGCCCGAGGACGAGGGCAACCGCAGCATCGAAAATGCTGTGATGTTCGGCTTCTTTGTGGTGCTGGCCGCCGCGGGAATCTGGCTCCTTGGCACGATGG
Source organism: Bradyrhizobium elkanii USDA 76 (assembly GCF_023278185.1). Classification (NCBI taxonomy): domain Bacteria; kingdom Pseudomonadati; phylum Pseudomonadota; class Alphaproteobacteria; order Hyphomicrobiales; family Nitrobacteraceae; genus Bradyrhizobium; species Bradyrhizobium elkanii. Next base: position 5,094,906 of record NZ_CP066356.1, on the reverse strand, counting down.
CCGATATACGGAAGGTACAGGATTGCGCAGCGCAGGGGCGACGCAACTGTGCTACCGTCGAGGTCCCGGAACGGGCGCGATAGGGTTGAGAAGCGGAGACGCGAGATGCGGAAGACAGTTTTGTTGATGGCTCTGATGATGGTTGCGGCCGGAGCGCCCCAGCTTGGCATCTCCCAAGCCTGGGCGCAGCAGCAGGGCGGATCGTCCTCCATGCAGAAGGGGGCGGGGGTGCCGGAGGCGCCGATCGGACATCGTCAGCCACGCCGCGGCGACGTCCCCAGCGAAAAGAACATCAGCGATCCGAACAGTCAGGCCAATAAGGAAGACGCGGCGCTCGACAAGAAGATCAAGAGCATCTGCCGTGGCTGCTAACCCACGCAGCTGACCGGCGAGGCGCGATATCCGCCCCGCCGGCAACGCTCAATCCGTTCGGCCGCGTCAGGCCGAACGCTCCTGCAGGCCGTCGCGCCGCACGCTGCGCCTTGCGTCGACGGCATCGGCCAGCTGCTTCAACACGTCTGCCGTCGTGCCGAGATCGATGCAGCCATCCGTGATGCTCTGGCCGTAGGTCAGCGGCTTGCCCGGCACGACGTCCTGGCGTCCCGCAACAAGATTGCTCTCGATCATCACGCCGATGATGCGCTGTTCGCCGCCTGCGACCTGGCGCGCGATGTCGGCGGCAACCGCCGGTTGGTTCTCCGGCTTCTTGCTGCTGTTGGCGTGGCTGGTGTCGATCATCAGCCGCGCTGCGACACCGGCGCGGCCGAGCTCGGCGGCGGCAGCATCGACGCTTGCGGCATCATAATTCGGCGCCCGGCCGCCACGCAGGATGACGTGGCAGTCTTCGTTGCCGCTGGTGGCGGCGATCGCCGAACGGCCGCCCTTGGTGACCGCCATGAAGTGATGTGGGTGCGAGGCCGACTTCACCGCGTCCGCCGCGATCCGCACGCCGCCGTCGGTGCTGTTTTTGAAGCCGACCGGGCACGACAGCCCGGAAGCCAGCTCGCGATGGATCTGGCTCTCGGTGGTGCGCGCGCCGATCGCGGCCCAGGAGACCAGATCGGCGATGTATTGCGGCGTCGTCATGTCGAGGAATTCGGTGCCGGCCGGCAGGCCGAGATTGTTCACCGCCGACAGCACGTTGCGGGCGAGCCGCAGGCCCTTGTTGATGTCGAAGCTGCCGTCGAGATCGGGATCGTTGATCAGCCCCTTCCAGCCGACGGTGGTACGCGGCTTCTCGAAATAGACCCGCATCACGATCTCGAGGCGGTCGGCGAGCTGTTCGCGCAGGCTGGCGAGGCGCTCGGCGTAATCGACGGCCGCCGCGGGATCGTGGATGGAGCAGGGCCCGACGACGACCAGCAGACGGTCATCGGTGCCGTTCAGGATCGCGTGGACGGCGTTGCGGGCGCCCATCACCACCCGGGTCGCCGTCAGGGTGCGCGGGACCTCCCGCATCACCTCTTCGGGTGTACTGAGCTCTTTCAATTCCTTGATGCGAAGATCGTCTGTCGTACTCAACACGGCTGGCTCCTTTGGAGTTCGGGACCTGCCGGCACACAAAAAAGCCGCCAGGTCTGGCGGCTTGTTTTGGACGTTTGCTGCAATTCTTCAGATTGAGCGCGATCCTCCTGCCGCCAGCGAGCTGTCGTAGCTAAAGTACCAAAAATAGCTGGTGGCTGATGTGATCATGGGGCGGGTCTATAGCGCAGGGATTTGGGGCTGTCACCCCCCAAATGCAAGCCCCCCGCGGTTCGGCGTCAGGTGTTGCGCGCCGCCAACGCCATGCCGATCAGGGTCGCACCGCCGAACATCAGATTGAGGCCGACGAGGAGGCCGATCGCCCATCCCGCGGATTCCGGCAAGCCGGCGATGATGAAGAAGGCGATCACGATGTCCATCAGGCCGGCGATCAGCAGCCAGGACCAGCGTCCCGACAATTCGCGGCGGTGCTCCAGCGCGTACATGATGGTGGCGACGCCCTCGGCGAGGAAATAGGCACCGACCACGATGGTCAGGGTCAGCACGCCCTGCATCGGACGGGCGAGCAGCACCATGCCGGCCAGCACGGCGAGCGCGGCCGAAATCAGCGACCACCAGAAGCCCGGCATGTTGCGCGCCCAGAACGTCACGATCAGCCCGCCGATGCCTGAGATCAGGAACATCCAGCCGAGGAAGATGGTGACGGCGAGGCTCGCGAATGTCGGCACGATCATCGCGGCGATGCCGAGGATCACGAGCAGGATGCCTTCGAACAGGAACGCCTTCCAGTGCGCCTTCACCGCGGCCTGCATTTCCGATCGCAGCTTGTCGAGGTCGTTGGACAGGGTCATCGCGGCTCTCCGGATCAGCGAACGTAAAGGCTTCGCGCGTGCGGGCGTTATCCTAACTCTGGCTCGGTGCGGACGGAAAGCCCTCCGAGACGGTCCGCATCCGGTTGCGGCCGAGGAAGTAGACCGCGGTGGTCGCGATCAGCAGCGCCAGTCCGATCAGGATCGAGGTGAAGCCGATCGGGACCAGGATGAACGACGCATTGCGCTCGGGATTGACGTACCAATGATGCAGCGAGGTGAGCAGGAAGGAGACGCCGGCAAAGCCGGCGCCGCCGCCGATCAGCAGCAGCGCCCACATCCGCCGCAGCTGGCTCAGCCGTTCGCGCGCAATGTCGGTGCGCGGGGCATGATGCTTGCCGAGGCGGTGCACCAGACGGATTGCAAAACCGATCGAGGAGAAGCCGATCAGCACGCTGGCCGAGCCGAGCAGCAGCCGCGTGGTCGAGCCGAGGTCGGGGATGCGCTGGAGCGCGAGCAGCGGAAAATCGAACGCCGCGTGCAGCGCGACCGGTGCGACCAGCACCAGCGCCCAGTTCGTGATGCGCGCCCAGTCGCGGTGACCCCGGTAGGCGCCGAGCGCGCCCCCGGAGCGCGCGATCGCAAGATAGGCGCCGGCGATGATACCAAGCGCGCCGTGGAACGGCACCGTGAGCACGCTGCGCAACGCCGCGAGCGCGCGCCACATGTCCTTGTGCTGGACCAGATAGGCGAGGTTCTCATAGGCGGCAAATCCAAGTCCGGCGGCCGCGCCATAGACCACCGTATCCATCGGATCGGCGAAGGCGCGGCGCCGCGTCGAGATCGCGACGATGACGAGAACCTTGACGATCTCCTCCGGTGCGGCGACGCCGAAAGCTGCACGCACCGCCTGCGTCGCCCAGGGATTGTCGGGAATGGCGAGCAGCGCGTTGAAGGGAATTCGCGCGAGGCCGAGCAGCGAGATGCTGGCCGCGCCGAGCACGAAGGCGAGCCACACCTGAACCGGCGGTCCGGGGCGCTCGTCGGCGGCGATGACGAGCCACAACACCAGCAATGCGGGGGCAATGGCGGCGGCGCCGATAACGGTTGGAAGCGACTCAAGCAACAACATGAGCCGGACGGGCCCCTTTGATGGCACCAAAGCGATGCGTGCCGAAGAAATGGCAGCAAGTTCAGCGGATTGCAAACCGGTCTGATGCCGTTCTCGTGACCAATATGCCACGGTGCCTTACGAAAGCGGGTTGGAACGGTGCCGTTGCGGGCCTTGATCAGCTCAAGGCCGAGGGCGGCACCCGGACAGGTTCCTGACCGGCGGCAGGTCCGTGGCGTTCCAGGCGCAGGAGCTTTGTTGGCCCGACGAATGGATGGGATCGCGACCTGTGGGGCCGATCAGCTTTCGGCACCGCGTCCCCTTCGTTGGGTTATAATGCCGTGGGCAAGGCGACTGATCCGGTAAAAGCCAGAGATGCTTTCGATTGATTCTGCTGTGATCGTTCTTGCCGTGATCGCGCTGTTTGCGGCGTTTGTAAACGGCGCGCTTGGTTACGGGTTTTCCTCGCTCACGGTGCCGGTCGCGCTCGTCTTCTACACCAACCGCGTCCTCAATCCCGCGGTGGTGATCGTCGAAGTCTTCGTCAATCTGTATGTTCTGTGCATCAACCTGAGTGGTGTTCCGGCCGTGTGGCGGCGCGTGCTGCCTATTCTCATCGGCATGCTGCCCGGCATCGCGGTCGGAGCCTTTGCGCTGACGTCGCTTCAGCCTGGCTGGACCAAGTTCGCCACCTACTCGATCATTCTGCCGCTCATTCTGCTGCAGGCGGCCGGTTGGCGGAGGCCGATCCAGTTGCAATGGCTGGTCGGTTTGCCTTTTGGAACGATGCTCGGGGTCTTGTACTCGGTCACGACCATTTCGGGCCCGCCGCTGGCGATCCTTTTCAACAATCAGGGCCTCGTCAAAGATGAGTTCCGGGCCGGCCTCGCACTGGTTCGGGTGACGGAGTCCAGCCTGACTGCAATCGCGTACTACAAGCTCGGTCTGTTCATCGACGAGAGCCGGAGCCTCCTGTTCGTGCTCGTTCCCTGCGTTGTCCTCGGCATACCGCTCGGTGCCTGGCTGATCCGGCGGCTGGACGCCGAGACGTTTCGCCGGATCTGCATGAGCTTCGATGCGTGGGTCGTGGGATTCGGCCTGTCGCGCGTGTTGATCGAAGTGAAGCTGATGGAAAGCCCGTGGGCCTACAGCGTCATGGCCGGCACGATCCTGATCGACGTCTGCTTGCTGTACGTCTTCTTCACCGCGAGGAGAGGCAGCGTGCAGAGCTCGCACGCCCTGGCTTCGCTGAAATCCGGCAACCGGGGCGGTCCGACCTGAAGGTGCTCTAACCTGCGAGCAGGCGCCGGCAGGTTTCGACAAACACCTCGGCCCCCGTGACGATATCGGCCTCGTCGGTGTTCTCGCTCCAGTGATGGCTGATGCCGCCGATCGACGGCACGAACAACATCGCCGCCGGCATGATGGTGGCGAGGACCTGGGCGTCATGGCCGGCGCCGCTCGGCATGCGGATCGATTTGCCGCCGGCGCAGGCTGCGCTCGCGGCTTCGATCGCATCCTGGAATGCGGGCGTCATCATCGCGGGCACCCCGGTGCGGATGCGCTCAACCTTCACGCCGCAGCGGCCCTGAGCGGTGGCCTCGGTCGCCAGGCGATGCAGCTGTTGTTCGAGGCGAGCAATCACCTCGGAATTGTCGTCGCGGATCTGGAACAGCATGTCGGCGTGGCCGGGGATGATGCTCGGCGCGCCCGGGTCCAGCGTGATGCGGCCGGTGGTCCACACCGTGCGTGGTCCCGACAGGGCAGGGAAGCTGTCGTCGATCGCGACGCAGAACCGCGCCAGCGCCAGGCCGGCGTCCCTGCGCACCGCCATCCGCGTGGTGCCGGCATGGTTCTGCTCGCCGGTGAACGTAATGCGATACTGCCAGATGCCGACGATCGAGGTGACGACGCCGATCTTGAGCCCGCTGCTTTCCAACGTGTCGCCTTGCTCGATATGCGCTTCGAGATAGCCGACGTGGCGGCCGGCCTCGGCGTTGAGGCGCGGGCGGCCGGCGAAGCCTGCGTCGCGCAGTGCATCGCGCATGGTGCGATCGCTGGAGCGGTCGCGGGCTGCATCGATGTCGGCTTCGGTCACCGCGCCGACAAACGACCGGCTGCCGAGGAAACTGCCGAAATGTCCTTCCTCGTCGCACCACGCGGCGACCTCTACCGCGCCGTTTGCGTCCGGATCGGTATTGATGACGCGCGCCGCCTCCAGCGCATAGATCACGCCGAGCGGCCCATCGAGCCAGCCCGCATGGTTCTGGCTTTCCAGATGCGAGCCGGCGAGCAGCTTTGGTCCCGCCTTTGCGCTGGAGCCGAGCACATTGCCGATGCCGTCGATCGTCGCGGTGAGATCGGCGTCGGGCAAACGCGCCGCGAGCCAGTCGAGCGAGCGCAGATGCGGTTCGGAGAATGTCGGCTTGTGCACGCCGGTCTTGTAGGCGCCGATCGCGCGCAGCGCATTGAGATCGGCGAGCACGCGCTTGCCGTCGAAGCGACCGTTGATGCCTGGCATGATTGGACTCCGGATTGCCGTCTTGATTTACGCCTTGATCTACGCCTTGGCGCCTCAATCCCGTCTTGATGCCGTCGTGGTTGGGTGCGACGGAACAATCAGGGCAAACGATTTCTTAGCGGTTCTGCTCTTAGGTCGCAGTACGAATAGCGTGAGAGTGTGATCATGTCTGCATTCCGGAACTGGGCTCGCAAGGCCGCTGTGCTGTTTCTTCCGATCGCGCTCGGCGCCTGCGCGCAGGTTTCGCAGCAATACAGCATGACCACGCCGCCGCCGGGGACAGGTCCGCTGGCCTGGGACGGTGCCGGACAGGACCCCAATCTTCCGCAGCCGCGGCGCCATTCGCGGAATGCGTCGCCCGCGGTAGCGGACACATCGCCTGCGCAACTGTCTGAAGCGGACGCCGACGAGCGGCTGGCGCGCAAGCTCGTGATCTGCAGCACCTGCATCAAGCGGACGCCCGTGGCGGCGCAGCCGAATAATCGTCAGGACGTCGCCAGCAATCACTAGCGGCCGGCGCTGAGCGCGTTGCCGGACATCCAGCCGGCCCGCAGGCCCTAGTTACGCCACGATGTCGGTCGATGCGCAGGACCATGTCGATCCGCAGATTCATTGTTCCCGTCGCCGTCGTCGCGCTTGCCGCCGCAATCCTGATTCACGTCGGCGGTTCGCGGGCGCATGCGCATGTGCCGCCGCACTGCGGCTTCTGGACCTCGATCGAGGCCGGATTGTCCTGCAGGTGATCTCCAGCATGACCTGCAATCCGGGAAAAGCGTTCTGAACGCTTGCCCGCCCGGCCAATCGCCACTATACGTTCGCCCGTCGCGGCTTGAGGGCTGTGGCCAGTCCGGCGCATCTCACGTCTAACGCATTGATTTGCCGGGAGTTTTGCTCCCTTCGTCTATCGGTTAGGACGCCACCCTTTCACGGTGGAGAGAGCGGTTCGATTCCGCTAGGGAGCGCCATCACGGCCAAAGTGAAGACCCCGCAAAATCAGACGTTTAAGCGTCTGGATTGACGTTTTCGGCGCATCACCCAGTCGATCTCGCGACAGTTCAGCACCTACGGGGAGTGCCCCCAAGCGCGGCGATCGCCGCACCTGGGGGCCGGAACGGTCTTGGTGAACCGGCGGCGCTCGTCTCCGCCGTGCGGTCAGGCCAGCAACTGCCGCAAGCTGCTTCTTGATCGGGGCTTACGATTGCGATTGGCGCTGCTCGGAGCATGACGTCAGGCCAGACCGATGACTTTTTCGGGCTGCTGCGCGACTGTGCGAATTGCTGGATCAATTTCGCCTGGAAATAATCCACACGACGATCGGCCAGCTCGGCTCATTTCGTAATGCCAATTGGTAAATTGGGTTGGCCGGGTCGTCCGGGATGGGTTTCATCCGAAGCGGGGATGCCATCAACCCGATCACCTCGCGGTTGCCCCATCCCCCACAAGCGATCGTCTCGGCGTTCGCGTTATCAGATATCAGCCTTAGCGATTCCGGAGTGAAGCGCCAAAAGTCCTTCGGCGCCGCGTGAATGCCATTGACGAAACAGGTCGTGTGACAGACGTAGCCGCCCGGCTTCACAACTCTGATTGATTCAGAGAATGCTTTTTGGGGATCTCCCTCGACGTGTTCGAGAACCTGGTCCGAGACGCAGAAGTCAAAAGTGCCGCTCTCGAATGGCAAATCTATGAAGTTGGCATCAGGATAGCTGACCTCTGTGTATTTCGTTTTGGTCAGTCCCAGCTCAACACCGAGTCCTTTCGATCCGGATATCGAGAGGCACGTTTTTTCGTTTCCGTCATATTCCGATAGAGCGCGATGGAGCGCTTTGTACATCGCGAGGCGCGTGATCCACCACGTCTTTGGACCAGGCGCATCGAGAGCGTGTTCGTAAAGTTGCCGAATGGTGGTTGGCGAGAGACCGTCCATTGTTTTTCCTTTGAAGGTGGCACACTACCGTATTGCAAATATCGAACTGAGCCCCAGCAAATGGAAATGAGATGTGCGGCAGTCTCCCGCTCCCTTCAATTAAAGAGAAGAGCATATGCACCACGATCAATTCGATCAAGTGCGGCGTCTAGCGTTTCGAGATTTGCATCAATTGAGTTCGGTGCCAGGACCGCTTTCTTGATGAGCGACGATGTGAGTATCGCGCGAACGCTGGCGGGCATTTACGGCAACAACGACACTGACTTTGAAACCCGGATTTGCAACGGCGCTTCCGCCATGGACGCGCCCAAGACTCCCAAGACTGCAGACCCAAACGCGCTCGGTAAGATTGCCGACAAACTTGCGCAGACGGCTGCCGACAATCTCCGGTAGGCGTCCGGTGGCTCGTCTGGTCATGACTTGCTGAGGTTCCTTGGCATTGGGAACTGCCTGGAGCAACGGGCACGCTTTGCTGTGCCGCGCTGGCAGATGCAGATGTGAACAATCCCGAGATCGCTGCAATCCGCCCTTCTTTGGCAACCCTTTGTAAAGCCAACGGCGATACGGCTGGGCCCGGGATGATGTGATGGCTCCAGGGACCAGGAAGCGCGAAACGCGCAAATCGCTGCGGCAATCTGGCTGGATCACGCTCGACGGCGGATTCGCCGCGCGGCCCTGCGTGGTCGAGGACATGTCCTCGTCGGGCGCCAAGATCACGGTCCAGGACAACAACACGCTGCCGGCCAAGCTGCGGCTGGCGTTCTCGCGCGACGCCCGCACCGGGCGCGCCTGCGAAGTGGTGTGGCGCGAGGGCAGGACGTTCGGCGTCAAGTTCGTGCGGTAGTGAATGATCCGGAAAAGTGGGATCCGGTTTCCGAACAGATCATGCTCAAGAAAGAAGCTAGCTCATGCTGCGTTCGTCCCGATCGCATCATGAGCTGGCCTCATCCGGTGGCGCAGGATAAAAGGCCGGATGCGCAAGACCTGCATCGCCATCATCGCCATCCTGCTACCCGCCGCCGCGCTCGCGCAGCAGGGCGACCGCCGCAATTTCCAGACGCCCCCCGACGCCAGCAAAACCTTGCCGTCGAAATCCGCGACGCGGAGCAATCCTTGCGCGTCGTACGGGCCTGGCTTCGTCAAGGTCGAGGGCTCCGACACCTGCGTGAAGCTCGGTGGCGGCATCAGCGTCGATCGTGGGATATCCGGCCGCGGACGGTGAGCGGCTCGCCGCCCGCGCTCACGACATCGGCGGCGCGATGAAGCGCACGAAGGCCGGCCGCCCCGCGATCTCACCGAACCAGCGCTCGAGATTGGGCAGCTTCGGCTTGGTGACGCCCTCGACGCCGAGCCAGCGCCGCGCAAAGGCGCCGAGCGCGATGTCGGCGATGGTGAAATGGTCGCCCTCGATGAAGCGGCGCCCCGCGAGCTGCGCCTCGACGACGCGCCACACCGCGCCCTCGGCATCGGCGTCCTTCTGGAGCTGGACCATGTCGCGCTTGTCCGGCGGCGTGCGCACCAGGCCCCAGAACACCGGACGGTCGACCGGCTGCAGCGTCGACAGCGTCCAGTCGAGCCAGCGGTCGACGGCGGCGCGCGCCTTCGGCGCTTGCGGATAGAGCGGCGCGCCCTGGCCATAGGCCATGCAGAGATAGCGCATCACTGAATTGGATTCCCACAGCACATAGTCGCCGTCGACCAGCGTCGGGACGCGGCCATTCGGATTCATCGCGAGATAGTCGGGCTGATCGTTCTTGCCGAACTGCATGCCGGCATCGATGCGCTGATAGGGAAGGTCGAGCTCGGCGAGACACCAGAGCACCTTCTGCACGTTGACCGAATTGGCCCGGCCCCAGATCGTCAATTGCGGCTTGCTGTCCATCACGCGATTCTTCCCGCTGTTGTGCTTTGCGCGCGTTCATAGCCGAAGCGTCAGGGAAAAGCGCGGGGTGGATTGTACCGAGAGCAAAAAAAGAGGCCCCGCCGCATTGCGGCAGAGCCTTGCTGATAGCTATGCATCAAATCGCGGTCAGTGACCGAACAGCAACCACAGCACGATGATCACCGGAATCGGCACGCCCAACAGCCAAAGCAAAATTCCTTTTCCCATCTCGTTGCCTCCTCGCATACTTGTAAGGAGGCAACGTCAACGATCGTGTCGCGTTCCTCGCGTTCGCTCCGCGCTTCAGCAAGGGCGAAACACCGACAGGAACGCGGATGCGGGCGCGGTGTTTACCAGTGGCCGGTGTTCGGCATCGACGCCCACGGCTCGGCCGGGGCCTTCGGCTCGCCCTTTTGCAGGATCTCGATCGAGTGCAGGTCGGGCGAGCGCACGAACGCCATGTTGCCGTCGCGCGGCGGACGATTGATGGTGACGCCCATCTTCATCAGCTTCTCGCAGGTCGCGTAGATGTCGTCGACCTCGTAGGCGAGATGGCCGAAATGGCGGTCTTCGCCGTATTTCTCCTCGTCCCAATTGTAGGTCAGCTCGACCAGCGGCGCGCCGCGGGTCTGCGGCAGGGACTTGAGCAGATGGAGGTCTTCCTCCGCGCAGAGAAACACCAGCGTGAAGCGGCCCTTTTCATTGTCGATGCGGCGCACTTCCTTCAGCCCCAGCGCGTCCTGATAGAATTTCATCGCGACATCGAGATTGCGGACGCGCAGCATGGTGTGCAGATAGCGCATTTTCTTATCCTCCTGCGGATTCAGAGATTTTGTTTGAGACGGGGCAAGAAATAGCAGCAAAACGCGGTGCGGGGCAGGGGTTAGCGCGACTTTTGCCGACCGCATTTCGCCTTTGCATGCTCACACCCTTGCGAGCGCTGGCTCCCGTTGCGCCGCGCGATCACGCAGCCAGATATGGACGGCACGCGCCGCGCTTGCGCAGCAGCGGATACGAGAAAGCCCCGCCCGGGAAATATCCGGGACAGGGCTTTCGTGGTCGAGCCTTGGAGGCACCGCGCCTCTATCTCACCGATTGCCGATCACGGCCAATCAAGGACACGCGAGGTTGGACGTCCTCTAAAGCGCGAAACCCCGCGAGCGGGCTCGCGAGGTCTGATGCCGACCGGCCTTGGGGAGATCGTGCCGGCAACCGCGCATACAATGTCGCTGCGCGCGGAAGGTTCCTGGGGTCCGGAAAATAGAAAGCCCCGCAGGCTGGATGCGGGGCTTTCCCAGCTGACGGACTGGGGATCTCTCAGGGCGTGAGCCGTCAACTGTCGGAGACCAAACTTAAGGTTGAATTTGTAAAATGCAACAGCGCCGCGTAGACGGAGTATGTTCGTCCCACAGCGCTGCGCCGGATGCTGGGCCCTGAAATCCCCAGCGCCCTTTATGTCTTCGCGCCGTGCAAAAGGTTCAAGGAAGGACCCCGCGAGGGGGATTCGCGGGGTCCTTCCAAAGCCGACAGGGCGGTGAGCTGTCGGCACCAGGCGTGTTTGCGGTTGCGCTGTTCAATGCGGTTTCGGCCGACCGGCTTCGGGAACGTCCGGGTTTCCAATCGGGCTGCGGCTCGTACGATCTTCCAGGCCGCGTCTTGCCGCGGAACAGGGCGCACATGGGCGCCTCCAGAAACCAAAACCCCGCCAGTTACCGAAGTAAGCTGACGGGGCTTGTTGAGCTGATATTTCCGGTGGATTTCTCCCTCGTTGTACCGCTCGCGAAACCAACGGCGGAACGAGAGACTCGTTCCTTTTTTTTAGCGGGCGCCTCTTTTTTTAAGGTCGCTCTTTTCAAGGTCGCAGCTCCCGGGACGTTGGTCGTGGGAACCTGACGCCGCTCACACCTTGATGTCGAGGATGGTCTCGACCGCTTCACGGTCGGCCTGGTTCTTCGCGGCGAAGACGTCCAGCACATCCTCATTGATGATGCGCGGCTGCTCCTTCGCCGTCTGGTCGACGACGAGCTGCACTCTGGCCTGCGTCACTTCGACAGGTACGGGGTATACGAGCATGGCTCTCTCCCTCCGGAGGATCGAACCTTGTCAGGGCTTTCTTAACGATTTGTAAGCGCTCGGGGAGCCGCCTTTTGCGCCGATTCGGACGGGCCCGGACGGTATCGGCCTGCTCGCACGCCGGCCGGATTGGAGCCATACTGCGGGCTGCCAGGACCGGGCGGCGCGATCGATGAAGAACGGGCTCTATTCGATCCATATCCACATGACCGACGGCGTGAGGGGCCGCGACAGCGGCATCCTGATCCTGCGCGACGGTCTCTTGATCGGCGGCGGGCCATATTTCTGGTCGATCGGGGCCTACACCGCCGGCGAGGGGACCTGGAAGGGACATCTCAGCACCAACCAGCATTCGCCGTTCGCCGACCCGTTCACCCGTCCGCTGTTCGCCGGGCAGGAAGTGACGAGCGGGTTCTCCGGCACGTTCAGCGGTGACGAGGCCGAAGTGTTCGGGACCGTGCTGGTTGGAACCCGCAGCCTGGGTTTCCGGGCCACCCTGAAACGGCTGGCGGATGCCTGATTGCGCGCACGCGGCGCGAGGCTGTGGACGAGGGTGCAGCAAGACCCGTATTTTGTTGGATAATTGGACCCGCTGGCGCTGTGAATTTGCTGCGGACAAGCAGGGGATATCGCTGTGAATCGGGCTGCGGCGGACTGTCGGAACTTGCCTGACGAGGCATTGCCCGGGCACCGCTAACCCTACCTGGTTAGGTTAAGGGCAGCATCGTGTTGTCACCACCTGCGATTGCGGTTGGGATGGCTGCGGGTGACAGCCATGATGCCAACGTTCCACAGTGCTGATCGACCGACCCACCGACGCGTGATGGTGGTGGGCCTGCTGTTCTGTTCGCTCTTTGTCGCGATCAGCTTCTGGTTTCGGCCGCAGCCGGAGAACGGCAAGGCACTTGTGAAGGCGGACCGGCTGGTGCGGACGGCGGGAGAGGCTCGGAAGGCAAACTGAACACGGCGAGCCGGGACAGCGGCAAGTTGAGACGAGCCGTCGGCGCTCAGTCCGGCAGCTTCCCGTTCGGATGCTTGTGATACATCGCGATGCCGATGAAACCGGCAAAGCCCATCACGTTAAGCAGCAGTTCCATCCATGCCGGCATCGATGCGAACCTCGTTCACCGTCAAGCTAATCATTGAGGTTGTATTTTTGTTCCGGCGCTAACCGATGGTAGCTTTGCGCTATCGCATGGCTGGCGCGTTTTCGAGCGATCCGATCGGAACGTAACGCTCCCGGGAACCGGAACCCGCGTGGCGGCAACCATCGCACAGCGGCACCGGTAACAGCCATAAGCCCGGAGCACACCGCTCCGGGCTTTCTCACTTGCGCCTCATGGCGCAATCGCGGGTGCCCCGACCATGAGCGCGGTCGCCCGGCAGGGCATCAAGCAAGCGGTCTTGCGTTAAGCGGTCTTGCGTTGAAATCCGCTCCAGGCATTGCCGAGCGTGTTGTCGTAATATTCCTGGCGATCGCGCTCGAACTTCTGCTGCGTCGCCCTGAAGCTGGCAACGCGTGCGACGATCTCCTCGCGCTCGCGCGCGATGCGGTCTTCCTGATCGGTCATTGCCCATCCTCCTGGCCGTGGTCCTGTCCCGGGCGCATTGGCGTCAGCGAATTGGGCGTCAATGCGGAGCAGCCCGTGCAGGAATGTGATGATGCTGAGGCGGCGGAGGAGCGACGAAGCGGATGCGCCGAGGCGGGTGGTCGCAAGCCGATCGATCAAGGCACCCTGATCTCAGCCGATCGCTCGCGCAACGGTTGAGCCCGCAACGGGGCGGGCCGTGCTATAATTGGTGCGGCCAACCGGATTGTTTTCAATGATCGCAAAAGATTTGCGCAGCGGCGTCGAGCTGCTCGGCAACATGATTGCCGAGGCGTCGTCCATCGTGCCGTTCACCGGGGCGGGCATCTCCACCGAATGCGGCATTCCCGATTTCCGCTCGCCCGGCGGGCTGTGGACCCGCAACCGGCCGATTCCGTTCGACGAGTTCGTCGCCAGCCAGGACGCGCGCGACGAGTCCTGGCGGCGCCGCTTTGCGATGGAACAGACCTTTGCGGCGGCCAAACCCGGTCGCGGCCATCGCGCGCTTGCGTCGCTCTACCGGGCCGGCAAGGTTCCCGGCATCATCACGCAAAACATCGACAACCTGCATCAGGCGTCGGGCTTCAAGGCCGAGGACGTGATCGAGCTGCACGGCAACACGACCTATGGCCGCTGCATCGGCTGCGGCAAGGACTACGAGCTGTCGTGGGTGAGGCAGCAGTTCGACAAGGCGGGCAGCGCACCCGACTGCGCGGACTGCGGCGATCCGGTGAAGACCGCGACGATCTCGTTCGGGCAATCGATGCCTGAGGATGCGATGCGCCGCGCGGCGGAACTCTCCAGGCACTGCGACCTGTTTCTGGCGATCGGCTCATCGCTTGTGGTGTGGCCCGCCGCGGGCTTTCCGATGATGGCGAAGGAGAGCGGCGCGCGGCTCGTGATCATCGACAACGAGCCGACCGATCAGGACGACATCGCCGATCTGGTGATCCGCCACGACATCGGCGACACGCTTGGTCCTTTCGTAGGCAATTGATGCCCGATTGATTCGCGGCCGTGCAAGCCTGTTCATAGTTCCCGCAAGAATCGTTTTTTAGCTATGCCCCGCAAGCGGGAGTGTTATCTTTTGGTTGAGAGATTCGCGCCGCGTCCAAAATCAGTCCGAGTGAGTTGGTCATGGAGAGCAGCGTGTACAGGGTGCGCCGCAACGACGGCGATCTGCATTTGATGTGTGGGGTCCGGGGTCATGGGGTCGGACGGATTTGAGTCCAAGAAGCTCGGCGGACCGCCGATGGGCGGAGTTGGGCAAAGCAGGATTGGTCAAGGCGAGTATGGAAGCGCGCCGCGCGATCCGGCGATCGATGCCTTCTCCGGTCTCGGCGACACCGCGGCCAACCTCGTCGAGGTTTCCGGCGTCATCAAATGGTTCGACGCCTCGAAGGGATACGGCTTCATCGTCCCCGACAATGGCTGGCCCGACATCCTGCTGCATGTGACCGTGCTGCGGCGCGACGGCTATCAGACCGCCTATGAGGGCGCGCGGCTGGTCGTCGAATGCGTGCAGCGCGCGAAGGGCTACCAGGCTTTCCGCATCGTCTCGATGGACGAATCGACCGCGATCCATCCGGCGCAGATGCTGCCGCCGCGCACCCATGTTACGGTGACCGCAACCAGCGGGCTCGAGCGCGCGCAGGTCAAGTGGTTCAACCGGCTGCGCGGCTTCGGCTTCGTGACTTGCGGCGAGGGCACGCCCGACATCTTCGTGCACATGGAGACGCTGCGCCGCTTCGGCATGACCGAACTGCGCCCCGGCCAGTATGTGCTGGTGCGCTTTGGGCCCGGCTCCAAGGGTATGATGGCCGCCGAGATCCACCCGGAGACCGGTCCGTCGGCGCTGTCGTCGCATTAGCGCCTGAACGGACTCCCTGACGGAAACGTGAGCCGCCGGCGAGCCGTCTCGGCTCTGGCATTCGCCGCAATCGTCGGGTTAGGGTCCGCCGGAAAATCTTCCCCGGTGGTGAGTATTTGTCGATGAATTTCGTTCGCAGTGTTGGGCGCCATCGTTCGTGGCTGATGGTCTGCCTCGTGATCATGTTCGGTGCACTGCTGGCTCCGGCCGCGCAGGCTGCGAGCGTCCAGCCGCTCGAGATCGTCACCAAATCGGGCGTGCACGTCTTCTCGGTCGAAATGGCGACCACCGAGCAGGAGAAGGAAACCGGCCTGATGTACCGGAAGGAGCTCGCGGACGGCAAAGGCATGCTGTTCGACTTCTCGCCGGAGCAGGAAGTATCGATGTGGATGAAGAACACCTACATCTCGCTCGACATGATCTTCATCCGCGCCGACGGGCGCATCCTGCGGATCGCCGAAAACACCGAGCCGCTCTCGACCAGGATCATTCCCTCGCGCGGGCTCGCCAAGGGCGTGCTCGAGGTGATTGCCGGGACCGCGCAGAAATACGGCATCCAGCCCGGCGACCGGGTGGCCCATCCGCTGTTCGGCGGCCGTTAGCATCCGGCTTTGACGCGATTTCCGGACGGAAACCGGTGCCGGATTCGTCGCACGAGGCCCCCATCCGTGCCTTGCTGGCGCTGACTGAAGCGTGTATCCACAGGGCTTCTCGGAAATGTCGGGGTATAGCGCAGCCTGGTAGCGCGGCAGTTTTGGGTACTGCAGGTCGTTGGTTCGAATCCAGCTGCCCCGACCATCCAAATCAAAGACTTAACAGAGACGCTCCGTCGGTAGATGAGCCGGACGCGATGTTTATGATCGGCGCGTGCTCGGCATTCGTATCTGACTTGATCCACAAATCGCGGTCGGTTGGCACCCTGAACTAGCAAGCGCGGGACCGAAGCCGCCCGCGCTCCACTGCTCGCAACTTCAGCCGCCCGGGCGCTGACCAGATCAACGGGCCGGCGGGTTGTAGCGATCCAGGATCACGGTTCTTGAGCCACTCTCCGGCGGTCGCGAGATGGGGTCGTCGAATTTGTGATAGCGGTCGAACTGCTGCTGCTCATCGCGCAGATGCGGCGCTTCGGCGGACGAGTAAGCTCTATTTGCACCGTTCCAGTGATCAAATCCCGACACGACGCAACCCCGTCTTGATTCAGATGCAGGTTGGTTAGCATCGTTGTGGGGGTATCTCTGTATCGTCGTGGCAACACCACCAGCAATCCGCCCGACATGAGCACACGGATTGTTTCTGTGGCACTCTGTGCGTGAACAGCGTTCTGGGACGGGTGACCAAGCTTCGGCCGAGATTGTCTCGCCTGAGGCAACAACGCCGTCTGGACGGAATATGCTCGTCCAGACGGCGCCGTCGAAATACTGGGCCCTGAAATCCCCAGTGCCAATGGGTCGTGCGGGCGGGGGATAGGTTCAACGTTGCGCCGCCTTGCTGCAGTCCAAGCCACGACATCGTGAGCTGCGATCTCGAGCGGATGTGGCTTGCCGATAACGCGCACGCGCTGGCAGGGTAGTCCGGCCCGACAAGACCAATCCGCGAGAAAGCACCATGGCGCGCAGACTGATCGATATCTCCGTCCCCCTGCAGAACGACGTTCCGGCCGATCCGCCCGGCAATCATCCGACCATCCAGTATATCGATCATCAGCAGGGGCTGCCGCGCATGCTGCAGTTCTTCGATGGACTGAAGGCCGAGGACCTGCCCGACGGACAGGGCTGGGCCGTCGAGCAGGTCTCGCTCTCCACCCACAACGGCACGCATCTCGATGCGCCCTGGCATTTCCATCCGACCATGAACCGCGGCGAGCGGTCCTGGACCATCGACGAGGTGCCGCTGGAATGGTGCTTCCAGCCGGGCGTGAAGCTCGACTTCCGCCATCTGCCTGACGGCTATGTCGCGACCGCCAAGGATGTCGAAGCCGAGCTGAAGCGCATCCGCCACACGCTGTCGCCGCTCGAGATCGTCGTCGTCAACACCAGCGCGGGCGCGAAATACGGCCGGCCCGACTACGTCAATTCGGGCTGCGGCATGGGCTACGAGGCGACGATGTATCTGCTCGAGCGCGGCGTGCGGCTGACCGGCATCGACGGCTGGAGCTGGGACGCGCCGTTCGTCTTCACCGCGAAGAGATACGCCGAGACCAAGGACGCCAGCCTGATCTGGGAAGGGCACAAGGCCGGGCGGCACATCGGCTACTGCCACATCGAGAAGCTGCACAATCTCGAGCAGCTGCCGTCGACCGGGTTCATGGTGTCGTGCTTCCCGGTGAAGATCGAGCGCGCGTCGGCGGGGTGGACGAGGGCGGTCGCGATCCTCGACGGCTAGGCGCGCCCCGGGGTTGTGTCCGGCCAGCTTCGGGAACCGGTGGACAGGCTGTGCATTACGGCCGGTTGTTGCGGCACGGCTACAGCTTGAGGCAGCCAAATCTGTTCTTATGCACGCAGTAGATGCATTGAGTGATCGGGCCGCCGGCTCGTCCTCGCGTCCCGATTTCGGAAGCGTTCTCTCCCGTGACTAGAGCCCCGGCGTCTTCCGGGGCTCTTTCTTGCGTGCCGCAGCCGAACCAAGCCCGGCAGGTGAACCAACCCCCAAAAGCAAATCAGGTGCGTCGGGACCGACGCACCTGATTTCATGTCTTCAATATCGCTTGTGTCGGCCGGGCGGTTGTTACCACCGGCAAACGCGAACACCACGCGGGGTCCACCAGCAACGGGGACCGACGTAACCGCCGTAGTAGCCATAGCCACGGCCATATCCATATCCGCGGCCATAGCCCCACCCGCGACCGCGGCCCCAGCCGCCGCCGCGATAGCCCCAGCCACCGCCGCGTCCGCGCCAGGCTTGCGCAGGCGCTGTCGTGACGCCGACCAGGATGGCGGAGGTGCTTGCGACATAGACGAACAACAAAGCGACTGCTGCTAGGCAACGAGTCAGGATATTGTAGCGTTTAGTCATTCTGAAGATCTCCAGTCCACTTCCAAACATCTGAACTGATGCTGGCTGTCTCGCTTAGACGCGCGACACCGGCATTCGGTTCGAGCATGCTAAGACAATATTTTCACTAAGGTTCTTGCGAGCTTTAAGGACTCTATTGAGACCAACAGGTAAGGTCAAGTTACAGTCCCGCCTGCAAAGGATGCTGTCGTTGCTGCGCTCATCTTGTCGTTCATCCGCCGTTCATTCTGTTCATCTTGCGTTGCGCCGATTTGATTTGTGCATCGCAGAAGCAGAGATTTGAGAACCTCGGAAAATGCCGGCGAGAACTTGAAGTCGACACGATCCTGTTCTCTGAGCGTTGCAGTATCCTCCCAAAGAGTGCCCATGCCGAAACAACACACTTACGTCCTCGGTCTCAACGTCTACGACCATGACGTCAGCGCCTGCCTGCTGCGTGACGGCGCGATCGCCTACGCGATCTCCAAGGAGCGCATCACCCGCGAGAAGCACGCCTCCGGCTTCTACAAGGAAGTCGTCGACTACTGCCTGTCGGCCGAGGGCATCACCCTCGACGACGTCGATCTCGTGGTGCGCAACAGCTACATCCTGCCGGTGCCCGAGATGGAGGAGCGGATGCTCCACCAGGATATGCCGGGCTTCCTGCCGATCACCGAACGGAACGAGGCAATCAAGCATCCGCTGTTTCGTTCCAAATCCGACAAGGTGGTGTCGATCTCGCACCACCTCGCGCATGCCTACAGCGCGTTCGCGGTGTCGCCATTCAGGGACGGCGTCGTGATGATCGTCGACGGCGTCGGCAATTATCGGGCCGACGCGATGGAGTCCTACTCCGAGGATGCGGCATCGCCGCTGGCCCGCGAGTCCGAGAGCTACTACAGGTTCGACGACACCAGGCTCGAATGCCTGAAGAAGGTCTGGATGGAGCCGGCGCGCGGGCTGTTGTCGGACGAGTTCTACAACATGCCGGGGCTGGGGGCGCTGTACAGCCGGGTCTCGACCTATGTGTTCGGCGACTGGAACAAGTGCGGCGAGCTGATGGGGCTTGCTCCCTATGGCCGCCATGAGCAGGTCGGCCATCTGCTCGAGATGAAGGACGGCAAGCTGCACGTGCCGTTCTGGGGCGCCGAGAACCAGCAGCCGTTCGTGCTCGACAGCGGCAGCTGGGACAAGAGCCCGGCGATGCGGCACTGGGAGGACATCGCCTGGCGGGTGCAGGACGACACCGAGAACGTGCTGCTCGCGCGGGCGCGCTGGCTGCGCGAGACCACGGGTGCGAAAAATCTCTGCATCGCCGGCGGCGTCGCGCTGAACTGCGTGGCCAACGGCCGCATCGCGCGCGAGTCAGGTTTCGACAACATCTGGATCCAGCCCGCGGCCGGCGACGACGGCATCGCCATCGGCTGTGCCTATTACGGCTGGCTCGAGGTGCTCAAGCAGCGCCGCTCGTTCGTGATGGACCACGCCTATGTCGGGCGGCGCTACAGCGACGCCGAGGTGGCCGCCGCGCTGCAAAGCTTCCTGGTGCGCATCCAGATCGACGCGAAGCGCAGCGACAATATCTGCCGCGACACCGCAAAGCTGCTCGCCGACCAGCGCGTGATCGGCTGGTTTCAGGACCGTTCCGAGTTCGGTCCGCGCGCGCTCGGCAACCGCAGCCTGATCGCCGATCCGCGCAAGGCCGAGATGAAGGACATCCTCAACAGCCGCGTGAAGCACCGCCAGGCCTTCCGGCCGTTCGCGCCGATCGTGCTGGCCGAGCGCATGAAGGAGATCTTCGAAGGCGAGGAGGACTCGCCCTACATGCTGATCGCAAAGCCGGTGCGGCCGGAATGGCGCGACAGGATCCCGGCGATCGTGCATGTCGACGGTTCGGCACGGGTGCAGAGCGTGCGGGAAGAGACCAACCCGATGCTCTATCGCCTGCTGAAGGAGTTCGAGGCGCTGACCGGCGTGCCGGTCCTGATCAACACCTCGTTCAACGTCAAGGGCGAGCCGATCATCGAGACGCCGCAGGACGCGGTCAGCTGCTTCCTCACCACCGGGATCGACAACCTCGTGATGCACGACACGCTGGTGTCGAAGACCGCCATGCACAAGGTGGTTACGCCTATCATGACGACGTTCGGCGACGTCGCCACCATCGTCTCCTCGGCGACGCAGGACGGCAGCCGCGGCGGCGGCTGACGTCTGTTACGCCGCCGTCGCCGGCGCCGAGGGTTTTGCCGCCGGCGGTTTGACCGGCTTGTCCTGCCGCTTCGACCACGAGATGTAATAGGCCACGATCGTCATGATCGCGATGCCGGAGATGCTGACGAAGATCTGCGCGAACAGCGAGCCCGAGCTCATCGAGAGCTCGAAATGTCCGACAAAGGACAGGAACACGCCGACGCAGAACACCGCCAGCGACTGCTGGCCGCAGACGATCAAGGGATCGAACACCTTCCACTCCAGCGCCGCCCAGTCCTTCGGGATGAAGCGGATCACCAGCACCGTGATCACCACGAAGTGCAGGAAGCGATACGGCGCAAGGTTGGTCTTGTCGTTCGGGTTGAAGGCCGAATAGAGCCAGTCCGGAAACATGGCGCCGAAGTCCGGGAAGCGTCCGGCCATCGTCATGATCAGCGCGAAGATCATATAGGCGATGCAGAACCACAGCGTGTAGCGCGAGTTGATGATGCGCATGTTGTTGCGCGCGCCGCCCATCGCGCACCACGAGCCGAACACGAACAGCACCTGCCAGGCGAATGGATTGAAGTACCAGCTGCCGGCCGGGTAGGCCGGCAGGTTCCAGCCCTGGTGGCGCGACACCAGCCACAGCACGAGCGAGGCCGCCATGGTCCAGTTCGGCCGCCGCAGCATGAACCACAGCACCGGCGGGAACAGGCCCATCAGCACGATATAGAGCGGCAGCACGTCGAGATTGACCGGCTTGAATTTCAGGAACAGGCCCTGGCGCAGCGTCTCGGTGGCGTTGTCGACGAGGCCGGCGACGTTGAACTCGTTGATGATCTCGGAATCGCCGAAGCGCAGCGCCAGATAGCTGATCGAGGCGATGTAGATCACGAACAGGATGATGTGGGCGACGTAGAGCTGCCAGACCCGCTTGGTCAGCCGGGTGGCGCCGACGATGAAGCCGCGCTCCAGCATCATGCGGGCATAGACGAAGGAGGCGGTGTAGCCGGAGATGAAGACGAACAGGTCCGCGGCGTCGCTGAAGCCGTAATTCCGCGTCGTGATCCAGTTCACGACGTTGTCGGGGATGTGATCGAGATAGATCGCCCAGTTCGCGACCCCGCGGAACAGGTCGAGCCGGAGGTCACGTCCTTTTTCGGGCAGGGTAGCGTGGATTTCCATGGGGCGCCGCTTCCTCGAGGTGATGCTTGTCGAGAAGATCGCGCCGCGAGCCCAGCGGGCTCCAAAGGAAGCCTCCCGAGGCCAGATTGTCACAGCGCGGTAGAATGACTATACCGGTCCGGCGAAGGCTGCCTCCGAGATCGAGGAATCACCGATCAGATCGTTGATAGGTGTCTCTATACTATCCCGGCGGTTTCCTTCAAATCGCTTCCATGTCGCACATCCCACGGGGCCGACCATCCATGACCGCACGCATTTTTAAGCCCGCCAAAAACGCGATGCAATCGGGACGTGCCAAGACCAAAGAGTGGCAACTGGACTACGAGCCGGAGCAGCCGCGCTCCGTTGAGCCCTTGATGGGCTGGACCTCGTCCACCGACATGAAGCAGCAGCTGACGCTGCAGTTCGAGACCAAGGAAGAGGCGGTCGCCTATTGCGAGCGCAAGGGCATCGCCTACCAGGTGATCGAGCCGAAGGATTCGGCGCACCGCCAGATCGCCTATGCCGACAATTTCGCGTTCCGCCGCTGGGAGCCTTGGACCCACTAAGATTGGACCCACTAAGGTTCGACGCGCTGGTCCGGACTGGCGCCCCGATCAGCTTGCCGCGGGCGCGGCGAGGGCGCCCGGGATCGGCAGCGGCGCGTCCTTGGAGACGCCGAGCACCGGAAAGCTTCTGATCTTGCGCACATTGGGCAGGCCGGCGAATTGCAGCAGCTGTTGGCGCATGTCGTCGACGCTGGGCGCGACGCATCGGAGCATGAAGTCGGCATCGCCCGAGATCCGCCAGCATTGCAGGAAGCGCGGCACGGCTGCCACCGCCGCTTCGAACGCCTCAATCGCGCTCAGCGTCTGGCTGTCGAGCTGGATCAGCACGAAAGTCGTCACCTCATAGCCGAGCAGCCGTTCGTCCAGCGTGGCGCGGATCGCCTGGATCACGCCGCGGCCGCGCAGGGCGCGGACCCGGCGCAGGCAGGGCGGGGCAGTGATGCCGACCCGCTCGGCGAGCTCGTTGATCCTGATCCGGCCGTCCCGCTGCAACTCGGACAGGATCCGCAGATCGATGTCATCGAGTTGTGGGCGCTCGGTCACGGTCACGAGCCCGCCGCGGCGGCGCGCCGGCTGTCGCTGCCGTGGCTCGCCTGGCCGATCGCGGCTTGCGGCGCGACGCCCGACAGCACCAGCTTCTCATGCGCCGCGATGATGGCGTCGCGGGTCAGCCGGCCGCCGGGGCGGTACCAGGTGCAGAGCCCGGTGAGCAACGCCAGGATCGCGAAGGTCGCGACCTGGATGTCGACCACCTCGAACACGCCGTCCGACACCCCGTCGGTCAGGATCTGCGCCAGCCGCTGCTCATAGGCGCCGCGCAGCGCCACCACGGCGTCGTAGTTCTTCGCATCGAGGCTGCGCAGCTCGGAATTGGCGATGAAGACCTCGCGCTTGCGGGTCATGTGATAGGTGACATGGAACGCGACAAAGGCGCGCAGCTTCTCGGCCGGATCGGCCTTGCCCTCCAGCGCAAGATCAAGCTCGCGCAGCAAATCGTTGATATGGTCCTGCACCAGATCGAACAGCAGGTCCTGCTTGGTTGAGATATGGTTGTAGAGTGAGCCCGCCTGAATGCCGACCTCGGCGGCAAGCTGGCGCAGGCTCATGGCCTCGTAGCCGTGCTCGAAGATCAGGCGCACACCGGCCTTGCGGATCGCCTCCAGCGTGGTGGGACCGTGTGAGCCGATCGTGCGTGCCATCGGGGCGCCTCGGAGGGTGTTGGCTTGCCAAGGATAACGGGGAAACAAGCGAACGACCGTATGTATATCGCATGAAATCCCAGTGAATTCAACGAACTGCGGATTTCGCGCCCAAACCATAGCACGGTTGCTTGCGAAGCCAAGAAAAAAACGTATGATCGTTTAATTGCAAGATGAATCTCACGGGAGGGGATCATGGCCTCGAACCAGGCGGCAATCTTCAATTTCGACCTTGGCGAGACCGCGGATGCGATCCGCGAGACGGTGCATGATTTCTCAACCAACGAGATCGCGCCGCGCGCCGCCGAGATCGACCGCAGCAACCAGTTTCCGCGCGACCTCTGGCCGAGGATCGGCGCGCTCGGCCTGCACGGCATCACCGTCGAGGAGGAGTATGGCGGCTCGGGCCTCGGCTATCTCGAGCACTGCATCGCGGTCGAGGAGATCTCGCGGGCGTCGGCCGCGGTCGGCCTGTCCTACGGCGCGCATTCCAACCTCTGCGTCAACCAGATCCGCCGCAACGGCAATGAGGCGCAGAAGCGCAAATACCTGCCGAAGCTGATCTCGGGCGAGCATGTCGGCTCGCTCGCGATGTCGGAGCCGCAGGCCGGCTCGGACGTGGTCTCGATGAAGACCCGCGCCGACAAGAAGGGCGACCGCTTCGTCCTCAACGGCAACAAGATGTGGATCACCAACGGCCCGGTCGCCGATACGCTGGTGATCTACGCCAAGACCGATCCGAACGCCGGCCCGCGTGGCATCACCGCCTTCATCATCGAAAAGGGCATGAAGGGATTTTCCACCGCGCAGAAGCTCGACAAGCTCGGCATGCGCGGCTCCGACACCTGCGAACTGGTGTTCGAGGATTGCGAGGTGCCGGAGGAGAACGTGCTGTCCGAGGTCGGCCGCGGCGTCAACGTGCTGATGAGTGGTCTCGACTATGAGCGCGCGGTGCTGGCGGCGGGGCCGATCGGCATCATGCAGGCCTGCATGGACGTCGTGCTGCCTTACGTCCACGAGCGCAAGCAGTTCGGCGAGCCGATCGGCTCGTTCCAACTGGTGCAGGGCAAGGTCGCCGACATGTACACCACGATGAACGCCTCGCGCGCCTATGTTTACGCGGTGGCGAAGGCCTGCGACCGCGGCGAGACCACGCGCGAGGACGCCGCCGGCGCCATCCTCTATGCCGCCGAGAAGGCCACCCAATGCGCGCTGGATGCGATCCAGCTGCTCGGCGGCAACGGCTACATCAACGATTATCCCACCGGCCGCTTGCTGCGCGACGCAAAGCTCTACGAGATCGGCGCCGGCACCAGCGAGATCCGCCGCATGCTGATCGGCCGCGAACTGTTCGCCAAGACGGCCTGATGTCCTCTCCCTCTCCGCGCGCTTGCGGGAGAGGGGCGGGGTGAGGGGCTGTCACCGCATCAGTGGTGGCAGTTGTGCTCGCCCCGGCATGATGATTGACCTTGAACCCCACCGATACTCCAACGAAACGTGCAACACCGATGCCGCTTCATTCGACGATCGATCCCACATCTTCTGAATTTGCCCGCAACGCCGAGGTGATGCGCGGCCTGGTCGCGGAGCTCCGCGGAAAACTCAACCAGGTGGCCGGCGGCGGCGGCGAGACATCGCGCAAGCGGCACACCTCGCGCGGCAAGATGCTGGCGCGCGATCGCGTCGATCTGTTGGTCGACCCCGGCACCGCGTTCCTCGAACTGTCGCCGCTCGCCGCCTACGGGCTCTATGGTGGTGACGTGCATTCCGCCAGCGTCATCACCGGCGTCGGGCGCATCGCGGGGCGCGAGTGCATCATCGTCGCCAACGACGCCACCATCAAGGGCGGCACCTATTACCCGATGACGGTGAAGAAGCATCTGCGCGCCCAGGACATCGCGCGGCAGAACAATCTGCCCTGCGTGTACATGGTGGATTCCGGCGGCGCCTTCCTGCCGTTGCAGGACGAGATATTTCCCGACGAGCGGCATTTCGGCCGCATCTTCTACAACCAGGCTCAGATGTCGTCGCAGGGCATCCCGCAGATCGCGATCGTGATGGGCTCCTGCACCGCGGGCGGCGCCTATGTGCCGGCGATGTCCGACGAGAGCATCATCGTGCGGAATCAAGGCACGATCTTCCTCGGTGGTCCGCCGCTGGTGAAGGCCGCGACCGGCGAGGTCGTCACCGCCGAAGAGCTCGGCGGCGCCGATGTCCACTCCCGGCAGTCGGGCGTGACCGATCACTATGCGCAGAACGACGCCCACGCGATCGGGATCGCGCGCCGCATCGTCGGCACGCTGAAGCAGCCGGTGAAGGCTCGGCTCAACATGCGCCCTCCGCAGGAGCCGCTGTTTCCGGCCGAGGAGATCTATGGCGTGGTCTCCGCCGATGGCAGAAAACCGTTCGACGTGCACGACATCATCGCGCGGATCGTCGACGGCTCCGAATTCGACGAGTTCAAGAAGCTCTACGGCACTACGCTGATCTGCGGCTTCGCCCATATCTTTGGCTATCCGGTCGGCATCATCGCCAATAACGGCATCCTGTTCAGCGAAAGCTCGCTGAAGGGCGCGCATTTCATCGAGCTGTGCTGCCAGCGCGGCATTCCCCTGGTGTTCCTGCAGAACATCACCGGCTTCATGGTCGGCAAGAAATACGAGGCGGGCGGCATCGCGCGCGACGGCGCCAAGCTGGTGACGGCGGTTGCCACCGCCGGCGTGCCGAAATTCACCGTCGTCATCGGCGGCTCCTACGGCGCCGGCAATTACGGCATGTGCGGCCGCGCCTACAGCCCGCGTTTCCTCTGGCTGTGGCCGAATGCGCGCATCTCGGTGATGGGCGGCGAGCAGGCCTCGATGGTGCTCAGCCAGGTGCGCCGCGACGGCATCGAGGCCAAGGGCGAGAGCTGGTCGGCGGAAGAGGAAGACAAATTCCGCGAGCCGATCCGCGCGCAATACGAGAAGCAGGGCAATCCCTATTACGCCACGGCGCGGCTGTGGGATGATGGCGTGATCGATCCGGCCGATACCCGCCTCGTGCTCGGGCTCGGCCTGTCGGCGGCGGCCAACGCGCCGATCGAGCCCACGAAATTCGGCCTGTTCAGGATGTGACCCAGGATCTGATCATGGACCGCTCAAAACTCACCCGGCGTTTCCGCACGCTTCTGATCGCCAACCGCGGCGAGATCGCCTGCCGCGTCATCCGCTCGGCGCGCGCCATGGGGCTGCGCACCGTCGCTGTTTATTCCGAGGCCGACCGCGACGCGATGCATGTCGCGCTTGCCGACGAGGCCGTGCTGCTCGGGCCGGCACGGGCGCGCGACAGCTATCTCAACATCGAACGCGTCATCGCCGCCGCCAAGGAGACCGGCGTCGAGGCGGTGCATCCCGGCTACGGCTTCCTGTCTGAAAATGCCGAGTTCGCGCAGGCCTGTCTTGAAGCAGGTTTGGTGTTCGTCGGCCCGACCGCCGAGATGATGACGGCGATGGGCTCGAAGTCCGGCTCCAAGGCGCTGATGGAGAAGGCCGGCGTGCCCTTGGTGCCCGGCTATCACGGCGAGGCCCAGGACGAGGCGACGCTGGCGGAGGCCGCCAACCGGATCGGCTTCCCCGTGCTGGTGAAGGCGTCCGCCGGCGGCGGCGGACGCGGCATGCGCGTGGTCAATTCGGCGGCTGAACTCACGGCCGCGATCACCAGCGCCAAGCGCGAGGCCAAGGCGGCATTCGGCGACGACCGCATGCTGATCGAGAAATACGTGCAGAACCCGCGCCACATCGAGGTGCAGATCATCGGCGACAGCCACGGCAATCTGCTCTCGCTGTGGGAGCGCGAATGCACGCTGCAGCGCCGCCACCAGAAGGTAATCGAGGAGGCGCCATCGCCGACGCTGAACGCCGCGCAACGCGAGACGGTTTGCGAGGCCGCCCGCAAGGCCGCCGGTGCGGTCAACTATATCGGCGCCGGCACCATCGAGTTCGTCTCCGACGGCAAGGATGTGTTCTTCATCGAGATGAACACCCGCCTGCAGGTCGAGCATCCCGTCACCGAGCTGATCACCGGCGTCGATCTCGTCGAATGGCAGCTGCGCGTCGCCTTCGGCGAGGCGCTGCCGCTGAAGCAGGACGAGATCAGGCTGAACGGGCATGCCATCGAGGCACGCGTCTACGCCGAAAATCCGCAGAAGAACTTCATGCCCTCGGTCGGCCGCATCAAGACCTGGCGCACGCCACAGGAAGGCGACGGCCTGCGCATCGATGCCGGCTATCGCAGCGGCGATAACGTCTCGCCGTACTATGACGCGATGCTCGCCAAGGTGATCGCCTGGGCGCCGACGCGCGAGGGCGCGATCGAGAAGCTCAATCGCGGGCTTGAGGAAACCGATGTCCGCGGCATCGTCACCAATATCCCGTTCCTGTCGGCGCTGGTGATGCACAAGGATACGCGAGCCAATGCGATCGATACCGGTTTCATCGAGCGCGAGCTGAAGAACCTGACGTCGGGCACGGGCGCTGCCGGCGAGTTCGAGCTTTGCGCGGCGGTGGCCGCGATCGTCAACGACGAGCAGAAGGCGGCGCGGCGCGAGGCCAACTCGCCTTGGCAGGCCTTCGGCTGGATGCCGGTCGGCCGCCGTCAGCGGGTGTTTTCGTTCCGGCAGGGCCATGAGCCCGCCCAGACCATCACGCTGCACTATGGCAATGGACCGTCGACGCTCTCCGTCGGCGGCCGCGAGCTCGCCTTCGCGATCTCGTCAGGCGGCGATGACGGCTTCGATCTGACGCTCAACGGCCTCAAGTCGCGCATTGCTTCGGTCGTCGAAGGCCACGAGCTTTACTTGCGCACCCGCAACGGCCGCTTCGACCTGCATTGGGTCGATCCGTTCGGCGGCGAGAGCGAAGAGCAGGTCGGCGAGGACAAGATCGTTGCTCCCTTGCCGGGCACCGTGGTCGCGCTGCTGGCCGAGGAGGGTGCGACACTCGAGAAGGGCGCGCCGATCCTCACCCTGGAGGTGATGAAGATGGAGCAGACCCTGCGCGCGCCCTATGCCGGCGTGCTGAAGAAGCTCAGATGCAAGGTCGGCGACATCGTCGGCGAGGGCGTCGAGCTTGCCGAAGTCGAACCTGCGGCCGCGTCATGAGCGATCAGATCAAGATCATCGAGATGGGGCCGCGCGACGGCCTGCAGAACGAGAAGACGCCGGTCGGCGTCGAGGCGCGCATCGCCTTCGTCGAGGCGCTGGTGGCGGCCGGGCTCAATACGGTCGAGGTCGGCGCCTTCGTGTCGCCGAAGGCGATTCCGCAGATGGCGAGCTCCGACCAGGTGCTGCGCGGCGTCAGCCACATCAAGGGCGCCGAATTCCACGTGCTGGTGCCGAACGAGAAGGGCTATGACGCCGCGCGCGCTGCCGGCGCCCAGGTGGTCTCGGTGTTCGCGGCGGCCTCCGAAGGCTTCTCGCGCGCCAACATCAACTGCTCGGTCGCGGAATCGATCGAGCGTTTCAAGCCGGTGCTGGCGCGCGCCAAGGCGAATGGCGTCAGGGTGCGCGGCTACGTTTCCTGCGTGCTCGGCTGTCCGTTCGACGGCGAGATCAAGCCGAAGGCGGTCGCCGACCTCGCGGTGACGTTGTGGGATCTCGGCTGCTACGAGATCTCGCTCGGCGACACCATCGGCGTCGGCACGCCGCTGAAGGCCAAGCAGATGCTGCGTGCGGTCGGTTCTGAGTTGCCGGTCGGCAACCTCGCGATGCACTTCCACGACACCTACGGCCAAGCGCTGGCCAATCTCTATGCCGGCATGGAGGAGGGCGTCCGCGTCATCGATGCCGCCGCCGGCGGCCTCGGCGGCTGCCCCTACGCCCCCGGCGCCACGGGCAATGTGGCGACGGAGGACGTCGTCTACATGCTCGAGGGCATGGGCGTGAAGACAGGGATCGACATGGACAGGCTGCTGGCCACGACGAACGAAGTCGCCGGCTTGCTCGGCCGTCCGCCGGTGAGCCGTGTTGCGTCCGCGCTCAACGCGAAACGGAAGCGGCTCGGCAACTCGTAAATTGTGGGGTGCTTGGGGCGATTTGGGATTATAGCCGCCTCAACCTTCGGCGCTCGCGCTCGGAGTTATGCGCTGCGAAGCGCAGATTCAAGGCACATAGTCGCGCCCCTGGCTTGCGCAGTCTGGGCTCCCGAAGCTGGACTCTCAACCCATATGCGTTTGGTGCGACAGCGCCTCGCGCTATCGCCGCCCTCCTTGAGGGCGTTTCCTCCCTAGACTTGGGCCGCTTGTTGTTTCGAGCGGCCCTTTTTCTTACGCTGCCGGAGCGTTGATCGTCGCGATCACGGCCCTCATATCGGTCGCCAGCTCGCGATAGTGCCCGCCCAGCCGCTGGTATAGCTCGCGGTTGCTCCCATCCAGCGTCCTGCTAGCGATCAGCTCGCATTCGTCGGCGAGGATCTCAAATCGTTCCAGCTTTGCTTGGAGAGCAGACATGGCGGGCGTTTCCCTGACCGTTACTGAGGGAGTTGCGACGCTACTACTCCGACTGCGTCTAGCGCAGCATAATTATAGGATAGAACTAAATTCTTCCGGGCAGTCACCTTGACCGAATGATGGGAGCGACTTGTCCGCCGTAGCTCGAACAGCGAAGGCGGAAACGCATGAGCGGTAATAAGGTGGTTGGAGCGAACCGAAGCTTTTCGCAGGTGGGAGGTATTCGGATCGGACGGTGGGGCGCAACCATTCCGTATGCGGTCCTCTCAGGAGATCAAGTCGCATTGAGCCTTGCGTCCTTTGGCCGCGAGTCCGTTTTCCATGTCGGTTGGAACCGGTTTTGCGGCGCACACAGCGGTCGTCATTGGCCCGGCTCCCGATTAAACCCTCCCGAAAGCGTTCATGGCTTGGTGACTCAAACGTGCTGAGGTGAAGGGGCTCGCAATTGCTCCAGGTGGATTCTCGCCATGTCCGGACAGGTGTCAGCTTCCCGCGGCCGAACGTTTCTGGCCGGAAAAATCGTCTTCAACTTCGGCCGGTCGGCCTTCGACTGCACGGTCCGCCAGCTCACGGAGACGGGCGCCACCGTGGAACTCGAGAGTGTCGTTGGCATTCCCGATCACATTCAACTGTTGCTCGTCGGCAGCAATCAGGTGAAGCCATGCAAACGGCTGTGGCAATCGGATCGCCAGCTCGGCCTGGCTTTTGAAGAGCAGCAGGCCAACGCTGCGGCGCCCGCGCCTGCTGCTCCTGCACCGGCCGCGATTCCGGAGCGGCGCAGCGGCGATATTCTGCGCGGGCACATGCTGGCGCTGCGCGCGGCGCTCGATCAGATCCCGGTCGGCATCCTGCTTTTGGACTCGGAGCTGAAAGCCCTGTTCATCAATCGTGCGTTTCGGAGCATGTGGGCGCTTCCGGACGCGGTGGCCGACCGCAACCCCACCTTCGCCGATCTGATGCAGCACGGCTGCAAGACCATGGCCTATGAGCTGCCGGCTGAGCAGCTTCATGCCTACCTTGCCGAGCGCGTCCGCCTCGTGAGCGTCGGGGACCCAAACCCGATCGATCTCAGGCGCAGCAATGGTGATGTGGTTCGATGCCAGTGCACGCCGCTGCCCGACGGCGGCCGGATGGTGAGCTACACGCCCGTGACCGACATCGTGCGCGCATCGGACCAGCTGAAGGTGCTGACCGGTGCGCTCGAGAACGTGGAGGACGGCGTCGTCCTGCTCGACCGCGATCTCAATACGATCTTCCTCAATCGGCGAATGCGGGACTTCTGGGAGGTGAGCGAGGAGGAGGTCGCGCGGCATCCGGCTTACATCACGCTGCTCACGCGCAACCGCCGCGCCGTTCCGGCGGGCGCGACACCGGAGCAAATCAGGGCCTTTCCCGCGAAGCGGATTGCGGAGATCAAGGCAGGCGATCACAAGCGCGACGTGCAGACGCCGGACGGCCGCCATATCAGGATCCATTGCTCGACGATGGCAAACGGCGGTCGCATGCTGACCTTCGTCGACGTGACCGATCTTGTCGCTAGCGCACGGCAGCTGGAGGTGCTTGCGACCACCGATCCGCTCACCGGATTGTTCAACCGCAGGCACTTCCTGACGGCGCTGGATGCGGAGTGGAGCCGGTTCCAGCGCTACTATCGTTCCGTATCCGTGCTGATGGTCGATATCGATCACTTCAAGAGCATCAATGATCGCTTCGGTCATGCGGCCGGTGACGAGGCCATCAAGGCTGTTGCCGGGATATGCATTCGGGGCAAGCGCAAGTCCGACGTCGTCGGCCGTGTCGGAGGCGAGGAGTTCGCGGTCCTGCTGCCGGAGACCACATTGTCGCGCGCCCGAACCGTCGCCGAGCGCATTCGCAAGAGGGCGGAAGCATTGTCATTGAGGGCCGATGATCGACTGGTGCCACTGACAGTGAGCATCGGCGTTGCCGAGGCCCTCACAAGCATGCCCGGGATAGACGCCCTGATGAAGGCCGCCGATGCGGCGCTCTACCAGGCCAAGGAGCACGGCCGGAATCGCACGGAGTGCTGGTCACCTCCGTCGCCACCGAAGCTGGCCGCCGGGTAAATTGCAGGAGTGGCTTTGATCGCTGCGCTCCACCGATCGTACGAGCGGCCTATTGCAGCAATGCGCTTGCGTGAGCGGAGCCCGGATGGCTCACGCACAGGGACGAATGTCTCGTGCACCACGGTGTGTAGGTGATTTCCGAGCCTGGGTGCGTGGTCGCAGTTGCGTTCGTTCGCTCGATCAGCGCATTCGACGACGTGCGCCAGGTCAAGGCCTTTGCAGGCCCAGCCGTGGAAGTTTGCGCCAGGCATGAGCCGCCCACCGTCAATCCGGCCAAAACCGACACGATCGGCAGCAATGACGATCGTGCAAATGTTGATGCATTGGTGGCCACTTCCGTACTCCCAGTCACAGTGAATCGCTGACCTTCTCGAAGCATGAATTCAGGCCCATGCAAGCCTGCATCGCCTTCTTGAGTTCTTCCGAGGGCTGACCATCCAGCGCGACGTCCGGGAAACCGTTCTGGCGAAGAAACACCTGCGCCTTCAGCAGCGTGCGACGGCCGCCCGCGTTCAATGCCTCGACAGCTTCCGTGGCCGCATCCCCGAAGCGCTTCAATCGGACCGAGACGAGAGCCCGCTGCATGCGGTAGCGGGCGAGTTCGTTGCCGCCAATGGCATAGTTCGGCCGGCTTCCGATCGGGCCAAGGACCGTGTTGTAGTCCTGCAGCGCCGCAGCGTCGTCGCCTAGAATTTCGTTGGCCATGGCGCGCGTGACGACCAGATCGAGCCGCGGCTCCTCCTTCAAGGCTTCGGTCAAGTCGGCTACGGCCTGTTGCGGATGCCCGGCAGCGACGTTGGCCTTGCCCCGGAGCGCAAGCAGGTTGCTGTTTCGCTGATCGCCGGTAAGGAGGAAATCCAGGTCAGCCACAGCCTCGTCGGGCAGGCCAAGCGCCAAGCGAAGCCTCGCGCGTGCCTCCCGGGAGAAGCGATGGTCGGGATGCGCCGACAATATCCTGTCGAACAGGGGCAATGCCTGATCCGGTCGCGTGTCGATCAGGCGCGCTGCATCAGTCGCTTGCAGGTTTGCATCGTCGGAACGCTGTTGCAGGGCGAGCTTGATCTCGCGTTCGGCGCGAGCGCTATCTCCGGTCGTCAGCGCGAGACGCGCCACGAGGTGACGGATATCTACGTTGTTTGGAGTGAGCTTCAGTGCCTCGTCCGCTTCGACGAGCGCATTGGGCAGTTCGCCCGTGTCAATGTAGAACTTCGCGCGGTCGATGCGCGCGGCCGCCTGCTGTGTTGCGTCCGTTACGTCGGCGAGCGCCGGCAACGGGCAGGGCTGCTTCTTGTATTTCGCGAGCATGCAGGGGGTGGTGGTCACGTGGATGCCGCCGGCCGCGGATTGTCCGGTGTCGAACGCGAGCGCTGGTGTGACTGACGCGACGATCAGGATTACCGCGCAACGCGCGATGGCATTCGAAAATCTCGTCATCGACAGTCCTCGTCAAGCATGCAGGCGCGAACCGCATCGGTCACGGCTGGCCGCGGGTCGGTATCGGGCGCGATTGCGGCGAGGTATCCGCGCTTTTGAAGTTCGCCGAGCTCCCATTCCATGAAGCCCGGATCCAGTTGGAATGCGGTGATGCCCTCGGAGGCTGCTTCCTCGTTCTTTCCGAGCGCTCGCAGCGTCTTCGCGTAGTACCACCGCATGGTGCCGTTGATCGGATATCCCTTCAGTGCCCGCGCGAATTCGGCTGCGGCCGTTTGATATTCGCGGCGGCCGAAGTGGAGCATCGCCTGTTGGTTTAGGCTGAACCAGTAGTCGGGATCGAGAGTCAGCGCCTTGTCGAGATCGTCCTGGGCTGCGCTCAACGATGGCGGAGGCGCACCCGGGGCGTACACGGTCTGTGTAAGCCTGAATTCTGCACGCCAGGCATATGTCAGCGGGTCGGGATCGATCTCAACCGCGTGGTCGTAGGCTTGCTGCGCTTCATTGATGCGCCCGACGATCCTGAGCAGAAGTGCGCGCTCGATCGCCATTGCGATCCGGTAAGTGGTCTGCCTTACATAGCAGGTGACTTCCGATGGTCGGGTGATAACAGGCGTCGGCAACCGAAGGATCGCCTCGGCTTCCTCGATTGCCTCACCGTTGAGGTTGTTTGTCTTGAGCAAAAGGAAGCGATTGTAGCGTGCCAGCGGATCATCCGGCTGCAACCGGATCGCCTCGTCGTATGCCGCTCTTGCCTGCGCGAATTTCTCCGGTCCACCCAGAGAAAGGGCCGCGCCAATCATGCCGTACACATTGCCATATCCGGGCTTGAGTTCCAGCGCGCGGCGGGCGTGGGCGAACAACGTCTCGAAATCCCGCTTGTCAAATGCCGTCCAGCCGCGGCGCAAGTGCAGTTCCGGATCGTCAGGCGCGATCTTGAGGGCGGCTTCATAATCCCTGATGGCGTCGTCCAGATGTTCGGTCCTGTGGAGAGCGCGGCCGCGCACTTTCAAGGCTTCGGCACGCTCCGCCGGCGCAAGCTGGTCCTGGCTTAGGGTGAACGTGCAGCTTCTGACGGTTTGGCGGGGATCGGTCTCGAACATGCTCATCGAACACTGCCCGTCGGCGAGCGATGCTCCGGAATTCCCGACGCAACAGAGTAGAATGAATGATGCGATGACGCCGCTACGCTGAAGCACTGAATCCGCCCCGTGGATGAACGGAGCAGCATTGCCGCTATTGGTAGTAAAATCGGGTCAATACAATCTCGCAAATTTTAGCTGGTTCGCATTTTGTCGGAGGTACCATTATCGGGGCGGCGCTAGCCGGATTGCAAGATCACTGGGTTGCCCGACGGCGCAAGGCCCCGTGACAAAAATATTTCGCTTTATCCGAAGCGCAGTTCAGTGTATAAATAAACCCGTCTCACCCGACCGAGGGGCGGATCGCGATCGTCACGAACGCCGGCGGTGTGAGATGCGGTGGACGCTGATTGCGCAACTGACGAGTGCACGTGAGGTGGACGGCGAAATCGTGCAGGTCGGGACCCCATAACCACCAAACGTGATTGTTGAACGACGCTGGAATGGCGAGTTCCGCTCATAATGACCGCCACTGGATCCTGGTCTTCGCCGGGACCGACAGCGGCTGTCCTTCAATCCAGCTGCTCAAACGAGCTCCGCCAGGCGGCAATCTATAGGCTACCGTGGTCAGGCCGGCGTCAGGTCCCCCATAAGGACTGATAATACATGGTTGCGCGGCGGCCACGATTGTTGCGATGTTGCAACGGTGCCTGAACATTTAACCTTAAAAGCACCCGGTCCGTAGTCGCGCCGCTTTTTAGCCACACCCCGACATGAAAGGATATTCACGTAGCTGAATAGCCAGCGCTCCGACGGCGGGACATTTTTTCGGGTTCCGGCGTTGATGGAGGAAAGAGCGCCGGGAACAGGGTCGCGATGGACGCCAAGACGAACATCAAGGGCAGGCTGCCCAGCCGTCACGTGACGGAAGGGCCCGAGCGCGCTCCGCACCGTTCCTATCTCTACGCGATGGGGCTGACGACAGCCCAGATTCATCAACCCTTTGTCGGCGTTGCTTCATGTTGGAATGAAGCGGCTCCGTGCAACATTTCGCTGATGCGCCAGGCGCAGGCGGTGAAGAAGGGCGTCGCCTCGGCCGGCGGCACGCCGCGCGAGTTCTGCACCATCACCGTCACCGACGGCATCGCGATGGGCCATGACGGCATGCGCTCGTCGCTGCCGTCGCGCGAATGCATCGCCGATTCGGTCGAGCTCACGGTCCGCGGCCACTCCTATGACGCGCTGGTCGGGCTCGCCGGCTGCGACAAGTCGCTGCCGGGCATGATGATGGCGATGGTCCGCCTCAACGTGCCGTCGATCTTCATCTATGGCGGCTCGATCCTGCCCGGCAACTTCCGCGGCCAGCCGGTCACCGTTCAGGACATGTTCGAGGCGGTCGGCAAGCACTCGGTCGGAGCCATGTCGGACGAGGACCTCGACGAGATCGAGCGGGTGGCCTGCCCGTCGGCCGGCGCCTGCGGCGCCCAGTTCACCGCCAACACCATGGCGACCGTCTCCGAGGCGATTGGCCTTGCGCTCCCGTATTCCGCCGGGGCCCCGGCGCCTTACGAGATCCGCGACTCCTTCTGCGCTGCCGCGGGCGAGAAGGTGATGGAGCTGATCGAGAAAAACATCCGGCCCCGCGACATCGTCACCCGCGAAGCCCTTGAAAATGCTGCGGCCGTGGTTGCAGCCTCAGGTGGTTCGACCAATGCTGCGCTGCACCTGCCGGCGATCGCCCATGAGTGCGGCATTAAATTCAATTTGTTCGACGTCGCCGAAATCTTCAAAAAGACTCCTTACGTCGCGGATTTGAAGCCGGGCGGCCGTTATGTTGCCAAAGACATGTTTGAAGTAGGTGGCATTCCGCTGCTGATGAAGACGCTGCTCGACAATGGCCACCTGCACGGGAATTGCCTGACCGTCACTGGCCGAACGATCGCCGAAAACCTCAAAAGCGTGAAATGGAATCCGCACCAGGATGTGGTGCGGCCCGCCGACAATCCGATCACCGTGACGGGTGGGGTTGTCGGGCTGAAGGGTAATCTCGCTCCGGAGGGTGCGATCGTGAAGGTCGCGGGAATGTCCAACCTGAGGTTTACCGGTCCGGCCCGGTGCTTCGACCGCGAGGAAGACGCCTTCGAGGCGGTGCAGAAGCGCACCTACAGGGAAGGCGAGGTTATCGTGATCCGCTACGAGGGGCCCAAGGGCGGTCCCGGCATGCGGGAGATGCTGGCGACCACGGCGGCGCTGACCGGGCAAGGGATGGGCGGCAAGATTGCCCTGATCACCGATGGCCGGTTCTCCGGCGCCACCCGTGGCTTCTGCATCGGACATATTGGACCCGAGGCGGCTGTCGGCGGGCCGATCGGGTTGTTGCAAGACGGCGACATCATTGAGATCGATGCGGTCGCCGGCACCCTTAACGTAAATTTGAGCGACGCCGAACTCGCAAATCGTAAGACCAAATGGGCCCCGCGCGCGACGAACCATACATCTGGTGCGCTGTGGAAGTACGCCGAGCAAGTGGGGCCGGCGGTGGATGGCGCAGTCACCCATCCGGGTGGCGCGTACGAGAAACAGTGTTATGCGGACGTTTAGGCGTACGATATTGGCGTTTGCGTTAGGGGCCATTCCGGTGGCGGGCCCCGGATTCGGATTCGACGGCGCTCCGGTCAACCCACAAGATACGGTTCTTCCTGTGGTTTCCCCGCAGCCGGGGACAGCCGGCGCGCTGAAACGGGCCGCGACCCCGGTGGCGCCTGCGGCGACCTCGCCGACCTCGTCGTTCAGCACGCTGCAGTATCAGGCCGAGGGCGGTCACCCCGTCGCGCAGTGGAAGCTCGGCAAGATGTACGCCGAGGGCGATGGCGTCATCCAGGACGACATGCGCGCCTTCGAGTATTTCAGCCGGATCGCCAATGCGCATGCCGAGGATTCGCCGTCGGCGCCGCAGGCCTCGATCGTGGCCAACGCCTTCGTCGCGCTCGGCCGCTACTATCTGAGCGGCATTCCCAATTCCAAGGTGAAGGCGGACACCGAGCGGGCGCGGGAGATGTTCTCCTATGCCGCGTCCTATTTCGGCAATGCCGACGCCCAGTACGACCTTGCCCGGCTGTACCTGAAGACGCCGGACGCCTCGCGGGACGACTTCCGCTACGGCGCGCGCTGGCTCGGGCTCGCCGCCCAGAAGGGCCAGCATCAGGCGCAGGCGCTGCTTGGCCAGATGCTGTTCAACGGCGACCGGCTGCCGCCGCAGCGGGCACGCGGCCTGATGTGG
Source organism: Bradyrhizobium elkanii USDA 76 (assembly GCF_023278185.1). NCBI lineage: Bacteria > Pseudomonadati > Pseudomonadota > Alphaproteobacteria > Hyphomicrobiales > Nitrobacteraceae > Bradyrhizobium > Bradyrhizobium elkanii. The sequence goes on along the minus strand of NZ_CP066356.1, from coordinate 5,057,169 downwards.
CTGACGCTGGCGCGCGACAGCGCGACGCCGGATGAGGCCTGGATCAAGGAAAGCTACAACCGGGCGATCGCCAAGGCGTCCGAGGACGATCGCGCGATGGCGCTGCAGATGCTCGAGCACTGGGTGCAGGGCCGCCGGGATTGATCTCCCGGCCGGCCGGTGCGGGTCAGGCGGTCTCGAAATCGAGATCGGCCCAGACCGGGACATGGTCGGACGGCTTCTCCCAGGCCCGGACATAGCTGTCGATGCCGACATCGATCAGCCGGTCGCTCGCCTGCGGCGACATCAAGAGGTGGTCGATGCGCAGGCCCCAGTTCTTCTGCCAGGCGCCGGCCTGGTAGTCCCAGAAGGTGTACTGGCCGGGCTCGTCATTGACGGCGCGGAGCGCGTCGGTCAGGCCGAGGCCGAGCAGCGACTGGAAGGCCTCGCGGGTGGCGGGGCGGAACAGCGCGTCATCGGCCCAGGCGGCGGGATTGTAGACGTCGCGGGCCGCCGGGATGACGTTGAAGTCTCCGGCCAGGATTAGCGGCTCCTCGGCCTTCAGCCGCTCCTTCGCATACCCAAGAAGCCGGGACATCCACTTGAGCTTGTACGGATATTTGTCGGTATTGGCGGGGTTGCCATTGGGCAGATAAAGGCACGCGACCCGGATCACGCCCTGCTTCAGCGTGACGACGCCTTCGAGGAAGCGGGCATGGGCGTCCTCGTCGTCGCCGGCGAGGCCCGATTTGGTTTCGTCGAACGGCAGCTTGGAGAGCAGCGCGACGCCGTTGAAGGTCTTCTGGCCGTGGGTGACGACATTGTACCCGAGCGCCTCGACCTCCAGGCGAGGAAACGCGTCGTCGACGCATTTGATCTCCTGCAGACAGACGATGTCGGGGGAACACTCCTTCAGCCAGTTGACCAGAAGTTCGATCCGTTGCCGGACCGAGTTGACGTTCCACGTAGCGATGCGCATGCAAATGACCGGATTGAAGCCGCACTATTTCACTTAGGTGGCATACCATGGGCGGTCCGCCTGTGCTAACCCTCTCCGGAAACAAGGCGCAACAATTGCCGACGGGGGGAGTGACGACGCGCACCGGCCTTCAAGGGAAGCCGGTGGCGCACGTGCAAAACTTATGAAAAAACGAAATTTGGTTCTGACTGTCGCTGTTCTCGGCATTGCGGCCGGGGCGGCTTACATGACCCGCACGTCATGGATGGGTGGCGGTGCCGCCACCGCGCAAGGGACGGCGCGGCCGCGCGTGGTGTCCGTGGATCTCGCCAAGGCGGAACGCAAATCGGTTCCGGTCGATGCCGATGCCATTGGACAGGTCACGCCGATCTCCAGCGTGGCGCTGAAGTCGCGGCTGGAGACCACCATTGTCTCGGTGCATTTCGAGGACGGCGCCAGGGTCAATGAGGGCGATCTGCTGTTCACGCTCGACGCGCGGCAGATCGACGCGCAGATCGAGCAGGCCGAGGGCGTCCTGGCGCGCGACCAGGCCCAGCTCGAGGGCGCGCAGCGCGACCTCCGCCGCTACACCGAACTGGTCGGCAAGGGCGCAACCACCCAGGTCAACCTCGACAACGCCAAGACCCAGTCCGACGTCCTGATCGGCACCATCAAGGCTGACCGGTTCGCGCTGGAAAACCTTCGCGTCCAGAAGAGCTACACCGTCATCCGCGCACCATTCGCGGGGCGGATCGGCGCTGCCAATGTCAAGGTCGGCAACTTCGTCCGCCCCGCCGACACCCAGCCGCTCGCGGTCATCAACCAGATGGCACCGGTCTATGTCACCTTCGCGATCCCGCAGCGGGCGCTGGTCGATCTGCGCGACGCCATGGGGAAAGGCGATTCCAAGGTCATCGCGACCATTCCCGGTCACCAGCGCTCCGAGCGCGGCAAGGTCGCGATGGTCGAGAACGCCGTCGACGCGACCACCGGCATGGTGACCGTGCGCGGCATCATGAGCAACGAGAGCGAGACGCTGTGGCCCGGCACCATCGTGCAGACCAAGCTGATCATCCGCAGCGAAGACGCGGTCGTGGTGCCGACGGTCGCGGTGCAGCGCAGCCAGAACGGCAATTTCGTTTTTGTCGTCAAGGACGGCGTCGCCAAGGTCCGGCCGGTCAAGGTCGATCGCACCTTCCAGGGCAGCTCCGTGATCTCAGACGGATTGGCGGGCGATGAAAGCGTCGTTGTCGACGGCCAGCTGCTGCTGTCCGAGGGATCGCGGGTCGAACTGCGGGCACGCAAGGCCGGAGCCTGACCGATGACGCTCTCCGAGCTCTGCATCCGCCGCCCGGTCATGACGACGCTGATCACGGCGTCGATCATCGCATTCGGGGTGTTCGGCTTCCGCCTGCTGCCGGTCTCGGCGCTGCCCAAGGTGGACTTCCCGACCATCGCGGTGACCGCGACCTTGCCCGGCGCCAGCGCCGACACCATGGCAGCCTCGGTCGCCGGCATCATCGAGCGTCAGCTCTCGACCATTGCCGGCATCTCCTCGATGTCCTCGAACTCCTCGCAGGGCACGAGCGTCATCACCATCCAGTTCGACCTCAACCGCAACATCGATGCTGCCGCGCTCGACGTGCAGACCGCGTTGACGATCGCGCAGCGCCGGCTGCCGATCGAGATGACGATCCCGCCGAGCTTCCGGAAGGTGAACCCGGCGGACTTCCCGGTGCTGTTTGTCTCGCTGGGATCGGCGACGCTGCCGCTGTCGAGCGTCAACGAATACGGCGACATCACGATCGGGCAGGCGCTATCGCAGCTGCCGGGCGTCGCCCAGGTGCTGATCTACGGCGCGCAGAAATTCGCCATCCGCGTCCAGGCCGACCCGGAGGCCGCCGCCGCGCGCGGCGTCTCGATGGAGGATATCCGCGCCGCGGTGTCGCGCGCCAATTCCTCGACCCCGGTCGGTACCTTGAACGGCCCCAAGCAGGACGTCGCGCTGCAGGCCTCCGGCCAGATGGACAAGGCGGCCGACTACCGCCAGATCTATGTCGCCTGGCGCAACGGCTCGCCGGTCCGGCTCGACGAGATCGCCAAGGTCTATGACAGCGTCGAGAACGACAAGATCGCGACCTGGATGAACGACGAGCGGGCGATCGTGCTCGCGATCCAGAAGCAGCCCGACGCCAACACCGTGGCGGTGGTCGACGCGGTGCTGGCCAAGCTGCCGTCGCTGCGCGCCGCCATTCCGCCCTCGGTGACCATGCAGGTCATGATGGACCGTTCGGTCTCGATCCGGCAGGCGGTCAGCGACGTCGAGGAGACCCTGCTGATCGCGATCGGCCTCGTCATCCTCGTGATCTTCCTGTTCCTGCGCTCGGCCTCTGCCACCTTCATTCCGGCGCTCGCGGTGCCGATCTCGCTGTTCGGCACCTGCGCGGCGATGTACGCGCTGGACTACTCCATCAACAACATGACGCTGCTGGCGCTGACGCTCTCGGTCGGCTTCGTGGTCGACGACGCCATCGTCATGCTGGAGAACATCGTCCGCCATATCGAGCACGGCATGAAGCCGTTCGAGGCGGCACTGAAGGGCGCCCGCGAGATCGGCTTCACCATTATCTCGATCACCTTCTCGCTGATCGCCGTGTTCATCCCGGTGCTGCTGATGGGCGGCATCGTCGGCCGCGTGTTCCGCGAATTTGCGGTCACGATTTCGGTCGCCATCATCGTCTCCGGCTTCGTGTCGCTGACCCTGACGCCGATGCTGTGCGCCCGCGTGCTGCGCGCGCATGACGCGAGCAAGCGGCCGAACGTCGTGCTGCGGGCGTTCGAGGCGATGTTCGAGGCCTGGCTGCGCGCCTATGAATGGGCGCTCGACTGGGTGCTGGCCAAGAAGGCCCTGATGCTGGCGGTGACGCTGGCGACGCTCGGCGGCACCATCTATCTCTACATGATCGTGCCGAAAGGCTTCTTCCCGCAGGAGGACACCGGCTTTCTGATCGGCGTGACGGAAGCGGCGACCGACACCTCGTTCGAGGCGATGAAGGTGCGCCAGCAGGCGCTGGTCGAGGTGATGCGGACCGATCCGGCGGTCGACTATATCAATTCGACGGTCGGCTCCGGCGGTCCCAATCCAACCACCAATTACGGCCGGCTGTTCATCGCGCTGAAGCCGCAGAAGACCCGTGACAACGCCACCGTCGTGATCGGGCGGCTGCGCCAGAAGGCGCGCGAGATCCCGGGCATGCAGGCGTTCTTCCAGAGCGTCCAGAACCTCAGCATCGGCGGCCGTATCTCCAAGAGTCAGTATCAGTATGTGATGCAGAGCGGCGACACCGAGGCGCTGTACCGGGTGGCGCCCGAGATGCGCGACAAGATCGAGAAGATCCCGGGCCTGCTCGATGTCACGACAGACCTCTACATCAAGAACCCGCAGATGACGGTCGACATCGATCGCGAGAAGGCGGCGGTCTACGGCGTCACCGTCGATCAGGTCCGCAACCAGCTCTACAACGCCTACGGCGCGCGGCAGGTCGGCACCATCTACATGCCGTCGAACGACTACCAGATCATCCTCGAGGTGCAGCCGCAGTTCCGCGTCGATCCGTCCGACCTCTCGAAGCTCTACATGAAGACCGCGAACAACCAGACCATTCCGCTGGATGCGGTGGCGAGGCTGGTGCCGACGGTCGGGCCGTTGCAGATCAACCACCAGGGCCAGCAGCCGGCGGTAACGATCTCCTTCAACCTCGCGCCGGGCACCTCACTCGGCTACGCGGTCGACAAGATCACCGAACTCGAGCAGACCGCGAACCTGCCGCCGACGATTGTGACCGGCTTCTCCGGCACCGCGCAGGTGTTCCAGGATTCGCTGCGCGGGCAGGGCGTGCTGATCCTCGCCGCGGTGTTCGCGGCCTTCGTGATCCTCGGCATTCTCTACGAGAGCTTCATCCACCCGATCACGATCATTTCCGGCCTGCCTTCGGCCGGTATCGGGGCGATCCTCACGCTGATGATGTTAGGCATGGAGCTGTCGGTCATCGCGATGATCGGCATCGTGATGCTGGTCGGCATCGTCAAGAAGAACGCGATCATGATGGTCGACTTCGCGCTGGAGCGACGCCGGGTCGGCCTCAGCGCCGAGCACGCGATCCGCGAGGCGGCACTGCTGCGCTTCCGTCCGATCATGATGACGACGTTCGCGGCGATCTTCGGCACGCTGCCGATTGCGCTCGGCGCGGGCGCCGGCGCCGAACTGCGTCAGCCGCTCGGCGTCGCCGTGGTCGGCGGCCTCTGCGTCTCGCAATTGCTGACGCTGTTCATCACGCCCGTCATCTACATCTATCTCGACCGCATCGACCGCAGGCTGCGGCGCAAGCTCGACCCAGAGGGGGAGGCGGGCGGCGACGTCGAGCGGCCGCAGGTGGTCGCGGCGGAATAGCCGAGCGTTCGGCGCGAGCCGGAAACCGGCTCGCCGGGAGAAACCAAACCGCTCGGGATCGCGAGGCGTTAGATCGAGAAGCTGGTGCCGCAGCCGCAGGAGGCGGTGGCGTTCGGATTGACGACGCGGAACGAGGCGCCGATCAGGTCGTCGACGAAGTCGACTTCCGAGCCCATGAGGAACGGCACCGAGGCCGGATCGATCAGCACCACCGCGCTGTCGCGCTCGATCACGAGGTCGTCATCGGCCTGGGTGCGCTCGACGTCGAACTTGTACTGGAAACCGGAGCAGCCGCCGCCCTCGACCGAAATGCGCAGCTTGGCGCCTTCGCCTTCCTTGCTGAGGATCTGCCCGATACGGCGGGCGGCCCGTTCGCTGACGGTGATGGCAGCAGTCATGTCGGTCTCCGAAACCCTATTTGAGCATGATCTGATCGGGATCAGGCCCGGCGTCATCCCCAATTCATTTGGTCGGCCGCCTCAGTCATAGTTAAGTGCGTCGGACCATAGAATCAAATGGATAAGGACTAAAATACAGTGTCGGTCGGAATGGCTGCCCCCCGCGCGCCTTATGCCTGCGACCCCGATTGCAGCCGCGGCCGGCTGGTCGCGGAGCCGCCAAGCCGGACCCGGAGCCCATTCCGGCGCGACTGCGACCGGGTGATCCATTCCACCGCGTTCCGCCGCCTCAAGCACAAGACCCAGGTCTTCGTCTTCCACGAGGGCGATCACTACCGGACCCGGCTGACCCATTCGCTGGAGGTCGCACAGATCGCCCGGGCGCTGGCCCGCCAGCTCGGGGTCGACGAGGACCTGACCGAGACGCTGGCGCTGGCGCATGACCTTGGCCATCCGCCGTTCGGGCATGCCGGCGAGCGGGCGCTCGACGAATGCCTCAGGGATGACGGCGGCTTCGACCATAATGCGCAGGCGCTGCGGGTCGTCACCTCGCTGGAGCATCGCTACCCCGAATTCGGCGGGCTGAACCTGACCTGGGAATCGCTCGAGGGGATCGTCAAGCACAACGGCCCCCTGACCGAGCGCAATGGCGCGCCCGCCGGCCGCTACCTGGAGAGTGGAGTCCCGATCGGAATTGCCGACTACAACAAGAGCCACGACCTCGAGCTCTGGAGCTATGCCTCGCTCGAGGCGCAGATCGCGGCCTTCGCCGACGACATCGCCTATGACGCGCACGATATCGATGACGGCCTGCGTGCCGGTCTTTTCGCGGTCGACGATCTCAAGGAGATGCCGCTGACCGCTGAGATCATCGCCGAGATCGACCGCCACTATCCCGGGCTCGATGAGGTCCGGCGCGGCGCCGAACTGGTGCGAGAGCTGATCTCACACTTCATCAGCGCAGTCATCAACGAAGCGAGCCGGCGCCTCGCGGCCGCGCAGCCGCAATCGGCCCACGACGTGCGCCACCACAATGCCCCTCTGATTGCGTTTCCCTCCGAGGTGGCGGAGCAGGAAGCGGCGATCAAGGCGTTCCTGTTCCGGCGGATGTATCGCCACAAGCGGGTGATGCTGGTGATGGGGGAGGCGGAGGAGGTCGTCCGCAATCTGTTCGAGCGCTACCAGCAGTCGCCTGAAGACCTGCCGGCGGAATGGATCGAGGGGAGCGTGCAGGAGACCGGGAGCGCTCGGAACAGGCGGATCGGCAATTTCATTGCCGGGATGACCGACCGTTTCGCCCTGATCGAGCACCAAAGGCTTTTTGACTCGACCCCGGATTTGCGTTAGCGCCCTGCCATGGCCGACACGACTGCTTCACCACACCTTTTTGCCGATATGCTGACGCGCGTGCACGCGATCTGTGCCGCTGTCGCAGCCGAGGACAATTGGCCCGCCGGCATCGATCTGTCCCGCGTCGTGGTGGAGCCGCCGCGCGACGCCAACCATGGCGACATGGCGACCAATGCCGCGATGGTGCTCGCCAAGGACGCCAAGGCGAAGCCGCGCGAGCTTGCCGACAAGATCGCCGAGCGGCTGCGCGCCGATGCGCTGGTGGCCTCCGTCGATGTCGCCGGGCCCGGCTTCATCAACCTGACCTTGAAGCCGCAGGTCTGGGCGGACGCGCTACGCGCCGTGCTGGCCGCCGGCTCGGCTTACGGGCGCAGCGACATCGGCAAGGCCGAGAAGGTCAATGTCGAATACGTCTCGGCCAACCCGACCGGGCCGATGCATGTCGGCCATTGCCGCGGCGCCGTGTTCGGCGACGCGCTGTGCAGCCTGCTGCAATTCGCGGGCTTCGACGTCTGCCGCGAATATTACATCAACGACGCCGGCGCCCAGGTCGACGTGCTCGCGCGTTCGGCGTTCCTGCGCTACCGCGAGGCGCTCGGCCAGGACATCGGTGCGATCCCGGAAGGGCTCTATCCCGGCGACTACCTCGTGCCGGTCGGCGAGGCGCTCGCCAGGGAATATGGCGAGAAGCTGCTCGACATGGAAGAAGCCGCGTGGCTGCCGATCGTGCGCGACAAGGCGATCGCCATGATGATGGAGATGATCAAGGGCGATCTCGCCGCGCTCAATATCCATCACGATGTGTTCTTCTCCGAGCGCTCGCTGATCACGTCAGGCAACAACAAGGTCGCCGAGACCATCGATTTCCTCCGCGCCAAGGGCGACATCTACGAGGGCCGTTTGCCGCCGCCGAAGGGCAAGCCGGTCGAGGACTACGAGGACCGCGAGCAGTCGCTGTTCCGCGCCACCGTCTATGGCGACGACGTCGATCGTCCGCTGATCAAGTCGGACGGCTCCTACACCTACTTCGCCTCCGACATCGCCAACCACCGCTACAAGTTCGAGCGTGGCTTCACCAATCTGATCGACGTGTTCGGTGCCGATCACGGCGGCTACATCAAGCGCATGCAGGCCGCCGTGAAGGCTGTGACCGCGGGCAAGGCTGTGCTCGACGTCAAGATCGTGCAACTCGTGAAGCTGCTGCGCGACGGCGAGCCGGTAAAGATGTCGAAGCGGTCGGGCGAGTTCGTCACGCTGCGCGAGGTGGTCGACGAGGTCGGCTCCGACGCTGTCCGATTCATGATGCTGTTCCGCAAGAACGACGCGGTGCTCGATTTCGACCTCGCCAAGGTGATCGAACAGTCAAAGGACAACGCGGTCTTCTACGTCCAGTACGGCCACGCCCGCGGCCATTCGATCTTCCGCAACGCGCGGGAGGAAGCGGTTCCCGATCTGCCCGAGACCGATGAGGCCCGGCTGGCCTATCTCCGTAATGCTACGGTCGAGCGGCTGACCGACCCGGCCGAGCTCGATCTGCTCAAGCGGCTTGCGCTTTATCCGCGGATGATCGAGGCTGCGGCGGTGGCACATGAGCCGCACCGAATCGCTTTTTATCTCTATGATTTGGCCAGTGAATTTCATGCGCTGTGGACCAAGGGGCGCGATTTGCCCTATTTACGCTTCATTATCAATAATGATGCAGAGATCACGAGGGCGCGACTGGCAATGGTTCAGGGCGTCGTCTCGGTTCTGGCATCGGGCTTAGCTGTTCTAGGCGTCCACGCTCCGACCGAGATGCGGTAGGCAGGGGCATTAGGCCCTCACGAGTGGGGATTTGTGAGGGCATCTGGCAGAGGCCAACTCGTACGGACCGGCTGTGCCGGCGATCTTGGCGCTGTCCCGAAGGGGATGCATCATCACAATGGCTGATCGATATCAGGACCGACATTTTCCCGCCGACACGGCTTCCAAGGCCGACAGCGATCCGCTTGCCGAACTGGCACGGCTGATCGGCCAGACGGATCCCTTCGGCTCCGCCAACAAGCCGCCGCCGCGGCCGCTGCAGTCGCGCGCCAACGCGCGGCCGCAACAATACGAGCCGCAGGCCGCGGACGAGGATGCGCCGCCCGCGGGCCCGCCGACCTGGATGCAGCGCGCGCGGCAGGAGGCCGTCGCTCCGCCTCCCGTGCAGCACACCGAAGACGAAGAGCCCGAGCAGGACTACCAGCCGAAGCCGGTGCATCCGTTGCACCGCTATGCGGCTCAGCAGGCGCAGCCCGCGCCTGCGCCTGTGGCGCAATATCGTCCGGTCGAGGCCCCTCGGCAGCCGGAGGCATTTGACGAGGAGCCGCACTATCAGGGTGGCGGTCAGAGTCAGGATCCGTCGCGCTATGACGACGCGCTCTACGGCCAACTGGAAGCCGGCGAGCAGGACCTGCAGCGCGATCCCGCCTATCCGGACGATCCCTATGCCTATGAGGAGGCCTACGAGGAAGAACCCGAGCCCCGTCGGCGGCGCAGCGGCCTGATGACGGTCGCCGCGGTGCTCGCGCTTGGCGTGTTCGGCGTCGGTGGCGCGTATGCCTACCGGACCTATGTCGGTTCGCCCCGCAGCGGTGAGCCGCCGATCATCAAGGCCGACAACACGCCGACCAAGGTAATTCCGGCCCAGGCCGACGCGCCGGCCAAGACGCCGGACCGCATGGCGACGGGCGACGGCACCGAGAAGATCGTGTCGCGCGAAGAGACGCCGGTCGACGTCAATTCGAAGACCGCCGGACCGCGCGTCGTGTTTCCGCCGCTGAACGCCAATGCGAATCCGCCGCCGGCGGCCAGCGTGCAGACGGCGCAGCCGGCGCCAGCGCCGGTCACCGCGAACGGCACGTTGCCGAACAACGAGCCGCGCAAGGTCCGCACCCTCTCGGTCAAGGGCGATACACCCGATGGCACGCAGGCCACCGCGACTGTGCCGGCGAAACCTCCGGCGGCGGCGAAGCCTCCGGTGTCGCGCGGCAACCCGGCTGCGGCCAATGCCAGCGTCAACTCGCCAATGTCGCTGGTTCCCGGCCAGGCTGAAGCGGCTCCGGCCGCGCCTCCGACCCGGGTGGCGTCCACCTCGGCGGCTCCGGTTGGTGGCGGCGGATATCTGGTGCAGGTGTCCTCGCAGAAGAACGAGGCGGACGCGCAGGCGTCGTACCGGACGCTGCAGGGCAAATATCGCAGCGTGCTCGGTTCGCAGCCTCTGGTGGTGAAACGCGTCGATCTCGGCGAGAAGGGCGTTTACTACCGCGCCTTCGCGGGCCCGTTCGCGTCGTCGGAAGAGGCGAGCCAAGTGTGCAAGAGCCTGATGTCGGCGGGTGGGCCGCAGTGCCTCATCCAAAGAAATTAAAGGCCGTTTCCTTGACCCGTGAGCTGCATACGGCCTAATCGGCCGAATGACGAACCGCGCATTCATCACGGGCATCTCCGGGCTGATCCTCAACGAGGCCGAACGCGAATTCATTCGCACCGAGCGGCCATGGGGCTTCATCCTGTTCAAGCGCAACATCGAGAGTCCTGCCCAAGTGGCGGCTCTTGTTGGGGAACTCCGGTCCGCAGTCGGCGTCACCGATGCTCCGGTCCTGATTGACCAGGAAGGCGGGCGGGTGCAGCGGCTTGGCCCGCCGCATTGGCCGGCCTATCCGCCGGGCGCGAGCTTTGGGGCGCTCTACGACATCGATCCGAAGCTCGGGCTTGCGGCGGCGCGGCTCAGCTCACGGCTGATTGCGGCCGACCTGATCGACCTTGGAATCACCGTCGATTGCCTGCCTTTGGCCGACGTTCCCGTGGCCGGGGCGGATGCGGTGATCGGCAACCGGGCCTATGGAACTGAACCCGGCAAGGTCGCGGCGATCGCCCGGGCGGTCACGGACGGGCTGGAACAGGGCGGGGTCCTGCCGGTTCTCAAGCATATTCCCGGCCATGGCCGGGCCACGGCGGACAGCCATTTCCGGCTTCCGACGGTTGATACCGCCAAGGCCGAACTGGAACGGACCGATTTTGCCGCGTTCCAGCCGCTTGCCGATCTGCCGATGGCCATGACTGCACATGTTGTGTTTAGCGCGCTCGACCCCGTCCATCCGGCGACGACTTCTGCGACAATCATCGAACAGGTGATTCGCGGCCTGATCGGGTTCCAGGGTTTGTTGATGAGTGATGACGTGTCGATGAATGCGCTGGCCGGGTCAATTGCCGAGCGGACCCGCGCCATCGTCACCGCCGGTTGCGACATGGTTCTGCACTGCAACGGCAATATTGACGAGATGCGCGAGGTCGCACGCGAAACGCCGGAACTGGCCGGCAAGGCGCTTGAGCGCGCCACGGCGACGCTCGCCGCGCGCAGGCCGCCTCAGCCGCTCGACCGGCAGACGGCACGGGCTGAACTGGATGCGTTGTTGGATCGGGTAGGGACGGCATGACCGCTGAAATTCTTTCGTTTGATACCGGGCGGCCGGCCGACCTCGCCGAGGGCGAACCGGCGCTGGTGGTCGACGTCGAGGGCTATGAGGGCCCGCTCGACCTGCTGTTGACGCTGGCGCGGCAGCAGAAGGTCGACCTGTCGAAGATCTCGATCCTCGCGCTTGCCGACCAATATCTTTCGTTCATCGAGGCCGCGCGCAAGATTCGCCTCGAGCTTGCGGCCGACTATCTGGTGATGGCGGCGTGGTTGGCGTTCCTGAAGTCGCGGCTTCTGCTGCCTGAGCCGCCGAGCGCGGAGGGACCGAGCGCCGAGGAAATGGCGACCGCGCTCGCCAACCGGCTGCGCCGGCTGGAGGCGATCCGCGAGGCGGCGAACCGGCTGATGAACCGGCCCCAGTTTCAGCGCGATATCTTTCCGCGCGGCAATCCGGAATCGATCGCCGAGATCAAGCATCCGAAGTTCACCGCGACCCTGTACGACCTGCTGTCGGCCTATGCCACGCAGCGCCAGTCGCGCGTTCTGACCACGGTTCATCTGCAGAAGCGTACCGTGTGGTCGCTTGCGGAAGCACGCGCCTCGCTGGAGCGGCTGGTCGGCATCGCCGAGGACTGGAGCTGCCTCGACGAGTATCTGATGAATTACGTCGCCGATCCCACCCAGAAGGCGACGGTGTTCGCATCGAGCTTCGCTGCGGCCCTCGAGCTGGTTCGCGAGGGCGAGATGGAGATCAACCAGAAGCAGGCGTTCGCGCCGATCTATTTCCGAAAGCGTCAAGCGCAAGCCGCAACGGCGGCGCCGGACCTGTCGGTTGAGTAAGTGGAAGAAGGAGAGCAAGCCCATGGCAAGCTTGGCGGAAGTGCGCAGAGAAGAGCCCGAGGAGGAGGTTTCTCCTATGGATCCGGTGGCGCGTCCTGAGGAATTGCGGCTCCTGGAAGCCCTGTTGTTCGCATCGGCCGAACCGATCGATCAGGCAACGCTGGCAAAGCGGATGCCCGACGGCGTCGACGTCAAGGCGGCGCTGGCACAGTTGCAGGCGGAATACGCGCCGCGCGGCGTCAACCTGGTGCGTGTCGCCAACAAGTGGACGTTCCGCACCGCCGGCGATCTGTCGTGGCTGATGACGCGCGAGAGCACCGAGACCCGGAAGCTGTCGCGTGCCGCGATCGAGGTGCTGGCGATCGTCGCCTATCACCAGCCGGTGACCCGCGCCGAAATCGAAGAGATTCGCGGCGTGGTTACGTCGAAGGGCACGATCGACGTGCTGCTCGAGACCGGCTGGATCCGTCCGCGCGGCCGCCGCAAGACGCCGGGCCGTCCGCTGACCTTCGGAACCACCGACGCGTTCCTGTCGCAGTTCAGCCTGGAAGCGCTCGGCGACCTGCCGGGGCTCGAGGAGCTGAAGGGTACGGGTCTGCTCGACTCGCGTCTGCCGACCGGATTTTCCGTTCCGTCGCCGTCGGATGACGCGACGCTGCGGGAGGACGAGGAACCGCTCGAGCCGGGTGATACGCTGGAACTGCTACTGGCGCCGGCCGTCGAGCCGGAAGCCGAGGAACCGAAGGCTGAAGCCGAAGCGACTGCGGAGGTTGAAACCACCGCCGAGGCCGAGGTCGAGGCGGACGTTGCCTCTGACGCGGATGCGGCCGAACCTGACGCTGGCGAGCCGGAAGACCGGGCCGACCACGCGGGTGATGAGGCCGACACCGAGGACAAGGGCGAGTAAGCCTGAATATTCCCGGTTAAGCCTAGCAATATTACGTAGCCGCGACAGCGATTTGCCGCGGCCGAGGTCCTTGTTTTTGACACCCCGCGGGCCTACCTTCCGGCAAAGTTCAGGCCGGTCCGCCGGCCATTTCTGGAGGGTTGCAGGATGGGTTCGTTGAGCATTTGGCACTGGATCGTCGTGATCGCAGTGGTCCTGCTGCTGTTCGGACGCGGCAAGATTTCGGATCTGATGGGTGACGTCGCTCAGGGCATCAAGGCCTTCAAGAAAGGCATGCAGGACGACGACAAGGTCGCCGAGAAGACCGAGCCCACCAAGTCGATCGATCACAATGCGGCGACGTCGGCCGCGCGCCAGGACGTCGGCAGCAAGGCCGTCTAACGCGCTTGTACTGACGCATATTTCGACGTTTTTTCTTGCGCGAAACGGTGACGCCGTCGCACAGACGCGCTATGGACGCCGATTGAGAAAAGGCGCCGGCAGCCCCAGCTCCTGTGAGGAGCGATGGGGCCGATGGCGGCGCGCTTAGGCGGAAGAATTCATGTTCGATATCGGGTGGAGTGAACTGGTCGTCATCGCGGTCGTCGCGCTGATCGCCATCGGCCCGAAAGAACTGCCGGGCGTGCTGCGCATGGTCGGGCAATGGATGGGCAAGGCCCGCAAGATGGCCTCCGAATTCCAGGGCCAGTTCCAGGAAGCCATGCGCGAGGCCGAGATGGCCGACCTCAAGAAGAGCTTTGACGAGGTCAGGGAGGCCGCGACCGGCATCACCAGCGGCAACATCATGACCTCGCTGCAGAAGGACGTCAGCGACGCCCTGCAGATCGACAAGCCGGTCGATGCGCAGGTCGCGTCCGCAATCGACGCACCGGTGACGTCCAGCGACGCACCGGTGACGTCCAGCGACGCACCGGTGACGTCAAGCGACGCACCGGTGACGCCCACGACTCCCGCCGAGCCGACGCCGGAAACCTTCGTCGAGGCCGAGGCGCACACGGCCGCCGGCGAGCCGCTCGCGATCACCAATGAGGTGAAGGGCGAGCCGACGCCGCAGGACGTGACGCCGGCACAGTCCGATGTGCGCAAGGACGCGAGGGCGTCATGAGCGCCGAAGACATCGAGGCCAGCAAGGCCCCCTTGATGGATCACCTGATCGAGCTGCGTTCGCGGCTGATCAAGGCGTTGCTCGGCTTCGGTGTGGCCTTCATCATCTGCTTCTTCTTCGCCAAGCAGATCTACAACGTGCTGGTCTGGCCGTTCGTCTGGATCGCGGGGCCGGAGAATTCGAAATTCATCTACACCGCGCTGCTGGAATATTTCATCACCCAGCTGAAGCTCGCCTTGTTCGGCGCCGGCTTCATCTCGTTTCCGATCGTCGCCACCCAGATCTACAAGTTCGTCGCGCCCGGTCTCTACCGGCACGAGCGCAACGCCTTCCTGCCGTATCTGATCGCCACCCCGGTGTTCTTCGTGATGGGTGCGGCGCTGGTCTATTTCGTCGTGCTGCCGATGCTGGTGCGGTTCTCGCTCGGCATGCAGCAGGCCGGCGGCGCGGAGACCGCGCAGATCCAGCTGCTGCCCAAGGTCGGCGAATATCTTTCGCTGATGATGTCGCTGATCTTCGCCTTCGGCATCGCGTTCCAGCTGCCGGTGATCCTGACGCTGCTCGGCCGCATCGGCATCGTCACCTCGAAGATGCTGAAGGAGAAGCGGCGCTACTTCATCGTGATCGCCTTCATCATCGCCGCCGTGCTGACGCCGCCCGACGTGCTGAGCCAGGCCTCGCTCGCGATCCCGCTGCTCGCGCTCTACGAGGGCGCCATCATCGCGGTCCGGATCGTGGAAAAGAAGGCTGCGACCGCGAACGCCTCGTCCGGGGCGACCAATCCCGCTGAATAGGTGATTTTGCCTCACACTCAGCGTCATACCCCGCGAAAGCGGGGTATCCAGTACGCCGCGGCCTCTCGGTGACACGCTGACGTCTCTGGAATACTGGATCGCCCGCCTTCGCGGGCGATGACAGTTGTGCTAGTTGAGGCACACCACAAAACGTTGACATACAACGTTATCTGCCTGAGCGACGTTAGGACCCCGACTGCCATGCACGACATCAAAGCGATCCGCGACAACCCGACGGCCTTCGACGCCGGCCTGAAGCGCCGCGGGCTTGGGCCGTTGTCGCCGTCGCTGCTGGCGATCGACGAGAAGCGGCGGGCGGCGATTCTGGCGTCCGAGCAGGCCCAGGCGCGGCGCAATGCGGCCTCGAAGGAGATCGGCGAGGCCAAGAAGGCAAAGGACGAGGCGCGCGCGGCCAAGCTGATGGCTGAAGTCGCCGAGCTGAAGACCACGATGCCAGAGCTCGAGCTGGCGGCGAAATCGTCCGATGACGAACTGACCAAGGAGCTGTCGTCGATTCCGAACCTGCCGCTCGACGAGGTGCCCGACGGCACCGACGAGCACGGCAATGTCCAGCACCATGTGTTCGGCAAGAAGCGTGACTACGGCTTTGCGCCGAAGCTGCATGACGATCTCGGCACCGCGCTCGGCGATATGGATTTCGAGGCGGCGGCGAAATTGTCCGGCGCGCGTTTCGTCGTGCTGAAGAAAGGGCTGGCGCGGCTCGAGCGCGCGATCGGGCAGTTCATGCTCGATTTGCACACCGGCGAGCACGGCTATACCGAGATCAATCCGCCGCTGCTGGTGCGCGACGCCGTGATGTTCGGCACCGGCCAGTTGCCGAAATTCGAGGACGACCAGTTCTGGGCGATCAAGGGTGAATTGCTCGCGGCACCGGATGCCGATCTGCGCAGCGAGCGCCTCGGCCTGATCCCGACCGCCGAAGTCTCGCTGACCAACCTCGCGCGCGAATCGATCCTGGATGAAAAGGAGCTGCCGATGCGGCTCACCGCGCTGACGCCGTGCTTCCGTGCGGAGGCCGGCGCGGCGGGACGCGACACGCGCGGCATGATCCGCCAGCACCAGTTCACAAAGGTCGAGCTGGTATCGATCACGACGCCGGAAGCCAGCAAGGATGAGCTGGAGCGCATGCTGTCCTGCGCCGAGCAGGTGCTGCAGAAGCTCGACCTGCATTATCGCGTGATGACGCTGTGCGCCGGCGACATGGGCTTCTCCGCGCAGAAGACCTACGACATCGAGGTGTGGATGCCGGGGCAGGGCGACGGCGGCGCCTATCGCGAGATTTCGAGCTGCTCGGTGTGCGGCGATTTCCAGGCCCGCCGCATGGACGCGCGCTATCGCGGCCCCGACGGCAAGCCGCGCTTCGTGCATACGCTGAACGGCTCCGGCACCGCGGTCGGGCGCGCCTTGATCGCGGTCATGGAGACCTATCAGCAGCAGGATGGTTCGATCGCGGTGCCCGATGTGCTGCAGCCCTATATGGGCGGGCTCAAGGTCATCGAGCACGGCATGTGAGGCGAGGGCCAGTGTGATGCCGCTGCACCGTGACATCCACTGGCTTGGTCGACAATGGGCCGTCACGGGCTACGGTCTGCAGCTGATCAATCAGAAGCAGATGGGCTATTACGACATCGAGGCGGCGCGCCTGTGGGACGCGCGCGTGACCGAGGTGCAATCGAAGGCCTGGATCGACAGGCCCGACTTCGACAAGGCGCTGGAGATCGCGCGCGGCAAGTTCGGCCAGATGGCGCCGGCCGATCTGCCGCCACTACCGGCACCGATTGCCTCGCCGCCACCGCCGGTGCGGGCGACGCCGCCGGCCGCGCCGCGCGCGCCGCTTGACGCGACATCGGTGCCTTCGATCGAGGAGCTGCTGGCCAGGCTGAAATCAAAATCGGCTGCAACGGCGCCGGTCGCAAAACCTGCCGAGGCACTCGCTCCGGTGCCGCCCAAACCGTCCAGGGCTGAGCCTCGCGGGTCTGAAGCTCCAAAGGCCGAAACTCTCACGACCGCACCCGCCAAGGCTGATCCCATCACGGCCGATCCCATCAAGTCCGAGCTCCCCACATCGGAGCTTCCGAAGCCCCCCAGGTCTGAGCCTCGCCAAACCGCTGCAATTGCGCTTGAGCCGGCCAGGCCGGAAGCTCGGAAGGTCGAGCCGCCCAAGGTTGAAGCTCTCAAATCTGAAGCTTCCAAGGCTGAAGCGCCAAAGCCTGGACCCGCCAAGCTCGAGCCTCCAAGGTCAGAAACTGTCACGTCCCGGGGTCTCGGGGCCGAACTGCGTCAGGTCCCACGGGTCAAAATGCCAGAGGCGCCGCGGCCGACGCCCGTGATCGCGGTTGTTCGGCGGCCGGCCAGGCCGGCCTGGCCGGTGTTCGAGCGGAAAATTGCCGGCAGTGCGCGATTTGTCCGTCCATGGCGCGTGACGTCGGCGCGATGGCACGGGCCATCGCCAGGTTTGCCTCCGCGGCCCTAGCCGGTTAAGACGGCAATCAACTCAAGAAACCGCAGCGTAAGAAACCCGCGTCGAATCGGAACAAGAGGCACTTTGACGGATGCGAATTCTCTGCACCAATGATGACGGCATCCACGCTCCAGGCCTGCAGGTCGTCGAGCAGATCGCACGCGCGTTGTCCGACGATGTCTGGATCGTTGCCCCCGAGCTCGATCAGTCCGGCGTCTCGCATTCGCTGTCGCTCAACGATCCGCTGCGTCTGCGCGAGGTCAGCCCGCGTCATTTCGCGGTGCGCGGCACGCCGACCGATTGCGTCATCATGGGCGCGCGCCACATTCTCGGAGACAAGCTGCCCGATCTCGTGCTGAGCGGTGTCAACAAGGGCCGCAACGTCGCCGAGGACGTGGTCTATTCCGGCACCATCGCCGGTGCGCTGGAAGGCACCATTCTGGGCTTTCCGTCATTTGCGCTGTCGCAGGAATTCTCGATCGAGACGCGCAACGCGCCGCTGTGGGACACTGCGCTGAAATTCGGACCCGACATCATCCGCAAGGTGATCGGCGCCGGCGTCCCCAGGAACACCGTCATCAACGTCAACTTCCCGTCCTGCATGCCCGATGACGTGAAGGGCATCCGGATCACGCGGCAGGGCAAGCGCAATCAGGGGTTCCTGAAGATCGATCGCCGTCACGACGGACGCGGCAATCCGTATTTCTGGATCGGCTTCGAGCGCGCGGCGATGATGGACACGCCGGCCGAAGGCACCGATCTCGCCGCGCTTGCGGCGCGCCACGTCTCGGTGACGCCGCTGCGGCTCGACCGCACCGATGAAGCATTTTCGGAAACGCTGCTTGATACGCTGAAGTGAGCTCGTGTAGCCCGGATGGAGCGGAAGCGAAATCCGGGGGCGCTCGCATTGCGTGCAAAATTTCCCGGATTGCGCTTCGCTGCATCCGGGCTACGCACCTCCAATCCGGTGAAGATCTAGACTAAACCGGCGCGCCCTTCATCGCGCTGGAGATCACCTGGGCCAGCGTTTCCAGCTGGAAGGGCTTTTGCAGCGCGGGACGGTCGCGATACTCCGGAGGCAGGCCGGACGAGCCATAGCCGGTCGCGAAGATAAAGGGGCGGTTGCGGGCGTTGATCAGCTCGGCGACCGGGGTGATCACCTTGCCATTGACGTTGACGTCGAGGATCGCGAGGTCGAATTCGGTCGATTGCGCAAGCTTGACCGCTTCGCCGATTTCGCCGGCCTCGGCCGCGACGCTATGGCCGAGTTCCTCCAGCATATCGGCGACCATCATCCGGATCATGACCTCGTCCTCTACGAGGAAAACTGAACAGCCCGCCGGCCGTATCGCTGTCATGATGGAATCCTTGCCCGTCCCTGAATTAGGCTCGCAAATAACATTACAGCGCGCAATGCAAACGTTTGGGAATTGGTCCTTTTCCAGCGCGCCACAGCGTTTGCCGCTTGGCCCTGGCCGACCTTGTTGCGCTAGATTTGCCCAACGGCCAACGAGATGTGTTGGCTCTATCAGAGCCCAGATCTGCACCACCCAGACGTTAACCCGCGCATCGTCGCGATTATATGTGGTGCAACCGGGCCGGCGCCAATGCGAAACCGGGCGACGGTTCCTGGCCGGGAACAAAACGCGACGGGAAATTTTTCCTTAACGCGGTATTTCGGATTTCAATGGCATCTAGAGGGCGAGATTCCGCGCTGCTGCCCAGAGACGCTGATGAACATGGCCGTGAACCCCGATCCGACCGAGAAGATGATGTTCCAGCTGACCCTGCGGCGGCGCGGGGTGAGCGATCAGGCGGTGCTGCGCACGATGGAGGAGGTGCCGCGCGAGGTCTTCGTCGATCCGCGCGATCGCAACGAGGCCTATCGTGACAGCGCGCTTGCGATCGCCTGCGGGCAGACCATCAGCCAGCCTTTCGTCGTGGCCTACATGACCGAGCAGCTGCAGCTGCAGAAGGACCATCGCGTGCTCGAGATCGGCACCGGCTCGGGATACCAGGCGGCCGTGCTGTCCCGGTTGTGTAAGCAGGTTCTGACCATCGAGCGCTACCGGACGCTGGCCGACGGCGCCCGCAAGCGCCTCGAAAAGCTGGGCTATTACAATATCGAGGTGCTGCTAGGGGACGGCTTCGACATTCCGGCCGGGGCAGGCGACTTCGACCGCATCATCGTTACCGCGGCGATGGAGCAGATACCGGAGAAGCTGCTGGAGCGGCTCAAACCCGGCGGCATCCTGATCGCCCCGGTCGGGCCGCATCAGGGTATCCAGACCCTCGTCCGCGTGGTGCGGACCGAGAACGGCTTCGACCGCAAGGAATTGGTCGACGTCCGCTTTGTGCCGGCGCTGCCGGGAATCGCGCGCGAATTGTAAATTTGGCGATTTGCTGCTTGGCACCAACGCCTTATTCGCAGGGTTAAGCGGTTATTTACTCGGTACGTGTTTACTCAAAACAGTCTTTTGTTGCGTACGAGTGAGTAACCATGTCTGGGGTTGTTGAGTTGCTTCGCTCGCGTCGCGTGCCGCAGGTTGCGGTGCTGACGCTGATGTCCATGGCTTTTGCCGGTTGCAGCGCCGATATGTCGTCGCGCTTCTCGCAAAACTCCTACTCGCAAAATCCGTTTGCGTTTGATCCGCAGCCGACCGGCACCGTGCAGCAGGCGCCGCCGCCGCGCGAGTTGCCGCAATACGCACGGCCGCGAACGCAACCGCAATATTCGCAATATCAGTCACAGCCGTTGCCGCCGCCGGTCGCAGCAGCGCCGCAGTCCTACCCGGTCGCCAATGCCGGCGTCTCCGGAGGAGGGCGCGGGGTGTCGTCCTACACGCCGGCGCCCGCGCGTCCGCAGATCGAATCCACCGGCACCGTTCCGCATTCGGTCGCAGCAGCCCCTGCCGGGCATAACGGCACCACCATCATCGTCGGCACCAGCGACACGCTGGAAGTGCTGGCGCGCCGCTACAACGTCTCGACCGCCGAGATCCTGCGCGCCAACGGCTACAAGGGACCGCGCGCGCTGTCGCCCGGCCAGCAGCTGGTCATTCCGCGCCCAACCGCATCGGCCGCGGCGCCGGCGATGGCCGCACCTGCGGCGCGTCCCGTCGCCGTGGCAGCCGCGCCTGCCGGCGTCCACTTTGTCAATCGCGGCGACACGCTGCACAGCATCGCGCGCCAGCACCACATTCCCGTGGCCGAGCTTGCCCGCGCCAACAATCTCGACCAGTCGGCCCGGCTGAGCCTCGGAATGAAGCTCGTGGTGCCCGGCGCCAAGACGGCGATGGCGGCACCTGCGCCCGTTGCGCAACCCCTTGCTGCCGCGCCGGTTGCTGCCGTGGCTCCGGCACCGGCGGTCGCAGCCCCGAAGGTCGTTGCAACCGCGCTGCCGCAGCAGAGCGCGCGGCTGGTCCAGCCGACCGCGACGGTCGAACAGCCGGCGGCTGCCGCTGAAGCGCCCGTCGTCACCAAGTCGAGCGAGGCCACCGGCGCATTGCCGACCTTCCGCTGGCCGGTGCGCGGCAAGGTCATCACCGCCTACGGCTCGAAGACCAACGGCAAGGTCAATGACGGCATCAACGTCGCGGTGCCCGAGGGCACGCCGGTGAAAGCGGCCGAAGACGGCGTCGTCGCCTATTCGGGCAATGAGCTGAAGGGTTACGGCAATCTCGTCCTGGTTCGCCATTCCAACGGCTACGTCACCGCCTACGCCCATGCGAGCGAAATCCTGGTGAAGCGCGGCGATACCATCAAGCGCGGTCAGGTGATTGCCAAGTCGGGCCAGTCCGGCGAGGCGGGCTCGCCGCAGCTCCATTTCGAGATCCGCAAGGGATCGTCGCCGGTCGATCCGCTCCAGTTCCTCAACGGCGCGTAAGCTACGCGTCGGGACTTCAAGGGACTTCCAAGTCTCACAACAAAGACAGCGGGGGTGGCGCAAGCCTCCCCCGTTTTGTTTTGTCGATTGCCGCGGTGATTAATTGCCGCTCAGCCGCACACCGAGCCGGCCCGCGAGCTCCTGCGTGTACTGCCAGGCGACGCGGCCCGAGCGCGAGCCGCGGGTGGTCGACCATTCGAGCGCCTCGCGCTCGAGTTCGCCGTCGGCGATCTTGATGCCGTAATGGTCGCAATAGCCCTTCACCATCGCGAGGTATTCGTCCTGGCTGCAGCGGTGGAAGCCGAGCCAGAGGCCGAAGCGGTCCGACAGCGAGACTTTCTCCTCGACCGCTTCGCCCGGATTGATCGCGGTCGAGCGTTCGTTCTCGATCATCTCGCGCGCCAGGAGATGCCGCCGGTTCGAGGTCGCATAGAGGATGACGTTGTCGGGGCGCCCCTCGATGCCGCCTTCCAGCACGGCCTTCAGCGACTTGTATGAGGCATCGTTGCCGTCGAAGGAGAGGTCGTCGCAGAACACGATGAAGCGGAAGGAGGAGCTGCGCAGCAGCTCCATCAGGCCGGGCAGGCTCTCGATGTCCTCGCGGTGTATCTCGATCAGCTTCAGCCGGTCGGCCGGCCTGCGGTCGATATTGATGCTGGCATGGACCGCCTTGACCAGCGACGACTTGCCCATGCCGCGGGCGCCCCAGAGCAGCGCATTGTTGGCGGGCAGGCCGTTGGCGAAGCGCTCGGTGTTCTCCATCAGGATATCGCGCATCCGGTCGACGCCCTTGAGCAGGCTGATCTCGACGCGGCTGACGCGCGGCACCGGGGCGAGGCGTCCGTCCGGATGCCAGACGAAGGCGTCCGCGGCGCCGAAGGTCTCGGCCGGATCGAGGGCCGGGGAGGCGTCCGCGAGGCGGCTGGCGATGACCTCCAGGGCGTTCGCGATCCGCTCGGCCGCTGCGCCGTCGAACGCCGTTACCGGGCGTTTTGTCGCGGCGTTTTCAGCACGCTTGGCGACAGCCTTGGGGGTGGTTTTGCGGGTTGCTTTACTGGTCGTTTTCTTGGCTTTTTTCGGCATTTGTCCAGTTCCTGACGGCGCAGCCTTATCGGGCTGGCGGCGGTCCCGCAAGCGCCCTAAATGAAGGTGCGTTAACGTTGCAATTGGGACCGCGGCCGCTATAGTCCGCGCGAATTTGTCCGGACCGCCATACCGCCCCGAATCCGAGGGCGCTGCCGGTTCTTTCCCGTCTTATCCGAGGATCGTCCGAATGCTGATTACTCCTGCGTTTGCCCAGGCTGGAGCGACTGGTGACACCAACAGCATGTTGATGTCGCTGCTGCCATTCGCGCTGATCTTCGTCATCATGTACTTCCTGATTCTGCGCCCGCAGCAGAAGAAGGTGCGCGACCATGCGGACCTCGTGAAGAACATCCGCCGCGGCGACACCGTGGTGACCTCGGGCGGCCTCGTCGGCAAGGTGACCAAGGTGGTCGACGACGACCAGATCGAGTTCGAGATTTCGGACGGCGTTCGCGTGCGCCAGATGCGGCAGATGATCTCGGGCGTGCGGACCAAGGGTGAGCCGGCGAAGGGCGACGCCAAGGACGAGGCGTCCGCGAGCTGATTGCCGCGGAGCCTCTTGCCGAATCTGACAGGTCAATTCGATGTTGTATTTCACGCGGTGGCGAGCGCTGGGGATTGTCCTGACAGCGCTGGTGGTCTGCCTGTGCGCCGTGCCCAATTTCTTCCCCGAAGCGCAGGTGAAGACCTGGCCGGCCTGGGCGCAGCGGCGCCTGGTGCTCGGCCTCGACTTGCAGGGCGGCTCGTATCTGCTGCTCGAGGTCGACTCCAACTACGTGAAGAAGGAGAAGCTCGACCAGATCCGCGACGATGTCCGCAAGGTGCTTCGTGAAGCCAAGATCGGCTACACCGGCCTCAACACACGCAACGACGCGGTGGAAGTCCGCATCTCCAAGGAAGGTGACCAGGCGACGGCGTTGTCGAAGCTCCGCGAGCTGTCGCAGCCGCTCGGCGGCCTGCTCGGCTCCAGCGGCCAGCGCAGCCTCGAGGTTGCCGACGCCGGCGGCGGCCTGATCCGCCTGACGGTCCCGCAGGCCGCGATCACCGAGCGCATCCGGCAGACCATCGAGCAATCGATCCAGATCGTCGAACGGCGCGTCAACGAGCTCGGCACGGTCGAGCCGGTGATCCAGCGTCAGGGCACCGACCGCATCCTGGTCCAGGTGCCGGGCCTGCAGGATCCGACACGCCTGAAGGAACTGCTCGGCAAGACCGCCAAGATGGAATTCCGCATGGTCGACAGCTCGGTGTCGCCCGACCAGGCCCAGCAGGGCCGCCTGCCGCCGGACTCCGAGCTCTTGATGAGCGCGTCACCGCCGCCGGTTCCGTATGTCGTCAAGAAGCAGGTGCTGGTTTCCGGAGGCGAGCTCTCCGATGCCCAGCCCGGATTCGACCAGCGCACCGGCGAGGCGATCGTCAGCTTCAAGTTCAATACGTCGGGCGCGCGCAAATTTGCGCAGGCGACCGCCGAAAACGTCGGCCAGCCGTTTGCGATCGTGCTCGACAACAAGGTGATCTCGGCACCCGTAATCCGTGAGCCGATCACCGGCGGACAGGGCCAGATCTCCGGCAGCTTCACCGTGCAGTCGGCCAACGATCTGGCGATCCTGATGCGTGCCGGCGCGCTGCCGGCACCACTGACCGTGATCGAGGAGCGCACCGTCGGTCCCGGCCTCGGACAGGACTCGATCGAGAAGGGCGAGCTCGCGGCCTATGTCGGCTCGATCCTGGTCATCGTGTTCATGCTGATCACCTATCGGCTGTTCGGCGTGTTCGCCAATATCGCGGTGGCGATCAACGTCGCCATGATCTTCGGGCTGCTGTCGCTGCTCAACGCCACGCTGACCTTGCCCGGCATCGCCGGAATCGTGCTGACCGTCGGCATCGCGGTCGATTCCAACGTGCTGATCTACGAGCGCATCCGCGAGGAATTGCGCGGCGGCCGCAACGCGATCTCGGCGATCGACGCCGGCTTCAAGCGGGCGCTGGCGACCATCCTCGACTCCAACATCACCACCTTCATCGCCGCCGCCGTGCTGTTCTACATCGGCACCGGACCGGTGCGCGGCTTTGCCGTGACGCTCGGCATCGGCATCATCACCACGGTGTTCACCGCCTTTACCCTGACGCGCCTGATCGTCGCCGGCTGGGTGCGGTGGAAGCGGCCGCAAACCGTGCCGATCTGAGAGGCCTGTTGTGACACATACCGTTCTCATTGGCCTTGGCATCCTGATCGCCGTCTTGACCGTGGTCGCGACGCTCGGCCTGCTGCCGTCGCTGCGCATCGTGCCGGACGACACCCATTTCGACTTCACCCGCTTTCGCCGCATCAGCTTCCCGATCTCGGCGCTGCTCTCGATCCTTGCCATCACGCTGTTCTTCACCCACGGCCTGAATTTCGGCATCGACTTCAAGGGCGGCACGCTGCTGGAGGTGCAGGCCAAGTCCGGCACCGCCGACATCGCCGCGATGCGCACGACCTTGAACGGCCTTGGCCTCGGCGAGGTGCAGCTGCAGCAGTTCGGCGGTCCGGCGGAAGTCCTGATCCGCGTCGCCGAGCAGCCCGGCGGCGACAAGGCGCAGCAGGACGCGGTGACGAAAGTGCGCGGCGCGCTCGGCGAATCCGTCGACTATCGTCGCGTCGAGGTGGTGGGACCGCGCGTCTCCGGCGAACTGCTCGCCTACGGCATGATCGGCCTGATGTTCGCGATCATGGGCATCCTGATCTACCTTTGGTTCCGGTTCGAATGGCAGTTCGCGCTCGGCGCCATGATCGCCAACGTCCACGACATCGTGCTCACGATCGGCTTCATGTCGATCACCCAGGTCGATTTCGACCTCACCAGCATCGCGGCGCTGCTGACGATTCTCGGCTACTCGCTCAACGACACCGTCGTGATCTACGACCGCATCCGCGAGATGCTGCGGCGCTACAAGAAGATGCCGATGCCGCAGCTGCTGAACGAATCGATCAACTCGACGCTGTCGCGCTCGATCATCACCCACGTCACCGTGACGCTGGCGCTGCTGGCACTGCTGCTGTTCGGCGGCCAGGCGATCCACAGCTTCACCGCGGTTATGATGTTCGGCGTGGTGCTTGTCGGCACCTACACCTCGATCTTCATCGCGGCGCCGATCCTGATCTATCTTGGTGTTCACACCACGCGGGGTGGAGAGGCGGCGCAGGACGTGCCGGCCAGGAAGCCGGACACGGCGGCAGCCAAGAAGTAGCCGGTCATGAGCAACTCCTCGGACGCTCCCCATCTTCCGAGGTCGGCGCCGATCGAGGCCTACGGCAAGGGCGGCTTCGCGTTTGCCGATATGTCGCACCGCGGCTCGCTCTTGTGCCTGCCTGACTCGATCTGGGCCTGGCCGGTCACCAGGCCGCAGGAGATCGACGAATACTCGCTGCAAAAGGTGTTCGCGGCCGCCAACGCGATCGACACGCTTATCGTCGGCACCGGCACCGACGTCTGGGTCCCGCCAAAGGGCTTGCGCGAGGCCCTGCGGGCCGTGCGGGTGGTGCTCGATCCGATGCAGACGGGACCTGCGATCCGCACCTACAACATCATGCTGGGCGAGCGGCGGCGCGTCGCGGCGGCGCTGATCGCGGTGCCATGAGCGCGACGGAGGCACCGAAGGACGGCGCGGCCTTCTGCGCCGATCTGGTGCGGAGCCATGACTTCGTGCGCTACGCGTCGACCTTGTTCCTGCCGGGTCCGGAACGGCGGGCGATGCTTGCGATCTACGCCTTCAACATCGAGGTCTCGCGCGTGCACGAGCAGGTCAGCCAGCCGCTGCCCGGCGAGATGCGGCTGCAATGGTGGACCGACATGCTGGCCGGCGCGGGCCATGGCGGCGTCGAGGGCAATCCGGTCGCGGCAGAACTGCTGCACACGATCCGCAATCACCGTCTGCCGGTCTCGCCATTCTCGCTGCTGGTCGAAGAGCACCAGTTTGATCTCTACAACGACCCGATGCCGTCGCTGACCGCGCTGGAGGGCTATCTCGACGCCACGGCCTCAGTGCTGTTCTCGGAGGCCACGCGCGTGGTGGCGCGGCCGTCGGAGGCGATCGATCACCTGGCTCGTCATGCGGGTCTTGCCCAGGGCATGGCGCAGGTCATCGCTTCGCTCGGCCGCGACGCCTCACGGCAGCAGCTGTTTCTGCCGTTGCAGCTGTTGCAGCAGCACGGCGGCAGCAAGGAGGAAGTGTTTGCCGGCAAGATGACGCCGAACATCCGTGCCGCGATCGATCAGCTTGCGGACGCGGCCCAGGGTCATCTCAAGACCGCATTCGGACTGCTTGCGGATGTCCCGTCCGGCGTGAGGCCGATCTTTCTGCCGCTCGCTTGCGTCAGGCGCGAGCTGAACCGGGCGAGGAGGGAGGACTACGACCCGTTCCTGCCGAAGCCGGTCTCGCGCCTGCGCACGCTCTGGACGTTGTGGCGAGCCGCGCGCACGGAGGAATTCGGTCGCTAGCTCTGCTCTTTCGGGATGTGCTTGGTGAAGATCCGGATCGTTGCGCCCTTGACCATCGGGCCGCTGTCATAGATGTCGGATGCGATCTGCTCGACCGCGTCGCGCAGCGCAACGAACTGGGCTTGCCGCGCCATGCTCGCCGTTCCGCGCGTGCCGGCCAGCTCGTCCAGCGCGGCGTCGCTGATCTGGCATTCGATTTCCTGGTCGCCGTTCATCATGGTGAATCCAAACGCCAGTCGTTCGGAATCATATCCCCCGATTCGGCCACGGGTGAGTGGCATTAAACTTGTCCCTTGAGCGCGCTACCCCTCGCAAAGAGTGGAGCTTCGCACCGCGTTTGTCGAGGGCCACGCGCCGAGAAGCGCGCTCTAACCTGTCGGCCGGTCCATCTCGGCGACTTCAAAATTGAAGCGGTCGCGCAGATTCTTGCGTTGCTCGAGGATGTCCTTGAGGAACTCGCGATCGGCGTCGCTGCGCATCATCGGCTCGATCAGGTCGATCTGGTTCATGGCGACGAGCTGCAGGATTTCGGTGCGCGGCTTGCCGGCGGCATCGCGCGGCAGCGCGTGCACGATCTGGATGTGTTCGGGCGGCTTCACGCCCCTGGCCGCGGTAAGCTCATTGCGCAGCGTCTTCTCCAGCGCGGACTGGTCCGCCTCGACGAAGGCATAGAGTCCGACGCCGACGCGCCGGTCGGCAAAGGCGACGATCGCGGTGTCGCGCACCTGCGGATTCTTGCGGATCAGATCCATCAATACCGGGGCGTCGTTGACCAGTCTCCGGCCGCCGCCTTCGCGGTCGGTGAAATTGAAGATGCCGCGGGTGATCGCCTGGTAGACCTTCTTGCCGGTCTTGAGCCAGATGCTGGCGACCGCGGACTTCTTTGCGAGCACCTTACGCTCTTTCGGCGTCAACGCCTCCGGCGCGTAGCTGCGCTTGTGCTTCAACAGATGCCGAAGATCCTCATAGGCGGCGATGCGGAACAGCCGGTTGCGGGTCTTGAAGCATGCGGCAAGCTGGAAGTCGGTGAGGTAGGCGCGGCCATCGCGGCCGACCAGCCAGTTCTGCTCCTTGGCGAGATCGTTGTGGCAGATGCCGGCGCGATGCAGCTTGCGCAACGCGGCCTTGGCGGAACGGAAATAGGCGACATCGCCATGCGGCTTCGCCAGATGCAGCGCCGCGCCGTCGATGAAGCCGCGCACCAGCGCGCGCCGGCCGGCCCACAACAGCTTTGGCCCGACGTCGAGGTCGCGCGCCAAGGTCAGCGCGCGGCGCTCGCGGGAGAACAGATGCAGCGCCAGGCCGAACGACCAGAACGGCACCTGATCGAGCCGGCGCAGCACGCCATCGACCTCGCCGTCATCGGCGCGGAAGCGGCCACGCTCGACGGTCGAGAACACGTCGCGCTTGAGCAGCACGCCCTGGCTCCACCGCATCGACAGGGTGGTGTCATCGTCTTTCGGCAAGCTCATGACTGTCAGGCCGCTGCCGCAACGCGCAGATGCTCTGCGATCCAGTGGTCGAGATCGGCGAGCGCGCGCGCGCTGATCGCCTGCTTCTTGGCGACGGTCTTCTCGTTGCCGCGCAGCCGCGAGCCGTCCGGCTTCTTGGTCGGCGCACTGGCCAGCGGCGGGAACAGACCGAAATTGATGTTCATCGGCTGGAACGAGCGCGACCCGGCCTCGATCGTTTCGATGTGGCCACCGGTGATGTGGCCGAGCAGCGCGCCGAGCGCGGTCGTCGCGGGCGGCGGCGTCAGCGCGGCACCGCGCATGTCGGCGGCGGCGCAGAGGCCGGCGATCAGGCCGACGCTGGCCGACTCGACGTAACCCTCGCAGCCCGTCATCTGCCCGGCGAAGCGCAGCCGCGGCTGCGCGCGCAGACGCAGCTGACCGTCGAGCAGCTTTGGCGAGTTCAGGAAGGTGTTGCGATGCAGGCCGCCGAGGCGGGCGAACTCCGCGTTCTCGAGGCCGGGGATGGTGCGGAACACGCGCTGCTGCGCGCCGTGCTTCAGCTTGGTCTGGAAGCCGACGATGTTGTAGAGCGTGCCGAGCTTGTTGTCCTGCCGCAGCTGGACGATCGCATACGGCTTGACGGTCGGGTTGTGCGGATTGGTCAATCCTACCGGCTTCATCGGCCCGTGGCGCAGCGTCTCGTGACCGCGCTCGGCCATCACCTCGACCGGCAGGCAGCCGTCGAAATAGGGCGTGTTGGTCTCCCAGTCCTTGAAGTCGACCTTCTCGCCGTCGAGCAGCGCGGCGACGAAGGCGTCATATTGCTCCTTCGTCATCGGGCAGTTGATGTAGTCCGCGCCGGTGCCGCCGGGGCCGACCTTGTCGTAGCGCGATTGAAACCAGGCCACCGACATGTCGATGGAATCCTTGTGCACGATCGGCGCGATCGCGTCGAAGAATGCCAGCGCGCTCTCGTCGGTCAGCTGCCTGATGGCGTCGGCAAGCGGCGCCGAGGTGAGGGGACCGGTCGCGACGATGACGTTGCTCCAGTCGGCCGGCGGCAGTCCTGCGACTTCCTCTCGGCTGATCTCGATCAGCGGATGTTCGTTCAGCGCCTTGGTGACGGCGGCCGAAAAGCCGTCGCGGTCGACCGCCAGCGCGCCGCCGGCGGGCACCTGGTTGGCGTCGGCCGAGCGCATGATCAGGGAGCCCAGCCGCCGCATCTCGGCGTGCAGCAGCCCGACCGCGTTGTTGGCGGCATCATCGGAGCGGAAGGAGTTCGAGCAGACCAGTTCGGCGCAACCGTCGGTCCGATGCGCCTCGGTCATCCTTTGCGGGCGCATTTCATGCAGCACGGCGCGGACGCCGGCATTGGCGACCTGCCAGGCGGCTTCCGAGCCGGCGAGCCCCGCGCCCACGATGTGCACGGGTTGGGAAGAGGATTGATGCGGTGTCATCGCGCAGCGTTAGCGCGTTTTGATCTCATATGCATCTGAAACCGCACCACAAACGACAACGCCCGCTGTGGAAGCGGGCGTTATCCGTTTAGCAGATGGCCTTGCGGCCGATTAGCCGTTGTAGGTGCCGGCCGCAACGCGCGGAATGTCCGAGCGGTCGAGGCCGATATCGGCGAGTTCACGATCGCTGAGCTGGGACAGTTCGCTGACATTGCGCTGATAATCCCGGAAAGCCTGGATCATGCGGATGAGCGAGAGCAACATGGTAGTCTCCTAGTAATTCAGATTCAGCTTTTCCAAAGCTTCATCGTTGAAGTGAATATAGATGATATAGTGCAGTGCGGTAGTTCCGATGTTGCGATGCAGCTAGGCTCAAAACGCATGGCGGCAGTAAGTTCCGGTTAACCGTTTGGCGCATGGAGCGCTGCCCCGTAGACGGAAGTTCCATCAAGGCGGAGTATTCCAACAAAACGTTCCTGAAATCAGTCAGTTATTGAAGTCTTGGCAGGCATGGTTGCGTCATTTACGTGGTAATTACGGACCGTTTGTTCAAGCCGAGGTCCCTCGTTGCGGGAGGGGTCACAGCGATGTGTTCCATGCGTGATTCGCATGCGCGCGGTTGTCGTTAAAATGATCTTATATTCACTTCATTGCGATCTCGGACAGGAAATGGTGTCGCGTCAATCGGTCGCATTGACGCAAGTGGTAATTTGATCCTGTGCGCAACGGATTTCCGTCGCGGGGTCGCATGTCGCGCAGGATGCGCTGCTGATTATCGGAAGTGAGTCTCGATTGAAGTGAATGCGTCGAGCAAAGCTATTGCGGCGCTGCTTCCTTACTGCCTTGTAATCAAAACACTATGCAGCGCATGCGCGATACGCGCGCAGCGCTCATCACATTTGTATCGCGCGAAGTTCATTCTGAACGGTGCCGGGAACAGCGAATAATCGTTCCGCAGATTCCGCAATCACGCTGGGATCTGTCCAAGAACAACAGATGGATCATCCCATGATTAAGACATTGATCGCAGCAGCCACCGTGGCTGCCGTTGCCTACGCTGTCGCTCCCGCTCAGGCTGCGCATCGCCATCTTGCGGGCCTCGGCTGCAGCGGCGCCAATCTCGGCAAGACCGAAGCTGCAGTCGAAGCTATGGCTGACAATGAGGTCAAATTCGCGGCGGAGAAGGAAGTCTCGCTCGCCCAGGACGCGATGCTGAACAACAAGTGGGGCGCTTGCGGCGCGCACCTCAGCAAGGCTGCCGAAGCCAGCATGGCGAAGTAAGCTTTGATCATTGCGATAAGGGCCGATTGCCTGGGGCGATCGGCCCTTTTTGATTCACCCCTAGCTGGAGCAGCGTTGATCGAGTCAGAGCGGAAGGCTGGCCTCGCTGCGCCACGCAATCTGGTGTGAAAGCGCTATGGAGCCTTGGCGAGCTGGGTGGCGAAGTGGCCGATCGTCTTCGCATACACTTCGCTCTTGTTCCACTGCTGGATCACCGCAAAATTCTCGCTGCCGGGCTCCCAGCCCTTGCCCTTCTTCCAGCCATAGCTCTTCAGGTAGTTCGCCGTCGACGCCAGCACGTCGGGCACGTTGTGCAGGAGGTCGCGCTTGCCGTTGCCGTCAAAGTCGACCGCGAACTTGATGTAGGACGACGGCATGAATTGAGTCTGGCCGATCTCGCCGGCCCAGGCGCCGCGCATCTCCTGCGGCGGCAGATCGCCGCGCTCGACGATGCGCAAGGCGTCCATCAACTCGGCCTTGAACATGTCGGAGCGGCGGCAGTCATAGGCGAGCGTCGCCAGTGAACGTATGGTCGGAAACTTGCCGGTGTTGACGCCGAAATCGGTCTCCAGTCCCCAGATCGCAACCAGGATCTCGCCCGGCACGCCGTAGGCCTCCTCGATCCGCGACAGCACGGAGCCGTAGCGCTTCATCATGTCGGAGCCGCGATTGAGCCGCGGCGGCACCATGCGGCCCGAGAACTGCTCGAACGTCTGGCTGAACACCTGCTGCGAATGGTCGCGGGCGAGGATCGCCTTGTCCTGCGTGACGCCGGTCAACCCGGCCTGGATCGCGTTCTGCGAAATGCCCTTCGTCGCAGCCTCTTTCTTGAAATCGTCGAGCCAGGATTCGAACGTGCCCGTGCCGCATTGGGCGGCCAGCGCCGACGCCGTCGAGGTCAGGAGCCACGCGCCAATGGCGAGCGTGCGAAAGCAAAGGCGAGAGGTCATAGGCAATTCACTCCGGAGTCTGCGATGTCATCGATGGTCGCGAAGGGCGGCGGGTATGTTCGCGGCAACAGCGGCCAAAACAAGGCTCGTGACCGAGCCGCTTTTTCCTCAGGCAGCGCTGCAAATGCCACGCCAGTTTCACACCCATTTGACGATCCTGAACGACAAACCGCCGGCCGAACATATCGGCCGGCGGTTGCTTTGACGTTTACGAATCCGGGTTAGCGGCGCTTAGCCGCGATCGCCGCGCCGCCACGGAAACAGATTGGCCGGGAAGTCCGCGGCGGGCTTGCGCTCGCGCGGTTCGGGGATCACCGGCCGCGCGTTCGGATCCTTGACGATGACCTCGCGATAGAGATGCCAGGTGGCGTGACCGAGCAGCGGGATCACCACGGCAAGCCCGAGGAAGAACGGGATCGTGCCCAGCACCAGCAGCACCGCGACGATCAGGCCCCAGGCCGCCATCGGCACCGGGTTCTGTGCGACGGCGCGCATCGACGTCACCATGGCTTCGCCAGCGGTTGCCTGGCGGTCGAGCATCATGGGGAAGGCGATCACGCTGATGCAAAGCGCGACGAGCGCGAACAGGAAGCCGACGCTGCAGCCGACCACGATGAGCCACCAGCCTTGCTGGGTGGTCAGCACGCGCGCGGCAAAATCGGGAATGTTGGCCGCGGTCTCATAGCCGAACACCGCCGTGTAGATCGCCTGGGCGGTGGCGATCCAGGTCACGAACAGCGCGAACAGCAGCGTTCCGACCCCGAGCATCGCGCCGAATGACGGTGAGCGGAATACCTCCATGGCATCCCAAGCAGATGCTTCCCCGCCATCCTCGCGGCGGCGGCTCATCTCGTAGAGGCCGATGGCGGCAAACGGGCCGAGCAGGGCAAAGCCCGCGGCCAGCGGAAACAGCAGGGGCAGCACGGAATAGCCGTGCACGGTGCGCGCAAGCACGAGGCCGAGCACCGGATAGATCAGGCAGAGGATGATGGCGTGACTTGGCACCGCCTTGAAGTCTTCCCAGCCGAGACGCAGCGCATGATGCAAATCGGACAGGCCGATGGTGCGGATGACAGGCGCAGACGCGGCGCCTTGTCCGCTCTGCGTCATCGATGTGACATTGCCTTGGTATGACGTGGCCATGGTCGTTGTCTCCCTCTGGGCGGTCGCATCTGGCGCCCGGCACGCGGGCACAAACCTGCCGCCTCTCGAAGCGATCACGAGCAAGCCAGACGCGAAAGACAGAGCAGGGAACTGGCCGTGTCGCGAACTGTAGAACAAGGGTACTCCCAAACCGTGCCAAAAGCACTCACGCTTAAGTGAATGTCGCATTGGCAAGCTATGGAGGGGGCGATAGACTTGAACTGCGACCTCGGTCAGGCGCGCCAAGGCCGTCTGGCCTTCACATCTCAACTCTCTTGGGAGCGAACGATGAGCATTTTTGGAAAAATCATGGGCGCGATCTTCGGCAGTAGCGCCAGCGCCGCGCCCGCCGGCGGAGCGGCCACAAGCGCAGCTCCCGCCGGTGGATCCGGCAGCGCATCGTCGTCTCCCGCCGCGGTGCCCGCCGGTGCGGCGCCGGCGCAGTCGGTTGACGTCGCCCCGATTCTCGACAAGGCGGTTGCCGCGAAGGGCGAGAAGCTCGAGTGGCGGACCTCGATCGTCGACCTGATGAAGGCGCTCGACATCGACTCCAGCCTGTCGGCCCGCAAGGAGCTCGCCAAGGAGCTCGGCTACACCGGCGATACCAACGATTCCGCCAGCATGAACATCTGGCTGCACAAGCAGGTGATGACGAAGCTCGCGGTAAATGGCGGCAAGCTGCCCCCCGACATCAAGCACTGACGGGATCATCCTCCCGCGCATAGCCAGGGCTCGCGCCAGCGCGGGCCCTTTTTTATCGACCGGCGAGCATTTATAGATCGGCCAAGAACAACGAGGAGAACGCCCATGACTGATCTCGATCGCCGGACGATGCTTGCGACCGGCGCCCTCGCACTGGCCGGCGCCGCCGCGCAATCCGCGCCGGCCCATGCCGAGGCCGCGCCAAAGGCGATGTTTCCGGTCGCGGCCGTGACGATCCCGATCGTCGGCGCCAGCGAGGTGTTTCAGGTTCGCCGCATCTACTGCATCGGCCGCAACTACGCCGCGCACGCGATCGAGCGTGGTTCGGACCCGACGCGCGAGCCGCCGTTCTTCTTCCAGAAGCCGACGGATGCGATCCAGAATGTCGCGATCGGCACCGTCGCCGATCATCCCTATCCGTCGCTGACCAAGAACTATCACCACGAGGTCGAGCTGGTCGCCGCGTTGAAGTCCGGCGGCACCAATATTCCGGCCGACAAGGCGCTCGATCACGTCTATGGCTACGCGCTCGGCCTCGACATGACGCGGCGCGATCTGCAGAACGGCATGGCCGCGGAGAAGAAGCCCTGGGAGATCGGCAAGAGCTTTGACCATGCCGCGGTGCTCGGGCCGATCCATCCGGCTGATAAGACCGGCCATTTCACGCAAGGGGCGATCTCGCTCGCGATCAACGGCACGGTGCGACAAAGCTCGGATCTGAAGAACATGATCTGGAGCGTCGCCGAGCAGATCGCAAAGCTGTCCGAGGCATTCGAGCTGAAGGCCGGCGACATCATCTATTCCGGTACGCCGCAGAACGTCGGCCCTGTGGTCAAGGGCGACGTGCTGCTGTGCAAGCTCGAGGGCCTGCCCGACATGTCGATCAAGATCGTCTGACGAACGCGGGCAAAAGCGTTTTCGAGCGAAGTGGATACCCGGTTCGCGTAAAGAGAACGCGTCATAAGGAGCGGCTAGAGCCCCGTTCCGATTCCATCGGAACGGAACGGGCTCTAGCCGGCAAGGTCCGCGTATTCCGGATGCTTGTCGAGGTAATCCACCACGAAACCGCAGCCGGCGATCACCTTGCGGCCGTCGGCGCGGATCAGCTCAAGCGCACCCTTGACCAGCTCCGATGCGATTCCGCGGCCGCGCAGGGCGTGCGGTGTTTCGGTATGGGTGATGATGACGGCCGCGGGCGTCCGCCGGTAGTTCGCAAAGGCTGTGCCGCCCTCGGTGTCGAGCTCGAAGCGGTTTTGGTCACTGTTGTCGCGCACGGCGGCCATCGCAAAATCCCGGTTGATTGACAGGCCCTGATGTAAGCGTGTGAACCCGCCGGTGCAAAGCCGCGACCAACCCGCAAATTGGCATTTGTGGATTGACGATATGCGCATTTTGGCCTGCCTGACCGCCGTATTGCTCGGCGCCGCCCTGACGCTTCCAAACCCGCCGAAAGCCGCCGCCGGCGACGATCCGAACTGGCAGACCTGCGTCGGCCTGACGACAGCGCCCGGCGACCGCGTGGCCGCCTGCACCACGGTGATCGACGGCAAGACCGAGACCGGCAAGCGGCTGGCCGGCGCCTATTGCAATCGCGGCCATGGGCTGACCGAGAAGCGCGAGCTCGATGCAGCGCTCGCCGACCTCAACGAGGCCATCAAGCTCGATCCCGCCTATGCCTGCGCCTACACCAATCGCGGCCGCGTCTACGCCTTCAAGCGCGATCTCGATCATGCGATTGCCGATTACGACGAGGCGATCCGGATCGATCCGGCGTTCGCGCTGGCCTACAACAATCGCGGTGATGCCTGGCTCAACAAGGGCGATCTCGACCGCGCGCTGGCCGATCTCAGCCTCGCCATCAAATTCAATCCGCAGCTCGCCACCGCCTATGGCAATCGCGGCTTCGTCTACTACCGCAAGCGCGACGCGGCCCATGCGATCGCCGACTTCACCACGGAGATCAGGCTCGAGCCCAACGTGCTCGCCTATATCAACCGCGGCAATGTCTATCGCGATACCGAGCAGCTCGATCGCGCAGTCGCCGATTACGGTGAGGCGGCGAGGATCGCGCCGACCGATGCGCGCGGCTGGCGCAACCGCGGCATGATCCGTCTCTATCAGGGTGACAACAAGGGCGGGCTCGCCGATTACGACAAGGCGCTGCAATACGATCCGAACGACGTCTATTCCTGGAATAATCGCGGCCAGGCCAAGCTGCGGCTCGGCGACAAGAAGGGTGCGGCGGCCGATTTCCGCAAGGCGCTCGAGCTGCAGCCCGATCTGCAAAGCGCCAAGGGGGCACTGGCGCGGCTCGGCGGGGCCCGGTGACACCCTGCCGGCCACGATCGCCGCTGCCGCGTCGCACACCCGCTGGACGGGCCTTGCGGACGGATGCAGTTCGATTAGGTTTGATGTCAGACATACGCCCCTGATGCGGCCGGATGGTCGTCTGGTACGGAGTGGCGGAGCCGGCCGCCGAACGTATGCCTCTTGTCGGAGGAGGTTCGTCATGTCGGACAATCGTTTCTTCAACACACACCGTCCCTGGGAGGACTGGGTCGGCATGCTGCTCGGCGTGCTGATCATGGTCTCGCCCTGGTTTCCGATGCAGGTGAGCGGCGCCGTCGATATCGAGCGCAGCCACCTCGTCCTCAACAGCTTCATGGTCGGCATGCTGGTGCTCGGCATCGCCCAGCTCGAATATGTCGCGCTGCACCGCTGGGAGGAGGTCGCAAGCATCCTGCTCGGCCTCTGGCTGATGGCATCGCCCCTGGTCTTCGGTTATGCCGAGGACCACTGGCTGCAGTTCTGGCACATCCTGCTCGGCGCACTGGTCGCCTTTATAGGCGCGTTGCAGCTGTGGCAGGACTGGAACCTGAGCGAGCAGGAACTCGCCAAGCACCCGCAGTAGCGGCCTGGGCAGAAAACAACGGGTTGGCCGCCGCCTGCGCGCGGTATCATCGGGGTGCGCCCGGCGGGCCTTGCCGAAGGCGGCGGCTTGGCGATAAACCGGATGGTACCGACCCCTTGCGGCGCTTGAAGACGCCCGGTTCTGACCGAGGAAATACCCGATGACCGTCCTGACCTTGCCCTGTCTGTTGTGCGTATCGGCGGGGCGGCAATGAGCGGGACGGCTGCTGCCGCTCCGCGCGGCGGGATCGCGCGGGTGTCGCGCCGGGTGATGAACCTCGCCTACATCCTGACCCAGAACGCCCGCCGCCACGGCGATCGACCCGGCTTCATCTGGAACGAGAAGGCCTGGTCCTGGCGCCATATCGACCAGAACGTCTCGGCGCTGGCGGCGGCATTGGCGGCGCGTGGCATCGTCAAGGGCGACCGCATCCTGGTGCATTCCAAGAACTGCGACGAGATGTTCTGGTCGATGTTCGCGGCCTTCCGGCTCGGCGCGGTGTGGGTGCCGACCAATTTCCGCCTGATGCCGGACGAGGTCGCCTATCTCGCGGAAGCCTCCGGCGCCAAGGCATTTCTCTGCCACGCCGACTTCCCCGAACATGCCAAGGCGGCCGCCAATCCCGCGCTCGAATTCGTCTGGCGGATCGGGGAGGAGGGCACGTTCGGCGAGGCGACCGTCGGTGACGTCATCGTCAGACACGCCGGCGCTGTGGTCGAGAACGTTGCCGTGGACTACGACGATCCCTGCTGGTTCTTCTTCACCTCCGGCACCACCGGCCGCTCCAAGGCCGCCGTCTTGACCCATGGCCAGATGGCCTTCGTGATCACCAACCATCTCGCCGACCTGATGCCCGGCACGACGGAAGAGGACGCCTCGCTGGTGGTGGCGCCGCTGTCGCATGGCGCCGGTGTGCATCAATTGGTGCAGACTGCGCGCGGCGTACCGACCATCCTGCTGCCGTCGGAGAAGTTCGACATCGCCGAAGCCTTCCGGCTGATCGCCAAGCATCGCGTCAGCAACATGTTCACGGTGCCGACGATCCTGAAGATGATGGTCGAGCATCCCGCCGCCGACCAGCACGACCATTCCTCGCTGCGCTACATCATCTATGCCGGCGCGCCGATGTATCGCGAGGACCAGAAGGCGGCGCTGCACAAGCTCGGCGGCGTGCTGGTGCAATATTTCGGCCTCGGCGAGGTCACCGGCAACATCACGGTGCTGCCGCCCGGCCTGCACGATCCCGAGGACGAGCCGCGTGCGCGGATCGGCACCTGCGGCTTCGAGCGCACCGGGATGCAGGTCTCGATCCAGGACGACGATGGAAGCGAGCTGAAGGCGCACGAGACCGGCGAGATCTGCGTGATCGGTCCCGGCGTGTTCGCGGGCTATTACGACAATCCCGAGGCCAACGCGAAGGCGTTTCGCGACGGCTGGTTCCGCACCGGCGACCTCGGCCATATGGACGAGGAGGGTTTCGTCTACATCACCGGCCGCGCCTCCGACATGTACATCTCGGGCGGCTCCAACATCTATCCGCGCGAGATCGAGGAGAAGCTCTTGACGCATCCCGCGGTCGGCGAGGTCGCGGTGCTCGGCGTGCCCGATCCGTTCTGGGGCGAGGTCGGCGTCGCCGTCTGCGTCGCGCGCGAGGGCACCGAGGCGGTCGCGGAGGCGGAGCTTGCCGCCTATCTCGCGCCGAAAGTGCCGCGCTACAAGATGCCGAAGCGCTTCTTCTTCTGGGAGGCGTTGCCGAAGTCCGGCTACGGCAAGGTGCCGAAGCGGCTGATCCGCGACGAGCTCGAGGCGCGCGGGCTGCTCGAGGTGATCGCCAAATCGACGGGCGCGTGAGGCGATGCGCAGCATCGCCCAGCCCGGCGCTCCGCATCCAGAGCGCATCCAATGGGTCAGCGCGCGCGGCCGCGCCTTTTCATTCGTGCTCGAGGCCGGCATTCCGTTGCTCGAAGCCGTGCGCCGCGGCTTTGCGGCAGAAGGATTTTCCGGCGGCGTATTGAGCGCCAGGGGCGGCGCGGTCGGGCCGTTCGCCTATGTGATGCCGGCGCTGTCGAAGGACGGCGTCAACGCCGCGTTCTACAGCGACACGTTCCGTCCCGACGGTGTGACACGCCTCAAGCTTGCGGCGCTGACCTTCGGCGAACGCGACGGCGCGCCGTTCTTTCATTGCCACGGCGTGTGGACCGAGGCCGATGGCCGCTTCAACGGCGGCCACATGCTGCCGGATGAAACCATTGTCGCCGAGCCGTTCGAGGTCAACGCGTTCGGGATCGACGGCGCGACGTTCCTGGCCAAAGCGGACAGCGAGACCAATTTCAAGCTGTTCGGCCCCGTCGCCAGCGCGCCGCGCGGGGCGAAGACCACGAGCCATGCCTTCGCGCTCCGGCTGCGGCCGAACCAGGATTTTGCCTGCGCGCTGGAAGGCTTCTGCCGCCAGCACGGCATCCTGCGCGCGCGGCTGCATGGCGGCGTCGGCTCGACCATCGGGGCCGTCTTCACCGACGGCCACAGCGTGGTGCCGTTCGCGACCGAGCTCGCGGTGACCGCGGGCGAGATCGCACCGGACGCGGATGGCCGGCTGCATGCCGAGCTCGACATCGCGCTGGTCGACTATCTCGGCGGCATCGCCGAGGGACGCCTGGTGCGCGGCGACAACCCGGTGCTGATGACGATGGAGCTGGCGCTGGAGGTGCTGGCGGAGGCGGAGCAGCCGTAGGGGCATGGCATACCCCATCCCCGCGTCGTCCCGGCGAAGGCCGGGCCTTCGCCGGGACGACGGGGAGTGTGTCATGCCGCCTGCGCGTCACACATCCGTATTCTCGCGACATGTTTGCCCGAGCGTTGCATTTCGCTCCGCCCTCGCTTGAGCGGAGGGTGCAGGGAAAGCGGTGCTTGCGCCGTCAAGCAACTCAGATGTATGGGCCGCTCACCGCCGCTTGCGGACATCGATGTTGATGTCGAGGTCGATGGCGCTGACGCAACGTTGCTCGGTGCGGTGCGAGCCGCCTTCGTACCAGGGGCCCTTGCGCAGGCTGACGTCGCTGACATTGGCGAGCCGCAGGCAGCGCCATTGCGGCAGCTTGCCCGAGCTCTCGCCCGCGAATTGCCAGGCCAGCACGACCTCTTCACCGCTCTTGTTGTGGCCGATGATGTGCGGACAGAGCTCGCGCGGCCGGCCGTCATAGATGCAGACAACCTGCTCCTCGGTGAGGATCGCCTTGCGGAAAAGCATGTAGGCGCGACTTGGCATCGGCTCAGTCGTCGAAGACGCGGAAGACGGCGGCGGCTGTCACCAGCAGCTTGTCGTCGGCGAAGGCTTCCGCATCGACGAAAGCGAAAGTCCGCGTCACCTTTTTCACGGTCGTGCGGCCGATGATCCATGGACCCGGCGCGGCGCCGCCGACGAAGCGCGTGTCCAGCGAAACGGTCGCGCATTTGCGTTTGGTTGCCATGAACACGGCACTGCCGAGGGCGGTATCGAGAAAGCCGAGGATCGCCCCGCCA
This sequence comes from Bradyrhizobium elkanii USDA 76, assembly GCF_023278185.1. Classification (NCBI taxonomy): domain Bacteria; kingdom Pseudomonadati; phylum Pseudomonadota; class Alphaproteobacteria; order Hyphomicrobiales; family Nitrobacteraceae; genus Bradyrhizobium; species Bradyrhizobium elkanii. Next base: position 5,016,601 of record NZ_CP066356.1, on the reverse strand, counting down.
TGAATGTAGCCGTAGGGATTGCCGTGCCGGTCGTCGCTCTGAAACCCCCATTCAGGCGCGGCGTCGCCGGTCTCACGCCAGTAGTAGGGGCCATTATGGTCGATGAACCCTGGGCGGCTCGGCAGGAGCTTGAACCCTTCCGGAGGCGAGGTTTTCATTTCGGGGATCCCAACAAGGCTTGCTGATTCCGCGTCGTATGCGCGGGACATTGAACCTAGCATTGTGCACCGACGTGCGCGCCAGGCCAGCCCGCGTGTTCCCGTTGTGTTCTTGACGGATTCACCTCGATCTGGGATCGTGGTTGGCGCCGCCGCGGCGTGCCGGAAGCAGGACGAATGGCCAGAGGACGACACCGCCCGATCAACATGCCCGCGCCGTATCTGAGGCGCGTCTGGCTCGATCCCGCGCGCATTCCCAATCGCAACGCATATCCATTCGTGCTGCCGCTGCTGCGCGACGATTTCGAGCTCAGCTTCGACAAGGCGATCACCATCATCGTCGGCGAGAACGGCACCGGCAAGTCGACGCTGCTGAAGGGCATCGCCGTGATGGCCGGCTATGACGATGCCGGCGGCGGCAAGGGTTATCGTGCGGTCGACCACAGCAATGCCGTTGAGAAGATGGGCGGCTCGCTTGCGTCGGCGCTGCGTGCCAGCTGGCTGCCCAGGATCACCAACGGCTGGTTCTTCCGGGCGGAAAGCTTCTTTTCGGTGGCGCGCTATCTGGATCAGGCAGCGGTGGACGTCAGAGACCTGCCACCGAACTTCCTGTCCTATTCCCACGGCGAGGGCTTCCTGCGCTTCTTCAACGAGCGTTGCCAGCGGCAGGGCATCTTCATCTTCGACGAGCCGGAATCCGCGCTGTCGCCGTCGCGCCAGATCGAATTCCTCAAGCTGCTGCACCGAATGAACGGCACCGGCCACTGCCAGGTGATCATGGCCACGCATTCACCGGTGCTGATGGCCTATCCGAATGCGACGCTGCTGCGGGTTACCAAATATGGGCTGGAGCCGGTGGGCCTGAAGGACACCGATCACTACCGGCTGATGCGCGAGTTCTGCGACGACCCCAAGGGGTTCGTCGAGGCGGCGATCGAGGACTGACGCCGCTGCCCGGCAGGCTTGCCTCCCGGGGAAGCCGGCCGCGGCGACTTCGCTCTGGTGCAAGAAGCGGGTCGCCGGTCTAGTCTAGAACCTCCAATCATAAACTGCGGCATACGCCAGGCGGCGCAGGGCCGGCAGACATCGGGAGAGGACCAAGGATGAGGCGGACGATCGCGAGGGCCGGCGTGGTGGTGGCGGCATTGGCTGTGTTGGGGGCCGCGTGGGCTCACGGGCCGACCCGCCAGAAGGTGCGGGAATCGATCGAGATCGACGCGCCGCAGGCCAAGGTGTGGGCGGTGATCGGCAATTTCCAGGACATGAGCTGGCTCGCCGGCGTCACCAAGACCGAGGGCGAGAAGGGCAACGAGATCGGCGCCACGCGGCGGCTGACGCTGGGGCCCGGCGCCACCGTCGACGAGGAACTCTACAAATACGAACCGGAGATGATGAGCTATTCGTACCGGATCACGGCGGTCGACGTGAAGGTGCTGCCGGTCACCAACTATTCCTCGACGCTGACGGTGTCGCCGGCGCCCGACGGCAAGTCGAAGCTGGAATGGGCCGGCGCGTTCTACCGCGGTTTTCCGAACAATGATCCGCCGCCGGAGCTGAGTGACGAGGCCGCGGTGAAGGCGGTGAGCAGGCTCTACAAGGCCGGGCTCGAAGCGCTGAAGAAGAAGATCGAGAGCGGGACCTGAGCATGATCCGGCAAAGAGCGAAGCGGTTTTCCGACAGGATCATGCTCAAAACAAGGAGCTAGAGCGCGATCATGGTTCGCCCCAATCTCATCGGGCTTTAGCGATGCGCGCGATTGTGCTCGTCGCGCTGCTCGCCAGCCTCGGCGCCGCGCGCGCCGAGGAGGCATTCGTCACCAACCAGCTCAGCGACGACCTCACGGTGGTCGATCTCGCGACCTCGAAGCCGGTCGCGACCATCGCGATCGGCGGCAAGCCCGCCGGCGTTGCCGTCAGCAATGACGGCCGCTTCGCCTATGTGACCAGTCCGGATGCCAAGGCGGTCACCGTGGTCGACGCGTCGACGCGAAAGGTCGTCGGTCGGGTCGATGTCGGCGGCGGGCCGCTCGGCATCGCGGTCGCGCCCGACGGCGCCACGGTCTATGTCGCCGACTGGTACGCCGCCGTGGTGCGGGTGATCGATGCCAGAGAGCGGCGTGTCGCCGCAAGCATCGCGGTCGGTGCATCGCCGTCCGGGCTGGCGGTGACGCCGGATGGGCTGCTGCTGCTGTCGGCGGATCGCGACGATGACAGCGTCTCCATCATCGACACCGCCTCGCGCGAGCGGCGGGGGATCGTGAAGGTCGGGACGCGGCCGTTCGGGGTCACCATCGATGCCGACGGCAAGCGCGCCTACACCGCCAATGTCGGCACCAACGACGTCTCCGTGATCGACATCGCGACCGCTCGCGAGGTCGGCCGCGTGCATGTCGGCCTGCGTCCCTACGCGGTGGCGCTGGCGGAGGGCCGCGGTTTCGTCACCGACCAGTATGACGGCAAGGTCAGCGTGTTCGACCTCGCGACGTTGCAGCCGGTGAAGCGGATCACGGTCGGCGACTACCCCGAAGGCATCGAGGCGACCGCCGACGGCAAACGCATCCTGGTCGCGAACTGGGAGAGCAACACGCTGAGCGTGATCGACGCCGCCGAGCTGAAGGTGATTGGCGAGGTCAAGGTCGGCGACGGCCCAAGAGCGTTCGGGGCGTTCCTCAGACGGACGGAGTAGGGGGAAGGTGCGTGGGGTGTCCCAAAATATCGAAAACAACCCCATGCACAGTAGCCGGCGGCGAGCCGGCATTCGACACGGCCACTCGGGAAAAGCGACTTGACGCGTCGGGCAAATCAGCGGTACGTTTTTATTATTCCGAAATTGTGCAAGCGTCCGCCGGCGCAGGATAGAGCCAACCGCGCCCTGCGACCTGTCGCCGAGTTGCGACCCATTGGCTCACCAGCGCGGCAGGCCTATATTATCAGGCAAACACCAGGAAACAGGGAGGATGCCATGCATCATACCTTGGTGCCCAGTGTCCGGGTCGAACACGTCTGCGTCTTCGGGCGCGACGGGACGAAACTTGGGTCGATCGAGCGGCTGATGCTCGACAAGGTGAGCGGAACGGTGGCCTACGCCATCATCAAGACCGGCGGCGTGCTGAGTACCCACCACCACTATCCCGTCAGATGGGCCGCGCTGCGATTCGATCCTGTCCGCCAGGCCTTCGAGGCCGAGGTGACGCTGGAGGATTTGCGCGCAGGGCCGTCGGAGTTCGACGGCGACGAGTTCGACTGGGGCGACCGCTCGCAATCGTATACGCACCCGAACTATTGGGCGGTGTAGGGCGTAGTTGAGGCCTGCCGTAGCCCGCATGAGCGAAGCGACATGCGGGAGCGGTCAACCTGTTCGGCTGATAGACCCCGCATATCGCTCCGCTCATGCGGGCTACTTGCTTAGTTCAAGACCGGTATACATGCCCTCATTCAAGCCCGCCGGCTGGCCTTCCGTCATACCGCGAATTGTCACCCGCGACCTCACCGGCTTGGCCAGATTTCTTCGAGACGTTTTCGATGCGCAGGGCGATGTCCGCTCCGGCGCGCCGACGGAAATCCGGATCGAAGACTCGGTCATCGCTGATCAGCGATGGCGGAGGCGTGCGCGAGGCCATGCCGACCTTTCTCTATGTCTATGTTGAGAACGCGGACGAGGCTTATCGGCGGGCGATCGCGGCAGGCGCTGAATCGATCGAGCCGCCTGCGGATACGCCTTACGGTGACAGACGAGCGACAGTTCGGGATTCATGGGCAAACGTCTGGCAGATCGCTACCTATCGCAGCAATCCGTAGGATGGGTGGAGCGAAGCGATACCCATCGTTCGGGCCGCGAGATGAGTCGATGGGTTTCGCTTCGCTCCGCCCATCCTGCGCGCTACGTGCGACGGGCGTGGTCCGCTCGAAGCAACCACATGACCTGGTCGCGATACTGGGGTGGAAATGCGACAGAAAGCGGATGGTCCGCCGATCGCGACATCTTGCAGACAGCGTCATTCAGAATTGCCACATAGGTCATGGCGTTCGACACGTCGCTAATCAGGGGCACGTCCGCATGCGCTACGAATACGGGACCGTGGGGCAACCATGAGAGATCGCGAATACATTCCTCGAACGCATCCCAAGTGTTGCCAAAGTAATCGGGGAGTCCGAGCTGCGCTGCGAGCGTTGCCAAGAGCGCTGCTTTGCTTGTCACGTTTTCGGGAATGTATGCGCGCGCCGCAGCGGTGTGCGGAGCGCTGTCATCTCCGAACGCGAAGCTTGTTCGCAGCCCGCTCACCCTACCAATGTCACTCCGCCGCCTCGCTTGCTGAGCTCTTCCTTGGCTTGCTGTTCGCCTTCTTCAGCACCGGCGCCAAAAACTTGCCGGTGTAGCTGCGCGGTGCCTTGACGATGTCCTCCGGGGGACCCCAGGCGACGATCTCGCCGCCGCCGTCGCCGCCTTCGGGGCCGAGGTCGATCACCCAGTCGGCGGTCTTGATGACTTCGAGATTGTGCTCGATCACCACCACCGTGTTGCCCTGCGCGACCAGCTCGTGCAGCACCTCGAGCAGTTTTGCGACGTCATGGAAGTGCAGGCCGGTGGTCGGCTCGTCCAGGATGTAGAGCGTGCGGCCGGTGGCGCGCTTTGACAGCTCCTTGGCAAGCTTGACGCGCTGGGCTTCGCCGCCCGACAGCGTCGTCGCCTGCTGGCCGACATGGATGTAGTCTAGGCCGACGCGGTGCAGGGTCTGGAAGGTCTCGCGCACGCGCGGCACCGCCTTGAAGAACTCGGCGGCTTCCTCGACCGTCATGTCGAGCACGTCGGCGATGCTCTTGCCCTTGAACAGCACCTCCAGCGTCTCGCGGTTGTAGCGCTTGCCCTTGCAGGTGTCGCAGGTGACGTAGACGTCGGGCAGGAAGTGCATCTCGATCTTGATGACGCCGTCGCCCTGGCAGGCCTCGCAGCGGCCGCCCTTGACGTTGAAGGAGAAGCGCCCGGGCTCGTAGCCGCGCGCCTTCGCCTCGGGCAGGCCGGCGAACCATTCGCGGATCGGCGTGAAGGCGCCGGTATAGGTCGCGGGGTTGGAACGCGGCGTGCGGCCGATCGGCGACTGGTCGATGTCGATGATCTTGTCGATGTGCTCGAGGCCCTCGATGCGGTCGTGCGGCGCGGCGCCTTCGCTGGCGTTGTTGAGCTTGCGGGCGATGGCGCGGTACAGCGTGTCGATCAGCAGCGTCGACTTGCCGCCGCCGGACACGCCGGTGACGCAGGTGAACAGGCCGAGCGGAATCTCGGCCGAGACGTTCTTGAGGTTATTGCCGCGGGCGTTGACGACCTTGATGGTGCGCCGGTGGTTCGGCGGCCGCCGGTCGGGCACGGGGACCGAAAGCTCGCCGGTCAGATACTTGCCGGTCAGCGATTTCGGGTTGCGCATGATCTGGTCGGGCGTGCCCTCGGCGACGATGTGGCCGCCATGCATGCCGGCGCCGGGCCCGATATCGAGCACGTAATCGGCAAGGCGGATGGCGTCCTCGTCATGCTCGACCACGACCACGGTATTGCCGAGGTCGCGCAGCCGCTTCAGCGTGTCGAGCAGGCGGGCATTGTCGCGCTGGTGCAGGCCGATCGACGGCTCGTCCAGCACATAGAGCACGCCGGTGAGGCCCGAGCCGATCTGCGAGGCGAGGCGGATGCGCTGGCTCTCGCCGCCCGACAACGTGCCGGACGAGCGCGACAGCGTCAGGTAGTTCAGGCCGACGTCGAGCAGGAAGGTCAGGCGCTCGCGGATCTCCTTGAGGATGCGCGTCGCGATCTCGTTCTGCTGGGCGTTCAGCGCCTCCGGCACCGTCTCGAACCATTCGCCGGCGCGCTTCACCGAGAGCTCCGAGATCTCGCCGATATGCTTGCCGCCGATCTTGACGCACAGCGCCTCCGGCTTCAGCCGGTGGCCGTTGCAGCCGGCGCAAGGCACGTCGGAGAAATACTTGCCGAGCTCCTCGCGCGCCCACTCGCTCTCAGTCTCGCGGTAGCGGCGGTTGATGTTGGTGATGACGCCCTCGAACGGCTTCTTGGTGTCGTAGGAGCGGACGCCGTCCTCATAGGAGAACTTGATCTCGTCGTCGCCGGAGCCGTGCAGCAGCGCGTTCTGGACCTTCTTGGTGAGGTCCTTCCACTTGGTGTCGAGCGTGAACTTGTAGTGCTTGCCGAGCGCGGTCAGGGTCTGGATGTAATAGGGCGAGGACGATTTCGCCCAAGGCGCGATCACGCCCTTGCGCAAGGTCAGCTCCTTGTCGGGGATGACGAGGTCCTCGTCGATATGCTGCTCGACGCCGAGGCCGCCGCAGGCCGGGCAAGCGCCATAGGGGTTGTTGAACGAGAACAGGCGCGGCTCGATCTCGGGGATCGTGAAGCCGGAGACCGGACAGGCGAATTTCTCCGAGAACAGGATGCGCTCGGGACCGCTCTTGTCGTGGATCTTCGCGGTCTTCTTCTTGTCCTCTTTCTTGTCGTCCTGCGCGGCCGCCGCCGGCGCGTCGGCGTATTCGATCACGGCGAGGCCCTCGGCGAGCTTCAGCGCGGTCTCAAAGCTTTCCGCGAGGCGCTGGGCGAGGTCGGGACGCACCACGATGCGATCGACCACGACGTCGATGTCGTGCGGGAATTTCTTGTCGAGCGCGGGCGCCTCGGACAGTTCGTAGAAGGTGCCGTCGATCTTGACGCGCTGAAAGCCCTTCTTGAGATACTCGGCGAGCTCCTTCTTGTACTCGCCCTTGCGGCCGCGCACGACCGGCGCCAGCAGGTAGAGGCGGGTGCCTTCCGGCAGCGCCAGCACGCGGTCGACCATCTGCGAGACGATCTGGCTCTCGATCGGCAGGCCGGTGGCCGGCGAATAGGGCACGCCGACGCGCGCCCACAGCAGGCGCATGTAGTCGTAGATCTCGGTGACGGTGCCGACGGTCGAGCGCGGGTTCTTCGACGTCGTCTTCTGCTCGATCGAGATCGCCGGCGACAGGCCGTCGATCTGGTCGACATCCGGCTTCTGCATCATCTCGAGGAACTGGCGCGCATAGGCCGACAGCGATTCGACGTAGCGGCGCTGGCCCTCGGCATAGATGGTGTCGAACGCGAGCGACGACTTGCCGGAGCCGGACAGGCCGGTGAACACCACGAGCTTGTCGCGGGGAATCTCGACGTCGATGTTCTTCAGATTGTGTTCGCGCGCGCCACGGATCGTGATGGCGCGCGATGAGGAGCCGGCGTTCTGTTGGCGCTTCGCCTTGAGCACTTCATCCATAGCGACAGTTCCGGGCGCATGCTTGGGCGCCTTTTGGGCGCGCATCGCCGGTGATGCCGGGACCTTGCGCCGATGGGGTGTGAAGACTGGAACGTAGGAAGAACGGCCAACAATTTCCAGTGCTGAGTTGCGTCCATCAACGGATAGTTTGCCTGATGGCAGCAGCCGTCAGCAGCGCCGGTTCCGCCAGAGCATTTTGCCGTTCCGATCGAATCGGAACGGGGGCTCCTGATTCCTGCTTTGGCGCGTTTTCTTGACGCGAACCGGAATCCACCTCGCTCAAAAACGCTCTTACGCAAAAAGGCCGGCGCGAGGCCGGCCTTTCCGCGCGATCTGATCGCAGATCGATCTTAGTACCTGGCGACGATCGGGCCGCCGAAGTGATAGTTGACGCCGAACTGGGCGCTGTGCAGCTCGAGCGTGCCGGAGGGCACGCCGAAATAGTTTTCGCTGTCGAGGCTGCGATACAGGTATTCGCCCTTGATCGACCACTGCGGCGCGATGAACGCTTCGACGCCGGCGCCGACGGTCCAGCCGGAGTGGAAGTTGCTCTGCGAGGCGGTGACGCCGAGCGCGGTGACGCTGACCTCGTTGTTGACCCAAGCGTAGCCGCCGGTGCCGTAGAACAGCACCTTGTCGACGGCGAAGCCGAAGCGGCCGCGCACGGTGCCGAGCGAGTCGATCTTGCTCCGGGCGGTAACGCCCAGCGTCGAGACCGACGCGTCGATGTCAGCGCCTGCAGCGTCGACCTCAAGGCCGTACACGATGTTGCCGGCCTGCCAGTTGTAGCCGATCGTGCCGCCGCCGAAGCCGCCTTCCATGCTCGGGGTGCCGGAGTTCTCGCTGGCGTAGCCGCCGAAGCCGCCGACGTAGAAGCCGGTCCAGTTGTAGATCGCGGCCGGCGGCGGAGCCTTCACGTAAGGCGCGCGCGCCGCCATGTCGGCGGCCATCGCCGGTGCAAAAGCGCTCAGTGCAAACATGCCGGCCGAGGCCAGCAAAACAGTCCTCATTTTCAAAGTCCCAGTCCCATTTTCTTGTTGTCCCTTCAGAGATATTGAAGAGAGCGTCACAGCAGTGTCGCGTGACGTGCTGGTGCTTCTACAGAGAAATGCCGGAACGTGTGTATCCGCGAAACCACAACGCACCGAAAACGGCCCCGGTGAAGTGCGCGTGCACACGCAACGAAAAAGCCGGCGCACAAACAGGCACAAACAAAAAGGCCGGCGCGAGGCCGGCCTTTCGTCTGGATCAATCGGCCTGGCGCGATCAGTAGCGCGCGACGACCGGGCCACCCCACTTGTAGTTCACGCGGACGGTGACGAGGTCGACGTCCTGGCGATCACGGATGGTGCTGTTCAGCGTGCCGTTGGGGGCGATCAGGTTGTAGGTCTTGTCCTGCATGAACAGGTGGTCGTATTCGATGCCTGCGGTCCAGTTCGGCGCGAAGCCGACTTCGATGCCGGCGCCGACAGTGCCGCCCCAACGGGTGTCGCTGGCGCTGCCGACCAGCACGCCGGTCGGGGTGAAGTAGGTGTTGAAGCGGTTGTCGGTCAGCGCCGCGCCGCCCTTGGCATAGAGCAGCACGTTGTTGACGGCGTAACCGATCTGGCCGGTGAACAGGCCGAACGCGTCGATCTTGGACTGGTTGGTGAACAGGCCCGGGAAGATCGCGCTGCCGTTGCTGCCCTTCAGGTCAGCCCAGTCGCCCTGCGCTTCAAGGCCGAACACCCAGGCGCCGGCCTGCCAGCGATAGCCGATCTGGCCACCGGCGACGCCGCCCGTTGCGTCATGGCAACCGTCCGAGGCGAGGAAGATGCCGGCCGGGAGCTGGTCCCAGCAATTGTGACTCGAGCCCCAGCCGCCGTTGGCGCCGATGTAGAAGCCGGTCCAGTCATAGATCGGGGCAACCACCGGCGGCGGCGCCTTGGTGTAGGGGCGCGCAGCGAGATCGGCGGCCGCGGCAGGCGCAGCAAACGCAATCAGAGCAACCGTACCGAGCAAAAACTTCTTCATTATCAGTCCCCCAATTCCCCGATCGGCTTCCAAACGGTCCCGAAGCACGATCCCAGACGCGAGCGCCCGCGCCACGGCTGGAGCTATACGCTGATTCAACCGGAAACGCCGTCTCCCAAATGCAACACTCCCGGAAGAAGTAACGATAAGGCAAGGTGCTGATTTGTTTGTTGTTTTTCTAAATCTCGTTGCCGGGTGTCGGCCGGTGCCGAGATCGACTGCCGCTCGGTCGGCACTGGCCGTTTCTACGGCTGGTTGTGCGAACAAAACTGGAACAATTCCGGATGCGATGCTATATCTTGAATATCGTGGATAACCGGCGTGAGGGCAAAGGCGGCGAGCCGGCACCGGCGTATAGGGTCATCCACGACGCCTGCGACGTAAGTGGCGAAGGTTGAGAGTGGCGGCCGATGTCCGGACGCCCGGTTTTTGAGTGGAGATGATGCGATGGCAGGAAGCGTGAACAAGGTGATCCTGGTGGGAAATCTCGGCAAGGATCCGGAAATCCGGCGGACGCAGGACGGCCGTCCGATCGCAAACCTTTCCATCGCCACCTCGGAAACCTGGCGCGACAAGGGCACCGGCGAGCGCAAGGAAAAGACCGAGTGGCACCGCGTCGTGATCTTCAACGAGGGCCTCTGCAAGGTCGCCGAGCAGTATCTGAAGAAGGGCGCCAAGGTGTACATCGAGGGTCAGCTGCAGACCCGCAAATGGACCGACCAGAGCGGCGTCGAGAAGTACTCGACCGAAGTCGTGCTGCAGGGCTTCAACTCCAACCTCACCATGCTCGACGGGCGGGGCGGCGGAGGCGGCAGCTTCTCTGATGATGCCGGCAGCGATTTCGGCTCGTCCGGACCGGTCAGCTCGGCGCCGCGCCGCGCCGTCGCCGCGGGTGGCGGCAGCCGCAACAGCGACATGGACGACGACATCCCGTTCTGAGGAGCGGTCGCGCTTCCATCCATTCCGTCAGGCGCCGTTCCGTGAAGATCATTCTCCGGAACGGTTGATGCGATCCGGAGCAGCAATTTCCTCGTGTGGAATATGAGGATAACCCGATAACTGTCTGTCGGAACGTCGCTGATCCTCCGTGCAGGGATGCGGGTTCCCTGGACTTTGACACAGGTGAATGTAAATGATATTTACATTTGCCTGCGGCAGTTGATGTCTGGCCGCGAGCTTCACTCGAGGGCCGCCATCATGAGCCTCGCGCCATTGCTCGACGCCGCGCCTGCGATCCCGCTCCACGCCTTTGCCGCGATGGCTGCCTTCGTGCTCGGCTCCATCCAGCTCGCCGTCCCCAAAGGCACGCTGCCGCACCGGACCCTGGGCTGGATCTGGGTGATCCTGATGCTGGTGGTCGCCGGAAGCTCGTTCTGGATCCATCAGATCCAGCTGGTCGGTCCCTGGAGCCCGATCCACCTGCTGTCGATCTTCTCGCTGGCGCGCTTGTGCTCGGCGTAATGGCGGCTCGGAGCCACAATGTCCGCCGCCACAGGTTCACGATGATCGGCATCTTCTTCGGCGCACTGCTCATCGCCGGACTGTTCACCTTGATGCCCGGGCGGATCATGCATGCGGTGGTTTTCGGCCAGTGACGGAAGAGGCGAGCAGCCTATGGCGAGTGGCGAATAGGGATTTTTCCGTTCGCTCTTCGTCATTCGCTGCACGCTTCCCGACCAAGCAGCCGGAACCTCGGTGTCCAACCCCTAAGTGCATGAAAAAACGAACGGAAAAACGGCTTGCCGGAGCCGCCCGAGGGTGGTTATCAGGCCTCCGATGGGCTATATGATTCCCCAGTAGAACCGACCGGATTTCCCCTTTGTCCGATAACGACGACCACAAGCCCGGCGAGCCGCCGGGACCCTCAGATATTCGTCCCGTTTCCATTCTCGACGAGATGAAGAAGTCCTACCTCGATTACGCGATGAGCGTGATCGTGTCGCGTGCGCTGCCCGATGCGCGCGACGGGCTCAAGCCGGTGCACCGGCGCATCCTCTATTCGATGCATGAGCAGGGACATACGCCGGACAAGAAATACGTGAAATCCGCGCGCGTCGTCGGCGACGTGATCGGTAAATATCACCCGCATGGCGACCAGTCGATTTACGACGCGATGGTCCGCATGGCGCAGGATTTCTCGCTGCGCGTGCCGCTGATCGACGGCCAGGGCAATTTCGGTTCGGTCGACGGCGATCCGCCGGCCGCCTATCGATATACGGAAGCGCGGCTGACCCGGGCGGCGCTTGCCGTTCTGGCCGACATCGACATGGAAACCGTCGATTTCCAGCCGAACTACGACAACTCCGAGAAGGAGCCGTCGGTTCTGCCGGCCCGGTTCCCGAACCTGCTGGTCAATGGCGCCGGCGGCATCGCCGTCGGCATGGCGACCAACATCCCGCCGCACAATCTCGGCGAGGTCGTCGACGCCTGCGTGGCGCTGATCGACAATCCGGCGCTCACAATCGACGAACTGATCGACATCATTCCCGGACCGGACTTCCCGACCGGCGGCGTCATCCTGGGCCGCCAGGGCATTCGCAGCGCCTACCATCTCGGCCGCGGCTCGATCGTGATGCGCGGCAAGGTGACGATCGACACCATCCGCAAGGACCGTGAAGCGATCGTCATCACCGAGATTCCCTATCAGGTGAACAAGGCGACGATGGTCGAGCGCATCGCCGATCTCGTCAAAGAGAAGAAGATCGAGGGCATCGGGGACCTGCGCGACGAGTCCGATCGCGACGGCTATCGCGTCGTCATCGAACTGAAGCGCGAAGCGGTGCCCGACGTGGTGCTGAACCAGCTCTACCGGTTCACACCGCTGCAGACCAATTTCCCGGCCAACATGCTGGCGCTGGATTCCGGCCGTCCACAGACGATGAATCTGAAGGACCTGCTCACCATCTTCGTCGCGTTCCGCGAGCAGGTGGTGACCCGGCGGACCAAGTTCCTGCTCGGCAAGGCGCGAGACCGCGCCCACATCCTGGTCGGCCTCGCGATCGCGGTCGCCAACATCGATGAGATCATCCGCGTCATCCGGACCTCGCCCGATCCGAACACCGCGCGCGAGGCCCTGATGTCGCGCGACTGGCCGGCGCGCGACGTCGAGGCGATGATCACGCTGATCGACGATCCCCGGCATCGCATCAACGAGGACGGCACGCTGCGGCTGTCGATGGAGCAGGCCAGGGCCATCCTCGACCTTCGGCTGCAGCGCCTGACCGCGCTGGGGCGGGACGAGATCTCCGAAGAGCTCGACAAGCTCGCCGCCGAGATCGCCGACTATCTCGACATCCTGCGCTCGCGTGCGCGCGTCCAGGGCATCGTCAAGACCGAACTCGCCGAGGTGAAGCAGCAGTTCGCCACGCCGCGGAAGACCGAGATCATCGAGCAGGAAGGCGAGGTCGAGGACGAGGACCTGATCCAGCGCGAGGACATGGTCGTGACCGTGTCGCACGCGGGCTACGTCAAGCGCGTGCCGCTGTCGACCTACCGGGCGCAGCGCCGCGGCGGCAAGGGCCGCGCCGGCATGCAGACCCGCGACGAGGATTTCGTCTCGCGCCTGTTCGTGGCGTCCACGCACACGCCGGTGCTGTTCTTCTCGTCGCGCGGCCAGGTCTACAAGGAAAAGGTCTGGCGGCTGCCGATGGCGGCGCCGAACGCGCGCGGCAAGGCGCTGATCAACATCCTGCCGCTGGAGCAGGGCGAGCGCATCACCACCATCATGCCGCTGCCGGAGGATGAATCCTCCTGGGCCAATCTCGACGTGATGTTCGCGACGACCGGCGGCACGGTTCGCCGCAACAAGCTGTCCGACTTCGTCGATGTGCGCCGCTCCGGCATCATCGCCATGAAGCTCGGGGAAGGCGAGGCGATCGTCGACGTGCAGATCTGCACCGAGCATGACGACGTGCTGCTGACCGCCGCCGGCGGCCAGTGCATCCGTTTCCCCGTCACCGATGTGCGCGTCTTCACCGGCCGTACCTCGATGGGCGTGCGCGGCATCGCGCTGGCCGAGGCCGACAAGCTGATCTCGCTGGCGATCCTGCGCCATGTCGAGACCACCTCGGACGAGCGCTCGGCCTACCTGAAGATGCGCCGCGCCGTGGCCGGCGAAGCCGCGGCCGAGGAGCCGGTCGAGGCCGAAGGCGAGGAGACCGCGAATGCGATCCAGCTGTCGCAGGAGCGCTATGCCGAGCTGTCGGCGGCCGAGCAGGTCGTGCTGACCGTCTCCGTCAACGGCTATGGGAAGCGGACCTCGTCCTACGAGTACCGCACCACCGGCCGCGGCGGCAAAGGCATCGTCGCGATGAGCGTCAACAACCGCAACGGCAACCTGGTGGCATCGTTCCCGGTCGAGGACGCCGACCAGATCATGCTGGTCACCGACAAGGGCCAGCTGATCCGCTGCCCGGTCGCCGACATCCGCGTCGCCGGCCGCTCAACCCAGGGCGTGATCGTGTTCGACACCGCCGAGGACGAGCACGTGGTCTCGGTCGAGCACATTCCGGAAGAGGAAAACGGCGAGAACGGCAACGGCGGCTAGCGCCGCCGGGCCGTTGAATTTCCTGTAGCCCGGATGAAGCGAAGCGAAATCCGGGCTACGCCAAGGTATTCGCGGCGCGTTCCAACTCCTCGGTGATCTTCGGGAGCGCGTCCATCTTCCCGATCTGGGCGAACCAGCACCACAGCTCGAGCGTCGAGGCCAGCCGGTAGAGGGCGATCGTGGCTTCCCAATCAGAACGGTCGCTCGCGCCATAACCCGCGAGCAATCCGTCGCGCTTCGGCGCGTCCTTCGGCGTGAAGTAGTAGAGCGCCTTGGCGACGTCCATCAGCGGATCCCCGGCGGTGGCATTCTCGAAATCGACGATGCCGGTGAGACGCGGCTGCCCCTCCGGTGTCACCAGCACGTTGCCGGCGTGGAAGTCATAGTGGCAGAGGCGGGGCGTGTCGGCTGCGTCGAGCAGGACGCTGCGCGCCAGGATGCCGGCCCGCAGCCGCGCGGCCAGCGCTTCGTCCCCGCCGCGCGTGCAAAACTCGGTCAGCTTCCGCTCGAACTGCGCGGACATGTAGGCGCGGTTGGTCGGGTGCGACGTCCAGACGCCGTGCGGGCCGATATAGCCGAAGCTGTCGAGCGTGATGCCATTGATATGGCGGAGCGCCGCGCCCATGGCGGCGTAGATCGAAAACAGCTCCTGATCCGTCAGCGCCGCCTCGCGGTTGCCGAGCACGACGCCGTCGAGCTTGCTCATCAGCACAAAATTGAGGTCGATCAGCGCGCGGCTGTCGTCGGCCATGAGGATACGGGGAATGGCAATGCCGGCGTCGCGCACAAGACCAAGGACATAGACCTCCTTCGCCATCTTCCATTGCAGCTGGGCGGGATAGACCTTGAGGATGCAGCTTGGCGCATCGGCCCGCGTGATCTCGAGGATCGTGCTGATCTCGCCGCCGTGCAGTTCGGTGATGGCTGCCACGGGCGATCCCGGCGCAACCCGATCAATGATCGCCTGCGCCTGGTCGATCGAAATCTCCAGCCGCGGCTTCAGCTGAAGAGGCGGATCGTCTGACATGTCCGCATCCGGCCGCGGGACTAGATCTCGATCTCCGTCCCGAACTCCACGACCTGTCCGGTCGGCACGCCGAAGAACGCCGCCGACCGCTCGGCGTTGCGCTGCAGGAAGGCGAACAGCGATTCCCGCCACACCCACATGCCCGGAATGTCTTCCCGCGGAATGATGGTTTCGCGGCCGATGTAGTAGGTCACATCGGTCAGACGCACACCGGGCAGTTTGCCCTGACGGCAGGCGAGCTTCAGCCCTTCGTAAATGGTCGGATATTGCATGAAGCCGTAACGCAGGATGACCCGGATGATGCCCGGGGTTACGTCGTGAACCACAACGCGATCCTCGTCCGAGATGCGCGGGGATTCCTCGATCTGGACGGTGACCAGCAGCACGCGTTGGTGCAGCACGTGGTTGTGCTTGACGAACTGGGTCAAGGCGAGCGGCACGCCTTTAGGGGCGGAGGCGAGGAATATGGCGGTGCCCGGCAGCCTGCTGTGGCACTTGTTGACCGCGGTCTCGATCAGATCTTCTTCCGGCTGACGCAGCTTGCTGCGCGCCGTCTCGACCAGTTTCACGCCGCCGCGCCAGGTCAGCATCAGAAACGCAACGGCGGCCGCAAGCAGCAGCGGGAACCAGCCGCCTTCGAACAGCTTGGTCGAGTTCGCCGCAAAGAAGATCGCGTCGATGATGAAGAAAAAGCCGTTCACGGCGATCACGATGATCGGCGAATAGCCCCACCGGATCGCGACCAGCGCTGCAAGCAGCGTGGTGATCGCCATCAACAGCGACACTGCGATGCCGTAGGCGCCGGCGAGCGCGTCCGAGGTGCCGAAGGCCAGCACCGCGCCGAGCGTTCCCGCGGCGAGCAGCCAGTTCACCAGCGGCACGTAGATCTGCCCGATCGCATCGCTCGTGGTGTGCTCGATGTGCATGCGCGGCAGGAAGCCGAGCTGGATCGATTGCTGGGTCAGCGAGAACACACCCGAGATGATGGCCTGCGAGGCAATCACGGTGGCGATGGTCGCGAGCAGGACGAGCGGGTAATGCGACCAGTCAGGCGACAGCTGGAAGAACGGGTTTTCGATCGCGGTCGGATCGGTGATCAACAGCGCGGCCTGGCCGAAATAGTTCAGCACCAGGGCAGGCAGGCAGACGGCGAACCAGGCGAGCCGGATCGGAAAGCGGCCGAAATGTCCCATGTCGGCATACATCGCCTCACCGCCGGTGACCGCGAGGAAGGCGGCGCCGAGGATGGCGAAGCTGACGTGAAAATCCTGATGGATCAGGAAATCGAATGCATAAAGCGGGCTCAGCGCAACCAGCACGCCGGGCGCCTTGACGATGCCGTGAATGCCTAGGGCCGCCAGCACGGCGAACCAGAACAGCATCACCGGACCGAAGATCCTCCCGATGAAGCCGGTGCCCTGCTTCTGCATCATGAACAGGCCGATCAGGATGACGACGGTGATCGGCACCACCGCAGGCGTCAGCGAGGGCGCGTCGACCTTGAGGCCTTCGATCGCCGACAGCACCGAGATGGCCGGCGTGATGGCGCCGTCGCCATAGAGGAGGGCTGCGCCGATCAGGCCGACCACCAGAAGGTGGGCGCGCCAGGTGCCGGGCGCGGCGTTGCGCGCCGAGAGCAGCGCCAGGAGCGCGACGATGCCGCCTTCGCCGCGGTTGTCGGCGCGCAAGATCAGCATCGCGTATTTGATCGAGATGATGAGGATCAGCGCCCACAGGATCAGCGAGACCACGCCGAGCACCGCGCTCTCGGTAAGCGGACCGCCATGGGTGGCGGCCTTGGCTGCTTCCTTCAGGGCGTAGAGGGGACTGGTGCCGATGTCGCCATAGACGACGCCGAGGGCACCGAGCGTGACGGCAACCGGGATCGGACTGGACGGGGGGCGGCCAGAAGAAACGATGGCGGGCGTACTCGTCACGGCAATCCCCCGATGTCTTGCGCGCGCCAGGTCATCCGGCCGGGCGCCTTAGACGATAGTCTGCGACGGGACGTCGCAAATTACCATTGGGTTTTGTGTGACGGCCCGACCTTACGCCAGGCTGACGACCGACTTCGCTTGAATACGCGCTACGGGGTACGGTCTGCGGTGACCAGGCGGGCTTCGCGAACCACCGTCTTGTTGCCGGCGGTGCGCAGGCACGAGGCCTCGAAATTCGGCCAGGCCTGCTGCGAGCAGTCCTTGCCGATCGGGTGGACGTCGAGACGGTCGCTCTTGGCCAGCGGCTGCGGGGTGGAGGCTTCGACCTGCGGCGCAAAGCCCGGCAGCACGGTGAGCGCGGCGGCAATGAACGCGGCCACAGCGACGGCGGAAAGTGCCTTGATCATGACGGTCCCCAGTTGATCGGGCCGCCCGGGCCCATCGTTTCATTGTCGAATGTCTACCGGCCGCAAGTTTCCTGGTGTCTTCGCCACCCCGGGAAATGGTTTCGTCGCGGGCCGGTTTTGTTTCGTCCGCCAACGGCCGACGAAACATTCACCCCCGTAGACGCTGGCATCCCAGGACTCGTTCACTGGACGACTGGAAATTTGTTTCGAGCAGGCGATGGAACCCGGGCGGCTTGCCGGGGAGAGCCGGGCGGGTTAGGAGGGACCATGTCCCGTATCGCGATCTATCCTGGCTCCTTCGATCCCGTCACCAACGGCCATCTGGACGTGGTGAAACAGGCCGTCTTCCTCTGCGACCGCCTGATCGTCGCCATTGGCGTCCATCCCGGCAAGAAGCCGCTGTTTTCCACCGAGGAACGGCTGGCCATGGTCCATGAGGTGTTCGGCCCCATCGCCCAGCAGGCGGGCTGCGCCTTCGAGAGCGCGACCTATGACAACCTCACGGTGGCGGCGGCGCGCGCGACCAAGGCCACGTTGATGATTCGCGGCCTGCGCGACGGCACCGATCTCGATTACGAGATGCAGCTTGCCGGCATGAACGAGGCCATGGCGCCCGAGGTGCATACCGTGTTCGTTCCGGCGTCGGTCGCGGTCCGCCCGATCACCGCCACACTGGTGCGCCAAATCGCCCAGATGGGCGGCGACTTCTCTGCATTCGTGCCGTCATCGGTTGCCGCTAGCCTGAAGGCCAAGTTCGCCGGCTGATCCCGGCGGCCTGCCACACCCCGATCGTTAAAGCTCCGGAGTTGCCATGATCCGCATTCTTGCATTCGTTGCCGCGCTGCTCTGCGCCGTGCCCGTGGTCGCGCAGTCGCTGCCGGCCAATCTCGACAAGGCCGATGCGATCGTGATCGACACCACCAAGGGCCGCATCGTCATCAAGCTGCGCACCGACATTGCGCCCAAGCATGCCGAGCGCATCAAGCAGCTGGCGCGCGAGGGCTTCTACAACAACGTGCCGTTCCATCGCGTGATGGACGGCTTCATGGCGCAGACCGGCGACGGCCAGAACTTCAACGGCACCGGCGGCTCGAAATACCCGAACCTGAAGCAGGAATTCTCCCAGGTGCCGTTCAAGCGCGGCATCGTCGGCATGGCCCGGCGCGGCGACAGCGTCGACAGCGCCAATTCGCAGTTCTTCATCATGTTCGCCGACGGACCGAGCCTGAACGGCCAGTACACCGTGATCGGCGAGGTGGTGCAGGGCATGGACGTGGTCGACAAGCTGAAGAAGGCGTCTGCGGGCTCGCCTGGCGGAGCCGTCACCGATCCCGACAAGATGGTGAAGGTGCAGGTCGCATCCGACATCAAGTGATCCGCGATGGCGGCGCGCAGCAAACCATGTGCCTGGTTCGCCGCGCCGCTGCTGGTGTGGCTCGCGCTGACCGGATCTGCGGCGGCCGAGCCGGAGCAACTCAATACGATCAAGGACGTTGTTCTTGCTATCCACCGCTGCTGGCGGCCGCCGCCGGCGGACAAGGCCGGCCCGATCGACATCACCGTCATTGTCAGCTTCAACCGCGAGGGCGCGATCCTCGGACATCCCAGGATCAGCTATGAATCGCAGGAGGCGACCGACAACGACCGGATTGCATACCGGGTCGCGGTGATGGAGGCGTTGCAACGCTGCACGCCGTTGCCATTTACCGAGAGTCTCGGCGGCGCAGTCGCCGGCCGCCCATTCGCGATCCCGTTCAGGAATAAGAAGTATCCACCCCGAAGCCAGGAGAAGCGAGCATGGCTGCTACCGAAAATACTCTGATCCTCGAAACCACGCAGGGCCCGGTCACGATCGAGATGCGCCCGGATCTCGCGCCCGGCCACGTCGCGCGGATCAAGGAGCTGGTGCGCGAGGGCTTCTACGACGGCATCGTGTTCCACCGCGTGATCGACGGCTTCATGGCGCAGACCGGCTGCCCGCAGGGCACCGGCATGGGCGGCTCCGGCAAGAAGCTGAAGGCCGAATTCAACAAGGAGCCGCATGTCCGCGGCACCGCCTCGATGGCCCGCGCCGCCAATCCGGATTCCGGCGACAGCCAGTTCTTCATCTGCTTCGACGACGCCTCCTTCCTCAACGGCCAGTACACCGTCTGGGGCAAGGTCACCGAGGGCATGGAGAACGTCGACAAGATCAAGCGCGGCGAGCCGGTGAAGGATCCGGACAAGATCGTCAAGGCGCGCATGGCCGCCGACGCGGCGTAAGTCAAATACTCCGTCATTCCGGGGGCGATGCGCAGCATCGAACCCGGAATCTCCAGATTCCGGGTTCACGCTTCGCGTGCCCCGGAATGACGGCGCTGAATTATTAGTCACCGCCATGCGCACCGACCTTTTCGACTTCGAACTGCCGCCCGAGAGCATCGCGCTTCGCCCCGCGAGCCCGCGCGATTCCGCACGGATGCTGGTGGTGCATCCCGACGGCGTGCTGCGCGACGCCACCATCGCCGACCTGCCGCATTGGCTGGAGGCGGGCGATCAGATCGTCGTCAACGACACCAAGGTGATCGCGGCGCAGCTCAGGGGCCGCCGGATCGGGCGCGACACCGAACCGAAGATCGAGGCGACCTTGATCAAGCGGCTCGACGGCTCGCGCTGGCAGGCGCTGGTGAAGCCGGCGAAGAAGCTCAGCCCCGGCGACACCATCCGCTTCGGCAATGAGGGTAGGGTGTGCCTGCTCGGCAATCTCGATGCAGAGGTCGAGGCCAAGGGGCAGGAGGGCGAGGTGACGCTGTCATTCTCGTTCCATGGTCCGGTGCTCGACCAGGCGATCGCCGATGTCGGCGCCACGCCGCTGCCGCCCTACATCGCCTCCAAGCGCACGCCTGACGAGAAGGACGTCAGCGACTACCAGACCATGTTCGCCACCAATGAAGGCGCGGTCGCAGCGCCCACGGCGGGGCTGCATTTCACGCCCGCGCTGGAGGCCGCGCTGAAGAGCCGCGGCGTCGAGCTGCACCGCCTGACGCTGCATGTCGGGGCAGGGACGTTCCTGCCGGTGAAGACCGAGGAGACCTCGGAGCACAAGATGCATGCCGAATGGGGCTGCATCACCGCCGAGACCGCTTCCGCCTTGAATGCCGCGCGCGCAAGAGGCGGCCGGATCGTCGCGATCGGCACTACTTCGCTGCGGCTGCTGGAGAGTGCCGCCAGTGCCGACGGCACTATCGAGCCGTTTGCGGCGGAAACCTCGATCTTCATCACGCCGGGCTACCGCTTCCGCGCGGTCGATATTTTGCTGACCAACTTCCACCTGCCGCGCTCGACGCTGTTCATGCTGGTCTCGGCCTTCTCCGGCCTCGAGACGATGCAACGCGCCTACGCCCACGCGATCAGGGACGGCTACCGGTTCTATTCGTACGGCGATGCGTGCTTGCTGTTTCGGGCGCGAGGCTAGCTCCGCAAGCACGGCCGCTTCACCGTCACCCCCGCGCAACGGCGCAGCCGTTGTCGCTGGAGGCGGCCGCTTCTTCAGCGGCCCTCGAGGGCGACGGCCCGACTGGGGCCGACGCATCCTTCGAGACGCCCGACGCGCGGGCTCCTCCAGCGACAATGGCTGCGCCGTTGCGCGGGGATGACGGTTCTCGCATTCACGCCATCGCGCGTTCGGGCAGCAGCTCGGCGATCTGCACCGCGTTGAGGGCGGCGCCCTTGAGCAGCTGATCGGCCGCGACGAACATCGAGATCGAGTGGCCGCTGGGGTCGCTGAGATCCTTGCGGATGCGGCCGACCAGCACGTCGTCCTGGCCGGAGGCGTCGATCGGCATCGGGAAGTAGTTCTTGGCGCGATCGTCGACGACCTTGACGCCCGGCGCCCGCGCCATGATCGCGCGCACCTGGTCCTCGGTGATCGGCTTCTCGCATTCGAAGGTGATCGCCTCGCAATGCGCGCGCAGCACCGGCACCCGCACGCAGGTGACGCCGACCGCGATCTTCTCGTCCTCGAAGATCTTGTGGGTCTCCTTGATGACCTTGGTCTCCTCGTCGTTGTAGCCGGTCTCCGGATCAACAGCGGTGTTGTGGTTGAACAGGTTGAAGGCGTAGGGGTGCGGCATCACCTTCGGGGTGTAGACCTGACCGTTGAGATTGGCGCGAGTGGACTCGAGGAGCTCCTCCATCGCGGCTGCGCCGGCGCCGCTCGCGGCCTGGTAGGTCGAGATGATCACGCGCTTGATGCGGTTCTTCTGGTGGATCGGCCACAGCGGCACCAGCGCGGTGATGGCGGCGCAGTTCGGGTTGGCGATGATGCCCTTGTGGTCGCGGATGCGGTTGGCGTTGATCTCGGGGATCACCAGCGGCACGTTCGGGTCCATCCGGAACGCCGAGGAATTGTCGACCACGACGGCGCCGGACTTCACGGCAAGCGGCGCGAACTTCCTGGAGATGCCGCTGCCGGCCGAGAACAGCGCGATGTCGACGCCCTCGAAGGCGCGCTCGGTCAGTTCCTCGATCACGACCGGCTTGCCGCGGAAGCTGACGGTCTTGCCGGCCGAGCGGGCGCTCGCCAGCGCCTTCAGCTTGCCGACGCGGAAGCCGCGCTTGTCCATGGTGGCGATGAATTCGGCGCCGACGGCGCCGGTTACGCCGACAATCGCGACGACGGGATCGTTACTCACTTTATCCTCCATTTGAGATGTGTTGGGTGTGCTGCAGGCAATAAAAAAGCCCCGGACCTTCATCAGGCGGGGCTTCGGGTAGAGATGATGCGGTTCGACCGACTACGCGCGCACGCCTCCCGAGGCCCCGGAGGGCTTGGCGGTTTTGCTGGTGCGTTTGGTCGCGGTGATCATGGATCGGACTTATGCGGGACAGATCGGCGTCCGTCAACGGCTTTGGGGCGAAAACTTGGCGAGGGAGAACTTGGCAAGGAAAACCTGGCAAGTCCCGCGCCGGGCCTCAGCGCCGGCGCGCGCCGGGCGGCTCGAGGATCACCTCTTTCAGATCGCTGCCGGCGAGCACGACGATGACGAAATTGAGCTTGCCGCGTTCGCGCATCAGGCCGCCGCTGATCGCCTTTCCGGAGGTCGTGTGCTCGGCCACCCGCACCGCGTCGGCGAGGCGATGCCGGAGCGCCCTGAGCACGACGAGGTTGTCACGGTCTTCGGCGCCGAGTGATTTCAGCGGCGCGGCGGCCTCGCCACCCACGACTTCGCCGGTCGCCGCGTCAATGGCGTGGCGCCAGATGCGGTCCTGCTGCATGGTCTTGACCCGGTAGACAGCGGGCTCCGACGCGCCGTCGAAGCTGATGTCGGCGGTGATCGAGCCGGAGTGCAGCGCCTCCGCAATCGCCATCGCCTTGCGCAGCGAGATCTGGGCGGCCTGGAAGCTGTCGAGCTCGCGGCGAACCGCGTGCACGTCGAGCGCGCTGTCGTTGTCTTGCGGGGTGAGCGCCGCGGCAGTTGAGCTCGTGATCGCGTACGCCGGCGTCGCGAAGGGCAGGGCAATGAGCGCGGTTGCCAGCAGCCGCATGCCGAATGCCCAATGCCGCAGTGCGTGTAATCGTCCCGTCGTCATGGTCGCATCCGTCGCGTCGAACCGCCGCCCGGGCAGAGAAAGTGCGGCCGACCTTTGTTAGTCAGAGGTCGGCCGCCGAACGTTCAGACGGAGCGATGGCGGCAGCTCCGTCGTGACGATCGAAGTTACAAGGCGACACGAAACCGTTGGGGGGCTGAACTTGGGTTCCGCGTCTCATTGCAACTAAACAATACGGTTTCGTTCTGTTTCCTTCAAGGCTCATCACGACAACGTGTGAGGCGATGCAACGATCCTAAAACTGTCAGCGAGCCGGGCGGCGGCGCGCCTTCGTCGTTTCCTTGGCCGCATCGCGAAGCCGGTCCTGCGGCCCGACGGCGCCGGCAAGAAACAGCCGGATCGAGACTTCCATCCGCGTCTCGGCGGTCTTCATGTCGATCGGAATTCCGAATGTCGCCATCCGGTGGGTATGGCCTACCACCATGTTGAGGAATGTCTCGGCCGCGATCGTGGTGTCCTCGAGATCGAGAACGCCTTTATCGACCAGATGATCGAAGAAATCCGCCGTGGTCGAAACCGCTTTCGACCAGCCCTCGTCGACGGCAAGCTTGGCGACCTCAGGGAAATTGATCGCCTGCGCGGTCAGGATCCGGCTGAAGGCGATGGAGTCGGCGCTGCAGTTGAGCACCAATAGCTGGCGTCCGAGCTCGGTCAGCCGTTCCTCGACCGAACCGTCGCAGTTGCCGCCGGTCTGCGCTTCGGCCGCCGCGGCGGCGAGCGGGGCCAGCCAGCGAGCGATCTCGCGGCGGAGTACCGCGGCGAACAGGCCGCGCTTGTCGCCATACTGCCCGTAGACGGTGGGCTTGCTGACGCGGGCGGCCTCGGCCACCGCGTCGATCGACGTCGCATCGAAGCCGCGATCGAGGAACAGGCGGGTGGCGACCTCGATCAGCCGCTGGTCGCGCTCGATCGCAGCGTCCCGCGTCGGCCGGCCGCCGCGTGACTTGATCACGCCACGCTTGGCCACCTTGGCCTTGGTTGCCGTCAATCCCATTTGCCCATTCATCTCATTGTGCGTCGGACGGGTCCGTCCGGTCTATAACCCGCGCGGTGCGGATTCGTCCATTCGGCGGTATCGGGAGCAGGCCGCTTACGGGGGCATCGCGGTCCAGGCCTGCCCGGCGGCGGCCTTGTCGTATCCGTACTGGTAGAGCGCGCGCATATAGGCGGTGTCGAAGCCCTGCGTTTCCGGCGCCGGATAGTCGCGTTCGATGTAGGACAGATGGAAACCCAGCCGGTTGCGCCGGGCGAAGTCATAGGTCGAGAGGATGACGGAGCGCGTCTGCGCCTGTGTGATCGCCGAAATGCTGCGCGAGGCGACGTCGATCGTCGAGTTCGACACCAGCTCGAAGTTGCCTTCGAGCTTCTTGTTGACGAGGATGTAGATGTTCATGCGGCCATTGGCGGGCCAGCCGCGCTCGCGGAACAGCAGCGCATCCGGCAATGTCAGCACCGGCGCGGTCACGCCGCCGTCGACATGCATCTCCTGGAAGCGCCGGCCCTGGCCCTCGGCGTCGATCATGATCGGCGGAAACACCAGCGGGATGCTGGCGGAGGCGGCCATCACGTCGCGAAACAGCTGCAGCGCCTCGGGCGTTCCGACGGCGGCGATCCGTCCCATGTCCCAGATCACCGTGCGCTGGGTGTCGAGATCGGTGGTGACGATCAGGAGCTTTCGGCCCTTGGCGTTTTCGCGCGCCACCTCGCTCAGGATGTCCGGACCGACATAACGCGCCACCAGTTCGCGCAGCCGCTTGTTGCCAAACAGGCCGGAGCCGAACAGCACCCGCATCAGGCTGGGGTCCTGCAGCAGGCTTTCCGCGATGCCCGAGGTGTAGACCTCCTTCAGCGTGTCGTCGTAGCGCGGGCCAAGGAAGGCAAATGGCGCAATCAGCCCGCCGGTGCTGACGCCGGAGACGACCGAAAAGGCCGGGCGGTTGCCGGCCGCGGTCCAGCCGTTGAGGACGCCCACGCCATAGGCGCCGTCGGCGCCGCCGCCGGAGAGGGCGAGGTAAGTCTTGATCGGGGCGAGGTCGCTCTTCTCGAGCTTGAATTTTGACGCCGGCTCGTCGGCATAGCGGCGCAGCCCGTCGAGGTCGAGCACCCGCGAATTGGCGGCATCAGCGGCCGTGTAGGGCATCCGCGGCAGCGAGCTGCAGGCCGAAAGCGCCAAGGCGAGGCCGCACAGCAGGACCGCTTGCCGGATCGCACGGGCAGCCGTCGTCCGAGGGCCGGCGGGCCGGACGCTAGGGGGTGAGACCATCTCTGCCAGTCACGTTCGCGGATTGACGTCGCTGCGGAAGCCGGTTGCCATATTGTCGTCATAAAACGACACTGTTTCGTTTTGTTTAACGGGGCTGATGATGCAAGGCAAGCGTCTGGCCGGTTGTCCGTGTTCACGAAGTCGCGCGAGGGCCGTTATCCGACGGGTTGATCGGGCACCGGCGACACGCAATAAGCAGCCGCATGAATCTTCCCAATCATTTCGAGCTGCTGGCAACCGACGGCGCCGCCCGCACCGGGCGCCTGACCACGCCGCACGGCCTCGTGCGGACGCCCGCCTTCATGCCGGTCGGCACCGCGGGCGCGATGAAGGGCATGCATTGGCGCGAAGTGCGCGATGCCGGCGCCGATATCGTGCTCGGCAACACCTATCACCTGATGCTGCGGCCGGGCGCCGAGCGCATTGCCGGGCTTGGCGGCCTGCAGCGCTTCACCGGCTGGGGCGGCCCGATGTTGACGGATTCCGGCGGCTTCCAGGTGATGTCGCTGTCGGAGCTGCGCAAGGTGACCGAGAAAGCCGTGACCTTCCGCTCGCATATCGACGGCACCAAGGTCGAGCTGTCGCCGGAGCGCTCGATCGAGGTGCAGCGGCTGCTCGGCTCCGATATCGCCATGCAGATGGACGAATGCGTCCGGCTGCCGGCGGAGCGCGCCGACATCGAGCGCGCGATGCAGCTCTCGCTGCGCTGGGCCGAGCGCTCCAAGCACGCGTTCGAGGCGGCGCCGGACGGCTACATGCTGTTCGGCATCGTGCAGGGCGGGGACGTACCGGATCTGCGGCACGCCAGCGCGCGCGGGCTGACCGACATCGGCTTTCACGGTTACGCGATCGGAGGGCTCGCGGTCGGCGAGCCGCAGGCGGTGATGCTGGCGATGATCGAGGAGACCGCGCCGGCGCTCCCGGTCGATCGGCCGCGTTATCTGATGGGCGTCGGCACGCCGGAAGACATCCTCGAGGCGGTGGCGCGCGGGGTCGATATGTTCGACTGTGTGATGCCGACACGGAACGGACGCCACGGCATGGCGTTCACCCGCTTCGGGCAGATCAATTTGCGCAACGCCCGGCACGTCGACGATCCGCGTCCGCTCGACGACGAGAGCCCGTGGCCGGCGGCGAACGGCTATTCGCGCGCCTATCTGCATCATCTGGTGCGATCGGGCGAAACACTTGGGGCAATGCTGCTGTCCGAAATCAACGTCGCCTATTACCAGCAGCTGATGCAGGGCATCCGCGATGCGGTGGCGAACGGGACGTTCGAGGACTTCAGAACGAAAACGCGCGCCGGTTGGGCGCGCGGTGACATCGCTCCAAGATGAGCTGTGTGATCAGTTGCACACGATCGGTTTCACCGCGTGTTTGGTCACGAACCCGTAACCGCAGTTGTCGCAGGTCCAGAGATAGCTGATCAGATTGTCGAACAGGTACGCGGAGGCTTCCGCCGCCACCATGGAGTCAGCACACACCGGACAGGTCGGCAAATCGCTGCCGCGCGGATCGGGCCTGGACGCTGTGGTCGACAGAACTTCAGCGAGAGCTGGCATGTGACCTCCTTTGCGTTCTGAGCTGCACCTGACGAAAGTATATAGACGCATTTGTTTGACCTTGTCGCAACACAAATGCGTAGGTTTTACGTTATTTGTGTAGGTTCTTATTTTGCAATGCAACGAATTCGCGCCGCGGCGGTTTCTCACTTGCGCGTCATGATGCGCTGCTTCTAATGAGACAAGACCGCATATTCCCAGCACATCCCGCTACAGGAGCCGCTTGATGGACGCGCCGTCGACAACGAGTGCAGTGCAACCCGGACGCGGCCGCGTCTTTGACTCCATCGTCGATGCGATCGGCTCCACGCCGATCGTGCGGCTGCGCAGATTGCCGCAGGCGGCTGGCGTCAACGCGACGATCCTCGCCAAGCTGGAATACTTCAATCCGGCGGCCAGCGTGAAAGACCGCATCGGCGCGGCGATGATCGTGGCGATGGAGAAGGCCGGTATCATCAACGCCGACACCGTGCTGATCGAGCCGACCTCGGGCAACACCGGGATTGCGCTTGCCTATGTCGCGGCCTCGCGCGGCTATCGGCTCAAGCTCGTCATGCCGGAATCGATGTCGATCGAGCGGCGGCGGATGCTGGCCTTTCTCGGCGCAGAGATTGTGCTGACCCCGGCCGCGCAGGGCATGAAGGGCTCGATCGCGACCGCGGAAGAATTGGTGCGCACGACGCCCAACGCTGTCATGCCGCAGCAGTTCAAGAACCTCGCCAATCCCGAGATCCATCGCCGCACCACCGCCGAGGAAATCTGGAACGACACCGGCGGCAACATCGATTACTTCGTCGCCGGCGTTGGCACCGGCGGCACCATCACCGGCGTTGGTCAGGTGCTGAAGCCGCGCAAGCCGTCATTGCGCGTCGTCGCGGTGGAGCCGGAAGAGAGCCCGGTGCTGTCGGGCGGCCAGCACACGCCGCACAAGATCCAGGGCATCGGCGCCGGCTTCATCCCTGACATCCTCGACCGATCCGTGATCGACGAGATCGTCAAGGTCAACAGCGCGACCGCGATCGAGACCGCGCGCGAGCTGGCGCGCAACGAAGGCATCCCCGGCGGTATCTCGTCGGGTGCCGCGATCGCAGCCGCCTTGCAGATCGGCAGGCGGCCGGAAGCGGCGGGCAAAACCATTCTGGCGATTGTGCCGTCATTCTCGGAGCGCTATCTCTCCACGGTACTGTTTGAAGGAATCTGAGACACAGGAATCCAGCATATGGCCGACCAGCCGAGGCGACCGCGAACCCTGAACGATGCCCGCAGCGAAGCCGAGGCGGCGTTCAAGCGCGCCACCACCAAGGTCGCGGACGCGGTGCCAAAGACCGTCGCTGTCCCCGGCGTCCGCGAGCAGGTCACGCTGCGGATCGATCAGGACGTGCTGGAGTATTTCCAGGCGGGCGGCCCCGGCTGGCAGGACCGCATCAACGCGGCGCTGCGCAAGGCCGCCGGAAAGTAACACGCCTTCGAAACCAGGGGGCCCGGGACGATCCCCGGGGTCTTGGCTGGCAGGGCGCGGCGACGCGCACGGGTGTTACCGCGCGCGGGCCGGCTTCCTTGCGGTCGGTTTCAGGTTCATGAGGTTGCCGGCCAGAATCATGGCCGCGCCGAGCACCGTGTAGACATCGAGCCTTTCGGCATAGATCAGCCAGCCGGCGATCGCCGTCAGTGGCACGCGGACGAAATCCATCGGGATCACGACCGTCGCGTCGGCGTGGAGCAGGGCGCGTGCCATGCAATAGTGCGAGAAGGTGCCGCAGAATGCGATCACGGCAAGCCAGCCCCAGGTCGAGAGCGGCGGCCACGTCCAGACGTAGAGCGCAGGCCCGATGCTCGCGAGCGATTGCACCACCAGCATCCAGAACATGATCGTCAGCGTCTGCTCGGTCCGCGTCAGCGACTTGACCACGGCGACCGAGATGCCGAAGCCGACTGCCGCGGCAAGCGCGATCAGCTGGCCCGGATTGAGCGCGCCGGCCGCCGGCCGCACGATCACGAACACGCCGACAAGGCCAAGCACGATCGCGACGATCTTCCACGCCGTCATCCGCTCGCCGAGAAAGCTCGCCGCGAGGATCGCGGTCCAGATCGGCATCGTGAACTCGATCGCGACCACCTGGCCGATCGGGATCAATGTCAGCGCAAAGAACCAGCCGAGCTGCGCGCAGAAATGGATCAGGTTGCGTGCGATATGGACGTGCACCCGTGCCGTCTTCACGATCGCAAACCCGCCATTCATGTAGATCAGCGGATAGAGCATCGCGAAGCCGAGCACGCCGCGAACGGCCATCAGCTGGAAGACGTTGACCTCGCGCGTGGCCTCGCGGCCGGCCACAGCCACGATCAGCATCAGCGCGAGCCAGCCGGACATCCACAAGGCTGCGCGGGTCTTCGAGGGCGTGCGATCCATGACGGGGAACGAGCGGAGGAGGGGTGCCCGGTATCGGCGAGCTGCCATGAATTTGCAACGCGCAATTCTGCCTGCGCGGTGATGCGTCACCCGCGTGATCTCTGCTAAGCAGATCGGGAAATCAAAATCAGGAGGATCTGCTCATGCGTGTCTTGCAACCGGCCGAATGGTCGAAACCCCGCGGCTTCTCGCACGGTGTCGCGTTCGACGCGCCCGGCAGGTGGATCGTGCTGGCGGGGCAGACCGGCGGCGATGAGAAGGGCGACTATCAGCCCGAGATGGCCGCGCAGGTTGGCACGGCGCTGAAGCGCATCGTCAAGCTCCTGAACGAAGCCGGCGCCGGTCCAGAGCACATCGTCCGCCTGACCTGGTACCTGACCAGCCGCAGCGAATACGAGGCCGCGGGCGCCGGCATTGGCGCCGCATGGAAGGAGACGCTCGGGCGCAATTTCCCGCCGTCCACGCTGCTCTATATCGACGGGCTGGTCGATCAGCGCGCCAAGGTCGAGATCGAGGTCACGGCGTTCGTACCTGCGGCATAGCACCGCTGGGAAGCATGCGAGCCATTGCGGCACAGGCGGAAAAAAGCCCTCGGGGATGACCGAGGGTTGTTCTCGTCGAGATCTGATTGATTACTTCGACAGCGTGATGTTGGCGCCGCGGAATTGATTGTCGGCCCTGATCGTCACCGACTGTCGGTTGCCGCTGGTGCGCATCGCGATGTCGGCGTTGAAGCCGGGCGCGCTGGCGACAACCTGGAAGTTGCCGCCGCCGCCGCGGCCCTGCAGGGTGCCGTTGATGTTGCGGCTCGTTTCGGTCCACGACCCGCTGACCGCGCTGCCTTGGGCTTGCACGTCGGCGCCCAGGTTGAACTTGTAGGAGTCGCTTGCGCAGACGAGGTTCATGGTCATCCTGGGCCCCCCAACTTGATAGGTCGCGCGGCAGCGAATCCGCTCGTTGGAACCGTCGTCCAGCGAGACCGAGCCGCCGCCCGACCAGGTGCCCGCCATGCCTGCGAACGGGCCGGACTGGGCATGGCCGGCGGTGCTCGCAAACGCAGTCACGAAAAGCGCGGCGGCCGCAAATGCAGGCCGCCGCGCGATCGCGAAAAACCTTGATGTGATGGTGATCTTACTGACGGGATGCTTCCCATCGGCCGCTGCACGGTACGCCAGCTGATGCCCCATTCCACTTCCCCGATCCGGAGTTGCCACTGAGTTGTCCGTTCGCATATGCACCATTGATCGAGACCCGCACAAGTCCCCCGCTGCCGACGGTGCCGGAGATTGCCGCACCTTGTGCCGAGATCTTTCCTTCAGCGACGGTCACGGTCGAGCTCTGCGACGGTTCGCAGCTGCCGGTCTTGGTGACGACGGTGACGTTCCAAAGGCCGTCATAAGGCTGCTGAGCGGAGGCGGGAGCAGCGGTGAGGGCGGCGGCCGAGGCGACCGAGGTGACCAAAATCAGGTCGCGAATGCGGATCGAACGCATGAATCAAATCCCTGTCATTTCGTGTGATGACGCGGCTTATCCTGTCACAATGTGTTCAAAATTTGCTGCGTCGCGGGAGTCCCCAAATGTTCCTGTGAACTCAAACACATCATGGTGAATTCGGTTCCGGATCAGGAACGGAAAATCCGAGCACGGCTTTCCGAACAGGGCATTCATATACTCCGGCTCGGTTAGTGCTTGCCAGGGCTCAGATTCGGCGCCTTGGTCGCAAACTGCTCATCCTGGACCTTGGCCGGCAGCGAGCCGTTGACCTTGCCGTAGTCGATGACTTGGGCGAGCAGACGCAAACCGAGCGGCGCCAGCGCGCGCTCCCACAGCTCGCGGGCGGTCTCGCCTTTCTTGACGAACACCCAGTCCTGCGCGGCGATCGCGCCGGCGTCCATGCGGTCGGCGAGGTGATAGATGCTGCCGCCGGCGATCGGATCGCCTTCCTTGATGGTCCATTCCACCGCCGCGATGCCGCGGTGGCGCGGCAACAGCGACGGGTGGTAGCCGATGCCGCCGAGCCTGGACGCGGCAAGCGCCTCCCTGCTGACCCGGGCGTGGCTGTGGGCGGTCACGATCAGGTCGGTGTCCGGCGCGATCTCGGCGGCCGTCACCAGCTTGGGATCGGCCTGGACAACGACCTCGATGCCGGCCGCTCTGGCCGCCGCCGCCAGCCGGTCCTCGCCGTCATGGACGACCACCCTGACCAGCGTGACGTGGTGTTCGCGCAGCATGTTCAGGGTCGTCACGCCGAAATGGCGGGAACCGACAAGGGTAATGCGCATGGGAATCTATTCCGTAGGGTTTACTCGGGGGTTTACTCGGGGATTGCTCGGGCCGCCGCTATGCCGATAGCACACCGCGGCCGCCTGTTTCGCTGTCTTGCCGCTTATCAACAGGACGGCCGGGTGGCAAATGTCAGGCCGCCGGCTGCTTGCTGGCCAAAACCTTGTCGATGCGCCGGCCGTCGAGGTCGACGATCTCGAATTCCCAGCCCTGCGCGGTGGTTTTCGCGCCGACATCGGGGATCGCGCCGAATTCATGCAGCAGGAAGCCGGCCGCGGTCTGGTACGGCCGCGGCGATGGCAGCGCGATGCCGAGCAGTTCGCTGAATTCCAGCGCCGGCATCCAGCCCGAGATTAGATAAGAGCCGCCGTCGCGCCGGACATAGGCGGGCTCGGCCGGGCCTTCCTCGGTGTGGAAGGCGCCGACGATGGCCTCGAGGATGTCGGCGCTGGTGACGACGCCCTGGAAGGTGCCGTACTCGTCGTGGACGAGGCCGATATGCACTCTGGAGTCGCGCAGGATCGCGACCACGTCGCGGGCGTCGACGGTCTCTGGAATGATCGGCGCATCGCGCGTGAGCGCGCGGATGTCGGGCGCCTGGCCAGCGAGGTAGACGTCGAGCACGTCCTTGGCCTGCACGATGCCGAGCGCATGATCGCGGTTGCCGTCGAACACCACGCAGCGCGAGTGACTGCTCTTCTGCAGCGTCGCCAGGATCTCGGCTGCGGGGGCGGCGAGGTCGATCAGGCTGACCTCGTGGCGCGGCGTCATCACGGCGCCGACCGGAAGATCGCCAAGCCGCATCACGCCGGCGATCATCTCCTTTTCGCCGGGCTCGAGCACACCGGCGTTCTCGGCCTCCACCACCAGTGTTTTGATCTCGTCCTCGCTGACGCGGTCCTGTGCATCCTCGCGATGGCCGAGCACCCACAGCAGCAGCTTGCCGGAACGGTCGAGCAGCCACACCAGCGGCAGCGACAGCCGCGCCATCATGGTCATGGCCGGAGCGACCTTGACCGCGACCGACTCGGGATCGCGCAATGCGATCTGCTTCGGCACCAGCTCGCCGACGATCAGCGAGGCATAGGTGATCACGCCGACGACCAGGCCCACGCCGACCGCGTCGGCGATGCCTGCGGATACGCCGAGCTCAAGCAGCCATTGGGTCAGACGCTGGCCAAGCGTTGCGCCCGAGAAGGCGCCCGACAGCACGCCGATCAGCGTGATGCCGATCTGCACCGTGGAGAGGAACTTGCCGGGATCGGAGGCCAGTGCAAGTGCGCGGCGCGAACCGCTGACGCCTCGTTCGACCAGCGCCGCAAGGCGCGCCGGACGCGAGGAGACGATCGCGAGCTCCGACATCGACAACAGACCGTTGACGACGATCAAGACCGCCACGATCGCAAGTTCCAGATATAACACGGGAGTCCCTAAACATTGGCGGCGTTGGCCGCTAGACGACGCCCAATATAGGCATACCGGAGCGGTTTTGCTGTGCCTTGTCGGGCGTTTCTGCACAAGCAGAGGGTGCGTATGGCCAGCATGCAGCAGGAGATCGCGGCATTTTGGCGCGCTGGCATGTGTGACAGCCGGACAAGTGCTGAGGCGCGACGAGATGGGGTTGAATCGTCATCGCGCTTCAGCCCATTGTTTGAGCATGATCTCCGCGCAAACGCCCTGCGTTTGTCGCGGGGGAAGGCCGCTTCGCACATTTCCGGATTCATGCTCTAGGCGAGGATCCGCAGCGCCGGCTTGGCGAACGTCCTGCCCGACGAGGCGGGCGGCACCAGCATTCGTTTGGAGGCGGCTTGCAGTTGCACGCGCAAATCGGCGTTGCATTGCTTCATCTGGTTGCGCAATTCGCGGCGGGAGAAGGCGGTGAGCGAGGGGTCCGCGAGTTGCTGCCAGGCCCTGCGCAGCCATTCCTGCAGTTCGCGAATGTTCTGATCCAGAACCTTCTGATCAAACACGTCGGGCTGGGTCATGCCGCCAAATCCCACGAAGCGATCAGTTGCAAACTAACGCTGATTCGCGTCGCTTCACCTAGCGCTATGTTGCGCAGGCATGTTTGCGGCGGGGGAGATTGGCGGCGGCAGGCGCGTTCGTGCCCGCGTCAGCGGGCGTCGTGGGGTCCGGTGCGCAGCAAATCCAGCGCGACCGGCAGCGCGAGGAACAGCGCTGCCAGCATGGAGAGATGACGCGTCTGCGCGGCGGTCAGGCCGAGATCGTATTGGGCGAGATATGCCAGCATGATCGCGATGTAGGCGGCGACGCAGATTGCGACGGCGATGCTTCCGAAATCGGTCTTGCTGTCGGTCTTATCGTCCATGGCGGCACCACGTCGTTGCCGGAGCGGTGTAGCGTGGGTCGACTTCACCACCTATGAGCTGGATCACGGGCGAGGGATTGCGCCGGCCAAATGGCTTCGTGCGTCACGACAGGAAAAACTGGCGGAGGCAAACGTCGCGACCAGCATTCCGCAGCGACGTGGCTGCGACGCCCTTGAAAGTCTCGCGGCGACCTAACCTGCCGGCAGCAGGAGCCTAGCGAGGCAGGCTGCCTTGCGATTGGCTTCCACCGGGAAGCTTGACCGGAATGTGGGGCGAGGTGCTCACCACGCGGGGACTTCCGTCGGAATGGGTCTGGCCGTTAAGCAATGTCTCGAGCAACAGAATGAATTTCTCGGCAAGCATGGGCGTAGCCCTCGTCCGTCTAATGTCCTTATGTCGCGGCGCTCGGCGGAAAATTCGATCAACAAAATGCGAGTCGGACCGGCATTGTGATGTTGCAGCGCGGAGACTTCCCGGTGCAATCCGGGAGACTACCGGCACCCGCGTGCTGCCGGCGCGTCGATGGTTGCCAGGTTGCTAACGATTGGCGGCGCTGCACGTGATGGCGCTCACCGTTCCTTCAAGGATGCACGTTAACGATAGGGGTATGGATCGTGATCAGGACATCGACGAGGGATTCGGATCGGCGCTGCGCCGCAGCTACGGGCGGCTGGCCTGGTGGATCGTACGACTTAACCGCGTGCTCGAACCGTCGCGTGCGGCCGAACCACCGCGCACCCAATTGCCGCCGCGGCCAGCCGTTCCGCCACGGCGGCCGCACCCGCCGCGCCCCGAATAGACCCCACCGTAATACCGGCTTCCACTGTATCGGCCGCGCGGCCGGACTGCTATTCATGCGCCATCCGCGGACCCCTCCGGTCCGCCGTTTTTGACGATGCGGCCGCGCGGCCGCGCAAGCGACGAAGGACGAACGCGATGATTGAGACGGTTGGCATTATCGGCGCCGGGACCATGGGTAACGGCATCGCGCAGATCTGCGCGGCGGCAGGCCTCGGCGTGACCATGGTGGATATCTCCGACGCGGCGGTCCAGCGCGGCCTGAAAACGGTCGGGAGCAGTCTCGATCGGCTTGTCGCCAAGGAGAAGATGACCGCGGCCGACCGCGACGCGACGCTCGGGCGCATCAACGCGACCACCGACAAGGCCAAGCTCGCCGCCTGCGATCTCGTGATCGAAGCCGCGACCGAGAACGAGGAGCTGAAGATCAAGATCCTGAAGGATCTCTGTGCGGGGCTGAAGCCGAGCGCGCTGGTCGCAACCAACACCTCGTCGATCTCGATCACTCGCCTTGCGGCCTCGACCGATCGTCCCGACCGCTTCATCGGGATGCATTTCTTCAATCCGGTGCCGGTGATGGCGCTGCTGGAATTGATCCGGGGCTTGCAGACCTCCGACGACACCGTCGCCAAGGCCGAAGCCTTCGCCAAGCGGGTCGGCAAGGTCGCGATCACGGCGAAGAACAGCCCCGGCTTTGCGGTGAACCGCATCCTGTGCCCGATGATCAACGAGGCGATCTTCGCGCTGCAGGAAGGCATTGCGACCGCCGAGGAGATCGATGCCGGCATGAAGCTCGGCTGCAATCATCCGATCGGGCCGCTCGCGCTTGCCGATCTGATCGGGCTCGACACCATGCTGTCGGTGATGGAGGTGTTCTACACCGGCTTCAACGACCCCAAATACCGGCCGGCGCCGCTGCTGAAGGAGATGGTCGATGCCGGCCATCTCGGCCGCAAGACCGGGCAGGGGTTCTACAGCTACAGCAAGTGAGGCCGGCGCGCGCCTGACCCCGTAATCATCCGGGATGGATCGCGCGGACAAGGTCGCGTATCGACAACACCTGATCCGCCACGAGGCGGGGGACATCAGAAACGAGGCCCGGTCTCCTAGGCACACCGGGCCTCGTTTTTTTGTGGGTCAGTCGGCCGATGCGACCGGCGTGACGCTGGTTTCCTCGGGATCGGCGCCGAACAGGCCGACGAGATATTTGTAGTAGTCCGGCATCTTCTCCTTGAGCGTGGCGCGCGTATAGGGTTCGTGCTCGGAATCCTTGCCGGCCAGAAAGATGCTCGCCGTCACCGCGAAGAACTCCTGCTGGTTCTTCAACGCGTAGGCCTCCTTGGCGAACAGCTCCTTCGATTTGGCCTGGCTGAGGAAAGCCTTGATGCCCTTGTTCTCATAGCCGTTCGGCATCAGCCGGGCGTGATAGGCATGAAGGAATTCGTGCAGCAGCACCGGCTCCTTCGCGTAACGCATCATGTTCGGACGCATCCTGATGATGCCGATGCCGGAATCGAGCGCAAGCGCGAGCGGATCCGAATTGGTCCATTGCTGCTTGTCGTGATCCCAGATGGTGACGTCGCGCGTCGCGCCGCGGTCCCATTCCGGCGGCGTCAAGCCATAGCAGGCCGCCGCCGCGCCTTCGTCGAGACACGCCATCTCGCTCGCAACGATCGGCACGCGATGGAAGAACTGCAACACCTTCGGGCTGAAGCCCGCGGTTTCCACGACGTCGAGCTGGCGGCGGACCATGTCGGCGATGCTGGTGACGTCCTTACGGTCGGCGTTCTCGGAGAGATCGAAGACGTAGCCGCGATATTTCTCGACGCTGCCCGGCGCCGCCTCGGACGGCCCCGACATTCGTGGTCCGGCAACGGCCGGACCGGCCGCAAGTGACAGGATCATTGAAGCAATGAGCGCGCTGCGCATGATTATCCCCCGTGCGACGAGCCCCTCCGGGTGTCGTCGTCCATTGAGCCGCGCGGGAGACTAGGGCAGCTGCCTTGCGGCGCGCTTAAGTCGCACATTTCAACCGCGCATCCCCGATTAGGCGTCGGTTAACTACATGCGCTGGGCGGCCCGGCGGGCAGCAGGCCGGCGGGTCTGGAGGCCGCGAGGGCCGATGACCGGTCAGCCGGTCCTCACCGTGCCGCGACCGGGCTTGGAGCCATCGTCACAGCTTCTTGAGGCGGTGCCCGGAAACCTCGCAGATCTTGCCGGCGTACCTAGATCAGCGGCTGGGTGCCGATGGAGCAAGGAAACACGATCATGCGCAGGACGAATTGGGCAATTCTGGCGTTCGCGGCGCTCGGAACGAGCTGGATTGTCGGTTCCGCGTCGCCTGCGGCGGCCGATCCCTATGATTATCCCTGGTGCATCCAGGGCCGGCAGGAGGGATATCCCGGCTATTGCGGCTACCAGACCTATCAGCAGTGCCAGGCATCCGCGTCGGGCCGCGACGCCTATTGCGGCATCAATCCGCGCGTTGCCTTCAGCCAGCAGCGGGTGGCGCCGCGGGCGTTCCGCTGAGCGGTGCGAGGAGGTCGGGCCAAGCGACCGTCGGGCACGATGGTTGCATAGCTGACGGTTGGATCATCATTTCTGCCTTGGAGCGAATATGGGCGAGATCATCAGGTTCATCTCGAAGTCCGAACGCGAGCGCGCGCGCCTGATCCGCGAGGCGCGAGCGAACTATGAGCGCATCTTTCCATCGGCCGATCCGGCTGATGCGCAAGACGCCGCAGACGAGGGCAGCGGCAGCGAGGCGTCGTCGAAGCCGTAGCGCTCGGTCATGCGCGCAAGGGGGCGGGCCCTGCGATGGGGAAACGGGTGTGGCAGCGGTTATGGAAAACTTGGACGATCGACAAGCCGGCCGCGCTTGGCGATTGGCTGTGGCAGATCCTGGTCGTTGAGCTCGCCGCCTTGCTCGACCGGCTGACGTTGCGGAAGCTGATCGCGCTGATCCCGGTTGCCATCGTGATCGGCGCCTACTGGCACCGGATTCCGCTTCCTCCCGAGCTGATGCTGGTTGGCGATGTGCTGGCCTATATCGACATCTTCTCGATGATCTTCCTGATCGGCTTCTCTACCCGCGTTGCGACGGTCGTGGCCGTCGTCAGGCAGGCCATCGATTTCGTCCGCGGCGCGATGCGACATGTGCCGATGGCGCTGCACAGGTTTGGCGTTCGTCACCGTCGTGCCAAGGACAGTCCGCGCCGCAGGCGGCTCACGCATGCCAAGACGGATGACGATGGCGCCGCCGGCATGGCAGGCCTGGCCTGGGCCTAGTCCGACGCGGTGTGGCGGTGACGAGCGCGATCGCGGCGCCTATCGCGGCTGTCCGGCCTGCTGATCGCCGTCATCCGCCTGGAGCCCGGCCGGGCTGCGCGCGGAAGCGCCGTCCTGGCTCCGCCGATGCGAACTGGAGAGGTCGGTCGCGCCGTGCTGGGATCGATGAAACGCGATGCCCATCTGGAAACTCCAGACGCCGAACAGCAGCGCGCCTGCCACACAGGCCGCCACGAAAGCCCAATCGCGTTTCCTCATCGGTCCAACAAAGCCAATTCGATACCGCATCAACCGCGTGTGTTCCAAAGCCCGCGAAGCGAGACCGCCGCATTGTGAAACGATTGCTCGCGGTTGTCGATCCGCGCGGCTCACCCTCGCATCGGTCACGGAGCGGTGACTATCAATTCATGCATCCAGAAACACTCCGACCAGATCGCCCGGCTCCCGCAACAAACTTGCCAAACTTTCACTAGGTCGCTGGCGCACTGAGTTCGAAACTACAGGACCCGATCGGACGATTCGCGAATGACCGAACTTGAGGAGCTCAGATATTTCGAGCATCAGTGCCTAGAGATGGCGGAGCAATCCACGCTGCCGGATGCCCGCCGCGCGCTCCAGATCCTGGCGCGCAACTACGCCGCTGCGGCCGAAATCGTCGAACGGCGCGCGCAATCCGCCAACACCGCGCTCGCGCAACTGTTTCGATGCTTGGGGCTTTGACCGGTTGAGGGCGTGACAAGGGCGCCGCGCGCCGGTCACGACGACCGATCCCGATGGCGCGGGTGCGGTCTGCCCTCAAAGCCGCTGGCTTCAGGACGCCTCGCTCGACCGTCGTCGGCATCGAAGTGCTTGAACACACCGGGCGACGCTGCCATCAGATTGCGCGATCTCGGCGGCATGGCGCCGTCGGCAGTCGGAAGGCGAGGTGCTGCGATGTTCTCGCTGACTTTTCTGGGAACGTCGGCAAGCGTGCCGTCTCCCGAGCGCAATCACCCGGGCATCCTCGTCGAGGCAGCCGGCAGTCGTATTCTGGTCGATTGCGGCGAGGGAACGCAGCGCCAGCTGCTGCGGAGTGGCGCCGGCTTTCGACGGCTTGATCGCCTGTTGCTGACCCACGGGCATTTCGATCATGTGCTCGGCATTCCCGGGCTGTTTTCGACCCTCCGGTTGCGGCAAAGTTCGGATGCGATGACGATTCATGCCGGACCCGGCACGCTCGATGTGGTCGTCCGCATGCTGGCCGGCCTTTGGGGCGAGGGCAGAGCGCCGATCCCGCTTGATCTTGTGCCGTTGAGCGAGGGGCGAGT
The DNA here is from genome assembly GCF_023278185.1 of Bradyrhizobium elkanii USDA 76. Classification (NCBI taxonomy): domain Bacteria; kingdom Pseudomonadati; phylum Pseudomonadota; class Alphaproteobacteria; order Hyphomicrobiales; family Nitrobacteraceae; genus Bradyrhizobium; species Bradyrhizobium elkanii. Next base: position 4,977,404 of record NZ_CP066356.1, on the reverse strand, counting down.
CCTCGACGCCGGCGAATTCACCATCGATTGTTTTGCGGTCCGCCACCGGGATACGGACAGCTTCGCTTTCTCGTTTCAGAGCGCGATGCGCCGGCATCTCCTCCCGGACCGGCTCCTGGCGCTGCGCGTGCCCGACGGGCCCGTTCGGCGGGAGCTGGCGGAGGGACGGCAGGTGAAGTTGGACGACGGTCGCACCATCGATCCGGAGCAGGTGCTTGGCCCCGCCCAGGGACGAAGGAAACTCGTCATCGTCGGTGATGCCGAAACCACCGCGGGGCTCGCCGAACACGTCGGGGACGCCGACCTGCTGGTGATCGAAGCGACGTTTCTCGAGCGTGACGCAGCCATCGCGCGCGACTACGGGCATTTGACGGCCAGCGAAGCCGCCGCGCTCGCGGCGCGGAGCGGGGTCAAGCAGCTCATCCTCACGCACATCTCCGGCCGCTACCCGGACGAGGACATTCTGGCGGAGGCGACGAGGATTTTCCCGAACAGCCGGATAGCCATCGACTTCGATCGCATCGCGATCTGAGTGTGCGTCGCCGCACGAACAACATTTCGTTAACCCGACTCACGCAACGTCGTCCCAGGCCGTCTGGATGGGCCGCTTGCAGAAGGCCGCCACGAGTGACTACGTGGCGGCCTTTTGCGTCCCACAGTGCCAAGGGAGACGACCGATGGACTACGGCGCCTTCACCGACGCCAGCCTGAAGATGATGTACGAAGCCGTCCGCGGCGCGCTCAAAGCCGACGACCAATTCGAGGCCAACGGCGAAGATCCAAGATTCCGCGTCCGCGCAACGCCCGAGTGGAAACGGCATGCCGGCAGCCTCGAAGCCGAGATGCTGAAGCGAGGGCTCCAGGTCGACATCATCGACTGGACAGGCGGTCAGGGCGAGCTGCCGTTGGCTTGACGGCTGAAGTGTTGCAGCGCTCCGAATGTTCGTTCCGAATTGTGCGCTGAACGGCGCGCTTGCGCCGTCATGCGTCGCGCTCCACCCCTCGGCGCGAGGGTGACCTTTCTGACGCGGGCGGCTTTCGATGTGCCTTGAGTTGTTCCCCGATCGTTCCCTCCCAACGGCGACGCTGGCCCGATCAGAACGTCCAGTGGCCAAAGCTGAATTCCGCAACGGCCTAATTTGCTCCGCTGATGCGCCGCGGTTTTGCCGCGCCTTGTTCGCCCTGCCCAACTCTGTTCATATACCTTACGAGGTAACACAGATGTCATCTGTTCGCGGTTTGTGTCGCCACCGATCGGGGTATTCGAGCTCGCTCTGCCTACGGCTCCGGCTTCAGGGCGTCCGTCAACGCCTGCTTGATGTGTTCGGCCTGTTCCTTCGTCAGCTTCTCGGCGAAGTGCCCGTCTTTCTTCAACTGCGCTGGCCCCTTGAGCTCCCGATCATAAACCATCCAGTCGGTGCTTCCTCTCCGAACGACAAACCTTGACTGTAGGGGCGCTGCGTATCTCAACGATACCTCCCAATGAATCCAGCTGCTCGTCTCCAAAAGACACATCCGGCGACAGCTTGTTCCTGAACCGGGACACTGAAATTTCCTGCGCCACCTAAAGAGCAAGGCTCATGCCGGAATACGCGCGCCGCCGACCGGTCCGGAGAACCGCAGGCGGGCTCGACGCCGGCGACGCCGAACGTTATGACTGCGGCAGGGAGAGCAACGAGCCGTTGGCGTCCGAATGCGTCTGGTCCGAGCATTGGGATTGCAGTTCTGACCGTCCCGAAAAATTACGCCGCCGGGCCCGAAATGAGTTGTCCCGGCGGCGCCCTGTTCTTCCAGCCTCTGGGCCCTGAAATCCCCAGCGCCGAAAACCTACTAAAGATCACGCCGAACAACTGTGGCTTGGTTCACATAAAATTAAGAAGAGCCGGCGCCAGGGCCCGGGCCGGCTTCCAAACACCACGAGAGCGATGTCACTGCCGCAGGGAAATTTCGCGAATGTTTTGCAGGCTGACCACTTGGCTCAAATGGTTTGAGCAGCCCGAGACATAGGTGACGTCCCGTACCGCACACATGGGTTACACGTTCCGCTTTTGTTGTGCGGGAGGTGTGGATGCCTTGGAAAGCGGGTTCGGTGATGGAAGAGCGCCTTCGCTTTGTCTCCCGTCTGCGGGACGGGGAGGCCATGACGGACGTCTGCCGGGAATGATGCTGTGCTCCACCGTGTCCTACGAGTTGTTCGGCGGTGGTCCAGCAGGTGACCCGTAGGCATCGTGATCAGCGATTACGCTGCAGCTTCCGTCCTCTCGGAAGAACAGGCCACTGCCCGCGACTTCGTTCCACCAACCCCGGCCAGTCCGAGATCGACGCATACTCACCACGCCAAAGCGCCACGCGCTCATATCACCTTGGAATGGTTGCTCGGAGAACAAATCTTGATATCCCGGCACCGGCCAGGTGTGATCCAGCACGTCCCACTCCGTGAGATTGCCTTCAAGCCAAGCATCGAAATGATCCCTGATTTTCGTTCCCGGAGGATTCGGAAACAGAGCATTGATGTAGGCTGTTCCGTCCGCATCCAACCTCGTGGGAAGAGCCTCGACGACCCTCCGCAGAAGCTCAGTGCCTTCTATTCCACCGCTCCAAAAATTATCGCTTGCCTTGGCGGCAGTGTCCGGTGCGTAAGGAGGATTACATACCAGCAGATCACATGTCCCGTCGATCGAATCGAAGAGATCGCTTGTAACAAAATCGATGTTGCTCTTTTCGTTTAGCGCTGCATTGAAGTTGGAGAATGCGATGGCGCGTGGACTGACGTCTGCGCCCACTACTGTCGCAGAATGGTCGCTTGCCAGAATAGCGTGCACTCCGGAGCCGGTTCCGAGATCAATGGCGCGCCTGCGGGGGATCCTCTTCACAAAGCCGCCGAGCATAAAGCTCTCTCCCCACAACCACATGACTTGATTGATTGCGGTGTTCTTCTCGGCTTGATCGGTGACCAGGTATTTCCCATAGCACGGGAACAAACAGAAGTTTGATTGCAACAAGTCACCGTTTTTTTCAGCCAATCTCATTTCGAGCGCCGCATCGACAAAGAACGACGAAATCTGCTTCGTGATCACGTCTGCGCTCACCTGCTGGCCATCGATGAAGAGCGTAATGAGATTGTCGATCGGATCGTTCTTCCGAGGAGTCCAGGACATTCGCATTCTTTGCCAGAAATTGACGCCGAGGCGAGGAAGGACCTCAAGACGTTCGGCACAGCTTGCGAGGTCGTAACCGCAACTCCGGAGCTCCCTGACGAAGCGGCTCATGCGTTCACGCTGTGCCGGGATCATCGGCAGCGGAACTTCCCTGGAAACTGTCGGCAGGAGCGCTCTTGTCCCGTCCTCGCGCTCGATCGGCAGGGAGTCGGCCGGACCGCTCTTCAGCGTCTCCGCCTGCCGAAACCACGCGAGCAGTTCTTGTTTTCGGTCGGCCAGTGTCGCGCGTAACTCTGCGTCAAGCGCGCCAGCGGGGGCGCTGCACTTAAGGCGGTCCCCTTCGACCCATACTCTGACGTTCCGATCGCGGAGAACCGATAGAAGCGTGGCCGTTTCCATTTCAGATCGTCCTCGGGGGGCTTTGCCTTGGAATGGGCGCCCGATCTTGGAGGAGCCGGGCAGATGCTATCCCAAGCTTCTTTCGGCGCCTGGTCAATCATCCGCATGGCGAGAACGCCCGACGCCGTCCGCTTGAAATGCATGCGGCGGCGCCGGCCTAGCCCGAGGAAGAAAGTGCAAATTCCCGATGGATAATGGGACGTGCGAAACGCCAAGGGCTCGTGGCTTTAGCTCCACTAGATGAGGTACTCCGAATGTATGGGACAGCCCAGGCGAACAGGTCTTTCCCAGACTGGAGCATCCGCGCGAACGTCCGCTCTCGTGGGCCGCCCCGGATCGGCTCGAGCTCCATCAAGCGTCGGGCGCTTTGCCTGCACCGCAAGCGGATCAACATCTCCACCATGCTGGCCGGCCAACAACTCGGCATCAAGGAAGTCGATGACGGCATTTGGCTCGCAAGCTTCATGCACGATGGTCTTGGATACTTCGACCTGGAGCAGAAAACCCTGCAACCTCTCGACAACCCGTTCGGCACGAGGTTGTCACCCATGTCTTAGGTACGACCTGTTACCCATGTCGCCGGGCTGGACACTGTGAATTTGGTGAGCGCGGAGGGACTCGAACCCTCGACCCCATGATTAAAAGTCACGTGCTCTACCGCCTGAGCTACGCGCTCACTCACCTGAACAGCGGATCCGGACGTCAGCGGGTTAACCCGCATCTCGGGATCGTGCTCCAGCCCGCGCTGTGTAGGGGGCAGGGCCCATCGGGTCAATAGCCGAGGGGCGGTCAATTGTGCACCGCTGCGCCGGATTTGCCGTTCCGGCGCCTGCGGTTAGGGCCGTTTCTTGAAGTCGGCTAAATCCGCCGCTAGTTGTCGCGGCGGATTTCCGAGCCGACCGGCTGCGACGGGGCGGCGACCGAGGGCAGGCTGACCGGGCGCAACCCGATCAGTTCCGCGGTGCGGATCGCGCTGTTGCGCCAGAATGCGAACTCGTTGATCCGCGAATTCTCCAGGATCGCGATGGAGACCGCCGCCAGGAATGGCAGGCTCTGCAACACCAGGACGCCGGCAAAGATATAGATCTCGCGCACCTGCTTGTAGCCGTTGGTGACGACCAGCACGACGGCGCCGATCAGCAGCAACACGCCGATCACGGCTTCCCAGAACGCCTGGAACTCGATCGACATCCGCGACAGGCCGCCCTTGGAGGTGCGGGCGAACGCAAGATGCTCGGTGATCAGGCCCTGCGCCACCGCGCGCGACACCGTCCACTGCACGCTCATCGCCGCGATCATGGCTCCTAACATCTGGCCGGCCTTGATGTTCACGCGCAGCCGGTAGAGCGCGACGAAATGCACCAGCGAGACGATGAAGGAGGCGATGATCGGCAGCGTCAGAATCTTGTCGGGGATCGCGATGTCGGCGAAGGCGACGATCGGCACCCAGATCAAATTGAGGATCGCCACCACGACGCCGAGGCTTTCAGCGCCGAGCCAGTTGAGCCAGCCCAGCGAGAACTCACGGCGCTGATCGGGCGTCAGTCGGCTGGCGCCGGGCAGGAAGCGCCGCCAGTGCTTCTTGACGATCTGGAAGCCGCCATAGGCCCAGCGATGGCGCTGCTTCTTGAAGGCCTCATAGGTGTCGGGCAGCAGGCCTTCGCCGTAACGCACATTGGTGTAGTGCGTGAGCCAGCCCTGCTGCTGGATCGAGAGGCCGAGATCGGTATCCTCGCAGATCGTGTCGCTGGACCAGCCGCCGGCCTTGTCCATCGCGGCGCGGCGGATCAGGCACATCGTGCCGTGCACGATGATGGCGTTGAACTCGTTGCGCTGGACCATGCCGATGTCGAAGAACCCGGCATATTCTCCGTTCATGATGTAGTGCATCAGCGAGCGATCGCCGTCGCGATGCTCCTGCGGCGCCTGCACCAGGCCAACGCGCGGATCGGCGAACGCCGGCACGAGATCCTTCAGCCAGTCCGGATGCACGACATAGTCGGCGTCGATGATGCCGATGATCTCGGCATCCGCCGCGGTGCGGTCCATCGCGATGCGCAGCGCGCCGGCCTTGAAGCCCTGCACCTTCTCGGCATTGATGAACTTGAAGCGCTCGCCGAGCAGCCGGCAGTGATCCTGGATCGGCCGCCAGAACTCGGGGTCGGGCGTGTTGTTGATGATGCAGACGCACTCGAAGTTCGGATAGTCGAGCCGCGAAACCGCATCGAGGGTCTGCTTCAGCATCTCGACCGGCTCGAAATAGGCCGGGATGTGGATCGAGACCTTCGGAAACTTCACGTTCTCGCCAATCGTGGCGGGCGCAAGCGGCGCGCTCTTGCCGATCAGCCGGCGCGGGCCGCGGCCGAACGCCACCGCCGCGATCTCCTCGATCCGCGCCATCGCGATCAGGACCAGCGGAACCAGCAGCACCAGGCCGAGGCTGAGCGCGAAGGCCGAACCCCAGACGAAGTAGTGCGTGGTCCAGTACGAGAACACGGTCGCGACCCACGCGCCGACACCGTTGGCGGCCGCCGACAGCAGCAGCGCCTGCATCACGGTCGGCTGGTCCAGCCGCAGGATCGGCAGCGACATGAACAGGCCGACCAGCACGGCGACCAGCGCGATCTTCCAGTAGTTCGGATCGGTGACCGGACCGGTCCAGGCGAACTTTGGCTCGCGGTCGGCATTGAGGATGCCCCAGTAGGGTCCGACGCCGCCTTCGAAGAACTTCCAGGGCTGATCGATCGCCTCGACGATGTTGTAGTCCATGCCGATGGCTTCGGCGCGGGTGACGAAGTTGCGCAGCACGGTGGCCTGCTGGAACGGGCCGGGAACGGCGCTGCGCAGATTGTAGCCCTGGCTCGGCCAGCCGAATTCGGCGATCAGGATGCGTTTGCCGGGGAAGGAGTCGCGCAACAAATTGTAGCGGTCGACCGCCTGGTCCACCGCCTGCTTGTCGGTGAAGTTTTCCCAATAGGGCAGCACGTGCGCGGCGACGAAGTCGGACGAGTTGGCGAGCTGCGGATGGTCGCGCCAGATGTTCCAGATTTCACCGGTGGTGACGGGAACGTTGACCGACTTCTTGACCCGCTGGATCACCTTGATCAGCCGGTGCACGTTGTTTTCGGCGACTGCCCACTTGATCGCTTCAGCGCGCTTGCTCAAGCCGCTGCTGCCGTTTTCATCCGGCTGCATTTCCGCGTCGTGAAGACGCTGCGCTTCCTCGCGAAGAATCCTCTCGGACTCCTCGGGCGGCACGCCGATCTCCGGAACCGAGCCAAGGTTTTCGAGCGGCACCTGTTCGCCGCGGAACACGGTTTCGTTGCCGACCACGATGCCGATGACGTTGCTGTTGCGCTTGGCCAGGTTGATCGCGGCTTCGATCTCGCGGTTGTTGCGGTTGGCGTCCTTGTCGATCCACGCGCCAACCGTGACCTTCATGCCGAACTCGGCGGCGACCGGCGGCACCAGCTCGTTGCCTTCCGTCGACGAATAGAGGCGGACCGCTTTGGTGAGCGTGGACAGTTTTCGCAGGTCGGTGCGCACCTTCTCGGTGTCGGCGGCAACGTCGGCGACCGTATGACCCGACTCGAACGGGGCGTAGGACAGGCTCGGCAGCGTGCCACGGAAATCGGGCGCCGACTGCTTCTCCTGGAAGAGACCCCACAGGGCGGCGTGGGCGGCGGTGACAAGCAACAGGACGGCGACGACGGCGCGCATCGCGGTTAAACCATACGGGGCCTGAGATTGAGGACTAAGCGAACCCGTCCCCTGGGTTCGACCAATACGACGGCGGAGGGAAAGATATCTCCGCCATCCGATTTAACAACTGGTGTGCCGCGATGGCGTTTTAAGGGCGCAAGCCGTTCCAGCCGCGAAAAAAATCGCGGCCGGACCCGGTCGCGGGATACGGCTATTTCGACGCCGGCGCCGGTGACGCCGACGGGGTCGGTGCAGGCGAGGGCGACGCTGCCGGTGCGGGTGCTGCGGTGCCAGCCGTCGCCGGCGCCGGGGTCGGAGCCGCGGCGGCCGCCGCGGCCTGGGGCTGCGCGCCCGGGTTGATCCAGCAGGCGTGGATCCGGCCGTCGAGGCTGCCGCGGACCTTGTCGTCGATCTGGGCGCCGAACCGGGTCAGGCAGCGGAACGCCGCCTGGACGTGGCCGCCGGGGCAGCCGAACCGGTCGTAGAGGTCGAGATGGCGGAACGCGGTGTCGAGGTCGTCGTTCCACATCAGGCGGACGACGCGGCGGCCGAGCCAGACGCATTCCGGGTTGCCGGCCGGGCCGTTGATGGCCTGCTGGGCCTCGACGAATTCCTCGACCTTGCGCTGGTTGGCCTCCCGCGCCGCATTGGCGTTCGCGTCGGCCTGTCCAGGCTGCTGCTTGGCCTGGTCGGTCGGATTGGGCGTGCCGCTCTGGGCGAAAGCGCCGCCGGCCCCGGTCAGGAGCGCAAGGCCTGTGACAAGGCCGGTTACGGCAAGGTGGCGCAAAGCAGTGTTCTTCAACTCAAGCAGCCGTCGACGCATGTATTCCCCGATAATGTTCCTGCCCCCGCGGGATCATCCTAACGGCTCGCGTGATGCCGTCCAAATAGGTCTCCAGTGCGGCGGAGACTCTGGCGAAATCTGATGACTGGAATTTGGTATTTTGTCCAGCAAACTCACAACTTTATCGACCCAGCGCAAAACTGTCGCAGGACAACCATGGTATTGACCTAATCCCGCTCTTGGCAGATGGGCTGTGACCGGCTAATTCGACGGTCCCCCGGAGGATGGAACCGATTTCGCTTCGTACGCCGCTGGCGCTTCTCCTGATCTCGCTCGCCGTGATTGCATCCGTGTGGTGGTGGCTCGCCACGCCGATTACGCTCGTGCGCGCGCCGATCGATCCCGCTGCAAAGCTGCAATGCGTGTCCTATACGCCGTTCCGCGGCGCGCAGACGCCGCTGGATCCCACCACGCAGATTCCAATCGAGCAGATCGAGCAGGATCTGACCGATCTCGCCAAGGTCACCGATTGCGTGCGCACCTATTCGATCGAGAACGGCCTCGACCAGGTCCCCGGTGTTGCGGCCAAGGTCGGGCTGAAGGTGATGCAGGGCATCTGGCTCAGCAGCAACCGCTTCAAGAATTTGCAGCAGATCGCGATCGCGGTCCGGCTCGCCAAGCAGTATCCTGGCGTCGTCACTTCGCTGATCGTCGGCAACGAGGTGCTGCTGCGCGGCGAGATGACCGCCACCGATCTTGCCGGCAACATCCGCGCGGTGAAGGCAGCGGCGGGCAATCTTCCTGTCACCTATGCCGACGTCTGGGAATATTGGGTGAAGAACCGCGAGATTTATGACGCGGTCGATTTCGTCACCATTCACATCCTGCCGTATTGGGAGGACGTCCCGGTCAAGGCCAAGTACGCCGCCGCGCATGTCGACGATATCCGCAAGCGGATGGCGGTGACATTCCCGGGCAAGGAGATCCTGATCGGCGAGACCGGCTGGCCGAGCCAGGGGCGGATGCGGGAAGGCGCGTTGCCGTCGCGCACCAATCAGGCGCGGGTGGTGTCGGAGATCCTCGACCTCGCCAAGCGCGAAGGTTTCCGCGTCAACCTGATCGAGGCCTATGACCAGCCCTGGAAGCGCAAGCTCGAGGGCACGGTCGGCGGCAATTGGGGCCTGTTCGATTCGATCAAGCGGCAGGTGAAGTATCCGCCCGGCGTTGCTATCACGAACTATCCGGACTGGAAGCTGCAGATGGCGGGCGGCATGGCGCTGTCGGTCGCCACCTTCCTCGCGGCCTGGTTGACGCTGCGCCGCCGGCCCTGGACGCCGCGGCCGTCGGCCTGGATCGCGGTCGCCATTTCGGCGACGACGGCGGGGGCGCTGCTCGGGATCGCCGGCGACAAGATGTATTATGAGAGCTACGGCGTCGGCGGCTGGCTGCATTGGGGCGTGCTGCTCGCGGCGGGCATTGCCGCGCCGCTGCTGACGGCGCATGCGCTGATCGCCGGGCGGTCGCTGCCGACCTTCCTGGAGCTGGTCGGGCCGCGCGACTATCGCGGCAAGGGCGTGATCGGCGCGGTGCTGGCGATTGTGCTGGCGGTGACCACCGTGATCGCAGCCGAAACCGCGCTCGGCTTCACCTTCGATCCGCGCTACCGCGATTTCCCGTATGCCTCGCTGACCATGGCGGCGGTGCCATTCGCGCTGCTGACCATGCTCAATCGCCCGAAGGAAGGCATCCGGCCGCTCGCGGAATCCGTATTCGCCGGCCTGTTGGCGATCGCCGCCCTCTACACGATCTACAATGAGGGTACGATCAACTGGCAGTCGGACTGGACTTGCGCGATGTACCTTTTGCTTGCCGCTACGCTGTGGCGGGCGCGGGCCGCGCAAAACCCAGGATGAACAGCCCGATCGCAAGTCCCGACAGCACGACGTTGTAGAGCACGATCCCGAGCCCCGCAGCGATCAAGCCGACGGTCAGCAGCACGATCGACGGCCGCGTCAGGTTGAGCACCGCGATTACCAGCGCAGTGATTCCGAACACCGAGTTCTTGAACAGCACGGTCGACAGCGCGCGCGCCTTACAGAGCATGGTCTGCGTGCCGGCGTCGCAGGCCAGCGCCACGGGAGAGAACTCGATTGCCAGATAGCGCACGTAGAGCGCGTAGCCGACGGTGACGAAGCCCACGACCATCAGGAACTGGACCTGATAGGGGGAGAGGCGGAACGGAGGTTTTGTCATCGCGGCACTATGGTCGGGATCGGGTTGCGGGACAAGCTCGGTCGGAGCATCGAAATCGGTTGAAAATCCGGCCGCAATCCCTTGGCTGACATGATTATTGGCTGTTCCGCCGGAACATCGAGGAGATCGTGGTCGGCTCCGGTTTCTTGTCCTCGGCGACCGGCTGCTGCTGTTGCGGCGGCGGTGCGACGGCGCGCTTCGGCACGGCCCGCCGATGCGACGGCGCCGGCTTGGCTCCGGCGGGCGGCTCGTTAAGGGCCAGCCGCTGGCCGTCATAGATCGCCGTCTCGCAGGTCCGCTGCACCAGGCTGAGGCCCGCGCAGATCCTGGCGGCGGTGCCGGCGTCGTTCAGCGGTCCCGCCACCAGGCGCAACTGCATGCCGAGCCCGTTGCTGTTCTCCTTGATCACGATGATCGGCCGCAGCGCCGCCAGCGGCGCATTGGCCTTCGACTTCAACAGGCCGCGCCACAGCGCGCGCAGTCCATTGACCGAATTGGCGGTGCCGAGATCGACGCCGAACTCGGTGCGGTGGATCTGTGCCTGCGGCGCATCGTCCTCGGCGTCCGGATCCGCTGCGATCACCAGCGGAGGGATCGGTGCGGCGGTGACATCGTTGGCGGTCGGCGGCTTGACCGATTCGGTTGCCTTGTTCGCCGCAGGATCGAGCGATGCCAGGACCGGCTTGTCGGCAAGCGGCTTGTCCGCGACTGGCGCCGGCGCAGCGGGGGCATCCTCGGCGACGGCCGCCGCGGCGCTCATCGGACTGGCGATCGATGCGGCCGTGGCGGAATTCGGCGGCGAATTGTCGGAGGCTGGCGACTTCTCCGCGCCGGCCTGCGGCTTGGCGGCCGCGGGCGCCGGTTTCTTGTCGGCCGTTGCCGGCTTTTCGGCCGCCGCAACCGGCTTCTCGATCGGCCCAGTCGCCTTGCTGTCACCCGCTGCGGCCAGCTTGTCGATCGCCGCAGGCTTGTCCAATGCGACCGGCGGCGTCGTTGCGACAGCGGCAACGGTTGGAGCGGAGGCGGCGGGCGACGAACTGGCGGTTGCGGGCGAGGGCGCCGCTGCCAAGGGCGATGGTGCCGGCCGCTGCCTGGCGATCGCGCCGGTCACGGAGTCGAGGCCCTGCTCCAGTGTGGTGACGCGCGAATACAGCCGGTCGCGGTCGCCGTTGAGCGTGTCGATCGCGGACGCCAGCCGGCGTGTCTCGTTGTGGCTCTCCTTTGCCAGCGTCTGCAACTGCTGGGCCTGTCGCGCGAGGTCCGCTGCGGCGACCTGGTCGCGCCGCAGCGTCAACGCCGACTGGTTGGCCATCACCGCGACGGTGACGGCGCCGACCGCGGCAACGCCCCACGAGCCGAGCCGCCACAGCATGCGGCGATCCAGAGCATCCTCCTCGGCCAAAAAGCCGGTGGTGTTCTCGGTGTCGAATTCCGCCGCCAGATTGTCGCGATCTTTGGCCAAAGCCCGCTTGGCCCTCCTCAAGGCCCGCCGAATCACGAGGCAAAGATTAACAGGAAATGGACCGGGAACTTGAATCCGGAGCGCCACGGAGGCGAATCGGTTTCTTCTGCCGGGGAAAACAATTAAAGACGGCCTCGAAGAAAGCTTTGCGCAGCGAAACTGCGCGCGACATTGAGGATTGCGAATGACTGCGCGAACGAGCCTGACAGTGGTGCTTGCGGCCGGCGAGGGCACGCGGATGCGCTCGTCACTGCCGAAGGTGCTGCACCCCGTGGCCGGGCAGCCGCTGCTGGCGCATGTGCTCAACGCCGCGGCCTCCGGCGAGGGATCGCAGCTGGCGGTCGTGATCGGTCCGGACCATGAGGCGGTCGCCGCCGAGGCACGCCGGGTGCGACCCGACGCGCAGACCTTCGTGCAGCGCGAACGGCTCGGCACCGCGCATGCGGTGCTGGCGGCGCGTGAGGCGATCGCCCGCGGCGCCGACGACCTCTTGATCGCATTCGGCGACACGCCGCTGATCTCGGCCGAGACCTTTGCCCGTATGCGCGCGCCGCTGCGCGACGGCGCGGCGCTTGCGGTGCTCGGCTTCCATGCCGCCGACCCGACCGGCTACGGTCGCCTGGTGGTCGAGAACGGCAAGCTGGTTGCGATCCGCGAGCAGGCCGATGCCAGCGCCGAAGAGCGCAAGATCACGCTGTGCAATGCCGGCGTGATGGCGTTCGACGGCAAGAAGGCGCTCGCGATCATCGAGAAGATCGGCAACGCCAATGCCAAGGGCGAATATTATCTGACCGATGCCGTCGGCATTGTCAGGGAACTCGGACTGGAGGCCGTCGTGATCGAGACCAGCGAAGACGAAGTGCGCGGCATCAACACCAAGGCGCAGCTCGCCGAGGCCGAGGCCGTGATGCAGGCGCGGCTGCGCAAGCAGGCGCTCGAAGCCGGCGTGACCCTGATCGCACCGGAGACGGTCTATCTCGCCGCCGACACCAAATTCGGCAAGGACGTCACGATCGAGCCGTTCGTGGTGATCGGTCCCGGCGTGTCGATCGACGACGGCGCCGTCATCCATTCCTTCTCGCACATCACTCAGGCTACGATCGGCAAGAAGGTGGAGCTCGGACCCTACGCGCGGCTGCGGCCCGGCACTTCGCTCGGCGACGGCGTGAAGATCGGCAATTTCGTCGAGACCAAGGGTTCGAGGCTGGAGGCCGGCGTCAAGGTCAACCATCTCTCCTATGTCGGCGACGCCCATGTCGGTGCCAATTCCAACCTCGGTGCCGGCACCATCACCTGCAACTATGACGGCTTCCTCAAGCACAAGACGCTGATCGGCGAGGGCGCCTTCATCGGCACCAATACGTCGCTGGTCGCGCCGGTGACGATCGGCAAGGGCGCCTATATCGGCTCGGGCTCGGTGATCACCAAGGACGTTCCCGACGATGCGATGGCGCTCGAGCGCAGCGAGCAGTCCATCCGCGAAGGCGGCGCCGCGCGCTACCGCACGGCGAAGCTGAAGGAGAAGGCTGCGAAGGGGAAGTGATCTTCTCGCGACATATTTGCGAGCCTGTCTCACCATAAGGTGTCGTCCCGGCGAAAGCCGGCAACTGTTATGTTGGTTTGGTCTGCAGGTACGGCTTTCGGTCTCGCATCATGGCATTGAGGACCGTGAGCAGCTTCCTGGCGACGGCGATGAGGGCGAGTTTGGCTGGTTTTCCGGCCTGTCGCAGTCGTGCATAGAAGGCCTTGAACGGATCAGCTCTGCGAACTGCGTTGAGGGCCGCCATATAAAGGGCGTCACGAACGCGCTTTCGGCCGCCCGCAATCTTGCGCTTGCCGCGGAAGGTGCCGCTGTCGACGTTGAAGGGAGCAAGGCCAGCGAGCGCTGCGAGTTGTTTCGGTCCGACCCGCCCGAGTTCCGGCATCTGCGCGATGAGCTGCATGCAGGCCACGGGACCCACGCCGGGCAGCGAACGCATTAACTTCGCATCGTCCGCGATCTGCGCTTCGGCTTTAATCAATGCGCTGATGTCGGCCTCGATCTCGGCGATCTCGCTGTCGAGGACCTCGATGAGGCGGCCGATGCGTTCGGCCATGGCGCGATCGTCGGCCTCGCTGCGCCGGTTCTTCTCCTGGGCGCGCATGAGGACCAGCTGATCCCGCCGTTTTGCAAGCCTCGCCAAGGCGCCCCGTGCAGGATCGGCGACCTGCTCGGGGGCGGGCTGCATGGCCCGCGCAAAGGCCGCCAGCATCCGCGCATCGATCGGATCGGTCTTGGCGAGTAGGCCGCTGGCCCGTGCAAAGTCGCGGGCACGGGCCGGGTTGATCCGTGCGAACTGGATCCCGGCCTGACGCAGCGCCTCGCGAAGCGCGAGGTCATAGATACCCGTCGCCTCGAAGACCACCAGCGCATCGCATTGCCAACGCGCCACCTGCTGTGTGATGGCCTGTGTCGCGTTGGCAATGCGCCTCGGCACGCCGTCAGCCTCATCAAAGATATCGAGGTGTTTCTTGGAGATGTCGATTCCGACGTAACGAAGAGCTATGATCACGGTGCCTGTCCCTGTGATGCGAGGTCTGTTGGTGCAGCCTCGTGCAACTGTTCAGGTTGATAGATGGAACGGGCGGGAGACCGAGCCGGCTCACGGCGTCAAGCGCCAAGGACCCAACGGCTTCCCGCCCACCCTCATCCTGACACACTTCCAAGACACAGGGACCCATACTCCGCGGCGGAAGTTGGGGACAGGACTCGTCGTTCCAGCATCGTGAGGCAATGACCGTCGGTGGTTATGGGTCCCGGCTTTCGCCGGGACGACACTGAGTGTGTTGCGCGATCTGTGAGTCACACATCCGCATCGGGTGACGGGGTTCGCAACGGGCTGATCGCAACGTCGATCGGTTGACCCGGTTCATGCCGCATTCTTCGCCTGGCGCGGCTCGTCGGTCTTCGGCTGGACCGGTCCGAGCAGGATGCGCCGCTGCATCTCGTCAAAGGCGAGGCTTGCGTTCTTCTCGCGTGTGACCAGCGACAGTAGGATCGCGACCGCAAAGGATAGCGGCATGCTGATGATCGCGGGATTGCGCAGCGATACGAACCACCATTGATGCTCGACCGCGGCGAGCGGCTTGCCGAGAATGTCGACCTGGATGGTCGGGGACAGATAGATCAGCACCAGCGAGCTCAGCGTGCCGACGAGGATGCTCGCCACGGCAGCAGGCGTCGTGAAGTGGCGCCAGGTGATGGCGAGCACGAGCGACGGGAAGTTGGCGGCGCAGGCGATCGAGAACGCAAGTCCCGCCATGAAGGCGACATTCTGGCCCTCGAACGCGATGCCCAGGCCGATGGCGAGGATGGAAATCAGAACAGTCGCGACCCGCGCGACCTTGAGCTGCTCGGTCTCCGAAGCGGTGCCGTTGCGGATCACATTGGTCCAGACGTCGTGGCAGAGCGTGGCGACGCCCGACAGCGTCAACCCCGCGACGACCGCGAGCATGGTCGCGAACGCGACCGCACAGATGAAGCCGAAGAACGCATTGCCGCCGACGGTGAGTGCGAGCAGGGGCGCTGCCATGTTGCCGCCGCCTCCGGCCTTGGCCACCGCCTCGGGGCCGACCAGCACCATGGCGCCGAAGCCGATGATGAAGACCATGAGATGAAACACGCCGATCAGGCCGGTGGCATAGAGGATCGACAGCCGTGCGGCCTTGGAATCCTTCACCGTATAGGCCCGCATCAGCACATGCGGCATCGCGGCGGTTCCGAACATCAGGCCGAGCCCGAGCGAGATGGCATCCCATTGACCCGAGACCACCTTCGATCCCGGCTGCAGCACCTTGGTGCCGTATTTCTCGGACGCCGCGGCGAACAGCTTCAGCGGATTCATGTCGAAATGGGTCAACACGAGGAAGGCGAGCAGGATGCCGCCGCCCATCAACAGCACGGCCTTGACCACCTGCACCCAGGTCGTCGCCAACATGCCGCCGAACAGCACATAGACCAGCATCACACTGCCGACGACGATGACCGACCAGGTGTAGGGCAGGCCGAACAGCAGCTTGATCAGCGATCCTGTCGCGACCATCTGCGCGATCAGGTAGAACAGGATCACGGCAAGTGTACCGATGGCGCCGGCGAGGCGCACCGGGCGCTGGCGCAGGCGATAGGCCACGACGTCGGCGAAGGTGAAACGGCCGACATTGCGCAATGGTTCGACGATCAGGAACAGAATGATCGGCCAGCCGACCAGCCACCCGATCGAATAGATCATGCCGTCGAAGCCGTTCGAGGTGACGATGCCGGCAATTCCGAGCAGGGCCGCGGCGCTCAGGAAGTCTCCCGCGAGTGCCCAGCCGTTCTGCCACGGCGTGACCTGGCCGCCGGCGGCAAAGAAGTGCTCGGTGGTGCGCGTCCGCCGCGCAGCCCAATAGGTGATCGCCAGCGTCAACGCCATGAAGGCGAAGAAGAACCCGATCGAAAGCGTGCTGCTGCCCATTTGCCTGTCCCCTTAGCGAAGCTCGCGAACGCCTGCGTCGAACACCCGGTTCGCCCACAGTACGTAGACCAGGCAGAGCACGAAGGAGGAGATGATGACGAGCGGGCCGAGCACGATGCAAAGCGACAGGCCGGGCATCAGGATGGTGCCGAGCAGCGGTTTGTCGAACGCGAAAAGCCCCATGAAGCCGAAATAGATCGCGATCATCGCAACGCTCAGAACGAGCGCGACGGTCAGCCGCTTCCTGGCCAGTTGCTCGGCCGCTTTCTTGGCCAATGCGCCGCCGCTCGGCGCCGGATCGGCATTGCCGGGAATAACCACGTTCATATCGGCCCCCTCAAAACTTCAGCGCGCTCTGCTTGCGCCAATCGGACGAGCTTCAGCCGGGGTCTGACGGAAGGGAATTATGGATTTTTGCAATCTGCTGTGCGCGGCTGCGGCACGACATCGGCCAGCGTGACCTGCATGTCGGGGTCCTGCTTCAGGGTGTTTTTCAGGAAAGCGCGGACGGCGCGGATGCGCGGGGCGAATTGCAGATCGCTGTGGACGTTGAGCCAGACCTCGCGAACGGTGCCGGCGAGAGTGGGCAGCACGGGTATCAGGTCGGGCCGGTCCCGTGTGGCAAAGCTCGGCAGCATCACGATGCCGAGGCCGCCCGCCGCGGCGTTCATCTGCGCGATCATGCTGTTGGAGTGGAAGGCGATTTTCGGCTCTTCGATGACGTCGGCGAGCCAGCGCACCGAATCGACCTGGATCAGATCCTCGATATAGGACACGAACCAATGATCCTGCAGGTCGCGCAGGCTTGCGGGCATCCCATGGTTGTCGAGATAGTCGTGGCTCGCGAATAGCCCGAGTCGAAACTTGCCGATGCGCTCCGAGATCAGGCCCGGACCGGGTGGCCGGAAGAAGGACACGAACAGGTCGGCCTCGCGCTTATGGACGTAGACCGTCTGGGCGGACGTGACGAGTTCGACGGTGAGCTGTGGCGCGGTGCGCCGCAGCTTGGCAAAGCGTTGCGCCAGATAGAGCGAGGCGATCCCCTCCATGGTGGCGAGCCGCACGGTCCCGACGAGCTCCTGGGTGTCGCTGGCGCTGGCCTCCTCGCGGATGGCGATCACCGCGCTCTCGACCCGCTCGGCATGACGCAGCAACCGCTCGCCGACCTCGTTCAGCTTGAGCCCGGTGCGGTGGCGTTCGAACACCGCCACCCCGAGGGAAGCTTCCATTTGGGCGATGCGCCGGCTGACGGTGGAATGGTCGAGCCGCAGCCGTTTCGCGGTCTGGCTGAGATTGCCGGCGCGGGCGGCGCAGAGAAACACCCGCAGATCGTCCCAGTTGATCGTGTCGAACATCACCTGCCTCCCGGTTGCGGCCGTTGAAATTGCGGCCCTTGTCAGCAAAGCAATTCCCGTTCCAGCGCGTGGCGGTTCCGATCCTTCGCAAGCGACCTTGCGACAATTCCCATGCACGCCGGCAAGGCAGGGATGATACCGCTTCGCTCCCCTAGTCCTAGCCGGGATTTTCGACATGCTTCCTCGTTTCAAGGCTGCTGCCGTCCACGCCGCGCCCGTCTTCCTCGACAGCTGGGCGACCACCGAAAAGGCGATCGCCATCATTCGCGAGGCGGCCAGGGCCGGCGCCGAGCTGATCGCGTTTCCCGAAACCTATATTCCCGCCTTTCCGGTCTGGGCCGCGCTGTGGCCTCCAATCGACAACCACGATCTGTTCGTGCGCATGGCGGAGCAATCCGTGCTGGCGGACGGACCGGAAGTGGCGCGGCTTTGCGCCGAGGCGCGCGCCCTCGGCGTCACGGTCTCGATCGGCATCAGCGAGCGCTCGGCCGTCAGCGTCGGGGGGCTGTGGAACTCGAACCTGCTGATCGGCGAGACCGGAGAAATTCTCATCCATCACCGCAAGCTGGTTCCGACCTTCTATGAGAAGCTGGTGTGGTCGTCCGGGGATGGTGCGGGCCTTAAGGTCGCGGAGACGCGGCAGGGCCGGATCGGCGGGTTGATCTGCGGCGAGAATACCAATCCATTGGCCCGCTTCGCGCTGATGGCGCAGGGCGAGCAGGTCCACATTTCGAGCTGGCCGCCGATGTGGCCCACCCGGCGCCCGGCCGGCGGCGGCAATTTCGACAACGTGGCCGCCAACCGCATCCGGGCCAGCGCCCATTGCTTCGAAGCCAAGGTATTCGGGATCGTCACCGCCGGCTACATGGACCAGGCGCTGCGCGCCTTCCTCATTGAACGCGATCGAACGATCGCAGACGTGATCGACCAGACACCACGTGCGGCGAGCTTCTTCGTCGATCCGACGGGCAGCGTCTTCGGCGATGGATTGCAGGACGAGGAGGGGATCGCCTACGCGGAGATCGATCTCAATCGCTGCGTCGAGCCGAAACAGTTTCACGACGTGGTCGGCTACTACAACCGCTTCGACATCTTCGGCGTGACGGTCGACCGCAGCCGGTTGACCCCCGCGCGATTCCGAGATGCAGATCTGCCGATAGCGCAAGTGCAGGACGCGGCAATTCTGGCTGTCGATGCCGACGCCGGTTCGAACGGTCAGGGCCGCGACTATCGGAGCTGACGAAGAGCTGGTGCTGCCTTATACAATCCTTTGTCCGCGTGCGGGACTCTACGCGGACATCGCGGTCCGGCATTCTCGATAGTCCGAAAACCTGCACCGTTGCCAACGCAGGAATGTATGGCTACGCTTTACCCTGGGTAGGCTGCCAAACGCTTCTTCGATCGGCCGGACGCTCATGCCAAAATTCCTTCGCATCGGAGTCCATCAGTCGAACGTTTCCGGATACACGTCGAAGGCATGGTGCATTCGACGGGCCGGCTCGACGGTTTTCCTGAAATGGGGCGCCGTGCAGGTTGATGGCGCGGGCGACGGGCGAAAGGTCTACTGGACGTTTCCACCGCAGGAAAAAACCATTCGCTGCCGCACGGTGCAGCGCGCCCAGGATTACACCAAGGCCGCCATCGCGCGGCGACGCAGCCATCGCTATGAACCGCTGGCTGGGAATATCGCGAACCGGCGCCGAACCGTCGACCGGGACTCGCAGCTCAAACAGGCGCTCGCCACGATCCTCTATGTCGATATCGTCCGATCCACCGAAAAGGCCGCGCGGCTCGGCGACACGCGCTGGGCGACGGTGATGAATCACTACTACGTCGCTGTGCGCAGGGAGCTGAAGGCCTTGCGGGGGAAGGAAGTCGTGACGACGGGGGACGGGGTGCTGGCGACGTTCCGCGCGCCGGCAGCCGGGATCCGTTGCGCGACCGCAATCCGCGAGTCCGTGCGAACGCTGGGGCTGGAGATCAGGGTCGGACTGCACGCGGGCGAATACCAGGTGAGTGGGGCGGAGGTGATCGGTCTTGCGTTTCACATCGGCGCGCGCGTCGCAGCGAAAGCGCGGGCCGGCGAAGTGCTGGTCTCGAGCGCCGTCAAGGACCTGATGTCAAAGTCCGAAATCCGCTTCAAGGACCGCGGCGCGCACCAGCTCAAGGGCGTGCCGGAGCGATGGCGGCTCTATCGGGTTGAGCATTAGGGCGTCCGGCAGGGATCGACGTCGGCGTTGCGATCAACGCCGGCGCGACACGCTGATGGCTCGACGCGCTACAGCGCGATGAGATCCGGTTGAGCCGCCGTCGCCGTTCGGACCATCGTCAAAGCATGATCTTTTCGGAAATCCGCATCGCACTTTCCCGGACCGTGCTCTAGCCCTTGCGGGTCGAGATGCTCTCTCGAATCCGTTCCAGCCAGCCGATGATGGCGCCGAGCGCCTGATCGCCCTTGCCGAGAAGTCCCGCCAGCTCGCGCTCGGCACTGCCGCGCCGCGTGGAATCGGGCTCGGGCAGTGGCGGGAGAATGTGGGCGTAGTAGGTCTTGTCGAGCAGCCGGTGCAGCAGGCGTTCGCCCGGGAACGGTTCGTTGTTGTTCAAGGCACGGGCGCCCTTCAGGATGGTCCGGATATCATATTGCGTGGGGCTGATGTCCGGCACCTGCTTGGCGAGTTTGAGCAGCGTGTACACCGCGACCCGCGCGGTGCGGACCGAGCTGTCCATCGTGAAGATGATGTCATTCGATGTTTCCACGAACTGGCCCATCAGGCCCAGATTGGTGCAGCCCGCGGGGACGGGATGCGGCCGGTCGCCCGCCGCGCGGGGCATGAACATCGCGGTGATGTAGGGCATCAAGGCGAGGCGGGCCTTGGTGTTCGCCACCACCGCATCCAGCTTGTCCTCGATGCCGAGGTGGTAGCAGAGCTCGGCCAGAATCTCGCGGCCGGTGCAGGCCGGCATCGGCTTCTTGATGTAGTTGCCCTCCTTGTCCATCAGCAATGCATAGACCCAGACCA
The DNA here is from genome assembly GCF_023278185.1 of Bradyrhizobium elkanii USDA 76. NCBI lineage: Bacteria > Pseudomonadati > Pseudomonadota > Alphaproteobacteria > Hyphomicrobiales > Nitrobacteraceae > Bradyrhizobium > Bradyrhizobium elkanii. The sequence goes on along the minus strand of NZ_CP066356.1, from coordinate 4,956,778 downwards.
CCAGGACGTCCTTCGGCTGGGTCGGAAAGTGCGGCTGCCGGTTGCAGGTGAAGCTGAGCACCCAATTGGAGTCGGTGAAGGTGATGATCCCGCCGGTGACCGTCTTGCCGGAATAGGGATCGTTGACCGAAAGCTCCTTCAGCCGGTCGACGAAGGGCGACGGCTTGCAGGTGAGCGTGACCGACTCCCACATCGACTTGTCGACATTGCCGTAGAACTTCTCGGGCTTGCCGAAGATCGGCGATTTCTTCGCCAGGTTCGTCCACAGCGTCCAGTCGCTGGCCTCACCCGGATCATGCTTGCCGCGCTGAAGAACGGGGGCGTGGTCCATGTCGCCATAAGCGGTGCCCTCGGTCATCGATCCCGTGAGCGCGAAGACCAGATCTTTCGGACCGACCGGAATGGTGGTGTCGGCGCCGCCCACCTTGGCGTGGATCGCGGTGACCGTGCGGGCATCGCCGTCGGTCTTGATGTCGAGATCGTGGACGCGGGTATCGAACTGCACCTTGACGCCACGCTCGCGCAGATGCGTCACCAGCGGACGGACGAAGCTGTCGAACTGGTTGTATTTCGGAAATACCAGCGCCGACATGTCGGTCAGCCCGTCGATCGCATCGAGGAAGCGATGCATGTAGAGCTTCATTTCGAGCAGGCTCTGCCAGTTCTCGAAGGCGAACATCGAGCGCCAGAGGAACCAGAAGTTGGTCTCGAGGAAGCCCGGGCTGAAGTACTGCTCGATGGTGATGTCGTCGAGATCCTCCTTGCGCTTCAGCAGCAGGCGGATCAATTCCCATTGCTGCGGCTTCGACAGGCCGAGCGTCGAGAAGTCGCGGATCTGGCCGCGCTTGTGCATCAGCCGCGCCTTGGAGAAGTTCGGATCGTTGTCGTTGACGAGCCGGTATTCGTCGAGAACGCTGTAACCCTCGGGCAATTCCAGCGCCTGGACGTCCTGGAACATGTCCCAGAGATTGTCGTAGTTCCAGTTCATCTCGCGACCGCCGCGAATGATGTAGCCGATCTCGGGATCACCGGCGCCGTCGAGCGAGCCGCCCTCGATGTGCATGGTGTCGAGAATGGTGATGTCGTCGCCCTTCATGCCGCCGTCGCGGATCATGTAGAAGGCCGCGGCCAGTCCCGCGATGCCGCTGCCGATGATCCAGGCCTTGCGGGCTTCGACCGGCTGTTTCGACACGGGACGGTTGCGCATGTAAGCGCCCATCATGTCCGGCGGCGGCAGCGTGTTGTGGCTCCCGTTGTGCCAGTAGCGCCTGGACGCGTCGGTTTCGACCTCGAAGGTGGGCGTGCCGGAAGCTGCGACATCAGTCATTGGCGACCTTTCTGCGTGATTGGCTTTCGCGATCTCCGTGGGGCCGATGTTGGCAGTTCGCCATGTCATTTTCTGGCCCGGGCCCGGTTGCGGCGAAGATGTTGCGGCGCGACCGGCGATGCTTCGTTAAGGGAGGGTGTCGCGGAGCCGGCAAATTTTCAGTGATTTGGGGAGGTTGACCGGATCGCCGCGCGCCGGTCAGGGATCGTAGGTGCGTCTCTACCGCGCGCCGAGGATGCGCCGCCATAGCGTGCCGCCAATCACCTTCTGGGAGCGCCGACTACCTCCGGCGTCGGCTGGCCTCGCCGAAAGGCGTTAATGACGTATTGATGCGGCTAGCGGCGTTTGCCGTCTGCGGTTTCATCGCTCTTAGGAGGCGACGAGGCACAACACGTCATGCGCAAACTTGCTGCGACCGTTTTGATTGGAGTCTTTTGCAGCCTGGTGACGTACTTCAGCGCGGCACGACTCTACCAATGGGCCGAGACCGGACAGCTGGCGGTGCTATCCCGGAAGACGCACGACCAACCCGAGTTCGTTTCCTGGGGCGGCGATCGGCTCAGCTTCGTGCCGCTGTTCGCGCTCTATCTGTTTTTCCTCAAGAACGGACTGCACGGCATGCTGGTTACCTGCCGCGACGTCTGGCTGCGTGGCCGGGGATGGGAACCGTGAGCGCGCGGCTGATCGCTGGATTGATCAAGGTGCTGCTCGGAGGTCTTCTCACGGCCGGTCCGTCGCTCGTGTCGGTCGCGCGCGGCGACGAAACTTCGAGCATCAATGCACGACGCGAGGCGCTTCGCGAATGGAGCAGCCTTGCCAATGGACGCACGGACTTTGAAATTTCCGATCCGGCCCTGGTGCCAAGGATGCTCGCGCTTGCGGCCGAGCAATCCGGCTGCAAATACAGGAATGACATCGAAAAGTTGCCGGTTCGCTTCATGAAAGTGGCCGGGCATCGTCTCGCCCTGATGTTCTGTCGCCTTTCCGTGACCGGATCGCATCGCGCGTTCGATCTTTCCGACGTCATCAGACCAAAGCCAATGGAATTTCCGTACGTCGCGCTGGACGGCTTCGGTACGACGGACACTCCGGGTTTCATCACATGGAGGGAGGAGGCCGGCTTGTTTCAGGCCGAAACCGGATCGGACCTGTGTCCCAGCCCACACCTGCGGCATGTCTATCGGCTGGACGCGACCAGTCGCGAAAGCTTTGTCGTGGTTCGCGTCGAGGTCAGTGCGCCTGCGTGCGGCGCGGGTCAGGAATGGACCACGATTTGGGAGGCGAAACCGTGGCCCGCGCCGACGGGTCCCCGCTGACGCGCTCTTGCCAAAATGGTTAGCCCCGATTAACCAGCCTTTCGCATCAACCTTGCCGTTTAAGACTGTCGCAATCGGCAATAATTATTGAGTATCTTGCGGCCGGCGATTCCCGTTAAGGGACCGTGTCGCCGCTTTGGCAAATTTTCGGCGATTTTTGGGGACATTGAACCGCATGTGCGGCATCGTCGGCATTCTTGGACGCGCTCCGGTCGCGGAGCAATTGGTGGATTCGCTCAAGCGGCTGGAATATCGCGGCTATGATTCCGCCGGTGTTGCCACGCTGGAGAATGGTGGCCTGGCGCGGCGCCGCGCCGAGGGCAAGCTGAAGAACCTCGAAGCCCGGCTCGAGGCTAAGCCGCTCGGCGGCCATACCGGCATCGGCCACACCCGCTGGGCCACGCACGGGCGACCGACCGAGAACAACGCACATCCCCATGCCACCGAGCGCGTCGCCGTGGTGCATAACGGCATCATCGAGAATTTCCGCGAGCTGCGCGAGGAGCTCGAGGCCAAGGGCGCGGCGTTCTCGACCGAGACCGACACCGAGGTCGTGGTGCATCTGGTCGACAATCTGCTGAAGGGCGGCGTCAAGCCGATCGAGGCGGTGAGGGCAGTGCTGTCGCAGCTGCGCGGCGCGTTCGCGCTCGGCTTCATCTTCGCGGGCGAGGACGATCTGATGATCGGCGCGCGCAACGGCCCGCCGCTCGCGGTCGGCCATGGCGAGGGCGAGATGTATCTCGGCTCCGATGCGATCGCGCTCGGGCCATTCACCGACACGATCAGCTATCTCGAGGACGGCGACTGGGTGGTGCTGAACCGCAAGGGCGCCACGATCTTCGACAAGGACAATGCCATCGTCCACCGCGAGGCGATCAAGCACACGACGGCGACGGCGCTGGTCGACAAGGCGAACTATCGTCACTTCATGGCGAAGGAGATCCACGAGCAGCCGGAAGTGGTCGGGCACACGCTCGCGCGTTACGTCGACATGGCGACCGAGCGCGTCACCATGCCGGTGAAACTGCCGTTCGACTTCAAGGATATCCAGCGCATCTCGATCACGGCCTGCGGCACCGCGAGCTATGCCGGCTTCGTCGCGAAATACTGGCTGGAGCGGCTGGCGCGGCTGCCGGTCGAGCTCGATGTCGCCTCCGAATTCCGCTACCGCGAGGCTCCCTTGCGCAAGGGCGACCTTGCGATCTTCATCTCGCAGTCGGGCGAGACCGCCGACACGCTGGCGGCGCTGCGCTACGCCAAGGCGCAGGGCGCGCACACGCTCTCGGTCGTCAACGTGCCGACCTCGACGATCGCGCGCGAGAGCGAGACCGTGCTGCAGACGCTCGCCGGCCCCGAGATCGGCGTCGCCTCGACCAAGGCGTTCACCTGCCAGCTGATGGTGCTGGCCTCGCTCGCGGTCGCCGCCGGCAAGGCGCGCGGCGAGCTGTCCGATGCTGACGAGGCCAAGCTGGTGCATGGCCTGGTCGAGATCCCGCGCCTGATGTCGGAAGCGCTTACCACCGAAGTGCAGATCGAGAAGCTGGCGCGCGAGATCTCGAAGTCGCGCGACGTGCTCTATCTCGGCCGCGGCACCAGCTATCCGCTGGCGCTGGAAGGTGCGCTGAAGCTGAAGGAAATCTCCTACATCCACGCCGAGGGCTACGCCGCCGGCGAGCTCAAGCACGGGCCGATCGCGCTGATCGACGAGCACATGCCAGTCGTGGTGATCGCGCCCTACGACAAGGTGTTCGAGAAGACCGTCTCCAACATGCAGGAGGTCGCCGCCCGCGGCGGCAAGATCATCCTGATGACCGACGCCAAGGGCGCGGCGGAGGCGACCATCCAGTCGCTGGTGACGATCGTGATGCCGGACATGGGGGCGACCTTCGCGCCGATCGTCTACGCCGTTCCGGTGCAGCTGCTCGCCTATCATACCGCTGTCGTGATGGGCACCGACGTCGATCAGCCCCGGAATCTGGCCAAATCGGTCACGGTCGAATAGTCGCAAGCCGCGGCTTCACGCGGCCCTTCAAAAAGCTGCTAGAATGGCTTAGCTGGGTGATGGACTACGGCCGCTCCGACGCCGCTTCGACGACCTTGGAACCGCAATGACCTCCAACCAAGTGCCTCCCGCCTCGACCGGTGAATTGCCCCCGGATGCCCCGCGCGGGCTGATGGCGCGGTTTCGCAACTATTTCCTCACCGGCCTCGTGGTGGCCGGGCCGGTTGCGATCACCCTGTATCTGACCTGGTGGTTCGTGAACTGGGTCGACAATCTGGTCCGCCCGTTCGTGCCCACGGCCTACCGGCCGGAAACCTATCTGCCGTTCGGACTGCCGGGTTCCGGCCTGATCGTCGCGGTCATCGCGCTGACGCTGCTCGGCTTCCTCACCGCCAACCTGATCGGGCGAACCCTGGTCGATCTCGGCGAACGGCTGCTTGGCCGCATCCCTGCGGTGCGCGCGATCTATCGCGGCCTGAAGCAGGTGTTCGAAACGCTGTTCTCCGGCAACGGCTCGAGCTTCCGCCGCGTCGGCCTGGTCGAGTTTCCCTCGCCCGGCATGTGGTCGATCGTGCTGATCTCGCAGGCGCCGAGCACCGAGCTCGCCGCCAGCTTCCCCGGAGAGGAGGAGCATATCTCGGTGTTCCTGCCGTGCGCGCCGAACCCGACCACCGGCTTCTTCTTCTATGTGCCGAAGAGCAAGATCATCGAGATCGAGATGAGCACCGAGGATGCCGCGACGCTGATCATGTCGGCCGGCGTGGTGCAGCCCGGCGCCAACGATCAGAAGCGCGCCGCGGCGCTCGCCGGCATGGCCAATGCAGCGCGCATTGCCAGCCAGGCTTCGGCCAACCAGGCCTCGCTGCAGCCGGCCACACAGCCCGCGCCGGCGAAGGTGGAGTAGGCAAGCGCCACTCCATACTACCCAGCCCCGATCAACGGCACGGCTTCGTCGCGTTCGTAGAGGTAGAGCAGGACGCGCAGCGCGTCGCCGCGTTCGCCCTTCAGCTTCGGATTGTCCTTCATGATCCGCAGCGCCTCGTCGCGGGCCTGGGTGATCAGCTGGCCGTGCACCTCTGAGCGCGCGATGCGGTAGCCGGGCAGGCCGCTCTGGCGGATGCCGAGCACGTCGCCTTCGCCGCGCAGCTTCAGATCCTCCTCGGCGATCCGGAAGCCATCGGTGGTCTCGCGGATCACTTTCAACCGCGCCTTCGACATCTCGCCGAGTGGCTCCTTGTAGAGCAGCAGGCAGGTCGAGGCTTCCGAGCCGCGGCCGATGCGCCCGCGCAGCTGATGCAGCTGCGCAAGCCCGAAACGTTCGGCGTTCTCGATCACCATGATGGTCGCCGCGGGCACGTCGACGCCGACCTCGACCACGGTGGTTGCGACCAGGAGCCCGATCTCGTGCTCGGCGAATTGCGCCATCACGCGATCCTTCTCGGTGCCCTTCATCTGGCCGTGCACGAGGCCGACGCGATCGCCGAACCTCTTCTGCAGGCTCTCGAAACGTTCGGTCGCGTTGGTGAGATGCTCGGTGCCCTCGGCCTCGGATTCATCGACCAGCGGGCAGATCCAGTAGACCAGCTTGCCGGCGGCAAGCGCGCGGCCGACGCCGTCCATGACGTCCTCGATCCGGCTCATCGGCACCGCGCGGGTGTCGATCGGCTGGCGGCCGGCGGGCTTTTCGCGCAGCTCCGAGACGTCCATGTCGCCAAAGTAAGTCAGCACCAGCGTGCGCGGAATCGGCGTGGCGCTCAGCACCAGCACGTCGACGGCCTCGCCCTTGGAAGTCAGTGCCAGGCGCTCGCGCACGCCGAAGCGATGCTGCTCGTCGACCACGGCAAGCGCCAGCGCCTTGTAGACCACATCGTCCTGGATCAGCGCGTGGGTGCCGACCAAGAGGTCGATCTCGCCGCCCTCAAGCTGCGCCAACAGCTCGCGGCGCTCCTTGCCTTTCTCGCGGCCGGTGAGGATCGCAACGCGTAGGCCGGCGCGCTCGGCGAGCGGCGCGATGGTCTTGATGTGCTGGCGCGCCAGGATTTCGGTCGGTGCCATCAGCGCGGCCTGTTTGCCGGCTTCCGCAACCGCGGCGGCAGCCAGCAGCGCGACCACGGTCTTGCCGGAACCGACATCGCCCTGCACGAGGCGCAGCATCCGCACCGGCTGCTGCAGGTCCGCGATGATCGCCGCGACCGCCTCTTGCTGCGACCTGGTCAGCGCATAGGGCAGGGCATCGATGATCTTCCGGCGCAGATGACCGTCGCCGGCGTTGCGCACACCGGCGGGACGGCGCAGCGTGGCGCGGATCAGGGCGAGCGCGAGCTGGCCGGCGAGCAGTTCGTCGAACGCGAGGCGCGACCAGAACGGGCCGTCGGGCAGGATGTCGGTCAGCTCGACCGGCACGTGGACGCGGGTCAGCGCCTCCCTGATCGGCGGGAAGTTGCAGCGGCGCAGCACCTCGGGGCTGATCCATTCCGGCAGATCCGGCAGCCTGGTCAGCGCCTGCGCGATGGCGCGGCGGAGCGAGCCGATCGCGAGCCCCTCGGTCAGCGGATAGACCGGATCGATGCCGGACAGTTTTGCAAAGCCCGCTTCATCGACGACGCGATCAGGATGCACGATCTGCGGGATGCCGTCATACATCGCCAGCGTGCCGGAGACGTAGCGCTTCTCGCCGACCGGCAGCAGCTTCTCGACATAGCCGGGCTGGGCGCGGAAGAAGGTCAAGACGACGTCGCCGGTATCGTCGCTGGCATAGACGAGGTAGGGCGCGCGCGAATTGCGCGGCGGCGGCGGGCGATGGCGGTCGACGGTGACCTCGAGCGTCACCATGGTTCCGACCGCGGCGTCGCGGATCTTCGGCCGGGCGCGGCGGTCGATCACGCTCGCCGGCAGATGCAGCAGCAGGTCGACCAGCCGCGGCGTCTCGCTGCGGTCGAGCAGATAGCGCAGCAGCTTGTCCTGCTTCGGGCCGACCCCTTGCAGGGTCGTGACCTGGGCAAACAGTGGATTGAGCAGGGCTGGGCGCATCGACGAATCCAAGACCGTTTCAGTACGTCATGCCCGGCCTTGTGCCGGGCATCCACGTCTTTTTTTGGAGCTGATGTCGGCCGGGTCCCGGCTACAAGGCTTCGACGGCGCGCAAGCCCGGTGACGGCATGCGCCCAGGGAAACCCCAAAACGCGGCGAATGAGGGCTGACATCGGCCATGGCCATGGCTATATCAGGCCCGCCCGGCACGTCCGGGCTTTTGGCGTTGGATGGATTTTGGGACATGACGGGATCGACACGATCGAGCCGCGGGCTCGATGACCGCCGCAAGCGGCTTTTGTTTCGCTGCTGGCATCGCGGCACCCGGGAGATGGACCTGATCCTCGGCCGCTTCGCCGACGCGACCATTGGCGAACTGTCCGACCACGAGCTCGGCGAGCTCGAGCATCTGATCGAGGTGCCGGATCCCGATCTCTATGCGGCGCTGACCGGCGACAAGGTGCTTCCCGCAGAGTACGAGACCGCGCTGTTTGCCCGCATCAAGGCGTTTCGGGTCGCGGATCCCAGCGCATGAAACAGCCGATGAAATCACCGGCCGCGATGCTCGCGCCCGGCCGGGTGCTGACCATCGCCAACGTCGCCGAGGGCGCCGAAGGGCTCGTCATCTCCGATCTGGCGCGCGCCATCGCCGCGCAGCCGAAGCGTCCGGCGGTGAGCCTTGCCGTGGTGTGCCGCGACGGCGCGCGGATGCAGCAACTCGCCCGCGCGCTGGAGTTCTTTGCACCCGATATCGCCGTGATGCAGGTTCCGGCCTGGGACTGCCAGCCCTATGATCGCGTCTCGCCGCATTCCGGCATTTTGGCGCAACGCCTGACCGCTTTGGCCAAATTGTCGCGGCTGGTCGGCAGCGACAAGCCGCTGATCGTGCTCACGACCGTGAACGCGGCCGTGCAGCGGGTGCCGGCGCGCGATCAGGTCGCAGCGCAAGCGCTGTCGGTTGCACCAGGCAATGTGGTGCCGATGGATTCGGTCGTGGCCTGGCTCGAGCACAATGGCTACAGCCGCTCGTCAACGGTGCGCGAGCCCGGCGAATATGCGGTGCGCGGCGGGATCCTCGATCTGTTTCCGGCTGGCCTCGACCAGCCGGTGCGCTTCGATTTCTTCGGTGATAGTCTGGAATCGATCCGTACCTTCGATGCCGAGACCCAGCGCACGCTGCTCGACATGCGCGGGCTCGATCTCGTGCCGGTCTCGGAATTCCAGCTCACCACCGAAACCATCCGGCGTTTCCGCATGGGCTATGTCGCCGCGTTCGGCGCGCCGGAACGCGACGACCAGCTCTATGAAGCCGTCTCCGAGGGACGGCGTCATCCCGGCATGGAGCATTGGCTGCCGCTGTTCCAGGAGCGGATGGACACGCTGTTCGATTATCTCGACGGCGCGACGGTTGCGATCGAGCCGCAGGGCGAGGACGCCGCGCGCGAACGCTTCTCGCAGATATCGGACTATTACGACGCGCGGCGCGAGGCGCTGGAGCACCCGGGCAGCGGCGCGATCTACAAGCCGCTGCCGCCGGACCAGCTCTATCTGACCGAGGCCGAATGGACCAAGCTGCTCCGCGATGCGCCGCTGGCGCGGCTAACGCCGTTCGCGGTGCCCGAAGGCTCGCCCGACGTGTTCGACGCCGGCGCGCGGCAGGGCCGCAATTTCGCCCCCGAACGCGCCGACACCAACGTCAACGTGTTCGAGGCCGTGGTCGGCCATGTCGGCGCGCTGCAGAGCCAGCGCAAGAAGGTGGTGATCGCGCTGTGGAGCGAGGGCTCGCGCGACCGCATGGGCGCGATGCTGCGCGACCACAAGCTCTTGAACACGACCAGCGTCAACACCTGGCGGATCGTGCAGGCGACGCCGCGCAACGAAACCATGCTGGCGGTGCTCGGCATGGAATCCGGCTTCGAGACCGACGAGTTCGCCGTCATCAGCGAGCAGGACATTCTCGGCGACCGCCTGGTGCGGCCGCGCAAGGCGAGCCGCAAGCTCGACAATTTCATCTCGGAGGTGACGAGCCTTGCGACCGGCGATCTCGTGGTCCACGTCGAGCACGGCATCGGTCGCTTCGTGGGCTTGCAGACGCTCGAAGTCTCCGGCGCGCCGCATGACTGTCTCGAGCTGCATTATGCCGCCGAGACAAAACTGTTCCTGCCGGTCGAGAACATCGAGCTGCTGTCGCGCTACGGCTCCGACAGCGCCAATGTCGAGCTCGATCGTCTGGGTGGCGGCGGCTGGCAGGCGCGCAAGGCCAAGCTGAAGAACCGCATCCGCGAGATCGCGGGCGAATTGATCAAGATCGCGGCCGAGCGGCAGCTGCACGAGGCCCCGAAATTCCCGCTGCAGCCGCACGTCTACGACGAGTTCTGCGCGCGATTCCCCTATGAGGAGACCGAGGATCAGTTAGGGGCCATCACCTCGACCTTGAAGGACCTCGAAATCGGCCGCCCGATGGACCGGCTGATCTGCGGCGACGTCGGCTTCGGCAAGACCGAGGTAGCGCTGCGTGCGGCGTTCGCCGTGGCGCTGGAGGGCAGGCAGGTCGCGGTCGTGGTGCCGACCACGCTCTTGGCGCGCCAGCACTCCAGAACCTTCACCGAACGCTTCAAAGGCTTCCCGGTCAACGTGGCGCAGGCGTCGCGGCTGGTGTCGACCAAGGAGCTCAACCAGGTCAAGAAGGGGCTCACCGACGGCAGCGTCGACATCGTCGTCGGCACCCATGCGCTGCTCGGCAAGGCCATCAAGTTCAAGGATCTCGGCCTGTTGATCGTGGACGAGGAGCAGCATTTCGGCGTCAGCCACAAGGAGCGGCTGAAGCAGCTGCGCGCCCAGGTCCATGTGCTGACGCTGTCGGCAACCCCGATCCCGCGCACCCTTCAACTTGCGTTGACCGGTGTCCGCGAGCTTTCGATCATTGCCTCGCCGCCGGTCGATCGCCTTGCGGTGCGCACCTTCGTCGCGCCGCACGATCCGCTGATGATCCGCGAGGCGCTGCTGCGCGAACGCTACCGCGGCGGGCAGGCGTTCTACGTCGTGCCGCGGATCGAGGACCTCGCCGGCGTCAAGGACTTCCTCGACAAGAACGTGCCGGAGATGAAGGTCGCGGTCGCCCACGGCCAGATGCCGCCGACCGTGATCGAGGACATCATGTCCGCGTTCTACGACGGCAAGTACGACATCCTGCTCTCGACCACGATCGTCGAGTCCGGTCTCGACATCCCGAACGCCAACACGCTGATCGTGCACCGCGCCGACATGTTCGGCCTGGCCCAGCTCTATCAGCTGCGCGGCCGCGTCGGCCGCTCCAAGCTGCGCGCCTATGCGCTGTTCACGCTGCCGGCACAGCAGAAGATCACGGCGCAGGCGGAGCGGCGGCTCAAGGTGCTGCAGTCGCTGGAGACGCTGGGGGCCGGCTTCCAGCTCGCCTCGCACGACCTCGACATCCGCGGCGCCGGCAATCTGCTCGGCGAAGAGCAGTCCGGCCACATCAAGGAAGTGGGCTTCGAGCTGTACCAGTCGATGCTGGAGGAGGCGATCGTCAACCTCAAGGCCGGCGTCGCCGAGCCGGCTGCCGACCGCTGGTCGCCGCAGATCACGATCGGCATGCCGGTCCTGATCCCCGAGGACTATGTCAACGACCTCAGCGTGCGCCTGTCGCTGTATCGTCGGCTCGCCGATCTCGACACCGACGAGGACATCGACGCCTTCGCCGCCGAGATGCGCGACCGCTTCGGCGTGCTGCCGGACGAGGTGCGCTATCTGTTCAAGGTCGCGGCGATCAAGGCCTATTGCCGAAGGGCCAATGTCGGGAAGGTCGACGCCGGCCCGAAGGGCGCCGTGATCGCATTCCGCGACAACAGCTTTGCGCATCCGGAGCGGCTGGTGAGCTTCATCCGCCAGCACGGCCAGGCCGCCAAGGTGCGGCCCGATATGAAGGTGGTGTTCTTCCAGGAGTGGGACACGCCGGAAGAGCGGCTCGCGGGCACCACCGAGATCCTGCGCCAGCTCGCCAATCTCGCCGAGAGCAAGAAGGCGGCTTGACGCGCGGTCCGACGCAAGTCCCCGTTCAGGATCGGATCAAATATGGCGCAACGTGGTCGTCGAGCAGTTTCAGGAACTGCTCGGCGAGAACGCTGAGTTCGCCGATCGTCGGCTTGAGGACTCCGACCTCGTAGTGGATCGCCGGCGCGAAGGGGCGGACGACGAGCGTGCTCGCTCCGCTGGTTCGCCTGAGCGTTTCGGACGCGCTGAGCGCGTCGACGAGGCAGACACCCGCGCCATCGATGACGAGGTTAAGCGCGACGGCGAAGAATTCACACTCGATCGCCGGATGAAACGGCGTACCGCTGGCTTCGAAGGCGCGCGATACCGCGGCGTAGGTCGATCGGCTCTGCGAGGTGATGATCAGATCATGTCGCTCGAGAAGATCGGGAGTGACGACTTTCCGGTCAGCCAGTGCATGAGTTGCAGGCATCACGCAGTCGAGCGACATCCGGTAGCGCCGCAACACGACATTGGTGCGGTCGAACGGCGGCTCGGCGACTCCGAAGTCGAATGCACGCGCCGAGACCAGGCTCCGGACATTCTCGGAGCTTCGGGTCAGGAGCCTGATCGTTGTTGACGGGCGCTCGCGCTGGAAGCGGCTGACGACGCCCGGAAGCCAGACTATCCCAGGCCCCGGACTCGCGATCGTCAGAACGCCGCGCTTGCCTGCAGAGATCCCGGCAGCGGCGTCCTCCAGCTCGGCAAACCCGGCCAGCGCCCGGATCGCTTCATTGTGCAGCAGATGCGCCTCCGGCGTAGGCACGATATGGCGGCTCTCCCGGCGAAACAGCGCAAACCCGACATCCGCCTCCAGCCGTTTCAAGGCCGTACTCACAGCCGGCTGCGATATGCCGAGTGCGCGCGCGGCCTCCGTTGCCGATCGATGCTGCATAACAGCATGGAAAATCTCAACAAGGCGCCGATCCATAACCAATATCTATATATCGTTTCGATGCTGCTCGTGGTATGAGCATGGAGGGAAACGCCAATAATACAAGGAATTTTCGCACATCACGCCGGCGAAATTCCAGATAATGTTACCGCAATCTGAGCGTGACGAAGCATTGGCATTATATTTGCTTATGTTTCGCGATGAAGTCGTCTGGAGGGTCTGCGGGGATGAACACAAGCCACGCATCATGTGCTGCGTCGGTCCTGGCCGCCGAGGCGGTGGTCAAACGCTTCGGCGCCCACACCGTTCTGAACGGCGTGGATCTTGCGCTGGGCACCGGGCAGTCGACCTGCATCATCGGTCCAAGCGGCTCCGGCAAGACGACCCTTCTGCGATGCATGGCGCTGTTGGAAGTTCCTTCCGACGGGCGCGTCGTGATGGAAGGGGCGACGGTCTCGCAGGCCCGGCCATCGTCGGATGTGCGGCTCGCTGCCCGCAAGGTGCGGCCGGAAATCGGAATGGTGTTCCAGCAGTTCAATCTGTGGCCGCACATGACGGTGCTGGGAAATATCATCGAGGCCCCGATGCGCGTGCGCGGGGTGAGCCGGGACGAGGCGGTCGTCACGGCCGAACGGCTGCTTCAGAAGGTCGGCATGGAGGCGAAGCGCGATGCCTATCCGGCCAGGCTGTCCGGAGGTCAGCAACAACGCGTCGCGATCGCCCGGGCGCTTGCCATGCAGCCGAAGATACTCCTGTTCGACGAGCCGACGTCGGCTCTCGACCCCGAACTTCGCCGCGAGGTGCTGCAGGTCATGCGCACGCTCGCGCTCGAAGGCATGACGATGCTCGTGGTGACGCACGAGATGGGCTTCGCCCGGCGCGTGGCGAGCCATGTCGTGTTCATGGACGAGGGGATGATCGTTGAGCACGGCACGCCGGCCGCCTTTTTCGAACGGCCGACGACCGAGCGCGCCAAGCGCTTTCTCAATCAGTTTGACGAGTGATCACTGCACGACAGGAGATTGAAGCTCATGCCAAATCTGCGCCGACTTGCCTTCGTTTGCGCGCTCTTTCTCTCGATGACGCCGGCGGCTGCCCAGCAGACGCAATCGCGACTCTACGAGATCACCAAGAGCGGGGTGCTCAGGGTCTGCATCTGGCCCATGTACTATTCGATTTCGTTCCGCAACCCAGATAGCGGACAGCTCGAGGGGATCGACATCGATCTCTCCAGGGAACTCGCCAAGGACATGGGCGTGAAGCTGGACTATGTGGAGACCAGCTTTGGCAGTTTCATCGCCGACCTGCAGGCCAACAAATGCGATCTCGGCATGTTCGGCGTCGGGGCGACGATGAAGCGGGCGCAGGCCGTCGCGTTCTCGGATCCGTATCTGACGAGCGGGGTCTATGCCGTCGTGCGCAAGGACGGTCCGATCAAGTCGTGGGCTGACATCGACAAGTCCGGCGTCAACGCCGGCGTCTCGCTCGGCAGCTATGTCGAGAACTTCATGCGGTCCTACTTCAAGAACGCCAAGACCGTCGCGGTCGCGCCTCCGGCCACCACCCAGGCTGAGCTGATGGCGCAACGCGTCGACGTCGTCATGACCGATTATCCGGCCTCGATCAAAATGAACGCCCAGTTCGACTGGACCACGACGGTGGCGCCGCCGGAAAACCTGTCCGTGACGCCTTACGCTTACGTCATGAACCAGGGTGACCAGATCTGGCTGAACTACGTGAACCTGTTCGTTCGCACCATCAAGCTCGACGGCCGGCTCAAGGCTGCCGCCGAGAAGAACAAGCTCGGACCGATCGTCGCGCCCTGAGACATCAGATGCAAAGCTACAGCTTTCGCTGGGACGTCATCCCGAACAATCTGGGTTTTCTTGCCTCCGGCATGGAAATGACCCTGTTCATTTCAATTGTCACGCTCGTGGTGGCGACCCTGTTGGGGCTCGTCATCGCGATCATGCAGATGTCCCGTTTCCGCTTCGCGCGCATCATCGCGCTTTCGGTCGGCGAAATCGTCCGCAATACGCCAATCCTCGTGCAGCTGCTATGGGTCTATTACGTGCTGCCGATCGTCTTCAATGTGAGGATCGATGCGCTGGCCGCGTCGATCCTCGGTCTCTCGCTCTATTCGGCGGTGTTCATCTCCGAGGTCTTCAGAGCGGGCATCCAGACCGTTCCGGTCGGGCACCGCGAAGCGGCGCAGGTGCTCGGCCTGACGCCCGCGCAGAGCTTTGTGCGGATCGTCGGCCCGCAGGCGATTCGCAGCGTGCTGCCGCCGCTGGCCGCCAATTTCGTCCAGCTCATCAAATATTCCTCGCTTGCGTCCGTGGTGTCGGTCGGCGAGGTCACGCGGCGCGGCATGGAGTTGTCGTCATCGACGTTCAGGCCGCTGGAAATATTCACCTTCATCGCGGTGGTGTATTTCGCGATCTGTTGGCCGCTCACTCACTCAATTCGCATATGGGAAGCGCGCCTTGCACGACGTTGATCAAGTTCGCCGCGCGATTTCGAGCGATCGGACCAGCCAGGTCGTCGAGCTGGCGATGCGGCTGATCGGAGTGCCGTCGCCAAATCCGGACGGCGATACCCGCGCTGTGGCGGCGCTGGCGGCGGATCTTCTCAGCGCCCATGTGCCTGGCGTTGCGGTTGAGCTGCATCCGGGGACAGCCGAGATCGTCAACGTCGTCGCACGGATCAAGGGTCATGCCCCCGGCCGCCGCATCGTGTTCAACGGCCATCTCGACACCTATCCGTTGGGCGAGCGGATGAGCTGGTCGGTCAATCCCGACGGAGAGGTCGTAGGCGGCCGCCTTTACGGCCGCGGCGCTGCCGACATGAAGGGCGGCATCGCGGCATCGATAGCCGCGATGGCCGCGCTGGCCGAGCAGCGCGAGGCATGGGCGGGAGAGGTGGTGCTGACGCTCGCCGGCGACGAGGAAAGCATGGGTCCATACGGGACCAAATACCTGCTCGACCAGGTCCCCCATGCCAGCGGCGACGCCGTGATCGTTGGCGACGCCGGTTCACCGATGGTGCTGCGCTTCGGCGAGAAGGGATTCCTCTGGATCGAGATCGAGGCGGACGGCAGCGCGGCGCACGGCGCGCATGTCCATCTCGGCATCAATGCGATCGATCGCTTGCGCGAAGCGCTGGACAGAGTGAGTGAGCTGCGCAGCCTGGCAGTTGCGATGCCGGTCAATGTCGCCGACGCCATCCGCCGCGCAAGGCCTGTCTCCGAACCGCTGTGCGGCGCCGGCGAAGCCGACGTCCTGTCGCGCGTCACGGTCAACATCGGAACGGTGAGTGGCGGTTCGTCGCCGAACCTGGTGCCGAGCCGGGCACGCGCGGCCATCGACCTGCGTCTGCCGGTCGGCGTCACGTCGGAAGCTGTACTCGCGCTGTTGCGGGAGGAGCTCGATCTGCCCGGCATCACATGGCGCGTGTTGCGCTGCTTCGAGCCCAATCACACCGGCCCCGGTGACGAGATCGTCACGCGCTGCGCAACTGCGGCGACGGACATCATCGGCAGGGCGCCGGCGATCAACATGCGCGTCGGCGGCTCCGATGCGCGCTGGTTTCGAATGGCCGGAATCCCGACGGTGGTCTATGGGCCGACTCCTCACAACATGGGCGCGCCGGATGAGTATGCGGAGATCGCCGAACTGGCGACGGTGTCGCGCGTGCACGCGCTGACCGCCTTCGACATGCTGACAAGAGAGAGCAGAAAATGAGCGACGTGGCGGGTTTCGTGGGTCCGGAAACATTCATGGGATTGCCGGCGGGGTTACCGCGCCCGGGCAGCCGCGCTGCCGTGCTCGGCGTGCCGTTCGACTGCGGCACGCATCCGTTCCGCGTCGGCGCCCGGCAAGGTCCGCTGGAGGTCCGGCGGGAGTCGCGGCTCATTCGCCGCTATCATCCGTCGCTCGCCGACGTCGATGTGCTGTCATTGCTGGGGGCGGTCGATGCCGGCGATGTTGCCTTGGTGCCGGGACGCATCGAAGACGCCTTTGTCAAGATCGAGGCTGCCGCCGGTCGGATTCTCGAGCTTGGCGCGGTGCCGGTCGGGATCGGCGGCGACGGTTCGGTCTCGCTTCCGCTGATGCGCGCCGCCGCCCGGTATCACAAGGATCTCGTTGCACTGCATATCGACAGCCATACCGATGCATATCCGTATACGCCGGACGATCGGTACAATGCGGCCACGCAGTTCACCAACGCGGCGCAGGAAGGCGTGGTGAACGCCGGCCGATCCTGGCACATCGGCGTGCGCGGATTCACCTATTGCCCGGGTGTGCTCGAACACACGCGATCGCTCGGATTTCGCGTCGTCACGATCGAGGAGCTGATGCGGCGCGGTTTCGCGCAGACCGTCGCGGAATTCAGCCAGGTCGTCGGCGCGCGACCGGTCTATCTGTGCTGGGACATGGATGTGTTCGATCCGTCGGTCGCTCCCGGCGTCTGCACGCCCGCCTGGGGAGGCCTGTCGGCCCGCGAGGGGATCGAATTGCTGCGCAGCCTTTCAGGCTTGAACATCGTCGCGATGGATTTCAACACCGTCAGCCCGCCACAGGACGTTCAGGGGATGGCCGCGCAGCTCTGCGCCCATATGATCATGGAGGCTCTCGTGCTGCTTGCCGCAGGCATGGGGCTGTTGCCGGACTGAAATCGCGGCGGCTTGATGGGTCATGCTGCGCCGGCGATGACCGTGCCCTTGAATCCGCGGGCCTTACGACGCTGCGCGCTCCGACGTCCCGAACAAACGCGCCAGCAGCGATAGCGCGGAATCGCCCGGCATCAGCGTTGTCACGCTGACCGCGGGCTCGGCACGCGTGTCGCGGCGGCCGTTCTGGGTGTGGCGCATGACGCTCGCCAGGCGCCGCGTGATCGCCTGCGCGTTGCGCAGGTCGGTGCCGGCGAATGCCACGACCAGCGAGCGGTCGTCATGCACGGCACCGAAATCGGCCTTGCGCATCAGCCGGCTGATGATCCGCGCGCCGTCGAATTGCGCGCGCGGCTGCGTGTTGTCGAAGGTGAAGCGTGCCACCGAGAGCGCGCCGCCGCGCTCGGCGGTCTGGTAGACGGCCGTCGCAAAATCGCGCTCGAACGCGGCCTTGGTGAGCAGGCCGGTGCGGGCATCGATCAGGCCCTTGGCGTCGATCGCCTTCAGCATGCGGCCGAGGCGCGCCTCGAAGGCGTGCTGGCGGATCATCGGCAGCGCCATGTCGGCGATGCGGGTCGGCCCGGCCGTGACGATCTCGAGATTGGGCAGTTCGTATCGCGGCGTCAGCTCGCCCGAGGCGACGATCACGGGCAACGGGCGGAAGCGCACATCCTCGGTCAGCACGGTCAGGAACGCATCCATCACCCTCGGCGTGAAGCCTTCCGCCAGCACGATGCCGTCGATATCGCGGCTCGAGAGATGCTTGGCGGCGGCCTCGATGCTGAGCGCACCGACCACGCCGGCGCGTTCGCCGAGCGCGACCGACAGCGTCGGGTAGGCGCCGCCGCGGCCGATCAACAGCGCGGTGGCCTCTCCGATCGGATCGATGTCAGACAGGGCGATCGGTGCCGGCGGCACCAGGCGGCGCATCACGGTGGCATGCAGGCCGCGAACGCGTAACGACGCATTGAGCCGGGCGACCAGCCGATCCGGCAAACCCTTGCTCTGGAAGAATGCGATCACGGTGTCGGGCAGGGTGGTCGCGGGATCGACCGCGATCACCGGCAGATACGGCGCGCGGGCAGCGGCGCGCTTGGCGAGACCCGACAGGGTGACGAAGTCGACGCCCTCGGCGGCCGCGATGATCGCTGCCGGCTTGACCTGCTCGATGGCCCGTCCGGCCTCGTTCCAGTCGCTGACCACGACCGGGAACAGTTTCGTCTCATCGAGGACCGCGGCAAACGACGGCTTTGTCGACGCCGATACGATAAGGACCGGACCTTGTTGGGACATTCGAACGCTCGAAACCAATGCAGAAATCAGCAACGGCTGCGATGCTAGTTCGCATGGCTTAATGCGGCGTCAACACAATGATAAGACTAACGCAATGATAAGATTTTAACTCACCCCGGCGCCGCCACGGTCGCGAAATGCTTCGACCATCAAGGGGTTAAGCCCAAGTTCTGTGAGGGCGTCGCGGGCGCGCGCATTGTCCTGCGCCCGTCCGGCCAGCCGGTGGCCGCTGAGGCGGTCCGGCAATGCGGTGAGCAGCGCGCCCTGGCCGAGGCGGCGCGACCACTCCTGCAGTTCCTGGGCGAGGAAGCGGTAGCCGCCGACCGTCATCACCCCCGACGGCGGTGCGGTGATGTTGATGGCCCCGGTCGCGCGATCGACCCGTGCGGCATATTCGGTGTCGACGAAATCGCGCGGCGGCGGCGCGATCAGGCTGTCGCCGGGCGGAGGCGGCGGCGCATAGGCGGCGACCGGCACCATCGGGCCGCGCAGGCCGAGCGTGCCCTTCGGCGTCAGCAGGATCTCGCCGGCGATCGATGCGCCGGGTGCTTCGCGCGGCGCGCTGTGCGGCCCCGGCTTGATCAGGGCCGGCGATCCGTCCTCGGCGGTGCGGCGGGCGCCGAACAGCCCCGCCTCGCCGAACAGATAGACGTCGGTCATGGTCACCGGCCGCGAGGTCCAGTGCGCACTGGAGGCAACTTGCTCCGGCGTGCGCCAGAGGCCGATCACGGTGCGCAGGCTGGGCAGGCGCTCCGACAGGCCGCGCTCGTCGAGCCGCAACGCGAGCTGCGCCGGCGCGATCAGCGTGTTGCAGGCGTGATCGTTGAACTGGGTCTCGAACGCGTCCTCGTCGAAGGGGTGGTGCAGCACCAGCGTTCCGCCCGACAGCAGCCAGGTCACCAGCGACGCGCAGATGCCGGCGAACGACATCGGCGCGAACGCCGACATGATGGTGGCGCCTGGCGCCAGATCGCTCTCCAGCGACATCGCGAGCCCGCCGGCAATCAGGCCGAAATGCGCCCGCGGCACCGGACGCAAACCGTCGCTGGTGACGTCGAAGGAGATCAGCGCCGGCTTGCGGCCGTCCTCGATCATCGGGCGCGAGGCCCGGGAGTCCTCCAGGATCGCCTGGTCGAGCGAGGCCATGCCTTCGGGCAGATCGGGTCCGAAGCCGCAGACATGGCGGATCGAGAAGGCTTCCGCCGCGGCGTTCATGGCGATGTCGGCATAGGAGACGCCGTCGATCCGGCCGCAGCTGACGATCGCCCGCGCCGCGGTGCGGTTGAGCACGGACGTCAGCTCGGCCTGCCGCCACAGCAGCGGCAGCGGCACCACCACCAGGCCGACCCGATGCGCTGCGAGGACCGTGAGGGCGAATTCGACTGTGCCGGGCAGCTGCACGGCGATCACCGTGTTGGCCGGCAATCCGCTCTGGACGAAGTGGGCGGCGATCGCCGAGATCGCGCGGTCGGCCTGGGCATAGGTCAGGCGCTTGCGGGTCTGTCCGGTGATGCGCTGCTTGTTGAGCGGGTCGACCAGCGCCAGCGCCTCGGGCTGCCGCGCCAAGGTACGCTTGAACAGGGTATCGAGCGTTGGCGAGGTGATCGACTGGTTCACAGGTTCAACGTCGGTTGCATCGCTTCGGTCGGACCAGGTCATGCCGCGCCGGGTCGCATCACTTGCTAGACTACTTGGCCAATCATCTGGATTGCGCGCCGGGCTTCTGCCACCAGGTCTCCGGCAGGTAGCCCGTCAACGCCGTGGTCGAAGGCCGTTCTATCCGATTCCAGCGCGCGATCCATTGCTCTCCCAAGTTAAATAGGGGGATAGCGTAACAGCCCGACATCAGGGCCCGGTCCAGCGCCCGCACCGCCGAGACGAAGACCGGCCGCTCGCGCGCCGCGAGCAGCGCCGCGATCATGGCGTCGATGGCGGGATCCCTGGCACCCATGTAATTGCGGGTGCCCGGCACATCGGCGGCCTGGCTGCCCCAGTAGAACCACTGCTCGTTGCCCGGCGACAGCGACTGGTCCCAGCGGATGGGGATCATGTCGAAGTCATAGCCGACGCGGCGCTGCTCGAACTGCACTGCGTCGACCACCCGCACCGCGGCTTCGATGCCGGCCCGCTTCAGGTCACGCTGATAGGCGAGGGCGATCCGCTCATGCTCGCGCGTCGTCACCAGGATCTCGATGCGCAGCGGCGTCCCTGTCGAGCGCTGCTTCAAGACCGTGCCGTCGAGCGCGTAGCCCGCCTCGGCGAGCAGCGCGAGCGCATTGCGCAGAAGGCTGCGGTCGCGCCCCGACCCGTCGGTGACCGGCAGACGATAGCGGCCGTCGAGGATCTCGGGCTGGATGTGCGACAGATATGGCTTGAGCAGCTCGCGCTCGCGCTCGTCGGCGGGGCGGCCATAGGCGGACAGATCCGATCCGGCGAAGAAACCGCCGGCGCGCGAGAACAGTCCGAAATAGTAGTTGCGATTGACCCATTCGAAATCGAACAGCATCGCCAGTGCCTGACGCACCCGCAGGTCGGCGAATTTCGGCCGCCGGCTGTTGAACACCAGGAATTCGGACGGCCGCGGCGTGCCGATCTTGATGGTGTCGCGGATCACCTCGCCGTTGCGCGCCGCCGGGAAGTCGTAGCCGTCGTGCCAGCGCAGCGGCTCGGTCTCGGTCCGGAAATCATACAGGCCGCGCTTGAAGGCCTCGAACATGCCGTTGGCTTCGCGGTAGTAATCCAGCCTGATCTCGTCGAAGTTCCAGAGGCCGCGGTTGATCGGCAGGTCGCGGCCCCAATAATTGGGATCCTGCGTGAAGGTGACGCTGGCGCCGGGCTTGACCGCCGTCACGCGGTAGGGGCCGGACCCGATCGGCGGCGCCAAGGTGGTTTCCTCGAATTTTTCGGGGTCGATGGCGTGCCGCGGCAGGATCGGCATCAGGCCGAGGATCAGCGGCAATTCGCGATCCGCCACGCCGCCGAAATCGAACCGGACCGTGAGCGGGTCGAGCGCCTCGGCCTTTGCGACTTTCGAATAATACTGACGGTGCATCGGACGGCCGTGGTCGCGCAGCAGCGCCAGCGAGAACAGCACGTCGTCGGCCAGCACCGGCCGGCCGTCCGAGAAGCGGGCGCGGGGATCGATGTGGAACGTCACATAGCTTCTGGCGTCGTCGGTCTCGACGTTGCGCGCGAGCAGGCCGTACAGCGTGAACGGCTCGTTGTTGCCGCGCGCCATCAGGCTTTCGTAGACATAACCGCGCTCATAGCCGTAGCCCCTGACCTGCTGCACGGGGACGCCCCTGATGATCAGGGGATTGAGGCTGTCGAAGGTGCCGATCACACCCTGGATCAGGCGGCCGCCCTTGGGAGCGTCGGGATTGGCATAGGGCAGGTGGGCAAAGTCGGGTGGCAGCGCGGGGTCGCCATGCATCGCGATCGCGTGGCTCTCGGCGGCCGCCGCAGGGGCCGGCCCGCTCATCATGCATCCCGAGACCAGCCAGATGGCAGCCCATGCGGCGCGCCAAGTGTGCCCGGGAACACGTGCGTGAGGCGCCGGATTTGATTCGCGAAACGTCACGTCCGGAGGTTTATCACAGGCCGCTGAAACTCGCCGCGAGATGGGCGCAAATCCGCTTGTCGGCATTGATCTTTCCGCGCGCCGCTGTATTGAAGGCGTGCAATTCGAAGGCGGGAACGCCTGTCACGTATCCGCCTCAATTGACTAGGAGACAGCCGCCCAAACGGCTATGTGTCGGCGCCTGCAGCGGTTTCGGGCTTCCGTTCAGAAAGGGTTTTCCGCAATGAATTTCCGTATCTTGGCCGCCCCGGTCCGGCCGCATGGGCGAATTGTTGCCCTGATGGCGGCGACGGCATTCTCTGCAGCGCTCCTGGTTCCTGCCGCTCAGGCCCAGCAGCCGGCAGCGCCGGCGCCTGCGGCACCGAAGGCCGCGCCCAAGGCGGCACCCAAGGCAGCTCCGAAGGCGCCGGCTCCGGCAGCCCCGGCACCGGCCGCCCAGGCGCCGGCCGCAGGCCAGGCGCCCGCTGCGGCCGGCCAGCAGCCGCCCCAGGATCAGCAGATCCAGCTGATCTACGCCCCCTGGACCAAGTTCTGCCTGAAGGGCCAGGAAGCCAACGCCAAGCAGGTCTGCTTCACCGGCAAGGACGGCCGCATCGAGTCGGGCCAGCCGGTGATTGCCGCCGTGATCATCGAGCCGGAAGGCGAGCCGAAGAAGATCCTGCGCGTCACGCTGCCGCTCGGCATGCAGCTCGTGCACGGCACCCGCATCATCGTCGATGGCAACCCGCCGCAGCAGGCGCCCTATGTGATCTGCTTCCAGAACGGCTGCATGTCCGACTATGAAGCAACGCCCGAGCTGATCGCCAACATGAAGAAGGGCCAGAACCTCGTGGTCCAGGCGATCAATTCGAACGGCGCGCCGCTGACGCTGCCGCTGCCGCTCAACACCGAATTCGCCAAGGCCTATGACGGCCCGCCGACCGATCCGAAGGTGTTCGAGGAAAACTCGAAGAAGCTGCAGGAAGAGTTGCAGAAGCGCGCCGAAGAGCAGCGCAAGAAGCTGGAAGGCGCGGGCGGTGGCTCTGCGCAGGCTCCGGCGCCGGCCAATCCGGCGGCCAAGTAAACACTTCGCAAACACTTCAATCGCGCGTTCAAGAAAGCGCGAGATCATCGCGATCAAAAGGCGCCCTTCCGGGCGCCTTTTTTGTCATGCGAAACAGACTGGCTGCTGGCAGCCTGCTGCGCTGGTGATCGCGCAGATCGTATGCGATGGTCATCGAAGGGTGCTGCGATTGCCTCGCGCGATGAGCGCGCATCGTTGGTGCCTGGTCCGGACCAGTCCGGCGTCGAAGCACAATCATAGATCCGGTACGGGAGGCCAGACGAAAGCGCGAACAGCGCCTTCGATGCGCAAATGCGCGCGCGGTTCTTCCGCGAATCCTGGCCGCCGTTCGCAGTCATGGAAGTCGCGCAATGTCCCGGCAAGTCAGCACGCAGCGGCTCGAACCGCGCTCCCGGCCCCGGGAGCAGCCGACCGGCGGTGCTTCGGTCGATGCTGGCGTTCGCGTCAGCCAAGATAACGCCCCCGGTAACTTTCATCCCGGCATCGTCCATCTCGCGCTGGCGATGGGCGGCTTTGCGATCGGCATCGCCGAGTTCGCGACCATGAGCCTGTTGCCGTTCTTCGCCCGCGACCTGCACATCAGCGAGCCCCAGGCCGGCCACGCGATCAGCGCCTACGCGCTCGGCGTTGTCGTCGGTGCGCCGGTCATCGCGGTGCTGTCGGCACGCATGACGCGGCGGACGCTGCTGATCGCGCTGATGGGCTTCTTCGCGCTGATGAACGGCCTTTCGGGGCTCGCGCCCGATTATCACACCATGCTGGCGCTGCGCTTCCTGGCGGGGCTGCCGCACGGCGCCTATTTCGGCATCGCCATGCTGGTCGCGGCCTCGCTGGTCCCAACGGACAAGCGCACGGCGGCGGTCGGCCGCGTGCTGCTAGGGCTCACCATCGCGACGACGATCGGCGTTCCACTCGCCAACGGGGTCGGGCAGGCGATCGGCTGGCGCTGGGCCTTCGCGATCGTTGCCGGCCTTGCGCTGTTGACCGCGGTCCTGGTGCTGATCTTCGCCCCGCGTGATGCCGCCAACAGCAAGGCGAGCCCGCTGCGCGAACTGTCGGCACTCGGGCGCAAGCATGTCTGGCTGACGCTGGCGATCGGCGCCATCGGTTTCGGCGGGCTGTTCTCGGTCTACACCTATCTGGCGTCGACCATGCTGGCGGTGACCCACACCTCGCCCGCGCTGGTGCCGGTCACGCTGTGCGTGTTCGGCGCCGGCCTTACCGCCGGCAACATCATCGTGCCGCGCTTTGCCGACCGCGCGCTGATGGCAACCGCAGGCGGGCTCCTGCTATGGTCGGCGGCGACGCTCGCGCTCTATCCGCTGGCGGCCGGAAATTTCTGGACGCTGACCGCCGACGTGTTCCTGATCGGGCTGGGCGGGGCGCTCGCCACCGTGTTGCAGACCCGCCTGATGGACGTCGCGGGCGAGGCGCAGAGCCTCGCCGCCGCGCTCAACCACTCCGCCTTCAACGTCGCCAATGCACTGGGGCCATGGCTCGGCGGAATGGCGGTTGCCGCGGGTTATGGCTGGACGTCGACCGGCCTGGTCGGCGCGGGGCTGGCGCTGGCGGGCTTTGCCGTCTGGGCGATCGCGGTTGTCCTGGCCAGGCGCGAGGGGGTGTGAGCGTGGCAGCGCGACCGCCGTGGCATCCGCCGGAACGCCGCCGAACCTCAGTTCAGCGACGGGTTGCGCGGACGGTAGCCGCCCGATTTGTCCTTGATGAAGATCTCCGCCACCTGCGAATGCCGGATCGGCTCGCCGGACTCGTCGGGCAGGAGGTTCTGCTCCGAGACATAGGCGACGTACTCGCTCTCCGAGTTTTCCGCGAGCAAGTGGTAGAACGGCTGGTCCTTGTGGGGCCGCATGTCCTCGGGGATCGACAGCCACCATTCCTCGGTGTTGTTGAACTCCGGGTCGATGTCAAAAATCACGCCCCGGAAGGAGAACACCCGGTGACGGACGATCTGCCCGATCTGAAACTTGGCGGTGCGCGCTTTGATCATGGCTCGTCGATAGACCAACATTGTGGCCGATGCTAGGGGCTAAGCTCCGAATTAACCCGCGCTTTACCGATTCCAGCCCTGCAAAAACGACCCGAAATCCGGCCGAGAAACTACTTTCAGAATGATCGATATCCTCAATCTGGCGTTGCCGTATTTCGGCTTGATCTTCATCGGTTACGCGTGCGGCAAGGCCAAGGGGTTGCCCGAGAGCGGGCTCGCCTGGATGAATTTCTTCCTGCTTTACGTTTCGTTGCCGGCGCTGCTGTTCGGGATCATGTCCAAGACGCCGTTTGCGGAGCTGAACAACCCGCCATTCCTGATCGCCACCACGCTCGGAACCGTGCTCGCATTCTTCCTGGCGATGGTCGCGGGCAAGGTGATCGGCGGGCTTACGCTGCGCGAGGCGACGCTGGCCGGCCTGTCAGGCGCCTACGGCAATATCGGCTATATGGGGCCTGGCCTCGCGCTTGCCGTGCTCGGTGCCAAGGCGGCGGCGCCGACCGCGCTGATCTTCTGCTGCGACAGCATCTTCCTGTTCTCGATCGTGCCGCTCTTGATCGAGCTCACCGACCGCGACCATCCCTCGCTGCTGCACGCACTTGGCGTGGTGCTGCGGCAGATCGTGCAGAACCCGCTGATCATGTCGGCCGTGTTCGGGGCGCTGGTCGCCGCGTTTCGCATCCCGATCCCGGTCGCGCTCGATCGCACCATCCAGTTCCTGGAAAACGCCGCCGCGCCGACGGCGCTGTTCGTGCTCGGCATCACGGTGGCGCTGCGGCCGTTCGAGCGGGTGCCGTGGGAGGTCCCGGGCGTGGTCGCGATCAAGCTTTTGATCCATCCGCTGCTGGCGTTCGGCCTGATGCTGCTGTTCGGCCCGTTCGCGCAGCCTTGGGCTGCGACAGCGGTGCTGATGGCGTCGCTGCCGCCGGCGCTCAACGTGTTCGTGATCGCGCGGCAGAACGACACCTGGATCGAGCCGGCCTCAGTCGCGGTGCTGATCGGCACCTTCGCCTCGGTGGTCACGCTGACCAGCGTGATGTGGTTCATCCAGAGCGGACGGCTGGTGTTTCCCTGATCGGCGCGCTTCTTATTTGACGCGTTTTCTTAACGCGAACCGGTACCCACTTCGCTCGAAAACGCTTTGCTCACCGCCGCCAAGACGGGGCAAGGCCTTCGCGCATCGCGAGGCGCCGCAACGGGCCGAATGCGCCGAGCAGATGCAGGCCGGCAGCGCGCGCCGTCTGCATGCCGAGGAAATCGCTCAGCAGCGACCGGTTGGCGATGTCGATAGCCCAGGTCCGGCTGGCGACATCGGGGCGCCGCGCCGCCTGGTAGCGCGACAGCACATTGGGCGCGCCGGGATCTTCGCCGCGACCGATCGCCTGACCCGCGATCTCGGCGATATCGGCGGCATCGCGCAGTCCCATATTGAGGCCCTGCGCGCCGATCGGCGGCAGCACATGGGCGGATTCCCCGACCAGCGCGATTCGGTTTTTGGCGAATTGCCGGGGCCGCTCGATCGCGAGCGGAAACACGTGACGGCCGCCCTGGACCTCGACGCGGCCGAGGATCGAATGCGATTGTCGCTCGGCCGCGAGGGACAATTCGTCGTCCCCGAGCGCCATCAGCCGCTCGGCCTCCTTGGGCGCCGAGACCCAGACCACGCTGCTTCGGTTGCCGCTGAGCGGCACGAACACGCAGGGGCCGTGCTCGGTGTGGAATTCGGTCGAGATGTTGTGGTGCGGGCGGGTATGGGTGATGTTGAAGGTGAGGGCGGACTGCCCGAGCTCGCGGCTCGTCACCTCGATGCCGGCGGCCTCGCGGGACAATGAATTGCGCCCGTCGGCACCGACCACGAGCCGGGCCTGAAGCGACTGGCCCTGCCGCGTCACCACGGTGACCGCGGCAGCGTCCGGCCGCACCGAGGCGGCTTCATCGTCGAACCGCGTCAACGCGGACAGTTCACCGGCGCGGTCCTCGAGCGCCGCGACCAGCGAGCGGTTGTCGATGTTGAAGCCAAACTGCTCGCGGCCGATCTCGTCGGATGAGAAGCGCACCTCGGGCGCGCGGATCAGGCGGCCAGTGTCGTCGACGAGGCGCATGGTCTTGAGTGCCGCCGCTCGGTCGCTGCAGCGCCGCCAGACGTCGAGCCGATCCAGGATATCGGTCGAGGCACCGAGCAGCGCGGTGGTCCGGTTGTCGGCATAGGGCGCGCGGCGCGCCAGCAACGCGGTCCGTGCACCTGCGTCGGCAAGGGCAATCGCAGCCGTCAATCCGGCCGGACCGCCGCCTATTACGATAACGTCATAATCCAGCGAGCTGTCGGTCATAGCAGGACATTTGACATGCTTGGCCCGATTTTCAAGCCATCGGTAACCACCAAGAGTTTCCAACGCTTTGCGCGGCGGAACGCCGCAAGACCGCATATGCAAACCGGTCCGATTCCTGATAGCACTCGGCCGATGGAGCATTCGAGCCAGCCCGATGCGTTGCCAGAACGGATGCGGACCGCCGCATTCTCCGTTCATATTTTCACGGCGCTCGGCGCCGGGGTCGCGCTGCTGGCGATGCTGGAGGCGGTGCGCGAGCACTGGGCCAACATGTTCGCCTGGCTCGGGGTCGCGCTGATCATCGACGGGATCGACGGCCCGCTGGCGCGCCGGTTCGACGTGGTGCGGCTACAGCCGAACTGGTCGGGCGAGGTGCTCGACCTGGTGGTTGATTTCGTCACCTATGTGTTCGTGCCGGCCTATGCGATCACCGCGAGCGGCATGCTGCTGCCGCTGGCGGCGCCGATCCTCGGCATCGGCATCGTGGTCTCCAGCGCGCTGTATTTCGCCGATCGCCGCATGAAGGCCGATGACAACCATTTCCGTGGCTTCCCGGCGCTGTGGAATGCGGCGGCGTTCTATCTGTTCCTGCTGCACCTGCCGCCGGTGCTGTCGACGATCGTGGTCGCGGCCCTGATCGCGCTGACCTTCGCGCCGTTCCACGTGCTGCACCCGCTGCGTGTGGTGCGGCTGCGCTGGCTGACGCTGTGGCTGCTCGGCGCATGGGCGCTGCTCGGCATGTACACGCTTGCCAACGATTTCGTGGTCGGAGCCCCGGTCACCTTCGGGCTCTGCGCCATCGCCGCCTACATCATCGGCAGCGATACCGTGATCCGCCGGATGAAAGCCTTCAGAGCATGATGCAATTGATCACCAGCCCGGAAGCCTGGGCGGCGCTGTTGACCCTGACTGCGCTCGAGATCGTGCTCGGCATCGACAACGTGATTTTCCTGTCGGTGATCGTATCGCGGATCCCGCCGGCGCAGGCCAAGCGCGCGCGGCAGATCGGCCTGCTGCTGGCGCTGCTGTTCCGCATTCTGCTGCTCTCGATCCTGGTCTGGCTGATCGGGCTGACCCAGCCGGTGATCACTGTTAAGGACGTCGCGTTGTCGTGGCGCGACATCATCCTGATCGGCGGCGGCCTGTTCCTGATCGCGAAAGCGACCCACGAGATCCACGGCGAGGTCGAGGCGCGCGAGGCGGAAGCCGACGACAGGCCGAGCGCCGGCGCGTTCTTCTGGGTGATCGTGCAGATCATCATCATCGACCTGGTGTTCTCGCTGGATTCGATCATCACCGCGATCGGCATGGCCCAGGACATCGAGATCATGATCGCGGCGGTGGTGATTGCCTGCGCCATCATGTACATCTCGTCGGGACCGGTGGCGCGGTTTGTCGCGGAGCATCCGACCACCAAGATGCTGGCGCTGGCCTTCCTGGTGCTGATCGGCGTGGCGCTGGTGGCCGACGGCTTCAAATTCCACATTCCGCGCGGCTACATCTATTTCGCGATCGCCTTCTCGGCCGCCGTCGAGGCGTTCAACGTCATGGCCAAGCGCAACCGCAGGAAGCCGGCGCGCTAATGGGCATTGTCTCCGCGCAAACGCTGCGCGTTTGGCGCGAGGGGAAACCGCTTCGCGCTTTTCCGGATCATGCCGTAGCCGGTTCCCGCCCGCTTGGTTGACAAGCCGGCCGCGATGGCATTCGCTCGCCTGACGCTGATATCTGAGGGGAGCGACGACATGACCAAGGCTGTGCGCGTGCACCAGGTGGGGGGCCCGGAAGTCCTGACCTATGAGGACGTCGAGGTGGGCGCGCCGGGGACCGGCGAGGTCCGGATCCGCCAGCACGCGGTCGGTCTGAACTTCATCGACGTCTATTTCCGCACCGGCCTCTACAAGGCGCCCGGCCTGCCGTTCATTGCCGGCAACGAGGCCGCAGGCGAGGTGTTGGCCGTGGGGCCGGGGGTGACCAATTTCCATCCCGGCGACCGCGTCGCCTATTACTACAATCTCGGCGGCTACGCGTCCGAGCGCGTCATCCCGGCCGACAAGCTCGTCAAACTGCCCGACCACATTACCTACGAGCAGGGCGCCGTGCTGATGCTCAAGGGACTTACGGTCTGGTACCTTCTGCACAAGACCTTCAAGGTCGAGCAGGGCCATCGCGTGCTGATCCACGCCGCGGCGGGCGGCATCGGGCTGCTCGCCTGCCAATGGGCGCGGGCGCTCGGCGCGCATGTCATCGGCACCGTCGGCTCGAAGGCGAAGGCCGATCTCGCACTCGCCAATGGTTGCGATCACGTCATCCTCTACAACGAGGAGAACTTCGTCGAACGCGTCAAGCAGATCAGCCGCGGCGAACTCTGCGACGTCGTCTATGACGGCGTCGGCAAGACCACGTTCCCGGGATCGCTGTCCTGCCTCCGGCCGCGCGGCCTGTTCGTCTCCTTCGGCAACGCGTCAGGTCCGGTGCCGCCGTTCCCGCTCGCCGAGCTCAACAACCACGGCTCGCTGTTCGCGACGCGGCCCAAGCTCAACGACTATGTCGGCACCCGCAAGGAATTGCTCGAAGGCGCCGACACGCTGTTCGCCGCCGTGATCAACGGCAAGCTGCACGTGCCGATCAACCACGCCTATGCACTGAAGGATGCGGCCAAGGCGCATATCGACCTGGAGAGCCGGGCGACCACCGGCGCAGCGATCCTGCGGCCGTAACTCTCGCCGTCATTCCGAGGCGCTCGCGACAAAATTGCAAAGCAATTTTGCGCTGAAGCGTCGAAGCAATCCATTGTCCCGCATGTGTGGAGGGATGGATTGCTTCGCTTCGCTCGCAACGACGAGCGCGGGCGCTACGCCACGCGGCGCGCAGCGCCGACCTTGGTCAGCACCGTATCCAGGCAGTCGATGACCAGGGAAATCTCCTCCCGCGTCACGTTGAGCGCCGGCATGAAGCGCAGCGTGTCCGGCTGCGGCGAGTTGATCAGCACGCCGGCCGCGAACGCCTCAGCGACGACGGCGGCGCCGATCGGCATCTTGAGATCGAGCGCCAGCAGGAGGCCGCGGCCCCTGATCTCGCCGAGCCCATGCCGCGACGACAGCCGCTGCAATTCGCGCTCGAGCAAAAGGCCGGCATCGACGACCGATTTCAGGAAATCGGGCTTGCCGACCTGATCGAGCACGACAAGCCCCGCGGCGCACATCAAGGGATTGCCGTTGAAGGTGCCGCCCTGATCGCCGTGATCGAAGCACGAGGCATGCTCGGTCGCGAGCAGGGCCGCGAGCGGCACGCCGCCGCCGATGCCCTTGCCGAGCGTCATGATGTCGGGCTCGATCCCGGCGTGCTGATAGCCGAACAGCTTTCCGGTCCGGCCGATGCCGGTCTGAATCTCGTCGACAATGAGCAGCAGGCCGCGCTGCTGGGTCAGCGCCCGCAACTCCTTCAAGAATTCATCCGTCGCGGGCCAGACGCCGGCCTCGCCCTGGATCGGCTCCAGCATGACCGCGACCGTCGACGACGAGATCAGCTTTCGCACCGACTCGATGTCGTTCAGCCGGGCTTTGCGGAAGCCCGGGACCTTCGGCTCGAACAGGAGCTCGAACGCCTTCTTGCCCGAGGCCGACATGGTCGCGAGCGTGCGGCCGTGGAAGCCGCCTTCGAAGGTGATGATCTCGTGGGCGCCATTCTTGTACTTGGCGCCGAATTTCCGCGCGAGCTTGATCGCGCCTTCATTGGCCTCCGCGCCCGAATTGGCAAAGAACACCTGGTCGAAGCAGCTGTTGTCGACCAGCAGCTTTGCCAGTTTCAGGCTCTGCTCGTTGTAGAATGCCGGGCTTGGCGTGAGCAGCCGTCTGGCCTGCGCCGCCAGCGCGTCGGCCACGATGACCGGCGAGTGGCCGAGTGGGTTCACGGCCCAGCCCTGCACGAAGTCGAGATAGCGGTTGCGGTTGCTGTCCCACAAATACGAGCCGGCGCCGCGCACGAACACGACCTCGGGGCGGGCGGTGATGTCCATCAGCGCGTCGAACGGATGGGTAGCGTTGGTCACGTCGTTCTCCTCTGGGGTCGGTGTGGGAAAGGGCGGGCCGAAAAGCGAGAAGGCCGCGCTTTGGGGGCGCGGCCTTCTCGAAAACCTTGGCTGATTTATAGGATCAGCGATGGCGTCGGACACGGCGCAGCCCAGCATCGTCGCGGGTGCGACGACGGCAGATGGCGCGGCGGTGGGTCCGGTTCAGCTTCATGGCGCAGGGCCATACAGCGAGAGGTGCGGCGGTGTCAAGCGCCGACCGCGCCTCATTCGACGGGCATAGCGCGCGTCGCCGGCGGGCAGGATTACGAGGTGAGCTACGAACCCGGAAGTCGGCAGCGTCGGTGAAGAAGGCCGTCAAAGAAGGTCGGCACCAGCCGCAAGCGAGTTGAGCGCCGGCTCGGGTCGGCGATAAGGAAGACGTTAGGAACGGCACCTTCGGCGCGTCGTTAGCAATGCGCCGCTCCTCGGCAGAGCGGCATTGGACGAATGAACGTGCCCCGGATCTTGCCCCCGAAGACCCGGGGCACATTCGCGATCATTTCCATTGGACCGTCGCCCTGGACAGGAAAAAGCGGCAATTTATCTCGCCCAGATTCACACGAGTTATTTCCGGAACTGGATGTCGTTGGGATGATCCGCGGAACAGGGCGCGTGATTTTCATTTCGTGTTTTTTCAGCCCTAGAACGACGACCGCTGCTTCTCGGTGAACAGCGGATCGGCGATCCAGCTTGACCCCGGCATGATCCGGATGCTGGGGCCACTTCTTCAGGGTGAAGTGAGGGGGCTTTGTCGCCCCCTCACTGTCGTCACCAATCGGTCCTGAGGTGATACCGATGCTTCAATCTAAATGTCGTGGCTGCCGCGGCGTGCTGGATTCGGTTGAGATCGGCACCGTCCCTGACCGTCGCATGAAGTCTCCAATCCGCGCTCGCTGGAATGACTTCCACATGGCACACATATTCACCGCCGAGAAAACTGCGAATTTCGCGCAGCGCGATCAACTCTAGGTCCTTCACCGATATTGGCGTTCTCATGCCGTCTAAGCCTTGCCGTCCACGTTGCCTTGAACGGTAACTGATCAGGCCGCTTGGGCTGGCCGAGCGAGATCAGCAAGCAGCCGTTCCAAGTTGCGCTTCTCTTCTTCGATCCTGTTCGCGAACGTCTCCCGCTCCTGTTCCGACTCCGCGGTGTCCAACAAAAACTGATAGTGACTAATTACCTTCTGGCTTCCGCGTATCAGAAATTGCGTCGTGCTCATGGTGAGGCACCTTCCGATCGACTGGGAATGCTAGGTGGTCGCTGTTCATGGACGAGAAGGGGAATCTCAGCCGCCAGATTTTCCATCGCCGACGATTCCTCGGACAGACGTCGTTCGATGAAGTTGCGCTCAAGGTCGCTCAGCTGTGTGCTGAGAAGCCATCGATACCGCTGGATGTTGTTGCGATGCGCCCGAAGCTGTTCGAGCTGGCGGTCGACGATCTCGCGCTTTTCTTTTGCCGATACCTGCCGGGCGCCCCAGCGGGCTTCGATCCTGTCCACAATGTGTTTCGGAAGGTTGATGTCGTTCATGTCACCCTCCTTCCTAAGCGGCGAGCGGACGCGCGGTTGAGCGAAGACGACGAGGTCTACCTCCCGGCGGATGATGAGGATCGCTGTCGAGACGGCATAGGGCGTCGAGAATAGCCTCGAGCTCCACCGGTGATCGTAGATCCCGAGGTGCCCGTAAGCCTGGGCGGCACGGAATCGCGGCAGCATCAGACGCCCATGACGCCAAGAGAGCGCGTTTTTCTTCCGTGGTCAGGGTCAGATCCGCCAGGACATCTCGGGGATGGTTAAACCGCGCCTCTTTGCGGTCAGATGCGTTCAAGGAAATGACGTTCGCGGTCGTCGGCCGCATGTTTGCCTCCGTTCCAAGACGAGAATTGAATGATTGAAGCCGCGTGCGGCAGATCCGGACGCGGCTTCGCGGCTGTCAGGCTGCAGCGGACTCAAGCCGTCGAGGCTGGCTCGGCTGCGTCGCGTTGATTGCGATCCGCCGCGGCTTCATGGCTTCCGGAATTTCGCGCGCCAGCTCGATCTTGAGTAGACCGTTATCGAACGCGGCATCCTTCACCAGAACATGGTCGGCCAGGCTAAACTGCCGTCTGAATCGGCGGGTCGAGATGCCTTGATAGAGGTAATCCCGGTCAGCTTTTTCGACCTTGTTGCCTTCGATCGTCAGGACGTTCTGCTCGGCGGTAACCGAGATCTCGTCCGGCGAGAATCCCGCAACCGCGAGCGCGATCTGGTAGCGGTCATCCGAAAGTCGTTCGATATTGTAGGGCGGGTAGTTGTCTTCGGTGGCTCGCTGGGCCGTTTCGGCCAGGTCGAAGAGGCGATCGAATCCAATTGTCGACCGGAACAGGGGAGAGAAGTCGTATGTGCGCATAGCCAAATCCTCCAGAGAGCAAGATGGGTATGAGAAGCACCGGACACGACCGGTGCCCGTTTGCCTGGACCCGTTTGGCGTCCAGGGCGCCGGCACCCTTAACGGATGACCTGCGCGCAGATGGAATTAGAGCGCGATTTGGCGGTGTCAAGAACGTCCAAGCAAAAAAATGCATAGCGGATAATCGGCCTTGCGCCGTTCGGGAAACGCGTCCGTCGGTGCAGCGCCGGATGCGCCGGGGGCTTTTTTATTTGTAGGAACGAAGCGCATCCACTGGCCTGGGTCGCCCTGTTCGGGTGCCGCACCGCGACCGGCACCTGGACGCCCAGCTACAAACTGGCCCCAGCTTGTCCGCTCGCTGGGGCCGTTTCTGGTTAGACGAACACATTACCGCCGGCCTGCGGCCTAATAGGAACTAAACGCCGAGTGCTGGTTTTGTGGTCGAGGTAATCATGGCAACTCGGCCTCGGCGCGCCCACCACGCTGGGGCCTTTCGCGAAGAGGCCGCCGACTGAGGCGGCCTCCGTTTTTCACATCAATAGGGCGATAGCCATTATTGCGATGGGGCTCAGCCCGAGCGCCACGATGAGCGCACTAAAAGGTAGGTCACTGCCCATGACACAACCCCTGCGGTTGGGGTTGAAGTCCTATTCCTGAATGCCGGATGGCCGCTAGTGCAGTTTGTGCCACATGTTGCGTTAACAAATCGAAAGGTACGACGTTCCTAGCCCCGCCGGAACTCCGTTCACGCATGGAGAAGACCGGGCCCAGCACCGGTCGATCGGTTCTGACACTCATTGAAGGGAATTAGGATAACTGATGCCGGCGGACTTCTCCGAGCCTCATGTTGAGCGTCAGGACGTGCTCGGCGGGAAGTTGTCGCTGAACTATGCTAGCGGCCCATCCTTCCGGAATTTCATCCAGCACGCGATCAACCGCTTCTTCGCGCGAGGTCGCAGCGAGCCAGACTTGGACTTCGCCCTCATCGGTTGTCACACGGACTAGATGAACCTCGGTCGCCTGTTGCATGAGCAATAAAAGCGGGATCGCCGCAATCGTTTCAAAAACCATCACATAAGCTAAGGCGGGAACCTGGATTGGGACAATTCGGCTGACTGACATACGCTAAAGCGCTCGCCCGATCCGAGGCGTAATGATTTGAACATTATGTTCAAGACCGATTTAGATGGCGTCGAGTTCAGCCTTATAGGCTTAGCGGGGATATCGCTCGTCGCGCTCATCGTCAGCGTGAGTTGGCTCTTGGTCAGCTGAACTGTCGTACCTCATTGGAAACGTCAACTTGGCCTCAGCGCTCTCTCGAGCGTTGCAGACCAACAATTTGCCGGCGACGTTTGAGTTCCGTCTAGCAACGGACGCCGTCTGGCATCCGCGGAGATCTCAAAGGAGCGGGACTGGAGCTCAGAATCCCGCGACGCTGCCGTGCAGGTCGTATTGGTCGGAGCGCTCGATCTTCGCGGTGACGATCTCGCCGATCTTGAGCGGGCGGCGGCTGGTGAGGTAGACGGCGCCGTCGATCTCCGGCGCGTCGGCCTTTGACCGGCCCTTCGCCACCGTCGGACCGACCTCGTCGATGATGACCTGCTGACGGGTGCCGACCTTGCGCTTCAGGCGCCTCGCCGAAATCTTCTGCTGGCGGGCCATCAGCGCATTCCAGCGCTCCTGCTTGACCTCGTCGGGCACAGCATTGGGAATCGCGTTCGACGTGGCGCCGGCGACCGGCTCGTATTTGAAGCAGCCGAGGCGGTCGATCCCGGCTTCATCGAGCCAGTCCAGCAGATAGGCGAAATCGGAATCGGTCTCGCCGGGGAAGCCGACGATGAAGGTCGAGCGCAGCGTCAGCTCGGGGCACTGCTCGCGCCATTTCTGGATCCGCGCCAGCGTCTTCTCCTGCGCGGCCGGGCGCTTCATCGCACGCAGCACATCGGGGCTCGCATGCTGGAACGGGATGTCGAGATAGGGCAGCACCTTGCCCTCGGTCATCAGGCCGATGACCTCGTCGACATGCGGGTAGGGGTAGACATATTGCAGCCGCACCCAGGCGCCGAGCTCGCCAAGCTCCTTGGCGAGATCGAAGAATTTTGCGCGGACGCCGCGGTCCTGCCACGGGCTCTCGGCGTATTTCAGGTCGACGCCATAGGCCGAGGTGTCCTGCGAGATGACGAGCAATTCCTTGACGCCGGCCTTCACCAGCTTCTCGGCCTCGCGCAGCACGTCATTGGCCGGCCGCGACACCAAATCGCCGCGCAGCTTCGGGATGATGCAGAAGCTGCAGCGGTTGTTGCAGCCTTCGGAAATTTTCAAGTAAGCGTAGTGCCGCGGCGTCAGCTTGACGCCCTGCGGCGGCACCAGGTCGATATGCGGGTTGTGCGCCGGCGGCAACGCGCGGTGCACGGCGTCCAGCACGCTCTCATATTGCTGCGGCCCCGTGATCGAGAGCACGCCGGGATAGGCGCTCTCGATCTGCTCCGGCTCGGCGCCCATGCAGCCCGTGACGATGACCTTGCCGTTCTCGGCCATGGCCTCGCCGATCGCGGCGAGCGATTCCTGCTTGGCGCTGTCGAGGAAGCCGCAGGTGTTGACGATGACGATGTCGGCGCCGTCATGCTTGCGCGCCAGCTCATAGCCTTCCGCGCGCAGCCGGGTGATGATGCGCTCGGAATCGACCAGCGCCTTGGGGCAGCCCAAGGACACAAAGCTCACTTTCGGCGCCGCGGCTTCTTGCATATCTCTGAATCTGCCTGATGAATGGGCAGGAGCTAGTCCCAATTGCCGAGAATTACAACCCTTTCCCGGGGCTTCCGGCATGATAAGGATGCGTCTGCCGGGCCTTAAGAGTTGTCGATGAGCGCTGAATCATCTCCCAAGATCGTCATAGTCGACGAGAGCCCGATCCGAGCGGCCATCCTGGAGGAGGGACTGCGGGAGGCCGGCTATACGGATGTCGTGCATATCAGCGAGATGCAGAGCCTGCTCTCGCGAATCTATGCGCTCGACCCCGAGATCATCGTCATCGACCTCGAGAATCCCAGCCGCGACGTGCTGGAACAAATGTTCCAGGTCAGCCGTGCCGTCCGCCGGCCGATCGCGATGTTCGTCGACCAGAGCGACGCCGCCTCGATCCAGGCCTCGGTCGAGGCGGGCGTCTCCGCCTACATCGTCGACGGCCTTAAGAAGGAGCGGATGAAACCGATCCTCGATCTCTGCGTCTCCCGCTTCAATGCCTTCTCCAAGCTGCAGGACGAGCTCGATCGCACCAAGCACGCGCTGGAGGAGCGCAAGGTGATCGACCGCGCCAAGGGCATCCTGATGAAGGTCAAGGGGCTGACCGAGGAGGAGGCCTATGTGTTGATGCGCTCGACCGCGATGCGCGAGAAAAAGAAGATCGGCGAGATCGCGCAATCGATCCTGACGGCGTCGGAGCTCCTGAAATGACCACACCTTTGCACATCGGGTTCATTCCGCTGGTCGACGCTGCCGCGCTGATCGTTGCCGTCGACAAGGGATTCGCCGCGGCCGAAGGCCTCGACGTCACGCTGGTGCGGGAAGTGTCGTGGTCGAACGTCCGCGACAAGCTCAATATCGGCCTGTTCGACGCCGCTCATCTGCTGGCGCCGGTGGCGATCGCCTCGAGCCTCGGGCTCGGTCACGTCAAGGTGCCGATCGCGGCGCCGTTCAATCTCGGGCTCAACGGCAATGCCATCACGGTCTCGCCGGCGCTGCACGCCGCGCTGATGGAAGAGATCGACGGCGACCGCTTCGATCCGATGGCAACCGCACAGGCGCTCGCCCGCGTGGTGGCAAAGCGGCGGAAGAGCGGGGCGGAGCCGCTGACCTTCGGCATGACCTTCCCGTTCTCGACCCACAATTACCAGTTGCGGTTCTGGATGGCCGCCGGCGGCGTCGATCCCGACGAGGACGTCCAGCTCGTGGTGCTGCCGCCGCCCTACATGGTCGACAGTCTCGCCAACGGCCATGTCGACGCGTTCTGCGTCGGCGCGCCCTGGAATTCGATCGCGGTCGATCTCGGCATCGGCCACATCCTGCACTTCGTCTCCGACATCCTGCTCAGCGCGGTAGAAAAAGTACTTGCTCTGCGGCAGAGCTGGTCGGAGACGCATCCCGATGTCGTGGCGGCACTGGTGCGCGCACATCTGCGCGCCGTGGAGTTCATCGAGCGGCCCGAGAACCGGTCCGAGGTGGCGCGCATCCTGGCGCAGCCCGAGCGGATCGGTGTCGATGCCAGCGTCATCCAGCGCACGCTCGATGGCCACCTGAAGATCTCGCCCGACGGCACCATGCGCGAGAGCAATCGCTATCTGCTGGTCGGGCGCGAGGCGGCGGCGCGGCCTGATCCGGGACAGGCGGCCTGGCTCTATGCGCAGATGGTTCGCTGGGGCCAGACGCCGTACCGGCCGGAGGCGCTGAAAACCGCCATGGCCGTGTTCAGGCCCGATCTCTACGACGCCGCATCGGGTCGCCCGGTTGGAGCCTCCAGTGCCATCGGGGCGTTCGCCGGCCCGCCGTTCGACCCGAGCGACGTTCCGGGGCATCTGGCGGCGTTCAAGATCGGGCGCTGGAAGGCCTGAGAGCGACGCAGCGGCCGCCTCGGGCTACTGTGCATGGGGTTGTTTTCGAGATTTTGGTTATTGCGGGCCGGTGCGGGTTCCCGATGCCTCGAATTGCAGCGAATAGGATTCTCGGCCGAGTACGCGAGAAGGAATATTCCTCTCGGAACCGTGTTCCCGAAGGCGGCGGCATCGCTATTTTTGCCGCCCGCTTGAATCCGCCCGCGAACGATATTCCATATGCCCGAGAATGGGGCGTTGGAGATCGACCATGCGCGAGCTATCGGCGGAGGCCCGCCTGCACCTTTACGCGCGAAACATTTCACGGAAGACGGGGACCGGAATTCACACGGCGGCGCTCTACAGCGCCTTTGCGGTGATCGCGGCCATCGTGTTCGGCACGTTGTCCGTCCACCCGTTCTAGGCGCTTCGGAACATTCAAAAGCCGCCGCCTGATATCCGCAGGCGGCGGCTTTGTGTTGGGTGGATGCTGGCAGCTCAGTAGCCGTAACCGTAGCCGCCGCCGCAGGTGTTGCAGGTCGGCTGAACCGGCGCATAGTAGGAATAGCCCGGCGAGACCATCTGCACGCGCTCCTGGGTGGCGTATTGCGGCGGGATGCGCTCATAGGCGACGCCTTCGGGCGCGACCATCACCGTCTTCGGCACCATCACGGTGCGATACTGTGGCGGCGTGCGATGCGCGACGACGCGGCCCGGCGCCACCATCACGGTCTCCTGCACCGTGCGATATTGCGGCGGCACGCTCTGCACCTGATAGCAGGTCGTGCACGGCTGCGGCGGCGGCGTATAGCAGCTGTAGCAGCCGGCGGATGCCGCGCTGGCGAAGGCGGCGGTAGCAACCGCGGCGATGGCGAGGGAGAGGCTGGTGCGGAACATGCTTTCGTACCCAATTTCCTAAGAGGACAATCAAAGGCTCGGAAGCTGCACCTAGCAATCAAAACGGCAAGTTTGGGTTTAAGAAGACTCTTAACGGAATCTAAAAGGGCCGGCGCGGCGGCCGGCCCTTTTTTGATCGGCGCGATCGCGGCTCAGTGTGCGGTCTTGAACGGCGCAACGGTGATGCCTGCCTGCTTCAGCGCCTCACGCAGGCCCCGCGCGATCTCGACGGCACCGCGGGTGTCGCCGTGGATGCAGACGGTATCGGTCTGCATCTTGATCACCTTGCCGGTGACCGAGACGACCGCGCCGTCCTGCACCATCCGCACCACACGGTCGGCAATCGCCTTGGGATCGTGCAGCACCGCGCCGGGCTTCTTGCGCGACACCAGGTTGCCATCGTCCTCATAGGCGCGATCGGCGAACACCTCATGCGCCATGCGCAGATTGGCAGCCTCGCCGGCACGCACAAGTTTCGAATTCGCCAGCACCACGAACACGAGGCTCGGGTCGACCGCCTTGATCGCATTGGCGATCGCCCTTGCGGTCATGTCGTCCTCGCAGGCGACGTTGGAAATCGCGCCGTGGGCCTTCACGTGGGTGACCTTGTGGCCCGCCGCGGTCGCGATCGCCTGCAGGGCGCCGATCTGGTAGGCGATCAGGTT
This sequence comes from Bradyrhizobium elkanii USDA 76, assembly GCF_023278185.1. Taxonomy (NCBI): domain Bacteria; kingdom Pseudomonadati; phylum Pseudomonadota; class Alphaproteobacteria; order Hyphomicrobiales; family Nitrobacteraceae; genus Bradyrhizobium; species Bradyrhizobium elkanii. The sequence goes on along the minus strand of NZ_CP066356.1, from coordinate 4,916,608 downwards.
CTCGATCTCCGAGGACGTCAGTCCCGGCATCGGCCGGCGGCCGAAGCCGTGCAGGTCGCGATAGCCGGGATGGGCGCCGACGCTGACGCCGCGCGCCTTCGCCAGCTCGACCGTCCTGCGCATGATGTCGGCGTCGCCGGCATGAAAGCCGCAGGCGACGTTGACCGAGGTCGCAAGCTCGATCATCGCGGCATCATTGCCCATTTCCCAGGGGCCAAAGCTTTCGCCGAGATCGCAATTAAGGTCGATGGTTGAGGTCATGACGATCGATCCGTCTGTTGTTCGTATTGATTCAGGGTAGCGCAACTTGCCAGGTCGACACATCGACGGCGTTGACGGCCTGACCCGCGACATTCGCATCCCGCAGCGCCTCGATGTTGAGACCAAAATCCTCGATGCCGCGGAGGCGGTCGGGCAGGGAACGCAGCAGCTCGTGGAACTTGATCGCCTCGGCCTGCGCTTCTGCCATCGTCACCGCCTTGAAGCGGAACGGCCGGCCGGCCGAGATCTGCGCGAAGCGGCCGAAATCGGCCGTGATCACGGTCGCGATCTTCGGATAGCCGCCGCTGGTGCCGCGGTCCGGCATCAGCACGATCGGCTGGCCGTTGCCGGGCACCTGGATGCTGCCGTTCACGGTGCCGTCGGAGACGATGTTGTGGCCGTCGAGATGCTTGATGACGGGACCTTCGAGGCGATAGCCCATGCGGTCGCTGGTCGCCGAGATATTCCACTCGCTGTCGACCAACAGCTTCTTGTTGTCCTCGGCGAACTCGTCGTCCTGCGGGCCGAACACGATGCGGATCGGCGCATCGGTCGCGGCCGGCAATTCGATGCGGCGTTCGAGCGCGCCGCTCGCAGCCTGCGTCTTCAACTCGTCGCCGCTTTGCAGCGGCCGCGGGTAGGGGCTGCCGAGCCCGGCGCGGGCGTTGACGGCGAGGCTGCCGAACATCGGCTCGCCTTCGATGCCGTGCTCGATCGCGAGATAGCTGAACGAGCCGCCGCGGGCAAAGCCAAGAGTGAGCGTCTCACCTTCGGCGAGCGTCGCCGAGCTGTCGAACGCGACCGGCCGGCCGCCGATATCCGCATTGCGCGACGCGCCGGCAAGGGCGACGCGCACCGCGCCGCCGCGTGCGGTGAAGCTGGCGCCGAACGGGCCGATCTCCACCGCGGCGGCGAACAGGTCATTGCCGACCAGCGCGTTGGCGGCCGCCAGCGAAAGCCGGTCCATCGCTCCGCTCGGCACGAGACCGTAGCGCTGCGAGCCCGGACGCCCGCCGTCCTGCACCGAGCTTGCCGGGCCGATCGAGGTGACGACGAGCTTGCTCATGGCGTCACCAGTTCAGCGACGAGCTCGCCGGCCTCGGCGGCGCGGTCCTGCTCGGCGAAGGTCTTGGCGTCGACCGCCGTGAAGGTGATGGCGTCGCCCGGCTCCAGCAGGAAGGTCGGATCGCGATGCAATTGGTAGGTTCGAACCGGGGTGCGGCCGAGCAGGTGCCAGCCGCTCGGGCCGGCCAGGCATTGCACGCCGGTCTGGATGCCGCCGATTGAAATGGTGCCGGCCGGGGTCAGAAGCCGCGGATCCTTGCGCCGGGGCATGTGCAGGAACCTCTCCAGTCCGCTGAGATAGGACCAGCCGGGCGTGAAGCCGATCATGGCGACGCGATAGTCGCCGGCGACATGGCGCGCCACGATCTGGTCGGGCGTGGTTTGGAGCGCCTTCGCGACATCCTCGAGATCGATGCCGTGCTCGCCGCCATAGGTCACCGGGATGCGCCAGCGCCGCGTGCCGGTCTCGGTCGGCGGCGCCTTGGCGGCGCGTGCCAGCAGTTGCGCGCCCAGCGCATCAAAGCTGATCTGGACGGGATCGTAATGCACCAGCAGCGACCGGTAGGTCGGCACGGTCTCGGTGATGCCGGCGATCGGCTCGGCAGATATCACGCGGTCGAGCGCCAGCACCCGCCGGTTGGCGGCGTCATCGATGGTGCGGCTGAATTCTACCGTGATGGCGCTGTCGCCACTCGGCAAAAGGCGGGGAGGACTTAAGGGTTCGGCCATTGGGTCAAGCGCTGTCGTCAACCATCAAGCTAGCGTGTTTCGCGACAAAACGGAATTCGCTTCGTGCAAAATGATGCAGCAACTTCAATAAATTAATCGGCATGCCGGCGATAAATCTGGATGATCGCAGGTTTTTCGCGCAGCCCTTGACGCAAGGCCTTTGCCCGGCAACATGCGCCGGTCTTTTCCTCCATCGGAGCACTCTTTCCAGATGTCACTGTCCGCCGAAGCGATCGCGACGCTGTCGCATGTGTCCACCGCCACCATCACCACCGTCCTGCTCAAGAAGGGCCTGCGCAACATCTGGATGCGCGGCACCAAGCCGCTGAAGCCGGGGCAGAAGCGGCTGGTCGGACCGGCCTTCACGCTGCGCTTCGTGCCGGCCCGTGAGGATCTGGCGACGCCGGAATCCTGGTCGTCGCCGATCTCGACCCGCACCGCGATCGAGGCGATGCCGGCGGGCTGCATTGCCGTGGTCGACGCCATGGGCATCACCGACGCCGGCATTTTCGGTGACATCCTCTGCGCCCGCATGGTCAAGCGCGGGGTGACGGCGCTCATCACCGACGGCGTGGTGCGCGACGTCGAGGGCGTGCTCGGCACCGGCCTGCCGGTGTGGTGCGACGGTTACGCGGCTCCGCCGTCGGTCGCAGGCCTGACCTTCGTCGGCTGGGGCGAACCGATCGGCTGCGGCGGCGTTGCCGTATTCCCGAACGACGTGGTGGTGGCCGACCAGGACGGCGCGGTGCTCATCCCGCAGGCGTTCCTCGATCACGTGCTGGCCGAGGGGCCGGAGCAGGAACGGATGGAAGCCTGGATCGTCAACGAGGTGAACAATGGCGCCCAGCTGCCCGGCCTGTATCCGATGAATGCCGAGACCAAGGCGCGCTACGCCGCAAGCAAGAAATAACGTCAAGAAAGGGAGGTAACCCCATGGACATCCACGTTTCCGGCTCGCGGCCGACCCGCCGCGCGCCGAAGGAGAATTTTACCGGCACCGTGTTGCAGGACCCGATCAACATGGCGCCTGCGCCGGCGCGGCTGAACGCCTCGCGCGTGTCGTTCGAGCCCGGCGCACGCACCGCCTGGCACACCCATCCGCTCGGACAGACGCTGTATGTGATCTCCGGCATCGGGCGCGTGCAGGCCAAGGGCGGCCCGATCAGGGAGATTCGTCCCGGCGACGTCGTCTGGATTCCGCCGAACGAGAAGCACTGGCACGGGGCCTCGCCGGACAACAGCATGACCCACATCGCCATGCAGGAGGCGCTTGATGGCGTCTATTCGACCTGGATGGAGCACGTCACCGACGAGGAATACAACGGCAAGGTCGGCTGAAGCGTCGTAGCAGTTCGTAAGATGAAAGCCCCGCTCATCGGGCGGGGCTTTTGATTTTTGAGACCGTAGCCCGGATGGAGCGAAGCGCAATCCAGGGCGGTCTCACGCGCGGTGGGAATCCCGGATTTCGCGGAGCCTGTCATCGGGCGCGCATTCGCGCGACCCGTTGGCTTCATCCGGGCAACGAATTCCGGCCGATCAATTCACCCGCGTCCAGGTCTGGCCGCCGCAGAACATGCCGCCGAACGCGCAGCCCTGGACGCGCAGCGTGTCCGGGCTCTTCATCGCGATGGTGGAATCGTAGGTGCTGCCGCTATTCGGATCGAAGATGCGGCCGCTCCATTTGTCCTTGGCCGGCTTCATGTTGATCAGAACCTGTTCGCCGTTGGCGTTCGATTTCTTGTCGACGGCGTAGCCGCAGAGATTGGCGCCGCATTGCTCGATGCGGATTTTGCCTTCCTTCTCCTCGGTGAGCCAGACGCCGAGTGGCGAGTTCGCTGCTTGCACGGGATTGGCAAGCGGCTTGGGCGCCGGAGCGCTCGGCGCGGCGGCACCAACGGTTGGAGCGCTGGTGGGCTTTGCAGCCGGCGCAGCAGTTTGCTGGACGGCTGGCGGCGCGGGCGGCGGCGGTGTGGTCGCTGCTGTAGCTGAAGGCGGCGTGGCCGCAACACCCGTGCTGGCCGGCTCTGTCGTTGTTGCGGCAGGCGCCGGCGGGACGGCGGCCTGATCAACGGCCGGCGGAGCGGGTGGAGCAGCCGCCGCGGGCGCGCTGGGCGGTGCGGCCTGGGAATTCGTCTTAGTGTCCGTATTGGCTTCCTTCGGAGCCTTGCGCTTCTGCTCGGTGTCCTCGCGTTTGGCGCGCTTGGTGCCGCGGCCGGTATTGTCGTAGACGCCGGGGATCGAAACCGTGCCGCGATCGGGATCGATGCGAATGGTGCGGCCGCCGTAATCGAATGTGTACTGCGCCTGCGCTGCGGCCGTGCTCGCGAGCACGAGCGTGGCGATCGCCAGAAGCTTTCTCATCTCGACCTCCGGTGAAGGAACTCCGTTCGCAAGGCTATCCGGTGACCACCCTGTTGAACGTGTCCCAGATCACGGTCAGAACATGAGTCGTATCCTTGCGGCTTAGGTTCAAATCGCTGGGTTGCGGTCTGGTTTCAAGCCGCGCGCTTCAAATCATGCGCGGTGACGCAGGCTATTCGAACCACGCGGCGTAGATCTTCGCGTAGCTGCCATCTTCGCGCGCGATGTGAAGCCATTGGTCGACGAACGCCTTCAATGCGACGTCGCGCTGCATCCAGTAGGCCTTTTCCGCGAAGTCGAACGGCGTGTCGGGATGCACGGCGCACAGCACGCCGGGATGCAGCTTCTGCTGATAGCGCGTCTCGGACGCATCGGTCATCATCAGGTCGGCGTCGCCCTTTGCGATCTCGTCGAAGATCTTGGTGTTGTCGTTGAAGACCCGGATCGCGGCGGCTTTCACATGGGCGCGCGCGAAGCGCTCATTGGTGCCGCCGGGATTCACGATGACGCGGGTGCCCGGTTTGTCGATCTCGGCGATCGTCTCAAACTTGCCCTTGTCGGCACAGCGCGCGATCGGCGTCTTGCCCTCGCGCATGATCGGCGTCGAGAACAGACCCTTCTTCTGCCGATCGAAGGTGATGGAGACGCCGCCCATCGCGATGTCGAAATCGTCGGCCTCGAAATCCCTGGTCATCTGCGGCCACGATGTCGGTACGAACTCAACCTTGACGCCGAGCGCCTTGCCGAGTGACTGCGCCATGTCGACATCGAAGCCGCGGAAGGCCTTGGTCTCCTTGTCGAGGTAGGTGAAGGGCAAATAGTCGCCGGTCATGCCGACACGCAGGATGCCGCGCTTGACGATCTCATCGAGCCGGGACGGCGCCTGCTGCGCCTGTGCGGTGGACAGAAGCAAGGCGAAGGCGAGGCCGGCCAGCGCGCGAAACATCGAGGTCTTCTCCATCCGCATCGTGTTGCGATGCCCGTAGGGCACGTATCGCGTCTCAGGCCTCGTTGTTGTCCTTGCTCGCCTGATAGACGGTCGCAGTGCGGCTGAGCATCTCGTGCTTGAAATACTCGAAACGCCGCCGCGCTTCGGCCTCACGATCGTCGACGAATTTGATCGCGGCGTCCCGCTCCATCGGGCCGCTGACGAGTGGGGTCGATGCCTCGCCGACGGTCTCGTCGACATAATATTGGGCGCCGTCCTGGCGCACCGTCCAGCGGAAGCGCAGCGCGGCCATCGGGCCTGGGCCGGACTTCGAATAGCCATTGGCCTCGATCGATTGGGGCGGGGGCTGGATCGGCTCAGGCTCCGGCGCGCTGGGCTCGGGTTCATTTAACTCGGCCTCACTCGTCTCAGCCTGTTCGACCGGGGTGGGCTCCTCGATCGCTGCAGGCTCGACCACCGCCGGTTCGGCGGGCGCGACCTCAACGGACACCGTCTTGATGGACACGGTCTCGACGGTAACGATTTCGACGGATGACGGCAGGGGCGGCGGCATCGCTATCGAAACCGGCGGCTCCGCTGCGGGCTCAGCTGGCTTGTCCGCCGTCTTGTCTGTCGATTTGGCGGTCTCGGGAGGTGTGGTCGTCTGGTCGAGAATGCTCGCGATTGCGGCCAGCGCATTGTCGGTCGGGTCATTCACGGTTTGGTCTCCCAGGCTGACGGCGCGCGGAATCGTGCCGACACCCTTCCTATCTACCTGATCTGACTATCCTTTGTCAGCCCCAGCGGTTCTGGCGCGCGTTCCTGGCGCGAAGTGGGGCCCCGCTTCGCTTGAAAGCGCTGCTAGGCGCAAACCGGCGGACGCCGGTCCTTCCAGGGGCGGACCTGTTCGAGCTGGCCGGCCAGACGGAACAGCAGTCCTTCCTCGCCGAGCTTGGCCGCGAACATCATGCCGAGCGGCAGACCGGCCTTGTTCCAGGCCAGCGGCACCGACATCGCCGGCTGTCCGGACATGTTGAACATCGAGGTGCCCGGCATGTAGCGGCGCAGCACCGGCGCGATGTGGCCGAGGTCCTCGGACATCGTGTTCAGCTCGCCGAGGCGGAGCGGCGGCGCGCACAGCGTCGGGCTGAGGAATATGTCGCAACCTTCGAAGAAGGTCGCGAGCGCGCGCGAGATCTGGAACGCTGCAAGCTGCGCGGCCACGTAGTCGGCCGGGTTCATCTTGGTCGCATTCTGGGCGCTGGCGAGCGTGAGCCGCTCGACATCGTCCGACGTCAGGGTGCGCCCGACGCGCTGCTCGAGCAGACGGATCGTCAGCGCCGTGTTGCCGCCGACGATGGTCGTCATGACCGCGGCGGGATCGGCCGCAAGCGGCGGCGCGCGCTCCTCGACATGATGGCCGAGGCCTGCGAGCAGCTTCGCCACGTCGCGCACCGCCGCGGCGATCTCGGGATCAATGGCATCGCCATAGGGCGACTTGTCGGTGAAGCTGATGCGCAAATGACCGGGGTCGCGGCCGACTTCCTGCGAGAACGGTCGCTCCGGCGGCGGCGCGACATAGAGGCTCGACGGCTCAGCGCCGTGGATCGCATCCATCATGACCGCGCTGTCGCGGACGCTGATGCTGAGCACATGGCCGACCGAGAAGCCGCCCCAGCCTTCGCCGCGATCGGGCCCGCAGGGGTTGCGGGCACGCGTCGGCTTCATGCCGAACACGCCGGAGGCGGAGGCGGGGATCCGGATCGACCCGCCGCCGTCGCTGGCATGCGCGACGGGCAGGATGCGGGCCGCGACCGCAGCCCCAGCGCCGCCGGACGAGCCGCCGGAGGAATGGTCGAGATTCCAGGGATTGCGGGTGGGGCCGAACAGGCGGGATTCCGTCGTCGGCATCAGCCCGAATTCCGGGCTCGAGCTCTTGCCGAAGATTGCAAGCCCGGCATCGAGAAAGCGCTGGGCCAGCGTGCCGTTGTGATCAGCGACGAAGTCCTTCAGCAGGCTGGCACCCGACGTGGTGCGTGTGCCCTCGAGCAGATCGAGGTCCTTCAGCAGGAACGGCACGCCGGTGAAGGGACCGTCAGGCAACCCCTTGGCGATCTGGCGCTCGGCGTAGTCGTAATGCTTGACGACGACCGCGTTGATCTTGGGATCGACGGCGGCGGTGCGCGCGATCGCCTCGTCGAGCAGCTCCTTCGCCGTCACGTCCTTGTTGCGGACGAGCTCGGCGAGACCGACCGCATCGTAGTTGCCGAATTCCTTGAAAGCCATGTGGGTACTCCGCATCGCCGGGCCGATCCTTTCGGATCGGCCGCGGCGCAAACGAGGAAGGCTGAAAGCTCAGCCGAGGACGTCCTGGTTGATCACATTCTGGCGCAGCGGACTGCCATCCAGCACGCTCAGGATATTGCGTGCGGTCTGCTCGCTCATGCGATCGACGGCCTCGACCGTGACGCCGGCGACGTGCGGCGCCATGATCACGTTGGGCAAAGCGTGCAGGGGCTGGCCGACCGGCGGCGGCTCGACCTCGAACACGTCGAGGCCGGCGCCGGCGAGCTTGCCTGACACCAGCGCGTCGTGCAGCGCCTTTTCGTCGACGATGCCGCCGCGGGCAGTGTTGATGAGATAGGCGGTCGGCTTCATCAGCCTGATCCGCGCGGCGTTGAACAGCCCGACCGTTTCGGGATTCTTCGGGCAATGGATCGTGACGAAATCCGCCCGCGGCAGCGCCGCTTCGAGGCTCGGCACCGCCTCGCAGCCGGCCGCGGTGATCTCGCCGGCGGGCTTGTAGGGGTCGTAGACCAGCACGTTCATTTCCATGGCGAGGCAGCGCTTGGCGGTGCGGGTGCCGATGCGGCCGAAGCCCACGATCAGCACCGTCTTGCCGTAGAGATCGAACGGCAGCACCCCGAGCCGGCTCGCCCAGGTGCCGTCCTTGACCATCGTGTGCATTTCCTGCGCGCGCTTGGCCAGCGTCAGCATCATGAACAAGGCTTGTTCGGCGACCGACGGCGAGTTCGCGGTGCCTGCGACCATCAGCGGCACCTTGCGGCGGGACAGCGCCGGAACATCGACGGCGTCATAGCCGACACCGATCCGGGTCACCACCATCATGCCCTTGGACGCCTCCAGCTCCGCCTCGCCGAAGCGGGTTGCGCCGAGCGCCACGCCATGGACCGGCGCATGCTGCTCGAGCATGGTCTGAAAGTCCTTGGCGGAGATCAGGTTGGGAAATTCGATGAGTTCTACGTCGTCCCGCTCGTTGAGGAGCACCCGTGCCCCCGGTGACAGAGTCTGGGTAATAAAGATCTTCTTCTTGTTGGTGGCCATTTCCTGCCCTTGAGGTTTCTTGTGCGCCGTCAAAGGACGGCGCCGGTCACCTCGTTTAGCAAATGCATATTGTTGAGGTCCACAGCCAATCGGAGCGGGCTGCCATCCTGCGCTCCGGCATTGGGATTAACCCGGCCGCAGACCTGGGTGCCCTCGAGCGTGAAATAGACCAGGGTCTCCATTCCCATCGGCTCGGTGACGTCGAGCGTCGCGTCGAACGGCTCGACGCCCGGCTCGGCATGCGGCCGCGCCTCCATGACGTGCTCGGGCCGGATGCCCAGCAACAGCTTGTCGGTGCGGGAGAGAGCCTGGTAGCGGGCGGCGCGTGCCGGCGGCAGCGCGAAAGCGAGGCGATCGGTCAGCCGCACATTGAGCTTGCCGCCGGTGTCCTCGAGCCGACAGGGCACGAAGTTCATCGCGGGCGAGCCGATGAAGCTTGCGACGAACCGGGTCGCCGGCTTGTGGTAGAGTTCGTTGGGCGTGCCGATCTGCTCGATCCTGCCGTGGTTCATCACCACCACGCGGTCGGCGAGCGTCATCGCCTCGACCTGGTCGTGGGTGACGTAGACGGTCGTGGTGCGGACCTTCTGATGCACCTTCTTGATCTCGATCCGCATCTGCACGCGCAGCTTGGCGTCGAGGTTGGACAGCGGTTCGTCGAACAGGAACACCTTCGGATTGCGCACGATCGCCCGTCCCATCGCGACACGCTGGCGCTGGCCGCCGGAGAGCTGCTTCGGCTTGCGGTCGATCAGATCGGTGATGTCGAGCATGCGGGCGGCCTCGGTGACCCGGCTCTTGATCTCCGCCTTGGGATAGTGCTTCAGCCGCAGACCGAACGACATGTTCTCGGCAACGGTCATATGCGGATAGAGCGCATAGTTCTGGAACACCATCGCGATGTCGCGGTCCTTCGGCGGCACGTCGTTGACGACGTCGCCGCCGATCATGATGTCGCCGTCGGAAATGTCCTCGAGGCCGGCGATCATCCGCAGCGTCGTCGACTTGCCGCAGCCGCTCGGCCCGACCAGCACCACGAACTCATGGTCGGCGATATCAAGGTCGATGCCGCGCACCGCCTCGACCTCATCGTAGCGCTTCACAACCTTCCGCAAACTGACATCAGCCATAAGTTCAACCCTTTGTCGCACCGGCGGTCAGGCCGGCAATGTAGTAGTCCATCAGGAAGGCGTAGATGATCAGCGGCGGCGCGGCGCCGAGCAGGGCGCCGGTCATGATCTGTCCCCAGTTGAAGACGTCACCCTTGATCAGGGTCGTGATGATGCCGACCGGCAGCACCAGCTGATCGGTCGATGTCGTGAACACCAGCGGATAGAGGAACTGGGCCCAGGAGACGGTGAAGGCAAAGATCGTGGCCGCGATCAGGCCGGGCAGGGCGACCGGGATGAAGATCCGGGTCAGCGTCTGGAACCAGCTCGCGCCGTCGATGATCGCGGCCTCGTCGAGCTCCTTCGGGATCGAGGCGAAATAGCCGATCATGATCCAGGTGCAGAACGGCACCGTCAGCGTCGGGTAGATGAACAGCAGCACGTACCAGCGATTGACGAGCTGGATGCCAGTCCAGTCGCCGAACACGGCGAACATCTTGAACAGCGGAATGAACAGCAGGCTGTCCGGAATGAGATAGGTGAGGAACACGCCGGTCGCGAGCGTCGCCGAGCCCCAGAATTTCATCCGAGCCAGCGCAAAGGCCGCCGGCACGCTGATCAGCATCGTGATGGTGACCACGATGATCGAGACCCAGGCCGAGTTCCAGAAGAAGCGCAGGAACTGGTTCGAGGTCAGGAGCTCGATGTAGTTGCTGAGTGTCGGGTGATAGACCCACCACGGATTGGTCGCGGCCGAGATCTCGGCGCTGCTCTTCAGCGAGGTGATCAGCATGTAGATCGGCGGCGTCAGCGAGAAGATCGCGAACAGCACCAGGAAGAAATAGGACCAGCGTAGCGCCCAGGCGCGGTCGCGGCTCATGCTGCCGTACTTGACCTTGCGGTTCGGTCCGGACTTGTCGATCGTCAGCGAGCTCATCAGGCTTCGTTCCCGCGTTTGGTGATGTCGCGCAGGATGAAGATCGCCGCGACCGCGAGGATCGGCACCATGAACAGCGAAACGCTGGCGCCGAGCGGCACATCGCTGCCCTCGATGCCGACGCGGAACGCCCAGGTGGCGAAGATATGGGTGTGGTCGAGCGGCCCGCCCGCGGTCAGGATGCGCACGATGTCGAAATTGGCGAAGGTCACGATCAGCGAGAACAGCGTCGTGATCGCGATGATGTTGCGCATCATCGGCAGGGTCACGTACCAGATCCGCTGCCACCAATTGGCGCCGTCGATCGCGGCCGCCTCATAAAGCTGGTCGGGTACCGATTTCAACGCCGCCAGATACATGATCATGAAGAATGGCGCGCCATACCAGACGTTGACCAGGATCACCGAGAAGCGCGCCCACATCGCATCGCCGGTCCACGGGATCGGCCCGATGCCGAAGAAGGAAAGCGTGTAGTTGAAGGCGCTGTAGGAGGGGTCGAACAGCCAGAGCCATGCCAGCGTGCTCATCGCCGGCGGGATCACCCACGGCACCAGCAGCATGCCGCGCCACTTGCGCTGCTTGTTGGCGGGGACGTTGTGCACGAAATGCGCGACGATGAAGCCGATCAGGGCTTTGAAGATCACCGCCGAGATCGCGAAAATGCAGGATTGCTTGACCACCAGCCAGAAGGTGTCGCGCTTGAACAGGAACTCGAAATTGCCGAACCCGACGAACTTCGTCATCGCCTTGTTCAGCGTCGCGAGGTGCAAGGAGTAGAGGGCCGGGTAGAGGACCAGGATCGCGATCAGGAGGATCAGCGGCAAGGTCATCAGGAACGCGGCCATCGACTTGCGCCGCAGCGCGTTGCGCAGGCCGGCGCGCCTTCGTCCCGTCTGGGCAGCGGCTGCGCGGTTGGATTGGAATGCGACATCAACCATAACGCAGGTCCCTCGCGCGGGTTGGTTGCACAGCTCGCCGGTCCGGCGGCTGGGATGTGAAGACGGGACCTCGCGCGGCCAACATTACGGGCGGTCGCGCGAGACCTCGCTTGTCGTCAGCTTCGCATGAAGCCTTCGCACTCGCCCTCGGCCCAGGCGAGCGTCTTTTCCATGCTTTCACCCTGGTAGTACCGCAGGCACATCTTGGTCAGCGTGGCCTGGAAGTAGATCTGCTGCGCGATCTTGGGCGGCGCGGGCGAGGCCGCAATCGACAGCGTCTGGTGCTTGTAGGGGTTCGGATAGTGGTAGAGCGTCCCCTTTGGCGGCGCTTGCTCCGCCCAGACCTTCAAGGTCGTGAGTTTTTCGTAGGCCGGCAGGTCATAGCCACCGCTGGCGACCACCATCTTCTCGATCGATGCGGGCTGCGACAGGTGCGTCAGCAGGCTCTTGGCCGCCTCCTTGTTCTTCGAGAACGACCAGATCGACCAGAAGAACGGCAGATAGGGCGCGAAACGTCCCTTCGGCCCGGCCGGGAACCCGTGCGTCCAGCATTGCTCCGCGACTTGCGGAGCATCGCGCTTGGCGACCGCCCACGCGCTCGGCGGGTTCATGATCATCGCGCCCTTGCCCGCGACCAGCCATTTGTTGTTGGAGGCATCGTCCCATGCCGAGACGTCGGGCGGCAGGAAGGCGAGCAGCTTCTTGTAGTAGTCGAGGGCCTGGCGCACCGCGTCGGTCTTGACGGTGAGGTTGCCCTTGGCATCGACCAAATGGGCACCGAAGGACTGGAAGATCGCGCCGGCGGTGTCGACACTGTCGCTGGTTTCGCCAAGGCCGATGCCGAACGGGAATCCGGCCTTGTGGCAGGCTTCAGCCGCCTTGAGGAAGGTATCGAGGGTCCAGTTATCGGCTTTCGGCTCGCTTCCGGCCGGATACATCTCCTGGACGTCGATGTTGGCATGCTTTTTCATGAGGTCGATGCGTGAGCAGGGACCCTTGATCTGGCTGCCGACACTGGCGGGTACGCCGAGCCATTTGCCGTTGGCCTGGCCGAGATATTTCACCGTGCCGTTGACCTCGCCGTTCAGCTTGATGAGCGGATCCATGATGTCGTTGACCGGCTCGAGCAGTTCGGCGTTGGCCTGCGGCCACCACGTCGGCATCTGGAAAATGTCGTGACCGGATTTCGCCTGCGCCTCGGCGGCGATGGTGACGATATTCTTGTTGCCCTGGCTGGTGATGTAGTCGATCTGGACCTCGACCTTCTCCTTGGCAGCCCATTCATTGACCAGCTCGGTGGACGCACTGTTCGCGCCGGGCACCCAGTGATCCCAGAAGCCCATCGAGAGCTTTCCGGCTGCATAGGCGCCACGTACGTAGGGGGCTGTAATCAGCGCGGCCGATGACAGCGCTGTCGCCGCGACGAATTCTCGGCGCGAGAGCTTCTTCCGTGACATGGCATTCCCTCCCTGGTAGCCAACGGACAAAAGACTTTTTTTGAATCCCGTTGTTGTTTTTGTGCGTCACGTTTGCGCGACGTCGCGGGATTGCGTTGACACCGATCAGAACAGAATTGCCGGCATCTGTCGAGAAACGAGATGCTGATGCCAACTAGAACTAACGTTGTGGTCAAATAGCAGGCAGTGTCGTTCGCATCATTGCAGTTGCCGGCGGTTAGCCGCGCGTCTTGCGATCATGCTGCGATGCACGCAGAGGGTGACGCAGACAAGGTCGCGGACGGTGCGCGGTTGAGCCGCAGGTTTCCGGCCAAGCCTCAGCGAACCCTGTTCCGCCATGGTGATGCCCGGCGCGGCCGATAGACTTGCCGAAGCCGGAAACGCTAAAGTCCGGATGCGTCGAACCTGACCTCGCATCAATTCTGCAATCCACCACCGATCACGGAGACCCGATCATGCTCATCCCGGTAGCGAAGCTGCGAGCGCAGTGGAGATTGTGCGCCGCAGTTGGGGCCGCCACCGTCACGTTGCTCGCAGTGCCTCATATGGTCGATGCGCAGATCGTGCAGGGCGTCGAAAAGGGTGCGCGCGAGGGCAACAAGGCCGCCGGGCCGGTCGGCGGCGTTCTCGGCGGAGCGATCGGCGGCGTTGTCGGGGTGGTGACCGGCGTAACCGGAGTATTGACCGGCAACAATGGCAATAACGCCACCGGCAGCGGCAAGAACCCGCAGGCACCTGCGGCCGGCGCCAAGGCCTCCAAGTCGGCCAAGGCCGCCGCCAAGGACAAGGGCGCGAAGCAAGCGCCGACCGTGCTGACCCAGGCCGGTGCACCGCAGCTGACCGCCGAACAGATCGTCGCCAACAGCGATGCCAACATCGAACGGATCAAGAAGGAGCTCAACCTGACGCCGGAGCAGGAGAAGAACTGGGCCGGCTTCAACAGTGCGATGCACTATCTCGGCCACAACGGCGCCGACCGACTCAACCTGCGCATCGCGCGGGCGCAGCGCGATCCGCCTGATGACATCATCGAGCAGATGCGCAACGAGGCCCAGTTCCTCAATGACCGGGCGGTCGATCAGCGCGGCGTCGCCGACGCCGCCGAGCCGCTGTTTGCCAGCCTCGACGACAAGCAGAAACAAATCTTCATCAACGAAATGGTCCGCCTGAGCCACGAACGTGGGCTCGACTGAGGAAATCGCGCCGGCCGAGTGGGGACGAATAGCCGGGCCACCATGCCCTGGGGTAGGTTAAAGGCGCAGCACCCGGCTATTCTGCCGCAGCGGCGCGGCCCGGTTAATTCGTCATTCAATGTTGAAGAAAAACGGACCGGATCACGCCCGAGTGATGGCCGAGTCAGGGCCTTGTCGGGAACCATCCACAGCGCAAGCGCGAGCGCGAACGAAGCCGTGGATGGCCGACAAAACCGGCCATCGCGATCCGGGAGCGGCGGTGCTCAGCTCTTCGGGAAGTTCAGCTCCACACCGACGCCGTCTGGATCGTAGAGGAATATCTGGGTGTCGCCGGTGCGCGGCACGATCTGCTCACGGAAGGTGACGTTCTTCGACTGCAGGCGCTTGCGCACGGCCTCGACGTCGCTGGCGGCAAAGGCGATATGGTCGAGGCGCCCGGTGTCCTCATATTTCTTCTCGGTGCCGCGCACCACGATGCCGTCGCGCGGCTTGCGGGTGCCCATTAGATGGACTGTGGCCTGGCCGCCGGAATAGAGCCAGTAGCCGGGGAAATCGAGCGGCGGCCGTTCGCCGTTCTCGAGCCCGAGCACATCGCAATAGAACTCCTTGGTCTTCTCCAGATCCTGCGGCTCGATGGTGTAATGCTGTAGTCCACCCAATGGCATGGTTCTTCTCCTTGAGAAATCGGATTAAACGAAGCTGAGGTCGGCATCGACGCCCAGCATCCAGGCGCCGACCGTCTCGAAGTGACTGAAGCGGCCCTGCAATTGCTGGGTCACGGTGTGGATGTCGCGGAAGCGCCGCTCCAGCGGATGGCCGTCGAAGATCGCGGTGGCGCCGGCGGTGTTGTAGGCGAAGTCGACGGCCTCCCGCGCCTTGTGGATGGCGTGCGTGGCCGCCATCCGGATCGTCATGCGCTGTGCGACCGTGATGCTGTGGCCGGCAACCAGATCCTTCCAGATGTCGGCCATCGACTGCAGCAGGAAGGCGCGGGCGGCGCACAGATTGACCTCGGCCTGGGCGAGGCCGGACTGCACCACGGCATTGTCCCGCAGCGTCTTCTTCATGCCGCGCGGCACCTTGTTGCGGGCGACGTCGACGAAATTGTCGAGCGCGCTGCGCGCAATGCCGCAGGCGACTCCGGCAAAGCCGATCTGGTAGCAGGTGTGGTTGCTCATCCGGTACAGCGGGCCATCCTCGCGGCACTCGCGGTCGAATTCGCGGGTGATCGAATGGTCCGCGCGGACGAAGAAGTCGTCGAGCGCGAACTGGTCGCTGGCGGTACCGCGCAATCCGACCGTGTTCCAGATGTCGGTCCATGCGACGTCCTCGGTCCGCACCAGCATGGTGCGCTCGACCTGCTCGCCATTGGCATCCCGGCGCGGCGAGCCATCCGCGGCATAGACCGGGCAGTGCGCGCCGAGCCAGGTGGCGTGCCGCCCGCCCGAGGCAAACGACCAGACCCCGGTGACGCGGTAACCCCCCTCGCACTCGATCGCCCTGACCTTCGGGCCGGGGCCCCAGGCCAGCACGGCACGCGGGTCGGCAAACACCTCCTGCGCGACCGGCAGGTCGAGATAGGCCGCCGACATCGCACAGCCGCCGGCCTGGCTCAGGCACCACGCCGTCGAGGCATCCGCCTTGGCGATGGTCTCGATGGCATGGAAGAAGGTGACGGGATCGGTTTCGATCCCGTTGGTTGAACGCGGCAGCAGCAGGCGGAACAGCCGCGCCTCATGCAGCCGGTCGAGCAGGTCGGGCGGCAGGCGGCGCGTCGTTTCGATATCGTTGGAGGCGGCCGCCACCGCGTCCCTGATCGCCTCGGCGCGGGCGATCACGTCGCGATCACCGGTAAGGTCGGCAGAAGTCACATTCATGTTCGCCTCCCTCAGGCGCGCCGGATCGTTGCGGAGGCCGCGACGTCAGCCGTCGCGTTGAGCTCCTTGTCGATCTGCTCGATCGATTTGCCACGGGTCTCGAGCCCGAAGAACAAATAGACGGCACCCGCCATCAGGAACCAGCAGCCGAGATAGACAAAGGCGGTCGGGATCTGGGTCAGTGGCACGTCGGGCTTGAGATAGTTGTTCGAACCGACGATCAGCGCCAGCCCGACCGGCCCGATGATCTTGCCGATGCCGCCGAAGCCATAGGCCGAGCCCATCCCCGTGGTGCGCAGATGCGACGGCCAGACCTCCGCCGCGTAGGGACCGACGATCGCAAAGCCGCCATCGGCGAAGAAGAACACGGCGGCCAGCAGCAGCCAGAACGCCGACATGCCGAACAAAGTCGCGTCGTAGTGGTAGCCGGCAATGATCGTCAGCGCGCCGGCGCCGAAGCCGAGCAGGCCGCCGGCAACGCGCCGCCCCAGCAGCTCCGAGAAATAGGAGAACGAGATGCGGCCGAGGAAACCGGTGACGCTGAGCAGGATCATCATCTTGGCGGCTTCCTGCGGCGTCACCTTCAGCAGCAGCACGAACAGCGCGGGCGCCCATAGCGTGATGCCGTAGACGCCGGTCTGCGCGCCGGCATTGCCAAGCCAGGAGACGATCAGGCTGCGCGGATATTTGAACAGGTCGAACCAGCTCGTCGTAACGATCGGACCGGCGTCGGCCGCGCTCGGCAACGGCAGTTCGGAGGGCTGAACCTGTAGCGCCCAGGCCAGCGACTTGCGGGCTTCGTCATAGCGTCCTTGCCGGCACAGCCAGCGCGGCGACTCCGGGACCCAGATCCGAACCAGCAGCACCAGGACCGACGGCAGCACGCCGATCGCAAACAACAGCCGCCACTGATCGGTTCCCATGACGGCTCCCAGCACCGCGCCGAGGCCGACGCCGAGCGGGATCACGCAGGTGACGAGGCCCCCGACCCAGCCGCGCTTGTGCGAGGGCATGAACTCCTGCACCAGCGGCAGGTCGACACAATAAAGTCCGCCGACGCCGGTGCCGACGAAGAAGCGCAGAATCGCCAGATAGACCCAGCCATTGTCGGGCGTGAAATAGAGCAGGCCGGTCGCGATCGAGAAGTTCAGCACCGTACCGATGAAGACGATACGCCGCCCGACCCGGTCGGCGAGCCAGCCCCAGAGATAGGCGCCGAGGATGGCGCCGATGCCGGAGCTCATCAGCACGGTGGCCGACTGGCCGAAGGTGA
The DNA here is from genome assembly GCF_023278185.1 of Bradyrhizobium elkanii USDA 76. Taxonomy (NCBI): domain Bacteria; kingdom Pseudomonadati; phylum Pseudomonadota; class Alphaproteobacteria; order Hyphomicrobiales; family Nitrobacteraceae; genus Bradyrhizobium; species Bradyrhizobium elkanii. Next base: position 4,899,135 of record NZ_CP066356.1, on the reverse strand, counting down.
GTTTCCAGGGCCCGATCAGGAATGCGAGCACGAAGCCGATCAGGAAGTAGTCGAAGAATTCCAGCGCATCGCCGATGATGGCCGCCGCAAGGATCTTGATCTGGTTGCCGGTCAGAGTCGTCCGGCGATCGAGAATCTCGAACATGGCGCGTCTCCCCATGGCGCCTGTTCATTATTGTTCGGAGCGTGCGTCGCGCCAGCGCATCGCCCATAGGCTGAGGCTATCCTCGCGCCAGCGCGAACGACAAGCCCGCGCCGACGCGGGGCTCATCTGCATTGGCGCGATAAGCGGTTCGGCTTACTGCTGCGCACAAATGGTGGTGCGAAAGCCCGATGGGGGCCGCCGGAGCCGTTGACTTCTGCAATGTCGATCGCCCACGTTTGCGTGGACGAAGCGGGGAGCAGCCGGGTGGACGAAAAGCGCAAGCATCCGCGAACCGAGGTCAATGAACCCGGCTATGTCTCGTCGGGCGGTTCGGTCATGCATTGCACGATCGTGAACATCTCGCCGGAGGGGGCGGCCATCGAGGTCGAGAATCCGGCCTTCGTCCCGCACAGATTCCGCCTGGTGATGGCCCGCGACGCCTCGGTCGTGTATGAGTGCCAAGTGATCTGGAGCAAGAAGACGCGAATTGGAGTGAGTTTCGTGGCGACCGCCTGAGCGCGGCAATCTCGATTGGGGACGCCCATGAACCAGCGTGCCAAGGGGACCCGGGTTCATTGCTGGAACAGCAGGTGATCCGCCGATGACGCCGGAACCCGCAACGATCTGCCTTGGCTGCTGGCAAAACCTGCATATGCCGATCCCGTTGCGCGGCCCCTTGTCGGCGCCGTTTCGTCTGTTCGGCGTCGGGCCGAGCCGCATGAACCCGAACACATGCACGATCTGCGAGATGGCCTTCTCGAAAATCATGAAGGCGCGCGCCGTGACCATCGACGCCACCATCCTGTTCGCCGATCTGCGCGGCTACACCACGCTGACGCAGACCATCGCGCAGGACGGGCTGACCTCGCTGCTCGACGCGTTCTACGACGACTGCGCCGCCGCGATCTGGCGCTATGACGGCATCCTCAACAAGACCATCGGCGACGCCGTGTTCGCGATCTTCAATTTCCCGGTGCGGCGCGACGATCATGCCGTGCAGGCCTTGCTCGCGGCACGCCAGATCCAGCGCAGCTTTCGCGACAGGCACGACGCGCTGGTGCGGGCGATCGGCGCCGGCGACATCGAGATCGGCATCGGAATTGTTTCCTGCGTGAATTGGCTTTCGCGTGAATTGACGCGGCGCAAAAAAGACGGCTCCAGCGTGCAACTGCGCGCCGAAGCCGTCGGGGATGGTCGTTTGCCGATTACGAACGGCGCCTCAACGCGGGCTAGTCACGTTCGTTCCAGGCCCCATCAAGAATCGTTCGGGGCCGCCATTAGCGCCACATGCCGCGCATCCGGGCACCGATGTCGATCGGCGGCGCGCGGTTGGCCGGGGATGCTTGCGCGGCCGCGGCGCGCGGCCAGGTGGTCCGCTCGAACATCGGCAGCAGTCGTTCCGGGATGAAGCGGGTGCGCGAGGCGTACATGTGGCGGTCGCCCTTGGCGGCCTGGCCGTGAACGAAGAAGCGCTGCGGAACCAGCAGATGCAGATCGTCCTTGGCGCGGGTCATCGCGACATAGAGCAGGCGGCGCTCCTCCTCGAGTTCGGCCGACGTGCCGGCGCCGAGGTCGGAGGGCATACAGCCGTCGACGACATTGAGCACATAGACGGATTTCCATTCCTGCCCCTTGGCGGAATGGATCGTCGACAGGATCAGATAATCCTCATCGAGCAGCGGCACGCCAGCCTGGTCGCTGGTCGCATCGGGAGGATCGAGCGTGAGTTCGGTAAGAAAACGTTCGCGTGACGGGTAGCCGGCGGCGATCTGCTCGAGCTGAATGAGATCGGCGCGGCGCACCTCGCTGTCCTCGTGGATGCGATCGAGATGCGGTTCGTACCAGAGGCGGGCGCGTTCGATGTCGACGGGCCATTCCGAGTAGCGGAGGTTCTCGATGGCCTCCACGAACAGCCGCCAGTCCGCACCGGCGCGGGGCGGAGCGGGCAGCGCGACGAGCGCAGCAATCGGATCGGCGGCCTCGGTCATGCGGTCGAGCACCCGCTGCGCCGAGGCCGGGCCGACGCCGGGCAACAGATGCAGGATGCGAAAACCTGCAACCCGGTCGCGTGGATTGGCGGCGAAGCGCAGCAGCGCCAGCATGTCCTTGACATGCGCGGCGTCGAGGAATTTGAGGCCGCCGAATTTCACGAACGGAATGTTGCGGCGGGTCAGTTCGACCTCCAGCGGCCCGCTGTGCGAGGAGGTGCGGAACAGCACCGCCTGGTGCTTCAGCAGGGTGCCTTCCTCGCGATTGGCCAGCACCTGCTCGACGATGTAACGGGCCTGATCGGCCTCGTCGCGGATCGTGACGAGCAGCGGCTTGCGCGTCGAGGTCCGGTCGGTCCACAGGTTCTTGGTGAAGCGTTCCTTGGCGAGCGAGATCACGCCATTGGCGGCCGAGAGGATCGGCTGTGTCGAGCGATAGTTGCGGTCGAGCGTGACGATCTCGGCGGCCGGGCTGAACTGGGCCGGGAAGTCGAGGATATTGCGCACGGTGGCGGCGCGGAACGAATAGATCGACTGCGCGTCGTCGCCGACCACGGTGAGCCCGCGTCCTGTGGGCTTGAGTGCGAGCAGGATCGAGGACTGCAGGCGGTTGGTGTCCTGATATTCGTCGACCATCACATGGTCGAAGCGGCCGCCGATCTCCTCGGCCAGCGCGGCGTCCGTCACCATCTGCGCCCAGTAGAGCAGGAGGTCGTCGTAATCGAGCACGTTCTGCCGCTGCTTGGCTTCGACATAGGCGCCGAACAGCTGTTTCAATTCACTGGCCCAGCCGGAGCACCACGGGAAGAACTGGCCGAGCACGGCCTCGATCGGCATCTCCGCGTTCACGCAGCGCGAATAGATCGCAAGGCAGGTGCCCTTGGTGGGGAACCGGCTTTCGGTGCGGGAGAAACCGAGGTCGTGGCGGACCAGATTGATCAGGTCGGCGGAATCCTCACGGTCATGGATCGTGAAGGCCGGGTCGAGGCCGATACGCTCGGCGAATTCGCGCAGCAGCCGCGCGCCGATGCCGTGGAACGTGCCGGCCCAGCTCAGCGCATCGGTCATGACCGAGGCGCGATCGCCGAGCACGCGGCGCGCAATGCGCTCGACGCGGCCGGCCATCTCGGCGGCGGCGCGCCGCGAAAAGGTCATCAACAGGATACGGCGCGCATCGGCGCCGGCGACGATCAGATGCGCGACGCGATGGGCGAGCGTGTTGGTCTTGCCGGACCCCGCGCCCGCGATCACCAACAGCGGCGCGCCGACGATGCAATCCTTGCCGACCCCGTGCTCGACAGCACGGCGCTGCTCGGCATTGAGCGCATCGAGATAGGCTGTGTTGGCAAGATCAGTCACGAATCACCCCCACGAAACGCTAACAGACATTGCGATTCATTGGGGCCGACGCACCGAGGCGGATGCAGAGAAATTAGATTGACATTAACGCAGCGCGGCGCACAACCCCGCCATGGGTGACGTATCCAAATCCGACACGCCGCTGAAGGCGACGTTCAAGGTGCGGCTGAACGGCGAGACGGTGACGCTCGCGACCGTCGGCCAGGCCTATCGCTTCATCAGCAATCTCAGCGCCGTCGAATGGATGGAGTTCCGCTCGCTGCATGACGAGGCGCTGGTTGCGCTCGAGAGAGCGGCCGGGAACGCCATGCTGACAGTGCAAGCGACCAACGCGTTGCGGATGCTGTTCGTCCGCGCGAAATTGCTTTGAAAAGAAATGGGCCGCCCTGGTGTTCCCTTGGCCCTCCAAGGCGGCCCGAGAGTACGGCTGAAGTGCATTGCGCGCCCGGCCGTCGCGTGTACCGCCGTTACCTTGTTTGCGGCCATAACGAACAGGGCCTTACGCAACATCAGTCGATTCGGCTGTAGCCGCCGCACCACAATCAGGAGCCAACGTCGTCGACCAGGCGGTCGTACACGAGCGCGGACCGGAGGTTCATGGTTGCGATCTTCAGATAACCCGGCTCGCGCATGGCGTTGTTGAACATCATGATCGCCGTCTTCCAGTAGCCGCGCTCACGCTGATCCAGGTTCAGCGCGGACAGGTAGTCCGCAGCGTCGCCAACCGTTGCGAGCGTTCGCCCGTCCTTCAGCGTAATCGGGAACGCAAGCGGCGACCGCTTCTCCAGCTCCAGCACGTCAGGCTCCCCCAGGACCAAGCAGCAATAGGACAACGCAGCAATAACAGGAACAGACCTAGCTGCGCCGCTATATCAAAGCCTTAAGGGGACGTCCGGCCCGGTTGGGGCGGACGGTTCAGAAAGAATCCGCCAGCGCGATCTCCGCCTTCAGCGCATCGATGCGCCGTTCGGCTTCCTCGGACGTCAGGTCGCGCGCGTACTGGTTCGGCTGATAGGCCTCCTCGGCAAGGCTCCTCAAGCGCAGCGCCTGGGCACGGGTCATCAGCCCGCCAAGGCGCTCAGCAACCCCACCATATCTTACCGCTGCCACGCTCATTGCTTGCCTCGTTTGCTGGATCGTGACTTGACAATATGTTCTATTTTTGTTCTAAAACGCCATGGACAACAAAATCAATGAAATTCGGCGTAAGATCAGCACATTGCGAGCTGAGATGACCCTGATCGAGGCGTCGATCCGGGATCAGGTCAACCGCGACCTCGATTGCAGTGAAGCGTCGTACCGGCTGATGGCGATGCGAGCCGAAGTGGCCGAGCTCATCGTCCGGTGGAAGGCCGCCGGCGGCGGCGAGCGTCTCCCCACGGTACGCGAGCGGCTCAGCCGGAGCTTCGAGGATCGCGCCGGTGCGAAGGTCAAGGTGGACAAGGCGAAGAAGCCCGGGGCCAGTCACAGCAACGCTCGGGTGTGATCGGGCCGTTCGACCAAAGAAGGGAGCCTCGAACACCGGCTCAGGCCCAAATCAGGTTTCAAGGCTGGAACCCGAGCCGCAGGATCTGCATTTTCTTGTGGTGAGAGCCAACACGATAGCATCGCCCAGCGCCATGATCGCCGATCCGACCGCGCCACCGCGGGCATCGATGAATGACGATCGCAGTCCGCTGCTGACGCTGATCTCCTGCATCAGCTGCATCAGGACGATGCGGCTCGAGAGCAGCCATCCGGGTAGCGAGGGCAGGGATATCCTTCAGTACCGCTGCGAGCAATGCAGCCGCATCGAGCGGGTGCAATTGGTGCGGCGAAGCTGGCCGGCGGAACGCTAAAGCGTGATGAGATCAGGTTGAACCATCATCGCGCTTTAGCTCCTTGTTTGAGCATGATCTCCGCGCAAACGCGTCCCGCGTTTGTCGCGAGGGAAAACCGCTTCGCACTTTTCCGGATCATGCTTTAGCCCTTCCATTTGAACTAGGAGCGGGCTTTCGCCTTTGGTCTGGCCGCGACGTCACGCGCGATGGCATCGAACTCGCCCGAAGCGTCGGCGGACGGGCCGCTCGTCGCGCTGTCGACCCCATGCCCCGTCAACTTCGCGAGTTCGCGGCTGAGGTCGTGGATGTGGTACGGCTTGCGCAGCACCGGAAAGTCGGACCTCACGTCGCGCGCGCTCTCGCTGTAGCCTGTCGTCAGCAGGATCGGCAGCTCGGGCTTTCTGTCCCGGATCGTGCGCGCCAGCTTCAGTCCATCAATCCTGCCGGGCATGACGATGTCGCTGAACACCACATCGATCCCGTTGGCGTCGATTTCCGACAAGGCTGCCTCCGCGTTCGAGGCCCAGCGCACGGTGTAGCCGAGCTGTTCGAGCAGGCCCGTGCTCGCATCGGCGACGGCAGGATTGTCCTCGATCAGCAGGATCGTGGCCGAGCCGGGCGCGCGGTGCCCCGTAGCCGTGCGCTGTGCGGGCGCGGTCCCCCGCGGGAGATAGATGCTGACCGTCGTGCCCTTGCCGAGCGCGCTTGTAATCTCGACCCGGCCATCCGCCTGGTGCGCGAAGCCATGAACCTGGGACAGCCCAAGGCCGGTCCCTTTGCCGACCGGCTTGGTGGTGAAGAAGGGATCAAAGACCCTGTTCATGACATCGTCGGGAATGCCTTCGCCGGTGTCGGTAACGCTGACGACCACCTGGGCGGCTTCCGGGACATTGCGCGCCTCGATGGTCAGCTTGCCGCCGCCGGCCATCGCATCCCGCGCATTGACCACGAGGTTGATCAGCGCGGTCTCGAATTCTGTCGGATCGACGAAGATCGGCCAGAGATCCGCTCTGATCTCCATGTTCAGCTTGATCGCGCCGCCAAGCGCGCTGGTCAGGACCTCGCGCACCGCGGCGATCCTGTCAGCGACGTTGATGATCTGCGGATTGACGCTTTGCCGACGCGCGAAGGTGAGGAGCTGCCTGGTCAGGGATGCGGCACGCTCGGATGCGGTTTCGATCGCGCCGAGTGCAAGCCTGCCCCGTTCGCTCGTTACCTCGCGCTTGATCCGGTGCAGATTGCCGGAGATGATCATCAGCAGGTTGTTGAAGTCGTGCGCGACTCCGCCCGTCAACTGACCCAGCGCATCCATCTTCTGCGATTCCGCCAGCTGACGCTGCACCTGTTCGAGCCTCTGTTGCGCGTCGCGCCGCTCGGAAATGTCCCGGGTGATCTTGGCGAAGCCGACCAGGCTGCCGTCGCTGTCGCGGATCGGATCGATCACGACGCTCGCCCAGAAGAACGAACCGTCCTTGCGGACTCGCCAGCCTTCCTCCTCATAGTGCCCGGTCTCTTGCGCGATCTTGAGTGCGCGGGCCGGCTTGCCGGCGGCCTGGTCGGCCGGCGTATAGAACCGCGCGAAGTTCTGGCCGATGATCTCGCCGGGCGAATAGCCCTTGATGCGCTCGCCGCCGGCGTTCCAATTGGCGACGATGCCGGCCGGCGTCAGCATGTAGAGCGCATAGTCGGTGACATTGCTCACCAGCAGACGGAACTGGCTTTCGCTGGCCTCGAGATCCGCGCGCGCCCGATGCCGCTCGGCGATGTCGCGGATGACCATCACGTAGCCGACGAGCTTGCGCTTCTCATGGATCGGATCGATGACCACAGCGGCGTAGAATTGCGATCCGTCCTTGCGGAGACACCAGCCTTCGGCCGCTGAGTGCTTTTCCTTCCGCGCCATCTGCAGCGCTTTCGCCGGAACGCCGGATGCGCGGTCTTCGGCAGGATAGAAGACCGAGAAGTGCTTGCCGAGGATCGCCTTGGCCGGATAGCCGGTGATGCGCTCAGCACCCTTGTTCCAGTTGATCACCCGTCCATCGGGCGCGAGCATGCAAATGGCGTAGTCGACCACGCCGCCAGCCGGCGGCCGAAAATCGCGCCGGCTCGCAACGATTCCCCGTTCGAGCTGTTCTGATTTCTTAACCATCACCGATCCTGCCCCCGCCGAAACGCGCGGGGGAAGCCAATGTTCCATGCGGACACGAGGATCGCGGGGTAATCCGACCGGCTTGGGTCGGCCTTCAGAAAAGTCCCGCCGGCGGTTGGAACTTTTGGTTCCAGTCGCGATTAAGGTACTCGGTTTGCGTCAGAAATTGCGGCTTTGGCGTTTTCCCGCTTGAATAGATCAAGGGCAGTCATTCTTATGGTCGCACTGGCCTTTCCGAGTCTCTGGATTCGCGGCCAGCGCGTAGGGGAAATTACATGACCGATCTCGGTTCGCCGCCTCGTCCCCGTGCTGATACACGCCACGCCCAATCATCCAACGGAAGCCTCGATTCCTCGCACGACCTGCTGCAATCGCTGCAGGCGATGCGCGCCGGCGACTTCTCGGTTCGGATGCGCGGCGACTATCTCGGCATCGACGGCAAGATCGCGGACGCCTTCAACGAAATCGCAGCCGCCAACGAGCGCATGGCGCAGCAATTGGCGCGCGTCGGCCAGGTCGTCGGCCGCGAGGGACAGACCCGCCAGCGCGTCAATTTCGGCCTCGCCAGCGGCGCCTGGGCCGATATGGAGAGTTCGGTCAACACGCTGATCGACGATCTGCTGTGGCCGACCCGCGAAGTCACCCGCGCGGTCGCCGCGGTGGCGCAGGGCGACCTGCTGCAGACCGTGCAACTCGACGTCGAGGGCCGGCCGCTGCGCGGCGAATTCCTGCAGTCGGCGAACATCGTCAACACGATGATCAAGCAGCTCTCGGTGTTCACCTCGGAGGTCACGCGCGTGGCGCGCGAAGTCGGCACCGAGGGCAAGCTCGGCGGCCAGGCCCAGGTGCCGGAAGTGACCGGCGTCTGGAAGGACCTGACCGAGAGCGTCAACTCGATGGCCAACAACCTGACCGGCCAGGTCCGCAACATCGCCGAGGTGACGATCGCGGTCGCCAACGGCGACTTGTCCAAGAAGATCACGGTCGACGTTCGCGGCGAGATCCTGCAGCTGAAGGAAGCCATCAACACGATGGTCGACCAGCTGCGTTCGTTCGCGTCGGAAGTGACGCGCGTGGCGCGCGAGGTCGGCACCGACGGCAAGCTCGGCGGCCAGGCGATCGTGCCCGGCGTCGCCGGCACCTGGAAGGACCTCACCGACTCCGTGAACGCGATGTGCGGCAACCTGACCGCCCAGGTGCGCAACATCGCCAACGTGACCACGGCCGTGGCGCGCGGCGACCTGTCGCGCAAGATCACGGTCGACGTCAGCGGCGAGATTTTGGAGCTGAAGGACACCATCAACACGATGGTGGACCAGCTCAACTCGTTCGCGTCGGAAGTGACGCGCGTAGCGCGCGAGGTCGGCACCGAAGGCAAGCTCGGCGGCCAGGCCCAGGTGCCCGGCGTTGCCGGCACCTGGAAGGACCTGACCGACAACGTCAACTTCATGGCGTCGAACCTGACCGCGCAGGTCCGCAACATCGCCGACGTCGCGACCGCGATCGCCGGCGGCGACCTCTCGAAGAAGATCACGGTCAACGTGTCGGGCGAGATCCTTCAGCTGAAGGAAACGCTCAACACCATGGTCGACCAGCTCAACGCCTTCGCGTCGGAAGTGACGCGCGTGGCGCGCGAGGTCGGCACCGAAGGCAAGCTCGGCGGCCAGGCCAACGTGCTCGGCGTCGCCGGCACCTGGAAGGATCTGACCGACAACGTCAACTTCATGGCGTCGAACCTGACCGCGCAAGTCCGCAACATCGCCGCCGTGACGACGGCGGTCGCGGGCGGCGACCTCTCCAAGAAGATCACGGTGGACGTGCGCGGCGAAATCCTCGAGCTGAAGGACACCATCAACACGATGGTGGACCAGCTCAACGCCTTCGCGGGCGAGGTGACGCGCGTGGCGCGCGAGGTCGGCACCGAAGGCAAGCTCGGCGGCCAGGCCGAGGTGCGCGGCGTCGCCGGCACCTGGAAGGATCTCACCGACAGCGTCAACTCGATGGCCTCGAACCTGACCGCGCAGGTCCGCAACATCGCCGAGGTCGCGACCGCGGTGGCGAAGGGCGACCTGTCGAAGAAGATCACGGTGAACGTGTCGGGCGAAATCCTTCAGCTGAAGGAAACGCTGAATACGATGGTGGACCAGCTCAACGCCTTCGCCGGCGAGGTGACGCGCGTGGCGCGCGAGGTCGGTACCGACGGCAAGCTCGGCGGCCAGGCCGAGGTGCCCGGCGTCGCCGGCACCTGGAAGGACCTGACGGACAGCGTCAACTCGATGGCCGGCAATCTCACGGCGCAGGTCCGCAACATCGCTGAAGTCGCGACCGCGATCGCCGGCGGCGACCTGTCGCGCAAGATCACGGTCGACGTGCGCGGCGAGATCCTTCAACTGAAGCAAACGCTGAACACGATGGTCGACCAGCTCAACCGCTTCGCGGGCGAGGTGACGCGCGTGGCGCGCGAGGTCGGCACCGACGGCAGCCTCGGCGGCCAGGCCAACGTGCCCGGCGTCGCCGGCACCTGGAAAGACTTGACCGACAACGTCAACTCGATGGCCGGCAACCTAACCGCGCAGGTCCGCAACATCGCCGAGGTGACCACCGCCGTGGCCCGCGGCGACCTGTCGCGCAAGATCACCGTCGACGTGAAGGGCGAAATCCTCGAGCTCAAGAACACCATCAACACGATGGTGGACCAGCTCAACGCGTTTGCGGGCGAGGTGACGCGCGTGGCGCGCGAGGTCGGTACCGAGGGCAAGCTCGGCGGCCAGGCCGAAGTGCCCGGCGTCGCCGGCACCTGGAAGGATTTGACCGACAACGTCAACTTCATGGCGTCGAACCTGACTGCGCAGGTCCGCAACATCGCCGAGGTCGCGAGCGCGATCGCCGGCGGCGACCTCTCCAAGAAAATCACGGTGGACGTGCGCGGCGAGATCCTGCTGCTCAAGGACACCCTGAACACGATGGTCGAGCAGCTGCGCTCGTTCGCCGCCGAAGTGACGCGCGTGGCGCGCGAGGTCGGCACCGAGGGACGGCTCGGCGGCCAGGCCGTGGTGCCCGGCGTCGGCGGCACCTGGAAGGACCTCACCGACAACGTCAACCTGCTGGCCGCGAACCTGACCACCCAGGTGCGCAACATCGCCGAAGTCACCACCGCGGTGGCGCGCGGCGACCTGTCGCGCAAGATCACGGTCGACGTGAAGGGCGAAATCCTCGAGCTCAAGAACACCATCAACACCATGGTCGACCAGCTCAACGCCTTCGCCGGCGAGGTGACGCGCGTGGCACGCGAGGTCGGCACCGAAGGCAAGCTCGGCGGCCAGGCCGAGGTGCGCGGCGTTGCCGGCACCTGGAAGGATCTCACCGACACCGTCAACGTCATGGCGGTCAACCTGACCGAGCAGGTGCGCGGCATCGTCAAGGTGGTGACCGCGGTCGCCAATGGCGATCTGAAGCAGAACCTGACGGTGAAGTCGAAGGGCGAGGTGGCCGCGCTCGCCGACACCATCAACAACATGACCGAGACGCTTGCGACCTTCGCCGAACAGGTCACCAGCGTGGCGCGCGAGGTCGGCGTCGAGGGACGGCTCGGCGGTCAGGCCAACGTGCCCGGCGCGGCCGGCACCTGGAAGGATCTCACCGGCAACGTCAACCTGCTCGCGGCCAACCTGACCTCGCAGGTGCGCGCGATCGCGGAAGTGGCCACCGCCGTGACCAAGGGCGACCTGACGCGCTCGATCCAGGTCGACGTCCGCGGCGAAGTCGCGGAGCTGAAGGACAACATCAACACGATGATCGGCAACCTCCGTCTCACCACGGAGCGCAACACCGAACAGGACTGGCTGAAGACCAATCTGGCGCGCTTCACCAACATGCTGCAGGGCCAGCGCGATCTTGCGACCGTCGGCCGGCTGCTGCTGACCGAGCTTGCGCCGCTGATCAACGCGCATATGGGCGTGATCTACCAGGTCGACAATCCCGAGACCGCGCAGTTGCGTCTGTTGTCGGCCTATGCCAGCGACAGCAGCAATCCGCATCCGCAGATCGTCCAGTTCGGCGAGGGATTGATCGGCCAATGCGCGCTCGACAAGCGCCAGCGCCTCGTCTCCGAGATTCCCGGCGATGCGGTGCCGATCAATTCGGCCTTGATGCGGATCATGCCGAAGAACCTCGTCGTGTTTCCGGTGCAATTCGAGAACCAGGTCAAAGCGGTGATCGAGCTGTCCTCGATCTCCTCGTTCACGACCTCGCAGATCACCTTCCTCGAACAGTTGACCGACAGCATCGGCATCGTGCTCAACAGCATCGAGGCGACGATGCAGACCGAGGCGCTGCTCAAGCAGTCGCAACAGCTCGCCGGCGAGTTGCAGACCCAGCAGAAAGAATTGCAGCAGACCAACGATCAGCTGGAGCAGAAGGCCCAGCAGCTTGCCGAACGCAACGTCGACGTCGAGCGCAAGAACCAGGAAATCGAGCAGGCGCGGCGCGCGCTGGAAGAGAAGGCGACCGAGCTGTCGCTGACTTCGAAGTACAAATCCGAATTCCTCGCCAACATGTCGCACGAGTTGCGGACGCCGCTGAACTCGATCCTGATCCTGGGCCAGCAGCTCACCGAAAATCCCGACGGCAATCTGACCGGCAAGCAGGTCGAGTTTGCCCGCACCATTCACGGCGCCGGCACCGACCTGCTGAACCTGATCAGCGACATCCTCGATCTCTCCAAGATCGAGTCCGGCACGGTGACGGTCGAGGCCGAGGAAATCCTGACATCGAGCCTGCTCGAGACCGTCGGACGGCCGTTCCGGCACGAGGCGGAGAACCGGCATCTGTCGTTCAGCATCGATGTCGACGCCAATCTTGCGCGCAGCATGGTTACCGACTCCAAGCGGCTGCAGCAGGTGCTCAAGAACCTGTTGTCGAATGCGTTCAAGTTCACCGCGGAAGGCGGCGTCAGCCTGACCGTGTCGGCCGCGCTCGGCGGCTGGAGTGTGGAGCACCCGATCCTCAATGCGGCGCCTGCGGTCGTTGCGTTCGAGGTGTCGGATACCGGCATCGGCATTCCACAGGACAAGCAGAAGCTGATCTTCGAGGCGTTCCAGCAAGCCGACGCCGGCACCAGCCGCAAATATGGCGGCACCGGTCTTGGACTGGCGATCAGCCGTGAGCTCGCGGGTCTGCTCGGCGGCGAGATCCATCTGCGCAGCGCGCCGGGCAAGGGCTCGACCTTCACGCTCTATCTGCCGCTGAAATATGCCGGACCGTCGGTGGCGCTGCGTCAGCAGGCTCAGCCGCTCCCGATGCCGCACACGCCGGCACCGGCGCTGCAGGCGTCTGGCGCGCAAGAGCGTGTGATCGAGCAGCTTCCGGACGACCGGCTCGATCTCGAGCCCGGCGACACCATCCTGCTGATCGTCGAGGACGATCCGCATTACGCGCGGGTGCTGATCGATCTGGCGCGCGACAAGGGCTTCAAGGTGCTGGTCGCAAGCCGCGGTGCCGAAGCGCTGGATCTCGCCAAGCAGTTCCAGCCGAGCGCGGTGTCGCTCGACGTCTTCCTGCCCGACATGCTGGGTTGGACGGTGCTGAGCCAGCTCAAGCACAATCCGCTGACCCGTCACATTCCGGTTCAGATCATCACGCTCGACGAGGACCGACAGCACGCGCTGGCGCGCGGCGCCTTCTCCTTCGTCAACAAGCCGACGACGACGGAAGGCGTCAGCGCGGCGCTGTCGCAGATCAAGGAATACGCCAGACCGCGCCGCAAGCGCCTGCTGATTGTGGAGGACAATGCGGCGGAGCAGCTCAGCATTACCGAACTGCTCGGGCACGAGGATATCGAGATCGTGACCACCGGCACCGGGGCAGGGGCACTCTCGACATTGCGCGAAAATCCGTGCGACTGCGTCGTGCTCGACCTGCGCCTGCCCGACATGAGCGGTTTCGAAGTGCTGGATCAGATCCGCAAGGACGAGGCGCTCTCCAATATTCCCGTTGTCGTGTTTACGGGCCGGGAACTTTCGGCCGAAGAAGACGCGGAACTGCACACGATGGCGCGCAGCATCGTCGTCAAGGGCGTGGAATCGCCGGAGCGCCTGCTCGACGAAACGTCACTGTTCCTGCACCGTGTGATCACGGAATTGCCGGTCGAAAAACAGAGGATGCTGGAGAAGCTCAATAGTTCCGACGAGGATCTTATTGGCAAGACCGCACTGCTGGTCGATGACGATGCCCGCAACATCTTCGCGCTCTCGAGCGTGTTGGAGCGGCGAGGTATGAAGGTGTTGACTGCGACAACCGGTCACGAGGCCATCTCGCTGGTCGAATCCAATCCCAAGATTGCCATCGTGCTGATGGACATCATGATGCCGCAGATGGACGGTTACCAGACCATCGGCGCCATCCGGCAAAACTCCGCCTTCGCGCGGCTGCCGATCATCGCGCTGACCGCGAAGGCGATGAAAGGCGATCGAGAGAAATGCCTGGAGGCAGGCGCGTCCGACTATCTGGCGAAACCCGTGAACACCGAGCAACTGCTGCTGGCGATCCGCATGTGGCTGCACCGCTGATCGGCGATCGAACATGATGGACCACGAAAAGGTAAACATCCTTCTGGTCGATGACCAGCCGGCGAAGCTGCTGGCCTATGAGGTCATCCTGAAGGAGCTCGGCGAGACGCTCGTCGCCGCGTCGTCGGGCCGCGAGGCGCTGGAGTTCCTGCTCAAGAACGAAGTCGCGGTCATCCTGGTCGACGTCTGCATGCCGGAGCTCGACGGCTTCGAGCTCGCGGCGATGATCCGCGAACATCCGCGCTTCCAGAAGACCGCGATGATCTTCATCTCGGCGATCCAGGTCAGCGATATCGACCGGCTTCGCGGCTACGAGATGGGCGCGGTCGATTACGTGCCGGTGCCTGTCGTGCCCGAGGTGCTGCGGGCAAAGATCCGCGTGTTCGCCGAGCTCTACCGCAAGACACGACAGCTCGAACGCCTCAACGCAGAGCTCGAGGATCGCGTGCGCGCGCGCACCGCCGAGCTCGAGCAATCGACCACGCGGCTGGTCGAGAGCGAGGCGCGCCGCAGCATGGCGATTGCAGCCGGCAAGATGGGTTCGTGGGACTGGGATTGGGTCAACGGCGACTGGATGTGGGACGAGGGGCAATACAAGATCTTCGGCGTCGACCCGAAGTCCTTCAAGCTCACCTCCGACAATATACAGGCGCTGTTTCATCCCGACGACGTCGAACACCTCCGGCAAGCCTGGACCGGCTTCGGCAAGGGCCAGACGTCCTACGAAACCGAATTCCGCGTCATGCGGCCGGACGGCGAGGTGCGCTGGTGCGTCGGCACAGCCGCGGCCACCAGCGACCGCAACGGCAAGGTGGTCCGGGTGAGCGGCGTCACCGTCGACATCACCGATCGCAAGAAGGCCGAGGAGCGGCAGAGCCTGTTGACCCGCGAGGTCGATCATCGCGCCAAGAACGCGCTCGCGCTGGCGCAGTCGATCGTGCGGCTGACGCGCGCCCAGAACGTGACCGCCTATGTGCGGGCGGTCGAGGGCCGCATCACGGCGCTGGCGCGCGTTCACACCGTGCTGTCGCTGTCGAGCTGGCAGGGCGCCGAAATCCGGCGGCTGGTCGCCGAGGAGATCGCGCCGTATTCGGAGGCCGGGCAGATCCAGATCGATGGCGCGGAGGTGCAGTTGCAGCCCGCGACCGCGCAGACCCTGGCCTTGGCGCTGCATGAGCTCGTCACCAACTCCGCCAAATATGGCAGCCTGTCGGTGCTGTCGGGCCGGCTCGCGATCACCTGGGAATTGCACGACGACACGCTGATCCTGGTCTGGGTGGAATCCGGCGGACCTCCCGTGACCAAGCCGAAGCAGAAAGGTTTCGGCACGAGAAGCGTCATCGCCAGCATCGAGACCCAGCTCGGCGGCCGCGCCGACTTCGATTGGCGCGTCGAGGGCCTGGTGTGCCGGCTCACGGTTCCGCTCAAGGCGATTGTCGGGGAGACGCCGGCGTTCCGCGAACCGTCGGCAGCCGAACGCAAGCCCTTGGTCAGTTCCAGAGCCGTGTAGCGCCTCCCGGCCGAACAGGAACCAAGCGCCGGACGCTGCGGTTAACGAAGCTTGACCGCTCCGTTCGTGGCTTGAGGTGCTGCCGTGGATGCCCAAACCCGTGAGCGCGGGCCGTCCGCGGAGAAGCCGCGGCAGCCTGAGCACAATCCCGAGCAAGAAACGCGACCCGACCGCGAATCCTCTCCGCAGCAGGACACCGGGCGCAAGCCATCGATGCGTGATCGGCTGCGCGAGCACTGGCTGCTTGCCACAGTCAGCGCCTGTCTGCTCCTGCTCGCGATCGTCGGTGGTGTGAGCTATTGGCTCAATGTGCGTCACTATGAATCGACCGATGACGCGTTCGTGGCCGCGCGCAGCTTTGCGGTGGCGGCAAAGGTCGGCGGCTACGTCGTCGAGGTCCCCGTCACCGACAACCAGCACGTCAATGCCGGCGACCTCCTCGCGAGGATCGATGAGCGCGACTACAAGATCGCCGTCGATCAGGCCAGCGCGCAGGTCGCGGTCGCAGAGGCCAATATCGCCAATGTCGAGGCCCAGATCGACAGCCAGCACGAGCAGATCAAGGAAGCCAAGGCGCAGCAGCAGCAGGCCGAGGCGCAATTGAAGTTCGCGCGGGAGGAGGCGGAGCGCGCCCAGAACCTCGTCGAGAAGGGCGCGGGCACGGTGCAGCGGCAGCAGCAGACGCGCTCGGATCTCGACGCCCAGCAGGCCAATGCCAGCCGCGCCAGGACGGCGGTGACTGCCGCCGAGCTCGGCGTCAAGACGCTCGAGGCTCAACTCAAGAGCAGCAAGGCATCGCTGGAGCAGGCGCAGGCACAGCTCGATCAGGCCAAATTGAACCTGCAATATACAAGCATCGTTGCGGCGCAGTCCGGGCGCGTCGTCAAGCTGAGCGGCGCCGTCGGCACCTATGTGGCGCCGGCCCAGAGCGTCATGATGTTCGTTCCTGACGAGGTCTGGATCACCGCCAACTACAAGGAAACGCAGCTGACGGACATGCGCCCGGGCCAGCCGGTCGAGATCAGGATCGATGCGTATCCGGGGCGCAAGCTCACCGGCCGCGTGGCGTCGGTTCAGCCGGGCTCGGGCACGGCATTCAGCCTGCTGCCGGCGGAGAACGCGACCGGCAATTTCGTCAAGGTCGTGCAGCGCGTTCCCGTGAAGATCGTGATCGACGATTGGCCGAATGACGTTCCGATCGGGCCGGGCATGTCGGTCGTGCCCTGGACCAGGGTGCGATGAGCGACGTTGCGGCAGGCGGCGGCGCGGCCTGGTCGCCGGAGCGTTCGGCTGCCGGCGGACATAATCCCTATCTGATTGCCTTCGTCGTCTCGATCGCGACGTTCATGGAGGTGCTGGACACCACGATCGCCAATGTGGCCTTGCGCCATATCGCGGGCGGCCTGGCGGTCGGCATCGACGAGAGCACCTATGTCATCACCAGTTATCTGGTCGCCAACGCGATCGTGCTGTCGATCTCGGGCTGGCTCTCGACCGTGATCGGCCGCAAGCGCTTCTACATGATCTGCGTCGGCACCTTCGCATTTGCGTCCCTGCTGTGCGGACTTGCCTGGAGCCTGGAGGCGCTGGTTCTGTTCCGGATCATCCAGGGCCTTGGCGGCGGCGGGATGGCGACGAGCGAGCAGGCGATCCTCGCCGACTCCTTTCCGCCGGCCAAGCGTGGCCAGGCGTTCGCGATCTACGGCGTCGCGGTGGTGGTCGCTCCCGTGGTCGGGCCGACGCTCGGTGGCTGGATCACCGATACCTATAGCTGGCACTGGATCTTTCTGATCAACGTGCCGATGGGCTTGCTCTCGCTGTTCCTGGTCGGGACGCTGGTCAAGGAGCCGTCCGGCGCCGAGCAGGAGCGCAAGCAACTCCTCAAGGACGGCTTGCGCGTCGACTACATCGGCTTCGTGCTGGTCGCGATCGGGCTCGGTTCGCTCGAATTCGTGCTCGACGAAGGCCAGCGCAAGGACTGGTTCGGGTCCAATATGATCGTTGGCTTCGCGCTGGCCTCGGCGTTTTGTCTGATCGCGCTGATCCCCTGGGAGCTGACGCGCAAGGAGCCGATCGTCGATCTCCGCCTGCTGGGACGCCGCCAGTTCGGATCGTGCTTCCTGGTGATGCTGTGCACCGGCGCGGTCCTGATCTCGTCGACGCAGCTCCTGCCGCAGCTGTTGCAGACCGAGTTGAACTATACTGCACTGCTGGCAGGGCTCGCACTTTCGCCCGGCGGCATCGTCACGCTGATCTTGATGCCGGTGGTGGGCCATCTCGTCAGTCGCGTCCAGCCGAAATATCTGATCGCGATCGGCGGCTGCATCGTCGCATTCTCGATGTGGCACCTGACGGGATTGAACGGCGACATCACCTATGGCTATGCCGCGCTCGCACGCATCTTCCTCTCCGCCGGGCTTCCGTTCCTGTTTCTGCCCGTCACGACGGCCTCATATGACGGCGTGCCGCCGGACAAGACCAACCAGGCCTCGGCGCTGATCAACGTCGCGCGCAATATCGGCGGGTCGATGGGCGTCGCACTCGCCCAGACCGCGCTGGCGCAACGCCAGCAATTCCACCAGAGCCGGCTGATCGAGCATGCCGCGCCGTCGGATCTCGGGTATCGGCAGACCATCGACACGATGACGCGATTCTTTCAGGCACAGGGGTCGAACGCGTCGGACGCCGCGTCCCAGGCGGTCGCCTGGGTCGGCCAGATCCTGCAGCGGCAGGTCGACCTGCTCGCCTATATCGACGTGTTCTGGATGCTCTCGATCATCGGCCTCGTGATGATCCCGCTGGCGCTAATCATCAAACCGGTCGATCTGACGGCGCCGCCCAAGGGACATTAAAGCAGACGAAATTGTGAACGCGGGAGCGGCCGAACGGCGCTATGAACGGCGTGGCCGAAGGAAATCGCGCGAGGAGCTTATGCCCAGGACGAGTCTTGCCGGTGCTGGTCTGTCGGCCGTCTTCCTCGCGGCGGTCAGCATCACGCGGTCGGGCGCCGAGCCCGTGCTGAAAGGCGCGGAAGCCTTCGGCGACTGGCAACGCGACAAGCCGGGCACGGTGCGCCTGATCACGCCGCAGGACTTACCCAAGCCCGGGGCAACGGCGTCGAGCAGCAAGTTTCCGCGCGTCATGCCGAGACCCGCATCGGCCGCGCCGCAGGTGCCGGCAGGGTTCAAGATCGAACTGTTTGCGAGCGGGCTCAGCGGTCCGCGGATCATCCGGACCGCGCCCAATGGCGATATCTTCGTGGTGGAAACCGGCTCTAGCCGCATTCGTATCCTACGCAGCCCCGATGGCGCCACCAGGCCTGCGACCAACGAAGTCTACGCAACCGGATTGAACCAGCCGTTCGGCATCGCGTTCTTCCCGAGCGGTGACAATCCGCAATGGCTCTATGTCGCCAACACCGACAGCGTCGTGCGCTTTGCCTATCGTAACGGCGATCTCAAGGCGTCGGGAAAGCCCGAGACGATCGTCGCCCGGCTGCCGCCGGGCTACGCCCATTCCACGCGTGATATCGTGTTCACGCCGGACGACAAGCGGATGCTGGTATCGGTCGGCTCCGCCGGCAACGCAGGCGAGGGGCTGGGCCGCCCGCCGAAAGGGATCGAGGCCTGGAGCCGCGACCATGCGCTCGGCGCTGCCTGGGGCGACGAGACCGACCGCGCCGCCGTGCTCGCCTTCGATCCTGATGGCAAGAACCAGAAGCTGTTTGCCACGGGGATCCGCAACTGTGTCGGACTTGCGGTCCAGCCCGGAAGCGGTACGCCGTGGTGTTCGACCAACGAGCGCGATGGTCGCGGCGACAATCTTGTGCCCGACTATGTGACACGGGTCCGCGAAGGCGCGTTCTATGGCTGGCCCTGGTATTACATCGGAAGCAACGAAGACCCCGCGCATGCCGGCGCGCGGCCCGACCTGAAGGACAGGGTGACAGTCCCTGACGTGCTGTTGCAGGCCCACTCGGCGTCGCTTGGCCTGACCTTCTACACCGGCAGCAGTTTTCCGCCGGAATATCGTGGCGATGCTTTTGCCGCCGAACACGGCTCGTGGAATCGGTCGAAGCGCACCGGCTACAAGGTCATCCGCATCAGGCTGAAGGACGGCGTGCCAACCGGCGAGTACGAGGATTTCGTCACCGGCTTCGTCATCGGCGACAATGAGGTCTGGGGCCGTCCGGTCGGCGTGACGGTCGCGCGCGACGGCGCGCTGCTGGTCTCCGAAGACGGCAACGGCACGATCTGGCGCGTCAGCCGCGACTAACGCTGCAAGCGGCGCGCTAGCCGAGCCCGTCCTTGAGGCCATATTGCTCGTAGATGGTCAGGGGATCGGTGTCGGGAAACAGCCGGCACTTGGCCTGCGCAAGATGCAGCGTGACGGCGCCGGCCTCACATCTGGCGGTGAGGATCTTTCGGACATCCTCCATATGCGCGCGCGGCTGATGCTTTGACGGCAACTGTTCGAGCGCCACCAGCGCTGTGGCCAGGGCCTCCGTGACCACCCATTCGTCGTGTCCGGTAATTCCCTTTCGCGGCATCGCCACACCCTCCGTAGCACCGGCTGCGACATTGTAGCGCGAGATGGGTGGGGGATGTCATCAGCCAACATGGGCAGGGCAGCGGGGAACCGGTTCGCGTGGCCCTGCCACGATGCGCCGCAGGGAACCGGCGTGGCGGCGCGCGGAAGCAATGATTAGAACCACGAGGCTCGCTTCTTGGTCCTCGGTCAGTCCACGCCCAAATGTTCGCTCCCTATCTCTCGGCTTGGAGTCTTGTCGCCGACGGCGACCCGATCGTGACGCACGCCGCACGGTTGCTGCCGGTGCGCCGGCACGGGGAGCCGGCCATGCTCAAGCTCTCGCACGAGCCGGACGAACGCCTCGGTGCCGTCGTGATGGAGTGGTGGGACGGCGAAGGTGCGGCGCGGGTTCTTGCCCGTGACGGCAACGCCCTTCTGCTCGAAAGGGCGATGGGTTCGGCTTCGCTCGGCGAGATGGCGCGAACCGGCCGGGACGACGAGGCCTGCAGGATTCTCTGTGCAACGGCCGATCGGCTTCACGCCGACAGAGCGAAGCCGCGGCCGGATCTGACGCCGCTGACGCACTGGTTTCGTGAGTTGTGGCCCGCGGCGAGGGCGCATGGCGGCGTCCTGAACCGGTCGGCGCAAGTTGCCGAAGCTCTGCTGGGCAATCAGCGTGAGATCGTGGTCCTGCATGGCGACCTGCACCACGACAATGTGCTCGACTTCGGCGCGCGTAGCTGGCTCGCGATCGATCCGAAGCACCTCGTCGGCGAGCGCGGCTTCGACTTCGCCAACATCTTCACCAATCCGGATCTTGCGGATCCGACACGGCCGGTCGCAACCGAACCCGGACGCTTTGCCCGGCGGCTCGACATTGTCATTGAAGCCGCGCGGCTGGATCGCCGGCGCCTGCTGTCATGGATTGTGGCCTGGACCGGCTTGTCAGCGGCCTGGTTTCTGGGGGACGGCGATCCACTCGCCGAAATCGACCTTACGATCGCACGACTAGCGGCCGCCGAGCTCGATGGGATGGCGTAGAGCGCGCAGCGATTACGCCGCCGCGGCGCTGGCTCCGCTCAGCGACACGCTCAGAATCCGCCACTTCGAGATATCGAAGAAGTAGGCGGCCTTGATGCGCGCGGAAGCGGGGTCCGGCGCCTGAATCGCCGTGTGGAATTGCCGCGTCCCATCGCTCAGCGAAATCCGGAATGTCTGCATTGGTCGAACCTCCACGCGCGGATGCTGCGGCACGGAGCGTTAACATCCGGTTGCTGTTGATGGCGTGCGTGACACGCGCGCTTTTCACTCAGGTGAAGCCGGCGGCAGTCGCACCATCGTGTCTTCCGCGCCAACGATGCGTCCGTCCTGCGCGCGCAGCTCGAGCCGTCGCACCGGCAGCCCGTTCTTGCGGTCGACCAGCAGCACATGCGCCTCGTCGGGCTCAAAGAAGAAATCCTCACCCCACTGGCGGAGCGCAACGAGGAGCGGGAAGAGCCCACGTCCCTTTTCGGTCAGCACATATTCCTGGTAGGGGCTGCCGTCGCTTGCGGGCACCGTCTCCATGATGCCGTGCGCCAGAAGATTGCGGAGCCGGGCCGAGAGGATGTTCTTGGCAAGCCCGAGGCTCTTCTGAAACTCGCCGAAGCGGCGCAGCCCGTCGAACGCATCGCGGACAATCAGCAGCGACCACCAGTCGCCGATCGCATCCAGCGGCCGGGCGACACCGCACATCGAGTCCCTGTGGCTCACTCGCTTGGCCATCGTGATCCTCAATACATTCCCTGGGGTGATCGGCGCTCAGTGGCGCGGCCGGAAAACCGCCCGGATCATTCGTTCGATATATTGGTTGCAAAGTAAAACCTCAAGCGTTAGGAACTGGTTTTAAATTGAAACCATGCAAGGTCAAAGCCGTGATCCAAGCTGATGCCACGTTCCCCGGCACTTTTCCGTTCTCGCCGCATTTCAGCGCGGCGCCGGGCTTTCAGATGCATTATGTCGACGAAGGTTCGCGGGACGGCGAGGTGGTGCTTTGCCTGCACGGCGAACCAAGCTGGGGCTATCTGTTCCGCCACCTGGTGCCGGGCCTCAGTGCGACGCACCGGGTGGTCGTTCCGGATCACATGGGTTTTGGCAAGAGCGCGACGCCGGCGCATCGCAGCTATTGGCTGCAGGACCATGTCGACAATCTCGAAGCGCTGGTCCGCGCGCTCGATCTCACCAACATCACGCTGGTCATGCATGATTTCGGCGGCCCGGTCGGCATGGGGTTGGCGGCTCGGCATCCGGACCGGATTCGCCGCATCGTCTCCGCCAATGGGCCAACGCCGTTCGGGCAGAGCGATCTGTTCGATCGCGTCGCCGCCAACGCCCGGGTCTCACCGTGGTTTCAATGGATCGCAAAGGCCGAGGCGAGCGGCGACCTCGAGCCGGTTCTCGGACAGCTCGGCTTCAACATCCTGAGCACGCTGAAGCTCAACGGATTCGAGAACAACGCCGTCATCACGGACGCCTGGCTCGCCGCCTACGGCGCGCACTTCGCCCGTCCGGCGGACTGCCTCGGCGCGATCGGTTGGGCCAAGGGCTTTGCGACCGGCGCGCATCAATTCCAGACGCCCGATCCCGCCGCCGACCGTCTGATTCGCAGCAAACCTGCGCTCGCGATCTGGGGCGAAGCGGACCGTACGCTGCGCGCAGAGCACTTCCTGCCGCTGTTCTCCGCAATCTTCCCGACGGCACCGGTCAGGCGCCTCGCCGGTGTCGGGCATTACTGTTTCGAGGATGCGCCTGAGGAAATCGCCAGCCTGATTACGGAGTTCATCCGGCAGACGTGACTGCACGTCACATCGTGCATTCCGCCGAGATCGCCGCCTCAAGTGCCGGCACCCAGGCCTTGTAGGCGGCCGCGGTGAAGTGAATGCCGTCGCCCATCTTCGCGCCGGGCGGCAGATGCGGGTCGATGAACCGAACACCACGCGCAACTGCGGCGGCTTCGATCGCGCGGTTGGTCCGTTCGTCAGCTGCGACGGCGATGACCACCAATGGCCGCGTCGACAGCGGCTTGACGGTCTCGATGAGGTCCGTGAAGTCGCGTTGCGCCGTTGGCGATCCGGCGTCGTTCGCGCCCACCGCGAGGACGAGCAAGAATGCGCCCTGGTCCTGCAGCATGCGCCCGGCGAGCTGCTTTGCCTCCGGGATGGTCTGACCGCCAACGCCGGCATTGATGACCGGACGTCCGCAGAGCAGCCGGGGCAGCGGAGCCATTTCGGTGATGCTATCGCCCAGCACGACGATCGGCGCCGGTGCGTCGGTGAGCGCGGCTCGTATCATGAATTCGCGCACCGCGGCATGATCGTGAAAGGCGTGCTGAGATACTTCACCGAAGCGGTTGCGCATCCTCTGCAGCTCCGCAAAGGAAGCGACAAAACCAATCAGAAAAGTAACGGCCAAAACCCAAGGTAGTGCGCGACGCATTGCCCGTCAGAGCTACCATCGCGGCTCCAGCCCGAGCAATATTCAGAAACAACCGCACAACGCCGGAGCGATCACTTTATGCGGATCACGTCCTGCGGGAGGTTACCGGATACGGCGGCGCGCAACCCGTTACCATCGTCGCGGCCATCTGGTGATTGGCTGTCGCGCAGCCGCTTCAGTCTCAGCTCTGAGCCCGGCCGAGTGCGCGGTGCTGAATCGCTCGGTATCGACGCCGTGACGCCGGCCTGATCGAGGGTGCCACTGTCCCAGGAAAAGACGCCGCCGGTCTCACAAATACACGCCCGGCGGCGTTTTCTTCCTGGACTGGGACACTGAAATCCCCAGCACCGTCAAACGTGCAGAGATGATGCCATCGCGGTTCGCGCGGGACGGCTCAGTACGCATGCCGCATCGCTGGATTCCTTGACCTAGATCAAGCCCCATCCATCGAAAACAGCGTCACATGCGCGCCCCCTGTCATTTCAATAGGAGGGTAGCATGGCAGTAGTCGTGCAGTATGTGGTCAAGCCGAATCCAGGCGGCGACCTCGCAGGAATACTCGAATTGGCAAAGGAGAGCGCCGGGCTTTGGCGCAAGCACGGTGGCAAACCAAGGTTCTGGTCTGTCGCCGTCGGTGAAGCCGGCAATTTCGTTTTCTCAGTGAATTTCGAGACGTTTTCGGCTTACGGCGCGGCGGTTGACAAACTAAACGCCGATCCAGCCTTCCACACCTGGCAAGCGAAAAGATTGAAAGCGGGCCTGACCACCCTCGTGCGCGCGAACATGGCGATCGAGATTGAACTTTGAGTGAGCAGTACGCGAAAATTACGCCGCTGGGCTCGAAATGGTTTGTCCCGGCGGCGTAATTTCAGCTGGTCCGCAATGCCCAGCGTCATAACAATAGTGGGATTAACGGCCGCATCGACGCCGCTATCAATACGGCTGTGCGTTCTCGCCCCGCGGGCCGGATCTATTGGGCAGCGATGCTGCTGAAGCTCGGCCTGTTCGGCTTGATGCTTTGTCTTGCGGCGTCCAACCGATTCTGGCTCGTTCCGGCCTTGGCGAAAGCGCCAGCCATCGGCCAGTCCGAGTTCGTGCTCGGGAGGCTTTGCCGTCACATTGCCGCCGAGCGAATCCTCGGCCTTCTCGTCGTGGGAATTGTCAGTCTGCTGGGGACATTGTCCCCGGCGGTTCAAGGCTCGTGAGCCATCCCAGCATATCTAGAGCCGGTCCGATCGACCCACAGCCGTCCGGCGCTCTCTTTTTGCTCCCACGATACATTGATTTGACGCAACGGAGAGGCCAAGACTGAACGTCTTCGCTAAGAATTCCACATTGTGCTTGCGTTGGAGACGATAGAAATCCACCGCGAGAAGCGACTGATTTAGATCAACGGCCGCGCGCGGTGCCGGGGCAGGATGATTCCAGTAAATCCAGTCAGGAGACGCCGATGATGGAATATTGGATGTATGGCTACGGTCCTGGCCATTGGCTGTGGTTCATCGTGATGATCGCGGTGGTTATTTACCCGGTGGGCCGTATTCTCAGCCGCATTGGCTTCTCACCGCTATGGTCGATCGTGATGTTCATCCCGCTGGTCAATCTGATTGCGCTTTGGATTCTTGCATTCACAGAATGGCCAGGCGGAAGAGCAGAGTAGGCCCGCGGATACGCAACTCTGAGGCGCCGGTTTGATGGGAGAATACCTTGCATTTCGGGCGTGGTCTATCGCGCGAGTTGCTGGCGGCCGGCATGCGCCGCATCGTGAGGGAATACAATGCTCTGGTCAGGCGATGCGAGATGCTTGTCGGTTTCGGGGCACGCCAGGCGGGAGACTAGGTCGCGGATGACGTTGAGCCGCGCAGCCCGTTTGTCGTCGGCGCGGACCACGATCCATGGCGATTCCCGGCTTGACGTCGCCGCCAGCATCCGATCACGCGCGACGGTGTAGTCCTTCCAGTGCTTCAGCGCGACAGCATCGATCGGGCTCGTCTTCCATTGCTTCAGCGGATCGGTCTTGCGATCTCGCAGTCGCGTCTTTTGCTCGTCTTTGCTGATGTCCAGATAATATTTCATGATCTGAATTCCGGAGCCGATCAGCATATGCTCGAAGGGCAGCACCGCACCGAGGAAGTCCTCGTACTCCTGGTCGGTGCAGAATCCCATCACATGCTCGACCCCGGCGCGGCTGTACCAGCTTCGGTTGAACAGGATCATTTCCTGCGCGGAAGGAAGATAAGGTACGTATCTCTGGAAGTACCACGACGCACGATCATGGTCGGATGGCTTTCCGAGTGCCACGACGCGGGTCTCGCGTGGACTCAGATGCTGGACGATGCGTTTGATCGTGCCGTCCTTGCCGGCAGCGTCCCGCCCCTCGAAAATGACCAGGACCCTGTGGCCGTGCTTGATGATGTGTCGCTGAACCTTGACGAGTTCGACCTGCAGGCCGTGCAGCGCGGCGCGATAGGTCTTGCCGCTTGCGTGATGTGCGGTTCGCGTTTTGGATGATTTCGGCATTTGCTGACAGCTGATGGCGCAGCTTGGAGGATAGCTTGCGCAGGACGTCGTGTCAGTCCTTGGTCGAGACGCCAACCGTCTCCTTCTTGCACGTATGGTGAGGGACCACGGTCTTCGGTCCGCCCTGATAATGATGGCCGTTCTTTTCGGTGTCGGAGCTGGTCTGCGCAATCGCGGGCAACGCGATGAGCGACATGGCGGTCGCAGCGGCAATGATCTTGCGTGTTGTCATGTTTGCTTCTCCATCGTGACATGTGAGCGACGAGATGTCGGGTCGCGACCTTGCGTCGACCCGATTTGGAGCATGCACTACCCTGACCGCGGCCCTTGTCGCTGTGAAGAAATTCCACATCCTGAACGCGTCGAGGACGATAGAAATCTGCCCCGGGGTTTCGCTTCCAGGGTTGACTTGCATCAATCGATAGGCGGCGAAAATCGGCAGTCATAACAACCGCTCAATTGATCAGTGGAAGGAAGACCATGAAACCTCTGACACTGGCTGCTGCATTACTGCTTGCAACGGTGAGCTCTTCGTCTTGGGCGCAATCGCCCGCCGATCACGAAGCTCACCATCCCGACCAAAAGGAGCCGCCGGCCGCCACACAGCCCGCGCCGCCCGCCGGCCAGCCCGGGATGATGGGTCAGGGCATGATGGGTGGGCCGCAAGGCATGATGGGCGGCAGGGGCATGATGATGGGCGGCGACATGCCCATGGCGAACATGATGCAGATGATGGGGATGATGGGGCAGTCGGGCGCTGAAACCGGCTGCGCCGGTATGACCGGCATGGCGACCATCGACCGGATCGAAGGTCGGATCGCTTTCCTGCGTACCGAACTCAAGATCACCGATGCTCAGTCGCCTGCGTGGAATGCCTTCGCCGATGCGCTGCGGGCCAACGCAAAGAGCCTCGGCGAGGTGCGGTCGTCGATGATGCAGGGCGGCGCAACGCAGCACCTGACTGATCGCCTCACCGTGCAGGAGAAATGGCTGGCCGCGCGCCTCGAAGGAACCCGCGCCATCAAATCCGCCCTGACAAACCTGGTCGGCACTCTGTCCGATGACCAGAAGAAGACGGCCGATGAGCTCCTCGCGCCGCACATGGGTATGGGCATGATGGCCGGCATGCAGCCCGGGCAGATGGGCGCCGATCAGATGCAGCCGGGAATGACGACACAAGGGCAGGGGCGGTAGGGCTCCGGCTTCCCGTGATGGAGGCTGCCGTGAGCCACGCCTTTCTCCCTGAGCCCATCCGCGAACGTGGGTCGCAGCTTGGTCCTGTGGTCAAGCCGCTGGCAGGGGCCAGCGAACTGGGCGCCGGTGCTGCTCCGACGGTCGCAATCGGCGTGTGGCCCGGGAACTGGTCATCCAGCTCGCTGGTTCCGGATGACATCCTGGCCTATCAACGCGACGTCTGGGAGCGAACTATCCTGTTCTGGGACACGCTTCGGCAGCGCGCCGACAACATGATCGCGCACGAGCGGGCAGGGAAGCCGCCGCTGCTCGATTTCAACTACGTACTCATCCTCGGCGACGGCCGGTTCGATGGCGCCTGGCTGGTGCAGAATTTCGAGAACCTGAAGCCGAAAGAGGTGTGGGAAAAATACGCCAACCTGTTTACTCACCTGGACGAGGAGCGAGAGCGGTTTCTCAAGTTCGAGCGCTGGTGGAACGGCTTCTATTTCCTGAGCCGTGAGGAGATACTGGCGATTGTCGAGAACCTGTTCATCGGCAACACCTTGGAGCAGGGCAAGCTCAGGATTTGTCCCAACTGCGTCGTTGATCTGCGCCGGATCCGCAATCCGCTCATCATCTTCGCTTCCTACGGCGACAACATCACGCCGCCCCATCAGGCGCTCGGGTGGATCCCGACCGTCTACGGCGGCACCGACGATCTGAAGCGGGCGGGCCGGCGCATCGTCTATCTCATCAATCCCCATATCGGACATCTCGGCATCTTCGTGTCCGCGAGCGTCGCGGGCCTTGAGCATCGCGTAATCCTTGACAACCTGAGGAAGATCGAAGCCCTTCCGCCGGGCTTCTATGAAATGAAGATCGACAACCCGACCGGCGATCCGGATTGCGGACATGACGCCTATTCGGTCCGCTTCGAGGAGCGACGGGGCGAAGATCTGAAATTTCCGGAGAGCCGTCCCAATCCCTGGCTGCGGGCATGGGCTCCCATTGCGGCGTCGATCGCGCGGGATCGTCATGCAGTCGCTGACGTCAATCCGCTCAAGAATGGCGAGATCGAAGCATTCGACGCTGTGCGCGATCTCATCCCACGGGCTCGTGAGCTGCGCGATCAAGGCT
Source organism: Bradyrhizobium elkanii USDA 76 (assembly GCF_023278185.1). Taxonomy (NCBI): domain Bacteria; kingdom Pseudomonadati; phylum Pseudomonadota; class Alphaproteobacteria; order Hyphomicrobiales; family Nitrobacteraceae; genus Bradyrhizobium; species Bradyrhizobium elkanii. Next base: position 4,870,761 of record NZ_CP066356.1, on the reverse strand, counting down.
ACGAATTCTGGTTCGAAGCGCTGTACGGACGAGGCGCGGCCGCCGAGCCTGCACCCGTTAGTCCGCCATCTCCAACGATTTCTGAACCCGCATGCGGGAGTATGAGATGAGCGCAAATGTAAAGGAGCTTCCTGCGCGGCGCCCGGGGGCCGCGACGCAGCAGATGGTCCAGAGGAGCCACATAGAGCTACGGATCGGGGGCATGGAATGCGCCCATTGTCCGCCGGCGATCGAGAAAGCTATTGCCGCGATCCCCGGGGTTATCTCGGTCAGCATCAATCCGAGCACCAAGATGGCGAGAATTGACTACGGCTCTGCGCGGACTGAGGTCGCCGACATCCTGCACGCCGTCCGTTCCTTCGGCTATGCGGTCGGTACCGCCACAATGCGTGTGCCGATCGAGAACATGCACTGCGGCTCCTGCCTCACACATATCGAGCTTGCGCTGCAAAAGGTGCCGGGCGTTGTGTCGGCGCACGCGGGGCTCTTACCCAGCGCGGCAGATATCGAGTATGAGCCCGAGAAGGTGGACATCCCGAAGATTCGCAAGGCAATCGAATCGAGCGGATATCACGTAGCAGAGCCGAAGATCGAACCGGGCGCGGAAATCCTTGATCCTGCCGAAGCGGCCAATGATCAAGAATATCGCAAATTGATGCGGAAGTTCTGGTTCGCAGCCGCAATTTCGGTGCCGGTGATGGCGTTGAGCTATCCGGATCTGGTTACGGGATTGCGCGACTGGATGCCGATGGGGAGTACCACGCGTCGGATCGTCTGGGGTCTTCTGGGGGTAATTAGCCTACCGGTGATGGTCTGGGCGGGTTCGCAATTCTTCACGGGCATGTGGGACGCCCTCAAGCACCGCGCCGCAAATATGCATACGCTGATCGCGATCGGTATCAGCGCCGCCTTTGCCTATTCGGTCGTCACCGTGGCGTGGCCGCAATTCTTCCCGCGCATGGCGCTGGCCGAAGTGTTCTGGGACGTGACGGACGTTGTCATCGCGTTGGTCGTCCTCGGCCTTGCGCTTGAGATCAAGGCAAAGGGCCGGACCTCTCAGGCGATAAAGAAGCTGATCGGTTTGAAGGCCAAGACGGCGCGGGTCGTTCGCGATGGCGGGGAGAGGGACATTCCGGTGGAAGAGGTGCTGGTCGATGATGTCGTGGTAGTCCGGCCGGGTGAAAAGATCGCCGTCGACGGCGAGGTGACAGGCGGAACGAGCGCGGTCGACGAATCCATGATCACTGGCGAATCGATTCCGGTCGAGAAGCAGGTCGGCGACGAAGTGATCGGCGGTACACTGAACAAGACTGGCAGTTTCAAATTCAAAGCGACTAAGGTGGGCAAGGACACCGCGCTCGCAACCATCATTCGCATGGTCAAGGATGCGCAGGGCTCGAAAGCCCCGATCCAGCGCGTGGTCGACACGGTCTCCGCCTACTTTGTGCCGGCAGTCATGATCCTCGCAATTCTGGCGTTCATCGCCTGGTACAATTTCGGTCCGGAGCCGCGTTTGGTTTATGCGACCATCGTGTTCGTGACCACCCTGATCATCGCCTGCCCATGCGCGCTCGGCTTGGCGACGCCGACGTCTCTCACGGTCGGCATCGGCAAGGGGGCGGAAAACGGAATCCTGATCCGCTCCGGTGATGCCTTGCAGGCATCAGAGAAGCTCAACGCTATCATTCTGGACAAGACCGGCACGATCACCAAGGGCGAACCCGCTCTGACAGACGTCGTTGTAACTCAGGGCAACGCCGAAACAGAGGTTCTGCGCCTCACGGCTTCGCTGGAACGGGGCTCCGAACACCCGCTCGGCGAGGCAATCGTGAAGGGCGCAGAAGCGCGCAGCCTGAAGCTGTCGGAGACCGAAGAATTTGCGGCTATTCCGGGCCACGGCGTCAGCGGCCGGATTGACGGACGGGAGGTTCTGTTCGGCAACGCCAAGCTGATGCGCGACCGAGGGATTGCGATCGACACACTGCAAACAGACTGGGAGCGGCTCGCCGAAGAGGGCAAGACGCCGATGTATGTGGGCATCGATGGCAAGGCTGTTGGACTGGTTGCTGTCGCGGACACGGTCAAGCCCGACTCGAAAGCCGCCATTGATGCGCTGAAGGCGCTCGGAATCGAGGTCGTCATGCTGACCGGCGACAATGAGCGCACGGGGCGGGCGATTGCTCGCCTGGTCGGCGTCGAGCGGGTGCTCGCCGAGGTGCTGCCCAACGACAAGGCGCACGAAGTCCAGAAGCTCCAACTCGAAGGCAAAGCCGTCGGAATGGTAGGCGATGGCGTCAACGATGCGCCCGCGCTTGCGCAGGCCGACGTTGGCTTCGCGATCGGCACTGGCACGGACGTAGCTATCGAGGCGAGCGACGTCACGCTGATCAAGGGCAGCCTCGTGGGAGTGGTAACCGCAATCGAGATCAGCCGCGCAACCATGCGCAACGTTCGCCAAAACCTCTGGGGAGCCTTCGGCTACAATTCGCTAGGGATTCCGGTCGCAATGGGGGTGCTCTACCCATTCATAGGTCTCTTGCTGTCGCCATTGATTGCGGCCGCTGCCATGGCGTTCAGCTCGTTGACTGTCATCACCAACGCCAACCGGCTCCGCCTGTTTCAGCCCCGAAGGATTGCATCATGACCCCTGATCGTTGGATGGTGACCGTCACCGGACTCGCGCTGATCGGGTTTATCGTCTGGTTCTTCTGGCTCAAACGGTCGATCGGTTTTCACGCCAGCGAGACCAGCAGTGGGTATCAGGAGGCAATGATCTTGGTAAAGGGTGGGTACACGCCCGACACCATCGTCGTTCAAAGCGGGCGACCAGTCCGTTTGAACTTCCGCAGGGAGGAAACGGCGTCCTGTTCGGACAAGGTGATTTTCGCCGACTTTCAAAAAAGTACCGTGCTCCCGACCGGGCAGACCGTCGCGGTCGAGTTGCTGCCCAAATCCCCCGGGGAGTTCGGCTTTGGGTGTCCGATGGGAATGTTTCGGGGCAAGCTTATCGTCGAATAGCGGCCAGCGTGCCGCGGGAAAGGGCAATTCTTGATTTGCGTCAACAAGCCGGCCGGTCGGCAATCTAGTCTAACTTAGGAGCTTGCCAAATGTCGGTGCAGGATCAGTCCGGTCATCACAATGGGGCACGGCAGGCCATGTCCATGAAGTCCAAGGCCGGTTTGGTGCTGGCCGGATTTCTGGCGATCGCCGGCGTGCTTCTCTTCACTGAGCACAGAGCGCATGTGCTCGGTCTTCTCGTCTGGCTCCCGCTGCTCGCTTGTCCGCTTATGCATGTGTTCATGCATGGAGGTCATAGCCATCGCGGCGGCCAAAGCCAACAGAACAACCGGGGAGGGGCGTCATGAACGATGCAGCACCTGCCTACGGCTTGTGGAGCCTCGTGGTCGTCAATTCCGCGATCTTCATCTTTTTCGCATATACCTTCTTCAAGCCCCAAACGGCCAGGGACTGGCGCTCTTTCGGCGCCTTCAGTGCATTCTTGGTGGCCCTGTTCGCTGAGATGTATGGCTTTCCACTGACGATCTATTTTCTGTCCGGCTGGCTGCAGTCTCGATTTCCCGACATCGACTGGTTCTCGCATGATGCCGGTCACCTCCTGGAGATGATCTTTGGCTGGAAAGCCAATCCGCACGCGGGACCGTTCCATATCCTGAGCTTTATCTTCATCGGGGGTGGGTTCATTCTGATCTCAGTCGCTTGGAAAGCGCTCTACGAGGCTCAACAGACGCGCTCGCTTGCTACGACAGGGCCATACAGCTATGTGCGCCATCCGCAGTATGTCGGATTCATCTTGGTGATGTTCGGCTTTCTGCTCCAGTGGCCGACGATTCTGACGCTGGCGATGTTTCCTGTGCTGACCATAATGTATGTCCGGCTGGCAAGAAGCGAGGAAGAGGATTCACGGGCCGAATTTGGTGTCGCTTACGACAAATATGCAGCTGACGTGCCCGGGTTCATTCCGAAGCTGAGCCGGCTGCTCAGTCAGGAATCGAGGGGAGGGTATCACCATGGCTAGTAGGCCAGCTTTGGTTGCCCTTCTTGCATCGTTTGCGTTTGTCGGTTCAGTGATGGGCCCAGCCAGCACCCATGCTGTTGCAGCGGAGTCCGAGCTATCGAAAACGGTCGGTGGCCTCACCGTCTATCTCGGCGTCGTCCCGGCCGAAATAGTCAAGGGCCTTCCCGCGAGCAGTACCACTGAGCGGCCGATGCACGGCCGAATTCCCAAGGGACCACACGAATATCACCTTGTAGCTGCCGTCTTCGATGCGACGGGTGGCACGCGGATATCGGACGCCATCGTGACGGCGCAGGTGTCTGGTCTCGGATTATCCGGCAGCAAGATGAAGCTCGAGCCGATGCAGATTTCCGGCACGACGACCTATGGCGGCTTCGTCGACCTGCCCGGACTTGACATCTACACGGTGAAGCTGACGGTTGAACGCGGCGGCGCAGCTCCGGCCGTTCTGCAATTCAAGTACGACCATCGCCGTTAGCGGCCGGACGCGCTCCTGTTTTCCTTAGCTCGACTCACGGCGTGTCCCGGCGTGGTGTTAATGCTGTTTGACGGAAGATCAATCCGTTCCGCCAAGATTATGGCCGGCCTCTATGTGAGGGAATCGTACTTTGTCCTGGAGCTGAATGCTTGCTCCGCTGTCTCCCGCAACGTTGCGAGCAGGTAAAATGGCGACAGCAGCGATCACGATCGCGGCCGCAATCGATATCATGAAGGCACGCATCGACGCTCCCTAAGGCCTGATGCGATTGAACAGGAATGCAAGCAACCCGAGGGTCGCCGCAGCGGCGAGATTCCACAAGACCAGACCGGTCACGAATGTCAAAGGCGTTGTGACGGCAGTGCCGAGGTCGATATCGACGTGCAGGCCGTACTTCATGGCTAGCGTTCTGATCTGAGGATAGACGGCGACGGCGGCAAAGCAAACTACGTAGACGATGCTGATCCATGCCATGCCGACTTTGATGAGATGCCGTGTGTTGAGCATGAGCTGTCTCCCTCGAAAAGGCGCTCGCGCCCAGCGCCCCATGAAGACCGATCGCACGGTCTCACACTTTCAATGGGCGTTCTTCGCGAACATTCCGAAATAGACCGCGGTCGCCATCGCCGCCGGGCAGGCGAGGAGCAGGACGATGATCAAGGCCGTCTGCCACGAGAAGCCAAACACCAGCGGCACGACGCCGCTCAGCGCCAGCATGACCGGCAAGCACAGCCAAGCCGCACGGTAGGCTGCGGGTTGCCGGTCCGATTTCAGGTCGATCCTTGATCCCGGGGGCCTTTTGGCAGCACTGCCACTCATTTTGAACCTCCCTCTCACGCCAACGTCACCTTGGCCCTCTTCAGCAGCGCCGAGTTGACGATCACCGATAGCGAACTCAGCGCCATGGCCGCTGCGGCGACGATTGGATTGAGGAAGCCAAGAGCCGCGATCGGAATGCCGATGGAGTTGTAGACAAAAGCCCAGAACAGGTTCTGCTTGATCTTGCGGAGCGTAAGGCGCGACAGACGAATCGCGATTACCACTTCGCGAACGTCATCCTTCATCAGGATGATCCCGCCTGTTTCCTTGGCGACGTCCGAGCCCGAGCCGATCGCGATCCCAATGTCGGCCGTAGCCAGCGCGGGAGCATCGTTGACGCCGTCGCCGACCATGGCTACCATCTTCCCCTCGCGCTGCAGGCGCTTGATGATCTCGGCCTTGTCGCCCGGTAGCACCTCAGCGATGACGCGATCAATGCCGAGCTGACGGGCGATCGCCTTCGCCGTGCGCTCGTTATCCCCGGTGAGCAGGACAATCTCGATCTGTTCGCTTTGCAGCGAGTCAATTGCCTCGCGGGCTTCCGGTTTGAGCGTGTCAGCGACGGCAACGATGCCCATCGGCATGCCGTCGACGCCGACGATCATGGCCGTCTTGCCTTCCTGCTCGAGCAGTTGCATCTGTGCGTCAGCATTCGCAACATCGATCGACTGGCCATGAAAGAAGTGCCTGTTGCCAAGCAGCACTTGATGGCGGTCCACCTGACCGCGGATCCCCTGGCCGGCAACCGCTTCGAAGCCGGCCACCTGCGGCAGAGAGATTGCGCGATGCTTGGCGGCGCGCACGATCGCTTCGCCAAGGGGGTGCTCGGAGCCGACTTCGACGGCGGCCCCCAGTCGCAAGACCTCTGTTTCGGTAGAACCGTCGAGCGGCACGATGTCCGTCACATTCGGTTCGCCTTTGGTCAGCGTGCCTGTCTTGTCGAAAACCACCACGTTGAGTTTGCGGGCCCTTTCCAGCACTTCGGCGCCCCGGATCAGAATGCCGGCTTCGGCTGCCTTGCCGACACCGACCATGAGAGCTGCCGGCGTAGCCACGCCCAGCGCGCACGGACAGGAGATGATGAGCACCGCAATGAAGGCCAGCAGCGCTTGTGGGAAGTTGCCGGCCAGCCACCATCCTGCGAAAGCGATAAACGCGACAATTACGACGGCGGGGACGAAATAGGCGGTGGCCTGATCGGCAATGCGCTGAACCTGCGCCGTGCTCGCCTGCGCCTCCTCAACCAGCTTTATGATCTGCGATAGCGCTGTGTCCTTGCCTACCCGGGTAGCGCAACACCGGAGCATGCCGCTGCGATTGAGCGTGCCGCCGATGACCTTGCTGCCGGGACACTTCTCGACCGGCATTGATTCCCCGGTGAGCATGGATTCGTCGACCGATGACGCGCCTTCGAGCACGTCGCCGTCAGTCGGGATGCGGTCGCCGGGGCGCACGACAAGAACCTCGCCAGCCATGATCGATTCCGCCGGCACCTCGACTTCGGTGTCGCCGCGCACGACATGGGCGACGGCACGGCGCAGGTCCATGAGCTTGCGCACGGCAGCGGAGGACCTCTTCTTGATGATCTCCTCCATATACTTGCCGAGGAGCACGAAGGCGATGATAACCGCCGAGACCTCGAAGTAGACCTCGCGCTCCTCCACCTTTACCGGCAAGATATTGGGCGCAAATACAACGGCCACGCTGTAGGCGTACGCCACGGTAGTGCCGAGCGCGATCAGGAAGTCCATGTTGATCTTGCGACTTCGGATCGCTTGCCAGGATCCGACGTAGAAGCTCCATCCGCCAATGAACTGCACGGGCGTCACAAGGATGAACAGCCAAACGCCCCACGTGAACCAAGGGAGTGCCGGAATTGGCGCCCAGGTCAGGAGCGTCGCCCCGGCGGCGAGCGCAATGAAAGCCCCGGCGCGCAGGATCGCGAGTGCCAGAACGCCTGTGAGCGCGATGGTCACGCGCCTGCGCATTGAGGAGAGTTCGCGCTCGGGGTCCTCGAAGGTGCGCTGGCAAGCGGCGCTGCAAAAATAATACGTCCGCCCGCTGCGCTCCGCGGTGAGGGCGGTGGCCTTGTCGACCATCATCCCGCAGATGGGATCCTTGGCGAGTCCGGACGTGGCCGCTGGGGCAACGCTTGCCGGATGTCTGTGGGAGTAGCTTTGCACAGTCATCATCGCCTCACCACATCATGAACTCTTTGGTGATGGCGCCCGTGCGGCGCACGCCGCGCATGCGCTGATTTCTTGGCCCGCTCTAGAGCCAGCTTCGGTGCTTAAAAGAAATTTATTCGATCGGCGGCAAGTAAATTTGCGATAGATCAAAGATTTCGACGCCGTTTACCGTGAACTTTCAAAAGGAAATTTGGAACGACTCACCACGGTGGCGAGGCGGGTGCGACGGATAGTTATCGCCGTGAGGCGGTTCAATGAACGCTGTGGTCCACCCCCATGTTTGAACTTGTCATTTCGCGGCTGGACGTTGCTGACGAAGTTGAAGTCGTCGAGCGTAAGGGCCTCGGCCATCCGGATACTATCTGCGATGCCCTTGCCGAGACGTTGTCCCGCAACCTCTGTCGAGAGTACCGGAGCGGGTTCGGCCGCGTGCTGCACCACAACGTCGACAAGGCGTTGTTATGCGCCGGCAAGGCCGTTCCGGCCTTCGGCGGCGGCCGCGTGGTCGAACCGATCAGGATATTGCTGGCCGGGCGGGCGATCTCGGACGAGGCCATACCTGTCGCGCAGATCGCGGTCGAAGGCTCCAAGTCGTGGTTGAAGGCAAATGTTCACGCGCTGGATGCGGATCATGATGTCCGGATTGAGGCTCTGGTTCGGCAGGGGTCGCAGGACCTGCAGGCACTGTTCTCACGCCGCGGTGCGGAAGGCCTTCCGCTCGCCAACGATACCTCGTTCGGGGTCGGGCACGCTCCGTTAAGTGCGGTCGAACGGCTTGTATTGGCCGTTGACCAGGAACTGCACGGCCGCGCCCGCACGCACGACCATCCAGCCTGGGGCGAGGACATCAAGATCATGGCTGTGCGAAAAGGTGCGCGGCTCAAGCTCACGGTCGCCTGCGCCATGGTCGGACGCTATCTTGCCGGTGTCGACGACTATCTCGAGCAGAAGGCTGCCCTCGCGGCGCGGGTTCGCGATTGGGCTGGCGACCGTGGGTTTGCAGAGTGCGAGGTCATCGTCAATGCGGCGGACGACATTGAATCCGGAAGCGTCTATCTCACGGTGACCGGCACGTCGGCGGAAGGCGGGGATGATGGCCAGGTCGGACGCGGCAATCGCGTCAACGGACTGATCACGCCGTGCCGGCCGATGAGCCTGGAGGCCGCTGCAGGCAAGAACCCCGTCAGCCATGTCGGCAAGATCTACAACGTCTTGGCGGCGCGGACGGCCGAAAAGCTGGTCTCCCTGGTTCCGGAGGTTAAGGAAGCGCGGTGTCTGTTCGTCAGCAGGATCGGCGCGCCGGTAGACAACCCGGCCCTCGTTCATCTCCATCTGGCGACGCGGGAGAGCGTCCCGCTGGAGCAGGTGCGAGGGCGGACCGAAGAAGTGGTCGCCGCCCAGCTTGACCGAGTTCCTGAGCTCATCCACGAGTTGGTTGCCGGAACGATCGGGGTCTTCTGAGCCCCACGCTCTGCCGATTTTCCGCGGCGCACCGTACGACCGAGGCCAAAGGCACTCTGAGGTAAATCAATACGGCACGGCCGTAGGCGTCGGACATTAGCTCCGAAGGGAGAGCCCATGAGCCAACCTGTCTTCACCGCCGAGGCCCTCACCAAGACCTACGTCTCCGGCGAGGTGAAGGTGCATGCTCTCAACAAGGTAGACCTCGAGATCGCGGAGAAAGAGGTGGTGGTGCTGCTCGGGCCTTCGGGCAGCGGCAAGACGACCCTGCTCAATATCATGGGCGGGCTCGATCATCCGACCGGCGGCAGGCTATTCTTCCGCGACCAGGAACTGACCCGCCTCAACGACCGCGACCTTACAAGCTATCGGCGCCGATATGTCGGGTTCGTGTTCCAGTTCTACAATTTGGTGCCAAGTCTCACCGCGTATGAGAATGTTGCGCTGGTCACCGAGATTTCCGACCGCCCGATGCGCCCCGACGAGGCGCTCTCCCTGGTCGGGCTCGAAGCGCGGATGCACAACTTTCCCGCCCAGCTCTCCGGTGGCGAGCAGCAGCGGGTCGCGATCGCGCGCGCGATCGCCAAGCGTCCCGCGGTGCTGCTCTGCGACGAGCCGACGGGTGCGCTGGACTCGAAAACGGGTATCCGGGTGATCGAGGCGTTGCTCGGCATCAACCGTCAGCTCGGCACCACGACAGTGATCATTACCCACAATGCGAGCATCCAGGAGGTGGCGGACCGCGTGCTGTTCTTTGCCGACGGCCGCATCTCCAGGATCCTGCAGAATGAAACGCGCCAGGAGGCGGCGACATTGAGCTGGTGAGACGATGTCTGCGCTGGATGTCAAACTCTTTCGGGATGTGCGGCGGCTCTGGGCGCAGGTGCTGGCGATTGCGCTGGTCATCGGCGGCGGTGTTGCGACACTGGTGCTGGCGGTTGGCTCGCATCGCTCGCTCGAAGATACGCGTATCGCCTATTACGAACGTTATGCGTTCGCGGACGTCTTTGCGGTGGTGAAGCGCGCGCCTAAGGCACTGGTCGGTCAAATTGCGCAAATCCCGGGCGTCGCCGCTGTCGATGCGCGCATTGCCAGGCTCGCATTGCTTGATATCCCGGGCTTTGCCGAACCCGCTACCGGACAATTCGTTTCGCTGCCGGACGTCGGCGAACCCATGCTCAACCGGCTTTACGTTCGGGCCGGACGCCTGCCCGAACCCGGGCGAGCCGAAGAAGTCGTCGTCAACGAGAGTTTTGCGCAAGCGCACGGGTTCGCACCGGGCGGCCGATTTTCTGCAATTCTCAATGGCAAGAAACGCGAACTCGTCATTGTCGGCACCGCGCTGTCGCCCGAGTTCATCTACACCGTCGGGCCAGGCGACCTGATGCCGGATGACCGCCGCTATGCCATTGTCTGGATGTCGGAGAAGGCTCTCGCGAGCGTGTATGATCTCGACGGAGCGTTCTCTTCCGTCTCCGTGAAGCTGCAACGCAGCGCATCGGAGCGCGAAGTCATCTCGCGGCTCGACGCGTTGCTCGACGGCTATGGCGGGCAGGCGGCCTATGGCCGCAAGGATCAGACGTCCCATGCCTGGCTCGACCATGAGCTCGACATGCTCAACAACATGAGCCGCACGCTGCCACCGATTTTCCTGCTGGTCTCAGCGTTTCTGGTCAATCTTACGCTCAGTCGGCTCGTGGCGCTGGAGCGTGAGCAGATCGGGCTCATGAAGGCCTTGGGTTATCGCGATGGGGCCGTGGTGCTGCACTACCTCAAATTCGTTGCGCTCATCGTCCTGACCGGAATTGCCATCGGAAGCATCGTGGGGACATGGCTGGGGTTGCGGGTCACCGCGCTCTTTGGAGACTTTTTCCATTTTCCCTTCTTGGTATTCGCGAGAGCACCCGATCTCTATGTGGTTGCCGGCGTGCTCAGCGCGGCGGCAGCCTTCGTCGGCGCAATCCGTGCCCTGCGCGATGTGGTGCGCTTGCCTCCGGCGGTTGCGATGCAGCCGCCCGCACCCGCGAGCTTTCACCGACTCGTGCCCGCGTCAGTCTCTCTTGAAGGAGTTGTTTCTCAGCCGGCGCTGATGATGCTGCGCAACATCTCACGACATCCAATTCGCTCAGCTTTCACGGCGTTGGGAATGTCGCTCGCGACCGCGATCCTGGTGGTCTCGCTTTTTCTCCGCGACACGATGGAGCAATTGATCGATGTGACCTATTTCCTCGCCGATCGACAGGACGCGACGGTGAGCTTCATCGAGAAGCGGAACGAGAACGTGGTCACACAGATGGCCCGACTTCCGGGCGTTCTGGCCACTGAGCCGTTTCGTGAGGTGCCAGTCCGGATCCGGCATGGCAACATTGAGCGCCGTATCATGATCAGTGGACGTCCGCCTGATGCGGACCTCCGTCGCATCATTGATGTTGATCTGCGGCCAGTCGTGCTTCCGTCGACAGGGCTTGCCATCTCCGGATGGCTGGGAAAAATCCTGGGGGTTCAGGCGGGGGATTGGGTTGAGGTCGATCTGCTGGAAGGCGCGCGGCGAACGGTAACGCTCCCGGTCCTTGCCCTGGTGGAGGACTATTTTGGCATCAGGGGCATGATGGACCTGGACGCGCTGACGCGCCTGATGCGCGATCCTCCGGTCGTCAGCAGCGTCAACCTCAGTCTCGACGACAACAAGAGGGAAGGGTTCTACGCAGCCGTCAAGGCGATGCCGACCGTCAGCGGCGTGGCGCTCCAGCGCACTTCGCTGGCGAATTTCCGCGACGCGGTTGCGCTGATCATCACGACAATGGCCAGCATCTACACCGGGCTGGCGGCAGTCATTGCTTTCGGCGTTGTCTACAACAACGCCCGGATTGCGCTTTCGGAACGGGCCCGTGAACTCGCGAGCCTCAGGGTGCTCGGTTTTACCCGAGGCGAAGTGCTGCGGATTCTTCTGCTCGAACTTGCGATCCTGACCTTGATCGCCCAGCCGTCTGGATGGGTCATGGGCTATGGCCTCGGGTGGATGATGAAAACCAATCTGGCCGGTGAAATCATGCGCGTGCGCGGTGTCATCGAGCACTCCACCTACGTTGCCGCCAGCGCGATCGTCATTCTTGCCGCGGTCGCCTCGGCCTTCATCATCCGGGACCGCGTCAACAAACTGGACCTCGTCGCGGTCCTCAAGACGCGAGACTAGCCATGCCGGCAAAATGGGCCAAACGCATCATCGGCGTCGCGCTCCTGGCCGCGATCGCAGGGGGATTGGCGTGGTTCGCCTGGCCCCGGCCGGCTCTCGTCGATCTCGCGACCGTCGCGAAAGGCCCAATCGAAGTCACAGCGGACGATGACGGCAAGACCCACGTGCGCCACGTTTACACGGTCTCGGCACCCATCGCGGGAAAGGTCCTGAGGATTTCGCATCCGCTCGGAGAGCAGGGACCTTCGCTTCACGTCGGCGACGAGGTCGTCGCCAACAAGACCGTCGTCGCCCTGATGCAGCCGACGCTGCCGGGCTTCATCGACGTGCGCTCGCGCGACCAGCTTCAGGCCGAGGTCTTGGCCGCGGATGCCGCCATCCAACAGCAGGAAGCCGAGGTGCAGCGGATCGAAGCCGCGCTGGACTTTTCCCGGACCGAATTCCAACGGGCGCAGACGCTGTTGCGGACGCAGTCCACCTCGGCCCAGGCCTTCGACAAGGCGAAATTCGACGTGGCCACGAACGAGGCTGCCTTGGCGAGCGCCAAGGCTCAGGTCGACATGCGTCGCGCGGTGCGGACCAGCCTGGCGGCCCGGTTGATGGACCCGGCCAATGCCGCCCCGTCGGCGGAGCCGACGTGCTGCGTCCGGGTGCTCGCGCCGGCGAGTGGAAGGGTGCTGAAGATCGTCCAGGACAGCGAGGCGACAGTCCCGCCCGGAGCACCACTGGTCGAAATCGGCAACCCTCTCGATCTGGAGATCGTGGCGGACCTGCTCTCGACGGATGCAGTCCAGATCAAGGTGGGCGCGCCTGTCCGGATCGACGGCTGGGGCGGCCCCCCGATCAAGGGCAAGGTCGTGCGCGTGGACCCCGCCGGCTTTCTGAAGGTGTCGGCGCTAGGCATCGAGGAGCAGCGCGTCCGGGTAACGATCGACTTCGCGGATGCGCCGGAGGTGTCGTCCCAGCTTGGCCACGACTATCGTGTGGTCGTCCATGTAACCACGTGGAGCGCCGCCGACGCCCTGACCGTCCCGGTAACCGCGTTGTTCAGGAAAGGCGACCAGTGGGCCGTTTTTGTCGACGAGAACGGCCGTGCCAAAACGGTGCCGGTGAGCATCGGCCACCGGAACAACCGGGGGGCGGAGATTCTCTCCGGGCTCGCTGCGGGGAACCGGGTCGTGCTGCACCCAAGCGACCGGATTGCTGACGGAGGAAAGATTGCGGAGCGAGTGCGACGGTAACGATAGTGGCTTGAGGGTGGCAGCTCGCAGCGAACCTCGACGATCAGGTAGAGCCCGTCGCCGTCAGCATATTGCCGGGCTTCGTTTCGCGTTCGACGTCGAGCGGCTTGAGTTTTCCAGCCACGTGTTCCTCCAATCAAAACCATCCTCCGAACCTATGGTCCCAAGCTACGGTCTGCGCCTTGATTGTGAGGAACGACGGCGAACTGAGGAATACAGTCTGCCGAAGAAAGCGCTGATTTTACTGGGGATTCCGAACGGTGGAGAACAATGGAGAACACTATATTGGCGGAAGGGGTGGGATTCGAACCCACGGTACCCTTGCGGGCACGCCGGTTTTCAAGACCGGTGCCTTAAACCACTCGGCCACCCTTCCGGATCGATCGGATCAGGCCCTTAGCGTAGGGCAGCGCCGAACGCAACGCGAACTTGGCAGCGAAACCCGGGCCGGCCGGTCATTCGCCCGGTCCCTGCTGAAGGGGCAGGTAATCCGGGCCGATTTTACGAATCGCATTCGGCACGTTGTTGTCATCGCAAATGGGACGGCAATGGGCACTCAACTGCAACTCCGGAGCGAGTGCAACGAGGGTCACACATGCGGCAGCCCCGCGCCAACGCAGGCGAGGCCGATAATCAGCAGCGCGCCTGCGCACGCTTGCAAGATGACTGAACGATGCCGCCTTGCATAAAGGGCGAGCACGGATCCCACGATCGTGCTCGCGATACCGAACTCCACGATCATTGATTTAAATCGCTGAACTTTGGCAATTGGCTTTGACGAAGAAAAAATGAAATATCTCAGACACTACACGACGCCACGTCGGTGCGGGCATCGGTTTTCGGCTTAACGTTAAGGCGGCGAACCGTGGATTTGCGGATACACCGCCAACCCGCTGTTACTGTCGGGGTGATCTGCACCGCACTATTTTTGTCGATCGCGCCTGCTGCTTCGAAACCCGCGGGGCAGCCGCGGCGATTGTCATTCCGAACTAATCCTAACCAACAAACTGGCAGGCAAATGGCGTGCGCAAAAGTAGTAGCGCGCCGCAGCATTGCGGTTCGTGGTGGATAGAAATTGGGAAAAAGGCGCAATGTAACGTCGTGGGCGGAGGGTGGCCGCTACAGCCTCCGAAGCCGCGTCAGTCCCAGGTCAATCCGCCTTCCAGCTGGGCGCACCGGACGGGGAGGGAGATCTTATGAAGTCAGCGCTCTTGGCATTATCGCTCGTTGGTCAGCCGCCCGTACAAATTTCAGACAGTGTTCCCAACTTCGATATCAAGGCGCTTTGCGCGGACGTTTCCGTTGACGATAAGGCGTCGGGACTTCCCCAGGACGCAAGTAAGTGCGTGAGTGACGAGACGGTTGCGCGGCAGCAGCTAAACTCGATCTGGCTAACCGTCCCGGCAGGACCGCGTGAAAGTTGCGAACTCTTGGCGGGGGCAGGGCAAGTACAAAGCTATGTCGAACTCCTCGTTTGCCTGAAAATGATCGACTGGGACTCGCCATCGACGGTGCCCTCTCAGAGGCCCAAGCAAGGTTCGAAAGCGCTAGGCAATTGAGCGCCATTCGATGAATTGCGGTTGAAAGAGGCCGCCGATTGAGGCGGCCGGAAACGCTTCAATTGCGGTCGAAGATCAAAGTCGCACCGCCGGTCGCTGGCCTGCTCGACCAGCCACTTCCGGATCGTCTGCCCGGCTGGGCAGCGGCCTGGATCTGAATTGGCAAAAATGGCGCGCCGGGCCGTGAACCGGCATCGACGGGCCCGGTCTCGGCATCAAGTGCCCGTGAAATGTGAGGCGGTTCACACTCGATCATCGCGAGTTGGCCTAATGCACGAGCGGGTGGCAGCTCGGTGTCGGAGAATCGTGATGCCGTTTTTCAGCAGCCAAAGCTTGCCGTCGGCAGC
Organism: Bradyrhizobium elkanii USDA 76; assembly: GCF_023278185.1. Lineage (NCBI taxonomy): Bacteria > Pseudomonadati > Pseudomonadota > Alphaproteobacteria > Hyphomicrobiales > Nitrobacteraceae > Bradyrhizobium > Bradyrhizobium elkanii. The sequence continues at coordinate 4,855,438 of NZ_CP066356.1, read as the reverse complement.
CGCCGCTTCAGTGCTCAGTATTCTCGTCGTGGGAGCGGTTGCCTTTTCGGCTGTTGGTTATGTGGAGTGGTCATCGGGCGTTAATCTGACCCATTTCATGGGCCGGACTGCCGCGGATGCTTCAACGCCGGTTCTACCGCTCAAGGGGCGAACAGGTTGCGAGCAGGGCAATAGGCCGCTGCCCGCGCTTTCTCTACCGCTCGAATGACGCCGACCTAAAGCGACAGCGCCCAATCTCCCAAGGCGACTAAACCGCCAGACGGGCAGGCAGGGCAATCGCGCCAGCTTGCTGTGCGAGGAAAAGACGCCGCCGGTCTCAAAAATACACGCCCGGCGGCGTTTCCTTCCTGAACTGGGACAGTGAAATCCCCAGCGTCAATTTAACTGCATGGGTCGTGCCGCCAGGGGCCTCAGCGCCTGCTGGCGACGTGCATCGGCGAATTTGTGCCTGGCTCGGGCGCCCCCATAGCTGCCCATACGGCAATGCCGATGGCCAGCGCTAACAGCACGGTCTTTGTAACAATCTTGTTGCCAGACATCTCGAGACGCCTCTCATGCGTCAGCGCGGCAAATCTCAAAAATTACGCCGCCGGGCCCGAAATGGTTTGTCCCGGCGGCGCCCTGTCATTCCCAGCGCTAGGGCCCTGAAATTCCCAACGTCACTTGCTTAGCAGGTACCTGGAGTGACGGCTGTTGCCTAACTCACACAAGGTCCAAAAGAGGAGCCGACGCTCAGGGCCGGCGCGCCAGCTCCTCCGAAACGTGACCGTGCTGCGTCCCCAACGGTCCCGTCCCTCAGAGAAGCCTGCGCCGATCACGTTGCTGATTTGCTAACGGGTCCCATTTCCGGATGCGCCCTGTGGGGTACCCCCTGAGACCTCGCCAGGCACGCTACGACATCGAGTACAATTCAGACAGCCGCGGATGTACCGGCGCTCTGCTGAACCGAGGCGGCCTGCTCACTGGCGCCCGCGCCCCCAGCAGACGGAATGACGGCCTCAGCAACCCACGCTGGGGCCGTTTTCGGTTGCGGCCCGCTGCTCAAAATTGGCAGCGCAATTGGCACCCAACTCAACGGGACGGGCAGGGATGATTGAGGGCTGGTCGGTTCCGTCGTTTCAAGAAACCCCGGGCCGGCCCGTCACTCGCCCGGCCCATGAGCTGAAAGAGACCCATGCTCGCAACACTGTTGACCGCGAGGGCCCACGTTGGCCATCATGACGCCCATGAAGCGTGTCCTCTTTCTCTGCACCGGCAATTATTATCGCAGTCGATACGCAGAGGAATTGTTCAATCATCTTGCAAGAGCCGAACAACTGGCGTGGCGCGCGTCCTCCAGAGGCGCGGCCGAGCGGGGTTCGCCCGACAATGTCGGGCCCATGTCAGTCTTCGCCGATGATCGTCTTCGCGCCAGCGGCATCGTTCCGGAGGGCGCAGCGCGCTTTCCGCAGCCCTGTTCGTCGGCCGACTTCGACGACGCCGACCTCGTGATCGCGCTCAAGGAGACCGAGCACCGTCCGCTGATCGAGCGCCGGTTCCCCAAGGTCGCCGACAGGGTGACCTACTGGCATGTGGACGATATCGACTTTGCTCATCCGTCAGTCGCGTTGACCATGATCGACGATCACATCCGCGCGCTGGTTTCAGCGCTCAGGTCATCGGTTCGCGCTTCAGGAATATCTCCAGCGCAAACGTAGCCGGGCGCGCGAGCATGCCGCTGATGCGTTCGAGGTCGTCGATGGCGACGATCTCGAGGCGGCCTTCGGTCACCGTCAATTGGTCGATGGGCACCTCGCGCGCGAGGAACACCTCGCCGCGAAGCGTGCCGTTTGGCGTTGCATGATCGGGACCGGAATAGCGGCCGATCAACTCGAAACGCTCGGGCGGCAAGTAGTAGCCAATCTCCTCGTGGATCTCGCGCACCACGCATTCGAGGAAGGTCTCGGCGCCTTCGCGCCGTCCACCAAAAAGGCTGATCTTTCCCCGATCGGAAACGTGCGGGAGGTCGTCACGCAATTGCATCAGCAGCCGGCCATCTGTGCTGACGAGAAGGGCGGACGTTCCCTCCCTGACACTGCCGGTCATCCGTGTTTCCTCTCTTCTTCACCGATCCAGATCATCTCGCCGTTAGCCCAGCTGCCGCCATCGGCCGCCGGCTCAAGCTGGAAAGTCCGGGTAATGCTGTCAAGACAACCAAGGCCAACGTGGCCAGAATCGACAATCGCTGGTAAAATTATGCATTGTGCAGACAGTGATTTGGGGCGTCTCGCAACGACTGGGACTTCCCCTCTGGCCACAGGGCATCATCGAGCCAAGGGCATTGTTTGATGGCTGACTACGTCTTCGAGGGCTTCAAGTGGGGCTCCAGCGCACTTGGAACCCCTTCCGGCGAGATTGATTGGAGCTTCGCCGCAGCGAACTTCACTGGCCAATTCATTCAGTTCGACAGCTTCCTGACCGGAATGTTCCAGACCGAGATCAGGGAGGCATTCGACCGGTGGGAATCGGCGGCCAATATCGACTTTCATGAAGTCTCTGACGCCGCCGGGAATCAAATACGCCTTGGACTGAGCCACATCGACGGTCTGAACAACGTCGTCGGCGAGGAGCAGAGCTCCTATACGGGCGGTTCGGAGATTGCAGCTGATATTACGTTCGACATGGATGAGGGTTGGCATCTCGTCAATGGTGAGCTTGTCAGCAATGGCGGAGTCTCTTTCTACGTCGTAGCGCTGCACGAGATCGGACATAGCCTCGGACTGGACCACTACAATGTCAGTCCGGCGATCATGAATGCGGTCATCAATCCCGCAGTCACAGATCTCACTCAATCGGACATCGACGGCGTGCGAGCCCTTTATGGCGTGGTTCCCGGCATCGCCGTTTCGACTGCCGCCCAGCTCGCCGACGGACGGCTGGATTTCCTGCAATACAACTCGTCCGGCCATCTCGCCGGTTCATCCCTGACGCAGCAGGCATTCTGGAAGGTCGTCGGCAACGTAGATTTTGCGTCGAACGGAAATCCTGCCGTCGTTACCCAGTCCAATGGCCAAATTGATTTGCTTAACTTCAGTGCAGGGCAACTATCGAGCTCTTTGCTGATGACGGGGAGCTATTGGGACGTAAAAGGCGCCGGTCTGTTCAGCGGAGCCGCGAACGCCGAATTCGTCACTCAGTCGTCGAGCGGACAGATTGATTTCCTGGGTTTCAATAGTTCGGGCAAGCTCACCACGAGTGCGCTAACGAACCTGGCATTCTGGAATGTCGTCGCGGTTGCAGATGTCAATGGAGACGGGCACGCCGACATCGTGACGCAGTCTTCGTCGGGCCAGATCGATCTTCTCTACTTCGACAACTTCAAGTTCGTTGCAAGCAATTTGCTGCCGGGCAACTACGACCCGGTTCTCGATGTTACCGATATGAAGAACAGCTCGGCGGTTTTTCTGACTGAGAGCGCATCGGGAACAACGACCGAGCTGGTATTCGACGGCAACCACATCACAAGTACACATCAACTGGATGCGGTCGGCCTTTCACTTGTTCATGCCTCAGGTGCGGCCGGCCACTTGTTCCCCTGAGAGTTGGTGGGCGACGACGGAAGGCGGCCCTTGGGCGCGCCTCAAAAACGTTCAGCCGAAAGCGAACGCCAGCAGGCTCGAGCACAGCAGCACCAGGCTCGCTGCGGTCAGGGTCAGAAACCCGTCGGAGACCAAATCGTGATTACGCATGATACACCTGCCTTCAATCGATGCTCATCCGAATTGATTAAAGCTTTCCGAACATTCACTCCTGGAAAGAGGTGACGCGTCCTTCCGCCTTCAACGGACTGTCAGGCCCGGTACCGATAGCCTTCCACGGCGTGCGCCAAGAAGATCGCCGCACTCACCAGGCCCATCACCGCTGTAACCGTCTCGATCATCGCAAACTTCCTTTGCGCCCCACGCGGATGAGAAAACGATTGCAGCCTTGCACAGTCAAAAAGATTCAATTGTTGGAATCCAAGATGCCCCCCGACTGATGATTTGCTGCAACAGTGTGTCTGATAGCGGGACAGGCGAGGGCGTTTGGCGGGGGCGAAGGTCAGTAGAACGACGGAGGAGGCGCAACAGACCATTCACCAAGACGCCACCGCCGACCGGCTCTCCCCATTTCCGCCGTGTTCCGGTTGCGATATCGTCACGCTCTGGTGCGGAGGTGGGCCGCACAGCGACGGAAAGGACTTCGACGCCTCGGAGTAGGCGCAGGTCCGGCAGAATGGTACTTGGGGCAGATGGGGACTAGACGGCTAGATTCGATGATCCGGACGGCGCGCGGCGCCGTTGCGGTGGCGACGTGCCTCGTCCTCGCCAATTGTGCCTCCTCGAACAAGTTCGCCAGCCGGGTCGACCCCAAATACGGGGTGTCGTCGAGCCCGCGCGTGGTGGCGCTGGGTGATCCCGTGCCGAAAGGCGGCGGCACCTATCGCATCGGCAAGCCTTATGTGGTCGCCGGCCGCACCTATGTGCCGGAGGAGAACGCGAACTATCGCGCGGAGGGCATGGCGTCCTGGTACGGCGACGATTTCCATGGCCGCCTGACCGCCAATGGCGAGGTGTTCGACATGGGCTCGCTCACGGCCGCCCATCCGACCTTGCCGATGCCGAGCTACGCCCGCGTCACCAACCTGAGCAATGGCCGATCGCTCGTCGTTCGGGTCAATGACCGCGGCCCCTACCACGGCAATCGCCTCATAGACGTCTCGAACAAAGCCGCAGAACTACTTGAATTCAAAGGCAATGGCGTGGCGCGCGTCCGCGTCGAATATGTCGGCCGGGCGCCGCTCGAAGGGTCCGACGACCGCCAGCTGATGGCGACCTTGCGCACCGGTACTCCAGCGCCGTCCCCGTCGATGGTCCGGGTTGCCTCCGCACGGCCGTTCGTGCCTGAGATGTCGTCCTCCTCGGGCCGGATCCGTGGCGACGTTCCGTTGCCGGAGGGACGGCCCTACAGCCTCGGCAACACCCAGGCCGATTACGCCTCGGTGAGCGCCACTTCCGAAATGTCGGCCTCGAGCCGCTCGCACCGCCGCGCCCTGAACAACCCGCGTGAAGTCTCGTATGAGGGTGACGCGCGCTATGCCGCGAGCCCGAGCCCGGCGGCCGCCTATGTCCCGATCGACGCGCGGGGGCCGGCCGAAGTCCTGAGCGGACGCGGCCTCTACTGAGCCATGCGGCTATAGATCAGGCTGTTGGCCCGATCATTTCAGAAACGCGGTCAGCGCCTTGTTGACCTCGTCGGGGCGCTCCTGCTGAATCCAGTGGCCGGCGCCCTCGATGATCAGCTTCTGCCTGAGGTTCGGCAGCACGCGCTCCATGTCCGCGACCCGCTTGGCGCCGATCAGCCCGGTGATCACCGAATCATTCGAGCCGGCGATGAACAGCGACGGCTGATGGATCTGCGCGTCCTGCCAGGGCGCGGTCAGCTCCCAGTTGCGGTCGAGATTGCGGTACCAGTTCAGGCCGCCGCGGAAGCCGGAGTGCCGATAGCCTTCGGCGAATTCGGCAATGTCGGCCTCGGTCAGCCAGGCCGGCAACGGCATTCCTGCCGGCAGCTTGCCGAGGAAGCCCCTGGCCTCGTCGACGAACATCGAGCTTGGATCGGAGACGCCACGCCCGAGCACCAGCCGCATGGTGTGGGGGATGTCGCGCTCGAACTCGGCCTCGGCCACGCCTGATGGCTGGAAGTACTGCCAATAGAAATTGGTGATGCCGCTGTCGCGCAGGGTTTCGAGCGGGCGACCACGGCCGCGGAACGGCGGCGGCACGCTGAGGCCGGCGACTTTCGTGAAGATGTCGGGACGGAACAGGGCCGCGTGCCAGGCCACCGGCGCGCCCCAGTCATGGCCGACGATCATCGCGCGTGTCTCGCCGAGCGCGGCGACCAGCGCCACCATGTCTCCGACCGTATCGAAGATCGTGTAGGCGCCGACCTCGGCCGGCGCGCCGGAGTGGCCGAAGCCGCGCATGTCGGGCGCGACGACCCGAAAGCCTGCTGCGGCCAGCGCCGCGATCTGGTGCCGCCATGAATAGGACAGTTCCGGCCAGCCATGACAGAGCACGACCAGCGGGCCTTGCCCGGCCTCGCGCACGAACATGTCGATGCCGTTGGCGGAAATGGTGCGGGAGGATGACATTCGCGTTTCCGCCTTGTTTGCCGGTTCTGCTGACGTTAGCTGGTTTCAAGGATACGGACGTTCAACGCAGGCGGCAATCCAGCTTGCCGTGCACAAGCGCAAAAACCTCAGTTGTTTGCGATACTTCCAGCTGTTAGAACGCAGTCTTTCAGGACATCGCCGATGGCAGCCCCAACCGCAGTTCCCCGCACGTTGTCAGCTCGCGCCGGGCGCTGCTGGCGCGGCCTGGTCGCGGCCGCGGTCGCGCTGGCGATCGGTTGCGGCGGAATGGTCTATGCCGCCAACAACAGCGTCCAGGGCGCCAAGAAGGAAGAGGGCGGGTTCGACGGCGATGCGCCGACCGCGATCCTGGTCGAGGCCTCAAGCGGCAGTGTGCTGTTCGAGAAGAACGCCGACGAGTTGCGCGCACCCTCCAGCATGATGAAGCTGATGACGGCCGAGGTGGTGTTCGACGCCATCAAGAAGGGCGACATCAAGCTCACGGACGAGTACCGGATCAGCGAGAACGCCTGGCGGCGGGGCGGGGCGCCGTCCGGCACCTCGACGATGTTCGCGGCGATCAACAGCAAGGTCTCGGTCGACGATCTCCTGCATGGCGCGATCATCCCGAGCGGCAATGATGCCTGCATCGCGCTCGCCGAGGGCATTGCCGGCAATGAGCATACCTTCGCGACCGACTTCATGACCAAGCGCGCCCGCGAGCTCGGCATGACCAAGTCGACCTTCGGCAATTCCAACGGGCTGCCCGATCCGGCCAACAAGATGACGGTGCGGGAACTCGCAACGCTGGCGCGCCACATCATCCTGACCTATCCGGACAGGTACAAACTGTTCGGCGAGAAGGAATTCACCTGGAACAAGATCCGCCAGCAAAACCGCAATCCGCTGCTGAACGCCTTGCCCGGCGCCGACGGGTTGAAGACCGGCTACACCAAGGAAGGCGGCTACGGCATGGTCGGCTCGGCGGTGCAGAACGACACGCGGCTGATCGTCGTGGTCAATGGCCTCGAGGATTCCGAAGACCGCGCGACCGAAGCCAAGAAGATGCTGGAATGGGGGTTCCGCAGCTTCGAGACCCGGACCCTGATCGCGGCCAACCAGCCGGTCGGCTATGCGCGGGTGTTCGGCGGCGAGAGCCGCTCGGTCAAGCTGGTCAGCCCCGATCCGATCAAGGTGATGGTGTCGAAGAACGGCAACGACAAACTGCTGGCACGCATCATCTATAGCGGCCCGGTCAAGGCGCCGATCACCGCCGGCCAGAAGATCGGGGTGGTGCGGGTGTGGCGCGGCGCCAATGTCGCAATGGAAACTCCGGTCTTCGCAGCGGACGCCGTCGGCACCGGATCGACGATGCGCCGCGCGCTCGACGGCGCCCAGGAGCTGGTCATCGGGATGTTCCGCGCAGGGGTCGAGAAGCTCTGACATGGCGGAAGCAGCAGTCCAACGGCCGAGCTTGCGCGGTCGCTTCATCACCTTTGAGGGCGGCGAGGGGTCGGGGAAATCGACCCAGATCCGCAAGCTTGCCGAACGGCTCGATGCCGCCAAGCTGCGCGCGATCGTGACCCGCGAGCCCGGCGGCTCGCCAGGGGCGGAGATCATCCGCCACCTCGTGCTGTCGGGGATGGGCAAGCTGCTCGGGCCGGAGGCCGAGACGCTGCTGTTTGCCGCCGCGCGCGACGATCATGTCCGCACGGTGATCCTGCCGGCGCTCAATCAGGGCATCTGGGTGCTGTGCGACCGCTTCTTCGATTCCACGCGGGCCTATCAGGGCCAGCTCGGGCAGGTGTCGCCCGAACTCGTCAACGCCATGCAGCGCGTGACCATCGGCGATCTCAAGCCCGATCTGACCTTCATCCTCGATGTGCCGGTCGAGGTCGGACTGCAACGCGCCGCCGCGCGCCGCGGCAACGCCACCGCCGATCGCTTCGAAGCCGAAGGCATCAAGTTCCACCAGGATTTGCGCGACGCGTACCGCCGGATCGCGGCCGAAGATCCGGCGCGCTGCGTCCTGATCGACGCCACGGCCGATCCGGACACGGTCTCGGCCAGGATATGGGCCGCGCTGCGCGAACATCTGCGCGCAGCGCTTGCGGCGGACAGTCCCGCATGAGTGCGCGCAAGGTCGAACAGGAGAGCGCCGCTCGCCATCCGCGCGAAACGCCGGATTTGTTCGGGCATCGCGAGGCGGAGACCGCCTTGCTCGATGCCTATCGCAGCGGGCGAATTCCGCACGCCTGGCTGATCGGCGGCGCGCAGGGCATCGGCAAGGCGACGCTGGCCCACCGCATGGCGCGGTTCGTGCTGGCGTTTCGCAATCCGAAATCGTCCCAGGTGCAGCAGGCGCCGACGCTGCGGGTCGACCCGGCCGACCCCGTGGCGCGGCAGATCACGGCAGGCGCCCATGGCGGGCTCCTTGTACTCGAGCGCGGCGTCAACGACCGCGGCGTGATGCGGACCGTCATCACGGTCGACGAGACGCGCGAGACCATCTCGTTCTTCGGCTCGACCGCTGCGGTCGACGGCTGGCGCGTCTGCATTGTCGATACCGTCGACGAGCTCAATCCGAACGCCGCGAACGCATTGCTGAAGATCCTCGAGGAGCCGCCGCAGCAATCGCTGTTCCTTCTGGTCAGCCACGCACCGTCACGAGTGCTGCCGACCATTCTGTCCCGCTGCCGCAAATTGCTGCTGCGGCCGCTGGAGACGGACGATGTGGTGCGCGCGGCCGCGGCCGCAACCGATATCGAATCGGACGATCCGGCGCTACTGGAAGCCGCCGCAGCATCCGAAGGCAGCGTCGGGCGGGCGCTGTCGCTGCTCGGCGGCGATGCGCTGAAACTGCAGCAACGCACGGCCGCGCTGCTCGCGACGCTTCCGAGCGTCGATCCGCGCGAGCTGCATGCGCTGGGCGAAGCGCTCGGCACCAGCGACCGTGTCGCGCTCGCCGCTTTCATCGACGGCATCGATCGCTGGATGAGCGAGCGCATGCGCACGGGCGATGCCAATGCCAACCTGCCGCGCCTTGCACGGCTGGCGGAGGTATGGGAAAAGATCGTCCGCGCCGCGCGCGATACCGAAGCCTACAATCTGGAGCGCAAGCCGCTGGTTTTCTCGGTGTTTTCGATGCTCGCGGATGCGACCCGATAGACACCGCGTCTGACAACACATCCGTCTGACAACACTCCCGACAATCTCGTTTCGATCTGCAAAGGATTCCGTGGTGGCGACCGCTAAGAAGACATCGTCGAAAAAAGCCAAGAAGACGAAAAAGGCATCGCCCGCTCGCGCGACCAGCAAAGCCACGGCGAAATCGCGCGCGGCCAAGAAGGCCGGGCGCGTCGCCAAGAAAGCAAAGAAGGCCGCCAAGTCCAAGTTCAAGTCCAGGACCGGAGCCAAGGGCGCCAGCAAATCGGCGGCGAAGAAGGTCGTCAAGAAGGCCGCGAAGAAGACGGCCAAGAGCACGGCCAGGAAGGCCGCAGCGAAGGCCACCAAGGCTCCGCCGAAGAAAGCAGCCGCAGCAGCCGTCGCACCCGCGGCAAAGAATCCCGCTCTGCCGACGGCTTCCGTTGCCGAGAAGGCGCCGACGCCGGCAAAAGCTCGCGCGCCGAAACAGCCCAAACCCGCAGCGGCTCCTGCGACCGCATCCGTCGCGGTGTCCGCCGCGGATCGCGGCAACATGTTCTACATCACGACCGCGATCGCTTATCCGAACGGTCAGCCGCATATCGGCCACGCCTATGAGGCGATCGCGACCGACGCATTGGCGCGCTTCCAGCGGCTCGACGGCAAGGACGTGTTCTTTCTGACCGGCACCGACGAGCACGGACAGAAGATGATCCAGACCGCGGCCAGCGAGGGAATGACGCCCTACGATCTCGCGACCCGCAACGCGGCGCGCTTCAAGGAGATGGACGAGCGCCTCAACGTCTCGTTCGACCGCTTCATCCGCACCTCGGAGCCGGCGCATCACCGGTCCGTGCAGGAAATCTGGCGCCGCATGCAGGACAACGGCGACATCTATATCGACACCTATGCCGGCTGGTATTCGGTGCGCGACGAGGCCTATTACGCCGAGGAGGAGACCGTCGTCGGCGAGGACAATGTCCGCCGCGGCCCGCAGGGCACGCCGGTCGAATGGGTCGAGGAGAAGAGCTATTTCTTCAAGCTGTCGGCCTACCAGGACAAGCTGTTGCACCTCTACGAGAGCCAACCCGATTTCATCGGCCCGGACTCGCGCCGCAACGAGGTGATGAGTTTTGTACGGGGCGGGCTCAAGGACCTCTCGATCTCGCGCACGACGTTCGACTGGGGCGTCAAGGTCCCGGAGGATCCCGAGCACGTGATGTATGTCTGGGTCGACGCGCTGACCAACTACATCACCGGTGTCGGCTATCCCGATGAGAACGACAAGCATTGGCGCTACTGGCCCGCCGACGTCCACATCATCGGCAAGGACATCATCCGCTTCCACGCGGTGTACTGGCCGGCCTTCCTGATGTCGGCGGGCATTCCGGTGCAGAAGCGAGTCTATGCGCACGGCTTCCTGTTCAACAGGGGTGAGAAGATGTCGAAGTCGGTCGGCAATGTGGTCGATCCCTTCAATCTCGCCGAGCAGTACGGCGTCGACCAGATGCGCTACTTCTTCTTGCGCGAGGTGCCGTTCGGCCAGGACGGCAACTACAATCACGAGGCCATCGTCGCGCGCATCAACGCCGACCTCGCCAATGATTTCGGCAATCTGGCGCAGCGTTCATTGTCGATGATCGCCAAACAACTCGGCGGCGTGCTGCCGGAGCCGGGCGAATTCAGCGACAACGACAAGGCGATCCTGGCGCAGGCCGACGCCATGCTGGAGACGTCGCGCACCGCGATGGCGATGCAGCAGATCCATCAATGGCTCAATACGGTCTGGGCGGTGGTCGCCGAGGCCAACCGCTACTTTGCCGGCGAGGCGCCGTGGGCTTTGGCCAAGACTGATCCGGCGCGCCAGAAGACGGTGCTGTATGTCACCGCCGAAGTCGTGCGTCAGATCGCGATCATGGCGCAGGCCGTGATGCCGGAGTCCTGTGGCAAGATGCTCGACAGCCTCGGTATCGCTGCTGACGCCCGCGGCTTTGCCGCGGTCGCCGAGCGGATCAGGCCAGGTACGGTTTTGCCGGCGCCTGTCGGCGTCTTTCCGCGCTATGTGGAACCGAAGACCGAGTGAGTGGTTCGAAATTCATGCTGGTCGACAGTCACTGCCATCTGGATTTTCCCGACTTTGCCGACGATCTCGACGGGATCGTCGGCCGCGCGGAGGCGGCCGGCATCGGCCGCATGGTCACGATCTCGACCCGGGTGAGGCGGCTCGGCGGCCTGCTCGCGATCACCGAGCGCTTCCCCGACGTCTACTGCTCGGTCGGCACCCATCCACATCATGCCGATGAAGAGGATGGCATCCCGGCCAGCGAACTGATCGAGCTGACCAAGCATCCGAAGGTCGTGGCGCTCGGCGAGGCCGGGCTCGACTATTTCTACGAGCATGGGTCGCGCGAGGCCCAGGAGCGCGGCTTTCGCGCCCACATCGCGGCGGCCCGCGAAACGGGGCTGCCGCTGGTCATCCATACCCGGGAGGCCGACGAGGATTGCGGCCGCATCCTGGAGGACGAGGTCGCGAAGGGCCCGTTCAAGGCCGTCCTGCACTGCTACACCGGCGGCCGCGAGCTCGCGATGAAGGCGATCGCGCTCGGGCTGTCGATCTCGTTCACGGGCATACTGACCTTCAAGAAGTCGGACGCGCTGCGCGCGCTGGCAGCCGAGCTGCCGGCCGACCGCATCATGGTCGAGACCGACGCACCGTATCTTGCGCCCGGCAAATTCCGCGGCAAGCGCAACGAGCCGTCCTATGTCGTCGAGGTCGCCAAGGTGCTCGCGGAAACCCGCGGCGTCTCCCTGGAGGAGATCTCGCGGCAGACCACCGAAAACTTCTTCCGGCTGTTCTCCAAGGTGCCGGCGCCGAAGGTTGCTGCATGACGCTGACACTGACCATTCTGGGCTGCGGCTCGTCCGCCGGCGTGCCGCGCCCGGCACTCGGCTGGGGCGCCTGCGATCCCGGCAATCCCAAGAACCGCCGCCGCCGCTGCTCGATCATGGCCGAGCGCACCATGGAGCACGGCACCACGCGGGTCGTGATCGACACCTCGCCCGATCTGCGTGAGCAGCTGATCGACAGCAATGTCGAGCACATCGACGCGGTGTTCCTGACGCATGAGCATGCCGACCAGACCCACGGCATCGACGATTTGCGCTCGGTCGTGCTGCATCAGCGCCGCCGCATCCCGGTCTACTTCAACCAGTCGACCGCCAAGGACATGATGGCGCGATTTTCTTATTGCTTCATCGCGCCGGAAGGCAGCGACTATCCGCCGATCCTGACACGGCATTCGATCGAGGCCGGCGAGAGCCATACGGTCCAGGGGAAGGGAGGCCCGCTGAAGCTCGGGGCCTTCCTGGTGCAGCATGGCAAGATCCCGGCGCTCGGCTACCGCATTGGCGGCGCCGCCTACACGCCGGATCTGCACGACATCCCCCAGGAGAGCTGGCCGGCGCTCGAAGATCTCGATCTCTGGATCGTCGACGGATTGCGCTACGCGCAGCATCCCAGCCATTTCAGCGTTGCGGACGCGCTGTCGTGGATCGAGCGCTTCAAGCCGAAGCGCGCGGTCATCACCAACATGCATTCCGACCTCGACTACGAGGTGCTGCGGCAGAGCCTGCCGGCCAGCGTCATCCCGGCCTATGACGGCATGCGGCTGACGCTCGACCGGGCAGGCTGAAAACCCAATTGATCCAGAGCGAGGCGCCACATACTCGCTGTCGTCCCTGCCTAGTGCGCAATTGCGCACGGGAGCAGGGACCCATAACCACAGGGCATCGTTGTTGAAGTAAGCTGTCGCTCCAGCTTTGCAATACAATCGGCATTCGTGGTTATGGGTCCCGGGTCAAGCCCGGGACGACAGCGGGTATGTGGCGCTGTCAGGCCGAGATCGCCTTGGCCGATCCGACCTGGTTACGCAGCAGGAATTTCTGGATCTTGCCGGTCGAGGTCTTCGGGATCACCCCGAACACCACCGATTTCGGCGTCTTGAACCCCGACATGTGCTCGCGGCAATAGGCGATGATCTCGGCCTCGGTCGCCTTGGCGCCGTCCTTCAGCTCGATGAAGGCGCAGGGTACTTCGCCCCATTTCGGGTCGGGCTTTGCCACCACGGCCGCGAACAGCACCGCCGGGTGCTTGTAGAGGATGTCCTCGACCTCGACCGAGGAGACGTTCTCGCCGCCGGAGATGATGATGTCCTTGGAGCGGTCCTTGATGATGACGTAGCCGTGCTCGTCGAGCACGCCGAGATCGCCGGTGTGAAACCAGCCGCCGGCGAAAGCTTCCTGCGTCGCCTTCGCGTTCTTCAAATAGCCTTTCATCACGATGTTGCCGCGGAACATGACCTCGCCGATGGTCTCGCCGTCGCGCGGCACCTCGCGCATGGTCTCGGGATCGAGCACCGTGACGCCTTCCTGCAGCGGATAGGACACGCCCTGACGCCGCTTCAGCTGTGCGCGCGCGTCAGCCGACAGCTCGTCCCAGCCCGGCTGCTCGGCGCAGACGGAGGCGGGGCCATAGACCTCGGTCAGCCCGTAGACGTGGGTCAGCTTGATGCCGATGCGCTCGCCACCTTCGAGCACTGCAACCGGCGGCGCCGCGCCGGCGATCAGGCCGACGACGGGCTTTGCCTTGCCGCCCTTCGGCGCATCGGGCGCGTTGATCAGCGTGTTGTAGACGATCGGCGCACCGCACATGTGGGTGACGCCGTGCCTCGGGATCAGTTCGAAGATCTTGGCCGGGTCGACCTTGCGCAGGCAGACATTGACGCCGGCGGTCGCCGCGATGGTCCAGGGGAAGCACCAGCCGTTGCAATGAAACATCGGCAGCGTCCAGAGATAGACCGGATGCTGGCCGAGATTGCCGGCGAGGATGTTGCTGACGGCGTTAAGGTAGGCGCCGCGGTGATGGGTCACGACGCCCTTGGGATTGCCCGTCGTGCCCGACGTGTAGCTCAGCGCGATCGCATCCCATTCGTCGGCCGGCGGCCGCTCCACAAAGGCAGGATCGCCCGCCGCGACCGCCGCCTCATACTCGATCTCGCCGATCCGCTTGCCGCCGCTGAAGGCGGCGTCATCGACGTCGATCACGAACGGCTTTGCGCCCTTCATCAGGGTCAAGGCTTCCGCGATCACGCCGGAAAATTCGGGATCGACCAGAATGATCCTGGCGCCGCCATGCTCGAGCTGGAACGCGATCGACGCCGCGTCGAGGCGGATGTTGAGCGCGTTGAGCACCGCGCCGGTCATCGGCACCGCGAAGTGCAATTCGTTCATCGCCGGGATGTTCGGCAGCATCGCCGCGACCGTGTCGCCATGGCCGATGCCATGGCCCGCGAGATAGGACGCAAAGCGTTTGCAGCGTTCGTAAGTCTCTTTCCAGGTGAAGCTGCGGCCCTCATAGACCGCGCTGATATGGTCGGGATAGACGGCGGCCGAGCGCGCCAGGAAGCTCAGCGGCGAAAGTGGCACGTAGTTGGCCGGCGTCTTGTCCAACCCGATCGAGTACTGGTTTTGAGCTGCGCTCATGGCTCTATCCAATCCGCTAGGTTCTCAAAGGAATCCAATCGATATCCAGGGGAAGATGGCGACGATGATCAGGCCGATCAACAGCGCCAGCATGTAACCCCAGATCGGCCGGATACCCTCGGCCGGATCGACGCGCCCGATGGCGCAGGCGGCATAATAGCCGACCCCGAACGGCGGCGCGAACAGCCCGATGCCCATGGCCAGGATGATGATCATGGCGTAGTGCACCTCGTGGACGCCGACCTGGTGCGCGATCGGAAACAGCAGCGGCCCGAACAGCACGATCGCCGGGATGCCCTCGAGCACGCTGCCGAGGATCACGAAGGCCAGGATCGAGACCGCAATGAAGGTCGCCGGACCGCCGGGCAGCCCGGTCATCGCCGCCGCCAGCGCCCGCGAGAAGCCGGACTGGGTCAGGCCCCAGGCCATGCCGGTCGCGGTGCCGATGATGAACAGGATCGCCCCCGACAGGCACGCCGTGTCGATCAGCATCGGCAACAGCCGCCGCCAGTTGAACTTGCGGTAGATCAGGAGGCCGATGGCGAAGGCGTAGACGATGCCGATGGTCGACACTTCGGTGGCGGTGGCGATGCCTTCGACCACGGCGTAGCGGATCACGAAGGGCAGGGCCAATGCGGGCAGGGCGAACACGAACGCCTTGCCGATCTCGCGGCCGGTGGCGCGCTGGACGTGGCTGCGGTCTTCGCCGCGGTAGCGCCACCACACCAGCCCCGACAGCGTGATCGCCAGCACCACGCCCGGCAGCAGGCCGCCGGTGAACAGCGCTGAGATCGAGACGCCGGTCACCGAGCCGATCGTGATCAGCACGAGGCTCGGCGGAATGGTCTCGGTCTGCGCGCCGGTGGCGGCGAGCAGGGCGACCAGATCGCCCGGCTTGGCGCCGCGCTGCTTCATTTCCGGGAACAGCACGGGCGCGACGGCGGCCATGTCCGCGGCCTTCGATCCGGAGATGCCGGACACCAGATACATGGCGCCGACCAGCACGTAATGCAGGCCGCCGCGGACATGGCCGAGCAGGCTCGCCAGGAACGCGACCATGGCCCGCGCCATGCCGGTCATCTCGATCAGGAGGCCGAGGAAGACGAACAGCGGCACCGACAGCAGGATCAGATGGCTCATGCCCTCGTCCATCCGGCCGACCAGCACCATCAGGGGCGTCCGCGTGGTCAACGCCAGATAGCCGAAGATCGCCATGCCGAAAGCAAAGCCGATCGGCACGCCGGCGAACACGCAGAAGCCGACCACGCCGACGAAGAAGATGATCAGATTGAGATTGCCGAGCGGCCGCAGCATCGGCTGCGCCAGCCAGAACGCGCCAATCAGCGCAGCCACGGTCAGCGCGGCCAGCAGGAAGGTCTTGAAATCGCCGACCCGGGCCAGCCGCAGCAGCGCGAACAGCGCCATCAGGCAGGTGCCGACCGGCAGCGCCGCCGCGCGCCAGGTGTTGGATATCTGCAGCGCCGGCGTCGTGATGAAGCTTTCCTCGTAGGCATATTCATAGGCCGGCCGCACGATCAGGATCAGGAACGCCAGCGCGGCGCAGGTTGCGACGACGTCGAGATAGGCCCAGAGCCGCGGTCCCGCGCTTGCGACCAGCGCCGTCATCCGCATGTGCTCGCCGCGGCGGAACGCCACCGCCGAGCCCAGCATCGCGAGCCACAGGAACAGGATCGACGCCAGTTCGTCGGACCAGATCAGCGGCGCATGCAGCACGTAGCGCGACACCACGCCGGCGAACAGGATCACGACCTCGGCGACGACAAGGATCGCCGCCGGGATTTCGACCAGCATCCCGAGCGCCGCGTCGATGGAACCGAGAACGGAGCGGCGGCGAGGGGGCTGCGACGCCGCCTCGCCGGCCACGGCCGGCGTCATCTCGACATGAGCCATGGCAAGCCTCCTGCTTGACCGATCAGGACAGTTTGCCGACGGACTTCTCGAGCAGATCCCAGGCCTTCTCGCCGTACTTGCCCTTCCACTCGGCGTAGAAGCCGGCGGCGCGGAGCTTGTCGCGGAACGGCCCGACCTCGGGCTGGTTGAAGACCAGCCCCTTGCCCGTGAGCTCCTGCTTCACGGTGGCGTTCAGCTTCTCGGTATCCTCGCGCTCCTTGACGGCCGCCGCGTTGACGTTCTTGGCGACGATGGTCTTGATATCGTCCGGCAGCGCCGCCCAGGCTCTGCGGTTCATCAGGAACCAGAAGCCGTCCCACATGTGGTTGGTCATCGAGCAGTACTTCTGCACCTCGTACAGCTTCGCCGCCGAGATCAGCGCCAGCGGGTTTTCCTGGCCCTCGACGATCTTGGTCTGCAGCGCCGAATAGACCTCGCTGAAATTGATCGAGGCGGGCGATGCATCGAACGCCTTGAACATCGAGGTCCATAGCGGCGACACCGGCACGCGGATCTTGAAGCCCTTGAGATCGTCGGGACCGGTGATCGGCTTGGTCGACGACGTGGTCTGGCGGAAGCCGTTGTCCCAGATCTTCTCCATGACCTCGAGGCCGGCCTTGTTGATCTCGCCGCGCACATAGGCGCCGAGCTCGCCGTCCATGGCCTTCCAGACCGTGGGATAGTCCGGGAATGCGAACCCGATGCCGTTGATCGAGGCGGCCGGCACCAGGGTTGCCAGGATCAGGCCGGACAGGGTGAAGAACTCGACGCCGCCGGAGCGCACCTGGCTCAGCATGTCGGTATCGGAACCGAGCTGGCTGTTCGGGAATACCTGGAGGTCAAACCGGCCGTTGGTCTCGGTCTTGATCGCCGCGGCCATCTCCCGGGCGCGCGCCACGAACGGATGCGACTCCGGCAGGTTGTTGGCGAACTTGTAAGAGAACTCGGCCGACTGGGCGCGCGCGACATAGGGCGCGCCAATCCCGCCGAGGACGGCGGAAGCGGCGGAGACCTTCAGCAGCGTGCGTCGTGAAAAGCTCATTGGTTGCTCCCTTGAGAGGCTTGTTGTTGTTCTGAGATGCCATCCTATACGGACCTGATGCCGCGGGGTCACCAGCGATCTCTGCACAGCTGGGGCTTATTGCAGCGTCCGTACGCGGCGGCAATATCGGCTTTCAGACGAGATGCGCGCGCGTGGATCGTTGCGGCATCAGCGCGGGCTGGACGACCGGCTTGGGCACATCAGCAAACACGCCAACTTGCGGACTGGTGCGAAGATTTCCCACTAAATATCTGATCTAATTGCATATATAAATATTCCATAATATACCTTATGCGAATTACGGATATGGGCGTGGCTACGATCACCGGCGGCCATCCCATTGCTCCGCTCACCTTCGCCACAAGGCCGAGAATCAGGAACCTTGTTACCGTCTCGCAGATTGACGGCCCAAGTCCTACCTTCCAGCCGTCGAGCGATGAGCCGTATCAGCCAGGCACGCTCCGGGCTCGCAAGCTTGGTGCGCGCGCTTGGCTTGCTCGGCATCACCATGATTGCGTCGGCTCCCGCGGAGGCAATCGTGCTGCGTCCAGGCGCGCAATTGCCAACCGCGGTGCCCCTGAACGGCTGCCTCGCAGCTACGCATCGCCAGCGTCAGCTCAGCACCAGGAAGCAGGTATTGCCACCCCTGCTCCGACCGCCCTGATACCAGTACCTCGCATCGGCGCGTTGTCGCTTCAGTCGTCGAGGGTCCACATCCGGAGGATATCGGCCGTGGATGCCACCTCGATCTGGATGCTGAAGCGTTCGGCATAAAGCTGCAGCAGCGCGTCATGACTTTGATCGGAAGAGCTGCACAGCGCGTCCTCGGCCACGATCACCCGATAGCCGATATCGATCGCGGCCAACACGGTGGCGAGCACGCACACGTCGGTCTCGCCGCCCGACACGATGGCCGTATCGATCCCGTGCGCGTCCAGATGAGCTTGCAGGCGCCCATTGCCGAACGCGTTGTAGGTCGGCCGGTCGACGATGGCGGCCGGCGGCACACAGGCGGCGAGCGCCGGCACGAGTTCGATCAACTCCGGATCGAGCCGCTCACGGGTCACGCATTCCCATTTCTCGTAATAGGCCCGCCAAATCCCTTGCGCGTCGTGCTTCGAGCGCGGCGGAATAAAGCGGGTGAACACGGTACGTTCAGGCGCATGCTGCGCCAGCTCGACGATGCATGGCAGCACGCGGTCCATCCAGGGCGTCGCCCAGGGCGCTCCCGGCTCGAACAGTCGCTGCATGTCGATGCAAAGGTGCGCCGCGCGCGGACCCGGCGGGCTGAGAAGCTGTCCCATCGCTCACTCCTGCGCGCGCCGACCGGATGCCGTCACACGCAGGTTCAGCCGCCCAGGACGCAAGAGGCCCCGCCGAAGCGGGGCCCGGAACGCGGTCCCGCTCACCATTTCTGGCGGCCGTACCAGTCGTTCACTTCCTTGGCGGCTTGATCCTTGGCATAGCCGTAGCGCTGCTGCAGACGGCCCTCGAGCTGGTCCTGCTTGCCGGCGATCACATCGAGATCGTCATCGGTGAGCTTGCCCCACTGCTCCTTGACCTTGCCCTTGACCTGCTTCCAGTTGCCTTCGACACGATTCCAATCCATTGCGTTTCTCCCTTGAACGATGAGATCGACCAACGGGCCGGCCGAGGCTTCGTTCCGAAGCCGCGTTGCGGCAAGACTTCGCAATCCAGACTTCGCAATCCGACCAAGCTCCATCGTAGCGCGCTTGAATGCGCGACGGCCGACGAGGCGCTTTGCCGCGCATCGATCAAGGATAGGAACTTGCTTTTCGCACTCGTGTTGGCACTCCGAACTGTTCACCCAACACACGGAGCGACCAATGCCGGACAAGGATCTCAGCGCCCTCTTCCTCGATACCCTCAAGGACATTTACTACGCGGAAAAGCAGATCCTGAAGGCGTTGCCGCGGATGGCCAAGGCCGCCGAGTCCGACGACCTGCGCGCGGCCTTCGAGAAGCATCATGACGAGACCGAAGGACAGATCGAGCGGCTCGAGCAGATCTTCGACCTGATGGGCAAGCCGGCGCGCGGCAAGAAGTGCGACGCCATCGAGGGGATCATCGACGAGGGCAAGGAGATCATGGAGGAGTATGCCGACACGCCGGCGCTCGACGCGGGCCTGCTCTCGGCAGCCCAGGCGGTCGAGCATTACGAGATCGCCCGCTACGGCACCTTGAAGGCGTGGGCTACGAAGCTCAGCATGAAGGATGCGGTCAAGCTCATCGACCAGACCCTGGCCGAGGAAAAGAAGACGGATGAAGCGCTCACCAAGCTCGCCGTCAGCGGCATCAACGCCGAAGCCGCCTGACGAGACGCGCGATGAAGCGACGTCCGCTTTGTACACTCCCTCGCATTTGCTGGTAGATTGGACGCCGATTCAGCATCTGGGAGCCCGATGGCCCGACGCACCGGCAGCGCCGATCTTCCGCTCCATGGCGGCCGCGTGCCGCCATGGCTGGCGGCGCGCATGGCGACGCTGGGCGGCATCATCACCGAGGCCATCGTCCACCATTACGGCCGCGATGCCTTTTTGCAGCGACTTTCGCATCCATTCTGGTTTCAGTCGTTCGGCGCCGCGATGGGCATGGACTGGCACTCGTCCGGCATCACCACCAGCGTGATCGGCGCGCTGAAGCGAGGTCTGGCGCCGCTGCAAGGCGAGCTCGGAATCCACGTCTGCGGCGGCCGCGGCAAGCATTCGCGCCGCACGCCCGATGAACTGTCCGCCCTCGGCGACCGCGTCGGATTCGACGGTGCCGCCCTGACCCGCGCGAGCCGGCTGGTGGCCAAGGTCGACAGCGCCGCGGTGCAGGACGGCTTCGAGCTCTACCTGCACGGCTTCTTCGTCACCGACGACGGCAAATGGACCGTCGTCCAGCAAGGCATGAACGGCGACAAGCGGCAGGCCCGCCGCTATCACTGGCACTCCGAGGGCCTGCGCAGCTTCGTCGACGAGCCGCATAGCGCGATCGACGGACCGACGCAGGGCGAGATCGTCAATCTCACCGATCACCGCGCCGAAAGCTCACGCCAGGCGCAGCTTGATCTGCTCGCCGCGCTGGGGCCGGACGGCATCACGCGCGAATATGCCGAGCTGACGCAGAGCGCAGCTGCGCAGCCGGACCTCCTGCACCTGATCATGCCCGCGCATCACGACGTGCGCTCGAGCGACGTGTTCGTGCGCCGCCTGCACGGCACCTTGGCCGCGGCTATCGATCGCGGGCCGCTGGATTTTCCCGAGCTGCTGCTGACGCCCGGCGTCGGCGCCCGCACGGTGCAGTCGCTCGCGATGGTCGCCGAGGTCGTTCACGGGACGCCCTACCGCTTCCGCGACCCGGCACGCTTCTCGCTCGCCCATGGCGGCAAGGACCGTCATCCCTTCCCGGTGCCGATCAAGGTCTATGACGAGACCATCCGCGTGCTGAAATCGGCCGTGCAGCAGGCAAGGCTCGGCCGCGACGAGGAGATGCAGGCCTTGAAGCGGCTCGACGATCAGGCCCGCAGGCTGGAACGAACCGCCACCGGCCCCTCCTTCGAGGCGTTTGTCGCGAACGAGCGGGCCCGTTCTCCTGCGCTCGACGGCCGCTCGGTGTTCGGCTGGGAAGCCGACCTCGCCCAGCGCAACGGAATCACCAAGCCTTGAAGCGAGGGCTGATCACCGCTCGATCCATCGTCAGGTCCTTCGAGGTGACCACCGAGAACGGCAAGTAGCACCACGGCCGGCCGACGCCTACGCTTCGTTCCCGTTGGTCGCCTGCGTCCTGGCCGCGGCGACAAAGTTAGGAACGCCGTTCCGGGCCGCATCGTTAGGCCGTTGACGCAACCAGCCACATGGAGAGGCGAGCATGAAGGTTTGCGACGCGATGACACCTGACGTCCAGCTGTGCACCCCCGACGATACGCTCCGCGATGCCGCAGAAGCGATGGCCGCGCTCGGTGTCGGCCTGCTGCCGGTTGCCGATGGCGAGCGCCTGGTCGGCATGATCACGGACCGCGACATCGCGCTTCGCGGCATCGGAATGGGTCGCGGCCCCGACTCGCGGGTCGGCGACGTCATGACGGCCGAGGTGAAGTATTGTTTCGAGGATCAGGAGCTCGAGGACATCGCGCAGAACATGGGTGCGATCCAGGTTCGGCGCCTGCCGGTGCTGAGCCGGGACAAGCGCCTGGTCGGAATCATCGCGCTCGGGGATATCGCCCTGATCCAGGCCAGCGATGGCACCGGCATGGCGCTCAGCCAGATCTCGCGCCCGACCACCCAGCACGCGCAACTCTAGACTTACACGGCTCCGCTTCGCGCGCTGGCTCGCAAAGGCCTGGCTCTCGAAGCGGAGCGTCAGGTGCGCCAATGGCCGACTATGTCCCTTGGATCGTGATTGCCGCCGGGGTCATCGCCCTGATCGTCACGGCGCTGCTCTGGCGCGCCCACTACGTCAGCTCCGATTGACCGAACGGCGAGCCCGCGCCGTCAAGCCGCCATCTTGCGGCAGGATTCCGCGCACGCACGGCACATCGCCACGCATTCGTCCATGCCGCCGACGCGATCGCAATCCTCGGCGCATTCACCGCAGATCTCCGCGCATTCCCGGCAGGTGTGCTTGTGATGCGGGGTGTTGATCAGCATGAAATGGGCCGCCGTCCGGCACATTTCCGCACAGGCCATCATCAATCGGAAATGCGCCGGCTCGACATGCTTGCCGCCGGTGACGAGACAATGGTTCATGGCCGTGCCGAGACAGGTCCTATAGCAGGACAGACAGGTCTCGACGCATCGGTTCATTTCCTCAGAGAATGCCATGTCGGTACCTCACGCCTGCGCCAGCAGCTGGCGCAGGTAGCAGAGCCCGTCAAGGGTCAGCCTCGACTCGCGGACCTCGCCCTGCGCGATCTCGGCTTCGAGGAAGGTCTCGAGCTCGGGAAGCGCGCGGTCGAACCTGTCCGCGATGCCCATCAGCTCGCAGGTTTGCTTGATCCGCTCGATCGGTTTTTCCAGCACGTTGATCTCAACCATTTTGGCATAAGTCCGGGTCATGCCATTGGTTCCTATGCTCATTGCCGGGTGCGCTGCTGCGGGGTCTGCGCCGGTTACGACGCCCTGCCGACCGTGTCGGCCATGGTTGCGCCACGCGCTCCGAGCGGCTTGCGGAGGCCCTCGGTCGAATCGAGCATCGTCTGATGCTCGATCTCTGAATTCAGCTCTGCCCCGCACAGCACGATGATGGCGGACATCCACATCCACGTCATCAGACCGATGGCCGCCCCCAGCGAGCCGTAGGTCGCGTTGTAATCGCCGAAGTTCGCCAGATACCAGGAGAGCAGCACCGAACCGGCCAGCCACAGCACGGCCGCTGCAACGGCGCCGACGCTGAGCCACTGCCAGCGCGGCCTAGTTCGGCTCGGGCCATAGCGGTAAAGCACCGCAAGCGCGGTGAGGAGCAGGAGCACCAGGATCGGCCACCGTCCGAGCCGAATGACGAGTTCGGCCGTCGTGCCCAGTCCAACCTGCCGCAGCAGCAGCGGGACGACGACCACCGCTCCGACCATCAGCATGATGGAAATCAGCCCGGCGATCGTGAACGCGAGGGACATCAGGTTGAGTTTGACGAAGCCGCGGTTTTCCTTCTCGTCATAGACAACGTTGAGCGCATCGAAGATCGCCTTCATGCCGGCATTGGCGCTCCAGATCGCGATCAGCAGGCCGCCGGCAAAGGTCAGGCCAAGCGTCGAGGTCCCCTTCGCGAGCACGCGGGCGATCTGGTCCTGGACGATGGCAAACGAGCCTTCCGGCAGCATCAGCGCCAGGCTCTGCAGGTTCGATGAGATCGTGGAGGGATCGGCGAACAGGCCGTAGCTCGAGACCAGCGCCGTGATGGCCGGGAAGATCGCCAGCAAGCCGTAGAACACGACGCCGGCCGCGGTGGCCAGCAGGCGGTCCTCGCCGATCTGCTGATAGGTGCGCAGCAGAATGTCCTTCCAGCCGGCAGCCGGAATCTCAAGTGGCGTGTCGGCAAGCCGTCCGCGATCCAGGGTTTCCGCCAGCGTGGGTTCGACGCCCTGCTCCCGATCGGACGGCCGCTCCGATCGGGACAGTTGGCGAGAGATCGCCAAGGTCGCCAGAGCTGCTGCGCCGGCGAGCATCAGGTCGTTCGTCCAATTGCGCGGCGCCATCGCTAGTCCTGGATCGCGTCGCGCTGACGCCGGGCGCGCGATGCAGCAAGCCAGCCGACAAGCATGATTGCAGCCCCGGCGGCCAGTGCCCGGGTGGTGGGATCTACGCTCCCCCCTGCTCCCGTCCGATTGGAAGCGATCAGCCGCGCCACGACGGGCACCGCGATCGCGCGCTTGAGCATGTCGGCCTGTCGGCCCGGGCGCGGCACGGCCGGCGCAGGACGCGCGAGCAGCACGCGGCCCATGACCAGCCCCAGGATCCCGAGGAGGACAAAGGCGCCGCCGATCGCGGCATATGCGATCCAGATGCCGTAATGCACTTCAAGGGCGTGGAAAGCCGCGCCAACCCCGATCCCGATCGCGATCAGAAGCGAGACCGCACCCGCCAGCATGAAGCTGCATGCAAATGCGTAGCCAGTCACCAAGCGCGTCATCCATTGTCGCAAGTCCGCGAGGTAGGAGCGGAAGATCAGGCTCAGCGAAGACGGCCGGGTATTGACGCGCATGACCAGGTCCATTGCAAGTCGGCATCCGACAACCCGGCGGGAAGATCGACGTTCCTCCCCCCGGCAACGCGCGACAGCTCGCGCCACGCGAGACAGCGCGGACCGAGCGCTAACTGACCGGAGGGAGATTTGCGCGTGGTGGCATGGAGCTCGGGAATGGCTTGGCAACCATGAGCGCCCCGCGTTCGTCGGTTTCGAGCGCGATTTTCTGGGCAAGCATCACGTCGCCCGCCACCAGCGAGCCGACGGGCCGGAAGCACCAGCCCAGCACGATGCGATCGCCGCCGTCCATCTCGTAGACGTTGGTCGAGGTGCCGTAGCAAATCCGGTATCGCTTGCCGGACTCCGAGCCGATGACGTCGAAGCGATTATACTTTTCGAATTGCGCCCGCTGCTCGGGTGACAGCCAAACGGACAGCAGCGCAAGTCCGCGCGCCTCAATTCGCTCATACGCTTTCCAGCGATCCCAGATCGCGGCCAGCGTCGCACGCAGCGTGCTGGCGGCTCCTTGGAGCGCGGACCGCAGGGGCATCTCGCGCAGACGGGCGAGCATGGCGTCAACCGCCGACCAGCCTCGGATAGAACAGGGTTTCCTCGGCGGTCGGGTCAAGCGCGCGGACCAACCTCACCTCTCCGGTCGCCTGCCGAATTGCTGCAGTGTAGCCGTCCGACGTGAGCTGGGCGAAGCGGGCATTCGCCCAGGCCAGCTGCTCGCTGTTGTCGGGATCGAATTGCTGCCTCGTGTCGCCGGAGTGATCCATCACCAAGATCGTTGCCATCATCGTCTCCCTTGAAGGACATACACAACTGCATCAGACAATCGGCACGGCCGTCGTCGGCCTGCCGCCCATCCACTCCGGCAGCGCGGCCCCGTCGCGGTGACGGCCGCCCGCGCCGGCCGCGGCCCACGCGGCGACCGCACCGAACAGCAGCGCCGCCGCAACCGAGAATGCCAAAATCACCGCGCTGCGCCGCGACCGCTGGATGGCGGTCCTGGCATCGCCCATCACGCTGTCGACGCGTTTCTCCGCCTCCGCAGCAGGCAGACCGGTCGCGGCCGCGACCTGCTGGATCAGGTAGCTGCGATCGTCGGCGCTGACGCCGCTGCGGCCGGAGCTCGTCAGCAGGATGCGGCCCGCCTCCGCCCGCTCATAGCCGATATCGATATTGGCCGGACGCCGCGGCGACCGGTACAGACGGTCGAGCTCGGCGCTCAGCAACGGCTCCGCGGCCGTCGCAGATGGCCGGTTCTGGACCACCGGACGCCCGCTCGACAGGCCAACCAGCCCGACGATCGTAGCACCGAGGATGATGGCGAGCGCCCAGGCGGTCAGTCCGTGAAGCCCGTCGCAGCTGTCGATCTCGTCGGATGGCGTTGCGCCGATCACGCGCTGGGCCCGGCCGGCGATGTAGCCGCCGACGCCGAAGCTCACCAGTGCCTGCAGGATCAGATACAGCCCCGACAGCAACGCGAGCGCGGCTGATGCGTCGCGCCACGACGGCGAGCTTGAACTCACGCCCAATCCGACCGCCGCGCCGAAGCCGATCAAAATCACCGACAGCGCCGCCGCGGCCAACGCGCCGGCGATGACCGGGCTCCATTGCAGCCGAAGCCCGGTCCTGTTGGCGGCGGACACGGCAAGCCCTCGCTCGTTATCCATGGCGCGCCTACCGCAATCCGAAGAACGACAATATCGCCAAAATGACCACGATCAGTCCGACCAGATAAATCAACTGGTTCATGAAAACCTCCTCCGTCCTTCTCGTCCTGACAATCGGGTGGAGAAGCCAAGGTTCCTACGCGGACGAACCGGCGCGATGCGATAAGCCAACAAAAAAGGGCCCCGCCGAAGCGAGGCCCTCATTGGTCATCGCGATCTGCTTATCGCGACGTGCGACCAGCACCGTTAGTCGTCGTCCCAGTCATGACCACGGATCACGAAGCCGCGGTCGCGGTAGTAGTCGCGATGATGGTTGTACCAGCCGTGGTGCCAGCCCCGGTCATGCCGGTATACGTCGACGCGCGGGCCACCATAATATCGATCGCCGTAGTAGCCGTGGTCGCGGCCGACATAGATGCCCACACCCTGCGCGCTCGCAACGGTCGGTGCCGCTGTCGAGAGTGCCGCAACTGCGGCAAGAGCGTAAGTAAGCTTCGTCATGGCATCCTCCTTTCCAGTACGCCGTGATAACGACCGGCGTCCGCGCATGTTGCAGGAACAGGATCGGAACTTTCCTGAACGTTCCTTCACCATCATGGCGGCTGGACGTGACCGGCGGGCGAGATCGAGGAGCCGTCGATGCGCTCTACTCGATCGCTGTGGCCGCACTTCCACCTGTTCGACAGCTGACGCCGGTCGGTGCGTCAGCTCCGACGTCGGAACCTTGCCGCGTCTCAGCCGTGCCGCTTGGTGTGCAGATAGTCGGCCGAAAACAGCGCCGTGTCCTTGAGCTGCTTCAGGTCGTTGATCGTCAGTATGCGGTCGCGCAGCACGATCAGGCCGGAGCCGCGCAGCTCCTGCAGCGTCCTGTTGACATGGACCACCGACAGGCCGGTGGCATCGGCGAGATCCATCTGCGTGATCGGAAACAGGCAGGAATCGCCGTCGATCATTCCAACCGGCAGCAGGCGCTCATAGAGTTCGCACAACAGATGCGCGACCCGCTCCAGCGCCACGCGCCGCCCGATATTGACCGTCCATTCCCGCTGGATCGCGCTGCTCACCATGGTTTCGCACCAGAGCGCTTCCTCCAGCGAACGGTCGCTCGCCAGCAGCTGCTCGAACACCGGACGCTTGATGTCGGCGTAGGTAACCGGGGTCAGTGCGCCGATCGAATGATCCATCACCGACAGCAGATAAACGCAGGCGTCGCAGCTGTCGCCCGGCAGGACAAAATTGACGATCTGGCGACGACCGTCGGCCAGCGTCTTGTAGCGGCAGAGCCAGCCCGACAGGATGATCCTGACGCTGTCGACCGGATCGCCCTCGGTGGCGAGGTCTTCGCCCGGGCGGGCGCGGTGCAGCCCGTCCTGGATCGCCTGTTGCAGCAACGCGATTCCCCGTTCGGACAATTGCCGCATGGCGTTGAGCCGCCGGATCACCGGCTGCGCCAAATTCCCCTCGAGCACCGGGGGATGCATCTAGCTCCCCATGCTCGGCGTATGGATCGCTTGCGGGCTCATCGGTATGGCGATCGTGCAGTGAAGTCCCGACGGATTGAACTCAAGCGTGCCCTTGCCCTTGAACTCGAACGCCAGCGTCCGCTCCAGGAGATCGGATCCAAATCCCCTGCGGCGCGGCGGCGTCACCTCAGGCCCGCTGCGTTCGCGCCAGTTGAACACCAGTTGCCGTGGCTCGGCCGCATCATCGATGCGCCATGTAACGTCGATGCGCCCGGCGCGTTGGCTCAGCGCGCCATATTTCAAGGCGTTGGTTGCGAGTTCGTGGATTGCCAGTGCGAAGGTCTCCGCGGCCTTGGGTTGCAGGCGGATCCCGGGACCGGAGACTCTCAGTTGCTCGCCCTCCCGCGCGTTGTAAGCCAGCAATTCCTCGACCACGAGATATTCCAGATCGACGCCGCCTTCCGGATCGCGGGTCACCAGCGACTGGGTCCGCGCGAAGGCGTTGAGCCGGCCGTCGAGATGCGATGCATAGTCCTCGACGTTCGCGCTGGTCTCGGCCGAGCGGCGCGCGATCGAGCGGACCACGCCGAGCGTGTTGCGGACGCGATGCTGCAGCTCGGCGAGCAGCAGCCGCTGCCGCTCCTCAGCCCGGGTGATCGCGGTGACGTCGATGAAGCTGATCACGACGCCGGCGATGAAATTGTCGATGCTGCGGTACGGCAGGATGCGCACGATATAGCGCGTGCCGCTGTCGGGCGCGGTCAGCTCGCGCTCGGCGCTGGCCAGCGTCCGCTGCACGCGGCGGACATCATCATAGAGCTCCTCGATCGGGATGCGCGCCTTGATATGCGCGATCGGGCGGCCGACATCGGTCTCGACCAGATGCAGCAAATGCGTGATCGCCGGCGTGAAGTTCATCACCTTGAGATCGTTGTCGAGGAACACGGTTGCGATCCGGGTGCTCTCGAGGAAATTCTTCAGGTCGCTGGTGGCCTGGGTGAGTTCCTGCACGCGGTGCGCCAGCTCGCCATTGACGGTGGTCAGCTCCCCATTGACCGACTGCAATTCCTCGCGCGAGGTCTCCAGCTCCTCGTTGAGCGACTGGTATTCTTCGTTGGAGGACTTCAGCTTCTCATTGGTGTTTTCGAGTTCCTCGATGGTGGCCTGTAGCCGCTCGCGGGTGGCGAGCAGCTCGCTTTCCAGCCGCTCGACATGCTCGGTCCCGATCAGAATGCTGGGATTGCTCTCGGCCTGCTCCACGGGACGGATCGGGCCATCCTTGAACAGCACGACGAAATTGCGATGGCCGGCAGGGCCGTCCTGGATCGGCTCGACGGTGATGTCGACCAGCACGCGATGCCCGTTGACGCCGAGCCGCACCTGCTCGGCATGCGCCGGTTCATTGGTTTCAGCGGCACGGCTGAGCACGGTGCGCAATTCAAGCCTGAGGTCGCGATGCACGAGTTGCAGCAAATCGAGCGTCGCCGTCCCTGCGGTCGGCTCGACGTAGCGGCCGGTGCGGCCGGAGAAATGCAGGATGTGATAGTGGCCGTCGGTAATGACGTAGGCGGGCGCGTAGCGCTCGGCAATGCGCTGGGCGCGGCGCTCGAGGCCGACATCCGGGCCAACGGAACGTATCGGCGGGATGTCGATCGCGACCCGTCCGGCCGCCGTCGTGATGGGGAATTCCGGCGGCAGCCGCGTCCCGGTCTCGAGCCGGCGGAGGTGGCGGGAATAGACATCGATACGCTCCGGGATGTCCTCTGGCGGCAGCACAAAATCGGCGATCGCCGCGGCCGAACTGCCTTCGTCGTGGGGGTTGGACTGGCCGTCGCCAATGCGTTCGGCGATCGCGAGGCCGCCATGATCCTTCAAGGTCCCGACCCCCAGCGTGCCATCGCCGCCCGTGCCGGCCAGCACCACGCCGATCGATTGCTCGGCGCGGTCCTCCGCCAGCGAGACCAGGAAACTGTCGATGGTCGCCCGGTCGCCGCGCGCCTGCTCGGCGCGCCGGACGGCGAAACGGCCGCTCTGGATCGTGGTGATCATGTCAGAGGGGCAAAGATGGATCACGCCGCCCTCGACGACCTGACCGTCCGTGATCTCGGACACCCGCGCGCCTTCCGATCGTTGCAGCGCGTCGCGCAGCCGGGCATACTCGATGACATCGTGGTCCTGCAGCACGAGCACGACGGCTTGATCCGGATTGAGCCGCAGCCGGGAAAAGAACCGCTCGATGCTATCGAGAGCGCCGGCGGATGCCCCCACGCCTACGATCAGCGGCGCCTTACTCTCGCGCTCTCCATCTCCGCCCTGGGGCTGGCCGACGTCATCCATGGTCGCAGCGGCTCTCAATTCTCCGACGGGCATTCTCGCCCGTGCCCGTTGATACCAGAGTTTGATCCTATCCCGATGGGATAAGTAGGAAATCTCCTACCTGCAGGGAAGCGCGATGTGGCCGCCGCTTGTCCTCCAGAGCGCGACGGATCATGTTTGCTTGGCGGCGGCCGACCCGACGATAGACCTTTCCAGTGAGTTCGCGCCGCTACCCCGGCCGAACCGCCGATGGCGATGATGTCTCGATGGGACATGGAACCTGCCCTTTCCAACATTGTTTGCAACAAGGCGAGCATTCGTCCTACGTTCCAATTTTGCGATGACGACATGCCGGGCGCGGCCGGAGTTGATATGTTTGATTTTTCTGCACGTTTGACCGAGGGCCCATTGCTGACAGGACGCCGCGTCCTGATCGTCGAAGACGAGTATTTCCTTGCCGACGACATGCGCAGCGCGCTGCGCGCGCTCGGTGCCGATATCGCCGGTCCGGCCGCTGACATCGCCGATGCGCTTCGCATCCTGCACGACGGCGGCGTGATCGATGGTGCGGTGCTCGATGTGAACATCCGCCAGCAGATGATCTATCCGGTCGCGCGCGAGCTCCAGGCGCGCGGCGTGCCGATCGTGTTCACCTCGGGATACGACAAGATCGTACTCGGCACCGAATTCGCGGACGTCCCGTTGTGGGAGAAGCCGTTCGACCATCGCACCATGGCCCAGGGGCTCGCGGGCATGATCCTGCGCGCGATCCCATGAACCAGGCTTGACCGCCTGTCTCAACGACGCTGCCGGACACGAATAATCCGCTCGAGCATTTGCAAATGTTAGTGCGGAGGTTTGCAGCGACCGCCACGATACTCCAGTCGCGATATCGGACGGGGTGCGTGATGACCGACATCGAAAGACGTATCGAGCAACTTGAGCAGACGGCCGCAGAACGCGCGCTGGTCGCCGACCTCTCAACCGTCACGGAAACCCGCATCCGTAACGCCCAATTGGCGGACGAGTTACGCCTCGTGGTCGCGCAGCTCAGGACGTTGAGATCGGCTGACGTTCATATTGCCTGATTTGTCTCGGCTCACGATCTCCGGCGAACCGGCGGCGTGACCCATCCACCCGGCGCATCTTCCTCAGGAAGGACAACGATGCTGCACCATTCAACAGATCGGATCGCGGAATGCCTGCAACTGGCCGACGAAGCCGACCATCGGGCCTCGACAGCCAGCGTCGAAACGACGCGCAAGGATTATGAGTTGCTGGCGCGATCCTGGCGACGGTTGGCGCTGAGTTACGAATTGTCCGCGCATCTCGAGCGCTTCATCCAAGCCCGCTCGTCGACGTTACCGACCCATCAGCATACTGCACATGCCCGGATCCCACCAGCGAAACCTTACTTGCAGTTGTCGCGGTGAGCTTTGATCTCCGTGCGCGCGCTCGCCGAATTATGCACCGATTGCCGCAGCTCGGCGAGTTGCTCGTCTCGTTGATCCGTAAGCGATTTCCTTTGTTCGCGCAAAGTTTGACTTTCTTCTATGGCGAGCTCAGCGCGGGCGAACAGCGGATCAATCATCAAGCTACATTACCCGGGGGTCGTGTCATCTGCCCTATCATAGGATAAGTTAGGATCGGGTTGGCGTAATAGACGGCACGACAGTCGTATCCGTTCATAAGAACCGGCGAGCTGTTTTTGCAAGAGTTCGTTGCCAGCTTGAATTCGTCGCTTCATGGCCTCGAACCTGGCGAGCTGAAACCAGTAGTCGTCCCACATGCTTTGCCTCCGCCAAGAGCACTGAGCGGAGAACCCAACGCCGATCAAGATCATGGGTTCCCGTAGCGGATTTCCTCTTGGGGGAACGGCTCTTGCGTCTTGCGGCCGACGAACGTGTCGGCCGACGGATTCTCGCGCAATATTCTGAGCGAACGCTGGATCACCTCGTGCGTCTGAGCAACGAGTTCTTCGCGCCAAGCTTGGTAAGCGTTGGGCACATCAGCCATGGCCGCGCTCCCTCGCTGTGCAGGCGGGAGCGCGCTCGGTCTCTCAGCCACCGACGCCTACGGGCAGAGCCTCGGCCGGTGATAAGAAGACAATAAACCTCGGCCAGGAAAGTTGCCAACAAAAGTGCCGCGCCGGGAACCTCAGCGCAATACATCCGGTGTCGTCCCTGCGAAAGTGTTCGCAGGGACGACGTGTAGAAAGAGCAGCGAGCTCTCACGGGGGGCCGTCTACCCCATCAACCACCGCTGCGCATCCCGGCGCGCGCATCGATCTGCGTTCAGCTCGCCGGCTATCCGGCGAAGCTCATCTGCTTGCACAGCATCCCAAGAGCTTCCGCACACCCGCGCGGCTTGGTCACCACGGGGAGATGCGCATACTTCTCGGGCAGCGTGCTGGCGTCGTAGCCGGTGTACAGGGTGACCGGTGTACCCATCGCAATCAGGGTATCGATCAACTTGTAGGACGAAGTTCCATTGACGTTGATGTCGATCAGCGCGCCAGAGGCTACGGAAGCGTGCGGGCGGGCTTCGTCGATCGAAGCGAACGGCCCGACGACGTGATAGCCGGCCTGTCGTGCCAGCGTGGCGCAGTCATCGGCAATGAAATACTCGTCTTCCACGATCAAGATCGTACGCATAGCAGTACCTCTGCCAGTTGCGCGGATGATCGAGGTGTTAACGTTGTTCCGCCGGTTGGGTTTCCCGACGCGGCGTTCAGGACAGCGGCCATGACCTATTTCAGCGAGCGGGGAATTTCGACGCCAAGGTGGGACTGGTCCCGTTTTCCAGGCACACGCCGTCAGCTACCGGCCACCAACAACCCAAGGTACAGCCAGAGTACAATTGTCACGGTAATCGTTGCGGCGAAAAAGTAGCGGTCGATGAGATTCATCAACTGCACCCTTCGGCTGACTATGGCGGATATCGAATCGCGGTCGAACATCAGTCACTTGCCGCTTGTCATCTCTCTGCCTGGTTCCGGCATTTACATATGAGAGATCAATGATCTCGCTCGGAGATGCCTCGTTTGCCGATGCCGAAGACCAAACCAGTCGCCGTCACCGCCAGGCTGCAGGGGGTGCGCCGCTCCAGGCGGCAAACGAAGGAACGAGGGGCGGCGCCTGCGGTTGGAGCCAGCGAACGCGATGCATCAGCCAAGAACCGCCGCCGATATCGCTGCCTGGCGTCCCGCCCGGCCTCGCCAAGGGTCGAGCACGATCATTGCCGGCGGGATCAACCTGACGTTGTTGTGATAGTTTTGGGGAGGAGTTGGCTCCATGAAAGCAACGATTGAACAAAGAACGACCGCCGGCAATCTCGACCTGCTCGACCGCTACTGGCGCGCCGCCAATTACCTTTCGGTCGGCCAGATCTACCTTCTCGACAATCCGCTGCTCGGCGAGCCGCTGCGCAAGGAACACATCAAGCCCCGCCTGCTCGGCCATTGGGGTACCACGCCGGGCTTGAATTTCGTCTATGCCCATCTCAACCGGGTCATCCGCGCGCTCGATCTCAACGTCATCTACATTTGCGGTCCCGGACATGGCGGTCCGGGCATGGTGGCGAACACATATCTCGAAGGCACCTACAGCGAGATCTATCCCGATGTCGGCCGAGACACCGACGGTCTGCGCAAGCTGTTCCGGCAGTTTTCCTTCCCCGGCGGTATTCCAAGCCACGCGGCACCGGAAACGCCCGGCTCCATTCATGAGGGTGGCGAACTCGGCTATTCGCTGGTCCACGCCTATGGCGCGGCGTTCGACAATCCGGATCTGATCGTGGCCTGCGTCGTCGGCGATGGCGAGGCGGAAACCGGTCCGCTGGCTGCATCGTGGCACTCGAACAAGTTCTTAAATCCCGCGCGTGACGGCGCGGTGCTGCCGATCCTGCACCTCAACGGCTACAAGATCGCCAATCCGACGGTGCTCGGGCGGATGGGCGACGAGGAAATCCGCAACCTCTTTCGCGGCTACGGACATGAGCCGCTTTTCGTCGAGGGCGACGATCCGATGCCGATGCATCGCGCCATGGCCGCTGCCCTGGATGAGGCGCTTGCAGCCATTCACAAGATCCAAACCGAGGCGCGCGGCAGCAAGCGGTCGGGGCGGCCGCGCTGGCCGATGATCGTGCTGCGCAGTCCAAAGGGCTGGACCGGTCCGAAGGAGGTCGACGGGCTCAAAGTCGAGGGCTTTTGGCGCGCGCACCAGGTGCCGATCGCGCAAGTCCGCGACAACCCCGCGCATCTCAGGCTGCTTGAAGACTGGATGCGCAGCTACCATCCCGAGGAGCTGTTCGACAAGGATGGTGCGCTGATCCCGGAGCTCCAAGCCCTCGCCCCGACCGCAAACCGTCGGATGGGCGCCAATCCACATGCCAATGGCGGCCTTCTGAAACGTGAGCTCCGGCTGCCGGACTACCGCGCATTTGCCGTCGACGTAAAGCAGCCGGGTCAGACGGTCGCCGCAGCGACGCACGAGCTTGGAAAATACCTGCGCGATGTCCTCAAGCTGAATGCCGATGCCGGCAATTTCCGCATCATGGGGCCTGACGAAACCGCCTCGAACCGGCTGGATGCCGTGTTCGAAGCCACGGACCGGGTCTGGATGGAGCCGACCGAGCCGTATGATGTCCATCTCGCTCAAGACGGCCGTGTCATGGAAGTCCTCAGCGAGCACCTCTGCCAGGGCTGGCTGGAGGGCTATCTATTGACCGGACGCCACGGCTTCTTCTCCTGCTATGAAGCGTTCATCCACATCGTGGATTCGATGTTCAACCAGCACGCAAAATGGCTGAAGGTCTCGCGTCAATTGCCGTGGCGGCGTTCGATCGCCTCGCTCAATTATCTGCTGACATCGCATGTCTGGCGCCAGGATCACAACGGCTTCAGCCACCAGGATCCCGGCTTTGTCGATCTGGTCACCAACAAGAAAGCCGACATCGTCCGGGTCTATTTCCCGCCCGACGCCAACACGCTGCTATGGGTCGCCGATCACTGCCTGCGGACCTACGATCGGATCAATGTCATTGTCGCGGGCAAACAACCGTCCGCGCAGTGGCTTTCGATGCAGGACGCCGCCACTCATTGCGATGCCGGCATTGGCATCTGGACGTGGGCCGGAACCGAGGATCCCACCAGCGAGCCCGATGTCGTGATGGCCTGCGCCGGTGACGTGCCAACGCTGGAGACGCTCGCCGCCGTTGATCTTCTGCACAAGGCCCTCCCCGACCTCAAGATCCGCGTGGTCAACGTCGTCGACCTGATGACGCTGCAGCCGAGGCAACAGCACCCTCATGGCCTCAGCGATCGCGACTTCGACAGCCTGTTCACGCGCGATCGCCCCGTCATCTTCGCCTACCACGGCTACCCTTATCTGATCCACCGGCTCACCTATGGCCGGGCCAATCACGACAACATGCACGTGCGCGGCTTTGTCGAGGAAGGCACGACGACCACACCTTTCGACATGGTCGTTCTCAATGGACTAGACCGCTACCATCTCGCGATCGAGGCGATCGAGCGCGTGCCGGGGCTCGCCACCAAGGCCGCACAGATCAAGCAAGGATACCGGGATGCCTTGATCGCGCATGCGCGATATGTGCGCGAGCATGGCGAGGACATGCCGGAGGTTCGAGACTGGGTCTGGCCGAACGGCTCGGACGGCAGAGCACCTGCCAAATCCGGCGGTTGAGCCATGCCGACGTCCGATGCGGTCCTGATCGTCAACTCCGGCTCGTCGAGCATCAAGTTCGGCCTTTTCGATGCTTCGCGTACCGATCCCACGCTGCTCTGCAAGGCACAGATCGATGAGCACGAGGGCGCGTCGCGATTGGTCTTCACCGATCCGGCCGGCCGCGCGTCGTTCGCGTTGGAGCAAGTCGAACCAGATACGCCGCCCGATCGGCTGTTTGCCGCAGTCCTGGCTCGGATCGAACATCATCTCGGCGAGCGGCTGCGTGCCGTCGGGCATCGCGTCGTTCACGGCGGCCGCGAGTTTCCGCGTCCGGTCGAAATCAATCGGACGGTGCTTGCCGCCCTCGACGCCCTCACCCCGCTGGCGCCGCTGCATCAGCCTCGCTGCCTGACGCCAATCCGGGCAATCGGCGCGATCCGGCCGGAACTGATGCAGGTCGCCTGCTTCGACACGTCGTTCCATCATGGCCTCGCGCCGCCCGTCAATCGGCTTGCGATCCCGAGACATCTCGAACGCGCCGGCATTCGGCGATACGGCTTTCACGGTCTCTCCTTCGAATATATCGCGGGCCGCCTCGCCGACATCTCGCCGGAGCTTTCCTCGAAGCGCACCGTGGTGGCGCATCTCGGCAACGGCGCAAGCCTCTGCGCCATGCGGAACGGCCGCAGCATCGACACCACGATGGGGCTGACGCCTCTCGACGGCCTGGTCATGGGGACTCGTTGCGGCACGATCGATCCGGGCGTTCTGCTTTACCTCCAGCAGCAGAACGGCATGTCGGTCGACGACCTTGAGCAGCTGCTTTATCACCAATCGGGGCTGCTCGGCGTTTCAGGCCTGTCCTCCGACATGCGTGTCCTGCTCGCAAGCCAGGAGCCCGCCGCGAAGGAAGCGGTTGACCTCTTCACGTTCCGCATCGCGCAACAAGTCGCCGCGATGGCTGGCACGCTGGGCGGATTGGAATGCCTGGTGTTCACAGGCGGTATCGGCGAGCACGCGAGCGAGATTCGCGAGCAGGTCTGCGAACGGCTCCGATGGCTGGGTGTCCAGCTCGATCCATCCGCCAACGCTGCGGCACAGCTGCACATTGCTTGCGAGGATAGTTCAGTGGATGTGCTCGTCATAGCAACCAACGAGGAAGCAACCATCGCTCGCCACTGCGCAGCCTTGATCCCGGGAACCTAGGATCGACGAGAGGCCGATTCACATATGCAAATGCGAACGCCGGCGACGGGCGCATGCTATTTGTTGCCTGCTAGATCTCGACAACGGTGCAGGCGGATGACCCCACTGTCGGCTCCCAGGCCCTGAAAGGTGCTGGGGTCGTCTCCGCACCGCAAAGGCCCTGACGCTCGGCCCGGCGTCAGGGCCTTCGCCATTCCGAAGCCTGGAAGGGCTCCTGAACGACACGTATCAGCGCCCCTTGAAGCGCGGCCTCCGCCGTCCGAGGAACGCCGCGACGCCTTCCTTGTGATCCTCGGTCAGGCTGGCCAGCGCGAACTGGTCGAGGTCCATGTGGCTGGCGAGATCGTCGAGCGCATGTGCCAGCCGGTTGACCGTCAGCTTGGTCATCGCGACCGAGATCGGCGGCTGGGCGGCGATCTTGGCCGCGAGCGCCATCGCGGCTTCATATGACCTTCCGGGATCGGTCACCTGCTCCACCAAGCCCCATTCGTAGGCCTCATCGGCCGAGATCCGGTCGTCGGCCAGGATCACCGCCTGCTTGGTGCGCGCCGGTCCCATCAGATGCAGCATGCGCGGCACGCTCTGCCAGCTCATGTTCATGCCGAGCGCGATTTCCGGCACCCGCATATGCGCGTCGCGCGCCATGACGCGGAAATCCAGCGCGACCGCGAGTGCCACGCCGCCGCCGACGCAAAACCCCTCGATCGCGCCGATCGTGACCTGCTCCATGTCCTGCCAGGCGCGCGTCAGCCGCGGCCCGAGCTTCAGGTGCCGGCGCAGCGCGCCCATGTCCATGGTCTGGCGCGAACGCCCTTCGGCATCCTTGAGGTCGAAGCCGGCGCTGAACGATTTGGCGCCGCCGGTCAGCACCACCACCGAGGTCTCGCCA
Organism: Bradyrhizobium elkanii USDA 76; assembly: GCF_023278185.1. Taxonomy (NCBI): domain Bacteria; kingdom Pseudomonadati; phylum Pseudomonadota; class Alphaproteobacteria; order Hyphomicrobiales; family Nitrobacteraceae; genus Bradyrhizobium; species Bradyrhizobium elkanii. The sequence goes on along the minus strand of NZ_CP066356.1, from coordinate 4,817,725 downwards.
TCGTCCTCGAAACTGCGCGCCGCGTCGGTCAGCTGCCGCAGCGCCTCCGGCGACAGCGCGTTGATACCGTCGCCGCGGTCGAACCGCACCACCGCGATCCGTCCCTCCGGTCCGAGCCCCTTCTCGATCGTCACATCATCAACCACGCATACCTCCCCGCTCGCATTCTTGTGTACTGCCTGCCTCGACATAGCACGACGGTTTCGCCTATTCTGTGGGCATGAGCGAACATGATCATCACCACCACGATCACGACCATTCCGAACTGTCGGAGACCGAACTGCGCGTCCGTGCGCTGGAATCGATCCTGACCGAGAAGGGCTATGTCGAGGCTGCCGCGCTCGACGCCATCGTGCAGGCCTACGAGACCAAGATCGGCCCGCATAACGGCGCCCGCGTCGTCGCCAAGGCCTGGACCGATCCCGCCTTCAAGAAGGCGTTGCTCGAGGACGCCAGCAAGGCTGTCGGCACCCTCGGCCATGTCAGCCGGGTCGGCGACCATCTGGTCGCGATCGAGAACACGCCTGGCCGCCACAACATGGTCGTCTGCACATTGTGCTCCTGCTACCCTTGGGAAATGCTGGGGCTGCCGCCGGTCTGGTACAAGGCCTCGCCGTATCGTTCGCGCGCCGTCAAGGATCCGCGCGGCGTGCTCGCCGATTTCGGCGTCAGCCTGCCGAAGGAGACGGAAATCCGGGTCTGGGATTCGACCGCGGAGACGCGCTTTCTGGTGCTGCCGATGCGGCCCGAAGGCACCGAGGGCTTGAGCGAAGACCAGCTCGCCGAGCTGGTGACGCGCGATTCCATGATCGGCACCGGCTTTCCCAAGAAACCGGGAGCGCCGTCATGAACGGCGTCCACGACATGGGCGGCATGGATGGGTTCGGCAAGGTCGAGCCCGAGCCGAACGAGCCGATGTTCCATGAGGAGTGGGAATCCCGGGTGCTCGCCATGGTCCGCGCGATGGGCGCGGCCGGCGCCTTCAACATCGACGCCTCGCGCTTCTATCGCGAGACCCTGCCCCCGCAGGTCTATCTGTCGAGCTCCTACTACAGGAAATGGCTGCTCGGGCTGGAAGCCCTGCTGCTCGACAAGGGCTTCATCTCGAACGACGACGTCGCCGCTGGGCATGCCGTCGCGCCGGCGAAAGCGCTCAAGCACGGCAAGTTCTCGGTGGCCGACATCGAGCGCATCATGGTGCGCGGCAAGTTCGGCCGCGCCGCGCCGGGACCTGCGAAATTCAAGGCCGGCGATCGGGTGCGGGCGAAGAACATCCATCCCGCCACCCACACGCGGCTGCCGCGCTACGTGCGCGGTCACGTCGGGGTGGTCGAGCGCGATCATGGCTGTCACGTATTTCCCGATACGGTCGCCAACGACGCCGGCGAACATCCGCAATGGCTGTACACCGTCGTGTTCGACGGACGCGAGCTGTGGGGACCGGACTCCGATCCGACCATCAAGGTCTCGATCGACGCGTTCGAGCCCTATCTGGAGGCTGTCTGATGGATGCAGGCGCCGCTGCGCGCGCGACCAGCGCCGTCTCCAGCATCCCCCGCGATCAGGACGGCCCGGTATTCCGCGCCCCCTGGGAAGCGCAGGCATTCGCCATGGCGTTGAGCCTGCATGACCGCGGCGTGTTCACCTGGACCGAATGGGCTGCCGCGCTCGCCGACCAGATCAAGCGCGCGCAGGCTGCCGGCGATCCCGACACCGGCGAGACCTATTACCAGCATTGGCTGGCAACCCTCGAGCACCTCGTGGCCGCCAAGGGCGTCACGACGCATGAGACACTGCACCGCTACCGCGACGCCTGGGACCGCGCCGCCGACCGCACCCCGCACGGCAAGCCGATCGAGCTGACGGCGGCGGATTTTAGGTAGCCTCGAATGCCATGATCACCTGCATGCGCATGCGCGGGTGATGACATCGCGTGGTGGGGCGCCTTGAATCGCGAACTCATCCTCATCGTCGTCCGGGCGAAGGCCGGGACCCATGACCCCAAATGCAAATTGTTACGCGATGCTGGAACGACGAGTCCTACCTACAATGCCTGCCGCGGCGTATGGGTCGCGGCCTTCGCCGGGACGACGACGGGGACAGAACCGCGCGCACGGATTCCAGAGACGGGACTGCTGGAGCCGAGAAGCCGCAGCGTACCGGATCGCCCCTGCCATATTTCTGTATAATGGAAAAGTATCGCTGAGTTGCCCGACGTGTCAAGTTGCCGTGTCGAACGCCGGCAGCCGCCGGCTCCTTTGCATGGGGTTGTTTTCGATATTTTGGCAGCGCGCCCCTGCGGACGGCGATCTGCCCACGGTCACGGGCCACCCCGCGCAACATATTCGCGCCAGCCCTTGGCCCGCAGGCTGCAGGCCGGGCATTCGCCGCAGCCATAGCCCCAATCGTGCTGCGCGCCGCGTTCGCCGAGATAGCAGGTGTGCGAGTGCTCGCGGATCAGGTCGACCAGCCCTGCTCCGCCGAGTTCGTGCGCAAGCCGCCAGGTCGCGGCCTTGTCGAGCCACATCAGCGGCGTGTGCAGCTCGAAATCCCTGGCCATGCCGAGATTGAGCGCGGACTGCAATGCCTTGATGGTCTCGTCGCGGCAATCCGGATAGCCGGAATAGTCAGTCTCGCACATGCCGCCGATGATGTGGCGGATGCCGCGCCGATAGGCCAGCGCCCCCGCGAAGGTGAGGAACACGAGGTTGCGGCCGGGCACGAAGGTGTTCGGCAAGCCGTCCGCGCCCATTTCGATTGCGACGTCGCGGGTCAGCGCGGTGTCGGAAATCTCCGACAGCGTCGGGATATCAAGCGTGTGGCTGTCGCCGAGTTTCGCAGACCATTCCGGCCGAACGCGCTTGATCCCGGCCAGCAGTTGGTCCCGGCAATCGAGCTCGATCGCGTGGCGCTGGCCGTAGGTGAAGCCGAGCATCTCGACGCGGGCAAAGCGCGACAAGGCCCAGGCAAGGCACGTGGTGGAATCCTGGCCGCCGGAAAACAGCACCAGCGCGGTGTCGGAAGCGTTCTGATCGGTCATGGAACGCGATTTAGCACCTGGCGGCGCCGTAGCCAATCCGTGGACAGTGCCGTGTTTCCGGCGTGTTTTGCTGGGATCGACAGGGCCGATTTGGCATAACGGCCATACCTCTCATACAGCGGTGCTCCATGACCCCTTCCCGCGACATTTCCCGCCTGATCGAGATCATGGCTGCGCTGCGCACGCCGGTGACCGGCTGCCCTTGGGACCTCGTGCAGAATTTCGAGACCATCGCGCCCTACACGATCGAGGAGGCCTATGAGGTTGCGGATGCGATCGCGCGCGGCGATCTCGACGATTTGCGCGAGGAACTCGGCGACCTGCTGTTGCAGGTGGTCTATCACGCCAGGATGGCTGAGGAGCAGAACGCGTTCGCGTTCGGCGATGTGGTCGAGGCGATCACCAGCAAGATGATCCGCCGTCACCCGCACGTCTTCGCGGACAAGGACGGCAACATCCAGCCGGCCGGCGTCAAGAGCGCCTGGGAACGGATCAAGGCCGAGGAGAAGGCCGAGCGCGCCGCGCGGCGGCCGCCCGAGGAGACCGCGCACAAATCGCTGCTGGCGAGCGTGAAGGCGGGCCTGCCTGCCCTGACGCGCGCAATGGAGCTGCAGCGCAAGGCATCCACCGTCGGCTTCGACTGGAACGACCCGCGCGCCGTGCTCGCCAAGATCCGCGAGGAGGCCGACGAGATCGAGGCCGCGCTCGACCGCAACGACAAGGCGGAGATCGCGGAGGAAACCGGCGACCTGATGTTCGCGCTGGTCAACCTCGCCCGCCACGTCGACGCCGATCCGGAAACCGCGCTGCGTGCGACCAACGTCAAGTTCGAGCGGCGCTTTGCCTATATCGAGAAGGCGCTGGCGGCGAAGGGGCGTTCGCTCGATAGCGCATCGCTGGAGGAGATGGACGCGTTGTGGAACGAAGCAAAGACCGCCGTCGTCCCGGCGAAAGCCGGGACCCATACCGCGTGATCTAACGGATAGTCGACGGTACTAATACCAGGCGATGAGGAACTGCGACCGGCTCAATCACGACGGCTTGTGGTTATGGGTCCCGGCCTTCGCCGGGACGACGGTGAGTTTGTGGACGCAGCGCAGCGCTCTGCCCACGCAGTCTCCTACAACAACGTCCCGCGCAGGATCACCGCGGCAACGCCGAAATAGATCACGAGGCCGGTGACGTCGACCAGTGTCGCGACGAATGGCGCGGACGCGCTGGCCGGGTCGAAGCCGATGCGCTTGAGGATGAACGGCAGCATCGAGCCGCACAGCGATCCGAACGTGACGATGCCGATCAGTGCGGCACCGACGGTCGCGGCGACGAGCGCCCAATGCGGGCCGTAATCGAACAGGCCGAGCGTCTGCCACAGCGTGATCCTTATGATGCCGATCAGGCCCAGGATGGTGCCGAGCACGATACCTGTAGGCAGTTCGCGCACGGCGACACGCCACCAGTCGCGCAGCCGCACCTCGTGCAGCGCCAGCGAGCGGATCAGGAGCGAGGTTGCCTGTGAGCCGGAATTGCCGCCTGAGCTCATGATCAACGGGATGAAGAGCGTCAGGACGATCGCCCTCTCGAGCTCGCTCTGGTACGACTGCATCGCGGTCGCGGTCAGCATTTCCGACAGGAACAGCGCGCACAGCCAGCCGGCGCGCTTCTTGATCATCTCGCCGAAACCGATCCGCAGATACGGCTCGTCGATCGCTTCCATGCCGCCGAACTTCTGGGCGTCCTCGGTCGATTCCTCGACGATCGCGTCGATGACGTCGTCGACCGTGACGATGCCGAGGATATGGCCGGGACCGTCGACGACCGCGACGGCGAGCAGATCGTAGCGCGAGATCAGCCGCGCGGCCTCCATGCGGTCGGCCTCGGGTGCGATCATCAGCGGCTTCCGCGCCGGCGCCGCGGTCAGCACATTGGCGTGCGGATCGGCCGAGATCAGGCGGCGCAGCGGCACGGCCTGGATCAGGGTCTTCTTGACCGGGTCGATCACGAAGATCGAGTAGACGGTCTCGCGGGTGCGCTCGACCATCCGGATGTGATGCAGGACCTCGGCGATGGTCCAGCTCGAGGGCACGCTGACGAATTCGGTCGTCATGATGCTGCCGGCGCTGCGCTCGGGATAGGCCAATAGCCCGGAGATAACGTTGCGGGTCTCCGGATTGAGCCCGTTCAACAGCGTGGTGCGCAGCGGCTCGACCAGCTCCTTGAAGATATCGGCGGCACGGTCGTCGGAGACGCCCGACAGCAGCGAGACCGCGGTGTCTTTCGGCAGCTCGGCGAGGATCTCGCAGGTGTTGTCGAGCCCGGGCAGGTCGAGCACCTCGATCGCCTTCTCGGCCGGCAGCGAGCGCAGCAGCTTGGCGGCATCCGCGGGCTCCCGGGCGTTGAGCGCCTCGACGATTTCGGGCGCCCGCTCCTGGGCAAGATCACCGTTCTGGCCGGCGAGCCTCGCTTTCGTGATGGTTTCGCTGGTGTCCTGCATCGATCCGCCTCGGCTTTGCGTTCTGCAGCGCAATGAACCAAGGCGGCACGGATTTCAAACAGAAAGTGCGACGCCGCGTCGCAGGCGCATCGGCGCCCGCAACGTCACGGCATCGTCATATTTCGGAAGATTGCAGGGACCGGATGCGAGGGCTTACGCCTCGTGGGGAACGGCCGCGAACCGGCTCATCACGATGTCGCGCTTGGTCTCGTCGACGCGCACCGTCATGTCGAAGCGCTCGCCATGCAGCTCCTTGTTCAGGACCTCGGCATTGCGGTGCAGCCAGCTGATGCCGGCGCCATCGGAGGCGTCGATCGAGAGATTGAGCGTCGAGCGCCTGGCCGCGAGGCGATCCTCGATGGCGGCGAGCAGCGCATCGATCCCCTCGCCTGTTGCGGCCGAAACCAGGAAGCATGGCCGCTCCGGCGGACGGCGCGCGGCGATATTGCGCAAATTGTCCCGCTCCACGGGATCGAAGCGGTCGATCTTGTTCCAGACCTCAATGATACGCTGGCCGCCGTCGGCGTCGGGGTCGATGCCGAGCTGGCGCAACACCGCCTCGACGTCGCGCTCCTGCGCCTCCGCATCCTCGTGGGAGATGTCGCGGACATGCAGGATGATATCGGCTTCCAGCACCTCTTCCAGCGTGGCGCGGAACGCGGCCACCAGCTGGGTCGGCAGATTGGAGATGAAGCCGACCGTGTCCGACAGCATCGCCTTGCCGCCATGCGGCAGGTTGAGCGCGCGCAGGGTCGGGTCGAGCGTCGCAAACAGCATGTCCGCGGCCTGCACGTCGGCGCGGGTCAGGCGGTTGAACAGCGTCGATTTGCCGGCATTGGTGTAGCCGACCAGCGCCACCACGCGATACGGCACGCGCTGGCGGCCGGCGCGATGCAGCCGCCGCGTCGCCTGCACCTTCTTCAACTCGCCCTCGAGCTTGGTGATGCGCTCGCTGATCAGGCGGCGGTCAGCCTCGATCTGAGTTTCGCCGGGGCCACCCATGAAGCCGAAGCCGCCGCGCTGGCGCTCGAGATGGGTCCAGGACCGCACCAGGCGGCTGCGCTGGTAGTTGAGATGGGCGAGCTCGACCTGCAGCGCGCCTTCCTTGGTCTTGGCGCGGCGGCCGAAGATTTCCAGGATCAGGCCGGTGCGGTCGAGCACCTTGGTGCTCCAGGCCTTCTCGAGATTGCGCTGCTGGATCGGCGACAGCGCGCAATCCATCACCACGAGCTCGACCTCGTTACTGGCGACGAGCCCGTTGATCTCCTCGACCTTGCCCTTGCCGAGATAGGTGGCGGGCCGGATCTGGCTGATCGGCGCGATGACGGAGTCCACCACAGTGAGGTCGATCGCACCGGCGAGGCCGGCGGCTTCCTCGATCCGCGCTTCATAGTCGCGGACAGAGGAATCCGTTTGCGCATCGCCGTCGCCACGGCGCGTGCGCAGGTACGGGCCGATGACGATCACCCGCCCGGTGCTGCCGCTCCCTGCCGACCCGGGCCTAGACTTGGTCCGGTCGGCGCCCCCTTCACGATTGAAGGGTTCCAATCAGTTCACTCTCAAGCCGGTGCGTCCTCACCACCTTCGAACAGCTGAATCGGAGCTCCGGGCATGATGGTCGAGATCGCGTGCTTGTAGACAAGCTGCGAGTGGCCGTCGCGCCGCAGCAGCAAGCAGAAATTGTCGAACCATGTGACAATGCCCTGCAGCTTTACTCCGTTGACCAGAAATATCGTCAGTGGCGTCTTGGTTTTACGAACGTGATTAAGGAAGGTGTCTTGTAGATTTTGTGCGCGGTCTGCCGCCATTGTTTTTGTCCCGCAAGCTTGTGCTTCTTTTTATTGAACCGGTTGCTGCTCTCTGACGGAGCCTCCTCCGGCTGCCCACCTGCCACGAGATCCCCCTCCGGCAGGCATAGCGGTAGGATTAGAGGCTACGCGCGGTTTTTAGGCAAGCCAGTTCGCGGTGCAGTCGGTAGGAACACGGTGGCAATTCTAAGAAAGTGCGGGGAAAGAGACGAATATTCTCGTGGAGAGTGGATAAATCCCCGGTTGTACCGGCCCTCCCCTCGCCCCGCCGATCGATCCAAACTGCTCCCGAGAGCCATCTACCGGCTCCCCGGCGGTGACCGCCGGGGTTCGCTCCGAGCCGCCGGCGGTCTGCCGGCCTGCCGCGCCGGGGTCAGCCGACCCCGAGCGCCTTCAGCTTGCGGTGCAGCGCCGAGCGCTCCATGCCGACGAACTCCGCGGTTCGCGAGATATTGCCGGAGAAGCGGCTGATCTGGGCGATCAGATAGTCGCGCTCGAACACCTCGCGCGCCTCGCGCAACGGCAACCCCATGATGTGCTCGCCATTGTTGGAGGTCGGCATCGCCGGCACCATCGAGCCGACGTCCTGCGGCAGCATGTCGGCGGTGATGATCGCCTCCGGCCCGCCGCCGGCCAGGATCATCACGCGCTCGACATTGTTGCGGAGCTGGCGGACGTTGCCCGGCCAGACATGCGACTGCAGCACGGCCATCGCGTCCTGCCCGATCTGCCGCTTCGGCAGGCCGGTGGCGGCCGAGATCTGGTCCATGAAATAGTCGATCAGCTCGGGGATGTCCTCGCGACGCTCCGACAGCGGCGGCACCCGGATCGGCACCACCGAGAGGCGATGATAGAGGTCCTCGCGGAAACGGCCTGCGGCGATCTCCTCCTCGAGATTGCGCGCGGTCGAGGAGATGATGCGGACGTCGACATGGACCTTGCTGGTGCCGCCCTGGCGCTGGAAGGTCTGATCGACCAGCACGCGCAGAATCTTGTTCTGGGTCTCGCGCGGCATGTCCGCGATCTCGTCGATGAACAGCGTGCCGCCATGCGCCTCCTCGAGGGCGCCGGCCTTGCGCTGCTGTTCGCCGTTCGATCCCTCGATGCCGAACAGCTCGATCTCCATCCGCTCCGGCGTGATCGCGGCCGCATTGATCACCACGAACGGCCCTTCGGCGCGCCCGGAGGCATGGTGCAGCGTGCGCGCGGCAAGCTCCTTGCCGGCGCCGGAAGGACCGACGATCAGGATGCGGCTGTTGGCCTTGGCGGCGCGGTCGATGGTCTGGCGCAGCTGGTTCATGCAGGCCGAGCGGCCGGTCAGGACGCTCGCCGCAGGCGCCAGTTGCTTGAGCTCCTTCACCTCGCGGCGGAGCCGCGAGGTTTCCAGCGCCCGGGTCGCGACCAGGATCAGCCGGTCCGACTTGAACGGCTTCTCGATGAAGTCGTAGGCGCCGCGCTTGATCGCGGCGACCGCGGTCTCGATGTTGCCGTGGCCCGAGATCATCACGACGGGCAGATCGGCATTGTCCTTCTTGATCTGCTCGAGCAGCTGCAGGCCATCGAGCTTGGAGCCCTGCAGCCAGATGTCGAGGAAGACCAGGTTGGGCCGGCGGTTGGCGATCTCGGCAAGCGCCGAATCGCTGTCGCGCGCGGTGCGCGTGGAAAAGCCCTCATCGTCCAGAATCCCCGCAACGAGGTCGCGAATGTCAGCTTCGTCGTCGACAATCAGAATGTCACTTGCCATGGGTTACACCTGCGTTGTCAGTCGCTCGTCGCGGCTTTGAATTTTGGCTGTTGCGCATTTGGCTCTTGATTATTTGGCCCTTGATCAGCGGGATCTTGGATCGGTTCTTGGATTTTTGGTTCATTGTTGGTCGCTTGTGCCGGGCTGTTGGTCGGCTCCTCCGGCGGATTTTTTTCACTGTCCGGTTCGGTCTTGTCCGGTTTGACGTCCGGTTTTTGGTCCTTGCTTGCGGGCTTGCTCTCCGGCTTGGCCGCCTGGCCCGTGACGGCAAAGCGCAGCCGCATCCAGGCGCCGCGCTGGCCGTCGCGGAAATCGGAGGCATCCTTGAGCTCGATGCGGCCGCCATGGTCCTCCAGAACGCGGCCGACGATCGCCAGGCCGAGGCCGGTGCCCTTCGCCCGCGTCGTGACATAGGGCTCGAGCAGGCGCGCACGGGCGACCTTGGGCAGGCCGATGCCGTTATCGACGACGTCGATCAGGATGTCGTCGTTCTCGCGCTGCGCCACGACGTCGATGCGGCCCTTGCCGAGTTCCTCGCGCGGCACCTGCTCGATCGCCTCGGTGGCGTTCTTGATGATGTTGGTCAGCGCCTGCGAGATCAGCCGGCGGTCGAACTGCGCCGGCAGCGGCGACTGCTTGATGTCGGCCTCGATGTCGAGATCGGGATGGGCGACCTTCATCAGGAACACCGCTTGACGCACCACGTCGGCGACGTCCTCGCCTTCCATCACCGGCTTCGGCATCCGCGCGAAGCGCGAGAACTCGTCGACCATCCGCCTGATGTCGTCGACCTGGCGAACGATGGTATCGGTGCACTGCTCGAAGATCGACTTGTCCTTCTCCTCGGTGATGGTCTTGCCGAACTTGCGGCGGATGCGCTCGGCGGAGAGCTGGATCGGGGTCAGCGGATTCTTGATCTCGTGGGCGATGCGGCGGGCGACGTCACCCCAGGCCGAGGTGCGCTGCGCCGACACCAATTCGGTGATGTCGTCGAGCGTGATGATGTAGCTGTCGCGCGACTGGCTGGTCTGCTCGGCCGAGACGCGGACCGACAGATTGCGCTCATGGCCGTCGCGCAGGATCGTGACCTGCCCCTGCACCAGGCGCTGGGTTCCCTCGCGCGCGGTCTTCATCATCTCGTCGAGCTCGGGCAGCACGTCCGAGAGCGGATGGCCGAGCGTCTCCGACTCGGCGTGGCCGATCAGCTTTTCCGCCGAGCGGTTGAGGACGCCGATGGTGCCTGACGCGTCGACCCCGATGATGCCGGCCGAGGCCGACGACAGCACCGCTTCGATGAAACGGCGGCGGCTGTCGATGGTTTCGCTGGCATCGACCAGCTCGTTGCGCTGGGTGCGCAGCTCCTGCGTCATCTTGTTGAAGATTTCGCCGAGCAGCGCGAGGTCGCTTTCCGACTTGTTGACGGGCACCTGGACATTGAGATTGCCGGTCGAGACCTCGCTCGCCGCGCCCATCAGCTGGCGGATCGGCGACACCAGCCCGTTGGCGAAGTTGAGCCCGATCAGCACCGAGGCCATCAGGATGGTCAGCGCGATCACCGCGAACATCAGCGCGAACGCGACCTGGATGCCGAGCCTGCGGGTCTCGAGCTGGGCATATTCGGCCGCGCTGGTCTGGGTCTGCTTGAGCTGGGCAACCACCGCCGGATCGAGCAGCCGCGCCACATACAGGAACATGTCGTCATAGGCCCGCAGGCGGACCACGGAGGCGACGTAGTTTTCCGGAAAGACCGAGATCTTCGGCTCGGTCTCGTTGATGTCCTTCAGGATATCGGGCGGCGGCGCCTCATAGTTCAGGCGAACGCCGGTTTCGGCGCTGGCGACGATCTTGCCGTCCTTGTCCATCAGGACCGCGACCGGAAGATTGCGCGACTCGGCGCCGGCCGTCATCAGCTGCAGGAACGTCATGCGATCCTGGTCGTAGAGCGGCCGCGCATGGGCGAGGTCATTGGCCATCGCCAGCGTGTCGCCGTTGATGAGCTGGGCGTGCTCCTGCATGTAGGCGCTGGCGATGGTCAGCGAATTCTGGATCACCTGCTTGGTGGGCCCCGAGAACAGCCGGTCGAGGCCGCGCTCGATGGTGACGTTGGCCACGATCGACACCAGCACGGCGGGCAGCACCGCGATCACCGAGAACAGGCCGACGATCTGGACATGCAGCCGCGCCGCGGCCCGGCCGCGCCGCCTCGCTTGCACCATCTGCCAGACTTCCCGGACGATGATGCCGACCAGCAGCAGGATGGTGCCGGCATTGATCATCAGGAAGGAGCGGACCACCTCGGACGTGGGCTCGATCGGGGTCAGGCCGGTCAGCACCACGAAGGTGAGGAAGGCGGACAGCAGCGCGATGGCCACGGCAAACGGCGCCAGCCAGCGCCGCAGCGGGAAGCCCCGCGCCTCTGCATTGGGCTCGGCCGGGGGCGCGTGTAATGTTGAAGCGGTGGTCTCTGCGCTGGTCATACCGGCAATTGAGCTGAGAGCGATCGCCCGCGGGAATTGCGAACTGATGCAATCATATCACAATGTTGCCGAATTGCGACATTTCCGCGGCGCAAACCCCTGGTGCGGCGCCGTGTCCCCAAAACCATTTGTGACTACTCAATAACGGCAGCGGGGCCCGCGCCGGCCCCGTCAACCTCTACCCGCCGCTCCGGTAGACCTGGATGTCGAGGTCGCGGATCTTCTTGCGCAGCGTATTGCGGTTCAATCCGAGCAGGTCGGCGGCCCGGATCTGGTTGCCGCGGGTCGCCGCCAGGGCGGCGGTCAGCAGCGGGATCTCGATCTCCTTGAGGATGCGGTGGTAGAGGCCCGGCGGCGGCACGCCGTTCGGGAAGCCGGAGAAGTGCGAGGACAGATAGGCCTCGACCGCGCCGCCGAGATTGTCGACGCCGACGGTCGCCGTGCTGCCCGAGGTCACCGCCGGCGGCGCCAGCTCGCCGTCGATGACGGAAGCGGTGATGACGTCCTGCGGATAGAGCGCGGCGAGCCGCCGGGCGAGGTTTTCCAGCTCGCGGACGTTGCCCGGCCAGCGGTGCTGCTTGAGCCGCTCCAGCGCCTGGGCGTCGAGCTTCTTCGGCGGCAGGCCGTCCTTCTCGGCGAGCGAGAAGAAGTGCCTGATCAGGTCGGGCAGATCCTCGATGCGCTCGCGCAGCGGCGGCAGCCGCAGCGGCACCACATTGAGGCGGAAGAACAGGTCTTCGCGGAACAGGCCCTGCTGGATCAGGATGCGCAGGTCCTTGTTGGAGGCGGCGACGATGCGCACGTCGGTCTTGATCGGAGTGCGGCCGCCGACCGTGGTGTATTCGCCCTGCTGCAGCACGCGGAGCAGCCGGGTCTGCGCCTCCATCGGCATGTCGCCGATCTCGTCGAGGAACAGCGTGCCGCCCTCGGCCTGCTCGAAGCGGCCGGAGGCGCGGGTGTTGGCGCCTGTGAAGGCGCCACGCTCATGGCCGAACAGCTCCGATTCGATCAGGTCGCGCGGGATCGCCGCCATGTTGACCGCGACGAACGGGCCGTTGCGGCGCCGCCCATAGTCGTGCAGCGCACGCGCGACCAGCTCCTTGCCGGTGCCTGATTCGCCCGAGATCATCACGGTGAGATCGGTCTGCATCAGCCGCGCCAGCACGCGGTAGATTTCCTGCATCGCCGGCGAGCGGCCGACCAGCGGGATCGAATCGAACTCGCTGTCGTCGGCGGGACTGGCGACCCGCTCCTTCGGCTCGGCCAGCGCGCGGCCGACGATGGTGATCAGCTCCTTCAGGTCGAACGGCTTCGGCAGATATTCGTAGGCGCCGCGCTCGGAGGCGCGGATCGCGGTCATGAAGGTGTTCTGCGCACTCATCACGATGACCGGCAAATTCGGCCGCATCTTCTTGATCCGCGGCAAGAGATCGAACGCGTTCTCGTCGGGCATCACGACGTCGGTGATGACGAGATCGCCCTCGCCCTGGCTGACCCAGCGCCACAGCGTGGCGGCGTTGCCGGTCAGGCGCACCTCATAGCCGGCGCGCGACAGCGCCTGGTTCAGAACGGTCCGGATGGCGGTGTCGTCGTCGGCGACAAGTATGCTACCTGCAGGCATTGGTGTTCCTCATCGTGCATCCTGAGAGGCAGGCGAGGACGTACCCGGAACGTCATCGCGGTTGCTCTGGTCGAGTTGCTTGGCGGCGCTGTACATCGGCATCAGCACACGGAAAGTGGTTTTGCGCGGCTGCGACTCGCATTCGATGATGCCGCCGTGATCGCCGACGATCTTGGCGACCAGCGCGAGGCCGAGCCCGCTGCCGGTCTGCTTGGTGGTGACGAAGGGATCGAACAGGTTCGGCAGCAGGTCTTCCGGGACGCCAGAGCCGTTGTCCTTGACGCAGAATTCCAGCGGCAGCGAGACCCGCGATTTCTTGCCCGGCACCGACAGCCGCACCCCCGGCCGGAACGCCGTGGTGAGCTGGATCTCCGCATCGGTGCCGAGATCGGCGACCGCTTCGGCCGCGTTCTTGACGAGGTTGAGGAACACCTGGATCAGCTGGTCCTGGTTGGCCAGCACCGGCGGCAACGACGGATCGTAGTCCTCGATGAAGCGGACATTGCGGGCAAAGCCGGACTGCGCCAGGCGCTTCACATGATCGAGCACGGAATGGATGTTGACCGGGCCGCGCGCCACCGGGCGGTCGTCGCCGAACACTTCCATGCGGTCGACCAGCGTCACGATGCGGTCCGCCTCGTCGCAGATCAACCGCGTCAAGAGCCGGTCCTCGGAGGACGCCTGCTGCTCCAAAAGCTGCGCCGCGCCGCGGATGCCCGACAGCGGGTTCTTGATCTCGTGGGCGAGCATCGCCGCCAGCGCGATCACCGAGCGCGCCGCGCTGCGATGGGTGAGCTGCCGATCCATCTTGTCGGCGATGGTGCGCTCCTGCAGCATCACCACGATATGCCCGGGCCGCTCGGTCAGCGGCGCGACGTGCAGATCGACCTGGCGATCGCCGCCGATCCGCGGCGTGCCGAGATCGACCTTGTATTCGTTGACCGGCGAGCCGCTCGTCCGCACCTGCTCGATCAGCGCCAGCAGCGGGCTGCCGAACGGCACCAACTCCTTCAGCGACTGCCGGCGCAGGAACTGGGTCGAGATCTCGAAGAATGATTCGGCCGCGATATTGGCGTCGACGATCCGCCCGTCGGGCGCGACCAGCAGCACCGGATTGGGCAGCGCATTGAGGATGGCCTCGCCGTCAGTCGGCACCGGCCGGCGGAATTCCATGGCTGACGTCATGCGGCAGCACTCCAGGCAAAATCGTCGTAGGCGTCGGCGAGCGAGCGATGCACGCTGGACGGCTCTTCTGCGGTCAGGATCGCCTGCCGCCAGGCCTTCAATGTCGCGGCCGGCGCGCAGCTATAGGCCGCGGCAGCCTCCAGCGCCCAGCCGAGATGCTTGCGTGCATGCTTGAGCCCGATGCGCAGGCCATAGTGGCTGCAAACCTCGTCATAGAGCGCGCGAATATGCGTGAGCTGCTCGGCGAGCGACGGCGCGGCCTCGGCGATCCCGGTCTCCAGGCGGCGGCCGATCTGTCCCGGCAGCCAGGGCTGCCCCTGCGCGCCGCGGCCGATCATGACGGCGTCGGCACCCGACATCTCGAGCGCGCTGACAGCCTTGTCGAACGAGGTGATGTCGCCATTGACCACGACCGGGACGGTGACGGCGTCCTTGACGGCGCGCACGGCGTTCCAGTTCGCCTCGCCCTTGTAGAACTGGCAGCGGGTCCGGCCATGCACGGTGATCATCTGCACGCCGGCGGCCTCGGCGCGGCGCGCCAGTTCCGGCGCATTGAGCGAGCGGTCATCCCAGCCGAGCCGCATCTTCAGCGTCACCGGCACCTTGACCGCCGACAGCGTCGCATCGATCAAGGTCACCGCATGGTCGAGGTCGCGCATCAGGGCGGAGCCGGACTGGCCGCCGGTCACGTGGCGGGCCGGACAGCCCATGTTGATATCGATGACGTCGGCGCCGGCGCCTTCGGCGATCCGCGCGCCCTCCGCCATCCAGTGGGTCTCGCAGCCCGCCAGCTGGACCACATGCGGCCCGACCCCGGCTGCCTCGCAACGCAGCTTCGACATCGGCTTGCCGTTCACCAGATCGTTGCTAGCGGTCATCTCGGAGACCACCAGGCCGGCGCCCAAAGTGGCAGCGAGTCGCCGGAAGGGCGCATCGGTAATGCCGGACATGGGCGCGAGGAGAACCCGGTTGGCGACAGCAATATCGCCGATCTTCAATGGGTTACGAGGAGTACTTTGCACGCCGGTCACAGCCGTCTCGTCGTTCTGTCAACCACGCCATTGCGGCTGACATCGTCTATTCTGCGCACAATTCTTGTGCAGTCAAGGCTCATGCCTACGGTTTAGACATTCCTACCACCAGTACAAGTGCACTGCAACAAGATCTGCTTTTCCCACAGTCATCGGCAAACGCTCTGTTTTTGCGCAGCGGTCATGCTAAGGGCTGTGCGCGGCGATCCTCGCCGTTCCCCTCATCCCCGATTCGCCTGTCACTGGTTCAAAATGCCGAAGCCTGAGCGTACCGCAGCCATCCTTGTCGCAGCCGGCCGTGGACTGCGCGCCGGCGCAGGCGGGCCGAAACAATACCGGACGATCGGCGGACAGACGGTGATCTACCGCGCCATGGAGGCGTTCTCCGGACACCCGGACGTGTTTGCGGTGCAGCCTGTGGTCAATCCTGACGATACCGCGCTTTTCGATGAAGCGGTCGCAGGCCTCCGCCATCGGCCGCCGACGCCGGGCGGCACGACCCGGCAGGCCTCGGTCCATGCCGGGCTCGAGGCGCTTGCAAGCGAGAAGCCCGACATCGTTTTGATCCACGACGCCGCGCGCCCCTTCGTCACCGCAGCCGTGATCTCGCGCGCGATCGCCGCGGCCGGCCGGACCGGCGCTGCGATCCCCGTGATTCCCGTCACCGACACGATCAAGCTCACCGGCGATGCCGGCGACGTCGAGGCGACGCCGGAGCGCGCGCGCCTGCGGATCGCGCAGACACCACAGGCTTTTCGTTTCGACGTAATATTGGAGGCGCATCGTCGCGCAGCGCGCGAGGGCCGCTCCGATTTCACGGACGATGCGGCGCTTGCCGAGTGGGCGGGATTGACGGTTGCGACGTTTGAAGGTGATGCTGCCAACATGAAACTCACCACACCCGAGGACTTCGTGCGCGAGGAAGCGCGGCTCGCAAGCCAGCTCGGCGACATCAGAACCGGCACCGGCTACGACGTGCATGCCTTTGGCGACGGTGACCATGTCATGATCTGCGGCGTGCGCGTGCCGCACACGAAGGGATTCCTGGCCCATTCCGACGGCGATGTCGGGCTGCATGCGCTGGTCGACGCGATCCTCGGCGCGCTGGCCGACGGCGACATCGGCTCGCATTTCCCGCCGAGCGACGCCAAGTGGAAGGGCGCCTCCTCCGACCAGTTCCTGAAATACGCGGTCGAGCGCGTCACCGCGCGTGGCGGACGGATCGCCAATCTCGAAGTGACGTTGATCTGCGAGCGGCCGAAGATCGGGCCGTTGCGCGACACCATGCGGGCGAAGATCGCGGAGATCTCCGGCGTCCACATCTCGCGCGTGGCGGTCAAGGCCACCACCAGCGAGCGGCTCGGCTTCACCGGCCGCGAGGAAGGCATCGCGGCAACCGCGAGCGCCACGGTCCGTCTCCCGTGGGACGATAAAGGTTGGGACGATAAAGGCTGGGACGATAAAGGCAGGAGTGCCTGACATGGGCGGCAGCGACGCTCGTGCCCTCTCCCGCTCGCTGCTCGACCTGTGCCGGATGCGCAAGCTGACCATCGCGACCGCCGAATCCTGCACCGGCGGACTGGTCGCGGGTGCGCTCACCGACATCCCCGGCTCTTCCGACGTGATCGACCGCGGCTTCGTGACCTATTCGAACGAGGCCAAGCGGGTCATGCTCGGCGTCAAGGCCGCCACGCTGGAAACGTTCGGCGCGGTGAGCAAGGAAACCGCGACCGCGATGGCGATCGGCGCGCTGGAAAAGGCCGGCGTCGACCTTGCGGTCTCGATCACCGGCATCGCGGGCCCTGGCGGTGCGACGCCGGGCAAGCCGGTCGGCCTGGTGCATTTCGCCGTCGCGGCGCGCGACGGCCGCATCGTTCATCGTGAACAGCGATTTGGCGCAATCGGCCGTAGTACGGTGCGGCAGCGCTCCGTGGTCGAAGCATTGCGCATGCTGATGGAGCTTGCGCGCCCGCCGCAAGCCGCCAAGCCGCGTCGCGAGGCCGCCAGCCGGTTGCGGCCAAGGGTGGCTCGGTCGCCGCGGAGCCACGCTGCGAAACGCCGCCGGCCGCCGCGCGGATAGGCCGTCTCAAAGTCGAGTCGCCCTCGGCCAACCTTATAGCGGCTTGTGTCAACTGCGGCCCAGTGACGCCCACTTAGAATGGAACTGTGACGCGGCTTCGCCGCTTTATGTTGTTCCAACTCTGCTGTTTCGATTGTTCGTCCAACGGCAAAATCCCACAACAAGGAGAAAATGATGAAGTTGGGAACTTTGGTCGTGGCCGCCATCAGCGCTGGCGCCATGACGCTGTCGACTGTTGCGCCTTCCTCGGCAGCACCGCTCGCTCCCGCGCGATTTCAGCACGAGCCTGTCTCCGTCGAGCATGTGCAGTATCGTCACTGGCACGGTGGTCCGCGCTACGGCTATCGCGGCGGATACGGCTACCACGGTGGTTACTATCGCGATCGTGGTGCTAACGGCGCGGCGATCATCGGCGGGCTTGCGGCCGGCGCGATCATCGGCGGCGCGATCGCGGCGAGCCAGGCCAAGGCCAACAACGACGCCTATTGCTCCCAGCGTTTCCGCACCTACGACCCGGCTTCGGGCACCTACATCGCATCCGGCGGCGTGCGGCGATCCTGCCCGTAAGTCGGCGAACGCTCTCCCGCATCATCCGCCGTGCCCGGCCTCGTGCCGGGCATTTGCGTTCCAGGGAGGCAAACGGGACGGCTTCGCTACGTCGACAGCTGAGGCTTGCCGTAGACCTGATCCGCGCGCTTCTCGAACGCCGCGGCAAAGCGTGAAAACGCAGCGTCGAACATCGAGCCCATCAGCATTGCCAGCATCCGGCTCTTGAATTCGTAGTTCAGGAAGAAGCCGACATCGCATTCGGCTTCCGACTTCGGCTCAAAACTCCAGCGATTCTCCAGATTGCTGAACGGGCCGCGCAGATATTCGACCAGGATCTTCAGGTTAGGGCGGTCGAGCGTCACCCTGCTGGTGAACGTTTCGCGCACCAACTTGAAGGACACCGTCATGTCCGCGACCACGACCTCGGTGCCGTCGTCCTTGGGCGTGCGCTGGCGGATCTTGAGCGCCTGGCACAGCGGCACGAATTCGGGATAGCGCTCGACGTCGGCGACCAGATCGAACATTTGAGGTGCGGTGTGGCGGACCCGCCGCTTGCTTGAGAATCGTGGCATCAGTGGATACTCGCACGGTTTTGCCCGAGTGCGAGGCGCTTCAGATAATCATCCGCCTGCGCCCGATCGGTGAAGCACACCAGCGATTGATCAGGCCGCAAGCCGGCAAGATACTCGATCAGCTTCGGCCGCTGCTGCTGGCGATAGGTCCAGACGTAGCGGAAGAATTCGAGATCGATCTTCTCGGGGCAGCCTTCCGCCATCTCCGGGCGGACCTGGCCATAGCTCCCGGCAATCCGCCTGAAGATACCGAGCATGCAGGTCGACCGCGGCAGGTCGAACCAGATGATCGTATCGGAGAGCTCCCGGCGCAATTCCCCCGCACCGTGCCTCATGTAGTTCCCATCCATGATCCAGCGCGGCTCCCGAGCTGCTTCGGTCATGCGGCGCTCGAATTCGTCCCTGCCCGACTCGATCCAGCCCGGTTTCCAGAACAGCGCATCGATCGACACGGTCGGAATCCCTGTCATCGCGGACAGCCGCCGCGCAAAGGTCGACTTGCCGGATCCCGACGATCCCATCACCAGAACGCGCTGCATTGGTCCAGTCCAAGGTTCGGTCAAGGTTCGGTCAAGGTTCGGTCAAGCAACGGCGCGTGACGGCGCCGGCGTACCGCCGTTTACAAAAATCTAGCGGCCGCGGGCCGTGCGCGCCGCCTGCAGTTTGGCGAAATCCTCGCCGGCGTGATGCGACGAGCGCGTCAGCGGGCTCGCCGACACCATCAAAAAGCCCTTGGTATAGGCGACCCGCTCGTAGCCTGCGAACTCGTCCGGCGTCACATAGCGCATCACGGCGTGATGCTTGCGGGTCGGCTGCAAATACTGGCCGATGGTCAAGAAATCGACTTCGGCCGAGCGCAGATCGTCCATCACCTGCAGCACCTCGTGCCGTTCCTCGCCGAGGCCGACCATGATGCCCGACTTGGTGAAGATGGTCGGGTCGATCTCCTTGACCCGCTGCAGCAGCCGGATCGAATGGAAATAGCGAGCGCCGGGACGGACCGTCAGATAGCGCGACGGCACGGTTTCCAGATTGTGGTTGAAGACGTCGGGCTTGGCCGCGACCACGCGCTCCAGCGCGCCGTCCTTGCGCAGGAAGTCCGGTGTCAGGATCTCGATCGTGGTGGTCGGGCAGCGCGCGCGGATGGCACGGATCGTCTCGGCAAAATGCTCGGCGCCGCCGTCGGCGAGATCGTCGCGGTCGACCGAGGTGACCACGACATGACTGAGCCCGAGCTTGGCGGTTGCCTCCGCGACGTATTCCGGCTCGCTCGCCTCGAGCGCGCCGGGCATGCCGGTCTTGACGTTGCAGAACGCGCAGGCGCGCGTGCAGGTGTCGCCCATGATCATGAAGGTGGCGTGCTTCTTGTCCCAGCACTCACCGATATTGGGGCAGCCCGCCTCTTCGCACACCGTGACGAGGCCGTTCTCCTTCACGATCCGGCGCGTATCCGCATAGCCGCGCGTGTTCGGCGCGCGGACGCGGATCCAGTCCGGCTTCGGCGGCGACACGGCATCCGGCCGGTTCACCTTTTCGGGGTGCCGCGGGCGGAGCTGAGTGGTGGAAATGGTGTCGACGATGGTGACCATGGATGCCTGCAAGTCGCGGGAGCAAAGTCCGGAAAAGTGGAGGCCGGTTTTCCCGCGACGAACCCGGAACGGGTTTGCGCTGGAGATCATGCTCCGAACCAAGGGCTTAGGTAATCGGTGTTGACGCGGCTCGCAACCCGCCCCGCGACCCTAGCAGACCAGCCCATATATTGGCAGTCTTGCGGTCCGTTCCATGCCGATTCCCACCTCAAAATGCCTCAAAAACCCCGATCCACCCGCGCGACCGCGCCGCGTCTCGGCAAGGCGCTGAAACGCTCCTTCTTCGATCGCAGCGTCCACGAGGTCGCCCCCGACCTGATCGGCGCGACCTTCCTGGTCGGCGGCGCCGGCGGCATCATCACCGAGGTCGAGGCCTATCATCACACCGACCCGGCAGCGCATTCCTACCGCGGGCCGACCCCGCGCAACCAGGTGATGTTCGGTCCGCCGGGCTTCTCCTACGTCTACCGCTCCTACGGCATCCATTGGTGCGTCAATTTCGTCTGCGAAGAAGCGGGCTCCGCCAGCGCCGTGCTGATCCGCGCGCTCGAGCCGACCCACGGGCTCGCGGCGATGCGCCGGCGGCGCGGGCTGGAGGACGCGCGCGCGCTGTGCTCGGGGCCCGGCAAGCTCTGCGAGGCGCTCGGCATCACCATCGCGCACAGCGAATTGCCGCTGGACCGCGCCCCGATCGCGCTCCATGCGCGGACCGAAGCGCCCGAAATCATCACCGGGGTGCGGATCGGCATCACCAAGGCCGTCGACCTGCCCTGGCGCTACGGGCTGAAGGGATCGAAATTCCTCAGCAAGCGGTTTTGAGCGCCACGACGTCGTTCGCTACGATGCCTTCTTCAACCGTTCGATCGCCTCGAGGATCTTGGCGCGGCGCTCCGTTGCTGCCGCGCGCTTTTCCTTCTCTTCCTCGACGAGCTCTTCCGGCGCGTTGGCGACGAACTTCTCGTTGGCGAGCTTGGCATCGACCCGCTTGATGTCGGCGTCGGCCTTGCCGAGTTCCTTCTCCAGCCGCGTGCGTTCAGCCGCGAGATCGATCACGCCCTTCAGCGGCAGCGCGACAGCCTCGCCGCGGACAAGGAGCTGCACCGCGCCTTCCGGCGGATGATCGGCGAACGAGATATCCGACAATCGCGCGAGCCGCTTGATGGTGTCGTTCCAGCGCTGCGCGCGGTCCCGCGTCTCGGCGGAGGCGCCCGCGATCACCAGCGGCGTCAGCGTCGACGGCGGGATGTTCATTTCCGCCTTCACCGACCGCATCGCGGTGACGAGATCGACCACCCAGCCGATTTCGGCTTCAGCCGCGGGATCGCTGAACTCGTCGGCGTCGAGCGCGGCAATGACCGGCGGAATGATCGGATCGACCACCGGACCGGCGGTCGCGATCGCGGCCAGCTGCTCGCCAGTCACGCCCGACTTGCGCGGCCAGGACGCCAGCACCAACAGGCCGTCGCGCTTTGCGGTCACTGCCCACAGCTCCTCCGTGATGAAGGGCATGAACGGATGCAGCAGCTTGAGGATCTCGTCGCGGGTCCACGCGATCATGGCGCGGGTCTCGGCCTTGGCCGCACCCTCCTCGCCCATCAGCACGGGTTTTGCGAGCTCAAGGTACCAGTCGCAGAACACGTTCCAGACGAAACGGTAGATCGCGGCCGCGGCATCGTTGAAGCGATGATCCTCGATCGTCTCGGTGACCTCGCGGGTGACGCGCGAGGTTTCGTGCGCGATCCAGCGGTTCAACGTCTCCTTTGCGCCCTTCGGATCGAAACCGTCCGGCTTGACGCACTCGTTCATCTCGGCGAAGCGGCAGGCGTTCCAGAACTTGGTCGCGAAATTGCGGTTGGTCTCGACCAGATGCGGCGACAGGCGGATGTCATGGCCTTGCGCCGCCTCGCGGGTCAGCGCGAAGCGCAGCGCGTCGGCGCCGTATTCGTCGATCACGCCGAGCGGGTCGATGACGTTGCCCTTCGACTTCGACATCTTGGCGCCCTTCTCGTCGCGAACGAGGCGGTGGATGTAGACGGTCGAGAACGGCGCCTCCTTCATGAAATGGAGGCCCATCATCATCATGCGGGCGACCCAGAAGAAGATGATGTCGAAGCCGGTAACCAGCGTGTTGGTCGGGTAGTAGCGCGCGACCTCCGGGGTGTCGTCCGGCCAGCCCAGCGTCGAGAACGGCCACAGCGCCGACGAGAACCAGGTATCGAGCACGTCCTCGTCACGCGTGATGAAGCCCTCGCGCTTGGCGGGGTCGACCGCCATGTCGTGGCCCTGCTCCGGCGTGATGACTTCCTGCTCGACGTAATAGCCGAGCGCGTGGCCGACCGCCTCTTCCTCGGTCTCGGCGACGAACACCTTGCCGTCGGGTCCGTACCACGCCGGGATCTGATGGCCCCACCAGAGCTGGCGCGAGATGCACCAGGGCTGGATGTTCTCCATCCACTCGAAATAGGTCTTTTCCCAGTTCTTCGGCACGAACGTCGTTTCGCCGGAGCGCACCGCCGCGATCGCCGGCTGCGCCAGCGTCTTGGCGTCGACATACCACTGGTCGGTGAGATACGGCTCGATCACGACGCCGGAGCGGTCGCCATGCGGCACCATGTGGGTGTTGGGCTCGATCCGCTCGAGGAAGCCGAACTCTTCCAGCCTTGCAACGATCTTCTTGCGTGCGGCGAAGCGCTCGATGCCGTGAAACTCTTCCGCGAATTCGGTGGCGCCGGCCGGCAGGCCGCGCAGATAGTCCTCGTTGCCGTTGAGGCTGAGGCTGCCCTCCTGGTCGAGCACGCTGATCTGCGGCAGGCCGTGGCGCTTGCCGATCTCGAAGTCGGTGAAGTCGTGTGCCGGCGTCACCTTGACGGCCCCCGAGCCCTTCTCAGGATCGGCAACGTCGTCGCCGACGATCGGAATCTTGCGGCCAACCAGCGGCAGGATGACGTGCCGGCCGATCAGATCGGTGTAGCGCTCGTCGTCCGGATGCACCGCGACCCCGGTGTCACCGAGCATGGTTTCGGGGCGCGTCGTCGCGACCACGATGAACGACTTGGGATCGTCTGGGCTGAAGCTGCGGCCCTCGATCGGATAGCGCAGATACCAGAGATGACCCCTGACCTCGACCTGCTGCACTTCGAGATCGGAGATCGCGGTAAGCAGCTTCGGGTCCCAATTGACCAGGCGCTTGTCCTTGTAGATCAGGCCATCGCGATGCAGCTCGACGAACACCTTGACGACCGCGCGCGACAGGCCCTCGTCCATGGTGAAACGCTCGCGCGACCAGTCGCAGGAGGCGCCGAGACGCTTGAGCTGGTTGACGATGGTGCCGCCGCTCTCGGCCTTCCACTGCCAGACCCGCTCAAGGAATTTGGCGCGGCCCATGTCGCGCCGGCCCGGCTCCTGCCGTTCCATCAGCTGACGCTCGACCACCATCTGGGTGGCGATGCCGGCGTGATCGGTGCCGGGCTGCCACAGCACGTCGCGGCCGCGCATCCGCTCGAAGCGGCACAGGATGTCCTGCAGCGTGTTGTTGAGCGCGTGGCCCATGTGCAGCGAGCCGGTCACGTTCGGCGGCGGGATCACGATGGTGAAAGGCGCGGCGTCCTTGCGTTCAGGTCGGCCGGCCTTGAACGCACCGCTCTCCTCCCAGATTTGGGCCATGCGGTGCTCGATATCGGCGGGCTGGTAGTTTTTCTCGATCATGACAATGCGCTGTGGACCATGGAAAGGGCTAGAAAGCCGCCGGAGCGCACCAAGTCAACCGGACCGGCACGTCAAATCGGCGTTTAGGGCGTTTTCGAGCGACGTGGACACCGGCTCGCGTGAAGAAAACGCGTCAAAACAGCAAGCTGGGGTATCGGTTCTGATTTTGTCAGACCGAAGCTGTGGGACATTTGGTGAGCTGAATGAGGGCTGCCAGGCCCAACGGCGGGAGCCAGCCTCGCGCCGACTGCGGTGCTAGCGCCCGCGGCGGAGCTAACGCCCGCGGGATACTCGCTCGATCTCGGCCTTGACGATCCGCTCGACCAGCCCGGGCAGATTGTCGTCCAGCCAGGACTTCAGCATCGGCCGCAGCATCTCCTTGACCAGATCCTCAAGCGTCCGCGCATTGTTGCTCAGCACGGTGTTGGCCAGCGAGTTGAAGGCCGACTCGACGGCCCGCATCGTGGTTCCCGAGATGATCTGCTGCATGGGCGCGGTCTCGATCGCCGGCGGCTCCCGGGCCGGTTCCGGCGCCCGGCTCCGCGCTTCCGTGAACTCGACGTCGTCCTGCGGCTCGACCTTGCGGAACGACGGCGCGGCCGCCGGGTCCGGCAGTGCCATCTCGTCGGTGAGTTCGAACACGTCGGCTTCGGGCTGGGCTGCGGGCTGCGGCGACGGCCTGATCTCGGCCGCGGGCGTCGCCTCGTCGAGGCTGGCGAGCAGCGAGTCGATGTCGTCCTGACTGTTGCTGGCCGCCGGTGCCGGCGCAGGCGGCGGCGATTTCGGCGCGGGCGCGGCGGCCTTCGCGGCCGATGGCGCTGCGGGCGGCGGGCTCTTCATCGCGGGCTTGGCTGCTGGTGCTGGCTCGACCTTCGGCGCCGGCGCTGCAGCGGCGGCCGCAGGCTTCTCGGCCGCGGCCGGCTTCGCCTCGTCGTCGGCAATGATGCGACGGATCGACGCCAGGATCTCCTCCATCGAGGGCTCTTGGACCTTCGCAGGTTGCGTCATCTCCGACTCCACATCGAAACGATTTTACATCAAGCCCGAGAGGATTCGCCGGTTCCGATGATGCGGGCGGAGATTTTCATTGCTCCCGCCCGACTTGTCCCCAGATCAAGCCCGCCCGAGGCTTTGCGCAAGCTTCGTGTCGCCCAATGCAGCGTGATCACAGGTGGCGTCGCACCTGTCATCACGCTACGCCGGCGCGCCGCGAATCGCCTTGCTGCCCGACAAAACGGTATGTCAGGCCAATTATCGAATGCAAGCAAACGCGCCTGTTTGTGGTCCTGATTAACTCAGAACCACAAACATGACGCGACAAGCGATGATGATGCGAAGGTGTTTAGCGGCCGTCGGGCGTGCGTACGCCGGCCCAGTTGTCACGAACCTGCTGGTAATGCACGCTCGGATCGTAGACGTTGGTCGAAAGACCCATCACCTGCGGCGACAAGCGGCCAACTGCGCTCAGCACGTTATAGGACGCGACGACGCGGTCGTGCTGCGCGGTGACCAGCGCGTTGCGGGCGTTGACGAGCGCCTGCTGCGCGTTGAGCACGTCGAGCGTGGTGCGCTGACCGGCCTTGGCCTCTTCGCGCACGCCGTTCAGGGCGATCTCCGACGCGGTCACCTGCGCCTGTGCCGATGCCACCTGCGACTTGCCGGCGACCAGCTGGCCCCATGCGGTGACGACGTTGGCGCGCGCCTGATCGCGGGTCTGTTCGAGAACGAGGCGCTGCTGCGCCAGCGATTCCTTGGACTGGCGGATCAGCGAGTATTCCGCACCGCCCTGGTAGAGCGGCACCGACAGCTGGACCGCCGTTCCCGCGCTGAATGCGCGCTGGCTGATCATGGTCTGCTCGTATTGCTGCTGCACGGACGTTTGCAGGTTGACCGACGGGAACAGCGCACCTTCGCTGACCTTGACCTGCAGGAAGTTGACGTCGACGCCGTACATCGCCGAGGTGACGTTCGGATTCTGGGTCAGGCTGAGTTCGACGGCGGCTGCAAGCGTCGTTGGCAGGAAGCGGTCGACCGGCGAGCCCGGCGCGAGATTCTGCGGCTCGTTGCCGATGATGCGGCGGAAATTCGATCGCGTCGTCGTCAGGTTCGATTCGGCAGTGAGCTGCTGGGTTTTGCCAGCCGCAAGCTGCGCTTCGGATTGCGCGACGTCGGTCCGCGTCACTTCGCCGACATTGAAGCGATCCTGGGTCTGCTTCAGCGTCTGTTCCAGCACGCGCGTGTTGCTGCGCTGAACTTCGACGATGGCGGAGTCGCGGAGATAATCCATGTAGATCGTGGCCGCGCTCAGGATCACGGTTTGCTCGAGCACACGCAGGGCCTCGCGGGCCGCCGAGACCTGGCTTTCCGCCGCGCGCACCCTGGGCGCGTTCTGCGCGTTGAACAGCGACTGGTTGACCGTGAGGCCTGCGCTGCGTGGCGCGTTGGCGCCATGGATTTGGGTGCGGACAAGATTGTTCGCGTCGCCGCCCTGTGTCGTCAGCGTATCGGTGTATTGGTACCCCGCGCTTGCCGTCAGTGCGACTTTCGGGCGGTAGCCCGACAGTGCCTGCGGAACGTTCTCGTCAGTTGACCGCACCTGCGCGCGTTGCGCGTTCAGCTGGGGATTGTTCTGGTAGGACCGCACCAAAGCGGCCTCGATTGTATCGGCGAGTGCGGGCACAGGGCCCATCTCCGCCAACAGAAGGACGGCAGTCGCAGCCGCGGTGACAACCTTCACCCCACGCATCCCCGGAAATCCAATCATTGTAGTCGCCGTCTCCACACGCAAATCAGTCCGGCGGTCGCTTCAGTCGAAGTGAGTCCCGCCTCACCTTAGTCCGCAGCTAGGGCCAACGGAACTACCCCGCAACGGAACACGGTCGAAACTCTTCACATGGGGCAAACGGGCCACACTTCTGATTCGGAACGGGATTTTATCAGCCGGTGCGCCGCGATAGCGTCAGAACACGAAGGCGGGAACTCGCTCGAATCCCGGCAAAACGGGGGCCGAGGCGTCGAACAGCTCGCGATGGCCGAAATCCCCGTGGGAGTGCGTCACCAGGGTGGCGCGCGGCGGCGGCAACAGGCCGAACACCCCGACCAGCCGGCCCCCCTCCTTGAGCTGGCCGAACAGCCCGGTCGGGACGATTTCCGTCGCACCATTGAGGATAATGACGTCAAACGGGGCGCCCGCGGCATTGCCGTCGGCGGCCGCAGCCGTTTTGACGGTGATATTCTCGATCCCGAGCTGGGCGAAGGCTGTGGTCGCCTTTTCGGCAAGCGCCGGATCGCTTTCGGTCGCGCTGACGTCTGCGGCAAAGCGCGCCACGACGGCGGCGGCGTAGCCGGTCGCGCAGCCGACCACCAGGACGCGGTCGGTGGACTTGATCTCGGCGGCCTGGAGCATCCGGGCGAGCAGCGCCGGCGTGATCAGGCAGCGCCGCGTCGCACCGCCCTCGGCAACATCGAGGTCGAGGTCGAGATAGGCCAGCGCCTGCTTGTCGGCCGGCACGAAGACCTCGCGCGGCACGGTCAGCATGGCATCGAGAATACGATCATCGGTCACGTCGCTCGGACGCACCTGACCATCGACCATATACTGGCGCGCGGTCGAAAAACCGGTCATTGGCGGAGACCCTGCAAGTCGCGGCATTGCCGCTGGAGAAGCTAGAACAGGGCCATCTTTTGGAACAAGCTCCGCCAAAACGCAACACGCCGCTGGCGCGCAAACGCGCTTCCAAAACGCGCTCCACGGCGCGGTCTATTCGATCGTGACGGCGAGTCGGCCGATCAGGCGGGCCACTTCATCGAGATGCTCGGAATCATGCTCCTCGACGGCCCTCGCGAGCCGGCGAACGCACTCATCATCGCTGATGTCGGGGGCATCGTTCGGAACCAGCGTCGGCTGCGGCATCGACAGGTCGATCAGGTTAATGGCCATCAAAATCACCTCTCAGGACCCGGCGAGAGCAAGTGTCGACGGCTATTGAGTCGATTTGACGACGTTTTCGGCCTGTCCGCTGCGGACCACGGGCTTGTGATTGTTGATGGGGCCAGACCGAACTGGCTCCCCGGGCTGGATTCGAACCAGCGACCATTCGATTAACAGTCGAATGCTCTACCGCTGAGCTACCGAGGAATAGGCGAACATCTGTTCGCGAGCGGGCAGCGTATAACAAAGCCTTTCGGCCTTGCAAAGAACCAAATGGCTCCTCCGGCGAAACTTTAGCGCGCACGGTAAGCCTCTGCGATACAAGGGCTTACCCATCTCCCGGCGTGGTACATGCCCAGCCCGCCGGCCCGGCCGCCGCTCCTGCGGGCGCCTGGAAACACCGCCAGCGCGGCGGTCGCGCCGCGCCCGTGATTCTGTCAGGGGCGCCATAGCCCAGTTCCTCGCGCAAACGGGGCGGGCTATCGCCCGGCAATGGCGACGATGAACAGCGCGGTCGCGGCCAGCGAGGCGATGGTCCGCACGTGGTTCCAGAAGGTCCAGTCAGTGAGATAGCGCGCCCAGACCGATGTCGCCGACGTGCCCACCGGGTCGGTAGCCGCAAGCTGATCGTTCAGAGGAACGTTGAAGACGACCGTGACGACGAACATGCCGACCACATAGAGGCCGCCGCCGCAAATCATCGCAATCGCGCCCGGCTCTTGCCATCTGAGCCCGCCGAGCACGACCAGCACGGCGCAGGACAGCGTGGTGCCGAGGAACACCGGCATGAACGGCGAGCGGACGATATCGACATTGATCGCGTTCATCGCCGAGATGCCGGCAGCCTGATCGATCCGGCCGAGCGCGGTCATGACGAAAGCCGAGAACGCGAAATAGAGCCCGGCGAGCAAGCCGCAGCCGAGCGCGGAAAACCACAGCAAGCCCGAGGTCAGGATCTGGCGCATCGTTCCGCCTCCAAATGCGAGATATACTCGTATTTGTGAAACGCGATAAACTCTCGTATTAGAGCCGTCAACCCCGATCGCAGGGAAGAGAGAGATGTCGAGACGAAAGGCCGCGCCCGCGGAAGTCCCCCTGCCCGGGCTGGCGCGGCTTGCCCCGACTCAGCAGCGCAGCCGCGAGCGCTTCGAGCGCATCCTCGCCTGCGCGGCCGAGATCATGGCGGAAAAGGGCAGCGAGGCCTTCCGCATGAGCGACATTGTGGCGCGCAGCGGCGTCGCATTCGGCTCGCTCTATCAATATTTCCCGGACAAGGCCGCAATCATCGGCACCCTGGCCGAACGCCATAACGCGGTCGGGCGCGATTGCGTCAGGCGCGATCTGGCCGCGGTGGCGACCGCGCGCGACCTGCACCCGGCGCTTTGCCGGATCGTCGACAGCTACTACGAGATGTTCATGCGCGAGCCTGTCATGCGCGACATCTGGCAGGCGACGCAGGCCGACCGCGCCCTGCAGAAGCTTGATGCGGACGACATGGCCGTGCTCTCCGGCCTGTTGTCCGACGCGATCAGGCGGATTGCGCCCGACATGCCGACTGCCGCCCTCGCCACCTTTTCAGCACTGACCATGACGCTGATAGCCGCCGCCGTGCGTCACGCGATCGCGCTGCCACCGCGGAAGGCGCGGCAGGCGCTGACGCAGTTCAAGACCATGCTGCCGCACGACCTCGCCGGGCTGACATAACTGCGCGCAAACGTCGGGAATTTCCTCCGGCCCGAGGCGATCAACAGCGGGCGGAGGCGATTTGCGCTGTTGGGCGCTGCCCGCAGCGCGCAACGCTGCCCACTGGAGAAACCATGTCGGCAAGAGTCGAGGATCGAGGCGGCCTGCGTCCCGCGATGCACGCCCTCATTGTCACGGCTCCCTAAAATTCCTGCGATATTTGACGGCTATGAGTCTTGCCGGGAATTCCGGGCAGAGTTTTTCGCAAGATGTGATCTGTCTCACATGAGGTGCGGCCACGCCGACCTAGGTTCCCGAAGGGGTCACCAACGGTTTATTAACCAACACGGGCGCCATCGTTCTTTTCATAAAATTCGAACGAATCGCTCAATCCGGACCGAAGACAGTTTTGCGACCATGGCGCTCTCGAACCTCGGAGAGCGCGATGAGCGAAGTCGAATTTGATCTGCTGCTGGACGCCGTGCGAACGGCGATCGCGCCCATTGCTCAGGAGGATCTTGTGGCTCAGCCCTCGCCCCGCATTCAGCCGCCACCGCGCGCGGCCAATGACAACCAGGCGCCGTGGCCGCTGATTCCGTTTCCTGAAGGTTGGTACGCCGCGAGCTAATGCGGCTTCTCATTGGCTGGCTGCAAGCCATTGATGAGATGAGTGGAGGCCACGACCAGAATTGAACTGGTGTACACGGTTTTGCAGACCGTTGCGTAACCACTCCGCCACGTGGCCCCGACGCGGGCGGATTGATACAGACCCACAAGGGCTTAGGCAAGGCGGCCAAGTCGCCTTTTCGCAGATTTCCGAAACTCCCGTTCCGTGTGATTTCCGAAACTGTCGTGCCCGGTCTGTTCTGGCTAGGCTCCCGGCATAGCCAGAATACCGGATCGAAACCCCGCCACGGCTGAGTACCAGTTCCCTTCGTCATGCCGCGGCGGCTCGAAGAGCGCAGCGAAGCCCTCATAGTGAACGACGCCGCCGAGCGCATGCTGGCGTTTGCGCAATTCGAGGACGGCCCACACCCACTGCGACTTTCATGAAGCAGTTGAGCAAGCATGACGCCAAGCGCATGGCCAAGCAGCGAGATGAGAAACCAAGATTTATGTCGCCGGCTGTGGCGATTAGTGAGCGGGTAACCCTGGCTTAGGATCTACACCCGCAAGGGTTGCTACAAACCGACGCAACGTTAGAAGTTGCAGCTCGCACTGCGACTGCGACGATTGGAATTCGTATCACAGGTTGAGCATGGGCCCGATCCATAGGCGGCGGCCAGATCTGAAGGCGCTCACAGGGCTTCGTGGATTGGCTGCAGCAATAGTTGCCCTGGCGCACTTCAAGATGCCGATGCCGTATTATCTGAATTGGCCCAATGCGGCCGTCGATCTGTTTTTTTGCTTGAGCGGCTTCACGCTCGCCTATGCCTATCCCCGGAACTCGTTTCAGTTCTCGAATTTTATGGTGGCTCGCATAGCGAGGCTCTATCCATTGTATCTGCTAACGCTCGTCATCACAGGAGCGATGTGGCTGTTCCTCGCTCCGGCCAACTATCTGCGTGAGGCGGCCGTATTCGATCTGGTCCTGCAACTGCCCCTGCTCAATTCATGGCCGATCATAGGATCCGGGGTGCATTGGAATACTCCGGCGTGGTCGATCTCCGTCGAATGGTTTTGCTACATTCTGCTGTTTCCAATACTGCTGCAGTTAAGAGCCCCACGCTCGGTAGCAGCGAAGCTGCTGTGCATCATGGGCTTGTCGACCGCAGCCCACCTCATGTTCACGAACTATTTCGACGTACGCACGCTGGCGGTCCAGCTCTATGTCCCCGAAAGCCAATGGAGCTATTGGGTAAATCTGTGTCGGGGGGTTTGTGGATTCACCGCCGGGTGGATTGTGTTCGCAAGCTTTGAGAAGCGGGACGGGCTCTATGTCTTCTGCACAAGATATTCAGCGGCGATCTGGGCTGGTTTCGTTGTCATTTTGACACTGGGTTACTATGGCCTCGTGGCGTCGCAGGCCGTTTTGTTTCTCTTGCCACTCATCGTGCTTGCCGCGACAGCTCAAACCTCGGCCTCATCTCGCCTTTTGGCGTCCCATGTTCTGCATTTTTTGGGGCTGATCTCGTACTCGGTCTATATGGTGCATCTCATCGTTTTCGCGGTATTCGTCCGCTTCGCGCCCGACCATTGGCCAGTGCTGACCTATACCGTCCTCATCGTAACGACGCTTGTCGTCTCGACCGTCACCTACTTCAAGATCGAGGTGCCCGCGCGCGACGCCATCCGGAGGCTCGCTCACCGCCGATCGACAGCGCCTGAAGGGACGGAATTTCCCGAGCCAGCGGCAGTCCACCCAACTGCGGTCCGGTTCCCACAATCAGGTTGCTAGTGAGAAATACCCCGCCAGCGCCAAAGGCATTTGGCTTGGTAGACCGTCCGCAACCGCCAGTTGGCTCCGATAGGCAGCCAAGCCGGATGGCTAACGCCGGCGCCTCCGGAAATCCCGCTTCTTTGGTTTTGGCGCCAATTCCGGCATTTTGGCCTGCACTTCCCGGAACCTGGCCAGCATGCGCTCGAAACTACCTGACAACGTCGCGGCAATGTCCGGCCGCTTCTCCAGCCCTGCCAGCAGGATCGCGGCCGCCTCGATGGTGGCCAGGCCGTCGCGGCGCGGTTCCCGGCGGAGTTGGCCGTAGAGCGAGGGCCGTTTCGGCCCGAGAATCACTCGCTGGCACTTCAGCATCCAGGCATTGCGCCACCACAGCGCCTTGGCCTGACTCCAGGTACCGTCGAGCAGCACGATGCCCTCGATGTCGGAGAGGATCGCGCGCTGATGCGGCTCGAGTTCGCCCTTGCGGTTGATCGCAACGATCTCGGCATCGGTATCGAGATCCTCGACCTTGGCCGAGCCAAGATAGAGCACCGCCCAGCGCGACGGATCGGGCACCGGCCGGCCGAGCGCCTTGGCAAGGCTCGGCCAGGACAGCCCGATCCGGACCACGGCGTTCTCGAAATGCCGCGCCAACAGTCGCGCGGTG
Source organism: Bradyrhizobium elkanii USDA 76 (assembly GCF_023278185.1). NCBI lineage: Bacteria > Pseudomonadati > Pseudomonadota > Alphaproteobacteria > Hyphomicrobiales > Nitrobacteraceae > Bradyrhizobium > Bradyrhizobium elkanii. The sequence continues at coordinate 4,785,172 of NZ_CP066356.1, read as the reverse complement.
CCGAGCGCCCTGTCCTGCTCCTGCGGATGGATCAGGATCAGGAGCTGGATGCGGCTCTCGATCGGCGTAACGCTGTCGCAGATGCACAGCGGCAGCGGCTTGCCGCAATGCGGGCACTCCTCGATCTCGGCGACAATATCGGTTTTTGCTTCGGTCGGTTCGGACATCGCTCCGCTATACGCTTGCAACCGCGCAATTCAAACTATTCCGCGGGTGCGTGCACGCCTGACGGCTCGCGGCGCTGGCGCAGCCGGTCGATCAGCAGATAGATCACCGGGGTGGTGTAGAGCGTCAGGATCTGCGACACGAACAGGCCGCCGATGATGGTGATGCCGAGCGGCCGGCGCAGCTCGGTGCCCGGGCCGGTCGCAATGACCAGCGGAATGCCGGCGAACAGCGCGGCCATCGTCGTCATCAGGATGGGACGGAAGCGCGCGCGGCAGGCCTCGAAGATCGCGTCCCGCGACGACAGGCCCTGATGCCGCTCGGCTTCGAGCGCGAAGTCGACCATCATGATGCCGTTCTTCTTGACGATGCCGATCAAGAGGATGATGCCGACGAAGGCGATCACCGTCAGCGGCGTGTTGGTCACCTGCAAGGCGAGCAAGGCGCCGAGGCCGGCCGACGGCAGCGTCGAGATGATCGTGATCGGATGCGCCAGGCTCTCATAGAGCACGCCGAGCACGATATACATCGCGACCAGCGCGCCGAGGATCAGCAGCGGCTGCCGCCCGCTGGTCTTGTTGAAATCGCCGGCATTGCCGTCGAAGCTGCCGCGAATGCCCTCGGGCATGTGCAGCTCGTCGACCGCCTGCTGGATGTTCGTCGTCGCGACCTCCAGCGGCACGTCCGGCAGCAGGTTGAACGACACCGTGGTCGAGGGGAAGCCGCCGGAGTGATAGACGGCGAGCGCCGACAGGCCGCGCTGGTAGTGCACCAGCGCCGACAGCGGCACCTGCACGTCATTGGCGCCGGCAACATAGATGCGCTCGAGGTTCGACGGATCGCTCTGGAATTTCGGATCGATCTCGAGCACCACCACGTACTGGTTGCGCTGGGTGTAGATGTACGAGATCTGCCGCTGCGAGAAGGCATTGTTGAGCGCGTTGTCGATGTCCTGCACGCGGACGCCGAGGCTGGAGGCGGTCTTGCGGTCGATCACGAGGTTGAGCTGCAGGCCACCGGGATCGCGGTCGGAGGAGACGTCCGTGATTCCCTCCACCGTCTCCATGCGCTTGGCCACGATCGGCGCCCATTTCTGCAACAGCTCGAGGTCGGTCGAGGCGAGCGTGTACTGGTAGTCGGAATCGCTCTGCCGGCCGCCGGTGCGGATGTCCTGGGCGGCGAACATGAACAGGCGGATGCCCGGCACCATGAACAGGTTGCGGCGCAGCCGGTCGATCACCTGCGCGGTCGACAGGCCGCCCCGCTCCTCCGGCGGCTTCAGGCTGATGAACATGGTGCCGCGGTTGGAGGTGGCGCCGCCCGGACCGCCGCCGGAGCCGACCGACGAGCCGATGCCGGCGACCGCGGGGTCGGCCATCACGATGTCGGCGAGCCGCTGCTGCAGCTGAAGCATCGCCTGGAACGAGATATCCGCCGACGCCCGCGTCGAGCCGATCACAAAGCCGCTGTCGTCGGTCGGAAAATAGCCCTTCGGCGTCTTGATGTAGAGCGTCACCGTCAGCGCGACGGTGGCGAAGAACACCACCAGGGTCAGGAAGGGATAGCCGAGCACGATCCGCAGCGTCGATGCGTAGAACGCCACGACACGGGACAGCGTGCCTTCGATGACGCGGTCGTACCAGGTGGCGTGATCCGAGGTCGCCTCCCTGATGTAATGCGCGCAGATCATCGGCGTGATGGTCAGCGACACCACGGTCGAGACCGCGATCGCGAACACCAGCGTCAGCGAGAATTCGCGCAGCAGCCGCCCGACGATGCCATCCATGAAGATCAGCGGCGTGAAGGCCGCGATCAGCGACAGCGAGATCGACAGCACCGTGAAGCCGATCTGCTTGGCGCCTTCGACCGCGGCCGGATACGGCGCCATGCCCTGCTCGAGATTGCGGTACATGTTCTCGATCATCACGATGGCGTCGTCGACCACGAAGCCGACGGAGATCGCCAGCGCCATCAGCGACAGATTGTCGATCGAGAAGCCGGCGAGCCACATCCCGGCGCAGGTGCCGGCCAGCGCCAGCGGCACCGACACGCCGGCGGCGATCGTCGGCACCACCCGGCGCAGGAACACGAACACCACGATCATCACAAGCACAGCGGTCGCCAGCAGCGTGAACTGCATGTCCTCGACGCTGGCGCGGATCGTTCCGGTGCGATCGACCAGGGTCGAGATCTCGACGCCCGCCGGAATCCATTTCTTCAGTTCCGGCAGCATCCTGCGAACGCCGTCGACGGTGTCGATGACGTTGGCGTCGCCCTGCTTGGTGATCTGGATCAGCACCGCCGGCTGCTTGTTGAACCAGGCGATCGAGCGCGAGTTGCGCACGGAATCCTCGACCTCGGCGACGTCGGCGAGGCGGACGTAATTGCCGTTCGAGCTCTTGATGACGACGTCGCGGAATTCGGCCGCGGTGCGCATCTGCTTGTTGATCGAGAGCGTCTCGCTCAGCCGGCCGCCATTGAAGATGCCGACCGGCCCCAGCGGGTTGGCATTGATGATCGCGAGCCGGACGTCGTCGGTCGCGATTCCGGCGTTCGCCAGCGACACCGGGTTGAGCGCGATGCGCACCGCCGGCTGGTCGGCGCCGCTGACGGTCACCTCGCCCACTCCCGGCACCTGCGAGATGCGCTGCGCCAGCACCGTGTCGGCGACGTCGTACATCGCGCTGGTCGAGATCGTCTTCGAGGTCAGCGCCAGCACGAATACCGGCGACGCGGCCGGGTTGGCCTTGCGGAACCTGGGCAGCGACGGCAGGTCGCTCGGCAAATCGGCGAGCGAGGCGTTGATCGCGGCCTGCACGTCGCGCGCGGCGCGGTCGATGTTGCGGCCGATCGAGAACTGCACCTGGATGCTGGTGGTGCCGAGCGAGCTCGTCGAGGTGATCTGGTCGACGCCCGAAATAGTGCCGAGCTTGCGCTCCAGCGGTGCGGCAACGGTCGCGGCCATCACCGAGGGATCGGCCCCCGGCCGGCTCGCCGACACCCGGATGGTCGGGAAATCGACATTCGGGACCGACGACACCGGCAGGAAATGGTAGGCGACGATCCCGACCAGGAACAGCCCGATCGCAAGCAGGGTGGTGCCCACCGGCCGGCGGATGAAGGGCTCCGAGATCGAGATCACTGCATGCCCTCGGTGGCGCCCGCGATCGGCGGGCCGCTGGGACCCGGCTCCGGCACGGCCCGCTCGATCCGGCGGTTGAGGCGGTCGAGCGCCAGATAGATCACCGGCGTGGTGTAGAGCGTCAGCAACTGGCTCAGCAGCAGGCCGCCGATGATCGAAATGCCGAGCGGGAAGCGCAGTTCGGCGCCGGTGCCGCTTTCGATCGCGAGCGGCAGCGCGCCGAACAGCGCCGCCAGCGTCGTCATCATGATCGGGCGGAAGCGCAGCAGGCAGGCCTGCACGATGGCGTCATAGGACGACATGCCCTGGTGACGCTCGGCCTCCAGCGCGAAGTCGATCATCATGATCGCGTTCTTCTTGACGATGCCCATCAACAGGATGATGCCGATCAGGCCGATCACCGAGAGGTCCTGCCCGCACAGCATCAAGGCGAGGATGGCGCCGACGCCGGCTGAAGGCAGCGTCGACAGGATGGTGATCGGGTGGATGTAGCTCTCATAGAGCACGCCGAGCACGATGTAGATCGTGATGATCGCCGCCAGGATCAGCCAGGGCTGCCCGGCGAGCGAGCGCGCGAATTCGGCGGCGTCGCCGGAATAGATCCCGACGATGCTGCCGGGCATCCCGATCCTGCTCTCGATGGCTTTTACGGCCGCGACCGCGTCGCCCAGCGCCTCGCCCGGCGCCAGGTTGAAGCTGAGCGAGACCGACGGGAATTGCGCCTGGTGCGAGATCGCGAGCGGCGCCGTGGTCCGGACCAGCGTCGCCACCGCCGACAGCGGCACCTGCGCGCCGTTGGCGCCGGGCAGATAGAGCTTGTCGAGGATCGACGGGTCGCGCTGATACATCGGCAGCGCTTCGAGCACGACGCGGTACTGGTTGGCCTGGCCGTAGATCGTCGAGATCTGCCGCTGCGCGAAGGCATCGTTCAGCGTGTCGGTGACGCCCTGCAGACTGACGCCGAGCTGGCCGGCACGCTGGCGGTTGACGTCGAGCGCCGCGCGCAGGCCACCCTCCTGCGCCTCCGAGGAGACATCGCGGAAGATCGGGTCGCGCCGCATCTCGGCGACGAGCTTTTGCGCCCATTGCGAGACCTCGGCGGCGTCGGTCGCGGTGAGCGTGTACTGGTATTGCGAGCGGCTCGACTGGGTCGAGATCTGCACGTCCTGCACCGGCTGGAAGTACACCGTCATGCCGGGCACCGCCGCGACTTTCTGCTTGAGGCGCTCGATCACCTTGACGACGCCCTCGCGCCGCTCGTCGAGCGGCTTCAGCGTCATCACCAGACGGCCGACATTGGTGGTCGGATTGACCGAGCCCGAGCCGATCACCGAGACCACGCCAACCACATCAGGATCGGCCTTGATGATGTTTGAGACCGCGCTCTGACGCCGCTGCATCTCGGCGAACGAGACGTCGGGTCCGGCCTCGGTCACCGCCGTGATCGACGAGGTGTCCTGCAGCGGCAGAAAACCCTTCGGCGCCAACACATACATGATCAGCGTCAACGCGATGGTCGCGAACGTCACCAGCAGCGTCGCGCGCTGGCGCCGCAGCACCCAGAGCAGCGTTCGATGGTAGAACTCCACCATGCGGTCGATGAAACGGCTGACCGCGGCCAGGCCCGGGACCGCCATCTCCTCATGGATGTTCTTGAGCAGCCGCGAGCACATCATCGGCGTCAGCGTCAGCGAGACGATCGCCGAGGTCACCACCGCGATCGTCAAGGTGAGCGCGAATTCGCGGAACATGCGACCAACCAGGCCGGACATGAACAGCAGCGGGATGAACACCGCGATCAGCGACACCGTCAGCGAGATCACGGTGAAGCCGATCTCGCTGGCACCCTTCAGCGAGGCCTCCATCACCGTCTCGCCGCCTTCCATGTGGCGGACGATGTTCTCGATCATGACGATGGCGTCGTCGACCACAAACCCGGTTCCGATGGTCAGCGCCATCAGCGACAGGTTGTCGAGGCTGAAGCCCGCGAAATACATGATGCCGAAGCTCGTGATCAGCGACAGCGGCAGCGCGACGCCGGCGATCAGGGTCGCGCGCAGCGACCGCAGGAACAGGAGCACCACCAGTGTCACCAGCACGACACTCAGGATCAGCGTGAACTGCACGTCGCGCACCGAGGCGCGAATCGTCACGGTACGGTCGGAGACGATGGTCAGCTTGACGCCGGCCGGGACCGCCCGCTGCAGCCGCGGGATTTCGCCGCGGATCTGCTTGACGACGTCGATGACATTGGCGCCCGGCTGGCGCTGGATGTCGATGATGACGGCCGGCGTGCCCTGGTACCAGCCGCCGGTGCGGTCGTTCTCCAGCCCATCGACGATCTGGGCAACGTCGCCGATCGTGACCGGCGAGCCGTTGCGATAGGCGATGATGATCGGCCGGTAGGCGTCGGCGGCGGCGATCTGGTCGTTGGCGGCGATGGTGTAGGATTGCTGGGCGCCGTCGAGCGATCCCTTCGGCCCAGACACGTTGGCGCCGGCGATCGCGTTGCGCAGATCCTCCATCGCAATGCCATAGGCCGCAAGCCGGGCCAGATCGGCCTGCACGCGCACCGCCGGCTTCAGGCCGCCGAGGATCGAGACCCGGCCGACGCCGGAAATCTGGCTCAGCCGTTGGCCGAGGATGGTGTCGGCGAGATCGCTCATCGCCCGCAGCGAGATCGTCTCCGAGGTCAGCGCGAGCGTCATGACCGGCGCGTCCGCCGGGTTCACCTTGGCGTAGACCGGCGGATACGGCAGCGTCTTCGGCAAGATGCCGGCGGCGGCGTTGATCGCGGCCTGCACATCCTGCGTGGCGCCGTCGATGTCGCGGTTGAGGTCGAACTGCAGCGAGATCTGGCTGACGCCGAACGAGCTCGTCGAGTTCATCGACGACAGTGACGGGATCTGCCCGAGTTGCCGCTCCAGTGGCGCCGTGATCAGCGAGGCCACCACGTCGGGGCTCGCGCCGGGCAGTTGCGTCGTCACCTGCACGGTCGGGAAGTCGACCTGCGGCAGCGCCGAGACCGGCAGCGCCCAATAGCCGAGCGCACCGCCGATCATCAGGGCGATGCCGAGCAGCGAGGTGGCGATCGGCCGGCGGATGAACGGTTCGGAGACGCTCATGGCTGCGTGCTCGCTGTAAGAACGGACATTACGAAGTCTGGATGCCGGTCATGGCTGCGCCTTCGGCGCGCCGCCCGACTGTTCGCCCCCTGCTGCCGGCGCGGGCGCCGGTCCGGTCTGCCCCTTCTGATCGCCTTCGCTATGTTCGTGCCGGCCGCGATGCTCGCCGTCCTTGCCTTGCCAGTCCTTCTTGCCGTCCTTGCCCTGCCCTTCGCCTTGACCAGCGCCTTGCGCCCCGCGCTTGCCGTCAGGGTTGCGGCTGCGCTTGCGCGGCGCGAGATCGGCGGCCGGCGGCCCGTCATCCTTGCCGACCACGACCTTCGCGCCATCGGCGAGATTGGCAAAGCCCGTCGTCACGACCCGGTCCGACGTGGTCAGGCCGCTGGCGATGACGGCCTCATGCTCGTTCTGCTGGGTGACCGTGACCGGCTTGGCGGTGACGATGTCGCCCTCGCCGATCACGTAGCTGAAGGTGCCGGCCGGACCGCGCTGTACCGCCGAGGTCGGCACCACGATCGCCTGCGGCAGGGTCTCGACCTTGAGCCGCACATTGACGAACTGGCCGGGCCAGAGCTGGTAGCTGGTGTTGGGGAATTCGGCCTTCAGCTTCAGCGTGCCGGTGGTCGGATCGACCTGGTTGTCGATGCCGGTCAGCTTGCCGGTATCGATCACGGTGACGCCGTCATTGCCGAACACATCGACCGCGAGCTGGCCCTTCGCCGCCGCGGCGTTGACGCGCATGATCTGCTGCTGCGGCAGGCTGAACCACACGGCGATCGGCTGCAGCTGGGTCAGGATCACGAGCCCGGTGGTGTCGGAGGCGTGGATGATGTTGCCTTGGTCGACCTGGCGCAAGCCGGCGCGCCCGGAGATCGGCGCCACGATCTTGGTGTAGCCCAGCGTGGCTCGCATGTTGTCGATCTGGGCCTGATCGGCCTTGATGATGGCCTGCTGCTGCGCCACCAGCGCGCGTTGTGTATCGGCCTGCTGCTTGGAGCCCGCGTTGCTGGCGGCGAGCTGCTCGTAGCGGGCAAGGTCTATCTTCTGATTGGCGAGCAGCGCTTCGTCCTTGGCCTTCGTGGCCACCGCCTGGTCGTATTGCGCCTGATAGATCGCAGGATCGATCTCGCCGAGCACGTCACCCTTCTTGACGTCCTGCCCCTCGACGAAATTCACCGCGATCAGCTTGCCGTCGACCTGGGAACGCACGGTAACCGTGTTCAACGCCCTCACTGAGCCGACGCCGTCGAGATAGACCGGCACGTCCTGCACATGCGGCGTGGCCGCAAGCACCGGCACCGGCAGGTCGGGCCGCCCGCCCGCGCCGCGCCCGCCGCCTCCATTTTGCTTGGGCTGGAAGGCGAGCCAGCCGAGATAGCCGAGCCCGCCCAGAATCACGAGCGTGATCAGCAGGGACACCATGCGCCCGAGCAGGCGCGAGAGAAGGCTCCGCTTGCGCGGCGCCGTGCGTTTCTCGTCGTCCGTCGAGTCGGGCTTAAAGAGCATCGACCGGTCTTTCCATCTTCGGTTCCCAGCCGCCCCCCAAGGCCTGATACAGGCTCACGATCGCCAATAGCCGGGCCAGTTGGGCCTGCGAATAGGCATCTTCCGCCTGGAACAAAGTCAGCTGCGTGTTTAGCACAGTTACGATATCGGCGGTGCCGGCCTTGAGCTGCTGCTCGGCGAGGTCGAAGGCGCGCCGCGACGACGACAGCACGTCCCGCTGCAGCTGCAGTCGCCGCGTGGTCTCGCGGATCGCGACCAGCGCGTTGTCGACGTCGGTGAACGACTGCACCACCGTCTTGCGGTAGGTCTGCAGCAACTCGTCCTGCTTCGCCTTGGTGTATTCGAAATTGCCGAGGATCCGGCCGCCGTCGAAAATCGGCTGGGTCATGCTGCCGACCAAGTTGAAAAAGGCGGCATGCGGCTGGAACAGCGAGACCAGCGCCTGGCTCTGGTAGCCGCCCGTTCCGGTCAGCTGGATGCTCGGGAAGAACTGCGCCCGCGCGCTGCCGACATTGGCGGTGGCGGATGAGAGCTGCGCTTCCTGCCGGCGGATATCGGGACGCTGGGTCAGCAATTCAGACGGCAGGCCCGGCGTGACGCGCGGGATCGCAACGGCGTTGAGCGAGCCGCCGGAGACGCGCACGCTTTCCGGCGGCCGCGACACCAGCACCGCGAGCGCGTTGATATTCTGGGCGAGCGTCTGCCGCAGCGGCGGCACCAGCGCGCGCTGGTTGGCGAGCACGCTCTCCTGCTGCGCGACGTCGAGATCGGAGCCGGTGCCGGCCTTGAAGCGCTCCTTGATCGCATTGAGGATGCGCTCGGCGCTGGCGATGTTGCTCTGCGCGGTGCGAAGCCGGTCCTGCGTCGCCAGCACGGTGAAATAAGCATTGGCGACGCTCGCCAGCGCGGTCAGCGCCACCACCTCGCGGTCGAACCGGTTGGCGACGGCGGTCTCCTCCGCCGCCTGCGCGGCGTCGCGGTTCTGGCCCCAGAAGTCGAGCTGATAGCTGGCGCTCAGCGAGGCGTTGTAGTTCACCACCTCGCGCCCGCCATTGGTGAGGCCGCTGGCGCTGGAGCCGGAGGTGCGCGAGTAGGTTTCCGATCCGTTGAGATTGAGGGTCGGCAGCAGCGCCGCGCCGGCCTGCCGCGCCAGCGCGTCGGCCTGGCGGAAGCGTGCAACCGCAGCCGCGATGTCGAGGTTGACGGTCTGCGCCTCCTCCATCAGCTGCGTCAGCTCCCTGGAGCGGAAGCCCCGCCACCAATCGAGCGTCGGAAGCGCATCGCCCGGCCGGCCGAGCCGCGCGGCCTTGTAGCCCTGTGGCACGTCGAGCGCCGGATCAGGGATGTCCTGGGTCAGAATGCAGCCGGCAGAACCAACGGCCAGGCCGAGCGCAACGAGCGAGCGTCCCGCGAGCCGGCGCGCGCGGACGGCGAGGCCGAACCGGCCTCCAGGCACCATCACGGACACGGGCTGGGTCACACCCATTCTCCGCCGAAGCCAGACTTCGCCTGTGGCGCACGAATGACGCGTTCAGCGATGGTCTGGGTGACGTTCACGGGGGTATGCTTCCAATGGAACCTGCCTGTCCCATCCTACCCTTGGGACAATGGGGCGGACAGCCCCGTCACGATTGCGTGGCGTCGCATCGCAAGCGATTCGTGGCTACCTTGAATGCCGACTTTTCCCTATTTTTTACGGCATTTCCGCGCGTTTCGGACCCGTGCCGGAAGTCACGATTCTTACAAAGATTTCATGGGGATTTTTCGGCTCCTGTTGCATTTGATCCCAAGATGTGCCGGCGCGGCGCCAAACTCGCGCCACCGCGCACCGCGCCGTCAGGCCTTGATTGGCCGAGAGCGCGCACCTCGTGCGAAACCGCGGACCACAGGATGATTCTGCTGGCCAACCCGACCGCCGCACAACGGCGTTCTCCCCGAGCCCGTCCCATCCGCGCGTGCGACGTCAAACCCGTTGAACCCGTGTCTTGCCGCAGTGCAAAAGCCCTTCCCTTTTTCGATCAGCACACTAGGTTCGCCAAGCAAGACACAGACCGGCAAAGAAATTCCCCGACATGATATTCAACAAAGACGTCATCGAAGCGATCGGCAACACCCCCCTCATCAAGCTGAAACGCGCGTCCGAACTGACCGGCTGCACCATTCTCGGCAAGGCCGAATTCATGAACCCGGGCCAGTCGGTGAAGGATCGTGCCGGCAAATGGATGATCCTGGAGGCCGAGAGGCGCGGCGCGCTGAAGCCCGGCGGCCTCGTGGTCGAGTCGACCGCAGGCAATACCGGGATCGGGCTCGCGGTCGTAGCGAGTGCGCGCGGCTACCGCACCCTGATCGTCATTCCGGAGACGCAGAGCCAGGAAAAGAAGGACATGCTGCGGCTGTGCGGTGCCGAACTCGTCGAGGCGCCGGCGCTGCCCTTCGCCAATCCGAACAACTATCAGCATCTCGGCAAGCGTCTTGCCGAGCAGCTGCGCAAGACCGAACCGAACGGCGTGCTGTTCGCCGACCAGTGGAACAACCTCGACAATCCCAAGGCGCATTACGACTCGACCGGACCGGAAATCTGGCAGCAGACCGACGGCAAGGTCGACGGATTCATCTGTTCGGTCGGCACCGGCGGCACGCTTGCCGGCGTCAGCCGCTACCTGAAGGAAAAGAACCCGGCCATCGTCACCGCCTGCGCCGATCCGCACGGCTTCGGGATGTACGAACTGTTCAAGAATGGACAGGTCAAATCGACGCCGGGCGACTCGATCACTGAAGGCATCGGGCTCGGACGCGTCACGCCTGTGGTCGAGACGGCGAAGGTCGACACCGCGTTCCTGATCTCCGACGAGGAAGCCGTGACCATCATCTATGACCTTCTGGAGCACGAAGGCCTGTGCCTCGGCGGCTCGACCGGCGTCAACATCGCCGGCGCGATCCAGCTCGCCAAGCAGCTCGGCCCCGGCAAGACCATCGTCACAATTCTCTGCGATTCCGGCAACCGCTATCAGTCCAAGCTGTTCAACCCGGCCTTCATGCGCTCGAAGAATCTGCCGGTCCCGGAATGGCTGGAAAAGCGCAGCAACATCGAGCTGCCGCTGGTCTGAGGGAGCGAATGGCGTCCCGCAGACGTCATTGCGAGGAGCTATTGCGACGAAGCAATCCATGCTTCCGATGCGGAAGATTGGATTGCTTCGCGGAGCCTGTCATCCGGCGGCGCTTTGCGTCGACTGGGTGGCTCGCAATGACCGCAGAAATCACCGCAATATCTGGCTCAGGAACAGCTTCGACCGCGCATGCTGCGGGTTGGCGAAGAATTCCTGCGGCGTGTTCGATTCGATGATCTGGCCCGCGTCCATGAACACGACGCGGTTGGCGACCTCGCGGGCAAAGCCCATTTCATGGGTGACGACCAGCATGGTCATGCCCTCCTTGGCAAGATCGACCATGGTGTCGAGCACTTCCTTGACCATCTCCGGGTCGAGCGCCGAGGTCGGCTCGTCGAACAGCATCACCTTCGGATTCATGGTCAGTGCACGGGCAATCGCAACGCGCTGCTGCTGACCGCCCGACATCTGGCCTGGAAACTTGTTGGCCTGATGCGGGATCTTGACCCGCTCGAGGAACTTCATCGCGGTGGCCTCGGCATCCTTCTTCGGGATGTTGCGCACCCAGATCGGCGCCAGCGTGCAATTGTCGAGCACGGTGAGATGCGGGAACAGGTTGAAGCTCTGGAACACCATGCCGACCTCGCGGCGGACCTCGTCGACACGGCGAAGGCTCGGGCCGAGGTCGATACCGTCGACCACGATCTCGCCCTCCTGGAACTCCTCCAGCGCGTTGATGCAGCGGATCAGGGTCGACTTGCCCGAACCGGACGGGCCGCAGATCACGATGCGCTCGCCCTTGCCGACCTCCAGGTTGATGTCGCGCAGCACGTGGAAGTCGCCGTACCATTTGTTGAGAGCAGAAATGTTGACGATCGGGGTTGTGGACATGGTGACCTTGTTCAGTGGCGGCGGTGAGCGTTGAGCCGGTTTTCGACGAACAGCGAGTAGCGCGACATTCCAAAGCAGAACACGAAGTAGATCATTCCAGCGAAAGCGAAGCCGGTAAAGGCCGTGGTCGGCGTCGACCAGGTCGGATCGGAGAACGTCGCATGCAACGACCCCAGGAGGTCGAACAGCGCGACGATCGAAACCAGCGAGGTGTCCTTGAACAGCGCGATGAAGCTGTTGACGAGACCCGGAATGACGTGGCGCAGCGCCTGCGGCATCACGATCAGCGACGTGGTCTTCCACCAGGACAGACCGAGCGCGCTCGCCGCCTCGCCCTGCCCGCGCGGGATCGCGGCAAGGCCGCCGCGCACCACCTCGGCCTGGTAGGCGCCGGCAAACAGCGCGATGCCGATCAGCGCGCGGACCAGCCCGTCGACGTTGAAATTGCCCGGCAGGAACAGCGGCAGCATGTAGGTTGCGAAGAACAGCACCGTGATCAGCGGCACGCCGCGCCAGAACTCGATGAAGGCGATCGAGAAGATCCGGATCAGCGGAATGGTCGAGCGGCGGCCCAGCGCCAGCGCGATCCCGATCGGCATCGAGGTAACGATGCCGGTGACCGACACCACCAGCGTCACCAGAAGGCCGCCCCACAGCCTGGTGTCGACGATGGGCAGTCCGCCGCGGTCGAGCCCCATCAGCTTGATCACGATCGCGATGCCGGCAAAGCTTGCGAGACTCCCCAGCAGCGCCCGTTGTCCGGTTCGCATGCCGCCGCCGAGGAAAAACAGGATCAGCGAGACGATCGCCGTAGTGAGCAGGAAGTCGAACCACAACGGCTGGCTCGACATCTGGAGCTGCTCGCGCAGCGAGGTCAGCGGAAAGATCAGCCAGCCGATCAGGCTGCCGACGAGCACGATGATCTTGCCGACGGCCCACAGCAGCGGCCCGATCGCCGAATTCCGGCTGAGATTGACCAGCACCTGCCCCGCATTGACGATGCTGTCGTCGAACAGCTGCAACAGGCTCGCGACCCAGCTGACGCCGAAACCGGCTAGTCCGCCGCCGCGCAGCAGGAAGAAGGCGACCGCCGGAAACGCGAAGAAGAACAGGCCCGCATTCAGGCCCTTCGTCGGCAGGCGCGGAATAAGGAGTGGCAGCAACAGGACGGCCGCGAGGACGAAGGTCAGGTTGACGCGCCAGCGCTCGGCTTCCGGATAGAAGCCATAGATCAGCTGGGTGAGCTTGGCCTGGATGTAGGGCCAGCAGGCGCCGACCTGACGGCCGGCGGTCTCGGCGAGGCATGCATTGCGGTCCTTGCCGCTCCAGACCGCATCGACCAGCAGGAACCTGAATGCGGGAACGATCGTGTACCAGAGCAGCCCCAGCGCCAGGATCGTCAGCAGGATGTTGGTCGGCGAATTCAAGAGCCGCGTGCGGATGAAACCGACGAGGCCGGTGGTCTTCACCGGCGCCCGGCGTTCGGGCACCAGGTCCTGCCTAACAAAGGATGACGCGGTGACGTCGGTCATGCCCCAAGGCTCCGGTTGATGCGCCAGCCATAGACGCTCATGATCGCGCTGGTGACCAGCGAAATCAGCAGGTACACGCCCATGGTGATGGCGATGATCTCGATCGCCTGGCCGGTCTGGCTCAGCGTCGTGCCGGCAAATACCGAGACCAGGTCGGGATAGCCGATCGCGACCGCCAGCGACGAATTCTTGGTCAGGTTGAGATACTGGTTGGTCAGCGGCGGAACGATGACGCGCATCGCCTGGGGTACGACGATCAGCCGCAAGGTGGTGCCGCGCGACAGGCCGAGCGACGAGCCGGCTTCCATCTGTCCCTTATGGACCGACAGAATTCCGGCGCGGACGATCTCGGCGATGAAGGCCGCCGTATAGGTCGATAGCGCGACCACCAGCGCAACCAGCTCCGGAATGACCCGTGCGCCGCCGGCGAAGTTGAAGCCCTTGAGTTGCGGCAGCTCGAAGGTCATGGGCAAGCCGAACACCAGCGTCGTCACCAGCGGCAATCCGGCCAGCAGGCCGAGCACATAGGGCCAGATCCGGATCGCCTGCCCGCGTTGAAACAGCGCCCGCCTTGCGTAGCCGCGCAGCGCCAGCGCGCCTGCGATGGCGATCGCGAGCGCGATCAGAAACGGATCAAGCCCGGCCTCGCCGATCGGCCGCGGGATCACCAGCCCGCGATTGGAGAGGAAGAAGGCGTTGAACAGCGAGATGCTCTGGCGCGGCCCCGGCAGCGCCGCCAGCACCGCAAGGTACCAGAACAATAGCTGGAACAGCAGCGGCAGATTGCGGACGATCTCGACATAGATCTCGCCGAGCCGCGCCAGCAGCCAGTTCGGCGACAGCCGGCACAGCGCCACGATGAAGCCGATGATGGTGGCGAAGACGATGCCAATGCCCGCAACCAGCAGCGTGTTGAACAGGCCGACAAAGAACACCCGCGTGTAGGTGTCCGATCCCGAATACGGGATCAGGTTCAGGCTGACATCGAAGCCCGCATTGTTTTTGAGAAAGCCGAACCCGGAGGCAATGCGCTGCGTCTCCAGGTTGGCGCGGGCATTGGCCACGATCTCATAGGCGACCCAGGCCAACACCGCCGCGAACACGATCTGCACGGCAAGGCCAGTCCAGCCGGACTGGCCGCCGAGCGCGCGCTTCAGGCGGAAGATGAACTGCGGCGGTGGTTTTCGGGGCTCGGTCGTCATCGCCGCAGCCGCCTCGTCGCCGATCAGCGGATCGGAGGCGCGTACTGGATGCCGCCCTTGTTCCAGAGATTGTTGAGCCCGCGTGCGATCTGCAGCTTCGATCCGGCGCCGACGTTGCGATCGTACATCTCGCCGTAATTGCCGACGGCCTTGATGATGCGGGAGAACCAGTCCTTGGTCAGGCCGAGCTGCTCACCGAGATTGCCGTCGGTGCCGAAGGCGCGCTTGAGGTCGGGCTTGTCCGACTTGGCCATCTCGTCGACGTTCTTCTGGGTGACGCCGAGTTCCTCGGCATTGATCTGGGCGAACAGCGCCCACTTCACGATGTCGAACCACTGGTCGTCGCCATGGCGAACCATCGGGCCGAGCGGCTCCTTGGAGATGATCTCGGGCAGCACGACGTGGTCGGCCGGGTTGGCGAGTTTCAGCCGCTGCGCATAGAGCTGGGACACGTCGGAGGTGAACACGTCGCAGCGGCCGGTCTCGTAGGCCTTCACGGTCTCGTCGGCGCCGGCGAACGCGATCACCTCGTACTTCATGTTGTTGCCCTTGAAGTAGTCGGCGAGGTTCTGCTCGGTCGTGGTGCCGGTCTGCACGCAGACCGACGCGCTGTTCAACTCCAGCGCCGAGTTCACTTTCAGCGACTTCTTCACCAGAAAGCCCTGCCCGTCATAATAGGTCACGCCGGTGAAGTTGGCGCCGAGCGAGGTATCGCGCGACAGCGTCCAGGTGGTGTTGCGCGACAGCACGTCGATCTCGCCCGACTGCAGCGCGGTGAAGCGGTCCTTGGCCGACAGCGGCACGAACTTGACCTTGGACGGATCGTCGAAGATCGCCGCCGCGAGGCCACGGCAGATGTCGACGTCGATGCCGGTCCAGTTCCCCTTGTCGTCCGGCGACGAGAAGCCCGGCAGGCCGCCGCTGACGCCGCAGGACAGCTGGCCTCGGTCCTTGACCGTCTTGAGGGTTTGCGCCGAGGCGGCCTGGACCGACAGGGCGGCGGCAGCGGCAAGGGTGACAGCCAAGGATACGCGTTTCATGGGCGGGGCCTTTCAGGGTCGTCCGGTGGACGTTTGCTTTGTGATCGCCTCGCGTTCACGGGCCATCCCAATGATCCCTTGCAGCAAAAATGCCGCTTTGACCGGCAGTTTGACCTGCAAACCGGTCGGGCAACGGATCGTAGGTCGCGGCAGGCCCCTCAACGTGCGGCGACTGGTAGTTGCGCCGCATCACATAGCGACTGACGAGCCGGGTCAAGGGGTTGACGCATGTCTTCTGCCTCTTGTTAGTAACACCTCCCTGCCCGGCCCTGTCTTCCCGACGCGGCACGGCTGCGGCAACAAGTCTAAAGTCTAACGGCAGCGCTCCATGACCTCCTCCGACGGCTCCACGCCCTCCCACCCGCAACAGGCCGCGACCCGTCTGGTCACGGCCGGCCGCGACACCAAGGCCCAGAAGGGCTTTGTCAATCCGCCGGTGTTTCACGGCTCGACCGTGCTCTATCCGACCGCGGAGGACCTCCACGCCCATCGCGCCGAATTTACCTATGGGCGCCATGGCAGCCCGACCACGCGGGCGCTGCAGGACGTGCTGATGGCACTGGAAGGCCCGCAATGCGCCGGCGTCGGCCTTGCCCCGTCGGGACTGGCGGCGATCAGCACCACGCTGCTTGCCGTGCTGAAGGCCGGCGAACACCTCCTGGTGTGCGACAATGCCTATCGGCCGACCCGCAATTTCTGCGACAACATGCTCAAGCGCTACGGCATCGAGACCAGCTATTTCGATCCGCTGGTCGACGCCGGCATCGAGACGCTGTTCAAGCCGAACACCCGCGCGGTGCTGATCGAAGCGCCCGGCTCGCAGACGTTCGAGATGCCGGACGTGCGGGCGATATCGGCCGTGGCGCACGCCCGCGGCGCGCTCATGATCGACGACAACACCTGGGCGACGCCGCTCTATCACCGCTCGCTCGAACAGGGCGTCGACATCAGCATGCAGGCCGCCACCAAATATATCGGCGGCCACTCCGACATCATGTTCGGCACCATCGCAGCCAATGCGAAAGCCTGGCCGCTGATCCAGGAGGCGATCCGCCTGCTCGGCGTCTGCGCCGGCCCCGACGACGTCTATCTCGCGCTGCGCGGGGTTCGCACGCTATCGGTGCGGCTTGCGCAGCACCACCGCTCCGGACTCGAGATCGCGCGCTGGCTCAGCGCGCGGCCCGAGGTCGATCGCGTGCTGCACCCTGCCCTCGACACCGATCCCGGGCACGCGATCTGGAAACGCGACTTCACCGGCGCCTCCGGGCTGTTCAGCATCGTGCTGAAGCCGGTGCCGCAGACCGCGGTCGATGCAATGCTGAACGCGCTCACCCTGTTCGGCATGGGCTTTTCCTGGGGCGGCTTCGAAAGCCTCGCGATCCCGTTCGACTGCAGCGACTATCGCACCGCGACCAAATGGTCGCCGGGCGGGCCGACGCTGCGGCTGCATATCGGGCTCGAGAATCTCGACGACCTCAAGGCCGATCTCGACCGTGGATTTGCCGCGCTGAAGGCCGCGCTCTGATCCGTACGCGCGGGCTTGCGCGTAGGCGACATTAACCACGGCCGACCGGCCGTGACGCCGCGTTGCGGCCCCCACGTCGCACACGTTGCGCGCGCACGATCTCCGGGATTCTGCGGAGATGCGACAGCATCGATAACTCGCCGTTCACCATCCCCACCAATCCCTTAATTGTCCGGACCTTCCATCAAGTTCCCTTATACTTTTGCGGCCGTAGTGATGCTCCCGGGAAGGGCTGTCAGTGCCGCAAGGACGCGATTGCCCTGTGTGAAGGGCATTCAGACAATCGCATGAAAACGGCACGCATCGTGGTCCTCGGCATCGCCGGCGTCGCAGGCCTCGCGGCCATGTATCTGGCGAGCGTTGGCGATCGCAAACCGGCGCCGGTCGCGCCGCCCGTCGCGCAACTGCCGACCGTCGAAGTGCTGGTCGCAAAGTCCGACATCGGACTCGGTCAATCGGTCAAGGCCGAAGACATCCAGTGGCAGCGCTGGCCGGCTGAAACTGCAAGCAGCGCGTTCATCCGTCACGACGCCAACGCCAATGCCATGAATGACGTTATCGGTTCGATCGCACGCGCGCCCTTCATCGTCGGCGAGCCGATCCGCGAGCAAAAGCTGGTCAAGGCCAATGGAAGCGGCTTCATGGCCGCGATCCTGCCCTCCGGCATGCGCGCGATCTCCACCGAAATCTCGCCGGAGACCGGCGCCGGCGGCTTCATTCTGCCGAACGACCGCGTCGATGTGATCCTGTCGCGTCGCGACAAGAATCCCGATCAGCAAGGCGGCCGCGATATCGTCACCACTGAAATCCTGCTGTCCAACGTCCGCGTGCTGGCGATCGACCAGGCGCCGAAGGAGAAGGACGGCAACAACTCCCTCGTCGGCAAGACCGTGACCCTCGAGCTCAAGCCCGAGCAGGCCGAGACGCTGGCGCGCGCCCGGCAGAGCGGCACGCTGGCGCTGGCGCTGCGCAGCATCGCCGACGTCAACGAGCAGACCGACGAGACCAGAGACCATGCCCCGAAGCGGGGCGAGAGCATCAAGGTGGTGCGCTTCGGCATCCCGAGCTCTCTGACGACACAGAAGTGATGGGGGCTTCGATATGACGACGGGTGCGAAACAAATGGCGACGTCGACCACGCTGGTCCGCGCGCTGTCATTGTCGGCGATCACTGCGCTGATGCTGATCCCTGCCCTTGCCAGCGCGACCGATCCCGACAAGAACGCAGATGTCGCGGTGACGAGCAGCATCGCCGCCAAGACGCGTTCCGTCTCGCTCGGCGTTGGCAAGTCGGTAGTGGTCGATCTGCCGCGCGAGGCCAAGGACGTTCTCGTCGCCGATCCCAAGATCGCCAACGCCGTGATCCGCTCGGCGCAGCGCGCCTATATCATCGGCGCGGCGGTCGGCCAGACCAACGTGGTGTTCTTCGACGCCGACGGCAACCAGGTCGCCTCCTACGACATCGCGATCAAGCGCGACCTCAACGGCATGCGCGCCGCGCTGAAGCAGATGCTGCCCGGCGTCCAGATCGAGGGCGTCGGCGACAGCGTCGTCCTGACCGGCACGGTGGCAAGCCCGGTCGAGGCCCAGCAGGCCGGCGACATCGCCGCCAAACTGGTCGGCAGCGCCGACAAGGTCGTCAATTCCATCGTGGTCCGCGGCCGCGACCAGGTGATGCTGAAAGTCACCGTCGCCGAGGTCCGCCGGGACGTCGTCAAGCAGCTCGGCGTCGACCTCAGCGCCAACATGAACTACGGAACCGCCGCGGTGGTCTTCAACAACGCCAACGCCTTCACCGCCAATAACGGTGCGCTCGCCCCCAACAACGGGCTGACGGGCGCAGCCCTGAACAAGCTCGGCGTGCCGACGGTCACGGCGACGCTGCGCGCGATGGAGAGCGCGGGCGTGGTCAAGACGCTGGCCGAACCCAACCTCACCGCGATCTCCGGCGAGTCGGCGACCTTCATTTCGGGCGGCGAGTTTCCGATTCCGACCGGCGTTACCTGCCAGACGACGACGTCGGGCACGATCGGCAATTGCGTTCAGACCGTCAGCTTCAAGAAATTCGGCATCTCGCTCAACTTCACTCCGGTGGTGCTGACCGAGGGCCGGATCAGCCTCAAGGTGATGACCGAGGTCTCCGAAGTCTCGATGGAAAACGCCCTGACCGGCGGCCAGAACGGCACGACCATTCCCTCGATCAAGACCCGCCGCGCCGACACCACGCTGGAGGTGCCCTCCGGCGGCTCGATCGCGATGGCCGGCTTGATCCAGGAGCAAACCAAGCAGGCCATCAACGGCATGCCTGGCGTCGACCAGATCCCGATCCTCGGCCAGCTCTTCAGGAGCCAGGACTTCGTCAACAACGAGACCGAGCTCATGGTCATCGTGACGCCCTACGTGGTGCGCGCTGTTGCACAGAAGGAGCTGTCCCGTCCCGACGACGGATTTGCCCCGGCTTCCGACGCGCAGTCGGCGCTGCTGGCGCGCGTCAATCGCATCTACGGCGTTGCCGCCCGCGGCGAGCCGATCGGCGCCACGCCGGTCAATTTCGGCTTCATCATCGACTGAGGCGCGGACCTGAAGGGGTTGGGGGATCCTATGATGACACGCAACACACAAGCCGGTCGTGCCAGGACGCTGTCGCTGTTCGGCGCCCTCGTCGTCAGCGCGATCGCGCTCGGCGGCTGCAATCTGACGAGCGATGTCGTCACCGGCACGGTGCCGGACGACTACCGGCAGCGGCATCCGATCGCCGTCACCGAAGGCGAGCAATCGATCGTCGTCTTCGTCGGCCGTGCCCGCGGCAACCTCACCGAAACGCAGCGCGACGACGTCATGGGGCTGGCGCGCACCTGGCGCCGCGAAGGCACCGGCGCGATTGCGATCGACGTGCCGGCCGACAGCTCGAACGCGCGCTCGGCACAGGCGGTGTATCAGGAGATCCGCGGCCTGCTGGCGTCGATGGGCGTGCCCGCCCATGCCATCACCAAGCGCCCCTATCTCGACGATCCGCGCGCGCTTCCGACCATTCGGCTGAGTTATCCGAAGATGGCCGCCGTCGCCGGTCCCTGCGGAGTGTGGCCGAGCGACCTCGGTCCCTCGATCTACAATCCGAGCTACAACCAGAACAAGCAGTACGACAATTTCGGCTGCGCCACGCAGCGTAACCTTGCCGCGATGGTCGCCAATCCGTCCGACCTCGAACAGCCGCGAACCGAGACCGCAGCCTATACGCCGCGCCGTTCGATCGCGTTCGACAAATACCGCAAGGGTGAGTCGACCGCGACCGCCTACCCCGAAGCCGAGAAAGCCAAGCTGAGCGACGCCGCGAAATGACCGAACAGCAAGACGAGCCGCAGCACGCCAACGACTACATCGCGCCGGCGCCGCGGATTTCCGTGCAGGCGTTCTGCGCCAGCGTCGCGACCGCCGCGAACGCGCGCGCGGCTGCCGACGACCGCCGGCTCGCCAAGGCTCATCTCTCCGTCCATATGGGCGGCATCGCCGCAGCGATCGACGCCTACCACAAGGCGCCGACGCCCAACGTCATCATGCTGGAGACCGAGCCGGATCACGATTTCCTCGCAGGTCTCGACGAGCTCGCCACGGTCTGCGATCCCGGCACCCGCGTCGTGGTGCTCGGCACGCCCGGCGAGACTGCGCCGTATCGCGAATTGGTCCGGCGCGGCGTCAACGACTACGTCATCGGGCCGGTCAAGGTGCTCGACATCGTGCGCTCGATCTGCAGCCTGTTCTCGGCCTCCGAAGCGGTCTCGGTCGGCCGCCTGATCGCGGTCGCGGGCGCCAAGGGCGGCGTCGGCGCCTCGACCATTGCCCACAATGTCGCCTGGACCATCGCGCGCGACCTCGGGCTGGACTCGGTCGTCGTCGATCTCGACCTCGCCTTCGGTACCGCCGGCCTGGACTACAATCAGGACCCGGTGCAGGGCATTGCCAACGCCGTGTTCTCGCCCGAACGTCCGGACTCTGCCTTCATGGAGCGCCTGCTCGCAAAGTGCGGCGATCATCTCAGCCTGCTGGCGGCGCCGGCCACCCTCGACCAGGTCTACGATTTCGGCGCCGAGGCGTTCGATGCCATCTTCGATACGATGCGCATGACGACGTCCTGCATCGTGCTCGACGTGCCGCATCAATGGACCGCCTGGACCAAACGCGTGCTCGTCGGTGCCGACGATATCCTGATCGTGGCCGAGCCCGACCTCGCCAACATGCGCAACACCAAGAACATGATGAACCTGTTGAGGACCGCGCGTCCGAACGACCGCCCGCCGCTCTACTGCCTGAACCAGGTCGGCATGTCGAAGCGCCCCGAGATCGAGGTCAAGGATTTCGCCAAGACGATCGAGAGCCAGCCGATCGCGGCCATCCCGTTCGACTGCAGGCTGTTCGGTGAAGCCGCCAACAATGGCCAGATGATCGCGGAGGTCTCCGCGCGTCACCGCACCACAAGGACTTTCCTGCAGATCGCGCAGCGCCTTACCGGCCGTCCCGATCTCGCCGAAGCCCGCGAGTCGTTCCTGTCGCCGATCCTCAAGAAGCTGCAGTCACGGCGAAACGACGGGCGCCGGGCCGCCGGCTAGCGTCCCGCTAGCGCCCTAGTCGCGGCGACTGGCTGCGACCGGGATCTTGTCGGGGTCGGCGCGGCTCGCATCCCTGCGCGCCAACAGCCGCTTCAGCGCGGCGACGTTGGCTGAGCCCTGCTCCGCCGGCAAATCGGCTTTCATGATGGTTTCCGCCTCGGACTGACGGCCCTGCAAGCCAACCACGACAGCGAGATTGGTTCGCACCCGCATGTCGCCGGGGGCGCGCTCCCGGGCACGGCGCAGCGTCTCCTCGGCCTTCGGCAGGTCCTTCGACAGCAGGTAGGACAGCCCGATATTGGAGAGCACTGACGGATCGTCCGGCACGATCTTCAGCGCACTCGCATAATACTGCCGCGCCTCGTCGTGGCGATCGAGCTGGTCGAGCACGGCGCCCTGCGCCGACAGGATGCGCCAGTCCGGATCTTCCGGGGTATGCGCGCGCCCGAGCACGTCGAATGCCTGCTGGAAATTGCCGTTGTCGGCGAGCGCCCGTCCGTAACCTGCGAGCAGCGCCTTGTTGCTGGGTTGCGCCAGCACCGCCTGCTCCATGACGGCGACCGCCTGGGCCCGCTGGCCGGTGGCGCGCAGCGCCCGGGCGTATTTCAGCGCGGCGTCGGTGTCTTTCGGATTGGCGCGGACGCGCTCGTGGTAGGTCGCGATGTCGCGCCGCGGATCGGCCGGGGCCGGCGTGGCCTCCGCCGTCTCGCCCAATGAGCCCGTGATGTCAGACGGGCCGGAGGTTTGACAGGCAGACAACCCGATCAACAGGATCGCGGCAGAAACCGTACCCGCGAGACGGCGCGCGCGGCCTGAGGGTCGGGGTAATTTCTCAAACATAAAGCGAGACTCGGAACGGCGAAGGTTCCGGGATGCTCACAGCTTAACCCTAAGGTCCGGTTAAGGATGCCATCATGTCGCCGTCATCCGGCCCAGATCCGGTGCCGGACGCCTGGCGAGAAAGCAGCCAAAAGGCAGATTCAGTCGACGAACTGGGCGCCGAACTCGTGCCCGATCTGCCACGCCAGCCGGCACTGACGCGGACTACCGGTCGACAGGATGATGGTGAATTCCGGCGGGATCTCCAGATATTCGGCGATCACCTTGACGCCGCCGGCCGAAATATCGGTGATCATGCAGTCGCGTGGCAACGACCCTGTGCCCAGCTGAATTTTGGCGACGCTCCGGCACGGGCGGCGTTCGCTCTTGCGGCGATTCATAAACATTCTGATCCCCAAGCCTTTCTGGGCAACTTCCTGGCCTATCGTCATACCCGGGAAAGATTGGAAACTGCCTAGCGGAACCCATCGCAATTGAGCGGTCGCGTTCGAGATTCGTTTACCCGGAGGCGCCCTCGCCGGGCCCCACAAGCCTTTATCAATCAAAGATTGTATAGTTTAGGAATGACGCTACAGGTCGCATAAGGCCATCCCGATGGGCCGATCCACTCAGCAGCGCGCGTCGCTCCCGCCTGGGTTCGCACGAGAACAAAAAGGGGTTGATCGCCAGTCGATAGACGATACGTATATCCTTTCGACTCGAATTCGCCGGGATGCCAGGAAGTATGGGAAGCATTGTTCTGCTCGATCTGATGGGGGGCGTGGCGCTCCTGCTGTGGGGCCTTCACATGGTCCATAGCGGGATTCTGCGCGCTTTCGGGCCGGATTTGCGGTTGCTGCTCGCCCGGGCGCTGCGCAATCGCTTTACCGCCCTTGGCGCCGGTCTCGGCCTGACCGCCCTGCTCCAGAGCTCGACCGCGACTGCCCTGATCACCAGTTCCTTCGCCGCCGAAGAGATCGTCAGCCTGGTGCCGGCGCTCGCGATCATGCTCGGCGCCAATATCGGCACCACGCTGATCGTGCAGGTGCTGTCGTTCAACGTCGCCGCCATCGCGCCGGTTCTGTTCATTGTCGGCCTCGTCGCGTTCCGCAGCGGACCGCGCTCCCGGATCAAGGATCTCGGCCGTGTCTCGATCGGCCTCGGCCTGATGCTGCTGGCCCTGCATATCCTGCTCGATACGATGGCGCCCGCCGAGAATGCTCCGGGCGTGCGCGTGTTCCTTGCCGCGATCACCGGCGATCCCGTGCTCTGCATCCTGATCGGCGCCGTCGTCACCTGGCTGGTCCATTCCAGCGTCGCCAGCGTGCTGCTGGTGATGTCGCTGGCCTTTTCCCAGTTCATCTCGCCCTATGCCGCATTCGCGCTGGTGCTCGGCGCCAACCTCGGAAGCGCCATCAATCCGTTGCTGGAGGGCGCGCGGCGCGACAATCCGGCGAGCTACCGCCTGCCGGTCGGCAACCTCGTCAACCGCGTCGTCGGCATCCTGCTGGTGGCGCCGTTCCTGCGCCCGATCACCGAGATCATCTACGCCTGGCAACCTGATCTCGCCAAGGCGACGGCGCTGTTCCACATTGCCTTCAACGTTGCGACCGCGCTGCTGTTCATCGGCCTGCTCGACCACATGGCGGGGCTGCTCGAGCGTCTGTTGCCGAAGCGAGCGCAGCAGACCGATCCATCGCGGCCGCGCTATCTCGACGAGAGCGCGCTGGAGACGCCTTCACTGGCGCTGGCCGATGCCGCGCGCGAGGTGCTGCATATGGGCGATCACACCGAGGCCATGCTGCGCAAGGTGATGGCGGCGATGCTGACCAACGATCGCGCCCTGGTCGACCAGGTGTCGAAGATGGACAACACCGTCGACCGGCTGAACGAGGCGATCAAGCTTTACGTCACGAAGCTCACCCGCGGCAGCCTGGACGAGCGCGAGGGCCAGCGCGCCATGGAGATCGTCGCGTTCGCGATCAATCTTGAACATATCGGCGACATCGTCGACAAGAACCTGAGCGAACTCGCGACCAAGAAGATCAAGCATCGCCTGCAATTCTCCGCCGAAGGCGCTGAGGAACTGTCGGCGTTCCACAAGCGCACGATCGACTCGCTGCGGATCGCGTTCGGCGTGTTCATGTCGGGCGATGCCAACGAGGCGCGCAAGCTGCTCACCGAGAAGGCGGCGCTGCGCGCGGCCGAATTGGCCGCCGTCGAGCGTCATCTGGAGCGCCTGCGCGAAGGCCGGCCCGAAACCATCGAGACCACTTCGCTGCATCTCGACGTGCTGCGCGACCTTCGCCGCATCCATTCGCATATCTGCTCGGTCGCCTATCCCGTGCTCGATGCCGCCGGCGAGACCGCCGCCGATCGCGAGAGCACGATGGCGACGACCGACGTTGCGGCGCCCGTGCCTTCGAGCTCTCCGGGCTCCTGACCCCGGCAAGGCCAAGGCACGCCACGGCGCCATGGCCTGATGCGATCTGCGCTCGCTATGTCGGCGGCCGATGTTCGGAGCCGGAACGCCGCTGGGGAAGCGCCGAGACGGCGGCGAGTTGGTTGATGCTGTCACGCTGGCGATCGAAGGCCCCAAGCAGGTCGCCTTGCAGCAGCCGGCCGCCCGACAGCTTCATCCGAAGCGGATCGACGTTGCGGCCGTTGATCCGCACCTCGTAATAGAGATGTGGTCCGGTCGAGAGCCCGGTCGATCCGACAAAGGCAATCGTCTCGCCCTGACGGACGCGGTCACCGATCTTCAGCCCGGACGGGAAGCTCGCGACGTGGGCATAGGTCGTCTCATAGCCGCGGTCGTGCCGCACGCGGATATATTTCCCGTACCCGCGTTCGTACCCCTCGGTCTCGACGACGCCGGCGCCCGCGGCCGCGATGGGCGATCCATAGGGCGCCGCATAATCGACGCCCTCATGGAAGCGGCGGTCGCCAAGGATCGGATGAATGCGCCAGCCAAAGCCGTCGCCGAGGCGCCCGCTCACGACCGGCTTGCGCAACAGGAATTTGGTGATGGACTGGCCGGTCTCGTCATAGAAATCGGAGCTGCCATCGTCCGGCGCCGTGAAGCGATAGTACCGCCGGGTCTGTCCGCCCGCCGTCAGGTCAATGAAAACCAACTCCGGCTGACCGATGTCGTTCGGCGCATAGATGATCTCGGCCACATCGGCGTCGCCGAGTGGCTCGTCGAGGTCGAAATCGCGACCACAGAGCCGCATCAGTTCAGCGACGATCCCCTGATCGACGTGATTGGAGCGCGCAAGCGCGTTAAGGCCGTCACGCAGCGTTTCGCCCGGAACGGAATGCGTATCGATCGACTCACGCAGCGGGCTCTCGCTCCGCGCGGCGATGTCGGGCTGTTCCGGCACGATCGCCTGGTACTGGCCGCCATCGGTGCGACCGACGGCCGACACATTGGAGCCGGCCCGTTCGATCGACACTTTCGCGACATGGCCGGGCGGCGAACCGGCGTCTTCGCCTTGTTCGATGACCGTGATTTTCTCGCCACCCGACAGCGTCTCTCGAGCGTCAGGCGACGGGAAAGCGGCGAGGATCGCCGGCGCGTCCTCCGCGGCCGCCGCCAGCGCCCGCAGAATGGCGGCCAGCGTGTCGCCGCTTCTCGCGATGATGACATGTCGCCGGTGACGCGCCGACGAAGGAGATTTCGGAAGGCTGGTGACGTTGACAGCTTCACCTATCGGAGCCGGCGGATGCGGCACGTCCTCACCGTCAGCATAGGCGCTGGTGCCGCCCGGCAGTGGGCGCCGCGATGGACCTGTCCGTATGATGGCTGGCAGCTCCGACAGCAGGTCGCGTTGCGCACCCGGTCGGGCGTCGTCCTTTTCGTCTCCCCGCGCTTCCTGATGTGGTTCGAGATCGATCTCCGCGAGCCGCGCTGACACGCGGGTGAATCGACGGACCGCGCCGGCATCGCTCAGCTGCTCAATCTTGAGCGCAGCGGAATTGCCCTGCGAGCCGAGCCTGCGGTCGAGACGATCGCCGCGCCGCGCCTCGTCAACCACCTGCCCTGCAAAGCGCGGAAGTGACACGACCGGTGCGGCAGCGAATCGCGCGTGATCGCCAAACGCCCCGCGAAGCGCGCCAGCCAGAAGAGCGACGGCGGCGGATCCGATCAGAATCGTCCCCGCCATCCAGCGGAAACTGACGGCGCGCCGGTCAGGCAACTTGCCTTCGCCGGTCAGCGGCGGCTCGCCAAGCGACGGAACATTGCGGACGACCGACAGATAACCACCCGCTTTCGTCGCTTCGTCACGGCTGGTCATCAACGCCCCTCATCCCCTGGGGCACGGTCTCGAGATGCCGCCACGCCCACGGCAAGCCGTAGATGCCATACGCCTTGGGGCGAATGTTTGACCTTGGTTCAGATTCGGTCGCAATTGATGCCGCTCTGACGACGACGGCAATCAGCTATCGAGCGTCTTCGACCCGCGGCCGCGGTTCTTCACGATCAGCATGATGTTGCGGATATAGATCAGCGTGGCGAGACCCTGCCCGATGATGATGACAGGCTCGCGCTTGGCGAGCCCATAGATCAGCGTCATCAGGCCGCCGCCCATCGAAAAGAACCAGAACGCCATCGGCACCACGCTCTGGCCGGCGCGCTCGCTGGAGATCCACTGCACGAGGAAGCGCGCGGTGAAGAACAGTTGCGCGATCAGGCCGAACGCCAGCCAGAAGTCGAACTTGGCGATGAACACGTCGTAGAGATAGGCGCTCAACGCCTGACCGTACTGAATCAGCATCACTTCACCTCGGTCACGCCCGGCACGCCGGCGACATCGGGCACTTCAGCGACCACTTCTGTGACGACCGGCGTCGGCTTCTTGCGGCGGATCAGCCACCACACGCCGGCGAGATCCATGATCCCGATCCAGAGCCGGTCGAAAAATCCATAATTCGACACACCGGAATGGCGCGGCCGGTCGACGACGTCGACATAGGCAATCGTCAGCCCCTCGCGGCGGACTAGAGCCGGAAGAAACCGATGCAGCCCGTCGAAATAGGGCATCGCCAGAAACACCTCGCGCGGAAACGCCTTCAGGCCGCATCCGGTGTCGCGGGTGCCGTCGCGCAGGATGATGCCGCGCACCGTGTTGGCGATGCGCGATTGCAGCTTCTTGAAGCCGGTGTCCTTGCGCCCGACGCGCTGGCCCGCGGCAAGGCCGACGCGGCCATTGCCGCTCTCGACCGCCGCGATCAGGTCCGGCAGGAAGGCCGGATTGTTCTGCCCGTCACCGTCGAGCGTCGCCACGATCGCGCCGCGCGCGGCGCGCACGCCGCTGCGCACGGCCGCCGACTGGCCCGACGAGACTGCGTGGCGGAGCTGCCGGAGATTGCGCCGCTCGGCCATGACCGCGCTCAGCCGCGCGCCGGTGGCATCCGTCGAACCGTCATTGACGTAGATGATCTCGTAAGCCCAGCGTCCGTCGAGCGCGGCCGCGATCTCGGCGATCAACGGCGTGATATTGTCCGCCTCGTTGCGCACGGGCACGACGATGGAAACGGCGACCGGCGTCTGGTCGGGAGCAGGCAAATCGGCACTCGTGGTTGGTGTTGTCGGCGATGGAACCAGCCCGATCCGACCGTCGGGCGACCGCTTTTATGGGGCGAAGGCGCTCCTCGCAACCCTTTTGAGACGCCCGTCCGACGGTCCCGACAGCGCCACCACGGTGCCGTCGCGATGAATGGCAAAACCAAGGCGGCGGGCGGCAAACCAGTAGCGCACGACCATTGCGCCGATCACCCCGACCAGCGCCCCGGCCACCACGTCGCTCGGATGATGCGCCAGCAGCACGAGCCGGGTCGCGGCGATGACCAGCGCATAGACCAGCATCGCGAACCGTGCACGCGGCCACACCGCGGACACGGCAAAGGCCAGTGCGAACGCCGTGATCGAATGTCCCGAAGGAAAGCTCGAATAGGCCTCGGTGCCGGCGAAATGCTGGAAGTTGAAGGCATTGGCGTTGCCGCCGACAAAGGGCCGCCCGCGGCCGACGATCCACTTGATCAATTCACCGACAACGACCGAGAGCACGACCGACAGAAACAGGTATTGCAGCCTCGTTCCGAGGCCGAGCAAGGTGGCGCGCGGCACGCCGCGCAGCGCAGGCGCCACCAACGCGACCGCGATCAGCAGCAGACCAAGCGCGCACAGCACATACTCGTCCTTGCCGAAATCGGTGAGCGTCTTCACCCACCACAGACTCGGCGTGCCGCGTGGCGGCATCAGACTGATCTCGGTGACATCGAACACATACATCAGCGTGATGATCACGGCGCCGACGATGACGACGAGCAAAAGTCCGTGGCGCGCGGAGCGGCGCGCCGCCTCTGCGCGGCGCGAATGCGACGGCGCCCGCACGAGCTGGGCAAGGGACAGCCAAACCAGCGTCAGCAGTCGTCCGAAATAGTTGGCGGATTCCGGGGTGGCGGGCGGCGCCGGCATGTCATTCCGTCCCTTCGGAACGGAAGATCGCGATCGAGACCGCCTTGCCTTGCGAGATGTTGTAGCCCTCGACGCGCACCGGCGCGTTGTAGCGCAGACCGATCGCCTCGGCGCGCTGCACGAAGGCGCGCTCCGAGCGCTGTTCGACCAGCGCGAAGCGGCAGGAGCCCTGCCTGAGGAAATCCGCGGCGCCCGATCCGTCGGTGAGCAGCGTAGAGGTATCGGTCATGAAGACGAGGCTCGGCTCGTGGAAGCCGGCGGCTGCCGCCTTCGGGCCGACGCAGGTCACGTTGCGCAAGGCGCGTGCGACCTCCTGGCTCGGAAATACGGTGGTGAGCCGCGGCAGCACCACGCCATAGGTGCCGGCTGCCATCAGCGCCGCGGCAATCACCGCATTGAGCAGCGAGCGCTCGGCGCGGCTGTCCTCGAACAACCACCACGCGATCAGGCCGAACACCATCGCGACGGCGAACAACGGCCAGGCCGGAAACACCGGCTGATGGATCGCCTTGATGGCGCCGACGATCACCAGCACCGCGCCGAATGCGGGGATCGCGAACCACCAGGCGGCGCCCCGCAACAGCCAGGGCGAGCGCGACAGCACGCGCCGCTCCAGCGCGCCGACGGTCAGGATCGCGATCGCCGGATAGAGCGGCAGCACGTAATGCGGCAGCTTGGTCAGCACGGCCTCGAACACGATCCAGGACGGGATCAGCCAGGCCAGCAGGAACTGCGCGCCGGGCTCGCGCCGCGCGCGCCAAACCGCAGGCGCCGCCATGCCGGCCAGCGGTGCACCGGGCCAGAACGTGATCCAGAACAGCAGCAGATAGATTCCAGGCGGCGCACCATGGGATTCCTGTGCACCGAGCTTGCTCAGCATGTCGCCGCCGACCGAATCGGCAAAGAAGGTGTCGCCGGCGCGCAGGAAGATCAGCACGAACCACGGCAGCACCAGCACCAGGGTCCACATCAGGCCCCAGACCGGGCGCATGCGCCAGAACCAGGCCGCCGATCGATCGAGGATCGCAAGCCCGGCCATTGCAAGGCCGACGAACATCAGGATCAGGGGCCCCTTGAGCAGGATGCCGACCGCCAGCGCCGTCCAGAAGACCGCGGGCGGGCCCCATGACGGGTGTGCGGGGTCCTCGCCGCGCTGCCACGACAGATAGACCCGCGCCATCGCGCCCATCGCCGCGGTGACCGTCAGCAGCAGCATCGCGTCGGTCTTGGCGAGCCGCGCTTCGACCCCGAGCAACACGCAGCTTGCCATCATGAGGGCGGCCAGCACCGCCCCCTGCCGCGTCACGAAGGCCAGCGCCGTCCAATAGGTCAGCAAAACGGCGCCGATGGCGCCGATCAGGGACGGCAGGCGGTAGACCCAGATGCGGACCTGGGCGCGCGGCACCCCGAGCGCGGAGACGGTCTTCAGCGCAGCCGCCTGCATCCAGTAGATGCCAACCGGTTTCTTGTAACGGACGTCGTCCTGGAAGCGGATGTCGACGAAATCGCCGCTCTCGACCATCTGCTTGGTCGCCTGGGCAAAGCGGACCTCGTCACGGTCGATCGGCGGGATGGTAAAGAAGCCCGGCAGGAACAGCACCAGGCAGGTCAGCGTCAGGAACAGGATCGAACGCCATTGGCTGGCCGTTGCGAACTCGAACGCCATGAACAGCCTGCGGCTCGAATGCGCAGGTTTTACAGACTGTTGCCCTGCTCCGAAGCGCCGGGGTTGGAGGCCATCCACCATGGGTTTCGCATACGATGAAACCGCAGCGCAAACAACTGTGCTGTTCCGCTTTCCGACCGTGCCGGTCCGCTTTCCCGCGCGATCATTGCACGCGGATCACAACGGTATCCGCGGCACCCGTGGCATCGATCACGGTGAGCCGGGCGAAGCCCGGCCCCGGCGGGTCGATCAGGCGCTGGCGCCGGCTGTCGATGTCCCCGGCTGAGACACCATTCACGAGCACCGTCAGCGGCAGCACCCCGCCGGCGACCTTGACCGGCAGCGCGGCATTGCGGCCGCCCTCGGATTGATCGACGTCGATGCGCGAGCCGTTCAGCGGAAACTGGATATGCGGAGCCTGGTCGCTGCCGCTGCGGACCAGTTCGCCGAGCGGCCGGAAGCGGCGCAGCGGCGGCGGCAGTTTCGCGTTGGAGGCGACCAGAACGCCGCGTGGCGGCTTCGGCAATGCCGCCGGGATCTTGCCGGTACGCGCAAAGGCATCGAACAGGATCGGCGCAGCGGCGGTGCGGCCGACCAGCCCCGGCACCGGCGCGCCGTCCGGACGGCCGACCCAGACGCCGATCGTGACGCGGCCGTCGAAGCCGACCGACCAGGCATCGCGATAGCCGTAGCTGGTGCCGGTCTTGAACGCGATCCGGTTGTGCACGCCGTTCTCCGGCGGCGGCGTGCCGAGCAGGACGTTGCCGACCTGCCAGGCCGCAGCCTGATCCATCAGCCGCATTGTGTCGCGGCCGTCATCGGCCTGCACGATCTCGCGCAGCGGCTTGGTGGCGCCGAGCCGCGCCAGGCCGGAATAGAGCTGGGCGAGATCCTGCAGCGTGACGCCGACACCGCCGAGACCCATCGCAAGGCCCGGTGCCTCGTCCTTCGGCAGCACGAGACTGGTGCCGGCCTGCTTCAGCCGCGACGACAGCCGGCTGGCACCGACGCGGTCGAGCAACGCGATCGCCGGCACGTTCAGCGACAATTGCAGCGCCTTGCGGATCGGCACCGTGCCCTGGAACGTCATGTCGAAATTTTCTGGCGCGTAGGTGCCGAAGCGGATCGGCCGGTCCTCGATCAGACTGTCGGGATGGACAAAGCCATCCTCGAAGGCAAGGCCATAGATGAACGGCTTCAAGGTCGAGCCCGGCGAGCGCACGGCGCGCGTCATGTCGACCTGGCCGGCCCGCCGCTCGTCGAAATAATCCGCCGAGCCGACGCGCGCGAGCACGTCGCCCGTCTCATTGTCGACCACGACGATCGCAACCGAGACGTCGGGCCCCTGCGCGATGGCGCGGTCGCGCGCCAGGGCCTCCAGGTTCCGTTGCAGCGTGGCGTCGAGCGTCAGCTTGATGACGGGCGTATCCTTCATCGTCGCGATCGCCTGATCGGACGAATGCGGCGCCAGGATCGGAATCTGCTTGCGCATCTTCGGCACCGCCGTCGCCGTGGCCTGCGCGGCATCGTCCTTCGACACCACGCCATCCTCGACCATGCGCTCGAGCACGCGGTCGCGGGCGGCGTGGGCCGCGTCCGGATAACGGTCGAGCCGCCGCCGCTCCGGCGATTGCGGCAGCGCCACCAGCAGCGCGGCTTCGGCGAGCGACAGCCGCTTCGGCTCCTTGCCGAAATAGGCGATCGAGGCGGCGCGGATGCCCTCGAGATTGCCGCCGAACGGCGCCAGCGCAAGATAGAGATCGAGGATCTGGTCTTTCGAAAGCTGCCGCTCCAGTTCGACCGCGCGCACCATCTGCCGCAGCTTTGCGTAGACCGAGCGCTGGTGGCGCGGCTCGATCAGCCGCGCCAGCTGCATCGTGATCGTCGAACCGCCCGAGACGATATGGCCGCTTGTGAGAAGCTGGAATGCGGCGCGCGACAGCGCCAACGGATCGATGCCGTGATGCTCAAAGAAGCGCTTGTCCTCATAGGCGAACAAGAGCTTCAGATAGGTGGGATCGACTGACGTCTTCGCGTCGACCGGCAGCCGCCAGCGCCCATCCGCCATCGCATAGGCGCGGAGCAGCTTGCCGTTGCGATCGATCACCGTGGTCGAGACCTGCTGGGCCTTGTCGAGCGGCAGCGGTCCGAGCGACACGACCCAGGCGGCGAATGCGCCGGCTGCGCTCAGCGTTGCGACGGCACAGATCGCAAGGACCGTCTTGATCCGTCGCCAGCGCGATCTGCGTACCGGTGCTGTCTTCAACGTTCCGCTCATTTCGCCGGCTTCACCTCAACGGCGCCGGTGCCGCTGCGGCCGTAGCGCGAGGGATTGTACATGTCCTCGACATAGGCCTGCGGCAGCACATATTTGCCCGGCGACACCGCGCGCACGACATAGGCGACCGTGAACACCGACTTGTCGTTGGCGCCCCGGTCGATCGCCGCCGTGAAGCGGTCATCGCGGAACTCGGTGTTCTTCGGCTCGACGCCGTCCTCGATCCACGCGAGCGTGCCGGAATCCCCCGATGACACCAGGTTCGGGTTGTCGATCTCGAGCCCGGCCGGCAGATAGTCGGCCACCATGACGTGCCCAAACTCCGGTTTTGCTTCCGTGACCTTCAGGACAACCGCGAAGCGGTCATTCTGTTTCGCCTTGCTGACATCGGCAGGCTTGCCGTCGAGCGTGAAATAGCTGCGCTCGATCTTGAAGCCGTTGGAGGCCGCCGGCTCCGGCGTGACCGGCGAGCCCGACACCGAGATCACCGCCTGCACCGGTGCGTCGCCGGTATTGGTGATCCTGAGTGGCTGGCCGGCCATCTCCTCGGCCTTGTAGCTGCGATAGACCGCGGTCTTGACCGGCTGGCCGTTGATGTCGAGGGCCAGCGTCTCCTTGGCGAGCGCCCGCGCCGCCAGCACCATCCACGCATTTTCCTGCGTCGAGGTGTAGGGCGACAGTCCGCGCGCCGCCTCGACCCGCAGCACGGCCTGCGTCAGCGTGGTGCGTGGCGCATTGCCCTCGCCCGCGAGCGAGACCAGCGCCGCCGCGTCGCGCAGCGCCGAGCCGTAGTCGACCCGGCCGAACTCGATCACGGGTTTCGGGTTCAGCGCATCGAGCGCGGCACCATAGACCCGCTCGGCCCTCGCCTTGTCGCCCACCAGCGCCAGCGCCGCGGCAAGCTGCGCCTTGGAGATCGGCGTCGCCAGATTGTTCAGCTTGGTGTCGGCGAGATAGCGCAGATCACCGATCGGCGCCGCGCCGTTGCGCGCGAGCACATAGAGGCCGTAAGCCAGATCGCGGCCGCCGTCCTTCTCCGGCTCGTTGGCGTTGACCACCGAGTTCCTGACGCGGTCGAGCGCGTTCTTGAACAGCACGTCCGGCACCGCAAAGCCCTTTTCGCGGGCCCGGGTCAGGAAGTCAGTGACGTAGGCATCGAGCCAGGCATCGTCGCCGCCCGCCGACCACAGGCCAAACGAGCCGTTGGACCCTTGTCGAGCGAGGAGCCGCTCGATCGCGTCGCGGATGCGCTGGTCGACCGCGGTGTCCATCGCGAGATGGGCGCCGGCGGCGAGATCGTTGACATAGAGCAGCGGCAGCGCGCGGCTCGTGATCTGCTCGGAGCAGCCATAGGGATAGCGATCGAGCGCCTTCAGAATGCTCGCGGCATCGAGCGCCGTCGACAGGCTCGCCGAGACCGACACGCTGCCGGTGCCCGGCACGAGATCGGAGAACATGTCCGAGGTCAGCGTCAGGCTTTCGCCCTTCGCCAGCGTGCGGATCGAACGGCGCGCCAGGACCTGCGTTGCCGGCTTGACGTCAAGCGCATAATGCCGCGCCAGCGTCAGCCCGTTCGGCCCGGAGATGTCGACGTCGAACTCGGCACGTCCGGCGCTGCCGGCCTCAAGACCCAGCGACAGCGAGGAGCGCTGCTTGGCGGCGAGCTTCATCGTCGTGGTCGAATTACCCGAAACCTTGATCGGGCCGCTCGCCTTGACGCTGATGGCATAGCTGCCGGCTGCACCTTCGACATTGTCGATATCCATGCTGATGGTGCCCTTGTCACCGGTCAGCAGGAAGCGCGGCAATGTCGCGGTCACCACCACGGGATCGCGCACGATCACGTCAACATTGGCGCGGCCAACCTTGGTTGCGCTCCACGCCACCGCCATCACCCGCGCGGTGCCGGCGAATTCAGGGATGTCGAAGCTCACCTCGGCAGTGCCGTCAGGCCCGACCGTGACGATGCCGGAATAGAGCGCGAGCGGCTTCTGCGTCGGCGGCGAGCCCTGCAGCTCGGCGCCGGCAGAGTCGCCGCCGCTGCGGATCTGGCCGCGGGTGCCCTGCATGCCGTCGATCAGCTGGCCGTAGAGGTCGCGGATCTCGGCGGTCAGGCGGCGCTGGCCAAGGTAGTAGTCGTCCGGCGCCGGCGGCTTGTAATTGGTCAAATTGAGAATGCCGACATCGACCGCGGCCAGCACCACCTTAGCATCCTCGCCGGGATTGAGCCCGCCGAGCTTGACCGGGATCTTCAGTGTCGAGCCCGGCCGCACCAACGCGGGCGGCGTCAGCTCGACGGCCAGCGTGCGCGCCTTCTTGTCGATCCCGAACCATTTCAGTCCGATCGCGCGGCCGGGCATGCGCCCGGCGGCGGCATCGAGCGGACGGCGCAACGTCGTCATGACATACGCACCGGTGCCCCAGTCCTTGCCGACGGGGAGCTTGACCTGCTGGGTGCCCTCCTTGACGTCGACGCTTTGGGTGGTCAGCAGGCGGTCGCCAAGCACGTAGACCGTCAGCTTGCCTGCTGTGCGCGCATTGACCGACACGGTCATCGTGTCGCCCGAGGCATATTCCGGCTTGTCGATCGAGGTTTCCAGCAGATCGGGTGTGTCGGCGCTGCCGTCGGAATACCAGCCGACGTCGAACTGCACCGAGGTGACGGGGCCGTCGGCGTCGGTCGATTTCACGTCGAGCCGGTAGCGGCCGGGCTGCGGCTGGAAGGTCAGGCGCATCGGCCTGTCGGCGGCAAGATTGACGTCGCCATCGGCAACGCGGCGGGTCGACTTGACCGGCTCATACTGCCAGGACGAATTCTGCCGGTACCACTGGTAGCGCGACTCGAGCTTCAACAGCTCGTAGCGCAGCCCGTTGCGCGGCAGCTGCTTGCCGTCGGGCGCGACGAACACGACGTCGAACTCGGCCTTGTCGCCCTCGGCCACGCTCTTGTCGCCGAACAGCGGCTTCACGCCGATCAGCGAGGCCGCCGGGGCCACCGGCAGTACGATCTTGCGCTCCACCGAGCGTCCGCCGGTCTCCGCCATGCGGATGTAGATCTGGGCCTCCTGTGGCCGCGTCGAGGTCGGCACCTTCTCGAGCTTCACCGGGAATGTCGCGGCGCCGTTGGCATCGGCCTCCGGCAGGTCCTCGATCGGGGTCCGCTCGTTGCTCGCGGTCTGCTCGTCGTCGACACCGAACTGATAGCCGGCATAACCGGGCCGGCCGTTCGCCGCGGGCGCCACCAGCATGTCGCCCTCGAGCTGCAGGCCCGAGGCCGGCGCGCCGTAGAGGAAGTGACCCGAGACCTGAAGTTCCACTGGAACTTCAGCTTTGATCACCTTCTCCTTGCTGGTCAGATCGAATTCGACCCGTTCGGGGATGTAATCCTCGACCATGAAGGTGGTCTCGCCGACCGACGAGCCCTTCGGATCGGTGAAGACACGGGCGCGCCAAGTGCCGGTCGGCACCGCCGAATTGAGCGCCACCGCCAGCATCCGGCCGCCGGCGCCCTGGTCGGGCAGCACGGCGCGGCGGAATTCGACGCCGTCGGGGCGCTCGATCACCATGGTCAGCGGCGTCCCGGTCAGGGCGTTGCCCTGCCCGTCGCGCAGCAGCGCGGTCAGATAGACGGTCTCGTTGGAGCGGTAGACGCCACGCTCGGCGTAGACGAAGGCGTCCGCGCCGGCCGGGATCGCCCGGCCCGCGACGCCGCGGTCGGTGAGGTCGAACGCATTGGTCTTCAGGCTCAGGAAGGCGTAATCGGCCTTCTCGCCCATGACCGTCAGCAACGCCGGCGACAACCCGCCCTCGCCGCGGGCCAGGCCTTGCTCGAACAGCACATGGCCGGCGGCATCGGTCTTGCGGGTGGCCAGGATCTCGTTGTTGCGGGCGACCAGCTTCACGTCGGCGTTGGCGACCGGTTCGGTCGAAGCCAGCGAGTTGACGAAGACGTGGATACCGTCATTGCCGGAGAAGGCCGACAGGCCCATGTCCGAAACGATGAACCATTGCGTCGCCAGCGTGCCGTCGTCGTCGGTACCCGGCCCCTTGGCCGCGGCGGTCATGACATAGACACCGGGCTGCAGATCGCCGAGCGCCTGGTCGACCGGAAACGCCGTGACGACGTCCTGGTTCAGCGTGGTCGCTGTCGCAAGCTCGCCGGACCATACCTTGACGCCGCGCTGGTCGCCGAGATCGGAGAGCTGGTAGCGGCTCAGCGTGCTCTGGAAGTCGCTGTCGATCACCGTGTTGATCAGGTTGCGGTCGCCGATCCGGAAGACGTCGACCTTGACCGCCGGCGTGTTGACGCTGACCACCGGGATACCGCGCTGTCCGGTCCGCGGCAGCACATAGGCCCGCCCGGTGAACCGCACGAACGGCTTGCGGTCGCGGACATAGATGTTGAACTCGGCCGATTTCGGCAGGGTCTCCTTGACAGTCGACGGCAGGCCGGCACGCAGATTGATGTTGTAGCGCTCGCCGTGCTTCAGCCCGTCGACGCAGAGCTGCTGGCCTTCCGCCGACAAGGCCGGCTTGTCGGTGCCGGCGAGCGCGAGATACGGCGCGAAGTCGACGCGCTTGGCGAGCTCCTCCGAGAACTGGAAGCAGGCCCGCGGCGAGGCCGCGTCGGAATCGACGGTATAATCGAGCAGCCGGAAACCGTGCTCGTCGCGCATCTTCTCGTACTGGCCGCGGACATCGGCGACCTCGCGCATGTCGAGCGACAGCCGCAAGCTGTCCAGCGCCGGGCGCCATAGCTTGCGCTCGGCAAGCGCTTTGCCGAGCACGGCCAGCGCGTCCGCCTCCTCGCCCGCATTGCCGGCGCGCTGATAGGCGATGTAGGCGGCAGTCGAGGCGCGCTCCATCAGGAACGTCTGTTCGCTTGAGCTCGCCGACCGGATCTGGAAGATCGTCCTGGCGAGGCGCAGCCAGTTGGCGCCGTCCTCCGGCGTGGTCGCCGCGATCTGGCCGAGGATCGTGAGCCCGCCGCGGAAATCATTGCGCTTGAAGGCGGCGTCGGCGTCGGTGCGCAGGGTCGCGGCCGATTTGTTGACCGCGCCGGCCTCGCTCTTGATCTGGGCTTCCAGCTTGATCGCGGAATCGGCGAGATCGTCGCGCTTGAAGGCCTTGTCCGCGGCCTGGGCGCCCACCAGGGCGAACGCCAGCATGGCGCATATCGTGGCGGCACGAACCAATCCGATCATGATGGAGCTCCTGAACGCCCCGCGGTCGAACGCCGCGTTGGGGCCAAAAGTGCGCGAAAAGGTGACGGAGTGAAGGCGCGGACATGAACGGACGAAAACGTCGCAGATCGCATTGCCGACATTCCTTTGACCAGCCCCCGGCGGCAGCGTCGTGCGGCCCGGCAGGCTGGACAGGCCAACGCAGGGCGGGTCCCTGCTCGCCTTTGTCGCTCGACCACAAAAATCGGTTCGGACGGACTTGGCGGAAAGGCGGATTTTTCATATTGGCGGTGCTACAAGGCCGCCACGGTCCCGTAGCTCAACTGGATAGAGTAGCGGATTTCTACTCCGCGGGTTGCAGGTTCGAATCCTGCCGGGATCGCCAGACTTCAGAGGCCAAAATTCCTTGGATTTCAAAGTCCTTTAGCTGGTTTGCGGTGCAAAGCTAATTCACGTTTTGTGTAGAACAGATGCGGATCAATGCAGCTGTTTGCAGCCAAATGCTGCACCGAATCCCCGGAAAAATTCCCGAACCAATTTCGCACAGCGAAACGACGCCGCGCTTGGTGTGCCACAAACCACTTGCGTCTGTACACCATTAGTGTACAAATAATCCGGCGTTGGGATTGGCCCGACGCGAAAGGAAAATGGAGTCCTACAATGGGTTTGTTCAACCGCGATCCGCTCAAGCAGATGACCGCTCTCCGCGATCAGGCCGAGCGCCTCGGTGTGCAGTATCTCGAAGGTCATGCAGTCAAGGGCACGATCACCCGCCAGATGGTGTTTACCGTCGCCAAGGCGCTGAACTTTCACCCCGACCAGCTGATCGAGATGATCCCGGATCGCCGCCGCGCCGGTCGCCACGCCAAGGCGATGGACGGCCTGCGTAAGGCCAACCTCGCCGGGGGTCGCGGCCCGACCTTCGCGGATTACGAGCAATTCGAGCAGCAGAACTGACGAGACAGCGGCTCCCGGAAACGGGAGCCGCATTTCCCTCGCCAATTCGGAGATCTGCACCCATGAGCATTTATGACCTGATGCGTCAGCGCTGCGGCCTCTCGCAGGCCGAGGCCGCCGAATTCCAGGACGTCCGCCTCGATACGATCAAGTCCTGGTGCAGCGGCCGGCGCCCTGCCCCGCAGCGCGCCGTCGACGAGCTGCGAGATCTCTATCGCCGTATCCGCGAGGCCGGCGAGGCCTACGCGCACCAGGTCAACCGCCGCGGGCCGCGCGTCGATGACGCCGGCGCGCGCTACCAGGTCGCCGAGCCGATCGACGACGCAGACGCAATCGCCAGCGGATGGCCCAGCAAGGCCGCCTGCCTCGCAGCGCTCGGCATCGCGATCGCGACCCTGCCGGCCGACGTCGCGCTCGAGCTCGTCCCGCACAAGACTGGCGGCATCGGTATTCCGCGCGCGCCCAAAGGGGCAGTTTCGCACTAACAGGGAGAAACGAAAAAGGCCCGCGAGCGGGACATGCTCGCGGGCCTCGACGCGCCGGAGATCCGGGAAGGCCAACCAGAACCAGCCAGCGCGAGCGTCCTGACGCTTGGAGCCGCCAGGACGAACTAATCTCGCGGATGGTGCGCCTGGCTGCTGACGTGCAACCGGGCTCGGCCGGCAGGCGCCACGATGAGCTCCGGCCCGCGATCGCCAACAGCCGCCTCGGCCTTGAACAGCACAGCGCGGACGGCGCAATCCTTGGCCTCGAGCAGCTTGCGTAAGGCCGTCGCGCTCTCGGCATTTGCCGGCAGAGACGCCGCGAGCTCGCGCGCGAGATCTCCGAAGGGCTTGCTGACCGCCTGCAGGTGCGGCGGCAAATGCTCATAGGCAAAAAACTGCAGTAGCGAATGCATGAGGATCTCCTCGGGTCAGCCGGGGAACCGCCCGGCGCGGGATCTCAGATCAGGCCCCACCAAACGCCGAGGCAAAGCCACGCGACGACGACGATCGCCGCGAGGACGAGCACGGACCATGCGACCAGCTCGAGCAGCTGACGCAGCCTGAATTCCGCAGCCCAGAGCGCCAACAGGACGACGGCGACAATCGCCAGCGCGATCGCCGCATTGTTGAAAACGCCCTGCAGCGCAGCGGCGTCGTAAGCGAGCTGGATCTCGTTCATTTTGCCTCCGATGGATCGACGATGATGAAGCCGGCGAGCGATCGCGCATGCAGGCGCGTCAGGCCGCCGCCGGAGTTGGAATCGTGGACGAGCCAGATCGCGGCCTCGAGTTGCTCGACCAGGACGAAAACGTGATGCCGGCGCACGGCCGCCATGCGCGGCGCCGGCCGGGCTCGCGGGAAAGCGAACCAGGCCGCCGCCAGGTTGAGCCGCGGAATAATGCGGCCGAATAGATACAGGCTGGCGCCGCAGCCGCAGAACGCATGCGGGCAGCCGTGCGGCCGCGCGCCGAGGACCTGCGGCGCCGGCCAGGCGCGCGCCAGGCGTGGCCGCGCCTCGGTCGCGGCGCTCGAGCAGATCAGCGCGAGCGCGACGACGACAACGATGCGAAACATCAGTGCTTGACGTGAATGTCGACGAAGTTGGTCACGATCCAGCCGACGCCGCCGCTCAGACCGAGAGCAACCCAATAGAGCCAACGGCTAGCGTTTCGCACGCCGGTCGCCTGCACTCGCACATTCTGGACGGCCTGGACGGTCGGCTTCATATCGGCGATGTCCTTCGTCGCCGTCGCGACCTGCGCGCCCATCGCCGTCATGTCGGCTCGCAGGTCGTCAACCTTCCGGTGGAGATCCTTGCGGCCCTCCGAGGCCTTCTCTTCCATCCGCTGCCAGGTCTGCAGTAGCGTCGAGACGGTCGACTCGAGGCCGCCGATCTTGGCGGCCATTTGGAGCAAGGCAGCATTTACGCTGGCCGTGTCGTCGCCGCTCATTTCGCCTTCTTTCGCTTGAACAGGCCGAACCGAGGCGCCGGCCTTTCCGCCGGTGCCGTGCTCTCGCAGGCCACGCCCTCGACGCGACCGATGCCTTCGCGCACGTCCTGGTATTGGCAGACAGCGCGGCGTAGGCAGCCGTTGACCTTTGCCAGCGCCGCGCGGTCGGTTTTCCAGAGCCGCTCGATCTCGCCGGCATTGAGGTCGCGATCCGGCGTATCGACCGGCGTCCGCTCGCAGGCGGCGACGTCGGCCGGCAGCGCCGGAATGTTCGGCGCGTCCGGAGGCG
Organism: Bradyrhizobium elkanii USDA 76; assembly: GCF_023278185.1. Classification (NCBI taxonomy): domain Bacteria; kingdom Pseudomonadati; phylum Pseudomonadota; class Alphaproteobacteria; order Hyphomicrobiales; family Nitrobacteraceae; genus Bradyrhizobium; species Bradyrhizobium elkanii. The sequence goes on along the minus strand of NZ_CP066356.1, from coordinate 4,743,724 downwards.
GAGACTGCAGTCTGTCGACGCTACCGGACCCCACGCACCCGGCGAGAAGCATCGCGAGGAAAACACTTGTTAGGATTGGCCGGCGTTGCATCGATTGCCCCCTGGTTGGATTTGAGTTTCTCCTCGGCCGCCGCGGCACGCATGGCATCGCGCTGCTGCAGACCGTTGGCGAAAGCGAGCTGGCGATCCTTTTCGGCGAGGCGCGCCTGCAGCTGCGCGTTCTGCTCAGCGACCTGCGCCGCTTCGCATTTGGCGTCCGCCGAGCTGAAGCCGGCGTTGTAGAGATGCGCGCCGGCAGCGACCGCAGCGCCGCCGGCGAGCACGGCCAGGACGCCGGCGAACAGCGCGCCGGCGGCGAATTGCGAGAGCTTGACGCCGGCAACGCCGGCCAGGCGCATGAGGATTGCGACGACCAAGCTCATGCGTGTTTCCCCCCGCGGTAGTCGGCCATACGGCGCTGCTCGAGCGTGTCGGCAACGAACCAGACCAGGACGCCGACGCCGGCGACGACGATCAGGGCAGCGACGCCGATCGCGATCGCCTGGATCGCGCCGGGCGTCAGGCCGAGGCCGCCGACCGCGTCCTTTGCGGCCGAGACCTGCGTCGCCCGATCGGTCACCCACGCAAGCAGGCCAGCGCCGCCGAGGCCGCTCGAGCCGCCGAAGATCTTGCCGGCCCAGCGCTTGGCGCGGTCGGTCAGCGCGATCGTCTGCGAGCCCTGCTCGCGCAGATCCTCGACGGTCGCCCCTGCCCGCGTCTCCGCGACACGGCGCGGCGCCTGTGGCTTGGCGAGCTCGGCGAGCAACTGGTCGTCGATCGCAGGCGTCAGCGGCAGGCCGTGCTCATTCCGATAGGCCAGGATCATGCCCTCGGTCCGGCCCTGCGGCGTCTGCTCGCCGTCGACCTGGCCGACATCGAAATAGCCGAGCTCGCGCAGCCTGGCCTGGACGTGTGCGACCTGGTCGGGATCTACCGGCGCAGGCACGGTCGGCAGCTTCGCCGCCTCGAGCGGATGCGCGGCCATCAGCCCTCGCTCGAACAGTGCCGCCTCGTCGTCACGCCGATCGCGCACGCCGCGCTCATTCGGCCACAGCCGTTTCATCGACCGGATAAGGCCGGGGATCTTGGCGAGCTCGCCGGAGCCGATCGCCGCCTTGATCTGCCGCATCTCGGTCCAGCGCGGGCCGGGCTTGTTGAAGCCGGAAGCGTCGCGATTGTAGCCAATCGACAGGATGACCCCGGCACAATCCGGCGAGAGCTCGTCAAAGCCCGGCAGCAGCCGGCGGCAGATCGCGAGATAGCGCGGCACGTCGTGATTGGAGAACACGTCGAGCGCGACGTCCCAAGGGATGTCGATCAGCCCGCGCGTCTTGCGGCAATATGCGGCCGCCTTGTCGCCGCGCAGGCCGGCGGCGCCGACCAGCGCCTTGAGCATGGCGTCACTTACGCGCCCGCTCCAATCGGCGCGGATCTGCGCAGCGGACTGCGTGCCGAAATCGTAACCGATCGCGCCGGTCGGTCCCGAGTTGTCGCTCGGATGCTCGAGGACGGTCCGGTAATGCTTGTTATAGAAGGCCTGACTTGTGACCTCGGCCGCGACGATCAGATCGAACGCGGCCCGCGAAATTCCATGCAGATCGAGCATTGCTTGCCCCAAATGTGTGAGATGGAAACTGGAACGAGGCCCGATCAGTCGATCAGCCCGGCCGCGTCGAGCTCGGCGGACACCCGCTTGAGCCAGCTGCGGACAAAGCCGCGCATGACCGGCGATTTGCCCTCATCCTGGACGAAATCGGAGAAGGAGACGCCGGCGCTGTCGACGAGCTCAGCGGCGCGATCGTTCAGCTTGCCGATGTTGATGACCGGCAGCGCCCTGGTCTCGACCGGAAGGCCGAGGAATTCCGCGTCCGTGATGTGATTAATGACCAGCGAATGCCGCGCGCCATCGACCAGGCCAGCGATCGCGCGGATCTCGTCGAACGAGGCCTGCGTCGAGCCGATCACGTGCAGGACCGTGATCCGCAGCTTGCCGGCCTTGACGTTGTCGAGGAAGCCGATCTCGCCGAGCAATTCGAGCGTCGGCGTCAGCTGGCTCGCGCGGATATCCAGCAGCGTCAGCTGGTCGGGCTTGAGCCGATCGAATACCCGCATCTGGCCGTCCGACTTGGTCAGGTCGACGACCTCGGCGAACTGCGGAAAGAAACGCTTGAGGATGCCGCCCGGAGCCTCGGTATCGAACGCCTTGACGTTCTGCACCTTGCCGGGACGGTCACGCAGGTAGTCGAGCAGCACGCGCGACAGAAACGTTTTTCCGACGCCGCCCTTGTCGGCGCCGACGATGATGACTTGCGGAATCATGTGAGGCCCTCACGGTTGAGTGCGCGGAGATACGTTCCTCTCGCCGCGCGGTTGAAAAGTCGGGAATGTGCGGAAACGGCATTGCGCCGCGCGGCGGCCTCTCAGGCACGCGCCGCACGGCGTCTCAGACGCTATGACGATTTAAGGCTAGAAACTGCGAAGGCGAACTAACGCCCGCACCCTGTCAATGGTCCGGCGTATATGTCGGATCGATCAGCTCTTTCGCGCATCGAATGCGATGGCCGTCGTGGACGATAGACCAACCCGCAGGACATTGAGGAATGCTTGGCTTGGCATCTCTACTGGAGCTCGACGCGACCGCCGATCGATCCTCGGCCCGAACCGCGACGGAGCTGAGGAGCAAAATTACGAGTGCAACGCGCTTCATGGTCACTACCTTTAGCGAGCGCGCCGGATCTGCGCGTTGCTGTCCCGCACGTCCTTCGCGGCCGGATTGGCTTTCAGATACTCGACGGCAGCATTGTGTGCGAACAGCAGATCCTGCTGCTGCGCGCGCTCCCAACGATCGGCCACTTTCTTGAACCGCTGGATCTCAGTAATGGCGTAGAGGACGCGGAGCTGCCCGACGATGAACTGCATATATTGGCCGGTCACCATGTCGACGCGGTTGGTCTGCGCGTAGACCGACCAGTAACCGACGTCGTACTTATCGAGCTCAGCCCGCAACGCTGTGATGCCGTCATCGAACATCTGCCGCGCGATCTTGCTGCCTGTCGCCCGATAATAGTCCCAGATGCCGAACAGTGCCCACATGTGGCCGTTGAGGACGTGGCTCGGATTGCCAGCAGACGGATATTCCTCGTACCAGACGCCCTTGCGCATGCGCGAGGCGATACCGCCTTGCTGGACCGGCCTGCGGAGCCAGGCGAGCGCCTTGGTCGCCGCATCGAGATAAGCCGGGTCGTGATCGAACTGGTATTCCCGCAGCATCACCGAGATCGAGAAACTCTGCGTCAGAGCCGAGATCCAGGGCGCCTTCTGGTCGCGCTCCGGAAAATCCGTGGTCCACTCGAAACGGCCGTCCCTTTGATTGGCAAGCAGCCAGCGCGCGAGCTCATGGAATTTTTCCAGCGCCTGCGCGTCGTTGAACATCATTGCAGCGTTGCGGTTCTCCAATGCGCAAAGCGCATGCAGCGAAATGTTCATTTTCTCAAGGTTGCAGATCACGCCGGTCATAGTCTCCGACGAGATCCGCGGCGGGTGGATGTAGTAGACGCCGAGATGCTCACCGTGCAGGTCGACGAGCGCCGGCGTCATGTTCTCCGCCGGATTCTGCGGATAGCCGAAGCGCTTGAGGTAGTTCCGATACCAGGCCTCACCGCCCATGTTCTCGATGAAGGCTCGGACCTTGACGCTGGTCTCGTTTAGCTGCTGCTGGCTGAAATCCGGATCAGTTTTCCACAGCACTCGGCGCGCCGTCTCGACGACGAGCCGATCGCTGACGACCTGCGAAGGCTGCGGCATTGTCGCCGCCTGGACAGCGGCGCCAGCGACGAGCAGAACAACCAAAAGAAAAAAGCTTGTTATTCTTGGCATTTCAAAATTTCGAGCATTTCACACCCTACGCGGGTACCGGAGCGACGAGGCACCCTACCCGCGCAACCGTGGGGTTGTAGTCTATTTCCGGACGTTTCCAACCGGAAAATAGTCGCATGTGGACATTACGGGTTCGGATCGGCGTTGAAGATGTTGAACGCCTGCAGTGTCTGAATGATCGTCGCGATCGCCCCCCGAAACTCCGAGGTCCCAGCCGTCGCCGGATCGAACGCCGTGATCGCCGTGAACGGCCCGAGATCGATGTTCGGCAGATTCTGCGCACCGCTGGTGAACGGCCGCTCATTGAACCGGCCGCGGACGAGCGAGCCCGTGACGTTCAGGGTGGCCTGCGTGTCCGTCGTACGCAGGCCCTCGACCGTCGCCTGGATCGAGGTATCGAGCAACATCAGCTGACTTACCGGCGCATCTCCCGCCGTGTAGTTGATGGCGCAATCCCTCACCCGCAGCGCCGGCGTCGCGTTGGCGCTCGGCCGCGAGGTGCCTGCGTCCCGATTGGTAACGAGGATCGGAATTTTTTCGTCGGTCGTCGCGCCGGCCAGGCCGCAATCCTGAAACCGGACGCGTTCGATCACGGTGTCATCAGCGAGATAGCCGGAGATGCCGTTTTTGCCGGCATTGGCGATCCTGAGGTCGCGGATGATGCCGGCAAAATCGACCAGCTCGATCCCCGACGCCGTCACCGTGTCGATATCGCAGGAATGCACCAGGGTATTCTTCCCGAACCGCTCTAGATGCATGCCGACGGTGCCGTTGCGGACCTTGATGTCGTGGATGATCATGCCCTCGACGTATTCATTGTTGGCATAGTCATCGCTGTTGACGACGCCACTGACCGCATAGCCGCAGCTGTCGACAGTGATGTCGTGAATCACGCCGCCGCGCCGCTGCATCAGAGGCGATATCTTCCATTTGCCGGCGCCGAGCTCGGTGTCGAAATCGACCGTCGTAAAGGTCGCGGTCGCCTCCCAGAGATCCTTTTGCGGGAACCGGCGCACCCGAAAGCCCGGCGTCGCATTGAGGCCGTTGGTGTAGAGCACGCCGCCGAACTTGCCGGCGTAATTGTCATAGGTGATCTTGACGCCATGCAGCGGCGCCCCGGCGACGTGGAAAGAGTGGATCTGAACATAATCGGCCTCGATCACGTACCAGATATGCTGGCTCAGCGCCCGCAAATGGCGATGCGAATGGCAGATGAACTTGCAGGCCGCGACGAGGCCGCAGAAGCCCCAATCGTCGCAGTCAAAGCCGGTCCATTCGTGCACGCGATCCCAGTCGACGTTGTCGGTCCCGGACCATGCGGCGAACGAGAACATATGCGCGCCCTGGTTCCCGGCGACAACCCAGCGCGGACCAAGTCCGCGGCCATCGACGTCGCGGATGGTCGTGCTGCAGTTGAGCGCATAGATCCCGACGCCGGAAAAGCCCTGATAGTCACCGCCGAGCACGGTCAGCTTACCGCACCCCTCCGCCGTGATAGCTGAAACGCCGATAAAGGCGCCGCTCTCCGGATTGTATGTCGCGTCCGGGTGCGCCGGATCGAACGGGCCGAGCGTCGCGTCATAGCAGTATTCCGACGGCCGCGTATTCGGATCGAGCGACAGCTCGAGCGCCGCATAGCCTCGATAGGTGCCGCCGATCACAGTCGGCGACGTGTTTGTCGCGTTGAAATAGACCATCTGCGCAAAGCGCTGCTGCTGGCTCAGCTTGAGCTTGCGGAAATCCAGCACTGTGCCGGCCGGCAGGTTGGTAAAGGCCACCTGGCCGTTGACCTTGAGAGACCTGGCCGGCGCCGGCGCCGGCTTGTAGCCGGCCGCGAGCGCGCCCGCCCATGCGTTGAGGGTCGCGGTATCGGTCGCCGCGTCGACCTCGAGGCGGCCGAGATACTCGAGCATGAGGTCCTGCGAGCGGGCATATTCCCAATAGCCGCCATGCACCGCATCCGTGCTGCCGTCCGGCATGAACCTGTCGGCGCTGCGGAAGCTCGCGCCGTGCGCCGGTGCCGCCGCGACGCGCACAAAGATCGCCGGCGGCGCATCGCCGATATCGTTGTAGCCGGAGACGATCAGGTATTTCCGGTTGACGATGAAATTCGAGAGTTTCGCCAAGGCGACCGAGGGAGCGGTCGGGACATCGCCGGCGCCGACCGTCGCGGCCAGGTCGGCAGCCTGGACGGCGAGGTCCCGCGCGGCCTCGGCCGCGGTCTTTGCGGCAACGGCACCAGCAGCAGCCGTCTCGGCCGCGATCTGGATCGCCGAGCTCGCCTGGTCGGACAGCAGACGAAACGTTGCGGTCGCATTGTCGATATAGCCGGCCAGCAGCATGTTCGCCTTGATGCCGCCGACCGCCGGATCGTTGCCGCTGTTGGTCTTGACGCGCAGCTGCGGGCCGCCGTTGAAGGCGACCGTGACCGCGTTGCTGGTATTGTCCGCGACGGCATTGACGACGACGAGCGCATTCTGCGACGCGATCGGCTTGTCGTTCGTGGCGACGATCGCGTTTGCCGAGCTCTCGTCGGCGGCCGCGATCGCGCGATAGAACGAATACGGCAGGTCGGCGACACGGACCCACGTCCCGACGCCGGTCGCGCCGATCTTTTGATAGACGCCGTTATTGTTGGCAACGGGATCGAGCACCACCCATGCCATCTGGTTTGCGTTGTAGCCCAGCGCAGCCAGCGCCAGCGCCCTGGTCGCGAACACGATGCCACCGCCGGCCTGCATCGCCGCCGTCAACGCATCCAGGTTGCCTAGCACGCTCTCGCGCGTGAAACGGCGCAGCGATTTGGTGTTGCCGTCCGTCTGCAGACCGAGAAAGTCTGAGATGACGGCGCCGACCGGAACGTTCGGCGCGCGAATGCCTGTCGATTGCTGCATTGAAAATGCCCCCGTTAGCTGGCCTTGAAGCGGATATCGATCACGAGCGGATTGACGTTGTTTCTGGCCGCACTCGTGAGATCGAAATTGACGATGTTGACCGTGCCGGCTCCGATTCCGCCGGTGACGCGCAAAATGGTGCCCGTACCAAAATCGACGCCAAATCCCGAAACCCTGGCCGCCGGCGTGATGCCGGCAGGAAGGCCGACCTTCACCGTACCGTCAGCCGCCCCTTTGTTCGTGATCGTGATCTCGGCGTGAAGGTCGAAATATCCGTCCGGATGTTTCTTATAGGTGCCGGTCGCCGTGGCCGTCGTGAAATCGCCCGTGTCGCTTGTCAGGCTCGGCGTATAATCGGTCGGCGCCGCTGCGACGCTGACGTTATCGACGTTGCCGAGGCCGACGTCGCCCTTAACCAGCGCCAGCGCCGTCTTGAGGGCCGCAGCACTGATCGAGCCGGTCAAGCCGGCGACGGCGAGGACCGCATCTGTCGGCGTCAGCAGCTCTTTCCAGTCCGCGAGCGTCGCCGGCGAATTGGTCGACAAGGCAAACGACTTGTTCAGGTCCGACCTGATCGCGATGTCGCCCTTTTGCGCGGCGAGTGCCAACATTGCGGCCTGCGAGGCGACCGTAAAGACGTCAGTGATCGCGAGCGCCGGCAGGACCGCCGTATCGAGCAAGCCGCTGCCGTCGAGCACGGGCACATTGCCGGCGGCCGTTCCGACATTCTTGGTCGCGGCCGTGCCATAGGTCGCGAGCGTCGCGGTGTGTGACCCCGTGATCGAATAGAGCTCGGTATCGTTCGCGTTGAGCTTCTGGAACGCAGTCCGGAGAGCATCGCCGGTGCCGTCATTGGCCACGGCGCCGACATTCACGACTTGCTGTGCCATCAGAAAAAGTCCGCTGTGAAGATTGCAGAATCCGCCTTGACGGTATTGTCGTCGGCGGTCGGGGTTTGCGCGATCGCCTCATGCAGCGTTGCCTCGACGATCGGCGAATCCGCGCTGGACTGGCCGAACGAGCTGACGGCCCGCGCCTTGACGTCGATCACGTCGCCGACCGCAAAGCCGACGATGTATGCGATGCTCTGATAGGCCGGGATCGTGATCGTCGAGAACGCACCGCCGCCATGCAGGCGATAGGAAATCACGTAGGTCGCGGGCACCGCGATCGCGCCCGTGCCGGCGGTAACCGTCACGTTAAACGTCAGCGCGGCGTCGGACACGGCGACCGATGGCACCGCCGGCACCAGGCCGGAGACGTCCTCGACCTCGCCGACGCGACCGTCCCATGCCGGCGGGATCTCAGCGTCGGTGAGTTCGTCAATGATCGGCGCAGCGTCGATCAGCGTCAGGTTGGCCGTCAGGTTGTCGCCGCGCTCGATATTCTTGACCAGGACGTCTATCGTCGGCCCCTTCAAGGTCGTCCCGAACAGGGCCAGATCGCCAGGCGCGATCGCCGAGACGTCGCCGACCAGGTCCAGGACCGAGAGCTCGCCGGCGACGGTCAGGACCGTGCGACGGATCGACGATCCATCAGCATGACGCACGACCAGGGCATAGGCCCTGCCCTCCTGCATCTCGACCTCGGTGTCGAGCTGGACGCGCTGGCCGACGACGGACCGGATGCGCGCAGCGACCTGGTCGCGGTCCAGAATGTCATGATTGAGCGCCGCGAGATTGCCGCGCGCCAGGACGAGCGACTCGAAATCCTGGCTGACCGTGTAGCTGTGCGGCCGATGGATCAGCTCATATTGCCGTCGGCGCGTCGCCCGCCAGATCTGATCCGGATCTGTGACCCCCGGCAGCTCGAGATCCTCGGTGACCTCGACCTGGTCCGCATTGACGCCCGGAAACGGGACGATGCGCTCGGCCTGGTTCCAGCCGTTGGTCGCATCGATGAACTTGACGCGATGGCCGTCGGGAAACAGCGCATAAGACGTCTTACCCTGGAAATTCCAGGAATTGCGCGGGCTGATCGCCGCAGTATAGGCCGCTTGCGGCCGGTCGATCGTCACGCCCCATTTTGCGCCGTCATCATGCGGCGTCGCCCGGCCGGCCGCCGCGATGTCGCGCAGGACATCGAGGCGCGTAGCGTCGTAATCGTGCACGCGGTTGTAGGTCAGCCCCTTGGCGGCACAGAATTCGTGCCAGTCGGCCAGGCCGGCGAGATCGATCTCGGAATCCGCTTTCGGGCGAACGTTGGCAGGCCCCTGCAACGCATGCCGGAACAGCGACGCCGGATTTGACGTCTCCCGCTCGATCCAGGCCCCGGTCGCGCTATCCCAATCCTTGCAGACCAGCGCGGCAACGGCGTTGTAGTTGTTTACGATGCCATTGAGCTGGTTGCTGGCGCGGATGCGCAGCGCGACCTTGGCGAGTGGCTCGTCGTAGTTGAACGGGCTTTCCGGCCGGAACGCGCGCAGCGCGGTCCAATCGGAACGGGCGATCTTGTCGCTCTGGTCGTCATAATCCTGCGACAGCCTCGTGAGCTCGATCTCGTATTGACCGCGCTCGGGAAACGTCCAGCGGATGCTGCGCCTGATAGGCTGCCTGGTCTTTGCCAGGATCGAGATCGTCTGGACGGTCGTCCAATCAGTGGCGCCGATCTTGCGTTGCCGCAGCAGGAAATCGACCTCGATCAGCGAATTCCGCCCCTTATTATCGATATAGACAAGACCCTGCGAAAAGGTGATGTCGATCGAGGCCTCGGTCACGTCCCGTGCCGTGAAGCGCGACGACGGCCCGCCATCGCCGCGCATGTTGATCGAGAGCTGCTCCTCGATAACCTGTTGCGGATAGAGCGTAAGCGGCTCGTCGCCCGGAAGGCCTTGCCGGATCTCCATCTGGACGTCGGCAAAGTTATCCTTCGGCGTATCGCCGAGCTGGTGACTGTACAGGTTGAGCGGGCCATGGCCGAACAGGAACGCCGCGATCACGTACTGGTCGTCGTCAATGATCTCAGTGTAGGGCGGCGCCGCATAGACCGGCGCATAGCGATGCCGGCCGAGGATCGAGGGAATGACGCCGCCGGGATTTGACGTGTTCTGCAGGCCCGTGATCGCGTTGAGGGAGGTGCCGCTGCCCTGGTCGCCGAGGGACGCCGCCGGCACAAGGGCGTTGAGCAGCAGCGTCCCGGCCAGGGCAAACCCAGCGGTCGCTAGCGAGCCGACCGTCGCAAGTGTCGACGCCGTCGCAGCCGCGGCGCCGTAGCCAGTGAAACTGGCCGGCAGCAAGGCGCCGGCGATCGTAGGCGCGTAGAACTGGCCAAGCGATACCGCCGCGACTAGAACGGCAACGGTCAGGACGCTGCGCAGCGTGTCGCTTTGCTGCGGCACCAGCCGAATGATGACCGTCGCCCCCTCCCGCGGCCGGACGAGGCGCCAGAGATCCGGCGGGATCACATGCTCGCCGATCGACACGCGGACCATGCGCTGCGCCGGCAATGACGGGAACGCCATGGCGATCATATCGGCGACCGACGTCCGCGGCGCGACCGTCAAGGTCTGGCGGCCCTTGCCGACGTCCAGATAGGGCAGGACAAGTGCGCGGCTCATGCGAGCGCCTCATGACGGTGCAACGCGACCAGGCGCCCGCGCCAGCGACCGGAGGAGAAGGTCTCCCGATAGACTCCGGTCTCGTCGACCACGTGCAGCATGCAGCCAGGCGCCAGCACAAGGCCGACGTGATCGGCGATCCGGCCGCGCCTGAAAACCACCATGTCGAATTCACGCTCAGCCCCCGGCGAGACCTCGCGCCAGGGCGACGCCGATCGACCGCACTCGACGAGGCGCGCGATCTCGACGCGCTCCGGTGCGTCGACCGACTCGCCAGCATAGCTCGCCAGCTCGAGGCCGAGGACCTCGCGATAGACCAGCCAGAGCAGGCCATAGCAGTCGACGCCCGCGCGTGAGCGGCCTGCCTGGACGCGCGGAATGCCGATATAGTTGTTCGACCAGGCCGTCATCGGAACTGCCCCGGAAACCGCTGCTTGGTCATGCGCTGCGCCGGATACGGCTCGGTCTCGATCGGCTCGCGCGAGACCGACAGCGAAACGCTCTGCGCGTCATAGGTCGCGCCGGTCGCCTTCATCAGGTAGGTTTCCTCGACGAAATCAGGATCTGACGACGTGACCAGACTAAGGACGACGTCCGCCTGCGTCCCCGGCGTCACACTGCGGGCGGTCGCCGCCATGTCCTCGGCGACATTGTCGAAGGTCAGCAACGTCGCCGGCGGACTGGATTCCTGATCGTCCGGCCACGCCATCGCCATCAGGACGAATTCGTATTCTCGCGTCTGGCCGTCCGGCCCCTTGCTGATGGTGCCGTACCTCAGCGGATCTTCCGAGAGCCGCTGCGTTGGATCGCTCGACAGATAGACCGTCTCGCCGCCGTCGTTCGGCGTCAGCGCGACCAGCACGATCGGCACGTCGTCGGTCGCCTCGGCGTTGAACGCCTGGCGAAATGACAGGGACAATTGCGGCATCAGGGCAGCTCGACGATCTCGAATTGCGGAAAGAACTTCCCTCCCCGCTTCGACCATGTCGGCTGGTTGGCGCTGAAAACGCACAAAATCCAGGACTCGACCCTGATCGGAACGCCGTTTTCATCCTGCAGCACCGCGCCGAGCTCGGTGGACAGCAGGTAATTGTTGAAATGCGGATCTCGATACAAAAACGGCAGGGTGCCGTAACGCAGATCCTCGTCCCAAAAGCGATCGAACCGCGCGCGCTGGTTGGCGTCGAAATAGTGCGCCAGGGCGATGGTGCGCAGCGGCGCGCCGCGCCGGCGCATCTTCGGCGGCCCGACGTCGACAGGCGTGACAATCCGCGCACTGCGCGGACCGGCGCTGATCCCGTCGAGCGGGCAGCACGGCAGGTCATCCGGCCAGATCGCAGTCATCGCCGCACCCCTCTCGGCTTCGCACCAAACCCGCCGGACAGCGCGCGCTGCGTCGCAGATCCCGACCGGCCGAGATTGGCCGCGATCTGGTCATCCAGGACGAGGTCGATCCGGCGATTCCCTCGGCCGTCGACCGACTGCTGCGCCGTGACCGTCATGGTCGGCGAGACGTTGTTATTGACGCTGATCGCGACGCTCCCGCCGCCGCCCGATCGCAAGGCCGAATTTGGAATGACCTGCGCGCCGCGCGGCAGGTTGACGAGCTCCGGGCCGCGCTCGCCGACCCAGGCCATGCCGCCCGGCGCGCTGTCGGTGCCCTCGGCAAAGCCGGGAATGAAGCTCTTGAACAGCGCCGCAGCAGGCGAGAGGCCGCCACCGATCGGCGCGTTGAAGAACGACGAAAACACGGAATTGATCGCCGCCTTTTCCAGCGTCTTGACGAGGCTCGACAGCACATCGTTCAGGTTTTTCCCCTCCACAACGGCGTCCGCGAAGGCGCTGGAGAGCGCGCTACCGACCTCGGCACTGGCCTTATTGATGTCCGCCAGTTTCTGGCGGGCCTGGTCGTAACTCGCGGCGGCCTGCTTGATGCCCTCCGAGGCCGCGAGAAAGGCCGTCTTGTGCTCGCTCGTCAGATTGATCCCGGCCGCCTCGAGCGCCTGCTGCGCCGACATGCTGGCGCGCAGTTTCTCATAGGCATCAATCTGCTGCTGCGTCACCTCGCCGTCATCGCGCATGATGGCCGTCAACGCCTGAAACTCGGCGCGCAGCTGCTGCCGCGCCGCATTGTTCTGGAACGTCGCCGCCGTGTCGGCATTCAACGTCGCAATGTGCTTGTTGATCTGGTCGATCGACGTATCGAACTGGTCGCGGGAATCGCTTTCCTGCTTGCGGACCGGCAAGACGCCGGTGCCGGTCTTTTCGTCGGCCACGGCCGGCCGCGCCGCCGGCGTCGGCACGCCCGCCGGAAAATTCAGTGCTGACCAGATTTTGGCGGCCCGCTCGCTCTCGTCGGCGGCCTCCTTCGCCTTGGCGCGGATATCCTCGAGGCCGGCAATGATGCCCTCGTCCGCGTTCGGCTTGGCACGCAAGCGATCGAGCACACGATCGACCTGCTCGAGGTCCTGCGGCAACCCGGCCGCATCCTTGGCGGCGATCGACAGCGCGTCGGCGTAGGCATCGAATTTGCCCTGCCCGCTGCCGGGCTGGATATTCTGCGACTTGAGGATCTCGGCGACGAGGTTTTGCGCCTTGTTGATCAGATCGTCGAGCCAACCGGCGATGTCGGCCGTGACTGCCTTGAACTGGTAGGACAGCTGATCGGTCGACTTTTTCCACTCCCGATCGAAGATCTGCGCCTTGGCGATCGTTTGCGCGTCGATGACGGCACCGGCCGCGTTCGCGCTCGAGGCGACGTCCTCGAAGGCCTTGGAGCCGCCGCGCAGCGCCTCGACCCAGTCCGACGACAGGCCGAGCATTTGCGCCGCCTTGGTCTTTTCCGGGATCGAATCGAACCGACCGAGCAGATCGCCGGCGATCTTCAGCAGACCGTTGAGGTCGGTCACCGCGCCGTTCCGATCGCGATACTTGATATTGTTCGCGTCGAGGATCTTGGTCAGCGAATTTTCGTTGTTCTGCGCATCCGCCAGCAGATCAGCGACCTTTTTGAGGTCGGCGTCCGCATCCTTGCCGCTGACGCCGCCCTGCGTCGCCCCATAGCGGATCTGCTGGAAACGCTCGACCGTCACGCCGACATATTCGGCATTCTTGCCGATCTGCGCGACCTGCGCATTGACGGTTTCCAGCACCGCGAGCAGCGCGGTCGCCGCCGCGGTCGCCCCGGCGATCGACGTCCCGATCGTGGCGAACGACCCGAGACCCGGATTGAGGCTCGAGAACGCATTTTCGATGCGCGAGACCGCAGCATCGGCCATATCGCCCGCCTGGTTGAGGTCGGCGGCGAATTGGTCGAGCCGCGCTCCGAGCACGGCGACAAGGTCAGTCATCCTCGAAACGACCCTCTAGGAGTGCGTCAAACAGGTCATCGGACGGCGCGTCGATCTTTTCCTCCGCGCCATTGGCGCGATTGAAGCCCTCGACGCACATGCGGAATTGCCAGAACGAGCAGCGATCGACCTGATCGGGCGAAAAGCCGATCGCGGCGCCCGTGCCATAGATCAGTCCGAAATCGATTGGTCCGCCTTGCGGCTCGCTGGCGTCTTTTTTTTTCCGCCGTCCTCTGATGCGCCAGGCGGCCCGGCCAGGCCGGCCATCAGGATCACCAGCGCCGGCTTCATGTGCTGCAGCGGCGGCGTGCTGTCGAAATGCTGCGTCAGCTCGAGATGCGCGTCACGCGGCGACATGCCGCCGCCGATCAGGCCGATGCGGATGATATCGCGGACGTCGTCCGGCCAAGCGTTGTTCGCCTTCACCGCGTTGAGCAGATCCATCGGACCTACAAGAGGCGCCCCAATCGCCAGGCGCCGCCGGTTGACGTTCTCCTGCAGCGTCCGCCACTGGCCAATGCCAAAGGCGAATACCTGCTCGCCACTGCCCCAGACGAGTTCGAGCTTAGCGTCTGCGCTCATTTCAGCCCCTTCGGCGCCGAGATCGCGCCGCGATGGCCGACGTTCACACTCACGCCGGCGTTGGAATAATTGTCTTTGAGGATGGCCCGCGTGCGGTTGTTCTCGGCGATCGTCTCCTCGAACGTCTCACGGAACTGCTCGAGGCCGCCGGCGCGATAGAGCCGGACGCTGGAATAGAAGAATGGCCGAGGATCTTGCTTCTCGGTTCCAAACTCCTCGGCCAGCGCGTAATCGAACGAATGGCCGGCCGGCGTGCGCTTGGTCGTCAGTGGACCGCCGGCGAGCACCAGCACCGTCAGCTTTGTGTCGGTCGAAACATCTTTCTTCCTGACCGACTGCTTGAGATGTCCGGTCACGTTGTGCGGGATCGCGCGCTGGATATTGTCGACGAGCTCATCGCCCTGCGCGAGCAGCATGTCATGGAAACTGCCCTTCATCTGTTGGGCCAGTTCCTGCATGCGGGCCTTGAAATTCCGCGCTGTCGTATTTGTGCCCATCGGCGTCAATCCCTGAAATGGGTACGGGCCTTGCTCCGCACAGGCGGCCCGTATGCCTGCCGTTCCCGCGGCGCCGGCGGGAGACCAATTCACCGGCGCGCGTCGCGGATGACGGCCTGCGTTACGACTGCAGGACCGTTTCGCCGTCGCTGTCGAGCGACACGTCGAAAGTGACACGGCTGCCACGCTGGCCGGTCACGTTGAGCTTGGTGCACTTGTAGGGACCGATCCAAGTGCGGTTTTTGAGGCGAATGCGAACGTTCTTGGTCGCACCGGATTCAAACCAGCTGTTCCAGACGTCGAAATCCTCGTCAGCGACCACGCCGGCACCGGCGATCGCCGCCGACAACGAAACCGTGTCGCGCTCGAGCCAAGACGGCGCATCCGGATCGTCACAGTCCGGAACGTTGGTATCATTCGTCGCTGCCGTCCGATTGAAGCTGCGGGAGTTGAGCCCGCAAGGCGCGGAAAAGCCTTCGGTCGGCGTCACGCCGTCGCCGAGCTCCACCAGGAACGAACCAAACTTGATTGTCGAGGCTTGCGTCATAAGCCGATCCTTTCGAGACGAGATTCTGAGGAAAGATGCGAGGAGTTAGTCGGTCAGGACATGGAACGTCAGCGCGGCGTGAAACGTGTTGCCGTCCGGATCATCTATGTACTGGGAATTGTCGATCTCGCAGGTGTTGACGCTGACCTCGCCGTCCGAGATGTCGGCGTCGTCGAGCAGTGCGGTAATCTGCTTGCCGAGCGAGCGGATCTCCAGCTTGGAGCGCTCCCGCGACCAGGCATGCACCGTCACGAAATACTCGGCTCCCTGCAGGCATTCAAAACGCTGGTTGATGACCTGGACGTCACCGATCGAGACGTAAGGAAATTTCGCAGCTGGCGGCACCGGGCAATAAATCCGGTCTGCCGCGGCTGTCGCTCCTGCTTTGAGCAGGCCGACAATCCGCGTCTGCAGCCAGCCCGACTGGTCGACGATCGCGCTCATGGTGCTTTGCCAGTCTGCAGCAGGAATTCGAGGTAGCGATTTTTGCCGTACTCGACGTCGATCGGCCCCGACAGGATCGCGTAAACCGTCTGCTTGTCGGGATCTGCGGCGCTGCGGACGTCCCGCGCCCGCCAGTCGGGCGTAACCTGGCGCGACAGGCTCGAGGACCGCACCCTCAGCACGAACGTTGCCTGACCGACCAGGCGCGCGGCCAGGACGGTTTCGCCGCCTAGCTTTGGCATCAGCTCGGCTGCGAGGCGAAATTGCTCGACGAAATCGCCCTCGAGCCCACCGGCACCGTCGTCGACGTCGGCCCGCCGGTCAAAGGCGAGCCGAAAACGCAGGACACCCGCGGTCATATCGCGCTGCCCTACGCCGAGGCGCCGACAATCTTGATCTTGTAATCGACGCTACCGCCGGCGCTGTTGGCGACCTTGAGAATATCGGCGGTCGCCGGCGTCACCGGCCAGCCGGCCGGGCTGACGAGGATCACCTTCTCGCCGGGCTTGAGGACGATCCCGTCAGACGCATCGGCAAACGGCCCGACAAAAGCATTCGCGCCAGAAGCCCCGATCGTCAGGTTTGAGAGCGAGGCGGCCGGGTTCTCAATCTCGATCGCCTTGACCTTGACGAAATTGACGGTCGCGCCAAAGGCATCGGTGATGCCGCCGGCCAGGTCGAGGTTTTCGCTGCTCGAGGCCGCCAGCGTGCGCGTGTCGCAGAATGCGATATCGGCCTTGCCCGTTCCGGTACCGCTGCCGAGCAGGATATCCGGCGACGCGGTCACCGTGTCGACGACGTCGCGCTGATCGAGCGACTTTTTGCTTTCATAGCCGATGCCGGCGCGAATTGTGGTCTTAAGCGAGCTCATTGCAGTTTGCTCCGGAGGTTTGAGGCCTGGTTAGACATACCCACGCAACGGCGCGAGCATATTGGTGATGAAATCTGGCAAAGTCGCCGCGCTCTCGCGCTGCGCGACCTCGAACATCTCTCGGTTCTCGTAAAACGCGCCGATCTGCAGCTTGAGCCAGACATGAATCGGTTGCGGCATCGTCTCCGGCACCGCCAGTGTCTCACCCTGCGCCGCGGCGGGCGCGGGATATCCGCAGGTGTAGCGGATACGGACGGCATCGGGCTGCCATCGCGCCGCAGGCCAGCATTTGCCCGGCGCAGGGATAATGGATTGCGAACTCCGTCCGCCCTTCCCGATGACGCGAAAATCTGTGTTCTCGATCAGCGTATGCGCCTCGCCGGCCTCATCGTCATAGGTGACGCTGTCGATGGATATCAATGGCGGATGCGGCAACTTGATCGCGGAATGACTGTCGCGCCATGAGCGACGACCGTCATGATCGAAACGCCGATACGGCTCATTGCCCGTATCCAGATAGAAGCTCGGCAGCTGCAATTCCCACGTCTGCGGGCGCAGCGCTCGCCCCAGCGTGCCGCCGGCAGCCGGATCGAGCAATCCGACGGCAGCAACAATCATCGCGCTGATCAGGGCATCATCGTCGCTGTAGTCAACGCGCAGATGCCGCTTCACATCCTCGAGCGCGAGTACATCGTCGGTCGGCGGGGTGATCAGGATGCGATGCATGGGAGCCAGGTTCCGCTAACGATAAATGCCCGGCGCGCAACAAGCGCGCCGGGTCGCAATGGGAGGTCTTAGACCGGCGGATTCGGCGCCGGCCGACGAAGCGGCCGGAGCACCCAATTCGCAGTGATGAAGATGTTGCCGGCATCGTTGGCTGCCGGGGTGATCGTGGCGCGGACATAGCGCTTGATGCCGACATAACCAATCTTGCGCATCTTGTTGTCATCGGCAGCCGCCGTGAAGCTGGCAGTCGATTCCAGGCCGTTCAGATAGTCGTCCGACACAGCAGCCGCGTCAGACAGATTGGCCGCCTCGCCGTCCTCGATCAGGACCGTAAAGGTCGCATCACTGTCGGTATTGGTACCGACGTCGATCGCCAGCATGCAGCCGTCATAACCCTTCAGATCGACGATCTGGGACACGATCGGCGTATTGTCAGTGCGCGCCGCCTGCGGCGAGATCGCGCGCTTGAGGTCGAGATTGTCCATGATGTCGCGCATCAATGAACCCTTTCTAGATGGACGTTGCGGGAAACCGACGGCCCGTCAGCGGGCCGCCGGCCAGAATTCGGAGCCCCATGCAGGGAAAGCTTCGCGCTGGGATCAGGCGGTGCCGAACTTGATCAGCTTGATCGCCTCGAAGTTCACCAAGCCGCCACCCGTGCGCTTGTGGGTGTAGAACTTGATGAACGGCTTCTGCGTGAAGGGATCGCGCAAGACGCGGATGCCGATGCGATCGACGACCGTATATGCTTCCTTCAGGTTACCGAAGGCGATCGAGAAGCTGTTGGACGCCTTGTCGGGCATGTCCTCCATGCGAGCGACCGGATAGCCGAGGATCATCTCCGGCGTGCCAGCCTGCAACGACGGCTGCCAGAGATAATCACCCTGGCTGTTCTTGAACTTGCGGATCTCGGCGATCAGCTTACGCTTGATGCACCAGACCGCGCCCTGCAGATAGCCATTCTTGAGCAGTCCCTGGACGTCGATCAGGGCGTCGGCCTTGTTCGCTGCCGCCCAGTCGCCGTCGACGCCGGTCTTGAGATAGCCCACGCTGCCCCACGCCACGCCACTGCCGGTATCCTCGGCCGTATCATAGCCGAGCACAAAGCCGCGGATCTTGTTGGCAGCGCCGGTGACGAATTCCTTGTTCTCGAAACGCGAGAACTTGTCACTGACCTTGCCGCCGAGCCAAGCCTCAACGTCGACAGCGGCGTCATCCAGCAGATTCTGAGTGGCCTTCGGCTCGGTGTCGATATCGAACACCGGGATCGAGTACTTGCCGACCTGCGGCGTCTTGGTATCGCCCGACGTGGTGCGCTCGCCGGCATAACCAGCGCCGGCCTCGTCGGTGTCTTCGATCCCCTCCAGCTTGTCGGTCGAGATCGTCTGCTGGTTGGCGAACTGGCGAACCGGACTGGTCTCATAGATCCGCTTGACGATCCGGCCGGAGGTGTCCGGCGTAACGAAGTATCCGCCATCCGGGTCCGAACCGACAGCAAGGGTCTTGTGTTCTTCGGCTGACAGGAGCTTGTCGCCCTTGCGGAGGTACTTCTCGCTTGCCGCCTTGTAGGCAACATAGCTGGTCTCATCGAGGGGCTGAACACCGCGCTCGCCACGGGTCTCGAGGAGCCGGTTAAATTCCTTCACTTCGAGCTGCAGGCGCCCGTTCTCGTCATTCTTGAGACCGAGGCGGTTGAGCTTCTTCTCGATCTCGTCGACATGCTTGATCTCGGCCTCGACCTTGGCGTCGAGCGCGGCCTTGGCCTCGACGGCCTTGTCGAGCGAGTCGCTGACCTTCTGCAGCTTGTCGGCCGTGACAACGTCGGCATAGCCTTTCTTGATGCCGCTGATTTCCTCCTGGTGCGTTTTCTTGAACGCCTCGAAGGCCTCACCGATGCGGTCAAAGACAGCCTTCAGCTCGGTCGGCACGCCGGCGAGCGAGCCGAACTCGGCGGTATAGCTCGTCCAACCGTGGCTCGTCGCTGCCGCGGCGGGATGGACATCGAAGCCGAGCACAAGCACGGCGGCAACCGTGACAAGCGCCAGCATGCCGACGGCAAAGGCGCCGCGGCCAAGAACAAACTGTTTCATGGGTGGATTACTTCCCTGTGAGAGTTGAGATCAGGCGGTCGATCGACGCGCCTACTTCCTGCCCATCGTCGCCAGCATCCCGCATGGACTCGATGGATTTGAACCCACCGGCGGCAATTGCTGCCGCCTGGGCTCGCGAGAAACCGCCTGCGTCCCGCAGGAAGCTCTCGAATTCACGAATGGATGCACATTTGACCTGCGTCACCCGCGCTTTCGGGTTGGCCGGCATGGTCACGATCGACACTTCCATCAGGTCGACCTTTTTGAGCGTACGGCGCGGCTCCTCCGGTCGGGTCCGCACGCTCCACTCTTTCGGCACATAGCCGATCGACAAGCCATTGATGGCTGGCCGCGGCTGCATCTTCATCAGCGTATAGAGCTCCTGGCCGCGCGGCGTTGGCGCCAGCTTGCCCTCGACGACGAGCCCCTTGCTGTCTTCCTGCATCGAGGTCCAGACACCAACCGGGACGTTGTCG
This sequence comes from Bradyrhizobium elkanii USDA 76, assembly GCF_023278185.1. Classification (NCBI taxonomy): domain Bacteria; kingdom Pseudomonadati; phylum Pseudomonadota; class Alphaproteobacteria; order Hyphomicrobiales; family Nitrobacteraceae; genus Bradyrhizobium; species Bradyrhizobium elkanii. Next base: position 4,723,776 of record NZ_CP066356.1, on the reverse strand, counting down.
CCGCCACCGAGGAACGACCCATGCTGCGACAGCATCGCCGGCCAGTCATTCTGCGATTTGGCACGCGATAGAGTGTCCGAGAAGGCGCCAGGCGCGATCACATCGCCATAGCTGTCGACGTTGCCAAAGATCGCGCCATATCCCGAAAACGTCATGTCGTTTTCGGAGCCGGCGAACTTCACCTCGGCGAGTTGGCACGCGAGCACGTTCTGCACCATCATGCATCCCCTTGCGGATTGTCGGCCGAGTCGGCCTGGTTTGGCTTTTTGGTCGCCTGCGCGGGCTCCGGCTTGCCGCTGCCCCACGCAACCGGATTCATGTCGTCGAGCTCGCGCACCTCGTTGACCTCGGCATAGGCCGCAGCGCCGCCGAGGCCGAGCATCTGGGCGAAAGCCTTCTGGCGATCGGCGAACGACCCGCGCATCAGAGCATTTAGGTTGAACTTGGCCTTGACGCCGGCGAGATAGTCTCTTTCGCCGATCAGAAATTTGTTGATCGAGGTCTCGATCCGCCGGCACCATGGCAGCAGCGTATGCACGACGTGCGCGATAAAAAACTGCTCGGCGCTGGCAAAGGTCGGCGAGGTGTTGCCGGCGTGACCGACCATGATCGGCATCACGCGAAAAATGCGGCAGATCTCCTCGATCTGCAATTTGCGAGACTCGAGGGTCTGAGCGTCGACGCCCGTCATCGTCTCCTGCAGATACTTTGCAGCCCGATCAAGGATCAGCGGACCGCCCTCCTGATCGGCCTGATATTCGCGGATGAACTCGCGGAGCTCCTTGTACTGCTCGACACCCAGCGAGCCCTCGACCGAGTATGTCCCGCTGGTGCGCAGGCCATTCTTGTAAAGCTGCGCCTGGTCAGACTCGATCGCGATGGACAAGCCGACAGCCTCGCGGGCGACCCGGAGCAGATCCATACCAGCCCAGCCGTTCCACGACGGCCCCCGCACATGCCAGACGGCCTCTTGCGGGAAATCCATGGTCTGACCATTCGGCCGTCGCAGCTTATAGGTCAGCGTCCGATCGTCATTGAGCTTGATGGTGTAGGTGCCAGGCTCAAACGGGATCAGCTCGACGACGCGACCACGCACGATATTGCGGAAGGCGACAAAGTTGCCGGTCAGACCCGCATGAAAGACGAGGGTCTCGAAGAATTCGAACGTCGTCTGCAGGTCGTTCGGAGACAGCGCGAAGAGCAGATAAAGCGGATGGTCGACCGCCAGATCCTTGCCGCCCCCGGCGCGATCGCGAAACAGATCGCACGGTGACTGCGCAACGCCCTCGGCGATGACGCGAAGGCAGGCGAACACGGTCGCGACCTCGAGCGCCGTGACGACGTTGACGGTCCGGCCGGATTTCGACGGCCCCCGGCCGTAGATCTCGCGGAACAGCCTGAGGGTACCGTCAGGATCGCCGCCATTCTTTCGGAACGGCGCAATAATGCGCTGCAAAAGCCCCATGCGTTGCCCTTACGACTTCTGCCAGAATGATTTCGGTTCAGACTGCGGATTCCAGCTCATCAGGATCGCGGCCTGAAACAACGCGATCAGCGGGTCGATCTTGGCGCGGCCCGACACGGCTTTTGTCACCATCACGGAATTTCCGCGCTGCTCTACCTTCGCGTTACCCATCACGAAGGCCATCAGCAGCGTCCCGGCGTGCCAGAACGTGCCATCGGACAGCTTGCGTTCGAGTCCATACATCGCGGGCGCCAGCGCGGGCCCCTGCAGCAGCCGGCGGATCATCTCGTCGGTCACGCCGACGCCGGTCAGCGCCTCAATGATCGCTGCAGCATTGTTCGGATCGATGCCGATCGCGTTCTTTTTCGGCAGCTTACCCGACGCCATGATGGTCGCGACGATCGCTGCCAGCTCCTCGACGTCCTGCGGCACCGGGCAGATCGACAGCTCGTCGGCCTCCTCGAAATCCTTAAGTTGCGCCGCGATATCCTTGCGGACTTCGAGCACCTTCGGATTCGCCCACGCCTTGAACCAGCCGAGCCATTCGCGGGTAACCCTGTCGCGGCCAATTGCGGCCAGTGCGAGCAGGTCGTCGAGGCCGCCACCATCGATTCCGAGGGTGATGACATCGCAGCGCTCAATGAGCGCCTCGAGTGTGATGGTCTCGTCAACGGCGCCTTCCCAGTAGTCCGCGCCGCGCCAACCCTCATTGTTGATGCCCTGGCCGATCTCGACGTTGAGATGCTGCGAAGCCCAGATCCGGATCGCCTCATCGCCCTTATCGCGCTCGCCTTCCCAATCGGCGATCAATTCGGGCAGCGACGAACCTGAACGGCCGAGGTTCGGCATGACCCACGGCCAATAAGCTGGGTCCATCCAGCGCGGCTCAACACCCTGCGCCCGCTCCTCGCGCGTCAGCGTGGCGACCTCAGGCGGAAACTCATACAGCAGCGGCAACATCGGCCGGATGACCTTGCCGCGATATTTCCCGTCACGAACATTACGCGCCAATTTCAGCTCCGACTTGAAGATGCCGGCCGGGATGCCGTCGCTTTGCGTCGTCGTCATCACGAGCAGGCCTTCGGGTGTCTTGTCGAGACCGCCGCGGATCTGGCGCAGCACCTTCGCGCCATTTGGCTTGTTACCGAGCAGATGGACCTCGTCGAGCAGCACAAAAAACAGGCCCATCGCGCCGGTCAGGATGTTCACGTCGAAGGTTTTGACCTGCGCCTCGGCCTTGGTGACCAGGTCCTCGATCGACATGTCATGATCGTGCGTGCGGAACCGCCGCTTGAGGTCCGGCGATTCCTCGATCATGCCGACAGCTTGCTCATAGGCACGCAACGAGATCGCCTGCGTCGGACCGATGAACAGTGCTTTACCGCGCGGCCGATAGTTCATCAGCATCGCGACTAGCAGCAGCGCCGCGGAATTCGTGGTCTTGGACGAACCCTTGACCACCATGAGCAGGATGTCGCGGATATACCGCGTCTGACTTGCCGGGTCCCAGCTGCCGAACGCGGCGCGGACGAGCTCGCGGAACCATTCGCCCGACGCCGTCCGCATTTTCGGCTTGCCCGGTACGTCAGGCAGCTGAATCTCGTCGTAGAACGCCTGCGCCATGTCCGCCTCGGCGGCGAACAGCGGGACGTCCGGCATCAGCGACCGGCCCTCGCGGATCCGATCCTGCCAGTCGACGCAGGACAGGTCCCACATGCCAGCCGCAACGGGCGGCGCAGCGGTGTCGATCGGCGCGAGCATCAGGCGATCCCGACCATCAGCAGTCCGGCCCAGACCAGCTTGCAGCCAACGTGGAGCGCCTGGTCGACGTTGTAGCCGATCCGACCGCTGCACTTGGTCCAGTCGATCGCGGCATGCACGGCGAGCTCGAGCAAAGCCAGCGGCCAAGACCCGGTCGCGAGCTGCACGGCGCCGGCATGGATGATCGCGTGCGAAAGCAACGCGCCAGGCCAGATGACCTCGCCGGGGACGAGATCGAGGCGCTGGTTTTTGGCGCGCGACAACCAGTCGCCCTGCAGCGGATAATCCGCGACGGCGTGACCGACCAGCATCCAAAACAGCGCGACCATCAGTGCGACGTTCCCGCTTGCTGGCGACGCATCATCAGCTCACCCATCGCCGTGCCGACATCGGGTTTCTGTGCGGCGGCGAGCGCCGCGGCTTTCTTGCCGAGCTTCTCTGCCTTGGCTGGCTTCTCGTCCGACTTGTCACCGGCGGGAGCGCCGCGCGGCCGCCCCGCCTGGCCGAAGTTCATCAGATCGTTGCGGTCGAGCAGATGGCCGAACATCCGGATCGCAGAGACGTTGCCCTTCTGGACGCCATCCCACGCCCGCATCAGCAACGAAGCGTCCAATCGGTCGCGGGCGACATCGCGATATTTCAGCTCGGAAAAATAATGCTTCCGCAGCGTCGGCATCGTGACGCGAAGCGCAGCCGCGATCCGTTCATTGCTCCAGCCGCAGGCAAGCAACATGTTGACGCGATTCCGATTTTCCTGCGTCGGCACATGCTGCGGCCGTCCCCGGCCACCATGGTTAGTCGGGACGGGATCGCCGAACAGGTCAAAATTATCGGTCACGACGAAAAAAAATCCGCCAATGAGAGAGGCGCCGGTCCGCGCGGAGGGAATTGCTTGAGGATTTACCCACCCCCCACCCCTTGAGCCTCTCGGTCAGATCAGTCCCAGACGCCGCGCATATGCAGGCTTGCCTGCTCCTCGCGCTGCTTGTCCTTGTCGTGGCATGCCTTGCACAGGGTCTGCAGGTTGCCCTCGTCCCAGAACAGCGCCTCATTGCCACGGTGCGGCTTGATGTGATCGCACACCAGCAGCGCTGTGTTGTGCTCAGCCCTACCGCAGCCCTTGCGTTGGCAGGTGTAGAGATCGCGCAGGAAGATGCGCAGGCGCAGCGCTCGCCAGCGTGCAAGCTTGTACCAGGCTTTCCATGGTGGCTGAGGCATTCATCTAAAAGGAAGGCCGACCACCTTGCGATGGCCGGCCTGAAGTCTAGGGAGGAAACGCCCAAGGAGGGCAGCGATAGCGCGAGGCGCTACCGCACACCCTATGCAAATGGAAACGCCGACCGCATTGCTGCGGTCGGCGTATGGGCCACGGCTACATGGCTGCCCTCCAATGCGAGAGGCGAAGTTCGCTCGCACCTATGCACGCAAAAGCCCGGCACGTTGCCGTGCCGGGCTCAATGTTGCGGCTCCAGACGGTAGCGGCCCCGCCTTCCCGCTCGATTGCCATTTCAGAGGCTACACTCTGATACGACAAAGCCCGGCGCGATGGCTGGGCTTCGTGGGTGCGCTTCGCGCGTCGATCTGGAATCACCCAGATCGCGAGGCATCAAGCGTTCCGCTTGACGTTGAACCGTTAGGCCGCGATGGCGATCCCTAAGCCGGCTCAACCTGCGTTTCGGAAAGATCGACCGAAACGCCGCCCATCAACGACGCAATGAAGGCATTGAGTCGCCCCCTTGAGTCAATTCCTCGTTTTACCTCGGCGGCGAACGCGAATAGCGGGCTATCGCCGTCAACGATATAGATCATGTCACCAGGCTTGTAGTTCCCACGACGGCCGCGCCCGATACGCACGCCGTTCTCGTCGTTCACGATGTCGCGCAGGACGGCCATGTCCACTACCCTCATCGACGCGAACGTATATTCGTCGACCAGGTGAACTTCCCGCATAAAGTCAGAGCGCTCGATAACTCTGCCACCGCCAGAAACTGTGACCCGCAGGAATTCACCGAGATCCGGAACACCATGGCGCATCGCTGCGCTGTTCAGCTCGAAATCAGGAATGAAGATCAGACCCGGCAGAAACGGCTTTTCCACGCGCTTGCCGAGGTGAGGCTTTGCCGCGACTTTGCCTGTGCGGCGATCGATGAACCGAACAATAGTCGGTGACCACGCGCTGACATCAAGCATACGGAGCCGCTCAATCACACGAGCGTCGCAGCCCGGCGAGCACTGCCGCAAATACCAGCGGTTCGGAACAGGGACCTCGGACCTCGGGCCCGCGACCGTGACGTAACCGACGAATTGCCCCTTTTCGTAGTGCATGTTCATTCGCTCTCCCTTGACCATTTGCCATCGCGCAGCGGCGGAAACTCACGCGGCACGCGGAAGCCCGACCTCGCCTTGCGCAACCTGAAATTCGGATTTGACGACGACACCCCGTGCACGTTCGGATCGAACGGCTCGAGGAAGATGCGCTCTGCCTGCGGCTCGACACCGAGCCACAGCTTGAACCGATCGCGCCAGGCAGCAAACTGCGGCGAGCCCGGCTCGACGATCAGCCAACTGTCGCGGTCAACGCCGAAATGTTTCGACATGGCGACGAGATCGGGTTGCGGCGGCATCGCTGTCCAATAGCCCCAGCCGAGCGTCTGGTCTTGCACCAGCGGCAGATCACGGCGTTCGGCGATCGACACAGCGACCTGCAATCCGCTCAGCTCGTCGCCCTGGACGAGACGCCGGGTCGGCTGCGCCGGCTTTTCCGCTGGCTTGCCTGCGTTCGGGAACTCGTCGAAGCCGCGCGTCCGCACCCAGAGATGGAAATTCGGAACGTGGTTGCGCCGGAGATCGCGAAGCATCTTGAGGAAATGCGGGATCGCCGCACGGCACAGCGCGCGATCGGGCGGCGACAACTTGCCGAATTCGGCCAGCGCAAGGTCGCGTCGCAGCTTCACCGGCCACGCATCCCACGCCTCGGCGAAATGCTCGGGCTCCGCTTCCCCTTCACCGTCCTGAGACGGCTCACGCCCGCCCCCCATGGGGGCTTGGGGGGAATCTTCAGGTTCAGGTTCAGAGATTAGGCCCTCGCACGATTGCGAGGGTCGGCCGAGTCCCAACCGAGTCCCAGCATGAGGGTCTGACCCTCGCAACTTGCTAGGGTCAGATGCCGTTGAAACAGCGTCGTTTTCCGCGTCGACAATTTCGCCGGCCGCGCGTGCCTCGATCACGTCGACGTCGGCCTCGAACAACAGGCGGATTTTATCCGTCGTTCGCCTGCCGCGCTGCTGCCCGTTGCGGACGCCGTATTCGTCGATCCACTGCGCCTCGCGCGAGATCGCGCCAACCATCTCGAGCCACGCCAGCCGGCGCCGGATGGTGTCCGGCGACATTTCGAGATCCTCGGCCAGCGACGGGATGCCGACCCAGCAACAGCCCTCGCCGTCGACATAGATCGTTAGGTTCTTAAGAACATCTTTCGCCCCTGGATTTCGCAGCCGTAAATGCCGCGCCCAGCTGTGCGCCTCGTCGGCGGCGATGCGGCGGGGTCGCCGTTTCGCGGTCGTCATAGCTTCATTTCCTGATCAAAGAGGGTCGGATAACGCGACGCAACAGCACTGAAATTCACGCTGCAGGCACCTGCAGAATGCGGTCTGCGATCTGCTCGCCGGTCATGCGCGACGGCGCGCCGACCTCGACCGCGCGAGCCAGTCGGCCCAGCCATTCCCGCCGAAACAGGCCGCTCGGCGCCAGCTCACCCAGCTCTTTCCCCTTGAATGCGAGCCAGCAGATCGCATCGGCAAGCCGCACAGCTTCCGGGTTTTCCTCGGCCAAAGCCCTAAGCACCGTGTCGAGCGGCCTACTCACACCTCGAGTCTCGCGTCACACGGCGGCGTTGTGCCGGGATCGAGATCGACGCGATCGCCATCCCGCCAAAATTCTTTCCAGAAGCTGCCGCGACCATGCTCGTCGAAACGCTTGAGCGAGGCGCGGACCACGCCGCAGCGCGAGCATTCCGTTTCGGACTTGAACGGCGACAACTCGACGCGCTCGCCCCAACGATGCCGGGTCGACAGCGGCCTAATCTTCGCAATTTGCGAAGTTTCCTCGATCGTCATTTGGCACCATCTGCTGGCTGGTCAGATGGACCCGACGCGCTTTCCCACTTCTGCCGATGTTCCTTCGCGTCCTCGACGAGGCCATGCATCGCAATGATGCCGCAGGTTAGGAGCCCCTCGACCGCCTGCACCTGATCGGCCCAACCGGTGAAGCCCATGCGGGCGTCATTTAGCCTGCCGCGCAGGTCAACCATGTCGCGGCGGAGATCGGCGAGGATGAATTCCAGCGGCCTAGACAGGTCGATTTTAGAGATCGGATTGGCGCGGTGCCGCAGGGCGAGCTGCTGCCGGCCGGTCTCAGTAAATCGTTTGCACGTGGGACAGGTCTCAATCTCGCTCATTCCGCCGCCTCCAGAAATGCCGGCGCGGCGTCATCCTGCATGATGGCGTAGACGTTCGCCGCCATCTGGTTGACCTCGACGGCGTTGCCAATCTGCTTGACCTGCTCGGTCTTGGTGCCGGTGAACTCGTAACGCTTGCCGCGGCGCCCGAAACCCATCGCGGCCGCCAGCTCATGCGGCTCAAGCATCCGGAACAGGATGTCATGCCCGGTCGTCTCGACCAGGTTGATATGACCGGCCGCACAGATCACTGGCGCTGGCAGCGCGAGATCGTGCACACGCGGCGCCTGCCCGGCCCGCTCGCCGAACTGCGCGGTGATGAAGGCCAGCTCGCCGCGTTTGGCCGTGGTCAGCGTCGCCAGCGGGTCGGTCTCGACGTCGCGCGCCCGGTTGGACACGTCCGAATGCGTCACCGGCATCACCATGCCGAACCGCGCCTTGGCCGTCGCGACCGGCAATGGATCATCGGCGCTCCGACAGGTCTCGCCGGAGCCGGAACCGTAATAGGGCGAGATCAGCACATGCGAGTGCTTTGCGACCTGCGTCGGCACCGGCTCCGCCGTCGATCGCGGCTCGCCGCCGCCGTGGCGCGACAGCACGAACGGCTCGACGACATAACCGCCGCCGTCGCAATTGGCTGTCGGCGCAGGCTCCGCGAGCGAATGCGCGCGGCTGTCGCCGTAGCCATCGCCATGGCGGTTGAGCAGGAACGGCTCGACCAGACCGATCCGGGCGACGCCGGTCGAGGCCGGCGCCGGCTCGTCGACCGATTGCTGGTCTCGCCGGAAATGCTGCTTGATGATGATCGGTTGCGCCAGGCCGAGATGCGTTCCGTTCGCCGCGATCGTCGGCGCCGGCGACGCCACAGATCTGCCGTCGGCGTTGTTGCGCAGGGTCACCAGCATCGGCGCGGCATCGCCCGCGCCGCCCGTCACCTCGCCGTCGCGGATCTTGCGCAGCCACTCCACATAGACCATGACGCGCTTGCGGTTGCGCCGCTGCAGATCCGCGCGCGACGAATGCCGCCGCGCCAGGCAGAAGCGCAGCGCATGCATCAGCGAGCGCTGCAGCTCGACGACGAGCATCCAGATCAGCACGCCCGGCCAATCGAACTTGATGGCGCCGGCCAGGATGCGCGCGATGGTTTTCGGCGCCAGCGGACGCGGCCGAGCGAAGATCGAGCGGCCCTTGATCGACCAGTCGATGATGTCGCGCGCCGGCCGCCACGGCTTCAGCCCCTTCGCCTCGGCCCGCGACCGCTTCGCATGCGTCGCGACCGGTAGCAGCAGCGGTCGGCCGTCAAACCGGAAGAAGCCGAAATAACGCTCGCGCGTGGTGAAGCCGCCGAAATCGGCCGCGTTCAGCTTGCGCCACTCGATCGAGGTCGCCCCTAAGCTGCGGATGGTCTCGATCCACGCGCGGTAATATTCGCCCTCGCGTTCCTTGATCGGCCGCTGCGTCTCAGGATCGACCGGCCCCCACTTCACATAGGCCCAGACGTTCTCGACGATCATGCGACTGACGCGCAGCTCAGTCAGCCAGGGGATGATGTGCCACGGGTCGGAACGCAGCTGGTCGGAGGTCGGCCGCCCACCCCGCGCCGGCGAATGATGCGTGCAGCTCGGCGACGCCATCAGCAGGTCGACATAGCCCTCCGGAACGACCTTTTGCGGCCGGGCCGTCGCGATATCCTGGCAATAGTGGATCGCGGCCGGGTGGTTGCGCCAGTGCGTCTCGATTGCGACAGGCCAATGGTTCAGGCAGCGCAGATCGATATCGAGGCCGAGGCGATTAAATGCCTCCTCGGCGCCCTCCGACGAGCCGCCAGAACCGCAGAACAGGTCGACGACGATTTTCCGCTGCGTCATCGCTTCCTCGGCGCGGGCGGCATGGCAGAGCCGGACATCGGCAAGGTCGGCGGAATGAAATTGCCGCGCGGCTGGTGACCACGCGGCAGGCCGCGATGCAGCCAGCCGAGCGCATAGCCGAACATGAACAGGCCGAAGGCGACGACAAAGGCCGCAGCGATCTCGAGCTGCGTCATTGCTGCTGCTCCCGCGGAGCCGACGGCCGCCTCAGTCGAGCAGGCACATTGGTCGGATTGCGGTTGCGATCGAACCGCTCGCCCTCGGCGATCGCCAATGCGACGCCGCGAACGAGGTCTCGCCGATAGCCCGCCGGCTTCCACCATTCGCGCGTCCAAGGCCATTCGCGCGGCACAGTTGGCGATTCCGTGCCGGCATGCAGGATGAACGCAGCGCCGGCTCGGCCCAGCGTGCCGCGATCGTATCCGTCGTCGTGCTCAGTCGACCAACCCTCGCGCTCGATCTGGCGAAAGCGCTCCGCGATAACGGCCTGCATAAATGGCGAAAGCGGCCGACGGATATGCAGCGCCTCAAACAGCCGGCGCAGCAAGTACGACCTGCAGATCGAGATTACGGTCATGATCAGAGCGAACGTGATGTTCTGCCCTATTGAGACCGTGGCGCCGAGCAGCGGCAGAAAATAGAACTGCGCGGCCAGGCTGACACCAAAGCCGACCAGGACGTTGATCGCACTCTCCGCAAGAGACGCCAGTTTCGTTTGCTTCACTGCCCCATCACTCCCCTGATGCGCGCCTCGTTCTGCTGCAGCCAGCGCAGCGTGTTCGCGGCGGCCTCGAGGCCGTCGCATTGATATTGAGCCTGCGATGCGGTCAGCTTGGCCCGCGCGCTACTGCCTCGCGCGTTGATCTCGGCGCCGACCGTGCTGATCTGCCGCGTCAGCGAGACGCAGACGCCGCCGACATGGGTCTGCGGCATCGGACCAACGCGCTGCGCGTTCTGGTCGAGCCAGCGCAGCGTCTTGAGCGCCGCCTCGATCCCCTCTCGCCGCATGCTCACCTTGGTGCGCGCGCCGCTGCGCACGTCCCGCAGCTCAGCCTCGACCGCCGAGATCTGCCGGGTCAGGGACACCCTGTCGCTCATGCCCGCGCCTCGATCGCTGCCGGCGCCGACCCGACGAGCTGTGCCAGGAAGGCGCGGCCCTCGTCAGTCACCATGATCTTGGTTGTCGTGGCGTGCGCGTAGCCGGCGCCGATCGCCTGGCGCATGATCGACCACGGGCATTCGGTGCCGGCGTCGATCGCGAGCAACGCCTCGCGCAGCTCGAGCTCGTCCTCGGTCAGCGGTAGCCGGGTTTGCAGGCGATCGTCGACGACCTCGGCCGGCGCCCGATCTATGCGCGCGAGGTCCATCTCGGTCTGTGCGATCGGCGCACGGCGCAGGAATGCTGGGATATCAAGCCCGTCATCCTCAGAATTCGCTCCAGGTCGGTTCGCTGGCGACACAGCTGCGTCGGCGCGGGCCGCGGGCGCGGCGGCATCCGACACGACTTCCCCATGCTCGGCCGGGGCAACACCGGCGGAGAGGGCTGGAGGCTCGGCAGCACGCGTCACGTCGCTGCCGTTCGCAATCTGTGAGGACGCGCCGCCATGACTCGGCGCGTCCTCGGCGGTCGCTTCTATACCTGCCGTATCTTCCGGCTTGTCGACCGCATTCTCCGGCGCATCAAAGCCCCAGCAAGTCCAGCCAGGGCGCGAGCGCCGCGCGTTGAATTCCACCTTTGGCGTGGTCGGCCAGTGAAATTCGATGATCTCATGCAGATTGTCTGGCTTCGCGGAATGCTCGCCGACCGGCGCCGAGAAGTTGCTGCGGAAATGCGCCGTGGCCGGCGCGTCAACCTTGCCGCGCACGCCGACGAGCACGATCTCATGCTCGCCGGTGAACCAGTAACCAGAGCCACGCGCTGCACCCGACCGCACCTTGTTCCAGACCAGATGCGTGACATAGCGGAAGCCCTGCAGCTCGAGCGTCCGGATCGCGATCGCCAGATGTGGGATGGTGGTCCATTTGAACAGGACGCAGTCATCGGCAAGGCAGGCGAACCGCTCGGCACAGCGCGCGACGATCTCCTCCGGGGTGTGCGCGTCCTCTGCCGTCTCATAGTGCATCGACGGATGGCGCTCGGTGCCGGTCTCGCGAGACCAGGTTGCGTGGTCCCACTCGAAATCCTCGATCGCGACGCCGAAATTCTTTTCCGGCAACGCCTGCAGCCGACGGCCGGTTTCCTGCTCGCGTGCGTCGCGGCGCTCCCGCTTGGCCCGCACCTTCTCGCGGCGAATTTCCTTGATCACCGGCGCCAGCGCTTTCTTGACCTCCGGCGTCAGCTTGCCCTCGGCATCGCGAGGCAGCGCCGCCACGATCTCGGCCTGGCGCTCGGTCGGCTGCGCCGCGATCTCGGCCGCGGCGGCCACGGACACCTTGCCATGCTCGACCGCGTCGACGATCTCCGGCACGGCATGGGCCAGGACCGACCGCGCGCGATCGATGCCGGCGACGTCGGTCGACATCACGGCCGCAGCCTGCTCGCGGCTAATGTTCGCAATATGCGAAGTTTTCTCGCTCGGCCGTCCCTGCCGCAAGCTCACCAGCTTAGCGGCGACGATCCGCCGATCGTCGTCGGTCAGATGCCGCCGGTTGAGGTTTTTCGACAGCACGTAGCTGAGGAGATCGCCGCCGTAATAATCGGGGTTGATCTCCTGATACAGCCAGATGTCGTCATGGTTGGCGAGATCGGCGGCCGTCAGGATGCGGCCGGCGTGCCCCTCCCATCCCTCGCCGAGCGGCTCGCCCTTGGTCACGATCCAGACCAGGCACCGATAACGGTTGCGGCCGTCGAGGATCTGCATGACGCCGTCGACATCGACGAGGTCGATCTGCTCGCGCAGGCCGTTGACGCGCACGTCCTCGGCCATTTCATAGAATTCCTGCCCCTCGATCAGCGGGAACAGGTTCGCATAAGGATGGATCGCGAGCGGCGTCATTGCGCACCGCCCTCCTCGCCCTCAGCGATCGGCACCAAAGCGACGCCGTCGCCGCACGGCACGGCGGTCGCGTAGGTCCCCTGCAGCTCGTCGAGATGCAGCTCGATCGCGTCATCGACGACGGCCGTGACCTTCTCGCCGTTCGCCGCGCAATAGGCCGCCAACCGCGCCGCGATATGTGGCCGGACCGAGATCAGGATTCCCTCGCGACCAAAGCCGGCGACCGAGACCCAGCCGTTCCTTGTCACGGCCGACAGCTCGCCCCGTTCGACCAAGCTATCCATCAGCCGGTTGGCGTTGTTTTTGCTGCAGCCCATCACGCCGGCCAGCTGGCTGCGCGACGGCATCGCGCCGTGACGCCCGACAAATTCGGTGATCGCTCTCAGCGCGTCGAGCATGCGTGCGGTCAGCCCCATACCATTGGATGCGGGAACGTCGGTCAAAACGGCACCTCCTGCGGAAACGGAATGTCGTGAACTCGCATCAGCTCGAGCACGATCTGCTCGAGCGAAGGGATCGCCGAGCGCGGCCGGCGGTTCTTCATGTTCTGCTTGTGGGTGCACCAGGCGAGATTGTCGTCGCGGTTATCGAGCGTCTGGCCGTTGCCGTGGTCGACGTGGTGACCGCGCATGAACCGCTCGGAGCGCGGATCGCGCACGATCTTGATCTCGCGGTGCATCCGCAGCGTGGCGCGGTCCGGCCCGACGTTGCGCTTGGCGTAGAGCTGCCACGGCGTGCGCGAGCCCCATGACACGTTCCAGGTGTTTTTCGAGAGCCAGTCGTAATCGACCGCATCGACCAGCGACCAGACATTGTCCCGCGCCGAAAGGATGATGCGCCGCCATGGCGTCAGCCCGGAATCGAGCAGCCGCTCGATCGAGACCGTCTCGCTGGGCCGGACACTGGCAAACGAGCCGTGCATCAGGCCGCGCCCCGCTTCTTCATGAAGTTTTCGAACAGCGGCGGGACGTAGTCCTCGGCGAACGCCTTGCCGTCCTCGGTGCGCCAGATCCGCATCGGCGCGCCGCCCACGCTGGCGATCACCTCGCCATTGACCGGCACCAGCATCTGGAATGCCTCGATCACCTCGTCGCGGGACATGCCGTCCCTGACCAGGCGCGACACCTGCGCGTGCAACGGGGTTTCAGCCGCCATGCCGATGGCGTGCATGTATGTCCCATCGATCGCCTCGGCCTCGGCAATCTCATCCGGGTCTTTCTGTCGGCGCTTGATGATACGCCTCACGGCCTTGGGGTCGTAACCCTTGGACTTCAGCTCGGCGAACAGGACGCGCTGATCATCCTTGATGGTCGCGATCTCCTCGACGAGGCGCTCGATCCGTTCGATGTAGGATTTCAGCTCCTCGCGGGCCTCGGTGCGGATCTCGCTCATCGGCGCGGCACCCGCACGACCTTGCAGGGCACTGCGCGCCAGCCGTTACGGTTGGTCGTGCGGTCCTCGAGGTTGAGCATCTTGACCAGCGGCAGCGCGCCATCGAGATCGGCGAAGGTCGTCGGCCCCTCGTAATAGTGGCGGGCCTGAATGCTGAAGCCGTGCACCGGATGCCATGGCGCCCAGACCTCGTCCTGCGCGATGATGATCGCCTCGGCCTCGGACAGCGGAATGTTGCAGGCGATCGCGGTCGCCTCGCTCAGCAGCGCATGGATGCGCTCGGCTGCGGTCAGCTGCTCGCTCATCGCTTCACCCACCGGAAGCCGACGCCGACGTCGCGTGGCCAATCGCGCAGCGGCCAGCAGATCACCGAGATCAGCCCGGCGATGCCGAGGCCGAGAAAAACGCCCATCAGCGTGTAGAGCTGCGGGTCCGACAAACGCTCCGTGACCATGGAAAATTCCCCTTCCCCTAATCCGCCATGCCGCGCTGCATGGACTCGATCTGCTTGCGCAGCTCGGCCTCGGCCTTGACCAGTTTCGAAAGCTCGAGCTGCTTTTTCAGACCGACCCACCAAGCCGGCCGCGCCTCGCCCATGATCGCGTCGAGGATCTTGTCGCCGACGTCGGACTGCAGCAGCTTGGCTTGGAAAGCGCTGCCGAGATCCCGGTCACCGGCGAGGCAGCGCTCGCAATGGCGGATCTCGGCGCCGGTTCGGATCGCGAGCTCGGCCGCGGTCTGGTGCGGGAAAAGCCCGCGGAAAACCTGCATTGCCGGAGCGATCGTCCGGCCAACTGGCCGGTTTCGTCCGGCCAGCTGGCCGGCTCGCTTTTTTGCGTTCCCGGTCGGAACCTGTGTAGCCTCTCGCCCCATGTTGCCCCTGTGCGAAAAACCGTTAGTGACGCTTGCGACGCGGCGCCGGCCGGATGCCCCAGAGCTCCGGCGACGCAACCAGGCCGCGCTCGGCGAGCTCGGCCTCGAAAATCAGAAATGTCGGAGAAGGCAGACGGCCGCGCGCGATCGCATTGGAGATCGCCGGCGGCTTGCAACCAGCGATTTCCGCAGCCTTGAACGTCCCGCCGACCGCGTCGACGACCTCGGCTGCCGTACCCAATTTCTTGAAGCGCGAATCATTCATGACGCTCGGACCATACTTCACAGATTGTGAATGTCCAAACAGTTCACGTTGGGTAAATGGTAAATGTTGACGGATTCAGCGACATTGCCGGCCGGAATGGCGGCAGCATCAACAGACCAAAATCCTGAGAGCAATGAGGCGGTTGCGCACCGCTTGAAGCGGACGCGCGAGGCCATGAAGCTAAACCAGGCGGCTTGGTGTCGCCTGGTCGGGATCGATGCGCCGCAGTGGAATAACTACGAGACGGGCGGACGGCGCATCACGATCGACGCCGCCCTCAAGGTCTGCAAGGCAACAGGCGTCGGCCTCAACTGGATCTACCGCGGCATGGCATCTGACTTGCCGGTCAACCTTGCGACGGCGATCCAGGCGCAGGAACGAGCCGCACGCAAGCGCACATAGCCGCCGCACGTAGCGCGGCCGCATTTTGCGCGACGAACGGCACGCCGAGCGCCGCGGCGGCGTAGCAGCAGCCGAAAACCGCCTCGAGCGTCGACGGCAGCGTGAGCTCGAGCGCTGGCGGCACCACAAACAGGTTGTGCGCGATCGCCGCCAGCACGCCGACCAGGACGCCGTAGCGGCGGCCAAAGATCAGCGAGCAACTCGCCGCCAGCATCCCGAAAATCAGCACCTCGACCGCCTGGACGCCGAGCAAAGCAACCAGCGCGATCGCGACCGGGACAAGCAATAGGAATGAGGCGATCGTCCAGAACAACGCCGGCCCCGCATGATAGGGCGCCGCGAGCGCCAGCACCTGCCGCTCCCAAAGCGGGCGAGGCCCCGGCGCGGTGATGTAGCCCTCGAGCAGCACTGCGAGCTCGTCGACGACCTGACGCGCGTCCTCGGTAGAATCAGGCAACTGGATCGCGAGCTGCAGGGCAAGGTGACGGTTCGCGTCCGACGACCTCGGACGGCTCGACATAAGTGTCTTCATTGTTGTTTTTTCCATGGGCATTCACACGTCGTGAATAACGACGCTGTACAAATTCACATTTTGTGATTATTCCATGTCACCGGCATTTGCGCCGGTGACGCGAATGTTTCTAGTGGGACAATCAGCAGGATGCCTATTCCGCAAATTTACGGGTGTGAATTGAGCGACAAGGTCGCCGCCGCACCTATGCAACCGGAGCAAATCAGAGGCGCGGCGGCTCAACCCGTTGCATCAGCGCCACGCCTCACACGCAAAACGGGTAAACGTTCCATCGCGGGACGATCCGGCGAAAAGCCTTATGACCGGGTTCCCCTCAAGCTGCTCGAATTCAGCCCCTTCGAGCGGCATCCGCGCGGCGGCTGGCGGTTTGGCGCCAAAACGATCAGCACCGCCGTCGCAGACCGCCTGATCGCCAGCGGCCGCGCAGAAATCGTCGACGGGCTGCTGCGATCAAAGCTACCGAGAGGCAGTTGGCCGAAACTGCTGCGCCACGGGCCAGAGCTGGCGATGTCCGAACGCATCGAACGGTACCGGCATAACATCCGCGCGATCCGCGCCTCGGGCTGTAGCGTGCCATCCGCCCTGATCAACAGCCTCGACCGCAGGAAGATCCGCAAATGGTTCGAGGATAGCGAACAGACCAGCGCCCGTCTGCGCGATCTTATCCGCACGCTCGCCAAACTGCCGGCCGATACCACTATTCCGGTGCAACTGCCATGAGCGGGACCGCGCTGTATCAGAGAACCATCGCATTCAATTACGGCACACCCGGTCGCGGCGAGATCATGCGCGAGGTCTGGACGCCGACGCCGTGGATGCTCGACGTCTATGTCGGAGACCGCTACGCCCGCGAGGACGAGATCCTGCGCTGGTGTTACGCCGAGCTCGGCGAGATGTCCTCGCCGATCCACGGCCGCGCCGGCTGCTGGCATCGCGGCAGCGCGACGATCTTTGGCTGGACATGGTTCGGCTTTGCCGACGAGGCCACCATGCAGCGTTTTGCCGCGCGCTGGCCGACGCCTGACGGCGTCAAACATCCGGAGGCCGCATGACCGCCGCCCTTCCGCAGGCGCTTGACGCGCACTTTTCCGCCTTCGCGACCATCGGCGTTCCACAGCTGGCGCGACTGCTGCCGATGGACCGGACCACGATCGCGCGGCATATTGCCGACGAAACCCTGCCCTCCCGTATCAAGGGCAAGGGTCGCAAGAAGCCTCGCCGCGTCTTTACCCGTTCGGACGTCGAGGCGTTTCTCGAGGCGCTCGAGGAGACCCCGCCGCCATGTCTGTCTATCAGCCCGCCAAGAGCCGTTTCTGGCACTTCGATTTCCAGATCAAAGGTTATCGCTTTTCCGGCTCAACCGAATGCGAGAGCGAGAGTGACGCGCGTGCAGCTGAGGCGGAAGAAAAAACCCGCGCCCGCGAGCTCGTCGCCGGCTGGATCGCCGCCGGCCGAGGACCGCTGACGCTCGAGCGCGCCTGCGATCGCTGGTGGGACGAGCACGGCCAGCACCTGGCCGACCTCAAGATCAAATCCGCCCTCGATCGCATTGTTGAGATCATCGGCGGCAAGACGCTGCTGCAGGACATTATCGACGACACTGTCGCGACGCTCGTCGCTGAACGCAGGAAGGACCGCCGGCGCGATCGCACTGTCGTCGACAACGGCAAAGCCAAGATCCTCTATCGCCAGATCACGCCGTCGACCGTCAATCGCACGCTGGATCTGCTGCGCCGTGTCATGCGCCGCGCGAAAGAGAACTGGAATGCGATCTTGCCGAAGGAACCGACCTGGAAAAAGCATCGGCTGAAACAGAAGAAACGTCCGGTCCGCGAGCTACTGCCCAGCGAGGAGACCGCGATCGACCAGGTCGAGAGCCTGGACTATGCCGAGCTGCGGCGGTTCGCGATTATCACCGGACTGCGTCGGCAAAATCTGCTGCTGACCTGGACGCAGGTCAATTTCGAGCTCGGCACCATCAGCGTCATGACCAAAGGCGACACGCCGCGGATCATTCCGCTGTCGCGCGAGGCCTATGCGATCCTCTGGCGCCGGCGCGGCCACCATCCGGAATTTGTTTTCACCTACAAGGCACAACGCACCTGGAAAAACCGCACCAGGAAGGGCCGCAAGCTCGGCGATATCGTCAAGGGACAGCGCTACCCGATCACGGCAACCGGCTTCGCCTCAAACAAGAAACGGAACTGGACCAAGGCCGGCGTTGACGCGCGCATCCACGATTTGCGCCATACGACAGGCATGCGCACGCTGCGCGCGACCGGCAATCTGCGCATCGTGCAGAAACAGCTCGGTCACTCGACCATTGCCATCACGTCCGAATTCTACACCGACGCGACGCTCGAGGATCTGCGCGCCGCGATGGAAGCGACCGCCGCCCACCAGCCGGCAGCGCCGGCAGCTCCCAAAGCGGCCGAGAACAAGGGCGGCAACGAATGAGCCTCGCGCTGCGGCCGATCGGCATCCGCGACTATTCCATCATTGAGGACGGCCAGCGGATCGGCCGCATCCGCTATGCGAGCGAGCGGTCGCCCGGCGTCTGGCTTTGGCATGTCCAGGTCCATATCACCGGCGGCCTGCCGGTCGGCAGCGCCGGCAACCTCGAGGCGGCGAAAGCCGAATTCAAATCAGCATGGTCGGCCTTCAAGGCCAGGCAGACGCCGGAAAAGCTGGCCGCAGCCTACGCCGCGATGAACATCCGCAAATCCTAGAAGCGATCGGCGACGCGACGGAAGGCGGGATGATCCGGGTTTTTCGACTTGATCCAGTGATCGCAGCGGCCCGGCTTGTAGGACCGCTCGAGCTGCTTGGAGACGATACCCTCGAGACCATGCAGACAGGCATGGCGGAACAGGTCCGGCCCGATCTCGCCAGCCTCATAGGGCGCGAGCTGGATGCCGTCGACCCGCCGCGTCAACAGGCGCTGCAGGTTGGCCTTCCGCATCGACAGCGGCAGCCTGGTCAGGTCATCCCCCTCGAGCGCGAGGACGTCGAAGGCGTAGAGCTGGACCTCGTCGTCATGCTTGCGCGAGACCAAGGCATCGAAATCGCTGTAACTGCGGACGTCGAGGACGACCGCCTCGCCGTCGAGCACGAACTGCTTAGGCTTGAGGCGGCGCGCGGCCTCGACAATCCAGGGATAGCGATCGGTCCAGTCGGCGCCGTTCATGGTGAACAGCCGCACGCGATCGGCCTCGCGGACGACGCGCATCCGGAACCCATCGAATTTGATTTCGTGAATCCACCGCGGCCCCGCCGGCACCGCCTTTGCGGTCACCGGCCGTGCAAACTCAAACCGCTTTGCCATGTCGGGCAGATAGGTATTTTTGCCCGAAATGCGAATCCGGAACCAGCAGCGGAGCGGCGCCGTCGCCGCCCCGCCAGGCGCCGGTTTAGGCCGGACGGCGCGCTGCTGCCGCCGCCTTACTGCCGCGATGCGTCACCTCATTGAGGACGTCACTGACGCGCCCCGAATTGATGACATAGGCCGCCGCGATCTCATGGATCAGCTGGCCGCTCCAGCGGCGCAGCCAGACGTCAACGGCCTCCTCAAACGTGAATTTAGTTTTTCGCGGATTGTTGTCTTGCTGGATACGATCGACCACACTAGGGTCCTTTCGTGGTTAGGCGCCGCGCGAGCGGAGCCGGATGAAGATCACGAAAAGCCGGGTCCCGCCCTCGACAAGTGGAGGCCCGGTTTTTTTCATGAGCGGTTGGGAAGCGACGACCGCCGGCGCCAACATAAGCGCCTAATGGCGCCCTGTATTCGTTGATTAAACTATCCCCACCTTATCGGCGTTTCCGAGTATGAACGGCATCACGATGTGGCGAGAAAGACATCCCGACGCGCAGCGAGATACGTGCACCGAACGTGCCAACAATGGCGAAGCAAGGGCAGACTGTTTCCCGCATCTTTTGAAGCTATAGGCCGATGACGGCTCGACGCCTTTGCCGTCGCGCGGTTATCCACGATATTCGCCACCGGAGCCCCAGGATCGATATGAAACCCTTTTTGATCTCGACCGCCCTCGTATTGGCAGCGACGTCCGCCGGCGCGCAAAGTTCACTATCCGACGCGGAACGCGCGGCCATCCAGAAGGCGCGCGAGTTTTGCATTGAGGCACTCGGCGGCCGGGACCGGCTGAACCGCCGCATATTTTTCGGAGACACCGCGACGACGAACGCCCTGCACGCCGAGGTAAATGAGTGCGCGATGCGTCAGCTGCCCCGCTACTTGCCGCCCGCGAGCCGTTGAGAGCCCCGCCCATGAGCGAACTGACCCCCGCCCCTTCCCCGGACACGTCCGGGACCGATTTAGCGCACCAGCGGCCCGCGCTGGCGGCCGGCGGCCAGCTTGCCGGCGCCCCGCTCGGCCTTGTCGGCGAGCGGCCGAGCGAGCAGACCTGGCGCGCGGATTATCTCGACGAGGAAGCGCTGCGGCTCGAGGTCCGCGCCGAGATCTTACGGGCCGACGCTGCACGCTATCGGGCGATCGCGACGATGATCCGCGCGCGGCGATCCCCGGAAAAATCCCCGAACCGGACCGAGGCCGACCGCTAAGCCCTTGCTGAGTAGCGGATATTTCCTCCGCGACCGAAATGTTTCTACTCCGCGGGTTGCAGGTTCGAATCCTGCCGGGATCGCCAGATGGCTTTTCCTGCTAATGATTTCAATAGCTTATCAGAAATTTTTCCAACCTCGGACTTGGGTTAGGCAATTTTCGATTATCGGACACATCGAATCCGGTTTGCAGTTTCGCCATAGCTGCAACAGCCAGTTTCTTGCGTGCGGCCTCGCGGCAATAGCGCTCAATCTCTCGGATGTCGGTGCGTCCGGTGATGGACATGATTTCGAGCGCCGTGAAATATGCTCGAAGGGTCAGATGCCATCTTCGCCAGTCGGCACACCCATGTGCCAGGTCTCTATTGGGAATTCACCGTACTTGGATGCAACGAGGCGTGCGTGCATGACGGGACCCGAGATCTTGGCGCCGATGGCCTCGATGATCTGCAGAACTTCGATCGGGCGAACGAGGTGGCCGCGCAGGATCAGACCTCCATCGTCTCGCCTGACCACGGGGTAGCGAAACAAATGCTCACTGTGAAAATCGGATAGCTTTTCAATCAGAGCTTCCGTGTGTTCAATCTCTATCACTAGGCCGAGGCTCTTTGCCCTTTCGTAAGCCTCCTGAATGCGGTGATGTAGCTTGAAAACGTCAGCATACGGGATGTCGCGCGAGAGAAGATAGGCTTTGAGCATCAGCTCGAGGCCATGGCTCATCAAAAAGTACGTTGGCGGGATTGTGTCCACTGCAGATTCGTCGCGAATGAGAGTATCCGCGGCGCGTAGATAGGCTACAGCCTCGTGCCAAAACTGGTTCGCCAAGATCCCAAGAGGCACACGATTGTTCATTGCGGCCGCACTAAATTATCCTCCGCTCACCGGCCATACAACTTCAAGGTAGAGCCGTGGGCCTCGATGGCTACCTCGACGCCTCCCAAAGTTGTTTTAGCCATCTCCTTATCGTTCTGCCGTTCTTTGTAACGGTCATAGTAGTCGGCGGCTTCCGCAGTGTATCCGCCCCTCTTTGCACAGTCATCGTTCAGCCGAACTAGTTCTCGTTCGAATGTCGCAAAGGCCGCCAGCTCCCTATCAGACAACCAGCCGCCCTTCACCGGCAAGTATTCGTTGATGACCGTCGACAGGCTTCTAGTCTCCAGTCGTTCTATAGCTCCGAAGTTGTTCGTCTCCGTGAACCACTGCGTAATGAGCGCTGAATGAGCCATCTCCGCCTCACGAGCCTCTCGGCTCTGCGTCGCCAGGACCTTTGCGGTCAGATCGCTAGCTTTTAGCGTCGCGAATTCCCGGACAACTCGGCTAAACAGGAAAAAGAAATCAGCCCTTATCATTCCTACCCATGGCTTGACGATTACGGCGCGCTCTTCAGGCGTAACCTTCAGCTCGCTCAATTGCGCATCGATGTCGTCGAGCACTGATTGCTTGTCTTTCGCTGATGGCGTTCCCAACCGGTTGCCCCAAGCTATAGTCAAGTAACTCGCTCGCGCGGAAATCTCGGCCAGTCGTCTAACGGTAGCCAGTGTAGCCACCGGTTTGTCGAAGTTTGGCCTCTACACCGAGAGTCTTGATGAATTCCACCTGCGGCAGGAAGACGATAAGCGAGCCCACGAGAAAGAACGTTCCGAGCGTGAGCGCCGAGCCCTTCTGGTTGTTGAACGCCTGATAGACGGCACCTAACATGGCGAACATCGACATGGCCGCTACGAAGTACGAGAAAATGTCCCTGACCTTGTCCATCCCGGCACCAACAAAAGCCGAGACTTTGTCTCGGCCATTGGTCCAAGAATACCAGCTTTTGATCTCCTCTAGGTTGCGAGGCACTGTTTTACACAGGGTAGTACTGCGCGACCAAAGGCTAATCCCCACCAGCGAGACACTCGCTATAGTTGCGGCGGGAATAGAGGGAAAGATGGCCGATAAAATTGAAATGCGGACGGAAAATCTTGATGGGCCGCAGAACGCGTTGGTTATTTTGCACCTGTGGACCGCTCTTAGACAGGCTGTGGTCGAGATGCACGCGCTGAACGGCTCACAGGCTGTCTTTGACTTTCAGCAGAAACTTATTCTTGGTGCAAAGAACGGTGAAGTCACCGGACTCCCTCTTGAACAAGAGAAGGCAGTCGTGGACACGGTCGTCAGGCTTTTTGAGGGACTCGTTTCCTTCGATGGATAGGCTGAACTTAGACGCGATCAAAATGAACTCGCTCATTTTCTAGCCCCCCTCTTCAAGCCAGAACCCGCCTCGCCTTCGCGTCCTTCACCGCAGCGACAACGCGCGTTGGCAATTCAGCCTTTAACTGGGAAATCTGCGTTTTCAGGCGAGCCAGCCCCGCAGCGTCTGCCCCGCGAGCGTCAATGCTGACGCTGACCGGCGCCGACACTCCGCCGCCCACGCAGCGATTACGCAGCACGTCGTTCGGAATGATCTGCGCTCCTCGAGGCACATTCATCAGTTCGGGGCCGTTCTTGCCAACCAGTGACAGCCCGCCAAGCGCGGAGTCGGTTCCTGAAGCGAATGCTGGCCTTGCTGCCGCCAATCCCCAACAGGCCCAGCAACCCACCGCCGCTCGAGCCACCAAACGCCGATGACCACAAATTGTCGGCAGGCATCTGAGCGAGTTTGTCAGCAATCTTGCTGGGGATCCACCCACACGGGCCAACGGGCAATTTGCTTTTGGACAGCCAGCTCATGGGAGGCTGGTTTCTCGGCCTCGGCGCCGCCGCTGCTTTCCGGCGGTCGATCCCGGATTAATCAAATGGGAACCTTCCAGGTGCAGAATAATTAACCGAAGTTAATCTTGGAGGCTGAGGAATGTCGGACGAAGACATCGCCCTGCGAGCCGTCAGTGCGGCCCAAGAGATCCTTGAGGAATATCTTGAACCGCGTCCGCGCTCCAATGAGCGGCTGATCCTTGATCGATTGGTTGAGATACTTGAGCAACCCAGCCTGATCGTTGCCGTCAATCGAAGTAAGCGAAGTCACGGCTGACCTTAACTGCTGCCCGAAGGTTAGGCAGTCGCCAAAAATCGCTATGGGACTCAACGGCACCAAATTGCCTAACCTTGGCGCTAACCAATTGTTCTATCTACATTCTGTTAATCCTGCTGCCGGGATCGCCACCCCACTCCCCGTTCAATGAAACCGTTTTCCAGAAGCCGCGAAGCCGGCCGGAAACAAACCCGGCGTAGTGTCTTGGGCGTTGGACCAAGGGGATTAGGTCATGTGGGATTTCATCAACGAGTTGTATCGGGATTTCTGCCTGGCTCGCCTGCAGGAAATGCGGAAGCTCGAGCATCATATCTGATCGGGCGGAGCATTGACGGCGATCAGCCGCTCTCGCCGCACGGCTAGGCATCCCGACAGTCGGACCTTCGCCAGCGCACAAGTCGCCAACACCAGTCCATCGCGGGACGCCAGTCGCCGTATGACTACGGGGGCGCTCGAACCTTGGCGCCGGTTTTGCAGACACAAACATGACTGGGATTGCGGGCCCAGATTGGAACAGGGCGCTGCCGGGACAATGCATTTCGAGCCCGGCGGCGTAATTTTTCGGGACAGGCTCACCGCCGTGATCCGAACGGCCTGGCGGCAGTGCCAGGACCGGCCCCGTTGCTTCGCCCCGTTGCATCTCCTGCCTGGAAATCGACCTTGCGCGAGCACGCTCGTTCGACGTCGATAGATCCACCGTCGAGGTGTGTGGGCCGGGACGACGATGAGTAAGTGTCGCCGTTGGTTGATCGTCGTCTTCCTGGCCCGTCGCTCGCGAACGTCGACCGTCGGCAGCAATCAAACCAATCTCTAAGGTTCTCTTAACCACAAGCGAAGGCCGCACGCGGGGTCGTAGGCCGATTGCGCGCCGATCCGCGTTGTCCAGCACCATGCGTACGACAAGCCGTTTGATCGCCTCGGCTCTGTGTGGTGCGGCGGTTCTCGCTGCGCCGCTCGCAGCCGCCAATGCGCAGCAGGTGCAGGCCGGAACGCTTGAGTGTCGCGGCGGCCCCGATACCGGGTTCGTCGTGGGTCCGGTGACCAACCTCAATTGCGTGCTGCACGTCGATAGCGCGCCGGACAGTCATTATGTCGCGGCCATCCGCAATCTCGGTGTTCAGATCGGAGATCAAGAAGTCGCCATGGCCTGGAAGGTGATGGCGCCCGTGCCGTGGCTTGGAAGCGACGATCTCGCCGGCGGCTACGCCCACGCAGACGGCGCCGGCGTCAACGTACTCGCCGGCGGCTCGAATAAGCCGATCACGTTGCATCCGAACGAGCAGAACGTCCCCTCAACGCCGCCCCTGAAAATCGAGAACCTCGAGATTCGGCCGGTGGATCGCTGACCCTGAGCGCAGCCAGGCGATGGCCGGCGCGGTTGCCAGAATGCACAACGCCGTCCGCTTGAAATAGATGCGGACGGCGCTGGCCCTAGCCCCAGGAAGGTGATGCAAAATCCTGACAGCTGCAACTCTGCACACTTTGTGCCAGCGGCGCATGTCCCAAATTGGCTATCACGCGGCATGGCCCAAATGGGCCATTTGGAAACACAGAAACAAAGATAGGTTAGGCAGCGAGGCGCCGGCGACGGTGTCTCACGACCAAAGTGTCTACTTGGCCTCAGCGTGGCCCACGCGCTGAGGCCTTTCTTTTTGATGTTCGCCCTGTGCCGTGAAATCACTCGCCGTCTTTATCATTCAGCGCACGAAAACGATTCCGTAGTTCTCCGTGCGTGAACAAAGTTCCGGCGGCGATTGAGAGAGCGATCGCTTTCTGTTCGTGCGTTGCAGGTTCCAACACTTGTCGTGAGCGCCGGCAGCGCGCTTCGCAATTTCTTAATCCAAGAATGCTTCTCTCGAAGATTGTGAGTGCCCGCCTCGGTCGTCGATATTTTCAGGACCGCGATGGACGATTCCGAGATCGACTTTTTCTTCGATGAACATTCGCACGACTTAAACATCAAGCGAGCGTTGCGGACGCACGGCGTGCAGCGATCACGCCACTGAGAGTCTCACTTTGGTTTGCTCGGCCGATGAGCCATTCCCATATACACCCCACCGGCCTTCAATTCCGTCAGCATCTGGTCGATCCGCTTGCGCCGTGTTGCAGTTCGCACGCTGCGGCCGATCCAGCGCAGATAGTCGTTGCGCTGATACGGCGGGCGCGCCTTGAACGCCTGCATCAGTCCGGTCGCATCAAGCTCGCGACGGATGCTCGCCGGCATCGCCGCGCGCGGTCGCTTCAGCGTCACGCCGCCCTCCGATCGCCGGATCAGGACCGCCGCTTTGCTTCGACGTAACGCTTGAAGTTATCCAGGATCGCCTGCCAGCCGCCGCGCTGCTGCTCGACCGAATGGGTATCCTCGCTGTCGAAGCTGACCTGCACCTTGACGCCGCCAGTCTCCGGCGTGAATGCGACCTGCGCGCTGCGATCGCCGAACGAATATTCGAGCAGCCGGGGCTCCTCGACCCTGGTGTAGGTGCCGGCGAAATCGAACCCCATGCTGCCGTCCTTGGCTTCCATTCGCGACGAGAAGGCGCCGCCGGTGCGCAGGTCGACGGTCGCGGCGGTCGTGTGCCAATCGTCAGAAGCCGCGTTCCACTGCTTGATGTCGTCAGGCGTCGTGTAGGCGCGCCAGACATCCGCGATCGGCGCGGCAACGGTCGTTTCGACGGCAATCCTCATATCTATTCCCTCGTTGCGATGGGGTGAAGCTGGCGCGCCTCCCGGGCGGCGCCGGACCGCGGCCATTCTATTAGGGCCATGGACGCCTTCGTCAAATGGCAATGCCCGGGCCACCGGGAACATGAGGCGATCCGGGACGCCATTCAACCAACCAAATGGTGCGTGGTCGTCACAAGAATTTCGTCAGGAATGACCGTGTATGGAAGACGGGTCGAATGCCCGGAGAGCGCGTCATGCGGAACCTCAACACTGTCCTGAGCAAGCTGAACGACCGCCTGCTGCGGCTGGAGGGCGAACTGTTCGTGCTGCGATCGATCGCGCGCGCCGCCCTCACCGCCGGCGACGAGTCC
Source organism: Bradyrhizobium elkanii USDA 76 (assembly GCF_023278185.1). Taxonomy (NCBI): domain Bacteria; kingdom Pseudomonadati; phylum Pseudomonadota; class Alphaproteobacteria; order Hyphomicrobiales; family Nitrobacteraceae; genus Bradyrhizobium; species Bradyrhizobium elkanii. Next base: position 4,697,146 of record NZ_CP066356.1, on the reverse strand, counting down.
GCCGTCCGCACCCGCAAGCTGCTCGAAGGCGCAAAGCTCGCGCTGTCAGACGAAGCCGAACGGCCGCTGGACGCCGCGACCGGAAAATATGTCGCGGCCGCGATCGCCATGGTCGAAGAACTGCTCGAGAATCCGCGTGAGGCGGCGCCGCTGTTCAGGGTGATCGACGGCGGCAGGCGGGACGATTAGCGCGCTTGCACCGAGCCTAGCCGGCGCCCTGCACAGCCCGGTCATACGCCTCGATCGTCACCTTTGCCCTGACAGCAACATCAGCGGCGGTCATGCCCGGCTTGTAGAGGCTGCTGCCGAGACCGAAGGCGCGAATGCCCGCCTTCACATACTCAGCGAAATTCTGGTCCGAGACGCCGCCGACCGCAGCGATCATCACATCCGGTGGCAACACGGCGCGGATCGCGATGATGCCGGCGGCGCCGAGCACGCTGGCCGGGAAGAATTTCAGGCTCGACGCCCCCGCGCGCGCAGCGAGCAGCGCTTCCGTCGGCGAGAACACGCCGGGCATCGTGATCATCGCATGGTCCCGCGCGCGCGCCAGCACCTCGACATCGACATTCGGCGACACCATGAGGCGGCCGCCGACGTCATGCAGGCGGTCGACGTCTGCGGCAGTCAGCACCGTGCCGGCGCCGATCAGAACATCGGCCGGCGCGCGCTTCGCCGCGATCTCGATCGAGCGGAACGGCTCGGGCGAGTTCAGCGGAATCTCGATCGCGGTCATGCCGGCGTCGAGCAGCGCGCCGACGATGCCCGGCACCTCGTCCGGCTTGACGCCGCGCAGGATCGCGACCAGCGGGCGCTTCATCGGCGGAAACGGAATGCTCATGCGTTGATCCCTCAGTTCTTCCAGATCGCCGCCGCCGCGCCGACGAGGCCACGGCGAACCGCCTCCTCCGCATCCACGGCATCGAGCGGAATCGAAAGGCATTCGAGCGCCATCTGATAGAGCCGCTGCAACCGGCCCGAGGCAATCAGCGTCACCGGCGCTCCCTGCTTTGTCTCCGCAAGGCCGGCGGCGAGCTCGACGCCGATCAGCGTACCCGAGATCGTCTCACGCGCGGCCTGTGCGCTGCCGCCGAACAGCAGCTGTCGCGATCGCACGCGAAACAGCAGATTAGCGCTGAGCGCCGGCGCCGCGAACGCCTCCGCGACAGCCGCGCGGAACGCATCGCCGTCAACCGCCTCCTCGGCGCCGGCGACGGCGTGCGACAGGATGGTGTCGCGCGCGACCGCGCTGAACAACTCTCCGGTCATGAAGGTCGCAAAGCGCTCGACCGTTCCACCGCGGACCCGCACCCATTTGGAATGCGTTCCCGGCATGCAGACGAGCGCCTCGCCCGGCGCGTTCAAGCCGAGCGCACCCAGCAGCTGGGTCTCCTCGCCCCGCATGACGTCGGGCGCGGCGGTATCGCGCTGCGCGATCCCAGGCAGGATACGGATATCGCGCGCCTGCCCGCCGACCCCGACGGCGCCCTTGAGGATGTCCGAGAGATGCGCCGGCGTATCGATATAGCCGGCCTCGACCCAGCCCTGCCGCGCGCCCGCCATGCCGCAGATCACGACCGGCAGATCGGCCTGCACACCCAGCGCATCGAGATGCGATTGCAGCACGGCTGCAAAGCCGGTCCTGGCGGCCGCGGTCATGCCTTCATCGCTGCGCCGCTCGCCGAGCACCTTGCCACCGGCGCCCATCAGCCAGAGCCGGAAGCTGCTGGTGCCCCAGTCGACCGCGACATAGGAAATCCCGCTCATCGCGCCCTGTTCCACGCTCTCAGTGTCCGGCGCGCCGACGGCGCCGCTGCCCGGACGCGATAAAGGCGATCATCGCGCCACGCAAGGCGGTCCGTTGGCGTGACGCCGCGAGGCCTCGCTGGCATCAGATGCGCGGGATCGATTACCGCGCGCCCTTCAGCGTGCAGGAGGTCGTGCAGGTCGTCACGTTGCCGCGGTCACATTTGATGCAGGCGTTGACGCACTGATCCATGACCTTGGGATTGTACTGACTGTAAAGATTGGCCGCACAGCTGTTGGTCGATCCCGTAACCTCCGGGTCGGACCAGCAACCGGACAGTAAAAATGCTGCGGCACTCAAAATGGCGACCTTGCGCATAAGGCCTCCTGCCACGCTCTATCCGAGTAATGTTGCAAGTAACCTTGATAGGTTAGGTTAAATTCCGGTTTCAATTGCGGCCTTATTCTGAAGCAGTATTGCTTATCCACCGGACATTTCCCCAAGGTCCGGGCCCACACCGGCAAGGCCGTCAGGCGACCCCGCCTGGCGGCTTTGTTGCCCGGCAATGCACAAGGAAACCAACAAGATGGCCCGAAAGCCGCGGTGGTCGTTCAAGGAGGACCGACGACTGATGGAACTGGCACGCTCCTCGAAGTCGCTGGAGGAGGTCGTGAAGGCGACCGGCCGCTCGCCGGAGCGGATCAAGAAGATGGCCATGCGCCTCGGCCTGTCGATCAAGCCGCGCGGTACCACCAAGAAATAACTTGGACTGCGCCGCTGCGGCGGCCCGGCCGGCGCGCCTTCCAGCGAAATCGGCAGCGCCTCGCGTGCAGACAACGCGCCAGAAAAAGATCTAGAGCTCCGGCGGAAAATCGTCCTTCGCCCGCACCGGGATCGCCTTGACCTCGCCCTGCGGCTTGGCCTCAGCCTCCGCCTCGGTCGCCCGGGTGCAGGTGGTCAGCACGAAGGCGACCCGGCTGCATTGCCATTCCGGCCCGAGCGCCGCATTGGACACCGGCTCGGGCGACGCCAGCGTCAGGGATAGATACGCCACCAAAACGGCACCCGCCGCGCCTGCGGCAGCCAGCGCCGCGCCCTTTCCGGACCACAGCTTGGACATCATGGCCTTGGTTCCCGCCGATTTCCAGGAGTCGAGGCAGTCCGCCTGTCCGCGTGTGATCGGAATCACAACCGGAATCAAACAGTTCAGCCCGAGTCTTTGGGCTCGATGTGGGATCGATATTGCACTGCCGCAAGACGGGGTCAGCGCGCCGGCTCGATCACATTACAGTTGGTCCGGCCCGACATCAGGCAGTCCTGCATCTTGCTCGCCGCCGTCAGGTCATGCGCGAGCCAGAGGCCGACCGCGAGCATGACCACTGCGACCAGCAGTCCGATCAGCGCGCCCCTTCGGCTGCCTCCGTCGTCGGATTCGCTCATGCCGGCTTCGGTTCCCGATTGCCACGGTCCGCATCATGACGGTTTGCACGGTTGCGTACGATCAATTCTGCAACAGTCGCGCAACGAAATGCACGGCCGCGGCCGTCGGCACCGCAATTCCGTTGCGATCCAAGGGCGACTCGCGAAAGACTACTCGCTGAAGTGGAGCGCGTGTGCGGGGCGTGCCGATGAGCGAACAAGAAGCAACGACGTACGACTATCAGCGTTACAGGCAGTTGCTCTCGGAGGCTGTCGATGAGGGCAGCAGGCTGCGGCTGATCAGCCTGTTGATCACCGAAAAGGCGCGCGACAGGCTGGAAGCCCAGCGAGCCTCGGACCGGAGCGCGATGACCGCCGAGACGGTCGCCAAGGTCCTGGGTAACGGACGACGCGAGCACCTCCAGCGCGGCTGAACTTTTCAACAGCCCTTGTTCAACAGCCCTTGGTGACCAGCCACTCACCACGCGTCCGCGGGGCGAACGATGGCCGCTTGACGCTGGCTCATATCTCCCTTGCTCCACAGCCCTCCGTTCGCCACTGGCAATTTCGTCGCCATTCACTTATTGAAACGCCGAACCAACCCCATCCATCACCCGAACAGAAAGCAGCAAGGCTTCCTCTATGAGTGGCTTCAAGGAACCGGGTTTTGCCGACCGCCAGAAAGCGGCCCTGCAGGCGCGGCAAAACCTCCTCAACAAGTTTCGCTCCCAGCCGGGAGCTGACGATCCCGCTGTGAAGGCACGTGCCGAGGAGCGCGCGGCGATCGCCGACCGCCGCGCCAAGGCCAAGGAAGCCCGTGAGGCCGAAAAGGCCGAGCAGAAGCGCCGCGAGGAAGAGGCCGCAGCCGCCGAGGCCGCCCGCATTGCGCGCGAGAAGGAAGAGGAAACCGCCCGCGAGGAGGCGCTGCTCGCCGAGCAAAAGGCCAAGCGCGATGCCCGCTACGCGGCACGCAAGGAGCGCGGCAAGAAGAAGCGCTAAGCCGCAACCAGGCCCGCCAGAGCGGCGGGCCTGCGGACAGCAGGCGATGACGGCAGTCAGTTCTTCTTCATGCCGTCGTCTTTCTTCATCATCGCGCCGCCGTCCTTCTTCATCGCGTCGTCCTTCTTCATCGCGTCATCCTTGCCCATCTTGTCCTGAGCGAAGGCGGCGGGCGCCAGCGCCAGGCTGAACGAGAGCAGCGCGGCGGAAAGGCCGAGGCGGGTCTTGGTGGTCATGGTGATGATCCCTTGTGTGGTCGAAAGTGAGCGCGACGACTTGCCGCTCTCTGCTCGACGCACTTGCGCCGGCCGTCGTTACCTCCAATAACAAATTCTTGAAGCAGCGCGGCGCGATCATCGACGGATGGTCGCGCGACGGTTGAATAGCTACGGGCCGGCCCGCGGCTGTGTGCGCCGCAGCAACGGCAAGGCTTGAACGTCAGGACTTGAATGTCAGGACTTGAACGTCAGGACTTGAACGTCAGGACTTGCAGCCCCGTATCGGCTCGCACTATCAGGGCGCCTCGAACTATCAGATTAGAGAATATTCAGGCGAAGACCGGCTAAGCTAAGGCTCCGCGCCGGCCTAACAGCCACTCAAGAAGCTCTCAGGGGAGAACCATGCTCACACGCCGCCACGTCCTCGCTTCCGCCCTCGCCGCACCCGCCGTCCTGCGGATGGGCATCGGGACCGCGCATGCCGCAACCACGCTGAAGATCTCCCACCAGTTCCCCGGCGGCACCATCGACAAGGGCGACTTCCGCGACCGGCTGTGCAGGATGTTCGCGGCCGAGGTCGCCAAGCGCTCGGGCGGCGAGCTCACCGCCGAGGTCTACCCGAACTCGTCGCTGATCAAGACCAACGCGCAGTTCTCGGCGATGCGCAAGGGCGCGCTCGATCTCAGCCTGTATCCGATGCCCTATGCCGGCGGCGAATTGCCGGAGACCAATATCGGCCTGATGCCGGGCCTCGTCACCACCTACGATCAAGGCCTGCGCTGGAAGAAGGAGCCAGTCGGCAAGGCGCTGACCGACTTCCTCGCCGACAAGGGCATTCTGCTGATCTCCTGGGTCTGGCAGGCCGGCGGCGTCGCCAGCCGCTCCAGGGCGATCGTGGCGCCTGAGGATGCCAAGGGCCTCAAGGTGCGCGGCGGCTCGCGCGAGATGGACATGGTGCTGCAGACCGCCGGCGCCGCCGTGCTGTCGGTGCCCTCCAACGAGCTCTACGCCGCGATGCAGACCGGCGCCTGCGACGCCGGCATCACCTCCTCCACCAGCCTGATCTCGTTCCGCCTCGAGGAGGTCGCGAAATCGCTGACCTCGGGCGCCGGCGCCTCCTACTGGTTCATGCTGGAGCCGTTGATGATGTCGAAGGCGATCTTCGACAAGCTGCCGAAAAACCAGCAGGACATCATCCTCGCCGTCGGCACCGAGCTCGAGGCGTTCGGCCGCAAGGGCGCGCAGGACGACGATACCGAAGTCGCCAAGGTCTACGAGAAGGCCGGCGCCAAGGTCAGCGCGCTCGATGCAACCATTGTCGGCAAGTGGCGCGACATCGCGCGCGATACCGCGTGGAAGGACTATGGCGCCAAGACCGCTACCGCCGCCAACCTGTTGAAGCTCGCAAGCGACGTCGCCGCATGATGCATGGTCCGGTCGCGGATCAGGCCGAAACCGCAAGCATCGCCGCGGGCAACACGCCCGTGGCCTTGCTTGGGCGCGCGCTGTCCATCTGCAACAACATCATCGTGGTGTTCGCAGCCCTTGCCCTGGTCGCGGCCTGCGTGATCCTGAGCTACAGCGTGCTCGGCCGCGCCCTGTTCCACAGCCCGAACTACTGGCAGGACGAGGCGGCCGTGTTCCTCCTGGTCGGCGCCACCTTCATGACCTCGGCCTATGTGCAGAGCCAGCGCGGCCATGTCAGCATCGAGGCGTTCGTCGGGCTGCTCTCGGCGCGCGCCAACGCGATCAGGCTGTGGCTGGTCGACGTCGCGAGCTTCGCGTTCTGCGCCTTCTTCGCCTGGAAGTCCTGGACCCTGGCGCATGAAGCCTATGTCGACGGCCAGGTGTCCAACTCGATGTGGTCGCCGCCGCTCGCCATCCCCTACGTGCTGATGGCGCTGGGCATGACGCTGCTCTGCGTGCAGATCCTCCTGCAAATCATCATTCCGCTGACGGGTGGCGCGCGCCGATGACCGTGTTTGGTATTGGTATCTCCTACGGACTTGCCACCCTGTTTGCGATGTTCTCCGGCATGCCGATCGCATTCGCGCTAGGTGCCGTCGCGGTCGTGTTCATGGCGATCTACATGCCGGCGGCCTCGCTCGATACGGTGACGCAGAACGTCTACGAGGAGATGGCCTCGATCACGCTGCTGTCGATCCCGCTGTTCATCCTGAAGGGCGCGGCGATCGGCAAATCGCGCGCCGGCCAGGATCTCTATTCGGCGCTGCATGCCTGGCTGCACCGCGTGCCCGGCGGCCTCGGCGTCGCCAATGTGTTCGCCTGCGCCCTGTTCGCGGCGATGGCCGGCTCCTCGCCCGCGACCTGCTCGGCGATCGGTTCGGCCGGCATTCCGGAGATGCGCAAGCGCGGCTATTCCGGCGGCTTTGCCGCGGGGATCATCGCCGCCGGCGGCACGCTCGGCATCCTGCTGCCGCCCTCGATCACGATGATCCTGTTCGCGGTCGCAGCCGAGAAATCGCTGGGACGGCTGTTTCTCGCCGGCATCGGCCCCGGCCTGCTGCTGGTGACGCTGTTCGGCCTCTACGCCGTGTTCCGTTTCCGCAAGGAATACGCCATGGCCCGCGCCGTCTATGACGCGACCGGCAAGGACGCGGCGATCCTGCAGCATGACGAATTCACCATGGCCGAGCGCTTCAGCGCGCTGCCGCGCGTGATCCCGTTCGTGCTGCTGCTGACCGGCGTGATGATTGCGCTCTATGGCGGCTATGCCACGCCATCGGAAACCGCCGGCCTCGGCGGCCTCCTGGCGCTCGGGCTGATCGCCGTGATCTACAGCGTGTGGACGCCCAGCGACCTGTCGCCGATCCTGAAATCGACCATCCGCGAGTCCACCATGCTGATGCTGATCATCGGCATGTCGCTGCTCTATTCCTACGTGATGAGCTACCTGCACATCTCGCAGTCGGCGGCGGAAGCGATCGTCGCCATGCACCTGCCGCGCTGGGAGCTGTTGTTTGCGATCCTCGTGATGGTGATCGTGCTCGGCTTCTTCCTGCCGCCGGTCTCGATCATCCTGATGACCGCGCCGATCATCCTGCCGCCGCTGCGCGCGGCGGAGTTCGACATCATCTGGTTCGGCGTCGTCATGACCATCGTGATGGAGATGGGCCTGATCCATCCGCCGGTCGGGCTCAACATCTTCGTCATCCGCAACGTCGCGCCCGACATCCCGCTTAGCGAGGTGATCTGGGGCACGCTGCCGTTCGTGCTGCTGATGATGTTCGCAGTGCTGTTGCTCTGCTTCTTTCCGGAGATATCGACCTGGCTGCCGAACCTGATCATGGGGCCGGACGGCGGGCGCTAGACCGTTTTTGCGCAGAGGGGACGCGGCAAGACCGGAGCTTCAGGCGGCCTCCTGCTCCCGAGCCGCCAGCGCCTTCTCGATGCGGCGGACCAGCACCGCCGTCGGACGCCCGTCGCGCTGCAGCCGGCGGAGCTCGTTCCACAGCCTGATGATTTCGCGGTCTCGCTCGGCGTCCATGGCGGCACTCTCCCGGAGCGCGCCAATATGAACGAAACGAGAACGAAACTCAAGGCCTCGAAATGCCGTCAAGACGCGGTCACTCGTGCAGGAACCAGAGCGACGCGGCGCGATTGGTTCCTTCATGAAAATGGCCAAGACAATTCGCAAGCAGGCGCAGACCGCGGAGCGGGTCGCATCGACGACGGCCGACGCAATTGTCGCCAACCAGATGCGCTCCCTCGCCCGCGCCTTCAGGAGCCAGGCCGATATCCTGAAGAAGAAAGAGAAGAAAAAGAAGAAGTGATACGCGCCTGCGCCCGCGGCTCACGGATAGCCATCACCCGGTTTGTCGACCTCGACCATATCGATCCGCGACGTGGATCTGCCCTTGCGTAGCTCCTCGTACGACGTCTGCGCGCTCAGGCAGAACAGCGTCCTGCGGTCCGCGCCCCCGAGCGCGCAGGCAAGCGCGCGGCGGCCGGACACCGTGATGCGCTCGCGCTCCACACCAGTGCGATCGATCCGGACAAAAGCATCTTCCGTGAATGACGCGACCCAAGTCGCCCCGTCGGCATCGAGGCAGATGCCGTCGGGATCGCTGATGCTGCCGAACCGCCCGCGCAGGCTCAGGCCGCCGTCCGGCGCGATGTCGTAATCGGCGAGACCTCCGCCATCCATCTCGGCAACGACGAGCCGGCGATGGTCGGAGGAGACCGCAATGCCGTTGGGAAACGGCAAGCCTTCCGCGACGACACGCGCACTGCCGTCGGGCGTCACGAGGATGATCCGGCCGACGGCACCGCGGTGCTCCGGCGGCGGCAGGTCGAAGCCGAGATCGCCGACATAGGCGCGTCCCTGGCCGTCGATGATCATGTCGTCGATCGTGCCGGTCGCGACCTCGGAGAGATCGGCATAGAGCGACAGCGCTCCATCGGAAAGCCGCAGCAGCCGCTTCCTGAACATCGTCAGCACGACGATGTCGCCATCAGGCAGTACGCCGAGCCCACACGGCGTGTCGTCGGTCAGCGCAGCATGCTCCTGCAACTCGCCCGATGGGCTGATGCTCAGAAGCGTCCGCGCCATGCAATCGACGAACCAGAGCCGCCCTCGATGCCAGCGCGGGCCTTCGAAATAGCGGCCGCCGTCGAGGACGGTTCTGAGGCGAGCCGTCATGACGCACCGGCTCGAGAAAAGTGATGTTGCAGTGACATCGGCAGCCCCCACGTGCGCTCGCTACGACGATACAACTCACGCGGAACCGGTCAAAGCACGGTGCGGCCTGTCCATCTTCGTCCGTGAAAACCCGGTTCCCGCGGGTTCCACACGCCATATTCCATATTTCGCCGCGTTTTCCCTGTTGAGTTGCAGCTGCATTAAGACTCGAGAATCGAGGGTAGTGATAATCTGCGGCGGTTGTGCCGCCGTATGACGCGTTCTGTTGTGCCTCATGGTTTCTCAGGGGGGACCAGGGAATGAACCGTTGCCTACGTCCGCTGGCGTGCTTCGCCACCGCCGCCGCGCTCGCGCTGCTTCCGGTCCAGGCGACCGCCAAGCCGCATCACCAGCACCAGGCCAAGAGCGGCCACGGGGACAAGAAGGCGCATGGCGGCAAGGCCGCGCGCGAGAGTGCCTCCGGCAAGCGGCGGCACGCCAGACATGGCGCCGATAAACGAAAATCCGCGAAGGCCAAATCCGCTCCCTCCAAATCCGCCGAGAAGGCGCCCGAACCGGAGAAACCCGCCGGGCCGCAATTGTCGGGCGATCTCGCCACGGTCAGGGACGCGATCCTTGCCGCGCGCAGAGGCAAGACCAGCGACGCGACCGAGATCCAGGCCAGGATCACCGACCCGGTCGGGCGCAAACTCGTCGAGTGGTATCTGCTGCGCCACTCGGAATCGAGCGCACCGTTCAGCCGCTATGCGGCATTCGTCACCGCCAACCCGGACTGGCCAAGCGTCACGCTGTTGCGCAAGCGCGCCGAAGCGCGGATGTGGCAGGAGCGCAGCGATCCGGCCACGGTGCACGGCTTCACCCTCGATCAGCCGATCAGCGCCAAGGGCAAGTTCGCGCTCGCCCGCACGCTGCTCGGCGAAGGCGACCGCGACGGCGCCACCCGGCTGGTGGGCGAAGCATGGCGCTCGGAGGAGCTGTCCGATCGCACCGAGAGCGACGCCTATGATGCGTTCAAGGACCTGCTGACGCGCGACGACCATCGCGCGCGCATGGACAAGCGGATCGGCGCCAAGGATCTCGCCGGCGCAAGGCGCGCGGCACAGCGGCTCGGCAGCGACGATCTGGCGATCGTGAAAGCCTGCGGCGCGGTCCGCGGACAATCCAGCAAGGCAGAGGACACACTCAACGATGTACCGGCCGATGCCCGCCGCGATCTCGGCTACACGCTGTGCCGAATTCAGTGGCTGCTTGCGAAGAACAAGGTCGACGAAGCGGCACGCGTGACGATCGCGGCAGCCCCCGAGACGATGGCGCAACAGGACACCGACCAGTGGTGGCGTGAGCGCCGCATCCTCTCCCGCAAGCTGCTCGACCAGGGCGAGTACCAGGCGGCCTATGACGTGATCCGGCCCGCGGCGGCGCCGGACAATCCCTATTACCGCTCCGATATGCACTTCATGCGCGGCTGGATCGCGCTGCGCTATCTCAACGACGCCACGACCGCCGCGGCACATTTCGCGCATATCGACGAGGGCCAGACCAACCCGACCGTGCTGGCGCGCGCCGCCTATTGGCGCGGCCGCGCCGCCGAGGCACTCGGCAATTCCGCGGCGATGCGGGCCGACTACCAGGCCGCCGCGCGCTACCCGACGGCCTATTACGGTCAGCTCGCGCTGGCCAGGCTCGGCCGTGATGGTGGCGTCGAGCTGCGCGCGCCCTCGCCGGCCGCCAGTGCCGGCAGCATGGCGGCGGACGAGCGGGTCCGCGCCGCCGATATGCTCTATGCGATCGGCGAGCCCGACATCGTGCTCTATTTCGCCGCCGACCTCGCCGAGGAAAGCACGGATGTCGGGATGCTCGAAGCGCTCGGCGAACTGACCGGCCGCCGCAACGATGCCCGCGCCATGCTGCAGATCGGCAAGATCGCACTCGCGCGCGGCTTTGCCTTCGACCATTACGCTTTCCCCGTGATCGGCATTCCCAAGCACACGCCGATTGCGCCCGATATCGGGCGCAGCATGACCTACTCGATCGCGCGCACCGAAAGCGCGTTCGACCAGCGCGACAAGTCGGCGGCCAACGCCGTCGGCCTGATGCAGGTGACGCCCGAAGCCGGCCGCGACACCGCCAAGCGTTTCGGCGTCAGCTATGACTGGAGCCGGATGGTGTCCGATCCCGTCTACAACACCCAGATGGGCGCAGCCGAGCTCAGCGCGTTGCTGTCGGAATATCGTAACTGCCACATCATGACCTTTGCCGGCTACAACGCCGGCCGCGGCCGCGTTCGCGACTGGATCAAGGCCTATGGCGACCCGCGCGATCCCAAGGTCGATCCGGTCGACTGGGTGGAGCGGATCCCGATCTCGGAGACGCGCAACTACGTCCAGCGCGTGATGGAGAATTTCGCGGTCTACCAGGTGCGGTTCGAGGATGCCGACACGGCGGTGGCCAAGAACGGCGAGCGGGTCGTGACGCAGGAGAGCAACGCGGCGCCGGCGCAGTGAGACAATGCGGCCGCAATAGTGCAACGTCGTCCCGGCGAAAGCCGGGACCTATAACCACCGCTGTCAGTTGTTCGCAAATCGTCGAGCCGATTGCCCTTTGCATCGGCCGCGGCGTATGGGTCCCGGCCCCCGTGCGCAATTGCGCCCTAGGCCGGGACGACGCGGAGCGAGCGCGGTTCAATCCACCTTCACATTGGCGGCCTTGATCATCGGCCACCATTTGGCGATTTCCGCCTTCTGCCAGGCGCCGAGCGCTTCCGGCGTGAGCTGGTCCTTCGGCGGCATCTGCAAGCCCAAATTCTCGAGCTGCTTCTGAACGGCCGGATCGGCCATCGCCTCGACTGCAGCGGCGTTGAGCTTGGCCACGATCTGCTTCGGGGTACCCTTCGGCACCCAGAGGCCGGACCACAGCGTCATGTGGAAGCCGGGCAGGCCGGCCTCGTCCACCGTCGGGACGTCGGGCGCGTTCGCCACCCGCTTGGAATCGGTGACCGCATAGGCGCGGATATTGCCGGCGCGGACCTGGTTGATCGAGTTCGAGGTCTGATCGACGATGATGTCGATCTGGCCGGCGACGAGGTCGTTCAGCGCCGGCCCGGTGCCGCGATACGGCACATATTGCAGCTTGATGCCGGAGACGTTCTCGAAATAGAGCCCGGCGATATGGCTGCCGCTGCCGGCGCCGGCGGTGCCCGCGGTCGGCGGCGCCGGCCGCGACTTCAGCCACTCCAGCAATTCCTTCAGCGATTTCGCCGGCACGGCGTTCTTGCTGACGATGATCATCGGGTTGCTCGGCAGCAGCACCACCGGCTCGAGATCGGTGACGAGGTCGTAGCCAAGCTTGTAGATCGCGCCGTTGGCGACATGGGTGCCGAGATGGCCGAATGAGATGGTGTAGCCGTCGGGCGCCGAGCGCACCGCGCGGCCGACGCCGATCGAGCCACCCGCACCGGTCACGTTCTCGATCAGCAACACTTCGCCCAGCGACTGCTTCATGCGCTCGCCGAGGATGCGCGCCATCGCATCCGAGGGGCCGCCGGCGGCAAACGGCACCACGATGGTGATCGGGTGCGCGGGATAGGTTTCCGCGGAAACGGTCCCCGTCAACGCCAACATGGCCAACACGGCCAGAACCAGCCTCCGCATCACGTTCTCCCTCAGTGTTCTTTGTCGTATCATTTTTGAAGGGCCACCTTTCGACAAGATGGCCCTTCGGATGAGGCGTCAGAACTGCGAGAAGTCGATCGGCTTGTGCCGGTCGAGCGTACGGGTGATCGGCGGCAGCGGGTATTTCAGGCCGCTGGCGCAGTTGAACAGCATCACACGGTCGGTCTTGCTGACACGGCCGTCGGCGAGGCTCTCCTTGTAGGCGGCATAGGTCGCGGCGCCCTCGGGGCACAGCAACAGCCCCTCCTCGCGCGCGACCTCGTTGAGGGCGGCGCTGATCTTGTCGTCGTCGACGGCGATCGCAAAGCCCTTGCTCTCGCGCACCGCGCGCAAAATGAGGAAGTCGCCGATCGCCTGCGGCACGCGGATGCCGGAGGCGATGGTGTGGGCGTCCTCCCAGCGCGCGGCGTGCTCGGTGCCGGCCTCATAGGCCCGCACCATCGGCGCGCAGCCCGAGGCCTGCACCGCGACCATGCGCGGCCGCTTCGAACCGATGAAGCCGATCTTCTCGAGCTCGTCGAACGCCTTCCACATCCCGATCAGGCCGGTGCCGCCGCCGGTCGGATAGAAGATCACGTCGGGCACGTCCCAGCCGAGCTGCTCGGCGAGCTCGAGCCCCATCGTCTTCTTGCCCTCGATCCGGTACGGCTCCTTCAGGGTCGAGGTGTCGAACCAGCCGACTTTCGCTTTTCCCTCGCCGACGATCTTGCCGCAGTCGTCGATATAGCCGTTGACGCGATACACCGTGGCGCCCTGCAGCTCGATCTCGCTGACATTCACCTCCGGCGTGTCCGCCGGGCAGAAGATCGTGGTCTTGATGCCGCAGGAGGTAGCATAGGCCGCCAGCGCCGCGCCGGCATTGCCGTTGGTCGGCATCGCCATGTGCTTGATGCCGAGCGCCTTGCCCATCGACACCGCCATCACGAGGCCGCGCGCCTTGAACGAGCCGGTCGGCAGCCGCCCTTCATCTTTCACAATGATCTCGCCGCCGCCAAGTCTGGCGCCGAGCCGCGGCAGCCGGATCAGCGGCGTCGTGACTTCGCCGAGGCTGACGATGTCCTGGCATTTGCGCACCGGCAGCAGCTCGCGGTAGCGCCACAGATCGGCGGGACGCTGGGCCAGCGCATCCTTCGTCAGCGCCTTCTTCACCCCGGCAAGGTCGTAGCGCACCAGCAGCGGCTTGCCGGCCTTGGAGAGGTTGTGCACCTGGTCGGCCGGATAGTGATCGCCCTCCATCGCGCATTCGAGATGGGTGACGAAAGTCGGGCGTTCGATGGTGAGGTTGTCGTTGTCTTTCACGAGATGCGCTCTTTCTTTTTTCTTTGCGAATTCGTTTTGTCGGACCCGTCACCCTGAGGAGGCCGCGCAGCGGCCGTCTCGAAGGGCGACGAGCCCCGCTGCTCGATCCGGGCCGTGCATCCTTCGAGACGCGCTCCTCAGGATGACGGGACCGTGGCCGCCGTCCGCGGCCTCAGATATTCAGCACGCGCCCGTAGGCATCGAGCACTGCTTCCTTCATCATTTCCGACAAGGTCGGATGCGGGAATACGGTGTGCATCAGTTCCTCTTCCGTGGTCTCCAGATTCATCGCCACCACATAGCCCTGGATCAGCTCGGTGACTTCGGCGCCGATCATGTGGGCGCCGAGCAGCTGCCCGGTCTTCTTGTCGAACACCACCTTGACGAGGCCCTGGTCCTCGCCGAGCGCAATCGCCTTGCCGTTGCCGACGAACGGGAAGCGGCCGACGCGGATCTCGCGGCCGCCTTCCTTGGCCATGGCCTCGGTGAGGCCGACGGAGGCGACCTGCGGGTTGCAGTAGGTGCAGCCCGGGATCATCAGCTTGTCCATCGGATGCGGATGCAGGCCCTTGATCGCCTCGATGCAGATCACGCCCTCATGCTCGGCCTTGTGCGCGAGCATCGGCGGTCCCGCGACGTCGCCGATCGCATAGATGCCGGGAACGTTGGTCTTGCCGAGGCCGTCGATCACGATGCAGCCGCGGTCGGTTTTGACGCCGAGCTTCTCCAGCCCGAGATTCTCGATATTGCCGACCACGCCGACCGCCGAGATCACGCGCTCGAACTCCTTGGTCTGCGGCTGGCCCTTGCCGTCGTCGATGGTCGCAACCACGCTGTCGGCCTTCTTCTCGAGCTTTGTCACCTTGGTCGAGGTGAGGATCTTGATCCCCATCTTCTCAAACCGCTTGCGGGCGAGCCCTGCGATTTCCGCATCCTCGACCGGGAGGATCTGCGGCAGCACCTCGACCACGGTGACATCGGCGCCCATGGTGTGGAAGAACGAGGCGAACTCGATGCCGATCGCGCCGGAGCCGACCACCAGCAGCGATTTCGGCATCCGCTCCGGCACCATCGCCTCGAAATAGGTCCAGACCAGCTTCTTGTCGGGCTCGAGCCCGGGCAGCACGCGCGGCCGCGCGCCGGTCGCCACGATGATGTGCTTGGCCTGATAGGTGCCCTCGCCGCTGGCGCCCTTCGGCGCCTCGACCGCCGACTTCTTCACCGTGATCTTGCCGGGCGCATCGATCGTGGCCTCGCCCCAGATCACCGTGACCTTGTTCTTCTTCATCAGGAAGCCGACGCCGTCATTGAGGCGCTTCGAGACGCCGCGCGAGCGCTGCACCACCGCCTTCGGATCGAACGAGACGTTGTCGGCCGACAGGCCGTAATCCTTGGCATGCTGCATGTAGTGATAGATCTCGGCTGAGCGCAGCAGCGCCTTGGTCGGGATACAGCCCCAGTTCAGGCAGATGCCGCCGAGATAGGATTTCTCGACGATCGCGGTCTTGAAGCCGAGCTGCGCGGCGCGGATCGCGGTCACGTAGCCGCCGGGGCCGGAGCCGATGATGATGACGTCAAAGGATGTGTCGGCCATGGCGGCTCCCGTTCAACTCAACGTGTGGCGCCGCGGGCGCGGCTTCTTGCGATCAACGACCTGACCAGCCATTCGAGCCCGATCGCCAGGGCCATGATGGCCAGGGCCGTCAGCACGATCGGCTGGGCGATGTTCCGCGCCAGCTGTTCGCCGGCGAAGAACGCGGAGTGCAGAAAATCGAACCCGACCGGATTGCAGACCAGCGCGGCCGACAGCAACAACGAGATCCAGGGCCAGCGCGTGCGAGCCGTGCCGGCCATTCATCCGTACTCCCGCCATACCGCACCGAGGAACACGGACCACGCCAGCGCCAGCACCGTGGCGCCGATCATCATGATCCTGAACTGGATCGTCGATATCATGTCGCGGTTGACCGCGACGAGCAACGCGACGGCGACGGCCGCGAGCAGAACGTACGGACCGTAGATCGCGTACATGGCGGATGCCCGTCACACCATCATCATCACGGGGTTTTCGATCAGCTGCTTGAAGGCGCCGATCAGTTCGGCGCCGAGCGCGCCGTCGATCGCGCGGTGATCGCACGACAGGGTCACGCTCATCATGTGCGCGATCTCGATCTTGCCGCCGCGCACCACCGGACGTTCCTCCGAGGTGCCGACCGCGAGGATCGAGGCATGCGGCGGATTGATCACGGCAGTGAAGTGGTTGATGCCGTACATGCCGAGGTTGGAGACCGCGGTGGTGCCGCCCTGATATTCCTCCGGCTTCAGCTTGCGGGCGCGGGCGCGCGCGGCGAAATCCTTCATCTCGGTGGAGATGGTCGAGAGCGTCTTGGTCTCGGCCTTGCGGATGATCGGCGTGATCAGGCCGCCCGGCATCGCCACCGCGACGCCGACGTCGGAATGCTTGTGCTTGAGCATGCCGCCTTCGGTCCAGCTGACGTTGCAGTTCGGAATCTTCTGCAACGCGACCGCCATCGCCTTGATGACGAAGTCGTTGACCGAGATCTTGTAGAGCGGCTTCTTCTCCTTGTCCTTCGGCGCTGCGGCGTTGATCTCCTCGCGCGCGGCGAGCAGCTTGCCGATGTCGCAGTCGATGGTGAGGTAGAAGTGCGGGACGTTCTGCACCGAGGCAGTGAGACGCTGCGCGATGGTGCGGCGCATGCCGTCATGCGGCACCACCTCGTAGGAGCCCGGCTCGAACAGCGCGAGGATCTGCTTGTCCGACATCGACGGCGCGATGCTCGGGCCCGCGGCGGGCGCGGCCGCCGGCGCCTTCAGGCCCTTGCCGGACTTGGCCTCGTCGACGTCGCGCGCGATGACCCGGCCATGCGGGCCGGTGCCGGTGATGCGGGCGAGATCGATGCCGGCTTCTTTTGCCAGCCGGCGCGCCAGCGGCGATGAGAAGACGCGGGCGTGGCCGTTGGCCTGCGCGGCGGGTGCAGCGGCCTGAGGCGCCGCTGCGGGCGCTGCGGCCGGCTTTGGTGCAGGCGTCGCGACCGGTGCGGGAGCCGCCGCCGGCGCCGCGGCCTGGGCAGCCGGCTTCGGCGCCTCGGCGGGTTTCGCCGCCGGTGCTGCGCCTGCTCCGGCGCTGGCCGCCGCCTTCACATCCTCGCCGTCGCCGGCCATGACCGCGATGACGTCGTTGACCGGCACGTCCTGCGTGCCCTCGGGCACCAGGATCCTGGCGATCGTGCCTTCATCGACTGCCTCGACTTCCATCGTCGCCTTGTCGGTCTCGATCTCCGCGATCACGTCGCCGGACTTGACCTTGTCGCCCTCTTTCTTGAGCCACTTGGCGAGGTTGCCCTTTTCCATCGTCGGCGACAGCGCGGGCATGAGAATATTGATCGGCATTGTCAGTGACCTTGTTGCGACCGCGGTTTGGTTTGGCCCATGTCGGTCGGCCGGGCGATTTCGGCTTCGAACATCTCGACGATGCGCGCGAGCGCCTCGTCCTCGGTGTATTCGCTCTCGCGCGCATAGGCGCGCGCGGCGTGGCGGGCGATGTCGACCAGCATCAGCCCCCACATGTCCGGCTCCTCGAAAGCGCGCTGGAACGCGATCGACAGGCCGCCATCGACGACGAAGGCGCGCAGCACCTCGATGGCATCGTCGCGGCCCATCACGTCAGGCGGCAGCGGCTGCTCCTTGGGACCGGCCATCGGCGTTACCGGTAGGATACGGCCTTGGCGGCAGCGACCACCTCGGCGACGGAGGGCAGAGCGAGCTTTTCGAGGTTGGCGGCATAGGGCATCGGCACGTCCTTGCCGGAGACGCGCGCCACCGGCGCGTCCAGATAGTCGAAGGCATGCTCCATGATGCGCGCGGCAACCTCGGAGCCGACGCCGCTCTGCTGCCAGCCCTCCTCGACCGTGACCGCGCGGCCGGTCTTCTTCACCGAGTTGATGATGGTCTCGGTGTCCATCGGACGGATGGTGCGCAGATCGACCACCTCGGCCTCGATGCCTTCCTTGGCGAGTTCGTCGGCGGCCTTCAGCGCATAGGACATGCCCATCGCCCAGGAGACGAGGGTGACGTCCTTGCCGGCGCGGGCGATCCGCGCCTTGCCGATCGGCACCACGAAATCAGCCAGCTTCGGCACCTCGCCGGTGTGGCCGTACAGCACCTCGTTCTCGAGGAAGATCACCGGATTGGGATCGCGGATCGCGGCTTTCAGCAGGCCCTTGTAATCGGCGGCCGAATACGGCGCGATCACCTTGAGGCCCGGGATCTGCGAGTACCACGCCGCGTAGTCCTGGCTGTGCTGCGCGGCGACGCGCGCGGCGGCGCCGTTCGGGCCGCGGAACACGATCGAGCATCCCATCTGGCCGCCGGACATATAGAGCGTCTTGGCGGCGGAGTTGATGATCTGGTCGATCGCCTGCATGGCGAAGTTGAAGGTCATGAACTCGACGATCGGCTTCAGGCCCGCCATCGCCGCGCCGACGCCGACGCCGGCAAAGCCGTGCTCGGTGATCGGCGTGTCGATCACGCGGCGGGCGCCGAATTCCTGCAACAGGCCCTGCGTCACCTTGTAGGCGCCCTGATATTCCGCGACCTCCTCGCCCATGATGAAGACGTCGCCGTCGCGGCGCATCTCCTCGGCCATCGCATCGCGCAGCGCCTCGCGAATGGTCTGCGTGACCATCTCGGTCCCCGCAGGGATTTCCGGATCAGGCAGCGGTTCGGTCGCGGGCCCGGCCGGCGCCTTCGCCGCGGGCTGCGGCGCTTCCGCCTTTGCATCCCCCTTGGCTTCGGCCGGCGCGGCCTCGGCGGCCTTCGGCTGCGGCACTGGTGCCGCCGGCGCCTTGGCGAGGTCGGCTGCGCTCTCGCCGTCGACCAGAATGGTGGCGATCGGCGTGTTCACCGCAACGTCCGCGGTGCCTTCCGGAATCAGGATCTTGCCGAGCGTGCCCTCGTCGGTTGCCTCGACCTCCATCGTCGCCTTGTCGGTCTCGATCTCGGCGATGACGTCACCGGACTTGATGGTCTCGCCTTCCTTTTTCAGCCATTTGGCGAGGTTGCCCTTCTCCATGGTGGGCGACAGCGCAGGCATCAGCACTTGAATGGGCATATCGGCTCCCGAAATCGGTCTTGAAATTCGTCTGCGCGGTGGGTCAGCGGTAGATGTCGGTGTAGAGCTCGGCCGGATCCGGCTCCGGATCGTGCTGCGCGAAGTCGGCGGCCGCGTTGACGATCTCGCGCACCTCGGCGTCGATCGCCTTCAGCTCCTGCTCGCTGACGCCCGAGGCCAGCAAGCGGTTGCGCACCTGCTCGATCGGGTCCTGGTCGTGACGCACTTTCTCGACCTCCTCGCGCGTGCGGTACTTGGCCGGATCGGACATCGAGTGGCCGCGGTAGCGGTAGGTCTGCATCTCCAGAATCATCGGACCGTTGCCGCCGCGGCACCAGGCCACGGCCTCATCGGCGGCGGCCTTGACCGCGCGCACGTCCATGCCGTCGATCTGCTTGCCCGGAATGTTGAAGGAGGCGCCGCGCTTGGAGAAATCCTGCTGGGCCGATGCGCGCGACACCGAGGTGCCCATCGCATAGCGGTTGTTCTCGATCACGTAGATCACCGGCAGCTTCCACAGCTCCGCCATGTTGAAGCTTTCGTAGACCTGGCCCTGGTTGGCCGCGCCGTCGCCGAAATAGGTCACGCTGACGTTATCGTTGCCGCGATAGCGGTTGGCGAACGCAAGGCCGGTGCCGAGCGAGACCTGCGCGCCCACGATTCCGTGACCGCCGTAAAAGTGCTTCTCCTTGCTGAACATGTGCATGGAGCCGCCCTTGCCGCGGGAATAGCCGCCGCGGCGTCCGGTCAATTCGGCCATCACGCCCTTGGCTTCCATGTCGCAGGCCAGCATGTGGCCGTGGTCCCGGTAGCCGGTTATGACCTCGTCGCCCGGCTTCAGCGCCATCTGCATGCCGACCACGACCGCTTCCTGGCCGATATAGAGATGGCAGAACCCGCCGATCGCACCCATGCCGTAGAGTTGACCGGCCTTCTCCTCGAAGCGCCGGATCAGGAGCATGTCCCGCAGTGCCTTGAGCTCCTGCTCCTTGGTGAATTCGGGGGGAGAGCCGGCCTTCTCCTGCCCTGATTCTTTTGCGACGCTTTTCTTGGGTGCGGCCATGGCAATTCCGGGTGAGAGAAGTCGGAGAACCCTCTCTAACCCAACTCAAATCGCCTTGGAAGGATTGCGTTCGCCCGATGGAATTTTGCTATGCCGCACTGCAGCGCAGCGCGACATTTTTGTGATAGCGCGCGTGTGATTTTGAAATTTGAGAACGCGTCGTCAGTACTTGTTGATCCGAACGAGATCGCGCGGATTGGCGTAGTCGAGCTGGAAGCGCGCGCGCTCGTCCAGCATGTCGGGATCGACCCGGTCCGACCGCAGCAGCGACACCCGCTGCTCGCCCTCGGCCCGCTCCTTCTTCAGCCGCGCCAGCTCGGAGGTCAGCGCGATGATCTCCTGATCGAGCTCCTGGCGCGCGTTCAAGCCGTATTTGCCGGTGTAGGCGTTGACGCCGAAATAGCCGACCATCAGCGCCGCCAGCGTATAGAGGGCGAGCCCGGTCAGAATCGATTTGAGGCGTGTGCGGGAAACCATGGCCGCGAGCATGCGGCCATGGGGTTAACGAACGCTGAACCGGAGCGTTTTCGAGCGAAGCCTGTCCCGGACTTGATCCGGGATGGATACCGGTTCGCGTGAAGAAAACGCGTCAAGACAAGTTCAGAGTCCCGTTCCGATTCAATCGGAACGGGACTCTTGCTCAGCGGTTCTGCTTTTCGATAAAGGCCGCGAAGGCGTCGAGATATTGCTGCAGCACGCCCTCGAGCGACTCCTTGGTCAGTTCGCCGTTGTCGTCGAAGGCATCGCCGACGCCGTTGAGATAGGTTTCGGGCTGACCGAGGATCGGGCCGGAAATGCCCGGCAGGATGTTCTGCAGGTGCTTCACCGCGTTGACGCCGCCGAGCGGTCCGGGCGAATTGCCGATGATGCCGATCGGCTTGCCGATGAACGAGCTCTTGCCGTAGGGCCGCGAGGCAACGTCGATGGCGTTCTTCAACACGCCCGGGATCGAGCGGTTGTATTCGGGGGTCACGAACAGCACGCCGTTCGACTTCTGCAGCTTCTCGCGGAAGGCGAGCCAGTCCGCCGGCGGCGCGGCCTCGAGGTCCTGGTTGAAGAAGGAAATTTCCTGAAGCGTCGTCACATCGAGCTTCAGCGACGCCGGTGCAAGCTTGGCCAGCGCATTGGCGATCTTGAGCGAGAAGCTCTGCTTGCGGATGCTGCCGACGATGGTGACGATGTGATAGGCCATAGCAAATTCCCCTCGGGTTGCGCGTGAAACTGGTGACCCTCACCTACCGGCGCACCAGGAAAGATGCAAGTGCATGGATCGTCCAGTTCCGGAAACGCAGCGTTTCACCGAATTGGTCTATGCAAAGCAAAAGGGCCGCCCCTGTCGCGACGGCCCTTTGCGTTTCGATCCTCAGCCCTTGTTCGGGTTGATCAGGAATTTCTCGCCGGTCGCGCGCCTGTTGTAGACCGCGATGTTGTCGAGCTGCAGGGTCTCCTGCAACGAGACCACCTTGGTGTAGTGACTGGCGAAGGTCGTCTTCAACTCGGCCACCACGCGCTGGCGCAGCTTGTTGCCGGCCTCCGGACCGATCTTCATCAGGAACGGAAACAGCAGCCAGCCGCCGACACCCCAGGCCATGCCGAAGCCGCGCGGCAATTCGATCGAGCGCGTGTCGAGGCTGCCGTAGACATAGACCTGCTTGTGCACATTCGAGCCGTAGCGGCTATAGGCCTTGGCGGTCTTGTTGATCGCGGTCTCCATCGCGACCAGGATCTGGCCCGCGAGCTTGCCGCCGCCGATCGCATCGAAGGCGATGGTGGCGCCGGTCTCGACCAGCGCGCCGGTGAGCTTGTCCATGAAATCGGGCGCGGAGGAATCGACGACATGCTTGGCGCCGATCTTGTGCAGGATGTCGGCCTGCTCCTTGTTGCGCACGATGTTGACGAGGCCGATGCCGTCCTTGAGGCAGATCTTGTTGAGCATCTGGCCGAGATTGGACGCTGCCGCCGTGTGCACCAGCGCCTTGTGCCCCTCGCGCCGCATCGTCTCGGTCATGCCGAGCGCGGTCAGCGGATTGACGAAGCAGGACGCGCCTTCCGCCGGCGTGGTGCCGTCGGGCAGCGGCAGGCATTCGTTGACGCGCAGCGTGCGGTATTGCGCGTACATCGCGCCACCGATCATTGCGACGGTGCGGCCCATCAGCGCTTTCGCCGCATCCGATGAACCGGTCCTGATCACGACGCCGGCACCTTCATTGCCGACCGGCATGGACTCGTCGAGCCGCGCGGCGAGGCCCGCCAATGCCGCTTCCGGCACGCGCGCGGTCACCACGGGCAATTCCTTGCTGCCGGAGACCTTGGCGGCCGACATGTCGGCCGGGCCGATCAGAAGACCGAGATCGGACGGATTGATCGGGGTCGCCTCGACCCGGACCACGACCTCGTCGGGGCCGGGCTCGGGGGTCGGGACATTGACCAGCGATATCTCCAGCTCGCCATTCTTCTTGAGCAGCGAACGCAGTTGCAGACCGCTTTTGCCGTCGCTCATCCCGACCTCCCTTTTTGCGTTTGTTGGGTCCCGATCAAGTTGGGGCGCTACGCCAGCGCCTTCAAGGCCGCCCTGCCCGCGTATTTCGCCTGGGTACCGAGCTGCTGCTCGATGCGCAGCAGCTGGTTGTACTTGGCGGTGCGGTCGGAGCGCGCCAGCGAGCCGGTCTTGATCTGCCCGCAATTGGTGGCGACCGCGAGATCGGCGATCGTGGCGTCCTCGGTCTCGCCGGAGCGATGCGACATCACCGCGGTGTAGCCGGCCTTGTAGGCCATCTCGATCGCCGCAAGCGTCTCGGTCAGCGTGCCGATCTGGTTGACCTTGACGAGGATCGAATTGGCGCGGCCGTGCTTGATGCCGTCGGCAAGCCGGGTGACGTTGGTGACGAACAGGTCGTCGCCGACCAGCTGGCACTTCTTGCCGATCGCATCCGTCAGCTCCTTCCAGCCGTCCATGTCGTCCTCCGACATGCCGTCCTCGATGGTGACGATCGGATAGCGGCCGACGAGATCGGCGAGATACTTCACCTGCTCGGAGCGCGAGCGGGTCTTGTTCTCGCCGCCATAGACGTAGGAGCCTTCCTTGAAGAATTCGGTCGAGGCGCAGTCGAGGCCGAGCACGACGTCGTCGCCCGCCTTGTAGCCGGCCTTGCCGATCGCGTTCATGACGAACTCGAGCGCGGCGTCGGCCGACGGCAGGTTCGGCGCGAAGCCGCCCTCGTCGCCGACATTGGTGTTGTGGCCGGCCTTCTTCAGTTCGCCGCGCAGCGTGTGGAAGATTTCCGAACCGCAACGCAGCGCCTCGGCGAACGACGTGGCGCCGACCGGCAGGATCATGAATTCCTGGAAGTCGATCGGATTGTCGGCGTGCACGCCGCCATTGATGATGTTCATCATCGGCACCGGCAGCGTCCGCGCCGAGGTGCCCCCGACGTAGCGATACAGCGGCATGTCGAAGGATTCGGCGGCGGCCTTGGCGCAGGCCAGCGAGACGCCGAGGATGGCGTTGGCCCCGAGCCGGCTCTTGTTCGGCGTACCGTCGAGTTCGATCATGATCTGGTCGATCGCGACCTGCTCCTCGACGGCCTGGTCGCTGAGGGCCTCGTAGATCTCGCCGTTGATGGCGGCAACCGCCTTCTCGACGCCCTTGCCGAGATAACGCGACTTGTCGCCGTCGCGCAGTTCCACCGCCTCATGCGCGCCGGTGGAGGCGCCCGACGGCACCGCCGCGCGACCGATTGACCCATCCTCCAGCACCACATCGACCTCGACCGTGGGGTTGCCGCGGCTATCAAGGATTTCGCGGCCGATGATGTCGACGATGTCAGTCATGACGTGCTCTTTCTCGATATGGGGTTGGCTGATGCGCCGCGTCATACACGGCGCGCAAGCAAATGTGAACGGCCCGCCCACCCGGCCCGTCTGACGGTGCAATGTGGTGGGTTTATGCTGTTGGGGATTACCTTCGCGTGCTGGCCCATTGTTTCACGAAGCCGGGATAACGCAATGAACCGTCGCCAGTTTCTCGCCTCCACCACTGCCGCGATTTTGACCACGAGAGCGCAGGCGCAGGATGCCCAGACGCCGTTCCGGGTGAAATATTTCAACGTCGATGCCGGGACCGGCCTGCACGATGTCACGCCGGCGCCCGATGGCACCGTCTGGTTCACGGGCCAGCGCAGCGGTGCGCTGGGCCGGCTCAATCCGCGCGACAGTGCGGTCAAGCTGGTCAGCCTCGGCAAGGGTGCGGCCCCGCACGGCGTCACGATCGGCCCCGACGGCGCGCCATGGGTAACCGAGGGCGGGCAGAATGCGATCGCCCGCGTCGACCCCGGCGACCACAAGGTGACGCTGTTCCGCCTGCCTGAGAAAGCCGCTGACGCCAATCTCAATACCGGTGTGTTCGACAAGCGCGGCGTCTACTGGTTCACCGGCCAGTCCGGCTTCTACGGCCGGCTCGATCCGAAATCCGGTGAGATGAAGGTGTTCGAGGCACCGCGCGGCGTCGGCCCCTACGGCGTCACCGTGACCCCAAACGGCGACATCTGGTACGCCTCGCTTGCCGGCAGCTATATCGCACGGATTGACCGTGCGACCGGCAACGCCAGCGTGGTCCAGCCGCCGACGCCGAAACAGGGCGCGCGACGGGTGTGGTCGGATTCGCGGGGGCGGATCTGGGTCAGCGAATGGAACAGCGGCAACGTGTCGGTGCACGATCCCGCCGACGCGACGTGGAGGGCCTGGAAGCTACCCGGCAGCAATCCACGGACCTATGCCGTCTATGTCGACGACAAGGACAAGGTCTGGCTCACCGATTTCTCGGCCAACGCGATCATGCGCTTCGATCCGGTGGGCGCGACCTTCAACGCCTTTCCGAGCGACCGCGCCGGCGCAAATGTCCGGCAACTCGATGGCCGGCCCGGCGAGGTCTGGGGCTGTGAATCCGGCCAAGACCGCTTGGTCCTGATCCAGACTGCCGCGCCCGCGTAGCACCCTGCCCCCGCACGCGGACGGTTGACGAACCGCCCGCTTCCGTTCATTTCGGCCTCTCTCACAAGGATGAGGCCCATGGCGAAGAAAACCCTGCAACTCGGCCGTGCCGTCGCGTGGCCGGATAGCCCGGACAAGGCGGTGCTCGACCGCGTCCCCAATCCGCAGGCCGGCACGGATTATCTGGTGCGCTTCGCTATCCCGGAATTCACCTCGGTCTGCCCGATCACCGGCCAGCCGGACTTCGCCCATCTGGTGCTCGACTATGTGCCGGGCCGGTGGCTCCTGGAATCTAAGTCGCTTAAACTATATGCGGCGAGCTTCCGCAATCACGGCGCCTTCCACGAGGATTGCACCGTCATGATCGGGAAGCGCATCGTCGAGGAAATCAAACCGAAATGGCTGCGGATCGGCGGTTACTGGTATCCGCGCGGCGGCATCCCGATCGACGTGTTCTTCCAGACCGGAAGGCTGCCGAAGGGCGTCTGGGTTCCCGATCAGGGCGTCGCGACGTATCGCGGAAGGGGCTAGCGGGGTCGATGGAACGCCGCTGCCTGGAAGCCTAAGTACCGCCTTTGGGATGGATGCGACGAACTTCCAGCTCTTCCCAACGTGTCATGACTTTCTCGTTGAAGCGCCGCTGGTCAAACCTGACCTGACCGTCGTCCTGAATCAGAAAGATATCGTCCTGGGACGCGACCGCGTCCAGAAAGTGAGGCGATCGACTGTGAAGATAGACCTCCCCGCGGAATTCAGAAGGACTATGCAGCACCTCGAAAGAGGACATTGCAACGCAATAGTTGTCGAAAGTTTCGAATTTCGAGAAGTTGGCAACGGAGCATTCATCCAAAGTCATCACGGGATAGAAATTCGGCCCCCACAGGCCGCGCGTTGGTTGGAGAATCCTGAGAACACCGAGTTGCTCCAGCACACCACCCGGCCACTCCCAGTTACTTGAGAATTCATGATGGAAGGCCTCGCGTAGCGTGCCATTTTCATCAGGGAGCGACCTGATGTTCCCGCGCTTTCGGTCGAGATCCATCTTCCGATAAACCTCGAACAGAAATTCGTACGCAAGCGCGGCCACTGACGCGTTTTGCATTCCTCAGCCTCTCGATACCCGCGTCCCTGAAGAGGCGACGCTTATATTCATCAAATATGTACCATCACTACGGCTCGACGTCTGGCCGCGCCGCGGCATCCGCCGGTCGCGTCTGCTTCAAAAATCTCGCGCAGATAAAGCCGAGCACCACCATCACGGCAGCGGCCGAGACCAGCGTCGCGGTCTTGCCGGCGTGTTGCAGCCCAAAACCGTAGGCGATCGGGCCGACGGTCTGGCCCATGAAAAAGAAGAACGAGTGCAGCGACAGCGCGGTGGCGCGGGCCTCGACCGACAGCTCGCTGGCGAACACCTGCAGGCAGCCGTGGATCATGTAGAAGCCGAGGCCCATCACGAGAAGGCTCGCCATCTGCAATTTCCAGTGCGGCCCGAAGGCGACGCCGACGAGCTGGATAGCGACCAGCGTCGCGCCGACGATCATCATCCCCCTCACCCCGATCAACGGCAGCAGGCGCGCCACCGTCAGCGTGTAGAGCAATCCGCCGATCGCAAAGCCCGCGATCACGATGCCCGCGATCGACAGCGAGGTCTCGCCGAGTTCGAACAGGAATGAAGCGATGAACGGAAACAGCCCGAGCACGCAGCAGCCTTCGATGAAAACAGCCGAATAGCAGATCCGCGCGTTCGGATTGGTGAAGATGGTGCGATAGCCGTGGCGAAGCGCCTTCAGGCTGGTGCGCGGCGGACGATTGAGCGCGGCGCCGCGGAAGCCGGCCGCAACCGCCAGCGCAACGATGATCACGAGGCCGCCGAGCACCGCGAGCACGCCGCGCCAGCCGAGGAAGTCGCCGATCAGGCCCGAGGCCGTCGCGCCGAGCAGATTGCCGGTCATCGACCCCGCCAGCGTTCGCCCGATCGCAAGCTGCCGCTTGTCCGGGCCGACGAGATCGCTGGTCAGCGACAGCGCCACCGGAAACACCCCGCCCGAGCCGATGCCGGCGAGGATGCGGGTCACGAACAGCATCGGAAACGAGGTCGAGAGCGCGCCGAGGATGTTGGCGACACCGAGCAGTCCGAGGCAGATCGTCATCAGCCGCGCCTTGCCGAACAGGTCGGCGGCGGCGCCGATCGCCGGCTGCACCGCGGCAAAGGTGAAGGCGAACACCGCGGCAAAGCTCGCCGCGGTCGCGATGCTGACCCCGAAATCCTCGGCGACATGCGGCAGCACCGGATCGAGCGCGCGAACCGACAGGCTCGCCGCGAAGGTCGCCAGCGTGATCACGTTGAGGGCCGGCGGCATGCCGCTGGTTGCGGTCATGTCGTTGTCCGCCGGTCAGGCCGCCGTCTTCGCCAGCGCGTCGAACTGCATCAGCCGCCTGACGAGCGCCTCGAATTCACGGAGCGGCACCATGTTGGGGCCATCGGACGGCGCGTGATCCGGATCGGGATGGGTCTCGATGAACACGCCGGCGACGCCGACCGCGACCGCGGCCCGCGCCAGCACCGGCACGAATTCACGCTCACCGCCCGACGAGGTGCCCTTGCCGCCCGGCTGCTGCACCGAATGGGTGGCGTCGAAGATGACAGGCGCGCCGGTGGTGCGCGAAAGGATCGGCAGCGCGCGCATGTCCGAGACCAGCGTGTTGTAGCCGAACGACGCGCCGCGCTCGGTGACCAGCACATTGGCATTGCCGGCGCCGGTGATCTTGCTGACCACATTGGCCATGTCCCATGGCGCCAGGAACTGGCCCTTCTTGACGTTGACGACCTTGCCGGTCGCAGCTGCGGCCAGCAAGAGATCGGTCTGCCGGCACAGGAAGGCCGGGATCTGCAGCACATCGACCGCCTGCGCCACATCGGCGCACTGGGTCGCCTCATGCACGTCGGTCAGCACGGGCAACCCGAGCGAAGACCGGATCTCGGCGAAGATCGGCAGCGCCTGCGCCAATCCGATGCCGCGCGCCGCCGTCGCGCTGGTGCGGTTCGCCTTGTCGAACGAGGTCTTGTACACCAGACCGATCTTGAGCCGGGCCGCGATCTCCTTCAGCGCGGACGCCACTTCAAGCGCGTGGGCGCGGCTCTCGAGCTGGCAGGGACCGGCGATGATCGAGATGGGCAAGGCATTGCCGAATTTGGCCGATCCGACGGCAACGATCGGCGCGGCGGCTGGCGCGGAAACCTGATTGGTCAAAATGCTGCATCCTTTTGCCGGCGACCATGCAGTCCCGGGCGGGACGGATCAAGCCATCCGGCACGATGAGGGGGTTGCGCTGACGCCGTAGGTGCGCCGTGCTAACACAATCCCGCCCAAACAGCGCCTATAAACTGGTGCGGAACAGATTCCCATGAGGAAGACATGCGCATCCCGCTGATGATCGGAGCCGTCATCGCCCTGTCGGCGATGTCGGGCCTCGCCTACGGCCAGACCAGCAGCCAGCCCGGGGTCGTCACCAGCGGCGCCACCGGCGTGACCGTCAATGGCAAGCCGGCGGCGCGCAGCGGCGATACCACCAGCAATGGCGGCGCGCTCGTCGAGGGCGTGCCCAACGTCCTGATCAACGGCAAGCCGGCGGTGGTCATGGGAGATCGCACGCATTGCGGCGGCAAGACGACCTCCGGCAGCCGCGGCGTCTTCATCAACGGCAAGCCGATGGTGACCCAGGGCGACCAGACGTCCGGCTGCCCGCAATAGCCGCGCCGGTTATAGGGCGCGACGAAGTCTCGTCATCGCGCCCCCTGCGCCCACCGCGTCACTTGACCGACGAAAACGCCGTCGGCACCAGAAGCTGGTTGACGATGTTGAGAACGATCTGGCCGTCCTCCTCGGTCTTGGCGCGCGCGGTGATCCACTCCGGATCGGTCTGGAACGCGGTCCACTTCTTCTCGCGCTCGGCGAGCGATTCCCAGGCCAGCAGATAGGTCAGCTCCTGGTTGGATTCCCCGACCAGCGTCGTGAAGAAGCCGGCCTGCCTGATGCCGTGCTTGTCCCAGAGCTTCAGCGTGATGGTCTCGAAGCGCTTGAGCAGCGCCGGCAGGCGTCCCGGCAGGCAGCGATAGACGCGGGTCTCGTAGATCATTGGCAGTCCTCCCAGATTTGTGTGCGGGCGGTTATAGCCAGCGCCTTCCGGACTGTCTTGAGGGGGTGACAACATGGCACCCCTGCTCGCGCCAGGCGGCCATTTCCGCAATGTTGTTGCAATGTTACTTGCCTTAAAACCTGCCTTCAGGAGCTGGACCCACAAGGACATGCGGATACTGCTGGTTGAGGACGAGGCCGAAATGGCGGCGGCGCTGTCGCAGGCGCTGAAGGGCTACGACATGGTGGTCGACCACGTGCCGAACCTTGCCGAGGCCGAGGAAGCGATCTCCGCCGACGTGCATGGCGCGGTCCTGCTCGACCGGCAGCTTCCGGACGGCGACGGCCTCACGCTGATCCCGAAGCTGCGCGCCAAGGCCGACGGCGTCCCGATCATCGTGCTGACCGCGCGCGGCGAGCTCACCGACCGCATCACCGGCCTCGACAGCGGCGCCGACGACTATCTGGCCAAGCCGTTCGCCGTGGAAGAACTGCTGGCGCGGCTGCGCGCCGTGCTGCGCCGGCCGGCCGGACTGCAGCTCGAGATCATCAGGGCCGGCCGCGTGGCGTTCGATTGCAGCCATCGCGAGGCCAGCGTCGACGGCCGTCCGCTCGAGCTGCCGCGGCGCGAGCTGCTGGTGCTGGAGACGCTGCTGCGCCGCCTCGGCCGCACCGTGCTGCGCGCGACGCTGGAGGAAGCCGTCTACAATTTCGAGGACGAGATCCAGTCGAACGCGCTCGATGCGCACGTCTCGCGTCTCAGGCGCAAGCTTGCCGACGCCAACGCCGGCGTCGAGATCCACAGCATCCGCGGCGTCGGCTATCTGTTGAAGCAAACGTCATGAGCGAACAGGCCGAGCACTATTGCCTGCGCTCGCAACTGAGCTGGCGGCTGGTGACGCTGCAGGCGCTGCTGCTTGCCATGCTGATCGTCTGCCTGATCAGCGCGTTGTGTGCCACCGGCTTCCTGATCGTTCCGCGCGATGAGGATCATGTGATTTCCATCGTGCAGGGCGCGGTCGCACGCGACGGCAAGGGCGATCTGATTTTGCGCCCGACCGCCGAACTGCAAAAGCTCCGTGACGACACGCCCGACCTCTGGTTCCTGGTGCGCGACCGGGAAGGCCGTTCGCTGACGGAAGGCGCGGTGCCGCCGGAATTCGCCAGGATCGGTGGCGCACTCGACCAGATCAGCCAGGCGCGGCTCGGCTGGCAGATGTTCGAGGATGATCCGCGCAAGCCGCCGGCGCGGCTGAAGCGCGTCAATTCGGACGCCGGCCCCGTGCAGGTGCTCACGGCGACGCAGGGGCCGATGTCGAGCGTCAAGACCGCGCTCGCCACCACGCTGGCATTCCTCGCCATTGCCCTGCCCGGCCTTTTCCTGATGGCATGCGCCACCTTCATCGCGACGCCGATGGTGGTGAAGCGCGCCTTCGCCGGTCTCGACACCACCGCCGACGAAGCGCGCCGGATCGATTTCCGCCAGCGCGGCAGCCGGCTGTCGGCCGATCATCTGCCGCTCGAGGTGGCGCCGCTGGTGACCGCCATCAACGACGCGCTGAAGCGGCTCGACGACGGCTATTCCCGGCACCAGCGCTTCGTCGCCGACGCGGCCCATGAATTGCGCACGCCGATCGCGATCCTCAACACGCGGCTGGAGTCGCTGCCGCCAGGCCCGGAGAAAACCCGCCTGCTCGAGGATTCGGCACGCCTTGCGACGTTGGCCGAGCAACTGCTCGACATCCAGCGCTTCGACCAGTGCCGCAATCCGTTCGTCCGCGTCGATCTCGTCGCGGTCGCACGCAATGTCGCGGCCGACCTTGCGCCGCTCGCGATCGCGGCCGGCTATGAGCTGTCGCTCGATACTTCGGTCGACCGTGTGGAAACATCCGGCGATCGGGCGGCGCTGGAGCGCGCGCTCACCAACCTGGTGCAGAACGCCATCCAGCACGGCGGCCGCCGCGGCACCATCACCATCCATGTCGGCAGCGCCGCGACGATCGACGTATCGGATGAAGGCGACGGCATTCCCCAGGGCGAGCGCACGCGGATCTTCGATCCGTTCTATCGGCTCGCGCCGCTCGACCGCGGCGCCGGCCTCGGCCTCAACATGGTGCGCGAGATCGCAAGGCTGCACGGCGGTCACGTCTCCGTGCTCGATGGTCCCAAGGGCGGCGCGTGCTTCCGCCTCACATTACCGCCGGCGCCGTTCGCGTCGTGATGCCGAAGCGTTTTCGAGCGAAGCCTGTCCCGCACTCGCTGCGGGATGGGCACCGGTTCGCGTGAAGAAAACCGCATCGAAACCAGAGTCGAGAGCCGTTCCGATTCAATCGGAACGGCTCTCGCGCAATGTTGTCGCAATGCAGCTCCCGCAAACAGGGCGTCACGCTTCGCATCTGAGTCGAAGCGCCGCGACACTTTGTTGGGAATCCCAATGTCACATGATCTGCTGTCTTTCTTCACGGCGTGGATAGCGGCCCCCGGCCGCGTCGGCGCCATTGCGCCGTCGGGCGCAGCACTCGCCGAACTCATCACGCGCGACATCAGCGCCGACACCGGCCCGGTGCTCGAGCTCGGTCCGGGCACCGGCGCATTCACCTATCAGCTGTTGAAGCGCGGCGTGCGCCAGCAGGATCTCACGCTGATCGAGTACGGCTCGGATTTCATGCGGCTGCTGCAGCTGCGCTTTCCCGGCGCGCGCGTGCTGTGGATGGACGCGGCGCGCCTCGCCTCGGAGCGGCTCTACGATGGCGCGCCGGTCGGCGCCGTCGTCAGCGGACTGCCGCTGCTCAACATGTCGCCGCGCAAGGTCATCTCGATCGTCGGCGGCGCGTTCAGCTATCTGCGTCCCGGCGGCGCGTTCTATCAATTCACCTACGGCATGCGCTGCCCGGTGCCGCGGCCGATCCTCGACCGGCTCGGCCTGCGCGCCACGCTGGTCGACCGCGCCATCCTCAACGTGCCGCCGGCCGCGGTCTACCGGCTGACGCGACGCCCGCAATACAAGCTGATGACGCGCGACGGCACGCCAGCGGCTGGTGCAAACGTTTCACCGATCAAGAAAGAACGCCGGGCCAGCGAGGACTGCGCCGTGTAACGGCGCAGCTGGCGGCCGCTCGGTTAGACCAGCCGGCTCTGCTTCGCTGCGGCCTCGATGAACGAGGCAAACAGCGGATGCGGCTCGAACGGCCGCGACTTCAGCTCGGGATGGAACTGGACCCCGATGAACCAGGGATGGTCCTCGTACTCCACGATCTCCGGCAGCACGCCGTCGGGCGACATGCCGGAGAAGCGCAGGCCGTGCTGCTCGAGGCGGTCCTTGTAGGCGGTGTTGACCTCGTAGCGATGGCGGTGCCGCTCGGAGATCTCGGTCGCGCCGCCATAGACCTGCGAGACGCGGCTGCCGCGGTTGAGCGCCGCCGGATAGGCCCCGAGCCGCATCGTGCCGCCGAGATCGCCGCTCTGCGAGCGCTTCTCGAGCTCGTTGCCGCGCAGCCATTCCGTCATCAGGCCGACCAGCGGCTCCTTGGTCGGGCCGAACTCGGTCGAGTTGGCGTCCTCGATGCCGACCAGATTGCGCGCCGCCTCGATCACCGCCATCTGCATGCCGAAGCAGATGCCGAAATACGGCACGTCACGCTCGCGCGCGAACTGCGCCGCGCGGATCTTGCCCTCGGCGCCGCGCTGGCCGAAGCCGCCGGGCACCAGTATGCCGTTGACGTGCTCGAGGAACGGCGCCGGGTCCTCGTTCTCGAACACCTCGCTCTCGATCCAGTCGAGATTGACCTTCACCTTGTTGGCGATGCCGCCGTGCGACAGCGCCTCGATCAGCGATTTGTAGGCGTCCTTCATGCCGGTGTATTTGCCGACGATGGCGATCGTCACCGCACCTTCCGGATTGCGGACGCGCTCGTTGATGACGTGCCAGCTCTGCAGCGCCGGCGGAATCTTCGCGGTGATGCCGAACGCGGCCAGCACCTCGTCGTCGAGGCCGGCGGCGTGATAGGCCTCCGGCACGGCGTAGATGTTGTCGACGTCGCGCGCCTCGATCACGGCGCTCTCGCGCACGTTGCAGAACAGGCCGAGCTTGCGCCGCTCCTCCTTCGGGATCTCGCGGTCGGTGCGGCACAGCAGGATGTCCGGCTGGATGCCGATCGAGCGCAGCTCCTTCACCGAGTGCTGCGTCGGCTTTGTCTTGAGTTCGCCGGCACTTGGAATGTACGGCAGAAGCGTCAGGTGAATGTAGACCGCGTGATCGCGCGGCAGCTCGTTCTTGAGCTGGCGGATCGCCTCGAAGAACGGCAGGCCCTCGATGTCGCCGACGGTGCCGCCGATCTCGACCAGCACGAAATCGTACTCGTCGTTGCCGTCGAGCACGAATTCCTTGATCGCGTTGGTGACGTGCGGGACCACCTGGATGGTGGCGCCGAGATAGTCGCCGCGGCGCTCCTTGGAGATGATGTCCTGGTAGATCCGACCGGTCGTGATGTTGTCGGCCTTGGTGGCCGGACGACCGGTGAAGCGCTCGTAATGGCCGAGATCGAGATCGGTCTCGGCGCCGTCGTCGGTCACGAACACTTCGCCGTGCTGATACGGCGACATCGTTCCGGGATCGAGGTTTAGATAGGGATCGAGCTTGCGAAGGCGGACTTTGTAGCCCCTGGCCTGCAGCAGAGCGCCGAGCGCCGCTGAAGCCAGACCCTTGCCGAGCGAGGAGACCACGCCGCCGGTGATGAATATGTACCGCGCCATGGGACTTTACCTTTAATCCGACTCCGCCGATTCGCAAAACGAATCGGCTGTTCCCGGCAAACAATTCGCCGGGCTGTGGGTTGCATCAAACTGGAAGCGATTTCAGAGCATTGATGGGGGTTTCTGATGCAGGATGCCAGCGGGGCATCCTGCATGGCCACCCTGCTTTATTGCGACCGTGGCGCCTGCGGACCGCTCGGGGCCTGCTGCCCCTGCTGCTCGTCGGCCTTCTTCAGCGAATCGAGGATGCCGCCCGAGGTCGGCGCGTTCATCGGCGTGCCGCCGGCCGGCTGGGTCTGCGCCGGTGCGCCGGTGCCGATGATCGAGCTCGGCTTGCGGTCATAGCCTGCGTACCAGGACAGGAACAGGCTGGTGATGAAGAAGCCCACCGCGAGGATCGCCGTGGTCCGCGTCAGCAGATTGGCGGTGCCGCGGCTCGACATGAAGCCGGCGCCGCCACCCATGCCAAGGCCGCCGCCTTCGGATTTCTGCAACAGCACGGCGCCGATCATGACGGCGACAATCATGAGGTGGACAATGATAACGACAGTCTGCATCGCAAGCCTTCCGTCACAAGCCGCCAAGCGGCCAGACAAACGGCGCTATCGGCTTTACGGTTTTCGTGAAGTCGCGCCCTGTTACACGATTGCACCGGGCATTGTCACCCCCGAGATAGTCGCACTGTCGATGATCACAAGCAGCGCCGATCACGGACCGGCCAGGCCTTGCCCGGAACCGGCGGTTTCTATTATAATAGATATATGGATACTTTGGTAGACGATCTGAGCCAACGCCTGGCGCAGCGGATCCGGCTCGAACGCGATGGCCGGGGCTGGTCACTGGCCGACCTCGCCGAGCGCGCCGGCGTCTCCAAGGCCACGATCAGCAAGATCGAGCGCGCCGAGGTCAGCCCCACCGCGGTCGTGCTGGTACGCCTCGCCTCGGCTTTCGATCTCACCCTGGCCGGCCTGATGTTGCGCGCCGAAGGCCAGGGCGAACGGCTGTCGCGCGCCGCCGCGCAAACGGTCTGGCGCGATCCGGAAACCGGCTATCTGCGCCGCCAGGTGTTCAGCCGTCCCGACCATCCGGTCGAGCTGGTGCGGGTCGAGCTGCCGCCGAAGCAGACCGTGACCCTGCCCGCCTCCTCCTACGCGCATATCCGCCAACTGGTCTGGGTGCTCAGCGGCAGCGTCGTCATCACCGAAGGCGGCGCACGCCACGTGCTCGCCGCCGGCGATTGCCTCGGATTCGGACCGCCGGCAGAGACGACCTTCGCCAACGAGACCAACGCCTCCTGCACCTATGTGGTCGCCCTGGCCCGGAGCTGATGCATGTCGCATTTTGCCATCAAGCCGCTCATCGACGGACCCGAGATCCGCGGTGCGCTTGGCGAGCTCCTGATCGAGACCGTCGCGAACGGCGGCTCGGTCAGCTTCATGCATCCGCTGTCGCCGGAGGACGCCGACGCATTCTGGCAGGACTCGCTTGCTGCCGCCGCGCGCGGCGAACGAGTAGTGCTCGGTGCGT
This sequence comes from Bradyrhizobium elkanii USDA 76, assembly GCF_023278185.1. Classification (NCBI taxonomy): domain Bacteria; kingdom Pseudomonadati; phylum Pseudomonadota; class Alphaproteobacteria; order Hyphomicrobiales; family Nitrobacteraceae; genus Bradyrhizobium; species Bradyrhizobium elkanii. The sequence continues at coordinate 4,661,532 of NZ_CP066356.1, read as the reverse complement.
TCGACGGCACTGATCTGATCGCCACCGTGACGCTGCTGCTGAAGCTGCCACCGAACCAGCCGCACCGCGCCGAGATCGCCAAGATGATGACGCACCTCAGCCACCGCCATCGCGGCGTCGCCACCGCATTGCTGCGCGCCGCCGAAGCGCTCGCCGTCGAGCACGGACGCACGCTGCTGGTGCTCGACACCGCCGTCGACGACGGCGCCGCACCGCTCTATGAAAAGCAAGGCTTTCAGCTCACCGGCGTCATCCCGGACTACGCGCTGAAGCCGCATGGCGGCCTCACCGGGACGATGATCTATTGGAAGCGGATCGGCGCCGCTGCGGCCTGAATCCGTAGCCAAACAGAGATACCGATGGCAGCTGTCTGCGCAACACTGCCAATCCCGTCACCCCCGCGCAAAGGCGAAGCCTTTGTCGCTGGAGGAGCCGCGTAGCGGCGTCTCGAAGGATGAACGGCCACCAGCCGGGCCGTCGATCCTTCGAGGCGGCCGCGTTGCGGCCTCCTCAGGATGACGGTGTGAGAGCTCGTTGTGAAATGGGCGGCCCTAACACCCCGCCGCGATGGCCAGGAAGTCCGACGCCTTCAGGCTGGCGCCGCCGACCAGCGCGCCGTTGACATTGGCGACCGCCATCAGCTCGGCCGCGTTCGACGGCTTGACCGAGCCGCCGTACAGGATCCTGATCCTGTTTCCCTCGCCCTTGAAGCGATCGGTGAGCTGACCTCGGATAAACCTGTGAACTTCCTCGACATCCTTGGCCGTCGGGGTCAGGCCGGTGCCGATCGCCCAGACCGGCTCATAGGCCACCACCAGGTTGGCCGCGGTCGAGCCATCGGGCAGCGAGCCCGCAAGCTGGGTGCCGCAGACATCGAGCGTCTTGCCGGCGTCGCGCTGCTCGCGCGTCTCGCCGATGCAGACGATCGCGGTCAGGTGGGCGCGCCAGGCGGCCTCCGCCTTCTGCCGAATCAAGGCGTCGGTCTCGCCGTGGTCGGCGCGCCGCTCGGAATGGCCGACGATGATCGCGACCGCGCCGAGATCCTTGAACATCTCCGCCGAGAGATCGCCGGTGTGGGCACCCGATGCCTTCGGATGGCAATCCTGGGCGCCGACCGCGACCTTCGAGCCGCGCGCCTTGTCGGCAAAGGCCCCGACCAGCGTCGCCGGCGGACAGACCAGGAGATCGGCCTTTCCGGCGACATCGCCGGCGCCCGCCAGCATCGCGTCGAACTCGACAAAAGAGGATTTCAGGCCGTTCATTTTCCAGTTGCCGGCGATCAGCGGCCGGATGGCGTCGGTCATGTCGGATGTCCCATCGTTCAAGCGTGTCCCTGCGCTACCAGAGCCGGGCGGCGACTTCCAGAGCGCGGCTTCGCGCACACCGTGCGACGCTTCCGCCCGCGCGGCCAAGGTTGCGGGGGCGCTTCGGCCACTTTATGATGGGTTTTCAACCCGGTGACGCCCTGCTGCGGGACAAAAGCCTCGACTTTCGGCTCCCCATTGGGCACGACCCGGTTCCCCTCCTGTAAAACAAGTTGGACCCATGCTTCGAGGAATGCGGAAAGCCTCATCAAACTGGCTCGGCAAGACGATTATGGCCGTGGTGATGGGCGTTTTGATCGTCAGTTTCGGAATTTGGGGCATTGCCGACATTTTCAAGGGGTTTGGCCAGTCGACCTTCGCCAAGGTGGGCGGGACCGAGATTTCGGCCGAGCAGTTCCGCCAGATCTATACCGACCGCCTGCAGCAGCTTGGCCGCCAGTTCGGCCGTCCGCTGACGCCGGACCAGGCGCGCGCCTTCGGCATCGACCGCCAGGTGCTGCAGCAGACGCTTGCGGAAGCCGCGCTGGACGAGGAAGCGCGCCGCATGGGCCTCAACGTGTCCGACGCCGAGGTGCTGCGCGCGATCTACAACGATCCGAACTTCAAGGGCCTCAACAACCAGTTCGACCCGCAGCGTTTCCAGGCCGTGATCCGCAACTATGGCTATACCGAGGGCCGCTACATCGCCGAGCAGCGCCGCGTTGGCCTCAGGCGGCAGATCGCCGGCACCATCTCGTCCGGGATCGAGCCGCCGAAATCGCTGGTCGAGGCGCTGACCCGGTTCCAGAACGAGCAGCGTTCGATCGACTACATCACGCTCGGCGCTGCGCAGGCCGGCACCATCGATCCGCCCTCGCCCGAGGCGCTCGCCGCCTATTTCGAGGACCACAAGGCCCAGTTCCGCGCGCCCGAATACCGCAAGATCTCCTTCGTCGCCATCACGCCCGAGGAGATCGGCAAGTGGGAAACGGTGTCGGACGAGGACGCCAGGAAGATCTTCGAGGAGCGCAAGGACCGGCTCAGCACGCCGGAGAAGCGCGAGGTCTCGCAGATCGTGTTTCCGGACGCCGGCGAGGCGCAGGCCGCGCGCGGCCGGATCGCGTCGGGCACGTCGTTCGACGACATCGCCAAGGAGCGCAATCTCAATCTGGCCGACGTCAATCTCGGTCTGGTCGCAAAGTCGGCGATCCTCGATCCGGCCGTCGCCGATGCCGCCTTCTCCCTGCCCGCCGGCGACGTCAGCCAGCCGGTGCAGGGCCGCTTCGGCGTCGCGCTGGTCAAGGTCGGCAAGGTCGAGCCCGGCGCGACCCCGAGCTATGAAAGCCTCGCCCAGCAGGTGAAGAACGAGATCGCCTCCGAGCGCGCCCGCACCAAGGTCGCCGAGCTGCGCGACAAGATGGAAGACGAGCGCGGCGGCGGCGCCAGCGTCGTCGAAGCCGCACAGAAGCTGAAGCTGACCCCCATCACCATCGACGCGGTCGATCGCTCCGGGCGGCTGCCGAACGGCCAGGTCGCGACCAACATCCCGCGCGGTCTCGACGTGGTGTCGCAGGCCTTCAACAGCGACGTCGGCGTCGACAACGACCCGATCCAGTTCAACGGCGGCTATGTCTGGTACGACGTGCTCGGCATCACGCCGTCGCGCGAGCGCAGCCTCGACGAGGTTCGCGACCAGGTCGAGGCCAAATGGCGCGAAGACCAGGCCTCCACCAAGCTGCGCGCCAAGGCGACCGAGATCGTCCAGAAGCTCGACAGCGGCGCCAAGCTCGCCGACGAAGCCGCCGCTGTCGGCGTCAAGGTCGAAACCGCGGCGAATTTCAACCGCGAGGCCTCGCTGCCTGCCGTCCCGGCCGGCGTGATTGCAGCCGCATTCCGGGCCGCCAAGGACGGCGACGGACAGACCTCGGTCGCCGGCGGCAGCCAGTGGGTGGTCTTCCGCGTCACCAACGTGACGGTGCCGCCGGTGGACTTCGCGTCAGACGCGGCCAAGCAGCTCACCGAGGCGCTGCGGCGGTCGCTCAGCGACGAGCAGGTCGCGCAATATGTCACGAAGATCGAGTCCGATATCGGTGTGACCATCAACCAGGCAGCCTTCGCACAGGTGACAGGCGCAAATAATTGAGCATGATCGGGACAGCCCGACGACGCGCTGCGCGGCGATCAAGCTCCAACAACAGACCCTGAGCCAGCGAATGGACGACCTGAAATCGATCATCGGAAAAGTCGCCACCGGCGCCACGCTGACGCGTGAAGAGGCGGCGTCCGCCTTCGACAGCATGATGTCCGGCGAAGCCACGCCCTCGCAGATGGGCGGGCTATTGATGGCGCTGCGGGTGCGCGGCGAGACCGTCGAGGAGATCACTGGCGCCGTCACCGCGATGCGCGGCAAGATGCTGCCGGTCACGGCGCCGGCGGAGGCCGTCGACATCGTCGGCACCGGCGGCGACGGCTCCGGCTCGGTCAACGTCTCGACCTGCGCGGCATTCATCGTGGCCGGCGCCGGCGTGCCCGTGGCGAAGCACGGCAACCGCGCATTGTCGTCGCGCTCGGGCGCCGCCGACGTGCTGGCCTCGCTCGGCGTCAAGCTCGATTTGACGCCCGAACAAGTCGGGCGCTGCGTCAAGGAAGCCGGCATCGGCTTCATGTTCGCGCCCGCGCATCATCCGGCGATGAAGAATGTCGGTCCGACCCGGGTCGAGCTCGCCACCCGCACCATCTTCAACCTGCTCGGGCCGCTGTCGAACCCGGCCGGCGTCAAGCGGCAGATGGTCGGCGTATTCTCGCGGCAATGGGTGCAGCCGCTGGCGCAGGTGCTGAAGAACCTCGGCTCCGACAGGGTCTGGGTCGTGCATGGCTCCGATGGCCTCGACGAGATCACCCTCACCGGCCCGACCTTCGTTGCGACGCTCGAGAACGGCGAGATCAGGACATCGGAGGTGACGCCCGAGGACGCCGGCCTTGGCCGCGTCGGCGGCGAGGCGCTGAAGGGCGGTGACGCCGATGCCAATGCGATCGCACTCTCCAGCGTGCTGCAGGGCAAGCCGAGCGCCTATCGCGACGTCGCCCTGCTCAACGCCGCCGCCGCGCTGATCGTGGCCGGCCGCGCCAAGGACCTCAAGGAAGGCGTCGCGATCGGCACGCAGTCGCTCGACAGCGGCGCTGCCGCGGCGCGGCTGAAGCATCTGGTCGCGGTTTCGAACGGTTGAGCATGATCCGAAAAAGTGGGAACCGGTTTTTCGAATCAGATCATGCGCAAGCAAGGCGTTAAGCGATGTCCGACATCCTGACCAAGATCGAGGCCTACAAGCGCGAGGAGATCGCCGCCGCGAAGCGCGCCCATCCGCTCGCCGAGGTCGAGGCGCAGGCCAGATCAGCCTCGGCCCCGCGCGGCTTCGTCCGCGCCCTCAAGGACAAGCATGCGCGCGGCGACTACGCGCTGATCGCGGAAGTGAAGAAGGCCTCGCCTTCGAAAGGCTTGATCCGGGCCGATTTCGATCCGCCCGTGCTCGCCAAAGCCTATGAGGCCGGCGGCGCGGCCTGCCTGTCGGTGCTGACCGATGCGCCCTCGTTCCAGGGCCATCTCGACTTCATGGTCGCGGCCCGCGCGGCGACCAGCCTGCCGGTGCTGCGCAAAGATTTCATGTTCGACACCTACCAGGTGGCGGAAGCGCGCGCCCATGGCGCCGACTGCATCCTGATCATCATGGCCGCGCTCGACGACGCGGCGGCCCGGGAGATCGAGGACGCCGCGCTCGGCTACGGCATGGACGTGCTGGTCGAGATCCATGATCGCGCCGAGCTTGACCGTGCCTTGAAACTTCGCTCGCCGATGATCGGCGTCAACAACCGCAATCTGCGCACCTTCGAGACCACGCTGGCGACCAGCGAGGCGCTGGCGCCGCTGATCCCACGCGACCGCCTGATGGTCGGCGAGAGCGGCATCTTCACGCCTGACGATCTCGCCCGGCTCGAACGGGTCGGGATGTCGACCTTCCTGGTCGGTGAAAGTCTGATGCGGCAGCAGGACGTCACCGCGGCGACCCGCGCCTTGCTGACGCGGCAGGCCGCCCCGCGCGCCACCGCAACGCGCTGACGCAATGGCGCGGAACAGCAAGGGCAAGACCAAAGCCGAGCCGTCCGGCTCGGGCACCGCCCTCACCCACATCGACGCCAAGGGCGACGCGCGCATGGTCGACGTCTCGGCCAAGCCCGCCACCGAACGGACCGCCGTTGCCGAAGGCCGCGTCCTGATGAGCAAGGCAACGCTGGCGCTGATCGAAACCGGCCAGGCCAAGAAGGGCGACGTGCTGGCGACGGCGCGGATCGCCGGCATCATGGCGGCGAAGCGGACCTCGGAATTGATCCCGCTCTGCCATCCACTGGCGCTGACCAAGGTCACGATCGACATCACACCCGACCGCAAGCTGCCCGGCTGCATCGTCCGCGCCAGCGTCAAAGTGACGGGGCCGACCGGCGTCGAAATGGAGGCGCTGACCGCGGTCTCGGTCGCATGCCTGACGATCTACGACATGGTCAAGGCGGTCGATCGCGGCATCCGCATCGAGGGCATCCACCTCGTCGAGAAGATCGGTGGCAAGTCCGGGCACTACCGCGCCGGCGCGTGATTGCGACCGATGCGCAAGCGACGGCCTGCCGCGAATCCCGCAAGATTTCGTTAACCAATCTCGCTAACCCGCGCTCCATTTCGATTGGATACGACTTTCGCGGGCCGGGGGTGCACGAAACCTACTTCCGGGTGAAGCACCTGGAAGCGATTGCGGCACATGAATCCAAACGGCAGCGCCTCGTTCAACATCACCTCGGTGATCGGCAGCGGTCCGATCCGCTGGCTGATCCTCGGCGGCGCCGTGCTGATGGCCGCGATCGCGATCGGCGCCACGCTGATGGCGGAGAATTTCCGCGATCGCGCCCTGCACAACAGCGAGCGTGAGCTCGAGAACACCGTGCTGCTGCTGGCGCGGCATTTCGACCAGCAGCTCGACGATCTCGAAGTCGTCCAGCGCGACCTGATCGCGTTCATGCGCGACAATGCAATCGCGACGCCGGAGAATTACAGGCGCCGGATGTCGGCCGCCGACATCCATGCGATGCTCAAATCCAAGATGGACGCGCTGTCCAATGTCGGCAGCCTCAACGTGTTCGACGCCGACGGCGTTCTGATCAACAGCTCGGGCGCCTGGCCGCTGCCGCAGGCCAGCATTGCCGACCGCCCCTACTTCCAGATCTTCAAGTCGAGCCCCTATTCGCCCGACATGCAGGTCGCGCCGGTGGTCAGCCGCATCACCGGAAACTGGACCACCGTTATCGTCCGCAAGGTGACCGGTCCGCACGGCGAATTCCTCGGCGTGGTCGGCCGCGGCATCGAGCCGGCGGCCTTCGAGAAGTTCTTCTCCACCGTGGCGCTCGGCGACGGCGCCGCGATCTCGATGCATCACCGCGACGGCACGCTGCTGGCGCGCTATCCCCATGTCGAGGAGCTGATCGGGAGGAATTTCCGCAACGGTCCGGTCAATCAGCAGCAGGTGTTCGAGCTGCCGCAAAGCACGACGCGGCTCGCCAGCCCGGTCGACGGCAAGGACCGCCTGGTGTCGTCGCGGGCGCTGACCAAATTCCCGATCGTCGTCGTCGCGACGAGCACCACGGAGGCGGCGCTCGCCAACTGGCGCGAGCAGATCGGCATCCTGATCGCGGTGACCAGCATCTCGGTGCTGGCGATCGCGATCCTGCTGACGCTGGTGGTGCGCAAGCTGGTGCAGCAACATCGCGCCCAGCAGCAGCGCCTGACGCTGGAGAAGCTGCGGCTCGACACTGCCGTCAACAACATGACGCAGGGGCTGTTGCTGTTCGATGCCGCGCAGCGCCTGGTGATCTGCAACAGGCGCTATATCGAGATGTACGGGTTGTCGGCCGACATCATCAAGCCCGGCTGCAGCTTCCGCGACGTCATCGTGCATCGTCACCGGACCGGCTCGTTCCAGGGCGACGTCGAGCGCTACGTCAATCTCGTGCTGCGCGACGTCGGCATCCGCAACACCATGGTGATCACGACGCCCGACGGGCGCTCGATCCAGGTCGTCAACGAGCCGCTGGCCGACGGCGGCTGGCTTGCGACCCACGAGGACGTCACCGAGCGCCGCCGCGCCGAGGAGCGCATCACGCATCTTGCCCACTACGATGCGCTCACCGACCTGCCGAACCGCGCGCTGTTCCACGAGGAGATCAGGCGCGAGCTGCCGCATGTCGCGCCCGACAGCCAGCTTGCGGTGCTCTATATCGACATCGACGAATTCAAGGGCGTCAACGACTCGCTCGGCCACATGGTCGGCGACGAGCTTCTCAAGTCCGTGGCGCGGACGCTGAGCGGCGTGATCGGCGAAGGCGATTTCGTCGCCCGCCTCGGCGGCGACGAGTTCGCGATCGTGCAGACCGGGGTGAAGAGCGAGGCCGAGGTCACCGACCTCGTCGCGCGCATCTACGAGGTGATCCGCGCGCCCTATCAATGCCTCGGCCACCAGGTCACGACCGACGCCAGCATCGGCATCGCGCTGGCGCCGAAGGACGGCACCGATCTCGACCAGATCATGAAGAACGCCGATCTTGCGATGTATGCGGCGAAGTCGGCCGGCCGGCGCGTCTTCCGCTTGTTCGAGCCGGCGATGGATGCCGACGCCCGCGCCCGCCGCGAGCTCGAGATGGAGCTGCGGCAGACGATCGCCGCCGGCAGCGGGCTCGAAGTGCATTACCAGCCCTGCGTCGACCTGCGCAGCAACGAGATCACGGGCTGCGAGGCGCTGGTGCGCTGGCGTCATCCACAGCGCGGCATGATCTCGCCGGCCGAATTCGTGCCGATTGCGGAAGAGACCGGCCTGATCAACCAGCTCGGCGAATGGGTGCTGATGACGGCCTGCAAGGAAGCCGTGAACTGGCCCGACCAGGTCAGGCTGGCCGTCAACGTCTCGCCGGTGCAGTTCCGCAGCGGCACGCTGGCGCTCAAGGTGATCGCGGCGCTTGCATCGTCGGGGCTGTCAGCGAGCCGGCTCGAGCTCGAGATCACCGAGGCGGTGCTGATCCGCGACGACGAGACGGCGCTGGCCGCGCTGCACCAGCTGCGCGCCATCGGCATCAGGATCGCGCTCGACGATTTCGGCACCGGCTATTCGTCGCTGAGCTACCTGAAGCGATTCCCGTTCGACAAGATCAAGATCGACCGCTGCTTCGTCACCGACATCGCCGATCCGCAAGGCTCGGCCGGCATCGTCGAGGCCGTCGTCAACATCGCCGCCGAGCGCAGCATGACGACGACGGCGGAAGGCGTCGAGACCGCGCAGCAGCAGCAATTGCTGCGCGAGCTCGGCTGCTCGGAAATGCAGGGCTATCTGTTCAGCCCGCCAAAGCCCGCCGCCCAGATCCGCGAGCTGCTGGCCGGGCACCGCCGCGGCCCCGCTGCGGGCGCGAGCACCATGCGCCGGCGCAAACCCGTCGCCGGCGCGGCATAAGGCTGCTCGGAAGTCGAGAACCCGAGGGGCGTCTGCACGATTTCGGAATATTGGAAGAATACCCTGAAATTGCCCGACATGTCAAATTGCCCGGTCGAGCGCCAGCCACCACCGGCTCCTTTGCATGGGGTTGTTTTCGATATTTTGGCAGCGCGCCCCGGCGACGGTAGCCGCGTAGCCCGGATGGAGCGCAGCGCAATCCGGGGACCTTGCAACGCGCAAAGCGCTCCCGGATTTCGCGGAGCCTGTCATCGGGCGCGCGTTCGCGCGACCCGTTGGCTCCATCCGGGCTACATGTGTCAGGTCCTAGTTCGGTACCGGCCGCTTCTGCGCGGCCTTGGTGTCGGCGTTCTTGGCGTCGGCGTTGACGGTGACGCCGCGCAGCTGGTTGAACGCCGCGGCCAGCGCCTTGTCGTTCTTCTCGTCCGGCGGGACGTAGGATTGCGAGCCGGTCTGCTCGGCGCCCTCGGCGGAAAGATGGCCGCGCATCGAGGCCTCGCCCTTGATCTCCGAGCGGGTCTTGAACTCGTCGGGCACGTCCTGCAGCACCTCGATGTCGGGCTTGATGCCGAGTGCCTGGATCGAATGGCCCGACGGCGTGAAATAGCGCGCCGTGGTCAGCGCCAGCGCGCCATTGCCGGTGCCGAGCGGAATGATGGTCTGCACCGAGCCCTTGCCGAACGAGCGGGTGCCGATCAGCGTCGCGCGCTTATGGTCGTGCAGCGCGCCGGCGACGATCTCGGAGGCCGAGGCCGAGCCGCCGTTGATCAAGACGACGAGCGGCTTGCCCTTGGTCATGTCGCCGCCATGCGCGGTGAAGCGCTGGGTTTCCTCGGGATTGCGGCCGCGGGTCGAGACCACCTCGCCGCGCTGCATCAGGGTCGCGGTCACCGAGACCGCCTGGTCGAGCAGGCCGCCGGGATTGTTGCGGAGGTCGACGACGTAGCCGGCGAGCTTGTCCTGCGGGACCTGCTTCTGGACATCGCCGATCGCCTTGCGCAGACCTTCGGTGGTCTGCTCGTTGAACGAGGTGATCCTGATATAGCCGATGTCGCCGCCCTCGACGTGATACTTCACCGGACGGACGCGGATGATCTCGCGCGTAATCGAGACCTCGATCGGCTTGTCGGCGTCCTTGCGGACGATCTTCAACCGGATCGAGCTGTTGGGCGCGCCCTTCATCTTGTTGACGGCCTGATCGAGCGTCATGCCCTGGATCTGGTCGTCGTCGATCGAGGTGATCACGTCGCCCGACATGATGCCGGCGCGCGAGGCCGGCGTGTCGTCGATCGGCGCCACCACCTTGACGAAGCCGTCCTCCATCGTGACCTCGATGCCGAGCCCGCCGAACTCGCCATGCGTGGTCTCCTGCATCTCCGCCCAGCCCTTCTCGTTCATGTAGCGGGAGTGCGGATCGAGCGAGGAGATCATGCCGTTGATCGCGCCCTCGACGAGCTTGGAGTCCTCGGGCTTCTCGACGTAGTCGGTCTTGACCTTCTCGAACACCTCGCCGAACAGATTGAGCTGCGAATAGGTGTTGCTGCTGTCGGAATGCGCGGCGGCGTTGGCGACGGCGAACAGATGCGCGCCCTGCGGCGAGGCCACCAGCAGGGTGAGACACGCGCCCGCGACCGTCCCGAGCAAGAAGCCAACATGTTTGCGCATTATCCGTGATCCCTTCGCTAACGGCCGGCAACGTTTCGCAACATTCGGCCCCACCCCGACGCGGGGCACCACACAACGGCTTTTTGGTCGGATCAAGGCCGCGCTGTCACCGGACCATTACGGTCCTGTCACGGTGCCCGGATCGGCCTCTTGTCAGCCCCCTGTCAGCCTTTCGTCGGCCTTTGGCCCAGTCTCCCGCAACCCGTTCTGCCAGGTCGACGGCTGGGTGCCGAATCCGCGCTTGGCCCGCGTGCCCAGCCAATAGCCGAACTGCGGAGGAACATTGCGGAACGGCCCCTCGACGCCGAGCTTGAGCGCGGCGTCCATCGGCCAGTTCGGGTTATTGAGGATTTCCCGGCCGACCGCGATCAAATCTGCTTGTTTATCACGCAGGATTTGCTCGGCCTGGTCCCCGTGGATGATCAGGCCGACCGCCATGGTCATGATATCGGCATGGGCGCGGACATATTCCGCGAGCGGCACCTGATAGTTGTATTTGATCTCCTTGCCCAGGATCGGCGCCATCTCGCTGATTCCGCCCGATGAGCAGTCGATCACGTCGACGCCCTCGGCTTTCAGGATCCTGGCGAGCCGCGCGCTCTGCTCCGAGCCCCAGCCGGCATTGTCCTCGACCGACAGCCGCACGAACAGCGGCTTGTGATCCGGCCAGTGCACCCGCACCGCCTCGGTGACCTCGATCAGGAAGCGCATCCGGTTGGCTTCCGAGCCGCCATATTCATCGTTGCGCTGGTTGGAGCGCCCGGAGAGGAATTCGTGCACGAGATAGCCATGGGCGCCGTGCAGTTCCAGCACCTCGAACCCTGCCTGATGGGCGCGCCGTGCCGCCTGCCCCCAGGCCTCGACGAGGTCCTTCACCTCATGCGTGTCCAGCGCGCGCGGCACCGGCCAGCGCTCGCTATGGGCGATCGCGCTCGGCGCCACCGGCGTCCAGGCATCCCAATCCTCGATCTCGGCGGTGCGTTCGAGCGGACGGTCGCCCTCCCAAGGCCGGCTCGCACGCGCCTTGCGGCCGGAATGGCCGAGCTGGATGCCGGCGACCGCGCTCTGCTGCTTGATGAAGCCGACGAGGCGGCTGAGCGGCGCGATGAACTTGTCGTCCCAGATGCCGAGATCGCCGATCGTGCCGCAGCCGCGCCGCTCGACCTTGGTCGATTCGACGATCACGAGACCGGCGCCGCCGGCGGCGAACTTGCCGGCATTCATCAGGTGCCAGTCGGTCGGAAAGCCCTTCTCGGCGGAATACTGGTGCATCGGCGGCACCACGATGCGGTTCTTCAGCGTGACGCCGCGGATGGTCATTGGCGAAAACAGCAGCTTGTCGGACATCGCTTCCTCATTATGCGTCGTTACCCGGCGTGCGGGACCGATCTTGTGTTTGGCGCGGACGATATACGCAGCGCGCGACGCCCGATAGAGGCGCGCCGGCGGCCGCAATTGGCCGCTCGAACGGATCGCGCCACGGCGGTGCCGTAGCGGGCCGCGGCAGGTTCGCCATGCCTGTTCCCTTGCGGCGATTTTTCACGCGCATAGGAAATGATGATCGCGATGCGTGTTGTCCCCGCAACCCAGAGGAGGGACACTCATGAGGACCCGCACAATCGCACTGCTCATCGCCGGTGCCATGGCAACCGGCCCGATCCTGGCGCAACACGCGGTTGCCCAGAACCTGCAAAACGAGGCCGACAAGGGCGCCAAGACCCGCAACTCCGGTGAATCCGGTTACGTCGGCGATCAGGACAGGCCCGGCGCGGCCGCAACGCCTCCGGGACGCCCCGATACGGCCGCCGGTTCCCCAGATGCCACGACGTCTCCAAGCGCCCAGAGTTCCGGAACCGGCATCGCCGGCGCGCCGGGCAACAAGAGCGGGCCGCCCGCCAAGCAAGGCACGGTCGGTTCGAACTCGCAGAACCTGCACGTCCAGGAACAGGATCCGTCGAACATCAAGGGACAGCCCGGCAACAAGAGCGGCCCACCCGCAAAGCGCTAGGCAGCGCGCCATGCTGATCAGGCGGCGGTAACCGATCCTATTGAGCGGCCTTGCGGCTCGCGGAGAGGTCGGTCGGGCAATTTGCTCCGCATTCAATCGACTTCTTCTGGTCGGCAACGCGCCATACCAGCAACGCGACCAGGACTATGATGGTGACGGTGAGCTTGGCCAATGCGTCGTGGTTCAATGTCGGCTCCGCAGAATAATCGGCATAACGAAAAAGATCAGCTGCAAGCGGAAATGTGACCCCGGCACCCTCTCGGGCCGAAGGCCGAATGCTGGGGCGTCCACCGGGCCCGCATTCGATTCGGGCCTGATGACGTCATGATGGTACGGTCCCGGCGCGGTCTGCAAGCTTCTCAGTCTGCATGGCAGCATGGCGCCGCCGGCCGCAGCCGGTTGGAACATTGTCATCAGCGTGCGGTTCAGAAACTGTCCTCTGATTCATTGCCCCAGAGGCACACACCACCTCCTGCGGCCCCAGCCGTCACGCTGGGGCCGTAAATCATAGGAGGTGCCCGCGGACTGCTGTTGGTCTCCCAGGACCACAATCGCGCCGGCGCGCCCGCAAATGACGTACGTAGCCTATACAGGCCAGATCGCGGTCAGAGCTTCGCGAGCCTCGCTGCGCCCGCCGCGATCGCCTCGTTGAAGCTGGTGTCCCAGAATTTTCCAACCTCCGCGCGCGCGTCGAGCACGCCGAGCTTGAGGAAGGTGTCGGCGACCTTCTGGTGCGTCTCCGGCACGTCAGGCGTCACCCCGGCGAGCGCGAAGTCGTCGCTGCGACGGGCGAACTGGTCGAGGATGTCCTGCAACGGCAGATGCGTCTCCGCCACCTGCGCGGCCGCATACACCGGAAAATTCTTGTTGGCGAACGCATAAGCGCGCTGGATCCGCAGCAGCAGATCGCTCACGGCCGCGTGACGCAGCGGATCGTCGACGGCCTTCGGATTGGCGTAGATCGGGAAATTCCCCGAGAGATAGCCGGCGCCGGTCTTGAGCAGCCGCGCGCCCTGCTTGGCGATCGCGAGCTGCCCGTTATAACCGTAGATCGCCCAGGCATCGAGCTTGCCGGAGGCGAAGGCCGAATAGCCGTCGGACGGCGTCAGATTGATGGCCTCGATATCGCCAAACGCAAGGCCGGCTTCCTCGAGTTGCTTGGCGAGGAAATAATGCGCCGTGGTCGCGCGCACATAGCCGACGCGCTTTCCCTTGAGATCGGCGATCGAATGGATCGGCGCGTCTTTCGCCGCCACCGTGACCTGGATGTTGAGATCCTCATGGGTGACGGCGACGAAGCGCACCTTGGCATTCTGGCGCGCCGCGAACATCGCCGGAATCTCGCTGCCCGAACCGATGTCGAGCGCGTCCCCGTTCAAGGCCTCGATGTGGAGCACACCGTTGTTGAGCTCCTTCCACTCGATCCTGTACGGCGTCTTGTCCTCGCCCGCGGCCTGCAACAGCTGGCGCCAGCCGCCCTTGTAGTAGGCAACGCGCAATGTAACGCCGCCGAGATCGGTGCCGCCCCCCGCTCCGGTTTCCGCGCGCGCACCGCCGGTGATCAGACTTCCGGCAAGCACGCCGAGCGCAGAACGTCGCGAAAGCGAAAATGGCGTAGTCACCGGCTTGAGCTCCTGAACAACAGTCACAACTGCTGCGAGCTTAAGAGAAAACCGCCCGATGTATATGAGACGCTATTTCGTTTTTCGCCATGCGCGCGAAAAGCCGTTCCATGGATTGATGGCTGGACGCGGCGATCTGTTTTCCGCCACCCTGTCGGCCAATTGTAGCTCGGATCAGCGAGCGCGACATCCGGGGTCCCGCCATCGATTCAAGCTGGACCTTACCCGCATGTCGCTTTGCTCATGCGGGCTACTTTCTGCTACTTCGCAACCTCGTATACATCGGGATCGAAGCTCGAGCTCGGATTGGCGAAAGCGTGGCGCAGCGCCGGCGACATCGGCACGTTGTAATTGATACCTTTCGGCGGGGTCGGCGCTTCCAGCCATTTCCTGTACATGACCTCGATCTCGGGGCTCTTGTAGAGTTCCGCCGTGGCGCGGTCGGCGAGCGCCTTGAACGGGGTGTCCTCCCTGCGCAGCATGATGCCGAACGGCTCTGCCTTCGAGAACGCCTCCTCGCTGATCATGTAGAACGAAGGCTGCTTCGACCGCGCGATCGCAACGGCAAGCTGGACGTCGTCGAGCGCGTAGGCCTCGGCGCGATCGGTCTCCAGCATCAGGAACGCCTCGGCCTGGTCCTTGGCCGGGAGAACGTTGATGCCGAGCTTGCGTTCGGTGTTGACCTTGATGAGCTGCGTGAGGTTCACCGAGCCCGCAACGGCGGTGACCGACTTGCCCTTGAGATCGTCGATCGTGTTGATCCCAGCGGATTTCTTGGCGGCAAAGCGTGTCGCGCTGAGGAAGTGCGTGTTGGTGAAGGTCACCTGCTTCTGGCGGTCCGCGCTGTTGGTGGTCGCCGAGCAATGCAGATCGATCGTGCCGTTGACCATCAGCGGAATGCGGTTCGACGAGGTCACCGGGAGGTAGTCGACGGCGATGTCAGATACGCCGAGCTCCTTCTTCACGGCATCAACGATCTTCAGGCAGATGTCGAGCGCAAAGCCGATCGGCCGCTGATTGTCGTCGAGATAGCTGAAGGGAACGGAAGCCTCCTGAAAGCCGAGCGTGACCTTCTTCGCCTCCTTGATCTTCTGCAGCGTGCCCGACAGCTCTTCGGCCGTCGCGGGGCTTGCGGCGAGCGTGAGAGCGAAGAGGATGGCGGGCAAACGCATCGGCGGCTCCTGTGCGGTGATCAGACGGCGGTGATAGCGCACGCATGAGCCCGGAGCCAGATGACGCTGTGTCTAGCAGCTATCGCACTTTGCTATGGTCCGCCTGCCAAAGTTGCGGCCGTGGCTGCGGCGCATCACTAGCGCTGCGCCGCCCCCTCGAGCAGGCGGTCGCCGACTAGGCGGACCGCGCCACGGGTCCAGGAATAATCGGCTCCCATCCGCAGGCCGCTGTCGCCGCGCGAGACGACCGCGCCGCTGCGGGCGTCGCGCAGCTGGAAGCCGATCGTGTATTCGGTCCGGCTGACCCGCCTGATCACGCCGATCAGCGATTGATCGGCGCCGAGCTGTTGCGCAATCGCGGCTTCGCAGCCGTCGCAGTCACGCAGCGCACGCGCCTTGACGGGCTCCGCGGTCGCGCCGCCGGTATCGACCAGGCGGTAGCGGCCCGACTGCGCAAGCCGGTCACGCACGCCCTTGGTGACATCGGCGAGGTAGGCTGCATCGGCGTCGGCAAGGCCGGACGACGGCGCCGCGGACGTGTCCTCGAGCTCGAATGCGAACACCGCAAGCCCGATCGGCGCCGCAGCGGCGGTCTGCCCCGGCGGCAGCACGGCCGCGAGGACGCCGCGCACCTCGCGCGACACGAACATCCGCGCATGGTCCCATGCCTCATCAGTGTCGCCGCGAAACGTGTAGAGCTTCTCGTAGAGCACCTGGTTCGCTTCGACATCGATGACCGCCACCTTGGCCCACTGCACCAGCGTACTCATCTTCTGCACGCCGCCGACCACCTTGATCCGGGCCTCGCCTGCGGGCGCCGCCGATGACACCAGGCGATAGCGCGGCTCCGCGGCGACGTCGGCGCGCAGCGCGCGCATGAACGCATCGAGCCGCCTCTGATGCGCGGCGGTCTGGTCGATCACCTCGCCTGACGTATCAACATAGCCGAAATCGTGGATGCTGACGCCAAGCGGGGATGCCGTCGCCCTGCCGGCTTCGGCGCGCAGCGGACAAGATCCGGCCAGCAGGCCGATCAAGGCAACAGAGAGCAGAACGAGACGGGACTGACGCATGATTGGGGCCTTTCAGCTGCTGGCGCGGGCGGGTCGGTCGCATCCTGGGCCAACTGGCCTCCGCGCCGCAGCGGAGTGCCTCCCGCCCGGTGCCGGGAAAATTTCACGACGATGGTCCGCGCCGACAGCGGCGCTTCTCGGCGCCTCCGTTCTGCCGTTTAATGTGCGCGACGGCCCTGCCCGCGACCGCGCACTGAGGCTCGTCTGCGATCTCTGAGGATACGCCAATGTGGATTTGGTCCGGAAGCGATCTGAAACTGCGGCTGACGTTGCGCGTGGCGATCGTCTCGACGCTCTGCTTTGCCGTCATCTCCGGCTATTTCCTGGTCGAGGCCGACCGCTCGGTGCGCGGGCGGATCGCGGCCGTTGCCGATGTCGCCGCCAAGACGCTGGAGCTGCAGCAGAGCAAGATCCAATGGTTGAACAATGCGCGTTCCGACTTTCCCGATCTCGACAGCGTTGCCGCTACGGTCATGACGCCGGGACTGTGCATCGCCTTTCGCAGCAATAGCGGCGAGATCAGCCAACGCTTCTGCGGCGGCGCGCAAGCCGATCAGGCCGCGCCGCCGCTGGCCTTCGCGGCGCTCTATCGCCGCCTGTTCGATCCCGGCCGCGAGACTGTACGGCAGGTGGTTTCGCGCGGCAACGCCGTCGGCGAGGCTGTGGCCTGGATCGATCCGGCGGTGCCGACCGCCGAGGCCTGGCACGATGCCGGCCGGCTGATGGCGGTGTTCATGATCGCGCTGCCGCTGCTCTGCGCCCTGGTCTATGCGGCGCTGGCGCGCGCGCTGCGTCCGACGCGGCAGATCCGCGACGGGCTCGAACGGATCGCCGCAGGCGACCTCGCCGCGCGCCTGCCGCCGTTCGATCTCGCCGAACTGTCGGCGATCGGCGACGTCTTCAACCAGCTCGCCGAGCGCCTCGCTGCCGCGCTCTCCGACCGCAACGCGCTGACGCAGAAACTGATCCTGGTGCAGGACGAGGAACGCCGGCACCTCGCGCGCGAGCTGCATGACGAATTCGGGCAGTCGCTGGCCGCCATCCGTGCGCTCGCCGCCTCGGCGCGCCAGACCGCGGCCGCGGATTGCCCGCCTTTGCTCGCCGAATGCGACGGCATCGCGCGGACCGCGACCGGCATGATGGAGACGCTGCGCGGCGCCCTCTTCCGGCTCCGCCCGCCCGATGTCGACGAACTCGGACTTGCGGCCAGCCTCGAAGGCCTGGTCGCTAGCTGGAACGGCCGCAGCCGGGGACAGCCGCGGTTCGAGATCACCATATCGGGATCGTTCGAGCGCCTTGCCGCCTCCGTCGGCGCCAACCTCTACCGCATCGTGCAGGAGGCGCTCACCAACGCCGCCAAGCATGCCGGCGCCACGCGCGTGATGCTGCGGCTTGAGATGCGCGAGGCGGCGCCCGGCGGCGGGGACAGCGCGATCGTGCTCGCGATCGACGATGACGGCCAGCCCGGCGATCTACAAGGCGATCCCCAGCTCAAGTCCGGCCTCGGCCTGCTCGGCATGCGCGAACGGGTCGCCGCGCTGGGCGGGCGGCTCAGCTTCGAGACCGGACAGCCCAGCGGCTCATCGCTCCGCGTCATCGTTCCCGTCGCGGCCAGCCGAGAGGCCGCACCGGTGGAGCGCGCGGCATGAGCCATGCGGCGCGAACCATCATGCTGGTTGACGACCACGCCGTCGTTCGGGAGGGCTACCGGGCGATGCTGCAGAAGCAGCCGGACCTCTGCGTCGTCGCCGAAGCCTCCGACGGCGTCGAGGCCTACCGCCTCTACAAGGAGACCGGGCCCGACCTCGTCATCATGGACCTGTCGATGCCCGGCATCGGCGGCATCGAGGCCATCCGCCGCCTCCGGCAGTGGGACAGGCGCGCAAAAATCCTGGTGTTCACCATGCACCAGAACGCGGCCTTTGCCGTGCAGGCGATCCGCGCCGGCGCGAGCGGCTATGTCACCAAGACCAGCCCGCCGGAGACGCTGGTGCACGCCGTGATGGATGCGCTGTCGGGCAAGATCGCGATCAGCCCGGATATCGACCACGAGCTCGCGCTCAGCCACCTTGCCGGCGAGAGGAAGGCTGCCGACCTCCTGACCGCGCGGGAATTCGAGGTGCTGCGGATGCTGCTCGCGGAGAACACCACCGAGGAGATCGCCGAGGCGCTGCACCTCAGCCCCAAGACGGTCGCGAACCTGCATTCCCTGATCAAGGACAAGCTCGGCGTCGGCACCGATATCGAGTTGGTCCGCCTCGCGCTGCGGCAAGGCATCCTGACGCAGCTCGATCTCGGCGAACGCTGAGCCCGCGGCGGCGGCAGCGACCAACTCTTGCGAGCGCGCCGGGGATTGGATAACCTTCTGCTCGCGATGAGCTCCGCAGGCTCATTCGCCCCTCGCGCGACTGGCGAGCTTACGTGGAATTGACCACGGTGAAGCGCGAAGGGTTCTAGCGCCGTTCGCCTGGGCACCCGTTCAGCTGATGATCCAGCGTCTTAGGGAGCCCGGACCATGCCGTCATTCCGCAATGAACTCCACCTCAACGATTCGGAAGTTGCCCTTGCGCTCGAGGGCGAAGAGCGCCGCCAGCAAGACGGCGTCGAGCTGATTCCGTCGGAAAATTACACCTATCCCGAGGTTCTCGAGCTGCTCGGGTCGGTGTTCACCAACAAGTATTCCGAGGGCTATCCGGGGCGCCGCTATTACGGCGGCCAGGAATTTACCGACCAGATAGAGAACCTTGCCCGACAGCGAGCTTGCGCGCTGTTCCGCGCCGAACATGCCAACGTTCAGCCTCTGTCCGGGTCGCCAATGAACCAGGCCGTGTATCTCGGCCTGCTGCAGCCCGGCGATACGATATTGGCGATGGACCTGTCACACGGCGGCCATCTCACCCATGGCGCGCCCGTGTCGCACATGGGGCGGCTCTTCAACTTCGCCCGCTACAAGACGCAGCCGTCAAACGGCGGCGCCATCGATTTCGATGGGCTCCGCGCCATGGCCCGGCACGTCCGTCCGAAGCTGGTGCTGTGCGGCTACAGCTCCTATCCGCGCGATCTGGATTATGCGTCCTTCAAGAGTATCGCCGATGAGGTGGGTGCACTGACCATGGCCGACGTCAGCCATTACGGCGGCCTGATCGCCGGCAACGCCTTGCGCAATCCGCTCGATGCGGGCTTCGACGTGATGACGACGACATCGCACAAGACGCTTCGCGGACCGCGCGGCGGCATCGTTCTTTGTCGCCGGGAGTTCGCCGGCAAGATCGACGCGTCGGTGTTCCCGGGATTGCAGGGAGGTCCGCACATGAACGTTGTGGCCGGAACCGCGGTCACGCTGAAGAAGGCATCGACATCCGATTTTCAGGCCTATGCAGGGCTGGTCATCCGTAACGCGAAGGTCCTGGCCGAAGCGTTGATGGAACGCGGCATGACCTTGATCACCGGCGGAACCGACAATCACATGATGGTCGTGGATACGGTGGCCAGCGTCGGCCTGGACGGCGGCGCGGCCGAGAACATCCTCGACGCCGTCGGGATCACCGCAAACAAGCAGATCATTCCCGACGATCCGCGTCCGCCGCTCAAGCCGAGCGGCATTCGCCTCGGGACGCCGGCGGCGACCACGCGCGGCATGGGCGAGCCCGAAATGCGCCTCATCGCCGAGCTCATTGCGGGATCCCTCCGGTCGAAGGGAGATGCAGCGGTCGTCAAGCGACTGAGGTCGAACAGCGTCGAGATGTGCCGCGCTTTCCCCGTTCCGGGGATCGCACCGCCCTCATAGGCGGCCAAGCCGCGTTCCTGTTCCGCGTTCGTCGCGTCGCTCGTCCGGGTGTGCAGTCTGCATGGGCACGTCATGAAGGTTCCCCGGGAACGACCGGAACGGAAATTGATGCTGTTCGTTGGACCGCATGATCTCGAAGACGGAGCGTCGAACACCGTGACCCGGAAAACCTTGCAA
This sequence comes from Bradyrhizobium elkanii USDA 76, assembly GCF_023278185.1. Classification (NCBI taxonomy): domain Bacteria; kingdom Pseudomonadati; phylum Pseudomonadota; class Alphaproteobacteria; order Hyphomicrobiales; family Nitrobacteraceae; genus Bradyrhizobium; species Bradyrhizobium elkanii. The sequence continues at coordinate 4,641,186 of NZ_CP066356.1, read as the reverse complement.
GCACGCTCGGAGCAGGCGCTCGTCGTCATCATTCTCAGCACCGGTGCGCTGATCGGTTACCTCGGCCTGGCACTGTCCAGGCTGTGAGAGCTACGCCCGGCGGGCACCAAGCCGCCGGGAGGCGTCAACAAGCCGCTTGGTGTGCCGAAAACGCGCGCGCGCGTGCCACTGAGTTGCCCGACGCGGCAAGCCAAGCACCGCAGCAAAAATATAGGGTGAAAAGAGCAAGGCTCGGACATATCATGTCGCGAGAATGCGAATGTTTGACGCACAAGCGACAACACCCGCCGTCGTCCCGGCGAAGGCCGGCAACTGTTATGTTGGTTTGGTCTGCAGGTACGGCTTTCGGTCTCGCATCATGGCATTGAGGACCGTGAGCAGCTTCCTGGCGACGGCGATGAGGGCGAGTTTGGCTGGTTTTCCGGCCTGTCGCAGTCGTGCATAGAAGGCCTTGAACGGATCAGCTCTGCGAACTGCGTTGAGGGCCGCCATATAAAGGGCGTCACGAACGCGCTTTCGGCCGCCCGCAATCTTGCGCTTGCCGCGGAAGGTGCCGCTGTCGACGTTGAAGGGAGCAAGGCCAGCGAGCGCTGCGAGTTGTTTCGGTCCGACCCGCCCGAGTTCCGGCATCTGCGCGATGAGCTGCATGCAGGCCACGGGACCCACGCCGGGCAGCGAACGCATTAACTTCGCATCGTCCGCGATCTGCGCTTCGGCTTTAATCAATGCGCTGATGTCGGCCTCGATCTCGGCGATCTCGCTGTCGAGGACCTCGATGAGGCGGCCGATGCGTTCGGCCATGGCGCGATCGTCGGCCTCGCTGCGCCGGTTCTTCTCCTGGGCGCGCATGAGGACCAGCTGATCCCGCCGTTTTGCAAGCCTCGCCAAGGCGCCCCGTGCAGGATCGGCGACCTGCTCGGGGGCGGGCTGCATGGCCCGCGCAAAGGCCGCCAGCATCCGCGCATCGATCGGATCGGTCTTGGCGAGTAGGCCGCTGGCCCGTGCAAAGTCGCGGGCACGGGCCGGGTTGATCCGTGCGAACTGGATCCCGGCCTGACGCAGCGCCTCGCGAAGCGCGAGGTCATAGATACCCGTCGCCTCGAAGACCACCAGCGCATCGCATTGCCAACGCGCCACCTGCTGTGTGATGGCCTGTGTCGCGTTGGCAATGCGCCTCGGCACGCCGTCAGCCTCATCAAAGATATCGAGGTGTTTCTTGGAGATGTCGATTCCGACGTAACGAAGAGCTATGATCACGGTGCCTGTCCCTGTGATGCGAGGTCTGTTGGTGCAGCCTCGTGCAACTGTTCAGGTTGATAGATGGAACGGGCGGGAGACCGAGCCGGCTCACGGCGTCAAGCGCCAAGGACCCAACGGCTTCCCGCCCACCCTCATCCTGACACACTTCCAAGACACAGGGACCCATTACCCCAAATCTCAATTGTTGCGCGACGCCGGGGCCACGATCCCGTTCCTGATCAAATCCGGTGGTGATGGGTCCCGGCCTTCGCCGGGACGACGGTGGTGTGCGCGGGAACAGTCTCGCGATGAATGCAACGCCACGTACAATCCACACACCCGTCACTGAAATCGAGGACATTGCCGCCTGCCCGCAATTCTCGTACACGGTTTCACGCAATGACCTCGCGACTCTCTCCCAACTCCGTCGACGTGCTGCTGTTCGATATCGGCCGCGTCGTGCTCGACATCGACTTTGACAAGGTGATGGCGCACTGGGCGCAGCACGCCGGCTGTGCGCCCGCCGAGCTCGCCACGCGATTTGTCGTCGACGACAGTTTCAAGCATCACGAGATCGGCCGGATCGACGACGCGGCGTTCTTCGAAAGCCTGCGCCGGACTCTCGGCATCGACATCACGGACGCCCAGTTCCTCGAGGGCTGGAATGCGATCTTCACCGGCGAGATGCCGGGCATCGCCCCGCTGCTCGCGGCGGCCGCCGAGCGGATGCCGCTCTACGCCTTCTCCAACACCAATCCGGCCCATGTCGCGCACTTCTCGGTCACCCATGCCGAGCTGCTCAGCCATTTCCGCAACGTCTTCCTGTCCTCGAGCATCGGCTTCCGCAAACCCGACGCCGAGGCCTATGATCATGTGGTAAAAGCCATCGGCGTCCCGGCGTCGCGGATCCTGTTCTTCGACGACCTGGCCGCCAATATCGAAGGTGCACGGGCGCGCGGCCTTCATGCTATCCACGTGACATCGACGGATGACGTGGCAAGGGCTTTGACCGCACTTGGTATTTGGACATTAGGAATTGAGGAGCTCTGAGCGTGGCCCTGATGCCGGTTGCCGATGCCCTGTCCGCCGTCCTCGCCGGCGCCGAACCGCTGCCAGAGGAGATGGTCGCGCTCGATGCCGCCTACCACCGCACGCTGGCGCACGACCTCGCGGCGCTGCGCACCCAGCCGCCGCAGCCGATGTCGGCGATGGACGGCTATGCGGTGCGCGCCGCCGATGCGGCTGATCTAAAGGCCCGGCTCAAGGTGATCGGCGAAGTCGCCGCCGGCCGGCCGTTCGGGCGGACGGTCGGCGCCGGCGAGGCGGTGCGGATCTTCACCGGCGGCGTGATCCCCAATGGCGCCGACGCGGTGATCATCCAGGAAGACACCGCCGTCGACGGCGACCACATCACGATCACGGAGGCCGCCAGCGTCGGGCGGCACATCCGCCAGGCCGGGGTCGATTTCCGTGCGGGCGAGGTGCTGCTCGCCGGCGGCAGCCACCTGTCCGACCGCGCGCTGTCGCTGGCGGCCGCCATGAACTATCCGGAACTTGCGGTGCGCCGCCGCCCGAAGGTCGCGGTGCTGGCGACCGGCGACGAACTGGTGATGCCGGGCTCGCGGCCCCGTCCCGGCCAGATCGTCTATTCCAACGGCTACGCGCTGCGGGCGCTGGCGCGCGCCGAAGGCGCCGAGACCGTCGACCTCGGCGTTGCCGCCGACACGGTGGAGGCGACCACGGCCGGCATCCGCCGGGCACGCGAGGCCGGCGCCGATGTCCTGATTACGACAGGCGGCGCCTCGGTCGGCGACCACGATCTCGTCAAGCGGTCGCTGGAGGCCGAGGGCGTCGAGATGGCGTTCTGGCGGATCGCGATGCGGCCCGGCAAGCCGATGATGCATGGCCGGCTCGGCGCGATGCGGGTGATCGGCCTGCCCGGCAATCCGGTGTCGTCCTATGTCTGCGCCTTCCTGTTCCTGGTGCCGTTGATTCGGGCGCTGAGCGGCCGGAAAGTGATTCATCATCGCCGCGCGAGCGCCCTGCTCGGCCGCGACCTCGCCGCCAACGACCAGCGCGAGGACTATCTGCGGGCGCGTCTCGAAGCGCGCGAGGACGGCAAGCTGATCGCAACGCCGGTGACGCAGCAGGATTCGTCGCTGCTCGCGAATCTCGCTGCGGCACGGGCACTTCTCGTGCGTCCGCCGTTTGCGGCGGCGGCCGTCAAAGGCAGCGAATGCGAGATCCTGACGCTGCCCGAATAGGGTTTTCACGCCCCGCCGATCGTGCGTTGCCTGATCCGTTCACCGGAAATTAAGTGGTTGCGGAACACATATCGAACATATAGTGTCCGTTCATGATTTGTTTCGAGTACTGGTGTCTACAATCGGGAAGCCGCGTGGAAGCAAGTGCAACGAGCACATGCTCCTGAGGTCAGGCCCCGCCTGCAGGCCCCACCAGAAGAGTCTCGGAATCGAACGCCGCTATCAACCGGGGGAATACTCGAGATGCTCACGCGCAAACAGTACGAACTTCTGCGTTTCATCAATGAACGTCTGAAAGAGGCCGGCGTACCGCCCTCCTTCGACGAGATGAAGGATGCGCTCGACCTGCGCTCGAAGTCCGGTATCCACCGCCTGATCACTGCGCTGGAGGAGCGCGGCTTCATCCGCCGCCTGCCGAACCGCGCCCGCGCCATTGAGGTCATCAAGCTGCCCGAACTCTCGGCCGGCGGCGGCAACGGCCGACGCGGCTTCACGCCCAGCGTCATCGAAGGCACCCTCGGCCGGCGCGCCAGCACGCCGCCGATCGCCGAGGACGACGGCAACCGTCCGGTCGCGGTCCCCGTGATGGGCCGGATCGCCGCCGGTACGCCGATCGAGGCGCTGCAGACCCGCAGCCACACCATCAGCGTGCCGCCCGACATGCTCGGCGCCGGCGAGCACTATGCGCTCGAGGTGCGCGGCGACTCGATGGTCGATGCCGGCATCCTCGACGGCGACATGGCGCTGATCCAGCGCAACGACGTCGCCAATACCGGCGACATCGTGGTGGCGCTGATCGACGAGGAGGAAGCCACCCTGAAGCGCTTCCGCCGCCGCGGCGCATCGATCGCGCTCGAGCCGGCCAACACCGCCTATGAAGTGCGCATCCTGCCGCCGAACCGGGTCCGCATCCAGGGCAAGCTGATCGGCCTGTATCGCAAATACTGAATTGCAAATACTTGCGGCGGCCGGGAACGAGCAACACGTCGGATCGTTCCTTGCATGATAGCGTAGCGTACGGCCTGCCCGATGCGCTCCGATACCTCTCGCGCAGCGTCGCGTGTTTGTGATCGGGGTCGGTCTCGGACCAGTCGTACAATCGCCCAGAAACGAGCGGAAGCTCGTTCGCTATCGTCCACTCTGGTAGAGGCCCCAATGCCTCAAGAGAGGCACGGGTCGCTACCTCGAAATGAGGAGCCATCCGATGTGTGACTATAGTCTGCACGCCGTGGCATCGCGCCCCGCCATTGTCGGAGAGACGCTGATCACGACGACGTTCCGCGGCACGTCGACCCGCGGTTTTGCTTCGGAAAACGATCCCACTGTCGCGGTCTGCATGCTGCCGGGCACCGAGCTCGCTTTCGCCGAGAACGTTCGCTACGACAGCCGCTGGATCTGGACCAAGACGCTGAACTATCGCGTCGGCGTGTTCAACGAAGTCGAGCCCGACGTGCCCGATCGGCATCATGACGCGGTGGAATTCCCCGACGGCAGCCATGTGCTGGTGACCCAGCTGGTCGAGGGACAGCGCGTCAGCGTGCTGCAATTGCCGGCGCTGCATCCGCCGGTCGAGCAGAAGCCGAAGGTGGTGGAGCGGCGGCCCTCCGCATTTGCAACGCTGTTTTTGGGTTGAGCGCATCGTCGCCGCGGAATGGGCTGTTCGGCGGCGGATGACCTAAGCAATTTCGGGCGCCCCCGGACTTCCGCTTCCGGGGCGCACGAGGAAATTTGCGTCAGCCGGCGCCTTGGCGCATCATCGGGCACGGAGGACGTGCGCGGTGGTCGATAAGGTCACATGGCAAAAGGCTGGACGCGTCACGGAACCGGGCCGCTACATGTTCCGGTTCGGTTGGCTGACGGTGACGGCCGACGACCTGAGAGTCTGGGAGCAATTTCCCGAGGCTTCCTTCACCCTCGTCAAGAAGCCCGACGCCGGCCCCGACTCCGACGAATACCATCTCGGCCTGTTCGAGCTGCCGAGCGCCCCCTCGCCGGACCACCGCTAGTCATCGCCCTGCAGATCGGACTCGGCCGGCGTCGCATCCACGGCAGGCCGCGGTGCGGCGGCGGCTGCGCGCAGCGTCGTCTCGCTCTCGCCGTCGCCGGGAACCGCCGGCGACCACGGCCGGTCGATCCCGCCGGGCTTGACGGCATCGACGGCGTAGCCGTCCCTGGTCCGCCGCAGTACCAGCGCGCCGTGGCGCCGCAGCCGCTCGGCATCGATCACCGACGCCGTGCAGCCCCGCGGCGCCGCCCGCGCCGTCACGATCAAGCCTGCGCGCTCGCAGTCGTCCGCCAGCGCCTCCGGCCGGGTCGCCAGCGCGACGAAGGCGCCGCCTAGTCCCTGGGTCACGCAGCCGCCGGCATCGCAGGAGACGCCGTCGCCGAGCGACGCATCGGTGGCGGTCCGCGCGTCGGCGTCCGCCGCCAGCCACTCCTTGACCAGGAACGCATCCTTGGCGCTGTGCATCAAATGCAGCCGCCCGTCACCGCCGCGCACCGCGACGTTGCGGCCGTCGCCGGAGACCAGCACGTCCGGCTGCGGCACCCTGAGCGCCCAGACCGAGGCCACCAGCAGCAGAACCGCGCCCGACCAGCGCAGCGGCGTACGCAGCAGCCCGAGCAGGATGATGCCGGCACTCGCTGCAATCAGCGGCCCGATCCCGAACGCCGCCATGCGGCCGACCGCGCCCGGGAGTGCGGCGACCCATTGCGTCACCAGGATCATCCAGTCGATGCCAAGACCCATGATCGCCCAGAACACGCCGTCGAAGCCGAACGGCATGGCGACGAGGCCCAGCAGGCCGGCCGGCATCACGACCGCCGACACGACAGGCATCGCCGCGAGGTTGGCGAGCAGCCCGTAGGGCGTCACGCGGTGGAAGTGGAACGCGGCGTAGGGCGTCGTCGCCAGCCCCGCCACCAGCGAGGCCAGCATCAGCATGGTGAGCTCGCGCCCGCCCCACAGCGCAACCCGCGCGGTCGCCGAATGGTCGGGCGACGCGAATAGGTTCGGCAGCCCGATCTGCACCAGCGCCACCAGCCCGAGCGTCGCGGCAAACGACATCTGGAAGCTCGGATGCACCAGCGCCTCCGGCGCGATCGCGAGCACGATCAGCGCCGCCACCGCCAGCGTGCGGAAGGTGATCGCGCGGCGGTCGACGATCACGGCGAGCAGCACCACGGCGGTCATGAAGAACGACCGTTGCGTCGCGACCTCCGCACCCGACAGCAACAGATAGAATGCCGCGGCGACCAGCGCCGCCGCCGCCGCCCATTTCTTGATCGGATGCCCCGCCGTCAGTGCCGGAAACAGCGCGAGCAGCGCGCGCACCGCGAAGAACACGACGCCGGCGACCACGGCCATGTGGTAGCCGGAGATCGACAGCACATGGCCGAGCCCCGAGATGAACATCGCATCGTTGACCGGCGTCGAGATCGCGTCGCGCCGGCCGGTGAGCAATGCGGTTGCGATCGCGCGCTGGTCGCCGTCGAGCGTGGTGCGAATCCGCGCGTCGATGGCGTCGCGCAGGCCTTGCATGAAGGCGGCGTAGCGCAGCGCAAAGCCGCCGGTCGCAGGCGGCTCCCTGGTCTTGACCGCGCCCATCACGAAGCCGGAGGCGCCGATGCCCTGGAAATACAGGTCACGTCCGAAATCATAGGAGCCCGGGCGCTGCGGCCCGAGCGGCGGCAACAGCCGCGCCTTCAACTCTACGAAGCTGCCGACATCGGGCGCAGTGCCCTTCTTCACCGAAAGCCGGACACGATCGAGCTTCGTCATGTCGCGCGGGCTCTCCATCGAAACCACGCGCAGCACGAAACGATCGGTCTTCTCGCGGATGTCACGCGCCTCGACGAAGCCGGTCAGCGCCACCGAGAACATCGGCCGCGCCAGCACCGTGTGAGCAACGCGCGCCGTCTTCCAGGTCGCCGTCGCAAAGCCTGCGGCCACCGCGGCCAGCATCGCGATGACGGGAAACACGCTGCGCCGCCGCAGCAGCAGCGCCAGCAGGCAGAGCAGGATTGCGACGGTGGCCGCGACCGACAGCACCGGCTCGTGCTCGGCCGCGAAATAGAAGGCGATACCAGTGCCGAACGCCACCGGCACCCAGGGCAACAACCGGCCCGCCCCCGCCTCCGCGCCCGCCCATCGCCGCAATGTCTCGACGACAGGCTTCCAGATGCCGACGCGCGCCGGGAAATAGCCGCCAGCCGGCGCAGCCGCGCGCGGCGGCCACGTCCCCGCGTAGCCGCGTTTGCCGCCCGGCGTCGTGCCCTGCTCCGCCATTCCGCTTGCGATCCCTGCCGAGCGGCAGGCTAGCGGATGGCCCCGTCCCCCGACTAGCGGAACGGATGCAGAATACGGACCGGCAACGCCCGGGTACCTGGATCGTCCTGCGCCTTGCCGACCTCGCGCCGGGCCACAGCTGCCGCCTGCGTCAAATCGATCGAGCCGAAAGTCTCATTAAGATACCGATCACATTAGGAATAGACTGTCCCGATGCCTCCACTCCCGGAGAGACCGGGATGAGGCAGTGACGGCTCGCGGCACTTGAAGGCCGCTGGAGCTCCTCTCAGGCGGCCACAACTCCCCTGAGATCAGGCGTTGCGGACGAACTCGCAAATCTCGCCTGTAACGCCGCGCACCACGCGCACTCCGCGAGCGGATTGATCGCTGAAAAACGCGAGGAGTAGCGTTTGCATTTGAGAGGAGCGACACATGGCAATTCAAGTACCGAGCGATTTTCGTCGCGTGATTGTCGCCGCGTCAGTGGGAAACATCATTGAATGGTACGACTTTTATATTTTTGGCAGCCTGGCCGCGGTTCTGTCGGTCAAGTTCTTTGAGCAATCCCACCCCGTTGCAGCCCTGCTGAGCACGATCGCGCTGTTCACTGCGGGATTCCTGATCCGCCCGCTAGGGGCCTTCCTGTTCGGATGGATGGGCGATCGGGTCGGCCGCAAATATACATTCCTCATTACGCTGAGCGGAATGGGCCTGGGAACGGGAGCGATCGGACTGATCCCGACTTATCAGTCGATCGGCCTGACGGCCGCATTCATTCTGTTCGGCTTGCGGATGATCCAGGGTCTCTGCCTGGGCGGCGAGTATGGCGGCGCCATCACCTACGTCGCCGAGCATGTTCCGGATCACAGCCGCGGCTACTACACCGGCTGGCTACAAACCTCGCCGACACTCGGGATCGTGGTGTCGCTGGCCGTGATCGTTCTGACCCGAACCTGGGCCGGCAATCAGGCCTTTGACGAATGGGCGTGGCGCGTTCCGTTCCTGGTCTCGTTCCTGCTGGTGGCCATCGCCATCTACATCCGCCTGCAGCTCCAGGAGACGCCGATTTTCCAGGAGATCAAGGCACGCGGACAGATGACCAGGAATCCCTGGCGGGAAGCTTTCCTCAGCGCCAACATCAAGTACATCTTGATCGCGATCGTCGTCCTGATTGGGCAGGGCGTGGTCTGGTACAGTGGTCAATTCTGGGCACTGTACTTCCTGCAGCAGGTCTCCAAGGTCGATGCGGTTACCTCGGCCTACATTGTGGGAGCCGCACTGTTGATCGGAACGCCGAGCCTGATCTTCTTTGGTTGGCTGTCGGATCAGATCGGCCGCAAATCCGTGATCCTCGGAGGCATGCTGCTTGCCGCGATCACCTACTATCCGCTGTATCTGTGGCTCGGCATGGTCACGCAGCCGGGACACATCAACTATCCGGTCGCCGTCTTCATCATCTTCATCCTCGTCTGCTACGTCGGGATGGTGTACGGGCCGGTCGGCGCGTTTCTGGCGGAGTTTTTCCCGGCCAGGATCAGGTACACCTCGGTCTCGGTGCCGTATCATATCGGCAATGGTTGGGGCGGCGGATTGGTACCCTTCATCACATCAGCCGCCTTCGCAGCGACCGGCAGCATCGGCTACGCGCTGATCTACCCGATTGTCGTTCCCGCGGTGTGCTTCGTGATCGCCGTTTTCATCATGCCCGAGACACGCAAAACCAGAATCTGGGAGCAGATCGAGGCGAAAGCCGCATCGTGACGGAGTCACCTTGCTGAGGGGCGACCAGCGCCGCCCCGTTCCGATGGGATCGGAACGGGGGGTCTGGAATCTTGTCTTGACGCGTTTTCTTTCCGCGAAGCGGTATCCGCATTACGTCGGAGCCGGACGGAGAGGATTCCGCGCCACGCAAGTCCAATCTCCGGCCGCCTTGGGTTGGCGGTCAGGCCAACGTTTCAGTCAGCTCCCTCTCAGCCAGCTCGGTGATGCCAGCGATCGTGCCACCAGGTGGCAAAATCACGATCCATCGTCAGCTCCCAGCACGCGAGCACGATCACCACGATGCCCGCGAGCACGCTGCTCGTCGTGACCGATCCTGGCTCGTAGCTGAACGTCCAAGGTGCGACTACCAGAGCCAACCCCATCAGCATCTCACCCCATTCCTCCAGATAGGACGGAATGATGAATGCCTCCAAGGCGAACAGCACGACGCCCAATCCGAGCGCGATGGAGATCCAGAGAGCTGCCCCGGAGAAGCCCAGAGCAAACGGCGATGCAACCAGCCAGGCGCCCACCAACAGGCTGGCAGCATCCTGCCAGTGTTGAATGCGCATGATCCTCACCTCCTTCTTCCGAAGACATGGTGCGGCGCGGACCAAAAAGCATCGGTCCGACCTGCGATGTGTTGCCGCTGCTGATCCGTAGCCCACGTCCAGCCGGGCGTCCCCGCTACCCGGGAAAGCGCTCTTGCAATGGCGCCGCAGCAAGATGCACACTGTGTGCGCTTGACCAGGTGTCAACGTCTGCGGTTCGCGGCCCGACCGGCATTTGCGGTTGCGCTCAGGACGAGAGGAGGATGACGCCATGCGAGAAATCGAAATCCACAACTATGCGCGGCAGTTGCTCGAGGCACATGGCGCCAAGGCCATTGCGGAAGCTGCCCAAAACGCCATCGAGCTCGAAGCAAGAGGCGAGGCCGAGCTGGCCAGGACCTGGCGACATATCGAAGACGCCATGAAGCTGATGCGCGGGCCACACCAAAGCTGAGGCTGGCAGCGAGCAGCGCAGAACGTGGAGCGGGACCCGTTCGAGCCTCGCAATGGCGGCTTGAACGGCAGCACAATCTCAACGACGCGGCTCTCCATGACAGGAGTGAAGCCATGTTTCCGAAGTGCGCAACAGCCGAAGATATCGTGAAGGCGGTCAAGGACGAGAACGTGCAGATGATCGATCTGCGTTTCACCGATTTGCCGGGGGTATGGCAACATTTTTCCGTCCCTCCGAGCGCGGCGAGCGTCGATGCCCTCGGAGATGGAATTGGCTTCGACGGCTCATCGATCCGCGGCTTTCAGGAAATCCAGGAAAGCGACATGCTGGTCGTTCCGGACCCGACCACGGCCTTTCTCGACCCGTATTCCACCGCATCCACCCTGGTATTGATCTGCAACATCCGCGACCCTGTGACCGGTCAATCCTATAGCCGTGATGCCCGGTACATCGCCCAGAAAGCCGAAACTCACCTGAAGGCGACAGGCCACGCCGATATCAGCTACTTCGGTCCGGAGGCGGAATTCTTCGTGTTCGACAGCGTGCGCTACGGACAGGGCATCAATTACGCTTTCCACGAAATCGATTCCGATGAAGGCAGCTGGAACACCGGCTCGGAGGAAGCGCCCAATCTGGGACACAAACCGCGCCCGAAAGAGGGATACTTTCCGGTACCCCCGACGGACAGCATGCAGGCGCTCCGCACCGAAATGGTGTTGACCATGGAGCAGCTGGGCATCCAGATCGAAGCCCATCACCATGAAGTCGCGACCGGTGGGCAGAACGAAATCGACATGCGCTTCACCACGCTGACGCGCATGGCGGACAATCTGATGATCTACAAATACGTGGTGAAGAACACCGCCCGCCAGAACGGCATGACCGCAACATTCATGCCGAAACCTTTGTTCGAGGACAACGCGTCTGGAATGCATGTTCATCAGTCGCTGTGGAAAGGCGAGACCAACCTGTTCTACGACAGGGGCGACTATGCCGAACTGAGTCAGCTCGCCCGCCACTACATCGGCGGCCTGCTGACCCACGCCTGGGCGTTGTGCGGGCTTTGCGCCCCGACCACGAACTCATATCGGCGCCTGGTGCCGGGCTATGAGGCTCCGATCAATCTGGTCTATTCCCAGCGCAACCGGTCAGCCTGCTGCCGCATTCCGATGTATTCGCCGAACCCAAAGGCCAAGCGTGTCGAATTTCGCTCGCCGGATCCTTCCTGCAATCCCTATCTGGCTTTTGCCGCAATGCTGATGGCCGGCCTCGACGGAATCCGCAACAAGATCGACCCGGGCAGCCCGATCGACAAGAACCTCTACGACCTGCCGCCCGCCGAGGCGAAGGAGGTGAAGTCGACGCCGGGGTCGCTGGATCAAGCGCTGGACGCGCTCGAACGCGATCATGCATTCCTGCTGCGCAACGATGTCTTCACCGCCGATGTGATCGAAACATGGCTCGACTACAAGCGGAAGAAGGAGGTCGATCCCATCAGATTGCGACCTCATCCCTACGAGTTCCATTTGTACTACGACATCTAGAGCGTTTTCGAGCGAAGTGGGTACCGGTTCGCGTCAAGAAAACGCGTCAAACCGAGAATCTAGAGCCCCGTTCCGATTCAATCGGAACGGGATAAGCTCTAGCGGCGACCGCACGCTCTGTGCGGACCAACCCAGTGCTCGATCAGGGGACTCGTCTCCGGTCAACACAGCGTCGGATGCCTGAGTCGCTCGTCCAGTCGGGGCGGTCCAACACCCGGAAGCCGCCCTCGGCAGCCTACGACCTTGGTCCCTCCTCGCGATGCAACGAGATCCGGATAGCCTGCAGTTGGGTGCAAGATCGCTTGGATGAGCGGCAGCCGCGGGGCGCGTGGCGCCCGGCCCCCCGCGCACTGACTATGCACTCTCCCTGACTACGAGGGCCCGCCGGCCCTCGACTTTTTGCGTCACGCTCCAGCGCCAGGCCTAGATCAGCGGCGTCTGCGACGAGACGTGGTGGCAGACGATCTTCCAGCCGCCGTCCTCGTGCGCGATCACCCAGGTGATCTTGACGGCGAGCGAGGGCGCATCGCCGTCGAGGAAGAATGACGCGATGCCCGCCATGTTGACGAGATCGGCATTGACCCGTTCTGCCCTGACATCGCTGAACTGAACTCGCGGCGCGCGCCAGCGCGGCAGACCGTCAAAGTAGGCTTTGACGCCGTCGCGGCCACGATACAGCGTCGGGTTCGAGCCGAAGAAGAACGCGCTCTTCGAATAGAGCGCGCTTAACGCATTCGCATCGAGCCTGCTGAAACCCGCCGACCATCTGGCGATGATGGCGGAGACGATCTCGTCGGATTCATCGGGCATCGATCCCCCGTCTGCTTGTCCGCGCGGAGCTGCGCTAGCCCTTGCCGCCGACTTCCTTGGCGAAGGTGTCGCGCAGGCCGATGGTGCGGTTGAACACCATCCGGTCCGGCGTCGAATCCGCATCGCGCACGAAATAGCCCTGCCGCTCGAACTGCATCGGGTCGGGCGAATTGCTCTCGGCGATCGCCGGCTCGACGCGGGCATCCTTCAGCACTTCGAGCGACTGCGGATTGAGGTCGGCGGCGAAATCGGCTGCGTTCGGGCTCGGATTGGCGAACAGCTGGTTGTAGATGCGGATCTCCGCCGGCTTCGACTGCGCCGCCGGCAACCAGTGCATCGTCGCCTTGACCTTGCGGCCGTCGGGCGCATTGCCGCCCTTGGTTGCGGGATCGTAGGTCGCGCGGAGTTCGACGATCTCGCCGGCATCGTTCTTCACCACGCCGGTACACTTGATGAAATAGGCATAGCGCAGCCGCACCTCATTGCCGGGCGAGAGGCGGTAGAACTTCTTCGGCGGATTCTCCATGAAGTCGTCGCGCTCGATATAGAGCTCGCGGCCGAACGCGACCTTGCGGGTGCCGGCTTCCGGATTGTCGGGATGGTTGATCGCCTCGATCTCTTCGACCTGTCCTTCCGGATAATTCTCGATCACCACCTTGAGCGGCCGCAGCACCGCCATCCGGCGCAGTGCCGTGCGGTTCAGCTCCTCGCGGATGCAGAACTCGAGCATGCCGACATCGACCACGCTGTTGGCCTTGGCGACGCCGATGCGCTTGATGAATTCGCGCACCGCCGCCGGCGGCACGCCGCGCCGCTTCAAGCCGGCAATGGTCGGCATGCGCGGATCGTCCCAGCCCGAGACGTGGCCGTCGCGGACGAGCTGGGTCAGCACGCGCTTGGACAGCAGCGTATAGGTCAGGTTCAGCCGTGCCATTTCGTACTGGCGCGGCTTCGAGGGCACCGGCAGCTTGTCGAGCAGCCACTCATAGAGCGGGCGGTGATCCTCGAACTCCAGCGTACAGATCGAATGGGTGATGCCCTCGATCGCGTCCGACTGGCCGTGCGCGTAGTCGTAGCTCGGATAGATCGACCACTTGTCGCCGGTGCGCGGATGGCGGGCGTGCAGGATGCGGTAGAGCACAGGGTCGCGCAGGTTGATGTTGCCGGCGGCCATGTCGATCTTGGCGCGCAGCACGCGGGCGCCGTTCGAGAACTCTCCGGCCTTCATGCGGCGGAACAGGTCGAGGTTCTCCTCGACCGAGCGGTCGCGGAACGGCGAGTTCTTGCCGGGCTCGGTCAGCGTGCCGCGGGAAGCGCGGATCTCCTCCTGCGACTGATCGTCGACATAGGCATAGCCGGCCTTGATCAGGCCCTCGGCCCAATCGTACAGGCGCTCGAAATAGTCCGACGCATAGAACAGGTTGGCTCCCCAGTCGTAGCCGAGCCAATGGACGTCGGCCTGGATGGAGTCGATGTACTCCTGCTCCTCCTTGGTCGGATTGGTGTCGTCGAAGCGCAAATTGCACTGGCCGCCGAACTCCTGCGCGATGCCGAAATTCAGGGCGATCGACTTGGCGTGGCCGATATGCAGGTAGCCGTTCGGCTCCGGCGGGAAACGGGTCACGATCCGGTTGTGCCTGTGGGAGGAGAGATCGGCCTGGACGATGTCGCGGATGAAGTCGCGCCCTGCCTCTGCCGTCGTGTCAGTCGTCATCAAAGGGTTCCCTGGAGGAGTCAGCTCAACCTTCTGCCAAATTCGTGCCGTCCGGCCAAGTCCGGTTTCAAGTCTGGTTTGGCGGGCAAAAGGTCAGCCCGGGGGTTTAGTTATGTCCGGTTCCTGATATACACCACCGCCGTCTCAGCATACGTCTCGCTCGATCATGACCAATTCCGTCGTTACCCGCTTCGCCCCCTCACCGACCGGCTTCCTCCATATCGGAGGTGCCCGCACCGCGCTGTTCAACTGGCTCTATGCCAGGAAGCTCGGCGGCAAGATGCTGCTCCGGATCGAGGACACCGACCGTGAACGCTCGACCAAGGAGGCGATCGACGCCATCCTGGACGGCCTGAAGTGGCTCGAGCTCGATTGGGACGGCGAGGTCATCTACCAGTTCAGCCGCGCCGCCCGCCACCGCGAGGTCGCCGAAAGCCTGCTCGCCGCCGGGCGCGCCTATTACTGCTATGCCTCGCCGGAAGAGCTCACCGCGATGCGCGAGAAGGCGCGCGCCGAGGGCCGCACCCGCCTCTATGACGGCATGTGGCGCGACCGCGATCCGGCCACCGCGCCCGACGGCATCAAGCCGACCATCCGCCTCAAGGCGCCGCAGACCGGCGAAACCGTGATCGAGGACCAGGTGCAGGGCCGCGTGGTCTGGCAGAACGAGAACCTCGACGACCTCGTCCTGCTCCGTGGCGACGGCACCCCGACCTACATGCTCGCGGTCGTGGTCGACGACCACGATATGGGCGTCACTCACATCATCCGTGGCGACGACCACCTGATCAACGCCGCGCGTCAGAAGCAGATCTACGACGCGCTGGAGTGGGAACTGCCGAGCATGTCCCACATTCCGCTGATCCACGGTCCCGACGGCTCGAAACTGTCGAAGCGCCATGGCGCGCTCGGCGTCGATGCCTACCGCGCGCTCGGCTACCTGCCGGCCGCCTTGCGCAACTACCTCGTCCGGCTCGGCTGGAGCCATGGCGATCAGGAGATCTTCTCGACCCAGGAGATGATCGACGCGTTCGACCTCTCAGGCATCGGCCGTTCTGCGGCGCGGTTCGATTTCGCCAAACTGGAGAACCTCAACGGTCACTATATCCGGCAGAGCGACGATCAATCCCTCGTGACCCAGTTCGAGAGCGTGCTGGATTATGTTCCCGAGGGCGCCGCACTGAAGGCCAAGCTCAACGACACCACCCGTGCGCAATTGCTGCGGGCGATGCCGAGCCTGAAGGAGCGCGCCAAGACGCTGATCGAGCTGATCGCGGGCGCCTACTTCATCTTCGCCGATCGTCCGCTCGCGCTGGATCCGAAAGCGGCGGCGCTGCTGACGGCTGAAACGCGCGCGTTGATCGGCCGCCTGCGCACTGCGCTGGAGGCCGTCAACGACTGGACGGCGGAAACCACCGAGACCGCGATGCGGAATTTCGCCGAGCAGAACAACCTGAAACTCGGCGCCGTCGCCCAGCCGCTGAGGGTGGCGTTGACGGGACGTACAACGTCGCCGGGCATATTCGACGTGCTGGCCGTGCTGGGACGCCAGGAGTGCCTTGCCCGCCTCGCCGATCAGGCGGCGTGATCCTGCATGGACCCCCTCCAGGGTCCATCTTGCAGCGCACATGGCAATGAGCTACCCAATTCCGGACGCTTTCTCCACAAGCCGTTCCGCCCCGCCATGGGCCGCAATTTAGCGACTGGGCAAGGTCGGTTTTCGCAACGAATTCATCGGGGATATCACGATGGACGCAAAATCCAGCAAGACAGCCACACTCACCATCGGCAACAAGAACTACGATTTCCCGATCCTGAGCGGCACGGTTGGGCCTGATGTCATCGACATCGGCAAGCTCTACGGCCAGGCCGGGGTGTTCACCTACGACCCCGGCTTCACCTCGACCGGCAGCTGCCAGTCGAAGATCACCTACATCGACGGCGATGCCGGCGTTCTCGAATACCGCGGCTATCCGATCGAGCAGCTCGCCGAGCACGGCGACTTCCTCGAGACCTGCTACCTGCTGCTGTACGGCGATCTTCCGACTCCGGCGCAGAAGAAGGACTTCGACTATCGCGTGATCCATCACACGATGGTGCATGAGCAGATGGCGCGGTTCTTCCAGGGCTTCCGCCGCGACGCTCACCCGATGGCGATCATGGTTGCTGCCGTCGGCGCGCTGGCCGCGTTCTACCACGACTCCACCGACATCAACGATCCGCGGCAACGCATGATCGCCTCGATGCGAATGATCGCGAAGGTACCGACGCTGGCGGCGATGGCGTACAAGTACACGATCGGCCAGCCCTTCGTGTATCCGAAGAACTCGCTCTCGTTTGCCGAGAACTTCCTCAACATGTGCTTCGCGGTGCCCTGCGAGGAGTACAAGATCAATCCGGTGCTCGCCGACGCACTCGACAAGATCTTCATCCTGCACGCCGATCACGAGCAGAACGCCTCGACCTCGACGGTACGCATTGCCGGCTCCTCGGGCGCCAACCCGTTCGCCTGCATCGCGGCCGGCATCGCCTGCCTGTGGGGCCCGGCGCATGGCGGCGCCAACGAGGCCGCGCTCAACATGCTCTACGACATCGGCAAGGTCGAAAACATTCCGGACTTCATCGCCAAGGTGAAGGACAAGAACAGCGAAGTTCGCCTGATGGGCTTCGGCCACCGCGTCTACAAGAACTACGATCCGCGCGCCAAGATCATGCAGAAGATGTGTCACGCGGTGCTGAAGGAGACCGGCCACGGCGACGATCCTATGCTCAAGGTCGCGATGGAGCTTGAGAAGATCGCGCTCAGCGATCCCTACTTCATCGATCGCAAGCTCTACCCGAACGTCGACTTCTATTCGGGCATCACGCTGAAGGCGATGGGCTTCCCGGTCTCGATGTTCACGGTGCTGTTCGCGGTCGCCCGCACCGTCGGCTGGATCAGCCAGTGGAGCGAGATGATCGAGGATCCGCAGCAGAAGATCGGCCGTCCGCGCCAGCTCTACACCGGCGTCGCGCGCCGCGACTATGTGCAGATCGACAAGCGCAAGTAAGCTGCATCGCTCAAGAGAATCCGGGACGGCGCCATCATTCCTGATGGCGCCGTTTTCGTTTGCCCCGCGCGACTTCGGTCGCGATCGCGTCCAGGCGCGGCAGCCAGAACGCCCGGAACCGGTCGAGCCAGTCGTCGACCTCTCGCAGCCGCGCCGGCTCGACCGCGTAGATGCGGCGCGTACCCTCGGCGCGCACCGACGCGAAACCGGCGTCCCGCAGGATCCGCAATTGCTGCGAGACCGCCGACTGGGTGATGCCGAACTCGCGCTGCACGACGGCAACGACGTCGCCCGAACTGTGCTCGCCGGTCGCCAATAGCTCCAGGATGCGCCGGCGGACAGGATCGCCGAGGATGTCGAAGGCGTGCATCGCTCGTTAGCCTCCGCTCCCCGGCTCCGGCTCGCCGCAATAGGCCGCCGTGGTATTTGCGGCCGATCTGCGCGCCGCTGCCTCCTCGGTGCCCGCCGCGATCGAGGCCCTGCACCAGTCCTCGCTGGCGCGGCGGATGAATTCCTTGCCGTCGTCGGTGGCCGGCCACGCCGACGCGGCGGCGCGGTCGAATTCCCCGCCGGGCGGCATGGCCAGATAGAGCGCGAGCCCGAGCAGCGCGAGATCCCAGCCGACGCCGACCGCACCGGCCCCGTAGCGGTCCCAGAAGTCGCCCTCGATCACCGAGAGGTGTTCCAATTCCAGGCGCGTGGCGTCTGGGCCATTCTCGGCCAACGTCACGGTAACCCAGCTGACCGTGCCCATGGACTCCCACGTGACGGCAAGCCGGCGCGGCGGCTCACACGTCGTGATCTCGCCGCCCGCGTGGCCCTGGAACTGATAGCGGCCGCCAAGCCTCAGGTCGCCCGAGATCGGCAGGAACCAGCGCGGAATGCGTTCGGGGTTGGTCAGCACATCCCAGAGATCGGCGATGTCGGTGTCGTAGCTGCGGGTCGCGATCACCGCCCGCGCCGGCTTGCCGTCGCGTTCCCGGAAGGCGACTTCGCGAACGACGGCTCCGACATAGGCGACCGGATCGATCTTCATGGCTGGGCTCCATACTAATATTAGCTATTGCTAATATTAGTATGGTCTAAACATTCAGCGCAAGCGGGATCGTTGCGGCGGGATGTCGCCGCTGAACGCGGACACGATCGATTGGCTAAAGCATGATCCGGAAAAGTGCGAAGCGGATTTCATGCTCAAACAAAGTGCTAAAGCGCGATGACGATTCAACCTAATCACACCGCGCCTTAGGTCGAACGGCGGCCCATCTCCGCCAGCACGATGTCGGCGGCTCGGACGCTTGGCGGCTGGTCGCCGGTCGACATCTTCCCGTCCATCGTCGCGAACCCCACGAGCTGCCGCAGACGATCGGGCGAATCCGCAAGCACGTCGCGCAGCGCCGCCGCGAGCTTGTCCGGCGTGCAGTCCTCCTGCAGGAACTCGGGAATGATATCGCTGCCGATCACGAGATTGGCGAGGATCACCGAGGACACCCGGATCGCACGGCGCAGGATGAACGCCTCGGCGGCGCCGACGCGATAGGCCGTCACCATGGGAATCCCCGACAGCGCGAGCTCCAGCGTCACCGTGCCCGACTTCGCGAGAGCCGCGCGGGCGACACGGAACGCGGCGCGCTTCTCGGTCTCGCCGATCGCGAGCCGCGGCACCACCGGCCACGACGCGACGCCTTCGCGCACCATCGCCTCGAGATGCGGCATGGTGGGGAGCACGAGCTCGAACGGCGTTTGCTTGCTGAGCTGGCCGAGCGCCGTGCCGAACAGCGCCAGGTGATGCCTGATCTCGCTGCGCCGGCTTCCGGGCAACACCAGCAGCACCGGAGGCTGCGCATCGCGCCGCTTCTGCTCGTCCTCGTTCGGCCGCAGCGAGGCGAGCTGCTCGGTCAGGGGATGGCCGACATAGCTGCACGGGGGTCCCTGCAGCTTGCGATATTCCTCCGGCTCGAACGGCAGCAGCGCGAGCACGTGATCGACATAGCGCTGCATCGCGCGCGCCCTGCCCGGCCGCCAGGCCCAGACCGAGGGCGACACGTAGTCGACGATCGGAATGTTCGGGTTGCGGGCGCGGACGCGACGGGCGACGCGGTGGGTGAAATCGGGGCTGTCGATGATGACGAGCATGTCAGGCGCGTCGGCGAGCACGGCATCGGCTGTGCGCCGGATCAATCGCAGGATTTTCGGCAATTGCTTCACGACAGCGGCAAAACCCATGATCGAGAGTTCCTCGATCGGAAACAGCGAGGCGATGCCCTGTGCAGCCATCGCCTGGCCGCCGACGCCGGAAAACTGCACGGCATCGCCGAGGCGCTGGCGCAGCACCTGCATCAGCGCCGCGCCGAGGCGGTCGCCGGATTCCTCGGTCGCGATGAGGAATATCTTGCGAACGGTGCTGGGACTGCGCACCTGCATCAGCCCGCCAGTCCGATGACAAACAGCCCTTTGGCGTCGGCGGCCTCGACCAGGGCCTGCGGTTCGGCGGCCAGCGTATTGCCGGCGATCACGGCGATGCCGGCGATACCGGCGGCTGCCGCGCCCTCGACCGTCCGCGGGCCGATGGTCGGCAGATCGAAGCGCAAATCCTGCCTGCTCTTCGGCGCCTTCACCAGCACGCCGCGGCCGGCCTTGGTGCGGATGCGGCCCTCGGCGCGCAGCCGCGCGACGCGCGCGAGCAGCCCGTCGGTGCCCTCGATATCCTCGACCGCCACCACATGACCGTCGATCACCACGGCCGCTTGACCGATGTCGAACGGGCCGAGCGCGTCGAGCACGCCGCGTCCGCGCGCGATATCGGCGAGCGCCGTGCTGTCGGGCGCCGCGCGCGTCACGGCGCCCTCCGGCATCAACAGATCGGGCGCGACATCCTTGATCCCGACCATGCGGAAGCCCTGCTGCTCGAGGATGCGGCCGACGCTCGACAGCAAATGATCGTCGCCGCCGCGAAATGCGCGCACGACGTGGCCGAGCAGGCGCAGCGTGCCCCAGTCGAGCCGAATCTCCGACAGCGCGGGGCGCACCAGGGTGCCGATGAAGATCAGATCGCGGCAGCCTTCATCGCGGAACAGCCGGGTCGCGCGCCCGAGCTGGCCGACCGAGATCCAGCGGTGGCGAAACCGCTGCGCGCGCGCCGGGTCGCAGGCGCCGCGCAGCGCGAACAACACCGGCGTGATGCCGCGCGCAACCAGGGAGTCGGCAACCGCGAACGGCATGGCGCCGCCGCCGGCGATGACGCCGACCGGCGAGGAAAGCGAGGGAGCCGCTGACGTCATGCTGGCGGCCATCCGCTGCTCAATTGCTATCGGCGGGAAGGCAGAGCGGGCGCAGCTTGCCGCCCTCGATGAAGGCCAGGATTTCCGCAATCGCCGGATCCTCGCCCGCCAGCGGCTGCACCGAGGCCAGCCGCTCGGCGAAGATGCCAGGGCCGTGGAACAGCTTTTGATAGAACGCGCGCACCGTCGCCAGCCGCGCCTTGGTGAACTGGCGGCGCCGCATGCCGATGATGTTGAGTCCTTCGAGGACTGCGTACTGACCGTTGGCCAGTCCGAACGGGATGATGTCGCCGCGGACGCCGCAGACGCCGCCGATCATCACCTGGGAGCCGACGCGGGTGAACTGGTGCACCGCCGACAGGCCGCCGATATAGACGAAGTCGCCGATCTCGCAGTGGCCGCCGAGCGTCGCCGACGTCGCGAAGATCACGCCATTGCCGACCATGCAGTCATGGCCGACATGGCTGTTGTTCATGAAGAAGCCGCGATCGCCGACGCGGGTGAGCCCGCCGCCCTTGACCGTGCCGACGTTCATCGTCACGCCCTCGCGGATGGTGCAGGCTTCGCCGACTTCGAGGCGGGTCGGCTCGCCGCGATAGCTGAGATCCTGCGGCGGCCCGCCGAGCGCCGCGAACGGCGAGATGATGCAGCCGGCGCCGATCCTGGTATGCCCGCTGACCGTGACATGCGCGATCAGCTTGCAGTTCTCGCCAAGCACGACATTGGGGCCGATGATGCAGTACGGACCGATCTCGGTGCCGGCCCCGATCACAGCGCCATCGGCAATCCGCGCAGTCGGGTCGATCATGCTCATGAAGTTTCGGTCCGGAATTCGTTAATGGCGCCAAGGTGCTATCGAGGCGCCAGGCTGTCGATTGGGGCGGTCGTTAGCGCGACTTTGCCCGCCCTGTCCAGTGACGTATGATGACCGCCTGTTGCAAACGAGAAGGTCGCAACCGATCCCATGGTCCGGGCCGCCGCGCTGATCCTCAGCCTGCTCTCTGCGCCAATCGGCCCGGAGACGGTCGATCTCGGCGACAGCACGGCGATTGATCTCTCGAGCTTCGAATGCCGCGACATCAACCGCAGCACGATCGTCCAGCGGGTCTGCTACAGGGCGGATCAGCGCGCGCTGCTGGTCGCGGTCAGAGGCAGCTACCAGCACTATTGCGGCGTCCCCGCCGAAACCTACGACGCGCTGATGAACGCGCCGTCGATGGGCGTCTTCCTCAATCGCGTCCTGCGGATCGCGGGCGCGGACGGCCGCTACACCTGCACAACGTCGTGAGCCCGGCGCGGCTTAATCCGTCAGCATCGCACCGACATCGGCCTCGGCGACGACCTGGCCGTTGACCTTCGCATCGCCGTGAAACCACCACATCGTCTTGCGCCGGCCGAGCGAGCGCATGTGATACTCGATGGTGTCGCCGGGCATCACCGGCTTCCTGAACTTGCACTTGTCGATGGTGAGGAAATACACCGCGCGCGGCTTCTCGGTGCCCTCGACCGACTTGATGCCGATGACGCCGGCGGTCTGGGCCATCGCCTCGATCATCATCACGCCGGGGTAGACCGGACGGTCCGGGAAATGCCCCTGGAACGGCGGCTCGTTGAAGGTGACGTTCTTGATGCCGATGCCGCTGTAGTCGGTGCGGATCTTGATCACCCGGTCGATCAGCAACATCGGAAAGCGATGCGGGAGCGTCTTCAGGATATCGTTGATATCCACCAGCTCGAATTTGACCGGTGCCTCCTCCATCACTCCTGCCCCTCACCTTTGGCTTCGTTGTCGCGCACCAGACGCTCCACTGCGATAATTTCCCTGAACCACTGCTTGGTCGGCTTGGCGAAATGCCCGCCCCAGCGACCATTGGCCGGGATATCGTCCTTGACCGCGCTCATCGCCGTCACCTGCGCGCCGTCGCCGATCTTGAGGTGGTTGTTGATGCCTACCTTGGCGCCGAGCGCGACATTGTCGCCGATCGTCAGGCTGCCGGCGAGCCCGATCTGGGCCGCGAGCAGGCAGTGCCGGCCGATCGTTACATTGTGGCCGATCTGGACCTGATTGTCGATTTTGGTGCCCTCGCCGATCACGGTGTCGCGCAGGGAACCGCGGTCGATGGTCGAGGCGGCGCCGACCTCGACATCGTTCTGGATCACCACGCGGCCGGTTTGCGGCACCTTCACATGGCCGGCCGGCCCGAAGAAGATGAAGCCGTAGCCGTCCTGGCCGATATTGCAGCCGGGATGGATCAGGACGTTGTTGCCGATCAGCGCGAACTGGATGGTGGTCTTGGCGCCGACATTGCAGTCGCGGCCGATCTTGACGTCGGCTCCGATCACCGCGCCGGCGCCGATGATGGTGCCCGAGCCGATCTCGACCCGCGGGCCGATCACGACCAGCGGATCGACAATGACGCCGTCCTCGAGGCGCGCGGTGGGATCGATGATCGCCGACGGCGCGATGCCCTCGGTGTCGAACCAGGATTGCGGCCGCAGGGCATCGGCGTGCCATTGCCGGGCGAGCTCGACGAACACCTGGAACGGCTTCGCCGCCCGCAGCACGGCAGTGCCCTTCGGCACCTGTGCCTCGAAGCGCGGGCTGACCAGACATGCCCCGGCCTTGGTCGCGGCAAGCTGGTCGGCGTATTTCAGATTGTCGAAAAAGGCGAGATGCATCGGACCGGCCTCGTCGAGCGAGGCCAGCCCCCTGATCTGAAGCGCACCCCTTTCGGGGTCGACCAGTTGCGCCTTCGTCAACGCGGCTATTTCAGCCAGCGATGACGAAGGAGGACTCTTGAAGAAGATCGGCTGCGCCATTTCATCCGTCGCAGTCCGGTTGGCAATCGGTCTTAGAACGTCGTACCGCCGCCAAACCGGAATTCTTGCGTGCGGTCAAACGCACCCTTGGTCAGCGGCACCGCGTAGTCGAAGCGCAGCGGGCCGAACGGTGACTGCCAGATCAGGCCGACACCGACCGAGGTACGGACAACCTTGCTGTCGTCGTAGCTCAGACCAAGGCACGTACCCGGAGACGGCGGATTGTTCGTCGGCCTGATACAGCCGGGCTGGTTGACTTCGCCGGTCGCCGCCCACGAGGTCGGGCCCTGGTAATCGTACAGGCCGCCGGCGTCGGCATAGACCGCGCCCTTGAGCCCGACTTCCTTCGGCAGGAACCAGAACGGCATCTGCAGTTCCGCCGACACGCCCCAGTACTTGGTGCCGCCGATGGCGTCCATGGTGCCGTACGGGTTGATGTCGCGCGGACCGATACCGTTCGGCGCAAAGCCGCGGACCAGGTTCGGGCCCATCTGGAAGTGATCGAGCATGCGCAGATCCGAGGTCCCGAGCTTGTTCAGGATGCCGCCCTGGGCATGGATCACGCCGACGATGTCGGAGACCAGCGGAGTGTAGTACTTCGCGTCGATCGCGGTCTTGATGTAGCTGACGTCGCCGCCAACACCGGCGAAGTCCTGCTTGAAGTCGACGATCAGACCGTCGGTCGGGTTCTTGTTGTTGTCGAGCGTGTTGTAGTTGAGCGTGTAACCCAGCGCCGACGTGAGGGTCTTGCCGCCCGCCAGCTCCTTGCGGACCGGCAGCGAGGCTTCGCCGTCATAGAAGCAGCCGAGACCATTGGTCGACACCAGGCTGATCCCGTTCAGGTTCGCATAGGCCGGGCTCGGATTGAACGCGGGATTGGGCGTTCCATCCGGCAGGAGCGGCACGTTGTTACAGTTGTTCAGCGTCGACGGCAGGGTGATTTCCTGCTGGTAGATCGAGTAGCGCAGCTGCAGCGACAGGTCTTCCCGCAGGCTGAAGCCGAGCCGCGGGCTGAAGCCCAGCGTCTTGGTGCCGTACGCGATGTAGCTGTTGGACAGCTGCTGGCGCTGATAGAGGTCGAGGCCGAGCGCGACGCGGTAGTCGAGCAGATACGGCTCGACGAACGACAGCGAGTAGCCGCGGGCATACTGGCCGTAGGTTACCGACGCCTTCGCGAACAGGCCGCGGCCGAGCAGGTTGCGCTCGGAGACGCTGACTTCGGCCAGCGCGCCGTCGGTGGTCGAGTAACCGCCCGACACCGAGAAGTCGCCGGTCGACTTCTCCTCGAGATCGACGATCAGGATGACGCGATCGCTGGAGGAGCCCGGCTCGGTGGTGATCTTCACCGTCTTGAAGAAGTCGAGGTTCTTCAGCCGGCGCTCGGCACGGTCGACCAGCGCACGGTTGTAGGCGTCGCCTTCCGAGATATCGAACTCGCGGCGGATCACGTAGTCGCGGGTACGGCTGTTGCCGCGGATGTTGATGCGCTCGATATAGGTGCGCGGCCCTTCGTCGATCGCGAAGGTGATCGACACCGTGTGATTGTCGAAGTTGCGATCGCCGCGCGGCCGGACCACCGCGAAGGCGTAGCCGCGGCGCGATGCCTCGATCTGCATCTCTTCGACCGACTTCTCCAGCGCCTCGGCGTTGTAGAGCGAGCCGACATTGACGCGCGAGTAGGTGCGCAGCGCGTTCGGGTCGAGCGTTGCGATCGACGACGTATAGTTGACGGACGCGACGCGGTACTGCTGGCCTTCCTCGATCTTGAAGGTAACCAGGAAGCCCTTCTTCTCGGGATCGTATTCGGTCAGCGCGGCCACGACCTGGACGTCGGCATAGCCGTTCTTGAGGTAGAAGCGACGCAGCAGGTCGCGATCGGCCTCGACCCGGTCGGGGTCGTAGACGTCGTTGCCGCCGAGGAAGCTCAGGATGTTCGATTCGCGGGTCTTGATGACGTCGCGCAGACGGGACGCCGAATAGGCGCTGTTGCCGATGAACTCGATCGACCGAACGCCGGTCTTCACGCCTTCATTGACCTCGAAGATCAGGTCGACGCGGTTGTTCGGCTGCTCGATGATCTGCGGATTGACCCGCACGTCATAGCGGCCGGACCGACGGTAGATCTCGGCGATGCGCAGGGCGTCCGACTGGACCATCGGGCGCGAGAACGTGCCGCGCGGCTTGGACTGCACTTCAGCGGTCAGCTGTTCGTCCTTGATCTTCTTGTTGCCCTCGAAGGCAACGCGGCCGATTACCGGGTTCTCGACCACGACCACGACGAGGCGCCCGCCCCGCTGGTCGATATGGACGTCCTGAAACAGGCCGGTCTCGATCAGCGCCTTCAAACCATCGTCGATCTGGGCCTGGCCCAGCCGACCACCCGGTCCGGGATGGAAGTAGGAGCGGATGGTTTCAAGCTCGACACGGCGGTTCCCCTCCACCGTGATCGAATCGACTGTCTGCGCCGACACAGGCACAGACACAGCTACGGTCGCCAAGGTGGCAACCACCGGCGCGGCGAACATGACCAAGGCGGCGAACAGCCCCCCCCTCACTCGCATTCCAAACATCATGCGCAACGCGCCCTTATCTTAACGATGCCCGATCGTTCCCCAACGACCCGACAGATTCCCAACCTGCCGCTCAGCTTGTAACCAAATTTGCCTAGGGGGCAAACTTACTAGAGCTGAACATTTCCATTTTCGTTCCAAGACGTTGCCCATTGGCAACGCCACAAAAAAGCCCGTTTCAGGACCCGGCGATCCTGAGGATGTCGTTATACGTCGCAAACACCATTAGCATCAGGACCAGACCCAGCCCGATTCGGAAACCTACCTCCTGCGTCCGCTCCGACAGCGGGCGTCCCCGCAGCGCCTCCGCGCTGTAGAAAAGCAGGTGTCCGCCATCCAAAAGCGGGATCGGAAACAGGTTCAGCAGGCCGATCGAGACCGAAAGGATGGCGCAAAGGTTGATCACGAACTGGAACCCGGCGCTCGCGGCCTGCCCTGACAGCTTCGCGATTCCAATCACCCCGCTCACCTCGGCCGGATTGCCGGTTCCAACGAACAGCGACCCGAGGAACTTGAACGTGCTGGAAATGATGTACCAAACCTGCTCGACGCCGATCCTCAGGGCCTCCAGCACGCCGACGGAGGCGCTGGTGGCCTCGCCGACCTGAGCCTTGTGCTCGATTCCAAGCACGCCGATTCGGTGAGCATTGCCGAAGGGGTCCTTGACCTCCCTGAGCGCCGGCGTCGCCTTGAGCGCGACGATCGCGCCATCGCGCTTCACCTTGAACCCAAGCTCTGAACCAGCATTCGAGGCTACAATGCGCTGCATGTCGGCAAAGCTCTGAATCGCGCTGCCGTCGATCTCCACGACGACATCGCCGACCTTGAAGCCGGACGACGCTGCGACGCTTTCGGCCACCAGGCCGTCGACCCGGGCGATCGTGCTCGGCTTGCCGTAGTAGAGCGCCATGCCCGCGAAAATCAGGGCGCCGAGGATGAAATTGGCGATCGGGCCGGCCGCGACGATGGCGGTGCGCTTTCCGACCGATTTGTGATGGAAGCTGCCTTCGCGCTCTTCCGCCGTCATGGCGGCGAGCGTCTCGGTCGACGGCGTCGATGCCTCGCTGTCGTCGCCGAAGAATTTGACGTAACCGCCGAGCGGTATCGCCGAGATCTTCCAGCGCGTGCCGTGCCGGTCGTTGAAGCCGGCGAGCTCCGGCCCGAAGCCCAGCGAGAACGTCAACACCTTCACGCCGGCCCAGCGCGCGACCAGGAAGTGGCCGAGTTCGTGGAAGAAGACGACGATGGTCAGGACGAAGAGGAAGGGAACGATGGTACCGAGAAGCCCATGACTCAACGCATTGATACTATGAATAAAATACTCGGGCATTCGATTTTCCCTCGACAAGAGCCAAAGGCTCCGCCCCCAACCCTCTAGGTTGCCTTTAAGGCAATTTGAGGCAATAGGGCGGCAGCTTTATTTCGCGCGATATGGTCAACGGAAATCGCATCATCCGCCGAGCGCAGTGGTGGCTGATTCCCCGACCTGATCCAATCGTTCATCGTCGCCTCGACCAGGCGGGCGATCGCGCCGAACTTGATCTTGCCGGCGATGAACGCGGCGACCGCGATCTCGTTCGCGGCGTTGTAGACCGTCGTCGCGCCGTGCCCCATCCGCAGCGCCTCGTACGCCAGCCGCAGTCCCGGGAAGCGTTCAAAGTCCGGCGTCTCGAAGGTGAGCTGTCCGATCTTGGCGAGATCGAGCTTGGCGGACGGGCCGACAACGCGGTCGGGCCAGCCGAGGCAGTGCGCGATCGGGATCCGCATATCGGGCGTGCCGAGCTGGGCGACCACCGAGCGATCGGAGAACTCGACCATGCCGTGGATGATCGACTGCGGGTGCACCAGCACGTCGATTTCATCGGGCGTCAGGGCGAACAGATAGGACGCCTCGATCACCTCGAGACCCTTGTTCATCATCGACGCGGAATCGATCGTGATCTTCTGCCCCATGCTCCAATTGGGATGTTTCAGCGCCTGTTCCAGCGTCGCCTGCTCGATGTCGGCGGGGGCCCAGGTGCGGAACGGCCCGCCGGACGCGGTGATGATCACCCGCGTCAGTTCCTCGCGGTTGCCGGAAGCCAGCGCCTGGAACAGCGCATTGTGCTCGGAGTCTGCCGGCAGAATGCAGGCGCCGGCCTTCTTGGCCCGCTCCATGAAGATATCGCCGGCGCAGACCAAACATTCCTTGTTGGCGAGCGCGACGGTGGCGCCGCGATCGACCGCGGCGAGCGCGGGCTTCAGCCCGGCCGCGCCGCTGACCGCGGCCATCACCCAATCGGCAGGCCGCGCGGCCGCCTCGATGATCGCGCTCTCCCCGGCCCCGCATTCGATCCGGGTTCCGGCCAGCGCATCCTTCAATTCGGAAAGTCGGGCCGGATCGGCAATGGCCGCGAACCGCGCGCCGAATTCCTTGGCCAGCTTGGCGAGGCCCTCGACATTGCTGTTCGCGGTCAGCGCCTCGACCCGGTAGCGGTCGCGCGCGCCGCGGAGCAGATCCATGGTGCTGTCGCCGATCGAGCCGGTGGCACCGAGGACGGTTACGGTCCGCACCGCGGACACCGCCGCGGCCTTGTTGTTACGCAACGGAACTGCGCTCATTTCATCACCAAACCATAAGACCGCGCCCGACGCCATCGGCGCCACCACGGAGAAAGCCGAAAATCGCCGCCACAATGACGGCCGCGACGAATCCGTCCAGGCGGTCCAGGAGGCCGCCGTGACCGGGAATGATGTGACTCGAATCCTTCACGCCGAACCGCCGCTTCACCGCGGATTCGAAGAGATCGCCGAGTTGCGAGACCACCGACAAAACGGCGCCGAGCATCAAGAGCGGACCGGTCGAGCCGATCTCGAAGGCGGCAAAGCCGGCCGCGACCAGCAGGCTCGCCACGAAGCCGCCAACCGCACCCGCCCACGTCTTCTTCGGGCTGACCCGCACCCAGAGCTTTGGCCCGCCGATGCTGCGGCCCGCGAAGTAGCCGCCGATATCGGTGACCCACACGATCAGCAGCACGAACATCAGCGCGGCAAAGCCCTTCGCCGTGTCGAGACGCAGCAGGACCGATGCGATCTCGGCCGCTGCCGCATAGAGCAATCCCGCAATGGCCCAGTTGCGCCGCGCGCCGGACGTCAGTGCCACAACAACCGCACCGACGGCGAGCACGATCAGGGCCGCATCGATACGGCCGGCCATCAGGCACAGTCCGGCGAGCAGCAACGCGATCACACCGGGCACCAGGATCCGGAGCTCGCGTCCGAGTCCGGTGACAACAAGCCATTCCGCGAACAATCCAGCCGCCGCCAATGTCACAAGGAGCGACCAGGCGACGCCACCCATATAGGCCAGCGCGATCGCAACCGGCGCCAGCACCAGCGCCGCGATCACGCGCATCGCGAGATTGCGCGACCCCTGTTCGTTTGCTGCCGCCGGCGCGGCCTCGCCCTCGGTCACGATCCGGTTTTCGCAGCGAGCCCGCCGAACCGGCGCTCGCGCTTGCCGTATTCCGCAATCGCGCCCTCGAGCGCCGCCTTGTCGAAATCCGGCCAGTGAATCGGCACGAACACGAGCTCGCTATAGGCGGCCTGCCACATCAGGAAGTTGGACAGACGCTGCTCGCCGCTGGTGCGGATGATCAGATCCGGATCCGGAATGTCGGGCGCATCGAGATATTGCCCGAGCGTGTCGGCATCGATGGAGTTGGCGTCGCGCTTGCCTTCGGCGACCTCGCGCGCAAGGCGCCGCGCTGCGGAAGCGATCTCCGCGCGCGAACCGTAGTTGAAGGCGACCACGAGATTGAGCTTGTCGTTATTCCTGGTCAGCTCCTCGGCTTCGTTGAGCAGCGCGCAGATGTCGGCGTCGAGGCCGTCACGCTGGCCGATCACGCGCACCCGCACCCCATCGCGGTGCAGCGTCGCCAGATCGTTGCGGATGAAGCGGCGCAACAGGCCGAACAAATCGCCGATCTCGCTGGCCGGCCGCGACCAGTTCTCCGAGCTGAAGGAAAAGATGGTGAGATAGACGATGCCGAGTTCATGGGCTGCGCGCACCACACGGCGCAGCGCTTCGACGCCGCGGCGGTGGCCCTCGACGCGCGGCAGGCCGCGCGACTTGGCCCAGCGCCCGTTGCCGTCCATGATAACGGCCACATGCAACGGACTGCCGGTGCGATCCGGTCCGTCAGTTGCTGGGGCGGCGGCGTTCGACATCGGCTGTTCCCGTAGCGCCTTCAGACCGTCAGGATTTCCTTTTCCTTGGCAGCGAGCAGCTGATCGATTTCGGCGATCATGCCGTCGGTCGCCTTCTGCACCTCGTTCGACAGGCGCTCCTGATCGTCCTCGGAGATCTCGTGATTCTTCTCGAGCTTCTTGATCACGTCGAGACCGTCGCGGCGCACGTGGCGCACGGCGACCTTGGCCGCTTCGGCGTATTTGTGCGCGACCTTGACGAGCTCCTTGCGGCGCTCCTCGTTGAGCTCGGGAATCCGCAAGCGCAACACCTGCCCTTCGGTCGCGGGCGACAGGCCGAGATTGGAATCGACGATCGCCTTTTCGACCGCCTTCACCATCGTCTTGTCCCAGACCTGCACCGAGAGCAGGCGCGGCTCGGGCACGCTGATGGTCGCAACCTGGTTGAGCGGCATATGCGAGCCGTAAGCCTCGACCTGGACCGGCTCCAACATGGAGGCCGCGGCACGGCCGGTGCGCAGACCGCCGAGCTCGTGCTTGAGCGATTGTGTGGCGCCCTGCATGCGGCGCTTCACGTCGTTGATGTCAAAACCAGGTGCGGCCATGACGTTCTCCCTTCCCTAGAAACCGGCTGTCGACGCCCGGAGGCGCGGCATCAGCCGGCGACGACCGTGCCGTGTCCGGTACCGCGCAGAATCGCACCGATCGAACCGGGCTCCGCGATCGAGAACACGATGATAGGCAGCGACGTCTCGCGGGCAAGCGCGAAAGCGGTCGCGTCCATGACCTTGTAGCCGCCCTCGATCGCCTGCGAATGGGTCAGGCGGTCGAAGCGCTTGGCTTTGGGGTCCTTCTTCGGATCGGCGCTGTAGACGCCGTCGACATTGGTGGCCTTCAGCACCGCCTGCGCGCCGATTTCGGCCGCGCGGAGCACGGCGGTGGTGTCGGTGGTGAAGAACGGGTTGCCGGTTCCACCGCCGAGCAGGACGATGCGTCCCTCGGCAAGATATTTGTGCGTTGCACTACGGGTGAACAGCTCGGAAATCTCCGGCATCACGAATGCCGACAGGGTCTGCGCCGGGGTTCCCTTGCGCTCGATCGCCGCCTCCAGCGCGAGGCAGTTCATCATGGTGGCAAGCATGCCCATGGTGTCGCCGGTCGGCCGGGAGACGCCGCGCGAGGACACCTCGACGCCGCGGACGATGTTGCCGCCGCCGATCACGACGGCGACCTCGATGCCGAGCTTGCGGGCCGCAATCAGGTCGTCGGCGACGCGATCGACCGTCGGTTGATCGATACCGAACCCGTGGGAGCCGGCCAGATATTCGCCGGAAAGCTTGATCACCACGCGACGATAGATCGGCTCAGCCATGATGCGATCGCTTTCTTATCCGCGCAGGCAGGCTTCCGGCGCAAAGCGCCGGAGGCCCTGGTGTCAGCGGTTACTTCTTGCCGCTGGCGGCCGCGACTTCGGCGGCGAAGTCGCTTTCCTGCTTCTCGATTCCCTCACCGAGAGCATAGTTCACAAAGCCAGCGATTTTGATCGGCCCGCCGACCTTACCCTCAGCTTCCTTCACCGCCTGGGCAACGGACTTGCCGCTGTCGTGGATGAAGGCCTGATCGAGCAGGCAGACTTCCTTGTAGTAGGTCTTCAGGCCGGAATCGACGATCTTCTCGATGACGTTCTCCGGCTTGCCCTGCTGGCGGTACTTGTCGGCCAGCACGTCCTTCTCGCGCTTGACGGTCTCCGGATCGAGCCCGGCCGGGTCGAGCGCCAGCGGCTTCGCCGCCGCCACGTGCATGGCGAGCTGGCGGCCGAGCACTGCGAGCTCATCGGCCTTGCCGGCGGACTCCAGCGCCACGATCACGCCGATCTTGCCGGCGCCCTCGACGACCGCGTTGTGGACATAGCTCGACACCACGCCCTTGCTCACCTCGAGCGAGGCGGCGCGGCGCAGCGTCATGTTCTCGCCGATGGTCGCGATCGCGTCGGAGATCGCGGTCTCGACGGTGACATCGCCGACCTTCGCCGCCTTGATCTTCTCGACGTCGGCGCCGTTGTGCAGCGCGACCTGGGCGATCATCTTGACCAGGCCCTGGAACTGCTCATTGCGCGCAACGAAGTCGGTCTCGGAGTTGACCTCGACCAGCACGCCCTTGGTGCCGGAGGTCAGCGCGCCGATCAGGCCCTCGGCCGCCACGCGGCCGGCCTTCTTGGCGGCCTTGGAGAGGCCCTTCTTGCGCAGCCAATCCTGCGCTTCCTGCATGTCGCCGTTGTTCTCGGTCAGCGCCGCCTTGCAATCCATCATGCCCGCGCCGGTCGACTCGCGGAGCTCCTTGACCATCGCTGCTGTGATCGTTGCCATCGTTCAATGCCCTTCTTGCCTGTACAGAAACCGCGGCGCCCGATGGCGCCGCCGTCTGCGACAGGGAGATCGTTGTTCGTGGAATAGAAGCGGCGGCCGGGCGAAACCCGGCCACGCCGCGCAACCTTTATTCCGCTTCGGCGAGCGTCTTGGCCTGGGCGACCCAGGCGTCGGCACGGCTCGGCAGACCGACTTCTTCGCCGATCTTGTGCGCGGTGTCGTGATCGAGCTCGGCGAGCTGCCAGTAGTGGAAGATGCCGAGGTCGTTGAGCTTCTTCTCGATCGCACCGGACACGCCGGTGAGCTTCTTGAGGTTGTCGGCGGTGCCGCGCGGGCCGGCGAGGCCCTGGAAGCCGGACGGCGCAGCCGCCGGAAGGTCTTCCTGCACGGGCGTCGCCGACGCACCGATGTCGATTCCCGACTCGCCCTGAGCGCGCGAGATGCCGTCGATGGCGGCGCGCGCCACGAGGTCGCAATACAGCGAGATCGCGCGGCCGGCGTCGTCATTGCCCGGCACCACATAGGTGATGCCCTTCGGGTCCGAATTGGTGTCGACAATCGCGGCGACCGGAATGTTGAGCCGCTGGGCTTCCTGGATCGCGATGTCTTCCTTGTTGGTGTCGATCACGAAGATCATGTCGGGAAGACCGCCCATGTCCTTGATGCCGCCGAGCGAACGGTCGAGCTTGTCGCGCTCGCGCTGCAGCGTCAGCCGCTCCTTCTTGGTGTAGGAGTTGGCTTCGCCCGACGACAGCACGTCGTCGAGGTGACGCAGGCGCTTGATCGAGGCCGAGATCGTCTTCCAGTTGGTCAGCGTGCCGCCGAGCCAGCGCGAGTTGACGAAGTACTGCGCCGAACGCTTCGCGGCGTCGGCAACGCCGTCCTGGGCCGAGCGCTTGGTGCCGACGAACAGGATGCGGCCGCCCTTGGCGACGGTATCGCTGACCGCCTGCAGCGCACGGTGCAGCATCGGCACGGTCTGCGCGAGGTCGATGATGTGGATATTATTGCGGGCGCCGAAGATGTAATCCTGCATCTTCGGATTCCAGCGGTGGGCCTGGTGGCCAAAGTGAACGCCAGCTTCCAAAAGCTGACGCATGTTGAATTCGGGCAGCGACATAGATCCAATTCTCCGGTTGGTTCCTCCGGAAACGTGTGAGCAAACGCGCCTGAATGGCCCGGTTGCCACCGGACGGCCTTGAGAGCCATGTTTCCGTGTGAGATGGCGCGCTATATAGCGCGATTTGCGCGAGAAGCAAGGAAATACGGCCGGTTACAGCGGACGGCCGAGCCCAAATCGTACCGAAACGGACCTGTTCGGCGCCCGAAGTCCCCCTTTAGAGGGTCTGCACGTCGACCACGCCCGCCACCGCCTTGATCGCACCGGCAATCTGCGGCGAGACCTTGTAGCGGCCGGGCAGCTTCATCTCCACCTCGGTTTCGAGGTCCAGCATCATCACCAGCGAGACGTCGCCATCGGCCCCTGCCGCCGGTGGCGGCGCGGCGGCCGGCTTCACGGCCGGTGCCTTTGCGGGGCCGCCCGGGGCGGGCGCGGCTTCCGGCATGTTGAGGCGGCGGGCGATCGAATCCAGCGGCTTGGTGTCGCGCACGAAGATGCGCAGGCCCTTCTGGGTCTTGGCGGCGGCGTGATCCAGCGGCTCGGCGTGCAGCACCCTCGCCCGCACGTCCTCGCC
This sequence comes from Bradyrhizobium elkanii USDA 76, assembly GCF_023278185.1. Lineage (NCBI taxonomy): Bacteria > Pseudomonadati > Pseudomonadota > Alphaproteobacteria > Hyphomicrobiales > Nitrobacteraceae > Bradyrhizobium > Bradyrhizobium elkanii. The sequence goes on along the minus strand of NZ_CP066356.1, from coordinate 4,606,595 downwards.
CTGCAGTTCGGCGCCGAGCTGCAACAGCACGGCCGCCCCCGGCTCGAGCACGTCGCGGTACTGCGCAAGGCCCTCCGAGAACAGCACCGCCTCGAAATGGCCGGTCGGGTCCGACAGGCCCATGATGCCCATCTTGTTGCCGGTCTTGGTGCGCCGTTCCATGCGCGACACCACGGTAGCCGCGACCTTGCCGGCGGTGGCGCCGGTCTTCACCGCGCGCGAGAATTCCGCCCAGGATTGCACGCGCAGCCGCTTCAGCGCGGTCGCGTAATCGTCGAGCGGATGGCCCGACAGGAAGAAGCCGATGGCGTCGTATTCGCGCCGCAGCCGGTCCGCGGGCAGCCACGGCTCGATCTGCGGCAACATGATGCTCGGCGCATCCGCCGCGCCGCCGAACATGTCGTTCTGGCCCGAGGTCGCCGCCTCGTGGCTGCGCTGGCACGCGGCGAGGATCGCATCGGCACCGGCGAAGACGCGCGCGCGGTTCGGCTCCAGCGTGTCGAAAGCGCCGGCCGCCGCAAGGCTCTCGATGATCCGCTTGTTGACGGCGCGCGGGCTCACCCTTGCTGCGAAATCGGCGAGCGAGGTGAAGACGCCCTTCCTGTTGCGCTCCTCGATGATCTGCTCGACCGCCTGGATGCCGACGCCCTTCAGCGCCGCGAGCGCGTAGTAGATCGTGTTGTCGCTGACCTCGAAGGTCGCGCCGGAGCGATTGATGTTGGGCGCCTCGACCTTGATGCCGAGCCGCTGCGCCTCGGAACGAAATTCGGAGAGCTTGTCGGTGTTGTTGAGTTCGAGCGTCATCGACGCCGCCAGGAACTCGACCGGGTAATGCGCCTTCATATAGGCGGTGTGGTACGACACCAGCGCATAGGCGGCCGCGTGGCTCTTGTTGAAGCCGTAGTCGGCGAACTTGGCGAGCAGCTCGAAGATCGTCTCGGCCTGGCCCTTCGCCACGCCGTTCTTCATCGCACCGGCGACGAAGATGTCGCGCTGCTTGTCCATCTCGGCGCGGATCTTCTTGCCCATCGCGCGGCGCAGCAGGTCGGCCTGGCCGAGCGAGTAGCCCGCCATCTGCTGCGCGATTTGCATCACCTGTTCCTGATAGATGATGACGCCGAAGGTCTCCTTCAGGATCGGCTCCAGGATCGGATGCAGATATTCCGATTCCTCGTCGCCGTGCTTGCGCGCGCAATAGGTCGGGATGTTCGCCATCGGGCCCGGGCGATACAGCGCCACCAGCGCGATGATGTCCTCGAAGCGGTCCGGCCGCATGTCGATCAGCGCGCGCCGCATGCCCTGGCTTTCCACCTGGAACACGCCGACGACATCGCCCCGCGCCAGCATCTGATAGCTCGGCGCATCGTCGATCGGCAGCGTCGCGAGATCGACATCGACGTCGCGCTGCTTGAGCAGCTTCACCGCGACGTCGAGCACGGTCAGCGTCTTCAGGCCGAGGAAGTCGAACTTCACGAGGCCCGCGGGCTCGACCCATTTCATGTTGAACTGGGTCACCGGCATGTCGGATTTCGGATCGCGGTAGAGCGGCACCAGCTCGCTCAGCGGCCGGTCGCCGATCACGATGCCGGCGGCATGGGTCGAGGCATGGCGCGTCAGACCTTCGAGGCGCTGCGCGATATCGAACGCACGCGCCACCACCGGATCCTCGTCGCGGAACGCCTGCAGCTTCGGCTCGCCCTCGATCGCCTGCGCCAGCGTCACCGGTGCTGCGGGATTCTGCGGCACCAGCTTGGTCAGCTTGTCGACCTGCCCATAGGGCATCTGCAGCACGCGCCCGACGTCGCGCAGCACGCCGCGCGCCTGCAGCGTACCGAAGGTGATGATCTGCGCCACCTGGTCGCGGCCGTAGCGCTCCTGCACGTACTGGATCACCTCGCCGCGGCGGTCCTGGCAGAAGTCGATGTCGAAGTCCGGCATCGAGACGCGCTCGGGATTGAGGAAGCGCTCGAACAGCAGCGCAAACCGCATCGGATCGAGGTCGGTGATGGTGAGCACCCAGGCGACCAGCGAGCCCGCGCCGGAGCCGCGGCCCGGCCCGACCGGAATGCCCTGCGCCTTCGCCCATTTGATGAAGTCGGAGACGATCAGGAAGTAGCCCGCATATTTCATGCGGGTGATGACGTCGAGCTCGAAGGCGAGCCGCTTGCTGTAGTCCTCCTCGGTCATTCCCGGCGAGAGACCGTGCACCCGCAGGCGATTCGCCAGCCCCTCCTCGGCCTGGCGCTTCAGCTCGGCGGCCTCGTCGGCGGCGGCATCGGCGCTGGCGGCGGCACCGACCGTGAAGAACGGCAGGATCGGCTTGCGGGTCTTCGGCCGGAACGAGCAGCGCTCGGCGATCTCCACCGTCGAGGCCAGCGCCTCCGGGATGTCGGCGAACAGCACCGCCATCTCCGCACGGGTCTTGAAACGGTGATCCGGGGTCAGTTGCTCGCGGTTGGTCTCGGCGATCAGGTGGCCGCCGGCGATGCAGAGCAGCGCGTCATGCGATTCGTAGTCGTCATTGCTGGCGAAATACGGCTCGTTGGTCGCGACCAGCGGCAGGCCCTTGCTGTAGGCGAGATCGATCAGGCCGCCCTCGGTGCGGCGTTCCTTGTCGGCGCCGTGGCGCTGCAATTCGATGTAGAGGCGGTCGCCGAACAGGCTGGCCAGGCGCTCGCAGCGGGTGGTCGCCAGCGCCGCCTGTTCGGCCCGGAGTGCCAGCGCGATCGGCCCGTCGGGGCCGCCGGTCAGCGCGATCAGGTCCTCGGCGTCGTCGGTGAGCCAATCGAACTTGATGTGCGGGGTCTGGTTGACCGGCGTCTCCAGGAACGCCCGCGAGTTCAGCCGCATCAGGCTGCGGTAGCCGCGCTCGCGCGCCGCCAGCAGCACGATTCGCGCCGGGCCCGTCGTCGCTAGGATGCTCCGCGTGTTCGGATCGACGTCGCCGAAATCCACCGCCAGCTCGCAGCCGACGATCGGCTGGATGCCGTAGCCGGCCATCTTGTCGGAGAATTCTAGCGCCCCGAACATGTTGTCGGTATCGGTCAGCGCCAGCGCCGGCTGGCGGTCGGCCTTCGCGAGCTCGCCCAGCTTGGCGATCTTGATCGAGCCCTTCAGCAGCGAATAGGCGGAATGAACGTGAAGATGAACGAATCCGGCATTCGGCATGGCTGCTTACGGAAGCTCTTGAGTCAGGGATGGAGCGAGCGCCAGGGCCGGAACTCGAAAGCGTCAGACCCGACTCGCAATCCCATCGTGGGGCCTGAACCCTGCCAAGTCCACGCCGAACGCGGCGCGGCGGCAAGTCCTCCCGCTTTTCCCCAAGGGCAAGCCATGCCCCTGGCCCCGCGCGCGCATTTTCAGAATTGGGTGATCAGCTGGGCCCACACCGCGATCATCCCGACGAACAGCGTGATCGATGCCAGCGCTGCAGCTTCCTGCACGAAAATCTTCAACATGGCCGCTCTCCCTGAACTGGAACGTATGCAGAACATTGTTCCTTTTTTGTTCTAGGAGTCAAGCAACGGTAGTAGGTCAGTTTGAAAACTGACCCCGAAAGAATTCCCTTGGTTAATCGTGGCAGGAAGTGGCAGCGACTCGATAGTTTGAAGCGTTGCTGCGCTCAGCGTAGGACGTGCCGATTCACTTCTCAAACTGGGCTGCCAGCGTTGCTTGGGTAGTGGGTCAGTTTGATTGTGGCTGTCGGCCGGGATGGAAATTGGCTGGCACAGGGTGCATACTTGCTCCATGAACCACTGGCTAAAAACTGCCTTGATCATTTTCGGCATGTGCGCTGGATGGATGGCCTTTGGTTACTTGACCACCGATGACGATGAGATCGTCCGAATCGTTGCGGCGCAAAAATGACCTCTAAACGCCCCAGAGACCCCAACCTCTGCGGTTAATTCCTGACCGGCCAACGTCTCGCCGCCGATCCGGATAGCGAGCTGGTCGGAGGCTCCGGGGAGCTAGTTACCGCAACAATTCCCCGCCTGCTTGGGCGGGCACGGGACCGTTCCGAAGGAGCAAAACACGCAGCAATCTCCTGCTTTCGGTTTCAGGCGAGTGCCGCAGCCCTTGCAATCGTAGAAGAACCGGCAGGCGTCGGTCGGCATCGTCTCGATGGAGACATGGCCGCAGGATGGGCACGTCAGTTCGGAGATCAGCTGCAGGTCCGTCATGCCCCGAATATGCGGCGTTGACCGTTCGGTTGGAAACCCCCGCCCAATCAAGTCTGCCCCGAATCCCGGAGCTGACGAGCAGAGCCCATCCCCTGCTCGTGGCCGCCAGGCCAACAAAAAACCCCGGGCCGAAGCCCGGGGTTTTCGATGCCGCTTGAATTAAGCGAGCGATCAGTACTTCGCGATGACCGGGCCACCGAACTTGTAGTTCAGACGGCCGAGGACCATGTCGGTGTCGCCACCGGTGTGGAAGCCGGTCACGGCAACACCAGCCGGGGTCACGAAGGTCGCGCCATGGGTGTCTTCGAAGATGTGGTTGTACTCGACGCCGAGCGACCAGCCCTGCGAGAAGGCGAATTCGAGGCCAACGCCCACCGTCGGGCTCCAACGGGTGTCGAAGCCGGTCTGGGAGGCCAGATTGCCGGCCGCGTTGAGGAACTGGAAGTTGCGATCGGTGACCGCAGCACCGCCCTTGGCGTACAGCAGGACGTTGTTCCAGGCGTAGCCGATCTGACCGGTGAACAGGCCGAACGCATCGGTCTTCGAGCGAACGATGCCGCCCGGGACGACCAGATTGCCGGTGCTGCCGGAGAAGTCAGCCCAGTTGCCCTGAGCTTCCAGACCGAACACCCAGCCGCCGGCCTGCCAGCGGTAGCCGATCTGGCCACCGACGGTGCCGCCGTTGGCGTCGTAGCTTCCGACGCCGCCGAAGCCGTCGACCGAACGGTTGTCGTGGCTCTGGCCCCAACCACCGTTGATACCGATGTAGAAGCCAGTCCAATCATAAACAGCGGCAACCATGGGCGGCGGAGCCTTGGTGTAAGGGCGAGCCGCGAGGTCAGCCGCGGAGGCAGCAGTCGCGCTGAGCGCGAGCATGCTGGCGGTGACAAGCAAAATCTTTTTCATTTTCCCGTTCCAACTTTTTCTACAGGCCCCCAAGGCCGCGAGACACCGTCATAGCAGCCCCCGGCGGAATTGCTGTAACTTCGCGGCAACAGGCAGGGCCAAACGACTTCGCTCAAATTTGAAGTTAATACTGTGTTACGGGCGCTTCTTGGAGTTTTGCCACATAACTGCCGCACAATCTTCACAATTCAGGGCCGCCTCCGCAGCTGCGCGCAAGATCGTGTTGACCGGAACCGGCTTGTCCGATTTGGATCGTCGCCAAGGTCGAATCTTCCCAGCAGAAGGAATGCACATGCGGACGATGATTCTTGCTGCTGCAGCGTCAGTGGCCGCACTCGCAACGCTGGGGACTGCGCCCGCGCATGGCGTCGGCGTGCGTTACCCGTTCTGCATTCAGGGCGACCGCTATCCCGGCCTGAGCAACTGCTCCTATCCGTCGTATGAGGCGTGCCTGGCCACCGCTTCGGGCATCGGGCAGAACTGCGTCGCCAACCCCTATTATGCAGGCGACAACGACCCGCGCTCCTCTCTTCACGTGTCCCCGCGGGACCGCCGTGAGGGCAATTTCTTCGACCTGTTCATCCACTGACGCCCGATCCGGCAAACACCAGCGCGCGAATGTGAGTTGATCCAGCGCTGCGCGCGGGTGCCTATTCGCGCGCGCTCGGTATCAGCATTGCCGGCGCCCGACCGACGAGGAGATTTCTGATGCGCAGTTTGCTTCTGGCACTCTTGCCGGCACTTTTGGCCCTGGGTGCCGTCGCGCCGACACCAGCCAGCGCCCAGAAATACGACTCGACCTCGCCGGTCTGCAAAACCAACTACCGATGGGGCGGTGAGGATACCGACTGTGGCTACAGGTCGATCGCGCAGTGCCAGGCCTCGGCGTCCGGCCTGGCGGCGATCTGCATCAACAATCCCTATTATGCCGGACCGTCGATCGACGGTCGGCCGAGAGCATCTGGCAGACGGCCTCGCCCCACTTATTGAGAGCCAGAACCTGTTTCGTTCCGATCGAAGCGAAGCGGAAAAAGGCTCCGAATTCTTCGCCTTAACGCGATTTCTTCACGCGCACCGCTAGCCAGTTCACGCGACGGCGCACTATTCGAGCTCGACAACCTGTCCGTTCGACAGCGACACCCGGCGATCCATTCGCGCGGCAAGATCCAGATTGTGAGTCGCGATCAGCATCGCGACCCGGGTCGCCTTCACGAGTTGCATCAGCGCGTTGAAGACGTGGTCGGCGGTGCCGGGATCGAGATTGCCGGTCGGCTCGTCCGCGAACAGCACCCGGGGCGCGTTGGCAACCGCGCGCGCGATCGCGACACGCTGCTGCTCGCCGCCCGAGAGCTCGGCCGGACGATGAGTAATGCGGTCGCCGAGCCCGAGATAGGAGAGAATCTCGGTCGACCGTTTCACGGTTTCGGAGCGTTTGAGGCCGCGAATCATCTGCGGCAGCATGACGTTTTCGAGCGCCGAGAACTCCGGCAGCAGCCGGTGCGATTGATAGACGAAGCCGATATCGGAACGGCGAATCTGGGTGCGGTCGACGTCGGACATCTGCGAGGTCGGCGTGCCCGCGACATAGACTTCGCCGTCATCGGGGGTCTCCAGCAGGCCCGCGATGTGCAGCAATGTCGACTTGCCGGATCCCGACGGCGCCACCAGCGCCACCGATTGACCGGGCCACAGCGCGAGATTGGCGCCGTTCAGGACCGTCAGCGTCGCTTCGCCCTGCCGGTATTCCCGCTTGATGTCATGAAGATAGACGACCGGTGTGTCTTCCGCCCCCTCCGCCATGTGCGCTCCTTATTCGTACCGGAGCGCGTCGACCGGATCGAGGCGCGCGGCGCGCCACGACGGGTAGAGCGTCGCAAGGAAGGACAGCGTCAGCGCCATGATCACGACGGCGAGCGTCTCGCCAAAATCGATTTCAGCAGGCAGCTTCGACAGGAAATACAGCGTGGGATCGAACAATTCCGTGTTGGTGAGCCACGACAGGAATTGCCTGATGGTTTCGATGTTGAAGCAGATCAGCAAGCCGACCAGGAGACCGACCAGCGTGCCGACGACGCCGATCGATGCGCCGGTGATCAGGAATATCCGCATGATCGAACCCTGCGAGGCGCCAATGGTCCGCAGGATCGCGATGTCCTGGCCCTTGTCCTTCACCAGCATGATCAGTCCCGAGACGATATTGAGCGCCGCGACCAGCACGATCATGGTCAGGATCAGGAACATCACGTTGCGTTCGACCTGCAGCGCGTTGAAGAAGGTCGAATTGCGCTGCCGCCAGTCGACCAGGAACACCGGCCGGCCGGCCGCCTCGGTCACCAGCTTGCGATAGGTTTCGATCTTGTCCGGATTGGTGGTGAACACCTCGATCGAGGACACGTCGTTGTTGCGGTTGAAATAGGCCTGCGCCTCGGCCAGCGGCATGAACACGAAGGTCGAATCATATTCCGACATGCCGATCTCGAACACCGCAGTGATCTTGTAGGGCTTGATGCGCGGCGTGGTGCCCATCGGCGTCACCGCGCCCTTCGGCGAGACCAGCGTGATCATGTCGCCGGCATGCAGCGAAAGCTGGTCGGCGAGTCGGCGACCGATCGCGACGCCCTGCCCCTCGTCAAAGCCCTCGAGCGAGCCTTGTTTGATGTTCTTGGCGATCGAGGTGAGGTTGTTGAGATCGTCGGCGCGGATGCCGCGGATGAAGACGCCGGCGGCGTTGAACGGCGATGAGCCGAGCCCCTGCCCGTCGACCACCGGGGCGGCGAGACGGATGCCCTGCACCTGGCTGATGCGGTCGGCGACATCCTTCCAGTCGGTCAGCGGCGATTCCAGCGGCTGCACCAGAATATGTCCGTTGAGGCCGAGGATCTTGTCCAGCAATTCCTTGCGGAAGCCGTTCATGACCGCCATCACCACGATCAGCGTGGCGACGCCGAGCATGATGCCGAGGAACGAAAAGCCGGCGATAACCGAAATGAACCCTTCCTTGCGGCGCGCGCGCAGATAGCGTCCGGACAGCAGCCATTCGAATGGCGCAAAGGGCGGGGTACGGACTGGCTCGCTCATGGTCTCATCCATCTGTCGATAATCCCATGATTCGGGCCAAATGTGGCCGGATTACCCCGCCGATCAGCGCGGCGTGAATAAACTTTAACCCGCGAGCTTCGCGACCACGTCGGCGGGGCTCATGTTGTCGCGTGAGCCGTCGCTGCGACGCTTCACTTCGACCTTGCCGTCCGCAAGCCCCTTGGGTCCGACGAGAATCTGCCACGGGATGCCGATCAGATCGGCCGCGGCGAACTTGGCGCCGGCACGCTGGTCGGTGTCGTCGTAGAGCACGTCGACGCCCTTCGCCGAGAGCTCGCGATAGAGCTGCTCGCAGGCGCCATCGACCGCGGCATCGCCCTGCTTGAGATTGAGGATCGCAGCGCGGAACGGCGCGACGGCCTCGGGCCATTTGATGCCGGCGTCATCATGACACGCTTCGATGATCGCGCCGACCAGACGCGACACGCCGACGCCGTAGGAGCCGCCATGGATCGGCACGTCGACGCCGTCGGGACCGGCCACCATCGCCTTCATGGTGTCGGAATATTTGGTGCCGAAATAGAAGATCTGGCCGACCTCGATGCCGCGCGTGTTCAGCCGCTTAGCCTCGGGCACTTCCCGTTCGAAGCGCGCAGCTTCGTGGACGTCCTCGGTCGCGGCATAGACCGAAGTCCACTGCTTGATGATCGGCGTCAGATCACCGTCATAATCGACGTCCTCGCCCGGCACCGGCAGGTCCAGCACATCGCGGTTGATGTAGACGCCGGACTCGCCGGTCTCCGCGAGCACGATGAATTCGTGGCTGAGGTCGCCGCCGATCGGACCGGTCTCGGCCCGCATCGGGATCGCCTTCAGGCCCATCCGGGCAAAGGTACGCAAATAGGCCACGAACATCTTGTTGTAGGAGCGCCGCGCGCCGGCCTCGTCGAGGTCGAACGAATAGGCGTCCTTCATCAGGAATTCGCGGCCGCGCATCACGCCGAACCGTGGCCGCTGCTCGTCGCGGAACTTCCACTGGATGTGGTAGAGGTTGAGCGGCAGGTTCTTGTAGGACTTGATGTAGGAGCGGAAAATCTCCGTGATCATTTCCTCGTTGGTCGGCCCGTACAACAGCTCGCGCTTGTGACGATCGAGGATGCGCAGCATCTCCGGACCATAGGCGTCGTAGCGGCCGCTTTCGCGCCAGAGATCGGCGAGCTGCAGCGTCGGCATCAAGAGTTCGAGCGCGCCGGCGCGGTCCTGTTCCTCGCGAACGATCTGCTCGATCTTCTTCAACACCCGGAAGCCGAGCGGCAGCCAGGCATAGATGCCGGCGGCCTCCTGCCGCATCATGCCCGCGCGCAGCATCAGCCGATGCGAGACGATCTCCGCCTCTTTCGGGTTTTCTTTCAGGATGGGCAGGAAAAACCGCGACAATCGCATGGCGTTACTCGGGAATCAGGAAAGCGTAGGAAGAGCTGCAGTGAAACCGGATCGGCTGTGAAAACACAAGGCCGCCAAATAAGAAAAACCCTTCAAATCAGGCGATTTTCGGCCATTTGAACGAATTGCTCGCCGTCGAAGTGCCGAGCGCGCCGACCGCGGCTTTACCTGACCTCGAAATCGTCTTCCAGCGTCACTTTCTTGAAATCGGTCACCAGGGCGTCGATCTGCATGTGCCAGCGGCCCGGGACCGGCAGCGGCACCTTGCGCACGTGCCAATAGCCGTCGGCACCGCGCGCGGCGGCGCGTTCCATCGGTTCGATGCCGCGCTCGGGCAGGCTCAGCGTCAGCGTCGCCTTCTTGGCCGCAAACGGGCTGGCATCGCCGTTCATCAGCTGCAGCACGAAGTCATTCGGCCCGACCTTGCCCGGCGCAATCAGGACCTGGAACATCGCGGCATCGGTGTGGATGTGGACCGCGAGCGGAACATCGCTCGACATCGCCAGCACGCGCGGCGGCGGCGTGAAGCGCCATAATGCGACGAGGCCGAGAATGGCAATCATCAGCACGAATTCGAGCGCGATCGAGCGCTGCAGCGGCCGTGTCCGATGAAACTCGCGCGCGATGGCCGGCGTGAACACCAACCGGTTCAGCGCAGCGAGCCCGAGCAGCACCACCACCAGCACCAGTTTCGCAACAAGGATGTTGCCGTACCCGGTGTCGATCAGCGCGTGAAAACTTTCGAGCTGGACGATCGCGAGGGCGAGGCCCGACAAGGCGATCAAGGCGACAACCGGTACCGCGAGCGTCGAAAAATGCCGCAGCACCCGCAGCAGCGAATCCTTGCGCTGCCAGGCAAGCACCGCCAACGGCGCGAGCGCGCCCATCCAGAACGCCACGCCCACGCCATGGATGAACAGCGCGGCTCGCGTCAGCCATTGCGGCGAGGCGGTGGCGGCATGGCCGCTGACCGCAAACGACAGCCCGACACAGATCATTGCGATCGCGGTGCGGGTGAAGGCAGCACCAAACGACGGGCTGCGCCAGGCGATCGCCGCGATCAGCATCGCGGCGATCGCGAGCAGCAGCGCGGGAAACAGGCTGGTGCCGGCGGCGCTGGCCCATGCCGCCCACGTCACGATGCCCGAGAGCGGCAGGTTCAACAGGTCAACGCCCTGCAGTCCAAACGACGCGATCGCGCCGACAAGGCCGATCTTCAGCGACCACATGATCAGCCGCTCGCCGGCCGGGCCCTGCGCGATCCAGGCCGCAAAGAACATCCCGCCGACGCCGGCAAACAGACCCAGATAGAGCCCGAGCCGCGCCAGCCAGATCAACACATGGAGCATGCCGTCGCTTGACGGCGCCGCCGAGCCGGTGACGACGCCGATCGAAAACAGCAGCGAGCCCGCGACCGGATGGCCATCCTGCGACACCACGCGATAGCTGACCACCTGCGTGCCCTGTGGCAGGCTCGCCGGCAGTGTCACCATCACCGACTGGTCGACGGCGCGGATCGCGACGTCGCGCGGCTTGCCCGCGGCGTCGAGCAGGCTGACCGCCGTCGGCGCCACCGCTTCGTTGAAGCGGAGCACCACCGTCCTGGGTGCTTCAGCCACCACACTGCCGTCGGCCGGTTCGGCGCCGACCAGGACGGCATGCGCATGGGCCGAGGTCGCAAGACACAACGCCACGAGCAGCGCTGCGAGGTTTGCGACCAGCCGCATCGGTTACGACTTCGGCAGCAGCTTGACGCCGGGCGCCGGTGTCTTGCTGCCATGGTCGTGCCCGCCGCCCTGCCCGTCGGCTGGGATATCGATCCAGCGGCTGACGCCCTGCTCGCACTCCTGCACGACCGGAAAGTACAACTTGGTGTTGGGCTTCAGGGTATCGGTGAGAAACGTCTGCATCACGAACTCGTCGTAGTTCTGGTCCGCAAGCTTGCCACCGCTCCAGGCGACTTCCTTGACGCCCTCGGAAAGCTTGGCGCCGTGATAGTCGTATTGGGCGGCGTATTTGCCGGTGACCGTATCGAGAGCCCAGCCCGCCTTCGGCATCGGCTTCACTCCGATCACGCCCTCCGGAATCTGCACCCGGACCTTGATCGTCGCCGAGCCCGCGCAGCCATGCGGCACGGCGAACACCGCCTTGTAATACGATCCGACCGCCGCCTGCTTTCCTTCGAGCGTGATATGCGCGATCGCCGGCTGCGCTGCGAGCAGCGCCGCCGTGGCAATGAGGAGCGTCTGTGATCGCATGGCTCGCTCACATCTTCTTCATGTCCATGTGACCGGAATGGTCGCCGTGGCCGGAATGACCGCCGCCGCCCGGCGCCTGCGCGCCGACGGCCTGCACGTCCAGCGAGACCGAGACCTTGCCGGCCTTTTCGAACTCGAGCGTGACCGGCACCTTGTCGCCCTGCTTCAGCGGATTCTTCAGGTCGAACATCATCAGGTGATAGCCGCCCGGCGCGAGCTTCACGGTCTTGCCGGGCTCGATGGTCAGACCCTTGTCGAGCGCACGCATCTTCATCACACCATTGTCCATCGACATCTCGTGGACTTCGATCTTGCCGGCAACATCGCCGGAGCCTGACACCAGCCGGTCGGGCGTCGTCCCCTTGTTCTCGATCGTCAGATAGCCGCCGCCGATCTTGGCGCCGTTCGGCGTTGCGCGCGTCCAGGCCTGCGTGATCACGAGGTCGCCGGCCTTGACGTCCTCGGCGCGTGCGGACGCCGACACGAGTGCAGCGGTCAGCGCTGCGAAGGCAAGGATGCGGTGGAATGTCTTCATGGCGACGGATTTCCTTTCAAGTTGAAATTCAAGTGTCATCTGGTTGCTGCCGACTGGGCGCTGGACCATTTGTCCAGATCGGCGATTTCGGCCGACCCTTCGATCGTCGTGATCGTTCCATCCCGGGAAATCAGCATGGTTCGCGGGATATCGCCTTGCCAGCCCGGATCGATCTCAAATCTCAACCGCTCGGCAAAGCCGTCGTCGAAAATCCAGTTTTCGGCCGCGCCGAGGCCGGCGCGATCCAGCATCGATCGCGTCGCTTCCGGAAGGTTGGGAACCAGATCCGCGCTGATCGTGACGACATCGATTCCGGGATGATCCTTCATGAACTGGCCAAGCTGCGGCAGCTCGACCTTGCATGGTCCACAGGTCACTCCCCAGAAGTGCACCAGGGTCGGATGACCTGCATGCGCATGCAGCAGCTTTTGCCAGCTGCCGCGTTCGAACGGCTTTGGCGCGCCCTCTCCCGCCGCCAGTGCAGTCGGCAGCGTTGCGAGCAGGATCAGCGCAGCGAGCAAATGACGCTTCATGGTTCGCCCTCGATCGCTTGAAAATGGTAGCCGTCGGCCTTCGTCATCCACGACAGATAGGTCTGCCGGCTGTCCGAGACGAGCAGCGGATGGTCGGAACTGTCGGCGGTATCCGCGATCACCGTTGGCTTCGACCATGTCGCTCCATCGTCGTGCGACGTCATGAGGTCGATTGTCGTCTTCTGCCCGTCGAATTCCTTCCAGGCCATCACGAGCCCCTGCGGCCCCGCGATAATCTGTGGCCTAGACGGGCTGCGGTTCGGCTGACCGACCGGAAGCGGATCAGAGAAGGTTTTGCCGCCGTCGCGCGAGCGCGCATAGAACAATCCCTTGCGCGCCTTGCCGTTGGTGTACCACGTCACATGGTACGTTCCTTCGGGCGATACGGTTAGGCCCGGACCGTGATGCGGACAGGCCGCGATCTGCCAGTCGTCGCGGCTCACCCGATGTATCTCGCCGGGCGTAGCCAGGTCGGAGAACGTCACGATCGCATGGTCGCGCACGCCGCCCTCAAAGATGTTCCGGAACACGACCACCGGGTGGCCCGCGCCGTCGAACGCCAAAGCGAGGCGGCAGCATTCGCAGGTGTTGTCGGCGACGAGCCGAGCGTCGGAATAGGTTGCTCCGCCATCTTTCGATGACGCGAAAAACAATCCGGCACCGTCATATTTCTGGCCACGCTGCTGCGCCGGCACGCGGTTGCGCTTGTCGAGCCACGCGGCAAACACCGCCCCCGCAGGATCGAAGCCGATCGCCTCGAACCGCTGGCTCTCATTGTTCGTGGTGATGGCCTTCGGCGCATCGAAGCTGCGCCCGCCATCGGTCGATCGCGTGGTCAGCACCTGACCGTTGAAATTCTGATCGCGGAAGATCGAGAAGGCCACAGCGATGTTGCCCTTGGCATCGATCGCAAGCTTCGGCCGCGCATCCGGTCCCCAATCGAGATTGAGCCGCTCCCGGGTGACCTGCACCGGTGTGGAAAAGCTCTTGCCCTGGTCTTTCGAGTTCGCGACGGAGATCTGGCCGCCGGCCATCCACGCCAACCACAATGTCCCATCCCGCCCAAAGGCGGGCGTGACCTTGGTCGCGCAGCGCAGGGCCGTCTCTTCGCAGGCCGCTTCGGAGGCGTGCTGATGGCTCATCTGTGCGACGGCAAGGCTCGGCAAGGCCGCGAGCATGAGCGTTGCAAGCAGCGTCAGGGCGACCGGTTTGCGATAGGTCATTGATGCGCTCCTCATTTGAACGCAATCTTCATGCCCGCCACGAAGGCGCGCGGCGATCCGGCATAGATCGAGTTGGTCGAGTTTGCCAGTACGCTCGCGGGATTTTGAATGCCTGCCGCGGTCACCGAATTTGAGATGTTGTTCGCCGACGCCACGTAGGTCCGGTCGAAGACGTTCCTCACCTCGATGTACAGGTTCAGCGCCTTGAAATAATCCGAGACGAGATCGGTCTTGTAGTGCAGGTTGAGATTGACCAGCTCATAGCCCGGCGCCTTCAAGAGGTTGGCGTTGTCCATGTAGAAGCTGTCCTTCCGCTGGACTTCGACGAACCCGCCAAGTCCCTGCAACGGACCCGACAACTGGTCGTAGCCCAACCGCGCCGTGAGCTCGTTCGGTGAGATGCCGGGGATCTTGTTGCCGGCGCGATTGAAACTGAACACCGCTCCGTTCGTGATGCTTTCGACATATTCCGTGTAGACCTCGTCGAGATAGGTGTAGGCCGCCGAGAACCGCCAGCCCGGCAGGAATTTCCAGTCGGCGGCCAGTTCGACGCCGCGATGCTCCGAGCGCGGCGCGTTGAACGTGTAGGAGATGCCCGCAAGCGGCGTAGCCTGGGAAACGAGCTCGTCCTTGAAGAACTCGTAGAAGCCGGTGACGCTGACTTTGAGCGCGTTGTTCGGTGTCCAGTCGGCGCCGACGTCGTAGCCGAGATTCTTCTGCGTCCGCAGCTGGGTGTTGTTGCCCGAGGCGCCGCTCGGCAGGACGAACAAATTGCCGACCTGCGGCGTGCCATATCCGGTAGCCACCCGCCCGCGGAACTGCCACTCGCTGTTCAGCCGGTAGAGCAATGCGAGCTCGGGCGCGGTATTCTGGAATTGCCGATCGGCGGTCGTGACCGCCGTGGTCGTGGTTCCGGCCGCGCCGGCGTAGCTATAGGCGGTGTTCCGCCCCGTCAGACTGGTGGCCTCCCAGCCAATGCCGGCAACGGCCGTCAGCGCCGACGTGAGCTTCAATTCCTCCCGCGCACGAACGCCGTAATTCGTCGTCGTGCTGAGCAAATTGCTCGACAGGCTTCCGAGCGTCGCATTTCCCCCCGGCATCACATTGCGCGTATCGCTCGACGCGGTGAGCGTATTGTAGAAGCCGCCGAAATAGGTCGTCGAATCCAGCCCGAACACATCGCCGCGTCTGACGACGTCGCTCATGTAGTTGTAGGACGGGAAGTCGCCGATCGCGCTCGTCGATCCCGTCGGCTGGTTGATGTTGCGGTCGTCGAAGACGAACTGGTTGCGCCAGGTGGTCTGGTTGTCGAAGTCGTGCTCCCAGCGGCCGCCGACGATGGTACGGCGGTCGTCGCGCCCGAGGCCCGCCTGAACCGCAGTCTCTTTGTCGGTTCCTGCCGCCGCGTTGAATCCGTTGTTGAACAACGTCACGGTCGCGCATCCCGGCGCGGCCGTCGCGCCGGTCGTGCAACCCTGCTGGAACGGGTTCTGGTAGAACTGGTTCAGCGAGGAGCGGATCGGCAGGCGCGTCGTCAGGTCGTTATTGATCAGCTTCACCGTGAAGCGATCGTCCGGCGTGACCTGCAGCGTGCCGAGGAAATTGACGGTCTGGGTGTTGAACCAGCTGTTGCCGATGTAGCCGTCGCCGCGCGCGTCGCTCGCGAACAGCGAGCCCTCGAAATTGCCGACCTTCTTGCCCGCGGCGAGATAGTTGTTGAGGTAACCGAAGCTGCCACCGTCGACGCCATACTCGACGCCGTCGATCGTGCCGCCCGGCCGGGTCCGGAAATTCAGCGCGCCGCCGGTCGCGTAATTGCCGTAGAGCGCCGATGACGGCCCGCGAACCACGTCGATGGCGCCATAGGCATGCGGATCGATCAGGTCGCTGCGCGACAGGCCGTCCGGCTGGGTCACCGGGAAACCGTCGTCGAAGACGACGAGATTGCGGATGCCGAAGCCGTTGCGCGCATTCGACCCGCGGATCGAGATGCCGAAATCACGCGGGCCGTTGCCCTGCTTGATCGAGATGCCCGGACTGTCCCGCAGCACATCGGCGACGGAGAACGCCGGTCGGTTGTCGAACTGGCTGCGGTCGATGGTCGTCTGCGTCTGGCCCGTGGGCGCCCGGTTCAAACCGTCGCGGGTCGCGGCAAGCGTCTCCCCCGGCCTCGCGCCGCCCGCCGGGGCCGCCGTCGCGGCCGGCGCTGTCGCCGGCTTCGGAGGCCGCTGGACGGATGCCGCACGAACGCGCGGCTTCGGCGCCGCCGGTTTGGCGCGCACCGCCGTCCGGGGCGCCTCGACGGTGACAGAGGGTAGCTCTGTGCTGGGCGCCTGGGCTTCGGCAGCGGACGGCGATGCGCAGAGCGTCGCGCCCAGCGCGAGCACGCTTGCCGCTTCCAGCGGATGATAGCGAAACATGGATGAATCCTGACGCCGGCGCTTCGGCCGGCTTGCTCAAGGGCACTTGCCGGCGCGGGACGCACCGGCAGCGACAAGGTCGTCAGGAAGACAGCGGCGGCGCGCGGGCTTGCGCCGAGAGGCCGGCGCGCGAACGATCGAACTCGGAGGCGAAATCAAGCCAGGCGATCCGGCTCGGCAGGCGTACGACGGCCTGGGCCGCAACTTGCGGGCTATCAACGGGCGCACCGGTCTGCAGCACGCTGCACGCCGAGCAGCAGCCGTCATGGGCGTCGTGACTGGTCTGGTCACCCTGCCCGGCTCGGGAGCCGGCATCGCCGTGGCAGATGGTGGCGGCCGCGAGCGGATCGGACGCGGCAAGGTTCGCCGCCCAGCAGGCCCCGATCGGTGCAAGAATCTGCACCAGCAGGGCAACCAGGACGATGGGCAGAAAATTCTTCAGCCGCCGGCGCATTGCAAAACCATCCGGGACGGAACTAACCACCATGAGCACCGGAAGTCGAGATCGCCGACGCGTCCGGTTTCTTCCAGCCGGCGGAAATAGCCGAGCGTGGCACTTGCGTCACGGCGGCTCCGAAACCAGTCGTATCCCCTTACCCTGTCACGTGTTTTACATCTCCCGTCACAACCGCCGGTGGCGCCATCCCAATCATTTCGCAAATTGCTCGAAAATTGAACAATCGTTGCCGAAAATGATGACAAGCCTGGAAAGATAGTCTACCAATTCGGGCTCAGGCCAGCCGCGAGGTGTGTCCTGGTGGTCCAAGTCTCGGGAGGAGCCCGACGCGCATAAGCAGCGTCACCCCATCAATCAAGATCAAATCGAATTTTTGGGGCAAATAGGGTCGACACAATTTTTGGAGCAGGGCTTTCAGCCCTGCTCTTTTTTTATGTGATGATCGCAATCCGCTATGACTCCATCCTCGAATCCGATCGAACGCAGCTTTGAGCTCGCAGCAGCGGCTTGCGATGATCTGACACCGTTCGTGTATCGCCGCCTGTTTCGCGAACATCCTGAGACGCAGGCGATGTTTCGCACCGAAGGCAGCGAGCCTGTGAAAGGCGCGATGCTGCAGCTGACGATCGAAGCCATCCTCGATTTCGCGGGCGAGCGCCGCGGACATTTTCGCCTGATCGAATCGGAGGTGTTCTCGCACGACGCCTACGGCACGCCGCGCGAACTGTTCGTGGCATTCTTCGCGATGATTGCCGACAGCTTGCGCGACATTCTCGGCGAGCAGTGGACTGCGGAGATCGATGCTGCGTGGCACACGCTGCTCGGCGACATCGAAGCCATCGTGCTGCAGCAGAAACATCTCGTGGACGAGAGGCCGTAGCGTCACCGTTCCGATTGTGACACACTCGCTTTATCCGCGGCGCGTGCAATTGACGCCGACGGTCAGAAAAACGAAGAGGGAGCAAGCAATGCCAGGGACCGACAAGGGGATGGACAAGGCGTCGACGACGCGGCGCGACCTTCTGCAGATGGCGGCGGCAGGTGGAGCTGCGGCCGGCCTGTTCGGCGGAATGGGCATGACGACGTCCGCGCTCGCCGCCGAAATGGGACGCTCGGAAAAGCCGCTGAAGGCGGCGTTCTCCAACGCCGGACTGCAGGCGACGTGGTGCGCGCAGGGCAAGCAGGCCGCCGAGTTCTGGGGCAAGCTGTTCAACGTCGAAGTGACCTGGTTCGACGGCCAGCTCGATGCCGTCAAGCAGCGCGCCGCGATCGACAACATGGCGTCGCAGAAATGGGACTTCGTCGCGATCCAGGCGTTCGGCATCGGCACGCTGACCCAGCCGGTGCAGAAGATGATCGACGCCGGCACTCCCGTGATCGACATGGACACGCTTATTGCTCCTCTCGATCAAATTAACGTCCACTCGTTCCTCGCGCCCGACAACGAGTTCATGGGCGCCTCGGTGACGCAGGCGCTGTGCAACGCGATCGGCGGCAAGGGCAAGGTCATCATGACCCAGGGCGCGCTCGGCCACACCGGCGCGCAGGGCCGCGCCAAGGGCTTCAACTCGGTCATCAAGCAGTTCCCGAACATCGAGGTGCTGGACACCCAGCCCGCCGACTGGGACGTCTCCAAGACCGCCCGGCTCTGGGAAACCTATCTGACCAAATATTCGCAGATCGACGCCGCCTTCTTCCACAATGACGACATGGCGCTCGCCGCCTACAACATCATGAAGGCGCGCAACCGCACCAACATCCTGATCGGCGGCGTCGACGCCATGCCGCCGGCGATCCAGGCGGTCAGCGAAGGCCGCATGTTCGCGACCGTCCGCAATCCGTCCTGCCGCATCCATGGCGGCGCGATCGTCGCGGGCGTCGCCGCCGTGGTCGGCGGCGAAAAGAGCGGCCAGGGCATTCCGAAGAACGTCGTGACCGATGGTCCCGTCGTGACCAAGGCCAACGCCGCCGGCATGCAATGGATGGAGGATCACTTCCTGATCTGAGCGGTCCTCATGTCGCAGGGACGCTCGGCGATCCTCGAATTGCACCAGATCACGAAGGCCTTCGGCGGCGTCGAAGCCCTTCGTGGGGTCGACTTCGCGCTGCACGCCGGCGAGATCCACGGTCTCGTCGGCGAGAACGGCGCCGGAAAAAGCACGCTGATGAAGATCATCGCCGGCGTGCATCCGGAGTTCTCCGGCCGCTTCATGCTGGACGGCAAGGAGACCCGCTTCCGCTCCACCCGCGACGCGCACGCCGCCGGCATCGGCATGGTGCATCAGGAGCTCAGCGTCGCGCCCGATCTCACGGTCGCCGAGAACGTGTTCCTCGGCAACCAGCCGACCAACCGCCTCGGCTTCGTGCAGTGGCGGCGGATGGCGCGCGAGGCCGGCGAGCAGCTGGCACGGTTTGGCATCGACGTCGACCCGATGACGCGGCTCGGCGACCTGCCGATCGGCCTGCAACAATTGATCGAGATCGCGCGCGTGCTGTTCTCCGGCGCACGCATCATCATCCTGGACGAGCCGACCTCCGCCCTCTCCCCGCCCGAAGTCGAACGCCTCTTTGCGACGCTGCACAAGTTGCGCGACGAAGGCACCAGCATCGTCTTCATCTCGCATTTCATCGAGGACATTTTGCGGGTCTCCGACGTGGTCACCGTGTTCCGCAACGGGCGGAAGATCGCCGAGACGGCGTCCGCGGACACCACCAAGGGCGCGCTGATCGAGGCCATGATCGGCCGCGGTGGCGAGGCGCTGGAACACAGCTACACCGATGACCTGATGCTCCCGCAATCGAGCGGCGGCGCGGCGGTGCTGAAGGTCGATCAGCTCTCGCTGCGCCGCAGCCTGCAGGACGTCTCGTTCGAAGCCCGCTCCGGGGAGGTGCTCGGCATCTACGGCTTCATGGGCTGCGGGCAGTTGGAGCTGTCGCGCATCCTGTTCGGCAAGCTGCGGCCCGATGGCGGAACGCTGGTGGTCGACGGCGCCGCCAAGACCTTCCGCAGCACCGCAGCCGCCCGGCGGGCCGGCGTTGCGCTGGTGCCGGAAAGCCGCCGCGCCATGCTGTTCCACCAGGAGCCGGTTTACAAGAACATCTCGATCAGCATCCTCGAGCGGATCTCCTCGCTGCTGCTCAAGCCGGTGCGCGAGCGCGCGATCGCCCAGCGCCAGGTCGAGCAATTGCAGATCCGGCCGCCGGTGGTCGGCCTCGATCTCGGCATGCTGTCCGGCGGCAATCAGCAGAAGGTGGCGCTGGCGAAATGGCTCGCCTACCCGCCGCGCGTCCTGGTGCTGTGCGAGCCGACCCGCGGCATGGATGTCGGCGCCAAGAACGACGTGATCAACATCGTGCGCGATCTCCGCGCCAAGGGACTGGCGATCATCGTGCTGTCGACCGAGCCGGAGACGGTGCTGTCGCTGGCCGACCGGATCCTGGTGCTGAAGCGCGGCGCGGTGGTGCGCGAATTTGCAGGCGAAGCGGTCAGCAAGGACCGGCTGCTGGAGGCGGCCTAGAGCATGATCCGGAAAAGTGCGAAGCGGTTTTCCGATGAGATCATGCTCAAACAAACAGGGAAAGCGCGATGACCACCTCATCGCGCTTGATGGAGAGACATGATGGCAAGCAGTGACGGCGCGACGGCGCGAGCGGATCACCAGCGGTCGCGCGGGCTGGTGCCCTTCCTGCGCTCGCAGATGCGCAACATCGCGCCGTTCCTGACGCTGATCTTCCTCAGTGCGTTCTTTGCGATCGCGAGCCCGTCGTTTGCGACCATCGACAATGTCGGCAACATCCTCACGCAAGTCTCGGTCACCGGCATCATCGCCGTCGGCCTCACCTTCGTGATCCTGTGCGCCGAGATCGATCTGTCGATCGCCAGCATCGCCAACGTCACCGGCATTGCCGTGGCGTACTTCACGCTGCAGGAATCCTACGTCAACATCGCCAATGTCCCGATGCCGGGCATCGTCGCGATCCTGCTGGCGCTGGCGCTGTGCGCGCTGCTCGGCCTCGTCAACGCGCTGGGGCTGACCATGATCGGCATCCCCTCCTTCATCATGACGCTCGCCATGATGCAGATCGCGGCCGGCGTCTCGGCGCTGCTGGTGCGCGGCCAGATCGCCTACAAGGTGCCGGACCTGATCACGACGCTCGGCTCCGGCTCGATCGGCGGCATCCCCTGGATCGTGATCGTCGCCGCGGTGATGCTGCTCGGCGGCCACCTGGTGCTGACCTACACGCGGTTCGGCCGCTACGTCTACATGGTCGGCGGCAACCGCGAAGCCGCGGAATTTGCCGGCCTCAACGTCAAGCTCATCCTCGGCAGCGTGATGGTGATCTCGGCGGTGTGCTCGGGGATCGGCGGCATGCTCGGCGTCGCCCATTTCGGCAGCGCCCAGCAGAACGAGTTCGACACCTATCTCTTGGATTCGATCGCGGCCGTGGTGGTCGGCGGCACCAGCCTGTTCGGCGGCCGCGGCGGCATCGGCAACACCATCGTCGGCCTGTTCGTGCTCGGCGTGCTCAACAACGGCCTCGACCACGTCAATATCGACAGCTTCCTGAAGATCCTGATCCGCGGCCTGATCCTGCTCGCGGCGCTGATCATCAACGTCTACGCGCAGCGGCTGCGGGAGCAAGCGGCGGATTGATAGTGGAGCGGAGCACGTAGCTCTCACCTCTCGTCGTCCCGGCGAAGGCCGGGACCCATAACCACAGGGTTGGGTTGTTGAGAGCAGGCTGTGGCCCCAGCGTCGGGCAACAATTCGCATTCGTGATAATGGGTCCTGGCTTTCGCCAGGACGACGCCGAGTGTGTGTCGCTTGTGAGTCAAACATCCGCATTCTCGCGACACGATATGCCCGAGCTTTGCTGTTCGTTTCACCCTCTGAAAGCAGAGGGCGCAGGGAAAGCCGGGTGCCGATCGCACCCATGGGCCCCGTGCAATGGGTAGAAAGCACGGGGGTAGGACCACAGGTGTAACCGGGAACTCCGGCTTTCCCTGCGCGATGGGCTACGGCTTACTTCGTGCTCTCCCCGGCGAGACTTGGCTTGTTTGTCACCGCCTTCGCCACGCGCACCGCGCAACGTGAAGAGACACCTGCCACTTGGGCGTCAGGACCACACGACTTCACCGTCCGCCTCATGCGCACTCGTCAGTTGCACACTCAGCGTCCACCGCATCTCGACCCGCGTCCGTGACGACCGCGAAGCGCCCCTCGATCGGGTGAGACGGGCGGAATTGAACATCTGATTTGCCCGACGACGGAAGCGCTAATTTGCCCGTCGGGGTGATTTGTCGCAGGCCTCCTCCGTCGTCATTCCAGTTCGGTGCGGCGCTCCGCCCCGGAATGACAGCGGGTCATCTGGCAAAATCCGGCTGCCAGTGACGCAGTTCGCGCGCGGCGAAGGTGACTGCTCCGATCGTCGTGAACGACGCCGCCTCCAGCATCATATTGCGGGCGAGCTTGAGGGCGCGCGCCTCGCAGATCGCGCGCTGCTTCTCGTCGGCGATCCACTCGAAGTCGATGTTGTGCGCAAGGCCGAGGATGCGCCGGATGGTCTTGGCCGCGGCGAAGCCGACGGTGTCCTGGAACAGCCGCGCCATATAGGCCTGCCGTTCCGCCTCCAGCCGCGCGGCACCTGCCTCGCCCGCGAACAGCGACACCGGATAGCCGTCGCCCCTCGCCTCGCTGCGCCACAGCGCGAGAAACTTGCGGGAAAACTCGCTCCAGACGCCCTCGATGGTCGCGAGCAGCCATGCCTCGAACGAGGCGCGCTCGCCCGGCGTGCGCTCGTGGCCGGCGGAGGCGAGATAGGCCATCAGCAGATTGCCGATGACGGCGCCGATATCGAAGCCCATCGGGCCGTAGAACGCGAACTCGGGATCGATCACCCTGGTCTCGCTGTCCGTGACCATGATCGAGCCGGTGTGCAGGTCGCCGTGCAGCAGCGCCTGCGGGCTCGCCATGAATTTCAGCTTCAGCCTGCTAATTGCGACATGGAGGTCGAGGTCCTCGCGGAACGCCGCGGCCGTGGCGTCGAGATAGGGCGCGGTCCAGCGGTTCTGCTGGGCGATGCGATAGGGATCGGTGAAGATCAGATCCTCGGTGATCTTGCAGAGCGCATGGTTGCCGGCGAAATCGGCGATGCCCTGCTTCTTCTCCGCGGCCGACA
Organism: Bradyrhizobium elkanii USDA 76; assembly: GCF_023278185.1. Classification (NCBI taxonomy): domain Bacteria; kingdom Pseudomonadati; phylum Pseudomonadota; class Alphaproteobacteria; order Hyphomicrobiales; family Nitrobacteraceae; genus Bradyrhizobium; species Bradyrhizobium elkanii. Next base: position 4,583,420 of record NZ_CP066356.1, on the reverse strand, counting down.
AGGCAAGGTCGGACGTGAGGAACAGCGTTTGCGCCAGGAAGGTCGAGATATCCTCGACAAAGCGCGGGTACCGCGTGGCTTCGATCAGGCCCTTGCGCATGATGACGTGCGGCTCGAGCAGCTCCATCGCGGTGAGCGCGAGCGGCGCATCATGATGCAGCGCCGCAGGCACGAGCATCGGCGCCAGCCGCGCCTGATGCACCAGCGCCATGTGCTCGTAGTGCGCCCGCGACAGCGGCAGCGGCCAGCTCTCGCCGACGAGGCGCACATAGGGCAGCGCCTGCTTGACCGCGAGGCCGCCGCTGTTTCCCTTGACGATGAAGACGAGATTGAGATTGCCGTCGCCGACCTCGCTGATCGACCAGTCGGCCGGCGCGCCGCCGAGCTGCGCGACGATGGCGGGCAGCTCCGCGAGATAATCCCGCAGATCGGCTTCCCGCAGGATTCGATATGCGCTCGGCCCGGAGCCCGGCTGGGACTGCAGGTTCATCGTGGTCGCCTCCTCCGCATTGCCAGGGCGAGGTTGATCCCCGCTCCATTGGCATCAGTTTCTAAAACAGCATCCCCATCGGTACGTAGCCCGGGTGAGCGAAGCGATACCCGGGAAGGTGATCCCGCATGTCGCTTCGCTCATGCGGGCTACTTCAGATCCAACGAAAACTGCGTATCAGAACGGCATCCCCATCAGTTTCGACAGCCGCTCGATCGAGAGATAGCCGGAATGATAGGCCCACATGGCGATCGAGAAGATCACGGCCGAGATCAGCGTGGTCCACAGCAGCTTGCGGCCCATGCGCGCCAGGATCGGCGCGCCGGGGTCGGTGCCGGGCGCGCCGACGCCGTCCTCATGCTGGCTGCGTATGCCGAACGGCAATGTCAGGAACAGCACGAGCCACCAAAGGACGAAGTAGATCGCAAGCCCAGTGGAGATCTGGTACGCCATACTGGCCTCAGGCCTGTTCGATCTCGACCAGGGCGCCGGAAAAGTCCTTCGGGTGGAAGAACAGCACCGGCTTGCCGTGCGCGCCGATCTTCGGCTGGCCGTCGCCCAGCACCCGCGCGCCCTCGGCGATCATGCGGTCGCGAGCCGCGATGATGTCGGGCACGTCGTAGCAGACATGGTGGATGCCGCCGTCGGCATTGCGCTCGACGAATTTCGCGATCGGCGAGGCCTCGCCGAGCGGCTCGATGAACTCGATCTTGGTGTTCGGCAGCGTCACGAACACGGTGATGACGCCGTGCTCCGGCAGCGGCACCGCATCGGAAATCTCGGCATTGAAGGCAGTGCCGTAGATCTTCGCGGCCTGCTTGGCGTCCTTGACCGCGATCGCGACGTGATTGAGCCGGCCCAGCATCTCATTCTCCCTTTAGTTGAGCATGATCTTTTCGGAGAACCGCTTCGCGCTTTTCCGGATCATGCTTAGGCTCAGACCGTCAGAACGTGCACGACGCAGATCGGCTTCTTGCCCCATTGCTCGTTCAGCGCCGCCCGCACCGCGCGCCGCACCGATTCCCCCAGCGCGTCCGGATCGCGCCGCCGCGGCTTCGGCAGGCCCTCGATCGTCGATACCACCACATCGAACACGATGTCGTCGAGCAGTTCGCCCGCCGCATTGTTCTCCGGCATGCCGACCAGATCAACCTCGGGATCGTCGACGAGCTCGCCCTGCTCGGTCATGGCGATGGCGACGAAGGCGCAGCCGGCAAAGCCCATCCGCCGTCGTTCCACCACGGCACGCGACTTGGCGTCCTCCAGGATGGTTCCGTCCTTGTAGAGCCGGCCCGCCGGCACCTCGCCGATGATGCCGGGCTCGCCGGGCCCGAGCTTGACGAGGTCGCCGTTGCGGCAGGTCAGGACCTTGGGCACGCCGGCGGCGCGTGCCAGCTTGGCGTGCTCGGCCAGATGCAGCGCCTCGCCATGGACGGGGATCAAGAGCTGCGGCCGCACCCAGGAGATCATGTCGCGCAGCTCGTCGCGGCGCGGGTGGCCGGAGACGTGCACCAGATGCTCACGGTCGGTGATGATCTCGACGCCCTGCATGACCAGGTTGTTGATGATCGAGCCGACCGCCTTCTCGTTGCCGGGAATGGTGCGGGAGGAGAAGATCACGGTGTCGCCCTTGTTCAGGGTGACCTGCGGATGGTCGTCATTGGCGATCCGCGCCAGCGCCGCGCGCGGCTCGCCCTGGCTGCCGGTGCACAGCGCCAGCACCTTGTCGGCCGGGAAATGGCCGTAATAGTCGGCGCTGCGGAATTTATGCGAGCCGTCGAGATAGCCGCATTCGCGCGCCACCTGCACCACGCGCTCCATGGCGCGGCCGACCACGACCACCTCTCGATCGGCGGCGTTCGCGGCATCCGCCACCGCCCGCACCCGGGCGACATTGGAGGCGAAGGTCGTGACTGCGACCCGGCCCTTGGCCGCCTTGACCAGCTTCTTGATCGTGGCGGCGACCTCGGTTTCCGACGGCGAGCGCCCGTCGCGCACCGCATTGGTGGAGTCGCCGACCAGCGCCAGCACGCCTTCATCACCGAGCTCGCGCAGCCGCCGCTCGTCGGTCGGCTGGCCGATGATCGGGGTCGGATCGATCTTCCAGTCGCCGGTATGCAGCACGGTGCCGACATCGGTCTTGATCGCCAGCGCGTGCGATTCCGGAATCGAATGCGCGACCGGGATGAACTCGACATTGAACGGACCGATATCGACCCGCCCGCCCGACGGGATCACCGTGACCGGGATTTTTGGCGGGTTGCGCTCGGCGGCGCATTTGGCCTCGAACAGCGCCGCGCTGAATTGCGTCGCGTAGATCTTGCAGCCGAGCTTCGGCCAGAGATCGATGATGGCGCCGAAATGATCCTCATGGGCGTGCGTCAGCACGAGGCCCACCAGATTGTTGCGCTCCTTCTCGAGGAAGCGGACGTCGGGCATGATCAGGTCGATGCCCGGAAGATGCTCCTCGTCGCCAAACGAGACGCCGAGATCGACCGCGAGGAAGGACCGCTGGTGGCGGTTGCCGAGGCCGTAGATCGACAGGTTCATGCCGATCTCGCCGACGCCGCCGAGCGGCGCAAAGGTGAGTTCGTCGGGACGCGCCATCAGACCGCCCTCACCGAGGCTGCGGTGCCGAAATAGACCTCGCCGGCGGTCACGGGCAGGCGCTCGCCATCAGCGGTGCGGACGATCAGGCAGCCGGTATCATCGATGGTGTCGAACGTGCCCTCAAGGGTCGCCGAGCCGGTCTGGACCGCGACCTTCTCGCCGAGGCCGGCCGCGCGCTCCAGCCACAGCCTGCGGATCTCGGGGAAGCCGCGGCCGTCGTCCCAAATGCCGCGAAACTCGACCCAGGCGTCCGACAGCGCGGCAAACAGCTCCTCCGCCCCGATCTGGATGCCAAGCGCCGCGAGCGATACGGCCGGCGTCGGCGTCCCCTCGGGTGCTGCGACGACATTGGTGCCGATGCCGACCACGACCGCCAGCCGGCTCCCGATGGCCTCGGCCTCCAGCAGGATGCCCGAGAGCTTCTTGCCATTGGCCAGCACGTCGTTCGGCCATTTCAGGGTGAACTTCGGGCTGTCCGGCCCGAGCCGCAGCGCCGCCTCGATGCTGACCTTCCGCAGCGCGGCTTCAAGCGACAGCCCGGCGGCAAAGCCGAGGGTGGCGGCGACTGCCGGCTGAACGTCGGTCACCTCGAGGATCGTGCTGGCGAGATTGCCGCGCGGCGCGACCCAGACCCGCTGCCGCCGCCCGCGGCCCGCGGTCTGTTCGGGCGTCACGAACCACATCGGCCCCTGCGCGCCGTCGCGGGCGCGCAGCATCGCCTCGGCATTGGTCGAGCCGATCTGATCGAAGGCGGCGAGCCGGTAGCCCGCCGCTATGGCCCGAGGCCCGAGCGTGAAGGTCATGTCAGAGTTATGCGCATGATTGGTTCCGAAAGCCAGCATCCCGATTTCGGAACCGCACGCGTCAAAATAGTGATTTGGCCGCCGCCGTGGCCACGCTCACCAGCGGGCCCGGATAGGCGAAGTAGAAGATGTTGAAGATGCCCGCGACCGCCAGCACAGTGCGCAGCTCGACGCGGACCGGGTCGAGCTTGCCGAGCGGCTGGTCGAAATACATCACCTTGACGATCGACAGATAGTAGAACGCGCCCACCACGCTGGTCAGCACGCCGATCACGGCGAGCGTGAACAGATTGGCCTTGATCGCGGCGACGAACACGTACCACTTGCCGAAGAACCCGGCGAGCGGCGGCACGCCGGCCAGCGAGAACAGCAGCATCGCGAAGATGAAGGCGAGCAGCGGATTGGTGCGGGACAGGCCGGCGAAATCGCTGATCTGCTCCAGCGCCTGGCCGTTCCGCTTCATCGCCAGGATGATGCTGAAGGAGCCGAGCGTCATCGCCACATAGATCGCGATGTAGATCAGGACGCCCTGGGCGCCCTCGACCGTGCCGGAGGCGAGGCCGACCAGCGCAAAGCCCATATGGCCAATCGAGGAATAGGCCATCAGGCGCTTGATGTTGGTCTGGCCGATCGCCGCGAACGAGCCCAGCGCCATCGAGGCGATCGCCACGAACACCAGGATCTGCTGCCACTGGGTCACGATGCCCGGGAACGCGGTCAGCGTCGCGCGGGTGAACACCGCGAGCGCCGCGACCTTCGGGGCGGACGCGAAGAACGCCGTCACCGGCGTCGGCGCGCCCTCATAGACGTCCGGCGTCCACATGTGGAACGGCACTGCCGAGACCTTGAAGCAGAGGCCAGCGAGCAGGAACACCAGGCCGAACACGATGCCGATGCTGCCGGTGGTCGCCGCCGCCGCGATGCCGGCGAAGCTGACGGTGCCGGTGAAGCCGTAGATCAGCGATGCGCCGTAGAGCAGCATGCCCGACGACAGCGCGCCGAGCACGAAATACTTCAGGCCCGCCTCGCTCGACTTGGCGTTGTCGCGCTGGCTGGCGGCGACGACATAGAGCGCAAGGCTCATCAGCTCGAGGCCGAGATAGAGCGAGATCAAATCGCCGGCCGAGATCAGCACCATCATGCCGAGCGTCGACAGCAGCACCAGGATCGAGAACTCGAAGTTGCGGCTCGAGGGCTGAGACAGGTACTCGGTCGACAGGATCAGCGTCGCCGCCGAGGCGATCAGCGCGAGGACCTTCAGGAAGCGGGCGAAATCATCGACGATGAAGCTGCCGCCGAAGGTCACGAGCTTGCCGGCCGGCAGCCAGAGCTCCAGCACGCCGGTCAGCACCAGGAGACAGATCGCGAGCGCCGTGACGAGCCGCGTCGTCCCCTGCCCGCGATAAGCTCCGATCATCAACAGCACCATGGCGCCGACCGCGAGCACCAGCTCCGGCAGCACCGGCTGCAACTGATAACCTGCACTGGAAAAGCTCATGACGAGGGCCTTACTGGACGGTCAGCGCGGCTGCCTTCACGGCAGTCACGGCGGTTTGGTAATTGTTGACGAGCTGCTGGACCGAGGCGGCCGACATGTCGAGCACCGGCTTCGGATAGACGCCGAACAGGATGGTCAGCGCGATCAGCGGGAACAGCGTCACGCATTCGCGGAAGGTGAGATCCTTGATCGACATCAGCGACGGCTTGACCAGCGCGCCGAACACCACCTTGCGGTAGAGCCAGAGCGCGTAGCAGGCCGACAGGATCACGCCGGTGGTGGCGAAGAACGCGGTCGGCAGCGAGATCTTGAAGGTTCCGAGCAGCGTCATGAACTCGCCGACGAATCCGCTCGTGCCCGGCAGACCGACATTGGCCATGGTGAAGACCATGAAGGTCAGCGCGTAGAGCGGCATCCGGTTGACGAGGCCGCCATAGGCCGCGATCTCGCGGGTGTGCATGCGGTCGTAAACCACGCCGACGCAGAGGAACAGCGCGCCGGAGACGATGCCGTGCGAGACCATCTGGAACATGCCGCCGGCGACGCCCTGCGTCGTCACCGCGAAGATGCCCATGGTGACGAAGCCCATATGCGCGACGGATGAATATGCGATCAGCTTCTTCATGTCCTCCTGCATCATCGCCACCAACGAGGTGTAGATGATGGCGATGACCGACAGCACGAACACGAACGGCGCGAAGTCGTGCGAGGCCAGCGGGAACATCGGTAGCGAGAAGCGCAGGAAGCCGTAGCCGCCCATCTTCAGCAGGATCGCGGCCAGGATCACCGAGCCCGCCGTCGGCGCCTCGACGTGCGCGTCGGGCAGCCAGGTGTGCACCGGCCACATCGGCATCTTCACCGCGAACGAGGCAAAGAAGGCCAGCCACGCCCATGTCTGCATCGACCGCGGCACAGCGGTGTGCATCAGGGTCGGGATGTCGGTCGTGCCGGCGTTCCAGTACAGCGCCATGATGGCGAGCAGCATCAGAACCGAGCCGAGGAAGGTGTAGAGGAAGAACTTGAACGACGCATAGACCCGGCGCGGGCCGCCCCAGACGCCGATGATCAGGAACATCGGGATCAGGCCGCCCTCGAAGAACAGGTAGAACAGCACGAGATCGAGCGCCGAGAAGGTGCCCACCATCAGCGTTTCCAGGATCAGGAACGCCATCATGTATTCGCCGACGCGCTGCGTCACCGACTTCCAGCTCGCGATGATGCAGAGCGGCATGATCGCGGTGGTCAGGATGATCAGCGGCAGCGAGATGCCGTCGACGCCCATGTGATAGGTGATGCCGGTGGCGAGCCAGGACGCCTTCTCGACGAACTGGAAATCGGTCGAGGCCGGATCGAAGCGCGCTACCAGGATCAGCGAGATCGCGAAGGTGATCAGCGTGGTCCACAGCGCGATCCAGCGCGCCGTGCGGCTCGCGGTCTCGTCACCGCCCCGCGCCAGCAGATAGACCAAGATCGCACCGACCGCCGGCAGGAAGGTCGTAACCGAAAGGATGGGCCAGGTTGTCATTTACTGGCCTCCCAAGCCGAACATGAACCAGGTGATCAATCCGGCAGCCCCGATCAGCATCGCGAATGCGTAGTGATAGAGGTAGCCGGTCTGCAATTTCACGACGTTGCGGGTGACGTCGAGCACGCGGGCGGAGACGCCATCGGGACCGAAGCCGTCGATGATGAAGCCGTCGCCCTTCTTCCACAGCGTGTAGCCGAGCCACTTTGCCGGACGCACGAAGATCCAGTCGTACAGCTCGTCGAAGTACCATTTGTTGAGCAGGAACTGGTACAGCATCGGCTGCTGGCGAGCGAGCTCGACCGGCAGATACGGCCTGCGGATGTAGAACAGATACGAGATGAACAGGCCGAGCGCCATCATCACGGTGGGCAGCGGCGCGAGCCAGCCCGGCATGTGCTCCATGTTCTCGAGGATGTGCGGGTTCATCTTCACGGACTCGCGGAAGAACTCCTCGACGCCGTGCGGGTTGACGAACAGCTCCTTGAACGGCAGGCCGGCCAGGATCGAACCGGCGGCGAGCACGCCGATCGGCACCAGCATCCACACCGGGCTCTCATGCGCCGCCTCATAGTGCTTCTGGTCGTGCGGCTCGCCGAAGAACGTCTTGAAGATCAGACGCCAGGAGTAGAACGAGGTCAGGCCGGCGGCCGCGATCGTCAGCAGATATGCATAGGCGGCGAACGGATTATGCGCCGCATAGGCCGCCTCGATGATCGCGTCCTTGGAGAAGTAGCCGGCGAACAGCGGGAAGCCGGTCAGCGCCAGGGTGCCGATGCACATCACCGCGAAGGTGTACGGGATCTTGCGCCACAGCCCGCCCATGTTGCGGATGTCCTGCTCGTGATGCATCGCGTAGATCACCGAGCCGGACCCTAAGAACAGCAGCGCCTTGAAGAAGGCGTGCGTGAACAGATGGAACATGCCGACCGAATAGGCCCCCGCTCCCATCGCCACGAACATGTAGCCGAGCTGCGAACAGGTCGAATACGCGACGATGCGCTTGATGTCGTTCTGCACGAGGCCAATCGTGGCGGCGAAGAACGCCGTGGTCGCGCCGAAGAACATCACCACCGCCTGCGCGGTCGGTGACAGCTCGAACAGCGGCGACAGCCGCGCCACCATGAAGACTCCGGCGGTGACCATGGTCGCGGCATGGATCAGCGCCGACACCGGGGTCGGACCTTCCATCGCGTCCGGCAACCAGGTGTGCAGCAGGAACTGGGCCGACTTGCCCATCGCGCCCATGAACAGCAACAGGCAGGTCAGGGTCAGCGCCTCGGCCTGCCAGCCGAAGAAGTTGATGGTCTTGCCGGTCAGCCCGGGCGCGGCGTGGAAGATGGTCTCGAAATCGGTCGAGCCGACCAGCGCGAAGATCGCGAAGATGCCGAGCGCGAAACCGAAGTCGCCGACGCGGTTGACCACGAAGGCCTTGATCGCCGCGGCATTGGCCGACGGTTTCTGGTACCAGAACCCGATCAGGAGGTAGCTCGCGAGGCCGACGCCCTCCCAGCCGAAGAACAGCTGCACGAGGTTGTCTGACGTCACCAGCATCAGCATCGCGAAGGTGAACAGCGAGAGATAGCCGAAGAAGCGCGGCCGGTTCGGATCCTCGTCCATGTAGCCGATGGAGTAGAGGTGGACGAGCGCGGACACCGTGTTGACCACGACCAGCATCACCGCCGTCAGGGTGTCGACCCGCAGTGTCCAGGCCACCTGCAGGTCGCCCGAGGTGATCCAGGGCAGCAGCACGACGCGCGCGTCATGGTGCATGAAGCCGACATCGACCAGCGTGAACCAGGACAGCGCCGCCGAGACGAACAGCAGGCCGGTGGTGATCAGCTCGGCGAGGCGCGAGCCGGCGGCCGCCGGCTCGGAGACATGGTGATCGTCATGGCCATGGTCGTTATGACCGTGATCGTCATGGGCGGCGGAGGCACGGGCGTCGCCATGCGCGTCGTCGTGATGGTCGACGATATCGCCGCTCGGGCAGCGCGCATGGGCACCGACCAGCGAGATGATGCCTGCGAGGATGGCGCCCAGCAGAGGCAGGAATACGATTGCCTGAACCATAACTGCGCCTAGCCCTTCATCAGATTGACGTCTTCAACCGCGATCGAACCGCGGTTGCGGAAATACACCACCAGCACGGCGAGACCGATCGCGGCCTCGGCGGCGGCCACCGTCAGCACCAAGAGCGCGAACACCTGGCCGACGATGTCGCCGAGGAAGGTCGAGAACGCCACCAGGTTGATGTTGACCGACAGCAGGATCAGCTCGATCGACATCAGGATGACGATGATGTTCTTGCGGTTGAGGAAGATGCCGAGGATCCCGAGCGTGAACAGGATCGCGGCGACCGCGAGATAGTGTCCGAGCCCGATCGTCATTTCACCCACTCCGCCGCGTCGGCATCCTGCAGGCCCTGCCCCGACGCCACCTTGCGCATCGCCATCGCCATCTCGGGCGTGCGCGCGTTCTGCACGTTGATGTTCTGCCGCTTGACCTTGGCCTTGTGGCGCAGCGTCAGCACGATGGCGCCGATCATCGCGACCAGCAGCACCATGCCGGCGAGCTGGAAGTAATGGATGTACTTCGTATAGAGCACGAGGCCGAGCGCCTCCGTGTTGCTGACATTGGTCGGGATCGCCGCGGTGATCGTCTTGGTCACGGCCGGGTTGATTACCCAGGCGCCGACGACGAGCAGCAGCTCGAACATGAAGATGCCGCCGATCACGATGCCGATCGGCAGATACTGGATGAAGCCCTCGCGCAGCTCGACGAAGTCGACGTCGAGCATCATGATCACGAACAGGAACAGCACCGCGACCGCACCGACATAGACCACGATCAGCATCATCCCGAGGAACTCGGCGCCCATCAGGATGAACAGGCCGGCCGCGTTGACGAAGGCCAGGATCAGGAACAGCACGGAGTGCACGGGATTGCGCGAGACAATCACCATGACCGCCGAGGCCACGCAGACCGCAGCAAACAGGTAGAAGAACAGCGCCGGAAGGATCATGCCCTCACCTCACCGGTACGGCGCGTCGAGCGCGATCGACTTCGCGATCTCGCGCTCCCAGCGGTCGCCATTGGCGAGCAGCTTGGCCTTGTCATAGTACAGTTCCTCGCGGGTCTCGGTCGCGAATTCGAAATTCGGTCCCTCGACGATGGCGTCCACCGGGCATGCCTCCTGGCACAGGCCGCAATAGATGCACTTCACCATGTCGATGTCGTAACGCACCGTGCGGCGGGTGCCGTCGTTGCGGCGCGGGCCGGCCTCGATCGTGATCGCCTGCGCCGGGCAGATCGCCTCGCACAGCTTGCAGGCGATGCAGCGCTCCTCGCCGTTCGGATAGCGGCGCAGCGCGTGCTCGCCGCGGAAGCGCGGCGAGATCGGGCCCTTCTCGAAGGGATAGTTCAGCGTCGGCTTCGGCTGGAAGAAATAGCGCATCGCGAGGAAGAACGCCGAGACGAATTCCGACAGCAGAAGCGAGCGGGCTGTTGCGTTGACATTGACACTCATGACGGCCTCACTTCGGCGCGATGCCGGCGAACTGCAGCACGCCGGCCACGATCACCACCATCGCCAGCGACAGCGGCAGGAACACCTTCCAGCCGAGCCGCATCAGTTGATCGTAGCGGTAGCGCGGCACGATCGCCTTCGCCATCGCGAACATGAAGAACATGAAGAACACCTTCAGGGCGAACCAGACGATGCCCGGAATCCAGGTGAACGGCGGCAGGTTGACCGGCGGCAGCCAGCCGCCCAGGAACAGGATCGACGCCAGCGCGCACATCGTGGTGATCGCGACATACTCGCCGAGCATGAACAAAAGATACGGGGTCGAGCCGTATTCGGTCATGAAGCCGGCGACCAGTTCGGATTCGGCTTCGACGAGGTCGAACGGCGGACGGTTGGTTTCCGCCAGCGCCGAGACGTAGAACACCACGAACATCGGGAACAGCGGCCACACATACCAGTTCAGGATGGTGAGCTGCGGCAGGCCGATCAGGTGCGCAAGCCCGCGGGTGTTCTGCGCCTCGACCACCGCCGACAGGTTCAGCGAGCCGACGCAGAGCAGCACGGTGATGATGACGAAGCCGATCGAGACCTCGTAGGACACCATCTGCGCCGCCGAGCGCAGCGCGGCCAGGAACGGATATTTCGAGTTCGACGACCAGCCGGCCATGATGATGCCGTAGATCGACAGCGACGAGATCGCGAAGATGTAGAGAACGCCGACATTGATGTCGGAGATCACCCAGCCGAGATCAAACGGGATCACGGCCCAGGCGGCCAGCGCCAGGATGCACGACACCAGCGGCGCGAGCAGGAACACGCCCTTGTTGGAGCCGGACGGAATCACCGGCTCCTTCAGCACGAATTTCAGGAGGTCGGCGAAGGATTGCAGCAATCCGAACGGTCCGACCACGTTGGGGCCGCGGCGGATCTGCACCGCCGCCCAGATCTTGCGGTCGGCGAGCAGGATGTAGGCGATCGCGATCAGGAGCACGACCAGCAGCAACAGGCTCTCCGCGACCATGATGATCAGCGGCCAGAGGAAGCCGGTCCAGAACGAGCTTGCGAAGAATTCAGCCATCAGGTCACGCTCACTCCGCTGCCGTCAGCATTCGGCCCGACGCCAGCCGCGAGCATTCCGCCATCACGGCAGAGGCCCGCGCGATCGGGTTGGTCAGATAGAAATCCTCGACGGTCGGCTTGAATGCCGCCTTGTCGACGCTCCCGCCCTTGCCTGCCAGCGCCTTGACGTCGTCGGGCTTGCCGGCCTCGATCTGGTCGAGCCGCATCAGATGCGGGTAGGCCTTGAACATAGCCTGACGCAGCGCCTGCAGCGAGTCGAACGGCAGCTTCTTGCCGAGCACGTCGGACAGCGCGCGGATGATCGCCCAGTCCTCGCGGGCCTCGCCCGGCGGGAACGCGGCGCGGTTGGCGATCTGCGCCCGGCCTTCGGTGTTGACGTAGATACCGGACTTCTCGGTATAGGCCGCGCCCGGCAGGATGACGTCGGCACGATGCGCGCCCTGGTCACCATGGGTGCCGATATAGACCACGAAGGTGCCGTCCGGCGCCTTGATCTCGTCGGCGCCGAGCAGGAACAGCACGTCGAGCGTGCCGAAGGTCGTCATCTGCGCCGAGGTCAGCCCGCCCGCCGCCGGCGAGAAGCCGATATCGAGTGCACCGGCGCGCGAGGCGGTATCCTGCAGCACGGCAAAGCCGTTCCAGCCGTCCTTCAGCGCACCGACGTCGACCGCGAGCTTGGCGGCCTGCGCCAGCACCGCCGCGCCGTCATGCCTGGTATAGGCGCCGGCGCCGACCAGGATGATCGGGTGCTGGGCCTTCTTCAAGACGTCGGCAAAGGAGTGCTTGCCCGCCACGAGATCGGCCAGCGTATCGGTGCCCGCGCCGAGATAGTCGTGGTCATAGGTGAAATCGGCCTTGGCGCCGATCATGCCGACCTTGAGCCCGCCGGTGCGCCAGCGCTTGCGGATCCGCGCGTTCAGCACGGCGGCTTCCTTGCGCGGATGCGAGCCGACGATCAGGATCGCGTCGGCCTGGTCGATGCCGGCGATGGTCGGGTTGAAGATGTAGGAGCCGCGGCCCGCCTTGGCGTCGAACGCGTCGCCGCCCTGCACCGCCAGATTGACCGAGCCGAACTTCGCGAGCAGCTCCTTCAGCGCGTACATTTCGTCGACCGCGGCCAGATCGCCGGCGATCGCGCCGATCCGCTTGCCGTCGCTGCGGCCGGCCTTGGCGGCGATGGCAGCAAAGGCTTCCTGCCATGTCGCCGGCCTGAGCTGGCCGTTCTCGCGCACATAGGGCCGGTCGAGGCGCTGCGTGCGCAGGCCGTCGACGACGTGCCGGGTCTTGTCGGAGATCCACTCCTCATTCACCGCCTCGTTGATGCGCGGCAGGATGCGCATCACCTCGCGGCCGCGGGTGTCGACGCGGATCGCAGATCCCACGCCGTCCATGACGTCGACCGACTGGGTCTTGCCGAGCTCCCACGGACGCGCGGCGAAGGCGTACGGCTTCGAGGTCAGCGCGCCGACCGGGCAGATGTCGACGAGATTGCCCTGCAGCTCCGAGCTCAGCGCCTGCTCCAGATAGGTCGTGATCTCCATGTCTTCGCCGCGGCCGGTCGCGCCCATTTCCGGCGCGCCGCAGACTTCGGCGGAGAAGCGGACGCAGCGCGTGCACTGGATGCAGCGGTTCATCGAGGTCTTGACCAGCGCGCCGAGATACTTGTCCTCGACCGCGCGCTTGTTCTCGGCGAAACGGCTGGTGTCGACGCCGTAGCCCATCGCCTGGTCCTGCAGATCGCACTCGCCGCCCTGGTCGCAGATCGGGCAGTCCAGCGGATGGTTGATCAGCAGGAACTCCATCACGCCTTCGCGCGCCTTCTTCACCATCGGTGAACGGGTCGAGATCTCCGGCGGCTCGCCCTTCGGGCCCGGACGGCAGTCGCGCACGGCCCAGGCGCAGCTCGCGACCGGCTTCGGGCCGCCCTTCACCTCGACCAGGCACATCCGGCAATTGCCGGCGATCGACAGCCGCTCGTGATAGCAGAAGCGCGGAATCTCGGCGCCGGCCGCCTCGCACGCCTGCAGCAGCGTGTACTCCGGCGGCACATCGATCTCTTTGCCATCGACGATGATCTTGCTCATGTCTGTCTCAAGTCTTTCCGAGCTTGCAGTCCGGCGGTGCGACGCTCGCGGTTTTCAATGAGGTCTTCACCCATTGCTGGGTGTCGGCGCCGTAGGTCGCGAGATACGCAGGCTGCGCCTGGTTCTTCTCGCAGAGGAACGGCAGATGCGGTTTCAGGTCGTAGTCACACGATACCTGCCATTCGCGCTTTTCCGCGAATGCGGCAAAGGTCTCCTCGCAGGCATAGAGGAAGTACGAGACAAAACTCTCATATTGGGACCGCTCTTCGCGACCGGCGGCCTTGATGGCCTCGTAGTCGGGCTGAGCGAACTTCGGATTCTGGAATGCGAGATCGGTGTAGCCGAGAAACGCCGAACGCGCGCTGGAGGCGCGGTTCGAGGTGCGGATTTCGTTGATCTGCAGCAGGATTGCAACAAAGCCGAGCAGCGCTACGGTCGCCTGCGCCATCTGCGCAAGCGTCCCGTATTTCTGCCACCATGCGGCCTGTTGCGTCATCGCCAGCATTACTCCGCAGCTACCATGTGCATGGGATCGCGCACGCCCTGATCGTCGAGATCGGCCTTGTGCGAATACTGGTCGATGCGCTCTTCGATCTCGTGACGGAAATGCGCGATCAGGCCCTGGATCGGCCATGCCGCGGCGTCGCCGAGCGCGCAGATGGTGTGACCCTCGACCTGCTTGGTAACCTCGAGCAGCATGTCGATCTCGCGCTTGTGGGCGCGGCCCTCGGCCATGCGGGTCAAGACGCGCCACATCCAGCCGGTGCCCTCGCGACACGGCGTGCACTGGCCGCAGCTCTCATGCTTGTAGAAATAGGAGATGCGCGCAATCGCTCGGATCAGGTCGGTCGACTTGTCCATCACGATCACCGCCGCGGTGCCGAGGCCCGAGCGCAGCTTGCTCAAAGAGTCGAAATCCATCGGCGTGTCGATGATCTGCTCGGCCGGCACCATGCGCACCGACGAGCCGCCGGGGATCACTGCCTTCAGATTGCCCCAGCCGCCGCGGATGCCGCCGCAATGCTTCTCGATCAGCTCGCGGAACGGAATCCCCATCGCCTCTTCGACGTTGCAGGGCCGCTCGACGTGGCCGGAGATACAGAACAGCTTGGTGCCGACATTGTTCGGCCGGCCGATGCCGGCGAACCAAGCGGCGCCGCGGCGCAGGATGTCCGGCGCGACCGCGATCGACTCGACGTTGTTGACGGTGGTCGGGCAGCCATAGAGGCCGACATTGGCCGGGAACGGCGGCTTCAGCCGCGGCTGGCCCTTCTTGCCCTCGAGGCTCTCGAGCAGCGCGGTCTCCTCGCCGCAGATATAGGCGCCGGCGCCGTGCGCAACATAGATGTCGAACGGCCAGCCGTTGACGTTGTCCTTGCCGACCAGCTTGGCCTCATAGGCCTGGTCGATCGCCGCCTGCAGCCGCTCGCGCTCGCGGATGAACTCGCCGCGGATATAGATGTAGCAGGCATGCGCGCCCATCGCGAAGCTCGCGAGCAGGCAGCCTTCGACCAAGAGATGCGGATCGTGCCGCATGATCTCGCGGTCCTTGCAGGTGCCGGGCTCCGACTCGTCGGCGTTGACGACGAGGTAGCTCGGACGGCCGTCCTTGGATTCCTTCGGCATGAAGGACCACTTCATGCCGGTCGGGAAGCCGGCGCCGCCGCGGCCGCGCAGGCCGGACGCCTTCATCTCGTTGATGATCCAGTCGCGCCCCTTGTCGATGATCCCCTTGGTGCCATCCCAGGCGCCTCTGCGGCGCGCGCCCTCGAGGCCCCAATCATGCAGGCCGTAGAGGTTCTTGAAGATGCGGTCCTTGTCGTCGAGCATGCTCAAAACTTTCCGAACATCACCGATTGGCTTGCGAATAAGCGAGCCCGGCGGCGCAGCCGCCGAACACGATGGCCCACAACAGGCTGGATTCCAGCGTGGCGCTCAGGCCGTAGCGTTGCAGCAGGAACATGAAGCCGGCCGCGACAGCGGTATGCAGGGCGATCGTGCGCCAGGCCTTCATCGCAGCGCCCCTTCCTGCCTTGTTTTCCTGCCCGTTTGCCAGCACCTGAAAGCCCCGCATCAGGTGGTTTCCTTCAGCGTCGTCGGCCCGCCCGCGGGCGCCGAGAACTGACGGTCGATCTGCGGGCCCGGCTTCGGCGGATTGCCGGCGGCAAAGCCGTCGAGCACCTTGCCGAAGCTTTCCTTGGTCAGATCCTCATAGGTGTCCTTCCAGATCAGCACCATCGGCGCGTTCACGCAGGCCCCCAGGCACTCGACTTCTTCCCAGGAGAAGTTGCCGTCCTTCGACAGCTGGAAGGGATCGTGATGGATGCGGTGCTGGCAGACCTCGATCAGGTCGGCGGCGCCGCGCAACCGGCACGGCGTGGTGCCGCACACCTGCACATGCGCCTTCTTGCCGACCGGCGAGAGCTGGAACATGGTGTAGAAGGTCGCGATCTCCAGCATGCGGATATGCGGCATCTCGAGCAGGTCCGCGACGGCGCGGATCGCCGCTTCCGAGACCCAGCCGTCATGCTGCTCCTGCACGCGCCACAGGATCGCGATCGCGGCCGAAGCCTGCCGTCCCGGCGGATACTTCTCGATCTGCTTCTTGGCCCAGGCGAGATTCTCGTCCGTGAACGTGAAGCTCGCGGGCTGCAATTCCTTCGGGGCAAGGCGGCGGACGGACATCGATCAAACTCTCATTGCGCGCGGTGCGGATGCGGACATCGTCACCGGTCGACCTCGCCGAACACGATGTCCAGCGAGCCCAGGATGGCGGAAACGTCGGCCAGCAGATGGCCCCTGCAGATGTGATCCATCGCCTGCAGATGGGCGAAGCCCGGCGCGCGGATCTTGCACTTGTAGGGCTTGTTGGTGCCGTCGGCGACGAGGTAGACGCCGAACTCGCCCTTCGGCGCCTCGACCGCGGCATAGACTTCGCCGGCCGGCACGTGCACGCCTTCGGTGTAGAGCTTGAAGTGATGGATCAGCGCTTCCATCGAGCGCTTCATCTCACCACGGCGCGGCGGCGCGATCTTGTTGTCCTCGACCACCACCGGACCCTGCCCGTCGGGTGCTTTGAGCTTCTGGATGCACTGCTTCATGATGCGCACCGACTGGCGCATCTCTTCCATGCGGATCAGATAGCGGTCGTAGCAGTCGCCGTTCTTGCCGATCGGAATGTCGAAATCCATCTCGGCGTAGCACTCGTAGGGCTGCGACTTGCGCAGGTCCCAGGCTGCGCCCGAGCCGCGCACCATCACGCCGGAGAAGCCCCACTCCCAGGCTTCCTTCAGCGGCACCACACCGATATCGACGTTGCGCTGCTTGAAGATGCGGTTGCCGGTGAGCAGCCGATCGAGGTCGTCGACCACCTTGAGGAACGGATCGCACCACGCCTCGATGTCGTCGATCAGCTTCGGCGGCAGGTCCTGATGCACGCCGCCGACACGGAAGAACGCCGCGTGCATGCGCGAGCCCGAGGCGCGCTCGTAGAACACCATCAGCTTCTCGCGCTCTTCGAAGCCCCACAGCGGCGGGGTCAGCGCGCCGACGTCCATCGCCTGCGTGGTGACGTTGAGCAGATGCGACAGGATGCGGCCGATCTCGCAATACAGCACGCGGATCAGCTGGCCGCGGCGCGGCACCGTGATGCCGAGCAGCTTTTCCGCCGCGAGGCAGAACGCATGCTCCTGGTTCATCGGCGCGACGTAGTCGAGCCGGTCGAAATAGGGAATCGCCTGCAGATAGGTCTTGTGCTCGATCAGCTTCTCGGTGCCGCGGTGAAGCAGCCCGATATGCGGATCGACGCGCTCGACGACTTCGCCGTCGAGCTCCAGCACGAGGCGCAGCACGCCGTGCGCCGCCGGATGCTGCGGCCCAAAGTTGATGGTGAAGTTACGAAGGTTTTGCGGCTGTTCATTCATGGCTTCGGCTCCGCCTTGGCCTTTTCATCGCCGGGCAGCGGATAGTCCGCGCCTTCCCAGGGCGAAAGGAAATCGAACTTGCGGAATTCCTGGTTGAGCCGGACCGGCTCATACAGCACCCGCTTCTCCTGGTCGTCGTAGCGAACCTCGACGAAGCCGGTGAGCGGGAAATCCTTGCGCAGCGGATGGCCGTCGAAGCCGTAGTCCGTCAGCAGGCGGCGCATGTCCGGATGACCGGTGAAGATCACGCCGTAGAGGTCGTAGGTCTCGCGCTCGAACCAGTCGGCGCCGGGGAAGACGCCGATGATCGACGGCACCTGCGTGGTCTCGTCGGCTTGCCCGCGCAAACGGATGCGCGTGTTCAGCGTCGGCGACAGCAGATGGTAGACGACGTCGAAACGCTTCTCGCGGCTCGGATAGTCGACCGCGGTCACGTCGGTGACGTTGACGAAGCGGCAGCCGGGATCGTCACGCAGAAACCTGGCGACGTCCACGATTCTGCCAATCTCGACGTCGATAGTGAGTTGATTGAACGCGACCGAGTGCGCCGTGGCCGCGCCCGGAAGCGCGCTCACGATCGTCTGCCCAAGGGCGTCGAGCTTGCCGTCGTCCATACCTGAAACCTTAGCGTTCAATGGTGCCGATACGGCGGATCTTCTTCTGCAGCAGCAGCACGCCGTAGAGCAGCGCTTCCGCCGTGGGCGGACAGCCCGGCACGTAGATGTCGATCGGCACGATGCGATCGCAGCCACGGACCACCGAATAGGAATAGTGGTAGTAGCCGCCGCCATTGGCGCAGGAGCCCATCGAGATGACGTAGCGCGGCTCCGGCATCTGGTCGTAGACCTTGCGCAGCGCGGGCGCCATCTTGTTAGTCAGGGTACCCGCGACGATCATCACGTCGGATTGCCGCGGCGAGGCACGCGGTGCGAAGCCGAAGCGTTCGACGTCATAGCGCGGCATCGAGACCTGCATCATCTCGACCGCACAGCAGGCGAGACCGAAGGTCATCCACATCAGGGAGCCGGTGCGCGCCCAGGTGATGAGGTCATCGGCCGCGGCGACGAAGAAGCCCTTGTCGGACAGCTCGTGATTGACCTCGAGGAAAAACGGATCATTGGCGCCGACCGGCTTGCCGGTCGACGGATCAAGAATACCCTTCGGAGCCATGGCGATCTCTGATTTGGCTATCGCCGGCCGGGAGGTTGCGGCGGTGGGGCTCAATCCCATTCGAGCGCGCCTTTCTTCCATTCATACGCAAACCCGACCGTCAGCACGGCCAGGAACACCATCATCGACCAGAACCCGGTGGCGCCGAGCTTTCCGAACGCCACGGCCCACGGGAACAGGAACGCCACTTCGAGGTCGAAGATGATGAAGAGGATCGCCACCAGATAGAAGCGGACGTCGAACTTCATGCGGGCGTCGTCAAAAGCGTTGAATCCGCATTCATAGGCGGACAGCTTTTCCGGGTCCGGCGATTGGAACGCGACCAGGAACGGCGCGATCAGGAGCGCCAGACCGATCAGGCTCGCAACTCCGATAAAGACCACAAGTGGAAGATAATTCTGCAGGATGCCGGTCATCGGCGAGGCCTTCTTGCTGCGGTTTCGGACGTGCCGCAGATTCGTTGATTGGAATTGTTCTTGAGGCTTTAGCGCAGCGCAACAGGGGGCGCAAGACAAGCTATTTTGACGCTTTTACCGTCCTTCCCGCGGGCTCTTGGCCTCATCAGGCGGATGCGCTTGCCTCCATGGGCAACGCTGCGGCGGCCATCCTGTGCCCTGCGCTCTTGCCATATCAGCCCAGCCCCCGTTCGGCCGCGAGCATCTCGGCGGCGGTCAGGGTGAGCCGATCGATGTGTCCGAGCAGCAGCTCGAGATCCCCTGGCGCAAGCTGTTCCAACAGGCGCCGGTTCCGCTCCTGCGCGCCGGCCACGATGGCATCATGGGCGGCCAGGCCGGCCTTGGTAAGCGAGACCAAAGTCTCCCGGTTGTCGCGCGGATTGGCTGCCTTCGTCACCAGCTTGCGCGCCACGAGCTCGGCGAGTGCCCGGCTGATCTGCCCCTTGTCCATGCCGACGGCCTCGGCGAGCCGCACCACACTCATCGGCGGCCGCCGGCCGAGCGAGGCCACCAGGCCGAACTCCACCGAGGACAGGCCGGTCAGGCGCTTGTAGCGCAGCATCGCGCCGCGCCTGAGCAGGTTCGCCAGCACCATCAGCCGCGACGACATCATCGCGGTGATCGGCGCCAGTTCGGAATCGACAACGGCCTCCGGCGGCAAGGCCCTCTCAGTCCTGAGCTTCTCGGTCATCACCAACCTCTGCCAACAAAGCCGCGCGCTGCCAAGCTGAACGATATCGTTGACATTGTCATCGATCTATCGTTGACTTGGTCAACGATAGATCAGCCGCCGGCACCAGACCAGCGGCGGGGGAGGACAACGTGACGATCACCCAGCGGGACCGCGATCTCGGCACGGCCTATGCGATGAAGCCGTCCAGCATCCGGACCGAGCTCACCTCGGTCGGCCGCGGCACGCCGATGGGCGAGCTGCTGCGTCGGTATTGGCACCCGGTCGGCCTCAACGGTGACGCCAGCGATATCCCCAGAAAAGTCCGCGCGCTTGGCGAAGACGTGATCCTGTTCCGCGACCGGCATGGCCGGGTCGGCCTGCTGCATGCGCGCTGTTGCCACCGCGGCACCACACTCTATTACGGCAAGGTCGAGGAAGACGGCATCCGCTGCTGCTATCACGGCTGGAAGTTCGACACCGAGGGCCGCTGCCTCGAACAACCCTGCGAGCCCGACGGCGGCCTGTTCAAGGACAAGGTGCGCCAGCCCTGGTATCCGGTGCAGGAACGCTACGGCCTGATCTTCGCCTATATGGGGCCGGCCGAGAAACGGCCGGTGCTGCCGCGCTACGAATGCCTGGAAAACATGGACGACGGCGAGTTCGTCGAGGCCGACGATTCCTCGATCGGCGGCGGCGGCCCTGCCGTGATCCCCTGCAACTGGCTGCAGCATTTCGAGAACGTCGCCGACCCCTACCATGTGCCGGTGCTGCACGGCTCGTTCTCAGGGCCGCAGTTCACCAACATGATGGCCTCGATGCCCGAGGTGAGGTTCGAGATGTCGCCGCGCGGCGTCGCGGTGCGTTCGATCCGCAGGCAGGACGACGGCAAGGTGTTCTATCGCGTCACCGAGGCCGCCCTCCCGACACTCCGCGTCGTGCCCAATCCACGCGTCGCGCAGTTCGCGCGCGTCGAATCGATCGGCTGGACCTTGCCGATCGACGACACCTCGTTTCGCATCTACGTCGCCGGCCGGGTCAAGAACGCGGGCGATATCGGGCGGATGCGCTCGAAGTTCAACGGCAAGTTCTGGTGGGACATGACCGAGGCCGAGCACCAGCAGTTCCCCGGCGACTACGAGGCCCAGGTCGGCCAGGGAGCGGTGACGATCCATTCCGAAGAGCATTTTGGCCAGAGCGACCGCGGCATCCTGATGATCCGCCGGATGCTCTCCGACCAGCTCGAGGCCATGGCCAGCGGCCGCGACCCGATCGGCGTGTCGTTCGACGCCGACACGAGGCCGATCGAATTCGAGGCAGGGAACTACATCCGCGAGGCGTAAGGCGCGCGCGCAAGCAACAACGCAAGCAACAACAAAGAAGACCGGGGGAGGAAGTCATGGTCGATGTCGCACCGCAAGCGGCCGCGCCAATCGCTACTCGCTGCTGTCGGCGGCAGTCACGACCACGCTCGGCGCGCTGCTGTTCGTTTGGGCGGCGCGCTCGATCCGCGCCGACATCGCGCGCGCGAGCTAAGCATCCATGAACGCCAGCAGGTCAGCCATCAAGCGCGCGCTGTGCGTCAGCGGCAACGCGTGCGGGGCGCCTTCATAGACGGCGAGCCTGCTTCCTTTGATCAGCTTTGCCGTCTTCGCACCGGTCAGCTCGACGGCGCGCTGGCATCGTTGTCGCCATGCACGATCAGCGTCGGGCGATCGATCCCGCTCGCCGCGGCGCGCAGATCGGCAAAGGAAATGGTCTTGCGGCGGGCCAGTGCCACCGGCAACGGCACGCTCAGCATCATCTCCCTGATCCAGGCCCGCGTCACCTCGGCCGTGTCGGGCATGAAGAACGGCGCTTCGTTCTCGCCCATCCATTTCGAAAAGTCCTGCGCGATCGCCGCAATTTGCGCGTCGACCATCGCTCTCGGCACGGCGTCCGGATTGTCCTCGGTCTGCACGATGAACGGCGTGGTCGGCGCAACCAGCACCAGTCGCGCGATGCGCTTGGCGCCGTGACGCGCCAGATAGTTCACCGCCTCGATCGATCCCATCGAATGCGCGACGATCGTGACGTCGTGGAGATCATGCTGCTCGATCACGGCGGCGACGTCGTCGGTCAGCGTGTCGAGATCGTATCCCGCCATCGGCATGTCGGAGCGGCCGTGGCCGCGCCGGTCAGGCGCGACGCAGCGAAAACCGTTGGCGTTGAGCGCCACGATCTGGCTGCCCCAGATGCTGGAATTGAACGTCCAGGCGGCAAGCAGCAGCATCGGCCGGCCCGAGCCCCAATCCTGTGCGAACAGCTTTGTGCCGTCCCCGGCGGTTGCATAAAGCGGTTGGACCATCGCTTATCTCCCCTTGCGGATCGATCGGCAGCCATCGCCGCCGATGCATCGACCATCGCAAAGGGAGATCGCGCGCGCGATTACGCGTCAGGTAATCGCGCGCGCGATGTCAGGCTGCGCTCATGTCAGCTTGCCGGTGTATTTCTCCAGCGCCGCCCAGGCATCCGCGCCATAGGTCTTCTGCCACTGCGTGTAGAAGCCGGCCTTCACCAACGCGGCCCGGAACTGCACGGGATCGGGCTTGTTGAAGGTCATGCCCTTCTCGGTCAGCTCGGCCTGCAGCGAGCGGTCCATCTCGACCAGATCGGCGCGCTCCTTCACCGCCGCGGCATCGAACGCGGCGTTGATGAGCTCGAGCAGATCGGGCGGCAGACCGGCCATCGCGCGGCGGTTGCCGAGGATCCAGTAACCGCTCCAGCAATGGTTCGAGAGCGCGCAGAATTTCTGCACCTCGTAGAGTTTTCCGGTGGAGACCTGCGCCAGCGGATTCTCCTGCCCTTCGACGATGTGGGTCTGCAGCGCCGAATAGAGCTCGCTGTAGGAGATGCTCGACGGCAATGCGCCGAGCCCTGAGAACAGCGACGTCAGCAATGCTGTCACCGGCACGCGGATCTTGAAGCCCTTGAGATCGTCGACACTGTTGAGCTGCCGGCTCGACGACGAGGTGATCTGGCGGAAGCCGTTGTCCCAGACTTTCTTCAGCGGCACGACGCCGGTCTTCGTGATCGCCTCGCGCACGAGGTCGCCGACGCCGCCGTCCATCGCCGCCCAGACCTGGTCGTAGGACTGGAAGGCGAAACCGATGCTGGGCAGCCCCGACAGCGGCACCAGCGTCGACAGCGTCATGCTGGGCGCCGCCAACAGCTCGATCCCGCCGGCCCGGACCTGCGACAGCATCTCCGGATCGCCGCCGAGCTGGCTGTTGGAGAACACCGTGATGTTGACCCGGCCGGACGACTGCGCGCCGACCGCCTTGGCGGCCTCAGTCAGGCGCATTGTTAGCGGATGGGTTTCCGGAGTGTTGACACCGAGCTTGAGATCGAACTCGACGGCGGCAAGGGCTGGCTTACCAAACATCGTGGCGGCAACTGCAGCAGAACCGGTTCCCAGCACCCGGCGGCGGGTCATTCTCATTGTTTTCATTATTATTTTTCTCCCAAGCGCATTTCCGCGCCTGAGGTCAGTTTTAGCCGGCCGCGAGTGTGACGCAAGGCACGGTGAAACCAATCCGCCCGTGGCACGAAACCATTTCCGGGAACTCACGAAACGATCCGGAAACAGATGGGGCTTACCAGTACCTGCCATAGACGGCGCACAGACGCCCGGAGGCGACCATGAACCACTCGATCCATTCAGCTGACCGCGCGACCCATCTCAAGATTGTGGTGGTTGCCCTTGTTGCGGCGATCGGGATTGCGGCGCTCGGCATCTCGGCCCGGAACAACGCGGATTTCACGCAGACTGCCCAGACGACGCAGGTCATCAAGGCCGGCAAACCGGTGGCGATCACCTCCTCGGGCACCTCCACGGTCCGCTAAGACGCTTTCAGGCTTCGGCAGACAAAACGGCCGCCCTCGGGCGGCCTTTCTTGTTGGTCCCGATCGTCTCAAGCACGGACCAGGATGGTGTGGCCTTTGCGAGCAGGTTCGGCTACGGCGATTGCAGGACCACCGAGACCGGAGTGCGCACAATCGACGTGTGCATGGTCGCAACCCGGCTGAGCGCCGCGAATGACCAAGCCTCGCCTCGCCGGCGACGACATCGCGAAGCCGCAGGATGCTTCCCGCACCGACGGGTTGTCCCCTTTGCTAGGCCTCCCGGCATCGCTGCCGCTGGTGCTCGACCTCGACGGCACGCTGATCACGGGCGACCTGCTCTATCTGAGCTTCTTCTCGATCCTGCGCCGCAATCCGCTGATCGTCGTGTCATGCGCCGCTTGGCTGACGCGCGGCCGCGCGGCGCTGAAGCGCCGGCTCGCACAGCGCCAGCACATCGACTGGAGCCGGATCGAACTGCACCAGGACGTCGTCGCATTGGCCGAGCGCGAGAATGCGGCCGGCCGCCGCATCGTGCTGGCAACCGCTGCCGACGCGCTGCTCGCACGGAAGCTGGCGTCGGGTCTGCCTTGGATCGACCAGGTGCTCGCCTCCGACGGCGAACATAATCTGAAGGGCGCCAACAAGGCCGACCTGTTGCGGAAGACATTTCCCGAGGGCTTCATCTACGCCGGCGACAGCGCCTCCGACCTCGCGGTCTGGGCCCACGCTGCCGGCATCATCACCGTCAATGCCCGCGAAGCCGTGCGCGCCGCCGCGGCCGGGCTCGGCAGGCCGACGCTGCATCTGCAGGGCCGCGCGGCCGCGGCGAAATCTTAACCGCGTCCTAACTTGGTCGCTCGATTGCGATCCGCTCCGCGACCCCAGTCTTAAAAGTTGTCGGTCAAGGTCGGCGTCAACAGAGGCGCAGGCCACAATGAATTTGCAGCAGCAAGTAATTTCAACCGGCTTCAAGATCATCTGCACGGATTGCGGCAGCCTGGCGATCAAGGTCGCCGATCCCGCGCACGCATCCGGCGACACCATCATCGAATGCCGCCGCTGCAATGCGGTGCGCGGCACGGTGGCGGACTTGCACAACCTGGCGCGGTACGGCCGCGACCTGTTCGAATTCTAACCGCGGCCCCGCCGATGCTATCAGACCCGAAGGCAACCGTGCAGGGCGACGTTCCCTTGGACACGGTCTGGTCGATCCTCGAGGCCGCCAACGAATTGGGCGACACCCACACGGTTGACGCCTGCCGCCGCGTCATCGACGCCAATCTGCGCGGCGACACCCCGGGACAATCCGACCTCAACGCGGTCGCCGCATTCTTTGCCTGATCAAGGCAACGTGTTGCCGTTCTGTGAATTCAACAAGGCGTCGCGGTGACGAATCGCCAGGCAGAAACATAACAACACAGACCGAGATATTGCTTAACTTGCTTCGTTCAGGGCCGACCGGCTAGCTGCCTGGCAGCTTTCGGATTCGGACGGAACGATGACATTGACGCGCGATGACCTGGTTGTCGGGGTCACGATCCCCGGGTTCTTCGTCCTCAGCGTCGCCTCGATGATCGCCTGCGGGCATGCATTCCCGGCGATGCATGTCTGGCGATCCGGCATCAACGCGCAGGCCGCCCTCGGCACCGCCATCATGGTCGCGTTCGTCCCGGCGTTCGTCGCGGCACGATTCAGCTTCGGTTATCTGGTCGGCTTCTCGCTGCTGTCAGCCGTGTTCGGCTTCGTCTGGCTCAGCTTCTTCAGCGCGTTCGACTATCCGCACGCCATCGCCCGCTGGGCCATGATCGCCGCGCTGGCCGCCGCGATGATCCCTCTGATGCTCCAGAATATCCCGGTTTGGCGGCCCGGTTTGTCCGAAGCCGCCGTCAAGCGCATCGCGGTTCTGCTGCTGGCGTCGTGCCTTGCCGTGCTGGTCGCCGACGTCTCCTACGGGGCCAATCTTGGCGATCCTTATGGCGCAGCCCGCACCGCCGTCGTGCGGCCGGCGCTGTTGAACTATCTCACCGGGATCATGATCGGCGCGGTCCTGCCCTACCTGTTCGCGCATTTCGCATCGCGCAGGCGGTGGATGCCGGCGGCCGGGGTGCTGCTACTTGCGCTTTGCTTCTATCCCGTCGTCAACAACAAGACCGTGCTGCTGCTGCCGATCTGGCTGCCGTTTCTGTTCTGGCTGTACGGCCGGTTCGACCCGCGGCTGGCCACGGTGGTCGCATTTCTGATCCCGATGATCATCGGCCTTTCGGCTTTCGCCATTCTCGGCGTCGACAAGAACTATATCGTGTTCAGCACCATCAATCTGCGCTTCGTCGCGATCCCGTCGCTCGCGCTCGATCAATACGCCGACTTCTTTGCGCACCACGAGCTCACCCGGTTCTGCCAGATCTCCATCCTGCGATACATGGCCGCCTGCCCGTACGGCGAACTCGGCCCGACGCTTGGAGCGATTTATCAGGACGGCAATTTCAACGCGTCCTTCCTCGCCACCGAGGGCATCGCATCGGTCGGTCTTGCGCTCGCCCCGGTGTCGGCATTCGTCTGCGGCCTGACCCTGTCGGTGGGATCGATGGTCTCAAAGCACCTGTCGCCGCGCTTCATCGCGGTTTCGTCCGGCATCGCTGTCCAGGCGATCATGAACGTGCCGCTCACGACAGGCCTGCTGTCGAACGGGATAGCGCTGCTGTTCCTGTTGTGGTGGCTGACGCCCGAACAGCGCGTGGCATCATCCGTCAGTCGCGAGCAGGCCGCCGCTCAACCGGTCGGCGCCGTTGGCCTCGCGGCGTCCTGAGCTGTCGCGACAGTTGCCAGGTGCAGTGAACGGGAGGGCAAGCAACTCGTTACGGCATCGGTCCAGAGGGTCCGATGGTTCCGGGCCAAACACGCTGCTAAGTCATTGAAATGAATGGCGCGAGAGACGGGACTCGAACCCGCGGCCTCCGCCGTGACAGGGCGGCGCTCTAACCAACTGAGCTACTCCCGCGGATGCCGATCATCGGATTGATCCGCGCAGGACCGAGGGCATAAAGGCCCGCATCCGGTTAGTCAAGGAGGTTGCGGATCCCTGCACAGCGTCGGCATTTTCGCGGCGCCGGCACGGGTTGTCGCCTGTTTTCAAGGGAAACGGCGTAGTCAGCGAAGCCCCGAATCAAATAAGGCCTGATACGTCTGGGTTTCCTGTGGCCGGCCCGGCGCTGCCCGTTCCCGGAACCGGCGGTTTTCAGGACCTTTCCGGACGCATTTTCCCGACGCGAACGGCGCGCCATTCGCGTGAAAGCAGCAATCCAGCCATTCAGCAACGAGGAGGGCCAGACATGGCGAAGAAAGCAGCGACACCGGCGACGATCACGCTGAAGCATTTGGCGGCGGCCATCGCCGAAGAGCAGGAGCTGTCCAAGAAGCAGGCCGAGGCGATCCTGACCGACATGGTCACAAGGATCACCAAGCACCTCAAGAAGGGCGAGCGCATCAGGATCGTCGGCCTCGGCATCCTGCAGGTCCGCAAGCGCGCCGCCCGCATGGGCCGCAACCCGGCGACCGGCGAACAGA
Organism: Bradyrhizobium elkanii USDA 76; assembly: GCF_023278185.1. Taxonomy (NCBI): domain Bacteria; kingdom Pseudomonadati; phylum Pseudomonadota; class Alphaproteobacteria; order Hyphomicrobiales; family Nitrobacteraceae; genus Bradyrhizobium; species Bradyrhizobium elkanii. The sequence goes on along the minus strand of NZ_CP066356.1, from coordinate 4,556,134 downwards.
TCCACATCAAGGCGAGCAAGAAGGTCGCCTTCCGCGCCGCCAAGGAGCTGAAGGAAGCCGTCTAGCGCCTTCTCTGTCCGTTAAGGCAAAGCGCCATTCCGGCTCGTGACGCGGCCCCGGAGTGGCGCTTTTCTGTTATAGGATTGTCCTTCGAAGCTCGCCTTGACGCGGTTTGCTCGCGTGAACCAACTTCGCCAAAGCGCATTGTTCCTTTCCCCTGTTTTTGCGCGGTTTTCATGCTGGCACCGGCTCTCGACTTCAAGCACACCGTCACCGAGCGCTTCCTGCGCTATGTCGTGATCGATACCCAGTCCGACCCGGATTCACCGACCTGCCCCTCCACCGAGAAGCAGAAGAATCTCGGGCGGCTGCTGGTCGCCGAGCTGCAGGCGATGGGGATATCCGACGCGCATCTCGATCCGCACGGATACGTTTACGCGACGATCCCGGCCAACACCGACAAGGCGGTGCCGGTGATCTGCTTCTGCTCGCACATGGACACCTCTCCCGACTGCACCGGCAAGAACGTCAAGCCGCAGGTCGTGAAGAACTACCGCGGCGGCGACATCGTGCTTCCCGCCGATGCCTCGCAGGTGATCCGCGCCGCCGAGCACGAAGCGCTGGCCGACCAGATCGGCAACGACATCATTACCACCGACGGCACCACCCTGCTCGGCGCCGACAACAAGGCGGGCCTTGCAGAGATCATGGACGCCGCGCATTTCCTGGTCACCAATCCGCAGGTCAAGCACGGCACCATCAAGATCCTGTTCACGCCGGACGAGGAGATCGGCCGCGGCGTCGACAAGGTCGACATCAAGAAGCTGGGGGCCGATTTCGGCTACACCATGGACGGCGAGACCGCCGGCCATATCGAGGACGAGACCTTCTCGGCCGACGGCGCCAGCATCATCATCGAAGGCGTCGCGACCCATCCGGGATTTGCCAAGGGCAAGATGGAGCACGCGATCAAGATCGCCGCCGCGATCGTCGATCGCCTGCCCAAGGACACCTGCTCGCCCGAGACCACCGAGGGCAAGGAAGGCTTCCTGCATCCGGTCGCGATCTCGGGCGCGCTGGAGAACGCGCGGATCGACTTCATCGTGCGTGATTTCACCGAGGCCGGCCTGAAGCAGAAGGAAGCGCTGCTGGAAGGCATCGTGAACGATGTCATGAAGGGCTATCCGCGCTCGACCTACCGCATGGAAATCAAGCAACAGTACCGTAACATGAAGGATGTGATCGATCGCCACCCGCAGATCGTGGCCCATGCGATCGAGGCGATCCAGCGCGCCGGCCTCACGCCGGTGAAGACCTCGATCCGCGGGGGCACGGATGGCTCGCGGCTGTCCTTCATGGGACTGCCCTGCCCGAACATCTTCGCCGGCGAGCACGCGTTCCATTCGCGGCTCGAATGGGTCAGCCGGCAGGACATGGAGAAGGCCGTGCAGACCATCGTGCACCTGGCGATGATCTGGGAAGAGAAGGCCTGATCAGGCCCGCGCCGTCACGATCCAGATCGCGCCGGGCAGCAGCACCGCATCGCCCTTGACAAACGGCGCCAGCGCCTCGCGCATCGAGGCGATCGCAGCGGCGCGCACGTCATCCGCGTGCCCTTCCAGCGCGCGGCTGGCCGGCCCGATCTCGAGCGCGCCCTGGATCGCGGCATCGATGCCGCGCCCGGTCGCGACATCGAGCTCGAGCCGGCACGGCTCCATAGCAATGCCGGAGAAGCCGGCTTCGCCCAGGATCCGCTTCACCCTCGCCTCGGAGGCGAACGCGAACGGGCCGGGATCCTCGGGCCCGAGCGGCGGCAGTTTCGGCACGTGCTTGTAGACGGCAGCAAGCGGCGTCATGAAGAACGGATTTTCGCGCGGCTCCTGCCAGCAGGCGAAGGCGAGACGGCCCGTCGGCTTCATCGCCTTGCGCAGATTGGCGAACGACACCACGGGATCGGCAAAGAACATCACGCCAAAGCGCGAGGCCAACAGATCGAAGCTCTCGCCGACAAACGGATAGACGGTCGCATCGGCCAGCGCGAACTCGACCGGCAAACCCTGCGGCGCGCTCTGCCGCGCCCGCGTCAGCATCGGCTCCGAGACATCGACGCCGAGCACGTGACCAGCCGGCGCGACCTTCGCCGCCAGTGCGAAGCTCGAGGCGCCGCTGCCACAGCCGACATCAACGACGCGTTCGCCGGCTTTCGGCGCGGCGCGATCGATCAGGAGGTCGAGCACCGGTTGCAGCACGATATCCTGCGCGGCCTGCCGTGTGGCCCAGCGCTGACCGCCCGGCCCGTTCCAGTATGCGATCTGATCGGCGTTTTGCGGGTGGCCTGCGTTCATGCGATCCAAACCTTTTCAGGAAGCTTCTGTCGTCTCAAGTTTGGGTATGATCTTTTCGGAAAACCGCCTCGCACTTTTCCGGATCATGCCCTAGCAGCTCTCGCGCGTCGCGGCGCGCAGCATCGGCATCACCTGATAGGTGAATCCGGCATTGGCCTTGGTGACGGGATCGTTGGCGACGATCTCCTGCGGATCGGCATCGTCGGGCAGTTGCAGCACGCCCAGGCCCCAGATCCCTGCCGGATCGGCGACCGGCCCGAACACCAGCGCCTTGCCGGCGTGCAGCAGCTCGCCGCAATAGGCGACATGCGCCTGCATGATGGCGGCTTCCTGCGGCGTCATGTCCTGCGGAAAGGTCGGACGCGGTCCGGTCAATTTGCAGACGTAATGTTTCATCGACCCGATCCGCGCTCGGAGATTATTTGGCGGCTGCGCTCGTGGGCTTGGCCGGCTTCGGCTTTGCGGCATTCGCCTTGGGCGCGCTCTGCCCGTCGCTGCGCGCAATGCCCCAGGGATCGGTCGGCTTCTGATCCGGCACACCGCTGAGCGCACGCTGATAGGCGCGCTGCTGCCGCGCCTCGTTGGCCGCATCGGCCGGCGACTTCTCGACCTCTTCGCGATAGCGCTGAACGTGATCCGACTGTGCGAATGCGGGTCCGGCAATCATGGTGAGAAGAAAAATCGCGGCGAGTTTGCGCATGCATCGAGTTCCCGGTTAGGCGGACAGAATAGCATCGCGGAAGCGTCGGCATCAAACCTGCGCGCGTGACTTTCGGCACCTTTCGCGCGATCGGTCATCGAACGACACTTGCCACGCCAGCGCGGAGCAAGCGCGGTCCCGGCCATCCCCATGTGACTACCCACGGCCGGGATCGCGCCCTCTTCGCGCGTTCACCGAGAGCCGTGCAATGGCCTTGCTCCACAGGGCTCATCAACCAGAGGCCGCTTTGCAGCTCGTGAAACACCGCGCCACCGTCATCCTGCGCGAGCATGTGCAGGCGGAGGCGGAGCTGGTCGGACGAGCCGCGGTTCTCACCGATGGAACCGCAGGAACCGTCGAGGGCGTGTTTCTGGACGAATCTCATGGATTGCGCATCTCGATCAAGGGCCACATCGGGAAGTGGCCGATCGCGACCATCAGGATGCTGCAACCGTAGGGCTGGATCCAAAGGGGAAATCACGCCCGCGCGCGTTTAGGCAGCCAGTCCGCCTGCGCTCTTCGAGCTTCGGCGCGACAGCCTTCGCCCCGCGCACCGAACAAGCGAATGAATTCGTGCTCAAATGGCTGGCTTGCCAAGCCGTAGCCCGGAGGGCGAAGGCTGGTAGGCGGCGAGAGATTCGAACTCCCGACCCTCTCGGTGTAAACGAGATGCTCTAACCAGCTGAGCTAGCCGCCCTTACCTGCGCGCCTCTTTAGCCTCGCCTGCCCCCGAGGCGCAAGGCCGCAACTCCTCAATCCGTCAGCTCCAGTCGGTCAGCTTCAATCCTTGGGCCGCGCCGGCAATTCCTTGAGATCATTGATCCATGGCGCGGCGGAGCGACACCAGACCTGGCGTCGCGGGGGCAATCGGTCGCGCTGGCGAATGCTGCCCCAGCGGATGCCCCAGTCGTCGGGCCCGCCGTCCTCGCCGCTCGTGAACAGCGGCGAACCGCAATCGCTGCAAAAGTGCTGGAAGCGGATTCGGCCGTTATCGCCCCGCTTGCGGTAGACCTTCGGTACACCTTCGGTGAGCCGGACTTGCTCGGCGCCGCAAATCACCGTGACGCGATAGGGCGAACCGGTCAGCGCCTGACAGTCCGTGCAATGGCAGATCGACACCTGTTCGGGATCAATTTCGGCCTGATAGGTGATAGCCCCGCAATGGCATTGCCCATCGATACGCATGGAGCGCTCTCCAATTCCGTCAAACCAAGCAACCGCCGTGGGCGCGGTTCCATCGTCCAGGGCCCTGGCTCTCGGCCCACCTCCCTTAACGGAGCAACGTCGGCATCCCATAGCTGCCTTGTTTGGGATACCAAATCGGGATACGAAACCTGCCAGACCGAGATTCTGTGCCCGCCAAGCGGCGGCCAAAGGACGGCGCCATGTCGCAGATGCTTCAGATCCATGACCAGCTCCGGGAGATGATCCTGTCGCTCGACCTGGGCCCCGGCGAGCGGCTGACCGAGCGCTGGCTGGAGAGCCGGTTCGAGGGATCGCGCACGCCGATCCGTGCCGCGCTGGTCCGGCTCGAAGGCGAAGAGCTGGTGCGCCGCGACGGCCGCAACTGGATTGTCGCACCGATCGACCTCGGTGAGCTGGAGGCGCTTGCCGAGTTCCGGATTCCGCTGGAGACGACGGCGGCGCGCCTCGCCTGCGCGCGGGCGAGCGCGGCCGATATCGCCGGCATCGAAGAAATGCTGGACGCCTGCCAGTCCGGCGCGCCGCGCGAGGAATGGCACCGGGTCGGCACCGATTTCCATGTCGAGATCGCGCGGCTCTCCGGCAATCCCTTCATCGTCAAGGCGATCGCCGGCGCGATGACCCGGCTGTCGCGGGCACGCTGGCTGGAAGTGTGGACCGAGCCGTCGCGCGAGCAAGCTTGGCGCGAGCACCGGCGCATCCTCGGCCTCATCAAGGCCAACGATCCGGAGGCCGCCGCGCGCGAGGCCGCCGACCACATCACCGATACCCGCGATCGCCTGCTGCGTTCGCTCAACGAGGACCGCCGCGGCCTCCGAGCGCGCGGCTTCGCCGTGATCGGACTGCGCTGACATGAACATCGAAGTCGATCGCGAAGCCCTGCTCGACGCGGGCCCCTGGAAACGCAATTTGATCGTCTGCGTGTTCGGCTCCTTCACGACTATCGTGGGGATGACGCTGCTGCTGCCGTTCCTGCCGCTCTATGTCGAGCAGCTCGGCGTGACCGATCACGCCGCGATCGTGCAATGGTCGGGCGTAGCCTATGGCGCGACCTTCTTCAGCGCGGCGCTGACGGCCCCCCTGTGGGGACGGCTCGCCGATCGCTACGGCCGCAAGCTGATGCTGATCCGCGCCAGCCTCGGCATGGCGATCGCCATGTCGCTGATCGGCATGGCGCACAACGTCTATGAGCTGGTCAGCCTGCGGCTGCTGACCGGCCTGCTCGGCGGCTACGCGTCGGGCTCGACCGTGCTGGTCGCGGCGCAGACGCCGAAGGCGCGGTCCGGCTGGGCGATCGGCGTGCTGTCGGCCGGCATCATGGCCGGCAGCCTGGTCGGTCCCTTGATCGGCGGCGTGCTGCCGGGGCTGATCGGCATCCGCGCGACCTTCTTCCTGATCGGCGGCGTCATCTTCTTCACCTTCCTCGGCACGACGTTCCTGATCCGCGAGGAAGCACGCCCGAAGGCCAAAGGCGGCAAGGCGCGGGGCGGCTGGTCGCTGGTCCCGGACAAGCGCCCTGTCGTCGCGATGTGGGGAACGGGCCTGCTGCTGATGGTCGCCAACATGTCGATCGAGCCGATCATCACGGTCTATGTCGCGCAACTGGTCGACGCACCGCAGGTGACATTCGTCGCCGGCCTCGTGATGTCGGCGGCGGCCTTCGGCAGCCTGCTGTCGTCCTCGCATCTCGGCAAGCTGGCCGATCGGGTCGGCCACTGGCGGATCATCACCATCTGCCTTGCTGTCTCGGCGCTGCTGTTGATCCCGCAGGCCTTCGTGGTCAGCGGCTGGCAGTTGATCCTGCTCCGCTTCCTGATGGGGCTCGCGCTCGGCGGCCTGCTGCCCTGCATCGCGAGCGTGATCCGGCACAACGTGCCCGATGCGGTCACCGGCAGCATGCTCGGCTATTCGATCTCGGCGCAATATGCCGGCCAGGTGATCGGCCCGCTCGCCGGCGGCTTCATCGGCGGCCATATCGGCATGTCCGCGGTGTTCCTCGGCACCAGCGTGCTGATGGCGCTCGGCGCGATCGGCAATTTCATCGTCGAGAAGAAAGAGTAGACGCCCTCGACCAAGCTGCCATGCAGCGGCGAGAAAATCCGCCACGCGTGCGGATCGGCAAAACAAAAACGGCGCCCGAAGGCGCCGTTTTCTATTTCGACTGAAGCCTGCTTCAGTGCGCCGTCAGGCCGCCGGACGCTTCGTCGGAAGCATCGGGCTTGACATCGACCTTGCTGGTCTCCTCTTCCCAGACGATCGGCGCGGGCACGCGGACCAGCGCCTTGGCGACGACCTCATCCAGCCGCGAGACCGGAATGATGTCCATGCCGCCCTTGATCGCATCGGAAATCTCCGTGAGATCCTTGGCGTTGTCCTCCGGGATCAGCACCGTCTTGATGCCGCCGCGCGCGGCAGCCAGGAGCTTCTCCTTCAGACCGCCAATCGGCAGCACGCGACCACGCAGCGTGATCTCGCCGGTCATCGCGACATCGTGGCGGACCGGGATGCCGGTCATGACCGAGATGATCGCGGTGGCCATCGCAACACCGGCAGACGGACCGTCCTTCGGCGTTGCGCCCTCCGGCACGTGAACGTGGATGTCGCGCCGGTCGAACATCGGCGGTTCGATGCCGTAGGTGATCGCACGGGAGCGGACGTAGGACGCCGCCGCCGAGATCGACTCCTTCATCACGTCGCGCAGATTGCCCGTGACGGTCATCTTGCCCTTGCCGGGCATCATGACGCCTTCGATGGTGAGCAACTCGCCGCCGACATCGGTCCAGGCCAGACCGGTGACGATACCGACCTGATCCTCGTCGTCGATCTCGCCGAAGCGATACTTCGGAACGCCGAGGAACTCTTCGATATTCGCCTCGGTGACCTTCACCGACTTCTTCTTGGAGATCATCAGCTCCTTCACCGCCTTGCGGGCGAGTGTGGAGAGCTCACGCTCCAGGTTACGGACGCCCGCTTCGCGGGTGTAGCGGCGGATCATCAAGAGCAAGGCCGCGTCGTCGATCGACCATTCCTTGGAGTCCAGACCATGCTTGGAGAGCGCGCTCGGGATCAGATGCTTGCGCGCGATCTCGACCTTCTCGTTCTCCGTGTAGCCGGCGATCCGAATGATCTCCATGCGGTCCATCAGCGGGCCGGGAATATTCAGCGTATTCGCGGTCGTGATGAACATCACGTTGGATAGGTCGTAGTCGACCTCCAGGTAGTGGTCGTTGAAGGTCGAGTTCTGCTCGGGGTCCAAGACCTCAAGCAGCGCCGACGACGGATCGCCGCGGAAATCGGCGCCCATCTTGTCGATCTCGTCCAGCAGGAACAGCGGGTTCGAGGTCTTCGCCTTGCGCATCGACTGGATGATCTTGCCGGGCATCGAGCCGATATAGGTGCGGCGGTGACCGCGGATCTCGGCCTCGTCACGCACGCCGCCGAGCGACACGCGCACGAATTCGCGCCCCGTGGCCTTGGCGATCGACTTGCCGAGCGAGGTCTTGCCGACGCCGGGAGGCCCGACCAGGCACAGGATCGGTCCGGTCAGCTTGTTGGCGCGCGACTGCACCGCGAGATACTCGACGATGCGGTCCTTGACCTTCTCGAGCCCGTAGTGATCGGAGTCCAGCACCGCTTGCGCGGCCTCGAGGTCCTTCTTGACCTTGGACTTCTTGCCCCACGGGATCGACAGCAGCCAATCCAGATAGTTGCGCACGACGGTCGCTTCCGCGGACATCGGCGACATCTGGCGCAGCTTCTTCAGCTCGTGCTGGGCCTTCTCGCGGGCTTCCTTGGACAGCTTGGTCTTGGAGATCTTCTCCTCCAGATCGGCCAGCTCGTCGCGACCTTCGTCGTCGCCGAGCTCCTTCTGGATCGCCTTCATCTGCTCGTTCAGGTAATACTCGCGCTGGGTCTTCTCCATCTGGCGCTTGACGCGCGAGCGGATGCGCTTCTCGACCTGCAACACCGAGATCTCGCTCTCCATCAGGCCCAGCACCTTCTCCAGGCGCTGCGTGACGGACAACGTCTCCAGGATGGCTTGCCGATCGGCAATCTTGACCGCGAGATGCGAGGCAACGGTATCGCCGAGCTTGGCGAAATCGGTGATCGCCTGAACCACGCCGACGACCTCGGCGGAGATCTTCTTGTTCAGCTTCACATAGCTTTCGAAGTCGGACACGACCGACCGCGCCAGCGCCTCGGCTTCGACCGAGTTGGCGTCAGTGTCGGCGAGCGCGACCGCGGTCGCCTCGTAATATTCGCTGCGGTCGGAGTACTTCTCGACGCGCGCGCGCTCGAGGCCCTCGACCAGCACCTTCACGGTGCCGTCGGGAAGCTTCAGGAGCTGCAGGACGCTGGCGAGCGTACCGGTCTCGTAAATTGAATCGGGTGCCGGATCGTCATCGGACGCGTTCTTCTGCGTCGCGAGCATGATCAGCGCGTCGTTCTTCATCACCTCTTCGAGCGCGCGGATCGACTTCTCGCGACCGACGAAGAGAGGCACGATCATGTGCGGGAAGACGACGATGTCGCGGAGCGGCAACACCGGATAGGAGTGGCTTTCGCCGTGGACGATCGTTGGCCGGGGTTTTGAGGTCGTCATGGCCTTATCCTTTTGTTTTGCCCCCTTGCACGCAATCCGCCTACTTGCGCAACCGCCACAAGGTGCCTTGGTGATCCGGAAAAAGATGCTGTCAGCAGTCGCTTATTCCGTATCGAAAAGCGACGAATCTCAACGCATGAGATCCCTTCGCCGATAGCATTAGGTGGCTATCAGGCACGGAGGTGTCAAGTCTGAGAAGTGCCCGGAAATTCAGGCTAAACAGGCATTTGCTGCTACGCCGCAAGAGCGCCGCTGCTGCGCCACGGCGGCCGCCGGAGCGTCCGGCAGCCGTGCATTTTTGGCGGGTCGAGACGAGCGCCGTTTACGCGCTTGCGCTGCTCTCGACGGCGCGGTCGGAACGATCCGCGTAGATGTAGAGCGGACGCGCCGTCCCCTCGACGACCTCGCGCGAGATCACGACTTCCTCGACGCCCTCCAGGCCCGGGAGGTCGAACATGGTTTCGAGCAGGATGCTCTCCAGGATCGACCGCAGGCCGCGCGCGCCGGTCTTGCGCTCGATCGCCTTGCGGGCAACCGCGCCAAGCGCCTCGTCGGCGAAGGTCAGTTCGATGTTCTCCATCTCGAATAGCCGCTGGTACTGCTTCACCAGCGCGTTCTTCGGATCGGTCAGGATCTTCTTCAGCGAGGTCTCGTCGAGGTCCTCCAGCGTCGCAACGACGGGCAGACGGCCGACGAATTCCGGGATCAGGCCGTACTTCAGCAGGTCTTCCGGCTCGACGTGACGGAAGATCTCGCCGGTGCGGCGGTCCTCCGGCGCGAGCACCTGCGCCGCGAAGCCGATCGAGGTCGAGCGGCCGCGCGCGGAGATGATCTTCTCGAGGCCCGAGAACGCACCGCCGCAGATGAACAGGATGTTGGTGGTATCCACCTGCAGGAATTCCTGCTGCGGATGCTTGCGGCCGCCCTGCGGCGGGACCGAGGCCACCGTGCCTTCCATGATCTTCAGCAGCGCCTGCTGGACGCCCTCGCCCGACACATCGCGGGTGATCGAGGGATTGTCCGACTTGCGGCTGATCTTGTCGATTTCGTCGATATAGACGATGCCGCGCTGCGCACGCTCGACGTTGTAGTCGGCGGCCTGCAGCAGCTTCAGGATGATGTTCTCGACGTCCTCGCCGACATAGCCGGCTTCGGTCAGCGTCGTCGCGTCAGCCATGGTGAAGGGCACGTCGAGGATGCGGGCCAGCGTCTGCGCGAGCAGCGTCTTGCCCGAACCGGTCGGACCGATCAGCAGGATGTTCGACTTCGCCAGCTCGACGTCGTTGTGCTTGGTCTGATGGTTGAGCCGCTTGTAGTGGTTGTGGACGGCGACCGACAGCACCTTCTTGGCATGGCTCTGGCCGATCACGTAGTCGTCCAGGACCTTGCAGATTTCCTTCGGCGTCGGGATGCCGTCGCGCGACTTCACCAGCGAGGACTTGTTCTCCTCGCGAATGATGTCCATGCACAGTTCGACACACTCGTCGCAAATGAAGACAGTCGGTCCGGCAATCAGCTTGCGAACTTCATGCTGGCTCTTGCCGCAGAACGAGCAATATAGCGTGTTCTTGGCGTCGCTCGTGCCGACCTTACTCATTCATTATCTCCGTCCGCCGTTCGATCTTGTTTGCCAGATCGACCCAATCCGGCACAAAACCGGGGTCTTGGGTAGATAGAGCAAATTCCGTACCAAAAAAGACCCTACGCAATACTGACCGTGTGGATCACGGTTTATTCGAATCTCCGCGATCATAGCCGATGCATCACAGCCAACCATGCTGGCACCCGACTATCAAGAATTCGCTAATCGGATGGCCGGCTCAAGACCGTGACAATACCGTGATTTTCAACGATCGCACGTGGAATACGCGCCGAAATCCACGGAACGTTGCGGGATTACCACGTCGGTATATGAGCACGAAACCGGAACTTTCCGCCTGTGCGCATGCACCCGCCCGCGGGTCCACCGCTGCTTTTGCCGGTTATGTGAGGCGTCAATGTGGAGATCACACCGACGCCTCGAGATGCCTGCCCAGATCAGGCCGCCTTCGCGGCGGCTGGATCGTCCGGACGCTTGTCGATGACCTTGTCGACGAGGCCGAACGCCTTGGCGTCCTCGGCGGTGAGGAACTTGTCGCGCTCCAGCGCGTCCTCGATCGCCTTGTAGGTCTGGCCGGTGTGCTTCACGTAGATCTCGTTGAGGCGCTTCTTGAGATTCAGGATCTCCTGCGCGTGCAGCATGATGTCGGTGGCCTGGCCCTGGAAGCCGCCGGAGGGTTGGTGCACCATGATGCGGGAATTCGGCAGCGTGAAGCGCATGTCCTTCTCGCCGGCGGCCAGCAGCAGCGAGCCCATCGAGGCCGCCTGCCCCGTGCACAGCGTCGATACCGGCGGACGGATGAACTGCATCGTATCGTAGATCGCAAGGCCCGACGTCACCACGCCGCCCGGCGAGTTGATGTACATCGAGATTTCCTTCTTCGGATTCTCGGCCTCGAGGAACAGCAGCTGCGCGACGATCAGCGTCGACATGCCGTCTTCCACCGGACCGGTGACGAAGATGATGCGCTCCTTCAGAAGGCGCGAGAAAATGTCGTAGGCGCGTTCGCCGCGATTGGTCTGCTCGACGACCATCGGCACGAGGTTCATGTAGGTTTCAACGGGATCGCGCATGAAAGAACCCAAGGGTTAGGGGTGATGCAGAACTTTGCTCGAGATTACTTGGCTCAAGACTACTGCCTCAAGGCTTAACCCAGATATGGGCCAATTTCCGGCCGACAAGGCCGTCAACTCGCCGCACTAGCCACCTGGGCAGGTCGCAGAAGTTCAAGCTGATTCGCGTCTGCACGCCTAGCGACGGGGACCCTCGCCAGGCGTGCTTTCGCGGTTCATCATTAACGCGAGGTGCCGAAATTAAGCGGCAGTTTTCTCGGCGTCTTCATCCTTGAACAGCTCGTCCTTGGTGACCTTCTTCTCGGTCACATTGGCGAGCTCCAGGACGAAGTCGACGACCTTGTCCTCGTAAATCGGGGCGCGGAGCTGGGCCAGCGCCTGGGCGTTGCTGCGATAGTAGTCCCAGACCTCCTTCTCGCGGCCGGGCACCTGGCGCGCACGCTCGATCACGGCGCGCGACACCTCGTCGTCGGTTACCGTGATCTTGTTCTTCTCGCCGATCTCCGACAGCACGAGGCCGAGGCGGACGCGGCGGTCGGCGATCTTGTGGTACTCCTCCTTTGCCGCTTCCTCGGTGGTGTTCTCGTCGGCGAAGGTCTTGCCGGACGAGTCCATCTCGGCCTTGATCGAGTTCCACATCAGGTTGAACTCTTCGGCGACAAGCGACGGCGGGGCCTCGAATTTGTGGCTCTCGTCGAGCCGGTCGAGCAGCGCGCGCTTGACCTTCTGGCGGGTGGCGCCGGCGAACTCGGCCGTCAGGCGCTCGCGGGCGGCTTCCTTCAGCTTGTCGAGCGACTCGAGGCCCAGCGTCCTGGCGAACTCGTCGTCGATCGTGGTCTCACCGGGCGCCTCGATCAGCGTTGCGGTGGTCTCGAACTCGGCCGGCTGGCCGGCGAGCTTCTCGTTCAGATAGTTCTTCGGGAACGAGACCTTCAGCGTGCGCGTCTCGTTGGTGCCGATGCCGATCAGCTGCTCCTCGAAGCCCGGGATGAACTGGCCGGCGCCGATCACGACCTGAATGCCCTCGCCGGTGCCGCCCTCGAAGGCTTCACCGTTGATGGTGCCCTTGAAGCTGATGGTGACGCGGTCGCCCTTCTCCGCCGCCCCTTCGGTCTTGGCATTGTACGGGCGGCTGCCTTCGGCGATCCGCTTGATGGCATCGTCGACATCGGCGTCGGAGACATCGACCACCGGCTTCTCGACCGAGAACGACTTGAAATCGGCGAGCTGGATCGGCGGCACGACCTCGATCGCGACGGTGTAGGTCAAGTCGGTCTTGCCCGACAGCAGTTCCTCGACCTGGTCCTTTTCGGTCGGCATCGTGATCTTCGGCTCGCCGGCGAGGCGGAAGCCGCGATCTTCGAAGATCTGCCGGTTGGTGTCGCTGATGGTCTGGTCGATGGTCTCGGCCATCACCGAGCGGCCGTAGATCTTCTTCAGATGCGCCACCGGCACCTTGCCGGGACGGAAGCCGTTGAGACGGACCTTGTCCTTGAGGTCGACCAGCTTGGCGTCCGCCTTGGCATCGAGATCGGATGCCGGGACGCTGATCTTGAATTCGTGCTTCAATCCCTCGTTGAGGGTCTCGGTGACCTGCATGGTATCAATCTTCTTCCGCTTTTGCCGCGGCCCGAGCGGCCGTGGCAGTGTTCAATCTGTTCGACGCTGAGCCTTGCGGCCTAACGTCTGTGGGTTCGGCGAACCCTCACCCCATCGGGGCCAAAGGTTCTCCAAGAATTCGTCATGCAAACGCTGTAAGCGCTTGGTGCGGGCGGAGGGACTCGAACCCCCACAACTTTCGTCACTGGAACCTAAATCCAGCGCGTCTACCAGTTCCGCCACGCCCGCGCGAAAAGCATCCCAGTCCGGCCGCGATGCCGCGGGCGGCCGGGCTTATAACATGCGCCCACCGGTTCGCAGCAAAAAAATGGCCGCTGTTGAGCCCGCCCTGCGACCGATCGCGACTGGACAGGTACACTTGAAAATGGTCCGCATCGGCCGGATGGCAAGTCCCCCCGCAACTCCCGAATTTTCACTCACCCGGCGTGACCTGATCGCCGCCCTCGGCGCCGCGGCGCTTTGCCCTACTCTGCCGGCCACCGTCTCGGCACAGGGCCGGACCGCGGTCGCGCTCCAGGCCAAACCCGACCGCATCTCGCTTCGTCCGGACGGACCGGGTCCTGGCGGACCGGAGACACCGGTCTGGTCACTCGGCGGCAGCGACCTCCGCTTCAAGCGCGGCGAGGTCCTCGACGTCACCTTTGGCAATGACCTGCCGGTAGCGGCCGCGCTGGATTGCCGCGGGCTCGACGGCATCGCCGCGGCGGAGCCACTGGCTTCCCGGGCGCTGCTTGTCGCCGGGGGCAAGGATAGCTTCCAGTTGCCGCTTCGGCATGCCGGCACCTTCCTGTGCGAGCCGCTGTTCGCTGATGGCGGCACGGCGCCGGCACGGCCGCGGCCGCTGATCGTGACTGGCACCTCGCCGGTCGCGGTCGATCGCGACGAGGTCCTGCTGATCGAGGAGTGGCGCCTGCGGCCGGACGGAAGCGCAATCCCGGCCGGCAACGATCCAAAAGATTCGACGCAAATTCATACGATTAACGGCAAAACCTCATACGACATCTCGGCGCCGGCCAATGCCCGCCTCAGACTCCGCTTTATCAACGGCAGCCAACGCAGCGTGCTGGCGGTCAAGCTGGAGAACCTCGACGTCCGGGTGATGGCCATCGACGGCCAGCCAGCCGAACCGTTTCCGGCCCGCAACGGTGCGCTGGTACTGGCTCCCGGCAGCCGCACCGATGTCTTCGTCGACGCGGCCGGACCTACCGGAACCAGCTTCGCGATCCTGCTGCACGACGGCAAGCAGGCCCGCCCGGTCGGCAAGCTGGCCATCTCGAACGACCCGCCGGTCCGCCCCGCGCCGTTCCCGCCGGCACCGCCGCTGCCGGGCAACGACATGCCCGCCCAGCTCGATCTCAAGAGCGCCGCAAGATTCGAGCTAACCCTCGGCACGCCGACCGAATGGTTCCGCCCGGCGGACTTCAAGCCATCGGCCGCTCCGGCCTTTCAGGCCAAGGCCGGCCGGTCGGTCGTGCTGGCGCTGACCAACCGCGGCGCGATCGCCAGCGTCTTTCATCTGCACGGCCATCACTTCCGTCTGCTCGACCGGCTCGACGACGGCTGGAAGCCGTTCTGGCTCGACACGCTCGCGATTGAGCCGGGCCAGACCCAGCGCATCGCTTTCCTCGCTGAATATCCGGGCCGCTATCTGATCGAGCAGGTCGCGACCGACTGGGCCGCGCCGCGGCTGGTCCGATGGTACAGTGTCCAATAACAACAAGAGGAAACGTCCATGAGCCGGACAGTTGCAGCGATCCGCGGAGTTCGGGCGCGAAGCGTCGTGGTGCCGCTCAAGCGCCCTGTGAAGAACGCCTTCGGCGTGATCGATTCCGGCCCGCTGGTTCTGATCGATGTCGAGACCGATCAAGGCATTACCGGCCGCAGCTACATCTTCGCCTACAGCAAGCTCACGCTTAAGCCTCTTGCCTATCTGATCGAGGAGATCGGCCGCGAGCTCATCGGCAAGCCGGTCGCGCCGTTCGACCTCATGAAGGCGATGGACGCCAAGTTTCGGCTGCTCGGCTGGCAGGGCCTCGTCGGCATGGCGGTATCCGGTCTCGACATGGCCTATTGGGACGTACTCGGCCAGCTCGCCGGCCGGCCGCTGGTCGAACTGCTCGGCGGCTCGGCGAAGCCGATCAAGGCCTATGACAGCTACGGCGTGGTCGATCCTGTCGCCGATGAGCGCGCGCTGCGCCGCTCGCTCGACCAGGGCTTTCGCGGCATCAAGATCAAGGGCGGCGATGGCAACGCCGCCATTGACGAGCGCGTCGTGAAGGGCGTGCGCGCCCTGCTCGGCCCCGACATCGCGCTGATGATCGACTTCAACCAGTCGCTCGATCCGGCGGAAGCGACCCGCCGCATCGCCCGCCTTGCGCCTTACGATTTGCACTGGATCGAGGAGCCGGTGCCGCAGGAGAGCCTGTCCGGCCACGCAAAAGTCCGCGAGACTTCGCCGACGCCGATCCAGGCTGGTGAGAACTGGTGGTTTCCGCGCGGCTTTGCCGAAGCGATCGCGGCCGGCGCGTCCGACTTCATCATGCCCGACGTGATGAAGGTCGGCGGCGTGACCGGCTGGGTGCAAGTCGCAGGACAAGCCGACGCCGCCTCGATCCCGATGTCGAGCCATCTGTTCGCGGAAGTCAGCGCGCACCTGCTCGCGGTGACGCCGACCGCGCACTGGCTCGAATTCCTCGACTTCGCCGGCTCCATCCTCACAAGGCCCGCCGAAATCGTCGACGGCGCGGTGACCGCCCGCGGTCCCGGGCTCGGGATCGAATGGAACGAGCCGGCGGTCGCGAAGTATCTCGTGACCTAGCGGCGATCCTGGCTGGTGAGCGCGCGCTTCACCTTTGCGACGCATTCATGTAGGTCGATCCGAAATCGGAGCGCCCAATGTCGACCAACAGCAAGCTGACGCTCAAATTCCGCTGCCCGACGGAGCTCGACGGACTGATACCGGCCCCCATACCGGCGGCGCAGGGCGTTCCCGACTGGCTCAAGGCGATGCCGGCGACGGCGTTCTCTTCGATCAACCTGCACGACGAGGACACCATCAAGCGCTGCCCGCCGTTCGTGGATGCGATGACCTGCGGGTTCTTGCTGCCGCTGGTTTGCGATCTCAAGGTCGAGGACGGCGAAATCACCTGGGACCAGGATTTACCGCCGGGAGGCACGCCGGAATTCCCACGCTCACCGATCGGCTTCCACGACCCGGGTCAGGTCACCGGCACCCCTCTGTTTGAAGAGGGCCGCTTCTTTCTCAAATTTCACAATCTGTGGACCGTCGAAGCCCCGGAAGGCTACGCGATCTACTTCACCCATCCCGTCAACCGCTTCGACCTGCCATTCACCACGCTCAGCGGCCTGGTCAATTCCGACCTCTATGCCGACAATTGGGTGCACTTTCCGGCGTACTGGCACGACAGGAATTTCAGAGGCGTCCTCCCAAAGGGGACTCCGATCGCGCAATGCATTCCCGTCAAGCGAGACGACTGGACCGCGCAGGCATCGCCGTTCACCGCGGAGGACGCCAAGCGGGTCGGCGAACTCCGCACCGAGCTCAAACGGCAGCCGAACCTCTACCGGAGAAACTTCAGGGCGTAAGGCAAGGCGGAATGTCGTCCGCCGCGTCAATCTCAGTCCCCGCCGAGGAACTTCGCAGCGGCGCTCTGGGAGAAGAAGAAGCGGCCGTGAGATCCCGAGGCCATGACGAACGCCGCGCGTCCAAATAGCTGGGGCTGACCGCGCATCACCGAGCGCAGCGCCGCCTCGGCAGCATCGCGCTCACCCTGCTCGAAGAGGCAAGTGGCGAGGTGGGCGCGGGTCGAGCGATCATCCGGGTATTGCGCGAGCACGCGGCGGAACGCATCCGCGGCTGCGGCGTAGTCGCCACGGAGGATCAGGACCCGCCCGAGCTGGTTGAGAACGTCGGGGCGTCCCGGCGCAGCATCACGTGCCGCCGTCAGGACGCTTGCAGCCCGCGCGATGTCATTGGTCTCCTGCAACAGGCGCCCGAGATCGAGCTTCAGATCGACGCTCTCAGGCGCGAGCGCGAGACCGGCCTCGATCGTGCTGATCGCCTCGTCGTATTGCCCCGCCTTGGCAAGCTGCCCGGCGAGTTCCTGAAAGGACGGAAAATATGGCGGGCGGCGCGCCGCCGTGCGCCGAAGCTGTGCGATGCCGTCGGTGACGCGGCCCGCGCCGCACAGCAGCGCGCCGAGCAAAGTCTCGACCTCTCCATCGTCGCCGCGGCGCGCAACCCGCTCGAGCGCTGCGATCGCCTCGCCTCCCCGGTTCTGCCCCATCAGGGCATGCGCCAGAAGAAGCGCGGCGTGTCTGTCCGTGCGGTTTGATTTCAGGATGTTCGTCGCAATCTGCTCGGCCTGAGCAAACTGCTGCGCCCGCAACGCCAAGGCGCCTTGTTGCAGTGCCTGAGCGAGGAAATTATTCTGCCTGCCACTCACGAGCGAGATTCACGGTGCCGAGGGAATACCCTGCGCGTTTAGCCCGCATCTTCCGACGCGTCCACCAAAAGTATCGTCTGACGGACGAGGCCCGGATGTCCGCATGCGTTGATCACGCGGACATCGCGCGCTTCGTCCCGCTACTCGCCGCCGGCGGCGATCCCGCGGGGGCTTGGTTGCAGCTTGCCGCGCATCTCTGCGGATGACGCTTCGCCGTCCATCGTCTCCGGCCGCAACGCCTCCAGCGGGCGCTTGCGGGTCTCGATGCCGAGCACCGCAACCGCGATCGCCTGCACCACCAGGAGCCCGGCCACCACAGAGACGACGCCGGTGACGCCGAACCTCGTGAACAGCTCGACCACGATGAACGGCGTCACGATCGACATCAGGCGACCGGCAGTGTTGCAGATGCCGGACCCGCGCATCCTGAGCTCGGTCGGGAACAGTTCGGGGATGTAGAGCCCCCAGGCCAGCGCCAGCATCACCGCCACCGTGAAGACCAGGAGGAAGCCGATCACGACGAAAGCGATGGGGTTGATGAACATCGGATAGATCAGCCCGAGCCCGGCCGCCGCGAGCGACAGCACGATCAGCGACGGCTTGCGGTCGATCTTCTCGCCGATCCACATGCCCGACAGCGTGCCGAGCGGGCTGCCGAGCGTCATCAGCATGGTGTAGCCGAGCGATGACGACAGGTTGATGCCCTGCTTGACGAAGAAGGTCGGGATCCAGGCGATGAAGCCGTAGACCGCGGTGTTGAGCCCGATCAGGATCAGGCAGCCGACGATGGTCCGCGCGATCAACGCCCGCGAGAACAGGCGCGTGAAGCGAACGTCCGGCTGCACCGGGGCCGGCTGATAGGCCGGGGTCGGCAGGGTCCTGCCCTTGCCGACCTCCTGCTCGATCGCCGCCAGCACCGCCTCCGCCTCGGCGCTCTTGCCCTGCGTCTCGAGCCAGCGCGGCGATTCCGGCAGTGAGCGCCGCAGGAACCAGACGATCATCGCGCCGACGCCGCACAGCGCGAACATCCAGCGCCAGCCGAGATGCGGAATGACGACCCAGCCGACCAGCGTCGCGACGAACAGCGCACCATTGGTGCAGGTTGCGAGCGCGGCGCCCCAGCGGCCGCGCTGCTGCGGCGGGATGAATTCGCTGAGCACGACATAGCCGACGACGATCTCGGCGCCGAGTCCGAGGCCCATCACGAAGCGGGCCCCGATCAGCCAGTTCATCGACGGCGCGAGCGTTGCCGCCAGCGCGCTGAGGCCGAAGATCAGGAGGTTGGCCTGATAGGCGAACTTGCGGCCGAAGCGGTCGCCGGCGACGCCCGCCAGCCAGGCACCGATCAGCATCCCGACAAAGGTCGCCGAGATGAAGCGCGCATTCTGGGCGAGGTCCGAATAGCCGGACTGAACCAGCGCGCCGAGAATACTGCCGGCGAGGAAGATCTCGAAGCCGTCGACGAACAGTCCGGCCCCGATCAGCGCGAAGATCCGGTAGTGAAATCCGGCAATCGGCAATCTGTCGAGCCGGCCCCCCGCGTTAACGCCCTTGGTCACCTCAGCCTCCCTGATTTTGATTTTGTTTTGATCGTTCTCTGCGCCCGCGTTCTGTGCCGGCGCTATCCGGTCGAGACGCGCGCCTCCTCGTCGGCGCTTGCATGCGCAGCCTGCGGCCGCGGCAGGCCGAGATTCTCGCGCAATGTGTCGCCCTGATACTCGCGCTGGAACAGGCCGCGGCGTTGCAGCTCGGGCACCACGAGGCGCACGAAGTCCTGGTAGGTGCCGGGCACATGGGTGGCGGCGACGACAAAGCCGTCGCAGCCGCCTTCGCAGAACCACCGCTCCATCTGATCGGCGACCGCCTTGGGCGAGCCGACGAAGGTCGGCAGTTCGGCGAGCGTCCCGCGCCCGCTGAACTGCACGAAGTCCCGCGGCGTCGGATTGGGCTTGCCGCTGAGACTCACCACGCGGTCGCGGATCGCCTGCAATCCGCTGATCGATGCCAGCTCATCCGACGTGAACGGCTCGTCCATCGGCTTGGCCGCGAAATCGTAGTTCAGCACCTCCGACAACAGCGTCAGCGCATCGATCGGCTTGGCGAGCCGGCTGATTGCCGCGAACTTGTCCTCGGCCTCGGCCTGGGTCTCGGCGACGACCGGATAGACCGCCGGCGCGATGCTGATGTCCCTGCCCGTCTTGGCCAGCGTTCCCTTGAGGTCGGCATATTGCTTCTTGGCGATGTCGAGATTGGGATAGATCACGAAGATCAATTCGCCCCAGCGTGCCGCGAAGGTCTTGCCGCGACCGCTCTGGCCGGCCTGAATGATCACCGGATGGCCCTGCCGCGAGCGCGGCACCGTGAACGGGCCGCGCGAGCGGAAGAACTGCCCCTGATGGTCGAGCCGGTGCACCTTGGCCGGATCGGCGAACAGCCCGCTCTCGCGGTCGAAGCTGACGGCGCCGTCCTCCCAGCTGTTCCAGTGACCGAGCACGACCTCCATGAACTCGTCGGCGCGGTCGTAGCGCAGATCGTGGCTGAGATGCTGCGAGGCACCGAAATTCGCCGCCTCGGAGTCGTTCAGCGAGGTCACCACGTTCCAGGCCGCGCGGCCGTTCAGCAGCAGGTCCATCGTTGCGAACACCCGCGCGACGTGGAACGGCTCGTAATAGGTGGTCGAATAGGTCACGCCGATGCCGAGCCGCTCGGTCGCCAATCCCATCGTCAGCGCGACCGAGACCGGATCGAGCTTCGCCGCGCGCACGCCGTGGCGGATGGTCTCGCGAAAATCGTCGCCGAAGCGATCAGGGATCGCGAGGCGGTCGTCGAAGAAGGCAAGATGGAACTTGCCGTGCTCCAGCGTCCGCCCGATCTCCTGATAATAGTCGCGCGAGAACCAATTCGGCTTCGAGTCCGGATGACGCCAGGAGGCGGGATAGTTCGAGCAATTCTGGGCCTGCAGGAAGCCGATCAATTTCATCTGCCTGGTCATGGCGTGGTTCCTTCGTGGCCGCGGGAGAATTGGGGCATGTCAGATCACCCCGTCGCTGCGCAGCGCGGCGAGCGCCGCAGCGGTTGCGCCGGCAAGCGAGGTCAGGACTTCGTCGGTGTGCGCGCCGAGCGCGACGCCGGCGTGCTTGAACTGTGGCGGCGTGCGCGACATCTTGGGAATCGCGCTCGGCACCGCGATCGGCCCCGCGCGCGAGGCCACCTCGGCGATGTTGCCGCGGGCGCGGTACTGCGGGTCGGCGAAGATGTCCGCGATGCTGTAGATCGGCCCGCAGGGCACGTCGTAACGCTCGCATTCGGCAAGCGCCGCCTCCAGCGGCATGGAGCCGATCCAGTCGGCGACCATCCCGTTGACCTCCTCGCGCCGCGCCAAGCGGCCGGCCATGGCCGCATAGCGCGAGTCAGTCGCGAGATCCGGCCGCCGCATCGCCTGCGCCAGGCGCTCGAACATCTTGTCGCTCGAACAGGCCAGCGCCACCCATTTGCCGTCGGCGGTCTGGTAATGGCTGTGCGGCACGACATTGACAGTGTCGGCGCCGAGGCGTTCGCGGACGAAGCCGGTCTTGGCGAACACGGTCGCCATTTCATCAAGCAGCCGAAACACCGATTCATAGAGCCCGATATCGACCACCTGCCCGTGTCCGGTGGCTTCGGCATGGCGCAGCGCCAGCAGCACGCCGAGCGCGCCCCATAGCCCGGAAATATAGTCGGCGAGCGAGGTCGATCCCGGCATCACCGGCGCCCGTCCCGCCTCGCCGGCAAGATGAGCGAGCCCGCTGAAGCCGTGCGCGATCCGGGCAAAGCCGGGCTTGTCGCGCAGCGGGCCGTCCTGCCCATAGGCGCTGATGCGCAGCATCACGAGCTTTGGGTTGATCTCGCGCAGCGCCTCGAAGCCGAGCCCCCATTTCTCCAGCGTGCCGGGCCGGAAGTTCTCCAGCACCACGTCGGATTGGCGGACCAGTTCGCGAAACAGCGCGGCGCCCCGCTCGCTGCGCAGATCGAGCGTCACCGACTTCTTGTTGCGGGCTTCGCTGAGCCAGACATAGGTGTCGCCGCAGTCGCTCGGCGTTCCGAACCGGCGCAGGGGATCGCCTGTGCCCGGCTGCTCGATCTTGATCACCTCGGCGCCGAAGTCGGACAGCACCGTCCCGCAGAACGGCGCCGCCACGAAGGTTGCGATATCGAGCACGCGAATTCCGGCAAGCGGTGACTCATGCGACATCGCGCGCTCCCGCCCTGCCCGCCGCCTGAATTGCGTCGTTGCGGTCGATAATCGCCTGCGCGCGCTTGAGCACCGCAAGATCGATCAGCACGCCGTCCTGCCCGAAGGCGCCGTCGCCGCCGGCGCTGGCGGATTGAATCTTGGCTGTGATCTCGCGCGCCCAGCCGATCTCTCGTGCGGTCGGCGAGAACACCTCGTTCGCAGTTTCGAGCTGCGAGGGATGGATCGCCCATTTGCCTTCGAAACCAAGCGCGGCCGCCCGCGCCGCACTGGCGCGAAAACCTGCGGCATCACCGAAATTGGCATAGGGGCCGTCGATCGCCCGCAGGCCGTGGGCGCGGCAGGCATTGGCGATCCGGGCGAGCGCGAAGTGCCACTGGTCGTTCCAGTGCACGCGGCGCGCGCCGCCCTCGCCCGCATCGGCGAGCACGGCATAGCGCCGATCGGAGGCGCCGATAATCTCGCCGCAGGTGCGCAGGTCGATCGAGTAATCGCCGATGCCGAAGATCACAGCCTCCAGCCGCTCCGACGCCTGCACGATGTCCTCGACATTGGCGAGCCCCAGCGTGGTCTCGATCAGGATCTCGATGCCCAGCGGCCTTGCGCGCGGGAACTCGCGCTCGAGCCCCGTCAGCAGCGCATCGACGAAACGGACGTCGAATGCGGTGCCGACCTTCGGCACCATGACGAGGTCGAGGCGCGGCGCGCGGCTGACGATCTCGATGATGTCGCGATGCGCCCATTCGGTGTCGAGCCCGTTGATCCGCACCGCCAGCGTCTTGTTGCCCCAGTCGATCCGGTTCAGCGCCTCGATCGCGATCTCGCGCGCCTCGGGTTTTCGCGGCGGCGCAACCGCGTCCTCCAGATCGAGGAAGATGAAATCGGCGGCGCTACTCGCGGCGCGCTCGAAGAAATGGGTCGAGGTGGCGGGAACCGCGAGTTCGGAACGCTGGACGCGGCGCGTGCGCGGCTTGGTGACGGTGAAGGACATTGGAGCATCTTTTCTGCATCGCGCCGCAGGATCGTCTCCCGCGGCCAACACAACCATGCTAGATGTCCGGCACTGATCTTTCTAACGAGATTATCTTAAGAACTGTTCAGGTCTTTGGGACAATCCTCCGCGGGGCAAAACGATGTCGCAGATCAATTTCAAGCTGCTGCACATGTTCATCGCGGTCGCCGAGAACAAGAGCTTTCGCCAGGCCTCCGAGCAGCTCAACCGCTCGCAATCCGCGGTCAGCATGCAGATCAAGCTGCTGGAGGACCAGGTCGGCGCCGCCCTGTTTCATCGCACCACGCGGCGCGTCGAGCTGACCGCGGAGGGACTGCAACTGCTGACGCATGCCCGGCGCGCGCTCGGCGAATGGGAGAACGGCCTGCGCGAGATCCGCGAGGTCATCGACATCCAGCGCGGCACGCTGTCGCTGGCCTGCGTTCCCACCATTGCCGCGACCATCCTGCCGCAGGCGCTGCATGCCTTCCAGGCGAGCTATCCCGGCATCAACATCAATCTGCGCGAGCTTGCGGCCGAGGACATGCTGGACTGCCTGCGCCGGCGCGAGGCGGATTTCGGCATCGGGCCGGAGACGGACGGCTCGACCGAGTTTCAGTTTGCGCCGCTGTTCAACGACCCGATCTATGCGCTGGCGACGAAGGCGTTTCCGTTTCGCAAGCGCAGCGCGGTCGACCTGACCGAGCTGTCCGCCTATCCGATCCTGCTCAACTCAAAATCGGCGGCGCTGCGCTCGATGCTGGAGCGCGCGCTCGCCACGCGCAATCTGCAGATGAAGATCAAGTTCGAGGTCGAGCACAGCTACACGCTGGCCGCGCTGGCCGGCGCCGGCCTCGGCGTCGGCATCCTGCCGAAGGTCGCCTTGCCGCGGCCGATCAGGAAGACGATGCAGGCGCTGCCGATCGTCAATCCGACGTTGGAGCGCACGGTCTGCATCGTCTCGCTGCGCGGACAATCGTTCTCGCCGGCCGCCGGCGCGCTGACATCAGTGATTCACAAATTTCTCAAGCCGCGGCCCTAGGCCCGCCGGGCCAATCCGCAGAACGCGCCACCAAAATAGATCAGCGGCGTCTCCCCCTCCCGCAGATGCATCGCGCGGACCGCGCCGACGAAAATCGAATGCGTGTCGTGCGCATGCTCGTCGATCAGCTCGCAGTCGAGCCCGATCAGCGCACCCTTAAGGATCGGCGTGCCGGTGGCAAGCGACAGCCAGCCGTCGGCGTCGGAAAACCGATCGTCCCGCTCGATGCCGCGGCGGCCGGCGAACACATTGGCCAGTTCGGCCTGGTCGGCGTGCAGCATGTTGACGCCGAAGGCTGCGGTGCGCCGGATCAGGCCATGCGCGCTCGCCGAACGGTTGACGCAGGCGATCAGCCGCGGCGGCGCGTCCGACAGCGAACAGACCGACGTCGCCGTCATGCCCGTTCTGTCGCCCGGCCCGCCCGCCGATAGGATCGTCACCGCACCGGCGTGGTGGCGCATCGCCGCGCGATAGGACGCAGGGTCGACGTCGTGGTGAAGCGCACCGGCGGTCCGTGCGGCGGTAGAGAGCTGGCTGCTCGGTGCGATCATCAGACTGTTCCGCGCAAGTGACAAGGATGCCGATCCTATAGGTCAGTCGAACCGATCGCGGAAACACAAATATCTGACGAGTTGTTCAGTTCAGCCGATCAATGCCAATCACGCTCATGGGAGAGGTCCGGCGATCTCCAGTTCGCCCTGGGCAATGAAACGTAACGTGCCGCTCACCCGGAGCCCTTTCAGTATGGCTGAGCCAGATGCGGGTAGGTCAATGAAGAACCTTCAGATGCCTCGAACCTCAATCATCATTTTCTGCCTTTCGGTCCTCGTCCTGTCGATGTCCGCAACCGGCGTGGCCGAGGCGAGAGGCGGCTTCAATCCGAATTGCCGCGTCCCAAGGATCAGCCTCTGTCCGGGTTGCACGGTCGCCGTCAAGATTATCGTGCTGCAGAAGCGCGAGTGCCGGATCAACTATGGTTCGTTGGGCCCCATGCACTCCGAAGCTGTAGCGAACTTTGCCGTCCATCAAACGGCAGACTAGATCAACTCATTGCACAAGCGCCCCGGCCCTCACCGGAGGTGTAGCGTCCAACTCGGCAATCCGGCGGTCAATCACACCGATCACGTATTTCGAGAACGGCCCGAAGTGCAAGTACAGCGCCATCAGCATCACGATGTAACGCAGCGCGCCCGGATTGGACTTGGCGACCTCGACGAAGGTCTTCCAGAACGGCTCGCGAACCTCCGGCAGGGCACTTATGATCTTGTGTACGCCTTCGATGCCGCCAAGCCTCTTGCGCATGTCGCCATCCGGCAGGTCGCGGCGCCGGTCCGACCGGTCGAGCATGGCGGCAAGCCGCGACAGCCGTCCTGCATATCCCGTCGGGCTGTACACGTGCCCGAGCACGGCCTTGTAATCCGTGAGGATGTCACGAAGCGGACGCTTGGTGTCGAAATTGCAGCCCAGCGTGCACTGGTCGCCCGCCTGCTCGACCTTCATGAGATCATGGCCCTCGTGCAGTCGGCCTTCCTTAGCCAGCCGCCGCGTCAGCTGTGTGCCAGGCAGCGCATAGAGCAGTCCAACCATGCAGACTGGAATGCTCGCCTCCTCGATGAAGTCGATCATCGCCTGTGCCATCGAGACTTTTTCGGTATCGAACCCGACGATGAAACCCGCGGTGACAAACATGCCATAGTCATAGATCTTGTGAACGCTCTCGGCGATGTTGCGCCTGGTGTTCTGCTTTTTCTTCATCTGCACGAGGGTCTCTGGATCCGGACTCTCAATGCCGACGAAAATGCCGAAGAAGTTGGCGTCCTTCATTGCCTGCAGCAGTTCGCTGTCGTCAGCGATATTGATCGAGGCTTCGGTCGAGAATTCGAACGGATAGTCCCGCTCTTCCAGCCAGGCTTTGAGCCGCGGCAGCAAGACTCGGAGGTTTTTCTTGTTGCCGATGAAATTGTCGTCGACGAAATCGACGTGCCCTCGATAACCGTGATCGTAGAGCGCTTGCAGCTCGGCGAGAATCTGATCGGGGGTTTTGGTACGCGGCACGCGCCCGTACAGCTCGATAATGTCGCAGAACTCGCAGGTAAACGGGCAGCCGCGCGAATACTGCACGCCAATGAAGAGATAATGCTCGAACTTGATCAAATCGTAGCGGGGCATCGGGCTTAGCGTGACATCGATCTTGAATTTCTCGGCGGTGAACACGCCCTTGCGCTCACCGCGTTCCCAAGCGGCGATGAATTCCTCGATGATGTGCTCGGCCTCGCCGATCACCTGGAAGTCCGCATCCGCGTAGAGGTGCGGGCTGGAGGAGACGTCGGGCCCGCCGACACATACCGGCTTGCCGTGCCGGTGGGCGAGATCGATCAGGTGGAGAAAATCAGGCTGCTGGTTGAGCATACCGCCGATCATGACGAGATCGGCCCAGTCGAGGTCCGCGTCGGTCGAAGGCTCGGTGTTACGGTTGACGAGGCGAATCTCCCAGTGCTTCGGCAGCATGGCGGCCACGGTGATCAGTCCGAGTGGCGCCGCCGGATACTTCGCGCCGACGAGTTCGCAAGCCTCCGTATAGTTCCAGAAAGAATCCGGAACGAACTTCGGATAGATCATGAGGACGCGGCAGGGACTCGTCATGTTGCTCCGGTCCGTACCACAAACCTCAAGGCTCAAGGGTACATTCACTGGTCGATACAGGCATTAAGTGCTCAAAAGGTGGCGGATAGCCAGACGATATTTCGCCTTACCGCGAGCCCGGTCCTATCCCCGGGCCTGCCTGCTGTCAGCTATTCCGGTCAATATCACTCACCCGCCGGCCCGCGCGTCCAGCGATAGCGCACGCCGGGCTCCCTCTCCTCGTCGCCGATGACGTCGGTCTCCTCATCCGCGACAAAACCGCGCGTCTCGTAGAAGCGGCGCGCGGGCGTTGCATTGAAACGTCCAGAGCTGCAGCCGGTCCGGGTCTTGCGATCTCGAGCAGCGCGCCGCCGATGCCGCGGCCCTGTGCGCCCGGCAGCACGTAGAGCTGCCCGATCCAGCCGTCGCGGAATGCGATCACGCCGCTCATCGCCGCGCCGTCGAACGCCCCCCCCCACAGCGTGCAGGTAGCAAACATCTGCTCGCGATAGAACCAGCGATCTTCGTCGGGCGTGCGCGGGCCGGCGAGCCACGGCAGCGTCTCGTCGAACGCCGCGCGATGCACGCCCGCGGCGGCATCCGTGTCGGCCGGCGTGAGCCGCCTAATACTCAATCCCGAATTCGTCATAGAGGCGGCGGAACACGGCGGGCAGCACTTCGGTGAGATCTTCCGCGATCAGGCCGGGGCCCGCCTCGCTCGCGCTCTCGCCGTGCATCCAGACGCCGATGCTGGCGGCCTCGAAGGCCGCGACGCCCTGCGCCAGGAAACCCGCGATGATGCCTGACAGCACGTCGCCGGCGCCGGCGGTGGCGAGCCACGGCGGCGCGTTGGCGGCGACGGTGGCGCGGCCGTCGGGAGACGCGATCACCGTGTCGGCGCCCTTCAGCAGTACCACCGCGCCGGAGCGCTCGGCCGCCGCGCGCACGCGCTCGAGCTTGGAACGGCCGGGATGCTTGTTGGAGATATCGCTGAACAGCCGCGGAAACTCGCCCTCATGCGGCGTCAGCACCACCTGCTGCCCGTCGCTTGCCTTGATCGCCTCGAACAGCCGGTCCGGCGCGCCGGCAAAGCTGGTCAGCGCGTCGGCGTCGAGCACCAGATGCCGCTGCGCCGACAGCGCGGTGTGGACGAAGTCACGGGTCCGCGCGCTGACCCCGGCGCCCGGACCGATCACGCAGGCATTGAGGCGCTTGTCGCCGAGCAGCTCGGCGAACTGGATCGGATTGTCGACCGCGCGCACCATCACCGCGGTCAGCGCCGCCGCATTGACGGCAAGCGCATCGCGCGGCGAGGCCAGCGTCACGAGGCCGGCGCCGGCGCGCAGCGCGGCACGCGCGGCAAGCCGTGCCGCGCCGGTCGAGGCGAGATCGCCCGACACCACGACGGCATGCCCCCGCGCGTACTTGTGGCCGTCGATCCGGGGCACCGGAAACGACCAGCGCCAGGCCTCCGGCAAGTTCTCCGCGGTCAGCGGCTTTATCTCGTCGAGCACCTGCGCGGCGATGCCGATGTCGGCGACGCGCACCCGGCCGCAATACATCCGGCCCGGCAGCAACAGATGCGCGGGCTTCTTGCGGAAGAACGTGACGGTCTCGGCCGCCTGCACGGCGGCCCCCATCACGGCGCCTGTCGTGCCGTTGATGCCGCTCGGCAGATCGACCGCCAGCACCGGCGTACCGTTGGCATTGATCGCCCCGATCATCTCCAGCGGATCGCCCTTCACCGGCCGGTTGAGGCCGGCACCGAACAGCGCGTCGATGATCAGCGCCGGCTTGCCGAGCGCCTGCGGGTTGAACGGCAGCACCGGATATTTCCAGCCCTTCGCCGCCAGCGCCGCATCGCCCTGCAGGCTGTCGCGCTCGCAGAGCAGGATCACCGAGACCTCGCGGCCGCGCGCGGCAAGCTCGGCGGCGGCGACAAAGCCGTCGCCGCCATTGTTGCCGCGGCCGGCGACCACCACGATCGGCCCCTCCTCGACCAGGTCCATCGCGGCTTCCGCGACGGCCTGACCGGCGCTCATCATCAGCGCGAAGCCCGGCGTTCCGGCTGCGATGGTCAGCCGGTCGGCGCGTTCCATCTCGGTCGTCGTCAGAACGTCCATGCCGTATCCTCAATCGCTTCGCCTTTTCGAGAGGCAATTCCTGTAACGTTCGCGGGGTTTCTACTGGCCGACTGCATACGGTTTGATCTATTTGCCTATTTGTTAGGCTTGGATATCATAGCCCATGTGGTTCGATATCAGCCGATTGCCTGTTAAAAGGCTGATAACATTCCGAAATCGGGGACCTTAACAACTTGGCATAGACCCTGCTTTTGAGGAAGCCGCGCGCAAGGCCGCTCCATGCGACCATTGCGCGTGTTTCCGGCCACCGGCCGGAAGCCTTAAGACCAACCAGACTGCGCCCCACGCGCATCGAACTCGACCCTGCAATCTGCAATGCCCGGGAGGCGCTCAGTGAAGAAGATTGAAGCCATCATCAAGCCCTTCAAGCTCGACGAGGTGAAAGAAGCGCTCCAGGAAGTCGGACTGCAAGGCATCACCGTGACCGAGGCCAAGGGATTTGGCCGCCAGAAGGGCCATGCCGAACTCTATCGCGGTGCGGAATACATCGTCGACTTCCTGCCCAAGGTGAAGATCGAGATCGTGATCGGCGACGACCTCGTCGAGAAGGCGATCGACGCGATCCGCCGCGCCGCGCAGACCGGCCGGATCGGCGACGGCAAGATCTTCGTCTCCAACATCGAGGAAGCCATCCGCATCCGGACCGGCGAATCCGGGCTGGACGCTATTTAAGGGCGGTGCTATCCGGATTTTCTGACGGCAAAAGAGAAAAAAGGCTGCTTCGGCAGCCTGATTTCGTTTGAGTAGTCACACGAACTCGCCAAAAGCGGGAATAACGTCGCTCTCCGCTGGAAACCGACCCGTACATCCATAAGGGGTATTCATGAAGACCGCCAAAGACGTCCTGAAATCGATCAAGGACAACGACGTCAAATACGTCGACCTGCGCTTCACCGATCCGCGCGGCAAGTGGCAGCACGTCACCTTCGACGTCAGCATGATCGACGATGACATCTTCGCCGAGGGAACGATGTTCGACGGCTCGTCGATCGCCGGCTGGAAGGCGATCAATGAATCCGACATGTGCCTGATGCCCGACCCGGTCACCGCGACGATCGACCCGTTCTTCGCCGAGACCACCATGGTCATCACCTGCGACGTGCTCGAGCCGACCACCGGCGAGCCTTACAACCGCGACCCCCGCGGCATCGCCAAGAAGGCCGAGGCGATGGTGAAGTCGATGGGCGTGGGCGACACCGTGTTCGTCGGCCCCGAGGCCGAATTCTTCGTGTTCGACGACGTGCGCTATTCGGCCGAACCCTACAACACCGGCTTCCGCCTCGACTCCTCCGAGTTGCCGATCAACTCGGCGACCGAATATGAGGGCGGCAACCTCGGCCACCGCATCCGCACCAAGGCCGGCTACTTCCCGGTGCCGCCGCAGGACTCGGTGCAGGACATGCGCTCGGAGATGCTCGGCGCGATGGCCAAGATGGGCGTCAAGGTCGAGAAGCACCACCACGAGGTGGCGTCGGCCCAGCACGAGCTCGGCATGAAGTTCGACACCCTGACGCTGATGGCCGACCAGATGCAGGTCTACAAGTACTGCATCCACCAGGTCGCCCACATCTACGGCAAGACCGCCACCTTCATGCCGAAGCCGGTCTATGGCGACAACGGCTCGGGCATGCACGTCCACCAGTCGATCTGGAAGGACGGCAAGCCGACCTTCGCCGGCAACAAATACGCCGACCTGTCGGAGACCTGCCTGCACTATATCGGCGGCATCATCAAGCACGCCAAGGCTATCAACGCCTTCACCAACCCGTCCACCAACTCCTACAAGCGTCTGGTCCCGGGCTATGAAGCCCCGGTGCTGCTCGCCTACTCGGCGCGCAACCGTTCGGCGTCCTGCCGCATCCCCTACACCGCGAACCCGAAGGCCAAGCGCGTCGAGGTGCGTTTCCCCGACCCGATGGCCAATCCCTATCTCGGCTTCGCCGCGATGCTGATGGCCGGCCTCGACGGCATCAAGAACAAGATCGATCCGGGTCCGGCGATGGACAAGGACCTCTACGATCTGCCGAAGGAAGAGTTGAAGCAGATCCCGACCGTGTGCGGCTCGCTGCGCGAGGCGCTCGAGAGCCTCGACAAGGACCGCGCGTTCCTCAAGAACGGCGGCGTGTTCGACGACGACTTCATCGACGCCTATATCGAGCTCAAGATGACCGAGGTCGCCCGTTTCGAGATGACCCCGCACCCGGTCGAGTTCGAGATGTACTACTCGCTGTAAGCTCTCTACAGCACTCACCGATGCGAAAGGCGCTTCCACCGGAAGCGCCTTTTGTTTTTGTACGCGACTACACCTTCGCCTTGGCGAGCCGCCGTCCGCCGGCGTCGAGCTCGTCGAAGGCGCTGAGGTCGCAAAGGTTTGCGCCGACTATGCGGTGATCGACACCGCGCAGCGCACCCAGGCGATCTTCATGCCGCTCGGCTACATGCTCGGCCAGGATCCGCTGCTGATCAAGGCGGACATGCTGGTGCGCCGCACCGGCAAGAACCCGATCACGGTGCGCGGCCTCGCACACGCGCTCGGCCTCAGCGAACGCACGCTGAACCGCCGCTTCCGCGAACTGACCCACGAGCCTCCGCAGGCCTTCATCATGCGTCGCCGCGTCGAGCACGCCCGCACGCTGCTGGAGACCACAGCGCAGCCGATCAAGGCGATCGCCCGCGCCACCGGCTATGAGGACGAGAGCAGCTTTCGAAAAGCCTTCCGCAAGCTCACGCTCACCTCACTCCAGGCCTACCGCGCGCAGCGATCGATCCGTGCGGCCTGATCGCAGCGCGTCACACCCGGAACAGCTTGGCGTACTTCGCCTTGATCTCCTCGGACTGCACCTGCA
Organism: Bradyrhizobium elkanii USDA 76; assembly: GCF_023278185.1. Lineage (NCBI taxonomy): Bacteria > Pseudomonadati > Pseudomonadota > Alphaproteobacteria > Hyphomicrobiales > Nitrobacteraceae > Bradyrhizobium > Bradyrhizobium elkanii. Next base: position 4,524,648 of record NZ_CP066356.1, on the reverse strand, counting down.
CCTGGGCCGGATCGGCTTTCAGCATTTTCAGTTTGTCGAGCGGCACGTGCCCGGCCTTCTCCTTCACCTTGCCGTGGAACGAACGGTGCGCGAATTCGTCGGCCAGCATCTGTTGGGTCTCGGCGCTGAAGAAATAGCTCTGGAACAGCCGCGCGGCATTCGGGTTCGGCGCGTTCTTGAAGATGCCGCTGGGGACGATGATCAGCGGCGCGCCTTCGGTTGGATAGACCACCTCGACAGGCTTGCCCTGATCTTTGGCCAGCACGAGGTTATAGTCGTTGCCGTCGGCCATCACCGCGCGCTCGCCGAGCAGGATCTTTTTCGGTGGATCGGCTGCCGACTGCACCTGCATCACCCGCTGCTGCGAAAGCTTCTCCAGATACGGCCAGCCGAGGTCGCGTGCCAGCACGAAGGTCGCGGTCATGATCGCGCCGGAATAGCTCGGGTGACCCTTGACGATCTTGCCGCGCCACTTGGGATCGAGCAGGTCGGCGTAGCTCTTCGGCGCCTCCTCGCGCTTCACCTGCTCGGTGTTGTAGCCGATCACCTCGAACCAGGCGCAGGATGTCGCCGAGGTGCCGTCGGGATCGATCTGGTCGGCCGGAAAATGCCTGGCGACGTCCTCCGGGACATAGGCCGCGAGCCAGTCGTTCTTCTTCCAATCGAGATAATGCGCGGGATCGGTGGAATTGGCGACGTCGACGGCGTTGATGCCGCTGCCCTGCTCCTGCGCGATGCGCTGGAAGATGCGCTCCGCGCCGGAGCGCTCGACGCGGACGCTGATTCCGGGATATTTCTGCTCGAAGTCACGCGCGAGACGCTCGGCCGTGTTCAGTTCCAGCGCGCTGTAGAACGAGATCTTGCCTTCCTTCTTCGCGGCTGCGATCAGCTCCGGCGTCACGGCTTCCGCCGGCGGCGCCGCCGCGCGCAGCGGCTCTGCGAATACCATGCCGGCGGCGGTGGCCGCCGTCACCTTGAGCCAGTCGCGCCTCGACCATTTGCGGTCCTGCATTCCATACTCCCTGAGATCGGGCCGTTGACCGGCCGCGCCTTTGTCGCGGGAGCTTAGCGCGTAGCATGGGTAGAGCGAAGCGAAACCCAGCGGCCGCATCGGGGATGTTGGGTTTCGCGCAGTTTATCATCGGGCCGCGCGTTGCGGACCCGTTGGCATCCAGGCGACGCCGCGGTCTACGTCTTCCCGGGCGGATTCTCGCGCAGGAAGCGTTCGAGATCGGGCTGCACGGAATAAGGCTGTGGAACCGGATCGCCCTGAAAGTCGACCTGAAGATCAAGGCAGCGCCGCAGCATCCGCGCCAGTTCGCCGCGCCGATAGGGCTTGATGAGCAGCGGAATGCCGTGCCCGCCACGCCCCTGCTGCGCAGGCAGCACGCCGTCGCTGTAGCCCGAGGTGAACAGCACCCGCAGCGCCGGGCGCCCCGCCATCAGTGTCTCCGCCAATTGCCGGCCGTTCATGCTGCCGGGCATCACGATATCGGTGAACAGAAGGTCGAACGCGGTGCCGCGTTTGACGATTTCGAGCGCGACGTCCGCGTTTGCCGCGACCAACACGTGGTAGCCGAGGCTTTCGAGCTGGCCCGTGACATAGTCCCGGATCGTAGGGTCGTCCTCGACGCACAGGATCGTCTCGTCGCCACCCCTGACGGGCAGATCGTCCTCCTCCGCCGCGCGCTGTGCGGTGCCGTCGGCCTTCGGCAGATAGATCCTGAAGATGGTGCCGCGCCCCTGCTCGCTCTTGACCTCGATACCGCCGCCGCTTTGCTTGACGAAGCCGAACACCATGCTGAGCCCGAGCCCGGCGCCCTGCCCGACCTCCTTGGTGGAAAAGAACGGATCGAAGATCTTCTCCAGATGCGTCGGCGAAATGCCGGTGCCGGTATCGGTCACCTCGATCACGAGATGATCGCCGGCGCGCTCGACGCCGCACGTCACGGCGTCGGGAATCCCGAGCTGGATGTTGCGGGTCGCAAAGCTCAGCGTGCCGCCGTCAGGCATGGCATCGCGCGCATTGATGGCGAGATTGACCAGCGCGGCACCAAGCTGGCTGCGGTCGACGAAGGCGAGCCAGGCGTTGCGGCCGAGCTCCGTCCTGATCTCGGTCTGCGAGCCGAGCGTCTGCGACAGCAGCCGGACCACCTCGCCGACCAGGTCGTTGACGTCGGTCTCGGCGGGCTGCAGTGGTTGCTTGCGCGCGAATGCCAGGAGGCTCGAGGTGAGCTGCGCGCCGCGATCGGCGGCATCGCTGATCAGCTTGGCGATCGCAGCAAGCTGCGGGTTGTCCTTGACGCCGTCGGCGAGGATCTCGATCGTGCCGGTGATCACGGTCAGCATGTTGTTGAAGTCGTGCGCGATGCCGCCGGTCAGCCGCCCCAGCGATTCCGACTTCTGCGCCTGGATCAACTGCTCCTCGGCGATCCGGCGCTGGCTGACATCCCTGACAAAGGAATTGATGATCCAGCCGTCGCCGCGGCGCAGCGCGTTGAGCGACACCTCGACATAGAACCGGTGACCGTCGCGGTGCAGGCACGCCGTTTCATAGCGCATGCCCATGCCGCCGGCCGCGGTTTCCTGCAGGAAGCGGGTGATCCGCTGCCGGTGCGCAAGGCGCAGCTCCTCCGGAAACACCAGTTCGACCACCCGATGGCCGACCGCCTCGGACCGCGTCCAGCCAGTCAGCGCCTCGGCCTGCGGGCTCCAGTCGAGAATGAAGCCGTCCTGGTCGGTCTGGACGAAGGCGTCGAGCGCGGTCCTGACGATGGCCTGCGCCATCTGCTCGCTCTCGACCAGCGCCTGGTGTGCCCGCCGCTGCGCGGTGACGTCGTGCAGCACGGCGACCGCGCCCCGCAGATTGCCGGTATCGTCGCGCAGCGGCCGCGCGTTGACGACAAGGAATACGGCCGGTTGCGGCGGTTGCGGTTTGACGATCAGCTCGAAATCGTCGACGTTATCGCCGCGCAGCGCACGCGCCATCGGCGTGTCCGGGATCGGCATCACGGTGGTGCCGTCGGCATAATAGTTCTGGAAGGTGCGAACGCCGGTCAGGGTATCAAACCCGGGTTCGACGCTGTACAGCCGCCGCGCCGCGGCGTTGACGATCACGATCATCCCGTGCTCGTCGGCGACCACCACCGGATCGCGGATGCTCTCGACGGTCTTCTCCAGCAGGTGCTGCCTGCTGCCCAGCTGCGCCGACAATTCGGCCAGCGTCGCCGCAAGCTGAGCGGTCTCGCCGTCATCGCTCGAGCCGAGCGTGACCTGCTGGCCGCGCGACAGCGCCTCCGCAGCCCGCACCAGCTGGGCGGGCGTCCTGGACAGCGATCTCGCAATCACCTCAGCCGTCATCAATACCACCGCAACCGCGCCACCCGCGAGCAGAATGCCCGGCCAGGTCACGCCATGGATGAAGCCCAGCGCGAGCAGGAGCGCGGCGACGGGAAACATCATCCCCATCGCCAGACGGCCCGACAAATTCATCCCGACCACCCCCTCGTGTCGGCTGCACCGAAAATGGAAAAGGAAAAACAGTAATCCGGAAAGGGGTGTCGGCGCCGGAGCAAATATCCCTGTTGCTTAGCCGAGTCCGGCGCGGCAATCCGCCACTTTCGTATCCGTATTAGTACGGAGAAAGACCGTTTCCGGCGCGCGCTCGATACCGGAAGAACAGCTGCGGCCTGTCAACCAGCGGGACATCTCGCCAGCAGCGCAACTCAACATACTGAGAATCCGCGTGAAGGCCCCGGAGTACATGTCTGGCGCCACGGTCAGGCACCGGCCGAACGCGCCATGCAGGATGCCGACATGGTCGCCTGCCGAACATGCAGCGCTCCGCATCCCCGCGTTCGGGGTCCGGCCCAGCCCTCCCCGGCGCTTGGCGACACTCTCAACGCCGACTAACGACACCTCGAAGTACCTCGGCTCCGGGACGCATCAGATGTTCGAGCTCGATACCGTGAGGCGGCCAAACAGGGCCCCGATCCACGAGCTCGAGCGCTCCATGGCAAGCGGTGTTCCCGATTGCGGACGAACAATATCTCGGTCAAAATCGTCGGGACAGTTCAGGAAGGGTGAGCTGATAAAAGAAAGACGATGTGACGTACAGGCCGCATCCTCATCCCTGGGAAGCTTAAGCTGCAAATACCCATCCGGGTCCCGTTGAATGTTAGCACGCCGAAGAGCGGATCTGCTCTCAAGGCGGGTGACCTTGCATTTGATACGGAGCACAAAATGGATTCCATGCTGGATGACAGGAGCGCGGAAGGGCGGCTCGCGAGCTTGGAAGAGCAGCTTTCGAACCTCGCGCGCGAAGCGGGAGTCACTCCTTCCGACCCGCCGACCACCATGAAGGCGTTTCGCGCGCCGCTAGCGACGGTTCATCGATTGGCGGATTGGCGCCACCTGGCTCTTGTCGGTTCTGTGCTGGCAGCATGCATTGGTGGCGCTGCTTGGTGGTGGTCGTCACCCACAGATACGGCGATGGTGGCCTCCTCTGGGCACTCCTCACCTCCTGCGCAAACCCCACCGAAAGACGCCGCGCCGAAAGACGTTGCGCCGACTGCCGCCGCACTTTCTTCCGACCTGGCGCAGCAGCTTCAACCGATGGCGCGTGATCTCGCTGCCTTGAGGCAAGCGGTCGAACAGCTTGAGGTGAGGCAGGAACAATTGGTCCGCGACCATAAGAACCTCGCAAGCCAACTCGAGGCGAGCCAAGCCGAAATGGCGCGCAGCAAGGATATCATCGACCAGATCAAGGCGACCCAGGATCAGATGGCGCGCGAAAGCGAGACGGTCACCGAGCGGCTCAACGCAAGCCAGGAACAGCTGGCCGGTGTCACCGCCAACGCCGCGGAGCCAAAGGTGAGCCCCGAACAGCCAACGGTAACCCCGGAAATACCCCTGCCGCGCGCGCGGCCGTCGGCCAATGTTGCCCAAACGCGCAAACCGGCGCCACCCCCGGCGCGGCCGCACGCCACCGCCAAACCGCAACCGCCGGCATGGCCATGGTCAGTGCGCTAATGCCGTGACGTGCCTGCTTCCTGCGCGCCATCGACGCGGCAACGCTCATACCTGCATTTGCGATCAATGAAGCAACACGAAGAGGCCGCTGGCGCTGGTCAGCGGCCTCTTGAACCTGATCTTAAATGAACGTCTTGGTGGTAAAATCTTTGCCTCAGGTCCGCCATTATTAAACGGGGAATTCGCCACACAGTGAAGTCCTAACAGGTGCGACGCTCAACGGAACTCTTGGGACGTTGCAGGGACAACACACTTTGCGTTGGGGACGATCCACTCGCCTGCCGCGCGGCTCATGGCTTGCCAAACCAAGGTGCGCCAAGCCGACCCGACGGGCAACTCAGCAAAAACCTGTCAATCCTCGCGCGCGAAAATATTTCGCTTTATCCGAAGCGCAGCTCAGTGTATCAATTCCCCGTCTCACCCGATCGAGGGGCGCTTCGCGGTCGTCACGAACGTGGGTCGAGATGCGGTGGACGCCGAGCGTGTGACTGACGAGATCGCGCAAGGCGGACGGCGAAATCGTGCAGGCCTGACGCCCTAACGGCAGGTGTCTTTTCACATTGCGCGATGCGCGTTGTGGAGACGGTGACAACAAAGCCCAGTCTCGCCGGGGAGAGCACGTATAAGCCGTAACCCATCGCGCAGGGAAAGCCGGGTTGTATCCGGTTACACCTGTGGTCCTACCCCCGAGCTTTCTACCCATTGCTCGGGGCCCATGGGTGCGATCGGCACCCGGCTTTCCCTGCGCCCTCTGCTCAAGAGAGGGCCCAACGAAGAGCAAAGCTCGGACAAAACATGTCGCGAGAACGCGGATGTGTGACTCACAGACTGCGCGACACACTCAATGTCGTCCCGGCGAAGGGCGGGACCCATTACCATCGATGGTCATTGTTGAGCAGTGCTGCAATGACGAGTCCCCTCCACAACACCCGCTGCGGAGTATGGGTCCGGCCTTCGCCGGGACGACAGCTCGTTTTCCGGAGACCGACGTCATGCTAAACGCGCAGGGACGATGGCGGTGAAACCGTCCTACGCCGCCCGCCGCCGCTCGCGCAGCGCGTCGCCGAAGGCTTCGAACAGGGCACGGTTGATCGGATTGCGCTGCGGATCGTATTCGGCGTGCCACTGCACACCCAGCGCAAAGCCCGGCGCATCCGCGATGCGGATCGCCTCGATGGTGCCGTCCTCGGCAATGCCCTCGATCACGACGCGCTTGCCGGGCTCGAGGATGCCCTGGCCGTGCAGCGAATTGACCCGAATGGTCTCCCGGCCGAGGATTTTTGCAAACGCGCCGCCCGGCGTCAGTGCGACGTCATGACGGTCGGCGAACACAACGGTCGGGTCAGGATGGATTTCGCCGTTCTCGAGCCGCGGCATCCGGTGGTTCATGCGGCCCGGAATCTCGCGGATCTCCGGATGCAGCGAGCCGCCGAAGGCGACGTTCATCTCCTGCAGGCCGCGGCAGATACCGAAGATCGGAACGCCGCGTGCGACACAGGCCTCCGACAGCGCCAGCGCGACGTCGTCGCGGTGGATGTCGTAGGGCTCGTGGGCGGCACACGGTTCGGTGTTGAAACGGGTCGGATGAACATTGGCGCGGGCCCCGGTCAGCACGACCCCGTCGACCACGTCGAGCAAGGCGCCGACCTCGGTGATTTCGGGGCTGCCCGCGAACATCAGCGGCACCGCGCCCGACACCTCGGCAACCGCGCGAAGGTTGCGCTCCCCGACCATCTGGACTGTGAAACGATTTTCGATGCGATGGGCGTTTCCGATCACGCCGACCACGGGCCGTCTCATTATTGAAGTCTCGCGCAATGATTCTTCTAAGTTTGCGACGTTGCGGAGACGATCATGCCTTCGAGTTCCCGCCGGATCAACTGTCTATATCTGCACAGGGGGGCTTGCAGTCCTGCACAGATTCGCACCCCTCGGGACCCAAAGCCGGCCGGACGGCACCACCAATCGCGCCCGGCGCCGCAGCGCGTCAGCGGCAAACCGGCACGGTCCCGCCAGCTTGATCCCGGCGGGGTTTTCGCCAAAGACTGCTTCGGACCGTCGCGAAGGGGGAATCACCCGTGACAGACTCGGCTGACCATCGCCTGCAGGCCCGCAACGACTTGGCATGGGCGATCGCCGTCGGCGGGATCGGCGTGGTGCTGTTCGCGGCCCTGCTGACCTTCGCCTGGCATTTCGCCGCCACCCTGTTCCTGCTGTTCGCGGGCATGCTGCTCGGGGTCGCCCTCAATGCCATGACCACCCTGCTCGGCCGGCTGACCAAGCTGCCCCACGCGTTGCGGCTTGCGATCGTCTGCCTGGCGATGGCCGGGCTGCTGTCCGGCATCGTGTTCCTCGGCGGCACCACGATCGCGCAGCAGGCCACGGTGCTGAGCAACACGATTAAATCGCAGCTCGGCAGCGTCAAGGACTTCCTCGAACAGCACGGGGTCGACACCAGCTATCTCGATTTCACCAATGCCGCCGGCGAGGCGAAGGGCGAAGGCACCGCCGTGACGACAACGACGACGCCCCCATCGTCCCAGTCCCATGGCATCCCCGGCGCCGGCGCGCTGGCCTCCAGCGGCGGCGCCATCATCAGCCAGACGCTGAAGGTGCTGCTCGGCACCGTCAGCGTCGTCGGCAACTTCTTCATCGTGCTGTTTCTCGGGCTCGCCTTCGCGGCCCAGCCAAGCATCTACCGCGCCGGACTGTTGTTCATCGCGCCGGCGAAGTACCGCGCGCAGGCGACAATCATCGTCGACCGCATCGGCGAGACGCTGGAGCGCTGGCTGATCGCGCAGATCATCACGATGACGGCGGTGTTCCTTGTCACCTGGATCGGGCTTGCCATCATCGGCATTCCGAGTTCGTTCATCCTCGGCATCCAGGCCGGCCTGCTCGCCTTCATCCCGACGGTCGGCGCGATCCTCGGCGGGCTGATCGTGGTGCTGGCGAGCCTTGCGACAGGATGGATCGCGGCGCTGTCGGCCTTCATCCTGTTCCTCGGCGTCCACGCGCTGGAAAGCTACGTGCTGACGCCGATCATCCAGCGCCAGGCGCTCGACATCCCGCCGGCGACGCTGTTCGCGTTCCAGATCCTGCTCGGCGTCGTGTTCGGCATCTGGGGGCTGGCGCTGGCGCTGCCGCTGATGGCGATCGCCAAGGTGATGATCGATCACTTCAAGACGGAGGAGCCGGCGCGGGCCGCGTGACCCACGTCAGGAGAGCAGCAGCACGGTTCCCGCGACCATCAGCATCACGCCGGCCAGCATCACCATCGGCCAGCGGCTCTTCGGCGGCTGGTATCGCCCCTGGGCGCGCCGTTCGGCGATCAGCGCGGTCTCGTACTCATTGGAGTCCGAGAACAGGCAGGCGAAACCGCTGCGCGCCGAAACCGCATCCGCTTCGAGCGACATCAGGGCTGACTGCGGATTGCGGGGGCGGATCGACTCCATGCCCGAAAGCATGGGATCGAATGGTTAACCACTCGTTACCACACTCATGCCCGGACGCTTGCCGGCTTTTGCCGCGCCGAAGCCGGCAGGCCCGCGGTCTTGCGCCGCCAGTTCTCCAGCGAGAGCGGCAATTCCTCCGCCGCCTCGACGCGGTTGCGGCCGCCGCGCTTGGCTTGGTAGAGCGCGGTGTCGGCCGAGGCCAGCAGCACCTCGAGTTCGGTGCCGGCGGGGCCGCCGGCGACGCCGATACTGACCGTGGTGTCGACCGCGCCTTCCTCGCAGGTGATGTTGCTGTTCTCGAAGGCTTCGCGCACGCGCTCGGCGACCAGCACACCTTCCTCCAGCGAGCACGGCAGCAGCGCCGCGAATTCCTCGCCGCCGATCCGGCCCGACAGATCGCTGATCCTGAGGCTGTTGACTACCACGGCGGAGAACAGTTTCAGGATCTCGTCGCCCGCGGGATGGCCGAAGCGGTCGTTGATCGACTTGAAGTGATCGATGTCGAAGATCATCACGGTGACCGGCCGGCCGGCAACGGACTCGCGCTCGATCACCCGGGCGCAGGCCTCGGTGAAGCCGCGGCGGTTGAGCATGCCGCTCAGGGGATCGATCGACGCAGCCGTCTTGTGCACGGCCACCGCGCGGTCCGACACCATCATGAAGATCACGAACACCGTGCCGATCGCGTACAGCACGAGCTCGATCGAGAACAGCGTAACCCAAAAGCTGGAAACGAAATTCTGGCCGTTCAATCGCAGGAGGTCGCCGACCAGGATCGGCAGCATCAGGACGCAACCGTGCGCGACCGGGATCACGATCGCAAGCCAGCGCCGCTGCATCGCACGGCGGCGCTCGCTCCACAGTTCGGAGGCGGTCAGCGCGGCGTAGATCGCGACGATCCCGGCGCCGATCGTCAGGCGCATCGCGGGATCCTCAACCGTCGTCATCGCGCCGATCCATGCGATCGGGCCGAGCACGAGGCCCAGCAGGCTGGCCTTGCGGCCGTGGAAAATGCGCGCGGCATTCCAGACCAGGCCGCAGGCGGCGAAGCCGATCGCATTGAGGCCCAGCAGAACCATCGGATCGAGCGTCGAACTGCCGACCGTCCAGACCGCGACCGAGGCCGCGCCGAGCAGATAGGCGGTGCCCCACCATTTCAGTGCGGAAATGTTCTCCTGCCTGCCGAACAACCACAGCATGGCGCCGAGCATGCCCGCGACCATGGTGGCGAACAAATAAAGTGTCGATGGATCGAACGACATGAACTCACCCCAGCCCGGTGTGATGCAACGTTCGCAGGCGCAAATAAATACGGTGATGCAGCGCCACTGCGAGCCCGCAAGCTAGAAGGTGCGAGTTCCAATTTCGTTTGCACGCACACGCAAGTTTTCATGAAAAACTGCGCTAATTCGCGCCGAAGCACGACCGGTCGGGTGCAGCAAAAAGGGCGCCTTGCGGCGCCCTCTGCAACTCGATGCCTGCGGCAACTGCCGCGAATTTTACAACTCGAATTAGCGCTTCGAGAACTGGAAGGACTTGCGGGCCTTCGCCTTGCCGTACTTCTTGCGCTCGACCGAGCGGCTGTCGCGGGTCAGGAAGCCGCCCTTTTTGAGGACGCCGCGCAGCTCGGGCTCGAAGTTGGTCAGCGCCTTCGAGATGCCGTGGCGGACAGCACCGGCCTGGCCGGAAAGACCGCCGCCGGCGACGGTGCAGATCACGTCGTACTGGCCGTTACGGGCGGCAGCGACCAGCGGCTGCTGGATCATCATGCGCAGCACCGGGCGGGCGAAGTAGACTTCGAACTCGCGGGTGTTGACCGAGATCTTGCCGGAGCCCGGCTTGACCCAGACGCGGGCGACCGCGTCCTTGCGCTTGCCGGTGGCGTAAGCGCGGTTGTACTTGTCGACCTTCTTGATGTATTTCGGCGCGTCGGGCGCGGCCGGCTTGACCTGCGAGAGCTGGTCGAGGGACTGCAACGTATCGGACATTATGCGGCCCTCGTGTTCTTGCGATTCAGGGAAGCGATATCGACCTTCTCGGGGCTCTGCGCTTCATGCGGATGATCGGCACCCGGATAGACGCGCAGATTGCCCATCTGCATGCGGCCGAGCGGACCGCGCGGGATCATGCGCTCGATCGCCTTCTCGACGACGCGCTCGGGGAAGCGACCCTCGAGGATCTGCTTCGCGGTGCGCTCCTTGATGCCACCGATGAAGCCGGTGTGCTTGTAGTAGGTCTTCTGGTCGCGCTTGCGACCGGTCAGCACCACATGCGCGGCGTTGACGATGATGACGTTGTCGCCGCAATCGACATGCGGGGTGTAGGTGGGCAAGTGTTTGCCGCGCAGGCGCATCGCGACGAGCGTGGCAAGACGACCGACGACCAGACCCTTGGCGTCGATCACGACCCACTTCTTCGTCACTTCGGCGGGCTTGGCCGAGAACGTGCTCATGTGTGAAATCCGTGAAAAGGAAATCGGCGCCGTATGCGCCGAACTGGGCAGCTTTCTAGAGAAGCGCCGGGCGCGCGTCAACGCCCACGCACTCGAATTACATCAGAGAAAACAATAGTTTGCAAATATGGTGCAATAATACCGTAGAAAAGCCTATTGATTTGGAATGGAATAGGTCGCCGTGACATGGGCAATGGGATCGGGAGACGAGCCGGAGAGCAGGTTGACCTCGCCCACCGCGAGCCGCTTGCCGAGCTTGAGCAGCTTGGCCACCGCGAGCACGTCCTGCCCCGGCTGGCCCTTGCGCAGAAAGTTGATGTTGAGGTTGGTGGTCACGGCAAGGCCGACCGGCCCGATCGCCGACAGCAGCACCACGTACATCGCGAAATCCGCCAGCCCCATCAGGGTCGGCCCGGACACCGTACCGCCCGGCCGCAGCATGCGCTCGCTGAAGCGCTGGCGCAGCAGGGCCGTCTCGCCGTCGGCGCTTTCGATCCGGACATCGTCGTGGACGAACGCCTGCGGGAATTCCCTCCGCAGGAACTCCTCCACGTCAGCCACGCTCATTTTCGCAGTCGCCATGCCGTCCCTGCCCTCGCTTCAGCCTGCCTGTTACATTAAGTTGTCACAGAGACCAAAGTGGAATTTCATCATGTCCGTCCAAGCCGCCCGCGCCGAAGCGCCGCAACACCAGCCGATCCTGCTGCGTGAGACCATCGGCAGTATCGCGCTACTGACGCTCAATCGGCCGGGAGCGCGCAACAGCCTCTCCGAGGGCTTGATCGCCGAGCTGCACGTCGCGCTGGACGAGATCGGCGGCGACAAGCGCATCCGCGCCGTCGTGCTCGCCGCCAACGGCCCGGCGTTCTGTGCCGGCCACGACCTCAAGGAGCTCACCGCGCGCCGCAGCGACGCCGACCGCGGCCGCGCCTATTTCGCGCAAATCATGAACGCCTGCAGCGCGATGATGCAGGCCATCGTGCGCCTGCCGAAGCCGGTGGTCGCCGCCGTCCAGGGCATTGCCACCGCGGCCGGCTGCCAGCTCGTCGCAAGCTGCGACCTCGCGGTCGCCTCCGAAGCGGCGGCGTTCGCGACGCCGGGCGTCGACATCGGCCTGTTCTGCTCGACGCCGATGGTGGCGCTGTCGCGCAACGTGCCGCGCAAGCAGGCGATGGAGATGCTGCTGACCGGAGAGCCGGTCTCGGCGGCAACGGCGCAGAGCATCGGCCTCGTCAACCGCGTGGTCTCCGCGGGCACCGAACGCGACGCCGCGATCGCGCTGGCCGAGAAGGTCGCGCTGAAATCGGCCTACACCGTCAAGCTCGGCAAGGAAGCGTTCTATCGTCAGGCCGAGATGAACCTCGCCGACGCCTACCGCTTCGCCGCCGAGGTGATGACCGAAAACATGATGGCGCGCGACGCCGAGGAAGGCATCGGCGCCTTCATCGAGAAGCGCGATCCGAAGTGGCAAGACAAGTAAGATCGAAATGAATCACGACGCCTACGACGACAATTACATCCGCAGCATCCTGAACAACGTCAAGACGATTGCGATGGTCGGCGCATCGCCGGTCAATGTGCGGCCGAGCTATTTCGCATTCAAATATCTGGCGCAGCGCGGCTACGACATGATCCCGGTCAACCCCGGCCATGTCGGCAAGACCCTGATGGGCAAGCCGTTCGTCGCCTCGCTTGCGGACATCGATCGGCCGATCGACATGATCGACATCTTCCGCAATTCAAGCCACATCATGCCGGTGGTCGACGAGGCGCTGACATTGTCGCCGCTGCCGAAGGTGATCTGGATGCAGCTTGGCGCGCGCGACGACGCCGCGGCCGAGAAGGCGGAAGCCGCGGGCCTCAAGGTGGTGATGAACCGCTGCCCGAAGATCGAGTATGGCCGGCTGTCGTCCGAGATCTCGTGGATGGGCGTCAACTCGCGCACGCTGAGCTCCAAGCGCGCGCCGATCCCGACGCAGGGCATGCGGCTGTCGCTCAACCGCACGAGCTTCGGCGGCGGACAGACCGCGGCATCCGACCGCGCGGCAAAGAACAAGACCGAGACGACCTGACATCGCGGCGGAATAATCGCTGCGATCGTCCGGTATAGCGCGGGATGCCCCTCCAAAAACCGGCGGTGTGCCCAACTCGCTTGACGGCGGGCGCCGCCGCCATCAGCATGCCGCGCGTTTCGACCAGGCCACAACAGGATACAAAGAATGACCGATCGCCTTCCGGGATTTTCCACCCTTGCCGTGCACGCCGGCGCGCAGCCTGATCCCACCACCGGCGCGCGGGCGACGCCGATCTACCAGACCACGTCATTCGTCTTCAACGACGCCGACCACGCGGCCTCGCTGTTCGGCCTGCAGGCATTCGGCAACATTTATACCCGCATCGGCAACCCGACCAATGCCGTGCTCGAGGAACGTGTCGCAGCCCTCGAAGGCGGCACCGCGGCGCTCGCCGTCGCTTCCGGTCACGCAGCGCAGCTCGTCGTGCTGCAGCAGCTGATGAAGCCCGGCGACGAGGTGATCGCCGCGCGCAAGCTCTATGGCGGATCGATCAACCAGTTCACGCACGCCTTCAAGGCGTTCGGCTGGAATGTGGCCTGGGCCGACCCCGATGAGATCGAGAGCTTCGAGCGCGCGGTGACGCCGCACACCAAGGCGATCTTCATCGAGTCGATCGCCAACCCGGCCGGCAGCATCACCGACATCGAGGCGATCGCGGCCGTTGCGCGCAAGGCCGGCGTGCCGCTGATCGTCGACAACACGCTGGCCTCGCCCTATCTGATCAAGCCAATCGATCACGGCGCCGACATCGTCGTGCACTCCCTGACCAAGTTCCTCGGCGGTCACGGCAACTCGCTCGGCGGCATCATCGTCGACGCCGGCACCTTCGACTGGTCGAAGGACAACAAATATCCGATGCTGAGCGAGCCGCGCCCGGAATATCATGGCATCCGGATCCAGGAGACCTTCGGCAACTTCGCCTTCGCGATCGCCTGCCGCGTGCTCGGCCTGCGCGACCTCGGCCCGGCGCTGTCGCCGTTCAACGCCTTCATGATCCTGACCGGCATCGAGACGCTGCCGCTGCGCATGCAGAAGCACTGCGACAATGCCAAGGCGGTGGCGGAATTCCTCTCCACCCACCCCGCCGTGTCGGCGGTGAACTATGCCGGCCTGCCCGGCGACAGGTACAACGCCCTGCAGCGCAAATATGCGCCGAAGGGCGCCGGGGCGGTGTTCACCTTCAGCCTGAAGGGCGGCTATGACGCCGGCGTCAATCTGGTGTCGAACCTGAGGCTGTTCTCGCATCTCGCCAATGTCGGCGACACCCGCTCGCTGGTGATCCATCCGGCCTCCACCACCCACAGCCAGCTCGACGACGCCGCCAAGGTGAGGTCGGGCGCGGCGCCCGAGGTGGTGCGGCTTTCGATCGGCATCGAGGACAAGGAAGACCTGATCGCCGACCTCGACCAGGCCCTGCGCGCCTGATCCCGCAATTGTTCCGGAGCCGTGCGCCGCAGCGCTCCGGCAACTTGGCCAAGGCGACGGGCCTCCCGTTAACGCTTAATACCGACGGGCCTCTCGTTAACGTTCAATCCGGCTTAAACTGGCAGTGATAGGCTCCGGATGATTCGGGAGACCATTGATGCTGCGCTGGACATTGCCGCTCGCGATCGCGCTGTTTGCGATCCCGCCTGCTGACGCCGCCGACGGCCCGGCCGTCGCCAAGAGCGCGACCGTCAAGGCCGCGCGCCAGCTGCCGGCGGGCCTGCCGCACCGGCATTACGCCTACCGCACCACCATCACGTCGCCGACCTATGTGCGGCGCGGACGCCAGCTCGTGGTCGTCGAGCAGCCCGTGGTGATCCCGCTCAATTCCGAGCCGTACATCCCGTTCGTACCCGGCGAACCGCTGCTGCCGGGGTCGTCGTCGCTGCCCGGCTATTACGGCAACTGGCACTCCTACAACTATTTCGGCCCGTACTACGGCGGTGCCTATGTGACCTATTGGGACCGCCTGCCCTACGCCTGCGGCGTCTACGGCTACTGCTAGCGCGGAACGATCGGGTGGCCAGATCGCCGCAGAAATCCAGCGCACCGGCCTCGGGCAACGCGGTGACCGCCGATCTCGTCGCGGTGCTGGTCGCCGTCACCGAGGGCACGCCGAAGATCATGACCATCGCCGGCGGCTCCGCGCTGCCGAGCGGCCCGTTCGAGTTCACCCATCGCTCGCTGCAGACCGCGCTGCGGGCCTGGGTCGAAGCGCAGACCGGCCACCCGCTCGGCTATGTCGAACAGCTCTACACCTTTGCCGACCGCGGCCGCTCCGGCGACACCAAGGGGCTGCACAGCGTCTCGATCAGCTATCTCGGCCTGACCCGCGAGGATCGTGTCGGCGAAGGCTTCGAGGCGCATTGGTCCGGCTGGTACGACTACTTCCCCTGGGAGGATCATCGCGCCGGCGCACCGAGTTGCCTGGCAAGGATCATCGCGCCGAAGCTGAAGGCATGGGCGAAGGCAGCACAGTCGCCAACGCTGCAGCGCGAGCGCTGGCAGCGCTGCGCTATCACCTTCGGCCTCGATGATCGCGACTGGAACGAGGAGCTGGTGCTGCAGCGCTATGAGCTGCTCTACGAGGCCGCGCTGATCCCGGAAGCCGGGCGCGCGCACGGCCGCGAGGCGCCGATCGTGCCGGGCAAGCCGATGACGGCGGATCATCGCCGCATTCTCGCGACCGGGATCGCGCGGCTGCGCGCGAAGATCAAATACCGTCCGGTGGTATTCGAGCTGATGCCGGCCGAGTTCACCCTGCTGCAACTGCAACGCAGTGTTGAGGCGCTCGCAGGCCGGCTGGTCCACAAGCAGAACTTCCGCCGGCTGATCGAGCAGCAGGAACTCGTTGAAGAGACTGGCGCAATGGCCGCCGATACCGTCGGCCGGCCGGCCAAGCTGTTCCGTTTCCGCCATGCCGTGCTGGCCGAGCGGGCCGTCGCCGGCACCAAGCTCCCGCTTTCGCGCACTTGACACGCCTTATGCTCAGGATAAGTATAAGCCATCTTATGCTCACGGAGAGTATAAATGGCTGCACTCGATACCGAACTGCTCACCCGCACCGCGCCGCTCTATGAGCGCGTCAAGCGCGTCATCCCGCCGTTCGAATGGGCCACGTTCGCCGAGGACGTCGATGCGATCCTCGCGCTCAAACGCCGCCGCAATGCGGTGGTGCTGGCGCACAACTACCAGACGCCGGAAATCTTCCACGGCGTTGCCGATATCGTCGGCGACAGCCTGTTGCTCGCGCGGGAAGCGACCAAGGTCGACGCCGATGTCATCGTGCTCGCGGGCGTGCATTTCATGGCCGAGACGGCGAAGCTGCTCAATCCGGCCA
This sequence comes from Bradyrhizobium elkanii USDA 76, assembly GCF_023278185.1. NCBI lineage: Bacteria > Pseudomonadati > Pseudomonadota > Alphaproteobacteria > Hyphomicrobiales > Nitrobacteraceae > Bradyrhizobium > Bradyrhizobium elkanii. Next base: position 4,508,310 of record NZ_CP066356.1, on the reverse strand, counting down.
AGACCGTGCTGATCCCCGACCTCAAGGCCGGCTGCTCGCTGGCGGATTCCATCACGGCGCAGGACGTGCGGCTGATGCGCGCGCGCTACCCGGACGCACCGGTCGTCGCCTATGTCAACACCTCGACCGCGGTGAAGGCCGAGTCCGACATCTGCTGCACGTCAGGCAATGCGCTGAAGGTGGTTGAATCGCTCGGCGCCGAGCGCGTCATCATGCTGCCGGATGAATATCTTGCGCAGAACATCGCCAAGCAAACCAGCAAGAAGATCATCGCCTGGAAGGGCCACTGCGAGGTGCACGAGCTGTTCACCGCCGACGACGTGCGTCAGCTGCGCGAGGATCATCCCGATGTCACCATCCTGGCGCATCCGGAATGCCCGCCCGAGGTGGTCGCTGAAGCGGACTTTGCCGGCTCGACGGCTGCGATGCAGTCGTTCGTCGAGAGCAAACGTCCGCCGCGCGTCGTGCTGCTGACGGAATGCTCGATGAGCGACAACATCGCGGCACGAAACCCCGACGTCGACTTCGTCCGCCCCTGCAATCTCTGTCCGCACATGAAGCGGATCACGCTGAAGAACATCCGCCACGCGCTGGAGACCAACCAGCACGAGGTCACCATCGACCCTGCGATCGCCGATCGCGCGCGCAAGAGCGTCGAAAGGATGCTGGCGATATGAGCACCGATATCTCCGATCTCAACGGCCGCCCGGTGATCATCGGCGGCGGCGCCGCCGGGCTGATGACCGCGCTTCAGCTCGCGCCCGAGCGGGTCGTGCTGCTGTCGAAATCGCCGCTCGGCGCGGAAGCTTCCAGCATGTGGGCGCAGGGCGGCCTTGCCGCGCCGGTCGGCGCCGATGACAGCCCTGCCCTGCATCTCGCCGATACGCTCGCGGCCGGCGCCGGCCTTTGCGATGCGGCCGCCGCGAGCCGGATCGTCCACGCCGCGCCCGCCGCCGTCGAACAGCTGGCGAGGCTCGGCGTCGCCTTCGACCGGCACGCCGACGGCAGCTGGCGCCTCGGGCTCGAGGCCGCACACCGCCGTAACCGCATCGTGCACGCCACCGGCGACGGCACCGGCCGGGAGATCATGCGCGCGCTGATCGCGGCAGTCCGCCAGACGCCGTCGATCACGCTGCTGGAAGGCGTCGAGGCGCGCCGGCTGATCGTCGAGGACAACGCGGTCAGGGGCGTGCTTGCAGCGAGCGCAAGTGGCGCGCTGACGATCGCGACCAACCGCGTCGTGATCGCGACCGGCGGCATCGGCGGGCTGTACGCCGACAGCACCAATCCCGGCGGATGTTTCGGCCAGGGGCTCGCGCTCGCCGCACATGCCGGCGCGAAACTGTCGGACATCGAGTTCGTCCAGTTTCATCCGACCGCCTTCGACGGGCCGTCGCGGCCGATGCCGCTGTTGACCGAGGCGATCCGCGGCGACGGCGCGGTGCTGATCGACGAGACCGGCCAGCGCTTCATGGCCGATCAGCCCGGCGCCGAGCTTGCGCCACGCGACATCGTCGCGCGCGCCGTGTGGCGCCATCGCGCCGCAGGGCATCGCACCTTCCTCGACGCGCGCAAGCACCCGGGCGTGGATTTCGCCCAGCGCTATCCCGTGATCAGCGCGTTCTGCAAGATGGCCGGCATCGATCCCTCCCATGATCTGATCCCGATCCGGCCGGCGGTTCACTACCACATGGGCGGCATCGCGGTTGATGGTTTTGGCCGCAGCACGGTGCAGGGCCTGTGGGCCTGCGGCGAGGCCGCACGCACCGGGTTGCACGGCGCCAACCGGCTCGCCAGCAACTCGCTGATGGAAGCGATCGTCTGCGCGCGCTGGGTCGCCGAGAGCATCGAAAGCGTGAGTGCAGGCCCGCGCGCCATGCTGCGCGACGACGCGATGTCACAGGCCTCCGATCCCTCCGCCGTGCGACCGATCCTCACCCAGGGGCTCGGCGTCCTGCGCGACCGCGACGGGATCGCCCGCGCGATCCGCAGCCTCTATCCACTCGCATGCGGTCACAGTGTGGCGTCCGATGCAGCATTGATCGGATTGATGGTCGCGATTGCCGCAATCAGGCGTGAGGAAAGCCGCGGCGGCCACTTCCGCAGCGATTTCCCGCACACCGCTGCGTCGGCCGTTCCGTCGTCCCTCACCCGCGTGGATGCACTCGCCGCCGCGCGCGACATCGTCGAATCCACGCCATTTGCCTGGAGTGCCCTGTCATGACCCTCAATCCCCTCTTGCCCCTGATCTATGAGCCGATCGTGCAGACGGCGCTGCGCGAGGATCTCGGCCGCGCCGGCGATATCACTGCAGATGCCATCGTGCCGGCCGGCCAGCAGGCGCGGCTGGTGATGCGGGCACGGCAGCCCGGCGTGATCGCCGGGCTCGACGTCGCGCGCTCGGCCTTCCAGACGGTGTCGCCGGCCATCACGCTGCGCGCCGAACGGCCCGACGGCAGCGCGGTCGAACCCGACCAGGTCATCGCGATCATCGACGGCCCGGCCCGCAGCCTGCTCACCGCGGAACGAACCGCACTCAACTTCCTCTGCCATCTGAGCGGCGTCGCCACCGCCACCGCCACGCTGGTCAAGGCCGTGGCGGGCACCCGCGCGCAGATCGTCTGCACCCGCAAGACCACGCCGGGACTGCGTGCGCTGGAGAAATATGCGGTGCGCGCCGGCGGCGGCGGCAATCACCGCTTCGGCCTCGACGATGCCGTGCTGATCAAGGACAACCACATCGCGCTCGCCGGCGGCATCCGCACCGCGATCGAGCGCGCCAAGGCCAATACCGGCCATCTCGTCAAGATCGAGGTCGAGGTCGACACGCTGTCGCAGCTCGAGGAGGCGCTGACGCTCGGCGTCGACGCGGTGCTGCTCGACAACATGACGGCCGAGCAGCTCAGCCAGGCGGTGGACATGGCGCGCGGCAAGGCGCTCACCGAAGCCTCCGGCCGCGTCACCGCGGCTATGGCCGCAGCGATTGCCGCAACCGGCGTCGACCTGATCTCGGTCGGCTGGGTGACCCACAGCTCGGCTGCGCTCGATATCGGGCTCGACTATCTGTCCTGAGAGGCTGGCTCGAAATGCGATCGATGAAATCGGGCTGCATCGTCTAGCTCCGTCATGCCCGGCCTTGTGCCGGGCATCCACGCAAGAAAGACGTAGATGGCCGGGACAAACCCGGCCATGACGAAAGAGAACCATTTTCGTTCAGTCAGAAACCAGGCTGGCCGACCGGCACGAGGGTCGGCTGGTCCCGTTCGGTCCGGCGCGCGGCGAAGCGCTCGGCCTGCAGCACCGCGAGCGTCAGCACGACGATGGCAACGGCCTGGTGCGTCAGCGCCAGATCGATCGGCACCTGATGCAGCAGCGTCAGGATGCCGAGCGTCGCCTGCAGCGTGATCGCCGCAACCAGCCACCAGGCCCCCGCGACGACAGCGCCGCCGGCGCGCGCGCGCATGGCATCGATCGCATGCGCGATCGCCAGCACGAACAGCAGATAGGCGGTCATGCGATGTTCGAACTGCACCGTCAGCGTGTTGTCGAACAGATTGCGCCACCACGGTGTCTCGAACCAAAGCCGGTCAGCCGACGGAATGAAGCCGCCGTCGATGTCGGGCCAGGTATTATAAACCCTGCCCGCGCGCAGCCCCGCGACCAGCGCGCCGAAATAGAGCTGCACGAAGGTCAGCACGAGCAGCACCGCACTCGTGATCTTCAGCCTGAGCGGCGCGATCACGGAAGGACGGTCCGTCAGGCGCCGCAGCGTCCAGACGATCGCCGCGAAGATGAGGAGCGCCAGCACCAGATGGGTCGCCAGCCGATACTGCGATACCTCGATGCGTTCCGAGAGGCCGGACGCGACCATCCACCAGCCGACGCCGCCCTGCAGTGCGCCAAGGCCAAAAATCACCCATAGCCGCCGGCCGAGTTCGCCGCTCACCGCGCCGCGCCACAGGAAATACAGGAACGGCAGCAAATAGGCCGCGCCGATCACGCGGCCAAGCAGCCGGTGGCTCCATTCCCACCAGAAGATCGTCTTGAAGTCCGCGAGCGTCATCCCGGCGTTGAGCTCGCGATATTGCGGGATCCGCTTGTAGCCCTCGAAGGCTTGGGTCCACTGCGCCTCGGTCAGCGGCGGCAGCGCGCCGGTCACCGGCTTCCATTCGACGATCGACAGGCCGGACTCGGTGAGCCGCGTGGCGCCGCCGACCAGGACCATCAGCGCGATCAGGGCGGCGACCGCGACCAGCCATACCCTGACGGCGCGGAGCTGCGATGTCTTTGCGGAAATACCGGCCATTTGCCCTGACTTGATTGGATTTTCGAGCCCCTTATAGTCCGCGGCGCCCGCGGCGCAAGCGCCGCCCGGAGCCTCGTTTCCGATCAATTCGGAACGAAGCTCCAGAATGTTGTTTTGACGCGTTTTCTTTGTGCGAACCGGTGTCGGCTTCGCTCGAAAACGCCCTGATCACGAGTTGCACATATCCGCCATGGCCATACGCACCCGCAAACTGCTCGGAACCATCTTCCTGCTGATCCTGGTGGTGGTGTGGTCGCTGCTCGGCATGACGGTCGCCCAGACGCCGTGGCTTGCCAATTCGGGGCTGCTGCAGGCGATCTTCTACGTCGTCGCGGGCCTCGGCTGGGTGCTGCCGGCGATGCCGATCGTCGCCTGGATGTCGCGGCCCGACCGCGCCTAAATAACGCTCTGGTTGCGCGCGCTGCGCGTCGGCCGCACCGGCGCGAACATCACGCCCGACAGCAGCACCCGCATCATCCGCAGCGAGCGCACGCGGCCGTCCCATGCGATGCGCGGCAGCGCGTGGAGGTTGGTGCGGCCCTGCGCCTCGACGACCCCGGAGATGGTCGACACCGCGCTGGCAAAGCCGGCCTCCTCGGCCATCACGACATGCGGACGGCCGAATGCTTCGCGGTCCCCGAAGGGGAATGCGAAATGCCTGACTTGCCGCCGCAGCGCGCTCTCGGCCACCGCCTTGCCCATCGCCATCTCGCGCTGCGCGTCGGCATCCCTGAGGCTCGACAGCGCCTGATAGTTCACGGTCGCACTGCCGAACGTCACGTTCGGATCGGCCGCAAGCTTCGCCAGATCCTGCCAGTCGAGTGACGCATTGCGTGACGATTGGGCCGCGTCGGCCGAATAGCGCCTGGCGAGATCATTCAGCGCGTAGGACAGGTCCGACGGCGGCAGCTTGCGCAGCCAGCCGGACAGGAAATCGAACAGCTCGTATTTGTCCGAGAGATTTGCAATCGCGAAGTGCCGCTCCCGGCCATCGATCATCATGCTGATGCGGTTTTCGCGCGCGATGATCTCCTCCAGCACCAGCCACCACGCCACGCCGACGCCATCGGGAAAGGCCGTCGGGAGATAGAGCGCGAAGGGAACGCCGTGCCTGGCGAGCACCGGCCAGGCATGGGTGACGATGTCCTTGCTGGCGCCGTCAAAGGTCAGGCAGGCAAAGCGCCGACGCTCCGGCAAGGTCACCGCGCGGCGGCAAGCCTCGTCGATCCCGACGATGTCATACCGCCAGCGCTTCAGCGCGCGGATCGTGCGATCGAGGAATGCCGGCGTGATCTCCTCGGACTTCAGCGGCTGAAACCGGCCGCGTCGCGCGGGACGAACGCGGGCGAAGCGCAGGATCACCCCGGCGCCGCCGCTCTCGCGTTCCCGCAGCCTGAAGGCGCCACTGAAATACGCGAGCTCCATCCGGGCCCGTCGTAAAATCCCGCTGTCCGGCGCCAAGATCCCCGTCCTCGTCAGGCGGTTCCCGCGCACCGCCGCGGCATTGTTCTTACTCTTTGTTGACATTTCCCTGCGAAGGTCGGCCCCAGCCGAGAACTGTAAATTAATACCCTAAAATTTCGGATTCCGAGATGACCATGGCGGCGGCAATCGAAGGCCAGACGGCTGAGACGCGGGCGTGGCCGAACGCAATCCGCGTTGCCGGCGTCGACATCTTTCATGATCTCACCGCGGCCGAAGCGACTTGGCGCGGCTTCGAGACACCGCAGCACAGCTACACGCCCTATCAGCGGTTCGATTTCCTTGCCGCTTGGCAGCGCCAGGTCGGCGAGCGCGAGGGCCTGCGGCCCTTCATCGTCGTCGCTCATGACAGCGAACGCCGCCCGCTGCTGCTGCTGCCGCTCGCAATCGAGGCCCGCCTCGGCGCGAACTGCGCGAGCTTCATGGGCGGCAAGCATGCGACCTTCAACATGGCGCTGTGCGCGAAGGATTTCGCCGCCAACGCGACGGAAGCCGACATCGCGGCTTTGATCGGATCGATCGCCGAACGCTCCCGCGCCGATGCGCTCGTGCTCTGCCAGCAGCCGCTGCGCTGGCAGGACCTGCCGAATCCGCTGGCGCTGCTGGCGCATCAGCCTTCGGTCAACGACTGCCCGGTGCTGGCGATCGAGCCCGGCGCGGCACCGGCGACGCTGGTCAGCAACTCGTTCCGCCGCCGCCTCAAGGGCAAGGAGCGCAAGCTGCAGGCGCTGCCCGGCTATCGCTATTACGTCGCGAGCGAGAGCGCCGATGTCTGCCGCCTGCTCGACTGGTTCTTCCGCGTCAAGCCGCAGCGCATGGCCGAGCAGAAGCTGCCGAACGTGTTCGCCGAGCCGGGTATCGAGCAATTTGTTCGTGCCGCCTGCCTCGCGCCGCGCGCCGATGGCGAGGGCTATGCGATCGACATCCACGCGCTGGAGTGCGACGAGGAAGTGATCGCGATCTTCGCCGGCGTATCCGACGGCCATCGCTTCTCGATGATGTTCAACACCTACACGATGTCGGCCAATTCCAAGTTCAGCCCCGGCCTGATCCTGATGCGCGATATCATCGACCGCCATGCCGGCCTGAACTACCGCGCTCTCGATCTCGGCATCGGCTCGGACGAGTACAAGCGGCTGTTCTGCAAGGACGATGAAGCCGTCGTCGACAGCTTCGTTCCGCTCAGCCTGCGCGGCAAGCCGGCGGCCAGCGCGCTGTCGGCCATCAATCGCGCCAAGCGCGCGGTGAAGCAAAATCCGGCGCTGTTCGAGATTGCCCAGAACCTGCGCAGCATGTTCCGCTGAGCGTTCAGCTCGCCGCGTCGCCCTGCTCTGCGCCGCCATTCGGTACGCCGAGCCGCTTCATCGCGTCGAACAGCAATGCCGCGGCGGGTGACAGCGCACGCTTGCGCAGCTTGATCAGGCCGTAATTCTCCAACAACAGCCTGTCGCGCAGGCGCAGCACCTTGAACCGCTGCGGATCGACCAGATCGAACACCAGCATGGGGACGGGCACGATCGCGTCGATGCCCGCGGCAATTCCGACCGAGGCGAAAAACGACTCGGTGTTGATGACCCGGCGCGGCGGCGTCACGCCGCGGCTCATGAACAGCCTCTCCAGCGCTTGGCGCATGAAGGATTCGCGCGGCTGGCAGATCCATTGCTGGTCGGCCATGTCCTCCAGCTCGACCGTCTCGCGGCCGGCCAACGGATGCTCCGCACGGACGAGCAGCACTGCCTCCTCCGCGCCGATCTCAAAATAGTCGAACTGCCGGGGATCGATGCCGGCGGGAATCCTGGCGACGACGAAATCGAACTCGAGCGCCAGTAGTCGCGTGATCAATGGCGGGCTGGTGCTGACATCGAGCGAGATGTTCACCCGATTCAGCTTTTCGCCGAGATACTGGATGACGTCGACGACGAGGTCGATGCTCGGCTTGGCGACTGTTCCAACGGAGACGGTGCCGAGCTCACCGGATTTGTAGCCCGCGAACTCGTCGGTGACCTGGTCGAGATCGGCCAGCACGCTCTTGCCGCCACGGATCAGGATCGACCCATATGCCGTCGGTTCGACGCCGCGCGCCGTGCGCTCGAACAAGGGAACCCGCGCCAGCGCCTCGATTTCGGCGAGCATCTTCGATGCAGCGGATTGGGTGATGTTCAACCGCTCGGCGGCGAGCTGCAACTTGCGCTCATTGTCGAGAGCGACCAGCAGGCGCAGCTGGCGCAGTTTCAGATTATTGATCACGGCCCGCCACCATCCTGCCCGGCAAGAGCCTTTTCCGTTCCGATCAAGCCGGAACGGGGCTCCAGATTCTGCTTTGAGGCGTTTTCTTGGCGCGAACGAGCAGCCACTTCGCTGGAAAACGCTCTAGAGTTCCCGCGCTTATACCGCGGTGCATCATGACAGTTTCGCCGTGGCTCCATTCCCAAATGCCATTAGTCACGCGGCAGTCGATTACACAACAATGAAGAAGACTTGCAAGAGCAACGCGACGAACCGCTGCGGGTGCGCCAGGTGCCGCCCCGAACAGCGCAGGGATCGTCTGCCGATTCGAAAAACAGGAAGGGATGGGAACGATGAGCGACGATGTCGAGAAGCGCGCGATCGGAAAGATGATGCGGCGGCTGATTCCGTTCCTCATCCTGTGTTACTTCGTGGCCTATCTCGATCGCGTCAATGTCGGCTTCGCCAAGCTGCACATGAACGCGGCGCTCGGCCTCAGCGAGGCCGCCTACGGGCTCGGCGCCGGTCTGTTCTTCATCGGCTACTTCTTCTTCGAGGTGCCCTCCAACATCCTTCTGGAACGGTTCGGTGCACGGCGCTGGATCGCCCGCATCATGATCAGCTGGGGCATCGTCTCGGCCGCATTTGCCTTCATCCCGCAGATGTCTGCGGCGAGCGGCCTGTCGAGCGAGTGGATCTTCTACTTCCTGCGCCTCCTGCTTGGCGCCTGCGAAGCCGGCTTCTTCCCCGGCATCATCTTCTATCTGACGCTCTGGTTCCCGTCGGTGTACCGCGCGCGCGTCATCAGCCTGTTCATGCTCGCGATCCCGATCTCGAGCATCATCGGGGCGCCCATTTCGGGATTGCTGCTCAACCTGTCGGGCGCCGGCCTGACCGGATGGCAGTGGCTGTTCGTTTGCGAGGCACTGCCATCGGTCCTGGTCGGCTTCGCTGTCCTGACCTTCCTTCCCGACTTTCCGCGCCAGGCCAGCTGGCTGCAGCTCGACGAGGTCAAGTGGATCCAGACCACCCTTGAGCGCGAGCGGCAGCAAACCGAGGCCGTGGAGCATATTTCCGTTCTGCAGTCGCTCACCGACTCGCGGGTCCTTGCCTGCGCCTTCGTGTATTTCTGCCTCAACGCGGCAAGCTACGGCGTCGCCTTCTTCCTGCCCACCATCATCAAGGCGTTTGGCGTCACCGACACCCAGACCGGCTTGATCGCGGCCCTGCCCTTCGTGTTCGGCGCGGTCGGCATGGTGCTGCTCGGCCGCCATTCCGACAAGACCGGCGAGCGGCGATACCATGTGGCCGGCGCGCTGACGCTCGCCGCCGTCGGCATCGGCCTCGCCGGGCTGGTGTCGAATCCGATACTGATCGTCGCTCTGCTCTGCCTTGCGCAAATCGGCGTGTCGGCAGTGCCGCCGATGTTCTGGCCGATGCCGGCCGGCATCCTGACCGGCGCCTCAGCGGCGGCAGGCATTGCCGCGATCAACTCGCTCGGCAACCTGTCGGGCTTTGCCGGCCCATTCGCCGTCGGCTATCTGAAGGACCTGACCGGCAGCTTTACGGCGGGGCTGCTGCTGCTCGCCGTGATGGGACTGATCGGCGCGCTGGTCACGATCAGGCTGCGGATCGATCCGGTGCTCGAGCGAACCGCGCGCCAGCCGATGATGGCGCACTAGGCATCGGGCGCCTGCACCGGAAGGGAACGGCGCCTGTAATGCCCGTCACTTGCCGGCGGCCGCTTTGCTCGCGGCCGCCTTGGCGACCTCGCGGATACAGGCGATGAAGATCTCAGCGGTCGGGCCCAACGTGCGGCCTTTCAACGTGACGATCGCGGCCGAGACGGCGGCCGCTCGCGGAAGCTGAACCGGAAGCACCTTCAGGCCGAGATCGCCGCCGGCAAACCGCGCGACCGAGCCCGGCAGCACGGTGATGAAGCGGCCGGTCGCGGCGAGCCGGCAGCACAAATGAAGCGACAGCGTCGTGACCGGCGCGCTTGGCATCTGCATTCCGGCTTCGCGAAACATCTCCGCCACCGCGGAACCGGGAAAGGTGTCCGGCGGAGGCAACACCCAGCGCTCGTCTGCGAGGTCGGCCAATTCGAGCCTGGATGCACGCGCCCATTTGCTTCGCCTTCCCGCGACCACGACGCGCCGATCATCGAGCAAGGGCTCGACTGCCAGGTCCGTCTCGTCAAACGGCGTCGGCGTCCATCCAAGCAACAGATCGATGTTGCGCTCGCGCAGTTCGCGGTAACGCAGATCGCTGAGAACGGTCTGCGCGACATTGATGCGGATGCCGGGGTGCCGCCGCGTGAAGCGGTCGATCGCCGCCGGAAGCAAGCCCGCTGCGATGCTCTCCGTACTGCCGATGCGCAACTCCCCGACGCTGGGATCTGCCAGAAACTCGAGCTCCTGCAAGCCCTGGGTAAGCTCGTCGAAGATCGAGACCCCGCGTCGCACCAGAGCATGGCCATAGGCCGTCAGTTCGATGCCGTTACGGCAACGATCGAACAGCCGAAGTCCGAGCGCGTGCTCCATGTCGCTGACCGCCCGCGATATCGCCGGCTGCGACACTGCGAGCTCCGCGGCAGCCTTCGCCATGCTGCCGCGCTGCGCGATGACGAGCAGGATGTGCAGGTCGCGCAGCTTGATCCGGCGTCGGGCACGCTCGATGTCCTGCATCAGCGATCCTTACCAAAACGGTTATGGACGCCTCAGACACTAGCATTGGACGTTTATCCCCGCCTCACGCATCCTCCGCGCGCGATGACGCAGATCGTCGCGCCCCGGACGGCGCGGCTCCACGACCATGGAGGCATGCATGTTGACCCGTCGCGACGTCCTGACCGCGTCAGCGGCCGGTGCCGCGCTCGCCGCCGCGGGCCTGGTCCGGCCAGTCGCCGCGCAGCCCCGCCTGAAGACCGCCCATATCCTGACCGGCTACACGCCCGGATTGCCGGACGCCGTCGCAAGGCTCGTTGCCGGGCAGATGAAGGATTATGCCGACTCCATCGTCGTTGAGACGCGGCCCGGCGCCAGCGGCCGGATTGCGATCGAGACCGTGAAGAACGCCGAGGCCGATGGATCGGTCATGCTGCTCGCGCCGCTCGGGTTCATCGCGCTGTTTCCGCACACCTACAAATCGCTCGCATACGCACCGCAGGACTTCACGCCGGTCTCGACCGTCGGCTCATTCGCGACGCTGCTGGCGGTCGGCCCGAAAGTCCCGAACGACGTCAGGAGCCTCGCCGACTTCGTCGCCTGGTGCCGCGCCAACCCGACGCAGGCGACCTACGGCACGCCGGGCGTCGGCACCACGCTGCATTTCATCGGTGCGATGCTCGGCCGGACCGCGGGCTTCGACTATCTCCACGTGCCCTATCAAGGCAGAGGGGCGGTTCAGGATCTCCTGAAAGGCGAGATCGCATCGGCGGTGATGCCGATCGACAGCCTGCTGGGCCAGGTCCAGTCCGGACAGCTTCGCGCTCTGGCGACGACCGGTCCCAGCCGTCTCAAATCTCTCCCCGATGTGCCGACGGTGGCGGAAGCCGGTTACCCCGCGCTTCAGGACGTGACCTGGTTCGGCATCTTCCTGCCGGCGAAGACGCCTCCGGCAATCGTCGCGCAACTCAACAGCGCGATCCAGGCGTCACTGCGCACCGAGGAGGTCAAGTCCGGCATGGCCAAACTGTCGATCGACGTCGACGCAATCGCGATGAATGACTTTGCCCGACTGCTCGCCACCGAATCCGATCGCTGGAAAGGGATCGTGCGCGCGACCGGATTTACCCCGACCGGCTGACGGTGGCGGTCAGGCGGCCACCACCCGCGGGCCCCTCACGGCCGCTTCCGACGCCGCGCAGGGCTTGCTCAGCATCGTCACTTCGGCGAAGCCGACCGCCGTGAGTTGCTCGATCATCGAGTGGCGAGCGTCCTGCGCCATGGCGGCGTCCGGCACCACGACCGCCTGCGCCTTCGCGGTCAGCAGTTCGGCCGGCAGGTCGACGGCCGAACCGGCGTCGAGCAGCACGTGATCGTAGACCCTGAGCAGCGCGTCGATCGCAAGTGCGAGCCGCGGCGACTGCAGATGCGAGCGATCGAAGCCCGGACGCCCGGCGCTGACGATCTGAACACGCGACTGCCGATCCTTGGTGATGATCTGCGCGAAGGTCGCCTCGCCCTGCATCAATTCGGCAAGGCCGGGCGCCGCGGGATCGACGGTCGCCGACGTCAGCACCGGCGAGGACGCGACGAGATCGACGACGACGACCTTGGCCTGGCGCGCCATCAGACGCGCCAGCGTCAGGGCGGTCAGCGTAACGCTCTCAGCCGCGGCCGGGCCGAGCACGGTGACCTTGTGGGCGGCGGGACCGGCAGCGACGAGGCGCTCGGCGAGCTCATCGATCTCGTCGGCGGCCTCGGCGGACGCAGGCTGCGGCTCAGGTTCATGGGCAGCCGCAGGCTCCAGCGGCAATTCGGGCTCCACCGCCGGCTTCGACACGACCGGCGACGCGAGCGCCGGTTCAGGCGGCAGCGCCGGCGCGGTCTGGTCCGCCGTTGCGGCATCCATGACGGGCTCGCGGCGCCTGATCACGGCGGCCGCCGGCGCGAAGGCGCGGCCAACCGCACCGGGCGCGGAGATGCGCAGCAGCTCACCCGTGATGATGATGCCGGACGACAGCAGCAGCGTCGCCAGCGTCGCGATCAGCACGATCGGCAGCTTCTTCGGATAAGCCGGCGTATTCGAAACCGAGGCGCGCGAGATGATGCGGCCGTCGGTCGGCGCGGCCTCGATGTTCTCGCGCGCCGTCGCTTCGCGATACTTGGCGAGATAGGCCTCCAGCAGGTCGCGCTGCGCCTTGGCTTCACGCTCCAGCCCGCGCAGCTGCACGTCCTGGCTATTGCTCGACGACGCCTGCTTCTTCGACTGGTCCAGGCTCGCCTGCAGCGCCATGACACGGCCATCGGCGACGCGGGCGTCATTGTCCAGCGAGCGCGAAACCTTGCCGGCTTCCTCACGCAATTGCCGGTCGAGATCGGCGATCTGCGCCTTCAATTCCTTGATGCGCGGATGGTTGTCGAGCAGCGTCGAGGACTGCTCGGCGAGCTGCGCGCGCAGCGTGCCGCGCTGTTCGGCGAGCCGGCGGATCAGCTCGGAGTTGAGCACCTCCGACGCCTCGATCGGCTTGCCGCCCTGAAGCATCTCGCGGATCAGCCGCGCCTTGGTCTCGGCATCCGCCTTCAGCGCGCGGGCATTGTTGAGCTGCGTGTTCAGCTCACCCATCTGCTGGTTCGACAGCGGGATGTTGTTGGTGCCGACGAACAGGCTCGACTTCGAGCGGAATTCCTCGACGCGCGAATCCGCATCCGCGACCTTGGTGCGCAGCTTGTCGATCTCGCCGAGCAGCCAGGTGCTGGCGGATTTGGCCTGGTCCTGCCGCGCGGCCTGCTGCAGCACGAGATAGCCGTCCGCGATCGAATTGGCGACGCGCGCCGCGAGCTCGGGATCCTCGGACTGGAATTCGATCACCATGACGCGCGACTTGTCGACCGCAAAAGCCTGGAAGCGCTCGTAATATGAATCAAGCACCCGCTCTTCCGGCGTCAGGCTGAACGGGTCACGGCCGATGCCGAACAGCGCCAGCAGTGACTTCAGCGGCGAAAAGCCCCGCAGCACCGGATCGAACTCCGGACGCTCGGCCAGCTTGTTCTTCTTGATGATGTCGCGCGCGAGATCGCGCGACAGCAACAGCTGCACCTGGCTCGTCACCGCCTCGGCGTCGAGCGAGGTCCGCTCCAGGTCGCGCTCGCCGTTCGGACGCAGGAAGGCGTTCTCGCGATTGTCGATCAGGATTCGCGCTTCCGACTTGTAGCGCGGCGTCACGACGTTGACCGCGGCAAGCGACAGCGCGAACACCAGCACCGACGGCACGATGATCCAGCCGCGCTTGCGCGCCAGCGCGCGGCCGAGCACGTGCAGGTCGAGATCGGCCGCCTCCGCCGGACGCGCCGGCTTGTCAGGCGCAGGCTTGTCAGAAGCAAGCTTGGGCGCAGCCGCCTTCACGACAGCTTCGTCGGCGACGGGCGCAGACTTCGGCAACGCCCGTTGCACGACGGCCTTATCCTTGCCTCTACGCCAGAATGCAAAACGCATAACAAACCCCCGCGGATACCGCGACTCCATCTCAATGGGGCGATTACAGTCCATTAAGGTTGCCGCTGGGTTAATCGGTGGGGTTGACGGGCATGGCCGCCACCACCCGCCCCGTCATTCTTTGTTAACCATGGGTGCCGTTAATCGGAGCCGATATTGTCGCGGGATTCCTTGCATGCGCGATCTGCGCGCTCCCCTTATTTGTCTGGTCGCTGCGCTCGTGCTGTCGGGGTGCATGGGCCGAACGTCGCCGGTCGCCGGCGACCCCGGTCTCGAACCGATGGCGTATGCTGCGCCCGTGGCCTATGCCGATCCCGCACCGACGCGCGAGGGCTATAATCTCGGCCCCGGCGACAAGCTCCGCGTTGTGGTCTATGGCCAGGAAGGGCTCACCAACGCCTATGCGATCGACGCCGCGGGCGCGATCACCATGCCGCTGATCGGCTCGGTGCCGGCGCGCGGCCGCACCCCTGCCAGGCTTGCCGCCGAGATCACCGCACGGCTGCGCAACGGCTTCATCCGCGAGCCGTCGGTCGCGGTCGAGATCGAGGCCTACCGGCCGTTCTTCATCCTCGGCGAGGTCCAGGCCCCCGGCCAGTATCCCTATGTGCCCAACATGACGGTCGAAAGCGCGGTCGCGATCGCCGGCGGCTTCTCGCCGCGCGCCAGGCGCGACGAGGTCACCCTCACCCACACCGATGCATCGGGCGCGGGCCGCTTCGTCGCTCCGCTGGGCACGCCGATCGGCCCGGGTGACACCGTGTTCGTCGGCGAGCGCTGGTTCTGATCGATGGCGCAGGATCAAACCCAGCAACCGCCGCTCCGCATCCTGCATGTCGTCCGTGCCCCGGTCGGCGGCATCATTCGTCACATCCTCGACGTCGCCAACGGCCAGATCGAACGCGGCCATCATGTCGGCATCGTCGCCGACAGCCTGACCGGCGGCGCGCGGGCCGACGCGGCGCTTGCCGAGATCGAGCCGCGGCTCAAGCTCGGCGTCCACCGCGTGGCAATACGCCGCGAGCCGCGCTTCGCCGATTTCATGGTCTGGGCCCACATCGCCGGCCTGATCCGCAAGCTGAAACCCGATGTCGTGCACGGGCATGGCGCCAAGGCCGGCGCCTATGTCCGGCTGCGGCGGCGGTCGAGCAAGGTGATCCGGGTCTACACGCCGCATGGCGGCTCGCTGCACTACCCGCTCGACACCTGGAAGGGCCGCTTCTACAGCCAGCTCGAGCGCACCCTGATGAACAGCACCGACCTGTTCCTGTTCGAGAGCGCGTTTGCCCGCGACACCTATCAGCGCACCGTCGGCAAGCCGGCAGGCCTCGTGCGCTGCGTGTTCAACGGCGTCACCGCGGAGGAATTCGAACCGGTCCCCGGCGCCGACGATGCCACCGACGTGGCCTATGTCGGCGAGTTCCGGCGCATCAAGGGCGCCGATCTCCTGATCGACGCGGTGGCGAAGCTGCGCGCCGAAGGCAAGCCGGTGACGCTGACGCTCGGCGGTGACGGCGAGGAATTCGAGCGCCTCAAGGAGCAGGTGAAGCGGCTGTCGCTCGGTGAGGCCGTCCGCTTCATCGGTCACGTCAAGGCGCGCTACGGTTTCTCCAAGGGCAACCTGCTGGTGGTGCCCTCGCGCGGCGATTCGATGCCCTATGTGGTGATCGAGGCTGCCGCTGCCGGCGTTCCGATGATCGCCGCCGACGTCGGCGGCATCCCGGAGATCTTCGATACCCACACCGACGCCCTGTTCGCGCCGAGCAATGCCGGCGCGATGGCCGATGCGATCAAGGCCGCGCTGGACAACCCCGCCGCGACCACGGCGCGCGCCGCGAGACTGCGCGAGCGCATTTCGGAACATTTCTCGCAGGGCGCAATGGTCGAGGGTGTGCTGGCCGGCTACCGCGACGCATTTGCCAAACGTTAACCACTTCTTGCACACGTAACCGTTTCTTCCGATTTGTCCCCTTAAGTCACGTCCGGGGGAATTTTAGTGCTGCGCGCGGATGCACATCTGCATGCGCAGGAATGGACGTGGACTCGTGGAACCGTTTAACGCACGCTCGATGCTGGATGCGGCAGCGTCTGCGACGGCCGCTCAGCCGCAGATCGAACGGCGCCGGCGCCTCTCGCCGGCCGCGCTCGCCGTCACCAACCAGAAAGTTCGCAGCGCCTACTCGCCGGTCGTGATCGCCGGCGTGGTTCGCCTCGCCGACTTCGTGCTGCTCAGCCTGGTCGGCGTCGGGCTCTATCTCGCTTATGTCAGGCCGCTCGCCGGCGGGATCATTCACTGGGGATACATCGCATCGATCCTCGGCATGTCGGCTGCCGCCGTTGTCTGCTTCCAGGCCGCCGACATCTACCAGGTGCAGATCTTCCGCGGCCAGCTGCGCCAGATGACGCGCATGATCTCGTCATGGGCCTTCGTGTTCCTGCTGTTCATCGGCATCTCCTTCCTGGTCAAGCTCGGCGGCGAGGTCTCGCGGGTCTGGCTGTCGTCGTTCTTCTGCGTCGGCCTTGCGGTCCTGATCGCCGAACGGCTGCTGCTGCGATCGATGGTGCGCGCCTGGGCGCATGACGGCCGGCTCGACCGCCGCACCATCATCGTCGGAGCCGACCACAACGGCGAGCAGCTGATCGAGGCGCTGAACGCCGAGGATGATTCCGACATCCATGTGCTCGGCGTGTTCGACGACCGCAATGACGATCGCGCCACCAATACCTGCGCCGGCTCACCGAAACTCGGCAAGATCGATGACATCGTCGAATTCGCCCGCCGCACCCGCGTCGACCTCGTGCTGTTCGCGCTGCCGATCTCAGCGGAGACCCGCATCCTGGAAATGCTGAAGAAGCTCTGGGTGCTGCCGGTCGACATCCGCCTGTCGGCCCATACCAACAAGCTGCGCTTCCACCCCCGTTCCTATTCCTATATCGGCAAGGTGCCGACGCTGGATATGTTCGAGGCGCCGATCACCGACTGGGATCTGGTGCTGAAATGGCTGTTCGACCGCGTAGTCGGCGGCCTGGCCCTGGTTGCGGCGCTGCCGGTATTGGGACTGGTGGCGCTCGCGGTGAAACTCGACAGCCCCGGCCCGGTGCTGTTCCGCCAGAAGCGCTTCGGCTTCAACAATGAGCGGATCGACGTCTACAAATTCCGCTCGCTCTACCATCACCAGGCCGACCCTACAGCTTCCAAGGTGGTGACCAAGAACGATCCGCGCGTCACCCGCGTCGGCCGCTTCATCCGCAAGACCTCGCTCGACGAATTGCCGCAACTGTTCAACGTGGTGCTGAAGGGCAATCTGTCGCTGGTCGGCCCGCGCCCGCACGCCGTGCAGAGCAAGCTGGAAAACCGCCTGTTCGACGAGGCGGTCGACGGCTACTTCGCCCGCCACCGCGTCAAGCCCGGCATCACCGGCTGGGCGCAGATCAACGGCTGGCGCGGCGAGGTCGACACCGACGAGAAGATCCAGAAGCGCGTCGAATATGATCTCTACTACATCGAAAACTGGTCGGTGCTGTTCGACCTCTACATCCTGCTCAAGACCCCGTTCTCGCTGCTGACCAAGAGCGAGAACGCGTACTGAGAATTCAGCGAACTGCCGTCGTTGCGCGGGCAATGACAAACGTATGTATCTGTTGCGTTGCGTGAGTATCCGATGGCCTATGCGGCGACAGCCGGGACGTCCCATTCGCCGACATCAGCACCAGCGGGCGTGCTGGCGCTGCAGCGGGCGCTGGTGTGGCTGGCCGGCGCGTCCGGCGCCATCGTGTTCATCGAGCCGAGCCCGTATGAGCTCGTCACGCTGACCGCCTGCGTGCTGTTCTTCGGCACCGGCCTGCGCATGCGGCTGGTGTTCATGCCGCTGCTGTTCACATTGATCGTGCTCAATGTCGGCTACAGCATCGGCGCGGTGCCGTTCCTCGACAAGCCGGAGGTGGTGAACTGGGTGCTCACCTCCTGGTACATGGCCGTCACCGTCATCTTCTTCGCGATGGTGATGTCGGAGGATACCGAAGCCCGCCTCGACATGCTGCGCCGCGGCCTGATCGTCGGCGCGATGATCGCCTCGCTCGCGGGCATCGCCGGCTACTTCCGTCTGGTGCCCGGCGGCTACGATCTGCTGACGCTGTACGATCGCGCCCGCGGCACCTTCAAGGATCCGAACGTGCTCGGCGCCTTCCTAATCCTGCCGGCGTTGTTCACGCTGCAGAGCGTCGTCTCCGACCGCTTCGACAAGGCGTTCCGCAACGCCATCGCGTTCGGCATCATCTCGCTCGCGATCCTGCTGTCGTTCTCGCGCGCCGCCTGGGGCGGCCTCGTGATCACCGCGGCTTTCATGCTGGCGCTGATGGTGTTCACCAGCCGCTCGCAGGCGCAGCGCTCGCGCATCATCGTGATGACGCTGATCGCCGCGATCCTGGCCGTGGCGCTGATCGCGGTGCTGCTCTCGATCGGCTCGGTCGCCGACATGTTCAAGCAGCGCGCGAGCTTCGACCAGAGCTATGACGAAGGCCGCTTCGGCCGGTTCGGCCGCCACATCCTCGGCGCCCAGATGGCGCTCGAACTGCCGTTCGGCATCGGACCGCTGCAATTCCACACCTACTTCCCCGAGGACACCCACAACTCGTTCCTCAACGCCTTCATGTCGGGCGGCTGGATCTCGGGGATCTGCTATCCGGCGCTGGTGTTCGTCAGCGCGATCATCGGCTTCCGCTACGTCTACCTGCAGGTGCCGTGGCAGCGCGGCTATCTCGCGGTCTTCTCGGCGTTCCTCGGCGTCGTCGGCGAGAGCTTCATCATCGACACCGACCACTGGCGGCACTTCTGGATGATGCTGGGCACGATGTGGGGCATGTATGCGGCAGCCGAGCGCTACCGCGCGACATCGGCACGGATTATCGACGAGCCTTCGGCGGCATCTTGAGACTGGCGCGCTGCTCCGGCGGCATGTCGATCACCGCCTTCAATGCTCCGGTTGCTTGCAGCACGCCCTTGTAGCCGTCATTGGCGAAGCGCAGCAGCAAGCGCAATTCGTCGTCGGTGTAGCTGCTCCACAGCTTGAGCATCGCCTCCTGCATCGGCACGTAGAACTTGCCGATCTCCGCCGCTTTTTCCTCCACCACCGAGATGAAGACCTTGCGGCGGTCGCTCTCGTCCCGCTCGCGGCGCACGTAACCCGCCTTCTCCAGACGATCGACCACGCCGGTGATCGCGCCGGTGGTCAGGCCGGTGACTTCGGCGAGACGGCCGGCGGTGACGCGCCCCTCCAGATGCAGGATGTCCATGCATTCCATGTCGGAGTTGGAGATTCCGGCCATGTTCGCAACGGCTTGGCCGTACATCACGCCCTGCGCCGACGACCGGCGCATCGCCTCCTCGAGTTCCTGCATCAGCGCTGCACGCGACTTCGCACTTGACAAAGCGGCTCCTGTATCTTACTCGCCTTATATCTTAGATACTAAGATAGTTAGCAACTGACCTTTCCTACCCCACACCGATGCATGGAGCAAGGCATGACCTCTCGTCCCCGTAAAGCTCTGATCATCGGCGCCGGCATCGCAGGCCCTGTCACCGCGATGTTCCTGACCCGCGCCGGAATCGAGACCGAGCTCTATGAAGCCTGGCCCTATTCCACCGGGATCGGCGGCGGGCTGCAGATCGCGCCGAACGGCATGCATGTGCTGGCGGAGCTTGGCCTTGCCGACGAGCTGATCCGCAACGGCTCGATCGCGGAGTCCTTCGACTTCTATTCGCAGGGCGGCAAGAAGCTCGGCTCGCTCAATCAGAACATGCAGCAGCGCTTCGGCCAGCCCGCGGTGAACATGTGCCGCGCGACGTTGAACGAGACGCTGATCGACAAGGCCTGGGCCTCCAACGTCTCGGTGTTCTTCGAGAAGAAGCTGGTGAAAATCGAGGACCGCGGCGACCAGCCCGTCATCGCCTATTTCAACGACGGCACCACCGCCGAGGGCGATTTCGTGATCGGCGCCGACGGCGTGCACTCGGCGGTGCGGCGCCACGTGATCCCTGACGGCCCGACGCCGTTCGACACCGGGCTGATCGGCTTCGGCGGATTCGTGCCCCGCGCGGTGATCGAGAAGCTGCCGATCGGCCAGAGGGTGGCGACCACGTTCGGGCAGAGCGGCTTCTTCGGCTATGGGATGTGCAGCCCCGATCCGGACACGGGCGCGATGTGGTGGAGCACGCAGCCGTCGCACGGCATGACCGCGGCGGCCTACCGGCTGCAGAGCCAGGACGCGATCAGGCAGCATCTGCGCGACTTCCATGCCGGCTGGCACGCGCCGATCCCTGCGATCATCGAAGCCGCCGAGAAGATCGTGGTCACCGACACGCTCGACGTCGCGACGCTGCCAACCTGGTCGCGCAAGCGCACGCTGTTGATCGGCGACGCCGCGCACGCCACCAGCCCGCATGCCGGCCAGGGCGCGTCGCTGGCGCTGGAAGACGCGCTGCGGCTCGGCATCCTGATGCGCGAGGGCCAGGAGCTCGGCATGACGTTCCAGGCCTTCGAGCACGAGCGGCGCCCGCGCGCCGAGAAGATCGTGGCGATCGCCCGCCGCAACGGCAACAGCAAGCGCGAGTTCAGCCCGACCGGTGCCTGGCTGCGCGATCACATGCTGAAGCTGCTGCTGCCGGTGTCGTCCAAGGGCATGGACTTCATGTACGCGTACGATCCGCGGGCGGCAGCGTAGCGCCTAGCTGTCATGCCCCGCGAAAGCGGGGCATCCAGTATTCCAGAGACGCCAGTGCTTGAGCCGTGAAGCCGCGGCGTACTGGATCGCCCGGTCGAGCCGGGCGATGACGCCGACGGCGTAGCGCGACTTACTTCTCGACCTCGAATGTCAGCCCGGCGTGATCGACCAGGCGCTTGATGAGCTTGTGCTGCATCGCGGCTCCCGGCGTCCAGAAGCCGGGCGCAACGTCGGGCGTATCGCGCAACAGGCAGATCGCGCATTCCGAGATCATCTTCGAGGTCGAGCCATAGCCGGGATCGCGATCGCCCTTGACGCCGGCGCGGACCATGCGGCCGTCGGGCGCGACCGCGAGATAGAGCAGATCGTAGCGGCCGTTCTCGCGCTCTTCCTTTGACGGGCCCTCGCCCGGCTTCGGCGCGCTTGGGCCGGTCTTCTCGGCATTGAGCGCCATCACACGCTTCGCGTTGGCCTCGCCCTTCTCGCCCGGGCCGGTCAGGACCATCTCGTCGTAGACGAAGTCCTTGCCGTAGGGAAAGCCCATCAGCATGTTGGAGCGGTGGACGTTGCGCGTGTTAATCAGCGCCATCATGAACGGCGCGGTCCAGGAGTGCAGATCCTCCTCAAAGGCCGGCTTGCTGCCGCGCGGCTGCTTCGGCCCCTCGAAGCCCGGCGTCAGCGCGAACGGGTTGTTGAGGATCGCAACCAGGCTGAGGTCCTTGGCGACAGCATCGAACGTCGCCTTGGCGCTCGCCGCGGTGCCGCCGGACAGCGTACCGCGCATGTCGCGCACGCGGCTCTTGACGCGCTGCGCCGGCGCGCCGAACACGCGCCTCGCTTCCTCCTGGACAAAGAACGCACCCAGTTCGAACGGCACCGAGTCGAAACCGCAGGAGAACACGATGCGCGCGCCGCTGGCCTTCGCGGCGGCTTCGTATTTGTCGATCATCTGCCGCATCCAGACCGGCTCGCCGCAGAGATCGAAATAGTCGGTGCCGCTTTCCACGCAGGCCGCGATCAGCTCGTTGCCATAGAGCTGATACGGTCCGACCGTCGAGATGACAGATTTGGTTTGCGCCAGCATCGCCTTCAACGAGGCGGCATCGCCGGCATCGGCAACGATCAGCGGCGTGTCGGCAGGCGCGCCGATCGCGTCGCGTACCGAGGCGAGCTTGTCTTTGCTGCGCCCGGCCATCGCCCATTTCATGCTGCCGTCGCGATAATGCGCCGCGAGATATTCGGCGACGAGTTGGCCGGTGAAGCCGGTCGCACCGTAGACGACGATGTCGAGTTTCGACGTGGACATGGATCAGGCTCCCTGCGCAGCGAATTGGGCGCCCTTTTCTCATCGCGGGCGCGGCAACGCAATGCGCTATTTCTTGTACGATACGCCCATGCCGGCGCGCACGTCGGCCTGGATGCCGTAGGGCGCGATCGGGTAGCGCAAACCGTTCCTGGCAAGCTGCTTCATGCCGGCGATCGCCTTCACCAGATAGGCCGGCGGCAGTGCCATCAGCATCTCCTCGTCGGGCACGCCGCCATAACGGCGCTCGGCGAAGCATGGCAGCGACAGGCTCGGCTCGCCGGTCTTCAGCGCCCGCCCCCACGAATCCGCGCAGGCGGTTTCGCCGACCACGCCCCACTCGAACTTCTTGTAGCCGGTGTATTGGAGACCGTTGATCAGGATGATCATCTGTCCCGGCGTCGCATAGACGAGACAGATGTCGGGCGGATTGAGGCGGCCGCTGGTCAGCGGGCTCACCGCCATCGCCTGGTACTGGCCGTAAGGCACCACGTCGAGCGCCTCCTGACGCTTGCGCGCGTCCTCGGCGGTGCCGTGCCAGACGCCGACATAGTTCTCGCCGGCAAGCCATTTCTCATCCTGCGGCGCGAGCCCGATCACGGCGCGGCATTGCGCGCCGACCAGATCATCGCCGGTGATGCCGACGGTCCAGCCGAGCCGCGAGGCCATGCTGACGATCTGGTCCGTGGTGTGGACCGCCGACGGGCGGCGGATCTTCGGGATCGCCTCCATCTCCTCGACGCACGCGAACATCTTGATGCCGATGACCGTGGTCTTCAGCCGCAGCAGATTGTTCAGATCAGTGACGATTGCGCCGAGGTCGAACTGTTCCGGCGGTGTCTGCTGTTGCATGGCGTGAACTCCCGTGATCGGCGGCTTGGCGCCGCCTGTTGCGTCGATGTTAGGATTGGCCGTCGGAGGCGACAAGTGCCTGCGGCTCAACGTGCAGCCGGTCCCGGCAACAAATCATCGGTTCTGCCGGCCAGATGATAGGCCAGAAGCCCGATCCACTCCCGTGTGCCGAGATCGGTGCGCGACAGGCCCTCGATCGCAAGCGTCGCGAAGCTGAAGACATTGCCGACGCGCCAGTCGACCGGATAGGCCTCGACATTGAATCCCGCCTTGCGGAACAGCCCGACCGAACGCGGCATATGGTAGGCCGAGGTGACGAGCAGCCAGCGCTCGCCCGGCTTGGGATCGACCAGCGCTCGGGAGAACTCAGCGTTCTCCACCGTGTTGCGGGAGCGGCGCTCGATGATCAATCGCGACCTGGCAATGCCGAGACCCTCGAACATCTCGGCGGCATAGTCGGCTTCGCGCGCATCGTTCGAGATCAGGTTCGCGCTGCCGCCGGTGAACACGAGGCGCGCAGTCGGATATCTGCGCGCGAGCGCCGCCGCCGCGATGACGCGGTCGGCCGCGCTGCGCACCACCGGCGTGCCATGTGCAACCGACAGATCGGCATCGATCGAGCCGCCGAGCACGATGATGCCGTCCGGCGCGCCGCGCGAGGCGTCCCATGGCGGGAAGCGCTGCTCCAATGTGGAGATCAGGACATTGCCGAGCGGCGAGAAGCCGCAGATCGCGAGCAGCAGCAGCGCGGCAACCATCAACCCGCGGCCGAGGCGCGCAAACCGCGTCAACAACAGCACGGTGCCGATCACGCCGATGCCGATCAGGAAGTTGATCGGCAGCAGCATGATGCCGAGCGTCTTGGAGAGCACAAAAAACAAGAGAAGCCCCTGCGAAGTTCTGCTACAGCGTCATACGCTGCTGGGAAACTAATCAAAAGCCGTCACATGACCCATCATCTGAAGTCGAGCCCCGAAACCTGCCATTGGGGCTTCTTTGAAGCCAAGCTGAAACCGGTTCTGACCGTCGCGAGCGGCGACGAGATCACGATCGAGACCGTCAGCGGCGGCCCGGACGTGGTGCCCGACCGCGGCAAATTCTTCGTTCCGCCGGAGCTCGACGACATCCATGCGAAGTGCGAGCGAATGGTACCCGGACACATCCTGACCGGCCCGATCGCGGTTGCCGGCGCCGAACCCGGCGACGTGCTCGAGGTCGATATTCTCGACGTTCAGCTGCGACAGGACTGGGGTTACAATCTGATCAAGCCATTGTCCGGCACCCTGCCCGACGATTTCCACGAGACACGCGTCCTCAATATCCCGCTCGATCGCGGACGCATGGTCGGCAGCATGCCCTGGGGGCTCGATCTGCCGCTCAAGCCGTTCTTCGGCGTGATGGGCGTATCGCCGCCGCCGGCCTGGGGCCGCATCTCCTCGCTGATCCCGCGCGCGATGGGTGGCAATCTCGACAACAAGGAACTCGGCGCCGGCGCCAAGCTCTATCTGCCGGTGTTCGTTCCGGGCGCGCTGTTCTCCTGCGGCGACGGCCATGGTGTGCAGGGCGACGGCGAGGTCTGCGTCACCGCGATCGAGACCGCGCTGACCGGCCGCTTCCGCCTGACCTTGCGCAAGGACCTCAAGCTGGCCTATCCGCGCGCCGAGACCGCGGACCATTACATGACCATGGCGATGGATCCCGATCTCGACCAGTGCGTGGTGCGGGCGCTGCGCGACATGATCGTGCTGCTCGGCGAGAAGCGCAATCTGTCGCGTGAGGACGCCTACACGCTGTGCAGTCTGGCCGCCGACCTGCGCGTGACGCAGACGGTCAACGGCTCCAAGGGCATCCACTGCATGATCGCCAAATCCGTGGTGCACGGGTAACGTCATTCTGGAGGGATGCGCAGCATCGAATCCGGAATCTCGAGATTCCGGGTTCGGCTCTACGAGCCGCCCCGGAATGACCAAGTGGATAAATAGCCGCACTTGTGTTCCGCGAGCACGGCTCGATACAATCCCCGTCCCAACGAACAAAAATGGACGGGGATGGACATGCTCAAGGACAGGCTTTCGCCGGCCGACGAAGCTGCGCGCGACAGGGAGATGCAGAAGACGCTCGCCGCCTGCCCGCGCATCCTCGACCTCATTGCCCGCGGCCCGCAGGGCGCGCCGGACGCCGAAGCCGCGATCTATCTGCGCTCGCCGCTCGATCCCAACCCGCTCGTGATCTCGAACGATCAGCTGATGGGCTGCATCAAGGCCGCTGAAACCTATTTCCGTAAGCAGGGCATCGGCAAGGACGATGCGGTGGCTGTCCTGCTCCCGGCGTGCCCCGCGACCGTCGTCGCGATCTTCGGCGCTGCCGCCTGCGGTGTCGCCGAGCCGCTCAACCTGCTGTTCACGCGCGAAGCGATCGTCGCCCAGCTCAATGCGATCAACGCAAAGCTGTTGCTGGCGCCGCCGCCAGGCATGCCGGGCGGGCTCTATGAGCGGGTCGAGGGCCTGCAGCGCGAGGTGCCGTCCCTGAAGCGCATCGTGATCGTGCCGCTCGACGGCAGCATCGCCTTCGACGGCGAGGTGCTGCGGCCTGATCCCGCCTGGCGCGACGACTACGGCAAGTCCAAGGACATGAGCGAGGCCGACCGCGTCGCCGTGATGCTGCCGACCGGCGGCACCACCGGCCATCCTAAGGTGGCGCGGCTCACCAATCGCGCGATGGTCGCCTCCACGGTATCCTCGCGGATGGCGCTCGATTTCCATCGCGGCGAGCGCGCGATGATCACGATGCCGCTGTTCCATGTCGGCGGCCTGTTCTGCACCACGGCCAATTCCCTGGCGGCCGGCACGACGATGGTGATCCCCGGCCCCGCCGGCGCGCGCGATCCGGCGCTGGTCCGGCATTTCTGGCAGATCATCGAGAAGTACCGCATCAACATCGCCGGCAACGTGCCGACGATACTCGGCGCCCTCGCCGATATCCCGGTCGCGGACAGCGACATCTCGACCCTGCGTGTCACCGCCACCGGCGCCTCGATCTGCCCGCCGGAGATCGAGCGGCGTTATCTTGCGACCTGGGGCGGCCCCTGCATCCAGCAGCTCTACGGCATGACCGAGCTTGCCGGTGCCATCACTCACGATGTGCACGGCGTGAAGCCGCGCGCCGAGAGCGTCGGCACCCGCAATCCGCTGGTCGAGCTTGCGATCCTCGACGGCGGCAAGCTCCACACCGGGCCGTGGCCCTCGCCGGTCGGCGAACTGCTGACCAGGGGGCCGCAGGTGTTCGCCGGCTATGTCGACAAGAAGCAGACCGAGGAGGCGTTTCGCGACGGCTGGCTGCGCACCGGCGACATCTGCCGGATCGATGCCGACGGCTTCGTCTACATCATGGGCCGCGCCAAGGACGTCATCATCCGCGGCGGCCACAACATCGATCCGCGCGCGATCGAGGACGCCGCGCTCGCGTTTCCGGGCGTGGCGCTTGCCGCGGCCGTCGGACGTCCCGACACCTACGCCGGCGAAGTGCCGATGCTGTTCGTCTCGGCGCAGCCCGGCTCCCATATCGATCCGAACGCGCTCGCCGCCTTCGTGCAGGACAACATCCTGGAGCCGCCGGCGCGCCCGCGCGTGGTGTCGGTGATTGCGGAGATGCCGGTCACGCCGGTCGGCAAGATCTTCAAGCCGAAGCTGCGCGAGATCGCCGCCGGCGAGGCCGCGCGCGAGCTGCTGGCGCTGGAAGGGTTGTCCGGCGAGGTCAGTGTCGAGGCGGTCACCGATCCGTCCCGCGGGCTGTACCTGAGTGTGAGCGCACCTCCGGACAAGGCCGAGACCGCTGAGCGGCTCCTCAAGAAGTTCCCGGTCAAGGTCGAGTTACGGTCCTAACACCCTCATTATTCAAGACAATCTGACTACAATACCGCGCCGGAACTGGCCTCCGGCGCGGCTGGATGCGGCCGCCCGCAATTTGCGGTTCACAGCTTGACGGACCGCCATATTCCTAAATAGACTCTAAATAGATACTTTTCAGTACGGGCGTTCAGGGTTAAGCGTTTCACCATGGCTACGGAAAAGGCCGAAACCGACCGCGTCCCGGTCACGCTGGCGCTCTCGACCATCGGATACCTCGAGAAGCTGGTGAGACAGGGCACCCACGGCACGAGCGTCCCGGGCGTCGCACGGACATTGATCGAGGAAGGCATTCGGCTCGCCATCAAGGACGGGTTGCTTGCAATCCGCGACAACGGCCGCACGCCCTAGAGCATGATCCGGAAAAGTGGAGACCGGTTTTCCGAAGAGATCATGCTCAAAACGGGATGAGATCACGGCGCGATTGCTTGTCATCGCGTGGTGAGCTCAGGGGCGTGTGCCGGCGCGGCGGTTCAACACAGAACGTGGAACCGTCAGATGATTGCCATCGAACCAACCTGGACGCCGGAGCGCGTCGACCAACTCAGGATCTACTTTGAAGCCGGCCTCTCCTGCCGCGACATCGCCGTCAATATCGGCGTCAGCCGCAATGCGGTGATCGGCAAGCTGTCGCGGCTGAACCTCACGCGCACGACGCCGGACGAACGCCGGGCCCGGCGCAAGAAATCCGCCGCGCACGCCGCGCAACGGGCGACCGCCAAGCAGCAGCTCGGGTTGCTTCAGGCGGTCTACGAGCAGCCCTGCGACGATGCACCGATCGTCAGCGCCAACAATTGCTCGCTGTTCGAGCTGAGCGAGCAGCGCTGCCGCTGGCCGATCAGCACCCCGGGCGCCGATGATTTCTGCTTCTGCGGCAACACGCCGCTCGGCGGCATGCCCTATTGCTCGGGGCACCACCGCCTCGCTTATCAGGCGGGCTCGCGCCAGCGCGCGATGCGCGGGTAGCGCTTGAGTGAAGCCGTCCCGCACGCGATGCGGGACGGTCGTTCAGCCGACCTTCCAGCCGGTCGCCGTCACGATGTTCTGGTAGAACTCCGGCGTGTAGGCCTGCTCCGGCGTCTTGCGCACGCGCTCATCAAGCAGGTGCGCATCGTCGCCGACCAGAATGCGCCAGCGCTCGGCCTTGACGCCGTCGAGGATGATCTTGGCGGCGGCGGCCGCCGAGGTCGGCGCCTCGTCGCGGAAAATGCGATCGCGGTCGAGCGCAAGCTGCTGGATGTCGGCATCCGACATCTTGGCAACGTCGATGCCCTGCCCCTTCAGGCGCTGGCGCGCTTGCGTCAGCTCGTCGGCGGTCAGGTGATCGGAGCTGGTGCCGAGTTGCACCTTGCGCGAGTTCGACACGATCGAGGTGCCGATGTGACCGGGCATCACGACCGAGCACTTCACATGCGGCGCGTTGAGACGGAGATCGTTGATCATCGCCTCGGTGAATCCCTTCACGGCGAACTTCGCCGCGCTGTAGGCGGTGTGCGACACGCCCATGCCGACCGAGGCCCAGAAACCGTTGACGCTCGAGGTGTTGACGATGTGCGCCTCGTCGGCCTTCACGAGCAGCGGCAGGAAGGTGCGGACGCCGAGATAGACGCCGCCCCAGCAGATGTTGAAGGTGCGCTCCCACTGCTCGCGCGTGTTGGAGAACAGACTGCCGCCGCCGCCGATGCCGGCGTTGTTGAACAGCAGGTGGATCTTGTCGGTCGCCTGCTGCTCGATCAGCTCATCGCGGAAGCGCTTGTAGTGATCCTCGATCGAGACGTCGGCAACGTGGGTGGTGATGCGCAGGCCCTGCGGCAGCTTCTCGACCTCGCAGAGCCGCTTGGTCTCGGCCATCGCCTCTGCGGATACGTCGCACATCGCAACATTGCAGCCCTCGGCAACGAGCTGCCGTGCCAGCTCGCGCCCCATGCCCGTGCCGCCACCGGTGATGACGGCAATCTTTCCGGCAAAATCCTTCATGTGAGATCCGTTCCTTCCCTTATTTTTCTTGCCCTGGTTCTTCTTTGTTTCGGCCGGGCGCGGATCGCAGTCCTGACCGCTTGGCTGCGGCACCTTACATCACCGAATTGTCGCCCAGCAACGGCGCCTCCTCACGCGCAGGTGAGCCGCTTGCAGCAAATTGAAGCGGCGGCGGCGTAACGAGATCATTCCGCGTTGCGAACAATCCGACATCGACAACAGGAGACGATGATCGTGCACATCCTGAACAGATTGGTCGCGACAACGCTGATGGCGATCGCGGCCGGAATTTCCACCGCGGCCGCTGCCGCCGAGGCAACTCCAGCGAAGCGGCGCGACAGCACCTGCGCGGATGGACCACGCTGATCGCAACCGGCGCAGAGCGCAGCGCGCGGCGTGGCACAGCGCGCGCTCGTCATGGGCCAAGCCCTGTCAATGTTGGGATCACATCGCCCGAATTCGAATATTTGTTCGCGAAGCGCGTGAGCCTCACGCGATGATCGCGCGCATCCCGGCTGCAGACCAAGCGACGCGGCCCCGCGCTATTCGGCGGTCTCGATGCGCACGGATGCGCGCCGCCGCAGGACGCCGGCACCCGCGCTCAGCGCCAGCTTGAGCAGGCCGCGCCACGAGAAATCGATGATCACCTCATGGTGCCGCAACCCTTTGCCGCCCTTCACCAGCCCGAGATCCCGGATCAGGCAATAGTGGCCGCTGCTCATGCGCGCCAGGCGGCTGTTCTTGAAGCGTCCCATGAATGGCGAGAATGCACTGCGGATCGATTCCGTCAAATCTTGACGACGTCGAATCGGCAAGGCGACGGCAACCCGATCGCCGGCCGCAGCTTGCGCGGGCCACGCGCGCCGCCATCGTCAACGCTGGCCTTGAATCAAAAACCTCCGGCAGGGCATTGCCGGAGGTTTGGGAGGCTTAGCAGCTAGCTAAGAGCCATCATGCAATGTGTTGGCCGTGGCGTATATAGTTTAGTAAATCAGGTAAGTAAACAAGTCTGCGGCTAATGAATCGCATGGCTCGTCTTCGTGGTTCGCGTGGACCGAAATGACGCAGCTCAGCTCTCCTCAGAATCTTCCGCAAAGAAAAACCCCGGCAGTTGCCTGCCGGGGTTCTGCTGGATCGTGATCAGATCAACCGGAATTACCAGTTGCGCTGAGCGCGGAAGAGCATCTGGACAGTGTCCTGATCCTTCAGCTCGTAGGTCGCGGTCGGCTTGCCGATAGCAGTCGACGACGTGGTGATGATACCGGCATACTTCTGATCGAGGTGCGAGTAGGTCACGTCGGCCGAGAAGGTCAGGTTCTTGACCGGGGTCCAACGGGTGATCACGCCGATCTGCGCGATGTTGTAGTCGGGGTTGCAAGCGGTCACGCCGGCGCCGCCAGCGAATGCGGCACGGAACGAACCACCGACGCCACCAACGCCGCAGATGAGCGACTTAGCCGCATCGTTGTACGAAACAGCGGCGAACGCACCGTACAAGCTGGTGTTCCAGTAGGGATCCCAGTTGTGGGTGTACGCACCGCGCATACCCCAGGTCTTGATGGACTGCTGCTGACCACCGGGGCCGAACACCGTGTCGGGTGCCGTTCCGAAGCCAACGCTGCCATAGACGCCCGGCAGGCTCGAACCGCCGAAGATGGCGATCGAGCTGGCCTGGCTGGCCAGTTCCTGGATGTTGTAACGGGTCGCACCGTCGGTGTAGACGCCCTGGATGTTGATGGTGTCGCCGGGGCCGGTCGGGATGTTCTTGATCGACAGGGCCAACGCACCAGCCCAACCCCACTTGTCGTCGGGATGGCCGGTCAACTCGGTGCCGCCGTAGTAGGCAGCGTGGTTGTCATGCGCGGCGACCGACGCCTGGAAGATACCCCAAGCCTGGTCAACCTTGAGCGAAGCGACGAAATCCGGAGCGATCGTGCCGGCGTAGTCGCTGGAGCCGTAAGCACCACCGACGCCGAGGTTGTTCACACCAGCCTGCATGTAGGCAACCTGGTCCTGCGCCGACAGAGCGAGCGACACGCCGTTGCCGAACTGCGCGGTGTAGGTGAACTGGTTGATGCCGTTGGTGGTGTTCACGCCACCGACGAGCGCGTCGTAGTTGTTGCCCGGATAACCGTTCCAGGGGGCAGCGAACTGCGAAACCGCCTTACCCATCGTGAAGCCGGCGAACTGGATGAAGGCGTAGTAGACGCCGACCGTACCGGCAGCCACGTTGCCCGAACCTGCGTTGTTCGGCGCAGAAGACGAGCCGATCGCCGAGTACACGGTCGAGCCGTTGCCCTGGCCGGCATAGGTGTCGGAGGTCCAGGTGAACACCGCATCGAAATAGGTGCGGACCACGCCGTATTCGGTCGCGGTGCGCGTATCGACGTTGAAGTCTTCACGCGAACGCCAAGTGTAGCCGTTCGTGAAACGGTTGTTGGCACCGCTGGCGCCGTTGTAGTTCGCGCCGTACACGCTGTTGCCGTTCACCACGACGTCAGCGCGCACATAGCCGCCCAGCTTGATGCAGGTGTCGGTGCCGGGGATGTAGTAGAAGCCCGGACCGTAGAGCGAGCAAACCTTCACGTACTCGACCGCTTTGGCCTTGACGGGAAGATCGGCCGCCTGTGCCCCGCCGACCGCGACCAGCGCAGCCGTCGAGCCCAGGATAAGGCTCTTCAAATTCATATTAAACCTCCAAGTTGCTCATATGCGGAGAGTCCGAGGCCGCGAGCGCCTCGTGATCCTCCCGCATTGTCCAAGACCGTTTTCCCCAAACCCCGCACCCTCAGATCAATCTGTGGTGTGCGACGGACTTGAACGATCACCGCAACGGGACGATCGAGATTCCCCTACCGCCTGGTTCAATATGCATTGGCCAGTTCGCCAATCAAAATAGTTTATAAAGTCAGGAATGCGAATGCGGCCACACTGTGTCTCGCCGGCAACGCTGCCTGTAAGCCCTTTGCTTACCTAGGAAAACTTGTCACACCCCAAATAGTCCAACCGTCACACGACCATCATAATTACTTTACGTTCACTTGCGTTCGTTGGCGGCTTACGGGAAAAAACGTATGCCGCGCAGAAAACAAGAAATAAATCAGCACAAAGCTGAGTCGGCGCCTGAGGGAAGAGGAAGCTGTGTCAGTGACAAGGAAGGATACGACGCGCCAGCGCGCCATCGAACATCTCGACATCATCAAGCGATTCACGCTCGAAATTTCGGCCATCAACTCCCACCTGGAGCGTGTCCGTCAGTTCTGGGGCAGGTCGCTTGGCGTCAGCGGTCCGCAATGGATGATTCTGATCGCGATCTCGGATCTCGACAAGGATGACGGCGTGCCGATCAACGTGGTGTCGAAGCTGCTGCACGTCGATCCGTCGTTCGTGACCACGCAATCCAAGCTGCTCGAGCAGAAGGAGCTGCTGCGGCGCTCGCCCTCCCCGGCCGATGCGCGCGTGGTCCGGTTGTCGCTGACCGACAAGACCAAAAGGCATCTCGCAGGCCTCGCCGAACAGCACAAGGCGTTCAAGAAAACCGTCTTCGAGGAGTTCAGCGAGCCTGAGCTGGCCGAGTTCACGGCCAAGCTTTCGATGCTCACCAACCGCCTGGAAAAGGCCTGCCTGATTGTTGCGATGGAGGCCGAAGCCTGAAGCGACCGGCTCTTCAACGGACGGGACGACTGGCAACCGGCACGGTCGCGCCGCTCACCTTGCGAAGCGTACGACGCGGAGACTTATCGGTGTCCGCGCCCCGGCGACTGGCACGCCAGGAAGACCAGAACGCTCAGCAGCGCAGCCCAGACCAGGAAGTGTTCAGCAATCACGTTGGCCCCCCATTTGCCCCTCAATGGAATGCATGAAACGGGCCAAGCCGCGGTCGATCCGTGAACGGGCTATGGAAAAGGAGCCCCGGCGCTGACGGCCGGGACCCCGAGAAACCAACCTTGCAGTGTAACTATCTGGACCTGGTCGAGCTGCCGCCGGTCATCCCGGTGCCCGCCCCCGTCGTCTGACCAGGCGCGTAGCCAGAGGCCCCTGGGCTCCCGGCTTTCGATCCTCGTGCCTGCATCTCGTGCCCGGGTGCATAGCCCGAAGCGCCGGGACTGCCCTTCTTGGAGCCCTTCTTTTGCATCTCGTGTCCAGGTGATTTGCTCGAAACACCCTGTGCAAAAGCAACGGGGGCGGAAGCCATCAGGCATGCCGCGGAAAGGACGATGATTGCGTGCTTCATTTTGTCCTCCAGAATGCGCCCCGCAACCAACCGCCTGAAATCAGTGACGTTCCATGAACGCTTGTTCATCGACACCACAGCCGCCGATGCGATCGGCTTGGTGCTGCCTCTTCAACGAGCGTTTGCTCAATATTGACGGCAGCGTGTCGGCTTCTGCGCACAGCTTTCCGCGACTGGCGAACAGCATTGGCAATCAATCGTAAGCAGGCGGCGCGCGATGCGCGTCCACTTCAAACCTTCACCGAACGAATTTTGAGAAAATGGTCGGAGCGAGAGGATTTGAACCTCCGACCCCTAGTCTCCCAGACTAGTGCGCTAACCGGGCTGCGCCACGCTCCGATGCCGTTCCATTAGCTGCGATCCTGCGTTCGCGCAAGGCGGGGCGGCTCTCAAAGACTGTATTCCGAGGCCGGTTCCCTTGGCAGGCGTCCTTGCCTCAGCCGTCCTTCATCGCCGCGTCGATCATCTGCCGGCAGGCGACCAGCTCCTGCAGCACGCGTTCGAGCCGCTCCCGATCGACTGACGGGACGGAGGGGCGAACCGGCGGCGCGGCGGGCGCTTTGCCCGGCTGAGCGTGCGCCTTGTAGGTCGACAGGATCGGATCCTCGTCGGGATCGACGAAGCGGTAGTCGATTCCCTTCTCGTCGCCGTCGCCCTCCTCGCCGTCGAAATCGAGGCCGTCGCTGCTCTCGAGGTCATCGGGCTCGGCCATGCTGTTGCCGACGGCTTCCTCGACCGCGCCGAACGAGACCGCCGCCGTCTGGTCGGCGATGCCCTGCACCGACTTAATGCCGTGCTCCTTCAGGATCCGCTGCACGCCGCGGATGGTGTAGCCCTCGCCGTACAGCAGCCGGCGGATGCCCTTGAGCAGGTCGACATCGTCGGGGCGATAATAGCGGCGTCCGCCGCTGCGCTTCATCGGCTTGATCTGCGCGAAGCGCGTTTCCCAGAATCTCAGCACATGCTGTGGAATATCGAGTTCATCAGCGACCTCGCTGATGGTACGGAACGCATCCGGCGCCTTGTCCAAATGCCCGCTCCTTTGAGCTCAATGCCTGGAGCCCTTCCGTTCCGATCGAATCGGACCGGAGCTCCGGATTCTAGTGTTGCCGCGTTTTCTTCACGCGAACCGGGTATCCACTTCGCTTGAAAACGCTCTAGTCGGCCTTGCTGCCGTCGCCATTGGTGACGACATGGCCATTGATCCGCTGCTTCAGGATCGCCGACGGCTTGAACACCATCACCCGCCGCGGCGAAATCGGCACCTCGGTGCCGGTCTTCGGATTACGGCCGATACGCTGGCCCTTCTTGCGCACCATGAAGGAGCCGAATGAGGACAGCTTCACCGTCTCGCCCTTTTCCAGGCAATCGGTGATCTCCTTCAGCACCAACTCGACAAATGCCGACGATTCCGTGCGCGACAAACCCACCTTTTGGTAGACCGCCTCACACAAATCGACGCGCGTAACTGTTTTTCCGGTTCCCGTGGTCATCGCCTGCCCCGCACTCTCGGCGAACAATTTCTTGACTGAAATTAAAAGCTTAGCGCGCAATGGTCAACAGTGACCAACGCCCAGGCGCAGGAAAGATACCGGCAACCTGTCGATACTGTTTGGCGATGCGCTACCAGCGCACGAGCGCCGAGCCCCAGGTAAAGCCGCCGCCCATCGCCTCGAACAGCACCAGATCGCCCTTCTTGACGCGCCCGTCCTTCACGGCGACCGACAGCGCGAGCGGGATCGAGGCCGCCGACGTGTTGCCGTGCTTGTCGACCGTCAGGACCACCTTCTGCGGCGCAATATGAAGCTTGTGCGCCGACGCATCGATGATTCGCTTGTTGGCCTGGTGCGGGATGAACCAGGTGATGTCCTCGGCGGTAAAGCCGGTGGCGTTGAAGGCGTCGACGATCACGTCGGTGATCATGCCGACGGCGTGCTTGAACACCTCGCGGCCCTCCATCCGGAGATACCCGACCGTCCTGGTCGAGCCGGGCCCGCCATCGACGAACAGCTTCGCCTTGTGGCGGCCGTCGGAGCGCAGATGCGTCGTCAACACGCCGCGGTCGCTGGTGGTGCCGGAATGCTGCTGCGCCTCCAGCACGACCGCGCCGGCGCCGTCGCCGAACAGCACGCAGGTGCCGCGGTCGTCCCAGTCGAGGATGCGCGAGAAGGTTTCGGCACCGATCACCAGCGCCCGCTTGTGGGTGCCGGCGCGCAGGAAATTGTCGGCGGTGGCCAGCGCGAAAACGAAGCCGGAACAGACCGCTTGCAGGTCGAAGGCGACGCCATGGTTGATGCCGAGCCCGTGCTGGACGGCGACCGCGGTGGCGGGAAAGGTGTTGTCGGGCGTCGAGGTCGCGAGCACGATCAGGTCGATCGACTGCGCATCGACTTGCGCATGGGCGAGCGCGGCCTGCGCCGCCTTGATCGCCAGATGCGAGGTGAATTCGTCGTCGGCCGCGATGTGGCGCTCGCTGATGCCGGTGCGCTGCACGATCCAGTCATCCGACGTGTCGATCCGGCTGGCCAGTTCGGCATTGGTCAAAACCCGCTCCGGCAAATATGAGCCGCAGCCGAGCACTACCGAACGTATAGCAGTCACGAGACAGCCTCCTGCGCGGTCTGCGCCTGCACCAGGGCGCTGCCGTCGCGATTGAGCATCTGATTGATCTTGGTGAGGAGATCGAAGTGGGCCATCTCATAGCCAACATCCACCGCATAGGCAAAGCCTTCCGCGTTGGTGCCGCCATGGCTCTTGACCACCACGCCCTTCAGGCCGAGCAGCAGGCCGCCATTCGACTTGTTGGGATCGAGCTTGTCGCGCAGCTTCTGGAACGCGCCGCGGGCCAGCAAATAGCCGATCCGCGCCAGCCAGCTCGATGACATGGCCTCGCGCAGCAGCGTGAACATCTGGCGCGCGGTTCCCTCGGCGGCCTTGAGCGCGATGTTGCCGCTGAAACCTTCCGACACGATGACGTCGGCGAGGCCCTTGCCGATCGCGTCGCCCTCGACGAAGCCGATATAATTGAACTGGGTTGAGTTCATCGCGCGCAGCATCTCGGCCGCCTCGCGGATTTCCCCGTGCCCCTTGATCTCCTCGGACCCGATATTGAGCAGGCCGACGGTCGGCCGTTCGCGGTTGAACAGCACGCTCGCCATGGCGCTGCCCATCACCGCCAGCGTCGCCAGATGGCGGGCGTCGCCGCCGATCGTGGCGCCGAGGTCGAGCACGACAGAGTCGCCGCGCAGCGTCGGCCACACCGCGGCAAGCGCCGGGCGGTCGACACCGGGCAGCGTCCGCAGATTGAGGCTGCCCATCGCCATCAGCGCGCCGCTGTTGCCGGCGGAGACCGCAACGTCGGCCTCGCCATGCTTCACGGCGTCGATCGCGAGCCACATCGAGGACGCCCTGCGGGTCCGCCGCAGCGCCTGGCTCGGCTTCTCATCGTTCTTCACGGCGACGTCGGTATGGATCACTTTCGATACCGCCTTCAGCGCCGGATGCTTGGCGAGCTCCGGCTCGATCTGGGCCCGGTCCCCGACCAGCAGGAATTCGCTGTCGGGATGACGGCTTAACGAGATTGCGGCGCCGGGAATGACGACGGAAGCGCCGACATCGCCCCCCATGGCGTCAAGCGCTATTCGAACCTTTTGAGGCATGAACGTCCCGGAAGCCTGCTTTCCCGCAGCCTTCAGACGAAGACCGCGAGCTTGAAGTCACCGCCGTCAACGGCGCGCGGCGAAACACCAACTCGCGTCCCGGCCGGGCCGCGACAATAGCGTGTCCTCGATCCGACACAACCTCTTGACCGCAAATGAGGCAGCTGCCGAACCGTCACGCAACACATTCAAACATACCAGAAATACATTGTATTTCAATGCATTGTGACGCATATTTGAAGTAATTGGGAACCCCGCTCGCGCAAGCTTGCAGGCAAGCCATCCCCGCAAATGTGGCGCCAGGCGCCTCAACTTCCCTTGGGCTTCTTGCCGTCCGGCTTTTCCTTCAGCGCCTTCAGCGCCGCGAAAGGATGATTTTCCGGATCAGCCGCTTCAGGCTTCTGTTCAAAGACCGCATCCACCTTGCGCGGATACGGGTCTACGCCGAGGAACAGCGCATCGGTGGCGAGCCGGCCGATGTCGA
This sequence comes from Bradyrhizobium elkanii USDA 76, assembly GCF_023278185.1. Lineage (NCBI taxonomy): Bacteria > Pseudomonadati > Pseudomonadota > Alphaproteobacteria > Hyphomicrobiales > Nitrobacteraceae > Bradyrhizobium > Bradyrhizobium elkanii. The sequence goes on along the minus strand of NZ_CP066356.1, from coordinate 4,471,003 downwards.
TGAAGCCGCCGACGATCGGCTCCGGCGGGTCCGGCGTTTCCTCATCGCTGCCGTCGGCGTCGTCGACCAGGTCGGCCATTTGGGGAATCTGCTCGGGCGGCGCGAACACCACGTCGATCGGCTCATCGATCTCGTTCTCGATCGGATCGAGCGTCACCACGCAGGTCTGCCCGACCCTGGCCTTAACTCTGCCGGTGACGTGGTAGCTGCCGTCGCGCTTGGGCTGCAGATCGAACTCCGCATGCGCGGAGACGACTTCCCGCAACCCGGCAACTTCGGCCATCGCCTTGCGCGCCGCTTCGTCGGCCGCGATCTCGCGATGCAGGCCGGTCTCCGGGATCTGCGCGACATTGACGAGAACCCGCCAGGGGTCGCGGTCGCGCCGTGCATCGGGCTGCCCTGTGGTGCCGCCGCTCATGCCGCCGTCCCCGCAGCCTGTGGTACCGGAAAGCGCCACGCGCCCTTGGCCAACGCCGCGAGATCGGCGCGCGCCAGCCCTTCCATCGCCACCCTGGCATAGACGGCGAGCTGGCGGGCCTTGTCGATGTTCTGACCGTTGAGGATGTTCTTGCAGAACGACTCGGCCAAGGCCGTCTCGCTGTCGGTCAGCGCCAGATCATAGGCCGCGGTGCGGCCATAGAAGGCTTCACCGAACGCCTGCATGCGCTTCGGCACCGTGAGGTCGCCGACGCCCATTTCGCGCAGATTGTCGTCCATATCGATGCAGAAATGATCGAACAGGGCCTGGGACAGCCCCGCGCCACCCTCGACGGATTTCAGTCGCCGCAGCACCAGCCACAAGTGCATCAGAAGCAGGTCAAAACGGCCGTTAACCGTGTCCGGAACGCCCAAGTCACGGTAAAACAACGGTTCTCGCGCCTGCGTCACGATCATGCCATAGATGGTCTCAATGGTGCTGCGCGCGGGCACCCGGGGTCTTCTGAAGTGATTGAACGGCCAAAGCATGACGGGTTCCGGCTGCCGGTCCCCAAAGGGTCGCCTGTTGAGAGGTCGCCCATTGGAGCTCGGCATGATTGCAATCCATTGAGCTGCCCGGTACGTCAATGCCTCGGCCGATGCAAGGGGACGGATCAGTTCCGCCGATGAACCACACGCTTTCACGACAGTCTCGCGCCGCTTCCGCGCGCGGGTTTTTTTCGCGTCTCCGCGCCGTCGCGGCGATCGGCCTCGTCTGCGCCGCGCTCGGCGGCTGCGCCGGCGAACAATTCCAGAAGGGCTACATCCTGCCGGAAGGGGCGCTCGAGCAAATCCCGATCGGCGCGAGCCAGGACCAGGTGCTCATCGTGCTCGGCACGCCCTCGACGGTCGCAACGCTGGACGGCGAGGTGTTTTATTACATCTCGCAGCGGACCTCCCGCCCGGTCGCCTTCATGAATCAGCGGGTGATCGACCAGCGCGTGATCGCGGTCTATTTCGACAAGAACCGGCAGGTGCGCCGGCTCGCCAATTACGGCCTGAAGGACGGCAAGATCTTCGACTTCGTCAGCCGGTCCACGCCGACGTCGGGCCAGGAAATGTCCTACCTGACACCGCTCTTCAAGCTGCTGAGCTTCAACTAGAGCGAAGTGGACTCCGGTTCGCGTGAAGAAACGCGTCAAACTGGAGTCCAAAGCATAGGCCGCTGCGCCAAGTTGTCGCTTGCCCGACGGGCAAGCGGTCCCCTAGTTTGCTCGCAACAAGAGCCTGAGCAGGGGGTAAACGCATGAGAGCCAAGAGATTTTCCCGTCGTACGGTATTGTCGGGCACGGCCGCATTGACGGCCGCGTCGATCCTGCCGCGCGCGAGCCTCGGCGCCGGCGACTGGCGGCCAGCCGAGACCGTCCGCATCATCGTGCCGGCGGCGGCGGGCGGCTCAACCGACGTGATGGGACGGCTGCTCGCCGCGCATTTGCAGCCGCTCTGGGGCCAGTCGGTGGTGGTGGAGAATCGCTCCGGCGCCGGCGGCACCATCGGCACATCCGAGGTCGCGCGCGCCAAGGGCGACGGCCACACCATCCTGATCGGCAATCCCGGTCCCAACGCGATCGCCTACAGCATCTTCCGCAACCTCACCTACAAGGCCGACCAGTTGCAGCCGGTCTCCAACATGATCCGGATTCCGAACATCGTGTCGGCGCATCCATCGACCGGCCTCAAGTCGATCCCCGAATTGATCGCCTTCCTGAAGAAGAACCCCGACAAGCTCACCTACGGCTCGTCCGGCACCGGACAGAGCCCTCACCTCACCGGCGCCTGGTTCCTGCAACTCACCGGGCTGAAGATGACGCACGTGCCGTTCCGCGGCGCCGGTCCCGCATTGCAGGCCGGGCTCGCCGGCGACATCCAGATCCTGTTCGACAATCTCTATCCGTCGCTGCCGCAGGTGCAGGACGGCAAGCTCAACGGCCTCTGTGTCACCACGCCGGAGCGCAGCGATTCCGCACCGAGCCTGCCGACGATGCGCGAGGGCGCGCCGGAACTGGCAAATTTCGACGTCTCGTCCTGGTTCGGCGTCTTCCTGCCGAAGACCGCGCCTGCCCCGGTGCTCGACGAGCTGAACCGCCAGGTCAAGGCGATGCTGGAGCGCGACGACGTCAAGAAGAACATCGCCGGCATGGGCGCGCGCGCCGACTACGGCACGCCCCAGCAGTTCTCCGATTTCGTCAATGCGGAGACGAAGAAGTTCGCGGCGATCATCGAGAAGGAAGGCTTGCAGATGGAGGTCAAGTAGCGGCCGCCGTCACAAGCATTCCTGAGCATGTTGCGCCTCATGCTACGACGACTTGTTGATCTTCTTGACCTTGGCGTCGGTTGCTTCAATCGACATCGCCAGTTCCAGGATCGCCTTCGAGAGCAGCTCGATGGCCTCCTTCTGATCCTGTGATTTGGAAGCGCGGAGCGCGTAGTTCCGTGCGGATGAGAGCGACATCGATTGATCTCCGTGTTGTTCGCGTCTGCTTCAAAAATAAAACCCCGCGGCTTTCACCGCGGGGCTTCGCTTCAGTTGTGTCCGCCGCTCAGTGCGCCAGGATCGCCAGCAGCAGCAGCGCCACGATGTTGGTGATCTTGATCATCGGGTTCACCGCCGGGCCCGCCGTGTCCTTGTAGGGATCGCCGACGGTATCGCCGGTCACCGCGGACTTGTGGGCGTCAGAGCCCTTGCCGCCGTAGTGGCCGTCCTCGATGTATTTCTTGGCGTTGTCCCATGCGCCGCCGCCCGAGGTCATCGAGATCGCGACGAACAGACCGGTGACGATGACGCCGAGCAGCATGGCGCCGACCGCGGAGAATGCCGCCGACTTGCCGGCTGCGCCGCCGCCCGCGATGGCGTAGATCAGGAAGTAGACCACGATCGGCGACAGCACCGGCAGCAGCGACGGGATGATCATCTCCTTGATCGCCGCCCGGGTCAGCAGGTCGACCGCCTTGCCGTAGTCCGGCTTGTCGGTGCCCTGCATGATGCCGGGCTTCTCGCGGAACTGACGGCGCACTTCCTCGACGATCGCACCGGCGGCGCGACCGACCGCGGTCATGCCCATCGCACCGAACAGATACGGCAGCAGGCCGCCGAACAGCAGGCCGACCACGACGTAAGGATTGTTCAGAGAGAAGTCCGGGTTGACGCCCTTGAAGTAGGCATGGGCGTTGGCGTCGCTGATGAAGAATTTGAGGTCCTGATTATAGGCCGCAAACAGCACCAGCGCACCGAGACCGGCGGAGCCGATCGCGTAGCCCTTGGTCACCGCCTTGGTGGTGTTGCCGACCGCGTCGAGCGCGTCGGTCGACTTGCGCACTTCCTTGGGCAGCCCCGCCATCTCGGCGATGCCGCCGGCATTGTCGGTGACCGGGCCGAAGGCGTCGAGCGCGACGATCATGCCGGCCAGCGCCAGCATGGTGGCGGTCGCGATCGCGATGCCGAACAGGCCGGCCAGGCTGTAGGTGACCAGGATGCCGGCGATGATCACGATCGCGGGCAGCGCGGTCGCTTCCATCGAGACCGCGAGCCCCTGGATCACGTTGGTGCCGTGACCGGTGACCGAGGCCGAGGCGATCGACTTCACCGGGCGGTAGTCGGTGCCGGTGTAGTATTCGGTGATCCAGATGATCAGGCCGGTGACGACGAGACCGACCACGCCGCACCAGAACAGCGCCATGCCGGTATAGTCGACGCCGTCGAGCTTGCCGAAGCCGACCAGCCAATTGATCACGAGCGCGACGCCGACCAACGACAGGATGCCGGTGGCGATCAGGCCCTTGTAGAGGGCACCCATGATGGACTGGCTCGCACCGAGCTTGACGAAGAAGGTGCCGATGATCGAGGTGATGATGCAGATGCCGCCGATCGCGAGCGGCAGCGTCATCATGTTCACCAGGATCGGCGTCTTGGCGAAGAAGATCGCCGCGAGCACCATGGTGGCGACCGCGGTCACCGCATAGGTCTCGAACAGGTCCGCCGCCATGCCGGCGCAGTCGCCGACATTGTCGCCGACGTTGTCGGCGATGGTGGCCGGGTTACGCGGATCGTCCTCGGGGATGCCGGCCTCGACCTTGCCGACGAGGTCGCCGCCGACGTCCGCACCCTTGGTGAAGATGCCGCCGCCGAGACGGGCGAAGATCGAGATCAGCGAGGCGCCGAAGCCGAGCGCCACCATGGCGTCGACCACGGTGCGGCTGCCCGCTTCGAGACCCATGAACTTGACCAGCACCATGAAGTAGATGGTGACGCCGAGCAGCGCGAGACCGGCAACCAGCATGCCGGTGATCGCGCCCGCCTTGAAGGCGAGCTCGAGGCCGCCGGCGAGCGAGGTGGTTGCCGCCTGCGCGGTGCGGACGTTGGCGCGCACCGAGACGTTCATGCCGATGAAGCCGGCAGCCCCCGACAGGATGGCGCCGATCGCAAAGCCGATCGCCACGAGCAGGCCCAGGAAGTAGGCCAGCACCACGAAGATCACGATACCGACCATGCCGATCGTAGTGTACTGCCGCCGCAGATAGGCCTGTGCGCCCTCGCGCACCGCGGCCGCGATTTCCTGCATGCGCGGATTACCCGCATCCGCGTTCAAGACCGACTGCGTCGCCCAGATCGCGTAGACGATGGAAAGCGCCCCGCAGAGCACAATCAACCATAAAGCTGTCATGTTGCCTCAGATCCTTGATGTAACCCCCGCGCCTTCTTGTGCCGCTAGGGGGCGGCAGGCGCTTATTTTGCGAGGACAATCCTCCCCAAAAACGGATTGCCTCAAATCGGGCGCGACCTTGCCAAAATCGTTACCGCTGTGCAACGCCACCTGTGGCCGAAATCGCCGATATCGGCAGCTATTTAGAAGGAAAATCGGCGCGATCAGGCGCGGGAAGTCCAGCGCGGCTTCCGTTCCGACGCGTTTTCTTAACGTGAACCGGTGCCCGCTTCGCTCGAAACCGCTCTAGAAATGGCTGTAGGACAGCCGCTTCAACTTCAGTTCCCGGCCCTGCCCGTCAAGGAAGCTTGGTGGCGACGAGCCTGCGATCAGGCCGCCGATTGCGGTTACCGCGATCTTGGCCTGCCGTGCGTCCCGCAGAAACGCGTCGACATGATCGCTCGGGACCGCGCACAAGAGCTCGTAATCATCACCGCCGGCCACCAAGGTCTCGATGTCGATCGCCTTGCGCGCGAGCAGCCCTGCAGCTGCAGCCGACAACGGGACACTCGGCACATTGATCACGGCCGTCACACCACTGGCTGCACAAAGCTTGGTCAGATCGCCGGCAAGACCGTCGGACACATCCATCGCGGCGCTGGCGTGGGTGCGGACGGCCTTGGCCAAGGCGTTGCGCGGCTGCGGAACACGGTAACGGGCGGCAAGAAAATCCCGCCCGACGACATCGTCCGCCAGAGCCGCGGCGACCGGGCCCCCCTGGAGCACATCGAGACCGAGCGCGGCGTCTCCGATCGTACCGGTGACGAACACGCGGTCGCCGGCCTGCGCTCCCGCGCGATGCACCATCGTGCCCTGCGGCACCCGGCCGAACGCGGTGATCGAGATCATCAGCGGCCCCGGTGTCGAGACCGTGTCGCCGCCGAGCAGCGGGCAGCCGAAATCTGCGGCGTCCTCGCCGAGCGCCCGGGCAAACGGCTTCAGCCAGGCCTCCTCGGCGCCGCGCAGCGCCAGCGTCAGCACGAAGCCCGCCGGCACCGCGCCCTTGGCGGCGATGTCGGAGAGGTTCACCCGCAGCGCCTTGCGCGCCAGCGTGTCGGGCGGATCATCCGGAAGGAAGTGCACGCCCTCGACGATGGCGTCCGTGGTGACCACGATGTCCTCGCCATCAGCCCTCAGCGCGGCGGCGTCATCGTCGAGCCCGAACGCCCCCGGATCGGTCGCGAGCGGCTTGAAATAGCGCGCGATCAGGGAGTCTTCGCCGGATATCGGTTTGTCGCTCTGCGTCACGATAGCAGCCCCGTCATCCTGAGGTGCGAGCGGAGCGAGCCTCGAAGGATGCACGGCCCCAGCCGGGCCGTCGCCCTTCGAGACGGCCGCTGCGCGGCCTCCTCAGGGTGACGGTCAAGCGATCATATGTCTCCACTCAGCTCCGCACAAACTCGTCGCCGCGGAACTGGCGCGCGATCTGGTCGAGCACGGCGTTGACCATGCCGGTTTCGTCCTTTTCGACGAAGGCGTGCGCGACGTCGACATATTCGGAGACCACCACGCGGCCCGGCACGTCCTTGCGGTGCTCGAGCTCGTAGGAGCCTGCCCGCAGCACCGCGCGCAGGATGGCGTCGATCCGCTTCAACGGCCAGCCCTTCGACAGCGCCTCGTCGATCAGCGGATCGAGCCTGGCCTGGTCGCGCACCACACCGGAGACCACGTCGCGGAAAAACGCGGCTTCCGCCGGCAAATATTTCTCGCCCTCGACCTCGTTGCCGAGCCAGTGGCTCTCGAACTCGGCGAAGATGTCGTTGATGCCGGCGCCGCCAATGTCCATCTGGTAGAGCGCCTGCACCGCCGCGAGCCGTGCCGCGCCGCGGCGGTTGGCCTTTCTGTCGGGGGCTTTCGCGGGCTTCTTGTTGTCAGCCATGGTCAAGCCTTTGCCAGGCGGCGTTTGATCCGCAGCATCGCCAGCGCCGCACGCGCCGCGTCGCCGCCCTTGTTGAGTTCACTGGCGCGCGCCCGCGCCCAGGCCTGCGCCTCGGTGTTGACGGTGAGGATGCCGTTGCCGAGCGGGAATTTCCGGCTGACGGCCAAATCCATCAATCCGCGCGAGGACTCCTGCGAGACGATCTCGAAATGGATGGTGTCGCCGCGCACCACGCAGCCGAGCGCGATCGCCGCGTCATAAGGCTTGCCGTTCGTTTCAGCCGCATCGATCGCGATCGCGATCGCCGCCGGAATCTCCAGCGCGCCCGGCACCGTGATCACGTCATGGCTGGCGCCTGCGGCCTTGATCTCGGCAAGCGCGCCTTCCAGCAGCGCATCCTGGATGTCGTCATAGAACCGCGCTTCGACGATCAGCACGCGTGCGCCGGTAATGTCGGTCTGGTCCTTCAGGGGTGCGCGCCGCGCGTCAGCCATTGCAATACCAATCGGAACTTGGGGAGGAGTTGTGCAGCGTTTTAGGCGCAGCAGGGGCTAAAGCCAAGGGCAATACTGGCCCGGATGTCACCGCGATCAGCCCGATTTTTCAGGCCGGGTTCGCCTGCAATGCATAGGCCGCCCGGGCTGATAATCGCCCGAGGCGCATAGGCAGATAGGGACGTCTGTGTTGGCCGCAATGCCCAGGCCGAAGCTATTTCATCTCCGACAGCCGCGCCGCGTAGCGGGCCATCAGATCGACCTCGATATTGACCTCGCTGCCGGCCTTCCAGCCGCTCAGGGTCGTGACAGCAAGCGTGTGCGGGATGATCAGCACCGAAAAGCCGACATCGTCGACCGTGTTCACGGTCAGCGACACGCCGTCCAGCGTGACCGACCCCTTCGCCGCGATGAAACGCGCCAGTTCGCGGCTGGTTCGCAGCTCGAAGCGCGCCATGTCGGGCAGGTCCTCGCGCTTGACGATGGTGGCGATGCCGTCGGCATGCCCGGCCACGACGTGACCGCCGAGTTCGTCGCCGATCTTGAGCGCGCGCTCGAGATTGAGCCGGCCGCCCTGCCGCCAATGCTTGGCGGTGGTCATGCCGAGCGTCTCGGCCGCGGCATCGACATCGAACCAGGTCTTGCCATCGGCGGTGCCGGAGGCGACGACGGTGAGGCAGACGCCGTTGCAGGCGATCGAGGCGCCGTCGGCGATCGTGATCTGGTCGTAGTCGCAGGCAATTCGCATGCGATGCAGTTGCCCCTGCGCGACCTGCTTCAGGCTGGTGATCTCACCGATATCGGTGACAATTCCGGTAAACACAACAAAACCCCTTACTCTTCGTCATGCCCGGGCTTGTCCCGGGCATCCACGTCTTGGCCGCACGCTAGATGGAAGTCGTGGATGGCCGGGACAAGCCCGGCCATGACAGCCTACGAACGATCATAGATCGTTAAAACATCTTCACCGAGGGTTTCGCTAGCACGAAGCCGAAAGGCCGGCGACTGCGTGATTGCGTCGAGCGGCATTGCGTCCAGCGCGGGAACGCCGCCGGCACCGATCGCATCAGGTCCGCGCAACAGCCAGATCTCATCGACCAAGCCGCCTGCCACGAAAGAATTTGCCACGCGCGATCCGCCCTCGACCAGCAGCCGCGAGATCCCCTTCTCCGCCAGCGCATGCAGAACGGAGGGCAGATCGAGCCCTTGGGGCGCGCTGGCGGTGACGCGGATCACCTGCGCGCCGGCGGCACCTAACTTCACCGCGGCAGGCGCCTCCGCCATGTCAGATGTCAGCACCCAGAGCGGCGTCTCGCGCGCCGAATGCACCAGGCGGCTGTCGCCCGAAATCCGCAGCGCGCGATCCAGCACCAGGCGCACCGGCGAGCGCGCCGCCATCCCCGGCAACCGGCAGGTCAAAAGCGGATCGTCGGCCTTGACCGTGCCGATGCCGACCAGGATCGCGTCGCTCTGCGCGCGTAGCAAATGCACCCGGGTCCGCGCGGCCTCGCCTGATATCGCGACCGGCTTGTGGCCGCTGGCTGCGATCTTGTCGTCGGCGGACACCGCGAGCTTGAGGATCACATGCGGGCGCTTGTCGCGGATGCGGCGGAAGTGTCCGGCATGGTCGCGCGCGGCCTCCGCCGCGCACAGCCCGACGTCGACCGCGATGCCGGCGGCGCGCAGCTTGGCATGCCCCTGCCCCGCGACTTCCGGATTGGGATCCTCGATCGCCGAGACGACGCGGGCGAGCCCGGCCGCAACCACGGCGTCCGCACAGGGCGGCGAGCGGCCGAAATGCGAGCAGGGTTCGAGCGTCACATAGAGCGTGGCGCCGCGCGCGGCATCGCCTGCGCGCCTGAGTGCCTCGACCTCGGCATGCGGGCGGCCGCCTGCTTGCGTCCAGCCGCGGCCAACGATGACGCCGTCCTTGACGATCACGGCGCCGACCGCCGGATTGGGCCAGGTACGCCCGAGCCCGCGCCGGCCAAGCGCCAGCGCCAGCTGCATGAAGCGCAGATCGGCTGCCTTTGCCGCTTCCTTGGCCTCTTTGGCCTTCTGCGCGAACTGGTCTTCCAGAATGCGGAAGATCATTTGCGTAGCGTCGCGAGCCGCGGGTCCTCTTCGCCGGTCAATTCGTCGAGCACGGCCTCGAAGTCCTTGGCCTCGCGGAAATTACGATAGACCGAGGCGAAGCGCACATAGGCGACGTCGTCGAGCTGGCGCAGATGCTCCATCACGATCTCGCCGATCGCCTCCGAGGAGACCTCGGCCTCGCCGCCGCTTTCGAGCTCGCGCACGATGGTGGACACCATCTTCTCCACCCGCTCGGATTCCACCGGGCGCTTGCGCAAGGAGATCTGCAGCGAGCGCACCAGCTTGTCGCGGTCGAACGGCACGCGGCGGCCGTTGCGCTTGATGACGGTCAGCTCGCGCAGCTGCACCCGCTCGAAGGTCGTGAAGCGGAAGTTGCAGGCCATGCAGACGCGCCGCCTGCGGATGACCGCGGAGTCCTCGGTCGGACGCGAGTCCTTGACCTGCGTATCGAGAGAATTGCAGCTCGGGCAGCGCATCCGACGGGACCTCTACACGAGCATGATCCGGAAAAGTGCGAAGCGGTTTTCCGAAGAGATCATGCTCAAAAAAACGATACGGACCTTTTACTGATAGATCGGGAAGCGATCGGTCAGCGCCTTGACGCGCTCCTTGATCGCGGCCTCGACCAGCGGCGCCTTGCCGTCCGGCGACTGCGCCAGCGCGTTCAGCACTTCGGCGATCATGCCGCCGACCTGCTTGAACTCGGCGACGCCGAAGCCGCGCGTGGTCGCCGCCGGCGTGCCGAGCCGCAGGCCCGAGGTGACGAACGGCTTTTCGGGATCGAACGGAATGCCGTTCTTGTTGCAGGTGATGGCCGCGCGCACCAGCGCCTTCTCGGAGATGTTGCCCTTCAGCCCCTTCGGCCTGAGGTCGACCAGCATCAGATGGTTGTCGGTGCCGCCGGACACGATATCGAGGCCGTGGCCGCGCAGCGTCTCCGCCAGCGCCTTGGCGTTCTCGACCACGTTCTTGGCGTAGACCTTGAAGTCGGGCCGCAGCGCTTCGGCGAACGCGACAGCCTTGGCGGCGATGACGTGCATCAGCGGACCGCCCTGCAGGCCCGGGAAGATCGCCGAATTCAGCTTCCTGGCCAGCGTCTCGTCATTGGTGAGGATCAGGCCGCCGCGCGGGCCGCGCAGCGACTTGTGCGTCGTCGTGGTGGTGACGTGGGCATGCGGCACCGGCGAGGCATGCACGCCGCCGGCGACGAGGCCCGCAAAATGCGCCATGTCGACCAACAGATACGCGCCGACCGAGTCCGCGATCTCGCGGAAGCGCTTGAAGTCCCAGGCGCGCGAATAGGCCGAGCCGCCGGCGATGATCAGCTTCGGCTTGACCTGCTCGGCCAGCTTCTGCACTTCGTCCATGTCGATGATCTGGTCCTCGCGGCGCACGGTGTAGTGTGCGGCCTTGAACCACTTGCCGGACATGTTGACCGGCGAGCCGTGGGTGAGATGGCCGCCGGCCGCGAGGTCGAGGCCCATGAAGGTGTCGCCGGGTTGCAGCAGCGCCAGAAACGCCGCCTGGTTCATCTGGCTGCCGGAGTTCGGCTGGACGTTGGCGAAGCCGGCGCCGAACAGCTTCTTGGCGCGCTCGATCGCCAGCGTCTCGGCGACGTCGACCCACTCGCAACCGCCGTAGTAGCGCGCGCCCGGATAACCCTCCGCGTATTTGTTGGTCATCACCGAGCCCTGCGCCTCCAGCACGGCGCGGCTGACGATGTTTTCCGAGGCGATCAGCTCGATCTCATGACGCTGCCGGCCGAGCTCGCCCTTGATCGCGGCGGCGATCTCGGGATCGGCCTCGGCGAGACCAGCCGTGAAGAAGGAATCGGGCGCGGAAGCGGTCTTGGTGGATGAGGTCATCGGCGAAATATCTCCACCGCCGCAAGCCTTTAGGCGGGATGCGGACGGTCACGAGTGGCGGTCGAAGCTGGTTTCAGAGCGTTATCACATCGCCCCAAAATGGCCAAGCGGTTGCGGTCCCTGCCGGTCAATTATGCCAGATATGGTGGGGATGGCGGGGATTGCCAACCGGCCGGACGGCCGCCCCCGCCACCCGGTTCCAGCCGGCCCGGCGAACACGGCTGAGCCGGCCGCCGCATGGAACGTGACGCCCCTTCCCGACCGCGCGGGATTCAGGGACAAGACGACCAGCGCCTTAAGGTTTACAAGCGCTACTCGCGCAACCACGCGACATCGGACTCGCTTGATCATGTCGCGCGCGATTCGCGTTGCATTGTCTCGCGAGACGGCAAGACGATTTTTGAATCGTCCGATTTTTGAATCGTTCAACACTGGATCGATTCAAAGCTCTCACGCGATGCGTGCAATTGCCCGTCATGCGCCGTTGTCCCCCGGTCACACGGACAAGCTTTGCGCGCAACTTCGACAGCTTCTAACCGCGCGCAGGCCGCTCGCGAAAATCACCGTGATAACGACTCGCTCAAGATTTTTTTATGGAGCATGGAATAAATGTCGTGCACGTGGATTCGGCCGCAGCGGTTTGCCGCTTCGGCTGTCGCGGTGCTTTCGGTTGTCGGTGCGGACGATGTCTTCGCCCAGACGCAATTGCCGTCCGTGACCGTCGAAGCGCCGCAGCGGCAGGCGGCGCGATCACAGCAGCCGTCGCAACGAGCCGCACGCCCGCGCAGCGCCTCGCGCCGCGCAACGGCCGCGCCAGTGGGCGCGCAGCCACAGACCGCTCAGCAGCCCGCGGGCGCCGGCGGCGGACACGAACGCGCCAACGGCCCGGTCACCGGCTATCTGGCGCGGCTGAGCGCCAGCGGCACCAAGACCAGCACGCCGATCATCCAGACCCCGCAATCGGTGTCCGTCATCAGCGCCGAGCAGATCCGCGACCAGAAGATCGTCAGCAAGTTCGACGAGGTGCTGCGCTACACGCCAGGCGTCATCGGCGGCACCTATGGTGCCGATTTCCGCAACGACTGGTTCATGATCCGCGGCTTCCCCGCGCAGAACGAGTCGCTGTTCCTCGACGGCCTGCAGCTGTTCTACACCTCCTATGCGAGCTGGAAGCTGCAGCCCTTCAATCTCGAGCGCGTCGAGGTGCTGCGCGGTCCATCCGGCATCCTTTATGGCGGCTCGGCGCCGGGCGGCCTCGTCAACGCGGTGAGCAAGTTGCCGCAGGCGGAGCCCATTCGCTACATCGAGACCGGCGTCAACAATTTCGGCAACGGCTATACCCAGTTCGACATCGGCGGCGCGACGGCGCAGCCCGGCAATGGCCAGGTGCAGTACCGCCTCGTCGGCCAGGCCCAGGGCGGCGGCACCCAGACCGACTATGTCTACGACAACAACTTCTTCCTTGCCCCGTCGGTGACCTGGCGGCCCGATGCCGACACCAGCCTCACCGTGTTCGGCATGGCCTCGCACAGCAACACCCGCGCGCTGAACTTCCTGCCCTATGTCGGCACCGTCACCAGCGCGCCGTTCGGCCGGATTCCGACCAGCCTGTTCGTCGGCGATCCCAGCGCCGACCAGTTCCGCCGCGACCAGCAGATGGTCGGCTACCAGTTCCAGAAGAGCGTGACCGACAGCGTCGATTTCCGCCAGAACGCGCGCATGGCGCATGTCGACGTCTATTATGCCGGCCTCTACGGGCTCGGCTACGCGACGACGCCGGCCGCCGCCGACATCACCCGCGGCAATTTCTACACCCGCGGCATCGCCACCCAGCTCAACCTCGACAATCAGCTCGAATACCGCTTCACCACCGGCGCGCTGCAGCACACCGCGCTGGTCGGCGTCGATCTGAAATATTACGGCATCGACGACCGCCAGGGTTTTGGCATGGGCACGAATCTCAACGTGCTCAATCCGGTCTACGGCACCAACCTGCCGTACAGCGGCCCGCTCTATCAGAACGGCTATCTCGCCCAGGGCATGGCCGGCCTCTATCTGCAGGATCAGGTTAAGCTCGACCGTCTGACGGTCGTGCTGTCCGGACGCCAGGACTGGGTCGATCTCACCAACAACAACCGGATCGGCGCGTCCCAGGGCCGCGACGACAGCAAGTTCTCCGGCCGTGTCGGCGCGATCTACAATTTCGACAGCGGCGTTGCGCCCTACGTCTCCTACATGACGGGCTACAATCCGGTCATCGGCACCACCGCGGCCGGCCAATTGCTGCTGCCGGAAACCTCCGAGCAGACCGAGGTCGGCGTCAAATACGAGCCGGTCGGGCTCAACGCACGGTTCGGCGTCGCGTATTTCGACCTCAAGCGCAAGAACGCGCTGACCACCGATCCGAACAACCCGCTGTTCCAGACCCAGAACGGCGAAGTCACCTCGCGCGGCGTCGAGCTCGAGGCGGTCGCGAACATCACGCGCGACTTCAAGCTGGTGGCGAGCTACACCAATTACGAGCTGTTCGTCAGCAAGGATCTCAATCCTGCGCTGATCGGCACCGTGCCGACCAACGCGCCGCGGCAGCTCGCCTCAGTGTGGACCGACTACACCTTCCGCGACGGCCCGCTCACGGGCTTCGGCTTCGGCGGCGGCGTGCGCTATGTCGGCTCGTCCTTTGCCGACACCGCGAACACCGCGCGCGTCCCTGGGGTCGTGCTGGGCGATCTCGCCTTGCATTACGAATGGGACAACAACTGGCGCGCGGCGCTCAATGTCGTGAACGTCACCGACAAGATCTACGTCGCGAGCTGCGCGACCATCAGCTCCTGCTACTACGGCGATCGCCGCCGCATCACGGCGAGCCTCGCCTACAAATGGTGAGCTGAACATTCCGTTCACGGAAAATCATGTGACCGAGAGGCCGCATTCGGCCGCCTCGCTTTTTTCGCCGTCGTCAGGGTGGTGTCAGCTTGTCGCGCTAGGTTTCGCGTCGCGGCGATATTTGCCGTGCCCAGACTGGCCCGCTCCGAAATGCGAGCCCCGGAGCGGGCCTTTTACGGTCTGGTCGCGCGCTAATCCTCGTTCGCCTTGAATCGCCCGACCCCCTTGAGCACGAACGGCGCCAGCAGAGCGATCAGCGCGATGCCGAGCAGCGTCGCCGACATCGGGCTTTGCAGCAGCACCATGGGATCGCCGAGGCTGATCGCCAGCGCGCGACGCAGCTGGCTTTCGGCGATCGGCCCGAGGATCAGCCCGATCACGACGGGCGCGATCGGGAAGTCGAACCGGCGCATCAGAAAGCCCATCACGCCGAACGCCGCCAGCATCGACAGCTCGACGACCGACGGCTTCGCCGCGATCGTGCCCATGGTCGCGAATACCAGGATGCCGGCATAGAGCCAGGGCTGCGGAATCGCCAGCAGCCGCACCCAGAGCCCGACCAGCGGCAGATTGAGCACCAGCAGCATGCCGTTGGCGATGAACAGGCTCGCGATCAGGCCCCACACCAGGTCGGGCCGCTCCGCGAACAGCAGCGGCCCCGGGTTGAGGCCGTATTGCTGGAAGCCCGCCAGCATCATTGCAGCCGTTGCCGAGGTCGGCAGCCCGAGCGTCAACAGCGGCACCAGCGTGCCGGCGGCGGACGCGTTGTTCGCCGCTTCCGGCCCTGCGACGCCTTCGATCGCGCCCTTGCCGAATTCCTCGGGATGCTTGGTCAGTCGCCGCTCGGTGGAATAGGACAGGAATGTCGGGATCTCCGCCCCGCCGGCCGGCAGCGCCCCGATCGGAAAACCGAACAGCGTGCCGCGCAGCCACGGCTTCCACGACCGCCGCCAGTCCTCCCGCGTCATCCACAGCGAGCCGCGCACCGGCTCGAGCTTCTCCTCGGCGTGATGACGGCGCGAGGCGACATAGAGCGCCTCGCCGACCGCGAACAGGCCGACCGCGAGTGTCGTCACCTCGACGCCGTCGAGCAGCTCGGGAATGCCGAAGGCAAGCCGCGCCTGACCGGTCAGCTTGTCGATGCCGACCAGCCCGAGCGTCAGGCCGATGAACAGGCTGGTGAGGCCGCGGACCGGCGAGTCGCCGAAGGTTGCCGACACCGTGACGAAGGCGACGCACATCAGCGCGAAGTAATCCTCCGGCCCGAAGCGCACCGCGAAATCGACCAGCCATGGCGCGAGGAATGCGAGGCCGATGGTGGCGATGGTGCCGGCCACGAACGAGCCGATCGCCGAGGTCGCCAGCGCCGGGCCGCCGCGGCCGGCCTTGGCCATCTTGTTGCCCTCGAGCGCGGTCGCCATCGACGCGCTCTCGCCCGGCGTATTGATCAGGATCGCGGTGGTCGATCCGCCATACATGCCGCCGTAATAGATGCCGGCGAACATGATCAGCGAGCCGCCGGGATCGAGCTTGTAGGTCACCGGTAGCAGCAGCGCGACCGTCAGCGCCGGACCGATCCCCGGCAACACGCCGACCGCCGTGCCCAGGAACACGCCGATCAGGGCGTAAAGCAGGTTAATCGGCTGCATGGCGACCGCCATGCCGTGCGCCAGCGCGGCGAAAGTGTCCATCACAGCAGTCGCTCCAGCGGGCCGGCGGGCAGGCTCAGCGTCAACAGTTTGTCGAACGCGAGATAAATCAGGGTCGTGATCACGAGCGCGATGGCGATGTCGGTAAGGACGGCGCGGCGGCCGAAGGCTGCCGACGTGGTCACGAACAGCGCCGAGGTGGCGAGGATGAAGCCGCCGCCAAAGCCGATGATCGCGATCAGGAGCACAAGGCCGCCGATGATCAGTCCCACCGGTTTCGGATCCATGCTCTCGCGCGGCGGCAGCTTGCCGCGCAGCGCGTCGATCAGATTGCCGATGGCGAGGATGACGAGGCCAATCGCGATCACGATCGGCATCGCCTCCGGCCCCATGCCGTACATCGTGGTGGACGGCAGCTTGCTGGCGTCCCACACCAGCACCGCGGCAAGCACCGCAAGCGCGGCCGCGATGACGACACCGGCGCGGTCGACGCGCCGCGGCGCAGGATTTTCGGAAGCCGCGTCCGGCATCACGACTTCACGAGGCCGACGGACTTGAGCACGTCGGTGACACGCACGATTTCCTTCTTCAGGAAATCCGCGAAGGCATCACCGCCGAGATAGGCGTCATCCCAGCCCTTCTGCTTCAGGATCTCCTTCCAGGCGTCGGACTTCACCATCTTCTCGACGGCATCGCTCAGCACCTTGCGCTGCTCCGGCGTGATGCCGGGTGGTGCGACCACCGAACGCCAATTGGCCAGCACGAGGTCGATGCCCTGCTCCCTGAAGGTCGGGATGTCGACGCCGGGTAAACGCTGCGCCGAGGTGACGCCGAGCGCGCGCAACTTGCCGGCCTTGATCTGGCCTTCATATTCGCTGAGGCCGGAAATGCCGGCCGTGACCTTGCCACCGAGAATGGCTGCAAGCGACTCGCCGCCGCCCGAGAACGGAATGTAGTTGATCTTCTTGGCGTCGGCGCCGACCGTTCCCGCGAACAGCGCCGCCATCACATGGTCGACGCCGCCGGCCGAGCCGCCGGCAAAGGTCACCTTGGCGATATCGGCCTTCACCGCGGCGGCGAGATCCTGCGCCGTCTTGATCGGCGAGTTCGCCGGCACCACAATGACCTGGGTCTCCTCGGTGAGGCGCGCGATCGGCGTCACCTGATCCAGCGTCACCGGCGACTTGTTCATGGCGAGCGCGCCCACCATGACGAAACCGTTCACCATCATCTGGTTGCCGTCGCCCTTGGCGCCGTTGACGAACTGCGCGATGCCGACGCTGCCGCCGGCGCCGGGAACGTTGGTGACCTGGACGCTGCGCGCGACACTGGAGGCGACCAGCGCCTGCTGCATCGAGCGCGCCGTCTGATCCCAGCCGCCGCCGGGCGCCGCCGGCGCCATCAGCTTGAGCTCGAGTTGCTGCGCGGGCGCCGGACCGCTCGCCCCAAGCAACAGCGCGACGACCGCGCCGACCAGGCGCATGTGGGACGGGATCATGGGGCTTCCTCCTGAATTTTCGGAAAGCAGCCTGCCGATCGCCGGCTGCATCCGGTCACGTGATCGCATCGCCACTCGGACAGCGCGGTCCCTTCGGGTCAGGAATCGCTCGCCGATCTCGCGTCTGCGTGTCTCTAGCGACCATTCGCCACAGCCTTCGGCAAGCCGGAGGGCGCGGCTAGCCAGTGCAGCAAATCGCCGCACCATCTTCGGTCATTTTTCGCTTGCTTTGATTCGGAACGGATCACCAACGCACGCCTGGTTCTAGGAACCTTTGCCATTTCTTCCCGTTCCACCTCGGCCGATTGATACGGCTATTGGAGGAGAGAACATGAACTTTAAGACCATTGTCGCGGCATCTTTGCTTGCTGCTTTCGTCACGCCGGCATTTGCAGCGGACGAATTCTACGTCGTGCAAGACGTGAAGACGAAGAAGTGCACGATCGTCGACAAGAAGCCGGTCGACACGACGACCACCGTCGTCAGTCCGTCGGGCACTGTCTACAAGACGCGCACCGAAGCCGAGACCGGCATGAAGAGCGTCAAGGTCTGTACCTCGAACTAGGAGGCGATCGCATGCCAGTCATCATTCTCTGGGCTGTGCCGGCGATCATCGTGATCGGCGGCGGCGTCTACCTGATCGGCCATATGCACTGAAGGCAAGGAGACCTCTTATGAAGAAATTGGCTATCGGCTGCATCATGGCAGCAGCGTTCGCTACCGCCGCGCATGCCGCAACCACCATGCCCGCCGCGCCGGCGGACAGTTCGACCATCGCCAACTACTACAAGCAGAACGTCTACGACCCGAAGGAATCCAAGATCGGGACGATCGACGACGTGCTTGTCGACAAGTCCGGCAAGGTGACCGGTCTCGTCGTCGGTGTCGGCGGTTTTCTCGGCGCCGGCGAGAAGGACGTGATCGTGCCATTCACGGCCGTCAAATCTCAAAAGAAAGACGACAAGTGGTGGCTCACGCTCGACGAGACCAAGGACAGCCTGAAGGCCGCGCCTGGTTTCAAATACGACCGCGCAAGCACGACCTGGAAGCCGGAGAACAAGTAGCGCCGACGTCCCGCCTGCTCACTGAGGGCAGGCGGGACGCTGCGGCAGATCACTCCACGGGATGGTGACGCTGCGCTCGAAACGCAATGCGCCAAACAACGAAATGGCCCCAGCACCTTTGGGGGCCTGGAGGCCGGTGCTGGGGCCGTTTGCCTGATCCGGGGCTGAGCTATTGGAGCCAGGCAGCCCCATCCATCAAGAACCGCGCGGTTCCAGCATTAGCTTATGTAAATCGCTGCGGGATATCCAAAGGCGAGTGTCTTGCGCGCAACAGCCGATTGGCTGGGCAAAGCCGGCAGCTCGGGGCGAAGCCGGCGCGACCGTCGAATGAGGGTCTCGATGGAGCCCTCGGTCGAATTTCAACCTGGCAATTTTCACCCGAGCAGAAGCCAGGCCATGGAGGCGATGAGAGCGACAAGCGACACGGTCGCAGCGCTTACGAAGGCAATCTCCACACTGTCGATATGGTGGTGGTTTGTATGCATTGAGCGTCCTCCTAGATGGGTGCCCGCGGACCTTGGGACAGTAGCCACGCCGTCAAATTGGCGGTGGTTTCGTCATGCCGCGCCTGCCTCAACAGGGTCTCTCGCTCTCGACAGGGAGGAAGGTTCTTGGCCCGTTGACGTAGCCTTTTGGCTTCTTGGGCAAGGCGTTTTTCAAGGGGAAAAAGCTGGCTAGCCCGACGTCGTCGCTTCATGGCTCCTCTCTCCAACGCTGACGTTCGGCTGCCCCCAAAGCAAAATCAAAAAGCCCGGGGAGCGTGAAAAGTTCCCGCCAGCTTCGCGTCAATGAGAAGAAACAGGTGCGATTTTTCGACGTCTCTCATTCGTTCGGCCGGGCGAGAATTCGCTTGATCGTGATCGTGAGATCCGAACGGATGGAACTGCCGGAACGGCGTGGAAGTTACAGGACATGGGCATCGCCAAGGACCTGAAGAAGCAGGCCAAGACCGCCGAGCAGGCGGCGGTACGGACGGCTGACGAATTCGCGGCCGAGCAAATGAAGAGCCTCGCCCAGGCCTTCCGGGCTCAGGCCGAGGTCGTCAAGCGAAACAAGAAAAAGAAGAAAGATGAGCTTCACCGTAAAAGCTAGGTGCAAGTTTGGAGAGATCGTGCACCGTCGTGGCACCGCCGAGGCAGCTTTGCGCAAGGCAAAAGAGCTCTCACGGTCACAGTGCTACGACATCCATATCGTGACGCCTGAAGGCCGAGACTACGACTCGTCCGAGTTTGGGATCTTCCCCGCACGCCGTTGGCTGTGCGCGTTGCTCAGAAAGGCCACACCTATCCATAGAGCGGTATAGGTTTCAAAAGGCCGGCTCAAAAAGCGGCCCCAGCGAGGGGGTACAGGCTGAGGCCGGGAGCAACTTGGTGCTCAATCCTAACCTGGACCCGACATTTGCCGCCGCTCCGTCCGGTATCGGCGCTTGCGAAGTTGAGGTACCTCTTCTTGGCTACGAACTCCTGGACCCGTCAGCAGACCAATTGTCGTCAGGATTTTGCATCATCCATCCTGGGGCTAGAGCCCATCGCCGCTCGCATGCATTTCAAGCGGGCGGCGTTGGGTTATGAGCGCCCCCTCCGCAACCCGCCTCGCGCGCCATTGGCGAGACAATCAACAGCGGTCGCGATATCCCCGTCGCTGCTGACCAAATGCCGCGCGAGGATTGATGCCGCAGGTCACGTGAGACCGCGCAACACACTCAGTGTCGTCCTGGCGAAAGCCAGGACGACGATCGCGTGTGGGCATCCGCACTGTCATCGCTAGGTTGGCGATCCAGTATGCCGCGGCCCTTCGGTTCAATCACCGCGGCCTCTGGAATACTGGATCACCCGCTTTCGCGGGTGATGACACAAGCTGTTTGACAGTTGAATCAGACTGCGAAACCAGGCTGCCTTACAGCCCGGTATACCCGGCCTTGACATGGTCGGTGCTGCCGTCGAGCTGGCGCAGATAGGTCAGCCCGCACACCGTCAACCGATGCGGATCGCGCTCGCCGGCGTCGAACAGCGTCTGCACGTATTCTGTCACCTTCGCGCGCGCTTCGTCGCTTGCAGCGGGCGTGCGGTTGAGCAGCAGATCATACGTCTGCATGATCCGATCGATTGCGGCTTCCATTGAAGTCTCCGGGTTGACGCTCAGGCGACCACCAGCGTCTCGGCCTCGAACTTCGCGATCGCCTTGTTGGCGAGGCGGAGGCGGTTCATCTCGCCGCGCTGGAACAGCTTCACGATGATGCCGAGCAGGCGCTCATTGGTGGCGAAATTGTCGGGAATGGCTCCGGATTTGCGCAGATAGTTCGAGGCGATCGCGTAGGCGTCACCGACGACCTCGACATTCAGCACCTCAATCCCGCGTTCGAGCAACATATCCCTGCCTCTCCGTTGGCTAACGGATAAGCCGCAGGGAATGCCTTGGTTCCTCGCCGGGGCTCATTTATTTTCGCAGGTGCAGCATGAAAAACGCATCGGCCGGGCATGACCGATGCGTTGACTCGAGCAAGGCTGGACTGAAGGAGGCTGCCGGTCTTCTCAAGCGGCCGGCTTGGCCATCAGGCGAAAACAGGAAGGCTCAGAGGCGATACAGGATCTGGTCGGTCCAGAAGCGCTCGAGGCGATGCAGCGACTTGTTGAGGCTCGCGAACTCCTCGTTCGAGATGCCGCCGACCTGCTCCACCGTCTTGACGTGCTTCTGATAGAGCGCATCGACGATCTTGCGGACTTCCTGGCCCTGCGGGGTCAGCCGGATGCGGACCGAGCGGCGATCGACGCGCGAGCGCTGATGATCGAGGAAGCCGAGCTCGACGAGCTTCTTCAGATTGTAGGAGACGTTGGAGCCGAGATAGTAGCCGCGGGTGCGCAGCTCGCCGGCGGTCAGTTCCTTGTCGCCGATGTTGTACAGGAGCAGCGCCTGCACCGAGTTGATGTCGGCGCGGCCACGACGATCGAATTCGTCCTTGATGACGTCGAGGAGCCGGCGATGCAGCCGCTCCACCAAAGTCAGGGCTTCGAGATAGAGCGGCTGCACCGGAGCTTGACCGGTAGCGCGATCGGCGGCATCCGCCGCCGTTGTCGCAACGGCTTTCATCATGACACTTCCCCTGTTTGTCGTTTTTATCGACTTTATTCGACGAAACTTGTGTCCCGCCTGATAGGTCCAACGTAAGGGGGCCGTTTGAATATCCGCTTAAATAAGAGAATAAAGAGATCATGAATTTAAGACAGTGAATCGTGGATTAAGCCCATGGATCAAAGGCTTTTCGCAACTTTTCATTGACGGTGGCAGAGCCTTGTTCACGCTTCGTCTGCCTGCCCTGTCACATTCGGAAACAGCATCGTCTGAATTCGAAACGGTGGCGTAACGGGTATGAGGGAACCCTTTACGGTGACCGATCGGTTACCGGAAAATTCTTTGAAAATTTTATCGGAGTGCATCGGCGGGACGTGCACGCGACGCGCGCAAGCGGTGCTGATCCGGTGCGGGGGCCAGACCGGTTCCGCCGTCGGCCCGCGCAAAGCCGGCCGGCACACGCGCCGAGATCCGGTGAAATGGGTCCCGACGGCAGGTCCCGTAGAGACGGTCCCGGAAGGGGTGTCTCAAACGGATGCGATCTGTCGGCACCCACCTATCAGAACCAGCGATGCTGTCTTCTCGTTGCGCGCACGGCCGCCAATTATTGCCGGCCGCGGCCAGCTATTCGCGGCGCTGTCGCCACGGCGCAACAGTGCATCACGCCATGACGCCGGCCTATGGCGGGCGTTCGCGCGCCGACATCCAGGCCAGCGCGAGATAGGCGGCGAGCATCAAGGCCTCGAGCCCGACCACGGTGAGACTGCCGCCATAGATGCCGGGAAACATCAGCTCGATGACCGCCATCGACACCACGGTGGTCAGCCACACCACGGCGCCCCAGGGCGTCGCGAGCCAGAGCCCGACGGCGGCGACGAGCTCGATGACGGCGAAATAGATCGTGGCGGTCTGCCAGGCCATCGACTGGTTCTCGAAGGCCTCCTCCTCGCCGCCGACGAAGCCGGTCACCTGGGCCCAGTGATAAAGGCCCTTGGCGACCGAGACGACGGCCATGATGCGCAGGAAGATGACGAGACGCCGCGTCCACGCATTGTCGTCCGGCTCGATCCGGTCGGACGAGATCGCGCTCACCGAGATGGCATTGTCCCGCGCCTGATCGCGTGCAGAGGTGTCAGACATCCGAATCGCCGCATAGCGGCTGCAAAATGGGGTTCATGGGCGCAGTCTTGGCCCGCCGGGGACGCAAAATCAATTGCCGTTGCGGCAAATCAAGGGCGCCACGGATGCAATAGCGGCGCAATGACGGCGGCCCTGACAGGTGCTAGAATCAAACTTATATCAGGTCCAGACTTTATCAGGTCCAGAACTGCCGTCCGTCGAGGAGAAGAAGACATGGCGATCAAATTCGGGCGCCCGATCGAACTGCGCGATGCGCCGCGGCGCCAGACCGATGCCCTCGCCTCCCCCTCGCTCGACCTCACGATCCGGATGCGGCGCAATCGCAAGTCGGAATGGGCCCGCCGCCTGGTGCGCGAAAACGTGCTGACTACCGATGATCTGATCTGGCCGATGTTCGTGGTCGATGGCCACAACACCCGCACGCCGGTGGCCTCGATGCCCGGCGTCGACCGGCTCACCGTCGACCAGATCGTCCGCGACGCCGAGCGCGCGGCAAAGCTCAACATCCCCTGCATCGCGCTGTTTCCGTTCACCGAGCCGTCGCTGCGCGACGAGCAGGGCTCGGAAGCGCTCAACCCCGACAATCTGGTCTGCCAGGCGGTGCGCGCGATCAAGAAGGAGTTTCCCGACATCGGCGTGCTGTGCGACGTCGCGCTCGATCCCTTCACCAGCCACGGCCATGACGGGCTGATCGAGGGCGGCAAGATCCTCAACGACGAGACCGTCGCGGTGCTGGTGAAGCAGGCGCTGACCCAGGCCGAAGCCGGCTGCGACGTGATCGCGCCGTCGGACATGATGGACGGCCGGATCGGTGCGATCCGCGAGGCGCTCGACGACAACGGCTTCGGCGACGTGCAGATCATGTCCTACGCGGCGAAATACGCCTCCGCCTTCTACGGCCCGTTCCGCGACGCGATCGGCTCGGCCAAGACGCTGACCGGCGACAAGCGTACCTACCAAATGGACAGCGCCAATTCCGACGAGGCGCTGCGCGAGGTCGAGCTCGACATCGCCGAGGGCGCCGACATGGTGATGGTGAAGCCGGGCATGCCCTATCTCGACATCGTCCGCCGCGTGAAGGACCATTTCGCGATGCCGACCTTCGTGTACCAGGTGTCCGGCGAGTACGCGATGATCGCGGGCGCCGCCGCCAACGGCTGGATCGACGGCGAGCGCGCGATGATGGAGAGCCTGGTCGGCTTCAAGCGCGCCGGCGCCGACGGCATCCTCACCTATTTCGCGCCGAAGGCCGCCGAAAAGATCAAGGCGGAGAGCTGACAGCCATCGCCCGCTATTGCGACAAGTGGATTGGTTCGCTCCGCCGCAATGACGGCGTGGAGGTAGAACCGCTCAATTCAGCCGCCGAATCGCCGGAATATTTCGGCTAGTTAATGTTCGCGCAGGCTTGGCGAACGCGCCTCCTGTTCCCATCTCCTGCGCGGGACTTTCATCGGAGGTTGGTCATGTCCTACGGCGATGACGGCGGCACCCGGCGCAATGAGGCCTGGCGCAACGACGGCGGCGTTCCCCCGCATGCGTTCGATCCGTTGATGCAGCCTGACCTGTTTCGCGGCGTGCTGACGCGACGCGTTTTTGCGTTCCTGATCGACCTGTTCGTGCTGTCGGTGCCGGTGATCCTCGCGGTGATTTTCATCGCGGTGTTCGGCCTCGTCACGCTCGGTCTCGGCTGGGCGCTGTTCTGGCTGGTCTCGCCGGCCTCGATCGTCTGGGCGATCGTCTATTACGGCGCCTCGATCGGCGGGCAGCACTCGGCCACCATTGGCATGCGCATGATGGATCTGGAACTGCGGACCTGGTACGGCGCGCGCGGCTATTTCGTGCTCGGCGCCACCCATGCGGTGCTGTTCTGGGCGACGATCTCGTTCCTGTCGCCGCTGGTGCTCCTGATCGGGCTGCTCAACGGCCGCCGCCGGCTGCTGCACGACATCATCCTCGGAACCGTCATAATCAACAGCTCGGTCCGGACCCAGATGTCCCCGGCCGCGCGGGCCTTCTATTAGGCCCACCTAAACCAATTGACCGTTAGCCTCAGGGGGGCGATGCTCACTCGGCTGCCTGTATTGTTTGTGGAGCCCGACGATCTGACGTGACCCAGCATTCGCGTGATACTCCCCAGTTCTATTTGACGGCGCCCTCGCCCTGCCCGTACTTGCCGGGCCGCCATGAGCGGAAGGTTTTCACGCACCTGGTCGGCGACAAAGCGGGCGATCTCAACGACTTGCTGACCCATGGCGGCTTCCGCCGCAGCCAGTCGATCGCCTACCGCCCGGCCTGCGACCAGTGCCGGGCCTGTGTCTCGGTCCGGGTGATCGCCAACGAATTCCGCCCCTCCCGCAACTTCCGCAAGGTGCTGGCCCGCAACGCCGACATCATCGGCGAGCAGCGCACCGCGGTGCCGACCTCGGAGCAATATTCGGTCTTCCGCGCCTATCTCGACCGCCGCCACCGCAACGGCGGGATGGCCGACATGACCGTGCTCGACTACGCCATGATGGTCGAGGACAGCCATGTCGAGACCCGGATCATCGAGTACCGCAAGCGCAATGCCGACAGCGCCATCACCGGCCGCGGCGACGAGCTGATGGCGGTGGCGCTGACCGACGTGCTCAGCGACGGGCTGTCGATGGTCTATTCGTTCTTCGAGCCCGGGCTGGAGGCCCGCTCGCTCGGCACCTTCATGATCCTCGACCACATCGCCCGCGCCCGCCGGCAGGGCCTGCCCTACGTCTATCTCGGCTACTGGATCGAGGGCTCCAAGAAGATGGACTACAAGGGCCGCTTCCTGCCGCAGCAGCGGCTCGCGCCGTCGGGCTGGCTGCGCGTCGACGCCTCAGGCGAGGTCTTGGCCGAGCCGCAGGACTAAATTAGCCGCCGAAGAACGTATCGATCAGCAGCTTCACGTTCAGGATGACGATCAGCCCGGCGACGATCCACGCCGCCACCGCGACGGGGCGTGAGATCGCGAACGCGCCCATCTTGCGCTTGTCGGACACGAAGCGCACCAGCGGGATCACCGCGAACGGCAGCTGCATCGACAGCACGACCTGGCTGAACACCAGCAGTTGCGCCGTGCCGCTCTCGCCATAGAGCGCAGCGACCACGATGACAGGGACGATCGCGATGCCGCGGGTCACCAGCCGCTGCAGCCAGTCGGGCAGCCGCAGATCGAGAAAGCCCTGCATCACGATCTGTCCGGCCAGCGTCGCCGTTACCGTCGAGTTGAGGCCGGAGGCGAGCAGCGCCACGGCAAACAGCGTCGAGGCGATGCCCAGCCCAAGCAGCGGCGACAGCAGCTCGAACGCCTGGTCGATCTCGGCGACGTCGGAATGGCCGCTCTTGTGGAAGGTCGCGGCCGCCAGCACCAGGATCGCGGCATTGACGAACAGCGCCAGCATCAGCGCGATGGTGGAATCGGTGGTCGCCCATTTGATCGCGTCGCGCCGTCCCTCCTCGGTCCGCGGATAGGCGCGGGTCTGCACGATCGAGGAGTGCAGATAGAGATTATGCGGCATCACGGTGGCGCCGATGATGCCGATCGCGATGTACAGCATCTCCGGATTGGTGACGATCTCGCGCGACGGCATGAAGCCGCCGATCACAGCGGCAACCGGCGGCGCGGCGGCGGCGATCTGGACGACGAAGCAGACCGCGATGACGATCAGGAGCGCGATGACGAAGGCCTCGAGGAAGCGAAAGCCGCGGTTCATCAGGAGCAGCAGCAGGAATGCATCGAGCGCCGCCAGCAGCGCGCCGCCGATCAGGGGAATGCCGAACAGCAGCTTGAGCGCGATCGCGGTGCCGATCACCTCGGCGAGGTCGCAGGCAATGATTGCGGCCTCGCAGGCGAGCCACAGCAGCAAATTCACCGGGCGCGAATAGGTTGCGCGGCAGGCCTGGGCGAGATCGCGGTCGGTGGCGATGCCAAGCCGCGCGGCGAGTGCCTGCAGCAAAATCGCCATCAGGTTCGAGAGCAGGATGACCGACAGCAGTGTGTAGCCAAACTTCGATCCGCCCGCGAGGTCGGTGGCCCAGTTGCCGGGGTCCATATAGCCGACCGAAACCAGATAGCCCGGCCCGGCGAAGGCCAGCAGCCGTCGCCACCACAGGCCACCCGACGGCACCGCGACGGTCGCGTTCACCTCCGGCAGGCTGCGCACATGTCCGGCATCGCCCCGCCAGCCGCCTGGCACGGCATTGGGAACGGAAACGGAAGACAGTTCAGGGGTCCGAGCATCCATTCGATAAGGATGGCCGATCTCTCCCGTTATTGCAACTCATTTGCAACTGCATCTAGGCTCACGAAAATGATACCGGCCGCTCTTCTTGTAAAGCACTGAGGAAGTGCTTTACGTTAGATGCATGATCAAGCTGCCCGTCGAGACGCCCACCGCGACGCTACGCTACGCCCTCGCCCCCGACCCTTCAGGCATCGAGGCGATCGAGGCGACCTTTGCGGCCTACGACCGGATGATGGCGATCCTTGCCGAGGTCGCCCCCGTCGGCGCCAACCTGGTCTCGCTGCACGCCCAGGCCTACGAGAAGATCCGCAAGGAGACCGGCCTGCCCGCACGGCTGGTGACGCTCGGCCTGCGCGACCGCGCCAATTACATCGCAGGCGCCGCCGTCCGCCGGATACCGCTCGACGACAAGTTGTTCGCGATCAAGGGTCCAACTTCACTGACCATTAGCACTGTCAGCGGACGTGTCTTGGTGCCGTTCGACGTGCCGGGATATGTCTCGGGCTGGGAAAGCCCCTTCCCGGCGCATTTGATCTCGGATGGACGCGGCTACGAAATCCACATCGCCGTCAAATCGAAATCAGCACAATCGGAGGAGAAGACCATGCTTCACGAAGGCATCCTTGCGCGCATGGGCCGGCTTCTTGCCGCCATCGCGAGCCAGACCATCGACAATGTCGAGAACAACAACAAGGTCGCGCTGGTCAAACAGGCGATCCGCGAGATCGACGCCGGCGCCGACGAGGCGCGCTATGCGCTCGGCAAGTCGCGCGCCGAAGAATTCCGCTTGAGGAAACGGCGCGAGGAACTGGATATCGAAACGACTGCTCTGAACGAAAAGATTCGTCTCGCACTTGCGGAAAATCGCGAGGATCTCGCGCGCGCCGGCGTCGCACGGCAAATTGATCTGGAGTCGCAGGTGATCGCGCTGGAACGCGCGATGGATTTCATCGAGCTCGAAATCGATGAGCAGACCAAGGCACTGCAGGCCATGCTCGGCGCGCGTCGTGAGGCAGAGACGCGCCTGGCCGATCTCGAACAAAGCCTGATCCGCGAGGCCCAGGACGAAACCAGCCGGGGCCCATCCGCGACCAATACATTGAGTGCTGAGCGCGCCATGGCGGCGATCGCCCGGGTCACCGGCGTTCCCGCCTCCAGCGTGCTCGGCGACAAGGAGCTTGACGAACTCGATCGCCTGCATCGCGAAAAGGAAATCGCGGCGCGGCTTGAAAGGATCAAGTCAGAAAAATGAGTGCAGTTGGCGACATTCTGCTCGCCCCCGACGTGCGGCCCTTCGCGGTCGCGGCTGCGATCATGGTGGCACTTGGCGGTATCGAATTGCTGAGCACCATGATCGGACTTTCGATCAGCGAATTGATCGGCAAGGATTTCGCGGTCGAGGCCGAGAGCCACAACGCTCTCAGTGGCCTGTTTCTCTGGATCAACGCCGGGCGGCTTCCCCTCCTGATCCTGATCATCCTGATCCTCGGCATCTTCTCGATCGGAGGCTTTCTGCTTCAGGGACTGGCGCATGCCGCAGGCACCGCCATCCCGGTCTCATTTGCCGCGGTGGTTGCTGCCGCAGGCAGCATCCCCGTGATCAGAAATACCAGCCGCGGCCTCGCCCGCATCATTCCGCGCGACGAGAGCTATGCGGTCAACGACAGCGACTTTGTCGGCAAGGTCGCAACCGTGTCGGTCGGCCCGCTCGATCAGGGCCTGCCCGGCAGGGTCCGTCTCAAGGATGTCTTCGGCAACTGGCACACCGTGTCGGCGCGTGCCAGCGCGGAATCCGGGGCATTGCCGGTCGGCGCCAGCGTGCTGCTGGTCGACCGCGACGCCAAGGGCTTCATCGCGATTGCCGCTCCAGCCGACCTCGTCGAACAACAACGATCTTCCAACAGGGCATAACACATGTGGGAACTTGCTGTACCCGTCGTTATTGGCGTCATCGTCATCCTCGTTATCGGTCTCCTGTTCGCAAAACTCTACAAGCGCTCGACGCGCGACGAGGCCTATGTCCGCACCGGCCTCGGCGGCCAGAAGGTGGTGCTCGACGGCGGCTCGCTCGTGCTGCCGATCTTCCATTCCACCGCGGCGGTGAACCTGAAGACGCTGCGGCTCGAGGTCGCGCGCGGCGGCCCGGACTCGCTGATCACCAAGGACCGCATGCGCGTCGATATCGGCGCCGAGTTCTATCTGCGCGTCAAACCCGACTCGTCGTCGATCGCGCTCGCCGCGCAGACGCTCGGCAACCGCACCAACGACGCGGCCGAGCTGCGCGAGCTGGTCGAGGCCAAGTTCGTCGACGGCCTGCGCTCGGTCGCCGCGACCATGAACCTCGAGGAATTGCAGGAGCAACGCGCCACCTTCGTCAAGGCGGTGCAGGACGCGGTCGGTGCCGACATCCAGAACAACGGTCTCGAGCTTGAATCGGTGTCGCTGACGAAGCTCGACCAGAGCGACATCAAGCACTTCAACCCCAGCAATTTCTTCGACGCGCACGGCCTCACCACGCTGACCAAGATCACCAAGGAGCGTGAGCAGGAGCGCAACCAGATCGTCCGTACCACCGAGGTCAACATCGCCCAGCAGGACCTGGTGGCGCGGCAGACCACGCTGACGATCGAAAGCACCAAGCGCGAGGCCGAGCTCGCCCAGCAGCGCGACATCGCCAACAAGACCGCCGCGATGCGCGCGCAGACGGCGCAGGTCGAACAGACCGCGCTGCAGAACGAGGCCGAATACCGCATCCAGCAGGAGCTCGCGGTCGCCAACAAGCAGACCGAGGCCAACCAGGCCCGCGACACCCGCAAGATCGAGGCCGATCTCGCGGTCAAGCGCCGCAATACCGAGATGGAGCGCGACCTCCAGATCGTGGCGCAGGAAAGCGCCATCGCGGTCGCAGCCAAGAGCAAGGAGCAGTCGGAGGCCCAGACCATCGCCGAGACAGCGCGCGCGGTCGCGATCGCCGCCGAGGAAAAGGTCACCACCGCCCGCGCCACCGAGATCGCCGAGCGCGACAAGATCATCAACGTGATCGCGGCGCGCAAGGCGGCCGAGACCGACGCGATGCCGATCACGGTGATGGCCGAGGCCGAACGCCAGGCCGCCGCCAACAAGGCGGAAGCCACCAACGTGCTCGCCAAGGCCGATGCGGCGGCCGCCACCACCCGCGCTGCCGGCGTCAAGGCGCTCGGCCAGGCCGAAGCCGAGGTCGCGACGATGAAGGCGGAGGCGCGCAACACGCTGAGCGCCGACATGATCGCCTACGATCTCAACCTCGCGCGGATCAACGTGATCCCGAGCGCGCTCGCCGAGGCGGTGAAGCCGATCGAGAAGATTTCCGACATCCGGATCTTCGACACCGGCAGCATGCTCGGCCGCGGCGGCGCCAACGGCCACGCCAACGGCAATGGCGGCCTCGGGCTCGGCGACGGCCTCGCCGCGCAGCTGCTGTCGGTCTCGGCGTTCAAGCCGATGATCGACAAGATTCTCTCGGAGGCAGGCTTCCCCGCCTGCTCCGACGCGCTCACCAGCCTGACCAGCGCGCTGGCGCAGCGCAAGGCCGAGGTCGCCGAAGCACCGACGGTGGGCATCGAAAGCGCGCCAACCGCGCAGGTCGGCACCATTACGGGCCAACTGGCGCCTGCTCCCAAACAGCAGTGACGGCTTTCAGCCAGGTCTGACTCTAGAAGAGCCCGCCGATCCCCTTCGGCGGGCTCTGCTTTTGGCGTTATCGGGAAACGGGTGGGATCGGGCCTCTTCCAACCACACACTACCGGGCAGTCGAATGATCAAGGATTCTGCCATGTCCGCCGATACGCCTCGCCTGCCGGCCACCTTCAACCGCCTGGCCTGGTCCAACCTTGCCGCGCAATCGGCCGAACAGATTGCGCTTGCGGCTGCGCCCATCGTGGCCGTGCTGCTGCTCGGCGTCGGCGAAGGCCAGACCGGCGTGTTGCAGACCGCGCTGACGCTGCCCTTCATCCTGTTTGCGATCCCCGCCGGCCTGCTTGCCGACCGCGTGTCGCGGCGCTGGGTGATGGCGGGCTCCGAAGCGCTGCGCGCGGCCGCGCTTGCCGCAATGCTGCTGCTCTTGTGGCTCGGCCTGATGACGCTGCCGCTGCTGGCCCTGCTCGGCTTCATCGCGGTCTGCGGCACGGTCGCCTACAGCGTCGCTGCGCCGGCGCTGGTCCCCTCGCTGGTGACGTCACGGCAATTGCCGGCGGCGAACGCCCGCATCGAGCTCGCGCGCACCGTCGCATTCGCCAGCGGCCCCGCGCTCGGCGGCGTGCTGGTCGGCTGGGTCGGTGCCGCGCCCGCATTCGGCTTCGCCGCGGCGCTGTCGGCGATCGCGGTCGTGCTGCTCGCCGGCATCTACGAGCCGGCGCGGCAGCCCGCCCCGCGGCGCCATCCGTTGCAGGACATCAAGGAAGGCGCAGCCTTCGTGATGCACCACGCCTTGCTGCGGCCGGTGTTCATCACCCAGTTCATCTTCAACACCGCGTCGTTCCTGCTGCTCGCCGTGTTCGTGCCCTATGCGGTGCGTCATCTCGGGCTCAGTGCGACCGGTGTCGGCACCACGCTTGCGATGTACGGCGTCGGCATGGTGGTCGGCGCGCTGTTCGCCACCCGCGTGATGAAGCGGCTGGCGTTCGGCACCGTGATCGGGCTCGGCCCCGTCACCGGCTTCGTCGCCGCGGCCGTGATGGCGCTGACGACCTGGATTGCGACGCCGCTGCTCGCGGGCCTCAGCTTCTTCCTGCTCGGCGTCGGCCCGATCCTGTGGGTGATCTCGACCACCACGCTGCGGCAGTCGGTGACGCCGCCGTCGCTGCTCGGCCGCGTCTCGGCCATCAACATCATGAGCTACGGCGCCCGCCCGCTCGGCTCCGCGCTCGGCGCCATCGTCGGCGGCCTCTACGGTGCCGAGGCCTGCCTCTATCTCGCGGCCGCGATCTTCGCCGCCCAGGCGCTGGTGATCCTGATGTCGCCGGCGGTGTCGCTGACGCGGCAGCCCGACATGGTCGGCGAACCCGCGCGCTGCTGATCCCGGGTCTTCTCAGCCGTCATTGCGACTGGTTCGTCGCTTCAGCGCAAAATTACTCGGCAATTTTGTCGCGAGCTTCTCGCAATGACGGTGGAGAGACGCTAGCTCGCCAGGTAACGCTCGTATTTGCCGCCGACCACCTCGTCGGCGGCGACAGCCGGATCCAGCGTGTAGAGATCCTGCGCATGGCCGATGCCGCGCAGCACGAAGCGGCCGGTGGAGACCAGATAGTTGCGGCCGGCGGCGTCGAGCCCGGTGCGGAAATCGGTCGAGGTCAACAGCTCGCGATCGACCGAGGCGCACATCGAGGCGATCCGGCTGACCTCGTTGACGGCGGGCCCGACCACCGTGAAATCCAGCCGGTCCTCGCTGCCGATATTGCCGTAGAACACCTGGCCGACATGGAGCCCGACATAGGCCGTCGTGGTCGGCCGACCCTCGTTCTCGCGGCGATCGTTCAGCACGCGGATGTTATGCCGGAATCTGTGCTCGGCCCGCAGCGCCGCTCGCTTGGCGCCTGCCACGTTCTCGCCGGTGAACATCGCCAGCACGCCGTCGCCGATCAGCTTCAGCACCTCGCCGCCGGCGTCATGGATCGCGTCGATCGAGGCCTGCGCATAGTCGTTGAGGAACGGGATGATCTCGTCCGGGCCGATGCGTTCGCTGATCGCGGTCGAGCCACGCACGTCGGAGTACCACAGCACGGCCTTGATCTTCTCGGTGATGCCGCGCTGCATGCGTCCGCGCAGCACCTGCTCCGCGGTGTCGCGGCCGAGATAGACCCGCCCCAGCGTGCGGGCGATCTCGACCTGGGCAGCCGATTTGATCGCGAGCCCGAGCACCGGCACCAGGTCGCGCAGCGCCGCCAGATGGTTCTCGTCGAACCCGTCCGAACGACGCGTGGTGTAGTAGGAATAGAAGCAGTCCATCTCGCCGATCGTGCCGGCCTCGCCGAAGCGATGCACGAAGGCGGCGAAATGCTTGTGGCCCTTTTCGGCCAGTTCGCCGATCATCGAGAAATCGTGCGAGGTGTCGGCGAGATCGATCACTATCTCGTCATGGCCGTTTTCGAGCATGTGGTAGAAGGCCGACCGCCGCCAGGTCTGACTGGCCTCGCCGGCGCTGGTCGAGCCGTATTCGAAGATGTCGGCCTCGTTGCTCTCGCCGTCGTTCCAGCGGAAACCGCGTCCCTCGAAGATCGGATGCAGGGTGTCGATGAAGACGATCGCCCGCGACAGCGGCATGCCCGCGGCCCGGCAGCGCTCGCAGAAACCGCGCAGCAGGTCGTTTTCCGGCAGGCCCGTCAGACCTTGGCGGACCAGCCAACTCATCAGGCGCAAACGGGGTGTCAGTTCCATAGATTGGATTATGCCGGGCAATTGGTGCGGGAGGAAGGCCTGCTGGTCGCGTGACAGATGCGAACGCCAATGCGGCATTGCAAGGCCGCCCGCCTCACCATTTCCTGCGGAACACGACCGCCGAAGAGCGCCGATTCCGCTTCCTTTTGTCCGGCCGCTCGCGCACAACAGCGCATGGACAACGACACTGACCCGCAAAACCCGATGCGTCGCCTCATGCAATGGGCGATCACCCCGCCGCAATCCTATGGGGTCTATCTTGTCGGTCTTATCCTGGTGTTCGTCCTGTCGTTCTACGCCGGCACGCTGAAGCCGAAGCACTCGCCTGCCCCGCCGGCAACCGCGCCGGCCGCCCCGCGCGGCTGATCAGACCGGTTTGGTTTCCGACGTCGCAATCCAGATGCCCGCAAAGACCGCGATCAGGCCGACGACCAGATTGGCCGTGATCGGCTCGCCGACCAATTGCTTCGCAAGCAGCCCGGCGGCGATCGGATTGACCGTCATGGTGTTGGCGACGCGGGTCGGCGAGGCCCGCTCAAGTGCCAGCACCCACAGGATGAAGGCCAGCGCACCGCTGGCTATCCCGAGATAGAGCCCCGCGATCCACTGCGAGGGACCGAACTCGCGCAGCGTCGCCAGGCTGCCGGTGAACGATCCGACCACGACGAGCGCCGCCGCGCCGGCGCCCATGCCGACGGCAAGGAAACCGAGCGCGCTGGAGCGGCGGATGAACGGCCGCGACAGCACGTTGTAGAAGGCCATGCAGAGCACCGCGGCGGCCATGATCAGTTCGCCGCGCCATGCGCCCGGTGGCGCTGCCGCCAGCCCGGATGCCAGCGCCGCCGCCACGCCGAGCACCGCAATCGAAACCCCGATCGATTTGCGCATCGTCAGCGGCTCGATGCCGAGCAAGGCGCCGACGACCATGGTGGAGAGCGGCAAGGTCGCCAACGCCAGGCTGGCGCGCGCCGCCGTCGTGTAGGACATCGCGAGATTATAGAGCACGAAGAACACGCCGAAGAAGGCGACGCCGAGCGCCGCGACCGCCGGCAAGTCCCCGCGCCGCGGCCACTTCGTCCCGAGCAGGACCGCGGCGGGAAGCACGCAGAGAAAGCCGATCGCCCAGCGCAGGATCGCCAATGTGATCGGGTCGGCGTTGCCAGCCAGATAACGCGTGATCGCCGCCGCCGTGCCGCCGAGGCAGCTCGAGACCAGTGCAATCGCAACGCCGATCCACTCGCCCATCCCGATCCCCATGCGTTTTCGGTTCGCTTGTGGCATCTTGCCCGGCGAGATCATTCCGGCAACTACTTGGCAGGTATTTGGCAGGTACCCATGTCGCAGCAGCGCGATTTTGCAGCCAGCCTGCGCTGGTGGCGGCAACGCAAGGGGCACTCGCAACTCGAGCTCGCCGGGCGCGCGGATATCTCGCAGCGCCATCTCAGCTTCCTCGAGCTCGGGCGCGCCGCGCCGAGCCGCGACATGGTGATCCGGCTTGCCGCGGCGCTCGACGTGCCGTTGCGCCAGCAGAACGCGCTCTTGGTCGCGGCCGGCTTCGCGCCGGTCTGGCGGCAAACCGACCTCGCCGCACCGGAGCTCGCCCAGATCCGCTACGCACTGGATTTCATCCTGGCGCAGCAGGAGCCCTTCCCGGCGGTCGTGGTCGACCGGCACTGGAATCTGCTGCTCGCCAATTCAGGCGCCGGGCA
This sequence comes from Bradyrhizobium elkanii USDA 76, assembly GCF_023278185.1. NCBI lineage: Bacteria > Pseudomonadati > Pseudomonadota > Alphaproteobacteria > Hyphomicrobiales > Nitrobacteraceae > Bradyrhizobium > Bradyrhizobium elkanii. The sequence goes on along the minus strand of NZ_CP066356.1, from coordinate 4,435,806 downwards.
ATTGGTGGAATTCCTGGTCGGGCCGCTGGCTCCAGGCACGGCGGTCAATCTCGCCGATGCGCTGGTCGCGCCCGGTGTGTTGCGCCCCTATCTCACCAACTGGACCGTGGTGGCCGGCTACTTCGTCCGCAGTGTCGAGGCCGATGCCGCCGCCGACGGCACCACCGCGACGGCGGAATTGCTCAAGCGCCTGCTGGCCTATGACGGTGTCGAAGCCGCGTTGGCCGCGCCGCCGGGGCCGACATCCGGGCCGGTGCTGCCGATGCTATTCCGCAAGGGCGACGTCAGCCTGCAATTGTTCACCACGATCGCGACGCTGGGGACGCCGCAGGACGTCACGCTGCAGGAGCTGCGCATCGAAAGCTTCTTTCCGATGGACGAGGAGACCGCGCAGATCTTTCGAACCTGGTCGAAAGCGAACCCCGCCAAGGCGGCTCAGTCGTAGAAGTCCGGCGACAGCTTCAGCCCGTCGCGCTGCGCCTTGTCGTGGTTGATCCAGAGCTGCGCCTTCTCCTTTGTCAGCGTGTCGGCGATCTTCTGCATCGAGGCCAGCGTCTGCTCCTTGCTGACGTTCATGCTCGGCGCGCGCCGGTTGTCCCAATTGTCCCTGAAGTGAACGGCATCGCCGGTCAGCACGACCGCGCCTGTCTTCGGCAGTTTCACCAGCAGCGACTGGTGGCCGGGCGTGTGGCCTGGCGTCGACAGGATGGTGACGCTGCCGTCGCCGAACACGTCGCGGTCGCCTTCGAGCTTCGTCACGGGATGCTCGGGCTTGAAGCGCGGCGCGTTGTTGGCGCCGGGCCACTCATACTCCGCCTTCTGCACATACAGCATCGCGGCCGGGAACAGCTCGACATTGCCGATGTGATCGGGATGGGTGTGCGACACGGCGATCGCCTTGATGTCTAACGGCTTGACGCCGAGCTGGTCGAGCTGCACGGCGAGCGTCTTCGGCCGCCGCCAGGTGACCGCCTTCGGATCGGCCGGCGCAAGGCCGTCCGGCATCGCCGTCACCGCGTCGGGAATCCCGGTGTCCCACAGCAACCAGCCCTGGGCGTGCTTGATCAGGTAGCAATTGTCGACGAAGTCCATCGACTTGCCTTCATTGACGCCGGGCGACCAGCGTGAAATGTCGCCGGCAACGCCCTCGCCGCAGTTGAGGATGTAGAGCTTCTCGACGCCTGATTTCGCCGGCTCGGCGTCCGCATGCGGCAGCACGCCCACGGCCCAGAACAACATTGCAAGACCGATTGCCTTCTTCACGTTGCCCTCCATTGATCGAGCCGGTTGCTTCAGCGCGCGGCCGCAATGTGCCGTGTCGTCGCCGCCCGTGGAAGACGTCGACATGGGTCGAGCGATCAATTGAATGCGAGTGCGCGGCCGGCTGCGTCGGCTAGACCATCTCCGCCGGCGCCAGCCGGCAGGTCTCGCTGCTGATCTCGACCTGCAGCGTCGCGTGGTGGATGCTGAACCGCTCCGAGAGCTCGGCGCAGACGTGATGCAGGAAGACATCGTCGTGTCCGCCGGGCCGCACCAGATGCGCGGTCAACGCGGTCTCGCTGGTGCTCATCGCCCAGATGTGCAAATCGTGCACCTCGGTGACGCCCTCGAGCGCGCCGAGATAATCCCTCACCTCTTTGAGATCGATCCCCCTCGGCACCGCGTCGAGCGCGAGGTTGACGCTGTCGCGGGCGAGCTCCCAGCCACTCAGCAGCACGACCACCGCGATGACGAGGCTGATCGCCGGATCGATCCACTGCCAGCCGGTCGCCATGATCAGGAGCGCGGCGATCACGACGCCGAGCGAAACGCCGGCATCCGCCGCCATGTGCAGATAGGCGCCACGGACATTGAGATCGCTGTCGCGGCCGCGCATGAACAGCAGCGCCGTGCCGCCATTGATCAGGACGCCGAGTGCCGCGACCCAGACCACGGTCCAGCTTGCAACCTCGGCCGGCTCGCGCAAGCGGTTGATCGCCTCGACCGCGATGCCGCCGACCGCGATCAGCAGCAGCCCGGCATTGAACAGCGCCGCCAGGATCGAGGCGCGACGGTAGCCATAGGTGTGGGTATCGGTCGGCCGCCTGCCCGCGAGCCATGCCCCGCCCCAGGCCAGCAGCAGCGCGATGACATCGGAGAGATTGTGAACGGCGTCGGAGACCAGCGCCAGCGAGTTGGCTGAATAGCCGAAGATCAGCTCCGCGACGACGAAGGCGGTGTTCAGCGACGCGCCGACCGCAAAGGCCGTGCCAAAATTGTCAGGCGCGTGGCTGTGCCCGGCATGGGAATGCCCGGCGTGGGCATGTCCGTGAGAATGACCGCTGTGGTCGTGGTCGTGATTGTGCGCCATGGCAACCGTCGCCCGATGTCGTCGGCGACGGTTATAGCGCGGTGAAATGTGGATACTATCACACCGCGCCAGTTAGCCGCGTAGCCCGGATGGAGCGCAGCGCTACAGTTACTCCACGCCGCGGTTGAACTTGTTCGATTTCGGCAGGCCGTGGGCGAGCCGGCCGGCGTCGGCGCGGTTGCCGCGCCAGTCGGCCAGTTCCTTCATGGTCATGCTGTGCTCGCGGCCGGCGGAATCCTTCCAGGTCAGGCCGGTCTTGGCGTCGAACACCGCAACGTCAGACAGCGACGCGCTGGTGTATTTCTGCAGCCGCACGCCGCGGCCGCGCGCCATCTCCGGCACCTGGTCGAGGCCGAACAGCACCATCTTGTGGTTGGTGCCGATCACCGCGACGGTGTCGCCGTTCACGGTCGTGATCGCGCGGGCCTCGTTCGGCATTTCGACGTTGAGCACCTGCTTGCCCTTGCGGGTGTTGCCGACGCAGTCCTCTTCCTTGACGATGAAGCCCTGCCCCTCGCTGCTCGCGATCAGGAACTTGCGCTCGCCCTTGTTGACGAACAGCGAGATGATCGCGGCATCCTGCTCGAGATCGATGAACATCCGGATCGGCTCGCCATGGCCGCGGCCGCCCGGCAGTTTTGCCACGTCGAGCGAATAGAACTTGCCGTTGGTGGCAAACAGCAGCAGCTTCGAGGTGGTCTCGGCAAAAAACGAGTGCTCGAGCTTGTCGTCGGTCTTGAAGGCAAGCCCCGAGAGATCCTCGACATGGCCCTTCAGCGTCCGCACCCAGCCCTTCTCTGATATCACGACGGTGCACGGCTCGCGCTCGACCAGCGCTTCCTCGATCGCGGCGAGGTCATGCTCGGGCGCATCGGCGAAGGTGGTGCGACGCTTGCCGAGCGGCGTCTTCGGTCCGAAGATGTCGCGGACCTTGCGCACCTGATCGCCGACCTTGGCCCACTGCTCCGTCTCGGAAGCGAGCAGGCCCTCGATCCCCTTCAGCTCCTTGCGAAGATCCTTGTCCTCGGTCCGAATCTCCATCTCCTCCAGGCGGCGCAAATTGCGCAGGCGCATGTTGAGGATGGCGTCAGCCTGGATCTCTGACAGCTTGAAGGTCTTCATCAAGACCGGCTTCGGCTCGTCCTCGGTGCGGATGATCTTGATCACCTTGTCGAGGTTCAGATAGGCGACGAGGTGGCCGCCCAGCACTTCCAGGCGGTGCTCGATCTGGGTCCTGCGGAAGTTGGACCGGCGGACCAGCACGTCGCGCAGATGGTCGAGCCATTCGCGCAGGCACTCGGCAAGGCCGACCACCTTCGGGATGCGGCCCTTGATCAGCACGTTGAGGTTCAGCGAGATCTTGCTTTCCAGCTCGGTCAGGCGGAACAGCGACTCCATCATCAGCGCCGGATCGACGGTGCGCGATTTCGGCTCGATCACGAGCCGGACGTCCTCGGCCGACTCGTCGCGGACGTCGGCGACCAGCGGCAGCTTCTTCTCGTTGATGAGCTCGGCGATCTTCTCCACGATCCGCGACTTCTGCACCAGCCACGGAATCTCGGTGACGACGACCACCCAGGTGCCGCGCGCGCCCTCCTCCTGGGTCCAGCGCGAACGGGTGCGGAACGAGCCGCGCCCCGTGGTGTAAGCCTCGACGATCGCTTCCTTGGAATCGACCACGATGCCGCCGGTCGGGAAGTCCGGGCCCTTGACCCATTTCAGCAGCGCCTTCGACTTGGCGTCGGGCTTCTCGATCAGATGCAGCGCGGCGTCGCAGAGTTCGGCCGCGTTGTGCGGCGGGATCGAGGTCGCCATGCCGACCGCGATGCCCTGCGCGCCGTTGGCGAGCAGGTTCGGAAAGCCGCCCGGCAGCACCACCGGCTCTTTCGACTGACCGTCGTAGTTGAGGCGAAACTCGACGCCGTCCTCGTCGATGCCGTCGAGCAGCAGCCGCGCGACCTCGGTCATGCGCGCTTCGGTGTAGCGATAGGCGGCCGGGTTGTCGCCGTCGATATTGCCGAAATTGCCCTGGCCGTCGACCAGCGGGTAGCGCGAGGAGAAATCCTGCGCCAGGCGCACCATGGCGTCATAGATCGCCTGGTCGCCATGCGGATGGAACGAGCCCATCACGTCGCCGACGATCTTGGCCGACTTCTTGAATGCGGCGCGCGGGTCGAGCCCGAGCAGGTCCATGCCGTAGAGGATGCGCCGGTGCACCGGCTTCAGCCCGTCGCGGGCGTCCGGCAGGGCGCGATGCATGATGGTCGAGAGCGCATAGGCGAGATAGCGCTCCTCGAGCGCGTCACGCAGCGGCACCTCGTGAATTTCGGCCGGCTCTTCCGGCGGAATCTGTCGTTTTCCCATGGGGAGGCGTTAAACCTTGGCGGTGAATCGGGCAAGCCGCGAATCACGCGAACCGCGCATCGATGCACCTGATTCGCGCAATTATTGTGCCGACTGGCCGGCCGTCCGCACGGGCTTGACGGGAGTTTCCTTGAGCAATGGCGGGCGACATCGATCTCGGCGTCGGTTGCGCCATGGGCTCTGGCCCAGCTTTCGGCCGCCGCGGCCGAATATCTGGCGACGTAGTAGCGAACCACCGTGCAGGAGACGCGACGGAGCACGCCCCCCTGCTCGCCGGCCATTGCGTCCGGCGCCAGCGTCAGCAACGCCGCTGAAATAACAATTCCCCGCAGAAACATCGGTCGCCCATCGATGGAACCACGTCCCCGCAATGCTTCACCAGGCGATCTCGTTCCCGTCCCGCCCTGCATGACAGGGGCGCGGGAATGTCAGTGCTTCGCGCCATCGACCTGCAAGGCGAGCTCGATGACCTCGATCCCGTCAAAACAGCAGCTCGGGGCGCGGGATCACGTCCCCGCCAGCCGGCGCCGCCTCGTTACGGCGTTGATAAATCCGTCGCGGGCGTCGGAATGACCCTGCCCGCGGGGCTCCAGCACGTGGCGGAGCAGGAACAGGCCGGTGATCTGGAAACCATCGAGCAGGTCCTGGTCCGACCAGCTGTTGGCCCCGCCCTCGCCTTCGCGCAGGAACGCCGGCAGCGGCAACAGCCGGTCGCGCCACGGTTCGCCGGCGGCGCGGGACACGGCGCCGCCGGATTTCGGCGACACATAGATCAGGTCCGACGTCTCCCCGGTGGCCGCGCAGTTTCCCAAGTCGAGCCCGAAGCCGAGCTCGGTCAGCATGGCGAGCTCGAACCGGATCAAGTGCACGGCGGCAACGCCGGCGTCCTCGAAATCGTCGAGCGTCCCTTGCAGCATCCAGTAGATGTCCTCATGCGGATCGCGCTCCGGCAGCAGCCGGGCCAGCGCCGCCAGATGCGTGACGCCGTAGACCGCGTGCGATGAGCCGAGCAGCGTCGCCGCGCGCAGCCGCGTGCCTTCCAGCGCATACATGCCGAGATGCTCGTCGAGCCGCGCCCGCCACACCGCGGTAACGCTGTTGCCGGGCTGCAGCAGCGGCCGCATCCGCGAGCTGGCGCCGCCGCGCACCAGGCCGAGATGGCGGCCGTGCTCGCGCGTCAACAGCTCGACGATGGCGGAGGATTCGCCATGCCGCCGCACGCCCAGCACGATGCCTTCGTCGCTCCATTCCATGTGCGGAGTCTAGCAGGATTCCGCGGATGAACGCAGCTTTCCTCACGCGTCATGCCCTACGCGTTGAACCAGCCCCGCGCGTCGCCGGTGAAGGAATAATACAGCCCGGCGGTGGTCAGGATGCACGACACGACCTCGATGGCGCTGTCGATCTCCATGCCCCTTGCGCCGATGACCTGCACCAGGGACATCACCGACAGGACAAGCACCGCGAGCAGCGCCCAGCGCGGCCAGTTCTTGCGATGCTGCGCGGCAAGCCGGACGAAATACATCAGTAGCAGGATCATGCAGCCGGCCGTCAGGGTCTCGCCCATGATCATCTGCTCGGTCTTCAGGATGGTCGGCGTGCGGTCCTGGAACGCCACCGACAGCGCATCCAGCGTCAGCGACAGATAGAGCAGAACCTCAAACCACAGCACGTTTCTGGGCACGTTCATGCAGACGTCGACTCTTATTCCTTGGGGAAGTCCAGCCCCATTTCCTTGTAGCGATCGGGATCGTCACCCCAGTTCTCACGCACCTTGACGAACAGGAACAGATGCACGGGGACGCCCATGATCTCGGAGATCTCGGCACGCGCCTGCGCGCCAATCGACTTGATGGTGGCGCCGCCCTTGCCGAGCACGATCTTGCGCTGGCTCTCGCGCTCGACAAAAATCGTCTGCTCGATGCGGATCGATTTGTCCTTGCGGTCGGTCCAGCTGTCGGTCTCGACCGTCGACTGGTACGGCAGTTCCTGATGCAGATGGCTGTAGATCTTCTCGCGGGTGATCTCGGCCGCCAGATGCCGCATCGGCGCATCCGACATCTGGTCCTCGGGATAGAGGAACGGCCCTGCGGGCACCAGCTTGGCGAGCGTCTGGCGCAAATCGGCAACGCCGTCGCCGGACAGCGCCGAAATCATGAAGGTGTGCTCGAAGCGCATCCGCTCGTTGGCGGCCTGCGCCAGCGCCAGCAGCTTCTCGCGCTGCACGAGATCGACCTTGTTCAGCACCAGGATCTTCGGATGCGCGACGGTTTCGAGCTTGGCCAGGATCGCGTTGGCCTCTTCGTCGAGGCCCGACTTCGCATCGAGCAGCACGCAGACGAGATCGGCGTCGTGCGCGCCGCTCCAGGCGGTCGACACCATGGCGCGGTCAAGCCGGCGCCGCGGCGCGAAGATCCCTGGCGTGTCGACCAGGATGATCTGCGCGTTGCCCTCGATCACGATGCCGCGGATCAGCGCGCGCGTGGTCTGCACCTTGCGCGAGACGATCGTGACCTTGGAGCCCACCAGCGCGTTGACCAGCGTCGACTTGCCGACATTGGGCGCACCGATCAGCGCGACGAAGCCACAGCGCGTCGCGTCCCCTTGCCCTTTGGCCTCGTCAGTCATTGGTGCCGACGCCTTCGCGCTCGATCATCGCGGATGCTGCCGCCTTCTCCGCCGCGCGCTTGTTGCCACCGAGGCCCTCGGCGGAGGCCAGGCCCGGCAGGTCAACCGCAACGCGGAATTGTGGATCGTGATGCGGGCCGGTGCGTTCGACCTCGCGATAGACCGGCGTCGGCAGCCCCTTGCCCTGCGCCCATTCCTGCAGCACGGTCTTGGGATCGCGCAGCGGCCGGCGCAGCTTGTGCATCCGTTCGGTCCAGTTGCGCTCGACGAACTGGCGCGCGGCCTCATAGCCGCCGTCGAGAAAGATCGCCCCGATCACCGCTTCGCAGATATCGCCGAGCACGGACTTGCGCAGCCGGGCGCCCTCGACCGCCTTCACCATGCCGAGCTTGATGTCCTCGAGCAGCCCGAGTGCCTTGGCGACGTCGGCGCAGCTCTCCTTGCGCACGAGGTCGGCGAGCCGCTTCGACAATTCGCCCTCGTCGGCCTTGGGGAACGATCGGAACAGCATGTCCGATACGATCAGCCCGAGCACGTGGTCGCCGAGGAACTCCAGCCGCTGGTAGCTGTCGGCGCGGTTGCGGGTGGCGGGCTTCAGCGCGGAGACGTGGGTGAACGCGGTGGTCAGCAGCGCGGGATCCTGGAACGTGTACCCGATCCGCGCCTCGGTGCCCGCGATCGCGGCCTTCTCCTCAGCGGCCTTGGCCGCCTTGCTGCGCCGTTTCTTCGGCGCGGCTGTGCTGTCGGCGGCAGGCGTCTGGCTCGGCTCGCCGGTCGGCGCAGGATCGTTGATGGCTGCGGTATCGTCGTTCATCGCACGATAGAGAATAGGCGATTCCACCGCACGGCAAGCGGCCAGCGCCAGATCATCCAGGCCTGCTCGCCCTCGGCGATCGAGAAGAAGATCATCTGGGCCCGCCCGATGATGTTCTCGAACGGCACGTAGCCGACCTGCGACAGGAAGCGGCTGTCGGTGGAGTTGTCGCGGTTGTCGCCCATCATGAAGAAATGCCCGGGCGGAACGGTGTAGACGATGGTGTTGTCCATGTAGCTGTTGTCGGTGCAGTCCAGCGTCTCATAGCTGACGCCGTTCGGCAGCGTCTCCTTCCAGCGCTTGACGCGGGCGGTCGCATCCGCCGAGCCGCAGGGATCCTCGCCGACGAAATCGCTCAGCCGCTCCCGCTTGATCGGCTCGTCGTTGATGTAGAGCAGCCCGCTCTTGACCTCGATGCGGTCGCCGGGCAGCCCGATGACGCGCTTGATGTAGTCGGTGGAGTCATCCCGCGGCAGGCGAAACACCACGATGTCGCCGCGGTTCGGCTCCGAGCCGAAGATGCGGCCCGAGAAAATGTTCGGCGAGAACGGGATCGAATAGTGGCTGTAGCCATAGGAATATTTCGAGACGAACAGATAGTCGCCGACCAGGAGCGTCGCCTTCATCGACCCGGAGGGGATGTTGAACGGCTGGAACAGGAAGGTGCGGATAACGAGCGCGATCAGAAGAGCATGGATGACGACCCGGACGGTCTCGCCCAAGCCGCTTTCAGATTTGGTCCCGGTGGTCACGCTCATTGCTTTCCCAATTCCCGTGGACTGATGTCCACGCGGTGGCAGAACGTTCTCTTCGCGCGAAGCGTTCGGCCTTCGCGTGAGGAAAATGGCCTTGATTCTGATCTTGAGGGCAAATTCCGGCCTAAACCCGGAATCAGCATCTCGCTCGATATAACCCTGCGGCGTTTTAGACGGTTGTTCGCAGGGGTGCAATCAATCGTCGCCTCAAAACTTCGCAATTCATTGAAATATCAATGATTTTTTAGTTTTCTGAAGTTTTCCGGCAGAATCCGGCGCCGCGGCCTCATCTGGCGGGCGCAACCGCCGAAATTATGACGAAGGCCTGGGCCAACGGCCAATCGTCGGTGATCGAAAGGTCGATCTGCGCCTGCATGCCCTCGGGCGTCAGTTCCTGGAGCCGGGCCAGCGCCCCGCCGGTCAGCCGCATCGACGGCCGTCCGCCCGGCAGGTTCACGACGCCCATGTCCTTCCACCACACCCCGCGCCGGATACCGGTGCCGAGCGCCTTGGAGCAGGCCTCCTTGGCGGCGAAGCGCTTGGCGTAGGTCGCCACCACCATCTTCTCGTTGTTGGCGCGGCGCATCGCCTTGGCGCGCTCGGCGTCGGTGAAGATGCGCTCGAGGAATCGCTCGCCATGGCGCTCGATCACCTTGGCCACCCGGGTGATGTCGATCAGGTCGGAGCCGATGCCGATGATCATGCGCTGACGGCGCCCTGCGCCCTGGCGCGGCCGCGGTCCATTGCCGCACGCATCTCACGCACCGTCCCGGCGATGCCGACGAACAGCGCCTCGCCCATCATGAAATAGCCGATGTTCAACTCCCGGATTTCGGGCAGCGCGGAAATCGTCTCCGCGGTGTCATAGTCGAGCCCATGGCCGGCATGGACCTCGAGCCCGGCCGCCTGCGCGAGCCTGGCGCCGGCGACGATCCGCTTCCATTCGGCCTCCGCCTTGTCCTGGTGGCCGTCGACCACGGCGTCGCACCAGCCACCGGTGTGGATCTCGATCACCGGCGCCTTCAGCTTCGCGGCCATCTCGATCTGCCGGGGATCGGCGGCAATGAACAGCGAGACGCGGATGCCGGCGTCATTGAGCCGTGCGATGAACGGGGCCAGCGCGTTGTGCTGGCCGACGACGTCGAGGCCGCCTTCGGTGGTGAGTTCCTGGCGCCGTTCCGGCACCAGGCAAACCGCGTGCGGCTTGGTGGCGAGCGAGATCCGCAGCATGTCATCGGTCGCCGCCATCTCGAAATTCAGCGGCTTGGAGATCTCGGCCTTGAGCCGCGCCATGTCCTCATCGCGGATGTGGCGGCGATCCTCGCGCAGATGCGCGGTGATGCCGTCGGCGCCGGCCTCGATCGCGGCAAGCGCCAGCCGCACCGGATCGGGCCGCGCACCGCCGCGCGCGTTGCGCAGGGTGGCGACGTGATCAACATTGATACCGAGACGCAGCGGCGGAGACGACATCAAATCACTCTCTGACAAACCAGTTGAACCATCCCCTCATCCTGAGGAGCGGCGCCTGCGCCGCGTCTCGAAGGATGTGGCCCCGTCTCGGGCCGCATGGTTCCCGAGCGATGCGAAGCATCGTCCGGAGAGGGCGCTGACACGCCTCCTCACCATGAGGGCCGATGACAGGCGGAAGTCTAACCATTGACGCGCTCGACCCTGGCGACGACGGCCTTGGCGCGCAGCTGGGCGATGATAGCGCTGAGATGCTTGAGGTCATAGACCTCAAGATCGATGGTCAGCTCCGTGAAATCAGGCGATTGGCGCGACATGTGGATGTTGTCGATGTTGCCGTCGTGCTCGGCGATCACGGTCGCGATCTGGGCGAGGCTGCCGGGCTCGTTGACATTGTGGACCAGGATGCGGGCCGGGAAGCGCTGCGGCATGGTCTCGTCGATATCCCAGCGCACGTCGAGCCAGCGCTCCGGCTCCTCCTCGAAATCCTTCAGCGCCGGCGACTGGATCGGATAGATCGTGATCCCCTCGCCTGGCGTGACGATGCCGACGATCCGGTCGCCCGGCACCGCCCCGCCGTTCGGCGCGAACTTCACCGGCAGGTCGGAATTGATGCCGCGCACCGGGATCACCGAGGTGGCGCGCGCCGGATGCGGCGGGTTCTGCGTCTTCAGCTTGGCGGCGAGGCCTTTCTTGGCGCCATAGCGCACCAGCCGCTCTTCCTTGTAGTCCGGATACATCGCGCGTGCGACGTCGGAGGCCTTGATCTCGCCGCGCCCGACCGAGGCCATCACGTCCTCGATCGAGCTGCGCGCGAGCCGTGGCAACGCGCCCTTCAGCTTGTCGTCGGCGTATTCGATCTTGGCGCGGGCAAACAGGCGGTCGACGATGCGGCGGCCGAGGCCGGCATACTGGTCGCGCACCGCGTCACGGGTGGCACGGCGGATCGCAGCCCGCGCCTTGCCGGTGCGGGCGAGCGCCTCCCAGGCCGACGGCGGCGCCGACTGCGCTTTCGAGGTCAGAACCTCGACCTCGTCGCCGTTCTGCAGCTCGGAGGACAGCGGCGCGAACTTGCCGTTGATCTTGCAGCCGACCGCGCTGTTGCCGACACCGGTGTGCACGGCATAGGCGAAATCGATCACGTTGGCGTTGCGCGGCAGCGCGATCAGCTTCCCCTTCGGCGTGAAGCAGAACACCTGGTCGTGGAACAGCTCGAGCTTGGTGTGCTCGAGGAATTCCTCCGGATTGGCGCTTTCCGAGAGGATGCCGATGGTGTGGCGCAGCCAGGCGAAGGCGTTGGACTCGTGCTTCAGCCGCTCGTGCGGCGAGCCCGCGCCCTCCTTGTAGAAGGCATGCGCGGCGATACCGAACTCGGCGATCTGGTTCATGTCCTCGGTTCGGATCTGCAGCTCGACGCGCTGCTTGCCCGGCCCGATCACCGTGGTGTGGATCGAGCGGTAGTCATTCTGCTTCGGGGTCGAGATGTAGTCCTTGAAGCGGCCCGGCACCACCGGCCAGGTGGTGTGGACGATGCCGAGCGCGCGGTAGCAGGCCCCGACATCGTCGAGGATGATGCGGAAGCCGTAAATATCGGACAGCTGCTCGAAGCCGACCGACTTGCGCTCCATCTTGGTCCAGATCGAAAACGGCTGCTTGCGGCGGCCGAACACCCGCGCGGTGATGCCGTTCTTCTGCAGGTTCTTGGAGAGCTGGGTTTCGATCTCGCCGATCAAATTGCGGTTGCGCTCGGCCAGTGAATCGAGCCGCTGCTTGACCACCGCATAGGCCTCGGGATCGAGCACGAAGAACGACAGGTCCTCGAGCTCCTCGCGCATCTCGTGCATACCCATGCGACCGGCCAGCGGCGCATAGATATCCAGCGTCTCCTCGGCGATGCGCCGGCGCGAGGCCGGCGGCACGAATTCCAGCGTGCGCATGTTGTGCAGCCGGTCGGCGAGCTTGATCAGCAGCACGCGGACGTCGTCGGCGATCGCAAGCAGCAGCTTGCGCAAATTCTCGGCCTGCTTGGCCTCGCGCGACACCAGTTCCAGCCGCTTCAGCTTGGTCAGGCCTTCGACCAGCGCGCCGATCTCGTGGCCGAACACGTTGTCGATCTCGGCCCGCGTCGCCTCGGTGTCCTCGATCGTGTCGTGCAGCAGCGCCGCCACGATCGTGGCGTCGTCGAGCTTGAGGTTGGTGAGGATCGCGGCGACCTCGAGCGGATGCGAGAAATAGGGGTCGCCGGAGGCACGGGTCTGCGTGCCGTGCGCCTTCATGGCGTAGACATAGGCGCGGTTGAGCAGGTCTTCGTTGGTATCGGGGTTATAGGAGCGGACGCGCTCGACGAGGTCATATTGTCGCATCATTCGCGTCCGCGGCTTGGCCGGCCTCTCCGCCGTGGACGACGTCGGCGCCACCGCTACCGTTTCGGTTGCAGCCTGCATCTGGATGGAACTTCGGCGTCGGTACGCCATGAACTCGTTGCCTCTCGCGCGGGACCGGAACGCCCCACCTTTGCTCAATCTAGTGCGCTTTCGAATGAAGCAGCACCCCGCGCGGGCCCTGGAACCATTCAATTTCCCGCGTCCGCATAGGACGCACCGTAACAGCAAAATTGTCAACAAAAGCAAAGGCCCGGAGCAATGTCCGGGCCTTCGGCAAATCGGTTCGAAACGACGGCGAGCTTACTCGTCTTCCTCGGGCTGCTCCTCCGGGGGCGCCAGACCCTCGAGGCCCTTCAGCAACTCTTCCTCGGTCATCCGCTCGACCGCCACCTCGGTGTCGTCGGCGTCGACGCTGGCACCGGCGGAACCGATCAGCGGCACGGTGTCGGGCTCGGGCTCGTCGACCTCGACGAACTTCTGCAGGGAGTGCACGAGCTCCTCTTTCAGGTCTTCCGGCGAGATCGTCGAATCGGCGATCTCCCGCAGCGAGACGACCGGATTCTTGTCGTTGTCGCGATCAACCGTGAGTTGCGACCCCGACGAGATCATCCGGGCGCGATGCGCGGCCAACAGGACGAGGTCGAAACGATTGTCGACCTTGTCAATGCAATCTTCGACGGTGACGCGAGCCATCTCGAGGCGCTCCGTGGTAAAAGGGACCGAACATGTAGGTTATGAGGGTTAGTTATAGGCCCAGCCCCCGTTTCGCAAGGTAAATTTGTGATTTGCCTTCCGAACAGGCTCTGATAACCCGGTCCGACGGGGGCCAGAAGGGCCGGAGCGTCTGACGACATGGCTAGGTTGCTGTCCCAGGCGAGTAAATCTCTTCATTGCAATGTCAAGGGTCTAGGCTTTTTGCCCTCGCCTCACCATAATTGCGGTGGTGACTGTCGTGGGGAAAGATTCACAGAACTTTAGGCAGCAACGCCGGAAATTGCGCGCGGTTGATCACCGCCGCGCTAAGAACACTAACAACCACGCGAGAACACTTTGATGTCGTCACCTGTTTCCAACAAGATCGCGCTCTTCATCGACGGAGCGAATCTTTACGCCACCGCTAAGACGCTGGGCTTCGACATCGACTACAAGCGCCTCCTCAAGGAGTTCCAGAGTCGCGGTACGCTGCTCCGTGCGTTCTACTACACGGCGATCATCGAGGATCAGGAGTATTCGTCGATCCGCCCGTTGATCGATTGGCTCGATTACAACGGCTACACCGTCGTCACCAAGGCGACCAAGGAATTCATCGACGCCAGCGGCCGCCGCAAGGTGAAGGGCAACATGGACATCGAGCTCGCCGTCGATGCCATGGAACTCGCCGAGCACATCGACCAGATGATTCTGTTTTCCGGCGATGGCGACTTCCGCTCGCTGGTGGAGGCCGTGCAGCGCCGCGGCGTTCGCGTCACGGTCATCTCCACCATCGCCAGCCAGCCGCCGATGATCGCCGACGAGCTGCGCCGCCAGGCCGACGTCTTCACCGACCTTGTCGAGCTGCAATCCAAGCTCGGCCGCGATCCGTCGGAACGCCCGGCCCCGCGCGAACCGCGCCACCACTCCCCGCAATTCCTGCAGCGCGCGACCACCATGGCCCCACGGGGAGCCGATGACGATTTCGACGAGTAACCTCGTCGCCGCTGCCACGCGCCCCGACAGCAACTGTCCGCTCTGTCCACGGCTGGCCGAGTTCCGCGCGCAGGCGCGCGCGCGAGAGCCGGGCTGGTTCAACTCACCGGTGGAATCGTTCGGCGATCAGAATGCGCGGCTATTGATCGTCGGGCTCGCGCCGGGCCTGCAGGGCGCCAACCGCACCGGCCGTCCCTTCACCGGCGACTACGCCGGTGATCTGCTTTATGCGACCCTGCTCGAATATGGCTTCGCCAGCGGCGTCTATCAGGCGCGGCCGGACGACGGGCTGAAGCTGGTCGACGCCCGGATCAGCAACGCGGTGCGCTGCGTGCCGCCGCAGAACAAGCCGCTGCCGGCCGAGATCAACACCTGCCGGCAATTCCTCCGTGCCACCATCGCAACGATGCCGAAGCTGCGCGCGATCGTGCTGCTCGGACGAATCGCCCACGAATCGACTCTCAAGGCGCTGGACGTTCGCTTGGCGGCCGCGCCCTTTGTGCACGGTGCCGTGCATAGCGCAGGCAAATTCAAGCTCTACGACAGCTACCACTGCTCGCGCTACAACACGAACACCGGCGTGCTGACGACCGATATGTTCCGCAAGGTCTTCGCGACCGTGCGCAAGGAGCTCGGCTAGCATATGCTCTGCCCTGGTGCGGAGGCATGCACAATTTCGGAATATTAGAAATATATCCCTGAATTGCCCGACGTGTCAAGGTTGCCTGGTCGAACGCCGGCCGCCGCCGGCTACTTTGCATGGGGTTGTTTTCGATATTTTGGCAGCGTCACCTGCGACCGCCCCATCGCATCATTTTGCTCTAGTCCCTCCGCGGATTAGCCTTCAGCCAAGCCAGCACGTCGCCGGCGTTCCGGTCGGGCGGGAACACCGGATAGAACACGTGCGTGATGCGCGCGTCGTCGATCACGAGGGCGAGCCGCTTGATCAGGGTCAGGCCGGCCACCGACATCGTCGGCAACCTCAGCGTGCGCGTCATTTCCAGCGCGTCGTCGGACAGCACCGGGAACGGCAGATGCAGCCGCGACGCCATCTCGGTCTGGTACTCGTTGCTTTGCGTCGACAGCCCGAACACCTGGGCAGCACCGGCCGACTTCAGCTCGGCGAACAGGTCGCGGAATGCGCAGGCCTGCGGGGTGCAGCCGCGGGCGCCCGGGATCATGTCCCAATCGTCGACCAGCCCGATCTTGCCGGGCTCGCCGGTTCGCGGATAGGCGAACACCACGGTGCGGCCCTTGAGCGCCGACAGCGCCACCGCGGTGTCGTCGGTGGCACGCAGCCTGACCGGCGGGATCGTCATGCCGGTCAGATGCGCCGCGCCGCCGTCATCCGTGGGCGCCGGGATCTTGCTCCAGTCGACATCGGTAAGGCTCGATTGGCTCATGGCCCAAATCTCCATCCACCGTCATCGCGAGCACTCGCGACAAAATTGCGGAGCAGTTTTGCGCTGAAGCGACGACGCGATGACCACAAATCAACCGCCTTACCCGCGCGCCCGCATCAGGCGGCCCTTCTCGCGGCCCCAGTCGCGCTTCTTCACGGTCTCGCGCTTGTCGTGCAGCTTCTTGCCCTTGGCGACCGCGAGCAGCAGTTTGGCACGGCCGCGCTCGTTGAAGTACAGCTTCAGCGGAATGAGCGTCATGCCCTCGCGGTCGACCGCTCCGAGCAGCTTGTTGATCTGCTTGCGATGCAGCAGCAGCTTCCGCGGCCGCTTCGGCTCGTGGTTGAAGCGGTTGGCCTGCAGATACTCAGGAATATTGGCGTTGATCAGCCACAGCTCGCCGTTCTTGGAATCCGCATAGGATTCCGCGATCGTGCTCTTGCCGCTGCGGATTGATTTCACCTCGGTGCCGGTCAGCGAAATGCCGGCCTCGATCGTGTCCTCGATCGCGTAGTTGAAGCGGGCCTTTCGGTTCTCGGCAACGACCTTGATGGGACGTTCGTTCTTCTCGGCCACTTTAGCTCTTCTTGAGGAGGTCGCGGATTTCCGTCAGCAGCACGGCCTCGGCGGACGGCTTCGGCGGCTCGGCAGGCTTGACCTCTTCCTTGCGCTTGAACTGGTTCATGGCGCGAATGACCATGAACAGCACGAAGGCGACGATCAGGAAGTTGAGCGTCAGCGTCAGGAAGTTGCCCCAGGCCAGCACCGCACCCTGCTTCTTGGCGTCGGCGAGGTTGGTTGCGGTGACGGCCTTGGAAAGCCCGGTGAAATAGTTGGAGAAGTCGAGACCGCCCGTGATCGCGCCGATGATCGGCATGATGATGTCGCCGACCAGCGAGGTGACGATCGCACCGAAGGCCGCACCGATGATGACGCCGACGGCGAGGTCGACGACATTGCCCTTCATGGCGAACTCGCGGAATTCCTTCAGCATGCCCATCCCCTTCTGTTCGACATTACGCACGGCACTGTTCACGGCGGTCGCGGTCCGGCTCAGTTGATCAAGCCGGCATGCACCATGGCGCCGCGAACCGCCTGGCGGGTCGCTTCGGTGACCGGCACCATCGGCAGGCGCAGCTTCTCGTCCAGCTTGCCGAGCAGCGACATCGCGTACTTCACCGGCGCCGGATTGCTCTCGATGAACAGGTTGGTGTGCAGCGGCATCAGCTTGTCATGGATCTTCAGTGCCGTGGTGACGTCGCCCTTCTGCCAGGCGGTCTGGAACTCCGAGCACAGCCGCGGCGCGACGTTCGAGGTCACCGAGATGCAGCCATGGCCGCCATGGGCCATGTAGCCGATGATGGTGGCGTCCTCGCCGGAGAGCTGGTTGAAATCCTCGCCCATCGCGGCGCGCTGCTGCGAGACCCGCACCATGCTCGCGGTGGCGTCCTTGACGCCGGCGATGTTCTTCAGCTCGAACAGCCGCTTCATGGTGTCGACCGACATGTCGATCACCGAGCGCGGCGGGATGTTGTAGATGATGATCGGAATGCCGATCGCATCGTTGATCGCCTTGAAGTGCTGATACATGCCTTCCTGGGTCGGCTTGTTGTAGTACGGCGTCACGACCAGTACCGCGGTGGCGCCGGCCTTCTCGGCGTGCTCGGCGAGCTCGATCGCCTCCTTGGTCGAATTCGAGCCGGCGCCGGCGATCACGGGCACCCGGCCCTTGGCCTCCTCGATGCACCATTCGACCACCCGCTTGTGCTCGTCGTGGCTCAGCGTCGGGCTCTCGCCTGTGGTGCCGACCGGCACCAGGCCGTGGGTACCCTCGGCGATCTGCCAGTTCACGAGGCTGCGGAACGCTGCTTCGTCCACCGAGCCGTTTTTGAAGGGCGTCACCAAGGCAGTGAATGATCCCCGGAATTTTGTCTTGGCTGCCATGGACTTCCTCCAAACGCTTCAGGCTAAAGGCTAGGTCGACGGACCCTTGTTGTTGGCGCGCTTCACGTCCGTGCGACCGGCACCCGGTTGTTGCGAAACGCCATGAAAGGCAATTCATATCGGGTCTGGCCGACAGGCGAAAGGGCCGTACCGTACCTATTCCCAACGGTAATCTGCGGCGCGCGAAATCGTTTCCAGCCGCGATTTTGCCGTTGTGCTGGCGCAAACAGCCGCACCGGCAGGCTTCTTAGTATTTTGTGTACGTTTTCAATCAAATAAGAACCCATGGCCCAAACGACCAGATGATTCGGGGCCGCAGAGGACTTCTGTGATCCGTTCCGTTCGCGCAGGCACATTGCGGTCGACGGCGCTGGCGACGAGCCTGGCGTTCGTTGTCGGCCTTGCCGCCATCACGGCCGACGCCTGGGCCGCCGAAGATGCTCCAACCGCAAAGCCGGCTGCCCAAGACACGGCTTCGAAGCCTGCCCCTTCCAAGACCGCGCCGAAGTCCACGGCTCCGAAGGCGGCGGCTTCAAAATCAACGGCAACCAAACCCGGCGCTGCCAAGACTGACGCCGCCAGTACAGCCAAGACCGACGCTGCCAAGACCAGCGCTGCCAAGACTGACACTCACAAGACCGAGGCTCACAAGACCGAGGCTCACAAGACAACGTCGCCCAAGTCCGGCGCGGTGAAGACCGATGGGGCCAAGGCCGCTCCTGCCAAGACCGAAGCTCACAAGGCAACGACTCCGAAGACCCCGGAATCCAAGGGCACCGCGTCCAAGACCAACACATCCAAGACCACCGCGGCCAAGCCGGCCGCTCCGGTCGCAACGGGAACCGTATCGAACAGGTCGGTGCCCGCGCCCGCGCTGGTTCCGGCAACCCGCCAGCATGCCGCGCCGATCGCGCGCAAGCCGGTGCTGCCTGCGGCCGTGGCCGCGACATCCTCGACGTCGCAGTCGGACAAGGAAGCGCTTGCAAGCGTCGTCGAGCTGCTGCGCAAGCGCAAGCCGGCGGACGCCACCGAGGCCGAGGCTTCGATCTCCGATCCGGTCGCGCGCAAGCTTGCCGAATGGCTGATCCTGCGCAGCGAGGACAACGGCGCCTCGGTCGAGCGCTACCGCGCTTTCCTCGATGCCAATCCGAGCTGGCCGTCGCAGACCTTCCTGCGTCGCCGCATCGAGGCCTCGCTGTGGGACGACCGCCGCGACGACTCCGCGGTCTGGACCTGGTTCCAGAATGAATCGCCGGTCTCGGCCAAGGGCCGGCTGGCACTCGCCAAGGTGATGATCGGAGGCGGCGACCGCGGCAATGCCGAGCGCTTGGTCCGCGAGGCCTGGCGCAACGACGGAATGAGCGAGGACACCGAAAACACCGCGCTCGACCTGTTCGGCTCGCTGCTGACTGCCGGCGACCACAAGGCACGCATGGACACCATGCTGTACGGCACCGACAACGAGGCCGCCGGCATGCGCGAAGCCAAGCGCCTTGGCTCCGGCTACGTGGCGCTCGCGAAGGCACGCATCGCCGCCACCCGCAAGGGTTCGAACCTGCGCGCGCTGCTGGAAGCCGTGCCGAGCGAGCTCTCCGGCGACACCGGCTATTTGTTCGCCAAGATTCAGTTGCTCCGCCGCGAGGAGAAATTCGCCGAGGCCGCGCGGCTGATGCTGAGTGCGCCGAAGGAAGCCTCTCGCCTCTACAATGTCGACGAATGGTGGATCGAGCGGCGGCTGCTGGCGCGCAAGATGATCGACAGCAGCGAGTTTCGCACCGCCTATCTGATCGCACGTGACGCGGCGCTGCCGGCCCGCGACATCTACAAGACCGAGCAGGAATTCACCTCGGGCTGGATCGCGCTGCGCTTCCTCAACGATCCCGCCCTCGCCGCCCAGCATTTCGCGCGGATTGGCGTCGGCAGCGCCAACCCGACCGCGCTGGCGCGTGCCGGTTATTGGCAAGGCCGTGCGGCCGAGGCTGCCGGCCAAGGTCAGGAGGCACGTGCCGCCTATGCACGCGCGGCCGAACAATCCACCAGCTATTACGGGCAGCTCGCGCGCGCCAAGCTCGGCCTGCCGCAGATCGCGCTGAACAGCGCGCCGCGCGGCCGCGGCGCCGAGCGGCTGGAGATCGTGCGCGCGGTGGCGCTGCTCTACGAAATCGACGCGCGCGAGCTCGCTATCCCGATCTTCGGCGACATGGGCGACAATGGCGATCCAGAGGCCCTCGCCGGCCTCGGCGAGCTCACCGCGCGCCACGGCGATGCCCGCGGCATGCTGCTGATGGGCAAGGCCGCGCTCAACCGCGGACTGCCGTTCGACCACTACGCCTACCCGGTCAACGGCATCCCCTCGTTCCGCCAGGTCGGGCCGGAGGTCGAGCAGAGCGTCGTCTACGCGATCGCGCGCCAGGAGAGCGCGTTCAATCCGGCGGTGGTGTCGCCGGCCCAGGCCTACGGCCTGATGCAGGTGACGCCGGACGCCGGACGTTACGTCTGCAAGCGCGCCGGCATCGGCTTCGACCTCAACCGGATGAAGACCGATCCGGTCTACAACGCGATGCTCGGCGCCGCCGAACTCGGCGGCCTGCTCGAGGACTATCGCGGCTCCTATATCCTGACCTTCGCCGCCTACAATGCCGGCCGCGGCAGCGTGCGGAAGTGGATCGAGCGCTATGGCGATCCGCGCGATCCCAAGGTCGACGCGGTCGACTGGGTCGAGCTGATTCCGTTCTCGGAGACGCGGAACTACGTCCAGCGGATCATGGAAAACCTGCAGGTCTACCGCGCCCGGTTCGGCGGCGGCACCAAATTGCAGATCGAGGCCGATTTGCGCCGCGGCGCCAGCGTGGAATGAGCCGGCGCAACCGGTTTTCAACAGGCTTGGCGCCGGGCGCTTCCAATCCTCACCCAAGATCACGCTAATTATTTGTTATATCTTGCATTTTAGACATCAGCGCGTTCCGCTGCCTACCGATTGGCACGGTGTATAAAGGCTCGGGAAAGGCCGACGGCCGAGCTGCCCTCAAATCACCTTGTCGCAATCTGAATCTGCCGCTTGCGGCTCAGCGCCCACTCGGGCATATCGGCGCCATTGGAGAGGTGGCCGAGTGGCTGAAGGCAACGCTTTGCTAAAGCGTCATACGGTCTCAAGCTGTATCGAGGGTTCGAATCCCTCCCTCTCCGCCAGCCCCACAACTGGCTACCCAACGATGGTCCCCAAGGATCTCCGTGGAGCAATTCGGGCGTCGGCCCGCCCGGTATGACGGCGGTAACCTCCGCGTGAATGAAACATCATTCCCGGCGCCGCGAAGCGAGCGCGCAACAAACCGCGCCCACGATCCCCGCATTGTTTTCTTTCACCTGAAAATTTCCGGGGTAAGGCCATGCAGCAAGACAGTGGCATCCAATTCCAGGATCTCGACCAGGTTCTGCGTAACGCCCAGATTCGCCGATCCTCCGACTTAGGCTTCTGGTTGCGGCAGCGCTTCTCATCGAAAGCAGGCAGGCTCGTCGTCGCAGCTTCGCTGGCCTGCATGGTTGTTGCACTGGCGATCGTTGCTGCCCCACGGCCGGTCTCGAGCGCTGCGCTCGGCAGCGAGTGGCAATGTAGCAAGGCGGCATTTGTTTTGACGACCTGTCGTCAGGCCGACCCTGCGCGCTCATAGCAATCGGCCGCAGCGGCGGGCGTACGGTAGCGACGCCAATAGACAGCGGTGAAACCATTGTCCGGCGGCTCCGTAGCTGGAGCGCCGGCCTATTTCTTCCATTTTGGCACTACGGGCCGGCTGGGGCCGTTCGGTCTTTCCCAGTCACGAACGGCCTCACTTTTAGGTCCATCTACGAACTCAGCTTTCCCTCGGCTTGATTATTTGGCATCAAATGATCATGAAGCGCGCTCGATGATCCGCCGGCCGGTCGAGATCGGGCTGAAGGCGAAATAGATGGATAGCCCAAGTCGCGGTCTCAGGTTGGCGGTCTGTTTCGCGCTGGTTCTGGTTCTGCCTGCTGCGCAGACGCCGCCGACACTGCATTCGCGTGACGAGTGGCGTGTGGTTGACAAGGAATGTCGCGATGTCTCGCCTGCGCAGGCAAAGATACGGGCATGCCTCAACCTGCTGAGCGATCGCCGCCTCCCGACCGCCTATCTCGCGCCGATCACCGGCGAAATATCGAGCACGTTCCAAAGCTTGCGGGACTACGGCAACGCCATCAAATACAAACAGATCGAAATTGAACGCACCTCGGCGAGGCAATCTTCCTCATCGGGTGAAGCCCTTCCTGCCAGTTTCGGCGCGATGTCGCTGCGTTACACGGAGCTCGGGACACTCCAGGCGCTCAATCGCCAAACCACCTTCGACAGTCAGTCGGATGAAGCGCGCCGAGGCGCCACTGAGGAGCAAAATAGCTACAACCTGGCGCTTCAGTACAACCCGATGAACTACAGGGCATATCGATACCGGGCTGAAATTCGAAGCCAATTCTGCGAGAGCGCGTCCGCCGCTCAGGACATGGAGGCAGCGGTTAGGTTTGCCGAACAGGCTGGAGATCAGGACGCCGCTCGAGACTTCAAACGCGTCACGCTGGGCGCCTGCGTTCCGGCGTGGCGGCGAGACTAATCTGCGAGACCCATCGGACTATCGCCACCCGGTGGCATACCCCGCGCCGCACCGCCCCGACCGTATTCCTACGGCCCCGCGACTGGCAGGCAACTTGCGATGTATCCGTGAATAGTTCGGCGCCGCTGTTCTCGATGTGCCGAACTCAGACATTCGGAGCACGCAAATGAACATGCATCATCGTTTTGAGACAGCTCGCGGACGTGGCGGACGGGAGTCGACGGTCAGCAAGATGCTGTCCGACCTCATGCTGGCCTGCCAGCAGATCGAAGCGGATATCGCGACCGAAGAGGCGCGCGCGGGCATTTACGACCGATCGGACGCGAGGTATCCGATCTTGGCAAGGTCGCTCAATGACCGGCACGCCAATCTCAAGGGAACGATTGCGACGCTCGAAAAGCGTGTCGCCGAGAGTTCTCAGCACCAGCTTGTGACCGACGCAGCATAGCTCGGTCTTTGACCAACTTCCCGCACGCGGGCACGCGATCGATGCGATGAAGCATCAGTGCGGCGCTGACGACGTCAGCCGCTGCCGCGGGTGGATGGATCGAGGTTTCGGTTCTCGCCGGGCGGGATCGGGCCAAAGCCCGGATATACGTACCGGTCCGGAGGAGCGACCCGTTCACTTGGACGAATGATGAGGTGCTGTCGTGCGCGACGGTGATGCGCCGTTGCGGCGCCGGCAAACGAGCTCCACAGCATCACAAGCGGCAACGTCAAGGCCAGGGAAATACGCAAGCATACGCGCAAGGCAACACGCATCGTGATCACTCCGTCTCACCGAACCGGTGATCGCCGAGCGTAGCGCCCTATTCTGCCCTGGCCTCTCACATGCGATCAAAACGTCGAGATCGCCAATCCTCGACTTGCGCGTCATCGCGCATCGCGGGCCGTCTTGACCGGCCGCGGCAAGGCTTGCGCGCAGGCGACGCCGAGCAGCGCGAGGCCGCCGCCGATGACGTGGAATGGCCTCACCGGCTCGCCCAGCACCACGATCGCGGCCGCGGCCGTCAGCACCGGCAGAAGGTTCATGAAGATCGCGCAGCGGTTCGGGCCGAGCTGCGCGACGCCGCGGATCCAGAGAAACGGCAGCACGACCGAGGCCAGCGCGCCGGCATAGATGATCAGCGGCCACGTCTCGGCGTTGACCTGCCGCAGCGCCGCCGGCGTCGCGAGGAAGGCGGGAAACATCACGGCCAGCGCGCACAGCGCCTGCATGTAGGTGGATTGCCATCCGGTGATCGGCAGATTCCAGCGCTTCAGCAGCACGCCGTAGAGCGCATAGACGATCGCGGCCAGCAGCATCAGCGCGTCGCCCGCATGAACGCCGTTCTGCAACAGCGACGACAAGTCGCCGCCGCTGACGAGATAGACAAGGCCCGCAAACGACAGCGGCGCGCCGCAGATCATGCCAAGCGTCGGCGGTTCGCCGAGCAGCGCGGCACTGAGGGCGACCGTCAACAGCGGCGTCAGCGCGGTGAACACCGCCATGTTGGTTGCGGTGGTGGTCTCGGCCGCCAGATACGACAGGCTCTGGAACAGGCACATCGCAAGGAAGCCGAGGATCGCGAGCGGACCGAGATGCGGCCAGATCGCATGGCGATTGCGCCAGGCGCCGCGCGCCACGAACGGAGACATCAAGAGCACGGCGACCAGCAGGCGATAGAAGGTGATCGCCTGCGGACCGATCGTGTGCGCCGAGAGGCGAGAAACGATGACGTTGCCTGCCCACAGCACGATGGCAACGAAGGGATAGAGAAGTGCAACTTTCTGCTTGAACATGACCCCGGCAGCGCGTTGGTGAAGGACACACCAGCAACTAGCTGTCGCGCCAACGTCCGTCTCACGCTAGAATGACCTCGCCTAGCGAGATTGGGACATGCGAGATGAAGACGTGTTGGACGAGCTGATCACGCGACACCTCGACTATCACGCTACGGCGCGGCCGATGGCGGCGATGGAGATCGACTATCCGAGCGGCGCGTCGACCGGCCTGCACGCGCATCCGCGCGGCCAGCTGCTCTACGCGATCGAAGGCGTGATGGTCGTGCGATGTGCCGAGGGCACCTGGGTGGTGCCGCCCAATCGCGCGGTGTGGCTCGTGGCCGATCTCGAGCACGAGGTCCGGATGTGCGGCGCGGTCAAGATCCGCACCGTGTTCGTGGACGCCGACGCGGCTCCCAATCTGCCGCAGGCCAGCTGCGTGTTCGCGGTCTCGCCGCTGCTGCGCGAATTGTTCGTTGCCGCGATGCGCGTCCCGCTGGACTATGCGCCCGCGACCTCCGACGAGCGCCTGATGCGCGTGCTGCTCGACCAGCTGCGCGAGGTCGATGTGCTGCCGCTGCATCTGCCGATGCCGCGCGACGAAAGGCTCGCGCGTGTCTGCGCCGCGCTGGTGGCCCGCCCGGACGATGGCTCCACGGCCGAGCAATGGGCGCGCCGGCTGAAGCTGACGTCGAAGACCATCCATCGTCTGTTCGCCAGGGAGACCGGCATGACGTTCGGCGAATGGCGTCAGCAGGCACGGCTGCTGTTCGCGCTCGAACGCCTCGCGCGCGGCGCGCGCGTGGTCGATGTCGCACTCGATTCGGGCTATGCCAGCCAGAGCGCCTTCACCGCGATGTTCCGCAAGCATTTTGGCGTGCCGCCCAACGCGTTCTATCGGTAAGCCGCCACCGGATCGCTAGCTACCGCCCAGCGGCGGCTGACTGGGCGACCGGTCCCAGGATCCATTCCCTGAACGCCGCGATCTTCGGTAGCGACTGCCTGTTGTCGGGACAGACGAGATAGTACGCGAACTCCTCCAGATGCGCGGTCTCGAGCAGCTGGATCAGTTCACCGCTCGCGATCTCATTGGCCACCATCGCGGCCGGCAGCAGGCCCGCGCCCTGCCCCGTCAGCACGGCCTTCAGCAGAAGGCCGCTGTCATCGAACGAGGGTCCGCGCGGCGTGCGAACTTCCGCGATGCCGTTGGCCTGAAACCACAGGCTCCATCCCTTGCGATCGGCGTCGTGCACCTGCGGCCAGCTTGCGAGCGCGCCGGGAGATGCCGGTCGCCCGAGGCGCGCCACCAGCGACGGCGATGCGACCGCCACCATCTCCACCGTGACGACGCGGTCGCTGCGCAGCCCCGGATAGCGGCCGAGGCCGTGGCGCACCGCGACGTCGACGCCGCTGCGCGAGAAATCGACCACTGTGTTGCTGGTGACGACCTGCAGATCGATCTCGGGATGCGTGCCCTGAAACGAGGCCATGCGGGGCACCAGCCAGGCCGACGCAAAGAACGGCGTGACGCTCACCGTCAGCGTACCGACATCGACGGACGCCGCGACGCGGCGCGAGGCATCCGCGATCTGGCGAAAGGCGTTGCGGATCGACGGCAGATAGTCGCGGCCGGCGTCGGTGAGATAGATGCCGCGCGGCACCCGCTCGAACAGCTTCACGCCAAGATCGGCTTCGAGCGTCTTGAGCATCTGGCTGACCGCACCCGGCGTCACGCATAGCTCCTCGGCCGCGAGCTTCACCGAGAGATGGCGAGCGGCGGACTCGAACGCCTTGAGCGCGTTCAGGGGTGGTAGCCTGCTTTCCATGATTTAGATTTTCTAATCTGAATTGACCAGCAAATCTGGTTTGCCAACTCGGCCTTCCGGGCGCTCTATCAGCCTAATCCAATGCTGAAAGCCGCGTCAACGCAGAGAAAGTCGAACCATGGAACTTAGATTTTCTAATCTTCTCTGGCACCCCCGGCAATCCCACTTTCTTGCTGGGGCCATGCCATGACCGAGGTCGCAAACAACCTCGCACTCCGCGAAATCGCTGCAGGCGGCCAGACCGGCCCGCTCGTCGACCGCATCAACGCGTCGCAAGCCGGCAGCCTGCCCGGCCTCTTGGACTTTCAATGGCTCGAAGCCGGACGCGGCCACATTCGCGGCCGCTTCGAGATTGCAGCAAGACACTTCTCGCCGCACGGGCTGCTGCACGGCGCAAGCATCGTCGCATTGGCCGATACCGCATGCGGGTTCGGCTGCCTCGCGTCGTTGCCGGACGGCGCCAACGGCTTCGCCACCGGAGAGTTGAAGACCAACTTCATCGGCGCCGCGCATGAAGGCGGCGTCAGCTGCGAGGCGCGCCTCGTTCACGCCGGGCGCACCACCCAGGTGTGGGACGCCGAGATCCGCAGCGAGGCGACGGGCAAGACCATCGCGCTGTTTCGCTGCACGCAGATGCTGCTCTACCCGCCGAGCAAGACCGGTGGTCACGCGGCACAGGGAGAACGATCGTGAGGAATGCCGTCATGCACGCTGGTTATCAACGAGCCAAGCCGTTCTACGGCTGGTATGTCGTCACAGCAGCCTTCGTCGTCACATTGATCGGCTTCGGCAGCGCCTATACGTTCTCGTCCTTCGTCGAGTCCCTGCAACGGGAGTTCGGCGCCTCGCGCGGCTCGGTGTCGCTGGTGTTCTCCTTCGCGGGCTTCCTGTATTTCGGCCTGGGGATGATCTCCGGTCCGCTTGCCGATCGCTGGGGCGCACGCAGGCTCGCTGGCCTCGGAATGGTGCTGGTCGGTCTCGGCATGGTGCTGGCGGGACAGGCCCAGACCATCCTCCAAGTCTATGCCGCCTACAGCATCGGTATCGGCGCCGGCGTCGGTTGCGCCTACGTTCCGACCTTGGGCGCCGTGCAGCGCTGGTTCGTCAGGCGGCGCGGTTTTGCGTCGGGCCTCGCCGTCAGCGGGATCGGGGTCGGCACACTGGTGATGCCCCCGCTCGCGACCTGGCTGATCACGAGCCTCGGCTGGCGCGATGCCTATGTCGTGCTGGGCGTTGTCGCCGCCGTTGCCGGGATCGGTGCATCGCTGCTGATCGCGGACGATCCGCGCCGTTACGGCACGGGACCGGACGGCGATCCGCTCGAGACGGTTTCGGGCGCGCCGCTCCGGCAGGGCGTCTCGATCCGCGCTGCGGTGCGGACCGCCCGCTTCGCCGGGCTCTATGCCGCCTGCCTGATCAGCGCGTTCGGCGTGTTCGTGCCCTTCGTGCACCTCGTGCCCTTCGCGGTCGATCATCAGGTCGCGCCGACGCTTGCCGTGCTGCTGCTCGGGATGATCGGGGTCGGCAGCACCGCCGGCCGCTTCTTTCTCGGCGGCATCGCCGACCGCGTCGGCCGCGATGCATTCCTGGTCGCGATGTACCTCGGCATGGCCGTCTCGCTGGCGATCTGGGCGATCGCCGGCACTTTCTGGTCGCTCACGGTCTTCGCGCTGCTGTTCGGCCTGTTCTATGGCGGCTGGGTCGCGATCCTGCCCGCTGTCGTCACCGACCATTTCGGCGGCCGCAATGTCGGCGGCATCATCGGCATCCTCTACACCAGCGTCGCTGTTGGCACGCTGCTGGGCCCGAGCGCCGCCGGCTTCGCCTACGACATCAGCCACAGCTACCTCATTCCGGTCGCGATCAGTGCAGCCGCCAACCTCGTCGCCGCCCTCATCGCGATAGTGACGATGCGCTCGGCCTCGCCGATCGCCTCGGTTGCGTAGCGGTGACGTCCGATGACGGGCGGTGATCCCCCGTGCTACGCTTGGGGATCACCCACCCCATCGGTTCGAGACCTCAGTGATCGCTCGCCTCGCCATGACCAATGCCTGGACTTATCAGCAAGCCGACAGGGAAGACATCGTCGAGCTGGCATCGTGGCGCGGCGCCGGCTCGCTTGGCCTCAAGCCGCACTTCCATGACGAGAGCCAGATCGTGCTGGTGCTGTCGGGTTCGCGTGCCTTTCGCATCGGCGGCGCGACCGTCACCGTGCCTGCCGGTCATGCCGCGCTCATTCCGGCCGGAATGCTGCATGCGCCGATGACGATGTCGGACGAGGAAACGGTCTGCCTCAACGCCTACGTTCCAGCGGGCCGCGTCCGCTCGTCGGTGCGGATCATCCGCTTCCGGCAGCGTTGGCGCAACGTCGACGAGATCTCGCCTGGGCAGGTCAGCGAGATCGCCGACGACATCCTGTCGTGCGCGCCGTCCCACCCCGCCGGGCGCACCGACAAGCTCGGCATCGCACTGACCGAGAGCGTCGGGCCGATCGGAGCGATTGCCGCCGGCTTCGGGCGAAGCCGCGAAGGGTTCAGCCGCATGGTCAGCCGCGAGCTCGGCATCCCGCCGCATACCTTCCGCCTGCTGGCCCGCCTCAATCTTGCCCGGCAATTGCTGCGCGCCGGCGAGCCGATCGCGGCAGTCGCGGCAGATGCGGGCTTTTCCGACCAGAGCCACCTTACCCGGCTGTTCCGCCGCACCTTTGGCACGACGCCGGGCGTCTACTGGCGCGGCTGAGGTGACGTCACAGACGTTCCAGACCGATTGGCGCGCCGCCGCTAGCCTGCTCACCCTCAAGAGGGTGAAGGATGGATACCCAGACAAGTCTTCTGTTGCTGGCGGCCGGGCTCGCCGGAGGCACCATCAATGCACTGGCGGGCGGCGCGACGCTCATCACCTTTCCGGCGATGCTCGCGGCGGGCCTGCCGGCCGTCATCGCCAACGCGTCGAATGCGGTGGCGATCTCGCCGGGGCATTTGATCGCAGCGCTCGCCGATCGCGGCAAGCTGCCGCCGCCGACGCGGCGCACGATCAGCTACGTCGCGGTCGCCACGCTCGGCGGCACAATCGGCGCCGGCGTGCTGCTGCTGCTTCCAGAACGGCTGTTCGTGCTGCCGGTACCGGCTCTGATCGCATTTGCAACGCTGTTGTTTGCCCTCGCGCCGCGGATCCAGGGATGGACCGTCGGGTGCGAGAGGGCCGCGGCCCTGTCGTCGACCGGCGCGAGCGGTGCCGCCCTGGGATTGGCGTGCGTCTATGGAGGGTTCTTCGGTGCCGGATTAGGCGTCATCCTGACCGCGGTGCTGTCGATCACCGAGCCCAACGACATCAGGGCGATCAAGGCGTTGAAGAACCTGCTCGCGACCTGCGTGTCGCTCGCTGCCACATTGATCTTTGTCTTTCAGGGAGCAGTGCGGTGGCCGGAGACCTGGGCGATGCTGCTCGGCGCCGTGATCGGCGGCTATGCCGGAGGCTTCCTGATCCGGATCCTTCCCGCCCACATCGTCCGGCAGTTCGTCATCGTGGCCGGAGCGCTGATGACCGTGATCTACGCGGCGCGATACTGGTTCTAGGTGGAGCGAGGGAGCCGAGGCTCCCATCGATATCGGCTGCCTTGCTTAGTGCGTCGTCATCCAGGCGCGGGCTTCGCGCTGGGCAGCCGCGATCTCGACATCGGACATCTGCTCGGCGACTTCGCGCCGGTGCGCGATCGCGTCGGTACGTCCCTTGAGCGCCGCCAGGTTGAACCATTTGTGCGCCGCGATGAGGTTGACCACACCGGAGCGGCCGCTCGCCCAATACATGCCACGTTCGAACAGCACGTCCTGGATTGCCGTTGCGGCAACCGGGACAGCGCTTTCCTGATCGATGACCCCCTGAAACATTCTCATTCCCCTTTTTGTTGTTGGCCACCCTCCCCCGAGCGCGGCCCCCGTCCACTGTTAAAAACTACCCTGTCATTCCCGGGCTGATCTCTTGATCATGCCCGGCGCCGATCCTTGGGATCACCGCGTGCCGTCTTGCCGGCTTGTTGGGATGATCATGGCCCATCAAATTTGAAGAGCGGTTTAAGTATCGCGATGAACGGGATGTAAATCGGAACCGCCAGGGGCGCTTCCAGGAATCGCAGAAGTGCCTGTGCCGCAGGCACTTCCTTGCATTCGTGAACGCCGGTTTACCCTGGTGCTTGGGACAACGATAACCATGGCGGACATTGGCCGCGGGCGCCGGCAGGTCTGCCGGGCAATCAGTTTCGAAATTGACGGAGGGGCGGTGCGACCGATTGACGAGCCGCGGAACGGCGTGCGGCCGGCCGCACAGACAAAAGCAACGCGAGGCCGTCAGGCCCAACGTCGATCCGGAACGGGGATGGGGAAAGTGGCTGCCGGGCGCGGACTGCGCGGGCCGCCGGAACGAGGGGGTCGGCGAACACGTCAGGACCAGATTTCAGCTCGGCATTCTCGCCGGTGAAATTGCGGAACCAAGCGGGCTCCGCACCGAACGAAGAAATCTCTGTTTCTTCTGCCGGACCGGTTTTGGGAAGGTTGCCCTCTCCGAAATTCGATCCAGCCGTTTGACCTGATGTCTCGCCGACACCCTCTTTCGTCAGCCAGAGCCTTGGGTGGATGTGCCTCTCAGCAGTCCGTCCGCTGGCTCTCGCGACGTGCCGGCGTCAAGCCGCCGACATTCCTCTCGAGGCGAGAGGCTTACTTCTTCTTGGCGACCTTGCGGGTCTTCTTCGCAGTCTTCTTCACTGCGCTCTTCGCCTTCTTCGCCTTCTTCGCCTTCTTTGCCTTCTTAGCCATGTTGCCCTCCAGTATGTGAGATGGCTCTACTTCGCTGCGTGCACTCGGGAATCGATATGCACTGCTTCCCGAATACACCAACAGACCGAAAAAAACAGTGTCCCGCTTAAGGAAGTGTTGACGCAGCGGTGGCAACGCGCACAGCGCGCGTCGCCGTTCAAATCGGCGATGCATTGGCGCGACGATGCAAGAAAGCCAACAGCCGCCGACATCGGCATTTGTCAACGTTGCAGGAAACGCTTGTATTGCAGGCCTTTCTTGAATTCGCATTCAAGCGATCGACGCGCGACCGTCATTGCGTTGAGTCGCGAGCGCCGACGAAAAGCGGCGCGTCGCCGACGCCGAGTCGTAATTTTTGGCAACGAAAAAATTTTCGTGGGTAAGACGGGTTTTGCCTCGTTTGAGGTCATCCGAACCGGATTTGCGAACGAATCGCGGTTTCGGCGATTCGGCGCCGATCACGCTGGTGCGACCGTGAACGGAGGGTGTGAGGCAGGATCACGCCGCGTTCACGCGCGCGCGACGACGCCGCAGGTGACGAAGGAGCATGCAAGGGAGCATGATCCGGTTCGATCATGCGCCAAGGACAACATCATTGTCCTGTTGTTCAGATGCCGAGCTTCGACTTCAAGAGGTCGTTGACCGCCTGCGGGTTCGCCTTGCCGCCCGACGACTTCATCACCTGACCGACGAACCAGCCGACCAGTTGCGGCTTCGCCTTCGCCTGCTCGACCTTGTCGGGATTGGCCGCGATGATGTCGTCGACCACCTTCTCGATCGCGCCGAGGTCGGTGACCTGCTTCATGCCGCGCGCCTCGACAAGCGCGCGCGGATCGCCGCCTTCCTGCCAGACGATCTCGAACAAGTCCTTGGCGATCTTACCGGAAATCGTTCCCTCTCCGATCAGGTCGACGATCGCGGCGAGTTGCTCCGCCGACACCGGCGAGGCTGCGATCTCGACGCCTTCCTTGTTGAGACGACCGAACAGTTCGTTGATCACCCAGTTGGCGGCGAGCTTGCCGTCGCGCGCCTTGTCGGCAAGACCCGACAGCACCGTCTCGTAGAACTCCGCGCTCTCGCGCTCGGCCACCAGCACGTTCGCATCATAAGGCGACAGGCCGAAGCCCGTAATAAAACGGGACTTCTTCTCGTCCGGCAGTTCCGGCAGCTGCGCCTTGAGATCGTCGACGAAGGCCTGGCTGAACTCGAGCGGCAACAGATCGGGATCGGGGAAGTAACGGTAGTCGTGCGCCTCTTCCTTGGAGCGCATCGATCGGGTCTCGCCCTTGTTCGGGTCGAACAGCCGGGTTTCCTGGTCGATCGAGCCGCCGTCCTCGATGATCTCGATCTGACGCCGTGCCTCGTACTCGATCGCCTGGCCGATGAAGTTGACCGAGTTCATGTTCTTGATTTCGCAGCGGGTGCCGAACGCGGTCTCGCCGTAGCGGCGCACCGAGACGTTGACGTCGGCGCGCAAATTGCCCTTCTCCATGTCGCCGTCGCAGGTGCCGAGGTAGCGCAGGATCGAGCGCAGCTTGGTGACGTAGGCCTTGGCCTGCTCGGCGTCGCGGATGTCGGGCTTGGAGACGATCTCCATCAGCGCGACGCCGCAACGGTTGAGGTCGACATAGGACATCGTCGGCGACTGATCGTGCAGCAACTTGCCGGCGTCCTGTTCCAGGTGCAGCCGCTCGATCCCGATCGTGACGCTGCGGCCGCCGTCGAGCTCGAGCGACACCTCGCCCTCGCCCACGATCGGCGACTTGTACTGGCTGATCTGGTAGCCCTGCGGCGAGTCCGGATAGAAATAGTTCTTGCGGTCGAACACCGAGCGCAGGTTGATCTTCGCATTCAGCCCGAGACCGGTGCGCACCGCCTGGCGGACGCACTCCTCGTTGATCACGGGCAACATGCCCGGCATCGCGGCATCGACCAGCGAGACATGGGAATTGGGGTCGCCGCCGAACGCGGTCGATGCGCCGGAGAACAACTTTGCGTTCGAGGTGACCTGGGCATGGATCTCCATGCCGATCACGACCTCCCAATCGCCGGTGGCGCTCTTGATCAGTTTGTGCGGGGCGGCAGATGCAGTCATGGATCTCGGTTTCCGGATAAAGGATATCTGGGATGGATTGGGCTTCGCGCAACCAATCGCGCCAGTCAAGCCGCCTTGCACCTATGGACCCCCTCATGGTGAGGAGCGCGGAACGCGCGTCTCGAACCATGAGGCCCCGCCGGCGACCTACATCCTTCGAGACGCTTGCTTCGCAAGCTCCTCCAGCGACAAAGGCGAAGCCTTTGCGCGGGGATGAGGATAGACGGTGTCGATGGGCGGCCGAAATCTAGAGCCCGCGCCGGAACTGCTGATAGGCCTTGCTCGAGCGCAGCGCGTCGGCGCCGCCCGCGATCAGCTGGTCGACCTGCTCCGGCGGCAGCGACAGCCGCGTCGGGATCGCGTTCAGGATGCCGGCGCGGTCCGGTCCGAGCCGGTCGAAGCCGAGCCGCTCGACATAGATCGCGACGTCACCGCATTTCCAGCCGGCGCCGACGCCGAGCCGGCTGCGCTCCGCCGCCGACAGCCCGCAGCGCCAGCGCTTCAGCTTGCCGGACCAGTCCTCGGCGAGCGCCGTGAAGGCGGCGTAGCTGGAGCGCACGCTGGCATCGATCGCGGTGTCGGCGGCTGCGGACACCAGTTCGACGCCGCTCGGCCCTTCGAGCGTCTGCACGAAGTCGCCGGAGATGCCGCGGCCGGCGTCGACCACCAGGAACAGGATGCGCTTCAGCTTGGCCGCCTGCCGTTCGTTCAGCGGCTCGTACGGACGCTGCGCGGCGAGCAAGCCGATGCTCAGCCCCGACAGGCCGTAATTGTCGACGAGGCCGCCATCGAGCAGCTTGACGTAGCGCATCGAGCCGTCGCGGTAATGCGCCTGGGCCTCCGCATAGGCGCGCAGCAACGGCTGGGCATTCGGATCGTTGCGCACCCGCTCGAGCCAGGCCGGCAGCGGCGCGGCGCAACCGCCGGGATAGGTTTGCAGCACGATCGGGGCGAATGCCAGCGGCACCGCGGCGGATGCCGCCACCGCTTCGGCGACACGATACGACCTGATGTCGCTGCACAAGGCATCGAACGATGTCTTGCCGAACACGAATGGCGTGCGGTTGTAGATATCCGACGCGTTGATCCAGACCCGCGGCCGGCGATCGTCGGCCAATGCCTCGAACCGCGCGCCGTCGAACAAATTCTGATCGAGCCAGTCGGTGAACTGGCTGTCGTTGACGCCGCCGCCGAGCGCGCGCCCGATATTGCCGAGCGAGATCCGGGTCTTCAGTCCCTCCTCGGCGTTGCGCAGCAGGAAGCGCTGGCGGAAATCGTCGAGCGCCGCGCGGCGCTTCAATCCGAAATAGGCGGCGGTGACCGATCCACCGGAGACGCCGGAGACGAAGTCGACGCGGTCGAGCAGCGTCTTGGTGCCCGCCGCGCTCGAACGCGTATGGTCAAGCTCCTCCAGCACGCCGAACGAAAACGCCGCCGCGCGGGTGCCGCCGCCGGAGAACGACAGCGCGAGCAGCAGATCATCTTCGTAGGCCGGAATGTCGCGGGCGCTGCTGTTGTCGGCGAGCGCGGCGCCGAGCGGCACATTGCCGGGCAGATTGTAGACGGAGGCGCAGCCGGCAAGGCCCGCCGCCACCACGGCCACCAGCATTGCCGACAGCCATCCCCCTATGCCCGACCCACGCACGAATACTCTCTTTTGCCGCTGGCCCCCGCCCGGTTCCATAAGCCTATCACGGCCAATCTGGGCGGCGGCATGGCGGCCGAAACAGGGTTAATGCTCGCGGTGCCTCCGCACCGGCGTCCTTTAGCCGCGCTACGCCAGCAGCGTGGCAACGATCCGCTCCCACTCGGCCTCGAGCGTGTCCTTTGCGACCGGCTGGCCGGCCTGGCGATACCAGTAGCCGGCATTGCCGAGATCGCCCTCGACGCGATGCAGATGGGCATGCACCCAGGCCGAGTTGGCGTCGCTCTCGTCCTGCACGATGCGGTGCGCCTGATCCCAATCGCCCTTCTTCGTCCACCACAACGCGGCGAGCGGCGGTGACAGCGCCGCATCAGGCGCGGTGTCAGCGAGACTGGCGCGGAAATCCGCCATCGCTCACCACCATTTGGGCGCCGTGAAGCGGCCCGCGGCCTGCTCGATCACCTCGCCGAGCGAGAACAGCGTCTCCTCGTCGAACGGGCGGCCGATCAGTTGCAGGCCGAGCGGCAGGCCTTGCGAGTCCTTGCCGGCGGGCACGGCGATGCCCGGCAGGCCCGCCATGTTCACGGTCACCGTGAAGATGTCGTTGAGATACATTTCGACCGGATCGGCGCCGCCCTTCTCGCCGATGCCGAACGCCGCCGACGGTGTCGCCGGCGTCAGGATCGCATTCACGCCCTTGGCGAAGCAGTCCTCGAAGTCCTTCTTGATCAGCGTCCGCACCTTCTGCGCACGCAGATAATAGGCGTCGTAGTAGCCGGCCGACAGCACATAGGTGCCGATCAGCACGCGGCGGCGCACTTCGGCGCCAAAACCATCGGCGCGGGTGTTCTCGTACATCTCGATGATGTTCCTGCCCGGTTCGCGCAGCCCGTAGCGCACGCCGTCATAGCGCGCGAGGTTCGACGAGGCCTCGGCCGGCGCCACGATGTAATAGGCCGGCAGCGCATATTTGGTGTGCGGCAGCGACACCTCGACGAGCTCGGCGCCGGCGGCCTTCAGCCACTGCGCGCCCTCGCTCCAGAGCTTTTCGATCTCGGCCGGCATTCCGTCGAGCCGATATTCCCTGGGGATGCCGATCTTCATGCCCTTCACGGACTTGCCGACCGCGGCCTCGTAATCCGGCACGGCGATGTCGACCGACGTGGTGTCCTTGGGATCGTGCCCCGCCATCGAGCGCATCAGGATCGCGGCATCGCGCGTCGAGCGCGCGATCGGGCCGGCCTGGTCGAGCGAGGACGCAAACGCGACGATGCCCCAGCGCGAGCAGCGGCCATAGGTCGGCTTGATGCCGACGGTTGCGGTGAACGCGGCGGGCTGGCGGATCGAGCCGCCGGTGTCGGTCGCGGTCGCGCCCATGCAGAGAGCCGCCGCCACCGCCGAAGCCGAGCCGCCGGACGAGCCGCCCGGCACCAGCGTGGTGTTGGAGCCCTCGCGCCGCCACGGGTTTGTGACCGGGCCGAAGCACGAGGTCTCGTTCGACGAGCCCATCGCGAACTCGTCATTGTTGAGTTTGCCGAGCAGCACCGCACCGTCGCGCCACAGCTGCGAAGTCACCGTCGACTCGTAGGGCGGAATGAAATTGCCGAGGATTTTCGAGCACGCGGTCGTCCTGATGTCGCGGGTCGCGAACAGGTCCTTGATGCCGAGCGGGATGCCGGCGAGAGGACCGCCCTCGCCTTTCGCAATTTTCGCGTCGGCGGCCTTGGCCATCTCGCGGGCGCGGTCGGGCGTCTCGAGCACATAGGCATTGAGCACGCGCGCGGCTTCGATCGCGGCGAGATGCGCATCGGTCAGTTCGCGAGCGGTGAAAGACTTGCTCGCCAGGCCCTCGCGGGCCTCGGCGATCGTCAGCGATGTCAAATCAGTCATTTATTGATCGGGCTGCAGAAGAACGGAGACAGGGTCTTGTCGTTGGCGGGGTCGTCCTGCCGGGCTTTGGCATTTTCCTTGGCTCGCTCGGCGTCGAGCGCCTCGAGATGGTCGAGCACGGCGTCCATCGCCGCGTTGGGATCGGCGACCTTCCCCTTGCGCTCCATGGCATCGAGGAAGTCCATATAGGCCTTGTAGGCCTTCTCATCGTCGCACAGCAGACACATTGGACTTTGTCGCTTTTGTTTGACGCGTTTTCTTCACGCGAACCGGTATCCACTTCGCTTGAAAATGCGATGCTTACGTTACTCGACCACCTTCGGCACCAGGAAGAAGTCGTTCACGGTGTCGGGCGCGTTGCGGACGATGACGTCGGCGATCTCGCCGTCATTGACCACGTCGGCGCGCTTCCTCATCTCCATCGGCGTCACCGAGGTCATCGGCTCGACACCGTCGATATTCACTTCCGACAGCTGCTCCACAAAGGCCAGCATCGCGTTCAGCTCGCCCTGGAGATGGGGAACTTCGGCGTCACTGACCGCGATCCGCGCCAGATGCGCGATGCGGCGGACGGTCGTGGCGTCTACGGACATTATATAGGGCCTCGGGGCTGAAAGGTCAGGCTGAAAGGTCAGCCTGCCGTATAGCAGAGGCCGGTTTTGCGCCGCAACCGCGTGAATTTGCCCGCCAACGGGGCTTTGGAGCCATCCGGCGACCGGGGAAGACATCCTGCCACGCATTTCGGCTGCGAAACGCATGACGAAACCACTTCGCGGCCGCCGCGAAGTGGTCCCGAAACATTCACGGCGCCTACTTGATCCAAACAAAAAGTTCGGAGCGCGTCATGTCAATGCTCAACGGCAGCCCCCGCCCGGAGGGCTGGGACCCCGCCCTGTGGTCGATCGGCACGGCGCTGGGGTTCGCGATCCTCTACGTGGCCTGCCTCGTCTGAAAGAGCTCGCGCGTCAGGCCTGAGACAGAGTCCCCATCCGCGCCAACGCGGCGCCGGCCAGCGCCCGGGTCAAGTCGGCCGCCGGCATTTCCTTGCCCATCCGCACTGCCTGCCCGGCCCACAGATTGGTGAAATCGACCTTGCCGAGCTTTTCGGCCGCCACCTTGAGCGGTCCGAGGGCGGTCGCGGCATGCGGGAACGCCGGCGCGTCGGGCGAGATCGGCCCGACCTCGCGCATCAGACGGTTGGCGACGCCGCGCGCCGGGCGGCCGGTCATCACATTGGTGATGACGGTCGATTCGTCGCTCGCCTGCGCCAGCATCACCCGCGCCGCCGGAATGACCTTGGACTCCGGGCAGCGCAAATAGGCGGTGCCGATCTGCACACCTGATGCGCCGAGCGCGAACGCCGCCGCGATCCCGCGCCCGTCAGCGATGCCGCCGGCTGCGATGACGGGCACCCTCACCGCATCGACCACCTGCGGCACCAGCGCGAAAGTGCCCGGCTGCTGGGCGATGTTCTCGGTCAGGAACATGCCGCGATGGCCGCCGGCCTCCGCACCCTGCGCGATGATGACATCGGCGCCGTTCTCCTCGAGCCAGATCGCCTCCTTGACCGTCGTCGCCGACGACAGGATGACGGCGCCGGTCGCCTTCACGCGCTCAAGCAGCTTCGGCTCCGGCAGGCCGAAATGGAAGCTGACGATCTCGGGCTTCAGCTCCTCGACAACAGCGCAGAACGCGGCATCGAACGGCGCGCGGTTCGCGGCATTGATTTGCGCGTTCGGGTCGAGCCCGTGCTCCCGATAATAGGGTGCGAGCCGCTGCCGCCAGATCGCTTCGCGCGCCGGATCGGCGTCGACCGCCTTGTGACAAAAGAAGTTCAGGTTGATCGGTGCCGAAACGCGCTGGCGGAAGATGTGGACCTGTTCGCGCGCCTTGTCCGGCGTGATCATCGCACACGGCAGCGAGGCGACGCCGCCGCCCTGTGCGACCGCAGTCGCAAGCTCCGCATCCATCACGCCCGCCATCGGCCCCAGCACGATCGGGAATTCAGTCTTGAAGAGGTCGATAATCCGGCGGTCCGGCCACATGGTGTGTCTCGCGCTTGTTCAGGTCAAAGAGGAAAGAGAGTTGCGCCGGCCCTGCAACGATTGCTCGGCCTCGGCGACGATACGGCCGACGATCTCGGCCGCCGGGACGATATCATGGATCAGGCCGACGGACTCGCCGGCAAACACCGCGGCGACATCGAAATTGGCCGCGGCCTTTGCGGCGGCATACTCCACCGCGACCTTGTCCGCACGCTGCATCAGCTCGATCTCGCGCCCGCTCCAGCGCCGCAGATGATCGTTGGCAAGCGAACGCGCGGTGAATGGCGCCGGCCACATCAGCTTGCGCGACCAGTCGAACACCACGCCGCGCACCGTCTCGCCGCTCCTTGCCGCGCAGATCAGCTGTTTGGCCTGCTCGGCCGCGTCGGCCTCGACGCTGGCGTAGAAGCGCGTTCCCATCAGCACGCCGGATGCGCCGAGCATCATCATCGCCGCGAGGCCCCGGCCGTCCGCGATGCCGCCGGCCGCGACGACAGGCACGCGCCTCGCCGCGAAATCGATGATCGCCGGCACGATGTCGAGCGTGGTGCGCGATGCGCCGTGACCGCCCGCCTCGGTGCCCTGCGCGATCAGGATATCGGCGCCGCAATCGAGCGCCTGCTGTGCCATCTCCTCGCTCTGCACCTGGCAGATCAGCAGCGCGCCTGCGGCCTTGATCTTCGGCGCGAATGGCGCGGGATCGCCGAATGACAGCATCACCGCGCGCGGCCTCGCCTCCAGCGCGATGTCGATCAGCTCGGGCTGCCTGGCGAGGCTCCAGGTGATGAAGCCGATGCCGAACGGCTTTGCAAACCCCTTCAGCTTCGCGGTCTCGGTCTGCAGCCGCGTCTTGTCGCCGTAGCCGCCGCCCAGAATGCCGAAGCCGCCGGCATCGCTGACCGCCTTGACCAGCCCGCTGCCGGCAATCGTGTCCATCGGCGCGAGCAGGATCGGATGCTCGATGCCCAGACGTGCCGTCAATTCGGTGCTGATCGGCATGCGCTTGCTCCCTGTTCTGGACTTGCTGTTCTGGACTTGCAGCCTAAGCGGGCCTAACATTCTCGGATAATGAATACTAGAGAACGCTACCATCTCTAAATCAGAACGGTGGTCCCAGATGGAATTGACCGACCTGCTCACCTTTTCCACGGTCGCCCGGCTCGGCGGCATCACCCGGGCCGCCGACGAGCTGAACACCGTGCAATCCAACGTCACCCAGCGCATCAAGGCGCTGGAGGCCGAGATCGGCACCGCACTGTTCGAGCGCCACAGCCGCGGCATGTCGCTGACCGGCGCCGGCCGCCGCCTGTTGCCCTATGCGCAGCGCATGGCGGCGCTGTCGCGCGAAGCCGTGCTCGCCGCGCGCGACGATGGCGAGCCGAAGGGTCCGCTGTCGATCGGCTCGATGGAAACCACGGCCGCGGTGCGGCTGCCGACGCTGCTCGCCGAGTTTCATCGCCGTTATCCGGCGGTGCGCCTGACTTTGCGTACCGCGCCGACCGCCGACCTCGTGGCCGCCGTGCTCGACGGCTCGCTCGACGGCGCCTTTGTCGCCGGTCCGATCGAGCATGCCGAACTGTCGGCGACATCAGCCTTCACCGAGGAACTGGTGCTGGTCACCGCGCAGCGCTGGAAATCGCTCGCCGCGTTGCGCGCCGGCACACCGGAGTCGGGCCCGACCGCGCTGGTGTTCCGCACCGGCTGCACTTACCGGCAGCGTCTGGAACAGGTGTTCACCGAGTTCGGCTGGCCGTCGGCCGTCCGCTTCGAGTTCGGCACGCTCGACGGCATGGTCGGCTGCGTCGCCGCCGACATGGGCGTCACCCTGCTGCCGCGCGCCGTCGTCGAGCGCGATCACGTCCAGCGCGACATCAACATCCACAAGCTCAACCCGCAGCATGCGCGTGTCGAGACGCTGTTCATCCAGCGCCGCACTGCGCATCAGTACAGCGCCTTGCAGGGACTGGCCGCGTGCCTTCCCGGCGACGAGCGGGTGATCGCCGCCTGACCGGCGGGGCAATCACAATTGGGGGATCGGCACGATCAGTGTCTCCAAAAACTCTTCATGCCCGGGCTGACTCTAACCGAGGCAGACATCTGTTGACCGTGGCGATTTGCCGCTCGTTCCCCGACCGGTCTTCACACAAAACAGAACTACTGCATGTCTCATTGAGGAGAGGATCCGTTGTCTCTGTGGACGAGCGCCTGGAAGGCGACGGGCGCCAGCCGCTCCGCTCGCAGCCGGCTGCGGTGGCGCGCTCTTGTTCGTTGGACCGCTAACTGATGTTTGCCTGCAGATGCCTTTCGACGATGCTTGGGATGTTCGTCGAGGCGATGGGTGAATTCACGAAGACAGCGATTAAAGTATCATTTGGCGCGAAGGTGACCGAACATTGTTGCGTTCGACTCATGCCATCTGACCAGTAACCGCTCTTCATGAAGCAGTCCTGTACGCCGTCCGAGAGCTGCCACTCCTTCGTGTCGTCAAGACCGAAGTTATAGCGAAGAGCTTGATGCGATGCGGACTTGCGAACAATCCCGTCACCGTCCCAATAAGCCGACATGATGCTAAGAATCTCATCGACAGAGAACCACCAGGCGTCGGTACCGGCACCTAACCAGGGGTCGGCCTTCCAGCCTGGCGCTCGAAGTGATGCGGAATAGGCTAGGCTGTCCTCGTCGGCGGGATGGATTTTTGCAGTGACGGAGGCGGGCCTCAGAATATTGCGGCTCACGTATTTGACGTAATCATCAACCGAGAGGGCGTCCCAAAGCGTATCATGTGCATCGGGGTCTTCTGGAACGCCAAACTCAGCATTAGGATCGATCATGCCTGACATGACTGCCATTGCGATCCGAAGACCGATGAAGTTGCCGTTATGATAACTCCACTGACCGAAATTTGCCGGATCGACGCCGCGTTCGACGTACTGTTTAAAATCGTAATAAGTATAGCCGTCGTTTAGTCCTCCATATTGGATCTGGCGAAAGCCTGAAGTCATGGTGAGCAGATGGCGGAGGGTGATCTGCCGCGAGGTCGGAGCAACCCGAAAATGGCGTGGCAGAAAGTTTGTTATCGAGGTGTCGACATCGATACCCTTGTCGAGCAGGAGCTTCGTAACCGCCATCGACGTAACAAGCTTGCTGACGCTGGCCACGTGCATTTTGATAGTCGTGTCCCAGTTCTTTGCATCTGAGTCAGGCGAAATCCTTGCTGACCCGCCATTTAGGGTGAAGACAGTTTGTCCGCGGCGACGCACGCGCATAGAGTACCCGGCGACGCCTAAACCGCTCAGAGCCGCGCTCATGTCGGCCTCGAAATTGCTATCGTTGACGGTACGCCGAGTCTTCGGATCGGTGTTAGCTCCGACGATCGGGAAGTCTGGTTCTTTGACGTTTGGCGGAGTGCTGACAATCGTCGCTGTATCGAACGTATCGCGCGCGTCTAGATATCGATCGATGCCTTCTGGCGTTAGATGATGCTTAGAGAGAAACTTTGAGGCTTGCGCTGATCGGAAGGTTTTCCTCAATTCAGAGGATTTGCGGTTCTCAATCATTTTCACTCCTGGAAAAATTATGTGCAAGACTGCGATTGCTTCAGCACATGACTTGAACTCATCGCGATCGCAGATCTGGAGTCATTCGAAAGTCTACTGCCGGCGAGAAATCCGCCTGCTTGAGACGCTGCTCCGATGCGGTAACGAGTGTCGGCTTGATCAGCATGATGCTCTCCGTTCAAAATCAAAAATAAAATGGCGCGCCGTGAAAGCCTTGCGAATTCACGTCAATGAAACGACCGGCCGAAACGGGTCGATTGCTGCCCCGGATCACAACTTGACGTAATATCGTAACAGAAATTCACGCGTATCATGTGACCTCCCTCACAAACTGAACCACAATCACAACGACAGTTTGTCACAACACGAACGTTTTGGGTGTATGCGGCCAAGCCGGTTGATGTGACCGTGACCCGAGCCGGTCGCCGACTTACGCGGGCCGCCCGCTCCCCGCGCTGTGGCGTTTTCGCATGGACGCCCGCCCGCCGCCGGGCTTTGCCTCGGCGCGCGGCCGCGTGCTAATCGCAAGGGCATGCCCGCCCCCATCCTTCCCCTGATCGAAGCTGCGCCGCACTGGCCCGAGCGCGGCGCGCTTGTCGGCCTCGACCTCGGCACCAAGACCATCGGGGTCGCCGCCTCCGATCCGGACCGGCGGCTGGCGACCGGCGTCGAGACCATCCAGCGCAAACAGTTCAAGGCCGACGCGGCGCGGCTGCTCGCGATCGCCGCCGAACGCAACGCCGTCGGCTTCGTGCTCGGGCTGCCGATCAACATGGACGGCAGCGAAGGCCCGCGCGCGCAATCGACCCGGGCATTTGCCCGCAACCTCGCCGGCCTCACCGCGCTTGCGATCGGGCTGTGGGACGAGCGGCTCTCGACCGCGGCGGTCGAGCGCGAGCTGATCGGGATGGACGTCAGCCGCGCCCGGCGCGCCGAGGTGATCGACGAGCACGCCGCGATCTTCATCCTGCAGGGTGCGCTGGACCGGCTCGCGAAGCTGCGCGGAGAGCGCTGACCATGGCCGTGGTGATCGCGGCGCTGCTGCCGGTGTTCCTCTTGATCGTGCTCGGCTTCGTCCTGAAGCGCACGCTGATGCCGCTCGATACGCAATGGCATGGGCTGGAGCGGCTGACCTATTACGTGCTGTTCCCGGTGCTCCTGGTGCAGACACTGGTGAAGGCCGACCTGATCAAGGTGCCGGTCGCGGGTGCCGGCGGCGCGCTGCTGCTCGCGGCGCTGGTGATGTCGCTGTTCTGTCTCGCGCTGCGCGGCCCGCTGGCCCGCGCCGGGGTCGACGGTCCCGCCTTCACCTCGATCTTCCAGGGCGCGACCCGCTGGCAGACCTATGTCGCGCTGTCGGTGTCGCGCAATCTCTATGGCAGCACAGGCCTTGCGCTGGCTTCGGTCGCGATGGTCGCGATCATCCCGCTGGTCAATGTGTTCAGCGTCGCCGTGCTGGCGAAATATGCCTCGTCCGAAAAGCGTTCGACCGGCGTCATCGTGACGACGGTCGTGAAGAACCCGCTGATCTGGGCCTGCGTCATCGGGCTCGTCATCAATGTCGCGCACGTCCCGCTGCCGCAGATCTGGCATGACGTCGCCGACGCGCTCGGCGGCTCGTCGCTGGCGATCGGCCTGCTCGTCACCGGGGCCGGGCTGCATCTGGAAGGCATCTTCCGGCTCAGCCTCGCCGCTAGTATCGCGCTGGTGCTGAAACTCGTGCTGATGCCCGTCTTGACCGTCGCGCTCGCGGTGGGGTTCGGCGTTGCCGGGTCCAATCTCGCCATCGTCGCAGCCTGCGCCGCGGTGCCGACCTCGCCGTCAGCCTATGTGCTGGCGCGCCAAATGGGCGGCGACGCGCCGCTGCTCGCCCAGATCATCACGCTGCAGACGATTCTGGCGGCGATCACGATGCCGATCGTGATCGCCGCGGTGGGGTCATAGAGGGCGTATCCGAGCGGCCTGGAATAGCGCCGCGCCTATCGGCTGCTACCAGACTTCGCGATAGTTCGCGAACTTGCGCAGGGTCTTGTCATAGCGGGCCGGTACGATCCAGGGCAACAGAAGCCTGAAGATCGCGTTCGGAAGCGGAGAGCGAAGCCGCACATAGAGGTCGAGCGGATCGAGGTCATGCCGCATCCGGAATTTCGGTTCGTAGCTGAGACCCGTGCTTCGAAGCCACCTGTAACCGTTGGCGATCGCCCAATTCATCATGTCGCGAATGGTGTAGTAATAAAGATGAAGGTCGAGTGCGACGCCATAGTCGAGGCCGACATACTCCCAGAACAAACTGTCGCCTTCGACCATGCAAAGGCTGAAGGCGATCACCTTCCCGCCACGGCGCCAGATGAAGAAGCGGACCTTGTCCTTCATGTCGCTGCCGAGCCGGCG
Organism: Bradyrhizobium elkanii USDA 76; assembly: GCF_023278185.1. Taxonomy (NCBI): domain Bacteria; kingdom Pseudomonadati; phylum Pseudomonadota; class Alphaproteobacteria; order Hyphomicrobiales; family Nitrobacteraceae; genus Bradyrhizobium; species Bradyrhizobium elkanii. The sequence continues at coordinate 4,391,374 of NZ_CP066356.1, read as the reverse complement.
GAGATAGTCGGCTGTCAGTTTCTCGAACCGGAATTTCGAACGGTCGAAGACCTGCAGGTAGAGCGGATAGATCTCGTCGACGGCATCCCTTGCGTCGTCGGTGACGGTAAGAGCGATGGCTTCACCGTCGGTTGCCTTGAATTTCTTGCGGAGCTGCCAGCGCGCCGACCGCGGCAGCGCATTTTGCATGTAGGCATCGAAGTCGTCGTGCTCGATATTGAGCGCCGTCATCGGCATGCTCGGCGCGCGGGCGAAGCCGCGCCGGACGAAACAATCCAGCACTGGCCGGTAGCGCGCGGGGAATTCCTTCAGGACGATGAGCTGCGCCCGGCACGATCTTGCGAGCGTGACGATTTCGCTGCAAAGAATCTCCGCGATCTTGCCGGACGGCACCGTGCTTGATCCCGCCAGATGCCCTTCCCCGGCGAAGCATCCGACCATCAGGGTGCGCATCCTGAGAAACCCGGGAACGAAGCGTCGGATGCGCGCCAGCAACGGCTGCCATTCCGCTCCGAGTCCTTCGAGAACGTCCTGATCGAGAAGAAAAAACGGCTGGACGGCGTGGAGACAGCCCGCCCGGTCGATGATCGCGAAGTACCGGTATTCGACACGCTCGCGGAGCGTATCCTCCAGGATCTCGTAGTAACGGTGATCCTTGCGCAGGTCGGCAAAACTGGCAACCCACGCGGGACAACCGGCGATTTCGTCGCGCGTCACGATCTTCACGCAAAATGGCGCTGTAGCAGCCGCCGCGTGCGCTACACTTGGTGTATCAGCCAGACTGACTGCGTCTGACGCCAACGCAATGCTCCGGGTGATGAAAAGTCTTTCAATACAGTATCAATGTACCTGATTTGGCCGGAGGCTCCTGTACCATCCGCGCAACAAGTCATTTCTTTCGTAGCCGCGTCGCGCCGGGCGGCGCGCGCTCTCCCGCAACAGACCGGCCCGCCGGTCGCAGCAGCGCCACAACTCGCCCTTGCGCTTCAGCAAGCAGCGAAGGCCTGCAACAGTCGGGCGCGGCTCGTACGGCTTCTCCTGATCGTCGCTATTTCCCGGACGAACCGACGAACGCCGTATCGAGCACATCACCGATCGGCTGCCAGCTACGGCCGTCGAACTGAAGCAACCGCAATTGCTCGACCGGGCGGAACTGAGCGGTGTTGATCTTGATGCCGGGGAGCAAGGCGGACGCCTGATAATCCCTGAGCGCCGCAGCCTGCTTCATGACGTTCTCGCGCGACAGGTCGTTGCCGCATTGCCTGAGCACCTCGACCATCGTTTCGGCGGCGGCATAGCCGTAGACTGCCGCCGCGTCATCCTTGCCGCCGGCTTTGGCATACTTGTCCAGGAAGCTGTGCCAGCCGCCCTGCTCTTCTCTCCAGGCCGGATCGCTCGCATCCTTCAGGAACGCGGCGGTGATGACGCCGGTCGCATTCTCCGTGCCGGCCGGCTTGAGCACCGTCTCGATCGATGACGCCATCTGGTTCACGACAAACACCGGCCGCCAGCCGTGGTCGGCCGCGGCCCGGATCACCTTGGCGGCATTTTCCGGCACTCCGGCAAATACAAAGACCTCGGCGCCCGATTGCTTCAGGATCGAGACGTGGCCGTCCAGATGCTGATCGTCGACATCATAGGCGATGTCGACCCTGATGTTGTGGGCGACGTCACCCAGCCCTTGCACCAGTCCCTTGAACAATTCCCGCCCGAACTGGTCATTCTCCCAAAGCGCCACGATTTTCTTGCCGGGGTAGAAAGCCTGGATGTAGTTGGCATAGATGCGCCCTTCCTCGCGGTACGAAGGCTGCCAGCCCATGGTCCACGGATAGAGCGACGGCTCGCTGAGATCGTGATCGCCGGAGGCAACAAAAAGCTGGGGGACTTGCCGCTCGTTGAGATATTTCCGCACCGCCAGATTCCCCGGCGTGCCGAACGAACCGAACATCAAAAGCACATTGTCGGTCTCGACGAGAATGCGCGTGAGATCCATGGCGTTGGAGGGATCCGACAGATCGTCGTAGGACATGAACCGGATCTTGCGGCCATTGACGCCGCCGCGTTCGTTGATCATCTCGAAATAGGCGGCTTCCGCCTTGCCGATCTGGCCGAAAATCTCCAGCGCGCCACTATACGGCATGACATTGCCGATGCGGATTTCGGTGTCGGTGACGCCCTGGTCGCGCACTTTCTGCGTGATGGCGCCGAGAGACGCCAGCGCGACGACGCCGGCCAGGATTGCTCGGATCAGGATAGCCATGAGAAGAGCTCGCACGACGGCAGCCGCCGCTGCCTGATTTCAGTCCGGCCCGCGCTCGTTCATTGATTCAGATCATAGCACTCGAGGGGGCCGCTGGCATCCTCCATCCTTCCGATGGCTGGCGACGCACCGGCGCTGGTTCCGGATGATGATCACGCCGCAGACGATCCCGGACATCACGATGCCAATCGTGATCGCAGCCGTTGGGCCCTAGACGTACGGGCCTGTCACGAAGCAGATGTAAGTGTTGAGTGCAGAATGCATCATGACCGTCAGCCAGGTTGAGTTGCTGCGCCAACGGCAATAACCCAGGGCCAATCCCATCCCGAAAATCTCCAACTTCCCATAAACGTCGTACTGTGTGTGGGTCATCGCCCAGACGGAGGCGGTCAGTACGATCGCTCCAATCGGACCGAGAAACGACTCTGACCAGCCGCGATACAAGAAGCCGCGGATGAGGAATTCTTCCATGACGGGTCCGGCAATGCAGGTACCGATGAGAAAGATCAGCAGGCCGCCCGCCCCGTTGACCACGTACATGCGCTGGTCATCCAACGCGGAGCCGTCGTCGCCGACACACCATTTGATGACCGACTCAACGAGCAGAATGCCGGCGAAGATTGCAAATGCGCGCATGACTTCGGCCGTGCTCGGCCAGTTGAGCGCGAGATATTCTGCGAACCCACGGCGAACCTTCCGGATCGCGATCCAGAGCACGCCAATCGTTAGCGGGCTCGCGACGGTAAGGCCAGCGCCGTACCATCGCCCCTGGGCCGCGAAATCCCGCAATTGAGCTGGCGACATCCTGGCTACGCCGTCTTGCGCCGCGATGATGATCGTCATGGCCCAACCTCCTGCCAGCGTAAAAACCCCATAGGCGATCAGGATAACGAATGCCGTCTCCCAGAAATCCCAGGTCCGCAGCGGCGGAGCCGAAGCAGGTGTCCGCGCGCCGGCATTTTCGAAGTTCGACATATGGATTTTTTCTGCAACAATTTTGCAGCGAAGGTGGGCCTAGCTTCAACCTAGCATAGGGAACTCTCAGCCCGCCAGCCACCAGGTCTGGATCGTCGCCGCAAAATTGTTCAACCCGTGCAGCAGGATGGTCAGCCAGGTCGAGCCGGTGCGGAAGCGCAGATAGCCGAACAGGAGGCCGATCGTCAGCACCTGGCAGAGGAAGAACCAGTCGTACTGCAGGTGCATCACGGTCCAGACGATCGACGACAGCAGGATCGCGCCATAGGGTCCGAGCGCGGATTCCGACCAGCCGCGATAGAGCCAGCCGCGCGCGAACAGTTCCTCCCAGAGCGGCGCGGCGACGGCGAAGGCGATCACCAGGAGCCACAGCGCGCTGTGCTCCTGCGCCGATTTCAGCACGTCGCCCATGAAGCCCGGCGCCACCTCGCGGCCGGCGGCACGGGAGACCATGTCCCAGGCTCCGACCAGCACGACGAGCGCGACGACGCCGATGATCACGTTCTTCCACGACGTCCCGCGCAGCCCGAGGTAGTCGGCGAACGGGATCCGGGTCCGGCGGATCGCGAACCACAGCACCAGGAGCACCATCGGCAGGCCGGCGAGGACCGAGAGCGAGATCGTCAGGCCGTCGGCGACCACATGGGTGATACCGGCCGTCGATACCTCCCCGCCCTGCGCGACGATGCGCCAGACGATGACCGTGACCTGGCCGACGAACATCGCGGCGAAGATCAGAAGGCCCCACAGCGCGGTGCCCCAGAATTTCCAGACCCGCGGGGGGAGCGGCGGCGGTTCGATAGCGGCAGTCGCGTCTTGCGGTGTGAGAGAATCCATCAGCGAACCTCGGCTCTATCAATTCGTCATGGCCGGGCATGTCCCGGCCATCCACGTCTTTCCTTGCCCTGTCGAAGCAAAGACGTGGATGCCCGGCACAAGGCCAGGCATGACGGTGGTCAATGTGGTCATGGCAGCGCCCGCGCCAGCAGCGCGCGCTGATCGGCATCGGATAAGTCCACGGCGCCGTACATGCCGGCGTGGCGTTCGGCAAGCCGTGTCGCCGCGAACAGCTCGGCGTTTTTCGGCGAGACCTGGTTGAGCGCCGCGGTTGCCGCCAGGAGCGCCAACTGCTCGACCGCAAGCCGGGCGACGCGCTCGCTGTCCGGCCGCCGGAACGACTGCCCGATCGAGGCAACAGCCTCAGCGGCGCCGGGCAGCCCCCTGGTCTCGTCGGCGAGCGCGCGGAGCACCGCGAGTGCGGCATCGGCCTCGCGGCCGAGCGCGCGCAGCACGTCGAGGCACATCACGTTGCCGGAACCCTCCCAGATCGCGTTGACCGGCGACTCCCGGTAATGGCGCGCCAAAATGCCTTCCTCGACATAGCCATTGCCGCCGAGGCACTCCATCGCCTCATAGAGGAAGCCGGGCGCGCTCTTGCAGGTCCAGTATTTGATCGCCGGCGTCAGCAGCCGCATATAGGCGGCCTCGCCCGCATCGGCCGGCGCGCGATCGAAAGCACGGCAGAGCCGCAACACCAGCGCGATGGACGCCTCGACATGCAACGCCATGTCCGACAGCACCGCTTGCATCAGCGGCTGGTCGGCGAGATGTTTCTGGAACACGCTGCGGTGCCGCGCGTGATTGAGCGCGTGCGCCAGCCCCGAGCGCATCAGCCCGGCGGAGGCGATCGCGCAATCCTGCCGCGTCAGCTGCACCATCTGGATGATGGTGCGGATGCCCTTGCCCTCCTCGCCGATCAGCTCGGCATGAGCGCCGTGGAATTCGACCTCCGACGAGGCGTTGGAGCGGTTGCCGAGCTTGTCCTTCAGGCGCTGGAAGTGGATCGCATTGACCGTGCCGTCGGGCGCAAAGCGCGGCATGAAGAAACAGCCCAGCCCGTCCATCGTCTGCGCCAGCACCAGGAAGGCGTCGCACATCGGCGCCGACATGAACCATTTGTGCCCGGTGACACGCCAGGCGCCGCCGTCGCGCTCGGCGCGCGTCATGTTGGCGCGCACATCCGTGCCGCCCTGCTTTTCGGTCATGCCCATGCCGACGGTCATGCCGCGCTTGGTCCACCACGGCGCAAAGGTGGGGTCGTAGGCGCGCGTTCCGATGACCGGCATCGTCTTCGCCAGAATGTCCGGCTGCGAGGCCAGCGCCGCGACCGAGGCGCGCGTCATCGTGATCGGGCAGAGATGGCCGGTCTCGACCTGGGAAGCGATGTAGAACTTTGCCGCACGCACCACCTCGGCCGCTCCGCCGGCCGGCTTGCCGTCCGTGGCCCAGGTCGAATTGTGCACGCCGGCATGTGCGGAGTGCGTCATCAGCTCATGATAGGCCGGATGAAACTCGACCTCGTCGCGGCGATTGCCCCTGGCATCGAACAAACGCAGCTTCGGCGTGTTCTCGTTGGCAACGCGGCCGCGCTCCGCCATGGCAGCGGATCCCCAATGCTTGCCGAAATCGGACAGCTCAGCCGTTGCCGCCGCCCCGCCATTGGCGGCAACCGCCGCGGCGAGCGGCGCATCCACCGTGAACAGGTCGACATTTTCGAACGGCGGCGACTGGTTGAAGACGTCGTGGGTGGCAAACGGAGCCTGCGTCATGGTCTCCTCGGGAACTGGTCTATACGCATGCGGCCCGGACAACCGGCCTCCTCCGGCCGGGATCACGGGCCAGCCGCGGCGCAATGGAATCGGAGGATCATAAGCCTGCGAGCCGGCGCGGGGCAGCGAAAAGTACAGGTCTGCTGGATGCTTCCATGCCTTAGATGCTTGCGCGCTTGGGCGCATGGCGGCCGAGCCAGCGGTCGACCCAGTCATTGGCGCGGGTCCGGTTCGCCTCCTTCCTGGAAGCCTGGACAGGAAAAATGTCGCCGCTGCTGAGTTGCCGGTTATCGGGATAGGCCGCCAACTGAAGGTCGGACTCATGCGCGGCGCCGTCCACCGGCGAGATGTAGGCAAACCGGATCTCGATCTTGTGCTTGATGTCGGCGCCCAGCCATTTCGGATGATGGCGCGCCAGCAACTCGGTAAGCTCGCACGGCAACAGATCGGAGGTCGAGCTTCGCGCCCCCTCGGTCTTCTCCATGTAGCATTGCTCCTTGACGCTGCTGACGCGCGCGTCGATCGGCCGGAAGTTCAGCCGCTTGTCGAGCTCGCCGTAGACATAGAAGCTCGCGACGGCGATAGCGATCACACCGTAAAGGCCAAGGCGCATGGTTGTGCTCCCGTCCCGTCGAACCGTGGTGGTCAGATCGAACGCGTCTTGTTCGCCTTGGTCTTGGAGGCAAGGACAGGAAACACGTCCCCGGCGCGCAGCGGCTTGCCATTGGGGAAATAGGACATCTGCAGGCTCGACTGGTGCGTGGCCCCGTCGACCGGCGAGACATAGACGACCTTCACCTCGATCTTGTGCTTGAGGTCATAGCCCTGCCACTTCGGATGCTCCTTGCGCAGCAGCTCGGCGATCTCACACCGGGTCAGGTCGGAGGTCCACGTCGTCTTGGTGATGACGCCGCGCTCGACCTTTTCCAGATAGCATTGTTCGCTGACACCGCTGATGCGGGCATCGACGCGCTGATAATTCGCGCTCTTGTCGTGTCGATCGTAGATCAAGACGCCGGCGACGCCGACGACAACAATTGCGATGGCTGCGAACCGCATGCTGCATGCTCCCGTGTTGCCCGCACTTCATAGGGCCACAATTAAGGAGTGTTGAAAGCGCGCTCGGCTACTTTTGCGATGACAAGCATCGTCTTGCGAAAATGCTTCGGATTTGAGGAAAATGCCCTATCGCGCCCGGACGATCGGGAAGTCGTAGGCCGGCCCGCCTGCCCCCGGCAGCGAAAAGTGCCACCATTCCTTGGCATAGTTCGCGAACCCCTGCCGGGCCATCGCCGCGACCAGCATGGCGCGCCAGCGTCTTTGCGCCGGCGTGATCGAGCCCGTCGCGGTGTGCGCCTTCACGTCGGAACAGTCGTAGCCGGTACCCATGTCGACGCTGCCCTCCGGGGCGCGCGCGGCGGCCGGCGCGGTGCAGTCGGCATAATCCCTGGCCGGATCGAACTTGCGCGCGTTGTCGGCACCAAGATCGACCAGCGTGAGATCGACCGCGCCCCCGGTCGAATGCCCCGAATGGGTGGCGATATAGCCGAGGCGGAACAGGTCCGCCTTCGAGAAGGCCGGGTTGTAGCGCCGCTCGGCGGCGGTCTCGGTGCCGTTCCTCGACCATGCCACCATGTCGGCGACGGCGCGGGCCGGCCGGTAGCAATCGAACATCTTCAGCGACAGTCTTTGCCGGGCCAGTTCCTGCTGCACGGCCTTGAGGCGAAGCCCCACCTGCCGCTTCACCACGCATTCCGCCGCGCCATAGCCCGCGATCGGCCGGCCCATGAAATTGTTCGCGCTGGCGTAGCGGATGTCCTGGATGATGGTCGGGTCGATGTCGCGGAGGAACGCGAAGTCGCCGGGCAAGTTCTGAGCGAAGGCAGGCGCGATCGCCCCCGGGATCAACGCGATGGCCATCCATGCGATCACGACAATTTTCACGAGGTCTCGCTCCGGCGTCACGGACCGGGTATAGCCCGTCAGGAGGACAGCGTCGCTGCCGCTCCGCCTGTGCCCGGCCATCCACGTCTTGTTCCGGAAATCCCCGCAAAAGCAAGGCGCGGATGTCCCGCGGCGAGCCCCGGCAGGACTGCCGAGAAGGCGGCGACATCTTACTCGGGGAAAACTCCCGCGAGCCCTCTTCGCGCTTGCCCCACCGGCCATCCGCGCCTATAGCTCTCGCTTTAATGACCCCATCATTGAAATCGACTTTTGTCCTCGGTCACCGGCATCTGCTGGGTATCGAGGGCCTTTCCGCTGACGACATCACGGGCCTGCTCGACCTCTCCGAGGAGTATGTCGAGCTCAACCGCCAGGTCGACAAGAAGCGCGCCAGCCTGCGCGGCCGCACCCAGGTCAATCTGTTCTTCGAGGCCTCGACCCGGACCCAGTCCTCGTTCGAGATCGCCGGAAAACGCCTGGGCGCCGACGTCATGAACATGTCGGTGTCGTCGATGTCGACCCGCAAGGGCGAGACCCTGATGGACACCGCGGTGACGCTGAATGCGATGCACCCGGACATCCTGGTGGTACGCCACCACGCCTCCGGCGCGGTCGAGCTCCTGGCGCGCAAGGTTGACGGTTCCGTGATCAACGCTGGCGACGGCAGCCACGAGCACCCGACCCAGGCGCTGCTCGATGCGCTGACGATCCGGCGCAACAAGGGCCGGCTCGAGGGGCTGACGATCGCGATCTGCGGCGACGTGCTGCATTCGCGCGTCGCGCGCTCCAACATCTTCCTGCTCAACACCATGGGCGCGCGCGTCCGCGTGGTTGCCCCCTCGACCTTGCTGCCGCCCGGCATCGAGCGGATGGGCGTCGAGGTCGCGCGCGACATGCGCGAGGGACTGAACGGCGCCGATATCGTGATGATGCTGCGGCTGCAGCGCGAGCGCATGAACGGCTCCTTCGTGCCGTCGTCGGGCGAGTATTTCCACTATTTCGGCCTCGACCAGAAGAAGCTCGGCTACGCCAAGCCGGATGCGCTGGTGATGCATCCCGGCCCGATGAACCGCGGTGTCGAGATCGACACCTTCGTCGCCGACGGCGCGCAGTCGCTGATCCGTGAACAAGTCGAAATGGGTGTGGCAGTGCGTATGGCGGTGCTGGAAGCGCTCGCCCGCAACCTGCCGAACGCGTGATGCCATGCTGACCGACCGCCGCCCCATCCTGCTCGCCAACGCCCGCGTCATCGATCCCTCGCGTGATTTCGACGGTCCGGGCGACGTCCTGATCGCCGACGGCGTCATCCGTGACGCCAAGCGCGGCATCGGCGCCGCCGGCGTCCCCGAAGGCACCGACATCGTCAATTGCGCCGGCAAGATCGTGGCCCCCGGCCTGATCGACATGCGCGCCTTTGTCGGCGAGCCCGGCGCCAGCCATCGCGAGACTTTCGCCTCCGCCAGCCAGGCCGCCGCGGCCGGCGGCATCACCACCATCATCTGCCAGCCCGACACCTCGCCGGTGATCGACAATTCCGCGACCGTGGATTTCGTGCTGCGCCGCGCCCGCGACACCGCGATCGTCAACATCCATCCGATGGCGGCGCTGACCAAGGGCATGCAGGGCCAGGAGATGACCGAGATCGGCCTGCTCAAGGCCGCCGGCGCCGTCGCCTTCACCGACGGCGACCGCAGCGTCACCAACGCGCAGGTGATGCGGCGCGCGCTGACCTATGCCCGCGATTTCGACGCGCTGATCGTGCATCACACCGAGGACCCGCATCTGGTGGGCGAAGGCGTGATGAACGAGGGCGAATTCGCCACAAGGCTCGGTCTCGCGGGGATTCCCACGGCGGCCGAGTCGATCATGCTCGAGCGCGACATGCGGCTCGCCGGGCTGACCGGTGGGCGCTATCACGCGGCCTCGCTGACCTCGATCGAGTCGCTGGAGATCCTCAAGCGCGCCCGCGACGCCGGCCACAATGTCTCGGCCTCGGTCTCGATCAACCACGTGACGCTGAACGAGAACGACATCGGCCCCTACCGCACCTTCCTGAAGCTGGCGCCGCCGCTGCGCACCGAGGAGGACCGCAAGGCGCTGGTCGCAGCGCTCGCCTCCGGGCTGATCGACGTCGTGATGAGCGACCACAATCCGCAGGACGTCGAGGTCAAGCGGCTGCCGTTCGCGGAGGCGGCGAGCGGTGCGGTCGGCCTGCAGACCATGCTGCCGGCGGCGCTGCGTCTGATCCACAATGGCGAGATGGCCTTCAAGACGCTGATCCGGGCGATGTCGACGCGGCCGGCGGAGCTGCTCGGCCTGCCCGGCGGCACGCTGCGCGCGGGCGCGCCGGCCGACGTCATCGTGATCGACGCCGACACGCCCTGGGTGCTCGACCGCGACGATCTCAAATCACTGTGCAAGAACACGCCGTTCGACGACGCCCGCTTCTCGGGCCGCGTGACGCGGACGATCGTCGGCGGACGGACCGTGTACGAGCACGTCTGAAACCGGGGTGGAACTCAGCGCGACGCGAGTTGCGACATCGCTTCCATCGTTGTGCCAACGACGATGGCCGCGACGTAAACGACAAAGAAAAACTGCTCCAGCCGCCTGCGAACAGAAGCCATGATAAGCTCCCTCATTACCAAGGCCATGGTGCGGATTTATGGTTAATATTTCATTGACGGCATTGCCCCATTCGGGCGGGACCGACCGAAGGAACCACCGCGATGTCTGCTGATGGCTTGCTGCCGGTCGCCTTCCTGATCGGCTACCTGCTGGGCTCGATCCCGTTCGGCATGGTGCTGACCAGGATGGCCGGCACGCAGGATCTGCGCACGGTCGGCTCGGGCAATATCGGCGCCACCAATGTGCTGCGCACCGGCCGCAAGGGCCTCGCCGCGGCGACGCTGCTCGGCGACATGCTGAAGGGCACCGTCGCCGTCATCATCGCCGGCACCATCGACGGCCCGAACGCGGCGATGCTGGCGGCGCTGGGGGCTTTCCTCGGCCACCTCTTCCCGGTCTGGCTCAAGTTTCGCGGCGGCAAGGGTGTCGCGACCTATCTCGGCGTGCTGCTCGGCCTGTTCTGGCCGGCGGCGCTGATCTTCGCCATGATCTGGCTCGGCACCGCCTACACCACGCGCTACTCGTCGCTGTCGGCGCTGATCGCGGCGTTCGTGACGCCGCTGTTCCTGTGGTGGTTCGGCCACAACGCGCTCGCCTCGCTGTTCGCCGTGCTGACGCTGCTGCTGTTCTACATGCACCGCGAAAACATCCAGCGCCTGCAGGCCGGCACCGAAGGCAAGATCGGCGAGAGGAAGTAGCGCAGCCGCTACCGCTTCAGCGCGTCCTCGACAAAGCTCGCCGCCGCCAGCGCCTTCGCGTCATCGCCAAAACCCGCGATCACGGTCACACCGACCGGCAATCGGCCCTCGGCGACAAGCGTCGGCACGTTGACGCACGGCACGCCCATCAAGGTCCAGAGCCGGTTGTAACGGGGATCGCCGGTCGACGCCAAACCCTTGGGCGCCGCGCCCGGCGCCGACAGCGTCACGAGCACGTCGACCTCGGTGAGGATCGCGGCCAGCACCTGCCGCGCGCGCAGCGTGACGTCCATCGCCGCGTCGTACTCCGCCGGCGTGCCGCCCTTGCTCTCGTCGAGCCGGCCGCGCAGCAGCGGCGGCATCGCGTCGTAGTTCTGGCCGTATTCCCAGGCGAACGACTGATGCGCCTCGAACTCCTGCACCACCGGATGGATCCGCCAGGCTTCCGCGATGATCTCGGGCATCGCGAGCTCGCGCACGCTCGCACCCGCCTGCTCCGCCGCACGCGCGGCCTTCTGCAACGCCTCCGCGCCGGAAGGTTCCGGCGAACCGGCGAAGGCCTGCGTGGCCACGCCGATGCGCGGCGCGGAAACCTTTGACGGAACCACCAGCTCAGGCCGCCTGGTCATCGCGGCGAGCCCCAGCGCGACGTCGCGCACGCCGGCGCCGAACAGCCCGACGGTGTCGAGCGTCCAGGAGAAGCATTTCACGCCGACGGTCGGCAGCAGGCGGTAGCTCGGCTTGATCGCGGCGACGCCGCAGAACGAGGCCGGCCGGATCACCGAGCCGCCGGTCTGCGTGCCGAGCGCCAGCGGGATCATCCCGGCGGCAACGGCTGCGGCCGAGCCCGACGACGAGCCGCCCGGCGTGTGCGCGTGATTGTGCGGATTGAGCGTTGCGGTCGGATCGTTCGCCGCGAACGCCGTCGTGGTGGTCTTGCCGATGATGGTGGCGCCGGCCTGCTTCAGTGCCATCACGACCGGCGCGTCGGCGCGCGGCTGATGCCCGCGATAGATCGCGGCGCCCATCTCGGTCGGGAAGTCAGCGGTATCGATGATGTCCTTGATACCGACCGCAATCCCGCGCAACGGCCCGGCTTGCTGCGCACGCGCCGTCTCGTCGAGGCGGACGAAGGCGCCGATGGCTTTGTCCTGCGCCGCGATGGCGTCCCGCGTCTGCGTGATGGCGGCATCGGTGGACAATTCGCCGGAGGCGATGCGGCGTTGGAGATCGGCAAGCGAAATCATCGGCGGACATCCTGTTTCTTGACGGTTTTTGGCGGCTTCTTGGCAAGCGCTTTTAGCGCGTCGCGCGCGGCTGCGCCAATGTCGCAGTTGATCACAATCTCAGGTTGGGCGAAGCTGCGCCCCGCATGCATGACCGCTCGCCCAGCCCCGCAAAACTCACCGACACCGAACGGCTCAACCGCCTGCGGCTGATCCGCTCCGACAATGTCGGCCCGCGCACCTTTGCATCGCTGCTCCGCCATTTTGGCGATGCGGCGCATGCGCTGGAGCGCCTGCCTGACCTCGCGCGCCGCGGCGGCGCATCCGGCCCCGGACGCATCTGCAGCGAGGCCGATGCTGCTGCCGAGCTCGCGGCCTGCCGCAGGTTCGGCATCGATCTCGTCGCACCGGAGGAAGCGCACTATCCGGCGCGGCTTGCCACCATCGACGACGCGCCGCCACTGCTTGCCGTGCGCGGCGCGCGCGAGGTCCTGATGCGGCCGATGATCGCGATCGTCGGCTCCCGCAACGCCTCCGGCGCCGGGCTGAAATTTGCAGGCACCCTTGCGCGCGATCTCGGCGATGCCGGCTTTGTCGTGATCTCCGGCCTCGCCCGCGGCATCGATCAGGCGGCGCATCGCGCCACCGTCGCGAGCGGCACGGTCGCCGTGCTGGCCGGCGGCCACGACAGGATCTACCCACCCGAGCACGAGGATCTGCTGGCCGCCCTGCTCGAACACGGCGCGGCGATCTCGGAGATGCCGCTCGGTCACGTGCCGCGGGCGCGCGACTTCCCCCGCCGCAACCGCCTGATTTCGGGCGCCTCGCTCGGCGTCGTGATCGTCGAGGCCGCGCATCGCTCGGGCTCGCTGATCACGGCGCGGATGGCGGCCGAACAGGGCCGCGAGGTGTTCGCGGTGCCGGGCTCGCCGATCGATCCGCGTGCCGCCGGCGCCAACGACCTGATCAAGCAAGGTGCCACCTTGGTCACCGAAGCCGCCGACGTCGTCAGCGCGGTGACGCCGATCATGGAGCGGCCGGTGATGCTTGGCGCGCGCGAGGACGACGAGCCGCTGGACTTTGCCACCGATAGCGGCAATCGCGAGCGCATCATCGACCTGCTCGGGCCGAGCCCGATCAGCATCGACGATCTGATCCGGATGGCCGATGTGTCACCCGCCGTGGTCCGCGCGGTGCTGCTCGAGCTCGAGCTCGCCGGCAGGCTCGAGCGCCACAGCGGCGGGCTGGTGTCGATGATTTGACGAGCTGAATATCTCGCTCGCGCAAACGCCTCTCCGTCATCCTGTGGAGCGCGCAGCGCGTCTCGAAGGATCGACGGCCCGACTGGTGGCCGTGCATCCTTCGAGACGCCTGCTACGCAGGCTCCTCCAGCGACAAAGGCGAAGCCTTTGCGCGGGGATGACGGGTCTACTTGTCCGAACGCGAAGGCTCCGAACTCAGCCTTCGGCATTCCGCGCATCGAAGTCGTTTCGCGCGCCCTCGATCTCCGGCAGATGCGCGAACGCCCATTCGCCGAGCGCCATGACAGGCACGGCCAGTCCGCGCCCGAGATCGGTCAGTTCGTAGTCGACCCGCGGCGGAATGGTCGGAAACACCGTGCGCGTCACCAAGCCATCGCGCTCCAGCCCGCGCAGCGTCAAGGTCAGCATGCGCTGCGAGATGCCGTTGATCGTGCGCTTCAGCTCGTTGAAGCGGCGCGGTCCATCGCGCAGCAGCATGATCACCAGCACGCTCCATTTGTCGCCGACCCGCGACAGCACGGAGGCCACGCCGCGGCAGTCCTGATGCGTCCCGGGACCACGCGGCAGGCCGGTCTCGGCGGTTACATCGATGTGCTCGGGTTCCATAGGTGTGCTCGGGTTTCAAAAATGTGCGTTCTTGCGGAGATTTAGGGCGGTCACTCATATAGCGCCAGTTACAAACCTATACCAAAGGTGACCTCTGCCATGAAACTTCTGCACATCGACTCCTCGGTCCTCGGCCCCCACTCCGTCAGCCGCCAGGTCTCCGCCGCCGCCGTCGAGCGGCTGCGCCAGGCCAATCCCGGCCTCGTCGTCAGCTACCGCGATCTCAGCCAGACCCCGCTCGCCCACCTCTCCGGCCTGCACCTCGCCGCCAGCCAGGGCGCGGCGCCGGATCCGTCGGTACGCGATGACATCGCGACCGGCCAGGCGGTGCTGGACGAGTTCCTGGCCGCCGACATCGTCGTGATCGGTGCGCCCATGTACAATTTCACGATTCCGAGCCAGCTCAAGGCTTGGATCGACCGCATCCTGGTTGCGGGTAAGACCTTCAAATACGGCGCCGGCGGCGTCGAGGGATTGGCCGGCAACAAGCGCGTCATCATCGCGATCTCGCGCGGTGGTTATTACGGCGCCGACACGCCGATGGCCGCGCTCGAGCACCTCGAGACCTATCTGCGCGGGGTGTTCGGCTTCATCGGCGTCAGGAATGTCGAGTTCATCCCCGCTGACGGCATCCAGGTCGGCCCCGAGCATCGCGAAAAGGCCGTTGCGGGCGCGCTGCAGGCGGCCGGCAGCCTGAACGCCGCCTGATGTAATTCAAAGCGCCTGCCGTCGCCCGGCGGCGGCAGGCCGTTCAGGTGGAGAAACTCAGAACCAGACGCCCTGAATGCCGAGGATGACGGCCACCAGCGAAATCAACAGGCCGATGCCGGAGAACAGTGCGACGGTTACGAACTGCGTTGTATCCGAACTTTCCGATGCGGACGAAACCGGGATCGACGTCGAAATGCGGGCTGCTTTCGGCATGGCGGCACTCCAAATGATTCCGTGGTGAAAAATTCCCCGCCCAATCAGGAGTCCGGGGAGTACGTCAAAGGTTCAATACACGCGATGATAGTCGCGCACGAAATCGACCGGTGTGAAGCGCTTCACACCGGCCGTTCGTTACAATGAGAAACAAACCAGAGCGTTTTCGAGCGAAGTGGATACCGGTTCGCGTGAAGAAAACGCGTCAGAATAAAACCAGAGCCCCGTTCCGATTTAGTCGGAACGGAAAGGCTCTATCCGCGATAGATCGGCGCGCCTGCCGGCGACGCCGTCGCGCCGCCATCGATGAACAATTCCTGCCCCTGCACATGCGCGGCGTCGTCGGACGCCAGGAACAGCACGGTCTTCGAGATGTGATCGGGTTCGCCGATCCGCCCGAGCGGCGTGGTCTTGCCGATCCGCTGCTCGAAGATCTTCTCGGCCTCCGGCGTCGCGATCGCGGCGCCCCAGATCGGGGTGCGCACCGCGCCCGGCGCCACCACATTGACGCGGATGTTGCGCGGCGACAATTCTGACGCCATCACCCGCGCCATCGCGCGCACGCCGGCCTTGCTCGCGGCATAGGCCGAATAGCCGGGATTGCCGAGCACGGAGATCACCGAGCCGTTGAGAATGATCGACGCGCCGTCGTTGAGGTACGGCGCGACCGCCTGCACCGTGAAGAACACGCCGGTGAGATTGGTGCGGATCACATTCTCGAATGCGGCCAGCGTGGTGCCGCCGACCGGCGTCTGGCCGGGAATACCGGCATTGGCGAACAGCACGTCATACTTGCCGAACTTCTCGGCGCCCTGCTTCACCGCGGCTTCCAGCGCCGCGACGTCGGTGGCATCGGCCGCCACCGCGAGCGCGTTCGGCCCGAGCTCCCTGGCTGCCGCCGCAAGCGTCTCCTTGTTGCGCCCGGTGATGACGACCTTGGCGCCCTCCGCCACGAACAGCTTTGCTGTCGCGAGCCCGATGCCACTGTTGCCGCCGGTGATCAACGCCGTCTTGTTCGCCAGTCTCATGTCCGCCTCCAGTTGGTTGCATTATTAAACTTCATTGCCTAGCTAGGGCAAACGGTTTAATATTGCAACCACACAAGGTCGTGATGGCCCAAATTCCTGGAGACGGTAGGTGAAACGAACCAGCCTTGCAGGCGACAGCTGTCCCGTCGCGCGCGCGCTCGACGTGTTCGGCGACTGGTGGTCGCTCCTGATCATCCGCGACGCCAGCCTCGGCCGCCGCCGCTTCGGCGAATTCCAGGCGAGCCTCGGGCTTGCCAAGAACATCCTTGCCACAAGGCTGCGCACGCTGGTCGAGCGCGGCATCCTGAAGACCGTCCCCGCCTCCGACGGCAGCGCCTATCAGGAATATGTCCTGACGCCGAAGGGCCACGGCATCTTTCCGATCCTGGTCGCGCTGCGGCAATGGACCGAGGAATTCGACGAGCATCCGGACGAGATCGCGACCATCCTGGTCGACCGCGACAAGGGCAAGCCGGTGAAAAAGCTCGCGCTCTATTCGCAGGATGGACGCGTGCTTGGCGCGGCCGACACCGCTCTGAAGCCGCGGCCTGCGCGGAAAGCGGCAAAGCGCGTATCGGCGTAGCGCCACCCTCATCCTGACACACTTCCAAGACACAGGGACCCATTACCCCAAATGAGAGTTGTTGCGCGACGCTGGGGCCGCGATCCCGTTCATCACCGAATGCGGTGGTTATGGTCTTGGCTTTCGCCAGGACTACGCGGCGAGAGTTTGGGTGCGCCCCTCACGACAACTTCCGCCGGCTGCGCGAACGCTGTTGCTCGTCGGCCTCGAGGCGGGCCATCGCGAACAGGCGCTCGAGGACTTCGAATTTGTGGCGCCGGGCAAGTTTGGCGAGTTCGGTCGCGGCGGCTCCGATCAGGACCAGGGCGTCGTCCGGGCCGCCCTCCCCAGCTGTCTCGTCGCCCGCCGGTCGTCGCCGCCGGCCGGACGCCTTGCGCTTCCGGCCGCCCCCTGTGCTGTTCAAAAGGCCTAATCCGATTCCCACCCTATATATAAAGAGATACGCCCTTTCCCGCCGCAACTCTAGGGCGTATTTTGCAACCCTTGGGATAGAAACTCCACAGCTTGGCCCCGCCCTTCAATATCTGGCGATTTGACAGGGACCGCCCCAGCACCCATGTTCGCCCCGACACGGCGGGCCGCGAGTCTAGCGGAATCCGCCTTCAAGTTTTCCCGTAAGCTATTGGAATGACATGAATATCGTCATTGTGGAGTCGCCGGCCAAGGCCAAGACGATCAACAAATATCTGGGGTCCTCCTACGAGGTCCTGGCGTCGTTCGGCCATGTTCGCGACCTCCCGGCCAAGAATGGTTCCGTCGATCCCGATGCCAATTTCCAGATGATCTGGGAGGTCGATGCCAAGGCCGCGAGCCGGCTCAACGACATCGCCAAGGCGCTCAAGGGGGCCGACCGCCTGATCCTCGCCACCGACCCTGATCGCGAAGGCGAGGCGATCTCCTGGCACGTGCTGGAGGTGATGAAGGAGAAGCGCGCGCTGAAGGACCAGAAGGTCGAGCGCGTGGTGTTCAACGCCATCACCAAGCAGGCCGTCTCGGAGGCGATGAAGGCGCCGCGCCAGATCGATGGCGCGCTGGTCGACGCCTATATGGCGCGCCGTGCGCTGGACTATCTGGTCGGCTTCACCCTCTCCCCCGTGCTGTGGCGCAAGCTGCCCGGCGCCCGCTCCGCCGGCCGCGTGCAATCGGTCGCACTGCGGCTGGTCTGCGACCGCGAGCTCGAGATCGAGAAGTTCGTGCCGAGGGAGTACTGGTCGCTGGTCGCGACGCTCCTGACGCCGCGCGGCGACGCCTTCGAGGCGCGGCTGGTCGGCGCCGACGGCAAGAAGATCGCACGGCTCGACATCGGCTCCGGCGCGGAAGCCGAGGATTTCAAGAAGGCCATCGAGGCCGCCCTGTTCAAGGTCGCGACCGTCGAGGCCAAGCCGGCTCGGCGCAATCCGCAGGCGCCCTTCACCACCTCGACCCTGCAGCAGGAAGCAAGCCGCAAGCTCGGCTTCGCGCCGGCGCACACCATGCGCATCGCGCAGCGGCTCTACGAGGGCATCGACATCGGCGGCGAGACCACCGGCCTCATCACCTATATGCGAACCGACGGCGTGCAGATCGCGCCCGAAGCGATCACGCAGGCGCGCAAGGTGATCGGCGAGGACTACGGCAACGCCTATGTGCCGGACGCCCCGCGGCAGTACCAGGCCAAGGCCAAGAACGCGCAGGAAGCGCACGAAGCGATCCGCCCGACCGATCTGTCGCGTCGCCCCGCCACCATCGGCCGAAGGCTCGATGCCGATCAGGCGCGGCTCTATGAATTGATCTGGAAGCGCACCATTGCGAGCCAGATGGAGTCGGCCGAGCTCGAGCGCACCACCGTCGACATCGAGGCCAAGGCCGGCTCGCGTGTGCTGGAATTGCGCGCCTCCGGCCAGGTCATCAAGTTCGACGGCTTCCTCGCGCTCTATCAGGAAAGCCGCGACGACGAGGAGGACGAGGATTCGCGCCGCCTGCCCGCGATGAGCGAGGGCGAGGCCGTGAAGCGCCAGAGCCTCGCCGTCACCCAGCATTTCACCGAGCCGCCGCCGCGCTTCTCGGAAGCCTCGCTGGTGAAGCGGATGGAAGAGCTCGGCATCGGCCGCCCCTCGACCTACGCCTCGATCCTGCAGGTCCTGAAGGACCGCGGCTATGTCAAGCTCGAGAAGAAGCGGCTGCACGGCGAGGACAAGGGCCGCGTCGTGGTCGCGTTCCTGGAGAACTTCTTCTCGCGCTATGTCGAGTACGACTTCACCGCCGATCTGGAGGAGCAGCTCGATCGCATCTCCAACAACGAGATCGCCTGGCAGCAGGTGCTGCAGGACTTCTGGCGCGGCTTCATCGGCGCGGTCAACGACATCAAGGACCTCCGGGTCGCCGAGGTGCTCGATGCGCTCGACGAGATGCTCGGCCCGCACATCTATCCGCCGCGCGCGGATGGCGGCGACGTCAGGCAATGCCCGACCTGTGGCACCGGCCGGCTCAACCTCAAGGCCGGCAAGTTCGGCGCCTTCGTTGGCTGCTCGAACTATCCGGAATGCCGCTACACCCGCCCGCTCGCGGCCGACAGCGCCGAAAGCGCCGACCGCGTGCTCGGCACCGATCCCGACACCGGCTTCGATGTCACGGTGAAGGCCGGCCGCTTCGGCCCCTACATCCAGCTCGGCGAGCAGAAGGATTACGCCGAAGGCGAGAAGCCGAAGCGCGCGGGCATTCCAAAGGGCACCTCGCCCGCCGATGTCGATCTCGAACTGGCGCTGAAACTGCTGTCGCTGCCGCGCGAGATCGGCAAGCATCCGGAAACCGGGCAGCCGATCACCGCCGGCCTCGGCCGGTTCGGGCCGTTCGTCAAGCACGAGAAGACCTATGCCAGCCTCGAGGCCGGCGACGAGGTGTTCGACATCGGGTTGAACCGCGCCGTCACGCTGATCGCGGAGAAGATCGCCAAGGGCCCGAGCGGCCGCCGCTTCGGCGCCGATCCCGGCAAGCCGCTCGGCGATCACCCGACGCTCGGCGCGGTCGCGCTGAAGAACGGCCGCTACGGCGCCTATGTCGCGGCGGGCGGCGTCAACGCGACGATCCCGAGCGACCGCACGCCCGACCAGATCACGCTCGCGGAAGCGATCGCGCTGATCGACGAGCGCGCGGCCAAGGGCGGCGGCAAGAAGGCCAAGAAGGCGAAGGCGGAAAAGCCTGCCAAGGCGAAGAAAGCCAAGTCCCAGGCGACCGAGACTGACGGCGACGCCGAGGCCAAGCCCGCCAAGAAGGCTGCATCGAAGAAGGCCGCGGCGAAGCCGAAGACGGATGCGACCAGCAAGGCGCGCGCGCCGGTCGCTTCCGGTGCCAAGACGTCGCCTGCAAAATCATCGGCACCAGCGAAAGCGCCCGCGAAGAAAAGCGCCGGCAAGGCACGAGGATAAGTGAAACGAAAACCCGACCATGGCTTTCCGGGCCGGGATGCCATCGTCGCCTTCATCCGCGCCAATCCAGGCAAGGTAGGCACCCGCGAGATCGCGCGCGAGTTCGGCCTGAAGAACGCCGACCGCGTCGAGCTGAAGCGGATCCTCCGCGAGCTCGCCGACGACGGCACGATTGCCAAACGCGGCCGCAAGATCCACGAGCCGGCGGCGCTGCCGCCGACCGTGCTGGCCGACATCACCGGCCGCGACAGCGACGGCGAGCTGATCGCCGCGCCCGCCGAGTGGGACTCGGACGAGAACGGCACCGCCCCGAAAATCCGCATCGAGATGCCGCGGCGACCGAAGCCCGGCACCACCGCCGGCGTCGGCGACCGCGCGCTGCTGCGCGTCGAAGTCACGGACGAGCAAGACGGCACGCCCTATCGCGGCCGCGTCATCAAGGTGATCGATCACGGGCGCACGCGGATCCTCGGCATCTTCCGCCGCAATCCCGATGGCGGCGGACGCCTGATCCCGGTCGACAAGAAGCAGGCCGGCCGCGAGCTCAACATCGCCAAGGCCGACAGCGGCGGCGCCGAGGACGGCGACCTGATCAGCGTCGACCTGATCCGCACCCGCGGCTATGGGCTGGCCTCCGCCCGCGTCAAGGAGCGGCTCGGCTCGATTGCCAGCGAAAAGGCGATCAGCCTGATCGCGATCAACACCCACGACATCCCGCAGGTGTTCTCGTCCTCTGCGCTGCGTGAAGCGGAAGAGGCAAAACCCGCGACCTTGCAGGGCCGCGAGGATTGGCGCGACGTGCCGCTCGTCACCATCGATCCGCCGGATGCCAAGGATCACGACGACGCGGTGCATGCGGAAGTCGATCCCGATCCGAACAACAAGGGCGGCTTCATCGTCCATGTCGCGATCGCCGACGTCGCCTACTATGTGCGGCCCGGTTCGGCGCTCGACCGCGACGCATTGCAGCGCGGCAACTCGGTCTATTTCCCTGATCGCGTCGTGCCGATGCTGCCCGAGCGCATCTCCAACGATCTCTGCTCGCTGGTGCCGGGCGAGCCGCGCGGCGCGCTCGCGGTGCGGATGGTGATCGGCGCCGACGGCCGCAAGCGCTCGCATACCTTCCACCGCGTGCTGATGCGCTCGGCCGCAAAGCTCAATTACGCGCAGGCGCAGGCCGCGATCGACGGCGGGCCCGATGACACGACGGGCCCTATCCTCGATCCGGTCCTCAAGCCGCTGTGGTCGGCCTACGAGCTGGTCAAGCTTGCACGCAACGAGCGCGACCCGCTCGATCTTGATCTGCCCGAGCGCAAGATCCTGCTGAAGGCCGACGGCACCGTCGATCGCGTGATCGTGCCGCAGCGGCTCGATGCGCACCGGCTGATCGAGGAGTTCATGATCCTCGCCAACGTCGCCGCGGCCGAGATGCTGGAGAAGAAGGCGCTGCCGCTGATCTACCGCGTGCACGACGAGCCGAGCCAGGAGAAGGTGCACAACCTGCAGGAATTCCTGAAGACGCTCGACCTGCCCTTCACCAAGCAGGGCGCGCTGCGTCCCACGCAATTCAACCGTGTGCTGGCGCAGGTTGCCGGCGAGGACTACGAACCGCTGGTCAACGAGGTGGTGCTGCGTTCGCAGGCGCAGGCCGAATACTCCGCCGAGAACTACGGCCATTTCGGCTTGAACCTGCGCCGCTACGCGCACTTCACCTCGCCGATCCGTCGCTATGCCGATCTGATCGTGCACCGCGCGCTGATCCGCGCGCTCGGGCTTGGCGAAGGCGCGTTGCCGACGGATGAGACCGTGGAGACGCTCGCCGAGATCGCCGCGCAGATTTCCGTCACCGAGCGCCGCGCGATGAAGGCGGAGCGCGAGACCACCGACCGACTGATCGCACATTTCCTTGCCGATAAGGTCGGCGCCTCGTTCCAGGGCCGCATTTCCGGCGTGACGCGATCCGGCCTGTTCGTGAAGCTCGACGACACCGGCGCCGACGGCCTGATCCCGATCCGCACCATCGGCAGCGAATATTTCAACTACGACGAAACCCGCCACACGCTGATCGGCACGCGCAGCGGCACCATGTATCGGCTGGGCGATGTCGTCGATGTACGTCTGGTGGAAGCCGCGCCGATAGCGGGCGCGCTGCGGTTTGAGTTATTATCCGATGGTCAGGCAATTCCGCGCGGCAGAAAACGCGACAGCGTAAGGGCCGAGCGCCGTGCCGCCGGATTTGGCAAGGGACCAAAAGGATCGGGCAAGAAGGCACACAAGGAGCGGAAATCGCGCAGCAAGAAGGATCGCAAGCCGGCGCAGCAGAAGTCCGGCAAATCGAAGCGAGGCAAGTCATGGAAGTGACACCGCCGACAGTGGTCTGGACTCGCGAGGCGGCCGAGCCCGAGAAGCGCGACGTGTGGAGCGCGATGAAGCGCGGGTTCCGCTGCCGCTGTCCGCGCTGCGGAAAAGGCAGACTGTTCCGCAAGTTTCTCAAATGCGACGGCCATTGCCCGGTCTGCGACCTCGACTTCACGCCGCATCGCGCCGACGATCTGCCTGCCTATCTCGTCATCGTTATCGTCGGCCATATCGTGGTACCGATGGCGCTGTGGATCGAGACTAACTATTCGCCGCCGGTGTGGCTGCAGCTTGCGATCTATCTGCCGTTCACGCTGTTCGCATCGCTGGCGCTATTGCAGCCGGTGAAGGGAGCCGTGATCGGCTTGCAATGGGCCCTGCGCATGCATGGCTTTGACGAGAATCCCCCTAGCGACATCCCGCCGGTCTAGCTAAACCGGGCCGCAAGAAGAAATGAAAGGGATGAAATGACTGAAGCTGCCGCACCCGCCGCTGTCGTGCACCAAGGCGAAAAAGAAGCCGATCATCATGCGTATTTCCGGCCGAAGGATGCCGCGACGCTGATCCTGATCGATCGCTCCGGCGCCAAGCCGAAGGTGCTGGTCGGCAAGCGCCACGACAAGGTCGTGTTCATGCCCGGCAAATTCGTTTTCCCCGGCGGCCGCGTCGACAAGGCCGACAACCGCGTGCCGGTTGCAGCGCCGATCACGCCGGAGCTCGAAGCCAATCTGTTGAAAGGCAGCCCGAAGATCACGACCGGCCGCGCGCGCGCGCTTGCCAACGCCGCGATCCGCGAGGCCTGCGAAGAGACCGGGCTCTGCCTCGGCCGCAAGGTCGAGAAATCGCACAAGCTCGAGGGCCCGTGGGCGCCGTTCGCCGACGCAGGTCTGTTGCCCGATCCGTCCGGCCTGTTCCTGATCGCGCGCGCGATCACCCCGCCCGGCCGCGTCCGCCGCTTCGACACGCGCTTCTTCACCGCCGACGCTTCGACCATCGCGCATCGTGTCGAGGGCGTGGTGCATGCCGATGCCGAACTGGTGGAGCTCGTGTGGGTCGAGATCGGCTCCGAGCCGCTCGCCGACGCGCATGCCATGACCAAGAACGTGCTCGCCGAGCTCGACCGCCGTCTCGCCACCGGCCCGCTCCGCCACGACGCGCCGGTGCCGTTCTTCCATTTCTACGGCGGCAAGATGCAGAAGGACGTGCTGGGGGCGTAAGATGATCCGCGTCATTCCGGGGCGATGCGCAGCATCGAACCCGGAATCCCGAGATTGCGGCACGAGATTCCGGGTTCATCGCTGCGCGATGCCCGGAATGACAATGTCGAGAGAGCGGCCAAAAACAAAATAATCTTCCCGATGGCGCGCCGCAAAACGCCTCCCTATCTGTTCCGCTAACGACATCAAGGACGGAACGGGGCAATGGCGAAGCGTCAACTCAAGCTCGGCGCGTTCATGCGGCCGATCAGCATCCACACCGGCGCCTGGCGCTATCCCGGGGCGTGGCCCGACGCCAATTTCAACTTCGACCACATCAAGACGCTGATCCGCAAGCTCGAGGCGGGCAAGTTCGACGCCTTCTTCATGGCCGACCACCTGGCCGTGCTGAACATGCCGATCAATGCGCTGAAGCGCAGCCATACCGTGACCTCGTTCGAGCCGTTCACCCTGCTCTCTGCGCTGTCCGCCGTCACCGAGAATATCGGACTGATCGCGACCGGTTCGACCACCTTCGACGAGCCCTATCACGTCGCGCGGCGCTTCGCCTCGCTCGACCACATCTCGGGCGGCCGCGCCGGCTGGAATATCGTCACCACGTCCAATCCGGACGCGGCGCTGAATTTCGGCCTCGACGATCACATGGAGCACGCCGAGCGCTACAAGCGCGCCCGCGAGTTCTACGACGTCGTCACCGGCCTGTGGGATTCCTTCGCCGACGATGCGTTCGTGCGTGACGTCGAGTCCGGGCTGTTCGTCGATCCCGACAAGATGCATGTGCTCAATCACAAGGGCAAATATCTCTCGGTCCGCGGCCCGCTGAACATCGCCCGCCCCGTGCAGGGCTGGCCGGTGATCGTGCAGGCCGGCGCGTCCGATGACGGCAGGCAGCTTGCGGCCGAGACAGCGGAAGCCGTGTTCACCGGCGGCGGCAACCTTGCCGACGGACAGAAACTCTACGCCGACATCAAGGGCCGCATGGAGAAGATCGGCCGCGATCCCGAGCATCTGAAGATCCTGCCCGGTGCCTTCGTCGTGGTCGGCGACAGCGTCGAGGAAGCAAAAGAGAAGCGCGCGCTGCTCGACAGCCGCGTGCATTACGACAGCGCGATCGCCTCGCTGTCGGTGATCCTCGGCACCGATGCGTCCGGCTTCGATCCCGACGGACAGTTGCCGCCGATCCCGGAAACCAATGCAAGCAAGAGCGGCCGCCAGCGCCTCGTCGATGTCGCGGCGCGCGACAAGCTCACCGTGCGCCAGCTCGCCCAGCGCGTCGGCGGCTATGGCGGGCTCGCCTTCGTCGGCACGCCGCAGACCATCGCCGACCAGATGGAGGAATGGCTGACCGGCCGGGGCAGCGACGGCTTCAACATCATGTTTCCCTATCTGCCGCAGGGTTTGTTCGACTTCGTCGACAAGGTGGTCCCGGAACTGCAAAGGCGCGGGATTTTCCGCACAGAGTACGAGGGGCGGACCTTGCGCGAGAATTTGGGCCTGCCGCGGCCGAAAAATCAGTTCTTCGAGGGGTAATCGGCCCGGAATCGGGGGTGTTTTGGCTCGGAAATCCTTGACTTTGGGTGGTTTGTGGCTAGTTTCCCGGCCAAACGCGGGCCGATTTGGCCGGCTCCTGAATTCCCCCGATTTTCGAGGTTTTGCACATGGCCAAGGCGGTCACCATCAAGGTCAAGCTCGTGTCGACGGCCGATACCGGCTTCTATTACGTCGCCAAGAAGAATTCGCGCACCATGACCGACAAGCTGGTCAAGAAGAAGTATGACCCGGTCGCGCGCAAGCACGTCGAGTTCAAGGAAGCCAAGATCAAGTAAGATCGCCCGCTTCCGACGTTTCGAACGGGGCCCTCGCGGCCCCGTTTTTGCTTTCTAAGCTTGCGTCATCCCTCATGATTCCCGGACCGGTCCCGGGCGCAGGGCTCAGATGATCGCAAGCTTGGACGAGGGAAACGTCGGCGGCTATTCGGTCGCCTACGGCCGAGAGGACATCTACTTTCCGGTCTATGTCACGGCGGCGCTGGCCGCGGTCTTCCTGACCGCGAGCTGGATCACCGGTGCGATCTACTGGCTGGCGCCGGCGGCGGCCGCCGCCGGCTTCACCTATTACAACATCCCCCTGCTGGAGGCCGGTCGTCCGACCATCGGGGCCAACCAGTACGGCATCTTCATCCAGGCCTTCGGGCTGATCCGCTGGCGCGCCATCGCGCGCATCGACCTCGTCGAGATCGCCGAGCGCGCGATGACCGTTCACGAGTTGCAAATCGCGCTCGACGGACCGCTCGGCAGCGCGCTGGTAGCCGATTGGCGCAAGCGGCCGGCCTATCGGCTGCTGATGCGCCTGCCGTGGCGCATGGACCACCGTGGCGTGGTTCGCGTCAATCTCGAGCCATTCGACCGGGCGCCCGATGAGATCCACCGGACGTTCCTCAGGATGTGGCGCTATTACCGGAGCTAGCCCTTGAACGCCTCATCGCGCAGATGCGCATCTGCGATCTGCGCATCCGGATTGTGTGTGATGGTCATGAACCAAACGAGGCTGAAGAACAGCGACCACGCTGTGTTCCAATAGAACCAGTTCATCGGATCACCTCGAACAGCTTTGTCCCGCGCCGGCCGGCGAACATCGCCGGCCTTGCGGAATGCCGCCAAGCCTACTGCACGACCTCGCCGTGCAGTGCCAGATCCAACCCCTCGCGCTCGATGTCCTGCGTCACGCGAAGCCCGACGAAGAGATTGATCACGAACAGGATGATCAGACTCACGACGGCATCATACACGAAGACCGTCGCGACGCCGATGCATTGATTGACGAACTGCCCGGCATTTCCCTCCAGAACGCCGGCGGTCCCACCATACTGCTCGACCGCGAAAACCCCGGTCAGCAGCGCCCCGACGATGCCGCCGAGGGCATGGACGCCGAAGCAGTCCAGCGCGTCATCGTAGCTGAACAAACGCTTCAGGCCGGTGCATCCCCAGTAGCAGCAGACGCCGGCGGCGATGCCGATGGCGAAAGCGCCGACCGGGCCGACGAAGCCGGAGGCCGGCGTGATCGCGACGAGGCCGGCGACGGCACCCGAGCAGATGCCGACGACGGTCGGCTTGCCCTTCAGCGCCCACTCCACCAGCATCCACGTGAAGCCCGCCACCGCGGTCGCGATCTGGGTCACCAGCATGGCCATGCCCGCCTGCATTCCGGCCGTGACGGCGGAGCCGGCGTTGAAGCCGAACCAGCCGACCCACAGCAGCGAGGCGCCGATGAAGGTCAGCACCATATTGTGCGCCGGCCCCGTCTCGACGCGCTTGCCGAGCATGATCGCGCACATCAGTCCGGCGACGCCGGCATTGATGTGCACCACGGTGCCGCCGGCGAAATCGAGAACCTTGACATAGGCAGCGTCGTTGCCCGCCGAGAAGATGCCGTCGGGTCCCCAGACCCAGTGCGCGATCGGCGCATAGACGAAGATCGCCCACAGCCCGATGAACCAGAGCATCGCCGAGAATTTCATCCGCTCGGCAAACGCGCCGGCGATCAGCGCCGGCGTGATAATGGCGAACGTCATCTGGAAGCAGATGTAGACGGCCTCAGGGATGGTCGCGGCGAGCGGATTGGGATTGCCGATGCCACCCTTGCCGATGTCGCTCAGGATGTCCTTGAGGAACAGCCGATCCAGACCGCCGATAAACGGCGTGCCGGCACGAAACGCCAGGCTGTAGGTCAGGACGGCGAACAGGATCGTGACCAGGCAGGTGACGGCGAAGCTGGTCATCACGGTATCGCCGACGTTCTTCTTGCGCACCATGCCGCCATAGAACAGGCCGAGCCCCGGGACCGTCATCATCAGGACGAGCGCGACTGACGTGAGCATCCAGGCGGTGTCGCCGGAATTCGGCGTGCACTTCTCAAGGATCTTGCCGCCGCAGGCGGGCGGCGCCGCCGCATCCTCGGCCAGCGCAGGATCGCTGAACAGCAGGCAAAGGAACGCCACTCCCAGCAGGGCAACCACGATTCTCACGAGCTTCTGGCGCGTGTATGTCGCAGACTCCATCATCGACCTCCCATCACAAGAAATGCTGGTGTTCGGAATGGGCGCGGCGCGTTCGGAGCGCGAGCGCCGAAAGACAGCGCACGTTCGGTTATCGGGATGTCGCGATGTGCAGCGATGCGGGTGGCGGGATGCAGCGAAGTCGCAGCGGCATCGACCCGGACACGAGGCACAAGGGCGACTTGCTCGGCGGCGCGGCGAAGGCCGTGGTGCGCGGATGGCTGGAGAATGACGGCGACTAGCCTCATCGCGGCCAGCCCTTCCCAAAAGTCCCCAGGCCGGAACCTCAGCGAGGGCTTCCGGCAAGATTTCTAGCCAAATTGAAACAAGATTCGTGCCACCGAAGCGCGCCGCGTAACACTTTGAAAGCGCTACGACTTCGATCCGCGACCGGAACGGCATCGCGCTCCATTGCACATTCTCGCAGCACGCCACCGATCGAAAAATAGGCAATAACGATGACTGCCCTCACAAGGGGCAGTTACCGACCTCACCGGGATCTGAAGCTAAGCGGTCTTGAGCAATGGCGGTTGCGCCGGCCGGATCAGGGCGAAGGCGACCTGGATGATGCCGCCGGCGAGGCCCAGCGCGACGCCGATGCGCCAGGCCATGGTGTAGGAGCCGAGCGAGTCGTAGATCAGTCCTCCTCCGTAGGCGCCGAGGAAGCTGCCGACCTGGTGGCTCATGAAGGCAAGGCCCTGGATCATCGCCTGCCAGCGCAAGCCGAACATCTCGGCCACCGCGCCCGCGACCAGCGGACCGACGCCCATCCAGAGGAAGCCCATGATGGCGCCGAACAGCAGCGTCGAGCCGGGCGTTGCCGGCAGCATGAAGTACCAGGCGAGCGCCAGCGACCGCAGGATGTAGATCGCGCCGAGCAGCGCCAGCTTGTTCCAGCGCTGGCCGGCCCAGCCAAAGAACAGCGAGCCCAACACGTTGAAGCCGCCGATCATGCCGAGCGTCTGCGCGCTCAGCATCGGATCGAGTCCGCAGATCGCCAGATACGACGGCAGATGCGTGGTGAGGAAGACGAGTTGCATGCCGCAGACCATGTAGGCGCAGGTCATCACCACGAAGGCTGCGTTGCCGAACGCGGTCTTCGCCGCCGTCGCCGCGGTGGCGTTGCCGATATCGTCGGCCGCGGGCTTCGGCAGCGGAATCTTGTCGACGCGCCCGGCGTACAACGCGGCCGGGATCATGAAGATCGAGAGAATGACAAAACCGGCAAGTCCGACGCGCCAGCCGAAACCCTCATTGAGCATCTGTCCGATCGGCGCCGACAGCAGCGCGCCGAGCGAGCCGGCGGCGGAGACCATGCCGAGCACGGTCGAGCGTACCGTCTCCGGCACCGCGCGCGCCGAGACCGACATTGCGATCGCATTCGCCGTGCATGCGAGCGAAAGGCCGATCAGCACACCGGCGCCGATCATGATGGCAACAAGCCCATGCGCCGTCGTCATCAAGACGAGGCCCGCGATGTAGGCCAGCGCGCCGACCACCATGATCGGGCGGAAGCCGTAACGCACCGTCATCGCGCCGGCGACCGGCTGCAGAAAACCCCAGGCAAGGTTCTGCACCGCGAGCGCCAGCGTGAAGTGGGATATCGAGATGCCGATGTCGTGCGTCAACGGCTGCATGAAGATGCCGAGGCTCTGCCGCAGCCCCATGCTCAGCGTGAGCATGATGGAGGCGCCGATCAGGATGGGAAGCGTGGGACGCAGGACCTGCAACAGGGGCATTGTTCTTATTCTCCCATGACGGCACGGCACGCGTGCCATGGCCTGCGATTCATGCAAGTTTTGGTTACACAGACCTGTGTACTTAGGCTATACAGGGGGCCGACTGTCAAGCGAAGAGGATCACGGCTGGCGCATGGCTTCCCCGCCTCCCAAACAGACCATGAAGGAGCGGATCCTCGAGACCGCCGACAGACTGTTCTACCTGCAAGGCATTCGCGCCATCGGCGTCGACACCATCGCGGCCGAGATCGGCATCAGCAAGCGCACGCTCTACAACCACTTCCCGTCGAAGGACGCGCTGATCGAGGCCTATCTGCAGCGCCGCTTCGTGCAGCCCCGCCCCTCCGACAAGCCGCCGGCCGAGCAGATCCTTGCAACTTTCGATTCGCTGGAGCGACGGTTCTCGGCGAAGGATTTTCGCGGCTGCCCGTTCGTGAACGCGGTCGCCGAGCTCGGCCCGGAGGACGAGGACCGCACGGTCCGAAACATCGCAATCGCCTTCAAGGAAAGCCGCCGCCTCTGGTTTCGCAATCTGCTGCGGCAGCTCGGCGTCGCCGATGCCGAGGGACTCGCGACCCAGCTCACGCTTCTGGTCGACGGCTCGATCGCGCAGGATCTGGTGCGCGACGATCCGGCGATGGCGCGCGCGGCCAGGGAAGCCGCGCGGGTGTTGCTGGCAAATGCGGGCATCAAGGTCGGCAGCCCCGCCCCCGCGGGCAAGAAACGCGCCGGATAAATCCGGTTGCGTGCGGAAGTCAGGTTTGGTTGTTAACACCGACCGCAGGCGACGGCATTCCCGATTGGATATTCCGTCCGGCGAGATTGACAGCGACCGCGCAAAGACCTGCTACACAGAAGACCTGCGGCACAACAGGGGAACGACCATGGAAGATCTGAAAGTGACGGCCACCGGCTATGATTTCGCGCCGGCGCGTGCGGCCATGCAGCGCTATATCGACAATGATCTCCTGTCCGGCATCTCCTGGACGGTTCTGGTCGGGCGCGACATCGCTGACACGGGCTGCGTCGGATGGGCCGACAAGGAAGCGCAGATTCCGCTGCGGACCGATCACATCTTCCGCGTCTTCTCCAACACCAAGCTGATCACCTCCTGCGCGGCGCTGCTGCTGGTCGAGGAAGGCCGCTTCCGGCTCGATGATCCGATCGAGACCTTCATCCCGCAGCTCAGAAACCGGAAGGTGCTGCGGCCGGGTGCGACGTCGATCGACGACACCGAGCCGGCGCAGCGGTCGATCACCGTTCGCCATCTGCTGAGCCACTCGGCCGGCCTCAGCTACGGCCTGTTCGATCCGGGCACACCGATCTTCAAGGCCTACAACGAGCGCAAGATCCTCAATCCGATGACGACGCTCGCCGACATGGTCGACGGTCTGTCCGATCTGCCGCTGGTGTTCCATCCCGGCTCGTCATGGGAATATTCCGTTGCCATCGACGTGGTCGCACGGCTGGTCGAGGTGGTGAGCAGCCAGCCGTTCGACAAGTTCGTCAAGGCGCGCATCCTCGAACCGCTGGGCATGGTCGACACCGGCTTCCATGTTCCGGAGAAGGACCACAACCGGCTCGTCGCCTACTACGCCGGCGCCGACCTGATGGATCCGATGAAGCCCGGGCTGACGCGCACCGACAACGCGCCCTATCCTGGCGCCTATCTGCGCCCGGTGCCGCGCTTCAACGGCGGCGGCGGCCTCGTCTCGACGCTGCATGACATGGTCGCGCTGATCCGCAGCCTGCTGCCCGGCGGGCCGACGCTGCTGAAGCCGGAGACGATCGCGCAGGCGATGACCAACCAGCTCACACCGGGCCAATGGATCCGCTTCGCGATGATGGGCGAGCAGCCCGGCAAGACCTATGGTCTTACCGGCGGACTGATCCTCAACCCCTCCTCGATCGATCATCCTGACGCCGCCGGCGAGCTCTATTGGGGCGGCGTCGCAGGCACGCAGTGGTGGATTTCGCCCAAAACGGGCATCGCCGGCGTGATGATGGCGCAGCGCCAGATGGCGTTCGTCCATCCGTTCTCGTTCGAGTTCAAGCGGATGGCCTATGACGCGGTGAAGCGCGGCCGCTAAGGCCACTTCGTAGCCCGGAGGGAGCCAACGGGTCACGCGAACGCGCGCCCCGTTGGCTCCATCCGGGCTACAGGAGACTGACTACGCGGCGGCCGACACCACGCGGTTGCGGCCGTCGTGCTTGGCGCGATAGAGCGCGGTGTCGGCGCGCTTGAGCACATCGGTGACCTGCTCGCCCTTGCGCTCCAGCGTGGTGAGACCGATCGAGATCGTGACGGTGATCCGCTTGCCGCCCTTGTCGACGCTGAAGGGCTCGCCCGCGATCGAGCGGCGCAGCCGCTCGGCGACCATGCCGGCGACATGCAGGTCGGTCTCGGGCATCACGATCACGAACTCCTCGCCGCCATAGCGGCAGGCGAGATCGATGCCGCGGATCGACTTGCGGATCCGGACCGCGAATTCGCGCAGCACATCGTCGCCGGCATCGTGGCCGTAGGTGTCGTTGATCGCCTTGAAGTAGTCGATGTCGAGGATCATCAGCGCGAGCGGCTTGCCGCGGATCGAAGCCTGCTCTGCGAGCGTCGCGAGGTGGCTTTCCATATAGCGCCGGTTATTGAGACCGGTCAGCGCATCCGTGATCGCCATCTCGATCGAGTTCTGCACATTGTCACGCAGATGATCGGTGTAACGGCGGCGGCGGATCTGGGTGCGCGCGCGCGCCAGGAGTTCGTTCTTGTCGACCGGACGCAGCAGATAATCGTTGACGCCGATCTCGAGCCCGCGCATCAGCCGCGTGTTGTTGTCGGCATCCGAGATCGCGAGGATCGGGACCTGGCGCGTGCGCTCCAGCGAGCGGGCCTGGCTGCACAGCCGCAAGCCGTCGTAATTGTCGAGGCTGAGTGACACGATCAGCAAGTCGTAATTGCCCTCGGCGGCATGGAACAATGCTTCCGACGGATTGATCTCGACGTCGACGGTATGCTCAGCCGAGAGGATCGGCGCCAGCTTCTCGTAGGACGACGGCCGGTCGTCGACCAGAAGGATGCGGCCGCCGGTACCCTTGTCGGCGATCGCGCTGCGCTCGGGCGCCTGCATGCCGATCTCGAGCGAGGTGATGGCGCGCATGCGCAACTCGTCGGTCATCATCTTCAGCCGCGTCAGCGAGCGTACGCGCGCGATCAGCACGACGTCGGACACCGGCTTGGTCAGGAAGTCATCGGCGCCGGCCTCAAGGCCGCGCACGCGATCAGCCGGGCTGTCGAGCGCGGTGACGATGACGACCGGAATGAAATGGGTCGCCGGATTCGACTTCAGCCGGCGGCAGACCTCGAAGCCGTCCATGTCAGGCATCATGACGTCGAGCAGGATGATGTCGCATTCGGCGCGTGCACAGATTTCCAGTGCCTCGGTCCCGTTGGAAGCAGTCAGCACATCGAAATATTCGGCTGACAGACGGGCTTCCAACAGCTTGACGTTCGCCGGAACGTCATCGACCACGAGGATACGCGCGGACATTGCACCACAACTCCCCTATCCGATAAAGCGTCGGACAGTCTCAATAAATTTGCCGACCGAGATCGGCTTGGACAAATAGGCTTCGCAGCCGCCCTCGCGGATGCGTTCTTCGTCGCCCTTCATGGCGAAGGCGGTGACCGCGACCACCGGAATCGTGCGCAGATCGGGATCGTCCTTGATCCAGCGCGTGACCTCGAGACCGGAAACCTGGGGTAGCTGGATGTCCATCAGGATAAGGTCGGGGCGCAGCTTGCGGACGAGATCGAGCGCTTCGAAGCCATTGCTGGTGCCCGAAGTCTGATAGCCGTGCGCTTCCAACAGATCGCGAAAGAGCTTCATGTTGAGCTCGTTGTCCTCCACGATCAGGACGGTTTTGGCCATCCCGTCCCTCCCAAACCCAAGAGACGGGCCCGGCTGCGGCACCTCACGCACCGCGCTCGGAGCGCGTCGAAAATGTGAATTCAAACTAGCGCCAGAATCGCTCTAACCCGTTAACCCGAAGTCCAACTTCCGCAGCGTGGTTTCCGTTGCTTGAACACACGCGGAAGACTCGGGCATGATGGGCCTCTCAATAGAGACCATAAGTTAACGGAAAGGCAAACCGGCGCGTTGAAAAAGCCTGTTCACAACCCCCGGGAAGTTGCTGAAATCGTTGCGATTCAGGCGCTCGGCTTCATTGCCGGCGATCCTGAGCGGCTGGGCCTGTTCCTGGCCGAAACCGGAATCGGTCCAGAGACGCTGCGGAACGCTGCGTCCGATCCTCAATTTCTTGCGAGCGTGCTCGATTTCGTGATGCGCGACGACGCCACCGTGACGGCGTTTGCCAAGGCCTCGGAACTGCACCCGACCAATATCGCCGCCGCCCATCAGGCGCTGGGCGACCCGAAATGGGAGCGCGACGTGCCGTGACGACGGCAGCGGCAGCTTCCGACGGCCCCCTCAGTTTCTGCCGAGACTGCCTCGGCGATCTCGATATCAAGGTGAAGCGGTGCAGCCATTGCGGCTCGCCGCGGCTGGTGCGTCATCGCGCCCTGCCCGCGCTGGCGCTGGCGCATATCGACTGCGACGCGTTCTATGCCACCGTCGAGAAGCGCGACAATCCTGAGATCGCCGATCGCCCGGTCATCATCGGCGGCGGCAAGCGCGGTGTGGTGTCCGCCGCCTGCTACATCGCCCGCACCTACGGCGTCCGCTCGGCGATGCCGATGTTCAAGGCTCTGGAACTCTGCCCGGACGCGACCGTGATTCCGCCGGACATGGCGAAGTATGTCCGGGTCGGGCGCGAGGTGCGGCAGGCGATGCAGGCACTGACGCCGCTGGTCGAGCCGCTGTCGATCGACGAGGCCTTCCTCGATCTCGCCGGCACGCAGCGCGTCCACGGCATGATCCCGGCCAAGGTGCTCGCCAAATTCGCCCGGGACGTCGAGCGCGACATCGGTATCACGGTGTCGGTCGGGCTGTCCTGCAACAAGTTCCTCGCCAAGATCGCCTCCGACCTCGACAAGCCGAGGGGCTTTGCTGCGCTCGACCAGGACGAGGCGCGCGAGATGCTGGCGAGCAAGCCGGTCGGGTTCATCTACGGCGTCGGCCCTGCGACCCAGGAGAAGCTGGTGCAGCGCGGCTTCCGCATCATCGCCGACCTGCAGCGCGCCGACGAGAACGAATTGATGAAGCAGTTCGCGAGCGAAGGCCGCCGGCTGTGGCGACTGGCGCGCGGCATCGACGACCGCAGCGTGGTCGCCGACCGCGGCGCCAAGACGATATCGAGCGAGACCACGTTCGAGACCGACATCCGCGACTTCGCGACGCTGGAGAAACTGCTCTGGAAACTGTCCGAGAAGGTCTCGGCGCGGCTGAAGACCAGCGAGCTCTCGGGCTGCACCATCACGCTGAAGCTGAAGACCGCGGACTTCCGCCAGCGCACCCGCTCGCAATCGATCCAGACCCCGACCCAGCTTGCCGCCAAGATCTTTGCGGTCTCGCGCGAGATGCTTGCAAAGGAAATCGACGGCACCGCTTTCCGCCTGATGGGCACCGGCGTCAGCGCGCTGCGCCCGGGCGCGCAGGCCAATGATTCCGACATGCTCGACCGCCGCTCGGCGCACGCCGAACGCGCGATGGACAATCTGCGCAAGAAGTTCGGCAATGCCGCCGTGATCAGGGGCATTGCCTATGAGGGGCCGGGGAAGAGCGCGGAGGAGCAGTAGATCTCAGTTGACGTCACCCTGAGGAGCGCGCTCTTGCGCGCGTCTCGAAGGGTCGACGGCCACCAGCCCCGGCCGTTCATCCTTCGGGACGCCGCTTCGCGGTTCCTCAGGATGACGGTTCCCCGAGCTTCGCGGTGAGTTCTTCAATCCGTGACCGCCACCGCCTCGATCTCGATCAGCCATTCCGGCGCCGCGAGCGCGGTGACGCCGACCAGCGTAGAGGCCGGCGGCTCCATGCCCTCGAAGAATGCCGAGCGTGCCTTGCCGATGATCGGGCGGAGCTCCGGCTTGTAGCCGACGACGAAGGTCGTGATCTTGACGATATTGGAATAGCCGGCCCCGGCGGCCTTCAGCGCCATGCCGAGGTTCTGCATCACCTGCGTCGTCTGCGCGGCGAGATCGCCGGCGCCGACCACGCGGCCCTCCTCGTCGACGGAGACCTGTCCCGAAATGTAGATCGTGCGCGCGCCGGAGGCGACGACAACGTGGGAGTAAGCCGGATTGTGATGCAGGCCGCTGGGGCGAAGATGGTTGAGCTCGCTCATGATGTGCCTCCCTGACACGCGTGTTTGTGGGAAGCCTACTCGTGTCGGACGGTTCCGGCCAGCGCGGTCGTGCAAAGTGCTCCGCCGTCGTCCCGGCGAAGGCCGGGACCATTACCACTGAAGGTGACTATTGCGCGACGCCGGGGGCCACAGCCCCTTCAACAACTCGGCCCTGTGGTTATGGGTCCCGGGTCGCGCTTCGCTTGCCCGGGACGACGCCGAATGGTATCACTTGCAGGGCTTGGAATCCCTGACGTCGAATTTGTCGAGCGCGCCCGAGATCACGAAATCGTTGTAATCCAGTACCAGCGCGCGAGAGACGCCGTTCTCGTAGAGCTCGAACGACATCGCGTAGACCGGCGTCTGCTCGCCGTCCTTCGCGCGCGCGTCGCTGTCGTAATAGCTCACCGTCACGGGCCAGCGCGTCATCGCCTTCATCGCATTGCTCGCCGTCGACGGATCAGGCGATGACGGCGCGCGATCGCCCGCGATCGGCCGCCCGATCACGGTCAGCGTGTTGTAGATCTTCTCGCCGTTGTCGGAGCCGTCATAGACGGTTTGCTCGAGCACCGATTTGCCATCGCGGGCGGCAGCGATGATGTGCTGGATTTGCTCGGTCGGGAACACGATCTTGCCGTCGATATTGAACGTCTTCTTCACCGGCTGGGTCAGCTTCACGGTGATATGATCGCCGACCCGCTCGGCGATGCCGTCGACCGGCGACGATTCGCTGTCGTTCATCCGCGTGTCGATCTTGAAGCGGTAGCTTTTGCCCGACGCGTCCTCCCAGGACGTCGAGCGAAGATCTGATAGCGTCACCTTGCCTTCGCCGCTGTCGAGCTCGGACACCTGGCGGAATTCGGAGGTATAGCCTTCGCAGGAGTTGCCGGAGAAATTGTAGAGGATGCGCCCGCGCGCATCGCTCACCGAGTTGGAGCCGCGCGACTTCACCAGGCTGAGGTCGTAGAGCGCCTGATGCGCGAGAAACGGCCCGCTTGCCGCCGCGACCGCGGGCCCCTGAACCAGGCCGGATCCTGCGGCAACGGCGATCGCAAACACCAGGGCACGCGACGGAGTCCGGAACGGCAGGGTCATGTGGTTTCCTCAAGGAGGCAGGGATTCGCCACAATAGTGACGGTGGTATTGCGCCGCAACTGGGGCAAGTCTGACAAAATGGCAATGTACGCAGCGAAAATGCCGTCATTTTCGGCAGCTTTCCATGCGATTCGGCACATCATAGCCGCGTTGTCCTCGCCTTACCGTCGCTTGCAACCGGCGGCACGATGCGCGAAACAATCGAAACAAACTTGGCCCTGACCGCGTTTCAGGCTTCGTGCAATCCAATTTGGGGGACCAAAAAATGGCGGGTACCGTCGAACAAAAACTGGCGTCACAGGGCATCACACTTCCGGAGCCGACCTCCCCGGTCGCAAACTATGTCCCCTTCGTCCGGAGCGGAAACCTGCTGTTCGTCTCGGGCCAGGTCTGCTTCAACGCCGAGGGCAAGCTGATCGCCAAGGGCAAGCTCGGTGCCGGTGTCACGCTCGAACAGGGCGCCGCTGCCGCGCGCGGCTGCGCAATCAACCTGCTGGCCCAGATCAAGGCCGCGCTCGGCGATCTCGACAAGGTGGTGCGCGTGGTGCGGCTCGGCGGCTTCATCAATTCGGCGCCCGACTTCTTCGACGGGCCGAAGGTGCTGAACGGCGCCTCCGACCTGATGGTCGAAGCATTCGGCGACAAGGGCCGCCATGCCCGCACCACCGTCGGCGTCGCCTCGCTGCCCGCGGACGCCGCGGTCGAAGTCGAAGGCGTGTTCGAAGTCGCCTGATCGATGCGCGCGCCTGATTGGCTGACGAAACGGCCGGTCGCCCATCGCGGCCTGCATGATGCCGCGCGCGGCATCATCGAGAACATGCCGGCCGCGGCCACCGCCGCGGTCGCCGGCAATTTTGCCATCGAGTGCGATATCCAGCTCACCGCCGACGGCGAGGCCATGGTGCATCACGACGATGCGCTCGGCCGCCTCACCGAGGGCTCGGGCCTGCTGGCGACCAAGACGGCGGCCGAGCTGAAGGCCGTCAGGTTCAAGGACACCGCCGAGCAGATGATGACGCTCGGCGATCTCTGCGCGCTGGTCGCCGGCCGCGTGCCGCTGGTGGTCGAGGTGAAGAGCCATTTCGACGGCGACCGCAAGCTGGTGCGGCGGATGGCCGAGGTGCTGGCGTCCTATTCCGGCCCGGTGGTCGGCATGTCCTTCGATCCCGACCAGGTGCTGGCACTGCGCGAGATCATGCCGAACCTGCCGCGCGGCATCACCGCCCAGCGCACCTATGACGACGGCCATTGGGACAAGCTGACGCCGGCGCAGCGCGACAGCATGCTGTACCTGCGGCACGGCTTTACGACCGAGCCGCATTTCGTCGCCTATTGGGTCAACCAGCTGCCGGCGCCGGAGCCGTGGATCGCCCGCAACGTCTTCGGCTGTCCGCTGCTGGCCTGGACTGTCCGAACCGCGGAACAGCGCGAGCGTGCGGCGCGCTACGCCGACCAGATAATTTTCGAGGGGTTTGTGCCGGGAACCTGACATACCCTCTTGCAGTCTTGAACTCGTCGCTGCGACGCACGATGTTGGCGAAGGTTGGTCGTCATCGGCGATGGCGGAATGCGGGGCATGATCCGGAAGTGGAGCCAGCTGTTCCGGAAAGATCATGCTCAAACGAGGCACCGGTCTTCATTCTCGATGGCGTCTTCTGAAATCACCCTAGAGGCTGTAGCTGACATCGGCGGCATTCCGGCCGCCGAATGGGACGCCTGCGCCAATCCCAAGGCGGACGCGGACAGCATCCATAACCTCGACACGCTGGCCTCGCCCGGCTCCGCAAACGATTGCCAGACCGCCGCAAGTTCGAGCTATAACCCGTTCGTTTCCCACGCCTTTTTCGCTGCCGCCGAAGCCTCCAATTCGGCCTGCCCGCGGACCGGCTGGGGCCCGCGGCATCTGGTCGCCAAACTCGATGGCCGGATCGTCGGCGTCGTGCCCTGCTATCTGAAATCGCATTCGCAGGGCGAATACGTGTTCGATCGCGGCTGGGCCGAGGCCTATCACCGCGCCGGCGGCAGCTATTACCCGAAGCTCCAGGTGTCCGTCCCCTTCACGCCCGCGACCGGACCGCGGCTGTTGATCCGTGACGGCGTCGACCGCGAGGTGATCGGCTCGGCGCTGGCGCGAGGCCTGCGGGCACTCTGCAACGCCACCGAGGCCTCCTCCGTGCATGTGACGTTCGCCCGCGAGGACGAGGCCAGGTTCCTCGGCGCACATGGTTTCCTGCAGCGGACCGACCAGCAGTTCCACTGGCACAATGGGGGCTACAAGACCTTCGACGACTTTCTCGGCTCGCTGAACTCGCGCCACCGCAAGGGCATCAAGCGCGAGCGTCGCGAGGCGGTTGCCGCCGGGATCACCATCCACTGGCTGACCGGTTCCGACATCACCGAGGACGCCTGGGATGCGTTCTTCGAGTTCTACATGGAGACCGGGTCGCGCAAATGGGGCCGGCCGTATCTGACCCGAGAATTCTTCTCGCTGATCGGCGAGACGATGAGCCGGGACGTGCTGCTGGTGATGGCCAAGCGCAACGGCCGCTGGATCGCGGGTGCGATCAACTTCATCGGCTCCGACACGCTGTTCGGCCGCAACTGGGGCGCGATCGAGCACCACCCGTTCCTGCATTTCGAGGTCTGCTACTATCAGGCGATCGATTTCGCGGTTCAGCGCGGGCTCAAGGTGGTCGAGGCCGGCGCGCAGGGCGAGCACAAGCTGGCGCGCGGCTACCTGCCGCAGACCACCTATTCGGCGCATTTCATCGCCGATCCCGGACTGCGCCGGGCGATCGCCGATTACCTCAAGCGCGAGCGCGACTATGTCGCCGAGGTCGGCCGCGAGCTCGCCGAGGCCGGCCCGTTCCGCAAGACGGTCGACGACGACGCTTGACGCCTCCGTCGCCACCTAGGCAATAAAGCAACACAATCGAGGAGCCGCCGCCATGCCCGCCGCCTACGACAGCAACAACATCTTCGCAAAGATCCTGCGCGGCGAGCTGCCTTGCTACAAGGTCTATGAGGACGAGCACGTGTTCGCCTTCCTCGACATCATGCCGCGCTCGCCGGGGCATACGCTCGTCATTCCGAAGGCCCCTGCCCGTAACATCCTCGACATCAAGCCCGACGACTACGCGCACGTCGCGCGCGCATCGCACAAGATCGCCGCCGCCGCGATGAAGGCGTTCGAAGCCGACGGCATCACCGTGCAGCAATTCAACGAGCCAGCCGGCGGCCAAGTCGTGTTCCATCTGCACATGCACGTCATGCCGCGCAAGGACGGCGTCGCGCTGCTGCCGCCTGCGAGCCACAAGGAAGACGGCAAGGTGCTGGAGGCGAGCGCGGCGAAGCTGATCGCGG
Source organism: Bradyrhizobium elkanii USDA 76 (assembly GCF_023278185.1). Lineage (NCBI taxonomy): Bacteria > Pseudomonadati > Pseudomonadota > Alphaproteobacteria > Hyphomicrobiales > Nitrobacteraceae > Bradyrhizobium > Bradyrhizobium elkanii. Next base: position 4,351,104 of record NZ_CP066356.1, on the reverse strand, counting down.
CGTTGAAGTAGGCCACGGCGCGTACGCGATCCCGTAGCCCGGATGAAGCGCGGCGCAATCCGGGAATCTCTGCCGCGTCGTAAGACCACCCCGGATTTCGCGTCGCTCCATCCGGGCTACGGATCCTACTCCGTCTCGAAGTCCCCCGCCTGCGGCGGGGCCAGCGGGGTGAACTCGCAGCGGTCGGGCTTGACGTCGATCAGCGGCGTCTCGTCGAGGCAGTCGAGGCCGCGCACCAAAATGACGTTGCCCTCGACGCCGACCAGCTTGACGATCGAGGTGCCGATCGGGTTGGGGCGTACCGGCGAGCGCAGCGAGAAGGTGCCGCGGGTATTGCCGTTGTTCTTCGGGCTTTGCAGCACAATGTCGCGGCGCGACTGGTGCAGCCAGTACAGCACCTCGAGATTTGAATAGAAATCGACGCCCTTGATCGCCGCGACCCAGGGCTCGAAAATCTCGAGCCGGCACACCGGGCCGTCATGCCGCCCCTGCCGCGGCGTCGCCAGCCGCGAGGTCCAGGGCGTGCGGATGCGGCCGATGAAGACGAGCGCGGCATCGCGCGCCGTCGGCATGTCGACGGCGACCTCGCCCTGGCGCAGTTCCATTTCACGTACCATGTGTCAATCCAGCGATATGTTCAGCGCCTTGACCACGCCCGCCCACCGCGCGCGATCGGTATTCACGAACTCGTCGATCTCGGCCTGGCTCTTCGCGTGCAGCGGCGGGAAGCCGATCTTGAGCAGCGAAGCGCGGAACGCCTCGTCGTTCAAGGCCCGGTCGAGGCTCGCCTTGACCTTGCCTGCCACGTCGTCAGGCACCTTCGACGGCGCTGCGATACCATACCAGACGCTGACCGCATAATCGGGATAGCCGCTCTCGGCGATCGTCGGCAGATCGGGCAAATCGGGGATGCGCTCGGTCGAGCTGACGCCGAGCGGCCGCAGCATGCCCGATTTGACCGGCGGCAGCGCGGTGCCGAGCGTGTCGAACATCAGCTGGATGTTGCCTGACAGCAAATCCTGCAGCGCGGGTCCGGCGCCCTTGTAGGGCACGTGGGTCATCTCGACGCCGGCCATCTGCTTGAACATCTCGCCGGCGAGATGAACCGTGCCGCCGGTGCCGGCCGATCCGAAATTGAGCTTCCCGGGATTCTTCTTGGCATAGACCACGAACTCCGCGATCGTCCTGGCCGGCACCGAGGGATGCACCTCCATGATCATCGGCGCATCCGTGATGACAGACAGCAGGCGAAAATCCCTGGCCGGATCGTAGGGCAGCTTTTTGTAGAGCAGCGGATTGAGCACGAAGATCGAGGCCGCCGTCACGAACAGCGTGTAGCCGTCGGGATCGGAGCGCGCCACGGCTTCGGCGCCGATCGCGCCCTGCGCGCCGGCCTTGTTCTCGACCACGACCACCTGCTTGAGATCGCGCCCGAGATATTCGCCGACGATGCGGCCGAGCACGTCAGTCGGCCCGCCCGCGGCATAGGGCACCACGAGCTTGATCGGTCGCGTCGGATAGTCCGCGGCACGCGCCGGCAGCGTCGCCGCCAGCAACGCCGTCAGAACAACAATGAATAGCGATGATGCGCGCCGCTGCATGCCGTTTCCCCGTTGTCTTGTTCTTGGGGAGCGAGAGTAGCGGATAATGCGGACGCCGCAATCAGCCGAGCCAGTATTTGCCTGCGATCATGACGATTTCGCCTGCGATCACGCCGGCGAAGATCGATTTCCTCCCCAGCATGAACACGACAAAGCCCGCGGCGACGGCGCCGTAGCGTAGCCAATCCGGCACGCTGGCGAGCGCGCCCGGCGGCTGCACCACGATCTGCGCGATGATCCCGGCGAGGATCGCGGTGGCGACCGCCCTCACCCAGACCAAGAGTTCGGAGTTCTCGTCGATGCCGCCGCCGAACCACAGGCCGAGCATGCGCCAGATCTGGTTGGGAATGACGCCCGCGACGAACAGGATTGCAAGCGCGTGCCAGTCGCCGATGAAACCGATCATGCACGCGCCCCGACGATGCCCGCCCTCGCCCGGTGCACGGCATAGGCAATGGTGCCTGCGACGACCCCGCTGACCAGGATGTCGACGCCGCTGTTCAGCATCGCGGCCAGCGGGAACAACAATAGGCCGAGCACCAGCGCGATGACATCGGCGAGTTCGCGGCAATTGCGTGCCGTGGAGAACAGGAAGGCGAGCGGCGTCAGCATCAGCATGCCGGCGGCGAACAGCGGCGTGAGATTGGCCGCGAGCATGTAACCGATCGTGTTGGCGATCAGGCAGACCGAGACCAGCCCCAAGCCGAGCCCGTGGATGAAGGCGATCCGCCGGTTGCGCGGCACCTGCGGCAGGAAGCGGAAGCACTCGACCCACAGCGTCACGGCGGTGAGATGCGCCACCAGGATCAGATGCCGCCGCTTGGTCTGTTCGGTGCGCATCATCGGCAACACCGAGACCACCATCGGGAACAGGCGGATCGCGCTGACGGTGACCGCGATTGCCGATTGCAGCACCGTGGCGCCGGAGCCGAGCGTCGTGATCACGATGATCTGCGCGGGCCCTGCCCAGACGAAGGCGGTGCTCGCCAGGGTCCAGCCCAGCGAGAAGCCGGAATCATGCGCCAGCGCGCCGATGCCAAGATAGGTCGCAAACAGCACCAGGGTCAGCACGGTCGCGCCGATCGACCGCGCACCCCACAGGAAGGCGCGGAACGAGGTGTGCCATTGCGGAGAATCGAGCGGAGGAAGCGCCACGGGGAACCGGATGGTTTTGCAATCGCGGCGGCTTAGGGCGCGGTGCTCAATGGGTCAAGCAAGTGACGGCGCACGGCGGGTATGCGCCTTGGTAGCCCGGATGAAGCGCCAGCGAAATCCGGGGCCACTTTTGCAACCGGTGAGAGCTGTCCCGGATTGCGCTTCGCTTCATCCGGGCTACGGGATCAAAGCAATCACGCCCGGTTCTTCAGCACGAAGCACGCCCCGCCCGCCTTGCGAATGCGGTTGCACAGGCCGTCGGCTTCGGGGCGCGTGTCGGCGCCGATGCGCACCTGGTAGAAGGTCGCGCTGCCGCGAGTGCGTAGCCGCGAAGAAAGCAAGCTCGGATCCTGATCGCCGATCACGTTCGACAGCCGCTTGATGGCACGGGCATACATCGCGAGCGCCTTGTCGCGGCTGAAGCCGGCGGCAAGCTGCACGCCCCAGACCTTGGCCGCCGACAGCGTGATGTGCTGCTCGAGCCCTGCGACGAAGGGGTTGGGCGCGCGCTTCAGCAGCGCCATCAGTTCGCGGCAACTCTTGGTCGGCGCGCGCTGTGGCATCTTGCCGTTGCGCCCGGCCGCGGCCCAGTCGTCGACGCTGGAGCCGGTGATCGCGGAGACGTAATTGCGCGTCTCCTGCGGCATGTAGCCAGAGCCGGCGAGCCAGTCCTGGATCCGGCGCGGACCGGCATTGTAGGCAGCGGCCGCGAGGCCGAGATTGCCGAACTGGTTGCGCAGCTCGCTGAGGAATTCGGCCGACTTCGGCAGCGCCTGCACCGGATTGAACGGATCGAGCAGCCCGCGCTCGTTTGCCGTGCCCGGCATGAATTGCGCGATGCCCTGCGCGCGCTGGCCGTTGCGGGTCATCGGACCAACCGCATCGGCCTGGAAGCGGCTCTCCTGCCAGATCACGCGTGCGAAGAATTCGAGCGGCAAATCGTTCGCCCGTGCCGCCGACTCGATCATCAGGCACATCGCCTCGCGGGTGTCGCTCTCGCGCGCGTCGTCCGCGGGCTTGTCGGTCGCTGCGGCGGGCTTCTCGGCAGGCGTCGCGGGCGCATCCGCCGGGGGCGCCGCAGGTTTCTCGGCCGATGGTGCGGCCTGCTCTCCTGGCGGTGGCGCAGGCTGATCCGCCGGCACGGCCGCGGGCTTCTCAGCGGGCTTGTCCGCGGGCGGCGCTGCCGGCCGCTCGGCGCCTGACTGCGGTGCCGGGGCGGCCGGTGCGTCCTCCGCGCCGACCCGGGCCGGCGGCACCAGCAGCACAAGCATGACCAATGCGGCGCAACGACCTGTTCGCATGGCAATTCTGTTCCCGCGCGGGCGCGGCTTGACACCGCAAGCTCGTGGTCTAGCTATGGACTGAAATGATGGCGCGCAAAAGGGAGCGCAAAATGGCCGCAGTATCCGACGATCAACCCGGCTTTGCCCCCGATGACGACGCCCCGATCGGCTATATGCAGCGGACCCGCGATTATTACGCGGCGATCGGCTACACCACCCCCTACCGCTGGGCGCATTACACCTCCGCCCCGTTCCAGCCCCTGAAGAAGCCGCTGAACCAGTCCCGCATCGCCATCATCACGACCGCGGCACCGTTCGACCCCGCAAGGGGCGACCAGGGTCCCGGCGCGAAATACAATGGCGGGGCCAAGTTCTATGCGGTCTATGACGGCGACACGTCGGAGCAGCACGATCTGCGGATTTCGCACATCGCCTATGACCGCACCCACACCACGGCGACCGACAGCGGCACCTGGTTCCCGCTGGCGCAATTGAAGCGCCTCGCCGCGGCCGGCACGATCGGCGAAGTCGCCCCGCGCTTCTTCGGCGCCCCGACCAACCGCAGCCACCGCGTCACCATCGAGACCGATGCGCCCGAGATCCTCAAGCGCTGCCGCGATGACAAGGTCGACGCCGCGGTGCTGGTGCCGAACTGCCCGGTCTGCCACCAGACCGTCAGCCTGGTCGCGCGGCATCTCGAGGCAAACGGCATCTCCACCGTCGTGATGGGCTGCGCCAAGGATATCGTCGAGCACGCCGCGGTGCCGCGCTTCCTGTTCTCCGATTTCCCGCTCGGCAATTCCGCCGGCAAGCCGCAGGACGTCGCCTCGCAGGCGTTCACGCTGGAGCTGGCGCTGCGCGTGCTGGAGTCCGCGCCCGGCCCGCAGACCACGGTGCAGTCGCCGCTGCGCTGGAGCGAGGACGCGGCCTGGAAGCGCGACTACAGCAACGCCGATGCGCTGAGCGCCGAGGAGCTGGCACGCCTGCGCCGCGAGTTCGACGCGCAGAAGGAAATCGCCAAGGGCCTGCGCGTCGCGTAAGGCTCGGTGTTAGACACGAGCACTTTGCCAACTCACGGTGTCGTCGCCCGGCTTGACCGGGCGATCGGGTATTCCAGAGACACCAGCCAGTCACGGAGAACCTCGGCGTACCGGGTCCCCCGGTCAAACCCTAGTTGATTCACACATCGCGAGCGATCCTCCAGCCTTTGAGCATGGCCCTGAGAGTCTGACTCAAAACAAGTCATTGAGATCTCACGCTCTGGCCAATCGGCGGGAGAGCAGGCGGATGCTTGCAATGAGAACCCAAGCCTCCGCGCTGGCGATGGTTGCCTCGAAGTCTTTGGCAAGTCGTCGATTGCGGCCGAACCAGGCAAAGGTACGCTCGACGACCCAACGTCGAGGCTCGGCCTTGAACGTTCCAACGCTCTGCGAGCGGGTGACGATTTCAATCGTCCATTGGCCCAAATCAGCGATGGCATCGAGCAGCTTAGGGCCACGGTAGACGCGATCGGCGAAGATGTGGCGCAGGTTGGGGAACAGGCGGCCGATGAGCCGCAACAGCGGGACTGCACCGTGATTGTCTTGAAGGTTGGCGGGATGCACCTGCACAGCCAGCAAGGAGCCCTCGGTGTCGGTGACGATATGACGCTTGCGCCCCTTGACCCGCTTGGCCATGTCAAACCCGCTTGGACCGCCATTTTCCGCGGTCTTCACGCTCTGGCTGTCGATGATCCCAGCCGTTGGAGTGGGGTTGCGTCCTTGCCGTTCGCGCATGCGTCGGACCAGGGCATCATTGACCCTGCGCCACAATCCAGAACCGCGCCATTTGTAAAAATAGTACTGAACCGTCGAGCATGGTGGGAAGTCCTTTGGCAGCGCGCGCCATTGGCAGCCGCTGGCTCCAATGTAGAGAATTGCATTCATGATCACGCGCAGGCTGATCTCGCGCGGACGGCCGCGCCGGCATTGCGCAGGCATCAACGGCTCGATCAGTTCCCACTCCGCATCCGTCATGTCGCTTGCATAACGAAGTCCGTCGCGTCGATATTGTTGTCGGGTGATTTCGGTCCAACACATGTTGTGCTCCCTCGAGTCTTCGCAAACACGAAGGAATCACAACGGGCTGAAATCACTCAACTTTCTTTTTAAAGCAGGCTCTGAGGGCCAACAGGCCCTGGAGGATCGTGATTGGGCCTGGTTTGCCGTAGTATCCGGTCCAACCGCCGAGACGCGCGCATACCCAGGCTGCGTAGGCAAGCGAGCGAGAGGGATGCGGGTTTTTTTGCCGATCAGTTTTTCCCTCGAGAGTTTGGCAGATTGCCTCGATAGCCGAATGATCCTCGGGATTGAACGCATCTTCGAGCGGTCGGCCTGCTGCCCCATCGCGCTCTCGCACCATTTGCAGGACTTGGATCGCGGCGACCAGCGTTGCCGCGGTTAAGTTCTCGAATGGACCGCCCTCAACCACGCGCACGGCTTCGATGTTGAAGCCCTTGGCCTTCATGAGGCGGAACAGTTGCTCGATAGTCCAGCGCTGGCGATACAGGCCGGTGATCTGCTGTGCAGATGCCAGTGTCGTCACTTGATGTGTCGTTAGTAACCGCCAGTGCACCGGAGAGATGTTCGCAGCGGGATCGACCTCGCGCGCCTCCACCAGAGTGAGCGTGACCTCCTTCGGTAGTTCGGCCTCTTCGCCTGGGTATTTGCGTCTTGGCCGCAGCAGGCTGATCTGCCGTGTCCGCAAGGCTAACACGGCTTTCCTTGCCGGCTGGCCTGGCTTGGCCGGTAGATCAATGACTTCCCGGCCAAGCTCTGGCACTTCATCCAAGCAATTGTAGAGCGTGCCACCACCCTTCAGAGCTCGATCGTAATTGGCTCTGATCAGCAGCTCGGTCTCGACCGGTCGACAGGCAAACTCCTCGTAAATGTCACCCTCTCGGTCGGCAACCACTGTCACGCACGCCGCCCCATGAGCTGCCAACTCAGCCGCCGTGAGAGTGCTATCGAGCCAGCGGCGGCTCTCCTTATCCGCAAATGCCCGCACGGCCCGCTGGCTCTTCTTGCCGCCAACATGTTTGAGGAACGTCGCATCAATGAGCCCGAGCAATGCGCCGTCACCGGCGTCTACCGCGATCATCGCGTGAAGGCTCAAACTGTCGAGCCTGCCATCGTCTCGCAAGCTCGTGGTGTCCTGTATCGCCAGAACATGACGTCCCTTGACCAGCCCTGCGGTCCGCAACCGGGCCGTGGCCACCATCTCCTCCGGGATCACCCGCCGATTGCGCAGGAAACGCGTGATGCGGATCTCGCCGGCCCGATCCCCACCAACACGTCGAACACTGATCCCAGATTGACCGACGCTGACAAGGCGGGCCAGCAAACGGGCCCCCCTTTTTCCAGGCGCCGGTCGCCAAACCGTCCCAATCCGCCTTCCATCGCGCTCTCCATCGGGCACAACCCTCCCAATGGATTCAGAATTCAGGGAAACTGACAAGCCACCGCAAGCTCAAGATGTGTGAACATGCTAGGGTCAAACCGAGGGACGACAAGCGGAGGCAAATGCTCACTTTCGCTTCTTTTCAGTCATGGGCGCAGACAAGCCCGGTCATGACGAAGTTATCTCTCACGGCCGTCTCTTAGGCTAACTCAGCTCGACTGATCCGCCGCGACCTGTACGGCGGTGAGCATGCCGGTCCGTTCGTGGCAGCCGAGATATTCGAAGAACTGCTCGTCGGCGGCAGCGACCGTGACCTCGTGATACAGCCTGAGCTTGGCGCTCGGGCCCAAGGTCGAGAGATATTTCATCGCCGCGCCAAAAATCCTGACATGGGTCGGGTGCGATTCCGCCCAGCGCTCGAGCGCCGCGAGGCTCTTCCACCAGCTCTGGCCGTAGGACTTCTCGGTCGGTCGTCCCTGCGCATCAACGACGCGCATATAGCGGTTGGCGTAGCAGCCGATCGGCACGCCGTCGTCGCGCAGGAAATCCATGCCCTCGCGCAGCACCGGCTCGACATCGTCGAGATACATCTTGCGCTCCGACGCTTCGGTGTCGCTCCAGTCCTGTCCGGAGCGGATCAGGCAGAGATTGTCATGCGCGACCACGCGGATGCGCGCGCCGTCGCGGACCGCACGCGGCTCGCCGCCCGGCGTCATCGCGTCGGTCTGCGACAGCGGGATACGGTCGCGCATGCCGCCCCAATAGGCGTGCTCCTGCACCTCTCCGTTCATGCCGTCGGCGAGCACCGCGACACCCTCCGGGCGGCCGAGCGACGAGAACAGCGTCTCGTAGCGCGCAACATGCGGCCGCAGCACCTCGATGAAGCGGCCGAGGCCCTCAGTGGCACCGCCGCCGGTCCAGGCCTCGCGCGCACCGTCGAACCAGGCGTCGAAACGCCCGGCGTCGTCCCAATAGGCAACCGAGACGACGTTGGTGTAGCCGGCCTGGTCGACATGTTGCGCACGATCCCAATGCGTCGGGCCGTTCTCGCCGGCAAAACGTTTTGCGATCGATGCGAGCGCCTCGTTCGCCGCGGCAGTCAGTTCGCCGCGAAACTGCACGCCGAAATAGGCCATGATCACGCGCGTGACCGCGGGCTTGTGGCGTGCGACGAAGGACGGATAAGGCGGCGCATAATCGTCGGGCACACGCCGATGACGCGATCGGGCCGTCTGCAGATGAGATGGAATGGCTGATTCCATGGCAGTCGCCTCCGGTTGGATGTCGTGCAAGGCATGATCCGGAAAAGTGCGAAGCGGTTTTCCGAAAAGATCATGCCCGTAGTTTGTTCAGCTCGCGGCCGCGTCGATCTCCTCAAGGCTGTCGAGCGGCAGCGCGAAGTGCTCGACGCGCTTCGAGGGCTTCTTGTTCAGCAGCAGGCGCGTGACATCGGGCCGCGAATAATGTCCGGCCGGGTCGGCGGCGTTCTTGGCGATCCCGATCGCGCCGAGATCGATATCGGCGAGCAGCAGGCCCTCCTGCTCGGGCGGCAGCTTCTCGGCGATCGAGCTGCCGTCCGGCCCGTAGATCGCGGCGTGTCCGCCGCCGACATGCAGCAGCGCGTGCTTGTCGTCGCGGTCGCACATCTCGTCGATCATCGCCTGCGAGACCGTGGCGCAGGGCGCGAGCACGAAGCACGAGCCTTCAACGGCGTAGACCCGCGAGGCCGCGTTGTTGACCTCCCAGCCGAACGCCGGCGCGAACGGATCGTACAGCGAGAAGCTCGGCCAGGCCGCGACATGGACCTGCTCGTTCTGGGCGTACATCGCGTATTTCGACAGCGGCTGCAGGTGCTCCCAGCAGCACAGCGCGCCGAGCCGACCGATGCCGGGACGGTCATGCACCGCAAGGTCGCTGCCGTCGCCCTCGCCATAGACGGTGCGCTCGGCATGGGTCGGCCGCAGCTTGCGCCGCTTGGCGATGGTCTCGCCGTCGGGGCCAACAAGCCATTGCGCGAGATAGAGGCTACCGCCGTTGCGCTCGGACAGGCCGAGCACCGCGGTCATGCCGGCCTTCTTGACCGCGAGCCGCAACTTCTCGGCCTGCGGGCTGTCGTAGCTCAGCGAATTGTCGAAATAGCGCTGCACGAAGCCGCGCCCGATCGCCCAGGCCGGCGAGTCCAGCCAGATGTACCAGGGGTAGCCGGGGATGAAGGCCTCGGGAAACGCGATCAGCTTCGTCCCCTTGGCGGCGGCCTCCTCGATCAGCGCGATGGACTTGGCGATGGAGGCGTCGAGGTCGAGCCAGGCCGGTGCGGCCTGCACCACCGCAACGCGGTATTTCGGATGTTCGATGCCCATGATGTCCTCCTCGCGGCCGACGCTTCCGGCCGGTTCGTGCTTGATCGGGCCTAGCGGCCTCTGACATCATGCTGCCCCGTGACCGGGCACGCCGTTCGACCAGGACGGAAGGAAAATTCGACTACGGAGGAGATTCCCCGGCCGTCCCCGGTATGAAGCTTGCTTTGTTCGCGTGGCCAGCGTTTGCACTCGTGAAGGGAGGAAATCATGCCGGCCCTGTTCACCACTGAAGACGCGCCCACCCATCGGCGCCTTGCGCTCTGGCAGGACATCGTCTGCGACGTGTTCGTGCAGCTCGACTGCAAGTCCGATCTCGGCACCGCCTTCCACGGCGCCATCACCAGCGCGCAGCTCGGCGCGGTGAAATGCTCCGTTGTCTCGTCGAGCCGGCAGCGCGTGCTGCGCACGCCGTCGCGGATCGCACGCGCCAGCGAGGATTTTGTGCTGTTCGCGCTCGGCCGGAGCGGCGCGGGCGGCGTGGTGCAGGACGGCCGCGAGACCGTGATCCAGCCCGGCGAGTTCGCATTCTACGACACCACCCGGCCCTATGAATTGCGGTTCAACGCCGAGTTCACGCAGACCATCTTCCAGGTGCCGCGCGCCATGCTGCACCGGCGCTTCGCCGGCACCCAGGGCCTCACCGCGACCACGTTCACATCGGATCGCCCGGTGCAGCGGCTCGCCTGGCAGTTCATCTCGGGACTCTCCGAGATCGCCGACAAGCTCGATCCTGACAACGCGATCCGCCTCGCCGACCAGGCTGCCGACCTGCTCGCGATGGCGATGAGCGAGCGGCTCGGCGGCGCCGCGCTGCCCGCCTCGACCCACCGCTCCGCGCTGCTCTACCGCCTGAAGGCGCATGTGCTCGCGCATCTGCCGAACCCCGAGCTCGGCCTCACCGAGACCGCCGCCGCGCTCGGCATCTCGCCGCGCTACGTCAACAGCCTGCTGGCCGACGAGGACACCTCGTTCCAGCGCTTCGTGCTGGCGCAGCGGCTGGAGCGCTGCAAGCGCGACCTCGCCTCGCCGGCGCACGCGCATCGCCACATCGGCGAGATCGCATTCGCCTGGGGCTTTAACGATCTCTCGCATTTCGGGCGCGTGTTCCGCGACCATTACGGCCTGTCGCCGCGCGACTGGCGGCAAAGCCGGCTGCCGAACTAAAGCGTTTTCGAGCGAAACCGAGGGCCTCTTGCGGCGCAAAATAGCCGGGAATCCACGCCCTCACGGATGCAAATATTTACACTAACTGCAACGGGTTCCCCTGGCGCCCTTCTTTTCGCTGAGGCGGACCGGTACAGTCGTGCCGTTCATTTGGAGGATTTCCCATGCAGGACCGGCGCCAGAGCGTACGCGACAAGGTGTTTTTTGGTGCGGTTGCGGAGATCAATGAACGCGGCTCGACGATGGATTGCGTCGTGCGCAATATCAGCGAAGGCGGTGCCTGCGTTGAATTTGGCGATGCTGTGCATCTGCCCGAAGAGTTGAATCTCAGCGTCGCACGCAAGGGCCGCTCGTTCCTGGCCCGCCTGATCTGGCGCCAGGCCAACAAGGTCGGCCTCGCCTTCCGGATCATGACCTCGGACACGCCGGTCAGCGATCTCGACGAGCGGGTCCGCCGCAGCGAGATCAAGAAGCGGCAGCTGCAGCGGCGCATCAATGAGTTGCTCGGCCAGGGCTGAGCCAGCTCGGCTGGGAGCCATCGTTTCCGTCGCGGCCGGCATCCGGCATTCGGGGTTGCAAAGGCCGGGCTAATCCAGCATGCGGTAATCCCCGCAACGCCGGAACCCAAGAGCCACTCCACGACATGTCGTCCGCGATGACAGAGCATCCCGACGGGCTGCCGCAACCGCAGCGCAATTGGGCCATTCTCACGATCGCGCTCGGCCTCGTGATGGCCGTCGTCGACGGCTCGATCGCCAACGTTGCGCTGCCGACCATTGCCCGGGATCTGAACGCCAGCCCCGCGTTCTCAATCTGGATCGTCAACGGCTATCAATTGGCGATCACGATCTCGCTGCTACCGCTGGCCTCGCTCGGCGAAATCATCGGCTATCGCCGCGTCTATCTGGCGGGGCTGTTGCTGTTCACGCTGGCCTCGCTGTTCTGCGCGCTGTCGCACACGCTGCCGCTGCTGACGGTCGCCCGCATCCTGCAGGGGTTTGGCGCTGCCGGAATCCTCAGCGTCAACACCGCGCTGGTTCGCTTCATCTATCCGCATTCGCAGCTCGGCCGCGGCATCGGCGTCAACGCGCTGGTGGTCGCGATCTCGGCCGCGGTCGGCCCGACCATCGCCTCGTTCATCCTGGCGGTCGGGACCTGGCCGTATCTGTTCGCCATCAATGTCCCGCTCGGCATCGTCACGCTGGCGCTGGGCTGGCGCTTCCTGCCGCACACCAGGCCGGCGGTTCACGCGTTCGACTGGCAGAGCGCAGCGATGAGCGCCATCGCGTTCGGGTTCGGCATCAGCGCGATCGACAGCGCCGGCCACGGCGGGGCGCTGTATCTCTGCGCATTGGAGTTCGCCGTCGCCGCAGTCGCCTCGCATTTGCTGTACCGGCGGCAGCAGCATCTGCCCTCGCCGCTGCTGCCCGTCGACCTGCTGCGGATTCCGATCTTCGCGCTCTCGATCGGCACCTCGATCGCCTCGTTCTGCGGCCAGATGCTGGCCTTTGTCGCGATGCCGTTCTATCTCGAGAACCATTTCGGATATTCCGCGGTTCAGATCGGCCTGTTGATCACGCCGTGGCCGATCGCGGTCGCGTTCGCCGCCCCGCTCGCGGGCTGGCTGGTGGAACGCTATCCGGCCGGCCTGCTCGGCGGCATCGGCCTGCTGCTGTTCGCGACGGGATTGGGCACGCTGGCCTTGATGCCGGCCAACGCGACGCCAATCGACGTGATCTGGCGCATGGCACTCGCCGGCGCCGGCTTCGGCCTGTTCCAGACCCCGAACAACCGCACCATGATCGCCGCCGCCCCGCGCGAGCGCTCGGGCGGCGCCAGCGGCATGCTAGGGACCGCGCGCCTGCTCGGACAGACCATCGGCGCCGCTTTGGTGGCGCTGCTGCTGGCGCGCTATCCGGCTGACGGCACCCGGATCTCGCTGATGGTCGGCGTCGGTTTTGCCCTCGTGGGCGCCGTGCTCAGCACGCTGCGGCTGTCCTCCGCCGGCAGCCGCGGCGCCGATCAGGTCCGGGTCCATGAGGGCCAGCGTTTGAAGGGCGAGTGACGCCGCGTACAATGCGGATCGCATCGGAGCCCTCCACCGCCGCAAACAAAAAGGCCGGCTGTTCAGCCGGCCTTTCCATTTCGTTGCTCGGCTCGCGCCTCAGACCTTGACCATCGGCCCCTTTGAGGCCGGCCCCTTGGTGCCGCCTCCGCCACCGTTGGGACCACCCTTCGGCGGCTTGCGCTTGCGCGGCGGCAGGTTCTCGGGCTTCGGCGTGACCGGGCCCTCGACATATTCGAAGCCGATCTTGTCCTTGGCGGCCGCCTCGTCCTTGACCAGGATGACGCGGACGTGTCCGCCGCCCTTGAGCTGGCCGAACAGCACCTCATCCGCGAGCGGCTTCTTGATGTGCTCCTGGATGATGCGCGCCATCGGACGTGCGCCCATCTGCTCGTCATAGCCGTGCTCGATCAGCCAGGCCTTTGCAGGCTCGGACAGCTCGATCGTGACGTCGCGGTCGGCGAGTTGCGCCTCGAGTTGCAGCACGAACTTCTCGACCACCATGCCGATCACCTCGGCATTGAGGTGCGCGAAGGAGACGATCGCATCCAGCCGGTTACGGAACTCCGGCGCGAACTGGCGATTGATCGCCTCGTGATCGTCGCCTTCCCGCTTCGAGCGGGTGAAGCCGAAGGCCTGCCGCGCAAGATCGGCCGCGCCGGCATTCGTGGTCATGATCAGGATCACGTTGCGGAAGTTGACCTGCTTGCCGTTGTGGTCGGTGAGCCGGCCATGATCCATGATCTGCAGCAGCACGTTGTAGAGGTCCGGGTGCGCCTTCTCGATCTCGTCGAGCAGCACCACGCAATGCGGATGCTGATCCACGCCATCGGTGAGCAGGCCGCCCTGGTCGAAGCCGACATAGCCGGGAGGCGCGCCGATCAGGCGCGACACGGTGTGCCGCTCCATGTATTCGGACATGTCGAAGCGCAGCAGCTCGACGCCGAGCGACGCCGCGAGTTGCTTGGCCACCTCGGTCTTGCCGACGCCGGTCGGACCCGAGAACAAATAGCTGCCGATCGGCTTCTCCGGCTCGCGCAGGCCGGCGCGCGCCAGCTTGATCGACGCTGCCAGCGACTCGATTGCCTTGTCCTGGCCGAATACCGTGCGCTTCAGGGTCTGCTCGAGATGCTTCAGCACCTCGGCATCGTCCTTCGACACGCTCTTCGGCGGGATCCGCGCCATGGTCGCGATCGTGGTCTCGATCTCCTTGATGCCGATCGTCTTCTTGCGCTTGCTCTCGGCGACCAGCATCTGCGCCGCGCCGGACTCGTCGATCACGTCGATCGCCTTGTCGGGCAGCTTGCGGTCGTGGATGTAGCGCGACGACAGCTGCACCGCCGCCTCGATCGCCTCATTGGTGTATTTCAGCCGATGGTAATCCTCGAAATAGGGCTTCAGGCCCTTGAGGATCGCGATCGCGTCTTCCACCGTCGGCTCGTTGACGTCGATCTTCTGGAAGCGCCGCACCAGCGCGCGGTCCTTCTCGAAGTGCTGACGGTATTCCTTGTAGGTGGTCGAGCCCATGCAGCGGATCGTGCCCGAAGCCAGCGCGGGCTTCAGCAGATTGGACGCATCCATCGCGCCGCCGGAGGTGGCGCCGGCGCCGATCACGGTGTGGATCTCGTCGATGAACAGGATGGCGTTCGGATGCGCCTCCAGCTCCTTCAGGACCTGCTTGAGCCGCTCCTCGAAATCACCGCGATAGCGGGTGCCCGCAAGCAGCGTGCCCATGTCGAGCGAGAACACGGTCGCGGCCGCCAGCACTTCCGGCACGTCGCTGTCGACGATGCGCTTGGCGAGGCCTTCGGCAATCGCGGTCTTGCCGACGCCAGCTTCGCCGACGAACAGCGGGTTGTTCTTCTGGCGGCGGCACAGCACCTGGATCGCACGATTGATCTCGGCATTGCGGCCGATCACCGGATCGATCTTGCCGTCGCGCGCCTTCTTGTTGAGGTTGACGCAATAGGTCTCGAGCGCTTCGCCCTTCTTCTTGGCGTCCTCGTTGCCCTTGGTCTCGGTTTCCTCGTCGACGCCGCGCACCGGCCGCGCCTCGGACACGCCGGGCCGCTTGGCGATGCCGTGGCTGATGTAGTTGACGGCGTCGTAGCGCGTCATGTCCTGCTCCTGCAGGAAGTACGCGGCATGGCTCTCGCGCTCGGCGAAGATCGCGATCAGGACGTTGGCGCCGGTCACTTCCTCGCGACCGGACGACTGGACGTGAATCACCGCGCGCTGGATCACGCGCTGGAACCCGGCGGTCGGCTTCGCGTCATCGGCGCCGTCAGTCACCAGGTTTTCGAATTCGGTCTCGAGATAATTAACGAGGCTGGTCCTGAGCTTGTCGAGATCGACGCTGCAGGCCCGCATCACAGCCGCCGCATCCGAGTCATCGATCAGCGACAGCAGCAGATGTTCGAGCGTCGCGTATTGATGGTGACGCTCGTTTGCGATCGCCAATGCACGGTGCAGCGATTGTTCAAGGCTTTGGGAAAAAGTTGGCATTCGCGTCCTCTATGGCCCCCTGCCATCATGATCGCCATTACCGGGTCAGGCAATAACAACCTTCGTGATCGCCTTTGATATAGTTACGACGGATCGTGGCGAAAGACCGGTCCCGCGATGATGGTTTTCTTCTAAATTCGGGGCATCGGGGCGTCGCGCGGCGGCGCCCCGTGATCGTACGGGAACGCCGTTCACCACCATCAAAAACCGCGATGCAAGACCCGTTCCGCGCCTCGCGGCGGGTCAGTCGTTCCAGCGAGCTATTTCTTTTCCATCACGCATTGCAGTGGATGCTGATGCTTGCGCGCGAAGTCCATGACTTGCGTCACTTTGGTCTCGGCGATCTCGTAGGTAAAAACGCCGCACTCGCCGATCCCGTGGTGGTGAACGTGCAGCATAATCTTGGTCGCCGCCTCGGCGTCCTTGTTGAAGAATCGTTCCAGCACGTGAACGACGAACTCCATCGGCGTGTAGTCGTCGTTCAGGATCAGGACGCGGTACAGGTTCGGGCGCTTGGTCTTCGGCTTGACCTTGGTGATGACCGAGGTCGACGGGCCGCTGCCCGTCCCGTTGCGGTTGTCATCATTGCTCATTTTCGGCGCCGGCGCGGCGGCCACCGCCGGCATCGACGAAACCGGCTCGGAAATCGGGACTGTCAACGTGGATCGCAACATGGCTCAGGCGTTCGAATTCCCCAAGGGAAGCCGGATGGCGGAAAACCGGATGGCAGTTGGACGGCGGTCGCGATTGCCGCAAGACTGATCGCGGAACCCCCAGCAATGCTTTCCAGCTTGCCGCTCCCGGTCCGATCCGGCGGCCGGATCGACTTCCCGAATATGGGCCTCGCGAGGCCCTGCCGCAAGCGCGGACCCGGCGCGGCCCACCGGTCCGATTCCCGGCGCGGCAACCCTCGGAAGGTTAATCATTTCTGCCTGATTTGACAAAGGAGTCGGGCCGCCAATTTAGACGTCATTGAGGATAGCCAGCGCTTTTGCCCGGCTTTTGAGCCTCCCCCACGCCACCCTGCCGGGTTTCCCGCGCCCGATTCACCATCTGTTTAGCGGCGCCGGTCGAGATGCCACCGCAATTCATTTCGACGAGAGTGCCATGCTTGGTTCAGCCATTTCCGATCGCGTCTGCGCGGTTGCTCGCCGGTTTTCCAGGGCAAATAACGGCAATGTCGCGGTGATCTTCACCTTCGCAATGCTGCCGCTCCTCGCTTTCGTGGGAGCTGCGATCGACTATACCCGCGCCAACAACGCCCGCTCCGCGATGCAGGCGGCGCTCGATTCGACCGCGCTGATGCTGTCCAAGGATCTGACCATGGGCAACATCACGGCTGCGGAGATCCCGAGCAAGGCGCAGACCTACTTCACCGCGCTTTACACCAACAAGGACGGCCAGGGCATTTCCGTCACGGCCAACTACACCACCCCGACCTCGAGCGCGGCGGCCAACATCCTGCTGGGCGGATCCGGCTACATCAAATCCGATTTCATGCAGCTGGCCGGTTTTCCGACGCTGGGTTTCAAGAGCTCGACGACCACCACCTGGGGCAACGTCAAGATGCGCGTCGCCCTCGCCCTCGACAACACGGGATCGATGGCGCAGGACGGCAAGATCACCGCGCTGCGCAACGCCGTGGCCGGAACCGGCGGACTGATCGACCAGCTCAGCGCGCTGAGCAAGAACAATGGTGACGTCTATATCTCCGTCATTCCGTTCGCCAAGGTCGTCAATGTCGGCACCAGCAATGTCGGCCAGAGCTGGATCGACTGGACCGACTGGCTCAATCCTCCGACCACGCAGCCCGCCAACGGCACCATGCAGGCGAGCCTGCCGATGAACTGGCACGCGGTCGGACCCGGTGCGCGATGCCCCTGGACCAACAGCAATGGCGGCTTCACCTGCACGAAGAACCCGACCAGCACGTCCAACACGAACTACATCCCCTCGAGCGGGAGTTATTCCGGCTACATTTGCCCCAGCGTCGATGCGAACTCGCACACGCGCTACAATGGCTGCTGGGTGAGCACCGCGGCCGGCACCGGCGTGTTCTGCAGCGGCTCAAACTCGTGTGCATGTCCGACGGACTCCACGGGCAACGCGGTGTCCGGCTGCAGCTGTAAGACGACCAGCGGCGTCTATCAGTGCACCGGCAAGCTGTATACCCACGACTGGACGCAGCCGGGCCCCAACGACACGGTCGACAATACGAGCCAGCCCCGGGTCAGCGCCGTTGTCGGGTGGACCAACAACCAGTGGACCTCGACCAGTCAGACCCCGACGGTGAAGAACGACTGGCGGCAAGCCTCTACCAATCCGATCGGCAACTGGACGGGCTGCATCACGGACCGCACCCAGCCGAACGATGCGACCGGCGTCCTGCCGGCGTCGTCCGACGTCACCACGCTGTTCCCGGCCAACGAGTACTATGAGAACAGCACATTCTATTGCAGCAGCAGCGCCTCGACGTCGCTCGAGCCCATCATTCCGCTGAGCTACAACTGGAGCGCGCTCAAGACGGCGGTCAACGCGATGCAGCCGACCGGCGGTACCAACCAGGCCGTCGGGCTCGCTTGGGCGTGGCAATCCCTGCTGGTGGGCGGTCCGCTGAACACGCCGTCGGAGGACACCAACACGACCTACAATCGGGTCATCATCCTCTTGTCCGACGGTCTGAATACCGAGGACCGCTGGCCCGAATACGGCGACGGCAGCTCGCAGGCCTCAGGCAATCCGATCGACGCAAGGCAGGCATTGATGTGCCAAAATCTGCAGAACGCGAAGGATTCCAACGGAGCGCCGTTGTACACGATCTACACGATCCAGGTGAACACGAGTTCGCCCGCCGATCCGACCTCGACCGTCCTGAAGAACTGCGCCAGCACGCCCGACAAATTCTTCATGCTGACCAGCTCGACCCAGATCCTGACGACGTTCAACACGATCGGAACCGCCCTGAGCAAGCTGCGGCTGGCGAAATAGCCGCCCGCTTCAGGCACAACAAAAAAGCCCGGCCAAACGGCCGGGCTTTTCGCTTGTCTTGGCCGGCAACGCTTACTGAGCGGCGGGCGCGAACTTGGAGACCAGGCCCTCATAGGGCTTGAAGGTCTGCTTGGCGCAGTCGCTGTACAGGCCGGCGATCTTCTGCGATTCCGCGACGAAGGTCTCGTAGGACGAGCGCAGGTACTCGGTCTGCGCCTCGAGCGCCTTGTCCAGCGACTTCACGCCCGACAGCTTCTCGACGAACGACTTGGTGTCCTCAAAGGACTTCTTGGCATAGTCGCCATAGGCGGTGGCGATGGCCTGAACGCCGCTCTGCAGGTTGTTGGCCGACGCGGTGACCGACTCGAAATGCTCTTTGCCGTAGTTCTGAATGTCTTCGATCTTGACCATGGATGGAATTCCTTTTCCCAGACTTGAAGGCGCAAATTCCCATTGCCGGGAAGCTCCCGGCCCCTTGACGCCGATAGCAATATCGCATCGCACAATATAGTCAACGAATATTGTGCATCGCACAATCACACAACCCCGAATCTCCGGCATTTGCGATAAACCCCGGGGGACTACGCAACGGTTGCTTAATCTTTTGGAAACTCGGTCCGCCTAACCTGATTCCCGGACTTTGTTCGCCTTCCGACAGACAGCCTCGAAAGCTGTTTGTGAACAACACCTTAGCTAGAAGAGCGACCTGAGCCGCCACCTCGGCCGATGGTTCTGCCCGAAGTGGATTGTTGCGCAGGCAAGGATCGATGGCCGCCGGGCACAATTTCGCCTCACGAGCCAGTGATCTAGATAGAAATTGGGACGGGGAAGTAGATGCTTCGAACAACCTTGGCCTCCTCGCGGGCGCTGCGAGTTGGCGTTCTTGGGCTCGTTACCGTCACGACGGCGATCCTGATCACGAGTGATAGCGCCGAGGCGCGCCGTCACCGGCGCCACTACGCCCGTCACCACCACAGCCAGGAAGCGCGCGAGAGCTACAGCCCGCAATTCGCGTCGATCATCGTCGACGGCAACACCGGGTCGGTGCTGACCGCCACCAGTCCCGACGGCCTGCGCCACCCCGCCTCGCTGACCAAGATCATGACGCTCTATCTGCTGTTCGAGCGCCTCGATTCCGGAAAGATGAAGCTCGACACCGAAATGCCGGTGTCCGAGCATGCCTCCGAGCAGGACCCGACCAAGCTCGGCCTGCGGCCCGGCTCGACCATCAAGGTCGAAGACGCCATCAAGGGCCTGGTCACCCGCTCGGCCAATGACGCCGCGGTCGTGATCGCCGAGGCGATCGGCGGCAGCGAAGACGATTTCGCCCGCATGATGACCCGCAAGGCCCGTGCGCTCGGCATGAGCCGGACCGTCTATCGCAACGCCTCCGGCCTGCCCAATGATGAGCAGGTGACGACGGCGCGCGATCAATCGACCCTCGGCCGCGCGATCCAGGACCGCTTCCCGCGCTATTACCGCTACTTCTCGACCTCGGTGTTTAACTTCCGCGGCCAATCGATCCGCAACCACAACCATCTGCTCGGCAACGTCGAGGGCGTTGACGGTATCAAGACCGGCTATACCCGCGCCTCCGGCTTCAACCTCGTGACCTCGATGCGTCGCGGCAATCGCTTCCTGGTCGGCGTGGTGCTCGGCGGCCGCAGCGGCGGCTCGCGTGACGCCATCATGCGCAACCTGCTCGCCGAGAACGTCGGGAAGGCCGCGACCACCCGCACCGCCGCCGCGATCACCGAACGCAATCCGGCCGACGCCAATGTCGAGGTCGCCGACGCGGATAATGCGCGCGCGCCGGACACTTCGCCGGTCGCGGCGTCGGAGCCCGCCGCTGCAGCTGCCGCGATCCAGGCGCCGCGCCCGGCCAGCAAGCCCTCCCTGATGGCGGCCGCGGCCGCCGCGCTGCCGCCGCTCCCGGCCAAGCCGGAGCCGCAGGCCAAGCCCGAGCCGGCGCCGCTGACCTCAGGCGTGATCCAGACCCAGCCGATCGCCGCGATCCCCGGCTCGGCTGAACCGATGAAACCGGTCAAGGTGAAGACGGTGCAGGTCAAGGCCGGCCAGATCAAGCTCGCCGCCGCCGGCCCGGCGCAGTCCGCGCCCCCGATCACCAACACGATCCCCGCGCGCGGCGAAGTCCCCGAGACCTCCAATGCGATGATGGCGCGGGCCGCCGAAACCTCGAGGCCCGAAATGCCGCCGCAGCCGGCCAATTTCGGCACCGGCAACGGCATCCTCGGCGTGCTGCCGGCCTCGGCCGTCCATGCACCCGCTGCCCCGGCATCGCAGGCCGTGGCGTCGATCGAACCCGCCACCCGCAGCGTGCAGGCCGCTCCGCCGACCAGTTCAGCAAGGCCGAGCGCCGCCCACACCGGCTGGATCATCCAGGTTGGCGCGCTGGAGTCCGAGGGCGAGGCCAACAAGCGCATCGACCTCGCGCGCAGTTCGGCCCGCGGCCTGCTCAGCAAGGCGGATCCGTTCACCGAGGTGGTCGCCAAGGACAATCGCAAGCTCTATCGCGCCCGCTTTGCCGGCCTCGAGCGCGATCAGGCCGAGGCGGCTTGCAAGACGCTGAAGCGCGCCGAGATCTCCTGCATCACCGTTCGCAACTGATCGTCGGCATCAGCTGATTTCGAACGGCCGGCGCCGCAAGCGCCGGCCGTTTTGTTTTTGCCCTCGCGAAACGGCCGGCCGGCCGCGCGCGGCACGAACATGAAACTTCTCGTCAAGATTTTACGGTTAAGTTTTCCCGAAAGAGCGATCGGCCACGCCGGACAGCGGCGGGCCAGACGGGGCATCAATCAGAAACGGAAGGCAGCTCTCGGCTGTGGCGTTGGTAGCGTAGCCGGAGTTAGAGATGCGTGCGAAGCAGAGTGTCCTTGGCCTCGTTCACACGGGCCGCGAGGTACGTCGAGCCCCCCTGGTCGGGATGGAGTTTCTTCATCAGGGTACGGTGAGCCCGGCTGATGTCGTCGCGCGACGCTCCCGGCTGCAGGCCAAGGATCTGATAGGCCTCCTCGTTCGTCATTTTGCCGCCCGACGCCGCACGGCCCTGCCCCCGTGCCCGGTCGCCCTGTGCGTCCTGACGCCAGGCGGGAAAGCGGCGGTCCAGATAGCTTTCAAGTAGCGCGACGCTCTCGGCGTCGAAGCTCGGAACCATCGCCAATAGCTGCGACAGGTCGAACTCATCGAGCATGCGGCCGGCCTGCGGTCCGGCCACGATCTGGCCCCTGAGCACGCCGCTGCCGTGATCGAGGGTCATATCGAGATATTGCGAGCGCACCCGCGAGCTTTGTCCCTGGCTGCGCGAACCGCCGAACATGCCGCCGAGATTGGGAAATCCGGTGCTTCCGAACGGCGACCAGCCGAGCAGTCCGGCGCCGAAGATGCCGAGCGGAATTGCCACTGCCAGTTCGCCCCGCACGCCGGTAAAGGCCGCGACCGCCAGTGCGAGCACCCCGCCGCCGATCTTGATCGCGCGCGCAAGCACGGCAGGATTGGCCGCACGAAACATCTGCAGCGCGGAATAAAGGACGACAACGGCGACGACGCCAGCGATCAGGGTTGGCATGTCTGGAATATAGGCGGCCCGGCGGCAAAAAGCATGCGGAGCTTCGTCTCACCGGAGTGTGAAGCGCAGCCGCGTGGCGCCGACGTCGGCGACTGGCTGCGCCATGGACCCATAAAATGGTCGATTGTGCCGCGCACACCCGATGTCCGCTTGAACCAACGGTTTCCAACGGATGCTGGGGGCCGCCGAATTCGACGCCTGTTCAACGCAAGGTCCGCCGAGGTCTGGAAATTCGGGCTTGCGCCTGAGTCCGCCGCGCACAAGCTTCATGATGCCGTTCTGTCGTGTGTCCCGGTCAAGCCATTGCGGCCAGACGGGTGCGCACGAGATCGATGTGGCTCCGCAGGGTATAGAGGCTGCTCGCATAGACATTCGGCAATTGCATCTGGTTCGCGCGCTGATCCATGAGATCCAGCTTCGCGTTCAATGCGCTGACGTCGATCTTCCTGCCCCCGGCATTCATCTCGCTCTCGATCGACCTGATCTCGTCGTACAGCCGCCTGATCCTGAGCTGCATCATCCAGTCGTAGGTCTGCGGCAGGAACTTGAACACCGGGAACAGCAAGGCGGCCAGCGGGAGCAGCACGACGACCACCTTCTCCACCAGCGTCGCTCCCCAGAATGGGAGATAACCTTGCAGGAACGGCCGCCCGGTCTTGTAATAGCGTTGCGCTTCCTGGCTGAGCGGAATGCCGATCGACTCGGCTGCGGGAAATTCTCCTGCTTTCTGAAAAATGCCGGGCTGCGAATGAATTTCCGCGGCGGCATTGAGCAGAACGTATTGCAGCGCCGAATGCAGGTCAGCCCTCACGACGAGACTGGCCTTCGGCGCCAACAGCACGACATCCGCGGGCGGGCGGTTCGCCAGCAGATCGATCACCCCGGCAGGCAGGACCAGTTTGTGCAGAAAGGGATAGATCGCGACGAAGGCATCCGCACGCTGGGCGCTGGAAAGCTCGATGCCTTTGGCATTGAGGATGGATTGCACGACGGGAGACTCCCAGGCAGTCACGATAAACGCCGCATCGATATCGCCAGCCACCAGTTTCTCCGCCGCAGCTTGCGGTGCATATCCCGAAATTTCTCCGACGATAGAGTCGATCCTGGTCCTTTGCATTATTTGCAGCGCCAAGGCGCGCCCGCCGCTTCCTTCGGCACCGATCGAAAGTCGTCGGCCGCGCAACGCCTGTACGCCTTCTCCAATCTCGCTTCGGCGGAACAGCCATAACGGCTCGTAGAAGATCGTGCCGAGCGACTCCAGTTCCGGGGCTTCCTTGCCGGTCGTCGTGCCGCCTTGGATGAACCCAACGCTGACCCGCGACCGCGGGTCGCGCAGATACTTCAGATTTTCGAGGCTGCCGGAGGTCGGCTGGAGCTGCAGCCTGACGCCTTCTTTCGCCAGGATTTCGCGATAGCGGATACCCAGTTCGTAGTTGGCGCTGCCCTCGGCGCCGGTCGCCATCACGAGTTCGCGCGGCGGCAACGTCGCCATAATGAACGCGCCCGCGCCCAGAAATATCGCTAGCGCCCCGGCAATCGAGAGGTAGCGCCAAAATCCGTAGGCATAATCTCCGGCAATCATCGCGCGTCGACCTCGTTGCTCAATGCAAGCCGCGAACGCATGACAGTCAGCCCCCTCGGGGATCAGCCTGCCGAAGTCTGAAGTCGATATCCTCGTAAAATCCCAGTGTTTGCGGCCGGCACTGAGACATCCTGTGCTCCTCCATTTGTTGCATGGTTCAATGCCCATGCCGCGACGCCTTGATCCACGTCAAACACTAGGTTGGGCCCGACGCGTTGACGGAGCCCGCCAAGACGGCCTCGGTCACGAACGATAAGAAATCAAGCCGGGCAAAAGGGCGGAGACTGCGCGGCGCCGCGCTATTTCATCTGGCCGATCAGCTTCGCCGCACCGCTCGTGGTCTTGGCCAGCTGCAGCAACGCCTCGCGGCCTCCGGCGGCGTAGGCCGCGGCGGCCCGCAGCAGCTCGCGGAGCTGCGCGGCCGCGCCGGGATCGAACCTGCACCATGCGCCGCCGGTCAGTCGCGCGATCTCGCGGAACGTCTGCTCGGCGGCCATGTCCCGGCCCTCCTGAAACATGAAGACCGGCACCTTGAGCAGGCCGAGCTCGCCGGCCTTGGCGCAGAGATCGTCGGCGCTCTCCTCCATCGCGTCGCCGACGAACACCAGCGCGCGCACCCCTGCCTCGACCGCCTCGCGGCGCGTCTCGGACAGCACCTTGCCGATCTGGGTATTGCCGCCCTGGCAATCGATCTTGCTCATCAGCCGAGCGAGCTGCGCGCTGTCGGAGATCCAGCCCGACGCGCGGCACTCATTGAAGCCGCGATAATAGACGAGGCGGATATCGAGACTGCCGAGCGAGCCGGCCTCGCGGAACATGTCCGCCTGCAGCGTGCACGCCATATCCCATGTCGGCTGCCGGCTCATCGTGGCGTCGAGCGCGAACACCAGCCTGCCGCGGGCACCCGCGCGATGCGGCGACATCGCCCGCGCCTTGGCGACGAATGCCGCGATGTCGTTCGCGCTGGATGTCGGCACGCCAGGCGCATGAGCCGGGCGTACATCGTTTCCGGATGTCGGTTTGATCGTCTTGCCGGCCATCAGCGCTTGCCTCGTACAGCAAACACTATGTGGGCCGCGGCAGCGGATTGGTCAACGTGACGGGCCAGCCTGGATCCCGGGCCGCCCGGTCAATTCGTGACTGATGGATCCTTCTTCGTCTCGGTCTTGGTCAGCGAGAGCGACTTCTTGAGCTTGTCGGTCAAGGTCTGAGGTTTCTCGACCGGCACGTAGAGCGAGACGGGACCCGGCTCCAGAATCTTCGGCGGCGCATTCCTGGTGTCGACCGGCGCGACAGCGCTGTCGGTGTCGGCCAGGAATTTATCGAGCATGGCCTGGATCGAGTCCTTGGCCTTCTCGGGCCCGGTGTCCCGCATGTCGTTGTGCTGGAAGTTGGTGTTCACGACGGTGATGCCGGCCTTCTCGCATTCGTCGGCATCGGGAACGACACCCGGATCCGGCTTGAACTGCGAATCGTGAGACCGGAATGAAAGAATCTTGAACTTGCCGTCGGTCATGAACGGCACGCGCAGATTGTCCAGCGTCACCACCTTCTTGATCTCGTCCGGATACTGCTTGGCGAAATACATCGCGATGTCGCCGCCATTGGAATGGCCGACCATCGTCAGCTTGCTGTAGTCCGCGTTCGGCTGGCGCTTCTTCATCTCCTCGATCGCGAACTTGATGTTGGTGATGCCGCGCTGGTACTGCGGCAGGCGGCCGACATAGAGCTCGCCGACCTTGGTCACCATCGGTCCATCCGACGGCAGGTCGTTCTGAATGCTGATGGTCAGATAGCCGCGCGCCGCGAACACGTTCGCGAGGAAGGAATATTCGGTGAATTTGACGGTATTGCCATGATTGAGGATCGCAACCGGCAGCGTGATCATGCCAGCGTCGGCCTGCATCTCCTTGTCGAAGCGCACGGCAACGTCGACCGCGACCGGCCGCTCATCGCGCGTCGGGTCCTTGAACATGAGAGTTTCGTGACGGATCGCCCACTTGCTCGCGGTGAAATAGGCCGCCGTGATCACCACGGAGAGAGAAAGCAGAACGAGAATTCCACGCTTCATGACGTCCTCGAGGTGCCCGCCTTTTCAGGGCTATTCTTGGCCGGAGACTCTTCGGCCTCCTTTTGAGAATATATGTCACGGCGCTGTGACAGGAAGTCTAAAAGTTGGGATTTCGCAGCACGTTCATTGTGCGGTGCACACAACCTTTGTGCATTCGCTTCTAGCGCCATGGCTCTGCGGCACGATAATACCTCAAGACCAGCCGACGGGAGCGAGAACGCGGCTGACTTGGGAAAACCGGATCTGGCCAGCTTTGTTCCGGCATATTGGCGACGGAGTGGCCGAAAACCCCGCAAGACTACCGTGCTTCTGCAACCTCCAAAAGTGACGATCGTCACCTGCTGCGCGCCAGGCGCCCTGGAACCTGCCCGAGGGAGTACCTGACGGCCTAGCTGCCGATGATGTCGTCGACTTCCAGCGGCTTGTCGACCTGGCTGAACCATTCGGCCCGGTTGGCGGCCCGGCGGCGGCCGCGCTCGTCCAGCGGCAGCTTGAGCTCGCGCAGCAGGCTCATCACCTCCTCGCGGGCGGTGACGTGGCCGAGGCTCGGGCGGGTGCCGAGCGTCGCCTCGTCGATGTCGTCGAGCGCCGTCAGCCCGCGTGGGAAGAATTCGCGATAGACCACCCGCTCGGCAAAGCCGTCGACCGAACGGAACCCGAGCTGCAGCGACAGCTGCTTCAAGCCGTCAGCGACCAGCTGCTTGTTGCGCGAGCCGAGCATCGACAGGCGGTTGCGCACCACGATCCAGTCGGTCGAGGCGCCGTCGAGCTGGCGGCGCTTGCGCCTGGTGTCGCGCACCATCTCCGCATAATGGCTCTCGCCGGTCACCGCGTAGGTCGCGGGATCGACGGTACCGAGCACGTCGAAATCGAGGAAGCTGTCGTTGATCGGCGTCACCAAAGTGTCGGCCATCGAATGCGCGAGCCGCATCAGGTAGCTGTCCGCGCCCGGGGTGTCGATGACGATGAAATCATAGGCGCGTTCCACCGCGCTCACCGCGGCCATGAACTGCTGGAATTCCGCGTTCTCGTTCTCCTCGATCTGCATCGTCTCGCCGTACTTGATGCAGTGGTGTGCGGGGAGCTCGAGGTCGAGCCCGGTGCGTCGCGCCCAGGCCTGGCGATTGCTGATGTAGCGGGTGAAGCTCTGCTGGCGGCAGTCGAGATCGATGCTGGCGACGCGCTGCCCGGCCTTCAGCAGCGCGACGGCGATATGCAGGGCGGTGGTCGACTTTCCCGATCCACCCTTCTCGTTGCCCAGCACAATGACATGTGCGGAGCCGGATTGACCCTGACGAGCCTGCACCAACATGATTCAAATCCCGTCAATGATCTTCAAAGCGAGCGCCGCTGCGGTCAAGTGAAATGCATCGCCGCGACAGGAAATCAATTGCGGCCGTGCTTGATGACGAACCGATCAAGCAAGACTGCTGCGTCGATCGGCGGCACGGCAGCTGTGATCCATGCGCGTCCGAGATCGGGTAAGGCTTGTCGCGGCGGTTTGCCGATAGCGGTTCGGACTTGGTAAGCTGCGTGACTTGCCGAACGCCAACCCGTCCCACCCAGATTCGTCCCCACCCGGATTGCCCCACGAGCCGAGACCAGATGCCGAGAAATCCCACCGTCGTCCGTACCGTCCCCGCCCTTCGTCGCGCCGTCGACGCCCTGCGCGCCAAGAAGGCGACCGTCGCGCTGGTCCCAACCATGGGAGCGCTCCATGACGGCCATGTGTCGCTGGTGCGCCTCGCCAAGCGCCGCGCCAAGCGGGTCGTCGTCTCGATCTTCGTCAACCCGACCCAGTTCGCGCCGACCGAAGATTTCGGCTCCTATCCGCGCACCTGGAAGGAAGACGTCGCCAAGCTCGCCGCCGAGGGCGTCGACCTGATCTGGCATCCCGAGGTGAAGGCGATGTACCCGGACGGCTTCGCCACCAGGATCGTGCCGGAGGGGCCGGCCACTGCCGGGCTCGAGGATCGCTTCCGACCGCATTTCTTCGGCGGCGTCGCCACCGTGGTCGGCAAGCTGTTCACCCAGGTCCGGCCCGACCTCGCGATCTTCGGCGAGAAGGACTTTCAGCAGCTCCGGGTCGTCACCCAGATGGCCGCGGACCTCGACCTCGGCGTCAGGGTGATCGGATCCAAAACGGTGCGCGAGCGCGACGGTCTCGCGATGTCGTCGCGCAACGTCTACCTCTCCCCGGAGGAACGGCGCGCAGCCCCTGAGCTTCATCGGGTGATGAAGGAGACGGCCGGCCGCCTGCGCGCCGGCGAGGATACCGCGACCGCAATGGCCGACGGCGCCGCGGCGATCACCAGGGCCGGCTTCGTGCTCGATTATCTCGAAGTGCGCCACGCCGCCTCCCTGGCGCCGATCGGCTCGCTGAAGGACGGCCCGATGCGGATGCTGGTGGCGGCAAAGCTCGGCAGCACGCGCCTGATCGACAACATCCCGGTCTGAAGCAGGATCCGGAAAGTGTGATGCGGTTCATGCGCAAACGAGGTTCGAGCCTGTAATGAGGGCTCGGCCTCATCTGCGCGGCCCGACGCGTGGATGATCGCGCCTTTCAGAGGCGATCGGAATGAGCGGTTATTTCAGGCAAGGCATTGCTTTCGGCATCGCGCTCGCGGCCGCAGGCCTGGCGCAGGCGCAGACCCGGCCGCCGGTCGGCGGGGTCAATTCGGCGCCCGGCGCGATGATCTTCTATGTCGCGCACGGTGCACCCGATGCCTGCGGGCCCGGCTGCTCGGACTGGATCGCCGCCGAGGGCGCCGTGCAGTGGGATACCTACAAGCGCCTGCTGGCGATCCTCGACCGGCAGAACGGCCGCAAGCTGCCGGTGGTGATCAACGTCAAACCGGGGTCCGACCTCACCGTCGCTGCCAGCCTCGGCCGCATCCTGCGCGGTCGCGGCATCGACGCGGCGGTGGCGGCGACCGAGGTCGAGGCCTGCACCGGAAAATCCGAAGAGGAATGCTTTGCGCTGAAGCGGCCCGGCGGCCCGCTGGATGCGAAGGAAAAGCTCTCCGGTGTACCCTGCGAGCTTGCATGTGTATTGATGCTTGCGGGCGGGGTGCATCGCAGCCTGCCGCCCGGCAACCGCGTCATCCTGACCGCAAGGATGCAGATCTACGACCGGCTCGCATCCAACGTCTCTGCCGAGCACCGCGACAGCCTCACGACAATCTTCACCGATCAGTTCCGGAGATATCTCAGCGAGATGGGGATCGACCATGAACTGTTCGACGTCACGGCCGACAAGGCGGGTGGCCGTTATGTCGAGGTCCCGGCCTCAGAATGGGCCCGGCTGCATCTCGTGACCCAGTGATCCCGGATCCCGCTCGATTGCTCAGAGCAAGCCGAGGTCGCGCAACTCGCGACGCATCGGCTCGGGCATCGATGCCACGCTGGCCGCGCTCGACTTGGTGAGATCGGCCGGCGCGGAGTCCGCGGTCAGGTAGCGCCAGCCCTGGAACGGCCGCATCGGCCGCGGCGAGACCGCGATCACCTTGGGCTGCATCACCAGCCGGCAGCGGCCGATGCCGTCCTTGTCGCGGAACGGCTCGATGGCGATGATCTTCTCGCGCGCGGCGATCTCGCCGCGGATCACCCAATAGAGCGAACCGCCGGCAAGGACCTCCTCCTCGCGCTTCGGCGTCATCCGCGTGATGTGGACGTGACGGAGCGGCAGGCCCTTTTTCTTCGCGGTCGCCATCCGTTCGGCAACCCAGCCCTTGAGTTCCTTGACGGAGTCACAACCGACGGCGAGCTTGATGAGATGAAGCGGCATGTGCCGGATGTAGCGGCCGGCGCGCGCTTTGGAAAGGGAGCGCTCTCCGCGGCGGTGGATATCGGGACTAGAAGCACATTTCGAGCGAAGCGAAGCCGGAACAGTGCAATGACGGCGGCTCAAGCCGCCGCCATCACGCTCATTGCTCGTTCGCAGCCGCCGGTGCGCTGGCGGCGGCAGGAGGCGGCGCCGACGCGGCCGGGGCCGGCGCGATCTGGACCGGGCGCTTCGCCGCCGGCGGCCGCTTCGGGGCTGCGGCGGGCGGCGCGGCGGCAGCGCGCGCGGCCGGCGCTGGTGCGGCGGCGGCCGGCTTTGCCGGCTCGGGCGTCATGATGCTGACGGGCGGCGTGTTCGCCGAGCTCGGAAACTCCGCATTGGTCGGCTTGCCGGTGGGCAATGACTGCGGCAGCGCTGCGACCAGGCCAGAGGCGGCCGACGCCTGGGCGCCGGCCGGCGCGTTCCACGACCCCGCGTAGCGCGTGATCAGGTTCTCGTAGGTCCGCTCGTTCATGTTGGCGATGATCTGATGGTTGTCGCCGAACGAGCGGAACGCGGGGCACGCGGTCGGCGTGCAGTGGTCGCGCGCCATCAGCGCATAGGCGACCAGGCCGTAGCGGTCATGCTCGATGGCACGGCGCAGCGCCTGCAACTCGGTGGTCGAATTGCGCTCGGCGGTCGCGAGGTCGCCGAGCGCAGTCAGGCGCGAGACCTGCGCCGCCGCGTAGCTGACCGCCGCTGCCGCCGTATCCGATGAACCGAACAGCACCTTCTCGCAGGCGTTGAGAACGGCGTCTCCGGCGAGATCGTCGACGCAGGCCAGCGCCGGCACCGTCTGGCTGGCCAGTTGCGCCGTCCGTGCCTCGGCCGGCGCCCCCTGCCCGCCCGGGCCGAAGCCACGGATCGTCGCGGCGACCGCAACCGCGATCGACAGCAGCGTGATCACGGTCAGCGCGCCGTTGGCGACGGATTTTTCCGCACGCAGCAGCGTGACCAGAACGACGATCCCAAAGAACCCCGCGGCGGCCAGCGTCAGCCACATCGGGAAGGTCGGTGAGCGCCAGATCTGATCCAGCGAGGAAGCCCAGTTCATGCGCGATGTCCCTCAACGCAGCGTAAGCACAATCGGCGACGGCGAACGCCGCCACCCCGACGTCCAACCTTCAGCACAATGGGTCTGCGAACAGGGCCTTTTGACGGCGGCGGTGCGGAACCCGCCCCAGCCGCCGGCTTGCGCACAACTCCTTCAGGACAGCGCGAGCTGACTCTCCTTGGCCACCCGTTCGAAAGCTTCAGTCGAGCTCTTGATGCGATATTGGCAGTCGTCACCGTCGGTCGGCAGCAGCCGGATCACTTGATAGGTGCCGCTCGCGGCGGGGCGCGCCACGTTGCTGGCCGTGAAATAGACGGTCTCGCCAATCGAGTACTTATGCTTCAACGCCCTCTCCATTTTCTTAGAGATTGCTGGCTGAGCTGACAGTCCCGATAGCTCAGGCCGGCATTTTGAGAACCCTGCGGCAAGCTAGCACATCGCACCTCCCCAAATCCAGCAAGATTGGGGCATAGCGAAGGTGCGATTTTTGCAGGTTTTTCAGAGCGATAGGCAGCAATTTGCGTGCCAGCCGGAAATTGCCCGCCGAGCCCGGCTGGAACCCTGATTCCAGCCGCTCAGGCGGTGTGCGGCAGCTTGCCGTCCGGGCTCGCGCCATCGACCGCAGCCGGAAGTTGCTGGGCAAGCACCTTGGACAGCTGGTCCACCGGAATGTTGAATTTGGCGGCGAGCTGCTTGACCGTATCGCTGCCGAGCACCTGCTGGAGCTGCTCAGCCGTGATCGGCAGGTTCTGACCGGTACCGATCCAGGATTTGACCTGCTCGCCGAGCCCGGCCTGCTCGAGCTTGGCGACAATCGCGGACAAGCCGCCCTGCCCGCCATTGCCCAGAACTTCGCCGAGCACGACCGGGATCACCGCCGCGCCAAGCTGGCCAAGCATGCCTTTCAGCTCCGGCGAATTCTCCAGGGAATCGAGAATGCCCATGGTCTAAGTCCTTTCACGACTTGCGAAACCAGCCTTGCCGGATTCGACGCCCTTGGCCTCGCGGCGTCAAGCCGCGATCTTCGCGACCGCTGTCACAATTCGGAATCAGACGTGCTCGAATCGATCGATCCGCAGCGTCTCGGCAATGCCGTCGCGGGTCCATTCGGCAAACGCCGGGAGCGCCATCATGGCATCGACATAGTGCTGCGCCTCGGCCTTCACCGGGATCGCGTAGGTGCGGAAGCGATGCACCACGGGCGCATACATCGCGTCCGCCGCGGAGAATGCGCCGAACAGGAACGGACCCTGCTTGCCGTAGCGCAGATGGCACTCGGCCCAGATCTCCTGGATCCGCGCCACATTGGCGCGCGCATCGTCCGACAGCGCAACGGCACGGATCGGCCGGTGCAGGTTCATGCCGCATTCGTTGCGCAACGGCATGAAGCCGGAATGCATCTCCGCCGAGATCGCGCGGGCATGCGCGCGCGCGGCGCGATCCGCAGGCCACAGCTTCGCCTCGGGAAATCTCTCGGCGAGATATTCGATGATTGCCAGCGAGTCCCACACCGTGACGTCGCCATCGATCAGCGTCGGCACCTTGCCGGCCTTACTGAAAGCGAGAATGCGGTCCTTGTCGGCTTGGTCCGTGTAGAGCGGAATGAAAACCTCTTCGAACGGGATGTTGTTGGCGCGGAGCGCCAGCCAAGGCCGCATCGACCATGACGAATAGTTCTTGTTGCCGATGACGAGCTTGAGCATGTCCGGGGAATCCTGTTGCCACGGTAGTTTGCCATAGTGCATTGCACGCGTTCAACCTGTACATGACGCGGATGCGGCCCGGCGCGGACAGTCGGCCGCGCGCTCACGAAGGAAGGCAACATGACCGGCTATTGGACCGACATCCTGGCCGTCGGCTTCTTTGCGCTGGAATGGCTGGTCTACGCCATCACGCTGGAGCACACCGCGTATGGGCGCGACAGCCTGTCGGCGCGGATGCACGTCTATCGCGAGATCTGGGTGCGGAATCTGCTCAACCGCGATGCACGGATGGTCGACATGCAGATCATGGCCAGCTTGCAGAACGGCACCGCGTTCTTTGCCTCCACCAGCCTGATCGCGATCGGCGGCGCGCTGGCGCTGTTGCGCGCCACCAATGACGCGCTCGCCGTGCTCGGCGCGCTGCCGGTCAACCTCACGCCCTCGCCCGCTTTGTGGGAGGTCAAGTGCATCGGGCTGATCCTGATCTTCATCTACACCTTCTTCAAATTCGCCTGGGCCTATCGCCTGTTCAACTATGTGGCGATCCTGTTCGGCGCGATGCCGCCGGCCGACCAGCGCGATACGCCGGAGGCAGAGGCCCATGTGATCCGCACCACGCGGCTGTTCGAGACGGCGGGCCGGCACTTCAACCGCGGCCAGCGCGCGTTCTTCTTCGCACTCGGCTATCTCGGCTGGTTCGTCAGCCCCTGGGTGCTGTTCGTCACGACAGCCGCGGTCGTGATCGTGATCTGGCGCCGACAGTTCGCCTCGAATGCCTGGCAGGCGATGGGAAGCTGACGCGACCCTTGTCTACGACGCAAAATCGCGCGGGCTGAAATCGAGATCGAGCACCTTCCATTCGCCGTAGCGATCCCGCGGCAGCATCGCATAGGGCTGGCAGGCCTGCAGCGCATCGGTCGCGCTCTTCAGCAACAGCGGCCCCTTTTCCGAGGCGGTGGCCTCGATCAGCAAGGGCTGCGCCGCAAGCTTGCCGTCGGGCTTCATGAACACCCTGAGCTTGATCTTCACGTCGTCGCCTGTACTCAGCGTCGGCGGGAGTTTCAGGCAGGTCTTCAGGTGACGGCGGAATTCGGCGACCACGCGCGAGCCGACGTCGGCCTGCTCGGTGGCGGCTGCGTCGAAATTGTCCTTGCCGGGGCCGGGGCCGGACGGCGCGCTGGCGGGCGGCTTCACGGAGATGTCGGGCGGCAGGCCGAGCATGACATTGTATTTGACCGAAAGATCAGGCTCGGGCTGCGCATAGGCAGGCGACGACGCTGCCGCCTGTTGCTGCGCCGTTGGCTGGGGCATCGGTGGCGTTTGCGGTGCCGGCGGCGCGGGCGGCGGCTCGGCCGCGGCACGTTGCGGCGCCGGGTTGGGCTTGGGCGGCGTCGGCTGCTTCTGCGGCGGCTGCTGTGGCGCGTTCTGCTGTGGCGCGGCCGCCTGCGCCGATGGTTCGGGCTTGGCTGAATCCACCGGCTTGTCGAGCGACGGCAACTGCAACTCGGGCGTCGGCGACGGGCTCGGTGCCGGTTCGGGCTTGGTCTCGACCTCGGATCTGGCGACCTCCTGCGGCGTCACGATCTCGACCGGCACCGTGTCAGCGGAGACGGGATCGAACTGATGGACCTCCGAATAAAGGAAAATCAGCCCGAGCAGCATCAGGTGCACGAACACCGACGCCATCAGATCCGCGTTTGGCCGAAACTTCATCCCACTCGATCACGTCAGTGATGTCTCTCCCCGCCGATGACAATACCGGCCGGAACCCGCCTGCCTCAATCCCCATTCGGTCCAAAGCTGCAATCGGCCAGCGGGGCATTAGCATGATCGGGATCAGGACCCAGCCATTTTTCCGAGACTTGATGCTCAGGCAAAGACCCCATGCGTCGCGGGGCCGTCACCGCGCACCGGCGCTCCCGATCGCCGAGATTTCGCGCATGTCGTCCACCGATAACTCGAAATCGAAGATGTCGATGTTCTCCTGCAGACGTTCGAGCTTCGAGGTGCGCGGGATCGCGGAGACATTCTGCTGCACCAGCCAGCGCAGGCAGACCTGGGCGGCGGTCTTGCGGTAGCGGTCGCCGATCCGCGCCAGCGCGCGGTCGCCCTTGACCCGTCCCTTCGCGATCGGACTGTAGGCAACGAATGCCATGCCGTGGCGTCGACAGGCCTCGATCACATCGGC
Source organism: Bradyrhizobium elkanii USDA 76 (assembly GCF_023278185.1). Lineage (NCBI taxonomy): Bacteria > Pseudomonadati > Pseudomonadota > Alphaproteobacteria > Hyphomicrobiales > Nitrobacteraceae > Bradyrhizobium > Bradyrhizobium elkanii. The sequence continues at coordinate 4,316,538 of NZ_CP066356.1, read as the reverse complement.
CTGGTCGAGATAAGGATGGTACTCGACCTGGTCGCAGGCGAGCGGCTCGGGACACGTCGCCACCGCCTCCTCGATCAGCGCCGCGTTGAAATTGGAGACGCCGATATGCCGCGCCAGGCCCGCCTGCCTGACCCGCGCCAGCGCGCCGAGCGTCTCGGCAAGCGGCACCTGCGCATTGGGCCAGTGCAGCAGCAACAGATCGACCTCGGTGAGGCGCAGCCGTGCCAGGCTCTCCTTCGCCGACCGCTCGAGATCCTTCGCCATGAAATGCGTGGTCCAGATCTTGGTGGTGACGAACACGTCGTCGCGCTTGATGCCGGAGGCACGCAGCCCCTCGCCGACTTCGCGCTCGTTGTCATAGATCTCCGCGGTGTCGATGTGGCGATAGCCGAGCCGCAACGCCTGCTCGACGATGCGGGCGCAGGTCCGCCCGCGCAACTCCCATGTGCCGAGCCCGATTGCCGGGATCCTGGCACCGTTGCCTTCGACGACATTCATGCGCTCATTATGCGCGCATGACGAAGCCCTGCCAACTCACGGTTCGGTTCCGCGATGGAACGCCGCGACGTCTTACCGCTCCGGCTGGTAGCCGTCGGTCAGCGTCTTCAGGAAGGCGATAATGTCGGCCTCGTCCTGTGCCGTCATCGCGGGCGTGTCGCCGAGATGGCGCTCGAACGGCGGATCGCTGACGTCGACATTGCCGTGATACTTTTCCGGCAGGTCATCGTACTTGCGCACCGTGCCGTCGGCGCCGCGCGGAAAGACCTTCTCCGGATTGGTATCGCGGAAGTTATAGAAGTCGAGCACCTGCTCGAGGCTGGTGAAGACGCCGTTGTGGAAGAACACGCGACGCGTTGCCGTGTTGCGCAAGGTCGGCGTCAGAAACATCCCGCAATATTGCGTCTGCTCGGCAATGTCGGTGCGGTACGGACCGCAAACCCCGAGATCGAAATGGTCGGGATCGCGGTTGCCGGCGAGCGCGGCGTTGCCCGGCGCGCCGAGCGCCTCATATTGATGATCGGTGAACAGCGGCGGTAGACCATCCCGGGTCGGCTGCGACGTATGGCAGCCGCCGCAATTGGCCTTCTCCGGATCATTGAACAATTGCAGGCCGCGTAACTCGCTCTCGTTCAATCGCGCCTTGCCCTCCAGCCAGTAGTCGAACTTGCTGGTGTAGGGATGGAAGCTCGGCTCCTCCACCTGATAACGCGCGACGGCAAACATCGCCTCCGCGACCAACAGCCGCGTATTGTCGAAGACACCAGCGCCGAACAGCTCGGCGAAGCGCGGCGCGTAGCTCGCCCGGCGCAGCTTCTGCGCCACGATCTCGATGCTGCCGCCGTCCATCTCGTTGGGATCGAGCAGCGGGAAGATCGCCTGGTCCTGCAGCGTATCGGCGCGGCCGTCCCAGAACAGTCCGCCCTGCGGCACGATGTTGACCGCCGAGGTGGCAGTCCCGGTCGCCACTTTCCTGGCGCGCGCGGCCTGCTGGCCGAGCGCGGCCAGTTGCGCGAAGTCGACGACATTGTCGTCCTCGTCCTTTTCCGGCCCGATGCTGAAATTCGGCTGCCGCTCGAGATAGGTCAGGCCCGGCACGGCGCGTGTCCCTTGCCGGGATTGCGCGGGCCCGCCAAGCATCACCGGTCCATCATTGGGTGGCCCGTAGGCGTGGTCCGGACTGTGACAGGACGCGCATGACAATGCGCCCGAAGAGGACAGCGACGCGTCGAAGAAGATCTTCTGGCCGAGCCGCGCCATGGCGGACAGCGGGGCGACCGGCGGACGCCTGAGCTGCACCGGGTTCGGATTGGTCCCCGGAAGTCCCTGCGTCTCGACGGCCGCAACAGTGCCGGCCATGCACAGCAGGCCGGCGCCGAGAAGCCACAAGGTGCGGCCGTTCATGTCATATCCAGTGTCGTTAAGCGTTTTCGAGCGAAGTGGATTCCGGTTCGCGTGAAGAAAACGCGTCAAGACGGGAAGTAGAGTGTCGGCGGCGGACTGGCTTCACCTCTCCCGCTTGCGGGGGAGGTCGCATCGCATCCACGATGCGATGCGGGTGGGGGCTCTCTCCGCGACGTGACTCGTGGAGGGAGCCCCCACCCCAGCCCTCCCCCGCAAGCGGGAGAGGGAGCGCACCGCTTTCGCGTTGCCAATCAACCTAACTCTTCATGCTTTAGTGGTGATGGTGATCATCCGGCGGGCTGACGATGACCGTGCCGGCGGTCGGATCGAGGAACAGCGTGTCCTGCCGGTACTCGTGGTCCTGGCCGTGGCCGCGCTCGAAGTCGAACATGTCAGCGATCGATTCGACGTTGTCGTCGAACGAGCCGCCGCCGAGACGCTGGCCGTGCAGCCAGTTGTCCTCGATGAAGCGCACGACGGACGCCTGCGAGATGCGGGTGTGGCTGACGTAATTCCGCTTGGCGAAGGGCGAGATCACCAGGAACGGGACGCGCGTACCGGGACCGCAGCGGCCGTTCACCGGCTGGCCGTTGAGGCCGTTCGGCTGCGTCTGCTTGCCGACACCGCGACCGCACTGGCCGGGACCGTTGAGCTGGTCGGCGGTCGGATCATACGAGGCACTGATCGGCGCAAGATACTGGTGGTCGTACCAGCCGTCGGAGTCGTCATAGGTGATGATGACGGCGGTCTCGCCCCACTCCTTCTGCTTCTGCAGGAAATTGATCAGCTCGACATTGCCGGCCTGCTCGTCGAGCGGATCGGAGTTGCCGGGATGACCGTCCTGATAGGCCGGCATCTTGATGTAGGAGACGGCCGGGAAGTTGCCGGCCTTCACCGCGGCGTAGAAGTCCTCGAGATCGTAGGCATGATTGGCCGGGTCGAGCGTCTTGCCGCCGGGCACATAGGTGTGTCCGACCGCATTCACCGAGCTCGGCCGCGCATGGGTCGGGTTGGCGGTCGACTTGTAGTATTGGAACCAGGCGTGGTGCGGAATGTAGTCCACGACGGTGCCGTTGACGTTGCTCGAGAATGTGCTGCGGCCGCAGTTGGTGGTGCCGTTGCTGTTCTTGAGCGTCAGGTCGAAGCCGCCCATGAAGCTGCCCCAGCTGATCTGCTCGGCATTGAGCAGGTCGCCGATGTTCTTGCTGGTCATCAGGACCTGGCTGGTCGTGCTCGAGCAGGCATCGTAGGCAGGGTCGGTATCACCGATCAGCGTCAGGCCGCCCTGGCCGTCGGCGATCGACGATGACGAGCCGACGATGTTCTGCGCGCCGTTGGTCTGGCCGGCAACCACCTCGAGGGCGCCGGGCGTCGACGGACCAAAGGTGTCGGTCCAGCTGTTGTCGCTCATCGCGAAGTTCTGGGCGTAATTCCAGAACGCGGTGACGGTGTTGCCGTCGAAATAGCCCATCACCTGCCCGTTGGTGCCGAAAGCGCCGACGCCGCCGGCGGTTCCGCGACCGGTGAATTTCGGAAACAGGTCTTCCTTGCCGTTGTCGACCGCCTGCTGTTCGGGCGTGTAGGCGTGATTTTGCGACTTGGTGTTGGCCTGGGTGCGGTCGAGGCGGAACGGATTGGTCGCGCCGGTGCCGTTGGCCGGGTTGGTGTTCGGGTTGTTGGTCAACAGATTGGCGCTCGCGAGGTTGTTGACCTTCGGCGTATGCGGCTTCGCCGTGAACGGAATCGAGCCGGTCGGGTTGGTCGCAACCGGGTAGGTTGCGAAGTAGTGATCGAACGAGCGGTTCTCGTTGAAGATGACGACGAGATGCTTGATCGGCGTTTGGGTGTGAATGTCGTGCGGATGATGATCGTGGCCGTTATTGCCCTTGTTGTCGTCCTGAGCGGCGGCACTGCACATCACCGCAGCGGCAGCAAGCAGACAGACTCCGACCGTCGAAAGAAATTTGGCTTTCACCGTAGCGCCCCTTTTATTTTTGAAAGATTTATGACGTCGACCTGCGACAAGTTATCCATCGCCGATGACAGCGCTGTGTCGGTCGAATGACTGCAACGAACGATGATGCGCGCTGATGTTCGCTTCGGTTGCAGCAGAGATCGGGAGATCAATTTCCGCGCGTACGACAGAGGCCCCACCTCTTCCGTCTCACACGAGCGGCTAATTGTGGCCGCGGTTTCAGTCAAAAGCCTTGGAATTGAAGGGATCGCGTTGGAGATGACTGCAGCAGTCAGCAATCATGCGAACAAGTCATGCGCCGCCGGCCGTCGCGGCTTGCTCACGCCCGAAAAATCCGCGCTTCCGAGGATGCTCGAAAAGCGCGGATCTTTTGGTCTAGTAGCAGATGAAGGCCGCGAAGTCAGTTCGGCGCGGCGGTGAACGAGGCTAATCCTTCATCCCCGTAATCGAGGCACTGACGGCTCTGGGATCGCGCTGCGGCCAGCGGCCGCTTTCGACCTGCGACAGGAAATCGCCGACGATCCGGTTGTATTCGTCGGGCTCCTCGATGTTGATGGCGTGGCCGCAGTTCGGCATCACCGCGAGCGCCGCCGACGGGATGCTCTGCTTCATCAGGATGCCCGGCAGCAGGCAAGGCCAATCCTCGTCGCCGGTGATGATCAGCGTCGGCACCGTGATGCGCTTCATCTCGTCGACCAGCGTGTAGAGCGAGGGACGCTCCTTCTGCACGCCCTGCTGGGTGTTGGCCGATCCCACCGCCGAATGCTCGGCCAGCATGGTCTTGAACTCGGCGTGGCCGCGCGGGTCCTTGTTCTCGTATTGCACGCGGGTCGGCCCATAGGCGTAGCGCTCGGCGAAGGCCGGCATGCCTTCCTTGCGGATCATGTTCGCGATCACGTCGGCCTCGGCGCGAAACGTCTCGCGCTTGTCGAGCTCCGCGCCGTAGCCGCAGCCGCCGATGCACAGCGACAGCGCCCGATCAGGGTGACGCAATCCGAAATGCAGCGTCGCAAAGCCGCCCATCGACAGACCGACGATATGCGCCTTCGGCGCGCCGATGTGGTCGAGCACGGCGAGGATATCGTCGGCGGCGCGCGCCTGCGAATAGGACGAGACCTGATCCGGCACATCCGACGGCGGAAAGCCGCGCGCATTGTAGGCGATGGTCCGGAAGCGCTTGCCGAAGTGCCGCATCTGCGGCTCGTAGCTGCGCAAATCGCCGGCGAACTCGTGGACCAGGATCACCGGATGCCCCGATCCGGTCTCCTCGAAATAGAGCCGCACTCCGTCGTCTGTCACAGCATAGGGCATGTTGATCTCCTGCCTTCTCTCTTTTGTTACGGGATGGTCGCGTTACGGAATGGTCGCGGCCTTCGGCGGCTTGGCGCGCGGCAGATAAGTGCCGTGATCCTTGCCGCCGACGAGCATCCCGTTATCGACCACGACCTTGCCGCGCACCATGGTCAGCACCGGCCAGCCCGTGACCTCGAGCCCTTCATAGGGCGTGTAGTCCGCGCCGTCGTGGATCAGCTCGTGACGGATCGTCACCTTGCGCTTCGGGTCCCACAGCGCGATGTCGGCATCCGAGCCGACCGCGATCGTGCCCTTGCGCGGATAGAGGCCGTAGATCCTGGCGTGGTTGGTGGCGCTGAAGGCGACAAAGCTGTTGAGGTCGATCCGCCCCTTCACCACGCCTTCGGAGAACAGGATCGGCAGGCGCGTCGCCACACCCGGGATTCCGTTCGGCACCCAGCGGAAGCTGGTGCGCCCCTTCGGCGCAAGCTTGCCTTGCGGGTCGTCGTAACGGAACGGACAATGGTCCGACGAGAACACCGAGAACACCTTCTGCTGCAGACCTTCCCAGCAGGCCTGCTGGCTGGCGACGTCGCGCGGCGGCGGCGAGCAGACGTATTTTGCGCCTTCCATGTTGAGCTGATCGAGATCCTTTTCGGTCAGCATCAGGTACTGCGGACAGGTCTCGCCCATGACCCGCAAGCCCCTCTGCTGCGCACGCCGGATTTCGTCCATCGCCTCGCGGTTCGAGACATGCACGATCATGATCGGCACGTCGACGAGCTCGGACAGCGAGATCGCGCGATGGGTGGCCTCGCGCTCGACCGGGATCGGCCGTGACGTCGCGTGGAAGCGCGGCGCGGTGTTGCCGGCGCGCTCCAGCCGGTCGGTCAGGAAGCGGATGGCGTCGAAATTCTCCGCATGCACCATCAGCATGGCGCCGGTCTCGCGCGCGACCGACATGGTCTCCAGCAGCTCGCGGTCCGACAGCGCGAGCCCCTCATAGGTCATGAAGACCTTCAGCGAGGTGTAGCCGTCCTCGACCAGCGCCGGCAGCTCCTGGCCCAGCACATGCTCGGTCGGATCGGTGAGGATGAGATGGAAGGCGACGTCGACATGGCACTCGCCTTCGGCCAGCGAATGGTAATGCTTCAGCGCCTCGCGCAGCGTCTGGCCCTTCTCCTGCAGGCAGAACGGCAGCACCGTGGTGTTGCCGCCGAACGCCGCCGAGCGGGTGCCGCTGGCAAAGCCATCGGCCATCACGATGCCGTCGCCGGACGGCTGGGCGAAGTGGACGTGGCTGTCGATGCCGCCCGGCAGCACCAGGCGGTCGGTGGCATCGATGATTGTGGCCGCATCGCCGAGATCATGGCCGAGCGCCGTGATCTTGCCGTCGCGGATACCGACGTCGCAGGCGAAGGTGTCGGCAGCGGTCACCACGGTGCCGCCGCGGATGATGGTGTCGAAGGACATCAGTTTGTCCCCTCCTTCGGTGAGCGGTGTTCGATGATTGCGGCGAGCGGCTCGGCGAGCCCGCGCGTCGGCTTCGGATCGGGACGGCGGAAGGTGCCGGCCACCGCCTTGCGCGGCTTGAGCATGGCGAGCGTTTCAGCCTGCCGCACCGCCGCCGCGACCGGATCGACCACCGGCACCGGAATGCGGTCGCGGACCTTTGCCGCGAGTCCGGCGAGCGGCGCGCCCGACAGGATGACGACGTCGGCGTTGTCCTGCTCGACCGCGCGGTTGGCGAGCGCGACCAGCAGTTCCTCCTTCTCGGCCTGCACCTGCGAGATCGACTGGAAACGACCGTCAAGCGCGCGGATGCCGGCGCAGCGCGCGTTCAGCCCGTGCATGGCGACGCATTCCTCGTACCAGGGCGCCAGCGCGCCGGCAAAGGTGACGATCGCAAACCGGCGGCCGAGCATGCAGGCCGTCAGCATCGCAGCTTCGGCCAATCCCACGACGGGAAAGGCGAACAGCTCACGCGCGCCAAACAGGCCGGGATCGCCGAACGCCGCGATCACGGCGGCATCGACGCCGGGGGCGGCTTCGGCCAGCATCTCCAGCGCGATCGCGCCGCCGATCTGGGCCTCCGCGCGAGTCGCGATATAAGGCACGCCGCGCGCGGCGGTGACCGGCACGAGCTCGGTGCCGGCCGACGCCGCCTTGCTGCCGGCGGCATGAAGCAGATCCGTCACATCAGCCGTCGTGTTGGGATTGAGCAGCAGGATCTTCATGGCGCAACGTTCCTCGTCTTCCGGCCACGCGGTCTTGCCGGTGCCTCCGGTGCCGCAGCGTCGTCCGCCTCGGCATCCAGCGTCTTGGCGTCCAGCGTCTCGGCGACGATCTCGCCGGTGCGGCGCACGTGATGGGCCAGTATCTGCCCGGCCCGTGCCGCATCGCGGCGCTTCAGCGCGGCCAAAATCTCCTGATGCTCCCGCACCGATTCATCCCAGCGGCCGAGCACCGACAGCGCGAAGAAGCGCGCGCGCTCGGCCCGCGCCAGCAGCGCCTCGTGTGTCGCCTTCAGCACGGCATTGCGGGCGAAGCCGACGATCGCCGAATGGATCTGCTGATTAACTTGAAAATAGTCGCGCAGCTCGCCGCGGCCGTGATGCCACTCGATCTTGTCCTGCAGCGCCGCGAGCCGTTCGAAGTCTTCCGGCTCCATGCGCAGCGCGGCGAGCTCGGCGGCGCAGCGCTCGATGCCGCTGACGGCCTCGAAGAGTTCGGCGAGCTCGGCGCGGCGGAACGGCGCCACCACGGCGCTGTGGTTGAGCCGCAGCTCGACCAGGCCCTCGCTCGCCAATTGCTTGAGCGCCTCGCGCAGCGGCGTGCGCGAGATGCCGAGCGCGTCGGACAAGTCGGCCTCCCCCAGCGATTGCCCCGGCGCCAGCTCGCCGCGCACGATCATGGTGCGCAGCCGCGCCGCAGCCTGCTCGTGCAGCCCGACCCGCGGCACGCGCAGGCGGCGCCGTTGCAGCGCCGTCATCGCCCGCTTGGGTTCCTTGGTACGTCTGGTCGCCTTTGTTTTGGTCTTGGCTTCAGTCACCGCTTGCCTGCATTGTCATGATTGGAGATCGCGCCCTCCCACGTGGATCGCGGTGGCCGCGCGCAGATCGGGGTTCGTGAACAGGCTGCCCCAGCCCTGCACGCGCGACGGAACGCAGCCGGCAGCTGTGAGGCACGCCCACAGCGTCACAGCAATCGAATCCAGCACCGGGACGCCAAACCTCCGCTCCAGCCGCTCGGCCGCGCCGGCGCCGCGCATGTTGGTGCAGAGCACGACGGCGGCATCGCAGCCCTCGCGCACCACCTCCTCGATCAGCCTTGCGATCTCGGCCTCGCGGACCTCGGCAAAGGAGAAATTGTCCTGCAGCGACAGATGCCGCTCGGCAAAACAATGCAGCCCTTGCGAATTCCAGTTGACGATGATCCGCTCCTGCACGTCCTTGCGATATGGCGTCACCAGCCCGATGCGGCTGGCGCCGATCCGCCGCAACAGGTCGCGATAGGCCAGCACCGTGGTGCAGGCCTTGATACCCGTTGCCGCCGTGATCTCTTCGCACAGGCTCTCGTCGCGGTCGAAGCCGAGCCAGCTTGCCGAGGTGCCGTTCCAGGCGATGACGTCGACCTTGGCATGGGCGAGCAACTCGGCCGCGCGAAGAATCTCGCTGGCGTCGAACTGGCGCAGCGCCTGCTCCGACAGCGCGATCTCGGTCACCTTGAAGCGCGAGAAATGCGCCGAGACGTCGTCGATTCCCGATAGCATCGCGCAGGTGATCGGCTCGAGCGCGGTATTCGACGACGGCGTCAGCATGCCGAGCCGGACGGGACGTGTCATTGGTGAGCCTCATCAAGCGGCCGAACCCTTGGCAGATTCGGCCGCATCCGTTTTAGACCGGGAGCTTGCGGCTGTAATCGATCATGGTCGAGCAGATCAACAGTGCAATGCCCGCGGCGGCGAAGTACATCAAGGCCAGGAAGTAGGAGCCGGTGGCCTGCACGATGAAGCCGACGATCAGGGGCGTCGTGATGCCCGCGATGTTGCCGCCGAGATTCATGCAGCCGCCGAGGAAGCCGGACTTGCCGCGCCCCGCCAGCGCCGACGGAATCGCCCAGTACATGCCACACCAGCGCAGGAAGAACAGCGTCGTCGACAGCAGCACCACGACCGCGACCGCGTTGGTGACGTAGGCGACGAGGAAGATCGAGACCGTCGCCATGATCGCCGCGATGCCGAACAGCGTGCGGAACACGGTGTTGGGCGCCCCGCCCCGCTCCCGCCAGTTATCGCCGATCCAGCCGCCGACCAGCTCGCCGACGAAGCCTGCGAAGAAGATGATGAAGGACGCGCCGCCCAGCGCCTTGATGTCGAAGCCGTGCACCTTGAACAGGTAGGTCGGCATCCAGGTCAGCAGCCCGTAGAAGGTGGTGTTGAAGAACATCCAGCCGAGGCACATGCACCACACCGAGCGAAACCGGAAATACGCCATCCAACTTGCGCCCGAAGACGGCGGCGTCGCCGCATCCTCGATCGCATGCGCCTCCTCGAGATAGCGCGCCTCGGCTTCATTGACCGACGGATGCTCGCGCGGCACGTTGCGGATGTAGTACCAGGCCCACAGCCCGCACAGCATGGTGCCGACGCCGGCGATGACGAAGGCGACGCGCCAGGAGCTGAACGCCGCCATCAGCCAGGCGATCACGATCGAGCCGAGCGCCGCACCAAGCGGCGCGCCGCCGTCCAGCAAGGTGGCGCCGCGGCCGCGCTCGGTCTGCGTCATCCAGATCGCGTTGAGCTTGCCGCCGGCCGGATAGATCGGCGCTTCCGACGCGCCGAGCCCGAGCCGGGTCAACAGCAGCAGCATCCAGCTGGTGGACAGCGCAGCCAGCGCCTGGAAGAAGCCCCAGAACAACGTCGCGAGCGCGATCACGATGCGCGGCTTGAAGCGATCGGCGAGCATGCCGCCCGGCACCTGCATCAGCGCGTAGGTCCAGAAGAACGAGCTCAGGATCAGGCCCTGCATCGCCGGATCGATATCGAACTCCTTGGCGATGACCGGCATCGCGACCGAGAGCGAGGCACGATCGATATAGTTGATCGAGATCAGGAACAGCATCAGCAGGAAGATCTTCCAGCGCACGCCGCTCGGCTTTGCCGTATCTGCCATTGCGATGGTGGACACCTGATCGCTCATTGCTCGCTCCTCCCGACAGATTGTTTTGCCCTGGCGCGACCCCCGTCCTTGAAGGTTGCTGGCCGCTCCTGCCATGCGCGAAGTCTGCTTCAAGGCGGCCGAACCGACAAGCACATTTTGTATTCTGCATGCAATTTATGATATCGTACTGATATCACTGTATATATTATTATCTTGGCACTATAATTGAGCACCAATGATCAGGGATTGGGCGCCGGATCGCTCGCTCGAGCCAGGCAAGTTCAGGGAATTGGTCCCCGCGTGCGGCTGCAGCGATCGCACGCACAACGGCGTTCCGCTCAGTGGTCCGCGCTTCCCGTCGGAAGCGCGGACCTGCGGTGAGCCGCTGATAGGGATCGTTCGTCAGCGGCGGATGAAGGCCGCAACCACCGCGCTGGAGGTGGCGCAGACCGCGACCACCAGGAACACCAGCGAGGTCTGGTTATGCTTGTCCATGAAGTGGCCGATCATCGGCTCGCCGAGACCTGCGAACAGATAGGCGAAGAAGTTCATCACCCCGGTTGCGGTCCCTGCCCGCTTGTGGCCGACCAGATCCGGGCACAGCGCCCAGAACGAGGATTGCGGGCCGTAGGTGAAGAAGCCGCACAGGAACAGCACGGCCATCCCGAGAACGACGTCCGAGGTCGGGATCGCGTACATGCACAGCGAGGTGACCGCGGCGAGCGCCATGTAGAGCACGATGGCGAGGTAACGGCGCGAGCCGAACACCTTGTCCGAGACCCAGCCATTGCTGAACGCGCCCACCGCCATGCCGACCGGCAGCGCGATGCTGATCCAGCGCGGATCGATCACCGAGGCGGCGCCGGCCTTGGCCCAGTTGCTGCCGAGGAAGTGCACGGGCACCCACACCAAGAGGCCGTAACGCGCCGCGTTCTGGAAGCCGATCGCGACGCCGGCGACCAAAAGGCGCCAGTTCGACAGCACCGCCTTGTAGCGCGCCAGCGAGCCCTCATCGGCGCTGACCGCGGCTTCGCTTGCAGCGACATCGTCGGCCTCGTCATGCGGCGAGGCAAAGCCCATGTCCTCGGGCTTCTCGCGCGCGATCAGGTAGAACGCGATGCCACCGAGCAGCAGCAGCACCACCGGGATGCGGAAGATCCAGCGCCAGTCGAGCTGGAAATAGCCGACCACGACCAGCGAGGTGACGAACGACAGCACCGAGGCGAGACCGGCCGCGAATGTGTAGAGCCCGTAGACCGTGCCGCGCTCGTGCCGGCCCCACCAGTTCGACAGCAACCGGCTGCCCGGCGCCCATCCCATCGACTGGAAATAGCCGTTGATGCCCCAGAACGCGGTGAGGCTGACGATCCCGGTCGACAGGCTGGTGGCCCAGTTCATGATGAAGGAGAGGATCGCGCCGGCGCTCATCACGCGGCGGCCGCCGAACTTGTCGCCGAGATTGCCGTTGATGGCCTGCCCGACCGCGTAGCACCAGAGCAGCGCCGCGCTGGCCCAGCCCAGCGCCTCCTTGGTGACGCCGAACTCGGCCTGGATGCCGGGAATGGCGAAGCCGAAGGTTTGCCGCCCGGTGTAGAAGAACAGATAGCAGAACATCGCCGCGAACAGCATCCGCCACTGCGCACGGCGGAACGATGTCGCAAGCTCCGGATTCTGGACTCCGACCGAGCCGACGCCCGACGGACTGAACGTGATCGACATTGAGGCCTCCCCTGATTGATTGGTGATTGCAGTCGGCCGCCGCGTTGTTCTTGTCGTACGCGTGCGGCCCTCGTTCGGACGTCCCTATGCCGGCCAGGGCAGCGAATAGGTCTTGACGTTGGTGAAGCTCTTGATCGCCTCCTGCACGCCTTCCTTGTAGCCAAGGCCGGAGTCCTTGATCCCGCCGAACGGCGACATCTCGATCCGATAGCCCGGGACTTCCCAGACGTTGACGGTGCCGACGTCGAGCTCATTGACGAACCGCGTGATGTAGTCGAGCCGGTTGGTGCAGACGCCGGACGACAGGCCGAACGCGGTCGCGTTCGAGATCCGGATCACGCTGTCGATGTCGTTGGGCACGCGGATGATCGGGATCACCGGGCCGAAGGTCTCCTGCATCACCAGCTCGCTGGTGTAGGGAATCCGGTCGACCACCGTCGGCGGATAAAGCGCGCCGTCGCGGTCGTTGCCGTGTAAGAGCTCGGCGCCGTCGGCGACGGCGGCATTGACGCGGCGCTCGAATTCCTTCGCCGCGCCCTCGTGGATCACGGTGCCGACGTCGACCGTCGGGTCCATCGGGTCGCCGCATTTCAGCTTGCGCGCCTTCTTCAGCACCAGCGCAGAGAAATCGTCGGCGACCGCTTCGACGCAGAGGATGCGCTTCACCGCCGTGCAGCGCTGGCCGGAATTCTTGGTGGCGCCGGTGACCGCGAGCTCGGCCGCCTTCTCGAGGTCGGCGTCCTCCATCACGATCAGCGGATCGTTGCCGCCGAGCTCGAGCACCAGGCGCTTGTAGCCCGCCTTGCTGGCGATGTGCTTGCCGACCCTGACCGAGCCGGTGAAGGTCACGAGATCGGCGTCCGGGTCGGTGAGCATCGCATCGCCCATCGAATGCGGATTGCCGGTCACCACCGACAGCATCTCCGGCGGCAGCCCGGCCTCGTAAAGCACGTCGGCGAGCGCAAGCGCGGTCAGCGGCGTCAGCTCGGTCGGCTTCAGCACCACGCGGTTGTTGGTTGCGATCGCGGGGGCGATCTTGTGGCTCACCATGTTGAGCGGATGGTTGAACGGCGTGATCGCCGAGATCGCACCGAGCAGCGGCGTGCGCGTCGTGAAGATCTTGCGCGCCTTGCCCTGCGGGCTGATGTCGCAGGAGAACGTCTCGCCGTCGTCCTTGATCGCGAGCTGGCCGGCAAACGAATAGACGTCATAGGCGCGGCCCGCCTCGTAGAGCGAATCCTTCCAGCACAGGCCGGACTCGGCGGTGATCAACCGCGCGAATTCCTCCTTGCGCCCGGCCAGGATCTCGGCGGTGCGCAGCAGGATGCGCTGGCGCTCGTAGCGCGTCAGCTTCGGCTTGAACGCGGCCGCCCTGGCAAAAGCGCTGCGCACATGCTCCGGCCGCGCCGCCGGGACCGTGCCCACCACCTTGTTGGTATAGGGATTGAAAACCTCGACATGCTCGTCGGTGTCGACGAGGCTGCCTGCGATCCGCATCTGCTCGTGGCGAACGGCCGGGCTCTGCATGTTCATGGCACTGTCCTTGGGGTCCGAAGGCGTCACTGGATGCGGTTGAGCGCGACGTCGAAGGCGTCGAAATTGCGCAGGGCGTGGCCGGCCGGCAGCGCGATCTTGCGGTTGGCGATCAGCGGCACCCGCTCCTCGGTCAGCCCGCCATGCGAGCGCAGCGGCTCGGTCAAGCCCGAAAGATCGTGCCGGGCCTCGCTGGTGCCGAGCACCTTGTGCCTGGTCGAGATCACGACGATGTCGCCGATCCGGTCCGGCGGCAGCTCGAACCTGGCGCAGGCTTCCATGCGCGTCAGCGCAACCTCAATGCCTCCGGTCGCACGCAGCCGCGACAGCAGCGTATCGACGTTGGCGCCCTCCGGCGTGTAGATGGTCGCGAACGAGCCGAGCGAGCCGTGATGGGCGACATAGGGATCGGTGATCGGCAGGATCACGCGCGCCGCGCCCGCACCCGTCCAGTCGTCCATGACGTCCTGGAGGTAGATCACGTCGGGCCTGCCGTCAGGCAGGAACTTGTCGTTCATGCCGTGGTCGGCGGTCGCCACGATGTTGCAGCCGAGGGCATCGAGCTTCGCAAGATAGGCGTCGATCATGGCGTAGAAGTCGTTGGCGATCTTGGTGCCGAGCCCGACCTTGTGCTGGATGTAGTCGGTGGTCGACAGGTACATCAGATCCGGACGGTAGCGCTCGACCAGCTTGACGCCGGCCGCGAACACGAAGCGCGACAGATCGGCCGAATAGACCTCGGGCAGCGGCAGGCCGACGAAGTCGAGCACATCATCAATGCCGTTATTGGCCTTGGTGGCCTGGTCGGCCTTCTCCGACGAGAACGCGATGGCGCGGCCGCTGGAATAGTCCAGACCGTACGCAAGCAAGGTGCGCAGCTTGTCCTTGGCGGTGACGGCGGCGACCTTGTAGCCGGCGTCATGGACACCGGCCAGGATGGTCGGCGCGCGCAGGAACTTCGGATCGTTCATCATGACTTCGGCGTTGTTCGCCGTGTCATAGAAGTAGTTGCCAGCGATGCCGTGCACCGCGGGCGGCCGTCCGGTGATGATCGAGAGGTTGTTCGGATTGGTGAAGCTTGGGATCACGCTGGCGGCATGGACATGCGTGCCCTCCTTCATGAAGCGCGCGAAGGTCGGCGCGACGCCGGCCTCGATCGCCTGCTCGATGTAGCCGGGCTCCGAGCCGTCGAGGCAGATCACGACGGTTGGCCGCGTCGGCGCGTCGTAACGGCGCCCGTTGACGGTGATTGTCTTGCGCTTGTCTGGCATGATGCCTCTCCTTGTCACTGCGCCGTCGTCACGCGCTCACCGAGCTCGGCATCCGCAGCGTCTGCGCTGCCTCGATCAGCCGTTCCTTCGATCCTAAGAAGTTGCGGCCGCGCTCGCCTTCGAGCGAGTCCGCGATCAGCGCGTGCCATTCCGCGCGCTCGATCCTGTAGGCGGCCGGATTGCAGGAGATGCCGAGCCGCGCCATGAAGTCCTCGAGATCGTCGGCCGCCCGCGCCAGATCGGCGCCGAAGATCTGCTTCAAGCTGTCCTCGCAGAGCCCGCCCGCCCCTTTGACGCTCCGCAGCACCATCGGCAGCGAGAACGAGCAGGCGATGCCGTGCTGCACGCCGTGCCGCAGCGTGATCGGATAGGACAGCGAATGCGCGATCGCGGTCTTGGTGTTGGAGAATGCCAGGCCGGCGAACAGCGCCGCCTGCGCCATCCGGCTGCGCAGCTCGAGATTGCCGAGGTCATTGGCGAGCTTCGGCAGCACGTCGAGGATGCTGCGCGCCGCGGCCACCGCGTGGTTGGCCGACACCGGATTGTTGTTGACGTTCCAGATGCTCTCCAGCGCATGCGACAGCGCGTCGAGCCCGGTGCTGATGGTGAGGAGTTGCGGCTTGCCGAGCATCAGGCGCGGATCGATCACCGCATGGGTCGGATAAAGCGACGGACGCGCCAGGGAGTATTTCTTGCCGCTGGCCTCGTCCCACACCGTGCCCCAGCAGGTCACCTCGCTGCCGGTGCCGGCGGTGGTCGGCACCGCGATGATCGGGATCGCCGCGAGGCGCTCGGCGCCCTGCTGCGTTTCCAGATAGGTCTTGACCGTCGCGAAGTCGCCGCCGGCGGCCGCGAACACCTTTGCGGAATCGATCACCGAGCCGCCGCCGATCGCGACGATCACCTCTGGCTGGCTCGCGAGCCCGGCAAAGCGCGCGGCCTGCTCGGTAAGCAGGCGGTAGTCCGGATTGGGCGCGACGTCGCGGATGGTCAGGACGGACGGTCCCGCCGCGGCACGCAGCCGCCGCTCGAGCTCGTCGAAGACCGGCTCGCCATAGGTCACGAGCGCATAGGCGCGCTTGCCGATCAGTCCCGGCAGCTTGTCGAAGCTGTCGGCTCCGAATTCGATCCTCACCGGGTTGGAATAAGTCCAGTCCATCAGCGCGTCCTCCGTTTCGCGCGAAGGTACGGCGCCGGCTGCTATTGACAAATTCATTCTACGGATGCGTTCTATTGATTATGTCAATAGTGTTCAGCCAGCTGCGCGCCTTCCATGCGGTCGCCGCCCATGGCGGCTTCACCGCGGCCTCCCGCGTGCTCAACGTCGGTCAGCCGACGCTGACCATTCAGGTCAAGGAGTTGGAGGAGACCTATGGCGTCGAGCTTTTGATCCGGAAGCCGCGGCATACCGAGCTCACCGAGGCCGGCGCCGCGCTGTTCGAGATCACCCGCGGCATCATGACGTTCTGCGACGAGGCTCACGACCTCCTGGCCGCGCACGGCAAGGCCACCAAAGGACACCTGCGGGTCGCGACCGTCGGGCCGTTCCATGCCACCGAAATCATCGCGGCATTCAAACGCGATCATCCGGAGGTTCAGATCTCGACCCTGCTCGGCAATTCCGAACGCACCTTCCGCCACATCGTCGACTTCGAGGCCGACGTCGCGATCCTGGCGGAGGTGCCGGAGGATCCGCGCGTGACCATGATCCCCTACCGCACCCACCGCGTGATCGTGTTCGTCAACCGCGACCATCCCTGGTTCAAGCGCAAGTCGGTCAGGCTGCGCGAGCTGGCCGACCAGCCGATCGTGCTGCGCGAGCGCGGCTCGACCACGCGGCGCGCGTTCGAGGCGACGATGCAGGCCGAGGGCATCAGGATCGAACCGGTGTTCGAGATCGAGAGCCGCGAGGGCGTGTGGAAAGCGGTCGAGCGCGGCCTCGGCATCAGCGTCGTCGCCGACTTCGAATTCGTGCCGCATCCCAATCTGCGCGCGCTGGAGATCAGCGACCGCACCATCAAGACGCAGTACAGCATCGCGCATCACAGCGGACGCGGTCATTCGCCGATCATCAAGGCGTTCATCGACACGGTCCGGCGGATGAAAGGTCGTGATGCTAGCGCGAGGGGGACACAGCGGTTGTCGTAGCCACGCCAGAATCGATGTGGATTATTCCGCAGGCGCCGACGAAGGCGCGGATTTGGTTCGCGGCAGCATGGCCAGGGCGATCAGCGCCGACAGGCTGAGCCCCGCCGACACCACGACCACGGCCCGTCCCATTGGTTCGATCAGCAGTCCGAACGCCAGCGGAGCAAGTGCCTGGCATATGCGCGACGGCGCCCCGATCAATCCTAGCCGATAGGCATAGTTCTCCGATCCGAAGATCGCGAGCGGCAGCGTTCCCCGCGCGATCGTCAGAATGCCGTTGCCGGCACCGTGCAGAAGAGCGAAGGCGGCCGCGGCTCCGCCGCCGAAGATGCCGATGACGCACGCCCCGATCGGATGGGTAAGGCAGGCAAGCCGTGTCGAGAGCAGCGGATGGAAACGACTGAGAAAGCCCGCCTCGAGAATACGCGCGGCGACCTGCGCCGGGCCGATCATCATGCCCGCGAACACGGCCTGTGCCGGCGTCGCCCCGAAGGCTTCCACGATCCGCGGCAGATGTGCCGCCATCGCCGACGTCACCGTCCAGGCGGCGGCAAAGGCGAATGAAAGCACCACCATGGTCCGATCGATCCGGATATGGGGCTTCACATGCAAAGCTTGGGATGAAGCCGCCCGTTCGGTGCGTGGCAGCAATAGATTGAGTGGCAGTCCGATAACGAGATGGGCAATCGCCCAGGCGTAGCAGGTCTCCCGCCAGCCAATCGTGGCGAGGCCCAGCGAACTCAGCGGCCAGCCGACCGTGCTGGCGAATCCCGCGATCAGCGTGATGCCCGTGATCGCGGCCCGCGCATCGTTGCCATAGATGCGTCCGAGCGTGCCGAACGCAGCGTCGTAGAGTCCGAGCCCCATGCCGATGCCGAGCAGCAGCCATGCCGCCGACATCGTCCACACCGACCCGGAGGCGCCGAGCAAGGCGAGCCCCGCTGCGAGGACGACGTTCGAGGCGCAGAGCACCTGCCGCCCGCCGACGCGATCGATCTGCCGGCCCACGCGCGGACCAAGCAGCCCGGAGATCACCAACGATGCGGAAAACGCCGCGAAGAACCAGTTGCTGGAAATCCCGAGATCGTGCGCGATCGGATCTGCGAGTATCGCGGGCAGATAGTAACTCGAACCCCAGGCAAGGGTCTGGGCCGTACCGAGCGCCGCAATGATCGTGAGTCGGCCGCGGTCCATCAGGAGCAGCCACAACCGGCGCGACCTGCCGCCTTGGCAGATGCGTCGTCCGCGCAGCAGGCGTCGGCTCCAGCTGGGGCCGGGCCGCCGCAGCAGCCGCTCGCAGCGCCTTCGCCCTCGACGCCTCCACGCGTACAAACGCCGGTCTCGGGCAATTCGAGCTCCACGCGTTCCGCCGCTTCGCGATCTCCCGCGATATCGGCGGCGATCGAGCGCACCTGTTCGTAGCCGGTGATCATCAGGAAGGTCGGCGCACGGCCGTAACTCTTGATGCCCGCGAGGTAGAAGCCGGGATCGTCCTGAACCAACTCCCGCGCTCCATGCGGACGTACCGTTCCGCAGGAATGCTCGTTCGGATCGATCAGGGGAGCCAATGCCAACGGCGCTTCGATTGCCGGATCGAGCCGCAGACGGACCTCGCCGAGGAACGACAGGTCGGGACGGAAGCCGGTCGCGACGACCAGTTCGTCGACAACGACACTGCGTCCGCAACAGGACGTGGCGGTCGCGATCCGGAGCCGCCCATCCAGACTGCCGATCGCGGCGACCGGAAAGCCCGCTTCGACCTGAACACGGCCCGAAGAGACCAGCGAAGCAAAGTGCACGCCCAGTTCGCCGCGGGCGACCAATTTGTCGTTCGCACCGCCGCCAAAGGCCTTTGCAGGGTTGCTGCCACGCAGCAGCCAGATCGGCCGCGTGCTCGGCACCTCCTCGGCCAGCTTCGTCAAATCGATCAGCGTGCCGATCGCTGAATGCCCGGCCCCCAGCACGGCAACTGCCCTGCCCGCATATCGGTCCCGATCCTTGCCGAGCACGTCAGGCATCCCATAGGCGATGTTCCGTTGGGCTTCGCGCTCGCCGATGGCGGCAAGCCCGTTGGCGCCCGCCGGGTTCGGCGACGTCCAGGTGCCGGAGCTGTCGATCACGGCATCTGCGTGCATCGTCTCGTGGCCCTTGCCGTTCTGATAGCGAATTTCGAACCGCGCCTTTTCCCGGTCCTTCGTCTTGGCCTTGTCAAAGCCGGCGCGCGAGATTGCGGTGACACGGCTGGATGTGCGGATCACGTCCTTGAGCGGTGTCCGGGTGGCGAGCGGAACGAGATACTGATCGAGCAGTTCGCCGCCGGTCGGGTACACGGTGGGATCGGGCCGATTCCAGCCGATGTCAGCAAGCAGCCGCGCGGCGGCTTGATTCACATTATACTCCCAGGGCGAGAACAGCTGGACGTGCTGCCATTGGCTCACCGCATGGCCGGCCTCGGCGCCAGCCTCCAGCACCACCGGCGTCATGTCGCGCTCCATCAAATGGGCCGCGGCGGCGAGGCCTACCGGCCCTGCTCCGATGATAGCGACCGTCTTTGCCGAGTTCATCGCTTTCTCCCATCTTTCTAGGATAATCGAATGATAATCCAAAAAATCAGGCGGCTGATTGCGCCGCGCCGCAGCCGGACTCCTCGATGCAGCATTCGGCGACGAGGAAATTCACCAGCGTCTGCATCGCATCGTACTCCGCGTGACAAACCAGCGTCGTGCCTTCGCGCTTCTGAGAGACAAGGCCTACCGAAACGAGCCCCTTCACGTGGTGCGACAGCGTGGACGCAGGAATCTTGAGCCGCTCCTGCAGGCGACCGACGGGCATGCCTGCATGGCCCGCACGGACGAGCGCTCGATAGATCTTGAGCCTCGTTGGATTGCCCAAGGCCTCAAGGCGCGCTGCTGCATCATCGATCTTCATGATCACATCATGCATCCACATTCCCACCGCGTCAATCGATATTTCTAGAATATTCGAAATATCCGGATGCATCGGTCGCACCGAACGCAAAATCCGGTTGACTCTCGGCAACATTTCCATAAATCTGGATATATGGAAACTGAAGTAGCCGTTCTGGCCCTCGCAGCCCTTTCGCAGTCGACCCGTCTGGAAGCATTCCGGGCGCTCGTCAAACACGAACCCGAGGGATTGGCCGCGGGCGATCTCGCCCGTCTCCTGGAAGTGCCCCAGAACACCTTGTCGGCTCATTTGTCGATCCTCACCCGGGCCCGCCTCGTCAGATCGCAGAGGCGGAGCCGATCAATCGTCTATCGCGCCAACCTGGACGAGTTTCGCAACGTCGCTGTGTTCCTGCTTCGTGATTGCTGCGACGGCCGGCCCGAGGTCTGCGCGCCAGTCGTCGAAAGCTTGCAACCGTGTTGCCCTCCGGCGCGAAAGGAGCGAAGCCGTGCCTGACCATCCGTACAACGTGCTGTTCCTCTGCACCGGCAATTCCGCGCGTTCGATCCTCGCAGAATCGATCCTGCGAAAAGATGGAGCCGGCCGCTTCAGAACCTTTTCTGCCGGGAGTTCTCCGAAGGGCGCGGTGCACCCGTTGGCGCTGCACACGCTCGAGAGCCTGAACTACCCGGTTGATGACATGCGCCCAAAGAGCTGGCTGGAATTCGCCGCTCCTGATGCGCCGGTGATGGATTTCGTCTTTACCGTCTGTGACAACGCCGCCGGCGAGGCCTGCCCGGTCTGGCCGGGTCAGCCGATGACTGCCCATTGGGGTATCGAAGACCCTGCCGAGGCCACGGGCACCGAGCTGGAAAAACAGGCGGCCTTCATGACTGCGTTCCGATACCTGAAGAACCGGATCGGCTTCTTCATCAACCTTCCACTGCGAAGCATCGACAAGCTCTCGCTGGGCACCAAGCTGCGCGAGATCGGGCGTTCCGAGGGCGCGACGTCCTCACGAAACGACGTGGCATGAAACAATGAACATCTTTGAAAAATACCTCACCCTTTGGGTCGCGCTCTGCATCGTGGCCGGCGTCGCACTTGGGCACATCATGCCCGGCTTCTTCGGCGCGGTCGCTTCCGCCGAGATCGCCAAGGTCAACCTGCCGGTCGCGATGCTCATCTGGCTAATGATCGTGCCGATGTTGCTCAAGATCGACTTCGGTTCGCTGGGCCGGGTTCGCGAGCACTGGCGGGGCGTCGGCGTCACGCTGTTCATCAACTGGGCCGTCAAGCCGTTCTCGATGGCGCTGCTGGGATCGTTCTTCATCGGCCACGTCTTTGCTCCCCTGCTCCCGCCCGGACAGATTTCGTCCTACATCGCGGGCCTGATCCTGCTCGCGGCTGCGCCCTGCACCGCGATGGTGTTCGTATGGTCCAACCTCTGCGAGGGCGAGCCTCACTACACGCTGAGTCAGGTCGCGCTGAATGATACGATCATGGTGTTCCTGTTCGCGCCGCTGGTGGGCCTCCTGTTAGGCGTCGCATCAATCACCGTTCCCTGGGGGACGCTACTGCTGTCAGTGGTCCTGTACATTGTGGTGCCCGTCGCCATCGCACAGGTCTGGCGGAGCGCGCTGCTGCGCAGCGGCAGCGGAGCATTCAACCGGACCATGCGTGTGCTGCAGCCGATCTCGCTCGTCGCGTTGCTTGCGACCCTCGTTTTGCTGTTCGGATTTCAAGGCGAGCAGATCATCAGGCAGCCGACCGTCATCGCAATTTTGGCGGTGCCGATCCTGATCCAGGTCTACCTCAATGCGGGGCTGGCCTATTGGCTGAGCCGGCGTTTCGGCGTCGCCTGGTGCGTGGCCGCTCCTGCGGCCCTGATCGGCGCCAGCAACTTCTTTGAACTCGCGGTGGCCGCCGCCATCAGTCTGTTCGGCCTTGATTCCGGAGCCGCGCTGGCGACGGTCGTGGGCGTTCTCGTTGAGGTCCCCGTGATGCTCTCGGTGGTTCGCATCGTCAAGGCAACGAGAGGCTGGTATGAAGCCGGAACTGGCGTCTCGGCACCGGTGTCAGCAATGGAGGCGCGTCAATGACCGTCACGATCTATCACAACCCGGATTGCGGCACCTCGCGCAACACGCTGGCGATGATCCGCCAGAGCGGCGCTGATCCCGTCGTCATCGAATATCTCAAGGCGCCGCCGTCACGCGAGACGCTCAAGGAGCTAATTACCACGATGAGAATGCCCGTGCGCTCCCTGCTGCGCGAGAAAGGAACGCCTTACAAGGAGCTCGGCCTGGACCAACCGAAATGGACGGACGAGGAGTTGATCGATTTCATGCTGGCGCATCCCATTCTCATCAACCGGCCGATCGTGGTGACGCCAAAAGGCGTGCGATTGTGCCGGCCATCGGAGGCCGTCATCGATCTTCTGGACTCACCGGTTGGACGGTTCGTGAAGGAAGACGGCGAAGTGGTAGCGGCGCGATGACGGGCTGATACGGCCGACGCAGCACCACTGGGTGCGACAATCGGCCCCGACGGGCAACTCAGCAAAACCTGTCAATCCTCGCGCGCGAAAATATTTCGCTTTATCCGAAGAACAACTCAGTGTATAGATGCACCCGTCTCACCCGATCGAGGGGCGCTGCGCATCGTCACGGGTGTTGCGGTGAGATGCGGTGGACGCGGCAAGCGCAACTGACGAGTGCGCATGACGCGGACGGTGAAATCGTGCAGGCCTGACGCCCTAGCGGCAGGTGTCTCTTCGCAGGACGTGAATGCGTCGTTGCGAAGACGGTGACAAAAAAGCCCAGTCTCACCGGGGAGAGCACGTATAAGCCGGAAGACCATCGCGCAGGGAAAGCCGGGTTGTATCCGGTTACACCTGTGGTCCTACCCCCGTGCTTTCTACCTTTTGCACGGGGCCCATGGGTGCGATCGGCACCCGGCTTTCCCTGCGCCCTCTGTTCAAGAGAGGGCGGAACGAAGAGCAAAGCTCGGACAAATCATGTCGCGAGAATGCGGAAGTTCGACTCACAGCCTTCGACTCACAGCCAGCGCAGTGCGCGATCAGTTGGTTGATACTGATGGCGAAGTACGCCCTACCCGCTCAAGCCGCCGTCGGCTCGCTCGACAACGCGGCGAACACCGTCTCCGGCGAATGGGCGATCACCGCAAGCAGCGCGCGGGCAGGTCCGCGCGGCGCGCGCTTGCCCTGCTCCCAGTTGCGGATGGTTTCCACCGGCACGCCGAGCTTGGCGGCGAATTCGAGCTGGGTGAGCCGGGCCCGGCGGCGCAGATCGCGTACGGCCGGCTGCGCGGCCGCAGGCTGCATCGCCGCCTGATCGGGATGTGCGGGCGCGAGCGGAATTTCCTGCCCGTCGCGCAATTCGACGATCCGTCCGTCCGCCTTGAGCCGCAACCGCTGCATGATGGCCCCCGTGATGGCCCCCTTGGAGATAGCGGCATCATCGATGAAGCGTGTTAAGTTCGGATTAACGGTAAGCGGCCCGGCGCGGCTCGCGCCCGAACCATGCGCCGCCCTGCCCGCGAGCGCGTTACTTGAGCCCGAACCACAGCGTGGCGATGCCGAGGAACGAGAAGAAGCCGACCACGTCGGTGACGGTCGTGACGAAGGTGCCGGAGGCGACCGCGGGGTCGGCCCGCACCCGTTCCAGCACCATCGGGATCAGGATGCCGCCGAGCGCGCCGGCCACCAGATTGCAGATGATCGCAAGTCCGATCACGATGCCGAGGCCGGGGATCTTGAACCAGGCCACCGCGGCGACGCCGGTGATGACGGCAAAGGCGATGCCGTTGACGAGCCCGACCATGGTCTCGCGCAGCACCACCCGCATCGCGTTGTACGGGCCGAGCTCGCGGGTGGCGAGCGCGCGCACCGCGACCGTCATGGTCTGGGTCGCGGCATTGCCGCCCTGGCTCGCCACGATCGGCGCCAGCACCGCAAGTGCCACCATCTTCTCGAGCTGGCCCTCGAACAGGCCGAGCACCGACGAGGCCAGGAACGCGGTGGCGAGATTGACCAAGAGCCAGTTGAAGCGGCCGCGGGCGATGGTCCACACCGTGTCGGACAGCTCTTCGTCGCTGGTGACGCCGCCGAGCGCCTTCAAGTCTTCGTCGGCCTCCTCCTCGATCACGTCGACGACGTCGTCGATGGTGATCACGCCGACCAGCCGGTCGGTGGTGTCGACCACGGGAGCTGCGACCAGGTTGTACTTGCCGAACACCCGCGCGACCTCTTCCTGGTCCTCCAGCGCGGAGACCCGGCGGCGGTCCTCGTCGATCAGGTCCTTGACCGGAACCGGGCGGCGCGTGCGCAGCAGCACGTCGAGCGGCACCGCGCCGAGCAAATGCTTGTCGGCGTCGACCACATAGATCTCGTAGAAGCGGTCAGGCAGATCCGGCGTGTCGCGCATGTAGTCGATCGCCTGCCCGACATTCCAATCCGGCGGCACCGCGATGAACTCGGTCTGCATCCGCCGGCCGGCGGAATTCTCCGGGTACAGCAGGCTGCGCTCGATGTCCTCGCGCTCGGCCGCCGGCAGCTTCTCCAGGATCTCTTCCTGGTCCTCCTCGTCGAGGCTCTCCAGGAGCTCGACGGCGTCGTCGGATTCGAGCTCGCGGACGCCTTCGGCAACCGTCTCCGGCTCAAGTTCCTCGAGGATCTCCTCGCGGACGGTCTCGTCGACCTCGTTGAGCGCCGAGAAGTCGAAATCGGTGCCGGTGATCTCGACCAGGGTGACGCGGTCGTCCGGCTCCAGCGCCGCGATCAGGTCGCCGAGATCGGCCTCGTGCAGTTCCGCCACCACCTCGCACAGCAGTGGCCGGTCGGCGGCGTGGATGGCCCGGGTGATCGCCGCGACGAATTCGCCGCGGAGCTCGCCCTCCTCGTTCCGCATCGGCATCCGGGCCAGCGGATCGGCCTCGGCGGGTTCGGCAACGTCGAAATTCTCGGCCATGCCGTGTTTCGCCGGTTTGACAGGAGGGGAAAAACTGGTTGGATGAGTGCGGAACGGATTACCTAATCGGTGGGGCCCAGTGCAATGAGAAAGATGTCGAGCGCACCGCGACCGCTCCGGAAGGCTTTCGCGGCGCTGGTCGCGCTCGCGCCTGTTGCGCTGTTCGGCTCGGCGCACGCCGCCGAATGCCAGCGCAAGGACGCGCTCGGTACCTCACGTGTGCTCGAGGTCGACCCCGCGACCTATCCGCGCGTCGGGCTGAAGAGCTTTCCGCAGACCCTGCCGCTCAGGGATGGCGAAGTCGTGCTGACCTTCGACGACGGACCGACGCCGGGGGTCACCGACAAGGTGCTGACAGCGCTGGCGGCCGAATGCGTCCAGGCCACCTTTTTCATGGTCGGCCGCAACGCGGCCGATCATCCCGATATGGTCCGCAAGATCGCGCGCCTCGGCCACACCATCGGCTATCACAGCTGGGACCATCCGCATCTCAACAGGATGCCGACGGATCAGGCCGAGGCGAACATCAACTTGGGGATCGAAGCGGTCCAGAAGGCCCTGCGCGGGACCGCGAGCACGATTCCGAGCACGCCGTTCTTCCGGTTCCCCTATTTCGAGTCGACGCCCGCCCTGCTCGGCCACCTGGAAAAGCGCGGTATTGCGGTGTTCGGAGCTGATTTCTGGGCCAGCGATTGGAACAAGATGGCCCCCGAGGAGGAACTCAAGCTGCTTACCGGGCGGCTCGAAGGCCACCGCAAGGGAATTATCCTGCTGCATGACCCGCAAATGCGGACGGCCGAGATGCTGCCCGCCTTCTTGAGGTACCTGCAGGAGCATAATTACCACGTCGTCCACATCGTCCCGGCGGCGATGAAAACCGTGTCCGACCGGACACATTGAACCCGGGACCCTAGGTGGATTACAGACCGTTAAGGCGGCATTCATGGCGCCGCACCTAAGGATTCGTCAGTGCGTTTGGAATGCGGCCGAGATTCGATGATTGCAAACGTCCTGGTGATGATCCGGAAGCGGTCGCGGACCGTGGTCCGTGCGGCGCTGCTGGGCTGCGGCTTGATGACGCCGTACGCTGCCCTCGCCGCAGACTGCCCTAACCCCAACGCACTCGGCACTTCGCGGACCCTCGTCGTCGATCCCAAGGAGCATCCCCGGATCGGCACCATGCAGTATCCGGAGACCTTGCCGCTCGCCGATCACGAAGTGGTACTGACCTTCGACGACGGGCCGCTGCCGAAATACAGCAACCAGGTGCTGGCCATTCTCGCCAGCCAGTGCGTCAAGGCGACCTTCTTCACCATCGGCTCCCAGGCCCGGTTTAATCCAGAGGGCGTGCGCAAGCTGATCGCGGCCGGCCATACCGTCGGCACGCACAGCCAGAACCATCCGCTGACGATGAACAAGATGCCGCTCGAGAAGGTGCGGCAGGAGGTCGACGACGGCATCGCCTCGACGCTCGCCGCCCTCAATGGCGACAAGAGCAAGCTCGCGCCGTTCTTCCGGATTCCCGGCCTGATGCGCGCCGAGATCCCGGAGGCCTATCTGGCGTCCCAGGGCATCCAGGTCTGGAGCGCCGACTTCCCCGCGGACGACTGGCGCCACATCTCGCCGCAGCGGGTCTATGACCTCGCGATCCAGCGGATCGAAGCCAAGCGCAAGGGCATCCTGCTGCTGCACGACATCCAGCCGCGCACCGTTGCGGCGCTGCCGCGCATCCTCAACACGCTGAAGGAGCGCGGCTACCGGATCGTTCATGTCGTGCCCGCAACGCCCGATCGCCCGGCGACGCCGACCCAGCCGCAGCAATGGTACCTGCATCCACCGACCGAGACGGTGGCGACCACGCGCTGGCCCAAAATTCCGAACTTCGTGTTCACCGCGACGCGGGCGCTGCCTGCCCCGGTGCTTGCCGACATGGATTGGCGCGATGCCGACATCCTCGACCACGCACAGCGCACCCGGGTCGCGATGCCCGTCCGCACGCTGTGGCCGCAGCCGCAGCTTGCGCGGTTCGCATCGGTCTCGACATTGCCGGTCCCGGCGTCCGACGTGTTCCGCGTTCCCGAAGCGCTCGACCTGACCTTGCTCGCGGCCCGATCGACGGCCAATCGCCGCCTGGCGCAGCGCGCGGCCGTAGGCGCTGGCGTACCGCGCGCGCAGGCGTTCTCCGCGCGCCAGGCCGGGCATCCGAAGCACGCCGCGCATCAGGCGCCCGCCGCGGCGCACGGCAGAGCGCACGGCGCCCCCTTGCATGTCGCGCCGCCGGCCGCGGACAATGCTTCAGTCCACGTCGCCAATAATTTGAAGAAGCGCACGCCGCGCGCCGAGGCGGCGGCGGCCGGCAAGCGCGTGCCCGATTGACGTGATCTAGCTGGCCATGATCTTGGCGACGCAGAGCAGGATCACCAGCGCCAGGAAGAAGATGTCGATATAGGATTTGATCTCGCCGGCATGCCTGAGCACAGTGACATTGGCCGCCGCGTCTCACCCACCAGGCGCTCGATGCGCTGGAAGAAATAGAACGAGCGCAGGCCGGAAAAGGCGTGCATCGCCGCATAGACCAGGATCAGGATCGCGACCGTCGCGCGCTGCTCGTCCTTCTCCAGAAGGTTCAGCGTGAAATAGACCAGCCCCAGAAACACGAAGTTGGAGATGACACGGTAGGCGTAGCTGGCAAAGATCATCAGGCGCTCCGGGTGGGGCAGGCTTGCGGCCGCGTAATCGGGGGAAAGCGGCCGGCTTCGGTCGGCAACACCAAACCGGTAAGGCCATGCATCCGCGAATCTACCTGACCGGTGTTACATGACCGCATCGACCGGCACCTCCACGTCACGCGCCTCCTCTCGTCGGACCTGCCCCCCCCCCGAGGCACGGGCCGGCATAGCCGGCGAGCGGCCATGCTCCGAAAAGTCCAGCGATTTCAAGGATCAGCTGAGGTGTGGTGCGCTCGGAGGGACTCGAACCCCCACGGTGTTACCCACTGCCACCTCAAGGCAGCGCGTCTACCAATTCCGCCACGAGCGCTTGGGATACCGGATGGAACCCCGAAGGCACCGCCGGATCGACGGGGCCATGTAACAAATCACGGATGCAGGGACAAGGCGATTAATGCGGGAATTAACTGCGAACGCCGGGAGATTTCGGCAGCATTTGCTTGACCTCGACCGCAATCCGGTTTCGGTCGACCAAGACCACGCCGCTGGCCACCGGCAGGTTGTTGGCGAGGATCTTGACCTCGTCGGCCTCGGTGGCATCGAGTTCGATGATGGCGCCGCGGGATAGCCGCATGACCTGGTGAATCGGCATCGTGGTGGTGCCGAGGACCACCATGAGATCAACGCTGACTTTATCGAGGGTGGGCACTTCTGGACCGCCAACGGGGAACTAGATTGTGGGTTCACCTGACCACGTTAGGGTTAGCTAATGGTTAACGACCGCCAGAGCCTCGATTTGACGACCTTTGCGCGCCCTTCGGGCGGCGAAGCGGTCGAATGGCGGGTTTCGGACCGCGCGGTGCCCTACCCCGATTCGCTCGCCGCAATGGATGACCGGGTGGCGAAGATCGCGGCGGGCTCGGCTCCCGAACTGGTATGGCTGCTCGAGCACCCGCCGCTCTATACCTCCGGCACCAGCGGCAAGGCCGACGATTTGCTCGCGCCGCGCTTTCCGACCTTCCAGAGCGGCCGCGGCGGCCAGGTCACCTATCACGGCCCGGGCCAGCGCGTCGCCTATGTGATGCTCGACCTCAAGCGGCGCCGGCCCGATGTGCGCGCCTATGTCGCTTCGCTGGAGGAATGGATCATCCGCACCCTCGCCGCCTTCAACGTCCGCGGCGAGCGCCGCGAGGACCGCGTCGGGGTCTGGGTACGGCGCCCAGACAAGGGACCGGGCCATGAGGACAAGATCGCCGCGATCGGGGTGCGGCTGCGCCGCTGGGTCTCGTTCCACGGCATCGCGATCAATGTCGAGCCTGATCTATCGCACTTCCAGGCCATCGTGCCCTGCGGCGTGGTCGATCCGCGCTACGGCGTCACCTCGCTGGTCGATCTCGGATTGCCGGTCACGATGGCCGATGTCGACATCGCGCTCCGGCAGGCCTTTTCCGCGGTGTTCGGCGATAGCGCAGCGCGCCTGCCGGAAGCGACGTCATAGGCTTCACGCCGCGTTCTGCGGCACGATCTCGAGCTTGCCGGCGATATAGCGGCGCTCCTGGGTGAGGCCGCCGAAGCCGTAGGCATCGCCCTTCACCTCGTCGACATGGGCGTAGCTCTCGGTGTGGAGCGGCCCGAGCAGTTCGCCCATCCGCTTGAACAGTGCCGCGAGATAGGTCGCCTTCTCGTCCTTGGTGTTGGTGCCCTCGGTGACGTGGATGTCGAGCCAGTAGCTCGCAAGCCCCTGCTCGGCCAGCGACTTGCCGCCGGCGAACCAGTCGGCGGCGTCGGCGGACTTCACGATAACAGCAGTGACCTTGGGATCCTTGTGCAGAATCCCGGCGGTCAACTCCGACACCGCGGCGGCGATGTCGGACTTCAGCGACGGCCTCTCACGGGACGTCGCATAGGTGACGGTGATGAGGGGCATGTTCGGTCTCCTTGAACTTGGTTGGCGCGGTCAATCGCGCGCCCTCTAGCTAGACCTTTGCGCATCATCTTGGTATCTTATCAAGCTGGATAGCAATGATAACGATCATTGATCATGACGACGACGCTCGACATCGACACCGTGCAGGCCTTCCTCCTCGTCGCCGAGCTGCAGGGCTTCACCCGGGCAGCCGAAGCACTCGGCACCACGCAGGCGGCGATCAGCATGAAGTTGCAGCGGCTCGAAACGGTGCTCGGCAAGCGGCTGGTCGAGCGCTCGCCGCGCGCGGTGCGGCTGACCGCCGACGGCGCGGCCTTCCTGCACCACGCCCGCGCGCTGATCGAGGTGCATGATCGCGCGCTGGCCGGCGAGAAACCGGCGCGCCAGCAGCTCACGCTCGGGATCAGCGATCACGCCGCGGGCCCGGAGCTGGTGCCGCTGCTGGAGCGGCTGCACGCGATGGCCTCCCAGCTTGCCCTCTCCGTGACCATCGGCTTCTCGCGCGAAATGCTCGATGCCTACGATGGCGGCGAGCTCGACGCCGTGATCGTGCGCCAGGAAGGTAGCCGGCGCGGCGGCGAGAAACTGACCGAGGACGAATTCGGCTGGTTCGCCGCCAAACGCTTCGTCTGGCCGCGCGGCGATGCGTTGCCGCTGGCAACGCTGGCGCCGCCCTGCGGCGTGCGCGCCCTCGCCGTGCGCGCGCTGGACAAGGCCGGCATCGCGTGGACCGAAAGCTTCGTCGGCGGCGGCGTCACCGCGGTGGTGGCGGCCGCGCTTGCAGGGCTGGCCGTCGCGCCCCTCGTCCGCCGCATCGCGCCGCCGGGCCTGGTCGATATCGGCCCTGCCCACAAGCTACCTCGGCTCGGCACGTCGAAGGTGATGCTGCATTCGAAGGTCGGCGATCCCGCCAAGCTCGCGGCACTCAGGACGCTGGCTGCGACGTTTCGGAGCGTGGCCTCGGCAGCATAGGTTGAACATCGTAGCGGTTCACATCGAGTCTTCGCCTGCCGCCAGTTCGCACATCACGAACCAGTAGGTCAGGCCGGCAACAAACCCGGCCACGACGAACAGGCAAACCAGTCCGGATGTCCAGACAGCCGGGGATCGTAGAAGGACAGTGATGCACAACGCGCCGATCGCCGCGCCTGCGCAGGCGAAAAATCCCGCGGCTCGGATATGGAACTCCTCAGTGAACCAGACGACGATCACAGTGGGAATTGCTGTGAGCAGACAAGTGATGATGAAGACCGCGGCCGACGGAGGCAACATCACGACGATGCCGTAGAGCAGCCGCGCGACATCGCCGTGCGACGTCATCATCAGAATGGTTTGACCGACGGCGGAAATCACCGCCGTCGCGGCGCCACAGCCCGCAAGCCAACCTCCGAATGCACGGGAACAGGTGCTGCACATCCGGGGTCTCCTCACAAGATCGCATCGAACGCGCTGCGCAGGGTTTCGTGCCGGAACACAAAGCCGTTGCTCAGCGCCTTGTTCGGCAGCACGCGCTGGCCGCCGAGCAGGAGCTCGTCGGCGAAGTCGCCGCCAACGGCACGGAGCAGCGCCGCCGGCACGCGGAAGATCGCCGGCCGGTGCAGACGGCGTCCGAGCTCCTCGGTGAATTTCGTGTTGGTCACCGGGATCGGCGCGGTCGCGTTGACAGGACCGGACAGTTCAGGTCTCGCAATCACATGCGCGATCAGGCGCACGAGGTCATCGCGCTCGATCCACGACATCCACTGCTTGCCCGAGCCGAGCGGGCCGCCGAGACCGAACTCGAACGGCGTCAGCATCCGCGTGATGAAGCCGCCATCGGTGCCGACCACGAGACCGATCCGCAAATATGCCACGCGCACGCCGTGATCCGCGGCCGGCTTGGCCGCATTCTCCCAGGCCTCGCACAATTCGTGACTGAAGCAGGCGTGGGATTTCGCCGACTCGGTCAGCACCTGGTCCTGCCAGAGTCCGTACCAGCCGATCGCGGAGCCGCTCACGAATACCGACGGCTTGCGTTCGAGGCGCGCGATCAGCTTGATCACGTCAGACGTCATGTCGATACGTGAGGCGATGATCTTGCGGCGCTTGGCCTCGGTCCACAGGCCGTTGCCGATCGGCTCGCCCGCGAGATTGACGATGGCGTCGATCCCGGAGTCGGCGGGCAATTGGTCAAGGCTCGTGATCAGCGTCACCGGCGGCGGCAGCATGTCGGCCTTTGCCGGATTGCGGATCAACGCAATCACCTGATGGCCGGATATGGTGAGGCTCGCCACCAGGCGGCTGCCGATGAAGCCGGTCGCGCCGGTGACGAGCACGGTCTGCCGCGCCGGCAATTTCTCGACCAGCGTCGCGGCCGGCACGCTGGCCATTCGTCCGAGGCGTCTGGCCGCGGCAAAGTCGCGCGCGCCGAACAGCGCGGCGCCGAAGGCCGCAGCGGTCGCGAACAGGGTTAGCGGACCCGCATAGGCCGGCGCGACGGCGGTCGGCAGCATCGCCCAGCCGATCAGGACCGGCACCAGCAGCACGAGGATGGCGCCGTAGTTGATCGCCAGCAGCGTGTGATTGATCCGCTCGCTCGACGGCAGCTTTCGGCTCAGATCCTCCTCGACGAAATCCATCAAGGTGATGACGACCTCGACGACGAGGACGGCCATGATGGCGATCGCTAGAATGCCGTGCACCTCCAGCCAGCCGAGCACGAGGAACACCAGCGCATAGAGCATGTTGCGCACGCCGTGCAGCTGGAGCTCGTGGCGCTGCGAAGGACGCCAGGCCAGCCGCTCGGTGAATTCGTGGTGATAGAACGTATCGAATGCGCCCATCGCAATCTGGATGGCGACAAGCGTCCAAAGCAGCGGCGTCATGGCGTGGCCTCCCTGAACACAGCGGACTGACGGATCAGCCGGCCGAAACGCGGGTGGATGATCTCCAGCGTGAAGCGGAAGTCGCCGCAGCCGAGATCGGAATGGGTCACGGTGAGATCGCCGGGTGTGAGCCATTCGGGCAGCGGCATCCGAAACGGGCCGAGCTGCAGCGAATAGCCGACGCTGCGAAACACCAGCGCCTCGTGCTCGACCGCGATCCGCAGCGCCATGCTGACACCGAAGCCGACATATTCCTCGAGCCCGGTGGACCCGGCAAAACGCTTGGCGGAATGAATCACCTGCGGAAAGCCGTCGCGGCGCGCGCAGATGCGGGTCCAGACCTGGCCGCCGCTGGCCGCGTCCTCGGTGACGGTGACGATCATCGGCACGCGCGTTTCGGTGCCGGTCGGGAACGGCCCGCCGATCAGCCGCGCGGCCTGCGCCAGCCACCAGCCGATGCGGCTGCACGAGGCCTCCTCGACCTCGCCGACATAGACGACGGTGTTGCCGTCTTCAAACCGTTTCGAGAAGCGCCGCCAGATGGCAACCGGCAGGCGGCCCCAATCCTCGTCCGACAGCAATGCGCGGAAGCGATGGTCGTCGAGCAGCTTGGTATCGGAAGCCGGCGCTGTCTTTAAGGTGGATATCCTTGCTGACGCCATCGCACACTCTCGTTACGCCGCCGCCTTTATTTGACTCTGCCTGTCGGCAGGAAACTCACGATCTTCTCGCCGAGCTTGATCAGCGCGACCAGGCGCGGCCGCGGCACGTTCAGCATCTGCGTGTACCAGCGGTCGACAAGCTCGGTGAATGTCAGCATCTCCTTCAGCCGCTTGCTCGCGAGCGGGCTGATGGCCGGATCGCCGGCCGCGTCGGAGACGCAGGCGCGCAACGCTGCGAGCGCGGGATCGATTTCGCGCTCCTTGCGTCCCGCCGCGATCTTGGCCGCGACCTCCCAGATGTCGGTCTCGGCCTCGAAGTGGTCGCGGCGGTCGCCAAGGATCGGCACTCGCCGGATCAATCCCCAGGACAAGAGCTCCTTGATCGAGTTGGAGACGTTGGAGCGCGCCATGCCGAGGGTGTCGGCAATGTCCTCTGCCGTCATCGGCGCTTCGGCGAGGTAGAGCAACCCGTGGATCTGGCTCACCGAGCGGTTGACGCCCCATTCGTCGCCCATGTCGCCCCAATGCAGGATGAAGCGCTCGACGACGGCAGGAAGTTTTTTCTTGGCGGTTATTTCTGTCATGACAGAACTATCAGATTATTCGGAGCAGAAGTCAAGGCTGACCTTCGGTCAACGAAAGCGCAGGAGGCATGGCAGGTCTCCTGACCCATCCGACGCCCCCCGCGAATACCATTCGTTACAGGTGAGGAGTTTTCCTTTGTGACCCCCGAGCTCTTCGTCCAAGCTGATCCGGGTGGATGATTGAGCCGTGCACCGGGTTGCCCGCGTCGCGGCCGCAAGGGAGATTGCGCATGCCGGCGTCCGACAAGGAGTTCGTTGGGTCCATTCCGGAGCTCTACGACCGGCTCCTCGTGCCGATGATTTTCGAACCCTACGCACGCGATCTGGCGCAACGCGCCAAGGTTCTTGGCCCGCGCGACCTGCTTGAGACGGCAACCGGCACCGGCGCCGTCACTCGCGCGCTGGCGTCCGCGCTCGGCAGCGACACCAGGATCGTGGCGACCGACCTGAATGAACCGATGCTCGAACGAGCGAAGTCACAGATGCCGGGCGGGACCGCCATCACGTGGCGGCAGGCCGACGCTCTGAACCTGCCGTTCGACAATGCGAGCTTCGACGTCGTCGCCTGCCAATTCGGCGCGATGTTCTTCCCCGACAAACCCAAGGGTTATTCGGAGGCGCGCCGTGTGCTGAAGCCGGGCGGCCGTTTCCTGTTCAGCATGTGGGGTCGCATCGAAGACAACGAGTTTGCCGACGTGGTGACCCAGGCATTGGCGGAGGTCTTTCCGGCCGATCCGCCGCGCTTCCTGGCGCGCACGCCTTATGGCCACTACGCGGCCGACCCGATCCGCGCCGACCTTGCAGCCGCGGGCTTCAGCAAGATCGAGATCGACGATGTTCAGCTGCAAAGCCGGGCCAATGCGCCTCATGATCCTGCGATCGGCTTTTGCCAGGGATCACCATTGCGCGGCGAGATCGAGGCGCGCGGCGGTGTCGGCCTTGATGCTGCGACCGAGCACGCCGCGTCGGCGCTTGCCCGCCGCTTCGGCAGCGGCGCGATCGAAGGCCGGATTCAAGCGCTGGTGATCTCGGCGGTCGCGTGATGCCGCGCGTTAGACCGTCGGCAGGACCGAGAACCGCTCCCCTGCCTGGCGCTGGTTCAAAAGATCGGAATTGCCTGATGCGGCGTGCACGGCAGCAACGCGCGCCGAGAACGGACCGCGGTTGCATGCCGCGATCATGTCAGTGACGACGTCGTCGGGGCCGGCAAATACCGCCTCGACGCTGCCGTCGCGGCGGTTGCGGACCCAGCCTTCGAGGGCGCGTGCGTTTGCCTGCTCGTCGACCCAGGCGCGATAGCCGACGCCCTGGACGCGACCGCTGATGGTGACGTGGCGGATCACGCCGCTCATTTCTTCAGACCAAGGAACTCGCCGCTGCGCGCCTTGGTCTCCGCCTCGCGCATGACGCGACCGGTCAGTTCGGACGAGGCAATGCCCCTGAGGTTCTTCGGCGAGGTGCCTTCGCGCAGCGCCTTCAGCGTCTCGAAGACGGCCTGGGTTGCGGCCGCGAATGGTGCGTGGCCTTGCAGCGCGATCCTGACGCGCTGGCTTGCCAGATAGTCGAGCGCGGTCATCTCCTCCGGCGCGCCGCCGAGCACGATCGGCAGCGTCGTCGCGGCCGAGAGCGCCTCCAGTTCGCCTCGCGATCTGATGCCGGTGAAGAACAAGCCGTCGACGCCGACCGCCTCATAGGCCCTGGCGCGTGCGATCGCATCGTCGAGATCAGTGATCGAGACGGCACCGGTCCGGCCCAGGATGACGAGCGACGGATCGCTGCGGCCATCAAGCGCGGCCTTCATCTTGCCGACACCTTCTTCCAGCGAGATCAGCTGGGTCTTGGCCTGGCCGAACGCCTGCGGCAGCAGCGTGTCCTCGATGGTAAGGCCGGCCGCGCCAGCCGCCTCCACCTCCTGCACGGTGCGGCGGACATTGAGCGCGTTGCCGTAACCGTGGTCGGCATCGACGAGCACCGGCAGCGTCGACGCACGCGACATGCGGCGTATCTGCTCGGCGAATTCGGTCAGCGTGATCAGCGCAATATCGGGGTCGCCGAGCACAGCGAGCGAGGCCACCGAGCCGCCGAACATGCCGAGCTCGAAGCCGAGATCCTCCGCAATCCGGATCGAGGTCGCGTCATAGACCGAGCCCGGGCGGATGCAGGTTGATCCGTTGAGAATCGATCGCAGTGCTTCGCGGCGTTTGCGGAAGGCCATGATGTGTCTCCATCCACGTCATTGCGAGGAGCCCGCGACAAAATTGCTAAGCAATTTTGCACTGAAGCGACGAAGCAATCCATCTCTCATCATGCGCGGTTAGATGGATTGCTTCGCTGGCGCTCGCAATGACGGTGCTAAGCGAACTCCAGGATCAGCGCGTCGACCGCGAGCGTGGCGCCGGCGGCGGCGTGGATCTTCTTGACCGTGCCGTCACGCTCCGCGCGCAGCACGTTCTGCATCTTCATGGCTTCGACCACCGCCAGGGTCTCGCCGGCCTTGATCTCCTGCCCCTCGGTCACCGCGATCGACACCACGAGCCCAGGCATCGGACACAACAACTTCTTGCCGGTGTCGGCGGCCGAGACCACCGGCATCAGCCGCGCCGAGGTCGCCTCGGTCTCGGTGAAGACGTAGGCCGGGACCTCAAAGCCCTGATGCGCGAGGCGGAAGCCGTTGTTGATCGCCCGCACCTGCACGGCGACGAAGTTGCCGTCGATGGTGCCCTGCCAGACCGGCTCGCCCGGCACCCAGCTCGATACGAGGTTATGAGGGTTGCCCGGCAGCCCGTCGGCGCCGATGAAGCGCACCGCAATCGCGTCACCCTCGCGCGCCACGTCGAGCGCGATCTCGGCGCGGTCGAGCCACACCGCGCGGCGGCGCTCGCGCAGCACCACGCGGCCGCCCATCTGGCCGGAGATCTGCCGCTTGCGCTCGCCCAGCACGTGATCGATGGCGGCGCCGACCGCGGCCAGCCGCCGCGCGATCTCGCCCTCGGGCGCGCGCGCCGAAAACCCTTTCGGGAATTCCTCAGCGATGAAGCCAGTCGAAAGCCGGCCCTCGCGCCAGCGCGGATGGTTCATCAAGGCCGACAGGAACGGAATGTTGTGCCGGATGCCTTCGACATAGAACGCGTCCAGCGCGGTCGCCTGCGCCTCGATCGCCGCAGCGCGCGACGGGGCATGGGTGACGAGCTTGGCGATCATCGGATCGTAGTGGATCGAGATCTCGCCGCCCTCCTGCACGCCGGTGTCGTTGCGGATCGTGATGCCGTCATGGCTGGCCTCGGCCGGCGGACGGTATTTCACCAGCCGTCCGATCGAGGGCAGGAAGTTGCGGAACGGATCCTCGGCATAGACGCGGGATTCCACCGCCCAGCCGGTCAGCGTCACGTCCTTCTGCGCCAACGCGAGCTTCTCGCCGGCGGCGACGCGGATCATCTGCTCGACGAGGTCGATGCCGGTGATCAATTCGGTGACGGGATGCTCGACCTGCAGGCGGGTGTTCATCTCCAGGAAGTAGAAGCTCTTGTCCTGGCCGGCGACGAATTCCACGGTGCCGGCCGAATCGTAGTTCACCGCCTTCGCCAACGCGACCGCCTGCTCGCCCATCTTGCGGCGGGTGGTCTCGTCGAGCAGCGGCGACGGCGCCTCCTCGATGACCTTCTGGTTGCGGCGCTGGATCGAGCACTCGCGCTCGCCGAGATAGATCACATTGCCATGCTTGTCGCCGAGCACCTGGATCTCGATGTGCCGGGGATCGACGATGAATTTCTCGATGAAGACGCGGTCGTCGCCGAACGAGGCCTTGGCCTCGGCCTTGGCGAGCCCGAATCCCTCCTCGACCTCCCTCGTCGAATAGGCGATCCGCATGCCCTTGCCGCCGCCACCGGCGGAGGCCTTGATCATCACGGGATAGCCGATCGCATCGGCAATCCTCACCGCATGCTTACCGTCCTCGATGACGCCGAGAAAGCCCGGCACGGTCGAGACGTCGGCGTTGGCCGCCGCCTTTTTGGATTCGATCTTGTCGCCCATCGCGGCGATGGCGCCGGGGTTCGGGCCGATGAAGACGATGCCGGCGGCTTCCAGCGCACGCGGAAACGCCTCGCGCTCGGACAGGAAGCCGTAGCCGGGATGCACCGCCTGCGCGCCTGTCTTGCGGCAGGCCTCGACGATCTTGTCGATCAGAAGATAGCTCTCGGCCGCGGCGGGCGGTCCGATCAGCACGGCTTCGTCGGCCATCTCGACATGCAGCGCGTCGCGGTCGGCCTCGGAGTAGACGGCGACCGTCTCAATCCCCATACGGCGCGCAGTCTTGATGACCCGGCAGGCGATCTCGCCGCGGTTGGCGATCAGGATTTTCTTGAACATGCTCTTCTTGCTTGGGCTTCTTAGGACTTGTGCTTCTTAGCACTTGGGCTTTGGCAGGATTCCTCCCCGCGCAATCTGGCACGGGCGATTGGGCGTAACCACTCCGTGGTACAGCAAATTGCCCCGGAGGCAACGGTCTAATGCACGCCCTGCCCGATACCTGGCCAAATCCTCGGCCAAATCCTCGGCGGTAGCCTGAGGGGTATTTCAGCCCGAATAGGTCTTGAAGCGGCCACGCGAATGCGCCTTGGCGACGGCTTTCATCAGTTCGCTGACCTCGTTCTCCAGGAATTCGTTGGCCACGATCAGCGCCCGGATGGTGGCGCGCAGATTCCCGCCGCAGGCGGAAATGGCCTGATCGACAGCGGCTTCCAGCCCGTCATCGTCGTCAGATTCGGGCCGTGCAGACATCATTGGTTATCCGGGTTCAGGTGGCGCATCATGTTCCTAGTTTGTTCTCATCAAGTCAATCGGATCTTCGATCGGACGCGGTCTCCTGGGCCGCCCCTCTCTTCCGCCGCCAGCGCGCGAGGCATTGCAGGTCCAGATGTCGGTGACGATTTCGGCGAGGACGTTGATGATTGAACTCGGCCATGCGCATCCCTTCAATGGCAATGTCCGGCCGTTCTACGTCGCGGAATGCCGATCGGGACGTGACGGTGCGCACGCCCCTATTCGCGAACAGTCCTTGGTTGGATCGTACCGGCTTGTGCTAGAAGTTCAGATGCCCGCCAAAGATCTGAAGTTGAGAAAATGCGGTTTCGAAATCCGGTCGCCACCACGCTTCTCCTGGCCTGCCTCTCTGCAACCACCAGCCTGACTGCAACCGCAGGCCCCACGGCGTCAGCGGTCATCAAGGACGCCGGCACCGTTCAGCTCGGCAACACGACCTATCGGCTCGACGGCATCGACGCGCCGGCGGTCGATCAGCTTTGCATCGACGAGCACGCCGACGTCTGGACCTGCGGGATCGAGGCGCGCGACCAGCTGACCAGGCTGATCGGCGGCAAGCAGGTTCACTGCGACGATATCGGCGTCGATCCGACCTTCAAGAAGCGCCGCCTCGGCGTCTGCAAGATCGAGGGCGACCCGACCAGCCTCAGCCAGGTGTTGGTCCAGAAGGGCTATGCTCTCAATGTCGAGGAATCGGCCACTGGCCGATTCAAGCCGGACGAAGCCACCGCCAAGGACAATCGCGCCGGGCTCTGGAAGGGCTGCTTCGTGGCGCCGCGCGACTTTCGTACGGCCAGGAAGGACGGCGCCCTGCTCGGCAACGCCTGCCCCGGCGACCGCGACCAGCAGATCCGCGACGCGCTCTTCCCCGACGACCTGCCGATGCCGGCCAGCTGCAACATCAAGGGCAAGTACGCCGTGCGCGCCCGCGTCACCGGCAATGTCGGCATCTACCATCTGCAAGCGTGCCGCAGTTACCCGGGCCTCGGCAATCCGGATCGCTGGTTCTGCTCCGAGGAGGATGCACAGGCGGCCGGGTTCCGCCGGGCCTATAATTGCCGTCCGCCCAAGGCCAAGTGAGTGGCAAGTGAAGAACCAGTGAAGGGCAAGTGACCGCCGTAAATCAAGCTGGCAAAGCCGCCGCGTCCTGTGTGAAACTGCACCGAGAGGTTGCCGGCGCGCATGACCCCATCCGATCCCGCTGATGTGCTTCCCGAAGCTGCGGCAGCCGAACGGCTGCGGCAGCATCTTGAGGAGATCGCGCGCGAACGCGATCGCGCCCATCGCGAGCTCCAGGAGCGCGAGGCGGAACTGGCGCGGATCCAGCGCATCGCGCGGGTCGGCGGACTCGAGATCGATTTCCGCGACGGCGTGCGCAACCGCCGCTCTCCCGAATATCTCCTGGTGCACGGGCTGCCGCCCGAAGAGGTCAACGAGACCTATGAGAACTGGGTCGCGCGCATCCACCCCGAGGATCGCGAACGCACGATCCGGCACCTGTTCGGCGTGCTCAAGGCCGGCGGCGAAGACTACACGGCCGAATACCGCATCATCCGCCCGAACGACGGCGAGAGCCGCTGGATCCGCGTCGTCGCCAAGATCGAGCGCGACCGCAGCGGCCGTGCGCTGCGGCTGGTCGGCGCCGATCTCGACGTCACCGATCAGATGTTGGCGCAGGAGACCCTCCGCGAGAGCGAAGAGCGATTCCGCCTGATCGCGGACAGCGCGCCGGTGCCGATCTGGGTGACCAAGCTCGACCGCACCCGCTCCTTTGCCAACCAAGCCTATCTCGACTTCCTTGGACTGCCATTCGAGGAAGCGATCGTGTTCGACTGGCGCAAGGCGCTGCATCCGGATGACCTGCCGCAAATCCTGCAGGAGCAGATCACCGGCGAGCTGTCGCTGAAGCCATTCGTGCTCGAGGCCCGCTATCGGAACGCCGCGGGCGATTGGCGCTGGCTGCGCTCGGAATCGCAGCCGCGCTGGGACCCGAACGGCAAGCACATCGGCTTCATCGGCGTCGCCCACGACATCACGGCGGCGAAGGAAGCCGAGATCGAGCTTCGCAAGCTCAACGAGTCGCTGGAGCGGCGCATCCTGGAGCGCACCGCGCAGCTCGAATCCCGCGAAGCGCAGACGCGCGCGATCCTGGAAACCAGCCATCAATACCAGATGCTGCTCAATCGCGATGGCGACCTGCTCTACAGCAACCAGACGGCGCTGGCCGGCATCTGTACCGATGCCGCCGACGTCGTCGGCAAGCCGTTCTGGGACACGCCGTGGTTCGCCGCGACCGAGGGCATGCCGCGCGTGATCCGGAATGCCTTTGCGACCGTGATGCGCGGCGAGGAAGTCAAGATCGAGATGCAGCTGCGCCTGCCGATCGGCGAACGCTATTTCGATTTCGCGATGCGGCCGCTGCAGGACCAGCACGGCACCATCGTCGGCGCCGTGCCGGAGGCCGTCGACATCACCGAACGGCGCCGCGGCGAGGAAGCCCTGCGGCAATCGCAGAAGATGGAAGCGGTCGGCCAACTCACCGGCGGCGTCGCGCATGATTTCAACAATCTGCTCACCATCATCCGCTCCGCGACCGACTTCCTGCGCCGCCGCGAGCTGCCGGACGACCGGCGCCGCCGCTATATCGACGCGATCTCCGAGACCGTGGAGCGAGCCTCCAAGCTCACCGCGCAGCTATTGGCATTTGCGCGCAGGCAACCGCTCAATCCGGAAGTGTTCAATGTCGGGACGCAGGTCGACAGCGTGACGCAGCTGATCCGCCCGCTGGTCGGCGCGCGGATTCACATCGAGGTCAGGATCGAGGATCCCGACTGCTTTGCGATCGCCGACATCGGCCAGTTCGAGACCGCGCTGCTCAATCTCGCGGTCAACGCCCGCGACGCCATGAGCGGCGAAGGCCAGCTGACGATCGGCGTCCGGAAGGTCAAGAATATCCCTGCCCTGCGCGCCCAGGCCTCGCGCAGCGGCGATTTCGTCACGGTCTCGATCCAGGACACCGGCACCGGCATCTCGCCGGAAAATCTCGACGCGATCTTCGAACCGTTCTTCACGACCAAGGAGGTCGGCAAGGGAACGGGTCTTGGATTGAGCCAGGCCTTCGGCTTCGTCAAGCAATCCGACGGCGACATCGAGGTCACCTCCACGCCCGGGCACGGTGCGACCTTCACCATCTATCTGCCGCACGCGATGCGCCCGGCGGACGCCAAGGTCGCAGCCAGCGCGGGCACCGAGCAGGCTTCGATCGGCCGCGGCTATCGCGTCCTCGTGGTGGAGGACAACGACGATGTCGGCCAGTTCTCCACCGAGCTGCTCGAGGATCTCGGCTATTCGGTCAAGCGCGCGGCCAATGCCAATGCCGCGCTCTCGATCCTCTCGGAGAACGAGTTCGCCGCCGACCTGGTGTTCTCCGACGTGATCATGCCGGGCATGAACGGCGTCGAGCTCGCCGGAATCATCCGCGACCGTTTTCCCGGCCTGCCGGTGGTGCTGACCAGCGGCTACAGCAACGTGCTCGCCGAGAATGCGCACAGCGGCTTCGAGCTGATTCAGAAACCCTATTCGGTCGAGGCCCTGTCACGGACGCTCCGAAAGGCAATCGCCGAACAGCGGGCGACCGCTTCCAAGCCCTGATCCTGTCGCCCGCCGCGCTCTACTGGATCACGACATGCGCGACGCCCAGCTGAAGGATGCCGAGCGCGCGGGCCGCGGTGGTCGACACATCGATGATCCGTCCACGAACGAACGGGCCCCGGTCGTTGACGCGGCACCGGATCGATTTTCCCAGA
Organism: Bradyrhizobium elkanii USDA 76; assembly: GCF_023278185.1. NCBI lineage: Bacteria > Pseudomonadati > Pseudomonadota > Alphaproteobacteria > Hyphomicrobiales > Nitrobacteraceae > Bradyrhizobium > Bradyrhizobium elkanii. The sequence continues at coordinate 4,274,304 of NZ_CP066356.1, read as the reverse complement.
TAGGAGACGGTGATCATGCTGCCGAATGGCCGCTTGCGATGCGCGCAGGTCATCTCGCCACTCCTGCCGATGCCACGATAATAGGACGCAAGGCCACTCTCTGCGTTTGCCATGCACGAGGCAAACAGCAGCATGGCCGCGGACGTTGCTGCGGTTTTCATTGATCGCCTGCCGGTCGAGCCCCGCAAGGGAACGCGGTTCCACGGTTTCGGTTCCGCGCCCCGGCGTCGGCAGGTCGATTTTCAGGAACTTTTCGACGGAAGGCGTCAGGCGGTCGCGGCGGGATCGATCAGGGCAATGCCGAGCTCGGGCCGCTTCCGCCGGCGAAGCCTGGCGGGGGCTTCCGTGACCACAACCTCCAGCGTCGGGCGGACGATGCCGGCAAGCAGATGGCCGCCGCGGGTCGATCCGTCCGACAGTCCGAGCACGATGTGCATGTGCAGGCTGGCCTTGCCGTCGTCGCCGGTCGCGATGTCGCCGAGCGCGCACAGCACCTCGCACTGTTCGTTGATCTCGATCTTCCGATAGCTCTTGGATGCGAAATCGAACCAGCCGACGGTTGCCCGCTCGAACGCGCCGATCGCGGTGAGCGATGCCGCCGTCACCTTGGCATCATTGGCGAACTTCGTCAGCGCGCCAAACGCTTCCTCGCCGCTATCGAGCACGACGACGTGAACCTGCGCGCTGGGCGCATCGGACACGAGCTTGCTTTTCATGGACCGCCTCGCCTCTCAAGAGCTTCCACTCTCAATCGGAGACGGCGACGATTGTTCCTGACCGGATCGGCAGGCGCTCAGGCGGCGACGCAATCGGCCGCGAGCAGCGTCCGCAGGTCCCGCGCAGGAACCGGCCTGCTGAACAAATAGCCCTGCATCTGCGTGCAGCCGAGCATCTGCACAGTGTCGCGCTGCTGGTCGGTCTCGACGCCCTCGGCGGTGGTGATCATGTTGCGGTCGGCTGCGATCGAAACCACGGCGCGGATGATCGAGGCCGAGCCGCTGTTGCGGGTCACTTCCTTGACGAAGCTGCGGTCGATCTTGATCTTGTCGAACGGGAAGCGCTGCAGATATTGCAGCGACGAGTATCCGGTGCCGAAATCGTCGAGCGCGATGTGGACACCGAGCGCGCGGAGCTGGCCGAGCGTGACCAGCGCCGCATCGTCGTCGGCGATCAGCACCGCCTCGGTGATCTCGAGCTCGAGCCGGCGCGGATCGAGCCCGCTCTCGGCAAGCGCATGCGCAACCTTCAGCGCCAGCGTCTCCGACTTGAACTGGATCGGCGAGACGTTGACCGCGACGCGCACATGCGCCGGCCAGGCTGCCGCCTCGGTGCAGGCGGTGTGCAGCACCCACTGCCCGATCTCCTCGATCAGCCCGGTCTCCTCGGCAACCGGTATGAACTCCGCCGGTGAGATCATGCCGCGCATGGGGTGCCGCCAGCGCAGCAACGCTTCGCAGCCGGTTACCTCGTCGCTGCGCAGATCGACCAGCGGCTGGTAGTGCAGCTCGAAGCCGCCCTCGGCCAGCGCGGTGCGTAAGTCGGCCTCCAGCGCGCGGCGCAGATTGGCCTGCGCTTCCATCGCCGGATCGAAGAAGCGATGGGTCCTGCGGCCCGCTGCCTTGGCCGCGTACATCGCAAGGTCGGCACATTTGAGCAGGCGGAACAGGTCGGAGCCGTGACGCGGGGCGATCGCAATGCCGATGCTGGCGTCGCTCGACAAATGATGGCCGAGGCAGTCGAACGGCGTGCGCAGCGACTGATAGATGCGTGCGACCAGGTCGCCGACGTCGTCGTCCGAGGTGATGTCGTGCTGGACGATCGCGAACTCGTCGCCGCCGAGCCGCGCGATGAAGTCGTTCGACCCGACCGACTGGCGCAACTTCTCGGCGACGCGCCGGAGAAATTCATCGCCGATCAGATGGCCCAGCGTGTCGTTGATCCGCTTGAACTCGTCGATATCGATGTAATGGATGGCGAACTCGCGCGTGGCGGCCTCGAGCAGCAGCCCTTCCGCGTGGCGCTGGAACAGCGTCCGGTTCGGCAGATTGGTCAGCGCATCGTAATGCGCGAGATACTCGATCCGCGCCTGCGCACGCCGCCCATCGGTGACGTCCTCAAGCGTGGTGGCCCAGCCGCCGTCGGGCGCACGCTTGTAGATCAGGCGGATGCTGCGACCGTCAGGCGTCATGATCACGGAGTCCCGGACCTCATCGCCCCTCGGGTTTGTGAAGCGGGCGCAGTACTCATCGACGTCGCCGACAAACGAGCCGATCGCCTGGCGATGCAGAATCAGATCGCGCAGATGGCAGCCTGGCCTCGCGACATCAGGCGAGAGGCCGAACATGTCGATATATTGCTGGTTGCAGATCACGAGCCGCGCCGAGGCATCGAACAACAGCAGCCCCTGCGTCATGGTATTGATCGCGGTGTCGAGATGCTGGCTCTTCTCGGACAGCCTGCGGCTTGCCGCGTCGTGCTGCCGCTGCAGTTGGCGCACGATCAGGAAGACCGCGAAGCTGATGATCAAGACCGCCAACACGGCTGCGCAGAATTGCAGTTTGGTCTGGGCGCGCCAGTCCTCCAGCGCGCTCGATGTTTTCGTGGTAGCGAGAATCAGGATTGGAAAATGCGACAGCGATCTGACCGCACCAACGTTCTCCTCGCCTGAAGCGCCAACGAACCGTCCCGACGTGTTGCCGCCAAAGCTGATGACCTTTTGGAACACCGGCAGGTTGATGATGTTGCGGCCGATCACGCCGGCATCCTGCGGATAGCGCGCGATGATGGTGCCGTCGCGGTGGATCATCGAAATCACGGTGTCGCCGCTCAGCGCCAGCGAGGCGACGAAATCCTCGAAATGGCTCGGCTCGACGCCGCGGCTGGCGAATCCGATGATCTCGCCGTTGCGCCCGGTGATCTTGCGCGCAAAGATAGTGGTCCAGTTGCCGGTCACCTTGCTCATCGCGGGCTCGACGATCACAGGTGAGGTCGGCCGCCCCGAAGTGAACTCCCGGAAATAGCGCCGGTCAGCGACGCTGATGTCGGGCACCGGCCACATCTCGGATGAATTGATCAGCCATCCCTTGGCGTTGAACAGATTGAGCCCGCCGACATGCGGCAGCGCCGCCAGCCGCGTGCGCAGCATCTCGTGCGCGCTCAACAGCGACATGTTCTTTTCGAACTGATCGGCGGTCTCGACCTGCTCGGCCCGCAGATAATTCACGATGTCGTCGTGGACATGCTGGAGATCGGTAAGCTGCTGGTCGAAATGCCGCGACAGCAGCAGCGCGGTGTTGTTGAGCTCGCGCTCGGACATCTCCAGCGCGCGCTCGCGAAACTGCAGCGCGAGATAGCCAGTGCCAAGCGTGATGGCGAGCACCAGCAGCGCGGCGCTCAGGACGAGCCACTGGATGGCGCCCATTCTGCTGGCGCGCAACACACCCTTGATCGACAGCCGCCGGTATTCCGGCACGCTGCTCGTTGAGACAACCGACATTTTCCTGCCCCTGTGGATGCCCTTGTACGGGAACACAACCCAAGGGGTGGTTAGGAAAATCAGTTATCGGACGGTTAAGGAGAGCGTGGACTCGCGCGCAACCGGCCCCTCGGCCGCTCCATGCTCACGAGTTGCAGCAAGCCGAGGCCCCGGGCGGCGCGGCCTGGGACTGTGGGGCGAGGGCGGCGGCGCTGGATGGATATTCCATCCCAAGCATGCTCAGATATCAACAGCGTTACAACAGGGGTTCTGCTGAGGAATGGATGCGCTGACGCTGTTCGGGTTATTCGCCGTGACCATGATGCTCGTCTGCTATGCGGCCGAAGATCGCAGCCCCTGGTTCATCCTGGCCTTCGCTGTCTCCTGCGCACTCGGCTCGGCCTACGGTTTCCTGCAGGGCGCCTGGCCGTTCGGCCTCGTCGAAGCGATCTGGGCGGTCGTCGCGGCGCGCCGATGGCTGCTGCGCCGAACCGCAGACAGCGCGTAACGTTATAGTATCCACGGCCAATCTGTCGCGGCCCCGAACTTGAATGCGCGCGGGCACGGCGCTAAGTAGGCCCCATGGACGCTTCGCGCACCATGATTCAGTCTTCTCCTCACGCAACGGGATCGCGCCGCTGGCGCAGCCTGCTTGCGGGACTGATTTCGCTCGCGCTGGTGCTGTCGTTCTTCCATGGCTGGACCTCCGACGGCGATGCCGACGCGGCTCACGGCTTCTCGATCGCACAGTCGATCGACGACGCCAGCGCCGGCGGCAAGGCTCCGGCGCATCCGGCCTCACCTCACGGCGACCATTGCCTGACGCACGTCGCGTCCGTGTCTCCGCAGGAGACCGCGTTCCCGATCGCCTATGCGCCGCATAGCTATGGCCACAGCAGCACTGGGCTGCCCGCTTCGGCCGATCGCCTCTCTCCCTTCAAGCCACCCCGCGCCTGATCCGGTCGACATGACCGGCCGTGCGTTGCTGCCATTCGCCAGCGCACGCTTCCGCACAGATCGATGTCGCGACAGCGCAGGGCCATAGGCCTGCGCTGCGGAGAGGCGCATATGAAACGGGTTGTTCTATTTTTCGCCGGCGTGGCCGCCGGCATTGCACTGGTCGTTGCGGCGGCGGGATGGATCGGCTGGCCGGTCAGGTTCCCGGCCGCGACGCAGGAGACTGCGACGACAGACACAAAGACCGAGGCCCGGCACGAGGCCCCCGGACATATCGAGCTGAGCGAAGACCAGGTTCGCGAAGCCGGCATTACCTTCGCGCAAGCCAGCGGCGGCATGCTGAAGCGGCATTTCCTCGCGCCGGGATCGCTGATCCCCGATGCGGATCACATCGGCCGGGTCTCGGTGCGCGTGCTTGCGACGGTCACGGAACTGCGCAAGCGCCTCGGCGATGTCGTCGAGAAGGGCGAGATCGTCGCCGCAATCGAAAGCCGCGAGGTGGCCGACGCCAAGAGCGAATACCTCGCCGCGCGGCTCACCAACGATCTGCAGCAGACCCTTTACGCGCGGCAGAAGACGCTGGTCGAGACCCGCATTGTGTCGGAAAACGAGTTCCTGCGGACGCGGCTGACCGCGAACGACGCCCAGATCAAGCTCGATGGCGCCCGGCAGAAGCTGTTTGCGCTTGGCCTCTCGGAGAGCGAGATCGCCGATCTGCCGAACCAGCCCCCGGAGAGCCTGCGGACGCAGTTCTTGCGCGCGCCGATCAGCGGCCGGGTGTCCGAACGGCGCGTCGATCTCGGCGGATTGATCGGGCGCGAGGGCCAGGAGAGCGAGCTCTATGTCATCGTCAATCTCGATGACATCTGGGTCGACCTCGCGGTCTCACCCGAAGACATCGGCGCTGTCCGCGAAGGCGTTTCGGTGAAAATCCGCGCCATCGGCACCGAGGATGAAGCCAGTGCCGGCGTGATCTTCGTCAGCCCCCTGCTCGACCGCGAGACCCGCAATGCGCGCGTGATCGCGACCATGCCCAACAAGGACCACCGCTGGAAGCCGGGCACCTTCGTCACCGCGGAGGTCCCGCTGTCAGATGCGCCGTCGACCGTGATCGTCTCGAAGAAGGCGCTCCAGACCATCAAGGGAACGCCGACCGTGTTCGTGCGCGATGCCGACGGCTTCGAGGCACGGTCGGTGCGGACCGGCCGTGAGGACGACGACGACATCGAGATCGTCGCCGGCCTCGCAGCCGGCGAGACCATCGCGGTGCAGAACACCTTCACGCTGAAGGCGGAGTTCGAGAAGGACGAGGCGGAGCACGACCATGATTGAGCGCATCATTGGTCTTGCGATCCAGCGGCGCTGGGTGGTCGTCACATTGGCGGCGACCCTGATGTTCATCGGCGGCCTTGCGCTAACCAGGCTGCCGATCGACGCAGTGCCCGACATCACCAACAAGCAGGTCCAGATCAACACGGTGGCCCCGGCGCTGTCGCCGGCGGAAATCGAGAAGCAGATCACCTTCCCGATCGAGACGGCCCTGGCCGGCGCGCCGGGGCTCGAGAGCACGCGCTCGCTCTCCCGCAACGGCTTCTCGCAGATCACGGCGGTGTTCAGCGAGGCCACCGACATCTATTTCGCCCGCCAGCAGGTCGGCGAGCGCTTGACCGAGGTCCGCGCGCGGCTGCCGCAAGGCATCGAGCCGCGGATCGGCCCGACCTCGACCGGCCTCGGCGAAATCTACATGTGGACCGTCCATTACTCCGGGCAGAAGGTGCAGGCCGACGGCGCGCCGGGCCTGCAAAGCGACGGCCGCTTCCTGACGGCGGACGGCCAGATGCTGCAGAGCGAGGTCGAGAAAGACGCCTATCTGCGCACCGTGCAGGACTGGATCATCAAGCCGCAGATCAAGATGGTGCCTGGCGTCGCCGGCGTCGATACGATCGGCGGATACCTCAAGCAGTATCAGGTCCACCCCGATGCGGCGAAGCTGATCGCGCTCGGCCTCACCTTTGCCGACGTCGCCAAAGCGATCGAGACCAACAATGTCAGCCGCGGCGCGCGCTACATCGAGCGCAACGGCGAAGGCTTCGTGGTGCGGTCCGGCGGCCGGCTCGAGAATATCGACGAGCTCGGCGCCGTCGTCGTCACCACCCGCGGCGGGGTCCCGGTCCGGATCCGCGACCTCGCGACGCTTTCGATCGGCGGCGAGACGCGCACCGGCAGCGCCAGCGAGAACGGCCGCGAGGTCGTGGTCGGCACGGCGCTGATGCTGATCGGCGCCAACAGCCGCACCGTGTCGGCCGCGGTCGACGCCAAACTGCGGACAATCATGCCGTCCTTGCCGGCCGGCATCGAGGTCAAGACGGTCCTGGATCGCACCCAGCTGGTCGATGCGACGATCGGCACCGTGGCGCGCAACCTCAGTGAAGGCGCACTGCTCGTGATCGCCGTGCTGTTCGTGCTGCTCGGCAATTTCCGCGCGGCATTGATCACGGCGCTGGTGATCCCGGTCGCGATGCTGATGACGGCGATCGGCATGTGGCAGGGCCGCATCAGCGCCAATCTGATGAGCCTTGGCGCGCTGGATTTCGGCCTGATCGTCGACGGCGCCGTGATCATCACCGAGAACAGTCTGCGTCACCTCGCCGAGAAGCAGCATGCGCTTGGCCGCGTGCTGACGCGCGACGAACGGCTGGCGACGGTGCGGGCGTCCGCCGTGGAAATGGTCCAGCCGAGCCTCTATGGCCAGGCCATCATCCTCCTGGTCTATGTGCCGCTGCTGACCTTCACCGGTGTCGAAGGCAAGATGTTCGAGCCGATGGCGCTGACCGTGATCCTTGCCCTCGCGGCGGCCTTCGTGCTGTCGCTGACGCTGGTTCCGGCGCTGATCGCGATCGGCATCACCGGTCGCGTGCAGGAGCAGGAAAACCGGCTCGTTGCGGCGCTGAAGCGCTGCTACAGCCCGCTGCTCCGGCGCGCGGTTGCAACGCCTATGCCGGTCATCGCGGTGGCGGTTGTGCTGTTCGCCACCGCCCTGTTCGGGTTCTTCCGCCTCGGCCAGGAGTTCATCCCCTCGCTCGACGAGAAAAACATCGCCATGCACGCGCTCAGGATTCCGAGCACGGCGCTGTCGCAGTCGCAGGCGATGCAGCTGTCGGTCGAGAAGGCCGTCAGCCGCTTTCCGCAGGTGTCGTTCGTCTTCTCCAAGACCGGCACCGCGGAGGTGGCGAGCGATCCGATGCCGCCGAACGCGTCCGACACCTTCATCATCCTGAAGCCGCGCGAGCAGTGGCCGGATCCATCGCTGACCAAGGAGCAACTGATCGAGGACATCTCGAAGGCGGTCGGCCGGCTGCCCGGCAACGTCTATGAATTCACCCAGCCGATCCAGATGCGCTTCAACGAGCTGCTCGCCGGCGTTCGCGGCGACATCGCGGTCAAGGTGTTTGGTGACGAGTTCGGGCCGATGCAGAAAGCCGCCAACCAGATTGCTGCGGCGCTGCGCAGCGTGCGCGGCGCGACCGACGTCAAGGTCGAACAGGCCGGCGGCCTGCCCGTGCTCGAGATCAAGGTCGACAAGGCTGCGATCGCCCGGCGCGGCCTCAGCGTTTCGGCCGTGCAGGACGTGATCGGTGCCGCGGTCGGCGGGCAGGATGCCGGCGTCGTCTACGAAGGCGATCGCAGCTTCGACATCGTGGTGCGATTGCCGGAGAGCGTGCGCTCCGATCTCGAGGCACTGAGCAATTTGCCGGTCGCGTTGCCGAAGGCGACGCCGAGTTCGCCGGTACAGAGCCTGCCGCTCAACCGCGTCGCCCAGTTCTCCTTCACCGAGGGGCCGAACCAGATCAGCCGCGAGAACGGCAAGCGCCGCATCGTGGTGACAGCCAACGTTCGCGGCCGCGATCTCGGCTCGGTGGTCGAGGAAGCCCAGGCAAAAGTCGCGCAATCGGTGCAGCTGCCGCCGGGCTATTGGATGACCTGGGGCGGCCAATCCGAGAATCTTGCCGCGGCGCGCCAGCGCCTGGCCGTCGTGGTGCCGGCGTGTTTTGCGATGATCTTCCTGTTGCTGCTGGCGGCGATGGGCTCGGCCCGCGAAGCGCTGCTGGTGTTCAGCGCAGTGCCGCTGGCGCTCACCGGCGGTATCGCCGCACTTTGGCTGCGCGGCATGCCGTTCTCGATCTCGGCGGCAGTCGGCTTCATCGCACTGTCGGGCGTTGCGGTGCTGAACGGGCTCGTGATGCTGAGCTTCGTCCGGCAGTTGAGCGAACGCGGCGTACCGATGCGGCAAGCCATCGAGCAAGGCGCCCTCACCCGCTTCCGCCCCGTGGTGATGACCGCATTGGTGGCCTCGCTCGGCTTCGTGCCGATGGCGTTCGCCACCGGCACCGGTGCCGAGGTGCAGAAGCCGCTCGCCACCGTCGTGATCGGCGGCCTGATCAGCGCGACCCTGCTGACGCTTGCCGTGCTGCCGGCGCTCTATGCCCGGTACGGGCATGCCGGCAGCGCTGCGCGCAATGAGAGAACCGCGATTCAACCTGCGGAATGACGGTGTGTTGACCGGCATTCCGCGGGAAAAATCCGGCCGTTACAGCGCCGAACAAGCGCTGTAACATTTCTGTCATATGGCAAAACTAAACGAAGACTGCGGCGGGCTGCCGCGGGGCTTCATCAGGGGGAATAACACCATGCGTCGTGCCATTACCTTACTGTCCGCGAGCATGATCGCGCTTTCGGCGGGCGCCGCCTCGGCGCAGAACGCCAAGCCCCGCAACCTCATCCTGTTCGTCCCCGACGGCCTGCGCGGCGGCATCGTGACGCCGGAGACGGCACCGACCATGGCCGAGATCCGCGACAAGGGCGTCAACTTCAAGAATTCGCACTCGCTGTTTCCGACCTTCACGATGGCGAACGGCTCGGCGCTGTCGACCGGCCACTACCTCGGCGACACCGGCACCTTCTCCAACACGATCTATACCGGCTACGCGTCGGCGCCGGCAGGCGACACCGTGGTCCCCTTCATCGAGAACGACGCGGTGCTTGCCGATGTCGACGATCACTTCAATGGCGACTACCTCAACGAGGAGACGCTGCTGAAGATGGCCCGCGGCCAGGGTTTCAGCACCGCCGCCATCGGCAAGGTCGGCCCGACCCTGCTGTTCGACCACACCGATCGCGGCAAGAACACGATCGTGATAGACGATTCCACCGGCGGCAAAACCGGCGTGCCGCTCTCCGACGAGATGAAGGAGGCCCTGACCAAGGCGGGTCTTCCGCTCGCCACCCCGAGCCGCGGCGACAATGCCAAGGCGGGCGACGCCAAGACGCCCGGCACGACGGTCGCCAACGTGGCGCAGCAGGCCCACATGGCCGACGTCGCGACCAAGGTCGTGCTGCCGATGTTCAAGGCGCGCAACAAGCCGTTCGTGCTGGTGTTCTGGTCGCGCGATCCGGACGGCAGCCAGCACAACACCGGCGACAGCCTCAACACCATCACCCCCGGCATCAACGGCCCGACCTCGATGGCCGGCATCAGGAACGCCGACAACAACCTCGCCCAGCTCCGCAAGGCGCTCGACGAGCTCGGGCTTTCCGCCGACACCAACATCATGATCTCCTCCGACCACGGCTTCTCGACGATCTCGAAGGAGAGCAAGAGCAGCCCCTCGGCCAAGATCGCCTATAGCGACACGCCGAAGGATTTCCTGCCGATGGGCTTTGTGGCGATCGACCTCGCCAAGGCGCTGGGCCTGCCGCTGTTCGACCCCAACGACAAGAACGCGAAGGTCGCCGACAATGCCCACCCGAAGGCCGGCAACGGCGTGCTCGGCCAGGACCCGGCCAAGCCCGACGTCGTGATCGCAACCAATGGCGGCTCGGACCTGATCTATCTGCCGAACCGCGACAAGAAGCTCGCCGACCGCGTCATCAAGGCGCTGCTCGAGCAGGACTATGTCAGCGGCCTGTTTGTCGACGACAAGCTCGGCACCTTCCCCGGCACGCTGGCGATGTCGAACCTCAATCTGAAGGGCAAGGCGGTGACGCCGAACCCGTCGATCGTGGTCAATTTCCGCTCCTGGTCGAGCGGTTGCGAAATCCCGACCAACTGCTCGGTGCAGGTCGCCGACACCGTGCTGCGTCAGGGCCAGGGCATGCATGGCAGCTTCAGCCGCGGCGACACCTTCAACTTCACCGCGGCGATCGGCCCCGACTTCAAGGCGGGCTATGTCGATCCGCTGCCGGTCAGTAACGCCGATGTCGGCATGACCGCGGCCCAGCTGCTCGGTCTGCGCGCGCCGAACAATGGCGGCCTGATCGGCCGGGTGATGTCGGAGGCGCTGCCGAACGGCATGGTGCCGAAGATGGCCGAGGGCACCATCATGTCGAAGAAGCCGTCGGCCAACGGCCTGCGCACCGTGCTGAAATTCCAGCGCGTACTCTCGACCCGCTATTTCGACGTCGCCGGATTTCCGGGGCGGACGCTCGGGCTCGAGGAAACCGGCGGCAAACAGAAAACGGCGGGGAAGTGATCCCCGCCGCTCTCGTCGAATTCCAGTCGCGCGGGATGATGGCTTACATCATCCCGATGTCGAACACGTTGGGGAGCTGCGCCGCGAGCGGCAGCGCAGTGGCGCCGACCAGCGTCGCCACCATCGCCGCCAGCGCGCGGCCGGTGCGGCGCTGACCGCGCATCTGGCCCGCGATCCACTCCAGGACCTTGGTGTCCATCTTGGCGCCCTGCCTCGGCGCCCAGCGATCGATCTCGGTGTCGGGCGACAGCGCCACCGTGCGCGGCGGCACCGGCAGGCCGGACTCCGAGGCGGCATGATGGGCGATCGCCTTGGCGAGCAGATCGTCGAACCGGCCGCCATCGCTGCGCTCGGCAGCGGCCTCGTTGATCGCGAACAGCGCCTCGATCTCGGCCCGGCTGACCGGCTGATGCTCGACCGCGGCCGCCGTCAGGATGCGCGCGCACCAGGCAGCGTCATCGGCATCGAGCGACCGGGAGAAATGGATGCGGCCCTTGGTGGTCGGGCCTTCGCCGGTGATCACGCCGTCGCGCACGATGGTGAGCGCATGGGCGGCAGTCTTGCGGCAGGACGGATGCAACGCACCGCTGAGAGGCTCAGCGGTCTTGGTACTTGGGGTAGACATTGTGGGAGCTTTCAATTCCTATCTCAGGCCAGCTTTTCCATGCGGGCGTAAACGAGTGGTTAACGATTCGGAACTTGCGTTCCGAGATTTTTAGATGGTTGCTATTTGGTCGCTTTAAACGTCGTCACGGTTCAGTCCTATAGCAGCCAGGGCCGGCGTGATGACGGCGATAAGCGGCATTATCTGGGCATTTCCAAGCCTTTGTGCCGCAGCTGATATTTCGCCGCAGGGATCCGGATCAAAACAAGTTGCTTGGAATTCCACCCTCAAGGAGAAATGTTTCACCTTTTTTCAGAACCCGTTCACTTAAGCCTTATCCCGTCCTATACTGGAACAGACAGCCTCAAGTACAAATTCCACTGTGACTTCAAAGAGATGAGGTAAGATCATGACACTTCCGATTGGCGCGACCGCACCGGACTTCGAAGCCCAGACCACCGAGGGCAAGATCAAGTTCCACGACTGGATCGGCAACAGCTGGACCCTGCTGTTCTCCCATCCGAAGGACTTCACCCCGGTCTGCACCACCGAGCTCGGCGCGCTCGCCAAGCTGAAACCGGAATTCGACAAGCGCGGCATCAAGCTGATCGGCCTTTCGGTCGATCCCGCGGATCGCCACGCCAAATGGGCCGAGGACATCCTGGAGACGCAGGGCGCCGCCCCGAACTACCCGCTGATCGCCGACACCGACTTCAACGTCTCCAAGCTCTATGAGATGCTGCCTGCCTCGACGTCCGGCGACCCGCTCACCCGCACGCCGGCGGACAACCAGACGGTCCGCAACGTCTTCATCATCGGCCCCGACAAGAAGATCAAGCTGGTGCTGGTCTACCCGATGACCACGGGTCGGAACTTCCAGGAGATCCTGCGCGTCATCGACTCGCTGCAACTCACCGCCAAGCACCGCGTCGCCACCCCCGCCGACTGGAAGCAGGGCGAGGACGTGATCATCGCAGGCTCGGTCAGCAACGACGAGGCCAAGACGATCTACCCGCAGGGCTGGAAAGAACCGAAGCCCTACATCCGCATCGTGCCGCAGCCGAAGTAACGGCAGGCTCACTGCGTCCGGGTGACCCGCGCACAGCCAATCATCGTCTGGTTTCGCGACGATCTGCGGCTGTCGGATCACCCGGCGTTGCATGAGGCGGCGGCAAGCGGCGCGTCGGTCGTCGGCCTCTATGTGCATGACGAAGAGAGCCGTGCATTGATGCCGCCGGCCGTACGTCGGCTCGGGGGTGCGACGCGCTGGTGGCTGGCGCAGTCGTTGCGCGCACTTGGCAAGAGCCTCACCATGGCAGGCGGATCGCTGGTGCTGCGCACCGGACCGGCCGCGTCGGTGATCGCCACGGTGGCGCGCGAAATCGGCGCACGCGCCGTATTCTGGAACGACATCGCGCATGCGCCGCATCAGGCCGTTGCCAGAGAAGTCGAAGCAGCGCTCGCAAGTGACAGCATCGACTCGCAAATTTTCCGCGGCGATCTGCTCGTCGAACCGAAGGCGATCCGCAACAAGAACAACCGGGCCTTGCGCGTGTTCACGCCGTTCTGGCGGCGCATCCAAGGCCTCGGCGATCCGCCAAAGCCGTTGCCGGCGCCGAGGAGACTCACATCCATCGGCGGCATCGCGAGCGACGCCCTCGATGATTGGAAGCTCGAGCCTGACGGGCCGGATTGGGCCGGCGGCCTGCGCGAGACCTGGACACCGGGTGAAACCGCGGCACAGGCGCGGCTGAAGCGATTCCTCGATGAGGGGATCAGCGGCTACACCGGCGACCGCGACCGGCCGGACCGCGACGGCACCTCGCGCCTGTCGCCGCATCTGCGCTTCGGCGAGATCAGCCCGCGGCAGGTCTGGCATGCCGCACGCTTCGCCGCCGCGGAAGACTCGCGCCTTGCCGGCGACATCGACAAGTTCCTCAGCGAGCTCGGCTGGCGTGAGTTCTGCCGCCACCTACTGTTCGACGTCCCCGACATGGCGGATCGGAACTTGCAGGAGCAGTTCGATGCCTTTCCGTGGAAGCGCAACGCTCTAGCCTTGGAGGCGTGGCAGCGCGGACTCACCGGCTATCCGATCGTCGATGCCGGCATGCGCGAGCTCTGGCACAGCGGCGTGATGCACAACCGGGTGCGGATGGTGGCGGCCTCGTTCCTGGTCAAGCATCTCCTGATCGACTGGCGCACAGGCGAACAATGGTTCTGGGATACGCTGGTCGATGCCGATGCCGGCTCCAATCCGGCGAACTGGCAATGGGTCGCGGGCTGCGGCGCCGATGCCGCGCCCTATTTCCGCGTCTTCAATCCGGTCCTGCAGGGCGAGAAATTCGACCCCGACGGCGGCTATGTCAGGCGCTGGGTGCCGGAGCTCGCGCAATTGCCCGACGATCTGATCCACCAGCCATGGACCGCGACGCCGATCGAGCTGGCGAGCGCCGCCGTCGAGCTCGGCAAGACCTACCCGCTGCCGATCGTCGATCACAAGCAGGGGCGCGAACGCGCGCTTGCAGCTTACGCGAAGATCCGTCGCAAAGACTAAGCGCGGCGATTGACCAGCAGCACCGCCGCGGCGCAGGCGGCCATGCCGGCGATGGCGACATGATCCAACCGCTCGTCGAACAGGATGTAGGCCATCAGAGCGGTCACCGCCGGCACCAGATAGAACAGGCTCGCGACCGAGGTCGCGGCGTGGTGACGGATCAGCCAGTACAACAGCCCGATCGAGCCGATCGACAGCGCGAACACCAGCCAGGCCAGCGCCAGCACGAACTCGCCGGTCCAATGCACGACATTGGTCTCGAACACAAAGGCGCCGATGCCGAAGAAGATCGTGACCGCGATGTACTGCACCAGATTGCCGGCGCGCCAGTCGATCCGGTTGCAATAGCGCCGTTGATAGAGCGTGCCCAAGGTGATGCTGATCAGCGAGACGCCGGAGGCGAGCCAGCCCCACCCCGCCTCGCCCGTCATCGGCCGGTTGTGCAGGATCAAGACGACGCCGGCGAGGCCGAGCACCAGCCCGCCCCATTGCAGCGGCGTGACGCGCTCGCCCAGCCAGCGGTTGGCGATAGTCGAGGTCAGGATCGGCTGCAGGCCCGGGATCAAGGCCGACAGCCCCGCCGGAACCGAATGCGCGATTGCAATCGCAGTGCCGCCGAGATAGAAGCCGTGCACTAGGATGCCGGCGACCGCGCTGTGAAAGATGCCTGTCCGATCCGGCCAGTTCGGCCGCGCGATCGCGGCGATGACCGCCATCACCACCACCACGAACGCCATCCGGATCGCCAGATAGGTCAGCGGCTCCGCATTGTTGATGACGTATTTGGTGCCGATGAATCCGGTGCTCCACAGCACGACAAAGATCGCCGGCGCCAGACGAGCGGCAGTTTCCTCGAAGCTCTTGTTCATTGCAGGCCGTCATTGCCTGAAGATGAGGCAGCCAGCAATCGCGAATTTAACGAGGGTGGCGGGCGAGCCCGCGGCTGTAAGCAGATGGCGCCTCACCCACAGTGTCGTCCCTGCGAAAGCAGGGACCCATACTCCGCGGCGGATGTTGTGAAAGGGACTCGTCGTTCCAGCGGCCTTCAACGATAACCATCGGTGGTTATGGGTCCCTGCTTTCGCACTAGAGCATGCACGTATTTGGTGCGGCGGATTGACTCGGGATGGAGACAGGGGATTCCAGAATCGGCGATCCGTGTGATTTCTATTGCGACGCTCCAGGTTGGACGGGGGTGTCGGGTGTTGTTACGAATTGACTGGACGTTAGGACGGTTCGGGGATCGTCGTCTCGATAAAGGGGGGCGGCGCTCGTCGAACGCATGGTTGCGGGCAAGACGGTCTGCCTGCGGCGGCTTTCCAGGGGTGATCGTGCGCTGGAGGTGCGGTTCAACCGCTTTCTCGGCCACGACAAGGTGACGGCGGAGCGGATCATCGAAAGCTGGGGCGACAGCACGGTTGCCGCGGTAGAGGGCCGCCATGTGCTGGCGATCCAGGACAGCAGCGAGATCCACTTCAACACCACGCCGCAACGCCGGCGCGGGCTCGGCGAAATCGGCAAGGGCAATAACCACGGCGTGCTGCTGCATCCGCTGCTGGCCGTGGATGCCGACGATGGCAGCTGTCTTGGACTTTTGAGTGGGCAGGTATGGACGCGCCAGGGGCGTCGCACCACGACGCATGACGCACGTGACTTGTCTGACAAGGAATCGCAACGCTGGATATCCACCGCCATTGCGGCCAAGCCGCTGCTCACCGCTGCCGGAACGGTGACGGTCCTCGGTGATCGCGAGAGCGATATCTTTGCCCTTTATGCCAGCTCGGCCGAGCAGCACTTCCATGTCATCGCGCGCAGCATGCATGATCGCAAGCTTGCCGACCGCACCGGCCTGTATGAGGCCACCGACGCCATGCCTGTGGTGGATCGGAGGGCGATCCAACTGCCTGCGCGCGCGGCGCGACCGGCACGTCAGGCCCATCTCGAACTCCGCTTTGGCGCAATCGAGCTTGCCCGCCCGCAGAGCAAGTTCCTGCGCCATTTGCCGAAAAGCTTGCCGCTGGCGGTGGTCGACGTGTGCGAGATCAATGCCGGGCCCGGCGCAGAGCCGCTGCACTGGCGTCTGATCACCTCTCACGAGATCGCCACCGTCGACGACGCCTGGCGTATCGTCGAATGGTACAAGCAGCGCTGGATCATCGAGCAGTTCTTCCGCATCCTGAAGACGCAAGGCCTCAAGCTCGAAGACAGCCAGATCGGAACCGCCGATCGTCTCCTCAAACTGGTCGCTATCGCCGCCAGGGCAGCCGTCATCACCATCCAGCTTCTGCAAGCGCGCGATGGCGGTCAGCAGCCCATTCGCGTTGCCTTCAACGACAACGAGATCAACGCGCTTGCCGCCCTCAACCGGCAACTCGAGGCCAGGAGCAAGCGACTGAAAAACCCACATCCGCCCGACAGCCTCACCTGGGCAGCCTGGATCATCGGCCGCCTTGGCGGTTGGGACGGCTACCCGTCGTCTAAACCTCCAGGCCCCATCACCTTCAAAAATGGCCTCGAATACTTCCTGGCCGTCGCAGCAGGATGGAGCCTCAGAGATATGTGCATGCCCTAGTGCTTTCGCAGGGACGACACTGAACGTGCTGCACGGTCTGCTAGCCACACATTCGCATTCTCGCGACATTGCCGATGACACGAGACCACTCCGACCTTGCAGACGCTCGCGGACCCAACGCCTATCGCTGCAATCACGACGATTTGTCCTCAGGGATGCCATGCACGTTTATCGGATGCGACATGCCGCCCTCGCCGATACGCTTCGGTGGAATCTCGCAGCCGTCGGTCGCGGCACGTTCCGGGTTGCACTGGAATCTACCGTCGCCGAATACCGGCGGCCAAAAACACTGCAAGAAGAGCCGGCCACGAGCCGGACAAGAAGAAAAACAATGGATCAAGTGGCGTTGGTCATCGTTCGGGCGGTCGAGAGCGGCGCGACGACGACGAAAGATATTATCGGCGTGACCAGATTGTCGCGCCTCAAGGTCGAGCGTGCACTGAGCACCTTGGAGAAGCAGAAGCTGCTCCTCCGCGAACGACAGGGCTCGTGGGCCCTCGGCTTTCCCGTGGCTCCGACGGTCAGGCAATGTGGATCATGCACCCTCTGCTGCAAGGTGCTTGAGGTGACCGATCTCGGCAAGCCGGTGAATACGGTCTGCAGCCACATCCTGGCGGGCGGTGGATGCGAGATCTACCACGAGCGTCCCCGGCAGTGCCGCTCATTCAGCTGTGCCTGGCTGCAAGGCCACCTCGATGATGATTGGTTTCCCGAGACCACGGGCATGGTGCCGCATTTCGGGCTCGACGCGCTGAATGTGCAGGTCGACCTCGATGATCCCGACCGCTGGCGCGAGGAACCCTATTTCAGCAAGCTGAGCGAACTTTCGTTGAAGGGCCTCAGGGTAAGTGAAGGGCGGCCGTATGCCACCCTCGTCATCGTCGGTCAGGACCGCTACCTGCTGCTCGGGCGGACCGTCGTGCCCGATCCAACGCTGTTCGGCACCGCCTTCGTGCCGATTACGCTCGACACCTTCCGCTACTGGAAGGCAACATCGCTTGAACATCTGCAGCGGTTGAACGATCGGGTTGTGGAGATCCGGCGCATCCAGCAGGAGTTCGGCCATTGCGCCATCCCTGACGACGACGATCCCTCCCCGCCTTACCGGCCGGCTCTTCTCCAACGGTCGAAGGAACTGGGCGTGATACGCACGACGTGACGACAGCCGGACACAGCGCGGGTCAGTTCGTCATCTGAGATGATACTTCCTGCCGTTGGTATTCGGGTCGGTGTTGTCGCTTGTCGAGAACATCAAGGCCGGGCCGAAGTAATTCCAGGTGTCCCGGTAAAATGCGAATCGGCCGGCACCCTTGTCGATGATCTCTTGCTGGGCCGTGTTCGCGGGCCCGAGCAGCTGGTCGTCTTCGTACAATCGGGCAGTCTCGAGCGTGCCGTCCACGTATTTGACGGGGATGAGATACGCATATCCCTTGTAAAGACGGAAGGCGCCACGCAACAGGTTTCTGTCGATCGGACTCGGAGGAACCAGAAAAAGGAATGCGCTCGACGCCAAGGCAAAGAGCGTCGATCCGATCACGATGCGCGTGCTGGCAGATATTCTCAACGACACTTTTCCCTTGGCTCTTGCTTGTGAGGCTTCCCGCCTTCTGTAGCGCGCGCCTGCAGCGCAGACAACCGACCGGCCCTCGCCACGCCTTGTTGCGAGCCGGATCCGGCTCGCGATATTTCGCATCGAACGACAATCAGATTGTCGCCGCGCGGCCGGCTGATCGGCCCAGGACGGCCATCAGCACCGTCGCGACGGCGCAGCACGCGAGCGCAACCTCCCAGCCTCCGGTCGCATCATGGGCAAATCCGGCGAGCGGCGAGCCCGCAGCGGCGAGCGAGTAGCCGAGGCACTGCGCCATGCCCGACAGCGCGGCCGCCTGGTGGCTGTGCGAGGTTCGCAGGCTGACGAATGTCAAGCCGAGGATGAAGGCAGCACCCGCCCCGAAGCCGAACAGCGCGACCCACAGCATTGCGAGCGCCGGAAGCTGCCACAATCCCAGCAGCGAGACGCAGGTCGCAAGCGACACTGCAATCGCGATGCCGCGCTGGTCCTTCATGCGCCGGACCATTGGCCCGAGGATCAGGCCGGGGACCGCGGTCGCCAATTGCAGCACGCCGTGCAGCATACCCGCCGTCGCCGCCGGGTAGGCTGCCTGCACGAGGATGGCGGGCAGCCATCCGACGATGATGTAGAACACGAGCGAGGTCAGGCCGAGGAAGCCGGTCACCTGCCAGGCGAGCAGCGAGTGCCAGATGCGCCCGCGCGGCGACGAGGCCGGCTCGACCGTCGGGGCCGCGTGCGT
Organism: Bradyrhizobium elkanii USDA 76; assembly: GCF_023278185.1. Lineage (NCBI taxonomy): Bacteria > Pseudomonadati > Pseudomonadota > Alphaproteobacteria > Hyphomicrobiales > Nitrobacteraceae > Bradyrhizobium > Bradyrhizobium elkanii. Next base: position 4,255,300 of record NZ_CP066356.1, on the reverse strand, counting down.
CCCCAGCTGGGGTGCCCAGGCTATCAGCGCCACCAACGGAAAGATCAGCGTGCTCGCAAGCGAGAGATGCCAGTTCGATCCCGGTAATTGGGCGAGCGGGATTGCGACGACAGATGCGAGCGCCTGGGCCAATGCGGACGTGATCGCGTAAGCGCCGGTCAGGCTGGCGATGCGGGTCGGAAAGTCCCGCTTGAGCAGGCTCGGCAGCAGCACATTTCCAACGGCGATTCCGGCGCCAATGGTGGCGGTGCCGGCGAACAGCGCCCAGACCGGACCGGACGAGCGCAGCGCGATCCCGGCCGCGATGACAAGCAGCGCACCGAACAGCGACCGTTCGATGCCCCATTTGCGCCCGAGCACAGCTGCAACCGGAGAGATCGCCGCGAATGCCAGCAAGGGCAGCGTCGTCAGGATCCCGGCCTCCGCCGCGCCGATCCCGCTGGTCTCACCGATCATGCCGAGCATCGGCGCGACGCCGGTAATGGGCGCGCGGAGCGTCGAGGCGATCAGCAGGATCCCCGTCAACAACAGCCCCTGCCCGCCCAGCGTGCGCATCGGCGCAATCATCGTCATCGCATGCTCTCCTGCCCATCTGCATGCGCGAAGCTATCGACTTGGCTACCGGAAGAATTTACATATCTGTTCTATCGATCGCTAAATTCAGTCACGCGACAGGTTTCCAGCTCCGTTATGGGCTTTCAACTTCGCTATCCCTGGCCGGACCTTGATCCGGATGACGTCGCAGCGGCGGCCATCGCCGTGCGCCTCGACGTCACCGAAAACAAGGTCGAGGCGGCCGAGCACGCGCACCGGAAGGGACAGCTCGTCTTTGCGCTCGGCGGCGGCGTGATGTGCCGCGTTCCGAACGGATTGTGGATGGTGCCGCCGCATTGCGGCGTCTGGCTTCCCGGCGGCACGCGCCACACCAATATCGCAACCGCCAATGCGCGGATCTTCTTCGTCTTCATCGAGCCCGGTGCCGCCGACCTGCCCGATCGCTGCTGCACATTGTCGATCTCGCCGTTGCTGCGCGAACTGATCATCGAGTTTTCCGATCGCATGCAGCAGGACGGCGGCAGCGAGACGCTCGTTGCGCAATTGCTGCTGAGCGAATTGCCGCGCATGCCACTGCAGCAGCTGCATCTGCCGATCTCGCCCGAGCCACGCTTGCGACGGATCGCGGCAGCGCTCGCCGACGATCCGGCCGATCGGCGCACGATGGCCGAATGGGCCGAACGCGTGGCGCTGAGCGAGAGCACTCTGGCGCGTCTCATCCTGAGAGAAACCGGCCTGACATTCGGGCGCTGGCGCCAGCAACTGCATTTGATCGTCGCGTTGCGCGAACTCTCCGCCGGCGCGAGCGTTCAGCAGGTCTCGTCCGCACTCGGCTATGAGTCCGTCACAGCCTTCATCACCATGTTCAAGAAGGCGCTCGGCAAGCCACCGGCGAGATATCTCAGCGATATCATGCAAGGTAGCGGATCGGCCTTCGCGGCTGGCGGGCGAATTTAGGAACACCGGTCAGCCACGGACGTTTTCGACATATCGGGCGAACGACAGGCGAGCCGCCTGCGCCAAGCCAATGCTCGAGGATGCCAGATGCCCTATGCGCTGTTCGATCGCGACAGACAAATCGACAAGGCCTTTCCGACGGAGAAGCAGGCGTGGGAACATGCACTGGTCTCCGGGCTGGTCTTCGATGTTCCGGTCGCGGATGAGGCTCCGGGACAGGTGCTGCCGGCCGGCTATCACATGAAGCAGATTCCTGACGACGGTGAAGTCTGCGAGCCGGCGCCCGAATGGAAATTGCCGAACGAGATTTCGTGATCGGCCCACGGCAGGGCTGCCGGTTGCGATCGTGACGTTGCGCGATAAGTAACGCCGAACCAGACCAACAATTCAGGATGAGCGCATGGCCGAAACCGGCAAGATTTTTCACGTTCGCTGCGTCGACAACACGTTGCAGCGGGACACGCTCTCGCTCGGGCGCGTCTACGAGGTGACAAGGGATATCGAACGTGACGGCTATTACGAGCTCAGCGGATTGGGCCGCTTCAGCCGGTCCAGATTCGAGGTCGTCGAGCCGGACGACGACCCGGGCGAAGCCCGGCGGACGTCTCGATCAAAATAGACAGGAGAGCGCAATGCCCAGAGGCGACAAGTCGAGCTACACCGACAAGCAGAAGCGGCAGGCCGAGCACATCGAGGAAGGCTACGAGCAGCGCGGCATTTCCAGCCGCGAGGCCGAGCGGCGGGCATGGGCGACCGTCAACAAGGAGACCCACGGCGGCAAGAAGAGCGGCTCCGGCCGCGGCACGCGCGAGGATCATTCCCCATCGCGCAAGGGCGGCAAGCTCGGCGGCAAGGCGGCCGCGGGCCGTCCCGCCGCGGAGCGGTCGCGCTCGGCGAAAAAGGCGGCCCGCACCCGCAAACGCCGGGCGGCCTGATCCGGACGGGCATCATTTCGCCGCCAGGAAGGAAATACCGGGCGCCTTGAGGCGGTGCCTCGCAAATGCGTGATCGGGCGCCACTATTGGTTGCCTTCATTTGGGCACCTATCGGGAACAGGCTGTCAGGCTAGGAAGCAAGGCGGCCACCGCAGGGGGTGCCTGCAATTGACGTATCGGTCCCATAGCAGCTGGCAGGACGTGGATCTGCGCAATCTCGTCCGGGTCATATCGGCCTGCACCCTCGGGCTTTGGGCATTTGCGGCCGGTCTCCTGATCGGGACCTTCCTGCTGTGAAGGATCGGCGCGGCACGCGCCGCCTGCCTATCCGCCGCTCAGGTGATGCGCGGCGACGAACAGGACGAGCGCGCTAAGCACCAATGCCGATGTGGCGCCGGCAACGCTACGCGCGAGTTCAGCCTTCGAAAGATTGGATCTGGTTGCCATTGCAGCCTCCCGTTCGCGCGAGCCGAGTCGCAGCCGCTCCGGCGGTTAGGCTCGCTCATGGAGACATTCGCATCACCGGGATGAACGCGTCATGAGCGAAACGAACCGCCGGTGCCTCCGTTCCAAAATCTGACCCGGTGGATCACTTTCGGAACCCGGGCGTTGACCGCATGCGGCAAGCCGGCCGGGCCGCGCTGGAATTGGAAATCGGAGATGCCATGGTGATCCGCTGGGGGCGGCTTCAACCGGCGATTTGGGCGACCGTCATCCTGCTCGTGAGCATCACGGCAGCCGACGCTGCGGGCGACAAGGCGAGCAAGCCATCCGAGTACATCCTGCTCGTCCAGATCGCGCTCCTGATCGCGGTCGGGCGCAGCCTCGGCGAATTGATGCAGCGGATCGGCCAGCCCTCCGTGATCGGCGAGCTGCTCGGCGGCCTGCTGCTCGGACCATCGCTGTTCGGCTGGCTGTGGCCGTCGGCGCATAGCGTGATCTTTCCGCCGTCCGGCGAGCAGAGGGCGCTGATCGACGGCATTGCACAGTTCGGCATCCTGCTCCTGTTGCTGCTGACGGGCATGGACACCGACCTCAAGCTGGTGCGCAAGGTCGGCCGCGCCGCGACCACGATCTCGGTCGCTGGCATCGCGGTGCCTTTTGTCTGCGGCTTCGCGCTCGGCGAATTGCTCCCCGGCGGCCTGCTGCCGCATCCCGAAGCGCGGCCGATCGCCTCGCTGTTTCTCGGCACGGCGCTGTCGATCTCCTCGGTGAAGATCGTCGCCGTTGTGGTGCGCGAAATGAACTTCATGCGCCGCAATGTCGGCCAGATCATCGTCGCCAGCGCGATCATCGACGACACCCTCGGCTGGATCATCATCGCCGTCATCTTCAGCCTCGCCTCGCGCGGCAGTCTCGACATCCTCTCGGTCGCGCAGGCGCTGTTCGGCACGCTGGCCTTCCTCGCGATCAGCTTCACGATCGGCCGGCGGCTGGTGTTCCGGCTGATCCGTTGGGCCAACGACCATCTGGTCTCTTCGGCCGCGGTGATCACCGTAATCCTGCTGTTGATGTGCGCGATGGCGATGATCACGCACCTGATCGGCGTGCACACCGTGCTCGGCGCCTTCATCGCCGGCGTGCTGGTCGGAGAATCCCCGATCCTGACCCGGCAGATCGACGAGCGGCTGCGCGGGCTGATCTCAAGTCTGTTCATGCCGGTATTCTTCGGGCTCGCCGGTCTCAGCGCCGATCTCACCGTGCTGAAGGATCCGTCGGTGCTGGGGCTGACCGCGGCGCTGGTCCTGATCGCGAGCATCGGCAAGTTCGGCGGCGCCTTTTTCGGCGGCGCGCTGGGCGGGCTGACCCGGCGGGAATCGTATGCGCTGGCGAGCGGCATGAATGCGCGCGGCTCGACCGAGGTGATCATCGCCACCATCGGCCTGTCGATGGGGGTGCTGAGCCAGACCATGTTCTCGATGATCGTGACCATGGCGATCCTGACCACGATGGCGATGCCGCCGATGCTGCGCAGCGCGCTGGCGCGGCTGCCGCTCGGCCAGGACGAGAAGGAGCGGCTGGAGCGCGAGGAATATGAGCAGCGCGGCTTTGTCGCCAATCTCGAGCGACTGCTGCTCGCGGTCGACGAGAGCAGCAATGCGACATTCGCCGCGCATCTCGCCGGCCAGCTCGCCGGCGGGCGCGGCCTGCCGATCACGGTGCTGCATGTCGGCGCCAACGCCAAGCTGCAAGAGAAAAACCGCGCCGATGAGGAGAGCCCCGAAGCGGCGGTCATCAGCGCGGCCAAGGCGAGCGCCGAAGCCGATGCCGACGGCGGCGGCAGTGTCGACGTCATCAGCCGCGCCCGCGAGGAGACGGCAGCGGAGGCGATTGCCGAGGAAGCCAGAAAGGGCTTCGACCTGCTGGTGGTCGGCATGGACGCGGTCGCCGGCCCCGATGGCGGCTTCGACAGGCGGCTCGACGACCTCGCCTCCGGCTTCGACGGCCCGCTGGCGATCGCGGCCGCCAAGGGCGTGCACGAGAAGGAGCCGACGGCGAATGCGCGGAAGATCCTGGTGCCGGTCTCGGGCAGCAACGTCTCGCGGCGCGGCGCCGAGGTCGCGATCGCGCTGGCGCGCCTCTCGAGCGAGCCGCTGCAGGTGGTCTACGTCTCGACCACGCGCGACAAGGGGGCCCGCCGCACCGGTCCCAGCATGTCGCTGGCGCATGAGGAAGCGATCCTGAAGGACATCGCGGCGACCGCGGCGCGCTACGACATCAACGTGACGACGCGGCTACGCGCCAACACCGCGCCTGAGGTCGCGATCCTGCAGGAGATCGCGTCAAGCCGGGCCGACCTCGTCGTGATCGGCGTCGACCGCATCCAGGGCGACAGCCTGAATTTCGGCAGCATCGCCGCGGCCGTGCTCGGCAAGTCGAAGGCGTCCGTACTGCTGGTGTCGGATGGCGACGTCAGGCCCAAGACTTGAAGCCGAAGACTTCAAACAAAGACCTGAGGACGGAGGTTCGGAGCGCGCGCGCCTACCACTCTTCCGGACAGGGGTCGACGATCTTCCAGAGATCGACCCCGTTCTTGATCTTCTTCATCTCGGTGGTGAGGCCGCCATTGCGGCGGATCCAGTCCTTCACCGTGTCGGGGTAGTAGGACATCAGGTCGGAGGTGCCCTCGAGGCTGGTGACCTTGATGCCGAAGGTGAAGGCCTTGTCGTAGTAGGCCTGGTGGAAGCCGATGCTGGCCCGCGGCGTGACGCAGATCTTGTTCAGCGGCACGATGCCGAACACCAGCGTGCAGGCCGAGTTGCAGATGCCGTCGATCACGACGCGCTCGCGGCGCTCGCGGATCTGCTTGTACTTGGCCTTGTACTCCTCGACATAGCCGCCATGGTCGCGCGTGATGTGCAGCACCGCCCGCGCGGGCGTCGCGGCCAGAACCGAGAGCAGCAAGGCGACAAGGGGCGTGATGCGCATGGATCGTTCGAAACCGCGGGAAAGGCCGGGCCCGGGCGGACCTGACCGCAAGACTCTGGCCGGACTGTGTTGGCAATCCGTTAAGCATCCGCAAAAAGGCAAAATTTGGCGCGCTGTGACTGATTTCCCGCAGCTTTTGGCCCCGATTCCGGGTTAAATGGGCCTTGGGGCGGCCCTCAATGCCGATTCCCGTAAATGCCCGGAGGCCGCCCATGACCAAGACCAAGCTTTTCGCCGCCCTCGCTCTGGCCGTGATGGCCCTGACCCCGGCGGCTGCGGCCGACCTCACGGCCCATCCGCGCCACCACCGGCATCACCACCACGCCCATTGGGGCCTGCCCTACCACATCAGCTATCTGCACAATTACGGCCCCGGCCCAACTGCCGGCAGCTTCGCCTATTACGACGGCCCCGCGCGCAACAAGTGCTATCAGAGCGCGGCCGCCTATATCGGCCAGGACCACCGCCGGCATCCCTGCTTCTGACGACTGTAAGGGAGAGGGCCGCCGGGACGCGCGGGCACCGCCGGGTGCCGCGCTCCGTGGCTGCTGGCCCTCCCCGCCCAAGTCTGATAATCGACCCGCAACGCGCTCGTAGCTCAGCTGGATAGAGCATCGGATTTCGATTCCGAGGGTCGGGAGTTCGAATCTCTCCGAGCGCGCCATCATTTGGACGCCCCCGCGCCAGCGTGCGACGGCAGCCACGAAACCATTTTCATCAGCGGACGAAACCGGGCGGAAACATTTCACCGGTAGCATCTACCCAAACAATAATGGGGAAGTGTCATGATGGAAGCGACCATTGTCGCGCTGTTGCTCCTCAGCGCCGCTGTGTTTTTTGCCCACGCCTACGACGCCCTGCATACGCATTGACGGGGGATAGGCATCGTTGAGTCTGCGTACCCTCCACTGGGATCTGTGGGCTCGCGCAGGCCATCGACTGTGCCCTAACCCCGCCCGCCCCTCTCTCCGAACCACCGCCGGCACGCCCGGCTGAAGCTCGTCGCATCGGTGTAGCCGAGCGCGGCCGCCATCTCGTCGCGCGATTGGGCGCCTGCCGCGAGCATGATCCTCGCGCGCTCGCGCAGTACGCCATCGAGCAGCGGGCGGAAGGCGCTGCCGGTCTCGGCGAGCCGCCGCACCAGCGTTCGCCGCGAGGTGCCGACGAGGCGCGCGGCCTCCTCCTCAGCCAGGCGCTGCGGCAGGCGCGCCGCGATCAGGCGCTCGACGATCCCCGCCAGCGCCGCGGTGTCGGGCTGCGGATTCTCGATCGCCTCGAGCGCTTCGATCGCCTTGGCGTGCAATTGCGGATCGGCAAACGGCGACGGCCGCGCGCCAAGCGCTTTCGGCACCTCGAAGATGAAGGCGGCAGCGTTGAACTTCACCACGCAGGAATAATGCTCGAGCAGCCGCTCCGCGCCCGCAGGTGGCGGCCAGGGAAATTGCAGCGTCGCCTGCCCGATCGAATCCTCGAGCAGCTGGACGTACACGGCGTGCACGTTGAGGCTGACCGCCAGCGCCACGGCGTGCCACAGCGCTCCGTCCATCTTGACCGCGGGAGAGATTTCAATCTGGATCGCGCGCGCGGTCTTGCGCAGCCGATTGCGGACGAAGGGCGCGCGGGTCGACCCGAAGCGCGCGCCGGTCGCCAACGCATCCGCGATGGTCGGCGCCGTCCTGGTCGCGACGTCGAGCGCGCCTTGCAGCGATGTCGACCAGACCGCCGCGGCCGACAATGGCCACAGCTCGCCATGCCGGCGGGTGATGTTGGCCGCCAGCACCACCAGCGAGGATACCGGCATGTGAGCGCCGGGCTGGTCGAGCGCCTCGAGCCGAATTCCGGTACCCTTCAGCAGTTCGTCGCGGTCGCTTCGCGTCTGGCCAAAGGCCCGCACCAGCGCCCGCGCATAAGCCGCGGACACCGGCGTGCGAAGGGCATCGGATTCCGATCCGTGCATGGCGTCGGCGACCTTCCCCTTGCGAACGACCGGCCGAACAGGCTTGGCGCAAAATGCCACAAAATTGGCCTGTTGTGAACTGGCGGCGCAGGCCCGCCTCGCGGCATGCTTGGCCCAACAACGGCGAACGCCGCCTCGCAAGAGACTGGAGGGAATGCGATGATCTTCACGGGCACCAATGCTGCTGGGGAAACCATCACCTACCGGGACGGCAAACGCTATCTCTGGATGCTCTCGTTCATTCCGCCGCTGATCCCGCTGTTGTCCTACTGGCTGTTCCTGCGGACGCACAATCCGCTGGTGACGCTGATCCCCTTCGTTTTCATCTTCATCCTGATCCCGCTGCTCGACGTCGTGTTCGGCGAAGACACCCACAATCCGCCGGCGGAAGTGGTCGCCGCGATGGAGGCCGATCCCTATTACCTGCGGCTCGCGCGCATCACCGTGGTGTTTCCCTGGATCAACTACGTCGCGCTGATCGCCTTCTTCGGCACCCAGGATCTGCCGTGGTGGTCCTATGTCGCCTTGCTGCTCGGCGTCGGCACCATCAATGGCGGTGCGCTCCTGATCGGGCACGAGCTCGGCCACAAGCCGGACAGGCTCAACATCCTGTTCGGCATGCTCGCCAACTGCGCGGTGGGCTACGCGCATTTCCGCGTCGAGCACAATCGCGGCCATCACACCTGGGTCGCAACCCCCGAGGACCCCGCCAGCGCGCGCTTCGGTGAATCGATCTATGCGTTCGCAACGCGCGAGCTGCCGGGTGCGTTCAAGCGCGGCTGGCGCAACGAGGCTGAACGGCTGACCCGGCGCGGCGAGCCGGTCTGGTCGGTCAACAACGAGATCCTGCAGGGCTTTGCGCTGACGCTCGTCGTCGCGGCCATCCTGATCGCGCTGTTCGGCTGGAAGGTCGCGCCGTTCATCGTCGCGCACCATTTCCTTGGCTGGTACGCGCTGACCCAGGCCAACTATGTCGAGCATTACGGGTTGCTGCGCGAGAAGCTGCCGAACGGCCGCTACCAGGCGGTCGAGCCGCGCCACTCATGGAATACCAACCACATCGTCTCGAACCTGATGACGTTCCACCTGCAACGTCACTCCGACCACCACGCCAACCCGATGCGTCCCTATCAGTCGCTCCGCGATTTCGACGACATCCCGCGGCTGCCGAACGGTTACACCGGCATGTTCGGGCTGGCGGCGATCCCGCCGCTCTGGTTCCGCGTGATGGATCCGAAGACATTGGCCTGGGCCGGCGGCGACAAGAGCAAGCTGAACCTCCGAGATCGGCCCGCGAGTTCGTGATCGCGGCGATTGCACGGCTCCCGGTCCTACATCTGCGCCGATCGCCGCTTCATGGCGCCGATGCCGAGGAAAGAGCCATTGACCGACGGATACTGGCTGGTGAATTCGAACATATCGAAGCTCGGCGCCTCGAACTGCTTCAGCGCCTTCCAGAGCAGCGTGGTATCGGGACAGGCTTGGGAATGGATGTCGTGATGCACGATGATGCGGGCGCGGGAACGCACCAGCAGATGATCCCGTAGTGCGCCGCGCAGGCTGTGATCGCCGTCGATAAAGACGAAGTCCGGCTTCAGCCGGTCGACATGCGCACCGACCAGCGGCGAGGTTGAAACATCCTGCATGTAGATCGGTTCGATAGCGGCCTGCTGCTGCGGCAGATCGAAATAGGCCGAGAGAAACGGCGTCGGCGCGATCGGATCGAGTGCAATCACGGTCTTGAGGTCGGCGCCGCTGTTCCTGAGCCATTCCGTAACCAGGATGAACATGCCGCCCCAGCGGCAGCCGATTTCCATGTACGAGGAGACGCCGGACGCGTTGCGCGCGAGCCAGGCGAGGTAGGGCGCAAGCTGGTTCGGATATTGCCAGAGGTGGAGGCCCTTGCCGAAGTTCGGCGGCAGCTCCGGCGGCTGCTCATGAAGCAGTTCGTCATTGAGCCCCAGCGCCGGGATGAATTCGCGTTCGAGGAAGTCCACGTTGGTCCGCTGAGCCGAGGTCAATGCGCCGATGGTACCGATCGCCTCGCGGATGAAAGGCGCAAGATCGGCGAAACGCTGGTATCGGTCGGCTTGGGCTTGCTGGGCGTTGAGCATCGGGGCGATCAGATCGGAGGGCGGACGGGAGACCGCTGGTCGTCGCGCCTCCAATCATTGAACGGACCAGGCAGCCGTCTCGAGCGCAAAATCTTGCGTTCGGTGTCGAATAGCCGCCCGCTCGCACCGCGCCGGCCGAGCCGCTTCGGCGCAGTGCTTCGAACGCGCAGCCTGCTCCGCTCTCAGCCGCTCGGAATCTTCCGCCGCACGGCCTCCACGCCGGCGTCGGTCACGTTGTATCTGCGCCCCATCTCCGGGACGATCCAGCCCTTCTCGATCATTCCGGCAATGGTGCTCGGGCCGACGCCCGCGGGAAACGGGCGGCGGTTGCGGATCGCGTCGATCGCGACCCGCTCGAGATGGGTGGCGACATGCGAGGGGCGCGCGCGAAACGCCTTTGCCATGATCAGGACCGACAGGACCTCGGCGCGCCGGCGCACGGCCGAAGCGCTGCGGGTCAGTTCGTTGCTGATCTCGAGAGCGTTCTTGCCGGCCCTGGCGAGTTCTCTGAGCTTCTCGTCCTCGTCAGGGCTCCAGCGCCGCACGATCCCCATCTGCCCCTCACCGCCTGGATACCCATCTCAAACCGATGCATACGCAGGCGGCGCTGATTTGCCATGTGACTTTCGGCACCTCTTGATGCGACGTCGGGGCTGTCGCCATCAGGAAGGCGCGGGTGCCGCGCGATGCAGCCCAAAGAGCATGATCCGATTGAATCGGATCATGCTCTCAATCCCCTTGCTTGGTGGCGTTTTGCTTGCGCGAACCGGTATCCACTTCGCGCTGGAACGCTTCAGTGCTTGCTGGGTTCAAGTGCGATGAGCACGCCGGTCGGCTCGGGCTCGTGCGGCCGAAGCGAGGTCAGCTCCGGATCGCTCCACTCGGCGAGACTGACGACTTCGCCGGTCTGCCCCGGCATGTCGGAGGTCTGGGCCGGTTCAAGCACCTTGAGCCCGCTGGTGTCGACGAAGAATGTGTGCTCACCGAACACGCTGTTCAGTTGCGCCACGGCCGGGTGATCGTCCGGAAGCACCTGGGCATTCAGTTGCGTCATGGTCTGCTTGACTTGCGTGGAATTGAGTTTCATCCGCTGCTCCTTCTCGTTGGTTCCGGCCGCAATGGTTTCCTTGACAGGTTTCCTTGACAAGTTTCCTTGGCTGGTTCCTCCCCGCCCGCACCCCGCACCGGGGGCTTCAAGGTCTCGAACCAATCAGGCAACGAAACGTTCCGCACGCGCGACGCATTGACCGCCTGCGCACCGGTTCCCCGCGTATCAGATGTGAAGTGCGACTCTGAAGTCACGCCCATCGCTACGAGACGCGAGGCTTCTTCCTTGCGAGTCCTTCCAGATGCACGCGGCGTACGGCGGATTTGCGCGCGCGCTCCCTGGTGCGGCAGGCCCGGCAGCGCACCGCCGCGGTAAATACATCGCCCTTGGCGGTCTCGTACCACCATTTCTGCTGCAACGGCGTCCAGACCTCGGCAACGCCGCAGTCCTTGCAGACGAAGGGCTCCGGTCGATAGGTTCCGCGCAGCACGAAATCGGGAGTCGAATAGCTGTTCGATGGTGCGAGCCGCGTCGTATCTACGGCAACCTCGTCGCGCGCCAGCGCAATCTTGTAGTCGCGGAGACGTTGCCGTTCAGCGGCGCGTTGCGTCTGGATGCGGCGCCATTCTTCCGCCTTGCGCCGCCTGGCTTCGATCCCTCCGTGCGTCTGCCTGCTGCGTTTCACGTCGGCACATCCGTTTGGGTCGAATGCCTTCGGCGCATCGACAAAGTGAATACCGGGCAGCACGACCTCGTCGATGATGACGTCATTGATGCGCTGCTGTTCTGCCGCCAGCTTGTCATAATTGCCGCAACATTGCGCGACGACAAGTCGCGTGCGGGGAACACATGGCGGCGTTGGCCGCGGTCCGAGGCGGATGACTTCGGGATGCCCCTCAGCCGAGCTGCGCCCGCCCCTGCTCCGCCGGCCGCATGTGGATCAGCGCGTCGAGCACGAGGACAAGAACGGGGCGCTGCTCGTCGTTGACCAGCTCCGTCTTGAAGATCACGACGGCGTCGCGCCGCTCAGGCCTGATGGTGATCTTCTGGATCCGGGATTGGCCGGTGAGCGTGGCGCCGGGCCGAACCGGGCTCGGCAGGCGAATCTCGAAGCTCCGCCCGACGATCCCCGCCACCTTGGTCCAGATCGCCTCCACGACGAGCCGCTGATAGATCGCAATGGTGTTGAAGCCGCTTGCGATCAGGCCGCCGAACGGGCCGGCCGCAGCCGCGACGGGATCGGTATGGATCGGCACCGGATCATATTTCCCGGCGAACTCCAGGATCTCGGCCTCGCCGATCGTGTAGCTGCCAAGCTCGAACGTCTGGCCCTCGGTGAGATCTTCCGCATACAGCATCGCGCGCCTCCATCTGTCGCGCGATGCTAGACGAACGGTGCGGGCTTTCCATTACCCCGGACGTCATGAAACTTCGCGCGATACGCGAGCAACACCGCCGCGCGCATATCGCCGCAGGCATCCCGCGCTATTGCAGCCGGGCCGCCCTCGCCTTTGCGGCCTTCACCGTGTTCTCCATCAGGCAGGCGATCGTCATCGGGCCGACGCCGCGCGGCACCGGCGTGATCGCGCCGGCGACCTGCACCGCCTCGTCGAACGAGACGTCGCCGCACACCGCATAGCCGCCGTCCGGCTTCTCGACGCGCGTGGTGCCGACGTCGATGACGATGGCCTGCGGCTTGATCCAGTCGCCGCGCACGAGGCCGGCCTTGCCCACCGCGCTCACCAGGATGTCGGCCTCGCGGCAGATCCTGCTGATGCCGCGGGTGTGGATATGAGTCTGGGTCACGGTCGCGTGCTCCTGCAGCAGCAGCGCGGCCATCGGCTTGCCGACGATGTTGGAGCTGCCGATCACCACGGCATGCGCGCCGGTGAGGTCCGACAGGGTCGATTTGATCAGCCGGAGACAGCCCAGCGGCGTGCACGGCACCAGCGCATCGTCGCCGTGAAACAGCCGGCCGGCGTTCAGGGCATGCAGGCCGTCGACATCCTTGGCGGGATCGACCGCCGCCATCACGCGCAAGGCGTCGATATGCGCCGGCAACGGCAGTTGCACGAGGATGCCGTCGATGTCGTCGCGCGCATTGAGCGTCTCCACTCTGGCAAGCAGATCGGCCTCGCTGGCATCATCCGGCAGGCGTGCGACCTCGCCGCGCAGGCCGAGCCGTTCGGCCATCCTGACCTTGCTCTGCACATAGATCTGGCTCGCCGGGTCGCAGCCGACCAGCACGACCGCAAGCCCCGGCGCGCGGGGCAGCCGGTCGAGTTCGCCAGAAATCTTGTCGATGACAATTTGGGCATGTGCATGCCCATCGAGAATGTTCGCCGTCATGGCACCTCCGTTTCGAAGCGGTGCCCAGGCGCGCGGCGTTCAGTCTCTGCGCTCCCCGATGGTGGTCCATCCAAGCGCCAGTCGCGCAGATGGCGTCGTCATAGCCACCCCGCCGGGCAAAGGCAATTCACGCTCTCCCCGCGGGTCGAACGGCGACGAATTGCCCCCACTTTTTTGCCGGTGGATCGGTGCCGGGCGGGTCACCTCTGGGGGTAGGATTCGGGCAAGACTTGCGTTAAGTCTCGGCGCTTGCCGGGCTTTTCCGATCCCCGGCGCCATCCTTCCGGTCATCACGCCATTTCGGACATTTTCGACATGAAACATATCATCCTCGCGCTGGCGCTCTTCTGCCCGGCTGCCGCGCTTGCCCAAGGCACCACGCCGGCCCCCGCCGACGCCGACAAGCCGGCGGCGACCTCGCAGCCGATGGTCGGCGACAAGCCGCTGGTCCAGGTCGGCAAGAAGTCGGCCGCCAAGAAGGGCGAGAAGCCTGCCGCGCCCGACAAGCCGCAATCGGTCGCCCAGAAGCTTCAGGCCTGTCAGGACATCGACGACGCCACCAAGGAACGGCTGATCTGCTACGACGAGATCTTCAAGCCGCAGCCGAAGCCGAAGGCCGCCCCGGCCAAGGGCGTCAACGATTGCCGCTTCGTGAAGGAGGAGGACGAGCGGCTGACCTGCTATAACGGCTTCGCGGACAAGATTCCGCGCCTGCCGCGCTAAAGGTAGCGGGCGGCGCTCGGACGCCGTCGCGGATCCGGCCACCCGCCTGATCCCGGACATGAAAATGCCGCCGCAAGTGCTTGCGGCGGCGGATCGATTGCCGGCTGCGGGCGGCCTTTCTTACCAAGTACCGAAGCCACCGAAGAAGCCCATGCGCTGCTGCTGCGCGACGCGGTAGGGCTGATACATGCCGGGCTGTGCCAGCCGCATCGGCTGCTGGGGATGGGCATGGTAGCGCGCGACCTTACGCTTCTTCGGCGCCTGAGGCTGGGCCTGCGCGGGCTGCTCGGCCGGCTTTGTCTCGGCCGCGACCTTCTGCGCGTCAGCCTTCTCCGGCGGAATGAACTGGGCGAACGTATTGCGGACGCGGGCTTGCGCCGACGCGTCGCCCGTAGCCGACGGCATGGCCGCGGCAACCGCGTTGACCTGCGCCGGAACGATGGTCGGCAAATTGGTGTCGTAGACCACCCGCTCGGGCAATTTCTGGATCGACTTGATGCGCACCATGGTCTTGTCGACGCCCGGCGACGACAGGCCCTGGTTCTGGCCGCCGACCACGGCCTCCTGCGGCACGATGACATTGACGACGAAGAGCAGCGCGAGCAGCACGCCACCAACGAACAGGAAATAACGCGCCACAGGCATTTTGGTAGCTCCCCCCGCGCTGCGGGCGCGGTTCATCTCGGCGCGACGACATAAGTCATCGCGCGGGCGATTTCATCGTCTGCGCATGATCACCCGGACGCTGTCCGCGCTGCCGGTCGCTCACTAACGGCTGGTTTATTAGTTAGTTCCTGTCCGGCCGTTACGGTTCACCCGACAAGTCAATTCGCGGTCACTTTTTCGAGATGCCGGGAATTAGAGGCGGCTCGCGGTCACGACCGAACATTTCGCCTTGTTTGCGTTAACATTGACGAATCCGACCAACATCCGCGAATAAGTTTTGCGGCTTTTCATGGCGATGGTGTCGGAGATCAGCCGCTTGCGCTCGGTCAGCGGCCGACCGTCCCGGCGGATGAAGGCGCAGGCGATCTCGATGTCCTTGACCGCGAAATCGTTGGCATTGCGCAGCGTCAGGGTGACGAGCGCCTTCGAACCCAGCCCGCCGCGCCGCCACGATTGCGAGGCGATCCGCAGCTTGTCCAGCGGCGACCTTTCAGCGCCAGGCCCGGACGGCCTGGCCTCCTCTGTCCCCTGTGGGGCGGTGGCCACGCCGACAGTGGTCGGCTCGTCCGCCGGTGCGGCCAGCGCATCCCTCGCGGCCTGATTTGTGATTTGGGCCGGTTGCGCGCCGGTCGAGGCATTCTGCGCGGTGCGGACCATGGAGGAAGACACCGGCCAGACATCCTGGTCTCCGGCGTCGCTCGGCTCGGGGAGCATGAACCAGGCGGCGATCCCGGCGAGCGCGATCAGCGGCAGTAGCAGGCCGGCGTAGAAGCCCCCCTCACCGAGACGTCCGGCGGCCAACCTCCGAAACGACGCCAAGCCGATCCGCATCGTCGTGCCCTCACCCTGGCGGCCTGATCGGGCCGCCCCCACACAGAGAGGAAGCCGCACCGTGCGACTTCCGGGTCGGCCGCAGGTCGAGCGGCCACGCAAAGACAATCGCTGATGGCCGCAATGGTTTCATTCCGGGACGGTAATCTTGCGGCCGGCAGCACGGAGGGATGGTCTCACGGCCGGCCGCTCGCTAAGTTCGCGCCGCCCGAGAGCGAGTGCCGCGCGCCGAAGCGGCGCGAGAACAACAAGGAGATCGCAATGCCTGTCGTCACCTGGGACCACGTCCACCTGCGCAGTCCCGATCCCGAGGCCACCGCGACCTGGCTGCGCGACATTCTCGGCGGCGAGATCATCCGCGGCCCCGGCCGCATCGACGTCCAGCTCGGCGGCGCCAAGGTGTTCATTGCCGAGGTGACCCAGGGCGACGGCGTCAACGCCGCGCCGGTGACGCCCTATCAGGGGCTCGATCATTTCGGGCTCACGGTGAAGGACATCGACGCGGTTGCGGCCGAGATCAAGGCCAAGGGCGTCGAATTCACCAAGGAGCCGACCACGATCCGCCCCGGCGTGCGGATCTGCTTCATCCGCGGCCCGCAGGGCATCTCAATCGAACTGCTCGAGCGCGACCAGAAATACGTCTGAGCCACGCGTGCGGCGCTAAGTCATGCTGCCGGGCATGAAGCAGCGGATCGTCACGCCCATGTAGCTCGGAATCGGCCAGACCATGGCGCGACCGACCCGGTTGGGCTCGGTGACCACGGCCTCGTCGGGGACATCGATCCACGCCCCGTCGAGGCGCACACGATAGTGCCCGTCCTTGGATTCCCAGTCGACATCGCTGACCGCTGTGCCGTCGGCATCCGAACAGCACGGCCCTTTGCCGCTGCGCAGGCCGTCGAACCATTCCTTCAGCGGCGAATTGGCGTAGCGGCCGTCGGGATCGCGCGCTTGCGCGATTCGCACGGCCGCAACCAGCACCAGCGTTATCAACCCGAGGAATACGATGACGTGGCCCGCATGACGGGCCGAAGTTCCATTGAGTCTGCGAGGGCGTGCCCAATGGCCGCCGGATTCAATCCAGTCAGACATGTGTTTGCTCCAGCACTCACCGGCCAGTGCAACCAGAGCTATGCATTTCGCGGGCCACTTTGATTCGCGCGTACGGTCCGCTGTCATCGCGCCGTCACACTGCCTGGCAGGAACCGAGGGTGTCACCCGAACGCGGAACACCCGGGAATCAACCTGCCGCATTGCACGAGGTTGCTCGCTTTGGCATAAAAAACCAACTGGCTTGCCGTGGGCGCGGCGGCCAGCAATCGGGACGTCATGAAGAACGGACTTTACTCAATTCACGTCACCCTGCTGGACGGTCGCGTCGGTAAGGGCAGCGGCGTCATTCTCTTCCGCGACGGCCAGATTCTGGGCGGCGACGCCTATCTCTACTACACCGGCAGCTACACGGTGAAGGGCGATGCGTTCAAGGGCGAAGTCCTTGTGCAACGCCACACGACACCGCGCGACACCGACAACCCGCTGTTCGGCGGGCCCGCGCCCGTCGGCATCGGCGTCTCCGGCACCTTCACCGATACCCGCGGTACCATGAGTGGCACCGCACTGGTCGGCAAGGCGAGCCTGATCTTCGGCGCCACGCTGCACAAGCTCGCGGATATCAATTAGCGATTGGAAACTCGCTGCTGGATCCGTCACCCCCGCGCAAAGGCTTTGCCTTTGTCGCTGGAGGAGCGCGCCCTTGTCTCGAAGGGTCGACGGCCACCAGCGCGCGCCGAGCATCTTTCGAGACGCGCTTCGCGCTCCTCAGGATGACGGAACAACGCACGAGTCGGTCTGAGCCATAGTGCGGCCTACTCCGCGGCCTGCTCCAGCGGCGCGACGCGCGGCAGGATCATCTGGATGCGGGTGCCGTTGCCCGGTGCGGAATCCAGCGAGAGCCGGCCGCCGAGCCGCGTGGTGACGATGCTGTAGACGATGTGCAGGCCGAGCCCGGTGCCGCCCTGATCGCGCCGCGTCGTGAAGAACGGATCGAAGGCGCGGCGGCGCACGTCGAGGCTCATGCCGCAGCCATTGTCGGCGAAGATCACCTCGACATTGTCGCCGCCGGCGGCGTGGACCTGGATCTCGACCTCGCCGGCCTTACCGTCCGGGAACGCATGCGCGACCGCGTTGAGGAACAGATTGGTCAGCACCTGGCCATACGGTCCCGGATAGGAGTTCATGATCAGGTTCGGCTCGCAATCGACGTTGAGCGTCAGGTTGTGCTTGCGCAGGCCGGGCCTCAGACTCATCACCACCTGCTCGGTGAGGTCGCCGAGATCGAAGGTGCGCTGGTCGGAATAGTTGCGGTCGGCGGCGACCTGCTTGAACGACTGGATCAGCTCCGCGGCGCGGTTGAGATTGGCGACGAGTTGCGAGGAGGCATCGCGCGCCGTGTTCAGGAAATCGTTGAGGCTGGAGCGGCGCAGGTCGCCGCGCTCGACCTGGGTGGCGAAATTCGCGGTCTTGCGCTCCAGCGCGGACGCCACCGTCAGGCTGATCCCGACGGGATTGTTGACCTCATGGGCGACGCCGGCCACCAGGCGGCCGAGCGCGGCGAGCTTTTCAGCCTCGATCAGCGAATTCTGGGTTTCGCGCAGATTGCGCAGCGCGGCTTCCGCGGAATCCCTCGCCTTGCGCATCTCCTGCTCGGAGCGCTTGCGCTCGCCGATATCGAGCGCGACCGTGACGATGTTCTCGATGTCGCCCTGCGCGTCGAGGATCGGCAGCTTGTTGACCAGCCATTGCCGCATGTTGCCGGCGACGTCCTTGTACTCCTCTTCATAGAAGCCGAGCTCGCGCCGCGCCGACAGGACGCGCTTGTCGTTCTCATCGGTCTTCGCCGCGCCGTAGCGCGACATCAGGTCGCCAGTGGTCTGGCCGATCGCGTCCTGCGGCTCGATGCCGAAGATCCCGGCCATGTAGCGGTTCATCAGCACGTAGCGCAGGTCGCGGTCCTTGACGTTGATGACGGCGGGCACCGTGTCGATGACCATCTGCAGCAGCCGCCGGCCTTCGGCGATCGCGTCTTCGGCGCGCTTCTGGTCGGTGATGTCGCGCACCGTGCCCTCGTAGCGGATCACCTCGCCTTCGTCGTTGCGGACGACGGTCGCCGAATCGGACAGCCACAGCACCGTGCCGTCGCTCGCGCGCACCTGATACTCGTAGTCGCGCACCATGCCATCGCGCTGCATCAGCTGCTGGTACTGCTCGCGCGCCGCGGGATCGACATAGACGGTGGTGGCGATGTCGTCGATGCCCTTGATCAGGTCTTGCGGCGTGCCATAGCCCATCATCCGCGCCAGCGCCGGATTGGCGTTGAGCAGCGCGCCGCCCGGCGTCGTGACGTAGATGCCCTCGACCGACGCCTCGAACAGCTTGTGGTAGCTCTCCTCGGCGAGCCGCTGCTCGGCAAGCGCGCGCAGCGCCGCCTCGCGCGCGCTGTCGGCGTCGACCAGGGTCTGGCGGAACACTTCGGCGGCGCGTGCGATGTCACCGATCTCGTTGTCGAGGTCGGCGCCGGGAATGAACGCGCTCTTCTCGCCGCCGGCAACCTTGCGGATCGAGCCCGCGATCCTGGCGAGCGGGCGGACGGTGCGGCGAACCACCAGCACCGACGCGAACAGGCCGATCAGCACGCCCGCCGTGCCGAGCACGATGCTCTGCCATTTTGCTTCAGCCAGCGTCCGGGCAAAATCGCGCGACAGCACGTGGCCGCGGCGAGAGCTGAGCTCGCGGAGCAGCTCGGTGACCTTCTGGATCAGCCGGCCTTCGGCGCCGAGCACCTCCTTGTCGATGTCGGCGATCTGGCCCTCGCGCACCGAGACCGCGACGATCGCCTCGGCATAATCGTCGACGGCGCCGCGCAGCGCGGGATCGGAGATGGTCATCGCCCGCATGCTCTGCGCGGCCTGCTCGGCGGCGGACGTATTGTGCGCCAGCAGCGCGGTGGCGATCCGGCTCTGGGATTGCGACAGCGCATTGGCCAGCGCCGCATCGTTGCTTGCGGCGACCGCCTTGTCGAAGGCCTCGCGCAGCGGCGGCAGCCCGGCGACCAGCTCGGCGCGGCGGCTGAGCAGCGCCGAGATGCGCTCGATGCCGTTGCGATAGGTCGCCAGCCGCTGGGTGACGCCGTCGATCATGTCCTGCTGCTCGGGCGCCAGCTTGATGCGGGTCTTTTTCAGGATCTCGCTCAGCGACTGGGCCGCCTCCGCGACCTGGACCGACTGGCTGCCCGGCTCGGTGACGAAGTCGCGCGCCGCCAGCCGCAGCTCGTTCATGCGGCGGTCGATATCCTCGGCGATGTCGCCGACGCTCTGCAGCCGCTGCAGCTCGGCGAAGGTCGTATCGATGTGGCGGATCGCGATCACGCTGGCGGTGGATGTGATGATGATCACAGCCAGGACCAGCAGGAAGCTGCCGAACGTGAGCTGGCCAATGGAGAGGGAGAACGCACGCGGCGCTTGCGAATTCGGCGGCAATTCAGCGGTCATGTCATCAAGGGCCGGGGTCCAATGGGCCCCAATATACGGGAAATTACGGATTTTGGGGAAACATGCTGCAGGACCGGGCCGGCCGGTGTGATCTGTATCACCCCTGCCCCCGGCCCACCGCTTCCGGTAGGGGCCAGCGGCCGGCTCAGTCCGGTTGGATGCCGGCCTCCTTGACCACCCGGGCCCAGAGGGCGACGTCCGCCGCGATGACGTCGGCAAAGCGTTTCAGCGGCGCGCTCCGGGCGTCGCAGCCGGCGACATCCAGCTTCCTCCGCACCTCGGCGGAGGCTAGCGCGGTTTCGAGCGCCGCGCTGATGCGTTCGACGACCGGCTGCGGCGTGCCCGCCGGCACCACGAAGCCGAACCACGGCGTCACCTGCGCCTCGGCAAAGCCCTGCTCGGCCATGGTCGGCACGTCGGGAAAGTATTTCGAGCGGCCGTCGCTGATCGCACCGATGATCCTGATGCTGCCGGACTGCACCTGGGCCAGCGCCTGGTTGGCCGACAGGAAGCTCGAGGTGATCAGCCCGCTCGCGATATCGGGCACCATCTGCGGATAGCCGCGATAGCCGATCGCGGTGACGTCGATCCCGGCGAGCCGCTTGAACAGTTCGAAGCCGAGATGGCCGGTCGAGCCCTTGCCGGGATGGCTGTAGTTCGGTGTGCCCAGCTTGGCCTTGGCCAGCGCGACATAGTCGGCGACGGTCTTCACCGGCAGCGAGGTCGGCACGATGAAGAAGTTCGGGGCGAGACAGATCTGCCCGACCGGCACGAAGTCCCTGACCGGATCCCAGCGCAGCTGCGTGTTCAGTGCCGGGCTCGCGGTGAAGAAGGTCGTCACCAATAGCCATGTGTAGCCATCGGGCGCGGCGCGTGCGACCTCCTCGGCCGCAATCGAGCCGTTGGCGCCGGATTTGGCCTCGACGACGATCGTCCCCTTCCACTGCTCCTGCATGTCCTGCGCCATGATGCGCGCGAACACGTCGGCGACGCTGCCCGGCGCGTAGGGAATGACGATGCGGATCGGCCGGCTCGGGAAGTCCTGCGCGCGCACCGCGCCGGCCATCGCCAGCAACGCCATGCACGCACCGGCAATGAGGCTGATCCGCCGCAACATCGTCCCGTTTCCCGCCCTGCGATCTCGTTGCGGGCAGCATGCAGGGATTGCCGGACAGCAGCAAGGCGCCGGTTTCAGCGGGCGAAACTTCAGGCGGTGGCGATCTTACGCGAGGGAATCGTCATCGCGGCGATGACGTCAGGCTGTGGCGATCCTTCGTGCAGGAATCGTCATCGCGGCGACGCCGATCACGACGCAGGCGAGGCCGATCCACGCCGTCGGGCTCAACCGCTCGCCCAGCACCATGACGCTGAGCGCCACCCCGATCGGCACCCGCAAGTAAGCCTGCGCGGTGGTGCCGACCGAGCCGAGGGTCTGGATCAGGTGAAAGTAGATCGCGAACGCGATCGCGGTCGAGAACATCGCAAGCGCCAGTAATGCGGCGAGCGACGTCGTCGACGGCGACAGCGTCCAGGGCCGCTCGACGACAAGGCTGAGCGGAACGAGGATCGCAGCGCCCGCGATCAGCGAACCCGCCGCCGGCGCCATCGGATCGAGCCCCTTGAAGCCGCGGCTGAAGATCGCGGCACAGGCGTAGCAGATGGTGGCGGCGACGATCGCGACCTCGGCCAAGATCCCCTGCCCGAGATCGCGGAACGCATCGACGCCGACGATCAGGCAGATGCCGGCCATGCCTGATATCACCCCAAACAGCTTGCGCAGGCTCGCGGCCTCGTGGCGGGTGATTGCGGCGGTGAACAGGAAGGTGAAGATCGGCGAGGCCGAATTGAGGATGGTGGCGAGCCCGGCATCAACGAAGCGCTCGCCCCAGGCGATCAGCGTCCACGGGATCACGCTGTTGAGGCACGCCTGGAAGATGAAGCGGACCCAAGTCGCGCCATCCGCCGGCATCGTCACGCCGCGCATCCGCATGATGGCGAGCAGCAACAGCCCCGCGATCGCGGTGCGCGCCGCGATCAGCGTGATCGGCGGGATGGTCGCGACACCAAGCTTGATGAAGGTATAGGAGCCGCCCCACATGGTGGCGAGCGCGAGCAGCAAAGCGAGCTCGAAGCCCATGCTCGGCTGGCGGTGGGTGGCGGTCATTGGCGGGATTCCGTCTCGATGGTTGAGACGGAAGCTACACTGCTGCGACGTGATGATATTTCGATCTAAGCCGAAATGTGGAGAAGCGACTCTCCTTCCCCCGTCGTCCCGGCGAAGGCCGGGACCCATTACCACAGGGTTGTGTTGTCAGAAGAAGCTGTGGCTCCAGAGTCGCGCAACATTGCAGTTCAGTGGTTGGATCCCGGCCCCCGTGCGCAATTGCGCACTAGGCCGGGACGACGCCTAGTATTGTATTGCGCCGCCTCCGAGTCAGAGGCGCTCTCGATCTCTCAGGATAACGCGCTACCCCAGCGCCCCGACGTCGAACACCTCGCCGTCGTAGCCCGCTTCCTTGGGGATGCGGAGCTGGCGGCCGGTGGCGGTCTTGGTCATCACGGGCATCACGGCGACGATCGGCTTGCCCTTGCTGTCGGCGAGCGCGGCGCCGACGTTCGGCTGCTTGCCGAGCCGGATCAGGTTGCGCGTGGTCGGGAACGGCAGCTTGAAGCGGCCGGTCTCGCCGCCCTCCAGCGCCTCGCGCGTCGACACCCAGATCGAGTCGGTCGATTCCTTGCCGTCATGGGCGCCGAGTTGCTCGGGCGGCGCGGCGGCGAGGAAGAACCAGGTGTCGAAGCGCTTCGGCATGCCCTCCGGCGTGATCCAGTGCGCATAGGGCACGAGCTCGTCGAGCGCGAGCACCATGCCGTTGTCAGTCAGCACCTTGAGGAAGCCGATCTTGCCTTCGTTCAGCGCCGCGCGATGCGCGGTCGCGATCTCGTTCGCACGCTTCGCATCGACCAGATGCTTCGACCCCTGCGGCCGCGCCAGCAGGATGCCGCTCTCCTCGAAGGTCTCGCGGATCGCCGCGATCCGGAAGCCGAGTGCGTCGCCGTCGAGCCCTTCTCCGCCCGAATAGAGCGCGGGATCGGCGGCGATCTCCTTGTCATTCTTGTCGACGCTGCCGCCCGGAAACACCAGCGCACCCGAGTTGAACTCGATCTGGTGATGGCGGACCATCATGAAGACTTCGATTTCGCGTGACGACGTCCCGTCACGCAGCAGCAGCACGGTCGAGGCAAGGCGCGGGGCAACGATCTCATTCATGACTAGCCTGCTGCACTGGATTGCGGTTGCAGATTGGCGCGGCGATCGACGCGCGCCACGCGGGAAAGCAGATAGTCGACCTCCGCCCTCGCTTGCGGCGTGATGACAGCACCCGGCTTGCGCTGCGCGCTCGAGGAGATGATGCCGCGCTTCTGCAGCACGTATTTGCGCACGGTCAGGCCGACGCCGGGCTGCTGCTCGTAGCGGATCAGCGGCAGATGCGCGTCGAACAGATCGTGCGCCGCATCGCGTTTTCCCGCCTTGGACAGATTGACGACGTCGATCAGGAGTTCGGGGAAGGCATAGCCGGTCATCGCGCCGTCGGCGCCGCGCTCCATCTCGAAATCGAGGAACAGGCCGCCATTGCCGACCAGGATCGACAGCGGCCGCAGCGAGCCGTCCTTCTGGAAATTGCGCAGCGTCGAAATCTTCTCGAGGCCCGGCCAGTCCTCGTGCTTGAGCATCACGCAGGACGGCGAATCCATCACGATCTTGCGGATCACGGCGGGCGTGAACACGACGGTCAGCGTCAGCGGATAGTCCTGCAGCACCCAGGGAATATCGTCGCCGATCGCTTCCTGCGCCTGCTTGAAGTAGCCAATGATCTGGTCGTCGGTGCGCAAGTGCGGCGGCGGCGCGATCATGACACCGGCAGCGCCCGCATCCATCGACTTCTTCGCCAGCGAGCGCATCGTGGCAAAGCCCGGCGCTGAGACGCCGACAATGACCTGCAGCTTCTTGGCACGCTTGACGAAGCGCAGCGCGACCTGCTCCGCCTCCGCGGCATCGAGCTTCGGCGCCTCGCCCAGGATGCCCAGTACCGTGACGCCGTCGCAGCCGACATCGGTGTAGAAATCGGTCAGCCGGTCGATCGACGCCTCATCGATGCGGCCGTCATCGTGGAACGGGGTCGGCGCGATCGCAAAGGTTCCTGCGGCCTGGGCGGTGAGTTTTGTCATTTGGGCATCTATCCTCTGGTCTGTCGTTCCGGGACGGTGCGCCAGCACCAGACCCGGAACCTCGAGATTCCACAATGCGCAATTGCGCATTGGGGTTCACGCTTCGCGTGCCCCAGAATGACGGTATACATCAGAACCGGCGCGCGCCCATCTTGATCTGCTCCTCGGAGAAGAAGATCTCCTTGGCGTGGGTGACGATGTCTTCGGCCTTCCAGCCAGTAAAGGGCGGCTTCCAGCCCTCCATTTCCATCATCCGCATCTCGCGGACGCCACGCGGACCCGAGACGCCGAGGACCTTGCCGGTCTGGTCGCCGGACAGGTCGCTGACCATGTAGAGCACCGCCGGCGCGATGCCGTCCGGGCCGAGCGCCGCACCCGGGTTCTCCTTGTAGCGGGGCAGGTCTGCGGTCATGCGGGTCAGCGCGCCCGGCGCCAGGGTCCAGATCCGGATGTTGTACTTGCGGCCCTCGATCGCCAGCACGTTGGACAGGCCCCAAATGCCGCCCTTGGCGGCGCCGTAATTGGTCTGGCCGAAATTGCCGATCAGACCCGAGGTCGAGGACGTGTTGACGATGACGCCGCCGCCGTTGTCGCGCATCCATTTGAACACCGGCTGGGTGCAGCAGAAGGTGCCCTTGAGGTGCACCTTCATCACCTTGTCCCAGTTCGCTTCCTTGGCCTTGTGGAAGGTCTCGTCGAGCAGAATGCCGGCGTTGTTGACCAGGATGTCGGCGCGGCCGAAATGCTTGATGGCGTCGTCGAACACCGACTGGCCGCCGGCCAAGGTCGAGATGTCGGCGCCGTTGGCGACCGCACGGCCGCCTTCGGCCTTGATCGCGTCGACCACCTTGTCAGCCATCGACTTGTCCGAACCCGAGCCGTCGCGCGGGCCGCCGAGATCGTTGACCACCACGGCCGCGCCCTCGCGCGCGAACAGCTTCGCGTAGGCTTCACCAAGCCCGCCGCCGGCGCCCGTGATCAGCGCCACCTTGCCGTCGAGTAATCCCATGGTTGTTCTCTCCGTTTTGTTCTTTCTTCTTCCTCTCCCCCGCGCGAGCGGGGCGAGGGAGCATCCCGGCCTTGACGCGCGGCTACGCCAGCACCGTCTTGCCGCTCTTGATCACGGTGACGCCGCGCGATTTCACCTTGGCCTCGAACGACACCACGTTGCCGTCCTTCCACAGTTCCATGGTCACGGTCTCACCGGGGAACACCGGCGAGGAGAACCGCGCCACGTGCTGCTTGAAGGCCGACGGATCGAAGTCGGCGTAGGTCTGCAGCACGCCGCGGCAGGTGATGCCGTAGGTGCACATGCCGTGCAGGATCGGCCGCGGGAAGCCGGCCTTCCTGGCGAACTCCGGATCGGAGTGCAGCGGGTTGCGGTCGCCGCAGAGCCGATAGACCAGCGCCTGGTCGGGCCGCGTCGTGATGTCGACGATCTTGTCCGGCGCGCGCTCCGGCACCTTGTGCGGCTCGGGCTGGCCGTCGGACGGGCCGCCGAAGCCGCCATCGCCGCGGGCGAAGCGCGAGGCGACCAGCGTGGCGAGCTTCTCGCCCTTCTCGTCTTTCAGCACGGTCTGGTGGCGGATCACCGCGCCCTTGTCCTTGCCCTTGTCGAACACGTCGAGCACGGTCGAGTCGGCCGTGATCTGCGCCGCGGTCGCGAACGGCTTGTGGAAGGTGATGTCGCGCTCGCCGTCGACCACCATGACGCGGTTGAGGTTCATCTCGCCGGGACCGGCGCCCCAGGCCGCGACCGAGGCAAACGTCGGAACCACCTTGAGCGGACGCGGCGTCAGCACGCCCTCATTGACGAAGGCGAGCTCCTTCTCGTCCATCGGATCGGCTCCCAAGCCGATGCCATAGGCGTAGAGCATCACGTCGCGGTCGCTGTAGCTGTATTTCTGGCCGAGATTCTTCAGGGCCATCAGCTGTTCGTACACGATCGGCATTGTTGTTTTCTCCCGAACTGTTCTTTCTTCGCCGTTGCGCGTTATTGCGCCCTCTCCCCTTGCGGGAGAGGGCCGCACCGGCATCAAACGCAAACTCGTTTGGGAGAGGGGTTGGCTCCTCAAACGCATCTCTCGCGGAGAGAACCCCTCTTCCGGCAGCCTTCGGCTGCCACCTTCCCCCGCAAGGGGGAAAGGTACTTTCTAGGCTAGGCCGGCGTGAAGAACGGCAGCGGGGCGCCGTCGGTCGGCTTCCATACCACCTTGACCTTCTGGCCGATCTTCACCGTCTCCAGATCGCAATCGACGATGTTGGTCTGCAGCGACGGACCTTCCTTCAACGTCACATAGGCGATCGCATAGGGACCGGTCGGTGATTTGCGCATCAGGCTGTAGGTGTAGACCGTGGCCTCGCCGCTCGACTCTTCCCACACTGTCTTGTCGGAGAAGCAGAACGGGCAGATCGCGCGCGGGAAGTAATGCGCCTCGCCGCAGGTGTTGCAGCGCTTGATCATGAACTTGCCCGCCTTCGCCGCTTCCCAGAACGGCGCGGTCTCCGGGTTGGTCACCGGGGCATTGTACTTCTTCGCTTCAGACATCACGCACGCTCCAGAATGCAGGTTGAGGCGGCGTGGCGAACGCCGAGCAGACCGCCGGTGCCGTGGGCGATCGCGAGGTCGCAGTTCTTCACCTGCACCTTCGGATGCGCCTCGCCGCGCAACTGCCGTACAGCCTCGAGGATTTTCGTCATGCCGCCGCGATTGACGGGATGGTTGCTGCACAGGCCGCCGCCATCGGTGTTGAACGGCAGCTTGCCGACGCCCGAGATCAGATTGCCGTCGGCGACGAACTTGCCGCCCTCGCCCTTCTTGCAGAAGCCGAGGTCCTCGAGCTGCATCAGCACCGTGATGGTGAAGCTGTCATAGATCGAGGCGTATTTAATGTCCTTCGGCGTCACGCCCGCCTCCTCGAAGGCGCGCGGGCCGGACCACACACCGGCGGAGTAAGTCAGATCGAGATCCTTGCCGCCGCGCGGGCCCTTCATCGCCTCGCCATGGCCGATCAAGCGCACCAGCGGCTTCTTCAGGCTCTTGGCGATCTCCGGCGTCGTGACGATCATCGCGCCACCGCCGTCGGTGACGACGCAGCAATCCATCCGGTGCAGCGGATCGGAGATCATCGGCGAGTTCAGCACGTCCTCAACGGTGACGACCTCCTTCAGCATCGCATGCGGGTTGTATTGCGCGTGATGCGAGGCCGCGACCTTGATCCAGGCGAGTTGTTCGGAGGTGGTGCCGTAGTCGTGCATGTGGCGCATGGCACACATGCCGTAGGCATTGTGCGTGGTAGCCCCGTAGGCGGATTCGAAATCGGCCTCGGCGCCCGACGCGCGCGGCGGCATCGGGCCGGTGCGCGGCTTGCCCGCCAGCGTGACCAGCGCGACCGAGCACTTGCCCGCTGCGATCGCCTCGGCGGCGTGGCCGAGATGGATCAGATAGGAACAGCCACCGGTCTCGGTGGAGTCGACGTGACGCAGCTTCCTGGTGTTAAGGCCGAGATAATCGACCATCGGCCACAGCCCGCCCGGTGCGTCGCCGGCGCAGAAATAGCCGTCGATATCGTCCTTGGTGAGCCCGGCATCCTCGATCGCGCCCTTGGCGACCTCGGCATGTAGCTGTGCTGTTGATTTATCGGGTGCGTGCCGGGTGGGATGTTCGTAGATCCCGGCAATGTAGGCCTTGCCCTTGATGGTCAAATCGCTCTCCGCTGGCGTTTCTTCGCTCGAGCGTTTTTCTGAACCGACGACGCGACCTTGGCAAGCGCGATAATATTCCGTCAGGCGAGACCGTATCCGCAACTCAATCGTCGTCCCGGTGAAAGCCGGGATCCATAACCACAGGGTTGTGTGGTGAGAGTGAGCTGTGGCCCCAGCGTCGCGCTACAACGAAGTGCGGTGGTTATGGGTCCCGGCTTTCGCCGGGACGACACCGAATGTGTGACTACACTACTCCGCCGCCATCTGCCGCGGCGCCGGCGGCGGGTTGGCGAGGGCGGCGGCGAGTTGCGCGTAGCGAACTTTCGCGTCCTCTCGCAAAGGCGGTGCTGCTAGCGACCTCCTCTCAGGCTTGGTCCGCGCGGAAATCGCGAGGCACGCTATCGACCGCGTAGCCCGGACCAATTGCCAGCGGTCAAGTCTGGCTGCGCCGACCTAAACTCATCTGACGATCCCGGTGCCCACGGAAACGCTCCGCCTCGATCCGGGAATATGATCTGGTGGCATTCAAAGTTGTCGTTACCGTAAAACCATCTGCTCCACCCGAGATGGGATCGATAATGCTCGACAGCGACCGGGAGCAGCACCGCGAGAGCATTCTCGAATATCTCCTCCGTTGGCTCGCCAACGGGAAACCGTCGTCCAGCCTCGAATTGGCGCCAGATGTGCCAGAACGTATCCTGGGCGTTCTCCATCGACATTGAGAACAGGATCAATTCCGGAAGCTTGAATTTCAGCCAAAATCCAGTGGTGTACGAGAACCCCGGACCTGCGTCGTCCGATGCGACATGCGTACCGAACCAGCCATGTTTTCGGATCTGCCCGACGAAATTCTGCTCATGTTCGTCGAGCCGCTCCGGAGCTGCATCGAGCGCCGTGAACACCCGCTACTCCGCCGCCATCTGCCGCGGCGCGGGCGGCGGGTTGGCGAGGTCGGCGGCGAGTTGCGCGTAGCGAACCTTCGCCTCCTTGATCGCCTTCTCCTTCACCGGACCGTAGCCGCGGATCCGATCGGGCAGCGCCAGCAATTCGACCGCGATGTCGTGGTTGAGCGGCGACAGCAGATTCAGCACCGTCGCGACATCCTTCTCATAGCCCGCGATCAGATCGCGCTCCAGCCTGCGGTCGGCGTTGTAGCCGAAGATGTCGAGCGGCGTGCCGCGCAGGAAGCGGAATCGCGCCATCACCTTGAACACCGACATCATCCACGACCCGAAGGCGCGCTTCTTCGGACGGCCCTGCGCGTCGAGCCCGCCGCCGAGGATCGGCGGCGCGAGATTGAAGTTGAACTTGAACTCACCTTCGAACTGGTCATGCAACTGCTTCTCGAAGCGGCCGTCGGTGAACAGCCGCGCCACCTCGTACTCGTCTTTGTAGGCGAGCAGCTTTGCGTAGTTGATCGCGACCGCGCGCGGCAACGCCTCGCCATAGCCGCCCTTGGTGGCGGCGTCGCGAACCTGGTCGACGAGCTTGCGGTAGCGCTTTGCCAAACGCGCGCTCTGATAGTCAGTCAGAAGCGCCATGCGGTGGGTGATGATCTCCTCGAGCGACATCGCATCCAGCGCCTTGACCGGGGCTGCGTCGTCATCCTGCCCCTTCATCATCGCGGCGAGCCGCGCCGGATCGGCCGCGGCCAGCCGCCCGAGCTGGAACGCCTGGGTGTTCATCTTGATCGAGACCCCGTTGACCTCGATCGCCTGCTGGATCGCTTCCGCCGACAGCGGCAGCAGCCCGCGCTGATAGGCAAAGCCCATCATCATGATGTTGGTGGCGATGGAGTCGCCGAGCAGCGCTTCGGCCGGCTTGGTGAAGTCGAAGAAGGCGGAGTCCTTGCGCAGCTCGGTCTCCAGCACGCTGTTGACCTTGCGGCTCTGGAAGTTGAAGTCGCGGTTCAGGATGAAGTCCGCGGTCGGGATCACGTGGCTGTTGATGATACCGACGGTGCGGCTCGCATCGCACAGCGTGATGGTGTCCTTCGACGCCGCCACGACCTCGTCGGCCGCGAGCACCAGATCGGCCGTTCCGGTCACGATGCGCGAGCAAGTCACGTCGGCGGTGTGCTCGGAGAGCCGGACGTGGCTCAGCACCGCGCCGCCCTTTTGCGCGAGACCGGACATGTCGAGGATCATCGAGGCCTTGCCCTCGATATGGGCGGCCATGCCGAGCAGCGCGCCGATCGTCAGCACGCCGGTGCCGCCGACGCCGCCGACCGCGATGTTGTAGGGCCGGTCGAGCGCGGGCTTGGAGGCCGGCTCCGGCAGATTATCGATGCTGCCGAGCTCAGGCGGCGCGCGCCGCCTGAGCTTGCCGCCGTCGACCGTGACGAAGGACGGGCAAAAACCCTTCACGCAGGAATAGTCCTTGTTGCAGGTCGACTGGTTGATGGCGCGCTTGCGCCCGAGCTCCGTCTCCAGCGGCTCGACAGAGATGCAGTTCGACTGCACCGAGCAGTCGCCGCAACCTTCGCAGACCGCGGGATTGATCAGCACGCGGCGCTGCGGATCCTCCATCAGGCCGCGCTTGCGGCGGCGGCGCTTTTCGGCGGCGCAGGTCTGCACGAACACGATCGCCGAGGTGCCCTTAGTGTCGCGGCACATCTTCTGGACGTTCTCGAGCTCGTCGCGATGGAACAGCTTGACGCCGGGCGCGATGGTATCGGCCGGATAGGCACCGGGATTCTCCGAGACCAGGTAGATTTCTCGAATGCCTTCGGCGTGGAGCTGGAAGGTGATCTGCTGCGGCGAGAGATCGCCGTCGTGGCGCTGGCCGCCGGTCATCGCGACCGCGTCGTTGTAGAGGATCTTGTAGGTGATGTTGGCTTTGGAGGCGATCGACTGGCGGATTGCGAGAATGCCGGAGTGGAAATAGGTGCCGTCGCCGAGATTGGCGAAGATGTGGTTCTCGTTGGTGAACGGCGCGATACCGACCCACGGCACGCCCTCGCCGCCCATGTGGGTGAAGGTCTCGGTCGAGCGGTTCATCCACAGCGCCATGAAGTGGCAGCCGATGCCTGCCAGCGCGCGGCTGCCTTCCGGCACCTTGGTCGAGGTATTGTGCGGGCAGCCCGAGCAGAAATACGGCGTACGGCTGACGGGCGCGGTCGCCTGCATCTGCGTCGACTGACGGCCGTTGAACCAGTCCGCCTTGGCGCGCAGCATCTCGGCGATTTCAGGATTGAGATTAAGTCGAAGCAGCCGTTCGGTGAGCGAGCTCGCAAGCGAGGCCACGCTGAGCTCGGCGGCGAAGGTCAGGAAGCGCTTGTCGTGATCGTCCATCTTGCCGACGATGCGCGGGCGCACGTCGTCGCGCCAGTTGAACAGCTCCTGCTTGACCTGGTTCTCGACGATCTCGCGGCGTTCCTCGACGATGAATATCTCCTCGAGGCCGACGGCGAAGTTGCGCACGCCTTCCGGCTCCAGCGGCCAGGGCATGCCGATCTTGTAGAGGCGGATGCCGATCTTGGCGGCGATCTCGGGCGTGATGCCGAGCTCGCGCAGCGCCTGGCGGATGTCCTCGTAGCTCTTGCCCGAGGCCATGATGCCGTAGCGCGCGTTCGGCGAATCCATGGTGATGCGGTTGACCTTGTTGGCGCGGGCGAAGGCGATCGCTGCAAAGCCCTTGTAGTCCTGCAGCCTTCGGTCCTGCTCGAAGCGGTCGTCGGGCCAGCGGATGTTGAGGCCGCCCGGCGGCAGTTCGAAATCGGTCGGGATGATGAACGGCGTCATCTCGTCGGTGAGGTCGATCTCGGCCGTGGTCTCGACGGTCTCGGTAATCACCTTCATGCCGACCCAGCAGCCCGAGTAGCGCGACATCGCGATGCCGAGCAGGCCCATCTCGATCATTTCGTGGATGCTGGAGGGGTAGAGGTAGGGCATCAGCGCGGAAATGAAGGCGTGGTCGGACTGATGCGGGACGGTGGAAGATTTCGCGCCATGGTCGTCGCCGGCAAGGCAGAGCACGCCGCCATGCTTGGCGGAGCCGGCCGCATTGCCGTGGCGGAACACGTCGCCGCAGCGGTCGACGCCGGGGCCCTTGCCGTACCAGATGCCGACCGCGCCATCATATTTGGCGCCCGGCGACAGGGCGAGCTGCTGCGAGCCCCAGATCGCGGTGGCCGCGAGGTCCTCGTTCACGCCGGGCTGGAATTTGATGTTGTACTGCTCGAGATGCTTGCGGGCGGCGAACAGCTGCTGGTCGTAGCCGCCGAGGGGGGAACCGCGATAGCCGGAGATGAAGCCTGCTGTGTTGAGACCCGCGGCGCGGTCGCGCCTGATCTGCGCCATGGGCAGGCGGACCAGCGCCTGGATGCCGGTCATGAAGACGTGGCCGGTGCCCTGGGTGTACTTCTGGTCGAGGCTGATAGGCCCTTGGTTGATTCCCATTTAGCCCTCTTTTCGCTGGTCGCGACGACTGCTTTTTAGCTAGTCATCCGAGCTTGTTAGAACCAGTCTATGTCGGATTTTCCGGCTCGCGCAGCACAATTCTGGGCGACCAGGCCCGTCGCTCAAAAATCGCAATTTCGTGCCGGGAATATTGCAGGGCCGTTTCGGTTTCTGTCGCAGGACCGGCCCGCGGCGAAATGGCGTGACGCGTCTTGTGGACCGAAAGGTGATTGGATGCGGCGACGATTTCGAACCACGGGTGCGATTCTGGTCGCAGCGCTGCTGTGCGGTGCGCTCGCGACCCGCGAATGTGCCGCCGTGCCGACCGACGACGTCGTCGCCCGCGGCAAGGCGCTCACGATCGCCGGCGACTGCGCCAGCTGCCACACGGCCGACCCGGCAAAGCCCTTCGCCGGAGGCAAGCGGATCGACACGCCGTTCGGTGCGGTGTTCTCGCCGAACCTCACCCCCGACCGCGATACCGGCATCGGCGGCTGGAGCGACGACGATTTCCGGCGCGCACTGCGGATCGGCGCTTCGCCGAGCGGCGCGCATTATTATCCCGCCTTCCCCTACCCGTATTTCACGAAGCTGATCCGCGACGACATCCTGGCGATCCGCGCCTATCTCGCAACGCTGGCGCCGGTCAGCAACAAGGCGCCGCCGCCGGAGTTGCGCTGGCCGTTGAACTACCGCGTGCTGATGCGGGCCTGGAACGCACTGTTCCTTACGCCGGGCATCATCCAGCCGGACCAGAACAAGGGGGCGGAATGGAATCGCGGACGCTATCTCGTCGAGGCCCTCGCCCATTGCGGCGCCTGCCACACGCCCAAGAACGCCTTCGGCGCCGACAGGCGCGACCAGGCGCTCGGCGGCAGCATGGTGCAAGGCATGTTCGCGCCCAGGCTCGATGGCGCCGCGCGCAGCGGGCTGAAATCATGGAGCGTGGCTGACATCGCCGAATATCTGCAGAGCGGCCGCAACGGGCACAGCCATGCCGGCCCCCTGATGTCCGAGGTGGTGCTCAATTCGACCTCGAAGATGAGCGACGCCGATGTGCGCGCGATCGCGGCCTATCTGAAGAGCCTGCCCGCCGGCGCGCCGGAGCCGGAGGTCACCCCGCCCTCGCCGGCGCAGATGAGCAATGGCGAGCGTATCTATCGCGGCGCCTGCATCGCCTGCCATGAGCTCGACGGCACAGGCAGCCCGCGGATCTATCCGCCGCTGCCCGGCAACGCCAATCTGCAATCGGCCAATCCGGCGAGCACGCTGCGCGTCATCCTCGACGGCGCGCAGACCGTGACCACGCCGCGCGCGCCGAACGCAGGCTCGATGCCGGCGTATCCGAAGCTGACCGACCAGGAGGTCGCGGACGTTGCGACCTACATCCGCAATGCCTGGGGCAACGCGGCGCCGGCCGTCACCGCGGACGAGGTCGCGAAGGCGCGGACCGCGAAATAGCCGTTCAACGCTCCTCGCCGCTGAACACGAATTTCGGCATCTCCCATCGGTAGCGGATCGCAAGCATGCGGAACGTCAGCCCGAGCGCGAAGGTCAGCGCGGTCCAGAGCTGGGCGTTCACCTGCAGCCCGGAGCCGGCCACATAGAACAGTCCGGTCACCACGGAGACGCTGGCGTAGAGCTCGCTGCGAAACAACAGCGGCACCTCGTTGCAGAGAATGTCGCGCAGCACGCCGCCGGCACAGCCGGAGATCATGCCGGCGACGATCACGATCGGCAGCGGGACGTCGACTTGCGAGGCCACGTCACAGCCGGCCATGGTGAACACCACAAGTCCGATCGCATCGAGCACCAGGAATGCGAGGTTGAGCCGGTGCACCAGCCGCGCCAGCAGGATGGTGGCGAAGGCGCCGGCGGCTGCGACCGCAAGGTAGATCGGGTGCGCGACCCAGAGCAGCGGATAATGCCCGAGCAGCACGTCGCGGATGGTGCCGCCGCCGAGCGCGGTGATCGCGCCGAGCATGCAGACGCCGGCCCAATCCATGCTGCGCCTGCCGGCCGCCAGCGCCGCCGTCATCGACTGCGCCGCAACCGCAATGAACGAGAGCACTTGCAGCACCGAATCGGTGGGCGGCATGGTCCACATTGAAAAGGCCTCATGAAACAGGTTGGAACCCAAGGAATCGACGGTTCCGGCATGAACAGGTTGCAACATTGGCGCGGAACATCCTCGCGCGCCAGCCATTGTCCCATGCGTTTAGCTTTGAGGTGCTAACGGAGGAACTTTGCAATGGCCTATCAACCTGACGATCCGTATCGCGCCAACCTGACCGAGGACGAAATGCGCCGTCAGGCGCGCTTCAACAGCCTGGACAACGAGCTGCAGCCGGATCCGGAACTCCAGGAGGGACCGGCCAGCACCACCAAGATCGCGATGTTTGCAGTTGCGGTGGCCGTGGTGCTCGGCGCGCTGTTCTACGGCTTGAACAATACATCGGTGCATGAGGCGGGCACGACGCCATCGACGCAGACCGCGCAGCAGCAGCCGGCCAATCCGGCCGCGCCGCCTCCGGGCATGCGCGATGTGACGCCGAAGCCGAACAGCCAGCCCGGCACGACCACGGGCGCGGCACCGGCGCAGCCCGCGTCTCCGTCGGCCAACAAGCCGACCGGACAGGAAATCGACCGCTCGGCGGCGCCGTCCGACTCGACCGGCGACAAGAACAAGTAATCCGCTTCCGTCCCCGGAGTGGTGAAGCAGCGGGCCCAAGCGGCCCGCTGCTTTTTTGTGAAGTCTACTTGAACATCTTGTTGAGCTCGCCGCCGGGATAGCCGTTGGCGAATTCGGTGAAGGTGCCCTTCTCGGCCATCTCCTTGGCCGCCTTCATCACGCCGGTCCAGGCCATCCGCGCCAGCGCTCCGCCGACGCTGATCCGCCGCACGCCGAGATCGGCAACCGATTGCAGCGTCAGCTCCGACGCGCCGCCGATCAGCAGATTGACCGGCTTTGGCGCGACCGCCTTCACGACCGCGGAAATCTCCTCCTTGGTCGCGATGCCCGGCGAATAAAGGACGTCCGCTCCTGCTTCCGAATAGGCCTGCAGCCGTTCGATCACCAGATTGAGGTCCTTCCTCCCCCACAGGAATGCCTCGCAGCGGCCGGTGAGCAACACGCCGCTGTTGTCGGCATCGATGGCCTTGCGCGCCGCCTTGATGCGCTCGACCGCGAGCTTGTGCTCGAACAGCGGGTTGGCGGCGTCTCCGGTGGAATCCTCGATCGAGAGCCCGGCGACGCCGGTCTTGACGCCGCGCGCGACATTGGCGGCGACCTTGTCGGGCTCGACCGCGAAGCCGCCCTCGAAATCCGCATTGACGGGAATATCGACCGCCGCGCACAGCGCGGTCAGGTGGCCGCAGACGTCATCGACGGTGACGCGGTTGTCGGCTTTGGCGATGGTCCAGGCAAAGCCCGCGCTGGTCGACGCCAGCGCCTTGAAGCCGAGATGTTGCAAGGCGCGGGCGCTGCCGACATCGAACGGGTTCGGAATGATGAAGCAGCCGCTCTCATGCAGCTTCTTGAAGGCGGCGCGTTTGTCAGCAGTTGGCAGTGGCATTGGTCGCTCCCTGGAGTCATTGGCCGCGCAGAGATAGGCACCCACGCATCCGCCCGCTAGTGCGGCTCATGCACCGCGCGGCTGTCCTTCGGCGCCTGATCGCGTTCGTTCAGGCCGTAATCACGGATCACGCTCGCCACCCGCAGCCGGTAGTTCTCGAAGATCCGCGCGCGGCCCTTGGCCTGGGTGCGGCGATGCTCGATCGTGTTGCGCCAGGCTTCCACCGCAGCCTCGTCGCGAAAGAATGACAGCGACACGAACTTGCCCTTCTCGGTGATGCTCTCGAACCGCTCGACCGAGATGAAGCCGTCGATCTCCTGCAGGATCGGCTTTAGCTCGGCCGCGAGGTCGAAATAGAGATCCCGATGCTCAGGCTTCGGCCAGACTTCGAAGATCACGGCGATCATGGGCACCTCCCGTACATTGCTTTCGTGGTCCCACTATAACTCGACCTTGCGGAGAAATGTCCGTTCCTCGGCGAGGATGAAGCGGTTTTCTTCCGCGAAGTTGAAGTTGGCCACGCCCTCCTTGTCCTGGCGCAGCCGCGCGCGATAGGCTTCATAGGCGGCAAGGCTTTCGAATGAGATCAGCGCGAAGGCGACATTGTTGGTTCCCTCATGCGGCATCCAGTAGCCGATGAGATCGCCGCCGCAGCGCGGGATGATCGAGAGCCAGTTCCGCGAATACTCCTCGAACATCGCGCGCTTGAACGGATCGAGCTGGTAGCGGATGAATACGGTGACGGTCATTGATGGCCTCCGGTCATGTTTCCGTCGTTGCGAGCGTCAGCAGAGCAATCCTCGCAATGACGGCACGGTGAACAATAGCGGGTTGTCCGACCTCGATGCTTCGGCTATCATCGAACTATGAAAGCAGGACCCGACATTTCCCGGATCGCCGCTTTGGTCGGCGATCCCGCACGCTGCAACATGCTGACCGCACTGATGACCGGCCGCGCGCTGACCGCGAGCGAGCTGGCGCAGGAGGCCGGCATCACGCCGCAGACGGCGAGCTCGCATCTTTCCAAGCTCGAGGCCGGCGGGCTGATCGAGCCCGAGAAGCAGGGCCGCCACCGCTACTACCGCCTCTCCGACCCCGACGTCGCCGACGTGCTGGAAGGCCTGCAGGGCATTGCCGCCCGCGCCGGCCATATGCGGGTGCGCACCGGGCCGAAGGATCCGGCGCTGCGCCGCGCCCGCATCTGCTACGACCACCTCGCCGGCGATCTCGGCGTGCAGATGCTCGACAGCATGAAACGGCAGAAGCTGGTCCGCCAGAGCAAGCAGGCGATCGAGCTCACCGGCGAAGGCAAGCGCTTCATGGCCGAGGAGCTGCAGATCGACGCCGATGCGCTGACGCATCCGCGCCGTCCGGTGTGCAAGGCCTGCCTCGACTGGAGCGAGCGGCGGCATCATCTCGCCGGCACGCTGGGCGCTGCCATGATGGACCGCTTCACGGAACTGAAATGGGCCGCGCGCGATGCTGCGCCGGGCAGCCGCGTGGTCAATTTTTCGCGCAACGGCGAGAAGCGATTCGCCGCGCTGTTCGGCCCCGACCAATAGCGGCGCGCCTTCGGGCAAGCGTCGATGAACCGCCGGTCTCGCTTGCCTCGCCTTCCGATGTATTTTCGTACGCTCGCCATTAGCGCGCGGCTGCCCGCGTCCGCGAAATATTTCGAAGTGATGCTGAGCCGGCTTGCGGCGTGCTGACGCAGCTGTGAGCTGCAACATTCATGTCGCATTCAGGCCGCAACATTATGGTCGGCGACATCGGGCACGCCTTCTGCAATGATCCGGCCGGGCGAATCGGTAGACGAAAGCTTGTTGCGGTGCCGCAGCGCGGCCCAAAAAATAAAAAAGGAGAAGACATGAAGTATCTTTTTGCTGCAGCAGTTCTGCTGACGACCGCATTCGCCGGCATCAGCGCCGCTGATGCCGCCGGTGGCTGCGGCCCCGGCTGGCACCGTGGCCCCTATGGCGGCTGCGTCAGGAATCGCGGCGTCGTCGTCGCACCGGGCGCCGTTGTCGTGCGCCCGCCGGTCGTGGTCGAGCGCCCCGTCGTGGTGGCGCCGCGTGTCCGCGCCTGCCCCTACGGCTTTGCCTGGCGCTACGGCCGTTGCCGCCCGATCTGATCGCGGCAGATTCCGAACTAACAAAACCCCGCCTGGCGCGGGGTTTTTCTTTTCGAGATCACCAGC
Source organism: Bradyrhizobium elkanii USDA 76 (assembly GCF_023278185.1). Classification (NCBI taxonomy): domain Bacteria; kingdom Pseudomonadati; phylum Pseudomonadota; class Alphaproteobacteria; order Hyphomicrobiales; family Nitrobacteraceae; genus Bradyrhizobium; species Bradyrhizobium elkanii. The sequence goes on along the minus strand of NZ_CP066356.1, from coordinate 4,217,085 downwards.
GGCGCCAGTGATGACGGCGCCAATGGTGGCGGCGCCAGCCCCAATGCCTGCGGTGCCAGTGCCGGTGACGCCAACCCCAGCGGCGATGATGCCAGCGTACTTGCTCGGGCTTCATGCGGCCGACCTCCTCGCCCGTGGTGACGGCGGGATGCGCATCGCCAGCCGCCGGTGCGCGTGCATCCTGGTTGAGGGGAAGCGGCGCGAGCGGCGCCGCCTCCGCCGTCGCTGCGAAGGTGACGGCTCCGGCGGCGACACCGAAGGCCATCTTCAGAAAATCCCGGCGTTCCATGAGCGTTCCCTTTGTTGCTGAGTTGGACCAACTGCAGCGGCGAGTTTTTGCCTCGCGAGCTGAACGCTCGCTGAACCGCGCGTTCACGTTTCATGGAACTCGAGGGTTGTCGACGTCGCGACGTCACGCAACCATCATGCCGCCGTCGCCTCCTCCGCCAGCACCAGGAGATCGCGCGTGCGCGTCACCTCCGGCCAGTCACGGTTGAAGTCGGCGACCAGCCGCTTCATGTCCTCGCTATTCACCGCGCGCTCCCTCCATGGTTTCATTTCGCGCAGGCGGCCGGCATATGCTCCGTGATATGTCGGCCTGCTGACAATGCCTGATCAGGGGGATCACCCATGCTTGCCCGCCACCGCACCGCCCTGCTCTCGTTCCTGCTCGCCCTCGGCGCCGCGCTGCCCGTCGCCGCTGGGGAGATCGCGCTGCCGCGCGAGGCGCAGCTCGGGCCGCGCCCGTTCTATCTGGTCGACAAGATGAAGGACGGGCCCCTGAAGCAGCAGCTCAGCCAATGCACCGGGCCGTTCCACAAGACCGATTTTTCGATCGGCCATCGCGGCGCCGCGCTGGAATTCCCCGAGCATAGCCGCGAATCCTATCTCGCCGCCGCGCGGATGGGCGCCGGCGTGATCGAATGCGATGTCACCTTCACGCGGGATCGCCAGCTGGTGTGCCGGCATTCGCAATGCGACCTGCACACCACGACCAACATCCTGACGGTGCCGGATCTCGCCGCAAAATGCACGCAACCCTTCAGCCCTGCCGATCCCGCCACCGGCAGGAAGGCCTCGGCGAAATGCTGCACCAGCGACATCACGCTCGCCGAATTCAAGCGGCTCACCGCGAAAATGGACGGCTTCAATCCGGATGCGAAGACGCCGGCGGAGTTCCAGAACGGCACGCCGCGCTGGCGCACCGAGCTCTACGCCAATTCCGGCACGCTGATGAGCCATGACGAGAGCATCGCCTTGATCAGGAGTCTCGGCGCAAAATTCACGCCCGAACTGAAGGCGCCGGAAGTGGCGATGCCGTTCGACGGCGACTACACCCAGGAGACATATGCGACCCAGATGCTCGCAGCCTACAAGGCCGCCGGCATTCCGCCGAGCGACGTGTTCCCGCAGAGCTTCAGCCTCAAGGACATTCTGTATTGGGTGAAGACCGAACCCGACTTCGCGAGCCAGGCGCTCTATCTCGAGGACCGCTACGAGAAAGCAGGCCTCGATCCGAACCGGCCGGAGACCTGGAAGCCGTCGATGCAGGAATTGAAGGCCTCCGGCGTCGCGATCCTGGGGCCGCCGATCTTCGCGATGCTGGCGCTGAACGAAAAGGGCGAGATCGTCCCGTCGGCTTACGCCAGGGCGGCGAAGGCGGCCGGCCTCGATCTGATCGGCTGGTCGCTGGAGCGCGACGGCCCGCTGAACAAGGGTGGTGCGTTCTACCACAAGTCGGTGAAGGCGGCGATCGACCGCGACGGCGACACGCTGACCGTGCTCGACGTGCTGGCAAAACAGGTCGGCGTCCGCGCGATGTTCTCCGACTGGCCGGCGACGACCACATTCTATGCGAACTGCATGGGGATGAAGTGAGGTCTTGCTGGGCGGGTTACGGCCGCGCCTGAGGCGCCCTACGCACCGTGCGCGCCCGCCATGACCATTCCGGCCGTTCCGCGCGCGGCAGAACAGGACTAGCATCATCGCCTTCCCGCCCGACGGGACAACACCACAGGGAGGCCGCCATGAAACCAGGACAACCGGTCAAGGACGCCAGCCATCTCTACGAAGTCGAGCGCCGCGCCCAGCACGCCGCCCGTCCCGGCTTTCGCATCATGGAGCTGCAACTCTCGCCGACCCAGAAGGTGCCGTGGCACACCCACAGCAACATCTCGGACACCTTCTACGTGCTGGAGGGCCAGATGCGGCTGTTCCTGCAGGAGCCCAAGGAGGAGGTGAACCTGAAGGTCGGCGAAGTCTACGCCGTCCGTCCGACCCGCCCTCACCTCGTCACCAACGCCGGCACGACGTCGCTGACGTTCCTGATCCTGCAAGGCGTCGGCGAATACGACTACGTGCCGCTGGCGTCGAAGTAACTCCCTCCGCTGTCGTCCCGTCGAAAGCCGGGACCCATACACCGCAGCAGATGGTGTTGAAGGGACTCGTCGTTGCAATAGTGCATAACAGTTTGCTTCGGTGGTTATGGGTCCTGGCTTTCGCACGGACAACAGTGAGTCTGTTGCACCGCGGCTGCAAATATTGTCGTCGTCCTGGCGAAAGCCAGAACCCATAACCACAGGATTGGGTTGGTGAGAAAAGCTGTGGCCCCAGCGTCGCGCAACAATTGAGATTTGGGGTAATGGGTCCTGGCTTTCGCCAGGACGACACTGAATTTGTGGCACCGCTTGTGGGTCACACATCCACATTCTCGCGACATGATTTGTCCGAGTCTTGCTCTTCGTTCCGCCCTCACCTGAACAGAGGGCGCAGAGAAAGCCGGTGCCGATCGCACCCATGGCCCCGTGCAATGGGTAGCGTGTAGCTCGCATGAGCGAAGCGATATGCGGGACGATGCGCGCCGCACGATGGATTAGTCCCGGATATCGCTGCGCTCATCCGGGCTACGCCGAGATTCGAGCCCTTATCTCACATCAGCTTCAGAGGCGCATCGTGAACCAGCCGCAGGTCGATGTTGCCGATCAGGCGCGCGCGGCGCGCCTCGGCGGTGCTGATCGCAGCCTCGGTCTGCCGCAGCGTGCTGACATTCGAGCCAAGCGACACGATGCCGCCGAGCACCAGTGCGATCGATCCGAGTGCCGCAGTCTGACCGGCGCCTAACAGCCCAAGCAGCGCGACGGCCAGCAACGCAAACCCGCCTGCGATCGCGACCTTCGACCCGAGAATGATCCGCCGGGAGCGCTCGGCGCTCTCGGCAAGCTCCTCGATCTGCGCCTCGATCTCGGAAATCTCGTCGGTCGGATCGTCTTCGGTCATCGGGTTCGGACCTGTCGGGCGGGTCGGGCAGAAGCCGTAACCTGCCGCGCTCCCCGCCACAAGATGGTTTACGTTTTGTCCGTCCGCCTTGCGTGTTGTTCCGCAAGCTCAAGCGCCAGTTTGAGTCGACGGCGTCCTATTTTTGTAAGGTGCGTTCGAGTGTTCAGGTACTCGTCAACACCGAATATCTTGAACACAACCTCTTCGCTACGCGCATCGCGTGGCAACTCGATATGGACGACCAGCTTGCCATCGACGAGGACGTCAAACAGGTCCTCAGCCTGTTCAGAGATATGCCGAACTATGTAGATGTTTTGAGTGATGGATTGCAGTCTACGCCGCAAACTCATCAAGAGCCTTTGTGACGCGGGCTCCAGCAGTAAATGTTCGCGCCCCGTCTCTAACTCAGCAATCGTCAGCTTGTCGGATAACGAAAGCCGGGCCACGATCACACTCCAGTGTCGTCCTACACGCTACCGTTCACTTTATTCATCACGGCGAGCCAGTCTGAGAATTCAAATGACCACGGCATCCGTGAAGGGCTCGCATGCAGATCGATGAATCGCTTGCCGTCAGCACCCCGGCGCACTTCCGCAACCAACTGCTCATTCCACCAGACTTCAGTCACCAACTCATCACGATCGGAAGCGCTGGCAACTTGCAGGACGAAGCTCATGGTCTTGGTCCAAAGGTCAGGTGGGTTGTAGGGCGGGTTAGGCGACTGCGTCCGCCGTAGCTCAACGAACGAAGGCGGAAGCCGTAACCGCCGCGGATCATGAGAGAAGATGGTGGGTTGCGCTTGCGCCACGCCAACCCACCCCACGCTCTCCTCACAACGGCAGATTGTCGTGCTTCTTCGCGGGGATCTCGACCTTCTTGTCCTTCAGCATCGCCAGCGCTCGCGCGATCCGCCGCCTTGTCGAATGCGGCATGATGACGTCGTCGATGTAGCCGCGTTCGGCGGCGATGAAGGGGGAGAGGAAGCGGTCTTCGTATTCCTTGGTGCGCGCGGCGATCTTGTCGGGGTCGCCGATGTCGGAGCGGAAGATGATTTCCACCGCGCCCTTGGCGCCCATGACAGCGATCTGCGCGGTCGGCCAGGCGTAGTTCATGTCGGCGCCGATTTCCTTTGAGGCCATGACGTCGAAGGCGCCGCCATAGGCCTTGCGGGTGATGATGGTGACGAGCGGCACCGTGCACTGCGAATAGGCGAACAAGAGCTTGGCGCCGTGCTTGATCAGGCCGCCATATTCCTGCGCGGTGCCCGGCAGGAAGCCCGGCACGTCGACGAAGGTGACGATCGGGATGTTGAAGGCATCGCAGAAGCGGACAAAGCGCGCGGCCTTGCGCGAGGCATCCGAGTCGAGCACACCGGCCAGCACCATCGGCTGGTTGGCGACGAAGCCCACGGTGCGGCCGGCGATGCGGCCGAAGCCGGTGACGATGTTCCTGGCGAAAGTCTCCGAGATCTCGAAGAAGTCGCCCTCGTCGACGACCTTCAGGATCAGCTCCTTCATGTCGTAGGGCTTGTTCGGATTGTCGGGGATCAGCGTGTCGAGGGACATATCGACCCGGCCGATATCGTCGAAGCTCGGCCATTCCGGCACGCCGTCGGTGTTGTTCGACGGCAGGAAGTCGATCAGCCGGCGCATCTGCAACAGCGCATCAACGTCGTTCTCGAAGGCGCCGTCGGCGATCGAGGAGCGCGTCGCATGCACGGAGGCGCCGCCGAGCTCCTCGGCGGTGACCACCTCGTTGGTGACGGTCTTCACCACGTCGGGGCCGGTGACGAACATGTAAGAGGTGTTCTTCACCATGAAGATGAAGTCGGTCATCGCCGGCGAATAGACGTCGCCGCCGGCGCAGGGGCCCATGATCACCGAGATCTGCGGGATCACTCCCGAAGCCTGCACGTTGCGGCGGAACACGTAGGAATAGCCCGCGAGCGCCGCGACGCCCTCCTGAATGCGCGCGCCGCCGGCGTCATAGAGGCCGACGATCGGCGCCCTCGCCTTCATCGCCATGTCCTGAAGTTTCGTGATCTTCAGCGCGTGGGTTTCGGAGAGCGAGCCGCCGAACACCGTGAAGTCCTTGGCGAAGACAAACGTCTTGCGGCCGTTGACCGTGCCCCAGCCGGTGACGACGCCGTCGCCGGGGATCCTGGTCTTCTCCATGCCGAACTCGATCGAGCGGTGCTCGACGAACATGTCGAATTCCTCGAACGAGCCCTTGTCCAGCAGGAGCTCGATCCGCTCGCGCGCGGTCAGCTTGCCGCGGGCGTGCTGCGCCTCGATGCGCTTTTCGCCGCCGCCCAGCTTGGCGCCGGCGCGCCGCTCTTCGAGGGTATCGAGGATATCTTTCATTTGTTTCCGCCCGTGTTAGCTACAGTCCGCGTCCCGGCACGAGCCGGTCCGCTTCGTTCGGAAATGGCTTTAGCACGGCCGTTTCGGAACCGGAAAGCCGCTTGTGAGCGGGTTCGGGCGCAAAAACGGTAGGATTTTCCGACATCTGGGGAGACAGTGATGACCGATACGACCACGGCCGAGACCGGTGCCGCGACCGGTGGGGTGCGCACCCTGCTCCGGCTGGAGGGCCTGGTGCTGTTCCTCGGCATGACCGTGCTCTACTACAAGTGGGAGGGTTCCTGGCTGGTCTACGTCCTGCTGTTCCTGGTGCCGGACATCAGCTTCGCCGCTTACTTGATCAGCCCGCGGGTCGGCGCCATCGCCTACAACGCCGCGCACACCTATCTGGCACCGGTGGCGCTGATGACGCTGGGCTTTGCCGGCGAAGGACCGCTGGTGCTCTCGATCGCGATGATCTGGCTCGCCCATATCGGGATCGACCGCGCGCTCGGCTACGGGCTGAAATATTCTGTTGGTTTTGGCTTCACCCATCTCGGGCGGATCGGGAAGCTCAGCTGAACTGGACGCCGATCCGGCCCTTCCTGCGCCAGACGACGCGGCAGCGCCGCTCGGTCGCTTCCATCTCCAGCACGAGGCGGAAACTGTCGGGGATCGCGGCAGGATCGGTCGCCTCGACCGCGGCGCCGGTCGCGGAGAGGTTGCGGACGATGCAGGTCATGCTGCGCCGGGCGAAGCTGAGCCGCGCCGCCCGCGCGACGTTGCGCCTGACGGCCCTGCGCTGGTCGCCGGCGGCCTCGCTGGTCGCGCCGGTCGAGAAGCCGGAACGGATCCTGCCCTCCAGCCGGACCTCGCTGTGCATGTCGAAATGCTTGAGAATGCGGGGCCTGCTTCCGACCACAGTCAATTGCAGCGACGCCAGCAGATGCTCGACCTTGAGGCCATTGCCGAACGGCAGCAGCAGCCGCTCGCAATCAACCTGCCGGTCACTGGCATCGACAGTCGAGAACACCATGTAGACCGCGCAGCCGCTCGCGGCGCATTCCTTCGCCGGCCTGAGCGTGATGCGCCGGAGCGACATCGGGACGACCTGCTCCATGGTCTTCCCGGCCCAGGCGGAATTGAACGCCTCGGCGACGTTCTCGCCCTGATACATCGCGCGGAACTTGCGCAGGCGGCCCTCGCCTTCGACAGCCCATGCCACGAGTTGCCGGGGATCGTGCATCGCCGGATCCGGCCTCAGCTCGGCAAAAGCGGGAAATGGCCGGCCGGCGGCCAATTGATCCCACTCTTCCAGCAGTGCGCGCTGGCTTGCCGACCTGATCGCATCAGGCGCAATGAACCTGAAGGTCATCTGCCCCTCTCCTGTCGCGTCAGCGCGCAAGGTGGGCAACTCCACTTAAGGATCGCTGAAACCCGATCCGTAACAGTGCGGGACCCCGCGGCGGGCGGGATGAATTACCACTTGGCATGGTTAGCATCCGCTTTACAGTTCGACCGAGTCACGCGAAGCGGCGCGCGAACACCACGCAGGCGACGACCAGCATGGTCGCCGCGATCATCGACCAGGCCACCTGCTCATGCAGCAGCAGGCCGGCCAGCGCGAGGCCGAAGAACGGCTGCAGCAGCTGCAATTGGCCGACGCTGGCGATGCCGCCGATCGCAAGCCCGCGATACCAGAACACGAAGCCGACCAGCATGCTGAAGATCGAGACATAGGCGAGCCCGAGCCAGGCCGGCGCGCCGATGCCCTGCCAGCTCGGCGGCAGCGTCATGATCGTCATCACGAACACCACCGGCGCCGACAGCACCAGCGCCCAGGAGATCACCTGCCAGCCGCCGAGCCGCCGCGACAGCGCAGCCCCCTCGGCATAGCCGAGGCCGCAGACGATGATGGCGGCGACCATCAGGAGGTCGCCGGTCAGCGACGCCGATCCGTCGCTCGACAAGGCGAACGCGCCGACCGTCGCGCTGCCGACGCAGGAGAACAGCCAGAATAGCGGCTGCGGTCGCTCGCCACCGCGCAGCACGCCGAACACGGCGGTCGACAGCGGCAGCAGCCCGATGAACACGATCGAATGCGCCGAGGTGATGTGCTGGAGCGCGAGCGCGGTGAGCAGCGGAAAGCCGATCACGACGCCGAGTGCTACGATGGTCAGCGACACCAGGTCCTTGCGCTTCGGCCAAGGCTGCCGCAGCACCGCCAGCAGCGCGGCGCCGAGCAGCGCCGCGATCGCCGCCCGCGCCGAAGTCAAAAACAGCGGCGAGAACCCGGCGACGGCCACGCGGGTGGCCGGCAGCGAGCCGCTGAAGATAATCACGCCGAGCAAGCCGCTGCCCCAGCCGTCGATCGAAGCCTTGTCCATTGTACCTCACCTTCGGGGCGCGTCGCGAGATGAGGTCGAGCCGCGAACTGCTCCCTCTCCCGCTTGCGGGGGAGGGTTGGGGTGGGGGTTTCTCCACGAAGAGGCTATCTCTATGTGACAAGAGCCCCCACCCGCATCGCATCTTCGATGCGATGCGACCTCCCCCGCAAGCGGGAGAGGTGCAGCGAGATTGCGGCCGGACCGATTCAACCGAATCTCACGCGGCCTTCGCCGCGAACATAGCCGGCGAAGGCTCGCCAAGGCAGCTACAGATCAGTACAATACCGCAAAACTGTATGGGCAAAGGTAGGCATACACTTGCAACAGCAATCCGATGCACCAAAGGCGACGCGGACGACCGACGTGATGAACGCGATCCGCGCCAAGGTGGCGAGCCGCGCGCTGGTCGCCGACGACCGCCTGCCCTCGATCCGCGGCCTGGCCGCGACCATGGGCGTGTCGCCCTCCACCGTCGTCGAGGCCTATGACCGCCTCGTCGCCGAGGGCCTGATCCGGGCCCGGCCCGGCTCCGGCTTCTATGTCTCGTCCGCGGCGCTGCCGCCGCTCGCGCTCGCCAAGGACCAGCCGCAGCGCGACCGCGCGGTGGATCCGTTCTGGGTGTCGCGGCAATCGCTCGATGCCGAGACCGGCGCGCTCAAGCCCGGTTGCGGCTGGCTGCCGGCCGAGTGGATGCCGACCGAAGCGCTGCGGCGCGCATTGCGCGGCCTGGCGCGGGCCGACGACGCCGTGCTCTCCGACTATGGCGCGACGCGCGGCTCGCTCGCGCTGCGGCGGATCCTGATGGCGCGGTTTGCCGATGAGGGCCTCGAGGTGCCGCCCGAGCAGCTTTTGCTGACCGCGTCCGGCACGCAGGCGATCGACCTCGTCTGCCGCTTCCTGCTGCGGCCGGGCGACACCGTGCTGGTCGACGATCCCTGCTACTTCAATTTCCGCGCGCTGCTGCGCGCGCATCAGGTTCGCATCGTCGGCGTGCCCTACACCGCGTCGGGCCCCGATGTCGCGAGCTTCGAGGCGACGCTCGCCGCCGAGCGGCCGCGGCTCTATGTCACCAACTCGGCGCTGCATAATCCGACCGGTGCGACGCTGTCGCCGCAGACCGCGCACCGCGTGCTGAATGCCGCGACAGCCTATGACCTCACCATCGTCGAGGACGACATCTTTGCGGACTTCGAGCCTGAGCCTTCGGCGCGGCTCGCCGCGCTCGATGGCCTGAGCCGCGTGATCCGGATCGGCAGCTTCTCCAAGACGCTGTCGGCATCGGTGCGCTGCGGCTTCATCGCCGCGCGCGCGGACTGGATCGAGGATCTCGTCGATCTCCAGGTCGCGACCGGTTTCGGCGGCCCGAGCGCGGTCGCGACCGAGATCATCGCCAGCGTGCTGTCGAGCGGCTTCTATCGCAAGCATGTCGAGGAGTTGCGCCGGCGCCTTGCCCGCGCCCGCCGCGACGTCGGCGACAAATTGCAGCGCATCGGCGTCACCCCCTGGCTGATGCCGCGCGGCGGCTTCTATCTGTGGTGCCACCTGCCCGACGGGTGCGACTCCGCCGACGTGGCGCGCGCCGCGCTTGCCGACAACATCGTGCTGGCACCGGGCAATGTGTTCAGCGCCTCGCAGACGGCGGCCGCCTTCATGCGCTTCAACGTCGCGCAATGCCGCGACCCGAAGCTGATGCCGACCTTGCAACGGGCGATCGGGCGGTAATTCACACCCGATCGCCACCGCGCCCTATTTCTCGCCGACCTTGAACGGCTCCTCCTTGCCCGGCGGCACCGTTTCCTCCGCCATCGCCAGGATCATCGCCACCATCACGTAATTGCCGGCGACCGCGGTGAGGTCGACGATCTGCTGATCGTTGAAGATCTTCTTGGCGCGCGCAAAGGTCTCGTCGGAGACTTTCTTGGTCGTGGTCAGCTCGGTGACGAAGTCGTACACGACGGCCTCGTCGTCGGCCATCTTCGACGGCCGGTTGCCGGCCTTCAGCTCGGCGATCACATCGGGCGGCAGGCCGGCCTTGGCGGCGAGCGGCGCGTGCGCGAACCACTCGACCTGCGAGCGCCACTGCCGGCCGATGATCAGGATCGCGAACTCATTCAGCCGTGTCGGCACCGAGGTCTGCCAGCGCAGATAATAGAACAGATCATAGAGCCGCTGGCCGAGCACCGGGCTCCGGATCATCGGATTGTAGGGCCCGCCGATGCCGACGCTCGACACCTTCATGATCTGCTCGCCGAGCGGTTTTTGCAGGTCGCTGAGCTGCTCCATCGTGAGCTGCGGGAAGCGCGGCTCCTTGCTGGTGGCCGGCGCCGAAAACACCGTCGCCGCGAGCCAGCCGCCGGCCGCGGCCAGCGTGAGTGACGAGAGCCAGACTGTTGCCGAATGCATGATTCCTCCGCTTGATTTTATCGGAGGATGCTAGTCGAGCTACGAAGCGCCAGCCAGCGATGAACACGCAGGTCAGGTCATCACAGCGCGACGATATCGATGAGGCATTGCTGCGTGACGCTCATCCGCGCGTCGATCTGCGCCTGGGTCTTGCAGTCCATGTTCATCGCGAACACCGTGACGTCGGTGCCCTTCTCGGCCCAGCCGACCAGCCAGCCGAGCGAGCCGTGCTCCTTGTCGGTGAGGCCGGTCTTGGCGCGAATGACGGCGTCGCCGACTTTCGTGACGGGGAGAATGTCGCACACCAGCTGCTGGCTGCGCTTGCCGACCGGCAGCACGCCACGGCGCAGCCGGTCGAGGAAATCGATCTGCTGCACCGGATCGATGCGCAAATTACCCGACACCCAGAACTGGTCGATGCCGCCGCCGATGTCGCGGTTGCCGTAGTCGATGATGTCGACATACTTCTTCATCCGCTCCTCGCCGATGCGGCGGGCGATCTCCTGGAACACCGGAAAGGCCGATACTGCCAGCGCGGAACGCAGCGTGTGATCCCTGTTCCAGGCCTCGATGCTCCGGGTTGTGCCGTCCCACTTGAACACATCCTTGTCGGGATCCTGCACCACGCCGCTCTCGAGCGCGATCAGCGCGTTCGGGATCTTGAAGGTCGAGGCCGGCAATTTGCCCTCGCCCGAGCGGACCTTGTCGCTGGCGATGATCAGGTAGTCCTCGATCTTGTAGCCGACGAATGTGCCTTCAGTTCCGAGATCGAAGAACCGTTTTTGCAGCTGCTCGCGAAACTCGCTGCGCTGGTAGGACACGTTGGCGAAGCTGCGTGACGGCAGGATCGTAGCAGCAAGCAGACCGAGCGCATGGCGGCGATGGATCACGACAAGTCCTGGGCAGGTTCGGGTTGACGACGATGGTGGATGCCATCGTGGTGAAAGGATGGCAACAAGACTCGCTTGTTTGTCGCGTTTTCTTCACGCGAGCCGGTGCGCACTTCGCTTGAAACGCGCCCGTTACCGCGCCCGGCCCGACATCCGCAGCACGAACACCAGCACCTCGGCGACGGCCTTGTAGAGCTCGGCCGGAATCTCGTCGCCGAGCTCGACATTGGAGAGCGCGCCGGCCAGCACCTCGTTCTCCTCGATCGGGATGTCGTTGGCCTTGGCGACCTCGATGATCCTGGCGCCGATCGCGCCCTTGCCTTTTGCCACCACGCGCGGCGCGCCGGCGTGGTCGTAATGCAGTGCGACCGCGAGCTGGTTGTTGGCCTCGCTCATGATGCGCGGTCCAGGAAATGGCCGGCGCGCGCCGGCGCGGGTTGCGGCGGGCTGCCGTCGCGGATCTCGATGTCGCCTGGCGTGAGCTCGGCTCTGGTCAGCGCCTGGCTCAGTTCGGACGCGCCGGCGCGCAGCTGCGCGGCGGTCGACGGACGCTCGGCCCACATCCGCACCGAGGTGCGCTCGCCGTTCAGCGAGACCAGCGCGTGCACCGGGCCGGCCGGCTCGACATCGAGCGTGAAGCGCGCGCGCCACACCCGCTTGGCCGCCTCGACCTCATTGCCGCCGCCGTCGCGGGAAATCTCGAACTGCGCCATCGCCGTGCCCTGCTGGGTCAGGAACGGGATCTCGAAATTCCAGCGCGGCACCATGGCGTCGAGCTGCGGACGCGCGATGTCGGCGCGATCCGGCAGCGAGGCGACCTGCAGCAGCGTCTGCCGCGCCAGTGCGGCGTCGGTGTTTTCCAACAGGCGATGCGCGACGGTTGTGAGCGGCGTGCCAGGGGCAATCGACGGCTCCGCAACGGCCTGGGCCGACGGCAGCGCGCCATGAAACGGCGGTGGCGGCCCGTTGCCGCGTGCGGGCACATCACCGGGCAGCATCTCCCTCGGCGCGACGCCCTGCCGTGCCGGGTTGCCGAGCTCGTGCAGCGCTTCCTGAATGAGATTAAGCGCGCCGCCCGATGACGGGCCGGTGTCGAGCGCATCCGCGAGCGCGCCGGCGAGCCCCGTGGCGCCGCCGCGGGCGATATCCTCGGCGACCGGCACGCGCGCCTGCGGCAGCAGGATCTCCTGAACGTCGAGGTCGGGCGTGGCCGGCGGCAAGATGCTCGGCGCCGTGCCTATATTGGGCAGCGCGGGCTGCTGCAGCGGTGTGGCCGCGGGCTTGGCCGCATCACCGGCGCCGAGCGAGCTCAGCGCCTGGCGCAGCACGATCAGCGCAGCCTTCAGATCCGGCGCGCTGCCGGCCGCCGGCGGGACGCCCGCAGCCAGCGTCGCCTCGAACAGCAGGCCGGATTTCTGCAAGCCGGCCTTGACCGCATCGCCGCTCAAATTCTCGTCGAGCCCGGTCTGCTGCGCCAGCACTTGTGCGATCGCAGCCTGCAGCTTCGGCGGCAGATTGGCCGAAGCAACCGCGGCGAGATTGGCAAACAGCGGCGCCTGGCTGCCCTGCACCGCCGCCGCATTCTGTGCCGCAGCCGTGATGGTGACGCGCTCGAGCGGCGTCAGCACAGCCTTCGGTGCCGTGGCGACGGGCTGGGCGGCATCGGTGGCGTCGGACGCTGCCGGCGACAGCCGTGCGGCGTCGCCGGTGTCCGGGCCCTGCCCGACCAGCTGCAGGCGGATTCCGTCATTGGTCTGCGACACCGCAAGCTGCAGGTTCTGACCCTGCTGCAGCGGCACCTCGGTCTGGACGTCGATCGACAGGCTCGCGATCGCGATCCGCACCAGATCGGCGGACAGCACTTTCAGCACCAGCGCGTTGACGACGCTGCCGGCCTCGAGCGTGAGATCAGGCGCAACGCTGTCCGCCTGCTTCGAGGCGAGCACCGGCAGCACGGGATTGATGGCGAGTGCCATGTCGGAGGTCTCGGCCAGGCGCGAGGAACGTGCCGCAGGCTAGCCCGGCGCCGTAAACCCCTCGTTAACCGGCAGAGGGCTTGAGCTCCCTCAGCACGCCGGCAGCCGCCTTGAAATCGAGCTGGCGGGCGGCGCGGCGAGCGGCGACCTCCTCGTCGACACCCCATTTCTCGATGTTCCAGTCCTCGTCGACATGGGCGGCGGCCCAGACCTGGTCCTCGTCGCGGACACCGTGCGCCAGCGCCAGCGCGAGCAGTGCCGAGCCGGTCAGCGTCGTCACCACATGGAGCGCGGCGACCGACCATGGGTCGGTCGGGAACGCCGCCCGCGCCGCCTTGATCGCAGGCTCGGGCTGCCCGATATGCATGACGCCCTCGGCCATCACGAAATGGGCGCCGAGCGCGTCAGCGGCCCAGAACAGGATCGGATCCCAATGCCGGGCCTCGCGCGCCACCAGCGTTTCGGGATGCCCGGCGCGATAGAACAAGAGGTCGCTGCCGAGGAACTTGGCCGCATCGTCGGCCACCTCGTCGACGCGATCGATCACCCCCTCGATCACGCTGTTGGCAAGCCGCGTCAGCGGCATGGTCATGGGATCGATGGTCTCGCCCTGCGCATTCCATTCCGCCGCCACCGTGTCCGCAATGGCCCGCGTCGGCACCGCGATCGGCTTGCCGGACGGCGAGCGGATCGCCTTGCCGTCGAGCGTGATCGAAAATCCGCCGTCGGCCTCCGCGACGCCGGCGCTGGTGTAGAACCGCTTGCGCTGGGGCGTGCGGATGTGGCGCCGCACCGCCTCCTGCGGATCGAACGGAGATTGTTCTGGGACATCGTCGAAAAGTTCGCGCATCGCGCCGGCCGGCTTTCGTTCGGAAGGATTTCCCTGCAAGATATGTCAGGGGCAACGGCAAATAAAGCTGATGGGACGCGTCAATATCCTCGCGGGTTTCTCGCTCGTTGCGGCCGCCCTGGGCGCCGCCACCGCCGACGCCGGGTTCCGCACACCGGAATCGCTGATCCGCAACGTCTACGCCCATTATGGGCGAGGCAGCGCCGAATATTCCAACGGCCTGCCGCGTGACGAGGAAACCGCTCGCCGATTCTTCGATCCCACCCTGCGCGGTGCCTGGACCGCGCTGGACGATGCGCCCTACGATTTTCTGGTGCAAAGCCCGACCTGGCGGCTCGGCCCAATCTCGATCGCAATCCCGCGCCGGCAGTTCGACAAGACCGACGTAACGGTGACGTTCGACAATGAAGGCCGCGCCGTCACGCTCAACTTCATCGTCGTCAACGGTCCCGACGGCTGGGTGATTTCGGATGTCGAGAGCCAGCACGATTCCTTGCGGACGTTTCTGACGCAGTTTCGGCGGTAGCAGACTGCCTTTGCCCTTCCGGCGATCGCTGCTCCACCGGCCAACGTCGGCAGCCATATCGGCTACAAGCCGATGCTTTGACGCTGCCGCTTGCCCACCTTGTGATCATGTCCGCCTACTTGTTCCGGTCACCACCAAGAAGATTCTTGTAGACCTTTCCATCCTTCATGATGACCAGGAAGTTCTTTGCCGGATCTTCGATCAGCTTGATGTTGTCGATCGGATTGCCTTCGACCAGCAGAAGGTCGGCGAGCGCACCTTCCTCCACCACGCCCAGCTTGCCCGAATATGGATTTCGAAGCCCGGACAGAGCAAGCAATTCGGCATTCGTCGATGTCGCCATGATGAGCGCTTCAGCCGGCGTGTACCATCGCGTGAGGGCAGTCAGCATGGCGCCTTGCCGGTCAGCGAGCGCTTGCGAGAACAAGACGTCGGTACCGAAGGCCGTCTTCAACTTGTACTTCTTGGCAAAGCCGTAGACCCTGTCGGTGCCGGCAACGACCTGCCGCATCTTGTCCTGCTCCGCAGGCCCAAGGGCACTTGCGCCCGACAGATCGAGGAAGGGCTGTGTGCTCAGCCAAATTCCCTTCTCGGCCATCAGGCGGGCCGACGCGTCGTCCATCAAATGACCGTGCTCGATGCACTTGACCCCCGCTGCGATCGATCGCTGGATCGCGACCGAGGTATAGGCGTGTACGGCGACATAGGTACCCCAGTTCTCGGCAGCATCCACCGCGGCACGCAACTCCGGTTCAGTAAACGTGGACACGTCGAGCGGACTGAACGGCGACGCCACCCCACCGCCCGCCGTGAGCTTGACCTGCGTCGCCCCCTGCATGAGTTGCTCGCGCGCGCGGACGCGGACTTCATCCGGGCTGTCCGCGACCATGGCGCCACCAATCCTCTCCATGCGGCTGAGCATGCCGCCGATCGTTCTGGGCAGATCGGACAGCTGCCGGAAGTCGCCATGGCCGCCGGTGATGGTGATCATGGCACCGGATGGGTAGATGCGAGGACCGACGACGAGACCCTCGTCGATCGCCCGCTTGAGGGAAAAGGCCGGCCCGCCCATGTCGCGAATGGTGGTGAAGCCTCGCATGAGCGTCGCCGTTGCCTCGGCGGCCGCAAGAAGATTGGTGTAGCCGACGTCGCTGGCCATCACGGCCGCCGGCGTCGGGCGTACCAGCAACGCATGCCAATGCGCGTCGATCAGCCCGGGCATCAGCACCCGTCCATCGCCGGCGATCACCTGCGCGTCGGCCGTGATCGCCGCAGTCGAAATCTTCTCGATCTTGTTGTTCCGGATCAGCACATTGGACGGCCCGGACAGCGCGCCATTCTTGCCATCGAAAATGCGTACATTCTGGAACAGCACGCCACCATCCTGCTGAGCCTGCGCCGGCCGCGAGGCGACGAGGCTCATCGCAATCGACGCAACCAGCGCCGAAACCCTGACGCTCTTCCTCAAACCCGACATGTCCACTCTCCGCCGATGGCGCATCGCGCGAGACCTTCATTGATCTCGCTGTGCGCGAGGGACCGACCTGATTTCAGCTATTGGTGAGAGTTCTGCTGCTCCCTGGAGGATCGACGGCCTATTGAGCCGCTCTGGCGGCAGGCTGCAAAGCGTAGCTCAGCCATCCGATGCCATGGGACAACAGATCGATCCCCAGCAGCAGCCCGAGCACCCACAGCCCGGTGGCCGGAAATCCCGTCAGAATGACGAGGCCGGCCAGGACGCCAAACAGACCGGACGCCAGCATGATCCAGCCGGACTGCTGCCAATGGCCGATGCCGACCAGCATGCGCACAATCCCGGAGACCAAAAGCATGAGACCGAGGGCATAGGTCAGGAGCAGCGCACTCGCCACCGGCTGGCTGAGCAGGACGATTCCGCAGGCGAGGTAGAGCACTCCGAGCAGAAGCTGCCACACGAATCCACCCCAGCCCTTGGTCCAGAAGGCGTGCAGGATTTCGAACCCGCCGGCAACGATGGCGGTCCAGCCGATAAAGATGGCGCTGATCACGGTGAAAAGCACGACGTCTCCCAGAACCAGAAGGCCCGCGGCGATCATGACGAGGCCGAGCAGAACGCAGACCCATAAAGGCGGGCCAGGCAGCCCGCGGAGCATCGTGGAACTGTTCTCATAGGTAGCCATGTCGTCCTCCCTGATCCCAGGCAGCCATGGCACGGTCGCGCGTTCCAGGCCGCGCCACTCGAGCTGCCGAAGCTTGTGCCTGACGTCACCACCGCCATCCGCAGCGGCGGCGACCTCTGTGCCACCAACAGGTCCAGCGGCGCCGGCGATGCCAGCGGCGGCGTGGTGGCGGAGGACGCGGGCGCGGTGGTGGCCGGGCGACGACCATATGAAGCGGCCGCTCCGGATCATCCGTCTTCGCCACGAGGGCATCTTCAGGGGCCAGCGGCAGCGCTTTGGCCGCTTGCGTCAGCAAGCCTGTTCCGAGACCAACAGCAGCGACGCCGCCGAGCATTTTCCGGAGCACGATCCGACGGTCGAGTTCATCCATATCCGGCACCTCGTTTGTTGTGCAGAGACCTTGCTGCTCAGCGGCGGCCAGCATCCCGATCAGGCCGATCGCTCGCGTTCGCCGGTCGCTCCGTCGTCCGGTATTTCGCCCGGCCGGTAATTCGGCAACCGTCCCGCCGGAATGACAGCAAGCAGTGCGAGGCCGGCCATGATCAACAATCCGATCTTCAAAGCGCGCAGGCGCGCTTCGGTGTTGACCCGGACGGCTTCCTCGACCTGCTGCGGCGTACCGCTCGTGCCTTCGAGCACACTGCGCAGCCGGTCATTGCTGACGAAGGTGATGTTGCTGAGGTCAACCTGGCTCTGAAGCTCGTTGGTCAGCACCGGACTGGCCGCGATCCTGCCGAGCGCGATCGTGCTCAAAAGACCGACCAGCAGAGCTCCGGCCACCGCGGTGCCGACGGCAGCCGCCAGATTCTGCGTGGTTCCGCGCAAAGACCCGACATCCCCGGCCAACGCCTTGGGCGAAGCCGTGACCAGAACGTTGAACAGCAGTGTCACCAGCGAGCCCTGGCCAATGCCGAACAGCACGAGGCCAAGGAGAACGGGAATCTCGCTCCAGTCGTTGCGCACGACGAAGGCGAGCCACAGCAACGCAACGGTGCAGAGGCCGAAGCCAAAGCGTCCGATCTGGCGGGGCGTCAGTTTGTCGTAGAGATTGACGATCAGCATCGCCGAGAGAAAGACGGTCAGATTGAACGGCATCATCGCGATCGCCGTCGCGATTGGCGAGCGTCCCTGCACGATCTGAATGTAGAGCGGCACCGTGAAGTTCAGCGCGGCCTCGAGCGCCACGACCGCGAATAATGCGTAGACCGCACACCTCTCCTCCGGCGAGTCGATCACCTCCAACGCCAGCAGGGGCGTCTTCTCCGCGGACTGTTGCCGATGCGTCCACATCAGGAATGCCTGCCCGAGCACGGTGCCGAGCACGATCAGGATCGGCGCCGGCGAGACGCCCAGCAAGTCAAACGGCGCGTTGGGGGTCGCCAGGATCACCCCCCAACCGTTCAGATTATTGAATCCGAAGCTGATGAAAATGATTGCGCTCGCAGCTAGAGCGACGCCGATCAGATCGATCTGGACATCCGCGCGACCGTGGTCGGGCCGCAAGCGAAAACTCAGAGCGAAAGCGATCGCCGAGGCGACGATGAGAATTGCAAACGCCGGGCGCCAGCCGATATAGGTGCCGAGCAACCCACCGACGACAAATGCCAGCACGCCGGCGGCGGCCCTTGCCGAACCCAGCGCACCAAGGGCGCTCGCCTGCTGGCGTCCAGCATAGTTCTCGGCAATCAGCGCGACGAGCGAGGGCACGATCACCGCGCCCGCAGCGCCGCAAAGCGCCTGAGCGGAAATCATGACGGAGGCCGTGGGGCTGAACGTCATCGCGATCTGCGCTATCAGAAAAAGCACGACGGCACCGCGAAATACCTGCACCGCCCCGAACCTTTGGGCGAGCTTGGCGCCAAGCATCACGAACCCGGCCACGAGCATCGAGTAAGCCACGATTCCGGTCGCGACCGTGGTCGGCGGCACGCCGAAGCTGGCCACCATTCCCCCCATCGCAACCGGCAACGACGCGACGTTGAACGACATGATCATCTGGCCGACCGCAATCGCAATCATGGGCACCCATGATGCGCGCTCTTCCTGTTGAATGTCGCCGATCGAGATCGCTTGCGTTGCCATCGCGTCCTCCAACCTGCCTGGTGTTGCGATCGATCGAGCGACAGCTCCACCGATCCTCACAGCATCTGGTTTCACTCGTCCGGTTGGGACACGAACAGATCCATGCCCAGTCTCTGCGACAGGAACTTCGCGGCGAGCTGCCCTCGCACGCTGTTGCCGGCCGCATCCAGTGGCGGCCCGAAAGTGCCGAATCCACCCTTTCCCGGAGACACCGCGACGATACCGCCACCGATGCCGCTTTTGCCGGGCAGACCGATGTCGTACAGCCAGTCGCCCGACGTCTCATACAGTCCGGCCGTGACCATGACGGCCAATGCATAGTGGCACACGGCCGCATCGACCACCCGCTGCCGGGTCACCGGATTCACGCCACCATCGGCCAGCGTCGCCCCCATCACGGCCAGGTCCCTGGCGCTCACGTTCAGCGAACACTGCCGGGTGTAGAGATCGGTCGCCTGCCTGGCGTCGCAGTAGATCCGGTCGTAGCTCTCCAGCAGCCGCGCGATGCTTCGGTTGCGAAAATTGGTCTTGGATGCCGATGCGTAGACTTCCTCGTTGAGCGAAAGCTTGCGGCCCGCGAAGCGCGAGAGGCCGTCATGGATGAACCGCCATTGCTCTTCCGCGCTCGAACCCGGCACGAGGCTTGTGGTCGCGATCGCGCCTGCGTTCACCATCGGGTTGGTGCGCCCGGCGCCATGCTCGATCGCCGCCAGCGAATTGAACGGCAGCCCGGTCGCGTTCGCGCCCAGTCTTGCGCGAGCCTCTTCAGGGCCGATGGCCTCGCACACCAATGCGAATACGAATGGCTTCGATACACTCATGATCGAGAATTCGTATTCGATATCGCCGGCGCCGTAGACGCGCCCGCTGGTACCGGCCACGCAGACGCCGAACAGTTCACTCGGCACCCTGGCCAGGGCCGGATAAACCTGCGAATTGGTCCCTTCGCTGTTCGGCTTGAAGCGCAGATGCGCTTGAGACACGAGCTCCTGCACCATCTCGGGCTTGGGCAAGTGCCCAGTCGAGATGTAGGGCCGCTCCGCTTGTTCCGCGATCGAAGGCGGCCACATTGGCACTCCTTCCGGATTTCGACCTTATTGCATCAGGTCTTCTAGTCGGCAACCAGAAGTAGGCTCCCAAAAAACCGCGGAGTCAACGATCCGCTCCCACAGCCTTTGCAATGCTTGCGTTGGTCCAGAACACTTTACGACAAATGCGCTAAACGCATTGCATGTCGCGGAATTGCAGCGCCGTTGCGCGATGCGACACTCGATATAGCCATGCGACGTTTCGGCGCGGCTAGGTAAGCAAGATTGTCCAATCGCCCGCGCGACGCAATTGAATCAAAAATGAAGTCATCAGCAACGAGCGATTTCCATCGTAGGCCTGCGAGAGTACGATTGTCGTATGCGGGTGTGAGCCCGCTGCTTGGTCCAAGCAGCACCGGCCAGCGGCGATGGTGGAATGACCGCATCACTTGCAGAGTGAGGTTAATCATGGTGGCGCGCACAAGCGACGGACAGCTTCTGCTGGTAAAGAAGCTGGGTGGGCTCATCGCTATCGTTGTTGGCTGCTTGCTGACAGCAGTCGGTGTGACATTCGAATCGACAAGCACAATTGTCGTCGGTGTCCTGCTTCTTGTGCTCGGGGCGGCCCTGCTCACGCTCAAGATCATGAGACGCAATCAAAGTGGTCCGTTTGGATAGCCAAACAGATTCGCACGCTCGACTCGTCATACCCGGGCTTGTCCCGGGCATCCACGTCTGCGTTTCATGCAAAGAAAGACGTGGATGGCCGGGACAAGCCCGGCCATGACGGTGCAGAAAAATCAGTTCTTTCCAAGTGCGATTACCCTGCCCTAATCCCGGTGGTTGGCGCAGGATCGCGAATAGGCGGCGCGCTCGGCCTGGTTCAGGCCGGCGGCGGCAGCCTCGTCGAGGCAGCGGCTGACGCGGTCACCGAACGAACTGCGCGGCCGCGAACGCAGGCTCGGCTGCGTCGGTGCATCCATCCTCGGGATGGCCGGCACCTCGATCCGCGGCGGCGGCGGAGGCTGGGGCACCGGCGGGTCCCACATCGAGCGGCCGGGCGGAGGGAATTGCGCGCTCGCCGCACTCATGGCGCAGAGCAAAACGCCGCCGATAATCAAGGATCGTTTCATCAGCTATATGTCGTGACGCGGCAGCAACGCTTCAAGTGAACGCACCATGCGTCGACGCTGCCCCCGAGATGCGAGTTCCCCGCCCTCGTCACGGCTTCTGGTAGATCACGTGACCGGCACGGATGGTGGCGCTCACTTTCGCGAAATTGCCGACGTCGCCGAGCGGATCGCCGTCGAGCACCACGAGATCGGCGTCGAAGCCCTGCTCCACCCGTCCCTTCCTCGCGGCCTTGAAGAACCCTGCCGGATTGGTCGTCATCGAGGCCAGCACCTGCCGCTCCGACAACACGCGGTGCATCAGCTGAAATTCCTGCGTGGTGTCGTACAGCGTGGTGAAGCCGACATCGGTGCCGAACAGCACCGTGCCGCCATTCTCCGAAAACTGCTTGAGCTGGTTGACGGTCGAAGCCACCAGACGGTTGGTGACGTTCGGATCGAGCACCACGGTGGTGAACAGCGACAGTGTGGGAACGAGCGCAGTCCCCTGCGCCTTGAACCGCGCCAGCTGATCCCCGGTGTAGCTGGGTTCGCCGGGTGTGGTGTGCGCGAGCACGTCGACGCCGGCCTGGATCACCGTTTCGACGCCGACCTTGTTCTGCGGATGCGCGAACACCGGCCGGCCCTGCGCATGCGCCACATCGACGGCTGCCTTCGCAATCGCCGGGTCCATGTTGACGACGGGCTTGTCGCCCATGAAGGCGCCGGTGAACAGCTTGATGCCGTCCTCACCCATAGCCAGCCAGTCGCGCGCCCATTTCGTGGCCTCCTCGGGCGTTGCGACTTCCGGAAGCTGCACTTCGCGCGGGATGTAGACGGGGTGCCCGCCCTTCGGGAAGATGTTGCCGGCAAACAGGATGTTGGGGCCGGCGACTTCGCCCGCGGCGATGCGCTTGCGCAGCGGCAAGGTGTCGCTCGGATCGGAGCCGAGATCCCAGACCGTCGTAAAGCCCCAGCGCGTCAGCATCTCCTGCATGTGCTGCGTCAGCGCCGCGGCCGGCGCTGCGCCGGAGTTGCGCCAGACATTCTGCGTGAAATGGACATGGCTGTTCCAGAAGCCGGCGACGATGGTCTTGCCGCTGCAATCGATCACGCGGGCATCCGGCGGCGCCTGGATGTCGCCGGACTTGCCGACCGCGCTGATGATGCCGTCGGTCATCACGATCACCGCATCCGGCAGCGCTTCCGCATCGGCCGATGCGTAGAGCGTGCCGCCGCGGAGCACGATGGTCTCGGCCTGCGCCGTCACCGCGGCGACAGCCGACCCAATCAGGAAAAGCGTGACGCGCAGCCAGGTGCCGATCATGGAGAGTCTCCGTTGCAGGCCGGCATAGGCCGGCGCGCGAGGATAGCCGCAAAGCGCAGAGCCGTTTGATCGTTCTTGCTGTCCGCGCCGGATAGCGGCGCCCGACCGTCACTCCTCGGGCGCGTTCTCGATCGGGTCGAAGCGGTCGGCCTCGAGCCCGAGCAGATTCCAGGATTGCAGCATGTGCGGCGGCAGCGGCGCGGTGGCATCGATCACGCCGCCCCTCGGGTGCGGAATCACGATACGGCGGGCGAGCAGATGCAGCCGGTTTTGCAGGCCGCCGGGCAGCTGCCAGTTCTCCTTGTTGAAGTATTTCGGGTCACCCACGATCGCGTGATCGATATGCGCCATATGGGCGCGCAATTGATGGGTGCGGCCGGTCACCGGTTTGAGCGACACCCAGGCGAGCTTGGTCGCCGAGGTCTCGACCACGGCATAATAGGTCACCGCGTGGCTCGCGCCCTCGTCTCCATGCTCGGCGATCCGCATGATGCTGTCCTCCTCGCTCTCCTCCTTGGCGAGATAGGTCGAGATGCGGCCCTGTTTCGGCTTCGGCACGCCGGCGACCAGCGCCCAGTAGATCTTGCGCGCGGAGCGATGGCGGAATGCGCCGGTGAGATGCGTGGCGGCGAAACGCGTCTTGGCGACCAGGAGGCAGCCCGAGGTCTCGCGGTCGAGCCGATGCACCAGCCGCGGCTTCTGCCCCTTGGCATCGCGCATCACCTCGAGCATCTGGTCGACATGGCGCGTCATGCCGGAGCCGCCCTGCACGGCGAGACCGGCCGGCTTGTTCAGCACCAGCACGTCGTCGTCTTCGTAGAGCGTCATGTCCTTCAGCGCCTGCAGCGTCTTCGCCTCGGCCTCGGAGAGCGCGCCGGCCGTCTTCGGCGTGTCGAGCCGCAGCGGCGGAATCCGCACGCTCTGGCCCTCCTCGAGCCGGTCCTTGGAATCGGCACGCTTGCCGTTGACCCTGAGCTCGCCCTTCCGGACGATGCGCTGGATATGGGAGAACGAGAGGCCCGGAAACCGCGCTTCGAGGAAACGGTCGACGCGCATGCCGTTCTCGTCGGCGGTGACGACAACGGTCTGCACCTTGGTTGGCAATGGCTGCTCGGCCGCGGCAGTTTTCGACATGGCGGGCTCGGCCCGCTCCTGCCGGTCGCGGCGCGGCTCGGCAAAGCGCGGCGGCTTTCCGGCCGCGCGGTGCGCGAACGGACGGTCGCCGGACTTGCGCTCACCGGACTTGCGGTCACCGGATTTGCGCTCGTCCGGCTTGCGGCTGCGCTGCGCCGATCCGCTCTTGCCACGATCGCCGGCGCGGTCCCGGTCGCGGCCCTTGTCGCGCCCTTTGGCGCGGTCGCCCGGCGATGTGGTTCTCTTGATGCGGCGGCTCATGGTGATTTTTCGGCTCCAGACCTGCATTGTGCCTAGCGCAAATGCCGCGAATCGTCACGGCGAAATCGGTGTGAATCCGGTGCGGCATCGGCCATGTCGAATACGGCAATCGACGGGGGGGGCCTGGAATGAGACTGGCGATATCGGCTTTGGCGGCGGCCCTGATGCTCGCGGCCCCGGCGCTCGCCCAGCAAAGCCCGATGCCCGAAGCCGCGATGCCGGAAGATCTGGCCTGGAAGCTCCTGGAACTCGGCCGCGTCATCGACCCGCCCAAGACCGCTGCGCTCTACGCGCCGCTGCAACAGAAGGAGCCCTATCAGGGCGTCAAGGTCGGGCGCGACGTCAAATACGGCCCCGCCGACCGGCATCTGCTCGACGTGTTCACGCCGGAGACGACGGCGCCGGGGCGAGCCGTGCTGATCTACATCCATGGCGGCGGCCTCATTGCCGGCCACAAGCGCGCCCCCGGCAGCCCGTTCTACGACAACATCATGCTGTGGGCGGTGAAGAACGGCTTCGTCGGCGTCAATGCCACCTACCGCCTGGCGCCGGCCTTTCCGTGGCCGGCAGGCGCGGAGGACATGGGCGCGATCGTGCAGTGGGTTTCGGAAAACATCGCCTCCCGCGGCGGCGAGCCGAAGCGCATCTTCCTGATGGGCCAATCGGCCGGCGCGATCCATGTCGCGAGCTATGTCTCCCATGGCGAATTCCACAAGGTGAAGGGCGGCGGCCTCGCCGGCGCGATCATGGTGTCGGGCATCTATGATCTGACGGCCTCGCCGGCCGGCGACGCCGAGCTCGCCTATTACGGCTCGGACCCCTCGCGCTATGCCGAGCGCTCCTCGCTGCAAGGCCTGGTCACGAGCCCGATCCCGTTCCTGATCACCGCGGCCGAGCTCGATCCGCCGCGCTTCGTCGAGCAGTTCGAGCTCATGAAGCAGGCCAGCTGCAAGCGGCCGAGCGGCTGCGCCCGCAGCTTCATGCTGCCGCAGCACAGCCACATGTCGGAGGTCTATGCGATCAACACGCCGGACACGCGGCTGACGGACGAGATTTTGGAGTTCGTGAAAAGCGTCAAGTGATCGCTAGAGCAATATGAAGTTATTGGCGGGCGGGCGTTGCCAAAATGTCGAAAACAACCCCATGCAAAGGAGCCGGCGGCGATCAGCGTGGCACCAAGCAACTTGACACGTCGGGCAACTCAGGGATATATTTCTAGTATTCCGAACTTGTGCAAGTGTACCTCGCCCCCGCAGACAGGACCGGAACGCGCGTCATTCGCGGCCGCAGCCTAATCTAGCTCCCGCCCCGCTCCTTGCGCAGCCGCGCCCAGTAATCCAGCCGTTTGCGGATCTCGCGCTCGAAGCCGCGGTCGGGCGGATCGTAGAAGGTCTGGCGGCCCAGCGCTTCCGGGAAATAGTCCTGGCCGGAGAATGCGTCCGGCATGTCGTGATCATATTGATAGCCGGAGCCGTAGCCCTCCGACTTCATCAGCTTGGTCGGCGAATTCAAAATGTGCTTCGGCGGTAGCAGCGAGCCGCCCTGCTTCGCGGTCTGCATCGCTGCGCCGAACGCGGTGTAGACCGCGTTGGATTTCGGCGCGGTGGCGAGATAGACCACGGCCTGCGCGATCGCGAGCTCGCCTTCGGGCGAGCCCAGGAAATCGTAGGCCTCCTTGGCGGCGTTGCAGACCGCCAGCGCCTGCGGATCCGCAAGGCCGATATCCTCGACCGCCATCCGCACCACACGCCGCGCCAGGAACAGCGGATCCTCGCCGGCATCGAACATGCGCGCGAGATAGTACAACGCCGCGTCCGGATCGGAGCCGCGCACCGACTTGTGCAGCGCCGAGATCAGATTGTAATGGCCGTCGGCCGACTTGTCGTAGATCGGCGCGCGGCGCTGCAGGATGGCCTGCAACTGCTCGGCGTTGAACACCTCGCCCTTGCGGGCGGCGCGCCAGACCTCTTCGGCCAATGTCAGCGAGGCGCGGCCGTCGCCATCGGCCATCCGCACCAGCACGGCGCGGGCTTCCGCATCGAGCGGCAGCTGCTTGCCCTCGATCTTCTCGGCATTGGCAAACAGCTTCTCGATCGCCGCCGTATCGAGCGAGTGAAACACCAGCACGCGGGCGCGCGACAAAAGCGCCGCGTTGAGCTCGAACGATGGATTCTCCGTGGTGGCGCCGACCAGCACCACCGTGCCGTCCTCCATCACGGGCAGGAAGGAATCCTGCTGCGCGCGGTTGAAACGATGCACCTCGTCGACGAACAGCAGCGTGCCCTTGCCGGTCTCGCGGCGGGCACGCGCGGCATCGAACGCCTTCTTGAGATCGGCGACGCCGGAGAACACCGCGGAGATCTGCTCGAAATGCAGCTCGGTGGCGTCGGCCAGAAGCCGCGCCACGGTGGTCTTGCCGGTGCCCGGCGGTCCCCAGAACACCAGCGAGCCCAGCGTGCGCGTCTCCAGCATCCGCGTCAGCGCGCCGTCGGGGCCGAGGATGTGATCCTGGCCGACGACATCGGCCAGCGTGCGCGGACGCAGCCGGTCCGGCAGCGGGTGCGGCGCGTCCTGCTCCATCCCCGCCGCTGCGAACAGGTTGCCGGCCTCGCGCGGTTGCTTCGGGCTCACTTGCGGTTCACCTTGGGGCTCATCCGCCGAGCGTCACGTTGATCTGCTGGCCGCCGCGCACCAGCGTGATGCGCCAGATCCGCGACCCCGTCTTCGAAGCCTTCTCGAGGTCGCCGGTCCGCGCGATCTTCTCGTTGTTGACCGCGATGATGATGTCGCCCTTCTGGAAGCCGACATTGGCGGCGGTGCCGTCATCGGCGAGCTCGGTCACCACGACGCCCTCGGCGCCGGCGTCGAGATGCAGCTCATCGGCCAGCGCCGGCGAGATATTGGCGACCCTGGCGCCTTGGAACGGCGAGCGCGCGGTCAGCACGATCTCGTCGCGATTGGTATCGGGCGCGGTCTCCAGCGGCACGGTGAGCTTCACCGGCTTGCCGGCGCGCTGCACCTCGATCTCCGCGTTGCCGCCGAGCGGACGGGTCGCGAAGCGGTAGTCGAACGCGTTGGGATCGTCGATCGGCGTGCCGTCGATCCCGACGATCAGGTCGGAGAGCTTGAGCCCGGCCTTCGCCGCAGGACTGTTCGGCGCGACATTGGCGACCAGCGCGCCGCTCGGCAGCTTCAGCCCCAGCGTCTCCGCGATCTCCGGCGTCACCGCCTGCAGCCGCGCGCCGAGCCACGGCCGCTTCACATTCTTGCCGCCGCTCTTGGCGGAGGCCACCACCACGCGCACCATGTTGGCGGGGATCGCGAAGCCGATGCCCTGCGAGCCGCCGGAGCGCGAGAAGATCGCGGTGTTGATGCCGGCGAGCCGGCCGCTCATGTCGACCAGCGCGCCGCCCGAATTGCCGGGATTGATCGCCGCGTCGGTCTGAATGAAGAATTGATAATCCGTGATCCCGACTTGAGTGCGCGCCAGGGCCGAGATGATGCCGTGCGTCACGGTCTGGCCGACGCCGAACGGATTGCCGATCGCCAGCACGACGTCGCCGACCAGCAATTGGTCGGAATTGGCGAAGTCGAGCGTCGCGAATTTTTCCTTGTTGGTGTTCTTCAGCCGCAGCACCGCAAGGTCGGTACGGCTGTCCTTCAGCACGATCTCCGCCTCGTATTCGCGCTTGTCGGCGAGCGAGACCTTCACCTGGTCGGCGCCCTCGATCACGTGATTGTTTGTGACCACAAGCCCGGAGCCGTCGACCATCACGCCGGAGCCGAGCGAGCGCTGCATCTGCTCGGGCTGCTGTCCCGGCACGCCGAAGAACCGGCGAAAAATCGGATCGTCCAGGAAGGGATTGCGGTTCTGCACGGTCTTGGCGGCGTAGACATTGACCACCGCCGGCTGCACCCGCTGCACGATCGGCGCATAGGACAATTGCAGCTCGGCCTGCGAGGACGGCACGCGGCGGTCCTGGGCCGCGGCTGCGGAAAGATTCCCCATGAAGGCCAAGGTGCACAGAGCGGATACGGCAGCAAAACGGACAGGTCGGAGCATTCTCACCTCTCGTGGAAACGCCGGAATATAGGCGTGTTCGCCGGGCAATTGAAGGGCGCCCGGCTGGATAACTGGCCCCCCGCCGGACCGGTGCACAACCCGCGGCAGCCACGTTGAAGCGCGCCGCCAAGCTTCTATGATGGCTGTCATCTCACTGCGCCGCTCCGCTTGTTGCCTGCGGACCACAAGCGGAACTGCGATGCCCGGAAGCACTGTCGTGCATCAGTCACGATACGCTCCTAGGACCGTTCAGTGAGTGGGGACTTCAAACACAACAGGGGTGCACAATGGGTGCGACAAAAGTTGGTGCCATCGCCATCGGCCTGGCCGGGGCGCTCGCCGCCTCGCCGGCCTATTCACAATCGGCCGGAGGCGGCAGCGATGCGGAGATCGCGCTGCTGAAGCAGCAGCTGAAGATGCTCGAGCAGAAGCTCGACAGACTGCAGAAGCAGACCAACGCCAATACCGCAACCGCGGCCAGCGCAAACGCCAATGCGAAGGCGGCGGACGCCAAGGCAGCGCGGGTGGCGAGCGCCAACGCCGCGATCCCGGTGAAGGGCCCGGTCGCGCCATCCGGCGTCGTGGTGACGATGCCGAACAACCGGCCGACCATCTGCACCGCGGACGAACAGAACTGCGTTGCGATCACGAGCCGCGTGCACTGGGATGTCGGCGGCTACGACTATCGTCCGAACACCGCAGGCACCTCGCCGCAGAAGCTCGACAGCGGCGAGAACGTCCGCCGCGCGCGCATCGGCATCGTCGGCAAATTCTTCGGCGACTGGAATTACTCGCTGATCTACGACTTCGGCGGCTCGTCCGACGGTTTCGGCGGCGCGGCGCCGGGATCGCTGCCCGGCGGCGGCACCTCCGGCATCGAGAACGCGTATCTGAGCTACACCGGCTTCAAGCCGTTCGGCGGCAAGATGGCGATCGAAGGCGGCATCATGGACGTGCCGTGGACGCTCGACGAAGCGACCAGCTCCAACGACATCCTGTTCATGGAGCGCGCCTCGGTCGGCATCATCGCACAGAATATCGCCGCCGGCGACTTCCGTTCGGCGGCCGGCACCCGCTGGTGGAACGACCAGTTCTGGATCGGCGGCTATGTCACCGGACCGACGTCGGGCGCCATCCACTCCGCGTCCTCGACCTCGCCGGCCGGCACGTCCGAGCAGTATGGCGGCGTCATCCGTGTCGCCGGCAATCCGATCAGCGGCAAGAACTATTCGGTGCATATCGGCGCCGATGCGGAATGGCTGGTGCAGCCGCCGCGCAACCAGCTGACGCAGGCGCAGACGCTCACGCTCAGCGACCGGCCCGAGCTGCGCATCGATCCGACGACGCTGATCTCGACCGGTGCGATCGCCAATGTCTCCGGCGCGCAGGTGTACGGCGTCGAGGCGGCCGCGACCTATGGTCCGTTCATCGCGCAGGGCGAATATTACTGGTTCAATGTCGATCGCTCCGCGAACACCGGATTGCCGCCGTTCGGCGCGCCGAGCCTGAAGTTCGACGGCGGCTACGCGCAGGTCGGCTACGTGCTGACCGGCGAGAACCATGCCTACAATCCGGCGACGGCCTCCTATAGCGGGATCAAGCCGCATGATCCGTTCTCGCTCGCCGGCGGCGGCTGGGGCGCCTGGGAAATCGCCGGCCGCGTCAGCACGATGGACCTCAACGATCAGATCGCGCAGGCGGTCGGCATCGCGGGTGGACGGCAGACCGTCTACACCGCCGCGCTGAACTGGTACGTCAACAACAACGTCCGCTTCATGCTGAACTATCTGCACGGCGATATCGCCAAGCAGGCCTCGGCGACCTCGACCGCGGACGTCGGCTCGAAGTTCGACGCGGTCGCGCTGCGCACGCAGGTTGCGTTCTGAGGCGACGTACCTCTCCCCAACGGGGAGAGGTCGAATTGCGAAGCAATTCGGGTGAGGGGCGCCGCTTCCTCGGTGGAGCGTAATCCCTCACCCGGATCGCATCTTGCGATGCGATCCGACCTCTCCCTCCGGGAGAGGTGAAGCGCGAACGCCCATCAGGCCGCGCGCTTCGACTTCTTCACAATGACCTCCGGCGCCGGCGCGCAGGACAGCCGCTCCTGATGGCCCTCGCCCCAGGCTTTCAGAATATCGATCACCGGGCGCAGGCTCTCGCCGAGTTCGGAAAGCGTGTATTCGACCCGCGGCGGCACCTCGGCATAGACCTTGCGGATCACGAGGCCATCGTCCTCGAGCGCGCGCAGCTGCTTGGTCAGCATGCGCTGGGTGATGCCGGGCATCCGCTTCCGCAGCTCGCCGAAGCGCTGGGTGCCGGCCTGCAAATGATACAGGATCACGCCTTTCCATTTGCCGTCGATCAGGTCGAGCGCCGCCTCGACCGCGCAGCCCGGCCGGCGCGCGAAATTCTTCCGTTTCATGCAATATTTTCCCAATAGTATACAAACAGGGACTAGTTCCCTGTTTTTACAGTACTTGCCAAATGGACGCCAGCGCGACAGGTAAGACGGCAAGCAATCGCCCACCACGGAGACCAGGCATGAAGGCCGTCGGATACCAAAAATCGCTGCCGATCGAGGCGGTGGATTCGCTCGTCGATTTCGAGATCGCCAAGCCCGAGCCGAAGGGGCGCGACATCCGCGTCGCGGTGAAGGCCATCTCGGCCAATCCGGTCGACTACAAGGTGCGCAAGCGCGCGGCGCCGACCGACGGCGGCTACAAGATCCTCGGCTTCGACGCGGCCGGCGTGGTCGACGCGGTCGGGCCCGAGGTCTCGCTCTTCAAGCCCGGCGACGAGGTGTTCTACGCGGGCTCGATCCTGCGCCAGGGTACCAATTCGGAATTTCATCTGGTCGACGAACGCATCGTCGGCAACAAGCCGGCGTCGCTGTCCTTCGCGCAGGCCGCCGCCCTGCCCCTGACCTCGATCACCGCGTGGGAGCTGCTGTTCGACCGGCTCGGCGCGGTGCCGGGCAAGAGCCTCGACCCGCGCACGCTGCTGATCACCGGCGGCGCCGGCGGTGTCGGCTCGATCCTGATCCAGCTTGCGCGCCGCCTCACCGGGCTCACCGTGGTCGCGACCGCAACGCGGCCGGAGTCGCAAAAGTGGTGCCGCGATCTCGGCGCCCATGCGGTGATCGACCACTCGCAGCCGATGAAGGAGCAGATCGAAAAACTGAAGCTGCCGCCGGTCGGCCTCGTCGCCAGCCTCACCTTCACCGACCAGCACTACAAGTCGATCGCCGACTTCATCGCGCCGCAGGGCAAGTTCGGCCTGATCGACGATCCGCCGGAGTTCAACGTCGCCGCGTTCAAGGGCAAGGCGGTGTCGGTGCACTGGGAATCGATGTTCACGCGCTCCTCGTTCCAGACGCCTGACATGATCGCGCAGCATCATCTGCTCAACGATGTCGCCGACCTGATCGACAAGGGCGTGCTGCGCACCACGCTCGACCAGACCTTCGGCACCATCAACGCCGCCAACCTCAAGCGCGCACACGCTCTGCTGGAAAGCGGCAAGTCGCGCGGCAAGATCGTGCTGGAAGGCTGGTAAGGCTCCTCACGTCTGCTTCCTCATGCCCGGGCAACATCCCGGGCATGATATCCCCACAGGCCGGCGGGTGGCTTTTGCCAAAGCCACGGCATCGCCTGTATGATTTGCGCAACGATCACCCCGTCCTCAATCCGGCTGACGCGAGACGCAGCCGGAGCGGTGGTGACGCCCACGGGGATGGGAGGAAACCGATGAATTTGCTCACGGCCGATCCGTCGCGGATCGATCCGGAGTGGATGACGCGGGCGCTGCGTGAAGCCGGTGTGATCGACCAGGTCAGGGTCGTCGATCTCGCGTGTAAGCCGGTCGGCAATGGCCTCGTTGGCGACAGCTATCGATTTCGCCTGACCTATGACGGCGATGAGCCGAACATGCCCGCGAGCGTGGTCGGCAAATTCCCGGCCGCGGATCCCGACAGCCGCCGCTCCGGTTCCGCGCACACGCTTTACGTCCGCGAGGTCGCATTCTATCGCGAGCTGGCCGCCACCGTCGCCATTCACACGCCGCGGCCGATTCTCGCCGAAATCGATCCGGCGACCGACGACTTCACGCTGATTCTGGAAGACCTGGCGCCGGCGCGCGCTGGTGATCAGCTCGCCGGATGCCTGATCGCGGACTGCCTGACAGCGATGCGTGAGGCCGCCGCGTTGCATGCGCCGCGATGGAGCGACCCGACGCTCGACGCGGTGCCGTGCTTCGTGGTGGCCGCAGGCCGGCGCAGAGACCTTCGCGCGGTGCTGCCCGGCATCATCGGTCACTACAAGGAGCGATATCGCGGCGTGATCGAGCCGGAATTCCTTGGTCTGATCGACCGGCTTCCGGACGCGCTATTGCGCTACCAGTCCGATCGATCGGCGCCGCGAACCCTCCAGCATGCCGATTTCCGGCTCGACAACATGCTGTTCGACGTCCGCGGCAATAGCCATCCGATGGCGACGCTGGACTGGCAGACGCTGACGGTGGGTCCAGGTATCGTCGACGTCGCCTATTTCCTGTCGGCGGGCATCGACCCGATCGAACGGCGGCTTCATGAAGCCGACCTGGTGCGGTTCTATCATTCGGAACTGATCCGGCGCGGCGTGCGGGACTATGACTGGGATCGTTGCTGGCGGGATTACCGGCGGTACACGCTGCATGGCATCATGATGGGCGTGGTCTCCGCCCTCAGCGTGCAGCGCTCGGAGCGCGGCGACGCGCTGTTCCTGAAAATGACCCGCGGCGCCTGCGCGCAAGCACTGGATCACAACAGCTTCTCATACTGGCAGGACTGAAGCGGCTTCGAGCGAAATCGGTTCGCATGCGGAAAGCGCGTCAGGACAGCGAAAGGGATCGGCGTGCTCAACAAACTGGACGACTTCCCCATCCACCAGACGCCGGAGCCGATCGCGGTTCCCTCGACCAGCGACCGCAATGTCTATGACCGGACCTGGTTCAACGGCTACACCGCCGACGGCGCGTATTATTTCGGGATCGGCATTGCGATCTACCCGCACCGCAAGATCCTCGATTGCGCCTTCAGCGTCGTGGAACGCGGTGGGCGGCAGCACTGCTTTTACGGTTCGCGGCGGGCCCCGATCGAGCGCACCGAGATGCAGGTCGGTCCGTTCCGGCTCGAGGTCATCGAACCGATGCTGCGGACCCGGGTGGTGCTCGACGACAATGCGACGGGCCTCGCCTGCGACCTGACCTTCTCCGCGCGCACCGCGGCGATCCAGGAAGCGCGCCAGACGCTTTGGTCGGGCGATCGCCGCGCGATGGATTCGACCCGGTTCGACCAGTTCGGTCGCTGGAGCGGCGTCATCAGCCACCCCGATGGCGGGATCAAGGTCGACGATCGCACCTGCTACGGCACCAAGGATCGCTCCTGGGGCGTGCGCAATGTCGGCGAACGCGACGTCGGAGGCGCGCCGATGCCGCCGCCGAGCGTGTTCTTCCTCTGGGCGCCGCTGGTCTGGGACGACCACATCTCGCACGCGATCTTCTTCGACGGGACGCAGGGCGAGGCGCTGGTCCGCGAGGGCATCACCGCGCCGCTCTACCGAAGCGAGGCCGAGATCCCCGGCGTGATCGACGGCCTCGACCGCCGCATGGCGACTGCGCGGCATCGCGTCAAATACGTGCCGAACACCCGGCTCGCGCAGTCAGCTGAAATCGACCTCGTCGATATCGACGGCCACACCACGACCATCGCGCTCGACCCGATCCTCAAATTCCAGATGAAGGGCCTCGGCTACGGCCATCCGCAATGGGGCCAGGGCATGTGGAAGGGCGAGCTCGAGACCGGCGGCGAGTCGTTCGATCCATCGACGCTCGACCCGCTGGCCCGCGAGAATGTGCACGTCCAGCAGGTGGTCCGCGCCCGTCAGGGCGGCCAGACCGGAATTGGCGTGCTGGAGCAGATTTGCTTCGGTCCCTACCGTCCCGCAGGCTTCAGCGAATTCCTGGACGGCGCGAAGGGATAGCTAAAGCATGATCCGGAAGAGTGCGAAGCGGTTTTCCCTCGCGACAAACGCGGACGCGTTTGCGCGGAGATCATGCTCAAATAAAGAGCTAAGGCGCGATGACGATTCAGCCCAATCACATCGCGCTTTAGATCGGCGGCACGCCCTCGACGAACAGCAGGCGTCGCTCCAGCGCGGTTGCGCGAAGCTTCAACGCTTCGGCGTATTCCGCTGACGCGTACCATTCGCGCAGGCGCGCCATGGTCGGAAATTCGACGATAACGATCGCGTTCGGTGGTGGGCCACCCTCCACCACCTCGACTGTGCCGCCGCGCACGACGTAGCGCCCGCCATCCCGCCATATTGTACGATGGTGTTCGCCGCCAGCGTGCGATAGGCCTCGAACGCCGCGGCGTCGCGCATCTCGACCTCGGAGATCACATAGGCGGGCACGCGGCTTCACGCGATGGTGTTGACGATGCCGCCTTCGGCACGCAGCGCGGCGCCGTTGGTCGCCGAGGCCTGTTTGGAGCAGGCATAGACCACGAGATTGGCGATCTCCTCGGTGCTGGCGAAGCGCTGCAGCAGCGAGGTCGGCCGGTGCTGCTTGACGAAGTTGGATGCCGCCTCCTCGACCGACTGACCGTTCTGCTTGGCGAGATCCTTGACGAAGGTCTCGACACCCTCGGACATGGTCGGCCCGGGCAGCACCGAGTTGACGGTGACGGCGGTGCCCTTGGTCAGCTCGGCGAGCCCGCGCGCAATCGCAAGCTGCGCGGTCTTGGTCATGCCGTAGTGAATCATCTCGGTCGGGATGTTGAGGCCCGACTCGGAGGAAATGAAGACGATGCGGCCCCAGTTGCGCTTCAGCATGCCCTGCATGTAGCCGCGCGACAGCCGGACGCCCGACATCACGTTGACCTCGTAGAAGCGGCTCCAGTCCTCGTCGGGAATGTCAAAGAACGGCTTCGGCTCGAAGATGCCGGCATTGTTGACGAGGATGTCGACGTCCGGCAGCGCCGCGAGCAGCGCCTTGCAGCCCGCCGCGGTCGAGACGTCGGCGGCAATGCCGCGGACCTTTGCGCCGGGTACGGCCTTCCCGATCGCGGCAACCGCGGCATCGACCTTGGCCTGGCCGCGGCCGTTGACCACGACCTCGGCGCCGGTCTCGGCAAGCCCCTTTGCGATGGCGTTGCCGATGCCCGCGGTCGAGCCGGTCACCAGTGCAGTCTTTCCGGAAAGGTCGATTTTCATCTGTCATCTCCATTGATGTCGATGAGATATCGGGCGTGGCACGCAGCGCCGCAATTGCATCTCACCGATGCGTGAGGAAGCAGAACACACCTCGTCGTCCTGGCGAAAGCCAGGACCCATTACCACCGCTGGTGATTATGAGAAGGACTTGAGCCCCAGCGTCGCGCAACAATTTAGATTTGGGGTAGTGGGTCCTGGCTTTCGCCAGGACGACGTCCGGGATGGAGCGTGGCCACCAAATAAAAACGGCGCCCGAAGGCGCCGTTTTCGAAACCTGGCTCTAAGCGAGGCTTACGCCGCCTCAGCTTCCTTGTCCTGCGCCGGACCGGAGTCCTGGCCCTTGGCGTCGACGTCGCGGTCGACGAACTCGATCACGGCCATCGCCGCGTTATCGCCGTAGCGGAAGCCGGCCTTGATGATGCGGGTGTAGCCGCCCTGGCGGTCCTTGTAGCGGGTCGCCAGCGTATCGAACAGCTTCTTGACCTGGTCGACGTCGCGCAGCTCCGAGATCGCCTGGCGGCGCAGGGCGAGGCCGCCCTTCTTGCCGAGGGTGACGAGCTTCTCGACGATCGGCCGCAGCTCCTTGGCCTTCGGCAGCGTGGTGACGATCTGCTCGTGCTTGATCAGCGCGGCCGCCATGTTCGCGAACATCGCACGCCGGTGCTCGGCGGTGCGGTTGAGCTTCCGATGAACCTTGCCGTGACGCATTGACTTCTTCCTTCTTCAATCTGCCGCGGTGGTTCAGCGACAAGTTTTGCAGGTGGGCATCCTGCGTTCGCCCATTAAAAAATCGTGGCCGGAGATTCTCCGGCCACGACGGTGAAATCGGATCAGTAGTGATCCTCGAAGCGCTTGGCGAGCTCGTCGATGTTCTCCGGCGGCCAGCCCGGCACTTCCATGCCGAGGTGCAGACCCATCTGGGCCAGCACTTCCTTGATCTCGTTCAGCGACTTGCGGCCGAAGTTCGGGGTGCGGAGCATTTCCGCTTCCGACTTCTGCACGAGGTCGCCGATGTAGACGATGTTGTCGTTCTTCAGGCAGTTTGCCGAACGCACCGACAGCTCGAGCTCGTCGACCTTCTTGAGGAACGCCGGGTTGAACGCGAGATCGGGGATGATCTCCTGCGTAACTTCCTTGCGCGGCTCTTCGAAGTTAACGAACACGTTGAGCTGATCCTGCAGGATGCGCGCGGCATAGGCCACCGCGTCCTCCGGCGTGATCGCGCCGTTGGTCTCGATCGTCATGGTCAGCTTGTCGTAGTCGAGGATCTGGCCCTCACGGGTGTTCTCGACCTTGTAGGACACCTTGCGGACCGGCGAGAACAGGCTGTCGACCGGGATCAGGCCGATCGGCGCATCCTCGGGACGGTTGCGCTCGGCGGCGACATAGCCCTTGCCGGTCGTGACCGTGAACTCCATGCGGATCTCGGCGCCGTCGTCCAGCGTGCAGAGCTGCAGGTCGGGGTTGAGCACGGTGACGTCGCCGACGGTCTGGATGTCGCCGGCGGTGACGGCGCCCGGACCCTGCTTCTTCACGACCATGCGCTTTGGGCCTTCGCCCTGCATCTTGATCGAGATGTCCTTGATGTTGAGGACGATGTCGGTGACGTCTTCACGGACACCCGCGATCGAGGAGAACTCGTGGAGCACGCCGTCGATATGCACCGACTGCACCGCCGCGCCCTGCAGCGAGGACAGCAGGATGCGGCGCAGCGCGTTGCCGAGCGTCTGGCCGAAGCCACGCTCGAGCGGCTCGGCGACCACGGTGGCGAACCGGCTCGCGTCCGAGCCCGGCGTCACCTGCAGCTTGTTCGGTCGAATGAGTTCTTGCCAATTTTTCTGGATCGTCACTGTTTCACCCATTTGCCGGTCACAGGGCCAAATCGACTGGCCGAACCCGGCGTTGGAGATCGCGGATCAGTCCGCGCGGTCAATTCCAAAAACCATCGCAGGGCGGCCAGAGGCCGCCCGCGACTTACAGATCAAACGCGCCGACGCTTGCGCGGACGGCAGCCATTGTGCGGGATCGTGGTCACGTCGCGGATCGAGGTGACGGTGAAGCCCGCAGCCTGCAGCGCGCGGAGCGCCGACTCACGGCCCGAACCCGGGCCGGCCACTTCAACCTCCAGCGTGCGCATGCCGTGTTCCTGCGCCTTCTTGGAGACGTCTTCGGCCGCGACCTGCGCGGCATAGGGGGTCGACTTGCGCGAGCCCTTGAAGCCCATGGTGCCGGCCGACGACCAGGCGATGGTGTTGCCCTGCGCGTCGGTGATGGTGATGGTCGTGTTGTTGAACGACGAATTCACGTGCGCGATGCCGGAGGCGATGTTCTTGCGTTCGCGGCGGCGTACGCGGGTGGCTTCCTTGCCCATTTCAAACCTTTCCTGTGATCTCGACGCCGCCGTAGTGCCAGCGGCTACACCTCAAAACGCAAATGGCGAGTAGCGAATTTCCATTCGCTACTCCCCACCTGCAATTCGCAAAACTTACTTCTTCTTGCCGGCGATCGCCTTGGCCGGCCCCTTGCGCGTGCGCGCATTGGTGTGGGTGCGCTGGCCGCGCACCGGCAGACCGCGGCGATGACGCAGGCCGCGGTAGCAGCCGAGGTCCATCAACCGCTTGATGTTGATGCCGACCTCACGACGGAGGTCGCCCTCGACCAGATAGTCGCGGTCGATCACTTCGCGGATCTGCAGGACCTCCTGGTCGGTCAGCTGGTTGACGCGACGGTCCACCGGGATCTTGACCTTCTCCATGATGTCGGCAGCGTTCTTCTGGCCGATGCCATGGATGTACTGAAGCGCGATCAGGACGCGCTTGTTGGTAGGAATGTTGACGCCGGCAATACGGGCCACGGACTTCTCTCCTGTCGCCGATCCATCACGGATACGGGCTTCTCAAGTTCTTGCTCTCTCGGGCTTGTGTCCACAAACGCGAACACGACGCCCTCCCCTCATGTCCTTCGGGGCCCGGCATCGTCATAAAACTATCCAACTTGGATGCGGGGCTTATTAAAGGATTCATGTCGGTTTCGTCAACCGCTCCTAGCGTTTAGCTCGCTTTTTCGTGAGCTTTTTTGCCGCCTTTTTGGCGGTCTTTGCTCCCTTGCGGGCTTTCGCGGCGCCGGCGGCCTTCTTTACCGCCTTCTTCGCGGCTTTCTTCACGACTTTCTTGGCCGCTTTGGCCTTGGAGGGCGCCTTGGCAGCCTTCCGGGCCGATTTGGCGGCCTTTTTGGCTGGTTTAGCTGCCTTCTTGGCCGGCTTCTTGCTGGCCTTCACGGCCGCCTTGGCGGCCTTTTTAGCCGCCTTGGGAGCGTGATCCTCGTGATCCTTCGGTTCCAGCGCGCCGAGCGCGGTCAGGATCCGGTTGATCTCGCGGGTGACGTGCTCGATGGTCATCATGCCATCGACCGTCAGGAGCTTCCGCCGCTCCGAATAATAGTGAATCAGCGGCTCCGTCAGCGAACGGTACTGCGCCAGGCGCTTGGTCAGCACTTCCGGCGTGTCGTCGAGGCGAACTTCCTCGCCGCGCGCGCGGGTTTCCTCGGCACGCTTCTCAACGCGGGCGAGCAGCGCGCTCTCGTTGACGCGGAGCTCAACCACCGCGTCGAGCTTGAGGTGTTTTTTCCGGAGCAGATCGTCGAGCGCCTCGGCCTGCGGCACGGTGCGCGGGAAGCCGTCGAGAATGAAGCCCTTCTTGGCATCGGGCTCCTCGATCCGGTCGGCGATGATTCCCACCACGACCTCGTCGGGAACCAGGCCGCCATTGGCCATGATCTCCTTGGCCTGCAAGCCGACCGGCGTGCCCGCGGCAACCGCAGCGCGCAGCATCTCACCGGTCGAGAGCTGGACGATGCCGTGCCTGTGCACCAGCCGCTGCGCCTGGGTTCCCTTGCCCGAGCCCGGCGGCCCCAAAAGGATCAATCTCATATCTGTTTCGCCCCCCGGCTAGGTGGGCGACGTCCGCACACCTGTGTTTTGAATTCGAAGCCGAGCCGCGATCAGCGGCGGCGGCCTCCCCTGAGCTTCGACTTCCTGATCAGCCCTTCGTACTGATGAGCGAGCAGATAGCCCTGCACCTGCGACACCGTATCCATCGTCACGCTGACGACGATCAACAGCGAGGTGCCGCCAAAGTAGAACGGGACCGATGCGTAGGAAATCAGAATTTCAGGAATCAGGCAGACGATCGCGAGATAGACCGCGCCGAGCACCGTGATGCGCGACAGCACATAGTCGATGTACTCGGCGGTGCGCTCGCCGGGCCGGATGCCCGGGATGAAGCCGCCATGCTTCTTCAGATTGTCCGCGGTCTCGGTCGGGTTGAACACGATCGCGGTGTAGAAGAACGCAAAGA
Source organism: Bradyrhizobium elkanii USDA 76 (assembly GCF_023278185.1). Classification (NCBI taxonomy): domain Bacteria; kingdom Pseudomonadati; phylum Pseudomonadota; class Alphaproteobacteria; order Hyphomicrobiales; family Nitrobacteraceae; genus Bradyrhizobium; species Bradyrhizobium elkanii. Next base: position 4,177,667 of record NZ_CP066356.1, on the reverse strand, counting down.
ACACGATCAGCGCGAGATACATGAACAGGAACAGCGGCCGGCCGTGGCTGAGCTGGGTCGTGATCCACTGGAACCATTCCGGCCCCTTGCCGGCGTTGAAGTTCGCGACCGTGGTCGGCAGCAACAGCAGCGACGAGGCGAAGATCGGCGGAATCACGCCCGAGGTATTGAGCTTGAGCGGCAGATGCGAGGACTGGCCCTCGAACATCTTGTTGCCGACCTGGCGCTTCGGATACTGGATCAAAAGCCGGCGCTGCGCGCGCTCCATGAACACGATGAAGGCGATCACGGCGACCGCCATCACGATGACGATCAGGATCAGGCCGGTCGACATCGCGCCCTGGCGACCAAGTTCCAGCATGTTGGCGAGCGCCGACGGCAATTCGGCGACGATGCCGGCCAGGATGATCAGCGAAATACCGTTGCCGATGCCGCGCGAGGTGATCTGCTCGCCGAGCCACATCAGGAACATGGTGCCGCCGGTCAGCGTGATTGCGGTCGAGATCCGGAAGAACATGCCGGGGTCGCTGACGACATTGCCGGCGCCTTCGAGGCCGATCGCGATGCCGTAGGACTGGAACAGCGCCAGGATCACCGTCAGATAGCGGGTGTACTGGTTCAGCGTCTTGCGGCCCGCCTCGCCTTCCTTCTTGAGCGCTTCGAGCTGCGGCGACACGGTGGTCAGGAGCTGCACGATGATCGACGCCGAGATGTACGGCATGATGTTCAGCGCGAAGATCGCCATGCGGTGGATGCCGCCGCCGGCGAACATGTTGAACATGCCGAGGATGCCGCCGGATTGGCTACGGAACACCTGCTCCCAGATGTTGGGATCGATGCCGGGCAGCGGGATGTAGGTGCCGAGCCGATAAACAAGCAGCGCACCCAGGGTGAACCAGATGCGCTTCTTCAGCTCGTCGGCTTTCGCCAGCTGTCCGAAATTGAGGTTGGCGGCAAGTTGTTCGGCTGCTGAGACCATGTTTCGGCTTTCTCCCGGAGCCCGCTTCGCCGGCGCCCCCAAAGAGATCAATTCCCTGGGCGCCGGCAGACACCGGACATTATCTGGTGCTCGGCCTCGATAAGTCCATCATTCGATCTGCGGATTGCCGGCGCGTCGCGGGCAATGACGCAGATGTTACGCCGCCTCGCCTTCTTCCTTGGCGGGGGCCAGGATCTTGACCGAGCCGCCGGCCTTCTCGACCGCGGCAATGGCCGACTTGGAAGCGCCGTGCACCTCGATGGTCAGCCTGGTCTTGATCTCGCCGCGGCCGAGCAGCCGCAGGCCGTCCTTGGCGCGGCGCAGCACGCCGGCCTTCACCAGCGATTCGACGTTCACCGTCGCGCTCGCATCGACCAGCTTGTTGTCGATCGCTTCCTGCAGACGGTCGAGATTGATCTCGGCGAAGTCGAGCCGGAAGATGTTGTTGAAGCCGCGCTTCGGCAGACGGCGATGCATCGGCATCTGGCCGCCTTCGAAACCCTTGATGCGGACGCCCGAACGCGCGGTCTGGCCCTTGCCGCCGCGGCCCGAGGTCTTGCCCTTGCCGGAACCGATGCCACGGCCGACACGCATGCGCTTCTTGCGCGAGCCGGCGTTGTCGGCGATATCGCTGAGCTTCATCGCCCTTCTCCTTATCTCTGCTTACTCGCCGACGACGCGGACGAGATGCTGAACCTTGCTGATCATGCCGCGAACTTCAGGGGTATCCTGCAGCTCGGCAACCCGGCCGATCTTGTTGAGCTTGAGGCCGATCAGCGTCGAACGCTGCGAGTGATGGCGGCGGATTGCGCTGCCGGTCTGCTCGACCTTGATCGTCTTGCTGGCCTTGGCCATCGTCTTGAACTCCAGAAAGCGCTGGTCGCGCGGGTTATTCCGCCACCACTTCGGCATCGCCGCCGACGCGGCGCGACTGCAGGGTGGAGACCTTGATGTTGCGGCGCGCCGCCACCGAGCGCGGCGAATCCTGATGCTTCAGCGCGTCGAACGTCGCGCGAACCATGTTGTAGGGATTCGACGAGCCGATCGACTTCGCCACCACGTCCTGGATGCCGAGCGTCTCGAACACCGCGCGCATCGGGCCGCCGGCGATGATGCCGGTACCGGCCGGAGCGGCACGCAGGTAGACGCGGCCGGCGCCGTGACGGCCGGCGATGTCGTGATGCAGCGTGCGGCCTTCACGCAGCGCGACGCGCGTCAAATTGCGCTTCGCCGATTCGGTCGCCTTGCGGATCGCTTCCGGAACTTCGCGCGCCTTGCCGTGGCCGAACCCGACCCGGCCCTTCTGGTCGCCGATCACGACCAGCGCCGCAAAGCCGAAGCGCTTGCCGCCCTTGACGACCTTCGCCACGCGATTGATGTGGACGAGCTTGTCGACGAACTCGCTGTCGCGCTCCTCGCGCTCCCTGCTCCGTTCGCGTCCGCCGCGTTCGCGTTCACCTGCCATGGTGTTTTCCAATCTCTAGGAGGCCTTGCGCCTCTTTCCTCGTCATCGTTCGTAAAGTTTAGAAGCTCAATCCGCCTTCGCGCGCCGCATCCGCGAGCGCCTTGACGCGCCCGTGATAGATGTAGGCGCCGCGATCGAACACGACTTCCTTGACACCCTTCTGCGCCGCGCGCTCGGCGAGCAGCTTGCCGACCGCCTTCGCCGCATCGATGTCGGCGCCGGTCTTGCCGGCGTCGCGCATGGTCTTCTCCAGCGACGAGGCGGAAGCGAGCGTCTCGCCCTTCTGGTCGTCGATGACCTGGGCGTAGATGTGCTTGGACGAGCGGAACACCGACAGCCGCGGACGGCCGCCTGCCGAGCGGCGAAGCGCAAGGCGCACGCGCTGCTTGCGCCGGGCATTCGTAACCTTGAGTGACATGACCGGCTCCGTTACTTCTTCTTGCCTTCCTTGCGGAAGATGAATTCGTTGGCGTACTTCACGCCCTTGCCCTTGTAGGGCTCCGGCGGACGGTAGGCGCGGATCTCGGCGGCGACCTGGCCGACGCGCTGCGGATCGTTGCCGGTGATCGTGATCTCGGTCGGCTTCGGCACCGCGATGGTGATGCCTTCCGGGATCGCGTACACCACGTCGTGGCTGTAGCCGAGCGCGAGCTGCAGGTTCTTGCCCTGCATCGCGGCGCGGTAGCCGACGCCGGTGATCTCGAGCTTCCTCTCGAAGCCCTTGGTGACGCCCTCGACGAGGTTGGCGACCTGCGCGCGCGCGGTGCCGTACATCGCCTGCGCGCGGTTGGTCTTGACCCGCGGAGCGACCTTGACCTGGCCGTTCTCGAACTTCACCTCGACGTCGTCATGCACGACGAACTGAAGCTGGCCCTTCGGCCCCTTCACCTTGACCGTCTGGCCCTCGACGGTCGCCGTCACACCCGACGGGATCGCCACCGGCCTTTTGCCGATACGTGACATCGCAATATCCTTCCTCAGAACACCGTGAAGAGAACTTCGCCGCCCACGTTGGCGTCGCGCGCCTGGTGGTCAGCCATGATTCCCTTCGGCGTCGACAACACCGAAATGCCGAGACCGTTGTTCACGCGCGGCAGGTTCTTCACCGAGGCGTAAACGCGGCGGCCCGGCTTCGACACCCGCTCGATCTCGCGGATGACGGGCTCGCCGTCGAAATACTTCAGCTCGATCTCGAGCTCGCTGCGGCCCGAGGCATGCTCGACGCTGGCGTAGCCGCGGATGTAACCCTCGGACTTCAGCACCTCGAGCACGTTGGCGCGCATCTTCGAGCCGGGGCTCGAGACCTTGGACTTGGAGCGCATCTGCGCGTTGCGGATGCGGGTGATGAGATCGCTGATCGGATCGTGCGTAGACATTGTTCCGACCCTCCCCTTACCAGCTCGACTTCACGAGGCCGGGAACCAGGCCCTTGGAGCCGAGTTCACGCAGCGCGATGCGCGAGAGCTTGTTCTTGCGATAGTTCGAGCGCGGACGCCCGGTCAGCTCGCAACGGTTGCGGATGCGCGTCGGCGACGAGTTGCGCGGCATCTCGGCGAGCTTCAGCGTCGCCGCGAAGCGCTCTTCCATCGGCTTGGTCTTGTCGGCGATGATCGCCTTCAGCTTCTCGCGGCGCGGGCCGGCGTTCTTCGCCATCCGCTTGCGCCGGTTGTTCTTCTCGACTGAACTCTTCTTTGCCATGCTTGGCTCCTGGGTATCCGCGTTTGAGTGGCTTTGGCTCAGCTACTCACTGCCGGAACGGGAAATTGAAAGCGGTCAACAAGGCACGCGCCTCGTCGTCGGTCTTGGCGGTGGTGCAGACCGTGATGTCCATGCCACGCGCTTCCGAGACCTTGTCGAAGTCGATCTCGGGGAAAATGATGTGCTCCTTGATGCCGAGCGAATAGTTGCCGCGGCCATCGAAGCTCTTCGGGTTCAGGCCGCGGAAGTCGCGGACGCGGGGCAGCGCCACGTTCACCAGGCGGTCGATGAACTCGTACATATGGGTCTTGCGCAGCGTGACCTTGCAGCCGATCGGCTGGTTCTCGCGCAGCTTGAAGGTCGCGATCGCGATCCGCGAATAGGTCACGATCGCCTTCTGGCCGGCGATCTGGGTCAGCTCGGCGGCGGCGGTCTCGGCCTTCTTGCGGTCGTTGACGGAGTCGCCGACGCCCATGTTGAGCACGACCTTGTCGAGGCGCGGCACCTGCATCACATTGGCATAACCGAACTTCTCGGTCATCATGCCGCGGATCTTCTTGTCATACTCCGCGCGCAGACGCGGCGTGTAAGCTGTATCAGCCATCGATCTCTGCTCCCGAGCTCTTGGCAACACGAACCTTCTTGCCATCGGCCTGAATCTTGAACCCGATGCGGGTCGGCTTTCCGTCCTTGCCGACATACGCAATGTTCGAAAGGTCGATCGGCATCTCCTTGGAGATGATGCCGCCTTCCTGGGTCTGGGTCTGCTTCTGGTGGCGCTTCACCATGTTGATGCCGCGAACGAGAGCCTTGTTCTCGTCCGGACGCACCTCGAACACCTCGCCGGTGCGACCCTTGTCGCGGCCGGTGAGCACCATCACCTTGTCGCCCTTGCGGATCTTGGCAGCCATCACAGCACCTCCGGCGCGAGCGAAATGATCTTCATGTGGTTCTTGGCGCGCAGCTCGCGCGGCACCGGCCCGAAGATACGGGTGCCGACCGGCTCGGACTGATTGTTGATCAGCACGGCGGCGTTGCGGTCGAAGCGGATGACCGAACCGTCGGCGCGGCGGATGTCCTTGCGGACCCGGACCACGACGGCCTTCATCACGTCGCCCTTCTTCACCTTGCCACGCGGAATGGCTTCCTTGATCGACACAACGATAACGTCGCCCACGGTGGCATAGCGGCGCTTGGAACCTCCAAGAACCTTGATGCACATGACACGGCGTGCGCCTGAATTATCGGCCACGTCGAGGTTGGTCTGCATCTGAATCATTGATGCACCTCGTCCTCTTTCTGCGCTTAAGCGCGCTCAAAATTTCCCTGAATTCCCTCGGCCAGGCCGAATTAATCAGGCCGTTTTCTTGTGTTCGCCCCGGACCACGGTCCAGCGCTTCAGCTTCGAGATCGGCTTCGATTCCTCGATCCAGACCATGTCGCCCGGCTTGAACTGGTTGTTCTCGTCGTGCGCGTGGTAGTTCTTGGAACGGCGGATCGTCTTCTTGTAGATCGGGTGGGTGAAGCGGCGATCGACGCGCACCACGATGGTCTTGGCTTGCTTGTCGCTGACGACCACGCCCTGCAGAGTACGTTTCGGCATAGCTGGCCCCTTACTTCTTCTTCGCGCGCTGCTGGGCAGCGATGGTCTTGATACGAGCGATATCGCGGCGGGCTTCCCGCATCCGCGAGGTGTTCTCCAGCTGCCCGGTGGCGCGCTGGAAACGCAGGTTGAAGCGCTCCTTCTTCAGGTTCAGGATCGCGTCTTCCCGCTGGTCGTCGCTCATCGCGCGAATGTCTTCAACTTTCATCTCGGCCATGGCGATTACTCCGCAATGCGCGCAACGAAGCGCGTCTTGATCGGCAGCTTGGCGGCGGCGAGCGACAGCGCTTCCTTCGCGGTCTGCACCGGCACGCCGTCGATCTCGAACATCACGCGGCCCGGCTTGATCCGGACCACCCACAATTCCGGGGCACCCTTGCCGGAGCCCATGCGGACTTCGGCGGGCTTCTTCGACACCGGCACGTCCGGGAACACGCGGATCCAAACGCGGCCGGCGCGCTTCATGTGACGGGTCAGCGCGCGGCGGGCGGCTTCGATCTGACGGGCGGTGACGCGGTCAGGCTCCATCGCCTTGAGGCCGAACTGGCCGAACGCCAACGTCGCGCCAGAGGTCGCAACGCCGTGGATACGGCCCTTATGCGCCTTCCGGAACTTCGTTTTCTTAGGTTGCATCATGGCTTTAAGCCCTCAAATTCCTGCTTTGCCTCAAGCGGCGTCGCGGCGCGAACGCGGCGTGTTGTCGCCCTCGGCCATCTTCTTGTCCTGGGCCATCGGATCGTGCTCGAGGATCTCGCCCTTGAAGATCCAGACCTTGACGCCGCAGGTGCCGAAGGTCGTGAACGCGGTGGCAACGCCGTAGTCGACGTCGGCGCGCAACGTGTGCAGCGGCACGCGACCTTCGCGGTACCACTCCATGCGCGCGATTTCGGCGCCGCCGAGACGGCCCGAGCAGTTGATACGGATGCCCTCGGCACCGAGACGCATCGCCGACTGCACGGCGCGCTTCATGGCGCGGCGGAACGCGACGCGGCGCTCGAGCTGCTGGGCGATCGATTCAGCGACCAGGGTCGCGTCGAGCTCCGGCTTGCGGATTTCGACGATGTTGATCACGACGTCCGACGAGGTGATGTCGGCGACCTTCTTGCGCAGCTTGTCGATGTCGGCGCCCTTCTTGCCGATCACGACGCCCGGACGGGCCGAGTGGATCGTCACGCGGCACTTCTTGTGCGGACGCTCGATAACGATGCGGGCGACGGCCGCCTGCTTGAGCTCCTTGTGCAGGATCTCGCGGATCTTGACGTCCTCGTGCAGGAGCTTGCCGTATTCCTGCTTGCCGGCGAACCAACGGGAGTCCCAGGTCCGGTTGATGCCGAGACGCAGCCCGATTGGATTGATCTTTTGACCCATCGTCTTCTCCTGCGCCCTTCTTAAGCGCTTGCCTCGGCCTCGACCTGACGAACCACGATGGTCAGGTGCGAGAACGGTTTGAACACACGGCCCGAACGGCCACGGCCGCGCGGAGCAAAACGCTTCATCACGATGCCGTTGCCGACATGCGCCTCGGCAACGACGAGATCGTCGACATCGAGGTCATGGTTGTTCTCGGCGTTGGCGATCGCCGATTCCAGGCACTTCTTGACGTCGACCGCGATCCGCTTGCGCGAGAACTGCAGGTCGGCGAGCGCAGCGGACGCCTTGCGGCCGCGGATCAGCTGCGCCACCAGGTTGAGCTTCTGCGGGCTGACGCGCAGCATGCGGGCGACGGCCTTGGCCTCATTGTCCGCGAGGCTACGTTCGCGCTTTGGTTTGCTCATCGTCTATTCCTCAAGCCTTCTTGGCTTTCTTGTCGCCCGAGTGGCCGTGGAAGGTCCGGGTCGGCGAGAACTCGCCGAACTTGTGACCCACCATTTCCTCGTTGATCGCCACCGGCACATGCTTCTGGCCGTTGTAGACACCGAAGGTCAGGCCGACGAACTGCGGCAGGATGGTGGAGCGGCGGCTCCAGATCTTGATGACGTCGTGACGGCCGGACGCGCGGGCGGCATCTGCCTTCTTGAGCAGAGAACCTTCGACGAACGGGCCTTTCCAGACTGAACGAACCATGTCCGGCGTTCCTTACTTCTTCCGCTTGTGGCGGCTGAGGAGAATGAATTTGTTGGTCGACTTGTTGGTGCGGGTCTTCTTGCCCTTGGTCGGCTTGCCCCACGGAGTAACCGGGTGGCGACCGCCCGAGGTACGACCTTCACCACCGCCGTGCGGGTGATCGATCGGGTTCATGACGACGCCGCGGTTGTGCGGACGCCAGCCGAGCCAGCGGGTACGACCGGCCTTGCCGATCGAGATGTTCATGTGATCCGGGTTCGAGACCGCGCCGATCGTGCCGCGGCAACGGCCGTGCACCAGACGCTGCTCACCCGAGTTCAGACGGATGATCACGTAGTCCTGGTCGCGGCCGACGATCTGGGCGTAGGTGCCGGCGGAGCGCGCCAGCTGGCCGCCCTTGCCGATCTTGAGCTCGATGTTGTGCACGATCGTGCCGACCGGCATGTTGCCGAGCGGCATGACGTTGCCCGGCTTGACGTCGACATAGTTGCCGGCGACGACGGTGTCGCCCGCTGCCAGGCGCTGCGGCGCCAGGATGTAGGCCAGCTCGCCGTCCTGATACTTGATCAGCGCGATGAACGCGGTGCGGTTCGGATCGTACTCGAGCCGCTCGACGACCGCCGGCACGTCCACCTTGTCGCGGCGGAAGTCGACGGTGCGGTAGGCCTTCTTGTGGCCGCCGCCGCGGAAACGCACGGTGATGCGACCGGTGTTGTTGCGACCGCCATTACCGAGCTTGCCCTCGGTCAGGGTCTTCACCGGCTTGCCCTTGTAGAGCGCCGAACGATCGACCATGACCAGCTGGCGCTGGCCCGGCGTCGTGGGATTAAAGGTTTTCAATGCCATCGTCGTTGCGCCTTATAGTCCGGTAGTCACGTCGATGCGGTGGCCCTCTTCCAGGGTCACGATCGCGCGCTTGGTATCCGACTGCGAGCCGAGATTGCCGCGGAACACCTTGGTCTTGCCCTTGCGAACGAGCGTGTTGACGCTCTTCACCTTGACATCGAACAGCTTCTCGACCGCTTCCTTGATCTGCGGCTTGGTGGCCTTGCCGGCGACCTTGAACAGCACCTTGTTGTGCTCGGAGGCGAGCGTCGCCTTTTCCGTCACGACCGGCGAGATGATGACGTCGTAGTGGCGCGGATCGATGTTCTTCATTTGAAGCGCGCCTCCAGCGCATCAACCGCAGCCTTGGTCAGCACCAGCTTCTGGCGGCGGAGAATGTCGTAGACGTTGATGCCCTGGATCGGCAGCACGTCGATGTTCGGAATGTTGCGGGCCGCGGTCGCGAAACCGGCGTTCAGCTCGGCGCCGTCGATGATCAGCGCGTTGGTGAGCCCGAGGCCGGAGAAGTGACCGAGCAGCGCCTTGGTCTTCGCGGCCTCGAGCTGCGCATTGTCGATCACGATCAGCCCGCCGTCCTTGGCCTTGGCCGACAGCGCATGCTTCAGCGCGAGCGCGCGCACCTTCTTCGGCAGGTCGGTCGCGTGCGAGCGAACAACCGGACCGAACGCACGGCCACCGCCGCGGAACTGCGGCACGCGGGCCGAGCCGTGACGGGCGCCGCCGGTGCCCTTCTGCTTGTACATCTTCTTGCCGGTGCGCCAGATCTCGGCGCGGCCCTTGGCCTTGTGGGTGCCGGCCTGACGCTTGTTCAGCTGCCACTGCACACAGCGCTGAATGATGTCGGCACGCGGCTCGAGACCGAAGATCGCGTCCGAGAGCTCGACGGATCCGGCGTCCTTGCCTTCAAGGGTCGTGACTTTCAATTCCATCTCACACGCCCTCCTTCTCGGCCACAGCCTCGGCAGCTTCGCCACCTGCAACCTTGAACTTGCCGGGCTTCGGGGCTTCCTTCGGCAGCGGCTTCTTGACGGCGTCGCGCACCGAGATCCAGCCGCCCTTGGAGCCGGGAACGGCGCCTTCGACGAGGATCAGGCCGCGCTCGACATCGGTCGAAACCACGCGCAGATTGAGTGTGGTGATGCGGTCGACGCCCATGTGACCGGGCATCTTCTTGTTCTTGAAGGTCTTGCCGGGGTCCTGACGACCACCGGTCGAACCGATCGAACGGTGCGAGATCGACACGCCGTGGGTGGCGCGCAGACCGCCGAAATTCCAGCGCTTCATGCCGCCGGCAAAGCCCTTGCCGATCGAGGTGCCGGTCACGTCGACAAACTGGCCGACCACGAAATGGTCCGCCTGGATTTCCGCGCCGACCGGGATCAGCGCGTCCTCGGACACGCGGAACTCGGCGACCTTGCGCTTCGGTTCGACCTTGGCGACCGCGAACTGGCCGCGTTCGGCCTTGGGCATGTACACGGTCTTGCGGGCGCCCGAGCCGAGCTGAAGAGCGACATAGCCGTTCTTCTCGGTCGTGCGGTGGCCCAGCACCTGGCAGTTGCCCAACTTCAGCACGGTCACAGGGATATGCTCGCCGGTCTCCGTAAAGACCCGCGTCATCCCGACCTTTTGTGCGATCACTCCGGAGCGCATCGGCGTGCTTCCTGTCTTTCTGTCCGCAAGCGGCGGACGTAAAAATCCAAAACCTTAGAGCTTGATCTCGACGTCGACACCGGCGGCCAGGTCGAGCTTCATCAGCGCATCGACGGTCTGCGGGGTCGGGTCGACAATGTCGAGGAGGCGCTTGTGGGTGCGCATCTCGAATTGCTCGCGGCTCTTCTTGTCAACGTGCGGCGAACGGTTGACGGTGAACTTCTCGATGCGGGTCGGCAGCGGAATCGGTCCGCGAACCTGCGCACCGGTGCGCTTCGCCGTGTTCACGATCTCGCGGGTCGACGTATCGAGGATTCGATGGTCGAACGCCTTGAGACGGATGCGAATATTTTGGCCGTTCATTGCCGTATTCTTTCTTTAGTGAGTGGCGAGTAGCGAATAGCGAATGGAGTGACCCACTCGCTACTCGCCATTCCCTATTCGCGTAGTTACTCGATGATCGCGGCGACGACGCCGGCGCCGACGGTGCGGCCGCCTTCGCGGATCGCGAAGCGCAGCTTCTCTTCCATCGCGATCGGCACGATCAGGTGCACTTCCATCGCGATGTTGTCGCCCGGCATCACCATCTCGGTGCCTTCCGGCAGGTGCACGACACCGGTCACGTCGGTGGTGCGGAAGTAGAACTGCGGACGGTAGTTGGTGAAGAACGGGGTGTGGCGACCGCCCTCTTCCTTGGTGAGGATGTAAGCCTCAGCCTTGAACTTGGTGTGCGGCTTGACCGAACCGGGCTTGCACAGCACCTGGCCACGCTCAACTTCCTCGCGCTTGGTGCCGCGGAGCAGCGCACCGATGTTGTCGCCAGCCTGGCCCTGATCGAGCAGCTTGCGGAACATTTCGACGCCGGTGACGATGGTCTTCTGGGTGTCGCGGATACCGACGATTTCGATTTCCTCGCCGACCTTGATCACGCCGCGCTCGACACGGCCGGTGACGACGGTGCCGCGGCCCGAGATCGAGAACACGTCTTCAACCGGCATCAGGAACGGCTGGTCGATCGGACGCTCCGGCTGCGGGATGTACTCGTCGACGTTGCGCATCAGCTCGAGGATGGCGTCGTGGCCGAGCTTCTTGTCCTTGTCCTCGAGGGCGGCGAGCGCCGAGCCCTTGATGATCGGGATCTTGTCGCCCGGGAATTCGTACTTCGAGAGCAGCTCGCGGACTTCGAGCTCGACGAGCTCGAGCAGCTCCGGATCGTCGACCATGTCGCACTTGTTGAGGAACACGACGAGCGCGGGCACGCCGACCTGGCGGGCGAGCAGGATGTGCTCGCGGGTCTGCGGCATCGGGCCGTCAGCAGCCGACACGACCAGGATCGCGCCGTCCATCTGCGCGGCACCGGTGATCATGTTCTTCACGTAGTCGGCGTGGCCGGGGCAGTCGACGTGGGCGTAGTGGCGGTTGGTCGTCTCGTACTCGACGTGAGCGGTCGAGATCGTGATGCCGCGGGCCTTCTCTTCCGGCGCCTTGTCGATCTGGTCGTAGGCGGTGAACGTCGCGCCGCCGGTTTCTGCGAGCACCTTGGTGATCGCTGCGGTCAGCGAGGTCTTGCCATGGTCGACGTGACCGATGGTGCCGATGTTGCAGTGGGGCTTGTTACGTTCGAATTTAGCTTTGGCCATTTGACTCTCCGTTCAATCGTTGACTGCCATCAACGACAATCAGGCAAACTTCTTCTGGACTTCAGCCGACACGTTCGCCGGAGCTTCGGCGTAGTGATCGAACTGCATGGTGAAGGTCGCGCGACCCTGGCTCATCGAGCGCAGGTTGTTCACGTAACCGAACATGTTCATGAGCGGCACCATCGCGTTGATGACGTTGGCGTTGCCGCGCATGTCTTGGCCCTGGATCTGGCCGCGCCGGGAATTCAGGTCGCCGATGACCGAACCGGTGTAGTCTTCCGGGGTCACCACCTCGACCTTCATGATCGGCTCGAGCAGAACGGACTTGCCCATCTGCAGCGCCTCGCGGAAGCAGGCGCGCGTGGCGATTTCGAAGGCCAGCGCCGACGAGTCGACGTCGTGGAACTTGCCGTCGATCAGCTGCACCTTGACGTCGACGATCGGGAAGCCCGCGACCACGCCGGAGGACAGCACGCTCTCGAGACCCTTCTCGACGCCGGGGATGTATTCCTTCGGAACCGCGCCGCCGACGATCTTCGATTCGAACTCGTAGCCCTTGCCGGCTTCGTTCGGCTCGACGATCAGGGTGACGGCCGCGAACTGGCCGGTACCGCCGGTCTGCTTCTTGTGGGTGTAGCTGTGCTCGACCCGCTTGGTGACACGCTCGCGGAACGCCACCTGCGGCGCGCCGATATTGGCGTCGACCTTGTAGGTGCGCTTGAGGATGTCGACCTTGATGTCGAGATGCAGTTCGCCCATGCCCTTGAGGATGGTCTGGCCGGACTCGTGGTCGGTCGACACGCGGAAGGACGGATCCTCCGCGGCGAGCTTCGCCAGCGCCACGCCCAGCTTCTCCTGGTCGGCCTTCGACTTCGGCTCGATCGCGATCTCGATCACCGGCTCCGGGAATTCCATCTTCTCGAGGATCACCGGCTTGTTGGGATCGCACAGCGTGTCGCCGGTGCGCGCTTCCTTCAGGCCGGCCAGCGCGACGATGTCGCCGGCATAGGCTTCCTTGATGTCCTCGCGGTTGTTCGCATGCATCAGCAGCATCCGCCCGATCCGCTCCTTCTTCTCGCGGGTCGAGTTGATGACGCCGGTGCCCGACTGCAGGATGCCGGAGTAGATGCGGCAGAAGGTGATGGTGCCGACGAAGGGGTCGTCCATGATCTTGAACGCGAGCAGCGCCAGCGGCTCCTTGTCGTCCGCCTTGCGCACGACCTCGTTGCCGTCCTCGTCGGTGCCCTTGATCGCGGGCACGTCGATCGGCGACGGCAGGTAGTCGACGACGGCGTCGAGCAGCGGCTGCACGCCCTTGTTCTTGAACGCGGAGCCGCACAGCACCGGATAGAACGCGCCGGTCAGCACGGCCTTGCGGATCAGGCGCTTCAGGGTCGCCTCGTCCGGCTCCTTGCCGTCGAGGAACGCAGCCAAAGCGTCGTCGTCGAGTTCGACGGCGGCTTCCACCATCTTCTCGCGATACTCCTTGGCCTGCTCGACCAGATCTTCCGGAATGTCGACATAGTCGAACTTGGCGCCGAGCGATTCATCGTTCCAGATGACGCCCTTCATCTTCACGAGGTCGACGAGACCCTTGAAGTTGTTCTCGGCACCGATCGGCAGCTGGATGGCGATCGGCTTGGCGCCGAGGCGGTCGACGATGTCGGACAGGCACTTGAAGAAGTCGGCGCCGGTCTTGTCCATCTTGTTGGCGAAGACGATGCGCGGAACCTTGTACTTGTCGCCCTGGCGCCAGACGGTCTCGGTCTGCGGCTCGACACCCTGGTTGGAGTCGAGGACGCAAACGGCACCGTCGAGCACGCGCAGCGAACGCTCGACCTCAATGGTGAAGTCGACGTGGCCGGGGGTGTCGATGATGTTCAGGCGCTTGCCGTTCCAGAACGCGGTGGTCGCAGCCGAGGTGATCGTGATGCCACGCTCCTGCTCCTGCTCCATCCAGTCCATCGTCGCGGCACCTTCGTGCACTTCGCCGATCTTGTGGCTCTTGCCGGTGTAATACAGGATGCGCTCGGTGGTCGTGGTCTTGCCGGCGTCGATATGCGCCATGATACCGAAGTTGCGGTAGTCCTCGATGGCATGTTGGCGGGGCATGAGACTGTTCCTTAAATTCCGTTGTTCGCCTTACCAGCGATAGTGCGAGAACGCGCGGTTGGCTTCCGCCATCCGGTGCACGTCTTCACGCTTCTTGACGGCGTTGCCGCGATTGTTCGAGGCGTCGAGCAGCTCCGCCGAGAGACGCTCGGTCATGGTCTTCTCGTTGCGCTCGCGGGCGGCCGAGATCAGCCAGCGGATGCCGAGCGCCTGACGGCGCACCGAACGGACTTCGACCGGAACCTGGTAGGTCGCGCCGCCGACGCGGCGGGAACGAACCTCGATGGTCGGCATCACGTTCTCGAGCGCCTGCTCGAACACGCCGAGCGGGTTCTGCTTGGTCTTGGCCTCGATCATGCCGAGCGCACCGTAGACGATGTTTTCGGCAACCGACTTCTTCCCGGCGTACATCACCGAGTTCATGAACTTCGTAATGATGATGTTCCCGAACTTCGGATCCGGAAGAACTTCACGCTTCTCGGCAGAATGGCGACGCGACATCTGATCGGTTCCCGCTTACTTCGGACGCTTCGCGCCGTACTTCGAACGACGCTGCTTACGGTTCTTGACGCCCTGGGTATCCAGCACGCCGCGGAGGATGTGGTAGCGCACACCGGGCAAGTCCTTGACGCGGCCGCCGCGGATCATGACCACCGAGTGCTCCTGCAGGTTATGGCCTTCACCCGGGATGTAGCCGATCACCTCGAAGCCGTTGGTCAGGCGCACCTTGGCGACCTTACGAAGCGCCGAGTTCGGCTTCTTCGGGGTCGTGGTGTAGACGCGCGTGCACACGCCGCGCTTCTGCGGCGACTGCTGCAGCGCCGGCACCTTCTTACGCGACTTCTGCACTTCACGCGGATTTGCGATCAGCTGGTTGATCGTCGGCATGCAGCCTTCACCCTTTAGTTCGCGCGAAAACCTTGAATGGCTCCGCAAATTTCTTCTCAGGACTAGCCGTCCCGCACGGCCCACTCGACACGGAACAAACAACCGCGCAAAGCGAAATCGCGCCAACCACTCATCGCTGAGCGGAAAGCGCATCGACGCCACAGAGGACCGCGATCCCGAACCGATCAGCGTTCGCTGTTCGGTCCGCCACCGAGGTCATGCATCCGAAATCACTCTCAAGAGGACGTGCTCAAGAGAACTAATATCGTCCTGGCATTGCCTAGCTATCATCGACAGCGTTTGAGCGGCATTCGTCGAGGTTGGTGCCCGTCCGGCTCCTCAAAAAGGGCCTTCGGGTGTTCCGTTCCGACGCTGGCGTAGCTCACCGCCTGTCGTTAAGTGGGCGCCTTGTATAATCGAGAGATAGTGAAGTCAAGCAAAACGACAAGCAAAGAAACGCCTCTGGCACTTGCGGATTTCGCATTTCGCCGAGGTTCGGCGCAAGCGAAATGTGACCGCCAACCAACCTCCCCGCGCCCATCATCCGAATCTTCGGGCGCGTGCGGAATCACATTATATCCGGGTAAAATATGAATAGAAACAACTCTCCCCAAGTTAGTCCCGAAGGCAAACTTCGAAACTAAGCCTTTATTTGCCATTCGCAGCGCAAAAATCGGGGTCACAGCCACGGAATTCTCATGCGGTACACCGACATCGCGATCATCGGCGGCGGTCTTGCGGGCTCGACCGCAGCCGCCATGCTCGGCCGTGCCGGGATACCGACGGTCCTGATCGACCCCCACCAGGTCTATCCGTTCGATTTCCGTGTCGAAAAGATCGGCGGCGACCTCCAGCTCGAGCGATTCGCCAGGACCGGCCTTGCCGAGTCGGTGCTCCGCTCGGCGACACTGGACGGCGAGAACTGGATCGCGCGATTCGGCCGGTTGCTCGACCGGCAGCCGAGCCGGCAATACGGCATCATGTACGACGCGCTGATCGCTGCGATTCGGAACGAGATCGCCGGGCCGGCGGAATTCGTCTGCGACAAGGTGATCAACGTCGCGACCAGCTCCGAGCGGCAGCGGCTCGTGCTTGCCGATGGCGAGGAGATCTCGGCGCGCCTTGTGGTGCTTGCCAACGGCCTGAACGTCGGACTGCGCCGGATGCTGGGCATCGAGCGCCTGGTCACGAGCTTCTGCCACTCGATCTCGCTCGGGTTCGACTTCGTCCCCGTCGGCCGCCCCGCCTTCCCGTTCGCGGCCATGACCTATTTCTCGGAGCGGCCGAGCGACCGCATCCCCTACATTACGCTGTTTCCGGTCGGAGACCGGATGCGCGCCAACCTCTTCACCTATCGCAAGGCCGACGATCCCTGGCTGCGGGCGATGCGGCGCAATCCGGTCGAGACGCTGAACGCCGCGCTGCCGCGGCTGCGCCGGCTCACCGGCGAGTTCGACATCGCGGGCGATATCAAGATCAGGCCCGCCGACATCTATGTCAGCACCGGCTATCGGCAGGCCGGCATCGCGCTGGTCGGTGATGCCTTCGCCAGCACCTGCCCCGTCACCGGAACCGGCACCGACAAGGTCTTCACCGACGTCGTCCAGCTCTGCAACGTCCACATCCCGGCCTGGCTGTCGACCGACGGCATGGGCGAGGAGAAGATCACCGCGTTCTACGATGATCCGGTCAAGACCGCCTGCGACGCCTGGTCGAACGCCAAGGCATTCAGCTTCCGCGAGGTGTCGGTCGGCAGCGGGCCCACCTGGCAGGCCCAGCGCTGGGCACGCTTTTTCGGCTATCTCGGCCGCGGCTGGCTGCGCCGGCTGCACAACCCCGCGGCGGCGGCGTCAACGACGCGGCCGGCCAATCACTTCCGGCAACGTCCGCAAGCCGCTGACCGGGCGTAAAAGTAAAATCTACCGCTCGGCCATCGCCCGCGACGCGGCGCGGGCCTCACGCCTCCTCATCCTCGTCTTCGTCCTCATCTTCATCATCGTCATCATCCGCGTCGTCGGCGTCCTCGTCGTGATTCAGATGTCCCTGATCGTCCCACAGCTTGCGATAGACGCCGTTGCGGGCGAGCAGTTGCTCGTGCGAGCCGCGTTCGATCGCCCTGCCGCCGGAGATCACGATGATCTCGTCCATCTCGACCACCGAAGTCAGGCGGTGCGTCGACCAGATCATGGTGCGGCCCTTGGCGACCTTGAGCAGCGTCCGGTTGATCGCAGCCTCCGTGGTCTGGTCGAGCGCCGAAGTCGCCTCGTCGAGCAGCAGAACGGACGGGTTGCGGATGATCGCGCGCGCGATCGCGATGCGCTGGCGCTGGCCGCCCGACAGGGTATCGCCGCGCTCGCCGACCGGCGTGTCGTAGCGCTGCGGCAGGCTCATGATGTAGCGATGAATCTCGGCCTTCCGGGCGGCGTCCTCGACCTCCGCGTCGGTCGCGCCTTCCTTGCCGAGCCGGATGTTCTCGCGGATCGACATGTTGAACAGCATGTTCTCCTGGAACACGACCGCCATGTTCGCCCGCAGCGACTCGCGCGTCACCCGGCGGATATCGACGCCGTCGATGGCGACGCGGCCCTCGTCCGGCACGTAGAGCCGCAGGATCAGGTTGATCAGCGTGCTCTTGCCCGAGCCGCTGGGACCGACGATCGCAATGCTCTTGCCGGCATTGAGCTTGAGGCTGAGATTGTCGAGCACCGGCGTCTGCGCCCCCTCATACTGGAAGGTGACGCGATCGAAGGAGATGTCGTTGGTGATGCGCGGCAGATCCGGCGCGCCGGGACGGTCGGCGCCGCGGGTCGGCTCGTCGAGCAGTTCCTGGATGTGCCGCACCGCTGCCGCCGACTGGATCGACACCGGGATGAAGTGCATCAGATGGGCGATGTTGTACGACACCTCCCAGAACGCACTCTCGAAGGTCACGAAGGTGCCGACGGTGATCTGCCCCTTGGTGGCGAGATAGGCGCCGATCGCCAGCACCACGAGGTGGAGCAGCAACACCGCTATGGTGACGGTGCGCTCCACCATGGTCGACAGGAACATGGCTGACGCGGCCTTGGCCCGGACGTCGCGGTTGCGCATCGTGAACCAGCCGAGCGCCCGGCGCTGCAGATTGAACGCCTTCACCACCGCCTGGGCGGCAACGTTCTCCTGCACGATTCCGAGCAGCGCGGCTTCGTTCTGCTTCTGCTCGTAGTTGGCCTGCACCGCCTTCGGCGTCAGGATGCGCGGCCCGATCAGGGTGATCGGAAACACCAGCAAGGCGACCACGGCAAGCTGCCAGTTCAGGAACAGCATCAGGATGATGCCTGCGACCAGCTCGAGGCCCGGCAGCGCCGCGCTGTTGGCAAAGGTCTTGACCGAGCCCTCGAACGCCGAGAGATCGATCGAGAAGCGCGACAGGATCTCGCCGCGCTTGGTGCGCGCGAAATAGGCCGACGGCAGGTTCTGGACATGGTCGAACAGCCGCGTCCGCACGTCGGCGATGATGCCGGCGGCGAGCCGCGCATCCCAGCGTTCGTACCAGACCGCGATGATCGAGGTGACGATACCGGCCACCGCGAGCACGCCGAGGATCTTGTAGAGGGCTCCGAAGTCCTCCTCGCCGAGCGCGTCGTCGATCAGGAATTTCAGGCTGAGCGGCATGATGACGTTGAACAACGTCTCGACCAGCACGCCGAAGGCGACGCAGGCGAACGGCTTCTTGTAGTTCGCCAGGATCGGTCTGACGAAGCCAAAGATCGTGGAGAGCGCGCCGGCGGCTTCCTTGGCGGTGAAGACGACGAGGTCCTCGTCATCATCGTCGTCATCGAGCTCGAACTCGTCGTCCGCGTCCTCATCCTCTTCGTCGTCAGCCGGCGCCGCGGCTGGCTTTGTGGAGGCGGCCGCCGCGGGCGGACCGGACGCGGGCTTCTTCTTCAGCTCGGGATCGTCGGCCGCCGCTCTCGTCGGATCGTCTGATGCAGGAGGTTTTGGCGCCATGAAACCAACCGATGCTCCACGGCCGGCATGACCGCAAATCGAAACCGCAGCTGATAACACTGCGGCCGCAATTCTATGCGATCATGACGAATTCGGCAAAGCGTTTGGAACGGCCGACGCGCCGCCGCACGCTCGCGCGGAATCGCGGAGCACAGCATTGCCGCCGTTTGACAGCTGGTCGACACAAGGCCGGTCGCCTGGCGGCAAAGGCTTCCGCTCGGTGCCGCTAGTCGTCGAGGTCGGCTTCGACCTTGTCGAAGAAGGAATAGCGCAGGCTGTCGGAGTCGGCGTACCACTGCCCCGGCCCCTTGTTGGCGGCCAGCGTCAATGTCCACAGCGCATCGGTGCAGTCGCGGCGGTGCATCGACAGGTCGAAGCCGTTGCCGAAGAACAATTCCGACCACTCCCACCAGGTGCCGAGCTTCTTCACCCCGCGCAGCAGGTCGTAGCGATCGATCACCGCCGGCGCCATGTCGGAGGTCACCGACGCGAACACGACGCCGGTCTTGACCACGCGGTTGAGCTCGCGCACCCCGCGCACGACCTGCTTCTCGCCGAGATGGCACAGCGAGGTCTCGAACACGAAGTCGAACTCGTTGGCCTTGAACGGCATGTCGGCGATCGAGCCGAGCTTGTTGTACTTCTTGAGCGCCTTAGGCGTCTTGCCGTGGATGTAGCGGTTGTTCTCGATGCCCCAGGCATCGATGCCACGTTCGCGCAGCGCGCCGACCAGTTCGCCGCTGGCGGAGCCGGCGATCAGCAGCTTGTAGCCCTTCGCCCTGCCCCACACCGTCTTGATCAGGTCCGTCAGATAGGCGGGGTCGGTGAAGTTGCGCCAGGCCTCGCTGTAGGGCCCGGCGCCGCGATAATTGTCGAAATAGCTGCGATCGATCTTGTCGGACAGCGCGCCCTCGTCCTGCGCGCGGGCGCGGCGCAGCCGCATCATCTCGGTGAGGATGATGTCGGTCGCGGCATCGGAGGAATCGAGCAGCCCGTTCAGCGTCGAATCGAACAGATAGTCGCCGACCACCACGATGCCGGGGTGCTCCTTCGGCTCCGGGCGGTGGTTGGTCATGACGTCGCGCACCGGCAGGCCGCCCGGCAGCGCGTTGACCGACGACAGCCAGCGATGGATCTTGCCTTCCAGGAAATGCTCGCGCGCATCGCCGAGCGAGGCCGGCAGCGACTTCAACGCGGCGTCGATCAGCTCCTGGTCGCTGAGATTGGCGAAGGCAAGCGCATCCGAGCCTGCGATCAGCCAGTTCAGCACGCCGTGCTTGCCGACATCGTGGCGCGCGCCCTCATTGTAGACGCAGCAGCCGCCGAACGCTTCCGACATGAACCAGGCGCCCGGGATCTTCTCGCCCCAGAACGGCTCGTCGAACAGGATCGAGACCCGCAGATAATGCGCGGGCCGGTCGAAATAGGCGACGTGCTTGACCATCGACTTGCGCAGCTGTTCGCCGTCCCAGCGCATGGTCGCGAGCCAGGAGTGCGGCAGGCAGACCAGCACGAGATCGAAGTCGCGCGTCTCCGGCCCCTTGCCGTTCATCATGTTGAGCTGGTAGCGGCCATCGGCGGTCTTGCCGACCTTGAGCACACGATGGTTGAGCTGGATGTCGGCGCTGACTTCCGAACGCAGACAATCGATCAGCTGCTCGTTGCCGTTCTGGATCGAATACAGGCCGATATAGCCGTCGACGTCCATCACGTAGTTCTTCAGCGCGTTGAGGCCGTTGGTGTTGTGGCTCTCGGTCGCGATGTCGGAACGCGCCATCACCTTGAAGAAACGCTTGGCGGTCGCGTCCTCGACCTCCTCGTCGAGGACCTGCTCGGCGGTCTTGTAGGCCCACGGGTGTTCGTTGTCGTGGGCGCCGACGCCCTCGTAATATTCGATCGGCGACACCAGGTCGCTGCAGCGCCTGCGGAACGCCTCGATCGCGGCCGCGGTCTTCGCCCCGTATTTGCGGCGCATGCCGGGAACGTCGGCGAGCAGCTCGCCGTCGAGCTGCACCTGCTCGGCATCCATCGGGATCGTCTGCAGGCCGAAATGCTGGATCAGCTCGCGCAGCGGGTCCGGCCCCGTCATCGAGTAATCATAGATCTCGGCGACGCCGGCCTCATACATCGCGGGCGCAGTGTCGAATTTGCGCGTGACGATCTTGCCGCCGAGGCGGTTCGACGCCTCGAAGATGGTAACGCGGCAGAGGTCGCCGAGTTTGCGCTTCAAATACCAGGCGCTCATCAGCCCCCCGGGGCCGCCGCCTACGATAGCCAAGTCGAGCATATGGATTCCGTCGTCTCCGGCGCGAGCCAAACAGCCGGTCTAAGTCACCCTAGCAAAGGCACTTTTTTGCCTGAAGGAAAGATGAACAAACTGCGTCCCTGCACCGCAGCAAGCAAAGAAAGCAGCAAAAAGGCCGGCTAAACGCCGGCCTTCTCGCCATACCCGTAGTCTTGCGGATGCCTATTCCGCGGGCGGCAGCGCCAGCGGCTCCGCTTCCGGAGCCGTCGGCACGATCGCCGCCTGCTGCTTCTCGCGCTCGTCGAGGATCAGCTTGTCGCGCTTGACCGCGACTTCGCGGATCCGCGCCATCGAGGCGCCGGTGCCGGCCGGGATCAGGCGGCCGACGATGACGTTCTCCTTGAGGCCCTCGAGCGGGTCCACCTTGCCGTTGACGGCAGCTTCGGTGAGCACACGCGTGGTCTCCTGGAACGAGGCCGCCGAGAAGAAGGAGCGGGTCTGCAAGCTCGCCTTGGTGATGCCGAGCAGAACCGGCGTACCCGTGGCGGGCTTCTTGCCCTCCTCCTTGGCCTTGGTGTTGAGCGCGTCGAACTCGATCTTGTCGACCTGCTCGCCCGAGATCATGTCGGTGTCGCCCTGATCGGTGACCTCGACCTTCTGCAGCATCTGACGGACAATCACCTCGATGTGCTTGTCGTTGATGAGCACGCCCTGCAACCGGTAGACCTCCTGGATTTCGTTGACCAGATAGGCAGCGAGTTCCTCGATGCCCTTGATCGCCAGGATGTCGTGCGGCGCCGGATTGCCTTCGACGATGAAATCGCCCTTTTCGACGATATCGCCGTCCTGAAGGTGGATGTGCTTGCCCTTCGGGATCAGGTACTCGCGCGGCTCCTCGGTCTTGTCCATCGGCTCGATCGAGATGCGGCGCTTGTTCTTGTAGTCGCGGCCGAAGCGGATCGTTCCCGCCGTCTCCGCGATGATCGCCGCATCCTTCGGCTTGCGAGCCTCGAACAGTTCCGCCACCCGCGGCAGACCGCCGGTGATGTCACGCGTCTTGGCGCTCTCGGTCGAGATGCGCGCCAGGATGTCGCCGGGCATCACCTTGCCGCCGATGTCGACCGACAGAATGGCGTCGACCGACAGCATGTAGCGGGCATCGCCGCCACGCGCGAGCTTCATCACCTTGCCGTCCTTGCCCTTGACCACGATGGCCGGACGCAGGTCCGAGCCGCCGCGCGTCGTGCGCCAGTCGATGACCACGCGCTTGGCGATACCGGTCGATTCGTCGAGCGTTTCCGAGATCGACTGGCCTTCGACCAGATCCTCGAAACCGATCGTGCCCTCGACTTCGCTCAGCACCGGGCGGGTGTAGGGATCCCACTCGGCGATGCGCTGGCCGCGCTTGACCATGTCGCCTTCGTCAACGTGCATCTTCGAACCGTACTGGATACGGTGGGTCGCACGCTCGGTGCCGTCGGCATCGACGATCGCAACGACCATGTTGCGCACCATCGCGACCAGGCTGCCTTCGCTGTTGCGGGCGATCGCCTTGTTCCTGATCACGATCTTGCCGTCGAAGTTCGATTCGACGAACGACTGCTCGTTGAGCTGCGCGGCGCCGCCGATGTGGAACGTGCGCATCGTCAGCTGCGTGCCGGGCTCACCGATCGACTGCGCCGCGATGACGCCGACGGCCTCACCGTGGTTGACCGGCGTGCCGCGAGCCAGATCGCGGCCGTAGCACTTGGCGCAGATGCCGTTGATCAGCTCGCAGGTCAGCGCCGAGCGGATCTTCACTTCCTGGATGCCGGCCTGTTGGATCGCATCGACGTGGCTCTCCTCCATCAAGGTGTCACGCTTGATGATGACCTCGTTGGTGGCGGGATCGCGCACGTCATCGCAGGCCACGCGGCCCAGGATGCGCGAACCGAGCGAGGCGACCACGGTGCCGGCGTCGACGATGGCGCGCATCTTGATGCCGAGCGTGGTGCCGCAATCGGTCTGCGTGATGATGCAGTCCTGCGCGACGTCGACCAGACGGCGGGTCAGGTAGCCCGAGTTCGCGGTCTTCAACGCGGTGTCCGCGAGGCCCTTGCGGGCGCCGTGGGTCGAGTTGAAGTACTCGAGCACCGACAGACCTTCCTTGAAGTTGGAAATGATCGGCGTCTCAATGATCTCGCCCGACGGCTTGGCCATCAGGCCGCGCATGCCGGCGAGCTGGCGCATCTGGGCCGGCGAACCACGCGCACCGGAGTGCGCCATCATGTAGATCGAGTTGATGTCGGCATCCGCGCCCGCTGCCGTCTTCTTGGTGGACGAGATCTCCTTCATCATCGCCTTGGCGACTTCTTCACCGGCCTTCGACCAGGCGTCGACGACCTTGTTGTACTTCTCGCCATGGGTGATCAGGCCGTCATTGTACTGCTGCTCGAAATCCTTCGCCAGCGTACGGGTCTGATCGACGATCTTCCACTTCGACGCCGGCACGACCATGTCGTCCTTGCCGAACGAGATGCCCGCCTTGAAGGCGTTGTAGAAGCCGAGCGCCATGATGCGGTCGCAGAAGATCACCGTCTCCTTCTGACCGCAGTGCCGGTAGACCTGATCGATCACGCCGGAAATCTCGCGCTTGGTCATCAACTTGTTGATGATGTCGTACGAGATCTTCGGGTTCTTCGGCAGCAGGTTGCCGAGCATGACGCGGCCCGCGGTGGTTTCGATCCAGCGCTTGGACTGCTTGCCTTCCTCGTCGAGGCCTTCCCACCGGTACTTGATCTTGGTGTGGAGGTGGATGACCTTCGAATGCAGGGCGTGCTCGAGCTCGGCCATGTCGCCGAAGATCTTGCCCTCGCCGGGCAGGCCTTCGCGCATGATCGAGACGTAGTAGAGGCCGAGCACGATGTCCTGCGACGGCACGATGATCGGCTGGCCGTTCGCCGGATGCAGGATGTTGTTGGTCGACATCATCAGGACGCGCGCTTCCAGCTGCGCTTCGAGCGACAGCGGAACGTGCACGGCCATCTGGTCGCCGTCGAAGTCGGCGTTGAAGGCGGCGCAGACCAGCGGATGCAGCTGGATCGCCTTGCCTTCGATCAGCACCGGCTCGAACGCCTGGATGCCGAGGCGATGCAGCGTCGGCGCGCGGTTGAGCAGCACCGGATGCTCGCGGATCACCTCGTCGAGGATATCCCAGACCTCCGGACGCTCCTTCTCGACCAGCTTCTTGGCCTGCTTCACCGTAGTGGACAGGCCCTTGGCGTCGAGCCGCGAGTAGATGAACGGC
Source organism: Bradyrhizobium elkanii USDA 76 (assembly GCF_023278185.1). Classification (NCBI taxonomy): domain Bacteria; kingdom Pseudomonadati; phylum Pseudomonadota; class Alphaproteobacteria; order Hyphomicrobiales; family Nitrobacteraceae; genus Bradyrhizobium; species Bradyrhizobium elkanii. Next base: position 4,153,201 of record NZ_CP066356.1, on the reverse strand, counting down.
TTGAACAGCTCGAGCGCCATCTTCTTCGGCAGGCCGCACTGATGCAGGCGCAGCTCGGGACCGACCACGATCACCGAACGGCCGGAATAGTCGACGCGCTTGCCGAGCAGGTTCTGGCGGAACCGGCCCTGCTTGCCCTTCAGCATGTCGGCCAGCGACTTCAGCGGGCGCTTGTTGGCGCCGGTGATGACGCGGCCGCGGCGGCCGTTGTCGAACAGTGCGTCGACGGCCTCCTGCAGCATGCGCTTTTCGTTGCGGATGATGATGTCGGGCGCACGCAGCTCCATCAGCCGCTTCAGGCGGTTGTTGCGATTGATGACGCGGCGGTACAGGTCGTTGAGGTCGGAGGTCGCGAACCGGCCGCCGTCCAGCGGCACCAGCGGACGCAGGTCCGGCGGAATCACCGGCACGACCGTCATGATCATCCATTCCGGCTTGTTGCCGGAAACGCGGAAAGCCTCGACGATCTTCAGACGCTTGGCGAGCTTCTTGTGCTTGATGTCGGAGTCGGTCTCCGCCATGTCGGCACGCAGCGTTGCCTCGAGCTTCTCGAGCTCGAGCCCCTTGAGCAGCTCGCGGATCGCCTCCGCGCCGATCATGGCGGTGAAGGAATCCTGGCCGTACTCGTCCTGCGCCTTCAGATACTCGTCTTCCGACAGCAGCTGACGGTCCTTCAGCGCGGTGAGACCCGGCTCGAGCACGACGTAGTATTCAAAGTACAGGATCCGCTCGAGATCCTTCAGCGTCATGTCGAGCAGGAGGCCGATGCGCGAGGGCAGCGACTTCAGGAACCAGATGTGGGCGACCGGCGCCGCCAGCTCGATATGGCCCATGCGCTCGCGCCGGACGCGCGACAGCGTCACCTCGACCGAGCACTTCTCGCAGATGATGCCCTTGTACTTCATCCGCTTGTACTTGCCGCACAAGCACTCGTAGTCCTTGATCGGCCCGAAGATGCGCGCGCAGAACAGGCCGTCACGCTCCGGCTTGAAGGTGCGGTAGTTGATGGTCTCCGGCTTCTTGATCTCGCCGTAGGACCAGGACAGAATCTTCTCCGGAGACGCGATCGAAATCCGGATCTGGTCGAAGACCTGGGCCGGGGTCGTCGGATTGAAAAGATTCATAATCTCTTGATTCATGGTCTTCTCCTCGCGTGCCGATCGTCACCGGCAGCAAATTCGAAAGTTTTATTCAGCGCGCGCCCCACTCAACGTCCGAGCGGAGCGCGAAGGCCCGGCGCTTTCGCGCCGGGCGTCAATCACAGCGTTACTCGGCCGCTTCCGACGTCGGCGCCGGTCCCACCTTGGAATTGTGCAGGTCGACGTTGAGGCCGAGCGAGCGCATTTCCTTGACCAGCACGTTGAACGATTCCGGAATACCGGCCTCGAAGGTGTCGTCGCCGCGCACGATCGCCTCGTACACCTTGGTACGGCCGGCGACGTCGTCCGACTTCACGGTCAGCATCTCCTGCAGCGTGTAGGCGGCGCCGTAGGCTTCCAGCGCCCAGACCTCCATTTCGCCGAAGCGCTGGCCGCCGAACTGCGCCTTGCCGCCCAGCGGCTGCTGGGTGACGAGCGAGTACGGACCGATCGAACGCGCGTGGATCTTGTCGTCCACGAGATGGTGCAGCTTGAGCATGTAGATGTAGCCCATCGTCACCTTGCGATCGAACGCATCGCCGGTGCGGCCGTCATAGACGGTCGACTGGCCGGAGGCGTCGAAGCCCGCGAGCTTCAGCATCTCCTCGATGTCGGCCTCCTTGGCGCCGTCGAACACCGGCGTTGCGATCGGCACGCCGTGGCTCAGATTGCGGCCGAGCTCGACCAGCTCGTTGTCGTTCAGCGACTTGATGGTTTCATCCTCGCCGTAGATCTTCTTCAGGGTCTCGCGCAGCGGCTTGAGATCCTGCTTCTGATAGTAGGCGTCGATGGTCTGGCCGATGCGCTTGCCGAGGCCGGCGCAGGCCCAACCGAGATGGGTCTCGAGGATCTGACCGACGTTCATGCGCGAAGGCACGCCGAGCGGATTGAGCACGATGTCGGCATGCGTTCCGTCCTCGAGGAACGGCATGTCCTCGATCGGCACGATCTTCGACACCACGCCCTTGTTGCCGTGACGGCCGGCCATCTTGTCGCCGGGCTGAATCTTGCGCTTCACCGCGACGAAGACCTTGACCATCTTCATCACGCCGGGCGGCAGCTCGTCGCCACGCTGCAGCTTCTCGACCTTGTCGAGGAAGCGCTGCTCGAGGCCCTTCTTCGACTCGTCGTACTGCTTCCGCATGGCCTCGATCTCGGCCATCAGCTTGTCGTTCGGCGAGGCGAACAGCCACCACTGCGACTTCGGATACTCGTCGAGCACCGCACGGGTGATCTTGGTATCCTTCTTGAAGCCCTTCGGGCCGGCGATGCCCTGGCGGTTCTCCAGCAGCTCGGCGAGGCGGTTGTAGACGTTGCGGTCCAGGATCGCCTGCTCGTCGTCGCGGTCCTTGGCCAGACGTTCGATCTCTTCCCGCTCGATCGCCAGCGCACGCTCGTCCTTGTCGACGCCGTGGCGGTTGAAGACGCGGACTTCCACGATGGTGCCCTGCACGCCCGGAGGCACGCGCAGCGAGGTATCGCGGACGTCGGAGGCCTTCTCGCCGAAGATGGCGCGGAGCAGCTTCTCTTCCGGCGTCATCGGGCTCTCGCCCTTCGGCGTGATCTTGCCGACCAGGATGTCGCCGGCGCGGACTTCCGCACCGATGTAGACGATACCGGCTTCGTCGAGGTTCTTCAGCGCTTCTTCCGAGACGTTCGGAATGTCGCGGGTGATTTCCTCAGGACCGAGCTTGGTGTCGCGGGCCATCACCTCGAACTCCTCGATGTGAATCGAGGTGAAGACGTCGTCCTTCACGATCCGCTCGGAGAGCAGGATCGAGTCTTCGAAGTTGTAGCCGTTCCACGGCATGAACGCGACCAGCACGTTGCGGCCGAGCGCAAGCTCGCCGAGATCGGTCGACGGACCGTCGGCGATGATGTCGCCCTTCTTGACGATGTCGCCGACCTTCACCAGCGGACGCTGGTTGATGCAGGTCGACTGGTTGGAGCGCTGGTACTTCATCAGGCGGTAGATATCGACGCCCGACTTGGTCGGATCGAGATCCTCGGTGGCGCGGATCACGACGCGGGTGGCGTCGATCTGGTCGATCACGCCCGAGCGGCGCGCGGCAATCGCCGCGCCCGAGTCACGGGCGACCACGCCTTCCATGCCGGTGCCGACGAACGGCGCCTCGGCGCGAACCAACGGCACCGCCTGGCGCTGCATGTTCGAGCCCATCAGCGCGCGGTTGGCGTCGTCGTTCTCGAGGAACGGGATCAGCGCCGCGGCGACCGAAACCAGCTGCTTCGGCGACACGTCCATGTAGTCGACCTTGTCCGGCGTCACCGGCAGCACTTCGCCGGCGTGACGGCAGACCACGAGGTCGTCGGTGAAGCGGCCCTTGGCATCGAGCGGCACGTTGGCCTGCGCGACGCGGTAGCGGCCCTCTTCCATCGCCGACAGATAGATCACCTCGTCGGTGACCCGGCCGTCCTTGATCTTGCGATAGGGCGTCTCGACGAAGCCGTACTTGTTGACGCGCGCGAACGTCGCCAGCGAGTTGATCAGGCCGATGTTCGGACCTTCCGGCGTCTCGATCGGGCAGATGCGGCCGTAATGCGTCGGATGCACGTCGCGGACTTCGAAGCCGGCACGTTCGCGGGTCAGACCGCCCGGGCCAAGCGCCGACAGGCGCCGCTTGTGGGTGATTTCCGACAGCGGGTTGGTCTGGTCCATGAACTGCGACAGCTGCGAGGAGCCGAAGAACTCGCGCACCGCGGCAGCCGCGGGCTTGGCGTTGATCAGGTCCTGCGGCATCACGGTGTCGATATCGACGCTCGACATGCGCTCCTTGATCGCGCGCTCCATGCGGAGCAGGCCGATCCGGTACTGGTTCTCCATGAGCTCGCCGACCGAGCGCACCCGGCGGTTGCCGAGGTGGTCGATGTCGTCGATCTCGCCCTTGCCGTCGCGCAGGTCGACCAGCGTCTTGATGACCGCCAGGATGTCTTCCTTGCGCAGCGTACGATGGGTATCGGGCGCATCGAGCTCGAGGCGCATGTTCATCTTGACGCGGCCGACCGCGGAGAGGTCGTAGCGCTCGGCGTCGAAGAACAGCGACTGGAACATCGCCTGCGCCGAATCCAGCGTCGGCGGCTCGCCCGGACGCATCACGCGGTAGATGTCGAACAGCGCGTCCTCGCGCGTCATGTTCTTGTCGGCCGACAGCGTGTTGCGGATGTAGGCGCCGACATTGACGTGGTCGATGTCGAGCAACGGCAGGTCCTTGTAGCCCTGCTCGTTCAGCACCTTGAGCGACTTCTCGGTGATCTCCTCGCCGGCTTCGGCGTAGATCTCACCGGTCTTCGGGTTGACGAGATCCTCGGCGAGATAGTTGCCGACGAGCTCCTCGTCCGACATGCGCAGCGCCTTCAGGCCCTTCTCCTGAAGCTGGCGCGCCTGGCGCACGGTCAGCTTCTTGCCGGCCTCGAGCACCACCTTGCCGGTGTCGGCGTCGATCAGGTCGTTGACGGTCGAATAGCCGCGGAAGCGGTTGGCGTCGAACGGCACGCGCCATCCGTCCTTGGTCCGCTTGTAGGTGATCTTCTTGTAGAAGGTCGACAGGATCTGCTCGCCGTCGAGACCGAGCGCGTACATCAGCGAGGTCACGGGCAGCTTGCGGCGACGGTCGATGCGCGCGAACACGATGTCCTTGGCGTCGAACTCGATGTCGAGCCAGGAACCGCGATACGGAATCACGCGCGCGGCAAACAGCAGCTTGCCGGACGAATGGGTCTTGCCCTTGTCGTGGTCGAAGAACACGCCGGGCGAACGGTGCATCTGCGAGACGATGACGCGCTCGGTGCCGTTGACGACAAAGGTGCCGTTCATCGTCATGAGCGGGATGTCGCCCATGTAGACGTCCTGCTCCTTGATGTCCTTCACCGACTTGGCGCCGGTTTCCTCGTCGATATCGAACACGATCAGGCGCAGCGTCACCTTGAGCGGCGCAGCGAAGGTCATGCCGCGCTGGCGGCACTCGTCGACGTCATATTTCGGCGGCTCGAACTCGTAGCGGACGAATTCGAGCATCGAGGTGCCGGAAAAGTCCGAGATCGGGAACACCGAGCGGAACACGGCCTGCAGGCCCTCGTCGGGGCGCCCGCCCTCGGGCTCGTCCACCATCAGGAACTGGTCGTAGGACGCCTTCTGAACCTCGATGAGGTTCGGCATCTCGGCGACTTCCTTGATGTGACCGAAAAACTTGCGTACGCGTTTGCGACCGGTGAATGTCTGCTGCGCCATCGTGGCCTCTCATTTTCGTCGCCTTTGTGGGGCGAACCTTCCGGGACGCGACTGCCATCGGCCCCGGGTTGAATTTCGAATCGTCTCGAAGGAACGAAGCGCAAAGTCAGGAATTAAATCCCCGGCCCGGCCCCCATAACCTCCAAAACGCAAAACGACGCGCGGGGCGCATCACTGCACCCGCTCGTCCAAACGCTCCGCTTTACGGACTGAAAAAGCCCGAAATCTGACTGTCTCCCAACGGCTTCCGCCGGGTGCCCTGCCGCCCCCGCCGCCTACCGTGTTTTTCCGCTGCCAACCCGATATGGGATGGCAATAAAGGAGATTCGAGGGTTAAGTCCACGGATCCCCACACTTTTTTGTGTCCGGCACGCCACGCGACAACCTGTCGCACGCCGTTTGCATGGCCCGGGAGCGCCCTGCGGCGCTCCCGGATCGCGCATTACTTGAGCTCGACCTTGGCGCCAGCCTTCTCGAGCTGGGCCTTGATCTTGTCGGCTTCTTCCTTGTTGACGCCTTCCTTGAGCGGCTTCGGAGCGCCTTCGACGAGGTCCTTGGCTTCCTTCAGACCGAGGCCGGTGATGGCGCGGACTTCCTTGATGACCTCGATCTTCTTGTCGCCGGCGGCAGCCAGCACGACGGTGAAGTCGGTCTTCTCTTCAGCCGGAGCAGCGGCGGCACCACCAGCAGCCGGGCCGGCAACCGCGACCGCGGCAGCGGCGGACACGCCCCACTTTTCTTCGAGGAGCTTGGCGAGTTCGGCCGCTTCGAGCACGGTGAGGCTCGAGAGGTCGTCGACGATTTTCTGCAGATCAGCCATTGTTCAGTTCCTTAAACGTTTGGTTCGAACCAGGTTTGAGATTAGCGAAGGGGTCAGGCCGCTTCGCCCTTTGAGGCATGAGCCTGAATGACGCGCGCGAGCTTGGCCGCGGGCGCGTTGGAGAGCTGAGCGAGCTTGGTCGCGGGCGCCACGAGGAGGCCCACGATCTTGCCGCGCAGTTCGTCGAGCGACGGCAGTGAGGCGAGCGCCTTCACGCTGTCGACATTCAGGACGGTTTTGCCCATCGAGCCGCCGAGGATGACGAACTTCTCGTTCGCCTTGGCGAATTCGATGGCAACCTTTGGCGCCGCAACCGGATCGTTCGAAGTAGCGATCACGGTCGGCCCCTTCAGCAGGGAACCGATGGCTGCGACGTCAGTGCCTTCAAGAGCAATTTTGGCGAGACGGTTCTTCGAGACCTTCACCGACGCGCCCGCCTGCTTCATCTGCATGCGCAGCTTCTGCATCTGGGCCACGGTGAGGCCGGAATAGTGAGCAACGACCGCGACGCCCGTGGTCTTGAAGACCTCATTGAGCTGTTCGACCGCCTCTTTTTTTGCCGCTCGTTCCACAGCAAGCTCTCTCCGGTTGGCGGCCTTTCCGCGAGGACAGGACCGCCGGGTTGCACCCATCGTCCCGCCCTAAACCTGATCCTTGGGGCGCAACACCCTTCGGACATGCCGGGCAAGACGACATCTAGAAGCCTGCCCTCCCAGAGCCTTGCGGCCATGGGCTGTCGAGGTTCGAACCAAACCAGCCTCCCGGCCGCGAACTGATCGCGACGTGGGGTGCAAAATCCGGTCTTCACCCGTCTATGCAGGCCATGCGATTAAGCCGTTGAAAACACGAAGTTCTCGCGGGCGCCTGCAGTCTTGGACAGGATCGAGGCACTTCAGCACGCTGAAGGCCCCTGCTCTCACGCCGTCAGAGGCGACGGGTTTCCTTCCTTTCGAGCATCCTTGCGGGCATGCGGAAAGGAATGATCTCCTATCATCTCAGGTTTTCGGATTGCGAGCACGGACATGCCAGCAAGTGCCAGCACGCCCGGAAGGCGCTATGTAGCCGGTCCTGCCCTGCTTGCCAAGAGCAAATTTCAGACCAGTTCGGCGACCGGCCCGGCCCAGCGAAAAATTTCTTCCCGGACGGCGTCACGCGCCGTCTCCGTCGCTCGTCTTGGCGCTGGAGGCTCGCATGAAACGATGGATTGCAGGAATTCTCGCCCTATTCAACCTCGGCAATGGGCTGGTGATGCTCTCAGCCGGTTCCCTCTGGTGGTCGTTTGTGCCCGGCGCCGCCGATACCGGTCCGTTCAACCCTCATTTGGTCCAGGATGTCGGCATCGCCTTCATCGCAGCCGGGCTCGGCCTGGCGGCGCGAGCCTTGTGGCCGGCCTGGTGGCCGGCAGCGGTCGCGGGCGCCGCGTTCCTGGCCGGCCACGGCGTGCTGCATCTCGTGATGATTGCCGGCGGCCACGACCGCCACGCCGCATCCGATCTGGTGGCGGTCGTCCTGCCCGCGGCGCTCGCCCTCTATTCCGCTCTGCCAAATCAAGGAGAAGACATGCGTAGTTTCATCGCGCGCCGCATGCTGCGCGCCTATTCCAGGCGCTACGGCTACGACACCACCTATCTCGAGACCATGCTCAAGGAATCGCCCGCCGCGTTCTTCAAATTCGCCGGCGCGATGAAGGCCGCCGCCTACCGCGCGGTCGCGCCGGTTGAGGCCTTCTATGCCGCCAAGCTGACCGGCGCCCTGGCGGAAGATTGCGGTCCCTGTGCGCAACTCGTCGTCGACATGGCGATCGGAGCCGGAATGGCGGAACAGCAGGTCACCGCCGTGCTCCGGCGCGATGTTGCCGCCATGACCGCGGACACCGCGCTCGGCTTCCACTTCGCCAACGCCATCGTGCAGCGCTCGACCGACGACGATGCCTGCCGCGACGCGGTTCGCGCGCGCTGGGGCGAAAAAGGCGTGATCGACCTCGCTTTGGCCCTACAAATCGGCCGCATCTTCCCCATGATGAAGCTGGCGCTGGGATATGCCAGGGAGTGTCGCCGCGTGACCGTGGCCGGCCATCAGATCGATGTCATCAAGCAGGCTGCCTGAGCGCGACCCGCTGGCGCCGTATCGGGCGCGGCTGACCGGGCTTGCCTATCGCATGCTCGGCAGCCGCGGCGATGCCGACGATGTGGTCCAGGACGCCTGGCTGCGGTTCGCCGCGGCCGACGACGTTCGCAATCCCGAGGCGTTCCTCGTCACCGTGGTGACCCGGCTTTGTCTTGACCGGCTGAAGAGCGCCCGCGCCCAGCGCGAGGTCTATGTCGGTGCCTGGTTGCCCGAGCCGGTGTTCGACGAGACGCTGTCGGCCGAGGCGGCGACCGAACTCGCAGACGATCTCTCCTTCGCGCTGATGCTGGCGCTCGACGCCCTGACGCCGCTCGAGCGCGCCGCGTTCCTGCTGCACGACGTGTTCGACCGGCCATTCGCGGAAGTCGCCCGCACCCTCGAGCGCAGCGAGGCGGCCTGCCGGCAGCTCGCCGCGCGCGCCCGCCGATCGGTCCGCGGCAACCGCCCTGTTCCCGTCGAGCCGCCCGAAGGCCACGCACGGCTGCTGACGGCATTCTGCAAGGCCGCGGCCAGCGGCGACGTCTCCGCCCTCGCCAACCTGCTGCGCGAGGATGCCATCGCGATCACCGATGGCGGCGGCCGCAAGCTGGCGGCGCTGAAGCCGATCAAGGGGGCAGAGAAGATCGTCCGCTTCATCATCGGTATCGCCGGCAAGAACGCCGGCAGCGAGGTTCGCGTCGAGCCGATGATGGTCAATGGCTGCGCGGGCGCGCTGATCTTCCTCGATGGCGAAGTCGACCACACGCTGAGCATGGCGATCGACGGCGAGACCGGCCGGATTGCGGCGATCTACATCGTCCGCAACCCGGACAAGCTGCGTCACGCGCCGCGCCGGAGCTGAAGCTCCGGTCAGGCCGCCGTCGCCACCGGATAGGCGAGCGGCTTGCCGGCGAAGAACGCGTCGAGATTGGCCAGCACGCAATCCTGCATGGCGACGTGCGATTCCAGCGTGTGGCCGCCGAGATGCGGCGACAGCACAACGTTCGGCAACGCGGTCAGCGCATCGGGCGCATGCGGCTCCCTGGCGAACACGTCGAGGCCGGCGCCGGCGATCACGCCGTCGGTCAGCGCCGCGACCAGCGCCGTCTCGTCGATGACCGAGCCGCGCGCGATGTTGACGACAAAGCCGTCGCTGCCGAGCCGGCGCAGGATGTCGGCATTGATCGCATGCTCGGTCTCGGCGCCGGCGCGGACGGCCACCAGCAGCACGCTGCACCAATCGGCGAGCGCCTCCAGCGTCGGAAAGTATTGATAGGGCACGTCGTGCTTCGAGCGGCTGAAGTAGCCGACCTCGGTCTCGAAGGCGGCGACGCGGGCGGCGATCTTGCGGCCGATCTCGCCCATGCCGTAGACGCCGACCTTGCGGCCGCGCATGCCGGCCTGCGGCCGCATCATCGGCGACGGCTTTGCACGTGCCCAGTCGCCGCTCCGGACGTAATTGTCAGCCACCAGCAGCCGCCGCACCGACGCCAGCATCAAGGTGACTGCGGTGTCCGCGACCGACGCCGCATTGGCACCGGGGCTGTGACCGACCGCGATGCCGCGTTTCGCGGCGGCGGCGAGATCGACGCCGTCGTAGCCGGTGCCGTAGCAGACGATCGCGCCGAGCTTCGGCAGCATGTCCATGGCCTCCGTGCCGAGCGCCGTGCCGCCCGCAGTGATGATGGCGCGGATCTCGGCGAGCTCGGCCGGCGGGAACGCCTCGTCCCATCGCTTGCCTGCCGCGTTCAGCAGCTCATAGCGCTCGCCGAAGCGGATCAGCTGGGCCTTGGGAAAACGCGAATAGACCAGGACCTTATCGGGCATTGTTCTTCTTTCTTGCGAGAGGCTTCAGCTGGTTGTTCTGACGCGTTTTCTTCACGCGAACCGGCACCCACTTCGCTGGAAAACGCTCTTGCAAAACAAAGGGCGGAACCGGTTACCCGGTCCCGCCCCTCTTTATCTCGTCACGGCCAAGGATCTCAGCCGAGGATCGTACCCGGCTCGACCTTCACACCCGGGCCCATGGTGGAGGAAACCGCCACGCGCTGGATGTAGGTGCCCTTGGAGCCCGCCGGCTTCGCCTTGGAGACCGCGTCGGCCAGCGCCTTGACGTTCTCGACCAGCTTGTCCTCGGAGAACGAGGCCTTGCCGATGCCGGCCTGCACGATGCCGGCCTTCTCGACGCGGAACTCGACCGAGCCGCCCTTGGCACCCTTCACGGCGTTGGTGACGTCCATGGTCACGGTGCCGATCTTCGGGTTCGGCATCATGCCGCGCGGACCGAGCACCTTACCGAGGCGGCCGACCAGCGGCATCATGTCGGGCGTGGCGATACAACGATCGAAATCGATCGCGCCGCCCTGCACCTTCTCGACCAGGTCTTCGGCACCGACGACGTCGGCACCGGCGGCCTTGGCTTCCTCAGCCTTGGCGCCCCGCGCGAACACGCCGACGCGAAGCGTACGGCCGGTTCCGTTCGGCAGGTTGACGACGCCGCGGACCATCTGGTCGGCGTGACGCGGGTCGACGCCGAGATTGATCGCGATCTCGATCGTCTCGTCGAACTTCGACTTGGCGCGCTCCTTGACCATCTTGATGGCATCCGCGAGGGGATAGAGCTTCTCGCGATCGACGCCCTCGCGGGCCTTCTTCAAACGCTTTCCGATTGACATGGCCCGTTACCCCGCAACTTCCAGACCCATCGAACGGGCAGAGCCCTCGACCATCTTCATGGCCGATTCGATGGTGTCGCAATTCAAGTCCTTCATCTTCTTCTCGGCGATCTCGCGCACCTGCGCCTTGGTCACCTGGCCGGCCTTGTCACGGCCCGGCGCCTTCGATCCGGACTGGATCTTGGCGGCCTGCTTGAGGAAGTAGGACATCGGAGGGGTCTTCATCTCGAAGGTGAAGGACCGGTCCGCATAGATGGTGATGATCACCGGGATCGGGGTGTTCTTCTCTTCCTTCTGGGTCTGCGCGTTGAACGCCTTGCAGAACTCCATGATGTTGAGACCGCGCTGACCAAGCGCGGGGCCGATCGGGGGCGAAGGATTCGCCGCACCGGCCGGGACCTGAAGCTTCAGGTATCCGGTCACTTTCTTTGCCATTTATCACTCCTGTTGTGCCGGACAGGGCCGGCGGTTTCAGGTTCCGTGGTTCGGTTGAAGGGGCTGGCGACCGCCTCCTCCCTCCCACGGCCTCTCGACTTGACGCGAGGCATATACCCCGCGCCGTCCGGTCAGACCACCTTTTCGACCTGACCGAATTCCAGTTCCACAGGGGTCGCGCGGCCGAAGATCGACACCGCAACCTTCACGCGCGAGCGCGCCTCGTCGATTTCTTCCACCACGCCGGAGAACGAGGCGAACGGGCCGTCGGCCACGCGCACGTTCTCGCCGATTTCGAACGACACCGACGCCTTCGGACGCTCCACGCCCTCCTGCACCTGGTGCAGGATCCGCATCGCCTCGGCTTCGGAGATCGGCATCGGCTTGTTTTCCGCGCCGAGGAAGCCGGTCACCTTCGGGGTGTTCTTGATCAGATGGAACGCCTCGTCGGTCAGCTTCATCTTCACCAGCACATAGCCCGGGAAGAACTTGCGCTCGGCGTCGATCTTGCGGCCGCGGCGCACCTCGGTGACCTTCTCGGTCGGCACCAGCACCTGCTCGAACAGCTCTTCCAGCCCGCGCTGCTTGGCCTGCTCACGGATCGATTCCGCGACCTTCTTCTCGAAGTTCGAATAGGCGTGAACGATGTACCAGCGCTTGTCCATCAATTGAGTTCCCATGCTCATCAGTGGATGCCCAGTATCAGGGTGATGAGGTAGCGGATGATCTGATCCGCGGCGAAGAAGAAGATCGAGGCCAGCGCCACCATCACGAACACCATGATGGTGGTGATGGTCGTCTCGCGGCGCGTCGGCCAGGTGACCTTGGCGGTCTCCGAGCGCACTTCCTGCAGGAATTTGAACGGGCTGAAAGCCATCGTGAGATCCGCGTCCGTGACCGGACGATTGCAACGTTTCAAGGAATCCGAACAGCCGACCTTGCGGACCCAGCCCTCGTTTGGAAGGTTGAGCCGATAAACGAGCTCGAATGTTCGGGGAATTAGGCCGCGCCGGATATCCGCCCTCAAAGCGGGCCGGCTGCGAGTGCCGGGTATCTACTGCGAGACCGGCCAAACGTCAAGGTCGACGGGGTCGCATCCGGCGCCTGCCCGGCTCGGGCCGATCGGGCATTGGCCTCTCCAAATCAAGGGCTTAGCCGGCACCCGGCGGCAGGAGGACGCTTCCGTCGCGCATCGCAGCCGCTGTCTGGCCTCCTCTAGGCCAGGACGGGCGTCGGCGGCAGCAGCATCGAGACAAGCAATCCGCTCGGCTCGCCCGGCTTCAACGCGATGCTGCCGCCATGCCGTTTGACAATATCCTGGGCGATCGACAGCCCCAGCCCAAAGCCGCCGCTGTCCTGACGCGCGCTGTCGGCCTTGAAGAAAGGCTTGAAGACCTTGTCACGCAGCGCCGGCGGGATGCCGGGACCATCGTCGGCCACCGCGATCTCGATGTGATCCGCCTCCGCGCGGCGCAGCGTCACCGCAACCAGGCTGCCGTGCTTGACCGCATTCTCCACGACATTGGTGACGGCGCGCGACAGCGCGCGGGGCCGGCAGACATAGGGCAGCCGCGCGGGCCCGGCATAGGACACCGCATGGCCCGTATCGGCGAAGTCCGAGCAGATCGTCTGCAGAAAGCTCGGCAGGTCGATGCACGATGCCGCCTCGGTGCGGGCATCCTCGCGCAGATACTCCAGCGTCTCGTTGATCATGCGCGTCATCTTGGCGATATCGCCCAGCATCGCCGTGCGCAGCGCGTCTTCGCGCACTCGCTCGGAGCGCAACCTGAGCCGCGTCAGCGGCGTCCGCAGATCGTGGCTGATCGCCGCCAGCATGCGGGTGCGGTCGTCGAGCAGTGCTGCGATACGGGTGCGCATGTCGTTCAGCGCGTCCGCGACCTGGGCGATCTCGCGCGGACCGCGCCGGCGCAGCACTTTGGAAGTCCGCGGCGAGCGGCCGAACGAGGTCGCAGCGCGTGCGACCTCCGCCAGCGGCGCAATCACCCAGCGCACCGCATAGACCGACAGCAGCAGCATCGAAATCAGCAAGATGATCGCGCCCCCGGCCACCGGACGGAGCAAAGTGGACCAGAGGCCGCCCTTGACCGCAACGTCGGCCATCAGCGCGTGGCCCTCGTCGAGCCTCACGATCAGCTGTGACGACGAGCCTGCCGGATGGCGCAGGTCCTCCATCAACTCAATTCCGGGCTCGGCCGCCAGTTGCCGGAATGCTCGCATGGAAAACGACCGCGTCTCCGCGGTTGTTCGAGGCACCAGTTCGCCCAAGGCGACGCGCCTGACGTCGAGACCGCCGCGCCTGGCTGCGGCCAGCAGTTCATCCGCGTCTGCCGGCGTCTTAATCGAACGCACCAGCTGTGTGAGCTCCGCGACCCGCCCTGCCAGAAACTTCTGCGTGTCGGTGATCGAGGGAGAATCGAACAGATAGATGATGGTCACCGCCGCGAGCATGATGCCGATCAGTTCCGAGAGCGCGACGAGGCTCATCAGTTGCGCAGCGACGCTGCGCGGTATCAGCCGCTGCGCCCATCCCATCAGATCTGCTCGACTGCAGGCGTGAAGAGGTAGCCGCCGAGCCGCACGGTCTTGATCATCGAGCGGTCCTTCGGATCCGGCTCGATCTTCTGCCTGATGCGGCTGATATGGACGTCGACGCTGCGCTCGACCGATGCGATCAGGCCGCCGAAGGCCTGCTCGATCAATTGCTCGCGTGACAGCACCCGTCCCGGATTGCGGCAGAACGCCAGCAACAGATCGAACTCGGCACCGGTCAGCGTGATCCGGACGCCCGCGGGGTCATGCAGCTCACGGGTGGTGGGGTTGATGCGCCATCCGGCGAAGGTCAGCGGACGCGGCCGTGACCGCGACGAGGCGCCGCTCTCGACGCGGCGCAGCAGGGCCCGGATACGGGCGACCAGTTCGCGCGAATTGAAAGGCTTGGTGACGTAGTCGTCGGCACCGAGCTCGAGGCCGAGGATGCGGTCGATGTCCTCGCCGCGCGCCGTCAGCATGATGATGGGAATCGTGGACGACATGCGCAGGCGTCGGCAGATGCTCAGCCCATCCTCGCCGGGCAGCATCACGTCGAGCACGATGAGATCGAAGCTCTCGCGCTTGAGCAGCGCATCCATCTCGACGGCCGAACCAACCAGCACCGGCCTGAAGCCGTTGTCCTGCAGCACCTCGGCCAGCATGCGGGCGATATCGGCATCGTCCTCGACGCAGAGGATGCGTGCGTTGGTGACGGGGAAAGCCACGAGGTCATATTCCAGGATTTGCATCACGGCATTTTAGAGGCCTCGGCCCCAAATGCGCAGCGCGCAAATATAGCGTTTTGTTAAGCCTGCACGGCCAAATGTGGCTCAAATAGGTCGCGCGGTTTCGCGAGCTACATCTGACTTAATATCTCTTAATCCCGACCCCGGCGGCCCTGCCCTATCGTGACGTGCGATCGTTCGTGGGGTGAGCGATCGTTCGAGGGGTACATGAGAGTCGAATTTCTGCCGGGCGCTGCGACTGATGCGCAGAGCACGGGCCCGGCGTCGCGCAATGGTCAGCCCAATCGGCCGCCCCTGCTTGCCGGCGCTGCGGTTGCGATGGCGTTGCTGTCGGGCTGTGCCAGCGCACCGATGACGCGGGGCGGGTCATTGGCATCCTACGACAATCTCACGCCGTCCGACGGAGTGCTGGCGAAATCGCTGGTTCGCGTCAACAAGGACGAGGTCCTCGCCGCGAAGACGGTGCGGATCGTCCCGACGACCTTCTCGCAGGCAGCGTCGCCGACGCTGTCCCAGGAGCAGCGGCACCTGGTGGCCAACGCGATCGATCGTTCGCTATGCGTCGGCCTGAGCGAGCGGCTTCAGGTCGTTGGTCCCGATCAGCCCGCGGATCTGTCCGTGCACGCGCTTGTCACCCAGGCGGCCCCCACCGACGAGGTCGCGGCGGGTACTTCCAAGGTGGTCAGCTTCCTGCCGAGCGCGCTCGGCGCGGGAGTGCCGGTGCCGGTGCCGCGGTTGCCGGTCGGGCTTGGCAGCCTGACCGTCGAAGCCGAGGTGCGCGATCAGGCCAGCCGCCAGCAGGCGGCGATGATCTGGGCCCGCGGGGCGAATTCGTTCACCAACTCGCCCATGGTCTCGAGCGCCGGTGACGCCTACGATCTCGCCCCTTCCTTCAGCGACGATTTCAGCAAGCTCGTCGTCACCGGCGCGACGCCATTCGGAAAGGCGCCGGAGCTGCCATCGTTCGACAAGATTGGCGCAACGCTCGGCGGCAAGCCGAAATACGCGGCCTGCGAGGCGTTCGGCCGCAATCCCGGCCTGGTCGGAATGGCCGCCGGCAAGCTTGGCCTGCCGCCGGAATGGTCGGACAAGGCGCCGGCGACAGCTGGCCAATAGGCAGCCTAGCCGGCGAAGCTCTTCTGCACCGCCTGATCTAGCGTCGTCCCGCCGACATAGCGCTGCCGCAGCTCACGCTTCAGCAGTTTGCCGCTCGGGTTCTTCGGCAGGCTGTCGACGAAGATGACCTGCTTCGGCACCTTGAAATGGGCCATCGACGCCGCGCAATGCTTGATGACGGCGTCGGCATCGAGGCTTTGGCCGGCCTTGACCACGACGATCGCGGTCACCGCCTCGATCCAGCGCGGATCGGGCAGCCCGACCACCGCAACCTCCGACACCGAAGGCAGGCGGTAGATCATCTCCTCGACCTCGCGGCTCGCGACATTCTCGCCGCCGCTCTTGATCATGTCCTTCACCCGATCGACGACGGTGATGTAGCCGTCGGCATCGACGGTCGCGAGATCGCCGGAATGAAACCAGCCGCCGGCGAACGCGGCCGCGGTCTTGACCGGATCATTGTAGTAGCCGGACAAGAGATGCGGCGAGCGGTGCACGATCTCGCCGACCTCCCCGATCCCGACGTCGGTCATGTCCGGCCTGACCACCCGCGTCTCGACATTGATCGCGGGCTTGCCGGCCGAGCCGGCCTTCAACAGCTGGTCTTCCGGCGAAAGCACGGTCGCGAGCGGCGCGATCTCGGTCTGGCCGTAGAAATTCCAGAACTTCACGTCGGGCAGCCGGCGCTGCAATTCGAGCAGCACCTCGACCGGCATGATCGAGGCACCATAATAGCCCTTGCGCAGGGTTGACAGGTCGGTGCGGTCGAACGCGCCCGAGCGCAGCATCGCGATCCAGATCGTCGGCGGCGCGAAGAACGAGTTGATCTTGTGAGCCGCGATCAGCGCCAGGACATTGTCGGGCACCGGCTTGCCGGTAATGAGGCTGGTGGCGCCGAGATAGATCGCGGGCCCCAGGAAGACGTCGAGCTGCGCGCAGTGATAGAGCGGCAGCGCGTGCAGCACCGTGTCGTCGGTCGCCATGCCGCCGTCGATGATGCAGCTGACATACTGCCACATGACGGCTTCATGGGTGAGGATCGCGCCCTTCGGCAGCGACTCGGTGCCGCTGGTGTAGATGATCTGCGCGGGATCGCGGCTGTCCACCGACACATCCGGCGCCGACGCGTCGCTGTGCAGCAGGCTGTCGAATGTCGTGATGCCGTCGGGCGCAGTGGACGGATCCTCGCCCGGCAGCCAGATCAGGGTCTCGACCGCCGAGCCCTTGGCAGCCGCAGCGTGCGCCGTCTCAACGAAATCGGGGCCGACCGCGAGCAGCTTGGCGCCGGAATTGGCGAGGATGAAATTGATCTCGTCCGGATTGAGCATGAAGTTGATCGGCACCAGGATGGCGCCGATCCGGGCCACCGCAAACCGCAGCGCGGCGAAGCCGTGCGAGTTGCGCGACAGCACCGCGACGCGATCGCCCTTCGCAACGCCAAGCGTGAGCAGGCCGCGGCCGAGCCGATTGCAGATCGCGTCCATCTCCGCAAAGCTCCAGCTCACCTCGCCGCAGATCAGCGCGGTCTTGCCGGGGTAGCGCTTCGCCGACCGGCGCAACAGATCGCCGATGCTGTGCTCGCGGGCGCGCTGGATGGTTGCTGCGATGTCTCCGCTCATTTGTCCCTCCCGAATGTGCTTGTTGTCGCTGTCTTGTTTTCGTCTTGTCTTGTTTGCGTCTTGTCTTGGCCGCGCCGTCGCTATTGCCGGGCGGCGTAAGCGTGTTCCATGTAGGTGTGCTCGACCGAGCGATCGAGCGAGGCGATCTTCTCGAAGCCGCGCCGCCAGTCCTGCAAATGCCGCCGCGTCCACAGCACGCCGGCCTCCTTGTCGCGCCGCTTGATCGCGTCGAGCAGATGATGGTGCGCCTCAACGAGGCGCGCGCCGCCCTCCGGCACGCCGCCCACGATCATCTCGGTGGTCGGAAAGAACAGCTGCGCGGCGGGCTCGCGCGCCAGCTGCAGCACGCGGTTCTGCGAGGCCTTGGCCATCAGCACATGGAATTCCGCATCGAGCTCGGCAAGCGCAGCGGGATTGCCGACGACAGCTGCGCTGCGCTCGAGATTGCCGGCGAGCTCGGCGATGTTCTCCTCGGTGGCGCGCTCCACCGCGCCCTCGACGCTCGCGACCTCCAGCGTCATCGAGGTCTCGAACAATTCGCGGAACGTCACCTCGTGCAGGATCAGCGCGCGGGACAGTCGCGTGGCGAGCTTGTTGTAGCGCGGCAGGCAGGCCTGCAGCCGCCGGCTGGAATCGCGGCGGATCAGCCCGCCCTCCTCGAGCACGCGAATGCCTTCGCGCACCGTCGAGCGGTTGACGCCGAACTGCGCAACCAGCTGCTGCTCGGTGCCGATCGGCTCGCCCGGCTTGATCCGGCCGTTGATGATCTCGCGTTCGATCGCGTCGGCGACCTTCTGATAGGCCGGCGCGACATCGATGCGCCGGAACAGCGGCGTGGTGGGCATCTTCAGCTCCCCGGACTCCCGATTGTTGTTTGTCGGACAAAGGATAGGCGAAGGCTTTTGGGGCGTCAAACGAGCAATATTCGGCCTGATTGTCGCACCCAGGCAGCCGGAATTGACACCGGAACCGGGCAAATCTAGCTTTGTCGGACAAACTGATAAGAACACCTCGGGGAGGCACACCATCATGAAATCCATCGTCACGAGTCTGTCCGCCGCCGGCCTGATCGCGGCTGTGCTGGCAGGGCCAGCGCTCGCGCAGCAGGCGCCGCTCAAGATCGGCGTGCTCACGGATTTCCAGTCGGTCTATTCGGACATCGGCGGCGCCGGCAATGTCGAGGCCACCAAGATGGCGATCGAGGAGTTCGGCGGGTCGATGTTCGGCAAGCCGATCGAGCTCGTCACCGCGGACGCCCTCAACAAGGCCGACGTCGCCGCCACCATCACCCGCAAATGGTACGAGGCCGAGAATGTCGACATGATCATCGACATGCCGACCTCGGCGACCGCGCTCGCCGGCATGGAGATGTCGAAGCAGTTCGAGAAGATCATGATCGTGACGGATGCGGCGAGCTCCGACATCACCGGCAAGTCCTGCTCGCCCTACACGCTGCACTGGACCTACGACACCTACGCCAACGCCCACACCGTCGGCAGCGCGATCGTGAAGAACGGCGGCGATACCTGGTTCTTCATCACCGCCGACTATCTGTTCGGCCATTCGATCGAGCGCGACACCGGCGACGTGGTCCGCGCTGCCGGCGGCAAGGTGCTCGGCAGCGCGCGGCATCCGCTCAACACGCCGGACTTCTCGTCCTTCCTGCTGCAGGCCCAGGCCTCGAAGGCCAAGATCATCGGCATGGCCAATGGCGGCGCCGACACCATCAACACCATCAAGCAGGCCTCCGAATTCGGCATCGTTGCGGGCGGGCAGAACCTCGCCGGCATCGTGATGTTCATCTCTGACATCCACAGCCTCGGGCTCAAGCTCGCGCAGGGCCTGATCATCACCGAGGCCTACTATTGGGATCTCAACGACCGCACCCGCGCCTTCGGCAAGCGCTTCTTCGAGCGCATGAAGCGGATGCCGACGATGAACCAGGCCGCGACCTACAGCGCCACCCTGCACTACCTCAACGCGGTGAAGGCCGCCGGCACCAAGGAGACCAAGCCGGTGCTGGCCAAGATGCGCGCGACCCCGGTTCGCGACGCCTTCACCGATAACGGCGTGGTCCGCGAGGACGGCCGCATGGTGCACTCGATGTTCCTGTTCGAGGTCAAGAAGCCCGAGGAATCGAAGGCGCCGTGGGATTATTACAAGGTGCTCGCCGAAGTCCCCGGCGACCAGGCGTTCCGGCCGCTCAAGGATGGCGGCTGCCCGCTCATCAAGTAGGCAAACATGATCATGGCCGGGGTCCGGGACCTCGGCCAGATGCGGCTCTCTTACTGGCTTGTTTGCTCGCGGGGGACAGCGTTTCGCTCCGAGTTCAACATACAGACCACATCAAGAACCGGATTGGGCCAAAGCCAATCAGTTGCTCCGCCATTCGCTGGGCGCCACACCGGACCAGCGCTGAAAGGCATGGCTGAAGCCGCTCAGCTCCGCGTAGCCGAGCGCGAGCGCGATGTCGGTGATATCCATCCGCGTGCCTGCGAGCAATTGGCGCGCAACTTCGAACCGTGATTGGTTCACCAGTTCGCGAAAGCTCTTGCCCTCCGCCTGCAGCCGGCGGTTCAGCGTCCGGGGTCGTACCGACAGTTCGCTAGCGACCTCTTCCAATGAGACGTCCGGAAATATCACCCTTGCGCGCAGCATGCGGGTAACCGTGTCGGTGACGCAGGGTTGTTCGACGGCCCAATAGGCGGCGATGGACTTCTCCAGTATTCGGCGCAGCTCCCCGTTTGCACCGCGAACAGGACGGTCGAGGAGACTGGCCGGAAACACCAGCGCATGCTGCTCTGCATCAAATCGAGGAACGAATCCAAAGAAACGGCGATAGGGTTCAACGTTGCTTGGGGTTCGACGAGAGGTGCGCACCTCTTCGGGCGCCGCACCGACCAACTCCCTCATCATATTGAACCCGATCGCGATCGCTCCGTCACTGATCTGGTCAACGGCCTGCACACCCGGATAGTGCACGGCATACCCCCAAAAAGCGACGTCGTCCTGGATCACAAGATAAGTAACTGCGCCGCGCACATAGCGTCGCTGGTTGGTGCAGAGGTCCAGGATCGCATCCTTGAGCGTCGGAGCAGTATGCATCAGTCGCCCGACGAGCCCAAGGCTGGCGGTCCCTGACCGCTGCCCGACGAGGAATCCGAAATGCTGGCATCCCGTCGCAGCTACGCCAGCCTCGATGAGCCGGCCCAACTCGATGAATGAAATCGAGTTTTCGGGGTTGCGCAGCAGGTCGAGATTGATGCCCGCGCCCGCGATGACGCCTGCGGGATCCTTGCCCAGTTCTCGCAAGACCTGGGGAAGCTCGACCAGAGCTCCGACGCGTTGTCGCCCTTCCATTGGTCGCACCTCGGCTTGACGCCTACGGGTTAACTACACTTCGGGGACGTGAGACCATGGGACGTGTCGCAAAATAACAAGCGGCATGAATTGATCTCGATCAACATGTCAAACTGAGACGTCACGTCAGATGATGCGATACTCTGACAATCCAATCGTGCTCTTTGTAACGAATAGAGGTCTGGCAGGGGTATTTCAGGCGTAAGGCCGGGCGCCTTCGACACGGCCCCTGTGTGCGATGTCGCGGGCATTTCCGAGAGACCCGGTCGGGCAGTTTGCTCACGACGCGTTCGAGAAGCGTGACAGCGTAATGGCGCGTCATCCAGCAAATGGAGCGTGACATGCTTAACCGGGACTCGCTAGCTCTCTTCACCCCAGTCGAACGCGATCTTCGGCTCGATTTCTTTCGCGGAATCGGACTGTGGATGATCTTTCTCGATCACATCCCCCACGACGTCGTGTCGTGGCTGACGTTGCGAAACTATGGGTTCAGCGACGCCGCCGAATTCTTCGTCTTTATTTCCGGCTATCTGGTCGGATGGATTTATAGCCCGATTGTTCGCGGTGGCCAGTTCGCGGCGGCGATGAAACGGCTGTGGAAGCGAGCAGCCCAGATGTACGTCGCGCATATCATGCTGTTTCTGATCTTTACGGCGCAGATCGCGCGCACCGCGCGGCGGTTCGACAATCCAATGTACGAAAACGAATTCAACGTGTTCAACTTCCTTCAGCACCCGGACGTGCTGATTCAGCAGGCGATTACGTTGCGGTACAAGCCGGTCAATCTCGACGTCCTGCCGCTCTACATTACGCTGGTGCTCGCAGCGCCCTTCATGGTCTGGTGCCTGGTGCGCCGTCCCAACCTCACCCTGGCCGGTTCCGTGGTGCTCTATGTCCTGTCGCGGCTGTTCGACTGGAACATCGCATCCTATCCGCCGGGCACGACCTGGTACTTCAATCCGTTCTGCTGGCAGCTCCTGTTCGTGTTCGCCGCCTGGTGCGGGCATGGAGAAATCGCAAAGTACTCGAAATGGGTGTGGTCGAAGACCGCGCTCACGATAGCCGTGGCCTGGCTCTTGTTCGCCTTTGTCATCGTCATGACCTGGCACAGCGCATTCCTCGAATCGCTGATCCCGAAATGGATGGTCAAGGCGATCTATCCCATCGACAAGACCGACCTCGACATGCTGCGCTTCACGCACTTCCTGGCGCTCGCCACCGTCGTTACACTCTTTATCTCACCCGAGTGGAAGCCGTTGAAATCAAAATGGCTGCACCCGACGATACTTTGCGGTCAGCATTCCCTGCCGATCTTCTGTATCGGCGTGCTGCTGTCATTTTCGGCGCATTGGATTCTGACGCAGTACACCAAGGGTGCCTGGGAGCAGCTTGCGGTTAGTTTCGCCGGCGTTCTGATCATGGTGGTCATAGCTTGGTTTCTGGACCGCGCGGCAAAAGTGCCCGACCTGTTTATCCGTGTGACAGAGGGTAGCCAACCCGCGATCGAGGTCGGAGAAACCATCGTCGAGGGGGCGCAAGTTGCAGCTCAATAGGCGACGATTGCTTGGAATACACAACCTTGCGGGGTTTTCCATGCCCAGACATTCATTGGTCATCGGCGGCATTCTTCTTGGTTTGACTTTGACCACATCCGCACAAACACCGCCGCCCGACGCCATGACGGTGGCGAGAAGCCTGGTGGTTACCCTGAAGCTCGGGGATCAGTACAAGGCGCTGCTTCCTGCTATCCTGTTCCGCATCAAACCCCTGGTCACGCAAGAGAGAGCTGAGCTCGAAAGCGATTACGATCTCATTGTCACCAAAGCCGGCGATCTCTATACGCCCTACTACAATGAAATGCGTGAGCAGGCGGCAGCCGTCTACGCCGCCAATTTCACTCTCGACGAATTGTTCCAGATGGACGCTTTCTTTCGTCAGCCGGCAGGACAAAAGCTAATCGAAAAGTGGTCTGCGATGTCGCTGCAAACCGCTCAGATCGGTCAAGACGTCGGCCGCAAGGCAAGCGAGGATTTACGTCAGCGGCTGACGGAAGCGCTACGGCAGAAGGGTCACAGGCTTTAGCGCCGAGCTCGTTTGATCAAAATCGGATGGCTGGCATGAAAAGGCTATTCGGTATTCTGACGAGAAGCCCGCAATTGCCTGCATCGATAACGATCTTTGCGATGTTGTTGGCTGCAATGTTGGTCAAGTTCAACAAGGCGGGATGGACGATTTCTGCGCTCCTTTGTGTGTTGCAGATAGCAAGAGGCGGAACAGGAGAGCGCGGCTAGCCTCCCGACGTATTCCGGTCGGGAGCCGCAACATGCAGCGACGACGGCTTGCGGCCAAACAATGGAGGGAGAGGATCGATGACCAGCCTGGTGACTCACTTTGAAGTCTACGGCGAAGCTCCTGCGCAGCTCGCGCGGTTCTACGCCAGCCTTTTCGGCTGGCAGATCGAGAAGGCGCCGGGCGTCGACTATTGGCGAATTCAAACCGAACCGGCGAATGGCAAGAGCTTCGGGGGCGGTCTGACCTACCGCGCAGCGGACGGACCGAGTTCATGGCTGCCTTACGTGACCGTCAGCGCGCTGGACGACACTCTTTCGGAAGCGCAGCGCATCGGCGCACATATCGTGCGTCCCAAGACAGCCGTGCCCAGAACCGGCTGGTATGCGGTGCTCACGGATCCCGAGGGAAACTGCTTTGCCATCTGGCAGGCGGACCGCACTGCATTTCCACCGCCAGAACCCGACTGAACAGCCTTCCTGTCGCGGCAACGAACTGCGAGGCGCAGTTTTGAAGTGAAATGCAACGACCACACGATAGAGGGAGACGGACATGTACTACACTGACGACTCGATTCTTCCTGAGAACATGGCGCCACTAATCATCACCGCGGCCCCATATGGGCCGGAGTGGATTCCCGGCGACGCCGACATCCCGGTGACGTGGGATGAACAGGTTCAGGCCGCGGTGGACTGCTACAATGCCGGAGCCACGATGCTCCACGTGCATGTGCGTGACCCCGCCACCGGGCACGGATCGATCGATTTCGACCAGTTCAACTACTTCATCGGCCGACTGAAGCAGGCCGTGCCCAAGATGATCCTGCAGGTCGGCGGCTCGATCTCGTTTGCTCCCAAGTCGGCCGACGCCAAGGCGAAATGGCTCGATTATGATACGAGACACATGTTGACGGAGCTCGATCCAAAACCGGAATGCGTCACGATCGCGACCGGCACAACCCAGTGGGACATCATGTCCTGGATGTCAGCCGACGACATCAAGGGCACCCACCTCGAGAATAACCCAAAGGTCCAGGCGGCATGGGCAGGCATGTGGGTTGATGCTGCGCCGGCCTTCTACCTCGAACACTTGAAGCGGTTGCGGAAGAATCGGATTCAACCGTATTTCGTCCCGGCCCATGTCCATCAGCTGGAGCTTATAGAACGGCTGATCCGTGCCGGCGTCTATATGGGGCCCATGAACCTTGCGATTGCCGGCTATGGCGGCGGCACGCTCGGCCGCAATCCCTATCACTGGATGGAATTCCTTCGTCAGGTCCCGCAGGGAGCGTCTGCGACTTTCTGGACCAGCATGCGCGGCCTGATTCCGATCTCCGCCATGGCGATCGTGCTCGGGCAGCACGTGCGCGTCGGCAATGAGGACAATCTGTGGGGCCCGGACAAGAAGCGCCGGACCACCGTGCAGCAGATCGAAGGTGCCGTGCGGATATGCAAGGAGTTCGGTCGCAAGGTCGCAACCGCGGAGGAAGCTCGCCAGATCATGAAGATCGGCGTCTGGTATGACAGCGTCGAGGAGACGTTGCACAACCTCGGCCTGCCGCCTACCCGCAAGGACGGACAGACCGGGTTCCTGGTGTGGGAGACCGACGGCAAGAAGGCGGTCGCAAAGACCGGCGGCGATTCCCATCCGATGGCCTACTGCATGGTGCCGCCGACACAGGTGGCCGCCGAATAGACCGTGCTACGGATCCCGCATTCCACTGATGCGGGACCCAGCAACATTTGCTCGACACTTGTTGAGGTGCGGACATGACCAGCAATCGGCAAGCTGAAGCGAACACCGCAACCCGCTCGCCGCATCGGACAGGTCCATGGGATGCGGCGGTCGGTACGCTCCACGAATGGGACCCGACCTGGGCACGCGCGTGTGTCAAGATGACAACCGGCCCGTGGGCCCACGAGGTCATGCCTCGGAAGCTTGTCGAGCTCGTCAGCGTCGCACTGAACGCCGCCTGCACAAATCTCAATCCAGACGGAACACGGCGCCACATCCGCGCTGCGCTCGAAGCGGGCGCGACGCGGGACGAAATCCTCACAGTTCTCAAGATGGCGTCCGTGATGTCGATTCATTCATGCAGTCTGGGCGCCCCCATTCTGCTCGAAGAGGCCAAGGTAGCGGGCGTATCCTCGTCGAAGATGCAAGCAACCGCGACGCCGGCTTGCGACAAGATGAAGACGGTCAGGCAATGGAACAGCGCATGGGATCCGTTCCTTGAACTCGCTCCCGCCTGGACCGATGAATTCATGGCGACCGGCGCGGGCATTTACGGCAGCGGCACTTTCTCGCCAAAGGACATCGAACTTCTCAGCATCGCCTTCGATGCCTCCTACACCCACATGTACGCGCCCGGTACGCGACGGCACATCAAGGGTGCCCTCAAGGCAGGCGCGACCATGGAGGAAATCATGGAGGTGCTGAAGCTCTGCGTTGTGCAGGGCGTGCAGGCCTGCAATCTCGGCGTGCCGATCCTGGCGGATGAATTGGAACGGCGGCGGATTGGTGCCGAGCCTTGATTGGTAAGTCGGAGCAGGACCGGACAATGCGCGATCAACAACTTGCTCATATCAAGGAGAAAGGCGTCGCAGAGGCCCGGAGGTTGTTCTGGATTGTTCTCTACCTTTGGGTCCTGCTCGGCCTGTTTGCCGTTCACAGATCGATCGTCCTGAACCAGCAAGACGTATTCTATCATCAGGGCTTCGCCTTCATCAATGCATTGGTGCTGGCGAAGATCATGTTCGTCGCGGAGGCGTTCAACATCGCCGAAGGTATGAAGCACAGGCCACTGATCTATCCGATCGCATACAAGTCGGCCGTGTATGCCGTGATCTTGCTGTCCTTTCACGTGGTTGAGGACGCTCTTATCGGCTTGTGGCGCGGCAAGACGCTCGGCGAAAGCATCTCTTCATTGGGCGGAGGAAGTCTGGAGGAAATACTTGTCGTCGCGCTGATCATGTTCGTCGTTCTGATGCCGTTCTTCGCGTTGAGGGAGGTCGGCAGGGAAATTGGCGACGACAAATTGTACGAGCAATTCTTCGTACGAAGGACGAAGTACATTCCAATGCAATCCTAGCGAAGCTGCTCCGCAGGACGTCATCGC
Source organism: Bradyrhizobium elkanii USDA 76 (assembly GCF_023278185.1). Lineage (NCBI taxonomy): Bacteria > Pseudomonadati > Pseudomonadota > Alphaproteobacteria > Hyphomicrobiales > Nitrobacteraceae > Bradyrhizobium > Bradyrhizobium elkanii. Next base: position 4,126,982 of record NZ_CP066356.1, on the reverse strand, counting down.
TCCACGTCGGACGTATCCGAAACGCGCCCCCTTGCATCAGCCTGTCGACTGCCGTTCGCGAGGCGGCTGAGCCCGTTTGGGTCCGAACTGGGGCCCGCGCGTCTAGTGTTCCCGGTGCGTTCGCCGCGCAATAATGGCTAAGTATTTGATTTAGCTGGCAGGAGTGGCAGGGCTCGAACCTGCGACCCCCGGTTTTGGAGACCGGTGCTCTACCAATTGAGCTACACTCCTGCAGGGAACCAGCGTCGCCGCCGGTTCGCGCCGTTTCAAGCACAGGGCATGGCCGGTTTGCAAGGGCGAAGCGGCGAAGCTTCTGTTCATTGCAAAACTTCTGCGTCAGACTTCGGCCATCACCCCACGTCGGCGCTCCGCCGCAAGAATCAAGAACCAGGGAGAGACCATGAACGCCCAGACCGCCGCCAAGCACGCCACCAACCCAACCACCCCGTCCCTCCCCCTCGCCAAGCCCGAATCGATCGGACTGTCGGGCGCGCGGCTGCAGGCGCTATCCGATACCTTCAAGCGCGAGGTCGACAAGGGAACCGTGCCCGGCGTGACGGTGCTGGTGGCTCGGCGCGGCCAGATCGGCTGGTTCGACGCGATCGGCCGGCAAACCCCGACCGCCTCAGCGCCAATGACCCATGACACGATCTTCCGCATCTTCTCGATGACCAAGCCGATCGTCTCGGTCGGCATCATGCAGCTGCTGGAGAACGGCCACTTCCTGCTCAACGATCCCGTTGCGAAGTTCATCCCCGAATTCGCCGAGACCAAGGTCGGCGTCGAGAACAACGGCAAGCTCGAGCTGGTCGCGGCGAAACGGCAGATGACGATCCAGGACCTGCTCCGCCACACGTCTGGGCTTACTTATGACCACACCGGCAACGGCCCGGTGCAGCAGCTTTACCAGCAGTCGCGGCTGCGCAGCCGCAAGATCACCAATGCCGAGCACGCCACCATGCTCGCCGGCATGCCGCTGGTCTGCCAGCCCGGCGCCGAGTGGAACTACAGCCGCTCCACCGACGTCCTCGGCCGCATCATCGAGGTCGTCAGCGGCAAGACGCTCGGCGCGTACCTCACTGAGCGCATCCTCGCGCCGTTGCAGATGACCGAGACCGCCTTCCACACCGGGGAAGCCAATGCCGGCCGCCTCGCCGAGGCGTTTGCCAACGATCCCTGGACCAACGAGAAGGTGCAGCTGTTCAACATGCTGGAGAAGCCGGCGATGGAATCCGGCGGCGGCGGACTGGTCTCGACCACGATGGACTATGCCCGCTTCGCGCAGATGCTGCTGAACGGCGGCTCGCTCGACGGCACCAGGATCATCGGCCGCAAGACGCTCGAATTCATGGCCTCCGATCACCTCGGCGCCGGCGTCACGATCCAGGGCACGCTGGTGTCACCCGGCCACAGTTTCGGCCTCGGCTTCGCCGTGCGCATGCAGCAGGGCATCGCGCCGTTCTCCGGCTCGGTCGGCCAGTATTTCTGGAGCGGCATGGCCGGCACGTTCTTCTGGATCGATCCGAGCGAAGACCTGATCGCCGTCTTCATGATGCAGGGCCCGGGCCAGCGCGAATATACCCGCTCGCTGGTGCGCAACGGGGTGTATGCGGCGGTGGAGTAAGGCGACCACGCCTCCCCTTGCTCCGCGTCATGCCCGGGCTTGTCCCGGGCATCCACGTCTTTGGGGTCGCGAAGGACGACGTGGATGGCCGGGACAAGCCCGGCCATGACGACAAATCGCGACCTCGACGACGCCGGCGTCAGCTGATCGTAGCGCCGCCGTCGATCACGATGGTCTGGCCGGTCATGAAGTCGCCGGCGCGCGAGCCCATCATCACGGCGGCGCCCGCGATCTCGTCCGGCACGCCGATCCGCAGCAGCGGCGAGCGTGCGGTCGAGGCCTTCAGATTGTCCGGATTGTCCCACAGCGCCTTGGCAAAGTCGGTCTTGATCAGGCCCGGCGCGATGCAATTCACGCGGATATTGTGCTTGCCGTATTCGCAGGCGAGGTTGCGCGCGAGCTGCATGTCGGCGGCCTTGGAGATCGCGTAGGCGCCGAGGATGGTCGAGCCCTTCAGGCCGCCGATCGAGGACACGATGATGATCGAGCCGTCCTTGCGCTCGATCATCTGCGGCACCACCATCGAGATCAGCCAGTTGTTGGCGACGATGTTGTTGTCGAGGATCTTGCGGAACTGATCGTCGGAGATGCCGGCGAGCGGACCGTAGTAAGGATTGGACGCCGCGTTGCAGACCAGCACGTCGATCTTGCCGAAGGCGCGGTTGCTCTCATCGACCAGGTTCTGCAGGTTTTCCTTCGACGAGATGTTGGCCGCGATCGCAACCGCGGTGCCCTTGCCGTAGCTGTCGTTGATCTCCTTCGCCACCTGCTCGCAGACGTCAGCCTTGCGCGAGGAGATCACGACCTTGGCGCCGTGCTCGGCCATGCGCTCGGCGATCGCGCGTCCGATGCCGCGCGTCGAGCCGGTGATGACGGCGACTTTTCCCTTCATGTCGAACAAGGTCATGTTTCTCTCCCTGATGTTGCGGTGTTTGAATTCTGCGTTGAGCTTAAGCAGCGTCGCGGGGTTGCGATAGCAGCGATCACGCAAGCTTGCTCGCCGGCCTGACTTCCGGCCCGGACGGCTGATGCATCGCGGCGTGGCGCGGATCGGCAATCCACGGCTGCTGGTTCACCATCGGCAGCCGCCAGGTCGACAGACCGGCGCTTGCGATGTGATCGAGCCGCGTCACCGAGACATTGTCGATATCGAACGACAGCCCCCTGTCCGGCTGGCCGCCAAGCGCCAGACCGACCGCGGCCTTGATGACGCCGCCATGGCCGACTGCGATGATATTCCTGCCCGCTTCCGCGGCGGTGATCCGCACGATGGTGCGGCAGACGCGGGTATAGAGATCCATGTAGCTCTCGCCGCCGGGCGCGGGCTCGTTGACATCGGCGAACCAGGCCGTGCCCGGCGGACGGCTGGCGAGAAACGCCGCGCGGTTCATACCCTGCCACTGGCCGAGATGCTGCTCGGCGAAGTCGCGTTCCTGCGTCATGATTTCAGGTCTTGGAAACCCGGCAGCCCAGATCGCGTCCGCGGTCTTGTGCGTGCGTTTCAAATTGCTCGAATACCAGACCGCATCGCGCGGCAGCATCTTGGCGACCGCCTCGAACACTTGGGTGTCGCCGGTGTCGCAGTCGATATCCTCTTGCCCGTAGATGTTGCCGCCGTCGCTGCGCACCGGCGCGTGGCGAACCCACCACCACCGCGTCACCGTCACGTCAGGCTTGTCTGGATTGGACATCGGATGAGCCCTTCAATAGTGTCCCGTCTCGCTGTACGTCACGCCGCACATCGTCTCAAGTGCTTCGGACGTTTGAAATTTTGTTTGAATTCCGTCGCGCGGCAGACGCGTCGGGGATCACGTGAACAGGGAGAAAATCATGGGCCGCCTCGAAGGCAAATCCGTCATCATCACCGGCGCTGGCAGCGGCATCGGCCGCGCCGCCTCGCTGCTGTTCACCAGGGAAGGCGCCAAGCTGATCGCGGTCGATCGCGCCGAAGGCGTGAACGAGACCGCCAAGCTGGTGCGCGACGCCGGCGGCACCGTCGAGGCCGTCACCGCCGATGCCGGCTCGGAGAGCGACGTGAAGGCCTTCATCGAGAAGGCGGTTTCGAAATACGGCAAGCTCGATGCGATCTGGGCCAATGCCGGCGTCAGCGGCGGCCTCGTCCCGCTCGCCGACCAGACCGTCGAACATTGGCAGGAAGTGCTGCGCGTCAATCTGATCGGCCCGTTCCTCGCGATCAAGCATTCGATCCCTCATATGACGAAGCAAGGTTCCGGTTCGATCGTCTGCACCGCGTCCGTCGCGGGCCTGAAGTCGGGTGCCAGCGGACATCCCTACGGCGCGAGCAAGGCCGGCGTCATCAGCCTGGTGCAGACCACCGCCTACTCGCTCTCCGGCACCGGGGTGCGCATCAATGCGGTGTGTCCGGGCCTGATCGAGACCGGCATGACCAAGCCGGTGTTCGATCGCGCCAAGGAGCGCGGCACCCAGGACAAGATCGGCCAGCTCAATCCGCTCAAGCGTGCCGGCCAACCGCACGAGCTCGCCGCGATGGGATTGTTTTTGGCGAGCGATGAAGCGTCCTACGTCAACGGCCAGGCCATCCCGGTCGACGGCGGCCTGACGGCGTCGATGCCGTATACGGGCAAGCCGATCTAGCAACGCCAGTCTCCAGTGGTCATCCCGGCGGCGGCCCAGATGACTCCACATTCACGACCGTCGTCCCGGCGAAGGCCGGGACCCATAACCACAGGGTTGTGTTGTTGGAACGGGCCGTGGCCCCAGCGTCACGCAACAATCGGCATTTGTGGTAATGGGTCCCGGCCTTCGCCGGGACGACATCGAAGGTGTGGTTCGCTGCGGGTCATACATCCGCGTTCTCGCGACATGATTTACCACGCGCAGCGTCCACCGCATCTCGACCCACGTTCGTGACGACCGCGAAGCGCGCCCTCGATCGGGTGAGACGACCGGATCCGAGCAACCGTGCGCCCTAGGATGGGTCTGCAATAACCGCCGGCAACGGTCCGAATATTGCTTGGCCCCGGCAGGCCAACCAGCTGTTATACTTCGCTGGCAGGATCGCCCGCACACTCGTCATTCCTCGCACAGTCCCTCGCAAACGAACAGGCAATGCAAAATCAACGTCCCGACCGCATCCGCAAGCTCTTGGCCGACCTCGTCGCGTTCGACACCGTCAGCGACCGCAGCAACCTGCCTCTGATCGACTACATCGAGCGCTACCTCGCCTCGCTTGGCGTCGGCAGTCAGCGCATCGTCGACGAAACCGGACAGAAGTCCTCGTTGTGGGTCACGATCGGCCCCGAGGACAAGGCCGGGCTGGTGCTGTCGGGGCATACCGACGTCGTGCCGGTTGTGGGACAGGACTGGAGCCACAACCCGTTCGAGCTCGTCGAGCGCGACGGGCGGCTGTACGGCCGCGGCACCACCGACATGAAAGGCTTTGTCGCCGTCTGCCTCGCGATGGTTCCCGAGATGCTCGCGGCCGATCTGAAGACGCCGATCAATCTTGCCATCTCCTATGACGAGGAGATCGGCTGCGTCGGCGTGCGGCCGATGCTGCGCGAGGTCGCACGCAAGCCGATCAAGCCGCTTGGCTGCTTCGTCGGCGAGCCGACCCAGATGCAGGTGATCATCGGGCACAAGGGCAAGCACGGCGTGCGCGCCACGTTCCGCGGGCTCGCCCGCCACTCCTCGATCGCGCCCGACGGCGTCAACGCCATCGAATATGCCGCCGACCTGATCACCGAAATCCGCCGCCGCGCCGCGTTGCTGGCCGCGGATGCCGAACAAGTCAGCCTCTACGATGTCCCGCACTCGACCCTGCTCACCAGCATCGTGCATGGCGGCGCCGCGCTGAATATCGTGCCCGACCATTGCGCCGTGGAATTCGAGTGCCGCGGCATCGGCATCACCGAGTCGAGAGAAGTGACCGATGCGATCATCGCCTGGGCGAAGGCCGAGATCGAGCCCGCGATGCGCAAGCGGCATCCCGAATGCGGCATCGACTTCGAGGAGATCCTCGATTATCCCGCGCTCGACACCGCGGCGGACGCTGCGATCGTCACGCTCGCCAAGCAATTTGCCGGCCGCAACGATCACGCCAAGGTCGCCTTCGGCACCGAGGCCAGCCTGTTCGTCAGCATGGCGGATGTGCCCTCCGTCGTGGTCGGCCCCGGCTCGATCGCACAGGCGCATACGCCGGATGAGTTCGTCGAGATGTCGCAACTCGAGGCGTGCGGCGCATTCGTCGCACGGCTGATCGCGCATTGCGCGAAGTGATTTGCAAATGATTGCGTGGGATGGGTAGAGCGAAGCGAAACCCATTCCCTCGTATCCGCGGCGCCATGATGGGTATCGCTGCGCTCCACCCATCCTACGGATCACGGATGCATCACAACCCGTCCGGCGGCAGGCCCGGTCCGGTCGCGGCCGGACGCAGCTTGTCGCGCTTGCGCTCGCGGTAGAAGGCATAGAGGCCGGAGGCGACGATGATCGCGGCGCCGGCGAGCATTGGACCGTCGGGCTTGTGGCCGAAAGCGAGATAGCCCGTCAGCATCGCCCACGGCAGCGCGGTGTAGCGGAACGGCGCCACCGCCGAGATGTCGCCTGTGCGCAGCGACACGATGATGCACTGGTAACCGATCAGGATCAGCACTGCGGCGAATGTGAGCAGGCCGAGCGCATTGCCGGACAGCGGGCGCCAGCCGCCGAGCGGGACAAGGACGACAGCACCCGCCGTCGTCACGGTCACGGTGGTGAGCAGCGTGATGAACACGGTCGGCAAGTCCTTCGGGATGCGGCGGGTGGCGAGATCGCGCACCGCGCAAAAGCCGACCGACGCCAGCGCCAAGAGCGCAGCCTGGCTAAAGCCTTCCGCGCCCGGCCGAACGATGACGAGGACGCCGATGAAGCCGGCTGATATCGCGAGCCATCGCCGCCAGCCGACCGGCTCGCCGAACACCAGCGCCGCGCCGAGCGTGATGACCAGCGGCAACGCCTGGAAGATCGCCGAGGCGTTGGCGAGCGGGATCTGCGAGATCGCGGAGAGATAGGTCAGCGTGCCGCCGATCTCGCCAAGGACGCGCAGTCCGACCGGCCAGATCAGCAGCGCACGGAAGCTGCGCAGCGCGTCGCGGTACCAGGCGAGCGCCGCGACCAGCACCATCGCGACCAGGCCGCGGACGAGCAGGATCTCCCCGACGTTGAGCTCCGCCGACACCGCCTTGGTGATGGTGTCGTTGACCGTGAAGCTGGCCATGGCCGCAGCCATGAACAGGCTGCCGCGAAGATTCGAGGAAAGGGTCAAAATGAAGATGTCCGATCAGGACCAGGGCGGGCGTTGACCGGACTGACTTGCCAAAGCGGCAGCGCGAACTCAAGTCACAGATGGCTACAATGCGGAAACATGCCGCACTTTGCAGCGGCAGCGCGAGCCCTGAGGATCGCGTCATCGCATCAGCTTCGCCGGCGTCCTGCTCGCTCTTAGAGGCTTGGGGTGAGGGGCTGCCTCTGCAAACTCCGTGAAGGACGGACTCGCGGAGAGTCCCCCTCACCCGGATCGCATTTCGCTTCGCTGCATGCGATCCGACCTCTCCCCGCAAGCGGGGCGAGGTGAAAAGAAATGCGGCGCGAGCCCTGAGGATCGCGCCGCGTTCCTGGATCAGGTTGCGCCGGCCTTCTGCGCGTATTCCCAAGACGCCTGCGACAGCGGCACGGTGCGCTTGGCCGACTCGAGGGCCTTGGCATTCGACGCGGTGCCGTCGCGCACCCGCCCCGCGATGCCTTGCGTGATGCCCGCCAAGCGGAACAGATTGTAGGAGAAATACCAGTTCAGGTCGGGCACCGGGATGCCGGTCACGTCGCAGTAGATCTGCGCCGCCTCATCCTGGCTCGGAATGTTCAATGCCTTGAGGTCGGCATTGACGAGGCCCGGCATGGTCCACTGCATCAGCAGATAGGTGAAGTCGGCCATGGGATCACCGAGCGTCGACAATTCCCAGTCGAGCACCGCCTGCACCCGCGGCTCGGTGGCGTGGAAGATCATGTTGTCGAGGCGATAGTCGCCATGGACGATCGAGACGCGCTTCTGCTCCGGAACGGTTTTCGGCAGCCACTCGGCGAGCTTCTCGAATTCGGGAATGTGCTGGGTTTCGGAGGCGCGGTACTGCTTGGTCCAGCGGTCGACCTGCCGCGCAAAATAATTGCCGGGCTTGCCGAAGTCGCCGAGGCCGATCGCCTCGGGATTGAACAGATGAAGCTTGGCCAGCGTCTCGATCTTGCTGGCGAAGATCTTGCGGCGCGCGTCGGGCTCCTGGGTCGGCAGCGTCGGATCCCAGAACACCCGCCCCTCTTCCATCGACATGATGTAGAAGGCCGAGCCGATCACCGCGTCGTCGGTGCACAGCGCGTAGGCTTTCGCGACCGGGAAATTCTGCTTGCCGAGCGCCGCGATCACGCGGAACTCGCGATCGACCGCATGCGCCGACGGCAACAATTTACCGAATGGCTTGCGCCGCATCACATAGTTGCGGCCGGGGGTCTCAAGCTTGTAGGTCGGGTTGGACTGGCCACCCTTGAACTGCAGGACCGTGAGCGGGCCCTGATAACCCTCGACGTGTTCCCTCATCCAGGCGTCGAGACTGGCCTCGTTGATACGATGGCGCTCCTCGACTTCCCTTGTGCCGGAAAATTCCTCGTCTTTCCTGACGCCGTCCGCCACGATGACGCTCCCTCAATCATTCTTGGGGAACGCTATCATGCGTTCCCTTCGGTTCACTCCGTCACACCCTCATGGTGAGGAGCGCGGAACGCGCGTCTCGAACCATGAGGCCCCGCCTGTAGCCTGCATCCTTCGAAACGCCCTGCGGGCTCCTCAGGATGAGGTTCAGAATGGTGATCGCGCAGCAAGATCAGTGCGACGTGTTTGCATACTTCCGAAGTTCAAGTCTGGCAATGGCGCGATTGTGCACCTCGTCCGGACCGTCGGCGAGACGGAGCGTGCGGATGTGGGCATAGGCGCGGGCGAGGCCTGCGTCGTCGGAGACGCCGCCGCCACCATAGGCCTGGATCGCCTGGTCGATGATCTTCAGCGCCATGTTGGGCGCCGCGACCTTGATCATGGCGATCTCGGCCTGCGCGGTCTTGTTGCCGACCTTGTCCATCATGTCGGCGGCCTTGAGGCAGAGCAGACGGTTCATCTCGATGTCGGTGCGGGCATCGCCGATGCGCTGCTCCCAGACCGAATGCTCGATGATCTTCTTGCCGAACGCGGCGCGCGAGGCGAGCCGCTTCACCATCTTCTCCAGCGCCTCCTCGGCCTGGCCGATGGTGCGCATGCAGTGATGGATGCGGCCCGGACCGAGACGGCCCTGCGCGATCTCGAAGCCGCGGCCTTCGCCGAGCAGGATGTTTTCCTTCGGCACGCGGACGTTCTCGAGCAGCACCTGGGCGTGGCCGTGCGGCGCGTCGTCGAAGCCGAACACCGGCAGCATCTTCTCGACCTTGATGCCGGGGGTGTCGAGCGGCACCAGGATCTGCGACTGCTGCTGATGCTTGGCGGCGTTGAAGTCGGTCTTGCCCATCAGGATCGCGATCTTGCAGCGGGGATCGCCGACGCCCGACGACCACCATTTGCGGCCGTTGATGACGTAGTGATCGCCGTCCTTCTCGATGCGGGTCTCGATGTTGGTGGCGTCGGACGAAGCGACCGCCGGCTCGGTCATCAGGAAGGCGGAGCGGATCTCGCCGTCCATCAGCGGGCGCAGCCATTTGCGCTTCTGCTCCTTGGTGCCGTAGCGGATGAACACCTCCATGTTGCCGGTATCGGGGGCGGAGCAGTTGAACACTTCCGAAGCCCAGGAGATGCGACCCATCTCTTCCGACAGCAGCGCGTATTCGAGATTGGTCAATCCCGCGCCATGGAATTCATCGTCCTCATGCGAGGACGGCGGCATGAACATGTTCCAGAGGCCTTCGGCCTTCGCCTTCTTCTTCAGATCCTCGAGGATCGGGATCACCTTCCAGCGCGGGCCTTCGGCGTCCTGCTTGTCGTAGATCGGCACGGCGGGCCGAACATGCGCTTTCATGAAAGCCTGAACGCGCTCCAGCCATTCCTTCTGCTTGGGCGACATCGTGAAATCCATGGGACGCTCCTCGTTTCCTAGACTTGGGCCGCTCACTCGGGCCGTGAACTTGGGCCGCAGCCATTTGTCGACATTGTTGACCCCGCCTCCGCGGCTCGCAAGGGCGTTCGCAGAAGAGTGGCGGTGGTGTGCCAGAATGCTGCCCCGCGATCAGCGGATTGACATTTCCAGCTCTTCAAACGATAGTTTCATACAAATGTTTGAAATGCAACTCCCTGTCGTCTTCGTCATTCCCCGGCGTACCGCGGAATAACGGAAAGGCTCCCAGCCATGGCCAGCGACCAGACCCGATCCGCCATTCTCGCCGCCGCCGAGCGGCTCTATGCCGACCGCGGCTTCGGCGACGTCACGCTGCGCGACATCGTCGCGGAAGCGAACGTCAACCTCGCGGCGGTGAACTATCATTTCGGCTCCAAGGACGAATTGATCGCGGAGCTGTTCGTCACCCGCAGCATCCAGACCAACCGCGAGCGTCTCAACGAATTGCGGGCGGCGGAGGAAAAAGGCGGCGGCCGCGCCGCGATCGAGGACATCATGCGCGCCCTCGTCGGCCCCACCCTGCGCGGCTGCCTCGGGCCGGATCGCGAGGGCTCGACCGCGGCGCGCTTCATGATCCGCGCCTCGATCGAATCCGTGCCGCCGATCCGCCGCATCAAGAATCGCGAGGTCGATCACTTGCGCAAGTTTGCCGCCGCGATGCGCCGCGCGATGCCGGCGAGCAGCGACACCGAGCTCTATTGGGGCCTGCACTTCGCGCTCGCGATGGCGCACCACACCATCCGCGAGAAAGAACGCCTGCTGCGGCTGTCGGAAGGCAAATGCGACCTCGACGACGTCCACGCCATCATCGACCGCGTGGTCACGGTCTCGGTGACGGCACTCACGATGGGCGACGTGCCGAGCAGGCCGGCCGCGCGGCCGGTCGCGATGCACGGTCGGCTGACGCGCCAGGATCTGTGAAACGCGCGCGAAGAAGCCAGGCCGGATAACGCCGGCGATAGGATTGCGCTCCTCGCCCCGCTCTTGCGGGGAGAGGGTTGGGGCGAGGGGCCGATCCGCGCAGACGGTTGCAGCCGAACTCGCGGAGACTCCCCCTCACCCGGATCGCATCTCACGATGCGATCCGACCTCTCCCCGCACGCGGGGCGAGGTGACGCGAAGCCTGTTGCGCGATGCGAGACTCCGTCGGCGCGCCCTACACCATCGCGATGCAGTCGATCTCGACGTCGAACGGCCCGGTCCATTCGGGGATGCAGACGAAGATCCGCGCCAGCGGCTGGTGCGGGAAGTACCTTGCATAGACTGCGTTGAAGGTTGTGAAGTGCTTTGCCGAGGTGCAGAACACGTTGCACTTCATCACATTGTCGAGCGTGGCGCCGGCCGCCTCGAGGCATTGCTTGAGTTGCTCCATGAGCAGCTCGCTTTGCCGCTCCATCGACGCACCGGCGGCGAACTCGCCGGTCGCGGGATCGAACGGCGGCAGGCCGGAGACGAACACCATGTTGCCGGCGCGGGTGACCGGCGATGCCGGCGCTTTCCAGCGCTCGAGCCAGCTCGAGATAGGCTCGACGCGGACTACTTCCCATTTCATGATTGGCACCTTCGATGAGGGATCGATGACGCCAATCTAGCGGGCGGATGTCAATGATGCTTCGATATCAGTCGAAGTGTTATCGCGCCGGCTCCACTGTCTGACCGTCATCCTGAGGAGGCCGCGCAGCGGCCGTCTCGAAGGATCGACGGGCACCAGCCGGGCCGTTCATCCTTCGAGACGCGGCCAAGTGGCCGCTCCTCAGGATGACGGAATGGCGGCTCGAGGGCGCGCGAGCTTACAGAATCCCCTGCGCCTTCAGCCCCTCGACCTTGGCGTCGTCATAGCCGATGGTCGCCAGGACTTCCCTGGTGTCGGCCCCTAACAGCGGCGGGGCGCGGTATTCGGTGATCGGCGTGCCGGAGAAGGTCAGCGCGTTGCGGATCAGCGACAGGTTCGGTTCGAACGGATGATCGACCTTCACCCGCATGCCGCGCGACTGCACGTGCGGATCGCTGAACACCTGCTCGAAATTGTTGATCGGGCCCGACGGCACGCCGGCCTCCTCGAGCTTCTCCAGCCAGTAGGCCACCGGGTGCTTCAGGAACAGCCCGGCGAAGATCGCCATGATCTCCTTGCCGTGCACGACGCGGTCGTTGTTCTTGACGAAGCGCTTGTCGCTCGCGAGTTCGGGCTCGCCGAGCACGGCGCAGGTGCGCTGGAACTGGCCGTCATTGCCGACCACCAGCATCAGCTCACCGTCGGTGCAGCGGAACACGCCGGCCGGCATGCCGCCATTGCCCCAGGTGCCGCGGCGCGGCGGGGTCTTGCCATTGACGAGGTAGATCTGCAGCCAGTGCGACAGCGACGCGATCACGGTGTCGAACAGGCAGACGTCGATATGCTGCCCTTCCCCGTTGTTGGCGTCGCGATGGTAGAGCGCCGAGAGGATACCGATCGAGGTGTTCATGCCGGTCATGTAGTCGACGATCGAGGGGCCGACCTTCATCGGGCCTTCGCCGGGCTCGCCGTCGATATGGCCGGTGACGCTCATCAGGCCGCCCATAGCCTGCAGGATCGCGTCATAGCCGGCGCGCGGTGCGTAAGGTCCGGTCTGGCCGAAGCCGGTGACCGAGCAATAGATGATGCCGGGGTTGAGCTGCTTGATGGTCTCGTAGTCGAGGCCGTAGCGCTTGAGGTCGCCGACCTTGTAGTTCTCCATCATCACGTCGGCCGTCTTGGCAAGCTCGCGGATGATCGCCTGCCCTTCCGGCTTGGCGATGTTGACGGTGACCGACTTCTTGTTGCGGTTGGCGCAGAGATAGAACGAATTGTTGTTGTTCTGCTTGCCTTCGGGATCGGTGAGATAAGGCGGGCCGAAGGCGCGGGCGTCGTCGCCCCCGCCGGGCCGCTCGATCTTGATGACCTCGGCGCCGAGATCCGCCAGCATCTGGGCCGACAGCGGGCCTGCGAGCACCCGCGTCAGGTCGAGAATCTTGATGCCCGAGAGTGGCAGAGCCGACATGAACGTTCCTCCAAAGTCTTGCGATATCTTGATTGTGTGGCGCCGGGCCGCTGCCCGCGCGCGCTCAAGCCTGCCGATACACCATTTTGGTGTGACGAGCACTGCATTGTCGGCATGAAGCCATCCACGGGCGGCCTATGTGCGACGCACCGGCGGTATTTGGCCGGAACCGGCCGGCCCCTGCCCCGATTGCCGCCACGCGAAATTGTGAAGATGGCCGACACCGATTTGCCTCAGCGTCAGCGGTATTTGGCGCGACGAGGAGGAAAACATGCGGACGATCACGACGGTCGGGCTGCTGCTGGCGCTGCTTGCAGTCGCTATGCCGGCGGCTGACGCGCGCCATGGCCATGGCCATGGCGGCGGGCACGCGATGCACGTGGGCGGCGCCACCGGCGCCGGCGGTTTTGCCGACGACAAGCGCCACGGCAACGCCCCCTACACCAAGGCGGCCTCGGACGAAGAGGACCGCCTGCTCAACAGCAAGCTGAAGAGCATCTGCCGCGGCTGCTAAAGCGCGATGGGATCAGGCGGCGCTGGAGCGGTAACGGAGGTTCGCCTCTTTCCGGCGGGGAGAGGTGAACCGAAACCTTGGCGTGCCTGCATCGCAGCAAGCTTGGTTCACGTCCAGCGAAGCCGCGCCAGGATCGCGCGACCCATGATCCAGTCCTTGTCACTTTCGGTAAGGAACGGAAGCTCCTCAGTGAATTGCGTCACACGCTGCCGGTAGGTGGCCCGGGCGAATGAATTGGTGACATCGGTTCCCCAGTGGCAGCGCTCCGGGCCGTAGGCGTCGAACAGGCGGTGGATATGCGGGGTCACGTCACGGAATGGATATGGCTCGGTCGAAATCAGCGGTACCGACGTCAACTTCACCGACACATTCGCATATTTTGCGAGCGCCGCCGCCTGGACGATAGCTTCCGGCACCGCGTTGTTTTCCGATGAGCCAGGACGCGGGCGCAGGCCCGCGCCGACCCCCATGTGGTCGATGATGAGCGTAAGTTGCGGGTGTCGTTCGGCGATCTGGGCGAACAGCGATGTCTGGCCCGACGTGAGAAACATCACAGGCAGGCCGGCCTTCTCCGCCGCCGGCCAGAACCAGTCCGCGGTTCCGTCGGTCAGCCACACCGCTTCGCCGGGGCCGAAGTTCAACCTCACGCCCAGCACGCCGGGCTGGTCGCGCCAGGTCGCAAGCCGTGCCGCGCGGTCGGGCTTGTCGAGAGCGACACGCGCCATGATGGCGAAGCGGCCCGGGTATCGTTTGACCGCCTCTTGGGCATAGTCGATGCGCTCGCCTTCGAGCGACACTGGCGGAACGATGACGACGCGATCGACGCCAGCCTCGTCCATCAGGGGAATTATTCGCTCGATGGTGAAGGGCTCCGGAAGCTGCGGTTTGGCACCGGGGAGCCAGGGTCTTTCCGGGGTGCTCGCCGGCCACAGGTGAACCTGCGAATCGACGATCACTCGTTTTTGCTGCGCGACTGCTGTCGCGGCATGCTGCATTGACAGCGCGACACCGGTCGCGACAGTGCCGGTCAGGAAATGACGGCGTGAAGGCATGCGATGTCCTTCCTGTCTAATAGTTCTAGTCACAACATCATGGGTGCCGCTGAGCAAGCGTCGCAGCAAAATGGCTCGCAATATTGAAGATCACATCAGGAAATTGCGACCATGAAAATAGGGTTCAAAGGTCAATTTGCGCCGCACCAATCTTGAACCGCGCATGTCTCGGTTGGGCCAGGAGCCGCCCATGGCGGCCAAACCGGGCGGCGTCCGCCCTGCTCAAATGAGCTGGCGTGCTCACGGACGAGTGGACCTTCGACGTTAGGCCACAAGCAGGCTTGACGGCCAGATCACTTCGCTCGTTTCCAAATCACTTCAACTATATCTCCTGCCGGGGGATGAACGGTCAGCGTCAGTTGGTCACCCGCAATCGCGACAAAGCGCTTCTGTTCGGTGCCATTCCAGTTTGGAAAAGAACTGCCTTCCACGTGGATTGCGATGCTGCTATCTGCCTCGTTTGCCGAATACGTTCCAAAGTAAGTTATCGTGCCGTCGGCGGTTTCCTTGTATTCCTCGGGTGTGCCTTGCCGCAGGGTATTGCTTGCATATTTAGCTCGATCTGAGCGCATCACTGTGATGATGTATCGCCCACCCGCATCAAAGAACGCGACGCCCTTCGGAGCGGCCCCATAATGCTGGACCTTGGCGCCGTCACCTTTCTTTTGCTCCCATGAGAGCAGCGTCCACGTACCAACCAGTTGATCCTTTAGCGATTGCTTCTGACCAAGCGCGTCGATTGTCATCATGAGCGACCCAGACGCCGCAATAGCGCATGCGGCGAAAATTGCTCGCAAAGTCATTTGTCGATCCCAAGGAAGAATTGATCGTATCAGTTGAGCACCGCGGACGTTATCACGCTCGGGCGAGATGGGTAAGATGAGCCCCACATGTCCGCGCCGGGTCGAGACCGGAAGCACTCGAGGCATGATGAGTCCGCTTCCGGGCGGATCGCGACCCAATTGCACTGCTTGCGTTTCGCCCTGGCGCGGTCGCGACGCGCGAAGATTCAGGACGCGATCGCCTGCCGCGGCTGCGTGGTGGTGCCGATCAGCTTGCCGATTTCGGGCTTGCAGCCGCCGCAATTGGTGCCAGCCTTCAGGCAACGGCCGATCGCATCGACGCTGTCGGCGCCCTTCCTGATTTCGGCGGTGATCTGGTGCCGTCCGACGCTGAAGCAGGAGCAGACGATCGGACCGACATCCTCGCCCGCGCCGAACGGCCGTCCGGCCAGCAGCGACATCCGCGCATTGGCCGACAATTGCTGTTCGGCGAACAGCCCGGTCAGCCACGCACGCGACGGCAGCGTGTGATCGGGCGCGATGAACACGCAGCCCTCGAGCCGGCCGTCGCGCACCGCCGCGTAGCGGAAGCGGCCCGCGGCCGGATCGCGATAGGCGATCCATTCGATCTCGACACCGTCGAGGCCGAGCTGCGCCCTCGCCCAGTCGCGCCAGCTCTCCGGGCGAGTGTCGAGCGCAAGTTCCAGCCGCGTGCAATCGCCGGCCTTGCCGTAAACCCAGTAGCCGCTTGCCGGACGCCTGATCGCGTCGCGGCTCAGGATGAAGGCGTGCCATTTCGGCGCGTAAGGGACGGCCTTGACCGGCGTGTGCTTGGACTCCGGCTGGCCGGACAGCGGATCGGTCGCCGGATTGACCAGCGCGTTGACGCGTCCCTCGCCGGCGAACTCCGCGTTCCAGTGCATCGGCACGAACACGCAGCCGCGGCGCTGGTCGGCGCTGACCACGACGCGCGCGATCATCTCGCCCCAGCTGCTGGTCAGCCGCACCAATCCTTCGTTTTGCAGCCCGGCCTGCCGTGCGTCCTCGGGGTGAAACTCGGCATAGGGCTCGAACACATGCGACAATAGCCGTCCGGTTTTGCCGGTCCGGGTCATGGTGTGCCACTGATCGCGCACGCGGCCGGTGTTGAGCACCAGCGGAAAGTCGCGGCTGGTCGCGTTGCGCGCCGCGCGTGGTGCCACCGGCACGAAGCGCGCCTTGCGGTCCGGCGTGAAGAATTGCTGGCTCTCGAACATCCGCGGCGTGCCGGCCGGATGCTCCGATGTCACCGGCCACTGCACCGGCGCCAGCACCTCATAGGCGCCGTCGTCGAGCGCAGCCAGCGCCGAGATGTCGAAATCGCGCCGGCCGTCATTCTCGAATCCCGACAGTTCGGCGTGCTCGCGGAACACCTCGGCGGCCGAGGCATAGTCGAAGCCGGAATATCCCATCCGGGCGGCGACGTCGCAGATGATGCGCCAGTCGGCGCGCGCCTCGCCCGGAGCTGCCAGGAACGGCCGCTGCCGCGAGATCCGGCGCTCGGAATTGGTGACGGTGCCGTCCTTCTCGCCCCACGCCAGTGCCGGCAGCAGCACGTCGGCATGGCGCGTGGTGTCGGTGTCGCGCATGCAATCCGTCACCACGACGAGCTCGCAGGCGTCGAGCGCGGCGCGCGCGCGATCGGCATCCGGCAGGCTCACCACCGGATTGGTCGAGATGATCCACACCGCCTTGATGCGGCCGTCGGCGATCGCGTCGAACATGTCGACCGCTTTCAGCCCGGCCTTCTCCGCGATCACGGGCGCGCGCCAAAACCGCTGCACCAACGCGCGGTGCGCGGGATTGTCGATCTCCATATGCGCGGCGAGCTGGTTGGCGAGCCCGCCGACCTCGCGGCCGCCCATCGCGTTGGGCTGGCCGGTCAGCGAGAACGGCCCCATGCCGGGACGGCCGATGCGCCCGGTCAACAGATGGCAATTGATGATGGCGTTGACCTTGTCGACGCCGCTCGACGACTGGTTGATGCCTTGCGAGTACAGCGTGACGACGCGCTCGGTCCGCGTGAACCAGTCGAAGAACAGCCCGACCGCACCTTCGGTCAGCCCGCAAGTCGCCGCGGTCTGCGCCACGGTCTGGCCGCCGACCTGTTTCAGCGCGTCGACGACACCCGTCGTGCAATTGCCGACAAAGCCGCGGTCGACCGCGTTGCTGCCGGCAAGGAAGGCGAACAGGCCGTTGAACAGTACGGAGTCGCTGCCCGAGCGCAGCGGCAGATGCAAATCGGCGCCCTCGCAGGTCGCGGTGCGGCGCGGATCGATCACCACGATCTTGCACGCCGGATTCTTCTCCTTCGCCGCCAGCATGCGCTGGTGCAGGATTGGATGGCACCAGGCGGCGTTGGAGCCGACCAGCACGAGAAGCTCCGCTTGCTCGAGATCCTCGTAGCAGCCCGGCACGGTGTCGCTGCCGAACGCGCGCTTGTGCCCGGCGACGCTGGAGGCCATACACAGCCGCGAATTGGTGTCGATATTGGCGGTGCCGACGAAACCCTTGGCGAGCTTGTTGATGACGTAATAGTCCTCGGTCAGGAGTTGGCCGGAGACATAGAACGCGACCGCATCGGGCCCGTACTCCCTGATGATCCTGTTAAAGCCATCGGCGACGCGATCAAGCGCGTCGTCCCACGCCGCCGGCGCGCCGTCCATCATCGGCTCGAGCAGACGCCCGTCGAGATCGATGGTCTCGGCAAGCGCCGAGCCCTTGCTGCAAAGCCGACCGAAATTGGCCGGGTGCTGCTTGTCGCCCTCGACGGTGACGGCACCCGCCGCGTCCTTCGACGCGATGACGCCACAGCCGACACCGCAATAGGGACACGTGGTCTTGACGGACATTGCCTGACCTGACCGCTCAGCTCACCGCAACCGCCTGCCGCACCGACAGCCAGACAACGCCGTTCTCGACCTTGGCCGGATGGGTATGGGTGCAACCTTCGTCGGGCGCGACCGCCTGCCCGCTCGCCAGCTCGATGACGAAGTTATGCAGCGGACAGGTCACACGCTTGTTGTGCACGATGCCCTGCGACAGCGGCCCGCCCTTGTGCGGGCAGCGGTCGTCGAGCGCGAACACCTCGTCGCTCTCAGTCCGGAACACCGCGATGTTGCCGCCCGGCGTGCGCACCACGCGCGAGCCGAGCCGCGGAATGTCGGCCAATGCGCCGATTTCGATCCACTGGGTCATGCGAGCTCCAATTCGGCGAGAGGCGCGAACTCGTTGCGGTCGACGCCGCGGCTGGCGCGCTCGGCCCACGGATCGGTCTGCGCGAACTGCTGCGAATGGGCAAAGCGGGCGAACAGCGCCTTGCGATTCGCAACGTCGTCGACCACCCGCTTCCTGATCTGCTCGAGACCGACGCGGTCGCACCATTTGTACATACGCTCGAGATACCAGCCCTCCTCACGATAGAGCTGGGTCAGCGCCACGATCACCTCGAGGCATTCGTCTTCGGTCTCGACCTTGGTCAGGAACTCGGTGCCCTTGATGTGCAGGCCGGCGGCGCCAGCGAAATGGATCTCGTAACCGGAATCGACGCAGACCACGCCGACGTCCTTGCAGGTCGCTTCCGCGCAGTTGCGCGGGCAGCCGGAGACGCCGAGCTTGACCTTGGCCGGCGTCCACGAGCCCCACATGAACTTCTCGAGCTTGACGCCGAGGCCGGTGGAATCCTGGGTGCCGAAGCGGCACCATTCGGAGCCGACGCAGGTCTTCACCGTGCGCAGGCCCTTGGCGTAGGCGTGGCCCGACACCATGCCGGCATCGTTGAGGTCGGCCCACACCGCCGGAAGATCCTCCTTCTTGACGCCGAGCAGGTCGATGCGCTGGCCGCCGGTGACCTTCACCGTCGGGATGTTGAACTTCTCGGCGACATCGGCGATCGCGCGCAGCTCGCTCGGCGTCGTGACGCCGCCCCACATCCGCGGCACCACCGAATAGGTGCCGTCCTTCTGGATGTTGGCGTGGACGCGCTCGTTGATGAAGCGCGACTGCTGGTCGTCGCGATATTCGCCGGGCCAGGTCGCGAGCAGATAGTAATTCAGCGCCGGACGGCAGGAGTGGCAGCCGTTCAGGGTCTTCCACTCCATGAAGCGCATGACCGCGGGAATGGTCTTGAGCTGCTGCTCGACGATGACGCGGCGAACGTCGTCGTGGCTGTGATCGGTGCATTTGCACAGCGGCTTGACCTTCGGCGCCGCCGAATAGTCGCCGCCGAGCGTGAACGCCAGCACCTGCTCGACCAGGCCGGTGCAGGAGCCGCAGGACGACGATGCCTTGGTATGGGCGCGGACATCGTCGAGCGTGAACAGCTTCTTCTCGCTGATCGCCTTGACGATGGCACCCTTGCAGACGCCGTTGCAGCCGCAGATCTCGGTCTCGTCGCTCATCGCGGCAACCGAGCTCTGACCGCTGACGCCGCCATCGCCGAGATTGGCGGCGCCGAACACCAGGCGCTCGCGCATATGCGAAACGTCGGTGCCGTCGCGCAGATGCTGGAAGTACCAAGGGCCGTCGATGGTGTCGCCATAGAGCACGGCGCCGACGATCTTCTTGTCCTTCAGGATGATGCGCTTGTAGACGCCGCGGTTGGCGTCCTGCAGCACGATCTCCTCCTTGTCCGGGCCCGGCGCGAAGTCGCCGGCCGAGAACAGGTCGATGCCGGTGACCTTCAGCTTGGTCGAGGTGACCGAGCCGTCATAGGTGGCAAAACCCTTCATCGCGAGGTGGTTGGCGCAGACCTTGGCCTGGTCGAACAGCGGCGCGACGAGACCGTAGGTCTGGCGGCGGTGCTGCACGCACTCGCCGACCGCGTAGATGCGGCCGTCATAGGTCTGCATGGTGTCGGAGACGACGATGCCGCGTTCGCAGTAGAGCCCGGCCTTCTTGGCGAGCTCGAAATTCGGGCGGATGCCGACCGCCATCACCACGAGATCGGCCGGCAGCTCGGTGCCGTCGCCGAACCGTACGCCGGTGACGCGGTCCTCGCCCAGGATCGCCTGGGTCTGCGCCGGCATCTTGAACACCATGCCGCGCTCTTCCAGCGACTTGCGCAACAGGCCGCCTGCCACCGGATCGAGCTGACGCTCCATCAGCGTGTCGAGCAGATGCACGACCGTGACGTTCATGCCGCGCTTCATCAGCCCGTTGGCCGCCTCGAGGCCCAACAGGCCGCCGCCGATCACCACCGCGTTGCGATAGTCGGTCGAGGCCTTGATCATGCGATCGACGTCATAGATGTCGCGGAAGCCGATTACGCCCGGCAGGTCCTTGCCCGACAGCGGCAGCATCATCGGATTTGAGCCGGTCGCGATCAGCAGGCGGTCATAGGGCACGCGCTCGCCGGCTTCGGTGACGACCTCGCAGGTGCGACGGTCGATCATGGTGACCGTCTCCCCCTTGCGCAGCGTGATGTTGTTGTCCTCGTACCAGTCGATGGTGTTGAGCATGATGTCGTCGACGGTCTTCTCGCCGGCGAGCACCGGCGACAGCAGGATTCGATTGTAATTGCCGTAGGGCTCGGATCCGAACACGGTGATGTCGTAGAGATCGGGCGCGCGCTCCAGCAGCGCCTCGACCGTCCGGATGCCGGCCATCCCGTTGCCGATCACCACGAGCTTCTGCTTGGTCACTTTGTCGAGCATGGTCTGCCTTTCAATTCCGACGGCGCTGCGCAGCGACGCGGCGTGCGTCGTTGATAGGCACCGATAAAGGTTTGGAGTTGTAGGAAGCCCAGCCGCGGGCGCAGACCGTCTTCGATGACGACCGATGTTCCGTTATTGAGTGTTATTCAAAACGCGTGCCAACTCGCGGCGGACGAATCCGCCTACAAAATCAACAGGTTTCCGGCCGACCAAAACCCACCGGTCCGCACGCCGCGCCGACATCCGGCCGAAATTTTAGCCACGCCGATGATCTCTTGTGCATCACAGCATCGATGGCCGCGATGGCGCTCGCGAAGTCGCATTTGATGCGCGACCGCACGGGCTTGGCGCATCGCACAAAAAAACACCAGCGTGCGCGTTTGCGCGGCGGCACTTGCCGCAAGCCACGCCACGCGCGGCGGCGGAACGCTGTTCGCAATTGCGCGGCAACGTCTTGCGACTGCTCGGCAAAGCGACGCGACCTGATCGATGGCACGGTAATTGCTCACCACAGCTATTGACGGAGTGCGTCTCAACGACGAGCGCGCTCCGCATTCACCCACATTCCATTTGTCTGCGCTTGAGACGGCCGCGCTTTGTGCGGCTGCCTCCGCCGCATCAACGCGAGATGCTTGCGATGAAGCTAGCCGAGTTCAAGAAGGCAGGTCACTGGCCGACACTGCTTGCCGCGTTCCTGTACTTCGACATCAGTTTCATGGCGTGGGTCGCGCTCGGACCGCTGATCGTCTACATCGCGCGCGACATGAATCTGGCCGTGAACGAGAAGTTCACCCTGGTTGCCATTCCCGTGCTCGCCGGCGCGCTGCTGCGCGTGCCGTTGGGCATTCTCGCCGACATCATCGGCGCCAAGCGCACCGGCATCATCGCCCAGCTCGTGGTGATCGCCGCGACCGCGGCGGTGTGGCATTTCGGGCTGACCAGCAAGCTCGCGATCGAGCTGTTCGGGCTTGCGCTCGGCGTCGGCGGCGCCTCGTTTGCCGTCGCCCTGCCCCAGGCGAGCCGCTGGTATCCGCCGCAATATCAGGGCGTGGTGATGGGCATCGCCGGTGCCGGCAATATGGGCGTCGTGCTCGACACGCTGCTTGCGCCGAGCATTGCAGAGCATTGGGGCTGGCAGGCCGTGTTCGGCTGCCTCTTGATTCCGATGCTGATGGTGCTCGCCTATTACGCGTTCGCAGCCAAGGACGCGCCGGGCGAGCGCAAGAAGGTCTCGCTGCAGGCTTACGGCGCACTGCTGAAGGATTCCGACAGCCGCTGGTTCATGTTCTTCTACTTCATCACCTTCGGCGGCTTCGTCGGCCTCGCCAATGCGCTGCCGCTCTATTTCACCGTGCAGTATCATGTCTCCGGCGTCGCCGCCGGCATGCTGGTCGCGTTGATCGTCGCGTTCGGCTCGGGATTCCGTCCCGTCGGCGGCATGATCGCCGACCGCATCGGCGGCATTCGCTCGCTGTCGATCCTGTTCGGTGTCGTGGTCGCCGCCTATCTCGTCATTGCCTTCATGCCGGAGGGCCCGACCGCGCCGACGCCGGCCGGCTGGGCGTTGACCGAACTGCCGCGCATTGCCTGGATCTCGGTGCTGCTGTTCTCGATCGGCGTGCTGGCGCTCGGCATGGGCAACGGCGCGGTGTTCCAGCTGATCCCGCTGCGCTTCCGTCACGAGATCGGCCTGATGACCGGCCTTGTCGGCTGCGCCGGCGGCATCGGCGGCTTCTTCCTCGCCCAGACGCTCGGCTTCGCCAAGGGCATGACCGGCGGCTTCGGCGCCGGCTTCCTGTTCTTCGGCGGGCTGGCGTTGCTTGGCTTCATCGGACTTGCCATGGTCAAGGTACGCTGGCGCACCACCTGGGGCGCGGTATCGGGAGCGCGCGTCTGAGGACTCCGCTCCGCAACGTGACGGGGCTCGGGCGTGGCGAACGGTTCGCAACGGGATTTGGGGGTGCGCGTCGGCTTCGCCAGCGAGACCGGCAAGCGCGCCGCCAATGAGGACTATGTCGCGGCCTGCCTCGGCCAGCCGGGTGCGGTTCACCGCGACGTCGTCGCCGCGGTCGCCGACGGCGTCGGCGGCCACAAGGGCGGACGCGAGGCCGCGGAGGTCGCGGTCCGCAGCTTCATCGACGCCTATTATTCGCTGCCCGAGACGCTCGGCGTCCGCCGCCGCGCCGCGCGGGCGCTGGAAGCCGCCAACAGCTGGATCTACGGCCAGGGCCGCGTCGATGCCGCGCGCAGCGGCATGGCCTGCGCGTTCTCCTCGATCGTCCTGTCGCGGCGGCAATGCCATGTGATCCACATCGGCGACACCCGTGCCTATCGCCTGAGCGACGGCCGGCTGGAACGCCTGACGCAGGACCATATCGCCGGCCGCGGCGAGCTCGCTCACATGCTGAGCCGCGCCATCGGTTTCGAGGAATTCGCCCGCTTCGACTACACGTCCCTCGGGCTCCGGCAACATGATCGCCTGCTGATCTGCAGCGACGGGGTTCACGGCGCGCTCGGCGATTTGCGCCTCCAGCAATTGCTGGAGGAACGCACGCCGCCCGACGAGTCCGCGCGCAGCATCGTCGATGCCTCCCTCGCGGCCGGCAGCAGCGACAACACGACCGCGCTGGTGCTCGATGTCGTCGACCTGCCGCCGGCGGATCGCGACGATCTTACCCACGCGATCGCGACGCTGCCGATCCTCGATTTGCCGGAGACCGGCGATACGATCGACGATTTCAGCCTCGGCGACGTCTTGTCCGACGGACGCTACAGCCGCCTGTTCAAGGCGACCGACAAGCGCGCCGGCCGCGAGGTGGTGCTGAAATTTCCGCATCCGCGGGTCGCGAGCGAGGGCTCCTACCGCCTCGCCTTCGTGCGCGAGGCCTGGGTCGCCGCGCGCGTGCGCAGCCTCTGGATCGGCGAAATCATCGAGGTGCCGGCGGAGCGGCAGACCAGGCTCTATTCGGCGATGCCGCTCTACGAGGGCGAAACGCTGGAGCAGCGGCTTGGCCGCGCGCCACGGCTGTCGCTCACCGACGGCATCGCGATTGCAACCAAATTGGTACGCGCGGTCACCGCGCTGCACCGCGCCGGCATCATCCATCGCGACATCAAGCCCGACAACGTGATCCTGTTGAAGGATGGCGGGTTGCGCCTCGTCGACCTCGGCGTCGCGCGGGTGCCGCTCTTGGAGGACTTTCCCGCCGAGGACATTCCGGGCACCGCGAGCTACATGGCGCCCGAGCTGTTCGGCGGCCAGGCCGGCGACGAAGCCTCCGACCTGTTCGCGCTCGGCGTCACGGTCTACCGCATGTTCACCGCGAACTATCCGTTCGGCGAGATCGAGCCGTTCTCGCGGCCGCGCTTCGGCAAGCCGGCGCCGCTGTCGCGCTACCGGCCGGACCTGCCGGCCTGGCTCGACGCGGTGATCGGCAAGGCGCTCAGCGTCGACCCGGCACAACGTTTTGGCGACGCCATCGAGTTCGCACACGAACTGGAAAACGGCGCGACCTGGGCCGGCCCCGCCGTCACGACCCGCAAATCGCTGCACGACCGCGATCCCGTGACCTTCTGGAAGGTGCTGTGCGCCATCCTGGCCCTGATTGTCGTCGTGCTGCTGGCGCGGCACTAGACTAGCTCCGTCATGCCCGGCCTTGTGTCCGCCTTCGCTGGAGCTTCGGCGAGACTCGCAGTAAAGCCCGGCGAAGCCTCGGCGTAGCCGGCTGCCGGGCATCCACGTCTTCGCTGCAATCGCGTAAGAAAAGACGTGGATGGCCGGGACAAGCCCGGCCATGACGAAGAGAAAGAGAGTCATTTTAGATCAGTTAGGCAACTGAAATTTGGCTATTTCAGTTTGCAGCTCAAGACCCGGCACGGCGAATCGTGATCCGGGTCTCGTCAGTCATGTCCTTGAGCTCCTTGTTCGGCTCGCGATAGAGATGACGTTCGATCTCGACCGTCCGGCCGTCGATGGTCTTGGTGCATTTCTCGTCGACAAATACGCCGCCGACCTCCTGCTTGTCGGCGCCCGGCTGTGCCTTCGAACAGGTCCAGCCGTCCTCGCCATAGCGCGACCTCGCCTGCAGGCCGAGCAGGAAGGCTTTCTTGCGCAGATAGAGCCGCGCCTTCGGATCGGTCTCGATCATCAGCGCCGCGATCTTGGCGTCCTTGTCGATCATGACGGTCAGGATCGCGGGATGGCCGCCGACCATGGTGCCTTCCCGCCCGCTCTCGCGATCGTACTCGAAGCGGATGCCGCGCAGCTGGTCCGGTCCGGCCTGGCAAGCCTGCCACTGCGCCCAATCAGCCAATCTGTGGGTCTTCTCGCCGACGCAGGTCAGGTTGATGTAGCCCGCGTCCGGCACGCTGCTGATCGCCATTCCGACGCTGATGTCGCGCAGGTCGCCCGCGGTCGCCATCGCCGGCACCGCTGCCGTGACAGTGACAGCGAAGACCAACCCACGGATTGCCGATCTTTGCGTGCTCATGGCTTTGCCTTCTCGCTCTGGCCGGACGGCGCGGCGGCGTGGCCGGCCTCCTTATAGATGTTGCAAACCCGCGAGCCATCGCCGAAGAACGCGATGCATTCATCGTAGGTCGGCTCGCCCTTGCCCTTGACGCGGGCGAGCACGTAGTCGGCGACGGCCTCGATCTCGTTCGGCCGCAGGAACACATTCGCCTCGGGCGGCATGCGGTCCGCGACGTCCTGTCGGGTCATCTCGTAGCATTTCGCGGTGTCGTAGGAGCCGCGCACGAAGAACGGCATGCCGGTGCCCGGCCGGCCGCACGTCACGGTCTCGATGATCTGCTCCCGGGTCAGCTCGGTCTTGCGCAGCGACAGCGCGTCGCCGCCATAGCCGCCGCCGCCATTGCCATGCCATTTGTGGCAGCCGACGCAATTGCCGCGCTTGAACACCGCCTTGCCCGCATCGGTCGGATCGTTCGCCGACTGCGCTTGCGCGGTACCGATAAATCCCATCACCAGCGCGCAGCCGAGCCACGCGCCAATCAGCGATATTTTTTTCATTTGTCTTGTTTCTTGTCTTTCGCGGCCAATCGACGCGGGAGGCCCCGATGAGAGGCCTCCCGCGCTGCGACGTCAAAGGGCGAACACGTAGAGCATCGAGCCCGGCTGCATCCGCTTCAGTTCGGGCGTGGCATCGATGAACCACTTGTCCCAGGCACCGCCGAGGCCGACCAGGATCGCGACATACTGCTTGCCGTCCACCGAGAACGTCATCGGGGGCGCGTTGACGCCGCCGCCGGTGTTGAACTGCCAGAGCTGCTGCAGCGATTTCGCGTCATAGGCGATCACCTCGCCGGACGGCTGTCCGGAGAACACGAGGTCCGGTGTTGCCAGGATGCCGCCGAGGTTCGGGAATTCGGTCTCCGCCTTCCCTGCCACCTTGCCGGTGGTGACGTCGATCGCGGTGACGCTGCCGGTGATCTTGACCGGCTGGCTCGGTCCGCCACCCGTGAAGAACTCGCGCTTCTTCAACTTGTCCGGCGTCGTCTCCTCGACCGTGATCCGGTTGCAGCTCTCGATCACCGGGATATACCAGAGCTTCAGGTTCGGATTATACGCGGTCGGCGGCCAGTTCTTGCCGCCCATGTTGCCGGGGCAGATGTCCGTCACCTTGTTAGTGCGGCTTGGCGTCACCGCCGCGTTGTAGCGCTGCACGCCCTGCTTCGGATCATACTCCACCGGCTTGCCGGATTCGGGGTCGAGACCCTTGGTCCAGGTTACCTTCTTGACGAACGGCAGACCCCAGATGAACTTGCCGCTGTTGCGGTCGATCGCATAGGCAAAGCCGTTGCGGTCGGCCTCGAGCGCGAGCTTCTGCGTCGTGTTGTTCGGACCGGGGACGTCGACCAGCACGTTCTCCGCCACGCTGTCATAGTCGTAGGGATCGTTCGGCGTGTGCTGGTAGTGCCATTTGATCTTGCCGGTGTCGGCATCGAGACCAAGCGAGGAGTCGGTGTAGAGGTTGTCGCCGGGCCGATACTCGTTGTCCCAGTCCGGTCCGGGATTGCCGACGCCCCAGACGATGGTGTTGGTCGAGGGGTCGAAGCTGCCGGTGACCCAGGTCGATCCGCCGCCGCTCGCCTTGGCGTCCTTGTCGTCCTTCCAGGTCTCGTGACCCGCCTCGTCCTTGCCCGGGATGGTGTGGGTGCGCCACACTTCCTTCTGGCTCTTCAGGTCGGTCGCCGCGATCCAGCCGCGAATGCCGTATTCGGCGCCGGCAACGCCCGTAATCGCCATGTCCTTGACGATCAGCGGTGCACCGGTGATCACCTCGCCCTTGTCGGGATCGGCGACCTGGCGCTGCCAGGCAACCTGCCCGGTCTCCTTGTTGGTCGCGATCAGGCGGCCGTCGAGCGTGTGCGAGACGACGAGGTTGCCCCACAATGCGACGCCGCGGTTGTCGACGCCGCAGCAGGCGACCGCGCCGGCCCAGTCATGGTCGGTCTTCGGATCCATCTTCCAGAGCAGCACGCCTTTGCCGCCATGCGCATCGATCTTGTAGACCGAACCCCAGCCGTCGGTAACATACATGAAGCCGTTCTCGACGATCGGCGTCCCCTCCAGGCCGCCATGCGACCAGATTCCGCCGCCCTCGACGCCGCCGAGATGCATGGTCCAGGCGACCTTGAGATTCTTGACGTTGTCCTTGTTGATATCGGCCAGCGACGAGAAGCGCGTCGCCGAATAGTTCTTGTGGTGGTGCAGCCAGTTGCCTGCTTCCTTGTCA
The DNA here is from genome assembly GCF_023278185.1 of Bradyrhizobium elkanii USDA 76. Lineage (NCBI taxonomy): Bacteria > Pseudomonadati > Pseudomonadota > Alphaproteobacteria > Hyphomicrobiales > Nitrobacteraceae > Bradyrhizobium > Bradyrhizobium elkanii. The sequence continues at coordinate 4,099,383 of NZ_CP066356.1, read as the reverse complement.
GCATTGAGCAGACGGTCCTGGCCGACATCGTCGGCGAGCGCGAAAGAGCCAGCGAAGGTCGCTGCGGATGCTACTGCCGCGGCGAGCATATGCGACTTTACCCAATTCAACCTTGTCATGAGTTCATTTCCTCCGGATCTAGCATTCTTCATTGATCGAACCGCCCGTCACACACGGGCGATCACGCGAGAAGCCTTGAGTCCCGGCGCATGGCTGTGCACCACCCGCCGCCTTCTTGAGTCACTTATGTGAGGTCACTTCTGGACCTGTACCTCCGTCTCGATGGTGCCTGCTTTCTGAAAAACGATCGCGCATTTGAAGGTCTCGCCCGGCGTGAGCGCCTGACGCATCTGCAGCAGCATGACGTGATAACCGTCGCGCTTCAGCTCGAGCATTGCCTTCGCCGGCACTGGTATATTGGATATCGAGCGCATCGCCGGTGCCCCTTCGCCGCGATCCACAGTATGACGCTCGGAAAAATTCGCAACCGGGCAGCGGACACGAAGCAGCGCATCGGCGCTGTCGGCCTCGTTCTTGATCGTCATGGTCAACGGAAGGTCCCCGCCCGCTTTGTCGACCGCCGGCACGCGCGCGTCCACAATCTGCAAGGACTCGTTCGCGGCGGCGTTATGCACCACTCCGAACGTGCTGATCAGGCAGAATAATGGCAACGCGATCGATGATCGGCACGCAACGGCGCAATGCAACCCCCGCTCGAACGACATCAAGTTCTCTCCCAACATGATTTTTGCGGCATTGTTTCACGCTTCGTCGTGCGCTGCCAGCAATAGATCGCGAACGCTGCATCAACGCGATTTCGGCGCGCATGGCGGCCATGCTAACTTCTTGCGCATGAGTGCTCTCGATAAACTTCCGCCGGCAGAGCGCGACGCAGCACATGCCGCACTGCGTCAGGTGATCGGCACCGCAGCGATCGACGCCGTCACATCCGTCTCGGGCGGCGCAACGTCGGCGCAATTGTTCCGGATCGATGCGCACGGCGAGAATTATTTGCTCCGAATCGAAGGAATGCCGAGCCCGCTGCGCAATCCGTTTCAGTATGTGTCGCTCAGGATCGCGGCCGAGGCCGGCGTCGCGCCGCGACTCCATTATGTCGACGAGGCCTCGCGCGTCGCGGTGATGGATTTTGTGCAGCGGCAGCCGCTCGGCCGCTATCCCGGCGGCCTGCCGGCGCTGGCGAAGGCACTCGGCGAATTATTGGCGCGCTTGCAGGCGACGCCGACCTTTCCCGCTTTCGTGCGCTACCCCGACATCGTGGCCCGGTTCTGGGCCCATGTCGGCCGCACCGGCCTGTTCGCGCCCGGCGTGCTTGAGCGCTGCAACGAGCAGCTCGCGCGCATCCGCGCGGCGTATGCCTGGGATGAGGCCAACTCGGTGTCGAGCCACAACGACTCGCTCCCCGCCAACATCCTGTTCGACGGCAACAGGCTCTGGATGATCGACTGGGAGCCCGCCTATCGCACCGATCCGCTGGTCGACCTTGCGATTGTCGGCGACAGCCTGGCGCGTACGCTGGAGCTGGAAAGCATTTTGCATTGTGCCTGGCTCGGCCACCCGCTCGACGAGGCGCTGCGCGCACGGCTCGCACATGTCCGCGCACTCACCCGGCTCTACTACGCCGGCGTGCTGCTCAGCGCATCGGCGACGGCGCCGCGCGCCGCACCCGACACGAGCCTTGCGGCACCGACGCTTGCCGAGCTCGCAGAGGCCACACGCGGCGGCCGGCTCAAGGCCGGCACGCCGGCGGCCAAGCACGTGCTGGGCAAGATGTTCGTCGCCTCGTTCCTGACCGAGGTCGCGACGCCCGGCTTCGATCTTTCGGTCTGATGTTCAACCCGGCGGATCGAACGTCGACGGAAACTGCGGCGCAGCTCACTGCGGCACCGGGTGCAGCCTTGCGAGCTGGTCGAGCGACAATTCGGCCTCGCGATCGCTCAGGGGAAAACGCACAATCACGTCCTGACGCGCCAGCTGGCCCCACAGCGCGTCCGACGACCATTTCTGCGGCTCGGGCCCGCGCGGACCGTCGACCCAGATGAAATACCATTCCGCCATGGACGCGACCAAAGCTCCTCGCCGGAACATTGGTCCTTCGCCGGCCAATCCGCAACGCCCGATTTCGGGCGCACCGCGGCAGGTGGGCTATTCGTACGGCGTGCCGTCCTTGTGCAGGAAGCGGCCGTCGGAGCTCGGGCTCATCATGTCGATGTCGGAGCAGGTGATGACGTCGGCGCGCGAGCGCGAGCCGACCTCGAGATAGGTCGCCGTCATCTGCGACCTGTTGATCAGATGATGCCCGTTGCCGGAGTTTTTCGGAAACGCCGCGCAATCGCCGGCCCGCAGCACCGTCTCGCCGTCGTCTTCCACCAGCACCACTTCGCCCGCCAGCACATAGACGAACTCGTCCTCATCCGAGTGCCAGTGGCGCTGGCTCGACCAGTTGCCGGGCGGCAGCCGCATCAGGTTGACGCCGAAGTCGGCGAGCCCGCCGGCATCACCGAGACGCTGCCGCACCCGCTCGGCGCACGGCGCGGCAAACTCCGCCGGATAGCCGGTCCCCTTGCGTTCCGGCACGTTTGCAAGGTCGATCCTGGGCATGGCGTCTCTCCGGCGGTTGGCGGGCGAACGAGCGATCGGGCTGGCGGTAATCCGTTTCATGGAAGGCGCCAGCAACAGGTTCCGACGTCAGCCGCCAAATCGCTTCACCAGTTTTGAACTTTTGGCCGTGCTGATCTGCTGACCGGTCAAATCGCTTCCCACGCTCAATCCCTTCGTCATCAAGTTGCTGCGCAGGGCGGCCTGCTTCTCATCGGCGTAATCTACGTCGACGTGGTCGAGACTCATCAAATGCCCAAGTTCATGGGCCCACGCGCGTCCGTTGGCAAAGTCATTGCCATACCATTGGACAAAGCTTGCCGGCTCGGGATCGCTATGAAGGTATGAGCCGCCACCGGCCGAGAGATTGACAATCGGATTGACGAGATAGATGTGGACCGCATTGTCGGGAGCATGCCGGAGACTGAGAACATCCAGCACGCGCTGATCATTGTTGCGCGCGCTCTTCGCCATATCGAGCGGTTTGTCTTCCACGTAATCATTGATCACGAACGCGATCTTGGCCTTCGCCCAGATCTTATTGACCACATCCAGTGCCTTCTTGGCGGCCTCGCCACTCCATTTTTGAGGCTCGGCGACACCTTTCTCGGCAAATGAGGTGACATAGATTTTCAGCGGAATAGACATGTGCGTCTCCAACGCTAGAGATTTCAACGACACCTGCGGTGGGCGTCCACACGTCGACGGCCAGTTCCCGAGGACGCAGATTTCGATTCTTTCGGGACTCGCACGTCTCAGCTCGAACGGATCGGCGTTGCTTCCAGATAGACGCAGTTCGCGCTCCTATGGAAGAGGCCCGGGGCTGCGACAAACGGCCGAGACGTACGGGCTGAACCTTGTCGATGCCACCGAGACTAACGACGCGGCCGTCACACCCTGACGATCCGGCACGCGCATCGCTCGAGCATGCGAGTTCAATTCCGAGATCACTATCGAGAGATGGAGCTTCGCTTGGCGAAGCCGCCCGAATGGCGGCACTGCCAGCCATTCCGGCGCTAAAGATAAAAAGCAGCTATTTCAATATCTTACAGGTCATCTGACATTTATTCGGCCGTCCGCCACCGGCCCTACACGCTTCGGTGTATCCTTGAACATTCTCGCTTCCCCAAGCGACAACATCAGGAATGGATTGGACTCAGGATTGTTACTGTACGGAGGAATGCCGGCGCTCGTAACGCTTGACGCAGTGGAGTTTGCGCGCGGCCACCTTCGATAAAGCTCCCGTTGTTTCGAGCCGATTTTTGGACGTTCGCGATGCGCTACACGCTCCTCCGAGTTCTTGTTGTTCTTGCTGCTTCAGTTCTCCTGGCGTCTCAGCCCGCCTGGGCAACGAAGCGGGTGGCTTTGGTGGTCGGAAATTCGAACTATCAAAATGCGCCATTGCTTCCAAATCCTGCCAATGATGCCACCGCTATCGCCGCGACCTTGAAGGGCGCCGGGTTCGATTTGGTGGAGTCTCGGCTGAACCTGACCTCGAGCGACATGCGGCGGGCACTGAGGGATTTCGCCGATCAAGCTCGCGATGCAGACATCGCCATCGTCTACTATGCAGGTCACGGAATCGAGATCGACGGGACGAATTATCTGATTCCGACGGATGCCAGGCTGGAACGCGACACCGATATCTATGACGAGGCCTTCTCGCTCGATCGCGTCCTGCTCGCGATCGAGCCCGCGAAGCAGCTGCGCGTCGTGATCGTTGACGCCTGCCGCAACAATCCATTCGCCGACACGATGAAGCGAACCGTCGCCTCACGCGCGATCAGCCGCGGGCTCGCCCGGGTAGAACCCGCCGTGTCCAACACGCTGATCGCGTTTGCGGCCAAGGCGGGACTGACCGCGCTCGACGGCAACAGCACGAACAGTCCCTACGCGACGGCGCTGGTGAAATATATTGCAAAGCCTGGCCTCGACCTGCGCAGGGCTTTCGGCTTCGTCCGCGATGATGTCCTGCAAGCCACGGGCAACCGGCAGGAGCCCTACGTTTACGGATCGCTGGGCGGTGAGGACGTTGCGCTCGTACCAAAGGCAGAGGAGCCGGCGGCGCCGCCGGCTAACGCTTCGTCGGAGATTCGTCGCGACTACGAATTGGCCCTGCAACTGGGTAACAAGGCCGCCATGAGCGCGTTCCTCGCCCAGCATCCCGACGGCTATTACGCAAATCTGGCCAAGCTTCAGCTCAGTCAGATCGACGCGGAGGACGCGCGCGTTACCGCGACCCGGAAAGCGCAGGAAGCGGAGCAGCAGAAGGCTCGGCTTGCGTCCGAAGGTGCCCAGCGAGCAGAGCAGGAAAAGGCGGCCGCAGATTTCAAGGCTGCGGAGGATGCCCGCATCGCGGCAGAAAGAACGAAGCAGGCGGCGCAGGACCAGGCTGCTGAGGCTGAACGGAAGCGGACCGCATCGCAAACCTCAACGGTCGCCATGCTTTCCGCGAACGGATCCACGCCCGACAGCGCCAAGACGGACAATATCGCAACCGCGACCCCGTCCCAGAATAGCGAGGGCGCGAAGGTGGCCGCCTTGAACACGGCGCCGCCGCAGGAGGATCTTGCCAAATCGGTGCAGAGCGAGTTGAGCCGGGTTGGCTGTTTCACAGGCTCCATCGACGGTGAGTGGAACGCGGCCTCGCGTCGCTCCCTGACCCTGTTCAACCGGCACGCCGGAACCAAACTTGACGTCAAGCTTGCAAGCCTCGATGCGCTCGATGCGATCAAGCTGAAACCGGCCCGGGTTTGCCCGTTGATCTGCGAACACGGCTACAAGACCGATGGCGACCAGTGCCGCAAAATCACCTGCGCCGAAGGCTCGTTCCTGAACGAGGACAACGAATGCGAGAAGCGGCGCGGGAAAAGGCCGGTGGCAAAGCGCAACACGGATGAGCGCCCGTCGCGCGCGGATCGGCCGGTCCGCGATACCTCCGAGCCGCAAGCCGATGTTCCCCGACGACGACAGGCGACTGCAAGGCCCTCGGGCGGCAGCGGCCAGATCGTGTGTGATGCTTATCTATGCCGCCCGGTCCGCCGCGGGTGTCATCTCGATTACCGTGGCGGCGGAGGTCCCGGCGGCGGTACCGGCAATGTCGAGGTCTGCAATTAGGACGGCATGCACGGCGGCTCGAGATCATGTACGGGCCGCCGTCTCCTCCCGCAATCGGCAATGCCGGGGGCAAGGGCGCAGGGCCCTGCACGCAAGACGCCGGACAGCAGCCCGGCCGCAGGAATATTCTCGCTTACCTACTTGATGGAGTATGATTTGATGTCGAACGACCAATTGTTCGGCAACAGTCTTCCGCCGCCGCCCTCCGGTATCCGCAGCTGACTGGTCCAATCCGACAGGTAGCTCAACGTGTCGGCCGGCCCCTGAAGCTTGCGCTGAATGTCTGGCAAATCGAGCAATTGCACACGTCGCTCGCTCAGGATCGCAACGATCACAGCGGACCCGGCCGGCGGCGCGACGACATATTCAAATCCACGCTGCTGAGCCGCCGGGGTCGGAACAATGAATTGGACGCCAGGCTTCACAAGATTCATGTCGGGTCCGACCGACTGCGCCAATAGCTCGGCAGTCGGAAAGATCTGGCTCATCCGCCCTTCCGCATCCACATCCACCAGCATCAGATAGCCGGGCTTCCGGGCGGTTACGCCGAATGACACCTTGCCGCCAATGTTGACAGTTGGACCCGGCAGGATCTCAAGCGTCACGCCGGCAGCATTTGCCGGGCCGCGCGGGGCCTGTACGTGCCAGAGCAAGGAAACGTTCGTCGCTGCAGATGGAAATGCCGATGGCGGCGGCGCCGCGCACGCGACCCCACTTCCCGCCAGCAACGGTACGAGCGCGAGCCAGGATTGCTTCCGGGAAAACAGTTTCGCTGGCGACATGACTGGCTGTCACAGCTTTGTCAGGGAACGCTGAAAAAGCCGATTGACGCGATCCGCGCGTCAGCCGGCAGATAGCGCTCCAGACTCTTGATCACCTGCCCCGAGGCACGACGCCGGTTGAGCTGCATCAGGACCGTCTCCAGATCGACCATCCGCTGCTGCGAGGTCACCGCAACGATCTGCTCGGCACCGAACGGCTCGCCCACCCGGAGAGGCAGCCGCAGATTTGCCGATCGAGCCAGCGCGGCATCGGACCCCACCGGATACAGCATTTGGATAGTTCCATCGCCGGACACGTTGAACAGCAGCACCGCCCGTGAACCGACGTCGGACAATTCGACCTCGACGGTCTGTCCGCTGCGCTGCTGTCGATCATCCGGCCAGATACGCATCAGCTGCGGCGACTTCGTCGCCATGCGCTTCAGCTCCCGGATTGCCGCGGTTCGGTTGACAACTGTCGTCAAGCCGCCAACGTCAACGCCATAGGCCACGACGTCGCCCCAGGCAATCACGTCATGGGATACGGGATCCCAGATCAGGTCGGGATTATCAGTCGGTTGAACGGCCTGCACGCTGGCGTCCTGTGGCTTGACGCTGGTGAAATAGTTCATCTTGCCGTCAAGCGCCGCCAGGCGGATCGGCGTGGTGAGGCGGAACGGCGGCAGTGCGGCACTGGGCGCGGCCGGGGCGGTCGCAGCGGCACTGGTTGGAGCAGTTTGCGACTTGGCCGTAACGGCCGGTGGCGCAGGGATCTGTTTCTCGGCGGACACGACGTTGGCAACCTGGCCGGAGGCAGCTCTCGCGGCCGTCCCCTGGATCAGCACCACGCCGCGCGTCAATTCGAAGGCGACCTCGGTTTCCGGCGTCTGTGCCGGCGACGATACCGTCACGATGTTCTGGCGCTGGTCGGACAGCTGATAGACCACCTGCCGGACATTGCTGAAAAGCTCCTTCAAAGTCACCTTGCCATCATGATTGATGTCCGCGTTGCCCTCCACGGCGCGCGCGACGGCATAACTCAGGGCGCCGCGCAGGCCATCGATCCCGGGAATCCGCACTTCCGGAGCCTTGGTGTGCCGATCGACCGCGGCGATGAACGCGGTGTGGTCGAGATCGAGTTCGGACTTCGGGTCGTCGCTGCTCGACACCGGCTTCAATTCATCGACCAGCAGCGTGTAGCGCGGCACCTGTCGAAAGCTCATCTCAGCCGCACGCGGATCGATATCGCGCACCATTCCGCCGCCATGGCAGGTATCCGCGACGAAGATCACCCTTGCGCCGCGCAATTCGAACTGCCGGATGAAATGGTTGAATTCGCTTCCCAGAATACGCTCGACCGACCCGGCTGGCGTGGTCGCGAATTCGGGCAGCAGGAACACGTTCTCCATTCCGTCCGGTTCGGAGCCTTTGATCCGCTCCGGCTCCTGCGTGCCGTGGCCCGCGATCGACAGGAAGACGAGATCGTTGTTCTTTGTCCGCTCCACCAGTGAGCTGATCTCGCGCAGCACGCTCGCCCTGTCGGCCTGTGCATTGGTCAGCTCGACCACATCGCTGACGCCCATGGTCCTCAAGCTCGACACGATGTCATTGGCGTCGGCGACCGCGCCCTTCAACTTGCGCACATGCTGGTAGTCGTCGATCCCGATGACGAGCGCCCGGAGAGCCGCACCGTCAGGATTGCTTATCGACAGCTCACCCGCCGCATGCGCGCGCTGGAGTGGCAGGCCGATCAACGCAGCGAGCAGGATGGCGGCACACAGCCAACCGGTCCTTCGATCAAAGCCCTTGAACGTTCGCATCGCGATCCACCTCGATATCAAGCAGGTCCGCCCTGGAACCGCACGGCAAGGCAGAGCGGCAGGAATGCCGTCCGGACCTCCGGAAACCAGCGCGCAGGCGGTGATCCATGTTCATCTGTAGCCTTGTTCATCTGTAGTCTTGGCAAGACCTCAGGTTCAGCGCCGTTTATTCGCCGTCTTGCGGCCTGTCGGCGCCTCGGTCTCCTGATAGGCGTTCGCGGAAACGGTCGTCTGATCGTCTGCGAACGCGCGAAAGCGGACCGGAACGTAGCCGCGCGCGAGCAGGCTTGCGAGCGGATAGACGTTGCGGCAGACCCGACCGTTGCAGCCACCGGTCGAGGATTCCATGACCTCGGCCTTGCGATCCGGGGTGAACCGCAGGAACAACATCACGTGGGAACCCGGTTTGTTCAGGGCATCACCAGGCTTGAGGTCCCAGGGGTTGGTCACGGGCGCGGCGATCGCGGGGATGGCGGCGGTCGTGTAGTGGACGGAAAGCCCCCACGCGGCGCTGACGAATGCCGAACAGTCGACACCGGCCACATCCGGCCGTGGCTCGTTGCGGGTGCAGACATTGCCCGCCAGCGTCCCGCTGTCGATCCGCTGCCGGAAATTCGCGAGCGAACCGTGGCAGCCCCAGCAATAGGGCACGCCTCGCACTTCCTGGTTTACCTTGCCCTGCAGATACCACGGCCGGCGAATACGGCTGAAACCGGAGCATTGGCTGTCGGGATCGCTGCCGTAGTTGGCCGGTGTCAGCTTCCACTGAATGCCCTCAAACGCGAAGGCGGTCTCGATCGCCTGCTGACGATTGGACGGCCGCACGGCGGCGGTCGCATTGAACTTGATATCCGGCCGCGCCGCCGCCGGCGCGGCCGCCGTGCGCGACGGCCTGACGTCAATGACGGACACCTTCCCCAGGGGGCGGAAGCCGACACCGACCACCTCGACACCATCCGGCTTGGTGCGCAGAAAATAGACATCGCCGTCGCCCGAGACGGTGACGAACCGCCGGGTCACGGGCGTGTTCTCCAGCGGCAGCTCGTAGATCCCCTCAAGCCGTCCGTTCGCGGCATAGCGTGCGACGAAGGTGGAGGCATTCTTGCCCGACGGAGGAATGTCCTCGGCCAGCACGTAGAAGCGGTCGCTGTTGTCGATCTCGAGAAACTCCACGGTGCCGAGCTGGTTGCGGACCCGCAGGCCGAGCTGACCGATGGTCTCGTTGGAGACCATGGTCTGGATTTCGACCCGAACCCCGGCATTGCCCTTGTCGGGAATGATATCGGCGATCACCGATCCCTTGCTGCGCGAGGCGATATATTGCCGGTCGGGCTGTCGCGTGGTCCTCACGATGGCCGCGCGAGTATCCTGATCCAGCAAGTCGGTCGGGCTGCTCAGCGCCTGGGAGCCCATCTGCGCGAAGGCCGAAATGGCGACCTGGTCGTCGGTTCCGCGGGATGAGACTTCCTCCAGCTGGATCACGTCTCCGCCCAGCCCGCGGGTGGACTGGCCTGGTGCCGCCTTCAGCATCCGTACGCCGCCGTCCCAAACCATGATGTCGTCGTTATGGACGACGAGGTCGGTGGGCTGCACATCGCCGGGCATCTTCAGGATGTCAGGAGCCGTGTTCGGTTGTTTGGGGTCGAACTGCAGAATGCGGCCATTGATTTGATCGAGCACAAACAGGTTTCCCTGCCCGTCAGCGCTGAGCGCTTGCGGGCCCGCGAGTTCGACGTCCTGGCTGGCCGCGACGATCCCCACCATGGATGCAGCCGAACCGCCGGCAAAGCTTCGCACGACCGCATCGTCGGCCCTAGCCCCGGTGGCAGCTATGGCCGCGCCGACGATAGAGAGCCAGATCCAGCTAGATCGACGAAGCATATCCGCCTCAATGTAACCGAACCGAATGCGGCGTCAGTCCGACTAATCCAAGACTGCCTAATCCAAGACTGCACGAGTGCAGCGTCAATTAGTGGCGAGCAACCCCGATCCCGTTCAACTCTTTCACTGGACGGTGATAGTCCGAACTCCTTCAGCTTGCAGTGCAAAATCATGGCCCGAAACAGATTTGAGCAAGTCAGCGAAATCCAGCCCGACGCGATTACGCTGGTTTTGAGACGCGACAATGCCGGCGCCTCCGGGTCAATCGTGTTGCCGGCCGCCGCAAGCGGGGGACGCCTGAGCAGCGACCAGGTCAGCGCCGATCTGCCGGCCCAGGATGCCTTTCGCGGCGCAATCCGTCTCGCCAATGACATGAAGCTCGCGATCGTGGTTTGCGACCCCGATGGCGTCTGGAAGCCGGAATGGGGCGACCTTTACCAGGCGATCGATTGACCCACACCGACACACGCTGCGGCGCCGCATGGAGGCCGGCATGGCAAATGGAGCGTTAAGCGGGCTGTCGTTGAGGTCGCGAGCCTTGATGATCGTTCTGTTGGCCGCAACCGGCTGGCCTGCGCGGGCGAACGATTCGGCGGCAGAATTGTCCATCGGCGGGCTGCAATTCGTCCGCACCAAGGACGTGGCCATGGCGAGCGAGGAGCTTCGAATCGGGCTGGACCGGGTCAGCGTTCGCTACCAATTCGTCAACCAGACGAGCAAGCCGGTTGCGCTCACCGTTGCCTTTCCGCTGCCCGACATCGATTTGTCCGAAGCCGAGAACATTGCGTTTCCATCGAGCGATCCAGTCAACTTCGTCGCGTTCGAAACCAGGATCGACGGCAACGCGGTGCCGCTGACCATCGACCAGCGCGCCATGGTCGGCAACAAGGACGTCACCGCCCTCCTCCGTCAGTTCAAACTGCCTTTGCTGCCGCTCGGTGATCGGGAGATCCGGGTCGCCGACCTGCCGGCGACAACCCGCACGAAGCTGATCGATGATGGCCTTCTGATGCCTGCCGGCATGAGCGACAACGGTCGCCAGCAATATACGCCCGGCTGGATAACCAAGACGTCCGCCGTTCGCGAGCAGGTGTTTCCAGCGGCGCGTACCGTCACCGTCGAACATCAATATCGCCCGAGCGTCGGCTCCAGCCCTGACACGGTCCTGCGCTCGGGCCTGCGTCGCAGCGCAGCGCTAGGTCCGGAAGTCGAGCGGTACCGGAGAGACTATTGCGTTACGGACGCGTTCCTTGCCGAATTGGACAAGCGCACAGGTGACAGCCAGGCCAATACCGCAAAGCTGCAGGAGCGGCGCATTTCCTACGTGCTCAAGACGGGCGCGAACTGGGCGGGACCAATCCGGTCCTTCACGTTGACGATCGATCCGGGCGGCGACGACCGTCTGGTCAGTTTTTGTCCGGGGCATCTCAAGCCGTCATCTGCCGACAACGCGCGGCAGTTCACGGCGAGCGACTTCAAGCCGGATGCCGACCTGAAGATCCTGATGATCGGCAGATTCTGAACGGCGGCTCAATTGGTGAGCATCACATACCGTCCAGCCGCGGTGATGGTGACGTTGCCGCGTTGAGCTTCGCTCGTCGCCTGCAGGAAGAATGTGTCGGCAGCCATCGGTCGCGGCTGGCGCAATGAATCCAGGACCCGCGGGGCTGCGACGGCCAACAGGAGTTGCGGACCGGTCGTACGCTCCATCGGCAGGGCAAAGGAAAGCGAGTCGACGCCCGGCTTCAGGAGATAGGACAGGCTGCGCACCTCGCCGCGATCCGAGACCATGAGCAGTTCCACCACCCGGTTGGCAAAATTCTCGACGGTCCCATTGAGGGTCTCGCCGGCCTTCAGCTCCGTCGCCGACAGGTTGATGCGGGGCGCACGCGCTTGATCGCTTCCGACCTGACTGAGGAATTTGACGGCCGGACATTGTGCCTGATTCACCTGCCTGACGCCGACCGACGCCTCAAATCCCTGCTCCTTTCGAAACGCCTTGTCGAAGGTATCGAACGGGGCGGTCGAAGCGCCGAAGCCTTCAATGACGGCTGCACTTGAGCTCACGGCAACAGGCAGGATGAAGAAGCAGTCGCCGCCCGCATATTGGGCAACATATTTGCGGATGCGCTCGGCTCGACCCGGCCCGTCGGGGGACGGAGACGGCGTCAACGTCGGCTGAGACGGCAGCTTCACCGGCTCCTGACGTGCTGGCGGTGGCGGAGCAGGCTCGCTCGGCGGCGTGGATGTCCCGGCGAGTTTCGGAGGTGGCGGCAAAGCCGCCAAGCCCGATGTCCTCCAGACAAATTTATAGAAGGTGTACCCACCGCCGCCCAGCAGAAGCAGCAACCCCGCGACGCAGGCGCCGAGCCAGATGCGGCGGGAGTCCCGCGTGGTCGATGGCGCCCGCTCCTGCGGCGCAGATGCACCAGCCTGAGAATTCGCCAATGGATCGAAGCCGTAGAGCGGTGCTGCGGACGGCTGTGCCGAACCCGTCGGCGTCCAGTTGGCGACCTCCGCCATGGTCGGGCGCAAGGCCGGGTCCGGCTGCAGCATCCTCTCGAGAAGCGGCCTGATGCGCATGTCGACTGCGCCGAGATCGGGCACGCGCCGACGCTTCTCGACCAGTTGAAACTGGCTCCCGCCCATATCGAGCTTCTGTCCGGTCAGGGCATGGAACAGCACGAGACCAAAGCTGTAGACGTCGGATTTCGCGGTGACATCGTTGCCGTACAGGCCGACCTGTTCCGGCGACGCGTAATTGTCCTTGCCGGCGAAGCCGGAACCGATGATGGTCTTGTCGCCCATCTGCGTTGACCGGGCGATCCCAAAGTCGATGATCTTCGCCCGCCTTACATCGTCGAGCGGCACGATAATGTTGTCGGGGGAGACATCGCGATGGATAATGCCGTGCTCGTGAGCGGCCTGAAGGCCCGATGCGACCCGCCGCATCAATTTGATCAGCGCCTCGAAGGTCAGCGGCCCATCGTCGAGCATGTTCGACAGCGAGCGCCCGTTGACAAACTCCATCGCCAGATACGGGCGCTGCAGTGCGGGTTCGACCGTGAACAGGAAGTAGCGAACGATTGCTTCGTGCGGAAGATTGTGAAGTGCGGCTGCCTCCCGCCGGAACAGCACAAGCGCCGCCTCGTTGTCGACCATGTCGGGAAGCAGCATCTTGACCGCAACGGGCGATCCGGTCTGGATCTCGCGGCATCGATAGACCTCCCCCATGCCGCCTGCCCCGATCATCGCCTCGATCTCGTAGATGCCGTTGAGCCGGGTGCCGGCCGGCACACCGCGGTAGGATGACCGAAACGGATCGTTCGCGCTCATGGTCGCGGCTCCGGATCGAGCGGCGTCCTCGTGGGCTCCGAGGATCGTGGCGCGAGCAACCGCACGATCACGATCGTGACGTTGTCGAGCCCGCCGCGATCAAGCGCGAGCGCGAGCATGTCGTCGCAGGCTGTCTGGGCAAGGCGAGTGGCCGCGTGCTGCTCGATCTCGTCGTCCCGCACGTGTCGGGTCAAGCCGTCGCTGCAAATCACGAAGATGTCTTCCGGCTCGGCCGGACCGGTCACCACCTCGAGCTCGGGATCGGCGACGACACCAACAGCCCGGGTGATGGCATTGCTCGGCCAGTCCTGGACCTCTTCGCGCGATAGCGCGCCATCGGCGATCAGTTCCTCCAACTCGCTATGATCGTGCGACACCTGTGTGATGCCGTGGCGGTTGATCAGGTACACCCGGCTGTCACCCGCCCAGATGCAGGCATAATGGCCGTCGCGTACCAGCAGGACTGCCGTTGTGGTCCCGACAATGGCACCCTGCCTTTCATGGCTGAGTGCCAGGATCTGCTGGTTGGCGCTGAACAGACGCGCCTCGCATTGCGCCAACAGGTCCGCCGCGGAGTCCGGCGCGCCGATCGCATCAAGCGACTCCACCACGATGCGGCTGGCAAGATCGCCCGCCTCGTGGCCGCCCATACCGTCGGCGACGGCCCACAGGCCGACGTCGGTTCTTACCAGGTATGAATCCTCATTCCGGGCCCGCACCCGTCCGGCGTGAGTGACGCTACCGACATCGAACAAGGAGGGGACGTGTGCCATCGCGCGTCATCCCGTCCCGGATACTTCGCGGCCAACGTCGCCGGTCAGCAACGTGGAATAGCGAAACGGATCCGGCAATCCGCGGCAACAAAGTGCGATCGGCGAGAACCCTTCGCCTCCGGCGGTCCACCAGAAGCTAGCCGCGGCATAGACTTGAGGGTTGGCGCCGCAGAGCGTGCCGAACGACTCGGCAAACCCATCGACCGTCGAAACCATTCCCAGCGTCGCGTCGCCCAGCGGCACGACCGGCGGTCCATCAGTCCCCGGCGTCCGCAGACGCGGAAGCGCGAGACGATCCAGTGCATCGGAGATCTGCTCGAACGTCGCAGCCCGGTCCAGGGTCGAGAGCAGAAACGTCTCCACTTGCCCATACCACTCGTCCTGCGGGTCGATGTGCGGCGGCGGCAGCGCGGCGTCACCATCCGGCACCGCATGCAGCGTCAACGGATAGTATCGCCCCACACCGTCAAGCGAGGGCATGATCGCTCCTGCGACGGTGGTGCCGCAGATCGCGGCGCCAAGCCAGAATCGCCAAATCGGCGCAGTCAGGAATGCTTCCTGCCAGCCGGCGCCGAGTTGATGGCGGCTCGCGGAGATGGCAGCTTGCACCCACGGCTCCCAGACTTCCAGGAAGTTACGCGGCGTCGCGATCGCGATGAAATCACGCTTCGCGCCGATCTTGCCGAATAAGCCGCATCGCATGGTCATATTCCGGTCGGGCAACGAAACTCGCGGAGCACTGACAGGTTGAGTGGATTGCGCAACGATCCGGTCGAAATCTGATAGTTGAGCTCACGTCCGGCAACAATGAAAGTTGCGCTGGCGGATTCCGCCTTGGCGACCAGCGAGCCGGCCTCCAGCATTCGGAACAATGACCAGGGGCCGATGCGCTCGAGCACGGATGGCGAGCCGGTCTCGTTACTGACCGAAATTGCCGTCCGCGGCGACGGACCGGGCCAGAGCACCGTTGTCGGTGAATTACTCTGCGGCGGCGGCGGAGGAGCGGCTTGCGGCGCACCAAACATGGAGGGAGTTGGGGCTGGTCCTGGTGTGGTTGGACTCGTGATCGTCGTGCCGCCGATCTCGGTCTTGACTGTGATGCCCGGTCCGGCCGCAGCCGGCGGCCGAATTGCAAAGGACACCGCCGGCACACCACCGCCAGTTTGGAAGAAGGCATCGCGGATATAGGCGGCGTTCTGGAACTGCTTCAATGTGTCGGGCGAGAACGATCGGCCGACGGGGCTCTCCTTCCGCCAGACCCATTCGGACCGCGACGTATCCGCATAAGGCGCCAGGAATTGAGTGAAGAACTTGTCCATGATGCCGTTCGGGCTGAACAGCTTGGCGAAATCCGCAAGGGGGACTTCCTGACCACTGCCCCGCACGAACGGATAGCGGTTGGTCACCGTCTGCTGACAGACCGGCGTGACCTGATCGCGCAACGACTGCAGGATCTGACCGGCCGTGGAGGCGGCGATGCTGCCTTCGAACTCCGCGGCCGCCGCCCGCAGCATATCGGAAAATGGTGGCGGCATACGCGAGGCATTGTTGCGCAGCGCTGCAACCTGGGTCTGAAGCCCCGCCGTTGCTTGCGCCGTCAGTTGCGGATTCTCGACCATCAGCGTCAGATTCTGCGCGATGTCGTTCAGGTTTGCGATCGTCGAGTCGATCGGCCGGCGGGTGCTCTCCCCTTCAAGGACTGCATGGTAGGGTTTGAACTGCGACTCGATCGCCGCGCCAGGCGTACCATCCTGGGCATTGTTGAACAGCGCTGGCGTGGTCACCGCGGGCGGCGCGGCTGGCGTGCCGGCGCTCGCCGGCTTCGGGCGTTCCTTGGTCAGCATCGTCTCATCGCGCACCGACTCCAGGATTTGCCGCATCGGCGAGGTCGGTGCCGAGAGCGCTCTCAGCACTTCGTATTTCGGCTTGTCCGCGAGCAATTTCTTCAGACGCAGACTGCCGAGCGCAGTCCGCCACGTCGTCACGAACTCATTGGAGTAGATGCTGAGCAGATCGCCAGCCAGGTTGTCATACTGCTGGTCGATTGCCGACTGCTGGCCGGCGTCACCCAAGACCCAGCGCTCGCGCTTCATGCGCTCCGACAATCCGGGCAGTCGAGCGATGAACTTCTGATTGAAGCCGTTGTAGGTGAAGAACTCGGGCACCCGCACATTGTCCAAGGGCTGCCCATTTGTGGTTTCGAAGACAACTGCCACGTCCGGACCGCCTCGGCGGCTGGCGATCCAGTCGCCGGCGGTCGATCCACGAGCCTCCGACTTCAGGAACTCGTAGGCGCGTTGCGACACGCTGAGGCGCGCCAATGAATTCTGGGCCTGCTTGATCAGCCGGCCGTCAAGCTCGACCAGCGGCGGCTGTTCGGTTTCGAGGTCGAACATGGCGACGAGATTTTCATCGAGCAGACGCCGCCCTTCCGCGTTGGTCGCGCCGGGATAGAGGTTGTCCGCCCAGTCGCGCTGCATCCAGGAACGGATGAGCTCGCGGTCCGGGGATTGCAGGCCGCCGAGCATCAGGTAGACCTTCAGCGCCTCATAGACGAAGGCAGGCTCGTTGATGCGCGCATTGAGCTGCTCTTCCAGGCGGTACAGCAAGCGAGGCCTGAACATGCGCTCAAGCGCGGTGTGATAGGCCGCCTTCGCGGGCGACAACAGGCGCGCGTGCTGACTGAGCCCGTAGCGCGCCGAAAGTGCTACCGGCTCATTCCGCGAGGCATAGCCGGCCGGGGCATTCCGCAGCCGATAGAGCAGCGGCAGCACCTTGTCGAGATCGTGATCGGCAATCAGCGTTTGCTTGATGAGCGGCGCGCCGGCGGCCGCATACTCGTTGTCCGCCTGCAGGCTCTGCTCAATCAGCTCGGAGTTGCGCTTGTAGCTGGTCAGCCACGCACCGATCAGCCCGATCGCCACCAAACCGATCACCGACAGCGCCGCGGTCTTGAGGATCAGAGCGCGGCGAACCGCAGCACGATCGGTCGAGACCCAGTCGGCCTCGCCGATGATGACCTTCGAAATCAAATCGGCGAGGAAATAGCTCTTGCCGGTTCCGGAGTACGATCCGGCGCCGACCTCCTCCGCGCCGAACGTGCGCGCCAACGATCCGATCAATTGATCGATCGGCGTACCCTGCTGGGTGCCCGACGTGAAATAGAACCCACGCAGATTGGCGTTCACGTGATACCGCGTCGGCTCGAAAATCTGGTTGAGGAAATCGTGGATTTGCGGCTTGAGCCGCGCCATCTGCGCCGGAAAGCCGAACAACTGCACCCGGTGCTGCGGCGTCGGCTCGTCCTGCAGACGATCGAGCGTTTCCTCGCTCAGACGTTCCAGCAGGCGATCGAACTCGACCGGGACCTGTCCCACCAGATTCTGGGTCTTGTCGGCGGTCTGGAACGTGGCGCCCCAGACCTGGCGCCGGCCGGCCTCGCTAAGATAGGCAAAATATTCGGTGAAACCGGCAACCAGATCGGCCTTGGTGAACAGCGCGTAGACCGGGAAGCTCACTTTCAGCCTTTGATGCAGCTCGAGGAGCCGCATCCTGATGGCATCGGCATGAAGCGCGAGTTCCTGCTTCGGCAGCGTCAGCACGTCCTCCAGACTGATCGCGACGAGAACGCCGTTGATCGGCTGGCGCGACCGATTCTTTTTCAGGATGTCCAGAAAGGACAGCCAGCTTTCCTTGTCGGCCTTGCTGTTTGAATCCTGGGTTGTGTAGCGACCGGCGGTATCGATCAGCACCGCCTCCTCGGTAAACCACCAATCACAGTAGCGAGTCCCGCCGACCCCGGCGATCGCCGCCGGCGTCGCCCCGCGCGCGAGCGGAAACTTGAGCCCCGAATTGACCAGCGCGGTGGTCTTTCCCGCACCGGGCGGGCCGATGATGACGTACCAGGGCAGATCGTAGAGATAACCGGACTTGTTGCCGCTCGCGGTCTTGAGTGTCGCGAGCGCATCCTTCATGCGCTCCTTGAGCACCGGCTCGTCGCTGACAGCCTGGTCCGCACCGCTGACGCCGTCGGCGATCTCTTTGGCATTCTTGCGTCGCTTGAAGAAATGAAGGCCGGTGATGCCTGCGGCCGCGGCGCCGAGCAGCAGGATCGCGATCTGGCGAACGATGTGATTTTCCAACGGATGCCAGTCGCCGAAAGCAACGAAGGGACCGGCAAGGTAGATCACCGCCCCAAGCGAGCTGAACCCGACTCCATAGAGAACGATGCGTAGAATGTCCTTGGCGAGCATATTGACCGGTACCTGTCGCTTATCGCGTGAGCTTCTGGCGTCCGCCTATTCGCTGCGTTCGATGAAGATTTCGACCCGACGGTTCTTGGCACGCCCCTCGGGCGTCGAATTGCTGGCAATCGGTGAATCAGATCCCTTGCCGTCGACATCGATGCGCGAACCATCGGCCAGGCTGGGCTTCAGCGCGGCGGCAACCGCCTTGGCGCGCTCGACCGACAGTTCGAAGTTCGAGGGGAAACGCACGGTGCGGATCGGCGAGCTGTCGGTATGGCCAACCACCCGGATTCGGCCCGGCTCCTTGTCGAGCGTCGCCGCAACGCGGGCCGCGATCGGCTTGAAACCATCCAGGATGGTTGCCTGGCCCGAGGCAAACAATGCGAGATCGCAGACCCTGATCACGATGAAGCTCGCCGTCTGATCCGCGGTCATGGCGCAGGCCGTCTTCTCCTGTGCAAGTGCGTTGCGAATGCGCTGCAGCTGCGTGATGCGGTCCGGGGGTGGCGGCGGAGGCGGTGGTGGCGGCGGCGCAACGACGCGGCGCTTGAGCTCGATCGGATCGCCGGGATGCAGTGCCAGCGCAACTTGCGCAGCATTCTCTGCACGGCCAGCCAGCAACGTCCGCAGAACGAAATAGGATCCGGTCAGCAGCGCGGCGACCACGGCCGCCACCAGCCAAACGGGGATACGCAAGTGCTTCCGCCGACCGGCCAAGGCCTGGCCGCGCCAGTGCGGCGACAAATCGTTGGTCGGCTTGGGCCGAACCCGGCGCAGCGTTTCATAGAGGTTGCGCTGGATCACCTGGAGGTTCGCAAGCCCGCCCGGCGACGTCCGGTGAATGCCCTGGAATCCGAGCGCAAGGCAGGCGTGCTGAAGCTCGAGCACTGGATAGTTGACGAGCGGATCGGTCTTCAAATGGTCGAGAATCTCGAAGAAGCGTACGCCGCCCACGCGCTCGCCGAAGAACCGGCTGAGCATCGAGTATTGGGCCCAAACGTGTCGATCGTCGGTCGGTATGTGCTGCACAATATCGTCGGCGGTAGCGCACAGGATATACTTCGCGGTATTGGCCTGGTGCTCGGAAATGCCGGCCGAGCGGATATCCTTCTCGAAGAACTTGATGGCGTCGGCGACCTGCTCCATCAGGCTCGCGAATGACGCCCGCATCAGCGCGACGCGCAGCCGGCCAAGCAATTGCAGCAAAGGGCCACCGGCGCGCATCACCGGATTGGCGTTTGGTGCAACCAGATCGTCGACACGCAACGGTGGTCCGGGCGGCAGGATCGGTTGCGGCGCCTGAGCCGGCGCCGGTGTCGAAATCCATTCCTCTGACGGCTGGCTGGTCGGCAGGTTGGCGTAGCTTGCGCTCTGCGGTACGGGAGAAAATGAAGGCGGTGGCGAAGGGCCACCCGGCGTAGCCATGGGCGATGGCGAGTACGCCGGACGGCTGGCAGGCCCCTCGCCTGCCGGAGGTTGAGGGGCCGGAGCCGGCGGCATCTTCCCGCCGGGGTTCGGACGGATGATGGTCCGCTCACCCCGACCGAAAGGATTAACCGGCTTGTCCCTGTCGGTCATGGCCGCTCTTCCAGGATGGCCCAAAGGTACAACTCAAGCTCCGGCCAGTCGCCGGAAAAATGCATCCCGATCGACGCCGCTGTGCTGAACTCGGGCCACAGCGGCGACTTGCGATCGAGATAGAAATAGACGTGGTCTGTGATGGCCCGGATGTGCGGTGGCGGCGTCGGCAGATGCACCAGGGTCAAACCCGGCAGGTTTGCGTGCACAATCTCGGTCATTTTCGTGTTGGGCCCGACCTTGAACAGGTGCGGGAATTCATTCTGAATCTCCACGAGCGGCCGCCGCGCGGCGACCTCAAGCACCAGCGTCGCATTCCGGAACAGCGCGCGATCGCGGATCGGCGATACAAATGCGTTCTGGGCACGTTCGATGATCTCCAGACGGATCGCCCGCCTGCCCAACCGCGCGCTCAGGAAATCCTGGATGTCGCGCACCAGGGGCGTGAAGACGTATTCGAGGTTGTCGTGATCATATACCGGGTAGTCCCGTGCGCGCCGTTCGGTGGTCGCGAAGGTCGCAAGCTCACCGGCAAACCTCAACAGTTCCTCGTACAACCGCTCGGGATGTACGCTGCCGGACCGCTTGAAATGAGTCAGCACCGGAATGGTCCGGTTCAGCACCTGCAGCACCAGATAATCGACGCTTTGCAAGCCGCCGCCGGACGAAGGATCGACTGCGTAGCGCGCCAGCTCGTCGAGCTTGGTCTCAACCCAGCCGATGATTCGATTGAGCCAGCCATCGACAACCGGATGCGCGGCGCAGACCAGCATCGGCGGCACAAATTTGTCGTCGAACAGGATATTCTTGTCGCGCACTTCGAGGATGCGAGCGATGCCGAGCCCCATGTATCCCGGCTTGCTCGTCTTGCGCAGCTCGAACGAGAGCCGCGGATAGACAATGTCGATCTCTTCCTCGATGCGCAGCGCCGAGGTTGAATCGATAAACGTCTCGGCAGTCCGAACGTAGCGACTTGCGCTGTCGGTGCGATCCTCATCCACCTCCCGCGTATTGGGCGCCGCGACCGGCATCATCAGCCAGACGATCTGGCCAGCGGCCGAATCCGGCACTTCGATGGCTTCCGGGATCGGACTGTCGGCAGGAATATCGAACGGCGTTCCGTCCGGCATGACGCCGGTCGCACTGCGCACGGCGAACTTGCTCTGCTGAGTAAGATCGTTGTCGATCTCGAGCTGGGCGAAGCCCCAGGGGTACGGTGTCGTGTAACGAACGCGCTTTTCCAGCAGATGCTCGAGATAGCGATCGTTCTGCTGCAGATGATGCGGCCGCAGGAACAGACCTTCCGACCAGAAAACTTTGCTGTACCAGGACATTCCTACATCCACTTGGCAATGATCGGCGACTGCATCGTCACCGACAGTTCACTTTGACCCCGATTTGTCTGTGCGGTCGTAATATTCGGAGAAATGCAGCATGAAGGTATCGATCGGCGCGCTTTCGTCGCGACCGAGATGCGCGTTCCAGCGCGTCAAAAATTCATCCCAGAGCTTGCTCTTGTTCGAGCCAAACAAGGACCTTGCGCCGCGCTGAAGCTCGAGCTCGCGCGCCATCAGCGTCGGATCGATACTGGCGATCAGTCCCCGGACGGCATGCTGCATTGCCGCATAGGTCTTCAATTGGTGGGATTTGAGGTCCTTGAAGCCCTGGGCGAAGGCATGCGGCGCATCGAGGTAACTGCGCGTCGGCGGCCCGAACAGGATACGCATCGCGTCTTCCGCGGTCGGCGAGAATTTCAGCGGATTGTTCTCGATGGCCTGGATGGTGGTTTGGCTGGTGCTGCGCGTCAGCTGCTTGGCCTGGGTCCGCGCCTGCAGCAGGGCCATCAGGTTTTCCACCGTCATGCGCAGGATGACGCCAAGCTGTTCCGCGAGTTCGGCTTCGGTCTTGTCGGCAAAGAAACCGTCGGGCAGCCCGGCAGCACGTGCAACCAGGCGCGCAAATTCGGGGTTGCCGATCGGCGCGGCCGTGGCCGGTGTCGGCTCGGCCAGTTGCGGCCGCGGCGCTCCCATATGCCCTGCCGGTGAGGGAGCCGGCGGTGGCGGGACAGCCGCTTCGTCGTCGGCCCATACCGATGGTCGGCGCGGCGTCGGCATCGCGTGCAGCACGTCGACCGGCGGTTTTGGCGTGGCGACCGGACCGGCTGCCCAGCTCATGTCGTCGTGCAGCGGCGGCTCGCGCTGAGGCATCTGCGGCGAATGCCGGACAGGATCCATACCCGCCGGCGGAACGCTCGCCGCCCAGTCCAGGAATTCCGGATTGACGGGCCGCGCGGCCTCGCGCGGTTTTCGCAACTGCTGCGGGTCGATCGGCGGCGGCACGTCGCGACCGGGAGCCCACAGTTCCTGGTAATCGGCGTGCTGCCGAGCGAGCGGAGCTTGCTGCTGCGCGCCATGGCTCGGCGTGCCCTCGGCAGGCTCATCCAGGTCCAGCGAAACGCCAATGACATAGTGGCCGATGACGAGCCGATCGCCATTGCGCAGCCGGTGCGCTCCCCGCATGCGCTGGTCGGCACCGTTGAGAAAGGTGCCGTTGGTCGAGACGTCGTGCAACCAGTAGCCGCCGTCGCGATAATGGATCTCGCAATGCTTCCCCGAAATCATCCGCGCCGGATCGGGCAATGTCCAGTCGAGATGGCGGTCCCGGCCAATGTCGACCGAACGCCTTCCGGTGACGGTAAATGACACGGGGCCGCCGTCTGGAAGGGTCGGCTCGTTCTCGATGTTAAAGCGAAGCACCATCACATCGTCTCGTCAGCGTGGAGGGCGCGGTTCGCCGCGTGCCAATTGAATACCATCCTCCAGGCAGGCCGTCATTATCCGGTCCCTGGACTCGCGGGTAAGCCGGCAGAGGCCGATCAAAAGGGCTGCGCGAACCGCCCGCGCCGTCTGATCCGGCTTGGCTTCGACCGGTGCGAATTCCGCGGGAACCACGCTTCCGCCGGACCAACCCGCCGCCAGCGCCAGCCAGGTCGCCGGCTGCTCGGGATCGTTGGCATTGCCGACCGCCAAAGCCTTGTTGCGCGATTGCTCGTCCGGCTGCCGGACCCAGGTCTCGGCAAAATTGAGCGACCTGCCTTCATTGCCGTCGAAATGGTCGAACATCTGCCGCAACGAGCGACAGCCCCAGGCGACGGCCACACGCCTGGGGAGCAGATACGCGCAGAAGGACACAGCCTGGTGCCAGTTGCCCGCATCGGCCGCCTCCTGCAGGAAGTCCAACGACAACTTGTCCGGAGCGGCTTTGCCGACGTCGTAGCGCGCCAGCGGATAGGCTTCGAAGAGATCGTGGACTGTGCTGAACCGAACCTGATTCATGGCTGTCAGCCGACAATGGTTGGCGTGCCGTGGGCAACCAACGGGCCGCCGGCCGCGAGCGCCATGGCGGCCTGCGCGGTCATGGTGATGGTCGGCGCGTTGATGACGATGCCGGCTGGAGACAGGATGATCTGGCTTGGACCAACCTGCAGGGTGATATTGACGTTGGCCGTGAGGGTAATGCTCAGGCCCGCATCGACCGACTGATCCATCGCCAGCTTGATGTGCTGACCGCCCAATTCGATATCAAGCTTGTCGTTGCCGTTCTTGAGCGTGGTCTTGCGGGTATCGCCGCCGAACGCGGCCTCGCCAATGGTCCTGGTCTCGGTGTCGCGGACCGTGACGTCGTAGTCCTTCTCGGCGTGCACGGTGATCTTCTCGGACCCCTTCTTGTCCTCGAAGTTCCATTCGTTGTAGCCGCCGCCTCCCTTGGTCGAGTCGGACTTCAATCCCGCAATCGTCTTCTTGGACGGCAGATCGTAGGGCAGCTTGTATTCATCGTTGTAGACGGTCCCTATCACCAAGGGCCGGTCGGGATCCCCTTCCAGGAATTCCACGACCACCTCCTGCCCGACGCGCGGGATGATCTGACCGCCCCAGCGCTTGCCGGACCAGACTTGCGCCACGCGCAACCGGCATGAGCGCTTCTTCTTCCGATCCCAGAAAAAGCGAACATAGATTTCGCCCAGCGACTCGACGTCGATTTCCTCGCTCGAATTGTCGTCCTTGGTCACCACCTTGGCGGTCTGAATGCCGTTGATCCTCGGCTTCGGCGTCGTCATGGGAGATCGAAACGGCCGATCGCTTGGCAGAAATTCGTAGCTGCCGAAGTAGACGTGCTGTCCGGCGTCACCGGGGCCGCCAGTGCGATAGGATTCGATGGAAAACGAGTGAGCTGCCCGTACCACGAGATATTCGACGTTCTGCGAGTCTTTCGCGTGCTTCTCGAGCTTGGTTAGTCCGCCGGGGAAAAGGTTGACGGCGTCGCCGTTGCCCCGGCGGCGCCGATCCATCGCCTGCTCGGCCTGGAGCTGGATCTTCGCGTATCGCTCGCCGTCGGACTTCTCCTTGAACTTGCCGGGATAGTCGTAGAACTCCATCTCGGATCGTGTGTAGTGCTCGGAGCCCTTGGCGTCACTGATCATCTGCGCGTTGGGCTTCTGATAGTTGTAATCGTTGAGCTCGATCTTCCCGGTGCGGAACCGGCGTTCGGAAGCCCATTCATAAATATGCTGCTCGCCGCGACGGTCGGAGCCGGCGAGCGGGATGTAGGGGATCTTGGCGAGACCGTTGATGGGGCTGTGCGAGGACTTGGAGTCAGCCAGCACCAACGTGTGCTTGCCGCCTTCATGCTTGAAGAAGTAGTAGATCCCGTGCTGCTCCATCAACCGGCAGACGAAATCCAGGTCGGTCTCGCGATATTGAACGCAGTATTCGAGCTTTGGACATGAGCCCTCTTCGGTAAGCTTGGACTCATAGTCCGTGAAGCCGCGCTCGTTGAAGACCTCCTTGATGATGTCGGGCGCCTTCTTGTCCTGAAAAATCCGGCAATCGGTGGTCCGCGACAGCAGCCACAACCAGGGCCTCAGCACGATCCGATAACTGAAGTAGTCGTTCTTCACCCCCAGCCATTGGGCTTCTGTGAGAATGCCGCTGAACTCGCGTTCCTTCTCGTGCAATTTGATGGTGAGGGTGCACTGCTTGCCGATGGCCCGATCGAAGTCGAGATCGGCTTCCTCGCTGAGACATTCGATGCGGTATTCGAACAGTTCACTCAGACCTTCGGCGGCCTCGAACCGGGCAAAAACCAGAACGTCCTTGCCAAGGGGGGTCTTGAGCTCGCAGAGGCGGGTATCCTGGGTAAGCTGGCCCATGTGGGCGTTAAACTCCCTCGTTGACCGCACGAGCTGCGCAACCGGCGCATCAGGCGGTCAAGCACGAACGACCGAAATCCGAGCCGTCCATCGCTGGGATGGCCGACAAGTCCGCCCGGTGTCTCCTCTCCCGGCGCGGCGAAGCATTGCCTGAGGAAGCCACTGCGGCACTCATGTAGTCGGTTCCAAGCGCTTGCCGGTTCACGGGAAACCGCCATCATCGCGGGAATGAACCGAGGCCGGCGTTGATCTGACCTACCAGTCAATCGGATCATGATCCCCCGCGTGATCCGCCAGATGTCCCGGACCTGGTAGAGGGGCCAGACCCCCGCAGACGGATCCTCTTTGCATGCTCGACGTCGCATCCCTGACCCAGCCCATCGACCCGGACGATCCCTGCGGGCCTGACCTCGATGCGGCCGGCGACGTTCAGTACCTGAATTTCTTCGCAGCTGCGGAATCGCTGCTGCCGATGTCGTATTTCGAGGTCGTCAACGCGAACGGAGAGCGCGGACGCTTCGACCCGAAAGCCATCGATATTGCCGGCCAGTGCGCCGCTGCGCAGCCCCTGCTGGCTCGCACCCGCGATCTGCGCCTGACCATGCTGCTCGCCAAGTTTTCCATCCTGAACCGCGATCTCGACGGCTTCCTCAGCTGCCTGAGGGCAACCACCCTGCTGCTGCGCGAACAATGGGAAGCGGTTCACCCAAGGGGCGAGGACGGCGACTATGCTTTTCGGGCCGTCACCATCGAGGCGATCGACGTGTTTCCGACGGTGATCAACCCGCTCCAATTCCTCCCCCTGATCGAAAATCGAAGGCACGGCAGCCTCAACTACCGTGCCTATCAGATTGCCAAGGGCGAAATTCCCGCCGCCGATGCCGATGTCGACATGCCCGATCTCGGAACCATCGAGCGCATCATCGGCGAGACCGACCTCGACACCCTCAAGGCGGTGAGCGCCCGCTGTTCGGCGGTCGCTGCCGAGATCGCCGGCATCAAATCGGTCTGGCACGAAAAGTTGAACTCGGGGCAACCCATCAGTCTCGACAGGCTGGCGGGTGTCGCGAATGGCATGGCCGGCTGGCTCGCGACTCTGGTCACCGCACGCGATCCGGCCGCAATCACCCCGTCCCCGGACGCGGCTGCTCAAGGCGGCCCGCAGCTTCCGATCGAAATCGCCGGCGCAGTGACATCACCCGGACAGGCATCCGCGGCGCTGGCAGCGGCTGCCGACTATTTCGCTCGAAAGGAACCGTCGAGCCCGGCGCTGCTGCTGGTGCGGCAGGCACAGGACATGGTTGGCAAATCGTTTATCGAAGTGATGCGGATGCTGATGCCGGCCCACGTGGAGAGCGCCGCCATCAATATCGGTCGCGACAAGGTTTTCGACCTGCCGATCGAGCGCATGGCGGAGTTCGCCACCTCGCTCCCATCCGCGGCCGAAAATGAGGCTCAAGATGCTGTTTTTGCAGCCGAAAACAGAGCCCAAGCGTTGGACCTGCTGAGCAAGGTTGCCTCCTTCTTCCGGGCCGCGGAGCCGTCCAGCCCGATCCCGTTCCTGGTCGATCGCGCACGCGAACTCGCACAGCGAGACTTCCTCAGCCTGCTGAACGAAGTGCTGCCGGAGGGCGCTCTGAAGGCGATCGATAAATCGAATTGAACCCGCCTTCCGTTCGACGGGACTAACTGAACGGAAGGAAGCTCCGCCGACGAAAGACCGAGGCACTTCCCCTGCCTGCGTCGCGCAAGTCGGCTTCCGCAGAGAATTTTTTGTGAAGAGGGCAACCCAATGGCAACCGACAGCGGTCAAAAATTCATTCGCCGAAACCGCGCACCGCGCGTGCACATCACTTACGAAGATCCATACGATGCCGAGCGGCTGATCGAACTGCCGTTCGTCATGGGCGTCCTGTCCGATCTTTCCGGCAACGACCCCGGCGTCGAGAAGGCGAAGGTCGAGGAGCGCAAGTTCCTCGAGTTCGACATGGACAATTTCGACAACCGCATGGCGGCGATCCAGCCCGGCGTGACGGCGCGCGTCGCCAATCGTCTCAGCGACGGGTCCGACGAAAAGATCTCCGTCAACCTGCGCTTCAACAAGATGTCCGACTTCACGCCGGTGGCGGTCGCCCGCCAAGTGCCGGCGACGGCCAAATTGCTCGAAGCGCGCGAACAGCTCGCCAACCTGCTGCGCTACATGGATGGCAAGGTGGGCGCCGAGGACCAGCTGAAAAAACTCCTCGCCGATCCTCAACTGATGGCCGCACTGCGCGAGCGCGCGACCAGCCAGTCCACCGAAGCCGACAGCAACAGCTAAGGGAAGGAATGGGGACCATGGCAAAAGAAGCAATCCATAAAGAGACCACCACCAAGGTCGGGACCGTCGAGGCCGACGAGTTCGCCGCCCTGCTGAAGCAAAGCTTCAAGCCGCGCACCGAACGTGCGGCGACCGAAGTCGAGAACGCGGTGTCCACGCTGGTTCAGGAGGCGCTCAAGGACACGAGCGTCATCAAGTCGGACGTGCTCGACACCATCGAGGAGATGATCGCGCGGATCGATCAGAAGCTGACCGCGCAGATGAACGAGATCCTGCACGCGCCCGAATTCCAGGCGATCGAGAGTGCCTGGCGCGGCCTTCACTACCTCGTCTTCAATTCCGAGACCGACGCCAATCTCAAGATCCGGGTGATGAACGTCTCCAAGAACGAGCTGTATCGGAACCTGCGGCTTTATCCCGATGCGCGCTGGGACCAGAGCCCGCTGTTCAAGCAGATCTACGAGTACGAATTCGGCCAGCTCGGCGGCGAGCCGTTCGGCTGCCTGATCGGCGACTATTATTTCAGCCACCTTCCCACCGACGTGCAGTTGCTCCGCGATCTCAGCAAGATCGCCGGCGCCGCGCACGCCCCCTTCTTCAGCGGCGCCGAGCCTACGCTGATGGGAATGGACTCGTGGACCGAACTGTCCAACCCTCGCGACATCGGCAAGGTGTTCGACACGCCGGAATACGCCGCATGGAAGGGACTGCGCGATCAGGACGACTCGCGCTATCTCGGCCTGTGCATGCCGCGCGCGCTGGGCCGCCTCCCCTACGGCGCCAAATCGGAGCCGGTGGAAGAGTTCGCCTTCGAAGAGGAGACGGACGGGCACACCGGTGACAAATACGGCTGGATCAACGCCGCCTACGCGATGGCAGTCAACATCAACCGCGCCTTCAAGGAGTTCGGTTGGTGCACGCGCATCCGCGGCGTCCAATCCGGCGGCGAGGTCATCAACCTGCCGACGCATACGTTCCCGACCGACGATGGTGGCGTCGACCTGAAATGCCCGACCGAGATCGCCATCAGCGATCGTCGCGAGCACGAGCTTGCAAAGGCGGGACTCATCCCGCTGATCCATCGCAAGAACACCGACAAGGCCGCCTTCATCGGCGCCCAGTCGCTTTACAAGCCGAAGAAGTATTTCGGCGACAAGGGCGTGGATGCAACCGCGTCCGACAACCTGTCGTCGCGTCTGCCCTACATGTTCGCAGTATCCCGCTTTGCGCATTATCTGAAGTGCATGGTTCGCGACAAGATCGGATCCATGAAGGAAAAGGATGAGCTGACGGTCTGGCTGCAGACCTGGATCAACGAATACGTTGATGCCAATCCGGCCCTGTCGTCAGAAGCTCAGAAAGCGCGCAAGCCGCTGGCCGCTGCGAAGGTTGAGGTCATAGCAAACGAGGAGAACCCGGGATATTACAACGCGCGCTTCTTTCTCCGTCCCCACTTTCAATTGGAAGCGATGGACGTCGGTCTCAGTCTTGTTTCGCGCCTGCCAGGCCCGAGCTCCTGACGCCACGCCATCGCAAACCGTCTATCATCAGAGCATTTTGAAAGGGCTATGCTATGGCTGTCGACATCTTTCTGAAACTCGATCCGATCAAGGGCGAGTCGCTCGACGACAAACACAAGGACGAAATCGACATTTTGAGCTGGTCGTTTGGCGAGAGCCAGAGCGGCACGTTCCACAGCGGGTCCGGCGGCGGCGCCGGCAAGGTCGCCGTTCAAGACCTCCACTTCACGCACTTCGTGGACAAGGCGACACCCGAGCTTTTCAAGGTCTGCGCCAATGGAAAGCACATCGACAGCGCCATTCTCACGGTACGCAAGGCCGGTGAACACCCGCTCGAATATCTCAAGATCGAGATGAAGCACGTTCTGGTCTCCAGCGTCTCGACGGGCGGATCGCACGGCGAGGATCGCCTCACCGAAAACGTCAGCCTGAACTTCCAGAAGGTCAAAATGACCTACAAGACCCAGACGGAAAAAGGCGGCGCCGGCGCGTCTCCGGTATTCGGATGGGACGTTGCGGCCAACAAGGAATGGGCCTGATCGCAAGCTTCCTGCCCGGCGCCGGTTGCCCATAGCGGCAATCGGCGCTGGCGGTACGGGGACCGTCAATGACTGTTACGCCAAGGAAGGACCGGCTCTCTCCGCCATTGATGCTGGCCTTTCGTGCGGCTCATGACGCTCGCGATGCGCGCAAACCACTCGAACTGCGCGATCAGTTCGGTGAGCGAGTGATAGCGGGACGGCGCAGCGCTGGTCGTTTCCCGATCTCGGAGACGCTGCTGAGGCGCGAGGTTTCGCAGGACGTCGAAACACTCCTCAACACCATTGCCCTCGAATCGACGCTTGACCTGACGGGTCGCGGCTGCGTCCGCGCCTCGATCCTGAACTATGGATTCCCCGATATCGCAAACCGTTCGATCGACGAAGTCACCGACGAGGAGCTCAGCGATGCCCTGCGCATGTCGCTCACGACCTATGAGCCGAGACTCGATCGCAAGTCCATCCGGGTGCGGCGCGACACCTCCGTGGGCGCCGAGCAGCTCAAGCTGCGCTTCGTCGTGCATTCCGACCTGAAGTGCGAACCGCTCAACGTGCCCGTGGAATTCGTCGCAGACGTCGACCTCGACAGCGGCGATATACAGATCAACCGACTGTAACATGAATCGCGAGTTCCTCGACTTTTACAATCGTGAACTGTCGCTGCTGTACGAGCATGCGGAGGGTTTTGCCGAGGAATATCCTGGTATCGCCGAGCGCCTCGGCGGTCTGGTCCGCGACCGCTCAGATCCGATGATCTCAGGCCTGTTGGAGGGTGCTGCATTTCTCGCCGCTCGTGTTCAGCTCAAGCTCAAGCACGAGTTTCCTGAATTCACGGCGAACCTGCTTGAGCAGTTGGTTCCGAATTATCTCGCGCCGACTCCGTCCGCCATGCTGGTCAAGATTCAGCCGACCTACGCCGATCCGGCGTTGCGCGACGGCAAGAAGATTGCGCGGGGCGCCTATTTCGACGCGAACTATCGCGAAAGGGAACGGAGCCTCGCCTGCCGGTTCCGGCTTTGCCGCGATATCGTGCTTTGGCCCTTTGACGTCACCGGCGCCGAATATTTTGCGACCGCCGGCGCCTTGCAGGCCCTCGGGATTCCAGTCGGCGGAGAAGTTATCGCCGGGCTCAGGCTCTCCTTGACGCACCGTACCGCCGCGCGGCTCGACGACGAGCCGACGGACGTGGAGGCTCGCAACAAGCCGGACACCTGGTTCGCCGGCTGCCGCACCAGCGAACTGCCCATCTACCTGACCGGTGCCGAGTCGGACGCCATCGCACTTTACGAACAACTGACCTCGAACTGCGTCGGGGTCTATTTTCGCTATCTCGACGATTTCGGCGATCCGGTCGTCATCCGGGCTCCGAACGACTGTGTGCAGCAGGTCGGCTTCAACGAGGACGAATCCCTGTTTCCGAACGACAACCGGGTCTTTCGCGGCTCGGAGTTGTTGCGGGAATATTTCGTGTTTCCGCGCAAGTTCCTTGGCGTCAATCTGACGCAACTTCGCGCAGTGATGCCGCGGTTACGCAGCAAGTCCATCGATATCGTCTTCGCATTCGATGAGCACAACTCGCGGCTCGCCGCCTCGGTCCGGGCGGATACTTTCAGTCTCTACACCGCCCCGGCGATCAACCTGTTCGAGAAGACCAGCGATCGCATCCCGATCAAGTCGAATACCTACGAATACCACGTGGTGCCCGACCGAAGCCGCTATCTCGAATACGAGCCGCACCAGGTGCTGGAGGTTTACGCACACTTTCCGGCGGAAAAGGACAAGCGCCGCGTGCGTCCGTTGTACTCCGCCGCCGTCGACCGGACGGCCGGATCGGTCGAGGGACTTTATTATACGGTTCGTCGGCTGCCGCGGCGTCGCACCGTCGAAGAGAAGACCTATGGCGCAGCCTCGGACTACACCGGGACGGACATGTTCCTTTCGCTGCTCGAGCCCGGCGACCCGAGCGGCGGCGGATCCGCCGCCGAGCTGAGCGTCCGGGCGCTGTGCTCCAACCGGCATCTCACGGAACATCTGCCGGTCGGCCAGGGCGGCGCCGACTTTCGCCTGCTGGACGACACTTCGCTCGAGCTGATGTGCATAGCCGGCCCCACCCGGCCACGCGAGCCGGTGGTGGCGCAGCTACGCAGCCGCAGCGAAATCGCCAATAGCGGCGTCGTCAGCTGGCGCCTGATCAACATGCTGAGCTTGAACTATCTCGGCCTCGTGGAACGCAGCGGCGGCAAGAACGCCGGGGCGTTGCGCGAGATGCTGTCCTTATTCGCCGACCAGTTCGACGACGCGACGGAACGCAAGATTCGTGGCGTGCGCAGCGTCGAGAGCAGGCCCGTGGTGCGGCGGGTGCGTGAGCGTACCGGCAGTGGCGCAGCGCGCGGCCTGGAGATCACGGTCACGCTGGACGAGAAGGCATTCGAAGGCAGCGGCGTGTTCCTGCTCGGGGCGGTGCTGGAACGCTTCTTCGCCGACTATTCTGGCTTCAATACCTTCACCCAGACCGTCATCTCGACCCCGGAGCGCGGCGAGATCATGCGTTGGCCTGCCCGCATGGGCACCCGGAGGCCGCTGTGACGCTGATCGACCAGATGAAGGCCGAGCCCTGGCGGTTCGATTTTTTTCAGACGCTCCGCCAGCTCGAGCGATGCAATCCGGATCGGCCCCGGATCGGCGACAGTGCTGCGCGTCGCGAGGAGTTTGTCGACCTCGGTCAAACCCCCTATCTGGAATTTCCAGCCTCCAATCTGAGCTCGGTCGACGATCGCGATGGCAGGCTCAGAATTCTGGTCAAATTCCTCGGCCTGCTTGGGCCGCAGGGCGCGCTGCCGCTGGCCACCACCGATGAGAGCGTCGGCTGGCAGTTGATGCGGGATGACGCTTTCCCCCGTTTTCTCGACCTGCTGAACGGACGCTTCCTGCAATTGTTCTTTCGAGCCTGGGCAGACGCACGGCCGATCGCCCAGCACGATCGCCCATCCGACGATCGCTTCATCGCCTATGTCGGCTCCTTCGCCGGCCTCGGCTCCGATGTTTTTGCCAATCGGGATACCGTGCCTGACATGGCGAAGCTGAGCTTCGCGGGACTGGTTTCACCGAGAGCGAAATCCGCTTCACGGCTGGCGCGGCTCCTGCAAGGGCTGTTCGATGTCAGGGTCGAGATCGACGAGTTCGTTGGCACCTGGCTCCCGTTCGACCCGAGCCACTGCAGCCGGCTCGGCGGGACGCACGCCAGGCTCGGTCACGACGCGCTCCTGGGCTCGCGCGTGTTCAGCGTCGAAGACAAGATCAGGGTTCGCGTATTCGTGAAGGATTTTGCTCAATACGAGCAGTTCCTGCCCACCGAAGCGCCGAACCTGTCCGAGCCCCTGGCTGACGCCGTCTATTTCTATATCGGCGACGAACTCGAGTGGGAGGTGGAACTCGCCATTCCGGCGGGAGCGGTTGTCCCGATGAAGCTGGGGCACAGCGGACGCCTTGGATGGACCAGCTGGGTTTCGCCGAACTGGGCCTCGACCGAGGAGTACCGGCGCGATGCACGCTTTCACCTAGCCGAGCGTCTGAGAGCCCGGCGCAATGCTGCGACAGGTACGCCGCCGGTTTGAACCTAAGCATCGCTCCGATTGTCCTAACATCATGGGAATTCGAGCCGATTTCCGCGACGACCCGGCATCGCCCAGGGATTGAGCAGGAGGCGCCATCGTGACCGATATCAGCCTTGAGGCCGTGACTGGCAAACTGAACCGGGCCGGCTACGACGCCTTCATACAGGCCCTGCGCCACGCCAAGAGCGCCAGCAACCGTAACGTGGAGCTTGCGCACTGGCTGTTTCACATCCTGCAACAGGAGCGGACCGACCTCAGCCTGTCGGCGGATCGCTACAAGCTCGACCGCGCGCGGCTGTTGTCGGACCTCGCGGGCGTCATCAACGGTTTCCGCAAGAACGAAACCGACATGCCGGGCGTCGCCAATTCGGTCATCGATATTCTCGACCGTGGCTGGCACTATGCCACGCTGTTCTTCGGCGAGACCCAGATCCGCACCGGCCATCTCCTGGTCGCCGGATTGAAATCGAACGAGATCCGTCGTGCGCTCAACAACATCTCGCAGGAATTCGCCAAGATAAATGTCGACGCATTGGCTGCGGAGCACCGCGCGATCTGGGCGGGCTCCGAGGAGGAGACCATGCGTCCGATGGATGGCTCCGGATTGGCCGGTGCCGGCACCGATGGTGCGGACCGGGCGAATGCCAAGGGGACGACACCGCTCGACCGGTTCTCCCAGGATCTCACCGCAAAGGCCAGATCGGGCGAGATGGACCCGATCCTTGGTCGGGACGACGAAATCCGTCAATTGATCGACGTGCTGATGCGCCGGCGGCAAAACAATCCGATCCTCACCGGCGAGGCCGGCGTCGGCAAGACCGCCGTGGTCGAGGGATTTGCCCAGCGCATTGCCGCCGGCGAGGTGCCGCCGCCGCTGCGCAACGTCAGGCTCTGCGCGCTGGATATCGGCCTGATGCAGGCCGGCGCCTCGATGAAGGGCGAATTCGAGCAGCGCCTGCGCTCGGTGATCGACGAGGTACAGAACTCGCCTACCCCGATTATCCTGTTCATCGACGAGGCTCACACGCTGATCGGGGCCGGTGGCACGGCCGGCACCGGCGACGCGGCCAATCTCCTGAAGCCTCCCCTCGCCCGCGGCACGCTGCGGACCATCGCCGCCACCACCTGGGCGGAATATCGCCAGTACATCGAAAAGGATCCCGCACTCACACGACGCTTCCAGCCGATCCAGGTCGATGAGCCGGACGTCGAGACCTGCTGCATCATGCTGCGCGGCCTCCTCGGCCCGATGGAGAAGCACCACGGCGTTCGCATCTCAGACGCCGCGATCGTGACCGCGGTCAACCTGTCGCATCGCTACATTCCGTCTCGACAGTTGCCGGACAAGGCGGTCAGCCTGCTGGACACAGCTTCGGCGCGGGTAGCGATCAGTCAAAGCGCGACGCCGGCCCTGATCGAGGACGCTCGCGTCGCGATCGCGGCCCGCGAGGCCGAACGATCGGCGCTGGTCAGCGACGGCGATCTCGGGGACGAGAACAGCGAGCGCATCACCGCGATCGAAGGCGACATAGCGGCGCTGAAGGACAAGCTGACCGGCCTGGAGGCCGACTGGGCCAAGGAACAGGAGCTCGTCAAGGACATCCGCAGCATTCGCGAAATCCTCTCCGGGAACGAAGACGAAGATCGCGCCACCAAACGCGTCGAGTTGCGCGGCAAGTTCGAGACACTGGAGGGCATCAATCCGGAAAAGCGGATGATCTATGCCCATGTCGATCAGCAGTCGGTGGCCTCTGTCGTGTCCGACTGGACCGGCATCCCGACCGGCAGAATGATGCGCGACGAAATCGAGACCGTCCTGAAGCTGCCCGAAATTCTCAATCGCCGCGTGGTCGGCCAGTCCCACGGACTGACGATGATTGCCAAACGAATCGAGACCAGCCGCGCCAAGTTGGACAACCCGTCCAAGCCGATTGGCGTTTTCATGCTGGCCGGACCGTCCGGCGTGGGCAAGACGGAAACCGCCCTCGCGCTTGCCGAAACCCTTTATGGCGGCGAGCAGAACATGATCACGATCAACATGTCGGAGTTCCAGGAGGCGCACACGGTCTCGACCTTGAAGGGCGCACCTCCGGGTTACGTCGGCTATGGTGAGGGCGGCCGGCTCACCGAAGCGGTCCGGCGCAAACCCTACAGCGTTATCCTGCTCGACGAGGTGGAGAAGGCCCATCCCGACGTCCATGAGATCTTCTTTCAGGTGTTCGACAAGGGAGTCATGGAAGACGGCAACGGTCGGCGAATTGATTTCAAGAACACATTGATCATTCTGACCACAAACGTCGGCACCGATCTCATCATGAGCCTGGCGCGCGATCCCAAGTATCGCAACGATCCGGAAGAACTCGCCAGGCTGCTGCGGCCGGAACTGCTGAAGGTGTTCCCCGCCGCGTTGCTCGGGCGCATTGTCTCGATCCCCTACTTTCCGCTTTCCGACGAGATGCTTGCCGGCATCGTCAGATTGCAGCTCGACCGGATCGGACAGCGCCTCCGCGACAATCACAAGGCTGCCTTCGGCTACGACGATGCAGTCGTCGAGCACATCGTATCCCGTTGCAACGATCCGGACTCCGGGGGGCGGATGATCGATAACATCATCACCAACACGCTGCTGCCCGAACTCTCGCGCGAATTCCTGAGCAAGTCTCTCGCCAAGGAGGAGGTCAAGCAGACGCGCGTCTCGATCGTGAACGACAAGTTTGCATATTCGTGGAACTGACCGCGATGAACATCCAGACCGAGCACCGCCAGCCGACCACCGGCACCACAGCATACGACGAGGTGTATTATCCCGGGCATGTCTACGGGCTCACGCATCCGAACCATCTGGCAACGATCGCTTCGGTCTATGGCATGCAGCCGGCTCCGGTCGAGCGCTGCCGGGTCCTGGAGCTCGGCTGCGGCGTTGGCGGCAATCTGTTGCCGATGGCTTTTCAATATCCAGACAGCGAGTTCATCGGTATCGACCTGAGCGGCGCTACAATCGAACGCGGACAGCGAAACATCGCCGCATTGGGCTTGAGCAACATCAGGCTTCTGCATTGCGACATCATGGATGTCGACGCGGCCTTCGGACAGTTCGACTACATCATCGCCCATGGCGTGTATTCATGGGTACCACCGATCGTGCGCGAGAAGATGATGTCCATCTTCAAACGGAATTTGGCGCCAAAGGGGCTGTGCTACGTCAGTTATAACGCGCACCCGTTCTCGCACCTTCGCGACATGGTCCGCGACATGATGCGCTACCACACCCGGCGCATCACCGGGATGAAGGAGAAGGTGGGACAAGCTCGCGCCATCGTGAAATTTCTCAGCGAAGGATCGAAGTCCAACTCGGTACACGGTGCAGTCATGCGCGATCAATGCACCCGCGTGCTCAACGCTCCGGACGAATTGCTTTTTCACGACGATCTCGATTCCGGCGCGACGGCCTTCCTCTTGCACGAAGTCGTCGAAGACGCCGGCCGACATGGCCTGCAATATCTGAGCGACGCCGATTTCTCGCGACGCTATCTTGCCGGCTACACCGAAGAGGTCCGCGCCACGCTGCAGCGCTTTCCCGAAAGCGAGTTCATGGCGCGCGATCAATACCAGGACTTTATCGACGGCAACGGGTTTCGGCGTACGTTGCTCTGCCACGAAGGCATATTCCTTGACCGCAAGGTCGATCTCGACTTCATCACCGCCTTCTATCTGCTGAGCACCGCCAGCCCACGTCGCCCTGACGCCTGCCTGACTGACGATTCCGAGATGGAATTTGAAAATCAGGACGGCAGCCGGATCACGGTGACCAATCCGCTCCTGAAGGCTGCACATCTTTGTCTCGGCCGGGCCTGGCCGCGCGCACTCTCATTCACTGAACTGCTCGATGGCGCCCGGACGCTGCTGGAGGGCCGGCAAACCGGCGACGACCGGCGGATACTGACGGAAGCGCTCTATATCCTGGCCTGCAGCGGCGAGGTCTCCTTTCTCAAATCACGGCCGTTTCTCGTGAAGGAAGTCACGGATTGCCCGCAGGCGAGTCTGCTCGCCCGCAGACAAGCGCTGACCGGTCCGCTGGTCACCAATCTGCTCCACCAAACCGTGCAGTTGGAGGACGACAGGACGCGCCACTTCCTGCAGCTGCTCGACGGCTCCCGGACGATCGAGCAGATCACAGCCGAAATGACCGAAACCTTCGGGCCGACCGTCCAGGTCAAGCAAATGGACGATGCCGGGCAGCCCACAGCGCCGCTGCTGCTGTCAACCCGACAAAGCGTTGACCGTTCGCTGGCGACGGTCGGCAAGCTGGGTTTGCTGGTTGCCTGAGGCTTTCGACGGCGTGGGCCTCGGTAAGGACGTGGCGGCAGGGAGCCGGGCCGCCAGCCAGTTTGTGGAGCGGAAGCCCCTCCGTCCCATCAGCCGTCGTGGGTGTATTGTTGGCCAAGGAGCCATCCGGTGACAATGCCGCCAGGTCCGCTGGCATAGACCGCACTAAGGCCGACACCGGCGCGCAGCATCCGCCATTCATGCTCGCCGACCCAGGGAATCCCAGGATCACCCTTCTGATATTGCGACAGCAGCGTTCGGGCGACCTCCGCGGCATTGGCGTAGATCGGGCCGTTCGCCCAGCGGGGGCGCGGCAGGCCCGTCATCCGGCAGTAGAGCGCCGTGCAGACATAGGCGGACGCCTCCTCCGCATTGCCGTCAAGGCCGGTCCGCAGCAGATCGTAAGCCGCATGCAAGGCCTCGTGGACGATATAGGCTTCGTCCATTCGCCCCGTCGCCGACACGACCTCCAGCGTATTCGCCGCGACGACCGTACCGTCCGCCCGGGTTCGCGCGACGTCGTTATACTGTGCCGCAACATTTGCCGCGAGGTCGGTCGGAACTCTGACGCTGACCTGTCCCAACCGGATCGCGCGAGCGACGTGATGGAACGTTTGCGGTGCAATCGTCACGTGGCTGCCACGGATCGGAAACCGGAAGCGAATGCGCGCGACCGCCGGGCCATTGAGTACGTCTAGCACCCTGCTCCGAAGTGACATCGGATCGTCCTTGCTGTTGACACTGCTCCACGAATGGTGGTCGGCGTTTCCGGTTGGGAGGTTCAGTTGAACCCGGCCCCGCCCGGACCAGACAAATTGGAGACTGGCTTTCACTCGCAGGGCAGCCCCGTGACGACCACCGACCCGACCACGACCGACACCTACCGCAAGATCGCGGCGCGGCTGATCATGCTCCGGCCGCAGATCGATCTGTCGAAATATTTCGCGGGGCCGAATCCCAATGTCCGCCTCTATGACGAGAAGCCCTATATCCGACGCCAATTGGAGAAGTATGGCGTGGCGGCCGCAACGAGCACGCTCGACGGCGTCACGTTCCTGCCCAAGGACTGGGAAGACCTGATCAAGACGCTGCGCATTGCCAAGACCTCGGACGGATTCGACGCCTTCGCCGAAGGCAAAAGCCCGGAGAAGCCGTCGCATTGGGCCCTTGATCTGTCGATGGCAGCCACAATCGGCAAGGGATTCCGGGAGATCTGGCGCCCAAAGCTATCCGACCGGCCCCTCTCCACGCGAGACCTTCCGGGCCGGCACGGCTTCGGGCTGGGACGCGGCCGAGGGCAATGGAGCGACGACTATAGTGCGCAGTTCGGCAAGGACCCGCAGCCGCAAGACATCACGTCGCTACATTTCGCGGTAGCGCCAGATCGGGTCAATGTTCACATCGACGAGACGGGCTTCGTGTTCGAGGGCGCAGACGGCGCCCTCACGGTCGGACCGAATTTCGGGCACCACGCCGTCAACGAACTGTTCTGGAAGAGCAATCCTCACCTGCCGCGCTGGGCGATCGATCACATCGACCTGATCCTGCCGAACAGCGCCAATGATTTTTCGCGATTTGGCGTTTCGGTCGACCTGTATCAACGCAAGGACTTGCGCGTCACCGTCACCGGATCCTGCGGCATTTTCGGGGGATTCGAGTGCTCGGGAACGTTAAGCGTCAGTGGGACGCACGATCTGCTTGGCTCCAAGCCGAAGGGCGCGCGCTGACGATCGCATTTCTGGGATCCAGATAGCGGCAGGCTCATGACCTCGATGGATCTCACTGGCGATATCCGGAGCCGCTTGAACCGCCGCTTCGGCAAACGCGACTGAGGGATAGGCTCGCTGACGCAAAAATGCGTCCTGTGCCAGTTAAGCCAATGGTGTTGCAATGGCGCCTTTAAAGCCCCCGGTCTGGCTCGATACCAACATCCTCATAGACATACAGAACGGGCAAAGAGCTGCGGCGAGCGCCGCCGAGAAAGCGCTCAGCCGACGTTTTGAGAATGAAATTCTCAACCTGGCCAAGGACGGTCACGAGGTTCTGATCTCACCACGGGTCAAGTTTGAATTTCTAAAGGGAGCGCGCGCTCAGTCAGGGGAAAAATTGCTCACCGACCTGCGGATCGTCGAAGACAAGATGATGACCCAGGTGCCCCGCGCGCAAGTTTGGAAGTGGGGCAATGAGGGTTTGAACCACGGGCTTTCCGCATTCGATTCCGATGTGGTCGCCCAGGTCAGGGCAGGCGGAGTGGCTCGCGGCATCAAAAATCCGGTGTTTCTGACCAGGGACAGTGGAGGAACGCTCATTGCGATGCGCAGGAGAGGCGTTCAGGCGCTCGACTTTCGGGCACCGGAGATACGGCTGAAGGTCCCGCGGAACACACCGACCCCGCCAGAGGTCCCGCCGCCGCCGGCCGGCTCCGTTGCTGGCGAAGGATTGTGGAGCGCGGCCAAGGCCGGCTTCAAGGCCGGGTTAAAGGAGGCTCTTAAGGCCGAGAACATCGCTGCGATGATCCCCGATCTGGTCCTCATGGTGGCTGACAAGGTCGCGGCTCGGGAGGCACTCAAGAACATTCAAGTCAAGTTCATCAAGGAAGGGTTTGCAAAGGGCGTTGCAGCGGGCGTCATGGGTTGGTCCGAGGAGGAGGTTGCATCAAATCTGATGAACCGCATCACCGCGTTCAGAGTTCAAGGCCTGGAGGATCCTGCCGGCATCCTGACGCGCGCGACCATTCTGCAAGTTGCCGAAGCATACGAAAACTATGCGGTGGCGATTGGATTTCAGTTCAGCTCTGCCAAAGACCTGAAATGGAAGCGCGAGATGGTCGCCAAGGGCTCCAAGATCCTGCATCAGTATGGATATTATTTCGGAACCGACCCGCAGGCGCTGTTTGAGTACGAATTCATCGACAAGCTTGCCTGGACGCTTCAGCCGACCACCAACGCGATAGTTGAACCCGCAATCCGCCACTGAACACGACCATATTGCTGGTGATCAGTCATGCCGCAATTGAAAGACAAAGTCGGTCGGTTTGCCGCGACGGGTCGCAGCTGCCAGAATTGGAAGCAAGACCAGGAGCTGGTCATCTCCCTGCTCAACAAGATTGCAATCTCCGACGGAGGAGCCGAGACCACGCTCAAACCGCAAATGGTCGTGACGGGTCACGCCAGCGACAGCCTCTACCACTCGATCCTGTATTTCCAGCAAAAGAACTTCCCGGGCACGCCGGACGGCTATATCCGCCCCGGCGGACCAACATTCACTCGGCTCGTCGACCTCGCGACAAAGGCGACCGCCAAGCCTCCTCCTCCCAAGGGTCAATGGGATGCGATCGCGACGCCATCCGTCGATGCCGCACTCCGCAAGGGTCTGCTCGACGATTCCAAGCTGGATTACGCGGAAGTCGTCGATATCATCAGGGCGACCGTCACGGACGGCATGGTCACCGCATTCGAGCTGGACGACCTGACCACCATTGCCAACACCTCCAGAACGCTCTCTCCGACCTCGAAGAAGCTCATCACGCTCTTCGTCGGCGACGAAAAGAAGAAGTGGCTCGGGATTGGTCCGTACGATCTCAATTCGGACCAAAAGAAGCTCGCCGCCGAGATGGTCTGCGATTTCCTCAAGAACACGAGGACCACATTCTTTCCGAAGCTCGACCCGCACCGAGTCGGGATAGGCATTCTCAGGCGAATTGCGAAGCCGAGCCTCATAGATCAGGATCAGGCGAGCATGTGCGGCCCCTCCGCGCTGATGTTCAGCTACGCATCCGACAAGCCGGGGCAATATGCGCGGTTCGCCATCGACTTGTATCAGAAGGGGCAGGCGAACCTCGGCCGCCTGCTGATCAAGCCAGGAAAGGACGTGAAGAACTACACGCCGCCCTACTCGCTGGACCATGTCGATTGGCTGACATGCGCCTCCATTCGCGACTCCGAAAACTGGTTCCTCGATTTTGACGACACCGGCAGAATAAGCGATGTAGCGGGGATCACCTTGCCGAGCGAAATGGAGCAATGGTTCCGCAAGGCCGGATACCAGGACGTGCGCGAGGAGACCAATCTGAAATTCAGCAAAGGCCTCGACAGCGTCAACGAGGCCAATAGTCTGCTCGCCGGCGGATATCGCGTATGCCTGTTCATAAGCGCCAACATGATCGAATACGACGACCAGTCGGACGAAGGCTCGGTGTTGACGCGGCACTGGGTCGTTTTGCGTGACAGGATACAAGTGTCGAACGGAAACGTGACGACAACGATCTTCACATGGGGCAAAGGAGATTACGCGATCCCTCATCCGGGCAAGGGTGGCGCCCAGAAGCCCCTCTCAATTGGGGACTTCCTCATGAATTATTACGGGTACGTTGCTGCCAAAGCGTGAGTGGAGAACGAGCGCTCTCGCCACGCGTTGCGGAATCGCTTGGCACTCACGATCATCGATCGTCGGAGAGCTCGTCTACTCCGCACAAGAAGATGCCGTGCCCGACGGGCACGGCAAGTTTCAGGGAGGATGAACCGGCAGACTTCCGGTGCATGCCTGAGACCCCGGCCCCATCATCGATCAGGGCGCAACCTGAAAATCAGCGGCCGCTCACCGCAGCGGTCACCATTTCAATGCGGCCGTGCGCACGGGATGATCCCAGAGCGCTGCGGACTCGCTGTCGAGCAGGCTCACGGTGAGCGAGCAGCCCGCCATGTCCAGCGATGTGACGTAGCTGCCGACCAGCGAACGGGCGACGCGCAGGCCCCGCTCCTCGAGCATCCGGCGCGCCGCGTTGTACATCAGATAGAGCTCGATCGTCGGCGTGCCGCCGAAGCCGTTGACGAGCAGCAGCGCCTCGGTACCGACGCGCGCGCCAAGATCATCGGCGATCGCGGTGATCATCTCGGCGGCGATCGCGTCGGCCTGCGCGAGCTTGACGCGGCGGCGGCCCGGCTCGCCGTGAATGCCGACCCCCATCTCCATCTCGTCTTCACCAAGAGCAAAGGTCGGCGTGCCCGCAGCCGGGACGGTGCAACTGGTCAGCGCAACGCCCATCGAGCGCGTCTGTGCGTTGATGCGCTCGCCGAGCGCCACGCAGGAGCTGAGATCGGCGCCTCTCTCAGCGGCGGCGCCGACGATCTTCTCGACGATCAACGTGCCGGCGACGCCGCGGCGCCCGATACTGTAGGTCGACTTCTCGACCGCGACATCGTCGTCGGTCACGATGGTGGCGGTGCGGCCTTCGGCGATCTCGGCCGCCATCTCGAAATTCATGCGGTCGCCGGCGTAATTCTTGACGATGAACAGGACGCCGGCATCGCCCGCGACCGCCTGTGCGGCCTCGACGATCTGGTCCGGCGTCGGCGAAGTGAACACCTGGCCGGGACAGGCGGCATCCAGCATGCCGTAACCGACGCAGCCCGCATGCAGCGGCTCATGCCCGCTGCCGCCCCCCGACACCAGCGCGACTTTCTTCGAGTTCAGCTCGCGGCGGCGAACGAATTTGCGCTCGGCGCCCAGCACGACCAGATCGGCGTGCGCGGCCGCGAAACCGTCGAGGCTTTCTGCGAGCATGTCGTCGACCGAATTGATGAACTTCTTCATGGTGTCCTCCCCGCTTCGTCCGTTCGGCGTTTCTCGCCTATTTTTCCCGCATGATTGCAATCAGGCGCCGTGTGAACTCCTGAAGCAGCGTGTCGAGCTCGGCGTTGCGCTTGGCGCTGCCGAGGTCCGGCAGATGCAGCGTCAGCGTCCGCTCGTGCGAGCCTTCGCTCAGCCGGCCGACGCGGCGCGGATGCGCGCGGGCATAGGCGCGAAGGAAGGCGCTCTTTGCTTGTGGCGGGAAGTGGCAGACGTCGAAGATCGTGTTGAGATGCTGCACCGGGATCGGCACCGGATAGGCCGGGTTGCTGATCTGGCTGACGAAGCTGCGGTTCTTCCCCATGGCATGGGCGAGCCGCAGCCGCATGCCGGACGGGCGGCTCTCGAGCACCTCCTTGAAGATGCGCTTGTAGACCGCAACCGCGCCGGCTTCGGGCGCATCATCGGCCGCCGTGTCAGCCAACGCTGCCTCCGCTGCTCAGCCGGTCGATGGTGTGCTTGATCTGCGCCAGCGCCGAGGCGTTCACGGACAATTCGCGCAGTCCGCAATTCAGCAATGCGGGCAGGCAGCGCGGATCGCCGGCCATGTCGCCGCACAGGCTGACACTGATGCCGGCGCGGCGGCCGTGCTCCGCGGTCCGCGCGATCAGTTCGAGCACTGCAGGATGCAGCGGGTCCATCAAGGGGGCGAGAGCTCCGTTGGAACGATCGCAGGCCAGGACATATTGCGCGAGATCGTTCGAGCCGATCGAGAAGAAGGCGGCTTTGAAGCTAGATACCGCGAGGGCCGCCGCCGGGACTTCGACCATGATTCCCAGCTCGGGAAGCATTGCGGCAATGCCGTCCGCCAGCAAGCGCTGCACGATATCGGCGAACAGCTTCCGTCCCGCCTCG
The DNA here is from genome assembly GCF_023278185.1 of Bradyrhizobium elkanii USDA 76. Lineage (NCBI taxonomy): Bacteria > Pseudomonadati > Pseudomonadota > Alphaproteobacteria > Hyphomicrobiales > Nitrobacteraceae > Bradyrhizobium > Bradyrhizobium elkanii. The sequence continues at coordinate 4,055,243 of NZ_CP066356.1, read as the reverse complement.
AGCTCATCCGCCGAGGTGACCATCGGGAACATGACCTTGAGATTGCCGCGTATCGCCGCGCGTGCCAGCGCGCGGAGCTGAACGGCAAAGATCTCGGGCCGGGCCAGGCACAGCCGCAAGCCGCGCACGCCGAGAAACGGATTGGCCTCGCCATCCAGCGTAAACCCGGGCACCGGCTTGTCGCCGCCTGCATCGAACGTGCGGATGGTGACGGGCCGCTGGCCGGCCCAGCGCAACACCGCGTCATAGGCCTGGAATTGGGTCTCCTCGTCCGGCACGCTCCGGCCGGCGAGCAGGAATTCAGTCCGCATCAGGCCGATGCCGTCGGCATACTGCGCGTCGGCATGTTCGAGATCCTCGACGCGCTGGATGTTGATGAAGAGCTTGATCCGCTCGCCGCGCCAGGAGGCCGTCGGCCGCCGCAGGATCGCGCGCGCGGATGCCCTGCTCTTGAGATGGCTGTCGCGCCGCTTCTCGAACGTACGGACCTGTTCGGCATTGGGATCGAGCTCCAGCGTCGCGCCTTCGCCGTCGAGCAGCGCCGTGGTGCCGATGTCCGGAATGGTACCGAGTTGCACCACCATCGGGATGCCGCGCGCCCGCGCCAGCATCGCGACATGGCTGGTCGGGCTGCCGCGCAACAGCGCCAGGCCACCGCCGCCGGACCAGTCGATCTCGAGGAATCGCGATGGCGGCAGATCGTCGGCGCAGACCACGCCCCCGCTCGGGACCTTCAGCGGCTGCCCCTGGTCGCCACGCAGAATGTGGACCACGCGGTCGCGCAAATCCGCAAGATCGGAGGAACGCGCTTTCAGATAGTCGTCCGGTGCGGAATTGTAGTCGGCGATCTGCGCGTCGAGCGTCGAACGCCATGCGATATCGGCTGGACGTCCCTCGCCGATCGACGCGAAGACCGCCTCGATCAAATCCTCATCCTCCAGCAGCGCAACCTGGAATTCGAGAATCTGCGCGGCTTCGCCGCCGGCGCTGGCGGCAAGATCCGCGATCTGGCCACTCGCGACGTCGATCGCATTGCGCAAGGCCAGCGCCTCCTCGACCAGTGTGCCGGCCACACGCTCGCCGGCCGCGCCCGCGTCGACACGGACGAACGGGCCATGGGCAAAGCCGATCGAGGCGGTCCTGCCGCGGTAGGCCAGCCCTGCAGCGCCGCCCTGCATGCTATGGTGCTCCATCCGGGAAATCGCTTGCGATCAGATCGACCAACGCCGCGACCGCGGCCTCGGCATCGCTGCCGGAGGCCTTGATCTCGATCGTGCTGCCGTGTGCCGCGCGCATTGCCATGATCTTGGCCACGCTCTTGGCATTGATCCATTCAGGCGCGCCCGCGACCCGCACCGAGATCTGAGCCTGGAATTTCTTGGCGAGCTTGGTCAGCTTGACCGCGGGGCGCGCGTGCATGCCAACCGCGTGCACCAACCGTACATTGCCGGTGAAGATCTGTTCGTCCGCTTTATCAAGCATGCTCATCATCCATCATCGCTTCGCCGCCGCCTCAGTCGGCAGAGAGTTCCTCGGCCACGGCCCTGACCTGGGCCAGCGAGCTGCCGCCCGCAGCTTCGGTCGCCGCCATGACGGCGCCCTCGACGATCGGCGCGTTGCAGACGACAACGAGCTCGCGTCGCGCCGGCTCCAACATCTCGACCGCCATTTCGCTGTTCGTCTCGGCGCCGCCGAGGTCGACAAGCACAGCAACGCCTTTCGACGACCAGGCGTCGTTGATGGCGTCGATGATCAGCGGCACGCTGGTGCCGAGACCACCGTCGGGATTGCCGCCGCAGAAAGCGACCTTGACCTCGCTGCCGACCATTTGCCGTACCATGTCTGCGGTTCCCTTGGCGATGTCCCGGGAATGCGAGACGATCACGATCCCTACGGTATCGGTCATTGCCGCGCCTCCAGGCCAGCGCACACAGCGTGCAGCAGAACGCAGCTCGATCGCGCCCCGGGATCGACATGACCGACGCTGCGCGCGCCGAGGAACGACGCCCGGCCCTTGGTGGCTTGCATCGGCACCGTGCGCTCGACCGCTTCAGCCGCGGTGGTGCGCACCCGCGCGATCAGATCGGGTTGGCCGGCGCCGGCCTTCAGCGTCTCCAGCACCGGAACGAGCACATCGAGCATCGTCTTCTCGCCGGCCTGCGAGCGGCCGCGCGCGCTCACCGCGTCCACTCCGCTGCCGAACACGTCGGCGAGATCATCAGGCAGATGTTTGTCCTGCGACAGCGCCTCGCCCGCGGCGAGAAAGAAGCTGCCATAAAGCGGACCGGAGGCGCCGCCAACCGTCATGACCAGGGTTTTGCCGATCGTCTTGAATGCCTCGTTGAGCGGCTGCGCCGAGATGGCATCGAGCTTGCCGAGCACGGCTTCGAAGCCGCGTTTCATGTTGGTCCCGTGGTCGCCGTCGCCGATCGCCTGGTCCAGACTCGTGAGCTCCGGCGCGCTGGCGATGACCTGCTCGGCGGCCGCCTTGAGCAGCGACTTGAATGTCTCGGGTTGCACAGACATCTATCTGAACCTCTCGCTCCTCTATTGAACCATCGCGCCGATACGTTGCCCGGCACGGTCGAAACACAGCGGCCGCACCAGTTGCAATTCAACCTCCTGGCCGGCCCGCAGCGGTTGATGCGGATCCGCGAGCGTCACCAGTGTTTCGCCCTTATAGTCGAGGTGAACGTGATTCTGCTCGCCGAGGTGCTCGACGCGATGCACCCGGCCGATCATCTGCCCGCCGTTGCGCGCGGCGATCTGAAGGTGCTCGGTGCGGATGCCGACCGTCTCGGTTTCCGGCGGCATCGCCACATCGGACAGCAGCCGTGCGGGCAGGAAATTGATCTGGGGCGTCCCGAGCCGCGACGCGACATAGCTGCTGGATGGATTTTCGTAGATCTCCCTCGGGGTGCCGAGCTGAAGCAGCCGGCCGTCCTTGATCACGCCGATCCTCGATGCCATCGTCATGGCCTCGACCTGATCGTGGGTCACATACAAGATGGTCGCGCCGAGCTCGAGCTGGATCCGCTTCAACTCGAGGCGAAGCTCGGCGCGAAGCTTTGCATCCAGCGACGACAGCGGCTCGTCCATCAGATAGATCGAGGGATCGCGCACCAGCGCGCGGCCGATCGCGACCCGCTGCATCTCACCTCCCGACAGGCGGGTGGCGCGATTATTCAGCTTGCTGGCGATGTGCAGGAGATCCGCGGTCTGCTCGACACGCCTGCGGATCAGCGGCTCCGGCACGCGCCGCGCCGGAGAGCGCAGCGGGAACGCGAGGTTGTCATAGACCGACAAATGCGGATACAGCGAATATTGCTGGAACACGAATGCGATGTCTCGCGCACCCGGCGGCTCCTGCGTCACGTCGCGCCCCCCGATCATGACCGAACCGGCATCGGGGCTCTCGAGCCCGGTAATCAGTCGCAGCGTCGTGGTCTTGCCGGCGCCGCTCGGCCCGAGCAGGACGAGGAATTCGCCGTCGCTCACCGTCAGCGAAAGGTCGCGCACCGCCTCCACCGCACCGAAGCGCTTGCTGATATTGCGCAAGCTGACGTCAACCATGGCGCACGCCCTCCTCGCCGGCGGTCCTGATTGCAAGGCCGCTGCCGGCATCGAACAGTGAGAGCCGAACGGAGTTGAATTCGAGGCCGACCGTCTCTCCGATCCGCACCGAGGCGCTCGACGGCAGCCGCGCCGCGAGCCGCCCATACGCCGTGTCGATGGTGACGATCTGCGTCGTGCCGAGATATTCCGCGCCGAACACCTCGCCACGAACGGATCCGGCGTCGGTGAATCGAATATGCTCCGGACGAACCCCGAGCGCCAGCGCAGCGCTGGCGCGGTCCTCGCGGATCTCGGGCACCGCGAGCCTGGCGTCGTGGAAATCGATCGCCCGGTCACCAGATCGCAGGCTGCTCTCGAAGCGCAGGAAGTTCATCGGCGGCGAACCGATGAAGTCCGCGACGAACATGCTGGCGGGCCGGTCGTAAACCTCCTGCGGCGTACCGATCTGTTCCACGCGCCCCTTGTTCATGATCGCGATCTGGTCGGCCATCGACATCGCCTCGAGCTGGTCGTGGGTGACATAGACCGTGGTCGCCTTGATGCGATCGTGCAGGTCGCGCAGCTCGCCGCACATCAGATGGCGAAACTCGGCGTCGAGCGCGCCCAGCGGCTCGTCCATCAGGAAGGCCTTCGGACGGCGCACCATGGCTCGCCCGAGCGCGACGCGCTGGCGGTCGCCGCCGGAGAGCTTCGATGTCTTGCTCGACAGCAGATGCTCGATCCGCAGCATCCGCGCGGTCTCCTGCACCCGCTCGCGAATCTGGTGCCGCGCCATACCCTGGCACTTCAGCGGGAAGCCGATGTTCTGCCCGACATTCATATGCGGATAGAGCGCGAACAGCTGGAACACGAACGCGATGTCGCGGGCGGCGGCACGGTGGAACGTGACGTCCTCCCCGTCGAGCAGGATCTTGCCCTCGGTCGGAAGCTCGAGGCCGGCGATCATGCGCAAGGTGGTGGTCTTGCCGCAGCCGGACGGGCCGAGCAGCGCGAAGAACGTGCCGTCGTCGATGGTGAAGCTCGACCCTTCCACCGCGGTGAACTGATCGAACGACTTGCGAAGATCTTCGACGCGGATCTGAGCCATGGCGCTATTCCGGAAAGTGGCTGACGACGACGAAGCCGGCCGTGCCGGCGAGAATCGTCACGAATGAATAACTGTACAGATCGATCGAGAACGGCTGCACCAGCATGAAGATGCCGCCCCCGATCAGGGTCATCGCAACGGCTTCCCAGCGCCCGCGGCTGAACAAGCGATGCAATGTCGTCTTGGTCCCCTTGGTCTCCTTGGCAACAGCAGAACCGCTCATTTGCGCACCGCTCCGAAGGTGATGCCGCGCAGCAGATGCTTGCGGAGCAGCACGGTGAACATGACGATGGGGACGACGAACAGCGTGGTCGCGGCGGCAACCGCTGGCCAGTCCTGCCCGCCCTCACCGATGATGAAAGGGATGAAGGGCGGCATGGTCTGCGCCTCGCCGCTGGTCAGCAGGACCGCGAAGGCGTATTCGTTCCAGGAGAAGATCAGGCAGAAGATCGCGGTCGCCGCAATTCCGGTGACGGCCTGCGGCAGCACCACCTTGCGCAGTGCCTGCAGCCGCGTGTAGCCGTCGACGAGGGCCGCCTCCTCGTATTCGCGCGGGATCTCGTCGATGAACCCCTTGAGCAGCCAGACCGCGAGCGAGACGTTCACGGCGGTATAGAGCAGGATCATTCCGAGCCTGGTGTCGGTCAGGTTGAGCTGCCGGTACATCAGATAGATCGGGATCGCGACCGCGACCGGCGGCATCATCCGTGTCGAGAGAATGAAGAACAGGAGATCGTCGGCCAGCGGAATGCGGAAGCGCGAGAAGGCGTAGGCCGCCAGCGTACCGAGGAATACGGCGAGGAACGTCGAACCGAACCCGATGATCAGCGAGTTGACGAAGCGCGGGACGACTTTGGACGGTCCGGCGATGACCATGTCATGCTTGCGGACGAGCTTGTCATACCACGTCTCCGGCGGCGGCAGCTTGGCGATGAAATCGGGTGTCTGGCGGGTGCGCACCGTGAACAGGTTGACATAACCTTCGAGCGTCGGCTCGAAGATCACCTTGGGCGGATAGGCAATGGCATCGCTTTGCGACTTGAAGGCGGTGGCGACGATCCAGACTAGCGGCAGGATCGTGATCAACGCATAGAGGATGACGAGAGCACCGGCGAATGCCTTGGTGCGCGGCGAGGCCTCGACGATCGAGTGTGCGCTGGATCTGGCCAGGACGGATTTGGCTACGGCAGCGGTCATCGTTGCTTCACCTTGTTGAGCGCTTTGACGTAGATGTTGGCGGCACCGAACACGGTCACGAACAGGATGATGGCGAGCGCGGAGGAATAGCCGGTGCGCCATTTCTCGAATGCCGCGCGCTTGAGCGTGATCGATACGAGTTCGGTGGTCGACCCCGGTCCTCCCGACGTCAGCAGGTTGACCATGTCGAACATCTTGAAGTTCTCGATCGCGCGAAACAGCACGGCCAGCATCAGGAACGGCACCGTCATCGGCAGCGTGATCGACCAGAACTGCCGCCAGGCCGAGGCACGATCGACTTCAGCCGCCTCGTAGATATAATCCGGGATCGAGCGCAGTCCGGCGAGACAGATCAGCATCACGTACGGCGCCCACATCCAGGTGTCGACGAGCACGATGGTCCATGGCGCGAGCGCGACCTGCCCTGTCATGCTGAACGAGCTCGGCGGCACACCAGTGAACAAGCTGATCAGATAGTTGAACGGGCCGATCTGCGGCTGCAGCAGCAGCGTCCAGAAATTGCCGACAACCGCCGGCGACAGCATCATCGGCAGCAGGATGATCGTGGTCCAGAAACTGTGGCCGCGGAATTGACGGTTGATCAGAAGCGCGAGCCCAAAGCCGACCACGACCTGCAAGGCGACCGAGCAGATCACGAATTGCGCGGTGGTCTGAAGCCGGAACCAGACGTCCTCGTCGTTGAGTATGTCGCTGAAATTGTCGAGCCCGACAAACCGCAGCGGCAGATAGGACATGCTGAGGTTGAGGCTGGTGAAGGACAGCCGGATCATCCAGACCAGCGGGAAGATATTGATCGCGAGCAGCAGCGCAATCGTCGGCGCGACGAACAGCCACGCGATGGTCCGGTCGGACAGACCATGGACGCGGCGCGCGGCACGGGATTCGGCGGGCTCGCTCACGCCCGGGATCGTAGCATGATCGGGTTGCAGGATCGTCGTCATCTTGTCCATCGGCTGGGCTGGTTCGGCTTCCCCGAGGCTGACCTCGGGGAAGCCAGTTCAGTTGGGACGCGGCGTTCGGGCTATTGCGAGGCGACTTGCTTGCCCTGTTCCTTGAACACCTTGGTCCAGTCCTTGACCAGGAGATCGAGCGCCTGCTGCGCCGTGCCCTTGTCGGCGACGACGTAGTCATGCACCCGCTTCTGCATATCAAGCAGCAGCTGGGCGTAGGACGGCTCGGCCCAGAAGTCCTTGACGATGCCCATCGACTCCAGGAATTGCGGCGCGAACGCCGCGCTCTTCGGGAAGTCCGGCGCGTCGACCACCGCCTTGAGCGCCGAGTAGCCGCCGATCTGCCACCATTTCTGCTGCACGGCGGGCTGCGCGAACCACTTGATATAGGCGAGCGCGTCGTCCTTGCGGTCGGAGGTCGCAACCACCGAGATGCCCTGTCCGCCGAGCTGGGTGAAATGCCCCTTCGGGCCGGCGGGATTGACGAAGAAGCCGATCTTGTCGCCGCCGACATTCGGATCCTTGTAGAGGCCGGGGAAGAAGGCGAACCAGTTCATCTGCATCGCGACCTGGCCGGACTTGAAGGCATCTAAGCCTTCCTGCATGTAGGCGTTGGTCATGCCCGGCGCGGTGCAGCACTTGTAGAGCTCCTTGTAGAATTCGAGCCCCTTGGCCGCCTCGGCGGAATTGACGATGCCCTGCATCTGGTACGGCTTCTTCGGATTGTCGTAGCTGAAGCCGTAATTGTAGAGCACGTTGGTCACGCCCATCGTGATGCCTTCGGAGCCGCGCTCGGTGAAGATATAGGCGCCATAGACCTTCTTGCCGTCGATCTCGCGGCCTTGGAAGAACTCCGCGATCTGCTTCAACTCGTCATAGGTTTTCGGCGGCGCCAGATCACGACCGTACTTGGCCTTGAAAGCCGACTGAATGTCGGGTCGCGAGAACCAGTCCTTGCGATAGGTCCAACCCACGGCGTCGGCCATCGCCGGCAGCGCCCAGTAGTTCGCCGAGTTCTTTGGCCACTGCGAATAGCCGACAACCGTCGCCGGGACGAAGTCGTCCATCGAGATGTGCTCTTTGTCGAAGAAATCGTTGAGCTTGACGTACCACTTGTTCTCGGCGGCGCCGCCGATCCACTGGCTGTCGCCGATGATCAGGTCGCAGAGCTTGCCGTGGGAGTTGAGCTCGTTGAGGAAGCGATCCGCGTAGCTCGTCCAGGGGACAAACTCGTACTTCATCTCGATGCCGGATTGCTTGGTGAAATCCTTGCCAAGTTCGACCAGCGCGTTGGCCGGATCCCATGCGGCCCAGCACAGCGTGAGCTGCTTACCCTGGGCCGCAGCTTCGCCTCCGCCAAATATCCCCAGCAGCGCCGCCCCGAGAACCGTGGTGGCCGCCGAGTTTCTCAGCCAATTGAATGTTCGCATATCCGTTTCCTCTCTCGTTGAAGCATCCAACCCGCTCGGCGCGCTCTGCCGGAGCGACGCCAAGACCCTGAAACCGAGTTTGAGGAGCGACGAGTGAAGGACGAGACGGACCGTTGCCGGAGACGGCTCCGGCATTGGCTTGGGCTCCTCCTGCACATCGGCGCTCGATGCGCGATGTTTAGTTTTTTGTATTACTAAACGTAGTACTAAAATTTTTGAGCCGTCAAGCCGGTTCTCGCGACCCTGGCGAAAATATTCGCGACGCTCGCCCGGGCAAGCGCCGACGTTTGCAATGCAACAAAATGTCTGGGATTTGCAGCGGATGCGGCGGACCACGCTTGCCGATCTGGTTCGACCGACGCAATTCGGCCCGTCCCGATAACAGGAAAGCCGGAAGGTCAGCCACAGCCGATATGTTTAGTACATCACTTTACTGAACGTTCAACAAAACAATTGAGAGCGCAAGCAGCCTCGCCTGCAATGTCTGCAGAGGCAGCGCTGACCGGGGGAGATCAAGACATCGCTGAAAGTTTACGCGCGGGGCTGCGGTTCAGATCCGCAGCAGACATCAAACGCTTCGCGGCAGGGTTCGACCCGCAGCCGATGCATCCGGATGAAGCTACGGCCGCCCAGACGCTTTCAAGGGGCCTTGCAGCATCAGGGAGAATCATTGGAGCGGGTGAAGGGAATCGAACCCTCGTATTCAGCTTGGAAGGGTTTCGGCAGCTGAATACCGTCAACGCTCATTCGGACAATCCACCCCCAAAACCAACCATTGAACCGCAACGGCAATTTTACTCTGTCCGAAGGGGCGCGAGCACTGAACCTCGACGCCCGGGCGGCCCTTGGAGACCAGCCAGTTTGCGCCGGACGTCGCTTGGCAGACGCATCTGCCCTAAGAGCGGTTTTTCGTATCTAATTGCCTCATGCCAACGAATCGAAACACCAGATGGGTTAGCGATATCGAGTTTGTGTTCGCCGAATGCATGCGGATTCGAACCGCGATCTCCGCTGCGGTCGAACATAGTCCTGCCAGTTTGCAAGACCTTCCGAAACAGGACTTGTGGGGCGAGCTACCTCACCCGGATGGTAAGGGAACGATAACGTGCGGGCGCGCGGCTGACCATCGGATTTGGCGGCTTGCAGAACAGGCCGTGAAATACAGCGATGCCGTAGGCACCATCGAAATCGCGCCGGTGTACAAGGCGCTCGGCAAGATCCTCGTCCAGCGCTTTCTGACTGAGCGCCGCCCGATCGATGAACAGCAGGCAGAACGGGCTCTCTCGTCGGCAGTCAAAGAAGCCAAAAAAGCTCGCACGGACCGAACGCACTATTTCCCCTGCCGGCTAATGCACAGCAAGGAACCTCCAAGTTTCACGATCGGGCCAGTTACGTTCTACACGCTCGAACGCTTCAACAAACTGATGGCTCCGCACTACGAAAACTACCTACAGCGTGGTGGTGAGGATTGGAAAAAGGAGTCGGACGAACGACTGCTTGCCAGCGCAAAGCACTACTATGACGGTTTCACCTGGGTCGGCGAGGTCAACGTACTGAATTGCGACGACCGCACCTCGTTCGATCGTGCCCGGATGGCGGTGACCGGAGCGGTCAACATCGTGCATATTCTGTTCGGGGCGTATCACACGCGCCGAATGGATATCGGCGGTCCGCGCCTCGCAACGGACCGCCGGGCGCATATGTCGCTCGATCCCAAACAAAGCCTGTATATCTCGTGCTCCAGCGCCGCTACCTCGGCCGTGGGGTTCGAGGACGATTGGGGCAAATTTCTCGAAGGCGAGAATATCGCGGTACTGCTTCGCGCCGCCGACAAAGCGCTCGAAACGATTGTCAACCCAGCGATCGAGCGGACGCTGGGATCACGCTTGTTGGACTCAGCTGCATGGTTCGGCGATGCCGTTCGCGAGGACTCCCCCGCCGCACAAATCATCAAGGCGGTAACGGCACTCGAACGACTGGTGCTAACCTCCGAACACGAAGACATCAAAAGAACTGTTAGCCAGCGCAGCGCGGCGATTCGGTACGACCCAGCGGACACCAAGTCATTTGACGAACTGGAAAGTGAGCTGGCCGAAGCCTACGTGATGCGGTCTCGCCTCGCCCACGGTTCTCTATCGCCTTTCGATCCGGAAGTCAGAGCCTTCGCTCCGGTCTGCCTGGAGCGGGTCGAACAAGTGATCTGTTGCGGATTGGGCTTGTTTGAGTCGCACGGGCTCTTCGACCGTGAACTGACGAACAGACAAATGGCCGAAGGATTCGACGGTCTGATCTCATTTGCGGAGAAGCGTGACGCCGCTTCCAACGGTGCTCCCGCCTGAAACGCACCGGGCATATGACGTGCGCCTGAAACGAAAACCGGCCCGCGACAGGTGGCGCGGGCCGATCTTTTGGAGCCGGAGCGAAGAAGGCGCGAGTAGCAACACACCACGCCATCACCGAACCAGCAGATCGAAGGAGACACGATCGGCTGGCTCACATGGTGTATCGCGTCATCGTTGCGGTGGCAACGCGGTAACAACCCGCTTTGCACATCCGCACATTCACGCGCCGAAAATAAAATGCGTGATCTTTTCTCACGCGTAACCAGCAAACCCACCCGCGACGCGCCGAACACAGGAATTGCAGAAACCCGCACAAAATGGGCACTTCTGCGATACCTGCTCTATTGGCGCGTAGCAGGATGATTTCTTCGCGATGGGTAACCAACATTTTCTCACGCGGAACAAGCAACGCGATGCAGCGTGCGTTCGTTGGGGGCTTGAGCGGAACAAGACATCGCGACAAAAAGAAAACGGCCGAGCTGTGAACTCGGCCGTTTGAAACACAAGGGGGACGATCCCTTGCGTAGTCTCTTCAAGCGAGACTCGTGATGCCACATACGGCGCGCCTTATCAAGCGTTGTGGTTGTCGTCCCCTTCAACGCGGAGAAGGAGCGACAAAGTGACGATCGTGCAGCACACTTTCACCAGCAACTATACCGTCATCGGTAACGCCTGCTTCAATGACGCGCGCTTGAGCTTCGAAGCGCTGGCGATCTTCACCTATCGTTTCGCGTCAACGGAGGCACGCGCACTCCGTTGCCAAACGATCCGACGTCGCCGGAATTCCGTGCGGCTTATTCGCGGGCACTTGTCGATGCTGCGGCCGCAGAGAGCGATGCGGACGACTGGTCAGAGTTAGAGCGTTTTCACGCTGTGCAACGAGTCGCGCGAGCAAAGGGAGTTGCAACTTGAGTGAGCCGGTAACGATCGAACGTCTCGAACGCGCGCTCGCGATTGTAGCGTATTGCATTACAAAGCACGGCGACTATCTGGTGCCAATTTTCGAGCGGCTGGAGCGCGAGTTGGCGGCAATGCGCGAGGCCCAGGACACCGTGAGGCGCGCCAAGCGCCTGCTCGAAACTTACCATAGTCCATGCCTCGCGCTCGCCGCAGGATGAGTTGGTCATCAGGTGTTCACAGCACCGCGGCCCAACCATGCCGGTTCCACAGCAGGTGAGCAGAGGAGGCCCCGGAGATGATCCGGGGCCTCCTTCATTTTTGCGACTCCCGGCGAAACCGCGATCCACGGCATTGCTGGAAGTTTTCAACAGAAAGTGATGGCGCGCCAAAAATCGAAATGTGAAGACAAGTTTTTGATTTTGCTGCACCCGGATTCATCCAAACTCGTGCGAGTTTGTACGTGTAAAATTCCGATTGACCGCCGGGGGCTCTTATCGACTGATCGCGATCGAGATTTCCCTGTGACCAACGGGGTACGCGCGACGTCCGATCCCGAATTTCCATTGGGGCCTCGGTTTCGCGAGAAGTAGCGAACCACGGCGCGTGTGGCTTGGTCGGCCGAGCGCCCCAATGGAGACCATCTAGCCATGTCGCGCGGCGCGCATTCCTTCAAGCAGGGCGACCTCACCAAGGCGATGAAAGCCGCGGCGAAGTCTGGCGTGAAGGATTGGCGCATAGAGATCGTTCCGGGCAAGATCATCGTGCTCCCCGCTGCGCCGGCCAGCGCACCTGACACCCAGGATGAAACCTCTGCGGACCTCCGGAAGCTGCTATGAGGCCGCCCCGCTCCGCACTGCCGCTTCCCCGTTACGTCGAACGCAAACGAACTGGCGCCGGATGGGCGCATTTCTTCCATGTGCCGACGTGGGCGAAACGTGCCGGCTGTCCGTTGCATAGCGAGGCTCTTGGTCTCGACTATGCCGCTGCGGTGAAGCGCGCCGAAGAGATTTTGCTACCTGCGTTTGACGCGTGGCGGACCGGCGACACCAGCACTGCGACCACGACAACACCAGCGATCGCGGCTGCCGGAACGCTCGATTGGGTGTTCGCCGAGTACCGCGCCGATCGCCGCTTCACAAAGCTCGATCCAAAGTCGAGGCGGAATCACGAGGTCGGATTCAAGCTTGTCGGCGGTTATGTCCTGAAGGATGGGAAGCGCCTCGGCGAAAAGCGCATTGTCTCGATCGATACGGCGCTAACCGATGACCTGTACGAAAAGCTACTGGTGCTCAAGGTCAAGGATAGCGCTGGCAACATCGTCGAGCGCGAGCGGCGCACCACCGTGAACCACGCTATGAAATCCTGCCGCCGCGCCTGGAACGTGTGCGCGCGCCGCAATCCCGGACGACTGCCGATCGTCAATCCGTTCGCCAGGATGGGGCTACGTTCGTCAGATCGCGAGACACCGACTGCGACCTACGAAGAATTGGTCGCCTTCAGGATCAAGGCTGGCGAAATGAACCTTCATTCGCTGGCCACTGCCTCCCTAATCGCCTGGGAGTGGCTGCAGCGCGAGACCGACATCTTCGCAACGTTCGATGCATCTCACTATCGCCCGAAGGACCGCCCTGATCTGGTTTGCGTGATCGATGAGAAGACCGGGTCCGAAAGCTGGATTCCGCTCTTTGACGAGATCGGTGTGCCGCTCTATCCGGAGCTGATGGCGGAGCTCGACGCGATCAAGCGCGAGCGAATCGGCGGCCTCATGCTGGTACGGGATTGGGGAAACCGCGGACCCTGGCCAACATGGCCGAAGCCTGACATGCCGGACTTCACTCACATGAGTCGGAAGGTGAAAGAGGTGGTGCGCGCTGCCGGCCTACGCGACGAGCTGTCGTTCACGTCGTTCCGCCACGGTGGCTTGACGGAGACCGGCGACGCAGAACTCACCGATCGCGAGATCCTCGCACAAAGCCGGCACACCACGGTGAAGGTGCTTCCGCGCTACGTCAAACGCACCCAGAAGCAGATTGCAACCGGCACGAAAAAGCGACGCGCCGCGCGAACGAAGGGCGGACATTTGTCCGAATGAGCAACAGCGTGCCTGTCCGAATGGACAGAAGGAGAGCCGGTAAGTGACTGAAATTATTGGAGCGGGTGAAGGGAATCGAACCCTCGTATTCAGCTTGGAAGGCTGCTGCTCTACCATTGAGCTACACCCGCATCTCGCGTTCACCTAACACGGCCGGGCGGCGGCCTCAACTGCCCCGGCGTGCGTTCTGATTCTCCGTAAAGGAAACCATTTCGGCACAATCCGGCCGGTTTCCTGGCGCGGCCGGGCCGGCTTGCGGCCTTAACAGCGGCGGATTTGGCGCCTATATTCGAAGTCCCATCAACAAAGAAAGGAGGTGATCTAGTGTCTTGTCTCAAGCGCTGTCACCTCGCTGGGATCGCCCGCTAGGACCTGAGCAATCAGCCTGGCATCGGGGCGCTCTCAGCCCTGGACCAGCGAGACATCAAAATCGGGGGCGCGGCGGAAGCTCATCCGCCGCGCCTTTTTGCTGTTTTGGCCTGCGCGATTCGCCGCCGCCATGCCGGCCGCCGGGATACCTTGTCGCAGCACAGAAACCGTGCGATCCGCTCCGGATGAAATGTCGGCTCGGATCGCCGCGAGACGTCCTTGGACCTGGCGCATCAGAAATAAGGAGCACATCAGATGCTTTATGCCATCCTGGCCTATCACGTCGAAGCCGAGGTCAAGTCGTGGAGCGCCGAGGAGGACGCTGCCGTGATGACGGGTCTGCGCGAGGTCCATCAACGGCTGAAGGGCAAGCTCGGCCCGGCTGCGCGGCTCGGCGATACCCGCAACGCCAGCACGCTGCGTGGGCCCGGCCACGGCATGGTGATCGACGGGCCGTTCTCCGAGACCAAGGAGCAATTGCTCGGCTTCTACGTGATCGATTGCGCCGATGAGGCGGAGGCGATCGCCGCGGCGCGCGACCTGCGCAGCGTCAACCCGTCGGCGGTCTACGAGATCCGCGCGCTGAAGCTCTACATCCCGGGCGCGCCGTTTCCGGAGACCGCGGGCCCGCGCGACGCGTGAGCATGATCCCCGCGCAAACGCCTCTGGCGTTTGTCGCGAGGGAAAACCGCTTCGCACTTTTCCGGATCGTGCCTTAGCGGCTGGAGCGTTTCGGCAACTTCGGAAGCTTGCTGGGGTCGAACTTCGGCAGCGGCAGATCCGGCGGCGGCTCGGGTGCCACCTCCTGGCTCGGAATCAGCGTCACCTCGAAGGCGAGATCGGGCACGGCGTCCGCCCTGCCCGTGCAGGTCGCGATCGCGCCGGTCCAGATGCCCTCGAGCCGCACCACGAGGTCGTCGGTGCCGAACACGGTCGTGCCGTCCCTGGAGTGCCGCTGCGTGGTGAGCACGGCGGAGAAGCGCTCGCCGTCGACCTCATAGGTGCCGCTGTAGAGCATGACCGCGTCGCTGCCCCACAGCCTGCCATCGGCGACGTGCACGATGCCGGTGCCGTCCGCAAGCGACGTTCGAAACCACGCCGCGTAGGTGCCGTTCTTGAGCATGGAGCCGGTCTCCATCTGCTCCCGTTTCACAGCGCACGATCTGGCACCGTTGCGTTAACAGGCGATGAAGGAACTCGCGCCTGCGCTCATTGGCCGTCGATCTGCCGCCCCATGATGGCGATCGCCTTCTGGTAGACGCCTGCCGCGTTCCACGCCTCGATCGCGGCAAAGTTGGGTTCCCCGGGCTGATAGCCGGCGCCGGCGCGCCAGCCATGGGCGCGCAGGAAGTTCGCCGTCGAGCTCAGCGCGTTGGCCGCGACGTCGAGATTGCCGGTGCCGTAGGCGAGGACGTTCTTCGGCATGAACTGGGTCTGGCCGATCTCGCCATGCATCGAGCCGCGCGTGCTTCCGGACAAAGTGCCGCGGTCGATGAGCTTCAGCGCCGCATAGAGCTGGTCGGTGAAGAACTCCGGACGGCGGCAGTCATAGGCAAGCGTTGCGATCGAGGACAGCATGTTCTGGTTGCCGCGCTGGCTGCCAAAGCCGCTCTCCATGCCCCAGATCGCGATCAACGGTCCCGGCGGCACGCCATAGCGCTGCTGGATCGAGGCGAACAGCGCCGCCTGCGACTGCTTCAGCGATCGGCCGCGCGCCACGATGGTCGCAGATCCGCGCTTGGCCATGAACTGCTCGAGCGACAGGCCGAAGCTGCGCTGGCCGCGATCCGCGGCAATCGTCGCACTGGCATAATGGGTTTGCATCAGCGCGGCGATCGCGGTGGCGCCGATGCCCTTGGCGCTCGCCTCGCCCGAGAACTGCTGCTTCCAGGCTTCGAACCCGCCGGGCCCGTTGCCGCACTGCGCCGCGTTCGCCTCAGCCCCCAGCGTTGCAACCATCACGACGATGGCGAGTGCCGACGTCGCAACCTGCCAGCCCCTGATCATCCGAAACTCCTCCGCAAATGTGCCGCCGCCCTCGCGGGCGCGGCGCTGACGATGGCCGGATGGACATGACCCGGCGATGAACGATCCACCTCAGATTCGGCCGCGAACCGTCACGATATGTCGCCGGCAGCGGATTGGCCATCCCGGCCGCCTCAGGCAGGCCGGGACATTTGGCCCCTGCGCCCGGAAGGCGTCATGCGCCGGGCATGACGCCGAACACGGCGTGCGCGACGATGCGTGGCGATGCAGATCGCGCGTCAGATCAGCGAAATCCGGTGGTGAAAGGTCTGCGATGTAGTAGGTTCTCCGTGGGGACGGCGGCCCCGCTGTCCTCCAACTTGGGAGGCGATGGCTATGATGAAGGCCCCGTCACTTCTAGCGGTCCTGCCCGTTATCGGCGCCCTGTCGATGTCGACGGGCCACGCCGCATCCACATGCTCCACGAGCAATTTCGGCATCTCTGCGGTACCGTGCGGCAAGCGCTATGCGGTCAGCTACGAAGCCTGCCGGAAATACGTGATCGAGCATGGCGCATCGGCCGCTGAATCCTGGTGGTACTGCACCAGTCAAGGCTACACGAAATAGCCGGCATTTCCCGGGAAAGGTCTTTCGCCGCCGAGGACAGCGCGTTGAGCTGCCGCGGCGCCGAACGCGTATGCCTGCCGATCAGCGTGTTAGAGCCTTTTCCGTTCCGATTGAATCGGAACGGGCTCTGGATTTTTGTCTTGACGCGTTTTCTTGACGCGAACCGGTATCCACTTCGCTGGAAAACGCTCTAGGGCACGTCGCCTCGCCTCACCGGGCCGACGGTCTGCGGCCGGTTGAGGAAGAACTCGCGGTTGCCGAGCGCGGCCTCGGCATACTGGTCAATCGCCACGATGATCGCCTGCACGTGGTGAAAGCACCAGCCTTCCCGCGTCGCCATGTGCCGGACCTCGGCCAGCGCCTTGATCCAGGGCGCGTGATCATCGCTGTCGTGGAAATACCGAAGCGGCTCTCTCATCTTTCCTCCGACACATCACGTCTTGCAGCTCGGCGTACAGCCGCCGCATTCCAAGCGCCGTCATGCACGCGCTTCGCCGACGGCCAGCTCTCGCTTCGCCGGGCGAATGAAGGCCGGCGTCGCGGCGCGACGGCGCGGTGCAACGCCCGCATGCACGATGATCGGATCGCGGTCGCCCAGGACCTCCCGCTCCTCGACCAGGCGGCTCATGACCAGCCGCATCTTCAAGAGGTCCCCGGCGACGAAGGCGCAGTCCTCATCGCGGTTGATCTGCTGGCGCATGATGGCTTCGGCCTCGAGCATGCTGACGCGCAGCGCCCTGATCTGCCTGCGAATTTCGCTGATGCGGTTGTCCATGACGTCCTCCAATTCCCGGTGGAGGCAATTAGAACAAAACAAGAACATTGAGTCAAGCAGTGAAAGCCGGCCGTCATGGGTATCGTCATCACGACGCAACCGGCTGAGTTCAGGTCACCGGCCGTAACAGCTTTCACGAATTCAATGTGAGGTGCCGGATACAAGCGAGATCAGGAAGCCACGGCCGACCGCGCGCAGCAAAGATCGCAGCCGTCAAAGACAAACAGCCGACACACGACTGTGGAACAATGCGGCTTCGAACTTGTCTACACAAATAGACAAGTTAAAATGGGTCGATTCTCTTTCGATCATTGCGCAGCAGATGCCCAAGTCTTCACTGCCCAAGTCCTCCAAGCTGGTAGCCGCGAAGCGCGGCAAGGTTCTTCTGGTTAGACGCCGATCCGACGGGCTGTGGATGTTCCCCGGCGGGCGCAGGCGCGCGCGCGAGACAGGGAAGGACTGCCTCAAGCGCGAAATCAAGGAGGAGTTGCCGAAGCTCAAGCTCGGCAGGCTCAGCCTGTGGAAGGAAGTGACGGCCAGGAACAAGCGTTCGGGCCGCAGGATGAGCGACGCGATCTTCATCGCCAAGAACGCCAAGGGCCGACTGGCGATCGGCGACAAGAAGGAGATCGACCGCGCCGCCTGGCAGAAGCCGCGCGGCCTTCGCCTGACGCCGACCTCCCGCTACATCCGCGACCGGCTGTTTCCGAGAAAGCAGCGGCGCCGGAGATAGGCGCACGATCGACCGCGCCCGCATCGCAGCGCGCGCAGGGTTTTCTTTCGGCTCTCGCGCAGACCACCAGTTCCACCGCAGGAACACCGTACTGATCCGGATTTCTGGAAAGATAGGACGGTCGTAATACCAATCCTGCCGGCGTTACCGTTCTTTGCAGAGCATTTTTCACGACTGAGTTTTTACAGACCTATTGTGACCGGCAGAAAGGGGCCGCCGATGCGACGGCCCTTTTCGATTCAGTGCCCGTGTCATTTGGGCGGCATCAATCCCGGTGAATTTGCCTTACCCATCTCAGTATCAGGCAGAATGAGGCCGCCAACCGGCGGCCTCCTTGTTGAGCGGCCCCAGCAACCTATGGGGGCCTGGGAGGGCAGGCGCTGGGGCCATCTACCGGCCCGGGTAGCGCGGGTCGGGCCAGGTGAGCGTCCATCAAATGAACAGAGCAACGGCAACCATTGCGATTGGGCACAGTCCCAACACGACGATGCCCGCTCGAACAATCACTTCGGACATGACACGCGCCCTTCAATGGGACGCTCAAAATACGCCGCGGCGGAAGCCGCGCAAAGTGCAGTTTGTGCCAGTTTTTCCGCGTCCCTCAATCATGCGTCACCGCAGGGAAAGAACGCGCCAAAGCGGAGTCGTTCGGACACCAAAACTCACGCGTGAGCCTCCCGGAGATCGCCGAAGATTGAGGCCTCAGGCGGTACGGATTTCGGCCCTGGAGTTTGGCGGCTTCGCCGGCACACCGTGCTGATTTCTTGAGCTTCGCATACCGCCGACGCGTGCTAGGAATGACGTGATCCGCTTCGTATCGGACCACGACATGAGCTAAGAATTCGTCAGAATGACTTTCCCCTCCAACCGCCAGAGGCGGCTGTTCAGACTGGTCTCCGCGCGCTGGCAGCGCCGGGCCCTGTTCTTGCTGGGCGGCATTGCGGTCGGTGCGGCGGCCGTCGCCCTCGCACAACTCGCGGATCTGGCGCAGATCGCATTTGGCGCAGTGGTATCCCATTTCCAATATGCCTCGCTGATGCTGACGCCGGCCGGGTTCGCGCTGTCGGTGTTTCTGACCAACCGCTTCTTTCAGAACGCGCAAGGCAGTGGGATCCCGCAGGCGATCGCTGCACGTCATCTGACCGACCAGACCGCGCGCGAAAGCCTGGTTTCGCTGCGCGTTGCGGCCGGCAAGATCCTGCTGACCCTGTTCGGCCTGTTGTGTGGCGCGTCGGTCGGGCGCGAGGGACCGACGGTGCAGATCGGCGCCTCGATCATGTTTGCGCTCGGCCGCTTCTCGCCGCGGCGCCAACCCGGCCTGATCCTTGCCGGCGCGGCCGCAGGTGTTGCGGCCGCCTTCAACACCCCGCTGGCCGGGATCGTGTTCGGCATCGAGGAAATGAGCCGAGCCTTCGAGACGAGAACCAGCAGCCTGATCATCGGCGCGGTGATCGCTGCCGGCCTGACCTCGCTCGCGCTGATGGGCAACTACACGTATTTCGGCACCAGCGCGACGGCCCTGCGCAACGGCACCGACTGGCTCGCGGTCCCGCTCTGCGGCGTTGCCGGAGGTCTTGCGGGCGGCCTGTTCAGTCGCATCCTGATCGCAATGGCACGCGGATTTGCCAATCCGGCCGGACGCGCGATCAAGAATTATCCAACCGGCTTTGCCGCAATCTGCGGATTTGCGGCCGCGATTTGCGGGATTGCGTCCGACGGCGCGATCTATGGCACGGGATATCAGCAGGTCAAATCCGCGCTCGAAGCCGGAGCACAATTGCCGGCGAGCTTCAGCGTCTGGAAATTCCTGGCGACCACGTTCGCCTCGATCAGCGGCATGCCGGGCGGTATCTTCGCGCCCTCGCTCGCGGTCGGTGCCGGGCTCGGCTCCAACATCGCGCCGCTGTTTCACGGCGCGCCGCTGCCGGCCATCATGCTGCTCGGCATGGTCTCCTATTTCGCCGGCGTGGTTCAGGCACCGATCACCGCCTTCGTGATCGTCACCGAGATGACCGACAATCACGCGATGGTCGTGCCCTTGATGGCCGCGGCCCTGATTGCGCACGCGAGCTCGCGCCTGATCTGCAAGGAAGGCGTCTATCACGCCCTCGCCAAGGGCTTCGTCGAGCGCGCTGCGCCGGCGCAGCAGATCACCTCGATCTGAATTCCCAGTGCCCGAATGATTCGCGCGATCCGGCGTTCCGGAAGATAACGCGCGTGAATCCAGGTTAAATAAACTTCGCCTGGAACAAACGGAATGTTTCAGTGACTCTTGATGCGTGAACGAAGTTCCGGGGTTCCTCGGGGAGCGGACTTGTCGCGGCGACGTTGGTCTATGGGCAGTCCCCGAGAAAAGGGGGGAGGCGCCATGATCGAGAACGTCATGACCAACCCCGCCTATTGGCGAGACCGAGCCGCCAGGACACGTGCCAAGGCGGAGTTGTTCAGATACCAAAACTCACGCGCGAACCTTCTGAAGATCGCCGAAGAGTACGATCGTCTGGCCAACTATGCCGAGCAGCAATTGCTGCGCGCACCGACGCTGAGGCTCTCCGGCCAATCTCCTTAGCGGCAGGAGCCTTCTGGAGATCGGGCCATCTCGGCCGGTGCGTGCGCCGCACGTCACGCCGCTTTCGGCCAAACGAGCCTCAGCCGCGATATGCAAACAGCTCGATCGGCTCGCTGAAACCGCGCACCGAATGCTCGCCGACATGCTCGAGCGCGAAATCGTGCGAGACCAGATCGGCGAAGGCGCGCGACAGCAGCACGTTTCGTCCCAATTGCTTGGTCAGAGCCTCGAGCCGCGAGGCCATGTTCACCGCGGGGCCGATCACCGTGAAGTCGAGCCGGCTGCGCGATCCGATATTGCCGTACATGACGTCGCCGACATGGACGCCGATGCCGTAATTCATCGGCGCGCGGCCCATCATGCTGTTCTTTTCGCTCAGCGCCGCCATCGCCTGCCGCGCCTCGGACACCGCATGCAGCAGGTTGGCGCAGGCCCTGGGATCGCTGAGCGGGAAAATCGCAAGCAGACCGTCGCCGATGAATTTCAGGATTTCCCCGCCGTGCCGCGCGATCGGCTCCGACATCGCGTCGAAATAGTCGTTGAGGAGATCGATGACGTCGTCGCGCGGCCAGGAATCCGAGATCCGCGTGAAGTCCCTGAGGTCGCAGATCATGATCGCGGCGCGGACCGTGGTGCCGCTGCCCCGCCTCGTCGCACCCGCCAGGATCATCTCGCCGGCATGGGTGCCGACATAGGTCTCGAGCAGCGTCCGCGCCAGGCGGTTCTTCATCCGGATTTCGCTGACCAGCGCCAGCACCGGCAGCACCTTGCGCAGCTCGGCGATGTCAGCGTCATCGAAACCGCCGGACCGGTCGGTCGCGAATGTCACGACATGCCGCTTGCCGAGCGTATGCAGCAGCGGCCACGCCACATAGTCGGTCAGGCCTTGCGCGCGCATCTCGTCAAAGAGCGCATGCGTGCGGCCAGGCGCCCGTTCGAGCCGCTCGCGTACCTCGCCGGCGCCCTGGTGGATTTCGTAGACCGGGCTACCGATATATTCCGAGCGCTCCCTGACCTCGTAGTCGACCCGCGTGATCTCGGCCTCGCGCTTGCCGTCGCCCCAGATGATCCGGGCGCCGAGCCATTGCGGATGCTGGATCAGGAGATTCATCGTCGCCCGCTTGAGGGGGATACCCGTTTGCTGGAGCCGGACGCACAGCTCGGCGAAGATATTGTCGATGAAGCGCTCGTCGCGGGTCTCGTTGGTCAGCCAGGCCACCACGTCGTCGCCCGATTGCGGCGTGACGGACTCGATGTTGGGGGCGTTCATGGCTTGCTCCGGAGCGGCGGGTGGGATCGGCACGCGATATGTCGTGCTTCCGCCCGGCAACGTCAACGCTGCCAGCGGTATTGTGATCGGGCGTGCCGGCTGGTCAGGGCGTGCCATGCCGGCCTGCCCGCGCCAGCGACCGGCTCTGGGGCTCGATCGGCGGCGGCGGCAGCTACAGCTGGGCGGGCGGCCGCTACACCGTGTTCGGCGAAGCCACCTACCGCGCCAGCCTGCAGGATGCCGGCGACAACCACAGCTACAAGGGCACCGCCGGCCTCCGCGTGGTGTGGTGAAGGACGCTTCACCACGCCCCGCGTGCGGGGGCGAGACGAACGAAGCTGCATGATTTCTGAATAATGGAATAATGCCGCTGAGTTGCCCGACGAGTCAAGCTGCCGTGTTCGCCGGCAGCCGCCGGCTCCTTTGCATGGGGTTGTTTTCGATATTTTGGCCGTGCCCCCCTTCGGCGGCAGGTTAGCGCACCCTACCCGCCCAGCCGGTCGACCTCGGCCTTGCCGGCCTTCATCACCAGCGGGATGTGCTCGCCCTGGCCGAGCAGGCACGTCACGTCGCGCAGCGGGTTGCCCTCGACCACCAAGAGATCGGCGAAGGCCTCCGGCGCGATGCGGCCGAGCTTGCCTTCCATGCCGAGCACCTCGGCACCGATGATGGTCGCGCTGGCGATCACCGCCTGAGGGCCGAGCAGCTCGGCGCGGATCCGGAATTCGTCGCTTTGCAGCCGCTGCGACGGCCCGAGCAGGTCGGTGCCGAACCCCATTTTCACGCCGGCCTCGCGATAGATCGCAAGCGAGCGCAGGCCGGCATCGCGCACGTCGGCGATCTTGGCGACGCTCGCCGCCGGCAGGCCGTATTTCGCGCCCTCATTGGCCAGCGCCTCATAGGTGACCAGCGTCGGCACCACATAAGCGCCCTGCTCGGCCATCAGGCGCGCGGTCGGCAGATCGATCAGATTGCCGTGCTCGATGGTGCGCACGCCGCAGCGTATTGCCCGCTCGATCGCCTCCGCGGTGTAGGCGTGCGCCAGCACATAGGTGTGCCGCGCCCTCGCCTCGGCGACGATGGCGCGGATCTCGTCCTCGGAATAGCCGTAGGCGCCGATCGGATCGGTCGGCGACGCGACGCCGCCGGACGCCATGATCTTGATCTGGTCGGCGCCCATCTGCAGCTCCTCGCGCACCGCCTTGCGCACCGCTTCGACGCCGTCGACGACGCGCGCGATCGCGCCGACCCGCACGCAGCAGGAGCAGGTCGGGTCGGCCAGATAGTCCGAGCGGGCCCGCCCGTCGCCGTGACCGCCGGTCTGGCTGAGCGCGCGGCCGGAGACGAACAGCCTGGGACCGTCGGTGAGACCGGTGTCGATCGCCTGCTTCAGCGCATAGCCGGCGCCGCCGGCATCGCGGACGGTGGTGAAGCCGCGCTTCAGCATGCCACGCAGCAGCATGGTCGACCGCAGCGTCACCAGCACGTTGGCCATCCGCGCCTGCTGCGACAAATCGAGCTCGACGGCAACCGCATGCACATGCAGGTCGATCAGGCCGGGCATCAGGGTCTTGCCCTTGAGGTCGATGACCCGATCGGCGGAAGCCTCGATCGGCCTGTCCGACACCTCCTTGATCAGGCGATCCTCGACCAGCACGTGGTGGCCTTCGAGCAGATCGGACCGCAGCGGATCGAGCAGCGCGGCATTCTTGAAGAGGATAGTGGACATGATCGTCTCCCGGCCTGCGTGATCACGCAGCCTTGCTTGCGATGTCTTCCAGCGACCGGCCGCGCGTCGGCACGCCCATCAGCACGACGGTCAGCGCGCCGATCAGGAGCACCGACGTGGTGACGCCGAACACGCCGGCAAAGCCGAAATTCGGATAGAGGTAGCCGACCAGGATCGGCGCCACGATCGCGCCGATGCGGCCGATCGCGGATGCGAGCCCGGCCCCCGTGGTCCGGATCGATGTCGGAAACACTTCGGCCGTGTAGGCATAGACGCCCGCATAGGTGCCGTTCATGAAGAACGACAGCAGCAGGCCGGCCGTCATGATCTCCGCATCGCTCTTGGCAAAGGCGAGCCCGAGCGCGCTGGCGCCGCCGAGCAGCATATAGGTCGCAATCGTCGCCTGCCGTCCGATCCGTTCATTGAAGAAGGCGGCGGTGAAATAGCCCGGCACCTGCGCGCAATACATCGCGAGCGAATAGCCGAAACTCTTGGTAATGCTCATGCCGTTCTGCACCAAAAGGCCGGGAATCCAGACGAAGAAGGAATAGTAGCTGAACGTGATCGACAGCCACATGATCCACGTCATGGTGGTGATGCGCGCCTGCCGGCCGGCGAGCAGCGCGGCGAAATTGCTCAGCAGCGTTCCCGACGATGCGGCGGGCGCGGCCGGCTCGGCGACCGGCGACGGCAGCGCGCGGCCCTCGCGCGCGAAGCCGGCCTCGATCCTGTCGAGCACCGCTTCGGCCTCTTTCGCCCTTCCGCGGCTTTCCAGCCAGCGCGGCGATTCCGGCAGCGACCTCCGCCACCACAGCAGCATCACGACAGGTACGGCCGTGATGACGAGCACGATGCGCCAGCCGTTCTCGTAGGCGGGCACGATGAAATAGCCGAGCAAGGCTGCGGCGACGAAGCCGAACGAGAAGAAGCCCGCCAGCGCGCCAGTGAAGGCGCCGCGATAGCGCCGCGCCACGAACTCCGCGAGGTACGGCGCGATGATCGCGCTCTCCGCACCGGTGCCCATGCCGGCGACGACGCGCGCGGCAAAGAACGCCGGCCAGCTGTCCACCGCGGCGCTGACCAGCGAGGCCGCGCTGTAGAGCGCGAGCGCCGACATCATCACCGCGCGGCGGCCGATCAGGTCACCCAGCGTCCCCGCGAGCAGCGCGCCGAACAAATAGCCGACGAAGGTGCTAGAGCCGAGCACGCCGGTCTCGACATTGGTCAGCCCCCAGGCGGTGCGCAGCACCGGCAGGATGAACGCCAGCACCGCGGCATCCATCGCGTCGAACAGATAGCCGAGGCCGCCCATCAGCAGCAGGTGCACATGGAACCGCGCGAACGGCAGGCGCTCGATGCGCGCCGAGATCATCGACATGAAAGTCCCCCCTCGCCCCGCGGCCGGCACGCGCCACAGGGTCAGCCGGGGAATGATAGACAAACCGATATTATCCGAATAATTTATAATCGTTATCTAGCACATCACCATTGTGAATATTGCTCGTGTCCTTCCGCACGCTCGACCTCAACCTGCTGAAAGTCTTCGAGGCGCTGATGACCGAGGGCAGCGTCACGCGCGCTGCCAGCGCGCTGACCATGACGCAGCCCGCGGTCAGCAACGCGCTCGCGCGGCTGCGCGACGCACTCGGCGATCCGCTGTTCGTGCGCACCGCGAGCGGGATCCGCCCGACGCAGCGCGCCGTGGCGCTGTGGCAGCCGATCGGCGATGCCCTGGAACATGTCCGCCACGCGCTCGACGAGGACGCCTTCGATCCACGACAGACCCAGGCCGAATTCATCCTGTCGATGTCGGATTACGTGTCTTCGCTGGTGATGCCGCGGCTGCTCAACCGCTTCAGCGAAGTGGCGCCGTCCGCGCGCATCCACACCGTGCCCAACACCATCCTGGAGATCGGCGACCGGCTCGAGGACAATCGGGTCGATTGCGTGCTGAGCGTCTATGTCAACGAGGCGCAGCAGCCGCCGGCGGTGATCCGCTCCCGCTCGCTGTGGACCGTCGAGTACGCCTGCATGATGCGGCGCGACCATCCGCTGGCCAGGCAGAAGCGGCTCAACACCCGGAGCTTCCTTGCCGCCAAGCATGTCGATGTCAGCCTCGCCGGCAAGACGCTGCCGACCTATGACCAGTTTCTCGCCTCGCGCGGGCTGTCGCGCAATCTGGTCGCGACCGTCAACCACTACAACGCCGCCTACGAGATCGTGCGCCAGTCCGACCTGATCGCCGTGCTGCCGCGCGATCTCAGCGCTCAGTCCCGCCACGCGCCCCATCTGCACGCCATGCCGGTGCCGCTGCCGGCGCCGCCGCGCATCGTCAGCCTGTTCTGGCACCAGCGCAACGACACCGTTCCCGCGCAACGCTGGCTGCGCGAGACGCTGGTGGAGATGTTCGCAAGGATGGAGTGAACTGGCGCAAGGCGTACCCCCGTCAGGTCGACGTCGGCGCGGGCTCGATCGACGCGGCGTCCGTGGCCGGCGATCGGACGCTCCGCGGCAGCGGGCGCCCAAACAGCCGATGCAGCGCAAGGTAGCTCGCCATTGCCACGCCGATGCCGGTCAGCCACGACAGGTCGACCCCGCCGGTTGCGAGCGCCAGCGGGCCTTGCATGGCCTTGATCGTGCCCATCTGGAACGCCCACGCCGCTGCGAACCCGGCCGCAAAGGCGATCAGCCCGGCCCAGTTGAAATCGCGATCCCGACCCGGCTCCTCGTACAGCGAGGCGACGTCGATGCGGCCGCGTCGCACCAGATAGAAGTCTGCGAGCGTGACGCCGGCCCATGGGCTGATCCAGACGATCAGGGCGACCATGAAGTTGTCGAAGGCGTGTGCAAAATCGCCCGACTGCAGGAAGGCGTACAGGATCGCGGAGGCGATCAGGCCTGACATCACCGAGATCACCCAGCGCGGCCGCCGCAGATCGAGCGCGAGCGACGACAGCGCCGCCGAATAGATCACGACGATGTTGGTCGCGATCGGGCCATGCAGCAGCACCAGCAGCACCGGCAGCGCCATCGCACCGAATGCTGCGATGATCAGTTTCGACGGATCGGAGCCGGCACCGGCGGATGCAATGGCAGCACCGAGGAAAGCAAGCCAGACCGTGGGCAGGAACATGCCGAGGAATGTCGCCCGAAACACCTTGGCGCCACTGAGCGAGGGCCTGGTGAAGCGCGTATAATCGGAGGCATACGTCAGCCACGAGATGCCCCAGCCGATGCCGATCGCGGTCATCAGTTGCGTCGCCGCCGCGAATGCCGGCATGCCGGTGACGGTTGCCGACTGCCACTTGATATCGACGCGGAAGAAGGCGAGCGCGGTCATGACGGCCATGATCAGCAGAATGACCGGCATGGTGTAGCGCTCGAACACCTTGATGGCATTGAAGCCCCAGGCGGCGATGGCGATCTGGAACAGCATCACCAGCACTGCGATCGCGTATTTGAGCTCGACGCCG
This sequence comes from Bradyrhizobium elkanii USDA 76, assembly GCF_023278185.1. NCBI lineage: Bacteria > Pseudomonadati > Pseudomonadota > Alphaproteobacteria > Hyphomicrobiales > Nitrobacteraceae > Bradyrhizobium > Bradyrhizobium elkanii. The sequence goes on along the minus strand of NZ_CP066356.1, from coordinate 4,028,138 downwards.
CCGCCAATCCCCATCCGCTCGAGCGCCGCCATGCAGAGGTCGAGCACGATCCAGGTGTTGATCGCGACCCACCCCATCGGCATCAGCACCTGCGCCAGTGCCGGCAGATAGGCGCCGCGGCGGCCGAACGCCAGCCGGCCCAGCACCATCTGCGGCACGCCGGTGCGATGCCCCATCAGGCAGAAGGCGGCGAACAGCGCCGCGCCGAACAGATTGCCGACAACGATGACGGCAAGCGTTTGCAGCAGGCTGAGGCCGAGTTGGATGCCGAGCGCGCCCAGCACCCAGTTGATCGGCGCGATGTTCGCACCGGTCCAGATCCAGAACTGATCGAACGATGACGAGGTGCGGTGCGCCGCCGGCACCGGTTCAATTCCGTGGGCATCGAAGCCGGCCTCATCCTGCGCCGGAAGCTGTGTCTGCTTGAGCAACATGTTTCCCCCCTTTGTCCGGCGCATTAGTTTGGGCCGGGATGGGGTATCTGAGCAGCAGGCAGCGTTGAGGCGATAATGAGAAATCCTCAAGCCGGGTTGAGGCGGCATCGAGAGTGAAGTTTGCGCGCTGAATAGCCACAGATCGCAGTGCGATCACGCTCGCACTCCGCGTTGCCATGGCGCGCTGCTTCACTGTTGAGATTCTCTCAACTCGGCTGCCGGATTCGTCAATCACGCCGGAGGTGGCATTTGGTCATTGTGGAGCGACGCATTGCCCCAATCAGCCGAGGCCAGGGATGACGACACTTCTGCATATCGATGCCAGCCCGCGCGGCGACCGTTCGGTCAGCCGGAAGCTTTCCAGATCGTTCGTCGAGCAGTGGCTGACGCACGAGCCCGGCGCCACGGTCATCTCGCGCGACGTCGGCCGCGACCCGCCGCCGCTGATCACGGAGGCGTGGGTGGCCGCGGCCTTCACCGCGCCCGGCGACCGCACCGCAGAGCAGCACGACGAACTTCGTCTCTCCGACGAACTGATCGACGAGCTCGAACGCGCCAATGTGATCGTGATCGGGGCGCCGATGCACAATTACGGCATGCCGGCGGCCTTGAAGTCGTGGTTCGACAAGGTGATCCGCATCGACAAGACCTTCAGCTTCGATCTCGCACGCGGCGACTTTCCGCTCGAACCGGTCCTGCGCGGCAAGACGCTTGTGGTGCTCAGCTCGCGCGGCGAATTCGGCTTCGGCCCCGGCGGGGTGCGCGAGACCATGAACCATCTGGAGACCCACATCTTCACCTGCGCCCACTATCTCGGAGTGCAGGAGAGCCATCTGATCGCGGTCGACTACCAGGAGTTCAACGACGAGCGCTACCGGCGATCGGTTGCCGACGCCTTCGCCGCGATCCCGGTGCTGGTCCGGCAGTGTCTTGGAATCGACGGGCCTGTTAATGTCGCCGCGGAATGATGCGCCGCTGCCTGCCGGCTGCATGAGGATGATCCGATGATAACGAATCCCATCCCCTGGCCGAACGGCGCGCGCTGCGCCTGCGCGATCACCTTCGACGTCGACGCCGACAGCCTCATTCATATCGCGCGGCCGAAGGACTCCTTCGACCGGCTCTACCCGATCACGATGGGACGATACGGGCCGACCGTCGGCGTGCCGCGCATCCTCGAGACTTATCGCCGCCTCGGCCTGAAGCAATCGTTCTTCATGCCGGCCTGGACCATGCAGCGCTATCCGGATGCGGTGGAAGCGATCCTTGAAGCGGGTCACGAGATCGGCCATCACGGCTACATCCACGAGGACCCGACGGAGATTTCCTCGGCGCAGCAGCGCGAGGCCTTCGAGCGCGCGCTTGCCATCCATGTCGCGATGACCGGGCGGAAGCCGCGCGGCTACCGCGCGCCGGTCTACAATGCCAACCAGAGCACGATCGATCTCCTGATCGAGCACGGCTTCGTCTACGATTCGTCGCTGATGGCCGACGACATCCCGTACCAGATGCGCACCACGCGCGGATCGCTCTACGAGATGCCACCGCACTGGGGATCGGACGATTGGCCGCCCTTCGCCCATTACGCGGAGATCGGCTACATGATGCCGGTCAAATCGCCGAGCGACGGCCTTGCCGCCTCGTTCGAGGAGTTCGAAGCCGCCTATGAGGCCGGCGGATTCTGGATGGGGATCTGGCACCCGTTCCTGACCGGCCGGCTCGCCCGCTGGCGCGTGGTCGAGCGCTGGCTCGAGCGGGTCGTCGCCGACCGCAAGGTGTGGTTCGCATCGCTCGAGGAGATCGCCGCGCATCTCGACGGCCTGGTCAAGGCAGGCACCTACCAGGTCCGTGTCGAGACCCTGCCCTACTTCACGCAGCCCGTGTCATGACCTGTCGGGGAGCCGCCCGAAATGCGGCGGCTTCCCCGCGCAGCCAGTCGATGAATGCCGTCACCGATTTGCGCCGGGCAGCGCCCGGCGCATCGACGAGACGATAGGCAAAGCCCGCAAGCGCGGGACCGTCGAGCCGGCGCAGCGTGCCCTGCCGCAATTGCTCGTCGACCAGCGCATCGCTGCACAATAGCGGTCCGAGCCCGCGCTCGGCGGCATGCAGCGCCAGCGGCTCCTCGCTGTACCAGGAGATGCGGAAGTCCCGGCCGGGATCGTGATCGGCCTTCGCGAGCCAGGCCGACCACGCCGGCGAATCCAGCGCGGCGTTCTTCCAGCGGAACGCCAGCAGCGAGCGCGAACGGACGTCGTCAATGGCGAGACGGGCACCGGGCGGACAGATCGTGCTTGCCGCAACCGCAATGTAGCGATCGCTGAACAGCACCGATGTCTCGCCGGCGCGATCCGCGCGTCCGTAGCGGATCGCCAGATCGACGCCGTCGGTGCCCGGTGTGCGCACCTCCTCGGTCGCATCGATGTGGACCACGACCGATGGGAACGCCGCGTTGAAGCGCGCGAGCCGCGGCATCAGCCAGCGCTCGGCGAAGGCGCGCGTGGTCGATACGGTGATCGCATCGCCATCGGCCGGCGGCCTGATCGCCGCGAAGGCGCTCGCCATGCGGTCGAAACCGTCGCGCAGCATCGGAAACAGCGCATGGCCCTCCGCCGTCAGCACGACCGCGCGGCCGGAGCGTTCGAACAGTCTGTGGCCGAGGATCGCTTCGAGTTGCCGGACCTGGTGGCTGATCGCCGTCACGGTGACACAGAGCTCATTGGCGGCGGCAGTGAAGCTCTCGTGGCGCGCCGCGGCTTCGAACGCGCGGACGGCATTGAGCGGCGGCAGCTTGCGCATGATCGGTTCTCCGCGCTGACAGCTTCAGGCGATGAGAAAGTGAGCGTCGGTCGGCCGCATGTCGTTCACCGGCACCATGTCCTGCGGACAGGCCGAGAACACGATGACCAGATCCATCTCGGCGCGCAGCGCCACATACTGCCCGGCCTCGCTGACCGGCGACCTGAAGTCCAGTTGTCCGCTGTCGTCGACCGGCACATTCATGAACAGATTGAGCGGCGCCGGCGTCACCGCGGCCGACAGTCCGACGGTCTCGAGCGCGTGCGCCAGATTCTGCGTGCAATTGTCATGATGGCCGACGGCGCCGAGCTGGCGATAGCGGTGGATGTCGCAGGCCGCGATCAAGGTGTCGTGGATTCCCGGCGTTGTGTCGGCGACCAAGGTGAGGATGGCGCGGCGCCGGTTGGTGGTCAGCGTGTCGCCGACGCGCGGAACGAGCCGCAGCATCGATGCGCGGCTGTGCTCCATCGACATGAACTCGCCGGTGTCGCGGGCATTGAAGGCCCAGGTATCGACCACCTGCTTGCCGTGGGTGTTGACGATCGTGACGGTCTCTCCCGCATCGAGGCGAGCCGCCACGCCGTTGCGGGCCGGGATCAGACGGGCGCGGGTCAGATCGATGGTTGCTGCGGTCACGTGATGTCTCCTCAATGGCTCGTTGCGCCATTGGAGCACCGCCCGTCATGCAATTCTAATAATATTAGTTGTGTCCATTATAGCAGATTCGTATAGTCGCTCATGCGCCTCAGACAGCTCGAATGCTTCCGCGCCCTGATGCTCCACGGCACCATGACAAGGGCGGCCGAGCTGCTCGGCATGTCGCAGCCCGGCATCAGCACCATGATCGCGGGCCTCGAGCACGAGACCGGCCTCAACCTCTTCCTGCGCCGCGGCGGCCGCCTGCAACCCACCCCGGAAGCCAGGCTGTTCTATGTCGAGGCGGCGCGCGCTCTCGAAGCTGCCGAGAACGCATCGCGCGTGGCGGCCGAGATCAGGTCCGGGCGGCGCGGTCACCTCGCGATCGCGGCCTATCCGAGCATCTCGATCAATTTGCTGCCGCGTCTGCTGTCGCAATTCGCCAAGAACAGACCCGAGCTGCAGATCAAGATCATCACGCGGAATTCCGCGACGGTCCGCGAGCTGATCTCGACCCAGCAATTCGATCTCGCGGTCGCCGAGCTGCCGCTGGATTATCCGACCTCGCATATGGAGGTGTTCTCGTATGAGTGCGCGTGCATGCTGCCGCATGCGCATCCGCTAGCGAAGCTGAAGCAGATCACTCCTGATGACCTCGACGGCGTTCCGTTCGTCACGCTGTTTCGCGGCGACCCGATCTATCAGCAGCTGGCATCCGCCTTCTCCGAATATGGCGCACGCTGGAACGTGGTGGCGGAAACCGAATTCTTCTCGACCGCCTGCCAGCTCGTCGCCGAGGGCCGCGGCGTCGGCATCGTCGATCCGGTGGTGAGCAAGCCGTTCACCGAGGGCCTTGCCATCCGCCCGTTCAAGCCGAAGATCCAGTACCAGATCGCGATCCTCTCCCCGACGCATGAGGCGCCGTCGCAGATGGCGCAGGATTTCGCGAAGCTGCTGCGGCGTGGATTGCGGGGGGGTGAGTCGAGGTGGTGGCGGCGCAACGCTGGTGGAGATGTTCGCAAGGATGGAGTGACGGGCTGGATTTGGCCCGCTCCGGCTCGCGGACACCCGTGATCCCCGTAGCGGCACGGGGATGCTGATTAACGCTGCCACAACCCGGGTTTCGTTTCCGATTGACGCCATCGGGGACCGAGGTGGTAGGCTGTCGCCATTTCATGTGGCCATTTGAATGCGCGCGTTATTGGAACAATATCAGCTGTTGCTGGCGCCCCTGATCTTCGTGCCGTTCGAGCAACTCTTTGCAGCGAGGCCGCAGAAGATCTTCAGGCGTGGTCTGTCGACCGACATGGCCTTCCTGTTTCTCAACGGCTGGCTGGTGTTCATCGGCGTGACCGCGATCATCGCACTGGCGACGCTGGTCAATCAATCGATCCTGCCCTCGGCCGTCAAGCAGGCGGTCAGCGATCTCCCGTATTGGGCTCAGGCGCTCATCGCGATCGTGATCGGGGACCTCGGCATCTACTGGACCCACCGCATCCTGCATGTCGTGCCCGCCATGTGGCGCATCCATGCCGTCCATCACGCCGTCGAAGAGCTGGACTGGCTCGCCGCGATCCACCAGCACCCGCTTGACGTGACCTTCATGAAGGTTGGTTCGCTGTTTCCGCTGTTCGCGCTCGGTTTCTCCGCTGAGGCGATCGGGACCTATCTTGCGATCTACTACTGGCAATCCTGGCTCGCGCACGCCAACGTGCGCCTGGGCTACGGCCCGCTACGCCATGTCCTGGTGTCGCCGGAGTTTCATCACTGGCACCACAGCAGCGAGCGGGAAGCCAGGGACAAGAACTACGCCGGGCTGTTCTCGTTCTACGATGTGCTATTCGGCAGCCTCTATCTTCCGGAAGGGCAGAAGCCGACGGCATTCGGCGTCGATCATCCAATGCCCACGAGGTACCTGGCGCTTTTGGCCTATCCATTTTTCGCCTGGGCCTCGATGCTCAAGCGCGACGATCCGTCGGGCACCAGGCGCCCGGTTGGCGCGGAGGCTGTGCCCGGCACGGCAACGCCGCCGGCGCACCAGGACGGCTGATCCTATGATCTTCGCAGACTGTTCGCGATCAGGACACTAAAGCGCGATGAGATCGGGTTGAATCCTCATCGCGCCGGATCATGCTTTAGCCTCCAACGGTCGCAGATTTTCGCAACTCCTCGCCTGGAGCCGTCTCGCCGGCCTCTTGCCGGTATCTCGTCCAGATCAGCGCGATCACGGTTGCGCACATCATGGGGCCGAGAGGCGTGCGCACGAACGGGAAAGCGTATCCCAATACGAAGACGACGCTGACCGCGATCCGGAAGGCGCTTCGACCCGAACGCGACGCGAGGCGGCCCGCGCTGGCGTTCATGAGAAACACCAGCGCGACCACCAGGATCGGCATATCGTAGATCGCGAAGTAAGGAGAAATCAGCGGCGTTGCCGCCAGCAGGCTTGCGGCCTTTACCGCGAAGCTGACATGGCCGCGCCACAGGATCAGCACCCCGACCGCAACCACCGATGCGATGGCGACGTGAAATGCCATCGCCAGACCATAGCCAAGGCCGGCGTCTCTCAAGAGACCATAGATGCTCTGCAGTTTGTACCATGGCAGCGCGCCACTGAGGTGGAATTGCGTCGTGGCGAAGGTGGCGGCCGCGCGGAATCCATCGAAGGTATCCCAACCGAAGATCAGCCCGGCGAGCAGCAGCAGGACCGGAATCATAAGGGCGGCGGTGATGACGACGCGCCAACGTCCGGTGGCGATCAACACGAAGGGAAGCAGAACGCCATATTGCGGTTTGAAGATGAGCAGCGCGATCAGGATTCCGCTGAGAAGCGAACGCCTGTCCAATGTCAGCAGGATGCCGCCGAGCAACGATGCGGCAAGCAGCGCGCTTTGGCCGGAGATGAAATCGTAGAATACGGGCGGAGCAGCGAGTGCCAGCAGAAGCGCGGCGGAGCGTGGCCGGATGGCATGAACGACAAGCAGCCAGCAAGACAGCTTCGCCGCGCTCCAGACCCAGAACGCGATCGGAAAGGGCAGCAGCGCCAGCGGCGCCACAACCAGGAAAAACACCGGCGGATAAAAGAACGGAACCGGTACCTGATCGTAAGGATACGGAGCGTGATTGAGGGATTGCAGCCGGAGAACAAGTTGCTGATGCAGCTGCTCCCAATCGTAGGCCGCCGCCGCATGGCCTTCGAGCGCCATCGCGCCCGCGCCCCAGAAACATGAAAAATCGATTCCGGCCTGGCCAGCACCACCAAAAAATGCCGGTATCGAAAGCAGGATCGAGACGCCGAACAGGACAGCGCAGGCAACCATCAGCGCCGGGTCGTCTCCTGCAGAAGCGTCCCAGTGCAAAATTTTCTTCATGTCGTCTGAAACGGCTCAATCATGAAATGGCGCAATCTACCATTGCACTCTCGGGCCGAGCAACGGAACGCCGGCGGCAGCTGGAGATGTTTGCGCGGATAGGGTGAAGAAGCGGGTGTCGAATGGACGAGCAGGTTGTGGCCCGCCTTCGCTCACTTCGCTACGATGGAGTTTCCTGGGCTTGCCGGGCCGTGGGTCGCGAAGCGACTCATGCCTCGCCGATGCAGCCCGCCGTCGCCCTTCGGGCTATGGCGTGGCAGCCTTCTCGCTTCGCTACGATGGAGTTTTCCCGGCCTGCCGAGCCGTAGCTCGCGAAGCGAGCGAAGGCTGGTGGGGGAGGCAGGACTCGAACCTGCGAAGCCATGAGGCGGCTGATTTACAGTCAAAATTTCGCATGGAAAGTGGTTGTAACTGGTTGCAACTGAGGGAGCGTAACCTTGTAAAATCACTGGTGAATTCCCAATATGTTGGCTGTTTGTTTGAAAGTGAATGTGACTGATTGGAAGCCTTCCACCTTCCACCGTCCTTCCACCAATTGGAAACAGCACCTGTGAAGTTCACCAGCACGACGGCCATGCGGAAGCTCAAGGCACCCGAGGGTAAGACCGAGGTTTTGCTCTGGGACGATCTCATGCCCGGCTTCGGCGTACGCCTCCGGGCAAGCGGTGCCAGCTCCTACGTCGCGCAATGGCAGATTGGTTCCCGGCAGGGGCGGGAAACCATCGGCCGTATCGCCGTCCTCGATCTCGAAGCCGCCCGCGAGAAAGCCCGGCATATCCTTGGCCTCGCCCAAACCGGCAAGAACCCCAAGGCCGCCCGGCTTGAGGAAGAGCGCCGGATATCCCAGTCCATCCTGCCTCTGATCGAGGCATACCTCAAAGCCAAGAAGGCAGGCTGGGCCGCGAAATATTATGAGGACAACGAGCGGGCGCTTAAGGTCCATTTCAAGCGGCTTCACGGTAAGGCGCTCACCGAGATCACCCGCTCGGACGTGTCCGAGGAGCTGGCGACGATCGAGCAAGAGCGCGGAAGCACCACGCGCAACCGCTCCCGCTCTGCCCTCTCCGCTTTCTTCAATTGGGCAATTGGCGAGGGCATGTGCGAGAACAATCCGGCCGAAAAGACCAACAAGGCACCCGAGATTAGTCGCGACCGTGAGCTGAGCCCCGCCGAGCTTCGCAAGCTCTGGCTTTCGCTCGACGGCGACCAATTCTCGCAGGACGAACGCGACGTGGTTCGGCTGCTTATGCTGACGATGCAGCGTGCCGACCAGATTGGCAACCTGCGGGTCGCCGAGATCGCTAACGATCGCGTCACATGGACGCGCGCCCGTGCCAAAAACAAGTCGCTCGCGAGGCATGTCGTCCCGCTTGCGCGGAAGGCGAAGGAGATCATCAGTAGTCGCAAGCTCGAAGGCCGCGACTACGTATTCGGCAAGAAGAATGCTGGATTTGGGAACTGGACACACCTGAAAGAGAAGATTGATGCAGTAGTCCAGTTCAACGAACATTGGATTTTCCATGACCTTCGCCGCACCGGCAAGACGGCAATGGCCGAGCACATCGACGTGCGCCACGAAGTCTCTGAGGCGATTCTCAACCACGGCAAGAAGGACATGGATAAGGTCTATAACAACGCCCAGTACGTCCAGCAGAAGCTCGAAGCCCTGACGAAATGGGAAGCCTACGTCATGGCCGCCGTCACCGCTGAGGATGCGCGACAAGCGGCCTAGCTGACTCACCCGTGCGATAAAAGTGAAGCCCGGTCACTCTGGCCGGGCTTTTTGTTTGAGCGCTATGCGGGCTTTTTATTGCCTCGCCCCTCCCCGCTCTTCGTCAAGACAACTTTGCCGACTATCGAAGAAAGTTTTTGATTGCCGAAAAAGACGAAACCACTGCTACACAAGGACTTTCGTGCTCAGGGTTTTATATGTAAAGGACTACTTGCCTCGACTTGAATGAATGTGCGTGGTACCACGCGCGCACGTTGTTCCCCGCCACCATTGGCTAAATGAAAGCGCCTCCGAAAATTCTCGGTGGGCGCTTTCTCCGTTTGCGCTCAAACCAAAGGAAGTAATCACATCATGCCTGCAAAACCTCGCGCGCCATTGCCGCTGCATCACCCCGATCGCATTGGCTGGCGCATCGCCGAATACGCTCAGATGACCGGACTGGATGTTGGGACCGTCTACAACCAAGTCTACAGCGGCGCGCTGCCGAGTGTGAAAATCGGAGGGTCGCGCCTTATTCCGCGTCGTGTCGCCGTCGAAGCCGGTCTGATCACAGAATGACCAAAACTCAAGCGCGGCTGGTGAAGGTCGATCGCACTGACGCGAGAGCGGTGGCGCAGACCCGCGCGCTTATTAAGCTGCTCTACGACGTTCACGAAAACAGCCGGAAAACACCACTCTACCAGACGCGCAAGAACATCCGCTTTTCCGAGCTGGAACTACTCTTCGCCTATCAGTTTCGCGACACCGTGTTGCCCGACGACAGCGCAGGACTGGACTGTCTCCACATCGCGGCCTGCCATCTCTGGCACCTTGGTAAGAATTGCGGTCCAGATGCTGCAATCAGAGAGTGGGCCGCGCAGTGGGCTCCGTGGCTTAGTCCCTACGACGTAGAAACCATTATCATGATGGTTGAGGCTGATCCTCGGAAGTGGACAGCCGACGAACTGGGCCAAGAGATGCAGCTGCCATTCGAGACGCGACAAGCGCTCGGCATCACCACCATCGGTGCATTCGATCTCGATAAGGCTGGCCGCGAGCTGCGACGTAAGCGTTGCAAAAAGCAAGCCGAAGCCGAACGTCGGCGTAAGCGCGGCGCACAGCCGCGCGCTGAGTATCTGGCGACGCACTCCGAAAACAGGACTAAGCCGTGGCTGGCGCTGGGTATCAGCAAGCGCACCTATCAACGCCGCAAAGCAAACGCCAAGGTTGGCACAGGTCCGTGTACAGCAAAGTAAGTAAGTAACTGGTGTACACGCACTTGTGCCACTTCGCACCAACCGAATAGAGCAACAGATGACCAATATCGTAGTACTAGACGACCATAGGCCACGGCCAACTGATGACGACTGCCGCGCCGCCTACCGGCGGCATGCGGACAAGAAGCTAGACGACGCAATCAAGGCGTTCGCCAAAGGCGAAACCCTCACGTCTCATCAACGCGGCTTGCTGTTTCTTGCGGCAAGAAAAGGCCAACGCTCGGTGACGGCATGACCACAATCACAGTCCGCAGCGGCGATACTATCGCTGTAACAGCGTCAAGCACCGGCTGCATTCTGAAAATCAGCGGAAGCGCGCACATCGCCCGGATGCATATGTGCGCCTCGTGCTCCAAACCGATCGCGCCGACAAGGAAGACTTGCTCTGACCGGTGCCGGACGGCGTTGTACCGGTCTAGTCGTGACAAGAATTCCCCGTCACATGTGACAAGGCATCGGCTATGATGCCAGCAAACGCTAGACGCGCCGAGCAAGCACCTCGCATCAACGTTGTTACGAGTGTGACCGATGCCGTCCTTGCCGCTTTCGCCAAGCGTGAGTACCAGCGCGAGCTGGTCAAGGTTGCCTTGCTCGATACGACTATGAACCGCGTAATGCTGGACGTTGCCAGCGCGATTGCTGAGCACGCCGAGTTGGTGACCAACGAGGTAGTCGTTCCGGTCACCGCACTGCAAGCCGTATGCAATCCCCCAGCATGGGGACTGCGCTGGCTGAGGGATGCCGGATATGTCGCCGCATACAAGGGGGCATCGCGTGGACCGGATGGCGGGTTTCGCTGGCGCGTCACGCTGAGCGCACGTTGGTTGCGAGCTGCAAGTGAGCACCATCCCATTCGCAAATGGATCGCGCAGCAAGGCTGCTGGTGAGTCCGCAGCTAGTCGGCAGCACTGGCAGCCACCGTCAGAACAAACGCACCAGTGACTCGCGCTGAGTCAGGAAACCGGCATCTGACAGCGTTGGTCGGCAAGACCCGCAGCACCGTCAGCACTAAGCCAAAGCACCAATTCCCATAGAGAAGCGCTCCCACATGAGCAGCGCGTAAGCGCGCGCTCTCTGCTCTTCCCCTCGATCTAACGCACCACGAGCCCGCGCTGCTGATCCTCGCAGCGAATGAAGGCTCAGATGGTGCGCTGTAATACGCAAAAGGTTCTTCCATAGGGAGGGTGCCGGAACGGGTCAAGCCCCAGCGCTGTATCCGACTACGCATAACGTTCGCTAAGGGGGTTCAGATCATTGCCATTTTCAACACTACGGAACCTCGCACAGCACTTGTAAGGAAAACTTGACATGGACTTAGACCTGTTTGGCGATCGGCCAGACCCACTGACCGAGAAACGCTACGTGCGCGTAAGCACGGCTCTTTCCCTCATGAGCATCTCGAAATCGAAACTCTATTCGTTGATCCGGGAGGGCCGGATCACAGCCGTCAAACTCGATACAACCACGTACATCGATACCTATAGCGTCAAGGCCCTCTTTACTTCGTGCCCAAGGATCAAGCCGAAGCACAAGGACGTGCCTCCCAGCCGCGAACTGCTCAAGGCTCTCGGCTTTGACGCACCCGACGACGCCAGCTTGACGCTCTCGATCGCTGAGGACGATCTCCCCCTCGACGACCGGATGGCCCGGCAGCTCAGCAAACGCGGGGGGCAATAGCGATGCGCGATAGCGTGAACGATCGCCTGTTACACGAGCTTCTGCAGCCCGCACTCGATTGTCTTGACCGCGCTATGGCTGAGGCCATCGATCCGGCAGTTGCCCAGCTTCCTCCGGGACAAACACGAGATCGTGTCACCAAGTCCGTCAGGCAGCTCAAACGCAATATCCGCCAGCTCCCGCGCAGCCTCGCCAAGCACCATATCCGCACCGACGACGAATTCAGGGACGCGCTGCTGGCTGAGGTCGGGCGACTCGTCGCCAGCTCCGCCGAGATCGTCGCCCTGTGCAAATGTGAGGGACGCCGATGGGAACATTAAGCATAGTGCAGCAGACCGACGAGCCGCAGACCATCGCCGAAGCCTTCGCCACTTATGCCAGCGACTGCCCCTGTGACGGATGCCGCAACGCCGACTTGTGCTCGGTTGGTCTCGCCTGTGGCGAATACGTTCTCTGGGTCTGCGCGACCGACTGCTACATTCCACGTAATGTGCCGAACGATCGCGAGCCATCGTCCGCTCTTTATCGCAAGCTGTTCGGCAAGCGGAGCTTGACATGACCGCAATCTATCCAACGAGACCGACAGGCCCGGCACAGCTCGACGAGGAAATAGTCGGTGTCACCCGGTCTGAACTATCCCGCCTTCGCCAGCGCATCCGCGCAGAGATCGAAGGCCAGCTCTGGGCGGAGATCGAAGGCCAGATCAGGGAAGAGACCAAGGTCCAGCTCCGGGAGGAGATCGCTGCCGAGCTGCGCGAGGCCAAAAGGGAAGCCGCCGAAGCCCGGCGCGAATGGTGGAAGTCGGAGGAAGAGCGGGACGGCTGGCGCGACCGCGCTAAGATCGCCGAAACCTTGCTTGAACCGCTGCGCGAGAAGGTCGCCCGGTTGGAAGCCGAACTCGCCTCCGCGCGCCTAGCCCAGACCGTCATCGATCTCGGCAGCGCAAGCCGCCCGATGGGCGGCATGATGCCAGTTCCTACGCTTCTCGAACAAGTCCCGCACGGCGTGATTAGCAAATCCAGAGTGTACGAACTCGCCAAGTCAGGCGAGATCACATCGTGTCAGTCGGACGACGGGCGGCTCTACGCATTGCCAGCAAGTTTTTGGGCTGCGGTTCGCAAGGCGGCGGCAAGGAAGTGCTTGCGGCTGCTCGAACGCGATGGGCAGCTAGTCGCCGAACCGTTATGAACCGGACGAACTGGACGAGCTACGGTATCGCCTCCGAAACCGGGCTATAGTTGCCTTCGTCGCCCGGAGCGAACCGCGCTCCCGCCCAAACCCTTTCCCAATCATCCCGAACCCCAAAACCTACGCCTCGTTGCCAGCGTGCAACGGGGCTTCACCTGTTGAAACGAGGACTCCTATGGGATTTTCATTCTTCCCGAAAAAGGGCGGTCAGACCCTCAAGTCACTGATCAAAGAAATCGCGAACATCGAAGATCGTCTCGGCACCCTTCGCGGCGAACTGAACGACGCTCGCGGTGCTGCCGCCGCCGCCTCTGAGGCGGCTGAGAGGCTCGTTTTCGAGCGTAAGCCAACCGCCGAGATCGAGGCCGCGCATGCCCTCCTTGCGCAATCGGAGGCGTCCGCGAAGACGCTTACGTCTGTCATCCGCCGCTATGAACAGGCACTCGCCCAGAAACGCGCCGAACATGACTCGATCGTTCGTGCCGAACTGGCCGCGAAGCTGGCTAACGAGCACGAGGCCGCTCTTCACGACTATCAGGCCGCCGCGCTCGCTGCGGTCGATGCTATTCGCGCATTGATCGCGCCAGCCGAGAAAATCGGAGGTTTGTCGTTCGCCGCCGCAGAAATCGCTGGCTTCGCGCAATCGATCTCCCGCGATCTCGCGCTCAGCGTAGATCACACTGCGGCTGAGCTTGCCTACCTGATCGACGGTCTCCGCGCTGGCCGGATCGCGCCCAATATTCCGGTCGAGCATGAGCCCGTCGCTCCGACTGCAGTCGCGCCGGTCATCGAACGTCGTACCGTGCTCGCACTCGCTCCAATCGAGTGGCGCGAGGATGACGGGGCCATGGCTTGTGTCTGTGGTAGGTATTCGCAAGGCGCACTCCCGGTAGCAATCGCCGCCCGCGCGATCGAGTACGGATACGCGCTGGACTTCGCCGACCCGCAGGTTCGCGTTCTGACACGCATGCACTCTCCCGCGCTCACCGCGCCGGGCGCGAAGCAGAACGTCAGCCTCGACGATCCTTCCTTGCAAAAAGCTACGCCGATCTTCGGCAGTGATCGCGTCGCCGCTGATGCTGGTGTTCACGACAGCCACGGCAAGTCGTATATCGTTCATGGTGGCGTCTAATGCCCGTAGCGCCTTGGACTACTCGGCGATCGCCTGAAAAGCGGTTCGCCAAAACATCTGCATCGCCACGGTCGTTCAATCCGAGTCAAAGAACCGTCGAAGTCGTCGCCTCCGCTGGATCACCTGTCGATCGCGGGCTATACACCGAGCGACTGAAAATCAGCCCGTCGAGCGTTGATCTCAGCCGCATGCAGAAAGGCGGCATCGCAGTCCTCGACTCTCACTCTCAGGCAGGTCTCGGAAACATCATTGGCAAGGTCGTCAGCATCCGCTTTGACGGAGGTCTGATGCTTGCGACGATCAAGTTCGCCGAGACTCGCGCTGGTGACGACGCGATGGCGATGGTTCGCGACGCAATGATCCCCGGATCATCGATCGGATACGTCGTCCGCAAATGGCGGTTTGAAGATAGCGACGGTCGCGTACTCGACCCTGAACAAGACCGCATCCCATCTGATGGCAGCGTCACCGCATGGGCTGTCCGGTTCGAGCTGATGGAGCTTTCGCTCGTGAGCGTTCCCGCCGACTCTGAAGCAGTCTTTCGTAGTCTAGACGTTACCTCGCTTGCCGCTGCTCACCGCGCAGCGCTCGCACGTATGGCCGCGAGAACCCGCATGCTTGCTCGTCAGCGCATGATTGACCGCATGCGTGGCCGGTGATGTTTCACAGTCAGACCGCTCTATGGCGCGAGCAACAGCGCATCGCCGCACACGAGAGCGCACACTGCATCGCCCGCTTTGCTTGCGGTCTATCGATCGATCACGTCTCGATCGTCGGCCGCCTCGAAGGTTACCGCACGATCAATGGTGTCGTCATCGGTGGCGCTGCAGATGATGACGAGCGCGGAGACTTCTCCCGGATCGTCGTGCTCGTCGCGGGCTCGATCGGCGAAGAAGTGTTTCTCAGCGAAGGCACGGGACTGCGCGGCTCCGATCGACGCAAGGCACTCCGCTACGCCGAGCGCCTTGCGTCGAATAGCAATGCGATCTCGTTGCTCATTAGAGCAGCGGAGGTCGAGGCGGAGGCGATACTTCGCCAGCACGAGCTTGCCTTCCGCAACCTCGTCGAGACCCTGCTCGCCCGTAGCAGGCTGACCGGTCAGCAAGTGCTCGAAGTGATAGGACAATCGATCTAACCGGTTTCCGGTGGTTACCGCACCGGAACGGACGCGGGCACTCAGCATCTTCTATTACGCCGTGACATAAAACATCACGAGAGATGTTGAACCCGCGTCCACCAATTCAGCTCCCTGCGCATCGGTTTTAGCCCTGTGCAGGTCGATGGCGGTGGCGGAGCGTTGAGGTTTTTCCCTATTCCTTCCCTCAACGCTCCGCGCATGCCTAATTCCAGCGTTCGTCGAAGATGTTTGCTGCATGGTGTCATCTACCTGCAGGGTCACCATCGTCATTCGGCGTAGGCGCGATCGAGCCGCCGGTCAGTTATGGCCTTTCGGATCGGCGGCTCTCGCTGCCCACCACACACACATTCCACGCGCAACGGCGCGAACACGGAGTAATCAATGTCCGAACAAGAGACCATGCGCCTTGTCGCAGAAGTGGTCGATAAAAGTACCGGAGTCCTGAAAAAGATTCAGGAGAGCTATAAACAGCTCGGCGAAGAGACAAGGAAGACGCACGAGACAGGAAGCAAAGCCGCTCGTGAGCACAGCAAGCATATGAAGGAGCTTCACGAGCGAGTCGAGAAGGCCAAAGACTTATTGTCCGACGCCATGGTGCCGGTTCTGGCGTCGCTCGGCGTCACTGCACTCGGCGTCGGCGAGGCCGTCGGAAAGCTCGCCGAGAAGATCAAGGGTGCTGCTGAGAAGTACCAACTTTTAAACGATACGGTGAAGCGCGGCCACGTCTCAGCGACATTCGTGCAGGGCATGAGTGAGGCATTCACCCGCCTCGGCATGGATGCGTCAAAGGCGAATGAGTTCATCGGCGAGACCGGCGAGACCCTTGACAAACTCCGCCGTGGCAACGCTGCCGAGATGCAGCGCCTCACCGATACCTTCGGCAACGCGCTGCCGTGGCTTGAAAAGGTAGTCGCAGGCGCTCGCAACTATCAAGAAGCCGCCGAGCGCATCATGAAGTCGCTCACGGATACCCGCATCCCGATCGACCAGCGCCGCAAGCTGGCGGAAGCCTTCCACATCGATCCCCGCATCGCCTCCAAGAACGGTGAAGAGGTTGGCAAGGCTCTCGCCGAGAGCATGAACGAAGCTGCAAAGCACGCCCTGAACCTCGATACGCTGTCAAAGCTTGATGACGCATACACCAATCTCGCCATTGCCCAGCAGCATTTCTGGAGCGACTTGATCAACATGTACGGCCCAGAAGCCGTCACCGCGATCGAAAAGGTCACAGAGGCTACCGACGCCTTCGGTAAGCAAATCAATTACGAAATCCGGGACGCCAAGGCGTTGTACGGTATCCTCAAGAAGATTTGGGACGGTCCCAACATCCCATTCCTGAAAAAGACGCCCGGCGAGGCTCTTCACGACTACTTTTCAAGCCCGGAGACCAAGCGCGGCTCTGTGGTGCCATTCATGGCTGATCCTCACGGTCTGTATCACAAGTCGGCGTTCTTTTCCGATCTCGGTGGCGACCGGAGCAACCCGCTCTACCGTGGTGTACGTGACGGCGTTCTCGACGCCTTCCGCCAACTCATGGGTGAGAAGTCTGCCGGTGCTGGCGGCGGCTTCACCAACGCCTCATACACCACCGAGGGCGGCGGCTTTAACAGCGCCGTCGTAGGCCGCTGGGGAGGCTATGGCAGCGGTGGCACTGGCGGCCACGGAAGCCGATCTGACTCACCCAGCGGCTCCGGAGGCGGTGGAGGAGTCATTCCGGACGATGCCGGAGCTGACACTTCCCATCTGATCGGTTCCGACTTCCTCGAAGCCCGCCGATCCCGCTTCGCCAAGGAGCTGAAGGACCCGAACGTCATGGCCCGCGTCAAGGCCATGATGGCGACAGAGGGTACCCCTCTGCAGAGCCTTGAAGCCGCGATGAACCGGGCTGATTACACCGGCAAGTCGCTCGCTCAGACGCTCAGTCCCAGTTTTTACGGCCCGATGCGCAAGGCAAGCTTTGCGCGGATCGTGGCGGCGATGCGCAACGGCAGCGGCAAGAAGTACGATGCGCTGGTCGCCAAGGCTCTGGCAGGCAGCGATACGATCCACGGCTACACCGATCAGGGAATGCCGACCGATCCGAACGGCTCCCGCCGCAGCGCGGCCTCTGCCCGCGACCACATCTCGGTCCGGGACCGGACCGGCCTCAACGAGTTCACCGATTGGGCGGCTGGTCCCGGTGGACGGCGGGCGGCTCACGCCTATCGCCAGATGATCGAGCAGCACATCAACGCCGAGCGTCACGGTGCCCGGCTCTCGGACCATATCATCCGCAACCACCTCAAGAGCAGCCACGGCAGCGGTTTACTCGGCCACGCTTCGCTCAGTGTCGATTTTCACAACATGCCGCGCGGCACTCGCACGTCAGCGAAGGTCAGCGGGATGTTCAAGGAAGCGAAGCTCAATCGCGGTCGCCCGATGGCGATGGCCTCACAGGACAGCTAACATATTCGGGTTCGTCGCGACCCTGCTACCCGATCTACCGGAATGGGCTGGCGCGATGCCAGCCCTTTCGTTTGCTCGCCCACAACCAAGGAACGCAATGCACAAAGCAAGTCACGAAGAGATTTTCCAGAACGTCATCGACTGGCATCTCGCCCAAGCGATCGATGCCCGCAAGAGTGGACGAGACCTCGACAGTGCCCGACACCATCGCATCGCGATCTACCTTCGCGGCGATCGGAAAGCACCGTGGCGCACTGCAAGCGTGCGCCGATGACCTACACCTTCGAGGTTCTGCCTCTCGCAGTCCGCGACGATCGCCGCGTCGTTCCCGACTTCGACGCTGTGTGCAGCGCTCTCAGCGAGACCGCTGCAATGCGTATCGCCGGAAAGATCGTTGCCGAGGGTGCGGCTATCGGCGTCGTCGGCGCTAATGTTTACCGCTGCCCATGCGATGACGAACCACGGCCGCGCTACCACTCGGAGAGGATCGCCTACATAGGCAAGCGGCTGGTTTGGTCTGGCTATCATCGCTCTTGGGTAGTCGAAGACGAAAAGCTTTAATCAACATGCTGGCCTTCGCTGTGCTTTCGGGCACTGCGAGGGCTTTTTTTTGCGTTTTCATAGCTACGCTACTTGACGCGCGCGCAGTGCATGTCGGGAATTTCTCAACACTTCCGCACCACTTGACATGTTAGTAAGCGCGGCTTGACGTGGTTTTGCCCTGCCCGAATTCACTGGACTTGCCAACTCCAAAGCTCGGACTCAATTTGCCATCCGTGAGCTTTCAGCCATTGGAGATATTCATGCCCCGCAAGTATGCAGTTCTCTCTCGCAAAGACATTCCCGCCGATGGTGTCGGCGTCGTCCAGATTGATGACCGTGAACTCCGCCGCATCATCGGCAATGATGATGTCGCGGAGGAAGTAGTCGCGTACATCGAGTCGCTGTGTGATCGCGCGAAGGTGAATTACGCATAAAGGACTTGGACGATCGCCGACAGCAAACAGCCCCTCTTCGGAGGGCTGTTTTTCATAGAGGCCTCTCTTGCCGCGAAATCTAGTCAGCGTATCCGGCAATCGTGAAATCGACGCGATCGACGGCGAGAAGCATGAGAGCGGCGAGTATTGAGCGAAGCATTTCTAGGTAGTCCATAGGGTGTCCGTCACATCCTGCGAATAAGGCTTTTGATCCAGATCATCGAGTTTTCGATAGCCCAATTGGTCTGCTGATCAGTGAGGCTGGGCATGGGGGCAGCGCCGGGGCCGTGTCCAAACGGATTGCGGACTTTCGTAAAGAAGTGCTTCAGCGCCTCCATCTCCCACACCTCGATGAGTTTCGCGCCCATCAGGTTATCAATGTAGTTGTGAGCGCCTTTCTCCTTGTCTGTGGTCAACTGCTTTTCGCCCGAGATAATCTTGATGGTGCTTTCTAGAGAGCGCGCGGCATAGAGAGCCGGATCGCGCCCGCCCGTATCGCGCAGATCAATAGCCTCCTTCATGTCGTGGTCAACGTTGTGCCACTTCGGCTCCGCCACCAGCCGCCAAAACGGCGTCTCGATCTCCTCCGCGACCGTTTGGTCCTCAGAGACTTGAATAAAGCCGTTGTGGTAGTGCAACTGGCAGTTAGCTTGGCGAAAGCGGGCATTTAGCTCGTTCACGGCCCCCTGAAACTTGGCGTTCAAGCTAGCATTTTTCGCTCGTACCGCATCGGCGGTGTTGCCGAGTATCAGCAAGCCGACGCCTTTGGTGACCGTTCGGTCGAACCCCTCAGCGATTGCGATATTTCCAGCTAGGTTAGCGTTCAGCGTCGCCAAGAACTTCTCGTGCTCACGAAAGCCGATTTCGACGAGGCTAAGCCGCTCCTTGACAAAGCGGTCAGCCGATGTCTTGCCGTCGAAAGTCTCCAGCATCCACGTCTCGCACATCTGCACCCTGCTAGGGTGATAGCCCTGCCATTGATTTTGCTTGTTGTAGTAGCCGACGTACGGCGGAGATAGTTCTTTCAGGCCAAGCTCTCTCGCTAGCAGGTCGTGTATCAGCGTCCAAAATTCCTTGCCGCGCTTGTCCTCGTTGCCGTCCACATAATACGGACAAATATCATTCAGAAGTTGGTAGCCCTGCACGAGAAGGCGGCGGTGCTCCTCGTAAAACGTCTCCCACATGCGGGGCTGTGCGTAACGATGGGCAAAAATATCAGTCAGCATTAGAAATTTTCCTTAGCCAGTTCCTCTACTTCGGTGGCCTGCACCACACCGATGATCCGCCGAAGCTTCGCTGCGACGCCCGTCCAGCACCGGGCGTCACCTTGCCTGCACTGGGACCGAAGGCCAATCGAAAGACTTCATTTTATGAAGATTGAACATCAGTCCTCCGGTCCGCTTGCGACAATTTTGTCCTCCTTGTCAGCCCCACGCATCACGATCTTGAGGGCGTCACCCGGCAACGGCCGCTGAAGTGCCTTCGCCTCATCCCACGGCGCGCGCATCCACACGTCACGCTCCGCGTCGGTCGTCAAGATCACGGGCATGGCTTTCGGATGGATGGGCTCAACGATCGCATTAGCTGTAGTGGTCAGAAAACCGTAGACGAGATGCGGACCGGGGATTGGCTTGGACTTGGTACCCCGGTCGCCCTTGTATTCGGTCCAGATGCCAGCGAAGGCCGTGAGCGGTCGGTCGTCGCTGAGCGCAAACCACACCACGTCCTTCTTTTTGGTCTCCGGGTTAGGCTCCGGCGCGTACTCGGCGAAGCTGTTGAATGGCACCAAGCATCGGCCCTCGGGCTTGAGCCAGCCGCGCCAGTGCGGTGATGAGGTGTTGCGGATGTTGGTGACCGGTGGTCCGCCAGTGCGCGGCGGTGGCGGCATACCCCAGCGCATCATGATCATCTCGCGCTCATCGGCGGCATTTCGGATCACGGGCGCGGGGTAGTCCGGAAACACGCCCGGCATCGGAGCCAGATTGCCGACGTAGCGGTTGACCACGCGGAACAGGTTGAGGATTGCGGCTTGGTTGGTCGTGATCGAATAAAGGTTGCACATGATGCAGTTCAGACTCCCGTGCGCCAACCTCAGTTGTCATTGAGGCCGTAGGGCTGGCGGGTATGCAGTCGTTCCTTCCAACTGCTCTCCAACCGAATGACTTCCTCCGGTGGCATCGCCGGGGAAACGAGTTCGAGGATTGTAAATCGAAAGTTCGACGGGTCACGCTTTCGAAGCAAACGGTTGCCACCATGACCCGAGGCCCCGTAATGCCTCCACCGGCCAAACAGGTTTTCCGCGCCATAGGCCGAGCCGATGTATCCTTTCGCGTCCGACGTGTCGAAGATGTAGTAGATACCTCGCCATTCAGAGAGCCGAGCTTGCCAGCGTTTCGGCAAGCTGGTGAGCTGGCTCCAAGTGAGGTCGATCTCGTCCCATCTCTGCATCGCCGTCTCAAGCGCGCTTTCCTCCAGCACCGCGTGCACTCGCATCTGGTTGCGATGAGCGCGACGCCACCAAGATCGTTCGGGCGGCGGCCAGTCGATGATCAGTTTGCCTTTCCATTCGGAGTAGAATGGGAGCAAATCCAGATCGAAGCGAAGGCAGGAAGATCGACGGCCGGTAACAAACGCTCGCAGGCCCAACTTGCCGAGTTCGGCATAGGCGGGAACGCTCCAAAATTGTTTCTGCGTGAGAGACTTCGACTTGCCGATGGCGTACAGACCGATGAACAATGCTTTGCCCGGCCCATGCCGAATAAACGACGCAATGTGCGACGCGGACAGCATCGCGTTCTCGACCTTTTCGCTGTTGGTCTGCTGGTAAGCATTGAACAGATCGGGCCGGTCGGCGGCTATCAGGGGAAATACCTTGTTCAGCTCCGGCTCGGCCGGACGATGGCGAAAGACGAGCACGCCGCTGGGCTCGATGCCCTTTCCAGCCAGTAAATCGTTCAATTCCATGCAGCAGCTCCAACGTCAAAAGATGCTCAAGCCACGTCGCTGATCTAGCGCTCACCCGGCCACCACTTCGATGGCGGATCGTTGGCTGAAATCTTGGTCGGTCGCAGCGCGATCAGATGGCTTCGCTTGAAGGGATAACCGCGCTGTTCGGAACACAGTTTGCACCGCATGTACCGCTCTAACTCGTGAATGGGCGTCGTCTTAGGTCGGCGCACGATGTCGAGCGCCACACTCTGGTGTGTGTCGCAGCCTAGGCACTTCACCTCAAGGTACCCGTAGCCCGCGTTGAGGGCGTCACCTAGCGCGGGTGACGGCTGAGCTGGCCCCTGAAAGGCGAGCATGCGGGCGTTCCACGCCTCGCACGCGAGCCGGTCGGCTTTTCGGCGGGCCTTGGCGGCTTGCTCAGCGGTGGCGCGGACCTGTGCGCCGAATAGGTATTCGCGGGATTTAGAGCCCATGCCGACCATCAAAGCGCAGCGGCGAGCGGTCGGCAAATTATCAATCCGTTGGGGCTTGCGAGTCCCGCGAGATACCTGTGGTCGGGGTGTGGATAGCGCACGCGATTAGCGACTGCGGACGAGAATTCTCTGTTTGTGCTGACGTGCATCGCCTACAGCTCGCCGACGACGACATCATAAACGGGCGCGCCTAGGTCACCGAAAATTCGGATGCGGGCCATCAAGTACTCTTTGCCTATTGCGCTTGGACAACGCAGCAATCGAAGCTCAGTCAGGAACTTGCTGGGGGCAACTGGATTTGGGTTGCCTCCTACCAAGAAACCAAAATACCACGGCTCTTTGCCAACAATTGCTGGACCAATGATGGGTTTGAATTTGCCATCAGCAATCGCCACGGCATACGAGTAACCAATTTTCGCTAACATCTTCGAGAAGATCGTGGGGTGAAAATTGGCCATAGAATGAACTCTTGAAAGATCGGGCGTCGCGGCCTGCAGCGCGATCCCGGCCTCATTCCCAAGACCCAAAATAGCCCAACCGTGCTCGAAGGGGCGATCCTTTCTAGTTAGCGGCGTCTGGCCGCTTAAAATTGTCGGCTCATGAAAGGCGTACATCATTGCGGTGGTTAGGCGCTCGGCTGGTTTCGGCGCCGGATATGGTTTTAGGCGTCCGCCGACCATAGCAAACATAGGTCCGGGGGCATAAGCGTCTTTAGCTTTTCGTTTGCGGCGTTTGATATTCCGCAGCAAGCGCAAATCGCCGAACATCGTTCGCAAGCATTCACGCTCTATCTTACCGGTAATTCTTGCGCACGAAACGCAGCTTGCTTGTGGCAAAATATGCCTACCGCCAAGCCCGTATGGGATGATGTGCTCTTTTGTCAGGCGCACGCCACTGTCTCCGCAATAGATGCACCGACCGACCGCACCATATACAACGGTTTCCTCTTGCGGAGCGTCCCGCTCGTCTAGGATTGCTTTATCAGGTGGTTTAGCAGCGTCCGCCGCCATGTCAGGTAACTCTTTGAGCGAGCAAGAAAGGGCGGTCGATTGATCCTTTGCTGCCCTTCTTCTATTTCTTCCAATCCGTCTTAAAACCAAGAGCGCGGGTCATCGCGAACACATTGCAGCACTGCACTCCCATAGTAGAGCACACATCGGGAATTTTTCGATTTTGTCGCTTTTTGGCTGGAGCTGAAACTTCGTTTGATACGACGCAACGCTGGTCGCGCGCGGCCATCGCATAGGCGATTAGAAAGGGGTCACGACCCATCCGTAGCAACTCATCGTCCGTCAAATCGGGCGCATAGCCGATCTTTGTGCACCTCGCTACATGCGCCGGGTTAACCTGTTCGTCTAGCAGCAAATGCTTTTTGACGGAGCTGTCTGCAACCCATTTGTAGAGAATATCTTTATTACCGTCTTTGCCACCTACCTTGATCTCCTCGTAAATCTCAAACGGGATTTTCACGTCGCCGTTCTCGGCTTGATGTAAGAGCCAATCCCAAAATTGGGGAACGGTGTCGATTGGATAATATTGGTTGTGCGCAGTAATCAGCACGTTGGCATCAACGAGGTAGAGCGGCATGCAACCTCGTTACGCGGCTCGATTGCCGCTTGAAATGGGACTGAGAAGAGGTGCAACGCTGCGCGGCTTGACACCAAGGATGTTTCCGGCGCGGGTCGGCGTGAGGACGCCGCTATCTAATGCACGGCTCACAGTTTGAATTAGTGCATTCCCCAAGCGATGGCGCCGAACGACGTAGTAGTTTGGGCCGTCCTTATCCTTGTCGCGCTCGCGCTGGGCGGCCCTGCCCTTACGCCAGTTGGCCAAAAATATGCCAGTGAGCGCACGCCAATTATCTTCCGTGAGAAGCGAGGCTCGATACAATCGGTAGGCAACCATAGTTCGGCTGACATGATTTTCGTCAGCAAATCTTCCTATCAGTTCGATTGCCGTCTCGGTCGGTGTTCGCCGCGTGACTCCCACGCTTGCAAGCTCATGCGCAGGAAGCAAAAAGGAAGCTGCAACGTCATTGCAGAATTGTTCGATCCGCAGATCGGGCGAACGCCCGCTAACGCCAGATTGGCCGAGCCATAGGTGCGCCAGTTCGTGCAAGAGAGTGAAGGACCAAGCAGTAACCCTGTCTTGATCGTTGATCACGACAAAGGGTGCAACCGGGTCAGCAAGCGCGAAGCCCCGAAAAGCTTCAACGTCAATTGCGGTATGGTGGCTTCCCAGATTGCCGAGCAGCAAAACGAAAATGCCCACAGCTTCGGCTTGCGAGCGAAGCAAGGCAAACGCCTTCTCTGGCGACGATTGACGGCGGTAAGAGGAAAGATCGAGCTTGAGCGTACTTTTTATGGAGGCCAAGACTGCATCAGTACCATCTGAAACCCTCATGGAGCCAATGAAGAGGAGCGGCTGATTGTCCTCGTCGTCAATGAGCAGATCGCGGATGGCATCTTGCCTCGCCCGGACGTCGCGAAGCAGTGCATCAACCAGCGCCTCCGAGCCGGTTTGCCTATCGGGAATGCTGCGGAAATCCTCACCCCGGTCACCCTTTGCAGGCGGCGCATCTAAATAGAATGCGAGCAAGGGCCGATGGTATTTTTCTGCCATCTTGGAGATCAGGGCACGACTCGGTGCCGCCCTGCCCTCTTCGAGGGCCGCCAGTCGCTCGACGGCTCGCTCTTTCCTTGTGTCCTTCAAGCCAATTGCCGCAGCCGCACGGCCAAGCGAAAGCCCCGCCGTTTCACGCGCCCAACGCAATATCTCTGGTTTGACCTCAGGCATGGCGTTTTCTAAAACATGCGGCGTCGGTATACCGACACATGATCTTTAGCGTCTAAGTTGCTAAATTACCTTATACGAGGCGCACGGGCCCCTGAACAAGCCCGGCGTTCAGCCAGAAAATCCTTCAACTCGTTGAGCCAATCACCCTGTACGACTTCGCCTGCTTGCGACGCGGCTGTTGCGCTGGCTCGTGCCTGTTCAATGCTCGCATAACGCCGATCCGCGCCAGCATCGTCGGGCCGCCGCGCGCCACCAGCATCAGCGCCTCGATCGCAGCCTGCCATTCCAGCGCATCCTGCTCGGACTTCGGCAACTCGGTGATGTAGGTCGCTGCATCGTGCAGCGTGATCAGCTTCCGGCCATTTGGGAGGATGATTGGATCATCGAAAGGTCGTCGCCATCCCGTCAATGACGCCAGCCCTCCTTATCGAACTCTGTTCTAAATCCCTTCGGAGGTCGCGGTGGATTGTCCTCGTCGCTCGGGTTGCACTGAGGGCACGGAGCGCCAGCCCCACCGCATGAGCAGGCACAGTTACCCATCCATGCCCGCTCAGGGTGGCTCTCGCAGACCCAACCGCAGTCGTCGCATGCCGGACACTTCATCGCAGCGATCCTCCCCATCAAGGTCTATACTGATCGGGTTCGGACGTAGCTATCCGGATCGGCTCTGATCTCGCCTCCCTTTCTTCCGCATGCGGTGCATCTGAAGCTTGGCTCTACATCAGAGAGCCTGACGTGATCAGGCCATATGTCAGCGCTGATCCGCACGTTATGGCTGCATGAGTAGTCGCGGCAATAGACGATGATCCCGCGATAGCCCTGCTCGCGCAGCTCTCCGAACGTGATCTTGACCGGGTATGCCTCTGCCATTGGTGCGCCCAATGCGCTGCAATTGATCCTGCTGAAAATTAGAAAAAAGGCGGCCCGACCTTGGGGTAGTCTGGGGTCGGCCGGGCCGTCAAGCCATGCCGAAAGTGTGAGTTTCCGGCTACTCCATCAGCGATTCAGATTCGGGCATCACGAGGGCGCGCAATTCGATGTCGGCGGTTGTGATCATTTTGCCGACTCCGCCAGCTTCAGTATTTCGGCGACGATTTTACGCCGCTCCGCTGTGTCGTTTGATCGATTGAACTTATCTACCAGCACTTGGAAGGTTGTTCTGATCAGCGCGTCATCAAGCACGACCGGCAATTTATCCACGGCATCGAATCCGGCAGCAGCCGCCTCCTCAAACCCAGCCGCGAATGCCTTCTTAAAGGCCTCGCGATCGTGCAGAAGATGCGCGATCTTCGGCTCAATGGACGCGCTGAAGGCATGTCCGAAAACAAGAAACATACTCATGCCGCCACCGCCGTTTCAGCCTCTTGAACGACGCAAAGAAACACGCGGGCCCGTGCGTGGTACGATGACTGATTTGGGCGATACGAGGGCGCGGTCCCGTCCGGGACTGGCTGAGGGTTCATGGCCGGGACCGCGCTGCCTCGCCGCTGCTGGCATCACGACCGTTGTTCGCCTTCATGGCCTCGCTCGGGCCGGATGGTGGCTCGATCTTGGTTGTCCGCGATATTCAAGCCGGGAGAATTGCGGGCGGAAGGTGGCCGCCCGGCGAAGTGCGCGGTCCCTGATCTCCGGGGCTGGCGGATGAACCATCAGGGACCGCGCGCCGCGCTGGCTAGTCCCATAAGCCGTGAACAGCGGGAAACGTTCCGGCCAGACCCTTGGGCACGAACGCCGCTAGTCCCCGGCTACCGGGTTCCCGCTACTACAGGCTCCCAATCCTTCCACCATCCTTCCACCATTCGAGGCGATCGGATGACGTGGAAGGCAAGCGTCGTAAGTGATTGATTTGATTGGTGGGGGAGGCAGGACTCGAACCTGCGAAGCCATGAGGCGGCTGATTTACAGTCAGCTCCCTTTGCCACTCGGGACACTCCCCCGTCCAACAGCATCAGACCGGCCGCGCGAGTGGCGGCGGACCGGGTCATCGAAATGACGCTGATAACCGGCCGACCCGAAGCGGGTGCGCGGTCGGGCGCGTTTATGGGGGAAGGCGGTCCCCAAAGTCAACCAAGCCAGCCATCTAATTGGGATACTTTTGCAGGCTCGGGCGATCTCTGTTCCAAAGTCGTGAGTCTTGCGGCTAGATTCTTGTTTTGTCGCGTTTTCTTCACGCGAACCGGCCCCCACTTCGCTCGAAAACGCTGTGTAAAATTGCCAATATTCGGGAGCCGTGACACAAGCCTCACATGAGCGACCGCGACCGCAAACCCAATTTCCGAGGCAAGGGCGGTAAACCCTTCCAAAAAGGGCCGAAATTCGGCCGTCCGCCGGCCCGGCGGGAACGCGAATCCGGTTCCGACGGGCCGGTGATTCTGTACGGCTGGCACACGGTGTCGGCCGCGCTTGCCAACCCCGACCGCCATATCCGCAAGCTTTACCTCACCGAGAACGCGGCCAAGCGCCTCGCCGACGAAAACATCGCGACCCGCGTCGCCCCCGAGATCGTCCGGCCGAGCGAGATCGACCGGCGCCTCACCCCCGATGCGGTGCATCAGGGCCTCCTGGCGGAGGCCGATCCCCTGCCCTCGCCCGGCATCGACACGCTGGCGCTGGAGGGCATCGTGCTGGTGCTCGACCAGATCACCGATCCGCACAATGTCGGCGCCATCCTGCGCTCGGCCGCGGCGTTCGCGGTGAAGGCGATCGTCACCACCGCCCGCCACAGCCCGGAGGCGACCGGCGTGCTGGCGAAGTCCGCCTCCGGCGCGCTCGAACTGGTGCCTGTCGTCACCGTGCAGAACCTTGCGCGCGCGCTGAACGAGTTGAACGAGCGCGGCTTCCAGACCGTCGGCCTCGACAGCGAGGGCACCGAGGATCTCGGCAAGGCCGCGCTGCAAGCGCCGCTCGCGCTGGTGCTCGGCGCCGAAGGCAAGGGCTTGCGGCAATTGACGCGCGAGACCTGCCGCCTCGTCGCCCGCCTCGACATGCCCGGCGAGATCAAGAGCCTCAACGTGTCGAACGCCTGTGTGCTCGCGCTCTATATCGGCGCCAGCCGGCTCGGGCTGATGTGAACGACAAACGCCCGCTCGCGTGACGCGAACGGGCGCTGATCTCTCGAACTGACGATCGGATCAGTAGTAGCGGCGCAGCACCGGATGGCCGTAGCGGCCGTAGCGATAGCCGTAGTGCGAACGATAGCCGTAGTGATGGCGGTAGCCGTAGTGACGGTAGCCGTAGCGGCGATAGCCGTAATACGGGCGGCCGTAGCCTTCGCGGTAGTACGGGCGCGGTGCCCAGTTGCCCGGACCGGTGTAGGTAGGTCCCTGGTTGACGTAATAGTACTGCTGCGCCGCGCTGGGATAAGCGGCATCCGGGTCGGGCAGACGTTCGACGGCGCCGTAACCGTAGCCGTAGCCGTAACCCCCGCAACCACCGCAGCCGTAATTCACGACGGGCGCGGAATAGCCGCAAGGGTTGAATCCGCACGCCATTGCGGGCGCGCTCAGCATGACGGCCACCGCCGCAATCAGTCCTTTGATCATTTGACGCATTACTCTCTCCTGTAGGTCTCTCTGTTCGTCGCGTAGCTCTTGATGGCTATTCAGGACCCCCGTTTCGCGGGGCTCTTGATTTCGGGCAGTCGATTTCAGAATCCTCTGGGTCGCGGTGGCCGCGGGAACGGGCGCGGCAGCGGCCGCGGCCCGTTGAACTCCGGCGCGTAGATCACCGGCGGCGGATCGACCGGCACGTTGGACTGTGCCGGCAGCGGCGCCGATTCCGCGCCCCACGATTGATGATAGCTCTCGGCCGGCTTGGGCAGGCGGCGGTTGGCCGGCGGCTCGATCTCGAGGCGGCCGTAACCCGGCATGCGGCCAAGGCTCGGATAATAGTGGCCGACATTCGGCTGGGGATCGATCGGGCGGCCGCCATAGACGGTCGGCACCATCGACTCGTTGCGGGCGAGCCCCATCGCGCTTTCGACCACGGCATAGGAGGCGTCGACGCCGTTAATGATGATCGGCACGCCGGGCCGCACCGGCACGACAATGTCGAAGCCGCCGCCGGCCAGCGCCGTCGAGGTCATCGCAGCCAATATCGCCAGCGCAAGACTTGCGCGCATGTTCACCCAGCGTCCCGAATTGTTCCACCACAACCTAATCCAACGGCTCGGCGGAAGGGTTAAGGACGCCGGCCAAACTGCCGGTAAGCCTAACGCGTAAGCATCGGCATCCGGTCAATGCGGCCGTGCGGAATCAGAAATCGTTAACGGGCGCCCGGAAGCCGCCTACCCGTCAGGTGAAGGCGTTCTCGACGATCGAGTGGACGCCGATCGCGATCGTGACCGCGCCGACCGCCGTTTGCAGGCCGTGATTGGCCCAGGTCAGCCAGCGCGCCGAGGCTGCGAGCGGCACCGCGATCACGCTGGACAGCACGCCCATGCCGATCATCGAGCCGATGCCGAACAGCGCGACATAGCCGAGCCCGATCACTGGACTTGGGGCCTGCGACACCGTCAGCACCAACAGCGCCGCCGAGCCGGCCATGCCGTGCATCAGGCCGACCAGGAGCGTGCGCCAGCGGAAGCCGTGCGCATGGCTGTGCGCGGCGCGGACGTGCGGCACGGTGGACGCAAGCGCCACGGTGGACGCACGCGCTACGGTGGACGTAACCGCCACGGTGGACGTAGCCGCCACGGCTTCACCGGCATGGCTGTGGGCGTGGAAATGCGTGGTGCCGTCGCCATGCGAATGGGTGTGGAAGTGCACGCGGTCGCGCCACAGCCGCCACCACACATGCGCGCCGAGGCCGACCAGCATGATGCCGACCGCGGTCTCGATCGGCTGCGATACCGTCTCGGGAATCGCGCGCCCGAGCAGGATCGCGGCGCCGGCAAAGATGAACAAAGTGAGCGTGTGGCCAAGCCCCCAGGTCAGCCCGTGCTTGACGATGTCACCGACATGGGTGCGGCGGGCCGCGATGCTCGATACCGCCGCGATATGATCCGGCTCCAGCGCATGCTGCATGCCGAGCAGAAAGCCAAGACTCAAGATTCCGAACATCAATCCCCCGCGTCGGCACCGACACCAGTTCGTTCACCGCTGTACACGCAATTCTCGTCGAAGGCAGCGTGCTCCGGAACGCATCATGCGCACGAGCCTGCGGAACTTCACACTGGTTTGAACGCAGGGCAAGGCCGCGGCGGAACGAGCGCTGCACGGCGAAATTAGCCGTCCACCACGACGAGAGGAGGCCTTGCATGACACACTTCAGAATCCTCGGCGCAGCAGCCCTGCTCGCCTCGGCACTGGCGAGCCCGGCGATGGCGCAACAGACGATCGGCACCGCCGCGCGCTGCTCGAATGCCTGGCCGGACGCCCGATGCCAGGCGATGGCACCAGGCACCCGCGCCGCCTATCACCAGCGCATCGATCGGCGGGACCGCGACTGGCAGAGCAGCTACAACCGCTATGACCCCGGCCCGTTCGCGCCTGTCGACGCCGCGGCCCGCGTGGCCGGTGGCGTCGTCGGCGGCGCGGTCGGCACGGCGGCTGCGGTCGCCACCGCCCCGTTTGGCGGCCCCGACTATGCCCGCACCCCGATCGGCGGCGCCGAATATGCCCGGCAGAACGGCTTTGTCTGCACCCCCGGCACCTGGTTCCGCGGCAGCGACGGCCGACGGCATCCGTGCCAGTAGCTCAGCTGACAGGCCGACGGCGCAAAAGGCGGCCTGCGGGCCGCCTTTTGCTGTCGGGCCGATCCGGGGGCGCGATCGCTTCTCGCCTGCTCGGTTCAAGCCTTGGTTCTGGCTCTGGCGCGCCAAGTCTGCTATGCGAGCGCGCAAATCATTGCCAATTCGCCGGCTTAGCTCAGCGGTAGAGCAGCAGTTTTGTAAACTGAAGGTCGGGGGTTCAATCCCCTCAGCCGGCACCATTTGGCTTGGATTTCCGCCATCCTGGCCGCCGCGACCCAGCTTCAGTCTGCCGAGATCGACCGCCGGCCACGGCAGCCCCGCCAGCTCGCAGGCGAATAGGGCAGTTCCGAGCATGGGGAAGCGTGCTTCGACGCTGCAGAGCTGTCCGGAGCACGCTTCTTCGATGCCGACGCCGAAGCAGTCCGCTGCTGCAAATCCTTCGATGACCCCGTGAACGCCGACCGTCCTGCGGCCGATGCTGCCTTCAAACCGAAGTGCCTGGGCATCGCGTCCTCCATCCAGATATGCGCGGCTTTGCGCCGCGCGTCTTTCCCGGCTGCGATTCGAACACGTCGTCGCGATTCAATCAAAGCGCTTCGCTTGATTGCCCGCAATGTGCAGAGCGAGCCGTATTATTCCGGTGGTCGGGAGTGCAACATCGTCGATCGCGTTCACCGATAGCCAATGCAACGACCTCGGCGCGCCGCAATGTTTTGCATGAAGCCCTGCAAGAACGTTGAGTCCCCTCGCAACGACCACTTGTGATTTCCACCGGCACGACGAAGAACGGCACTCGGTTCGTCTGCACCCAACGCTAAGCACATCGATGGGACGACAGGAACCGCCACATCGACTGGTCGTGAAGCGCTGAGGTAGTTCGCCCCTTCCGAACCGACGCTGCGCCGCAGGGCCGGTTCGGAAAGCCGCTGCGACACCTCCCTGGCAGGAATCGTGGGATCCTTCCCGTAGGATCACCCA
The DNA here is from genome assembly GCF_023278185.1 of Bradyrhizobium elkanii USDA 76. Taxonomy (NCBI): domain Bacteria; kingdom Pseudomonadati; phylum Pseudomonadota; class Alphaproteobacteria; order Hyphomicrobiales; family Nitrobacteraceae; genus Bradyrhizobium; species Bradyrhizobium elkanii. The sequence continues at coordinate 3,996,465 of NZ_CP066356.1, read as the reverse complement.
TCCCTCGCCTTGCTTCTGTTCTTGCGGCCCCAAACGGGGTATGCAGAATGCGGGGTGGGACTCAGCCAATGACCTATTTGATCCTTGCCCGAGATGGCACCAGCCAAATCGTGCTGAAGCGCGACAGCGAAGACGCGGCCGAGAAGAAGGCACGCGAGCTGAAGGAGATGGGCTGGTTCGAAGTCGAGGTCCGCGAGGACAAGACGCGGCCCGCCGCGGCGGCTCCGCCGGCGGATCGCCCACCGACGCTGCAATGACACCTTAATGAACCTTTGCCGGGTGGCCCTTACAGATATGTGAGGAGCCGCCACCATGTCCGACACAGCACATTACCGCTTCCAATCCGATCAGGCGCGACGGCTGGCCCGGCAGGTGACCGACGCCGCGGTGCGCGAGAAGCTGCTCGAAATGGCCGAGGAATATGGCCGCTACGCCGACCTGATCGAGGCGCGCAGCACCGAGCAGGTACCCGCCGCGGTAACGGCCCATTAGGCCGAACCCTGCCCCGTTCCTGCCGGCACACCGGTTCGTCCTCTCCTGATGCTCGTTCTTAAGATGCGACGAAATCCGCGCGAAAACGTCTGAGGATTTGTTCGGAACGTTATGCCCGCTCACGCGATTTTCCTCGTATGAGGGTCCGCGAATCCAACCGCAATCTGCTGCTCCTGGGCACGTTCACGCTGCTCAGCGTGGCCGCGGCCGGCCTCGTCGCCCTGCTCGATCAGGCGCCCGCGCCGGCGAACCCCGCGCCTCGGCCGGCCGCGAATCAAGCGTCGGCGCCGAATCAGGGACTGGCCCAGACCCCGGTCCGGATCGTCGGTATCCCGTTCGTCCCGAACACCAATCCCCGTCAGCGCTGACCCGTCCGCGCCCGGCACGTGTCACAATTATGTCACCGCGCCTACCAAACAGTCGTCTTCGTCAACCATCATGATGGCGAGCGCTTGATTCCGCGCGGTTGCTTTGCTGGAATCCGCGCGCTCAGGGTGCGCCATGAAGTGGATGAAGGAACGCGATCTCCTGATCGCGCAGACAATGGCCTTCGTACAGTCGGTGAAGGGCAAGCTGCCCGACGCCGAGCTGCCGGCGCCTGCCCGGCAGACGGCGCCGCCTGCGGCCCAGCCGACCGCCACGCCGCCTGCCGCTACACCTGCCCCCGCCGCGTTGCCAACCGCCGCTGAACAGGCCTTGGCCGAGGCGATCGCCACGTTCAGCGTCAAGCCTGCGGCCGAGGTGCGGGCTGCGGTGGTGCCGCCTCCGCTTCCGGTGCCGACCGTGATCGAGGGCCTGCCCCCCGCTCCGTCGCCCTTGGCGGTGACGGTCGTCGAAGTCCCGCCTCAGCCGGCGCAGCTGCCGCATTTTGCCAGGCTCGACATCAGCGGCGACTTCGGATCCGAGGTGCGGGAACGGGTTGCCAATTTCCGCGCCCAGCAGCAGCGCTTCCTGAAGGAGCGCGAGGAATACTGCACCACGACCATGGCCAAGGTCCGCGCCGCGATCAACGAGCTGCCGCGCTCGGGCAAGTAGCGCAGCCCCATTAGACTCCGGAGCGTGCGTTGGGCATCAGCCGCGCGCGCCCGATTTTACCGGTTCGGTCAGAAAGCGTCCGCCCGATCGCGTCAGCGCCGGATCTTCCACTGCGTCGAGGACAGGCTGCTTCCCCTCCAGCATGGATCGCAAACCGGCGATCGCCTTGGTCATGCGTTCGGTGTATTTGGCTGCGGCGCCGTCGACGAACTCTCGATCCTTTGGCTTAGGCTTGGCGACCCGCAGCTCCAGATGCGTCATTCCGTCTGGACCGTCCAGAACGGCGCGAGTCATCACGATCCGCGGCGCGCCGGGAATTGGAAGCGTAATGCCCACCGTAAAATAATCGGTCGGGCGCCAATCGAGCATCTCCTCAACGACGGTATGGTTGCCGTGCATACAGTGGTTCTTGGTGCCGAGACCGCGTCGTCCCTTGCCGGAATCCTCGACGATGGCGTCGGCGTCCCACCATTTCTGCCATTGCCCGGGCACGGTGAAAAACTCCCACACCGTCTGCCGCGGCGCGGCGATGTCGAATTCCAGTATGGCGTAGGCATCGTCGCGCGTCACCTGCATCCGGGTTTGCGCGTCTTCCTGCCGCCACGCCGCCTCGAGATCGCGCGCCCACAGCGTCACGTCGCCGATGACGTCGATGGTTTCGTGATGCGCGATGAGACCCTGCGCGACCGGATCGACGCCCATCGCGCGGATGGCCGCGTCGCTGTAGAGCGCATACGCGCGCCCGCCGATCTTCTCACCAACCGTGTTCTTGAGCAGCCGGTGAACCAGAATGACGTCGCGCCCGGCGAGTTCCTCTCTCCCGCCCATCTTCTGCTTCACCATCTCGCCATGATGAATAACGAACTTGAAATCGAGATCGCCCATCGCGACGCAGGCTTGACACTCGCAAGTCGAGGCCTGGCGCACACTGCGCAGGCGCCGCCGGAATTTGAAATAGGCGCCCTCGATCGCGTCCTGCAGCAGCGAGCCGTCGATCTTTTCGGCGGTGGTGTAGACGAACGCGGCGTCGCCTTCGAACTTGGCGAGGCGGAATGGCGGGCGCAGCGCTTTCACCACCGTATCCATGAAATCGGCGATGATGTCCTGCGCATGGTCGAGCTCGACCGCCGCGAGGAAGTTGGTATAGCCGGAGATATCGGCAATCGCGAAATAGGCCGCTTCAGCCTTCGGAAGCATGGGGACCTCCTGCGCAACCGGTTCACGCCCAATCGTGCGGACGCGCAGTCTGTCATACCGCACCGCCCGCAGTCGAGGATCAAAGCAACCGCCCTGCGCTCGCAAGCATCTGCCTCTAGCGGCCGCCGATCTGCTCCAGCACCGGCAGCAGATGCTTGAGAAACTCGCCCGGATTCTCGCTCATCGGGAAATGGCCGAGGCCCTTCATGATGGTGACCTCGGCTCCGGCGATGCTGTTCGCCACCGCCAGCGTCTCTTCCGGGGTGCAGGAATAATCGTACTCGCCCGACAGCAGGAACAGCGGGCAACGTCTCGTGTCGATCTCGGCGACGCGGGCGCGGATGTCGCCGTCGATCTTGTAGAAATAGAGGTCGCCCTTGAACACGCCGGGCCCGCCCTGCATGTAGTGCCACAGCGTCTCCCACCGCTCCTTGTCGGGCGCGTCGGGGCCGACGAGGCCCGAGACGATGGCGGCGGCGACCTCGCCGCCATGCACGTCCGGCCGGTGCAGGAAATTCAGGTCGTAATAGGGATCGACATGCGCGCCGGCCTGCAGGCCGATGATGGCGCGGAAACGTTCGGGATGCTCCAGCGCGAGATGCAGCGCGATCCGGCCGCCGATCGAGCAGCCGATCACGATCGGCCTGTCGAGGTCGAGCGCGTCCATCACCGCGAGGATCATGGTCGTGTATTGCGCGGAGGTGAGCTGGTACTCCTCGTCGTGCCAGCCCTGCGGCGGCGACGACTTGCCGTGCCAGGGCATGTCGAAGGCGATGACGCGGTGGTTGCGCGTGACCCGCGCATCGTTCATCAGGCCGCGATATTGCCGCCCGTCCGCCCCTGCGGTGTGCAGGCAGAGCAGCGGCGTGCCCTCGCCCGCCTCCTCGACATAGACGCGGTGGGCCCGGCCGAACAGCTCCAGATGCATGTAACGGCCGACGATCGGTTCGAATCTCGCGCTCATGCGGCCACTCCCTCGCGGCGCAGCTTGCCCAGCGCCTCCTTGAAGTAGCGCAGGTTCGCCATGAAGATCTGCAGCTCGCCCTCGGCCTTCAGCACGCGGCGCTTGATCAGCGCCATCAGGTCGTTCGAGCCCGGCGGCGGCCGCTCTTCGCAGAACCGGTCCCACTCCGCCTGCGAGGTGCGCAGCGCGAACGACGACGACGGCATCACGAACGGGCCCTTCGTGACCGCGACGATGCGGCCCTCATGGATCGCGATCAGCCAGGCGGCGGCGCCGATCTCGAGCAGGAATGTCGTGGTGAGGTAGCGGCCGCGCCGCACCAGGCCAGCGTCGCCGTTGACCCGTTCCTTCAGCGTGTCGATCATATCGGCTCCCCCGATCGCGGCCCGTCCGCGCAGGGCGCAGCGGGCGCTTGTTCTGCCGGCAATGATGGGAGGAATGCAGGTGCCGTCAATCGCCAGCGGCGCCGCGCGGCTCCGGCGATTTCGCGTGGCCGCCACATACGAATTTTGGCGAGAGCCGGGAGATCTAGAGCCAGGATATCTAGAGCCAGGACCAGACCAGCGCCACGTTGGCGGCGCAGGCCGCGAGCAGCGCAACCGCAAGCGCGAGCTGCACGCGTTCGTAGGGGGGCTGGTGGATCGCTCTCATGGACCGAAGCATCCGGCGATTCTAGCCGGCGAGTCCCGGGGATTCTTTTTTCCGGGGTTTACCACCCGTTAAGGACTCAAGGCCCTTCCGCGAAAGGGCCGAAATGACTCATATTTTCAGATGCTTGCCGCAGATGCTCGCTCACGGTTCCGTGACCGGAACGGCGATATTGCCTGAAACCCAAAACGGGGGCTGGCGTTGTCGGTTGTTTGGGGAACGACGAATGCCGTACGCGCTGTTTTATCAGGACGCCAAACTGAGCAAGGCCTACCCGACCGAGGCGGATGTCTGGACGCTGGCCAGGAAATCCGGCCTGGTGGTGGATGCCATTTCCGAGGAGAAGTCCGCGCCCCGCCCGGTGCTGGATAACGACTACGAGATCCGGCCCTGTCAGCTCGAGCCGAACGAGGATCCGGCCAAGAACAAGGCCGATGCCGATCGCGAAGCGCGCCTGGAGCCGCGGTTGAACTGATCAGACGGTAGGCTGGCCGGCGCGCAGCGGCGGACCGGGGATGCAATGGGTGCGGTCGCCCCGCGCCTACGGCGTTGCCGTCGCCAGCGAGGCCTGTTCGGCGGCGAGCGAAACGCAAATCTTCCGCCGATGCAGACCGCGGATCGCGCCGGTCACCTTGAGCACCTTGCCAGCCGAGCAGGACGCGTCCTGCACGAATACGACCTCATAAGGCGCGAGCGCCAGGGGTTCGGATTTGAGGATAGTCTGGGCAAGGCACGGCACGGAGACCGCAGAGAGGATCAGCCCTAACGCAAAACTACGCATGTTCGTTTGTCCACCAGCCCGGCGACCGCATAATAGCGCAGCACGATGAAAGTTCCGTGCCATGCAGGAATTATTTTTTGCATTGCACGATCAGGCGTGAACATCAGCTGAATGAGACAGCGTCCGGCAAACAAAAAGGCCGACCCTAAGGCCGGCCTTTTCATTGATGCGATGAAGCCGCGATCAGTAGCGGGAGCCGACCGGGCCACCCCAGCCGAAGCGGTAGTTGACCCCGAGCTTGACGGTGTGCTCGTCGTTCCGGAAGCTCGTGCCGACGAGGTCGGCCGGGCCGCTGGTGAAGTTGGTCTTGCCGAAATTGTAGTACTGGTATTCGGCCTTCGCCGACCAGTTCGGGGCGAACATGTATTCGAGGCCCGCGCCGACCGTATAGCCGTCCTTGTGGCCGCCATCGGTGGTGAAGGACGCCGGCACGCCGCCGACCGACGCGGTGATGTTGTTGTTGTCGCGCCAGGCATAACCGCCCTTGGCGTAGAGCAGCGCGGGACCCCAGGTGTAGCCAAGGCGGCCGGTCACCGAACCGATCTGGTCGGTGTTGCCGGTCACCAGCGTTCCGCCCGGGAGCAACACGCCATTGTTCGAGGAGCTGGGCAGCCAGGAATACTGCGCCTCGGCGCCCATCACCCAGTTCGGGGCGAACTGATAGTCGAAGCCGCCCTGCACGCCACCCATGAAGCGCGCGTCGCTGCCCATCAGGTTGTTGCCGTCGGTGAACGCGCCGCCGACATGGCCGCCGATATAGAAACCGGTCCAGTTGTAGACGACGGCGGGTGCGGTATAGGGCGGCGGTGCCTTGGTATAGGTGCGGGCCGGCATGTCAGCCGCAAACGCAGGGCCCGCAAGGGCGGCCAGCGCGACTGTGCCGAACAAAAACTTCTTCATTTCTGGTCCCCGTTACTAACGCTGCGCTGTTAAGCCAAACAACGTGACCTCAATTAGGTTGCTTTGGGGCAATGCCGCACCCGTGATGTTTCCGAGCTGTGACAGGGTCGCAACAACGCCCGTCTGTTCCCTGGCACAGAAGGTTTTTTTCACCGGTTAAGCAGCCGCATCTCGCCTGAATGTAAGTCGCAAACGGCTAAAGTGAAGTTCAACGCTCCCCGAAAAGTGATCGGAGTTCGCTAACGTTTCGATCAGGCTTGCGACAAGCGGCCGCGCAGAAGCGCGGTCAGCACCTCACACTTTTCCGGATCATGCCCTAGCGCGACATCTTTTCCAGTTCCGGAAAAGCCGCATAGGACGCGCCGGCGCAGGGCTCGGCGGGGTTGTCGAGGATGCGGTCGAGCCGGCCGTCGACAAACAGGACACCGCGCTCCCGGGCCGGGCGGTAATTGCCGTCGGTATCCTTCGCGCTGTAGCGCAGGCACACGACGTAGCGCAGCCGGCCGCCGACCGTGCGCTGCGCCGGCTCGGCGATAGCAGCCTCGCGGACCCCGACCGGATTGTTCAGGTAGGTCCGCATGAACGCGAGGATCTGGTCGCGGTAGCGGTCCGGGAACGGCTGGTTGGCGACGCCCCGATCGTCGGTGAAGGTGGTCGGCCCGCTGCCGTCATCGCTGGTAAGGCAGCCGGCGAGCGGAAGCGAGAGCAGCAGGATGGCTGCCAGTTGTGATGAAATCCGCAAACGACGCTGTTCCCTGAGTCCCCGGAGGCGTCTCATAAACTGCCGGGCGGCCGAAGGGAATTCGCAACTCGGTTATTCTTCGCCCGGGTTCACAACCGGAGCCGGACGCACTCCGGCCCGTCGCCATTGGGGAAGCAATGGACGACGGGCCGGTTCTGCATCCAAAAGGCGCAGCGGGGCAAATGTGGATCGAAACTACGCCCCTCGGATCAGATTCAACCGCGCTTGATCAGCCGCGTTTGGCCGGCGCGACGTGCTTGATCGCTACCTTCGCACGGACGTGCTTGGTCGCATGCTTCGGCGACTTCACATTCAGCATGCCCATGTGATTGTGGTGACGGTGATGACGATAGTGCTTGTGGTGCATCTTGGCGTTGGCGCTGCGCACCTTGGACGGCAGCTGCTCGCTCTTGATGACGGGGGCAGCCTTGGTCGCGGGGGCGGTCGTGGTCGCCGGCGCGGGCGTTGCGGCCTTGCCGGTCTCGGCGGCGAGCGCGGGCGCTGCGATCACGGACATGGCGAGCAGCGCGGCGGAAATCGTCTTCAGCATGATGGTCCTCCTCGTCGGGATCGAGAGGTTTCCGGCCGGATGGTCGGCCTCACCGATCAATGCACGTGACCTTAGGGGCCGCGCACTGAACCCGTTCTGAAGGACCCTGACGGACTTCATTCATGTGCATGACATCTCTGTCATGTTCTCCTCTACCGCCGGAAAAGCAGGATCACGCAATCGTGGGATCGGCCGGGAATGTTCTGCACCCCTGGGTGTTCAAGTCATCAGGCTTCGGTGTAGGATTACCGAGCACGATCAGGAACGATCAGGAGCAACCAGGAATGAGCAGGAAGACGAAGTTTTTGGGCCTCGCAGTGCTCTCGATGACGCTCGCCTCCGGGCCGGTCATCTCGGCCTATGCGGCGGGCAGCGACAATCCCTCGCCGCCGGCTTCCGACAGCGGCAGCAGCAAGGGCAAGAAGGCGAAGAAGGACAAGAGCTCCGCGATCGACGATCAGAAGTTCCTGGCCGGCTATCGCGCCGCCTACACCACGATCTACGACAAGCACGACTACACCGCCGCGATCGGGCAGCTGAAGGCGCTCGGCCAGGATGATCGTGCCGACGTCGCCAACCTGATCGGCTACTCCTATCGCAAGCTCGGCGACTACAAGGTCTCGCAGATCTGGTACGAGCGCGCGCTCAAGGCCGACCCGGCCCATGTGCGCACCTGGCAGTATTACGGCCTCTGGCAGGTCGAACAGGGCAACCGCGATCAGGCGCAATACCACCTGAATCGCATCGCCCAGCTCGCCGGCACCAACAGCGACGAATATCGCTCGCTCGCCGCGGCGCTGGAGAAGCCCCCGGGCACCGGCCTGGTTTACTGAGTTAAGGCAACCGCTTTCGAGCCGGCGTAGTCGCGACGACTGCGCCGGCTTTTTGCTGCGCTGTAGGATGGGTAGAGCGCAGCGAAACCCATAATGCTTCCGCGCGGATCAGAGGTGATGGGTATCGCTTCGCTCCACCCATCCCAAGGATCAGCATAATCGTTACGGATGGTGATTACGGATAATGCTCGAGGCGACGATCGGGCTTTTGCGGGCGGCTCGCCCCCACCGTGTTGCCCGCTGCGCCGGCATCCGGCTTTGCCGGACGCGCGGCCTTCTCCACCGGCGGCCCGCTGTCGCCGGTCTTCTTGGCGCTGTTCAGCGCCTGACCGGTGGTGGTCACATTGGCGGCCTGCCCGGCCCCCGCCGAGCCGGCCGAAGGGCCGGAGCTTTGTGCCAACACGGTTCCCGACAGCACCAATGCCGCCATCAGTATTGCCGCGTTGATTGTCATGAGGGGGCCTTCTGTGCGCGAATGATGCACAGCAACGCACCGCTGCCAAGGACGTTCCCCCGGAGCCATCATTTAAGGTAAATGCGCGGCAAATTTCTGCCCTGCCGCGGCCCGTCGCAGGAAGCACCGGGCGCTTGCGGCTTCATCAGCCATGCGCCGCTAACGGACTGCGGAGCGCCGCCTTGCGATATTCGGCCCATGCCTGCCGCAGGATTTGCACCGACGAGGTAAGGAATATCATCGCCATCACGGCGGCGACGGCAAGGTCAGGCCAGGCCGAGACCGATCCCCACACGCCGAGAGCCGCCGCCATCACGATGAGGTTTCCGATCGCGTCGTTGCGCGAGCAGAGCCAGACCGAGCGGACATTGGCATCGCCGTCCTTGTACGGCAGCAGAAGCAGAACCGAACCTAGATTGGCCGCGAGTGCCAACGTGCCGATGGCGCCCATCACCTCGGCCTTCGGCACGCCGAGCACGAACGTCTGGTAGACGGTCGAGCCGAACACCCACAGCGCCATCAGGCTCAGCGACGCGCCCTTCAGCAGCGCAGCGGAGGCACGCACACGCAGGCTGGCGCCGATCACCGCAAGGCTCAATCCATAGGTGAGCGTATCAGCAAGGAAGTCGAGCGCATCGGCCTTGAGCGCCTGCGATCCGGCAAGCTGACCCGCGATCATCTCGGTCAGGAACATCGCGCCATTGATGCCGATGACCGTCCAGAGCACGCGCCTGTAGCGTGGATCGAGACCGTCGAAGACGGGAACGCCGCCTGAGCAGCCGCACGAATCGACCGCGCGATCGCGGTCCCCTGCCCGCACACGAGCCTTGACCGGCAGCGTCAGCGGCGGTGGTGCGCAGCATTCGGTCGTCTTCTGCTCACAGCAATCGTTCATTGCTCGTCCTTCCAGACGACAGGATAAGGCCGACCACGTAACGCATTCAAGCCGATCCGTCTGGAACCGCTCTGCGGATCATGTGTCGCGGTCAAGGGCTGCCGGCTGGGTTCAGCCGACAGCCCAACCTGTTGATGCGGGCCGTCGCCTCACTTTGCCTTCTGGATCGCGGTGACGGTGTAGCCGCCGTCGCCCTCCTTGGCCTCGAACCGGACCTTGTCGCCGACCCTGACCTGCTTCAGCAGCGCCGGATCCTTGACCCGGTAGACCATCGTCATCGGCTCGTCCATGCCAAGGCTCCTGGCCGGGCCGTGCTTGAGCGTGATCTTCCCCGCGCCCTCGTCGATCTTCTTGACCTCGCCATCGATATCAGCGCCCTGCGCGAACGCCGCGCCCCAAGGCGCACTCAATGCCAACGCCAGCGCAAGCGAGGCCGCGCGCGCAATCCGGATGATCCTGTTCATGGTTGTTGTCCTTTCTTTCGTTGATGATTTCATTTCACGATGACGCGGCCGGTCATCCCGTAGTCGCGGTGATCCGGAATCAGGCAGGAATATTCGAACGTTCCGGCCTTGGTGAATTTCCAGACGATCTCCGCACTCTTCTTCGGTGCGAGGCGAACGCCGTTCGGATCGGCATGCTCCATATGCGGATGCTTCTTCATCACTTCGGCATGCTTCAAATTCTCTTCGGTGGTCGCGAGCAGGAATTCGTGATCCTCGGTGCCGGCATTGCGGATCACGAAGCGGATCTGTTCGCCACGCTTGACCTCGATGCGGAACGGCGTGAACTCCATCTCCTTCATCTCGACCTCGACCGTGCGCGAGGGCTTGCTCGGATCGCCGGGCTCGCCGGCCGAATAGGATTCGTGACCATGTTTTTCGTGACCGCGCGACGGCACTGCCGCGACCGACAGCGCGATCAGCGCGACGCCGATGCCGGTGAGTTGCTTCACTGGATTCTCCATTCTGTGTTTGATGCTTGTGGTTGGTGAGTGAGCCGGATCCGCTACATCTTCATTCCCTTCATCGATGGCTTGGCCTTTCGCCCGGGCGCCGCCGGCGGTTGGCGCGCGGGCTCGGCGGCGGGCGCCTCGACCTCATAGGCAACCGTGCCCGGCGGATATTTATAGGGACCGGGGTCGGCGTAATCGTCGCGGCCGAGCCCCTCGCGGATCTTCATCACCGTGAACATGCCGCCCATCTCGATCGGTCCGAATTGTCCGGTGCCGGTCATCATCGGCAGCGTGTTGTCGGGCGCGGGCATCTCCATGTTGCCCATCGCCATGCCGGTCGATCCCATCACCATCGCGTCGGGCGCGAGCTTGCCGACCGCCTTCGCCAGATCCTTTCGCGACACGCCGATGAAGTTGCGCATGTCGTGGCCCATCGCGTTCATGGTGTGGTGCGACTTGTGGCAGTGGAACGCCCAGTCGCCCGGATTGTCGGCGAGCATGTCGAACGCCCTGACCGCGCCGACCGGCACGTCGGTCGTGGTCTCCGGATATTGCGCCGACACCGGCACCCAGCCGCCGTCGGTGCAGGTCACCGCGAAATTGTGCCCGTGCACATGGATCGGATGGTTGGTCATGGTCAGGTTGCCGATCCGCACCCGGATCCTGTCGCCGAGCCGGATCGGCATCGGATCGATGCCGGGATAGACGCGGCTGTTCCAGGTCCACATGTTGAAGTCGGTCATCTCGTTGACCTTCGGCAGATAGGTGCCGGGGTCGATGAGGTAGCTGCTCATGATGAAGACGAAGTCGCGGTCCACGGGACGGAACGCCGGATCACGCGGGTGCACGATGAACATGCCCATCATGCCCATCGCCATCTGCACCATCTCGTCGGAATGCGGGTGGTACATGAAGGTCCCGCTGTGCTTCATCTCGAATTCGTAGACGAAGGTCTTGCCGGGCTTGATGTGCGGCTGGTTGAGCCCGCCGACGCCGTCCATGCCGCTGGGCACGATCATGCCGTGCCAGTGCACCGTGGTGTGCTCCGGCAGTCTGTTGGTGACGAAGATGCGGACCTTGTCGCCCTCGACCGCCTCGATGGTCGGCCCCGGCGCCTGGCCGTTATAGCCCCAGAGATTGCCCTTCATGCCGTCGGCGAATTCGCGCACCACGGGCTCGGCGACGAGATGGAATTCCTTCCAGTCGCCGTTCATCCGCCACGGCAGCGACCATCCGTTGAGCGTGACGACCGGCCGGTAGTCCGGCCCGCTGGTGGGATGCAGCGGCGGCTGCATCACCACCTTGTCCATGGTCGGTGCTTCGGGAATGGCGGCGGCCTGGACGCGGCCGCTCACCGCGCTGGCCGTGACCAGCGCCGCGCTGCCGAGAAATCCTCGTCGTGAAAACATGTGCTGCTCCATTCAATGACCGCCGCCGGCCGCGGGCTGCGCGACCGAGGCGATGGCGGATGGTGTCGATGCTGCGCCGGCCGAGCCGCCGCCGTTGATCGCGGTCTGCAGTTCGGATTGCGCCAGCAGGAAGTTGCGCTTGGCGTCGATCGCCGTGCGCAGCGAGGCGAGCCGCTGCCGCGCTTCGGTCAGCAGCGCGAACACGTCGACCTGCATGCTGGAGAAGCGCAGCTGCATCTCCTCGGTGATGATCTGCCGCAACGGCAGCACCTCGCGCTGGTAGTGGCGCGCGATGTCGTAGGTCGAGCGGTAGACGCGGTAGGCGTCGCGCGCCTCGGAACGGACGTTGATCGCCTTCTCGGTCAGGCGGTTCATCGCCTGGCGGTAGGTCTCCGCCGCCTGCCGTACTCGCACCTCGCCGCCGTCGAAGACCGGAATCTGGAACTGGACGTCGAAGCCGCGCTCGCTGAACGGCGGGGCTTCGGGATCGTGCGTCCGCTTGTCGATGCCGGCGACGTCGAGCAGCGTGACGAAGCGCGTCGCCTCGGTGAGATCGAGCGCCTTGGCGAGCGCGACGATTTCCATCCGTGCAATCTGCAGATCGACGCGGTGACCGACCGCGGCGATCTCGATCGACGGCTGCTGCAGCGGCTGCTTCGGCAGCGGCGGCAGCCGGTCCGGAATCCGGAAGCCGAGATCGCCGTCCCACAAGCCGAGCAGGCGCGCCAGCCGCTCGCGCGAACTCGCCGCATTCTGCCGCGCGCTGGCGAGGTCGGCGGTGATCTCGGCGTAGAACACCTGCTCGCGGGCCTGGTCGAGCTTGTTCATGCCGCCGGTCTCGCCGAGCTTCCTGGCGAGTTGCGCGGTCGACTCCGCGGTTGCCTTCGCATCCGTCAGCAGCGCGACCATCTCATTTGCCGCGACGGCCGCGACATGGCTGCGCCGCACCTCGGCGGCAAGCCGCAGGGTGGCGAGCGCGGCCTTGAGCTGCGCCTGGCGGAAGCGCTCGCGCGCGATCTCGGAGCGGACCGGCAGGGTCGCGAGCGCAAGGATGTCGCCGACCACTTGCCGCTCGACCTCGCTGGCACCGTTTCCGGCGATGCGGGAGATCGAGAAGGTCGGGTTCGGCGGCAGGCTGTCGGCGACGTAATCGGTCTCCGCCAGCGCCAGCTCGTTGTAGGCGGCTTGCAAGCCCTTGTTGTTCAGCAGCGCGACCTGCACGGCGGCATCCGCCGTCAAATTGCGTGCGAGCAGCCGTTTCACCGCGGCGTCGACGCTCGCGGCCCCCTCTCCGCTGCGAACGAAGGCGACGTCCTTGCCGATCGCCTGCGCGGTCACCTCGGAGACGACGCCCATACCGCTATCGGGCGAGAACGAGGCGCATCCCGCGAGCGCGGATGTCAGCAGCAGGATCGGCGCGATGGCCGGATATCGCATGGCGCCCTCCTAATGTTCGGACTTGGCCGGCGGGGTCACGCCGTCGTTGCGCTCGCGCCAGGGCTGCGGCGTCGACGGACGCAGGCTGCTGTAAGGCGCGATCGTCGAGCGGTAGCCAACGCTGGCCCTGCCCGCCGACGGATCCGCAGGATCGCCAGCAACGGCGACCGGCCGGCCGTCGGCCATGCAGCCGACGAGCGGCGCTGCCGCGACGACGGCGGCGGTCAGCCGCGATAACAGTATGGATTGCGCGCGCCGGCCAAGCCGGTTGCCAAGCCGGTTGGCCACGGCGGCGAGCCTCGCCCCGAGATGCGAAAACATGGATCTGTCCCGATCATCAAATGAATCACAGGCATGCGCACGCGAGCGCGCGGCGCAGCCACGATGTCAGCGAGAGATCAGGCGATGGGGGGACGATAGAGCCGCGCAGGCGCCTCGCTGCGCAGGCTCTGGAAGGCTTCAGCGAGACGGGTCGCGATCGGGTGCAAGGGACCGGCGACGAGCGGAAGATCGGCCGGCAGCGCCGATGCGCACATCAACGCGCAGCACGGTCCCGGCGCGGTCTTGCCGTCGTGGCTGTGCTTGACCGGTGGTTCAGCGCCATCGGCTGCGTGATGCATGTGCATGCCGCCGTGATCGTGGGCGGCATGATCGTGCGCGACGCCTTCGGCATGCGCCATCGGCGTCGACGCCGCGTGAACATGCGCGGCGGCAGCCGGCTGGACCTCATCGGTCAGGCACGGAAACGGCGCCCCGAATGCGAGCGCAAAGGACGGCGCGAGCACGCAAAACAGATAGGCCAGGATGATGGAACATCCCGCCCGTACCCGCCTTGTCCTCGTCAATCGCACCAACACCCGCGTCGCATCTCCAACCATCCGCAAGCTACCCGCAAATCAGCCTGCTGCAAATCGCCACCAGCTATATACCCCCGCCGGGTATCATTCAATCCGGTTCAAATCCACGAGCCGGCGTCATGTTTCTATCACATCCTTGCCGCTTGGTGTGACGCGCAGTTTCGAGTGACACTCCCGGGCTGATCCGGGATCAACCGGGATTGGCCGGGAAGTGGCGAGTTCTCAAAGGCTTGGCTGGCCACTGCGCGCATTTGGACGGGACGCGAGCGCGCAACTTCGAATGTCACCCGGCGGCGCGCCGCGCACGAAAATGCCAATCAATTCAGTCCGGCGAGGCCTAAGTGGGACTCAAACCGGCGTCCTCGCGAACGGGAGTCCCACCTAGGTCGGATGTTCAAGAAAGCCTTGCCGCGCAAAGGGTTTTTGACTTCGGGCGCACAGCAGACGCGTCGAAAGTGGGACTCCAAGTGGGACTCAATTTCGGTCGCTTTTGATAGGTAAGCGAGCTCGCTTGTCCCACTGCGTTGACGTCGAATTAGTCTCGCTGCTGACGTTTGCCATCATCGCGCCTTGCGCCGTTCTCGTCCCGCCTTGAGAAGGCGGTCGATGCGGACATGGATGCCCTTCGTGCTTTCGGCGGCGGCCAGCGAGCGGTGCTTAGATAGCGGATCAGGACGCGTGTTGTCCCACAGCACAAAGCGACCCTCGGCTATTCTTATCGCGTAGCGTGAGTCCGCAACCGGATCGCCAATTGATTTTTTCAATGCTGTTCTCCAATGAAAGAACACAGGAACGTCGATCCGCTTGCACGGTACCGGCGAAAAAAATTGTCTCGATTTCCTTGCCGAGGCGCGCTCCCTGACGGATGTTACAGAGCGCCACCGTTGCGGCTAGATTTGTTGAGGCCCTTTCACGTTTGCCAAGGCCGTAACCCGCAGTTCGCTTTCGTCGCGCTCACCCGTTGCGGCACAAGAAAGGATGTTCTGTGCAATCTGCAGACGGTTAGAGATCGTGAGCGTCATGGGTAATAATGAAGTTATCGCTTCCTCAAAAACTTTTCGGAAACTGGCAAGCTCTTCTGGTGAATAATTATTCATCCTGATCTCCCTCTCGCTACGCGCGTCTGCGTCAACCTCTCCGATTGCTCGCGTCCACCAATTGCGGCGAGCCGATTCCATTGCAGAGATTACGAGGCCATCATCTCGAGGTCGTAGTTGCGGCTAACCGTGCCCGCGGCAATTTGAAGCGAACATCCAATTGCCCAGCAGCATGCGATCAGAACGATCGAACCGTCGGACACTACGTGATCAAGGACAATCATATTGACGCACAGAAACGCGGTAATAGCGGCGACGAAAGTACCTGCCGCACTGAGGATCTCGGCGGCGTCTGTGCCAGTGGTTCGCTCTCCCGGCAGCCTCGAAGTTGATCGCTGAGCAGGACGGCCAGGCAGGTCGATCCCGATATAGAAGCTGAAGGCGCCAAAGAGCATCACCAACCAGATAAACCAGTCGCTTCCAAACAATTCGCCTTTCAGGTGCATCAATGCTGCGCCCACATACATGCCGCAGGAGGCTCCAACGGTAGCCAGTCCAATCCTTTCAAGGAGATGCACCGATTTGATTAGAGCAAGAGGAGCTACCCAGTTGGTAGCCGAGGCATAAACGTACTTTGCCATCGCCCGTGGCGCATTGCACATTCGCATGTTGTTTCGCCTCTGCAAGGAACAAATGGCCTGCCGCAGTCAGCGGGCTGCGCGTTTGGGTGCACTTCACGTCATTAAGCGTGGAAAAAGTGTGCCGACCGACGGCATGAGCTGCCCCACCTGGTGGCTGCGAGACCTCGGCGCCTCGCCACTTTGGCAGCTATCCGGCAAGCAATTCGGTTGAGCACTGTAGAGACGTTACTCCGTCTCCCGTCTAACACCTAATGATTAATGACCGAACATGTGTTGAATAAGGAAGGGCACCGCGGACCTCGATACCTGCACAAGGGCTTGTGAGTACGAGCACGTATAGACTTTATTCCTCGGCGCGCACCGGTTGCTCGCCTGGTCGATAGGCGAAACCGGGGTCGATTCCTTCGGGCACCATGACGGTTCGGTCGCCGACGATGTGCGGCACCAGGCGCGAGGCCGGCGCCTGGTAGGACACCTCATAGCCGTAGCGTTCAAGGTCGTCGTCGGAGAGGCTTTCGACCCAGCAATGGCAGAACCAGCCATTGGGCGGGAAATGCGTCTGCCACCACGGATCATCCACTGGGAGAATTGTGCCGTCCCAGGCCTTGTGCTCCGGCCGCGGATGCGCCTGGCCCGGCAGATGCTTGTACATTAGGTAAGGCCCGGGTCGCCTTGACCTGCTGTATCTGCTCCCAGCGCCCGGATGGACGCCCTTTGGACCGCCGCGGCGGCGCTCGGTTGACCCAAAGTTCCGGGTTGGTGATGGGGTGACAAACGAAGTTGCGCACGGTGCCATTCGTTTTTGCGCGCTACACTTGGCGCGCGGCACAGGAAGCAACTTCGCGTGCCGACACTCTCGCCTTGATCTCGATGCCCTTCACGACGGCGAAGATCGCGGGAATCACGATCAGCGTCAGCAGCGTCGACGAGATCATGCCGCCGATCATCGGCACCGCGATGCGTTGCATGATCTCGGAGCCGGTGCCGGTGCTCCACATGATCGGCAACAGCCCGGCCATGATGGCGACCACCGTCATCATCTTCGGACGGACGCGCTCGACCGCGCCCGTGATGATCGCGCGATTGAGGTCGTCACGAACGATCGTGCGTCCCTCCGCAGCGCGACGCGCGGTGATCTCGCCCAGCGCCTGGTTGAGATACATCAGCATCACGACGCCGGTCTCGGCGGCGACGCCGGCGAGCGCGATGAAGCCGACCGCGACCGCAACCGACAGGTTGAAGCCGAGCGCCCACATCAGCCAGAAGCCGCCGACCAGCGCGAACGGCAGCGACAGCATCACGATCATCGTCTCCGCCACCGAGCGGAAATTGAGGTAGAGCAGCAGGAAGATGATCGACAGCGTCACCGGCACCACGATCCTGAGCCGCGCGGCGGCGCGTTCGAGATATTCGTACTGCCCGCTCCAGACCACGTAGGTTCCGGGCGGAAACTGCACGCCGGCCTGCACCGCGCGCTGCGCGTCCGCGACATAGCCGCCGAGATCGCGATCGCGAATATCGACATAGATGTAGGTCGCGAGTTGCCCGTTCTCGGTCCGGATCGTGGTCGGCCCGCGCGCCGGCGCGATGTCGGCGACCTCGCCGAGCGGCACCGCGCCGCCCGCCGGCATCGGCACCAGGATGTCGCCCGCAATCGCGCCCGGATTGTCGCGCAAATCGCGCGGATAGCGCATGTTGACGGTGAAGCGCTGGCGCCCCTCGACCGTCGTGGTCACGCTCTGGCCGCCGAGCGCGGTCGCGATCGTATCCTGCACGTCCTGCACCGCGATGCCGTAGCGCGACAACGCCTCACGGTTCGGCGTGATCTCGAGGTAGTAGCCGCCGAGGCTGCGCTCGGCATAGGCCGACGAGGTGCCGGGCACGCCCCGCACGACCTGCTCGACCTGGCGCGCGAGCTTGTCGATCACGGCAAGATCGGGACCGATCACCTTGACGCCGACCGGCGTCCTAATCCCGGTCGACAGCATGTCGATCCGCGCCTTGATCGGCATGGTCCAGGCGTTGGAGACGCCGGGAAATTGCAGCGCCTTATCCATCTCGGCGATCAGGCGGTCGAGCGTGAGGCCGGCGCGCCATTGCTGCTTCGGCTTCAGATTGATGACGGTCTCGAACATCTCAGACGGCGCCGGATCGGTTGCGGTGGCGGCGCGGCCGGCCTTGCCGTAGACCGAGGCGACTTCCGGAAAGCCGCGGATGATCCGGTCCTGCATCTGCAACAGCTCGGCCGCCTTGGTCACCGAAATCCCCGGCAGCGTGGTCGGCATATAAAGCAGCGTGCCCTCATTGAGGTCAGGCATGAATTCGGTGCCGAGCTGCCGGGCCGGCCAGATCGAGACGGCGACGGCACCGAGCGCCAGCAGGATCACCAGCGTCTTCGCCCGCAACACGCCGTTGATGACCGGACGGTAGATCCAGATCAGAAAGCGATTGATCGGATTTCTGTGCTCGGGGACGATCCTGCCGCGGACGAAGATCACCATCAGCGCCGGCACCAGCGTCACCGACAACAGCGCCGCCGCCGCCATCGCGAACGTCTTGGTGAAGGCGAGCGGCGAGAACAGCCGCCCCTCCTGCGACTCCAGCGTGAAGATCGGCATGAAGGACACGGTGATGATGAGCAGGCTGAAGAACAGCGCCGGCCCCACCTCCGCCGCGGCCTCGATCAGGATCGCGACCCGCGACCGCCCGGGCTCCGCCCGCTCCAGGTGCTTGTGCGCGTTCTCGATCATCACGATCGCCGCGTCGATCATGGCGCCGATCGCGATCGCGATGCCGCCGAGGCTCATGATGTTGGAGCCGATGCCGAGCAGCTTCATCGCGCCGAACGCCATCAAGACACCGACCGGCAGCATCAGGATCGCGACCAGTGCGCTGCGGACATGCAGCAGGAACACGATGCAGACCAGCGCGACCACCACGCTCTCCTCCAGCAACGTCCGCTTCAGCGTGTCGATCGCCGCATAGATCAGGTTGGAGCGGTCATAGACCGGCACGATCTCGACCGATTTCGGCAGGCTGGTCGCGATCTCCCTGAAACGCTTCTTGACGTTCTCGATCACGTCGAGCGCGTTGACGCCGAAGCGCTGCAGCACGATGCCGCTCGCCACCTCGCCCTCGCCGTTCAGTTCAGCGATGCCGCGCCGCTCGTCGGGGCCGAGCTCGACGCGGGCGACGTCGCGCAGCAGCACCGGCGTGCCGCCATCGGTCTTCAGCACGATGTTGCCGAGATCGTTGATGTCCTTCAGATAGCCTTTGCCGCGGATGACATATTCGAACTCGGAGAGCTCGACGGTGCGGCCGCCGACATCGGCATTGCTGGCGCGGATCGCATCGCGCATCCGCTGCATGGTGATGCCGCGATCGCGCATCCGTTGCGGATCGAGGATCACGTTGTACTGCTTGACGAAGCCGCCGACGCTGGCGACCTCGGCCACGCCTTCCGCCCTGGCGAGCGCGAATTTCAGGTTCCAGTCCTGGATCGTGCGGGTGTCCGCAAGGTTCAGCTCCTTCGACATCACGGCATACTGGTAGACCCAGCCGACCCCGGTCGCGTCGGGTCCGATGGTCGGCGAGACGCCGGCCGGCAGCCGCGACGCCGCGCCGTTGAGGAATTCGAGCACCCGCGAGCGCGCCCAGTAGATGTCCGTGCCGTCCTCGAAGATGACATAAACAAAAGACACGCCGAAGAACGAGAAGCCGCGCACGACCTTCGACTTCGGCACCGTCAGCATCGCCGTGGTCAGGGGATAGGTGACCTGGTCCTCGATCACCTGCGGCGCCTGGCCGGGATACTCCGTATAGACGATGACCTGGGTGTCGGAGAGATCGGGGATCGCATCGAGCGGCAAATGCAGCAGCGCGTAAAGGCCCGCGGCTGCCGCGAAGCCGGTGCCGAACAGCACCAGCAGCAGATTGCGCGCCGACCAGGCGATGACACGGGCAATCATCGCCGGTCCCCCGTCTTCTCGCCCTCGCCCGCCTGCGCAGCACCGGCCTCGGCAAAGCCCTTGATCGCCGCCTTCAGGTTGCTTTCGGCATCGATCAGAAACGTCGCGGAGGTCACCACCGCATCGCCCTCGGCGAGGCCGTCGCGGATTTCGACATAGCCCTCGCCGCGCCGGCCGAGCTTGACCTCGCGCGGCTCGAACCGCCCGTTGCCGCGGTCGATCAGCACGCTCTGGCGGCTGCCAGTGTCGAGGATAGAATTATCAGCTACCGTAAGTACCGGCGCCGCGCCGCCGGTGTCGATCTCTGCGTCGACATACATGTCCGGCAGCAGCGCGAGGTCGGCATTCTGCAATTCGATCCGCACCCGCGCGGTGCGCGTCTCCTTGTTCACCTGCGGATAGATCACGCTGATCTGGCCCGCGAAGCTGCGCCCGGGATAACTGCGCGCCCGCACCGTGACCTTTTGCCCGACGACGATATTGCCGAGATCGCGCTCGGCAACGTCGACCAATGCCCACACGACAGAGACGTCGGCAATCCGGAACAGCACGTCGCCGGGCTGCGCGCGCATGCCCTCGATGGCGGCGCGCTGCAGCACGATGCCGTCGCGCGGCGACAGCCACTGGATCGCGATCGGAACCGTCCGGCTCTTCTCCATCTCGGCGATGACCGGTTCGGGAACGTCGAGATTGGTCAGTCGCTGCTTGGAGCCGCGCCCGTAGGGCTCGATACCCACGGTCGCCTTCGACGTGATGGTCGCGACATATTCGGCCGCAGCGGACGATATTGCCGGGCTGTAGATCTCCATCAACGGCTGGCCCTTCGTCACCCGGCTGCCGGTCGTGACGTCGGCGACTTTCTGCACATAGCTCTCGGCGCGCATTGCAATCACCGACACCCGCCGTTCGTCGAGCTGGATCGTGCCGGGTGCGCGGACCAGCGTGCGGATGCGGCGCATCTGTGCGGGCTCGGACTTGACGCCGCTACGCTGGATCCTACCGGGCGACAGCGTGATCGACCCGTCGTCGCTGTCATCGCCGTCATAGACGGCGATGTAATCCATCCCCATGGAGTCCTTCTTCGGCACCGGCGAGGTGTCGGGAAGTCCCATCGGATTGCGATAATATTTGACCTTGCGCTCGCCTTTCGCGGCAGGCGCGCTCACCTCTGCCGATTGCCCGGGCCCGCCGGCACCTCCCTCGTCATCCGCAAACACCGGCAGATAGTCCCGCCCGTCAGGCGTCTTCTTGGGTGTCGCCGAATAGAGCGACTTGCCGTCGGGATCGCGGTAGTAGATCGGCGCAGCGGTCTCCGCCGCCCGCGCGGCGGAGACGATGGCAGCGGTCGCTGGCCGCGGCGGCAGGTCGCGGCCGATCCATGCGGCGCCTGCCACTGCGGCGATCGCAGCCCCAGCGCCGGCCCATGTTAAGGGGCCCATTGCTCGACGGCTCATTGCTCGGCCGTGACGACGAGCTTGTTCTCGACCGCGCCGGTCTCGCCCTGCACCTTGGCGCCGAGCGACAATTGCCAGCGGCCGGCCATGCCGAAGGTCGCCTTGAACCGATAGGTGCCGGGCTCGGTGCCCGGCATCGGCGTCACCTTGGTGGCCATCTCCTGCATGCCGTCGGGCGCCATGTCGAGCCTAGTCGAGAAGATGACCGCGTCGGGCACGGCTTTTCCGCTGGTCTTGTCGACCAGCCGCACCGTGACGATGCGATCGGCACCCGCCTTGACCGTCGGCTGCACGAGCTGGAATTCGTAGTTCTTGATCTCGGCGTGGGCAGCCATGCCCGTTACGGCAACGCCCATCAGCGCGGCGGCAGCGGCGCGCGCCAGGTGGAAAGACTTCATGGTAATGATCCTCGATACGTCTGATGAACCGCGTGAGCGGCATGCAAAGGCACGCGCGCCGTCTGGCGCACGCGTCAACGATCAGGCGCTTGCGCGCCCGTCAGACGTGGGTTCGAGGCGGATGGTCGGGAGGTTTGGCACCAAGGCCGTCAAGCAGGCGGTCGTCACGGGCGGCGATCCGGCTCCGCAGCGGCTCGCGCTCGACCAGCGACGCTGTGCCGGCGGGCACCGGTAGCGAAACGCTCAGCATGCAGAGCGCGAGGAACGGACAGTCGCCGCAGCCCTTGCTTTTGCTCTGGTCCGGACAGCACGGCATGTCGTCGGCCATCTCCTGCCCGGACATGGTCTCGACGGACACGGCCTGATGCGACATGGCCTGTCCAGACATGGCGTGATCGGACATCGCCTGCATCGCAGCAGCCGATGCATCCGGCATCATCCGGGCAAATGCCGGCGCCACGGGCGCGAGCAACAGCCCGGCCGCGACCAGCAGCAGAATCCAGAGATTGGCGAGCCGCCTCAAATGCATGCCCGCTTCTCGCACGGATCTGTGCACGGCGCAAATCCGTCCGGCTTCACGATCGCGCCAGCACCCCGGCTGACATTCTCACCCGCGGCTTACGTCTGCTTCAACACCGCCGGATCGACCGGCATCTTGCGCAGCCGCTTGCCGGTCGCCGCGAAGATCGCGTTGCTGATCGCCGGCACGATGCCCGAGGTTCCGGTCTCGCCCATGCCGCCGGGCGGCTCGGTGCTCGGGACGATATGGACCTCGATCGCCGGCGCCTGATCGATGCGCAGCATCTGGTAGCTGTCGAAATTGCTCTGCTCGACGCGGCCGTCCTTGAGCGTGATCTCGCCGTAGAGCGCCGCCGTGACGCCGAAATTGATGCCGCTCTGCAGCTGCGCCTGCACCGTGTCGGGATTGACCACGGTGCCGCAATCCATCGCGCAGACGACGCGGTGGACGCGGACCGAGCCGTCCCTGGCGACCTCGACCTCGGCGACCTGCGCGAGGTAGCTGCCGAACACGAATTGCAGCGACACGCCGCGTCCGCGCCCGGCCGGCAGCTTGCCGCCCCAACCGGCCTTGGCCGCCGCGAGCTCGAGCGCCGCCTTGGCGCGCGGCGACTTGCCGAGCAGCGCGCGGCGATAATCGACCGGATCCTGCTTCGCCGCCGCCGCCAGCTCGTCGATCACGCTTTCGGTGACGAACACGTTGTGCGAGGGCCCGACGCTTCGCCAGAACGCGGTCGGAATGCCCGGCGGCTCGACCCGGACATATTCGACGTGGAAGTTCGGGATGTCGTAGACGAGATCGATCGCGCCTTCCGTCGTGTCGGGGTCGAGCCCGTTGCGGAACGCCGGCGGCGCCCATCGCGCCAGCACCGACGAGCCGGCGAAGCGGTTGTTCCAGGCGACCGGCTTGCCGGATGCATCGAGCCCGACCGCAATCCGGTCGCACCAGTAGGGCCGGTACATGTCGTGCTGGATGTCCTCCTCGCGGGTCCACACCAGCTTGACCGGCGCATCGACCTGCTTGGCGATCTGCACCGCGCGAATGACGCCATCGACCTCGAGCCGGCGGCCGAAGCCGCCGCCGAGCAGGTGATTATGCACCACCACCTTCTCCGGCGGCATGTTCAGCACCTTCGCGGCCACCGCCTGCGCGCGCGAGAGCGCCTGGCTGCCGACCCAGATCTCACAGCCATCGGGGCGCACATGCACGGTGCAGTTCATCGGCTCCATCGTCGCATGGGCGAGGAACGGCAGCTGATAGGTCGCCTCGACTTTCGTCGCCGCGCCTGCCATCGCCTTGTCGGCGTCGCCGATATTCTGCGCGACCGCGCCCGGCTTCGTGGTGGCGGTTTCGAGCTCGCGCGCGATATCCGATGTGGCGAGCTTGGCGTGGGCCCCCTCGTCCCACTCGATCGTGAGCGCCGCGAGACCCTTCTTCGCCGCCCCCATGTGGTCGGCCACCACCGCGACGGCGTCGTCGAGCGTCACGATCTGGCGCACGCCGTTGACGGCTTTTGCCGCCGCATCATCGACGCGCTTCACCCGCCCGCCGAACACCGGCGACTGCGCCAGGGTCGCGATCTTCACCCCGGGCGGCCGGGCGTCGATGCCGTAGACCGCCGTGCCGTTGATCTTGGAGGGCGTATCGAGCCGCTTGGCCGGCGTGCCGATCAGCTTGAACTCGGACGGGCTCTTCAGCGTGACATTCTCCGGCACCGGCATCTGCGCCGCGTCGGTCGCCAGTTCGCCGTAACCCAGCTTGCGTCCCGAGGCTGCATGATGCACCTCGCCGTTCTCGGCGCGGCATGTCCCAGGCTCGACGTTCCAGCGTTTCGCCGCGGCTGCAACCAGCATCGCCTTCGCAGTCGCGCCGGCTTTCCGCATCGGCTGCCAGGCGCCGCGCATCGCATTCGAATTGCCGGTGGCCTGCACGCCGAGCAGCGGGTTGGCGTAGAGCTTGTCGCTCGGCGGCGCGTGTTCGAGCCGGACCTGCGTCAGGCCGATCTCGAGTTCCTCGGCGATCAGCATCGGGATCGAGGTGTAGGTGCCCTGCCCCATCTCGACATAGGGCATGGTCAGCACGACCTTGCCGTCGCCGCCGATCCGGACGAAGGCGTTCGGCGCGAAGCCGTCGGAGGCCGCCGCCTCGCTCTCGCGGCCCGCGAACGGCAGGCTCACGCTGAGCAGCAGGCCGCCGCCCGCGATCGCGCCGGCGCGGAGGAAGTTGCGCCGCGACAGGTCAGCAGCGCGCTCGGACAGATTGTCGATCAGCGTCATGGCTCAACCTCCCGACTGCGCGGCTTGCTTGATGGCTTCGCGAATGCGGACATAGGTGCCGCAGCGGCAGATATTGCCGGACATCGCGTCGTCGATATCGGCATCGGTCGGCTTCGGCTTGCTCGCGAGCAGCGCGGAAGCCGACATGATCTGCCCGGACTGGCAGTAGCCGCATTGCGGCACCTCATGCGCGAGCCATGCGTCCTGGATCTTCTTGCCCGCCGGCGTGTTGCCGACCGCCTCGATGGTCGTGATCTTGGAGTCGCCGATGCTGTCGATCGTCGTGATGCAGGAGCGCACCGCGCTGTCATCGAGATGCACCGTGCAGGCGCCGCACAGCGCCATGCCGCAGCCGAACTTGGTGCCGGTCATGCCGAGCACGTCGCGCAGCACCCAGAGCAGCGGCGTATCGCCATCGGCATCGACCTGATGACTGGTCCCATTGATCGTGATCTGGAAAGGCATCCTGACACTCCTGTCTGGTTCAAGTCCTGGGCGGGATCGCGTCCCTCCGGGCGAAATCGGCAGCATTTCGAAGCAATCGCACGGATCATCGCGCCGATTGCTCACTTATGGTAATAAATACAATTCCAGCGCCGTATAAGCGACGCTTTGATCTGCAGTGAAATAACTATTGGTTTATAATCATGGATCGACTGACCAGCATGTCCGTGTTCGCCCGCGTCGCCGATCTGGGCTCCTTCACCGCGGCGGCCAAGGAGCTGCGGATGTCGCCGACCATGATCGGCAAGCATATCCGTTTTCTCGAGGACCGGCTCGGCTCGCAATTGATCAACCGGTCGACCCGGCGGCAGGGCCTCACCGAGCTCGGCCGCAGCTATCTCGATCACTGCAGGCAATTGCTGGAACAGGCCGAGGCCGGCGATGCGCTGGTCGAGGAGGCCCTCAGCGCACCGCGCGGCAAGCTCCGGATCGCGACCTCGGTCGCCTTCGGATCGTACAGCCTGGCGCCCGCGCTGGTCCGCTTCATGAAGAAGTATCCGGAAGTCTCGGTCGACCTCATCCTCAGCGACAGGATGGTCGACCTGCTCGAGGAAGGGCTGGATGCGGCGATCCGGGTCGGCACGCTGACTGACTCCACCATGATGTCGCGCTCGCTGTCGCCCTATACCGGCGTGGTGTGCGCCGCGCCGAGTTATCTCGCCGAACGCGGCACGCCGACCCATCCGGCGGATCTCGCCCGCCATGAATGCCTGCGCTACCCCGGCTGGTCGGACGGACAGCGATGGACCTTCTTGGGGCCGGAGGGCGAAGTGCATGTCGATGTCGCGAGCCGCCTCTTCATCAACAGCGCGTTCGGCATCCGTTATGCGGCGCTGGCCGGCGCCGGCATCGTGCTGATGCGCGACGAGCTGCTTGCCGACGATATCGCCGCAGGACGGCTGCAGGTCCTGCTGCCGAACTACACGACGCGGGCCCGCGCGCGCCAGATCCTGTGGCCGAAGCACCGCAAGATGACGCCGAAGCTCCGCGCGCTGATCGACTTCATCGTGGAGACGTATGGGTGAGACAGATCGATCCTTCGGTTCACGCTCGAAACGTGAATTGAGGTTAGTTCGTGCCTGCTATGATGAGAAGATTGTTGAGTACGGGCGTGGAGCAAAACGCCGCCACGATCGCAATATTGTAAGGGTTATTGCTGCGCCAAAGCAGCCACATCATGAAATAGGTCAAACCGAGCTTCGGGATAAGCCACCAGGGGCCGAGCCATGTCTGAGCGACATGCATGAACGGGTTCAGCTCGCCGAGGCCGAGATTCAGGATTGTGTTCGTGGTGTATAGGTCGGCGATGCCAAGAAGCAGGACGGACAGCACGAGGAGCGTCTTGGCGAGGTAACGCGGCCCCAGAATAATCTCGTAAGCAAAAGCGACGCCCTCCGGGACGTTCCGCTTGAACCACGACTGCGCGGCGTCATTGGTCGCGAAAACCTTCAGACGCTCCGGCTCGCCAACGGGCTTGCTTGTGTCGGTATAGACCCAGACTTTCATTCGATGCTCAAATAGCTCTTTTCAAATCATAAGACGTATCATCTGCCGCAATGGTCCGCTCCGGAGACGGCTCTGCCGTCGCCGCAAGGATTGATTCCGGAGAGTGGAGGTGCCGCTTCTGGGCGATTCAATCGTTGCGTCGCTTCAGGTCCATGCGTCCGATGCGTTCATCAATCAGTCGATTTAGTCTCTCGTCCCGCAATGAATTCTTCCTAAACAGCCCGCCATGCAGCCGATAGGCAAGAAGAAGCAGGACAATAGCAGTGCTCCCGAGATAGTAGGACCAGTCCATCGTTGAACCGCGCCTGGCTGCTGCAATGGGCGAAGCTTAGGGCGAGCTTGTCCTACTTGTCCAACGCTATCCTGTGCGCCGCACCTGTCCGTACCCGCTGGATTGGCCTGATTTATGCTTGGAGATGGCCACATGCGGAGGACGCGCGATGAGGCGGGACCTTTTGGTGATCTGCGGCGGAATGCTGGCCACGGGCGCTATCGCCTGGATCTTGTTCGGTAACCCGGCGAGCGTGCCACGTATGCACGGGCTCCAGACGATGTCTGCCGATCAAGACGACCAAGACCTGAGACGCGTCTCCCAGCGAAGTCCATATATGCGAGACGAGCGCTAGGGCCGTCCCCGGCGGGTGCCCCGCGAAATTCAATCACTGAGCTGTCCGATGGCGCAAGGCGGCTGTCGATTCGAATGCGTCCAGTCAGTGGGACTGAGCGTAGGGCGCAGCATTCATCAGCAGCGCCCCGAAAAGCAGGACCAGATAGAGCATCGAAAACACGAACAGGCGACGAGCGGGCCGCCTTTCCTTGTCGTGGCTCCGGCGTACCTGCCATGCGAGAAAAATCATGATCGCTCCCAGCGTCACCGCAGCCGCGCCGTAGACGGCTCCAGCAAACCCCAGTGCACAAGGCAGCAGTGAGGTCGAAACAAGAAGGGCGCTGTAGAGAAGAATCTGGCGCTTTGTTTCGGCCTTGCCGGCCACGACCGGCAACATCGGCACTCCGGCGCGGGCATACTCTCCAGCAAGATTGAGCGACAGTGCCCAGAAGTGGGGTGGCGTCCAAAGGAAGATGATCAGAAACAGGATGAGCGGCTCGAGCCCGATATGTCCTGTGACCGCGACCCAGCCGATCACCGGAGGGAGCGCGCCGGCGGCACCGCCAATGACGATATTCTGCGGGGTTCGGCGTTTGAGCCACATCGTGTAGACGACAACGTAGAAGAAGATTGTAAAAGCAAGCAGCGCAGCAGCGGCCATGTTCAGCAAGGTGCCGAGGGCGAGGACGGCGCACGTGCCGAGCATCAATCCGAAGACCAATGCTTCCGGGCGCGATACGCGGCCGCTCGGAATTGGACGGATGGCGGTACGTGCCATCATCGCATCGATGTCGGCATCGTACCACATATTGAGCGCGCCTGCAGCGCCGGCGCCCGCAGCGATGCAAACAAGAGCAGCGAACCCGATGAAGGGATCGATGCCCCCCGGTGCGACCATGAGACCGACCAGTGCGGTAAAGACGACCAGCGACATCACGCGCGGTTTCGTCAGTGCGACGTAGTCTCCGATGTTGGCATAGCTCCGGCGACGAATTGAACGATTGATTTGCACGAGATTAATTCCTCGTCAGTTCGAAAAGCCATCGGTTGAAGGCCCTCTTCGCAGGGTGCCGGACGATGCGGCGAGGCCTCCGCCTTCAGGATGTCTTGCCTCGTCCAGCACGACCGATGTGGTCATGGCCGCCCCATTTCTAGCTTGCTGGTGCGAAGAACATGACCCGAAGCAGGTGCGTATAGTCGGATTCGAACACCATGATCCCCACAAAAACCAGCACCAGCACCGGCGGCAACAGAATGGCATAGGCCAATGCCAACCGCTCCCAGGCCATGTGCATGAACACGGCGACGATCAGGCCGGCCTTCAGCACCATGAACAGCAGGATCAGCGACCATCGCAGGTGGCCATGGATACCAAAATAGTCGACGAGATAGGAGCAGGTGCTGAGCACGAACAACCATCCCCAGACCACGAGATAGAGCTTGATCGGGTGCTGCTGGCCCTCCGCATGCGCGGCGCCCGATGCCACCGCGCCATGCACATAGCTGTGTAGCACATGCTGTGCTGCCTGCCCTTCCACATGTACCGCTGCTTCTGTCATGCGCGACCTCACCAGAGATAAAAGAAGGCAAAGATGAACACCCAGACCAGATCGACGAAATGCCAGTACAGGCCCATGATTTCGACGATCTCGTAGTAGCCCTTGCGGCTCGTGAAAAAGCCGCGCCGCTCGACGTCGAAGTCTCCCCGCCAAACCTTTCGCGCGATCACGATCAGGAAGATCACACCGATGGTCACGTGGGTGCCGTGGAAGCCGGTGATCATGAAGAAGGAAGCGCCAAATTGCGGTGCGCCCCACGGGTTGCCCCAGGGCCGCACGCCCTCCATGATCAGCTTGGTCCATTCGAAAGCCTGCATTCCGACGAACGTCGCGCCAAATGCCGCGGTGACCAGCATCAAGGCTGCGGTTTTGACGCGATCCCGGCGGTAACCGAAGTTGACGGCCATCGCCATCGTCCCGCTGCTGCTGATCAGGACGAAGGTCATGATCGCGATCAGGATCAGCGGGATGTGCTGGCCGCCGATATTGAGCGCGAAGACTTCGCTGGGATTGGGCCACGGCACGGTCGTCGACATTCGCGCCGTCATGTACGACAGCAGGAAGCAGCTGAAGATGAAGGTGTCGCTCAGGAGGAAGATCCACATCATGGCCTTCCCCCACGACACGTTCTTGAACGCGCGCTGGTCCGAGGCCCAGTCGGCGGCGATGCCTCGCAGTCCGGGCGTCGTTCCGGGCAGCGCCTTGGGGGTTGCGAGTGTGGTTTCGGTCATCGCGTCCTGCCTCGCTAGGTGAGCAACTGGCGACAGATGTCGACGAAATTGTCGGTCCAGCCCGTCAGCAGACCGAGCAGGACCAGCCATACCAGCAACAGGAAATGCCAGTAGATGGTACAAAGCTCGACGCTCAGGCGCATCTGCGTCATCGGCGCGCCGCGCCACAGTTTTACGGTCGCCCTGCCGAGCGCCACCAGGCCGCCGGTCACGTGCAGCCCGTGGAGCGCGGTGATCAGATAGAAGAAGGAATTGGCCGGATTCGACGCCATGACATAGCCGGCGACGTTGAGCTGCTGCCACACCACGAGCTGCCCGATCAGGAACATCACGGCCGATGCACCGCCGACCAACAGGCCCGCGATCAAGCCCTCATGGTCGTCGTGGCGCGCGGCCATCAGCGCCCATTGCAGCGCCACGCTGCTGATGACGAGGACGCCGGTGTTGAACCACACCAGCCTCGGCAGCGGCAGCTCGCGCCAGTCCACCATGGTGGTGCGCATCGAGTAGGCGCTGATCAGGAGCGCGAACAGCGAGCCGACCACCGCGAGAAAGACACCAAGGCCGATTTTCGCCGCCGGCACCGAAGAGCCGAGATCGCCGCGAAGATCGACGGCAATGCCCTGCTCCAGCCACGGCTTGGCGGCCAGCCGTTGCTGCGAGAGCCACCATCCCGCGATCGCTGCAATCGTAGCAATGAACAGGACGATGGCACTCACGGATGGGCTCCCTGGGCCAGCACCTTGGCCGGCGGTTCATTCTGCGGGATGAAGTCTCTCGCGGAACCGGGCACGCTGTAATCATAGGCCCAGCGATAGACGACGGGGAGCTCCTTGCCCCAGTTGCCGTGCCCCGGCGGGGTCTCCGGCGTCTGCCATTCCAGCGAGGTGGCACCCCAGGGATTGCCGCCCGCCTCTCTTCCCTTGAACAGGCTCCAGACCAGATTGAACAGGAAGACAAGCTGGGCGAAGCCGACAATCAGCGCCGCCACGCTCATGAACGCATTGAGGTCATGGGCGGATGCCGGGACGAACGAGGTCTCGCCGATGTCGTGATAGCGGCGCGGCATCCCGAGCAGGCCGAGATAGTGCATCGGGAAGAACACCGCATAGGCCCCGATGAACGTCACCCAGAAGTGGAAGCGTCCGAGCGCATCATTGAGCATCCGCCCGGTGACCTTCGGATACCAGTGATAGATCCCGCCGAACACGGCCATGATCGGCGCAATTCCCATCACCATGTGGAAGTGCGCGACGACGAACATCGTATCGGACAGCGGAACATCGACGACAACGTTGCCGAGGAACAGCCCGGTCAGGCCGCCATTGACGAAGGTGACGATGAAGCCGAGCGCAAACAGCATCGGCACCGTGAGATGGATGTCGCCGCGCCAGAGGGTCAGCACCCAGTTGTAGACCTTGATCGCGGTCGGGATCGCGATGATGAGCGTCGTGGTGGCGAAGAAGAACCCGAAATAAGGGTGCATGCCGCTGACATACATGTGGTGCGCCCACACGACGAAGCTCAGCGCTCCGATCGCCACGATCGCCCAGACCATCATGCGATAGCCGAAGATATTCTTGCGCGCGTGCGTGCTGATCAGATCCGAGATGATGCCGAACGCCGGCAGCGCGACGATGTAGACTTCGGGGTGGCCGAAGAACCAGAACAAATGCTGGAACAGGATCGGGCTGCCGCCGCCATACTTGGTCAGCTGGCCCATCTCGACCAGTGTCGGCATGAAGAAGCTCGTTCCAAGGAGGCGGTCCAGCAGCAGCATCACCGAGGCCACGAAC
Source organism: Bradyrhizobium elkanii USDA 76 (assembly GCF_023278185.1). Classification (NCBI taxonomy): domain Bacteria; kingdom Pseudomonadati; phylum Pseudomonadota; class Alphaproteobacteria; order Hyphomicrobiales; family Nitrobacteraceae; genus Bradyrhizobium; species Bradyrhizobium elkanii. Next base: position 3,965,319 of record NZ_CP066356.1, on the reverse strand, counting down.
AGCGCCGGGAACGCCAGCAGCGCCATCACGGTCGCGGTGAAGATGCCCCACACCGTCAGCGGCATGCGCATCAAGGTCATGCCGCGCGTGCGCGCCTGCAGCACCGTCACTACGTAATTGAGCCCGCCCATCGTGAAGCCGATGATGAACAGGATCAGCGAGGCCAGCATGAGAACGATGCCCCAGTCCTGCCCGGGGGTACCGGACAGAATCGCCTGGGGTGGATAAAGCGTCCAGCCGGCACCGGTCGGCCCGCCCGGCACGAAGAATGTCGCGGCCAGCACCAGCACCGCGAGCAGGTAGACCCAATAGCTCAGCATGTTCACATAGGGGAAGACCATGTCCCGCGCGCCGACCATCAGCGGGATGAGGTAGTTACCGAAGCCGCCGAGGAACAGCGCCGTGAGCAAATAGATCACCATGATCATGCCGTGCATGGTGATGAACTGAAGGTACTGATTGGCATCGATAAAGGAGAATGTGCCGGGAAATCCCAGTTGCAGCCGCATCATCCACGACAGCACCAGCGCAACCATTCCGATCGACATCGCCGTGATCGAGTACTGGACGGCGATCACCTTGGCGTCTTGCGAAAAGACGTACCTCGTCCACCAGCTGTGCGGATGGTAGAGCTCGACCTCACCTACTTCGGCGGGCGGGATGCCTGCGACCTGATCAAACGGGATATCGACCATCGGAATACCCTCCTCGGTCTTCCGCTCAGCGACGAGTTCACGTCATATCCGGCCGAACATCCGGCCGATCCTCGTCGGCATGTTCATTCGCTGCCAGTCTTGTACGCCGCCTTCGCGACGTTGCGCTGGCCGGACAAGGCGGCGAACGTGTGCTGCTTGTCCAGCCACGCGTGATATTCCTTCTCTTCTTCCACGACGACCTTGCTGCGCATCTGTGCGTGCGCGGCACCGCAAAGCTCCGCGCAGAGGACGTCGAAGGTTCCGGTCCGGGTCGGCGTGAGCCAGTAGTAGGTCACCGAGCCGGGGATCATATCCATCTTCGCCCGGAACTCGGGGACGTAGAAATCATGCAGGACGTCGATCGAGCGGAGCAGCACCTTCACCGGCTTCCCGACCGGCAGATGCAGATCCTCGTTTTGCACGACGATGTCGTCCTGCCCGTTCGGATCATTGGGATTCAACCCGAGTGGATTGTCGGAGCTGATCAGGCGTGCATCTGAGGTGCCGAGCCGGCCGTCCTTTCCCGGAAGCCGATAACTCCACATCCATTGTTGTCCAACGACCTCGACGTCGGTCGCGTCGTCGGGAACGGTGACGAACTGGTGCCAGACGACGAGGCCGGGCGCCAGCATGGCGACGACGCCGATCGCGGTGCCGATGCTGAGCCACCATTCGAGCTTCTTGTTCTCGGGATTGTAGTGGGCGCGCCGTCCCTCGGTGTGGTGAAAGCGCAGGACGCAATAGGCCATGAACACGATCACCGTGCAGAACACCGCTCCGGTGATCCAGAATGTCAGGTTGATGGTGTGGTCGATATAGCTCCAGTTCGAGGCAATCGGGGTCCACCACCAGGGGCTGTAGAGGTGAAACAGCACCGAGGCGACGGCAACCAGGAGCAGTAAGATCGCTACAGCCATCCCTCATTCCTCCTTGCCATCGAAGGCTGCGGAGACGAACGAAAGGGCGGAGCTCACGTCAGAGGGATGGTCTCACGTTCACCATCACCGTGGCTTTTGCCTCGCCCATTCTGCCGGTCACGATGCTGGGACATGACAAAAACTCAACGTCACGGCCGCAACCTCATCGGAGCTGGGGGCGTCAACCATCAACATGGTACCCATCGAGGCGGACGTCAATAGAGGAGTAATGCCCGCCCCTGTCCGGCGCGTGCTGCCGGGAATGCATGGGATGCCGCGAACACTGATCGGCCCTCCCGTCTCGCATGGTGCATCGCAAGACATCGCTTGTGCAGCTGCACAATTCTCCCGACCGCATTCGCCACCTTGCTTCTGCCGCGCATCGGACTAGTTTTACCGGACCGGTTGCGACAGATGTCGTCCGGCAAGCTCCTTCTGGTTGAATCTGATTTGCCGGACTCAGTCGCGATTTTCGCGCATGAGGCGGATGTGCGTGTGTTGATGGCGCTCCGTTCCCCTGCGGCCACAAGCAAGGAGACCGGAACCATGACCACGGTGTTCGCACGACCCAAGCTGCAATTGTTTGGCGTCTCTACCGCCTTCGTCGTTCGCAAGATCAGCCTTTCCGACCTGGGCGACGCGCTGCGCCTCGGCTGGGAAGACTTCAAGGCCATCCCGACCCACGCAATCGTCCTGTGCGTGATGTATCCGGTGCTCGGACTTGTCCTGTTCAGACTTGTGCTTGGCTATTCGGTGCTGCCGCTGCTGTTTCCGCTCGCCGCCGGCTTCGCCCTGATCGGTCCTTTCGCCGGACTCGGCCTCTACGAACTGAGCCGACGACGCGAACGCGGAGAGGAGCCAGGAGCCTGGGATGCAATGCAGGTGCTGCGCGCGCCGTCGTTCGGCGCCATGTTCGAACTCGGCGTTCTCCTGTTCGTTCTGTTCGGGGTCTGGATCGCCACCGCGGACGCGATCTACATCATGACGTTCGGCTATGCGCCGGCTGCGAGCATCCCTGATTTCGCAAAGCGCGTGTTGACGACGCCCGAAGGCTGGTCGCTCATCATCGTCGGATGCGGCGTCGGCTTCCTTTTCGCCTTGGTTGCCCTGTGCGTCAGCGTCGTCTCATTTCCACTGATGCTCGACCGTCATGCGACAGCGATCGATGCGATCCGCACCTCGATACGAGCCGTGATGATGAATCCAATTGAGATGGCCGCGTGGGGATTGATCGTTGCGGTATTGCTGGCCGTGGGCTCACTGCCGTTCTTCGTCGGCCTCTGCGTCGTTCTGCCGGTGCTTGGTCATGCGACCTGGCATCTTTACCGGAAGGTGGTCGAGCCCGACCGGAATCCTCCGCAAGAAGAGCCCCGCCCGCCGATCGGTCACCGCTACGCGGCCGACTTCCCGGCCTCCCTCTTCCCATGGAGCCGTGAGCGCTAAGCGTTTTTTGAGCGAAGCATGTCGCGAGAATGCGGGTGCATGGCACCGATGCTGCAACAATTGGGTGTCGTCCCGGCCTGATGCGTAATTGCGCACGGGGGGCCGGGACGACGAATGTGGATGTCGGCCGTGCCACACAATCGATGTCGTCCTGGCGAAAGCCAGGACCCATTCCCCCAAATGGCACTTGTTGCGCGACGCTGGGGCCACGATCCCGCTCACAATCGAATCCAGTGGTAATGGGTCCTGGCTTTCGCCAGGACGACGACCGTATTTGCAGCGACGGCGCAATCCACGCCGCCACATCCCCTCACCTCATCAGCGCCTCGACCTCCTTGCGGAAGGCCTGGCGCGAGCCGTCGCGGGAGTAGAACATGTGGCCGCCGGGATAGACCGCGAGCCTGGTGCGGCTCGGGCCCGCGAAGGCTGGCAACTGGTCGAGGATGATCTTCGAGGCGAAGTACGGCGTGGCGAGATCGAACAGGCCGTGGCCGACCAGGAGTTTCAGGTTGGGGTCGAGCGCCAGCGCCTGGCGGAGCTGCGTCACCGACTCCGCCGGACTGATGCCGTGACCGAACTCCCAGGCCTTGTTCACGCTCTCGCTGAGCAGATGATAGGAGCCGTCCGGCCGCCAGTTCAGCTTGCGCGTGGTGAGGTCGACGGCGGCGCTGGTCAAGGGCGCCATCAGGGGATCGCCGGACGGATCGTTGAAGCGGAAGTAGCTGGAATCCGGATAGGGATCGAAGCCCTCGACCGAGGCGTCGTAGCGGCCGGTGACCTTGCCGTTCTTGCGATCGAACTCGCGGCGGAATTCGCCGATGTCGAAACGGCCGGCGAGCCTGCGGCTCACCGCCTGATCGATCCCGGTCAGGCTTGCGACCTTGTCGGCGAGCCGCGTGGTGGCCTCGGTGTCGGCCTGCCCCCTGACGAGGTCGAGCAGGAAATCGCCGCGCGCGTAACTCTCGACGTCGGCGAGATCCTCGCGCGTCACCGGGCCCTTCGCCTGTCGCGCGACCGCCGCCATGGTCGGCAGGCTTGCGACATATTGCAGGAGGCTGGAGCCGGTATATTCGCGGAAATCGAGCACCGGCGAGATCAGCACCAGGCCGCGGACGCCGACGCCCTGCTGCATCTGCAGATTGCGTACCACCTTGGGTCCGCGAATGCCGCCATAGCTTTCGCCGACGAGATATTTCGGCGAGGTCAGCCGGTCGTATTTCTCCAGCCAGCGGCGGATCACCAGCGCGACCGAATTGGCGTCGCCGTCGACGGTGAAGAAGCGCTTGCGCGCCTCCTCCGACGTCGTGACGAAGCGGCTGTAGCCGGTGCCGACCGGATCGATGAAGACGAGATCGGTGAAATCGAGCCAGGTGTCGGCATTGGCCTGCAGCTCGGGCGCGGCCGAGGACACCGCGCCGTCGAACGGCAGCCGCCACGGCCCGATATTGCCCAATTGCAGCCAGGCCGACGCGGAGCCCGGACCGCCGTTGAACAGGAAGGTCACCGGACGGTTCGCCTTCTCGGCGCCGTCGAGCTGGTAGGACGTATAGGCGATGTCGGCGAGCGGTTCGCCCTTGTCGTCGAACACGCGGATCGAGCCCGCGGTCGCGCTGAAGTTAAGGGTGCGGTTCGGCAGCGCGACCGATTGCTTGGTCGTGGAGTCCGGCGGCAGGCGGTGCTGCTCGGCGGTCGAGCCGCTGGCCGCGGCGTTGGCGCCGGAGCCGGCCTCGCCGCCGCGTCCTGCCCGCCCCTTCTGACCGCTCGGGTTCTGGCCAGCTGGGTTCTGGCCGCCTGGGGCCTGCACGCTCGGCGACGGCGATGGCTGCGGGGTCTCGTCGTCGGCCCGCGCCGCGGTCGCAAGACAGGCCACCAGCAACGCCGCGGCGAGCCGTGTCGCAAGACTGTTAGCCATATCGTTCACTCCCTGCGCCCCGATTTACGCAACCCAGCGGCAAACTGCGCTAGTTTGGCGGCGCCGGCGTGGCATGCGGTCCGTTCCCGGACCATCTCGACAAGGCCGCCCGGGATGTATAGACGAGCGCGGCGTGTTCCGTGCCAAACGAGTTCGTGAGCGAATGGCCAGCTCCAAGCGGTATGACAAGATCGCCTTCGTCGCCAGCGCCAGTGCGGAAGCGCAATCGGCGCTCGAGCAGCTGACGGAAATGTACGGCAACCATCCACCCGCCGATGCCGACGTCGTGGTCGCGCTCGGCGGCGACGGTTTGATGCTGCAGACGCTGCACGCCAACATGCGCAGCGGCAAGCCGATCTACGGCATGCACCGCGGCACCGTCGGCTTCCTGATGAACGAATATTCGACGCATGATCTGCGCACCCGGCTTGCCGCCGCGCGCGAGTCGCTGATCAATCCGCTGCTGATGCGCGCCACCGACATCCACGGCGCCGTGCATCTGCATCACGCCATCAACGAGGTCGCGCTGTTCCGGCAGACCTACCAGGTCGCCAAGCTGCGCATCCTGATCGACGAGCACGAGCGGATGCCCGAGCTGATGGCCGACGGCATCCTGGTGGCGACGCCGGCCGGATCGACCGCCTACAACCTCTCCGCCCAGGGGCCGATCCTGCCGATCAACGCGGCGCTGTTGGCGCTGACCCCGATCAGCGCGTTCCGGCCGCGGCGCTGGCGCGGCGCGCTGCTGCCGAATTCCGCCTTCGTGGTGATCGAGGTGATCGAGGGCGAGAAGCGCCCGGTCGCCGCGGTCGCCGACCATGACGAGGTGCGCGACGTCCGCCGGGTTGAGGTGTTGTCCGACAAGACGATCGCGATGCGGATGCTGTTCGATCCCGGCCACTCGCTGGAAGAACGCATCCTGCGCGAGCAGTTCGGCTACTGACGGCGACGGCTGCCCCTTGCCCGGCAACCAATCATTAACCCCGGGCAGGATATGGTTAACGTCGGGTAATACCGCATTGGCGAGGTAATGCCCTATCAGGGCCGGACCATGTATCGCATCGATTTCAACAAGCTGCGATTTTTGATTTGCGACGACAATCCGCACATGCGCCGCATCCTGCGGACGCTCTTGCATTCGTTCGGCGCGCGCGAGGTGTATGAGGCCGAGGACGGCGCCACCGCGCTCGAGATGTATACGCACTACGTGCCCGACATCGTCATCACCGACTGGTCGATGCCGATCTTCGACGGGCTCGAGCTTGCGCAGATGATCCGGCAGCCGGAATCCAAGGGCAACCCCTACGCGCCGATCATCATGCTGACCGGGCATTCCGAGAAGCGCCGTGTCACCGTGGCGCGCGATGCCGGCGTCACCGAATTTTTGGCCAAGCCGATCTCGGCCAAGGGCCTCTACCAGCGCATCATGAACGTGGTCGCCAATCCGCGCCCGTTCATCAAGACCAAGACCTATTTCGGCCCCGACCGCCGCCGCAACACCACCACCACCTATATCGGCCCCGAACGCCGCGGCAGCGGCGAGGTCGAGGTGCTGCAACAGCCGTCGCTGCTCGAAAAGGCGCGCTCGGCCATCTAGGACACCGCCATGGCGAAAGACAAACCCGGGACGATCGAGGTCAAGAGTTTCGGCACGCACCACGTGATCACGCAGCCCAATCCGCTGCGCAAGATGCTGCTGCGCGTCCCCGAGAGCGATCTCGACGATCCGGTCGGCCGCGCCGAAAAGGCGCTCGCCGGGCTGTCGGGCGAGTTCAAGGAGTGGATGACGATCGAGGCCGACCGCCTCTCCGCCGCGCACGCCACCGTGCTGCGCGAGGGCTTCAGCGACAAGACGCGCGAGGAGCTGTTCCGCGCCGCGCATGACATCAAGGGCGACGCCGCGACATTCGGCTATCCGTCGGCCGCCGCAGCCGCGGAGAGCCTGTGCCGCATCATCGAGCACGCGCCGGATCTCGGCGCCGTGCCGCCGCAGCTGATCGCCCATCACATCAACGCCGTGCAGGCGATCGTGCGCAACCGCACCAAGCTCGACACCGCGGTCGTCGCCGGCGTGCTGAGCAAGCAGCTCCGCGGCATCGCCGATGAATTCCTGACCCACGCCAACCGCGACCGGCCCGAGCACCTCGAGGCGATCCTCGCGCCGAGCATCGTGCCCGGCGAATAGCCGCGCGGCCGGCCGCTCGCGTTGCGGCCGCCTCTCAGGCATCCATCGATCGGAAAGAATCGCGGCCCTCAGGCCGCGATGAGATCGTCGTCGTAAGGCAGCACCGCGATGGCGTCTTCCGCGGCGAGCTCCTCGCAGAACATCCGCGCGTCCTCGCGGGCCGATTCGGTCGCGAAGCGGCGCAGCAGGATCAGGAGCGGCTCGGCCGCCGAATGGTCCGTCTCGCAATGCGTCAGCACCCGCTCCACCATGCGGCGATGCAGCCGCGCCGCACCGTCGCCGCTGTCGACATAGCCGACCTCGTGGCTGGCCTCGAGCGCGACGCGGAACGCGGCGTAGGTGGATTCCGGCAGACCGGCGCGGCGCAGCAGCGCCTGCAGGCCGTTGCCGCCGCGGTCGTTCAACAGCGCGGAGACGCGGCCATAGGGCAGTCCGGACAGTTCGGCGAGCGCCGCCCCAAACAAATCGAGATTGCCCGACAGCAGCGCGCGCAGGATCAGCCCGGCGGTCAATTGCCCGGTGGCGCGCAGATGCATGATCAGGTTCTGCATGTCATCGCCGAAGGCACGCGCGGCGATGTTCACGGTGGAGCGTTCCCTGGCCTCGCCGGCGATGCGGTCGGCCCGATCGCTGCCGAGCCAGTTTCGCGCGACGACGAACTGCGCCAGCGTGTCGGAGAGCTTTGCGACCAGCGCCAGCCGCGTCGCCGACGGCAGGTCTTCCAGCTGCAGCATCGATTCCCTGATGGCGGCGAGATGGCCGTGGCGTTCGACGATGCGATCCCAGGAGAATGGCGCGAGGCCGGCGTAAGGATTTTCGATCAGCTCGAGCGCGGCCGCCGCCGAGCCGACCTCGGCAATCGCGGCGGCGACGGAGGCCGGCAGGTTGATGCGGCGCGCGATCGCGCATTGCATCTCGTCGGAACCGGTGGCGACGATGTCGACGAGGTCGGCATCGATCAGAAGCGGTGAATGTTCCAGCACCGGCAGCGCGATCGCCGGCTGGTCGGCCGACAGCGCCTGCACGATTGCGGCAGGCGCGTCCGCACTGCGCGCGAACACCTCGGCCATCGCCTGCCGTACCAGCGGCGACGGGTCGTCGAGCAGCATCAGCAGCGCGCCTTCGGCTGCGATGCGGTCGTCCTCGGTGAGATCCGAGATGAGCCAGGCCCGGGCCAACGCCCGTGTCGCCTCTGCTCGCTCACCTGCTGGAGCGGTCCTAATCCAACTAATAAATTGCCGAACGATCATGGTCCTGCCGGCTTACGCAACGAAACGGCATCGGCATACGACGCCACTACAAGGAAAAATAAACCATGACGCTTAATAAAGGGTTCACCATAAACGTTTGGGATTATTGACGTTTCGTTAAGACGGCAACGGCGTGCGGCTTCGCGCGCGCGGCAGGGCGGCGCTAGCCGTTGCTGTAGGTGCCGCTCGGATCGCTGAACAGGTCAAGCCGTCCGGGCGCGCGAACCTTTGGCGTCGCCGACGCGGTCAGCGAGGAGGAATTGCCCCACAGCTCCTGCACCGCCGGCGAGATCGGCTCCGAGCGGTCGCCGGCCTGGTAGAGCGAGCGGAAGGCCGGTGCCGGCTGCGCCGATGCGACGGCCGAGGTCGCAGCGACGGGCGTCGCCGACCGGGAGTCCGGGAAGGTCGAGAGATAGGACGCGGTGTCCATGGTCAGCGCTTGTGTGGGCGCGGCGCTTGCGATCGCGTAAGGCGACATGGTGTCGCCGCCCGCCGCGGCGAAGGCGGTGCGCGTGTCCTTGGAGTTCGCGGCCGCGGCGTAGCGCGTGGTCAACACCGAATAGACCTGGCTGACGCTGCGCGCGTTGCCCGACTTGTCGTAGAAGATCGACTGGTTGGCGGCCGCCGCCTTCGGAAACATCGCGGCCGCATTGGCGCTCGGGCTATCCTCGGCGCTCGAGATCAGCTTGCCGGCGCCGCCGACTCCCATGAAGTGGGCCATGTAAAGTTCGGCATCGGTCGGACGGCGGCCGAGCTTGCCGGTGAGCTTGAAGCTGTTGGACTGCGTCAGCACCGCCGCCATCGAGGACGCCGCGTCCGGATCGTCGCGCAGCTTCATGACCGCGGCGCGCGCGGAGGGATCGCCGACCGAATAGCTGCCGTCGGAATTCCTGCTGATGGCGTCGGCATACTGGCCGTAGCCGAGCTGGCTTCCAGCCTCCTTGACGGTGCCGAGCCAGGTCTGGTCGATGAATTGATAAAGTCCATGCGCCGACGAGGTCGTGGCGCCGGCCCGCGGATTGAAATTGGATTCCATCTTCGCGGTCGTGAGCAGATATTCGAAGCTCGTGCCGGTGGTCGCGGCCGCCTGCTTGATCGAGCTCGCGACCTTCAGGCGCGAGGGATCGACACCTGCCGAAGCCGTCGCATTGAAGAGGTCGACCGCCATCTGTCCGGGTGCCTTGCCGGGTGCCGGCAATCGGCACCCATGTCCCGTCAACCTGCCGTAATTATGGTTAATGGCGCGTTAATGGCTCAGGGCTGGGCCTCGTAGTAGTGCGCGACCTGGTCGATCTCCTCGGCCGTCATCTGGCGCGCGATGTTGCGCATCTGCTGACTGATGTCGTTGCGGCGGGCCCCGGATGCAAAGGCCTCGAGCTGCGCCTTGATGTAGACCGCCGACTGGCCGCCGAGCCAGGGGCTTCCCGCCTTGTTGTCGACATCGCCGTGGCAGGAGCCGCAAGGCGCGATGTTGCGCATCGGGGCGCCCGTCACCACGATCGCCGGCGCGGGACGCCCGGTATCCAGATTGTTCGAAGGCACCCGCGGCAGATAGGCGTAATAGGCCGCGACGTCCTTCATGTCCTGATCGCTCATCGCCGCCGCGAACGGGCTCATCACCACGCTGACCCGCGCGCCGGTCTTGAAGTCGTTCAGTTCCTTGTACGTCACCGCGGCAAATTGCCCGGCGAGGTTCGGTGAATGGGCGTCGCTGACGCCCTGCGGTCCGTGGCAGATCGCGCAGCGCTGCGCCAGCGTCGCGCCCCGCCCGATCGAGACCTGATTCACCTTGGTCAGCATCTCCGACGTCATGATGACGTTCGACGTCTTGAAATCCGGCTTGATGCCGGGCTCCTGCACGGCGGCACGCGGAACGCCGGCCGCGCTGCAGATCGCATCCCAGACGCCGGCAAGCTTCAAATTGGGTTGCGCCAGCGGCAACCAGATCAGGCCTGCGACGGCCGACAACACGGCGATGGCGGCCGTGATGCCGACGCTGGCGCCGAACCACGGATTGCGAAGCGAGAACAGCGGCTGGTCGCTCATCGGCCTGCTCCGACATAGACCGCAGGCACGCTGGTCTCGTTCAGCGCCATCAGCTGCGCAATCGGGAAACCATAGTTCACCACGGTGAGGCCGACCATCAATGCGAGCCACAGGCCGAACGAGTTGAGCGCGACCGGAATCCGCGCCGGCATGTGCAACGGCACCGCGAAGCGGTACGCACCAGCCTCGCCCCGCGCGCCGAACTGCCCGCGGATCAACACCAGCAGGAACAGCAGGCCCGACAGCAACAGGATGAATCCGCCGATTGCCGACATCGTGACCGACAAGGCCTGCGGCGAGATCGCCGGGTTGGCATAGTCATAATAGGCCATGCGGCGCGGCATGCCGAGAATACCGACATAGTGCCACGGGAAGGTGGTCACGATCATGCCGATGAACCACAGCCAGAGCTGCGTGCGCATCAGCGCAAAACTGTCCAGCGCCCGGTCGGTCAGATGCGGCCACAGATCATAGGCGATGGCAAAATACATGATGACGATGGCGCCACCGAAGATCAGGTGAAAATGGCCGGTGATCCACTGCGTGTTGTGCACGGTGGCGTCGAGCTGATAGCTCATGTTGATCAGACCGCCGGCGCCTCCGAAGCCGAGCATGACCAGCGACAGCGCCGTCGCCAGCATGATCGGATTGGACCACGGCAGCGCCCCGATCCAGCCAAATGCACCGCGGCCGCCGCGCAGGCGGCTGGCGATCTCCGCCGACGCGCAGATCGTGAACACCGTGAGCAGCGTCGGCAGCGCGACGAGGCCGGTGAACACAGAGTGCATGAACTTGAATCCGGCGCCGACCTGCGGGTCGGCAAACAGATGGTGCACGCCGATCGGCATCGCCACCACGACGAACAGGATGAACGAAATCCGCGCCATCGCGTCGCTGAAGAGCCGGCCGCCGATCGCACGCGGAAAGATCGTATAATAGGCGATGTAGGTCGGGATCAGCCAGAAATAGACGATGGCATGCAGCGTCCAGGAGAAGAAGACACGGGCCAGCCCCGCATCGATCGTCGACTTCAGCCCAAGCGCCACGGGCAGGATCTGGAACAGGATCTCCAGCGCCGCGCCGACCGCGGTCCAGCCCCAGAGCAATGAGCCCGCAACATTGGCATACATCGCAAGCGGCACCGGCTTGCCCGGGTTCTCGCGCTTCCAGATCACGAAATTGGTCACCATCAGCGCGACCCAGATCCATGAGCCGACCACGACCATGACGACGCCGATGTAATAGAAGGGGTTGCCGACCATCGGCGGATAGAAGGTGTAGAGCACCGAGGCGAGCCCGAGCGACACCGGGATCATCGCGACAACGGCACCGACGGCGACCAGGAAGAAGCCCACCCAGGCCCAGCGCCGTCCAACCAGCTCTTTCTCGAGCGAGGCTTCGGTGATCGCGTAGCCGAATCCCATCGCGATCAACGTCGGGAAGACGTATCCCATCGCCGAGCCATGGGCGGTGACCGAGCGATAATAGAACTCGGGATTGAAATGCCAGGCGTTCAACGGGCTGCGCACGAACATCTGCCAGGCGCCGAGCACCAGCGCGACGCCGAACACGATGAAGGCAAGCCAGAAATGCGCCGCGATCAGCCGCTTGTTAATCAACACAGGTCAGCCTCCGCTTCGCTGCCGCCATGTCACGGAACGCAGCCTTGTCGACCACCTTGACCTTGCCCCACATGCCCTGGTGGCCGATGCCGCAGAATTCCTGGCACGGCATCACGTGATCGCCCGGCGCCTTGAAGCGCACCGGCAGGTCGGTGACGTAGCCCGGCACCAGCATCGTGTTGATGTTGGTGCCCTCGATCAGGAAACCGTGGACGACATCGGCGCTGGTGGCGCGGAAGGTGATCGGAGTCTCCGCGGGCACCACGATGCATTGCGGTGTGAAGGAATATTGCTGGCCAATCGCGCGCACGGTGACCGATCCGTCGGCCAGCATTTCGCTGCCGAGATTGCTCTCGACGAATTCGCCCGACAGATGCAGCGTCTTTGGATCGGCGGTTTCGACCCGGCCCTGCGGCATCGTCGCCTGATGGATGCCGATATAGGCCGCCATGCCGACCAGGACGCCGACAATGACGATCGACAGCGTCGCCCAGCGCCGCTCGATCCGTGCGGCAACGGCCTCGCCGAGGCTGTGATCGGTCTCGCTCGCCATCAGGGAACGCTCCGCGGCAGGAAGACCAGCAGGTAGAATGCAAACCACAATCCGACCACGACGGCCGTCGCAACGCCCGCGACCGCGATCGCGCCACCCGGACCGGCGCGGACGATGGTCTCGACATCATCGTCTTCCGAGCCCGATGCCGGCGGTTGCGGCGAAGACGAGTTGATCATGATCGCGCTCCCCCTAACGCGCGACGAGACGAGATTGACTAGTCATCGCGCTTTAGCTCCTTTGTTTGAGCATGATCCGGAAAACCGCTTCGCACTTTTCCGGATCATGCTTTAGTTCAGCGTTGCTGCCCGCAGTTCGTTGGCCTGCCGCGCCGACACCGGCTCGCCGCGATTGCCCCAGGCCGTTCGAATGTAGGTCACGACAGCCGCGACCTCGTCATCCGACAGCTTCTGCGCGAAGGGCGGCATGCCGTGGGGCATCGGATTGCCTGACGTGCCCGGCGGATAACCGCCATTGAGCACCATCCGGATCGGGTTTACCGCGGAGACCATCTGGATCGACTGATTGCCGGCAAGCGGCGGATAATCCGGCGGCATGCCCTGCCCGACCGCGCCATGACAGCTTGCGCAGTCGCGGTCATAGATCGACTTGCCAAAGGACAGCAGCAGACTGCTCTCGGCCGACGGCAGCGAAGTCGACGCCTTTTCCGGAGGACCGCCCTGCGCAAGGCCCTTCAGATAGACCGCCATCGCGCGCGCATCATCATCATTGAGATATTGCAGGCTGTTGTACACGACCTCGGCCATCGGCCCGTACACCGCGCCCTTGGCGGACACGCCCTTGCGCAGATAGTCGACGATCTCCTCGATGGTCCAGTCGCCGAGCCCCGTCTCCTTGTTGGAGGTCAGCGACGGCGCGTACCAGTTCTGCATCGGGATCAGGCCGCCCTCGAAGGCCTGCGACTGCTTGCTGCCGCCGAGCGCATTGATCGGGGTGTGACACATCCCGCAATGACCCAGTCCCTCGACCAGATAGTTACCTCTATTCCACTCCGCCGACTTCGTCGGATCCGGCTTGAACTCGCCTTCCCTGAAGAACAGCGTGCGCCATCCGAGGATCAGCGAGCGGTTGTTGAACGGGAATGTCAGGTCATGCGGCTTGTTGAGCTGCCTCACCGGCGGCACCGTGCGCAAATAGGCGTAGATCGCGTCGCTGTCCTCGCGCGTCACCTTGGTATAGGAGGCGAACGGCATCGCCGGATAGACCAGGCCGCCATCGGGAAAGCGGCCATTGTGCATCATCTGGTAGAACTGATCGGAGGTCCACGTGCCGATCCCGGTCTGCGGATCGGGCGTGATGTTCGACGTGTAGAGCGTGCCGAATGGCGTCTTCATCGGCAGGCCGCCGGCGAAGGTCTTGCCTTCGCGCGCGGTGTGGCAGGCGATGCAATCGCCGGCGCGTGCGAGATACTCGCCCTTGGCGAGGACGGCCGGATCGGCCGCCTTCTGCTGCGCCGATGCCCCAATCGGCGACAGTGCCAGCATCAGTCCGACAAGCAGTCCTGTTAAGGTTCGCGACATCGGCACGATCCCCTCAATGCGGTTCGCTGCCGCATTTGAGCGGCATCGGAAGGCTGCCCCGCGGCGCGAAGGATGGATCGGCTGGCGCCGGACGCGATGACAGGTAGGCTGCCACCGCCTTCACGTCGTCCTCCGTCAGCAGGCTCGCGACGATCTGCATGCAATCGGGAGCGAACGCAGTCCGCGTGCCGTAGCGCCAGCCGCCGAGCTGGCCGCTGATATAGGCCGCGCGCAGGCCAAGCAGGCCGGGAATGCCGGGCTCCATGCCGCCCAATGTGGAACCATGGCAGGCCGAACAGGGCGGAATGCCGTGCTGCGGATCGCCGTTCTTCACGATCTCCTCGCCGCGCGCCAGAATCTCCTTGCTGTCGACCGGCGGGACCGGCGGCGGAAATGCCGGCCTGAGCGAGGCGAAATATTCGGCAATCTTCTTCAGGTAATCGTCGGTCTGAAACTCCAGCAGATAGTTCATCGGCGGATATTTCCGCCGTCCATCCCGGAATGCGATGAGCTGGTTGTAGAGATAGCCCTCCGGCTTGCCGGCCAGCCGCGGGAAATAGGCGTCGCTGGTGCCCTCGCCTTCGGCGCCGTGACAAGGTGCACAGGCAAGGACGCGCGCGGCCATCGTGTCGGGTGCGCGCTCGGTTGTTTGCGATTGCGCTGCACCGATCGGCAATACAACCCAGGCAAGAAACCCAACAAGCGGTATCAGACGATGCGCCACAACTCACCCCCAGCGCGACGATGATGGGGAATTATAGGCACATCGCGAAAGGGGGGGCAACGAAGCGCGACGCTTCGACGCGTCGCATTTGATTCAGATGAAAACGCTATTTGCGATAGACCTGCGCCGGATCGAACAGCTGCTCGGCGTCGACAAAGGACAGGCTGACATGGCCATCCTCGTCCTTCACCGCCCGATAGAAGCAGGAGCGCCGTCCGGTGTGGCAGGCGGCGCCGATCTGCTCGACCTTGATCCACACCGCGTCCTGATCGCAATCCATCCGGATCTCGACCACGCGCTGGGTCTGGCCCGAGCTCTCGCCCTTGCGCCACAGCGCATTGCGCGAGCGGCTGAAGTACCAGCCTTCGCCGGTCGCGATCGTCTTGCGCAGGGCTTCGTCGTTCATGTGCGCGACCATCAGCACATCGCCGGTCGCGGCATCGGTCGCGACGCAGGTCACAAGACCTGCCGCGTCGAATTTGGGCTGGAAGGCCAGCCCCTCCTCGCGGTCGTGATCGTGGGTCGCTGCGGACACGGAAAACCTCGCTCAGGAAAATGCGAGGTTACCGGTTCGGTCCTCGCACCAGGGACAGGAAACGCTGCTGCTCCGCCGGATTGTCGCGGAACATCCCGGTGAAGCGGCTCGTGAAGGTCGATGCACCATGCTTGGCAACGCCGCGCACCGACATGCAGGTATGCTCCGCCTCGATCAGCACGGCAACGCCGCGGGGCTTCAGCACCTCGTCGATCGCAGCCGCGACCTGCGCGGTGAGATGCTCCTGGGTCTGCAGACGGCGGGCGAAGATGTCGGTCAGCCGCGCCAGCTTGGAGAGGCCGACGACGCGCTCCACCGGCGTATAGGCAATATGCGCCTTGCCGTAGAACGGCATCATGTGATGCTCGCACTGCGAGGTGAACTCGATGTCGCGGACGAGGACGAAATCGTCGTAGCCGGCGGTCTCGCCGAAGGTGCGGTTCAGCACCTCGGCCGGGCACTGGTGGTAGCCCTGATAAAGTTCGTCATAGGCCTCGACGACCCGGCGCGGCGTGTCGAGCAGGCCCTCGCGGCCCGTGTTCTCGCCGATATAGGCGAGCAGCGTCTTGACGGCGTCCTCCGCCTCCGCCCGCGACGGGCGCGGCTGATCGGCACGAACGGCCGCCGTCATGAATTCTGAGGGGTCGAGCTCGCCGGGCTTCGCGTCGGCCGGCTTGTTGGGGCGAATCGATTTGATCAAGGCGTCCATGTCTTCTCCGTTCGACCGGCCCTCGGATTTGACCTTGGTCCGGATGTGTCACCGGGCAGACGGGGCGGATGGTTCGACCGCCGGGCGCCTGAGTCCCATTATTGTAGCACCGCCGCGGCGGAGGTGGGCCGCGCTGGCTGCATGGCCGGGCTATGTTTCCGGCGTTGCCGCCCATATATAGGGCGGTGCAACCCAGCCGCCAAGAGCGCCCGGCACGGCCGGAACCAGGCATCTGTCCTCATGCTGAACGACATTTACAACAAGCGGATCATCGAGTTGGCCGGCAATATTCCGCGCCTCGGACGGCTTGCCGACCCGGACGCCAGCGCCACCGCCCACTCCAAATTGTGCGGTTCGACCGTCAAGGTCGACCTCAAGATGGACGGTCCCGTGGTGACGGACTTCGCCCATGATGTGAAGGCCTGTGCGCTCGGCCAGGCCTCCTCCTCGATCATGGCAAGCCAGGTGGTGGGCTCGACCGCGGACGAGTTGCGCGAATTGCGCGAGACGGTCCGCAAGATGCTGAAGGAAAACGGCCGGCCCCCGCAGGGCGGCAAATGGGCCGATATCGCGCTGCTTGAGCCGGTGCGCGACTACAAGGCCCGCCATGCCTCGACCTTGCTGACCTTCGATGCCGTGGTCGATGCGATCGGCCAGATCGAGGCCAAGGCGAAGCAGCCGGCGTAAGCCTTACTTCCGCCGGCTCACGTCCTACTGCGCGGGCTGGACCGGCGCCGGCGCCGGCGCTGCGTTGCCGCCGGTCGGCACCACGGCCTCGGCGGTCTTGGTCGCTCTCGCCGCCTGTGGCGCCTCGCCCTCCATCGTGCTGCTCACGAAGCGATCGTTGTTCTTCGGCTTCGCCTCGGCGACGGGAATTGCGTTGTCCTTGCTGTTGTCCTGCCGCGGCAGCACGTCGGCAACCGCATCGGTGGTGATGAGGTTGGTCAGCCGCAACTCGGCCGCCGACAATTCGTGCAGGTCTTCCCACGGCGGCACGCTGAGCGAGAGCGCCAGCAGATCACCCGCGCCGCCCATATCGAAGGTGTACTTGGCAAGACGGCCGATATCGCGCTCGACGATCATCAGGTCCTGCGCGGTGTAGCTCGCGGCCTTGGCGTCGTCGGCGCGATCGCCCATCCAGATCTGATGCACGCGGACATGGGCGGCCGGCGGAACGTAGCGCGTCTTGCCGGACAGCAGCAGGAACACGCACATCGACTCGCAATAGGCATCCGGCAGAACGCTCGCGCGGCCGCTCTGCGCGGCCTGATTGACGACGCTGGTGCCGACCGTGGTCAGCACGCCGAGACCGCGGAAGCGGCGGCCGAGCGCGATCGCGTCGTTGACCGAGCCGCCGCTGGAGTCGAGCACGATGGTGGCGCCGTTGAGCTGGCGGCCGCGCGCGAACTCGTCGAATTCCCTCGGACTATCGGCCGTGATGATGCCGACCGCGGACACCCAGCCGCGGCAATTCGGCTGGCAGGCGATCCAGCTGAACTTCATCGGCAGCTTGCGCTCTTCGAGGGTCGAATTGGCCTGCGCGGAACCGCCCGCCATGGCGGCGGTGCCGGAAGCTGCGAAGCAAAGAGCAACGGCGCCGGTAAGCGCCCAACTGCGCAACGAGAGCGACTTGACGAGCCTCAATTTGGTTCCTTCCCCCAAGCCCTTGGTGATGCGAGCGGTGGCAATGGCCCCATGGCAATGCGCCACGATTCTGTCAGCGGCGCGTTATGGGAACGGTAGCGTTGCTGACCCGGACCGTCCATAGAGCCCTTGCTGCAGCGCCATCGGTGCTGTGCAATAATAACGAACTGTGGCGTAAATATCTGCAACAAAACAGTTCCTTGGCTTGGAACCCCCGCAAGACTACGTACATACTTGCGTATGCCGCCGACAGACCATTCAACGACACACCATTCACGATGCATGGACTGTGCCAGCACCATGCGCCGCTTGCCGCGCAACTTCGGCCGCGCCCTGATCTGGATCTACCGGCACACGCTGTCGCCGCTGGTCGGCTACAACTGCCGGCATCTGCCGACCTGTTCGGTCTACGGCGACGAGGCGATCGAACGTTTCGGCCTGTGGGGCGGCGGCTGGATGACGCTGGCGCGGCTGCTGCGCTGCCAGCCCTGGGGAACATCCGGGATCGATAATGTCCCACTGACGAAGCCGCCCGGGGCACGCTGGTACTTGCCCTGGCGCTATGGCCGCTGGCGCGGCGTCAACGAGGGTTGACGCGGCGTCAACGACAATTGATCGGTTGCTGCGGCAGGTCCAAGCGCGGCGCGCAGTGCTGCCCGGCGGAACTGTGGCGATAGTTGGCGCATTGTTTCGTTGCCCCTTTGGGGAGGAAACAACAATGCGCTGGAAAATCAGCCACAACGGTCATGATCCCCGGCAGATCGACTTGCTGGCCGTGCTTGCCTTGCTCGTCGTGATCGTCGCCGCCTACGGCTACTTCACCCACAATCCGAACAAGCCGAGCACGACGGCGTTCATCGTGCCCAGCCAGAGCGTGAGGTGGTGACGCGCAGTCGAGCTCCAGGATGGTCCTCACGCGGATCGTTGATTGGGATGCTCTCGCGAACACAAGCGTGAAAGCCAGCCGTTCACTCGGCTGCGGCGGTGGCGGCCGTCCGTCGCGGCCGCGTGATGATTACGACCGCGAGCGCCGCCGCGACGAAGACCGTGGCCACGTAGCCTGCGCTGTGCAGCCATTCGCGGGCGAACAGCAAGCCACCGATCGCGGAGCCGATGGCCTGGCCGATATACAGCACCGAGGTATTGAGCGAGACCGACGCCGAAGCGAGCGCCGGCGCCGCACCGACCAGGCGTACCTGCTGCATCGAATTGGTCGATGCAAAGCCGAGGCCCCACACCGCGACGGAGGCGGCCATCAGGGCGTAGGCCCCGGCGCTCAGTGCCCAGCCGGCTACGCCTGCGAGCAGCAGCACGGTGAACAGGACCGAGGTTTTCCAGGCGCCCCACGAGTCCACCACGCGCGTTGCGATCACGATGCCGACGAACCCGAAGATGCCGTAGAGCGCGAACACGATCCCGACGGCGTCCGCATTGGCGCCGGTCAGTTTGGCGAGCAGCGGCCCCATGAAGGTGAACACCACGAACTGGCCGGACATCTGCAGCGTCGTGATCGACAGCAGCAGAATGACCATCGGATTGCGACCGAGATCGACCCAGGTTCTGAGGTCAACCGGCGCGCCGTGCAGTCCGCCTGGTAACCGCCACCACAGCAGCAGGGAACTCACAAGCCCTGTCAGCGCGATCGCGCCATAGGTCACGCGAAAGCCGTAGCGGCTTGCGATGAAGGTGATCAGCGGCAGCCCGATCGCGGCGGCAAGCGACCAGCCGAGGAAGATGTAGGCTATCGTGCTGCCGCGCTTCTCCACCGGCACGATCAGTGCCGCGGTGCCCGCCGCCTGCGGCGTGTAGAGCACGCCGACCGCGAGCATCACCAGCCGAATGATCAGGAGGCTGTCGTAGTTCGGCGCGAAGGCGGAGGCCGCATTGGTCAGCGTCAGCACCAGCAGCGTCGCCGTCAGCAGCGCCCGCCGCTCGATCCGGCTGGTCAGCCACGCCGTCACCGGCGAGCCCACGCACAGCACGATCGCGCCGAAGGTGATCAGGAGACCCGCGGTATGGATCGTGACGCCGAGTCCGTCGGACAACTCCGCCAGCATGCCGGCCGGCGCCAGCACCGAGCAGCCGGTGACGATATTGCCGAGCATCAATGCGGTGGGAGCGAAGCGTTTCACGCCGCGTTGTTAGCAGACTCCAAGATCAATGCAACTGCATCTAAATGCATGACACCTGATCGAACGGCGCCTCTTGCGCTCATGGCGACGGCGACGACGCCGGCACCGCACTGACGCTCGGCGACGCGGCAGCCGGCAACGGGCTCGCAGGCTTCGGACCGGCGGTCGCCGCCGGGCACGATGCCAGAAGCTGCGTCCACCCCTGCTCCAGCCCGGTGGTGTCGATATCGAATGTTGCCAAGCCGGATTTGCCGTCAGGCTTGGTATCGGACTTGCCGTCGGTTGCCGGCGCGCTTTCGCCGATCTGCAGATGCGGGGCCGCGAGCATCGCCTTGACGGTGTCGGAGGTCACCGCCTCGCTCCAGACCTCGTATTTGCCGAACCGCGCCGACCGGCCGAATGCGACGGTCCTGGTCGCGCCGGCCATCATCGCCACCGTGCTCTTGCCGGCTGCCCCCTCCTCGAACTCGCGCACGAACATCAGCCGCCCGCGATCCTTGCTCTCGCAGAACAGCCGCCACTCCATCATGCGGAACGAGCTGCCGTCGGCTCTTTTCTGCTGCACGATCTTGCGAACATAGGGCCGTGTCTCCTTCTCCACCGCCCACAGGGTTTCCGGCAGCGGCCGCGTATCGATGCCGAATCGATAGAGCTCCGGCCGCGTCAACACGTGCAGGTCCTCGAACTTCACGGACTTGATGAGGTCGCTGAGCTCATGGCTGATGCCCATCGCCGCGAGGAAGACATTGCGGTCGCGGTCGGCGCTCACCATCTCGCGTCGTCTGAAGTCGGCGACGACCTGCGCCGGCGGATGCCCGTGGACGACGAACATCAGCTTGGAGTTATGCACCGCGAGCACTGAGTCAGGCGCCACTTCGCGGCTGGTCGCGCCCAGGAACAGATAGGCGCAGGCCGACACGCACATCGCGTTGCGCGTGGTGAGCTCGGCCTCGACCTCGCCTTTGGCAGCCTTGATCTTCAGGCAGGCGGCGTCGACCTGCGTGCCTGTGGAACAGGCCGGCACGATGGTACGGCCGACCCGGGCGATGGCCTTGTGCGCGCGCAGGAACCGCGCGATCCCATAGGACTGCTCGACGTTTCCGCCCGGCGAATGAAGGTAGATCGGAAGCTGCCGGTCCTTGATCGGAAAGAGGAAGGTGCGAATCCGCTGCGCGGCTTCCCGATCGATCTCGCCTTCGATCGCGATCCAGCGATCGCAGCCGGCGCCGCAGGCATTCGCCGGTCCCTTGGCGAGATAGATGGTCAGCTTTTTCGCGAATCCGGCCTTCTGGACCGGTGTTTCTTCCGCCCGCAACACGCCCGGGATCAGAAGCAACGCCACGAAAAACAGGAGACGGGAAAACATGAACCTTGCGGATTGCGCGATGGCGGAAAAATGGACGCCGGACGTTAGACGATGATCGGCAGCGTCGCAACGCGTCAGCTGCAGGCAAGCGTCCCTCGATTCGGTGCGGCCGGCGGCCCATTTTCTTGATATTGCCGGATTGCAGGCGTCAAATCCCCTGCTATACCGCTGCTTTCCGCTTACCTGCGCTCGTTCGCAGGAGTGAGCTACAGGAGACACCATGGCCGATACGCCACCCAAATCCGAATCCGGATTCCAGTACAGCCTCTCTAACCTCAAACCCGCAGAACCCGTGAACAAGATCGCCCTCACCTTCCCTGATGGAGCGAGGCGCGATTTCCCGAGAGGGACCACCGGTCTCGACATCGCCAAAGGCATTTCGCCCTCGCTCGCCAAGCGCACCGTCGCGATGGCGCTCGACGGCACGCTTGCCGACCTCAACGATCCGATCGAGGCCGACGCCAAGATCGAGCTGATCGGCCGCGAAGACCCGCGCGCGCTGGAACTGATCCGGCACGATGCCGCGCATGTGCTGGCGGAGGCTGTGCAGTCGCTGTGGCCGGGCACCCAGGTCACGATCGGCCCGGTGATCGAGAACGGCTTCTACTACGACTTCTTCCGCAACGAGCCGTTCACTCCGGAAGATTTTGCCGCGATCGAGAAACGAATGCGCGAGATCGTCGCGCGCGACAAGCCGTTCACCAAGGAAGTCTGGGATCGCGAGAAGACCAAGCAGGTGTTCCGCGACAAAGGCGAGGCCTTCAAGGTCGAGCTGGTCGACGCGATTCCCGGCAACGAGCCGATCAAGATCTACTTCCAGGGCGACTGGTTCGATCTGTGCCGCGGCCCGCACATGACCTCGACCGGCAAGATCGGCAACGCCTTCAAGCTGATGAAGGTGGCGGGCGCGTATTGGCGCGGCGACTCCAACAATCCGATGCTGACCCGCATCTACGGCACGGCATTCGCCAAGCAGGAAGACCTCGACGCCTATCTCAAGCAGATCGAGGAAGCCGAGAAGCGCGACCACCGCAAGCTCGGCCGCGAGCTCGACCTGTTCCACTTCCAGGAGGAAGGCCCGGGCGTGGTGTTCTGGCACCCCAAGGGCTGGACCGTCTTCCAGCAGCTGATCGCCTATATGCGGCGCCGGCTGCTCGGCGACTACAACGAGGTCAACGCCCCGCAGATCCTCGACAAGGCGCTGTGGGAGACCTCGGGCCATTGGGACTGGTATCGCGAGAACATGTTCGCGGCGCAGTCCGCCGGCGACGAGGCCGAGGACAAGCGCTGGTTCGCGCTGAAGCCGATGAACTGCCCGGGCCATGTGCAGATCTTCAAGCACGGGCTGAAGAGCTACCGCGACCTGCCGTTGCGGCTCGCCGAATTCGGCGTCGTGCATCGCTACGAGCCGTCGGGCGCGATGCACGGCCTGATGCGGGTGCGCGGCTTCACCCAGGACGACGCCCATGTGTTCTGCACCGAGCAGCAGCTCGCCGATGAGTGCCTCAAGATCAACGATCTGATCCTGTCGACCTATGCCGATTTCGGCTTCGACGGCGAGCTCACGGTCAAGCTCTCGACGCGGCCGGAGAAGCGGGTCGGCACCGACGAGATGTGGGATCACGCCGAGCGCGTGATGGCGACGGTGCTGTCGGAGATCAAGGCCAAGGGCAGCAACCGCATCCGGACCGAGATCAATCCGGGCGAAGGCGCGTTCTACGGACCGAAGTTCGAGTATGTGCTGCGCGACGCCATCGGCCGCGACTGGCAGTGCGGCACGACCCAGGTCGACTTCAACCTGCCGGAGCGGTTCGGCGCGTTCTACATCGATCACGACGGCTCGAAGAAGGCACCCGTCATGGTGCACCGCGCGATCTGCGGTTCGATGGAGCGCTTCATCGGCATCCTGATCGAGCACTATGCCGGCAACTTCCCGCTCTGGCTGGCGCCGACCCAGCTCGTGGTCACGACCATCACTTCCGAAGGCGACGAATACGCCAAGGTGGTGGCGGCCGCTGCGCGCCGCGCCGGGCTGCGGGTCGAGATCGACCTGCGCAACGAGAAGATCAACTACAAGGTCCGCGAGCACTCGCTGGCCAAGATCCCGGCCCTGCTCGTCGTCGGCAAGAAGGAAGCCGAGACCCACTCGGTCTCGGTCCGCCGCCTCGGCAGCGAGCGGCAGACCGTGATGCCGACCGATGAGGCGATCGCCGCGCTGGTGGATGAGGCGACGCCGCCCGACGTGAAGCGGGCGCGATCCGTCGCCTGATCTTCACAATCGGTCTAAACTGGCTTTCATTGGTTTGGTCGTGCCCCCATCTTGGGGGCACGACTCCCCTTGAAGGACATTTCCGTGCCCGATGCCATTGAACTCCTGAAGACGCGCCGCTCGATGAAACCGCGCGAGATGACCGGCCCGGGCCCGTCCGCGGCCGAGCTCGAGACCATTTTGACGATCGGCGCGCGCGTGCCCGACCACGGCAAGCTCGCGCCCTGGCGCTTCATCGTGTTCGAGGGCGATGCCCGCGCGCGGGCCGGCGACGTGATCGCAAAGGTCTTCGCCCGGAAGAATCCCGGGGCGCCGGCCTCCGACATCGAGGTCGAGAAGAAACGCCTGACCGACGCGCCGCTGGTGATCGGCGTGGTCTCCTTCACCAAGCCGCACCCGAAGGTACCGCCGTGGGAGCAGGAATTGTCGGCGGGCGCCAGCGCGATGAACATCGTCACCGCGGCGACCGCGCTCGGCTACGGCGCCTGCTGGCTGACCGGCTGGTTCGCCTTCGACCGCGACGTGCTCGACGGCCTCGGCCTCAAGCCGGACGAGAAGCTCGCCGGGTTCATTCACATCGGCACCCCGACCAAGCCGAGCGAGGACCGCCCGCGCCCGGCCCTGTCGGATATCGTGACGCGGTTCTAGACGGGGCGCCCCCCTGTGGCGACCTTGTAGCCCGCATGAGCGCAGCGATATGCGGGACTTTGGCCCCGGGTGTCGCTCCGCTCACCCGGGCTACGAGGGCAGCCATTGCCGGACTTGGCGCGTGGACGCGAGACTCACGCCGCCTTCGACGCACGCTCCGCAAAACCGTTCAGCAGCGCCGCGATCTCGCCTGCCGGCCTCGCCGCGCTGAACAGAAATCCCTGCACCTCGTTGCAGCCTTCGGCGCGCAGCCAGTCGAGTTGGTCTGTCGTCTCGACCCCTTCCGCCGTCGTGGTGATCTTGAGGCTGCGGCCGAGCCCCGAGATCGCGCGCACGATCGCGAGGCAATCGGAGCGCCGCGCCAGATCCTTCACGAAGGAGCGGTCGATCTTAATCTTGTCGAACGGGAAGCTGCGCAGATAGCTCAGCGAGGAATACCCGGTGCCGAAATCGTCCATCGAGATGCTGACGCCGAGCTCACGCAGCTGATGCAGGATCGCGAGGTTGGCCTCGGTCTCCGCCAGAAACACCGACTCGGTGATCTCGAGCTCCAGCCGCCGCGCCGGCAGGCCGGAATGCGCCAGCGCCGAGATCACCGCCTGGACCAGATTGCGGCTGCGGAACTGCACCGGCGACAGATTGACGGCCACCTTGACGTCGGCGGGCCACTTGATCGCCTCGGAGCAGGCTTCGCGCAGCACCCATTCGCCGAGCGCGACGATCAGGCCGATGTCTTCGGCAACCGGGATGAACTCCGCAGGCGAGACCATGCCCTTCTGCGGGTGCCGCCAGCGCAGCAGCGACTCGAAGCCAGAGATGCGGTCGGCCGCGATATCGACCAGCGGCTGGTAGTACAGCTCGAACTCGCCGTTGCTGAAGGCCGCGCGCAGATCGCGCTCCATGTCGCGGCGCTTCTGCGCCTGCTGATCCATCTCCGGTTCGAAGAAGTGATGCACGCCGCCGCCCTCCGACTTGGCGCGGTACAGCGCCATGTCGGCATTGCGCATCAGCTCTTCCGACGTCGTACCGTCGCCCGGTGACAGCGCGATGCCGACGCTTGCGCCGACCACGACCTCGAGCCCGTCGATGTTGTAGGGCGCGCTCAGCGCATCGATCAGCCGTTCGGCGAAAGCGCTGGCCTCGTTCGGCGAAACGTCGGCCGCAAGCACGATCGCGAACTCGTCGCCGCCGAGGCGGGCCGCCACGTTGTCGTCGCGGACCACCTCGCGCAGCCGCTCCGCCACCAGCTTGAGCAGCCGGTCGCCCATCGGATGCCCGAAGGAGTCGTTGACGTTCTTGAACAGGTCGAGGTCGATGCACATCACCGCGACACGCTTGTTGCCGCTCCGGCCACGCTCCAGCGCCTCGCGCAGGCGCTCCTGGTAGTAGTCGCGGTTCGGCAAATTGGTGAGACCGTCATGGTGCGCCATATGCGCGATCCGCGCTTCGGCGGCGCGGCGCTCGGTGATGTCGACCACCGCGACCAGATAGCCGTCGCGGCCCTCGAACGCCACCTTGCGTCCGAAGGTCAGCACATGGATCTCGCTGCCGTCGGCCCTGATGTGCCGCCAGTCGCGGCTCGATTGATAGACGTCGCCGATCTCGCGCAAGGCGGCGCTGTGCACGCTCCATTCGTCCACCGGCCAGATCTGGCGCAGCGTCATGCCGAGAAACTTTTCCCGGCTGTATCCATAATGCTGAACGGCGGCGTCGTTGACGCTGAGGAATTCCATCGTGCCGGCGTCGAACACCCACATCGGCATCGGGTTGTTCTCGAACAGCAGGCGGAACGACAGCTCGCGCTGCTTCAGCGCGGTGACGTCGGAGACGGTCAGCGACAGCATGTCGCCGAACGCCGTGACGCCGAGCCTGAGGCAGCGATCGCCGCTGTCGATCTCGAACTGCCCTCCCGGGCCGCCGCCGACAAATCCACGCAGACGGTTCATCACCGCCGGCGCCGCAAGCGGATTGCCGCCGGCGCTGAGCCGGCGCCACAGCAATTCGGTCGCAGGCTGCATCAGCAGCCTTGCGGCGCCCTGGTTGAGATGCACGATCTGGAAGTCGGCCGGCTCGCCGCGCGCATCGCGGATCGCTGCGAGCGACAGCACGCCCTCGTCGGCGGCTGAGAAAATCGTATCGAGCAGATTGTACTGCGCATTGCGCTCGTTGACGTAAACGCCGACCAGGATACCGCCCCAGCGCGACCGCGTCGGCAGCGCCAGCACGTCGAAGGTCCGCACCAACCCGTCGCGGACGCAATGCGCTGACGCCAGATAGGGCCGGCAGTTCTCACGCGCGTTTGCGGCAGCTTCGGTCAACGCGGTGGCGCAGTCCGGCGGCAGCGCGCTGAGCGGAATGTCCCGGCGCTCGTCGTTCAGCCATGTCTGGACATAGCGGCCGGCGTGCGAGACGCTGAGCATGCCATCGACGCTCCGCAGCAGCACGATGTGATCCGCGAGCCGGCCGAGACTGCCGAGCATCACATCTTCATAGTGCGGCAGCCTTTCGCCGGGACGGACCGCGGCCTGCCACTTGCGTTGCAGAACCGGTACGTCGGCGAACATCTCGGAATTGAATTTGGCCGATGTCTTTGCTGATTTCTTGTTGGCCATGACCATGGCACGCCCCACGCAAACACTAGTCCCCACGGCATCCAAGTCATGCCGCGGCTTAACGTCGTGCAAAAATAGGCAGGCCCGGTATCGCCGCGAGCGATTATGACGGCTCAAATTCGCGCGATGGTTAGTTCACATTAGAGACTATGACAGCTGCATGAAATGCAGGCCGGTCGGACGTCAGCGCGCCACGACCTCGACTTCGCCATCGACGCCGTTGACGACGTTGAAGGGACGCTCGAACACCTTGCCTTCGTTCTTGGCGATCGCGCGATACTCGCCTTCGGAGAGCACGACGCGCGGGAACGCGCCGATCGATTCCTTGATCACGTCGCCGCCCGGCGTGATCACCGACCAGGCGGTGTTGGCCAGCGCCTCGCCGCCCCGCTCGCTGACCAGCTTGAGGGTGATGACGGCGGCGCGATGGGTAACGGTGACGTCGGTCAGCTTGCCCGCCGCGACGCGAATGTCGGAGCGCACCACCGAGTTGGCGTCGCCATAGTTGGAGACGATGTAGTAGGTGCCCTCGGGCAGCAGCACGACGTCGCCGGCGGCAACGTTCGGCACCATTGGTCCGCGGTCCGAGCCGTCGAACTGGCTGCCCTTGTAGATCGCAAACGAGATCTGGTTGGCGGGGATCTTGCTGCTGCCGACCCGGCCCTCGATCCGCAGGCCCCCGGCAGGCAGCACGAAGGACTCGCGGTCGGTCTCCGACTTCAGGCTGACGGCGCGCACCGCGCTGACGAGGCCGAGCGCGACATGGACGACATAGTTGCCGGGCGGCAGCACCACGTTGGGCGTCGCCCCGCGCTCTTCGCGGATCAGCTTGTAGGTACCGTTGTCGTCAGGCTTGTCGGCGAACACCCGCCACACCAGCCCGGCATTGATGACCGGCAGGTCCTTGCCGTACCGCGCCGTCAGCGACAGCACCGCCTGCCCCGCGGCCGGCGACCCGGCCGGCGGCGCTGCCACCACCGGCGGCACCGTTGCAATCGAGGGCTGGACGATGGTCTGCTGGTTCAGCGGACCGGGCAGAACGGGCCCAGAACCGCCGCCCGATGGCGGCGCCAGGTTGAGCGCCGGACCGGACGGCACCTCCGGGACCGAGGCGGGCGGAATTGGCGGCGGCCGGTCGCTGAAGAACTGCGCGGATACGGAACCGGGGATCAGGGCCAGCAAAAATGCCGCAAGCGTCAACAGCGGAAGGAGCCGCACGCCCCGCCCGCATCCGCCGATGCCGTTGCCCCTCGAAGTCATCACCATGCTTTTCAACGAAAACGCGGCAAATTCAAGCCTTCGTCCAAGGGGATCCAGGCGGCGTCCAAGGCTTTGTCACAGTCCGGGCGGGCGGCGTCCGCCATTTGGAACCGCGCGATCAAGCCGATGTTAGCCCTGTCGTCGCGGTCCAGTCACATTCCCTGCCTACCGCGGACCACCCGGGCATGAATCATGCCTGTGGGAATAACCATGAAGACGGACGACGCTGGCGCAGCCATGCTGCGCGGCCTAGTCTCGCGCTGGCAGGAGATTTGTCGTGTTGGATAGCTGGATGGGCCGAGGCCACAAGAGCTCCGACGGTCCCGACAAGGTAGGACTGGGTACGGTTCGCCGGCCGGTCATCGGGCTTGCGCTCGGCGGCGGCGCCGCGCGCGGCTTCGCCCATATCGGCATCATCAAGACCCTGCTGGCCCACGGCATCGTCCCCAATGTCGTGGTCGGCACCTCGATCGGCTCCGTGGTCGGCGGCGCCTACGCGGCCGGCCATATCGAGACGCTGGAGCAGTGGGCGCGCGGCCTGCAGCCGCGCAGCGTGCTCGGCTACCTCGACATCCGCCTCAACGGCTCAGGTCTGATCCGCGGCGCCAAGCTGGCCGCCGAGATCGAGGCGGCGCTGGGTCAGGTCATGATCGAGGACCTCACGGTCAAGTTCGCCAGTGTCGCCACCGAAGTGCGCACCGGGCACGAGATCTGGCTGACCCAGGGCCGCGTGGTCGACGCCATGCGCGCCTCCTACGCCCTGCCCGGCATCTTCGCGCCGGTCCTGATCGGCGACCGCTGGCTGGTCGACGGCGCGCTGGTCAATCCGGTGCCGGTCTCGGCCGCGCGCGCGCTCGGCGCCGAGATCGTCATTGCGGCGAACCTCTCCAGCGACGTGTTCGCGCACTCGACCACGATCTACAATCACGGCCCGTCGGCCGCGCCCGAGGTGACGGTTGCGGTGACGGCCGACGCCGAGCTCGAGCCGGAGCCGCCGAAGCGCCGGTTCGGCCGCTTCTTCTCCGCCGAACGCACCGTGAAGCGGGAGTTTTTCGGCAGCGCGAGCCGGCCCGGCATCTCGAGCGTCATGGTCGACGCCTTCAACATCATGCAGGACCGCATCACCCGCGCACGCCTTGCCGGCGATCCGCCGGACATGCTGATCTCGCCGCGGGTCGGTCAGATCGGCTGGTTCGACTTCCACCGCGCCGACGACCTGATCGCGCACGGCATCCGCGCCGCCGAACGCTCCATCAGCGCGATCGAGGAAGCGATCGACATCCTGGTGCCGCCGTCGAGCGGCGCGGGCGGCACCGGGAAGTAGCAGTCAGGCGGTCTTGATGTAGTCGCGCAGCGCCTCCTGCTCGCGCTCATATTCCTCCACGCGCCGCTTGACGATGTCGCCGATCGAGATCAGCCCGACCACCTTGCCGTCCTCGACGACAGGAAGATGGCGGAATTTTCCCGTGGTCATCATCTCCATGATGCCGCTGACGGTATCGGACTCGCGGCAGCTCACGACTTTCCTGGTCATGACAGCGCTAACCGGTTCGTCCAGCGCGCCCGCGCCGCGCTCGCTGAGCACGCGCACGATGTCGCGCTCCGACAGCACGCCCTCCATGCGGCCCTGCTCCATCACCAGCACCGCGCCGATCTTGCGCTCGCCGAGCAGCTTGACCGCGGCCGAGAGCTTCGCGCCGGGCGCGACGCTCATGACCTGATGGCCTTTTGCATCGAGAATGGAACGTACCGTCATTGTCGGCCTCCCTGAATCCGCTCGTGCCCCGCCTTGGGCGGGGTCGAGCCTGTTCGCCAGAGTCTTCAATCAACAGTTCCGCGCCGATTTCGGTTCCGGGGCGCGGTGAGTAGCAGGGCTCGATTTGTCGGCCCGCTTTGTTTCTGCTTCGCAAAGATGATGGAGGAATTCGATCCACGCCGCAAGCGGCGATCAGACGCGCCCCGACTGATCCACCGACGACGCATCTGCAGCATCGTCCCGCGTGCGCGGCACCGGATCGAACAACGAGAACAGCAGCAGTCCGGCGAGGAAGCCGCCGATATGCGCCTGCCAGGCGACGCTCGCGCCCTCGCCGCCGAGCGACAGCGAGGTGGCGCCGAACAGGATGTTGACGCCGAACCAGATCGCCAGGAAGGCGAGCACCCGTCCGTTGCGCAGTGCCCGCCACAGCGACAGCGCAGGCACCCTGGCCGCCGCCTCGGCATCGCCACGGCTGAACGACAGGAAGCTGCCCTTCACGAAGGCAAAGCGGATCGCCGCCGCCATCGTCCCCGACACCGAAGCCGACGCTCCGATCATCGGTGCAATCGCGTGCTCATGGGTCAACAGATGCGCGAGCGCGCCGGCGGCCGCCGTCACCGCCATGAAGACGAAGAAACGCAGCGCACCGAAGCGCCGCGCCAGCGCGCTGCCGAACGGCAGCAGCCACAGCACGTTGAAGCCGATATGGGTGAGGTTGGCGTGCAGCAGCGAATAGGTGACGAAGGTCCAGACCTTGGCGCCCTCGCCGCCCGGAAAGGTGATGTCGAGCAGCGTCGAATCGTAGCGCTTCGGGATGAAGCCGAAGACGTCGATGGTCCAGTTCTCCAGCTCCGGCGGCAGCAGCACCCGCAGATGGATCGCCGCGATCAGGAGGATGTAGGCGGTGAGCGCCGGCGGCAAGGTCAGGATCGGCTCGCGCGGCGCCTCCGGCGGCGGCGCAAGCGGGGATTCGGGATGGGAGTCCAAGGGGTCGGCGACCTCGATGCGGCGGTGGATCAGAGATAGGCGGCTTTCGCACCCCTGTGCAAGTGCACAATCCCGAAATCGGACACCGGGTGTCGCGCAGCGCGGAATCGGGACAAAAGAAAAGGGAGGGCGCTGAGAACGCCCTCCCTGATCGGCTGGTCTTCTCGTGCCCCGGAGGGATCGGGAGAACATCCCCACCCCTCCCCGCACGGTGACCAAACTGTTTGACGCCACCTGTGTACCAACGGCGCCGGCGCTTGGGGCAGTCGGCGCGAACGGGAACGCACGGACCCTACCCACAGGTTCCGCGGGCGCCAAGGACATAGTTAAATTTACGTTAACGACACAAACCTGCCGATAAGCCGCCCAAAGCGCGGCCACGGCATGGACGCTGCACAGCCTTCCCTGCACAACAGAGAAGGGAAGGCGCCTGAGCAAAACCGGGACAGATGTGTCCCGCTGAGACAGGCGCCGGGCAAGGTTTAGATGAAACACAGCTCGAGCCGCGCGTTCTTCGCCTATTGGAATGCGAAGCGCGGCAACGCACGTGCACCTGAGAGGAGTGAGTTCGAGCCGTCCGCGGTCCGCGACCTCCTGTCCGACATCTTCGTGCTGTCCTATGACGGCGAGACCCGCTTTCCGTTCCGCGTCGCCGGCACCCGTACCTCCGCCCTGCTCGGCTGCGATCTCAAGAACCGGAGCTTTTCCGCCCTGTTCGCCGGCGAGAGCCGCGGCGAGATCGAAGACATCATCACCTGCGTCGTCGAAGAGACCCTGCCGGCCATCGCCGGCATCACCGCCACCACCGAGGCCGGCGCCAAGGCGCATCTCGAATTGCTGCTGCTGCCCTTCACCGCCCGCGTCCATATGCCGGCGAGCCTCACCGGCCTGCTCGCCCCGTTCGAGGACGACGTCAGCCGGCTGCACGACCTGGTGCTGACCTCATGGCGTTACCTGCATCCCCAGGAGCGGTTCGTGCCGCGGACCCTGCGCAAGCTCG
The DNA here is from genome assembly GCF_023278185.1 of Bradyrhizobium elkanii USDA 76. Lineage (NCBI taxonomy): Bacteria > Pseudomonadati > Pseudomonadota > Alphaproteobacteria > Hyphomicrobiales > Nitrobacteraceae > Bradyrhizobium > Bradyrhizobium elkanii. Next base: position 3,933,510 of record NZ_CP066356.1, on the reverse strand, counting down.
CCATCGCGCGCGGCCTGATGGTCTACGAAGGCCTGCGCTAGCCGCCGGCGCCGCCTTGGGACGGGATGGCAGGCGCCGGTCGCTTGCACCGCGCCCCGCGGAACTCTATTAGCTGTCTGGCCGCCACGGCGGGGTGGACCCGCTCATTGCAGCTGCGGCCGGGCTGGGCATGTTTCGAAATTCGATCAGGCAGAAGATCGTCGGCATTGCCGCGGGACTCATCATCCTCGCGGTGATCACCTCGCTGCTGTCGATGGTGATGGCGGGCCAGGTCGGCCATCTCCTCGACGAGCTCACCAACCGCTACATCCCTGCCTATGGCCATCTCGCCCGCGTCAACATCCGCGCGCTGGAGCGGTCGCTCGCCATGCGCCGGATGATGATGGCGAAGATGCAGGCACCGGGCGAGGATTCCGGGTACGAAAGCGCGCGCAAGGCCTTCGAGGAGATCGAGCCCCTGATCAAGCGCGAGGCCGACGCCGCGCGCACGTTGATCGATGCGATCATCGCCGATCCCTCGACGCCATCCGACAACGCCGCGCTCGGACGCCTCGACGACCGCATCGACAATGCCGTCAACGACCTCCTGATGCGGCTGAACGCGGAGAACAAGACGCTGCTCGAGCAGATCGACGCCAAGGACTTTGCGGCGGCGAAAGCGACCACGCTCCGCGCCGACGGCCTGCGCGACGACTTCAACACCAGGATCGAGGGCATCCGTTCCGACATGCTGGCGCAGGTCGCTTCGGCCGCAGCGAAGGTGATGAGTGCCCAGCAGCGGGCGATCATCATCTCCGGCGTCGTGACCGCGATTGCCGCGATCCTCGGCTTCGTGTTCGCGATGCTGGTCGGCAGCGGCATCACGCGTCCGGTGATGCGCCTGCTCGAAAGCACCCGCGAGGTCGAGGCCGGCCGCCTCGACGGCGCCATCACCATCACGACCCAGGACGAGATCGGCCAGCTGTCGGCCGCCTTCAACCGCATGATCGAGACGCTGCGCCACAACCAGCGCATTCGCGAGACGTTCGGCCGCTACATCAATCCGCGGATCGCCGAGGGCCTGCTCGAACAGCCGGCGATCGCCGCGACCGAAGGACAGCGCCGCGTCATGACGGTGATGTTCTGCGACATGAAGGGCTTCACCAGCCTGAGCGAGGGCGTGACGCCGAGCGGCCTCGTCAAGATCATGAACCTCTATCTGTCGACGATGTCGGCGCCGGTCCATGCGCATCGCGGCATCATCGACAAATATATCGGCGACGCCATCATGGCCTATTGGGGCGCGCCCTTCGTCGAGGAAGCCGAGCAGACCCATCTGGCCGCGCTTGCCGCCATCGACATGATCGGCCAGGTCAACCAGCTGCGCAAGGATCTGCCGGAACTGCTCGGCGTGCGCGTGATCCCGGCCGATTGCGACATCCGGATCGGGATCGCCACCGGCGAGGCCCTGGTCGGCAGCATCGGCTCCGAGTTCATGATGAGCTACACGGTGCTCGGCGACACCGTGAACCTCGCCTCGCGGCTGGAAGGCGCCAACAAGTTTTACGGCAGCCGCAGCCTGATCTCGGAAGCCACTGCGGCCGCTTGCGCGGCGACGATCGAGCTGCGCGAGATCGATCGTCTCGTCGTGATGGGGCAGACCCAGCCGGTCGCGGTGTTCGAGATCCTCGGCAAGAAGGACGAACTGACGCCGGCGCAGACCGAATTGCGGCAGCGTTACGCGGACGGTCTCGCCGCCTATCGCGACCGCCGCTGGGATGACGCCGAGCAAGCCTTCGCCGCGGCGCTGGCGGCGGCGCCCGGCGACGGCCCGTCGATCGCCATGAAGGCGCGCGTCGCAGCCTTCAGGCAAGATCCGCCGGCGGCCGATTGGGACGGCGCCTGGCATCTGGAGCGGAAGTAGCGGCGTCACGCTGATCCAGGCGCCGCCGCTACAGCTGGGCCTCGATCGCAGCCTTGTCGATCACCGACCAGACCTGCACGATCTTCCCGTCGCGGAATTCGTAGAACACGTTCTCGGCGAACGAGACGCGTCTGCCGTCGATAGCGAGGCCCAGAAATCGTCCCTTCGGCGAACAATCGAACGCCAGCCGGCTCGCGACATGGGACGCATCCGACACCAGCAGTTCGATGTTGAAGCGAAGGTCCGGGATGTCGCGAAAGTCCCCTTCCAGCATCTCGCGATAGCCGGATAATCCGAGCCGTCGGCCGTTGTGGCACACATCCTCGTCAACGAACCGACCGAGTTGCGGCCAGTCCTGGCGATTCAAACAGGCGATGTAGCTTCGGTAGATCTCGGAGAGCTCCGTCTTCATCATCGATCGTCCTTCTTGCCGGGGGTGCAAATGGACATTGAGCATTTGAGTGCGATTCTAACACCGATGTTAGTTTCGACTCCGATGTCCGGTGGCGCGAACAAAACACTCAGCCAGCGTGCGCGAGAGAGCGCAACGTCCCGAAGAGACAGTGCGATTGCCGCTTCGGCAAACAATTTCTCGGAACGCGCGGAATGTCTCTCGCGATCGGGAGTTAGTGCTTCAGGCCAATGACTGTCCTTGTCAAATCGGGAGGTGTCCATGATCAAGTCACCGATGATGCTTGCGGCATTTCTGACAGCGCCGATCATTCTGTTCCCACTGCAGACCGCCATCGCGGCTGGCGGAGGTGGCGGCGGAGGCGGCGGTGGCGACCCATACGGATCGAGCTACAGCACTCCCGCGCCGTCCTATCCCCAGCAGAAGGACAGAAAGACCACGCACAAGATCAAGAAACCCGTCAAGCAGTCCGGCTTCGAAGACCCGGCACTCCGCGACGGCTATCGCGCGGCCTATGCGACAATCTACGAACGCAACGACTACGACGCCGCGATCGATCAGTTGCACGCGCTCGGCCGCGACGATCATCCTGATGTCGCGAACCTGATCGGCTATTCCTATCGCAAGCTCGGCGACTACAAGCAATCGCAAGTCTGGTACGAACGTGCGCTCAAGGCCGATCCGAACCACGTCCTGACGTGGAACTACTACGGCCTGTGGCAGATCGAACAGGGAAACCGCGACCAGGCGCAGTATCATCTGCAGCGGATCGCCGAGATCTGTGGCACCGACTGCGATGAGTATCGGACGCTGGCGGCGGCACTGGAAAAGCCGACGGGTACGAACCTCGTCTACTGAGCGCGTCGCATAGCAGCCCGCGTGAGCGGAGCGGCATGCGGGGAAGGACCGGCCCCGGATGTCGCTGTCGCCCGTCCGGGCTACGCGTTTGAGCCGCGTTGTTGGCGTGTCCGTTTTTGCGGGAATTTCGCCGTTTTGGTCGACGTGACCGGCGAGTAGCTTGCGTGCCGGGCGACGCACGCGGATACGTTGAGATCGATCATCATGACCTGGCGGCTTCTCGCGTGGTGCGGCATCGCCGTCGCCGCGCTGGTTCCAATCATCGGCGGCATCTGGCTCTTCACCCTGCCCGCCGCATCGGCGTTCCGCGTTCCGCCGCCGATCGCGACGCAAGAGCACGACGCGATGCTCGCGGCGCTGAAGCCGCCGAAGCGGGCGCGACCGCTGATCGCGATCCTCGGCATCAACGACATGACCGAGACCACCGACTATCTGATGCCCTACGGCATCCTCAAGCGCGCCGATGTTGCCGATGTCGTCACGCTGGCGACGGGACCCGGTCCGGTCGCGCTGTTCCCGGTGCTGAAGGTCGAGCCTGATGCGACCATCGCCGCATTCGATGCCGCACATCCCGACGGCGCCGACTACGTCATCGTGCCGGCGATGAGCCGCGACGACGATCCCACAGTCATGCAATGGATCCGGCAGCAGGCGGAGAAAGGCGCTGTGATCGTCGCCGTCTGCGCCGGCGCCAAGGTGCTCGCCTCGACCGGCCTGCTCGACGGCAGGCGCGCCACCACGCACTGGTTCTACCTGAAGAACTGGCGCAGCAAACATCCCGCCATCCAATACGTTGCCGACCGCCGCATCGTGGTCGATCGCGGCCTCGCGACGACGACTGGGATTTCGGCGTCGATGCCGATGTCGCTGACGCTGATCGAGGCGATCGCCGGCCGCGCCAAGGCCGAGGCCGTCGCGCGCGAGATCGGCCTGCCCGGCTGGGACGCGCGGCATGACAGCAACGCCTTCAAGTTCACACGTCCTTTCGCGCTGACCGCGATCCAGAACACGCTGGCGTTCTGGAACCGGGAACAGCTAGGGCTCGCGCTTGCTCCCGGCGTCGACGAGGTCTCGCTTGCGCTGGTCGCCGACAGCTGGTCGCGCACCTATCGCTCGCATGCCGTGACCTTCGCTGCGACCGGCGACGTCGTGACGACCCGCAACGGCCTGCGCATCTATCCGCAGGTCGTGGCGTCGGCCTGGTCCGCAGATGGTCTGCTGCCCGCGGTCGGCACCGCGCCGCCCGCGCAGGCACTCGACCGGGCGCTTGCCAGGATCGAGACACGCTATGGCCGCGGCACGGCGGACTTCGTCGCCATGCAGCTCGAATATCCACGGGCTGACGCCGTGCAGTGAGGGATTGCGTCCCCACAATCTATTCGATCCTCGATCCACCCCCTTGTCATCTGCCTGTCATGAATTGTGCCGACACGTCAGCGCCGGACCAGTTCGGGGACACGCATGGACTATTTCAAACGCTTCAACTTCCTGTTCGCAGCACCGGTGTTCGAGGCCGACGACCTCGAGGGCATCCGCTTCAACCAGATCATCGCCGAGATCGAGCGCTCCGGCTTCGAGGTGGTTCGCGCCCGCAAGCTGGAGGATGCCGAGATCGCGGTGCAGACCGATGCCGCGATCGGCTGCATGGTGGTCGATTGGGGCAAGAAGGGGCTTGAGGGCAAGACCGCGGCACTGATCAACCTGATGCGCCGGCGCGGCCTCGACTTCCCAATCATCCTCCTGATCCGCCGCAAGCGGTTCGAGGACCTGCCGGTCGAGGTGCTCGACTTCATCGACGGCTACGTGTTCCTGTCCGAGGAAACTCCGCCCTTCATCGCCAAGAACCTGATCTCCAGGCTGAAGCAATATGCCGAGAATTTGAAGACGCCGTTCTTCGGCGCGCTGGTCGACTATGCCGAGGAAGGCAACCAGCTCTGGACATGCCCGGGCCATAACGGCGGCGTGTTCTACAGCCGCAGCCCGATCGGACGGGTGTTCGTCGAACATCTCGGCGAAGCGGTGTTTCGCGACGACCTCGACAATTCCGTGCTCGACCTCGGCGACCTCCTCACCCATGAGGGCCCGGCGCTGCGGGCGCAGAAGGAGGCGGCGAGGATCTTCGGCGCCGAGAAGACCTATTTCGTGCTCAACGGCACCTCGACCTCCAACAAGGTCGCGCTCGGCTCGCTGGTTACCGACGGCGACCTCGTGCTGTTCGACCGCAACAACCACAAGGCCGCGCATCACGGCGCGCTGCTGATCGGCGGCGGCATCCCGGTCTATGTGCCGACGGTGCGCAACGCCTGGGGCCTGATCGGCCCGATGCGCTGGGACCTGCTCGACGAGGGCACGCTGCGCGATCACATCCGCAAGCATCCGCTGGTGAGGGACGAGAACGCCTGGAAGAAGGAGCGTCCGTTCCGCGTCGCGGTGGTCGAGCAGTGCACCTATGACGGCACCATCCACTCGGCCGAGATGATCCTCAAGCGGATCGGCCATCTCTGCGACTATATCCTGTTCGACGAGGCCTGGGCCGGCTTCATGAAATTCCACCCGATCTATGCCGGCCGCTTCGCCATGGGACTGTCCGATCTCGGCCCCGAGGCGCCCGGCATCATCGCGACCCAATCGACCCACAAGCAGCTCGCGAGCTTCTCGCAGGCCTCGCAGATCCACATCCGCGACCGCCACATCAAGGGCCAGAAGCGCCGGGTCGAGCACCGCCGCTTCAACGAAAGCTTCATGCAGCACGCCTCGACCTCGCCGTTCTATCCGATCTTCGCCTCGCTCGATGTCGGCGCTCAGATGATGAAGGGCCGTTCCGGCGAAGTCTTGTGGGACGACACGATCCGGCTCGGCATCGAATTGCGCAAGAAGATCCGCGCCGTGAAGCGCGAGTTCGAGGAGAAGGAGACGCGGGCCGAGCGGCGCTGGTTCTTCGAGCCGTTCGTGCCGGATCGCGTCATGATCCCCGACGTCGCGCGCGAGAACGGCGTGCACAATGTCGCCTGGGAGACGATCTCGACCGACCAGCTCGCGACCAATCCGTCCTACTGGCAGCTCAGTCCCGGCGAAACCTGGCACGGCTTCCCCGAGCTGACCGCGGGCTTCGCCATGACCGACCCGAACAAGCTCACATTGCTGACGCCGGGCTTCGATCACGCCACCGGCGCCTATGCCGATCACGGCATCCCCGCGCCGGTGGTGGCGCAATATCTCCGCGAGAACCAGATCGTCGCCGAGAAGAACGACCTCAACTCCCTGCTGTTCCTGCTGACGCCCGGCGTCGAGGCCAGCAAGGCCGGCACGCTGGTGTCGGGGCTGGTCGCCTTCAAGAAGCTGCACGACGACAACGCGCTGATCGAGGACGTCATCCCCGAATTCTTCCGCCGCCGCCCGCAACGCTATAGCGGGGTGCGGCTGCGCGACCTCTGCGGCGACATGCACCGCTTCTTCCGCGACGGCGGCGTCAGCACGCTGCAGGCCAGGCAATTCCTGCCCGAGCACCTGCCCGAGATCGCGATGTCGCCGCGCCAGGCCGCACAATATCTCATCCGCAACGATGTCGACTATCTGCCGATCGACCAGATCTTCGGCCGCGTCGCCGCGACGCCGTTTGTGGTCTACCCACCCGGCATTGCCACCATCGTGCCCGGCGAGCGGCTGTCGGAACGCAGCAAGCCGATGATCGATTATCTGAAGATGTTCGAGGCGAGCTTCAATGCGTTCCCGGGCTTCGAGGTCGAAGTCCAGGGCATCTACAAGGAGATCGACGACTCCGGCCGCGTCCGCTTCTACACCTATGTCGTGTCCGAATAGGCGAACGGACGCAACACAATGGAGAATGATCACAAGATCACCGTCCGCCCGTCCCGCGACGGCGACGTCGACGCCATGCTGTCGATCTACCGCCACCACATCCGCCGCGGCGTCGAGGAGAGCGTCGACGACAGCGGCACGCCGGAGCCCGACGATCTGCGCGACCGCCGCAAGAATCTGCGCAACACCCGCCTGCCCCATCTCGTCGCGATCTGTGACGGCGAGGTGGTCGGCTACGCCTATGTCGTGCTGTTCCGCAAGCGTCCGGCCTACCGCTACACGGTGAAGCATTCGATCTATGTGCATCACCGCTTCACCGGCCAGCGCGTCGGCGGCCGGCTGCTGCAGGAGTTGATCGACACCTGCGCCGCCGCCGGCTTCCGCCAGATGATCGGCTACATCGACAGCGACAACGCCGCCTCGCTCGCGCTGCACGACCGCTTCGGCTTCGCCCGCGTCGGGCATTTGCCCGGTGTCGCCTATCGCTACGGCCGCTGGTCCGACACCGTGATGGTGCAGCGCTCCCTCGCCGCCGGCGCCACCGCCCCGCCGCCGCCCGCGCCGCTGTCGCGACGGTGACGGGGACGACACTTTCCATTCGTCGTCCTGGCGAAAGCCAGGACCCATAACCACAGGATTTGGTTGGTGAGAAAGGCTGTGGTCCCAGCGCGCGTACCAACGACCTTCGGTGGTTATGGGTCCCGGCCTACGCCGGGACGACGATGAGGATGCGTCGCAATTCAGGACGTCAAACAGCGCGGTGTCATCACCCGCGAAAGCGGGTGATCCAGTATTCCAGGGACGGCCGTGCTTGAACCGAGAGGCCCCGGCGTACTGGATCGCCCGGTCAAGCCGGGCGATGACAGCATAGTGGGGCGCAGGTTCGCGTTCGAATTGCGCACCGGTGAATGACGAACTAAGGCCGCCCTACTCCAGCGTAAAGCCGACCCGCAGCGCCACCTGGTAGTGCCGGATCTTGCCGTCCTCGATATGGCCCCGCGTCTGCACCACCTCGAACCACTTCATTTCCCGGATCGTCTTTGACGCGCGGCTGACGGCGTTCTCGATCGCCGCCTCGATGCTCTTGTCCGATGATCCGACCAGTTCCAGGATTTTGTAAACGTGATCCTTGTCGTGCGTGGCGGGCATGTCGACCTCCTCTGTGGCTGCGCGATCCGAACCGCTTGCGCTGCGGTCCGGACAGTCCATCGTCCGATGCGGGCCGGCCGTCGTCAAACCGGCGAATGCTGCGCGGCAACATGCCGGACGAATTGAATCAAACGTGTCGCGACGCCTTTGGTGCCAGCATGCATTTCGTGCCAGCTGCGCACCCGCCCTTGTCCGTGCCTTGACCTATGGTAGCATGGTTTCATCAAGTATTCGGGAGCGATACGATGTCCACTGCGTCCAGCTCACCCGCCACACCTCCTCACAGCCTCGGATCCGGGCTTTCCAACCTCCGCGCCAAGTGGGGCTGGATCGTCGCCCTCGGCGTGATCTACCTGATCGCCGGCGTGCTCGCCTTCGGCAGCGTCTTCTTCGCCACCGTCGTCAGCGTGCTGTTCGTCGGCGCCATGATGATCGTCGCCGGCGTCGCCGAGATCATCAACGCGTTTCAGTTCAAGACCTGGGGCAAGTTCCTGTTCTGGCTGCTGCTCGGCGCGCTCTATGTCGTCGCCGGCTTCGTCACCTTCGAGAACCCGCTGCTCGCGGCGGCGACGCTAACGCTGTTCCTCGGCGTAGCGCTCGTGGTCTCCGGCATCGTCCGCATCTTCCTCGCCTTCGGCATGAACTCGGAAGCGCCGTGGGGAATGGTTGCGATCTCCGGCCTGATCACGCTCGTGCTCGGCGCCATGATCCTGGCGCGCTGGCCGGTGTCGAGCCTCTACGTGCTCGGCATTTTCCTCAGCGTCGATCTGATCTGCGCCGGCGTGAGCTGGATCAGCATGGGCATGGCGCTGAAGCGCAGGGCGTGAGGCGCGATCGTCGCTTCAGGCAGGATCGCATGGCGGGTTAGCCAACGGGTCCGCGCGCAGGGCGGCCCGATGGCAGGCTCCGCGTAACCCGCCGCATGTATGCGTGCGGAGAGACGGCGGGTTGCGCTTGCGGTAACCCGCCCCACGTTCAATCCGCCTGCAAGCGCTCAGGGCTGCGCGAGGTGCCAGGCGCCGTTGAGGAAGCCGTCGCCGGTGATGTCGCCGGCCTTCTGGTCCTTGGCGAAGGTATAGAGCGGCTTGCCCTTGTAGGCCCACTGCTTGGAGCCGTCGTCACGCGAGATGATGGTGTAGCCGCCTTCAGCCTTGTCGCTGGCGTCCGCCTTCAAGACCGGCCAGTTCGTCGCACACGGGCCGTTGCAGGCCGACTTACCTTCTGAATCCTTGTCGAAGGTGTAGAGCGTCATGCCCTTGGCGTCGGTGAGGACGGAGCCCTTCGCGGTGGTTCCGGTCTTGGTCGGCGGCGCGGCAAAGGCGGTCGAGGCGAGCGCAAGCGACGCGGCGGCGGCGAGCGCGAGCGAGATCGATGTCTTCATGATGTCTCCTGTTCGAATGCAAATGGCTTGCATGCGTTAGGACGCCGGAGGGCGCGCACTATTCCGCTGATCGCGCGTGAAGAATTTTCGGGACGGCGACCAATGCGAGGGGAATAAAGCCGCAGGCGCGTGCCGATACCGTCGCGTAGCCCGCATGAGCGGAGCGACATGCGGGAGCCGCCCCGGATATCGCGGAGCCTGTCATCGGGCGCGCGTTCGCGCGACCCGTTGGCTCATCCGGGCTACAGCACCGAATGTGCTACCGCCTGATTTCCTCGACCGCGCGCACCAGCGGGCGGTCGGAGAGCTGGATCGGGCCGGAGAACGGCGTGCTCATTTCGAGGATCAGATAGATCGCGGCCGAGATCAGCGCCGCGGCGGCGACGGTGGTCGAGATCACCACTGCGTTGCGCGGCGCGCGAAAGCCCAGCGTTGCGAACATCAGCGTCAGCCACCCGACCAGGATGCAGATCAGCGGCGACGGAAACGAGCCGTCGGACTGCTCGACGAAGGTCCAGCGCTGCTGCACCGCCTGCCGGTAGACCGACCGGGCGTCGTTCCACAGCGCGACCTTCTGCTCGTCGTCGAACCGCAGCTCGCGCAGGCTGGTGCCGACCTCGTCGAGCAGACGCTCGGACACCGCGCTTGCCCTGGAGATCGGAACATCCTTGAGCACCTGCTCGACATAGGCGAGCAGCCGCTTGCGCGGCTCGTCGGCGCTTGGGCCGAGCGGCCGCAGGCTGCGGTCGAGCAGGATGAGATCGGTGGCGAAGACATGCAGATTGCGATCGACCGCCACATAGGTGTTGGCGGCACTATTCATCATCAGGCCAAGCAGCAGCGACGGCATGGTGACGAACAGCGTCGCGACCAGGCGTACCGAGGTGTTTGTCTCGTCGCTGCGGTGATGATCGGCGAGCCGGGCATGGATCGCCATGGTCGCAAGCGCGGCGCCGCCGAGCAGGATGAAGATCAGGACGGCGACGATGAATGCAACCACGGCTTGCGAAAACCTGCGAGAGAATCAGGTCCGCAGGATAGCAAGGGACGCCCAATGGTGCATGTCCGGTTGACTAGCCGTCCCCACGCGCTATCCAGTCCGGACAGGTTTCGGGAACGTCCGGCGAGAGCGCGAGGGGCGCTCCAGGGGAGATAGCACGTGCATATCGTCGACGACAGCGAGGTCAACCGCGTCCTGAGCTTTCCGGTCCTGATCGAGGCGATCGAGGTCGCGCACCGGCGGCCGAAGATCGCGGTGCACGACAGCTATCTCGGCGACGACAAGGGCCAGCAGCTGGTGACGCGCAGCGCGGTCGATGCCGGCCGCTTCATGATGACCAAGCTCTACACCAGTTTTCCGGGCAACCTCGCCCACGGCAAGCTGCCGGCGGTGCAGGCGGTCTGCGTGCTGTTCGACGGCAATGACGGGCGTCCGCTCGCGGTGATGGACGCCGCCGAGATCACCCATTGGAAGACCGCCGCGGACTCCGCGCTCGGCGCAAAACACCTGGCGCGGCCGGATGCCGAGACGCTGCTGGTGGTCGGCGCCGGCGAGATGGCGCGCTGGCTGGTGCGCGGCCACCGCACCGTGCGGCCGCAGCTGAAGCGGGTGCGGGTCTGGAACCGGACGGTGGAGCGCGCGCAGGAGCTTGCGACGCTGCTGGAAGGCGACGGCATCGCCACAGAAGCCGTCACCGATCTCGACGCCGCGACCCGCGAGGCCGATATTATCACCACATGCACCCGCTCGCGCGAGCCGCTGGTCAAGGGCGCCAATTTAAGGCCCGGCACCCATCTCGATCTGGTCGGCGGCTTCACCCCGGAGACCCGCGAGTCCGACGACGAGGCGGCGCGGCGTTCGCGCATCTTTGTCGACCGCCGCGAATCCGCCTTCGACGGCGTCGGCGACATTTTGCAACCGATTGCGGGCGGCGCGATCAAGGAGACCGATGTGCTCGGCGATCACTACGACCTCGCGAGCGGCACCGTCGCCGGCCGGCTGTCGGATAGCGACATCACCTTCTTCAAGAACGCCGGCGGCGGGCATCTGGATCTGATGACCTGCGAGACGGTGTTTGCGCAGCTGGGGAAGGAGCTAAGGTGAGCGGAACTATTCAGTAGCCCGCATGAGCCAACGGGTCGCACGAACGTGCGCCCGATGACGGGCCGCGACATACGGGAACACCCTCCCCGGATATCGCTTCGCTCATCCGGGCTACGCGGCAACCGCTGTAGAACCGCAGGGCGGCTTGCGAACCGCAACCCGCCCACCACTCCCTACTCCGCGGCCTGCTGCGTCGGTGCGTCCAGCACCTCCGACACTTTCGGCGGCGACATCGGCAGGCTGTAGAAGCGTTTGCCGAGCGCGTTGTGGACGGCGTTGGCGACGGCGGCCATGACCGGCACCAGCGGCACTTCGCCGACGCCCTTGACGCCCTGCGGATGCTTCGGGTTCGGCACCTCGACCAGCGCGCAGTCGAGCATCGGCAGGTCGGAACAGACCGGCATCCGATAATCGAGGAAGCCCGGATTATCGACCTTGCCGTCCTTGTTGTAGATGTACTCCTCGTTCAGCGCCCAGCCGATGCCCTGTGCGACGCCGCCTTGCAGCTGGCCCTCGACATAGCTCGGATGGATGGCGCGGCCGACATCCTGCACCGCGGTGTAGCGGATCACCCTGACGATGCCGAGATCGACATCGACCTCGACGTCGCAGATATGGGTGCCGAAGCCGCCCTCCGCTCCTTGCGTGTTGAGCTGCACGCTGGCGCCGATCGGGCCGCCCTGCGACGGCGCCTTCTCGGCGAGGTCGGCGAGCGTCAACGGCTCGAACTGGCCGGCATTCGGACTGACCGGATGCGCGGCGCCGTTTTCCCACTTCACGGCTTCAGGGTCGATCTCCCAGATCTTCGCCGCGCGCTCGCGCAAGGTCGCGATCACCTTGTCGGCCGCCTGCGTCACCACCATCGAGGAGGCGAACAGCACGCGGCTGCCGCCGGTGAGGTTGGAGAAGCCGACCGTCTGGGTGTCGCCGATGATGACGGAGACGCGCTTGTAGTCGATGCCGAGCAGCTCGGCGCAGATGTTGGCGATGCCGGCGCGCGAACCGCCGATGTCGGGGTGCCCTGTCGTGACGACGACGTTGCCGTCCTCGGTGATGTTGACCTGCGCGGAGGATTCACCGCCGGCGTTGAACCAGAAGCCGGAGGCGACGCCCCTGCCCTGCAGTTTGCCGAGCGGCGCGGCATAGTGTGGATGGTTCTTCGCGGCTTCCAGCGTCTCGATATAGCCGATGCGCGGGAACACCGGGCCGTGGGCGGCCTTGGTGCCTTCCTTCGCCGCGTTCTTCAGCCGCAGCGCCAGCGGATCCATCTTGAGGCTTTCTGCGAGCTCGTCGAGCACGCATTCGACGGCATAGGCGCCGATCGGCGCGCCGGGCGCGCGATAGGCCGCGACCTTGGAGCGATTGGAGCAGACGTCGAAGCCTTCCGACAGCACGTGCGGAATGTCGTAGGGCGCGAAGCTGCACCCGACCGCACCGCGGATCGGCGAACCCGGGAAGGCGCCGGCCTGCAGATAGAAGCTGCCGTGGGCGGCGACGATGGTGCCGTCCTTCTTGGCGCCGATCTTCACCGTGCTCTTCGAGCCCGAGGTCGGTCCCGTGGCGCGCATCACCTCCTCGCGGGTCATCACCATCTTGACCGGGCGGCCGGATTTTTTGGCGAGCAGGGTTGCGAGCGGCTCGAGATAGACGATGGTCTTGCCGCCAAAACCGCCGCCGATCTCGGCGGGGATGGCGCGGATGTCGCTCTGCGGGATGCCTGTGAGCATCGAGGTCATCGCGCGCACCATGAACTGGCCCTGGCTCGACGACCAGATCGTGGTCTTGCCGTCGGCGGCGACCGAGATCAGGCAGGCATGCGGCTCGATATAGCCCTGGTGCACCGGGCGCGTGGTGAAGGAACGCTCGATGACGACTTCGGCGTCCTTGAAGCCCTGCGCGATGTCGCCCTTCCTGGATTCGAGCCGGCCCATGATGTTCGAGGGCTTGCCGTCGAATTTGTTGAACTCGTGCAGGATCGGCGCATCAGGCATTAGCGCGTCATCGATCTCGATCGCCCACGGCAGCACCTCGTAGTCGACCTCGATCAGCTTGCAGGCTTCCGCCGCGATCGCCTCCGTGGTCGCGGCCACGGCGGCGACGGGATGGCCGGGGAACAGCGCCTTGTCGCGCGCCATCACGTTGCGGCACATCCAGCGCATGTCCTGGATGCCGAGCATGACGGCACCCTTCTCGATCGTGAAATCGACGATGTCGCGCGCGGTGACCACCGCCTTGACGCCGGGCAACGCCTCGGCCTTGGCGGTGTTGATCGACTTGATGCGGGCGTGCGGATGCGGGCTGCGCAGCACCTTGCCCCAGATCATGCCGGGCATGGTGGTGTCGGCGGCAAACGCCGCGCGGCCCGTCACCTTGTCGACGCCATCCGGCCGGATGGTGCGTTGGCCGATCCATTTGTTGTTGACGACGTTCATGGGCGCATCTCCCGCATTTCGGCAGCGGTCTCCATCACCGCGCGGACGATCTTGTCGTAACCGGTGCACCGGCAGAGATTGCCGGCCAGCCAGAAGCGGACTTCCTCTTCGGTCGGATTGGAATTTTTGGCGAGCAGCGCCTCGGAGGCGACCAGCATGCCCGAGGTGCAGATGCCGCACTGAAGCGCGGCATGCTCGAGGAACTTCTGCTGCAGCGGATGCAGCTTCTCGCCCCTGGCCATGCCCTCGATGGTCCTGATCTCGTGGCCCTCGGCTTCGGCCGCGAGCATCAGGCAGGAGCAGACCAGGCGGCCGTCGAGCGTGATCGAGCAGGCGCCGCAATCGCCCGACGCGCAGCCCTCCTTGGAGCCGGTGAGCCCCAATTGCCCGCGCAGCGCGTCGAGCATGGTCTCGTACGGCTCGCACAGGAATTCGACCGGCTCGCCATTGACTGAGGTGGTGACGTGCAGTTTCGCCATGGTGCTAGTGTCCTCCGGCGCGCTGGGCGGCGATCGCGGCGGTGCGCTTGAGCAGCACGCCGGCGGTTTTGGTCCGGTAAGCGATGGTGCCGCGCTTGTCGTCGATCGGACGACAGGCGGCGCGGCACGCGGCGGCCGCGGCTTCGAGCGCGGCATCGTCGAGCTTCGAGCCGATCAGCGCCTTCGCCGCCGGCGCAACCAGCAGCGCGGTCGGCGCCACCGCGCCGAGGCCGACGCGGGCCGCGGTACAGACACCATCCTTCAGGGTCAGGCTGACGCCGATGCCGACCACCGCAATGTCCATCTCGGTGCGCGGGATCATCCGCAGGTAAGCGTCACCCGAGCCTTTCGGCCGCGGCGGTAAGGTGAAGCTGACCAGGATCTCGCCCGGCTTGAGGTTGGTGCGGCCAGGTCCGGCCGGCACATCCTCAACCTTCATGTCCCGCCGGCCGTTCGGACCCTGCACGGTGACGACGGCGCCCGCCGCAATCATCGCCGGCACGCTGTCGCCGGCCGGTGAGCCGTTGCAGAGATTGCCGCCGGCGGAGGCGCGGCCCTGCACCTGCTTTGAGCCGATCAGGTTCACGGCCTCGAGCACGCCGGGCCACACCTTGCCGAAGCGCGCGTGCTCGGCGAGCTCCATGCCGGAGACGGCGGCGCCCACGCGGAAACCGCCATCGGCGGTTTCGCTGATTTCGGTCATCTCGCCGATTTTCTTGATGTCGACGATCAGTCCCGGCCGCACCAGGCCGGAGCGCATTTGCACCAATAAGTCGGTGCCCCCTGCCATAATGCGGGCGGCACTCCCGGCGGCAGCAAATGCGCCAATCGCTTCGTCAAGCGTGCGCGGTGCTACGTATCGGATATCGGTCATGACGGTTCTTTCGGTCTCCCTCGACTGCTTGTTCCCTTAAGATTTGCGGGATGTAGCCTTATTGCTGGCCGGCAGAGCGCGAGCCTACACGGCGGATCGGGGTCCGAACAGCCTGCGAGGTGCGGCAGGAAACGCAGGCTCCTATGCAGGATGCGGACTTGTGCGGTGCCGGCGGCGGCGCCGCCGAAGGTCATCGGACGTTCCACGTCACCTGTCCGCGCGAACCTGCGCCGAGATTCAGAGATCAGCGGCATGGCCCTTGCTTGCTTTGCGTCACGGATTGGTGAAGCATGCGGCTCGCTGCGGCATGCATGCCGGCGCAACGACAAATCGGGGGACGGCGAATGGTCGATGTTTCGCGCAGAACGCTCCTCAAGCTTGCGGCCGGCGTGCCGCCGGCGATCGCGGCGCCGGCCATCCTGTCATCGCGCGCCCTTGCCGCCGGCAAGGGCAAGACCATCACCGCAGTGATGCATTCGGACCTGCGCATCATCGATCCCGGTTTCACCACCGCCTACATCACCCGCGACCATGGCTACATGGTCTACGACACGCTGCTCGGCATCGATTCAAGCTTCAAGGTCCGCCCGCAAATGGCGGACTGGGCGATCTCCGACGACAGGCTCACCTACACCTTCACGCTGCGCGACGGCTTGAAATGGCACGACGGCGCGCCCGTCACCGCGGAGGACTGCATCGCCTCGCTGAAGCGCTGGACCGCCGTCGACGGCATGGCGCAGAAGCTGGCCGAATTCACCGCTTCCCTCGAGGCGAGCGGGCCGAAGACGATCATGCTCAAGCTCAGGGAGCCGTACGGCCTCGTGCTGGAGTCGCTGGCAAAGCCCTCCTCCTACGTTGCCTTCATGATGCCGAAGCGGCTCGCGGAGACGCCGCCGGGCAAGCAGATCGCCGAGCAGATCGGTTGCGGGCCGTTCAAATTCGTCAGCGCGGAATTCCAGCCGGGCGTCAAAGCCGTCTATGAGCGCAACGCCGACTACGTGCCGCGCAAGGACAAGCCGGATTGGCTGTCGGGCGGCAAGGTCGCGAAGGTCGATCGCGTCGAATGGGTCACGATGCCCGACGCGCAGACCGCGATCAACGCGCTGCAATCCGGCGAGATCGACTTCCTGGAGCAGCCGTCGGTCGACCTGCTGCCGGTGCTCGAGGCCAACTCCGATCTCACCGTGGCCGTGCTGAACAGGTTCGGCTTCCAGATCGAGGGCCGGATGAATTTCCTGCACCCGCCGTTCGACAACCCCAAAATCCGCCGCGCGGCCTTCCTGGCGATGAACCAGAAGGACGTGCTCGACGCCACCGTCGGCAACGCCAAATACTACGAGATCTGCGGCTCCTATTTCGCCTGTGACACGCCGCTCGCCAGCGACGCCGGCGCGGAGACGCTGATCAAGGGCAACGGCATGGCCGAGGCGAAGAAGGCGCTCGCCGCCTCGGGCTATGACGGCACGCCCGTCGTGATCATGATCCCCGGCGACGTGCAGACGCTGAAGGGGCCGCCGACCGTCGCGGCGCAGCTGTTGCGCGCGGCCGGCTTCAACGTCGACGCGCAGGTGACGGACTGGCAGACCGTGGTGAGCCGCCGCGCCAGCCAGAAGCCGCCCAAGGAAGGCGGCTGGAACCTGTTCTTCACCTTCACCGGCGCGACCGAGGTGATGAACCCGATCGTCAACAACCAGATCGCCGCCAACGGCAAGCGAGCCTGGTTCGGCTGGCCCGAAGACGCCAAGCTCGAGCAGATGCGCGACACCTATGCGCGCGCCACCTCGCCCGAGGAGCAGAAGAAGGTCGCGGTCGAGATTCAAAAGCAAGCCTACGAGCAGGTGATCTATATCCCGCTCGGCCAGTTCCGCTTGCCGAGCGCCTGGCGCAAATCGCTCACCGGCGTGCTGGAAGGCCCGGCGCCGCCTGTGTTCTGGAACGTCGACAAGACCGAATAGCTGCAGCTGCGCGCGGCCAAAATATCGAAAACAACCCCATGCAAAGGAGCTGGCGGCGGCCGGCGTTCGACAAAGCAGCTTGACACGTCGGGCAACTCAGTGACATATTTCCAATATTCCGAAATCGTGTTAACGGCCGGTGGGGCCGCGAGCGTTGAAGGAATGACCGCCCCCCTGAGAAAAAGGGAGGCCGCCAGCAAGGCGACCTCCCGGATCTGCTTAGTATGAAGCGATCCTCGTTGCGGTCGGTGGACAAATAGGCTGGCCAGCTCGGCAACGTAGACTAAGCATAGCTCACTTGCTGTCAGATCTCGTTGATCGACGTCAAAGCCTTGCCGGTTCACCCGTCGCATGATGAGCACAGGGCGACTTGGCTTTTCGGCGGAGTGATGAAAATGCCTCGATATATCGTGCGCTTTATGAAAACGGTTTCGGGTGACAATGGACGGGAAGCCGAGATTTGCCAACGTTTTATTGAAGTAGACGCACCAAACCAATGCAGCGCAGCCGAACTGGCGAAGACAAAGTTCTGCGAAGCGGAGCGCCTGAAAGATTGGTCGATCCACGCAGATCGGTTCTGCGTTTTGGATGCAGAGTTTCCCTCCTAGATATTGACGCATGTCAACGTCGTGTTGGGATGCCTCATCCATACTTTAAATTATGCATATGGAGACTTGATCATGGACAATCGCCAATTGCAGCAGATGGTTCTCGATGAACTCGATTTCGAGCCCAGCATCGATTCAGCGAACATTGGTGTTGTAGCGGACGATGGTGTTGTGACCTTGACGGGCCATGTTCCGAGCTATGCGCAGAAGGTTGCGGCCGAGCAGGCAGCGCGCCGCGTTAAGGGCGTCCACGGCGTCGCGCAGGAAATTGAAGTGCGCTACGCGAGCGACAAAAGGACCTCCGACGACGAAATCGCGAAACGGGCGTTGAGTATCATTCGTTGGGACACGACCATCCCGGACGATGCGGTTCAGGTCACTGTCCAAAAAGGGCTGGTGACTCTTACAGGAAAGGTCGCCTGGCAATTCCAGAAGAATGCTGCCGAGAAGGCGGTCCGGAGATTGTCCGGCGTCGTGGGCGTGCTCAACGATATCGAGCTCATTCCCCGGCCGATTGCTTCGGATATTAAAAAGAAAATCGAGCAAGCACTGACTCGCCGCGCTCACATTGAAGCGGACGCTATTCGTGCGAACGTGACGGATGGGAACAACGTCAAGCTCGAAGGCAAGGTGGACTGCTGGGATGAAAGACAGGCGGTCGAGCGAGCGGCCTGGTCGGTGGATGGCGTTCAATTCGTTCAAGACCGGCTGACAATCGGCCGATGATGTAGCGTGCATGAGGCGGCGCGGTCGTGTCGAGCCGCCTCATGAGCCGCCTTCCATCGATCTGCTGGAGGTTGACTCCGTGCGACGAGGCTTCACCCTTCCCGATCTGGAGCAAAAACTCGCCTCGCTTTCAGAGGGCTCGTTGCTCCAGATTGCACATCGCGATTACGAACGATTGTTCGGCACAAACGACGCAGCTCTAACTCGTGTTCGGAATTTCGCGCGAAGTCATCTGTGCGTCGCAGTTTTCGCGGACCACGCCGTCCTGTTTCGAAAAGGCTTCGAAGCGTCAGTCAACCAAATGAAATCTGGCTCGCAAACCTAGGTCTGTTCACTTCCCAGGGGCAGCGCTTTGCATTGAAGATGCCGGCACATTTTGCATGTTCCGTCCGATTAGCTTATTGGCCCAATCGGCGGAGCGGCGCCGTGGACCACATGGACCAGTTTGTAGCGCGTGCCAACATTGAGCACTATCTCGAGGTTTGACGCGATCAAAGCCGGCCGCAAGGCGATGGTTCGGTCATTCTGCTTGGCCATATTGGCAGATGAGCATCTGCTCGAGGCTGTGCAGCAGCGCCTTGATGCAAACCCACAAGCTATTCGCCCTTAACGATTGGTCGAACCGGACATCTCGGAAATCAACATGAAATCCCTCGAATTGAAATTCCGTATACGCGACAGGGCTGCTGATCGAGCCTTAGACATTCACAAAATTAGAAATTTCGCTGAAGACCTCAGCCTGCATTTGAAGGACCTTGGCAGACTGCCGATGGATGAGGCTGATCGGGCCACCGATACGGTCGTAGTGCATGACGTTCACTCCCGACAACTCCGTCGCTGCCGAGTTCACGTAGATAGATTTCTGGAAAAACACTTCCTCTCGGACGATTGTGACATCATTGAGCATCATTGAACCGGCGGTCTGCTTTTCCGGTACTGGCCCATAGCTGACGATCTGCATGGACGATCGGGAACGTCCGCTCTTCTCGGTGAAGCGGAAGTCCCCGGCTCGGTCGCTATGGGCGGCTTTTGACCCGTGGCAGACATTCGTCGCCAGCCATCTGCTGCGCTACACGGTCAGCAGCTTTTCCAGAAACGCCAGCGCGGAGTGCTTGAGATGGTCGAGGTCATCAAAATCGTAGACTTCGAAGCGCTTATCTAGCGAAGGGCCTAGGACATTTGCCCCGTCCTCATAAATCCAAAGTTCGTAGCGTCCGAACGTAACTCTCACGTCGTTGGAAGGAGTTGTACTTTCCGTCAGTACTCCCTTGCCGTTAAGCAGATGGACCGCTTCCTCGTGAAGTTCGGCCTGAAAGCTCATGCGATGTCTCCCCTGGAATGGGGTTTCTATTGGTGGCCACCCTCGTACCTGGTCAAGCCTACGATGTCTCATATCGGCCCATAACTGACGGTCTGCATGACGATCGCGAACGTCGGCTCTTCGAGGTGAACCGGAAGTCACCCGGCTCGGTCGGCTTTGACCCAAAATGGGAATCAAAGCTCGATCGCTGGCAAAAATCACCGAACACAGCAGCACGCGCCGTACCGGGTTGCTCGCGGCCGTGCGTTGCGGTCGGGCAACACTTTCTGGAAAAGCGTAGCGCCGACGGCTTCCGCCCATTGCGCGTTTCCATTTTGATCCGAATGATCGATGCCGTCGCGTGCTGGGCGGTGCAACAGGGCTCGGATCGAGCCTTTGGAGGCTACGGGGTGATGAACCCGCGGCGAATTGCGACTCCGGAAATGTGCGGGACCGTCGTTCTCGCAGGTTGGCTCGTTGCCTGGCTTGCCGGCTCTGCCGGCATCGGGAACACCGGCGCAGTGTCCATCGAGGACCTCGCACCATCTCTCGCCGCCAACGCCGAACCGGCTGATACGCGACAGGCCATTGCAGTCGACAACGTCACCAAAGTGAATGCTGAAGCAGCGATGGCTGCAGAACCCGTAACGGGGCCGGCGTCCGACAGGATGGCCTCGCCGCAGGCAGCCGTCATGGGTAACGCTGTCGCTAACGCCGATGCGGCGATGGCGGTTGAATCGGTGCCGGCGACGCCCCCTGATGCGACGGCGACCTCGAGCGAGCCGAAGTCAATCGTCGTGGCTGCGTTGCCGGATTCATCGCAGACGCTGCCGGCCGAAACATCGCCGGTGCAGGCGGCGACGGCGAGCCTGCCTCCAGTGTCTGGTGACACCGAGGAGGTCGCGAGACCCCTGGATATTTTCGAGGAGTGCCTCGTCGTCGATGTCTGCATCGACCGATACCTGTGGGCGCTCTACGAACGGACGCCGAAGCAAGACACGATCAGCGTACAAGAGCAGCGGAAAGTGACCGTCAAGAAGAAGCGCAAGACGGTGACTGTCACCAGGACGTTCACCAGGCGCGTCGACAACGATTTCACGTGGAAGGATCCGAAGGCGGCGGAGCGAATGGGCATGCCGATGATCGACTACGTGATTGGAGGGGTGGATCGGAGCTTCAAGCTCAAGCTGTTTCACGCGCTTTACGCGGCCGAGCAGGCCGGGTTGGCGCCCGGCATCACCAGCGCGTTCCGTGATGACTACCGTCAATCGATCGCGAGCGGCCTGAAGGCGGCGTCCGACAAGTCATACCATGGAGGGAGCTTCCGTGGCGGCTATGGCCACGGGCTTGCCGTCGATGTCGTGAGCGTCAAAGGCGCGACGCGGGCGGAGCGTTGGGTCACCACCGAGGCCCTTTGGAAATGGATCGACGCGCGTGGACCGGATTTTGGAATCGGGCGACCGTATCTCGATCGAGATCCACCGCATGTCGCGCCGATAGACGGCAAGGAATACGCCGCTCACCGCGGCGGGACGAAAGCTCAGCACGCGGAAGCGGATCGCAAGAAGCGCGACCGGGGCGCTGTACGGGTCGTAGCGAAACGATCAAAGACCGCAAAAGCGTCGAAGGGGAGAACGATCTGATCGGGTTCAGCTGCGCGTTCCAACACGACGCGGGCAATAATGCCTAGCAATCCCATCATCGTGCAAAAATACGGCGGCGTCTGTCTCGAAACACCGGCAAGAATCCGCGCGGCCGCGAGCAGTGTCGCCGATTTGCATGGCCGTGGTCATCGTGTCGTGGCGATCGTTTCAGCGATGGGCAAGACCACCGATGAACTCGTCAGGATGGCCTATCAGGTCAGCCCGCATCCCAATCGCCGCGAACTCGATATGCTATTGACCACCGGCGAGCGCATCAGCATGTCCTTGATGAGCATGGCGCTGTCCGATCTCGGCGTGCCGGCGATCAGCTTTACCGGCAGTCAGGCCGGTGTCATGACCGACGGGTCCCATTCCTCCGCACGCATTCTGGATGTGCGGCCCATTCGCGTGCGCGAAGAGCTCGATCGTGGACGCATCGTGGTTTTGGCGGGCTTTCAGGGCGTGAACCCGCTGACCAAGGAAATCACGACGCTTGGCCGGGGTGGCAGCGATACCACCGCGGTCGCCATGGCTGCTGCGCTCAAGGCGGAGTGCTGCGAGATTATCAAGGAGGTCGACGGAGTTTGCTCGGCTGACCCGCGCATCGTCGCGGACGCAAAACCCTTGCGTCAGCTGGATTTCGCATCCCTGTCCGAAATGTGCTTCTGGGGCGCCAAAGTCCTGCACTTTCGCAGCGTGGAGCTGGCCCACAGCCAAAACGTGCCTTTGGTCCTGAGAAAGTGGGGCGGCGCGCGACACAGCACGCAAGTGATGAAGGAGGTCGCAGACATGGAGAACGGAAAAGTCCTGGCCGTCAACTCGATGGCTCGCATTGAGCATGTGGAGATCGATTCGGCGGACCTCAATCAAGGCTTCGAGAAGTTCGCGCGGCATCTCCAGCAAAATGGCTTGCCTTGGCCGCAACTCCTCGCCTCGGCTTTCACCGCCGAAAAAACCCGCATCATGATGACTTGCGATTCTGAGACACTCGACGCGTTGCTGCGTACACTGGAACGGAGCAAAGACCTGCGCAAACAGCGCGAGACGCTGAGTTCGGTGAGCCTCACTTGCTTCGGCGGCATTTCCTCGGACCTGCCATACAAGGCGGTTCAGATTCTGCAACGTCACGGAATCATCGCCGACAAGTATGTCTTGTCATCGCATTCGGTAAGCTTCTTTGTTCCGGTGGAGAGCCGTGAGGCCGCGGTCATGGCTTTGCATTCGCTGATCTAGTTGAAATTTGGCAAGGGACGACGTCGCCCGTTGGCATCGGCAAGGTGCAGGCCGCCTACTTCCGGATGATCAACGAGCGGGGCGGCATCAACGGCCGCCGGATCAATCTGATCTCCCACGACGATGCCGCGACGCCGGAGAAGACGGTCGAGCAGGTCCGCAAGCCCCTTCCCTGAGGAAATCCGAACCTTTTATCAATGCCCGAGCCGTGCCTCCGTGCCGGCCAGCAACCGCTGAATGTTGGCACGATGGCGCACGATCACGTAGATGCCGCCTGCGATCACCAGCAAGCGATAGGGCAACGGCTGCTCGAGGCTGCAGACGAGGACGATCGCCGTCAATGCCGCCAGCATCGAGCCGAGGGAAACAATCCGAAAGACAGCCACCACAGCGCCAAAGACCGCCGCAGCACCGAGGCCGACCGGCCAGGACATCGCCAGCAACACGCCGAGCCCGGTCGCGGCGGATTTGCCGCCGGTGAAATTCAGCCAGATCGAACGGCCGTGCCCTAGCAACGCGGCAAGTCCGGTCAGGCAAACAGCCCACGACACGCACGTTTGCGGATCAAGCGCTGCCGGCGGCGTGACGGATGGCAAGGTGTACAACCAGGGATAAAACCAGCGGGCGAACAGGATTGCCGCCATGCCTTTCAGCACGTCAACCACGAGCACCGCCAATGCGGGCCACTTCCCGAGGGTTCGCAATACGTTCGTTGCCCCGGTGGATTTGGAGCCATGCTGGCGGATATCGATGCCCCTGAGCAGCTTCCCCGCCAGATACCCCGTCGGCGTCGAACCCAGCAGATAGGCGATCGCCAGTCCAGCCACACCCGCGATCCAGAAGATCATGTCAGTCACCTCGACGCCCTCGGCGGCGCGTCCATCAATCCTAACGCGGATGCCACCAGCGTCCGCCGATCACGACGCCTTCGGATGCGACCTTGCGATCGCCGGTCAGGTGCTCGCCGACCACATCGACATAGTCGAACGTCCCCTGCCGGACCGAGAGCAGCGTGGCGTCGCCGACGCTGCCCGGCTTGAGGCTGCCGAGCTCCGGCCGCCGCAACGCCATCGCGGCATTGACGGTGGACGCCGCGATCACGTCCGGCAGCGGCATCCCCATGCAGAGGAATTTCGACATCGTCGTCACCTGGTCGAAGGCCGGTCCGTCGATGCAGAGCTGATGGATGTCGGAGGAGATGGTGTCGGGATAGAAGCCGTTGGCGAGCATCGCGCGCGCGGTCTTGAAGGCGAACGAGCCCTTGCCGTGGCCGATGTCGAACAGCACGCCGCGCTCGCGCGCCTCCAGCACGACCTTCTTCACCGTGCCCTGCGCGGTCGCGGGCGTGTTGGGGAACGGACGGAACGCATGGGTCAGCACGTCGCCCGGACGCAGGCGCGCGAGCACCTCCTCATAGCTCGGCGGCGGATGGTCGATATGCGCCATCAGGGGCATGCCGACCTGCTCGGCAACCTCGAGCGCGATCTCGAGCGGCACCAGCCCCGAGGTGCCCGAGGCGAACAGGCCGACCCGCACCTTGATGCCGACGATCAGGTCGCGGTTCTCGTCGGCGACCCGCGCCGCGTCGATGGGATTCATCAGCCGCAGCTCCTCGCTCTCGCCGACCATCACGCGATCCGAGAAGCCGAAGATGCCGGCATGCGAGACGTGCAGATAGGCGAGGATGCGGACCTGGCTCGGCTCGATCACATGCTTGCGGAAGCCGGCAAAATTGCCGGGGCCGGCGCTGCCGGTATCGACCGAGGTGGTGACGCCGGAGTTGCGGCAAAACTCCTCCGCATCGATGCCGAGCGAGGTGCCGCCCCAATAGACATGGGTGTGCAGGTCGATGATCCCCGGTGAGACGATCAGCCCCGAGACGTCGCGGACCTCGGTGGCGGGATCGGCTTGCAACTCGCGGCCGAGCGCAGCGACCTTGCCCGCGGCAAAGCCGACATCGGTCACGGCATCGAGTTTTTGCGACGGGTCGACCACCCGTCCGCCGCGCAGGATCAAATCGAAAGGCATCGTGTTCTCCGGATTCGGTCCGGCACGATGGTCGAGTTCGCCGGCGCCTGCAAGCCAGTCAACCGACACGGGCCTGTTGGGAAACCGGCGCGGTCGCTGTCGCGCGATCCGCGCCCCTGTCAGCAACCATCTCCGTTGCCCTGTCCGCTCCGTTGGCCGACGCGACGATGGCCGCAATGGCCGGATGATGCGCCGCCTCCGAGGCAGCAATGGTCTCGCGGGCCCAGCGGTACGAGGACTCGAAGATTTCCTGATGGCGGTCGAAATCGGTGACGTCGATGCCGTCGGGCGTCGGCGGACGCATCACCATGTCGAGCGGCGTGGTCGGCAACGTATCATAGCGCTGATGCGCAACGAGGCTTCGCCACAGCACGTTGACGGCGCTCGGCGCGGCCGGGAGCAATTTCTTGCGGAACGGCGTCAGCAGCGACGCAAGCAGCTCAAGCCGGCCCGGCAGCGCGGCATAGTCGACGTCGAACATCTCGGTTGCCGGGTCGCCGAAATGGACCACCAGATTCGGTCCGCTCTTCATCTGGTGCATCTGCGCCAGCGGAACGTTGTCGACGAGGCATCCGTCAACCAGCATCGAGCCGTCCCTTGTATAGAACGGCGGCAGCAGACCGGGGATGGCGCTCGACGCCCGCACCGCCTGCCACAGCAGACCGGTGCGGATCAATTCGAGATTGTGCGTCGACAGATTGGTCGCGACCGCCGCGAACGGCCGCCAGCAGTCCTCGATCCGGCAATTGTGGCCGTACTGATCGGCGAGCGCGGCATCGAACGCCTTGTGGTCCAGCAGCGCGTAGCGCGGCCAGGTCGGGCGGCGAAAGCTGCGGCTGGAGACGAAGATCTCATGCGTGCCGCGCTCGAGATGCTCGGCGTCGTAGTTCTTGGCAAAGCCCGCCGCCATCGCCGAGCCGACGCTGGTGCCGACAAAGATATCGAACATCGCGCCGCGCTCGCGAAACGCCTTGTAGACGCCGACATGCGCCGTGCCGAGGCTGCCGCCGCCGCCGGCGACAAATCCGACGGCGCGACCGCACAGAAAGCGAACAAGGCTGTCGATGTCGAGCTGGTCCTCGAGCGCGACATGATGGTGCATGAAGCAGGGCAGCCGCGCCAGCCACGCCGCGGTGCCGCTGACCTCGTGGCGCCTGACATCATGAACCCGGACGAGGCGCCGCGTCGACGCCGGATGCACTCCGCAGGCGAAGCGCTCGATCTCCGTCAGATCGGGCGTGGGCGCATGGCCACGGCAGGCGAACACGACAAGGTCGGCCTGGCGGATGGTTTTCCGCGCCCAATCCGACGCGTCAGGACCACCGAAATAGGCCACCAGCGGCGCGTCGTACTCGATCCTGTTGAGCCAGTCGGCGACTTCGGATGCGTCCAGCGCGCGGCCGGGAAACATCGCCTGGACCCGCGCGAGGTCGACGATCTCGGCACCCGCAGCGGCAAGGCCTTCGCGCAACCTGTGCTCAAAGGCGGCAGGCACCGGTTCGCGTCCACCCGAGATCAGCGCGACGGTGCGCGCCTTCGGTGACGCCCGGAGCGGCAACAGACGCGCGGTCTCGGTGGCAAACCGCCGCGCGAGCGCAGCCAGCAGCGCCTCGACGATCTCGGGCGTTTCCCGCGCCAGCGTCGTATAGGCGGCGCGCGTCAACACCAGCACGCTGGTATCGCGGATCGCAATCACATTGGCCGTGCGCGGGATATTGGCAAAGAAGCCGATCTCGCCGACCAGCTCGCCGGCGCGAAGCTCCGCGATCGGTTCGGGATGACTGGTCCGGTACACCGCGAGCGCGCCGTGCAGCACCAGAAACAGCGCGTCGGAGGCGCCGCCCTGCTCGACCAGCAGCTCGCCGCGCACGAGGTCGCGCCGGGTCATTGCGCCAAAGGCAATCCGCCGCTGCTCCGCGCTGAGGGTTCTGAACAGCGCGAAGTCCTCGGACACGTTTCCCCACGCAAACGTCGCGCTCGGCGGCACACGGTTCGAATGCATGCTCCGATGTTAGCGCCGGGCCGTCGTCCCGGCGAGCGATATCAGGGCCCAATCGCCGCACCCTGGTCACAAATCCTTGGGAGCACTGCAGCAGGACTTGCAGCATCCGCCATCTGCTTCACCCGACCAGTTCCGGCCACGGCACGATGGTCGACTTCACCGTCTTCATCGCCATTGCGTCGGCAACCGCGCGGACGATGCCGTCTTCGGTGAACGGATAGATCGTCTGCATGTCGAGCCAGGGATATTTGTTGCGCGTGCGGTAGAGCATGTCGACGCCGAGCGGCAGGTCGTTGCCGGTAAAGCCCCAGGAGCCGAGCACGTTGAGATCCTTGGTGCAGATGCGGTGCCATGACGTGTTGATCGAGCCGGCATCGGTGAACTGCCCCATCTCGACATAGGTGCCGCCGTCGCGCAGCATCTCGATGCCCTCGGGGCCGGCGGTCGGATGGCCCGAGCAGTCCATGACGAGGTCGGCGCCGAAACCGCCGACGATGTCGCGCACCGCCTTGATGCGCTGCTCCGGCGTCTCGAGCTGCTCGATATCGACGGTCGCCTCGGCGCCGAACTTGCGCGCCAGCGCAAGGCGCGGCGTCTCCGGCGCGCCGACGCAGATCACGCGCCCTGCGCCCATTTCCTGCGCGGCGGCGACCGCGAGGATGCCGATCGGCCCCGAGCCCTGGATCACCACCGTGTCGCCCCATCTGACGCCGCCGGCGCGCGTGGCGCGGTTGAAGGCGCGGATGCAAGAGGTCAGAGGCTCGGAGAGCGCGCCGAGCCGCAGCGACATGTCGTCAGGCAATTTGTAGATCTTGGTGCCGGGCAGCATGTCGAGATCGACATAGACATATTCGGCCCAGCCGCCCCACATGTGCGGCGCCTTGACGAAGCCGAGATAGCGGCCGTAATAGACCGGCGTCAGGCACTTGTTGGCGCTATCGGGATAATGGATGCAGTAGTAGCAGCGGCCGCAGGGCATCAAGGGCGGGATCATCACCTTCGATCCCACCTGCAGCGGCTTGCTCATGAAATCCTCGGTGAACTCCGCGCCGCATTCCACGATCACGCCGCCGAGCTCATGGCCGAGCGTGAACGGCCACGGCAACGGCTTCGGCCAATGTCCCTTCAGGATGTGCAGATCGGTTCCGCAAACGCCACAGGCGCCCACCTTGATCAAGGCCGCCTTTTTGCCGATTTCCGGCCATGGCACTGTCCGGATTACCGGCTTGGCTCCAGGTCCATCATGCGTGCAGACGCGGATCTGCTCCATCGGTTCGCTCTCCCTGTCCTTGTCGTTGGGCCGGGTTCGGCCGAGCCGACTTTAGGTCAGGACGATTGGGATGTCATGAAGGCCTGTCATGAAGGTCTTCATGACAGACCTTGGCGGAACGAGGCGCTTCTAGTCCTGGCGGAGTATTTTCCGCAAGGAGGCATCGATTGTGAAAGCAGCCGAGGGCGAATTGGCTTGTAGCATTGCGAGGAACGACACCATGAATCCTGGTATCGAAGGTATCGTCGGCATGTACGTCAAGTTGGGCGAACTGGACACGCTGCAACGCATGAAGGAGCATCGACAGGGCTTGCTCGACCAATGCGTCGATACCGCGAATTTCAGCTTCGATGTGACGAGGTCGATCTACAAGAGCGACCTCGAGGTGATCGAGGCCGGCATCGAGAGTCTGTATGGCGAGATCGCCGGTCATGTCGACGTCGTCAACGAGAAAAGGATTGCCGGCTGGGCCCTTTACAATCAACACCCCGACAAGAGGGTTGCGATCGATATCTACTTCAACGGCGACCTCGTCGGCGAAGTCGTTGCCGACGAATTCCGCAACGATCTTCTCAAGCTCAACAAGGGCGATGGACACCATGCCTTCGTCTTCGTGCCGCCAAGCGGGTCCTATCAGCCGCCGCTGCAGATTGAGGTCCGCGCGGCGAAACGAAAGGTGCTGAAAGCCGTGGCTGTTGAACCACCGGCGGCGGCAGTCGAACCGGAAACCGCTGTCGAACCGGAAATGGACGCCGAGACCAAATAACCTCTCCGCGTCGCTTCCGCACGCCCCGGATCCGCTGGGCGCCGCCAACCCGGCTGAAGCCGCCGGCCGCAACCGCGCATCTTCACTCACACTTCTCTTGCACCGTGTGCGGGTTCCCCGCCTCAACCGTAACGCCCCGTTAACCCTATCGGCCTTAGGGTCGTCGGGGCTCCGAATGGACGGTGGCCGGGTTTGTCGTGATGTCGTTTGCACAGAAGAAAACTACCGTCGTCCCCGTAGCCGAGGAGCGGCGGCGCTTCCAGCGCGTCAAGGTGCACCTGCTCGGCCGCTACATGCTGCCCGACCGGCGCGAGTTTCCCTGCCAGATTATCAACATGTCGCCGGGCGGCCTCGCTTTGCTGGCGCCGGGCATCGGCAATGTCGGCGACCGTGTGATCGCCTATCCCGTCTTATTCGCGAGAGGGCGCCTGAGAGGCTGGCGAGCGTGGTGTAAAGCGCTGATGCGGCGTAGGATTCGGTTGTGAAGCCAACCCCATCACCTCAACCGCGAACGCCACGCCCGCCATGACCGATGATACGATTTCAGACCACTATCGAGAAGCAAGAATTCAACACAAATAAAACCTCTGCCTCGCGCTCGATCTCTTCATGCTTGATAGTCTCGTTTCGGAGGCTGATCACCTACCGCGTCTAATAGGCCGCTCGCGCCGGTTTCTTTGGACGCGGCACGACCGCGACTCCACGTTTCGGCACAGAAATGATCGGGAGTCACTCAATCTTTCTTCAACTTAACCCGTCTTATTCGTAAGAGTGCGTCTGAGGGGTAAAGCGCTGATGCGGCGTAGGATTCGGTTGCGAAGCCAACCCCATCACCTCCAACCGCGAACGCCACGCCCGCCATGACCGACGATACGATTCCGCCCTTCTCGTTTCCAGCCGTTCACGCCAAGAAAGTCACAGCTGCCTTCGATGGTGGGCGCCTAACCTCGAACGGGGGCGTGATGCTTCTGGCGATGGCCGAGCGGCGTCTCGGTTTGGCCAACAATCTGGCCCGGGTGTTCCCGGATCGGCGCGATCCGACGCGGGTCGTGCACAGCCTTGTCGATATGTTCCGCGCGCGCATGTTCGCGATCTGCTGCGGCTACGAGGACGCCGACGACCTCGATCATCTGCGGTCCGATCCCGCATTCAAGCTGGCCTGCGGACGGCTGCCGGACACGGGCCGCGATCTGTGTTCCCAACCGACGCTGTCGCGGCTGGAGAATGCTCCGCGCCTGCGCGACGTGATCCGACTGACCTACATTTTGGTCGACGCATGGATGGATAGCTACCCGCGCGAGCCGGCATCCGTCACGCTCGACATCGATGATACCTGCGATGTCGTCCACGGCCATCAGCAGCTCTCGCTGTTCAACGCTCATTATGACGAACGCTGCTTCCTGCCGATCCACGTCTACGACACGGAGAAGAGCCGGCCCGTGGCCGTCGTGCTGCGGCCCGGCAAGACGCCGGGCGGCGTCGAGGTGCGTGCCCATCTGCGCCGCCTGGTACGGCATATCCGGACGCGATGGCACAACACGCAAATTACGTTCCGTGGCGACGGGCACTATGCCCGGCCGGAGGCAATGGCGTGGTGCGAGACCAACGGCATCGACTACATCTTCGGTCTGTCCGGCACCAAGCCTCTCGCCAGAAAAGTCGACGAGGTCGCCGACGACATCCGCACCCGACGCGCCATCGAGAACCTGCCGGTTCTGCGTGGCTATACCGAGACGCGCCACAAGGCAAAGTCCTGGGATCGCGAACGGCGCACCGTCGCCCGTATTGAGGCGACGATGCTCGGCCTCGACATCCGCTTCGTCGTCACCAGCCTCGATGTCGGCTCGGCCGAGTGGATCTACGACAGCCTGTATTGCGCGCGCGGCCAAGCCGAGAATCTGATCAAGCTGCATAAGACGCAGCTCGCCTCCGACCGCACCAGCTGCCGTTCGGCGCTCGCCAACCAGGTCCGTCTCGTGCTCCATACGGCCGCTTATTGGCTGATGCTGACCGTGCGCGACGCCATTCCCAAAGTCCGGGAATTGGCCGCTGCCGAGTTCGCGACGCTGCGTCTTCGGCTCTTGAAAATCGCCGCCCGTGTCGTCGAGACCACGAGCCGCATTCGCCTTGCGTTTGCCGCGGCATGTCCCGAAGCCGACCTGATCTGCGGCTTGCCCGGCGCGCTGCTGCCGCTCGGTCCTTGACCGGCGGGGCGTCCGCCCCCGTTCGCCCAACCCATCCCTCAAGCGCGTTGCAAAGTACCGGTCGTCAGGCGGCGAAAAGCCGAAGGCAATCCTGTGCGCCTCGTCAGAGCAGATGTGCGGCCACATCAATCGGACTAGAAAAACGCACTCTCACGAATAGGACGGGCTATCTCGACCATATCGGCCGGGTCGAAGGACGCATCACCCGCATCATCGACAACGGCTTTGCGATGACGATCGGCGCCACCGCGCGCAAGCGCGACAAGCTCGCCGCGCAGCTGACCTGGCTCGCCAACCGCGACATCCTCAATCTGCCCGAGGATCGCCGCCACGACCGTATCGTACCGCGCAACCCGATCGCCCTGCTGACCCAGGAAGACGGCACGCGGATGACCTGCCGCATCATCGATCTTTCCCTGTCCGGTGCTGCGATTGCCGCCGAGAACCGCCCGCCGCTGAAATCGCTCGTGATGCTCGGGCGGGTGCAGGCCCGCGTGGTGCGAAATCTCGAGGAAGGCTTCGCGCTCGAGTTCGTTCACGAGCAATCGGCGGAAACGCTCGAAGAGAGCGTTACCGCGAGGTAAAGCGAAAAACCGCTCAAGACCCCTGTTTTGGCCCGCGAAGGCGGCCACCGGTGCACCGGTGGCCGCCTTCGGCGCGCTTGGCCCGGTGAAAATCGGCGGTTAACGGCCGCAGCGCTTGACGCAACAAACCGCTCTGGCGCAGCGCTTGTCGGGTTAATGCATAAAATTTGAATCAATTGCAGTTGTTTCAAATTTTACGCGAATTCGATTCAAGTACAGTTCGAATTCGCCGCAGCTTTTACCAGTATTCGCGTCAAATCTACTTTGCGTACTTAGCGGCGGCGCAAAAGCTTTGTGCGAAACGTGGTCCCAACAAGAAGAACGGGGGCCGCGATGTTTGGGTTCAGGGGACAGGGGAAAGGTTTGGCGGTTGCCGCCATTCTGTTTGCGACGTGCGTGTCGGCCAAGGCCGGCGACGTGGTCTACGCCAGCCTGGGTGACGTTGCGCGTTCGCCGATCGGCTGGGTCGAATTCTGTGCCGACAATCCGGGCGAATGCCGCGGCGGCGCGACGCAACCACGCGACATCGTGTTGTCGCAGACCGCTTGGCGGGACCTCGTACGGGTCAACAAGTGGGTCAACGAGTCCATCAAGCCGATGACCGACATGGATCATTGGGGCGTGATCGAGAAATGGTCGTTGCCATCCGACGGTTATGGCGACTGCGAGGACTACGTGCTCCTGAAGCGCAAGATGCTGATGGACGCCGGCTGGCCCCGCGAGGCGCTGCTGATCACGGTGGTCCGCGACAAGAAGGGCGAAGGCCACGCGGTGCTGACGGTGAAGACCGACAAGGGCGAGTTCGTGCTCGATAACCAGAACGAGAGCATCGTCGCCTGGACCGACACTGGCTACCGCTTCGTCAAGCGGCAGTCGCAGGGCGATCCCAATGTGTGGGTCTCGCTCGGCGACAACCGCCCCGCAGTTGCAACGGCAAGCTCGCGCTGAGCGGACCTGAGGATTTTCGAGTTCGCGACCCGGTCACATCCCCACCCCTCCCCGTCCCAGACCGGTTCGCGCGCGGCCAGCCTTCCCCCAAAGGCTGGCCGCAACCTTTTTGAGCGGCGTCGATCGACGCCTGGAAGAACCGCTCGAGAAACGCCGCGGTCTCGTCTGAGATGCCGACGATCTTGTTGGTGGCCTGGCGATAAGCTCCCAGCTTGACATCCTGGCATTGTCATTATTGAATTGAATTCAATTCAGCCAATGAGCCCACGATGGACGCGAACCTGGGGACACGGGAACGGCTGCTCTCGGCAGCGCAGGCCGAACTCATCGAGGGCCACGGACATCTCGAGATGCAGGCCGTCGCGAGACGGGCGCAGGTCTCGGTCGGGCTCGCCTACCATCACTTCGGATCGAAGGCCGGCCTGATCGCCGCCGTGGTCGAAGGCTTCTATGAACAGCTTGATGCGGCGGCATTCGGCGGTGCCAAGCTGTCCGCCACCGACTGGGCGGACCGGGAGAAGGCGCGGATCGGCGCCTATGTCGCCTTTCACTACGATCACCCGTTTGCGCCCCTCGTGATCGGACCGCTCAGCCGCGCGCCCGAGGTGCTCGATGTCGAGACCGCCTTCACCGGCCGGCAGCTTGCAGCCGGCGCCCGCATGCTCGAGGCGGCCCAGCGCGACGGGATCGTGCCCGGTGGCATCGACCCTCACCTCGCCATCGCGCTGATGATCGGCGGCATCCGCCAGGCGCTGATCGGGGCGCTCATGAGCGAAAGACGTCCTGATCCGGCAAGGCTGACCGGCGACATCTGGGTCTTCATGGCCGCCGCGTTGGGCTTGCCTGCCAAACCCCTGTCCGCGCGGCCAAGAGCCACGCGGCGCAGCCGCAGCTAAGCTTCAGCCAGAACCCGAACATCGGTGACCATCTTGTTCAACCCGCACGATTTTCACGCTCCGCAATCGTCCTACAGCAAGCCGGATCTGCTGCGCTCGAGCGAAGGCGGCTATTTCGGCCCGGGCAACGCGCAACTGCCGGCACCGCCGATGCTGATGATGGACCGCATCACCGAGATCAGCCTGGACGGCGGCGCCTTCGGCAAGGGCCATGTCGCCGGCGAGCTCGAGATTGCTCCGGACCACTGGTTCTTCGCCTGTCACTTCGCCGACGACCCCGTGATGCCCGGCTGCCTCGGCGTCGACGCCATGTGGCAGATCGTCGGCTTCTGGCTCGGCTGGTCGGGCTCGCCGGGCAAGGGCCGCGCGCTCGGGGTCGGCGAGGTCAAGTTCAGGGGGCACATCACGCCGGACGTCAGGGTGGTGCGCTATGAGGTCGACATACGCCAGGCCCGGCGCGGTCGGCTGGTGCTGGGCATCGCCGACGGCCGGGTGCTCGCCGACGGCGCCTGCGTCTATCTGGCAAAGGACATGAGGGTCGGCCTGATCGCGCCCAGAGGCTGAATTCGGGAGCTTGGATTCGCGTCGGCCAGTGGCCGATCGGCGCCTCGAGCAGGCCGAGCAGCGCGGCCGAAGATTAACATGTGATACAAATTTCCCTGCTGCCGCAGTGGTCTACACACCCCCCGGTTTTGCCCGCGCCGAGGTTTGTGCTATTTCGAACCTTTCAATTGATATCCGGTTGTTGGTCGCATGGTCGAACTTGCCCCCCGGAATTCACAAGCCAGCAGCCTGATTGGCGTGCAGCCGATCGCGATCGGCGCCGTGGCACTGGTGCTCGTGCTGTTCGGGATCGGCTCGATTGCGCTGTGGCGCGCCTTTACCGGCAACGTGCCGGAGACCGACCGGATGGTCGCCGCGCGTCAGTTGCAGGCGCGGACCGCCCAGGTCTCCGAGGCCCTGGTGGAAAAGACCAAGGGGATGGAGGTGACCCAGCAGGAATCCATCGACCAGTTGCAGGAGGTGCAGGACCAGCTGCAGACCATGCGCAAGCAGTCCGCCTTGCAGGCGGCCGATGCGAAGAGGCTCTCCGACCAGGTCGCCGCGCTGACTGAACAGGTCGAAGGTCTGCGCCAGTCGCTGGCGAGCGCGCAGGCCAACGAGCCGGCCGCCGAGCCCGCGCCGCGCAAGCGCTCAAAGGCGACCCGCAGCGCCAACCGGAAGCGCCACAGGTCGCGCGGTTGACGCCCCCGAAAGGCCGGCGCCCGGCGAGGTGGCCAGCCATAAAAACGCGCCAAATCCCGAGCAAGATCATCATCTAACGGGGAACGTTCGGGCTCACGGGCCGCTGCAGCGGCCGATCAGGAGTGCCCGCTACCGTGAATTAATCCGGACTTTGTGAACTGGTTCACATATCGGCTTTCGAATCCGAGTCATCTTCGAACGACCGGATGGCGTGAGCCGATTTCAATATCCGGGGCTGGCAAGGTCGTTGACGGTATACTACGTCGACGGCCTTGTTTTTTTGGGCCCTTGAATCCCACTCGGGACCGCCCACCAAGAACGCGGCCCTCGCCGCGCGAAAGATGCAGACCGGCTGAAGGAATACGGCGTGCTCAGCCGATGGCTCTGCCTGCGCAGCACCACCGCGGCAAAAGCCGCGGCGACCGGCACAGCGGCCTATTTGGTGCGACCACCTCGCAGTCGCAGCCGTGCAAGCTTCGGCTCGAGCTCGCGGAGCATGAAGATCAGCGCAACGGCAAGACTCGCAACAACCACCATGAGCAGCAAGGTCAGGTCAGGAATGGTCAGCATCTCTGATGTCCTCTGGGCCCGGCTTCAATCGCAGCCGGACCATTGGTTTTCGCGGCGCGCTCACGCACGGACTGCTGCAAGGCGCTGCAAGCTGCATACCAGTGCGCGACCCAGCGCGGCGGCCGGGCATCGAAACGCCGGCCGCGCCGATCATTGCAAGACCATCAGCATGGCGACCGAATGGACCGGCCATGCGTGAGCGAATGGCTCAATTGCAAACCTGCACCGGCCGAACGCGCCAGCCATACGGTGTCATCACGCCGCGGCGCACGATGTAACAGCCGCCGTAACCATAGCCGTAGCCATCGTCATAGCCGTAGCCCGCGTAGTATGGATTGCCGTAGTAGCCGTCATAGTAATCGTAGGCGCCATAGCCCAGCCCGAAGCCGACCGCTGCCGCCGCGAGCGGATAGCCCCAGCCGCCCCAGCCGCGCCGATAGTAGCCGCCATTCCAGCCGCCACCACGCCAGCCTCCGCCGTGCCAGCCGCGGCCGGCCCAACCGCCGCCGATCGCAGCCGACCGGAAGCCACCGCCACCGCCCATGGCCCGGAATGCGGCGCCGCCGCCGTGGAAGCCGCCAAATCCGCCACCGCCGCGGAAGCCGCCACCACCATGAAAGCCGCCGCCACCGAAGCCACCGCGTGCCGACGCAGCATCGACGGTGAACAGACCGACCGAGGCCGTCGCCAGCAAGGCAATCATCGTTTTACGCAACATCACCCGTTACTCCTTTTTTCAAAGGCTTTGCTTTCAAGCCTCCTCCGCCGCGTTCTGCGCATGCTAACCCAATCTAGGACCGCGGCTTCTACCGCGCGCCTATGTCGCGCTCACATCTGCGCGACCCGCGTTCATCGAAGCGCGGCCGTCAGAAGTTAGCAGCCGCGGCAGATGCCTTTCGTACGGCGCTCGACCGCCTTGTTCTCGTCGGCGATGGCCTTGTCGACGCTCTCGGTCGTCGTTGCCGAGCCGGTGGTAACGCCTCTACCGGTATTGGAGCCGCCGGAGGATTGCGCGGTCCCGGCGCTGTTGGTCCCGGGCGGTGACATCCCTTGCGGCGATGTCGGGCTGGCTGACGAAGGGCCGCCGCTCCCGGTACCTTGGGCGACGGTAACCGCGGGCGCCAGCACAATCGCGATTGTCGCGAGCGCGGTGGTGACAGATAGTTTGCGCATGGCAATTCTCCCTTGCGGACGTCAACGGGTCCGCAAAACGCCGGTTCCCGCAGGCGTTGGAGCAATACAGTTTGGGAGCAATGCAATTTGCGCAAGCTGATCGAGTTTGACGACGACACTTTCGACAAGCTGAAGCAGCTCGGGCGCGACCGGATGGCGACCTTGCAGGAGCTCGCCGACGAGGCTTTCGCCGACCTGCTCAAGAAGCACGGCATTCCGATCGACCTGAAGGATGCGCTGCGCAAGAGCGCAAGACTTCAGGAGGCAACGAGACCGCAAGACGCAGCGAAGCCTCGCACCACGGCAGCAAACGCCGCGCGCAAGCGCGGCCGCAAGCGCTGAGGCCTCAGCCGATCTTCTTCAGTCCCGCTTTGTATTGCGGACCCCTGATCGCGTAGGACTTCGCCGGCCGCGACAGCGCTTCGGCCTGCGCCGCGTCAAGCGTACGCACCACGCGCGCGGGCGCACCGATGATCAGGGAATTTTCCGGAAACTCCTTGCCTTCGGTGATGACGGAGCCGGCACCGACCACGCTGCCGCGCCGGATCCGCGCGCCATTCATCACGATCGATCCCATCCCGATCAGCACGCCGTCTTCCAGCGTGCAGCCGTGGACGATCGCATTGTGGCCGATGGTGACGTTGTTGCCGATGCTGAGGGGAAAGCCGGGATCGACGTGCAGGGTGGAATTGTCCTGGACGTTGGAGCCCTCGCCGATCTCGATCCACTCATTGTCGCCGCGCAGCACGGCGCCGAACCAGATGCTCGCGGCGGACTTGAGGCGGACCTTGCCGATCACAACGGCATTGTCGGCGATGAAGTAGCTGCCGTCGGCGGGAAGATCGGGCGCCTGCCCGTCGAGTTCGTAGATCGCCATTGAGGTCTCCCTGGAGCGTTTTCGAGCGAAGTGGACACCGGTTCGCGTGAAGAAAACGCGTCGAAACGAAAATCCAGAGCTTCGGTTTCTGATTCAATCAGAACCGAAGCTCTGATCGCAGGAGACCTTGGCACGACGGCCGACATGGTTTCAAGCAAGCGCGACCGTGATCGGCCGCGGATCATGATCGGATCAGGCCAGCACGCCCGCAGCGCGCAGCGTCATCACGAAGAAGGTGCCCGACATCAGGCTCCAGAAGCCGGAGATGACGGTTGCCATCATCACGAATTCGAAGCGACGGCGCTCGATGCGTGCCCCGCGCAGCGTGTTGCGCATGATGATGAACGGTGCGGCGAAGACGAGGAACGGGACTGCGGCGAAGGTCTTCGGCGCCACGCCCTCCTGCAGCAGGCCGAAACCGGCCGGGCGCTCTGCCATCGCCTGGTAGCCGTTGGCCAGTGCGCCCGCGAGCGCAAAACCGATCAGGAGCGAGAACAGGGAATTCAAGGTATCGGGCGACATCGGAACTTCCGCTACGCAACAGGCCACCTGCCCTGCTTCGCAGAATTGGCCGCCGGCCGCCACATCATCCTTAAGGAAAGGTTAACCGGACAGGTCAGGCGCGACGTTTGCGCATGGCCATTCGGTCCCGGATTCCATTGGAATCGTACGGAAATTCCCCGCCACGTGGCATATTCGGC
Organism: Bradyrhizobium elkanii USDA 76; assembly: GCF_023278185.1. Taxonomy (NCBI): domain Bacteria; kingdom Pseudomonadati; phylum Pseudomonadota; class Alphaproteobacteria; order Hyphomicrobiales; family Nitrobacteraceae; genus Bradyrhizobium; species Bradyrhizobium elkanii. Next base: position 3,895,370 of record NZ_CP066356.1, on the reverse strand, counting down.
AGATGATTCGGCCACTCCCGACCTGATCTATGCCCTGCTCATGACGCTTCTCTCGACCGCCCAGCATCTCGCCCGCGACACCCGCCGCAACCCGCGCGCGCATCTCGTTCCGATCATCGCCTCGGCCGTCATCGCGGCCGGCGCGATTGCGCTCGTCGCCTATCTGCTGTGGCCGACCTACACGACCATCCCGCCGAGCGATCCGTCGCGGCTGCCGGTGAGCGTCGGCGGCACGCTGTTCAACGTGCCGACCATGGCCGTGCGCATGAAGATCCAGCGCCACTCCGGGCCGCAGGAGCGCGTCGATTTGAGCTTCCTCTATCCGTCGCTGGACGCGCCTGCCGCGCCGAAGCACTACAGCGCCGATACGGTCGAGGACAAGGTGCAGCCGATCGACAGGATCTTCGTGTCGATCGCGGCGCACCACGATTCACTGGCGCCGGACATGCGCCTGCGCACGATCTATCCGCGCTATCTCGACGAGCGCGCAAACACCGATGACGGCCTGACGGCGCGCGCGTTCCGCGACGGCACGCCCTATGGCGGCGAGGAGCTGTTCACGGCGAGCGAGCCGCAGCTGACCGCGCGCTGCACGCGCGATACCTCGACGCCCGGCATGTGCCTCAGCGAGCGGCGCATCGACGGCGCCGACCTGACCTTCCGCTTTCCGCGCAGCTGGCTCGCGCAGTGGCGCGACATCGCCACCGCGATGAACCGTCTCTCCGCGCAGATGCACAGCGCGAAGGGATAGCCGCCTCTTCGCCACCTGTTCGAAGCAAGGCGCCGCCGGATGACAGGCTCCGCGAGGCATTCCGTGGCAGCACCGGTCGACGCATGTTGCGTTTGTCGCCTCGCTGGACTAAAATTTGCTTAGGGGAAGTACGGTCTCCCCTTGAGGCTTCGGTCCAAGACTGTGCAACGCTCGACTCGTCGAGGGCATATGCACATGGACGAAAGCAAGCCAGCAATTCCTTCCAGCCAATTTCCCTTGTGGTCTGCGTCTTCGCGGACCTCGGCGGATATCGATCCTGCCGCCGCAAGGTCAGACGAACGCGTCGCCGGCCGGCGGCAAGATTGCTCCGGGCCAACGCCGCCGGGCGGGAACGATTGCTCGGATGAATCTCTCGTCGCCGTCTATCACTGGAACGGAGAAGAGGTCCGGCAAGGATTTCTCATTGCGCTACGTGCAATGGGAATCGCGGGATTCGATCAACTTCCCGAGCCGGCGGAGCCTCTCGAGTCCGACAGCGTGACGGTGTTCGATCAAATCACTCACGGAGAAGCGAAATAGCAAGCCGGTAACCGCCAAATCAGCAAGCGCGGGGATCCGCATCCTCCCCATCAGATGGACCCTCCATCCAAGTGTGCGTCACCTCGCTTTTGGAGGAGCGACCGATGGATGAGATGGGACTCGTTCTTTTTGCAGTCGCCGCCTTTGCCGGCGGGTTCGTCAGCGGCTTTTCCGGGTTTGCGATGGGGCTCGTCGTGTCCGGTGTGTGGCTGCATATCATCACGCCGGTCCAGACCGCGGCGTTGATCGCGGGCTACGGCCTGCTGACACAGGGTTATGGCATCCTGAAATTGCGTCAGGCGCTGAACTGGCGCGCCATCTGGCCGTTATCCCTCGGCACGACGATTGGCATCCCGACCGGGGTGGTCTTGCTCACCTACCTCAGCCCCGTCCATTTGCGATTTGGTGTCGGCACCTTGCTGGCGCTTTACGCGATCTACAGTCTGGCGCGACCGGCATTCAAGCCGATGAAGATCGGTATCATGGCGGACATCGCCATCGGCCTCGTCAACGGGCTGGTCGGCGGCCTCACCGGGCTTGGTGGCATCGTCTCGACCATTTCCTGCCAATGGCGCGGCTGGACGAAAGACGTGCAGCGCGGGGTGTTCCAGCCGGTCCTGTTCGCCGCCTTTGTGGTGATCTCGATTTCGATGGGCATCACCGGCGCCTTCACGTCGGAAACCGTGAAATTGTACGGCCTGGGTCTGCCGTTTCTGCTCGCCGGATTGTGGAGCGGCTTCAGGCTGTACGGAAAGATCGATGACGAGATGTTCCGCAAGGCGGTGCTGGCGCTGTTGCTGCTCGCCGGCCTGTCGCTGATCGTGCCACCGCTGGTCTCAGGCAGCGCTTGAGTCGTTTGCCCTGGACCCGGCAGCCGGCTTGTCTGCCATCGCGGAGCCTGGGCTTGGGGGATCGGTTGATCCGCGCTGCACGCGCCGATGCTCACCGGCGCGGGCGATCATACGCCGGCGCCGGTGGCAGCGAGAGGCAGTCCTACTCGGCCAGATCCTCTTCCAGGATCGCCATCTGGAACTGGAACGAGCGATCATCGTCCTCGTCGTCGACGAACAGCACGCCGATGAACTCCTCGCCGATATAGACCTCGGCCGAGTCGTCCTTCTTGGGCCGCGGCACCACGCGGATCTTGGGATTGCTGAACACGCGTTTGAGATACGCGTCGAGCTTCCTGACTTCCTGAACGTCCACGGCCGTCTCCAATCGGGTCGATGATTTTCGGGGGAGTTTTAGGACGAGACGGCAAAGATCGCCAGAGCCTTTTCAGGCTTTGGCGACGTGATGTTGCGCACACGACTCTTGTTTGGGCGCGTTTTCGCCGCGATCAGAAAGCGAGTGAAATCAAAGCCCGATCGCGCTGAGCATCTGGTCCATGGTGCGCGACGGCTCGGCACAGCCGGCTTCGCCGACGATTTTCGCCGGCACGCCCGCAACCGTGACGTTGTGCGGCACGGGCTTGACCACGACCGAGCCGGCCGCGATGCGCGCGCAATGACCGATCTCGATATTGCCGAGGATCTTGGCGCCGGCGCCGATCAGCACGCCGTGGCGGATCTTCGGATGGCGATCCTCGTTCTCCTTGCCGGTGCCGCCGAGCGTGACGCCATGCAGGATCGAGACGTCGTCCTCGATGACCGCCGTCTCGCCGCAGACGAAACCGGTGGCGTGATCGAGGAAGATGCCGCGGCCGATCCTGGCGGCCGGGTTGATGTCGGTCTGGAACACCGCCGAGGAGCGGCTCTGCAGATAGAAGGCAAAATCCTTGCGGCCCTTCTGATAGAGCCAGTGCGCGAGACGATGGGTCTGCAGCGCGTGAAAGCCCTTGAAGTAGAGCAAGGGATCGATGAAGCGCGAGGTCGCGGGATCGCGGTCATAGACGGCGACGAGGTCGGCGCGGAAGGCGTTGCCGATGTCGGGCGCATCACGCAACGCCTCGCCATAGGTCTGGCGGATCAAATCGCCCGACAGCGCGGCGTGATCGAGCCGCTCGGCAATGCGATGGACCACCGAATCTTCCAGCCGCTCATGATGCAGCACGGTCGCATAGATAAAGGATGCGAGCTCCGGCTCGCGCCGCAGGATGTCCTCCGCCTCGCCGCGGATTCGATCCCAGATTGGATCGAGCGCCGCAAGCTTGCCTCCCTGCGGATTGACCTGATGAACTGCCATAGCTGCTCTCGCAATTCGGTTGTTCTGATGTGCGTTATAGCACGATGGACCCAGCGCGTCCCGGGATGGCTCGGTACGGTAAACCCCAGCCGAACACCCCCGGGCCGGCGTCTAGGGGAATTGGTCGGGATTTTGCCGAAATCAAGCCGTGCTTCTGCAACTATTGGCGGATTTCGTCCCCAGTGTGGTTTTGGGCATGGTCGGCCCCAATAAAAGGGGGAAACATCATCAATACTCGGAGTTTAGGTGCCCGCCTGACCGATGCACGGTCGGTCTGGATCGCGACCATTGCCATCCCCCTCCTCCTGCTCGCCCCTGCCTTCTGGAACGGCTATCCGCTGCTTCAGTGGGATACCGGCGGCTATCTGGCGCGCTGGTATGAGGGCTACCTGGTGCCGAGCCGGTCCACGGTATTCGGCATCTACCTCCATGTCGGCGAGACATCGGATTTCTGGCTCAACCTCGGCATCCAGACCCTGGCGACGCTGTGGATCCTGCAGCTGACGCTGCGCGTGCTCGGCCTCGCCCGGCCGGTCCGGCTGATCGCGATCAGCCTCGCGCTGATCGCAACCACCGCCCTGCCCTGGCTGGCCAGCATGCTGCTGACCGACATCTTCGCCGGCCTTTCGGTGCTCGCGCTCTTCATCCTCATCCTGCACGGCGAACGAATCTCGACGCTGGAGAAGGCGGTGCTGTTCGGGTTCATCGCGTTTTCGGCCGCCACGCACAGCGCGACGCTGGCGGTGCTGCTCGGCCTGTGCTGCGTCGGCTGGATGCTGCGTCCGCGGCTCGGCCGGCGCATCCCGGTCGCGGGCCTCGTGCAAGGCAGCCTGACCACCGTCGCCGGCGCGGCGATGCTGCTGGCGGCGAACTTTGCGCTGTCCGGACAGCTGGCCTGGACGCCCGGCGGCTATGGCGTCGCCTTCGGCCGCATGCTGCAGGATGGCATCGTTGCGCAATATCTGCGCGATCATTGCGCGACGGAGAAGCTGAAGCTCTGCCCCTATCGCGACGAGTTGCCGCCGACCGCCGACGACTTCCTGTGGGGCCACAGCATGTTCAACACGCTCGGCCGCTTCAAGGGACTGAATGACGAGATGGGCTACATCGTGCTGCGCTCGCTGGCCGAATATCCGGAATGGCAGGCCAAGGCAGCGCTGACGGCAACCGCCGACCAGCTCATGCATGTCGCGACCGGCGAAGGCAGCAACGGCTGGATCCCGCATACCTACGGCATCATCGAGCGCTACATCCCGAGACAGGTCGCGCCGATGCGCGCGGCGCGGCAGCAACGCTGGCACCTCGACTTCACCGCGATCAACCGCATCCACGTGCCGGTCGCGCTGGGCTCGATGCTCCTGGTCGTGATCCTGTTCGGCCGCGGCCTGTGGCAGCGGCGGCTCGACGATCTGACGCTGCTGGCGGGCACGGTCACGCTCGCCTTGCTCGGCAATGCCTTCGTCTGCGGCGTGATCTCGGGGCCGCACGACCGCTACGGCGCGCGCATGGTGTGGGTCGCGACCTTCGTGGTGCTGATCGCGGCCGCGCGCGCCTTCGCCAGGGATGAAGCCGGCGATCTATTTTCGCCGCGACAGGAAGTCGATGACCCCGGTCTTGTAGACCTTGTCGCCGACCGCCCGCATGTGATCGCGGTTCGGAATATCGAGCACCTCCGACCCCGGAATGATCCGGCCAAGCGCTGACGCCGAGCCCGCGATCTCGTCCTTGCTGCCGACCGCGATCAAGACCGGCACGCGGATGCCGGCCGCCTCCTCGCGCGTCATCAGGCGGCGCGAACCGCGCAGGCAGGCGGCGAGCGCGCGGCGGTCGGAGCGGGTCTGGTCGGCAAAGGCGCGGAAGGTACGGCCGACCGGGTCGGTGACATCGTCGAGCGCCGGCGCCTCCAGCGCCAGCGCGACCGTCTCGCCGGGGCCGCCGCCCTCGATCAGTCCGATGCCGATCCCGCCGAGGATCGCCGAGCGCACCCGATCGGGATTCTCTCGCGCCAGGATCGCCGTCATCCGCGAGCCCAGCGAATAGCCCATGATGTCGGCGGGCGCGATTCCGAGATGGTCCATCAGCGCGATCACGTCGCCGGCCATGGTCGCGATCTCGTACTGCGCGGCATCGTAGAGCTTGGCGGATTCGCCGTGGCCGCGATTGTCGAGCGCGATCACCCGACGGCCGGCCTTGACGAGATCCGAGACCCAGGTCGGGTAGATCCAGTTGACGTTCTTGCTCGAGGCAAAGCCGTGCACCAGCACGATCGGTTCGCCCGCGCCTTCGTCGATATAGGCAATTTCAACATCGCCGTGATGGAAACTCGGCATCATGCATTCCGTTTCTTCTTGGGATTTGCGATTGGCGATCGACAGGCGACCGCAAGCCTAACCTTGGGCGGGCATACTCGCCAAGGTAGCCTGCGCGGCCATCTGCCGCTTCAGGCGCAGCGCCTTGCTTCGTCTGAGCCACCAGGCGGTGGCCCGTTCGGTAGTGGCCTTGATCGACGACAGGAAGCCGAACAGCGCCAGCAGCGCGCCGAACAGCCACATGGTGAGATTGAATGTGCCGGCGGCCAGCAGCAGCGCGCCACGGCCGAACAGCTTCAGGATCGCACGGGTCTGGCCGCCCTTCACCTCGGCGATCCGCGCCGCCCGCGCGATCTCCTTCGGGTTCTCGGCGACCTTCAGCGTATCCCGCGCAGCGCGAACCCCGGCCGCCTCGCCGATGCGTCCGACGTCCTTGGCGACGCGCACCAGCGCGCCGGCCTTCTCGGCCCGGAACGCCGCGCGGATCGCGGTTGCGGTTTCCACCGGCCGCAGCACCGAGCCGGATGCGACCGCCTCGCGCAGCGCCGGCTGGTCGACGACCTCGCGGGTCGAGCGCCCGGCCCATTCGATCATCCCCTCGCTCAGCCGCCCGGCCTTGCGCGTATCCTTGACCAGCGTCAGCCCGGCGCGCAGCGGCCCGGCGCCGCCGACCGACACATAGGTTGCCGCGGTCACCGCAAGCCCGGCGGCCGCGAGGCCGAGCACCAGCTGGTCGGTGTCCTCTCCCATCACGAGGTGCTTGCCCTCGCGCACGATGTCCCTGACATCGCCGAACACGAACAGGTCGCCGGCGACCGTGCCGGACAGGCTTGCGACATCGTCGGCATTGCCGGTCACCAGACCGGTGGCGAACCCTTTGGCGAAATGCATGCTGGATGATTGCTCGGCGCGCGCGTCGTCGACGCGCTTGGTGAGATCATCACTGAGCGCGATGTTCTTCTCGCCGGCGAGTTCGACAAAGCTCATCGCAAGGTCGGCATCGCCGGAGGCCAGAGCCGCCTCGATATTGTCCGAGATCAACGCCGGGTTGTTGCGCAACACGGAATTGAGCCTGATGTCGGCGAGCGCAGCGGGATCGTCCCGCGCCGCCAGCACGGTGCCGGCATCACGGGCGTGCGGCCAAATAGCCGCGCCCACGGCAGCACTTGCTGCCACGCCGACCACCGCCAAGCTGACGCGCACCCGATTCATTCCGCTAAAACCTCTAGTTTTACTCGCCTTGGAAATAGTGTGCCGTTTTTGCGACACAACGGCTCCGACCAAAGGAGGGCTTCTCTGGGACGACAAGATTGTGTCGAATTTGCATGAGCAAATGAGCCATCGGGGCTCTAGGAATCAACTGTTCCCGCCAGTATGGTGCGCGGCATTTCGCGATGCCGCATGCTGTTGATTGCGTCTGCCCATCGTTGCCATCAAGGTGAGAATATGTCCGACCACGTCGTCCCGCACTTCCATAACGATGCCGGTGTCTCGGTGATCGAAATCGGATCGCAGGAGTTCATGTGCGTCGGCGCCAACCCGCCGTTCGACCACCCGCACGTGTTCCTCGACCTCGGCAACGACAACGAGATCATCTGTCCGTACTGCTCGACGCTCTATCGCTTCGCGTCCGACCTCGCGGCCGGCGAAGCGCGGCCGCCGGAATGCGTGCTGAAAGACAAGGTCGCCTGACCGCTCCGTGGCGCTGACGCGAACCGTCATCGTTGCAGGCGCCGGGATCGGAGGACTGACGGCGTCGCTGACACTGGCGGCACAGGGCTTTCGCGTCGTCGTGCTGGAGAAGGCCGAACGGCTCGAGGAAGCCGGCGCCGGCATCCAGCTCTCTCCCAATGCGAGCCGCATCCTGGTCGAGCTCGGGCTCAAGGAACCGCTTGCGCGTCGCGCGGTCACGCCTGAATCCGTCAGCATCCTGAGCGCGCGGGCTGGTGGCGAGATCGCACGGATGCCGCTTGGCCAGGCCGCCGAGTTCCGCGCCGGCGCACCCTATTGGGTGATCCACCGCGCCGATTTACAGGCCGCGCTGCAGGCCGCCGCGAGCGACCATCCCGATATCGATCTGCGGCTCGGCTGCCAGTTCGAGGATGTGACCAAGCATGCGCGAGGCCTCACCGTCGTCCAACGCCGCGGCAATTCACGGCAGGAGGAATTGGCCGTTGCGCTGATCGGCGCCGACGGCATCTGGTCGTCGGTGCGCGGGCATTTGTTTCCGGACGTACAGCCGCAATTCTCCGGCCTGATCGCCTGGCGCGGCACGCTGGACGCCACTGCCCTGCCGCGTGAATACACCGCACCGCACGTGCAGCTCTGGATGGGACCGGACGCGCATCTCGTCGCCTATCCCATCTCGGCCGGACACCAGATCAACGTGGTCGCGATCGTATCGGGCACCTGGAACCGGCCGGGCTGGAGCGAGCCCGGCGACATCAACGAGATCAAGGCTGCATTCGCCACCGCGCGCTGGCCCGCGACGGCGCAGACGCTGATCGGCGCGGTCGACGGCTGGCGCAAATGGGCGCTGTTCACCCTGCCCGACATCGGCCGCTGGAGCGAAGGCGCGGTGACGCTGCTCGGCGATGCCGCGCATGCGATGCTGCCGTTCGCCGCGCAAGGCGCCGGCATGGCGATCGAGGATGCGGCCGTGCTCGCCAAGGCCTTGAGCGACAGCACCGGGGAAAACACCGCAGGCATTCCCGCCGCGTTGAAGCGCTACGCACGGATGCGGCGCGGGCGCGTGCTGAAAGTGCAGCGCCTGGCGCGACAGCAGGGCCGCATCTATCATCTGCGCGGGCCGGCGGCGATCGCGCGCGATCTGGCGATCCGCGCCATCGGTCCGGAGCGGATGCTGGCGCGGCAGGACTGGATTTACGACTGGCGCGCCTGAGCTCGGCCAATCACGACCAGCTCGTCCGGACACGCCGGCCTAGTGGACGAGGCCCCGTGGCGCGCGCGGGCCCTTCGCCGCCGGCGTGGGAGCAGCGGGTGCCGCGGCCGCAGGCGTGTCCGGCGTGCTTTCATGGCACCTGCCTTTGCGCCAGGCCTCATCCGCCAGCTTCTGCTGGGAGTGGATCGAGATCAGCTCGTTGCGATAGACCATCTCGGAGACGACAGTCCCGCCGACGCCGGTCTCCGCCTTGGCCATCAATTTTTCCTGATCCGCCGCGCGGGTCTTGAGATTGCTGCGCTCGTTCTCGAGCTGCTTGCAATCATAGAGCTCGTACTTGGCGGGATCGGCGAATGCCGAAGGTACGGTGTCGCCGATCTGCGCGCAGCCGGACACGCCCGCGGCCGAGGCGAGCAGCGCAATGACGGCCGCCGCGCGCGACAGCTTCAGGCGGCGTGGGAAACGAACAGACATTCAGCTTTCTTAACCGGACAGTGTTGAGATTGCCTAAAGCAGCCACCGGTGTCCGGATTGAGGCTCAATCGCGGCAGCGCGCTGCTTATCCCAATGCTCGGCCGCCGAGGCAAATGGAATTGCGGGCCGCCGCTTAAGCCTTTGAAAGCTCACCTGTTAGCTCCGGATAATGACAATTCCACTCCGCGCCCAAACGCGCTAGAAATCGGCGCGCCTGGCGCAACGCGGACGTGGCGGAACTGGTAGACGCAAGGGACTTAAAATCCCTCGATGGCAACGTCGTGTGGGTTCGAGTCCCACCGCCCGCACCAACCTTCGCATGCCGTGCGCACCCGAGCGGGCCAGCGTCGTGTTTTCCGGCTGTGGCGCAGTTCACACGCCGCGGTCGCTGACTGTCGTAGTCTTACCCGCATTGGAAATTCCGGCCGCGCATTTTCGCGGCTGTTGCATTGTGAAATCAATTTGGTCGGAGATAGGCGATGGAGATTGCAAACTGCAATCGGATTGCGAAGAACAATCGGATTGCGACCGGCATCGGACCGACGCAGCTCACGAGCCTGTCGAGCCCGAGCAGCATGAGACCAGACCACGGCGACTAGCGGTCGCCCGTTCGGAACCCGTGCCCTGCGTATTCGTTGTCATGCCGCAATTGGAGCATGACGATGCCGAACGACGATCCATCCGCGCAGCGCGCAACCGACCAACCCGATCAGCGCAAGGAGCGCCCCTCCCCGCCGCACAGCGCGCCACCAGGCGGGCCACCGCTTAGCGACGGACTGGAGCAGCTTCGCGACAGCCACACCTGACAAGCGACAGCGCGAAAAGAAAATGGCCGGGACAAGTCCCGGCCATTTGTTTTGCGTCAAGCCGCAAGCTTACTCGGACTTGTCGATGTTCCAGAAGATCGGCGTTGCCGGGCCGTCGAGCACGCCGGTGAGCGACTTCCGCCATGCGCTCGGAATGGTGTACTGGCCGAGCGGAACGTAGATCACCTGATCGTAGGCCTCGGTCTGGATTTCCGCGGCGATCTTCTTCTTTTCCTCGGCCGAGCCGGCGCGTGCGAACTTGTCACGCAGCTCCTCGATCTTCGCGTCTTCGGCCCAGCCGAACCAGCCGCCATTCTTGCCGCGACCGGTGATCGACGCGTTGACGATCGGATCGGAGACGTCGGCCGCGACCCAGTTGGTGAAGAACATGTTCCAGCCGCCTTCCTTCGGCGGCTTCTGGCTGGCGCGGCGGGTCACCACGGTCTGCCAGTCGGTGGCCTGCAGGTCGACCTTGAAGCCGGCCTCGCGCAACTGCTGCGCAGCCACGACCGGCTGGGCCTTCAACGTCGTGACGTCGCCCGGTGCCATGATCACCACGGGGGTGCCGTCATAACCGGACGCGGCGAGCGCCTTCTTGGCTTCCGCCAGGCCGTTGCCCTTCACCAGCGTTTCGGCCCCGACGTCGGTCTCGAGCGGCGTGCCGCAGACGAAGAAAGCGCCGCAGATCCTCTGGTACTTGGCGTTGCCGACCAGCGCGTCGAGCACGTCCTTCTGGTTCATCGCCAGGAACGCAGCCCGGCGCACCTTCGGATTGTCGAACGGCGGATAGAGGAAGTTCATGCGTCCGAGGGTCTGGAAGCCGAACTTGTTCAGGACGTCGATCTTGAGATCCGGATTGGCTTCGAGCACCGGCAGCATGTCGAACGGAAGGTTCTCCATGAAATCGATGTCGCCGGATTGCAACGCGTTCACCGCGGTCTGCGCATCGGCCATCGTGACCCACTCGACGCGGTCGACCTTGACCACCTTGCCGCCCGCGGTCCAGCTCGCCGGCTCCTTGCGCGGCACGTAGTCCTTGTTCTTCTCATAGACCGCCTTCACGCCCGGCTGGAATTCCGCCTGCACGAATTTGAACGGTCCGGAGCCGATCTGTTCCGGGATCGGCTTGTCCGGCGGCGTCTCGGCAAGACGCTTCGGCATCATGAACGGCACGCGCGACGACGGCTTGCCGATCGATTCCAGCACGAGGCCGTAGGGTTCCTTCAGCTTCAGCGTGATGGTCTTGGCGTCGGTCGCCTCCAGGCTCGCGACGAAGTCCATCAGCTTCTGGCCCATGCCGTCGACCTTGCCCCAACGCTGCAGCGAGGCGACGCAGTCTTCCGCGGTGACCGGCGCGCCGTCGTGCCACTTCAGGCCGTCGCGAAGCGTGAACGTGTAGGTCAGCTTGTCGTCGGAGACCTTCCAGTCCGCCATCTGCGGCTGGATCTTGAAATTGGAATCCGTCGCCAGCAGCGTGTCATAGATCATGTAGCCATGATCGCGGGTGATGTAGGCCGTGGTCATGATCGGATCGATGACGCGCAGATCCGAATGCATCACCGCGGTGATGGTCTTGCCCGCGGCCATCGCCTGCGGTGCGAATGACAATTCCTGCGGCGCGAACGACAGCGCGAGCGCCGTCAACGCGGCCGCTAGCGTGCGGTGTTTCCAACGCGAGATAGGGAACATGCAAACTCTCCTGACGTGTAACTGGTCAAAGCCGGCTTATTCGTTATGCACGCGGTTCGTTATTTAGGCGAACTAACATGCTGTATGGCTTGTGAAATCGAGACTTGCACCAAGCGCCAAGCGCGTCAATCGGTTTCAGGCCGCATCGGACGTACACAAACGAATGAGGCCGCACGCCAGATTTTGGCTTTACAAAATCGTCGGCTGAGATTTTCGTAACGCGCGCGCGATGCCGGCGCCGTCAGAACAACAAGAGAGAACAACGATGAACCCAGCCAATCTCCCCTTTGATTCCGAAACGATGCTGCAGGGCCTGCGCAGCTGGGTGGAATGCGAAAGCCCGACCTGGGACGCCGCCGCGGTCGAGCGCATGCTCGATCTCGCCGCCCGCGAGATGGCGATCATGGGTGCGACGATCGAGCGCATCGCCGGACGCCAGGGCTTCGCGGGCTGCGTCCGCGCCCGTTTCCCCCATCCGAAACAGGGCCAGCCCGGCATCCTGATCGCCGGCCATCTGGACACCGTTCACCCGGTCGGCACCATCGAGAAGCTGAAGTGGCGGCGCGAAGGCAACAAGTGCTTCGGGCCGGGCATCTTCGACATGAAGGGCGGCAACTACCTGTCGATCGAGGCGATCAGGCAATTGGCGCGCGCCTCCTTCACCACGCCGCTGCCGATCACGGTGCTGTTCACCCCCGATGAAGAGGTCGGCACGCCGTCGACGCGCGACATCATCGAGGCGGAAGCCGCGCGCAACAAATACGTGCTGGTGCCGGAGCCCGGCCGCCCGAACAACGGCGTCGTCACCGGCCGCTATGCGATCGCGCGCTTCAATCTGGAAGCCACGGGCAAGCCCAGCCATGCCGGTGCAACGCTGTCTTCCGGGCGTTCCGCGATCCGCGAGATGGCGCGGCAGATCATCGCCATCGACGGCATGACCACCGAGGACTGCACCTTCTCGGTCGGCATCGTGCATGGCGGCCAGTGGGTCAATTGCGTCGCGACGACCTGCACCGGCGAAGCGCTCAGCATGGCCAAGCGCCAGGCCGATCTCGATCGTGGCGTCGAGCGCATGCTGGCACTGTCGGGTACCGCCAACGACGTCACCTTCAAGGTGACGCGCGGCGTCACGCGCCCGGTGTGGGAACCTGATGCGGGCACCATGGCGCTCTACGAAAAGGCAAAAGGCCTTGCGGCAGCGATGGGTCTCGATCTGCCGCACGGCAGCGCCGGCGGCGGCTCGGACGGCAACTTCACCGGCGCGATGGGCATCCCCACGCTCGACGGCCTCGGCGTTCGCGGCGCCGATGCGCATACGCTCAACGAGCACATCGAGGTCGACAGCCTCGCCGAACGCGGCCGCCTGATGGCGGCACTGCTGGCGACGCTGGACTGACATCGATTGCACTGCACAACACGTTGGCACTGCCGGATCGAAATTTAGCCTTGTCCATTTTTAAGGCTTCGCCTACGGTCCGGCCGTCCAACGCGACGATGCGGGAGAGATCGAAGCGACAACATTCGTGTTGTTGCCTTCGGCGCCGACGGAGCAACCGCCCCGGAAACTCTCAGGCAAAAGGACCGTATCGTCAGGACGATCTGGAGAGAGACGAACATGGCCGCACATCAAGGGCCGTGACGTCCACCGAAGGGGATAGTTCGCTTCTGGCCCCGGCCCGATGCGGATCAAGCTCTCAGGTACCGTGACAGATGGGGCGCCGATGCCGGTTTCACCGGTGGTTCGGCGACTCTAACCCACGGGAGCCTGACAACTATCATGCCACACATCGCGATCATCGGCGCCGGCATCACCGGCGTAACGACGGCCTATGCCCTGCTTGAACGCGGCTACAAGGTGACTGTCCTCGACAGGCATCGCTACGCCGCGATGGAAACCTCGTTCGCCAATGGCGGACAACTCTCCGCCAGCAACGCCGAAGTCTGGAACAGCGCTGCGACCATCCTCAAGGGGCTGCGCTGGATGCTCAGAAGCGACGCGCCGCTGCTGATGAACCCGAAGCCGAGCTGGCACAAATATTCCTGGATCGGCGAGTTCGTAGGCCACATCACGCGCTATCGCGGCAACACCATCGAGACCACGAAGCTCGCCATCGAAGCGCGCAAGCATCTGTTCTCGATCGCAGAGCGCGAGAATATCGCCTTCGATCTCGAGCGCCGCGGCATCCTGCACGTCTATCACGACAAGGCCGGCTTCGAAGCCGGCCTCAAGGTCAACACGCTGCTGCAGCAGGGCGGGCTCGACCGCCGGCCGGTGACATCGGACGAAATCCGCGTCATCGAACCCGCGCTGCAGACGGCCTGCTATGGCGGTTTCTTCACGCCGTCGGACGCAACCGGCGATATCCACAAGTTCACCCGCGGCCTCGCCGACGCCTGCGTCCGCCGTGGCGCGAGCTTCGTCCATGAAGCCGACGTCGACACGATCGCACGCGGCGATGACGGCTTCCGCATCGGCTGGAACGAAGCTGCTTCACATGAAGCTGCGGTCGCGACGCGGCATCAATTGCAAGCGGACGGGATCGTGATTTGCGCAGGCGTGGCGAGCCGCCACTTCGCCAGCCTGCTCAACGACCGCGTCAATGTCTATCCGGTGAAGGGCTATTCGATCACGGTGCAGCTCGATGCGCCACAAAGCCGGAACGCCGCCCCAACCGTCAGCCTGCTCGATGAAGCTGCGAAGATCGTCACCAGCCGGCTCGGCGCCGACCGCTTCCGCGTCGCCGGCACCGCCGAGTTCAACGGCTTCAACCGCGACATTCGCGCCGACCGCATTCAACCGCTGGTGGACTGGGTGCGGCATCATTTCCCAGAGATCGATACGTCGAAAGTCGTGCCATGGGCGGGCCTGCGCCCGATGATGCCGAACATGATGCCGGTGGTTCGCGCCGGACGGATTCCGGGCGTGTTCTACAACACGGGTCACGGTCATCTCGGCTGGACGCTGTCGGCGGCGACGGCGCAGATGGTGGCCCAGGCGATCGACGATTGGCGCGACCTCGACACGCCGCCGATGGCGCCGTCGTTCGGTGCCGGGCTCGACGTGCCTGCCAACGCGCGCAAAGCTGAAATCAATCCACCTTCCAGTGGACTGCTTCGAACTTCACCGGAGGAATAATCGCGGCCCACAGGACTGATTAGCTGCACCGCAAAATCCGCAGCACCGATGGCATGGGACTTGCTCAAGTTCTACCGTGAGTCTGCTACCATCTGTGCTACGGTCTGGTGTGCAACGGTCCCGCTGGGGACTTCATCGACCACAACCCAACGGATCAAATTTGCTCGGATATCTGCTTCGCCGCATCCTCGCCGCCATTCCCGTGATGGGCGTGGTGGCTCTGTTCGTGTTCCTGTTGCTGCGGCTGACGCCGGGCGACCCGGCCGCCATCCTCGCCGGCGACAACGCGACGCCCGAACAGCTCGAACGTATCAGGACCTCGCTTGGTCTGAACGAGCCGATCTACATCCAGTTCTATACCTGGGTCGCCAAGTTGCTGCACGGCGACCTCGGCGTCTCCCTGATCTCGAACAAGCCGATCCTCGAGATGATCGGCCCGCGTCTCGAGCCGTCGATCTCGGTCGCGCTGGCCACCATCATCCTCTCGATCCTGGTGGCGGTGCCGCTCGGCGTGATCGCGGCGTGGAAACACGGCACCTGGATCGACCGCTTCGTGATGGGACTGTCGGTGCTCGGCTTCTCGGTGCCGGTATTCGTGATCGGCTATGTGCTGATCCAGATCTTTGCGATCGATCTGCGCTGGGTTCCAGTACAGGGCTTCAAGAGCATCTCGGCCGGCTTCGGCCCGTTCTTCGAGCGCATCATCCTGCCGACCTGCACCCTCTCCTTCATCTACGTCGCGCTGATCGCGCGCATGACGCGGGCCTCGATGCTCGACGTGCTCGGAGAGGATTACGTGCGCACCGCGCGGGCCAAGGGCATCGGCGAGACCGGCGTGCTGCTGCGCCACGCGCTGCGCAACGCGGCCGTGCCGGTCATCACGGTGATCGGTTCCGGCTTCGCGCTGTTGATCTCCGGGGTCGTCGTCACCGAAAGCGTGTTCAACCTGCCCGGCATCGGCCGCCTCACCGTCGATGCGGTGCTGGCGCGCGACTATCCGGTGATCCAGGCGATGATCCTCTTGACGTCGGGTATCTATGTCGCGGTCAATCTGTTGATCGACCTCGCCTACACCCTGCTCGATCCTCGTATCCGGTACTGAGCAATGGCGATCGAAACCCTTCCCGAATCCTCTATTCCCGTTACCCGGCCGTTCCGCGTCAAGTTCGGCTTCCTCACGTCGACGCCGATCATCGCAGTTGCGACGATCTGCCTCGCCCTCATCATCCTGATGGCGATCTTCGCGCCGCTGCTTGCGCCGCACGATCCCCTGCTACTGACGCCGTCGCAGCGGCTGAAGCCGTCGAGCGCGCAATATCTGCTCGGCACCGACGCCTATGGCCGCGACCTGTTGTCGCGCATCATCTACGGCGCACGGATCTCGCTGGTGATCGGGCTCGGCGCCGCCGTCTGCTCGATCGCCATCGGGCTTCTGATCGGCCTCGTCGCCGGCTTCTTCCGCTGGGTCGACGCGGTGCTGATGCGCGTGATGGACGGCTTGATGGCGATCCCTGCCATCCTGCTCGCGATCGCCGTGGTGTCGCTGTCGGGCGCCAGCATCTGGACCGTGATGGTCGCGATCACCATCCCCGAGATCCCGCGCGTGGCACGGCTCGTGCGCTCGGTGGTGCTGACCGCACGCGAGGAGCCTTATGTCGAGGCCGCGATCTCGCTCGGCACCAGCCTGCCGAAGATCATGTGGCGGCATTTGATGCCGAACACCATCGCGCCCCTGATCGTGCAAGGCACCTATGTCTGCGCGTCCGCGATCCTGACCGAGGCGATCCTGTCGTTCCTCGGCGCCGGCATCTCGCCGGAAACGCCGACCTGGGGCAACATCATGGCCGAGGGCCGCGCCTACTTCCAGGTCAAGCCGTCGCTGATCTTCTGGCCGGGGCTGCTGCTCTCGATCGCCATTCTCAGCGTCAACCTGATCGGCGACGCCGCGCGCGACGCGCTCGATCCCCGCATGAAGCAGCGTGAGGGCAAGTGACCAATACCAACTCTTCCAACGTCGTCCTCGACATCAACAACCTCGTCGTCGGCCTCGGCCGCAAGACGGACGCACATCGCATCATCGACGACCTCTCGCTGCAGGTACGTGAAGGCGAGACGCTCTGCCTGGTCGGCGAAAGCGGCTCCGGGAAGTCGGTCACCTCGCTCACCGTGATGGGCCTGTTGCAGAAGGGCACGCTGGTGCCGTCCGGCGGCAGCGTCAAGCTGGTCGGCGAGGAACTGCTCACCGCCAGCGACCGGCGGCTGCGCCAGCTCCGCGCCACGCGGATGGCGATGATCTTCCAGGAGCCGATGACCGCGCTCAATCCCGTGGTGCCGGTCGGCCGCCAGATCGACGAGGTGCTGCGCGCCCACACCGATCTCGACGCCCGCGCGCGGCGCCAGAAGATTTTGGCGATGATGGAGCATGTGCGGCTGCCGGACGTGGGGCGCATCTTCTCCTCCTACCCGCACCGCCTGTCGGGCGGTCAGCGCCAGCGCATCATGATCGCGATGGCATTGGTTCTGGAGCCGAAGCTCCTGATCGCCGATGAGCCGACCACCGCGCTCGACGTCACCACGCAGAAGCAGATCCTCACCTTGATCCGCGACCTGCAACGCGATCACGGCACCGCTGTTCTGTTCATCACCCATGACATGGGCGTGGTGGCCGAGATCGCAGACCGCGTCGCGGTGATGCGACACGGCCGCCTGGTCGAAACCGGCCCGCTGCAGGACGTGCTGCGCAATCCGAAGATGGAGTACACCCGCAACCTGTTGTCCTCGGTGCCGAGCCTGGTGCCGCGCGCGCCGCGCCCGGAGACGACCGAGCCGGTGGTGCTGGAAGCCAACGAGCTCAGCAAGGTCTACCGGGAGCGGTCGCTGTACGGCAAAGCCCGCGAGGTCGCCGCCGCCAGCAACGTTACCCTCACCTTGCGCAAGGGCCGCACGCTCGGCATCGTCGGCGAAAGCGGTTCCGGCAAGTCGACGGTCGCGCGCTGCATCGTCCGCCTGATCGATCCGACCTCGGGCGGGGTGCGCCTCGCCGGCCGCGAGATCTCCGACCTGTCGCGCCGGCTGCTGCAGCCGCATCGCCAGAAGATCCAGATCATCTTCCAGGACCCCTACCGCTCGCTCAATCCGCGCGTCACCGTCGGCGAGAGCATCGCGGAAGGCCCGGTCAATTACGGCATGCCGCGCAAGGATGCGCTGGCGCGCGCGCGCGAGCTGCTCGAGCTCGTCCATTTGCCGCCCGACGCGATCTCGCGCTATCCGCACCAGTTCTCCGGCGGCCAGCGCCAGCGCATCGCGATCGCGCGCGCGCTGGCGCTCGATCCCGACGTGCTCGTCGCGGATGAGGCGGTGTCCGCACTCGACGTCTCGGTGCAGGCGCAGGTCCTGGACCTGCTCGACGAAATCCAGCGCCGGCTGGGCATCGCGCTGCTCTTCATCACGCATGATTTGCGCGTCGCCGCACAGATCTGCGACGACGTCGCCGTGATGCAACATGGCCGCGTCGTGGAACAGGGACCGGCCGCCGAGGTGCTGACCAATCCGCAACAGGCCTATACCCGCGCGCTGCTCGATGCGGCACCCGGACGCGGCTGGGATTTTGCAAATTTCCGCCCGGTTTCGGAAGGCCTCGTGGCAACGGCCTAAGTCTTTAGCCTTAGCCTCACGACGTACCCTTGGGCCTTTCAATACGCCCATAGGGCATGCAAATCCGGAAGTGCTCCACGGCTTGCGCTTGGCGCGACGACACGCTTAACGTCGCGCGCTAGGGCATGGCCCGGACGGTGGACACCGATCCTCCCGAAAGATCAGGCTCCAACCAACGAGACGAGATCGCGGTGCGAACCGTTCCAATCGCATCATGATCGAAGAAACGTATCGAGACCAACTTGATGACCCGCATTGCCGTGGGCGGCTTCCTGCACGAGACCAATACCTTCGCACCGACGAAGGCAACCTATGACGATTTCGTGCATGGCGGCGGCTGGCCGTCGATGACGCATGGCACAGACGTGCTCAAGGTCATGCGCAAGATCAATGTCGGCCTCGCCGGCTTTGTCGAGGCGGCGGAAGCCAACGGCTGGGAGCTGGTGCCGACGATCTTCGCCGCGGCGAGCCCGTCGGCACATGTCAGCAAGGACGCGTATGAGCGGATCGTGACCGAAATGGTCGACGGCATCGCCGCGGCCGGACCGATCGACGCCGTCTATCTCGACCTGCACGGCGCCATGGTCACCGAGCATTATGACGATGGTGAAGGCGAAACGCTGGCCCGCGTGCGCAAGGCGATCGGCAACGACCTGCCGCTGGTGGCGAGCCTCGATCTGCATGCGAACGTTTCACCAAAGATGATCGAACATGCCGATGCGCTGATCGCCTACCGCACCTATCCGCATGTCGACATGGCCGAAACCGGCCGCGCCTGCGCCCGGCATCTGGCGCTGATGCTCAAGTCCAGGCAGCGCTTCGCCAAGGCATTCCGGCAACTGCCGTTCCTGATCCCGATCAGCTGGCAATGCACCAACGACCAGCCCACAAAAGGCATCTATCAAAAGCTCGCCGCGCTCGAGAGCGACGCGGTGCCGACGCTGTCGTTTGCGCCGGGCTTCCCCGCCGCCGATTTCAGGGATTGCGGGCCGAGCGTGTTCGCCTATGGCCGGACCCAGGCCGAAGCGGATGCCGCCGCCGACAAGGTCGTCGCCCTGGTCGAGAGCCATGAGGATGATTTCGACGGCCGGATCTATTCGCCCGACGAAGGCGTACGGCTGGCGATGGAACTGGCGAAATCGGCCAGCAAGCCGATCATCATCGCCGATACCCAGGACAATCCCGGCGCCGGCGGCGATTCCGACACGACAGGCATGCTGCGCGCGCTGGTGCGCAACAGAGCGAGCGCCGCAACCGGCGTGATCTACGACCCGCAATCCGCGAAGGCCGCGCACACCGCCGGTGTCGGGGCATCAGTCACGCTCGAGCTCGGCGGCAAGTCCGGTATCCCCGGCGACGCGCCGTACAAGGAGACTTTCGTCGTCGAACAGCTCTCGGATGGAAAATTCGTGGCTCCCGGTCCCTATTTCGGCGGCCGCGACATGGATATGGGCCCCTCGGCCTGCCTGCGGGTCGGCGACGTCCGCGTCGTGGTCGGCTCCTACAAGGCCCAGCTTGCCGACCAGGCGATGTACCGCTACGTCGGCATCGAGCCGACGGCACAGAAGATCCTGGTCAACAAGAGCTCGGTGCACTTCCGCGCCGATTTCGAGCCGATCGCCGAGAAGCTGCTGATTTGCGCCGCTCCCGGCGCGATGCCCGCCGATACCGCCACGCTGCCGTGGAGACATTTGCGTCCCGGCATTCGTATCAAGCCGAACGGCCCCGCTTTCACACCCACCTCCCCATCACGCACAAACGGATAGAGAGACCATGCCGACCATTGAGCGCATCGACAGTTTTGCCGACGAACTCACCGCCATCAGACGGGATCTGCATGCGCATCCCGAGATCGGCTTCGAGGAGGTCCGCACCTCAGGCATCGTCGCCGACAAGCTCGCGAGCTGGGGCATCGAGGTGCATCGCGGCCTCGGCGGCACCGGTGTGGTCGGCGTGCTCAAGGGCAAGGGCAACGGCACCAAGAAGATCGGCCTGCGCGCCGACATGGACGCGCTGCCGATGGAGGAGAACACCAATCTGAAGTGGCGCTCCACAATTCCCGGCCGCTTCCACGGCTGCGGCCATGACGGCCACACCACGATGCTGCTCGGCTCGGCGCGCTATCTCGCCGAGACCCGCAATTTCGACGGCACCGTGCACTTCATCTTCCAGCCGGCCGAGGAAGGCCTCGGCGGCGCGCGCGCCATGATCAAGGACGGCCTGTTCAAGCAGTTCCCCTGCGACGAGGTCTATGGCCTGCACAACGCGCCCGATCTGAACCATGGCGAGATCGCGATCCTGCCGGGCCCGGCGATGGCCGCAGCCGACTTCTTCGACATCAGGATCCAGGGCTACGGCGCCCATGGCGCGATGCCGGAGCGCTCCAAGGACGCGGTCGTGATCGCCATGACGCTCGGACAGGCGTTGCAGTCGATCGTCAGCCGCAACGTCGATCCGCTGCAGGCTGCGGTGCTGTCGATCACGCAGATCCATTCCGGGTCGGCGTACAACGTCATTCCCGGCGAAGCCTGGATGTGCGGCACGGTGCGCTGCTTCTCCGACGAGATCCGTGAGCTGATCCGCAAGCGCATGCGCGAAATCTCCGCCGGCTTTGCAGCGGCATACGGCGCCGAAATCTCGGTCGAGATCCGCGACGGCTTCAGCGTGCTGGTGAATCAGGAAGAACAGTCCCGTGTGGTCGAGGAAGTCGCGCGCACCGTCGTCGACCCCGCCAAGGTGATCACGCGCTCGACGCCGAAGATGGGCAGCGAGGATTTCGCCGACATGATGCAGGCCATTCCCGGCGCCTATTTCTGGGTCGGCCATGACGGCTCCGTGCCCGTTCACAATCCCGGTTACGTTCTCGACGACAAGATCCTGCCGATCGGCGCCAGCATGTTCGCCCGCATCATCGAGAAACGCATGCCGGCAGGTGCGCATGCATAAGCCCAAAGGGGACGCCATCACGTCGCTGCACGATCTCTCCGCCGTCGACCTGCTCGCCGGCTATCGTGCCAAGCAGTTCTCGCCGTCCGAGGTGCTGGAGGAAATCATCTCCCAGGTCGCGACCTGGGAGCCGCACATCAAGGCGCTGTATCTGTACGACCCGGAAGGGGCGCGGAAGGTCGCCAAGACCTCGACCGAGCGCTGGCAGCAGGCCGAGCCGGCCGGCACGCTCGATGGCGTTCCCGCCACCATCAAGGACAATGTCGCGACCAAGGGGCAGCCGGTGCCGCTGGGCGCGGCGAGCGTCAAGCTGGCGCCCGCGGAGAAGGATGCACCGCCTGCGGCGCGGCTGCGCGAGGCCGGCTGCGTGATCTTCTCCAAGACCACGATGCCGGACTACGGCATGCTGTCGTCGGGCCTGTCGTCGTTCCATCCCCTGACCCGCAATCCCTGGGATGTCAGCAAGAACCCCGGCGGCTCGAGCGCCGGCGCGGGCGCGGCAGGTGCCGCCGGCTACGGTCCCTTGCATCTCGGCACCGATATCGGCGGCTCGGTGCGGCTGCCGGCCAACTGGTGCGGCCTCGTCGCATTGAAGCCGAGCCTCGGCCGCGTGCCGATCGACCCGCCTTATGTCGGCCGTGTCGCCGGTCCGATGACCCGCACCGTCGACGACGCCGCGCTGATGATGAGCGTGCTGTCGCGTCCCGACCGCCGCGACGGCATGAGCCTGCCGGCGCTCGAGGTGAACTGGAAGGCGCTGGAGAAGTCGCCGCGCAAGCTGCGCATCGGGCTGATGCTCGACGCCGGCTCCGGCCAGAAGGTCGAGAAGGAGGTTCGCGAGGTCGTCGTCAAGGCGGCGAAGGCGTTCGAATCCGCCGGCGCCGTCATCACCGAGATCGACGGCATCCTGACGCCCGAGATGCTTGAGGGGCTCGACAATTTCTGGCGCGCCCGGACCTGGGACGAACTGTCGAAACTGTCGCAGGCCGAGCGCGGCAAGACCCTGCCCTACATCCTCAACTGGGCAGAGGCCGGCGCAAAGCTCTCCGGCGTCGATGTGGTGCGCGGCTTCAACCAGACGATGGCGATCCGCGCGGCCGCCGCGAAATTGTTCTGCGAAGTCGACTACGTGATCTCGCCGGTGTCGCCGGTGGTGAATTTCCCGGCGGAGTTCGCCGCACCGCTGAACGATCCCGCAAAGCCGTTCGAGCACATCTGCTTTACCGTGCCGTGGAATATGTCGGAGAACCCCGCGCTGTCGATCAACGGCGGCTACGACAAGAAGGGCTTTCCGATCGGCGTCCAGATCATCGGTCGCCGCTTCGACGACATCGGCGTGCTCGGCATGGGCAAGGCGTTCGAAGGCCTGCGCGGCCCGCAGAAGCCGTGGCCCGCGCCGCCGAAGAAGTAAAGCAGCGCCTCAACGCAAGTCAGGATGCGCGGGGGCCAAGCCTGCGCATCCCTCTTCTTCACAAGGGATGATTGCCGGGTTAACTGGATGGAGACGCGCGCCAGCGCCGTTCATTCAAGAAAACCGAGAGGAAATCATCCCCATGGCGTATGAGACGATCAAGTACGAGGTCGCCGAGCAGATCCTGACCATCACGCTGAACCGGCCCGACAAGCTCAACGCCTTCAACGCCACGATGCAGCAGGAGCTGATCGACGCGTTCGACAAAGCCGACAAGGACGACGACGTCAGGGCGATCATCGTGACGGGTGCGGGCCGCGGCTTCTGCGCCGGCGCCGATCTCTCCTCCGGCGCCAACACGTTCGACCGCGATGCACGGCGCGGTCCGGTCAAGCGCAATGCCGACGGCAGCGTCGACTACAGCGATCCGCAGGTGCGCGACGGCGGCGGGCAAGTGACGCTGCGGATCTTCAAGTGCCTGAAGCCGGTGATCGCCGCGGTGAACGGCCCGGCGGTCGGCATCGGCGTCACCATGCAGCTTGCGATGGATATCCGCATCGCCTCCGACGCCGCGCGCTTCGGCTTCGTGTTCTCCCAGCGCGGCATCGTGCCGGAAGCCGCATCGAGCTGGTTCCTGCCGCGCATCGTCGGCATTTCGCAGGCGCTGGAATGGTGCTACTCCGGCCGCGTCTTCCCGGCGCAGGAAGCGCTCGCCGGGCGGCTCGTCAGCAAGGTGGTGCCGCCCGATGACCTGTTGCCGACCGCGCGCGCGCTCGCCAAGGAGTTCGCGGCCAAGACCGCGCCGGTGTCGGTGGCGCTGATCCGCCAGATGATGTGGCGCATGATGGGCGCCGACGATCCGATGGAGGCGCACAAGGTCGACAGCCGCGGCATCTATGCCCGCGGCCGCTCCGACGACGTCAAGGAAGGCGTGGTGTCGTTCCTGGAAAAGCGCCCCGCGCAGTTCAAGAACAAGGTCTCGTCGGACATGCCCGACTATTTCCCGTGGTGGCAAGAGCGCGACTATAAGTGAGCGAACGGCGTCAAGCGGCATCCACGCTTGACGGCGTCGTCCTGCTGCACGGCATCAGCAGGACGGCGCGCTCGTTTCGCAGGATGGAGCTGGCCCTGAGGACTGCCGGCTTTGCCACCCTCAATCTCGACTATGACAGCCGGCGCAAGGGTCTCGACGCGCTGGCCGAGGACATCCATCCTTCGCTCGATCAATTCGCGCGCAGCCTCGACGGCTCCGTGCATTTCGTCTGCCATTCGATGGGCGGGCTTCTGGCGCGCGTCTATCTGGCAAGGCATCGCCCGGCGCGGCTCGGCCGCATCGTGATGCTGGGCACACCGAACGGCGGCAGCGAGATCGCCGACCGCCTGAAGAACCTCGCGGCTTATCGCGCCTATTTCGGTCCGGCCGGCCAGCAGCTCGTCACCCGCCGCGATGCGGCGACCAGCGCGCTGCTGCCGTCGATCGATTATTGCGCCGGCATCATCGCCGGCAACCGCTCGGTCTATCCGATCACCTCCGTCGGCCTGCCGCGGCCGCATGACGGCCGGGTGTCGGTCGCCAACACCAGGCTCGACGGCATGGCCGATCACATCGTGATCCGCACCTCGCATCCCTGGCTGGTGCGCAACGCCGAGGCGATCGCGCAGACCATCGCGTTCTTGCAAGAAGGGAAATTCAGCACAAATCGTCAGGTGGACTAAAGCGCGATGTGATTAGGTTGAATCGTCATCGCGCTTTAGCTCTTTGTTTGAGCATGATCTTTTCGGAAAACCGCTTCGCACTTTTCCGGATCATGCTTTAGGCGTGGGCGTTACCCATCCTGTGCAGCTTGAGCATGGCATAGACCGCATTGTTGGCTGGCGTCGGAATGCCAAGCGGGCGGGCGAACTCCACCACCTTTCCGGCGAGCCAGTCGAGTTCGAGCCGGTTGCCGCGTTCGAGATCGTGCAGCATGGAAGCCTTGAAGGTGGGTGGCGAGGCTTCTGCGAATTTCATTCTGTCCTCGGCAAAATTCTCCGGAATGGGAACGCCCCTGGCACGTCCGACCGCCACCACCTCGCTCATCAGGCTGTAAAAGAACGCTCGCGTATCCGGGTCGGCCAGGATCGGCCCCAGCGGCTGGCGAGTCGTTGCGGTCGCGCCTGATAGTCCGACGAGGAATACGAATTTCTGCCAGCGCTCCCGGTCGATCCCGTCGGACACCGAGATGTCGATTCCGGCCGCTTGAGCGGCGTCGGCAAAGGCCTTGAGGCCCTCATCGGGCTTGCCGTCGGTTCTGCCGCAGACCATGCGCGCGAACTGGCTCGTGTGGGTGACGACGCCAGGCGCGGACAGCACCGTAGCAATATAGGCACTTCCGGCGACCACATTGTCGGCGCCGAGAATCGGGGCGATCCGCTCCGCACTATCGACGCCGTTTTGCAACGGGATCACCCGGGTGCGGGATCCGACCAGGGGGAGAGACAACCTGGCTGCCGTCTCGCTGTCCCAAAGCTTGACCGCGAACAGAACGATATCGACCGGGCCGACCGCGGCAGGATCATCGGTCACGTTGGGTTCGGGCAAATGAAGATTGCCAAGCACGCTCTCGACCTTGAGACCGTTTTTTCTGATCGCCTCGAGGTTGGAGCCGCGTGCGATGAAGAACACGTCGTGCCCTGCCGCAGCCATACGTGCTCCGAAATAACCGCCGAGGGCACCGGCCGCCATCACAGCGATACGCATGTCATCCTCCACGCTGCCACGACACTCAGCCGGCAGAGGATATCACGCGACGGACCCGGGTTCGATTCCCTGGACGTCAGGCCCATCGCGTCATTTGGCTGCACTGCAGAATTTGAGCGCTGTGGTTTCACGGCCTCGTCAGCAGCGCCACACGCCCGATCGCCTTGCGCTCGATCAACAGCCGCATCGCCTTCGCGTAGTCTTCCAGCGGCAGCCGGTGCGAGATATTCGGCCGCACCCGGCCGGCCTCGGCCCATTCGCTCAGCGCCTTGAACCTGACCTCGCCGAGCGCGGGATCCTTCCGCACCGCCTCGCCGGCGCGAACGCCGAGCACGCTCGCACCCTTGATCATCAACAGATTGGTGCGGGCAAGACCGATGCCGCCGGTGAAGCCGACGACGAGAATGCGCGCGCCCCAGTTGATGCAGCGCATCGAATTCTCGAACACCTCGCCGCCGACGGGATCGAACACGACATCGGCGCCGCGACCGTCGGTGAGGCGC
The DNA here is from genome assembly GCF_023278185.1 of Bradyrhizobium elkanii USDA 76. NCBI lineage: Bacteria > Pseudomonadati > Pseudomonadota > Alphaproteobacteria > Hyphomicrobiales > Nitrobacteraceae > Bradyrhizobium > Bradyrhizobium elkanii. Next base: position 3,869,325 of record NZ_CP066356.1, on the reverse strand, counting down.
TTGACCGCATCGCGGAACGGCTCGCGCGCATAGAGCACGAGATGGTCCGCGCCGCGCGCCCTGGCGATCGCAAGCTTTTCCTCGCTCGAAGCCGCGGCGATCACCGTGGCGCCGAGCAGCTTGCCGATCTCGACCGCGGCAAGCCCGACACCGCCGCCAGCGCCATGCACCAGCAGCACCTCGCCCGGCTTGATCTGCCCGCGGTCGATCAGCGCATGATAGGCGGTGCCGTGCGCGGCCAGGAAGGTCGCGCCTTCCGCGTAGTCGAAGGTTGGCGGCACCGGTACGAGTTGCGACGGCGTTGCAACCGTCTCGTCGCAATAGGCGCCGAAGCGCATCTTGACGATCACCTTGTCGCCGACGGCGACGCCGGCGGCGTCATTGACCTCGACGACATCGCCGGCCGCTTCCGAGCCCGGCGTGAACGGCAGCGGCGGCTTGAGCTGGTACTCTCCGGCGGCCATCAGGATGTCGGGAAAGTTGATCCCGGCGGCGCAGATCGCAACCCGCACCTGGCCCGGCTGCAACGGCACCGAGGCAAAGCTCTCGAGTTGAAGACGTTCGGGCGGCCCGAGCTCGCGGCAAACGACGGCTTTCGGCATCAGGCGGCCCGCGCCTTGAGGCGCGCCAGCGCCTCGCGGATCAGCGGCAGGCGATCGTTGCCGAAATACATGTCGGTCTTGTCGAGATAGATCGTCGGCGAGCCGAAGCCGCCGCGCGCCATCACCTCCTCGGTGTTGGCCTTGAGCTGATCCTTGATCGCCTGGTCGCCGATGCCGGCCAGGAATTTTTCAGGATCGATCCCGAGCTTGCTGCAGATCTCGGTCAGCACCGCATCCTGCGAGATGTCCTTGTCGTCACCCCAATAGGCCTCGAACACGGCGCGCGCGAACGGCACCATTTTCTCGTTACCGAGAAGGATGCAGCCGCGCATCGCCTTGACGCTGTTCACCGGGAATACGGTCGGCGGCATCTTGATCGCAAGGCCGGCCGAGCGCGCCCAGTCGGCGAGATCCTTCTTCATGTAGCGCGCCTTCAGCGGCACCGGCTTCTCGCGCTGCGCGTAGACCGACGGATTGACGGTGTTGAAGATGCCGCCGACCAGGATCGGCCGCCAGGTGATCGGCGCGTCGAACTCCTTCGCGATCGACTGGATGTTGTGCCAGGCGAGATAGGTCCACGGGCTGGAGCAGTCGAAGAAGAATTCGATCATGGCGTTTCCCTTTGTCTATTCCACATTCATTCTCGTCATTCCGGGATGCGCCGCAAGCGGCAGAGCTCGCGACTGTGTCGCGCCACGGAATAACAAGCATCATTTCTTCTCGACCAATTCCTTCGCACGCTGGCCGAACATGTTCTTGCGTGACTCCTCGTCAAACGGCTCCTTGACGAATTTTCCGATCGCAAGCCCCGCCTGCACCTGCGGGCGGGCGCGCACCGTCGCGTACCAGCGCTTGATGTTCGGGAAATCGTCGAGGGTAAAACCCTGCGCCTTGTGGGTCATGGTCCAGGGGAAGCAGGCGATGTCGGCGATCGAATAATCGTCGCCGGCGATGTAGGCGCCGGTCTTGCCGAGCTGGCGGTCGAGCACGCCGTAGAGCCGCGCGGTCTCGTCGCGGTAACGTTCGATCGCGTAGGGAATCTTCTCGGCCGCATAGAGCGCGAAATGGCCGTGCTGGCCGAGCATCGGCCCGAGGCCGCCCATCTGCCACATCACCCATTGGATGACGTTCGACCGCGCACGCAACTCCCGCGACAGGAAACGGCCGGTCTTGTCGGCGAGATAGATCAGGATCGCGCCGGTCTCGAACACCGAGAACGGCCCGCCGCCGTCCGCCGGCGCATGGTCGACGATGACGGGGATCCGGTTGTTCGGGCTGATCGCCAGGAATTCGGGCCGAAACTGCTCGCCGGCGCGGATGTTCACCGGGATCACCTTGTAGGGCAGCCCCAGTTCCTCCAGCATGATCGAGATCTTCCAGCCGTTCGGCGTCGGCGCGTAGTGCAGATCGATCATCGGCGTTCTATTCCCCATCACAAAGACTTTTGTTGTTCTGTACCTCCACCTTAGGACATGGCACACAGGCGCTCAATCAGAACCCGCCGGGAGGCACCCATGCTGTTTCCAACCACGATCGCAGGCTCGCTGCCGAAGCCGGAATGGCTCGCTGAACCGAATATCCTGTGGGCGCCCTGGAAGTCGGAAGGCGCCGAGCTCGCCCGCGCCAAGCGCGACGCCACCATTCTGGCGATCAAGCTGCAGGAGGATGCCGGCGTCGACATCGTCACCGAGGGCGAGCAGGCGCGCCAGCATTTCGTGCACGGCTTCCTGGAGCGGATCGAGGGCATCGATTTCGCCCACAAGGTCGAGATGGGCATCCGCAAGGACCGTTACAAAGCGATGGTGCCGCAGGTGGTCGCGCCGCTGCAGCTCAAGGGCCGCGTCCACGAGGGCGAGGCCCGTGCGGCCCGCGCGCACACCAGGAACCGGCTGAAATTCACCATGCCCGGCCCGATGACGATCATCGATACCATCGCCGACAAGTACTACGGCGACCGTGTGAAGATGGCCTTCGCTTTCGCGGAGCTCTTGAATCAGGAGGCGAAGGCGCTCGAGGCCGACGGCGTCGACATGATCCAGTTCGACGAGCCCGCCTTCAACGTCTACATGGACCAAGTGCGCGACTGGGGCATCAAGGCGCTGGAGCGCGCCGCCCAAGGCCTGACCTGCGCCACCGCCGTGCACATCTGCTACGGCTACGGCATCAAGGCCAACACCGACTGGAAGCAGACGCTTGGCGGCGAGTGGCGGCAATACGAGGAGACCTTCCCCGTCATCGACAAGAGCACGATCCAGCAGGTCGCGATCGAATGCCGTAACTCGAAGGTGCCGATCGAACTGCTGGCGGCGCTCCCCGGCAAGATCGTGCAGGCCGGCGTGATCGACGTCGCCAGCGACGAGATCGAGACCGCCGAGGACGTCGTCAAGGTGATCGAGGCGGTCGCCAAGCACGTGCCGAAGGGCAACATCATCGCGACCACCAATTGCGGCATGGCGCCGATGCGGCGGGACATCGCCGAAGCCAAGCTGATCGCGCTGGGCGCCGGTGCCAAGCTGGCGCGGCAGCGGCTGGCGTAACGACCACGCCGGGAGATCAACTTAGAACGGCCATCGCGCTCGGATGCAACACGGGCCGGTAGCCGGCCTGGAAGGCGCGCACCGTCGATGGCGGCGTCAGCAGCATGGCCGGCTCCGGTACGTCGGCCCGGCTGTAACCGGCGAACGACCAGCGCAACGTGGCGCCGTCGGCGACGAGGTAGCTCTCCCCGCTCGCCTGCACCATCGTCCCGTCGGGCAAGTCGCGCAATCGCGTCGGCAGCGGATGCAGCCGCTTCTTGCCGCGGTCGAGCCGCTCGGCGTGCAGCACCGCATCCATCGCCTTGGCGCTCAGATCGCTCACGCCGTTGCGCTGCTCCCAGCAGCCGCGAAACCGCTTGGCATCGTTACGGCGGCAGTAGAAGCAGGGCCGGTGTCCGGCCGCGAACGCGGTGGCCTCATCGAGGAAGAACAGTTCGGTCCAGCTCTGCCGGCTCATCACCTTGCGCCGCCGTCCCCTGAACTCGCAGACGCAGGTGAGCCACGCCGGGCTCGACCAGCGCTTGTTCAGCAGCGTGCGCGTCGCGGGATCGTGGATGATACCGCGATTGCCGGTGAAGGTGCCGCGATGTTCTGAGGCGACGATGTCGCCGGTGGGCGTGACGCGGTTTTGCAGGGGCATGGTCTTCCTTCCCCCTCGCCCCGCTCTTGCGGGGTCGAGACAAGCGCAGCTCGCTCTTAGAGGGTTGGGGTGAGGGGCTGCTTCCGCAAAGATAGTGAGAGACGAACTCGCCGTGAGTCCCCCTCACCCGATCGCTCCGCGATCGACCTCTCCCCGCAAGCGGGGCGAGGTGACGATCTACGCCGCCCCGTCACGGATCGGCGGCTGGAACGACAGCGCGGTGTCCCAGGGGAAGAAGATCCAGGTGTCCTGCGACACCTCGGTGATGTAGGTGTCGACCAGCGGGCGTCCCTTCGGCTTGGCGTAGACGGTTGCGAAATGCGCGTCGGGAAGCAGCTCGCGCACCAGCCTGCCGGTCTTGCCGGTATCGACGAGGTCGTCGACGATCAACAGTCCCTTGCCGGTGCCGCCGCCGAGCTTGGCGGTCTGCTCCGAAATGCCCTTGAGCACTTTCAGATCGCCCTGCTTGTCGTGGTCGTAGCTGGCGACGCAGACGGTATCGATCACCCGCAAGCCGAGCTCGCGCGCCACGATTGCCGCCGGCACCAGCCCACCGCGGGTGATCGCGATCACCGCTTGGAACGGGCCGACCTCATTGAGCCGCCAGGTCAGCGCCCGGCAATCCCGGTGGAATTGATCCCACGAGACCGGAAACGGCCTGCCGGCCCGCTCCTGCGCACTCGGTTCAGAATTTCGTTCAACCATATCGTCTCAACCCGCCGGTTTCTTCTGCGCGGCCTGCACTTGCTTCAACATCTCCTTCACGGCGGCCATTGCCGCTGCGAGCTTTTCCGGATCGCGCGAGCGCACCACCAGATTGGTGTTCGGCTTCTGGTTCTCGTCCTGGAACGGATAGCTGCCGATGATGGTGTCGGGATTGGCTTCCGCGATCGCCCGCAGCGGGCCGCCGATGTCGCCTTCCCGTGCATCGGCGCGGACCGAGTCCGACAGCATCCGCACGCCGGACTTCAGGCTCGGCGCCACGATGTCCATCATCGCCTGCATGATGCTGGGGATGCCGGCCATCACGATGACATTGCCGAGCTTGAAGCCCGGCGCCAGGATGGTCGCGCTCTGGATCAGCTCGGCGCCGTCAGGCACCCGGGCCATTCTGAGCCGCGCCTCGTTGAGGTCCTGCTCGCTCCAGCGCTCCCTGAACCGCGCCACCACCTCGGGGTGATGGTGGATATCGACCCCGAACGCCTTCGCCACGCTGTCGGCGGTGATGTCGTCATGGGTCGGCCCGATGCCGCCGGTGGTGAACACGTAGGTGTACCTATGCCGCAGCGCATCAAGGGCGGAGACGATGTCGGCCTCGTCATCGGCGACGACGCGGACCTCCTTCAGGTCGATGCCGATGTTGGTCAGGTATTCGGCGATGAAGCCGATGTTCTTGTCCTTGGTCCGGCCGGACAGGATCTCGTCGCCGATCACCAATATCCCCGCCGTGACGATCTCGCTCATGGTCTCATTCCCTAACTTGATCCCCTGACATTGCCGATCCAATGCCTTGATGTCACGGGGTTTTGCCGCCGAATTAAGCAGACCTCAGCCGGTTTTTCGGGCAGGCCTTCCACCTCACCCATAGCAAATGCCGCAAGCCAATGCATATCGCGCTGGCCCGCCCCTTGCTACCATCCCATCAAGTCATGCACTGTGTCACATGGCTTGGGAGGGCAGTCGGGCTATATGGCAGTCGCGTTCGATGAGATGAATGGCCTCGGCGAGGATCTCCGCCCGGCCTACCAGGAGCTCTCCCGCTGGCTCAAAGAGACGCCGCCGGATGCGCTCGAATATCGACGCCAGGAAGCGGAGCTCTTGTTCCGCCGGATCGGCATCACCTTCGCGGTCTATGGCGATGCCGAGGCCCAGGAGCGGCTGATCCCGTTCGACGTCATCCCCCGCATCATGTCGGCGACCGAGTGGACGCTGCTGGAGAAGGGTCTCAAGCAGCGCGTGCTCGCGCTCAACATGTTCTTGAAGGACATCTATCACGGCCGCGACATCCTGCGCGCCAACGTCATCCCCGAAGACCTGATCTTCCAGAACCCGGTGTTCCGTCCGGAGATGAACGGCCAGGACGTGCCGCACGACATCTACGTCCACATCGCCGGCATCGACATCATCCGCACCGATCCCGATAATTTCATCGTGCTGGAGGACAATGCGCGCACGCCATCCGGCGTGTCCTACATGCTGGAAAACCGCGAGATCATGATGCGGCTGTTTCCGGACCTGTTCGCGCGGCACCGCGTCGCGCCGGTGGACCGTTATCCGGACGAGCTGCTGTCGGCGCTGCGCTCGGTCGCGCCGCACAGCGCCTCCGCCGAGCCGACGGTCGCGCTGATGACGCCGGGCGTCTACAACTCGGCCTATTACGAGCACTCCTTCCTCGCCGACAAGCTCGGCATCGAGCTGGTCGAGGGGCGCGACCTCATCGTCAAGAACGACGAGGTGTTCATGCGCACCACCGAGGGGCTGAAGCGGGTCGACGTGATCTACCGCCGCGTCGACGACGATTTTCTCGATCCCCTGACCTTCCGGCCGGATTCCGCGCTCGGCGTCCCCGGGCTGATGTCGGCTTACGCCGCCGGCAACATCACGCTCGCCAATGCGGTCGGCACCGGCATCGCCGACGACAAGGCGATCTATTCCTACATGCCCGACATCGTGAAGTTCTACCTCAGCGAGGAGCCGATTCTGAAGAACGTGCAGACCTGGCGCTGCCGCGAACCGCAGGATCTGTCCTATGTGCTCGACAACCTCGACGACCTCGTCGTCAAGGAGGTGCACGGCTCCGGCGGCTACGGCATGCTGATCGGCCCCGCCGCCACCAAGGCGACCATCGAGGCGTTCCGCGACAAGCTCAAGCGCGAGCCGGAGAGCTTCATCGCCCAGCCGACGCTGGCGCTGTCGACCTGTCCGACCTGCACCGACAAGGGGCTGGCGCCGCGCCATGTCGACCTCCGCCCGTTCGTGCTGACCGGCTCTAACCACACCACCATCGTGCCCGGCGGGCTGACCCGCGTCGCCCTGAAGGAAGGCTCGCTCGTCGTCAATTCGAGCCAGGGCGGCGGCACCAAGGACACCTGGATACTGAGTGAGTGATTTGAATCGAAGCATGACGCGGAAGTACCCCCTCCCCCTGCAAGGGGGAGGGTCGGGGTGGGGGTCGGCCGCATACGCCGAATGGAGAGAGGACCCCCACCCGGCGCTACGCGCCGACCTCCCCCTTGCAGGGGGAGGTGAATTCAGAACACGTTTCGTTTTGTAGGACCTCCACATGCTGTCGCGCACCGCCGAAAACCTGTTCTGGCTGGCCCGTTATGTCGAACGCGCCGAATATCTGGCGCGCACCATCGATGCGACGCTGCGCGTCACCGCGCTGCCCGCGGCCTATGTCGGCAAGACCAATGAGTGGGATTCCGCACTGCTCACCGCCGGCGTCGGCGCGAGCTTCTACGATCACTATGAGGAAGCCAACGAGCGGAACGTCATCGAATATCTCTCCTTCTCGTCGGAAAATCCGTCCTCGATCAAGAACTGCATCGAGGCGGCGCGGCTCAATTCACGCTCGGTGCGGACAGCACTGACGTCGGAGATGTGGGACACCATCAACTCGGCCTGGATCGAACTGCAGGCGGTCTGGAACAAGGGTCCCGCCAACCGCGAGGAGCTGGCCAAATTCCTGCGCTTCGTGCAGGAAACCTCGCTGCGCTTCGACGGCTCGGCCTACCGCACCATGCTGCGCAACGACGCCTACTGGTTCTCGCGGCTCGGGGTCCATCTCGAGCGCGCCGACAACACCGCGCGGATTCTCGACGTGAAGTATCACATGCTCCTGCCCGAGGAGGAGCATGTCGGCGGCCCGCTGGACTACTATCAGTGGACCTCGATCCTGCGCTCGGTGTCGGCAACGACTGCCTATCACTGGGTCTACCGGGAAACCCTGAAGCCCTGGCTGATCGCCGACCTGTTGATCCTCAACGACACGCTGCCGCGCTCGCTTGCCAGCTGCTACAGCAACCTCGTGCGCAACCTCGACCAGATCGGCGTCGCCTATGGCCGCCAGGGCGCCTCGCAACGCCATGCCCGCGGCATCAGGAACCGGCTCGAGCACAGCAACATGGACGATATCTTCCAGCACGGCGTGCACGAATTCATCCAGGAATTCATCGCGGACAACTCACGGCTGGGTGAGATCATCACCAAACAGTACCTGATCTGACCGATACGGCCGAAAAACGCTCAAATTGTCGTCATGGCGGGCCAAAAGCGCGAAGCGCGTCTTCGCATGGGTGTCCCGGCCATCGACGTCTTGCTTTCGCGGCCGATTAGGACGAAAGACGTCATGCCCCGAAAAACCGACTGAACTCCGGTTGAGCCATGCGCCTGCGGATAGCCCATACCACCACCTATCGCTACGAGCCGGCGGCCTCGGGCGTAATCCAGATTCTGCGCATGACGCCCGGCAGCCATGACGGCCAGTATGTCGCGGATTGGCAGATCGACGTCTCGACCGATTCCCGGCTCGACACCCACGAGGATGCTTTCGGCAACGTCACCCATGTGCTGACGCATGGTTCGATCAGTGACCTCACGATTCATTGCGAAGGCCTGATCGAGACCCAAGACACCGGCGGCGTCCTGAAGGGCACCGACGAGCGGTTTCCGCCGAACCTGTTCCTGCGCGCGACGCCACTGACCGACCTCAACCCGGCGATGACGGCCGTCGTGCGCGAATTGCGCACGGAGGCCGGCGGCGACGTGCTCGGCTTCCTGCACGCGCTGATGGCGCAGATCTACGAGCACATGACCTTCGACGAGGACCCGACCAACAGCGCCACCTCGGCCGCCGAGGCGTTCGCGCTGAAGCGCGGCGTCTGCCAGGACTACGCTCACATCCTGATCGCCTGCGCCCGCGCCGGCGGTGTTCCGGCGCGGTTCGTCTCCGGCCACTTCCTGCGCTCCGACGGCATGGTCAACCAGCAGGCCGGCCACGCCTGGGCCGAGGCCTTCGTGCCCGATCTCGGCTGGGTCGGCTTCGACGCCGCCAACGGCATCTGCACCACCGACGCCCATGCCCGCGTCGCGATCGGCCTCGACTATCTCGGCGCCGCCCCGGTCCGCGGCACCCGCTATGGCGGCGGCAACGAGACGCTGACGGTCGCGGTCAAGGTCGACCAGGCCGGCCGCCCCGGACAGTGGCAGAGCCACCAGACGCAGTCGTAGGGCTGATCCCGCTCCGCGTCTGTCATTGCGAGCCCACGGGCCGCGCGAACGCGCGCCCGATGACAGGCTCCGCGAAGCAATCCATCTGACCGTTTGCGGAGGCAAGGATTGCTTCGTCGCTTCGCTCCTCGCAATGACGGCAGGGGTGCTATGATCGCTGCTTCAAACCACACCAGCGAGACAAGCCATGGCCACCGTAAAGTTGCTTTCCGACGACGAACTCCCGGCGGAGGCACGTGCCGTCTTCGACGACATCCGCAAGACGCGGAACTCGGACTTCATCAACAATTTCTGGCGCGCGCTGGCGCATGATCCGAAGACCCTGCGGCGGACCTGGGAGAGCATCAAGGAGGTGATGGCACCGGGCGCGCTCGATCCGAAGGTCAAGGAGATGCTCTATGTTGCGGTCTCGGTAGCCCACGGCTGCAGCTATTGCATTCACTCGCACACCGCGAGCGCCCGCGCCAAGGGCATGACCGACGCCGAATATCAGGAAATGCTCGCCATCGTCGGCATGGCCGCCGAAACCAACCGGCTGGTCACGGCGCTCGGCGTGCCCGTCGACGAGGCCTTCCTCGTCGACGCATCTGCGGGACGAAGCCAGGAGCCCTGACGGCCCAGCCTGTCTCGCTAATGAGTGATGTCACGAAATGCGCTCAACGTCGGATTTGAGGACAACCAGGAAACGGGCAGCTTCGCCGCCCGTCACCACCCGATGATCGAAGGTCAGCGATAGCGGCAGCGTCCGTCGGACCGCAACCTGCCCCCGAAGCGCGACCACGCGCTCCGAAATCCGCCCGGCGCCGACGATCGCCGTCTGCGGCGGCACGATGATGAGATTAGCAAACCGGCCTCCAATCATGCCGAAGTTCGACAACGTGATCGTCGCACCGCGCAGTTCCTCCGGGGGTATCGCGCGCGCGATTGCGTCGGCTCGCAGACGGTCGAGTCCGGCCCGCAAGTCCGATACGCTCCGCTCCGCGACATTGCGCAGCACGGGAACGATCAGGCCGCCGCCGGTGTCGACGGCGATGCCAAGATCGATGCGCTCGATCAGGCGCCGTTCTCCCGTACCGGAATGATACCAGGCATTGAGCGCGGGCTCTGCCTTGCAGGCAGCGGCGATCGCCCGCGCCAGCCGGATCGTCACGTCCTCGCCCTGCCGCCAATCGTCGATGTCGGCTTCATCGGTGACCGTCGCGGGGACGATTTCCGCATGCGCTGCCGTCATGCGTTGGGCCATCGCGCGGCGCAAGCCGCGCAGCGGCTCGGCGGGTCCGCTGTGAGACATCCGCTTCGCCGCCCTCTCGACATCGGCCCGCGTGATGGTGCCGCCGGGCCCGGTCGCCTCGACGAGATCGAGCGCGACGTCAAGCTTGCGCGCAAGGGCGCGTACTGCCGGAAACACTTGGGCTCCCTGCCCGCCGGGCGGCGAGGCAGTTGCTGGCGCCGGCGGTTGCTCGCCGGTGTCGAGTTCACCCACAATCGTGCCGGTGTCCTGCCCGGCGTCCTCGGCAAACTCGACGAGCGGCGCGCCGACCTTCACGATATCGCCCTTGGCACCGAACAGGCGCGCGATGCGTCCGCTCGACGGCGCCGGTATCTCGACCACCGCCTTGTCGGTCTCGACCGAAACGAGCGGCTGATCGGTCACGACGTGATCGCCCTCGTTGACGTACCAGGTGACGATCTCAGCTTCTTCAAGACCTTCACCAAGGTCCGGCAACGTGAACTGGCGCATGGCACAAGGTCCGTTGGTGTTCAGTTGTACTGGTACGCCTTTCGGGCTGCGGTCACGATGCGTCCGACCGACGGCATGTAGCGTTGCTCAAGGCGGGCCATCGGGATGATCGTGTCGTAGCCGGTGACGCGGGTCACGGGTGCGAGCAGCGAGGATAGTCCGCGCTCGGCGATCATGGCTGCGATCTCCGCGCCAAATCCGCCCGTGTGCGCGGCCTCGTGCACGATGACGCAGCGCCCGGTCTTTGCGACCGACCTGAGCACGGTGTTTTCATCGTAGGGCTTGAGCGTGGCGAGGTCGATAACCTCGGCAGCGATGCTCTCGTCGGCGAGCGCGTCCGCTGCGGCCATCGTTTCCTTCAGCATCGCACCCCAGCTGATCAGGGTGACGTCGCGACCTTCCCTCTCGACAAAGGCGCGATCCGTCGGCAGGGCTTCGCCGTTGTCCTCGACCTCGCCTTTCACGGCGCGGTACAACCGCGTCGGCTCCAGGAACACCACCGGATCGGGATCGCGGATCGCGGCGAGGAGAAGTCCATAGGCGCGCTCCGGCGACGAAGGCATCACGACACGCAAGCCCGGAATGTGGGCCAGCATCGCCTCAGTGCTCTCGGAATGATGCTCGGGTGCTCGAATGCCGGCGCCATGCGGCGTGCGCAGAACCATCGGACAAGTGAGCCGTCCCTGGGTACGGTTGCGCATCCGTGATGCGTGGTTCACCAGCTGATCGAGACAGGGATAGATAAATCCCATGAACTGGATTTCGCCGACCGGCTTCAGTCCCTGCGCGGCCATGCCGACGCAAAGCCCGCTGATCAGGAGTTCGGCAAGCGGCGTATCGAGGACGCGCTCCGGACCGAAGCGCTCCTGCAAGCCGACGGTCGCGCGGAAGACGCCGCCATTGACGCCGACATCCTCGCCGAGCACGACCACATCGGGATCATCCGCCATCGCGCGGCCGAGCGCCAGATTGATGGCTTCGACCAACGTGACCTCAGGCATCGTCCTCTCCCGCGAGTTCGCGACGCTGCGCGGCATACGCCTCGGGCAGATCGGCATAGAGGTTGTCGAACATGGTTTCTGCCCGGCGCGGCGGCGTCTTCAGATAGCGCTCCACCGCCGCCTCGATGCGCTCATGGCACTCGGCGGCAAGCCGCTCCTCGTCCGCCTTGGTCCACATCTTCCGACCGACAAGATAGGACCTGAGGCGCGCGATCGGCTCTTCCTTCCAATGCGCCTGGACTTCTTCGGCCGAACGATAGCGCAATGCATCATCTGACGTCGTGTGATCGCCGAGCCGGTAGGTGACCGCTTCGATGAAGTGAGGGCCCTTGCCGTCGCGGGCAGCGGCAATGGCCTCCTCGGCCGCGGCGCGCATCGCCACCACGTCACTCCCGTCCACCTGCTCGCCGCTGAACCCTGCGCCGATGGCCTTCTGCGCTAGCGTCTCGGAACCCGTCTGCAGACGCAACGGCACCGATATGGCCCATTGATTGTTGGTGGCGACGAACACGAGCGGCAGTTTGTGAACGCCGGCGAAATTCATGGCCTCGTAGACATCGCCTTTCGAGGTGGCGCCGTCGCCGAACATGCAGACGGCCACGCGCGGCTCCTTGCGCAACTTCAGGGCATAGGCAACGCCGGCGGCATGCGGCGCCTGTGATCCGACGGGAACGCAGAACGGGAAATCGTGGCGCGGACCGGAGAAGTCATTGCCTCGCTCGTCGCCGCCCCAGAACAGCAGAATCTCCTCCAGCTTGACGCCACGCCAAAGCAACGCGCCGTTGTCGCGATAGGAGGGCAACAGAACGTCATCCTCCCGCATCGCACTCGCGATGCCGACCGACACCGCCTCCTGGCCGAGCGAAATGGCATAGGTTCCCAGCCGACCCGTGCGCTGCAATGCAACAGCCTTTCGGTCGAACAGCCGCAAGAGCACCATCGACCGGTAAAGTTCGACCAGCAGCTTGGCATCGGTGGCGAAGGCAGGAAGCGGCCGCTCTATCGAGCCGTCGGGCGCGAGGTAATTGCGGCGACGCACCTCAAAGCGCGCAATGACGGGGAGCTCTTCGTTCGCTCTTTTGCTGGCCACGCGCTCACTCCAGGAGCGGTTCTGCCTCCCACTTCAGATATTTGGTGTTCGGGCCGCGACGATGCAATAGCGTGGCAGCATCGCTCCTGGCGCGCGCGTCAGCGGCCGGGTCGTGAGGATCGATCGACAGGATCCGTGAAACAGCGCCGCGACTGCGGTATAAGAGCGCATGGCAAATGGTCAGGTTGTCCTCGTAAAAACTGCGCCGTTGGACGGCGGCCCGCCTGTTCGCTCGGTTTTCTTCGTGGCTGAAGGAGACGCGGCAAAGGCCACGGCAATTATTGCGGACATGATGGCCCCGAATGAAACGGTTGAAGCGTGGGGGCCGCTTCCCGAAGCAGCTGTCAAGGCGCTCGGGCTGAAACCCGGTGACTACACCCGCACCTGACTCGCATCGGATAACTGTCCGGCGCGCCAAGGTCTGCGGCCACATCCTTGCGCAGAGGGTGCGATCTTGACGCGGCGCCCTCGCTACGCGAGGCCACCGCGATCCCGATCACAACGCGGGGAGCCCTCTTTATCGAGCAAGGGACATGGCGTAATCTGCAGCAAGCTGCCCTTACGGGACGGGCCGACGTCGCCGTTTGAAGGAACGGGCAGCGGTTAGGCCGTCGGCGGGCATCGCAGTCTGAAAGCAGCGCCTGCCTTATGTGGCGCTCCCTCAACTTCAACATGAAGCAGGTTGGCCTGCCGCGCGCGCGGCAGACAAGGGCAGTGCTTAACCCTTGGAGGACGACATGGCGACATTCATATTGAGGATCGACTGGACCGACCAGGGAATTCGTAATGTCAAGGAAGCGCCCAAGCGCAGCCGAGCGGCGAAAGAACTCGCCAAGACGCTAGGTGTCGAAATCAAGGAGGTCTATCTCACCTCCGGCGAGCATGACATCCTTCTCCTCGCCGAAGCACCGCTCGGCGACAACATCACAAAACTCGCGCTTGCCCTCAGCTCTCTGGGAAACATACGGACTTGCACCTCACGGGCCTGGCCCGAGGCGGAGTGGACCAAGCTGATATCCGAGCTCCCGTAGCGACGTCGGATATCCCGATGGATCTCTACGCGGCCTGACTGACGGGCGCCGTCGCAAAGACGAAGCGTCCGAGGGCGACGGCGCACGTCGTCGCCCGCGGGCCACCACGCGTTACTTGTCCAGCCAGACATCCTCGAAACGCAGATTGTTGTACTGGCTGTTGTCGTGCGGGTGGAAATTCTTCACGTAAGGCTGCCAGCAATTGCCGGCCGATGAGTGCAGGATGACCGGCCGCGCGGCGTCGTCGACCAGCAGGCGCTCGATGTCGAACACGATCTTGCGGCGCTTGTCCTTGTCGACCTCGCGCGACTGTGCGGCGAGTAGTTTGTCGACTTCGGCGTTGCAGTACTGGGTGTAGTTGCGCTCGGAGTTGCAGGAATAGTTCTCGACCAGATTGCCGTCGGGATCGTCGACGCTGACGCCGGTGACATTGAGGCCAATGGTATAATCCTTGCGCTGCAGCCGCGAGTACCAGCGCGGCGTATCCAGGATGTCGAGCTCGGCTGTGATGTAGATCTTCTTGAGCTGGTCGGCGAGGATCACCGCCGGGTCGCGATAGGTCGGCAGATTGCGGGTCTGGATCTTGATCGACAGCGGCTTGGCGTCGCTGTAGCCGAGCTTCTGCATGATCGCCTGCGCCTCGGCGAGGTTCTTCCCGGTATCGGGACCGTAACCCATCAGCGTCGACAGGATCTCCGGCGGCATGCCCCACTCGCCTTCGGGCTTGGCCTGCATCGCGCCGCCGAGCCGGCCGCTGCCCTCGAACAGGATGCTGTTGAAGGCCTTGCGATCCAGCGCCAGCGACATCGCCTTGCGGATATCCGGATTGTCGAACGGCGGATTGACCCGGTTGACCAGCAGATTGATCTGCAGATTGGTCGACGTCATCTCGCAGATCGCGTTCGGCGCCCGCGCCTTGACGTCCTTCATCAGGGGAATGCTGACGTCGGACGGAAAGGTGATGTCGTAGTCGCCGGTCGCGAACGCCAGCATGCGCGTGGCGCGGCTGTCGATCGAGCGCACCGTGATCTCGTCGAGATACGGCCGGTCCTTCTTGAAGTAATCGGGATTGCGGACGAGACGAATAGAGTCACCGCGCCGGAACTCGACAAACTTGAACGGCCCGGTGCCGACCGGTTTGGTGCGCATCACCTGCTGCGGCACGTGGCAGGGATAGACCACCGAGAAGGCGCTGGCGAGCAGCGCCAAAAGACCGGGCTGCGGTTCGGTCAGCTCGAAGGTCGCCTCATCGTCGCCGTTGATACTGACGTCCCTGAGCTTCGAGTACCAGACCTTGCGCGGGTTGCGCTTGAAGTCCTGGGTCTCGCTCTTGCCGATCAGCATCCGCCAGGTGCACTGCACGTCCCTGGCGGTGAACGGCTGGCCGTCATGCCACTTCACGCCGTGCCGCAGCTTGAAAGTGAGCTTTGTGTCGGTCTGGTCCCACGACCAGCTCTCGGCGAGATCGGGGATCACGGTGTCGATCGATTCGTGCACCTTGGCCGGATCGAACACCACGAGGTTGTTGAAGACGGCCGCGAACGGCATCACCGAGGCGATGGTGGATTCCTCGAGCAGCGAGGTCGAGGGCGGATTGTCGTTGTGATAGAGTCGGAGCGTGCCGCCCTTCTTCTGCGCCGATGCAGGGCTCGCGGCCATCGCCGCGATGCCCAGTGCCGCGACGAATGCAGACAGTTTGAGCGACATTCTCGCCTCCCGGAATTTCTTTGTTTGTTGTCGGTTGCGGGCAGTCGACCACAACGCAATGTGCCTCGCAATCACAGTAGGCGCAGATCATTGCCGGCTGCGCGCAGCGCAGAGCGAGACCGGGTCGCGCACCGGCGCCTCGAGACGGGCCACGCCGGAACACCGCCCTGGCCGGCCGCTTCCGCGATCGGGACCCGGCCCTTTTGACGGGCTGCGGCAATGTCCCGTCACGGGGAATTGGGGTTGGATGCATCCGCGAAATTGGCTACTAGTTTCCCGCCGAGAAACTCGGACCGTCTGAGGACTTGAAATGACCTATTGCTGCGGAATTCTGGTGCGCGACGGGCTCGTCATGATCGCCGATACCCGCACCAATGCCGGCCTCGACAACGTCTCGACCTTCCGCAAGCTGCACATCTTCGAAAAGCCCGGCGAGCGCATCATGGCGATCGCCAGCGCCGGCAATCTGGCGATCAGCCAGTCGGTGCTGTCGACCCTGACCGAGGGTATGGAAAATCCGGACACCGGCGAACTCGAGACGCTGATGAACGCGCCGACCATGTTCCAGGCGGCGCAGCGGATCGGCCGCGCCATCCGCTCGGTGCACGCGACCGAGGGCGATGCGCTGCGCGCCGAGGACATCTCGTTCGACGTCTCGTTCCTGTTCGGCGGCCAGATCAAGGGCTCGCGGATGCGCCTGTTCATGGTCTACACCGCCGGCAACTTCATCGAGTGCACCACCGACACGCCGTACCTGCAGATCGGCGAGCACAAATACGGCAAGCCGGTGCTCGACCGCGCCATGCATTACGATGTCGAGCTCTATGAGGCGCTCAAAACGGGGCTGATCTCGATGGATTCGACGATGCGCTCCAATCTCGGCGTCGGCCTGCCGATCGACGTCTTGGTGGTGCGCACCGATGCCTGCGAGGCCGATCTCAACCACCGCATCGAGGCCGGCGAGCCCTATTTCCACGACCTGCGCTCGCGCTGGTCGGCGGCGCTCCGCGCGGCGCACCAGAACATTCCACGCCCACCCTACAAGAACGAAACCGAAGCAAGAACCAAGTAAGAGGAAACTCGGATGACTGAGGCAACCAGCAAGATCGCACTCGTGACCGGCGCCGGCACCGGCGTCGGACGCGCCGCGTCGCTCGCTTTGATGGACAAGGGCTACACCGTGGTGCTCGCCGGGCGCCGCATGGAGATGCTGGAAGAGACCGCCAAGCTCGGTCCCGCCGGCAAGAGCCTGTGCGTGTCGGCCGACATGGCCAACCCGGCCGCGATCGCCGCGCTGTTCGACAAGGTGAAGGCGACCTATGGCCGGCTCGATGTGCTGTTCAACAACGCCGGCATGGGCGCGCCGCCGGTGAACTTCGAGGACCTGCCGCTCGAGCAGTGGCAGGCCGTGGTCAACACCAACCTGACCGCGCCGTTCCTGTGCACCCAGCATGCCTTCCGCATCATGAAGGACCAGAAGCCGCGCGGCGGCCGCATCATCAACAACGGCTCGATCTCGGCGCACGCGCCGCGGCCGTTCTCTGCCGCCTACACCTCGACCAAGCACGCCATCACCGGCCTCACCAAGTCCTCCAACCTCGACGGGCGCATGTATGACATCGCGGTCGGCCAGGTCGATATCGGCAACGCCGCGACCCCGATGACCGACCGCATGGTCAACGGCCCCGGCGTGCTGCAGCCGGACGGCACCACCAAGCACGAGCCGCGCATGGACGCCAAGGCGGTCGGCGATGCCGTCGCCTACATGGCCGGCCTGCCGCTCGACGCCAACGTGCTGTTCATGACGGTCATGGCGACCAAGATGCCGTTCGTGGGCCGGGGCTGATCTTCTCATCCCTGCTTGCGGCAGGGCTATCACGACGGCCGGCCGGGCTTGTCCCGGCCGACCGTCGCCGGGGCGCGCCGCCAAAATATCGAAAACAACCCATGCAAAGGAGCCAGTAGGCTGCCGGCGCTCGACGCGGCGACTTGACATGTCGGGCAACTCAGGGGTATTTTTCCATTATTCCGAAATCGCGTAGGCGCTCGTTCACCTTGCTCAGTGTCATCACCCGCGCATGCGGGTGATCCAGTATTCCAGAGACCGCAGTGCTTGAGCCGAGAGGCTGCGGCGTACTGGATCGCCCGGTCCATGTGCGCAATTGCGCACAGGCCGGGCGATGACAGCGTGGACGAGGATATGGCCTCACGTCCTCTCAGGATGAGGCTGTGTCTGCGGATGCAGAACTCCCCTACTCCAGCTTCTCGACGTCCCGCAGCGTCGGGAACAGCTTCATCCAGAGCAGCGCGACCGCGACCGTGGCGACGCCGCCGAGCACGGCCGACGGCACGGCGCCGAGCAGCGCCGCGGTGACGCCGCTCTCGAACTGGCCGAGCTGGTTCGAGGCGTTGATGAACAGGAAGTTCACCGCGCCGACGCGGCCGCGCATCTCGTCGGGGGTGGCAAGCTGCACCAGCGAGAAGCGGATCACGACGCTGATCGTATCGGCGGCGCCGAGCACCGCGAGCGCCAGCGCCGACAGCCACATCCAGTGCGACAGCGCGAACACCACCGTCGCAACGCCGAACACGATCACCGCCTGGAACATGCGCATGCCGACGCGGCGGTTGATGGTGTGCCGCGCCAGCACCATCGTCATCAACAGCGCGCCGACCGCGGGCGCAGCGCGCAGGATTCCGAGGCCGAGCGGACCGGCTTGCAGGATGTCGCGCGCATAGATCGGCAGCAGCGCGGTGACGCCGCCGAACAGCACCGCGAACAGGTCGAGCGAGATGGTGCCGAGGATCGCCGGATTGCTGCGCACGAAGGTGACGCCGGCAAACAGATCGTCCGACGACCCGCCGTTCTTCACCGGCGCCTGCTGCAGCCGGCCGATGCCGCCGGTGAGCAGCGCGCCGAACAGCCAGAACACCATCATGATGCCGTAGGGCGCGCTCGGCATCAGGGCATAGGCGAAGCCGCCGAGCGCGGGTCCGGTGATGGTCGCGACCTGCGCCGCGCCGCTCGAGATCGCGGTCGCCCGCTGCAGCGAGCCTTGCGGCGCGATCAGCGGCAACAGCGCGGCGGTCGCCGGACTCTCGAATGCGCCGGCGATCCCGAGCACGAAGGTCGCGACGAAGATCTGGATCTCCGAGATGGTGCCGGCAAAGGTGCTCGCGGCGAGAAACAATGCGGTCAGCGCCTCCGCGATCTGGCAGGCCTGCACCACGCGCTTGCGCTCGAAGCGGTCGGCGGCGTGGCCGGCGACGAACACCAACAGCGCCGTCGGCAGAAACTGCACCAGTCCGACCATGCCGAGGTCGAATGCGCTGCCGGTCAGATCATAGATCTGCCAGCCGATCGCCACCGCGCCGATCTGGCTGGAGAAGCGCGACAGGCTGCGCGACGACAAGAAGAACAGGAACGGTCTGTGGCCGAACAGATCGCGGGCGCCGGCCGGCGTGGCGGAGGACATGGGTGATTGCGTGGCCGAGCGCCTGCAACTTGTCAATGGCGACCAGATGAACGCGCAACAGCATTGCGCTGCGCGAGACC
This sequence comes from Bradyrhizobium elkanii USDA 76, assembly GCF_023278185.1. Taxonomy (NCBI): domain Bacteria; kingdom Pseudomonadati; phylum Pseudomonadota; class Alphaproteobacteria; order Hyphomicrobiales; family Nitrobacteraceae; genus Bradyrhizobium; species Bradyrhizobium elkanii. Next base: position 3,850,188 of record NZ_CP066356.1, on the reverse strand, counting down.
CCTGCCCATAATCGCGTGAGTGTTCTTGGGGGCGTAATGCTGCAGTTGCAATCGGCGTTCGGCGTGGTGGCGTTGCTCTTGATCGCCTGGGCGCTGAGCGAGAATCGCCTGAAGGTGTCGCTGCGCCAGGCGGCGATCGGGCTCGTCGTCACGCTCGTCACGGCGCTGGTGCTGATCAAGGTGCCGCTGGTGACGCAGGCCTTCGGCGCGATCAATGACGCGGTCGGCACGATCGCGGCCGCGACGCGCGCCGGCACCGCCTTCGTGTTCGGCTATGTCGGCGGCGGCCCGGCGCCGTTCGATCCCAAGGCGCCGGGCTCGGATTTCATCCTCGCCTTCCAGGCGCTGCCGATCGTGCTGGTCATGAGCGTGCTGACGACGCTGTTGTTCTATTGGCGCGTGCTGCCGCCTGTTGTGCGCGGCATGGCCTGGCTGCTCGAGCGCACGCTCGGCGTCGGCGGCGCGGTCGGGCTCTCGACTGCGGCCAATATCTTCCTCGGCATGGTCGAAGCGCCGCTCTTCATCCGCCCCTATCTGGCGCAGCTCACCCGCAGCGAATTGTTTCTGGTGATGACCGGCGGCATGGCCGGGATCGCCGGCACAGTGCTGGTGCTGTACGCCACGCTGCTGGCGCCGCTGATCCCGGATGCGGCCGCGCATTTCGTCATCGCCTCGGTGCTCGGCGCGCCGGCCGCAATTTTGGTGAGCCTGATCATGGTGCCGGAAACCTCGGACAAGCGCACCGGCGGATCGCTCGACAATCCCGATATCCAGGTGTCGTCGACGATGGACGCCATCGTGAAGGGCACGGCCGCCGGGCTCGAGCTCTTGATGAACATCATCGCGATGCTGCTGGTGCTGGTCGCGCTGGTGTATCTGGCGAACGCGATCATCGGCCTGCTGCCGGAGATCGGCGGCGCGAAGGTTTCGCTGCAGCGGCTGCTTGGTTACGTCATGGCGCCGGTGTGCTGGCTGATGGGCCTGCCCTGGCCGCAGGCGATTACGGCGGGAAGCCTGATGGGCACCAAGACCGTGCTGAACGAGCTGATCGCCTATGTCGACCTGTCGAAGCTCGGCCCCGACACGCTCGATCCGCGCTCGCGGCTGATCATGCTCTACGCGATGTGCGGCTTTGCCAACTTCGCGAGCCTCGGCATCATGATCGGCGGCCTCGGCATCATGGCGCCCGAGCGGCGCCACGAGATCAACGCGCTCGGGCTGAAGTCGATCGTCTCAGGCACGCTGACGACCTGCCTGATGGGCGCGGTCGTGGGGATGCTGACGCAGCCGTAGCCGCAGTAGCCCGGATGGAGCGCTGCGTAATCCGGGGCGGTGCTGACCATGTGCACGAGTCCCGGATTTCGCTTCGCTCCATGCGGACTACGAAACCGGCGTGCCCGCAAGGGTACCGTGGGTACGAATCCCACCCCTTCCGCCAGTCAAGTCAAAAAGCCAAATAATTTCAGGGTTTGCCGATTTTCACTCACCAAACGACTAGCCATTGCCATTAAGCCAAATGCCTGACTGATCAGCGCGAACCTTAGCGGGTACCGCTGCGTCAACTTTCCCGCCGGTCCCCCCCCCCGCCGAAAGTCGAGTAGAGATTCCTTTTGAAAAGCCAGTCTCAACCTTGAGTGAAACGTGTGAGCCGGTGCAGCTTCTTGCCCCGCCCATCGCAGGTTGGTGAGAAATGATGACGTATTGGATAGAAAAACTCGTGGTGCCTCTCATATTGATGATGGTAGGCGGAATTGGCACGGTCATCTGGCAATACGTAACCTCGCCCGAAGCCAGCTTTCTAGCGGCCAACGTGAGGTGGGTATCCGTGCCAAACCCGTTGTACGGAATGGACGGAAAGGCGGTAGGCGAACTAGAGAAATCGATCGCAACAGCATTTGGCATAGTTGGCCCTCTCTCCGGACCGTTTAGATTTGAGAGGGAAATGCGCGTCGCCGTCATTACCATTAGCAACGTAAGCAGCGTTCGTTCGAAACCAGTTGAAGTAATTGCGAAGGACGATTCATTTCTCTACTCGCGCCAAGCGACACCGGGCGCAAAGGGCCTGACTAAAAAGATCATAGTCCAGCCCATCGATCCTTTGGAGTCTGTTCAAGTGTATGGCGTGATCAGCGGTTGGCCCTATTCAGTAAGCAAAAATATCTCCGCTGTATATGACAACAAACGCCTTCCTATTTTAGGAGAGGAGGTAGACCAAGAATACGGAAGCGTGTTGGCGACAATCGTTGCTGGAATGCCCTACTCATCCAGTGCGATTATGTTTGTCGGCTTTCTGGTGTTATTCATTCTGGTCATATCGATCCCGGTTGAGATATTGGCCTCTTTTTTTCCGACGCTTCGCGCGAAATGGACGAATGAGCAGCAACTAGCAAAAATGTTGAACACCATCGATATTGTCCAAAGGGAAGACCCGGCAAAACTTGAGAAAGCCAGAGCAAAGCAGAGATCGGCTAAACCGATAGGCGCAGACGCGTAGGCTCTATTGTTCAATTGCGGGGGTGATGATGCGCGCATAATGGCACGCCACCGAAAGCCAATAGAGGGTTAAAACTAAGCGAATTGGCGAGTCATATGGTGTGTCTGTTTTTCTTCGCGACATAATCGCAAGCAATTTGCGCCGGTTGCACAGCGAAGGCGGCAGATGATGTTTCCGCGGTATGGTCTATTGTTGAGGCTTCCATAACCCCTTCGAAATCGCTGTGTGACGATCATGTTGAAAGCTACCGAGGAGGAGATCGAGGAAGTCCGAGAATATTTTGAATGGCAAGCGCCGGACCTCGAGGTAACTTTCATGCAGAAGGTCTACTCGGAGGCCGTCGGGAACACCCGTCACGACGTGTGGGATATCCATACCAACAAGGATCGCTGGTGGGTGATCACTGGCGGCACGAATCTTTACTCTCAAGAGCAATTCCCAAGTATGGACCTTGCTCTGACCTTCCATATTGGCCTGATCATCCGCGTCCCGCGCACGGAAGATCAACAGGAGGACGACCTACGTATCCTACCGTTCGGTCGGGTCTTCGAGAAGATGGAAGAAGCCGGCGCCGCCTTGACACAAGCTCAGAGCCTCACCGATTATCAGGCTGTTGGCGTCCGCTGCCGAGAAGCGCTACTCGAACTGATCGGCGTCGCGCAAGATTCGGCAATGTGGACCGACAACCCACCGCAGCGTGCGAACTTCCGCGCGTGGACAGAAATCATCTGCAACGATCTTCTGCCGAGCGACACGAACAAAGAGCGTCGTGGGGCGGTCAAAAGTGCGCTGGAGTCCGCATGGACGTTCTCTAACTGGCTGACGCATTCAAAGTCCGCTACCTGGCTTGATGCCGACATGGCGCACGTATTAATCCAGCTTGCCTGCGGAATGGCGGCTCGGTTGATCATTCGTGCATTGCGCGGTGTACCTGAAGAATGCCCGAACTGCGGCCTGCCGCATCTCGAACCACAACACGCAGAAAACGCAGCCGCGCCCAACATACTCTGGGAACGGCCGCACTGCGCAGATTGCGGATGGAGCGGCAGGCCCATCCCACTCCTCAATCTTGAGGACGGACAACCGATTATCACTCGCGAGGGTGAAGAGTCCGAAGAGCCCAGCATAATGACAGTTCCGCTGCGCAAGATTGTTAGGCCCGGCGATCCGCCGATCGAGCCGCTAAAGAAGAGAGAAGCCGGGCCACCGGAGCCGGTCGTCTATTTTGCCTACGGATCCAACATGTGCACCGCCCGGCTGCGTGAGCGCACGCCGAGCTGCAAGCCACTCGGCATTGCTACCCTGCCCGGTCATACGCTTCGCTTCCATAAGCGCAGCAGGGACAAGTCTGGAAAGTGCAACGCATTTGCTAGTGGCAACAACGACAACGTAATCGGGGTCCTCTTCAGCTTCGATCCATCCGAGCGCGCCACGCTAGATGCGGCGGAAGGCGTCGGCAGCGGCTACGAGCACGCAATTGTCACGGTCATCAACGAGAAAGGTCGCAGGCGAAAGGTCCTTACCTATCGCGCAACCCCTGAGCACATCGACGACAACCTCAAGCCCTACAGCTGGTACAAAGATTTTGTCCTCTCCGGAGCTAGGGAACACGGCTTGCCGCCCGACTATATTGAAAAGCATATCCAGTCTGTAGAAGCGATCGATGACCCCAATGCGACACGCGACAAGAATGAGCGGGCCAAGCTGGGAAGTCCCGAGCTGTGATGCTACGAATTCGGCGCGCGTTATCGATCCGGACCGGCAGCGCAACTCCGAGACGATTTCCACAGACATAATGGACTACGGTGGTTAGTCGCTTGGTGAGTGGGCACGCCTATTGTGTTGAAAGTTATGTTCAACCGGCGGAAGGCGCGTCCGCCCTTCGGGACGTTCTCCGGACGCGCTGTGTACGGCGCGACGAGATCAACGCGCTCGGGCTGAAGTCGATCAGGCACGCTGACGACCTGCCTGATGGGCGCGATCGTGGGGATGCTGACGCAGCCGTAGACACAGTAGCCCGGATGGAGCCAACGGGTCGCGCGAACGCGCGCCCGATGACAGGCTCCGCACAATCCGGGGCGGTGCTGACGCGGTGAAGCTCCCTGTCAGGATCGTTGTTGGGCCGGTCGACGGCGCGGACGAACGTCGCCGCGCATTGAGCCGTCGCTTGCAATAACGCGATGACAGGGGATCGATGGGTCGTAATTCGTGCGCATTATGGCACCAACCGCGCGTGCAGCTTTCGAATTGCCGGCCTTAGCAGCGACAGCTTTGTACGACATGGTCTTCCCCTTTGGGATCTTGCGCACGATGTCGCGAGCCTTATCCGAAAAGGTTTTCATAGGCGAAGTGTAGCAGATTTCTTTTTGCTTGCGGTTGGAACGAGCGCGTCGCGCTGGCACGGAAGATTCGACCGGACGTGCCGGTGTTAGTTTCGAAATGCGCGTCGCCGTCCTAACATTGTGGGCAGCTATTGGCCCCTGGCGTCGTTTACCGCGCAGTGCCGGCGTGGACGCAAACGGAGCATTGCGGACATCGACCGGCGGCTCCGCCCGATGCGATTCGACGTGAATGACCCATTTCGGACCTCCCAACTTCTTAGGTGAAGTCGGGTCAGACCGAGGATCACTCCTGGGTTTGATGTTGACTTGCATCAAAAACAGGTGGGCGCGGCATGTTACTCAGCAAAATGGGGCATACGAGGAGATAAGCAAATGGTGACGCAAAGCAATCCCCACTTCTTTACAATTTGGGCCAAGGAGCGTCTCGATGAAATGGACGCCGCAGTGACATCGCTTGAAGGCAAGGTAGCCGAGGTGCAGGCCGATGTCCGCGACAAGGCTGAGAAGATTCTGGCTGAACTGCGCAAGCAGCGTGATGACTTCCGGGACACCATGAAGAAGCAATCGGAAGCTAACGAGGCCGCCTGGATCCAGGCGAAGGCAAAACTAGAGGATGACTGGCGCTCGTTCGAGGCCGAGGTCAGGAAATATGTCGAGAGCTTCGGCAAGCAAATCGAGCACCAGCAGGCGATGTTTAAGCTTCAAGCCGATGCCCAATTGAAAGCGTGGCGCGAAGCGGCCGACAAACTTGGCAGCGATGCCAAAAAATTCGCTTCTGAGCGTCGGGGCGATATTGACGCCGCCGTGAAGCGTATGAACGCCGATGCAGTCGAGGCGGAGAAAAAACTTGAGAAGTTGAACCAGGCGGGGACCCAGTCATGGTCCGCACTTATGGCAGCTTTGACGGAAACGCGTGCTGCCTTCGATCGCGCCAATGAGGCGGCACGGGACGCGTTCAAGCGAGCTGCCTGATCAAAGCACACTGGTTGGACTCAGAGAGACCGCCGCAAGGCGGTCTTTCTTTGGTACTCTACGAGGATCAAGAAATGACATTTGGCGGACTTCCGAAATTGGCCCATCGCGACATCTTGCGTTGCCGCACGAACTTGGTCGCTATCGGGGCAAAGCGGACGTAGAGTCACGCCGACGGTTTTATGGGTACACGGCCAAGAAAATCGTCATGCCCGGGCTTGACCCGGGCATCCATCGACCAGGAGAATCTCGCGAAGCAGGATGGATGGCCGGGTCAAGCCCGGCCATGACGGCCGCGAAAAGCCTACGCCTTCAACTCCACCGTCTTGAACTCGGCCGGCAGGATCACCTCCAGCAGTTCGACGTCGTCGGAGTAGTCCAGGATCATGTGCCGGATGCGCGGCGGCTGGGTCCAGGCGCTGCCTTGCTGCATCAGGGTCTCGCCCTCGCCTTCCATGTAGGTCTTCACCCAGCCCTTGAGCACGTAGACCATCTGGAAGTCGACATCGTGGAAGTGCAGCTTCGACACTTCATCGGGATTGCACGGTCCCTGCAGCCGGATGACGTGTGCCTGCGCGAGGCCATGCGAGGCGGCGGCGATGCCGAGGTCGCGGTACTTGGCATAGGCGCGCAGCCCGTCGGCCTTGAAGTCCTCTTCGCGGTGATGGCTGATCGCGACGCGCTGCTTCGGCCGCGCCTTGGTTGCAGCTTTCGCTGCGCTCTTCTTCGCCGCCGAGACGCGTCCCTTCGACTTGATGGTCTTGCGCGCGGACGATTTCGCGGACGTCTTCTTGGTGCCGGCGCCGAGCCCCGACCATTTCTTCTTCACCGCGGTCTTGGCTGCCGATCTTGATGCCGTCTTCTTGGCCATTGTTCGCCTCCCGTCTTTTTGTGACGGAGAGAGGCTAACACAAGTCGCGCGCCGCGAGGCGAGCAAAGGCGCACAGCGCGCTTTTGCTCCCTTGCCCGCTCAGTGCAGCCGGAACACGCCGTCGACGGCGCGCAGCTCGGCCGGCTTGACCAGCTTCGAATGCGCCACCGTCACCGAAAACAGCGGGCCTTCGAGCTTCGCCTGCCAGAACGCGAGGAAATCCTGCAGCGCCGGAAATTTCGGAAACAGGTCGTAGTTCTGCCAGACATAGGTCTGCAGCAACGAGGGGTGATCGGGCATCCGATAGAGGATTTGCGCCGTCGTCAGCCCGTACCCCAGCAACTGCTTCCGGAAATCGTCGGAAACAACCCCACCAACTCGCGAGACCATGCCAACCTCCTGTGACGGAGCGCATTCACGTGGTGGCCGACCTCCCCCGCCGGACCACCGGCAATGGATGCGCTCACATGAGAGAAATGTGACGCACGCGACTAACCCATCTCAAGCCTAAATGTTTAATAGGTTGTTGAAATTTCTTGCGTTGGCAGCAGCTTACCGCATCTGCTAATAGCCCCCGCGCCCTCTCCCTGGCGGCATTAAGGATGTCGAAATGATCTCGGCATCCCTTTGGCAGGCGGCACTTACGAGTGCCAATTTTTCTGCTAGAGGCACTTGCCCGCCGCCAAGGCTTGGCCTATCTCCTGCCTAGTCAGTCTGGCACTCGCTGGGCTGGACTGCTAACTCTCCAAAAATCTACAGCATCTACAAATGTTTAGGAGGACTGCATGAAATTCCGTCCGCTTCACGACCGCGTCGTGGTCAAGCGTATCGACGCCGAAGAGAAGACTGCTGGCGGCATCATCATTCCGGACAGTGCCAAGGAAAAGCCCTCGCAGGGCGAAGTCATCGCCGTTGGCCCGGGCGGCCGCGACGAAGCTGGCAAGCTGATCCCGATCGACCTCAAGGTCGGCGACCGCGTCCTGTTCGGCAAGTGGTCCGGCACCGAGGTCAAGATCGACGGTGAAGACCTGCTGATCATGAAGGAAAGCGACATCATGGGCGTGCTCGACGTCCCCGCTTCCAAGAAGAAGGCGGCCTAAGCGCCTCCTCCCTCCCCAGGCAAACCATTCCAAGGAAAAATTCAGATGGCAGCTAAAGAAGTCAAATTCTCCGTCGAGGCACGCGACAAGATGCTGCGCGGCGTCGACATCCTGGCCAACGCGGTGAAGGTCACCCTCGGTCCGAAGGGCCGCAACGTGGTGCTCGAAAAGTCGTTCGGCGCTCCCCGCATCACCAAGGACGGCGTCACCGTCGCCAAGGAGATCGAGCTCGAGGACAAGTTCGAGAACATGGGCGCCCAGATGGTGCGCGAAGTCGCCTCCAAGTCCGCTGACGCGGCCGGCGACGGCACCACCACCGCGACCGTGCTCGCGGCTGCGATCGTGAAGGAAGGCGCCAAGTCGGTCGCCGCCGGCATGAACCCGATGGACCTGAAGCGCGGTATCGACCTCGCGGTCGAAGCCGTCGTTGCGGACCTCCAGAAGAACTCGAAGAAGGTCACCTCGAACGAGGAGATCGCCCAGGTCGGCACCATTTCGGCCAATGGCGATGCCGAGATCGGCAAGTTCCTCTCCGACGCCATGAAGAAGGTCGGCAACGAGGGCGTGATCACGGTCGAGGAAGCCAAGTCGCTCGAGACCGAACTCGACGTCGTCGAGGGCATGCAGTTCGACCGCGGCTACATCTCGCCCTACTTCGTCACCAACGCCGACAAGATGCGCGTTGAGATGGACGACGCCTACATCCTCATCAACGAGAAGAAGCTCTCCTCGCTGAACGAGCTGCTGCCGCTGCTCGAGGCCGTGGTGCAGACCGGCAAGCCGCTGGTCATCGTCGCCGAGGACGTCGAAGGCGAAGCCCTCGCCACCCTCGTCGTCAACCGCCTGCGTGGCGGCCTGAAGGTCGCGGCCGTCAAGGCTCCGGGCTTCGGCGATCGCCGCAAGGCCATGCTGCAGGACATCGCGATCCTGACCGGCGGCCAGGCCATCTCGGAAGACCTCGGCATCAAGCTCGAGAACGTCACGCTGCAGATGCTCGGTCGCGCCAAGAAGGTGATGATCGACAAGGAGAACACCACGATCGTCAACGGCGCCGGCAAGAAGGCCGACATCGACGCCCGCGTTGCCCAGATCAAGGCGCAGATCGAGGAGACCACCTCGGACTACGACCGTGAGAAGCTGCAGGAGCGTCTCGCCAAGCTCGCAGGCGGCGTCGCGGTGATCCGCGTCGGCGGCGCGACCGAGGTCGAGGTGAAGGAGCGCAAGGATCGCGTTGATGACGCGATGCACGCGACCCGCGCGGCTGTCGAGGAAGGCATCGTCCCGGGCGGCGGCGTCGCCCTGCTCCGTGCCTCCGAGCAGCTCAAGGGCCTGCGCACCAAGAACGACGACCAGAAGACCGGCGTCGAGATCGTGCGCAAGGCGCTGTCGGCTCCCGCTCGCCAGATCGCGATCAACGCCGGTGAAGACGGTTCGGTGATTGTCGGCAAGATCCTGGAGAACAAGGCCTACAACTACGGCTTCGACTCCCAGACCGGCGACTATGCCGACCTCGTCAAGAAGGGCATCATCGACCCGACCAAGGTCGTGCGCACCGCGATCCAGAACGCTGCCTCGGTGGCCGCGCTCCTGATCACCACGGAAGCGATGGTTGCCGAGCTGCCGAAGAAGAACGCCGGCGGCCCCGCGATGCCTCCGGGCGGCGGCATGGGCGGCATGGACTTCTAAGCGACGAAGTCGTCCCGGACGCGGTGCAGCGCGAAGCGGTGCACCGCAGAGCCGGGATTTCGCTCAACGACAACGAAATGCAGAACCCCGGCAGCGATGCCGGGGTTTTTGTTTGGGCAAGCTCGCTTACTGCAGCGCGGCCAATGCGGATGCTTTGCACAACCTCACGCTGAGACAGGAGCCTCACGCGGCTCCCAGCATGCACGTTATGCACAACACTCTCCGTAAACATACGTTGGTCTGAGTTGACAATTTCAAAAAAATTTTGCGCGAGAGTCGCAAACCGAACCGACAGCGTCATCTTCGTCCCGCACAGTAAGCTCGGGACGAGATCGAACTTCACTCTCAAAAATCCGAATCGAGCACGGAGCGTCAGCTCCCGTGACGCGGGCGAGCGTTGCGGAGAATGCTTTCACTTGCGAGGGAGGCTGTACGGTGGGCGAAAGCGAAGAGGTTTTCTGCCGAGCCGCCTGAAGAAGCGGCGTTGAAGTCACATTGAGGATTCGTTCAAGGAGGGACCTGGCCGGTTGGAAGAAGCCCACTGACGAGCATGCAGCCCCCACTGCCGATGCTCCGTCAACCGCCGCAGGTGCGCGATGCCCCCCAACTACCCCGCGCACCGATCTGGGGCCAATCCAACCGGCCGGACTATTCTGCAAGGCAAAAGGCAAAAAGCAAAAGGCAATATGGGAGGGAGGCGCTCATGGGCATGGTGATGGTCAGATGTCCGCAAACCGGACACGCGATTTCCACCGGAATCAAAACCGATCGCGAGAGCTTTCGACGCAGCACCGTGTTCTTCGCGCGCACCCCCTGTCCGTTTTGCCGCGCGGATCACGCCTGGTTTGCGCGGGACGCGTGGGTCGATGAGCCGAGCATCCGCGTGCGGCGACGCCGCGGCGGCGGTTCGCCGGCCTGAAAATGGCCGCCACTTTTGACGACCGCGATGGAGGGACACCATGGCGCAGGTGCAGATCTCGACGGAAACGTCTGCCTGGCTGCTGCAGGCCAAGGACTTTCTCGACGAAGCGCGACGGCTGAAACCCGGTCTGAAGCGCAATGAGTTGCGCGAGACCGCAAAGGTGCTGCGCGAGATTGCGAAGCTCGAAGAGGCATCCTCCCCCGCACGGGAGCTTGATCGGCGGCCGGGAAGCTGACCGCACCGGGGACACGCTCACACGGCGTCGTCCGCCTCGATTTCCGGGATGCGCGGATCGTTGGCCGACGCCATTCCTCGCGTTCGAACCTTGTCGCCCGAGAAGATCTCCTCGGCTTCGAGACGCATGACGCGATGGCATTCGCACGCCGCCGCCAAGAGCCGCGCCCGATCGATCTCGATCTGGCCTCGTTGATCCGACCTGATCGCGCCGCGCTTGCGCAGGTTGCCCATCAGCAAGGTCACCGTTGTTCGTCGCACGCCGAGGATTTGTGACAGCGCGTGCTGGGTCAGCGGGAGGACGTCGCTGTCGACGCGGTCGCGAAGCTGAAGCAGCCAGCGCGCCATCCGCGCCTCGACCGGATGGAGCGCATTGCAGGCGGAGCCGAGCTGAAACTGGATCAGCATCGATCTGACATGCTTCTGGATTGCCTGCCGAATCCCGGGACTGCGGCCGAAAGCGGCATGAAAGCGCGCCGCCGGAACCCGCGAGGCGGTACCAGCCGCACGAACGACGGCGGTAATGCCTGACGGCGAGGCTCCAAGCACCGAAAGACTGCCCACCGCCCCTTCGCATCCAACCACACCGGTCGCGACCGTGTGCCCATCCGCCATGTCGATCATCAACAGGATCGCGCCGCTGTGAGGAAAGAAGACGTAGTCGATCTCGTCACCGGCGCGCGCCAGGACTGCATCCTGTTCGAGCGCAACGGTCTCAAGTTCGGGTCTCAGGAGGTCCAGATCCGCCGGCGACAATGTCGCGAGAAGGCGATTACGAGTTCCACCGGAAATGCTCACCTGCGGGAACGTCAAGGGTCGCACAGCATACTCACTCAAACACAGGATCAAAAACAAATTCCAAACGCTTGACCGCAAGGCGGAATTCTCTGCAGCAGCGCTTTTTAAAGTAGATGCAAATGCGCCAGCGGACGCAATAGCAAAATGCGCATCGCCGCCACCGTAGAACTTCGGGAACCCAACAGTTCCAGTTTCGCTTCGCAAGCGCCGCGCGCGAAATCCGAACCTGCTCTTTCACCACCCGCGCGAGGAGGAAGGTGGCGGACGCGGTGTGACCGTTCCGCTGCGGCACCCGTCAAGACGCGCGCGAGTGGCGGTCCGGCCACTGATGCGCCTGCGCGAGCAGTTCCTGCGCGTCCTTGATCTCGGCAAGATCGAGCGCCGCATCGAAGCCGGCGAGCACCGGCGCCAGCAATCGAGATATCTCCTCTGCCCGGCCGCTGCGGCTGTAAAGACGTGCAAGTCCCAGCGCGCCGCGCAGCTCGAACGTCCTGGTCTGCTGCCTTCGCGCAATCTCGAGGGCGCGGCGGAAGGCGCCCTCGGCGCCGGACATGTCAGGGCTGACGCGGCGCGACCGCAGTTCGCCCTGCACGCGGTAGAGCTCGGCATCCAGCCAGTGCTGCCCGGACTGCTCAGTCGCCTCGATCAACCCATCGATGATGTCGAGCCCGGCATCGACATGCCCGGCCTCCGCATTCGCCACGGCAATGTGCAATCCCCAGAACGGTTCACAGAGGTAGCAATCGTTCTCGTGAAGCAACGTCCAGCCACGCTGCATCTCAGCGAGACCTGCGGCCCGGTCGCCGGCACGCCACTTCTCCAGACCATTGAGATAGGTGCCGGCGGCGACATACAGCGGCATCGTGTGGTCCTGCGCCAGGCCCAGGGCAAGGATCGTCTCGGTCTGGCGCAACCTGCTGCCGCACAGCCCGTCGAAGACGGCCTTGTGAACCAGCGCATTGGCGCGCGCGAGCGCGCGCTGTTTCCCGGCGACGTTCACCGCTGCGCCCGCGAGCTGCCGGGCCCGATCGATCTCGCCACGCGGCCAAAGCACCAGGGCGAGAAATCTCATGATGACGAACGGCAAGTCGAGCGTCGAGGCCTTGAAGGTTGCCGGATCCGGCTCGGTCGCATAGGCCGCGAAGGCCTGTTCGAGATGGATGCCCGCGTTCAGGTACTCGCCCGCGAACCAGGCGGTCACCCCGCTGGTCCAGCGCGCCACGATTGCCGCCACCGGCGAATCCGGATGCCGCTCCGCTGCGCCCATGATCGCCTCCGCCAGCTCTCGCATCGGCGCGAGCTCGCCGTGGGTCAAGCAGGCGTTGAAGAGGCCCGACTGGATCGGCGCGAGCTCGATTGGATCATCGACATCCGAGGCGAACTGCCGGGCGCGCGTCCAGGCGGCCACCGTCTCGGGGGCGCTGTGCCCAAGACTGCCCCGCAGCGCGCGGCCGTAGGCGATTTGCAGATGGAGCCGGCCGATCATCCGAGCCGGCTCGTCGGGCAGTTGATCGGCGATCGCGACCGCCTTGCCGAGATGCGCGATCGCCTCGCAATAGGCCGAGCGCTTCAGTGCCTGCTGACCGGCCTTGCGCCACCACGCCAGCGCGGTCTCGCCGAGCCCTGCCTCGGTGAAATGGTAGGCAACGACTTCCGGCTCGATCTCGGCCATCTCGGCAAACTTGTCGCGCAGCACATCGCCGATATGCTTGTGAAGCAATTGCCGGCGGCTCTTGAGCAAGCTCTCGTAAGCCGCCTCCTGGACCAACGCATGCTTGAAGCTGTAGCTTGCATCCGGCGGCACGCCCCGGCGCAGCAGCAACTCGGCCTCTTCGAGCTGGGCAAGCGCCGCGGCAAGCGTCAGATCATCGCGCCCCGCCACGCTGCGCAGCAGCGCATATGAGAACTCACGGCCGATCGCAGCGCCGATCTGCGCCACCTCCTTGACCGGGGCCAGCCGGTCGAGCCGGGCCATCAGCGAATCCTGCAGCGTCGCCGGGATCGCCAGCGGCGGCAGCGGATTGTCGAGGCGATAGCGCCCGGCAGTCTCGACCAGCAGCCCCGACTCCATGACCATCTTGGTCAGCTCCTCGACGAACAGCGGGACACCGTCCGTCCGCTCGACGATCTGCGTCATCATCTCGCCGGGCAGCAACCGGCCGACGGTCACCTGCTCGATCAGCGCGCGGGTGTCCTGCCGGTCGAGCCGATCGAGCCGCAGCAGGCTGACATTGGCGAGCCCCGCCCATGGCGGCTCGAACTCCGGCCTGAACGTCATGAGCATGAGGATCGGCAGTCCCCTGATCCGGTCGACCGCGAGGTCGAGCAGTTCGAGCGACGTGGCATCGGCCCAGTGCACGTCTTCACAGACGACAAGCACCGGCTGCTGCCGGGCAAGGCCCTCGAGCTGGTCGAGCAGCGCTGCGAATGTCTGCCGCCGCTGCTGCGCCGGGCTGAGGCCGAGCGGCGGATAGCGCTCGCCGGTCGGGATCGACAGCAGCGCTGCGATCAGCGGTGTCACGGTGGGCACGTGCTGCGTGCCGAGCGCCAGCATGGCTTCAAGCTTGTCCAGCTTCTGCTCCGGCGCATCCTCCGACCTGATGCCGGCGGCACGCTCGAGCTGGGCGACAAACGGGTGCAGCGCGCTGTTGGTGTGATAGGGCGAGCATTGATACCGCACACGGCGGTGTGTCCCGGGCGCCAGGCTGTCGGAGAGCATCGCCACGATGCGCGATTTGCCGATACCCGCTTCGCCCGATATCAGCACCGCCTGGCCCTGGCCCTGCCACGCCAGTTGCTGGCGCGACAACGCAAATTCGATCTCCGCCTTGCGGCCGACGAAGCCGATCGAGCGCGCGGTGCGCACCGCCTCGAAACGGCTTTCCGATGCCGGCTCGCCTTCGACGGCCCACACCGCGATCGGCTCGGAGATGCCCTTGACCTCGCGGCGGCCGAGGCTGCGCAGCGTGAACAGATTGCCGAGCAGCCGCCGGGTCGAGGCCGCCACGACGACCACGCCCGGCTCCGCCAGGCTCTGCAGCCGCGCCGCGATGTTCGGCGCATCGCCGACCAGCGCCTGCTCCTCCGACGCGCCGCCGGAGACGAGGTCGCCGACCACGACAAGCCCGCTCGCGATCGCGATCCGAACCGCAACGCCCTCTTTCGCGCGGGTCTCGAGCTTGCCTATTGCGGCAATGACGTCGAGGCCGGCGCGCACCGCGCGCTCCGCATCGTCCTCGTGGGCACGGGGATAGCCGAAATAAGCCAGGATGCCGTCGCCGATAAATCTGGCAACGGCGCCGTCATATGTCGTGATCACCTGCGCACAGGCTGCGCGATAGGCGCGGATCACCTCCCACATGTCCTCGGGATCGAGACGTGCCGACAAGGCCGTCGAGCCGACCAGGTCGCAGAACATCACGGTGAGATGGCGGCGCTCGGCATCGTGCGGTGAAACCGGCGCGGCGATCAGTTCGGCTTGATTGAGATCGGCGATCGCACGCAGCATCTTGCGGCGATGGCCGAGCAGGACGCCGAGCCTGTCGAAGTCTTCATCCGTCAATTCGGGAAGAACGCCGAGGTCGATCCCGTTCTCGGCAAAACGCAGCGCGTATTGCCCAAGTCCCAGCTTCTCGAGCCATTCCGCAATCTGCTGCACTGGCTTCACCGACGGGTTGACGGCTGGCCGAATGGACCACGGTGCGCAAACGTTATCGCAATCTGCCCGGGGTGGCACCTCTGTTTTGCGGCCCGGAGCAGCACATGCGAATTGCGCCGATAGCGGTGCCCCGGTACAGCCGTCCTGCACGCTAACATTCATAAGAATGCCAGCGGCCCGTGCCGGCGCAAAAAGCGAAGGGCCGCCCGTGGGCGGCCCTTCTTGTCTTACGCGCTCTCGGGCGCCTTGAGGCGGACCAGCTTGGTCAGGAGCGCATCGAGGCCCTGTCCCTCGCCGGCATGCAGGTCGATGCGGCCGACCTTCTCGACCAGACGCTCGAGCGACTCCAGCTCCTTGAGCCGCAGCAGCAGAGGGTTCTCCTCCATCAGCCTGGCGGTGTTCAGGAGCGAACGCGTCGCCGCGGTCTCCTCCTGGCGACGGATCAGGTTAGCCTTCGCCACCCGCTCCGCCTCCACCACCTTGTTGACCAGCTCGCGGATCTCGCCGAGCAGGATCACGTCCTTCACGCCGAGCTCGGTGACCTCGACGCCGCTGTCCGCGACACGATCGCGGACGAAGTCGCGAAGCTCCGTATCGAGCGCCGTCTTCGCAGACGGCACCTCGTCCAGCGTGCTGGCCGGCCACCGCCTCGTCCGTGTTGCAAGAGGGCTGCGTGTGATTTTTTCATGACGGGGCGGTGCTGTGACCCAGGCGTCGCAGCACGTCCCGCCAATGCGAGGGCACCTCACCCCTTCTGCGCGGCATCCTGGAAGCAGGCGCGCAGCCAGTCGATGGTGACGCGCGTTGCCGTGTCGCGCTTGAGATGGTTCTGCACCAGGAGCCAGACGTCGCGTCGCTTCGGCAGCAGCGTGGCGCGCAGACGGCGGTCGGTCAGCAGATCGGCACAGCTGTGCTCCGGCAACACGCCGACTGCGTGATGCGACTGGATCAGCGTTTGGATGATGCGGACATTGTCGGTGACGCAGCGCGCGCGAAGCCGCTTCGCGCGCAGGAACTGCATTTCCGGAATCCCTCCGAGCTCGTCGGGATAGGCGCACAGCATCGCTTCTCCCGCCGTTGTCGCGGCCGGCTCGAAGAAATACGACCTGACCTCGGCGAGCTTCGAGATCGCAAAGTCGCCCTTGTCGGGCTTGCGCAGGCGGATCGCGAGATCGGCCTCCCAGCGCGAGAATTTTACGTTGTCGCTCGACGTCAGAAACTGCAGCGTCAGGCCCGGATGGGCGCGCAGGAATTCACTTGCGCGCGGCGCCAGCACCTCCTCGGCGATCGCACTGGTGGAGGCGATCCGCAGCCGCCCGACCGGACCAGGCAGGCTTCCGCCGATCCGGCCGATCTCCTCGGCATGCGCGGCCATCGCCTCAATATGCGCGAGCACCATGTCGCACTGCCGGGTCGGCTTGCGGACGCCATCGACGGCCTCGAACAGGCGCAAGCCGAGCGCGCGCTCGATCCGCGCCAGCCTGCGCCCGACCGTGGTCTCGTCGATGCGCAGCCGCGCGCTGGCGCCCGCATAAGTGCCCTCGTCCCTGACCGCCGCGATGATGCGAAGATCGTCCCAGTTCATGGCGGCAGGCTACATCGTGCGACCGCCACCTGCAATAACGCAGCCACCGGCTGCAATATCCCTGCATAACAGCAGGCCGAACCCGGGCTATGTTTTCGGCGACACATCCGCTGGAGAACGACCATGACATCAGCCAAGACATTGATGCAGCTTGCCGGTATCGACCTCACCCCGCCCCGCCTCGGCGACAGCTGCCTGGTGCTGATCGATATCCAGAACGAATATCTCGCAGGTCCCCTGGCGCTGCCCGACGCCAAGCCGGCGATTGCGCGCGCCGCCGCATTGCTCGCGCGCGCCCGGGAAAGCGGCGCCGCGATCATCCACATCGCGCACAAGGGCCAGCCGGGCAGCCTGTTCGACCGCACCGCCGAGCGTGGCGCGATCGTCGCGCCGCTGGCGCCGCGGCCGGGTGAGATCGTGATCGAGAAGCAATTGCCGAACGCGTTCGCCGGCACCGACCTCAACGCGCAGCTCGCCGCGACCGGCCGCAAGGAGCTGGTGCTCGCCGGCTTCATGACGCATATGTGCGTGAGCTCGACCGCCCGCGCCGCGCTCGATCTCGGCTTCCGCACCACGATCGACGCCGACAGCTGCGCCACCCGCGACCTGCCCGACGGCGTCGGCGGCACGATTGCCGCAAGGCTCATTCACGACGTCGCGCTCGCCGAACTGTCCGACCGCTTCGCGATCATCGCCCGCGGCAACGCGCTCGCCTGAGCGCTGATCCCCGCGGCGCTGCGCTACTGAAACGCGACCTCGGCAAAGCTGCGCAGCTTGCGCGAATGCAGGCGTTCGGATTCCTGCTGCTTGAGCCGCTCCAGCGCCTTGAGACCGATCTCAAGGTGCTGGCCGACGCGCTGGCGGTAGAATTCACTGGCCATGCCTGCGAGCTTGATCTCGCCATGCAGCGGCTTGTCGGAGACGCAGAGCAGCGTGCCGTAGGGGACGCGGAAGCGATAGCCGTTGGCGGCGATCGCCGCCGATTCCATGTCGAGCGCGACCGCGCGCGACTGCGACATGCGCCGGATCACCTGCGGCCCGCTGATCTCCCAGTTGCGGTTGTCGACGCTGGCGACCGTGCCGGTGCGCATCAGCCGCTTGAGCTCGAAGCCGGAGAGCCCGGTCACCTCGCCGACCGCTTCCTCGAGCGCGACCTGCATTTCCGCCAGCGCCGGGATCGGCACCCAGAGCGGCAGCTCGTGATCGAGCACGTGGTCGTCGCGCACATAGCCGTGGGCAAGCACATAATCGCCGAGCCGCTGCGTGTTGCGCAGTCCGGCGCAGTGCCCGATCATCAACCAGGCATGCGGCCGCAGCACCGCGACGTGATCGGTGATGTTGCGCGCATTGGACGGACCGATGCCGATATTGATCAGGGTGATGCCGCGATAGCCGGGCCGGACCAGATGAAAGGCCGGCATCTGCGGGACGCGTTCGGACGGGGTCCCGGTGCTGCCGCCGCCGAGCCGCGCATTATGCGTCATCACATTGCCGGGCGCGACGAAGGCCTCGAGACCGGCCTCGCCCGACGCAAGCCGCTGCTGGGAGAGCTGCACGAAGGCATCGACATAGAACTGGTAGTTCGTGAAGATCACGAAATTCTGGAAGTGCTCCGGGTCGGTGCCGGTGTAGTGGTAGAGCCGGCGAAGGGAGTAATCGACCCGCGCCGCGCGGAACAGCGCCAGCGGCTCCGGCGCGCCCGGCGTCAGCTCAAACGTGCCGTCGGCGATCGCATCGTCCATCGCAGCGAGATCGGGCGTATCGAAGATGTCGCGCAGCGACCGGGTGAACGCCGAACTGTCGGCGATGGTCAGCGCCGCCTCGATATTGATGTCGCGGCGGTAAGCGAAATGGATCGGGATCGGCTCGTGCGACTCGCCGATCTCGACCGCCACGCCATGGTTCTTGATCAGGAGCCCGATCTGCTCGGTCAGATAGGTCCGGAAGATATCGGGCCGCGTGATGCTGGTCTCGTGGATGCCGGGTCCTGCGACGAAGCCGTAGGCAAGCCGCGAGTCGAGCCGCGCATGTGACGAGGTCGTGATGCGGACGAACGGATAATGCGCCCGCACCCGCGTCGTGAACGGCACGCCGTTGACATAGGCCTCGAAACGATTGCGCAGGAAGCCGGTGTTGCGCTCGTAGATCTCTTCGAGACGGACAACCGCGGCTGCGGCATCGACGAACGCTTCGGTCGTGATCGGCGGCGGGGTTTCGATGGAGGGTGTGGGAGACATGTTCGCTTTGCACCAGATCCGTTGCCGAGCTTGGACTCGCCCTGGATCAGCACAATATAGCGACAATAGCCCTCAGTTCCAGTTCGACGCCGATCGCGCCAAGTTGCCTTACTCCGCCTCGCGGAGCGGCAACGCGCAGATTTCGGACCGGGTCAGGAACCGGCGCTCGCGCCCGTTGTCGAGCGAGAACATGCCGCCGCGGCCGGGAACGACGTCGATGATCAGATCGGTGTGCTTCCAGGCGTCATATTGCGCGCCGCTGATGTAGAACGGCGCGCCGCCGATCTCGCCGAGCTTGACGTCGTGGTCGCCGATCAGGAATTCGCCTTGCGGATAGCACATCGGCGACGAACCGTCGCAGCAGCCGCCGGACTGGTGAAACAGCACCGGCCCGTGATCGGCGACAATCTCGGCGATCAGCTCCAGCGCGGCCGGTGTCGCGGTCACCTTGTCAGCCATCGCGGCCTCCGTGATGGAGCTTCGGCGGGACACCCCGCCGAAGCCTGTCGCGTCTACAGGATCCTAGAAGAAGCCGAGCTTCTTCGCGCTGTAGCTCACCAGCATGTTCTTGGTCTGCTGGTAATGGTCGAGCATCATCTTGTGGTTCTCGCGGCCGACGCCGGACTGCTTGTAGCCGCCGAACGCCGCATGCGCCGGATAGGCGTGGTAGCAATTGGTCCAGACCCGGCCGGCCTGGATGGCGCGGCCGAAGCGATAGCAGCGATTGGCATCGCGGCTCCAGACGCCCGCGCCGAGGCCATAGAGCGTGTCGTTGGCGATCGAGAGCGCTTCCTCGTCGGTCTTGAAGGTCGTGACCGACA
Organism: Bradyrhizobium elkanii USDA 76; assembly: GCF_023278185.1. Taxonomy (NCBI): domain Bacteria; kingdom Pseudomonadati; phylum Pseudomonadota; class Alphaproteobacteria; order Hyphomicrobiales; family Nitrobacteraceae; genus Bradyrhizobium; species Bradyrhizobium elkanii. Next base: position 3,830,468 of record NZ_CP066356.1, on the reverse strand, counting down.
CCACGGGCCCGAAAATCTCCTCCTGGAACACGCGCATCTTGTTGTTGCCCTCGAACACGGTCGGCTTGACGTAATAGCCGCCCGATAGTCCGCCGCCGAGATTGTTGCGCTCGCCGCCGGCCAAGACCTTGGCGCCCTCCTTCTTGCCGATGTCGATATAGGAGAGGATCTTCTCGAGCTGTTCGGAGGAGGCCTGCGCGCCGATCATGGTGGTCGGGTCGAGCGGGCTTCCTTGCGTGATCGCGGCCACGCGCTTCAACGCGCGCTCCATGAAGCGGTCGTAGATCGATTCGTGGATCAGCGCACGGCTCGGGCAGGTACAGACCTCGCCCTGGTTGAGCGCGAACATCACGAATCCTTCGATCGCCTTGTCGAAGAAATCATCGTCTTCCGCGCAGACGTCCTTGAAGAAGATGTTGGGCGACTTGCCGCCGAGCTCGAGCGTCACCGGGATCAGGTTCTGCGAGGCGTATTGCATGATCAGCCGGCCGGTCGTGGTCTCGCCGGTGAAGGCGATCTTGGCGATCCGGTTCGATGAGGCCAGGGGCTTGCCGGCCTCGAGGCCGAAACCGTTGACGACATTGAGGACGCCCTTGGGCAGGAGATCGCCGACCAGTTCGAGCCAGGTCATGATCGACGCCGGGGTCTGCTCGGCGGGCTTGATCACGACGCAATTGCCGGCGGCGAGCGCCGGCGCCAGCTTCCAGGTCGCCATCAGGATCGGGAAATTCCAGGGAATGATCTGCCCGACGACGCCGAGCGGCTCATGGAAGTGATAGGCGACGGTGTCGTGATCGATCTCGGAGATCGAACCCTCCTGGCCGCGGATCGCGCTGGCGAAATAGCGGAAGTGGTCGATCGCGAGCGGTATGTCGGCCGCCATGGTCTCCCGGATCGGCTTGCCGTTGTCCCAGGTCTCGGCGGTCGCGAGCTTCTCGAGATTGGCCTCCATCCGGTCGGCGATCTTGTTGAGGATCAGCGAGCGCTCGGCGACGCTGGTCTTGCCCCAGGCGCCCTTGGCGGCATGCGCCGCGTCGAGCGCGGCCTCGATATCCGCAGCATCCGAGCGCGGGATTTCGCAGATCGGAAGTCCCGTCACCGGCGAGACGTTGTCGAAATACTTCCCGGAATGGGGCTCGCGCCATTCGCCGCCAATGAAATTGCCGTAGCGCTTGGCGAACGGCGCCTTGAGCACGGACTGCATGTCCACCTTGTTCATGTGTTCCTCCGTTGGCACGCCGATGCACACGGCGTTGGCCGGAACGCTCGGTCAAATCAGGCAGACAGAACAGGGGCTCGCCCCAAGGGCCACGAGGGAACTGTCGCAAATCTGAGACAGAGTGCGCCGCAAATTGGCGCGGGCGCATCGATAAGATCAGGTTGAGCTGGAATAGCGTCGAAGGATCACCTCTCCCTTGGGAGAGGTCGATTTGCACAGCAAATCGGGTGAGGGGTTCCGGTCTATCGAGAGAGCAAGAGCCCTCACCCGGATTGCACTGGACGATGCTTCGCATCGCCAGGAGCAATCCGACCTCTCCCCGGTGGGGAGAGGTGAATCGAAGCCGCGGCGAGCCGATTCAACCAAAGGTCATTGCGCGCTAACGGTGCAAGCCAAGCTGCTTGAGCTTGCGGTGCAAGGTCGCCCGGGACATGTCGAGGTCCCTGGCGGCCTTCGACACATTGCCGCCGGCGCGCGCCAGCGCACGCTGCAACGCTGCACGTTCCGCGGCAGCCAGGTCACCCGCGTCGCGAGTCTCGCCGATCAGGTCGGCCGCCGGCAATGGCCGCGCCAGCGACGCCGCGTTGAGGCCGAGCGCGCGCCGCGCAGCCCGCGTCGCACCGATCACGAGATCGTCGCGATCGACCGCCAGCAACGAGTTGACGGCGCGCTCGCTTTTGGGCGTCAGCAGAATCCGCGCGTCGGGAAACGCGCGGCGAAAATTCTCGGCCTCGATCGTGCGGGCGGCGTCGGTGACCGTGGTCGCGATCAATCGGGAAAATCCGCCGGTCAAATCCGCCCGGCAGGAGGAAACGTCGAGCGCGGCGGCAAGCTCGCCGTGTTCGTCGAAGATCGGCGCGGTGGTGCAGAACAGTCCGGAATTGCGAGTGAAGAAGTGCTGCTCACGGTCGATCGACAGCGGGCGCTTCTCGACGATGCAGGTGCCGATGCCGTTGGTCCCCTCGTATTTCTCGCTCCAGACCGCGCCGGTCCAGAGCCCCCAGGCGTCAAAGGTCGCATCATCGGCACCCGCGCCGCGCCGGTCGACGACGACGCCGTCGCGGTCCGCGAGCAGCACCGAGCAGCCGACCCCGCCCACGGCAAGAAACAGCCGATCGAGCGTGCTCTGGGCGACTTTCAGGAATCCGCCGAGCCGCTGCTGCGCAGCGGCGATGTCGGCCTGGCTGAGACGATGCGACGGCAGGCGGCTCGCCGGATCGAGCGCGTGCAGATGGCCGGAACGACGCCACGACGCCGACAGGTCGGATGGCGCTCCGCCCCCTGCCAGCACGTCGAGAACCTTGTCCGTATGCATGACGCCAGGCGATCGGCTCATGCTTCCCTCCCTGCCACCGGGGTTCTATGACCCTCGGGAGCGCGGCGCTGTTGACCCTGGCACCCTTGTATGCGGCAGGATATAGCGCGCCCCACGGCCTTTCAAGGGATGGCAACCGGGACCTTCGGACAGGAACTGACGATGGAGCGGCGGCCGTTCGAGGCAGTTGACCGCGGGACAGGCCAAGGGGACAGGCGTCCCCTCCAGCAGAATGCGCCTACTGAATCCGCGCCAGCACCGCGAGACGGCGGATGCCCTTGTTACGGTAGGCGTCGAGGAACGCGTAGTAGTCCTTGAACGAGACGCAGCCGTTGGAGTCGCCGTTCGGACCGAGCATGAAGGTGTGCGCGAGCAGGCCGACGCGGTTGAAGATCTTGCCTTCGCCCCCGATCGGATTGAGCCGCAGCGCCGGCACGCCGTGGAACAGCGCCTCGCGCGGCTTGAGTTCGTAGATGTGCGGCGGCGTCACGCCGACCATTTTCAGATGCGACGATCTGGGATCGTCCAGCCGGGAGCCGAGGCCCGAATGCGCCTCGAGGCGCGTTCCGTCGGGCAGGTACACGGTCCTGGCCGAGATGTCGTACACCGCGGTCTGGCGGTCATAGGGCGGCGAGCCGCCGAGCATCGGGTTCTGGTCCAGCGTCGAAGGAATGCTGCCGGTCACGTTCGCATCGGCCGAGGCGAAGGAGAGCAATCCGCCGCTCGACTCCCGCTTGCCCCACAGTTTTTCGACCATGGTCTGCCGCTCGTTCGATGCGATCGACATCACCGCGGCCTTGGCGCGCGCGGCCATGTCACGGACGCCGCTGGACTTGGTCGCCTGCTTGGCTTCGGCAGGCTTCGCCTCGGACGCCTTATCGGCACCCTTGGGCTGAACGTCCGCAGCGGGATCGTTGAGCGCCACCTTCAAATTGGCGGCGGCCTGCTTCTTGGCGGCTTCGACCGACTTCGGCGCCGGCAATGGCTTCGAAGTCTCGGCGAGCTCTGCGGAGGCGACCGCCCTCGCCGCTTCGGCGAGCTTGGGCGCAGCGGCCTGCTTGATCGGGTCGATCTGCGATGCGGCGTCAGCCACGACGCTGGACGCCACGCCCTCGGGCGAGGCGGCCGCAAACCGATCGTTAAACATAAGCGACGATGCCGCGGCTTCCGACTTCGCGACCTCGGTCTTCGCGGGCGCCGCCGGTGCCGGCCTCAGGGACGCGAACACCTCGTTGAAGGCAGGCGTCGGCCGCGCAGCGACCGCGACAGGCCGCTTCACCACCGGCGCATCGAACGACGCATTGCCCACCGACGGATAGACGCTCGCCGCAAAGATGTTGGCGTAGACGGTCCAGGCGCAGCCAAGCACCAGCCCCGCCACCGCGGCGCTGCCGAGGAAATGCTGTGGGAGGATTTTTCGGGAAGATTTCTTGCGGCTTGGCGCCCCAAGAACATACGCACTCGCACTCGTACCCATACGCCCGGCGCTCAAAACAGGTCCACCTTTGTCCCTCACTCGACGCGGGGTCGAACGGGTGTTCGGCTCAACGTCGCGCGGGGGCACAGACGGCCATTAAGGCGACTTTTAGTTAAATGCGACTTAACCGGATGCGATCCCCTGCAGCGCGGGAAGTGCCTGTGGCGTAGGGCTTTTTTAAGATGACATTGGACCGCCGAAGCGGCTTTTCTGTCCCATCATGGGACATTCCGGCATGCTGCTCCAACGCAGCATGCCGGAATATATTCAGGGGAGAATTTCCTTGCCGATCGCCCCGTAATCGCGCGGGGATCGCGCAAAAACCATCTCCTCAATAGGAGAGCTTCGGATACCAGTCCGTGCCGCGTCCCTCTGGCGTGGTGTCGAGCACCGTCCACAGCGGATCCATGTCCGGCGCGCCGCGCGGGTCCTGGCCGGGGTCCATCGTGCCCGCCCCCATTTCGCCGGCCCAGAAATGACGGATCGTGCCGTTGTGGCGCGTGAAGACATTGTAGCCCGGCAGGTCGCTGTCATCCTTGCTGACATAGTCGCGCGTGTAATCACCCGACGCATCCGAGTAGATCCTGTGACGCGTCCAGCCGCGCGCCTTCTTCGCCTCGATCAGCCGTGCGATCGGCGAGCGCGCCACGAACACGAACGACACGCGCTGCTCGATATCGGACAGCTTCTCCTCCCATGTGCCCATGAACGATGTGCACATCGGACACGGCTTCTCGCGCTGCGGGCCGTACATGTAGCTGTAGACGATCAGCGTCGGCTTGCTGCCGAACAGATCGGCGAGCGAGGCCGCGCCGGACTCGCCGGTGAACTCATAGGGCTTGGTCACCTCGCCGCCGGGCGGCAAGGCGCGGCGCAGCTCGGCGACGCGCTCGATATGCCGGCGCAGCTCGATCTCTTCGACAAGCAGCGCCTGGCGGGCGCGGCGATACTCGGCGCTCTCATTGGGAAAGCGCCTGACATTGGTCTTGGCGAGTTCGGCAGCAGGCTTGAGAACGGAACTGGTCATGTTGGAACCTCGCGTGGTTGACGGGCTGTCTGGAAGACGACCCGGACCCGGACGATCCGACACTTAACGGCGAGAGTTTTACTGCAGTTCCGGCGGCGGGGAACGGTCGAAGACCTCGCCCTTTGCGCCCTCCAGCAGGTCGAGCGCGTAGGTCTCGATGGTCAACGGCCCCCGCATGCGCTTGGCCTCGGCCACCGTTTCGACGCGGGCGAAATTGTCGCGCAACGAGGCCGGCATTGCCTGCTCGACCTCGTGCACATAGAGCAGCTTGCCGGACAGCTGCGCAGGGCCCGGTTCGGGCAAGTTGACCCAGCGAATGCGCTGGCCCTGCTGGGCGACGCAGGTGCCCTTGGGGAGATAGAAGGCGAGCCAGCCCGTGGTGCCGTAGTCCGCCGCCAGTACGCAGCTCGCGCCGGTCCGCACGCGCGCCGCTTCGATCTCGTCCGCCAGCTCCTGCCAGCCGACACCGACGCTGCGCACGGTGGCGTCGCGGCGGTAGCCCGAGAGCAAACCGGTGTTGGCCTGCACGATCAGCAGCGCGAACAGCACGACGCCTGTGGGCGCGGCCCAGCGCCGGCAGAAGTCGATCGTGCGCTGCTCGCGCGGCGCCCACTGCACCTGGACTGCCGCGACCGCGGCCGCCACCGCAAAGGCGGGATAGACCGGCGCGAACCAGTTGGCCTCGACCCGCGCATGCAATGCGTGCCAGGTGAAGTAGACCACGATGGTCCAGAACATCGTGTTGACCAGCACGCGCGCCTCCATCGCGCCGGCGCGGCGCCGATAGAGCGCGTAGAGGCCCATCACGCCGAGGATGAACACCAATGGCGTTGCGAACGCAAACTGGGGCGGGATCAGCTCGGCGATGTAGGTCGGCCGGAAATCCTCGATCCGCGCGCGGCCCATCTGCTTGATGAACGACACCCAGTGGTGATCGGCATTCCACAGGATGACGGGGCTGAACAGGCCGGCCGCAACCAGGCCGCCGAGATAGAGCCAGGGCGAGAGAAACCAGCGCCGCAGCTTCGGCACCGTCGCAAGCCAGATCAGGATCGCCGGACCAAAGAACAGCGCGGTGTATTTTGACAGCAGCGCCGCGCCGGCGCCGGCGCCGACCGCAAGCCACCAGGCGCCGCGGCCGCTCTCCAGTACCTTTGCGAGCGCGTACAGCAGGAGGCTGGCAGCGACCAGCAGCGGCGCATCCGGCGTCACGATCAGCGTGCCGACGGCGGCCATCAGCGTGACATTGAGCAGGATCGTTGCGCTCGCCGCGATGCGCCGGCCGCCGAACAGGATCTCGGCCGCCCGGTGGATCGCCCAGCTCATCGGCAGTGCGAGCAGGATCGACACCAGCCGCACGCCGAACGGCGTATCGCCCGCGATCATGGTGCCGAGCCGGATCACCACCGCGACCATCGGCGGATGGTCGTAATAGCCGCCGGCGAGCGACTTCGACCACATCCAGTAATAAGCTTCGTCGAAGGTCAGCGGCGTCCATGCGGCGGCAGCCAGTCGCAACACGACCAGCGCGCACACCGCAAGCGCGGTGTTTCGGGCAAGCCGCGCCTCGTTCGCGTTCATGCCGCCGTCATCGCTTGCGCCAGACGAACAGCCCGGACATCGCGTAGTTCCACACCACGCCCATCAGCGCGCCGGCTGCGCCCGCCAGCCACCAGATCGGCTCCTGGTCGTAGACCGAGAACGCGACGCCGACATTGGCGAGCAGACCGACGCTGCAGACCAGATAGAACAGCAGCAGGCCGCGCAGGATGCCAAAGCCCTTCAGCCGCTGGTCGCGGTAGGTCAGGAAATTGTTGAGGATGAAGTTGCTGGTCATGGCGACGATCGCACCAGTGGCCTGGGCCTCCGGGAATGGCGCCTTGAACAGTTCGAGCGCGATGAACAGCACGGTGAGGTGCACCACCAGGCCGAGCCCGCCGACGGCTGCGAACAGAATGAAGCGCAGCGAGATCAGATCATTGGTCAGCTTCGCCAGCACCAGGCCGAGGAAGTCGAGCGCGACCATGGAGTCGAGCTTGCTCTCGCCATGCTGGCGGGCACCGAAGGTGTAGGGAATTTCGACCGCGCGCAGCTTGCCCTCCGCCGTCGCCACCACGTCGAGCAGGATCTTGAAGCCTTGCGTGGACAGCTGCGGCGCGAGCTGCTCGAACCGGTCGCGGCGGATCATGAAGAAGCCGCTCATGGGATCGGCGATCTCGACCTTCAGCGCGCGGCGCGCGATCTCGGTGGCAAAGGCGCTGGCGCCGGCGCGCTGCTTGTTGAAGCCGTCGGCCTTGTAGCCCTCGATATAGCGGCTGCCGACCACGAGCTCGGCCTCGCCGCTCTGCAGCAGCGCCACCATCCTCGGCAGCTGGCTCTCGTCATGCTGCAGGTCGGCGTCCATCACCGCGGCATAGGGCGCGCTCGATGCCAGGATGCCCTCGATGCAGGCGCCGGACAGGCCGCGCCGGCCGATCCGGCGGATGCAGCGCACGCGGGAGTCCTTCCGCGCCAGCGCGCGCACCACGTCCCAGGTTCCGTCGGGCGAATTGTCGTCGACGAAGATGACTTCCCAGGACACGTCCTTCAGCGTCGCGTCGAGCCGGCGATACAGCACCGTGACATTGTCACGTTCGTTGAAGGTCGGGACGACCACCGAAAGCTGCGGCAAACTTGCCGCCTGCGATGAGGTTTCGGGGCCCGGCTTGATGGCTTCGTTCATGAGCGCCAGCGTATAGCCGCAGCCTCACCCGCTGCCAAGGCAGGCCGACCCAAACGCACGCTCGGAAAGCGGGAAAACGGGGCAAAACACCCCTCAAAATGCCAACGACCACGAACAAGGGGCGCGCGTACATCCGGCGCAGCCATCAATGTCGTGGTCGTCCCAGCGCCGGAGCCCTGAAGCTGCAACGTCGCCGTTATGACCTAGTTAGGTAGCCCCCATGCGATCCGCAAGGGGCGCGGAGGCGCTAGTTGTTGGGGACTTCCCGGATCACCGGGCCGCGTGGCGCCGGGGCCACCGGCGCCGCCTCGGCGGCAGGAGCCGCCTGCGGCTGCGCGGCGGACCGGGTCGGGTTACGGAGTTGGCTCGGCGACGGCCCGTAGATGAACGCCGCGGCCAGCGCGACGGCTGCAACCAGTGCGCCCAAAAAGCCTGCCGTCGATTGTGAGCTCATGCCGATCATCCCCTCGCCTGCGCGGATTGATATCAAAAATCGGCCGGCCGCAACAGGATTTGGGAACCTATTTCGCCGCGGCCTTGCGCCGGGTGAAGGCGGTCACGATGTCCTTCTGCGCGAGCTCGATCGCGCGGTTGGCGGTCGTCAGGTTCGCGTCGGCATCCTGTTTCGGAAATTGCAGCGACAGGAAGTCGATCAGCGACACCCGGAAGTTCTGCCGCTCCGAGGGACATACATTGGCGATCAGCGAGGTGAATTCCTGGTCCGACATCGCCTTGTTGCTGTCGCGGGGATATTCGCGGGCGAGACAATTCCAGTAGGCGTCGCGGCCGGTGATCGCGAGCTTGTGCGCATCGTCGACCTCGTCGGCCATTGCAGCGGACGATATCGCGGCGGAGGACGTGATCAAGAGGGCGGCCGCAACCAGCATGCGCATTTGTTGTTCTCCATTTTGGCGCATCGTAGCGAAGAGCGACGGCGACGATAAGCACCGCCGCGCCGATCTGGCAAACTGGCCAATCACGATTATTTTGACTAGTCTTCTTTCCTGTTCCCTCCCTCACGATGAGTGCAGTCGTGGCCAAAGCTCCCACCAAGGCGACCAAGACCAAGACAGATGCAGGCAACATCTATATCGGCATCGGCGGCTGGACCTTCGAGCCGTGGCGCGGGGTGTTCTATCCGGAGAAGCTCGCGCAAGCGAAGGAGCTGTCCTATGCCGCCTCCAAGCTGACCTCGATCGAGATCAACGGCACCTATTACGGCTCGCAGAAGCCGGAGAGCTTTCGCAAATGGGCCAGCGAAGTGCCCGACGGCTTCATCTTCTCGCTGAAGGGACCGCGCTTCGCCACCAACCGCCGCGTGCTCGCCGAGGCCGGCGATTCGGTGAAGCGGTTCTATGATTCGGGCGTGCTGGAGCTGAAGGACCGGCTCGGGCCGGTGCTCTGGCAGTTCGCGCCGACCAAGAAGTTCGACGGCGCCGATTTCGGCAAGTTCCTCGAGCTGCTGCCGCGCAAGCTCGACGGCCGCGCGCTGCGCCACGTCGTCGAGGTCCGCCACGACAGTTTTTGCGTGCCCGAATTCGTCGCCCTCATTCGCGAGCACGAGGTGCCGGTGGTGTTCGCCGAGCACGGCAAATATCCGGCGATTGCCGACGTCGCGAGCGACTTCGTCTATGCCCGGCTGCAGAAGGGCAATGACGAATTGAAGACCTGCTATCCGCCGAAGCAGCTCGACGCCTGGGCCAAGCGGTTTCAGGACTGGGCCGGCGGCGGCGAGCCCGACGACCTGCCGAAGGTCGACAAGGCCGCGCCCAAGAAGGCGCCGCGCGACGTGTTCGCCTATGTGATCCACGAAGGCAAGGTCCGCGCGCCGGCGGGCGCGATGGAATTGATCGAACGGGTGAAGTGAGCGAGAACCGATGGCGAAGGCGAAAAGGCTGTTCACCATCGGCTACGAGCAGACGCCGTCCAAGGCGGTGCTCGACGAGCTCGAGCAGGCGGGCGTCAAGCTGCTGGTCGACGTCCGCGCGGTCGCGTCCTCGCGCCGGCCCGGCTTCTCCAAGAGCCAGCTCGCCGCGGGCCTCGACGAGCGCGGCATCGGCTACGTCCATCTGCGCGGCCTCGGCACGCCGAAGAGCGGACGGGAGGCGGCGCGCAGCGGGCAATATGCGCTGCTGCACAAGATCTATTCGGCGCATCTGAAGACGGCGCAGGCCAGGGAAGAACTCGACGAGCTGTCGGCGCTGGTCAAGCAGTCCGGCCCGGTCTGCATCCTCTGCTACGAGCGCGACCACGAACACTGCCACCGTCGCTGGATCGCCGAGATCATCGAGGAGCGCGACGGCGTCAGGATCGAGAACCTGGCGGCGCCGCAGGTCTAGCCTGCCTCGCCCGGCACATTCAGCGTCCCCTCCATCATCTTCACGCAGCCGCCGCCGACATGCACCGAATTGATCGCGCCGGCCTGCTTGCGCACCCGCGTCAGCAACAGGCTCGGCCGTCCCATGTCGACCCCCTGCCCGATCCGCAGCCGCAGCTCGCCATCGCGCGCCGGATCGATATCGGCGAGCAGCGCCGCGCAAGCCGCGGTCGCGCTGCCGGTCGCGGGATCCTCGGACAGGCCGCTGGCGCCCGGATGGAACATGCGCGCTTGCAGGTCGAGCGGCTGCTCGCTCGCCGGCACGTCACGGGTGTAGAAATAGACGACGTCGCGGCCGATCTCGGCCAGCGTCCTGGCGAACGCCGCCGCATCCGGCCGGGCGCGCTTCAGCGCCTCGCGCGAGGCGATCTCCACCACCAGGAACGGCAGCCCGACCGAGACGACCTGCGGGGCGTGCCGATCGGTCTTCGCGTCAGCCGCCGTCAGCGACAGGCACGCGGCGGCCGCGGCCGCGCTCACCTCATTGGTCCGCTGCAACGCCTGCGGCGCCGTCAGCTCGGCCCCGATCACATTGCCGCCATCGGACAGGATCTCGACCGGCACGAGGCCCGCCTTCTCCTCGAACCTCAAGCGCGCCGGCGCCTTCGCGGCCCGGCTCGCCAGCACGAAGGCGGTGCCGACATTGGGATGGCCGGCGAACGGAATTTCCGAGCGCACCGTGAAGATGCGAACCTGGGCGTCGTTCGCCTTGTCCTGCGGCGGCAGCACGAAGGTCGTTTCGGAATAGTTGAACTCGGTCGCGATCGCCTGCATCTCTTCGGTCGACAGCCCTTCGGCGTCGAGCACCACGCCGAGCGGGTTGCCGCCGAAGGCGCGGTCGGTGAAAACGTCGACGGTGATATAGCGCCGCTGCATCTTGCTTGTCCTTGTGCTCCGGTCATTCCAACGGCGTTATCGTAACACGGTCGCAACGACGCCCTTCAGAGCACTCGGTACAATCGCGGGCAAGTCAGAAGCAGACAGCTCGCGCGGTTTGCGAGTGAACGCCTACCCCAGCTGCCAGACGTGCACCGGGTGCTCGTAGCCGCGCACCGGGATCTCGCCGCGCGACACCGCGTCCTTGCAATCGTCGCCGAGTGCCTCGCGCACCGCGGAGGAAATCAGGAATTGCGAGCCGAGCTCCTTGTTCAGCGCCTCGAGCCGCGCGGCAAAATTCACGGTATCGCCGATCACGGTGTACTCCTTGCGCCGGGGCGAGCCGATATTGCCGGCGACGACCTCGCCGATGTGGATGCCGATGCCGATGCGCAGCGGCCAGCTTGACGCCGCGTTGGTGCGCTCGTTCGCCGCGAGCATTTCGCGCGCGGCGGCGACCGCCTGATGCGCGGCGTCGCCGGTCTCGAACGGCGCACCGAACAGCGCGAGAAAGCCGTCGCCCAGAAACTTGTTCACGATGCCGCCATGGCGATCGAGGATATCGACCAGCACTGCAAAAGCGCCGTCGAGCCTGTCCACCACCTCCTGCGGCGAGCGGGTGCGCGCGCCGGCCGTGAAGCTGCGGAAATCCACGAACATCACGGCGACGCGCCGGATGTCGCTCCCGGTGCCGGCGCCCTCCGTCATCAGACGTTCGACCACCTGCGGCGAGACGTGCTGGCCGAACAGATTGGTGATGCGATCGCGCGCGGTGGCGGCCGCGATGCTGGCCGCGAACTGCCGGCGCAGCTGCATGCCGACCGCACCGGCCAGCACGCCGCAGATCAGGATGATCGCGCTGCGCGCGGCGTGATAATAGATGCTGGTCTCGGCCGCGCCGCCGCCCGAGGGATGGAAGAACACCGCCATGTAGAACAGCTCGGTCGCCGCGACGAAGCCGGTGAAGGTCGAGAGCCAGAAGTCGAGCCGCAGCGTCGACAGGATGATGAAGACGAAATAGATCAGCGGCGCCACGAAGCCGAGCGCCTCCTGCGGCCCCATGCTGTTGATGTGCAGCGCCAGCACGACGGTCGGCAGCGACGTCTCGACCAGCACGCCGATGTAGCGCCGGACCACTGGCAGGTCGCGCCCCTTGCGCATGTGCCAGCTGATCGCCCCGTGCACCCAGAACTCGAACAGGATCAGCGGAATGGTGACGTAGAAGACGTAGACGGGGCTGAGGTTGCCGTGCCAGACGCGGCTGACCACGTCGGGCGCAAGGAAATACACCAGCAGGCTGATCGCAGCGAGGGTAGCGGCGGTGCCGATCAGCACCTTGATGCGGAGCAGCTCGGTGGTCATCACCTCGTGCATCAGGGCGTGATGGAAGTCCGTCGCGACCGCCGTGCTTGCCTTGTCTGGAAATTCCGTCAATCCCTTACTCCCGTCATTCCGGGGCGCGAAGCGAACCCCAATTCACACTTGCGAATTGTGGAAGCTCGAGATTCTCTGGTACGCAATTGCGTACCATAGTTCGCCTTCTCGAGGCCCCCGGAATGACGCTCAGTGACAGCCATACTAGCCTCAATCGAGCGTGCGGCGGAAGCGCGTCACCGCGATCGTCATGGCGAACAGCATCAGGGCGACCAATGCGACGGTGTCGTATTGCAGGTTCGGCATCGCCGCCCCCTTCAGCATGATGGCGCGCACGATGCGGATGAAGTGGGTCAGCGGCAGGCCTTCGCCGATATATTGCGCCCAGACCGGCATGCCAGCGAACGGAAACATGAAGCCGGAGAGCAGGATGCTCGGCAGGAAGAACATCATCGAGAGCTGCATCGCCTGCAGCTGGTTCTGCACGATGGTCGAGAAAGTATAGCCGATCGACAGGTTGGTGGTGATGAACAGCGTGGTCAGCAGCCCCAGCAGCGTGAGGCTCCCGAGCACCGGCACGCCGAACAGCAACACGCCGATGCCGATGATCAGCCCGGCCTGGATGAACCCGACCATCACGTAGGGGATGATCTTGCCGAACATCACTTCGACCGGCCTGATCGGCATCGACAGCAGGCTTTCCATGGTGCCGCGCTCGATCTCGCGCGTCACCGACAGCGCGGTGAAGATCAGCATGGTCATGGTCAGGATGGTCCCGACCAGCCCGGGCACGATGTTGAGCCGGGATTCCGCCGCCGGGTTGTACCGGGCATGGGCACGGATCTCGAACGGCATGTCCGGGGGATCGCCGATGTGCAGATCATGCGCCAGCGCCGATTGCACCAGCGGCCCGAGCGCGCCGAGCGCCGAGCCCGCCGCGACCGGATCGGTGGCATCGGCCGCGACCAGCAGCGCCGGCTTGTCGCCACGGCGCACCGCGCGCTCGAAGCCGCGCGGGATCTCGACGCCGAACAGCACCTTGCCGGATTGCAGCAGCTCATCGAACTGCTCGACGTTATGCACCTCGCGCGTGAAGCGGAAATAGGCGGTATTCTCCATCGCCTTCAGGATCGAACGTCCGAGGTCCGAATCCTCCTGCAGCAGCACTGCGGTCGGCAGATGACGCGGCGTGGTGTTGATGGCGAAGCCGAACAACAAGAGCTGCATCACCGGGATGATGATGATCATGGCGAAGGACACGCGGTCACGGCGCAGCTGGATGAATTCCTTGACCAGCATCGCGTAGCTGCGCCGCCAGAAGCCGAATGCCGGCTCCCTTGTCTTTCCGGCCTGGATCGTATCCGTTGCGCTCATCGGAACCTATCCTTGAAAATTATCCTTGAAAATTATCCTTGGAAGCTATCCTTGGAAGTTATCCTTGGAGCGCCCCATCAGGTCGATGAAGACGTCTTCGAGCGACGGCTCGCTGGCCTGCCAATGCCATTTCGAATTGTCCCGATAGGGCGCGATCGCGGCCTCGAGCGCCGCCTTGTCGCGACCCGAGACGTGCAGGCTGGTGCCGAACGGCGCCGCCATGTCGACGCCCGGCTTGCCCGCCAGCTCGGCCATCAGCCCGTTGAAATCCTCGCCGGTCACCGTCCAGGTCGACAGCTTGGACTTCGCGATCACCTCGTCCACGGTGCCATGCGCCAGGAGATGGCCGTAGGCGATGTAGGCGATCTCGTGACAGCGCTCGGCCTCGTCCATGTAGTGAGTCGAGACCAGCACGGTGAGGCCTTCGGCGGCAAGCGCGTGGATCTCGTTCCAGAAATCGCGCCGCGCTTTGGGATCGACGCCGGCTGTCGGCTCGTCCAGCAGCAGCAGTTGCGGATTGGGCAGCGTGCAGGCGCCGAGCGCCAGCCGCTGCTTCCAGCCGCCGGACAGTTCGCCGGCGAGTTGCTCCTCGCGCCCCTTCAGGCCGATGCGCGCGATCATGTCGGCCGCGGCGCCGCGCGCGTCCGGCATGCCATAGAGCCGCGCCACGAATTCGAGATTCTCGCGCACCGACAGATCCTGGTACAGGCTGAAGCGCTGCGTCATGTAGCCGACCTTGCGCTTGATCTTGTCGGCATCGCGCCGGATGTCGTAGCCGAGGCAGGTACCCTCGCCGCTGTCGGGCGTCAGCAGGCCGCACAGGATGCGGATGGTGGTGGTCTTGCCGCTGCCGTTGGGACCGAGGAAGCCGTAGATCGAGCCGCGCTTGACCTGCATCGACAGATCATGGACGACCTCGCGTCCGCCGAACGACTTGGTCAGGCCCTTCACATCGATGGCGATGGAGGGTGCGTCGGACCGCGCGCTGGTGGAGCCGCCGTTCATCTGCGGTCCGCCACCGGCGTCTTGGGGGTGGTCTTGGGATTGAGGTAGATGCTGATCGGCTGACCGACGCGCAGCACATCGGGCCGGCTTGGCCGCGCCTGGATCAGATAGACCAGCTTGTTGCGCTCATCGAGGCTGTAGATGACCGGCGGCGTGTATTCCGCGGTGGTGGCGATGAAGTAGATCTTTGCCGTGAGGTCGGCGGCGCAATTGTCGCAGGTCACCCTCACCTCGTCGCCGAGCGCGAGCTTCGGCAGCTCGGTCTCCGGCACGAAGAAGCGCAGCTTCATGTTGCCGGGCGGCATGATCGACAGCACCGGGCGCTGCGCCTGCACCATCTCGCCCTCGCGGAAATAGATCTGCTGGATCGAGCCCGCGATCGGCGCAAAGCCCTTGCGGCGGTCGAGCCGGGTCTGCGAGGTGTTGACCCGCGCCTCCGCAACGCGCAGCGCCGAGACCGCGGAATCCAGGCTAGCCTGGGTGCCGGCGCCGGTGCCGCGCAGCGAGGCGGCGCGGTCATAGCTCTGCCGCGCGTTGGCGAGGGTCGCGTTGTTCTGGTTGAGATCGGCGCGCTGCAAATCATCGTCGACCGAATAGAGCAGATCGCCGGGCTTGACCTCGTCGCCCTCGCGCACGTTGAGCTTGATGACGCGGCCGGATTCATCGGGGCTGACGAAGATCATGTCGGCCTCGACCCAGCCCTGGAAGCCGGGATCGCGCTTCTCCTGGCAGCCGGCCAGCGCCGCCGCCAGGGCCACTGCGGTCACGAGCTTCATGATGCGCGAGCCGGTCATGTCTTGCTCCGTTCGCCGAAGATCAGATCGAGATGAACCTTGAACATCGCGAGGGCATCGAGCGGCGCGTGCCGGGCAAACAGGCTCTGCCAGATCACCGCGACGATCGCGGGCGCCACGACGAGCTGGGGAAACTGCGCGAGCTGGCGCTGCCTGATCTCGCCGCGCGTAATCGCGAGCTGGATCAGCGCCTGCATCGCGGCCATCCCCTTCGACACCACCTCGCGGAAATAGAAGTCGGCGATCGCCGGGAAGCGCGGCCCTTCGGAGACGATCAGGCGGACGATGTCGCCGCGCCGGGTCGACACGATCTCGCGGATGAAGGTCTCGGCAAACCTCTCCACCGCATCGCGCACCGGGCCGGTGATGGTGGGCGGCGCGGCCATGCGATTGACCAAAGGCACGACGGCGGTGCGGATCAGCTCCTCGAACATCGATTCCTTGTCCTTGAAGTACAGATAGAGCGTGCCCTTGGCGACGCCCGCCCGCTTGGCGACATCGTCGAGCCGCGTCGCGGCAAAGCCGCGCGCGATGAACTCGTCCATCGCCGCCGCGACGATCGCAGCGCGCCGCTCCGCCGATTTCTCGGCGCGGTTCGCGGCGGGCTTCGGCTCAGGCAGCTTTGCCGAGGCCACCTTCGGGATCCTCGCCGCGGCAGCCCGGATCGTGGTGGTCCGGCGCTTGGCAAGCCGGGAGCGGGTCGCTCTTTCGATGCGCTTTGTCATGACCATAATATGACTGACCAGTCAGTCATTGTCAATGCGTTCAGGGAAAACGTCTGCCGGCCGGAAGCGTTCCTGCCGGCCTTCGCGGCTTCTTTGGGTGCGCATCGGTTCGCGATCTCGTGCCGCAAATGCCCGAGTTTGCTGCTTTATTTCCGTCTCTCGGGAGAACAGATGGCGCAGGAAAAGTCGGTTGCCGATCGTACCCACGGGCCCTGTGCAACAAGAAGGCGCAGGGGCGGCACCACAGGTGTAACCGGAGCAATCCGGCTTTCCCTGCGCGATGCGCTACGGCTCACTTCGTGCTCTCCCCGGCAAGATCGGGGGGATTTTGATACAAGCGATCGGCTGGGGGAAACACCTATGAGCGATTGGCTACACAACCTTTCTGTGCCGTGGATGGCCTTCATCGTCTTCGGCTTCACCTATCTTGTTGCCATTCTCATTTTCGCAGGCGTTGCGATCCTGTCGACCAAGGAGCGCGCAACGTCCTTCAAATCGATCTCTCCCGGCATGTTGCCGGTGCTCGGCATCCTTTTCGGCCTGTTTGTCGCGTTCACCGCGGCACAGGTCTGGAGTGACAGCGATCGCGCCGCCGCGGCGGTGAGCCGCGAAGCCAGTTCGTTGCGCGCGGTCATCTTGCTCGCCGGCGGCCTGCCGCCGGAGCAGGAGGCGCGCCTGCGCGGCCTCGTTCGCGACTACATCGAGGAAACGGTCGCCGTGGAATGGCCGATGATGGCGCGCCAGGCCGCATCGCTCAAGGCAGCGCCTGCCGCGCTGACCGCGGCGTTGCGGCTTGTCGTGTCAACGCCCGCGCAAAACCCGGGCCAGCAGACGACGCAGCACGAGATCATCACCAATCTGAATTCGGCACTCGATGCCCGACGACAACGGATCATCGTCAGCCAGACCGAAGTCGACTCGATCAAATGGTGGTGCCTCTACCTTCAGGCCATCTGCGAGCTATTGGTCATCGCCCTTGTTCATTGCGACAACCGGTTGGGGTCCGCCATCGCGATGGGACTGTTCGCGACCGGCGTGGCCACATCGGTTCTGCTGATCGCCGCGCACGATCGACCATTCACCGGTCAGATATCGATTGCGCCGACGCCGCTGCTGCAGATCATGCCGGACAAGGAGGCGAGCCGATAAGCGCCGGACTGCGCTACGCGCGCTGTCCGCTACGTGTGAAACTTCAGCCCGTCGAGGACCTTGTCGACCACCTTGCGCTCGGCGCGAATGGCGAGGCCGACCAGATTGAGCTCGCTGCGCGCGACCGCCTTCACCACCTCGCGGTTGGCGGCGTCATGCGTGGTCCTGAACATGTCCTCGGTGTAAAGCGCCGGCTGCACGTTGCGCGCCAGCGCGCGCTCCAGCGCCCGCGACAGCGCAGGCCCGTCGGCGCCGTAGATCAGGATCGGCTGGCCGATCAAAGAGAGATATCTGGTCCCCGAGCCGTCCTCGTAATTCTCGCCGATGCATTCGGGAAAGGAAGCGGCGATGCCGCCGGCAAGAAACGACGCCACGTTGAGCTTCTGCCAGACTTCCAGGTCGGTGCGGATCACGACCGCGATCTTGGTGTCGAACTGCATGGCGATAAATCTATCCGCAGGTTGACGACAAATGCCAGTTCTGACCGCGCATCCCTCATCTGCCCGCCAGGTGCTGACGTTAGTTTCTTAAGCAACCCACGTGCGGACCCTGCCCGCCTGAACGGCGACATCGCGGCTGGCGAAGCTGATATCGCTGCGGCGAAGAAGCTCCACCCACACGTCGACCGCTAGCCGTGCGACGTCGCAAAGGCTCGGCGCCCGTGCCGGGGCGGAAAGCAATAGTCAGGTCCTGCGCCGCGTAGTAGGCTTCGGGCGTTCGATGACCATCAGCATATTTCAGGGCATTGCATCATGATCAGCAAGGCCGATGTTGTTGTTATTGGTTCGGGCGGATTGGGCGCGGCCACAGCCTATTATCTGAGCAAGCGCGGCGGTCTCAGCGTCGCCCTTGTCGACAAGCATGCGATCGGATCGCAAACCTCCCCCCGCGCGGCAGGCATGGTGAGTTGCGCACGCAAGAGCGACTTGATGATTGGCCTCATCAAGGACGCATGCCGCAAGATCGAGGCGTTCACGGAAGAAACCGGCCAGCCGCTCGACTGGGTGCATTCGGGCAGCCTGAAGGTTGCGCGCCGGCCACAGGACGCCGAAGTGATCGAGGACGACTTCGAGCGCGGACGCCGCACCGGCCTCGATGTCGAGCTGATCTCTCCGGAACAGGCGAGCGGTCTCAATCCGTTCTTGCAGCCGACGGGTGTCGTCGCAGCGATGCGGATCGGCGACGACCGGTATTTCGACCCGGCGCAGGTTGCCGTCGGTTTCGCCACAGCCGCCGCGGCCAACGGTGCAACCTTGCTGCCGAAGACCGACGTGCGCGCCGTCAACATCGTCGGCGGCACCGTGATCGGCTTGACCACCGCGAACGGCGTCATTGAAAGTCCGGTTGTCGTCGATGCGGCCGGTGCGTGGACGCGGCAGGTCGCGGAGGCGAGCGGGATTCGCGTGCCGCTGGTGCCGACCCGGCAGCAATTGATCGTCACCGAGCCTTTGGATGGCGTCCGTGCCGACTTGCCGATGATCCGCATCATGGATGCCGCGGTTTATGCCCGCCCGTGTCAGGGCGGTTTCCTGTGGGGTGTCTACGAGGAAGCGCCGCGCTTCTTCGACATGCAGTCGCTTGGCGCCGGCTTCGACGTCAAGGACATGCCGCTCGACATCGGAGTGCTTCATGCCGCCGCCGATGAGGTCAAGGACCAGCTCCCGTTCCTGCAAACCGCCAAGGTGCGGGAGTTTCGCGGCGGCATTCCGACCATGACCGCCGACGGCCATCATATTCTCGGCCCAGCCATTGGCGTGGCCGGCTTCTATTTTGCAAGCGGGTGCAACGTCGCCGGTCTGTCGATCTCGCCGACCGTCGGCGAGGCGCTTGCGGCCTGGATCGTGGACGGCAACCCGCCCGTCGATCTATCGCCGATGTCGGTCATGCGGTTCAAAGATCAATCGTGGTCTGAAGATCAATTGGAGCGCGACGCCGCCTGGCAATACCGGCACTTCTATGGCGCCGTCTGAGCGCGCGGCAGCGCGCTTTGCCCACCAGGCGGATTGCGGCGACTGCCCTACCCCTTGGCGTCGCAGGCCCAGGCGCGGATCACGCATTCCTTGCCGCCATAGTCGTAGCACTTCTTGGTCGCGGCATTGAGCGAGCTCGAGATATTCGGCGCCACGGCATAGCCATGGGCGCCGCAGGGATTTTTCATGTCGATCGAGAGCGCGGCGCAGGCCCGCTTCATGGTCACGGTGGTGCAATCGCCCTTGCACTGCTTCAGCGCCGCGGCACGCGCCGCGCCTTCCGCCGGATAGTCATAGGCCTGGCCGTAAGCTCCGCACTTGCCGACCGCGAACGCGCCAGCCGCGCGCGCCTTGGGCACGAAGGTTTCCACCGAGAAACGCGTGGCGCCGAGCAGCAATGTCAGGACGAGAATCGTCAGCGCGCGACGCTGCGCGGCGGCGGTCGAAATGATCAAGCGGAAATCCCCCAAGGCCCGGCGCGGACTGTACGCAGGGGTCGTTTCCAGATGGTGAATGACGGGTTGAGGGCGAGTTCTATCCACTCGTCGTCCCGGCGAAGGCCGGGACCCATAGCCACCGATGGTGATGATTGCGCGAGGCTCTGGCCGCTGTCCCACCAACAACAACGATTGGTGGTAATGGGTCCCGGCCTTCGCCGGGACGACGCGGATAGTGTTTAGCCCCGCCGCGCAGCTTCCAGCGCCTGCGGCGTGTCGATGTCGAGGAAGGCGCTGTCGCCTTCGACCGGGACCTCGGCGACCACCTCGGCATGCTTGGTGATCAAGTGACGGGCGCCGATGTCGCCGTCGAGCGTCATCAGTTCCTTGAAGAAGCGCCGCGACCACAGCACCGGATTGCCGCGGCGGCCCTCGCTGACCGGGACCGCGATCAGATGGCCGCGGTCCGGCGCGAAGGTCTCGATCAGGCGGTCGATCAGCTTCGCATCGATCAGCGGCATGTCGCCGAGGCAGACGATCGCGCCATCGGCGCTGTCGGACACCGCCGCAATGCCCGCCTTCACCGAACTGGCGAGGCCGCCCGCGAAATCCGGGTTGCGGACGAACTTGACCTTGAGGCCATCGAGCGCCTGCTCGACCAGTTCGGCCTGATGCCCGGTGACAACGATCACCTCGGAGGCCTTCGACGCCAGCGCCTGCTCGGCGACGATGCGCGCGAGCTTCTTGCCGTCGAGCTCGGCGAGCAGCTTGTTCGGGCCACCCATCCGGGTCGAGCGGCCGGCGGCGAGCACGATCGCGGCGACGTTGCGGTTGCCTTCGGTGTCCGGCACGGTGCGCGGCTGCGGCCGCGTCACGATCTCCATCAGAAGTCCCCCGACGCCCATACCGGTGAGATCCGACCGCTTCACCTTGATGCCGGCGAGCAGCCGCATCAAGACCCAGTCGAAGCCGTTCTCGACCGGCGAGCGCGCGCAGCCCGGCGCGCCAAGCACCGGCACGCCGCCGGCGCTGCCGATCAGCAGCAGATTGCCCGGATCGACCGGCATGCCGAAATGCTCGACCGCGCCGCCGATCTCGGTGATCGCAGCCGGAATCACGTCGCGGCGGTCGGCGATCGCGGACGCCCCGAACACGATGACGAGCTCGGCGCCCAGCCCGAGCAATTCCTTGATCGAGGCGGCGAGCACGGTTTCGTCATGCGGCACGCGGCGCTCGGCGATGATGGTGGCGCCGGCCGGCGCGAGCCGCTCGGCGGTGACGCGCAGCGTCTTGTCGATCACCTTCGGCGCGAGGCCCGGCAGCAGCGTCGAGACCACGCCGACCTTCCGGATCACATAGGGCGCGATCCGCAGCGTATCCTTACCGGCGACCGCAACGGCGGCATCGCGTAAGCGCCCCTCGACGCCGAACGGGATCAGCTTGACGGTCGCGATCATCTCGCCTTCGACCACCGGCTTGAACGCGGCAAGGGTTGCGAAGGTGATGGCCTCGTCGACGTCGTTGATGCGGTCGACCGCGGCGCGATCGATCACCAGCACGCCGGGGCGCGCCGCGAACAGGTTGGCGCGGCCGGTGAAGGCGCGCTCGACATTGACGCCCTCGCCCGCCACCGCCTGCGCGATGCTGGCGGCCGCGGCGTCCTCGGAGACGTCGCCCTCGTCGAGCCGCACCACGACGATCTCGTCGACGCCGGCCTTGGTCAGCGCCTCGACCTCGGCGGGGCCGATCGTGGTGCCCTTTTTGAGCACCAGCGCGCCCTGGCGGAGGGTGTGAACGGTGACGCCGCCAATCGCGTCGGCCGGACTGGCGGGACCGAATTTCATGCCGCTTCTTCTTTTTGCTTGGAGTTTTCTTTCGGAGGCAGGCGCAGCTGCGCGGTGATCTCGGCCATGATCGCGACCGCGATCTCCGACGGCGACACCGCGCCGATGTCGAGGCCGATCGGCGCGTGGATGCGCGCGATGTCGCTGTCCCTGGCGCCTTGCGCGCGCAGCCGCTCGGCGCGCTTGGCGTGGGTCTTCCGCGAGCCGAGCGCGCCGATATAGAAGCAGTCGCGGTCGAAGGCGTGCAGCAGGGCCGGATCGTCGATCTTCGGATCGTGCGTCACCGCGACGAAGGCCGTGTAGTGATCGACATTGAGCGGCGGCAGCGCGACGTCGGGCCATTCGGCGACCAGCGGCACGTCGGGGAAGCGCTCCGGGCTCGCAAACGCGGTGCGCGGATCGACCACCGTGACGTCATAGTCGAGCGAGCGCGCCAGCGGCGCCAGCGCCTGGCTGATATGGACCGCGCCGATGATCACGAGCTTTGCGGTCGGCGCGTAGACGTTGAGGAACAGTTTCTTGGTCCCGACCTCGACATTGCCGCTCTTGCCCATCCGCAGCTGCTTTGCGAGTTCGGCCCGCAGCGGATCGGCGGCGATGTCCGCGGCCTTGACCAGGCGCTGCTCGCCATTGGCGGTGTCGGTGACGACGATCACCGGGCGGCGCGCGGCGCGCTCGGCGTTCAGTTCTTTCAGGATCTCGAGCTTCACGGCTAACCGACCTTCTCGACGAACACGCGGATGGTACCGCCGCAGGACAGGCCGACATTCCAGGCCGTCTCGTCGGCGACGCCGAATTCGAGCATTTTTGGCTGGCCGCTCGCGATCACGTCGAGCGCTTCCGTCACGACAGCGCCCTCGACGCAGCCGCCGGAGACCGAGCCGAGAAACGTGCCGTCGTCATTGATGACGAGGCTCGAGCCGGCCGGGCGCGGCGCCGAGCCCCAGGTCTCGACCACGGTGGCAAGCGCCACGCCATGGCCCTCTTTCTGCCAGGTCTCGGCGGCCTGCAGGATGTCTTCGTCGCGGTTCAGCATGGCGGCCTCCTGTGAAATCGGATGCTTCTTAGGCTACAGAGCGGATCAGGCTGCGGTGGTGCGCCGGCGGCGGGGACGACAGAGCCCCGATCAAGCCCTTGATGGACGTCAAGTTATGCACCGGGCGAAATTCGTCAACGTGGGGCAACATCATTTTGATGCCCTGCGCCTTGGCCTCGAAGCCGGAGTAGCGCAGCAGCGGATTGAGCCAGATCAGGCGGCGGCAGGAACGGTGCAATCGGTCCATCTCGAAGGCCAGTTTGGCATCAGCCTCCCGTTCTAGTCCATCGGATATAAGGAGGACGATGGCGCCCTGCCCGAGCACCCGGCGGGCCCAGAGCTGGTTGAAGCTGTGCAGCGAGGTCGCGATCCGCGTCCCGCCGGCCCAGTCCTCGACCGAGGACGAGCAGCTCGCCAGCGCCTCGTCGGGGTCACGGGCCCGCAACGCCCGCGTCACATTGGTCAGGCGGGTGCCGAACAGGAACACCGAGACCCGCTTGCGGGCGTCGGTGATGGCATGCAGGAAGTGCAGGAACAGGCGGGTGTACTCGCTCATCGAGCCCGAGATATCGAGCAGCGCCACGATCGGCGCCGGCTTCTCGATCCGGCCGAGCTTTCGGATATCGATAATCTCGCCGCCGGTGCGCAGCGAGTTGCGCACGGTGCGGCGCATGTCGAGCCGGAGGCCCCGCGCATCCGGCTGGTAGCGACGGGTCACGAGCTCGGCCTGCGGCAGCCGCATCTTGGCGATCTCGCGCGTCACCTCGGCGATCTCCGCCGCGGTCATCTGCGCAAAATCCTTCTTCTGCAGCACCTCCTTGTCGGAGACCGAGAGCTTGAGCTCCTGCTCCTGGGCCTGCGGCCGCTCCTCGCTCCGCGCCGGCTGGGCCATCGCCTCCTGGACGCGGCGCGAGGCCGGCGGCGGCTTCTTCCTGGCGTGGTCGGGCAGCGGCACCGAATCCAGCATGCTCTTCCACTCCTCGGCGGCGCGGAAGAACAGTTCGAAGGCCTGGCGGAAGATCAGCGCGTGCTCATGGCGCTTGACGAAGATCGCTTCCAGCGTGGCGTAGAAGTCGCCGCGATGCCCAACCTCGATCAGCTGCAGCGCGTCGAGCGCATCGATCACCGAGCCCGGTCCGACCGGGAGCCCGGCCGCCCGCAGCGCGCGGGCAAAGCCGATCACGTTGTCGGCCATGTGGCCGGTCGGAGGCGCGAGGTGGTTGATCGCCATCGTGATCCATTTCCCGTCGTTCCGGGGCGCGCGCGAAGCGAGCAAACCCGGAATCTCGAGATTCCGGGTTCGATGCTGACGCATCGCCCCGGAATGACGGACGTTGTTATGACGCGCGACTTACGTCTCGCTCGTCGCTTCCTTCAATGTCTTCTGCAGCGCATCGCCCTGCATGCGCGCGATGTCGTCCTGATACTTCAAGAGTGCGCCCAGCGTGTCGCCGACCACCTGCGGCGTCAGCGAGCGGGCGTCGAGCTCGGACAGCGCGGTGGCCCAGTCGATGGTCTCGGCAACGCCCGGCGACTTGTAGAAGTCCTGGTTGCGCAGCGCCTGCACGAAGCGGACGACCTGCTGCGACAGCTTTGCGGAAATGTTCGGCACCCGCGACTTGACGATCGCGAGCTCGCGCTCGGCGGAAGGATAATCCACCCAGTGATAGAGGCAGCGCCGCTTCAGCGCGTCGTGAATCTCGCGCGTGCGGTTCGAGGTGATGATCACGATCGGCGGCGCCGGCGCCTTCACGGTGCCGAGCTCGGGGATCGTGACCTGGAAGTCGCTGAGGATTTCCAGCAGATACGCCTCGAACGCCTCGTCGGCGCGGTCGAGCTCGTCGATCAACAGTACCGGAGGACCTGCGACGTCGGGCTCGAGCGCCTGCAGCAGCGGCCGCTTGATCAGGAAGCGTTCGGCGAAAATGTCGCTCGCGAGCTGGTCGCGATCGGTGTCGCCGGAAGCCTCCGCAAGGCGGATCGCGATCATCTGCGCCGCACTGCTCCACTCGTAGACGGCGGAGGCGACGTCGAGGCCTTCATAGCATTGCAGGCGGATCAGCTTGCGCCCGAGCGCGGCCGACAACACCTTTGCGATCTCGGTCTTGCCGACGCCGGCCTCGCCTTCGAGGAACAGCGGCCGGCCCATCCGCAGCGCGAGATAGGTCACGGTCGCAAGCGACCGTTCGGCGAGATAGCCGCGCGAGGTCAGGAGATCCTCGAGCGCATCGACGGAAGTGGGTAACGCCGATGCACTCATGGAACAGCCAGTCTTCGAACGAGAGTGAGCAAGGTCACGCCTTGGTACTTAGTCCTTGGCGTTCGCGGTTTCCACCGCCCGGCGCGTCAAAACGCCGATCAGATGCGCGCGGTATTCCGCACTGCCGTGCAGGTCGCTGTTCAGCCCGTCGGCCGAAACCGCGATGCCGTCGAGCACCTTGTGCGAGAAGCGCTTCTTAAGAGCGTCCTCGAACGCGGTGACGCGGAATACGCCGTCGGAGCCCGCACCGGTGACCGCGACGCGCACGTCGGACGGACGCTTGGCCACGAACACGCCGACCAACGCATAACGCGAGGCCTGGTTACGGAACTTGACGTAGGCCGCCTTCTTCGGCAGCGGGAACATCACCTTGGTGATGATTTCGTCGGCTTCCAGCGCGGTCGAGAACAGGCCCTGGAAATACTCCTCGGCCTTGAGGCGGCGCTTGTTGGTGACGATGGTCGCGCCCAGCGCCAGCACCGCGGCCGGATAGTCGGCGGTCGGGTCATTGTTGGCGAGCGAGCCGCCGATGGTGCCGCGGTGGCGCACGGCGGGATCGCCGATCAGGCCGGCCAGTTCGGCCAGCGCCGGGATCGCCTCGCCCACGACCGCGGAGTTCGCGACCTCGGCGTGCTTGGCGGTGGCCCCGATGACCAGCGAGCGGCCCTTCATCTCGATGGTGTCGAGACCTTCGATATGGGAGAGGTCGACCAGATGCGGCGGGCTGGCGAGCCGCTGCTTCATGACCGGCACCAGCGTGTGACCGCCGGCGATCAGCTTGGCGTCCTCGTTCTTCACCAGGAGATTGGCGGCCTGCCGCACGGTGCCGGGACGGTGATATTTGAATTCGTACATTGGAATGTCCTGATCGCGGTCGCGATGAATTGCTGATTACGCGAGGCCCGACTTTGTTAGGCCAAGTCCGACTTCGCCATCGCCTTGGCGCCGGCGGCGATCGAAGCGACGATATTCTGGTAGCCGGTGCAGCGGCACAGATTGCCTTCCAGCTCCTCGCGGATCACCTCGTCGGAGAGCTCGTGGCCCTTGCGATGGACCAGGTCGACCGCGGTCATGATCATGCCCGGCGTGCAGAAGCCGCACTGCAGGCCGTGATGCTCGCGGAAGGCCTCCTGCATCGGATGCAGCGGCGCGCCATCGGCCGCCAGCCCCTCGATGGTCTTGACCTCATGACCGTCCGCCATCACCGCAAGCGTCGTGCAGGACTTCACCGCCTTGCCGTCCAGATGCACGACGCAGGCGCCGCACTGCGAGGTGTCGCAGCCGACATGGGTGCCGGTCAGCCGCAGGTTTTCGCGCAGAAACTGGACCAGAAGGGTACGGGGGTCGACATTCGCGTTCACGGGGTTGCCGTTCACGATCATTGAAATCTTGGCCATCAGCACTCTCTTATCTGCGCCACCGCATATCGGCGAAGCAGGCGGTTTTAAATCATTCCAGACGGCATAATATGGGCGCGCCCCGCGATGGGCAACCTTTCGAGCCACCCATCCAGGACATAACGGCAAGACATGGCCGGACCTGAATAATCCAGCCGAAAGGCGGAGCTAACCCTGCACCGCCTTGGCGAAATTTGCAAAGAATTCATCGGCCAGCTTCTTGGCGGCGCCGTTGATCAGGCGCTGGCCGAGCTGGGCGAGCTTGCCGCCGATCTGCGCCTCCACATTGTAGCTCAGAAGCGTGCCGCCATCCTTGTCGGCAAGGCCAACGGTGGCGCCGCCCTTGGCAAAGCCGGCGACCCCGCCCTCGCCTTCGCCTGAGATCTTGTAGCCGTTCGGCGGGTCGAGATCGCTCAATGTGACCTTGCCCTTGAAGCGGGCGGAGACCGGGCCGACCTTCATCTTGGCGGTGGCGCGGAAGCCGCCCTCGTCGGTCTTCTCCAGCTCTTCGCAGCCGGGAATGCAGGCCTTCAAAACTTCGGGATCGTTGAGCTTGTCCCACACAGCCTGGCGCGGCGCTGCAAGCTGGACTTCGCCGGTCATTGTCATGGCCATGGGGGACCTCCTCGATCGCTAGAACCTTTTCCCCCAAGTAAAGCAGCCGGGACACAAAGGAAAGGGCACCTTCGGAGGATGAGCGATGCATATTCGCAACCGCAGCAAACCAAGCCCACCGTTCACGAAATCGCGCAATCCCCGCTGTTGAAAATGCAGGCAGCCCCGGGGCATTGGCAGCGACGCGCGACAGTGGTTAGGTCGCCGGCCATGAGCACAGCCCTTTCTCCCCTGCTTGCGCCGATGCTGTCGAGCGCCGCGATGCGCGCGGTGTGCGACGACGCCGCCACGCTGCAGAACATGCTGGATTTCGAGGCCGCACTGGCCCGCGCCGAGGCGGCCTGCGGGGTGATTCCCGCAGCTGGCGCGGGACCGATCGGCAGCGCCTGCAAGGCCGAATCGTTCGACCTCGCCGCGCTGGCCGACGCCGCGACGCGGTCCGGCAATCTGGCGATCCCGCTGGTGAAGACCCTGACCGCCAACGTCGCCAAGGCGGATGCCGAGGCGGCGCGCTACGTGCATTGGGGTGCGACCAGCCAGGACGTCATCGACACCGCGACGATGCTGTCGCTGCGCGCGGGGATCGACGCGCTGCTGGCCGATCTCGACCGCGCCGTTGCCGGCTTCGCCGGGCTTGCGCGCGCCCATCGCAACACCGCCGTGGTGGCGCGGACCTGGCTGCAGCACGCATTGCCGATGCCATTTGGGCTGAAGCTCGCCGAATATGCCGCGGTGCTGCATCGCTCCCGCAAGCGGCTGCTGCGCCTGCGCCGCGAGACGCTGGCGCTGCAATTCGGCGGCGCCGCCGGGACGCTCGCCGCGCTTGGCGACAAGGGCTTAGCGGTCGCCGCGCAGCTTGCGCAAGAGCTCGATCTGCCGCTGCCGGATGCGCCCTGGCATACCCATCGCGACCGCATCGCCGAGGCCGCGTCGGTGTTCGCGATCCTCGCGGGCAGTTGCGGCAAGATCGCGCGCGACGTGTCGCTGATGATGCAGACCGATGTCGGCGAAGCCTTCGAGCCCGCGGGCGCCGGCCGCGGCGGCTCCTCCACCATGCCGCACAAGCGCAATCCCGTCGCTGCCGCGAGCGCGCTGGGGGCTGCGACCATGGCGCCGAACCTTGCCGCCACGATCTTCGCCGCGCAGGTGCAGGACCATGAGCGCAGCGCCGGCCCGTGGCACGCGGAATGGCCGACCTTGCCGGGCCTGATGCTGGTGACCTCGGGCGCGCTTGCCGCCATCGTTGATCTCGCCGAAGGGCTCGAGGTCGATGCGGCGCGGATGCGCGTCAATCTCGATGCGACTCAAGGGTTGATCATGGCGGAAGCCATCACCTTTGCGCTCGCCGACAAGATCGGCAAGAGCGACGCCCATCATCTGATCGAGGCCGCCAGCAAGCGCGCGGTCGCGGAGAAGAAGCATCTGCGCGAGGTGCTGTCGGCGGACGCCAAGGTCACCGCACATCTCGACGCGAAACGCATCGCGGAGCTGTTCGAGCCGATGGCCTATCAGGGCGCCTCGCAAGCGCTGATCGACCGCCTGCTGGCTTCACTGGATGACAAATAGCGACGATGTCGTTGCCGGACAAAAGCGCAAAGCGCGTCTTCGCGCAGATGACCCGGCAAGCGCATGACGAGAGGGACAAGACGATGCCGATGATCAACGCCGACGGGTGCCTGCTCAACGTCCAGGTGGACGGCCGCGACGGCGGACCGACCCTGATGCTGTCGAACTCGCTCGGCTGCACCCTGCAGATGTGGGAGCCGCAGATGAAGGCGCTGACGCAGATGTTCCGCGTCATCCGCTACGACCGTCGCGGCCACGGCAAGTCCGGTGTGCCCGCCGGCCCCTACTCCATGGAGCGGTTCGGCCGCGACGTGCTGGCGATCCTCGACGACCTCAACATCGAGAAGGTGCATTGGTGCGGCCTGTCGATGGGCGGCATGGTCGGACAGTGGCTGGGAGCGAATGCCCCGGAACGATTCGGCAAGATCATCCTGGCCAACACCGCCTGCTACTATCCCGATCCGACCAACTGGCTGAACCGCATCAAGGCGGTGAAGGAAGGCGGCATCGCCGCCGTCGCCGACACCGTGATTGCCGGCTGGCTGACCGCCGATTTCCGCGAGCGCGAGCCGGAGACCGCGGCGCGCATGAAAGCAATGCTGGTTGCCTCGCCGGTCGAAGGCTATCTCGCCTGCTGCGAGGCGCTGTCGACGCTCGACCAGCGCGCGCTGCTGCCCAGGATCAAGAGCCCGACTTTGGTGATCGCGGGCAAGCAGGACATGGCGACGCCAGTGTCGGCGGGCGAAATGATCCGCAGCGGCATTCCCGGCGCCAGCATGACGCTGCTCGATGCCGCGCACATTTCCAATGTCGAGCAGTCGCACGCCTTCACCGAAGCCGTGGTCGGCTTCCTGACGCAGCGGTAACGGTCATCGTCATTCCGGGACGATGCGAAGCATCGAACCCGGAATGACCAAATCAGCACGTAGCCCGGATGCAGCGAAGCGAAATCCGGGACAAGTCTTCGGCCGACGCTGAACCCCCCGGATTGCGCTGCGCTCCATCCGGGCTACGATTTCATGAGGAGACATCCATGGACGACAATCAGCGCCGCGACGACGGCATGACGCAGCGCCGCAAGGTGCTCGGCAATGAATGGGTCGACAAATCGATCAAGAACCGCAACGCGTTCAACACCGACTTCCAGGACCTGATCACGCGCTATGCGTGGGGCGACATCTGGACCCGGCCGCATTTCGATCACCGCACCCGCCGCGTGCTTGTGATCGGCACCATGGTCGCGCTCGGTCAGTGGGACGAATTCCGCCTGCATGTGCGCGCGGCGCTCGCCGAGGGTGGCTTCACGCCCGACGACATCAAGGAGATCCTGCTGCAGCAGGCGATCTATTGCGGCGTGCCCGCGGCCAATCACGCGGTCAAGGAAGCCGGCGCGATCATTGCCGAGCTAGGGCTGCTGAAGGGATAGCTCGCTCGCAGGCGCGCCCGCCTCGGCGACGGGCGCCTCGACGGCTCGCTTCGGCGAGGTCTCGAACAGCATCACGATCGCGGTGCCGAGCAGCATCAGAAGCTCGGACGCATGCATGCGCATTGCTTCGACCTCGCCGACCTTGGAGGCCATCATCATGCTGGCGAAGCTCAGCACGCTGCCGAGGCAGAGCGCCACCGCGAGCGCCTCGTCGGCGCCGCTGCTGCTCTTGCGCAACGGCGAGAACGCTGTCATCGCGAGGAAGACCGCGAAGAACGCCACCACGGTGATCCGCGCCAGCGCGAGCAGCCATGCGAGCCGCACCGTCGCCATCTTGCCGAGGTGCAGATAGTCGCTGGCATAGAACGCGATCGACACGCTCGGCCGCTCATAGAGGCCGTGGATCGGCGACACCATGATGCTGAAGGCAATGATGCTCCAGACCGGAATGAAATAGGCCGCAAGCAGCGCGCCGTTGAAGGAGCTGATCCGCCAGTTGTTCGACATTGCCGCTTCCCGTGCTTCCCGCGCCTTATCCGATTGGCGACGATTCAGGGCGCGAGCTAACGCCGATCAATTGCCGCCAGCAATTTAAACCCTTTGTTAAGGTTAAGCGCGATGCGATGGTTCCGGATCGATGCGATCGGCTCCCGTGCCGACCGAAAATTGGGGGTAAAATGACCGAAAGAACGCGCGTTTTCGTCGCAACGCCCTGCTACGGCGGCGATCTGAAGATGGCCTATGTGCTGTCCGCCCTGAAGCTTCAGGCTGCGGCCACCGCCCGGGGCATCGACATCCAGTTCCATCTGATCGGAAACGAATCGCTGATCGTGCGCGCCCGGAACGAACTGGCCCACCAATTCCTTGCATCCGGCGCCAGCCATCTCCTGTTCATCGACGCCGATATCGGGTTCGAACCCGAGTCCGTCTTCCGGCTGCTGGATTGCGGCACCGATGTTTCGGCCGCGGCCTATCCGCTCAAGCACATCGATTGGGCCAAGGTGCAGCGGGCTGCGGAGGCCAAGCGAAGGAACCTCGCGTCATCCTCGCTGGACTATGTCGTCACATGGGAGGGCGACCAGATCACGGCGCGCGGCGATGGCTTCGCCAAGGTCCGATATGCCGGAACCGGCTTTCTCATGATGAAGCGATCCGCCCTCGTCAGGCTGTGCGACGCCCACCCCGAACTCAAATATCGAGCGAACCACAAGAGCAACGACTTGAACACCGGCGACCTGGTTCGCGCCGACCTCGACCGCGTCTCGCTGTTCGAATGCATGATCGACAAGACGACCGGCGAGTATTTGTCCGAGGATTACGCGTTCTGCCGGCGCTGGATCGACCTCGGCGGCGAAATCTGGCTCGACCTTCGAAGCGAGCTCACGCATTTCGGTTCATACGCCTTCCGCGGCCGCTTCGCCGACCAGTTGGCCTGAACCAGACAGGCCCAGGCTCCAGCTGGAAAACCTGAACAAGGAAGGCCTCGCCTTTCGGCGAGGCCTTCCTGCTGGTTCGGCTCAATTGTCCGAATTAGCGCTCCGGATTGGGCTTCTGGCCCTGCCGGCCCGGATCCTGCTGTTGCTGGCCGGGCTTCTGGCCGCCGCCCTGCTGCTGCTGGCCGGGCTTCTGACTGGGGTTCTGGTTGGGCTGGCCCGGATTCTGATTTGGGTTGCTCATTCAGCTACTCCCTTTGCTGTCATCAAGCTGGGGACAACGCGCACGTCGCAAGCGCGGTTGCTCGGGGAACAAGGGTTCCGGCGTGATCATTGCAAGGCAAGGCCATGTCGGCCCTGTGACATCGGAACCGCATCCGCCAAACTAGTTATGTACAAGCCCTTTCTGCTGCTGCCACGCTGTTGCCGCGGCCGGGGTTCCACTGTTAGAAAACGACACGACGCGACGGATCAGGCTGCCGGGGCCCTCGCCGCGTCACCCTCGACGTGGCGTTTTCGAGCGAAGTGGGAACCGGTTCGCGTGAAGCAAGCGCGTCCAGATCAACACGAGAGCCTGGTCGGTTCTCAACCGAACAGGCTCTGACGGCAGCGTATGGATTATTTCGCCCAGCAATTGATCAACGGCCTCGTGCTCGGTTCGATCTACGGCCTGATCGCCATCGGCTACACGATGGTCTACGGCATCGTCGGCATGATCAATTTCGCGCATGGCGACATCTTCATGATCGGCGGCTTCATCGCGCTGATCTCGTTCCTGGTGCTGGTGTCGCTCGGCCTCACCGCGATCCCCCTGATCCTCCTGATCGTGCTGCTGGTCTCGATGGCGATCACCGCGCTCTATGGCTGGACCATCGAGCGCATCGCCTACCGGCCCTTGAGGCATTCGTTCCGCCTCGCGCCGATGCTGTCGGCGATCGGCATGTCGTTCGTGCTGACCAACTTCTCGCAGGTGTCGCAGGGCGCGCGGGTGAAGCCGGTGCCGCCGATCATCACCGGCGGCTACACGCTGCATGAAGGCTCCCAGGGCTTTGCTGTGCAGCTCTCCAACATCCAGATCATGGTCGTGCTGGCCACCATCGTCGTGCTGGCGCTGTTCACCTGGCTGGTCTCGCGCACCCGGCTCGGACGCGACATGCGCGCCTGCGAGCAGGACCAGACCATGGCCGCGCTGCTCGGCGTCGACGTCGACCGCACCATCTCGATGACCTTCGTGATCGGCGCCGCGCTCGCCGCGGTCGCAGGCATGATGTATCTCTTGTATTACGGCCTGGTCGATTTCTTCATGGGCTTCGTCGCCGGCATCAAGGCGTTCACCGCCGCGGTGCTCGGCGGCATCGGCTCGCTGCCGGGCGCGATGCTCGGCGGGCTCGCGATCGGCCTGATCGAGACGTTCTGGTCGGCCTATTTCTCGGTGGAGTACAAGGACGTCGCCGCGTTCTCGATCCTGATCGTGGTGCTGATCTTCATGCCGACCGGCCTGCTTGGCCGTCCCGAA
The DNA here is from genome assembly GCF_023278185.1 of Bradyrhizobium elkanii USDA 76. Taxonomy (NCBI): domain Bacteria; kingdom Pseudomonadati; phylum Pseudomonadota; class Alphaproteobacteria; order Hyphomicrobiales; family Nitrobacteraceae; genus Bradyrhizobium; species Bradyrhizobium elkanii. Next base: position 3,797,534 of record NZ_CP066356.1, on the reverse strand, counting down.
GTCGAAAAAGTCTGACAGGCACTTCGTGAGCGCGACCTCAGCCCGCCCCTCGCACGCCGCGCAGCCCTCGGGCAGCGCCTTCATTCTCAAGAAAGCCCTGATCAGCGCCCTTGTTGCGCTGGTGCTGTTCTCGCTGATGATCGGCGTTCGGACCGAGGCCGGGCCGCAGGGCGGCTTGATCTACTGGACGCGGTTCGGCGACCTCGCAGCCCTCGTCGGCGCGGTGTTCGGCGGCAGCATCGTCGTCGAGCTGCTGCGGCAATGGTGGGGACCGGTCGACAAGGACCGCATCGTGCCGAAGCCGGTGCAATCAGCGATGTCGTTCGCCGGCCGCTGGCTGGCGCCGGCGCTCCTGGTGTTCACCTTCCTCGTGCCTGTCATCTTCTACAACCAGCGCTACATTCTCGACCTGTCGATCCTGGTCCTGACCTATGTGATGCTGGGATGGGGATTGAACGTCGTGGTCGGCCTCGCCGGCCTGCTCGACCTCGGCTATGTCGCGTTCTACGCGGTCGGTGCCTATTCCTACGCGTTGCTTGCCACCAATTTCGGATTGTCGTTCTGGGTCTGCCTGCCGCTTGCCGGCATCCTGGCGGCGTTCTGGGGCGTGCTGCTCGGCTTCCCGGTGCTGCGGCTGCGCGGCGACTATCTCGCGATCGTGACGCTCGCCTTCGGCGAGATCATCCGCCTCGTCATCATCAACTGGCAGAGCCTGACCGGCGGCCCCAACGGCGTGTCGGGAATTCCCCGCCCGACCATGTTCGGCATTCCGCTGACGGCGGGTGATGACGGGCTCGCCGCCAAGCTCGGCATCGAATTCTCACCGACCCACCGCCTCGTCTTCCTGTTCTACCTGATCCTGGCGATGGCGCTGATCACCAACTGGGTGACGATCCGGCTGCGGCGGCTGCCGATCGGCCGCGCCTGGGAGGCGCTGCGCGAGGACGAGGTCGCCTGCCGCGCGCTCGGCATCAACACCACGACCACCAAGCTGACGGCGTTCGCGACCGGCGCGATGTTCGGCGGCCTCGCCGGCGCGTTCTTCGCCACGCGGCAGGGCTTCATCAGCCCGGAATCCTTCACCTTCCAGGAATCGGCGCTGGTGCTGGCGATCGTCGTGCTCGGCGGCATGGGCTCGCAGCTCGGCGTGGCGCTCGCCGCGCTGACCATGATCGGCGGCTTCGAGCTGTTCCGCGGCCTCGATCAATACCGCATGCTGGTGTTCGGCATGGCGATGGTGCTGCTGATGATCTGGCGGCCGCGCGGGCTGATCGGCCATCGCGCACCGACCGTGTTCCTGGAACGCAACCAGGCGATCTCGTCCGACCTCGTCAAGGAGGGCCACGGATGAGCGGCGACCACATCCTCACCGTCGACCGCCTGATGATGCGCTTCGGCGGCATCGTCGCGGTCAACGAGCTGTCCTTTGCGGCCGAGCGACGCAAGATCACCGCGCTGATCGGGCCGAACGGCGCCGGCAAGACCACCGTATTCAACTGCATCACCGGGTTCTACCGGCCGAGCGGGGGCGCGATCCGCCTCGCCCATGACGACGGCCGCACCATCCAGCTCGAGCGGCTGAACGATTTCCGCATCTCCAAGCAGGCCAAGGTGGCGCGCACCTTTCAGAACATCCGGCTGTTTCCCGGCATGACCGCGCTGGAAAATCTGATGGTCGCCCAGCACAACGCGCTGATGCGCGCCTCGGGCCTGACCCTGCTCGGGCTGCTCGGCCTGCCGTCCTGGCGCGAGGCCGAGCAGCGCGCCATCGATCTGGCGCGGACCTGGCTCGCGCGCGTCGGCCTGCTCGACCGCGCCGACGATGCAGCGGGCAACCTGCCCTATGGCGACCAGCGCAGGCTCGAGATCGCGCGCGCGATGTGCACTGAACCTGTGCTGCTCTGTCTCGACGAGCCGGCAGCGGGACTGAACGCGCGCGAGAGCGGCGGGCTGAACGAGCTGCTGCTGTCGATCCGCAACGAACAGGGCACCTCGATCCTCCTGATCGAGCACGACATGTCGGTCGTGATGGAGATCTCCGATCACGTCGTGGTCATGGATTACGGCGTCAAGATCGCCGAGGGCACGCCGCAGACGGTGCGCGACGATCCCAAGGTGATCGCCGCCTATCTCGGCGCCGACGAGGAAGAGGCGATCGCCGTGATGGAGAGCGGCACGTGAGCGCGGCACAGGCAACGACACCCCTGCTCGCGGTGCGCGGCGTGCGCGCGGCGTATGGCAAGATCGAGGCGCTGAAGGGCGTCGATATCGAGATCAATCGCGGCGAGATCGTCGCCCTGATCGGCGCCAACGGCGCCGGCAAGTCGACGCTGATGATGACGATCTTCGGCCGGCCGCGCGCCCGCGCCGGCGCGATCGAGTTCGACGGCCGCGACATCACCGGCGTGCCGACCCACGAGATCGCGCGGCTGCGCATCGCGCAATCGCCGGAGGGCCGGCGGATCTTTCCGCGCATGAGCGTCGCGGAAAACCTGCAGATGGGCGCCGATGCCACCGAATGCAGCGAGGCCGAGCGCGCAGCCGGGCTGGAGCGGGTGTTCGCGCTGTTCCCGCGCCTGAAGGAACGCGTCGCACAACGCGGCGGCACGCTGTCGGGCGGCGAGCAGCAGATGCTGGCGATCGGCCGCGCCCTGATGAGCCGGCCCCGCCTGCTGATGCTGGACGAGCCCTCGCTCGGCCTCGCACCGCTGATCGCGCGCCAGATCTTCGACGCCATCCGCACGCTGAACCGGCAGGACGGCCTCACCGTCCTGATCGTGGAGCAGAACGCCAACCATGCGCTGAAGCTCGCCCATCGCGGCTATGTCATGGTCAACGGACTGATCACGCTGGCCGGAACCGGCGCCGAATTGCTGCAGCGCCCGGAAATCCGCGCCGCCTATCTGGAAGGCGGCCGCCGCGGCTAGCTGCGCGTTCCGTGCCGCCACCGCGAGCAGGATGCAGCTGATGCAGCGTCGATTTGCCTGAAAATTGCCGGTGACTTCGCCGCGAAATCAGCTGAGAATGCCCGCGGTTTTGGGGCCCGGCGCGCCGGGCCCTTCCGCAAGAGGCAACGACCACGAGGGACGTCTCATGAAATCACTGAAGCTGATCGGCCTGGCATTGGGCGCTTCGTTCGCATTCTCGGCGAGCGCGTTCGCGCAAGACATCACCATCGCAGTCGCGGGCCCGATGACGGGCTCCGAATCCGCCTTCGGCCGGCAGATGAAGAACGGCGCCGAGCAGGCGGTCGCCGACATCAACGCCGCCGGCGGCGTGCTCGGCAAGAAGCTCGCGCTGGAAGCCGACGACGATGCCTGCGATCCGAAGCAGGCGCGCTCGATCGCGGAAAAGATCGGCTCTTCGAAGATCCCGTTCGTGGCCGGCCATTTCTGCTCGTCGTCCTCGATCCCGGCCTCCGAGGCCTATGCCGACGCCAACGTGCTGCAGATTACCCCGGCCTCGACCAACCCGCTGTTCACCGAGCGCAAGCTCTGGAACGTGGCGCGCGTCTGCGGCCGTGACGACCAGCAGGGCCTGGTCGCCGCCGACTACATCATGAAGAACTACAAGGGCAAGAACGTCGCGATCCTGAACGACAAGACCACCTACGGCAAAGGCCTCGCCGACGAGACCAAGAAGGCGCTGAACAAGGCCGGCTTCCAGGAGAAGATGTTCGAGTCCTACAACAAGGGCGACAAGGACTTCAACTCGATCGTCTCGCGCCTGAAGCGCGACAACATCGATCTGGTCTATGTCGGCGGCTACCATCAGGAAGCCGGCCTGATCCTGCGCCAGATGCGCGACCAGGGCCTGCAGACCGTGCTGATGGCGGGCGACGCCATGAACGACAAGGAGTTCGCCTCGATCACCGGCCCCGCCGCCGAAGGCACGCTGTTCACCTTCGGCCCCGACCCGCGCAACAAGCCGACCGCGAAGGCGATCGTCGAGAAGTTCAAGGCCAAGAACATCGACCCCGAGGGCTACACGCTCTACACCTACGCCGCGATGCAGGTCTGGACGCAGGCCGTCGCCAAGGCCGGCTCCACCGACGCCAAGAAGGTGATGGACACCATCAAGGCCGGCGAGTGGGATACCGTGCTCGGCAAGATGGCCTTCGACGCCAAGGGCGACATCAAGGCGATCGATTACGTCGTTTACAAGTGGGACGCCAAGGGCAACTACACCGAGATCAATCCGAAGGGCTCTTGAGCCTCTCGCGCGTCTGATCCAATCAGAGATACGAGAACGCCCCGGTCCGCCGGGGCGTTTTTTTGACCGGATGCCTGCAAGTCTTACCGCACGTCTCCGTCCGCCCGCGCCCGACGGTTGATGCATCCGTCGCGGCTGCTATACCGGATCGATCGGACAGCAGGCGGATGGACCCATCGTGAAAAACCTTCTCACCGATATTGCCGGCGTTGCCGTCGGCCATGCCGACGATCCAACGGTCGCCTCCGGTGTCACCGCCATCCTGTTCGAGCGGCCGGCGGTCGCCTCGATCGATGTCCGCGGCGGCGGTCCCGGCACCCGCGAGGAAGCGCTGCTGTCGCCGCACAACGTCGTCGAGGCGATCGACGCCATCGCGCTGTCCGGCGGCTCGGCGCACGGGCTCGATGCCGCCGGCGGCGTGCAGGCCTGGCTCGCCGAGCGCGGCCGCGGCTTCCGCATCCGCGACGCGGTGATCCCGATCGTGCCGGGCGCGATCTGCTTCGACCTGCTCAACGGCGGCAACAAGGCGTGGGGACGCTTTCCGCCCTATCGCGATCTCGGCTACGCGGCGGCCAATGCCGCCTCTGATGCCTTCGAGCTCGGCAGCGTCGGCGCTGGCCTGGGCGCGACCACGGCCAATCTGAAGGGCGGCCTCGGCTCGGCGTCCGACGTGACCGACGACGGCGTGACGGTCGCGGCGCTCGCGGTGGTCAACGCGGTCGGCAGCGTCACGGTCGGCAGCGGCCCCTGGTTCTGGGCGGCGCCGTTCGAGGTCGGCGGCGAGTTCGGCGGGCGCGGCCTGCCGCCCGCGTTCACGCCGGACATGCTGAAGGCGAGGCTGAAGGGCGGCGCCGACGCCAGCGCCGCCGAGAACACCACCCTCGTCGTCGTGGTGACTGATGCGCAGTTGACGAAGCCGCAGGCGCGGCGGCTTGCGATGATCGCGCAGACCGGCATGGCGCGCGCGATCTATCCCGTGCACGCCCCGCTCGACGGCGACGTGGTGTTTGCCGCCGCGACCGGCGCCAAGCCGATCGATCCGCTGTTCGGCCTCACGAGGCTCGGTGCGCTCGCCGCCAACACGGTGGCGCGCGCCATCGCCCGCGGCGTCCATTCAGCGACCGCGCTGCCATTCGCCGGCGCGCTGCCGAGCTGGCGGGACAAATTCGGCTAGATCATCGCGCTTCTGGCTCTGCCGTCATTGCGAGCGAAGCGAAGCAATCCATCTGTCCGCACACGTGGACAGATGGATTGCTTCGTCGCTCCGCTCCTCGCAATGACGGAAATTACCAGTCTCGTCTTAGGCGCTGACGGAAATCGCGGCGAAGTCCTGCGCGGAGATCGCCTTCGCCTGGCGCTGGATCAGCTGTTCGACGATATTGTAGGACGAGGCCGCGTTGAGGGTCACGGAGGACGCGGCCGGCGTCGTCATCGACACCTTCGAGCCGTCGGCGTAGGTCGTCGTCGTGGTGGTCGAGCCGTCGCTGTTGGTCACCGACGTCGCGGTCGCGCCGTCCAGCGCCTGCATCAAGGGATCGGAGCTCGATCCGCCCGCGCCGCTGCCGGAGCCGGATCCATCGGTCGAGCCACTGGTCATGTGATGGCGATGATGGCCGCCGCTCTTGTGGCCCTGCAATGCCTGGGACATCTCGTCGAGGCTGACGCTGCCGTCGCCATTGCTGTCGAGCTTGGAGAACACGTCGTCGGCCTGCGCGGTGTTGGTGCCGCCGGCGCCGAGCGCGTTCTCGAATTCGGACTGGGTGATCTTGCCGTTGCCGTCGGCATCGATCTGCGAGAACAGGTCCTTGAGCGCATCCGAGCGGCTGGCTGCCGTCGCGCTGTTTGAAACCGCGGTCTGCGACTGGCTTTGCGCGGAAATCAGCGCGCCCATGGTCAGCGGCGAAATCTGCGCGGAGCCGCTGCCCGAGCCGGTACCGGTGCTGCTGCCGGTCGACGTCGAGGTACCGGTCGAAGGGGCGAACAGGCCGGTGGTCTGCCCTCCCTTACTGGAGCTGCCGGTCTGGGTCGTCGACTTCGACGACATCAGCGAGCTCAAGAGGTCAATGGCCGACGACGCAGCGCCAAGGGCGAACAGCATGGCAATACTCCAACCGGGCCGCGCCTTGGCGGCTCAAACGCTGGTCAGTGGCCGAGCAAGGGGCGTGCCATGGCAAAAACCCAGTAAAACCAGGCTCCCCGCGTCGAAACGGGTTCCGCGCACCCGGCAAGAGCTGCCGCCGGCGGAAGAATTTTCCGGTCGCGGAGCGCCGTCCGCTCGCATTGCCCGTCACGCGTCCGCATGTTAGGCGGACTCACCCGTCGCCCCCTGAAGTCTTCCGGAACAGCTGACATGACTCAGTCATTCACCCCGCGTCCCCTCGTTATCGCTCCGTCGATCCTGGCGTCGGATTTCTCAAAGCTCGGCGAGGAGGTCCGCGCCGTCGACCAGGCCGGCGCCGACTGGATCCATCTCGACGTGATGGACGGACATTTTGTGCCGAACATCTCCTACGGCCCCGACGTCATCAAGGCGATGCGGCCGCACACCAGGAAGATCTTCGACGCCCACCTGATGATCTCGCCCTGCGACCCCTACCTGGAGGCGTTCGCCAAGGCGGGCTGCGACCACATCACGGTGCATGCCGAGGCCGGCCCGCATTTGCACCGCTCGCTGCAGGCGATCCGCGCGCTCGGCAAGAAGGCCGGCGTCTCGCTCAATCCGGCAACGCCGGCGAGCGCGATCGAATATGTGCTCGACCTGATCGACCTCGTGCTGGTCATGTCGGTCAATCCCGGCTTCGGCGGCCAGGCCTTCATCCGCTCGGCGATCGGCAAGATCAGCGACGTCAGGGCGATGGTCGCGGGCCGCCCGATCGACATCGAGGTCGACGGCGGCGTCGCGCCCGACGTCGCGGGCCAGCTCGCGGCCGCCGGCGCCAACGCCTTCGTCGCGGGGTCCGCCGTGTTCAAGGGCGGCACCGTCGAGGCCTACAAGGCCAACATCGCCGCGATCCGCCATGCGGCGGCCGAGGCGCGCGGCGAAGCAATCTGATGATCCGGAGAAACTAGAACAACGCGGGCGGCGTGACCGCGGCATTGGCCGCCTGGTCCGCCGCTTCGCCGCCCTCGCCGTCGTCCGCTTGCGAGGCCAGCCGCGACGGCCGCACCACGGTCACCGTGCACGACGCTTCCCCCGCGACCCTGGCGGACACGCTGCCGAGCAGCGCACGCCGCAGCGAGTTCTGCCGCGCGCCGATGATGATGTGGTCGACCAGATTGACCGCTGCGAATTCCAGGATCGCGGCGGCGGGATCGATCGCCTCCAGCACATGCACGGTCAGCCGCCCTTCCTCGAGCCCGAACGGCCGCGCCCAGTGCTGCAGCGCCACCAGGCGGTCGACATGCTTGTTCTGGCCCTGCTCGTCATGGCTGCTGTCGATCGCCAGGCGATTGAGCTTCAGCACGTTGACGCAAGCGAGCCGCGCCGACGGCGAGGTCGACAGCACCCGCTCGGCGGTGACGCGGATGGTGTCGTTCAGCGCCTCGGCCCCCTCGCCGACATCGAGCGCGACGGCAACAATCGGGCTCGCGGCGAGCTGGGCTGCGACATCAGACTTCGGCCGCGGCGGCACCGCGCCGAGATTGAAACGGCGGCGCCAGACCGTGCCGAGCGGATCGCGGCTCAGCCGCTGCGCCCGCGCCGTCAGCTTCACCTGATCGGGATGGCCGAGATCGAAGGCAAGCTGCGCCGCGGTCGGATAGCGCGCCACGGGATCGATCTCCAGGCAGCGCAGCACGATCTCCTGCAGCCATGGCGGATAGTCGGGCTTCAGCTGGCGCGGCGGATAGGGGTCACGCCACAGCCGCCGGCGCATGCCGCGCAGGCTTTCGGTCTCGCCGAACGGGCGGACGCCGGTGGTGAAGAAATAGAGCAGCACGCCCAGCGAAAATAAATCGCTGCGCGGATCGTCGCGTACGCCGAGCAGGCGCTCCGGCGCCATGTAGGGCGCGGTGCCGTAGGGCAGGCGAAACTCTTCCTGCAGCAGGTCGGGCAGATGCCGGTGATGCGAGAGGCCGAAATCGATCAGCACCGCCTCGCCGCGCTCGCGGAACATGATGCTGCTCGGCTTGATGTCGTGATGGATGACGTTCTGCCGATGCAGGCTGGCGAGCGCAGTCGCGACCTTGCCGCCGATCACCCTCACCTCCTCATACGGCATCGGCAGCTCGCCGAGCCGCTTGTAGAGCGTCTGCCCGGGGATGCGCTCCATCACCACATAGGCCTGGCGCTCGAAGTCGCCGGTGCCAAAACAGGCCGGCACATGCGGCCCCGACAGCCGCGGCAGGATCATCTGCTCCATCTCGAAGCTGACGATCGCGGCCGGATCCTCGCCCTCCGAGGTCAGCGGCACCTTCATCAGCAGCGGCACGGTGATGCCGGGATGGGTGACGCTCCACAGCGTTGCCATGCCGCCGCGGTGCACGCGTTCGCCGATGGTGAAGCCATCGATGTCGGCACCCGCCTGCATCGCCAGCGCCGCCATCGGCATCACCGGCCGAGCGGCAGACGGTCGGCGAGCCAGTGCGGCAGGCCGTTCGCCTTGATCAGCGCCGCCGCGGTCGCGACGTCGTAGGGCACGCGATGATAGATGATCTCGCGGCTTATGGTGTCGAACATCGCAAACGACGCTGCGGGATCGCCGTCGCGCGGCTGGCCGACCGAGCCGAGCACCGCAAGCCAGCGCCGCCCCGGCAGCAACTGAACAGCGATGCCCGAAGTCGGAACGAAGCTCGTCATCTTGGCGGTCGAGGACATCGAATAGAGGCCGGGACGATGGATGTGGCCGCAGAACGTGATCTGCAGCTCGGTTGCCATCATGCTGCGCGCGGCGTCGGCGGTGTCGCGAACATAGCGCCATTTCGTGGGCTCCGAAGCTTCGGAGTGCACGTAGAGCCTGTTGTCCTCCTCTCGCGACATCGGAAGCCCGGCGAGGAACTGCTTCTGCTCGCCGCTGAGCCGGCCGCGGGTCCAGTCGATCGCGGCCTTCGCCTCGGCATTCATGGTGTCGCTCGGCACGCCGATCGCATTGTCATGATTGCCGCGCACCGCGATCGCACCCTTGGCGACGAGGTCGATCACCGTATCGACGGCCCATTCGGGATCGGCGCCATAGCCGACGATATCGCCGAGACAGATCAGCCGCTCGGCGCCGCGCGCATGCGCAGCGTCGAGGCAGGCGGCGAAGGCCTGCCGGTTGGCGTGAATATCGGCGAACAGTGCAAGCCGCATCGTGGTCCGCGTTGCTGATCCCTGTCCGATATCAAGCACACGCGGCCCCGGGCTCGCAATCGGGCCGAGGGTGGCAGCGAAAGCCAGTTGGCACGCGACCGCGCAATCTCCACGGTCACAGCCCGCGGTTTACCCCTCTCCCCAACCCTCCCCCGCAAGGGGGGAGGGAGCCCGACCGGCATGCTCACCTGACTGAGTTACAGTCTGGGCACGGCGTCGCGGATTCAAAACGTCGGTAACGGATGTGAGGGGAGCATTAGCGGATGGGTTCCCTCCCCCCTTGCGGGGGAGGGTTAGGGAGAGGGGTGCCGCTTGCTCCGTTGTGTGAAGAAGCGCGAGCACCGAGCTACTGCTTGCAGACCCGCAGGCCCTTCAGCAGCAGGGCCAGCAGCGCGTCGATCCGCGACGGGCATTCGGGCTTGGCCCATTCCTCGGCATGCGCCGGGTGATGGTAGCGGACGGTGGCGTCGAACACGGCACGCGCGGTCGCCTTCACATTGTCGATCTCGAACACGCCCTGCGCGACACCGTCGGCCAGGATTTTCGCGATCAGATCGACCTGCTTGTCCTTGTAGGCTTCCACCACTTCGCGCGCGTCCTGCGCCAGCGCAAGGTAGGTCGCGAACATCTCGGGATCGTCGCAGACTTTCTTCTGCTTGATCGAAAAGGCAGTGCGCAGCCATGTCTCCAGCCGTTCCGGCGCCGGGCCTGAGCCGGCTGCGATCTTGCACAGCGGCTCGTTGGCGCGGTCGAGCCAGCGCTTGGCGACAGCATCGCGCAGCGAGGCCTTGCTGGGGAAGTGACGGTAGACGCTGCCGTGGCTGACATCCAGCGCACGGGCAACGTCGACAACGGTGGCCTTGCTCAGCCCAAAGCGCCTCAAGACATCCTCAGTTGCCTCGAGGATCCGCTCGGGTGTCAAAACCACCGCCTCGTTCATGCGTTTACCGTCTGGTTATCGCTGTCCTGCCCGCGGGTGAACTTGGCGGCCTGGGCGGCCAGGTGGCGGGCGACGCGAAGATTGAGCCACTGTTGAATCTGGGCGGTCAATTGAAAGATTTCTATGGTCATGGAGGTAGTCCTTCGAGGTAGTCAAATTAAGTCCGGCTCCCCGGCCAAACGCCGGAACAGCCACTGGGCGCCCTCCTCCCTTGGGGCTGATCAGTATATACACCATCTCGCTGACAGATTTCAATATCTGTCAGACAATATTTTGTGAAATGACAGCCGTGGCCCCCCGGAAGGGCCCACCCCTGGCTTATGGACGCTACAACGTTCCGTGAGCAGCCAGGGCGATCTGCCAGTCCGCGCCTATGTCTCGTTCAGGGCTACCCAGGAGAGGTTTGCATGGACCGGCCAATGACCTTGAAGGAGATCGCCAAGATCACCGCGGGCGCGGTGGTCTCGCTCGTCATTGTCGGGTGGCTGATGGTTCTCGCGATCGCATTTCTGACGGTGCTGTAAGCCCGCCCCGCCGCGCCGGCCTCTCACCGCGCCTTGCCGCGGAATCGAAAGGGGCCGCTTCACGCAGCGGCCCCTTTGCCGGGAAAAATGGCTTGGGGATAAAATCTAGCCCCGGTTAATCCCAAGACTACACACTTCAGGGAATTGAGGAATTCCGGATGATTACTGTCCATCCCGCTGACTGATTATTGCCGATCCCTATTTTTGTGCCACCCTCCTGGGTAGGCATCCTGCTATTGCTGCTCGTCCTTGGGCGGCATCCGGGGCGGCGGCAGCGGCGTGAACACCGACCCTTGCGCGCCGGCCGGCGGAGCCACGAACGTCCCCGTGGTGGAATCGCCGCCGGTCGTCTCCACGATCGTCTTCGGCGTGATGTACTCCCTGACGAAGTCCATGATGGTGCCGTCGCCACCGCCGAAATCCGCCGCCCGCCCGCCTTGCGGATGCCCGGCCTTGATCTCGTTCTCGGCGGTGTGGGTCTGCTCCGCCAACGCCTCGCTATAGGGAATGCGGAAAGCGCGCGGGATCGCGCTCGGCCGGTTGTCCTCGTCAAGCTCCTCGACCCAGAGATAGATCGAGCCCGGATCGCCCTCCAGCGAATGCGGCTCCACGATCCGCGTCGACAGCAGCTTGAAATTCGCCGGCAGTTTTTCCGCGGACGCCCAGCCGAGCAAACCGCGCATGCCGCCGAAGCTGACGAAGTAGAAGGCGCTGGTCACGACGATGACGACGGCCTTCAGCGACCAGTGCAGCCGCGCATAGACCAGCACGATCAAGAGCAGCGCACCGACCACCGCGTATGCGACCGCAAGCGTGAGAATGACCGACTGCAGACTAATCACGGCGGAGCACCCTGACGCCGGTTTTCGGATCCATGTCGGCGCCGTTGCGCCAGCTGCTGCGGAAGGTCTCGAGCAGCGATTTCGGCCGCCGGTCCACGTTGATCACCTTGCCCTCGGCGTCGAGACGAAACCTGACCGCGGTCTTCTCGTCGCCGGTGTGATCGACGGTCAGCTTGTCGTCGAAGATCACCTGCGCCGTCGGATTGAGCTTCTGCACCTTCACATTGGCCTGCACCGGCTCGCCGGTCGTCGCCTGGAAATGCGAGACGTTGACGGTGTATTCGCCGGCGACGATGCCGCGCAAGGTGACGATCTCCTCGCGGATTGGCGAGGCGATCTTCTTGCCGTTGACGATGATGAAGTCGTTGGCGCCGCCGCGGTCGTCGCGATCGAGCGTCAGGAAGCCGGCCTCGCGATGCCGGTACCAGGCGATGTTGCCGGCCGGATCCTGCACGAACAGGTCGAGATCGTCAGGATGGTTGTCCGGCCAGTCCATCGTGATGATGAACTCCGCCTTGGATTCGATCTTGCCTTCCTTGGAATCCGGCGACACCGCAAGCAGCGCCAGGAAGAACAGGAAGGCGATGACCTGCAACGCCTTGAACAGCATGACGCCGAGCGGATCGAACGGCTCCTCGCGTGGATAGAGCCCGAACTCATCCATCATGACGGCGTACCAAGGCGACGTTCCAGGACCGGCGTGACGTGCGTCTCGGTCAGCACGACGGCGTCGGAAAACACCCGCTGGGTCGCGGAATCGAGCATGTAGTACTGGATCCGGACCAGGATCGATCCGATCAGTCCGGCCAGCGTCGTGTACATCGCGACCGCCATGCCGTCGCTCATCAGGCCCATCGACGATTTCATCGCGACCTTGTCGGCGGCATCCAGCGAAGCGATCGGCGCCAGCATGATGATGAAGCCGATGATGGTGCCGAGCAGGCCGAGCTTCATCAGCGTATCGGAGACGAAGGCGCCGAAGCCGTTGGACCCGCGCAGCCGGTCCGCCAGCGTCCGCAGCAGCAGGGTCTGGTCGATGCGTCCCTTGGCCTGCGCCTCGGCCTTCTGCACCAGGCTTTTGATGTGATCGGTGACGAGCCCGCCGGGCAGGCCGCGCGCATCTGATGCAAGCGCCCCTGATGCAAGGATCCTGGCGCCATCGGGCGCGGCGAGGATGGTGCGGCAGGAGCGCGCGACCTCCCCCTCCCGCGCGATCGCCCGCGTCCGCCAGAAGCAATGGATGCAGGTGACGATGTAGAGGACGGCGATGACGCTGGAAATGTAGGTGCGGTCGGAATTGATCATGAGGCGGATCAGCCCGTAGCGCCACAGCAGGAAGGCGGCGAACACCGAAAGGCCGGTGAAGATCATCCAGAGCAGCAGGGCGCTGCGCTCCGCCGCGTCCGTGCCGGCCGATGCGGCCGCGACGTCGACCTTGGCATCCATGCTGCGTGAGCTCCCTCTGTTCCATGAGGCTCCGCGCGGGCCTCACTTTCCGTTAGAGCAGAGCCGGCCTGCGCTGTCCAAAGACATCTGCCCAGATTTCGTCGGGCAAATTTCCCGACCTGCACAGCTTCGCATGCTTGCGATTGGCGGGGAACAGCGCTGCTGTTAGCATCGCATCTCTCGTTTGAGCATGACCACCCGCTTCTCTCCGTTGCGGATCATGCTCTGGCCGTGGAGTGATCGCATGCGCCTCGTGCTTCAACTGGTCGCCCGCCTGCTCGTGATCGTCGCGCTATGCCTCGGCGCAGCCACCGTCTGGGCCACGATCGACGCCTATCGCAGCGTCGATCGCGCCACGCAGGCGTCCGCCGAGCGGGTTTCGCAATCGCTCGAGGCGCTGTACTGGCGCGAATTGCTGCTGCGCAGCAACCGGATGCGCGAGCAATTGCTGCCGGCACCGGACTGGCGCACCATCGAAACCATGGGCCTGATCGCGCCCGGGATCTGCGTGCAGTTCGAACCGGCCGGCGCCTTCGAGAAGCCCCTCTGCGGCCAGAGCAAAGGGATCGGCAAGGCGCCGCCGCGCTGGTTCGCGGCCACCGTGCAGATGATACTCGGCGATCACGCTACCGTGGAGCGGCCGATCAGCGCCCGCGCCGCGACCGCGGGAACCGTGCGTGCCATCGCCGATCCGGACGCCGCGATCGCGCTCGCCTGGCAGCACATTCTCGACAACATCCATGTCGCGCTGTTGATGGCGCTCGCCATCGCGCTGCTCGCTTCGCTTGCGATCGCGCACACGCTGGCGCCCGCGCACTCGATCGTGTCGGCACTGCAGCGGATGGCCGACGGCGAGTACCGTACGCCGCTGCCGCGCGTCCGCTCGATGGAGCTCGCGATGATCGGGCGTGCCGTCAGCGATCTCGGCGACCGTCTCGCGCTTGCCGAGGAGGAACGCACGGTGCTGACCCGGCGGCTGCTCGAAATCCGCAACGACGAACGCCGCACGCTGGCGCGCGAGCTGCACGATGAGTTCGGCCAGAACCTCACCGCGATCCTCGCCTTCGCCAACACGATCGAGGCAAGCGCCGGGGACAAGTACGCCGCCGGCACCGAAATTGCGCAGGATGCACGGATGATCTCGCAGGCGACGCGCCGCATCATGGCGTGCCTGCGCGATACACTGAACCGGCTGCGTCATCCGCCGGCCGAAGAGCTCGGGCTGGAGGCAAGCCTGGTCGATCTCGTCGACAGCTGGCGGTCGCGCACGGTGCAGCCGATGATCCAGCTCGATCTGCAGGGCGACCTTGCCGACATCAGCGGCACGGTCGCCGCCACCGCCTATCGCGTCGCGCAGGAGTGCCTGACCAATGCGCTGCGCCACAGCTCGGCGCGCGAGATCGTGCTGCGGATCGAGCGGCGGACCGGAAGCGAGAACGCCCTGCTGGTGCGGGTCGAGGACGATGGCGGCGGCGATGCGGCCAAGGTGGCGCAATCCGCGGGCTTCGGCCTCACCGGCGTCAGCGAGCGCGTCACGGCCCTCGGCGGCTCGCTGTCGATCGCGCGCGCCAGCCGCGGCCTGTCGGTCGCCGCCACGATCCCGCTCGCCGCGTGAGATGACAATCGTGACGTCGACGACGGCGAAGATTCGGGGCATCTCGATCCTGCTGGTGGACGATCATCCGGTCGTCCGTCAGGGCTACCGGCGCGTGCTCGAGCATCAGGACGATTTCCGCGTGGTCGCCGAAGCCGACAACGCCGCCAATGCCTATCGCGCGTTCAAGTCGCACCGGCCCGATGTGGTGGTGATGGACATTTCGATGCCGGGTGCCAGCGGACTGGAGGCGATCCGCAACATCCGCGCGCGCGACGCCGACGCGCGCATCCTCGTCTTCAGCATGCACAGCGAGGCGGCCCAGGTGAAGGCGGCGTTCGGCGCCGGCGCCAGCGGCTTCGTCACCAAGGGCAGCGAACCGGCCGAGCTGATCGCGGCGATCCGCTCGGTGGCGCGCGGCGAGCATGCGATGAGCGACGACGTCGCGCGCGTGCTGGCGCTGGAAAGCCTGGTGCCGACCCGATCGGCGCTCGACCAGCTCGGCGAGCGGGAGATCGAAATCCTCCGGCAGCTGGCGGCCGGCAGCACCAAGGAGCAGATCGCCGCCAACCTCAACCTCAGCACCAAGACCGTGCAGAACTATCACTACCTCATCAAGGCCAAGACCGGCATGCGGACCGACGCCCAGCTGGTCCGCCTCGCCGTCGAATGCGGGCTGGCGAATTTGTAGGCCGCTCCATCCGGGCTACGGGCTGACGCCATTCCGCGTGACAAGTCGGCGGGTTACGCTACGCTGCGCCACCCACCAAAGCTCACAAGAAACGGACGCTCCCCCATGCCCATCGTCAATCGCGTTGCCGCCCTCTCGGATGAAATGGCCGCCTGGCGCCATGACTTCCATGAGAATCCTGAACTGCTTTACGAAGTCCACCGCACCGCCGGCATCGTCGCCGACAGACTGCGCGAGTTCGGCTGCGACGAGGTGGTGACGGGGATCGGGCGCACCGGCGTGGTCGGCGTGATCCGCGGCCGCAAATCCACTTCGGGAAAGACCATCGGCCTGCGCGCCGACATGGACGCGCTGCCGATCGCGGAGGCTTCGGGCGTCGCCTACGCCTCGAAGATTCCCGGCAAGATGCACGCCTGCGGCCACGACGGCCACACCGCGATGCTGCTGGGCGCCGCCAAATACCTCACCGAGACCCGCAATTTCGACGGCACCGCGGTTGTGATCTTCCAGCCCGCCGAGGAAGGCGGCGCCGGCGGCAAGGCGATGGTCGACGACGGGCTGATGACCCGCTGGGGCATCCAGGAGGTTTACGGCCTGCACAACATGCCCGGCCTGCCCGAGGGCTATTTTGCGACCACGCCGGGCGCGATGCTCGCTTCGTCGGACACGTTGAAGATCATCGTCCACGGCAAGGGCGGCCACGCCGGCGCCGCTCCGCACGAGGCGGTCGACAGCGTCCTGATCGGCGCCCAGATCATCAATGCACTGCAGTCGATCGTGTCGCGCAATCTCGATCCGCTGAAATCGGCCGTCATCTCGATCACCATGTTCGAGGCCGGCACCGCGTTCAATGTGATCCCGGAGACGGTCACGCTGGGCGGCACCGTGCGCACGCTCGATCCCGCTGTACGCGATCTGGTCGAGCGCCGGATCGGCGAGGTCGCCTCCAGCATCGCCAAGGCCTATGGCGGCTCGGCCGAGACGGATTATGGACGCATGTATCCGGTGACGCTGAACCATACGCGCGAGGCCGGCATCGCCGCCGAGGTCGCCCGTGACGTGGTCGGCGCCGACCGCGTCAACGAGAACCTGGTGCCGGTGATGGGCGCCGAGGATTTTGCGTTCATGCTGGAGGCGCGCCCCGGCGCGTTCGTCTTCCTCGGCATGGGCGACGGCCCGATGTGCCACCACCCCGCCTACAAGTTCAACGACAACATCCTCGGCCACGGCGCCTCCTACTGGGTGCGCCTCGTCGAGAAGCAGATGCCGGCGGGTTAGCGCGCTCATGCAGCCACGGCCCGGTCGCTCGCTTCGCGACCGGGCCGCCAGCTTTCACAAGCGCGGCTGCTGTTGCGTGGTGCAGTGGATGCCGCCGCCACCGGCGGCGATGCCGTCGATGTTGAGCTGGATGATTTCCCGGTCCGGGTACAGTTCGCGCAGCTTGTCGCGCGCGTTGCGATCCGCCGCCGGGTCACCGAATTCCGGCGCGAGCACGGCACCGTTGCAGACATAGAAATTGATGTAGCCGGCGGCGAAGTCCTTGCTGCTGTGATTCGGACGCACCGTCGATGGGCCCTGCAACACCACGACATCCAGGCGCCGGCCCTTCGCATCAACAGCGACGCGCAGGAAATCCAGGTGTCGTTTGGTCACCGCATGATCGAACGACGACGGGTCTGGTTCCAGGCCGGCTACGACAACGCCGGGACTGGCAAATCGCGCGTAGAAGTCGGTATGTCCGTCGGTGATGTCCTTGCCGGCGATGCCGGGCAGCCAGATGATCTTGTCCAGCCCGAGCAGGCGAGACAATTCGGCCTCGCATTTGTCCTTCGACACGCCCGGATTGCGATTTGGGTTGAGGACGCAGCTCTCGGTGATGATGGCCGTCCCCTCACCGTCGACCTTCATCCCGCCGCCTTCCAGCACCAGATCGGCCTTCAAGAAGATTGCCTGCGCGGCTCCGGCCAGATGCTCTGCAACCTCGGCATCGCGTGCATATAGATGCTGCTTGCGTGCGTATGGTTGCGGCTTGTTGCCCCAGCCGTTGAAATTGAAACCGACGGCGCCGAGCTGCCCGGCAGGATTGGTCACGAAGACCGGTCCCGTGTCGCGCAGCCACACATCATCGAGCGGTTGAACGACGAGGCTGACCGAGGGACCGCACAGCCGCGCGGCGATGTCGTAGTCCTCCTCGCGAACGAGCATCTTCACCGGCTCATGGACCGCGATTGCCTTGGCAACGCTGGCGAGATTATTTCTGATGACGGGAAGGAGCTTCGTGCCCCAGAGCTCCACGTCGGCGCCAAAGGCCATCCAGGTGGCGGCATGCGGGGCGCCCTCGTCCGGCATGCGCCAGTTCGTTTGATGTCGTGCAGAATCGTTCATGAGCATTCGAGCCGCGATGGCCGTCCCCGTTCGTCACAGGATAACGCAGGTGTCCCCGCGCGGGCGACCATCTTGGAACGCACAGAGCCGGCCGCCCACGCCTAGCGGGCGGGGTCGACCTCGCTTGTCGCCACCATCCGCGCGGCGACATGGTCGCGCTTGACGAAGTGGTGGAAGGCGACCGCGGCGAGGTGCAGCACGATCAGCGCCAACAGCACATAGGCGAAGAAGATGTGGCGATGCTCAAAGGCATCCGCCGCCGCCTTGTCGGGCGAGGTGATCTGGGGAACGTGAAACAGGCCGAAGAAATCAGAATAATCCTGGGCGCGGGCGCCGGAATGCGCCCAGCCCAGCATCGCCACCAGGATGGTGACGGCATAGAGCGCGCCGTGGCTGACGCGGGCGGCAATCCGCTGCCAGGAGGGCATGTCGGCCGGCAGCGCAGGCGTCGGATTAAGGCCGCGCCAGACCAGCCGCAGCGCGGTAAGCAGCAACACCAGGTAGCCGATATCGGCGTGGATCGAGCGATAGAAGAACTTGTCCGCCCGCGCCGGGACGTGGTTCATCTACCAGCCATAGGCCAGCATGCCGATGATGGCGATGCCGAGCCCCCAGTGGAACGCGCGGGCGAGCGAGCCCCAGCTCGCTGCGGTATTGCGGATCATGTCGCGTTGCTCCCTTGCGGCCGCATTTTTGGATTTCACACGTCGCAGCAATAGTTTGCCGTGATACTTGCAGCTATCGGTCAAGGCCATGTGAAATTCCCGGCTTCACCGCCTTTTGTCGGCCGAAGCCGCCGGATGGCCAAAGACAACTGAATGGTAACCCTGCTTCGGATAGAATTTTCGCGTGTCCATTCCCCCGACCATCCTTGTGTTCGATTCCGGCCTCGGCGGCCTCACCGTGCTGCGCGAGATCGTCCGCGCCCGGCCCGACGCGCATTACGTCTATGTCGCCGACGACGCCTTCTTCCCCTATGGCCACCACGGCGAGGACGAGATCATCGCCCGCGTGGTGCCGCTGGTCGGTGAGCTGATCGCGGCCCACGCGCCCGACCTGGTCGTGATCGCCTGCAACACAGCGTCCACGTTGGTCATGTCGCATTTGCGCGACGCCTATCCTTTGCCCTTCGTCGGCACCGTGCCGGCGATCAAGCCGGCCTGCGCCTCGTCGAAAACGAAGCGCGTGTCGGTGCTCGGCACAAGGGGCACCGTGAAGCGCGAATATACCCGCAAGCTGATCTCGGACTTTGCGCAGGGCTGCGAGGTGACGCTGGTCGGCTCCGGCGAGCTCGCCTCGCTGGCGGAGGCCGCCCTCAGCGGCGCGAGCGTGCGCGACGAGGATATCGCGGCCGAGCTCGTGCCCTGCTTCGTCGGCGATGGCGCCCACGACCCCGCCCGCACCGACACCGTCGTGCTCGCCTGCACGCATTATCCGCTGCTGCTGGAACGCCTCAGGAGGCTCGCGCCCTGGCCGGTCGACTGGATCGATCCGGCGCCGGCGATCGCACGCCGTGTCGCCGACCTGCTCGGCCCGGCCGGCCACGAAAGCGACCAGGCCGGCGCCGAGATGATCTTCACCTCGAAGCGCCCGCACGCGCTGACGGAAGCGCTGACGCCATTCTTCGGCGGCCGCGTCCCGGCTTGATGCTTTTCGCCGTCACAACGCGCTGCTAGCCTCTGCTCTCCTTCGAGGGAGGACCGAATTTGACCGCAGCCCCGCTGACGCCGCTCAATCGCCTGCGTAAGGCGTGGCGCGACAAGCGCCCGACCTTCGGCGCGATCGCGACCATTCCGAGTATCCAGACCGTGCAGATCATGGCGCAGTCGCTGGACTGGATCATCGTCGATCTCGAGCACGGCCCGATCGATCTCGGCACCGCCCATGCGATGATCGTGGCGACCTCGGGCACGCCCTGCGTGCCGATGGTGCGGATCGCCGCCAACGAGCCGCATCTCGCCAAGGCACCGATGGACATCGGCGCGCTCGGCATCAATTTTCCGATGATCTGCAACGCAAGCGATGCGGTGAAGGCGGTGCGCAGCGTGCGCTATCCGCCGCAAGGCGACCGGCTCTGGGGACCGTTCCATGCGCCGTTCCGCTGGGGCGTCTCGATGAACGACTACATGGCGACCGCTGACGACGACATGATCTGCATGATCACGATCGAGCACGTCGATGCGGTGAACCGCATCGACGAGATCATGGCGACACCGGGCATTGACCTCGCGGTGATCGGCCCCGGCGATCTCGCCACCTCGATCAACAAGCGCGGTCTGCCCGACGATCCCGAAGTGGTCGCGCTGATGCAGCGCGCCGAACAAGGCATCATGAAGAGCGGCGTGCCGATCGGCGGCGTCGCGCGCACCGCCGAACAGGCCAATGCGATGATCGAGCGCGGCTACCTCGCGCTCGCGCTGGGCTTCGACTGGTCGCTGTTCCAGCGCGGCATTGCGGCTGCGTTCGCGGGGATCAAGCGGTAGACGTCAAACGCGGCCGCGCGGCGCTCCGCTCGTTCACAGCTTCCGGCGAGCAGGTTCCCGTCATGTCGGGAAGGAACCGCGGCGCAACTTCCGGCATCGCGCCTGGGACGGAGCGAACGCTGCGTGTCGCCGAGACAGCTCGTTCGCCTGAGTAGCTCATGAATAAGCGGCGCAAACCCGCACTGTTGGATGAACGGACTAATCCCAACGTCGAACCTGCACATCACGCACCGCCCGCTTTCCGCCGCGATTCCGCGCTGCTAGAGTTTTGCGGGTTGGGAGGAAAATGCATGTTCAGGAAATTACTGATTGGTCTTGCCGTGATTGCCCTTGCCGGTGCCGGCGCTGCCTTTGCGCAGCAGAGCGGCATCAAGCGGACGCCGCTGCAGAAGGTCGATTTTCCGCCGGGCTTCAACACGGTCACCGCGATCGCCGAGGTTCCGGCCGGGGGTGCGTCGGGGCGTCACACCCATCCCGGCGCCGAAACCGGCTATGTGCTCGAAGGCGAGCTCGAGCTTCTGATCGACGGCAAGCCACCGTTGAAGCTGAAGGCGGGCGAGTCCTACCAGATCCCGGAAGGCGCGGTGCACGACGCCAAGACGTCCGGCGACAAGCCGCTCAAGGTGCTCGGCGTCTACGTGGTCAAGGCCGGCGAGCCTTTGGCAAAACCAGCGCCGTGAGCAGAACCCCTTGGTCTTCGGCCAGCTGGTTCATCTGAGCTTCAGGTGCGGCGAGCAACCATTTGAGCTCGCCGGGCCTTTGATTTTTGCCTGTTTTGCTAAGGAACTGAACCGAACGGATGCGCGGTAAATTTCGTCAGATTTCATTGCCGCGCCGTCTCGTCGCCGATCTGATGCATGCATCGGCTGGCGTGCCGCTGGTCTCCCTGAAGCGCACCCTGAACGTCCGTGCAATCGTCGAGGCCCGTGCACGTGCGGCGCAGGTACCGGGCTGGGCCGCCATCTTCGTCAAGGCATTCGCGCTGGTCGCCAGGACCGAGCCGACCCTGCGCACGCTGCACGTCAAATGGCCGTGGCCTTGCCTCTACGAGCTGCCGCGCAGCGTCGGCATGGTGGCGATTGCGCGCGTTGAGAAAGGCGAGGACTGCGTGCTGTTCGAGCGCGTCTGTGCCGCCGACGAGATGCCGCTCGCCGAGGTCGACGCGCTGATCCGCCGCGCCAAGACCGCGCCGCTGCACGAAATCCCCTCGTTCCGCAAAATGCTCTGCGTGACGCGCCTGCCGCTTCCGCTGCGCCGGCTGGCGTGGGCGATCGGGATGAATTTTGGCCGGCAGCGCGCCAATTTCTGCGGCAGTTTTGGCGTGACCTCGGTCGCGGCCTATGGCCCCGGCGAGTTGCACGCGCTGAGCCCGGGGCCATTCCTGTTGAGCTATGGCGTGATCAGGCCGGACCACACTGTCGACGTGGTGCTGCGCTGGGACCATCTGGTCTGCGACGCCGCCCTGATCGCCCAGACCTTGACCCGCCTCGAGCAGGTGCTGGGCGGCGAAATCGCCGCGGAACTGGGCGCGGGCCGGCCGCAAGCCGATGCCCGGCTGGTCCGGGCGGCCGGAAACCGCCTCTGAGGGACGAAATTGGCCAATTTTGACGCCGATTCGGCCCAAAATGCCCTGCGTTTTGTTTGACAGAACCGGACTTTCTCCTTAAGACCACCGTTGCTCGCGGGCCGGTTTCGGCCCGCGATGCGTTTCGCGACCCGTGGTCCTCCCCGAGCTTTCGAGGCGGACCTGTCGGTACAGGCCTTTTGGCCGGTACACAGGAGGGCGCGTCTCCTCAAACCTGAAACTGACAAACGCCGGCCGCTGGGTAGCGACGGCTATGCAAAAGAGGACGCGATGACAAAGCGCAGTGAGGCGAAGTACAAGATCGATCGCCGCATGGGCCAGAATATCTGGGGCCGCCCGAAGAGCCCCGTGAACCGCCGCGAATACGGCCCCGGCCAGCACGGCCAGCGCCGCAAGGGCAAGCTCTCCGACTTCGGCGTGCAGCTGCGCGCCAAGCAGAAGCTCAAGGGCTACTACGCCAACATTTCCGAGCGCCAGTTCCACGGCATCTATGTCGAAGCCAGCCGCCTGAAGGGCGACACCGGCGAGAACCTGATCGGCCTCCTGGAGCGCCGTCTCGACACCGTGGTCTATCGCTCCAAGTTCGTCTCCACGATGTTCGCCGCGCGCCAGTTCATCAACCACGGCCACATCAAGGTGAACGGCCGCAAGGTCAACATCGGCAGCTACAAGCTGAAGGTCGGCGACCTCATCGAGGTCAAGGAATCCTCCAAGCAGCTGACCCCGGTGCTGGAAGCGGCCCAGCTCCCCGAGCGCGACGTGCCCGACTTCATCGAGGTCGATCACTCCAAGATGACCGCGAAGTTCGCGCGCACCCCCGGCCTCTCGGACGTGCCGTTCCCGGTGCAGATGGAGCCGCATCTGATCGTCGAATTCTATTCGCGCTGATCACGGCACGCATGCGAGATCCGAAAGGCCCCGGTTTTGCCGGGGCCTTTTTGTTTGCCGACAAGACGACTATTATATCCGGGACTTGGAGATGGCTGCCCGCTGAGGTTTCTTGCCGATGACCCGGTTACTCGAACAGGCCTTCGAGACAGTTTCAAACTTGCCTGACACAGAGCAGGACGAACTCGCGCGCATCATGCTGCAGCTTGCCGGGGTCGACCAACCACCGCTCCAGCTCACGCCGGAAGAAGACGCCGATCTGGCTGAAGCCGACGCCGAGATTGCACGCGGCGAGCTGGCAACGCCCGAGGAAGTCCGTGCGATGTGGGCAAAGCACGGGCTGTGAACGTCCGTTACACGCGACGCGCTGTTGTTCAGATTGATCGGGCACTTTCCTATATCGAAACACGATCGCCCCAGGGCGCGGTCCATGTGCGCGACCGCATCTTGGCACTTGTCACGCTGCTGCAAGAGCAGCCGCGTGCGGGGCGCCCGACAAGCCGCCCAGGCGTCCGCCGGCTTTCGGCGACACCGTATCCCTACCTGATCGACTATCGCGTGACGCCCACCGAGATCATCATTATGCGGTTTCGTCACGCCGCCCGGAGGCCTATACGCTAAAGCATGATCCGGAAAAGCGCGAAGCGGTTTTTCCGGATACGATCATGCTCAAACAAGAAGCCAGGGCGCGATGACGATCCATCTTATCTCATCGCGTTTCAGCAGCGAATCCGCCTCAGTGCGGAGCGATGAGGAAAGCCATGCACTACACCCCTGCCCGGCCCGATCCCAAGGCCCCGCCCGTTCGCATCAACCTTCTGTCCGATACGCAGACCAGGCCGACGCCGGCGATGCGCGAGGCGATGGCGAAGGCGGAGGTCGGCGACGAGCAGGTCGGGGACGATCCGACCACCAACGAGCTCTGCGCCCGCGTCGCCGATCTGCTCGGCAAGGAAGCCGCCGTCTTCATGCCGTCGGGCACCATGTGCAACGTCGCGGCGACGCTGGCCTATTGCCGTCCCGGCGACGAGATCCTGGCGCATGCGACCGCGCATATCATCGCGCGCGAGGGCGGCGCCCATGCCGCGCTCGGCGGTTTCCAGATCACGCAGCTGCCGGGCGATGACGGCCAGTTCACGCCGGACACCTTCCAGGCCGCGCTGCATCCGCGCACCCGCTACCAGCCGCCGCAGGTGCTCGTCAGCGTCGAGCAGACCGCCAATATCGGCGGCGGCACGATCTGGAAGAAGGCGGCGCTCGACGAGGTCGTGCGCATCGGCAAGACTCACGGCCTTGTCACCCACATGGACGGCGCGCGGCTGCTCAATGCGACCGTGGCGTCCGGCATCTCGCCGCGCGACATGACGGCGGGCTGGGATTCCGCCTGGATCGATTTCTCCAAGGGCCTCGGCGCGCCGATCGGCGGCGTGATCGCCGGCACCCGGGCGTTCATCGACGATGTCTGGCGCTGGAAGCAGCGGCTCGGCGGCTCGATGCGGCAGTCCGGCGTCTGCGCCGCCGCCTGCATCCATGCGCTCGATCACCATGTCGACCGCCTCGCCGACGACCACGCCAATGCGCGGGCGCTGGCGCGCGGCCTGTCGCAGATCAACGGCATCGCGGTGCAGGCGCCGGAGACCAACCTCGTCTTCTTCAAGCCCGACGGCGCCGGCGTCTCGGGCGACAAGATGGTCGCTGAATTGCGCAAGCGCGGCGTGACACTGGCGATGATGGACGGCCGGATCAGGGCCTGCACGCATCTCGACGTCACCGCGGCGATGATCGAGGAAGCGGTCGGGCACGTCAGGGACATCGTGCGCGCGGCGTAGATCCGTAGCCCGGGTGCAGCCAACGGGTCGCGCGAACGCGCGCCCGATGACAGGCTCCGCGAAATCCGGGACAGCACGATCCGCGCGCAAGACCGCCCCGGATTGCGCTGCGCTGCATCCAGGCTACGCAACTAAAAGTCTACCGTCCCATCGCCTGGTAGATCAGCGTCTTCAGCTCGTGCTGGATCCGGCCGCGCTGCGACGGCGTCTGCACCATGAAGATGCCGAACAGGTCGTCCGCGGGATCGATGAAGAAGAAGGTGCCTCCGACACCGTCCCAGCGATACTCGCCCAGCGGCCAGTCGGTGCTCGGCGGCACCGAAGTGCGGACCGCGAAGCCGAGGCCGAAGCCGGAGTTCGGACCGGGATAGTAGTTCTGGTCGCGCATGACGCCGGTCTCCGGACCGATATGGTCCCTCGCCATCAGCGCGATGGTCTCCGGCTTCAGATAGCGCCTGCCCTCATAGCTGCCGCCGTTCAGCAGCATCTGCGAAAAGCGCGCATAGTCGCCGATGGTGCCGACCATGCCGCCGCCCCCGGATTCCCATCGCAGCGGCTTGCGCGGATTGCGGACGTCGGCGACCGGACTGATGGTACGATCCTTCGGCATCGGCTCGGCGATCAGCGGCCATTTCGCCCGGTCGGCGACATAGAACGCGGTCTCGTTCATCCCGAGCGGGCCGAGCAGCCGCTCCTTCTCGACCTGAAACAGCGATTTGCCTGTTATCACCTCGATGATGCGGCCGAGCACGTCGGTGGAATGGCCGTAGTCCCATTCCGTGCCGGGTTGTTCGGCAAGCGGCAATGCCGCAAGCCGCGCCACGAATTCGGCATTGTCGGGATCGTTGTTGAACAGGCCGGCGTCGGCGTAGGTCTTGTTCACGATACCACCGCCGTAATAGCCGTAAGGCAGGCCGGCGGTGTGGCGCATCAGGTCTTCGATGGTGATGGGGCGCCTCAGCGGCTCCAGCGTCATCGCCATCTTGCCCTCATCGCCGCGCTTTTCCACCCCGACCTTCATGTCGGCAAAGGCCGGGATGTATTTCGACACCGGATCGCCGAGGGCGAGCTTGCCTTCCTCGACCAGCATCATCGCGATGACCGTGGTGATCGGCTTCGACATCGAATAGAGGCGGAAGATGGTATCCGCGCTCATCGAGAACTCGGTGGCGACGTCGCGAACCCCGAACTTCTCGTAGTAGACCGGCTTGCCATGCTGCTGCAGCAGCAGGATCGCGCCCGGGATCTTTCCGGTCGCCACCTCGTTCCGGACATAGTCGGAGACCTTGGCGAGGCCCTCCGCCGAGAAGCTGTGCGCGGCCGGCCCCGCGGAGCCGGCCTTCGCAACTGTTGCGACCAACGCGAACGCGAGTGCCGCGACGAGCGCGCGGCCCCCACGCATGCAAGCGCATGAGCCGATCCGCCTGAATCGGATCATGCCGTCATTCCCTTCTTTTCAACGCGTTGCTTCACGCGAACCGGTATCCACTTCGCTCGAAAACGCTCTAGTTTTCCATGGCTTCATAGACGAGCTGCTTCAGCGTCCGCTGGATGCGCTGACGCTCGGTCGGCGTCTGCTCCAGCAGAACGAAGAAGAAGTCCTGCTTGCGGTCGATGACATAATAGCAGCCGCTGGCGCCGTCCCATTT
Organism: Bradyrhizobium elkanii USDA 76; assembly: GCF_023278185.1. Lineage (NCBI taxonomy): Bacteria > Pseudomonadati > Pseudomonadota > Alphaproteobacteria > Hyphomicrobiales > Nitrobacteraceae > Bradyrhizobium > Bradyrhizobium elkanii. The sequence goes on along the minus strand of NZ_CP066356.1, from coordinate 3,771,176 downwards.
CAGCTCGCCGAGATCGCCGGGCGGCGGCGGCTTCGCCGTGCCGGGATCGGTGCGCACCGCGATGCCAAGCCCGAAGCCGAAGCCGTCGCCGGGGAAGTAGAAAAAGTCGCGCTCGACGCCGGAGCCCGGCCCGACACGGTCGGTCGTCAGCTCCTTGAACGTCTCCGGTTTCAGGATGGTCTTGCCGTCGAAGGTGCCGCCGTTGAGCAGCATCTGCGCGAAGCGCGAATAATCCGCCATGGTCGAGACCATGCCGCCGCTGGCGGACTCCCATTTCTTGACCTTGGTCGGATCGTTGACCCGGCCGACGCGGAAGTCGCTGTCGTTCGGCATCGGCTCGGCCATCAGCTTCTGCTTCTCGGGATCGGTGACGAAGAAGCCGGTGTCCTTCATGCCGAGCGGGTCGAGCAGCCTTTCGCGCTCGATCGTCGAGAGCTTCTCGCCGGTGGTCACCTCCATCACGCGCGCCAGAATGTCGGTGGAATGGCCGTACTGCCAGAGCGCGCCGGGCTGGTTGTGCAGCGGCAGTTTGGCGATCCGCTCGGCGAATTCGGCGAGGTCGAAATCTCCGCCGTAGATATTGGCTTCCTTGTAGGTCTTGCGGACCAGGCTGTCGCCATAGAAGCCATAGGTGATACCCGACGTATGCGTCATCAGATCGAGGATCGTGATCGGCCGCTTTGGCGGCACCAGCTCCAGCGTCTTGGTGCCGTCCTCGGCCTTCTTCTCGACGCCGACCTTCACGTTGGCAAAGGACGGGATGTATTTCGAGACAGGATCGTCGAGCTTGTATTTCCCTTCCTGCAGCAACTGCATCGACACCACGGCGGTGATCGACTTGGACATCGAGGCCAGGCGGAAGATGGTCTTGTCCGTGATCGGCACCTTGCTGACCACGTCCTGCACGCCGAAGGCCTCGTGATACACCGGCTTGCCGTGCTGCTGGATCAGGACGATGGCGCCGGGAATCTTTCCCGTCGCGACCTCGTTCTTGAAGAACTCGCTGATCCTGGCGAGCTTGGCGGAATTGAAATGCGCTCCCGCCGGAATCTCGTAGGTGCCCTCGGTGTGCGAGAACGCCGGCGCCGCCAGCACCACCGCGGCGACTACGGCGGCGCACGTCAAACGAAATGAATGCATTTGAACTATCCCTCCCCGGAAATCACGGGGAAGTGTAGCGGCGGTATCATCAGGCACAAGGGCTGCCAAAGGCCTCCAGGACCTCCTGATGAAGCTGGCCGCTTTGGGGCGAGAAGCAGCAGAAGATCACCTGCGTGAGGCCGGGTGCGGCGGCCAGGGCATCGACGACGGCCTTGACCGCAATGCCGGCGGCGCGGTCCGGCGGGAAGTGATAGACGCCGGTCGAGATAGCGGGAAATGCAATGGAGCCAAGCTGATTGGCGTGGCACAGCTCGATGCCGCGGCGATAGCAGGATGCGAGCAGCGCATCCTCGTTCTGGGTGCCGCCATGCCAGATCGGGCCGACGGCGTGGATCACGTGCTTGGCCGGGAGCCGATAGCCTTTGGTGATCTTGGCGTCGCCGGTCTTGCAGCCGTGCAGGGCCCGGCACTCGGCGAGCAGCTCGGGGCCCGCGGCGCGATGGATCGCGCCATCGACGCCGCCGCCTCCGAGCAGCGATGAATTGGCCGCGTTGACGATGGCGTCAACGCGCAGGGTCGTGATGTCGTTGACGATGACTTCGAGCCGCGCCTTGCCGATCTGGCGCGCCGTCAAGGTCAGGCAGCCACGTCGACCGGGATGCCCTTGTCGGCAAACAGCTGCTGCAATTCGCCGGCCTGGAACATCTCGCGGATGATGTCGCAACCGCCGACGAACTCGCCCTTCACATAGAGCTGCGGAATCGTCGGCCAGTTCGAATAGACCTTGATGCCGTTGCGCAGTTCGGCGGACTCGAGAACGTTGAGGCCTTTGTAGCCGACGCCGATGTGGTCGAGGATCTGCACGACCTGACCGGAAAACCCGCACTGCGGGAATTGCGGCGTGCCCTTCATGAACAGCACGACGTCGTTCGACTTCACTTCGTTGTCGATGAATTGCTCGATGCTCATTTTCGCTTCCTTCGGGGGCGGCGCTCTCAGGCCTTAACGGGCCGGCCCGCCCTTCTAACCCGTGACTGACTATATATGTAGCTCAAACCATTGTGCATCCAAAGCAAAATGGCGGAAATCTGGCATGCGGCGGGCGCCGGGGCGCCCCGAAAGAAGCCGGGATTATCTGACGGCCCCAATATCATGGCGGGGGGAGGCTTTTTTCCCGTAACGGAGCCCCTATCTAGGACGAACTGTCCGTTGGGAACCAGTTTGCCGAAGCAACGTTCTCTCCCTTGAATCGGAGACCCCTGTGACGAAACCAGCCTCTGCCGCGGCCGCCCTTCCCGCCGTCCCCCCGTCACTGTCCTCCGAATCCGGACCGCTCGCCCAGCGCCTGGTGGACGCCTATCGCGCCGTCCGCGACGAGACCGAGCGCAGGGCTGCACCGCTGTCGCCCGAAGACCAGCTGATCCAGTCGATGCCGGATGCGAGCCCCGCCAAATGGCACCGCGCCCATACCACCTGGTTCTTCGAGCAGTTTCTGCTCGGCGAGCACGTCAAGGGCTACACGCCATTCCATCCGGACTACGCTTATCTGTTCAATTCCTATTACGTCAGCGCCGGTCCGCGGCACGCCCGCCACCAGCGCGGCCATCTGACCCGCCCGACCGCCGACGAAGTCACCGCCTACCGCCGCCATGTCGATGCCGAGGTGGTGAAATTCTTCCACACTGCCGGAGCCGACAAGCTCGAGGCGCTGGTGCCGCTGGTCGAGGTCGGCCTCAATCACGAGCAGCAGCATCAGGAGCTGATGTACAGCGACATCCTGCATGCCTTCGCGCAGAACCCGATCCCGCCGGCCTACGATCCGGCGTGGCGTTTCCCGGCGTCGCATCGCGGGCCTGGGGAATGGGTGACGCTCAACGAAGGCATCCACACCGTCGGCCACGCCGACGACAGCTTCCATTTCGACAATGAGAAGCCCGCGCATCGCGCGCTGGTCGGCCCGGTCAAGCTCGCAAAGAACCTCGTCACCAATGCCGACTGGCTCGCCTTCATGAAGGACGGCGGCTATTCCACCGCCACGCTGTGGCTGATGGATGGCTTCGGCACCGTGAGCAACGAGGGCTGGCAGGCGCCCGGCCATTGGCGCGAGATCGACGGCGAATGGAAGATCATGACGCTCGGCGGCCTGCAGCCGATCGATCCGTCAGCGCCGGTCTGCCACGTCAGCTATTACGAGGCCGACGCCTTCGCCCGCTGGGCCGGCAAGCACCTGCCGACCGAGATGGAATGGGAGGTCGCCGCGCGCGCCGGCCTGCTCAACGACGCCTATGGCATCGTCTGGCAATGGACCCGCAGCTCCTATTCGCCCTACCCGGGCTACCGCGCGATCGAGGGCGCGCTCGGTGAGTACAACGGCAAGTTCATGGTCAACCAGCTCGTGCTGCGTGGCTCGTCGCTGGCGACGCCCGCAGGTCACAGCCGTGTCACCTACCGCAACTTCTTCTATCCGCACCATCGCTGGCAATTCACGGGGTTACGCCTCGCCGACTATGCCTGATCAAGCACTGTCGACATCAATGGCGCGCCGGTAAGCGCGTTCGGGAGAGTATCATGAATGTGCATGCCGCCGCTTTGGCTAAAGCGTATCCGTTCGACGAAGCGACTTCGGCGTTCGCCGGCGACGTGATCGGCAATCTCGCCCGTCACCCGAAGCGGCTGTCGCCGAAATATTTCTACGACGCCACCGGCTCCGAGCTGTTCGAGCAGATCACAGTGCTGCCGGAATATTATCCGACGCGCACCGAGCTTGGCATCCTGCGCGACCGCGGCGACGAGATCGCCGCGATCATCCCTGACGGCGCGGCGCTGGTCGAGTTCGGCGCCGGCGCGACCACCAAGGTGCGCCTGCTGCTCGAGCATTGCGAATTCGCAGCCTATGTGCCGGTCGATATCTCGGGCGATTTCCTCAAAGCCCAGGCCGACGGGTTGCGGAAGGATTTCCCCGGTCTCGGCATCTACCCGGTCGCGGCCGATTTCACCACGCCGTTCACGCTGCCCGAGGCCGTCGCCGCGATGCCGAAGGTCGGCTTCTTCCCCGGCTCGACGCTCGGCAATTTCGAGCCGAGCGAGGCCTTGGCCTTCCTGCGCAGTGCGCGCAATATCCTCGGCCACGGCGCGCAGATGATCATCGGCGTCGACCTCGAGAAGGACGAGCGCGTGCTGTACGACGCCTATAACGACGCGGCCGGCGTCACCGCGCGGTTCAACCTCAATGTGCTGGTTCGCATCAACCGCGAGCTCGGCGGCAATTTCGATCTGTCGGGCTTCACGCACCGCTCGATCTACAACCGCGACCGCCATCGCATCGAGATGCACCTGATCAGCCGCAAGGCGCAGACCGTGCGCATCCTCGGCAATACCTTCGCGTTCCGGCCCGGCGAGAGCATTCACACCGAGAACAGCTACAAATACTCGCTCGAGCGTTTCACCGCGCTCGCCCGCAGCGGGGGCTGGACGGCGCGCGAGAGCTGGACCGACGCCGACACGATGTTCTCGGTGCACGCGCTGGTCGCGGACTAGCACTCAAACCAAGGGGACGGGGCATGGGCCGGCGTGCGCTGCAGATCGCAACTGCCTTGCTCGCCCTGGTCCCGATCCTCACCGGCATCATCACCATGCTCGGCGTCAGCGATCCGCTCTACGCCTCCTCGGGCGTTCCGACGCTGCCGGTGCTCGACAGCAATCTGCGCTTCTTCGGCGGGGTCTGGCTCGGTCTCGGCCTCGCGCTGGTCTGGCTGGTGCCGCGCATCGAGAGCGAGGGCGTGCTGTTCCGGGTGGTGTGGGGCGGCATCTTCCTCGGCGGCATCGGCAGGCTGCTGTCGATGCTGATGGTCGGCTTGCCGCCGCTGCCCTTCGTGGGCTTCACCGCGCTCGAAGTGATCGGCGCACCGCTGTTCGTCTATTGGCAGCACCTGGTCGCAAAGGCCGGCCGCAAGTAACGGCGGCCGCTATTCCTCTTCCCCCGTCGACCGCAGCGAGATCGACTCCCACGCCGCAACCACGATCATGATCGCGGTGGTGACGATCGAGAGCACCAGCGGCGACATCTCGCGCGCGAAATAAGCCGTGATCGCCAGCGCGACGATGCCGACGCCGTGCGACAGCTGCAGGAAGTTGCGGATCACGTATTTGAACAGGATGGTCCCGACCAGGAACAGCATGGGCCCGCCCACCGAGCTGACAATCGTGTTCAGATCGGAATGACCGGACGGGTGCTTCAGCACCAGTTCGTCGGCGACCGCGGTGAGGATGATGCCGCCGACGATCGGCATGTGCAGATAGGTATAGGCGATCCGCGCCACGCGGCCGGATTCCTCGGACTTGGAGATCATGTCCGAACCGGCCTCGGCTCCCTTGTGGAAATAGATCCACCACATCGCGATGCTGCCGACCAGCGCCGAGACGAACGCCGCCATGTTCTCCGGCGTCCAGGTCAGCTCGGCAAAGGTCGCGCCGTCGACCACGATGGCCTCGCCGAGCGCGATGATGATGAAGCCCGCGCAACGTTCGGCCATGTGGCCGCCCTCGACCGACCACGCCTCGATCGAGGAAAAGCCGAGCCCAGGGGTCCAGAACCGCGCGGCCGGCGCGACATATTCGATGGTCAGCGCCGCGATCCAGAGCCACATCCGCGTCTCGTGCTCGGCGAAGCCGCCGAGGATCCACAGCACGGCCGAGCAGGAGAGCCAGGTCAGGATGCGGATGGCGTTATGGCGCACCGCCGTCCGGCGCCGCGGCGTCGCCAGCAGCCAGAACGCGGTGCGGCCGACCTGCATTGCCGCATAGGTCCCGGCGAACCACAGCCCGCGGCCCTCGAAGGCGGTCGGTATGGAGGTCGACAGCAACAGCCCGCCCAGCATCAGCACGAACAGCAGCAGGCGGACCGGCGTCAGCTCGGGATTGAGCCAGTTGGTGACCCAGGTGGTGTAGACCCACACCCACCACACCGCGAGGAACAGCAGCGTGACCTGCACCGCGCCAAGCGGGGTGAAGTGGTGCAGCAGCGTATGCGACAGCTGCGTGACGGCGAAGACGAAGACGAGGTCGAAGAACAGCTCGGCATTGGTGACGCGGCTGTGCTGGTTCGGCACGATGACGCGAAACATCGCACCGCGTGGATTGTCCACCATCGCTCGAGGCCCCCGCCCGCTGGCCGCCGGGGCCCTAGCCTTCCGGCACGCCGGTCTGCAGGGCCAACGCGTGCAGCACACCGCCCATCTGGCCCTTCAGCGACTGGTAGACGATCTGGTGCTGCTGGACGCGGGACTTGCCGCGGAAGGACTCGGAAATAACAGTGGCCGCGTAGTGGTCGCCGTCGCCGGCCAGATCGCGGATCGTCACCTCGGCATCGGGGATCGCTGCCTTGATCATCGATTCGATATCACGGGCGTCCATCGGCATCCCAGTCCACCTCCGTCAGGTCGTTCGAATCAGGCCGACTCGGCCAGATAAACCTAAGGATAAAACCTAGCGCTTGGGGTCTTCTAGGTCATCCCGGGCACACTATATTCCCATTCCCAGCGATTTAAACCTGCATCAATCGGTCACAAGCCATCACGCCGAAATGACCAGAAGAGGCGCAGAACCATGAAGCTCCCCGGCCCCGACCATCCGATCACGATCACGCCCAATGCCAAGCGCGTCCGCGTCACCGCCGACGGCGTCGTGATCGCCGAGACCACCCATGCGCTGACCTTGAAGGAAGCGAGCTATCCGGCCGTGCAATATGTCCCCCGGCAGGACGCCAACATGGAGCTGTTGACCCGCACCGAGCGGACCACGCATTGCCCGTACAAGGGGGATGCGAGCTACTTCAGCATCAAGGCCAACGGCAAGACGCTGGACAACGCGATCTGGACCTATGAGGAGCCCTTCCCGGCCATGACCGAGATCGCCGGCCACCTCGCCTTCTATCCGGACAAGGTAAAGATCGAGGAGGTCGCCTAGGGGAATCGTCGCCTGCCGCAAGCGCCGGGTCTCGCGCCCGGCCTTCCGTCGCGCGCTGACCCAGCCTGCAAAACGGCAATGCCCGGGCGAGGCCCGGGCATTGCCGTCGGGAGCGTTCGGCCCGATCCCAGCTAGACCCTGAATATCGTGAGCCCGAGGATCAGGAGCACCAGGAAGATCACGACGAATACATAGAACAGAAAGCGCGCGATGTCGGCGGAGGCGGCGGAAATGCCGGTGAAGCCGAACAAGCCCGCGATGATCGACACGACAAGGAAGATCAGCGCCCATTTCAGAATTGTCATTGCTCGCTCCTGATAACCGCGCGCGTCCGCCGGTTCGGACGAGAACACCCGCACCCGACCGCAGTTCCAAAAACGAAACAGATTTGCCGAGATGACCGACCTCGATACTCCCCGATCCGGCGGATTGGGCCTTGCTGAATCAGGTTCCCGATTGCAACATCAGGCTGCAGACCCGGCTGGTGGCACCATGAAATCGATTGCTCACGCGGCTCCGGCCGTCGACATCCAGGCAGCACCGAAGCTCCACAAGCGCAATGTCGCGCTGGACCGCGCGCGCACCTTCCTGACCCTGGTCGTGCTGCTGCACCACGCGGTGATCCCCTACACCTATTTCGGGCACACCGATCCCACATCGTGGATCGGCTTCGACTGCGTGGTGCTCGCCACCGACAGCTTCTTCATGGCGATGTTCTTTTTCCTGTCGGGGCTGTTCGTCTGGCCGGGGCTTGGCAACAAGCCATGGCTGATCTTCCTGCGCGACCGGCTGCTGCGGCTCGGCCTGCCGTTCGTGATCTGCGCGGTCAGCGTGATTCCGCTCGCCTATTACGCGATCGCGCTGCGTCAGACGCCGGGGCTGACCTTGTCCGAGTTCTGGTGGAAAACCATGACGGTCGGACCATGGCCGAGCGGTCCGATCTGGTTCGTCTATGTCCTGATGGCCTTCGACCTCACCGCTAGTCTGCTGTACCGGGTGTCGCCGCGTCTGCTCGATCCGATCAACCGTCTGTCGATCAAGGGTTTTCAACGTCCCTCGAAGTTCTGGCTGTTCCTCGTCATCGTCAGTGCCGCCGCCTACCTGCCGATGCTGATCCATTACGGCCAGAACTACTGGTTCGAGTTCGGACCGTTTTCGGTGCAGGCGAGCCGCGTGCTGCTGTATGCGTCCTATTTCTTCATCGGCGCGGGAATCGGGGCGGCGAACCTCGAGGGCGGCCTGCTCAGCGCGCATGGACGGCTGACCGAAAGGCGCTGGTTCTGGACCGGCATCACGCTGATCCCCTACTGTTTGATGTGGGTGATGATCTACATCAAGCGCATGATCATCGGTAACCCCGATCCGTTGCCCGGCTGGTATCTCGGGATCTACGGCAGCTTCTATGTGCTGTTCAGCGCCTCGATCCTGTTCGCGATCCTGGCCTACTTCCTGCAATCGAAATCGTCGGGGCCGACGCTGCTCGACCGCATGCAGGGCGACGCCTACGGCATGTTCCTGGTGCACTATCCGATCGTGCTGTGGCTGCAATACTGGCTGTTCGATATGGAGCTGCCGGCGTTCGCCAAGGCCGCGATCGCCTTCTTGGCCACCGTGGCGCTGAGCTGGGCGGTCACGGCCGTGCTGCGCAAGATTCCCGGCTCGAGATACGTGCTCTAATCACGCCGCGATCTCACCCCTCGCCGCCACGCTTTCCAGCCGTGGGGCGGCCGCGGCGCGATGGTCGCGGGCGATCAGGATGTAGAAGGTCGGCAGCACGAACAGCGTGAACATCGTGCCGATCAGCATGCCCATCACCACCACGATGCCGATGGCGAAGCGGCTCGCCGCGCCGGCGCCGTCGGCATAGAGCAGCGGCGCGAGGCCCGCGACCATTGCGGCTGTCGTCATCAGCACCGGCCGCATCCGCACCGCGGCCGCCTTCTGGATCGCGGCGACCCGGTCGAGCCCTTCATGATGCTGGATCTCGTTGGCGAAGCTCACCATCAGGATGCCGTGCTTGGAGATCAGCCCGATCAGGGTGACGAGGCCGATCTGGGTGTAGATGTTCAGCGTGGTGAAGCCGAAATACAGCGGCAGCAGCGCGCCGCAGACCGCGAGCGGCACCGTCACCATGATCACCAGCGGATCGCGAAAACTCTCGAACTGCGCCGCCAGCACCAGGAAGATCACGATCAGCGCCATGCCGAAGGTGACGATCAGACGGTTGCCCTCCTGCACATATTGCCGGCTGTCCGACAGCCAGTCGACGGTCATGCCCGGCGACAGCTTCTGCACCTGCATGAACGACACCGCCTGCCCCATGGTCACGCCGGGCTTGAGCACCGCCGAGATCGTCGCCGCGTTCATCTGATTGAACTGCGGCAGCCGGTTCGGCTCCGGCTTGACGTTGACCTTGATCACCGTCGACAGCGGGAACATCTGCCCCGAACTCGAGCGGACGTTGAAGTTTCCGAGCCCTTCGGGCGTGACCCGGTCGGCCTGGCGCACCTGCGGGATCACCTCGTAGGAGCGTTCGAAGAAATTGAAGCGGTTGACATAGTTCTCGCCGACCAGCACCGCGAGCGTCTCGGCGATGGTCTGCATGCTGACACCGGCCTCGGCCGCCTTGGCGTGGTCGATGGTGATCCGCGCGGTCGGGCTGTCGAAGGCGAGATCGCTGTCGACGAAGGCGAACAGCCCGCTCTTCCATGCAGCCTGCTTCAGCGTCTCGACCTCCCGATAGATGGTGGCGAAATCGCCGGCCGAGCGCACCACCATCTGGAACGGCAGGCCGCCGGTCGCCGCCGGCAGCGCTGCCGGCTGGAACGGCGTCACGCTGGCGCCGAGCACGCCGTAGGACATGCCGTAGAGTTGGTTCTGGATGTCGTTGGCCGAGCGCTTGCGCTTGTCCCAATCGGTCAGGGTGATGCCGCCGAAGGCGTGGTTCTGCCCGTCGGTACCGTTGATGAACCAACTCGCGTGATATTCGGGAAACGAGCGAAACAGCTTCTCGATCTGGTCGGAGGAGCGCGTGGTGTAGTCGACGCTGGCATATTGCGGCGCGCGAAGCACGGTGAACACATAGCCCTGGTCCTCGGAGGGCGCTAGCTCGCGCTGGCTGCCGAGGAACAGCACCACGATCGCCGCCAGCACGCCGAATGCCACCAGCAGCACTGCAGCGCGCATCTTGAGCGTCGCGGCCAGCAGCCGGCCGTAGCCGCGCGACAGCTTTGAGAACTGATGCTCGACGAAGCGGGCAAACCGGCCGTGCGAAGTGGCTTCGCCGAGCAGCTGCGCGCTCATCATCGGCGACAAGGTCAGGGCGATGACGCCCGAGACCACCACCGCGCCCGCCAGCGTGAAGGCGAATTCGCGGAACAGGCTGCCGGTCAGGCCGCCCATCAGGCCGATCGGCGCATAGACCGCGGCGAGCGTGATCGTCATCGCGATCACGGGACCGATGATCTCGCGTGCGCCGATCAGGGCCGCGTCGCCGGGGCTCCGCCCTTCCTCGATGTGACGATGAATGTTCTCCACGACGACGATGGCATCGTCGACCACGAGCCCGATCGCCAGCACCATCGCGAGCAGGGTCAGGAGATTGATCGAGAAGCCGAGCGCCAGCATCATCGCGGCGGTGCCGACCAGCGACAACGGCACGGTGACGACCGGGATCAGCACGGAGCGGAACGAGCCCAGGAACAGCAGGATCACCACCACCACGATCGCGATCGCCTCGGCCAGCGAATGCTGCACCTCCGATATCGAGGCCTTGACGAAGTGCACGATGTTGAAGACGTCGGCGACCTTCAAACCGGGCGGTGCCACGCGGTTGAGGTCCTCGATCACCTTGGCGGTGGCGGCGACGATCTCCAAGGGGTTGCCGTCGGGGGTCGGCTGCACCGCGATGTAGACGGTGGGCCTGCCGCTGTCGCGCGCATTGGAATCGTAATTCTCGCCGCCGATCTCGAGCGTCGCGACGTCGCCGAGCCGCACCAGGCCCCCGCCGCCGGCGCCGGTCTTGATCACCATCTTGCGGAAATCGTCGAGATTGCGCAGATCGGTCGCCGCGGTGATGTTGGTGACGGTCATCTCGCCGCGCAACCGTCCCGGCGCCGCCTGCACGTTGTTGGACCGCAGCGCGGCGGAGATATCGGCCGCGGTCAGCCCGCGCGCCGCGAGCTTGAACGGATCGATCCACACCCGCATCGCCAGCGACGATCCGCCCGAGGTGTCGGCCGACGCGACGCCGGGCACCGAGGTGAGCAGCGGCTGCGCCACGCGGGTCGCGAAGTCGGTAATCTGCGCCGGCGTCAGCGTGTCGCTGGTGAAGGCGATGTACTGCACCGCGGACGCGCCGTCGGTGATCTTGGTGATGACAGGGTCGAACACGCCGGCCGGCATCCGGTACTTGACCTGCTGCACCTTGGCGAGCACCTCGGTCATGGCGCGGTCGGCATTGGCGTTGAGCACCAGCTTGGCTTTGATCTGGCTGAGGCCGAGCGTCGAGTTCGAGGTCATGTACTCGATGCCGTTGGCAGTCGCGATCGATTGCGCGATGACGGACGTCACGAAGCCCTGCATGACGTCCTGGGTCGCGCCGGGGAACGAGACGTCGACCTGGATCGTCGCGCTCTCCATGCTGGGATATTGCCGCACCGGCAGCGAGACCATGGCCGCGGTGCCGATCAACAGGATCAGAAGGCTCACGACCGTCGCCAGAATCGGCCGGCGGATGAAGATGTCGGTGAAATGCATATTGATTCCTCGGGCGCCGCTCGCGGGGCTAGCGTCCCTTCTCCGGCGTCTCCGCCATGGTCGTCTGGACGGCCGCGCCTGGCATGACGCGGAGCTGGCCCGCGGTGACGACGTGATCGCCGGGTGCAAGGCCCTGCTCCACCACGACACGCTCGCCGATCCGTTGCCCGGTCTTGACGGCGACGCCGACCGCCTTGTTGTCGCGCACGACAAGCACGCTCTCGCCGGATGCGCTGGTCTGGATCGCGGTGACCGGCACCACGATGGCGTCCGGCTGCGGCGGCAGCACGACGTTCACCATCACGAAGAGGCCCGGCCGCAGCAGCCGGTCGGGATTGGAAAACAGGGCTTGCACGAGGACATTGCGGGTGTCCTCGGCGACCTGCGGCTCGATGGCGTTGATCTTGGCCTCGAACACCCGATCGGGGAAAGCGTCGGTACGGATCGTCACCGCGCCTCCCACCTTCAGATTTGACAGGCGCTGCTGCGGAACGGTGAAATTGGCATAGAGCTGGTCGAGCGCGGTCAGCGTCGCGAGCGCATCGCCGGCATTGACGTATTGGCCGAGATTGACCTTGCGCAGTCCGACCTGGCCCGCGAACGGCGCGCGGATCGTCATCTGCGCGATCTGCGCATCGAGCTGGTCGAGCGAGGCGTCGGCCTGCTTCAGGTCTTCCTGCCGCTGCTGCAGCGTCTCCTGGGTCACGAAGCCGGACGGCGCGAGGCCCTGCGAGCGCTTCTCCTGCAGCTGTGCAAAGCGTCCCTTGGAGACCGCGACTGTGCGCGCGGCGCGCAGCGGCGCGTCATAGAGCTGCACCAGCGGCGCGCCCTCGGCGACATCGGTGCCGGCATCGAAATTGATCGCGGTGACGCGGCCGGCAACCTCCGGCGCCAGAATCACCTGCCGTACCGCCTGCAGCGAGCCGATCGCCTCGATCGACCGCGGCAAGGTTTCGGCCCGCACCACCATCGCCGCCACCGGCGTCGGCGGCGCTTCGGCGGTGGCCTTGGCCGAGGCGCTGGATCCGCCTGCGCGCCAGGCAAACAAGCCGGCCGCGGCACAGACGAGCAACAGAACGGCAATGCCGAACGGCTTGGCACGAAGCCCGAGCCAGCGGCGCGACGACAATGATGCGGACGGCATATCGCTTCCAAGAACGAACCCCGGCGTGTCGGCCGGAAGCTTGCCCCTGCAAGCCCGCAACTGATATAGAACCTCAAGTATGGTTGAGGTCAAGGCTGGCAGCTTGCAAGTCTTCTAATGCACGACTTCCAATACAGGACTTCTAATCCAGGATTTGCAATGACGCTTGCGCAGGAGCTTTCAGTTGGCGAGGTGGCGCGGCGCAGCGGACTTGCCGTCTCCACCCTTCACTTCTACGAGAGCAAAGGGCTGATCGCGAGCCGGCGCACCGGCGGCAACCAGCGCCGCTACATGCGCGGCGTGCTGCGGCGGATCGCGGTGATCAGGATCGCGCAGCGCGCCGGGATCCCGCTGGACGAGATCAGGCAGACCTTCGCCGCGATCCCGCTCGATCGCGCGCCGACCGTGCGCGAATGGGAGCGCGCGATGCGCGCCTGGACCGAGACGCTGGAGCAGCGCATCAACGATCTCACCGACCTCCGCGACAAGCTGTTCAACTGCATCGGCTGCGGCTGCCTGTCGGTGACCGACTGCCCGCTGCGCAATTGCGACGACAAGCTCGGCGCCCAGGGGCCGGGCCCGCGCATCCTGATCACCGCGGCCGAACGCCGGGCGCGACGCAAGCGGCAGGGCTGACGGCATTTTCGCGGCCGACAAGTTGCGCACAACCTGCCTTTGGTCACATCCCGCCAGGTGATTCTCGGGTATGCTGGCCGGACTGCTTGACCCTAGGGAGTCCTGAGATGAACGACCCACAAGTTGGATGGATCGCCGCCATCATCGTCGGCGGGCTGGCGGGCTGGCTCGCCGAGATGTTCATGAAGTCCGGAACCGGCATCTTCATGAACATCATCCTCGGCATCGTCGGCGCCGCGCTGGCGAACTGGCTGTTGGGTCTGCTCGGCGTGTCGCTCGGCGGAGGCTGGCTCAGCTATCTCGTCGCCGGCTTCATCGGCGCCTGCATCATCATCTTTGCCTGGCGCGCGGTCCGCGGCGCGACGTAAGGCCTGATCCGGATCATGCCCGGAAAAGAAATAGCGCGATGAAGGGTTCATCGCGCCATTGAGATCTTTGCTATGCGCCGCAGCGCCCGATTCGCTCGGATCAGGCGGCGGTACCGCGCATATAGTTCGGCAGCCAGTGCTCGAAGGCGCGCGACAGGCTCTCGATCGATACCTGCGCCTCGCCGGCGACGGCGATCGCATCTCCGCCGGTGGTGCCGATGCGCGCGCAGGGCACGCCGGCACCCTTCATCTTGGCCAGCACGAGGCCTGCGTCGGCGGCTGGCACGGTGACGACGTAGCGGGCCTGATCCTCGCCGTACCAATAGGCATGCGGCACGATCGAGGACGGCGCGGCCAGCAGCTGCGCGCCGATGCCGCTCGCGATCGCCATCTCGGCGAGCGCGATCAAAAGACCGCCGTCGGAGACGTCGTGCACCGCGGTCGCGGTGCCGGCATGGATCATGCCGCGCACCACGTCGCCATTGCGCTTCTCGGCAGCGAGATCGACCGGTGGCGGAGCGCCCTCCTCGCGGCCGCAGACGTCGCGCAGATAGACCGACTGGCCGAGCCAGCCCTGGGTTTCGCCAACCAGGAGGATCGCCTCGCCCGCCGTCTTGAATGCCAGGGTCGCGGACTTGGTGAAGTCGTCGAGCAGGCCGACGCCGCCGATCGAAGGCGTCGGCAGGATGCCGCGGCCGTTGGTCTCGTTGTAGAGCGAGACGTTGCCGGACACGACCGGGAAATCCAGCGTGCGGCAGGCCTCCGAAATGCCCTTCAGGCAGCCGACGAACTGGCCCATGATCTCGGGCCGTTCAGGATTGCCGAAGTTGAGATTGTCGGTAATCGCGAGCGGCCGGCCGCCGACCGCGGTGATGTTGCGCCAGGCTTCCGCCACCGCCTGCTTGCCGCCCTCGAACGGATCGGCCTCGCAATAGCGCGGCGTGACGTCGACGGTGAGCGCAAGGCCCTTCGGCCCGTCCTCGACGCGAACCACCGCGGCATCGCCGCCGGGGCGCTGCATGGTATTGCCGAGAATGACGTGGTCGTACTGCTCCCACACCCAGCGCTTCGAGCACAATTCGGGCGTGCCGATCAGCTTTTCCAGCGCGTCCGCGATGCCGAGCGGCGGCTTGACGTCCTGGCCGCGGATCACCGGCAGCGCATTCGAGGCGACGTGTGGACGGTCATAGACCGGCGCCTCGTCACCGAGCTCCTTGATCGGCAGGTCGGCCATCACGTCGCCGGCATGCTTGACGACGAAGCGCTTGGTCGGCGTGGTGTAGCCGACGATAGCGAAATCGAGCCCCCATTTGCGGAAGATCGCCTCGGCCTCTTTTTCCTTCTCGGGCTTGAGCACCATGAGCATGCGCTCCTGGCTCTCCGAGAGCATCATCTCGTAGGCGCTCATGCCGGTCTCGCGGGTCGGCACCGCGCTGAGGTCGAGCTCGACGCCGAGATCGCCCTTGGCGCCCATCTCGACCGCCGAGCAGGTCAGGCCCGCCGCGCCCATGTCCTGGATCGCGATCACGCAACCCTTTTCCATGATCTCGAGGCAGGCTTCCAGCAAGAGCTTCTCGGCGAAGGGATCGCCGACCTGCACGGTCGGCCGCTTCTCCTCTGAGGCGTCGTCGAATTCGGCCGAGGCCATCGAGGCGCCGTGAATGCCGTCTCGCCCGGTCTTGGAGCCGAGATAGACGATCGGCATGTTCACGCCGGAGGCCGCCGCGTAGAAGATCTTGTCGGCGTCGGCGAGGCCGACCGCCATCGCGTTGACCAGGATATTGCCGTCGTAGCGGGTGTGGAAACGCACCTGGCCGCCGACCGTCGGCACGCCGAAGGAATTGCCGTAGCCGCCGACGCCCGCGACCACGCCGGACACCAGATGCCGGGTCTTGGGGTGCTCTGGCGCACCGAAGCTCAGCGCGTTCAGGCAGGCGATCGGGCGCGCGCCCATGGTGAAGACGTCGCGCAGGATGCCGCCGACGCCGGTGGTCGCGCCCTGGTAGGGCTCGATGTAGCTCGGGTGGTTGTGGCTCTCCATCTTGAAGACCACGGCCTGCCCGTCGCCGATGTCGATCACGCCGGCATTCTCGCCGGGGCCCTGGATCACCCAGGGGGCCTTGGTCGGCAGCCCGCGCAGATGGATGCGCGACGATTTGTACGAGCAATGCTCGTTCCACATCGCCGAGAAGATGCCGAGCTCGGTGAAGGTCGGAACCCTCCCGATCAGCTTCAGGATGCGCTCGTACTCGTCCGGCTTCAGCCCGTGGGCGGCGACGAGTTCGGGGGTGATTTGGGGCTCGTTCCTGGGGTCGTTCTTGGGCGCGTTCATGGGACCCTTAATAGGTAGATCGAACGGGGGCGAAAAGGCCTTTTAGGGCCCATTTCCGGCCTGTCCAGAGCTTTGCGGCAGCTGGCCGCGGCCCGGGATTTGCACTTGGATTTACATCCGGATTTGCACAACGGGGATGGATCGGATTTAAGGACCCGAACCCGATAATTGAAGGCCATATTTCGTGAACGAGCTCGCCAAAACCGCATTCAACCGCCGCCCCGACCTGCACGTCGAAACCGAGGGCGAATTCGCCGGCTGGCGAACCTGGACCCGGGACAATTTCGAGACCCATACCGGGCCGTTCTACCACCGCATGGACGAGAACGGCCGCATCACCTGCGCGTTCCGGGTCGGCAAGAAGCACCTCAACGGCTCCGGTAACGTCCATGGCGGCTGCTTCATGACCTTCGCCGATTACTGCCTGTTCGCGCTCGCCGGCTCGGTGCTCCAGGGCCCCGGCGTCACGGTATCGTTCGCCTCGGAATTCCTCGACGCCGCCCGCGAGGGCGATCTGATCGAGTGCACCGGCGAGGTCACCCGTGCCGGCATGTCGCTGATCTTCGTGCGGGGCATGCTGACATCGGCGGAGCGGCCGCTGTTCTCCTTCTCCGGCACCATCAAGCGGGTGAAGCGCAGGGCGGCGCCGCAGGCAACGGCGTAAAGCGTGTGACGTCTGTGGACGCACGCCGTCGTCCAGCTGTTACATCGGCACAAATTTGAATCGAAAGCGCGGCCGTAGCGCGTTGTGTTCACGCACGTTCTTCGCGTGAGGCAATACGAACTGCCGTTGTGACGCATCGACGCACTGTCGTTGCGTCGTCGCGCGCGCGTCACATGCGCGTCAGGCAAGCCCTCGAAGATTGCTGAACGGTTTCCGTTTGTGCGTTCGCGCAGCGATGTTGGGGCATCCTCATGAAATTGAAGACTTTCGTTTCCGTCACATCGGCGATGTCGCTTGTCGCGTCGCTGGCATGGACTGCAACTGCGGCACGCGCCGGTCAAGACGGCGACAATGGCGATCGTGGCTTCGGCGATTCTCGCGGTCACGATGCCGATCAGGATCAGGACCATGACGGTGGTCATCATGGCCGCAAGCCGCGCGTGGTGATGATCTCGCTCGACGGTGCCAAGCCAGATTTCATCCAGAAATTCATCGAGGAAGGCGTGCTGCCGCGCGACGGCGGCCTCGCCCGGCTCAGCCGGCGCGGCGCGGTGGCGTTGCAGAACGTGACGGCGTCACCGTCGCTCACCGCGGTGTCGCATATCGCGATCGCGACCGGTTCGACGGCGGTCCACAACGACATCCCCTCGAACACGTTCGAGCCGATCGTCGGGCCGATCTCCGGCAGCATCAGCGGCTTTGCGGCGCCGATCGGCGGCTACAGCGAGAACCCGCTCGGGCCATCGCCGCATCCGACGGCGGTGCCGTTGTGGGTGCAGCTGCGCCAGCAGGGCAAGAAGGTTGTCACGGCGACCTGGCCCGGCGGCGACGGCGCCGACATCTCCATCAACAAGACCGTGGTGCAGCCGGCCCAGCCGACCCGCATCACCGACTTCACGGTCCCGTTCGGCGCGTTCGGCGGCATCGGGGCCCAGGGCTTCTCGCTGTCGCGAGGCGACTTCACGGCCGACCCGAGCATCGTGGCGGCGCTGCAGGCTGCCGGCCATTTCTCATTCAGCCCGGTGCTGGTGACCTCGGCACCGATCGAGACGTTCTCCTGCTCCGCCGCGGCAACCGCGACCTGCACCAACGCCTCGACGCTCGACATCAAATATTCGATCCGCGTGGCCGCGATCGACACCACCAACGATCGCAAGGTGAACTACGACACGCTGGTGTTCTTCGATGCCAACCGCGGCATCACCGCAGGCCCGTTCCACGCGCCGTCGACCGGGCCGGCCTATGTCAAGTTTGGCGGCGAGAACGCACCGTTCTTCTTCGAAGGCAGCGGGGCGAAGGTTGGTGCCGCGTACTTCGTCTCTGCGCTGTCTCCCGATCTCTCGATAGTACGCTTCGCCCGCTACGGCGCCAACTACATCCCGCGCAACACGCCGGTTCTCGCCGACGTCGACGACATCAACAACAACATCGGGTTCTGGCGTCCGCAGGCCGACTTCCGCATTCCGGAGCGCCTGAGCCCGGGCTTCACCAATTTCCCCGACGTCGAGATCGAGACGATGTTCGAGGACATGGTGAAGACCTTCGTGCGCTACCAGGCCAATATCGGCGAGCGCGCGATCAAGACCCATCCGGACGCCGACCTCGTCATGGTCTATATCGAGCAGCCCGACGGCTCCGAGCACCAGTTCCTGCTCACCGATCCCCGCCAGGGCACCAACCCGACCGACCCGAATTCGATCGGCGCCAACCAGGATGCCGCCAAGGTCAAGCGCTACGCGTCCTACATCCGTTTCGCCTACCAGACGGCCGACAGAGCGGTGAAGCAGATCGCCGACGCGGCGGGCCGCGACAGCAACGTGATCGTGGTGTCGGACCACGGCTTCGCGCCGTTCCACACCTCGGTCAATCTCACCAACATCCTGCGCAACGCCGGTATCGACACCAGCAAGGTCGGGATCCGCACGTCCGGCCCCGCCGCCGACATCTACATCAACCTGCAGAACCGCGAGCTCAGCGGCACCGTCGATCTCGCGACCTACCGCACACTGGTGGCGCAGATCACGGACGCGGTGAAGAACGCGGTCGACCCCAATGCCCGCTTCAACTACTCACTCAAGGACCAGCGCATCTTCACCGTCGTCGAGACCCGGCCGCTGCAATGCGACGCCGGAACCGGACAATGCATCAGCAAGACCATCGGCCAGGACTATGGCGACGTGTTCGCGCTGATGGCGCCCGGCTACAATTTCGACGGCATCCAGAACCCCGGCGTCGCGCGCCAGGGCGACGCGCCGTTCAACGCGGCAACCACCATGCTGTCGATGCCGAACTTCTATGGCGCCCACGGTCACGACCCCGAGCTTCCGGTGATGAGCGCGACGTTCATCGCCGCGGGGCCGCAGATCCGCAAGGACACCGTGGTCCGGCACATGCGCAATATCGACGTGGCGCCGACCATCATGCGGATCCTCGGCTCGGCACCGCATCAGGTCGACGGTGAGGTGCTGGGCCAGGTCCTGCGCTAGGATTTAAATTCCGCGCGACGGACGCCAGACCGCGTCCGTCGCTTTTTCCAGCTTGCACAAATCCGGCTCGGGATTGCGCGCCTGATCCGTCGCCCCTAGCCTTTCGTCCCATCGCCAAGCTACATTCGCTCCATCGCGCGCCAATGCGCGAAGGGAGCCAATCAAGGTGCCGCAGAGCACAGTCAGAGAATCATCCGGAAAAGTTCGAAGCGGCTTTCTCTCGCGACAAACGCGGAACGCGTTGACGCGGAGATCATGCTCAGACCAAGAGCCAGGACGGGCGTGACGGCTCCCGCGAGAATGCCCGCTCCGTCGGCGCCGGGCGCGCGCGGCTGGCGCGACTATGCGCTGCTGCTGGCGCTGGCCTGCTGCTGGAGCTCCACCTACCCGCTGACCAAGATCGGGCTCGGCTCGATCCCGCCGGTCACCTTCATTTCCGCGCGCTCGCTGGTGGCGGCCGCCTTCCTGCTCATCGTGCTGCGCGTTCGCGGCATCCGCATCCCGACCGACATCAAGGCCTGGAAGCTGTTCGCCTTCCAGCAGACCATCAACTCCACGATCCCTTTTTTGGTGATCACCTGGGCGCAGCTCTACGTACCGGCGTCCAACACCGTGGTGCTGGCCTCGACGACGCCGATCTTCGCCTTCCTGATCACCTGGGCGATCACGCGGCACGAGCCGGCCTCGCTGCTCAAGCTGCTCGGCGCGATCCTCGGCCTCGCCGGCACGGTCGCGATCATCGGCCTCGACGCGCTCTCGGGCTTCGGCAAGGAGATCTTCGCCGAGATCGCGATCCTGCTCGCCACCGTCTCGTTCGCCTGCGCCACGATCTTCGGACTTCGGCTGTCGGATTACGATCCGATGGTGGTCGCCGCGGGCTCGCTGTTGTTCGGCGGCACCGTGCTGCTGCCGGTCGCCCTGATCGTCGACCATCCCTGGACCCTGCACCCGACGCCGCAAGCGCTGGTCGCCACCGTCGTGATGGGCATCTTCTCCAGCGCGTTCGGCCTGATGCTGTTCTACATGTGCCTGACGCGGCTCGGCACGCTGACGACGAATGCGCAAGGTTATCTTCGCATTCCGATCGGCGTCGCGCTGTCGGTGATCCTGCTCGGGGAATCCGTGCCGTCGAATCTCGCGCTCGGCCTGTTGCTTGTCATGGCCGGCGTCGCCGCGATGACGGTGCCCGCCGAAGCGGTCAAGCGCTGGCTGCGCAAGCTGTAGAAGCGGGTACTTGTACACAGCCCGTCGACGTCATTGGGAGGAGCGACAGCGACGAAGCAATCCATATCTCCACTTGCGGAACGATGGATTGCTTCGCTCCGCTCGCAATGACGAGTCACATACATCTATCGCAGCTCAAGCCGACAGCCGCTTCTGCTGCGCGCGTCCGGCCGCGCCGCGAAGCCGCTACTTCTTGTCGTCCGCCAGCAGCGTGCGGTATTTCGCGACGTCACGAGTCACCAGCTGCTGCAGCACCTCGGGCGCGAGCTCATTGGCGTCGGGCGCGACGGTCGACAGGTCGGCGAAGCGCTTCTTCACCGCCTCGCTCGCGACCGCGGCGCGCGCGGCGGCGTTGAGCTTGGCGATGATCTCGGGCGGAGTGCCCCTCGGCGCGAACAGCCCGTTCCAGCCTTGCGCCTCGAACTCGGGCAGTCCGGCCTCGGCCGAGGTCGGCAGTTCGGGCAACGACGCAAGGCGTACCGTCGAGCCGACCACGACCGCTTTCACCAGTCTGTCGTCGATCGCCTGCGACACCGAGGCCGCGGCATCGCAGACGCCGTCGATCTGGCTGCCGATCGCATCCGTCAGCGCAAGCGCCGCGCCGCGATAGCCGACCAATTGCACGTCGATGCCGGCGGCATGAACAAAACTCTTGCAGATCAGGTAATTCGAGGAGCCGACGCCGGCATGGCCGAGATTGACCTTGCCCGGATTCTTCCTGGCGTAGTCGATGAATTCCTTGAGATCCTTGGCCGGAAAATCCTTGCGCAGCGCGACGATGCCGAAGGTCTTGGCGACCACGGCGACCGGCGCGAAGGAGTCAGGCGTGAACGGCAGCTTCGGATAGATCGTGTAGGTCGCGGCGTTGGTGCCGGCATTGCCGATCGCGATAGTGTAGCCGTCCGGCTCGGCGCGCGCCGCGCGAGCGAGTGCGGTCGAGCCGCCGGCGCCGCCGACATTCTCGATGATGATGGTCTGGCCGAGCGCAGCGCCCATCTGGTCGGCGACTGCGCGGGCGATGACGTCGGAGGTGCCGCCTGCCGCGAACGGCACGATCATCGTGATCGGACGCTTCGGGAAGTCCTGGGCGTAGGCCGACGTCGCAAGCACAAGCGCCGCAGCCGCGGCAACGCACCACCGCCGCAGCATGATCGTTACGCCGCCTTTTCGAACTGCTGGACCAGCCCTGCGAACAGGCCGCGGCCGTCGGTGCAGCCCATGATCTCTTCGACGTGGTTTTCCGGATGCGGCATCATGCCGAGCACGTTGCCGCGCTCGTTGACGATGCCGGCGATCGAATGCGCGGCGCCGTTCAGATTGGAGGCCTCGTCGACCACGCCCTCCGGCGAGCAGTAGCGGTAGAGCACCCGCCCGTCGCCTTCGAGCCGCTTCAGGGTCTCTTCGTCCGCCTCGTAATTGCCTTCGCCGTGCGCCACCGGCACGCGGATCACCTGGCCGGCATTGTAGCCGTGGGTGAACGGGGTGTCGGAGCGCTCGACGCGCATATGCACGTCGCGGCAGATGAACTTCAGCCCGGCATTGCGCATCAGCACGCCCGGCAACAGCCCGGACTCGCAGAGGATCTGGAAGCCGTTGCAGACGCCGAGCACGAGCCCGCCCGAGGCTGCGAAGTCGCGCACCGCGTCCATCACGGGCGCACGCGCCGCGATCGCGCCGCAGCGCAGATAGTCGCCATACGAGAAGCCGCCCGGCACCACCACGAGGTCGGTGCCTTTGGGCAGCGCGGTCTCGGCATGCCAGACCATCGCGGTCTCATTGCCGGATGCGAGCTTGAGCGCGCGCGCCATGTCGCGCTCGCGGTTGATGCCGGGGAAGACGAGGACGGCTGATTTCATGTGCGATGCGGCCTAGAGCAGTTCGACCCGATAGTTCTCGATCACGGTATTCGCCAACAGCTTGTCGGCGGCGGCCTTCAGCGCCGCCTCCGCCTTGGCCTTGTCGGTCGCGGCGAGCTCGATGTCGAACACCTTGCCCTGGCGAACGCTGGCGACGCCGTCGACGCCGAGCGATTTCAGCGCGCCCTCGATCGCCTTGCCCTGCGGATCGAGGATGCCCGACTTCAATGTTACAGTCACACGTGCCTTCACGGTCGCCCCTTCAGCTTAGCTCTTCACCAGCACCGGGCCGCTGCCGGCCGGCCGCTCGTTCTCGATCAAAATGCCGAGCCGTTTTGCCACTTCGGTGTAGGCTTCAAGCAAGCCACCCAAATCACGGCGGAAACGGTCCTTGTCGAGCTTCTCGTTCGACTTGATGTCCCACAGCCGGCACGAGTCCGGCGAGATCTCGTCGGCAACGATGATCCGCATCATCTCGTTCTCGAACAGCCGCCCGCACTCCATCTTGAAGTCGACGAGGCGGATGCCGATGCCGAGGAAGAGGCCGGTCAGGAAGTCGTTGACGCGGATCGCCAGCGCCATGATGTCGTCGATCTCCTGGGGCGTCGCCCAGCCGAAGGCGGTGATGTGCTCTTCCGACACCATGGGGTCGTTGAGCTGGTCGTTCTTGTAATAGAACTCGATGATCGAGCGCGGCAGCTGGGTGCCCTCCTCGATCCCGAGCCGCTGCGACAGCGAGCCGGCGGCGACGTTCCGCACCACCACCTCGAGCGGCACGATCTCGACCTCGCGAATCAGCTGCTCGCGCATGTTGAGGCGGCGGATGAAGTGGGTCGGCACCCCGATGTCGTTGAGGTGCTGAAACAGGTACTCCGAAATCCGGTTGTTGAGGACGCCCTTGCCCTCGATCACCTGGTGTTTCTTGGCGTTGAACGCGGTCGCGTCGTCCTTGAAGTGCTGGATCAGGGTTCCCGGCTCGGGGCCTTCGTAAAGCACCTTGGCCTTGCCTTCATAAATACGGCGTCGACGGCTCATTGGGATGTACCGTGTTTTGTTGAAATCCATGGATTTGGGTGCTCCGGATGACTTGGGGTTACGACCCACGACGGAGCTGCCGCGGAGGCCTGGAACCTGGGTAATCCAACTGGAAACAGAACAAGAACCATGCCTGTTGGCAACCTATCCGATTGGCTCATCCGGCACAATCGATAGTGCCCCCTCGAGGGCACTTATACCGCCCAATCATAAGGGGCCGATTCCGCCAGTTTTGCCTGCGGCTTAACGGCTCGTTGTCTTGCCGATTCCTCCTACCTATCTAGGCAGGCATCGGGGCTGCCGCAACGCGCGGCGGCCCTCATTCAGCAAGGGAATTGGAACTTCAGCCATGAGCGAATTCAACAAGCGCGAGGAAGGTTTCGAGAAGAAGTTCGCCCTCGACGAGGAGCAGAAGTTCAAGGCTGAAGCCCGCCGGAACAAGCTGCTCGGCCTGTGGGCCGCCGAGAAGCTCGGCATCACAGGCGATGCCGCCAGCGCCTATGCCAAGGAAGTGGTCGCCGCCGACTTCGAGGAAGCCGGCGACAATGACGTGCTGCACAAGGTTCTGAAGGACCTCACCGCCAAGGGCCAGGCCGTCACCGAGCGCGATATCCGCGCCAAGATGGACGAGCTGCTGGCGGTGGCCGCGGCGCAGGTGAAGGCGGGAAGCTGAGTTCCCGGGACACGGGCCAACTCGGCTTTTACGCGCGCCGGACACCGTTCCGGCGCGACGTGTTTGTGCCCCTCGTCTTGGTGAAGTCGGCACGGAGGACGTCGAGCAGACGGCGTGAGGCGGCGCTGAGGAAGCCGCCGTGCCGCGTCACGGCGACGACCTCGTGACTTGCAGCGAGATCGCCGACGCGGATCGTCGCGATCCTGCAGCTACCCAATTCCTCCGCCGCATTGCTTTGTGACAGCAGCGCGATCCCGAGCCCGGCCTCGACCAGGCGCTTCTGCGCCGTCAGGCTGTCGACCGGCGTCCAGTCGACCTCGCCGAGCCCGTGCGTCAGGAACAGGGCGAAGACGTGCGAGGCGGTGATTTCGCGGCGTCCCGGCACCTCGGGAAATGCGATCCACCGCTCATCCCTGAGATCGGCAAGCTTGCCGACCCGGCGTCCCGCCAGCGGATGGTCCGGCGCGCAGACCACCCCGAGCGGCTCGGCAAACAGCACCTCGCAATCGAGGTCGCGCGAGCGGTCGCGGTCGTAACGCAACCCGATCGTCGCCTCGCCGCGCCGGATCAGGTCGCTGACCTCGGCGCTGGTCGCGGTGCGCAGCGTCAGCGCAACGTCCGGATGCCGGTGGGCAAAGCGCTTCAACACGTTCGAGAGCCGCTCGCCGGCGAGCGTGCCGGTCACCGCCAGCGCCACCGGGCCGGAATTGTCACGCAGCAGCGCGCGCACGGCGTTCTCGGCATCCTGCGCCGCCGCCACCGCCCGTTCGGCATAGGGCACCATCACCCGCCCGGCATCGCTCAGCCGCGTCTTGCCCGCGATCCGCTCGAACAGGGGCACCCCGAGCTCCTGCTCGAGCAGCGCGATGCGCCGGGAAATCGCCGGCTGCGAGCGATGCAGCGCCTTGGCGGCATGCGAGATCCCGCCGCGCCGATGCACCACCAGGAACGTGTTGAGCGCGTCGCTGTCCATGCCGAACCCTTATGCAAAAAGCTGATGATATCGAGAGAAATAACAAATTTGTCTGATGGGCGAAACCGCCCTATCGCTGCTGCCAGTCGCTTTTGACAACAGCAGGAGTTCACATGCGCACCCAGGCGGACAAGGCAGCACGGTTTCGCGAGCTGCATCAGCGGCCCGGCGCCTTCATCATTCCAAATCCGTGGGACGCCGGGACGGCGAAGCTGCTCGCATCCATGGGCTTCGAGGCGCTGGCGACCACCAGCCTCGGGCTCGCCAACACGCTCGGCCGTTCGACCGTCAGCCTCGACGAGATCATCGAGAATTGCCGGGTGATCGCCGAGGCCACCGACCTGCCCGTCAACGCCGATCTGGAGAATTGCGGCGCCGACATGCCGAAGCTCGCGGCCGAGGCGATCCGGTTCGCCGCTGAAGCCGGCGCGGTCGGCGGCTCGATCGAGGATTCGACCGGCGACCCGCAGCGCCCGATCTACGATTTCACGCTCGCCGTCGAGCGGGTGCAGGCCGCGGTCGAGGCCGCGCGGGCGCTGCCCTTCCCGTTCACGCTGACGGCGCGGGCGGAGAACTTCCTGCACGGCCGCAAGGATCTCGACGACACCATCAAGCGGCTGCAGGCGTTCGAGGCCGCCGGCGCCGACGTGGTGTATTCGCCGGGCCTCTACGATCTCGCCACCATCAAGGCCGTGGTGTCGTCGGTCAAGAAGCCGTTCAACCTGGTGATGGGCTTTGCCGATCCGACCCTGACGGTCGAGCAGCTGTCGGCCGCCGGGGTCAAGCGCATCAGCGTCGGCGGCGCGATGCAGCGCCACGCGCTGGCTGCGTTCCTGCGCTGTGCCCGCGAGATGAAGGACAACGGCGCGTTCAGCTTCGTCCGCGACATGGCGCCGGTGAAGGAGGTCCGCGCCGCGTTCAACTGATCGCCCCCTCATCGCGAGGTGTGCCGCCGGCCACCGCGGCGCATGCCTGCGCGCCCCGGATTGCCCGAGGCGGCGCCTTCTGGAATCTGGTATGCTGGCGCCGGCACCGCAAGCCCGGCCGGGGCGTTACCAGACCTGACGATTCATCGCAGGTCGCGGCTTGCAGCCAGCCTCAGGCAATGCCAAGAGAGCGGGATGTCCCAAGATCACATTTCCAACGTCCTCGCCGAACGTTACGCCTCGCCCGCCATGCGCGCCATCTGGAGTGGCGAAGGCAAGGTCCGCCTCGAACGCGACTACTGGATCGCCGTGCTGAAGGCCCAGCGCGATCTCGGCATCGCGGTGCCGGATGGCGTGATCGAAAGCTACGAGCGCGTCAAGGACCAGATCAACCTGGCTTCCATCATGAAGCGGGAGCGCGTCACCCGCCACGACGTCAAGGCCCGCATCGAGGAGTTCTGCGAACTCGCCGGTCACGAGCACCTGCACAAGGGCATGACCAGCCGCGACCTCACCGAGAACGTCGAGCAATTGCAGGTCTACCGCGCGCTGCAGCTCATCGAGACCAAGAGCGTCGCCGCCCTCATCCGCTTTGCCACGCGCGCGAAGCAATTGCGCGACATCCCGTTCACCGCGCGCACCCACAATGTCGCCGCGCAGGTCACGACGCTCGGCAAGCGCATCGCCATGTCCGGTGAGGAGATGCTGCTGGCGCATCAGAGCCTGGTCAACGTGCTGCAAACCTATCCCGCGCGCGGCCTGAAGGGCGCGGTGGGCACCCGTCTCGACCAGATCACCCTGTTCAACGGCGATGCCGGCAAGGCGCGCGCGCTCGAGCAACGCGTCCTCGTTCACCTCGGCCTGCCGAAGGTGCTCGATGCCGTCGGCCAGGTCTATCCGCGCAGCCTCGACTTCCGTGCGGTCAGCGTGCTCACCGAGCTCGCCAGCGGCCCCGGCAATTTCGCCAAGACCATCCGCCTGATGGCAGGCCACGAACTCGCCAGCGAAGGTTTCGCCAAGGGCCAGGTCGGCTCCTCGGCGATGCCGCACAAGATGAACAGCCGCTCCTGCGAGCGCATCAACGGCCTGCATGTGATCCTGAAGGGCTATCTGGCGATGGCCGCAGGCCTTGCCGGCGATCAGTGGAACGAAGGCGACGTCTCCTGCTCGGTCGTCCGCCGCGTCATGCTGCCCGATGCCTTCCTCGCCATGGATGGCCTGCTCGAAACCCTGCTCACGGTGCTTGACCAGATGGAGGTGTTCGAAGCCGTCGTCGAGACCGAGCTCAACCGCTATCTGCCCTTCCTGCTGACCACCACGGTGATGATGGAAGCGGTCAAGAAGGGCGCGGGCCGTGAAGGCGCCCACGAGGCGATCAAGGAGCATGCCGTCGCAGCCATCGGCGACCTGCGCACCGGCAAGATCGTGCAGAACGATCTGCTGCAACGCCTCGCCGCCGACAAGCGTCTCGGCTTGAGCGAAGCCGAGTTGCAGCACGTGCTCGACCAGGGCCGCGCCAACTCCGGCGACGCCGGTGCCCAGGTCGATTTCTTCGCCGAGCAGGTCGAGGCTCTGGCCAAGGCCAAGCCCGAGGCGGCGCGCTACAACCCGGGCACGATCCTGTGAGGTCGGGGCGCGGTCGAGGAGCAAGAAGCGTGAAGCGTTCCCGTCATTCCGGGATGGTCCGAAGGACCAGACCCGGAATCTCGAGATTCCGGATCGCCGCTCCTCGTCGTCCGGAATGACGCTGCCGTCGCTTACGCGACGCTAGCGTCACTCTTCTTTGAAGCCGTATTCCGGCACGTTGCCGCTGGCGCCGTAATATTTGTACGGCAGGAACTTGCCGCTCATGGTGATCTTGACCCGGTCGCCCTTCGGATTGGCGACGCGCTCCAGCGCCATGTCGAAGTCGATCGCCGACATGATGCCGTCGCCGAATTCCTCTTCGATCAGGGCCTTCCAGGCCGGGCCGTTGACCATCACCATCTCGTAGAAGCGGTAGATCAAGGGATCGGTCGGCGGCATCGGCGTGCCGGTACCGCGCATCGGCACCTCGTTGAGCATCGCGATCTCGGCCTTCGACAGCCCGAACAATTCGCCGGCGTTCGCCGCCTGCGGCTTCGTCAGTTTCATCTGGCCGAGGATCGCGCCCGTGATCAGCACCTCGGAATAGCCGCCGATCTTCTCGCAGATGTATTTCCAGCTCCAGCCCTTCTCGCGCTTGATGTCGAGCAGCTTCTCGGTGAGGTTTTCGCGTTTCATCAGGTTTCCTCCTCAGGCTTCAGCGCGCAGCGCTCTGCGCGGGATTGGGTTCGACGACGCGCGGCGGCGAGACGATCACGGGCTCGCCGACGCCGGGCCGCACCGTCGGCACGCGGCGCGGATCGTGACCGGTCACCTCGGCGGCAAAGCTCTTGCTGCGGCTGACCAGGAAATCGACGATATGGTTGCGCAGCGCATAGTAATAGGGATGCCGGTGCAGGTCGATGCGGCCGCGCTCCTTCGGCAGTGGGTTCTCGACGATCTCGGCCAGCACCGCGCCGGGACCGTTGGTCATCAGGAAGATCTTGTCGGCGAGGAAGATCGCCTCGTCGACGTCATGGGTGATCATGAAGGTGGTCTGCCCGGTCTCCAGGCAGATCCGCCGCACCTCGTCCTGCAGCGTGCCGCGGGTCAGCGCATCCAGCGCCGAGAACGGCTCGTCCATCAGCATGATCTTCGGGGTGATCGACAGCGCCCGCGCGATGCCGACGCGCTGTTTCATGCCGCCGGAGAGCTCGGACGGATGCTTGTGCTCGGAGCCGGTGAGCCCGACGAGATCGATGAACTTCTGCGCGTGCGCCTTCACCCGCGCGCGATCCCATTTGCGCCATTTCGAGCTGACGGCATAGGCGACGTTGCCGAGCACCGTGCGCCACGGCAGCAGCGCATGGCTTTGGAAGATCACGGCGCGGTCGAGGCTGGTGCCCTCGATCCCCTGGCCGTCGACGATGACAGTCCCCTCGCTCGGCTCGTCGAGGCCGGCGAGGATGTTCAGCACCGTGGTCTTGCCGCAGCCGGAATGGCCGATCACGCAGCCGAACTCGCCGCGCGCCATCGACAGCCAGAAATTCTCGAACACCGTGGTGGTGCCGCCGCCGGCGCCGGGATAGCGCCGCGCGATGCCCTCGATCGAGATGAACTTGTCGATCATCGCTACTCCGGAAACGTCACCATGCGGGTGAACCGCGCCAGCACCTGGTCGAGCAGCATGCCGACTAGGCCGATCAAGAGGATCGCGATGATCACATTGGTGATCGACAGGTTATTCCACTCATTCCAGACGAAGTAGCCGATGCCGGTGCCACCGACGAGCATCTCGGCGGCGACGATCACGAGCCAGGCGATCCCGATCGAGATCCGCATGCCCGTCAGGATCGTCGGCGCCGCCGCCGGCAGGATCACGGTGAAGGCGCGCCTGATGGTGCCGACCTCGAGCGTGCGCGCGACGTTGATCCACTCCTTGCGCACGCCGGCGACCCCGAACGCGGTGTTGAGCAGCATCGGCCACACCGAGCAGATGAAGATGACGAAGATCGCGGAGATCGAGGAATCCTTGATCGTGTAGAGCGCGAGCGGCATCCAGGCCAGCGGCGAGATCGGCTTCAGCACCTGGATGAAGGGATCGAGCGCCCTGCTGATCAGGGGCGACATGCCGATCATGAAGCCGAGCGGAATCGCGACGACGACCGCGATCAGATAGCCGAGCCCGACGCGCCCGATCGAATAGGCGAGCTGGATGCCGAGCCCCTTGTCGTTCGGGCCATTGTCGTAGAACGGCCGCTTCAGATGCTCCCACAGCTTGGCGCCGACATCGAGCGGCCCGGGCATCGCGGACTTGCCCTGCGTCGCGGTCAGCCCCATCAGCCTGGCGTATTCGGGGCTCATGGCCGCCGTCGTGCCGCTGCTGCGGGTGGCGAGGTGCCAGGCGCCGAGGAAGGCGGCAAGCAGCGCGATCGAGACGATGGCGGCACGGAGACGGAGGGACAGCGTCATGTGGCGAGTTCCATCACCACGTCGTCCCGCCGAAAGCCGGGACCCATACGCCGCGGCCCCAGCTTGAGGCACGCGGGGAGACGCCGTGCCCAATCACTGGCTGTTGTGGTTATGGGTCCCGGCCTTCGCCGGGACGACGTGGAAAGGCCGGCGCGCCCCCTCACGACGATTTCCTGATCTTGAAGCTCGCGAGATAATCGTCGGGCTTGGCCGGATCGAAGCTCTTGCCCATCACCGAGAATGACTTGTACGAGGTGGCGGGTGGCGCGAGCCCCATCTCGGCCATCACCTTCTTGGTATCTGTGGCGAGATAGACCTGCTCGGCGACCGCCTTGTAGTCGACGTCGCCCTTGATCTGGCCCCAGCGCTTCATCTGCGTCAGCATCCACACCGCAAAGGACTGCCAGGGGAACGGATCGAAATCGACGCGCTTCGGATCGGTTTTCACGCCACCGAGCCCGTCGGCGTAGGTGCCGGTCAGCACCTGCTCCAGCACCGTCACCGGCGCGTTGATGTAATTGGCCGGCGCAATCGCTTCCGCGATCTGCTTGCGGTTCTCGGCCTTCGCCGCATAACCGGTGGCATCCACGATCGCGCGGGTCAGCGCCGCGAAGGAATTCGGCGCCGTCGTGATGAACTCGCGGCTGGCGGCGAAGCTGCAGCAGGGATGGCCGTCCCAGATCTCCTTGGAGAGGATGTGCAGGAAGCCGACCCCGTCATAGATCGCGCGCTGGCAGATATTGTCGGGCGCGAGGAAGCCGTCGATGTTGTCGGCACGCAGATTGGCGACCATCTCCGGCGGCGGCACCGAGCGGAGCTGCACGTCGGTATCCGGATCGAGCCCGTGCTCGGCGAGGTAATAGCGCAGCAGATAATTGTGCATGGAGTAGTCGAACGGAATGGCGAACTTCATGCCCTTCCAGTCCTTCGGATCGCGCCTGTCCTTGTGCTTCGTCGCCAGCGTGATGCCCTGCCCGTTGATGTTCTCGATCGCAGGGACCGTGAACGGTATGGCGTTGGCGCCAAGGCCGAGCGAGATCGCGAGCGGCATCGGCGCCAGCATGTGGGCGGCGTCGTATTCCTTGTTGATGGTCTTGTCGCGAATGACCGCCCAGCCGGCGGTCTTCACCACCTCGACGTTGAGGCCCTGCTTGGCATAGAAGCCGAGCGGCGCCGCCATGATAATCGGGGTCGCGCAGGTGATCGGGATGAAGCCGACCTTGAGGTCCTTCTTCTCCGGCGGTCCGGCGTCGGCGAACGCCTCCGTCGCCGTCTTCAGCGGGAAGAACTGCGACAGCGCGGCGAGCGCCGTCGCGGCGCCAACCGATTTCAGGAAAGCGCGGCGCGCGACATCCCGCGGAAACACCGCCCGCATCACCGCCGACGCGACGATGCCTTCGTAGCGCTTCTGTTCGCTGAGATCGGCGACCGGCTCGCAGCGCAGCGTGCGCGCGGCCTGCTCATGCTCGGCGGCTGAGCGATGCCAGCCGCAGGCGCAGCCCGATCGCGTGAGCACGCGGTCGGCGTCGAAGGGATCATCTGAGGTGGACATGCTGCGCCCCATTGTCGCACCGAAACGCAGAGAGCTCCGCGATCCGGTTCATTGATTGGTGTCCGGCCGCGTTTTGCGCCGCCGGACACCAACAAACATGCAGGTTCTATGCCGCCTTGCCGGTGACGACGGGCGCGGTCGGCAAGCCCTCGTCGATCGGCAGCGACGGGTCGCGCGACCACTCGTTCCAGGAGCCGAAGTACATCCGCACGTCCTTCACGCCGGCGTTCTTCAGCGCCAGGAAGGTGTTCGAGGCGCGTGCCCCCTTGAAGCAGTAGAGATAGACCGGCGTGGTCTGCGAGATGCCGACGGTGGCGCACTCCGCCAGGATCTCGTCCTTCGACTTGAAGCGCGGGCCCTCCGCGGTCGGCTTCATCATGCGGTACCATTCCAGCCACACCGCACCGGGGATGCGGCCCTTGCGCGGGCAGAAATCCTTGCCGTAGGGCGAGGAGCTTTCGCCGATCCACTCGTCGACGTCGCGCACGTCGAGGATCGCAACGCCGGGCTTGCCGACCGCCGCCAGCATCGCCTTGGCGTCGATCATGATGTCGCCGGCCTCCGGCACGATCGCAAAGGAGGCCTTCGCCGGCGCCGCAACGTCGGTGGTCACCGGCAGGTCGGCCGCCTTCCAGGCATCGAAGCCGCCATGCAGCACCTTCACCATGGGATAGCCCAGCATCGTCAGAAGATAGTAGCCGCGGCAGGATTGGCCGAAGCCGGAATTCATCGACTGCTCGTAGATCACGGCGGTCTCCTTGCCGGAAAGACCGGCGGCACCGAACGCATCCGCGAACTTGGTCTTCAGCTCGTGGATGCCTTCCGGCGTCGAGGTCGCAAGGAACGTGAAGATGTCGTGCACATTGACGGCGCCGGGCAAATGGCCGGCCGCATAGGAATCCGGATTCCGCGTGTCGATGATGACACACGGGTCTTTCTTGACGAGCTCGGCAAGTTCGCCGGCGGTGATCAGAACGTCCGTCATGGCAGCCTCTCCTGTCTATGGTTGCAGTTGTGGTGGTCCCGAACTTGTTTGAGCATGATCTCCGCGCAGACGCGTTCCGCGTTTGTCGCGAGGGAAAACCGGTTTCCACTTTTCCGGATCATGCTTCAGCCATCCGCCAGCATCTTGCGCAGCTGCTTGGTGGCGGGCGTGACGATGGCGACGAAATAGGCCTCGCGCAGCCTGCGCTGGGCGCGGTGGCTCATCAGGTAGCCGCGCGCGCCGCAATGGAGCATCGCGGCATGTGCGAATGCGACGCTGGCATCGCCGATCCGCAGCCGCAGTGCGACGACGCGGCGCCAGTAGCTGTCATCGGCATTGTAGGGATCGCTTGCCAGCGCCATCGCCTCCTTCTCGAACTCGGCATAGAGCTCGCGGAATTGCAGCGGCTGTTGCGGCAGATAGCGGTTGACGTGTCCGAGCGGCGCATGGACCTCGTCCATGATGTTGATGCAATCCTTCATCAGCCCAAGACCCATGCCGGCCTGCAACAGGATGAAGCCGGCGCGGATTTTCTTGACGAACGGCGCAGCCGGCTCGGCCAGGATCAGTTCGTCCGGCACGAACACGTCGCGAAACTGCACGCCATAGGTGCCGGTGCCGTCCATCGCCAGGAACGGCTTGCACGGCGTCAGCGTGATCGCGGGATCGGAGCAGTCGGCGAGGAACATCACGGTGCTGGCCGGCTCGCCGCGTGCGATGCCGCCCGGCTCGCCCTTGGTGCCCTCGTCCTCGCGCTCGAAGATCGTGCCGAAGTAATGGCCGGGCCCGAGGTTCGACACCCAGGGCAACGCACCGCGGACGATGTAGCCGCCCTCGACCTTGCGGCCCTTCAGCTTCAGCCGCTCGATGCCGAAGAAGCTCTTCATCGGGTTGGAGAGCCCGGTGCCGCCGAGCACGCGCCCGCGCGAGAAGCAGTCACCGAAGCGCGCGGCGAGCTTCATGTTGGTGGAGTTGGCGACGTACCAGACCAGCGTGTTCTGGCACCACGCCATGAAGGCGGTGGCGCCGCAGACCTCGCCGAGCGCGGCCATCGACTGGATGGCCCAGCGCAGGTCGGCAGGACCCTCCTGCGGCACATGGCTGCTCCAGGCGCCGACCTTGCCGAGCCGGTGCAGGAATTCGCCGGGATAGACCGAGCCGGCATCGACCGCGGCTGCGATCGGCGCCAGCTCCTGACGGGCAAGGCGGGCAACCTCGTCCGCAATGGTCGGTGCGGGATCTTGAGCTGCGACCCGCGACAAAGCCAGTGAACCCATGGATGATCTCCGCACCTTGAATTGCCGGTCGGGCGTTTACGCGCTGACCTCGAGATTGACGGGACGGGTGAAGGTGTTGGCGACCGGCGACCACTTCTTCACATGCGCCACCAGCGCGTCGATCTCGGCCTGCGAGACCCCCTCGCACTCCATGTCGACCTTGACGCGGACGTCGGTGAAGCCGACCGGCTTCTCGCTGACGTCGCCGGTGCCCCACACCGCGGTGATGTTGAGATCGCCCTCGAGCTCGAGCTCGAGCTTGTTGACGACCCACCCGCGATGCACGGCGTTGGCGTGCAGGCCGACAGCGAGGCAGGAGCCGAGCGCGGCGAGCGAGGCCTCGGAGGGATTGGGCGCGGTGTCGTCGCCGAGCAGGCCCGGCGGCTCGTCGACGATGTAGGGCGCGAGGTTGCGGATGTAGTTGGCGTGGCGGAACTTGCCCTCGGCCACCGTCTTGCACTTCAAGGTCTTGATCACCTTCGGGTTGGCCTTGCCATTGGCAATCAGCTGCTCGAGCCCGCCTCTGTCGATCGGCGCGAGGCAGCCGGTCAGTGCGGTTTTCTGGGCGACAGCGGTCATCAGTTTTCTCCCTGGGAGCGATGGAATTGGTCAGGATACCGAACGGTCTGTTTCCTGCACGAAGCGTGCCAGTCCCGCCGCAAATCAAAAGGCGAAATCCCGCAGCCGCTTAGGCGGAGCTGCCTGCGGATTGATCAGTGCCGGCCTGCTCAATCGCCAAGCAAATGCCGCGCGACCGCGATGATTTTCAGCGCATCGATAGGGGCATGAAGATGCGACTTGATGATTCTGCCGCGCTCCGATTTACTGCCGCGCATGGCCAAATCGCTTGCGAAGAAAAAAACTGCCGCGGCGTTCACCGCCGGCGACGATGAATCGGCGCGCGGGCGCCTGCTGAACGCCGCAACCCATCTGTTCTGCAAGAACGGCATCAACGCCACCGGCATCGATGCGATCATCGACGAGGCCGGAACCGCGAAGACCACGCTCTACAAGCTGTTCGGCTCGAAGACCAACCTCGTGCATGCGGTGCTGGAGAGCGAAGGCCGGCAGTGGCGCGAATGGTTCATCGGCGCGATCGAGGCCGGCGGCGGCGATCCGCAGACCAAGCTGTCGCGGATCTTCCCTGCCCTGAAGACCTGGTTCGCCGAGGAGCGCTTCTATGGTTGCCCCTTCATCAACGCGGTCGCCGAGCACGACAAGGACGCCAAGCAGTTCCGCAACATCGCGCTGAAGCACAAGAAGGTGGTGCTTGCGCATATCGAGAAGCTAGCCGGCGAAATGGGCGCGGCCGAGCCGGCCGTGCTCGCGCACCAGCTCGCGCTGCTGATCGACGGCGCCATCGTCGCGGCCATGGTGTCGTGCGATCCGACCGTTGCCGACACCGCGGGCCTCGCCGCCGATAATCTGTTCGCGCCGGCGAAGGTGAAGAAGCCCAAGCGCGCGGGCAGCGCCGCGGAGCAACAGCTTCTCGCCGTGTAATGCCGAGGACGCCGCAACCGGCGGCGCCCCTACCCTCGTCCCATGTTTCGGCTGAAGGCGCGGTGTCCGCGCTACTTCAGCGCGTCCGCCACCTTCGCAAGGCCGGCATTGGCGCAGACCTCATCCTTCTCGCCGCCCGGTGCGCCCGAGACACCGACGCCGCCGATCACCTCGTTGCCGGCCTTGATCGGCACGCCGCCGCCGACGCCGACCACGTTCGGGATCTGCTTCAGGAAGGCGTTGGCCGGATCTTCCATCTGCTTCATGGTGGCAAGCGAGGTCTGGCTACGGGTGCGCGCGGTGTAGGCCTTCATCCGCGCGAATTCCATCGTGTGCGGACCGGTGCCGTCGCCACGCACCGACGCCGCGACATTGCCGCCCTTGTCGACGATCACGACCGAGACCTTGTAGCCGTCCTTGGTGCACTGATCGAGCGCCGCCTGCATGATCGCCAGCGACATTGCCATCGAGACGTTCTTCTCGACCAGCGGCGCCTGCGCCAGTGCAGGCGTGGCGGTAAGGACGGTGACGGACGAGAACAAAGCCAGACTGAAACGACGCATGAAAAGCCTCCCTGAGAATTGTTGTTGTGTGCCCTCTCGAACACTGGGTGGCGCGGAATAATCCCGCCGCGCCGGACAAAATTTGGCCTCGGCCCGGGCGGCACGCAAATCCTACAAATCGAAATTCGTTGGCAGCATCACGACGTCGCGGATCGTCATGCCGCGCGGCCGGGTCAGCATGAACATCACGACCTCGGCGACGTCGCTGGCCTCCAGCAGGCTTCCGGCCGCCTTGGCCTCCTCAAGCTTCTCGGGCGGCCAGTCCGCCAGCAGCGCGCTGATGACGGGTCCGGGCGAGATCGAGCCGACGCGGATGCCGTGCTTGAACACCTGGCGCCGCACCGTCTGGACGAAGCAGTTGACCGCCCATTTCGACGACGCATAGACCGGCTCCCACGGCGTCGGGAAATGCGCGGCGAGCGAGCTCGTGACGATGATGTCGCCGGTGCCGCGCGCGATCATGTGCGGCAGCACATCGTGCACGTTCTTC
Organism: Bradyrhizobium elkanii USDA 76; assembly: GCF_023278185.1. Lineage (NCBI taxonomy): Bacteria > Pseudomonadati > Pseudomonadota > Alphaproteobacteria > Hyphomicrobiales > Nitrobacteraceae > Bradyrhizobium > Bradyrhizobium elkanii. The sequence continues at coordinate 3,734,634 of NZ_CP066356.1, read as the reverse complement.
ATCACGACGTTGACGTTGAGGTTCAGCATCCGGTCGATCGCAGCGGTGTCGGCATCGACGAGGTCGCCGCCGACATAGGTCCCGGCATTGGCGTGCAGGATGTCGAGCTGGCCGGCCTTCTCGAGCACCTTCGGCAGCAGCGTCGCGCAATCGCCGGGATCGAGCAGGTCGATCAGCAGCGGGATTGCCGCATCGCCGTGCTTGCGCCCGAGCGCCTGCAGCGCGGCGGCGTCGCGGTCGACCATCACCACGCGCGCGCCCGCGGCCAGCATCGCCTCGCTGCTCGCCAGTCCAATGCCCGACGCCGCGCCGGTCACGGCCGCTACCTTGCCTTCCAGTGCTTTCGCCATCGGTCCACCCTGCCGAAATCGCCGCGATATCTGCCGCAGTATAGCAATTCGGGGCGGCGTTTCGGTAACCGAGGGTGGAAAAACATTCCGTCACGCCGCGCGGCGGCTGCCGAATATTTCTGCTGATAGCGACTGCGCACAAGTTCCACCGCGCTCCTTTCATAGACTGGTTTTGATCCGGCTTGGGCACTATGAAATGCTTCACGCCGACATGCCCGTCAGAGGCTGCCAAAACGGCCAATAATGCCAAACGGCCAACAAGAAGAAGCGGAGGAATACAATGACAAGGCCCCGTTCACCCCAGCCAACCCGCCGTCATCTCATCAAGGGCGCTGCCGCCACGTCAGCCACGCTGCTGCTCGGCAAGCCCGCCGTCGCCAAGGGTAAGACGGAGGGCAAGACCGAGATCGTCATCGGCAATATCGACGCCTATTCGGGACCGGCTGCGGTCTATTCGTCGATCGGCCGCACGCCCGGCGGCTATTTCAAGATGATCAACGAGCAAGGCGGCATCAACGGCCGCATGATCAAATACATCACCTATGACGACGCCTACAGCCCGGCCAAGACAGTGGAACAGGCGCGCAAGCTCGTCGAAGGCGACGAGATCGACGTTCTGTTCTCGCCGCTCGGTGCGCCGACCAATGCGGCGATCATGAAATACATGAACCAGAAGAAGATCCCGCATCTGTTCATCGCTTCCGGCGCCACCAAGTTCGGCGACCACAAGAACTTCCCGTACACGATGGGCTTCATGCCCTGCTATCAGATCGAGGGGCGGACCTTCGCGCAGCACGTTCTCGCGACCCAGCCGGATGCCAAGATCGGCATCATCTACCAGAACGACGATTTCGGCCGCGACGTCTTGAAGGGGTTCAAGGACGGACTTGGCGGCAGGACATCGTCGATCGTGGCGGAGTTGTCCTATGAGACGTCGGATCCGACCATCGACAGCCAGGTGGTGCGATGCAAATCCGCCGGCGCCAACGTGTTCATGAGCATGACGACGCCGAAATTCGCGGCCCAGGGCATCAAGAAGGTCGCCGAGCTGAACTGGCAGCCGACGCATTATATCGGCAACAACGCCTCCTCCGCTGGCTCGACGCTGAAGGCCGCGGGCTTCGACATTTCCAAGGGCATCATCTCGAGCGCCTACATGAAGGACCCCGTCGACGCCGCCTGGGACAGCGATCCCGCGGTGGTGAAGTGGCGGGCGTTTCTCGACAAATACGATCCGGCGGCGGCCAAGAACGACATCTACGCCGCGATCGCCTATGTCGTCAGCCAGGTCATGGTTCAGGTGCTCAAGCAGTGCGGCGACGATGTCTCGTCCGAAAGCATCATCAAACAGGCGGCGAACCTGAGGGATTTCGAATCCGACCTCCTGCTGTCAGGCATCAAGGTCAACACCTCGCCGACCGACTACTATCCGCTCGAGCAGTTGCAACTGGTGCGCTTCAGCGGCGAACGCTACGAGATCCTGGGGCCGGTGATCGACGGCGGCATCTCGAAGGCTTGATCGTCCGAAGCGTGCACCGCTGGCGCGAAATGCGCCCATAGACGTCGTCGAAACCGCGCGCCGAAGCGCGCGGCGGGATCGAACAAGGGGATGCCCCTCCTACTTCGGAGGCGGCGGTTTGGGCATCGCCGACAGCAGGCGAATTTTAAGCTTGCCTCCCTCGGTCACGTAAGTTGCCGTCCAGATGCCCCCTGTCTCGATAGGCGCGCCGCTTTGGTTTTTGCCCGAGATGCGATACCCGCCGATGGCGAGCGCCATGTCCGAGCCGATCGGCCATGCCTGGTCCACCGTGATTTCCTCGTGGTCGAACCCGGCCTTGAAGGCACCTTGATAAAACTCCGCAATGTCGGAGCGCGGCCCCGCGGGATTCACGTGGATGCCACCGGTCGCGAACAGCGCGGCAATTCCCGCGCCGTCCTGCTTGTTGAAGCTCGCCGCATATTCGGAAGCAATCCCTTCGACCTTTTGCTTGGAATCACCGTCCGCAGCCATTGCCGACAACGAAAAGACCATCAGGAATAGGCATGAGAAGCACGTCCGCAGCATCGCAATTCCTCCCTGAAAATATCTGTATTAAAAATCGCCCGACCCGGGACGAGGACTGCAATAAGACATCAACTACGGATTGTAGGCAATCGTTTCAGGCGCTGCGACGCAACACGCGGGCTTAACTACCTGGCGTTTCCAGCTGACCAATTCTGAGATAGCCTGTGGTCACACTCGAACGTGACGAGCCGCCATGCTCACGCTCTATTCCTATCCGCCGCTGTTCGGCGTCGCCGACAACAATGGCTATGGCCTGAAGGTATTCGCCTTTCTGAAGCTCGCCGGCGTGCCGTTCCTGCACGAGCACATCTTCGATGCGTCGAAGGCGCCGCGCCAGCAATTGCCCTATATCGTCGACGGCCGTGACACTGTCGGCGACAGCGAGACCATCCTCGCCTATGTCACCGGAAAATATGGCGTGGCGCTTGATGCCGCGCTGACGCCGGCGCAGCGCACGACCAATCTCCTCGTCACGCGGACGCTCGACGATCTCTACTGGGTAATGTCCTATTCGCGCTGGCAGGACGAGCGCTACCGGCCCCTGTTCCGCGATGCGCTCATGCGCGAGCATCCGGGCCTCACCGATGACGGCTTGATGAAGGCCAAGGAGTTCAACGCCCGGCGCTATTACTATCAGGGCATCGGCCGCTTCGAGCCCGACGCCGCGATGGCCCGCGGGCTCGCCGATCTCGCCGCACTGGCGAGCCTGATCCCGAGCCAAGGCTATGTGCATGGTGACAAACCGACGACCGTCGATGCCGGCATCTATGGCTTCGTGGCCAACATCTACTTCTACGACATCAACACGCCGTTGAAGCAATTCGTGGTCTCGCACGAGGCTCTGGTACAACACTGCCGCGCCATCCACGCGGCAGTGAGCAAGTGAGCCGGGCCAACTCAACCTCCATTCAGCTGCACGGTATCCGTCCCGAAGTCCTGGCCCTGAATCACCGCGCAGGTGGAGATATCTGCGCCGGCGTGTCGCAGTCGGCCTCTCACAAACAGAACGATTTCAGGGGTAGTATCCCGTCCCTGCGCTAGCTGCGGAGCCGGTCATGGCTGCAAAATTGTCTTCGGGCATTTTCGCGTCAGCCCTCGTTGGGGCAGCAGTGCTTTTGATTGCAGGTCCGCCACCTGCATGGGGCCTGCTGTTGCTCGGCTCCTTCGCACTGGCGGCGCTCTACGTCGTTGCGAGAATGAAGTCGCGCTACGATCCGCTCGATCCACGTTTCGGCAGCTGCATCCCCCCGATATCCAAGCCGAAGGGCGGCGGCAATGACTCCACCACCTGAGCGCCGTCCAGCATCGATCAGATGCGGATCGTGCAAGGACGTCCTGAGGGCCTGAAGCCGACATGGGAAGCGCGTCGGCTGCAGTTCGCATTCCATTTGGAATTTTTTGCAGTTTGTTTTCAGCCGACACTCGGTTGGATTTTCAGCACCAGGAGATTGATCAAATGCAGACGCCTACCGCAAACCCCCGGGGAGCAGAGTTTTGGAACAGCACCATGGGGCACTCATGGGTTTCGCAGCAAGCGGTGATCAGCGATGTCTTCACGTCGGTCACCAGCGTCAGCTTGGGTGCTGCGGCGGCAAAGCGGGGTGAGCGTGTAATCGATATCGGATGCGGCACCGGTGACACACTGTTGGCGTTCGCCAGGATTGTTGGTCCGTCAGGTGCCGTGTTGGGTGTCGATATCTCGGCCCCGATGCTGGATCTGGCCAGGCATCGTGTCGCCGAGACGGGATTTGGCAACGTGACTTGTGCGCTGGCCGACGCGACGATCTACGGCTTCGAACCTCGCTGGGCGGATCTGGTGTATTCGCGTTTTGGCCTGATGTTCTTCGATGACCCGATCAAGGCCTTCACCAACATCCGCAGCGGAATGAAAGCCGGCGGGCGGCTGGTGTTCGTCTGTTTTCGCACCATGCCGGAGTCGCCGTGGTTTCGCGTGCCGATCGAGGCGGCACGACCGCACGTGCCGCCTCAGCCGCCGCTCGATCCATTGGCGCCCGGGATGTTTTCGTTCGCGCGCGAGGAGCGCGTTCGCGGTATCCTGACCGAGGCGGGGTTTCACGAGATTACGCTCAAGGCCACCGACGTGCCGATCCATGGCGGCGACATCGCGCAAAGCATGGCCTTCATCACCCAGGCCGGCCCGCTGCCTGCACTGCTCGAGAATGCCACGGACGATCAACGTCGCCGCGCCATGGAAGCGGTACGCAACGCGCTCGCCGCAAGCATCGGAGCCGATGGGCGCGACCTGCATGTGGGTCTGTGGCTCGTGTCGGCGTCAGCCTAGCGAGATGCCGCCTACTGGATTGTGAAGGCAGATATCACGCCATCCGCGCCACACCGCGCCTGTGGTCGGCACTCGGCTTTCCCTTCGCCCTCTGTAATCAGAGCGGCGAAACGACGAGCAAAGCTCGGGCGAAGCGCGTCGCGAGAATGCGGATGTGTGACTCACCGGCCGCGCAACACATGCGTCGTCCCTGCGAAAGCAGGGATCCATTACCCCAAACGCTGATTGTCTTGCGACGGTGGAACAACGAGTCACTTCAACAACACAAGCCGCGGCGTATGGGTCCCTGCTTTCGCACTAGGGCATGCACATATCTCTGAGGCTCCATCCTGCTGCGACGGCCAGGAAGTATTCGAGGCCATTTTTGAAGGTGATGGGGCCTGGAGGTTTAGACGACGGGTAGCCGTCCCAACCGCCAAGGCGGCCGATGATCCAGGCTGCCCAGGTGAGGCTGTCGGGCGGATGTGGGTTTTTCAGTCGCTTGCTCCTGGCCTCGAGTTGCCGGTTGAGGGCGGCAAGCGCGTTGATCTCGTTGTCGTTGAAGGCAACGCGAATGGGCTGCTGACCGCCATCGCGCGCTTGCAGAAGCTGGATGGTGATGACGGCTGCCTTGGCGGCGATAGCGACCAGTTTGAGGAGACGATCGGCGGTTCCGATCTGGCTGTCTTCGAGCTTGAGGCCCTGCGTCTTCAGGACGCGGAAGAACTGCTCGATGATCCAGCGCTGCTTGTACCATTCGACGATACGCCAGGCGTCGTCGACGGTGGCGATCTCGTGAGAGGTGATCAGACGCCAGTGCAGCGGCTCTGCGCCGGGCCCGGCATTGATCTCGCACACGTCGACCACCGCCAGCGGCAAGCTTTTCGGCAAATGGCGCAGGAACTTGCTCTGCGGGCGGGCAAGCTCGATTGCGCCAAAGCGGAGTTCGAGATGGGCCTGACGTGCCGGTCGCGCCGCGCGCGCAGGCAGTTGGATCGCCCTCCGATCCACCACAGGCATGGCGTCGGTGGCCTCATACAGGCCGGTGCGGTCGGCAAGCTTGCGATCATGCATGCTGCGCGCGATGACATGGAAGTGCTGCTCGGCCGAGCTGGCATAAAGGGCAAAGATATCGCTCTCGCGATCACCGAGGACCGTCACCGTTCCGGCAGCGGTGAGCAGCGGCTTGGCCGCAATGGCGGTGGATATCCAGCGTTGCGATTCCTTGTCAGACAAGTCACGTGCGTCATGCGTCGTGGTGCGACGCCCCTGGCGCGTCCATACCTGCCCACTCAAAAGTCCAAGACAGCTGCCATCGTCGGCATCCACGGCCAGCAGCGGATGCAGCAGCACGCCGTGGTTATTGCCCTTGCCGATTTCGCCGAGCCCGCGCCGGCGTTGCGGCGTGGTGTTGAAGTGGATCTCGCTGGTGTCCTGGATCGCCAGCACATGGCGGCCCTCTACCGCGGCAACCGTGCTGTCGCCCCAGCTTTCGATGATCCGCTCCGCCGTCACCTTGTCGTGGCCGAGAAAGCGGTTGAACCGCACCTCCAGCGCACGATCACCCCTGGAAAGCCGCCGCAGGCAGACCGTCTTGCCCGCAACCATGCGTTCGACGAGCGCCGCCCCCCTTTATCGAGACGACGATCCCCGAACCGTCCTAACGTCCAGTCAATTCGTAACAACACCCGACACCCCCGTCCAACCTGGAGCGTCGCAATAGAAATCACACGGATCGCCGATTCTGGAATCCCCTGTCTCCATCCCGAGTCAATCCGCCGCACCAAATATGTGCATGCCCTAGTGCTTTCGCAGGGACGACGCGTGGAGGGGGCTACGCGCTCAAATCCACGCGTAGGACGGGGAGAGAGCGGCGGCGATCTTCACCGCGCCTGCTGCAGCCCCGCCTCCAGCCGCGCGAGTTCGCCGTCGAGATTGCGCTCGACTTCGGCCACCTGCATGTCGACCACCCGGTAGTCGCGCGCCTCGAGCCAGGCTCTGCGCTTGGCGCGGTCGGCCCCGATCGCCTCGCTCTCGTTCGGGTTGACCAGTTCGATCGCGAGCCGGTGCACGAAGGAGACGAAGTCGGGGATGTGGCGGCCGACCGGGGTCTGGCGCTTGAACTGGCCGGCGAAGCGGCGGTCCCGCGTCAGCGCCTGCCACAGGATCCGTTCGGCGTCGGTCGGGTTGCGGCGGAGCAGCCGGGCGAGCCCGCGCACGGTGCTGCTGCTATCGGCGGTCGCGCCACCCTGCCCCTGCTCGGCGAGCAGCGCCCGCAAGCGCGTCGCCTGGGCGCCGTCGAGCACCCCGCCCTTGGCGGGGCCCTTGCGGCCCTCGGCGATCGCCATCACCACCCCATGCAGCGTGTGCATGTCCTGCTTGGTCGGATCCATCCGGGTGAAGATGTTGCGCAGGTTCACCAGCATGGTGTCGCGCTTCTCCGCCGGCCGCAGGAACTCGACCTTGTCGAGCTCGGCGACGAGGTTGTCGAAGAACGCCTGCATCTGGTGCTGGGAGGCCGGCTCGGACCGCTCGGGCATCGCGAACGGCAGCGCGCCGGCGGTCGAGAGCTTGAACCACTCGTAGCCCATCAACAGCACCGCCTGCGCCAGATTGAGCGAGGCGAAGCCCGGATTCACCGGGAAGGTGATGATGCGGTTGGCGAGCGCGACCTCTTCATTGGTCAGGCCGGCGCGCTCGCGCCCGAACAGAATGCCGGCGCCGCCGCCGGATGCGACATGACCGACGATCGCACTCGCCGCGCCTTCCGGCCCGACCACCGGCTTGGCCTGGTCGTGGGCCCGGGCGGTGGTTGCAAACACCAGCGTGAGATCGGCGATCGCCTGCTCGACGGTGTCGAACAGCTCGACGGAACCGATGATGTGGTCGGCGCCGGCGGCGGCGCGCTGGGCGGCAATGTTCGGCCAGCCGTCGCGCGGGTTCACGATGCGCATCCTCGACAGCGCGAAGTTGCCCATCGCGCGCGCGGCCATGCCGATGTTCTCGCCAAGCTGCGGCTCGACCAGGATGACGACGGGACCGGCAAGGTCGTGCCCTGCCTTGGTCTTGTCGGTGCCGGACATCTCACTTCACTTTCTGATTCAACGTCTGAAGATTTTGAATCAGCTTCCGAGGAGGCTGATTCAAAATCTCATGCAGGGGCCCAAGACCGCATCGACCAGCTTTGCACCGGTTTTGCGCGGGACCATTTTCTCCAAGGAGATAACAGGGTTAGCGGCGTTTGCGAATCCTCAATCGGAGTCCCAATCGCACGAAGCGAAGGCTGCCGCTTGCGCGCACTTGGCCTTCGGATAGGCTATCAACCACAACCAAAGCGAAGCTGTAAAGGCACGCTTGAGACGCCGGTTGAACGGCGAGGCACCTTGGGGGACGACGATGCGGGGCAGATGGACGCTGGCGATTTTGGGCCTGATCTTGATCGTGGCGGGGGGCCTGCTCGCCCACTTCACGCAGACCTCCGGCGGCATCCGGATCGAGGATGTGCGCTTCAAGGGCGCCAAGGGCAATACCATGAGCGCCCTGCTTTATATCCCACCAAATGCCACGCCGCAGATTCCGGCGCCCGGCATCCTCGCCGTCCACGGCTATATCAATTCGCGCGAGACCCAGGACGGCTTCGCCATCGAGTTCGCCCGCCGCGGCTACGTGGTGCTGGCGCTCGACCAGACCGGCCACGGCTATAGCGACCCGCCCTCCTTCGCCAACGGTTTTGGCGGACCTGACGGCCTTGCCTATCTGCGCAGCCTCCAATTCGTCGACAAGGAGAATATCGGGCTCGAGGGCCATTCGATGGGCGGCTGGACCGTGCTCGCCGCCGCGGCAGCAATGCCCAACGACTACAAGTCGATGGTGCTCGAGGGCTCGTCCACCGGCAAGCCATTCGCTGCCGAGGGCACCGTGAGCTGGCCGCGCAACACCGCGCTGGTGTTCGCGCAGTACGAGGAATTCCCCGACCTGATGTGGAGCGTCCAGCTCGCCCGCGACGTCACCAAGAGCCCAAAGCTCTGGGCGCTGTTCGGCACGCAAGGCGCGGTCGAGCCGGGCAAGGTCTATGGCGATCCGGCCGACGGCACCGCGCGGGTGCTGTACACCCCGGCGTTGACCCATCCGGCCGAGCACATCTCGCATGAGGCGATCGGCTACAGCCTCGACTGGTTCGCCAAGACATTGAAGGGCGGCACGCCGCGGCCGGTCGACGACCAGATCTGGTTCCGCAAGGAAATCGGCACGCTCATCGCCCTCGTCGGTTTCATCGCCCTGGTCATCGGGACGTTCGACGGTTTGCTGGAGGCCAGGATGTTCTCCCGCCTGCGGCTGCCGGCGGTTGCCGACGGCACCATGCCGCCACATCAGGCCGCGAGCGGCCGGCGCTGGACCACGGCGTTCATCCTGTCCGCCTTCATCCCGGCGCTGACCTATTACCCGGCCTTTGCGCTGGGCGGCACTTTCGTCACCCCGAGCGCGTTCCTGCCGCAGGGCATCACCAACCAGATCCTGGTCTGGGCCATCATCAACGGCCTGATCACGCTCGCCCTGATGCGGTTCGCCCCGAAGCGCACCAGCCGGACCGGCCTCGTCGGTCAATCCGTCGTGATCGCGCTGGCTTCGGTCGCGGTCGGCTACGCCGCGCTGTGGCTCGCCGATCTCGCCTTCAAGATCGACTTCCGCTTCTGGATCGTCGCACTCAAGTTGATGAGCGCGAAGCAATTCCTCATCTTCCTGATCTATCTGATTCCGTTCACGGCGTTTTTCGTCGTGGCGCTGCACGTGCTGCACCGGAATTTCTCGACCATGGATGCGCCGCGCGGGGCGCTGTACCTGACCAACATCCTGGCGCTGACGTTCGGTTTCATCGTGTTGCTGGTGCTGCAATACGGCACGCTGTGGCTGACGGGGAAGCTGTTCAACCCGGTCCCGGACCCCGGTTTCGTGCCGCTCTCGACCATCGTCGCGATCCAGTTCGTGCCGCTGCTCGCGATCGTCGCCGTGATCGCGACCTTCACCTGGCGGCGGACCGGATCGAGCCTGCCGGGGGCCCTGATCGCGGGCCTGTTCGTGACCTGGTACATCGTGGCCGGCACCGCGACGCAGGTCGCATTTTAGAGGGTTTTCAAGCGAAGCGGGCACCGGTTCGCATGAAGAAAACCCGTCAAAAAACCAGGCCGGGAGGCTCCATTCTGGTCCGTCCAGAATGGCGGTTCTCGGTGAAAAGATGGGCTGAAAGTGCATAACCGGTGCGCTTTCGCCCGTCGGCGGGCGGTGCTATAGCGCAGGCGTATTTTCCACCCCCGCCGTCAAAAGCGCGCCGTTCCCAAGAGGGCCTCCCCGTCATGGCAAAAATCAAGGTATCCAACCCCGTCGTCGAGCTCGATGGCGACGAGATGACCCGGATCATCTGGCAGTACATCAAGGACAAGCTGATCAACCCGTTCCTGGATGTCGAACTGCTCTATTTCGATCTGGGCATGGAATACCGCGATGAGACCAACGACCAGGTGACCATCGACGCCGCCGAAGCCATCAAGAAGGTCGGCGTCGGCGTCAAATGCGCCACCATTACCCCCGACGAGGCCCGGGTGAAGGAGTTCGGCCTGAAGCAGATGTGGAAGTCGCCGAACGGCACCATCCGCAACATCCTCGGCGGCTGCATCTTCCGCGAGCCGATCATCTGCAAGAACGTGCCGCGCCTGGTTCCCGGCTGGACCAAGCCGATCATCATCGGCCGCCATGCCTATGGCGACCAGTACCGCGCCACCGACATCAAGTTCCCCGGCAAGGGCACGCTGTCGCTGAAGTTCGTCGGCGAGGACGGCACCGTGATCGAGAAGGAAGTGTTCAAGGCGCCCGGCGCCGGCGTCGCGATGGAGATGTACAATCTCGACGACTCCATCACCGATTTCGCCCGCGCCTCGTTCAACTACGGCCTGATGCGCAACTACCCGGTCTATCTGTCGACCAAGAACACGATTCTGAAGGTCTATGACGGCCGCTTCAAGGACATCTTCCAGGACGTCTTCGACCGCGAGTTCAAGAAGGAATTCGACGCCAAGGGCCTGACCTACGAGCACCGCCTGATCGACGACATGGTGGCCTCGGCGCTGAAATGGTCCGGCGGCTATGTCTGGGCCTGCAAGAACTATGACGGCGACGTGCAGTCCGACACCGTGGCCCAGGGCTACGGCTCGCTCGGCCTGATGACCTCGGTGCTGCTCACCCCGGACGGCAAGACCGTGGAAGCCGAGGCCGCCCACGGCACCGTGACCCGCCACTACCGCGAGCACCAGAAGGGCAAGGAGACCTCGACCAACTCGATCGCGTCGATCTTCGCCTGGACCCGTGGCCTCGCCCATCGCGCCAAGCTCGACAACAACGAGGCGCTGGCGAAGTTCGCCACCACCCTGGAGAAGGTCTGCGTCGCCACCGTCGAAGAGGGCTACATGACCAAGGACCTGGCGCTGCTGGTCGGCGCCGACCAGCGCTGGCTCTCGACCACCGGATTCCTCGACAAGGTGTCCGACAACCTCGTGAAGGCGATCGCGGCCTGAGGCCGTCATCCTGGGAAGACAGGTGCGAGCATGACCATGGCCCTTGTCAGAGCCGTCGTGCTCGCATCGTTCTCGCTCACCGGGTCGGCGGCATTTGCTGCCGGTCCCCTGCCCGACGCCGTCGCGGCGCCCGGCGAGTCCCCGGTCCTGTCGGTCCATGCCGAGGGCGTGCAGGTCTATGAGTGCAAGCCGGTCACCGACGGCAAGCTCGCCTGGTCGTTCCGCGAACCGGTCGCCACCCTGATTGCCGAGGACCGCACGGTCGGCCGGCATTATGCGGGTCCGAACTGGGAGCATGTCGACGGCAGCGCCGTGACCGCCCGCACCGCCGGCAGCGCGCCCGGCACCACCGCCGCCGATATTCCCTGGCTGAAGCTCGATGTGATCGCCCACCGCGGCAACGGCCTGCTCTCCGGCGTCGCAACCGTGCAGCGGATCAACACCTCGGGCGGCGAGCTCAGCGGCGCCTGCGACAAACCAGGCGCGCTGAAGGGCGCGGCCTACTCGGCGGATTACGTGTTCCTGCGGAGAGACTGAGCCTAAAGCCTGATGAGATTAGGTTGAGTTGGAACGGCGTCGAAAGGTCACCTCTCCCTTGGGAGAGGTGAACCGAGGCCGCGCCAAGCCGATTCAACCAAAACTGATCCCGCTTTAATCGCGGATGCCGCCGTCTGTCTCGCACGGCGCCTGGGCGATCTCTGCGGCGGCCAGGTCGCCGCCGGCCGCGATCGGGTCGGCGAGCCGCGCCTCGGCGGTCTCCCGGACATGGGCGGCGAGCGCCGGCATGCGCGCGATCAGGGCATGGAAGTCCTGCGCATCGAGCACCAGGAGCTTGGTCTTGCGCGTCGCCGTCACCGTGCCGGAGCGGCTGGTCCGCCGCAGCAGCGCGATCTCGCCGAAGAACGCGCCGTCGGAAAGCCGCACAAGCTGGCTCGGCAGGTCGATCTCGACCTCGCCCGCGGTGATGAAATACATCGATGACGCCGCATCGCCGCGCCGCACCAGGACCTCGCCGGCCTCGATGGTTTGCGACCGCAGCAGGCGCATGATGTCGGAAATATCGGCGGCGTTGAGATGCGAGAACAGCGGCACCCGCGCCAGCATGCCCCAGGTCACGACGAAGTCGCGGCGCCGGACCTCGTCGGCGAACGCGGTCGAGATGATCGCGACCGGCAGCGCGATCATCGCAAAGCCGACCACGATCGCGACCACCGTGACGGTCCGGCCGAGCGGCGTGATCGGGACGACGTCGCCGTAACCGACGGTGCCGAGCGTCACGATCGCCCACCACATCGCCTGCGGCATGGTGCCGAACTTGTCCGGCTGCACCTTGTGCTCGATGGCATAGAGCAACGAGGCGAACAGCAGCACCGCGCCGGTCAGGATCACCACGCAGCCGAACAGCGTGCGCCGCTCGGCATGCAGCGCCGCCAGCAGCGAGCGCATTGCGGTCGAATAGCGCACCAGCTTGAGGAACGGCAGCATGCCGAACAGCACCAGCGCGGTCTTGTCACCAACCGCAAGCGCGACGGCCGACGGCAGGAAGGCCAGCAGGTCGATCACGCCGAGCGTCGAGAAGGCGTATTCCAGCCGCGCCCGCGCCGGCGTCATGTCGCGCAGCGAGTGACCGACCACGCTCCAGAGGCGCGCGGCATATTCCAGCGCGAATGCGATGACCGCCGCGATTTCGATCGCCCTGAGCAGCCAGCCGACCTGCGCGTCGATCTCTGGCACCGACCCCAGGATCGCCGCAAGCACGTCGACGGCGATGACCGCGATGACGAGCCGAACAAAATGCGAGCCGCCCGAATGCGGCAGGTCATGGCGTTCGAGCAGATCGTAGAGACGGTCGCGCAGCCTGGGATCGTTGATCGTGGGCTTGAGCGGAGCCGTCGCCACCATCAGCCTCTCCGTCAGGCGCCGGCCGATGCCTGTTGACTCATGGCCTGCTCGATCGCCGACAGTGCGGCATTGGCCTTGGCCCCGTCGGGGCCGCCGGCCTGCGCCATGTCGGGGCGGCCGCCGCCGCCCTTGCCGCCGAGCACTTCGGAGCCCTTGCGCACGAGCTCGACCGCGTTGAACCGCGCGGTCAGATCGGCGGTGACGCCGACCACGATGCCGGCCTTGCCGTCCTCGGTGACGCCGACGATCGCGACCACGCCCGAGCCGATCTGCTTCTTGCCGTCGTCGACGAGACTCTTGAGATCCTTGGTCTCGACGCCCTCGACCGCGCGTGCCAGCAGCTTGACGTTGCCGACCTCGCGAACGGCTGAGGCGGCGCCGTTGGACGCACCGCCGCCACCCATCGCGAGCTTCTTGCGGGCGTCAGACAGATCGCGCTCGAGCTTCTTGCGCTCCTCCATCAGCGCGGCGATGCGCGCCGGCACGTCGTCGATCGTGGTGCGCAGCTCCAGCGCCGCGGTCTTGGCCAGCGCGATGGTGTCGTTGGCATGCTTGCGCGCGTGATGTCCGGTCAGCGCCTCGATGCGGCGCACGCCGGACGCGACCGCGCCCTCGCTGGTCACCGAGATCATGCCGATGTCGCCGGTGCGGCGGACATGGGTGCCGCCGCAGAGCTCGACCGACCAGCCAAGCGCGTTCTGGCCGTGATCGCGGGCACCCTTGCCCATCGACACGACGCGAACCTCATCGCCGTACTTCTCGCCGAACAGCGCGCGGGCGCCGGCCTCACGGGCATCGTCGACGCCCATGACCCGGGTCGTGACCTCGTCATTCTCCAGCACGACATCGTTGGCGATGTCCTCGATCCGGGCTAGTTCTTCCGGTGTGATCTGCTTCGGATGCACGAAGTCGAAGCGCAGCCGGTCCGGCGTGACCAGCGAGCCGCGCTGGGCGATGTGATCGCCGAGGACCTGGCGCAGCGCCTCGTGCAACAGATGCGTCGCCGAATGGTTGGCGCGGATCGATGAGCGCCTGCTGTGATCGACCTCGAGCTGCAGTGCGGTGCCGACGCCGAGCGTGCCCTGCTCCACCGTGCCAAGATGCACGAACAGATCGCCGGCCTTCTTCTGCGTGTCGGAGACGCGGAACTTGACGCCCTCGCCGGTCAGCACGCCGGTATCGCCGACCTGGCCGCCGGACTCGCCGTAGAACGGGGTCTGGTTCAGCACGATCGCGCCGCTCTCGCCGGCGTTCAGGCTCTCGACCTCGGCGCCGTCCTTGATCAGCGCCGTCACCGCGCCTTCCGCGCTCTCGGTCTCGTAGCCGAGGAATTCGGTCGCGCCGAGCTTCTCGCGCAGCGGGAACCAGATCGCCTCGCTCGCCGCCTCGCCCGAACCTGCCCAGGAGGCGCGCGCCTTCACGCGCTGCCGCTCCATCGCGTCGGTGAACGACGCCTGGTCGACGCTGATGCCGCGCGACTTCAGCGCGTCCTGCGTCAGATCGAGCGGGAAGCCGTAGGTGTCGTACAGCGTGAACGCGGTGTCGCCGTCGAACATGTCGCCCTTCTTGAGGCCGGCGCTCTTCTCGTCGAGGATCGACAGGCCGCGCGCCAGCGTCTTGCGGAAGCGCGTCTCCTCCAGCCGCAGCGTCTCCTCGATCAGCTTCTCGGCGCGGACCAGATCCGGATAGGCCTGGCCCATCTCGCGGACCAGCGCCCAGACCAGGCGATGCATCAGCGGCTCGCTCGCGCCCAAGAGCTGCGCATGGCGCATCGCACGGCGCATGATCCGGCGCAGCACGTAGCCGCGGCCCTCGTTCGACGGCAGCACGCCGTCGGTGATCAGGAACGCCGACGAGCGCAGATGATCCGCAATCACGCGGTACGAGGCCAGGTTCTGCTCGCTCGGCCCGTGGCCGAGGGCCGACGCCGCCGCATCGATCAGGTTACGGAACAGATCGGTCTCGAACACGCTCTCGACGCCCTGCAGGATGCAGGCCATGCGCTCCAGCCCCATGCCGGTGTCGATCGAGGGACGCGGCAGCGCCACGCGCTCCTCCTTCGTCACCTGCTCGTACTGCATGAACACGAGGTTCCAGAATTCGAGGAAGCGATCGCCATCCTCCTCCGGGCTGCCCGGAGGGCCGCCCCAGATGTGCTCGCCACGGTCGATGAAGATCTCGGAGCACGGACCGCACGGGCCGGTGTCGCCCATCGCCCAGAAATTGTCCGAGGTCGGGATGCGGATGATGCGGTCGTCCGAGAAGCCCGCGATCTTCTTCCAGTAGCCGGCCGCCTCGTCGTCGGTGTGGTAGACGGTGACCAGCAGCTTGTCCTTCTTCAGCCCGAAATCCTTGGTGATTAGATTCCAGGCGAGCTCGATCGCGCGCTCCTTGAAGTAATCGCCGAACGAGAAGTTGCCGAGCATCTCGAAGAAGGTGAGATGGCGCGCGGTGTAGCCGACATTGTCGAGGTCGTTATGCTTGCCGCCGGCGCGCACGCACTTCTGCGACGTCGTGGCGCGCTGATAGGAGCGCTTCTCGACGCCGGTGAAGACGTTCTTGAACTGCACCATGCCGGCATTGGTGAACATCAAGGTCGGGTCGTTGCGCGGAACCAGCGGCGACGAGGCCACGATCTCGTGCCCGTTCTCCTTGAAGAAGTTCAGAAATGTCGACCTGATGTCGTTGACGCTGCTCATGTTCATCCAATCGGAAAAAGGGGCCGGCCAGCCGCAAAAAGGCGTCATTTTCCGGCCGAACGCTTTTAGACATTGCCAGCTGCGGTGTCCAGAAACTGTGCAGGCGGATCATGGGCTTGCCGCGGCAGCACAAAGCCCATTGGATAGTTGCTGCAGCTGCGTTGACAGTCTTGGTGGCGCCGTGTTTTCTACCTACCTATACCTAGTCACGTCGGGAGAGACCGGCCTTACCGCCGGCGCCGAAGGAGCAACCGCCCCGGAAACTCTCAGGCAAAAGGACCGCGTGACGTCTGACATCTGGAAAGAGACGCTGGGGTTCGCCCCGATGCGTCCGCCGACGGGATAATACTCTCAGGCACAGCGACAGATGGGGCTTTCTGCAGGTTTCTCAAGGGGAAATAGGTCCCCGACGGGAACCGCGAGGGCCCTGTGATGCTTGCAAGCGAAACTTCCCCGCTGAAACAGACCCCGCTGCACGCGCTGCACCTTGCGCGCGGCGCCAAGATGGTGCCGTTCGCCGGCTACGACATGCCGGTGCAATATGCGGCCGGCGTGTTGAAGGAGCATCTGCACACCCGCAAGGAAGCCGGCCTGTTCGACGTGTCGCACATGGGCCAGCTGGTGCTGAAGGCCAAATCCGGCAAGGTCGCCGACGCGGCGCTCGCGCTGGAGAAACTGGTGCCGCAGGACATCGTTGGCATCGCGCCGGGACGGCAGCGCTACGCTCAGTTCACCAACAACGAGGGCGGCCTGCTCGACGACCTGATGGTGGCGAATTTCGGCGATCACCTGTTCCTGGTGGTCAACGCCGCCTGCAAGGAAGAGGACGAGGCGCATCTGCGCGCGCATCTCTCCGATAGCTGCGAGATCGTGGCGCTGGCCGACCGCGCGCTGATCGCGCTGCAGGGGCCGAAAGCCGAATCGGCGCTGGCGAAACTTTGTCCAGATGTCAGTTCGATGAAATTCATGGACGCCGGTCCGCGCCGCGTCGCCGACATCGACTGCTTCGTCTCGCGCTCCGGCTATACCGGCGAGGACGGCTTCGAGATCTCGGTGCCCGCGGACAAGGCGGAAGCCCTGGTCACCGCGCTGCTCGACAATCCCGACGTGTTGCCGATCGGCCTCGGCGCGCGCGACAGCCTGCGGCTCGAAGCCGGGCTGTGCCTCTATGGCCATGACATCGACACCACGACGACGCCGGTCGAAGGCGCGCTGGAATGGTCGGTGCAGAAGGTTCGCCGCAGCGGCGGCGCCCGCGCCGGCGGCTTCCCGGGCGCCGACAAGATTCTCGCGCAATTCGCAGATGGCGCCGGGCGCCGGCGGGTCGGCCTGAAGCCCGACGGCCGCGCCCCGGTGCGCGAAGGCGCGGCATTGTTCGCCGATGCCGCCTCGACCGAGCAGATCGGCAAGGTGACCTCGGGCGGCTTCGGCCCGAGCCTCAATGCGCCGGTCGCGATGGGCTATCTGCCTACCGCCCTTTCCACGGCCGGCACCACCGTTTTCGCCGAAGTGCGAGGCCAGCGGCTGCCCCTGAAGGTCGCGGCAACGCCCTTCGTCCCCAATACCTACAAACGCTAAACGCCAAAGGATCGATCCCCATGACGACGCTGTACACGTCCGACCACGAATGGCTCCGCATCGAGGGCGACGTCGCCACGATCGGCATCACCGACTATGCGCAGTCGCAGCTCGGCGACGTCGTGTTCGTCGAACTGCCCAAGGTCGGCCGCAGCCTGAAGAAGGCCGAGGCCGCCGCGGTCGTCGAATCCGTCAAGGCCGCCTCCGACGTCTACGCGCCGATCACCGGCGAGGTGGTCGAGGTCAACGACGCGCTCGCCGCCGAGCCCGCGCTGGTCAATTCGGACGCAGGCGGCAAGGCCTGGTTCTTCAAGATGAAGATTGCCGACAAGGGCGAGCTCGGCGGCCTGATGGATGAGGCCGCCTACGCCGCGCACACCGCCTAAAGGATCACCCCGAGGATCACCCATGAACGCGCCCTTCAAGCCGATCAACGAAGCCGCCACCGATTTCGTCCGCCGCCACATCGGACCGTCGCCGCGCGACATCAACGCGATGCTCGAGACGGTCGGCGCCGCGAGCCTGCAGGCGCTGATGAATGAGACGCTGCCGGCCTCGATCCGGCAGAAGGCGCCGCTCGATCTCGGCCGGGCGCTGAGCGAGACCGAGGCGCTCGCGCATATGAGCGAGCTCGCCGCGCAGAACCAGGTGTTCACCTCGCTGATCGGCCAAGGCTATTCCGGCACCATTTTGCCCGCGGTGATCCAGCGCAACATTTTGGAGAACCCGGCCTGGTACACTGCCTATACGCCGTACCAGCCGGAGATCAGCCAGGGCCGGCTCGAAGCGCTGTTCAACTTCCAGACCATGATCTGCGACCTCACCGGGCTCGACGTCGCCAACGCCTCGCTGCTCGACGAGGCGACCGCAGCGGCGGAGGCGATGGCGCTCGCCGAGCGCCACTCGCAGGTCAAGGCAAAGGTGTTCTTCGTCGACAAGGAGGTGCATCCGCAGACGCTGGCGGTGATGCGCACGCGCGCCGCGCCGCTGGGCTGGGCGCTGGTCGTCGGCGATCCCCTGACCGAGCTCGACAACGCCGATGTGCTCGGCGCGCTGCTGCAGTATCCGGGAACATCGGGTGCGGTGCGCGACCTCAAGCCTGCCATTGCGTCGCTGCGCGCCAAGGGCGCGCTTGCGATCGTCGCGGCGGACCTGCTGTCGCTGACGCTGCTCACCTCGCCCGGCGAGCTCGGCGCCGACATCGCGATCGGCTCGGCGCAGCGGTTCGGCGTGCCGATGGGTTACGGCGGACCGCACGCCGCCTATATGGCGGTGCGCGACACGCTGAAGCGCTCGCTGCCCGGCCGCATCGTCGGCCTCTCGGTGGATTCGCGCGGGCAGCCCGCCTATCGCCTCGCGCTGCAGACCCGCGAGCAGCATATCCGCCGCGAGAAGGCGACCTCGAACATCTGCACCGCGCAGGTGCTGCTCGCCGTGATCGCCTCGATGTATGCGGTCTATCACGGTCCCGAGGGCCTGACCCATATCGCACGCAGCGTGCATCGCCGCGCCACCGTGCTTGCCGCCGGCCTGCGCAAGCTCGGCTTTGCGCCGACCAGCGAAGCGTTCTTCGACACCGTGACCGTCGAGGCCGGCGCCAGGCAGATCGAGCTCGTCACCCGCGCGCTGGCGGAGCGGATCAATCTGCGCATCGGCGCGACCACGCTCGGCATCGCGCTCGACGAGACCTCGACGCCGGAGACGGTCGAGGCGGTGTGGCGCGTGTTCGGCGGCAAGCTCAGCTATGCCGAGATCGAGGCCGGCGCGCACGAGGCGCTGCCGAAGGATCTGCGGCGCTCGAGCGCCTTCCTCACCCATCCGGTGTTCAATACGCATCGTTCCGAGACCGAGCTGCTGCGCTACATGCGCAAGCTCAGCGATCGCGACCTCGCGCTCGACCGCGCGATGATCCCGCTCGGCTCCTGCACGATGAAGCTCAACGCCACCACCGAGATGATCCCGCTGACCTGGCCGGCGTTCGGCAATCTGCATCCGTTCGCGCCCCCGGATCAGGCCAAAGGCTATCACGCGCTGTTCAAGCGGCTGGAGCAGTGGCTGTGCGACATCACCGGCTATGACGCGGTCTCGCTGCAGCCGAATTCCGGCGCACAGGGCGAATATGCCGGACTGCTGGCGATCCGGGGCTATCACTTGGCGCGCGGCGAGCCGCACCGCAAGGTGTGCCTGATCCCCTCCTCTGCGCACGGCACCAACCCGGCCTCGGCCGCGATGGTCGGCATGGAGGTCGTGGTTGTGGCGTGCGATGCGCGCGGCGACGTCGACGTCAATGATCTCCGCGCCAAGGCCGAGAAGCACTCCGCCAACCTTGCGGCGGTCATGATCACCTATCCGTCGACCCACGGCGTGTTCGAGGAGCATATCCGCGAGATCTGCGACGTCGTGCATGCGCATGGCGGCCAGGTCTATCTCGACGGCGCCAACATGAACGCGCAGGTCGGACTCTCGCGGCCCGGCGATTACGGCGCCGATGTCAGCCATCTCAATTTGCACAAGACCTTCTGCATCCCGCATGGCGGCGGCGGCCCGGGCATGGGCCCGATCGGCGTGAAGGCGCATCTTGCGCCTTATCTGCCAAGTCATCCTGAGAATCGCCATCCCGCAACCGACGGCACGACGGCGCACGCCATCGGCCCGGTGTCGGCCGCGCCGTTCGGCTCGGCGTCGATCCTGACCATCTCCTACATCTACATCCTGATGATGGGCGGCGAAGGCCTCACGCGGGCGACCGAGATCGCGATCCTCAATGCCAACTACATCGCCGCACGGCTGCAGCCGCACTTCCCGGTGCTGTACCGCAACGAGCGCGGCCGCGTTGCGCATGAGTGCATCGTCGATCCGCGGCCGCTCAAGACGACCAGCGGCGTCACCGTCGACGACATCGCGAAACGCCTGATCGATTACGGCTTCCACGCGCCGACCATGAGCTTCCCGGTGGCGGGCACGCTGATGATCGAACCGACGGAATCGGAATCGAAGTTCGAGATCGACCGCTTCTGCGACGCCATGATCGCGATCCGCGACGAAATCGCGGAGATCGAGAAGGGCCGCTGGAAGGTCGAGGCCTCGCCGCTGCGCCACGCGCCGCACACCGTCCACGACATCGCCGACGATGCCTGGAACCGGGCCTACACCCGCGCCGAGGGCTGCTTCCCGGCCGGCGTGTCGCGTTCCGACAAATACTGGAGCCCGGTCGGCCGCGTCGACAACGTCTATGGCGACCGCAACCTGGTGTGCTCATGCCCGCCGGTCGAGGACTACGCGCAGGCGGCGGAGTAGCCGGGGCGCGCCTCATCCGGACATCGAAGCATGGGTTGAGCCCTGCGGCTCAACCCACCATTTCAAAGAAAAGAGCTCGTCGCTTCGCTTGCCCGCGACCTGCATCGGTCGAAGCGGGCCGCGGGACGAACGATAGCGAGGGCCGCCCGCGGCAGGAGGAAACATGCGCGAGGAATTCTGGTTTCATTTCCCGTTCCGCGTCCGCTATTCCGAGGTCGACGCGCAGGCCGTGGTGTTCAACGCCCACTACCTGACCTATTTCGACACCGCGATCACGGAATATTTTCGCGCGCTCGGCTATGACTATCTCGGCGAAGTGGCGCGGACCGGGATCGACTTTCACACCGTGAAGTCGGTCGTCGAATACAAGGCGCCGATCCGGTTCGACGAGGACATCGAGGTCTGCGTACGGGTCGCGCGGATCGGCCGTTCCTCGATCAACCTTGCGCTCGCGATCTTTGCCAAGGGCTCCGATGACCTGCGCGCCACTGGCGAGATCATCTGGGTCGCGACCGATCAGAAGACCCATCAGTCGGTCGCGGTGACCGAGGATTTGCGGGCACTGATCGCGAGCCGCGAAAAGGCGCTGGCGCGGCAATAGGCGGGTAAGAGCCAGCGCTACAGCTTCCGCAGCGACTGGTTCCAGCGCCAAAGGTTGTCGTTGGTGAGGTGCGTGCCGCCCCACCAGCGATTGATCGGATTGTGGTCGGTGAAGTCCGCCTTGTGAGCAAGCACCGCCTTGCCAAACTCCGTCACCGACAAGCGGCTTCGCTGGAAGGCCTCCAGGCGACGTCGCGCATTATCCGGGTCGATGGAGCGCAAGCCATCGTCGAGCCCGGCAATCGCCGGTCGCGGACCATGCGCAAGGCCTTCGAGCAGCCTGCCGATTTCCATGTCGTTAAAGACGCCACGCTGGCGAAAGCCGCGGAGGTAGAACAGCGCGTTCGTCCCCATGAACCCGGCGGCGACCAGTTCAAGCAACCGCATCTCGGTCGCGCCCAGTCCGGATCGGCTCGATGGTAGATCACGAAGCAGATCAAGCAGCGCCGGCCTCAGCAAGGGAAACCCGCTCAGGTCGCGATGCACCACATCGAAACACGCCTCCGGCGTTGTCGCCTGGTACGCCTGCCAACACGCGCTCGCGATCTCGAGGTCCGCAGATCGGACATTGACAAGCGGCACCTGGTCCCAGCCACGCCACGTCTCGTGCATCGTCAACAGATCGAATGCGACAAGCCGCAATTTCAACTTGTCGACCATCGCCGGGTAAGCCCGGAAATGATCGAGCATCCAGATCAGCTGCAGCTGATCATCCGGGCCCGGATCGAACCAAAGCTCGATCACTTCGTAAGGGTCGCAAAATTCGATCAGTGCAAGATCCCTGCGCGCCCTGGCATCCTGAGATCCCTGGCCCCACGCGCTCCAGTGCGACCAGTGTCCGACTGGATTCTTGTCCGACCGCGACCCGAAATACGCCTCGAGTTCTCCTGGCGACGGCAGCGGTCCACCGACAAAGCGAAAGGCAGATGTAACAGCGACTTCGGCAAACCCCGAACGTGCCAGGGTGAGGCCGGACGGACTGGTCAGGATCAGGCGTTTCATCGGCCTAACTCTCTCGACGACACACAAAACCAAACGGGCGCCGAGGACGTCGGCAACTCAACGTCCTCAGCGCCCGCTTGCAGCGAAGTCATGTGATCGTTTGAGCATGATCTCCGCGCAAACGCTTCGCGTTTGTCGCGAGGGAAAACCGCTTCGCACTTTTCCGGATCATGCTTGAGCCTTACTCCTCCGTCGGCTCCTCGCCTTCGGCGTCGCGCTCGGGCGTGCCGGCGAGGATCTGCTCGGAGATCAGGCCGGAGTTCTGCCGGATCGCGGCCTCGATCTTGGCGGTGATGTCGGGATTCGCCTTCAGGAACGCCTTGGAATTCTCGCGGCCCTGGCCGAGCCGCTGGCTGTCATAGGAGAACCAGGCGCCGGACTTCTCGACGATGCCGGCCTTGACGCCGAGGTCGAGGATCTCGCCCATCTTGGAAACGCCCTCGCCGTACATGATGTCGAACTCGACCTGCTTGAAGGGCGGCGCCAGCTTGTTCTTCACCACCTTGACGCGGGTGGTGTTGCCGACCACCTCGTCGCGCTCCTTGATCGCGCCGATGCGGCGGATGTCGAGGCGGACCGAGGCGTAGAATTTCAGCGCGTTGCCGCCGGTGGTGGTCTCCGGCGAACCGTACATCACGCCGATCTTCATGCGGATCTGGTTGATGAAGATCACCATGGTGTGGGACTTGTTGATCGAGGCGGTGAGCTTGCGCAGCGCCTGGCTCATCAGGCGCGCCTGCAGGCCCGGCAGCGCATCGCCCATCTCGCCCTCGAGCTCGGCCTTCGGCACCAGCGCCGCGACCGAATCGACCACCAGCACGTCGACCGCGCCGGAGCGCACCAGCGTGTCGCAGATCTCCAGCGCCTGCTCGCCGGTGTCCGGCTGCGAGATCAGGAGCTCGTCGATGTTGACGCCGAGCTTGCGCGCATAGACCGGGTCGAGCGCGTGTTCAGCGTCGATGAAGGCACAAATGCCGCCCTTCTTCTGACCTTCCGCCACCGTGTGCAGCGCCAGCGTGGTCTTGCCCGACGATTCCGGCCCGTAGATTTCGACGACGCGCCCCTTCGGCAGGCCACCGACGCCAAGGGCGATATCGAGCCCGAGCGATCCCGACGACACCGTCTCGACATCCATCGAACGGTCGTTCTTGCCGAGCTTCATCACCGAGCCCTTGCCGAACTGGCGCTCGATCTGGGAGAGCGCGGCTGAGAGGGCCTTGGACTTGTCCATGGAGGATCCTTCGACGATACGCAGTGCGGTGGCGGACATTTGGGATGTGCTCCTTATGGCGGGGATTCGCTAGCGGGAAAACGGGGCGATCAGATCAGGCGGAATGCGTTGTTGATAGGAACCTTTGTACCACGTTTGTTCCATGTTCGCAATATGTTCTTTCAGGCAAGGAGGTACTGGCCTGTTTCCATCCCTAGTGGCCTGCTTTGAAATTTCGAGTGGCCTAGTTTGGATTTAACCCTGCGGCAACCAAGGGTTGGCCGATGTTCTCGGTAGGACTACTGAGGCTGTTATTGGATGTTCTAGCCCCATCAGTTCCCATGGGACGCCATTTGTTCTTGACCCAAATCAGCTAAGCGATTTCTGCAGTTCGTTCCTAGTTAGCGCGGCTTGTATGCCGAGATGACTTGGCGGAATTCGTCGTCATCATCGACGGTCAATAAACCAACGACCATCCAGCCTGCGCACAAGCCGAGAACCATCAGCGCCATTTTTAGCCACGGTCTCATAAAGGCTAATATGCCCGAAAACCAGGCATTTACCACCCCACGGCGCCTTGCCGTGGCACAAATTGCACTAGCGGCCATCCAACATTCAGGAATAGGATTTCAACCCCAAACGCAGGGGTTGTGTCATGAGCAGTGACCTACCTTTTAGGGCGCTCATCGTGGCGCTCGGGCTGAGCCCCATCGCAATAATGGCTATCGCCCTATTGATGTGAAAACGGAGGCCGCCTCAGTTGGCGGCCTCTTTCTTTTTCAGGAACGTTTTGACAGCATTGATCATGTTGATCATCTCGTCGGCATCTTCCTGTGACGTGATGTCGAACGTGCCAGTAATTCGACCTTGGCCGAACGCAACCTTAAACGGCTCAGAGGGCGCGGGCTTAGGGGCCAGCGTGCGCAGCATGTCCCCTAGAAACCGGTCAGGCTGCGGCACCTCTTGCGCAGTTTCCATGCTACCCTATCGCATGGCGATCCGCGACGCCTTTGGCGACAGCGCCTCGCATGGCGTGATCGTAAAGACCTACTCGGTAACGCACCTCGTAAAGGAAGCGCAGGGCCGTTACTCCCCGGCCGCCGTAGTAGCTGTAGATCGTGAGGTAGTATCCGGTGATCCGGATCAGTACGTTTCGACCAGCTACGTTGAGCGGCAGAACCTTTCGCTGCGCATGTCGTCGCGCCGCTTCACTCGCCTCACCAACGGCTTTTCAAAGAAGCTGGAAAACCATATTGCAGCCGTCGCGCTGTACGTCTGCCACTACAATCTCTGCCGCACCCACGAAGCCCTGCGCACGACGCCAGCGAAGGCGCTGGGCGTGACGGAGAAGGCATGGAGCGTTGCGCAGCTTGTGGACGCTGCACTCTCTGTGACCCCCGTGCTCCCCACCGAGACGCCTCCGGATCGGCGTCGGAAGTTCACGGTAATTCAGGGCGGTCGGTCATAGTTGCTGCGCAGCTACTTGGCAGCTTCTTTGGCTGCCAAGTAGTCGTCAATAATTTTCTTTGTATATTGATCTTTACCTCGCTCCGCCTTCATCACTTTCTCTAATTCCCAGACACATGATCCTATCCAAACGCCGTCTTTGAACATCCAATGAGCCGCAGAGTGGAGGACCAATTCCTCTTTCTCCTCAAAGAAGCGCATCCAGCTCAGCAATGTTTGCGACGCCGAGAGTTTTTAGCTCCTTGAACATGCCGTATGCGAGTGTCTCACCGGGTCTAATGTGGGTGCGCGCCATTTTCGCGATGGCTTTATCGAGTCGATCAACCCGCTCACTAGTTCGCATGTATGAGCCAACGGATTCGACGCTAAGCGAAATCGGCAATGGACGCGCAAGCTTTGTTGGCTCACTAGTTATTTCGGCCCCTGCGAGCTTATAGAGATCGGCCGGCGCCTTGATCAGTCTTATCGCAAAAATCGCAAACCATGTGACGACAAAGGCGAAGAAGCCAGTCACCAGCGCGTCGAGATAGGCGCTCCCGGTCATCGAGGCGCCTGAACCCGATGCAATAAATTGCAGCATGGCGGCAACCGGCGGGACGCCAAAAAACCACGACCAGTTGTTCGCAAATGCGACCGTGCCCTTAAGCGCATGTGCTGCGCAGCGGCGCCAAAACCGAATCGTCTCTCCCATCCGCTAGTCCCCCACAACCCTCTGCGGCTAGTTGTGGCAGACAAGGGCCGGTCTGATCCAGATCGGTCAAACACGGGTGGCCTATTTCGCATCTGCGAATGGCCTATTTCGGCCAGTACCGGCAAGGAGGTGCCGGCCCGCTTCCATCCACAACGGCCTGCTTTGATTTTTGGAGTGGCCTGGTTTGGGTTTAACCCCGTCGCAACCAAGGGTTAGCCGATGTTCTCGGCAGGACTACTGAGGAGGCTCTCAGATGTTCTGGCCCCATAACTTCCTGCGGGTCGCGATCTGTTCTCGCGGAATGTTTACTGGAACAATCGATCCAGCAATGCCTCTAATTGAGAGCTTCCAGCCAGACAGGTAGCCCCCCGACTGCTGGAGGAAAACCCGCCTCCGGGACGGGTTGGCGGCCCCCTGTTGGGGCCGTTTAAAATTCCGTAGTTCTCCGGCCAAGAACAAAGTTCCGGGCCGTACGACACGCCTCGCGCCCGAAGTTCCCCTGACAATCAACAAGTTAACCTGACAGGCTCGACCGCGTCAGATAACGGCTGGCACAATCTGCATACTACCTTCGTACCCCTCCTGAGCCCTGGAAAAACTCCGTAGCGTTCGACGGAAGACTCGGGTTCCGCCAGTGTTCATAACATTGGCCTGCTCATCCAACGCGGATTGCGCGGCGCTGGGCAGGCAACACGGCTGGCGACAATTCCCTGGCGACGCTGCCGGCGGACGAACCCCTTAATCCACAACGACGGCTCGAACGGGCGCGGCTTTTTCACACGATCTGTTTACGGGTGCCAATCATTACTGCAACTATTGGTTTAAATATCGACGACCGCCTTCATTCGCGGAACCGTTACAGATGATCCACAGGGGCATCGAGTTCAGCGTCACCCAGCTGATGGCGGGCGTCTGGAAATGGCGCTTCCAGATCGGCGATCGCGTCTTCACGGGCAAGACCGAAGCAAAGCTCGATCTTCTGGCGATCCGCCGCGTGCAACTGCGGATCGATCGCGAACTGAACAATCTGGAGCGGGAACGGACCCGCGGCAGCAATGGGGACTGAGGCACGGTCTATCGTGCACGCCCCGGTGCCCCTGACCGGCTGGCCCTCGCGCTTCGCTCGAAAACGTTTCAGTCCGCGCTTGCCAGCCGCCGCATCGTGAACTCGATGTCGCCGCCGGGAAGCTCGCGCCAGCTCTCGACGGCGCTCATATAGGCCGCCTTCGGGTAGCGCTTGAGAAAGTCACGCGCCCTCACGCGGGCCTGATCGCGTGGCAGACTGAAGGTCTCGCGCAGATAGCCGTCGTCCGGCTTTCGCCGCTCGGCCATCCGGCTGGCGAGATCGCGCGGACGAGACACCATGCCGCAACTCCGGACCAACTGACGACACCCCAATATAGGGGCGGCGGCGGGAGAATCCGAGTCTGCGGGAGACGGATGAGGTCGTCCCGAATGGGCGTTACTGGCTGCGCGGCGCGGCGCTTCCGGGCTGCGCCGAGCTTCCGGTCTTGGTCTTCGGCTTGGCGGGATGGGCGGCCGCCTTCGGCGGATCGCTGCGCACGACGCCCCAGGGATCGGACGATCCCTTGGCGTCGGGAATCTTGCTGAGTGAGTCCTTGTAGGCCTTGTCCCTGACCGCGTCCTGCTCCTTCTCCTCCTGGGTCTTGGTCTTGACCTCAGGCATCAGGTTGACGTTCGGCATCTGCGCATAGGCCGGCGCCGACAGCAGCACCACAACCGCGACTGCGCACAAAACTCTCATGAGTACGCTCCTTGCATTTTCGTCGCCGGTATATCACCGCAAGAAAGCCGCCGCCAAGCGCGCCTGCCCCGGCCCTAGAGATGGTCTGACTTGCAGGATTTCGGCGACTGCATCCAGTCGTCCCAGACTGGACCGCAGCGCGTGCAACCGCTGAGCGCAAGCCCGATCGCAACCACGCCGCCGAGCACCACCAATTTGCGGAACATGTACGCCCCCACCACTCGCGAGGAGGCGACTGGGCGCCGAAACTGGGGCAATTTCAAGCCGGGCACGGCGCTTGCAACGCAGCGCAGCGCGCGTCGGAGCGCAAGCGCGCGTCGGACGGGCTGTCGGCGCGCACTGGTTTGACCGGGCTGCCGCGCAAATTACACTGCGCAACAAAGCAGAAAAGGAATCGATCAAATGACTTTGGCGATGAGCTGGGACGAGTGGACGCAGCACGACGGGACGGCGCTCGCAGGACGCGTCCGGAGCGGCGAGCTGACGCCCCGTGAGCTGGCGTCGCAGGCAGCCAGCGCCGTCGCCAAGGTCGATCCCGCGCTCTGCGGCGTCGTCGAGCTGTTCGACGACGTGATCGCCGATCCCGCGCGCGACGGCGCCGACCTCGATGGCCCGTTCGCCGGCCTGCCCTTCCTGATGAAGGACCTCGGCCCGACCTTGAAGGGGCGGCTGCAGGAGATGGGCTCGCTGATGATGCGCGGCAATCGCGCCGCGGCGGATACCTTCCTGACCGCGAAGATGCGCAAGGCCGGCCTCAATTTGATCGGCCGCACCACGACGCCGGAGTTCGGGGTCTGCAGTTCGGCGGAAAATCCCGCGGTCTATGTCACGCGCAATCCCTGGAACACCGACTACACCACCTGCGGCTCGTCGGCCGGCAGCGCGGCGATGGTCGCCGCCGGTGCTGTGCCGATCGCGCATGCGACCGATGGCGGCGGCTCGATCCGCATTCCCGCCGGGGTCAACGGCAATATCGGCCTCAAAGTCTCGCGCGGCGTGTTCTCGCTCTCGCCGCATCTGTCCGATCTCACCGGGCTGGTCTCGATCCAGGGCTGCCAGTCGCGCACGGTGCGCGACACCGCTGGCTTCGTCGATGCCTGCCGGGGACCTGCGCCCGGCGAGTTCATGCCGTTCTGGACCTCGCCCGAGCCATATGCCGCGATGATCGCGCGCGACCCCGGCCGGCTCAGGATCGCGCTGTCGCACACGTGGGGGGACTATCGCGCGACGCCGCACATCGCAGCCGAGCTCGAGCGGGTCGGACGCTTCCTCGAAGGCCTCGGCCATCAGGTCGATTACGCGCTGCCGGCGATCGACTATCGGGAAGCCTTCGCGGCGCAGACCGCCTGCTACATCAGCAATTTCGCCGTCGTGATCGGCAACATGCTCGCCGCGCGCGGCCTCGAGCGGCCGCCGGCGGAGCTGATCGAGCCGATCAACATCCGCATCTGGGAGCATGGCCGCGACTTCAGCTTCGCCGACCGCGCCCGCATGCAGGCCGTCTTCAACACCACGGCACGCGGCTTCGGCGCCTTCTTCGAGGACTGGGACATCATCCTGACGCCGATCACGGCGCTGCCGACGCCGAAGGTCGGCACCACGGAATATCTCACCATCAGCGATAACCCGTCGGTGCTGGACTGGTTCGGCAATCTCTGGCGCAACTTCGCCTTCACGCCGCTCGCCAATCTCTGCGGCATCCCCGCGATCTCGCTGCCGCTCGCGACCAACGAGCACGGCCTGCCGCTCGGCATCCAGGCGATCGGAAAGCAGGCCGATGACGGGTTGCTCCTGCAGCTCGCCGCCCAGATCGAACGCGCCATCGGCGGCAAGTGGAATGACGGCAAGACGCCGGCCGTGCATGTCACGCGCAACTAGAACAAGATAGATAGCATCAACAGAGGGAACGGGACGTCATGCAGCAGCAAGCCGGGGAATTCGGGATCGACGACGCGAAACGCGTGCTCGGCGACGTCTTTGCGCCCTGGGTGCAGGACCTCAATCTGGCGGTCGAGCAGTTCGACATTGCGCCGCCCGCCGGCGGCGATCCCGACTGGCAGCCCGGCGCGATCCTGCGCATGCCGTTTTCCGAACGCCTGTGCCGCAATGGCGGCATCGTCTGCGGCCAGGCGCTGATGGCGTTCGCCGACACCGCGATGGTGCTCGCCAATCTCGCGGCCAACAAGGGCTATCGCCCGATGACGACGGTCGACCAGACCACGCATTTCATGCGCGCGGTGACCGCCTCCGACGTGCTGGCCGACGCCCGCGTGGTCCGGCTCGGCCGCACCATGAGCTTCGGTCGCGTCACGCTATCCTCCGCCACCGACAACAAGCCGGTGGCGATGGTGTCGAGCGCCTTCGCGATGCTGCCGGGATAGGACTGTTGCATCATAGACGGTGCATCTCCTCATCCTGAGCTCCACCCATCCTACGCAACTGTCGTCGCCCGGCCTGTGCGCAATTGCGCACATGGACCGGGCGACCCAGTACGCCGCGGCCTATCGGCTCAAGCCACGGACGTCTCTGGAATACTGGATCACCCGCATGCGCGGGTGATGACACTGAGTCAGCTGTTTGACAATTGAATCAGACAGCCGCAACACCCATCACCGTCATCCCCGCGCAAAGGCCTCGCCTTTGTCGCTGGAGGAGCGCGCTCTCGCGCGCGTCTCGAAGGATGAATCGGCCCGGCTGGTGGCCGTCGATCCTTCGAGGCTCGCGCTCCACGAGGAGCTTGCGTGGCAGGTTTACTTCCCGAGCACGGCCTCGGCCGCGTTGACGATGCTGATCGTCGGATTCTTTCCGCAATAGGTGCCGAACTTCCTGGCGTTCTCGGTAAACACGTCGGTGTCGATGATCGCCTCGTCGGAATCGCCCTTGTACCAGCCGTCCATCCACACCAGCACCATCTTGATGGTGTCGTCGCCGCCGTCGACGAACTGCTTGCAGGTCATGGTCGAGAGATCGAGGACGGTGGCGCTGGCCGGTGCCGACGACAGCGCGAGCGCGGCGGCAAGCATGATCGAGGCAGTGATCTTCATCGCAATCTCCATGGGCAATGATCTGAAATGAACAGGTCGCCGGAAGCCAGGCGGCTCCGCTCGCGACCTCGTAAGCGAAGCGTCGCGGCGAACGCAAGCGAGACATCGCGCAACTTTGCCTGCACGTCGCTTCAGTGCACGGATTGAGAATTCGTGTTCGTGATTTGTGACGGGTCGCGCTAGAGCGTGATGAGAACAGGGAGCGTACTAGCGAGGTCCATGTCGCTCTCAGAAACCGACCTCGGCGATGCCGTGGTGAATGTCCGCTCAGGGCCCAGGCCGTGTGAAAATCGCGCAACTCGGGGCGCTGATTTGGTCGCTCAGAGGGCCGGCCTCACGCCCGCATCGCCTCCAGCAATCCGCCCACGCCCACGATCATCATCACGCGCTTCATATTGTAGGCGAGGACGTTGAGCGCCATCTCGGTGGCCACCTTTGGCAGATTTTTCGTGAGAAAGTGTGTTGCTCCCATCCAACACTTCATTGTGCCGAACGGATGCTCCGCTGTCTGACGGCGGACACCCATTGCATTGGGGTTGTGGTCGAGCCGATCCTGAACGTTTTCCAGACGGCCTCATGCTCCCAGCGTGAGATGCGGCGCTCGGGGCCTGTCGTGCACTGAACTCTGAGCGTGCAGGTTTTGCAGGTGCTTGTCCAATAGCGGGTCAGTGTCTTTCCGTCCTCTATGTTCGTGTAGTGATAAGTTAATCGCTCGCCGGCGGGACAGCGACATAGACGAAGTCCTGTTTGCCGAAGCGGCCAGCAGCTTTGGCGCCCGAAGTCATCGGCTTCGGCAACGTCACCGTGATGTCGGCTTCCTCGCAGGCCCAGATCTCCTCTCCATCGTAATAGCCGCGGTCTGCCACGACTTCGAGCGTCTCGACGGCCATCTCGTCGCGCGCCTGCCTGGCCATGTTGCCGAGTTGATGGCGATCGGTGCCCACGTTGGTCACCTCGTGAGCCACGATGAGATGATGCTGCGTATCAACTGCAATCTGCACGTTATAGCCAACGATCCCGGTGTCCTTACCACTTGTCGCCATCGAGCGCGCGTCAGGATCGGTCAGCGAGATCTGCTTGTCCTCGCTCTTCATATCTCCGCATTGATCGCATTGAGCCGGACGGTCTCCTCTTTGAGCTTCTCGATTTTACCTTTCAACCGCTCAACCTTCGCCTCTGGCACCGCATCGCCGTGCCGATCGGCGGTCTCGAGCTGCGAGAGATAGCGGGCGATGCTCTCGTCGATCCGCTCAAGGCGCCGCTTCATCTTCGCCTCAGTGAAGTTCTTGTCCCGCGCATTGACGGCCTTGAACTTCGATCCATCGATGGCGACGCTCGCTGCAACAAGCGAATCAAGCTTGCGGCACAGCGCGACAAACTCGCGGCAGACCTCACAAATGGCCTTGCCATTGTCCTTGCGGATATCCGCGATGGTCTTGAAGTCCGGCGCCAACTGCCCGGTCAGCCAGATCATCTCGATATTGCGCTGGCATTCTCGCTCCAGGCGTCGGCTCGACGGCACGCGATTGAGGTAGCCGTAGATGTAGAGCTTGAGCATCATGCCGGGATGGTAGCCGGGTCGCCCCGTGTCGAGTGACTGGACGCCAACGAAGCCGAGCTTATCCAGATCGAGCCCGTCGACGAACACATCAACCGCACGCACCGGATTGTCCTCGGCCACGTCGTCGTCGAGCAGTGCAGGAACAACGTGCCCTGTGCGCGATCAACCCCTTCCACGAATCCCGCCATCGCTCGTCCCCGCCGATTCATCGGAGAATACTAATAGCAGAGGCGGAGTTTTCACACGGCCTGGGCCAGTAGCCGACATTTCTTCGGTGTGCTCGCTATTCCAGGACGCCCTCACTTCGAACTAAGCGCCGCTTTTGGGATGGATGCGGCGAACCTCTAGTTCTTCCCACCGCGTCATGACTTTCGTGCTGAAGCGCGCCCGATCAAACCCGACTTCGCCGTCATCCTCGACCAGAAAAATATCATCTTGGGACGCAACGGCTTCGAGGAAACGTGGCGACTGAATGCTGAGATCGACTTGCCCGCAAAATTCAAAATTCAGCATTTCAAAGGAGGACATCGCGACACAATAATTGTCGAAGGTCTCGAACCTTGAAAAGTCCGCCACCGCACATTCGTCCAAGCCAATCACTGGGTAGAAATTCGGTCCCCAGAGACCGGGAGTTGGTTGGAGAATTTTTAGAATTCCGATTTGCTCCAACGTGCCGGCGGGCCACTCCCAACAGCTCATAAATTCATGGAAGAATGCCTCGCGTGGCGTGCCATTTTCATCAGGAAAAGATCGGAGCCGCCCTCCCTTTCTATCGAGCTCCATCTTTCGATAGACCTCGAAAAGAAGCTCGTATACGAGCGCGGCCACTGTCGCGTTTTGCATCCATCAATCTCCTGATACCGGCTCAGGCTCGTCGGTCAGGATTATTTGCCAATCCCTAAGAAATCCGCCGAGGGACGACAAGGATTATCCGCTTTGGGTCAAATGCGGCGGTCGCGGATCGTTGGTGAGAAGTCCGGACTGCACCCAACACCGCACCAGTCGGAGGCGGCGAAGTTGGTCCACAGGGCGACATCCCCGCGGTCTGCGCCGCGCGCCCGGATTTCCTCCCGGAAGCGATATC
The DNA here is from genome assembly GCF_023278185.1 of Bradyrhizobium elkanii USDA 76. NCBI lineage: Bacteria > Pseudomonadati > Pseudomonadota > Alphaproteobacteria > Hyphomicrobiales > Nitrobacteraceae > Bradyrhizobium > Bradyrhizobium elkanii. The sequence continues at coordinate 3,701,472 of NZ_CP066356.1, read as the reverse complement.
CCAGATGGGTCCACGCCCTAGGTTCAATTGCATCCGCGAACAACCTGCGCTCCTCTCTGGTTGCGTTAGGCAATCGCATATGACCCTTCAGCGGCTACGGAGGTAACTCGGCCTCGTGGTTCGAGACGCGCCGCAAGCGGCGCTCCTCACCATGAGGGTCTACTACTGTGCCGCAAAACAAGACCCGTCATCCCCGCGCAAAGGCTTCGCCTTTGTCGCTGGAGGAGCCTGCCGAAGGCGGGCGTCTCGAAGGATGGCCGCGAGTACGCTGCCCGACAGATTTTTTTATATGCGATTGCCCTGCCGGTTGCGGGGGGAGATGCCGGCGCATGCCGCCAGGCCGATTCAACCTGAATTCATCGCGCTTTAGAGGAACGAGGCGACGCCCGCACAATTTCGGAATAGTAGAAAAGTACCCCTGAGTTGCCCGACGTGTCAAGTTGCTTTTCGAACGCCGGCAGCCGCCGGCTCCTTTGCATGGGGTTGTTTTCGATATTTTGGCGGCGCACCCCCACGGGAGCGAGCACCTAAGCGGATCGCGAGCGACGGCTGTGCCGCCAGCGCCACAACAGCGCAATGAGGGCCACGAGCACGAGTCCGGCGGCCACAGCCTTGGCGGTGAACCGCCCGCCGGGCCAGTCGATCAGGCGGGTCCACAACGATGCCCCCTCGCCCTGGCGCGGCAGGCGAAATGCCACCACGCTATCGCCGATCGATGTGCCGGCCTCGGAATGGCCGCCGGCGCCGATCGCGACGTACTGCTCGCCCTTCCAGAGATAGGTCATCGGATTGGCGACGCCGGGCACCGGAAGCCGGCCGAGCCAAAGCTGTTTGCCCGACCTGGCATCGAACGCGCGCAGATAGGCATCCATCGCGCCGGTGAACACCAGGCCGCCCGCGGTGATCGCGACGCCATTGACCAGCGGCGTGCCGGTATTGAGCGCGATGCCGAGCGGCGCGAGATCCTCGCTGGTGCCGACCGACGCATGCCAGAGGATCTTGCCGGCCTTGAGATCGACCGCCACCGTCTCGCCCCATGGCGGCTTGTTGCAGGGCGACCCGACCGCCGATTTCGCCAGCGCCCGCGACATCGCGAACGGCGCCCCTTCCTGCTGGCCGAATTCATGACCGGGCGGCGGATTGAAGCCCTTGGCCTGGTCGCGCGGAATCAGCGTGACGATGTGCGCAGCATGACTGACATTGGCATAGAGGATCTGGTTGACCGGATCGAACGCCGCGCCGCCCCAGTTCACACCGCCGCCGGTCATCGGATAGATCACAGTGCCTTGCGTCGACGGCGGCGTGTAAAGGCCCTCGTTGCGGGATTGCGCGAGCAGCGTCTCGCAGGCCGAGCTCCCGGTGCCCGGCAGCAGGCCGGCGACATCATCGGCCGTCATCCGCTGCGTCAGCAGCGGCGGCACATGGGTCGGGAACGGCTGCGTCGGCGAAAGCCTCTCGCCCTCCGCACCGTTCTGCGGCACCGCGCGCTCTTCCACCGGCCACACCGGCTTGCCGGTGCCGCGATCGAGCACGAACACAAAGCCCTGCTTGGTCGGCTGGATCACGACGTCGCGCCGACCATCGCCGGTGTCGATCCGCGCCAGCGTCGGCTGCGCCGGCAGGTCGTAGTCCCAGACGTCGTGATGCACGGTCTGGAATGCCCATGCGAGCTCGCCGGTCTCGATGCGCAGCGCGACGACGGAATTGGCGTGCTCGTCATTGCCGGGGCGCTTGCCGCCCCAGAAGTCCGGACTGGGCGATGTCGTCGGCAGGAACACCAGGCCGCGCTCCTCGTCCACCGACATCGGCGCCCAGACATTGCTGTGGCCGGCCTCGACGCCATTGTGCACGAGCGGATCGAAGCTCCAGCGCGGCTGGCCGGTCCGCGCATCGAACGCGCGCACCGCGCCGAGCGGCGCGTCGACCCGCCGGTTGTCGCCGATCGCGGACCCGACCACGACCACGCCGCGTCCCGTCACCGGCGCCGACGTGATCTGAAACTCGCCCGGCCATTCCAGCTTCATGCCAGCGTCGATCCTGATCTCGCCAGCGTTGCCGAAATCGGCACAGGGCTTGCCGGTTCGGGCATCGAGCGCGATCAGGCGCCGGTCGTTGGTGCCGGTGAAGATGCGTGACTTGCAGGCAGCGCCTTCCGCCGCACGATCATCCGTCCAGTGCGCGACGCCGCGGCAGACAAAACGATTGGCCGGCCGCTGCGCCATGCTGATCTTCGGATCGAAACGCCATTTCTGCGCACCGGTGCCGGGATCGAGCGCGATCACTTCGTTGAACGGCGTGCAGAAGATCAGGCTGTCCTCGACGAACAGCGGCGTCACCTCGAACTTGGTGCGCTTCATCACCTCGGGCGGGCGGGTATCGAGATCGCCGGTGCGGAATTCCCAGCCGCGCAGCAGCGTGCCGACATTGTCTGATGTGATCTGCGTCAGCGGCGAGAAGCGCTGTCCGCCGCGGTCGCCGCCCCAATACTCCCAGGCGCGCGCCGGCTGCGCACACAGCAGCAGCGCGGCAAGCAGGCAAAACAGCGACCGCATCGCGTCCTCCCCCAGGATGCGATCACCAGGCACCGCATCTCATGCGGGGAAAGCATTTACGCGATCGGCGCGTCAGTATCCACCCCGGCGATAGCCGCCGCCGTAGTTGCCGCGATAACCACCGCCGCCACCGATGCCGATGCCGATCCCGATTCCGATCGGCGGTCCGGCAGGCTCATAGACCACGGCTGGAGGCGGACGGCGCGCCACCACGACGTCGTCCTCGACGACGACGCGCGGCGGGCGCTTGCCCGCGCGCCGCGGCGGATCGGGATCGGCACGCTTTTTCGCCGGCACGTTGGCCCTCTGCTGCAGCGGCTGTTGGGGCGGCGCGGCGTTGCAGGGACAGGTCGGTGCCGCCAGCCCAACGTTGGTCGCGGGCACACTGAGCGCGACGGCGGGTGCCGGATCGGGACGGTAGCGCAGCCGTTCGATCATCTTGCGCGCGGTGGCTGTCAGGTCGGTGTCAGGATATTGCGCAAGGAAACCGCGATAGGCCGCCGCCGTGTTGGCGAGAACAGCGTTACTCCACGCCATCATGCGGCGATGCCGGTCGAGCCAGTCGCGCGCCTGCAGGCCGCGCGGCGTGCCGGCGAAGATCGCGGCGAAGGCTTCGTAGGATTCGTCGGAGCCATCGATCACCGTCAGCTCATTCGCGGCCTCAATCGGCTTGCCCTGCAGCTCGCGCTTCCATTCGTCGACGGTGCGTTTGGCGGCGGCCGGCGGCGGCGTCGGTGCGGGCGACGCCGCAGCACCCGCCATGAAACGGAAGTCGTCGGTGAGCGAGGACGAGTCCCACGGCGTCTGGCGGCCGTCGGTTGCCTTGTTCACCGCCAGGCGAACGCGCTTGAAGGTGTCCTCGATCGGGATGCCCGGCTCCTTCGCCGAGGCCAGCAACGCGGTCGTGTAGGGGCTGTTGGCGCCGCTGCCGTCCTCGGCTTCCGCGCCCGGCGAGGTCGAGAACGAGACGAACGTGCCGGGCGCGCCCACCTTGGCATCGACGATGGCGAGCCCGTGCCCCGCGGTCTTGCTGAGCTCCGGGAAAGGATTGTTGCGGCAGGCATCGAGCAGCACGATGCGCATCCGGCTTGGCACCGAGGTCAGCGTGTTCAGGATGTCGTTGAGCCGAACCGCCTGGATCGGGATATCAGCCTCGCGCTTCGGATCGACATCGACCGGCACCAGATAGTTCTCGCCGTCGATCTGCAGGCCATGCCCGGCATAGAACACCAGCGCCACGGTGTCGGCGCCCTTCGCCGCCACCTGGCCGGCGAAATCGCTGAGCCGTGCGCGCATCTCGTCCTGCGACAGGTCCGATGCGGCCGTCACCGCAAATCCGGCATCGGTCAGCATCTGCGACACAGCCCTGGCGTCGTTGGCCGGATTCGGCAGCGCGGGCACCGACTTGTAGGCCGACTGCCCGATCACCAGCGCCAGCCGGTTTTCCGCCGACGCCGGCACGGCGCCGAGCAGGATCGCTGCCGGAACGATCAGGCTGAGGAGCGAACGGCGAAGCATGGCGGCCTCCGACAATGACATCGAAGATGGGTCGGAGGCCGTCAGGCCAAGGTTCATGCCGTGCGGCAATGTGCTGCCGAGCGACGCCGGTTCGGATGTCGAATGGCCGCAGAGACCTAGCGAGCCCGGCTATTTCGGCTTCTTGGCCGGATCCGCTGCCGGCTTGGTGACGCCCCAGGGATCGTATTTCTCCTTGGGCTCCGGGATCCGATCGAGCGCAGCCTTGTAGGCCTTCTCGTCGACCTTGGGCTTCTGCTCCGTCTTCGTATCGCCCCCACCGCCCCCGCGCCGGCCCTGGGCCAGCGTGGGCGTCGCGAGCAGCGCCAGAATGACGGCAGCAACCGTGAAGCGTTTCATGTCAGTCTGTCTCCCCCGCCGCTGCAGCAACATCCGGTAATACCTTTACCCCAACGATAACTTGTCGCTCGACATTTGTTGATCGACAAAGCGCCGCATGATGCGAATTCAGCGCCACCAGGGGGCGCAATCTTGGCGGCGGCACATTAAATTCGTTCAATGGGACAGGGACAAGTACATCTGGCGGCGCTGCTGGCCGGCGCCGCCTTCATATTGAGTGGCTGCGGGCTGGCGGACAGCCACGCGGTATGGCCGGAGGCCTTGAAGGTCAAGGCTACGGAGCCCGCGCCGCTCGAGACGCCTCCGGACGTCAAACGGCTGGTCGCAGGCAAGCTGGATTCGGTGTTCACGACCGGTTCACAGCCGACCCATGTGCGGGTCTCCGCCCCGCTGCACGACCCGCGCGGCACCGGCTGGACCGCCTGCGTCCGCGCCGAGCTGACATCGGTGATCGGCAAGCCGCTGGGGACGCAGACCTATCGCGTCTTCATCAACGACGGCGCGATCTTCGATCGCCGGCAGGTGGAAGCCGACGACAATTGCGTGACGCAGAATTACGAGCCGATCGAGAGTTCCGTTCAGCTGGAAGCGCAGCGAAGCCCCAAACCTTGAAGCCCAAGCCTTGAAGCCCCAGCCTTGACGTCTGAGCCGGCGAGCCGGCCAGGCCGGCGCGCACCGGTATGCTGAACGGCCGGTTAACATGACCGCTCAAATTGCCTGCTGGCCTCAACGGCATTTTCCATTTCTTTCCGCTAGCGTTGCCCTGACGAACGCAAGGCCGATCGGCCTCGCGGACTGGGGAAACAGGGACGTGGCCGATATTGCTGACCAGGCAATGATCCACCGTGCATCGCGCAGGGATGCCACGGACGATCGCACGTTGCCGCCGCTGTCGGCCGCGCCGCTCAATGCATGGCGCGCGCTTGCCGCGCGCGCGATCGAGGCCAATGGCTACTATCAGGCGGACTGGGAATTGGCGGTCGATGCCTCCGCGCGCGGCCGCACCGGCGCCTCGCTGCTCAGCGCTGCCGGCGATGGCGGGCAATTGATCGGGTTGTTGCCGGTCGTTCCGATGCGGCGGATCTACCGCATTCCCCTGCCCGCGCTGGTCGGCGCCGAACCCTATGGCACGCTGTGCACGCCGCTGCTCGACCGCGCCGCCGCCGAGGAAGCGGCGGGCAAGATGCTGCGGCAGGCGCGCAATGCGGGCGCGCATGCGCTGATCCTGCGCAACATGTCGCTCGAGGGCCCGGCCATGGCGGCGATCCGCGCCGTGCTGGCGCGAGACGGGTTGCAGCCGCAGATACTGAGCGCCTACCAGCGCGCCCAGCTGGATGCGACGCGCGATGCCGACGAATTGTTGCGCGACGCGCTTGGGCCTAAGAAGCTGAAGGAGCTGCGCCGCCAGCACCATCGCCTGTCCGACCATGGCACGGTGCGCTTCGATGTCGCCCGAACGCCGCACGAGGTTGCGACGGCGCTCGAGACTTTCCTTGTCCTCGAAGCCGGTGGCTGGAAGGGAGAGCGCGGCACGGCGCTCAGCCAGCATGCCGGCGATGCGGCCTTCATCCGCCGCGCGACGTCGACAATGGCCGAAGCCGGCCGCTGCGAGATCATCACGCTGCATGCCGGCGACACGCCGGTCGCGGGCGGCATCGTGGTGCGCCACCAGGACCGCGCCTTCTTCTTCAAGATCGGCGTCGACGAGCGTTTTGCGAAATATTCGCCCGGTACGCAGTTGACGCTCGAGCTGACGCGCCATCTCTGCGCCGATCCCGCGATCAAGTCGGCCGATTCCACCGCGGCGCCAGGCCACCCCATGATCGACCCGATCTGGCGCGGCCGCTTCGCGATCGGCGACGTACTCATTCCATTGCGGCGCCGCGATCCGCTGGTGCCGGCCATTCACGCCGCGCTGACCCTGAACAAATTTGCCTACGAAGCCGCGCGCGGCGCCGTCCGCTTCATCCGCAGCCGGCGCGGCAAGCCCGGATAATGCGGTTTACCCTTTCGTAGGCATGCAGACACATCGGGAAACAAGTGGCTGCTGCCGTCAGGTTGATGTCAGCTGGCCCGACTAGCGTTGCGGCGCGCTGGTTCTCAGACGGCGCGCGCCCTTGCTTCGAAAGCCTCATCTGATGGAAACATCGGATGGGGCTTTTTGCCGGCGCTCGCGACGTCCTGACGCCGAAAACGAAAAGGCCGCCTCAACCGGCGGCCTCCCTGTCTTGCGCTCGGCGAACCATTGGGGAAGGTGGCACGCCGCGGCGCGACCAGCACCTGCCTTACTGCAATGGCGAATGCGGCGCCGGCAGCATGATGGTCGAGTGCATCTCCTCGAGCACCTGCGTGCCCTTGCTCAAAAATTCCAGCCAGGCTGGATCCTTCATCGCGTTGCCGCGTGCGGCAGCGCGGGCGTTGAGATCGGGATAGGCCCAGATGTGGCAGACCTCGTTGGGCTGCCCGGCTTCGGTGGTCCAGAGACCGACGATCTTGGAGTATTTCTCGCGCTCCGGCATCACGCCGGTGATCAGATCGAGCCATTGCTTGGCGCCGCCGACCGGCTTGGCGCGATAGTTGCGGAATTCGTAGATATTGCCTGATGTCGCCGGCGCCACCGGCGGGATGATTGCATTGAGCAGCCGCACCTCCTGGCGCACCAGCAGCGGACGGATCACCGGAATATACTCGCCGGTCCAGCGCGGGTTCCTGGCGAGCTCGGCGCGCAGCCGCGCCCGCTCGTTGAGATCGGCGTAGCTCCACATGTGCATGACCTGATTGAGTGGACCGATCTCGGTGATCCAGTAGCCCTCCAGCTTGCCGAAATTGTCGGCGCGGATATCGCGCGAGATCGTGCTCGCAGCCTTCACCATCTCGCCGACGGTGCCTGGACGTACCGTGTAGGTGCGCAGCTCATAGATCATGATGGTCTCCTTGATTGTTTCCGATGGATGATGTGGGCAAACGAAAAAGCCCGGCATGAGCCGGGCTTTCGATGTGGATTGCGGACTACTGCGCCGCCTGCGCGTTGATCTCGGCCGAGACCTGGCGGATGGCGCGGGCGAGCTGCTCGGCCGGCTGGGCGCCGGACACCGCGTATTTCTGCGCAAACACGAAGGTCGGCACGCCCGAAATCCCCTTCTCGGCGGCTTCCTGGGCCTGCGCCGAGACCAGAGCGACATCCTCGTCGGTGGCAAGACGCTTGCGGACGTCGTCGGCATCGAGCCCGACATCGGCCGCTGCCTGTACCAGCACGTTGCTGTCGGTGAGATCGCCGCCGTCGCGGAAATACAGCTCCATCAGCCGCTGCTTCATCTCGGCCGCCTTGCCCTTGGCCTCGGCCCAGTGGATCAGGCGATGGCAGTCGATCGTGTTGGGCTGCCGCTTGACGAGCTCGGGATGGTAGGTGAGCCCCTCCTCATTGGCGGCGGCGACCACGCGGCCGGCAATGCCCTTGTAGGCATCGACCGAGCCGAACTTGGCGGTGAGATATTCCTCGCGGCTGATGCCCTCGCGCGGCACCCAATTGTTGAGGAAGAACGGCCGCCAATGGACCTCGACCGGCACATCGGGCACCAGCTTGAGCGCGTCCTCGATGCGATGCTTGCCGATATAGCACCAGGGGCAAACGACGTCGGAGACGATGTCGAGGCGAAGCGGCTTCAGATCGCTCATGGCGGGGTTCCCGGCGGAAATGGGACCCCAAAAGTAGGCCGAAAGCGTCCCGAGACAAGCCGCTATTTCATACTGGCTGCCATCTTCCGCATCCGCTCGGCGGTCAGCTCATCGGCCGGGAAGAAGGTCTCCAGCGCCAGTTCCTGCAGCGTGATGTCGACCGGCGTGCCGAACACCATGGTGGTCGAGATGAAGCTCAGGATCTCGCCATTGAGGCGGAGCTTGAAGGGAAGCGCGACGTTGTTGTCGGTGGTAATCGGGGCCGACCGCGCCGGGATCGGATAGGACTTCAGGTCCTGATAGAGCTTGAGCAGCTCCGGATCGGCCGTTGCCTCGCATTGCCGATGCAGCCGCTCCAGAAGATGCGCGGCCCATTCCGCGAGGTTCACAGTGCGCGGCGCGAGGCCCTCGGGGTGGAAGGCAAGCCGCAGGATGTTGAAGGGCTGGCCGAGCAGCCGCTGCGGCACGCCCTCGAGCAGCGGCGCCACCATGCGGTTGGCGGAGACCAGATTCCAGTGCCGGTCATAGGCCAGCGCCGGATTGGGCTCGTGCGCCTTCAGCACCAGGTTGATGGCCTCCCGCGCCGATTTCAGCGCGGGATCATCGAGCGAGCGTTGCGGGAATGCGGGCGCGAAACCCGCGGCGACCAGCAGCACGTTGCGTTCGCGTAGGGGCACGTCGAGGCGCTCCGCCAGTTTGAGGACCATGTCGCGCGACGGCGCCGAGCGGCCGGTCTCGACGAAGCTCAAATGCCGCGCCGAGATCTCGGCATCGACGGCAAGGTCGAGCTGGCTGAGATGGCGGCGCTGCCGCCACTCGCGCAGGTGCTCGCCGATCGGGACAGGTTTTGCGGGCTCGGCCCGCGCCATGGATGCGTGTGCGTTCATGGTGCAAAACCTACCATGCGGAATTCGCCCGTTCCATTACGCCTGAGGTAATCGAATTGGCGCGCCGGCCGGCTCATCTTCGACGGCACAGGAGATGACCATGCTGATGCTGTCCCTTGTCCGCGCCCTCGCCGTCCTGCTCCCTTGGCTGGTGCATCTGGCCACCTGGCTGCTGGCGCGCTCGCTCAACATGCCGCAGCCGCTCGTGCACGCGACCGGCGTGTTCGTGTTTGCGCAGGTCTATGCGGTCGAGATGAGGGTCGGCAAGGCGCTGTGTCCGCTCCGGCTGTGGCGTCAGCTGCAGTCCATGTTCCGCTGACCACCCCAATCCCAACCAGAGGAGACCCTGCCATGATCCATTCGTCCCAGCTGCTGCGCCGCGCTTTGCTTGCCGACGCCGTGTTCAGCGGCGTATCCGCCATAGCCATGGTGCTCGGCGCCGGCGCGCTGGCATCGCTGCTCGGCCTGCCGGAAGCGCTGCTGCGCGAGACCGGGCTGTTTCTGGTCGCCTATACGGCGCTGGTCGGCTGGCTCGGCACGCGCATGTCGGTGCCGAAGCCGCTGGTGATGCTGGTGGTCGTCGGCAATGCGGCCTGGACGCTCGCCAGCATCGCGCTGCTGCTGTCGGGCGCAGTGTCGCCGAACCTCGTCGGGACCATCGTGATTCTCGCCCAGGCGGTCGCCACCGGCGTGTTCGCCGAGCTGCAATATGTTGGCCTGCGCCGCAGCGGTGAGGCGGTCGCGGCGTAAACCGAATGCCGGACGTGACGAGCGGCCGTCGCGGCAAACGCGGCGGCCGTTTCTGTCAGCTCAGCACGACCGCGACGATCATGCCGGCAAAGGTCAGCGCCAGGCCGATGATCAGCATCGGCACCAGGCTGCTGCCGGAAAACGGATCGGCCTGATCCTGATGAAACCATGCGCCGTCGATGGCGCGCGCGATTGCCTTGGCCCTGTTCCTCATTGCACTGCTCCTGCTTCGCTTCGCCTGTATCTCTCGCCAACCCCAAGCATCACGCCCTGTCCGCTCGCGACGCCCATCTCGAGGCTCGAGGCGATGCGCCGCGCGCGATCGATGAAATGCGCCGCCGCGTCAGGCGGGCAGAGCTCGGCCGCGGTCGCCTCGAACAGTTCGAGCCAGCGGTCGAAATGCGCGGCGTCGATCGGCAGCGGCATATGCTTGACCATCGGCGTGCCGTGATAGCGCCCGGTCATCAGCGCAACCGAGGACCAGAACGCGCACATCTGGGCCAGATGCGGCTCCCAATTGCTGATCCTGCTCCCGAACACCGGCCCGATCATCGGGTCCTTGCGGACCTTGGCGTAGAAGGCATGCACCAGCTGCTCGATCATGGCCTCGTTGATCCCGGTCCGCGCGACAATCCCGGCGGTGATCTGCTCGCGGCGCTCTGCTGCTGTCATGGCTCACATCCTAAATAGGTATTTCAAATGCCTATTTAGCCTGCTATAGCTGATCCGCCAAATGCAGATTTCGAAGGGCTTCCATGCGCCTGACATCGTTCACGGATTTTGCGCTCCGCGCCCTGATGCGGCTGGCCGGCGAGCCGGACCGGTCGTTTGCGACCAGCGCGATCGCGGCCGAGTTCGAGATTTCCCGCAATCACCTTGCCAAGGTGGTGCGCGACCTTGCTGACGCCGGCTTCATTGCCACCCAGCGCGGCGCTGGCGGCGGGTTTTCGCTGGCGCGGCCGGCGGAGACCATCACCCTCGGCGAGGTGGTCCGCGCGCTGGAGGGCGGCAGCGCGCTGGTCGAATGTTTCAGGGATGATGGCGGAGACTGCCTGCTGCTGCCGCGCTGCCGGCTGAAGGCGAAGCTTGCGGCGGCGCGCGAGGCCTTCATGCGCGAGCTCGACGGGACGACGCTCGCCGAATGCGCCTACCTGCCGCGTCCCGTCCGCCATCCCGCGAGGGCATCATGACGACGATCGCATTCGCGGACGGCGCGTTCGAGGTTGACGCCAATATCGTCGCCGAGGGCCTCGGTATCGCAGTTCCGCTGCTGCAGGCCGGGATGCGCTCGGGCGCGATCACGACGCGCTCGGAGCGCGGGCTCGACGCCGATCAGGGGCGCCATCGCCTCACATTCTTCTCGGGGAGCAAGCGTTTCCGTCTCGTCATCGACGAGCACGGCACGATCATCCAGCGCTCGACGCTGGATTTCGGCAATGCCCCGTTGCCACGCGCGGCGCACCGGCCGAGCGGCTAGGGACCTCGTCCTGGGTATCAGGCGTTCAGCGCCCGAGCGGTGCCGCGCTTCGACGAGGCAACCTTCTTGCCCGCCGTGTTGATCAGGCTGTGGCCATTGAGGTGTTTGCCGTTCAGCGCCGTGCCGTTGGCGAGCTTGCCGTTTGCTTGGGCAGCCTTCTTCGCCTTCCGCTGCCTGGCCCGCTCCTCGGCGAGCTTCTCGGCCTTGCGCTGTGCCTTCCGCTCAGCCCTTTCCTTCAGCCGCACCCGCTCCGCCCTCGCCTCCGCGCGCTTCTTCTTGCGCTTCTTCTCGCAGGCATCGCACTTGCAGCCGATCGGCTTCAGATAGGCTTTGAAATAGTCGGTTCCGTAGTCGTAATTGATTTCGTCGCCCGGCTCGATGTCCTTGATGGCGCGGATGAACACCTTGCGCTTGCGTGGGCGAACGTCGGATTCCGCGTTCGGCCTGCAGGCGTGGTTGATATAGCGAGCGACGTTCTCGCGGACCGAGCCGTCGATGGTCCAACGGTTGGTGAGCTCGAACAGATATTTGTTCTCGATCGCGTCCTCATCCTTCTTCTTCGAGTCGAGCAACGGCCCGAAATAGCGGATGATCTTGGTGCCTTTCTTGATCGGCTTGGTGGCGAAAAGGCCAAGACCGGTCCGGGAACGGCCGACGCGATAGGGCTTGTTGGATGATATCGTGGGCATGACGATCGAGATTACGGCACGTTGGGTGCACGCGACAGAAGTTGCGAAGCCGCCCTTCTAGGACGATTCCGCGCGCCTGTCAGGTGTTTCCCGCGTGTCTATTGAACCTTCCCCAGATTGCATATGTCAGACACAAAGTAACGTCCGGATCGCAGGTTTCCCCCGATGAAATACCTTGCTTTTGCAACAGTCGTTATGGCGCTTGCCGGTGCAAATCCTGGTCAGGCCGGCGCTGAGACGATCAGCAGCAGCTACACATCGACCGTGCCGAAGGCCTGCCGCATGATCGGCAGGCCCAGCGAGGAGGACGGCAGCACCACCAGGGTCTGTCCGGGAAAATCCGGACTTGTGGTGCTGATCAACGAGGGCGATCTGCGCGAAGTGGTCTCGGTGGGCCGAAACCGCGAGGCGGCAGCCAGGGAACCGGCGGCGCAGGCCTGGTTCGGCCCGTTCAGCTCGACCGGCGATACGGTCGAGTGGCGTGCAGCCAGCGGCAAGCCGTTCGCGATCATCCAGCGCTGGCAGATCGCCGACAACAGCGAGCAGGACAAGCGCGGCGGCCCGGTCTCGCGGGCGATGCTCGCCGTGACCCGGCTGCCGCCGGGCGATGTCTGTCATGTCGCCTATGTCGACGTCGCGGCCAATCCCGACGCCAACGCGCTGGCGCGGCAGGCCGCCGACGATTTCGCCCGCGATTTCAAATGCGGCACGGATACGGTGAAGACGATCGGACAGAGCGGCCGGACCACGTCGCTTGTGAGGCGCTAGTGTGCTGAATGCGAAGTTCGTGCGATTTCGCGGCAGCCACTTTCACGAACTTCGCATTCATAAAGCACACTAGGATCATAAGTTTGCTAGTGTCCTTATCGAATCCGAAGTTCGCTCCGAAGGTGCGGCAAATGATGCGAACTTCGGATTCGGGACACTAGCCCACGGGCAGCACTGGTTATTGCCGCGCGGAGCGGCCCGCGGACAATCGCAGCATCGCGGTCAACAACATTTCCGCAGATGTGCCCTCGGGCGACCGATCCAGAATCGTCTTGAGGCGTCCGTCGAGCAGCAGCATGGTGAAACCATGCACCAGCGACCAGGCGGACGCGATCGCGGCGGCCTGGTCCAGCGTAAGCTGCTCCTTGGAAATCTGCTCATGCCGGCTGGCGCCGACGCCGCGGGTCAGCCCTGCGAACGAAGCCTCGGATGCCTCGTGCAGCGACGGCCGCGAATGATCGAGCCGCTCACTGCGGAACATCAGCCCGTACATGCCGGGATGTGCCTGGGCATAGGCAACATAAGCCTTGGCGCTCGCCACGCCCTTCTCGGGCGTCGTGGCCGCCGAAGCGTCCGCAGCCGCCATCGCGAGGCCAAATTGCCGGAAACCGATCGCCGCGAGTTCACTGAGCAAGCCGGTGAGATCGCCGAAATGATGCGTGGGTGCGGCGTGCGACACCCCCGCCTCGCGCGCCACCGCACGCAATGTCAGTCCCGCCAATCCATCACGCTCGAGCACGCGCTCGGCGGCCTTCAATAATGCCTCATGCAGATCGCCGTGATGATACGGCGTGTCGTTGGCGCGGCGCCGTTGGGCCGGACGAGTTGCCGCGGTCCGGGCAACCCGGCGGGTCGGGGCGCGTGCCGCGCGAGTCGCCTTGTTTTCTTTGGAGATTCTTGCCATGCGGCCGTTATATGTCGCAATTTTTACACTGTAAAGATTTTGCTTGACGATCGGCGGCGTCAACCCTACTGATATCTTTACGATGTAAAGATCATAATACAGGGAGATGCGGAATGCTCGACCAGGTCACATCCAATGCGGCGCGCACCAATCTGGCGCCGATCCCATTCGAAGCCGACGCGCCGTTCCTGAAGATCTCGGGCGAATTGCCGCGCGAGCTGAACGGCACGCTCTATCGCAACGGTCCCAATCCGCAGTTCGAGGCGCCGGGTGCGCACTGGTTCGTCGGCGACGGCATGCTGCACGCCTTCCATATCGAGAACGGCCGCGCCAGCTATCGCAACCGCTGGGTCCGCACGCCGAAATGGCAGGCCGAGCACGACGCCGGCCGCGCGCTGTTCGGCGGCTTCGGCCGCAAGCTGCCGGATGCGCCGGCAACGACCACGACCGACGGCGGCGTCGCCAACACCAACATCATCTTCCATGGCGGCCGCCTGCTCGCGCTGGAGGAAGGCCATCTGCCGACCGAGATCGAGCCCGGCACGCTCAATCGCCTCGGCTATTGCGACTACAAGGGTGCGATCTCCGGTCCCTTCACCGCGCATCCCAAGATCGATCCGGTCACCGGCGAGATGGTGTTCTTCGGCTACAACGCCGCAGGCCCGCTGACGCCGGCACTGTCGTTCGGCGCGGTCAGTTCGTCCGGCGTGGTGACGCGGTTCGAGCGCTTCGAGGCGCCCTATGCCAGCATGGTGCACGACTTCATCGTCACCGAGAATCATGTGCTGTTTCCGATCCTGCCGATCACCGGCAGCATGCAGCGCGCGATGCGCGGACAGGCGCCCTATGCCTGGGAGCCGGAGAAAGGCGCCTATGTCGGCGTGATGAAGCGCAGCGGCGCGTCAAAGGACATCGTCTGGTTCCGCGCCGAGACCTGCTACGTTTTCCACGTGATGAACGCGTGGGAGGACGGCAACCGCATCATCGCCGACGTGATGCAGTTCGAGGAAGCGCCGCTGTTCAATCATCCCGACGGCTCGCCGACCGACCCGCGGAAGAACCGCGCGCGCTATTGCCGCTGGACCTTCGACCTCTCCGGCAACACCGACCGCTTCACGCAAACCTATCTCGACGACCTTACCGGAGAATTCCCCCGCGTCGACGATCGCCGCGCCGGATTTGCCAGCAATCACGGCTGGTACGCCTGCGCCAACCCCGATCTGCCGATGTTCGGTGCGCTGTCGGGCGTCGTGCATGTCGACGGGCGTGGCAAGCGGCTCGGCCATTATCTGCTGCCCGCCGGCGATACGATCTCCGAGCCTGTGTTCGTCGAGCGCGGCGCTGACGCCGCGGAAGGCGACGGCTGGCTGCTCGCGGTGGTCTGGCGCGCCCGCGAAAACCGCAGCGACCTCGCCGTGTTCAACGCGCAAGATGTCGAAGCGGGCCCGACCGCGCTGGTCCATCTCGGTCACCGCGTGCCGGATGGATTCCACGGCAATTGGGTGGGGGCGGAGTAGCGAACGATCGCTCCGGATCAGAGCGCCGATCTCTCCATTCGTCATGCCCGGGCTTGTCCCGGGCATCCACGTGTTTGTTCACCGGAAAGACTGTCATGGCCGGGACAAGCCCGGCCATGACAACGGGAACGGCGAACGCCAAGTGCGGAGACCACTCTATGTCATTGCCAAGCCTTGATTTTTCTCATTCAGCTCACAATTTTGACACTGTAAAGATTTTGCTTGACGCTTTCATTGCTCGCCCCTAGGGTATCTTTACGATGTAAAGATCAGCCGATGAGGCTCACCATGACGATCTTCCTGATCCTCGCTCCCTACGGCGCCTTCGCCATGCTGATGCTGGTGACCTCAGCCACGGTGAGCCTGCTCTGTGCCGCCCTGATCTGCCTTGCCGTGATCGCGTTCGATGTCGCACGCGGCCGCAGCATCAAGATCCTCGGCGTCGGTTCGGTCGTCGTGTTCGCCGCGGTCGGCTGCTACCTCATCTTCGTCGACGCGACGTCGAGCAGCATCGCGGTGAAGATCGCGGTCGATGCCGGCATGCTGCTGGTGTCGCTCGGCTCGATCATGATCGGCCATCCCTTCACGCGGCAATATGCGCTGGAGCAGGTCGATGCCGAGACTGCGAAGCTGCCCGGCTTCCTCCACGCCAATTACCTGATCACCGGCGCCTGGACCGTTGCGATGCTGCTCATGCTGATCGGCAACATTGCGGTGCTTTACGTGCCGGCGCTGCCGCTGTGGACGGGCCTCTTGGTCGCCTTAGCCGCACGTAATGCCGCGGTCGGCTTCACCCACTGGTATCCGCACTATCGTGCGGCCAAGGACGCGGCGCCGCCGGCCGGCGCGCTGCCGTCCCGCTAAGCGCTGCCATAACAACATCACCACGATCATCCCGAGGAAACGGAAACCACGACGATGAAGAGCGTATTTGCCAGGCTTGCGAGCGACTTCCTCTCCACCATCGTCTTCCTGGTGGTCTATTTTGCCACCGACAATGTCCTGATCGCCACCGGTGTTGCGATCGCGGGCGCGATTGCCCAAGTGGTCTATGCGCGCGTCAAGGGACAGGCGCTCGGCTACATGACCTGGGCGAGCCTTGGGCTGGTGATCGTGCTCGGCGGCGCGACGCTTTTCACCAACGATCCGCGCTTCGTGCTGGCGAAGCCCGCGATCGGCCACATCGCGATCGGCGCGATCATGCTCAAGCGCGGCTGGATGCTGCGTTATTTGCCGCCGATCGTGACCGAGACGATTCCGGAATACGCCACCCTCGCCGGCTACGCCTGGGCCGGGCTGATGTTCATCCTCGCCGCCGGCACCATCGCAATCGCAGCGACCGGCGACATGAAGCTGTGGGCGTTCTATGTGTCGGTGGTGCTGGTCGGCACCAAGGTCGCCGCCTTCGCGATCCAGTATGTCGCCTTCCGCTTCCTGGTCGGAAGCCGGCTGCGCGCCGCCGCCCGCGCCTGATCGCCGCAGCCGCGAACTAGGCGCGCGCGGCAAGATGGGCTATACCCGCGCACGCTTACATCTCGAGGGGAGACATCAATGGCGGTGGACGGAAACTGGAATCTCACGATGACGACGCCGATGGGCGAGCGCAAGGCGACGCTGTCGCTGGCAAGCTCCGGCAGCACGCTCACCGGCACGCAGAGCGCCGAGGGCAACTCCACCGAAATCTTCGACGGCACCGTGAACGGCGACGACGTCGCCTGGAAGGTTTCCATCACCAACCCGATGCCGCTGACGCTCGAATTCACCGGCAAGGTCTCCGGCGACGGCATCTCCGGCGAGATGGGCATCGGCCCG
The DNA here is from genome assembly GCF_023278185.1 of Bradyrhizobium elkanii USDA 76. Classification (NCBI taxonomy): domain Bacteria; kingdom Pseudomonadati; phylum Pseudomonadota; class Alphaproteobacteria; order Hyphomicrobiales; family Nitrobacteraceae; genus Bradyrhizobium; species Bradyrhizobium elkanii. The sequence continues at coordinate 3,684,566 of NZ_CP066356.1, read as the reverse complement.
ATGGGCAGCTTCCCGTTCACCGGCACGCGAGCGTAACCGCAGCACGCGCGCACGCATGCGCGTCCTGAGATCCGTTGCCGTCATGGCGTTGCTGGCCACGACGGCTTCCGCGCAGCAAGCAAGCGAAGCCGAACCGGCGTGGCGCGCAAGCGCGGTCGCGCTGGTGCCGGCCGGATATGTTGCGGGCACCTCTTCCAGCACGGATGCCGCCGGCACCACCGGCTACCTTGCGGTCTATGCTGCGAGCGCAGACGACCCGAAGACGCCGACAAGCGTCTTCGCGCCACGTCAGATGATGGTCGTGACGCTAAGCAAGGATGGCACTCGTGCGCTGTCGGCCGAATTGAAGCCGCGCGGTCCCAGCGACATCGCGACCGGAAACGCCGACGGGACGGACAATGATTTTGCCGCGCGCCAGGCCGAACTTGACGTGAAGCGAAGCGCACTGCCCGGTGGCACCGAACCATGCGACCTCGGCGCCTGGTTGGAGGACAAGGACCTTGCAGGCCTCAACGTGCGCGCGGAGCCGTCGGCGAAGGCACGCGTGCTCGGCAAGCTGCCGCCGCCCTACCATCTCAAGATGGGCGGGGCCGAGAACACGCCGGAGGGCGGTTGGCTCACCGAGTTTCGTATCATCGGTTTCAAGGACGGCTGGTTTCTGATCGAGGGCGCGATGCCGCCGGGCAAGGCCTATGAGGATGACAAGCGCTATCCGCGCAACGCGCCAAAGCCCTATGCCGGGCGCGGATGGGTTGCCGCCAACAAGGTCGGCGCAAGCTACGCCAACGGCTACACCCGCATGGGCGGGCTGTTCCAGGCACCCTTCGTCGATGCCAAGTGGACGCCGGCGCTGCGCAAGCTCGGCGGTGAGTTCGACACCGACGACGGTCCGAAACGCATCCTCGCCTGCAGCGGGCACTGGGCGCTGGTGGAGAGCCATGACGGCGTGCGCGGCTGGTGGCGCAGCCTGTGCTCCAACCAGGTGACGAACTGCAGCTAGAACCAGACCTGCATCGGCAAACCATAGGCATCCCGCGACGCGGCCTCAGGAACGCTTCCGCAAGGTTCGCGCGCAGCCAGCGCCACTGCACACGCATCCAGCACATCGTCGCGCTTCGCGCCGGTGCCGATCCGCATCTGGGTGAGCCAGCGATCGATCTCGCGGAAGCCTGATTGCTTCAGCAGCCTGCGGCGGAGCGCATCGCCCTCCTCCGACTTCTTGCGCGGCAAAGGCTCGCCGCGGTTCAGCCGCAGGAACACCAGTTCGGGATGCACCTCGCGGATGTCGCGCGTGGCGTTCGCGCGCACGAACGCGTCGACCTCCATGATCTTCTTGCCGAGATGCCAGAGCTGGCGCGACACGCGGCTCTGGCCGCAGCGCACCGCTTCCGCATTCGCGAGATCGGGATCATCAAACTGCTGCCACAGCCAGCGCCGCGCGCCGGTGAAGACCCGCGAGTTGTGCGGACGCAAACGCGCGCGGGCAAGCAGGTCGCAATCGCGCTCGCCGTCATCGGTCATGCCGATCGGGATATCGATCCCGGCGCGGTCGAACGGACGCGACAGCGCGTCCGTAATATCGGTGTGAAAGGAAATGCTGCGCCGGTCGCCGTCAACCGTGACGGCGACCCAGCCCCTGGAGAATCCGTCGAGGCCGACCGCAATCAACCCCGATCCTCAACCGAGGTTCAATTCCTTGAAGAAGTCGTTGCCCTTGTCGTCGATGATGATGAAGGCCGGGAAGTCGACCACCTCGATGCGCCAGATCGCTTCCATGCCGAGCTCGGGATACTCGACAACCTCGACCTTCTTGATGCAGTGCTCGGCGAGGTTCGCCGCGGCGCCGCCGATCGAGCCGAGATAGAAGCCGCCGTGCTTCTTGCAGGCCTCGCGTACCGCGACCGCGCGGTTGCCCTTGGCGACCATCACCATCGATCCGCCGGCGGCCTGGAACTGGTCGACGAAGGAGTCCATGCGTCCCGCCGTGGTCGGGCCGAACGCGCCGGAGGCGTAGCCATCGGGCGTCTTGGCGGGACCCGCGTAATACACCGGATGGTTCTTGAAGTAGTCCGGCAGCGGCTCACCCTTCTCCAGCCGCTCGCGCAGCTTGGCATGCGCGGAATCGCGCGCCACGATCATGGTGCCGGTCATCGAGACGCGGGTCTTGATCGGATATTGCGACAGCGTCGCCAGGATCTCCTTCATCGGCTTGTTGAGGTCGATCTTGACGACCTCGCCGCCGAGCGACTGCTCGACCGCGGGCAGATACTGCGCCGGGTTGTGCTCGAGCTCCTCGAGATAGACGCCATCCCTGGTGATCTTGCCGAGCACCTGGCGGTCCGCCGAGCACGACACGCCGAGCCCGATCGGCAGCGATGCGCCGTGGCGCGGCATCCGGATCACGCGCACATCGTGGCAGAAATATTTGCCGCCGAACTGCGCGCCCACCCCCAAGCTCTGCGTCATTTTGAGGATTTCCTGTTCCATCTCGAGATCGCGGAACGCATTGCCGTCGGCCGAGCCGTGGGTCGGCAGCGCGTCGAGATAGCGCGCCGAGGCAAGCTTCACGGTCTTCATGCAGAGCTCGGCCGAGGTGCCGCCGATCACGATCGCAAGGTGGTACGGGGGACATGCCGCGGTGCCGAGCGTCAGCACCTTCTCCTTCAGGAAGGCGAGCAGCCGGTCCCTGGTCAGCACCGACGGCGTTGCCTGGAACAGGAAGCTCTTGTTGGCCGAGCCGCCGCCTTTGGCCATGAACATGAACTTGTAGGCGCCCGCAGAATCCCCTTGGCCCTCGGCGTAGATCTCGCACTGCGCCGGCATGTTGTTGGCGGTGTTCTTCTCCTCATACATCGACAAGGGAGCTACCTGCGAGTAGCGCAGATTGCGGCGCAGATAGGCATCGCGCGCGCCTTCGGACAGCGCGGCCTCGTCGTCACCGTCGGTGATGACGTTGCATCCCTTCTTGCCCATGATGATCGCGGTGCCGGTGTCCTGGCACATCGGCAGCACGCCGCCGGCCGCGATGTTGGCATTCTTCAGGAAGTCGAAGGCGACAAACTTGTCGTTGTCGCTGGCTTCCTTGTCCTCGAGGATCGAGCGCAGCTGCTTCAGGTGGCCCGGCCGCAGATAGTGGTTGATGTCGCCGAAGGCGGCCTCGGAGAGCGCGCGCAGCGCTTCCCGCGACACCACCAGCATGTCCTTGCCCAACACCTTCTCGACCCGGACGCCCTCGCTCGTCACCTTCTTGTAGGGCGTGGTGTCGGCACCAAGCGGGAACAGCGGCGTGTGCTTGTAGGGCGGAACGGGCTTCTGCTGGTCGGGAAAGGCGGAGGGGGCGTTCATGAGCTGCTCGTCGGTTTCGAAAGGCCGGTGCCGGCCGCGGGGCCGCCGGCAATGTAGAGCCGTTCTAAGCCTTTTTCCGACAAAGGAAAGGGAAGCGGGCCGCCTTCCAGCCATGCGCGGGACTGGCAATCCACGTGCTATGTTTCATGCCATCGTAATCCCAGGTTGCCACAACGCCGGCAAGCCGCGGAACGGCCAAGGAAACCATCCGGAAATCATCAGGAGACCTTCATGAAGACAGCGCTTTTCGTCTGGTTCGCGGCGCTGGCCTTGTTGATCGCGATCCCGACCGGCGCCGATGCCGCCCGCCTCGGCAGACCGTGCGGCGGCCTTGCCGGACTGCAATGCAGCGGTCGCGGCCAGTTCTGCCAGTTCAAGCCCGGGACCTGCGGCCGCTTCGACCAGACCGGCACCTGCGCGTTCCGCCCGACGATCTGCAACAAGATCTTCAAGCCAGTATGCGGCTGCGACGGCAAGACCTATGGCAATGATTGCGAGCGCCGGGCCGCCGGGGCTTCCAAGGCGCAGGACGGCAAGTGCTCGTCCTGACGCAGCCATATTGACGCGCTCCGCGGGAGCCTGCATGTAGCTTCGCGTATTTTCATACCGCGGGGGGTATTTCGTGACAGCATCGTTGCGCCGACGCTTGCCTTTGAGCATCCGCTCCACTCTGCCGGCCGCGCTGATCGCGCTGGCGACGGTTTTCGTCGCGGCGCCTGCGCATGCCGATCCCTGCGTTGACATCGCCAAGCAGCTCGCCGGCCAGATCGACGGGCTGAAGGTCAATTTCAGCGCCGCCAACATCACATATCTCACGCACCCGGCGGCGAAGGAATTGTCGCTCGGCTGCCGCGGCAAGGATTATTCGATCGAGCTCTACGCCAAGACCGATCGCAAGATGAAGCCGGAGTTCTTCAACCTGGTCGGCTCCGCCACGGCGCTGATCTTCACCGTGCCGAAGGACGACGCCGTCACCGGCACCTCGCGCTGCCTGAAGCGCATGGGCATCCTGCGCGGCAACACCATCACGATGCGCTATCGCCGCCTCAATCTCGAATGCACTCGCAACAAGACCGACGCCTCGATCACGGTTCGCCGCGGCAACAACGAGTGATCAGCCTTCGCTGGTGATGCGCGCGATGGCGTCGAGCACCCTGCCCCATCCCGGGCTCATCATGTCGAAGGCGAAGCGGTTGCCCGGCAGCACGAAGCCGTCATGCACCATCCGCAGATGGGTGCCGCCTTCGACCGGCGTCAGCGTCCAGGTGACGATCGTATCAAGCTTCGAGCCGTATTCCGGATTGGTATCAGCGCCGCCCTTCCAGGAGTAGCGCAACTGGCGCGGCGGATCGCAATCCAGCACCTCGCAATGCACGACACCGTCCCAGTCGCCCATCGGCTTGGTATGGAAATTGAAGCGATGGCCAACGGCCGGCGCGAAATCGTTCGGCATCAGCCATTTCGTGATCCGGTCGCTCGTCGTCAGCGTCCGCCAGATCTTCTCGGCCGTGTAGGGCAGCACCTTCTCGACCGTGATCGCGTGCGTCTCACCCATCACTCACTCTCCTTCAACAGCCGTTCCAGATTTGCGAAGCGCTCGGTCCAGAACGTCTCGTAGTGGCCGAGCCAGTCGATCAGCGGGCCGAGCCCCTTCGGCGCGACGCGATAATGGATGTGTCGGCCCTCGCGCCGCTCGGCGACCAGCCCGGCATCGCGCAGCGCGCGCAGATGTTGCGACACCGCCGGCTGCGACACCTTTGAACCCTGCACCAGGCCGGTCGCGGCGATCTCGCCTTCCCGCGCAATCCGCTCAAACACCGCCCGCCGCGTCGGGTCCGCGAGGGTCTTCAACACATCGGTCAGCTGCGTGGCGGCGGGCATGAAATTATATAAGCAATTGCTTATATGACTGTCAATACAGTCGCGACGCAGGAACGTCCCGCCTGCTCCGAAAGTTGATCGCTGCGGTCGCATGTTTGCCGGGAAAAGGGTGCGATAATATCGACTGGAATCGCGCGGAGCCGCTCATGATCGCAAAGCTCCTTCTGCAGAATACCTTCTTCGTCATCGCCATGGCCGTGCTGCTGTTTGCCTTCGCAGGTACGCTGCACTGGCCCGGCGCATGGGCCTATCTGATCGCCTCGGCCGTGATCGGCCCGGCCTGCGGGCTGTGGCTTGCCAAGGTCGATCCCGGGCTGCTGGCCGAGCGCATGCGCCTCACCGCGCGCGAAGGCCAGCCCACCGAGGACAAGCGGTTCATGCTGGTGTTCCTGGTCGTTGCCGTGCTGTGGTTCGTCGCGATGGGGCTCGACCGGCGCTTTGACGGCGTCAATGACGGCGTGCCGCTGATCGTGCTCGGCCTTGTGCTGTATCTGGTCTCGACCGTGGCGATCCTGTGGGTGTTCCGCACCAACTCGTTCGCCGCGCCGGTCGTGAAAGTGCAGACCGAGCGCGACCATCACGTCATCTCGACCGGTCCCTACGCGCTGGTCCGCCATCCGATGTATACGAGCGTGATGCTGTTCTTCATCGGCGTGCCGCTGACGCTCGGCTCCTGGTGGGGCCTCGCCTTCGTGCCGGTGTTCTTCGTGATGTTTGCGATCCGCACCCGGATCGAGGAGCGCACGCTGGTGACGGGGTTGTCAGGCTACGCCGATTATGCGGCACGGGTGCGCTACCGCCTCGTGCCCGGGCTGTGGTGAGGGATCATCATGGCAGAGAGCAAGACCTACACCGGCGGTTGTCATTGCGGACAGGTCCGCTTCGAATGCACCACCGATATGGCTATGGTGACGGCCTGCAACTGCTCGATCTGCACCAAGAAGGGCCTGCACTTCGTGTTCATGCCACCGTCGAGCTTCCAGCTTCGCGCCGGCGCCGAGAACCTCAAGGAATATCTCTTCAACCGCCATGCGATCCGCCATCAGCTCTGCGTCGATTGCGGCGTCGACGTGTTCGCGCGTGGCAAGAAGCCCGATGGCACCGACATCGTGGCGCTGAATGTCAGCTGCATCGATGGCATCGATCTGTCAAAGATCGCGATGACGCCGGTGGATGGGCGGAGCCGGTAGCCTTCCACGCCGTCATTCCGGGGCACGCGGAGCGTGAACCCGGAATCCAGGGATTGTGGCGCGAGATTCCGGGTTCACTTCGCGCCCCGGAATGACGGTGCCTACAAATCCAGCGCCTTGTAGCGCCGGAAAATGCCCTCTTCGTTAAAAGGAATCCGCCGCTCGCTGGCCAGATACGCCTTGATGTTCGGCCGCTCGGCGACGCGATCGCGCAGCGCGATCAGCCGCGGGACCCTCTTCTCGAACGCTGCCATCCGCTTCGGAAACGCGTAGCGCAGGCCGTCCACGATCTGGAACAGCGACAGGTCGGCGTAGGTCAGCCGGCGGCCGGTGACGAACGCACCGCGGTTGGCTTGCACGAGATCCTCGAAATAGCCGAGATATTTCGGCACCCGCGAATCCCAGAACTCCTCGGTGCGCTTCTTCGCCGGCGCCTTCTGGTCCTCGTAATACAGCGACGGCCCGAGCGGATGATGGGTGTCGTGGATCTCCAGCACGAAGTCCGCGATGGTCAGCTGCAGCTGGTGCACCCAGAGCTTTCCACCCTCCGCCTTCGGCGCGAGGCCGTGGCGCGCGCCGAGATAGAGCAGAATGTTGGCGGTCTGCCCGATCACGAGACTGCCGGCCTTGAGGAACGGTGGCGCGAAGGGTGGCGTGCCCTTGTGTGTCTCCATCATCTTCGTCATGGCACCCATGCCGCCCTTGGCGCGCGCGACATCGGTGTAGCCGGCGCCCGCATCCTCGAGCGCGAGGCGGACATATTCGCCGCGGCCCTGGATCATCGGCCAGTAGTAAAGCTGATAGTGCATGCACTTACCTCCGAAAACTTCGCCGCATCGCCTCGCTTCAGCTCGATCGTAGCCATGTCGCGGTCAGATCGTCCACCGCGCGCGGCCGCCTGTGCGAACCGCGCGGAGACTGCTAAGGTTCCAACGTCGAATCTTCGATGAAGGATCATCTTATGGCGGACAGCAAGAAGAAGCGGGGCGCGGCGGATCGCGCTCTGATCGCGTTGAGCGAGTCCTACGAAGTTGCGTACTGGTCCAAGAAGTTCAAGGTCACGCCGGCGAAGCTGAAAGCCGCGGTGAAGAAGGTCGGGCATTCCGCCAAGAAGGTGGAAGCCCATTTCAAGGAGCAGCGCCACAAGGCCGCCGACCGTGCGCGGATCGCGATCAGCGAGCCCTACGAGGTCCGCTACTGGTCGAAGAAGTTCAAGGTGACCCCTGCCGGGCTCAAGACCGCGGTCGCAGCCGTCGGACATTCCTCGAAGAAGGTCGAAGCCTACTTCGCGGCGAAGAAGAAAACCGCGAAGAAAAAGAAGGCTGCGAAGAAGACCGTCAGGCGCAAGAAGAGCTGAGCGCGATCGCACTATCCCATTGCGAGGAGCGGAGCGACGAAGCAATCCATCGCTCCGCGCGTATGGCAGGATGGATTGCTTCGCTGCGCTCGCAATGACGAAGCAGATGCGCTCCCCCTCAATTCGCCGCGAAGCAGTACAGCAAGCCGTCGCCGCCGGTGCTCTTCAGGTCGGCCTGCGAGCAGCCGCCGTCCGGGCCGCGCGAGGGATGCGACGTGTTCCAGGATTTGGACGGCTCGTCGTCGCGCAGGCCCTTGCGGTCGAAATGCCCGAGCATGGCGGCGCCTTGCGTGCTGCTTGTCCAGTTCTTGCAGGTGCGGTCCTCGCCGGCCGCAAATGCCGTACCGTCTGCCTGCGATCCCGTCAGCACGTCGTGGCGGTTCGGTGTGTCGCCGGCACCGTTGACGACCTCGCCCTTCTCGGACAGCGCGGTCTGCTTGGTGAGATTGTTGCCGGCGCTGTGCAGGTCGGCGACGTCCTTGGCGACCACGACGCCCTTTACATTCTTCCAAGGTCCCTTGCCGATGCGGTCGCGCGCATTCTCCGCTGCCTTGCCGTCGGCCGCCTGGGTCGAGAGATAGGCGCGCCAGGTCTTCGGCGCACCGAAGCCGGCGGCCTGCGCCAGCGTCTGGCAATGATTGTCGGCGCCGGCGAGCCCGCCGAGATTGCCGCCGTTGCCGATGCCGTTGCTGGTGAGGAAGAAGCTGGTGTCGGCGGTCTGCGCCGCCGCCGGCGGCGCCGCCACGACGACAAACGCAAGACAGGCCGGAACCGCGATCTGCGCAACGATCTTCATCTCAATCCTCCCGATGGTTGTTATGGTCCGCTGAGATCAACCCGCAGGCCCTCCGGATATTCCGGCGCCGCGACATGTGAATGAAGGCACAACACAAAGGCGCCGCGGACCAGGCCGCGGCGCCTTGTATCTGTCATCTCCGGCAATCGATCAGTTGGTCTGCTGGATCGCCGAAAGCTCCCAATTGCCGCCACGCTGGCGCACGAAGGTCCAGACCTCCGTGACCTCCTCCGGCTGCGTGCTGCCGCCGACCTGACGGCCGGTGCCGCGTTCGAGCACGGTGTCGACCAGCGAGTAGCGCATCGCGACCGTCGCATACTCGCTGTCGCCTTCGCGCCAGGCTTCCGCCAGATCGCCCTGCAGCAGCTTCACGTTGGTCACCTTGTTGGTGACGTTGCGCGCCTTGTTCTCCTCGAGATCCTTCGAGAAGTACGACACCATCTCCGGCGTCGCGAGCGTGTGCAGCTTCGCAATGTCCTCGTTCGACCACGCGGTCTGGATGTCGCCGAGCAGCCGTTCGAACGTCTCATAGTCGCCAGGCGCGATCTCCACCGGCGCATTCGATCCGCCGCCGAGGCCGAAGCCGAAGCCCGAGCGGGCGTTCGCCTGCGGACCGGGGCCGACGTCGGGGCCACCCGCGTAGGCCGCCGCCGGCGTGTTGCGGCGCTGCCACCACGACATCGCAAGGCGAACCACGAGCACGATCAGGCCGATCTGCAGCAGGAGGCCGAGCATCGACGACAGGCCGCCGAGACCCGAGAACAGCCCGCCGCCGAACAGCATGCCGAACAGGCCGGCGCCAAGGAAGCCCGCGGCGAGGCCGCCGAGCAGGCCGCGGCCCATTCCGCCGCGACCGAACAGGCCGCCGGAATTCGCCGCCGCCGGCGCGCCCATGTTCGGGCTACCAGGCTGGCTGAAGGTGCGGTTCATCGGCGCAACCGAGCCCGGCGCCGTGTTGGTCGAGGGCGGCGCGGAGAATGTCCGCGAGCCGCGCGAGCCGCCGCCGCCAACGCGGGCGTCGGCCGCCGAAACGGTCATCATCACGGGCAGCGCCAGCGCCATCGCGACGGCGATCGCCCGAACAATTCCACGCGTGCGTTGCGAGAAATTCATGTTGGTTTCCTCAAAGGATTCCCCGGCATGGGGAAACGCCCCTAAGATGGGCAGGGCCGGTTAAAAGTGAAGCGGGAAACGGGAACCGCGGCTGCGGCCCTCGGTCGCGGAGATGTGACACTATGGTCCTTGTGGATGCGACGCCGCGTCCTACCCCGAGATGCCGCCGAGATTCAACCGGAACAGCACCCGCCCCCTGGAACAGGTGAATCCGCAACCCGCGTCGCCGCGCGGCTAATTCGCCGTCATGGTTTCCTTCACCGCGGCGACCAGCTGCGTCAATGTGAAGGGCTTCGGCAGGAACGCGAACTGCTGGTTCTCCGGCAGGCTCTTCTCGAACGCGTCCTCGGCATAGCCTGAGACGAAGATGATCTTCAGCTCCGCGTTGCGGCTGCGCATTTCCTTCAGCAGCGTCGGGCCGTCCATCTCCGGCATCACGACGTCGGAGACGACGAGATCGACGGCGCCGTTCTTCTCCTCGAACGCCTCCAGCGCCTCGACGCCGTTCGCCGCCTCGATCACGCTGTAGCCGCGCGAGCGCAGGCCGCGCGCATTCAGCGAGCGCAGGCCGTCCTCGTCCTCCACCAGCAGGATGGTGCCCTGCCCGGTGAGATCGGGCTTCGGCTTGGCGGCTTCCACGGCGGTTTCCTTGGCCGCACCGTTGCCGGCCTGGGCCTCGGGCGCGACCTCCTGCTCCTGGCGATGCCGCGGCAGATAGATCCGGAACGTGGTGCCGCCGCCCGGCACGGAATCGACATAGACGAAGCCGCCGGTCTGCTTGACGATGCCGTAGACCGTGGACAGGCCGAGGCCGGTTCCCTTGCCGACATCCTTGGTCGAGAAGAACGGCTCGAAGATCTTGTCGATGATCTCGGCCGGAATGCCGGTGCCGGTGTCGGCGATCTCGATCTTCACATAGTCCGCCGCCGGCATGCCCTTGTTGGCGAGCTGGGCGGCCTCCTCGGTCGGCACATTGGCGGTGCGGATGATCAGCTTGCCGCCGTCGGGCATCGCATCGCGCGCGTTGACCGCGAGATTGACCACCACCTGCTCGAACTGCGAGACGTCGACCTTCACCGGCCACAGGTCGCGGCCATGCACGAGGTCGAGCTTGACCTTCTCGCCGATCAGCCGGCGCAGCAGCATGGTGAGGTCGCTCAATGCATCGCCGAGATCGAGCACCTGCGGCCGCAGCGTCTGGCGGCGCGAGAATGCAAGCAGCTGCCGCACCAGCGTCGCGGCGCGGGTGGCGTTCTGCTTGATCTGCATGATGTCCTGGAACGACGGGTCGGTCGGCTTGTGTGCGTTCAGCAGGAAGTCGTTGGCCATCATGATGGCCGACAGCACGTTGTTGAAGTCGTGCGCGATGCCGCCGGCGAGCTGGCCGACCATCTCCATCTTCTGCGATTGGTTGATCTGGTTTTCCAGCGCGCGCCGCTCGGTGGTCTCGAGCATGTAGACGATCGCGGTCTCGGCGTCGCGCTCGTCCTTCTCGACGGTGGTGACGAAGAACTGGGCAAAGCGCTCCTTGGGCCCGTCGAGCATCACCTCGACCGGCGCGATGTCGCCCTGGCCCTCGGCCGCCTGGTTGATCGCGGCGATCAAGAGGCCGCGGTCGCGCGGATTGACGGCGCGGAAGATCGACTTGGCGGCGCCGCCGTCGCCGTTCAGGCCCTGCGCCAGCTTGGCATAGCGCGCATTGGCGCCCACCACATTGCCGCCGCGATCGACGGTCGCGATCGCCATCGGCGTATGGTCGAAGAAGCGCATGAAACGCACCTCGGCGGCGCGCTCCGGATCGGAATGCTCGTCGCGGGCGCGGCTGATCACCAGCGTGCGCGAGGCGCCCGCCGCGCCGTCGGCGCCGAAGGCGAGCTTGTGATAGAGCCGCACCGGCACGGTCTTCCCGCCGCGCATCCGCAGGTCGATGTCGAACACCTCGGTCTTGACCTCGCCCGGCACCGCCGCAATCGAAGTCAACAGCGCCGCGCCGTCGCCCGAGACGATGTCGGTCAGTTTCAGGCCGCCCGAGCCTATCTCGGCCAGATCGTAGTCCAGCCAGTTGGCCAGCGTGGCGTTGACATAGGCGATCTCGCCGGCCGGATTGACCGAGAAGAAGCCGCACGGCGCGTGATCGAGATATTCGATCGCGTGCCGCAGCTCCTGGAACACGTCTTCCTGGCGCTCGCGGTCGCGGGTGACGTCGGCGATCGACCAAACTGCATATTTCGCATCGCGCTTGCCTTCGCCGAGCGGGCGTACCCGCAGCCGCAGCCAGCGGCCCTGCCCGGCCTCGTGGCCGGCGACGCGGACCTCCTCCTGCTGCCGCTTGCCCTCGCGGGCAGCCTTCAAAAGGCGGAACACGGCCTCGGAGACGTCGGGGTTGCCGATGAAGACCCGCTCGACCGGACGGACCTCCTGCGGCCCGGCCGCGCCGGTCAGCGTGAGATAGGCGGCGTTGGAATAGACCACGTGGCCGCGGGAGTCGGTGACGACGAGCCCTTCCTGGGCCTGGTCGGCGATCCGCGCCATCACCGGATCATCGGTGGCACGGTCGGAGAAGCGGATGATGCCGGCGGCAAGGGCGAACAGGTTGAACAGCCCGACGGTGGCGAGCAGCGCCAGCACGCCGAGGATATAGGGCTGCGCCTCGGTGCGGCCGATGGTCATCAGCCAGACCGCCACCGCGACGATGCCGGCGGCGATCAGGACCACCAGCAGGATGCTGCCGTTCCGCCGCGCTGGCCCGTGGGCCACGAACGGCTCGGTCACGGAAGGATCGTTGCTATCGGCGGTCATCTGGAGAGACATGGCTCGTCTGCATCACGAAGGCGACCGGCCGGCCACCTCGCCCCTGAGTGCCTGAATCGGACCCGAAAACGCAAGTCCAACAGGCGGCAATTTCGCAAGTTACGCGCATTTCAAGCGGGTTTTCCGCCCCTTACTGCCGCAGGCCGGACAGGCCGCGCCTCAGCCGCATCACGTAGCCGATGATTTCGGCAACCGCGTGATAGTGCTCGACCGGGATCTCCCGGTCGAGCTCGACCGTCGCATAGAGCGCCCGGGCCAGCGGCACGTTCTCCACGATCGGAATGTCGTGCTCCTTGGCGATCTCCCGGATCTTGAAGGCAAGATTGTCGACGCCCTTGGCGACGCAGATCGGCGCCGACATGCTGCGGTCGTAGGCCAGCGCCACCGAATAGTGGGTCGGGTTGGTGATGATCACCGAGGCCTTCGGAACCTGGGCCATCATGCGCTTCTTGGCGCGCTGGACCCGCAATTGCTTGATCCTGCCCTTGACGTGCGGGTCGCCTTCCGACTGCTTGAACTCCTCCTTCATCTCCTGCAGCGACATCTTGTGACGCTCGTACCAGGTCCGGTACTGGAAGAAGTAGTCGGCGATCGCGACCGCAGCGAGGATGGCCACCACCGCCGCCAACAGGTGCACCGTCATGCCGGTGATGGCGGGCAGCAGTTCGGCCGGATCGACCCGCAGGAAGGATTCCATCCGCATCCGATCGGGCCACAGCACCGCGACCATCACGGCGCCGAGCGCGATCAGCTTGAACAGGCCTTTCAGGAAATTCGCCACCGCCTGCTTGCCGAACAGCCGCTTGAAGCCGGCAGCCGGCGAGATCTTGGAGAATTTCGGCTTCAGCTGCTCGCCCGACCACACCAGCTGATGCTGCACCATGTTGCCCGCGATCGCGGCCAGCGCCAGCAACAGGAACGGCACGCCGATCGCGGCGACCACCGCGTAGCCGAGCGACTGGGTCAGCGCCAGCAGGCCGGCGCCGTCGGTGCGGATCATCCATGAATTGGCGATCAGGTTGCGCAGCGGCATCAAGATGCCGCTGCCGATCGAACCCGAGAAGGTCGACAGCACCAAGGTGCCGCCGGCGATCACGAACCAGGTGTTGACCTCCTGGCTCTTGACGACATCACCTTTCTCGAGGGCTTCATCGAGACGTTTTTGCGTAGGGTCTTCTGTTTTGTCTTCGGTATCGTCCGCCACTTCTTCTCCTCCTAATTCATCGGAGCGAGCTGGCGCATGACGCCGAGGAAATAGTCGAGATAGGTGTTCATCATCGCGGCGAGCCCGACGCCGAAGATCAGGAACCCGACCATGATCGAGAGCGGCACGCCGACGAAATAGACCTGCATCTGCGGCATCAGCCGCGCCAGCACGCCAAGCCCGATGTTGAAGACCAGGCCGAACACCAGGAACGGCGCGGACAGCTGCAGGCCGATCTTGAAGGCGGCGGAGAAGGCCGAGGTCGCAAGCGCGGCGACATCGCCAGTCGGCATGATCTCGCCCGGCGAGAAGATGCGGTAGCTCTCGCTCAGCGCCGCAATGACGAGATAGTGGCTGTCGGTCGCAAACAGCAGCGTGAGGCCGAGGATGGTGAGGAAGTTGCCGATGATCTGGCCCTGCTGCCCCTGGGTCGGATCGACAGCGGTGACGAAGCCGAGGCCGAGCTGCTGCGCGATCACGGAGCCCGCGACGTTGAGCGCCGACAGCGTCACCCGCGCGGTCGCGCCGAGCACGATGCCGATGATGAGCTCATGCACCATCAGGACGCCGAGCGAGGAGATCGACGTCAGGTCGACATGATAGGCGTTGCGATGCAGGGGAAGGATGATCAGCGTCAGCAATAGCGCGATCGACAGCTTGACCCGCGCCGGGATGTTGCTCTCGCCGAAGCCGGGCAGCAGCATCACCATCGCGCCCACGCGCGCGAAGACCAGCACGAAGATCGCGGCCAGCGCCGGCAGCAGGGAGACATCGATGCGCATGACCGCGGCATTAGTGCATCAACCGCCGATGATTCGCGATGAAATCCGCATCATGTGGCTACTGAGCGAGTCCGCCATGAACGGCAGCGCCAGCAGCAATGTGACGAAGATCGCGAGGATCTTCGGCACGAAAATCAGGGTCTGTTCCTGGATCTGCGTCAGCGCCTGGAACAGCGACACCACGACGCCGACCACGAGGCCGACCACCATCAGGGGCGACGACACCACCACGATGGTCCAGATCGCATCGCGCGCCACGTCGAGGGTTTCGGGGCCGGTCATTGTTGGGTTCTCGCTTGCTAGTGTTTGCACCGTCGTTCCGGGGCGATGCGCCGCATCGGACCCGGAACCTCGAGATATTTGATGTGCAATTGCACATCTGAGGCTCGATGCGGCGCATCGCCCCGGGATGACGTCGCAGGCGACGTCAGATCGGCATCTTCATGATGTCTTCGTAGGCCTGGATCACGCGGTCGCGCACCGAGACCAGCGTCGACACCGCAACGTCGGTGTCGGCGACCGCCGTCACCACGTCCATCACGTTCGCCTTGCCCGAGGCCATCGCCATGGTCTGCGCGTCGGACTTCTTGCCCGCCTCCAGGACGCTGCCGACGGAGTCCTTCAGCAGTGCGCTGAAGGATGGGCCGGCGACGGCCTGCCCGGCCTTCTCGGCGCCGCCGCGCTCCATCATCTTGGCGAGGTTGGCATAGGCGTTGGCGGCGACTGTCGGTGAAGCCATGATTTAGGTTCCCTGTTCTTGTTGCGTCAGGACTTGAGGATGTCGAGCGTGCGCTGGATCATCCGCCGCGTCGCGCTGATGATGTTGAGGTTGGCCTCGTAGGAGCGCTGGGCGTCGCGCATGTCGGTCATTTCGACCATCGCATTGACATTCGGATATTTGACGTTGCCCGAGGCGTCCGCCGCCGGATTGCCCGGCTCGTGCTTGACACGGAACGAAGACTGGTCGGGGCGGATCCGGCCCAGCGCCACGACCTGGGCGTCGAGCGTGCGATCGAGCGTGGAGGAGAAGGTCGGCACCTTGCGGCGGTAAGGATCGCCGCCCGCGGTCTGCGCCGTCGAATCGGCATTGGCGATATTTTCCGAGATCACCCGCATGCGCCCCGCCTGCGCCCGCAGGCCTGAGGTCGCGATGCTCATCGAGCGGGCGAAATCGCTTGTTCCGTCTGCCATGGGATCCTCCTGCCGCCGTCAGGCGGGCTAACCCTTGCTCTAGCCCTTGCCGATCGCAGTCTTCAGCAGATGCAGGCTGCGGCTGTAGAGCGAGGTGACGGCCGCATAGTCCATCTGGTTGGCCGACACTTTCAGCATCTGCTCCTCGAGATTGACCGCGTTGCCGGCCGGACGGGTCTGGAACCCGCTCTTGCCGCGATCGTTGTCGAAGCTGTCGGGCGCGCCGGACGCCGCCATGTGGGTGGCGCTGGTCTGCATCATCGGCAGCGTGCCCACGCCGCCGCCGACCGTGGCGCCGGCCCGGTCGAACTTCGGCTCGACCAGGTCGCGCGGCCGGAAGCTCGGCGTGTCGGAATTGGAAATGTTCTCGGCGAGCACCCGCTGGCGCTCCTGGTGCCACTGCATCTTGGTGCGCAACGCCGACAGGATCGGGAGATCATTCATGGCCATCGCCGCGGCTCCGTTAACCTCTGGCTCTTCCGAGGTAGGCAGAATTTGCCCGGTGTATGGTTAACGGGTGGTTAAAATGCCGGACGGATCCGTGGAGAACGCCGCAACTGCGGCCTGCGAGCGCATTTTCGCCACGAATGCTGCGTTAACCAGCATAAACCAAGACAGTGCGGGGCGCTGAGAAGTCGTTTTGGGACAAGCGATTCTTGGTTTATTAATAGAACAGTGGGCTGCAAGCCGCTGGGAATTAAGAAATAAGGCGAATCTCGGGCGCGATTCGCTGCGCAAACCGCACCTGTCAATCCGCGCCCGTTGATGGCGAAAGCTGAGGATGGCCAAGATGGCCGGGGACTCCAATATGCAGGTCATTACATTCGTCTTGGCATTCGTTGTCGTGCTGGCGCTCATCGGCGTGACCGCATGGCTCGTCCGCCGCTTCGCCGGAAACCGCCTCGGGGCCAACGCCAACCGAGGACGCATGCCGCGCCTGGCGGTGATCGACGCTGCCGCGGTCGACGGGCGGCGCCGCCTGGTGCTGGTCCGCCGCGACAACATCGAGCATCTCCTGATGATCGGCGGCCCCACCGATATCGTCGTCGAGCCGAATATCGTCCGCGCGATGCCCGCGCGCGATCAAATGTCGACCCGCCCCGCGGTCGCAGCCGATGCCGCGCCGCCGCGCGTGGCGCCGCTTCCGGATGCAGCCTGGAACGAGAGCGAAGCCGCCCGCTCCGAGAATTTCGAGCTTCCCGAGCCGGAGCTGCCGCCGCGTCAGGCGCGGCCCTCCTTCGCCGACGAGCTGCGCCGGCCCCCGCCGCCGCTCGCCGAGCGTCGCAGCGATCCGCTCGCGGGCTTCACGCCCGAACGCGGCGAGCCGCGGCCCGATCCGATGCCGCCACGCCTGCCGCCGCGCTCCGAGCCGGTGGTCCCGCGCCCGCCGCGCGCCGCCGAGCCGCCGAAGGCGCCGCCACCGCTGCGCACAACCGAGCGCGCCGTGACGCCGCCGCCACCGCCTCCCCAGGCACCGCCGCCGGCCGCGACGCAGGCGCCTTCGGCAGCGCCGCCTCCATCGAACGCCGACGCCAATCTCGCCGAGATGGCGCAACGGCTCGAAGCGGCGCTGCGCCGCCCGACCGGTGCCGGCGAGACCGTCGCGCCGCCGGTTGCGCCTGAGGCGCCGCCGGCGCGCCCGCAGCGAAGCGAGCCGCCCGCCCCGCCCGCCGGCGGACAGAAGAGCGGGTTCGAGAATCTCGAGGACGAGATGGCCTCGCTGCTCGGCCGACCGAAGAATCCTTCGTGAGGCCAGCGGCCGTCCCGCGTAGAGTTTTTTTCATCGCTGTCCTGATCGCCGCCGGATCCCTCGCTGATCCGGCGATGGCGCAGGATATCAGCATCAATCTCGGCGGCGGCAATGGCGGCGTCACCGAGCGCGCGATCCAGCTGATTGCGCTGCTCACGGTGCTGTCGATCGCGCCGTCGATCCTGATCATGATGACGTCGTTCACGCGCATCGTGGTCGTGCTGTCGCTGCTGCGCACTGCGCTCGGCACCGCCACCGCGCCGCCGAACTCGGTGATGATCGCGCTCGCGATGTTCCTCACCGCCTTCGTGATGGGCCCCGTGCTGCAGAAATCCTATGACGACGGCATCAAGCCGCTGGTCGCCAACCAGATCGGCGTCGAGGACGCGCTGCAGCGCGCCTCGGTGCCGCTGCGCGGCTTCATGCAGAAGAACGTCCGCGAGAAGGATCTGAAGCTGTTCATGGACCTCTCCGGCGAGCCGCCGCCGGCGACGCCGGAGGAGATGTCGCTGCGCATCCTGGTGCCGGCCTTCATGATCTCCGAGCTGAAACGCGCCTTCGAGATCGGCTTCCTGCTGTTCCTGCCGTTTTTGATCATCGACCTCGTGGTCGCCTCGGTCCTGATGTCGATGGGCATGATGATGCTGCCGCCGGTGGTGGTCTCGCTGCCGTTCAAGCTGATCTTCTTCGTGCTGGTCGACGGCTGGGCCCTGGTCGCCGGCAGCCTGGTGCAGAGTTACGGGGGGTAGCTTCCCAACGGCTTGCGCCATTTGTAGAGGGGCGGCGGCGACACAAAGACTACGCCGCGCTGAAGGCTGCCCTCGATGCGTGGTTCGACGAAGTCAAGAAGGCGCAATGGGCCAACTCTGCGGATGTACGACGCAGCTACTCAACCGCCAGCATCGTTTCAGCGGATCGGATCGTCTTCAACATCAAGGGAAACGAATATCGGTTGGTTATCGCCGCCGACTTCGAGAAGGGTATCGTATGGATCAAATGGATCGGTACGCACAAGGACTACGACAAGATTGACGTGAAAGAGGTGCGACATGGCGACTGAGGTCAAGCCAATCCGGACGGAACAGGATTATGAGCTTGCGCTAAAGGAGGTGGAACGCCTCTGGGGCGCAAAAGCGGGAACGCGCGATGGCGACAGGCTGGACGTGCTCGCAACGCTGATCGATGCCTATGAAGCTCAACACTACCCCATGGATCCTCCTGATCCCATCGAAGCAATCAAGTTCCGGATGGAGCAGCAGGGACTGACCCGGCGGGATCTGGAGGGGATCATCGGGACGCGAACCCGCATCGCCGAAGTTTTGAATAGAAAGCGCGCCCTCTCGGTGGGGATGATTCGACGCTTGCACGAGCATCTCGGTATCTCGGCGGAAGTGCTGATCCGACCGAGTCGGAAGAACGCGGCCTGAGCCGGGTGCAGAGTTACGGGGGGTAGCGCCCTGCGAAACATTCATGGCCGGCCGGCTGGATCGGCCACACCGTTGCACTATCATGCCCGGCACCGCATCCAGGGAGCCGCGCCGTGCAGCAGCCATTCGACCGCGCCGCAGAAGACCTCGGCAACGCCATTCATCTCGAACATGTCAACGTGCAGGTACCCGACCAGCGCCTCGCCACGCTGTTCTACGTCGCCGGCATCGGGCTGACCCGCGATCCCTATCTGATGGTCTCCGACAGCAACATGTGGGTGAATGTCGGCCGCAGCCAGTTCCATCTGCCGAGCGGCCGGCCGCAGGTGCTGCGCGGCCACAGCGGCATCGTGATCGCCGGGCGGCAGGCCCTGCTGCAGCGGCTCGCCGCGGTCGCGCCCAAGCTCGAGGGCACCGCGTTCAGCTATCGCGAGCGCAACGATCACGTCGAGGCCACCTGCCCCTGGGGCAACCGCCTGCGCTGCTTTGAACCGGACGCCGGACGGTTCGGGCGCATCGCGCTCGGCATGCCCTATGTCGAGTTCGAGGTGCCGCGCGGCACGGCTGAGGCGATCAGCCGGTTCTATCCGGAGATCATGGGCATTCCCGCCAGCGTTGTGAATGGCGACGGCACGGTCGCGCGCGCAAAAGTCGGCAAGGATCAGCATCTGCAATTCCGCGAGAGCGACGCGGCGCCGGGCGAATTCGACGGTCATCACATCCAGATCTACATCACGGATTTCTCGGGCCCCTACCAGCGGCTGCGCGAACGCAATCTGATCTCCCGCGAGGACAATCAATACCAGTACCGCTTCTGCGACATCGTCGATCCGGCCGACGGCCGGCATCTGTTCACCGTCGAGCACGAGGTGCGCAGCGCCACCCACCCGATGTATCTGCGGCCGCTGGTCAATCGCAACCCGGCGCAGACCAACCGCACCTTCGCCAACGGCTACGACCAGGCGTCATGGGCGATGGGGCCGGACCAGTATGACGGCTGAGCGCGCGCTCTTCCGCGTCACGTCATTATCCGCAAATTCCAGCAGCGAGACGACATGCTTCCCTCCCAGCGCCATCTGTTCGAGATTCCACGCGAGGTCTGCTACCTGAATTCGGCGTCCTACAGCCCGCTGCCGCTCAAGACGCTCGAGGCCGGCCGCGCGGCGGTCGGACGCAAGGGCCGGCCCTGGACCATCGATTCCGGCTTCGCCAGCCGCCAGCATGAGCGCGCCCGTAGCGCGGCGGCCCGCCTGATCAATGCCGCACCCGACGATGTCGCGCTGATCCCCGCGATCAGCTACGGCGTCGCGACGGTGGCGAAGGCGCTGAGCATTCCGCGCGGCACCCGCGTCATCGTGCTGGAGAACGACCATTCCTCGCCGGTGCTGGAATGGCACGCCCGTGCCGAGGCGCAGGGCTTCATCGTCGACACCGTGCCCCAGCCCGCCGACGGCGACTGGACGTCGGCGGTATCAGCAACGATCGAGCGGCCTGGCGCGCCGCCGGTCGGCCTCGCCTCGATCTCCTCGGTGCACTGGTCGGACGGTGGCATGATCGACGTCGACAAGGTGCAGGCCGCGCTGCGGCGGCACGGCGCAATGTTCGTCATCGACGCGACGCAGAGCGCGGGTGTCGTGGCGATGGACGTGACGAGGCTCGACCCCGACGCCGTGATGTTTCCGACCTACAAATGGCTGATCGGCCCCTACGGGCGCGCCTTCCTCTACATTGCAAAACGCCACCAGAACGGCGTGCCGCTGGAGCAGACCTCCAGCGGCCGCCGCAACGTCAATTCCGAGAACCCGGTCTATTTCGGCGATCTCGCCTATGTCGACAACGCCACGCGTTACGACATGGGCGAGCGCGATCATTTCATCACGCTGGAGATGGCCTCGATCGGCATGGAGATGATGGCGGAATGGGGCGCCGCTGCCGTCAGCGCGCGGCTCGCGATGCTCAACGAGCGGATCGCGGGCGGCGTGCGTGACCTCGGCCTCGACGTGCCGGCGCGCAGCGTGCGCGCGCCGCATATCCTGAGCCTCGGCATGGCAGGCGGCCTCCCGAAGGAGCTGATCGCGCGCCTCGCCGCCGAGAACATCCACGTCGCGCTGCGGCTCGGCCGGATGCGGATCTCGCCGCACGTCTTCAACGACGAGGCCGATGTCGACCGCCTCGTCGCCGTGCTCACGAAATCGCTGCGCGGCTAGCCGGACCTGTGCCGCCGTCCGACGACGCCAAGCAATTCAATCGCCAGCGCGGCAGCCACCCCGGCCGCGCCGATCACGAACAGCAGCGCATAGTCGCCGCCGCTGTGCGCGAACAGATACGACAGGCCGTAGGCGCCCGCCGCCTGGAACAGCGCGAAGGTCGTGGTAGCCTGCGCCCAGGCCGAGCGCTGGCTGGCGGCCGAATGCGGGATCAGCTCGTGGATGCGGCCGATCACCAGCGGCACGATGCCGGGCGTGAATCCGCCGACGATCAGGCTCTAAATGATCAGTGCGGCGGGCGAATTCGTCACGGCGGGCAGCGCGACCGCAACGGCCTCGATCAGGAACGCCGCGCGCAGCGCCGCGGCGAAGCCGGCGCGATCGGCGAGGTGTCCCGTGAGCAATGGTCCGACCACGGCGCCGATACCGTACAGCACCCAGTATTGGGATCCCGCCGCGATCCCCTGCCCGAGCCCGCGCGCGACGAAATCGACCAGGAACACCATGTGCGGCACCAGCGCCAGCGCGTTGAGCCCGTATTCCAGGCACAGCGCGATCACCAGCGGCGAGCGCACGCCATGCGACGCGACGGGCTGCTCCGCCACGTTACGCGCGGCAGGAGCTTCGGCGGGCCACGCCTTCCAGCTGATCAGTGTCAGCACCGCCGACAGCACGCCAAGGCCGTACCAGGCCTGCTTGACGCCCTGCTGCAGCAACAGCGGCACCAGCGTTCCCGATGCGGCGACGCCGAGGCCAACGCCGGCAAAGATCACGCCGCCGACCAGGCCGCGCTTGCTGGGCGCGGTATGCGGCAGGATTGCCGTCGCCGCCAGCACCATGATCACGCCGCCGCTGACGCCGGCGAGAAAGCGGAAGCCGAAGAACCAGATGAAGGAGATCGGCACCGCGCAGGCAAAGCAGGTGATGGCGGCCAGCACCATCATGCCGCGCAGCGCACGCACCGAGCCGATGCGCGCGCCGAGATCGCGGGCGATCAACGCGCCAGCGAGATAGCCGGCAAGGTTGGCAGAACCGAGATAGACCGCCTCCGCCGGCGTGAACCACCTTGCGGCGATCAAAGCCGGGATCAGCGGTGTATACGCGAAGCGCGCCAGTCCGAGCCCCACCAGCGAGGCGCAGAGCCCCGCGGCCGCGGACAGCCACAGCGGCCCGCCTGCATCCCGGTGCGGCTCGGCGTGATGATGGCGGCTGTGATGATCGACATTGGCTGACATGGACATCGCAGTAGGCGCTCCGGCCGTTCGTGAAAAATGATTAGTTGCGATCGCAGCAATCGTTCACGGCGATCGCAGCGCACCTCTCCCGATCGGGAGAGGTGCTCGGTTCGATGTGATGAAAGCCGTCAGCGGGACGATGCCGCCGCAGAAGCAGCGAGCTTCTTGCGATAGTCGAGCGCGGGCAGCCCGCCCCAGCCCCAATTGTCGGTGTCGACTTCCTCGATGACGACGAAGGTCGATTCCATGGGCTTGCCGAGCACGTCGCGCAGCAGCTCGCTGGCGCCCTTGATCAGTGCGGCTTTCTGCTCCGGCGTGGTGGACGTCGCACCCGGCGCCGTCCCCTCACGTGTGACCTGGATGGTGACGATAGGCATGGCACGCTCCATCATGTTCGCTAGTGGCCGGCGCTCTGGCCGCCGTCGACATGCAAAATCTCGCCGGTGACGAAGCCCGAATTCTCCAGGAACAGCACGGCGTCGACGATGTCCTTGGCTTCACCCATGCGTCCAACCGGATGCTGCCTGGCGAGGAAGTCGTGCGTCGCGGGTGCGTGCATCGGTGTCCTGATCACACCGGGCGAGACCGCGTTCACGCGAATGCCCTTGGCGGCATATTCGATGGCGAGCGACTTGGTGGCGGCGTTCAGGCCGCCCTTGGTCAGCGAGGCCAGCGCCGAGGGAACGTTGCTGTTGGCGTGATCGACCAGGCTGGTCGTGATCTGCACGATGTGCCCGGATCCCTGCTTCTCCATCTCCCTGGCAACGCGCCGGGTGATGTAGAAGAAGCCGTTGAGATTGGTCGCCAGCACCTGCGCATAGTCCTGGTCGGTATAGTCGGTGAAGGGCTTCGCCAGGAAGATGCCGGCGTTGTTGACCAGCGTGTCGATGCGGCCGAAGCGCCCGAGCGCCTGCTTGACGATGCGGTCAGCGACTTCGCGATCGCCGATGTCGCCGGCGACGGTCAGAACGTCGCTGTCGGTCGACGGCTTGATGCTGCGGGAATTGGCGACGACGCGCCAGTTGCGGTCGCGATAGCCCTTGACGATGGCCTCGCCGAGGCCCTGCGACGCACCGGTGACGATGGCAACCTTCTGCTCTGCACCCATGATCTCTCTCCATCTGTTGCTGAAGCGACCCAGCGCCGCTTCGATGGAGGGGAAGCTAGATACATCCGCTTTCCGCGCGAATGCCCGCTATTCGGCAGGCACTCTTCCGCGGCGCGAACGACTGGCGTCATCGGGCTTTCGCGCCGGCCTTGCTGGCCTCGCGCGACAGCCGCTCGAAATAGCGCTTCAGCCGCGGCGTCGCGAAATCGACGAAGGCACGCACCTTGGGCACGTCGAAGCGGCCCTGCGGCGCCAAAAGATGCACCGGCAACGGCGGATGCTCGTCTTTGGCAAGCAATATCCGCAGCCGCCCGTCGCGGATTTCCTCGGCGATATGATACGAGAACAGCCGGGTGACGCCGTGTCCTTCGCTGGCCGAGGCCACCGCCGCGCGCACCGTGTTGACGACCAGCCGCGGCGTGAACTGGACCGCGCGCGCGATCTTCGACTTCGCGGCCGGCGGGAAGCTCCAGGAGTCGAGCCCGAAATGCGTCATGGCGATGATCTGGTGCTTCGCCAGATCCGCCGGCTCGCTGATCAGCGGATGCTGCGCGAGATAGCCGGGCGATGCCGCGACCACGCGGCGCACCTCGCCGAGCTTGATCGCGATGAAATTGGAATCGGCGAGATGGGCGATGCGCAACGCGACGTCGATCCCCTCGTCGATCAGATTGACGGTACGATCGAGCATCACGAGCCGCACCGACACCGCCGGATAGTCCGCCATGAAAGCATCGAGCACCGGCCGCAGCACGTCCTCGCCGACGACGACAGGCGCGGTGACGGTCAGCGTGCCGCGCGGCACCGACCGCTCGCCGCCCGCCGAGATGTCGGCTTCCTCGAGCTCGGTGAGAATGCGCCGGCACGCCGCCGCATAGATCTGGCCGGCATCGCTCAGCTTCAGCGAGCGTGTCGTGCGATGTAACAGCTCGGCGCCGACATGATGCTCAAGGAAAGCGATCGCCCGGCTGACCGCCGCCGGCGAGCGCCGCAACTTCCGCCCGGCACCGGCGAGGCTGCCCTCGTCGACCGCCGCGACGAAGACTTTCATGGCGTCGATGCGGTCCATCGATCCCCCCGCTTCGCGGCCGCCGTTACTCCGTCACGTCATACTGCTTGCTGAGGTGGTCGCCGATCTGCACCAGCATCGCGACGCATTCGGGATAGCCCGGCCTCGCCACCGTGGCGTCATTGGCGCTGGCGCGAAACTCCCAGCTGTCGCCGCCGCGCGGCACCGAGATGTCGATGCCGTCGGGGCAGTCGGCATGGGCCTTCAACTCGGCCCGCGCCATCTCGATGAGTTCGGCTTCGGTCTTGATCGGCTTGCTCATCTAACGACGTCCTCCCGGCGCTTTGCAACGGGCGCCATGGTTGCCGATTTGACGGCAGGATGTCGAGAGCGCGCGTGCGATCACAACCAGTTGCAATTGACAAAATGCTCGTCCCCGGCGAACATTTGGCAGGGTCGATACCACCCGCCGCTTGCACCCCACCCGGGGACGGTGAATGTATCAAGCCATGTTTCAGGCTTCCTTTGCCCGCACGAACGGGTCAGCAACGCAAGCCCCTGACGCCTTCCGTTCGTCGATGCAAAGGTTGATCCCATGCGCGACTTTCGTGATGCCAAGACCATGGCGCAGACGCTGCGCGAAGCGCTCGGCGCCAAATCGATCCCCCTCACCCATAGCGACAGCCTGGAGCTGATCGCCAAACTGTTCGGCCAGCGCGACTGGAACACGCTGGCGGCGCGGATACAGGCCGCCGGCGGATCTGCCGACGTGCCGGCTTCCGCTCAGCAATCGCCGCCGGGCGCGGTGCGGCAAGAAATCGCAGTCGCGACAGCGGTGCTCGACCGCTATGCCGGCTTCTACCAGCTCAGCGAGCAGGCCGTCCTCGGTGTGATGCGCGAGGATCACCACCTGGCTGTACAGCTCACCGGGCAGCGTGCCGTAGCGTTCTTTGCGGAGAGCCAGACTGAGTTTTTCGCCAGGGAGGTCGACGCGCAGATCAGCTTTGTCATCGCGGCTGACGGTCAGGCGACGTCGCTGATCCTGCATCAAAATGGCGACAAGCCGATGCCGCGCATCGACGCTGCAAGCGCGAAGCAGATTGCGGATCGCACCGCGGAACGTGTGAAGAACCAGTCGCCGGCTTCCGGAACCGAGGCCGCACTCCGCCGCCTGATCGAGGGGGTCGCATCGGGACAGCCCGACTATGTGGACATGACCCCCGCGCTCGCCGCGGCGACCCGCGAGCAATTGCCACACCTGCAGCCTTTCCTCGCCGACCTCGGCGCGATCGAGTCCACACGTTTCCTCGGCGTCGGCGCACAGGGCGAGGATGTCTACAGTGTGCGACATGCCAACGGCGCCTCGCATTGGCGGATCGCGCTCGACGCCACCGGGACCATTTCGACCGCGTGGGTGTCTGCCGGGCCGTGAGACTCTGCGCTGCTACTGCGCCGCGCTGGCGCGGCGCTCGCCCTTGATCGCCGGCAGCGCGCTCACCGGCGCGGCCATTGGCTTGTCAGTCACCGATCCGGTCGCGACCGGATCGGGCAATGGCGCGCGGGCGGTGGCGTCGGGGAAGCGGGTCTTCATCTCGCGGATGAAGCCGTCGAGCGTGTCGACGCTGGCGGCCATTCGCGCGATCTGGGCGAATTCGGCGCTGGAGGTCGCGACCGGCTTGCTGGCCGAGTCGAAGGCGAGCTTGTCGGCATCGCCGGACATCAGCGGCGCGTATTTCTCGCGGAACCGGGACAGCCCGATGGCGTCCTCAGCAAGCGCGTAGCCGACCACGGCGCGGATGATGTCGGCCTTCTCGCCCGGGTTGAGCGGGGTGAAGTCGCGCCAGCGGTCGCCGTAATAGAGCTCGATCTGCTCGGACGCCTCGCGCCAGTGCCGCGACGCCCAATAGATGTCGGAGCGCAGCCGGATTGCCTCGCGGCCGGTGATGTTCGAGATGATGTCGAGCGCGAGATCGTGCCGGCCGACGTCGCTCTGCGCGCGCGCCTCGAGCAGCAGCCGCTGCTGGCGCAGCTCGCCGGACAGATCCGCGATCCGCGTCGAGCGCAGCGCTGCAATGGCACGGTCGGGCTTGCGGTTCATCAGATAGACCATCGCAAGGCGCGCCGCGACCTGGGCGCGGGCCGCGCCTTCGAGCCGCTTGTCGACTTGGTATTGCAAGAGGTCGGCAGCCTGGTCGAGCAGATCGACACCGACCAGGCGGTCGGCGAGACGGCGGATCATCTCGTCGCCGCGGCGGCCGATCGGCGTCAGTTCGCGATATTCGTAGAAGGTGCCGAGCGCATCGATCGGCGACATCTCGTCGCCCCTGGGGCCGAGGTAGAGCTGCACGAACAAGGCCGAGGCGGCATCCTGCGCCTGGCGCGATTCCGGCGCATTCGGCTGCAGCCGGGTCGCGGCACGCGTCACCGCGAAGGCGTCGGCATAGCGCGCCGTCTCGGCGTAGATCTTCGACAGCACATACAGCGTCTTCAGCTCGATATTGTCGCCGCGCCACAGCATCGACAACAGTTCGAGCTCCTTCAGCACGTCGTCGCGGCCGATCTCGCCGCGCTTCTGCTTGAGCAGCGTCTCCAGCAACCTGCCTTCGGCTGCAGCTTGGCGATCGGCCGAATTGGCGGCGAAGCGATAGGCGTCGAGCGCATCTTTCTCCTGGCCGAGGGCCTCGGCGAGCCGGCCGCGCAGCACCGCAACCGCGGGCTTCAGCTCGCCGGGAACGCCGACCACGTCGAGATCGCTCTTGCGTCGCGCAGCGCCGGCATAATCCTTGACCTCGAGCGAGGCCTTCATCGAGTCCATGGTGACGATGCGCTGCAAATCGGGCGGCAGCGTCGCCACCGCGAATTCGGCGTTCTTGAACTTCTCGCGCGCCTCGGCCCATTTGCCCTCGCGGGCGAAAGCGAGCCCCTTCCACAATTGGGAATCGTAGCCGTTGCCGATCACCGGATTGGCGAGATCCTTCAGGCCCTGCGCCGGGTGTCCGATCAGGATGCTGGCGACCGCGTGCACCATCACCACCGACGCCGTCTCGCTGCCGCGCTTGCTCTCTGACAGGATCAGATTGGCGACACCATGGGCTTCCTGGTACATGCCGCGCGCCATGTAGAAGTCGGCGAGATCGAGCCGTGCCTGCGGCAGCTGTTCGGCATTGGCCGACGCGGCCGCCGCAATCAGGCCGTCGAGCTGCTTGAGGAACGTCTCCGACTGGTTCTTGCGCCACTCGTCCGGATCGAACAACGGCTTCACCGCCGCGGTCGCGCGCTCGGCGGCAACGTCGGCCGATGACAGCGTCAGGCCGCCGGGCCGGCCCAGCATCACCTTGTCGGCGCCGACCTCGGCCTTGACGTCGTCCGCATTCGGATGAACCACGACGCCGTGGATCGATTCCAGCAGCGACAGCTCGACGAAATCCTGCCGCTTGATGATGCCGCGGGTGGGCGGCGGCGCGGTCACCACCCAGAGCGTATCGCCGGCGTCGGGATCGACCAGTCTGTGCAGCTGGCCGGGATTGGCGAGCGGTACGCTGACATTGGCGAGCGAGGGCTCCGAGATGTTGCGCACCACGGTGAGCGGCAATGGCGGCTTCTGCACGCGGTCGGCAAAGGTCAGCGTCCAGCTCACGCCGCGCGAGCGGTCGTCGCTTTCAAGCGACGGCATCTGCGGCCGGTTGAGGCGGAAGCGCACTGCCTGGCCCTTTTCCAGCGCGATCCGGCTGACATCTGATATCAACGAGCCGGCCTTGGCGCGGACCGGATCGACGTCGATTGCCTCAGCCGTGTCGAACACCATCCAAACCGTGTCGGCGCGGCGGAACAGCGCTGCCGGCGTCGCGCCGGGGAATGAGAACGTCACGCGCAAGCCGTCGCTGTCGCGCTGGGCTTCGACCGCAGGCTTGCCGCCGGCACGGGCCTCGGCAGCAGGCGGCGATGGCGCCGCAGCCGCCTTCGGCGCTTCCATCGCCGGCGCGTCGGCGACAGCGGGCACTGGCTTTGGTGCGTCGGTCACCGGCGCCGTGTTCTGTTCCGCCACAGAGCCGGCACCACCCTCGTGCGGCGGGATCGGCGCGGCAGCGTTCTCGGCGTTGGCCGCAGGTGCGGCCGCGACTTTCGGCAGCTCCGGATCGGGCAGTTCCGATCGGGGCTGCTCCGTTTTGGCGGGCGCGGCCGCCGGCTGCTCGCCCGTGGCTTGCTCGGATTTAAGCGGCTCGGAGCGCTGCGGCTCGGACTTGGCAGGTTCGGATTTGGCCGGCTCGGCTTTGGACTGTTCAGGCTTGATCTCGATCCTGGCCTGCTGGGCGATGCTTTCCGATGTCACCGGCGCGATCGCCGCGGCGCCTTTCGATTTGGGGCGCGGCGTCGGCAACAATGAGCTTAGCGAGGGCTTTGCCGCCTGCTGCTCGTTTTGCTGGAAGGCGACGTCGACGATGTAGTTCTTCTCGTCGCGGAACGAATGCACGTCGACATCGCCAATCAGCGACACGTCAACTGCCGACGTGTCCGTATCGGCGCGCGCGCTGATCGACGCGACGTTCGGCGGTGCGGCGACCTTGGCATCGGCAAGGTCGAAGGTCAGGACCGAATTGAACGACAGCGTCAACTTCTGCTCGTTCAGCACCGAGGAGACGCTGACCCCGTCGGGCACCTCGAACACGAAGCGGACGAAGGTGGGCTGAACCAGCGCGCGAACGCGCACCGGTGGCTTCTTCCTGGCGGCGTCGGCGGCACGCTGCATGCGCAGCAGGCGCTCGGCGGCGCGGGCGCGCTCGGCAAGCTCGCGGATCACCTCCTGCGGCAGCGACGGCGGCGGGCCGGTCCAGCTGTCGGGCAGGAAGTCGATGAAGATGCGCTCGCCGGCGGTCATGGTGTTGATGGAGACGCGGCGCGCCAGCGACAGGCGGATCGCCGAGCCGTCGGGATCGCGGCGCGCGGCGCCGACATAATCGGGCACCGCATCCTGCAGTTTCTCGACGGGGATATCGACCGGTCGCCTGAAGCGGATCACGATGATCGAGCCGGCGGTCGTAACCTCGGACTCGACATCCTCCTTCAGCTTCAGCACCAGCCGGGCATAGCCGTTCGCGGCAGAGAATGTCGCCTCACCAGGCACCGGGTCTTCGGCGCGCACCGCGGTCGGATATGTGAGGGTTGTGAGCGCAAGGGCGGCGGCAAGCAGGCACAGACGCGCGGTCCGCGCCCAGGCGCGGCCTAGCGACCATGTTCCAGCGGCAGCGGTTCGCGCCATCTCGAAACGTCTTCTCGGGACCCCAGCCATACCAAGCGCGAAGCGCCCTCGCCCACGCCGTCCGATCTTGGATCGGGCGGCGTTAAGGAGCTGTTAACGTCAACGGATTGTTTCGGACCGACCGCCGGCAAGGAATGGCGACCAAAACGCTCGGTTTGAAGCTGAAGCTTGTTCCGAGCGCCGCCTGGCTGCACAGCTGGCGGGACGCCTATCCTTTGAAGTCAGCCAGGGGCCCGCTGCGCGGCCGTGACCGGACAGGATTTGTCCGTGCAACGAGGCTTACTCCGCGCTGCCAGGTAACGTGCGCAAATACGCCACGATGGCATCAAGGTCATCGGGACTGATCCGGGCATAGTAGTGGTATCCCATCGGTCGACCGAGACGGCTGCCATCTCGGCTGACACCTTCGGTGATCGCACGTTTGATCTCGTCGTCGCTCCACGTGCCGATCCCATTGGTCTTGTTCTGCGTGATGTTGCGTGAAACCGAGATTCCCCACGGCCCGGAAAATTTGACGCCGCCCGCGCCAAGACTGTTCTTGTATTCTCGTCCCCTCGGTCCAATCGGCGTATGGCACGCCATGCAATGCGCGATCGTGACGAGATAGAATCCCTTCTGCACCTTGTCGCTCATCATCGGTTCGGCGAACGGGTTCTCGCCGCCCGGCGGAACGCTCTCGACTTGAGGCACCTTGTAGATCGGATCGGGCACCTTGTTGTGGACCGGCGTGATCGTACGCAAATATGCGACGACCGCGTCGAGATCATTTTCCGTCAGGATGTGATAGAAGCTGGTCGGCATGACCATCGCGGTATGCACACCCTTTGGGGTTTGCCCGGTGCGCAGCAGTTTCTTGATTTCGGCATCGCTCCAGTTTCCGATGCCTGTTTCCTTGTCTTGCGTGATGTTGGCGGCATGCACCGTGAAGGGAGGCTCGTCCCAGTATCCTCCGCCCGAGAACGCCTTCTCCAAAACATCGCCGTTCGGTCCCTTCGGCGTGTGGCAATTGCCGCAAGCCAGAATGCCGTTGACGAGGTAATCGCCCCGTTTGACCAGTTCGGATTGGGCCCATGCCAGATTGGTGGTGGCGATGACGACAAGCATCATGAACAGGCTACGCATATTGGTTTCCTTGAAATTTCTTGGTGATCAAAAATTCAATTTCTGATCGGGCGCAGCTTCGCGCCCGGCACAAGAGCAATTCAATCAATCAACTCAAGCGGCGGTCCATGCGACCGCAATCGCGGAAGGCTCTAAAATAGCGAAGTCGCGCTCGCCTTCCTCACGCCAATGCTAGACTCGCATCAAGCACTTTGGCAATGTCCACGATGGCTCGGTTGCAATGGCCTTGGCGCCGTTCGGCGCGGATGTACGCCGAGGGGCCACAAGCCGCCCTGCTCCGCCTATGTCGGCGAAGGATCGTGACCATCAGGCCGGCGATTTGCGGAAGCCTTGTGCCCGCTTGTCCATTGCACCGGATCGGGAAGACTTGGCGAACTCGGCCGGACGGACATCGAAACGGTCAAGCCGCCCTGTTGATTGGCAATAATGATTTATCGCAACGCGAAAGCAGCACTGCTGCCTCACTCGATTTCCGATTGTTCTGCAATAAATTCTTTTGAGAGGATCACCCATGCGAAAGCCATTATCAATTCTTGCTCTCTTGATGAGTGTCTCGATTGCCCAAGCCGGTCCGAAGGAGGACGCAGCGCAGCTCGTTGAGCGCTGGAGCAAAGCCTTCGCTGACGCCGACCTTGACGGTATCGTCAGTCTCTATGCCCCGGAAGCGACCATGATCGGAACGTTCGGCAAGGTCGTCATGACGAAGCCGGAGCAAATCCGCAAATACTTCGAAGCGACAATCCTCAATTCGCGCCCCAACACCGTGGCGCTGCAAAGCGCAGAGACTCTCCTGATCGACGAGAGGACGGTGGTGCTTGCCGGGTTCGACACCATCTCCGGTGTCATGAAGGATGGCCAGCCTTATAGCAGCGTCGGCCGCGTCACATTCGTGATCGCAAAGCAAGGCTCGGATTGGAAGATTGTCCATCTGCACCGGTCTCCACTCCCGAAAACCTGAAGAGAGACCCCGTCAATTCGTCTTCGGCGTGAGCACCTTGCCTTCGATCTTGGGAAGATCGTCGGTCGAGGCCGATTTGTCGCGCCGGCGCGGCGATTGGCGACCGGGCGGTTCTACTCCCTTGCTCACGCGGCCAATGGCAAAGCCCGGAACGGGACACTCCCGCAATACTACGGAGGTTCGCGTGAGGTGCGCCGAACTCAGACCGCCGCGACCTCTCGCCCGCCATGCGCCGCTTGCCGCGTCTGCGTGCTCTCCCGGACCAGCAACCAACAGAACAGGATGATGACCGGAGAACCAAAAGGCAGCGGCTTCACGACCGACAATTGATAGAGGACAGGCAGGTAGAAGACCATCGGCGCGAGAAACGTCACGCCAAGCACCATTTTCGACCAAGCCGGAAAGCCGACCCTCAACCATTCGCGGAGCATCCAGGCCAGCGGCAGCGCCATGATGAGCATGTCGTAGAACAGGCAGAACGGCGTAATCAGAAGGCAGGCGAGCACGATGATCGAGCGTTCGGTGGCAGCACTGATCTTCTGACGCAACATCCAGACGAGCACACACGTCATGCCCAGCGCCACGAGGCCGTGAATGATAAAGGCCGTGTTGACGCCGGCGCCGAGCAGGCGCGCTGTCGCATACACGCTCTGCAGCAATGAAAACTCGACGTCGCCGTTCGCGAGAGCCTGACGGGCGGAGTGAGAGACGTCGAGGAAGTTGAGC
This sequence comes from Bradyrhizobium elkanii USDA 76, assembly GCF_023278185.1. Taxonomy (NCBI): domain Bacteria; kingdom Pseudomonadati; phylum Pseudomonadota; class Alphaproteobacteria; order Hyphomicrobiales; family Nitrobacteraceae; genus Bradyrhizobium; species Bradyrhizobium elkanii. The sequence continues at coordinate 3,652,097 of NZ_CP066356.1, read as the reverse complement.
CACGTATCCAGGCCGAACAGCAGCACGGACAGCACGACGAGCGAAATCGACGACAGGCCTGCCCAGATCAGCGTGCGCCAGCGACCTGTGACGATCAGCGCGATCGGCACGGCCAGCGCCAGATGCGGCTTGATCACCATCAGCCCGAGGATCGCGCCTGCGAGCTTTGGCTTCCGGTCCATGATGTTGAGACCGCAGCCAAGGATCGATGCCGTCAGAAAGGCGTTCTGCCCTGCCACGGCATTAAGATAGACCGGCGCATAGGCGAGGATCGCGACCAGGCACCAGGGCGTTCGCAAGATACGCCAGATCACCGCGGCGAACGACGCCGCCGTTACACTGATGAACACGAACAGCGAGGCGAAATACGGCGCGAGCGCCAGCGGCACGCACAAGAGCAGCATCGTCGGCGGATAGAAGAACGCCTCGTAGCCCTCTCGCAGGTATGGAGCCTCCGACAGCAGATGCAATTCGGGTACATAAACCTCGGCGGGATGCCCGGCCAACACCTGGAGCGACGCTGCCCAGAACGTCAGGAAGTCCGAGCCGAGCAGAAAGTTATTCGTGCCATAGCCGCCATCGCGGTAAAATAACAAAAGCGACCTCGCAAGGGTCAGCACCAGCACAATTGCGATGCCACTCACGTACAATCGAGCGCGCGGCGCGGTGAGCCATGGCATGTCTTTCAGCATCGGCAATTCCCAAAACACCACCTTGAGACATAGCGACTTCAATTCCAGAATGACAAATCGGTTGCAACTTAACGCTACCGGTTAAGGCTACCATAACCGGGTGCTCGGAGGCGATCGTGCCCATCGGGCAGAGCGCAAAAGACCCTCGCACCTTGGGGATACGGTGGGGCGATCGGACATCTTTTCGGTGTCGATGCAAATTTGGCATCGCTGAGGTCCGGTCGAGCCCGACATAATCGAAGGCGGGCGAATATCCGCTTCAGCCAGCCAGCACAGGGCGCCGGCGCACCTCCGACTGCGTCTTGTTGTACTCGGTGATGCCCTCGAAGCAGATGGCCTTAGCTTCCGCCATTGCATCGAGAAGATCGACGACCTGATCCATCGGGCACGCGCGGACCTCCTGGCGATTAACCTAAGGCCGGACGGAGACGGGCCGCTTGCTTGCGTCACCGCCAAGTTGCGGTATAAAATGGCTTACATTTCAAATAATTCTTAGCTTTTGGCAGTTTCATGAATGGAATTGGAATGGCGTACGCCTGCGCGGCGCGCCCCGGGTCCGACCGTGCATTAGCCATTGCCTGCCTCATCGTATTGAGCTTCACCCTGTTTGCGGCGATGCCGAAAGCAATTGACGGTAGCGGCGCGACCGGGCTCGACTTTTCGTGTTTTTGGACCGCTGGGACGATGGCCCTCGACGGCCACGCCGCCGCTGCCTACGATTGGCATCAGCTGCGGGAACTGATCCTTCGGATTCATCCGAGCCTGAACCAAGCTCCGTATCCGGTTGACGAAAATCCTACACCCTTCTTCTATCCGCCAGTTTTCTTCTTTGTAGCGGCGCTACTGGCGCTGCTGCCGTTCCCAATCGCGTTCTGGACCTGGACTGCGGTAAAACTGCTGTGCTGGGCGGTCGTTATTTACGCCATTCGGCCGCGCGCTGTCGCGCTGCTGGTGGCACTCGCCGTGCCGCCCGTCTTATACGATTTCCTTGTCGGCCAAAGCTCCCTGCTCGCGGCATCTTTACTCTGCGGCATCCTGCTAACGCTGGATAGACGCCCGATCGTCAGCGGCGTTCTGATCGCGCTGCTGATCTTCAAGCCGCAATATGGCGTCCTGCTTCCTCTTGTGCTGATCGCCACTGGACGGTGGACCGTCGTCATCACAGCCAGCCTGGTGATACCGGCGCTCATGCTGCTCACCGGACTCATCTTTGGCTGGGACACCTTTGAGGGATTCCGTCAGGCGGCAACCTTCGCGACGACGCAGTTCCATCTCACTGGCGGTCTGGCTTGGTACAAACTGCAGAGCGTCTACGGTGTGCTTCGGTTTGCCGGATTTGGCTACGGATTGGCCATGACGTTGCACATCGCGGTCGCTGCGGCGGCCGCGATGTGGGTGCTGATCATATGGCGCCGCAATGTCAGCTTCGCCGTCAAGGCCGCGAGCCTGCTCACCGCAACGCAGCTTGTCTCCCCCTACTTCGCGATCTACGACGCGACGATACTGGCTGGTGCACTCGTCTTTCTCGCGAACGCGCCCCTGACCGAACATGGCCCTCTTCTCTCGAACCGCTCCGCACTCCGGATCGGGTTCGGCGTGCTTGTCCTGTTGGGATTTGCTTACCCGATCGTGCTGGTGCCCCTTGGGCCGTTCATGTGCGCGACCGTGATCGCGATCATCTGGATGAGATGCCGGCAACCCAACGTGAAATCGGATCTGGCTTACGGCTGATCGGGTCGCCATCCGCCAATCGACGGGCTGCTTGACCGGCGTGCCATCAATTCGTCTTCGGCGTGAGCATCTTGCCTTCGATCTTGGGAAGATCGTCGGTTGAGGCCGACTTGTCGCCGCCGGCACGGCGGGCGAGTTCGACCGTGAGCCGTTCGGCGGCTTCCGGCTGCATCAGGCCGAGGATGTCGGACATCTTGCGCGGCTGGATCTGCGAGGCGATCTGGTAGAGCACGTTCATTTCCAGACGATCGAACACTTTTGCGGCGTCCTTCGGCTTCATGTTCTCGTACATGGTGACGATGCCCTTGAAACGCGCGGCCTCGGCTTCCGCCTTGGCCGCGGCATCGGCATTCGCCTTGGCATCATTGGCCTTGGCCTCCTCGACCTTGGCCTCGATGCGCTTCTCGGCGGCCTTCAACAGGCTTTCGCGGATCTCGACCTCGCGCGCGCGCGTCTCGAGCTCCTGGCGGCGCGACTGCAACCGTTCCAGGATCGCGCGCTCCGATGCCGACACCGGCGCGGGTGCATCCAGATTGACGACAACGCCATCGGGCTTGGACGGCTCCGCGGCCGGTGCGGCCGCCTTCGGCGCCTCGTCCTTCTTGGCCTCCTTGTGCTCGACCGATCCCGTGATGTCGCCGGGATCGCCCTTGATCTTGCTGTCAACAACCGCAGCCTTGCCGGCGCCGGGGAAGTTGAAGTTCTGCTGCGCCCAGGACTGGCCGGCCGGCGGCGTATCGTCGGCAAACACGTAACCGCCATCGAGCACGAGGCCGGCGACCTTCAGCACCATCAGGCCGAAGATCGCGACCAGCACCACAGGCATCACTCTGATGTCACGAAGCAACTTCATGCAGCGAGGCCGCCGGCCCTCCTGCGCTCGGTGAAGGCTTCAGCCGCCGCGGCAACCGCGTGCGCGGCCGAGACCCTGGGCGCCGGCGCCACTGGCGCGGCGGGCGCAACTGCCTGTGCCGGCGCATGCGCGGGCTCGGACGGCCGCGCGGCCAGCGCGATCTTGGACAGCCGGCGCACCACGTGGTCGCCCTCCGCCAGCTGGTTCTTCAGCAGCGCCGACATCTGCGTCGCCGCATCGAGCTGGTTGCCGAGGTTCTCGTTGACGTCGCGCACCGCGTGCTTCAACCCGCCGATCGCCCGCTCCGCGATCTCGGTCGCGGTGATCAGTTCGGCGATCGTCGCCTTCAGCGAATGCTCGTCGGCCTTCAGCCGCTGCAGGCGCTTGTTGAGCAGCCAGCAATAGCCGATCGTCAGCATCAGCAGCACGGCTACCAGACTCTCGATTGCTAGTCCAAGCACATGACTCATGGTGCCTCCATCATCTTGGTCCGCTCGTCCGCCTTCTCGAACATCGCGAAGGTGGTTTGAGGTTTACGCAAATTCTTGGTGACGCGGATCGCGACGCGGTCGCCGACCCGGCCCATGCGCCCTTCCGTCAGGGTGACGTTGCCGCAGCGCACCGAGACCAGCGCGTCGGAGCGGATATCCAGCGGCAGGGTGTCGCCGACCTTGAGCTTCATCAGCTCCTTCAGCGGGATATCGGCTTCATAGAGCACCGCGTCGACCGAGATCTCGGCCTGCGCTACTTCGGTGGCGAAATGGCCTTCCCAGATCGGGTCGCGGCCGAATTTTTCGCCCATGAACATCTGCAACAGCACGTTGCGGATCGGTTCGATGGTGGCGTAGGGCAGCAGCAATTCGACATTGCCGCCGCGGTCTTCCATGTCGATGCGCAGGCGCACCAGGATCGCGGCATTGGCCGGGCGGCTGATCGCGGCAAAGCGCGGGTTGGTCTCGAGCCGGTCGATCGTGAAGGTCACCGGCGACAGCGGCCGGAACGCCTGCTCGGCATCCGACAGCACCACCTCGACCAGGCGCTTGACGAGATTGGTCTCGATCGTGGTGTAGGGCCGGCCCTCGATGCGCAGCTGGGTCTGGCCGCGGCGGCCGCCGAGCAGCACGTCGATCATCGAATAGATCAGGCTGGAATCGACCGTGGCGAGACCGAAGTTCTCCCACTCCTCCGCCTTGAACACCGAGAGCACCGCCGGCAGCGGGATCGAGTTCATGTAGTCGCCGAAGCGCACCGAGGTGATGCGGTCGAGCGAGACCTCGACGTTGTCGGAGGTGAAATTGCGCAAACTGGTCGTCATCAACCGCACCAGGCGGTCGAACACGATTTCGAGCATCGGCAGACGCTCGTAGGACACCATCGCGGAATCGATGATGGCGCGGATGCCGGAATGGTCGTCGAGGCTGACGTCGCCGACCGTGAAGCCGAGGAGATTGTCGATCTCCTCCTGCGACAGCACGCGCTCGCCATTGGTGTTCTTGCCACCGAAGTCGCGGCTGCCGTCCTCGACCATGGCGGCCCATTGCAGCGCCATGTTCTCGGTGAGCTCGTTCTTGGCGGCTTCCGCCGCGGCCGCCTCGGGATCCTCGGAATCGAGCGAGGCTTCCCATTGCGCCGCAATGGCGTCCTGGTCCATCTGGTCGTTGCCGGCCATGTCTTTACATCCACCCCGTCACTGGATCACGACTTCCTTGAACAGCACCGCGTTGACCTGGTTGGGTGCCAGCGCGAGATTGACGCGCTTGGTCAGTTCTTCCTTGAGGCGGAACAGGCCGGCCGAGCCGTTGAGGTCGCTCGGGCGCAGCTCGCGCATGTAGGTCTGGAACAGGTCGGTGACGCGCGGCAGCGCCGGCTTGATCGCCTCGACCTGCTTCTCTTCCTTGACCTCGAGCACGAGCTTCAGCTTGAGATATTGCACGCGCTCGCCGGGCGCGCCGACCAGATTGACCAGCATGTCAGGCACGTCGACGAAGCTCGGCGGCTTCGGCGGCGGCGCTTCGGCGTGCTGCTCCTCGCCGTGGCCGCGCATGAAGAAGAACCAGCCGCCGGCGCCCGCGCCGAGCACCACGAGGATGCCGACGACGGCAATGATCAGCCTGAGCTTGCCCTTCTTCGGAGCGGCCGCGCCCTCGCCGCTGTCCGTCTTTTCCTCGTCCGCCATCGTCCGCTCGCTTCACCCTGAAGGATGCGAACGCGATTTGCCCCAGCCTTGGCCTGAAGACGCGATACAAATGCCGCCGGCGCAGACGCGCCCCAATGCCGGCAACACTGGGGCCATAATGGTTAACGGAAGCTTAGGATTTACCTTCCACTAGGAAAAAACTGCCGGGCAAACATGGTCAACAAGACCTTTCTGCCGCCCCTTGCAGACCCCGACCAAACACCTAAGCCATTCAAATAAATCACTATTTCAAGTTGGCACGGCTTTCGCTGAGAGCACGGCGTGACCTGAGGGTTTGGGAGAACCCAATGGTTACCGACGGGTCCGGCGTGAAGGTTTGGGAGAACCTGCATTCGGATCGCCTCACAGGGGAGAACCACCGATGCAGAATACCCTTCTGGTCGGCCTATCGAAGCAGATGGTGCTGGAACGGCAGATGGATGTCGTCTCCAACAACATCGCGAACATGAACACCAACGGCTACAAGGCCGACCGGTCGCTGTTCCAGGAATATCTGTCCTCGAACGCGCATGAGGACAATTTCGCGTCCTCCGACCGCCGCGTCTCCTTCGTGCAGGACCGCGCGACCTTCCACGATTTCTCACAGGGCCCGACCGAAGAGACCAAGAACCCGCTCGACGTCGCGATCGACGGCAACGCCTTCCTGGTGGTGCAGACGCCGGGCGGCGAGCGCTACACCCGCGAAGGCAGCCTGCAGATCAACAATCGCGGCCAGCTGGTCACCGCCTCCGGCTACCAGGTGCTCGGCACCGCCGGCCCGATCACCTTCCAGCAGACCGACCACGACGTCTCGATCGCCGCCGACGGCAACATCACCGTGCTCGAGGGCACCTCCCGCCTCGACTCGATCCGCGGCAAGCTGCGCCTCGTCTCGTTCGCGCAGGCCCAGCGCCTGCTGAAGGACGGCTCCAACCTCTACGCGCCGGGCGAAGGCACGCAGGCGCTGCCGGACACCAAGGCGCAGATCCGCCAGGGCTTCATCGAGAAGTCGAACGTCAACTCCGTCGTCGAAATGAGCCGCATGATCGAGATCACGCGGACCTACACCCAAATCGCCTCGCTGCTGCAGCAGCAGAGCGACCTGCACAAATCGGCGATCGAGAAGCTCGCCGACGTGCCGAACTGATCCGGGGGATTGACCGATGCGCGCACTTTATACAGCTGCGACCGGAATGGCGGCACAGGAACTCAGCGTTCAGGTGATCTCCAACAACATCGCGAACCTGCGCACCACCGGCTACAAGAAGCAGCGCGCCGCGTTCCAGGACCTGATCTACGATCATGTGCGCCGGGTCGGCGCGCAGGCCTCCGATCAGAACACCATCATGCCGATGGGCATCGACCTCGGCGGCGGCGTCAAGACCGTCGGCACGCCGCGCATGATGACCCAGGGCACGCTGTCGCCGACCGGCAACGACCTCGACATCGCGATCCGCGGCGAAGGCTTCTTCAAGATCCTGATGCCGGACGGCACCTTCACCTACACCCGCGACGGCTCGTTCCAGATGGACAATCAGGGCCGCATCGTCAACGCGCAGGGCAATTTGCTGCAGCCGACGATCACGATCCCGCAGAACGCATCCGGCCTCACCATCAATGCGCAGGGCCAGGTCTCGGTGACGCTGCCGGGCCAGACCGCATCGACCAACATCGGCCAGATCGGCCTGACCCGCTTCATCAACAAGGCCGGCCTGATGCCGATCGGCGATAACCTGTTCGTGGAAACGCCGGCCTCCGGCCAGCCGCAGGACGGCACCGCCAACACCGACGGCTATGGCGACATGCAGCAGAGCAGCCTCGAACAGGCCAATGTCGAGGTGGTCTCGGAAATCTCGGACCTGATCGCCGCACAGCGCGCCTATGAGATGAACTCGAAGGTGGTCTCCGCCGCCGACCAGATGATGCAGTCGACCTCCAACCTGTTCCGCTGAGGATGATGTCGATGATCGCCCGCTCATTCCTGATCGCAGCCGCGCTCCTCACCGTCACCGTGGCGCCGTCCGCCGCGCAAAGCCGCCGCGAGACCATCGCGGTGCCGACGCTGCGCGCCAGCATCACGGTCGCCGACGACATCGTGCGGGTCGGCGACCTCATCGACAATGCCGGCAGCGCCGGCAGCGTCGCGGTCTACCGCGCGCCGGACCTCGGCACGACAGGCACGCTGCCGGTCGCGCAGGTGCTCAACGTGTTGCGCTCGCACCAGGTGATCGGCGTCGATACCCGCGAGCTGAAGGAGATCACCGTCACCCGGCTGGCGCGCACCATCGACAGCAAGGAGATCGAGCAGCAGGTGTCGCGCGCGCTGGAGGGCCGCCACGGGCTCGGCAGGGCCGGCAACATCGCGCTGACCTTCGACCGCGATCCCGGCGACATCCGCCTCGAGGCCACCAATACCGGCACGATGCAGCCGATCGCCGTGCGCTACGACCCGCGCTCGACCCGTTTCGACCTGACCTTCGAGATCGGCAACGACGCCGGCGCCGCGCCGTCGAAGCTGCGCTTCACCGGAACCGCGATCGAAACCATCGAGGCCGCCGTGCTGACGCGCAATGTCGAGCGCGGCGACGTGCTGAAGGCCTCCGACGTGATCGTCGAACGCCGTCCGAAAGCCGAAATCGGCAACGACGCGGCGGTGCGCGACAGCGCCGTCGGCATGCAGGTCCGCCGCCAGCTCCGCCCCGGTCAGGCGCTGCGGGTCGCCGACCTCGCGAAGCCCGATCTCGTCACCCGCGACCAGAACGTCACGCTGATCTATCGCACCGCCGGCCTCTACCTGACGATCCGCGGCAAGGCGATGGATGGCGGCGCCGAGGGCGACACCGTCAGCGTGATGAATCTGCAGTCCAAGCGCGCCGTTTCCGGCGTCGTCACCGGCCGCGGCGAGGTCTCGATCTCAGTCGCGACCCCGCGCCCGGCGCCGACCGCCGACGCCACCGAATCCAATTCCGCTTCCGTCAAGCTGAGTTCAGTCGCACCAAACGCCGAGTAAAGTTCATGTCCCAGTACCGCATCAACCGCTTCGTCCTGACCGGTGCGCTGCTCGCGCTCGGAACGATCGCCAGCGGTTGCTCGTCGATCGACCGTCTCTCCCAGATCGGCGAGCAGCCGAAACTGTCGTCGATCGACAATCCGACCACCCAGCCCGGCTACAAGCCGGTGCAGATGCCGATGCCGAAGCCCGAGATCGCCTCCTACAGCCCGAACTCGCTGTGGCGCAGCGGCTCCCGCGCCTTCTTCAAGGACCAGCGCGCCGCGCGCGTCGGCGACATCCTGACCATCACGGTGAACTTCACCGACAAGGCCGCGATCGCCAACGAGACCCAGCGCAGCCGCACCAATTCGGAAGACTCGGGCATCACCAATTTCCTGGGCTCGCAGACCGTCACACAGCCGCTCAAGATCCTGCCCGGCAAGATCCTGACCGCCGAATCCACCGCCTCGAGCGACGGCAAGGGCTCGGTCAACCGCCAGGAAGCGCTGCAGACCAGCGTCGCCGCCGTCGTCACCCAGGTGCTGCCGAACGGCAACCTCGTGGTCGAGGGCAAGCAGGAGATCCGCGTCAATTTCGAAATCCGCGAGCTGATCGTGGCCGGCATCGTGCGCCCGGAGGACATCCAGAGCGACAACACCATCGATTCCTCGAAGATCGCCCAGGCCCGCATCGCCTATGGCGGCCGCGGCCAGATCACCGACGTGCAACAGCCGCGCTACGGCCAGCAGGTTCTCGACGTGCTGCTGCCCTTCTAACGGCGTGATCCCGCAAAGTGGAAACCGGTTTTCGGAAACGGATCATGCCTGAGTAGGACTTTTTACGAGCTCCCACATCTCGTCGCGAACCTAGGCGCGGCGCGGTGTACCAACACGGCCCTCGCTAGCTCCCCTGGCGAGGGCTGTGGCTTTTTCAGAGAAAACGCGAAAACCCTAGGAAAATCAAATGATAAGACTAGAACAGGAAGACGGCACTCTGCTAGAAAACGGCGGTTCAAGCGTGAACGATGCGCGAACCTGTCAGCCTGCTGGCACATCCGTGACACAGCAGCGTTCTGCGGATGTTCTTCGCTTCAAGATCAAAGTCCCCCAGACCCTCGACCAAGCCTCCAAGCTCCGGAAGTGGCTGGAGCAGATCGCGCACAAGACCTCCTTGCCCGCCCGGAACTTCGTCTCCAACCTGATCTACCAGATCAAGGCGACGGAGAGCGAAGCCGATCTGCTGAGGCCGGAGAAGCAAGCGCAGATGACCTACCAGGCGAAGCGGCTGGCGCAGGCCGGCACAGACCCTCAGTAGGGAGCATCAAAGCCATGGATGACGGCAAAACATTCTATGTGGTCGAGCGCTACATCAACAACGACCTGTTCTATTGGTCGTCTGGGGCGCGGGGCAAGTGTTCGAGAGATGACTGGGTGCCGAAGATTGATGATGCGGTCAAATTCTTTGACGACAGCAGTGCCATCAAGGCGTTGATATACGCCTGTGCTGGCGAAGGTCGGATTGCCTCGCACCGGCTAGCGGTCCCGACCGGAGAACGAGCATGACACCAATCGAGAAGCGTAAGCAGGCGGCCGACCAATGCCGCGTAGTCGCCCATCTGGCGACAGCTATTGCCCAGATCCACAGCGACAAGGGTCGGTGGCTAAGTGCACCGAGAATCGGCGAATCCGACAGCTACATCGAACTGGTTGGCAAGCGGTCGGCTGAGCTGATGGAGACGCTTGGCAACATCCTGAACGGCATGGATGGCGTCGAGGACGAGGACGAATGGGTCAACCCGATCTTCGATCGCGCCAAAGAGGTTTGGCCGATCCCGAATGGGAGGCTCTGATGCCCTACATTGAGCACCCTGCCCGACAGGGCGAGACAGCCAGTGTTCTTGATTGGATTCGCTACCACATCGGAACGTGGATGCAACGCAAGGGAGCCGATCTAGAATATCGCGCTCTTTATCCGAACGACACGCAATGCGCTGAGTGCGGCCAATGGGTCCATCCAGGGCAAGAGTGTGATCATATTCCGTTCTGACGCAGCTGACCGATGACAGAGGAAGGGTCGATGGACTGGCAAAAGCTATCCGAAAGAGACTGTTGCGATGCCCTTTACCAGATCGGCGGCGCATTGAGGCGTATGCAGAAGACGTCTCTGGCGCAGGACGCCGAGAAGATTGCAGACGCTCTTTACCCGGGCAAGATCAAACCAGCCCCTATTGTGCCGCGAACAACGACGTAACCGAGAGGCGCGGTAGCCCTATCCGCGCTTTTGTAACATTTCGTGATACTAGGGCCACTTGCCCTATAGGGCCAATGAGACTAGTTTAGCTCCGTCAACAACGGAGCGCACCATGCAGTTTTTGTCGGGATCAAATCTTACGGCTGGTCAGTTGAGGGAATATGTCGCAAGTCGCGGCTATCGGTCTGAACCTTTCACGAATTCTTGGGAAGCGGCTGAGGGTGCCCCGCTCCGGGTCATGGGCTATACCTTGCGTGGCCCCCGCGGCAATCGAACGGTTATGGCCCGCTATCCTGACGATACGTATTCGTTTGATGCGGTTCGGTTGTGGTGTGATGGCGTTGATTGCGCTACCCAGCGGGTTAATGAGCGTCGGCTACACAAGGCCAATCGATGACCGCCAAACAGTTCCAAGCCGCTATCGACCGCCTCGGCCTTTCACAGGTCGGGGCGGCGCGCCTATTGGGTGCAGACCCGCGCACGGCTCGCCGCTGGGCGTTGGGCGAACGATCTGTGCCAGAGCCGGTCGCCATCCTTCTGCGTCTGATGGTTGCCGGCAAGATCGCCGCCGACGATATCGAGACCCATCGCAGATCATGAGCAGCATGTTGGTATGACACGATGACCAAATACAGCACGCTATATTTCGAGGAACAGGCGGCTCGGAAAAAGACTCAGCGCGAGCTGGAAGAAGTCAACCAGAAATTAGAAGAGGCCGATAGAAAGCTGGCGCAGATGCGCGAATTCATTCGCGAGACCGGACAGTCCGGGACTTTTCTGCTGTGGGTGGCGCCGAAGTACGGGATCGACCTGAAGGAACTGGATCTGCCCGTGCCTACGCATGCCGACACTTAAACAGGGAGTACGCCATGGGCGAAATTATTGACCACGATTTCGGGAAAGATGACCGAGAACACGCCCGGCGGCTCGCCAAACTGCTTCGGATTGTAAAGGAGACCGAGCAGGATCTGCTGGCAAATCCCGGCAAATACTTCGACATGGCGTCAAAGAAGATCGCTGAGCAGGAACTGCTTCTGCGGGCACTCTCGGACGCTATCAGAAAGTCTTGGATGGTGAAGCTGGACGACCCAAGCCTAGGGCCGCCAACTTACCAACAGCCCGATATGCTACGGATCGATCGGCGCGACTACGAGGCCTATCAGGCCATCAAGGAAATGCTCCGCGAGTGGGAGCAGAGCACCTAAGCCAGGAGCATCCATGCCAGCGACCTATACCTTTAACGATGGGATCGAGGCCGCCAAGGCTCAGGTCGGGTGGACCATCAATGAAGCGGTAAAGTCTCTCAGCGAGGAAGCTGCCAAGCAATATATCGACTTGCTGGTGATCGTATGGCGCGATCTAGAGCAACTTAAGCGGCCAAGTAGGCGCAAGAGGAAGCAACCAGACCAACCCCCTCCCCGATCCCCCTGAGACAACGAGGAAACCAACATGCCACCTATTGAATTTTGGTTCATCACCATTGGGGTGATCGTCCTGATCTGTCTCCCGCAGCTTATTTGGCCGCCGCGAGGCGGAAATCCTTTCGAGCCCCTTTGACCCTGTGAGGGAGCTTTGTTGACTACCTGTGGCTGCGGAGCACTGGCGTTTTCCGGTCAATTATGGCAGCCTAGACCATTATTTGAGGGGATTTCCATGAAGATTGTTGGATCTGCGCCGATTCTGGCTATTTGCGTTCTGTTGTCCGTCCCCGTCATGGCCGAAGAGCCTCTGACCCAACAGAAGAGTAATGGACCTCCGCCACGGGAGCGGACCGGCCCCACGACAAGCGGCGATGTAATCACGCAGGCAGCTGTACCTGCCCCGGAAAACGGAAACATCATCGTTAAATTCGGCGAGACAACCAAGATCTACTTCAAGCGTCCGATCAAATCGGTTCGCCTCGATGACGATCTTCTCGTCAAGGTCATGCCTTTGTCAGACCATACCGTCGCCTTCACTGGATTGTCGCCGGGGCGCGCGAGCGTAACGGTTGAATCGAAGGACGGCAAAACTGATAGTTGGGGTCTGGTGAGCGTGGTGCGTGAGCCGCATGTCGTGAAAATCTATCAGCAGGGCGAAATAAATAAGCAAACCGGAGAGCGCCGGTCAGACAGCAGTTCAGCCATTGGCGGCTATGTCACGCTGAGCTGCAACGAGATAGGCTGCACAGAGTTGGAGCCGGAGCTTCAACCGAAGTGGCCGACAGGTCGCCCCTGATATCTATCCTCTCATAGAAAAAAGCCCGACGCCGGTTAGGGCGTCGGGCCAAGTCTAGGGAGGGAAACAGGCCTGAAAGCACAGGCCGAGCTACCGCCTGTCCAGACGATCAGGCGGATTGGTCGGATGGCGTGAAAGCCACCATTCTTGAATTGCAATGCCGATGGTGAGGATGGAGAGAACGATCATGAAAGCTGCGAGCCAGTTGACCCACCAAAAGGAGCCGGTCAATGCAGCCCCTTGGTCTGGATCAGACCGGTCAGTGTTTCCGACGCCTGCCGCAAAAGCTTCGTTGCCTCTTCAAGCTTGGCCTGCACCTCATGGAGGCGGTTTTCCTGGCTTGAAAAGTCTTTGTCTCCTCGCCCATCGTCGGACCAGACGCGGCGGAATTGGTTGAATACCTGGATCATCTTTTTGCTCTGATCTCGTTCACGAGGGCAATAAGCGCCGTTGCATTGCCGTGGATCGCTTCGGCGATACGATCGGCCGCCGCGATACGTTCGTCATAGCTTTCGGTGAGCAGGTTCTCGAGCAACTGGATGCGGGTGTCTTTTTTCTCTTCCCGCTTTTCCGACTTAAGCAGCATTACCCACATCACAATGGCGATGAGGCCGGGAGGCCCCCACGCCTTCAGGAACTCTTGCGCGATTTCCAATTCAATCTCCTAGCTGTCCGCCGAATTGCTAGGATCAGTCCCAGCTTCCCACGCCCCTAACGCTTTAACTGTGAGATGATCTCTCCGCCGGCTTTGCCGATGAACAATGAGCCGATGATGGCCCCCATCCACTGGTCCAAGGGAGGCGGCAGTGCTGCAATCGTCCACGTCTGCGGATAGGCACATCCCTTGCACCACAGGACTGAATAGACGCATACAGCGGCGAACCAAAGGCCGGCCGGCACCATGAACAGGAGCGGAAACCACCAGCCCCGACCGGTCAGGATCGCGACTTGTGAAGACAGGTAGGACTTGGCAAGATCGGCCTTGATCTGCTCGCGCGTCGTTTGATTGTCCACGCTGTTATCAATCGTCTTGAAAATTCGATCGAGCGGGCCGGAAGCAAGCCACGAAAGAATGGACATAATGAAGGTCATGTGTGCCATCCCCTGCGACGTGCAATGACATAGAAGCTTTCAGAGATGGCCGTGCACAATCCTCCGATCACAAAGCAGAGCACCTGAATGAGATCGGGATCGGTAAGCGTGTTCGGACTGATCGCAAAGCCAGCCGAAATTAGTGCTCCGCCGAGATAGCGGAGCAGGATGCGCGCAATCGGCGCGATGATGTCAGGGCGCATTACTTCTTAACCGCGCTCTCGATGGCCGCAGCCTTGGCCTTGAGAGATGCAGCGAACGCTTCGGCGCCGACAATCCATCCCTTGATCTTGGTTTCATAGAGGATGCCAACAGCGACACCGCCGACGAATACGAGAGCATCACCGAGGATGGTAAGACTGAAGAGGCTCGACATAGATCAGTTCCTTTTGACGAACAGGTGGACGAAATTGTCCCAGAACGACTCTTCCTCCGCTTTCGGAGGCTGAACCGGAGTTGGCGATGGAATAGGCTTCTGCGGCATCGGCCCATCAGGCGCAGCCATGTGAGCGCCGGCCAAGGCCATGGAAGCCTCAACCTGACCCAGGAACATCAAGCGTTCCGCCTTCCGGCGCCGGATAAGGCCGTTCATCGGCTTGCCGCCAGCGTTGACATACTGGAGTAGCGTCGCCATCGCGCCGTCGATGTTCCCCGCGTTGATCTTGTCATCGACAGTGCCGCTACCGAGGGCACCCGTGTTGAAGTGGAACGACACCAGCGCATCGAACTGCGGCTGGCTCAACGGGACCTTAATGATCCGGGATACGTCCTTTTCGACGGCCCCAAGGTCTGAGGCGAGAATCTGATCGCACTGCGCATCCGTGATCGTCATCCCGGCCACGACTTTCGGAGCACCCGCCGCGGTCGTATGTCCATAGCCGATCGTCAGGACTCCCGTGCCATCGTCGTAGGTGTGCAGGAATTTGCCCTCAAAGGCCTCGATAAAGGCCCGGCCGTTGTCGGATGTCTTCATGAATTCTCCCAAAAGAAAAAGCCGCCCGAAGGCGGCTTGTTGGACAAAAATCGTAGATGCGTTGCGCTAGGGTATCTTCCACCTCACGCATTCTGGTTCGCTCACCGACTTTGAGTCATGCGGTTCGCAAATCAGATACGGTTTCGATTTTAGGAAACTTGGGTGCCAGTTGTCCGAAAGCCATTTCAGGCCGACAATCAGAGCAATAACTGACGCGAAGAGGATGGCTTTTTTTATACGTTCGGGCATGGGTACGCGAATTGCTGAATCGCGCTTCTACTCGCTCCCGTTGACTCGCGCAAGTCAGATGATCCTCATCGCGTAGTTGCAAATGACGCTTGGCTGCACCGTGCTAAACGGTGTGCTCGTACCCCCCTGCGCGGTGCCGGAGAACGTGCCACTGCCATTTGAGATAACGGTAGAATTGCCCCCAGGAATCGGGATCGGATTGCCGCCCGCGGAAACGCTCACATTACCGGTATTGTTGGTGAATTGAGCGGTCGATGAAACTGACACAGACGGCACGGAACCAGCTGGCGTATACGGCGGCAGATTTGCGGTGCTCAGCGCGATCGCCTGTTGACCGCCGCTTCCTCCAAGATCAGTCGAGTTGAAGGTCAAGCCGCTAATGCGAATGCCGCCTGGATCTCGCATGACAGGGACACGGCCTGTCAGATCCGGAAGATTGAACGTCGTGCTGCCATCCCCCGCTCCATAGGTCGTGCCCATCACGCCAAACAAGGTGATGTAGGTAGTCCGGGAAATCGCCTGGCCCACAGGAAACGCGAACGAGCTATTCGGCGCCGTAAGGCCAAAGTACAGCATCCCTGCTCCTACGGGCACATTGTACGGATTACCGAAGAAGCCGTGGATCGTGAATTCGCCGTTCACGCTGTTATAGACGGCGGTATAAGGAGTGCCGGCGAGAAGAACACCAGCACCAAGATTTGTCCCTGACGATCCTCGCAAGAATACAGCCCCTAGGCCGTCAACGTTTATTTGCGGGCTGGCTGCGTTCGTGACATGCGGAGTAAAGGCGACGATTTGACCATTCATCGCCGCCAAGGACGTAAAGCCTTGGTTGGATGAGACCGAATAGAGGGTGCTGGTCCCCGACGTGACGATTGCGCCTGAAATGTCGTCCCGCCATTTTGCGGTGGAAGCCATCATGGCGCGCGCACTGTCGTTCACGGCCGAGGGGGCCATCCCCTCAGCCCAGTTAACTGAAGGGTCAGCATTAGCGTTGTTGGACGCGGTTTGCGACCAACTGAAAACTCCAGTCATGCGGGATTATCCTCTTGAGAAGATCGGGGCTTGCGCGAGCGATGCGCGGAGCTTTGACAGGTCAGGGCTTCGACGCTGGGCGTAGAAGATTTGAGCAGCCTGAGGAGGCTGGAACGCCGGTGCCTGAGCAGCCATCCCGGCGTCTCCCTGTGGAGCGGCCTGCGGGACCTGTGCAAAGACCGGTGGTTGTTGCGGTGCAATGTTCAGAGGGGCACTAGGAGCCGTTGCGGGAGTCACTGGTGCGGCTTGCGGCTGGGCGGCTGGTTGCCCACCAAACCACGCCGCCTCTCGCTGACGCCTCGCTGTGAGTCCCGGATCGACGTTTCCGCCGGCATGGTTGTACTGGAGGAAGATGCTCTGGGCTTTGTCCCAATCCCCAGCCTTGACGGCCTGTCCGAGGCCGGATTGTTGCCAACCGGGCCCGGCGTTATATGTAAGGGAGGTCAGCGCAGCCCGGACACCCGGAGGAAGGTTCGGATTGAAGGCGTCTACGCTGGCAGCGGCTTTCCCGATCTCGTCCTGAAACCGCTGCTCGTAGACTGCCTGTCGCTGATCCGGAGGAATGTTTTCGTCGCCCGGCTGGGCTTTCGTGCCATAGCCGGAACTGTATTGTTTGTAATCCCAGTTGGATTGAGGCGAATACCCTTCAGAGCCCTTGATCGCATCGATGTACGATTGGTCTAGACTGCTAGTTGCCATGATCTTTCCGATCACCGAGATATTTGATGGCGCTCAGAAGAAAAGACGTGCTGTCCCTAAACATGCCGATGCCTGTGTTACAGTTGGAGCACAGCAGCCCTCTAACGGTGCCGCATCCATGATTGTGATCAACGACAAGTTTGTCCGGACAGTCGCCACAGATGGCGCAGCAGCCATTTTGGCGTTTCACCATTGCTTCGTACTCTTCTTTGGCGAGACCATACGTGTAGCGAATATGCTCCTCTGCCTTTCTACGCTTCATCTCCCCACTAGCTTTCAGCCGCTCTCTATAGCGCTTGCGGGATGCAGCTTGACGCGACTTAAAATCCGGATCGGTCGCTCGTCTTTTGGCAAAGTATTCTCGCTGCCATTCTCTTCGTTTTTCAGAAAGTGCCATCGTTTCCCCAAATCATATGAACTTCTGGATTCTAGCATTGATCTGCAAAAAGTGAATCGGGTCTAAGGCCATGTGGTTTTTGCTTCAAGGACTGATTGTGTTTGCTGTCGTCGCGTCGAACATCCATTGGAAATGGACGCCAAACACCTATCTCGCCTCGATGATTGGATTCATCGCGGCGTTGGTCGTGACAGGCATGTTCAATGAATTACGGACTTGGCAGCATAAGCGGGCGGAACGCCGCGCTAGCCAGAAGCGCATTTGAGAGAGCCCGATTGGCAATCTGGCCGCGGGGCTGCGCCGCAAGCACCTGATTGCCGAGATAGGCCTGTACGGGACGTGAGAGCAGTGCGCGGCCAGCAACTGCTGGAGCCGCCAATCCAGCCAAAGCGCCGGCAGCCGCACCGCCAGGACCGCCGGCAGCGCCAGAACTTCCCCCAACGATTGCGCCGATCGTCTGCAGCATATGCGTGACGTTGTGGCGCGGCGACGTGCCTGATTGAGGCAATGGCTTCAAGAGTGCTTCACCAGCTCGGGCGAGATCAGCGAAATCACCGTTACCTCGAGCATATGCACGACGGTTCTGCTGAACGACCGCGTTGCGGAGCTGTGATGGCGAAATCAGACCTTCAGCCGCCCCGGATCCGGCTCCTGTAGCTGCACGCTCAAGTACCAACAGATTTCGATATTCTCGGCGAGCATTCCGCAGGATTTGCATATCCTGCTGGTTTCCTGTGCGGAAAAGCGTGCGCTCCATCGCATTATCGAGAGCCGTTCGAATGCCCTGAAGTGCTGCCTGCAAATGAGGATCGTTCGTCGATCCACGCGCCTGCGTAGCCAAGCGCGAGGTGATGGCGTTGAACTGCGGCCCATCAATTCGGCCCGCAGCTATCATTCCGCGGAGATCGTCGATGGTGTTGGCGACGACAGGTGCGCGATTGGATGCGCTGACAAGATTATTATAGTTGCGTTCGACGCGTCCCAACTCATTGTTGAAGGCAGCCGTAGGCAAGACGTTATTGCGGCGCCCGACACCTTCAATATCGCCACCGATGCGCGCAAAGGCATTATCGATGACCTCAGGCGTGGCGCGGTTGGCATCAATGCCCGCGCGCCGCAGGGCAGCGGCCGTGAAATTCTCGGCTTGGTTCTCCATGACGCGGGCTGCCGCTCCACCGGAGCCAGGAGTATCGCCAAGAGCGCTTTCCATCCATTGCAGCGGCCTGCTGCCGGACGATTGCCCTGCGGTGAGCGGGACCCCTTCATTGCGAAGGGTTTCAGCCAGTGCCTGACGTTCAGCGGATGCCGGCAACGGCGTAACCACGCGGCGCGCGGCACCTTCAATGCTGGGCGATAACAATGCGCCAGCGACCCGCGCATACGGCTCAGCGGCGGTTCCTTTTGTCAACTGCCCGGCAGTTTCGCTACCAATCGCTGGGAGCGCCACATTTCGGACGAAACGAGCTCCAAGCCCTCCTTCACCGCCAGCCAGCATCCCCGGGAGAAATTCCGCGCCCGTTTTGGTATATGCACCAGCAAGCGTTTTCGGATCATAGAATGCAAGATTGCTCGGATCGTTGTCCTTGACAGTATTCAGGACATCTTGCGAAGTCGGCGCGTTTGCAAGCAATCGGCCGCCCGGCAGAGCATAGCTCGCGGCATTTGCCACGTTCTTGACCGTCGAAGGATCAAAGCCGAGTTTTGAACCGGCATAATCGACGGCACCTCCTAGCACGCTGCGCACATCGCCGACTGCGCCGATTGTCCCGGCCGCTGCATTGGCGAGGCCGGATCCGGCGCTCTTGGCGATATCCTCGCCCGTAGAGACATCAGGCGCGTAGTTCTGCCATGGCCCGCTATCGGCTTGAGCGTATTGCTCCCAAGGACCAGCCATCAGTTTACACGCTCCCAGCTGTTACGGTCAGCTGGATTTCCACCTTTGAAGCGATAACCTTGCTGCACGTCACCAACCTTAGGAGCACCAGCAGAAGGCTTGCTTTCGGCTTTCGTGTCTCCGTTTGCCCACTCCTCGATCTTGGCGAGTGCGGCCTTTGACTTGTCGGTCAGGAGGTCACGCGGCTGACTGGAGGTGTTCATGCCGCGGTCGCGCTGATCGTTCAGGGCATAGAGGCGAGATTCCATCAGACCGATAGCAGTCTTGACGGCCCCCTTCAGCTGTTCAGGCGACTGTGAGGCGTTGAGCGTGCCCTTCCACTGCGCGATTTCATGGTCGGAAATGCCAGATCCCTTGAAGACCTTGGCGAGCTCATCCGCAACGGCATTCCGGGCCAGATTGAAGTTGTTTACCCGCGGATCACCGGTTTCGGAGTTAAAGACGTTCTTCACCGAGTTGACGGTCGGAATCGAGTAGTTGTCCAGCGCGTCGGCCTTCTCCTTCAGATCGGCAAGATGGCCGACAACCGTATTGAGCGACGTGACATTCTTGGCCGCCTGCCCTGACGCGAAGTCTTTGGCGGTCGCGGCTCGAGAACCCCACTTCGTCAGATCAAAGCCAGGTTCGTATTGGGCAGCCGCGCGCATCAAGGCCTGGATCTGCGGCGACTTCAACGCAAACCCGCTCGGCGGCTGCATGCGGCCTTCGACAATGGCCTTAACCTGCGACCGGATGTTTTCTGGAAGGCTCTGCAGATATGGTTCACCAGTCAGGCTGGTATCGCCGAGAGAATTTGTGTTCTGCGCGGTGCCAAGCGCGCCAAGCGGCTTTCCGTTGATGGTCTGCTCGCGCTCGTTGACGAAACCATACTGATCAACGCCAGTCACGGGGTCTTGCCCAACCTTCTGGAACTTCTCGCGGTTCGTGAGCGCTTCCTGGAGGATCGTTTTGCCGGCCTCGGGATTCATTACGGCAAGCATGGCCTTCGATCCCGCCTCTTGCGGCGAAATGCCCGATGACCGCAACGTTTGGAAGACAGCCTGAAACTGCGCGCCGAGATTTTGTTGAGCAATGCTCTGCGGGTCAGTGCGATTTCCAGTGATCGCGCCAAGGATCGAGCCGCCATTGCCGATGCTCTGAAAGCCCTGACTAAGGCGATCGAGGAAATTTCCACCCGCCTGCCCTCCTAACGCTGGCGGAAGCGTCATCTGAGGCGACGGCTCCTGAGGAGCCTGTTGCGGTAGCTGCCCTTGCGTAGGCTGCGCATTGGGCGGCAAAGACATCTGAGCAGGCTGATAGAGATCCGCAGCCCCAATGCGCGGCATCTGATATCCGCCGATCCCCATGTTCGGGGCCTGCGCCGGGGTGTCCTGCTGCGGAAAGCCGCTTGATGGAGCAATCGGCGCGATATTTGCTGACAGCCGAGACAAAAGTCCCTGATTGCCACTATATGCGGACGGATCGAAGATGTAGTCCAGAAGCCCAGCCACTTAAGCGACCTCCAGAGCCTTGTCTGTTGCGAGTTTATAATCGACGGCCTTGTACGCACCGATGCGTCCGACAGCCTCAGGCGTCGTCTTCTCGACATCCTGCGCCATGAGCCCGATCTGGAATGCCGGCTGCCCCTTGTATCGATAGCGATAGACTGGCGTTCCGTCGAACAGCGTGCCGACCTGGGCAATGTCTTCTTTGGCATTGCGGTCCGAGATCAGTTTGAAGATGTTCCCAACCGTCGAACCGCCACCTCCACCGAACAACGAGCCCAAGCCGCCAGCAATCGTTCCGAACTGCTGGGCGCCTGACATCTGGTTCGTCGTGGTGCTTTGTCCGCTCGACTGAGACCCTAGGCCCGCAATCGGGATACCGATCTGCGATAGAAGGCCGAGATTTTGAAGCGGAATGCCGTACTTTTGGGCTTCGGCGGCTAGTGTATTGGTAGCCCCGGCGTTCTGAAGATCGCCAGCACTCGAAGCCGCAGCCACTCCATTGCCTTGGTTCGTCAGGTACTGCTGTTGCAGACCGGCCAGCAGACCAGAGTTCGTATTCCCTGCACCGTAGAGCGCATTCGCAGCATTCTGCTGGTTGGCTACGTTCTGATTGTATTGCTGCTGAATGAGTGGCGCCACGCCTTGAGCGATGCCACGAGCAAGCGCCTGCGAGTTTGCGCCGGACATATCTCGGCCTGACGCCGCAAACTGCCCATTCACATTGTTTGTGATATCGTTCGTCAACGTGTTGACGGCATCACTAAATCCCGGCGTCGAATAAGGATTGTAATTTGTGTTGGAGGCAAGCGGCTGCGTCGCATTCACGTAGTTCTGATAATTTTGATTGATGTTGCCGGCTTGATTAAGCGCGCCACCGCCATTGAAGAGCGATTGAGCATAGTTCGACGCTTGAGGGCCGAACTGCGCCGAGATCGCATTGGAGTTGTTCTCGATCGTCCCAAGCGCATTATTCTGAGCACCCGTAAGTCCGGTGTTGCCGGTCGCGCTATTGAGCTGTCCAATGATATTGCTCAGCAAGCCCTGCGTCGGCTGCCATGGCGCCGTTGTGGAGCTCTGCGTGGTTTCGGATTTCGACGTGCCGCCCATTTAAAGGCCTTTCTCCAGTATCACATGCTCGACTCGATATCCGTCAAGCACTCGTTCCCATCCCTTGCGCCCGTACAGGCGCAAGGTTGAACAACCCTCGTCCTTTGCGTATTTCTCGATCGTCGCGAACAACGGCAGCCAGCGCTCCCGCTGATGGCCGCTGCACGCCGTCAACGTGCATACGCCACGCGATAAATGCGTTGTCGCGGCGGCCTCGATCTGCTCAGACCACGCAAGCCAAAGAAGCTGCTCACCGGCCAGAACTTGCTTCTCGATATCTTCAAACGCACTCAAGCCGGTTCGCTCGATTGCAGTCTTGATCAGTCCTGAAGCGAACGGCCAAAATTCATGTACTCGCGCCGGATCGACGCAGATCAAGTCAACCGAGGATGGCATACTTGAATGTTCGATCCGCGGTCGCATTGTTCGCGTGTGTGACCGTGAACGATTTATTTGCTACCGCGCTAAGGTACATCGTGCCATTACCGATTTCAGTAGCAGCACTTCCCGTGGTCGGCGTGAACAGCACGGTAGAACCGCTCGCACAATTCTGATCGCTGACTGTCGTCGAGGCGACACTCGGCACGAGCGTAACCGTCCCGACTGCGTTTGACCGCCCCGCGCCAAGCTGCTGCAGCGAGAGAATGACCTTCTTAAGGTCGGTTTCTGTAAGACCGGGAATATAGACAGTCACAGATAACCACCCTGCACAACATCAGGCTCGATGCCGGCACAGAATGACCAATCCGTCCCCGAAGGAATGCGCACCTTGAAGCGTGAATAGCGCGTCTCCCGGCGCATATCACAGCGACCGGTACGAGCGTTGATTAGAACCTCTGTGCCTGCTGTGGGCGCCGCCTGCTGGGTATCCCGATATGATGCTGAGCCGTAAACCGTTGCCGCATCCGTGATCGGTCGAAACCCGCGTACAGTGATCTTTCGTCCATCAGTACCCTGCTCGCCACTCTCAAGAATGGCCTCAAGGTTGGCACCACGATAGAACCCAAGTTGATGTGTAGCGTTGAACTGCGCGATTTCAGGTTGAACTGCCGTTGCGTAGGCATCCAGGCTCAAGATCATGGCATCCAGCGAGCCGCCGATCTGACCACCACTTACATAAGCGTGCGTGAAGGTCGATCCGACAAGATCAATATGCGTGGAATCGATCTGGGTGAACTGCCAGCTGCCGTTCGCTTCGGTCGTCCCCTGCACCCCATAGACTACGATATGGTTCTGGCCGATGATTGTGAAGTTCGCATTCGACAACGCCGAGAGTGTTAGTCGAATAGCACCAGAGCCATTGTTCGCAGCCCCCGTGATGGTTAGCGGCGTAGGCGCAATGGCATCGAGCGATTCCAGCGTTATGCCACTCTGTGAGATACCGAGGAGATATTCCCCCGAATTCGAGATAGGGAAGAACTTATCGAGCACGTAGTCATAGCCGATGATCTTGTCGAACAAAGCGGCTTGGCCATTCGTTGATTTATACGCCCAGTAGACCCGCGAACTGCGCGGATCAGATGCTCCGATGAATAGCTGCAAATTTGCCTTGTCGATATCAGCAAGAAACGTACGATCAACCTTTTCGCGCCCGATCGGCTCCGGATAGCCGCCAGGATCGATTTTCGCGAAGCCCTGCCCCGAATAGAAGAAGATACGCTCGCCTGCCCGAATGATCGAGTATGGCGCATAAAGTCCTTTGTCCTGCGCGATACGATCGATCTGGAAGACGATCGGAGAACCAGGCACGTAGGACATGCGCCGGATGGCCTGGTCCTGAAAGATCACGCCATATTCGCCGCCGGCAACACCCCGGACGATGCCGCCATCAGGAAAGTCCTGGAAGTCGGACTGATTGACCCCGCTCGTCCAAGTCGTCGTAGCATTCAACCCGGACCATTGGATCCGGTACGGATTGGACAGAAGTCCTGAAAGCACCAGGAACCTGCCGACGACGCTGATGTAGGCCGCCTGAGGCGGAGAGCCTGCACAATCGGCAAAGGCACTTGAGGATGTCAGGTCATAGACCTGCAAAACCGTGTTGGCCTGTGTCGCGAACACAAGATTACCGAACTGGGCGAATTGCCAATTCGCAGTCTGCGATCCAAAAGTAGGTGGGGTATAAACGCCCCCTCCCTTGGAGACATCGGTCCATGTGAAGTCTGTGTTGTTCAGCAGATACAACTTCGTTGCGGTAGCAGAAAATGTCAGGACTGATCCGTCCGACTTCAGAGCATAGAAGGCGCCACGACAGGTCGCTGGCAATGGCCGCGTATAGCTCGACACGCTGGGGAACGGCCCGTAACCGTCGCCACGAGGAATGACGTTCAAGATCGTCTTCGGGGTCTGAGCCTCATAGTCCGTAGTGTCTGGCGTCCATGCGCCCCACTGAAGCAGTGGCATCAGGTGCTCTTGCTCGCGAGTTGCTGCTCGAGGTCGTCAATACGCTTGGCTTGCTTGAGGATTAGCGCCTTAAGTTCCTTGACACCTTGAAGCGCCAACGGGGCCAACTTGTCATAAGGGACCGTCCACATGCCTTCGCCACTAGCGTCCAATTCAGCAGCATCGTTTCCCTTATCGGCGAGTTCGGGATGGATCGCGTAGAGCTCTTGAGCAATGACGCCGAAATCGGGACGCCCATTGTGCTTCCAATTAAAGGACACAGCCCGAAACCGTTCTACCCAATCCAGAACCGACGCCTCCCGGACGTTATCTTTGAGTCTTGCATCCGATGGAGCTGACCAAGCTGTCGCGCCCTGAACAACCACGGGGCCGGCGATCGCCGTAATCGCCGCGCCGCCGGTTCCGCTCACCGCTGTAAATGTCTGCAGGCCGCCCGATGCAAATCGGAGCCAAGACGCAAAATTCGATGCTCCGTAGTTGTAGACACCGGTGGAGTTGGTCGCCAAGTAATTGTATCCGATTGACGCATAGTCGCCGCCAGACGCGCCCATGTTGATGCCGGAAATACTCGCCATCGAGTAGTTTCCTGAGCCAGTGCTGGCCTCAGCATACATTGAATAGTTCTGTGCGGTGCCCCTGTGCAGGTTCTGGATGTAGATCCCAAACTCCTGCAACACAGAGCCGCTGCCGCCAGTCGCGGCGATGTACATGCCAATGCGGTTAGTAACGGAAGCACCAGAGTTGATGGTCGGCGCCGAATAGAGGCCGTAGTCATATGCAACTGTGACAGTCCCACCGTAAGTCGCGGCGGCCTGGAAATTGGCGACATGACTCGGAGTGCCAGAACCGGAAAACGTACCTTTAATCGTAATTCGAGCATCGAATGGAGCATATCCAACCGAGGCGGCCGGTATCCAGTTAGTCGAATCAGAATAGCCGTGACCGTCGGCTGTCATCGTGCGATCTTGGCTGATCAGGATCGACGGATTGTTGCTATTGGTTACGTTTGCCGAACCAACATGCAGCTGACACAGAGGCGAAGCTTGATTTATTCCGAGATTTCCGCCGATTGAATTCGTTCCGTTGATCTGATTGAGATCGAGAGTACCTGCAACGGCGTGCGTATCATTCCATGCCGCCAGATCAACTTCAGCTTGTGGGTCAGATGTTCCGCTTGAGACCTTCTTGTGCGTAATGGAAAGAGCCATCTAGACCATCACCTCTTATTCCAAAGGCCTGCCGACGGACCGGTGTCGTATCTCGGAGAACGAGAAAATCCACTTGGCGAAAAGCCGCGTGTAATTTTTTGTGGCTTTATCGACCAAGTCTCCGCGCTAACTGATTCTTCGTTCCACAACCCGGCAAGCGATCCAGTACTAAATCTTGGCAAGCGAGAAAATCCATCTGGAGAAAAACCGCGCATGACTTCTTGCGGTTTGATTACCCATGTATTCAAGGTGTCACTCCGCTCGGTCGCATCGTCAAGGGAGATGCATTGAAGGCAGCGGTGATGTTGGCCGTGTTCAGGCTATCCAAGGCTGTCTTGAGCCCTAGCGCCCAAGTCTGGATGCGCTCGTCCTCCTTCAAGTAAGGAGCGGTTTCGAGCAGCGTTCCGTAGAGGTAGAGATCGGGTGCGGCTGTGAGAAGCCAATTGGTCGTATTGCTTGCCAAGGCCGGGATATTCTGCCGATACACCATCTCGATCGTGTAGTTGGCATCCGGGGTTGGCGCCAACTCGATCTCGGACCCCATGATGGTGAAAAATAAAGGCTGTCCTGCCGGACTACCGCTTGAAGTGCGATACTCATCCAACTGAGTGCCGCTCTTGAAATCCAGATGAGGTTTATTATCGACACTCGAAAGCCTGATGCGACGCATCGACTGGAAATCGGTAGGAAGAGAAATGAATTCAGGTTCAGATGAGGTCGTATCGACTGTGGTCGTAGCCCTTTGCTCCATCTGGCGCACAAACAAATCCCGGTTCATCTTCGCTTCGAACAGCTGAATGAACGTCGGAATGCGAGCAATGAGAGTCGTGTCCTGATCTCGCGCTAGATACTCAGTCACGGCTGCAATAAGATCGCTGGCGCTCGCAATCGTGGCCATCAGCTACCGAACCCCATGAAGCTCTGGACCTGCTGGCTGTCAGTCCGGAGATATGCCCACTCCGGGTCCTTCAGCTTGCGATCGACAAGTGCATCCATTTCCGGTCCGAACAGCCTGATTGAGACGTTCCCGCGCTCGTATTCTTCGTTAAGCCAGCGCGTCAGGATGACATTGGGAATGGATGCAACGTGCCGCCCCCAATCGCTTTTCTGCGCCATCGATCGGAGCATCTTGTTGTGCTCCAGGATCGGTTCAACATCCTGAATGGTTTCGACAGCAACGTCTTGACCGTTGCTGTCGATGTGGATGCGCGTTTCCATCAGCTAAGCTCGGTCACCGAAACTGTTCCGGTGCCAAGCGCAGCCAGCTTCTGGCCCGGCGTCACAGTGAAGTAGAGCGGGATATTCGCCGGCAGAAGGGTATCGGTAGCTACCGCAGTAGGCGTACCGTCTCCGATCCGTATGGTGATGCCAGTTTGGGTCGTCACCACCAGGATTTGGAACGTCTCAGAACCGAAGGCATTGGAAGCTGCGCTGCTGCCCGCAGGCGCGACGTTCTGAGTAACGCCCTGCCGAGAAGTCGGCTGCTTGATCTGAAAGACGGCCATTTATGATCCGATCTGAACTTGCGTGATCGAGGTGGAGTTGTAGGTGATGGCGAAGCCGTTATTGATCATCCACTGAAGCATCTCGAATGTTTCGAGGACACTGCCGCGGCCGGCGATCGTTCCGGAAGTCTGCAGCTTCGCAACAGCCTGCGGGATCACTGAATTGGCCGTGCCGGCGGCCGTCTGATCGGCTGCTCTCGTCTTGGAAAACTGAGACATAGCGTTTCTCCAAAAAGGCAAAGACGCCCGTCTTTCGAGGGGCGCCTTTCGTTTAGGTGAAAGCTCTGATGATGACGGAGTAAGCGGCACCGGCCGCGCCCGTACCCGTGAAGCTGATCACGTCGCCAGCATTGACGTAAACAGCGCTGGTTCCGGCGAGCGGGAGATCAACCTCAGTAGTAGCCCATGCCGTAGCAGCGAGGGTCATACCCATGGCAGCAACTGTGGTGCCGTTGATTGCAACAGTAACGGTACTGGCCTGAGCGGTAGCGGGAGAACCAAAGACCGCCACGACCATTCCCGCAATCGGCGCGATAGCATACACAGCAGTCGTTCCAGCCGTGGTGCTTTCCGCGAGCACATAATCCGCGTCGGTTTTATTCTGAACGAGGGGCATCTAAGCCTCCAAAGAAAAAGGCGCCCCGAAGGGCGCCAGAGGTTGAGGATAAGAGGCTTACGAGCTGGTATTGTCGAACACACCACCCGAAGACTTCTCGTTGCGAGCAACGAGGGTGTACTCCGAGAGGATCTGACGCTTCTGGCTGTCGCCGGTCGGCGCAACGTAGACCGACACGAACTTGCGGCCGTTCAGGTAGGCAACAGCCCACTTGGCTGTCTCGAGCACCAGCACGTCGCGGGCGCGCTGGAAGCGATCCGGGACGACCTTGAGCTTGCCGAAGTCGGATTCGTAGGCGTCAACCGACGCCGTGATCTTCTTCGAAGAAGCCTCCTCCATCGGGGTCGAACGGCCCGTGAAGGTCGAGAACGCCTGCTTGTTGAAGGCGCCCGTCGAGATCAGGTTCGGCTTGCCGCCGCTGGTCCAGATTGCCGAAAGGACGGTCTTCAGGCGGACTTCAGTGAAGGCCGCCAGCGTGCCCGTGCCGTCAGTACGGGTGCCGGTACCGTCCGCCGCGGCAGGGTCGGCGGGGCTGGTGCCGGCCTTGCTGGTGTTGGTCTTGATCCAGGACAGGATCGACGCGCAGTTACGCGGGTCGCTCGAGGACTTCGCCTGGTTCGTGCCGAACAGGATGGTCTCCATGTCGCGCTTGAGCTCGAGGCCCTTCAGCATCTCTTGGTAGGCCATTTCATTGGCGCGGCCGGCGTGCTTGACCGCCTGCTGGGTGCCAGTGACCTGCGCATACTTGGAGCTGATCTGCGCGATATTGCCGAGACGAACGGTCGGGGTGACCGCAACCGCGGCGAAATCGGCGCCTTCAGACTGCGCGTTGGAGCCGGAAGCCGCCGCCAGAGCCTGGGTCTGCCATTCGTGGTTGACCGCGGTCGCCTTCTCCGTGTCAAGAGCTGACATGAGCGGGGTGTCGGTCGGGTCAATGCGATAGATGATGTCCGAGAGGTCTTCCCGATTGCCAACAGCCGCGCTGGTGGCAAACGCATTGGTAGGAATAGCCATTGTCGTCGTTCCTTATGATGCCCGGCGAGAGGCGCGCCTAGCTATCAAGAGCTCAAGGGCGTCCTTTTCACTGCCGGAATTGCTGAGTTTGTCGGTGAGGGATTGAACGAGTGCGGCCTTGTCCGCGCCGGGAGCGCGAGCAACACCGGGACGCTGAACCGGAGGAAGATCGGGTTTGACAACAGCTTTCGGAGCGTTCTGGATGTCCCGCAGCTTCAGGGAATCCGCGAACAGGCGCTGGATGCGATGGTCGTAGATGGAAAGACGTTCCTTTCCATTCGCCAGCGCGGCCAATTCACTTTCCTTGAAACCAAGATCCGGGAGCAATTCCCTCGCCACGCGCAAGGTGAGCTTTTCAGCCTTGTCCTTGTCTGCGAGATCGGGAATGAACTCGACCGCCTTTGCGTTCTCCGACTGGACATGTTCGATCCAACGGTTCTGCTGGGCAGTTTCGTTCTCCTTTGCAACGCGATCCGTCTCCGACTTTGCGGTTTGCAGACGCATCTGATGCACCTGCCATGCCTGAAAGCGGAACGGATCTTCAGACTGAAGCCGGACGACATCATCCATAGTCTTGATGTCGCCGAACGACTGCTGAAGATTGCTTTCCAGCTCCCGCATGAGAACAGGAAGCTGGGCTTCGTAGTGCTGTCGTGCCTTCTCCGCCGCCTCGCGCTGAGCCTTGACGGCGTTGCGCTCTTCAGCGAGCTCGTTTTGACTCCGGCGAATCGCTTCACTGGCCTTCCTGTCCTGTTCCAGCAGGAATTCCTGCGTTCCAGGGTCGAGTTTGGCCCAGTGTTCGGCTCGATCCTTCGTCCAAGACCGCGGAAGTTCGAGTGGCGGCTTTGCAGCCGGGTCGGTTTCCTGGTCTTCGGCGGTAGCCTCCACAGGAGGGGCGCCGTTGTCCTCATCGGACAATTCTTCCTCTGCGGTCGCGTCCTCCGCGCTCTCGGCAGGAATTCCAGCTTTCTCACGGGCTGCGACCAGCGACGCAACCGCACGCTCCGCAGAATCGAAGCTTGCAGGCGCGTCAGCGTCGAGCGCGATTACGGTTGCGGCAGGCGTAGTGTCCTCACCGCCAGCGGCGGTTTGCTCATCACTCATGGATGTCCCTTGGGTTAAACCTGTTCCCAGCGCCTTGCGCGCTCGGCAGTCTCGGCAAGCTGACGCAACTCAGTGGTTGCCAGCGTGCCGTTGTTCACTATCGCGGTGAGGTGATCCCTCACCTTCCCGACGACATTGATCGCCAGAAACAGCTTTTCCCGGCCGGTCACGTCATCGATCGTGGTTAGCCGCCACGCCTGTGTATAAGCGCTCTCCAGCGAGGCAAATGCTTCGGCCAGCAGATCGTGCTCCAACAATTCCTTCGCACGGGTGCCCTTTACTGCGTCCTTCTGGAGCTTGATTTCGTCGATCATTTCTTGGGCGCCGGCTTCTGCTTCATCTGCTCAAGCTTGGCCTGATGCGCCGCGTCGTTCTGCTCCATCTTGGTATCGTGAGCATGCGCGGTCGCGACCATATCCATGGCTGTCTCAGCCATGTGAGCATGGTGTTGCTGTTGGTCGTTGAGCGCCTTGCGCTCCATCTCGATCGCCTTCAGATGGGCGTCGATGATCTTCAGCTTAGCGTCCATTTCGGCCTTGAACTGCGCCAGCTGCGCCGCATCGGCCGCCTTCTGCTTGTCGAGCTGAGCCTTCAGCGCCAGTTCCTGCTGATCGTTCTGCGCCTGCGCCTGGATCGCCATGACCTTGGGATCCGGCGGCGGCTGGACGGGAGGATGCAGCGGCTGCCCGGTCTGCGGGTCCTTGGCATCCGGGTCATTGAAGAACTTGTCGGGGTTCTTGTGCCCCATGATCTTGGTCAGTTCGGCCGCGGTGTTGTAAAGCTCCTTGTCACCGACCAGATTGCTCTTGCCGCCGGCAAGCAACTCCTTCTGGACGTTCCCTAGCGCCATCGTCTGCGCGAACTGCTGAGCCTTCCCGCCGGTACCGAGCCCGACGTTGATCGTCATGTCGTCGCGGGTTTTCCAGTTCCTCGGATCGACCGGAACCCACTTATTGCGCAGGCGAACTGTCTGTTGCTGCTGACCGTGCTTCCGGATCGTGCCGTGGAGCAGCGAGAAGATGTCACGCACGCCCTCGGCCATGATGCGCGCGATCAGCTTGGTTCGCATCTGCGAAGCGCTGAAGACCTGCGCAACAGCCGTGGCCGACTGGTTCTGCAGCGCGTTGGCGTCGAGCCCCTGCGACTGCTGGCTCAGGCCGGTGCGCTGCTCTCGCACCGAGTCGAAATACTGAATTGCCGGATACACGCTTGCCGTGATGTCCGGTACAACCTGCCAGTTCAGGCCGCCGGGTGTCTTGGTGCGCACCACACCACCGGGCCGCGACACGAGCAAATCATCCAGCGTGTTTTGGCCCGCGTTGGCTTCGGCGACCTCAACGCGCGGGTTATTGTGCAAATAGAGGTTATCGAGCGCACCGCGGATCAGCGCCGTCTTGATGCGCTGGATATCCATGATCAAATCAGCGACAGACCGGCCGAAGAACCGATGCGGCTGCGGAACCGGGCATGTAGCGGCGAACGGAATAGCATCAAACGGCGTGATCGCCGGCTTTCCGTCCTTCTTGAGGATATCGCCCTGCGTGCCCGCCGTGATGACTTGGTAGAGGCAAGCCCGGCCGTTCCCCTCGTAATCCAGCCGGATATAGTGCTCGGTGACCTTGACGAGCCTTGCGGCCTTGTTGGACGACGCCGAAACCGTGTTGAAGTGCTCTCCAACCGTATCGCGGGAAAGCGTCTCGACTTCCGTATTGCCCGTGTAATCCTCAAGGCCCATCACTTGGTCTTCATCAAAGCCCTCATCGATCAACTGGCTTTGGGTCTTGGTGACGATCTCGTGAAAGCAATAATTGCAGTCCTTGATGTTCCGAGCGCCGCGCTCGATGCCGAACTCTTCCGGCGGAACACCCATGACCTTGGCCTGGGCCAGCTTGCGCGTGGTCACAATGGTCACGTCATGGACCATCGGCGCTTGTAGCGTTTCCATGCTGGTGTTAGGCGCGATGGCGTCCATCAGGCCGCCTGCCCCATCGGTCTAGCCGTATGCTCAACAATCTCCATAGCCCCGCCCGACTGAGCCACAGCCAGCGACAGCATCGCAAACTGATCGTCGGTCAGGTCGTAGTAGGTCTCACGCTCTTCCTGCTCGCGCTCTTCCCACCAGACTTTCACAATGCCAACCTTGCTGAGCAGCGCGTCCTTGATGAAGGAGTACAGCACCATGAAGCCGGGGTTCTGCTGCATGAACACATGGTTCACGTAGTCGGTTTCCTGCTGCGCGGCCTCCTCGTCCTCGGGACCAACCGGCTCGAAGCGCACAACCTCATCGGAGCCAGCAAAGATGTCCATCAGCGTCGGCATCAGTCCTTCAATGGTGTCAGACACATCGGTTGAAACAGCAGCCGATCGGCCGTCTACCGTGGGCATGTCCTGGGTCATGTCGCCAAGATAGTACTCCATCGCGGTCGCGCGATCCTGGCTGAGCTGGGCTGCAACGAGTGCGGCCAAGGCATCGGACTTCTCAGCGGCCAACACCGATTTCAGCTCAAGCAGATCCATCTTGGCCATCAGGCTACGCCCATATTCGGATAGCTCAGCGAGCGGTTGAAGTTCGCGCTTGAGCTAGGCGGCGTATAGCAAACTGCCATCAGACCGAACGCATCCGCAGCATGCGACGACCAATCATGATCAGGGCCGAGACCGACATTGCGAACTTCGTCCTTTTTCTCATGATAGAAGCCGAGCGCTTGGCGCCCTGATTCCGTTGTTGCCTCGTTGAACCACATCTGCGGTCCTAGTCTGCGCACAGCCTCGATCCTCATCGCCGCAGCGCCCTTGCCCTGGTTCTTGACAGAAGGCTCGACATTGAACCCGGCCTGTCGCCAGTGCTCCTCATACTTCAGCCCGAGAACGTTGTTCTCGTGCACGCCATCGTGCGGCAGGTAGTTGATTGCCTTCTCGTACCCGTTATCGCGCATCCATGCGACGTGATACGAAAGCGTCTGCCCGACCGACTCGTAATAGTCCAAGATCCGGATTTCCTGGTTCACCCACTGGACGATCCAGATTGCATAGGCATCAGCCGAGGCTCCAGCCCCCCCCAGATCGTGGAAAGCTCGGAGCGGCAATAGCGGGTCAGCCGCTACAACCCCTATCCTGCCCTTCCGCTTAGCCTCTGAGAGCAATGCTGCGAAGTAGGCGCCCTCGAACGCCTTTGCATAGTCGCCTTCGTACGTGTGGTCGTACCGTTCCGGGTACCGCTCGAGCTCTAGAAGTCGCTCGGCCTCCAGAACGTCGGTCCACCACGGATTATCCCGCCAATTCGCCTTGACGAGGACCGCTCCCTTCGGAAGGCCATTCTTCCCCCGAAAGAAGTCATCGATCGCGTCGGACTTGCGCGTTGGGTTCCAGGAAGCCCAGATTTCCGAATTGTCGGCGCGGATCGTTGGGCGAAGCAGCGAAAGGCTGCGGGCGCTCAACGTCTGCGCCTCCTCAATCCAGGCAATCCGGAATCCCTCCAGCGACTTGATGGATTCCGCAGAGTGATCCTGCATGCCCTGGAAGATGATCAGACCATCCCCTGGCGTCTCGATCTTGTCGTTGAAGACCTTGAAGCTGGATCCAACCCCCAATGCGGCGATCTTACTCTCAATCAGGCGCTTGGACGATTGCGCCAGCGTCTTTTGGACTTCACGGATACAGACGCCCAGAGTCCCCTTTGTCGCCTGACATTCCTCAACAAGTAGCTCGCCAAAAAAGTGAGACTTGCCAGAACCACGACCGCCCCAAGCGCCCTTGTACCGAGCAGGAGCAAGAAGCGGCTCAAAGACCTCAGCCGTTGGTATCCGAAGGACGGACAATCACGCGCTCGATTTTGTGGATCATCGTCAACGGGTTTTCTTCATCGCCCGAAATTGTCGTCGCGGCCAAATCCGGCATCACCTTCTTGAGCAATCCAAGACCAGCGGAGACTTGAGTTGCGCTCATCTCACGTTCGCCTTGGACGTGCTCAATAAGCGCGTTGAGGATGTTGCTGTTTTGGATTTTAACCCGGTGCTCATCCGACATGCGGAATCCGGGCTTACGACCGCGCTCAGACATGGTGTCTGGATCAGCCCTTCACCCGCTTGAGGCGGGGATTGGCTCGCTTGGCGCCGGCAGAGTCGCGACGGGTAGCCGCAGCCAAGATCGCGCCAGCGCGGTCCTTGGACACGCCTTCCCGCTTCGCGATCGAGGCCTGAACCCTTTTGAAGCCTGGATGCTTTGCCATTGGAGACCTCATTGGTTCGAAGCAGCGCGCCCAAAGCTGTCACGGAGTTTGGGGGCAACATGGCGAAGAGCGCTGAACGCGCTGCCTCGATTGGAAATAGAAAACCCGCCGCGAATTTCTCCGGGCGGGCGCGAAACTTGGATGCTACCTGCTAACAGGTGATTTGCTGTACCGGCAAACAGTATTTGTCGCCAGTCCATAGAAAACTGCGAGTTCGTCGAGCGCGTCACGAAAGAGCCGACCATGATAGCGCAGCACCTGCTGCGCATTGCTCCCCGAAAGTTCTTCCATGGTCTGCCCTTGGATCAAGACTGCTTCCACTACGCCATGGAGCCGGCGCCCTAGCATTTCTTCGACTTCGACAAGACGCTTGCGCGCATTGATCTGGCTGTCCGTTAGCGGCTCAGGAAGCTTGCCGCCATCAACGGCCTCTTTGGTAGGGTCGATCGCTCGCGCCCCGCGGTCGGCACGCTCCCGGTCCGCCTGGTATGCTCTGCCCGCGTGATACTGCGCGTCGTCGATCTGATGATGGGAATGCAACCGGCCGAGTGGATCCCCGCGAGTCTGTCGCTCGACACTGACCTTCTCGCCATCCTCGTAGGGGTCGTCCACCTCCATGGTGGCGTACTGGCCGGCCGCCAAGAGATCGACCGAACGGCGGTCATGGACTTTCTTCATCGCTATTGCCCCGTGCATTTCGACCTCTTTTGGTATTCCTCGAGCCATTCACGCGAACGCTTGAGCCTTGCGGCCTCGTTGGCATGGTCTTTGTCGATCGGCGCTAGGCCCGAGGTGATTTCCTTAGACCGGCGTTTCGCACTTACGGCGTTGATATCATTAGCATCCGGACTGATTTCCTCCGGCGTTTTAACCGATCCATCTGACGGATCACGGATCACGCCCAGCCCTTCTGCTTGATGATTGAAGCGAGATCGCTCGTCGTACTCCCACCGGCCGGCCCTCTCTCAATACGATCAGTAGTAGTTATATTTCTTTGTGTATGTGTCATGCTTGAGCAAACGGAAGCATTTGCTCCATTGATGAAGTGTTTCATCTGCGTCCGCATGCCGCCCTTGGCACCAGCCTCGGCGCGCTTCGACGACACAGCAAACCGCTTCTCCAGCTCCTCCTCGATCCGCTTGTGCCGCCAGCCGTCAAAAAAGAATGCCTGGATCGTCTCCTTGCTATCCAACCAAATGCGAAGCGGAAGCTTAGCAATTGCTGCTAGCTGCTTGTCGTCAGCCGGAAGCTCATGCTTGCGCCAATAGTGCATCATCAGCAGGAGGTATGCCCCATGCTGAGTCGTCGTCAGATGCCCCGTATCAGCCAGGTAGTCGCCGATATAGAGGGGCATCCACAGATCGCGCTTCTTAGTCATCCAAGCATGCCAAGCTGGTGCATGTAGGTCTCAAGGATCGTCTCCTGCTCCGCGCGAGCCTGAGGATCCTGCTTACGGATCGCCACGACCTTCCGGAGCACCTTCACGTCATAACCATTTCCCTTGGCCTCGGCGTAGATGTCCTTTTGGTCGTCACGCAACTCCTTGATATCGGTATCCAAGCGTTCAATACGCTCTACGATCGATTTGAGTTGGGCACTGGAATTGTGACCGGCGTCGTTCATGAAAAAATGCCCCTTCAATGAATAGCTGTTTGTTCCGGCGAGACGCGAGGCGCAAATTTCGTATCAAGCGGCAGCCCGCGCTTATCGCAATAAGCGATGAAATCGAAACACTGCCTGATGTGCTTCGCTATGCCCAGGTTATCAACGATCCGTTCGGCCGTTTCCGGAGCGTCCTTGCAAATCGCCAAGAACATTTCTCGGGCAATCGTGCAAACGCCTATCGCCGCATCCACTGGGCATACATCGAACCACTCGCCGACCAAACGAAAGTCTTCAAACTGATCGTGAAGCGCCTCTTCAAGCCACTTGGCTACCATCCGACCGGGAATGGGAATCGCGCTCATCAGCTCTAGCTTGCGAGGGTTTCCGGTTTGAATTCCCGCCAAGCGACTAGCGGGACTTTTCGTTATCCCAATTTTGCAGGGCGCAACGGGGACGCTGTTCTCGAGGGCCGAAATGACATATACGAAGTGAAGATCGTCATTATGCCCCTGCTGCTCGCTCATGTGCGTCCTCGGTGTTGGTGATGACTGGAACGCGGTGGAAACTCTGGCGGAGCATAAGCGTGACGCCATCGGTCAGGATGTTGCGCATCTGATCGTGGGAGACCTCGATCTTGACCAAATCGTCGGAACCGAAGGTCTGGAAATTGATTACGTAGCGCCCGGGATCCGGCGTCGTCAGGTAGGCAAGCTTTGCGATGCTCATGCTGCGCGGCTTTCTTTGCGAAGCTGGCGCGTCCTGATATCCCTCAGCGCGGTCTCAAGTTCGCGGCGTCGGATCGACCGCGGCGGCTCGACCTTCACGAGCGCGGCAAGATCCGCGGCCTTCTGAGCCAACGGGAGCCGCTGAATGCGGCGCAGTACCTCATGGATCGGCGTTGGCTTCATATGCGGATCTCCGGGATGTTTTCCTTGATACGTTCGATTTCAGCGGAAAGAACCGGGTCTTTCTCTGCCTTTGCCTCAATCTTGCGAACGGCGTGAAGAACCGTCGCGTGGTCACGACCGCCGAAGCGGCGGCCGATATCAGGAAGGGATCGCGATGTGATCTTCTTCGCCAGATACATTGCGATCTGCCGAGCATTCACGATTTTCGCTGTCCGGCGCGATGACTTCATGTCAGCCATGGTCAGGCCTGGATATTCTCGGAGAACAGCGCGCTGTATTGCCTCGATCTGATTGATGATGATCGGCGGGAACGCGATCTTGCAGGCGCCCGCTATCACAGCGTTCGGGATCGGCGGGAGAGGCTTGGGCGGCTCAGGAACAGGAACGACAACTGGCGGTTCTTCTTCCCCGTGATGCCGTCTGAGGCTCGCCAAAAGCCGATCAGATGCCTTGGCGGCTCGCTCTCGGCTTACAGATTCGTCCGTTCTCGCAAGCGACATATCCTACTCCAACTTCAATTAGCGAGGTGGGCACCATCGTGCCGAGCACGACATTTACGAGCAGCATCATTGCGGCATATGCAGCACTCCCGATCGCCGTTTGGCCGCACATAAGTATTGTTAGGAGTGTATTCGTGCCCGTGAACGCAGTGGGTTTTCCGATGCTCGGCGCGATGACAAATCCTGCAAAGCCAAACGACCTCTAGCGGCCTCGAATAATCGCGATGGTGAGCCTCACTCTTTGCTTCTCCACAAACAACGCACGGCCCTCGTCTGAGCTTTCCGCGACGAAGAGCATTTGCCACAGCCCCTCGAGCCAGTATCTTGGGACGGTCTTGCATCATCGCTTAATCCATTCCCATGCCAGCTTTATCTTGATCCAAAGCTTCCGGAACAAAGCCTTCAGTAATCGCATCGATCTCTCCCTTGATGAGCCTCAACTTCAGCTCATCATTGCGGTTTTCTTGTTCGACGCGACTGCAAAGATTGTCGTAGCTGGCCCTGATATTCTGAAAAAGTGTGATGCGAGGTTCTTTGACCTCTTGCGACATTGCGAGAAATTTCCGCACCCAGGACGACGACGAGCCGATGGTCTGGGCGACGATTTCATATGCAACTGTTCGAGAGCCGACGCGGCGTTCTTCACGTTCAACAAGCGCGCCTAGAGCGCTGCGAGTGATTGAATTTAACGCGGCGGTACTCATTGGCTTTTTCCTGTCTCTTTTTGACACCACTGGAACAATCCCTTCATGCATGTTGAGGACATGAAGGACAGACACTTCGATAACGACAACGAAAAACTCAGCTTTACTTCGCTCGCTGCGCTAACAGCGAACGTAGTTCAGTACTTACAGAAAAAGAAAATAGAAGATGGAGAGACCAAGCCCGACGCCAGTCACAGCGACAAGCGCGATCGCGAAGAGCACCTTGAGGAAGTCAATCGTCGCTTGAGCGACGGCGAGCGTAGGGCTTACGTCCGCGAGGGCGTCGAGCGTATTAGAAGGTTTGAAGATAGAGCCCGAGGGAAACGGGGTTGAGAGATCGGCGCGATATGTATTGCTTCGCGTCGTAGCAGCCAGTCTGTCGCTTGTGCCCCCGAGGGCAGGCTGGCTGCTCATGATCTGAATGTTGCGTGCCATGATGTTCTCGCTCATTCTTCAAATGAAAATGCCGGCTTCCCGGCAGTCCACGAAAGCAACGGCGCGGTCATATTCCAGTTGCCAATAGAGCTCCGCGAAGGGCGCGATCGACGCCTCGAAAACAGTTTCAAAAAAGTTCGACCAGATGGTCCAAAAGCCTATAAATTGCAGCATTTTTGAACCTTAAGATTTGAGGAAAACATGGATTTGATCGACCCGAGAAACGTCTCTGAGATTTTCTTCGACGGCATTCACGAGGTGAAGATCACAAGGGGAATTGCACGGATCGTACTGTTCAGTCGACAGGACGGGACCGGCACCGTCGAAGCGCGCTTGCGATGCCCGCTCTCCGAGTTGCCTGACATCATTCAAGCTCTCGTGATCGCGCTGACAAAAGCTGCTGGAAGCGGACGAAAATCGCCGTGAATGTTCCCGCCCAGGAACAACCGATAAAATCGATTCAATCTGACGGCGAAAGTTTAATGTCGTTTTCCCGGCGGATGTGTTTGCATGCCCCGTTCTCGAGACGGGGGTCGTGCAATGGAAGACGAAGAACTGCTTCTTCAGGCAGCGAATGCACCTACAATGTACTTCGACGGGTTCGGAGCTTTCAGAAAAATCAACGGGGTGCTGCGCTGCGTGGGCTACGTGCTCGGCAGCGGCGCCCAACTCAATGTGATCGTTTCCTTGACAGGCGCCGAAGCGGCCAATGCCGAAGCGCGTCGTGTTCTCGAGGAGAAGAACGCCAGAAGCACCAACATCACCGAGCAGATGCGCGTGGCTCATTGAGCTGCCTCGCGCGGCTTGGCTTTTTCTTCTTCAAGGCGCGCAAGCAGGTCAAGGGTAACCCCGGATACACCGAGATCTCGTGCGGCGTTAACGGTAGCCATCCATCTGGTGGAGGGGATGGAGTCACGAGCCTTCATTGTGCGCGCGTGGCTCTCCTCGACGCCGATTGCCTCTGCAAAACGGCCGCCGAAAGCATCAATGATTGCGGAAAAGGAGTTCATTCCCTTTCGCTACACCAAGTAGCGATACGTGTCAATACAGCATGTAGCTCTTTTCTCGCTACAATGCGTAGCTATGACCGATGATGAGAAAATCCGTAAAGGACAGGGTTCCCGGCTCCGAACAGTTCGGATGGCCGCAGGTTATCCATCCGCCAGAAGCGCAGCGCTGGACGCTGGATGGCCCGAGAGCACATATAGGGCCCACGAGGGGGGCACCAGGACAATTGATCCGAGAGACGCGGAGCGCTATATAAAGCACTTCCTGCGACAGGGCGCCAAAGGCGGAAATTTCACCGGCCGCTGGATCATCTATGGCGACGACGATGAATTGAGCGAAGCCAGTCTGGATGATTTGGTTAGGGGCGAATCCCCAGCCTTTAAGAAAAAAGCCATCGACGCAATCTTAGCTCTCAAAAAGCGATAACTAGGTCCGATTCGGACCAATGTAAACATTTTCCGAAAATCGCTACAACATGTGTTGACATGTATCGCTACAGGGCGTAGCGTCGCTTCCAACAGATCGGGAGCACGACATGAGCAAAACGCGGTTAGACCTCCTCGGGGCCCTCTGGCAAATCCAGACCCACCCGGCATTCCGCACCGTCGATATCGTGACGAGCGCGGCTTCCCCCAAGGTCTCTGACGATCAGGTCCGCAACCACATCGAGGGTTGCCTTCGCTTCATCGCTCGCAAGGCGGAGGCGATCTGATGGCCCAGCAGCATTCATATTACGTCGTCATGTGCGACTTCGGGCGCCTCGGCCTTGAGGCGATAGTGAAGCCCGAGATCACCCGCCGCAACGTGATCGATCGGATAAAGGCCGGCGAATACCAGCTCATTCAGTTCATCCACCACATTGCTGACGGCCTTGTCGAGGTCGTGACCGACGAGCTGATCGATGAAGCGGAAGCCGAGCTTCGGGCCGAACACATCGCTTCCCGCGCCGACCGCCTAGCTAACACGCAGGACCACAACCGCAAGCTGGTTCGGGAGGCAGTGTGATGCGCCGCCTCCCCCTCTCCCCGATCGACCGCGAGCAGGCTCTGGCGAACTTCTACAACGCCGAGCGTCGCGCCGGTGCTGATCCGCTCGTCGCCAACGAGCGCATGCTCGAGTTCTCCAAGCGCTTGGACGCTGCGTTCGAGCGCGATCTGGAAGTCATTCGCCAAGTAATGGAGCGTTCCTGATGACCCTTCCCGCTGAGAACATCCGCGAAGTAGCTGGCCCGGTTTCATACCCGCCTGCCCTTTCTGAGACTGCAGCAGTGTTCAGCAT
The DNA here is from genome assembly GCF_023278185.1 of Bradyrhizobium elkanii USDA 76. Lineage (NCBI taxonomy): Bacteria > Pseudomonadati > Pseudomonadota > Alphaproteobacteria > Hyphomicrobiales > Nitrobacteraceae > Bradyrhizobium > Bradyrhizobium elkanii. Next base: position 3,611,737 of record NZ_CP066356.1, on the reverse strand, counting down.
GATCGAGCGCGCGGCGCGCGATCCGAACGTGAACATGGACAAGTTGGAACGCCTGATGGCGATGCAGAAGGACATGGCTGCATCACGCGCCAAGGTCGCTTTTGACGCCGCGATGGCTGACATGCAGCCCAAGCTGCCCGTCATCGATCGCAAAGGCAAGATCGAGGTAAGGAAGAAGGACGGCAACGGAGATCGAACTGGCGCAGTCCAGCAGTCAACTCCCTACGCCCTCTGGGAGGATATCAACGAGGCAATCCGTCCGATCCTGGCTGCTCACGGGTTCTCCCTCACCTTTCGTGTTGGCAAGACGGACGCTGGCCTGATCACGGTTACCGGCATTCTTGCTCATCGCGAAGGCCATCGGGAGATGGATACCATCACCCTGCAGCACGACAGCACAGGCAGCAAGAATGCTGTCCAAGCGGTCGGCTCGTCCAACAGCTACGGCAAGCGCTACACCGCGATCAATCTTCTCAACATCACTACGCGCGGAATTGACGATGATGGAAAAGCAGCTGGCGCGCCGGAGGCCATTACTCAGGATCAGGCCGACGATTTGCAGGCGATGATTGAGAGCGTCAACGCCAACAAGGCCAAATTCCTGAAGTTCTTCGAGGTCGAGCATGTCGGCCAATTGCCGGCCAAACGCTACCAAGAAGCCGTCAACATGCTCAACGCCAAGGCGCGGGGGCATCTGCAATGCCAATAACCATTTTTGACTGCGATCAGAACAGCCCTGAATGGTACGCAATTCGTTGCGGAGTGCCGACGGCCAGCATGTTCAGCGCGATCCTTGCTAAGGGTGAGGGCAAAACTCGGAGGGCCTACAGGAATCGCCTTGCAGCGGAGATCATCACCGGAGAGCCGACCGAGACTTTTACGAGCCCGGCGATGGAGCGCGGCCACATAATGGAAGCAGAGGCGCGCGACGCCTATTCATTCATGATGGACGCAGACCCGACCCGTGTCGGCTTCGTCAAGAATGGCGACAAAGGTTGTTCTCCAGATAGCTTCCTCGGAGACAAGGGGATTCTGGAGATCAAGACGCAGCGCGGTGATCTGCTGGTAGACACTCTGTTGAAGAACGAGTTCCCGCCGGAGCACAAGGCGCAGTGCCAAGGCGCGCTATGGATCTGTGAGCGCGAGTGGGTTGATATCACGGTTTACTGGCCAAACATGCCGCTTTTCGTCAAGAGAGCGTACCGCGACGATGGGTACATAGCCAACCTGGCTGGAGCAGTAGCCGCGTTCAATGAAGAGCTGACAGAAGTAGTCCACACAATACGCCAACACAACGGCAGCACGTTGCTAGCCGATCTCAAAGCATCCGCGGAGGCAGCATGAGCCGCGCAGTCGTCGTCCTCAATAGTCAGGCGGAGCGCGAGCGCGCCATCGACTGGATCGAGCGCGCCAAGACTGGATCGCGCATCGAGTTCAAAGGCCCGTGCCGCACCTTGGAGCAAAACTCCCGTTTCTGGGCAATGCTAACAGACGCGGCTGTGCAGGGTCGCATCAACGGGCGCCGGTTCAATACCGAACAGTGGAAGCTGATATTCCTTCACGCCTATGCGGAGGAACGCGGCATCGAGATCAAGTATCTGCCCGCACTCAATCGCGCCGGCATGGTTCCGTGCGGTCGGTCATCATCCGATCTGTCTGTCACCGAGATGTCGGAACTGATGGACTTCATGTCGGCATGGGGAGCCGAGAATAACATCGTCTGGAGTGATCCGGCGCTTAAGCAGTCGGAGGCAGCATGAGACAGCGTCTCTTTCGCGTCAATGACGACGCTCACTTGAACTTCATCCGCTCTTTGCCCTGCGTGATCTGTCAAAACAACATCCAGACCGAGGCCGCACATCTGCGCACCGAGAGCCGCATGTACGGCAAAGACTTCACGGGCGGTGGTCGGAAGCCGTCCGATAAGTGGGCTCTTCCGCTTTGCAGCAACTGCCATAGCGAACAGCATCGCGGGAATGAGATCGCCTTCTGGAAAGCGCGCGGGATCAACCCGTTCGTGCTGGCACTCAGCCTCCATGCAGCTACCGGCGATGTAGAGCTCGCGCACGATGTCATCGCGCACCAGGTCGGGAGAGCAGCATGATCTTCTCCGGTCCCTCAGGCTGCTGCGCGAGTGCAGATTACTCGCTGACGTGGATCATCATTGGCGGGGTGCTGTTGGTGATCGCGGTGCTTTTCGTCGTCGATAGCCATACGCGCTGCCGCTGAGGATGTGCTGGAGCCATAATGAAATACCGCTGCGCACATTGCGGAAAGGTGAACGACAAGTGGGCGGGACACGTCAATCGTGCGCGGGCTCGCGGCTTGAACCTCTACTGCAATCGCAAGTGCTCGGGTCTTGGCCGGCGTCTCGGCAAGTCGGAGGCTCAACGTAAAGAGGAAAAGCGCCTCTACGACATCGAATACCGCGCCAAAAACCTTGAGACCATCAAGGCGAAGAAGAAGGCCTATTTCCAAAGGACTTACGACCGCAAGGCTGCAGCGGAGTATCGGAAGCAGCGCATGCATCTACACGTCGAATACTGCCGGCGCCCAGAATATCGGGAATGGAAACGAGAGTACGACCGGAAATACCGGGCGAAGGAGTTCGGCGCATTCGCCGAGGCGTACATGCTGACACTCGACCTCAACCGAGAGATCAAGGGAAGGACTACCCGTCATGAAGTCAAATACCAAAACGGCGCAACGAACAAAGCGCAACGTCGCAAACGGCAAGCGCAAACCGAAGAACGCGGTCGCAACTCGCGACGCAGCGGTCCAGGTAATCCGGCCGCTCACGGCTGGTAGCCTGAAGGACATCCTTTGGGAGACGCTGACCGACCTGAAGCACGAGAACATCTTGCCGAACAGGGCCGATGCCATCGCCGCTCAGTCGCGTGAAATCCTGCGCACGATCAAGGTCCAGCTCCAGGTCGCTGGCGCAGCCAAGCGCGCAGTCCCTCAAGACATCATCGAGTTCTCCGAGCGCAGGTGACCCCTGCGCGATGATGGATGAGGACGCATCAGGACAAGGACACTGACCAATGAGGAGACCATGAACCAGAACATGCCAATGATGGCGTCATCGGCTTACTCGACGAACACGATTGCGCTCGCGGCGCTCGGCGACGCAGGCTTTCAACAAGCTCAGAATTTCGCCGCCCAGAACGCCACGGCCCGACGTTTCGACAACCAACTCAATCAACTCAACCTTAAGCAGGAGATTTTCCCCATGTCTAACCGTCGCCTCGTCAAAGTCGTTATCGTCGATCCGAACGAGAATATCCCACTTGACGATTGCGTCCTCTACAGCGGCGACGAAAAGCTGACTGACTCGACGGACCAAGAGCTTTTCTTCGAGATCGACATTAAGGGCATTCTCGAAGCCCATAACGACAAGCGCGTGAAGGTCATCGACAAGAGGGTCAAGGAACGCACCGAACATCTGGAGCCGGCGAAGATCCGCGATCTGAAGATGGTCGTCGTCAACATCGCGACGTTCTGAAGTCGCTCCCATGACCCGCGCCGCCCAAATCCTCTTCGTGCTCGTCGCCGTCTCGATCTGCATCCCGCTTGGAGCAACGATCGCTGGCATGACGTTCGAGCACTTCGCCGGCCAGGACGGTGACGAATGACGACAGCCGTTTGCCTTCTCCTCGCCCTCTATCTGCTCATGAAAAACCAACTCCAAGCCGCCGGGCTCGTTGCGCTGGTCGGGATCGTGAAGGTGTTGCCATGACCGAGCTTCTTCCCTGCCCGCTTTGCGGATCGACCAAGATCGATAGCGGCATTTGCTATCTCGAGGACAAGAGCAAGAGCGAGCCAGCGGTTCGCTGTGTCGATTGCGGTTGCCGAGCTACCTTGGCTGCATGGAGTTCACGTACATCTGAAGGTGGGAAGTGTTACGGTAGCACGACGGTCTCCAAAACCGTAAGCGCGGGTTCGACTCCCGCTCCATCTGCCATCCCAGCCTCTGCCCAAGGGGCGCAAGACCATGAGGCGCTTCAGGCGGCTTGGGCGGAGGGGTATGAATTCGGCCTGAATTCCCGCGACAAGACGCCCGGAGATATCGAACCTCTTTTGAAAGACCCGGTCGCCGTTCACATAAACATGCTTCGCGGGCGCATCGCTAAGCCAAGCTGGGCGGCCATCAAGCACCTTTACCCGGAGCACTTCCAGCCGGAGGCATCCCAACACCCGGAAGGTGAACCGCTATCCCTCAAGCGCCGCAGCGAGGCAGACGCCTACTACAAGATCCTGCAGACGATAGCCCGTTTCCCGATCACCGATCCGAAGAACCAAGACGCGGTGAACCTGCAGCTCATCGCAAAAGGGGCTCTTGAGCTCTCTTCAACTGTGTTGTCCGGACAGGAGGGCTGACGCATGAGTGAGCGGTTTGAGCAAGCCCTACGTGACGGACTCGGGGATCAAATCAAGGATGACGAGATCGCAAAGCAGCTCTGGAGCGCTCTCGCCAACGTAGATTGGTACCATCCGGAGCGTAAAGAGGACGCCGGATATTCATTCCGAGCGGCCGGCGCGCTGATCGCCCGCCTCCGGGGCGAAGGCGACTACATGGATTGGTACTGCTGCGGCCCCTATGCGACCGTCTCTGATTTCATTGCCAGAACCCTCAAAAAGCAGGGCTGGATCTACGACGATATGCCAGCCATTTGCGACGAGCCTGGATGTCTCGGCTTTGTCTCATGCGGAACGCCGACTCCAACGGGCTATCGCTCGACTTGCTATGAGCACCGTCCAGAGGTGACGCGCCATGAACATTCAAGGAGGTAATCATGACTGTATATTTTTGCAATGCTGAACCGATTGACCTGAACGCGATTGCCCTTATGGGCGTCTCTGTGAAAACCGGGGCCAGCCCGATTGGCTACTTCGGCACTGGGCTCAAGTTCTCTATCGCGACCCTGCTCCGCACCGGACATGAAGTCACGCTGATCCGGAACGGCGAGACCATTCCGTTCACCGTGAACCACGAGGTCATCCGCGGCGAGACTTTCGAGCGCGTCAAGATGGGTGACGAAAAGCTCGGCTTCACCACTAAGCTAGGCCGTAACTGGGAGCCTTGGCAGGCTTACCGAGAACTGACCTGCAACTGCATGGATGAGCAGGGCAGCATCAATGACTTCGCCCCGGAAGCCGAATACGGCACCGTTTTCGCCGTGACTGGCGAGGCCATCGAACAGTGCCACCGCAACCGGCATGAGATTTTCCTTGCTTCCTCTCCGGCTTTCGATGCCGAAGATTGCGAGATCCATACCGGCAGCAATCTGCATGCCTTCTATCGAGGGGTGCGAGCCCACAAACACGGCCGACCGGCTCTGTTCACCTATAATGTGAAGGAGCACCTGGAGTTGACGGAAGATCGGACCATTAAGCACCCCCACATGCTTGAGGTCTATGCCGAACGAGCAATCGCCGAATGCGCCGACGAGGATATGGTCGAAATGGCCATCATGGCGCCGGAGGGCACCTTTGAAAACGGCTTTGACTACACGGGCGCCTATCACAAACCGTCTGCGGCATTCATGGCCGCAGCTTTTCGGCTACGCGGCAATGCTCATGCCAATCGACACGCGATCAAGCTTTGGGAAAAGCACGCGGACGTGAGGTGGACCTACGAGCCGGTCGATCTAGATCCCTTTGAGGAGGAGGTGATCGAGCAGGCCATGACGCTGGTCAAGCGGCTCGGCGTCGATATCCAATGGCAGGACTTCATCGTTGTCGATGGGCTCGGCGAGGGCATTTTCGGGGCCGTCCGCAGCAATCGCATCCTGATCGCTAAGCGAACCTTGGACATGGGCCACCGCTTCACGGCCAGCACCCTCTACGAGGAGTGGCTGCACAAGACGGAGGGGCTCGCCGACCAGAGCCGCGACCTGCAAAACCTCTTGTTTGAAAAGCTGTTCGCGATGGTCGAGCGCGTTAGCGTCATCGAGCGGAGGACGGCTGCGTGACCCTCTCGCACATCCAACGCAACCGTGAGGATAGGTTATGAGCAACCTGCTTGATCTAGCGGCGCGGTGCAAATCAGCAACCGCACCCGATCGCGAATTGGATTTGGAGATCTATCTCATCCTGTGGCCGGCAAGCGACATCGCTAAACTTGTGGCGAGCCCGCGCGGCTTGAACGGGCAAGAAGGATACTCTTGGGATATCCGCGGGGATGCGGTTATTTTCGAGCGATGGACAAGCGATGGAAGGTGCCCATTCAACGGAGGGTATACACTTCCGGCGTATACTGACTCCTTTGACGCCGCCATAAATCTGCTGCCTGGTGGCGTCGCGGTCATTGACCTAACTCTCTCCTTCGACACGTTAAATGACCGCAGCCACCCGGCGTGCACCATCAGATGGTATCCGCGCGGCCATTCCGATAACGCTTGGCATGCTGCGATCGAGAGCGGAAAGACGGCGGCTTTAGCCGTTTGCAATGCTGCCCTCACCATGCGCGCAAGAGAGGCCGCCAACCGCGCTGTTTCGGAGGGAGCGTCGTAGCCATGCATGATGATGACGAAGATTATATCGGGTGCGACGGCGAAGACGTGCCGTGCGACCACGATGATTATGATACGGACATCCTCACAGGCCGTTGCATGTGCTGGCGTTGCGGCGAGTCCTGGTATGCGACCGCTGCTGAGATGGATCGCGAACTGCGCTTCCAGTCCGAATATGCGGAGATCATGGAGCGCGAGGATCGCCGGCAACGGTGGAGCGATTTCTGGTGGGCCGTTCGCCATCCCCTCGCAACGATCCATTGGGAGTTAAGCAAGCGCGGATGGTTTCGGAAGCCAGCCGTCAGCGACGACGACATTCCATTCTAGGAGATTATCCCGGTGAGGCATCCCATCGAAACTCTTTGGCGCGAAGTCGGCTTGCCGGAATACTTCCTCGGCAACGACGGTAGCAACACCAAGCTCTATGCGCTGTACGACGCGATCCTTGCTCGCTCCTCCGAGCGGACCGAGGCAGCCCGCATCATTGAAATGATCGACTTCCTTCGCAGCGAGGAAGGCGATTGCGTCACCATCTTATGCGACAATCCGGATTTCAACGGGCAGCCAAATTGCGCGGTTGAATGCAACGGCGAATGGACCAGATGGCTGCATCGTCGGTACACGGGCGACACGATCTCCGATGCGCTCAGTGCGGCGTGGCTCGAATGCACCCAGATCCGCGCGGCAATCGAGGCTGGGCAGAAGTGGTGGTCCAGCACCAACGAATGCCCGTCCTGTAAGCAACAATATACCGATGGCGAGACATGCAAGGCCGGTCGCGGCGGTTGCCCGATGGGAGGAGACTTCTGATGCCGACGACACACTTCTACGAAACATCGTTCCAGATCGGCGACAAGATAGTGCTGATCTTCGCTGAATATACCTTCAGCGCCGGCAGCCCAGCCCACTATGGCTCGTTGTCATACGAGGGACATCCCGCAGAACCGGCCGAGATCGAGTTCGTGAAGGTCGAGTTGAACACGACTGACATCGATCACAAGACGGCCAAGGCTGAGAACTACTTCCCCGCGCCTGACTGGCTCTACACGATCCTGCATAGCGACGATGCCATCTATCAGGATATTTGCAGCCAGGACCACACCTACTATCCCGAATACGAGTACGACGATGATTGACCGCAGCGAAAGAGCCGCACATTTGGGTATGACCGAAGCCGAGTATGATGACCTTCAAATCTGGTTGCGTCACGGTCGCATCGGAGTTGGCAGAACTTACCAGCAAGAGGTCGAGCGATCCCGCAGGATTGAAGCGGAACGCATGCGCACTGTTGTCTCTGGATCAACGGAGGGCGGCGAATGACGCAGCCAATCAACTGCGTTGTGTTCTTCTCTGGTGGTGCCGCTTCTTGGGCTGCTGGGAAGCTCGCCGTCGAGAAATACGGCCGAGATAAAACAACGCTCCTGTTCACCGACACTTTGATTGAGGACGCAGACCTTTATCGGTTCTTGGACGAGGCCGCCGCTAATATCGACGCTCCACTTGTCCGGCTGGCCGATGGCCGCACACCTTGGCAGATTTTCCGGGATGAGAAGATCATCGGCAACAGCCGAATTGACCCCTGCTCCAAGATCCTAAAGCGCAAGCTTTCGGAACGCTGGCTCAAGGAGAATCGCGACCCGGCTACGACCGCGTTAGTATTCGGCATTGATTGGACCGAAAAGCACCGTTTTGATGATGGCGAGGGGCGCGGCGTCAAGAACCGTTACGCTCGGCTTGGATGGCCCCACGTTGAGGCGTTGTTGACCCTCTCCCCGCTGATGGCGAAGTGGGATGTCATGGCTTGGCTCAAGCGGGAAGGCCTCCAGCGCCCGCGCCTGTACGACCTTGGCTTTGCTCATAACAACTGTGGTGGTGCCTGCGTCAAGGCCGGCAAGGGCCATTGGGCGCACCTTCTGCGGACGCTGCCTGCCATCTATGCAGACTGGGAACGCGAGGAAGAGGCGTTCAACGACTCCCGCCCCGAGCGCCGCCCCCAAACAATCCTCCGCGACCAGTTTGATGACGACAGGCCAACCCTACCGGTTTCTCTGCGAGAGTTTCGCAGACGCATCGAGGCCGGAGCACAGATCGATATGTTTGATGTTGGCGGCTGCGACTGCTTTTTCCCCGAACAAGAGGCCGCCGAATGATTAGCGAGATGTATCGTTGTCCCTGCGGGGACTGGGAACGAACACCGGCTTGGTTGTTTTGGAAGCCCCCGTTTCGCCGCGCGCTCTACGCTTGGTGGAACATCGGCGGCGGCTTTGACGGGTGGGAGTACAGCGCTCTTGTCTCTTCATCGGGTACGGAGGGCGGCAAGTGAGGGTCTATTACTACAATCACGCGCCCCTAGGATGGGTCATTGTTTGCGCGCGTGGCTCCGCGCCCGGCCGGCTCAGTCCGATTTGGGCTCAGACATCCGCCAGCGTTTGGCATGTGCCGGGCACCGTTGATTTTGATGAGGTCGAGGCGGACGATGCCTAACGAACATATTGAAGAATGGAAGCGTTTCGCGGCTCAGTACATGGAATGGGTGAACTTCAATTTTGATCGGATCGTCGCCGACGTAATTAAAAAATATTCCGCTGGAGGTGTCTGTGGCTAGCTATCCTCATATGTGCCGAGACGATCACATAGAAATCGGTCACGCCTATAGTGGCGACGATGAGCGTTGCCCTCTTTGCCAAGCGATGTCCGCCCTTCAGCAAATCAGAGACGAAGCAGCTACGATGCCCAACGGGGGCGCATGGGCCGCAGGCATCGCAACTCTGTGCTTGGCGACTATCCCAGCTGTTGTGTCCGGAGTTGCGAAGCCATGACCGAAGCGGAGCGAAATGCGCTGATCGAGGAATGCGCGGTCGCGGCCGAGGCGCAGGACCGTGAGGGCTACGAATGGGTCCACAATAGCCTTTGGGCCAAGATCCTGCTCCGCGCAGGCAACAATGTTCGGCTGCTTAAGACGCGGCCAATCACCAAGCGCGGCACCGAGCTGAGCGTCCTTCGCCAAGCCATCATCGACAACACCCACGGCGACCTCTTCTGGATCGGCGAAATCCTTCTGAATGAACTGGAGAAGGAAACCGGTTTTGGCGCTCATGTGGGATCACCATCGCCGGGGGAAAAGTGAAAATATTTTTGCGCACTCTCGGCGTAACACCGGGCTTTGACTAAAGCGGCTCTTTTTCGGATTATCAGTTCGGAGTAGACTGTTCGTTATGACACTACCAGCACTTTACAAGCCGGAAGAAGTCGCCGAGCGGCTGGGCATTGCAGAGCGCCGCGTTCGTGAGCGCGCTCGCAGCCTTGGCACCTGTTTGATTATGGGCAATCGTATGGCCCTCACCGAAGACGATGTTTTAGCCATCATGGAGTCATTCCGATGCCGCTCAAGGTCTACAAGAGGGGCGAAGTCTACTGGTACAGCGGGACGATTGCCGGCGAACGGATACGCCGGTCTGCTGGCACTGCGAGCAAAGAAATCGCACAGCAAATCGCCAACCGCGAAGAAGCCCGAGCTTGGAAACGTGATCTCCATGGCCCCGAAGCAGTCCTGACCTTCGCTGACGCTGCCTTCCTGTATCGCAGCGCAGGCAAGCCCACACGATTCCTGGAGCGCGTCGAGGATCACTGGAAAGAGACGCTGGTGAAGGACATCACGCCCGGCGCCATTCGGCAGGCTGCCCAAACCGTCTACCCCAAGGCAGCCGCCGCGACGCGGAATAGGCAGTTCATTGTCCCGACGCAGGCGATCATCAACCATTCCGCCGAACTCGAGCATTGCCCCTTCATCAAGGTCAAGCGATTCAAGGTCGAGAAGAAGGAAAAGGACCCCGTGACCTGGCAGTGGGTCGAGACATTCGCGGCAGCCAATAAGCCGCATCTCGGGGCGCTGGCCATGCTCATGTTCCTGACGGGCGCCAGGATCTCCGAGGCGCTGGCAGTGACGTGGAAGGACATTGACCTCCGCAAGCGAACGGTGCTGCTCAAGATGGGCAAGCGCGGCGGCGACGAGCGGACGGCCCATCTGCCCCAACCGTTGTTCCTGGCGATCGCCAACCTACCGCGGGACCGGAAACCGTTCCGATACCGCAGCAGGAACGGCATAGACAAGATCTGGCGCAACGCCTGCAAACGGGCCGGCCTCAAGGTTCTGATGCCTCACGCCGGCCGCCACGGCTTTGCAACCGCTATGCTGCACGCCGGCTACGACCCCGTCACGGTGGCCGAGCATGGCGGCTGGAAGTCCGCCCGACACGTTTTCGAGACCTACGGCCACGCCAATAAGGACAAGACGATCACGGACAAAATTGCCACGCCATTGGTACAGTCCGAGACCGGAATTCAAGAAACGCCTGCAAAATCGAAACAACTTTAACGCGCCATTGCCCCTGGCGAGGGCTGTGGCTTGGTGGCGTGCGCCGGCGCGGTCGCCGCGCGCAGTCCGATACCGCTTCACGAAAGTCGCGCCATCGCCTTGTCGGTTCGTTAACCCTCGCAGCAGCGCACAGTGGAAGTCCCGGCGCTTGCAACGTAGGGAGACGACAACGCAGGGTTTTCTGTTTGTATGACGGTCATGCAAAGAGACGGAAAATATGCGGCGTGGTTCCGGACGCCGCGGGGCGAAGGCACCGGAATAGTCCAGCTCGCAAATGGCAGGATCTCGGGCGGCGACGCCATGTTCACCTATGGCGGCACCTATCAGCTCGATCAGGACCGCTTCACGGCGACCCTGACGACGCACCGCTATGCCGACGGTCCGTTCACCACCGTGTTCGGATGCGACGAGGTCGAGGCGCAGCTGACCGGCTCGTTCAACGGCAACCGGGCGGTGTGCTCGGGCACGGCCAAGCAGGCCCCCGGCGTGCTGTTCGAAGCCACGCTGTTTCTGCAGCAGCAGGAGCCGGAGCCCGCCCCCGGCCCAAGGACCACGACAACGCGCGCGGGTGTGGCGAGGCTGCCGAAGCTGCCCGACCGGCGCACGACGGTCGTGAGCAGGCGCTTCAGCTAATCCGTCCGCAATCCCGATGGCGTCGCCACCCGGTCCGGCGTACGATCGCGCATGCGCGAAGCGCAGCCCGATCGATGCAGCCGGAAGGAGGAACGCATGTATGCCGCCATCCGTCACGCCAAGGCGAAGACTGGTAGCGCCGAGGAACTCGCGCGCCGGATCAAGGAAGGCGCAATCCCGATCATCAGCGACGTCGAAGGCTTCATGGCCTATTACGTGGTCTATGCCGGCGACGATACGGTCACCGCGATCAGCGTCTTCAACAACCATGCCGGCGCCGAAGAGGCCAACCGCCGTGCACTGGCCTGGATCGACGACAATCTCGGTCCATTGCTGGTCGGCCAGGCCACGGCAGTCGCCGGTCCCGTGATCGTGCACACCATAGCCTGAAGGCCGCAACCGCGGTGGCGGGCCCGGTGATCGTGCACACCACGCCCGGCAAACTTCACCCGGCAGAAGCTGCCCGCGGCGCGTCGGGCGCGCGCATGGCGGCGCCGCGATCCCTTTGAAATCACAGCTGCAACGGATGGCACGCCATTTGCTCCGCGATTGCAGCATTGCAATGGGGACTGCGCGCGCAGATGACGTCGATCTCGGCCCTTGGATCGGTCACCGCCAGCATGACGACTGGCACATTGAAGAAGCCGCTGACCGCCCACGCCACCGGCGGCAGCTCGCTCGGCGACACCGCCGAGCAGAAGTTTCTCAAATATGCGCAGATGAGCCCGATGGACCGGATGCGTGCGAACATCCTCAAAAGCATGGGCATGTCGGAAGAAGACCTCAAGAACATGACGCCGGATCAGCGCGCCGCGGTCGAGCAGAAGATCAAGGAGCTGATCGAGCAGGCGTTCCAGAAGAACGCCGGCAAGGCCGGTCAGGCGGTCGACATCTCGGCCTAGCCTGGCTGCGCGCGAGGGCGACGGCCGCATTCACGCGTCGGGCCTGTCGCTCAGGACAATCAAGACCTTGCCGCCGAAGTCGTATCGCGCAACCTCGCGCATGCCGAGTCGCAGATGCGCCTTGAGCGAGCGCGGGTTGTCTTCCCTGATGAAGAGGATTGCCTCGCGGCCGGGGAACGTCGCCTGAAGCTTGGCGTATAACGCCTCCAGAACGCCAAGGCCGCGCGCGTCCCGCGAGACGCACACCGGACCATAGACATACGCATCTGCCTGCCCTGGCCAGGCCTTCAGCATGGCCTGCACCGGCGGCGCCTCGTCATATCCCTTCTCCGACGTCAGGAGCGCGCCGAGCAACCTGCCCTCATCATCGGTCGCGACGACGATCGGCTGCCCGTTTGCAATGCGCGTCTCGATCGCCTCGCGCGGCCATTGCCCGAGCAGCATGCCGCCGCGGTCGCCGCCGTTGGCCGTCAGCAGCGCGGAGATGGAGTCCGCGTCCGGCGATGTGGCGAGCCTGGTCTTGATCATCTCGGACGGATCGCGAGCACCATGGCGGGGCAGCTCACGCCTTCTTCTTCGCGGTCGCGCGGGTACCGGCGGCCTTCTTCGCAGGCTTCTTCGCGGATTTCCTGGATTTGGCGTGGTTGAGCTCGATCGCGGCACGAATGAGCGTCTTCAGCGCAGGGGCGTTGACCTTGTCGCCCTCGAACAGATCGATCGCGCGCCGCGCATTGCCCTCGAAGCCGGTGTTGAACAGTTTGTCGGGGTCCGGCAGCTGCGCGCCATACATGAAGGTCAGCTTGACCTTGCCCTTGTGGGCGTTGCCGACCGCGATGATCCCGTCGCGCGACCACACCGGGCTGCCCATCCACTTCCACTCCTCGATGATCTCAGGATCGGCGGCGAGGATGCTCTTGCGCAGGCTGGCGAGCGTCTTGCCGCGCCAGTCGGTGAGATCCTCGATCATCCGGTCGATACGTTCCGATGCCGTCATTATTCTCGCCTCGCGTTCCGACCTCCATGCAACCACACTCAGGACGCCGAGGTCGAGCCTTTCGCGATCCGCCGCGGCGACAGATAAGGCAACGCGAACAGATAAAGGCCGCTAAGCAGCATCAAGATCAGCGGGAACAGCGCCAGCAAGCCGATCCAGACCGCCTGCTGCTGCAGGACCATCGCGACGATGTTGATGATGACGGCGACCGTGAAGGCGATCGAGAGCCAGCGGTGCGATTGCCGGATCCAGTTGTTCCAGTTCAATGTGACCTCCTGTTGGATGAATGTTGTGAGTTCGCGAGCGCGCCTCACTCCGGCCGCGCCATCAGCTGATCGAGATTCTCGAGGAACTGCTTCCATCCGGCATGGGCGCCGCCATAGGCCTGCTTCTGATGCGGCTGGAAGCCGGACTGCTCGACGCGCAAATGGGTGCCGGTGGCCGTCGGCGTCAGCGTGAAGACCACGACGCTCTCGAGATTGTAGGCGGCATCCGCATGCGCGAAATTCCATGTGTAGGACAGCGTCTTGTACGGCTCCACGGTGAGCACCTTGCAGTCCAGCACGCCGCCCCACTCGCCGCGCAGGTTGAAGCTGTGCCCGACCTCGGGCTTGAAATCGTTTTTCATCAGCCACTCCTCCATCAGATGCGGTTGGGTCAGCGCGCGCCAGAGCTTTTCCGGCGGATGAGGAAACTCACGCTCGACGATCGCGGAACGCGTTTCAGCGGTGGTCTTGTTCATTGGTCCATCCTTTTGAGGAGATCTTCGAGGTGGTCGAACCGGTTCTGCCAGAAGCCCGCCATCTGGCTGGTCCAGTCGATCAGCGGCGCCAGCGCGCCGAGTTGCGCGCTGTAATGGGTCTGCCTGCCTTCATGGCGGTCGCGCACCAGCCCGGCCTGCTTCAGCACACCGAGATGCTTCGACACCGCCGGCTGCGAAATCCTGGCGCGGGCCGTCAGGGCGCCGACGGTCTGCTCGCCCTCGCGGCACAGGCGCTCGAAGATGGCCCGGCGGGTCGGGTCTGCAAGGGTTCGAAACAGGATGTCGTGAGCGTCTGGCATTTGCGATCAATAACCCGTTGGTTATGATTTAACGTATAACCAGCCAGCTATGGATGAGTCAACCGGAAACTTCGGCGGTGCGGCCGTGGCCGCGCTAGCTGGGGTTTCTTCGGCTCAATCGTACAACAAGACCACCCGGGCCTCTCATAACCCGCGGGTTATCCGGTGGCGCCGATGTCGGCCCGTCGGGCAACTCAGGGCGGCACGAAGAGCAAAGCTCGGGCAAATCATCTCGCGAGAATGCGAAGCTTTGAGCACCGACAGCGCAACACACTCAGTGTCGTCCCGGCGCAGGCCGGCAACTGTTATGTTGGTTTGGTCTGCAGGTACGGCTTTCGGTCTCGCATCATGGCATTGAGGACCGTGAGCAGCTTCCTGGCGACGGCGATGAGGGCGAGCTTGGCTGGTTTTCCGGCCTGTCGCAGTCGTGCATAGAAGGCCTTGAACGGATCAGCTCTGCGAACTGCGTTGAGGGCCGCCATATAGAGGGCGTCACGAACGCGCTTTCGGCCGCCCGCAATCTTGCGCTTGCCGCGGAAGGTGCCGCTGTCGACGTTGAAGGGAGCAAGGCCAGCGAGCGCTGCGAGTTGTTTCGGTCCGACCCGCCCGAGTTCCGGCATCTGCGCGATGAGCTGCATGCAGGCCACGGGACCCACGCCGGGCAGCGAACGCATTAACTTCGCATCGTCCGCGATCTGCGCTTCGGCTTTAATCAATGCGCTGATGTCGGCCTCGATCTCGGCGATCTCGCTGTCGAGGACCTCGATGAGGCGGCCGATGCGTTCGGCCATGGCGCGATCGTCGGCCTCGCTGCGCCGGTTCTTCTCCTGGGCGCGCATGAGGACCAGCTGATCCCGCCGTTTTGCAAGCCTCGTCAAGGCGCCCCGTGCAGGATCGGCGACCTGCTCGGGGGCGGGCTGCATGGCCCGCGCAAAGGCCGCCAGCATCCGCGCATCGATCGGATCGGTCTTGGCGAGTAGGCCGCTGGCCCGTGCAAAGTCGCGGGCACGGGCCGGGTTGATCCGTGCGAACTGGATCCCGGCCTGACGCAGCGCCTCGCGAAGCGCGAGGTCATAGATACCCGTCGCCTCGAAGACCACCAGCGCATCGCATTGCCAACGCGCCACCTGCTGTGTGATGGCCTGTGTCGCGTTGGCAATGCGCCTCGGCACGCCGTCAGCCTCATCAAAGATATCGAGGTGTTTCTTGGAGATGTCGATTCCGACGTAACGAAGAGCTATGATCACGGTGCCTGTCCCTGTGATGCGAGGTCTGTTGGTGCAGCCTCGTGCAACTGTTCAGGTTGATAGATGGAACGGGCGGGAGACCGAGCCGGCTCACGGCGTCAAGCGCCAAGGACCCAACGGCTTCCCGCCCACCCTCATCCTGACACACTTCCAAGACACAGGGACCCATAACCACCGAAGCAAATTGTTAAGCGCTGTTGCAATGACGAGTCCCGCCTACGATGTCCGCCGCGGCGTATGGGTCCGGCCTTCGCCGGGACGACGCATGCAGAGAGCCGCAACGCACAACGCGAATACCGTCATGCCGGCGCAAGGGCTTCGCCTTTGCCGCTGGAGATGCGAGCGCAGCGAGCCTCGAAGGATGGCGTCGATCCTTCAAGTTGCGCGGAGCCTGTCATCGGGCCGCGCTTCGCGCGGAAACGTTGGCGCGCCTCAGGATGACGGTTCTGCTGGTTTCGCAGAGACGACAGCGAACTTGATGGCTCCGAGCGCGCGAAACCACATCGTTGCGGTGGCACAGCGCATGATCTACAACCTTTGCACGGACGCGATTGCTATTCCCGGATAATTTTACGGAGATTTTTGATGTGCCAGCTTTGCGAAATCGCAGCTCCCACCCAGACCTCCCGGCGCCGCTTCCTCGCTGCCGCGGCCTGCACCGCCGCCAGCCTCGCCCTCGCGCCGCCGGTTTCCGCCAAGGAAACCAAATCGCCGCCGAAGCCGCAGAATGTGCTGGCGCCGGACGCGGCGCTGGACCGGCTGGTCAAGGGCAATCTCCGCTATGTCGAAGGCGTCTCGCGGCGGCATGATTTCAAGCACGAGCGCGAGGCGCTGGCCGGCGGACAGAATCCGTTCGCCGGCATCCTGAGTTGCGCGGACTCCCGCATCGCACCGGAATACGCGTTCGACACCGGCCGCGGCGATCTGTTCGTCTGCCGCGTCGCCGGCAATTTCGCCAGCGACGAGACCATCGCGAGCCTGGAATATGCATCGGCCGTGCTCAACGTGCCGCTGTTCATGGTGCTCGGCCACGACAGCTGCGGGGCGGTCGACGCCGCCATCAGGTCGCTAAAGGACAACACCACCCTGCCCGGCCATCTGCCCTCGCTGGTCAATGCGATCGCACCGGCGGTGAAGGCGACCGAGGGCAAGGGAGGCGACCGGCTCGCCAACGCCATCAGGCAGAACGTCATCGACAACGTCGCGAAGCTGAAATCGGCGACGCCGATCCTCAGCGCCGCGGTCGATCAGGGCAAGCTCAGGGTGGTCGGCGCGGTCTATCGGCTGACCGACGGCAAGGTCGAGCTGGTCACCGACGCCAAAACGGCCGGCGATGTGAAAGTCAGGTGAACATCGCACTCGGTGTCGTCCCTGCGAAAGCAGGCGAAAGCCGGACCCATACTCCGCGGCGGCCGTCGTGAACCGCGCTCGTCGTTCCGGCGCCGTGCAACAATCAGCACTCGTGGTTATGGGTCCCTGCTCCCGTGCGCAATTGCGCACTAGGCAGGAACGACATCTTTATGTGGCGGCAAGCTCGCCCAACGTCGCCTCAGGTGAAGGTCGCTTCCACCTTGCCGAGACCGTCGAGCTCCATCACGACCGTGTCGCCCGCCTTCAGCCACACCGTCTTGACCAGGCTGCCGGTCAGCACGATCTGGCCGGCGTGCAGGCCACGGCCTTCAGTGGCGAGATGATTGGCGAGCCAGGCGAGCGCGTTGTGGGGATGCCCGAGCACGTCGGCGCCGGTGCCGCGGCCTTCTTCCTTGCCGTTGACGATCGCGCGTCCCGCGACCGCGCGCAGATCGGGCATGTTGATGCGAGGCACCGCCTCCCCGAGCACGCAGCCCGCGGCGAAGAAGTCGTCGGCAATGAGCGTCGGCGCACCCAGCGTCTCCCATTTGACGTAGCGGTCGTCAACGATCTCGATCGCGGGATAGTAGGCATCGATCGCTTCCGCGACCCATTCGGCGGTGAACGGCGCCTCGCTGGGAGCGAGATCGCGGGCGAGCCGCACCGCGATCTCGCACTCGACGCCGACATGGACGAACTCGGCCGCCGGCAGCTGCACGCCGCTGTCATGCACGACCTTCTCGAACACACCACCACCGCAGGGGTGCGGGATGTTGATATATTCCTGCATCACCGCGCTGGTGCAGCCGATCTTGTAGCCGACGAGGCTGCCCACGTGTGGCTGCATCAGAGCGTGCAGCGCGTACTGCACCTGATAGCCTTCGGCCTCGTCGCGCGGCACGACGTCCTTCGGAAGCGCCTTGAGCGGCGCCCGGCTGCGACGCGCGCTGGCGATCGCCTTTGCGGCCGCGAGGACCCGATCCATCTGCGCAGCCTCCCTGGTGTTCTCGGCGGCGCGGTGGCGCCTCCGTCTGCTCGCTGCAATTCAGCACTCGCCGACGCGTCTGGCAAGCACGCTGGACGGGAGCTGCCGTCAGGCCTTGACGAGGCCGAGCCGGATCAGGCTCTTCGCGGTCGCGACGATCATCTCCTCATTGCCGCGCGGGCGCCAGCCGAGCAGGTGCTGCGCCTCACCCCATGCCAAGCGCCTGCCGGATCGCGATCTCGACCGGCGAATACGCACCATCCGCACGTTCCAGCCGGTACGGCTCGCCGGCAACGAGCGACGGCTGGGCCATGAAGCGCGGCGTCGTGCCGCGATGCTTCTGCGCGGCATGCACCAGCAACGGATGACACAGATAGACCGTGCCGGCCTCACCGGTCGCGAGCGCGACCTCGCAGTCGGCGCCGACATCGTCGAGCACCATGCGTGCGCGCCCGGCTTCGCCCGCCGGCGCGAGGTAGCGGGCCATCGGAAGGTGCGAGCCGACCCTGATCCGGGTCGGCGCGTCGTTCTCGCCGACGTCGGAGAACAGGAACAGCAGCAACAGCGCCCGGCCGCGCGAGACGACGTTGGCCCGCCAGGCGGAGAAGTCGCTGCGCTCGTTCGGGTCGCAATCGTGGCCGGGGAAGCTGACGTCGATGTGCCAGCCGGCATCGCCGGGATCGTCCGGATGCGGGAAGCGCACCGGAAAGGTTCCGATGTCGTCGCGCGGGCGCCAGCGGCCGGGACCGGCGATCTGATCGAACGCCCGGTGCAGCAGCGGCGTGTTGATCGCTTCGCGAAACGGCGTACCGCCGTAGCCCGGCAGCCGGATCACCGGTTGGGTCCAGGTCAAAGGGTCGTGCTCGCTGCACGGCAGATCACGCCACATGATGGCGCGTCCCAGGTCGGCGAGTTCCCGGGGAAAGGCGCTGTCGATCCGGACAAAGCCCTGTTGGATGAATTGCTCGATCTGCGCGCCGTCAAGCGCACGCGGGTCGTTTCGAGGGGTCATGATTGTCTCTCAAACTGTCGCCGGCCATCGCTGCTCCGCGATGCGCGGAACCTGACCGGCTCATTCGGTTTCACTGGAATCCCAGGAGCGAAAGCTCGTGGGGCCGCTCAGCGCTTCCATAAGGAAGCGGGATCAGCCCAGGAAAAACACCGAAGCGATGTTGAGAGTGCGTGTCATCATGGCGGCGCGAACGTACAACCGGTACGCGCCGGTAGCAATCCGTGGCGATCCGTCACCACTATTCGTCGCGATAGACCTTCTCGCGCTTCTCGTGGCGTTCCTGCGCCTCCACCGACAGCGTTGCGATCGGGCGGGCTTCGAGCCGCTTCAGCGAGATCGGTTCACCGGTCTCTTCGCAATAGCCGTAGGTGTTGTCTTCGATGCGCTGGAGTGCCGCGTCGATCTTGGAGATCAGCTTGCGCTGACGGTCGCGGGCACGAAGTTCGATCGCGCGGTCGGTTTCCGAGGACGCTCGGTCCGCGAGGTCGGGATGATTGACGTTCTCTTCCTGCAACGTCTGCAACGTGACCTTCGATTCGCGGAGGATCTCATCCTTCCAGGCCAGCAGCTTGGCGCGGAAATAATCGCGCTGCCGCTCATTCATGAAAGGCTCTTTTTCAGTCGGCCGGTAGTTCTTCAGCTTTTCCAAAGGCAGCCATGTCCCTGTCAGGCGGAGGGAACACAACCCCTCCGCGCGGCGCCTTATATAGCCACGTCATGTGACAGACAATATCTGCCACCGCGAAAGGCGGGCCGCCCCCAAGGCCTTGCACAGGCAAACTTATCCGCCCTGCCCGGGGACGGCCCTGCCCCCTCAATAACCGACCGTGAAACGCCGGCGGATATGGGCCGGACGCTCGATTTCGTCGGCGAGTGCAACTGCGAAATCCTCGAACGAGATCGAGCTTTTGCCGTCTGGGGCGGTCAGAAGCTGGTCGGTCCCGAGGCGGAACTTGCCGGTCCGCTCGCCGGCCACAAACAGCACCGAGGGCGACAAAAAGGTCCAGTTCAGGTCCTTCTCCTGGCGCAGCAGGTCGAGGAACTCAGCCCCCTTGGAGGCCTCGGCCCTGTATTGGGGCGGAAAGTTGGGGGTGGTCACCAGGCGGACCCCCGGCGCCACCTCGAGGCTGCCGGCGCCGCCGACCACGAGATAGCGGCCGACCCCGGATGCCTTGGCAGCCCCGATCAGCTTGGCGGGATCGCTGACCAGGAAATGGATCGAACTGATCGCGGCATCGTGGCCGACCCACAACGCGGCCAGGGCGGCCTGGTCGTTCGCGTCCCCCTTGCAGGCAGTGACATTGGGCACGCTGGCGATCTTCTCCGGGTTGCGGGCGATGGCGGTGACGGCGTGGCCACGGCGGGCGAGTTCCGCCGTGATGCGCGAGCCGGCCTGGCCGGACGCGCCGGCGATGGCGATCTTCATCTCAAGTCTCCGATTGATAGTTTCCAATGGTGACTAGGTAGCGAAATGGATGTAGGTGTGAAGAAGGCACTCTTGCCTCACCTGATCACGCCGGAGTAACCGCGATGAAAGCCACGAGCCTCAAGCCGGACGCCTATGCCGCCAATTGCCCGACGCGCCAGATCCTCGACCGGGTCGGCGACAAATGGGCGGTGCTGATCCTGCTGCTGCTGCGCGGCGAGCCGATGCGCTTCAACCAGCTTCGACGCGCCATCGAAGGCATCTCGCAGAAGATGCTGTCGCAGGTGCTGAAGAGCCTGGAGCGCGACGGGCTGCTGCGCCGCCGGGCGATCGCAACGGTGCCGGTGACGGTGGAGTATTCAATCACGCCGCTCGGATCGACGCTCGCCGAAGCGGTCGATCCGCTGCGCGACTGGGCCGAACAGAATCTGAAGGATGTGCTGGCTGCACAACGCCGCTACGACGCGCAGCGCAAGGCGCTGGCGGCCTGAGGCACCGGCGCCTGAAGGCACTGGCGGCGTGGGACAGGTGAGTTGATCGAGAGGAGCCTAGTATTGCCCGGCCTTGGCGAGTTCGACCTCGACGCGCAGTTCGATCTCGCCGAGCACGGCATCGAGGCCGGGGTCGCCGGAGGATTCCTTCAGGCTCGCCGCGGCGTCACGCAGCCGGTTCACCGTGGAGGAATCGAAATTGCCGGACAGCAGTCCGAGCTTGAGCGCATCGAGCACGTCGAGCGCGCCCTTGCCGCGGGCGACTGAGCGCTTGCGGCGTTCGGTCGGGTCCTCGACGCCTTGCAGCGCGAGCAGCGCATCGAGGCTGGCGGCGGCCTTCGGCGCCGCGGTGGAGCGAACTTCCTCCTGAGCGGTCGTCGCATCCGGCAACGAGAAGCCGCTCGACGAGGTGCGGCGCGTGGCGCCGGTGGACGTGCCAAGCGTGGTGCCGTTCGGTCCGTAGATGCGCATCGTCGTGATCCCGCAGGCCTGAATGGGCCGAGCATCGCCGTTTTATGGTTAACGGCGCGTAAACGACCCGGCAATTTCTGCCGCCGCGCGGCAGTTTCGCGCTCCCTGGCGAACCCGAGGAAAATGACGACCCGACAATTTCGATAAATATATCAAGACATTGCTCAAGCGAAGCGAAGTGGCACGCAGCTCGCATGGTTAATGGCGGATCGCCGTCATGGGAGTGTCGCGCGCTCCGCGAGTTCAGTTCGAGGGGAGCATCGGGATGCCCGGCATCCGCATCGCAAATCTGTTCGGAGTGACCTGCGCCGCGCTGCTGGCGCTGGCGGCCTCCGTCATGCCGGCTGCCGCGACGTCGCGGATCAAGGATCTCGCCAATATCGAAGGCGTGCGCCAGAACCAGCTGATCGGCTACGGCCTCGTGGTCGGCCTCAACGGCACCGGCGACACGCTGAACAACATCCCCTTCACCAAGCAATCGCTGCAGGCGATGCTCGAGCGCATGGGCGTCAACATCCGCGGCGCCACCATCCGCACCGGCAACGTCGCTGCCGTGATGGTGACCGGCAATCTGCCGGCGTTCGGCACCCAGGGCACGCGCATGGACGTCACCGTCTCCGCGCTCGGCGATGCCAAGAACCTGCAGGGCGGCACCCTGCTCGTCACCCCCCTGCTCGGCGCCGACGGCAATGTCTACGCGGTGGCGCAGGGATCGGTGGCGGTCGCCGGCTTCGCGGCCGAAGGCGCCGCCGCCAGCGTCGTGCGCGGCGTGCCGACCGTCGGCCGGATCGCCAACGGCGCCATCATCGAGCGCGAGATCGAGTTCGCGCTCAACCGCCTGCCCAATGTGCGCCTCGCGCTGCGCAACGCCGACTTCACCACCGCCAAGCGGATCGCCGCCGCGGTCAACGACTATCTCGGCGTCAAGACCGCCGAGCCGATCGATCCCTCCACGGTGCAGCTTGCGATCCCGACGGAGTTCAAGGGCAACGTCGTCGCCTTCCTGACCGAGATCGAACAGCTGCAGGTCGATCCCGATCTCGTGGCCAAGATCGTGATCGACGAGCGCTCCGGCATCATCGTGATGGGCCGCGACGTTCGCGTCGCCACCGTCGCCGTCGCGCAGGGCAATCTCACCGTCTCGATCTCCGAGAGTCCGCAGGTCAGCCAGCCCAATCCGCTGTCGCGCGGCCGAACGGTCGTGACACCGCGCACCAGCGTCGGCGTCAGCGAGGACGGCAAGAAGTTCGCCGTGGTCAAGGACGGCGTCTCGCTGCAGCAGCTGGTCGACGGCCTCAACGGCCTCGGCATCGGACCGCGCGACCTCATCAGCATCCTGCAGGCGATCAAGGCCGCCGGCGCGATCGAAGCCGACATCGAGGTGATGTGATGGCGAGCCTGATCAACAGCACCACCGGCAGCATGCCGAACAAGGCGTTGATGCCGATGTTCAACGGCCGCCCCGATCCCGTGCTGCAGGACGCGCTGAAGAAGGTGACGCCGCAGCAAGCCGTCAAGGCGAAGGCGACCGCGACCGATTTCGAATCGATGTTCCTCAACTCGATGTTCTCGCAGATGACGACCGGCCTGAAGGGTGACGGCCCGTACGGCGACACCGTCGGCACCGGCGCATGGCGGTCGATGCTGACCGACGAATACTCGAAGAATTTTGCCAAGGCCGGCGGCGTCGGCATTTCCAACGAAGTGTTCCGCTCGCTGATCCTGCAGCAGGCGAACAAGAGCTAGGATTTCAAAGGAGCAGCGCGATGAACCAGCGTCCACAGCAGCCGCGGCCAGTAGCATCCGCCTCCGCCGCGCGGTCCGCGACGTCGACGCCGCCGGACGTCGCGCGTCTCGCCAACGAACTGACCGAAGTGATGAGCGGCCTGCTCGCCGTGATCGAGCAGGAGACCGAGTTCGTCCGCGCGGGCAAGATCCGCGAGGGCATGCAGCTCGAGCCGCAGAAGTCGGAGCTGTCGCGGCGCTATATGCTCGCGGTCGAGCACCTGAAATCGATGCAGAAGATGCTGTCGCAGACCGATCCCGAGCTGCTCGCGACGTTGCGCCGGCATCACGAGACGTTCCGCGCCATGCTGCAGGTCAATCTGACCGTGCTTGCGACCGCGCACGCCGTCTCCGAAGGCATCGTGCGCGGCGTCAATGCCGAGGTGCAGCGCCGCAACATTCCGAACACCTACACCGCAAGCGGACAGCGCGCCACGCCGGGCCCGCGCAACATGACGCCGATCGCGGTCAGCCGCACGCTCTGACGCAAACGCCGACAATTTAGCTCAATTCGACGCAGCCCCGGCAGCGGGGCATTCAGCGTGTTTTCTAACAGCCTATTGAGAGGTTCCCCGTAGAGTTGCGGATCGTGAGGGGTTGGGATTTGACTCAAGCAAACTAGTGCCTGTGCACTACGAGGCTGCCATGAGTACAGATTTCAACATCAAGCCGGTGGGGGCACCGGTCGCAGCGCCGATGATCTCTCCCACGAGCGATACGGCGCAGAAGGCGGTCAAGACTGAACTGCCGGCGAGCCAGAGCGTCACCGCTCCGGAGCCGAGCGTGCGCGTCACCATCGATCCCAACGCCGTCAACGCATCGATTTCAAATCAGGCTCCGTCGGTCAGCGACCAGGTCATCATCGACCGCGACGCGCGCGCCGTGGTCTATCAGGTGGTCGATAATCGCACCAATTTGGTGGTGAGGCAGTTTCCGGAAGAAGCCGTATTGCGCCGCCGCGCCTATTTCCACGCGCTCGATCTCAGCAAGGACGCGCCGACGCGGGTGCGAGCCACCGATCGCCGCGCTTAAAGCGCGATGAGATTAGGTTGAATCATCATCGCGCTTTGGCTCCTTGTTTGAGCATGATCTCCGCGCAAACGCGTCCCGCGTTTGTCGCGAGGGAAAACCGCTTCGCACTTTTCCGGATCATGCTTTAGGCGCGGAGCAACGACCGTTCAGGTCTTCTGCGTGGCGTAGGCCTTGTCGAGATAGGTCGCCCCGGTGGCCGGATCGGTGACGACATTGGCGATCAACGCCGTCCCCTGCTGCACCAGCGCAAACTTGGTATCGCCGATCCGGAACCCGCCATCCTTGATCAGCACATCCTGATACTTGCTGGTGCCGTCGCTCTGGTAGTGAACCTTGGCGCGGAAGCCGTCGACGTTCGACACCGAGATGTTGAACGACTTGTTGTTGGCGTACTTGCCGCTCCAGCTGCCCTCATAGAGGTTCGGATCGACAGCCACATAGGGCGTCTTCGACGGGACCGTCAGGCCGGCGGCCTTGTAGTTGGCCGACAGGATGCTCAACACGTCGGCCATGCCGAGGGCTCCGTCAGGAATCGATCGATCAGCCGCGACCCGAGAGGCCGGCGGCGATATTGCAGTTGATATCGATCAGCGACTTCAGTTTCGCCGGATCCGGATTCATCTGGATGTCGACGGTCTGCTTCATCACGAACACGCCGATATTGGCGATGTTCTGGCGAATCTCGAGCGGCTGCGGATTGTCGTCGCCCTGCGCGGCGCTGAGAAAGATCGACCACAGCCGGCGGTTGAACAGCAACGCGTGATCGAGCGCCTTGTCGGGACCGTTCCAGTTCGTCTGGACTTCCTGCAGCTGCCGCGCGGCCTTCAACAGCGCCTGCGCTTCGATTTCACGTGGGGACGCCGTCGTCGTGGAGGTACGAGCGTAGGCCTGGGCTGCATTCGACATTCAATGACCTCGATGGGATGCGGATTTCTCGAGCCGCGAAGACGCAATTCTAGCGCCCGATATTTATGCATCCGGCGCCTTTAAATATGGTTAGCAGCCGTTACGAAATGCGTCGTTCTGACGGCATGGACAGACACCGTAATATCCCGGAGACAAATGAAAACGGCGGGGTTTCCCCCGCCGTTCTCGAAGCACTTGCCGGCGCGCTTAGCGGAGCAGTTGCAGCACGCTCTGCTGGCTCTGGTTGGCGAGCGCCAGCGCGGAGACCGCGATCGACTGGCGGGTCGACAGCGCCTGGCTGTTGGCCGCTTCCTCGTTGGTGTCGGCCAGCGTCAGGTTGGACGAACCGGTCTGCAGCACGTTGATCAGGTTCTTCGAGAAGTCCTGACGGATCTGCACGATCGACAGGTTCGAACCCAGCGTCGAGGCTTCGCTGCGCAACGCGGAGCTCGCCGAGCTCAGCGACGAGATGACGCTGTTCGCCGAGTTGTTGTCGAGGAAGTCGGTGCCGGCGGTCAGCGCCTTCAGACCGAGGCCGCTGGCATTGAAGGTGACGCCGGTGATGCTGAGCGTCGACTTGCCGGTCTCGTTGAAAGTCAGCTTCAGGCTGTCGCCGTTCAACAGGTTGATGCCGTTGAAAGACGCGTCCTGCGCCGTGGTCGTGATCTGCGCGATAGTGTTGTTATACTGCGTCACCAGAGCGGCGCGCGCCGACTGCGAGGCCTGGTCGGCAACCGGGGCCGTGCCGGCCGCGCTGAACGTCGCGGTGCCGCCGCCGGTGTTGGTGAAGGTCACCGCACCGATCGTCGAGGACGCCGCGTCATTGGTCGTGGTGATGACGAGCTTGTTGGAGCTGTCGAGGCTCGCCGTCAGGTTGCTGGCCGCCAGCGACGTGTTCAGCTGCGCCAGCGACGTGCTGGCCCCGAAGGTGAAGCTGAAGGCGGGTTGGCCCGCCGAAGCCGCGATCGCCAGCACGTCGCCGCTCTTGATCGTGGTGCCGTCGACGAGGTTGGCAGACGTGCCGCCGAGCGCCGCAGTCGAGGTGACCTGCGACCTGGTGGTATAGCCGGTCGGGCTCTGCAGCACCTGGTTGGCGATCGACTTCGCGGTATCGACCAGCTTCTGCAGCGAGGTGATGCCGGTGTTGGCGGCCTGCAGCACCTGCACGCCGTTGCCGATGCCGTCCAAGAGATTGTTGATGTCGCTGGCGCGGTTGTCGAGCGACTGCGCGGTGAAGAAGTTGGTCGGGTTGTCGAGCGCCGTGTTGACCTTCTTGCCGGTGGCAAGGCGGTTCTGCGTCGTGGAGAGCAGATCGGCGGTGGACTGGAGGGAGAGGAGGTTCTGGCGAACCGAGGAGGAGAGAATGATATCGGACATTTTCATACCTTTCTGGTGTGAAACTGAGAAAAAAGCCGCTCCAATCCTTTCTGATCGGGCGGATGGCCGATCCTGCGGTCAAGCCGCGAAGGAAAAAGAAATCTCCAGCACGGCATTTGAGACAAAGGCCGAAGAATAAAATTGTCGCCATTGGGCGAGGTTCGTCCCGAAAACTACTGAGGCGACTGACAATTCCGGCCAGATAACGACGCCAGCGCCCGCCCCTCGTTCACCAAGCATTAACCATCATGGGAAAGGATCGCTGTCGCATCGGCCCCTGCCCGCAGCGGCGGCTGCTAAGCAGTGCCGAACCACTTCGCTCCGCCAGCGAAGACATCGCGCGACTGCCGGCAAAGGAGAACGGTCATGGCCCTGAAGGTCGAACTCAAACCGAACGAGCGCATCATCGTCGGCAATTGCGTGATCACCAACACCGACCAGCGCGCCCGCCTGCTGATCGACGGTGACCGCATCCCGATCCTGCGCGAGAAGGATATCCTGACGCCCGAGACGGCGGACACGCCGGCGAAGCTGATCTATCTCGCCGTGCAGCTGATGTATCTGTCGCCGGACCCGATGGCGCACCACCCGACCTATTTCAGTCTGGTGCGCGACATCATCACCGCGATGCCGAGCGCCTGGCCGTTCATCGAAAGCGTCAACAACTTCATCCTCAACGGCGACCTCTATCACGCGCTGAAGGAGTCCAAGAAGCTGATCGCGCACGAAGAGAAGTTGCTGGAGACCGCTCGCGACCAGCAAAACGCCGATCGCGACGACGCACGCAAGAGCGCGTAGGCGCCCCTCGCCTGAACGAAAAAGGCCTCCTCGCGGAGGCCTTTTTGCTGTCTGGCGTTAAAGGGCGCGCGATCAGCTGATCGGCAGATATTTCAGCAGCGTCGTCTGATACAGCATCGACGTGGTCTGGTACGACGCCTGCAAGCTGGTTTGCAGCGCCAGGATCTTGGTCGCGACCTCGTCCTGATTGACGCCCTCGACCGAGTCGAGCATCGTTTCCGCCATCCCCTTGAGCTGGGTCTGCCGATCGGTGGCCGCCTTGGTCGCGGTCTGGGCACCGGCGAATTCGGCCTGCACGTCCTGGATCTGCTGCTGACCGTTTTGCGGGGCGAGGTTGGCGCTCACGCGCTGCGCGAGCGCCGTCACCTGCGCACTCGCATTCGGGTTGCTGGCATTGGTGGTGACGGCCGCATACACCGCGACGTTCTGCAGCAAATAGCGGAAGGCTTGCTCGTTGGCGCGCGCGCCATACTGCACGGTGATCGACTGATCGACCTGGGCGACCGCGGTGCCGCGCGCCGACCCCGGGCCATTCTCGCCGGTGTACCAGTAGACGGTGTTGCCGGGCGTGCCCGCGACCAGGTTGGTCGCGGTGTCGAACGGCGGTCCCCCTACCCTGAGCGGCGCCGGCGCTGCGGTGGTGTTGTTGGCGATGCCGAGCGCGCCGAGTGCGGCTGTATTGGAGCTCGAGATCGACAGGCTCTCGCCGTCGGCGCCGTGCAACGTGATCGCGCCGTTGCTGATGGTCGACGGGTTCTTGGTGCCGCTGATCTGGTCGATCTTGGCCATCAGCGTCTGTACGCTGTCGGTGACGTTGACCTGGTTGCCGGTGGCGCCCGAGGTCACGAAGGTGATCGGCGTGCCGTTCACCGTGATGGTGTCACCGGCGGCAAAGCTCGTCGACAGCGAGTCGGTGCCCGCCGCCCCCGACAGCGCCGTGGCGCCGCTGATCGGCGCCGGCGGCGTGTTCTGGTTGTTGGCCGCGGCGCCCGAGACGGTCGCGACCGGATTGAAGAAATTGTTCGACGCCGCGACCGCGGACGCCGCGACCAGCGACGTGTCGCTCAACGTCTTGATCGACGAGGTCAGCGTCGACTGCAGGTTGGCCGTCGTCGCCGCGGTGTCGGCGCCGATCAGGAACGAGCCCGCGGGCGGCGGGTTCGTCGTGGTCGCCGTGAGTTCGATCGCTTCGGTGGTGCCGTCGGGCAGCGTGAAGTTGAACTTGATCTTGTCGCCGTCCTTCGGATTGACGGCGCCGAGATCGACCGACGAGGTCTTCGGCGTGCCGGTCGGCTGCGTCACCGTGGCGCCACCCGTCAACGACGATTGCACCGACAGGAGTTTCAGGCCGAACGGCGAGCCGTCCTCGGCGATACTCGTGACCGTCGTGGTGGCCGGCGGCGACGAGACGCTCAGGCGCCCCATCATGCCGGCGCCCTGATCGGCCTGCTTGCGCTCATTGATGAGCTGCGAGAGCCCGGCCTGGGTTGCCGTGCCCTTGAGCATGGTATCGGCGGACACCGTGGCCGGCGTATCCATCGCGCGGCCGGAAAACAGATAGCGGTCGCCCGACTGGCTGTTCAGCATCGCGACCGCGTTGGCGAAGGCCGCCTGCGCCGTGATCTGGCCCGAGGTCTGGCCGCTGTCGTTGAGCGTCAGCGTCGCCGTCGTCGCGGCGTTCTTCACCTGGGTCCCGACGTCGGACAGGCCCTGCAAGGTGAGGTTGGCGACACTCAGGCGCGTGTTGAGGTTGGTGGCGGTATCGGAGAACGCGTTGATGCCGCTGATCTGCGCGCGCAGGCTGAGCGCAAACCCGCGATCGAGCCCCTGCCCCGCATAGGTCGTCGATACCTTGCCGGTCGCAAGCTGCGTGGTCAGGTCATTGAGCTGATTCCGCAGGTTGAGGATCGTGGTGCCGATATAGGAAGTTCTGCCGCTTACGCCGTCGATCGACATGTTACCCTCACGTGAGCTGCAGCAGCGCGTCGTACATCTGCTTGATCGACGACATCACGCGCGCATTGGCGGAATAGGCGTTCTGCAGCGAAAGCAGATGCGCCATCTCCTCATCCATGTTGACGCCGGAGGTCGAGTCCATCTTGGTCTGCAGCGTGTTCAGCACGACGTCCTGGCCGTCAGCCAGTTGCTTGGCAGCGGTCGCGGACTCGCCCTGCTGGCTGATGAACTGCTTGGCAAAGTTCAGCAGCGTGCCGGTGAACGGCGCGCCTGACGTGCCAAGGCCGGTCTGCGGCGAATAGCTGTATGAGGCGTTCGACAGCTGGTTCAGGACGAGGTTCGCGCGCGTGGTGTCGCCGGCCGGCGTCTGCGGATTGGTCGAGTACACCACCATGCGCGAGGGATCGCCGATCAGGCCGGTGTTGACGCTGATGCGCGCGGCAAGGCCGGTGGTCTGCGATCCGTTCGCGGTGATCGCGCCGGTGTAGAGTCCGCCATTGTCGGTGAACAGCGGAAGATGCGGATCGCCCGAGGTCAGCGACGAAACCGTCGACGTGACCGATGCCGCGGTCACATCGGCCTTGTTGACGGCGCCGTCGTCGAGCACGCGCAGCGTCGACCCCGACGGATTGGAGAATTGCAGGCCGGTTCCGCCGAGTGCACCGTTGAGCTGCGACAGCACCGAGCTCAAGCCGCCTGAGAAATCGATGCCCAGCACCTCGTCGTTCGGATCGACGGTCGCGGTATTGCTCAGCGGCAGCACGCTCGGATCGTCGACGCGAATGATCGACAGATTGTGCGTGAGGCCGGTGGTGTTGTCCTTGTAGGAGACGTGGATGGTGTTGCCGTTCTGCAGCCCCGAGAGGTCGAGGTCGAAGCCGGACTGCGCCCCCGCCGTCGCCGCGGTGCCCGCGGTGGTCTTGTCCGACAGCGCGCTCGACATCGCGGCGGCGAACTGATCGATCTGTGTCTGGGCCTGCGCCAGCGTGTTGTCGCGCAACTCGAGATAGGCGGCGATCTTGCCGGAGCGAATCGAGTTGGTCGACACCATGTCATAGGTGCCGCCATGCGGGAACGTGATGGTGATGGTGCCGACGGTGCTCTTGGTCGGGTCGGTATTGTACAACGTGTTGGGCGTCATCGTGCCCTGGGCGTTGAAGCTGAGCGTCGCGGCCTCGGTGCCGACCAGCTGCACGCCGGAATTGGTAAACACGCTCACCTGGTTCTGGCTGTTGGTGACGGTGCGGATGTCCATCAGCTGCGAGAGCTGCGTGACGTAGCGGTCGCGCTGATCGAGCAATGCCGCGGTCGAGGCATCGGTCGTGCCGCCATTGGCCGCCAGCTGGACATTGAGGCGCGCAATCTGCTGCAACGCATTGTTCGCGCTGTTGATGGAATCGCTGATGCCGGCCTCGGCGTTGGCGCGCAGCGTCTGGATTCCCTGCGAGGTCGCATTGAGCTGCTGCGCCATCGATTGCGCGGCATTGATCACGCCGATGCGGGCCGACTGCGATTCCGGGCTGGTCGACAGCCCCTGCAGCGCGGTCAGGAACTTGTTGTAGGCGTCCTCGATCGTGCCGGTGGAGTCGGGATTGCCGTACACGCCCTGCAGATTGGCCAGGAAATCCGAGCGGACATCGGCATAGGCCGCTCCCGACGTCTCGGTGCGGAGCTGGGTCTGCAGGAATTCGTCGAGCTGGCGGTTGACGCCGGTGATGAGGACGCTCGATCCGTACTGGCCGGTGGTGCCGGTGACCTGATTGAGCGTCTTCCTGACGTAGCCGGGCGTCTCCGCGTTGGCGACGTTCGACGACACGAGCGAGAGCGAGGCCTGCGTGGCGCGCAGGCCCGACATCGCGGTGGAAAGGGCTTGGCTCAAACCCATGATGTGTACTCGCCTTTACTTCTTCACACGTGCAGCAACGACGCGATCAGCGCACCACGTTCAGGAGATCCTGCACCATCGAATTGGTCGTGGTGATCACCTTGGTGTTCGCCGAATAGGCCTGCTGGGTCACGATCAGCTTGGTGAACTCGTCGGCAATATCGGTGTTCGAGCTCTCGAGCGAGGAACCGACGATGGTGCCGGCCTTGCCGAACAGCGCCGCGCCGGACTCGTCGGTCGCCTCGAACGCACCGCCGTCGATGCGCTTGAGGAAGTTGGTGCCGTTGAAGGTCGCCACCGAGATTTCGGCGAGGTCGATGTTGCGGCCGTTGGTATAGTTGCCGACGATGCGGCCGTTGGTGGAGACGCTGACCGACTGCAGCTGGCCGGCGGGGAAACCGTCCTGCTGGATCTGGTTGACCTGAACGTTGCCGTTGGCGTCGGCGAACTGGGTCACGCCGCCGGAGCCGAAATTGATCACGGGGCTGCCGAGTGACACGCCGTTGACGACGGCATTGGTGAGCGCCACCGAGGAGATCGCCGGCGACATCTGGCCGTTCGAGGCGAAGGTGAAGTTGACGTTGACGTTCTGCCAGGAGACCTGTGTGCCGGTCGCATTGGGATTGACCTGATAGAATAGGTTCCAGGTATCGGTATGTCCGCTGCCCAGCGAGGAGCTGTCGGTTTTGGCCCAGCGGAATTGCAGATTCACCGGCGCGCCCGACACGTCGTAGGCGGTGACGGCGCCGCCCGAGACGGATTCGTTCAGGAAGGTCGAGTTGTCGTTGCCGATAACCTGGCCGGTGCCGACCGTGCCGCCGCCGCCGCGAACCGCAACCGCCGACCCGGTGAAGCCGAGCGCTGCGAAGGCGGTCGAGTTCGAGCTCGTCACGTTGAGATCGGCCAATTTGCCGGAGTGCAAGGTGATCTTGCCGCCGCTGATCGTCGATGGCGTCGTGGTACCGGTAATCGCGTCGATCTTCGCGAGCAGCGTTCCGATGCTGTCGGTGACGTTGAGCTGGTTGCCGGTCGCCCCCGACGCCACGAAGGTGATGACGGTCCCGTTGACCGTGATCGTGTCGGCGGGCACGACGGGCGGGCCGGCAGAGCCGGCGCTGAAGTTGGTATTGATCGAATCGGTGCCGGCTGCGCCCGAGAGCAGGGTCGCGGCGGTGATGGCCACCGACGGCGTCGCCTTGTTGTTTTGCGCGGTGCCGGTGATCGCGGAATCGGTATACGGCGCAGCCGGCGTGCCCAGCACCAACGGATTATTTCCACTGCTGAACGCGCCCGGCCGGATCAGCTCGGAGCCGGGAACCGAGGTGTCGTGCGCGGTGGTCAAGGGATAGGACGCGAGGTTGGCGCGATAGTCGATCTTGGTGGTCTGCTGCGCCGGCAGGAAGTCGTTCTTGAATTGCAGCACCTGCGGCGATGAGCCTGCCGGGTTGCCAGTGGTCGGGTCGATCGGCACGCCCTCGAGATAGTAGCCGGCGCCGTTGACGAGATAGCCGTCCTTGTTGAGCTGGAAATCGCCGCGGCGGGTATAGCGGTCAACGCCGTCGAACACCGGCGCACCGTCGGTGAAGCTGCCAGGCTTCTGCACCGCGAAGAAACCGTTGCCGTTGATCGCCATGAAGGTCGCGACCGATGCCGACTGCACGTCGCCCTGCACCGAGTTGGTCGAGCGGGACTGCGCGGTGACGCCGCCGGCGAGCTGCGCGGTCAGCGCGGTCTGCGGGACGAGGTCGAGGAATGAGGTATCGATGCGCTTGAAGGCCGTGGTCTGCGAGTTGGCGATGTTGCCGGAGATGTTTTCGAGCGCGTAAGACCCCGCGCGCAAGCCACCGACAGCCGTCGTGAGAGCGCCGAAGATACCCATGACATGTTCTCCAATTCGATTCCCGGCGGCTGGCAATCACAGGAATGGCCGCATCGGCGGAGCATGTCGCAAAGGTCGTGCCACGAAACAAAACGTAACAAAATCATCCGCTTGAAAAAAATGCCCCGGTCGTTCGACCGGGGCACATTTGCCGGGAGCGGCAACAATTGCCGGGAAGGAATGTCAGGTCGCGGACGGCGCCGCCGGGTGAAACACCAGCGCAAAACCGTCCATGCAGTAGCGAAGTCCGGTCGGTTTCGGGCCGTCGTCGAAGACGTGGCCGAGATGGCCGCCGCAGCGGCGGCAATGCACCTCGGTGCGCACCATGCCGAAGGTGCGGTCCGAGGTCGTGCCGACCGCATTGTCCAGCGGCTTGTAGAAGCTCGGCCAGCCGGTGCCGCTCTCATACTTGGTCTCGGACGAGAACAGCGGCAGGTCGCAGCCGGCGCAGGCGAAGGTGCCCTTGCGGTGCTCCTTGAGCAGCGGGCTCGATCCCGGCCGCTCGGTGCCCTGGTTGCGCAGGATCTCGTATTGCTGCGGCGTCAGCTGCGCGCGCCATTCGGCGTCGGTCTTCTCGATCTCGAATTTCTCGGCGGCCTGCGCCGGCGAGGCGCGCAGCCAGCGAAAGGCGGCAAGGCCGAACAGGCCGGCGACGGAAGCAAGCAGGATGCGGCGATCGATCATCAATCATCTCCGTGCGGACGGCTCAGGAGGGCGTGCCCGAGGTTCGTCAACAAATACGAACCCCGCCGGCGGACGTTACATCCGCCCGTCGGAGATCCGCTCACTTTCTTGCGAGGCGTCCGGATACGGCGCCTCGCCTTCCTCGATCGACCTCGGCGCGGGCGGCCGCGCCGGCCGCACCCCCGACGGGGGCGGGCGGCGGGCTGCGGGTCCCCTGGTTCCCGCCCTGAGATTGGCCTCGGCGAGCCGCGCCTCGCGCAGGCGCTCCTTCGCACGTGCACCCTCGCGGTAGCGCGCCAGAACACCCGCCGCGGACGCGGCGCCCCTCGTCCACAGGCTGACGAAATGACCGGCGACGCGGCCGGTGGTGCCGCCGGCCCAGACCAGCTCGAACGGCGAGAACAGCCGCCAGCGGTCGTCGCCCCGCAGGATGCTGCGCGCGATCAGCTGCCCGGCGAGCGCCGAGGTGTTGAGCCCCTGCCGGCCAAAGCCGCTCGCCACCCACAGGCCCCGGCGCAACTGGCCGATCTGCGGCATGCCATGCACGGTGACGCCGACCGCGCCACCGAACATCTCCGCGATCGGAACCTTGCCGAGTTGTGGAAACACCGTGGCGATGCGGCGCTGCACCGCCCCGCCAAGCCGCTTCGGCCGTGCGTCCCAGGTGGTTTCGGGGCTCGCCCACAACAGCCGATCGCCATCGACGACACGGAAATGGTCGATGCCGTGGCTGTCGACGACCGAGCCGGGAAAGGCGATGGTCTCCGCCAGCCGCTCCCCGAGCGGCTCGGTCAACGCCGCGTAGCGCCACACCGGCAGCAGCGTATCGGACAAGCGCTTCAACGGCGCACCGAGATGGATATTGCCGGCGAGGACAATATGGTTGGCGCGCAGCCGCGCCGTCGGCGTCACGATGCGTTTGCGGATGCCGGAAAAATCGATGCTGACGACCGGCGTCTCCTCGAAGATCCGCACGCCCGCCCGCATCGCCAGCGCGGCGAGGCCATGCACATATTTGCGGCCGTCGATCTGGAACGCCTTCGGATAATAGGTGCCGTGGAAATAGCGGCCGGTCCTGAGCACGCTGCGCACGCGATCGACCTGCCAGCCCTCGACCTCGGTCGCGAAATCCTCGCCCAATGTCTGCAGACGGCTGATCAGCGCCTCGCCGACATCGACATTGGAGACCTCCAGCGCGCCATCGCTCGGCTTGATGCCGGGGATCAAATCTTCGGTAGCGGTGGCGCGGACATAATCGGCGCCCTCCTTCGACAATGCCCACAATTCGCGGGCATCGTCGAGGCCGACGCGCTCGATCACATCCGTCATCGGCAGGCCGAATCCCGGCATCACGGTGCCGAGATGATGACCGGAGGCGTTCCAGCCGATCTGGCGGCCCTCGAGCACCGCGACGCTCGCCCCGAGCCGCGCCGCCTCACGCGCCACGGTCAGGCCGGCCAGGCCGGCCCCGACCACGCAAATGTCGACGTCGAGGTCAAACGCCAGACGGTCGCCGAACGGCGAGTCCGCCTGATCGGGGCCGTCTGCCGCACTTGTGGAACTCTCGCTCATGGCGTTTCTTACGAACCGCTGCGGCGCTTGTCACCTTGTCCAGGGCATGAGCCTGTAGATTAATTCGACCTGACCGAATCGAGAATGGAAGTCCATGCGCCGTTTGCTGCTGCTGCGTCACGCCAAGACCGAACACGACGCGCCTTCGGGGCACGACCAGGACCGCCGCCTCGACGAGCGCGGCCACCGCGATGCGGCCGAGATCGGCGGCTGGATCGCCCGTCATCCGCCCCTGCCCAATCTGGCCCTGGTCTCGCCGGCAGTCCGCACCACGCAGACCTGGGACATCGTGCGCGAGGCGCTGAAGGGCGCCGGACATGCGCCGAAAGTCGAATTCGTGCCGGAGCTCTACGGCGCCGATCCGGTGCATTTGCTGACCGCGATCCGGATGGCTTCGGTCACCGATCCGAAGCGGCTGATGCTGATCGGCCATAACCCCGGCATGCACGAGCTCGCGCTGACGCTGACCGGCAGCGGCGACGAGGCCGCAAAGCGCGCGCTTCGCGACAATCTGCCGACCTCGGGGCTCGCCGTCTTCGACTTCGCGATCGACGACTGGAACGACGTCTCGTTCCGGCGCGGCAAGCTCGTCCTGTTCGTCAGCCCTAAACTGTTGAAGCAAGCCTCGCGCAGCTGACGCAAGCGGACAGCGCCGCTCCGCCATGCTATATTGACATCTGCGCGACAGGGGGACCGGTTCGCGTCGATACAGAACGACTTCAAGAATAAGAAGGCGCGCGTCCCGGGCACAGGGACCAAACGGCTCCAGACCAATCGCGGACAGGAGGCGCAGATGTACAAATCCATTCTCGTTCCAATCGACCTCGCCGATACCGATCTGGCGAAGCCGGCGATCGCAACCGCTGCAACATTGTCGCAAACATGGAACGGGACGGTGCGTCTGCTCAACGTGCTGCCGATGACGCCGGTGATGCTCGCCGAATATGTGCCGGCGGATTTCGACAGCCAGCAACGTGAGACGTCGGAAGAAGCGCTTGCGATCGTCGCGCGCGAATCCGGCATCGCGCCCTCCCGCATCTCGGGCGTGGTCCGCCAGGGCGGCATCTATCACGAGATCCTCGAGGAGGCCGCGGCCATGAAGGCCGACCTGATCGTGATGACCTCGCACCGCCCGGCGATGCGCACCTACTTCCTCGGCTCAAATGCCGGCCACGTGGTGCGCTACGCCAAATGCTCGGTGCTGGTGGTGCGGCACTAAAGCGGGATGAGTGATGGGGCCGTCGCAGGCGGCGCTGCCAAAATATCGAAAACAACCCCATGCAAAGGAGTCGGCCGCTGCCGGGATCGACCAGGCAACTTGACACGTCGGGCAACTCAGGGATATTCTTCTAATATTCCGAAATTGCGCATACATCCTCTCCCCACGCTGTCAGAACGGGCAACTTGCCTGAGCGCAGCCGAGGCGCCCGCGGTCGATTGCCCGACGATGCTATCCGCGTATTCTCGCCTTCGATGTGTTTGAGGGTTCTGGGAATTGACTTCACCAGTTCAGTATACGGAGCGACATTGACGAAGAGGGGCGGCGTTGTCGAATATTGTCAAGGAATTGCGGAAAGGTAACGCACGCAAGAGCGCCGGAAGACGCCCCTTTCCGTGCGTTCGAGACCTCCTCGCCGACCATGCGGAAACTGCGCCGGAGCGCTATGCCATTCTGGCCCCGGCGCGCCGCCCGATGACGTATGGCGCGCTATGGACGCAGGCAAATGAAGTGGTTTTCGGGTTGCGGAACGTCGGCGTGCGCCGAACTGACAGGGTCGCGATCGTGTTGCCGGACGGACCAGAGGCTGCAGTAGCGGCGATCACGGTTGCGGCCGGCGCGGTTTGTGTGCCTCTCAATCCGGGGTTCACCTGTGATGAATACCAGCGCTATTTCGACGAATTGCAGCTGGCGGCGCTATTGACGCACGCTGACTTGAATTCGGCCAGCCGACGCGCCGCCCAAATCCAGGGCGTGCCCGTGATCGATGTGTCGATTCGGCCGAACGAGGGAGCCGGCGCGTTCAGTGTTGCCGGTCGGGCACCGCAGCTCCTGGTTGACGACGAGTTTGCATCCAGCGCTGACGACGCGTTCATCCTGATGACATCTGGCAGCACGTCGCGGCCCAAAACGGTCCCTCTGACCCATGCGAGCGTCTGTCTGTCGGCCGACAACGTTGGCGCCGCCTTGGAGCTGGAGGCTCGCGACCGATTGCTAGGCGTACTGCCTCTCTTTCATGGGCATGGCTTGATCTCGGGACTTCTGGCCGCGCTTGCGGCAGGCTCCAGTACGGTCTGTCCGCCTGGCTTCGATGCGACAGCGTTCTTCGGCTGGCTGACGGAGTTCCGACCAACCTGGTACACGGCGGTACCGGCAATCCATCGCGCACTATTGGCG
Source organism: Bradyrhizobium elkanii USDA 76 (assembly GCF_023278185.1). Classification (NCBI taxonomy): domain Bacteria; kingdom Pseudomonadati; phylum Pseudomonadota; class Alphaproteobacteria; order Hyphomicrobiales; family Nitrobacteraceae; genus Bradyrhizobium; species Bradyrhizobium elkanii. The sequence continues at coordinate 3,574,005 of NZ_CP066356.1, read as the reverse complement.
GCGGCGGATCCCTACAGGCAGGCTGCGCAGCAGTCATCCTTGCGGCTCGTTCGTTCGGCTTCGACGTCCCTGTCGTCGGAAGTGCTCGACGGACTGGAAGCGCTGTTTGGTGTTCCGGTTATAGACACCTACGGCATGACGGAGGCCGCGACCCAGATCGCTGCTAATCCCTTGCAGCGGCGAAAGCGCGGTTCAGTCGGCCGGCCGGCCGGCCCAGAGATCGGGATACTGGACAGGGGCGGCCGTCGCCTGCCATCCGGCAAACGTGGAGAGATCGCACTGCGAGGTCCCACCATAACCAGGGGGTACGACAATGATGCCGCCGCTACAGCGTCCGCATTTCAGGACGGCTGGTTCCGGACCGGCGACCTCGGATACCTGGACGCCGACCGGTATCTCTTTATCGTCGGTCGCATCAAGGAGATCATCCATAAGGGCGGCCAGAAGGTTGCCCCCGCCGAGGTAGAGGGCGCTTTGCTGAGCCACCCGGCTGTGATCGACGCCGCTGTCTTCCCTGTTCCCCATGAGCGACTAGGCGCGGACGTCGCCGCCGCTATCGTGCTGCGTCAGGACGCAAAGGTGAGCGTACAGAGTCTCCGGGACTTTGCCCGAGGACGCCTGGCCGGGTTTAAGGTCCCTGGCCTCATCGTGATTGTACCGGAGATTCCGAAAGGCCCCGGCGGGAAGATCAAGCGCAATGAACTTGCGGCCGGCTTTTCAAAGATTCGACCAATCCAGGACGACGGCAAAGGAGTTGCGCCCAGCTCGGAGTTGGAGCGTCAATTGGCCGGTATCTGGAAGGACATCCTGGACATCGATCGGATCAGCGTTGATCAGGATGTCTTCGCGCTCGGCGTGGATTCACTTGCCATGACCCAGTTGATTTTGCGTGTGGAAGAGTGCTTCGGCATCATGCTGTCGTTCGAGGATATCTTCGATTCGTCGACCGTTGCGGCGCTTGCGCTTCGCCTTGAATCATCAAAAGAAGGCTCGTTGGCGCGCCCGCACGATCCGCCATCGCAGATCTCGCGCGCCGATGCAGACGGCGCACAGTCAATCTCCATCGTGCAGGAGCGCATGCTACGCATCGAGCGAAAATTACCCGGGTTGCCCCAGTTCAACCTGCCGTTCGCTTATCGATTGCAGGGCCGACTAAGCATTCCCGTGCTCGAGCAGAGCCTTGCCGAGGTCGTGCGTCGGCACGACATGCTGCGCACGGTGTTTATCTGGCAGGGTGATGTCCCTCTGGCTCGCGTCGTGCCGGACGTCGATGTCAGATCGATCCTGGCTGTGAAGGATTATGCAGACCCGGCGCATACCGGAGATACCCGCGCCAAGGAACTTATGCTGGTAAAGGCGAAGTTGGAAGCCGAACGGAGCTCCCTGGCGCCGATCGACATGAGCAATGCGCCACTGTTCCGGGCCTATGTCTTCCGGCTCGATGCCAGGGACCATGTTTTGCTTCTGGTCATGCACGACATCATCATCGATGGCTGGTCGATGGCAATCTTCATGGAAGAGCTTCTGAAGATCTATGCCGCTGCGATTTCCGGTGCGAAGGTGCAACTGCCCGAACCGTCGGTTCAGTTTTCCGATTTCGCTCGCTGGCAGCGTTTGTGGTCCAGCACCGAGGAAGCAAACAGGCAGTTCGCTTACTGGAAGCGGTGCCTCGACAAAGCCTCACCTCCATTTGCAGCCCCGAAAAGCAGCGTTGGAGGCGAATTGATTTCGCGCACTCTCCAGGAATCATTTCAAATATCCAACAATCTGGTGACGCAGCTCAGCGCCATGAGCCGTGACCGGGGCGCAACTCTGTTCATGAGTTTACTCGCCGGTTTCAAGACCCTGCTGTTGCTCCGGAGCGAACGCAACGACATTTGTGTCGCGACTTTGATGGCCAATCGGCCTCAACTCAGGACGGAACGCGTGATCGGTCCGTTCGCGAACACAACGATCATCCGTACCCAACTTGATGCTGACCTGACATTTGGCGAAGCGCTCAATCGCGTGCGCAAGGCCGTCCTGGAGGCTTACGCCAGACAAGAACTTCCATTCGACATCATTGCCAGCCGACTGGCAGAAGAGACCGGCTTGTGCCCGGCATCACTCGTTCAAGTTTATTTCGTTCTCCAAGTTGCGTTCCGCCGAGCGCTCCGGCTGCCCGATCTGACGGTTCGTCCGTTCGGCTACCAGGAGGAACGGTCTGCCATGCCGATCGATCGCGCTTGGCTTTCGATGACCCTTAAGGACACCCCGTCGGGAATGACCGGCATATGCGGGCGCAAGGACGACTTGTTCGAGCCAAACACCGTCCAGAATTGGATTGCCGATTACACGGCAATCCTGGCCAATGCGGCCGCAAACCCCAACGCGCAGCTTGGCCGATTGATTGATCCTTGAAACGATCAGCTCAGTCGCACCAAGCCGGTGCCAAAAGTGCGTCGCTTTGTGCCGGTGTCATGCCGCGCGCAAGCTCGCCAAAATTCGTCGGAGCCGAGTATCATCCCGCTTGATTATCCACTAGAAATTGTCGACAATTCAGAGGTGCATTGGACAAGGGATTAATCAAATCTAGTTTTGCCACTTTGGAGGCGGCGATGTGTAGATTTGCAGTGGATCTCATTGACTTTGAGGAATTGACCGCGGCGCAAAGGAAAGCACTGCTGAAGGACCTACAGAAGCGCAGGGATGCTCTGCAAGCGCAGCTGAAGGGCGTCAATGAATCGCTGAAGGGCGTCAATCAAGCGCTCAAAACGGTCCAGAAAGTATCAAAGCGCCGTTAGCGCCCGGGCCGTCAACGCCCGACAAGGCTGCAGTCTGCCCTCCGCGCTTGATCCGTGCAGGGGCTCCGCCGAATGCGGAAGAGACAGCGGAGGGCCTAACCAAAGCGCACGTAAAATCGACGCTGCTCCGGACGGCAGGGTGTGAAGCCCCCGGTCGCGTCATGGCCGGCCACCGTCGCGGCCGTCTCAGGGTTGAATTCCGAGCACCTTAAGTATCGGCGTCCACTGGGTGTAATCTTTCTCATGCATCGCTCGTGCCTCTGCACTGGATCCCCATACTTGCTTAAATCCGACATTCTGCAGTTTCTCCTGAGAACGTTGCGATGCTTGCCGAAAAATCTCGGAGAGTCGGGAGACTTCCTCCACTGATGTTCCCGGCGGAGCGAAGATGCCGACCCATCCTTCTGTCTCAATCCCGCGGCCGGTTTGTGCAAGAATGTGAAGCGAATCTTGAAACGGGAGAAAGTCCGGAAAAGGAACAATCGCAGCCGCGACATGCCCCCCAAGGACACTGAGGATCGCTGGCGCCGACCCCTGATAGGGTACGTGCACCATCGGCACTCCGTAGTCGCTGAAAAGCTTTGTACCTATGAGATGGGGAATGCTCCCGGCGCCTGCGGTGGCCACGGTGCGATATTTCTCCTCGCGCGAGGCCTCCTGCATGTATTCAGCAAGATGCGCGGCAGCGTCTTTTCTCGTGACTGCAACGTATGAGAAGGTCGCCAAAACTCCGACGGGCACGAGCTCGCTTTGAGGAGACGTTCTGAGCGACGACGTGGAGGACATGAACAAGAGTGTCTGGGTCCCCTTTTGCCGAAGTACCCAATCCGCCGCTATTGCTCCTCCCGCGCCAGGTCGATTTTCCACGATCGTCGACGTTCGCGCGATCTGCTCTGCTGCTTCAGCAACGATTCTGGCTGCGGTTGAAGAGGTTCCTCCTGCCGCAAATCCCACAACCAATGTAATCTGTCCATCATTCGGAAGTGCGGGACTGGAGAGCATGACAAGCGCGGCGAGAAGAAGCGGCGTGAATCTCGTCATTCGCTGATTCCCTTTTTCGACGAGGATCGCGATTTTCAAGGACAGCTGGACCACGTTCCCTTCGAGGGCGCAACCTCCGAAAGAACGTCATCTGACCGGCTTGGCTCTCCGGCGCGCTGCGGGCGCGCCCATCCGTCCGTACCTCGCACGCGGTTCGCCATCGAAGCGGGCAGAATTCGATACCGGGGTCGATCTCGCCAAGCTCGCACGCGGGCTGGCACTAACTGAACAACACCGGTGTTCGGAGCCCGATAGACACCTCCTGCTTCTGACAATAGTCTTTGACTAAAGATCGGATCGGATCAGGGCGAGCTTTTATGGCCGCAGACCGTGTGGAACGGCGACTGAGTGCTATTTTCGTGGCCGATGTGGCTGGCTACAGCCGCCTAATGGGTGCTGATGAGGAGGGTACGCACGCCCGGCTGAACGAACATCTGTCCGCGCTCCTCCATCCCGAGATCGAAAAGCACGGCGGGCGGCTCATCAGGAGCGCCGGCGACGGAATCTTGGTGGAGTTTGCCAGCGTGGTCGGCGCGATGCGATGCGCCGTTGCGATACAGCGCGGCATGATCACCCGAAACACCGATGTCCGAATTGAAAAGCGGATCGAGTTCCGCATTGGCATCAATGCCGGCGACATCATCATAGAAGGCGGCGATATCTTTGGGGACGGGGTAAATGTTGCGGCTCGGCTCGAGGCGCTTTGTGAGCCGGGCGACATCTGTGTATCGCAACGCGTACGAGAAGATACGCAGGATAAGCTTGACGTCGAATTCGAAGATAGTGGCGAGCATCAACTGAAGAACATTGCACGGCCGGTGCGGGTCTATCGCGTGTCGTTCGGCAACGCTCCGGCGCGACCGGCGCTTGCGCTTCCCGACAAGCCATCGGTCGCCGTCCTGGCTTTTGAGAACATGAGTCGCGACCCGGAGCAGGAGTACTTTGCGGATGGAATTTCGGAAGACATCATCACCGAGTTGTCCCGCTTCTCGGACTTGTTCGTGATCGCACGCAATTCGAGTTTTCGATACAAGGGCAGAGCGGTTGATTTGCGTCAGGTGGGTCGAGAACTCGGCGTGCGCTATGTTCTGGAGGGTAGCGTTCGTCGGGGCAATGACCGAGTTCGGATCACGGCGCAGCTGATTGATGCTGCAAATGGCGTCCACCGCTGGGCCGAGCGCTATGACCAGAAGTTGAAGGATGTGTTTGCGATCCAGGACGACGTGGCGCGGACGATCGCCGCAATTCTGGTCGCGCATGTGAACATGGCGGAAGCTGAACGCACCTTGCTCAAGCCGCCCAAGACTTGGCAGGCCTACGATCACTACATGCGCGCAAGTGCGGCGTGGATAGCGTTCCAGTCCTCGTGGCAAATGGCGGAATTATTGAGGACACGAGGGCACCTCGCGGATTCGCTGGCCATCGATCCGAAATATGCCCGTTGCTATACAATGCTGGCCAGCACTCACCGGGTGGCTTGGCTCAATCCGCTGAATGATGAATATTTGAGCCCGACTATCCTTGACCTGGCCATCAAACTGGCGCGCACGGCAATTGCCCACAATCCGAGCCTGCCCGAAGCCTATGCCGAGTTGGGCTATAACATCATCCGGAAGCGTGACTTCGACGCAGCGACTGGCGCCGCCGAAAGAGCGCTGGCGCTTAACCCCAATTTCGCGGATTACCGCCTCGCGCAAATATTTTACTCGGTGGGAGAGCCGACCAGAGCTATTGCCATCGCCAAGTTGCAAATGCGCCTTGATCCATTCCATCCGCATTTTGCGCCGTTGATGGTCGGCGTAGCTCACTACCACCTCAAAGAATACCACGATGCCCAACATTGGTTGACCGAAGCCATTAGCCGCGCGCCCAATCACCAGTATGGCCACGCCTTCCTGGCTGCGACGTACGCTCAGCTGGGACGAATGGAAGATGCTCGTGCAGAGGCAAACGAGGTTCTACGCTTAAATCCAAGATACAGCATCAGCGGCACCCAGCAGCAGGTATCCATTCTCAAACGCGCCGAAGATTTGGAGCACCTGGTCGACGGGCTGCGAAAGGCCGGCCTTCCAGCATAGTCTCGGCGAATGCGCGGGGGCAGGACAGCAACCCGCCGTGCTGCACGGTGGTGCTCGGCCGAAGTCCGCTGTTGGCCCTTCTCCAACCTCCGGCGAGGTCCGCCTTCTCGCCGCTGTCAGGTGAGAGCGGGCGTCAAGCGCCCCTCGCCCAACGCCGGTGTGTGAGTACACGGCCTGGCGAATTGGTGAGCTGCCACCATCGAGGCAAAGCCACGCACAAGAAGAATGCTGCCAAAGCGGTGCTTGCCTAGAGGCGATTCCGTTTCGGCTGGATCCGGCGCGCCTCGCGCTCGATGCTGGCAGCAACCAGCGGCGCCTTGTCGGCGGCGACCGGCGGGGAAAACACGAAGCCCTGCACCAGGTCGCAATCAAGGCTGCCGAGCACGTCCAGTTCGGCGGACAATTCGGCGCCCTCCGCCACGACCGTCATGCCGAGCCCGTGCGACAGGGCGATGATGCCGCCGAGCAGCTTGCGCTTCTCCGGCGCGGTGGAAATGCCATCGACGAAAGCCCGGTCCACTTTCAGACAGTCGAACGGCAGGCGCGTCAGATAGCCGAGCGAGGAATAGCCCGAGCCGAAATCGTCCAGCGCCAGCCGGGCGCCCAAGCCGGACAGCGCCGTCAGCGTGCGGCTGATCCGTTGCTCGGTATGATCCACGAACAGGCTTTCGGTCAGCTCCAGGCAGAGCAGCTCCGCCGGAAAGCCGGTCTCCGCCAGGATGGCCGAGACCGCGGTCTCGAAATCCACGCTCCAGATCTGCGCCGGCGAGACATTGACCGAGATGGAGCGCGGCGGCAGCCCGGCGTCCAGCCAGGCGCGGCCCTGCCGGCAGGCCTCGCGCAGCACCCACAGGCCGAGGTCGACGATGAGTCCGGAGCTTTCGGCGATCGGGATGAACTCCGCCGGCGAGATCGGCCCGCGTTCGGGATGGCTCCAGCGCAGCAGCGCCTCGAAACCGGTGACGCGGCCGGTCTTCAGATCCACCTGCGGCTGGTAATGGGCCTCGAGGGCGCCGGCCTCCACGGCGTGGCGCAGATGGCGGCCGAGATCGAGCCTTTCATCGACCGCCTGCGCATAGACCGGCTCGAACAGTTGCGCCCGCCCTCGCCCGGCCTCCTTGGCCATGTAGAGCGCGAGGTCCGCGTTGCGCACAGCGGTCTCCGCCGTCGCGCCGTGCTCCGGCAGGCGGGCGATGCCGATGGTGGCGCCGACCGAGGCCTCGCCCTCGGCGAGATCGACGGGGCCGGACAGTTTGCCGATGAGCCGATCGGCAAGCCCGGTCAGCGCGGCGTCGGACGTGTCGCATCCATCCGCCAGCACGGCGAATTCGTCGCCGCCGAGCCGGGCGATGAAGGCGCGCGGCCCCAGGTCCTGCCGCAACGCAGCCGCCACCTTGATCAGCAATTCGTCACCGGCGGCATGGCCGAGGGAATCATTGACCTCCTTGAAGCGATCGAGGTCGATGAGCAGCAGCGCACCAGTCCGGCCTCCCTGGGAGCAGCCTTCGGTCAGGGCGGCGAGCTGGCGCGTGAACAGCGCGCGATTGGCAAGGCCGGTCAACGGATCGCTGTAGGCGAGCTGCTCGAGCTGGCGCTCGGCTTCCTTGCGCTCGGTGACGTCCTGCACGGTGCCGATGATGCCGACGACCTTGTCGTGGGCAACCTCCGCCTTGCAGATCACAGCCAGATCGCGGGGCATGCCGTCCGCGTGCAGGATGCGCAGGTCGGTAGCCTCGGTCCGGCGGGTGCGCAGCACCCGTTTCTGCACGTCCCGGAAGCGGTCGGCGTCGCCGTCCAGGAAATAGGGCCTCATGTTCTCATCGGTCGGCTCGAACGTGTCGGGCAAGCCGAGAAGCTGGTAGAGCTCGGGCGCCCAGATCGTGCGGCCGCTGTCCAGCCGGTGGCTCCAGGTGCCGATCTTGCCGAGGCGGTGAGCCTCCTCCAGCGCCCGCGTGCGCTGGTCGAGCAGCGCCTTGGCCGCCCTGAGCTGAGTGATGTCGCTGGACGTGCCGCGGTAGCCGAGAAAGCTGCCGTCATCGGCGAAGATCGGCTTGCCGCTGGTGCAGATACTGACGCGCGAGCCGTCCTTGCCGATCAGCGTATAGGTGAAGTCGCGAAAAGGGCGATGGGCCTCCATATCGGCGCGGTGCCGCGCCATCGCCTCCCCATCCTCGGGCGCATAGGTCAGTTCCCAGCGCGCCTTCCTGCCAGCGGCCACCGTCTGGAACGCCGCATTGCCGGCAAGCGATTTGGGATAGGGCAGCAGCCGATGCTCGGCGTCGCTTTCCCAGCACCAGTCCGAGGCGGTAGAGACAAAATCGGCCAGCCGTTGCTCGCTCTCCGCCAGGCGCCGCAGCGCGGTGGTCTCCTCCGTGACGTCGCGGACGATGCCGGACACGCGTCGAACCTGACCGCGCGCGTCGAATTCCGGCTCGCCATGCACGACGCAGTCGAGCACACTGCCATCGGGACCGCGGAGTCTCGTGCGCACCGCATAGGGCCGCCCCTCCGCCCAGCAGGCCGCGTAATGCGCCTCCAGAAGCTTCCGGCTTTCAGGCAAATAGCGCTCGCGCACCGTGGCGATGGGAATGTAGCCGTCGGCGGTCTCGAATTCGTAGAATGCAGCGAGCTCGGGCGATATCCAGAGATCGGTCGCGGCGGCGCTCTGCGACTCCCAGTAGCCCATGCGGGCCAATCTGATCGCACAGCGCAGCGATCGCTCCTCATGCCAGCGGCGACGCGCTTCCCGGGTCGGGACCTGCCCTTGCGACAATTTGCGAGCGGCCATCGGTCCCCAACTCAACGCGAGCGTACGCAGCTAACAGGCTAGCATATGGCCTCACAACCTTGGAGCAACGGCGGTGACGCGATGGGGTTCTTCCGCTTCTTTGGTGTAGTTTCGGTGAATTCTGCAACCGGCAGTCGGCGCCCGGCGCTAAAGCGCGATGCGATTGGGTTGAATCGTCATCGCGCTTTAACTCTTTGTTTGAGCATGATCTCCGCGCAAACGCGTCCCGCGTTTGTCGCGAGGGAAAACCGCTTCGCACTTTGCCGGATCATGCTTTAGCGCAGCACCGGCGTCTTAACGGATCCGCACCAGCTCCAGGTCGAAGTCGCCGGTGACGGCGGTCTCGATCTGGCAGCGCGAGAGTCCGATATCGCGCAACGCCCGGTCATCGAGCTGGCGCAGCGTCTTGATCGCCTCGCGGCGCACCCAATAGGTCGCGATTGTATCGCCCCACACTCGGAGCAATCGGAGCAACCCGCCCAACATGCTGGGCCGCGCGGGCGCTGCGGCGGCTGAGGATATCGCTGACATTGTCATCTCCTTCGCTGCCCATATACAAAGCTACGCCGTTGACGCAAATGCTGTTTCAGCGCCTGCGCCGTCGGAACCTCGGATTGCTTGCGCGCTCCTCGGTGCAATCATGGGCTTGTTCCCTCTTAAATGATCCGGTACATTACTCGGAGCAAGTAAAACATTGCTCTCGGTGCAATAATGTCGAGGTTCGAATATCTGAAGCTGGCGGATGCGGTGGCCGCCGAGATCGCCAGCGGCGCGCTGAAGGCGGGCGACCGGCTGCCGCCGCAGCGTCATTTCGCCTATGACCGCAACATCGCCGTCTCGACGGCGAGCCGGGTCTACACCGAGCTGTTGCGGCGCGGGCTGGTGGTCGGTGAAGTCGGCCGCGGCACCTTCGTCTCCGGCGAGGCACGCCGCGGCATCGCGGCCCCGACCGAGCCGCGCGGCGCCCGCATCGACCTCGAGTTCAACTATCCGCTGCTGCCGCACCAGGCGACGATGATCGCCAAGAGCCTCGAAGGGCTGGAGCGGCCCGAGGTGCTCGAGGGCGCGCTGCGGCCGGCGACCAGTTTTGGCACGCGGGCGGCCCGAACCATCTCCTCGGAATTTCTGGCGCGCAAGACCTGGACGCCAAATCCCGACCAGATCGTGTTCACCGCCAATGGCCGGCAATGCATCGCCGCCGCGCTCGCCGCCGTCGTGCCGGCCGGCGGACGCTGCGGCGTCGAGGCGCTGACCTACCCGTTCGTCAAGGGCATCGCCGCGCGGCTCGGCATCTCGCTGGTGCCGCTCGCGATGGACGAACACGGCGTGCGACCGGATGCGGTGCAGAAAGCGCATCGCGAGGCGCATCTGTCCGCGATCTACGTCCAGCCCACGATCCAGAACCCGCTCAGCATCACCATGCCGCCCGAGCGTCGCGCCGAGCTGCTGCGGGTGGTGGAGAAGCTCGGCCTCGTCGTCATCGAGGACGGCGTCTACGGATTCCTCGACGACGAGGCGCCGCTCGCCGCGCTGGCGCCCGACAGCTGCATCGTGCTCGACAGCCTGTCGAAGAAGGTCGCGCCGGGCCTCGCGCTCGGCTTCATCGTGTCGCCGCCGCGGCTGCGCGAGAGCATCATGGCCGCGGTGCGCTCGGGCGGCTGGACCGCGTCGGGCTACGCCTTCGCCGCGGGGCAGCGGCTGATGGCCGACGGCACCGCCGCCGAATTGTCACGGCTGAAGCGGATCGATGCCGGCCGCCGCCAGCTTCTGGCGGCGAAGCATCTGGCCGATTTCGAAATCCAGACCAACCCGAAGTCGTATCATCTGTGGCTGACCTTGCCGCCGCACTGGCGCTCGCAGACCCTGGTCGCGGCCGCGGCGCGCCGCGACATCGCGCTGACGCCGTCGACCACCTTCGCCGCCACGCCGGGGCACGCGCCCAATGCGGTGCGGCTCGCACTGGCTGCACCGCCGATGGAGCAGCTCGACCTCGGCCTGCGGACTCTCGCAGGCATGTTGAGCGCGACCGAAGAGGATTTTGACTCGACGGAGTGAATGCGACGCCGTCGCACGTCATCGGGCTTGATTGCGAACCGCCTTCGGCAGCAGCGCATCGGGCAATTGATCGAAGCTGTAGCGCCGCGGCCGGTTGCGCGTGACGAAGCCGCCGACCTGCCAGGTGAACAGCGCCGCAAAGCCGACCAGGAACAGCGCGCCCATCCAGTTCGAGGTCAGCAGCGCCGTCAGCAGCAATCCGATCATTGCCGCCACAAGGCAGGCCAGCAGCGCCAGCGCGGCGGTGTACGTCTTCGGTCCGAGGCCTCCGACCAGCCTGGCCGTGCTGCCCGCCGCCTGCATCCGGCGATGCAGCTCGACGATGAAGTCGCGGTAGAGATGCCCCTGCGGCGCCATCAGCGTCGCGGTCTGCCAGGTGGTCGAGAGGATCGCGATCCGCCCGCCCCTGGCGTTGTCGATGTCGGCGCGAAACCGCTGCTGCTGCATCGAGACCGGGCGATAGGACAGTTTCACCGCGGAGATGTCGGCATAGTCCCACACGCCGGACCGGCCGGCGATCCGCCACGACAGCCCCTCCTCGGTCAGCTCGAACTGGTGCGCCGAGCCGATCAAGGAGGCCTTGTAGGCGTAGCGCAGCGGCGAGCCCTCGCCTGCCTCCGACCGGTCCTGCAACGTTGTTGGCAATTCGCCGTTCCACCCGTTCAAACGTACGCGCAAGCTTGCGCAGCCTGTCGCGCCTATCCTACAAGCGAGCCATGCCCGAGACGACCTATTTTCCGCGTTATCTCATCCTCGGCGGCGCGATGATATCCGGCGTGCTGCTGGCGCTTGCCGTGCACATGCTCGGCGCGCGCTACGGGCTCGATCTCGGCGGCCTGTGGCGCTCCGATAGCCACGAGTTCATGCCGGCGGGCGCGGCGATTGCGTGGTGGCTGATCGCGACCGTCGGATTTTCGGGCGGCTACTTCACCGCCAATCTGATGCACAGCGCGGTGGCCGGCCAGATCCCGCAACGGATGCGTAACTTCCTGATTGTCGTCGGCGTATTGATGCTGGCCGGCGCAGGCCAGGCCGCGTCGGCGCCGAGCACGGTCTCGACCATTTCCGCCGTGCTCGCAGGCCTTGCCGCCCTGTGCCTCGGCGCGGTGATGGCGTTCTGCGGCGCCTATTTTGCCCTGCGCAAGAGCTGAGCTAGCCTTCCAACTCAGGCGACCGACCGTTCCGGCGCCCTGCGCAACATCTTGGCGACGTCGGCTGCCGGTCGCGGCGGGCTGAACAGATAGCCCTGCGCCTGCGTGCAGCCCTCCTGACGCAGCAGGTCGAACTGGGTATCGGTCTCGACCCCTTCGGCTGTGGTGACGATGCCGAGGCTCTTGCCGAGGCCGGTGACCGCGCGCACGATCGCCATCGAGTCCTCGCGCGTCGCAAGGTCGGTGACGAAGGAACGGTCGATCTTGATTTTGTCGAACGGGAAGCTGCGCAGATAGCTCAGCGAGGAATAGCCGGTGCCGAAATCGTCCAGCGAGATGCGGACGCCGAAGCCGCGCAGCTCATGCAGCACCGCGAGCGTCGCCTCGCTGTTCTGCAGCAGCACCGATTCGGTGATCTCGAGCTCGAGCCGGTCCGGCGACAGGCCGGATGCTTGCAGCGCCGCCTTCACCGACGACACCAGGTTCGGGTTCTTGAACTGCACCGGCGAGAGATTGACGGCAACCGCGACGGCCTCGGGCCAGCCCGCGGCATCCGCGCAGGCCTTGCGCAACACGATCTCGCCGAGCGGAACGATCAGCCCGGTTTCCTCGGCGACAGGAATGAAATTGTTCGGCGCGATCAGGCCACGCAGCGAATGGTTCCAGCGCGCCAGCGCCTCAAAGGCGACGACCTGACCGCCCGCGACGTCACGGATCGGCTGATAGTAGACCTCGAACTCGTCATGCTCGAGCGCGAGCCGCAGGTCGCGCTCCAGCAGGCGGCGCGCCTGCGCACGCGCATCCATCCCGGTCTCGAAGAAGCGATAGGTGCCGCGGCCGTCGGCCTTGGCGCGGTACAGCGCAAGATCGGCCTTTTGCAGCAATTCGTCGGGATCCTTGCCGTCCTCGGGCCCGAGCGAGATGCCGATGCTGACGCCGATCACGAGCTGATGGCCGCCGATCTCGTAGGGCGCGGCGATCCGCTCGACCACGAGACTTGCCAGCGACGACACGACGGACGGCTCGCAATTGCTGCAGAACTGCACGATGGCGAATTCGTCGCCGCCAAGCCGCGCCACGGTATCGTGCTCGGTCACGCATTCGCCGAGCCGGCGCGCGACTTCGCGCAGCAGCGCATCGCCGATCGGATGTCCGAGCGTGTCGTTGATTTCCTTGAAATGATCGAGATCGAGACAGAGCACGGCCAGCTGGTCGGAACGCTTGGCCAGTCTCGAGGCCTTTTCGAGCTGCTCGCGGAACAGCGTCCGGTTCGGCAAATTGGTCAGCGCGTCATGCCGCGCCATGTGCGAAATCTGTTCCTGGGCCTGCTGCCATTCGGTGATGTCCTCGAAGGTCGCGACCCAGCCGCCGCCCTTCATCGGCTGGTCGACGACACGGATCGCGCGCTCGTTGCGGCTGACGATCCGCGTTGCGCTGTGGCCGGCCTTTGCCTCGGCGACGAGAGCATTGCAGAACTCCTCGGGATCGCCGTCCCACTCGCCGATGGAATGCAGGTCCTGCAGGACGTCGATCAGCAGGCGTCCCTGCAGCGGCATGCGACTGCGCCCCATCATCTCGCTGTAGCGCTCGTTGAACAGCATGATGCGGCCCTCGGCATCGAACATGCACAGCCCCTGCGACATGTTCTCGAGCGCGGTATCGAGCACCACCTTCTGCTTGTGAAGCTCGGTCTTGGCGCGACGGTCGAGGATCGAGGCGATCAGCGAGAGGCCGAGGATCGCGAAGGCCGCAACGGCGGTCATGAATGAGAGCACGCGCGGCGAGACCGTAAGTCCGCCGGAAACGATCGTCGGATCCGGGACGAGCGTCACCGCGCCCATCGCGGTGAAATGATGCGAGACGATCGCGACGGTCAGAAGACCGGTCGCGGCGGCGACGGTGCCGAAACGTTCGCCACGGGTGGCAACGACGAGCGCGAGCGCGCCGAACAGGCTTCCGAACGCGATCGATGAGGCGACGATGCCGGGCGACCAGACGATGCGCGCGGGCAGCTCCAGCCCGAGCATGCCGGTGTAATGCATCGCCGCGACACCGGCACCGACGATCGCACCACCGGCCGCAACTGTCCGCCAGCGTTCGTCGAGCGTGGCGACGGCCAATCCGACGGCCAGGATCGCAACCGCGAGCACCAGCGACAGCAGCGTGATGGGAATGTTGTAGCCGGCTTCGATGCCGGGATCGTACGCCAGCATGGCGACGAAATGGGTGGCCCAGATACCGCAACCGCCGACCGCCGCATCGAGGCCGATCCAGATCTCGCGGGCACGCCCCTGTGCGGCGCGGGCGCGGTGAAACAGGCTGATCGCGACGGCGCTGGCGAGCAGGCAGATCACCGCGCCAAGGACGACGAGTCGCCAGTCATGTTCCAAGTGAGACAGGTCAGAACGCGATACATATAGGCCCCCTTTATGGACCTATAAGAACAGACGCATTCGTGTACGAACGGTAACCGCAATGCAGCAAGGTTCCACGCATGGTGAAGAAGCCTTGAATGCAGGCGATCGGGTCAAGGCGAGCGGAGATCCCTCGCCGCAGTTCGTCTCAACGCCGGGCCTCTGACCATGAACCGATCCAGATCAGCGCAGCGGCCGCCAGCAACACGCCGGCGGAGATGACGAGCGCCGCATGCAGGCCGGCGATGAAGGCCGCGGACCGGCTGACCATCGAGCCGAACAGCGCGACACCGAGCACGCTGCCGGTCTGCCGGGTCGCGTTCAGCACCCCTGCCGCGATGCCGGCATGCTGCGGCTCGGCACTGCCGAGCAGCGCCGATGTCAGCGGCGGCACCAGCAGGCCGAGGCCGCTGCTGATGGCCAGCAGCTGCAGGCAGATTGCGAGATAGCTCGTGCCGGGGCCGATCAACAGCAGCGCCAGGCATCCGGCGGCCGAGAGCGCGGCGCCGAGCGCGATTGTCGCCGGCGCGCCGATCCGCTCCGTGACGTGCGGCGCGATCAGGTTGGCGGGCAGCACGGCGCCGAGCATCGGCACGAACGCCAAGCCGGTGGCGAGCGCCGACAGCCCGTTGACCTGCTGGAAGTAGAGGCTGAGCACGAAGATCAGGCCGTAGAACGCGACATTGACCAGGAGGCCGACCAGCGAGGTCAGGGCAAACATCCGGTGGCGGAACAGCGAGAGCGGCAGCATCGGCTGCGGCGCGCGCGCCTCACGCCAGACGAACAGCACGGAGAAGACGGCGGCGAGAGCGAAGCCTGCGATCACGAACGGGCTGCCCCAGCCGAGCGCGCCGCCCTCGATCAGCGCGCCGGCGAGCGTGCCGAGCGCGGCGATCGCCGCGACCTGACCCGGCAGATCGAGCCGGTGCTGCTGATGCCGCGCGGTTTCACCGGCAAAGCGCCAGGCGAGCCACAGGCCGGCGAGGCCGATCGGCAGGTTGACCAGAAAGATCGCGCGCCAGCCGACCAGCGCGATCAGTCCGCCGCCGACGAACGGGCCGGCGGTCAGCGCAAGGCTCGCGCCCGCGGCCCAGACCCCGACTGCGCGTCCCCGTGCCTGCTCGTCTTCATAGGCATGGCGGAGCAGCGCCAGCGAGTTCGGCACCAGAATGGCCGCGGCCAGCCCCTGCACGCAGCGGGCGGCGATCAGCGTCGCCGCATCAGGCGCGAACGCGCAGCCAACCGATGCCGCGGTGAAGATCGCAAACCCGGCCATGAAGATGCGCTTGGCGCCGATCCGGTCGCCGAGCGCGCCCGCGGTCAGGATGAAGGCCGCAAAGGCAATCGTATAGGCGCTGACCACCCATTGCAGTTCGGCAACGCCGCCGCCGAGCGAGGCGCCGATCGCATTGAGCGCCGTGTTGACGATGGTGACGTCGAGCTGCACGACGCCATAGCCGAGACTCATCGCAGCGAGCGTCAACGTCGCTCCGAGCCCGCTCGACTGCTGATGCGACGCTGCGCGCCGGTCCGGCGGCATGTGCCGGACGTTCAGGGATGTCTGTTGCATGGTCTTGTCCTTGCTCTCGGCAACCAATGCGAGACATAGGCCTTCGTTGCGCCGCAACACTTCGCCATCGATCGAAGTGTGGAGTCGCATGCCTGGCCGGCCTGCCCGACGGCGGCCCGCTCGCGCGGCGTTTTGCCTCAATAGACCTACGGACCGCCCTCGCGCGCCTCACTTGGCCCCGAGCGCAGGGCGGATCATGCGCAAGCGCCTGTCGACTTCACACTTTGGTAAACGCCACAGCGGGCCCAGGCGTCCCCAGGCTGATGCATATCGTCTATTCGCCTCGCGCCAACGAACCCGCATCGACGCCGGGACGGCCCCAAAATCGGCAAAAAGGCCGACGAAACCGCCTGGAACGGCGGAACACGCAGCGGCCCCGTCGCTGTCCTGCGACTCACATTCCGCAGAGCGAGAACATATGTAGCCAATATGACAATGACGCTGGACGAGGGCCGAAGCTTGGCGTGTCAAGGGCTGCACAACGCATCGGTTTTGCCTTATGGGTCATCGCGTACGGTGCGTTTGCCCGTCACCCGTCGCCGTCCGTGACCGGGTCCCACTGAAATTGCCGCCCCGCCGGGAGGATGAATGCTTCGGCTGCTGACCACGCTTGGGCGTGGTTTCAAGGAAAAGATCGGCTGGAAACGGCTCGGGATCGCCGCGAGTGTGTTGATCATCGCGTTCGCGATCACGTCGCTTGTTCACACCCTGAAGGGCGTCGATACCGGCATCATTCTCACCGCGCTCACCAACATCGCGCCGCATCGGATCGCGCTCGCGGCGCTCTGCGTGGTCGGGGCGTTCTGCACGCTGACCTTCTACGACTTCTTCGCGCTGCGCACGATCGGCAAGATCCATGTCCCCTACCGCATCGCAGCGCTGTCGAGCTTCACCAGCTACACGATCGGCCACAATATCGGCGCCACGGTCTTCACCGGCGGCGCGATCCGCTTCCGGATCTATTCCGATTACGGCCTCTCCGCGATCGACGTCGCCAAGATCTGCTTTCTGTCGGGCCTGACCTTCTGGCTCGGCAATTTGTTCGTGCTCGGCTTCGGCATGGCCTGGCACCCGGCGGCGGCGTCGGCGATGGACCTGCTGCCGCCGGCGATGAACCGGCTGATCGCGCTCGGCTGCCTTGCCGGCATCGGGACCTATTTCGTCTGGCTCCTGACCGGCGAGAAGCGCCGCGAGCTCGGCCAGAACGGCTGGAAGGTGGTGCTGCCCTCGGCCAAGCTGACGCTGTTGCAGATCCTGATCGGCGTGGTCGATCTCGGCTTCTGCGCGCTCGCAATGTACCTGCTGATGCCGACCGAGCCGCATATCGACTTCGTCTCGCTGGCGGTCGTGTTCATCCTGGCGACGCTGCTCGGCTTCGCCAGCCACGCCCCCGGCTCGATCGGCGTGTTCGACGCCGCGATGCTGGTGGCGCTGCCGGAGTTCAGCAAGGAACAATTGCTGGCGACGCTGGTCGTGTTCCGCATCCTCTACTTCCTGATCCCGTTCGGGATTTCGATCTCGATCATGGGCATGCGCGAGCTCTGGCTCAACGTGGTGCAGCCCTGGCAAGAGCGGAAACGACTAAGCCAAGCCTGCACGGCTTCGGCGACCGTGCGGCAACCGATCGAAAGCCGGCGGGTCAGGCAGCTGAAACGGTAACAGGCAAGGTTATCGGCCCTCGTGCGGGCCGCTCGATCCCGGATTTTCGATCCTCGCAGCCGCTTCTCTTATTTTCGCCGTACCGCTCGCGTCAAACCGCGCCATGATTGGCTTTTTGGTTCGATTTTCGTTTCGGGTGACGGTCTGCAGCGTGCTGCTCGGCAGCGCGCTGGCCGCGGTATTCGCATCGGCCGCGGACGCGCAGGACAATCAGCTGCAGATCTCCTGGGAGGTCCGCAACCGCTTCCGCCTGTTCCGCGAGGAACGCGACTTCCGCCTGCATGTCGAAAGCGGGCTTGGCCGCACCGTGCTGGCCTCGGAACAGGCGCTGGAACTGCAAAGCGACGGCCGCGGCTGGGCGCGCAACACCGTGAACCGGCTCTGCATCGACCTGCAGGGCCGCGTCAGCGAGCCCTGCACGCGCGACAACGTCAAGGAAAGCTATCTGACGCCGATCGATCATCCGATCGTCGTGCGGCTCACCGGACCGGTTCCGGTCGGCGCGACCTGCGCCTGGTCGTTCGACGACGGCGACGGGCCGCAATCCTCGACATTCGATTGCGCCGAGCCGGTCAATCTGCGCGTCCGCTACGGCCGCACCACGGTCGCGACCGTCGACGTCGCGAGCGGCTCGGACGCCAACCAGCGCGTGACGACGCCGATCGAGGTGCGCGACTTGCTGATTGCGGGCCTCGGCGACAGCATCGCATCCGGCGAGGGCAATCCCGACCGCGCGATTGCGCTCTCCGACGAGGGGTTCTGCTTCCGCTCCTATCTCGGCGGGGCGCAATATTACCGGCCGAGCCGCGCCGGCTACAAAGGCGGCCGCGCCTGCGAAGCACCGGACACCCTGACCAACTGGCAGCGCCAGAGCGCGCTGTGGCTCAACTCGGCCTGTCACCGGTCGCTGTACAGCTACCAGACCCGCACGGCGCTCGCGCTCGCCGTGCAATATCCGCACATCGCGGTGACCTATCTGCCGCTGGCCTGCACCGGCGCCACCATCGCCGACGGCCTGCTCGGCTCGCAGCAGGCGCGCGAATGCCTGCCGACGAAGACAGCCAACACCTGCTCGGGCACCGTCAACGGCCAGATCGCGGAGTTGCGCACCGCACTCGCCGCCGCCAAGCGCCGTCAGCCCGACCGCACCCTCGACCTCGTGCTGCTGTCGATCGGCGCCAACGACATCTATTTCTCCGGCCTCGTCGCCAACGTGATCGTCGACACGCCGACCGAGCGCACGCTGTTCAGCCGCGGCGGCTCGATGGCCAGCGTCGACGATGCCCGTTCGGCGCTGGCGCGCGACCTGCCGGCCGATTTTGCCAAGCTGCGCGATGCGCTGAAGCCGCTGGTCGGCGGCGATCTCTCGCACGTGATCTACACGGCCTATGCCAATCCGGCGCTGGCCAATGGCGGGGCGCCCTGCCCCGGCGGCCGCGCCGGCTTCGAGATCCATCCCTCGTTCAACGCGGATCCCAACCGCCTCGCGTCGGTCTCGAGCTTCGTGCAGAACGAGTTCCTGCCGCAGCTCAAGGCGATCGCGCAGTGCCAGTCCGGCATCATCTGCCGCAATCCGCAGGCCGACCGCATGACCTTCGTCGATGCGCATCAGGACGCGTTTGCGAGCCATGGCTTCTGCGCACGCGCGTCGACCGATCCGGAATTCGACCGCGATTGCTTCGCCGCCAATGGCGACAGCTTCGTGTCGGACATCGTCGCCGCGGCCAACCAGCCGCTCAAATGCGGCCGCAGCGCCGGCGAATACCGCGCCTATCTGCCGCGCGCGCGCTGGATCCGCGACGCCAACGACAGCTACTTCACGGCGATGACCTACCCGCAGGGCCTGCCATCCTCGATGCAGCCAAGCGACATCCACGACGCGACATGGGGCATCCTGTCGGCGGTGTATGGCGGCGCGGTGCATCCGAGCGCCGAAGGCCATGCGGCGATGGCCGATGCCGCGGTCCCCGCGGCCGCCACCGTGCTGCAGTTGAACACCGCCGTGCCGGAAGTGATTTCCGAGCCGGTCGCGCCATTGCCGATGCCGATTGCACCAATGGGACAGCGCTGAACGCTCACGCTGCCACGCAAGAGCGGAGCGTGAGCAGATCGGAGCGTTAGCTAGAGCGTTTTCGAGCGAAGTGGATACCGGTTCGCGTGAAGAAAACGCGTCAAAACAAGAATCTAGAGCCCCGTTCCGATTCCATCGGAACGGGAAAAGCTCTGGAGAGAAGTGTTAGTGCCGCTTCGTCGCGGGCACCGGCGCCGCCGGCTTCGCCACCGCGGCTTGCGCCGGCAGGTATTTGGCGACGATCGCGGGATCGAGCTGGGCCACCGCGGTGTCAGGCAGCCGGGTCCAGACCTCATCCTTGCCGAACAGCGAGATGCCGAGAAAGCCGCGCATCGTCAGCGTCTGACCATCGGCGCTCAACGTCATCTTGGCCTTGTAGACCTTGCCGTTGCGTGGATCGAGCACGTTGCCGCCTTCATAGGCGAGCCCGTTGCGCTTCATGTCGCGGATGAGGGGAATGCCGAGCCACGGCATGTCCTTGCGATCGTCGGTGCATTTCGAGCAGACCGGATTGGGCGGATCGCCGGGCGACGAAAACATCTTTGCGATCATGCCTTCGAACAGACCATTGCGCTCGATCACCAGGAACCAGCCCTCGGGCTTGCCGTCTTCGACCTTTTGCCACAGGCCGGCAGCCGACGGGTCGGCCGCCGAGGCCGCGAGCGGAGCAGCTAGCGCAAAGGCCGTGGCGATCGCGAGGATCAGCCGAAGTCTGGATAGCGTGTTCCGCATCATCATCACCTGATCAATCGACCAACTCGACTACAAGCAGACTACGGCCATTTCACGGAGTGTTCCAGTACTCGCGCCGCGCAGGAAATGGCCCATGCCCCTGGCATCGGTCTCCGCTCGAGTGGAATCAGTTCACCCCAAGCTTCTTCTGCAAACTCGATGACGAGGTTGTGTACTGGAACACCAGCCGCTTGTCCGGATACACGTAGCGGTGCGCCTTCTGCGCCATCAGCGCACCCTCGTGGAAGCCGGAGAGAATAAGCTTGAGCTTGCCCGGATAGGTGTTGATGTCGCCGATCGCGAAAATGCCGGACACGTTGGTCTCGAACGCCGCAGTGTCGACCGGCACCAGATTGTTCTCCAGCGCCACGCCCCAGTTCGCGACCGGACCGAGCTTCATGGTGAGCCCGAAGAACGGCAGCATTGTATCGCAGGCGATCGTCGAGACCGCATTGTCGTTGCCCTTGAGCGCGGCGCCCGAGAGCTGTCCGTTGGCGCCTTCGAGCCCCGTGACCTGACCGATCTTCAGATCCATCTTGCCGTCGGCAACGAGCGCACGCATCTGCTCGACGCTGTGCGGCGCCGCGCGGAAATCGTCGCGCCGGTGCAGCAGCGTGATGCGCTGGGCGATCGGATGCAGATTGAGCGTCCAGTCGAGCGCGGAGTCGCCGCCGCCGACGATCAGGATGTTCTTGTCGCGGAACTGCTCCATCTTGCGCACGGCATAAAACACCGACGTACCTTCATAGGCCTCGATGCCCGGCACCGGCGGGCGCTTCGGCTGGAACGAGCCGCCACCGGCCGAGATCACGACGACCTTGCACTCGAACTCCTTGCCGGCATCGGTCTTCACGCGGAACAGGGGATCGCCGACCTTCTCGATGCTCTCCACCATCTCGTTGAGATGGAAGGTCGGATTGAACGGCTTGATCTGCTCCAGCAACTGGTCGGTGAGGCCCTGGCCGGTGACGAAGGGAATTCCGGGAATGTCGTAGATCGGCTTCTCGGGATAGAGCTCGGCACACTGCCCGCCGATCTTGTCGAGGATGTCGACCAGATGCACCTTCATGTCGAGCAGGCCCAGTTCGAACACGGCGAACAGTCCGCAGGGGCCCGCGCCAATAATCAGCACATCGGTCTTGATCGCTTCGCTCATGTCCGCTTCTTTTCAGTTGAAATCGACTGGACGGCTTTTTCGCCTGTCCAGCCAAGTGGGCCGGATCGCGACATGCATAATAGGGACAGCGGCTGGCGCGGCAACCCCTTGCCGAGCCTGCGCAACTCGGCTGTATGGGCGGGAAACCGACGGAGATCCCCCTCGTGAATGCCCCTGTCCGTGCTGACGATGCGCCGCGCCTGGAAGACTTTCCCTACCG
This sequence comes from Bradyrhizobium elkanii USDA 76, assembly GCF_023278185.1. Lineage (NCBI taxonomy): Bacteria > Pseudomonadati > Pseudomonadota > Alphaproteobacteria > Hyphomicrobiales > Nitrobacteraceae > Bradyrhizobium > Bradyrhizobium elkanii. Next base: position 3,552,287 of record NZ_CP066356.1, on the reverse strand, counting down.
CCTGTCCGACAATGTGCGCTTTGCCGATCTCGACCCCAACGGGCACGTCAACAACGCCGTCTATGCGAGCTATTTTGAAACCGGCCGCGTCACGCTGGTGAAGGACCGCGGCATGGGGCTGATGCCGGCGGGGCTCGGCTGGATCATGGTGCGCCTCGACATCCATTTCCGCGCCGAGCTGCACTGGCCGGGTCAGATCGAGCTCGGGCTCGGTCTCGTCAAGTTTGGACGCACATCGACCACCTTCGACCAGGTGGTGTTTTCGGAAGGCAGGTGCGTGGCGTCGGCGAAGGCGGTCACGGTGATGATCGATGAGGCCACGCGCAGGCCGACGCCGCTGCCGGCGGAGGTCAAGCAGAACTTCCGCCGCTGGATCCGTCGCGGTGCGAATCCGGACGGCGAATGAAAGAATCTTAGGCCTGCCGCTCCGGCGTCGACACGACCAGTCCGTCGAGATCGTCGGTCACCTTGATCTGGCAGGACAGCCGCGAATTCGGACGCACGTCGAAGCCGAAATCCAGCATGTCCTCTTCCATCGGCGACGGCGCGCCGACCTTCTCGCGCCAGGCTTCATCGACATAGACATGGCAGGTCGCACAGGCGCAGGCGCCGCCGCATTCGGCTTCAATGCCGGGAATGGCGTTGCGGATCGCGCCTTCCATCACCGTCGCGCCGTTCTCGATCTCAACTGTGCGTTTCTCGCCGGAATGGTCGATAAAGTGGATTTTGGCCATGATTGCTCGTGCTGCCGGAATGCGCCGGACGATGGATGGAAAGGTCCCGGGCAGTCGTATAACGGGTCGATCCGCACAGCGCTAGCGCGGAGACCGAAAACCTGCCCGCCGGTTGGGAAGCCGCCCAAGCTGCCGCGGCGCGCCGCCGAGACGCCGGATGCCTAGGAGCGGCCCAGGATCAGCTCGATCGCCGTGCGCGCCTCGGCAATCGCAGCACCGAGCGCGGCAAGCGGCTGGGCCGCATCGGAACCGCCGGTCAGCGCGGTCTCCAGCTGGGCCGCAGCCTCGGCGACGCCGAAGGCGCCGATTGCCCGCGCCGATCCTTTCAGGGTGTGGGCGTGGGTCGCGGCCTCGGGCGGCAAGGCGGCCAGTTCACCGAGGATCCGGGCCGACTGGGCCGAGAACATGGCCAGCACTTCCCGCTCGAGATCCGGATCGCCCAGCGTCATGCGCTGAAGATGATCGACGTCGATCGGCCCGGCGCCGGGCGCCAGCGGCGGCGATTGCGTCCATTCGACCCGTTCGAGATGAAGCGGCATGGCCAGTCCCTGTCGTCTCCGCCGGGCCCTCGCCGGCGGATCGTTGCCTCAGCCAATCACGAAACTGGTTAACGGATTGTTGTCGGGATGATCGGCAAAACCGCCCGATTCTGGACAATTTCTGGACACAATCGACGCTCTACTGCCGGAATTTCGAGTACCCATAAGGCCTTATGGCGCAAAGCTGTTAACGATGATTAAGAAAGTATTAATCGCAAGCATTTCATTCGCATCGCTCTCCCAATAGGATGTTTGCGGATGTAGCGGACAAGCCGCCCAGGGGGGCGCTTGCCTCCGCTTGTGGGCACCGGCTTCGAGCTTGCGTGGGGACGATCGCAGGCTCGCCGACGCGTAAAATAGTGAGAGGGCTCAGACTGAACATGGCGAACACTCCCAAGAAGGTCAAAGATCCCACCGAAGTCGCGCTTTCTGCTATCCAGGAAGCCCTCAACATCAGCGAACAGGGCGCGGAGAATCGCAGCCCCCTCAACGAAGGCGCCGCGCCGCCGAACCTGCCGCCGCCCGCGGCCGATTTTTCAGCCGCATCGTTCGAGTCCCGTCCGAATAATACCGATCGTTCGGCGTTCGAGCCGATCGAAGAACCGCGCGCGCCGCGCCGCGCCGCCAACGACGATCGCGAAACCATCGGCCAGATGCTGCAGACGCTGCAGGGAGGACGCGCGCGCAACGCCTTCACGCTGTTCTTTGTCTGCTCCGGCGCCTGGCTGCTGGGCGGCGTGATTCTCACCATCGCGTTCTGGCCGGCCCTGCAGGCCTCGATGGCCCAGGGCACCGGCGTCCTGGTGCTCGCCGGCCTTGCCGCGCTGTTCGCCGTGCCGATCCTGCTGTTCTACTATCTCGCCAGCCTCGCCTCGCACGGTCAGCGCATGCAGATGATCGCGCAATCGATGGCGCAGGTCGCGATGCGATTCTCCGAGCCGGAAAACGCCGCCGCCGATTCCATGGTGACGGTCGGCCAGGCGATCCGCCGCGAGGTCGCGGCGATGGGCGACGGCGTCGAGCGCGCGATCGCGCGCGCCGGCGAACTCGAAACCCTCGTTGCCAACGAGGTCGCGGCGCTGGAACGCGCCTATTCCGACAACGAGGTGCGCATCCGCGCGCTGCTGCAGGACATCGCCCACCAGCGCGACAATCTGGTCGGCCAGGCCGAGCAGGTGCGCAGCGCGATCTCCGGCGTGCAGATCGACCTGCGCCACGACATCGCGCTGATCTCGGACGCGATCGCCTCGCGCGTCGACGAGGTCGCCAAGAGCATCACCGGCGCGCTGGAAGAGCGCGGCCAGCACATCACGACCGCGCTGAGCCACGCCGGCGACAACATGATCCTCGCGCTCGGCGAGCGCGGCGGCGACCTGCTCGACCGCCTCGAGGAAGCCAGCGCCGAGACCACGCGCGCGGTGATGGATGCCTCCGAGCGGCTGACCACCAGCCTCAACTTCAAGACCGGCCACGTCCACGACGAGTTCGTCGATCTGGCCGATCGCGTCCACGAGCTGCTGAACGAGCGCATCGACCGCATCACCGGCGAGTTCGAGCAGCGTTCGTCCGTCATCGTCGACGGCATCTCCGACCGCACCGAAGAGGTCCACGATTCCCTGAAGAACTCCGCGGACTCGCTGCTGCTCGAGCTCGAGCTGCGCAGCAACGACCTCGTCAGCAAGATCGACGACGCCGGCAACCGCCTCGCCGGCCAGATCCTGACGTCCGGCGACAAGGCGAGCGAGGCGCTCGACGTCACTGTCAATTCGCTGGTCGCCAAGGTGGTGGGCCAGACCGAGACCGCGCACGACTCGCTGTCGCTGCAGATGAGCGCATTCGACGACCTGGTGAAGAACCATGGCAGCGAGCTCGCCGAGAAATTCGCCCGCGATTCCGGCACGCTCGGGGCGCTGATCACCCGCCACATCTCGGAATTCGACCGCACGGTGAAGACCTTCGGCGGCGACATCGTCGAGCGCATGGGCCAGCGGACCCAGGACATCGCCGACAGCCTGAAGACCTATGTCGACACCTTCGACCATCGCGTCACCACCAACAGCGGCGAGATCACCGCCTCGCTCGACCAGCGCCTGCTGCAGTTCGAGACCACGCTCGGCAGCCGCGTCACCAATCTCGACGCCTCGCTGACCGACAAGCTGTCGTCGTTCGATAGTTCGCTCGCCACCAAGATCGGCTCGTTCGACGGCCGTCTGCAATCGCTTGATGATGCGATCGACGGCCGCATGAAGTCCCTCGAGGTCACCTTCGAGAGCCGCGCCAAGTCGGTCACCGACACCATCGACGGCCATCTCGGCACGCTCGCGACCCAGCTGACCGACGGCGCCTCCCAGGCGATCCAGTCGATCGACTCGCGGCTTGGCCTGCTCACCACCACCCTGACCGAAGGCACCGTGCAGGCGATCGCCGCGGTCGACCATCGCATCAACGGCGTCACCGAGACCATCGACGGCCACAGCGTCCGCCTGGTCGACACCCTCAACGGCCACAGCACCCGCCTCGCCGACACCATCAATGGTCACAGCGCGAGCCTGACCGACACCATCTCGGCGCGCTTCGCCGACATCCAGCAGGGCATCGAGAGCCGCGTCGGCGTCATCGCCGGCGACATCGACACCCGCGTCGCGCAGTTCGAGGACCTCCTGGGCTCGCGCGTCGAGGCCGTCGCCGGCCGCATCGAGAGCAGCGGCCGCCAGGCGAGCGAGGACCTGATGTCCCGCGCCGAGCTGTTGTCGTCGAGCATCAAGTCCCATGTCGAGGACGCCGAGCGTTCGCTGACCAACCTCGTGGTCAACACCAGTGAAACCATCCAGACCGGCGCGCGCACCGCGCAGCAGGCGCTGCTCACCGTGTCCGCGGATGTCGGCAACCAGCTCAAGCTGAGCTCGGCCGAGGTCGAGAGCGTGCTGACCGCCGTCGGCACCAGCGCCGCCAACTCGATCCTCACCAGTGCCCGTGACGCCCAGGTGTCGCTGGTCACCGCCTCCGGCGACGTCGCCTCGCAGATCAAGTCGCTGTCCGAGGACGTCGAACGCACCTTGCAGGCCGCCGGCAGCGCCACCGCAGCGTCCGTGCTGTCGGGCGCCCGCGACGCGCAGACCACGCTGGTCAGCGCCTCGGTCGAAGCCGCAAGCCAGGTCAAGTCGCTGGCCGCCGATGTCGAGCAGTCGCTGTCGATGTCCGGCTCCGCCGCCGCCGAAGCGATCATGACCGGTGCGCGCGAGGCCCAGACCACGCTGATCGCGACCTCGACCGACGTCACCGGTCAGGTCAAGTCGCTCGCCAGCGACGTCGAGCGTTCGCTCTCGATGGCCGGCACCGCGACCGCCGAAGCCGTCGTCGCCTCCGCTCGCGAAGCCCAGAGCACGCTTGCCGGTGCATCCACCGAAGCCGCCAACCTGGTCCGCACGCTCGCGGCCGACGTACAGCACTCGCTCTCGACCGCCGGCACCGCCACCGCGGAAGCCGTCGTCGCTTCCGCCCGCGAGGCCCAGAGCACGCTCGCCGGCGCATCCACCGACGCCGCCAATCTGGTCCGCACGCTCGCGGCCGACGTGCAGCACTCGCTCTCGACCGCCGGCACCGCCACCGCGGAATCCATCGTCGCCTCCGCTCGCGAGGCCCAGAGCACGCTGGCCAGCGCGTCGACCGACGCCACCAATCTGGTGCGCACGCTGTCGGCCGACATCGAGCGCTCGCTGTCGATGGCGGGCTCCGCCACCGCGGAAGCCGTCGTCGCCTCCGCCCGTGAGGCCCAGAGCACGCTGGCCGGCGCATCCACCGAGGCCACCGATCTGGTCCGCTCGCTGGCGGCCGACATGGAGCGTTCACTGTCGATGGCAGGCTCCGCCACCGCGGAATCGATCACGTCAGGTGCGCGTGAGGCCCAGAGCACCCTGGTCAGCGCGTCGACCGACGCTGCGACCAAGGTGTCCGCGCTTGCCGCCGACATCCAGCGTGCGTTGTCGTTGGCCGGCTCCGGCACCGTCGAGATGCTGACGGCCGGCGCCCGCGAGGCGCAGAACACCCTCGTCACCGCGTCGACGGAGGCAGCCAACCACGTCAAGTCGCTGGCCGTCGATGTCGAGCGCACCCTGACCTCGGTCGGCACCAACACCGCGCAGGCGATCCTCGGCAGCGCCCGCGATGCCCAAAGCTCGTTCGTGGCAACCTCCAGCGAGGCCGCAAGCCAGATCCGCGAGATCTCCGCCGAGATCGAGCGCTCGCTGACCACAGCCAGCGCGGAGACTGCGCAGACCATCCTGGGCAGCGCCCGCGAGGCCCAGGGCTCGTTTGCGGCGACCTCCGCCGATGCCGCCGCCCAGATCCGCACGCTCTCGACCGATATCGAGCGCGCGCTGGGTGCGGTCACGGCCAAGACCACCGACAACATCCAGACCTCGGCGCAGAACGCGCAGGCCGCGCTGATCACCATGTCCAACGAGGTCTCGACCAAGGTCAAGACGACCTCCGCCGACATCGAACGTTCGGTGCTGTCGGCCTCCAGCGCCTTCGGCTCGGCGATGACCGGCAAGACCGACGAGATCGTCACCTATGTGCAGCAGCAAACCGAGCGTCTGTCGCAGATGGTCGACGGCCGCCGCGGCTCGCTGGTCGAGGCGCTGACCGCCAAGACCACGCAGCTGTCGAGCGACATGGATCGCGCCACCGCGGACGCGCTGAAGGCAATCGAAACCCGCGGCCTCGCCTTCTCCCAGTCGATGTCGGCCCACGGCAGCGATGTCGCGCGCAACATCACCACGGCCGGCGATCAGGCGACCGGCGCGGTGGCGAAGTCGCTCAAGGAGCTCGAGCAGGCCTCGCGCGCGGCGATCGACCAGTCGCGCCAGGTCTCGATCTCGGCCGTCACGGAGATGCAGGAGACCAGCAAGATCCTGCGCACCGATACGGTCGCGCTGTTCGAGCGGCTGCGCGAAGGCAACATCCTCTTGCAGGAAGTGTTGACCGGCGCCCACGACAACCTCAACTCGCTGGAGCGCGCGCTGGTGACCCGCGTGGCCGACTTCGTGTCCGCCATGAACGACGTCACCTCGCGCAACGGCGTGGCAACCCAGACGCTGGAAGACCAGCTCACGGTGTTCAACAGCAAGACCGGCAAGGCGCTGGAAGATCTCGGCGCGCTGTCGAGCCAGTTCGAGACCCATGGCAAGGCGCTGATCGATGCGGCTGCCGTGGTCGAGCAGGCCAACCGCTCGACGACGGCCTCCGTCAGCGAGCGCAAGTCGGCGCTGGAAGCGCTAGTCACGACCATCGACCTGCGCACCACCGATCTCGACCAGCGGCTGTCGCGCTTCACCGGGCTGCTCGATGAATCGCTCGGAGCGGCCGAGGAACGCGCCCGCGACATCGCCCGCGTGGTGGCGGAGACCGCAGGCGCCGGTTCGGCTGCGATCAGCAGGCAGTTCGAGGCGGTGCGCCAGGCAGCCGAGAACGAGCGTCAGCAGACCGTCGACGCCATGAACGACCTCTACCAGCAGAGCAATGCCGAGACCGATGCGATGTTCAAGGAATCGACGGAGAAGTTCTCCGCGATGGTCACGGCGATGAAGCAGATGGCGAGCGAGATGCATAACGAGCTCGAGGCCACTCGCAACGAGCTGCGCCGCGGCGTGCTCGAGATGCCGCAGGAGGCTGCCGAGAACACCGCGCAGATGCGCAAGGTGATCGTCGACCAGATCGAGGCGCTGGCCGAGCTGAACCGCATCGTCGCTCATCACGGCCGCGGGCTCGACGTGGTCTCGACCAACCGCGCCAGCGTTCGCCACGAGGAGCCGGTGGTGGCTGCCGCCGGCGGCCGCGGCGATGTGCGGATGCGGGACAATGGCAACAGCGCCTCGACGCTGCCGCCGCCGGATCTCGGCATGACGAGCTCGCGCCGCACCGAGGCCCCGTCGGTCAGCCCGGCAGGCTCCGACAACAACGGCGACGGCTGGCTGTCCGACCTGCTCAACCGCAGCGATGCACCGCCGCCTGCCCCGCAGAGCCGCGACGCCCAGCAGCGCCCGCGTCCGCAGCAGCAGCCCGTCAATCCGCTGGAGTCGTTGTCGCTCGACATCGGCCGGCTGATGGACCGCACGCTTGCGGCCGAGATGTGGGATCGCTACCAGCGCGGCGAGAACAAGGCGTTCTCCAAGCGCCTCTACACGCCGGCCGGCCAGAAGGCCTTCGATGAGGTGGCCCGCAAGTACCGCTCCGACCGCGGCTTCAAGCAGACGGTCGACCGCTACATCGCGGAGTTCGAGCGCCTGCTCGACGAAGTCGCCCGCGACGGCCGCGGCCAGCAGGAGCTGAGCAGCCACCTGACCTCGGAGACCGGGCTGGTCTACACCCTGCTCGCGCACGCCGCGGGACGGCTGGGGTAAGCTGGCGAAGTAAGCGAGGAGCGAACAGCAAATGGAAACGGAGGCCGAAGGGCCTCCGTTTTATTTTGGGGCGACGCCGCAGAGTCTCGCTGTGGCACCGGCGTGCCAGTACTGACCGGCGCCATTGCGAGGAGCGCAAGCGACGAAGCAATCCATCGCGCCGAGCATGCGGAACGATGGATTGCTTCGCGGAGCCTGTCATCGGGCGCGCGTTCGCTCGACCCGCTGGCTCGCAATGACGGGTCTGGCAGCGAAGGAAGGCTATTCGCTATTGGCTATTCGCCACGCACCAGTCGCCTGTCACGTCATTGCCGCCGCCGCGGCCCGGGTGCCGCCGGGGCCGGTGCGGGCTCGGGTGCGGCGTTGTTGCTGCCGCCGAAGATCACCCGACTCGGGTTGCGGTCGAAATTATTCACCGCACGGCTGATGTCGGACAGCGTCCTGCGGCCGTCGTTGATCAGGAGATTGGAGCGCTTGTCGAGATCCTCGGCGAGCTCGCGGATCGACTTCACCATCAGGTTCAGTTCGCTGCCATTGTTACCGCCCGCGATCGCATTGAGGCCCAGCATCAGGCTGTCGGCCTTGCCCATCACGCCGTCGACCTTGAGCATGACGTTGTCGATCTTCTCGGAATTGCGCGCCAGCGCCTGGGTGAAGACCTCGAGATTCTTCAGCGAATTCTTCACCGACTGCTGATTGTCGGCGACGATGCGGTTGACGTTTTGCAGGGTGGCGCGGATCGCCTCGGTGACGTCCTGCAGCGCATTCGGGTCGGCGGTCAGAACCGGGATGCCGTCCTCGTCCAGCGGCACCGGCGGGGCGGCCTCCTCGCCGCCCTTGAGCGAAATCGCGGCGACGCCGGTGAGTCCCTGGAACTCGAGACCGACCAGGGTGTCCTTGCGGAGCGGTGCGTTGTTCTCGATCATCGCCAGCGCGACCACGCGTCGCGGGTTGTCGAGCTTCACGGAGACCACTTCCCCTATCCGAATACCGTTAAAATTGACATTGCCGCCGTTGCGCAGGCCTGACGCCGGCCCTTCGAAGATCACCCGCAAGGGGCTGCGCTGCTTGGTGGTGTGGAGGCTCTGGAACCACAGCACGAAGCCGAACGCGGCGGCGATCACCGCCAGCGTGAAAGCCCCGATCAATACGTAGTTCGCCCGCGTTTCCATCAATTGCTCGCGTTAATCACTCTTGGGCCCTCGCGCAGCCGGCTGCGCTCGAACCCGTCGAATTCCCTGTTGGCGCATGATCTCGTCCGAAAATCGGCTCCAGGTTTCGGGATCATGGGCTAGGCCACAACGGCACGGGCGCGCTTGCCGTTGAAATATTGCTGCAGCCATGGATGCTGCGATGCCTTCATGTCGGCGATCGATCCTGCAGCAATGATCTTACCGTTCCCTAAAACGGCGATACGGTCGCACGCGGTGTAAAGACTGTCGAGATCGTGCGTTACCATGAAAACGGTCAGCCCCAAAGTGCGCTGCAGGGTGCGCACCAGCTCGTCAAACTCGCCGGCGCCGATCGGATCGAGACCCGAGGTCGGCTCGTCGAGAAACACGAGTTCTGGATCGAGCGCGAGTGCCCGCGCCAGCGCGACGCGCTTGATCATTCCGCCCGACAATTCCGACGGATAACGATCGGCGACTTCCGGCTTCAGCCCGACCATCACGAGTTTCGCCACCATGATCTCGTCGAGCAGCCGCTGCGAGACGCGCAGATACTCGCGCGCCGGAAACTGGATGTTCTGGCGCACCGTGAGCGAGGAGAACAGCGCGCCCTGCTGGAACAGGATGCCCCAGCGGCGCTCGACGGCACGGCGCTGCGAGGTGCTCGCGGCGTCGAGATCGACGCCGAACACCTCGATGCGGCCGGCGACCTTCGGCACGAGCCCGATGATGGTGCGCGTCAGCACCGACTTGCCGGCGCCCGAGGGCCCGACGAAGCCGAGGATCTCGCCGCGCCTGACGTCGAGGTTGAGGCCGTCGAGCACCCGCGTGTTGCCGAATTGAACGGTGATGTCGCGGACCCGGATGATGGCGTCGTTTTCCTCATCCGCCATGATCACATTCCGATCGAGGCGAAGAAGATCGCGAACACGCCGTCCATCACGATCACGAAGAAGATCCCTTTCACCACCGATGCGGTGGTGTGCTGTCCGAGCGACTCCGCCGAACCCTGTACCGCAAGGCCTTCGACGCAGGCAACGATACCGATCACCGCCGCCATGACAGGCGCCTTGACCATGCCGACGATGAAATGGTCGATCGATATGGCATCACGAAGGCGGAGCAGGAAGGCCTCCGGATCGACGCCGCCATAGAGCCAGGCCACCAGGCCGCCGCCATAGAGCGCGGCCATCGCGCCAAGGAAGGCCAGGATCGGCAGCGCCAGCACCAGCGCCAGCATGCGCGGCAGGATCAAGACCTCGATCGGATCGAAGCCCATGGTGCGCAGCGCGTCGATCTCCTCGCGCATCTTCATCGAGCCGAGCTCGGCGGTATAGGCCGAGCCGGAACGGCCCGCGACCATGATCGCGACCAGCAGCACGCCGATCTCGCGCAGCACCAGGACGCCCAGCATGTCGACGACGAAGATGTCGGCGCCGAACCTGCGGAAATGGAAGATGCCCTGCTGCGAGATGATGCAGCCGATCAGGAAGGTGATCAGCACTACGATCGGCACCGCGCGCCAGCACACCTGCTCGAGGTGATGCACCGTCGAGGTCAGGCGAAAGCTGCGCGGATGGATCAGCACCTTGCCCGCGGCCACCAGCACCGCGCCGAGCATGTCGACGAGACCGATGATCGTGCCGCCGATCCCGGCCACGGTGCGCCCGATCTGCTCGAGCATGCCTGATATCGACAGCGGGTCGCTGACGACCCTGGGCGCGGGACCGACGCGGCGGACCTCGTCGACCAGGCTGGAATAATTGGCCGACAGGCCCGCGATCTCGGCTTCCGCACCGGCGTCGCTGAGGCTGCGGCGCAGCCGCTCGATCAGCCAGGCGCCGAAGGTGTCGAGGCTCGCGACCTGCGACACGTCGATGAAGATGTGCGGCCGGCTGCCGCGCAGCTTCTCCGCGTCGGAGACGATCCGCTCGAGCGCAGGGGCAAAGCGGGCTGTCCAGTTGCCCGCCGCACACAGCGCCAGTCCTTCGCCTTGGGCTATCCGCTCCAGTGTCGGGTCGCCGCTCACCTTTTGCCTACCCCTCAAGCCGGCTGGCTGCCGCTAACGCTGATCTCCGGCGCTGCCGGATCGGCTTGTCGAATCTGCCGCTAACCAGCCATAGTTGGCTGCGCGTCGCAAGCTACGGTTCAGGAAATTGTAGACTTTAAAATGACTTCCACCCCATCCGGAGCAATTTCCCTGACCGGTCGGATCGAGCGCTGGCCGATCGCGGGGACCTTCACGATCAGCCGCGGCGCCAAGACCGAGGCCGTCGTCGTGGTCGCCGAGCTAAGCCAGGGCGGCCTCATTGGCCGCGGCGAATGCGTGCCCTACCCGCGCTATGGCGAAACGCCCGAGGCGACGCTGCAGGCGATCCAGGCGATGCAGGCGCCACTCGCCGGCGGCATGGACCGCATCGCCTTGCAGGCCCGGATGCCCGCCGGCGCCGCCCGCAATGCGCTGGATTGCGCGCTGGCGGACCTTGAGGCCAAACGCGCCGGCAAACGGATCTGGAACCTGCTCGGCCGGCCCGCGCCGGAGCCGCGCACCACCGCCTATACGATCTCGCTCGGGACATCAGAGGCGATGGCGGAAGCCACCGCAAAGGCCGCGCATCGTCAGTTGCTCAAGATCAAGCTCGGCGGCGATGGCGACGGCGCACGGATCGCCGCCGTGCGCAAGGCGGCGCCTCGATCCGAGCTGATCGTCGACGCCAACGAAGCCTGGACCGAGGACAACCTCGCCGCCAATCTCGCGGCCTGCGCCGATGCCGGCGTCACCCTGATCGAGCAGCCGCTACCGGCGGGCAAGGACGAGGCGCTGGGGCGGATCCGGCGCCCGGTTGCGGTCTGCGCCGACGAGAGCGTGCACGACCGCGCTTCGCTTGCCGGCCTGCGCGGCCGCTATGACGCCGTCAACATCAAGCTCGACAAGACCGGCGGCCTGACCGAAGCGCTGGCGATGGCGGATGCCGCCCGTGCGCTCGGCTTCGAGATCATGATCGGCTGCATGGTCGCGACCTCGCTTGCGATGGCGCCGGCGATGCTGATCGCGCAGCAGGCACGCTTCGTCGATCTCGACGGCCCGCTGCTGCTGGCGAAGGACCGCGACCACGGCCTGCGCTACGAGGGCAGCCTGGTCTATCCACCCGACGCCGCGCTCTGGGGCTAATCTGTGAGACGCTTGCGCGCCAGCCACATCACGAGCCCGCCCGTGGCCGCCATTGCCGCCATCATGTCGTAGACGCCGAGCCCGAAGCGGGCATAGACCATGCCGCTGACGATCGCAGTGGTGCTCGCGACAATGCCGCCGCAGGCGGTGAGATAGCCTTGCGCGCGCGCCATGACGTGAACCGGCACGTGGTGCACCATCAGGCCCATGACGCCGACCTGCGTCAGGCCGAAGCTCAGCCCGTGTCCGAGCTGCACCACTGCAAGCACCGCAAGCGGCGGGTCCTGCGCGGTGATCGCCCAGCGCGCCGCGGCACTGGCGGCCGCGATCATCACCAGCACAGCCGACGGCAGCGTGAAGCGCGGCGAGGCCGCAAACAGCACGATCTCGGCGATCACGCCGAGCACCCAGAGACAAGCGATCGTCAGGCCGCTGAAGCCGGCCTGCTGCCAGGCAATCGATGCGAAGATGTAATAGGCGCCGTGGCTGCCCTGGATCAGCGCCGAGGACACGATGATGGCGAGGAAGGTGGGATTGCGCAGCAGTTTTGGCGCGCCGGCCGCAGGTGTGACGGCAGCCACTGGGCGGCCCAGCGGCCGCAGCGTCAGCCCGACCAGCGCACCGAGCACCGTCACGGCCGTGATGATCCAGATCAGGTCGACCTCCGCGACATAGCGGAGCAGGAAGCCGCTCAGCAGCGCGCAGACAGCGAAGGCGGCCGAGCCCCAGAGCCGCAGCGGTCCGTAGCTGAGCCCGAATTGCCTGACGCCGCGCAGCGCATAGGCGTCGGTGAGCGGCACCATCGGAGTCCAGACGCAGCAGGTCAGCGCGTAGATCGCCAGGAGCACGAACGGCTGGTGCTGGGTGCCGATCACGGCAAAGCCGAACGCCGTAGCGAATCCGGTGGCGATGATCGCCCCGCGCAGCATCTGGCGCCGTTCCGCCGCCGCGGTGACCAGCGGCAGCACGGTGAAGCGCGTCACCGGCGGCACCGCGGTGATGATGCCGATCCAGGTGGCGTCGATGCCGATCGCCTTCAGCCACACCGTGAAAAACGGCAGGTGAACCCCGGTCATGCCGAACAGCGTGGCATAGAATGCCGCAAGGCTGCGCGCGAATCGCCGCGATGCAACCTTTGCTGCGATGGGGATTTGTGATTCGGAAGACATCAATTCAATTGCGATTCGCGCGATATCGTGGTGATCGTTAGCGTAACGCGCAGTGATTTGCGCGGAGAGATTGTGATGGCCGAAGAAGCATTCGCCCTGTCGCCGATATCCGCCCGCGCGGCCCTGCCGAGCGAGGAGGACTATGCTGCGATCAGCGCGGCCTTCATGGAAACCTCGCGGGGCCGCTGGTTCCTCGGCGAATACGCCAAGCGCAACCGCAATGCCGATACCCGCATGGTGCTCGATGCCGTGGCTCGGATCGAGGAAAGCCTCAGCGCGCAGCGGCAAGCCGCCGCAGCGGCGATCAGGGACGAGCAGCTGGCGCAGGCGCTGGCCGCCCTGCGCGGCGCAATCGAGGCCGCCCAGGCCTCCGCCATCGCCGCGCTCGACGGCATCAGCTTCGAGCAGAGCCTCGCGCCGGTGCGCAAGGGCGTGCGGGTGATCAGGGAGATCTCCTGGCGGCTGCGCGAGATCGGCAATGACGGCCGGATCTGCGACATCATCGATTCGCAGGTCAGCGCGATCGAGGCCGGTGCTGCCGAGGTCTCGATGGACGACGCCAAGGCCGTACTGGATGCCGGCTTCGCTGCGCTGGCACGCCGCCTGAGCGAGTTCGATCCGGACAAGGCGGCGACGCCTGCGGCCGAGCCTGATGTGGCCGAGGCGCCGGTTGCGGAGCCGCCAGCAGCGGCCCCCGCGTCGCCACCGGTGGCCGAAAGTGCAGCCCCCGATATGGCCGCTACGCCGCCAGCGCCGCCTCAGGAGGCCGCTGCGACGCCGAACGTCGAAGCCGCGATTCCCGCCGCTATGCCCGGCACTGAGGCCGCTACGGCCGTCTTGCCGCAACCGAGCGAAGCCTGGATCAAGGCTGAAGCCGCGCTGGCCGAAGCCGAGGCCGCAGAACTCGCCCGCGTCTCCGACGAAGCGGCGGCCGACGCCCATGACGAGGCGGTGCTCGACCTGATCGCGATAGAGATGGGTGCGCCCGATCCGATCGACGAGGAGGCGATCGCGGAGGAAATGCGCGCCGCCGAGGAGATGCGCGTCGCCGAGGCAATGGCCGCTGAGCCGGAAATGGTTGCGCCAGCCATTCAGCCCGAGCCTGCACCGGCGCCGAAGGTCGAGGTCAGAGCCGAAGTCAAGATGGAGCCGGCACCGCGAGCGGCGGCGCCGATTGCCGAGACTCTGGTGATGCCGCCGCCTCTCCCGCCCGCCGTTGAGCCTGCCCTTGCTCCCGCAGCGGAGATCTCACTCGGCTCGACGATCATCGCCAGCGGTCTTCTGAAAAGGCCAAGCGTCGCGGCCAACGATCCACTCGCGCCGATCCGCCGCATGAGCCAAGCCGAGAAGATCGCGTTCTTCTCGTAACCTCGACTTTTCATATCTGGTCATTGCCGGGCTTGACCCGCGCACGACGACTGATGCGCGAAGCATTCATGTCCCATGGACCTGCATACGCAACGTGAGCCAGCTCATGTACCGCGGCAGCATCTGTGCCTAACCCGGTGTCAGGCAACCAGTTTCGCGAACAGGTCGGCGTCGACATTGCCGCCCGACAGCACGATGACGACGTTCTTGCCCTTGGCATCGATCCGCCCGGCAAGCAGCGCGGCGAGTCCGACCGCGCCGCCGGGCTCGACCACGAGCTTCAGCTCGCGATAGGCGAAGGCGACGGCGGCGCCGACTTCGTCATCGGTGGCGTTGACACCGTTCGCCAGCAGCTTGCTGTTGATGGCGAAGGTCAGCTCTCCCGGCATCATCGCCATCAGCGCATCGCAGATGGTCCGCGCCGCGACCGGATGCGCCTCGCGATGTCCGACCTTGAGCGACAGGGCGTGATCGTCATAGCCCGCGGGCTCGGCGACGATCACCTGGGCCTGCGGATATTTCGCTTTCACCGCGGTCGCGACGCCCGCGATCAATCCGCCGCCTGAAGCCGGCGCAACCACGATGTCCGGCGTCAGTCCGAGCGCAGCCATGTCCTCGGCGATCTCGCGGCCGGCGGTGCCCTGGCCCGCGATCACGAAGGGATCGTCGTAGGGGCGCACCAAGGTCGCGCCGCGCTTGCCGGCAATGCCGTTGGCGATCGCCTCGCGGTCGTCGCGATCGCGGTCGTAGAGCACGACTTCGGCGCCATAGGATTTGGTGCGCTCGCGCTTGGTGATCGGCGAGTCCGCAGGCATCACGATGGTCGCCTGCATGTTGAGGATCTTGGCCGCCGCGGCGACGCCCTGGGCGTGGTTGCCGGAGGAGAACGCCACGACGCCGCCGCTCCGCTTGTCCTGCGGGATCGAGGCGAGCTTGTTGAAGGCGCCGCGAAACTTGAACGATCCGGTCCGCTGCAGCATTTCGGGCTTGAGGAAGACCTGGGTGCCGACGCGTTCGTTGAGAACGGGGAAAGTCAGGAGCGGTGTGCGCACCGCGAACGGCGCGACCACCCTTGCGGCGGCATCGATGTCCGCGGCAGCGACGGGTGGATTGAGAACGGTGTCCGTCATTCGCGATTTGTATCGCGGCGACGGGCTGGCGGGCAAGACGCTTTAGCGTGACCCAACTAGCGTGAGTTTGGCTGAGGTGTCGGCAGGACGGCGAAATGGTGCTCTTCGGCACCAAATTCGAACGCCTCCCCCTCGCCATCCGGCGGCGCGGGACGGACGTTCATGCAACGGTCGATGAACACCCGGGCCGACGCCTGCCAGGTGTGGAGCGCGGCGAAATCGACGCAGGCCTGCCGCGGGATGCTGAGCGCTTCCAGGCAGGCATGGCGCAGATCCTCGTCGAGCACACCGACTGGCGCCGCGCCGATCACGTCGCGGGGACCGGTGACCGGAAAAGCGGCAACCGGCAGGCCGCTCGCCAACGCTTCAAGCAGCACCAGACCGAACGTATCGGTCCGGCTCGGGAAAACGAACACATCGGCCGCGGCATAGATCTCAGCCAATTCTTCCCCATGGCGGGCACCGAGGAACACGGCGTCCGGATATTTCCTCTCCAGCGCCGCCCGCGCCGGGCCGTCGCCGACCACGACCTTGGTTCCCGGCAAATCGAGATCGAGGAAGGCCTCCAGGTTCTTCTCCACCGCCACCCGGCCGACGCTGAGATAGACCGGCTGCGGCAGGCAGAGATCGACGTCGCGCGGATGGAACAGCGCGGTATCGACGCCGCGCGACCACAGCACCACGTTGCGGAAGCCGCGCTGACGCAACTCGGCCGCCAGCGCCGGGGTCGCCGCCATCACCGCCCGGCTCGGCCGGTGGAACCAGCGCAGCGCCCGCCACACCCAGGCTTCCGGGACCGGCGTCCGCGCCGAGACGTATTCGGGGAAGCGGGTATGGAAGCTCGTCGTGAACGGCAGGCCGCGCTTGCGGCAATAGCGGCGCGCCGCAAGCCCGATCGGGCCCTCGGTCGCGATATGGATGCTGTCGGGCCTCGCCGCCTCGATCAGACTTGCGACCTTGGCCCGGTAGGGCAGCGCCAGCCGGAGATCGCGATAGCTCGGCATCGCGAAGGTGCGGAACTCGTCCGGCGTCAGGAAGCTCACCTCGACGCCGAGCGATTTCGCCGCCTGTGCCATCATGGTCAGCGTGCGGACAACCCCGTTGACCTGGGGATGCCACGCATCGGTCGCGACCAGGATATGCGTCATGCAGCGCGTGCCGTCACTCGCGGAACCGGCGCGATCCGGCGCACCGGGTCGGTCCAGGTGATGATCTCGAAATGGCCGTCCTCATGCTCGGCCAGCGCGGTGCAGCTCTCCACCCAGTCGCCGCAATTCATGTAGCGGATGCCGTGCTCGTCATGAATCGTCGCGTAGTGGATGTGGCCGCAGATCACGCCGTCGCAGCCGTGGCGCCGTGCCTCGCCGGCAAGCGTCGCCTCGAACGCGCCGATATAGTTCACCGCCTTCTTGACCTTCAGCTTGGCCCATTGCGACAGCGACCAGTACGGCACGCCGAACATCTTGCGGAAGAAGTTGACGAAGCGATTCATCTGGATCGCGAAGTCGTAGGCCTTGTCGCCGAGATGGGCGAGCCAGCGCGCGTTCTGCACCACGAGATCGAAAATGTCGCCGTGGATCACGAGGTAGCGCTTGCCGTCCGCGCCGGTGTGAACGGTGTTCTCCACCACGTCGATGCCGCCGAAATGCGTGCCGTAATATTTGCGCAGGAACTCGTCGTGGTTGCCCGGGACGTAGATCACCTTGGCGCCCTTGCGCGCCTTGCGCAGCATCTTCTGCACGAAATCGTTATGGGTCTGCGGCCAGTACCAGTTCGACTTCAGCGCCCAGCCGTCGACGATATCACCAACGAGGTAGATCGTGTCGGCATCGTGAGAGCGGAGGAAGTCCAGCAGGCGGTCGGCTTGCGAACCGCGGGCTCCGAGATGGACATCGGAGATAAACAAAGTGCGAAAGTGCCGCTCGGGACTTTCTTCACTCAAGGAGTCACTTCCCATGCCTGTGCACCTAACAGATTCCTGTGACAAGGCGATGACGATCCCCGCGACCCAAGGCCCCACAAACAGTTAACGAGAATCAGCAGCACGCCCCTGCCCTGCGGATAACAGCAGCGTGCGACAATCTGGCGACATCGGCGGTCGCGGCTGCGTGGAAGAGGCGGTGTGTTGCCTGCGTAACGCGATGGAACGACGCGAGGTGCGTAGCCCGGATGAAGGGAAGCGCAATCCGGGGAGCTTCCGCGCATCATCCGTTCCCGGATTTCGCTACGCTTCATCCGGGCTACAAGTCACGGCAATCAGTAGTACTTGTGAAAGTGATGCACCGGCCCATGGCCGCGGCCGACGGCAAAACGATCGGCAGCGGCGATTGCTTCGGTGATCCAGGCCTTGGCGTTGCGCACGGAGGTCTCCATGCCCTCGCCCTTCGCGAGCTCCGCTGCGATCGCCGAGGACAGCGAGCAGCCGGTGCCATGCGTATTGGCGGTCGCAATGCGCGGCGCAGCCAGCGCGATGCTGCGCTCGGCATCGATCAGATAGTCGATGCTGTCGGCGCCGTGGCCGTGGCCGCCCTTGACCAGCACCGCGCGACATCCCATCGCCAGCAATCGCTTGCCTTGTCGCTCGACGTCGGCCTCGCTTGAGGCGACCGGCTCGTTGAGCAGCGCGGCCGCTTCCGGCAGGTTCGGCGTGATCAGCGAGGCCAGCGGAAACAGCAGGGTCTTCAGCGCATCGACCGCCTCGGCGGCAAGCAGCCGATCGCCCGAGGTTGCGACCATCACCGGATCGAGCACGATGTGGCGCGGCGCCCAGCGCCTCAGCCCATCGGCGATCGCCGCGATCGTCTCGGCCTGTGCCACCATCCCGATCTTGACCGCGCCGACCTCGAGGTCGGAGAATACCGCGTCGATCTGGGCGGTGACGAATGACGCGGGCACCGGATGGATTCCGCTGACCCCCATGGTGTTCTGCGCGGTCAGCGCCGTGATCGCGGAGGCGCCATAGACCCCGAGCGCGGCAAAGCTCTTGAGGTCGGCCTGGATGCCCGCCCCGCCCGAGGAGTCCGAGCCGGCAATGGTGAGCGCGACCGGCGTCATCGTGCAGCACCGGCGGTTGATACGAATGCGACCATCGCGAACAAGACCATGGCCTGTCCTAGCCCGACCGTGGATCGACGGCAAGTTCGCCTGACTTTACCACGAGTTGGCCTTGCCTTGACGCCGCCTTGCCCACTTCTTGTCCCCTTGCCTTGGCCGCCCGTTTTGGGCCTATAGTCGCGGAAATCCCCGGAGACGACTTTGATGGTTCCTTTCTTCGTCCAGATCAAATGCAAGCTCGGCCAGTCCTACACCGTCGCCAACGCGCTGGCGGAGGCCGAGATTGCGTCCGAGATCTATTCCACCGCGGGCAACTACGACCTCCTGGTCAAGTTCTACGTCGACCACGACACCGACATCGGCCATTTCATCAACGAGAAGGTTCAGGTGATCCCGGGCATCCAGGACACTCTCACCATCATCACCTTCAAGGCGTTCGGCGCGAAGTAGATCATGCCCACGAGCGCACGATGAGATTGGGTCGAGCTTGAACGGCGTCGAAAGTTCACCTCTCCCTTGGGAGAGGTGAACCGAAACCGCGGCGAGCCGATTCAAGCAAAACTCATCCCGCTTTACGACTCCTTCTCCTTCTTCACCGGCTTCGGCGGTCCCTCGACCGGCGGCAGCGACTTGATGTACTCGGCGATCGCGTCGCGGTCGGACGACGAGAGTTGCGAGGTATTGCGGATCACGCGCACCATGGATCCGCCCGCGCTATCGCCGTCCGGCGTCTGGCCGCTCTCGAGGAAATAGGCGATATCCTTCACACTCCAGTCCGAGATCCCCCTCGGCGTGATGTTGGGCACCCAGCCTTCGCCCTCCGGATTCGGACCACCGGCGAAGCGCTGCGCGATGACGATGCCGCCGAGGACATTGCGCGGGCTGTGGCACTCGGCGCAGTGGCCAAAGCTGTTGACGAGATAGGCGCCGCGATACCAATGCGCCGAGCGGCTTGCATCCGCGATGAACGGCTTGCCGTTCATGAACAGCAATTTCCAGACGCCGACATTGCGCCTGATGTTGAACGGAAACGGCAAATCGTGGTCGCGCACCTTGCCGGCGACCGGCGGCAAGGTCTTCAGATAGGCGAACAGGTCGCGCACATCGCTGACCTTGGCGTGCTGATAGGACGGGTACGGAAACGCCGGGAAATAGTGCGCGCCCGATGGCGAGGTGCCCTTCATGACCGCCGTGACGAAATCGGCCTCGCTCCAGCGGCCGATGCCGTCGTTCGGGTCGGGCGAGATATTCGGCGCATAGAATGTACCGAACGGCGAGGTGATCGCGAGCCCGCCGCCGAGCCTCGTGCGGTCGTCCTGCTTCGGCACGGCATGGCAGGAGGAACATCCTCCAGCATTGAACGTTGTGAGGCCGTTGGCCAGGTCAGGCTGATAGGCTGGCAGCGCGCCGGCGGCAACGGTCGCGGGGATCGTCAGCCACCAGAACACGCCGACGCCGATTACGCCGGCCAGTATCGCCAGGAGGAAAATTCGTCGCAGCATTCACCGATCCGTCATTGGTCGCGTCAGTTCATGGACCAGTATGATGGCAACCAGTCGGACAAGCTCGCATCAAATTTGCCGCACCCACGATCATTTGGGGAATAAATCCGAAAAGCCGCTGTTTGAAGATTGCAACCATCCTGTGACGTCAAAGGGGAGAGAACCATGTCGAACAAGACCTTGCTTGCCACGCTGACGCTCGGCGCCGCCATCGCCCTCGCCGGTCCGGCCTTTGCCGAGAAGTTCACGGCGAAGCTGGATAGCAAGAGCGAAGTGCCGCCGAATACCAGCGCCGGCACCGGCACCGCCGACATCGACTACGATGCCGCCAGCAAGAAGTTGAGCTGGAAGCTGACCTATTCCGGCCTCTCGGGCCCGGTCACCGCCGCGCATTTCCACGGCCCCGCCGAGGCCGGCAAGAATTCCGGTGTCGCGGTCGCGATCCCGAACGCGACGTCGAGCCCTGTCGAAGGCAGCGCAACACTGACCGACGCGCAGGCCGCCGATCTCCTCGCCGGCAAGTACTATGTCAACGTTCACACCGCGGCCAACCCGGGCGGTGAGATCCGCGGCCAGGTGACGAAATGAGCTAAATCAAAACTGTTAACTTGAGCTGCCCATCAAGACCAGCGACGGCATTTCTGTTTTATGCGGAGCTTCGTCTCTCAATTGGAAGGGTTCTCCGAAACGACGATCCCTTGCTTAGATTACTTAGTGTGTTGTTCCAGACCAGAGATTCGATGGATTTCTGGTACGCCTCAAATATGAAACATATCGCCCACGCCAACTCCTCCATGCCTCAAGATGTCGGCACCTGGCTCCTGATCGAAGTCGCCAACGTACCAACCTTGCACATCGACGCCAGCGGTCGCCCAGCTGCCGGCGTACACGAACGAGGAGCCGGTCGACAAAAACACATCTGCCCCAGATACTCCGGGGAGATACCTGAAAATATCGTCCTTTCCATCACCGCTGAAATCGCCAACGTACCACTTTCCGCTATTTCCGGCACCAGTCCAACTACCAGCGTCGACGAATGAGGAACCAGTCGACAAGAAGACGTGTGCGCCGGATACTCCCGGCTCGTACCGGAGAATATCCGACTTACCGTCACCATTGAAATCGCCGACGAACCATCCCTCACTACCGTTGCCAGCGGGTGTCCAATCGATCGGATTAGCGAAATCGGTACCGTTTGAAAGCAGCACCTCCGCTCCCGAGACGCCGGCTTCGTATCGGAATATGTCGTCCTTGCCGTCGCCGTTGAAGTCGCCAACGTACCATTTCCCGTCATTGCCCGCTGGCGTCCAATTGGTCGGACTACCAAACGAGCTGCCATTGGAGAGCAGAACCTCAGCACCGGAGATGCCTGGATCATACCGGAGCACGTCGCTTTTTTCGTCACCGTTAAAATCACCAACGAACCATCCCTCGCTGCCATTACCCGCCGGCGTCCAACTTTTTGCGCTTCCAAAGTTCGCTGAGGCATTTAACTGAACTTCCGCCCCTGATACCCCTGCAGAGTAGGAAAAGATGTCGTCTAGACTATCGCCATTGAAATCACCGACGTACCAACGACCATCATTGTCGACTGACGTCCACGCGCCACCGTAGTGAAATTGCGTAGGC
Organism: Bradyrhizobium elkanii USDA 76; assembly: GCF_023278185.1. Classification (NCBI taxonomy): domain Bacteria; kingdom Pseudomonadati; phylum Pseudomonadota; class Alphaproteobacteria; order Hyphomicrobiales; family Nitrobacteraceae; genus Bradyrhizobium; species Bradyrhizobium elkanii. Next base: position 3,530,420 of record NZ_CP066356.1, on the reverse strand, counting down.
TCGACGAATACGCCGTAGGTGCCTGTATTCGAACCAAACGCGCTCGCATCGACGTAGTATAGTCCGGTTGTACTTGGATTGAAGATGATACGGGAATTTAGCCCGGGTCCACTGTCATCATCTGTCGCAACCAAGATCCCTGACGCATCATGAAGATTTAGGAGTGGGTCCGACAAGGTGCCCGTCCCGGTTGCCGTGCCGCTCTCACGGATTGTGTAGGACTGTCCTGCGCTTAACGTAGTGCTGAACCAATCATGATCGCCAACGAATTGCGTGCTGCCGATTAAGAATGCGCTATTCGAGTTTAGGGACGCTGTTGTACTAGGACCGCCAACTCCGTCATCCACGATAGTAACGTCGCTAAAGATGAACTCTTCGATGCTATTCAACGTATCAGTCCCTTGGGCATTGCCAGAGACCGCATAGTGGTGATTATCGCCTTCAGTGATCGCGAACTGACTCAGTGACCCGGCAAAAACGACGGCATCGAATCCGCCGTTTCCCGAAAGTATATTGTTGATTGTGTTGCCATAGAGCGTGTCGTTTCCGCTTCCGCCTACCGCGTTTTCAATGAGCACTCCCGCGGCAATGGCAATGTTGTCAGTGTCGCCGCCAGTACTCGAAAAATAACCAATATCAGTACTGTTGTTTACTCGTAGATCGATGACTTGATTTTGCGAATAACCCGAAAAGTCGAAGGTATCAGTACCGCCCGCATCCCATACCGCGAAGACGGTATGCTGACTTGACGATGTGATGCTGTACACGCCTCCGACAGTTGAATTGAATCCATACACGTCGTCGCCGGCTCGAGTGGAATAATTTGAGCCGTAGAGCCGCTGGATCGCCGCAATATCATCAAGAGCGGGCGTTTCGTTGTAGACAGAAAACGCCCCCCCTGTGTTAACTTCGCTGAAATAGCTCATCACCGAGTATTGTCGGGTATCCTCAATGTATGCCGCATTGCTATTGTAGGTAATTGTTTGGCCAGGTCCCGCGTTGTACGCCCCTGGGTGCTCCAACCCGAGCGCATGACCGATCTCGTGGATCATCGATTCCCATTCGTACGTACCTGGGTTGATGGCATTCGCGTTTGCGAAAGCTAGATTGAAGAAGACGTCGCCGTCCGAACTCGTAGCCACCTGGTTGTTTGAACTAGGGTAAAACGCGAAAGCCTCGGAGCTATCATTTGGATCGTTATAATTCCGGAAGAGAATAGTTGCGTTGTTGGTGTTGCCCTGATCGGAAAACGTGATTCCGGAGACACTGGACCAAAATGCCAAAGCTGCTCGCGCGGCCGCCTGTTCTGAAGCCGTAAACGCGGAAAACCCACTGACGTTGTGGCCAGTAACGGAATAGCCAGCTGCGGACGGCGCGAACCCGAATGTAATGGGGCCGGTTGCGACTCCAAGGGTGGTGCCCCAGTGATAGTTATCTCGGGTGATCTGGATACCCGCTTGGCTGATCGTCTTGTCAGACGTTGGGCTTGATATGGGATCACCCAGATCAGCCGAGCCAAAACCATCGGCTATGAAAAGATCGCCACCCAAAATATTCTTCATCAGAAGCCCTGCTCTTTTCAATGTTTAACTGAAATCTGCCTTCGCTTTCTCGGCCTTGCAACGGCTTTTCGCACACAAGCTCAAGGGGGCATGCTCGATCATTCGAACTGGTGCAATAGCTCATCGCGCATCAACGTTGTCAGAGATCGCTACCGGCCCAAACTGCGTGGCTATCCGAGGTTCAGTGCTGTTGGCCCCTTTCCGAAATTCGATATGTCGAACAGATCAGTGCCACCAACACCATACCCAAGAGAACGTCTGTGTCGCTCGCAACGCGGCAACGATAGAGATCCGACCTCTGTGCGTCATACGCCGTTTAGGCCATGATTCAAGAAGACTGGGCTGACCGCTCCGGTCACGAACAAACCTGCAACCAGACAGCCGCGTGCTTCACAGACTATGTGGCATCATTCGATCGGACAACTTTGTTCGAGAAGATGCAGGCGGCGGCATGGATGCCGCGCGTGTATCCAAGTCGATAACCCAGCCAGTAACCCAGCCCAACGCCGGCCGCCGCCGGCAAGAATAACTCAACAAACACCTCGGTCGCCCCCTTTGTGACCGCAAAATGAAACGTCTCTATATGAGCACACCAAGTGCGGAACAATACCGTCAACAACTTAGGTTACTTCGGCCATTGGGGGAAGCACAGCGCGCCGGCCAGCTGAGAATTCGAGCTTATAGCCCAAATGGGCCACGACAATTGAGCTACGCAAACTCTAATGGATCGAGGGCTGCGGTCGGGTCTTTTTGATGCATTTTGTTGTCATTGCAGTCGCCGTTGATGGCCGCACTGCTAGATTTGCCTGATTCAGGAGAGGACGAGGGCGACGCGACTAATTCGTCTGCAAGAATGAATTGGATCGGTCCGATATCGATATTGGCTATAATCGCACTTTTAGTAGCGATCGTAATGGACGCTTACCTGACAAAATGCACACGAGGGACAATATACGTGGTCTTCATTTTGCACGCCCGAGTCCTATGACGCCGCTTTAGCAAACGCTAACGATGCTGCTCCTTCGCGCTCTTCCCCGGGTGGAACGCGTCACCACGATCTTACGGACATGTTACTGCTTGCACGCTCGCGACCGCGGTCCAACCTGAGCACACGTTTCAATCCGGAAATTCGACTGCTGCTTTTGCTCAAGAAACGCAACCCAACACGATCAACTGTGCCGCGTTTGCAAAGCAACCGGACTCAACGGCAGCGAGGCGAACGTCGAATAACCATCCATGACGTAACCTTTCGCGAGCCTCTTCAGGACATTCTGCCCGAACGTGACCTTTTCGAAGAGACAGACCTCCGGGGACGAACAAATGACCTTGTCGGCGAAATAGACCTAAACGGCCGCAATAAGCTTCGGCATGCATCCTATAAGCAAATGTGCGGCGGTTGGTCTGCGTGCTTGGCTAGGGCGTAAATTGACCGGAATCTCTGCATCGTGTGTACGTTGTTTGATCTCTAAATTTCGAGGAGTGACACCAACGCCCGCGTTAGGAGTCTTTTGCCTAGTAGGAGGCCTCGACGCGGCGAGGCCGGGCACGTCGGACCATCCCGAATTACAGGTAATCGCTCGGCGAATGGGCCGATTTTACTGCGCATGAGGTTGACCATGTCCGTCTCGATGCGATTTTGGCGCCCGCGCTATTAGCCCCCGCAACAACAAGATCGGCATCGTTTGCCCATCAAGGTCCAATTCGCATCATTGAACCGTATCCCTCTAGGTTGAGAGCCCGCCCGGGTGCTGACAAACAGGCCCACTATTGCAGATACCGTGAACCCGTTAGCCATATTGCTGCCAAACGTGACGTTGGTTGCGGTCGCAGCGCCGGTGCGAAGCGAGAAGCCGCCAACTTGGGTGGACGGGTCCCAGAATTGATCACCATCGATCAAAAACGCAACTGATCGTCCCAGGCGCATGCCACCCACGCTGGAGGCGGCAGCGCCGCTACTGCCGGCCAATCACAATGTTGCCAGTGACATTGGTATTGTTGACAAACGTTCTTCCGAGGGAGCTATCGGCGACTATCGAGATGGTGATCGGGCCCTGATCTGCCACACGAACCAAAAGCGCACTGGTATCCCGCACTGCGAAAGATTCGCCTGACAGTGCACTACTGTCGTATCCCTCCGGGGGCGACCGCCTTGCCGAGTGAGGTGGCAACGTGAAGACATAGGCGCATGACTGACTATATGCCTATGCCGAAGGTTTCCCGACTTGAAGTCGTCTCGACGGGCGCACGGCGCCGCTGGACTTTGGAGGAGAAGCAGCGGATCGTTGCCGAGAGCTACAGCGGGCCACGATTGGTGTCGGTAACGGCACGTCGCAACGGATTGTCGACGAGCCAATTGTTCACGTGGCGCCGGCTGGCGCGCGACGGCCGGCTGGCGGAGGACGCGGTGCCTGCGCTTGTACCCGTGGAGATCACCTCTACGCCAGCTTCGGCATCGACGTGCGCGCCGCAGGTGCCGTCTTCACCGCCTGCGCAGCGCGCGAGGGTCGGAATCATCGAGATCGAGCTTGGTGGTTGCCGCGTGCGGGTAGATCGTGACGTGGACACTGAGGCGCTACAGCGGGTTCTCGAGCTCCTGCGACGCCGATGATCCCGATCCCGAGCGGCGTCAGGGTCTGGATCGCCACTGGCCACACCGATATGCGTCGCGGCATGCGAAGCTTGGCTCTCACAGTGCAGGAAAGCCTGAAGCGGGATCCTCATGCGGGCGATCTCTACATCTTCCGGGGGCGCAGCGGCGATCTGGTCAAGATCCTTTGGCATGATGGGTTGGGCATGTCGCTTTATGCCAAGCGTTTGGACCGCGGCAAGTTTATCTGGCCTTCGGCGTCGGACGGTGCGGTATCGATCTCGGCGGCCCAGATGGCCTACATGCTCGAAGGCATCGACTGGCGGAATCCGCAACTGAGCTGGCGGCCGCGGAGCGCGGGTTGAGCAAATATCTGCGGCCTTCAGCTTTTTAAGGAGTCCCATCGCGTCCAACTTGTGATTCACTGCGTCGCATGAATGCTGATCGCGACGCTGCTCCGGATGACGTTGCCGCCCTGAAAGAGGCGTTGGCGGCCGAGCGCGCGAAGGGGTTTGAGATCGCCGCCGAGCTCGCGGTCGCCCGCGCGAAAGCGTCGGAAGACGAGGCGCTGATTGCCCAGCAGAAGCTGCAGATCGCCAAGCTGAAGCATCAGATCTATGGGCAACGATCGGAGCGTTCGGCGCGGCTGATCGAACAGCTGGCGCTGACGTTCGAAGAGCTGGAAGCCGACGCCACCGAGGACGAGCTTGCGGCGGAACGGGCCGTGGCCAAGGCGACGGCGGTGCGCGGATTTACGCGCAAGCGCGCCGAGCGCCAGACGTTCCCCGAAAATCTTCCCCGGGAGCGGGTGGTGATCGATGGGCCAACGGCTTGCGATTGTTGTGGGGGCACTCGCCTGCGCAAGCTCGGCGAGGACGTAACTCGGACGCTGGAAGTGGTACCGCGCCAGTGGAAGGTGATCGAGACGGTCCGGGAGAAGTTCTCCTGCCGCGACTGCGAGAAGATCAGCCAGACGGCGGCGCCGTTCCATGCCGTCGCCCGCGGATGGGCCGGCCCGAGTCTGTTGGCCATGATCATGTTCGAGAAGTTCGGCCAACATCAGCCCTTAAACCGCCAGGCGGAGCGCTACGTCCTGGAAGGCGTGCCGATCGCGCTGTCGACCATGGCGGACGCCATGGGATCGGTCTGTGCGTCGCTGGATCCCCTCCTGCGCTTGGTCGAAGCCCATGTCATGGCGGCCGAGCGCCTGCATGCCGATGATACGACCGTGCCCGTACTGGCCAAAGGCAAGACCGATACGGCGCGATGCTGGATCTACGTCCGGGACGACCGGCCGTTTGGCGGCGCGGGGCCGCCGGCGGCGATGTTCTATTACTCCCGCGACCGCAAGGGCGAGCATCCCCGGGGGCATCTGGCCCGATATGCCGGCATCCTGCAGGCCGATGCCTATGATGGGTACAACCAGCTCTATCTAGCGGGACGCCAGCCAGGCCCAATCCGGGAGGCTGCCTGCTGGTCGCACGGACGGCGCCCGTTCTTTGCCATGGCCGACATCGAAGAGAATGCCCGGCGCAAGGCCGCCGGCAAGAAGGAGATCCCGCTCTCGCCGATCGCGATCGAGGTCGTGAGGCGGATCGACGCGCTGTTCGAGATCGAGCGCTCCATCAATGGCAGGAGTCCCGAGGATCGCCTTCAGGTACGGCAGACGCAGAGCCGGCCCCTGGTCGACGATCTTCAAGTCTACATGAGAGAACAGCTCGCCAAACTCTCCCGTGGGCACGACCTGACTAAGGCGTTCAACTATATCCTGAAGCGCTGGGCGAGCTTCACCCTGTTCCTCGATGATGGGCGGGTATGTCTGTCCAACAATGCCGCCGAACGAGGCCTAAGAGGTATCGCTCTGGGGCGAAAGTCCTGGTTGTTCTGCGGCTCTGATCGCGGCGGACGGCGTGCGGCGGCCATGTACAGCCTGATCATCACCGCCAAGATGAACGGCATCGACCCGCAAGCCTGGCTGGCGGATGTTCTCGCTCGCATTGCTGCCCACCCGGCTCACCGGCTGGACGAACTGCTGCCCTGGAATTGGACACCGGCATCAGCGCTCTCCGCTCGAGCAGCGGCATGACCACCCACGTCAACAAAGTCCATCACGTCACCACCATTGCCCAGGTCGCCAAGGACCTCGGCGAAGACGAAGATTGGCTGTGGGACATCGCCATCGAAATGGAGATCGAGCATGGCGTGATCTGGGTCTATGGCGTCGGAGAAGACGGCGTCCAGGCGTTCACCGACTTCGGAATCGAGAACCTGATCGAGCTTATCAAGTTCTACAAGGAAAACCCTGGACTGCTGAAGCGGTGACCTGCGGCCTACGCCGAATGGATACACTGGATGGACTTCCGAGCGCGCAAATAGTTCCGGCCCAGTGCATCTGGTTAGGCCAATACGCTCAATTCCCGAGTGGCTGACCTCGGTTTGGTAGACCTCGTCTAGGAAAGTGCTGTAGCTTGCGAGCAGTTACCGACCTTCGAGGGACCACCAACGTGTGCTTTGTTGCGTTAGTGCTGCTGCTCGCCGGCGTTTGCGTTTTTGGAGGCTGGCGCTTAGGCTACGCGAAAGGATGCGACGAGGGCATCCATTCCGTCGCCTGCCTATTTGCAAACGAATCCACCCCTTGGATGGGCCAACCGATAGCCTAAATTGCCCGCACCGTTTTCTATCGTTAGTCAGACGAAACGCCTGTCGAGCGTCGGTCGACGTGCACAAATCCGCCAATCAGGCATAGCCTGCGCGCCGGCAATTTGCTTGTTATCTTCAGCTTCATTTTGTTGGATTGAACGGTGATGAGCTGCGGTTTATCTCAAGCCCTTGTGCGTCTTGGCTGCTTTTCGAACCGCGTGTAAGGTAACCCCGATCCGCCGCGGCTGATGACTGGAACCTTACGGCGGCATTGCGGCTGATGTTAGACTGCCAGAGGAATTAGGCCCTGCCTGCTCAACAATGACTAACCGTACTCAAAAGATCACCGTTGGCGAAATGCGAGCCGAAGGTGTAAGCGGAGTCCTGATCTACTGCACCGACTTTACGTGCAGCCATTGGATTACCCGCAGCGCGGAAGACTGGCCAGACAGCGCTCGACTGTCCGATCTTGAGCAGCAATACAAATGCAATGTTTGCGGCAGGGTTGGCGTGGACATCCGACCGAATTTCGAAACTATCGTTCGTATAGCTCCAAAGTAGCGCAACAACTCCTGCTTCAGAGACAACGGATCCTGGTCGCGAAGCCAAACAACCACGAGCTCGCTTCAGTGCGGCCAGACGACGAACGGCCCGGACCATGTTGATCCAAGATTGAGACCTTTGATAAATTCTGCGTGGGATACGAGAAGCGCCTTGGAGCTTTCCCGTCATACAGCTGTTCGTCACGTAAACGCTCGATCGAACAAATGATATCTATTTGTTCGATCCAATCGTCTTACACTTCTGATTGTCGACAAGGCTCCCCCCTGGGCGTCAGTGACGGCTGTCTGACGGTCGCGCAGCAGTCGGTTCGTCTTGAAGTCTTGACCGGTCTATTAAGTCACGGCCCGTTCGGCGCGTGACCGCCGCAAGTCTTCGACAGTGAGGCGGCGTAGGAACCTCGCTTGATGCGAGCGGGTATGTCCTTAGGGCGTTCATGAGCGATGAAAAGGGAAGAAATCGCGCTGCGGCGAAGCAACAGACTCGATTGCAAAGTCCGGGCAGCAAACATCGCTTTCATCCCCGACAAGACCCACAACGCAAACATGCATGGCTGCGGCTTCAATTATTGCGGGCCACGTACGTCGATCGACAGTTCTCATGGAAAGACAAGGCGAGGTTAAATTGTGGCGTTTCGAGCGAAGGACGAGCCATTAAGATGGTCCATATAGAATGGAGAGCAATTAGCCGATCTGTTCGACTTGATCGAGACCGAGTGCCGCAAACACAACAGCAACGAGCCGCAGAGGGTCAACCTCGGCTGCAATAACGCCGTTGCCGCGTTTGCTCTGCCCGACCGTGCCGAGGAACAGAGGCCGGCGACTAGGTCTAGTACAGATCGCGGCGATTTTTGAAAATCCGTGGCATCAAAGCAAATGACAATCAGCTCCTCTTGAGGCGATAGGTCTCGTGGCAGCCGCCGCACTGCTTGAACAGCGGCGGCATTTCCGCCTTCAGCGTGTCGAGGTCCTTGACCTTGCCTTTGGTATCGGCGACCGCCTTGGCGTAGCTCGCAATGTGCTGCTCGAAGCCGGCCTTGTCTTCCCAGACCTTCGGCGCGGGGGAATAGTCGCCATCCGGCTTGAGGCCCTTGCTGCTTTCCGGGAACAGCGTCGGCAGCTTCTTGGCGGTGTCTTCGAACTTCACCAGCGCGGCATCGACCGCTGCCTGATCGTAGGGCTTCTCGCCCTTGATCATCGCCGCTATCGCGCCCGCATTTTTGCCGGTCTCCTTCATCTGGGCCTGGGTCTGCTTGACCTGATTTTGGTCGGCCACCACCGCCCCTGCACTCAACGCAAGCATCGCTGCGACGACGACAATCCGCTTCATCGGCAAAATCCCTCAATTCCGCTCTGTCCCGGTCCGCGATCTGCGGCCGGCCTGGTTTGCAAAACACCGCAGGCGGAATCTTCATTCCGCCTGCGACAATTTATCAGAGATTATGGCGGCGCTGCGCCTCGCGGATCGCGATCCAGATCCGTTCCGGCGTCGCCGGCATGTCGATGTGGTCGATCTTGTACTCGCGATGCAGCCCCTCGACGATCGCGTTGACAACCGCCGGGCACGAGCCGATCGCGCCGGCCTCGCCCGCGCCCTTCACACCCATTGGATTGGTCGTACAGGGCACGTTATGGGTCTCAAACACGAAGGACGGCCCGTCGGAGGCGCGCGGCAGCGCATAGTCCATGAACGTGCCGGTGACGAGCTGACCGTCGGCCGGGCTGTACACCGCCTGCTCCATCAGCGCCTGACCGATGCCCTGCATCGCTCCGCCATGAACCTGGCCCGCCAGCATCAACGGATTGAGCGTGACGCCGAAATCGTCGACGATGACGTAGCTGACGATCTTGATGATGCCGGTGGCGGGATCGATCTCGACCTCGGCGAGATGGGTGCCGTTCGGATAGGTGCCGTCGGCGCTTGCGAAGGTCGCGCTCGCATTCATCTTCGACGTATCCCCGCCGGGACGTTTGGCGAGATCGGCAAAGCTGATCGAGCGGTCGGTGCCGGCGATGCGGATGCGGCCGTCGGCGATTTCGAGGTCGCCGGCGCCGGCTTCCAGCGCCTGCGCTGCGAGCTCCTTCAGCTTGTTGCCGAGATCGTGCGTCGCGCGCTGCACGCTGACGCCGCCGGACGGGATCGATGCCGAGCCGCCGGTGCCGAGGCCGGTCGCGATCTTGTCGGTATCGCCCTGCAGCACATGCACGCGCTCGGGCGGCACGCCGAACTGCTCGGCGACGATCTGCGCATAGGCGGTCTGGTGGCCCTGCCCGCTCGACTGCGTGCCGATCAGGACCGAGATATCGCCATTGGGATCGAGCGCCACATTGGCGGTCTCCTCGCCCATGGTGCCGCAGACCTCGACATAGCTCGCCATGCCGATGCCCCGCACCAGGCCGTCCTTTCTGGCCGCCTTGGCGCGCTTCGGAAATTCCTTCCAGTTGGCAATTTCCATCGCGCGCTTCATGTGTGCGACGAAGTCGCCGGAGTCGTACACCTTGCCGGTCGCGGTCGTGTAGGGCAGCGACTTCGGCGGAATGAAATTCTTCCGCCGGATGGCGTCCGGCGTCTTGCCGAGCTTGCGCGCGGCGGCATCGACCAGGCGCTCGATGACATAGGCGGCCTCCGGGCGGCCGGCGCCGCGATAGGCATCGACCGGCACCGTGTTGGTGAACACGGTGCGGACCCGGCAGTGGAAGGCCTGGATGTCATAGAGGCCCGGCAGCATGCCGGCGCCGCCATGCGGGATGTAAGGCGCAAAGGTCGAGAGATAGGCGCCCATGTCGCCCATCAGGTCGACATCCATGCCGAGGAATTTGCCGTCCTCGGCGAGCGCCATCTTCGCGGTGGTGAGATTGTCGCGGCCCTGCGCGTCGCCCATGAAGTGGTCGGAGCGCTCGGCCGTCCATTTGATGCTCTTCTTGAGCTTGCGCGCGGCGACCGAGATCAGCGCATATTCGCGATAGGGAAACAGCTTGGTGCCGAAACCGCCGCCGACATCCGGGCAGATCACCCGCATGTTCTCCTTCGGCATCTTCAGGATCATGTCGCAGAGGATCTCGCGCAGGCGGTGGCTGCCCTGGCTGCCGATCGTCAGCGTCAGATGATCCTTCTTGGCGTCGTATTCCGCGACCGCGGCGCGCGTCTCCATGAAATTGGTGATGACGCGCGGATTGACGATGGTGATCTCGGCCACCGCATGCGCCTTGGCGAACGCGTCCTCGGCGGCCTTCTTGTCGCCGATCGAGACGTCGAACAGCACATTGCCGGGCTTGTCCGGCCAGACCTGCGGCGCGTCCTTCTTCACCGCATTGACGAGGCCGACCGCCGCCGGCAGCGGCGTCCATTTGACGTCGATCGCCTCGATCGCGTCACGGGCATGATCGACGGTATCGGCGACCACGAAGGCTACCGCGTCGCCGACATGGCGCACCTCGTCCTTGGCGAGGATCGGATAAGGCGGTGCGGTGAACGGATCGGTTTCGAGATTGAACAGGCACGGCAGGCCGCCGAGATCGGCGACGTCGGCGGCGGTCAGGATCAGCGCCACGCCGGGCATGCCGCGGGCCTTGCCGGCATCGATCGTGTAGGTCGCGTGCGCATGCGGCGAACGCAGCATCAGAGCGTGCAATGCGGGAGACGGCGCAACGTCGTCGGTGTAGCGGCCCCTGCCGCGAATCAGAGCGTCGTCCTCCTTGCGCCGCACACTTTGTCCGACGCCAAATTTGATGGGAGCTGCCATCGTCTCTCCAATTGCCTTGGTTGTTTGCGTGCATATTGGCGTGGTTGTCAGCGAAGCGCAAACCGCTTTCCGCCGCGCGCGGCGCTATCCCACAGCCGCCTCCTATGCATTTGATTTGACAGGCAAAACTATACGCGGCGGAGCGCGAACAACCAGCCGCGGCCGAACAGCGTGAGGATCGAGAGGGCATAGACGAAGACGCCGACCGCAATCAGCAGCAGCAGGATCAGTTCGTCGCGAAAGATCTGCATCGGCGCGAACCACACCACCGCGAAATGCGAGGTCAGCCACAGCGCGACCGCGAGCAGCGCGCCGCACAGCGCGAAGGTGCCGAATGAGCGGATCAGCGCGCGATCGAGCGCGAGGTAGCCGCGGCGCACGGCAAACATCAGCACAAGCAGCAGATTGACCCAGGCCCCGATCGCGGTCGCGAGCGCGAGCCCGACCTGCGCCAGCGTGCCGACCAGCGCGATCTTCAGCGCGACGTTGACCGCGACCCCGGTCAGCGCCGCTTTTACCGGCGTTGCGGTGTCCTTACGGGCGTAGAAGGTCGCAACCGCGCTGCGGATCATCACGAACGGAATGAGCCCCACCGCGTAGGCTGCGAGCGTGGCGCCGGCGCTTGCCGCATCGGCCTTGGAGAAGGCGCCGCGGGCGAACATCGCGCGCATGATCGGATCGGCGACCGTCAGGAACGCCGCCACGAACGGCACCGAGAACAGCAGCGTGAAATCGAAGGCGCGGCGCTGCGCCGCCATCGCGCCGGCGTGATCGTCGGCGCTCAGCCGCCGCGACATCTCCGGCAGCAGCACGGTGCCGATCGCAATCCCGATCACGCCGATCGGCAATTGATTGAGGCGATCGGCATAATAGAGCGCCGAGAGCGCGCCCGCTGGGAGGAAGGTCGCGATGATGGTGTCGGCGAACAGCGCCACCTGCGTGCCCATCGAGCCCAGCGTCGCCGGCCCCAGCGCGCGGAAGAAGCCGCGAACGTCCTCGTCGAGCCGCAAGGGCGCGAACCGCGGCAGGCCGCCATGGCGCGCGAGGTCGCCGGCGAGCAGGAAGAATTGCAGCAAGCCCGAGATCAGCACGCCCCAGGCCGCGGCATGGCCCGCGCTCGGGAAGAACGCCGCGAGCGCCAGCGTCATCATCATGGCGAGGTTCAGGAAGATCGGCGCCGCGGCAGCGCTGGCGAAGCGATGCATCACATTGAGCATGCCGCCATAGAGCGTCACCAGCGTGATCAGGAGCAGATAGGGAAACGTGATCCGCGTCAGCTCGATCGCGAGCTTGCGCTGCGCCGCGTCCTCGGTGAAGCCCGGCGCGAGGATGCTCATCGCCTGCGGCATGAACGCCGTCGCCACCGCCAGCAGGATCACCTGCGAGGCGAACAGCAGCGTGAAGATGCGGTCGGCGAACAGCCGTGCCGACGCTTCGCCGCGCTCGCCATGGACGTGGGCATAGGCCGGCACGAAGGCGGCGTTGAAGGCGCCTTCGGCGAAGATCGCGCGGAAATGATTGGGCAGCCGCAGCGCCACGAAGAAGGCGTCGGCAGCCGGTCCGGCACCGAGGATTGCCGCGAGCATAATGTCGCGCGCGAACCCGGTGACCCGCGATAGCAGGGTATAGCCGCCGACGGTGAATATGCGCCCAAGCATACGCTGCTTCTAGCGCATGATTGCGGTCTGAAAAAGTTTCCTATCAGGCCGAAAGTGCGCTGCGCACAGCCGCGATGACGCGGTCCTGCGTCGCCTCGTCGAGATAGGGGTGCATCGGCAGGGCGATGACATCCTTGGACAGGCGCTCGCTGACTGGCAGGCCGCCGTCGGCAACCGGATAGTGGCTGTAGGCCGTCTGCTGGTGCACCGATTTGGGATAGTAGATCATGGTCGGGACGCCCTGCGCCTTCAGGGCAGCCGCGAAGGTGTCACGATAGATGCCGTCGGACAGACGGATGGTGTATTGCGCCCACACCGAGGTACAGCCCGGGGCAAGGCGCGGCACCGCGACGAGGTTGCCGAGCGCGCGCGAATAGCGCTCCGCCACCTTGTTGCGCGCCGCGATCTCGTCGTCGAAAATCTTCAGCTTCTCGAGCAGGATCGCCGCTTGCATGGTGTCGAGCCGCGCCGTGAGGCCGAGCCGCACGTTGTCGTACTTGTCCGAGCCCTGGCCGTGCACGCGGATGCTGCGCAGGGTGCGTGCGAGTTCCTCGTCGTCGGTGAAGATCGCGCCGCCGTCGCCGAAGCAGCCGAGCGGCTTGGCCGGGAAGAAGCTGGTCCCGGTCGCGAGCCCGAAGGTGCCGAGCTTGCGGTTCCTGTAGGTCGCGCCAAAGCCCTGCGCGGCGTCATCGAGCACGAACAGGCCCTCGGCCTCGGCGACCGCGCCGATCGCATCGTGATCGGCGCTCTGGCCGAACAGGTCGACCGGGATCACGGCGACCGGCTTCAGCCCCCGCGCGCGCGCCGTCGCGATGCCGCGCTTGAGCGAGTTGACGTCGATGTTGAAGGTCCCCTCATCGACGTCGACGAAAACCGGCGTCGCTCCGGTCAGCGTCACGACCTCGCCGGTCGCACAGAAGGTGAAGGTCGGGCACAACACCGCGTCGCCCGGCCCGACATTCTTCGCCATCAGGACCATCAAGAGCGCGTCGGTGCCGCTCGCACAGCTGACCACATGCTTTGCGCCGCTGTATTCCGCCAGCGCCTTCTCCAGCGCGGTCACTTCGGGACCGTTGATGAACTGGCAATGGTCAAGCACGCGCGCGACCGCGTCATCGACCGACTTGCCGAGCCGCCGGCGCTGCGCGGCGATATCGATGAAGGGAATGGGCTCAAGCTGCATATGCTGGTTCATGGAAGCTCTTTGCACGTGTTGAATGAATGAAAATCAGCCGGCGATGCGGCGCGGCCCCTTGCGCATCGTCGAGGCGGCGGGCCTGGCGGGCGATTCCAGGCAGCGGATCGCGATCTCGAGGCTCGCCACGCCCTCGTCGCCGGACACTGCCGGCAGCTTGCCGCCACGCACGGCATCGAGGAAGGCGATCAGTTCGGCGCGCAACGGCTCGTCGTGACCGACCGGCAGATGACGCATCGAATAGCTGCCGTCCGGCTTGAAGCCGAAGCATTCGGTGACCTGACGCGTGAGCAGATCGCCCATCACATACTTGCCGCGGGTTGCGACCGTCACGTTGCGCGCCTTGAACGGCGTCAGCCAGTTGGTGTTGATATGGGCGAGGACGCCGGAAGCGGTGCGGAACTGCAGCAGCGCGATATCCTCGCGCTCGGCGACGGCGCTCGAAAGCTGCGGCTGCACCTCGATGATATCGGACTCGGTGAACCACCGGATCAGGTCGATGTCGTGCACGGCAAGATCGATCACGACGCCGACATTGGACATTCGCGGCGGGAACGGGCCGACCCGGGTGATGCCGATCGACAGGATGTCCTCGCCCGAGATCGCCTTCTTGATCGCGGCGACCGCCGGATTGAAACGCTCGACATGGCCGACCATCAGCGTGACGCCAGCCCGCTCGGCGGCCGCGACGATCTCGCGGCCCTCTTCGACCGTCGATGCGACCGGCTTCTCGACTAGGATGTGAACGTTGCGCGCGATGCAGGCGAGCGCGATCTCGTGATGCAGATGGGTGGGGGCTGCGATCGTCACCGCATCGATGCCCTCGGCGAACAGCTGATCGAGGCTTTCGAAGGCGCGGCAGCCGACCAGGTCGATGGCGCGGGTGCGATGTTCCGGCAGCGGATCGACGATGCCGATCAACAGCACCCCGGGCAGTCCGGCCAGCACGCGGGCATGGTTGCTGCCCATCACGCCGGCGCCGATCACGCCGACGCGCAATGCGCGGCCGGTATCGGCCGTCGCGCCGGCTGCGGACATTTTTGCATTCATATCGTAGACCCCAAGTAACGTTCTGGCGGTTGTCCAGGCTTCTCAGGGAGCCATCCCAGCTCCGAGGGAATCAGCACCAAGGCCCCTCTGCCCGATCCACGCCTTTGGCGCAAATCACGACCCGCTTCGTTAGCAGCCGCTATAGCACGGCGTCACAAATGTGGCGAATGCCAACGGCGAAATCCGGACACGTTTTGATTCAAAGAGTTACATCGCCCGCGACTCGATCTAGCGCGGGGCCCGTTCGCCTCAGGTGCGCCGATAGTCATCCTCGATGCGAATGATGTCGTCCTCGCCGAGGTAGCTGCCGGTCTGCACCTCGATCAGCTCGAGCTGGATCTTGCCCGGGTTCTCCAGCCTGTGCACCGCGCCGATCGGGATGTAGATCGATTCGTTCTCGTGCACCGTCTTGATCAGCTCGTTGACGGTGACCTGCGCGGTGCCGCGCACCACGATCCAGTGCTCGGAGCGGTGATGGTGCTTCTGCAGGGACAGCCGTCCGCCCGGCTTGACGACGATCCGCTTGACCTGGTGGCGATCGCCATTGTCGACCGACTGATAGGAGCCCCAGGGGCGATGCACCTTGATGTGGTTCTCGGTCACCTCCGGTGCCGCCACTTTCAATTTCGCGACCAGCCGCTTCAGCCCGTTGGCGTCCTTCTGCCGTGACACCAGCACGGCATCCTGGGTCGCGACCACGACGAGATCGTCGACGCCTTCGAGCGCAACCAGCGCCCGGTCGGTCGAGACGTTGCAATTGCGGGAGTCCTCGAACACCGCCTTGCCGCGCGAAGCGTTGCCGAGGCTGTCCTTGTCGGCGAGCTCCCAGACCTGGCGCCACGAGCCGATGTCGGACCAGCCGCACGCCACCGGCACCACCGCGGCATGCGAAGTCTTCTCCATCACAGCGTAGTCGATCGAGATCGCCTTCGCCGCGCCGAAGGCCTGCGCATCGAGCTTGATGAAGCCGAGATCGCGCGCCGCCGACGCAACCGACTGCTCCACCGATGCCACGCTGTCCGCATCGACATTGCGGTACTCGTCGAGCAGCACGCCGGCGCGGAACATGAAGTTGCCGCTGTTCCAGAGATAACCTGCATCGATATAGCCCGCCGCCGTCGCGGCATCCGGCTTCTCGACGAATTTCGCCACCGTGCGCACCTCGCCGGCGACCGCCTCACCCGGATTGATGTAGCCGTATTCGGTAGCCGGCCGCTCCGGCTTGACGCCGAACGTCACGATGCGGCCGGCGTCCGCGGCCACCAACCCGCCGCGGCACGCGGCGACGAAGGCCGCGGTGTCCCGCACCAGATGGTCGGCGGCCAGCGCCAGCACGATCGCTTCGCTGTCGCGGCTCTGCGCGAACGCCGCACCGGCCGCGATCGCCGGCCCCGAGTCGCGGCGCATCGGCTCCAGCAGCACGTCGGCCTCGCGGCCGATCTCGGCCAGTTGCTCCAGCACCATGAAGCGATAGGCCTCGTTGGTGATCACGATCGGACGCTCGAACAGGCCGGCATCGGAAACCCTCAGCAGCGTCTCCTGGAAGGTCGAGCGCGCCCCGAACAGCGACAGGAACTGCTTCGGATGCACCTCGCGCGACGCCGGCCACAACCGCGTGCCCGCGCCGCCGCACATGATTAGGGGAATAATTCGTCGATCCATCGATGCCTCAAATCCTGTCGTGCAAGTCCTGTCGTATCCGCCTGCGGACGACACACCAAATCGGCCCAGGCCGTCGCGGCCGGCGGCCCTGTTGCCTCGGAAGCACTATCCAAGCAGTAGCACGCGCCCCCCGCGCGTCTGGTCGGATTTTAGCGGTAACGTAAACCCCCGGTGAGTGGCCGGCCGTCCCCGGTTCCGGCCTCTTTAGCCGCCCCTTCGCGCCTGCCGCAATAGGGACCAGTACGGGTATTGCCAGATCGGCGCGGAAACAATACCAAGGCGGCGAATTTGGGCGCGCGAAAGCGTTTTGCGCTGTTTTTGACACATTCTGAAACCTGGCAGCGCGAACGGAAATGCGCCGAATCCTGCTTTCGACCGTCAAGATCCTGATCTCGGCCGCGCTGCTCTATTTCTCGCTGCGCAAGGTCA
Source organism: Bradyrhizobium elkanii USDA 76 (assembly GCF_023278185.1). NCBI lineage: Bacteria > Pseudomonadati > Pseudomonadota > Alphaproteobacteria > Hyphomicrobiales > Nitrobacteraceae > Bradyrhizobium > Bradyrhizobium elkanii. Next base: position 3,513,334 of record NZ_CP066356.1, on the reverse strand, counting down.
ATCTGTACGACCTTGCCTCCCGTATCCAGGTCGAGAGCTTGGGCTGGCTCAGCCTCGCGATCGCGGTCACGTTCCTGCAGATCTTCCTCGGGGTGCTGCGCTGGCGGGAGATCAGCGTGGAGTGCGGCGCCCCGCTGAAGACCGGCCAAGCCATGCGCTTCAATGTGATCGGCACCTTCTTCAACCAGACACTGCCGTCCTCGATCGGCGGCGACGCGGTCCGGCTTTGGCTCGTCGCGCGCGCCGGTGCGGGCTGGCGCGCAGCCACCTATTCGATTTTCGTCGACCGCGCGATCGGACTGATCGCTCTTGCCGTCGTCATCGCCGCCACCCTGCCCTGGAGTTATCGGCTGATTTCCGATTCCCACGGCTGGATGGCGTTGCTGCTTCTTGACCTCGCCGCACTCGCGGCCGGATTTGGCTTCCTGCTGATCGGCGTGTTGCCATGGGCCTGGCTGAAGCAATGGTGGGCAACACATCACATCTACGCCTGCGCGGTCATCGCGAACCGGGTGCTGTTCAGCCGCAAGCACGGATTGAGGGTCGCAACCCTCTCGATCGCCATTCACGTCGTGACCGTCGTGATCGCCTGGTGCGTGATCAAGTCGATCACCGCCCCCGTCACCTTCGGCCAGATCTTCCAGTTGTTGCCGCCCGTGATGCTGATCACGATGATGCCGATCTCGATCGCCGGCTGGGGCGTGCGCGAGGCTACGATGGCGCTGGCGTTCGGCTACGCTGGATTGATCGCCAATGAAGGCATCAACATCTCCCTGTTGTTCGGCGCGGTATCGTTCGTGGTCGGTGTGTTTGGCGGTCTCGTCTGGATATTGAGTGCCGAGAAAGCCGCCAAGGGCGCTGAGCCGATCGAAGTCCCAGGATCAAAGTGACTTTTACCATGAGCAGCCCCCAAATCCTACTCTCGCTTATCGCGACAGTTCTGGCCGCATTGATCTCGGTCGTTTTAGTCCGGGCGACGCGACCAATCCTGCAGCGCGTAGCGCTGGCCAAACCGAATGCACGATCATCGCACCGAGTTCCAACACCGCAGGGTGCCGGTGTTGCGGTCACGGCGGCCACGCTACTCGCGGGCGGGATCGTCATCGGGCTGGCCGGATCGCCGGACCTGACAATTCCATTCACTGTTTTCGCGGCCTGCCTATTCATCGCGGTGGTCGGCTTGGCCGACGACATCCTTTCCTTGCCCGTCGTTCCGCGGCTGTTGCTGCAGGCCGCCGCCGTTGCAGCCGTGGTGTTTTCGGTACCTAGTGATCTCAGGCTCGCGCAATCCAGCCCGGTCTGGCTCGAACGCGGCCTGCTGCTGATCGCCGGCCTCTGGTTCGTAAACCTCGTCAACTTCATGGACGGGCTCGATTTGATGACCGCGGCCGAGGTAGTGCCGATCACCGTCGCGATCGTGCTGCTCGGCGGCTTCGGCTATGTCCCCGCAGCTCCCGCACTGGTCGCGGCAGCGCTGTGTGGCGCGTTGCTCGGCTTCGCGCCGTCCAACCGACCGGTCGCAAGGATATTCCTCGGCGATGTCGGCAGCTTACCAATCGGCTTGTTGCTGGGCTGGTGCCTGCTCGAGCTCGCTCTACATCAGCAGTTCGCCGCCGCACTGCTGCTGCCGCTATATTATTTGACGGATGCTACAGTGACGCTGTTTCGCCGCATGGCGCGGCGCGAGCCGTTCTGGGCCGCACATCGCTCACACTTCTATCAGCGCGCGACCGACAACGGTTTTACCGTGTGGCGCGTCGTCGGCGAGGTCTTTGTGCTTAACTTAGTGTTGGTTGTGCTCGCATTCGCCTCGGTCGCCCTCACCTCTCTTACCGCAGACATTACCTTACTATTAGTCGGTGCGCTCGCCGTTACCCTCCTGCTCCGCCGATTTTCGCGTCTCGCTCCTCCCGCTAAGTTAAGGTAGCCTTGGACTAACGACACGTTTCAAGCCGTCATCGAGGCTGAGTGGCGGTTGCCATCCGGTCGTGGCAACTTTCGAAAGATCTAGCTCGAGCGAGCCAAGCAAGCTGTCGCACGCGTCACTTCGACCAATCAACATCAGCATTGCCCTAAGAAGCGACGCGGGCAATCGGAATAAACGTGGAGGAGTCTGCGCTGCGTGGGCGAGACGTTCGATGAAAAGCGGCGTCGAAACCTGCTCGCTATCAGCCACAAGAAACACGTCGAAATCCTGCCCTGGCTGCGAGAGGCGGTGTAGGATGAATGAAGCTAGGTTCTCCACCGATAGGAAGGCACGGCGGTTGCGGATATTGGCTAACGGAAGTGGGACACCGCGTTTCACGGCCTTTTCGAGATACGCAAAATTTCCCTTTGCTCCGGCACCATAGATCATTGGCGGACGGATGACGGTGACCCTCATGCTGCCACCTGCTACCAGTTCCTTAAGACCTGCCTCCGCAGCAGCCTTTGACATTCCATAGAGGCCACGGGGCGTCAAGAAATCATCTTCGCGAAATGGTGGGCGCCCGCTATTGCTGCGCCCGTGCACCAGTATTGTGCTGATAAAGATGAAATGCTGCACGCCGGCGGCCATCGCCGCACGCGCCAAGTGCAGCGTGCCCTCGACATTTACGGTCTGATAAAGCTCGATCGCATGCTCTTCGTTCTTGTGATGAACGCGAGCTGCGAGGTGAACTACGGCATTTGCACCAACAACCGCATCGCTCCAATCTGCGCTCGGTCCCAACGTATCAATCATGATATCGTTCGGATCCCGCGACGGAGTTCGCATGGCACGCCGCACCAACCAGCCATGACCAGCCAATAAAGGTACTACGTGGCGACCGACGAAACCGCTCGCGCCAGTCACAAGAACCGTCGGGCGTCGATTACTCATGCGATCTGCTCCATATCGTGATTGGATAGCAGTTCCCGAACCACAGCGGCGTAGCTGGCCAGGGCCCGCTCAGGACTAAAGGTCATCGCGGTCGCAACTGCACGCTCTGCCATGCCGACATCCTTCGAACACGACGCCGACCTAATCGCGTTGGCGAGTTGATCGGGCCTGCCGGGTGTCACAACCCAGCCTAACCTATTCTCCCTGACGGCAAGTGCGGCCTCGGCCTCAGCCTCAGATACGAGAATGACGGGCCGACCGACTGCAAGAAGATTGTAGAACCGGCTCGGAACCGACACACCGGCGACATTTTTGCGATAGGGAACGAGCCAAACGTCCGCACTTGAGAGAAGGGCACCAAGTTCACCGTCCGCAACGCGGTCGACCAATGTGACATTGGCAAGCCGCGCTGTGGCCTGCATCTCCTTCAGTCGCGCAAAGCCTATACCCCATCCCGAGAGCAGGAAATGGATATCGCGTTCGGCTCGCAGGAGCCGCGCTGCCCCGAAGACAATCTCCGGATCGTGGGTAAAGCCCAGATTGCCGGAGAGGCCGACGACGAAGCGGGCGGCGATAGCCTTACGAAATGGATTGTCCGGGCTGACGGGACGGTTGGCGGGACTGAGCGTGGTCCAGTTCGGGATGAATTTAATCTTGTCAGGCGTCATTCCGCCATACCGCAGCACAAGCTTCTCGGTATCGCGGCCGATCACGATGACGACGTTCAAGGCACGGAACATCAGCGTGTTGATCGCTCGCATTGCCCGCGCGACCAGCGAGAACGGCCGCAGCAGCCCGGCCATCACAAGCACGTCGGGAAACAGATCGTGCAGGATCAGCACCGGCTTCGCCCCCTTCAACCTTGACGCGGCGGCAACGGCATAAGGAAGCGCGAAAGGGGCTGTCACCGTCAGCGCCACGTCGCCCCGACGCAGCCGCCACAACAGCGCAAAGAAAATCCGGCCCGTGAACAGCGCCTCGGCCAGCGCGCGCTTGATCAGCGCCGCCTTTCCAGGCAGCCAGTTCCTGATCTCGATAACGGCTGGCCGCCCGGGCGCCGGCGCGCGCGCCGAGCCCGGCATCCCAGAGATCACCACCACCTTCGACTCCCGCGCGATCCGCTCGGAGATGGCGGCCATGATCGCGGCGGTCGTGCTATAATCCGGTGGATAGTGCTGGCTGACGACAACCACTTTTCGGGAGCTGCTCATCAATGGCTTTCGAGGCGCTCGTGTACCGCGGAGCGGTCAGGCGGCATTCGACCCGAACTCAGGCACGGCGTCTTGAAGTACCGAGCGGATGGTCTTGCGGTCGTCCCTCTGGATTGCGTCGTCCAGCGCCACCAGCCATTTGCGCAACGTCGACATCGGAGGCTGGTTCGGCTTGGCCGCCATCATCCCATCGACGCCGATCTCAATGGTCGGCTCTTCGCTTGCAAACAATATCTCGTTCAGCCGTTCTCCGGGACGCATGCCGCTAAATACCACCTCGATATCAACACCGGGCTGCAGGCCTGACAGACGGATCATTCGCTCGGCGAGATCTACGATCTTGACCGGCTGCCCCATGTTCAGGACATAGACCGACACATCCGGCCGCGCAGGCGTCATTGCATGCGTCGCCGCAGTGATTACGAGATCGCAGGCCTCGCGGATCGTCATGAAATAACGGACCATGTCGGGATGGGTCACTGTGATCGGTCCGCCGGCTTCGATTTGCGCCTTGAATTTAGGCACCACCGATCCATTGGACGCCAGCACATTGCCGAACCGCACCGAGATCAGCCGCATATGCGGCTCGCCCTTTGCCTCGGTCATCAGGTCATAGTCCAGCGCCTGACAATACATCTCGGCGAACCGCTTGGTCAGGCCCAGCATCGACACCGGCTCGATCGCCTTGTCGGTCGAGATCATCACCATCGCGTTCGCGCCCGCAGCATGCGCGGCGTCGGCCACGTTCACCGACCCGAAGATGTTGGTCTTGACCCCTTCGCTCCAATCGCGCTCCAGGATCGGCACATGCTTGAGCGCCGCGGCATGGAACACGATGTCGGGCTTGAACTCGCTCATCAGCCGCGTGATGCGCTCGCGATCCCGGATATCGGCGATCCGGCCCTCGATCTCGGGACCGGAGTCGCGCGCGGACAGCGCCTCGGTGACCGCATAGAGCGCCGGCTCCGAGTTCTCCACGACCAGGAGGCGCGCCGCGCCGAAGGTCGCGACCCTGTCGCAGATTTCCGCGCCGATCGAGCCGCCGCCGCCGGTCACAATGACCGACTTGCCCCTCACCAGCGTCTCGAGCCGCGCGTAGTCGATCTTCTGGCTCGGGCGCAGCAGCAGATCCTCGACGGCGACGTTGGTCAGTCGCGGCGCGTCGCCGCCCTCCAGCGACGGCAGGCGACTGACCATCAGACCGAGCCGCTTGGCGCGCATCAGCACGCCTTCCGGATGCGCTTCGGGCTCAAACGCCGACGGGGTCATGACGACGCGCTTGATCGGCCGCTGGCGGGTCTCGAAATCCCTGATCACGGCCTCGATGTCGTCGACGCCGCCGACCACGGGAATGTTGCGAATCATCTGGCCGCGATCCGCGTTCGACGGCGAGAGCACGCCGACCGGCCAGAGCCGCTTGATGGCGCCATTCTCGATGCCGCGCAGCACGACCTCCGCGTCGGCCGTACGTCCGACCAGCAGGGCCGGCGCGGCATTGTCCGATCGGGCATGCAGGCGCGTGCGTGAATAACGGAAATAGCGATAGCCGAGGCGCAGCGCGCTTAACGCGAATACCTCAAGGAAAAAGAAGAGGATGATGGTAATCCGGCCGAGGAACACTGGCGCCTGCGAACTCGATCCGGCAAAGAAGTATACGTAGTCCAGCACTACGAGCGCCAAGGTCAGCACCGCTGCGACCCGCAGTATATTGACCGCGTCTGGTAACGAGGTGAACCGCCATTTCGCGGTAGTCAGATTGCAGAAGTAGCTGACCGCAACACTGAACAGCACGAACCATGGCAGAATGTGCCACAAATGAGGTTGTCGATCAGAAAGCTGACTGCCCTCAAAACGTAGATAAAAGCTCGCGAGCAACGCAAACGCCGTCGCCACCGCGTCATGGACCAAGATCAGGAAGTTGCGCAAAGTGAACCGTGAAAGGCGCATCATGTAATGGGAATTTGCCGGTAATTAGGGGTTCGGGATGAGAGTAGGCTGCTGATAGCGCATCTGTGGAGCGCATGCCAGCGATCATGGGCGGATTGGAGGTTCAGGTTCCACATTGCCCCGGATCGGTCCCTTCAACACCATGCCGCCGGCAACCCCGACGCCCAGCACATACATCCAGCCTTCGTGAAAGTCGAAAATGTGTGAATTAAACAACGAAGTAAAGATATTCTGGACGACGACGAGAAGCCCGATCCAGTTGACGAGACCGTCGCCGCGGAACAGCAAAAGGTGCAGAAGCCACATCGCGTACAGTATCGCCACACCCACAATGCCCCACTGCACGGCGACGTTCAACGTTTGATTGTGTGGGTTTCCGATCACTTCGCCGGAAGCCTGGGTCGCACCGCCCTTCGCGACGCGCTCGAACAGGCCCCGCGTCGCTCCGGTGCCATGGCCGATGACCGGGGCCTCGGCAAAAAAGCCGAGCGACTTGCGCCAGAACTCGAGCCGCAAGCCGAGCGACGTGGGCTCGTTGCGCTCCATGTAGAGCTTGTAATCGCGCTCGAATGACTCCGCCGTCGAGCGCAATTGCGGCGAGCCGTACCACGCCACTATGGCTAACGCGGCGGCCGCGCAAAGGATCAGGACGATGCTGCGCCAGCGCAGATGGAGCAGCGCAAACACCGCGAACATAATCGGAACCGTCACCAATGCAGTGCGCGACACCACCACCATCGCCATGTTGGCGAACAGGCTGAGCGCAATCGCGATCAGCAACATGGCCGGCAGGATGCGTTTGGCCCGCAGCAGCATCACGATCGGATAGGCCAGCGCGACCGCGCATAACGTGAATTCCTGGCTCTGGTCGATGTAGTTCTTGACGAAGACTCCCTGCTCGCCAGGCGCGGGCGCCCTCAGCGCGAGGTGCGGATAGGCAAGCACCAGCCAGGACATCAGCATCAGCAGCGTGCAGGAGACGAGGAAAGCGACAAACACCCAGGTCCCGCGGGCCGAGCGCTGGAAATGATAGAGCAGGACCGGAAGCACGAGGAGCTTTGCGGTCGGCCCGACCGCGTAGAATCGCGCGCCCCAGGCCGCGTCCGACCAGAGCGTGCCGACAAGCGCGAGGCAAAACAACGCCACCGGCGCCAGGCAGATCGGCCGCTTCAGCAGCGCCCAGAATGCCTTCAGATCGACCGTCGGCGCAATCGCGATCAGCAGCACCACACCGAAGATGCCGACCAGCGAGGTCGACCACGGCAGCGACAGCGCAATCAGGACCGCGACCACATCGGTCGCGGTCTGCCAGCGCGCCGGATCGCGCCAGGCCGGACACGCCGCGGCGCCTGCCGGGGTTGCCATGCTTGCGCTCACGCCTTGCCCTCACGGGCCCGCGCAACCAGCGACGTCGTGCTGTGGCCGGGCAGGATCTCGACCAGCACCACCTCGCCGCCGGCGGCTTCGACGATCTCGTGGCCGACCACCTGCTCGCGGGTATAGTCGCCGCCCTTGACAAGCACGCTCGGCCGCACCTGCGTGATCAGATTGATCGGCGTGTCCTCCTCGAAGATCGCGACGAGGTCGACGGCTTCCAGCGCCGCCAGCACCTCGGCACGGGCGCGCTCGTCCTGCACCGGACGTCCCTCGCCCTTCAGCCGCTTCACCGAAGCGTCGCTGTTCAGCCCGACGACCAGGCGGTCGCAGGCGCCGCGCGCGGCGGTCAGCACCTTGACGTGGCCGGGATGCAGGATGTCGAAGCAGCCATTGGTAAAGCCGATGCGCAGATCCTGCCGGCGCCACTCCTCGAGATGTGCATCGATGTCGCCGCCGGCCGGGACGATCTTCTCCTCGGCCGCCAGCGAAGCGTGCGGCAGGATTCTTCGGCGCAATTCGGCGGACTTGACGATCGCGGTACCGGTCTTGCCGACCGCAACCGCCGCCGCCGCGCTCGCGATCCGCAGCGCGCCTTCCCAATCGGCGCCACCCGCCAGCGCCAGCGCCAGCGCCGCGGCAACGGTATCGCCGGCGCCGGACACGTCGCGCACCTTGACCGGCAGCGCCGGCACATGGATCGACTCGCCGCCCCGCGTCACCAGCGTCATGCCGCGCTCGCCCTGCGTCACCAGCATCGCCTCGCAATCCGCGAGGTACATCGCATCGGGCGCGGCCTGCGCGATGCTGTCCTGGCTATCGGCGCGGCTGCGGGTCGCCTCGGCGAATTCCTTGCGGTTCGGCGTCAGCATGGTCGCACCGCGATAGATCGCGAGATTGGCGCTCTTGGGGTCGACGATCACGCGCTTTTGCGCCTGGCGCGCCGCGTCGATCACGTTGCGGATCACGCGCGCGGTGAGCACGCCCTTGGCGTAGTCCGACAGCAGCACGATGTCGGCCCGCGCAAGACGCGGCAGGATCGCGTCGATCAGCTGCTGCTCGGTGGCCGGCGCGGCTGGCGCGGCGAGTTCCCAGTCGGAGCGCAGCATGTGGGTCGAGAATTGCTCGGAGACGAAGCGCACCTTGCGCGTGGTCGGACGCGCGGCGTCGCGCACCAGCACGGCCTCGATAGCGGCCTCCTTCGCCAGCGCCTCGGCCAACACCGCGCCGGCGGCGTCCTCGCCGATCAGGCCGACGAAGATGCAGCGCCCGCCAAGCGCGGCGATGTTGCGCGCAACGTTGCCGGCACCGCCGATATTGGTCTCGCTGCGCCTGACCGCGATCACCGGCGCCGGCGCCTCCGGCGAGATTCGCGACACCTCGCCATAGACGAACTCGTCGAGCATGAGGTCGCCGACGCAGAGCACGGTCTGGCCGGACATTGCACGCGAGATCGCTTCAAAATCGAACATCAGTCACCGTCATCCGCACTAGCGATAGCGATCCGCGCGATCGAGAAAGCCCGTCACATAGGCCCCGACTGCGTCTTCCAGGCGGGTGAAACCGCCATTGTATCCGGCGCGCCCGAGACGATCGACGACGCTCTGGGTGAAGTACTGGTAGCTGCCCCGAATCTGCTCGGGCATGTCGACATACTGGATGTTCGGCTCCAGCCCGAGCGCGCCATAGGCCGAGACGATCAGGTCCTTGAAGCTGCGCGCCTTGCCGGTACCGACATTGAACAGCCCGGAGACACGCGGCGTCGCGATCAGCCACATCATCACCCGCACGACGTCGTCGACATAGATGAAGTCGCGGCGTTGATCGCCGTCGGCGATGCCCTCGCGATGCGACTTGAACAGCTGCACGACACGGCCCGCCTTGATGTCGTCGAAGCGGCGCGCCAGCACGCTCATCATCGGACCCTTGTGATATTCATTGGGGCCGAACACGTTGAAGAATTTCAGCCCGGCCCATTGCGGCGGCAGACGCTCGCTCTTCGCCACGCGCTCGGCGACCGCAAGGTCGAACAGGTTCTTGCTCCAGCCGTACAGGTTCATCGGCCGCAGCCGCTTCAGCGCCTCGACCGACGCGTCGTCGTCAAACCCCCGTTCGCCGTCGCCATAGGTCGCGGCCGAGGAGGCATAGATGAACGGCGTGGCATTCGCCGTGCACCAGTCGAGCAGCCGCATCGAGAGGCGGAAATTGGTCTCGATCACGAGATCGCCGTCGGTTGCCGTGGTCTCGGAGATGGCGCCGAGATGGATCACGGCGGTGAGCCGCCGCCCCATCAGCCAGTCGCCAAGCTCGGCCGGCGGAACGACATCGGCAAGCTGGCGCTTGGCCAGGTTCCGCCACTTGCCGTCCTGTCCAAGCACGTCACAGACCGCGACGTCGCTGTGCCCGGCGTCGTTCAACGCGGCCACGACGTTCGATCCGATAAAACCGGCGCCCCCGGTTACCAGAAACATGATGAAATCCCGCCAGATTCCTTTGCAGCCGTCAGCTTTGCCCCACTCCCGCGTCGCAGGCAACGACGGCTTTACCTCTCATCGCGAACCGGTTACCGACTTGGCCGCGCCCGACTGGCCCTGGCCCATTTAGAAATGAATATTGATTCAATATCTGATATCGAAACACAGGACACCGAGGATACCAGACCTATCCTCGTCGTGCCCTATGTTTGGATCGGCGATTTCGTGCGCGGCCACACCGTGGTCAGGGTGCTCCGCAAGCGCTGGCCGAACCGGCCGATCGACCTTCTGACATCCCGGCTTTGCGCCCCTTTGGTCGATTATATGCCCGATGTTCGCGCCGGGATCGTGTTCGACCTGCCGCGCAGCCGGCTGGCGCTGGCCCAGCAGCAGGCCCTCGCGGCCGAGCTTCGCAGCCGGAACTACGCCACCGCGCTGGTGCTGCCGCGGACCTGGAAGGCCGCTCTCGCGCCGGCGCTGGCGGGCATCCCGGAACGGGTCGGCTTCTTTGGCGAGGTGCGGTTCGGCCTCATCAACGCGATGCGATGGGGCGAAAAGCGGCAGCCGCGCTTCATCGACAAGAACGCGATCCTGGCGCTGCCTGACGGCGCCGCCCGCCCGCCGGAATGGCCGGTGCCGCAGCTCCGGGTTCCCGCGGACGACATCGAACGCTGGCGGCAGGCCAACGGCCTCGGCCGTGGGCCCGCCATCGCGCTCGGACCCGGCTCGGTCGGCGTCTCGAAACGCTGGACCTATTATCCGGAGGCCGCGCGGCAGTTCGCCGAACATGGCTTCGACGTCTGGGTGGTCGGCGGCCCCGGCGAGAAGGCGCTGGCGCAGGAGATCACGGCAGCCGGCGGCGCGCGGGTCCGCGACCTCACCGGCACCGACCTGCGCAACGGCATCCTTGCGATGGCCGCGGCCAGCGTCGCTGTGACCAACGACTCCGGGCTGATGCACATCGCCGCCGCAATCGGCACGCCGACCATGGGCATCTTCGGCCCGACCGATCCTTATCTCTGGGCGCCCCTCAACGGCCTCGCCGCGACGGTGCTGCAGACCAGGAGCAAGTTGTCGTGCCAGCCGTGCCAGCGCACGGTCTGCACCATGAACGACCATCGCTGCATGCGCGACATCTTCCCCGAAGAGGTCGTGGAGATTGCGCAGCGCGTGCTGGCTCAAGTCAGCGCGCGATAGACCTTGGCGATCGCGCCCGCTTCCGCATCGAGGCTGAACTTATCCACAACTCGTTGGCGCGCCCGCGCGCTCATCGCCGCGGCCGATGCCGGATCGCGCATCAACGGCTCCAGCGCGGCCACCAGCGCGTCGGCGTTGCCGGGCGACGTCAGCACGCCGGTGACGCCGTCCTCGACCACGAACTCGGCAGCGCCCGCGCGCGCCGCCACCAGCGCCGCGCCCGCCGACATCGCCTCGATCAGGGTCAGGCCGAAACCTTCATTGCGCGAGGTGAAGGCGTAGATCGTCAGCCGCTGGTACCAGCGCACGACATCCTCGATCGGCAGTTCGCCCGTGATGATGATGCGCGATTGCAGGCCGGCGGCCTCGATCTTCCGCTTCAGCTCGTTGGCAAAGGCCAACTGCTCCGGCACCACGGCGCCGACGATGACCGCGGTGAAATCGGGATAGCGCGGCAGCAGCCTGCACATCGCCTCGACGAACACGTCGCTGCCCTTCTGCGCGCGCACCCGCCCGAAGCAGCCGATCGCATAGCGCCCCGGCAGTCCGCTCTCGGCGAAGGCGCTCGCGCGATCGGCGGGCGGCGCATAACGATCCGTGTCGACGCCGTGCATCACCACTGTCGCGTCGCGCTTCAGATAGGAGGCCGACAGCGGACTGGTCGCGATGATCGCATCCATGTTGCGGATCAGCCAGCGCGTCAGCCAGGTGTGATGGCGCTGCGCCGCCGAGGTGAAGATCAGTTTCAGCGGCCAGCCAAGCGCGCGCAACACGAGCCCGGCAATCATCTCGTCGTTGCGCCGCGCATGCCAGATCACGGGCCGCGCCCGCCGCCACAGGTGCAGGAGATCGGCAAATCCGATCGCGTCGATGCCGTCGGGCCGATGCGAGCCGAGCCAGCCTGCGCGAAGCATCTTTGCAAGTTTCGGCGCGACCATGCGGTTGGTCGCGGTGACACCCGAATAACGTCGGTGCAGATTGGGCACGATGAGCTCGAGCTCGCCGGCAGGTGTGTTCTCGATCGGCACGCAAGTCTCCGTTTCGTGCCAGTTCCTATACGCAACATTAAGCATAGTGGCCAGTTCGGCCGCGGCGAAACCCCCTCTTCACCGCACTCCCGCTAGCATCGTCAATTAAAGAATATTGGGAGAGCTCCATCCATGACCGTGCTCGTGACCGGCGGCGCCGGCTATATCGGAAGTCACATGGTTCATGCGCTGGTCGATGCCGGCGAGAGCGTCGTCGTGATCGACAACCTTTCCACCGGCTTCTCCGCGTTCCTGCCCGAAGGCGTGCCGCTGTTCATCGGCGACGCCGGCGACGAGAACCTCGTCGAAGGCGTGATCGCCCAGCACGGCATCGACAGCATCATCCATTTCGCGGGCTCCGTCGTGGTGCCGGACTCGATGCGCGATCCGCTCGGCTACTACCGCAACAACACCATGACGACGCGCAGCCTGCTCAACGCGGCGGTCAAGGGCGGCGTCAGCCGTTTCATCTTCTCCTCGACCGCGGCCGTCTACGGCAACCCGGACCAGGTGCCGGTGCCGGAGATCGCACCGACCCGTCCGCTGTCGCCCTACGGCTCGTCGAAGCTGATGACCGAGATCATGCTGCACGATGTCGCATCCGCTCATGGCATGAGCTACGTCGTGCTGCGCTACTTCAACGTCGCCGGCGCCGACCCGAAGGGCCGCGTCGGCCTTGCCACCATCGGCGCCACCCATCTGCTCAAGATCGCAGTCGAGGCCGCAACCGGCCAGCGCGCCAAGATCGACGTGTTCGGCACCGACTATCCGACCCAGGACGGCAGCTGCATCAGGGACTTCATCCATGTCAGCGACCTCGTCGAGGCGCATCGCTCGGCGTTGTCCTATCTGTGTGCCGGCGGGCAATCGGTGACGCTGAATTGCGGTTATGGCCGCGGCTATTCCGTGCTCGAAACCATCGAGGCGGTGCGCCGGGTCTCGATGCGCAATTTCGCGGTCGCCTACGCCGCGCGGCGGCCCGGCGACATCATGACCATGGTGGCCGATACGACAAGGATCCGCTCGCTGCTCGACTGGACCCCGCATTACGACGATCTCGAGACCATCGCGAGCCACGCACTGGCCTGGGAGGAGAAGCTGTTCCGGGAGCGCGCGGGCTCCGCGCGACAGGCGGAATCGGCCTAAAAAACAAACCGTTATCAAGCAGTTATTGTGCTTGAAAAAGCCCCACCAAGCGGGCAAGGAGGTCCCGCAACCCTGACGGCCGGCGCTGCCCGCCGTCAATGGAACGCGGATGGCCCAGTTTCCAAAGAAAATTACCGACGATCCCTATGGCGCGGCGATCCTGATTCGCCGCCTGGTCACGGAACAAGGGATTACCTATTGGCGGCGCTATCTGACGGCGTTCGCCCTGATGGCCGTTGCGGCCGGCTCGACGGCCGGCGCCACCTACGTGCTCGGCCAGGTGATCAACCAAGCCTATGTCGACAAGAACATCCCCGGCATCGCGATGTTCGCCGGGATCACGGTGGTGCTGCTGTTCATCAAGGGCGTGGCGACCTACGGCCACATGGTGATCCTGAACAAGATCTCCAACGCCATCCTCGCCAGCAACCAGCGGCAGCTCTTCGCCAAGCTGATGAGCGAGAGCATCGGCTTCTTCTCGCAGCGGCACTCGTCGGAATTCCTGGCGCGGCTGACCGCCGGCGCCAAGTCGATCACCGACGTGCTCAACATGCTGGTCAATGCGATCGGCCGCGACTTCCTGATGCTGGTCAGCATGGTCGCCGTCATGGTCTGGCAGGACCCGCTGATGTCGTTCATCGGGCTCGTGGCGGTGCCGCCGGCGATGCTGATGCTGCGCAGGCTGGTGAAGCGGATCAAGGGGCTCGCCTACAACCAGTTCACCGGCACCGCCGACATCATGGAGACGATGCAGGAATCGCTGCAGGGCATCCGCACCGTGAAGGCGTTCACGCTGGAAGGCACCATGCAGCAGCGGATCGACGAGCACATCGCAACCGTCGAGACCAATGCCAACAAGATGGCGCGCGTCGCCAACCGTTCCAATCCGCTGATGGAAATGCTCGGCGGCTTCGCGGTCGCCGGCTGCCTGATGTATGGCGGCTACAGCGTGGTGGCGCTCGGCTCCACGCCGGGCCAGTTCTTCACGTTCCTGACCGCGTTCCTGATGGCGACCGAGCCGGCCAAGCGGCTGGCGCGACTCAACATTGACCTCAACAGCCAGCTGGTCGGCGCGCGGATGCTGCTCGAGGTGGTCGACAGCCCGGCGAGCGAACAGATCGATGACGACAAGCCGGCGCTGAAACTCTCCGACGCGCGGATCGAGCTGCGCGACGTCAGCTTCGCCTATCGGCCGGGCGAACCGGTGCTGAACCGCATGAGCTTCGTCGCCGAGCCCGGCAAGGTGACCGCGCTGGTCGGCCCCTCCGGCGGCGGCAAATCGACCGTGCTGGCCTTGCTGCTGCGCTTCTACGAGACGCGCGATGGCGACATCCTGATCGACGGACAGTCGATCTCGTCGGTGTCGCGCAAGTCGCTGCGGCAGCAGACCGCCTATGTCGGGCAGGACGTCTATCTGTTCCGCGATACCATCCGTGCCAACATCGCCTTCGGCAAGCAGGGCGCCACCGAGCAGGAGATCGTCGACGCCGCCAAAGCCGCCTGCGCGCACGACTTCATCATGAGCTTCCCGCTCGGCTATGACACGCCGGTCGGCGAGCACGGCACCCAGCTGTCCGGCGGGCAGCGCCAGCGGATCGCGGTCGCCCGCGCGCTGATCAAGAACGCGCCGATCATCCTGCTCGACGAGGCCACCGCCGCGCTCGACTCGGAGTCCGAGAAGCAGGTGCAGGAAGCGATCGAGCATCTCTGCCAGTGCCGCACCACGATCGTGATCGCGCACCGCCTGCACACCATCATGCACGCCGATGCGATCCTGGTGGTTGAGGGCGGCGAGATCGTCGAGCGCGGACGGCACGAGGAATTGCTGCGCCGCGGCGGCCGCTACGCCTCGTTCTTCCGCCTGCAGCACCACCACGACCCGTCACCGCTCGCGCTGGCACCGATCAGCGCCACCGGCTAGGTCCCTCTCATCCCTTCGGGGCAATGCCTGCGCGGAGCACGCGCAGCACGTTGCCGCCCATGACCTTGCGGATGTCGTCCTCCGAGAACCCGCGCGACATCAGCGCCTGGGTCACGGCGACGATCTCGCTGGCATCGAAGCCCGTCGTGGTCGAGCCGTCGAAATCCGAGCCGAGGCCGACATGGTCGATCCCGACCAGGTCGCGGACATGGGCAATCGCCCGCGCCACATTGTTCGGATCGAGCGAGCAGACCGCGCCTTGCCAGAAACCGATGCCGACCACGCCGCCGGTCCGCGCGACACCCCGGACTTCGTCATCGGTGAGGTTGCGGTTGACCTTGCAGGTCGCCTGAACGCCGCCATGGCTTGAGACCACGGGGCGCGTCGCCGTCGCCAGCACCTCGGCGACCGCCGCGTGGCTCGCATGCGCGAGGTCGACGATCATGCCCATCGCCTCCATCCGCTGCACCACCTGCCGGCCGAGCGGCGTCAGGCCGCCCTTTGCGACGCCGTGCATCGAGCCTGCGACATCATTGTCGAAGAAGTGCGCGAGGCCGGCCATTCTGAATCCGGCGGCGTAGAGCACGTCGAGATTGGCGATATTGCCCTCGATGTCCTGCAAGCCCTCGATCGAGAGCATGCCGCCAACCACCGTCGCGCCGCCCTTGCGGTCGGCGAGCAGGCGATCGAGGTCGGCCGGCGTCGTAATCAGGCGCAGCCGCCCAGCGGACTGCTCGGCGAAGCTCCGCAGTTTCTCGGCATGCCACAGCGAGCGCTGCAGCAACGAGAACCATGTCCGCGGCGGCTGCAGATCGATGATGGCCAGATTCGTGATGGTGTCGGTGTCGGCGCCGTTGGCCTCATAGTTCTGGCCCTTGGGCGACTTGGTGACCGACGAGAACACCTGCAGCGCGTAGTGCCCTTCGATCAGGCGCGGCAGATCGATATGGCCGCGATCGGATCGCGCGATCAGGTCACGCTTCCACAACAGGCTGTCCGCATGCATGTCCGCCACGTCGAGCGTCGCCTGCAAGGCCGTTGCGGCGGGCGTGATATCCAGCGCAACGCGCTGGACCCTGTTCTGCGCCCGGTCGATCCGCTCCGGGGCAACCACGAAAAACCGGACGGCGGCGACGATCAGGACCACAACGATCAGCACCAGGCCGATCGAAAGCCATTTCCTCATGGGCACCACCGCCTTTGTCGACCAAAGGCGGCCGCGCTCGGCGGAAAGCTGGCCTCACCTCTGCGCCGGATGCAGCCGCGGCCACTAGCCCTGAGCGGCGTAAGCGCGTAAATACCGCCCGCGCTCCCTCCTTCAACCCTCCGGGACCCGTTCATGAACGCCGCATCCACCGTCATTCCGCTTCCCCCGCAGCCCTCGCTTCCCGTCGTCGGCGAATCCGGCACCTATCCGGTCCGCCGCATCTGGTGCGTTGGCCGCAACTATCTCGAGCATATCAGGGAGATGGGCAATGACGAGCGCGCGCCGCCGTTCTTCTTCGGCAAGCATGCCGACATGCTGGTGCCCGATGGCGCGACCATCCCCTATCCGCCGCTGACCAAGGACCTGCATCACGAGGTCGAGCTGGTGGTGGCGATGAAGAGCGGCGGGCTGAACATTCCCGCCGACAAGGCGCTCGAGCATGTCTACGGCTATGCCGTCGGCATCGACCTGACCCGCCGCGACCTGCAGATCGCCTCGCGCAAGAAGGAGCGGCCGTGGGAGATCGGCAAGTCGTTCGACTATTCCGCGCCCTGCTCGGCGATCCAGCCGGCCGCGAAGATCGGCCACCCGACCGCGGGCAAGATCTGGCTCACCGTCAACGGCAAGGAAGCCCAGAAGGGCGACCTCACCGAGCTGATCTGGAACGTGCCTGAAATCATCTGGCAGCTCTCGCAGCAGGTGAAGCTCACCGCCGGCGACATCATCATGACCGGCACGCCCGCCGGCGTCTCGCAGCTGCAGGTGGGCGACAAGCTCGAATGCGGCGTCAACGGCGTCGGCAAGCTCGCGGTGACGATCGGCAAGCCGGAATAACCGCCTCAGGAACGAGGCCAGGCCCAAAGCCCCGGACTTCAGGTCCGGGGCTTTTTGCTGTGTGCGG
The DNA here is from genome assembly GCF_023278185.1 of Bradyrhizobium elkanii USDA 76. Taxonomy (NCBI): domain Bacteria; kingdom Pseudomonadati; phylum Pseudomonadota; class Alphaproteobacteria; order Hyphomicrobiales; family Nitrobacteraceae; genus Bradyrhizobium; species Bradyrhizobium elkanii. The sequence goes on along the minus strand of NZ_CP066356.1, from coordinate 3,496,068 downwards.
TCAGCGCATAGTGCCGGGCATGCAGGGCGGCTCGGTGAAGGGGGCGGTCGCGAACGATCCAACCTTCGGCGCGCGCACGCAATCGGTGGTCTTGCTGCTGACCGTCGTTGTCGTCATCGAAGCATTGGCGCGCCGCACCGCAGCGTTGTTGCCGGCGGCGGACGCCTGCGTCGAACAGGCGGCTGCCGCAACCAGCGCAAGCGCTGCGAAGGTCAATTTGGTCATGGGATTTCTCCGTACGGTGGATGAAGCCGACCTAGCTCGGCTCCTGTGATCAAGGACCGCGCGCGCCCGGAAATTATTTCATCACGCGCGATCACCGCGCCGCGAGCGCCCGATCACATCAGATGGAGCGGGGAATACCGGAGCGACCGGAGCACTCCATGTCATCAAGGCCGCGCGCAAACGCGGCGATGACGGCATGGAGATTTTCATGATCGATCTTCGACGACCCGGCGTACGGCTTGGCTGGGCTGCGATTATGTCCGCGGCAATGGCGACCGCTTGCTTCGCACAGGCGGCGGTCCAGCAGCCCCGCGCCTATGCGTCAAACGAAACCGCGAGCAGGCCGTGGTCGGCGCCGGTCGGCCATCGCCAGCCGCGCGCCGCCGATGTTCCGGCGACGACATCGACATCGCAGCAGGTCATCGATCAGGAGGACGCGATCGTCGACCGCAAGATCAAGGGCATTTGCCGCGGCTGCTAGAGCATGATCCGGAAAAGTTGCGAAGCGGTTTTCCGAGCAGACCATGCTCAAAGCAAAGAGCCACACCTCGGTCTCCCCGGTGGCGGATCTTACTGCCGTTCGGCGGCCTGCGATGTGGCCGGCGCGAAATGCGTCTTCTCGTACTCGAGCCACAGCTCGAGCAGCGCCATGAAGGCCACCACCGCGCCGGCGGCGATGGCAAAATGCATCGCGCGGGTATGCGCGAAGCCGAGCAGCCAGGGCGAGACGATCAGCCAGCAGCCGACGACCAGGTTGATCCATTCTTCCCAGATCGAGAACGCGACGATCGCCGCCAGCGACATGATCGCTATCGCCGCGCCGCTGGTCCTGAGATCGATCGCCGCGGTCGGATTGGCCCGCACGAACAGCCACGGCGCGGCGAGCAGGAAGATCGCCGCGACGAGGTTATAGAGATCAAGCGTCGATTCCTTTCGCCATTTCATCATCTGCTGCTCCATTGCTGTCTCAAGCCCGACGTTCATGCGCGCCGGCCGCATTGATGTCTTTGCCGGTGAAGTCGGTCATCAGCGCGGTCGCGACCAGCGTGATGACGGCGCAGATCGCGATGTAGACCGCGATCGCGACCCACGAATGATAGGTGCCGAACAGCCACGCCGCGATCAGCGGCGCCGGACCGCCGGCGATGACGGATGCGAGCTGATAGCCGAGCGAGGCGCCGCTGTAGCGCAGCCGTCCGGTAAAGCTTTCGGCGATCAGCGCGGCCTGCGGCCCGTACTGCATGTCGTGCGGAATGAGCGAGAGAACGATCGCGAGGAAGATGATCGACGCCGATCCGGTATTGAGCATCGCGAAGTAGATGAAGCCGAAGATGCCGGTCACCAACGCGCCGATCATGTACATGTTCTTGCGGCCGATCTGGTCGGACAGATGCCCGAACACCGGGATCGAGACGAACGACAGCACCGAGGCCGCGAGCACCGCGGTGAGCAGGAAATCGCGCGAGACGTGCAGCGTGCCGGTGCCGTAGGAGAACACGAAGGCGGTGAAGATGTAGAACGGCGCCTGCTCGGACATCCGCGCGAAGGCGGACAGCAGGATCTCCTTGGGATGGTCCTTGATCACCGTCAGCATCGGCGTGCGGTCGAGCTGACGCTCGGCCAGCAGCCTGGTGAAGACAGGCGTTTCCAGAATGCCGAGCCGGATGTAGAGGCCGACGCCGACCAGGACGATGCTGAGCGCGAACGGAACGCGCCAGCCCCACGCCAGGAACTGGTCACCCGACATCTGGCTGAAGGCCAGCACGGCGAGATTGGCGAGGAACAGCCCGCAGGGCACGCCGAATTGCGGCCATGACGCGATCAGGCCGCGCGAGCGATCGTTGCGCGCCCATTCCATCGACATCAGCACCGAGCCGCCCCATTCGCCGCCGACGCCGACGCCCTGGATGAAGCGCAGCACGGTCAGGATCACCGCGCCCCAGATGCCGATGCTGGAATAGGTCGGCACCAATGCGACCGCAGCGGTCGCCAGGCCCATCAACAGCAGCGTCGCGATCAGCGTCGACTTGCGGCCGATGCGGTCGCCGTAATGCCCGAAGATCGCAGCCCCGATCGGCCGCGCGACGAAGCCGACCGCATAGATGGCGAAGGCCTCCAGCGTGCCGACCCAGGGATCGGAATGCGGAAAGAACAGTTTTGCGAAAACCAGGCCGGTGACGGTGCTGTAGAGGAAGAAGTCATACCACTCGATCGCGGTCCCGACCGTGGAGGCGATCACCGCACGACGCATCTGCAGCTGATGCTCGGATGGTGTGAGCTGGTTGGCGTCGAGGCCGGGGATTGGACGAAGCGTTGGGCCAAATGTTGCCATGGGGGTTTCTCCCTCGCAGGCCCCCGGACGGATATTGACTGTGGTTCGTTTGAGTACGAACGATAACGCGCCCCGGAAAGTTCCACCGGGAGGGACCGTCGAGGCTTGAACTTTAGTCGGCCACGGCGAGCGACAATCGCCGAAGGCGTCGTCCGCCTCCCGCACCGGGTGGCGGACCATGCTTCGCACATGGCTGCCGGATGCGCCCGGCAGCCGCCGGGCGGCTCCGTCAATCTGCCGCGCTTCGCCTCATGACAGCCCGAGGGCCCGCCCGTCGCTGCGCGGATCATGCGCCCCGGTGATGCTTCCGTCGGCGTCGATCCGGATCGCACCCGGATGTCCCGCGAGCGGGCTCTGGGCCGGTATCGGACTTATTTCGTGGCCTCGCCCGGCGAGCGCCTTGAAGACCTCTTCACCGGCATCCTTCTCCAGCTTCAGGCTGTCGCGCGCATCGGAGAACGTCTTGCCGAGCAGGAAGCGCGGTCGCGACAGCGCGGTGAGCGGATCCATGTTGTAGTCGATCAGCCTGGTCAGCACCGCCGCGAGCGTCTGCGGCTGCCCGTCGGCTCCCTGCGTGCCATACAGCAGATGCGGCCGTCCGCCCTTGAGATAGATTCCCGGATTGAGCGTGTGGAACGGCCGCTTGCCCGGCTTGAGGCAGTTGGGGCTGGCCGGGTCGAGGTTGAACGACGCACCGCGGTTGTGCCAGATGATGCCGGTGTCGCCGGCCACCATGCCGCTTCCCCAATCGTAGTAGACGGTTTGCAGCATGCTGACGCAATTGCCGTCCCGGTCGGTCGCGGCGAGATAAACCGTGTCGCCCTTCTTGAACACGTGCGGCCACGGCATCGCCTTCTCGAGGCTGATCGCCTTCGCGCGCGCGTCGAGGTAGCTCGCCGAGAGCAGCTGATTGACCGGGACGTCGACGAATTCCGGATCGCCGATGTAGCGGCTGCGGTCGATGAAGGCCTGCTTCACCGCTTCGACCAGCAGGTGATAGTAGTCCGCGCTGCCTTCCGGATATTTCGCGAGCTCGAAGCGGTCGAGGATGCCCATGATCTCGAGCGTCGTGAGACCCTGCGTCGGCGGGCGCAGCCCGAGCAGCTCGCCGCCGCGATAGCCGACGCGCAACGGCGTCTCGTCGCGCGCGCGGCAGCGCGCCAGATCGTCGGCGGTCAGCGGCGAGCCGATCTGCTTCAGTCCGGCCGCAATGCGCGCGGCGAGCTTTCCTTCGTAGAAATCACGCCCGCCATTTGCCGCCAGCATCTCCAGCGATTTCGCGAGTTCGGCCTGGACCAGCGGCTCGCCGATTTGAGGCATCCGGCCGGCGGGCATGAAGATGCGCTGGATGTCGGGCCAGTCCTTCAGGTTCTTCGCTTCCATGTCCTGCCAGAAGCGCTGCGACGGCGTGACCGGGAAGCCCTTGCTGGCGTATTCGATCGGCCGCGCGAACAGCGACGCCCAGCTCTGCTTTCCGGACCAGGACTTGCGGCTGAAATCGAACGCCTGGTCCCAGACGTCGACGGTCGTGGCCGCGGTCAGCGCCGACCCCGGCCCCCGGATCGGGACCGAGCCGCTGTAGTTCGGCAGGTTGAGCGCGGCCTGACCCGCGCCGGACAGCGTCCGCACATTTCCCTTGCGGTCGCTGATCACCATGAAGCTGTCGCCGCCGAGGCCGCTGAAATGCGGATAGGTCACGCACAGCGTGGCACCGATGGCGATGACCGCCTCGATCGCATTGCCGCCCTTGCGCAGCACCTCGAGCCCGGCTTGCGTGGCGAGCTCGTGCGGGCTCGTCACCATGCCGGTCTTCGATCGCGCCAGCGCGCCCGTATTGTCGAGGGCCCAGAGCGGTCGCGGCGCCGCCGCGGCCACCGCCGTGAGCATCGACCCGACCAGCAACTCCCTGCGCGACATGCCAAGATTGGCCATTCGACTTCCCTCCCCGTTTCCTCGTTGTGTCGATGTTGTGCGATCGCGGGCTGCGGACACCGCGACGTCCAAATCCCCGAAGGACCGCCGCTGGCATTTGGCATACCAATGTTGAAGAAAATTCTTACTTCGGTCAAGCCCGTTGAGAAGGCGCGAGCGGGGTCGAGCCCGCCCCTGCCCCGATCACGATGGTCGCAAATCGATGCGGGGGCCGCGCCGGGGTCTAAGCCCGATCGCTGCGGCGGTACGGCACGTAGCGCGGCGTCCAGACCTTGGCGTGAACCCGCGCCTCGACCTGGTCGATCGGAACGTCCCTCGCCAATCCCTCCTTGTGGGCCTGCAGCGCGACCGCAAGCGCCACGGTCTGCGAGACCTCGCGCAGGGCGCTGACCGGCGGCAACAGATTGTGCTTCGGGTTGTCGCGCGCCGGCGAGACGCTGGCCAGCGCCTTGGCGGCGGCCATGAACATGCCGTCGCTGACCCGGCTGGCATCGACCGCGAGCGCGCCGACGCCGACACCCGGGAAGATGTAGGAGTTGTTGGTCTGGTCGACCTTGAAGCGCGCGCCGTCGCGCATGATCGGCGGGAACGGGCTGCCGACGCCGATCAGCGCCCGCCCCTCCGTCCACGCCTCGATATCGACCGGCGTCGCTTCCTCGCGCGAGGTCGGGTTGGACAGCGGGAAGATCACCGGCCGCTTGTTGCATTCGGCCATCGCGCGGACGATCGGTTCGGAGAATGCGCCGGCCTGGCCGGAGACGCCGATCAGCACGGTCGGCCTGGCGTTGCGCACGACGTCGAGCAGCGCGATCTTGTCGGGATGGCTGAGCCGCCAGCCCGCGATCGCCTGCCTGTTCTGCACGAACGGAAGCTGGAACGGGGCGAGCCCGCTCATGCCCTCGAGCAGCAGCCCGTCGCGGTCAACCATGAAGAAGCGCTTCGCCGCCTCGCTCTCGGGCAGGCCGGCATCGACCATCGCGGCACGGATCAGGCTGGCGATACCGCAGCCGGCCGAGCCCGCGCCGAGCACGGCGACGCGCTGCTCGGTGAGCGGCACGCCGGTGACGTTGATCGCGGAGAGCAAGGCGCCGGTCGCCACCGCCGCGGTGCCCTGAATGTCGTCGTTGAAGGTCAAGAGCCGGTCGCGATAGCGCTCGAGCATGCGCGTCGCGTTGTTCTTGGCGAAATCCTCCCATTGCAGCAGGACGCGCGGCCAGCGCTTCACCACCGCCGCGACGAACGCCTCGATGAAGTCGTCATAGGCCTGGCCGCGGACGCGCTCGTTGCGCCAGCCGACATAGAGCGGATCGGCGAGGCAATCGGGATTGTCGGTGCCGACGTCGAGCATGATCGGCAGGGTCGTCGCCGGATGCAGGCCGCCGCAGCCGGTGTAGAGCGCGAGCTTGCCGATCGGGATGCCCATGCCGCCGGCGCCCTGGTCGCCGAGGCCGAGGATGCGCTCGCCGTCAGTGACGACGATCGCCTCGACGTGATCGAAGCGCGGATGGGCGAAAATGCGGTCGATCCGGTGCTGATGCGGGATGCTGAGGAACAGCCCGCGCGGCTTGCGGAACAGCCGACTGAATTTTTGGCAGCCCTCGCCGACGGTCGGCGTGTAGACGATCGGCAACAGCTCTTCCAAATTGCCGACCAGAAGCGCGTAGAACAGCGTCTCGTTGGTATCCTGTAGCTCGCGCAGAAAGGCATAGCGCTCGATGTCGGTCTCATAGCCGCGCAGCGCCTCGAGGCGGCGCGAAACCTGCTCGTCCAGCGTCAGGATATTGGGCGGCAGCAGGCCGTGCAGGTCGAACGCCTCGCGCTCGGCCTCGGAGAACGCCGTGCCCTTGTTCAGCTGCGGATCGGCCAGCAGCTCGTAGCCGCTCAGCGCGGTGGTCGCAAACGCTCCTGATGACTCCGACATGACAAGGTCCCCTCAATGCGAAATGCCGGATACGACTGTATCACTTCAGTGTAACGGATCGAGAGTGAAGGGCGTCGTGCTGCGCCAAGCGGAATGTTGGCTAAGAGGCGATGAACGGTCGTCCAGGTTCCGGCAACCCAGTCCCGCTACGCCTGCGGACAGACATACGTTGGTATGACTTCTCTATTCCTTGTCATGACCTGTGCTGACGCTCGTACAATTGAGCGATGGAGAGGCCATTTTATGCTCGGGGCTACAGCGGACGCACAAATGGCTCCGAACTTCACTCTGCGGAGGCGCGACTAACAGTAGCGATCCTCGTTCTACAGAGGGCGCGAGTTGTGCTCCCGAATCTGTGATCAGGATCACTGCTCCGATTCGTAAATAGCAAGACCGTCACGCATGCGGGTTGTTCAAGGAACACTCAAATGATCGTCAACATTCAGAAGCTGAACGGCCTGTGGCACCTCATCGTCGGGTCGTGCAAGATCCGAACTCCATTCGTGGAGACGCAGGACCGGGAGTGGGTCGTCGCGTACGCCCGGCGCGTCTACCCCGGCGCCAAGGTCTTCGAACGCGACTGATCCTGGCCGTCTCGCTCCTCACGCCCGCACTTCGGACCGTGCTGCAGTGCTCTGCACAACCTCACCTGTCCGGTTAGTAGCAATGGTTGATCTGCTCAAGTTATGAGCGCATCCCGCCATAAGTCCTGGACCTCGGACATCGCGCATTTCTCAGTATGCGTCCCGGAAAACAAGCCTCGGAGCTCGCTCCGGGGGGTCTTGGACGCGGCGGCCTTAGCCGCCGCGTCGCGATCGGACCCGCTAGTTCGCCAAGGGCTGAAGGCGCTGGCGCACGCCCACATTGGCTTGCTCGATCGCCGCCTCGGTGGAGGGCTCATGGCGCAGGGCGTTCAGCAGCATGAAGTCGTGGATAGTCCCGTTGTAACGAACCGCATCGACGCTGACGCCTGCCTGCTTTAGCTTGCGCGCGTAGGCTTCACCCTCGTCGCGCAGAGGATCGTTCTCAGCGGTGATCACGAGCGCGGGTGGCAGGCCCTTGAGGTGATCGATGCTGGCGCGGAGCGGCGAGACATAGGGATTGTCTCGGGTCCGAGCGTCCGGTGCATAGAGGTCCCAGCCATATTTCATGAAGGCGCGCGCCAGGAAGCGTCCTGTTCCATATTCGCGGTACGACTCGGTATCGACGCTCGCGTCGGTCGCCGGAACAAAGAGTATCTGGTAACCGACCTTGGGCCCGTTGCGGTCCTTCGCCATCATAGTAAGCGCGGCGGTCATGTTGCCGCCGACGGAATTGCCGGCCACCGCAATGCGGCTGCCATCCGCGCCAAACTCACCTGCATGCGCGGCAACCCATTTCAGCGCGGCATAGCATTCCTCCAGCTGCGTCGGAAACTTCGCCGACGGAAGCGGCGTGTATTCGACGAACACACCAATCTGGCCCGAACCGACGACGAGGTCACGCAAGAGGCGCTGGTGGTTCTGGAAGTTACCGACGATCCAGACGCCGCCGTGGATGAAAAGCAGCACACCCGGCTTTTCTCCGACGTGCTCTGGCTTCATGATGAACAGCTTCACCATGCGACCGTCCTGACTGATCGTCCGTTCGGTCGTCGTGACGCCGGACATATCGACGGCGGTTTGCGATTGGAGATCGGATAGAATCTCCTGCGGCTTCGGCTGCGGCAATTCCCAGAAGGGACTTCCGTCCTTGTTGATCTTGGCGAGGAAGGACCGAATCTGAGGATCAATCCGCGGATCGATCGCGGCGTCGGGCGCCGCTGCGACAACGTGGGTCACGAGATTTGCTCCGATAATCAAGGCTGCGAGTTTCGCAATTCGGCTCAAGGGAGAGCTCCGTCTGTTCGTCTGTGGAGCCTGGTCGCGCCATCCAGACGAGAGCAGGCCTCAGCCAACATTAGGAAGCAGCTTCCCCTGCGTCTGTCCCGTGCCTGCTGTTGTTTTGACCGATCTTGCTGCGCAGCGCCGCTATCGTGCCTTTTGCCGGTACTCCGCCGGCGTGACGCCGGTCGCCCTTTTGAAGGCACGCGTAAAACTCGATTGCGAGGAGAACCGGGACTTTAGTGCGATTTCGCTCAGAGACGACCTGTTCGTCGCTAGCAACGCCTTCGCCGCCTCGAGGCGGCGCTGGCTGACGTAACGATGCGGAGGCACCCCCATTGCCGCAGCGAACGCCCGAGTAAAATGAAAGACGCTGAGACAAGCGACGTAGGCGAGTTCAGTTACCGTAACGTCGTCATCGATATGCTCTTCGACGTAGGCGAGCACGCGCTTCAGCCTGCCATTTTCCAAACGTTGAGCGGAGACCGACGCGCCGTCGGCGATCATGGACTCGGCGTGCGCTTGCATGAGCCGCGCAGCGAGGAAGAGTGACGAGGTTTCCGCCAGCATGCGCCCCGCCGCGGTCGGGCATTCCATCTCCGACAGCATCGACAGCCCGATCTGCCTGATCATTTCATCCTGCACACCGGATGAGTAGCGGACCGAATTGCCAGGCAGTAGGGGCAGATTGTAATCATGACTTAGCCGCGCAAATGCCGAAGTGGGCACATACAAGTGCAGGGCGCGCACCTCGCTCGCGGAGATACGGATTTCGTCGGCCTTGGCTCCGACCGGATTGAGCCAGATTGTCCCTGTCTGCAACGGCACCGGGTGCCATTTTCCGGCCACCTTGCAGGTCGCGACGGCCTCATCCGAACCACGGACCGCTACGGTCACTTCGACGTGCGACGCGACGGTGGAAGGCTGTCCTTGCCAGCTGCGGTGCGTTCGAAGGTCGGCGGATATTGTTGCCCAGCCCAAGCCATCGGACGAACTGAGCAGCGTCGATTCCGGGTACTTCAGATTTCCCTGTGTTTGGCCTTGCATGAGATCTCCAAGCCGCCTTGCGGGACCACTTAAGACTGCGTAAGCGCATCCCAAGCAGAAAGGCAATATCCGCGCCACAGCCGCTCCGGCGATCGTTCAAGCTCTCGTTTGGGTCAAAAAGGCCACACAAGTCCTGAGCACATGCCGCTGCTGTTCCAGAGAGCGGGCGTCGCGCATCGCTGATTGCACGCCCAAAAGAAGCTCCGGGGCTTTTGCTTTCAACGCGGCAACGCCTCTGCAATCAGTGCAGCGCAGACATTACGATCAGGCCGAGGATCAGCGCGGTCGCGGAATATTTGAGCGTGTAATACACGTTCGGATTCCACTCCTTGACCTTGCGGCTGGCGAGATGGACCTCGTAGAGCTTGCCGAACACCTTGTTCAGCGCGCCGACATGCTCGCCGTCGACGTTCTGGGTCGCCGACGCCTTGACGATGTTGTGACTGACCCAGCGGTTCATCGCCGTCATGAAGCCGTACTTCATCGGGCGCTCGACGTCGCAGAACAGGATGATGCGGTTGACGTCGGTCTTGTTCTCGGCGCTGTGGATGAAGGTCTCGTCGAACATGAAGGCCTCGCCGTCGCGCCAGACGCATTCGACACCGTCGACGAGGATGCGGCACTGTTTCGAGTTCGGCGTCACCAGGCCAAGGTGATAGCGCAGCGAGCCGGCGAAGGGATCGCGGTGCGCCCCAAGCTTGCCGCCCGGCGGCAGCATCGCGAACATCGCGCCGTGCACGCTCGGGATCGAGTTGAGCAGCTCCACCGTCTTCGGGCACAGCGTCCGCGCCGAGGGCAGGAAGTCGTCGTACCATTTCAGATAGAAGCGCTTCCAGCCGCTCTTGAAGAAGGAATAGAAGCCCCAGTCGTTGTTCTTGGCCGCGGCGCGGATGAAGCCCTCGTCGAACAGCCGCGTGGCCTCGTCGCGGATCGTCTCCCAATTGTCGGAGAGCTTCTTGAGCTCGGGAAACTGCTCGACCGGGATCACCGGCGTGTTGGGCACCGCGGAGCCGGCATACATCATCACATTGTAGGGCGCGAGGTAGGTCGAGTGATCGCCGAGCTGGCGGGCGAAGCGCAACCGCTGCTTGCCGCGGAAGTGAACGTAGAGCGTAGAGGCCACCAGCACGTAAAGAATGACGAGCTGCGGCGCGAAGAGCTGTCTCAACATGATCCGTCTATGATCGCTGCCCGCCGACGCCCTTCGTGCCCCGCCCCGCAGGAGCCTTGCCCTTCACGGGTGGCCCGGTCCGGGCGGCGAAACGCGTCGCCGTCCGCGAAAATTCCCCTGTTTCATAGTGACTTGGCACTGCGGCGCGGTCTGGCAAATGAGCCGGGAGCCTTGCCGCGGTGCCGTCCCGGATGAGCCACGTAAGCGTTCGCTCACCAAATGTGAAGCGCCGTGCCGCGCCGGCGCCAACTTTGTGACACTATTCACACACTCAATTCACCATTGACAAACTGATTAGACAATTCCTAATCCTGAGATGACCCGCCGAAGAGCGCGGACACCCAGAGGGAGGAATGATGAGACAGTTTCTGGCGGCAGCCATTATCGCGGCGATGACCACGGCCGCTCACGCCCAGGTTTCGGATGACGTCGTGCGCATCGGGGTGCTGACCGACCTGTCGAGCTGGGGCCGCGACAATTCGGGCCCGGGTTCGGTCGAGGCGGCCAGGATGGCGGTGGAGGAATTCGGCCCGACCGTGCTCGGCAAGCCGATCGAGATCATCTCCGCCGACCACCAGATGAAGACCGATGTCGGCGTGCAGATCGTGCGCGGCTGGTTCGACAACGGCAAGGTCGACGCGGTCGTCGACATCCCGAATTCCGGCATCGCGATCGCCGTGCACAACATGGTGCGAGAGCGCAACAAGATCGCGCTGCTGTCTGGTCCCGGCGCGAGCTCGCTGACCGACGAATTGTGCAGCCCCAACACGGTGCATTTCGCCTACGACACGTACGCGCTGTCCAAGGTGACGGCCTCGGCCGTGATCAAGGAAGGCGGCAAGTCCTGGTTCTTCGTCACCGCCGATTACGCCTTCGGCCAGCAGCTCGAGAAGGACGCGACGCGCTTCATCAACGAGATGGGCGGCAAGGTGCTCGGCAGCGTCAAGCATCCGACCAACACCGCCGACTTCTCCTCGTTTGCGCTGCAGGCGCAGAGCTCGAAGGCCGACGTGGTGGCGTTCGCCAATGCCGGCCAGGACACCGACAATTCGATCAAGCAGTCCGGTGAGTTCGGCCTCGTGCAGGGCGGCCAGAAGCTGGTCGGCCTTTTGATGTTCGACACCGACGTGCATGCAATCGGACTCAACGCCGCGCAGGGCACCTACATGACGACGTCGTCGTACTGGAACATGGACGAGAAAACGCGCGCCTGGTCAAAGAAGTTCTACGCCCGTGCCAATGTGATGCCGACCATGATCCAGACCGGCGTCTACGGCTCGGTGCTCCATTATCTCAAGGCGATCCAGGCCGCCGGCACCGACGATCCCAAAGCGGTGATGGCCAAGATGCGCGAGCTGCCGATCGAGGACACCTTCGTGCATGGCGGCAAGCTGCGCGAGGACGGCCGCGTGATCCGCGACATGTATCTGGCGAAGGTGAAGAAGCCTTCGGAATCCAAGGAGCCGTGGGATTATCTCGACATCGTCAAGACGGTGAAGGGCGAGGACGCGTATCGTCCGGTCTCCGAGTCGAAGTGCCCACTGCTCAAGAAATAGGATCGATCGCGTGGCCAACGAAGAAGCTTATGATTGCGACGCGCTGGTCGTCGGCTCCGGCTGCGCCGGGCTGTCGGCGGCGGTCACCGCCGGCCATCACGGCCTCAAGGTCCTAGTGGTCGAGAAGGAGCTGCGGTTCGGCGGCACCACCGCGCGCTCCGGCGGCTGGCTGTGGATTCCCGGCACCTCGCTGGCCAAGGCCTGGGGCATCGAGGAGAGCCCCGATCAGGCGAAAACCTATCTGCGCCATGAGGCCGGCAACAGCTTCGACGCAGCGCGCGTCGATGCGTTCCTGACCGAGGGGCCGAAGGCGGTCGACTTCTTCACCACCAGCACCGCGGTGCGCTTCGACATGCCGCTGACCTTCCCGGACTATCATGCGGAAGCGCCCGGCGGCGCGCAGGGCGGCCGCTCGATGGTGACGCGACCGTTCGACGCCCACGAGCTCGGCGACGCCCTCAAGGATCTCGGCAGCCCCCTGCCCGAGCTCACCGTGTTCGGCATGATGCTCGGCTCCGGCAAGGAGATCGTGCATTTCATGCGCGCGACGAGATCGCTGACCTCGGCGGCCTATGTCGCCAAACGGCTGTCGAAACACGCCATCGACGTGATGCGCAACGGCCGCGGCATGACGCTGACCAACGGCAACGCGCTGGCCGGACGGCTGGCGAAATCTGCCTTCGACCTCAAGATCCCGCTCTGGCTCAACTCGCCGGTGCGCGAATTGATCGTCGAGAACGGCGTGGTGCGCGGCGCAATCGTCGTGCGTGAAGGGCGCACGATCCGCGTCAACGCGAAGCGTGGCGTGGTGCTCGCCTGCGGCGGTTTTCCGCACGACGTCGCGCGACGGCAGAAGATGTTTCCGCATGCGCCGACCGGAAAAGAGCATTACTCGCCGGGCCCGACCGGCAACACCGGCGACGGCTTGCGCCTTGCGGAATCCGCCGGCGGCCGCGTCGACGACTCGCTGCCGAATGCCGCAGCCTGGGTACCGGTCTCGGTCACGACGCGCAAGGACGGCTCGAAGGGCGTGATGCCGCATTTCATCGATCGCGCCAAGCCGGGCGTGATCGCGGTGATGGCCGACGGCAGGCGCTTTGCCAATGAAGGCAATTCCTACCACGACTTCGTGCAGGCGATGATCAAGGCGGCGAAGCCCGGCGAGGAGATTGCGGCACATCTCATCTGCGATCACGAGACGCTCCGCAAATATGGCCTCGGCTGCGTGCCGCCGCGCCCGATGCCGCTCGGCCATCATCTGAAGACCGGCTATCTCAAGCGCGGCGCGACGCTTTCAGAACTCGCCGCGCAGGCCGGCATCGACGCCAAGGCGCTCGAGACGACCGTCGCGGAGTTCAACACAACCGCGGCGGAGGGCCGTGACCCCGCCTTCGGCAAGGGCTCGCGCGCCTATAACCGCTACCAGGGCGATACGCTGCACGGGCCCAACCCCTGCATCGCGCCGATCCAGCGCGGGCCGTTCTACGCCATCAAGATGGTGATCGGCGATCTCGGCACCTATGCCGGCATAAGGACCGACGCCAATGCCCGCGCGCTCGACGCCGACGGCCAGCCGATCGCCGGCCTCTATGCCGCCGGCAACGACATGGCGAGCATCATGGGCGGCAACTATCCCGGCGCCGGCATCACGCTCGGGCCCGCGCTGACCTTCGGCTACATCGCGGGCAAGCACATTGCAGGTGTGGCAGCGGAGCAGAGGGGCAGTTCAAACCCGTCATCCTGAGGCGCGAGCGGAGCGAGCCTCGAAGGATGCACGGCCACCAGTGGGGCCGTCGACCCTTCGAGACGCACGCGAGATGCGCGCTCCTCAGGGTGACGGTGATAGAGGCGGATATGACGCGCCAGATTGATCCCGCCGCCTCGCGTCTCGCGGACGGCAAGGTTTTCCAGCTAAGTGCGAATCCGGAACGCGAACAGGGCCACATGACGAGAGAGAGCCGCGGCATACAGTCGATCGAGGTCGGCGGAGAATTGCTCCGCGCGCTGGCCCGCAGCGGCGAACCGATGATGCTGCGCGATCTCGCGCGCGAAGCCGGCATGCCGCCGGCCAAGGCGCATCCCTATCTGGTCAGCTTTTCCCGCATCGGCCTGATCGAGCAGGACGAGGTCACCGGCCGTTACGAGATCGGGGCGCTGGCGCTCGAGCTCGGCCTGATCAGCCTGCGCCGGCAGTCCGCGGTGCGGATCGCGACGCCGCGGATCGCAACGCTCGCCGACAGCATCAATCACGCGGTGTCGCTGTCGGTCTGGGGCACCCACGGCGCGACCGTGGTGCGGCTCGAGGAGCCGAGCCATCCGGTGCATATCGCGATGCGCGTCGGATCGGTGGTGGCGCTGCTCGAGACCGCGACCGGCCGCGCCTTCGCCGCCTTCATGCCGCCGAACGCGATCAGGACCGCGCTCGAGAGCGGCCTCGATCGCCTCGGCGTCGGCTACAATCCGAAACGTGCGCCGGTGGACGCGAAGACGGACGAGATCCTCGCCGAGGTCCGCAGCCGCGGGCTGGCGCGGGCGATCGGAGATCCCCTGCCCGGTGTCAACGCCTTCGCCGCGCCGGTGTTCGATCACGCCGGCCACGTCGCGCTGGTCATCACCGCGATGGGGCCGGAAGGCACCTTCGACGCCAGCTGGGACAGTGCGATCGCAACTGCGTTGCGGGCCTGCGCCGGCGATATCTCACGGCAGCTGGGGCACGGCACGGCGCGGGCTGTCGATATTGAGGTGAAGTGATCCGAGTGTTCTGCCGCTCTCTCATGCGCATGCGCGGGTGATTACACCGAGAGCTTGGCAGACATCATGAACCCAGAACCATCCTCATCGTCGTCCCGGCGAAGGCCGGGACCCATAACCACCGAAGTTCATTGTTGTGCGATGCTGGAATGACGAGTCCCGCCGACTACATCCGCCGCGGCGTATGGGTCCCTGTGTCTTGGAAGTCTGTCAGGATGTGGTGGGCGGGAAGCCGTTGGGTCCTTGGCGCTTGACGCCGTGAGCCGGCTCGGTCTCCCGCCCGTTCCATCTATCAACCTGAACAGTTGCACGAGGCTGCGCCAACAGACCTCGCATCACAGGGACAGGCACCGT
This sequence comes from Bradyrhizobium elkanii USDA 76, assembly GCF_023278185.1. NCBI lineage: Bacteria > Pseudomonadati > Pseudomonadota > Alphaproteobacteria > Hyphomicrobiales > Nitrobacteraceae > Bradyrhizobium > Bradyrhizobium elkanii. Next base: position 3,480,917 of record NZ_CP066356.1, on the reverse strand, counting down.
GATCATAGCTCTTCGTTACGTCGGAATCGACATCTCCAAGAAACACCTCGATATCTTTGATGAGGCTGACGGCGTGCCGAGGCGCATTGCCAACGCGACACAGGCCATCACACAGCAGGTGGCGCGTTGGCAATGCGCCTCGCTGGTGGTCTTCGAGGCGACGGGTATCTATGACCTCGCGCTTCGCGAGGCGCTGCGTCAGGCCGGGATCCCGTTCGCACGGATCAACCCGGCCCGTGCCCGCGACTTTGCACGGGCCAGCGGCCTACTCGCCAAGACCGATCCGATCGATGCGCGGATGCTGGCGGCCTTTGCGCGGGCCATGCAGCCCGCCCCCGAGCAGGTCGCCGATCCTGCACGGGGCGCCTTGGCGAGGCTTGCAAAACGGCGGGATCAGCTGGTCCTCATGCGCGCCCAGGAGAAGAACCGGCGCAGCGAGGCCGACGATCGCGCCATGGCCGAACGCATTGGCCGCCTCATCGAGGTCCTCGACAGCGAGATCGCCGAGATCGAGGCCGACATCAGCGCATTGATTAAAGCCGAAGCGCAGATCGCGGACGATGCGAAGTTAATGCGTTCGCTGCCCGGCGTGGGTCCCGTGGCCTGCATGCAGCTCATCGCGCAGATGCCGGAACTCGGGCGGGTCGGACCGAAACAACTCGCAGCGCTCGCTGGCCTTGCTCCCTTCAACGTCGACAGCGGCACCTTCCGCGGCAAGCGCAAGATTGCGGGCGGCCGAAAGCGCGTTCGTGACGCCCTTTATATGGCGGCCCTCAACGCAGTTCGCAGAGCTGATCCGTTCAAGGCCTTCTATGCACGACTGCGACAGGCCGGAAAACCAGCCAAACTCGCCCTCATCGCCGTCGCCAGGAAGCTGCTCACGGTCCTCAATGCCATGATGCGAGACCGAAAGCCGTACCTGCAGACCAAACCAACATAACAGTTGCCGGCCTGCGCCGGGACGACGGCTTGTAGACGCAGGCCGCGCCACACAATCGGTGTCGCCCTGACGAATGGAGAGGCGCCTGCAAGTCAGCCCAGCAAAAAGCCCCGGACATGCCGGGGCTCTTAACTTCATCGCTCGCGATGACCGCGGATCAGTAGCGGTAGTGATCCGACTTGTACGGTCCTTCCTGCTTGACGCCGATATAGTCGGCCTGGTCCTTGCGCAGCTCGGTCAGCTTGACGCCGATCTTGGCGAGGTGCAGGCGGGCGACCTTCTCGTCCAGCGTCTTCGGCAGCACGTAGACCTTCTTGGCGTACTTGCTGTCCTTGTTGTTGGCGAACAGCTCGATCTGCGCCAGCGTCTGGTTGGTGAAGGAGGCCGACATCACGAAGGACGGATGGCCCATCGCATTGCCGAGGTTCACCAGGCGGCCTTCCGACAGCATGATGATGCGGTGCTTGTCGGGGAATTCGATCTCGTCGACCTGCGGCTTGATGTTGGTCCACTTCAGATTGCGCAACGAGGCGATCTGAATCTCGTTGTCGAAATGACCGATGTTGCAGACGATGGCGCGATCCTTCATCGCGCGCATGTGCTCGATGGTGATGATGTCCTTGTTGCCGGTGGCGGTGACGAAGATGTCGGCGCGCGGCGCCGCGTCTTCCATGGTCACGACCTCATAGCCTTCCATCGCCGCCTGCAGCGCGCAGATCGGATCGACCTCGGAGACCATGACGCGGCAGCCGGCCTGGCGCAGCGAGGCGGCCGAGCCCTTGCCGACGTCGCCGAAGCCGGCGACCATCGCGACCTTGCCCGACAGCATCACGTCGGTGCCGCGGCGGATGCCGTCGACCAGCGACTCGCGGCAGCCATAGAGGTTGTCGAACTTCGACTTGGTGACGCTGTCGTTGACGTTGATCGCCGGGAACAGGAGCGTGCCCTTGTTGGCCATCTCGTAGAGGCGATGCACGCCCGTGGTGGTCTCTTCCGAGACGCCCTTGATGTTCTTGGCGATCTCGGCGAACCAGCCCTTCGGCTTCTCCTTCAGGAGGCGCTTGACCAGCGCGTAGAAGATCTCCTCTTCCTCGGAGCCCGGCTTGTCGAGGAAGGCGGTGTCGCCCTGCTCGGCGCGGTAGCCGGCATGCACCAGCATGGTGGCGTCGCCGCCGTCATCAAGGATCATGTTCGGCGTGCCGCCGCCGTGCCAGTCGAACAGCTTTGCGGTGTAGTCCCAGTACTCGGTCAGCGTCTCGCCCTTGACGGCGAACACCGGAATGCCGGCGGCGGCGATCGCGGCCGCGGCGTGATCCTGGGTCGAATAGATGTTGCAGGAGACCCAGCGGATGTCGGCGCCGAGCGCGGCCAGCGTCTCGATCAGCACCGCGGTCTGGATCGTCATGTGCAGCGAGCCCGCGATGCGCGCGCCCTTCAGCGGCTGCTTGGGGCCATACTCCTCGCGGGTAGCCATCAGGCCGGGCATCTCGGTCTCGGCCAGCGAGATCTCCTTGCGGCCGAAATCGGCGAGCGCAATGTCCTTGACGATGTAGTCGGTGAAGCCGGGCTTCGTGGGGGCGTTCATTTGAGCGTCCTGTTGTTGAACGGGTCGTTCCGGGTCGCCTCGAAGAGGCGAACCCGGGATCTCGAGGTGATGATTAGGGATTCCGGGTTCGCTCGCTCTCGCGAGCGCCCCGGAATGACGCAAGTATCAGAGCGCGCGCTTCAGCTGCTCGACGAGATCGGTCTTCTCCCAGGAGAAGCCGCCCTCATTGTCGGGCGTGCGGCCGAAATGACCGTAGGCCGAGGTGCGCGCGTAGATCGGGCGGTTGAGGTCGAGATGGCTGCGGATGCCGCGCGGCGTCAGATCCATCGCCTTGGCCGCCGCCTTCTCGAGCTGATCCTCCGAGACCTTACCGGTGCCGTGGGTGTCGATGTAGATCGACAGCGGACGCGCCACGCCGATCGCATAGGCGAGCTGCAGCGTGCAGCGGTCGGCGAGACCGGCCGCGACGATGTTCTTGGCGACATAGCGCGCGGCATAGGCGGCCGAGCGGTCGACCTTGGTCGGATCCTTGCCGGAGAACGCACCGCCGCCATGCGGAGCCGCGCCGCCATAGGTGTCGACGATGATCTTGCGGCCGGTCAGGCCGGAGTCGCCGTCGGGACCGCCGATGAAGAACTTGCCGGTCGGATTGATGTGCCAGATCGTCTTGTCGCTGATCCACTCCTTCGGCAGCGCCTCGCGGACATAGGGCTCGACGATGTCGCGGATCTGCTTGGACGAGAGGTCCTCGACCAGATGCTGATGCGAGACCACGATCTCGCGGACGCCGACCGGCTTGCCGTTCTCGTACTGCACCGTGACCTGGCTCTTGGAGTCCGGACCCAGCACCTTCTCACGGCCGGAGTGGCGCGCTTCGGAGATCAGCCGCAGGATCTTGTGGGCGTAGAAGATCGGCGCCGGCATCAGGTCCGGCGTCTCGTTGGTGGCGTAACCGAACATGATGCCCTGGTCGCCGGCACCCTCTTCCCTGACCTCGCCCGGCTGCAGCGCGTCGACGCCCTGCGCGATGTCGGCCGACTGCGGATGCAGCAGGATCTCGATGTCGCAGTTCTTCCAGTGGAAGCCGTCCTGCTCGTAGCCGATATCCTTGATTGCAGAGCGAACCACGCTCTCGATGTGGTCATTGGTGACCGAGCTCGGGCCGCGCGTTTCGCCGGCGATCACCACCTTGTTGGTGGTCGCGAGCGTCTCGCACGCCGCGCGGATCTGCCACGGGTCGATGCCCGCTTTCGGTCCCTCGCGATAGAACAGATCGACGATCTCATCCGAGATACGATCACAGACCTTGTCCGGATGGCCTTCCGAGACCGACTCGCTGGTGAACAGGTAAGACGCGCGCATCAAGCAAACCCCTTGTTAAGTCGAAGTCCGACGTTGGTTGGTGAATATGTCCCCGGCATGTCAGTCTCGTCGCCGCGAGATGACGTAGGATTCGTCGTAGAACCACAGCCCGTTGTGTTTGCGGAGAACTTCGCGTGTGGCCTCGAGAGCTCGTCCGTTTTCGGTCGTTTCGGTCAACCGCTCATCTTCGATCTGCGCGACATACACCGCCGCATTCCACGCAGCAAAGGCCGTCGAGGTTCCGATCGAGCCGGTCACCTCATTGGGCAGCGCTTCCATATCATATCGGAAGATCGAACGGTTATCGGCGTAGGCGTTGAAGTTCAGCTCGCGTCCGGCGGATCCCAGTTCGTATTTCACCGCGCGCAGTATCTCATGGCGACTGACGGCGAAAGGATTTTCTCCGGGCCAGACGGCTTGAATCATTTCAAGTCCGGGATCGCCGCCGTGGGAGTGGATTCCTATCAGCCGCCCGCCGCCGCGCAGCGCGCGGGCCAGCGGCGCGATGATCCGCTTGGCGCGGAAGTTCACCGAGGATTTGGCACGGTAGGGTTGCGAGGCGATCACAAGATCGAAATTGGCTTCGGTGCGGCCGGCCCGCGGAATGATGGAATCGAGCAGGAACCGGTGATCGTCCCGGTACAGGACCAGCGCCACCGGCCGCTCATAGATCGGCATCGCATTGCCGGGGCTGAGATTGGCGCGCCAGTTCTGCTCCAGGAATGGACCGAGTTCGGCGATCTGCGCCTCGAATTCGCCCGAGGAAGCGCCCCGCAGGGCTACCTCGTGCCAGATCATGCTGGCGGCCGCCGCGGAGTTCTTGGGCGTCAGCCAGGGCGCCTCGGCGTAATACATGTTGGTGAACACGAAGACGCTGGCCGGATGCTCGAACAGGCGGTCGGGGACCTTATCGAGGGTGAGGCGGACGTCCTCGAGGCTCAGTTCCTTGCCGGCGACATAGAACGGCATATGTGGGAAGCGGCCATGCATGGCGCGCAGGACCCGCGCCAGCACCGTGCCGTCGCCCATTCCGGCATCGAACACCCGCAGCGCCGGCGGCCGCGGGTGGATGGCCGCCAGTTCCAGCGCGACCCGGTCGGCGATGACCCGCTTCTCGCTACAGGTGTGGACGAACAGCAAATAACGCTGGCGGTTCTCGAAGAACCGGAAATTGCCCCGCGGATCGCGCTTTTCCGGCGGCACCACGAGGCCGCGCGGCGGCGCCACGCCGCCCGGCGTCGAGGTCGCGATGAAGGCGTTGATGCGGTCGAGCGTATCGATGGTGATGCGCTTGCCCTCGCGCAGCCGGTACACCAGCTTGCCGTCGTTGACGGCACGGCGGCCGAACGTCGTCTCCGCCATGTCGGAGCGGCGGCAGAAATCCGTGATCTGGCTGAGGATTTCGTCGTTCTTCATGGCGCCTGGGGTGGGCAGCGGCGAGTGGGACGGAAGTGGGCAGAATTGATGACTGACAGCGTCTTATCACCATTTTCCCACCAGTTGAACCCCCCTCTGCTGCCCGATCACCAAACAGTCAGGACCGCCCCCTGGACCGTCTCTTGGACCACCCTGCCGTCGTCGATCGCCATGACGGCTTTACCCCCGGATGACCGATGCGCCGCCTGCTCCTGATCCCCGCCCTCCTGGCCGCTCTGCTCTGGTCGGCGCCCTGTTTCGCCCAGGCGCGCTCCCAGCTCGGCCCGCTCTGCACGACCGAGACCACGCCGGCCGACCAGATGATCGACGCCTGCACCAAGATCATCGCGCTGAAGGTGTTTTCCGGCGAGAGGCTCGCGACCATCTATTTCTGGCGCGCGGTCGGTTGGAACAAGAAGGGCAACTACGCCCAGGTGATATCCGACGCCACCGAGGCGCTGCGCCTCAAGCCCAGCACCGCTGTCTACAATCTCCGGGGCTCGGCCTATTTCGACAAGGGCGAGTACGACATCGCGATCGCCGACTTCAACGATGCGCTGCGCATGGGGCCGCCGAGCGGCATCATCTTCCACAACCGCGGCAACGTCTATCGCAGCAAGGGCGACTATGCCAAGGCGATCGCCGACTATGACGCCGCGATCAAGGCCGGTCCGAAGTCAGCCTTCTCCTATCAGAACCGCGGCGCCTCGAAGCGGGCGCTCGGCGATCTCGACGGCGCGCTCGCCGACATCAATGAGGCGGTCAGGATCGACCCGTCGCTGCCGCAGCCGCTGATCAGCCGCGCCGTGATCTGGCGCGCCAAGGGCGAGATCGAGCGCGCGATTGCGGACACGTCGGAGGCAATCCGGCTCGCCAAGGCCAAAGCGCCCGTCAACATCATGACGCCGCCCGGCAGCGTGCTGATCTCGGCCTATACCCAGCGCGGCCTCAGCTATGAAGCGAAGGGTGATGCTGCGCTTGCCAAGGAAGATTACGCCTCGGTGCTCGAAGGCGTGGCGTCCGATGCCGGCAGCAAGGCCAACCAGGCCACCGCGAAAGTTCGGCTCGCGCTGCTCAAGGAGGCCGACGCGGCACCGCGCAAGACCGCGGCGGCGCCGGCCGCCGAGAGCAGCCCGGCCGCGCCACCGGCCGCTTCTGTCACGGCACCGGCCCCGCCCGCCGCGCCGGTCCGGGCGGCAGCAACCGGCCGGCGCGTCGCGCTGGTGATCGGCAACGGCGCCTATGCGCATGTCAAGGCGCTGCCCAATCCGCCCAACGATGCGCGCGCCATCGCCAGGAGCCTGCGCGATATCGGCTTCACCGTCTCCGAGGGGCTCGATCTCGATCGCGGCACGATGCAGAAGACGATCAACGATTTCCTGCGCGAGGCGGCGCGGTCGCAGATCGCCGTGGTCTACTATGCCGGTCACGGCGTGCAGGTCGACGGCCGCAACTACCTCGTGCCGGTCGACATCGAGTTCAAGCCGGGCAGCCGCGCCACCGACGCGATGGTCGACATGGACACCATCATGGCCGGGCTCGACGACCAGATCCGCACCAACATCCTGATCCTCGATGCCTGCCGTAACAATCCGATGGCGCCGCAGCAGGCCTCCGCGGGTCCAAGCCGCGGCATCGAAGCGGGCTCCGGCCTTGCCGCGCCCGCCTCGCTCGGATCGGGCTCGACGCTCGGCGCCGGCACGCTGATCGCGCTTGCGACCGCGCCGGGCCAGGTCGCGCTCGACGGCGAAGGCGCCAACAGCCCGTTCTCGGCGGCGCTGTCGCGCCATGTCGGCACGCCCGGCCTCGAGGTGCAGCAGATGCTGACGCGGGTCCGCGCCGAGGTCGTCGCCGCGACCAAGGGCAAGCAGGTGCCGTGGTCGAACTCGTCGCTGCTCGGCGAGGTCTATCTGGCGGAGCAGTGATGGTGCGCTTGAGCACCGTCATCCCGGGGCGCGCGCAGCGCGAACCTCAGGGGCGCAATTGCGCCCCGGGGGATCTCGATATTCCGGGTTCGATGCTTCGCATCGCCACGGAACGACATCAGCGCCTCACTTCCCCCACACCTCGTTCGCGACCTCGACCGCGAGCCGCAGCTTGGCCCACTGCTCTTCCTCGGAGAGAATGTTGCCTTCCTCGGTCGAGGCAAAGCCGCATTGCGGCGACACCGCGAGCTGCTCGATCGGGGCAAATTTCGATGCCTCCTCCAGCCGCCGCTTGATGTCGTCCTTCTTCTCGAGCTCGCCGAACTTCGAGGTGATGACGCCGACCACCACGACCTTGTTGCCCTTGGGCAGGAAGCGCAGCGGCTCGAAGCCGCCGGCGCGGTCGGAATCATATTCGAGGAAGTAGCCGTCGTAATTGGTGCCGGCGAGCAGGGTCTCGGCGACCGGCTCGTAGCCGCCGGAGGAGATCCAGGTCGAACGGAAATTGCCGCGGCAGACATGGGTCGTGATCACCATGTCGGACGGACGGTCGGCGATCGCGTAGTTGATGACGCGAGCGTAGATCTCCTGCAAACCGTCCGGATTGTCGCCGCGGTCGCGCGACTTCTGCAATTCCTCCTGCGAGCACAGGTAGGCCCACACCGTGTCGTCGAATTGCAAATAGCGGCAACCGGCGTCGTAGAACGCCTTCACCGCCTTGCGGTAGGTCTTGCCGAGGTCCTGATAGAATTCCTCGAGGTCCGGATAGACCTCCTTCGAGATCAGCTTGCGGCCGCCGCGGAAATGCAGCACTGCCGGCGAGGGGATCGTCATCTTCGGCGTGACATGCGCCTGGTTGGCGCACTTCTTCAGGAACCGAAAGTGATCGAGCATCGGGTGATGATCGGAGAAATCCAGCTTGCCGATCACCCTGATGGCATCGTGCCGGGTCTGCACGCCCGCGAACTGGATGCCCATATCGGGATGGAACAGCTCACAGCCGGTCAGATAGCTGAGGAAATCGAAATGCCACCAGGAGCGGCGGAACTCGCCGTCGGTCGCAAGCTTCAGGCCGACCGAGGCCTGCTTGTGCACGACCTTCTCGATTTCCATGTCCTCGACCTTGCGCAGTTCGTCGACCGAGATCTCGCCCTTCTCCAATCTGGCGCGCGCCTCCTTGATCTTCGGCGGCCGCAACAGGCTGCCGACCTCGTCGGCGCGGAACGGAGGCTTGGTTCGCTGCATGGTCAACTCCCGGACGTTTCCAATGTGCCTTCTAGTGTGCCTTCTAATGTGCCTTGGCCCCGGAGACGCCGAGGTGGCGCTCGAGGACGGAGGGATCGGCCTTCAGCGCGCTGCTTGCGGCATCGTGCACGATCGTGCCGCGTTCCAATATCACAACGCGGTCGGCGAGCCCCAGAATCTTTTGCGCGTTCTGCTCGACGATGATCGAGCAGATGCCGCCTGAGCGCGTGATGGTTCCGATCGCTTTTAACAATTCCTCAACGATGATCGGCGCGAGGCCTTCGGTCGGCTCGTCGAGCAGCAGCACTTTCGGATTCAGCGTCAGCGCGCGGCCGATCGCCAGCATCTGCTGCTCGCCGCCGGACAGCTGGTTGCCGAAATTGCGGCGCCGTTCCTGCAGCCGCGGAAACATCTCGTATACCCGCTCGACCGTCCACGGCCCGGGCTGCGCCACCGCGGTCATGTTCTCTTCCACCGTCAGCGAGCGGAAAATGTTGCGCTCCTGCGGCACCCAGCCGATCCCGGCGCGGGCGCGCTGGTCGGGCCGCATCGCCGTGATGTCGTGCCCTGCGAGCGCTAGGCTGCCGGCGAAGCGCCTGACGATGCCGACAATCGAATTGATCAGCGTGGTCTTGCCGGTGCCGTTGCGGCCGAGCAGCGCGAGCACCTGACCCTCCGCAAGCGCCAGCGACATATCGGGCAGCACCACCGCCTCGCCGTATCCGGCACGCAGACCCTGGATGGAAAGAAGGTCAGGCATCGGCCGCCTCGCCGAGATAGACCGCCCTCACCTGCGGATCGCGCGCGACCTCGTCGGGTGCGCCTTCGGTGAGCAGGCCGCCACTGACCAGCACCGAGATGCGGTCGGCGAAGGAGAACACCAGGTCCATGTCGTGCTCGATCAGGAGCACGGTGACGTCGCGCGGCAATGCTGCGACCGCCGCGAGGATGTCGTGACGCTCGCTCTCGGGCACGCCGGCCGCGGGCTCGTCGAGCAGCAGCACCCGCGGCTTCGCGGCGATCGCGACCGCGATCTCGAGCAGGCGCTGCTTGCCATAGGGCAAGGTCGAGGTGAACTCCGTCATCACGTCGAGCAGATGGAAGCGCGACAGGATCTCGGCGATCTCGGCATTGACGTCGCTCCGGGTCCCCATCCGTCGCCACCAGTCGCCGCCGCGGCCCATCCGTTCGGAGACCGCAAGCCCGATGGTTTCGAGCGGGGTCAGGTCGGGATAGAGCTGATTGATCTGGAAGGTGCGCGACAAGCCGCGCAGCACCCGCTTGTGCACGGACAGGCCGGTGATGTCGCTGCCCTCGAGCAGGATGCGCCCGCTATTCGGCGTCAGCACGCCGGTCAGCTGATTGATCACGGTGGTCTTGCCCGCGCCGTTCGGCCCGATCAGCGCGTGGCGGGCGCCCTGCATCACCTTCAGCGAGAGATCGCGGGTGACGCGAAGGGCGCCGAAGGATTTTTCGAGGCCTCGTGTTTCCAGCGCGATCGTCATGACGCGTCGCTCTCCGGCATCGCAACGGCAGCCTTGCGGCCGGCGAACTGGCGGATGATCAGGTTCGGCACGAACAGCACCCAGCGATGGATCCGCGCGCGGCCGACCATCACGATCACGACCAGCACGAGGCCGATCCAGAACAGCCAGTATTGCGGGGTGATGCTCTGAAACAGCTCCTGCAGCATCTTGAACACGACGGCGCCGACCAGGCCGCCATAGAGATAGCCGGTGCCGCCGATCACCAGCACCAGCATCAGGTCGGCCGAGCGCTCGAAGGAAAACACGTCGAGCGAGGCGAGTGCCGTGGTCTGGGTGAACAACGCGCCGGCGATCCCGGCATAGAAGGCGGCGAGCGTATAGACCGCGATCAGGCGGCGGTTGACCGGCACGCCGATCGCGGCCGCGCGCAGCGGATTGTTCCTGATCGCGCGCAACGACAGGCCGAACGGCGAATGCACCACGCGTCGCGCGAGCAGGAACAGGATGAACAGCACGATCAGCGAGTAGAAGAACCCGGTCTTGCCGAACATGTCGAAGGTGAACAGACCGAGGATCGGCTGCATCTCGATGCCCTGCAGCCCGTCGGTGCCGCCGGTGATGTTGGAGAAGCGCTCGGCGAGCGCTTCCAGCAGCAGCGCGATGCCGAGCGTCACCATCAGCCGTGTCAGGTCGACGCCGCGGATGACGAGAAAACTGGTCAGGAAGCCGAGCAACGCCGCAACCAGACCGGCGGCGACCAGCGCGAGCACGGGCTCGTTGATGATGCCGTGCAGCGCCAGCAAACCGGCCGAATAGGCGCCGACGCCGAAGAACGCCGCGTGGCCGAGCGACACGATGCCGGCGTAGCCGAGGATCAGGTCGAGCGACAGCGCGAACAAACCGAGCCGTACGATGTCGGTCATGATCAAATAGCGCGACGGGAACAGGAAGGCGCAGGCGAGCGCCAGCGCCCAGAACGCGACCTCGTTGATCCGCCAGCGCGCGCTGGCCATCGCGTGAGTGGAAACGTCTGATAGCGCGGTCATGCCCGCCTCACCGCGCCGCGGTGCGGCCGAACAGGCCGTTCGGACGCCAGAGCAGGATCACGATCATCACCGTGTAGATCACGAACGGTCCGAGCTTCGGCACGTAATACTTGCCCGCGACGTCGGCGATGCCTAGCAGCAGCGACGCCAGGAACGGTCCGGTGATCGACGAGGAGCCGCCGACGGTGACGACGATCAGGAAGTAGATCATGAATTTCAGCGGGAAATACGGATCGAGCCCGAGGATCTCCGCGCTCAGCGCGCCGCCGAGGCCGGCGAGGCCGCAGCCGAACGCAAAGGTGAAGGCGAACACCTGCGGCACGTTGATGCCGAGCCCGATCGCGGCGCGCGGATCGTCGACTGCGGCGCGCAGCCGGCTGCCGAACCGGGTCTTGGCGAGGATCAGTTGCAGCGCCAGCGTGAGCAGGCCGCAGATCACGACGATCATCAGCCGGTAACGACCGATGCCGACGCCGAACAGGTCGATCTGGCCTTCCAGCGCCACCGGCAGCTTGATGAAGACCCGCGACGATCCCATGATGTAGTCGACCGCCGCGACCGACATGAACACCAGACCGATCGAGAACAGCACCTGATCGAGATGGCTGCGGCTGTAGAGATGGCGGTACAGCGTGCGCTCCAGCGCAATGCCGATCACGGCGCTGCCGACAAAGGCGAGCGGCAGGCCTGCGAAGAACGGCCAGCCGGAATTATTTACCAGCACGGCGCAGATATAGCCGCCGGCCATCGCGAAGGCGCCATGCGCGAGGTTGACGAAATTCATCAGCCCGAGCGTCACCGCAAGCCCGCAGGCGAGCACGAACAGCAGCATGCCGTAGGCGACGCCGTCGAAGAAATTGGTGAGGATAGAGGCCATGGAGTCAGCTTAGCCGTGAGGACGCAACAAGAACAACAGCTCGAAGGTCAAGGTCATCGTCATGGCCGGGCCTGTCCCGGCCATCCACGTCTTTCTGCTCGCCGGGAAGAAAGACGTGGATGCCCAGCACACCTGCAAGAAGACGCGCTTCGCGCTTTTGGCCGGGCATGACGTGGTGAGGGCCGGAGCGCACGCCGCCGATGACGATGCTATCTCTTGGTCTTGCCGGAATCCTTGACGGCTTCGAAGGTCGCGAACTCGACATTGTAGAGCTCACCGTCGACCTTCTCGACCTTGCGGATATAGATGTTCTGCACGATGTCGCGGGTTTCCGGATCGATCGAGATCGGGCCGCGCGGGCTCTCCCACTTCATGCCCTTCATCGCCTCGATCAGCTTGTCGCCGTCGGTCGCACCATTGGTCTTCTTCAGCGCGTCGTAGATCAGATGGATGCCGTCATAGCCGCTGACCGCCATGAAGCCGGGGCGGTTGCCGAACGCCTTCTTGTAGGCGGCGACGAACTCCTTGTTCATCGCGGACGGATGGGCGGCCGAATAGAGATGCGCCGTCACCGCGCCAAGCGCGGCATCGCCCATATTGTTGAGGAGATCGTCGTCCATGACGTCGCCGGGTCCGATCACCCTGATGCCGCTCTTGTCGAGCCCGCGCTCGGCATATTGCTTCATGAAGTTGCCGCCCTGCCCGGCCGGCACGAATACGAACATCGCGTCGGGCTTGGAATCCTTCATGCGCTGCAGGAACGGCGCGAAGTCCGGATTGGCGAGCGGGACCTTGACCTCTTCCACGATCTCGCCACCGCCGGCGGTGAAGTGCTGCTTGAAGAACGTCAGCGCATCGTTGCCCGGCGCATAATCGGAGGTCAGCGTCGCGACCTTCTTGATGCCGTTCTTCACCGCCCAGTCGCCGATGATGGTGGAGGACTGCGCCAGCGTGAAGCTGGTACGCACGATATAGGGCGAACGCTCGGTGATGATCGAGGTGCCGGCCGCCATCACGACTTCCGGGATCTTGGCTTGCGTCGCCAGCGGCGCAGCGGCAAGCGCCGCGGGCGTCACGCCGAAGCCGGCGATGAAATTGACCTTGTCGTTGACGATCAGTTCCTGCGCGAGCCGCTTGGTGTTGTCGGGCACCGCGGCATCGTCCTTCAGGATGATCTCGATCTTCTTGCCGGCGACGGTGTCGCCCTTCTGCTGCATGTAGAGCTTGATGGCGTTATCGATCTGCTTGCCGGTCGACGCCTGACCGCCGGTCATCGGCAGGATCAGGCCGATCTTGACGGCGTCGTCCGCCCACGCCGGCACGCTGGCACACAACCCGGGAAGCACGGCCGAAGCGGCGCCCCACAGCAACATTTTGCGACGATTGAACATCGACGTCCCTCCCCCTTCCGTTCTTCTGCATCGAGCCTTGGTCCCGGCTCTTGCCTTGTTTTAACTCAAGCATGCACGGCCAAGCCGCAACGCGACAAGGCGTCTCCCCGTGCCCCCTGTCAATCGGACGATGGACGTGTGCCGCGCGCGACGCGATCGGGCTTGGCTGCAGAGACAAGTATCAGGATACCAATATCGCTCCCCAAGACTCAATGCCTCCGCGAGAAGCGGTCTTGCGCATTCAGCGCCGCCGCCGGCTCGATTCATTTGTACGATCGTACAAACGCAGCGACAATGTCAACAAACAAGCACAATTGCAGCCGAACGGTCGCGCCCGAGATCATCATCCATAAAGACCAGGGCCGTATCCTGCCTCCCATGCCAATCGTCTCGCGTCCCATCGCTGTCCTGACTGCCCTCGCGCTCGCGGCCGGCGCGCTCGGGGGATGCAGCTCCATGAACCAGAAGCTCTCGGCCGGCATGGCCGACACCATTCCAGCCTGGGCCGGCGGCCTGCCGTCGGATGCACCGCCGCGGCCGGGCACCCCGGAATACGACAAGTTCATGCAGGATCGGGAACGCAAGCGGCTGATGCCTGCGGCCCAGCGCGGCGACGAGGCGAAGCCGGCAACGGCACCGCAGGACGCGGCCCGCTGAGCGCACGGTCGGCCGGCAGAGCCCGCATCGCCTTGTGCGGGCGAGCGAAGTGCGGATCAGTCCACGAACACCACGGTCTTGCGTCCGTTGAGGATGACGCGATCGGCGAGATGGTAGCGGATCGCGCGCGCCAGCACCCGGCGCTCGATGTCGCGCCCCTTGCGCACGAGATCCTCAGGCGTGTCGCGATGGCTGATACGCTCGACGTCCTGGTCGATGATCGGCCCCTCGTCGAGATCGCTGGTGACGTAATGCGCCGTGGCGCCGATCAGCTTGACGCCGCGCTCATGCGCCTGATGGTAGGGCCTGGCGCCCTTGAAGCCCGGCAGGAAGGAATGATGGATGTTGATGCAGCGGCCCGACAGCCGTGCCGACATCTCGTCCGACAGGATCTGCATGTAGCGGGCCAGCACCACGAGATCGGTCTTGGTGTCCTGGGCCAGTTTCCATACCGCGTCTTCCTGCTGCCGCTTGGTCTCTTTCGTCACCGGCAGATGATGGAACGGGATATCGCCGAAATCGAGCGAGCCGTAGGTCTCGCGCGGATGGTTGGAGACAACAGCGGTCGGGATCATTTCGAGCTCGCCGGTGCGCCAGCGGTAGAGGATGTCGACCAGGCAGTGATCGGACTTCGACACCAATAGCATCACCCGGCGGCGGCTGGCGCGATCGCGCATCTGCCATTCCATGCCGAACCGTTCGGCGATCGCGGCAAAGCCGGTCTGCAGCGCCGCGAGCTCGACCGCTAGGTCGGCCGCGGTGAACACCACGCGCATGAAGAACTTGCCGGTTTCGACGTCATCGAACTGCTGGGCGTCCAGGATGTTCTGGCCGTTATGGGCAAGAAACGTCGAGACCGCCGAGACGATCCCCGGACGATCCGGACAGGACAGGGTCAAAACGAATTGATGGTCGGGCATGCCAATTGACCAAAGCTTGAGCAGATTGGTGGAACGGTCATTTTCGGCCCTCGTCTACACCGCAGGCGGCCTTGCGCCAATCCCGGCGCGGGGGTCAAATCGAACAAATGACGACAATGTTTGTTAGGGACCATCATGGCTGAACGGCTGAACGGCTACCGCATCCTGATCCTCGAGACGCGCGAGGAGGCGCAGTTTTCCCGCCTGCTCGCCGAGCAGGGGGCCGACGTGCTGCAATGCCCAATGTTCACCATCCACGATGCGCCTGATGCGGCGCCGATCGAGGCCTGGATTCGCCGCGCTATCGAACGGCCGCTCGACGATCTCGTGCTGATGACCGGCGAAGGCCTGCGCCGGCTGATGAAGGTCGTGCGCCGGATCGGCGTCGAGCGGGAGTTCGTCGATGGCCTCGCCAAGGCGCGCAAATTCGCCCGCGGCCCCAAGCCCGGCCGGGCGCTGCGCGAGATCGGCCTGGAGCCGCAAATGACGACCGAGAAGCCGACGTCGGAAGGCGTCGCGGAGATGCTGTCGAAGCTCGACCTCGCCGGCCATCGGCTCGGCCTGCAGCTCTATCCGGACAAGGATCACGCCACCCTGATCGGCGCGATCAAGGCACAGGGCGCCGAGGTCGATACGGTGCTGCCCTATGTCTATGATGCGCAGGCCGCCGACGCCAACATCGTCACCGCGATCGAGGAGATGGCGCAGGGCCGCATCGACGCGATCGCGCTGACCAATCTCGGCCAGGTCCGTCGGCTCATCGAGGTGGCACGGGCGCGCGGTTGCGAGGACAGGTTACGCCAGGGGTTCGAGCGTACGCCGATCGCTTCCGTCGGACCGGCGGTATCGGACGAGCTCAAATCCCACGGCCTGCGCACCGACATCTACCCGGCCGAAGACGCCTTCTTCATGCGGCCGCTGATATCGGCGATGGCGGCGGCGCTTTCAAAAAATCCACCGCGCGCGACGGCGCGAAGCTAAAGCATGATCCGGAGAAGTGGGAAGCGGTTTTCCGGGAAGACCATGCTTAAACAACAAGTTAAAGTGCGATGACGATTCGACCGAATCTCATCGCGCTTTAGTCCACCTTGGCACCGGCGAACTTGACCACCTTGCCCCACTTCTCGGTCTCGTCGGCCACTAGTTTGCCGAAGTCGGCAGCCGAGCCCGGCAGCATGATCGCGCCGATCTCGGTAAACCGCGCCTTGGCCTTGGGATCGGCGAGGATTTCATTGACGGCCTTGTTGAGCCTGTCGACGATTTCAGGCGGTGTGTTCTTCGGCGCCGCGAGGCCGTACCAGGCGCTGGCTTCGTAACCCGGCAGAAAGTCGGCGACCGGCGGCAGGTCCGGAAGCACGTCCGAACGGGTCGTGCTGGTGACCGCAAGTCCGCGCAGCTTGCCGGATTTGACGTGCTCGGCACAGGTCGGAAGATTGTCGAACATCACCTGCATCACGCCGGACAGCATATCGGTGAGCGCCGGCGCGCCGCCCCGGTAGGGCACGTGCTGCATGTTGATGCCGGTCAGCATCTTGAACAGTTCGCCCGACATGTGGATCGTCGAACCGTTGCCTGAGGACGCCATGTTGAGCTTGCCGGGATTGGCCTTTGCATAGGCGATCAATTCGGGAATCGACTTGATCGGCAGCGAGGGGTGCACCACCACAACGTTGGGAAAGCGAATGATGCCCGCGATCGGCTCCATCTCGCGCATGAAATCGAAGGGCAGCTTTTGGTAGAGCGTCGCATTGATCGCTGGCGCGACCAGCAGCAGCGTGTAGCCGTCAGGCGCCGCGCGCAGCGCCTGCTCGGTGGCGATGTTGGTCCCGCCGCCCGGCCGGTTCTCGACAATGAAGGATTGCCCGAGCTTTTCCGACAGCCACTGTCCCATCAGGCGCGCCGTCAGGTCCGCCGAACCGCCGGGAGTATAGCCGATCACGAGGCGAACCGGCCGCGCCGGATAGGCCTCGGCAATCGCTTTTCCAAATGTGAGCGGAAGCGCAGCCGTAGCGGCTGCAAGTTGCAGGAACTGGCGGCGTAGAACCTTCATGATGTCTCCTCCGACGCACTGGCGGCTCTTGCGGCACGCTTGGGCACGCGCATCCTAGCCGCGCAGCGTCGCCAAGCCGACAGATATTCTCAGTCGGAGGGCGGGAGGTTCACCGCGTCACTTCGTCTCGCGCAGATAGGCCTGGTACGCGAGGGCGATGCCATCCTCGAGCGAGGTGGTGGCGCGCCAGCCGAGCCTGGCCAGCCGGCCGACGTCGAGCAGCTTGCGCGGCGTGCCGTCCGGGCGCGACGTGTCGAAGCTGATCCCGCCGCGATAGCCGACGGCGGCCGCGACGACGCGCGCGAACTCGGCAATGGTGATGTCCTCGCCGGTGCCGATATTGACCAGTTCGGGCGAGGAATAGGTCTTCATCAGATGAACGCAGGCGTCGGCGAGATCGTCGACATAGAGGAATTCGCGGCGCGGCGTGCCGGTGCCCCACACCGCGACGTTGCCGGCGCCCGAAACCTTGGCCTCGTGGAAGCGGCGGATCAGCGCGGCGACGACGTGACTGTATTCGGGGTGATAATTATCGCCGGGGCCGTAGAGATTGGTCGGCATCACGCTGATGAAATCGGCGCCGTACTGGCTGCGATAGGCCTCCGCCATCTTGATGCCGGCGATCTTGGCGATGGCATAGGGCTCGTTGGTCGGCTCCAGCGGGCCGGTCAGCATCGAATCCTCGCGCAGCGGCTGCGGCGCCAGGCGCGGATAGATGCAGGAGGAGCCGAAGAACATCAGCTTCTCGCAGCCATTGGCGTGGGCCGCCTGGATCACGTTGCTCGAGATCGCCAGATTGTCGTAGAGGAATTCCGCACGCAGCGTGTTGTTGGCGACGATGCCGCCGACCTTGGCGGCAGCGAGAAATACAGCCTGCGGCCGCTTCGCGGCAAACCAGGCGTTGACCGCGGTTTGGTCGCGCAGATCGACCTCGCTGCGCGACACCGTCAGGAGATCGGCCTCCTCGCGCGCCAGCCGGCGCATCAGCGCCGAGCCGACCATGCCGCGATGGCCGGCAACGAAGACCGTCTTGCCCTTCAACTCAAACGCCATGCTTGCCATTGGTCGCGTCCTGCCTAGCCTCGACGAGATCGCTGGCGACCATTTCCTTCACCAGCTGCGCGAACGGCGTCTTCGGCGTCCAGCCGAGCTTGGCGCGCGCCTTGCTTGCGTCGCCGATCAGAAGATCGACCTCGGTGGGGCGGAAATAGGTCGGATCGATCTGCACCAGAGTGTTGCCGGACGCCGTGTCGACACCGACCTCCTCGACGCCCTTGCCGCGCCATTCGATGCTGCGGCCGACCTCGGCAAACGCCAGCTCGACGAATTCGCGGACCGACCGCGTCTCGCCGGTCGCGAGCACAAAGTCGCCGGGCTCGTCGACCTGCAGGATCCTGTGCATGCCCTCGACATAGTCGCGGGCGTGGCCCCAGTCGCGCTTGGCGTCGAGGTTGCCGAGATAGAGCTTGTTCTCGAGGCCAGCCTCGATGCGGGCGACGGCGCGGGTGATCTTGCGCGTCACGAAGGTCTCGCCGCGGATCGGGCTCTCATGGTTGAACAGGATACCGTTGCTGGCGAACATGCCATAGGCCTCACGGTAGTTCACCGTGATCCAATAGCCGTAGAGCTTGGCGACGCCATAGGGCGAGCGCGGATAGAATGGGGTGGTCTCTTTCTGCGGCACCTCCTGCACGAGCCCGTAAAGCTCCGAGGTCGAGGCCTGGTAGAACCGCGTCTCCTTTTCCATGCCGAGGATGCGGATCGCCTCCAAGAGGCGCAGCACGCCGATAGCGTCGGCGTTGGCGGTGTATTCCGGGCTCTCGAAACTGACTTGGACGTGGCTCTGGGCGGCGAGGTTATAAATCTCGGTTGGCCGGATCTGCTGCACCAGGCGGATCAGATTGGTCGAATCCGTCATGTCGCCGTAGTGCATCAGGAACGGCACGTTGCCAACGTGCGGATCCTGGTAGAGATGGTCGACGCGCGCGGTGTTGAGCGAAGACGACCGGCGCTTGATACCGTGGACGATATAACCGAGGCTGAGCAGATATTCGGCGAGATACGCGCCGTCCTGCCCGGTGACACCGGTGATCAGCGCAATGCGCCGTTTTGAATCTTGAGCCGTCATGTCATCTCCAGAGGGCGCGGAACCACGCGGTCCCCAACGAGGCCGGTCTGTAGCAGACAGCCTCTTCCAAGTCTAATGGCATAATCGTTTGAAAATCAGGCCTTTAGAGTGTGCGAAAGTGGTCAAATACGGCCTGGAGCCGGTCACTCCCCGTAATGGCGCAACTTGTCGAGGTTGGTGATGGTCACACCACCATATTCGAGCCGCAACAGCCCTTCCCGCTCGAGCCGCTTCAGGCACTGGTTGGCGTTCTGCCGGGAGATTCCCGATAGCGCCCCGATCTCCTCCTGCGTGATCTCAAGGTGCAGCGTCAGGTCGGGATAGAGAATCGGATTGAACAGCGAGGCGATCGAGCGCGCCAGCCGCGCCGTGGCGTCCAGCGTGCGGCCATATTCGAGCAGCGCGATGAACTGGCCGAGCCGCTCATTGAGCGAGCCGACCAGGAATCGGTTGAAGCCGACGCTGTTCTCGAACAGCCAGACGAAGGTCCGGCGATCCATCATCGCCAGTCGCGTGTCGCGCAGCGCGACCACATCGTAGCGCCGGGGCTCATTCTTGAGCACGGTCCCCTCGCCGAACCACGCGCCTGCGGTGAGGCCCGCGAAACTCGCCGCCTTGCCGCCGCGCGAGACGATGCCCATGCGCGCCAGCCCGGTGACAATGCCGGTCCAGTACTGGAAGTTGTCGCCGCGCATGAAGATGAATTCGTTGGCGCGGTAGGATTTCTCGGAAATGCCGGCGCGCGCGATTTCGATTTCTTGCTCGCTCAGTTCGCGCGACCAGGCCGCGATGCGCCTCAGGTAATCAGCAGCAATCATTCTAGCGACGGCATCCCACCCCAAGATACTGCAACGATATTGCACCGCAGCAACGCCGTGCGCGAAGCCAGGGACCCGGGGCCTGGAATGCCAGCGAAAATTCCTGACCAAATGTCGGGCACATGACAATTCAACCTATCGCTTTCTCGTATTCAGAGCCACCTCGCGTAACGTCGCGCAGCTCCTCGATGGATCGGTGAAGGCGGACGACGCGAGAGACGGGCTTGCAGGCAGGGTGCGGCGTTACCGCGCATGACGCAGGCGATCGGGGCGAGCGATCTCCCGAACGCCGGCATCATTAGTCGGATGGTCTCCCTTCGGCGGCCCATGTAAGATCGAAGTGTAAGATCGAAGCAAGATCGAAGCGAAGATAAAGAGCGCGCCTAAGCGCCCGTATCTGGAGGGAACAGGGTGGCTAATAGTCTCGAGGTGCGCGGAGTCTCATTGCGCTTTGGCGGCGTCCGCGCGCTGACCGAAGTGAGCTTCGGCGTCAACGAGGGCGAGCTGTTCTCCATCATCGGCCCGAACGGCGCCGGCAAAACCTCGATCGTCAACTGTATCTCCGGCCGCTACAGGCCGACCGAAGGCCAGCTGTTCTATCGCGGCCAGGACATTACCGGCCTCAACCCGAACGCGCGGCCCCGGCTCGGCATCGGCCGGACCTTCCAGAATCTCGCGCTGTTCCACCACATGAGCGTGCTCGACAACATCATGGTCGGCCGCCATCACCTCCTGAAGAACAACTTCATCACGGGATCGCTGTACTGGCTGACCGGCGCGCGCCGCGAGGAGCTGGAGCACCGCCGCAAGGTCGAGGAGATCATCGACTTCCTCGATCTGCAATCGGTGCGCAAGGCGACCGCCGGCACCCTGCCCTACGGCTTGCGCAAGCGCGTCGAGCTCGCCCGCGCGATGGCGCTCGAGCCGCAACTGATCCTGCTCGACGAGCCGATGGCCGGCATGAACTTCGAAGAGAAGGAAGACATGGCGCGCTACATCGTTGATCTCAACGAAGAGTTCGGCATGACGGTGATGATGATCGAGCACGACATGGGCGTCGTGATGGACATCTCCCACCGCGTCATGGTGCTCGATTTCGGCCGCAAGATCGCCGAGGGCGATCCGGCCACCGTGCTCGCCGATCCCCATGTCAAGCGCGCCTATCTCGGCGAGGAAGACGAAGTGCTGGTCGACCCCGACGACAAGCCGGCGGTGCGGGAGAGTGCGGCATGATGGACTATGCCGGTCGCGCCGCGCAGGCCGACACCTTTCCCAAGATGCTGCGCCTGAACGCGAAGGAACACGGCCAAGAGATCGCGCTGCGCGAGAAGGATTTCGGGCTGTGGCGCGAATTCACCTGGAACGACTACCAGACCCGCACCCATGATTTCGCGCTCGGCATGGTCGAGCTCGGGCTTGGCGGCGGCGACGTAATCGGCATCATCGGCGACAACCGGCCGGACTGGGTCGCCGCCGAAATCGCGGCCCACGCGATTGGCGCGATGAGCCTCGGCCTCTACCGGGACGTGTTGGACGAGGAAGCTGCCTATCTCCTGACCTATGGCGAGGCCAAGCTGGTCTTCGCCGAGGACGAGGAACAGGTCGACAAGCTGCTCGGCCTGGCCGATCGCGTGCCCCACCTCAAGCACATCGTCTATTCCGACCCGCGCGGCATGCGCAAATACGACGATCCGCGATTGATGGAGGCGAGCAAGCTCGTTGCGCTGGGCCGCGATCGCGCCGCGCGCGAGCCTGGGCTCTACGAACGGCTGGTCGACGCCACTGATGGCGAGGACGTCGCGATCCTCTGCACCACCTCGGGCACGACAGCCAATCCGAAGCTCGCGATGCTGTCGGCCGGGCGCGTGCTGCGGCACTGCGCGACCTATCTCGCCTTCGATCCGAAGGGGCCGGACGACGAATATGTTTCGGTGCTGCCGCTGCCCTGGATCATGGAACAGATCTACGCGCTGGGCAAAGGGCTGCTCTCCCGGATGAAGGTCAACTTCGTCGAAGAGCCCGACACCATGATGCACGACTTCCGCGAGATCGCGCCGACCTTCGTGCTGTTCGCGCCGCGGGTCTGGGAATCGATCGCGGCCGACGTCCGCGCCGGGGTGATGGACGCCTCGCCGTTCAAGCAACGGCTCTACGACCTCGGCATGAAGACCGGGCTGGCGGCGCTTGCCGAGGGCAAGCGCTCTGTTTTCGCCGACCAGCTGCTGTTCCGCGCGCTGCGCGACCGGCTCGGCTTCACGCGGCTGCGCTCGGCGGCGACCGGCGGCGCGGCGCTCGGGCCGGATACCTTCAAGTTCTTCCAGGTGATGGGCGTGCCGCTGCGCACGCTGTACGGCCAGACCGAGCTGCTCGGCGCCTATACGCTGCATCCCGAAGGCAAGGTCGATCCCGACACCACCGGCGTGCCGATGGCCGACGACATCGAGATCCGCATCGACAATGCCGACGTCAACGGCGTCGGCGAGATCGTGGTGCGGCATCCCAACATGTTCCACGGCTATTACAAGAACCCCGAAGCCTCGGTCGCCGACATCAAGGACGGCTGGATGCATTCAGGCGATGCCGGCTACTACAACGATAGCCGGCAGCTTGTCGTGATCGACCGCATCAAGGATCTCGCCGAGACCTCGCGCGGCGAGCGCTTCTCGCCGCAATATATCGAGAACAAGCTGAAGTTCTCGCCCTATGTCGCCGAAGCGGTCGTGCTCGGCGCCGGCCGCGACGCGCTCGCCGCGATGATCTGCATCCGCTACTCGATCATCTCGAAATGGGCGGAGAAGAACCGGATCTCGTTCACGACCTACACCGACCTGTCCTCGCGGCCCGAGGTCTATGCGCTGCTCAAGAAAGAGGTCGAGACGGTCAACGCCACCCTCCCGCCTGCGCAGCGCATCTCGCGCTTCCTGCTGCTCTACAAGGAGCTCGATGCCGATGACGGCGAGCTGACCCGGACCCGAAAAGTCCGCCGCGGCGTCATCAACGAGAAATACGCCGACATCATCGATGCGATCTACCGCGGCAAGGCCAGCATCCCCGTCGACACCGTGATCCGCTTCCAGGACGGCTCGACCCAGCGCGTCCGCACCACGCTCGAGGTCGTCGACCTCGGCCGCGCCGTGCTCGCGGAGGCCGCGGAATGACTGTGTTGCGCGACCAGGGCGCGGTGCTCATGAATGTGTCCTCTCCCCTTGTGGGAGAGGGCTACACCGCCAGTCGACACGAACTCGCTTGGGTGAGGGGTACCCTCTCCACGATCCCGATGCGGAGACAACCCCTCACCCGGCTTAGCTTTGCGAAGCCACCCTCTCCCACAAGGGGAGAGGGTGCTGGCGCCGCAGTTCGGAGCGACCGCACCCCATGAACACCCAGTTCCTGATCCAGCTGATCGTCAACGGCCTCGTGGTCGGCACGCTTTACGGCGTGGTCGCGATGTCGTTCGTGCTGATCTACAAGGCGACGCAGGTCGTGAACTTCGCGCAGGGCGAATTGCTGCTGGTCGGCGCCTGGGTGTGCTGGGCGCTGCTGACGAAATATCAGGTGCCGTTCTGGGTCGGCATGCCGATCACGCTGGTCTTCATGTTCATCTTCGGCATCGCGATCCAGGTCGTGATCCTGCGTCCGATGATCGGCGAGCCGATCATCTCCGTGATCATGGTGACGATCGGCCTGTCGACGGTGTTCCAGGCCGCGCTGAAGTGGATCTTCGGCGTCAACCCGCAGCCGTTCCCGCGCGTGTTTCAGAGCCAGTCGATCAGCCTGTTCGGGCTGCAGATCCAGACCGTCTATGTCATGAGCCTCGTGGTCTCGCTCGCCATGATGGTCGGCATGGCCTGGTTCTTCCGCGCCTCCAAGTATGGCCTTGCGATGCGCGCCACCGCCTTCAACCAGCAGGTCGCGCAGTCGCTCGGCATTTCCGTCAAGAACGTGTTCGCGATGGCGTGGGCGATCTCGGCCACCGTCTCGGCGGTCGCCGGTGTCGTGGTCGCCGTGGTCAACGGCGTGTCGTCCGGCCTCTCCGCCTACGGCATCAAGGTGTTTCCGGCGGCGATCCTGGGCGGACTCGACTCGGTCGGCGGCGCCGTGCTCGGCGGCATCATCATCGGGCTATTGGAAAACGTCGCCCAGTATGTCGACAGCCAGTACCTGCACTGGGGCAATCTCTACGAGATCGCGCCGTTCTACGTCTTGATCATCATCCTGATGATCAAGCCGTACGGCCTGTTCGGCACCAAGGATATTGAGCGGGTCTGATCAATGGCGACAAGCACACTCATCCCCTCGGGCGATTTCCGCACCAGCTACGCGGCCGACACCACGATTTTCCCGACCGCAACCAGCCGCAATTTCGCGATCCTCGGCATCGTGCTGGCCTGCTGCGCGCCGATGCTGCTGTCCAACTACCTGCTCTCGATCGCGATCCAGGTCGGCATCTTCGCGATCGCGGCCCTCGGCCTCAACGTCCTGGTCGGCTTCACCGGCCAGATCTCGATCGGCCACGCCGCGTTCTTCCTATTCGGCGCGTTCACCTCGGCCTACATCTCCAACAACGCGCCGATCCCGGTGTTCTTCGCCATCCCGCTCGCCGGCGTCGTCACGGCGCTGGTCGGCCTGATCTTCGGCGTGCCGGCGGCGCGGCTGAAGGGGCTCTATCTCGTGATCGCGACGCTGGCGGCGCAGTACATCTTGCTCGACTTCTTCTCGCGCGCCGAATGGTTCTCGGGCGGCTCGGTGCCGGCCAGCGCCAACCCGTTCTCGATCTTCGGCTACACCCTGCGCGGCGACCGGCAGTATTTCTACGTCGTGCTCGCCTACATGGTGATCAGTTATCTCCTGGTCACCAATCTGATGCGCACCCGCGACGGCCGCGCGCTGGTCGCGATCCGCGATCACTATCTGTCAGCCGAGATCATGGGCATCAACCTCACCAAGTACCGCACGCTGTCGTTCGGGCTTGCCGCCTTCTTTGCCGGCATCGCCGGCGCGCTCTACGCGCACTATCAGCTCGTGGTCTCGCAGGAAGGCTTTGGCATCGAGCGCTCGGTGCTGTTCCTCGCCATGGTCATCATCGGCGGCACCGGCTCGGTGATGGGCACGCTGATGGGCACGGCCTTCGTGGTGCTGCTGCCGGAATCGATGGAATGGCTGAGCGCCTGGCTGAAGGGCGGTGCCATCGACAAGGCGCTGCAGCTCAACAACAACATCACCTTCCTGCGCGAGATCGCGATCGGCCTGATCATCATCGGCTTCTTGATGTTCGAGCCCGACGGCCTCGCGCATCGCTGGCGGCAGATCAAGGCCTACTGGAAGCTCTACCCGTTCTCGCATTGACGCAAGGCACGGAACGCAACTCAAAATTCGGTTCAACGAATAAGCAGGAGGAAAGAAAAAATGACGATTAGATCCCTTTTGAGCTCGGTCTCCCTTGCGCTGCTGATCGGCAGCGCGGCCGCCACTGCGCAGGCGCAGATCGCCATCGGCCATCTGCAGGACCTCTCGGGCGGCACGTCCGACGTCGGCACCCCCTATGGCCAGGGCGTCGCGGACACCTTCGCCTGGGTCAACAAGAACGGCGGTATCGGCGGCAAGCAACTCAATGTCGACAGCAACGACTATGGCTACCAGGTGCCGCGCGCCATCGCGCTGTACAAGAAATGGTCGGCGCCCGACGGCAAGGTCGCGGCGATCATGGGCTGGGGCACGGCGGATACCGAGGCCCTCACCGGCTTCCTGGCGCAGGACAAGATCCCGGACATCTCCGGCTCCTACGCCGCCGCGCTGACCGATCCGGAAGGCACCAGCGGCAAGGCCAAGCCCGCGCCGTACAATTTCTTCTACGGTCCGAGCTATTCGGACTCGATGCGCGCGATGCTGACCTGGGCCGCCGAAGACTGGAAGGCCAAGGGTAAGCCCGGCAAGCCGAAATTCGTCCACATGGGCGCCAACCATCCGTATCCGAACGCGCCGAAGGCGGCCGGTGAGGCGCTGGCGACCGAGCTCGGCTTCGAGGTGCTGCCGCCGCTGGTGTTCGCGCTGTCCCCCGGCGACTACTCGGCGCAGTGTCTCAGCCTGAAAAGCTCCGGCGCGAATTATGCCTATCTCGGCAACACGGCGGCCTCGAACATCTCGGTGCTGAAGGCCTGCAAGACCGCCGGCGTCGACGTCCAGTTCCTCGGCAATGTCTGGGGCATGGACGAGAACGCGGCGAAGACCGCCGGCGATGCAGCCGACGGCGTGATCTTCCCGCTCCGCACGGCGGTGAGCTGGGGCGGCAACGCGCCCGGCATGAAGACGGTGATGGAAATCTCCAAGATGTCCGACCCGTCCGGCAAGGTCTATCGGCCGGTGCACTACATCGCCGCGGTCTGCAGCGCGCTCTATCTGAAGGAAGCGCTCGACTGGGCTGCCAAGAACGGCGGCGCCACCGGCGAGAACGTCGCCAAGGGCTTCTACCAGAAGAAGGATTGGGTGCCGGCCGGCATGGACGGCGTCTGCAATCCCTCGACCTGGACCGAAAAGGATCACCGCCCGACCACGAAGGTCGACCTGTATCGCTCGAAGATCTCGGGCGCGACCGACGGCGACATCAACGACCTGATGGGCAAGGGCACGATCAAGCTCGAGAAGGTGAAGACCGTCGACCTGCCGCGCAAACCCGAATGGTTTGGCTGGTGAGGTCGTGGGGCTGCCACCCAGCGCAGCGTCGACAACAATCGTCATCCCCCGCGAAAGCGGGGGATCCAGTACGCTGCGGCCTCTCGATTGATCGCCGGCGCCTCTGGAATCCTGGGTCACCCGCTCGAGTGCGCAGTTGCGCACGAAACGCGGGTGACGACAGTGGAGAGTGATCGAGACCATGAACGAAACCCTCGAAGCCACCCGCCCGGGGCCGACGGCCGTCCCGCCGCCGCCACTGCTCAGCATCAACAACATCGAGGTCGTCTATGACGACGTCATCCTGGTGCTGCGCGGCCTCAGCCTCGAGGTGCCGAAGGGCGCAATCGTCGCGCTGCTCGGTGCCAACGGCGCCGGCAAGTCGACCACGCTGAAGGCGATCTCCGGCCTGCTCAAGACCGAGGACGGCGAGGTCACCCGCGGCGAGATCCTGTTCGAGGGCCAGCGCATCAACGGCATCGATCCGGACAAGATCGTCCGCCGCGGCATCTTCCAGGTGATGGAAGGCCGCCGCATCGTCGCCGACATGACGTCGCTGGAGAACCTGCGGCTCGGCGCCTTCACCCGGCGCGACGGCGAGGTCTCCGATGACATCGACATGGTGTTCAAATATTTCCCGCGCCTGAAGGAGCGCACCGGCCTCGCCGGCTATCTCTCCGGCGGCGAGCAGCAGATGCTCGCGATCGGCCGCGCGCTGATGGCGCGCCCCAAGATGATCCTGATGGACGAGCCGTCGATGGGGCTGTCGCCGCTGCTCGTCAAGGAAGTGTTCGCGATCATCAAGGAGATCAATCGCGACCTCGGCGTCACGATCCTCCTGGTCGAGCAGAATGCGCGCGCCGCGCTGTCGGTCGCGAGCCACGGCTACATCATGGAACAGGGCAAGGTCGTGCTCGACGGCTCCGCCGACGAGCTGCGCGACAACGAGGACGTCAAGGAATTCTACCTCGGCGGCGCCGGCGATCAGCGCAAGAGCTTCAAGAACCTGAAGAGCTTCAAGCGGCGCAAGCGCTGGCTGTGAGGATAGTGAGCGTTTTCAGGCGGAGTTGCGTGTGCAGAAAACGCGTCAGACCAGGAAGGCGGTTCTATCCGAGCACCTGCTCGGCTTCAGTGACCGCGCAAAGCACATGATAGAACGACGACGCCGGGATCGTGGCGACCAGCGAATTGCCGTCGCGGTCGAACTGATCGTACCAGCCGCCGGTCACGGGATGGCTGAGATAATGCCGCTCGAGCAGCACCAGCGCAGCGCGCGCCTCGTCCGCCGCGCCGGCTTCGCCCGACTCGGCCTGCGCGATCCAGGCCTTCGCCAGCTCGCTCTGCGGCCACAGCCGCCGGGTGTGGCGGCGGATGTTGCCCTCGGCGTCGCCCTCGTCGACCAGGCAGCCGGTGGCCGCGTCGCGATAGCGCAGCGCCGATGCCAGCAACTCGCCACGCGGGCGCCCGGTCGGGCAGCCGGTGATGCGCTCAAATCCCTTCAGCAGCCAGACCCATTCCGCGAGGTGGCCGGGCTCGACGCTGACCGGCGGGATCTTCGACCAGTCCTCCTCGAAATACTCGCCGAGGGTTCGCGTCTGCTTGTCGTAGAGGCTGGCCAGGAACAGCGCGAAGAAATCGCCAGCGCGGTTCTGGAACGACAAATCGTGGGTCGCATCGAAGCAGGCGATCATCGCCTCGAACAGGTGCATCTGCGGGTTCTGCCGGCGCGGCATCGAGGGCGGCAGGCCTTCGTGGAAGCCGCCATGGGGCGAGCGCAGCTGGGTGTCGAGGAACGACAGCAGCGCGTCGATCTCGGCGCGGATCTGGGCGTCCTGGTCGAGGCCGTAGACGGTCGCGAGCGCGAGCAGCACGAAGGCATGGCCGTAGGTGTCGCGCAGCGGATCGTGCACGCCGCCCTCTGCGGTCAGGCTGTGGACGAAGCCAGGCCGGCCGTCCGGCGCCCTGGCCTTGGCCAGCAGGTAGTCCAGCCCCTTCAGCGCGATCGCACGTCCTTCCGGATACCAGCCGAGCTGGGCCGCCTTGGCGTAGCAATAGATCTGGCGCGCCTGCACCATGATCCGGCGCGGGGCGGCGTGATCGGCTGTCCCGTCCTGGTGCAGCCGGTCGACAAAGCCGCCGGCGGTGCTGTCCCAGCCCGCGGTCGACCACAGCGGCAGGGCCTCGCCAATGATGCGGCGCTTCAGCCTCGCGACGACGTCGGCGGCCTCGTCCGCCGCAACGCTCTCTGCCTCAGCCATCGTGCTCCCTGGAACCGTCCCAATGTCAGCCGTCACCGTCTGATAGCACGGGCGGACCGGCACGCAACCCGCGCACATCCTCTCAAGGACCTGCCATGACCGACCATTACGACGCCCTTGAAACGCGCGATCCGGCCGAGCGCGAGGCCGCGTTGTTCGCCCGGCTGCCCGAGGTGCTGCGCAAGGCGATGGCGGCGCCGGCCTATGCCAATTTGCTGAGGGGCGCCGATCCCGGCTCCATCACCAGCCGGGAGGCGCTGGCCGGGCTGCCGGTGCTGCGCAAGTCGGAACTGCCGGCCCTGCACAAGGCCGCCCCGCCGTTCGGCGGCTTCGTGGCCGACAAGCCCGGCTCGTTCGCCCGGCTGTTCACCTCGCCCGGACCGATCTTCGAGCCCGAGGGCCGCCAGGCGGACCCCTGGCGCGGCGCCCGGGCGCTGTTTGCGGCAGGCTTTCGCGAGGGGGATGTGGTGCTGAACACCTTCAGCTATCACCTCACCCCCGGCGGCTTCATCTTCGATGCTTCCGCGCGGGCGCTCGGCTGTGCGGTGATCCCGGCGGGCCCCGGCAATACCGAGCAGCAATTCGAACTGATCGAGGCCTATCGCCCGGTCGGCTATAGCGGCACCCCGGACTTCCTGAAGATCCTGCTCGACGCCGCCGCTACCGCCGGCCGCGACGTATCCTCGATCAAGCGCGCGCTGGTCTCAGGCGCGGCATTTCCGAAATCGCTGCAGGAGGAGATGAAGTCGCGCGGCGTCGAGGCCTATCAGGCCTTCGGCACCGCCGATCTCGGCCTGATCGCGTTCGAGACGGCGGCGCGCGAGGGGATGACGGTCAACGAGGACCTGATCCTGGAGATCGTCAAACCCGGCACCGGCGATCCCGTCGCGGCGGGTGACGTCGGCGAGATCGTGGTGACCTCGCTCGATCCGCACCATCCCTGGATTCGCCTCGCGCTCGGCGACCTGACCGCCGCCCTGCCCGGCGCGAGCCGGTGCGGGCGCACCAACATGCGCATCAAGGGCTGGATGGGCCGCGCCGACCAGACCACCAAAGTGAAGGGGATGTTCGTTCGCCCCGAGCAGATCGCGGAGATCGGCAAGCGCCATCCCGAGCTTGGACGGATGCGCCTTGTCGTCACGCGCGCCGGCGAGGCCGACGTGATGACGCTGAGAGCCGAATGTGCCTCGGCGCCGGATGCCCTGTTGAGCGAGGTTGCAGCGACGCTGCGTGCAGTCACCAAGCTGGGGGGCACCGTCGAACTCGTCGGCACCGGCTCGCTGCCGAACGACGGCAAGGTGATTGCGGACGAGCGATAACCGTCGAGACCACACGGGGCATGATCGGTCAACATTTGTCGCGCGCGGCGTTGTGAACTATTGAGCTAGCTCATGCCTCGTGGAGACGGACGGATCATCACCTCATGAGCAGCGCTTCCGGAGATCAGCCGCGAAGGCCGGCCGTGTTCTTCGATCGGGACGGCGTCCTGAACCAGGACATCGGTTACCTGTTCGAAAGCCACAGGCTGGTCTGGATCAACGGCGCGCGCGAGGCGGTCAAGGCTGTCAACGACATGGGGTATTTTGCGTTCGTCGTGACCAACCAGTCGGGCGTCGCAAGGGGTCTCTACGAGGAGACACACGTGCGGCGGCTTCACGACTGGATGGCCGATGAGCTCGGCAGGATCGGCGCGCATATCGACGCCTTTGAATACTGCCCGTTCCATCCTGAAGGGACGGTTGAACGATATCGGCAGGTCAGCCACCGCCGCAAACCGGCGCCGGGCATGATCAATGATCTGCTGGAACGCTTTCCGGTCGACGTCGAACGCAGCTTTCTGGTCGGCGATCAGCCGACGGATCTCGAGGCGGCACGTGCGGCCGGGCTGAAGGGCTACCTGTTCTCGGGATCCAATCTGGAAAAGTTCCTGAGGCCCCTGCTGCTCGGGAGCTGAAGACCACAGCGTCAGGCGCGTGGTCGCGATCGCGATCAGAACTTCCGGATCAGCTCGATCACCTCGTCCTGCTGCTGGCGCGTGATCTCGGCGAACATCGGCAGCGAGAGAATCCGGCCCTGATCGCGATGCGCGTTGGGGAACTGCTCCGGCCGATGCTCGAACCGAGCATAAGCCGGCAGGAACGGCAGCGCGGTGGGATAGTTGATGGCGGTCTGCACGCCGTTGGCGTTGAGATGGGCGGCGAGCGCGTCGCGGCGCGGATGCCTGATCGTGTAGAGGTGATAGACGTGGCTGCGTGCCGGCGCGACCTCGGGCACCACGACATCCTCGATCTGGTTGAGGCCGCCATCATAGACCTCGGCCGCGGCCTGCCGGGCCTCGGTCCAGGCGGCAAGATGCGGCAGCTTGGCGGAGAGGATCGCCGCCTGCATGCCGTCGAGCCGGCTGTTGATGCCTTCGATGTGGTGCTGGTGCTTCACCAGTCCACCATGGCGCGCCAGCATGGCCATCTGCTCGGCGAGGGCCGCGTCGTTGGTGACGACCGCGCCGGCATCGCCCATCGCGCCGAGATTCTTGCCGGGATAGAATGAATAGGTCGCGGCCGCGCCGAAGGTACCGACCATGCGGCCCTTGTAGCGCGCGAGGTGGGCCTGGGCGCAATCCTCGATCACCCACAGCTTGTGCTTCTGCGCGATCGCCATGATCGCGTCCATATCCGCGGGCTGGCCGTAGAGATGCACCGGGATGATGCCGACCGTGCGCGGCGTGATCGCGGCCTCGATCGCCGCCGGATCGATCGTGAACGTGGCCTCGTCGGTGTCGCAGAATACGACGGTGGCACCGGAATGGGTGATCATCGCCGCGGTCGAGATCCAGGAATGCGCCGTCGTGATCACCTCGTCGCCCGGCTTCACCTTCAGCGCCCGCATGGCGAGGTAAAGCGCGTCGGTGCCGTTGGCGCAGGACACGCAATGAGCGACCTCGGCCGCCGCTGCAAATTCGCGCTCGAAGGCGTCGACATAGCTGCCGCGAATGAAGGCGTTGTCGCGGATCACGCCGGCGATCGCAGCGTCGATCTCGCCCTTGATGGACTGGTATTGCAGTTGCAGGTCGGCATACGGCACCGCCATCGATATTCCCCTATTGCCCTATTGGCTCGTCAGCAGCCGGCGCGCCGGATTGCCGGCATAGGTGCCTGATATCGTGATGTCCTTGGTCACCACCGATCCGGCGCCGATGACGACGTCGTCGACGATCCTGACCGGCATGATCGTCGCGTTGGAGCCGATCGACACCCGGTTGCCGATCACCGTCTCGCGCCACAGCTCCTTGCGTCCACGCGCCGGGCCGCCGGTGGAGAACGTGTCGTTGACGAACATCACACCGTGGCCGACGAAACAATCCTCGCCGATGGTGACGAGTTCGCAGACGAAGGCATGCGACTGCACGCGGGTGCGCGCCCCGACGATCACGCCCTTCTGGATTTCGGTGAAGGGGCCGACGAAGCAGTCGTCGCCGAGCTTGCAGCCATAGAGGTTGCAGGGCTCGACGATCTTGACGCGTTCGCCGAACGCGACATCGCGCACGCTGGCCTGATGCACCTCCGGCCGGTTCACGAAACGACGCCCAGCCGGCTCAGCCGTGGCGTGAAGCGCAGTGCGACCTCCTCGCCGGTCTCGATCGACTCGTAGAGGGCGGAGATCAGCTCCAGGCTCTTGCGGCCCTCGAGTCCATCGACCAGCGCGGCGCGCTGGTTCACCAGACAATCGACTACATGGTGATAATAGGCCTGATGGCCGAAGCCGTAGACGTTGGGCGGGTTGACCGAGAACTTCTCCACGACGTCCTTGTCCGACGGCAGCTCGTCGACAAAGCGCCAGTGCCGGATCTGGTTGACCGCGAAGCCCGAAATCTCGACCGTGCCCTTTTCGCCCAGGATCGAGAGCGAGCCCTCAAGATCGGTCGGGCGCGTCGCGGTGGTCGCCTCGATGATCCCGAGCGCGCCGTTGCGGAACTTCAGCGTCGCGACGGCCGTATCCTCGGTTTCGATTTTGGCCAGCGCTGTTGCCGCGCGCGCATGCACGCTCACCACTTCGCCGAAGAACCACTCCAGCATGTCGACATGGTGGCTTGCCTGATTGGTCAGCACGCCGCCGTCATAGGCCCAGGTGCCGCGCCAATCGTCCTGGTCGTAATAGGCCTGGTCGCGGCACCAGCGCACCCGGACCGTCCCCAGGATCAGCTTGCCGAAGCGGCCGGCATCGAGCGCCTCGCGCGCCTTGACCACCGGCACGTTGAAGCGGTTCTGCTTGACGATGAACATTTTGACGCCGGCCTGGTCGCAGGCCCGGATCATGTCGTCGGCGTCCTGCAGCCGTAGCGCCATTGGCTTCTCAACCACGATGTGCTTGCCGGCCTTGGCGCAGGCGATCACATGCGCGGGATGCAGCCCGCTCGGCGTCAGCACGGCGACGGCATCGATATCCTTGCGAGCAAGAAAGTTATCCATGTCCGAGTAGGCCGCAACGCCGAACCTCTCGGCGATCACATCAGCCCGCACGCGAACTCGGTCGCATACCGCAACCAAGCACGCTCCTGCAATATGATTGCCTCCTAAAAGGTCAGAATGGCGCTTGGCAATGCGCCCACACCCAAGCAGGCCGAATCTTATCATGTATAGGCCCTGTTCGCACCCGGCGAGCAGCAGGGGAGACGTTGCCGGTTGCTCGATATCGTCCATTACTCGAAAAG
This sequence comes from Bradyrhizobium elkanii USDA 76, assembly GCF_023278185.1. Classification (NCBI taxonomy): domain Bacteria; kingdom Pseudomonadati; phylum Pseudomonadota; class Alphaproteobacteria; order Hyphomicrobiales; family Nitrobacteraceae; genus Bradyrhizobium; species Bradyrhizobium elkanii. The sequence continues at coordinate 3,447,474 of NZ_CP066356.1, read as the reverse complement.
CTTCGGTCTACGCAAGGCGTCATCTGCACTCGCTCTTCAGAGCAGGAGCACCTGCACTCGCTCTTCAGAGCAGGAGCACCGCAATAAGACAACCAACGCTATAATTGGGCGAGAGGGCCGAGCTTCGCCCGCGTGTTGAGGTTGCCCGAGTGGGTAAATAGCTAAACGACCGCAAGATTACTCGCCCTCTGAGAAAGCGGCTGCGTCTGCGAAGTTCCCGGTGTCTCGACAACTCGCTCCGAAGCCTCCTATCCTCATTGCGATGTAAAGCTTTCCAGCTGCTTTGGCTCGACTGTGTATTGCGGTCGGCACTGAACCCAACCGATGAGCCGCACGACGAATTCGACAACTTACCCGTCTGAAATACGATAAAACGGCGTTCGCATCTGGTTCTCATAAGTAGGACGAGATAGATGGATTGCGATATGCCGGCCGCTGAAAACGACTGTCCGTTGCCCGCGCCTAGGGGCTCGACGCCGGTGGCCTGTCGCTACTAGGGCGCAACTATGGAGACACGACTTGCGCGGGATTGGTCAACCAACGCTTGAACGCTGCCGCCTAGCGGCCCTCACTTTCCTTTGTGCTGCAGCAACATGTGCATCACTTGCATGCGCCGCACAAATTTACCCAGAGTATCATATTCGATTTCAGCTGGACGACTTTCCACGGGCAAGCGCCATCGTGGTAACGTTTACAATAATCGGAATTTTGTTTGCCTATGCAGAGTTCAGCTTCGGCTATTTCGTAGGCTTCTATTTCTTCATCATGATCGCAGGCTATCTCTGGCTCAATCAATTCTCTGCATTCACGTACAATCATCTCTTGAGCGGCTTTTCCGCCGCCGTGTCGGCGCTCGCATTCATCGCGCCTGCACTGTTCATCAAAACTCCTTTGCCTCAACGGTACACTCTCTCACCTTGGGCCACCGACCGACTCATCAGCACAATCCTAGTACTTGGCATAGGGGTGATATCGATCGGGGCAAAGTACAATTTCAAGATCGTCTCGATGGAGCAAATTTATGACTATCGCAACGCATTGAATATGCCGAAGTTATTGAATTACATGATCGGCATCACGAGCGGAGCACTTTTGCCGTTCTCCTTTGCTTGCTGCATAGAGCTAAGGAAATTTTGGCGAGCGACATTAGCGCTCCTACTCCTTCTCGCTTTTTACCCGATTACGCTCAGTAAAGTATCTCTCCTGACGTCTGCCTGGCTCATCGCAATGCTGCTCTTTTCAAAGCTCCTTGAGTTAAGGATCGCAGTCATCGTCTCGCTGCTCGGACCTCTCGTGGCTGGAATCCTCTTCTATGCGCTAGCCAAGTACAACTGGGTCTCGCTCGAGGCAGCGAGATCTTATTTCGCGCTGGTAAACTTTCGCATGGTCGCAATTCCGTCACTCGCAATGGACTACTATAACGACTTTTTCTTCAGACACGATCTAACGCACTTCTGCCAAATTAGCGCGCTCAAGCCACTAATGCCGTGTCCCTACCACGAGCAGATTTCAGTCGTCATCTATAACGCTTTTCCTACCGGTGGAAACTTCAATGCGTCCCTATTTGCAACGGAAGGCATTGCGTCTGTCGGAGCACCATTCGCTCCCATCACGGCCTTCGTTTGCGGACTGGTGATCGCACTGGCAAACCGGGCATCGGCCCATCTCCCGCGCCGTCTCGTCCTTGTATCCGGAGCTGTCTTAGTTCAATTGCTTCTCAATGTACCGTTTACGACCGTATTGCTTACACACGGAGCGATTTTGCTGTTTTTGCTTTGGTATGTAACGCCTACGATCCAGAACGGCTCATTTGCAACCGCCCGGCATTCTGTTTCAGGGCCTGATGTACTGTGAACGCAAAGCTTGCAGCAAACGCGCCGACGGCGTCATCGTGATGCGGAACGATATCACGATTAACCAGCCCGCGAGCTTCGCGGGAGATCTGCGCAATATGGTCTGCCAGTGCTACCGGATCATCCACGCCGAAATACCGCGCACTACCCTCGGTCTGTTCTCGGTGCACGGCGATATCGGATAGGACCATCGGAACGCCAAACGATTTGGCCTCCTCAACAGTTGTGCTCCAACCCTCGAAGCGTGACGGATTAAGCAATGCAGTCGACGCCCGTAAGAGCGCGTAGACGTGGGATAGAGGGATAACACCGACATGGCGGAAGTGGGCACCAAGGCCGCGCTTACCAATCTCCGAATTAATGAGATTGTAGTACCCCGGCTCACGCCGATCCTCTGGACTGCCGGATGCACAAATGACCACGTCGACACCGCGACGCTTCAAGATCGTCAAGGCCTCAACAACGAGTTGGTGGTTTTTGTGGCGATAGAACTGATTGGGAAGATAGAGGTAGTTCGCCGGCAGACCATATGCTTCGACGACTTCGGATGGATTCGTGCTCAGGAAGGCAGTTGGCGGCCGGACCGCAAAGCGGACAACGGCGACGCGGTTTTTGACACGTGGATAATAGGTCTTGAAGTCAAGCAGAGCGCTTTCGCTACTTAGCATGATGGTTCGACCCGATGCGATCTGCATGCGGAACCCAAACTCGCGACGCCAGCGTGCGGCCCTCGGAAACAGATGAGGCAAAGTGCGATGCTGCAGATCGGGAATCCAAGCTATTGTCGGGAACGGCAGCCGCCAACCGAAAAAACGCGCCGATTCAACGACCAGATCGATCCGAGCTATCCGAAATGCCGTTGCAGCACCCTTGTCTAAGCCGAGCGCAAGCGCTGCCGTTAGGCCAGGTTGTCCGTCGAATGCGTTTGATCTCACAATCTCGACATTTGATATCGCCGCGAGGTCGGCAAGTTCATTCTCATCAGCTTGCATCCCGGCAAAGAGAACCGGAATGAATTCACCAGGCCGAAATTGGTCGAGCGCTGCGAACAGATTACCTTGATAGTTGTATCCGCCGGCCCATAGCCGACGTGAAATATGACTAAACGCGATTCGCAGTGGGCGGGGCGTCACGAAGCCTGCTCCTTGAACCAGGTCACGTAATCGGCAAGGCCCTGATCGAGCGGAATGCGCCAATCGAATCCGATCCGGCGCAGCACGGCATCGTCGGCCAACAGGCACAGCGGATCGCCGGGCCGGCTTACGCCCGAGTGTCGCACAACGGTGTTGCCGCCCCACTGCCGGCTGAGACCGGCGGCAATATCGGCAACGCTGGTCCCGCGGCCCGACCCGCCGTTGATGACCCGGAGGGCCGCTTGCGACGACGGTGCTGCGACGCTTGCGAGCAGCCTTGCGACATCGCGCACGTCGGTCCAATCGCGGATTTCGTTGCCCGTCCCGCCAAGCGTGAGCACCTGCTCCTTGGCCGCCAGCCGCGAGCAGATATCCCAGAGCAGTTGCTTGCGCAAATTGGGTCCATAGACCGAGAACAGCCGCACGATCGTGCAGCGGATGCCAAACGATTGCGCGTAGCTCCTGCACAATTGCTCCATCATCAACTTGTGCTGCCCATAGGGCGACATCGGAGTTGCGATCGCGCTTTCAGCGATCGGGCCGACATGGTCGGCTCCATAGACGGCCGCACTTGACGCCGCGATCACGGCGCAGTTCGGCGCAGATCCGCGCAGCCATTCGAGCAGCCGCGCGGTGCTCGCCACGGTGCGCGAATAGTCCTCGAACGGCCGCGCGATCGAGATGCCGACCGACGATCCGCCAGCCAGATGAAAGATCTGCGCCGGCAGCCCGTGGGCGGCCGCGAGCGCGTTGAGATTGGCCGCGTCGATTTCACCGTTGATCCAGCTCTGCAAACCAAGCCGCCGGGTTTCCACTGCATCGAGGGCGCCGTGCCCGACGCCGTGCACCGCATGGCCCGCTCCCGCCAGCTGATGCACGAGATGGCGGCCGATGAACCCATTCGCGCCTGTGACCCAGACGATCATCGCTCAGGCCTTGTGACAGACAAAGGAGTAGAGCCGGCCCGGTCGATTGTCGAAACGTTCGGCCATCGACAGCAGCGAGCCAAACACAAGACGTGACGCAAACGCGGTTCGCCACAGTGGAGCGACCGGAACCTTTTGCGTCAACCTGGTCACGATCGCCGATTTCAGGGTCTCCAGCGTATAGGGAAACAGGTTGATCGGGCTTTGCAGCGGCGCCAGCGTGTCGATCGCGGAAAAGCCTGCGGCGGTCAGGGCGCCGGTGTAGCGATCGAGCAGGAAGGCATGCTCTCCTCCGTAAAGATGATGCAACGGATGCTGCGCGAGGAACTGGGGAAGGTCCGGCTCCTTGCTGATGACATGCTCGCGCGCCGCGATCAGCATGCCACCGGGCCGCAGCACCCGAAACATCTCCCGGCATGCTCCCTCGAGATCGCGCGTGTGGTGCAGCACGGCGCGGGCGAAGACAAGATCGAACGCTGCGTCGGCGAACGGCAGCCGCTCGCAAAACTCTTCGACCACCCGGATCGGCAGTTGCGTCTGCCGTACCAGGTTGCGGATCGCCGCCGCTCCCACGATCGCGCTGGGATCCGGCTCGAGCGCTCTCACGACAAAGCCGGTTCGGGCGAGCGCATAACTCGCAATGCCGCGACCGGCTCCCACGTCGAGTGCGGTACCGCACCGCCCGGCCAGCAACTCAGTAATCGCCTGCCATTCGGAGCTTTGGAAATAGCGCTCGGCGGCGCCAACCAGCGGATCGTCGTAGAACGCATCGAGCACAAGCTGGCGCTGGTCCGGCTGATTGCGCAGCCAAACTACGGCCTCCTCCCAGGTCGCGAATGCTTTCTCACCCGACATGCAAACACTTTGACTTTCTCAGATCGGTCAAATCAACTCTTGGAACTTGGTCCACTGCAGCGCTTTGTTATAGCGCTCCTTCACCATTGCATGCCCCGCTTGGGCGATCAATTTTGCAAGCTTCTCTTCTTTCATCAGCTTGCCGATCAACTCCGGTATTTGCTCAGGCGACGAGTATACCAGCATGGTTTCGCCATGAACGAAACCCTCCGGATAGCGTCCCGCATCCGTCAATAGAACCGAACCGCATCCAGTCGTTTCGAAGCATCTCATATTGCCGCGGTCCTCGCCGGCCATGTCGATCGCGCCGTTGAACACCATGCGGCTCTTTGCCATCGCGGCATAGGCATCTCGCCCGTACACCGGATCGGCGCGGATCAAACGAATATCCTCTGGGTGGCGGTACGAACGAAGCACTGGTAACGGAGCGAGAGCATTCGCCAGCCGCGTGAGGCGCGAATCCTCAAGATAAAAGCGCGCGCGGACTCCGGCCGCCGACGCCGCAGCTCGCATCGCTTGGCTGCGATTGACATGATGGCGCGTGTATCCACCAATGAAAATAACATCAAGCTCCTCCGCGCGAGCACCGGCGTAGCCGTCCATCACCGGATCATGCGCTGGAAAGAAGGATGCAACACTGCACCCCTTTTGTCGCCAATTCTCGAGGATCGATGCAAAGTTGCATACGACGAGGTCGTATTCAGTCAAATCCGCGTTTCCGGAGGGGGCAGCCCTCCAGGCGATGGACTTTTTCACACATCCCGGCAGCTTCGCAACGAACTTGCTGGAATAGCGTATCGGATCGAGATTGTAGAACACCTCGGTGCGATGCTGCTCGATTTGAGCCAGCAGAATTTGTTCCAGATCGTCCGTACGGAGATTATTCTCCTTCGCCCACAGCAACTGGAGGCGCTCGTCGTCTCCATTCGTGTAGAAGGCGTCCGGGTTGTCGGTGAGCACCGGCAGGAGGATATGCGATGCCGTGAACCGCGTATCGAGAAACTGCGCTCGCCCGGCAGCGAAATTCCGATAGGGCGTCTCGTGACGGTGGGCGCGAAAGCCGCGCGAGAGACCATTGTTCTGAAAGAGACGCATGACGATTAAGGCTCGCGATTTTCGTCTGAAGGTTGACCGAGCAGTCGAATGACTCTCGCCGGATTGCCGACGGCCAACGAATAGGGCGGAATGTCACGAGTGACAACCGAACACGCTCCAATGACTGCGCCCGTCCCTATCGAAACCCCTTTCAGGATGCTCACATTGAACCCGATCCAGGCTCGATCAGATATCACGACTGGCGCATTCGCAATCTTATCCCAGTTTTTTCGACGAGCCGCCCATTCCCGGACATCGTTGCGGCGGTCCATCCAATCGATGCTGTGCGAATCGTGATCTACGATCGTGATTCCCCATGACATGATGACGTCGTCACCAATAGTGAGGCTTCGGTAGCAAACGAGATTGCTTCGCCCGATGAACGTCCGGCTGCCGATTTGAATCCTGCCTCCGGTTTCCTCGAAGTTAATGTCGGCGTGAACAATCGAGCCTTCCCCCACCGACAGGTCATTACCGGCCGCGCGTCTGATGCGGCGCCATGCGATCGTCGATCCGCGTCCGACGCGCACCGCCCCTGAGAACCGGCTGCGCCAACCAAGGACACCATCAATCGCATCTGTCACAGCACGCCTGAACATCTTACGACCTTGCCAACATCCATTTCATGTTCAAATAAGGCCAGATCCGGCCGACACTCTTCCAATCCCAGCTCTGCGACGCCGTCAAGCGGCCGACCGCCCTTCGAAGGGGCGCTTCGTCGACGAACTGGGCGAATGCCGGAACATTCCGATCGAGCAGCTCTGCCGTCCAGCCCGCCAATGGCCCGTTCAACCATTCCGGCATCGGCGAGTTGAAGCCTACCTTGCGGCGCGCGGTGCGGATGCTTTCGGGCATCAGGTTCGCCATCGCCTGCCGCGCCACCACCTTGGTCAGGCCATCCGCCGACTTGCTCGTTTCCGGCAGCGCCATCGTGTAGGTGACCAGCCGCCAGTCCATGAACGGCATGCGGACCTCGATCCCGTGCGCCATCGAGAGCCGGTCGAAATTGCGCAGGATGGTCGGCAGCGTAGTCGAATGGAACATGCGGTAGAGGCGCCGGTTCAACGCGCCCCATGTATCAGGCAATTCATCATCCTCGGCGACCAGCGGCAGCGGCGCAGGCGCGGCCGCAACGCCTCCGCGCAGAAAGTAGTGCCCCTCGCGCCTGATCATCTGCGCCCGCAGGAAGTCGATGCCGCGCTGCGCCAGCTGCGATCGTGAAGTGAGCGCGGCTGCTGCGTTCCGAATCCGGAATGCAGCCAACTGCCCCTCCTGCAGGTAGGCGCCCATCAATTCGTCTGCCCCGTGGCCGTCGAGTGACACGGTAACGTTCTGGCGCCGAAGCTCGCGATAGATCAACCACGGCGCGCTCGGCAGCCCGATATAGACGTCGTCATTATCGTCGAGAATGCGGTCAAGGTCGGTGAGCGCGTCGGAGCGCCCGATCTCGAGAAAGCTCGGTGCCACATCGGCCCACGCGGCCGCTTCCTCCGCCATCGGCCGCTCGTCGTTGCTGGCGCCGGGAAACGTCGCGACAAAGGCGTGTCGCCAGGCCGTCGAGCCACGCGGTCCCATGCCGGCCTTCTCATGGGTCGCCATGGCGCAGATCACCGCGGACGAATCAAAGCCGCCGGACAGGCAGGTCCCGATCGGAACATCGCTGCGCATCCGCAGCGCGACGGAATCCTGAAACAGTTCGCGAAAGCGCTCGACGCGTTCGACCTCGGTATCCGGAATCGCCGGCAGGTGATCCACGGTCCGCCACCAGCGGCGCACCTGCACACGCCCCTTGCGCAGCCACATGCAGTGGCCGCCCTGCAGGCGGCGCAGTTGCGCGAACAGAGTCCGCTCGCTGCCTTCGATCCCGAACGGGTCAAGCAACAGCCGCCGCGCCACGTCGATATCGAGTGACGTCTCAACCAGCCCGCTCCGCGCCAGCGCCCGCTGTTCGGACGCGAACACGAACCGCTCGGATGACAACGCATACAGCATCGGCTTGATGCCGAAGCGATCGCGCGCCAGGAACAAATCATCCGTGGCGGTGTCGTAGATCGCCAGCGCCCACATGCCGTTGAAACGCAGCAGCATGTCCTCGCCCCATGCCTGCCAGGCGGCAAGGATCACTTCGGTATCGGACTGGCTGCGGAAGACCGCGCCCTTTGCCTCGAGCTCGCGACGTAATTCGAGGAAGTTGTAGATCTCGCCATTGTAGACAATCACATGGCGGCTATCGCCTGACACCATCGGCTGATAGCCGCCCTCGCCGGGATCGATGATCGCGAGCCGGCGATGGCCGAAAGCGACGTTTCGCTTGGCATTGAACCAGGTGCCCTCGCCGAACGGACCGCGATGCGCGATCAAATTGGTGAGCCGCGAGATGTCGGCCGGCTCCACCGGAGCGTCGCGCAGATTGACGATGCCTGCGATGCCGCACATGTCTAGATGGCCTTGAAGGGCAGGAAGCGACTGCTGATGACGCGGAGATCACGCCAGCACACGGCGCGATAGGGACCGAGCTGCGACATCGCGACGGCGGCGACAAAGATCGCCGCAGCCGACACGCCGTAGAGCGACACCACATACCACCATGACGGCGCGTGGTCGAATGACGCGTGGCCCAGCTGCGAACGCAGCGCCAGCGCGATGGCTACTCCCGTGCCGAGCGGGACCAATACGAAATGCAACATCCGTGACCACATACCTGAAAGCCGGAAGGTTCGTCGCATCAACAGCACGGTGATCACCATCTGGGCGACCATCCCGACGCAGGAGCTCCAGCCGGCTGCCTGCCAGCCGAAATGCGGCAACGCGACGGCGCTGGTCGCCAGCGTGAAGATACCCGTGACGAGCGAGATCAGCGCGTTGGAACTGGAGCGCCCCTGCGACAGCAGATAGAACGCAAACACATTGGCGCTGGACCCCAATATTCCGCTGATCGCGAGGACCACCAGCACCAGCTGAGCCTCGGCGGCGACCTCGGCGCCGGTCCATCGATGCAGCAATGCGCCTGCGACCGGGATCAGGCCGCCCAGCGCGCTCGCGGCAAGCACATTGAGAATCCAGGACGAGCGAAGCAGGAGGTCGACCTTGCGATCGTCATCCTCCCTCTGCAGGGTGCTGAAGAACGGGAACAAGATCTCGCCGATCTTCAACACGCCAATGTAGACCGCCTCCTCCAGCCGCTGCGCGACGCTGTAGAAGCCGACGAATTGCGGCTGCAGCAGCGCGCCGAGCAGATAGCGGTCCGCCTGCCCGGCGAACAGCGCGCCGCTTTGCGCCGCGAACTGCCAACCGCCAAGCTTGACCAGCGCACGCAGCGCGCCGCGATCGAGCGCCGGCCGTGCCAGCCAGTCACTGATGGCGTGGCGCGACCAGGCAAAGGCCATCATGAGATTTGTTGCAGAGCCCAAGGCCTGACAACCGAGGAAGGTCGAGGCACGCGGCGCGCAGGGGATCAGCAGCAGCATCGATATCGTCGTCACCACCGCGCCCGTGATGCTGATCGATGCGATCCGCCGATAGTCCTGACGCGCCGTGAACAACGAGAGGAAGACGGCGAACAGGCACTGGAACAGCCAACCGGCGGCGGCCAATGCGAAAGCGAGCCCGAGGTCGTCGGCGGCCGGGCCGCCGAGGTGAAATCCCAGTCGTGCGAGCGGCGCTCCGCCAAAGGCAAGCAACGCTGCGATCAGGCCGCCAAGGACGATGGCAAGCGCGAGAGCGGTTGCGAAAAATCGCCGTGCCAGGTCGCGGTCGGACGGTTCCAACCTTTGCGCGAGCTCGCGCGCCGTCGAAAGGCCGAGTGCATTGCTGAACATCAGCGCCGGCGCGACACAGGCCGTCACCAGACCCGCAACGCCGAACGCGGCGAGACCGAGCCGGAAAATCACGAATGGCAGGATCGCGAGATTGAGCAGCACCGCGACCGCGAAGGCGGTCGCGTTCCATGCCGAGTTACCGAGCAGATGGGAGGGACCCTTTTTCACCGCCATGCCCGCTTTCGGTCCACCGCTCCGATAGGCCTCAAGTGCCTCTTCCGTAAGGGCAAAACCCATTCGACATGGCGACGGGCTAGCAGCCGGCGCGGTGATTGTCGAGGGTTGGTGGACGGCGTGGAGGTGTGGGGCCAGGCCAGGACCGCAAGATACAGGAGCCGATCTTCAGGGAACCATGGCTGGTTGTTTCCGGCCTTGTTTGTGATCCGGGTAACAGTTGGAAATGCCTGCCAAATTGTCTATGGCAGATGGGCTCAAGCCCCCGGGCAGCCCGCCCAACAAGAGGTGTCTCAATGCCCTTTCCCCGCGCATCCCAAGCCCTGTCCCGTTTCACCGTGCTGGATTTGACCCGGGTCCGGTCTGGGCCGACCTGCGTGCGTCAGCTCGCCGATTGGGGCGCCAATGTCGTCAAGATCGATGCGCTACTGGAGGACGGCGGTGGCGAGCAGCCGGGCGGCCCGCGCGGCGGGTCCGATTTCCAGAACCTGCATCGCAACAAGCGCGCCATGACGCTGAACCTCAAGGACCCCAAGGGGCTCGAGGTGTTCAAGCGGCTGGCCGAACAGGCCGATGTCGTGGTCGAAAACTTCCGGCCGGACGTCAAGGCCAAGCTCGGCATCGATTACGAGAGCATCCGCAAGATCAACCCGCGGATCGTCTATGGCAGCATCTCCGGGTTCGGCCAGGACGGCCCCTATCACAAGCGCCCGGGCTTCGATCAGATCGCCCAGGGCATGGGCGGGCTGATGTCGGTGACCGGCGCGCCCGGCGGCGGACCGATGCGGGTCGGCATTCCCGTCGCCGACCTCACCGCAGGCCTGTTCTGTGCGATCGGCATCCTCACGGCGCTGCTGGAACGCGACGTATCCGGCGAAGGCCAGTGGGTGCAGACCTCGCTGCTGCAGGCCCAGATCTTCATGCTGGATTTCCAGGCGGCCCGCTGGCTGATGGAAAAGGAAGTGGCCAAACAGGCCGGCAACAACCATCCGACCTCGATCCCGACCGGCGTGTTCAAGACCTCAGACGGTTACATCAACATCGCCACGACAGGCGGGCGGATCTGGGAGCGTTGCGCGCAGGCGATCGGCGCGCCCGAGCTGATCACCGACCCCGACTACGCGACCGCCCCGGCGCGTTCGAAGAACCGCGACTCGCTGAACGCCAGGATCGGCGCGCTGACCGAGAAGAAATCGACCGAGACCTGGGTACAGGAGCTGAACGCCGCCGGCGTGCCGTGCGGGCCGATCTACTCGATCGACCAGATGTTCGAGGATGCCCAGGTCAAGCATCTCGGCATGGCCCAGCACGTGCCCAATGACGAGAACCGGCAGATCCAGCTGGTCAGCCAGCCGGTGACGCTGTCGCGGACGCCGAGCAGGATGGCCGCCCGCCCGCCCGAGTTCGGCGAGCAGACCGAGGAGCTGCTGGCCGAATTCGGGTTTGATAAGGACGAGATCAGCGAACTCCGGCATCGGAAGGTGGTGTAATTACTGCTCGTTCCGGAATGACAAAACCTCAGAACTGGCGCTTTTTTGCCTAGCGGCGATCACCAAACAGCTTGCTTCGGTGGTCGCTTGCAAACGGCCGATCATTTTGATGCAATAAGCGCTTTAGCCTCAGCGTTCATGAGCGTCTCAAATATGGTTCCGCCGACCCGCTTGATCCCTCCATTGTGTAGAGAAGCTAGCCGTGACACGCGGATGCTATACTACTCGGCCTCCTCCCTGATATGCCCAGCTAGCCTGTTGGTAGACGACCTAGCGGAGCAAACCCTCCGGGTCTCCGGGCACGTCGGCGGCGCAACTTGCCAACTATAACTGATCGAGCTGCCGCTGAGACAGCCGTTCAGACTCTGCTAAATTTAGCTAACAAGTTGGCGTGAGAGCTGCTTCCGCCTGCGTCACTCGCCGTCGTGGCGGCTCGTTGGGCTGCATGCCCCGTTGCCAATTCCAAGCTAGGAACGATCATGACGTCAATATCTTTCAGGACGGAGGCCGTTGAAACCGAGGGGAGCGAACAGAATCCTACCCGCCGCCTGTTGGCCTTGCTAAGATATTCACCCGTAGCCGAAACCGGCCAAATCTTGACAAATAGTCCGATTCGTCACTGTTGATCATGTTCTGCGCTGCAATATCCGCCAGACGACAATGCGCTCCAGAGCCCGCTCCAGTGTGAACAGATGACGAATATTTTGGTGACACAGCACTACCGTCCCGATGATACGTCGACTGCGGTTTTCTTGACAGCGATCGCCGAAGAGATCTCGCGCGAAGACGAGTTGCTGGTCATATCGGGAACTAAGGGCTCACGGGCTAAGGGTAATCCTACAGTTTCCGAGGTGCCTGCCTGGACCGTACCAAAGGCCGCGCTTGTGCGTCGAGCCTTGGCAATGCTTTGGTTTTGTATTGCTGCTTTTGCGCTAGTCTTCTGGCGTGCGAGACCGAGCTCACCGGTATTCGTCGTTACGACTCCGTTTCTTCTACCATATTTTGTCGCCCTCGCTGCTCGCCTTCGCGGCGCCCCCTCTGGATTGATCGTTTACGATCTTTATCCGGAGAGCTTGATCGCGGGAGGAATCGTGACCCGCGACTCAATCGCTGTGCGACTTATCCGGCGCATGAATTCGTGGATGTTTAAAGCGTTGGATACGATCGTCGTTATTGGACGAGATATGGAAAGGCACATCACGCCACAATCTCCGTCAGCAGCGGCTAAGATATGCTATATTCCGCATTGGTCGACATTGCCGCCATGTGAACGCGCCATCGATCAGGGCAACGCTTTCCGAAAAGGTATCCCTGGCAAGCTCGTCGTCGGACTTTCTGGCAACCTCGGGTTCACGCACGATCCCAAATCCGTATTTGACGCCGCTCAAAAGCTCGCTGGCGATGCGTCCATCCACTTCATTTTGTCGGGGTGGGGCGTGGGTTGGAAGCAGCTAGTTGCATATCAAAAGGCGGCTTCGCTGCCTAACGTAACGTTGATCGAGCGAGTACCCGAAGACCAGCTCGAGCTTCTTCTCACCGCGGCCGATGCCTGGATCATACCTTACCGTCGCAATATGTCGGGCATTTCCGTTCCAAGCCGACTGTACAACTTACTTGCCATTGGGCGACCGATCATCGCACTTACGGAAGCTGATTCCGAGCTTGCTCTCATGCTCGCCAGCCATGACGCAGGTTGGGTTGTTGAGCCGGAGACACCATCCGCTCTTGCAAGCATAATAGCGGCCATCGCTCAACGCCCGAACGAACTCGCCGCGAAGCGTCGCAATGCAGTGAAAGCCCTTTCCGAAGAATTTACGCGGGATGCTGCTGGTACGGCCTACAGGGAGCTGATACGCCGACTGCACGCTACACGGACGTCAGAATGACCCGTAAGCCAGATTGATTAGGTAACAACCCGCTCTAGCCGCTTGACGCAGGAAAGCGTACGCGACCGTGCGCTCACATCGGAATGAGCCCGAGACGGCCATATAGAGTGCGCATCGCGTTACGCGCTTGCCCAAGATACTCACGCTCGAAAAGGCGTCGCGCATTCTCACCCATGCGGCGGCGCTCTCCGGGCTCCCTTAAGGTCTCTACAGCAGTCGCGAGCGCAGCGACATCCCCATATGGAACAACGATTCCGCAATGCTCGCGTGTTAGCCGCTCCCCTAACCGCATTCCCGTCGAACAGATGCTTGGCTTTCCTAGCATTAGTCCCTCAAAGAATTTATTGGGCGCAGCGAATTGATTGACTACGATCGACGGGTCGTACGTCAAAGCCATGATATCGGCAGCGCGCGATCGCGATAACGCTTCCTCATGCGAAACTCGATTGATTTGTTCGAACCCATACTGGTCAAGAATTTGACGCGACCTCTCATCCGCAATGGTCCCATAGAGATCAAGCTTAAGTTTGGGATTATCTCCAACGAGTCGGCACCAGGCATCCAGGTTGCGTCGATAAGATACAAATCCAGAAAGGCTAATGGTTATATTGTCGCCACCGCTGAACTGGTATCCGGTGAACTGATCTTCCTCAGGCGAGTTCGTCATAATGACAGCGCGCTTGCGCGCGGCCTGCGGCACAAAGTCCATTAATTCCGGGGACACGACAATAATTCCATCGCTCACTCGAGCAGCGAGAGACTCGAGAAAGTGCAGTGCGCGCGGAACCAAAGGCCCGTAGTGACTAGTGGACAGCTTGACGGGATCGCGTATATCAAAGATGAGATGCGGAGATCGGAACAACTTGCTGGCGATGCCCGCAACAGCCGAGAACACATCGCAGAACTGCACGATGTCGGGACGAACACGAGCAACTGTGCGCACCAAGAATGCCTGATAGGCCGCAAGTGCCTGCGCACGACGTCTTAACCCCTCGAACGAACCACGGGAAGTGTACAGTTCGTCGACGAAATCTGCTGGGGTTCGGCTGCTGCCAGTATCTAATTCGGCGCCAACAATTGTTCCAGAGAACCCGTTCTCGCGTAAGAATTTCACATAGCGTTCCACAGCCGGGGTGACATTTAGTGGCATGGCACGCGCGAAAAGTATTGTCGTCAAGGGATTGGCTCCACGAGCACCGCCGGAACCCACTTAGCTGGAAGACCATCGAAAACGACAGCGAACCAATCTTCTCGGAGATTCTCCCCTCCATGCGGTTCAGAGCATTCGCGCTTCCTACTACGCACAGTGAGCGCCCACTCCACCGCTGGTTCCAGGTACGTGGATCGCCCTACCACGCAAAACTGCTCGTCGCAGGAGTTTGGCTCCTCCATCGTACGTCCTTCGACGTGTTGATCGCACATTAGTCTTACCTCGAATATCGAGACAGTTGATGATCGGAGAGAACGAAGTAAGCCAACTTTGATCTAGAGAGGCTCGCAAGTTTCATCCTCAATCCGATAGCTATCGCCACACGCTTCGCACGCAACGCGCCCAGGTGCATCCGGCAGCCGGACGCCACATCGGCACATCCATCCCCGACGTGCGGCGGGAACCCCCAACATCAGCGCAAATGGAGCAACGTCGCGATTGACGACAGCCCCAGCGCCAACGAATGCATACTCACCAATTGTTGTGCCGCACACTATCGTGCAATTGGCTCCCAACGTCGCCCCCTTGCGCACAAGCGTTTGGCGGTACTGGTCTTTCCGCGCGATCGCTGACCGCGGATTATAAACATTGGTAAATACCATGCTTGGCCCGCAAAAAACATCGTCTTCAATCCGGACGGCATCATACACTGAAACGTTGTTTTGAACCTTTACGTTGTTGCCAATGACAACATCGTTGCCGATAAACACGTTTTGACCAAGCGAACAATGCGCGCCGATCCGGGCTTTTCCACAAATGTGAACCCAATGCCAAATTCGACAGCCGTCACCAATCTCCGCACCTTCATCCACGATTGCGGTGGGATGTATAGTTACCATCCAATACCTCCGAACAAGAATGCCCCTTGCAGGGTATAGCTACTAGATGTCAACCCAAATCCAAACCAGATGACGGCATCATCGCCCGCTGACACATCATTACCCACCGCCTCAGCGACGACTTCACACTCCGGCGCCATCGCAGAAGGCTCTGCGCCATCTCTATAACAGGGGGCACGAGAGCTCAGGATCCGAGCCCACAATGCGTCGATATCTCAAGTCGCGCCCCACGTCGCCGAACCTGCATCAGACGAACTTTCGCTTTTCGGACGAACGTTTATCCACGAAGACGCAATGATGCACAACAAAAAACCATTACCGATCAGAACGCTGAGAAAAGGCCCAAGAAAGACGCTGAACAAGAATAGCGGTAGAATACATTGCAGAGCTCGATCGCTTGAGCGCGAAAAATAGCTAATTGTCGCTCCGATCAGCACGCTGAAAACAAGCACGCCGATCCAGCCAAAACTTATGAAGGCGTCGACAAAGTAGGCTGCGTTAGCCGCGCTGGTACCCGTGAGAGAAGGCCCCCACTCGTACACGAAGACTTCGCGCTCAAAATAGATCCGCGGCAATTCCATGATTTGCGAGAGCATTAGGTTCGTCGCCCCCAACAATAACTGCCCCTGATAGCTCTTCCACCAGTAGTCCAGCGAGTCAGTGACGGTCCTGCTCGGAATGTAGAGACCCCGATAGACCAAGAAGTCCCTCGCATTCATTCCAGACGATTCAGCAAATCCAGAAATCAACGTGTTCATAAATAACAGCAAGACCGCCGCCGCGAGAAGCCACGTAAGCTTAAATCGCTTGGTACCACTCACAGCAACAATCGCCATCAGCGGGATAAACAATCGCAAGAAAAAGGCCTTCTCGACAAAGGCCAGCGTGTACAGAAAGAAGATTCCTAAAACCACCCAGCGGAAACGATAACGCCGCAGAATCGCAACGCAGATACAATAGGGTAGCAAAGCCCCCGCAAGTAAAATATTGAGATAAGGCAAAATCGCTGCCCACCCCACCCGCGCCTTAAGAAAGTTTTCACGCGAAACCGCAATTTGCTCAGGGGTTGCCCCCCGGAAGGCATCCAACAAAGGCACCGACGGCGCTGTAACCATTGTCACGACACAAAACACTAGAAACAAGAGTGTCACGCCGTAGACTAGAATGCGCCCACGCGCATCGACGAAGACAGTCGAAGGTCGCGCTCGAAAGAACAGCATAGAACCTACCGCAACTCCGACAGCGGCCAACCAAGGGAGAAAGACCATATCGGAACGCGTGCGCGCGGACATCGACAGGTCCAAAAACCAGATCGTCACGCCGTAATACAACCCGATACCGACGATGAAAAGTGATGCGCCCGTGGCGGGCTTAACCAAGAATCGTAGGAGCCTCTCCATGGAATTGATCCGTTACGATCTTCTGCCGATGGCCGAGATGGTCGTCATCGGCGCAAGCTTTCCGACCTGGGCTTACAGACCCTACTGCCGAAAATACCGTATACGTCCATAATATCTCCCCAGGGTCGGTTCTAGCAAATGTGACTGGGCCTATCGGCAATACACATAGAATCGCACCGATGGAGACCTTCAAGTCTTTGCCGAGCGGACCATCACTGGCAGCAGGCGATCGCTCCTGATTTCAGTCTTGGCCTCGTTCAGCGCAAAGGGACAGAACCCTCTCTACAACTTTTTCGGAAGCGTGGCCGTCACCGTAGAAATTCGGCCAAACTGTAGGTCCCCTGGCTTCGCGGATCGCGGAACTTATGCGATCAGGATCAGCACCAACCAACGTATTCCAACCGCTTTCGACCAACTCGGTCCACTCGGTTTCATCCCGCATTGTCACACAAGGCTTCCGCATGAAGAAGGCCTCCTTCTGGACACCTCCCGAGTCCGTCGCGATACAAGAGGCATACCGCTCAAGCTGTAGCATCGTCATAAAGCCCACGGGATCTAGAATAGTTACATTGCTAGGCACCGCCAATTGGTAGTCAGTGAGCTTATCACGCGTTCGCGGATGGAGCGGCAGCAGAACCGGACGGCCAGAGCGACGCAACCCTTCAAAAATTCCGGCCAGACGTGTTCGATCGTCAGTATTTTCCGCGCGATGGATCGTTGCCAAAGTGAATCCGGAGCATTCCAAGCCATAGTCCTTTGGGTCGAACTTTTTTTCGGCCGACGCCCCATAGCGCAAGCATGCGTCGAACATTACGTCGCCAACGTTTTCGATGCTTGATTCCGACAGCCCCTCCAAAAGCAACTGACGCAAAGCAGTTTCGTTGGGAGTGAATAGAACGTCGCTGACGTGATCTGTCGCAATCCGATTGATCTCTTCGGGCATGGCGCGGTTGGCTGACCGGAGGCCTGCTTCGACGTGGGCTACGGGAATATGCAGCTTGACTGCAGCGAGCGCGCCGGCCAGCGTGCTGTTCGTATCGCCATAGACAACAACCGCTTCGGGCCGCTCGGTCAGAAAAATGCTCTCAATTTGCTCGAGCATCCGACCAGTCATCGCCCCATGAGACAGGCCGTGCACAGCAAGGCGATATCGAGGAGCTGGAATCTGCAACTCCGCAAAAAAGACATCGCTCATATTCCCGTCGAAATGCTGACCGGTGTGAACGATATAATGGTCCACGTCAGCTTTTGCGGCAAAAGCGTGCGCAACGACTGCAGCCTTTACAAACTGTGGGCGCGCGCCCACTACTGAAATTATCCGTCGCATATTACTCACAGTCGGATTTGAAATTTCTTAAGCCACGCTCCAAAACATACCACCCGCCACACGTGGTAGCTAAACGGAGCCTTACCCGCCAATACGTTCGAGAGCACTTCGCGCATCGCCGGCTTGATGATTCCTCCAGACCATTTGATCGCCTCGTCAATCCTGTCGGAGACTTGTCTCGCTTGCTTGCCTTTCATCCAATATTCTTCCGCGGTCAAGAACCCCTTCTTGTCATGACGAGTCAATATTCTCTCAGGAACCAGACCACGCATAGCCTCTCGAAGCACGCGCTTGGTTAGACCACGCTCGAGCTTGAACGCGTCGGGCAAACTAAGGACAAATTCGACTAAGCGATAATCAAGAAATGGCACACGCGCTTCGATAGAATGCGCCATCGAGTTTCGGTCCTCCCAATGCAGAAGCATCTGCAGGTTGGCTCCGCTCAGCTGGGCGAGCGAAAGTTCGCGAATCGACTTGGCGCGCGCTCCAAGCGCCACCATAGGATCACGGTCCACCGCACCGAGCGCATGGACGTCGATCCAATCTCTTCGCATCTGCGTCATTCCCCCCAGTGCACCCAACGGACGAATTGAAGAAGGCATGAGATTTGCGAGAAAGTATTGCAAGAACTTATTAGGCCCGTAACCATGTAGCGCTCTTACAGACTGGAGCTCTGCACTAAATTCACTCAAACTCCCTTTCCGCAGAAGCCCAGAAAGCCTGGCGCCAATGAAGCCGTGATAACCAGCCAGATGCTCGTCGGCGCCTTGACCATCGAGCATAACGACAACATCTTGCTCGTGCACCGCGCGAAAAATACTCCACTGCGCGAAAATGCTGCCCGACCCAAACGGCTCGTCCTGCGTCCAGACCAGATCGTCGATTCGATCGAACAGTTCCTCGCCAGTCGGGAAGACGTGCGTTTCTTGAATATTGGTTCCGCGGGTCACCTCGGAAATGTAATCTCGCTCATCGATGCTGGAAAATTCCGAACATGACGAAAACGTTCTCTGGGGCTGCGTATTGCCTATCGAATCTAACAAACCACGCACCAGGCAAACGACGGAAGATGAATCAAGTCCTCCGGAGAGACAGGATCCAAGCGGCA
The DNA here is from genome assembly GCF_023278185.1 of Bradyrhizobium elkanii USDA 76. Lineage (NCBI taxonomy): Bacteria > Pseudomonadati > Pseudomonadota > Alphaproteobacteria > Hyphomicrobiales > Nitrobacteraceae > Bradyrhizobium > Bradyrhizobium elkanii. The sequence goes on along the minus strand of NZ_CP066356.1, from coordinate 3,428,360 downwards.
CATCTGCCCGCATTCGCAAACGCACCGCATCCAAGAGCAGTTCTCGCAGATGCTGCGCAGCGTCCTTAAACTCCAAGGGTGCACTGCGTATTTTCGACGAGAGGTCATACCACTTGGTTATCTTTAGCTTCGGCTCCAATGCTTCAACCAAACGTCCACTCGTATCCAATTGCACAACGGCGTAGTGGCCGGGCGGAATTTGATAGACTCCCTTGAATAAGGTCTCCTCGCTATGATCTTGGAGCCCCCATGCGAGAAAATCGAACGCGGGTTGAGCTCCAACCTCACGACGCCAAGTCGGCAACGCTGCGAATGCTTTAATTTCGGAAGCGAATGCCAGGGAGTCGCCCCCCTCTCCAACTAAATAGTAAAGCGGCTTGATACCGAATCGATCTCGGGCGAGCAGAAGTTTTTTCGTTTGCCGATCATACAGCGCCAACGACCACATGCCGTTGCAGCGATCGAACAGCTGTACACCCCACTTGTCGTAAGCAGCCAACAAGACTTCTGTATCGGTGCCGGAACGAAACGTGTAGCCGTCTTGTTGTAATTGCTCGCGCAGCTCAATGTAGTTGTACACTTCGCCGTTATAGACGATCCAGTAGCGGTCCATATACGACATAGGCTGATGGCCGAGCGGAGATAGGTCGACGATTGACAATCGGCGATGTCCCAAGGCAACAAATGACCGCTCCTCACTGCCTAGCCAGTCCCGTTGGTGTGCCGTCGGCCGATACGGCAACGAGTCCATTCCGTCGAACACGGCTGTGTCGTCGCCGGCCAGACAAAGAGGTCCCCTCTCTGGAAAAACCACGTATCCTTCGTCATCTGGACCTCGATGGCTGATAAGCTCCGCCATTCCGATCACATGACGAATGTCGATTGAATTCGACTGAACTAGTCCAACAATTCCGCACATCTAGAGCGCAACCCGATCAGCAAGGTGAAGATAGACGACATAACAGAAGAATTCACTTCCGACATAAGCAACGAGTAAGTGTTCTAGCGAAACGTCGCCCGCAAACGTCCAAAACAAACCAGAAGTCATCAGGAAATAGAACGTCTGCCAGATCGCGCAGATGCGCAACCGACGCTGCAAAATAAAGATACCTGTTACCGGAGAAACGCAGCATCGCACAGCGACCGGAGCGAATACCAAAAGAAGGAACGCAGTGTCGGTACGCCAATGGCTTCCCAGAAGTAACGAGAGCGCTGGCGATCCGAACAACCCAACACATACCAAGCCTACGCACGTCGCTACCGCCAGGCTGATCACAACCCGCCGCTGAAATCCTCTTGCGGACTGCCCGGCGCGGACAATGTCCCCCGCACGCTTCATAAAAACCTGCCCTACGGCCAAGGCAAACAGCATGAGTGGTGCGGCAAGGAGTCGTTGCGCCTGAGCGTAATTGCCCGCATCCATCGGCGAATAATGCGAAGAGATAAACCATATCGGAATAGCCAACGAGACCGTATCAAGGATTGAAGTAGGGAGCGACATCAATGGAAATTCGCGGAGTCGCCAAGCCTCCGAGATAACATCGCGCATATCTGCAGGCCGCAGCCCGCTGATGAACTTCGCGGCAACTGGCAAAGCAGTGAGGAAGCCGAGCAAGCAACTACCGACGAGACCGATCGGCAGAGTAATCGCGGCAACCGAAAACATGGCAGGCTGTCCAGCACGCAGTATACTCGACCACGCAAATTGGCCGCGCCGGATAGCGAACGTCGAGGTTGCTTGATAGATGCCGCAAATGAGGGCAGCCGCTGCGATCCAGGATGGGTTCAGTTGAGCGCCCACCGCGCGGCGAAATAACTCCTCTCCCCATTTGGAGCTAACGAGGACGAGTACCAGGGCCGCAGTGACCGCAGCTGCCAAACAAGCGACAATAAATACTCGAACTATTTGGTTATCGGCGGAGGCGTTGAGCGCAGCGTCATAACGAAGGCAAGCAACGGCCACGAAAACATTGCACACCGCCAAAAAGACGGCATATTCGCCAAACTGAGCTGGCGAGTATATGCGCGACAAGAACGGCGTCGCCGCCAAGACGATCAGCTGACCAGCCGCCGAACCTCCGGCGATAGTGGCCATATGCCTTAGGAATTGACTCCTAGCTAGTCGACTGCTGCTCTTGATATGCATATGCGTCGCGAGGGAACCAAGTTTAAGGACGCGCATGGGTCACAGTTGAGTTTAGAGCGCCAGCCGGCGAGGACCTTTCGTCTCGGCACGCGTCGGACTCGACGCACCGGACAAATGATGAACAACTTTTGATAAGCTTGGGATTTCCCCCTGTTGCAGCTATCCGTTCAGGTTGCCAACGTCAACCCCCGCTCTGAACGCTGCATGGGCCAAACGAATGAGGCCCTTTTGCGCGGAGAAAGCCAGCTTCCGCTTCGCCGTTGATGTCCCGCTGAAATCGCCACAGTTGCCTCAATCTGTGTTAGGCGTAGATGTAAATAGCGCCGATTTCCTGAACGCAAATCGTTTGTCGCTGGCTCGCGCTAGAGGCAAAACGACTCCTACCTTCCGAGACCAGCAATGCATCTTACAACCATGCGAACCACCGATTGGCTTTCTCTTGTTTGGAAGAATAAATACGTAGTTCTGCCTTGTGCGATCATAACCTTGATAATCGGCGTAAGCCTCGCAAGTCTCCTTCCTAAAACTTATGAATCGAATGCGTTGATCCGCGTAAATACGATGGACGCGTTTGCTCCATTTGCGGTGCTGATACCTGATGCTTCTTTTGGTACATCATCAAACATGGAACTCAGAGCGCAGCGGACCTTTGTAAATTTGGCTCGCGACAATAGCGCTTGGCGCACATACGTACTCTCTCATCGGCAGCTGTTTGGTCGTATCGACCTGAACGACGCTAATAAGCTCCGAGATATTATCACCAAAGATATCGTCATTGTCCCGTCCCTCAACACTCAGGATCCAACGGATACATCGATTCAGATAAGGTTTAGGTACAAGGGAGAGACATCTGGTCCCGAGATTTTGAATGGGTATGTCAATTCAACGATCGCCGCCACAAAGCAGACCATTTTGGCGGAAGGTCGATCAATTCTGATTGCGGCGAAAACCAAGTCAGAACTCGAGCTGGCGAGACTCCGTCAATCGCGGGATTTGGCCGCGAATCAACAGATGCTTGAATATCGGAATGCCTTTGACGCCGCCAAAGATGCGGGAATTGAGAAACCTTTGGCAGTCAGCTCTACCGCGTCCGTGTCAGTTATAAACGGACAAATGCCACTTTATCTAAATGGCACTACGGTCTTGGATGCTGAACTGAAGGGCCTTTCGAAGCGGATAGGAAACGATCTCGCTATTCCTGGATACGCCGACATCATGGCCTCTATAACGGATTACGAGGGCAAGCTAAAACTCCTCGATAATGCTCTGGCTGATCCGATGCGGGTTACCCAATCAGCCTACGAGTACCCATCAATATTTCCGCCGATGCTTCCAATAGCCCTAATTTCCTTCTTGATAGGGGGCGTCCTAGCAGTCTTGTGGAGCTATCAGCGATCGAAGTGATTTATCACCGTCCACGATGACGCTTGGCCGTTCGACCTTGCTGACCTGTCTGGGCAGCAATCACTTGAGCTCATGCCCTGCCATTCTGCCATTTGGCGCGGATCCATAAGATTAGCTTGCTTGACTAGGCTAACGACCCGAGGCGCTCATGCCCAAGGTGTAAGCGCTGTTCAGCGGCCATCTACCGGACGACGGGGAGAACTACGGTACGCATACGACGAGGACCGCCTGATTGATGCATGCGCGCGGGCACGGCGAGCTCTATGACGGTGTTGCGTGAAGATCAGGCGGCCTGCTGATCGGCAGGCTTGTCGCCTTGGCGCAGGAGCTTCCATTCCCAGGGTAGCAGTTCGTGCAGACGCGAAGCGGGAAGATCGGCGATACGGGCGAGGACGTCGGCGAGCCAGGCCTTGGGATCGACGTCGTTGAGACGACAGGTCGTGATCATCGTCAGCATGATGGCGGCACGGTCGGCACCACGCTGGCTGCCGGCGAAGGTCCAGTTGCGCCTTCCCAGGGCGATGCCTCTCAATGCGCGCTCAGCGCAATTGTTGGTCAAGCAGATCCTGCCATCGTCGAGGAAGCGGGCGAAGTTGTCCCAGCGCCTGAGCATGTAATTCATCGGCTTCAGGACCTCGGACGAGCGAGAGAGGGTTTCGCGCTCACGCAACAACCAGGCGTGCATGTCCCCGAGGAGCGGCTTGCTCTTTTCCTGGCGCACGGCGTGCCGCTCGTCGGCGCCGCAGCCGTTAATGGCGCGCTCGATCTCGAACAACACATCCAGGCGCCTGACCGCCTCCAGCGCGATCGGAGAGACCGGTTTACCTCTCTTGCCTTCCCGGGCATTCTTCTCGATGTCAGCCAGCTCGAAGAAGCCCCGCCGCGCATGGGCGAAGCAAAACGCCGGCGTAATCGGCAGCACCTTCTTTTGCGGGTCGAACAGCGGCTCGAAGCCGTTGTAGCAATCGGCTTGCAGGATACCGGCGAAGGCGGCCAGATGCTTCTGGGGATGCTCGCCTCGTCGGTCGCTCGAGGCGTAATAGACCGCCGCCGGCGGCGCAGGCCCGGCAAAGGGCCGGTCATCCCGCACATAAGTCCAGATCCGCCCGGTCGTGCACTTGCCCTTCGCCAGGATACGGATGGTGGTGTCATCGCCATGAAGGCGCTCGGCAGCGAGCACATGGCGTTCGATCAAGTGGAAGAGCGGCATGACGGCGAAGGTCCCGTGGCCGACCTGGTCGGCCAGCGTCGACAGCGGCAAATCAATCCTCTCGGCCTTGAAGCGCGCACTCTGGCGGTTGAGCGGGATATGCATGCCGAACTTGTCGAACAGGATCGTCGCCAGCAATTGTGGGCCGATGAAGCCGCGCGGCGTGGCATGGAACGGCGCAGGCGGCTGGCTGATCTTCTCGCAATCGCGGCAGGTGAACTTCTCGCGCACTGTCTCGATGACCTTGAAGCGACGCGGGATCTCCTCCAGCGTCTTGGTCACATCCTCGCCGATCTTCGCCAGCCGCGATCCGCCGCAGCAGGCGCAGCTCGTCGGAGCGTCAATGACGACGCGCTCGTGTTCGATGTCGTCCGGCCAGGGCTTGCGCACCGGCCGCCTGCGCGTGAAGGGGCGGACGTTCTGAGTCTTCGCCGCTGCGGCCTGCGCCGCAAGCTCATCCTCGCTCGCCGTGGTGACGAGGTCTTCGAGCTCCAGTTCCAACTGCTCGAGCAGCCGCGCCGTGCGCTCGGAGCGCTGCCCGTACAGTTCGCGTTTGAGCTTCTCGATCCGCAACTCGAGATGCGCGACCAGCGCCTCGTTGTCCGACAGCTCCGCCTGCGCGCTGGCAGCCACCGCCTCAGCTCGCAGCCGCGCCTCACGCTCGGCCTGCAGCGTCGCCAGGGCACTCGCAAGGTCCGATGGAAGATCGTCCGGCTTCGATGTCATGAAGCCATTGAATCAGATCAAGCAGAAGATTCAAACTGTAAAACGGCTATCCGACCCGCGTCGGACGCTGGGTTTCTTGAGGGTTGCGCCAATCGATCCCGGACAACAGATAGCTCAACTGCGCCGGAGAGATCGTTACCGATTCACCGGCAACCGATGGCCAGATGAACTTTCCTCTCTCGAGTCTTTTGGTAAACAGGCATGCTCCCTGGCCATCGTGCCAGATCACTTTCACAAGATCACTGCGCCGACCGCGGAAGACGAACAGATGACCGCTGAGCGGGTCTTTGCGCAGCACCTCCTGCACTTGAAGTGCCAACGACGGAAAGCCTCTGCGCATATCCGTGTAGCCTGTCGCGAGCCACACTCGCACGCCGCTCGGAACCGGGATCATCGGCGCACCAGGGCATCGAGAACTCGTCGCAGCGCGTCTCCATCAACGTCACCATCGACCCGGATGCGGTGTCCGCTACCGAGATCAATCTCGATGATGCCCTGGCTCCTCCGTCGACGCGCCGGCGCCGTCGTCAATGGCGCTTCGGCCACATCCCGCGGCGGCACAGACGGCCCAATCTCGACCGCCACTAACGGCGCTACACTCGTTTCACCGTGCTTGCAAAGCTCTTTGCGCCACCTGAACAGCTGGCTCACATGAAGGCCGGCCATGCGAGCCACCTCGGAAACGGTGGCTCCGGGCTCGAGCGATGCTGCAACTAGCCGTTCCTTCTCATCCTGCGACCACCGACGCCGCCGCTCGACCGATGTGATCACCTCTGCCCGCGAAATCGTCATAGCGCTTCTCCTAGGATTACCCCTAGGACCTGCAGCGCTCGCGTCCGTCAAACAAGGCGGCCCTCAACGGAGGGATACGAACTACGAGTCTGCGATTCGGTTCGAACCGTTAGGCTTAGAATGCGCGCTGTCAAGCGCCGCGGCAACCGTGGGGCCTTGCCGGCGGATCTGCCGTAGATCGAGATCGTCGCTGGTTTTCATCCACCATTTGTAGTGGCGAGGACTCTGCATGCAGAAAGTCCGCGATTGTTCAGACTACTAGAAGTTCTTCCCTGATCAATTAGCGAATAAGTTACCCGGCACAATCTTGAAGCATTTCTGGCGTCGACCAGGACACCAAGACAGCGCGAACGATATCTCGATCCAGGATCCAGGCTGGGCATCCAGATAACTAAGCGCGGCAACCTTATTTGATGAGCTATAACTTGCCGCTCAACAGCGAAGTGATCAGGGACCTGTCGTCTGGGCCCTCTTGATAAAACAAAACACTGACGGCTAGCCATCCAAATAGGATGGCAAAGACGATCGTGAATCTTCGCAGCCAAGGATGTCGATAGCGGTCCATACCAACATGCCTCCCCAAGTGTACTAAACGCCAATACTGTTCCGGTTCCTCTAACTTGATACCGGAACAATTGAATACATCCCCGCGGCTCGCTGACTGCCCCAAAGCGAGACCCTCCTCGCCTCATCCTTCACTTTTGCAGCTACCCGCAATGGTAGCTCAGCATTGTGCTGCGCGATCGCTGTGGGGCGCTACCGTCTCTTTGCTGGCATCGTTAAGGCTCATCCCTAGGTCGATTCGGTCGAGGAAAGGGTGGATTATATCGATCCAAGATTACTGCTTTCCTCTGCGGCGATTGCGAGAAAGCGCTGTCGAACTTGTCGTCATAATCGCGCAGACGTGGAGCTTTATCGACCGAATCACGTCCATAGGCTCCGTTCCATTCATCAAAGTCCGGCACGACGCACCTCCGTCTTTAGATGAAGGTCGGTTAACATCGTTGCGTGCATAAAGCTGTATCGTCGGCGTCACACGGACCCACCAACCTGACACTGGCCCGCTCACCGCTTCAGGGAGACATCCGTCGTCTGACGAATTGGCGCGTAATGCGGTATCTTAACACCTCTAGATGACGAATTCAGCTACCGTCGATCCGACGATCGTCGACGGCGGCCTTTCTTAACTGGATGCGGCGATCGACGAAGCATTCGCCGCGTCTTGGTCCTTGCCGCCAACGAATTTAGTTCTGCTGCATAACAATGTTGGTCGAAACGCAATCAATGGACTGGCGTGGTGGCCCTCTCGCAAGAGTTTAACGATGCCGCCATAACCGCTCTCCTCGCTGCTGAATGCGACATGATCGCCGACCAGACATTGGGTGCGCAGCGAGATCCTGGAAAGTTTTGTTCAGCGCCGCTACAATTACTCACTCCGCTGTTCTCTTCCCTGACCAATGCCAGAACAGCTCACACTGTTCGCGCGTCCAGTCTTTAGAATTTCTGCTCATCACCAATCAAGTCACTGAAAATGGATTGCTGAGAAAATGGGTTGCCGAAATGGCCCACATCCGGCCGGCCAAGCCGGCCCCCCCTACTGCCCGTCGAATGATAACAGTCGCCCACTTCGCAGACTATCCGGCTATACTCGATCGGATAGCCTTGTTCGCGAACAAGCAGGCAGCGGAATGCTGTCCCCGTTCGTATCCTTTGGCATAACCTAACCGCCAACCTGCAAAAAAACAGACACCACTGATTAGCACTAGCACAATAACGAACATCTTGGTCCGTCCCCTGGCGCAAGGTCGTAATAGGAGCGTTGCTATACTGCTTCCGTCAACGTGGTCGAGGGTTTTGGCTGGCGGTCCGCACACGGAACGCAGCGCGCCGTTGCCCCCGCAATTCTACGGGGATTTCATGGCTTGTAAGCCCCTGGCACCATTGCATAAAACCTACATGCCAATTTTGTCCCTCAATTTTGAGTCCACCCATGTTGAAGAATATCCTTTGTACCTTTATCGGATCAATCGGCCTCGTGACTACGGCTGCCGCCCAGCCTAACACGATCGACTGTTCGGCGTTTTCGAAGCGATCGGACGGCACGTGGTATGTCGGAGCCCCGACGACTTTTGACGTCGGAAATACCACATCGATAACTGTCGCTGTCCGCGCGGTTGGCCGAAATTTCATGAACATTGCTGGGGACGATCTGTTCGATTTGATCGAGGCCAAGTGCGGGAAGGAGCGATGGCAACCGACGGCGGATCACGCAGGTAGTGACCATTGACAACATTAATGCAGGATTGGGAGCGATTAGTTCCCGCTATTATGATCGGTGTTGGAGCCGCATTTGTGCTCGTCGGCCTCGTCGCCCGACGCCGCCATTGGCGAGCGGAAGAAGCGAGCGACGAAGGCCATCAAGTGGTTGCACAACCCCGGCCACAAATGGCACCGCTGCCGCGTTTGTTGTCCACGGCCCGCGCAGACGACGAGAGACGATAATTCAGCTTATTTGCGATCAAGAATTCAATTAGCCCCTGCCCTGTTGCGCCGAGCACAGGTACAACGCCCGCCAGCGTTTTCATGTCGCGCAACTAGGCCCACCATTTCTCGATTATACGAGCCGGCTTAATCCGGCTCTCGGACGAACTGAATGAAAAAACTGTCAGTCGATCCCCACCCAACCGATGGCAGCCGTAACTTCTTTCGCGGAAGCTGTACTCAATTACTCGGCCGTGACGTGTTCCTTGTGGTCGGAAAGCTCGGGCTCCATTCCGCTGGCCTTCCCCGATGCTGCCGAGGCGAGCACGTCGGCTGCATCGTTCTGGTCTAGGCTTCAGCCGGCCGAGTCGCCACGTGCCGTTAGTAGGCCTTCTTGTCGATCTGCCGATGCGCATCGTCAGCGTTCAGCACAAAACCAACGGCAACCGCAATCTTCCAATTCTTAGCAAGGCGATTGCGCCGAGTGCCAGAAAATACAAGCCTGAGGCGACCATGCTCCACAGCCGGCGCGAGTCTGTGTGTCAATTGTCAATGAGTACTGCACGCGTGATTTCGCGCCCATGAAATGGGGGACATTAGTGGCCCCGTGGTTTCGGACTATCTACCCAGCATCAAGCTGGATAGGTCCCTTTGACGCGATCTACTTATGGTTGATCTGAAACAAGGATGTAGTGGAACGAATTGCGTGCGACTGAAGACGTTCTGCGCATCGCTTGCTCAGGCCAGGTCCCCCGCGTATGGTCGCCGTGAACTCAATAAAGATGCTAAAGCCTTGCTCCCCGAGACAGAACCATCGCAGTCGACTAGCCCGTCTTATTCGCGAGAGGGCGCCTGAGAGGCTGGCGAGCGTGGTGTAAAGCGCTGATGCGGCGTAGGATTCGGTTGTGAAGCCAACCCCATCACCTCAACCGCGAACGCCACGCCCGCCATGACCGATGATACGATTTCAGACCACTATCGAGAAGCAAGAATTCAACACAAATAAAACCTCTGCCTCGCGCTCGATCTCTTCATGCTTGATAGTCTCGTTTCGGAGGCTGATCACCTACCGCGTCTAATAGGCCGCTCGCGCCGGTTTCTTTGGACGCGGCACGACCGCGACTCCACGTTTCGGCACAGAAATGATCGGGAGTCACTCAATCTTTCTTCAACTTAACCCGTCTTATTCGTAAGAGTGCGTCTGAGGGGTAAAGCGCTGATGCGGCGTAGGATTCGGTTGCGAAGCCAACCCCATCACCTCCAACCGCGAACGCCACGCCCGCCATGACCGACGATACGATTCCGCCCTTCTCGTTTCCAGCCGTTCACGCCAAGAAAGTCACAGCTGCCTTCGATGGTGGGCGCCTAACCTCGAACGGGGGCGTGATGCTTCTGGCGATGGCCGAGCGGCGTCTCGGTTTGGCCAACAATCTGGCCCGGGTGTTCCCGGATCGGCGCGATCCGACGCGGGTCGTGCACAGCCTTGTCGATATGTTCCGCGCGCGCATGTTCGCGATCTGCTGCGGCTACGAGGACGCCGACGACCTCGATCATCTGCGGTCCGATCCCGCATTCAAGCTGGCCTGCGGACGGCTGCCGGACACGGGCCGCGATCTGTGTTCCCAACCGACGCTGTCGCGGCTGGAGAATGCTCCGCGCCTGCGCGACGTGATCCGACTGACCTACATTTTGGTCGACGCATGGATGGATAGCTACCCGCGCGAGCCGGCATCCGTCACGCTCGACATCGATGATACCTGCGATGTCGTCCACGGCCATCAGCAGCTCTCGCTGTTCAACGCTCATTATGACGAACGCTGCTTCCTGCCGATCCACGTCTACGACACGGAGAAGAGCCGGCCCGTGGCCGTCGTGCTGCGGCCCGGCAAGACGCCGGGCGGCGTCGAGGTGCGTGCCCATCTGCGCCGCCTGGTACGGCATATCCGGACGCGATGGCACAACACGCAAATTACGTTCCGTGGCGACGGGCACTATGCCCGGCCGGAGGCAATGGCGTGGTGCGAGACCAACGGCATCGACTACATCTTCGGTCTGTCCGGCACCAAGCCTCTCGCCAGAAAAGTCGACGAGGTCGCCGACGACATCCGCACCCGACGCGCCATCGAGAACCTGCCGGTTCTGCGTGGCTATACCGAGACGCGCCACAAGGCAAAGTCCTGGGATCGCGAACGGCGCACCGTCGCCCGTATTGAGGCGACGATGCTCGGCCTCGACATCCGCTTCGTCGTCACCAGCCTCGATGTCGGCTCGGCCGAGTGGATCTACGACAGCCTGTATTGCGCGCGCGGCCAAGCCGAGAATCTGATCAAGCTGCATAAGACGCAGCTCGCCTCCGACCGCACCAGCTGCCGTTCGGCGCTCGCCAACCAGGTCCGTCTCGTGCTCCATACGGCCGCTTATTGGCTGATGCTGACCGTGCGCGACGCCATTCCCAAAGTCCGGGAATTGGCCGCTGCCGAGTTCGCGACGCTGCGTCTTCGGCTCTTGAAAATCGCCGCCCGTGTCGTCGAGACCACGAGCCGCATTCGCCTTGCGTTTGCCGCGGCATGTCCCGAAGCCGACCTGATCTGCGGCTTGCCCGGCGCGCTGCTGCCGCTCGGTCCTTGACCGGCGGGGCGTCCGCCCCCGTTCGCCCAACCCATCCCTCAAGCGCGTTGCAAAGTACCGGTCGTCAGGCGGCGAAAAGCCGAAGGCAATCCTGTGCGCCTCGTCAGAGCAGATGTGCGGCCACATCAATCGGACTAGAAAAACGCACTCTCACGAATAGGACGGGCTAGGCGTCCAGAAATCCAAGGACTTCGCGCGCTCGCGATCCTTGCAGTCATCATCTATCACAGCAGCAATGCATGGCTACCCGGTGGTTTCATTGGGGTGGACCTGTTCTTCGTCATCTCCGGCGCACTGATTGTTCGCACATTGATTGATGAGATTTTGGCGACGCACCGAATCGACATCTTGGGTTTTTGGGGGAGACGCGCCAAGAGACTTATTCCGAATGCTGCACTCGTCTTGATATTTGTACTTTTGAGTAGCGCACTCCTGCTGCCCTCCTATCGATATCGAACGATCTATCCTGACGTCATCTCGGCGGCAGGTTTCTGGTCGAATTACCATTTCGCGAATAATGCGTTCGATTATTTTAGAGCTAACGACCTTCCAAGCCCGGTACTTCACTTCTGGTCGCTATCGATCGAGGAGCAATTCTACATCGCTCTGCCCATTGTACTGTCAGCGGCCACGCCGCTCTTGCGATGGTCAAGACGTAGGCTCACCCTCACCCTAGCTTTGATCTGCGTCAGTTCATTTGCATTCGGCCTGTACGCTATCGAGAAACACGGGAGCCCCTTCGCCTTCTTTCATACCGAGACCCGAATTTGGCAACTCGTCTTGGGCGGCCTTATCGGCGTTCACTTTTCTCATTTCGGAAAGGTCAGTGAAAGATTGAGGAGCGCGATTGGATACGCGGGAGCCCTCGCATTTTTGCTTTGCTGTTTCCTCCTAAACGACGACGTCTCCTATCCCGGTATCTGGTCTATATTACCGACCACCGCGGCTGCCTTGATATTGATCGGCTCGGCCTCACCCTCCTACCTGAAGTCGTTCCTATCTAACAAACGGATGGTGGAAATCGGCGATCGATCGTACAGCCTCTATCTCTGGCATTGGCCTCTACTAGCTATTGCAACTGAATGTTGGCCAGATTCTTGGGTTGCCAAGACCACTGCCATTGCGGCGTTCACAATTCTCGCGGTCGTTGCATACAAATTCGTCGAAGAACCAATCCATCGATCGGAGAGCATGCCGTTGCCCGCTCTGCGACTAATTACAGCGGTCGCAACGTTGGCTCTCATCATCTCGCTTGGCAATCTCATAGATGTCACCTTGCGAATATCTCCATCCGGCGCAAGAACGACTAGCATCGCGGCAGCGCAGAATGACTTCGGACAGAACTACACGGATCACTGCCACTTGGACTTTGACAGCACTACACAACCCCCATGCGTATATGGCGAGAGCGGCGCGTCGCAGACGGTCGTGCTTTTTGGCGACAGCCACGCCGCGCAGTGGTTCGCCCCTCTCGTTAAGGCCGCGACCCAAGCGAAATGGAAGGTTTTAGTACGCACAAAGACAAGCTGCCCCTCCGCGGATGCTTCGATGTGGTATCCACCAGGAAAGATCCCCTACGCGGCCTGCAGCAAATGGCGCGCGGCCGTGACAGAGGAGATATCCCAGTTAAGGCCCGACCTGATTATCCTGGCCAATTATTCGCATTACTATGGTTGGCTACGAGACCCAAACACAGGCGAAGTTTTAGATAGACCCGCAGCAAGGAAAGAGTGGGTTCGCGCAACCGACGTAATGATGACAACTCTTTTGAAGACGGGATCTCATTTATTGCTCATACGGGATAATCCGAAAATGCTGCCTTCCTATGTCGATTGTCTTCAATCTTATGGACTCTGCGGAAGAAACCGACACGATGCACTGAACGGAATGCCTGTTGACGAAAAGATGCTGACTTCACATCAACATGAAATTTCCACCTTAGACTTTTCTAATCAAGTTTGTGACGAGAACTTCTGCTCAGCCGAAAATAGCGGATCAATAATCTACCAAGATACTCACCATTTGACCGCGACCTTCACAGCGAGCATGTGGCGGCAATTCCTAAGCAAGCTAAGCGACCTCAAACAAGCGCGTGCCGATACTGAACCGACCAATGCGGGCATAAGATAGTTTGTCACAAAACAACGGCCTTTGGCCTGGAAGTTCGCGGCGAAACGCTGCTCGAAAAGCCAATCTTGGACTGCTGCTCAGCGAAGACTTCAACATGTCCGCGGCCACAACCTCAGAATCGTCCTAGCCTGATGCCTGCATCAGCGTATCAGGTCAACAGGCGAGTCAGCGGCCCGACGTCTTGAGTTGCTCCTATCCGCTCTTTTGCTGCAATCGCAGCAGCATCCACAAAGCCGCCAAGCGTCTGCCTAAATTCGTAAAGCAGCGAGCGGACTGGCGGACGTTGCCCGTGAGGGCCGCAGTTTCTAGTCCAAGAACACGTTAAACGTCGAGCGGAAGATGAACACGTCGTCCATCGCGCGCTGAACGATAAATCGCAGTCAGGACCTCAAGAGAACGAAGACCTTCCCGGCCATCCGTCTCGGGGTCTGCCTTTCCTCGCAGAACGTCGACCACATTCGCGTAGTAGAGAGGGTGACCGAATCCATAGACGGACGTGGTGTGATAGCTTGCGTTAGCGATCTCCTTGTCGTCATCGCTTTGCTGCGCAAACTCCCAGTGGAGGATCTGGTTAACGGCAACGCCGCCGATACGAACAGTCCCACGCTCTCCGAGAATTGTAATGGAACCCTCAAGGTTCTTAGGGTAGGTCAGCATGGTGACGTTCATTGAGCCGAGAGCGCCGGAGCGCCAGCGAATTGAAACGACACCACTGTCTTCCACTTCGATAGACCTCGCCAGTGTCGCGGTATAAGCTTGTAGGCTTTCAATAGGCCCGATCATCCAATCCAGGAGATCGACATAGTGACTGGCCTGATTCATAAAGGCACCACCGTCGAACTCCCAGGTCCCACGCCATTTCGCGCTGTCGTAATATTCCTGCGGGCGTGTCCAGAATACGTTGATATTGACCATATAGATTCGACCGAAACGTCCCTGATCGAGCGAACGTTTTAGCAATTGCAGAGTTGCATTGCGCCGATTTTGCTTCACGACGAAAAGGTGTACACCTGCCTTATCGCACGCTTCTACCATTGCAAGGCCATCGCGCCAACGCGTAGCCATCGGTTTCTCGGTGATAACGTGACGGCCGGTGGCGGCGATGGCCGTTGCTTGCTGACTGTGTAGGCCGCTCGGCGTAGCCAGCACCACGGCGTGCGCGGTTGTGGACGTGAGCATGGCACCCAGATCCGTCCACTTTTGTGCGCCTGTTAGCTTGCCTGCCGCTTCGAGAGCATTGGGATCAACGTCGCACACGTCGACAATCTCTGCTGAGTTGGCATGCTGCTGAATGGCAGCGAAGTGATTTTGGGCGATACGACCGCATCCGACTAGCGCAAAGCGTACCTTGCCATCGACTACTGGCGAAAGTTTCTTCATCATGACTTCACAATATTGTCCGCTGCATCGAGGTACTTGCCACGCGTGTCGACGATGATAGATGCGTGATCTCTGATCATCGCATAGTCAAACCGATCGTGGTCAGTGGCCAGCACAATACAATCAAATGATGCGATGGTGTCTGGCGTTAGCGACACACTCGATAAATCGAAATATGTATGGTGACGAAGCCTCGGAAAAACTGCCACGTGGGGATCGCTGTAAGCAACCTTAGCTCCCAAATCCTGTAGCTTCTCCATCAAAACCACTGCGGGAGATTCCCGCATGTCATCGACATTTTTCTTGTAAGCAATTCCCAACACCAGTACGGATGCGCCGTTCAAAGATTTGCGGACCTTATTGAGAGCTGTCACTACCTTGGTGATGACATAGTCCGGCATCGCCGCGTTCACCTCGCCCGCAAGCTCTATGAAGCGAGTATTCACACCGTATTCACGCGCCTTCCAAGTTAGGTAAAATGGGTCGATGGGAATACAGTGTCCTCCTAGCCCCGGACCCGGATAGTAGGGCACGAATCCAAATGGTTTCGTTGCGGCAGCACGAATTACTTCGTGAATATCGATTCCCATCTTGTCGGCGACGATCTTCATCTCGTTGACGAGACCGATGTTGACCGCACGATGGATGTTCTCGAGGAGTTTCGTTAGTTCTGCCGCGCGCGTCGAACTAACCGGAACGACACGGTCAATCACCTGCCCGTACAGCGCCATCCCAACGTCTAGACAATGCTTGGTAACGCCACCGCATATCTTTGGTATCGTCTGGGTTGAAAACGTCGCGTTTCCTGGATCTTCGCGCTCGGGTGAATAGACTAGGAAGACGTCTTGCCCGATGGTCAGTCCACACGACTGCACTCGCGGCGCCAACTCTTCATCAGTCGTTCCAGGATAGGTCGTGCTTTCAAGTGACAACAGCTGGCCCTTCCGCAAGTACGGCACGAGCGTGTCCGTGGTCTGAATCACAAAGCTGAGATCTGGCTCACGATACTTGTTGAGAGGCGTCGGCACGCACAGGATCAGTACGTCGGCCTCACCTGCGCGTGAAAAATCTGTCGTGGCCTCAAAACCCCTTGTGCGCACCTGAGCGATACGATCGGCAGGAATATGCTCAATGTAACTGTGGCCAGCATTAAGAGCATCAACCTTCAGTTTGTCGATATCGAAACCAATTACCCTAAATCCCACTTCGCTGAAGCGAAGGAGGAGTGGTAGCCCCACATAGCCCAGACCAACAATGCCGACTATAGAGTCTCGTGATCTGATTTTTTCCAAAAGCGCGGCCAACACCGGTTAACATCCTCATCAAGCTCTCGGCTGAGAGATTCAGCCGTACGCGCGATCGCGATCCGCTATGCATGGCTTAGTAACGTCGGCAGTCCCACAGGGCAACAAAATTAGGACACGAAACAGGCCCGTTACAACTCATTTTTTGGTCAAGTGTCCAGGAGAGCAGGTGATAGGCCGCCGGTTTGGGAGATATCCTGCAGCCGACCACATCTCGCGAAAACCCAGGCCTCAACTCTCGCCTTCAGCTAGACGGTCGCCGGAACCGTCGCAGCCGCAACTGCGCCACGGCAGCGACCGCGCTATCAATTATAGGCCAGAACAGTAGTACAATCGCCAGCGTCGTGATGGTGCCGACCAGGCCGTTCGACCAGAACACCTTCATGTCGCCGCCGGAGCCGATCATCGAGAGGCGGAACGCATCCTCGGCGCGGTTGCCGAGCACCAATGCCAGGGTGAACGGCGCGAGCGGGATCCCGATCTTCTTGAAGACGTAGCCGACGACGCCGAAGCCCAGCATCAGCCAGATATCGAACATCGCGTTCTGGATCGCATAGGCGCCGATCGCGCAGGACACCACGATCATCGGGGCTACGGCCGCGAACGGCACGCGCAGGATCGAGGCGAAGATCGGCACCGTGGTCAGCACCAGCACCAGGCCGACGACATTGCCGAGATACATCGAGGCGATCAGGCCCCAGACGAAATCCTTGTGCTCGACGAACAGCAGCGGCCCCGGGTTGAGGCCCCATACCATCAGGCCGCCGAGCAGGATCGCAGCGGTCCCCGAACCGGGAATGCCGAGCGCCAGCATCGGCAACAGCGCCGAGGTGCCCGAGGCATGCGCGGCGGTCTCCGGCGCGAACACGCCCTCGATCCGGCCTTTGCCAAAGCTCTCCTGATCCTTGGCGAAGCGCTTGGCGAGGTTGTAGCCCATGAAGGAGGCCGCGATCGCGCCGCCCGGCGTGATGCCGAGCCAGCAGCCGATCACCGACGAGCGCAGCAGCGTCACCCAGTATTTCGGCAGGTCCTTCCACACCGAGAGCACGGCGCGCAGGCTGATGCCGGCGGCGTGTCCGCGCAGCGCGAGGCGCTCCTCCATCGTGAGCAGGATCTCGCTGATGCCGAACAGGCCGATGACAGCGACGAGGAAGTTGATGCCGCGCAGAAGCTCCGCGGAGCCGAACGTCATGCGCAATTGCCCGGACACCGTATCCATGCCGACGCCGGCGAGCAGCAGCCCGAGCGACATCGAGATGACCGTCTTGTGCTTGGCCTCGCGGCCGAGGCCAACGAAGGAACAGAAGGTCAGGAGATAGACGGCGAAGAATTCCGGCGGGCCGAACCTCAGCGCAAACGACGAGATCATCGGCGCCAGGAAGGTGATCAGCAGCACCGCGACCAGCGAACCGACGAAGGAGGAGGTGAACGCCGCGGTGAGCGCTTCGGCCGCCCTGCCCTGTTGCGCCATCGGATAGCCGTCGAACGTGGTCGCGACCGACCAGGCTTCGCCCGGAATATTGAACAGGATCGAGGTGATGGCGCCGCCGAACAGCGCGCCCCAGTAGATGCACGACAGCATCACGATGGCCGATGTCGGGTCCATCGTGAAGGTCAGCGGCAGCAGGATCGCGACGCCGTTGGGGCCGCCGAGCCCGGGCAGCACGCCGACGAAGATGCCGAGCACGAGGCCGACCATCATCAACAGCAGCGTCTTCCACGTCAATAGGACGGCAAAGCCGTGCAGCAGGAGACCGAAAGCTTCCATGGTTCGACTCGGTTCGCTAGCGGCCGAGAGCCGCTTCGAGCGGCCCCTTTGGCATGATGACGTCGAACGCGACGTCGAACGTTATGAACATCGCGGCTGTGAAGACGAAGGCGGTCAGCAGCGACTTCCACAGCGCGATCTTGCCGACGAGGCGCATGAAGCCAGCGATCAAGAGAAAGCTCGCGACATAGAGGCCGAGATATTGGGTGGCGAGGCAGAACAGCAATGTCGGCACGAACACCGCCATCACCCGGCGAAGCTGGGCGCGGGTGACAAAGGTCTCGGCAGCCTCCTGGCGCGAGACGAAGGCCGCACCCAGGCCATAGAGGCTGGCGCCGCCGAGGATGACCGAGAGGTAGAACGGAAAATAGCCCGGCTGCGGACCGGTCGAGTCCCACGACGCGCCGGTGCGCCAATTGTCCCAGCCGAGCACCACGGCGAGCGCAAGCAACAGCAGCGACACGACGACGTCGACGACGCCGGTACTGACGATCGCCGGCGAGTTATCTTCAGGTGCGGTCGGATCGTCGACGACGATCTCAAGTTCGGTATTGGACATGGATGAGACGGTCTGGGTTGCGAGGGCAACGATTGGGATAGCGTGCTGATGCAACCACCGTCAATGCAGCCTTCAGTTAAACGGTGGAACGTTCGGGAAAGGCGCTCGCAAGTGCAGCACGCTCCGGCTTGAGAACGCCGCGCTCGGTGATCAATCCGGTCACAAGCCGCGCCGGCGTCACGTCGAAGCCGAAATTGGCAACCGACGAGCCGTCCGGAACCACGCGCACGGTCTCGATCCGGCCATCCGCCGTGCGTCCCGTGAGGTGCGTCACCTCGGCGGCCGCGCGCTGCTCGATCGGAATCTGCCTGACGCCGTCATCAATACTAAAGTCGATGGTTGGCGACGGCAGCGCAACATAGAACGGCACGCTGTTGTCGTGGGCCGCGAGCGCTTTCAGATAGGTCCCGATCTTGTTGCAGACGTCGCCATTGGCGGCGACGCGATCGGTCCCGACGATCGCGAGATCGACCATGCGATGCTGCATCAGATGCCCGCCGGTGTTGTCGGGGATCACGGTGTGCGGCACGCCGTGGTGCCCGAGTTCCCAGGCGGTGAGCGAAGCGCCCTGATTGCGCGGCCGCGTCTCGTCGACCCAGACATGGACTGGAATGCCGCGATCATGCGCCTGGTAGATCGGCGATGTCGCCGTTCCCCAATCCACGGTTGCAAGCCAGCCGGCGTTGCAATGCGTCAGGACGTTCACCACCTCGCCCGGCTTCTTGGTCGCGGCGATCGTCTCGATCAGGCCGAGCCCGTGACGGCCGATCTCGCGGTTGATCTCGACATCCTCATCGGCGATCTCGCGCGCGCGGGCATAGGCCGCCTCGGCGCGGGCCGAAGCCGCGAGCGGCGCCAGCGCGCGCTGCATCTCGTCGACGGCCCATTTCAGATTGACCGCGGTCGGCCGGGTCGCCAGCAACATCCTGCCGGCGCGCTCGAGCGCCGCGTCGGAGGCATCGGCGCGCATCGCGAGCGCCACGCCATAAGCGGCGGTGGCGCCGATCAGCGGCGCGCCGCGGACCAGCATCGAGCGGATCGCCTCGCCGGCCTCGTCCGCGGTGGTGAGTTTGGCGACGATGAACTCATGCGGCAGCCGGCGCTGATCGATCGCGCCGACCGACCAGCCGTCGGGCTCGAGCCAGATGCTGCGAAAATGTCGTCCATCGACTTTCATGTCCTACGCCCTTCGCGTCGCGCGCTCGCTAGAGGACTTGCTCACGACCGTAACACCCGTCCGGCGACGGCATCGAGCTTGGCCAGCAGCTGCGGATCGCGGGCCGCGGGCGCCGTGATCAGCGCGGTATCAAGTGCCCGATCCGAACCGACCGGGCACGGCTCGTGCTCGCGAGGGAAATCCCGCGCCAGCCGCGCGACCAGCGCCTTTGCTTTCTCGGCGTTCGAATTCAGCACACGGATGATATCCTGCACCGTCACGGCATCATGCGCCGGATGCCAGCAATCGAAATCGGTGACCATTGCCACGCTGGCGTAGCAGACCTCGGCCTCGCGGGCGAGCTTGGCTTCCGGCATGTTGGTCATGCCGATCACCGAATAGCCCTGCGCTTTGTAGGTCAGGCTTTCGGCGAGCGAGGAGAACTGCGGCCCCTCCATGCAGAGGTAGGTGCCGCCGCGGGCGAACGCGATGTCTTCGGCCTCGGCAGCAGCCGCCAGATGCCTCGCCAGCAACGGCGACACCGGATGCGCCATCGAGACATGCGCGACGCAGCCCTTGCCGAAGAACGAGCTCTCGCGCTTGTGGGTGCGATCGACGAACTGGTCGACCAATACAAACGTGCCCGGCGGCAGCTCTTCCTTGAACGAGCCGCACGCGGAAAGCGCGACGAGGTCGGTGACCCCTGCCCGCTTCAGCACATCGACGTTGGCGCGATAGTTGATGTCGGACGGCGACAGGGCGTGTCCATGGCCGTGGCGCGGCAGGAACACGATCGGCAGCCCCGCCATCTCGCCGCGTCGGAGCGGCGCCGACGGCTCGCCCCAGGGGCTTGTGATCGCCTCCTCGCGGACGTTTTCCAGGCCCGGCAGATCGTAGATCCCGGATCCACCGATGATCCCCAACACGGCTTTGGTCATGATCGCTCCACACGGTCCCGCAACGGCGCCGGAGGGGTGACCCAGCCCGATCGGGCTCGCCGGACGTTCGGCCATACTGCGGCGCAGTAATCACTGCGCGGCTGCCACTTGCAAGGCAATTCCAAGCTAACAGGAAAGCAGCCGGCCCAGGCACCCGAAGGGTGAACCCAGAATCCCGAGATTCCGGGTTCGCTGCTTCGCATCGCCCCGGAATGACGGCGAATCCGCTATTTTGCGACGAACCCTGCCGCATTCATCAGCGAGGCATTCTGCTTGTCGTCATCCTCGAGGAACTCGACCATGTCCTTGCCGGTGAGGAAGATCGGCTTCAGCGCCTGCTTCTCCATGTAGTCCTTGTATTCAGCCGTCTGCGTCACCTTCTGAAACAGGTCGACATAGAACGCCTGCTGCTCCTGCGTGACCTTGCCCGGCAGGAACATCGCGCGCAGCATCAGATACTGCACGTCGAGCCCCTCTTCCTTGCAGGTCGGGACGTCGTTCCAGGATTGCGTGTCGGTGACCTTGCTCTTGTAGGAGATGCGCTCCTTGTCGAACACGCAGAGCGCGCGAACCTGTCCGGCGCGCCAGACTTCGAGGTTCTCGCTGGGATTGTTGACGTTGGACTCGGTGTGGCCGCCGACCAGCTGGGTCGCGGCCTCGCCGCCGGACTTGTACGGCAGGTAGGAGAACTTTGCGCCGGTCTTCTGCTCCATGAAGACGGTCAGCACGTGATCCTCGCGCTTGGAGCCCGTGCCGCCCATCTTGAACGGCGCGCTCGCCGCCTTCGCGGCAGCGATGAACTCCTTCACGGTCTTCGGACCGGAGGCGTTGTCCCACAACACGAACTGGTCGAGCGCGATCACCGACACCGGGGTGAGGTCGCGCCAGTTGAACGGAATCTTGGCCGACAGCGGCAGCATGTAGATCAGCGAATAGGCGATCAGCACCTTGTTGGGATCACCCTCGCTGGACTTCATGTACATCAGCGCTTCCGCACCCGACGCGCCGCCCTTCAGCGACACCACCATCGGCTGCTTCATCAGATTGTTCTTCTGGATCGCCGCCTGCATCATGCGCGCCATCTGGTCTGACGCGCCGCCGGCACCGGCCGCGACCACGATTTCGACCGGCTTGCTCGGCTCCCAGCCGGCAAAGGCCGGCGTGCTCAGCAAGAGGGCCGCGATTGCAGCCGTGGTTTTTACAATCTGTCCCACGTGTTTCTTCCCTATCTATTTGTTCGGCTTGGTAAAACCTGCGAGGTGGCGGGCTCGCGTCATTGTGCCGAGAATGAAGGTGAGTTCAAGCCGCGAACTGCCGCATGGCCTATGACTTTGGAATGAGGTGGGGACGCTCAGGACCAACAATCAAAACAGCGCGGAGTCCGTCTCGGGCCCACGCCTTCTGACAACGGGGATCAATGCGAAAAGCGCGCTTTCCGCCAGGATTCCAGGACGACCGTTACTTGCCCTTGAAGTTGGGCGCGCGCTTGTTGAGGAAGGCGTCCATGCCCTCGCGGAAATCTTCGCTCATATAGGCGCGCAGGATCAAATCCTCGCCCTCCTCGCGCGACAGCGTGCGGCGGATGCGGCGCACCGCCTCCTTGGTCACTTCGAGCGTGATCGGCGCGTGGCCGGCGACGAGCTTCGCCGTCTCGGTTGCGCGGCGCTGCAACGTTTCCACATCGGGGACGACTTCGTTCAACAGCCCGAGCGCCAGCGCTTCCGGCGCCTCGACGAGGCGCGCCTTGAAGATCAGATCCTTGGTCCGCGCCGGACCGATCAGCGACACCAGCCGCGAGATGTTGGACATCGAGAGGCAGTTGCCGAGCGTGCGCGCAATCGGGAAGCCGATCCGCGTCGCCTCGGTACCGATCCGGATATCGCAGCAGGCGGCGATGCCAGCGCCGCCGCCGGTGCAGGCGCCGGCGATGGCCGCGATCACGGGCACACGGCACTGCTCGAGCGTACCCAGCACGCGGTCGATCCGCGCCTCATAGTCGAGCGCATCCTGCGCCGTCTTGAACGCGCGGAACTGCGAGATGTCGGTGCCCGAGGCGAACGCCTTGTCGCCGGCGCCGGTCATGATCACCGCCTTGATGGAGCGATCCTGATTGATGTTCTCGCAGATCGCCGCCATCTGCTCGTACATTGCAAAGGTCAGCGCATTGCGCGCCTGCGGCCGGTTGAACGTGATGCGCGCGATCCCGTCCTCGACGGAGTAGATCAGGTCTTCGGTCGAACTGACGGGCGCGTTCATGTCTCGCTCTTTCTGTTGTTTGCGATTCGATTTCAGGCGACAGCCTTTTTAAGCGACAGCCTTTTTAAGCGACAGCCTTCGACTGCGCGGCGTCGCGGCCCTTCAGGACCTCCATCGCCGCCAGCACGCCGCCGCTGCGATGCGGCACCTTGGCCAGATCAAGGCCCATCTCGACGCCGGACAGCGCGCCCATCAGCATCAGGTCGTTGAAGTGCCCGATGTGGCCGATCCGGAACACCTTGCCCTTGACCTTGTTGAGGCCGGTGCCGAGCGACATGTCGAAATTCTCCAGCACGACCTTGCGGAAGTGGTCGGCGTCGTGGCCGTCAGGTACCCGCACCGCGGTCAGCGCCGGCGAGTGCGCGCCCTGCTCCTGGCACTGCGTCTCGAGGCCCCAGACCTTGATCGCCGCGCGAGTCGCTTCGCTGTGGCGCTTGTGGCGGGCGAAGACGTTCTCCATGCCCTCCTCCTCCAGCATCTTCACGGCCTCACGCAGGCCGAACAGGAGGTTGGTCGCCGGCGTATAGGGCCAGGTGCCGGCCTTGTTGATGTTGATGACTTCCTGCCAATCCCAATAGGAGCGCATGCCCGGATTGGCCTTGGCCACGGCGAGCGCCTTCTCGGACACGGCGTTAAAGCCGAGGCCGGGCGGCAGCATCAGCCCCTTCTGGGAGCCGGCGATGGAGACATCGATGCCCCAGGCATCATGCTCATATTCCAGCGAGCCGAGGCCGGAGATGGTGTCGACCATCAAGAGCGCCGGATGCTTCAGCGTGTCGAGGATCTTGCGGACGTCGCGCGGATAGGTGACGCAGGCGGTCGAGGTCTCGTTATGGACGACGCAGACCGCCTTGATCTTGTGCGCCTTGTCGGCGGACAGCCTGGCCTCGATCTGCTCGAGGTCGGCGCCGTGGCGCCAGTCGCCCGCGATGAAATCAACGTCGAGCTTGAACTTGTCGGCAATGCCATGCCACAGCACGGCGAACTGACCGGTCTCGCACATCAGAACCTTGTCGCCGGGCTGCAGCGTGTTGACGATCGCGGCCTCCCAGGCGCCGGTCCCCGACGACGGGTAGACGATCACGGGCTGCTTGGTCCGGAATACACGCTGCATCGCAGAAAGCACGGCAAAACCGATCTCGGCAAACTCGGGACCGCGATGGTCCATGGTCGGCATATCCATGGCCCGCAGCACCCGGTCCGGCACGTTGGTCGGTCCCGGAATCTGCAGAAAATGCCTTCCAGTATGCACGGTCATGAGCGTCTTTCCCGGTCTCGTCTTGGTCGTGGTGAGCCGCTCGCATATCACTATTCGCCGGGTTTGTCCTAGGCCCGGCGGGGGTCCGTCATGCATATCTGACGGCGCTCCGCCGGGCCGGCAGCGCCTTATTCGGCGGCCACCACCTTGCCCGGCGCCACCAGTTCGCCGGTCTCCTCGAACGGCCGCTCGGGGTGCATCAGGAACGCCGAGAAGCCACCGACCAGCAGGAGGCCCATCGACATCAGGAACGGCAGGTACCAGTTTCCGGTGGCGTCGATGACGAAGCCGGCGACCAGCGGCGAGACGATGGCCGCGAAAGCCGAGCCGGTGTTCATGATCCCCGCGGCGGTGCCGGAATATTTCGCCGCGATGTCCATCGGGATCGACCACATCGGCCCGATCACGAGCTCGGCACAGAAGAAGCCGGCCGACAGGCAGAGCGCCACCACCGTGATGTCGTGAACGAACAGGATCGGCATCAGCGACAGCAGCGCGCCGGCGAAGCCCACGACCGTCACGCTGAGCCGCGCCAGCCGCACATTGCCGGTGCGCTCGAGGATGCGGTCGGAGATGACGCCGCCGATGCTGTCGCCGACGACGCCGGCAAAGAACACGCCGGATGCGAAGAGCGCCGAGTTCTTCAGATCGAGGCTGTAGTTGTTCTTGAAGAACAGCGGCAGCCAGTTGAGATAGAGCCACAGGCACCAGCCGTAGCAGAAATAGGTCAGCGTCACCGGCCACATCCGCTGCATCAGCGGTCCCCACGGCACCTTTGGCCGCTCGCCCTGGGGACGCGGCGGCAATGTCGCAAGCTCGGCCGCGGTGATCGAGCCATGGTCCCTCGGCTCGTTGCGGAAGTACCAGACCCACGCGACGCCCCAGATCAGGCTGACAACGCCGAGCACGACGAACGCGCCGCGCCAGGTCAGCCAGAGGATCAGGAGCGCGACCACCGGCGGGGTGATGGCATTGCCGAGCCGCGCGAATGAATGCGTCAGGCCTTGCGCGAAGCCGCGGCGGTTCGCCGGCGTCCAGTACTGCATCGCGCGCGTCGCGGTCGGAAACGTCGCGCCTTCGCCGAACCCCAGCGCGAAACGCGCGACGAACAGCGCGGCAAGACCATGGACAAAGCCGGTCATGATGGTCGCGGCGGCCCAGATCATGCCGCACCAGAACAAGGTCTGGCGCGGCCCGAAGCGATCGCCGACCCAGCCGCCGATCACCTGGAACAGCAGGTACGGATAGGCGAAGGCCGAGAACACCAGACCGACCTCTGTGTTGGACAGGCCGAGCTCCTTCTGGATCTCGCCGGCCGCGGTGCCGATGTTCACCCGGTCCACATAGGTGATGAAGTACATCACGCAGAGCATGGCCAAAACGACATGGGTGGCCTTGAACCGAAGCCTCATATCATCCCCTCCCCCGATCCGCGATTGTTGTGAGTTCGTTGTGCTGCGGATGCCGTGGCTGCTAGAGCTTCGGCTCTGATTAGATCAGAACCGAAGCTCTAGATTTTTGTTGACGCGTTTTCTTTACGCGAACCGGCGTCCACTTTGCTCGAAAACGCTCTAAGTGCTGACCACCTTCAGATGCGACGACGCGTTGCGCTGGTCGCGCTGCTCGAGAAGCCGCATCGCGGCCTCGACGCCGCCCGGGCGATGCGGGACGCCGGCGACCGACAGCCCCATCTCGACGCCGGTCAGCGCGCCAAGCAGCGTCAGTTCGTTGCACTCGCCGAGATGACCGATGCGAAACACCTTGCCCGCGACCTTCGACAGGCCGGCACCGAGCGACATGTTGAAATTGTCGAGCACGACCTTGCGGAACTGATCGGCATCATGGCCGGGCGGCATCATCACCGCGGTCAGCACCGGCGAGAATTCCGAGGGCTCCTGGCACAGCACCTCGAGCCCCCACTGATTGACGGCGGCGCGCGTGGCGGCGGCCAGTCGCTGATGGCGGGCGAACACGTTGTCGAGCCCCTCCTCCAACAGCATCGCGATGGCCTCGCGCAGCCCGTAGAGCAGGTTCGTCGCCGGCGTATAGGGGAAGAAGCCCTTGGCGTTCGGCTTCAGCATTTCCTCCCAGTCGAAATAGGAGCGCGGCAGCTTATTGGTGCGCGACGCGGCGCGCGCCTTCTCCGAGATGGCGTTGAAGCCGAGGCCGGGCGGCAGCATGAAGCCCTTCTGCGAGCAGCTGACGCTGACGTCGACCTTCCACTCGTCGTGCCGGTAATCGACCGAGCCGAGCGAAGAAATGGTGTCGACCATCAGGAGCGCCGGATGCGCGGCGCGGTCGATCGCGGCACGGATGTCGGCGATCCGGCTGGTCGCGCCGGTCGAGGTCTCGTTGTGGACGACCATCACCGCCTTGATGCTGTGCGCGGTGTCGGCGGCGAGCCTTGCTTCAATCTGGGCGGGGTCGGCGCCGCGGCGCCAGTCGCCGGGCATGAAATCCACCTCGATGCCGAAACGGCCGGCCATTTGCCTCCACAGGGTAGCGAAGTGGCCGGTCTCGACCATCAGGACCTTCTCGCCCGGCGACAGCGTGTTGACGATCGCGGCCTCCCAGGCGCCGGTCCCGGACGACGGGAAGATCACCACCGGACCCCTGGTCTGAAACACCTTCTGGCTGCCCTCGAGCACGGCACAGCCGAGCGCGGCGAATTCGGCGCTGCGGTGGTCGATGACCGGCATATCCATCGCGCGAAGAATGCGATCCGGGACCGGGCTCGGCCCGGGAATCTGCAGAAAATGGCGCCCTTGATGCATGAGAACCTCCCAATCGCCGGATTTCGGCTCCTCGGTGAGCTATTTTGCATTCATTTTTTGTCTTTTCAATCCAATTTTGGTATTCGATCGAGAGCATCGACGTGACCGCGCCGGCAAATTATTGTTCAGAATATGAAATCCGCGATTCCCGAAGCCGGGGTTCCGATCAGCCCGCCCGCCGCCGGCAATGGCAGCGACCGCCAGGAGGCCTCGCTTCACGGCGAGATCCTGCTGCGGCTCCGCGACTATGTGGTGGAAGGCAACATTCCCGACGGCGCCCGCGTTCCAGAGCGGCAACTCTGCGAGATGCTGGGCATTTCCAGGACGCCGCTGCGCGAGGCGCTCAAGGTGCTGGCCGCCGAGGGCCTGATCGAGCTCTTGCCCAACCGCGGCGCGCGAGTGCGCCGGCTCAGCCCACGCGACCTCGAGGAGCTGTTCGACGTCATGGCCGGACTCGAGAGCCTGGCCGGACGGCTGGCGTGCGAGATCATCACCGACGAGGAAATCGTCGCGATCGAGCGGCTGCACTACGAGATGTACGGCCATTATCTGCACCGCGATATGCATGGCTATTTCCAGACCAACCAGCAAATCCACGAAAGCATCGTTGCGGCTGCGCGCAACGAGACGCTGAAGGCCACCTACGCCAACTTCGCCGGCCGCATCCGCCGTGTCCGCTATTCGGCCAATTTCGCCCGCAAGCGGCAGCGTTGGGCCGAGGCAATGCGCGAGCACGAGGCGATCCTCGATGCGCTGCGCCGGCGCGCGGCAAGCGAGCTCAGCGACATCCTGTTCCAGCACCTGCGCAACAAGCGGGCCGCCGCCATCGATCACCTCGCAGAGGGACCGGACAGCGGCCTGGAGACGACGCCCCAGAGCGACTAAAGGGGGCGGCACAAGGATGGCTGGAGGGCAGCTATCCTTGCCCATTATGAATTCATAATGTAATTCTCACGTCGAGATAATGCATAATCCATGAGCAGCCACGGTCGCGTCATGGATCACATCGGATCTGGGATGAAGAACGCCTCCTCGCTCGAACAGTGCCTGCGGTCCGAACTGACCGGCGACATCTTCTTCGACGCCTTCAACCGCGGCCGCTACGCGACCGACGCCTCGTTCTACCAGATCATGCCGGCCGGCGTGGTGGTGCCGCGAACCGTCGACGAGGCGCTGCGGGCGCTTGCGATCGTCCGCGACGCCGGGCGGATCGTCACCCCACGCGGCGGCGGCACCTCGCAATGCGGCCAGACCGTCAATGACGGCATCGTCGTCGACCTGTCCAAGCACCTGAACCGGATCCTCTCGCTCGACGTCGAGAATCGGACCTGCGTGGTCGAGCCCGGCATCGTGCTCGACGATCTCAACCGGCAACTGAAGAAGCATGGGCTGTGGTTTCCGGTCGACGTCTCGACCGCATCGCGCGCCACGATCGGCGGCATGGCCGGCAACAATTCCTGCGGCGGCCGCTCGCTGCGCTACGGCACCATGCGCGACAATACGCTGTCGATGGACGCAGCGCTCGCCGACGGCACGCTGCTGCATTTCGGCGAGGTGCCGCGCGACCTGACGCGGGTCAATTCGTCCGACAGCGGACTGAAGCTGTTTCGCGACATGCTCGATCTCGGCGAGCGCGAGGCGCTCGAGATCGCGGACAAATTCCCCAAGGTCCAGCGCCGCGTCGGCGGCTATAACCTCGACGCGCTGGTGCCGCGCAACGCGCCGAACAATCTGGCGCATCTTCTGGTCGGCTCGGAGGGCACCCTCGCCTTTACGACGCAGGTCGAGCTCAAACTATGGCCCGTCATCCGCAACAAGGCGCTCGGCGTCTGCCATTTCGGCAGCTTCTACGAGGCGATGGACGCGGCCCAGCATCTGGTCAAGCTGCGGCCGATCGCAGTCGAGCTGGTCGACCGCACCATGATCGCGCTCGGCCGCGAGATCGCGATGTTCCAGCCGATCATCTCGGCAGCGGTGCGCGGCGATCCGGACGCCATCCTGGTGGTCGAGTTCGCCGAAGAGGACCAGGCCGACAATCTCGCCCGCCTCAAGCAGCTCGGCGAGCTGATGGCCGACCTCGGCTTCGGCTGGGACAAGCCGCAGCGCAAATGGGGCGGCGTGGTCGAGATCGTCGAGCCCGCGCTGCAAACCGGCATCGCCGATTTCCGCGCGGCCGGCCTCAACGTCATGATGTCGATGAAGCAGGAGGGCAAGCCGGTCTCCTTCGTCGAGGATTGCGCGGTGCCGCTGCCGCATCTCGCCGACTACACCGAGCGGCTCAATGCCGTGTTCGCGAGGCACGGCACCCGCGGCACGATGTATGCGCATGCCTCCGAAGGCTGCCTGCATGTGCGCCCGGTGCTCAATCTCAAGCTCGAGAAGGATGTCAAGGCAATGCGCGCCATTGCCGAGGAAGCCTTCGCGATGGTGCGCGAATACAAGGGCTCGCATTCCGGCGAGCACGGCGACGGACTGGTGCGCTCGGAATTCCACGAGGCGATGTTCGGGCAGCGCATCGTGGCCGATTTCCGCGAGGTCAAGCAGCGCTTCGATCCGACCAACACGCTCAACCCGGGCAAGATCGTCGATCCGCCTGCCATGGACGACCGTTCGCTGTTTCGCTTCGCGCCAGATTATCGCGTCGGCGAACTGAAGACGATGCTCGACTGGTCGGCCTATCCCGGCGCCGGCGGCGGTTTCCAGGGCGCCGTCGAGATGTGCAACAACAACGGCGCCTGCCGGAAGCTCGAAGGCGGCGTGATGTGCCCGTCCTATCGTGCCATGCGCAACGAGAAGGACGTTACCCGCGGCCGCGCCAATACGCTGCGGCTGGCGATCTCGGGCCAGTTGGGTGCGGACGCGCTCGCCTCCGACGAGATGATGGAGACGCTAAAACTCTGCGTCTCCTGCAAGGCGTGCCGCCATGAATGTCCGACCGGCGTCGACATGGCCAAGATGAAGATCGAGGTGCTGGCCGCGCGCGCGGCAACGCACGGTCTGTCGCTGCGCGACCGGCTGGTCGGCTATCTGCCGCGCTATGTCGATCTCGCCTCGCGCCTTGCGCCGATCGCGAACTGGCGCAACCGCAGCCCGCTGCTGCGCGCGCTGTTCGAGAAACTCGCCGGGATCAGCGCCAAGCGCGCGCTGCCGGAATTTCGCCGCGACACGTTCCGGCCCGACGCCAGGGCGCTGGGTCCGACGGATGGCCGCGAAGTGGTGCTGTTCGCCGATACGTTCAACCGCGGCTATGAGCGGGAGAATCTCGACGCGGCGATCGAGGTGCTTGTCGCCGGCGGCTATCGCGTACATCTGCCGAGGCCATCGGACGGGGGACGGCCGCCGTGCTGCGGGCGAACGTTCCTGTCGGCCGGACTGGTTGAGCAGGCTCGCGGCGAGCTTGACCGGCTGGTTGCGACCTATGTCCCGTTCGCGGCCCGCGGCGTGCCGATCATTGGTCTCGAGCCAAGCTGCCTGCTGACCCTGCGCGACGAGCTGCTGTCGCTGCGTTCGGATGAGGCCGCCAAGACCGTCAGCGCGCACGCGCTGCTGTTCGAGGAGTTTCTGGTGCGCGAAGCGGAAGCCGGACGACTGGCGTTACCGCTCGGCGCTGTCGCGGGCAAGGCCGTCGTGCACGGCCATTGTCACCAAAAGTCCTTTGGCGCGTTCAAGCCGGTGGAGAAGGTGCTGCGGCTGGTGCCCGGCCTCGACGTCAAGACCATCGAGTCGAGCTGCTGCGGCATGGCCGGCGCGTTCGGCTATGGTGCCGACACCTATCAGGCCTCGATCGAGATGGCTGAACTGTCGCTGCTGCCGGCTGTCAGAGGCGCCGATCAGGACACGCTGATCGTGGCTGACGGGACCTCATGCCGGCACCAGATCAAGGACGGCAGCGGGCGGACGCCGCTGCATGTCGCCAGCGTATTGGCGATGAGCCTGAAACGTGCGAAATCGAATTCCGACACATTGTTACCGACAAAGGAAGAGGCCCATGGCTGAGCTCACTCTCGAAACTGCCCGCAAGATTCTGGATGCCGCGCTGGCCAAGGGGGTCGAGAAGAAGTTCAAGCCGCTGGTCGTCACCATCCTCGACGCCCGCGGCGCGGTGAAGGTGACGGTGGCACAGGACGGCACCAGCCTGATGCGGGCCGAGATCGCCCATGGCAAGGCCTATGGCGCGCTGGCGCTCGGGATGGGATCGCGGGCGCTGTTTCAGCGCGCGCAGGAGCAGGCCTATTTCGTCGACGCCGTGAACACATTGGCGCAGGGGCGGATGGTGCCGGTGCCCGGCGGCGTCCTGATCATGGACGGCGCGACCCTGATCGGGGCCGTCGGCGTCAGCGGCGACACCTCGGACAATGACGAGCTCTGCGCCGTGGCCGGCATCGAGGCTGCCGGCCTGAAGGCCAACGCGGGTTAGACACCGTCTCCTAATTCATACCCTCGCGGGCAGCCATGGCGCTGCGCAATGTTCTACGCATGGCGTAGTAACACCGGCGGTTCAGTTGTCGGGGGTTCGAGTCACTAAGGTGTGACCGCCAGTCACAGGATCTGTGTTGGGCAATGTGGCATAAGCCGCGGAGTCGTCTGTTGTCGAAGAGTGGCTCTTGAGAGCACTGACGATCGAGGAGTAACTATAGCTATGAAAGAAAGTAAAACTCTCGCCTAGCGAATTCGCCCCAAGTGCCGTGCCGTCTCGCTCTCCATATCCAACGTGGAGGTTGAAAGTAATATTGTCTGTATATTGGCTTTCGAAGTACGCAACGACCGCATTAACGTCATTTTGGAAAGCTAAGGGAGGACCTCCTGCGTTGGTCACGCTAGGATCAAAGATAACGGTAATATTCATCGCCTGCTGCTCCTGCGCTTGACTAACCCCTCTCGCGGCCTAAATCGCGCTTGCTGGCAGTTGGATAACTCAATGCCAAACCAGCAGACGGAGTCGACAAAGATCACCGACGACGCTCAGCTGTCCTTACAATGACACTCGCGGAAACAAATTGAATAGGTCAACCGCATTACCACGAATTGGTTAGGGCAGCGGCGCATCCAGCTCTGGGTGCGCCGCTGCCACAGCGGCAGGCTTCTAGCTGAAAGCCCGTGGTGGCCTGCGGCCGCGCATCGAACTTCTCGGGCCGCACGATGGTCGGCCGGATCTCGGGGCCGCAGAGGCCGTCGGACAGCCGCACGGCGTTGCCGAACCATGGCGAAACCAGCCGCCGGGACGTCTGCCGGTTAACGAAGAAGGTTGACCGTACGGACGAAGCCGCTGCCTGCTGGCGCAAAGACCAGCAAGGCCGCGAAGACCCAAAAAAGCACGGCGATCGTTCGCAGCCGCCTGACGAATTCAACACCCTGGCCGCGAACGAGTCCATTCTACCCGATAATAATGTTCCACCAGACGCAATCAATGGAGTAGCGTGTGTGTCCTCCCTCAGTAACAGTTCAGGGACGCGCCCATGTCTGCACTCCAAGCAAAGTTGGAACGGTTTGAGACTTTTGCTGCCGAATGCGAGACGATCGCTGACCGAGCGCTGGATAGGAGCAACCGCGAACTATATCGGCGGCTGGCCGCCCGCTATCGCGAATTGGCGACGGACATGCGGACTGTGATCGCGACTGTGGACGCCGCCGCGTAGGCTCGGCCTAGTGGAGCGGGCCTATGGAATTGAACCATATCTCCGTCCTTGGACAGGGCAGCGCTCAGCCTTGAGCTGGCCCGCAGCGCATCGAACATAAGTGGCAACCGCTTTTCAGTTCGTAAACGGCAGACCGCTGATTTTATCGAACGCGCCTCTGCTCCGATGCTTCCGGCTGCTATGATCTCGCGACATGCGACGAGGCATTATTCCTATAGGCCATTCGAGGCGAACTGGAGTGCATAATGCGACTGCCCTTGATGATGATCGTTGGTGCCGCTGTCCTGACGCTGGCCGGCTGCTTCGAAGGCCCTCCGGGCGCCCCGGGTCCTGCAGGTCCCCGAGGCGAAAAGGGTGCTCAAGGTGCGCAGGGGGAGAAGGGTGAAAAAGGAGACCCCGGCCCTAAGGGTGATAAGGGCGACAAAGGCGACCAAGGCGATCCCGGCAAAGATGCTCCGGCGTCGGCGGCAAGGAGACGATAGCAAGCGTTCCGCGCAGTCCAGCGCTTCGGGCAAGACGATCCAACGTGTCACTTGCAACTTCACGGCTAGTCGCCCGGCGCCTCCTCCACCTCCAAAAAGGAGACGTGGAATGTGATCGGGTGCCTGTTGCCGTCCAAAAGCACGCGGACCTTTGTCCTGGTCGCGCCAACACCGACAATAACGCCGCGTTTCCCCTTTAACCGTGGACCAGCCGAGTGGCCCACGATCACGTGCGCGCCCGCGGTCATTGCATCATTGGCACGCAAAAACCGGATCGGACCAGCCGCACGAGCGGCCCCGGGCAATTCCGCGACTAAACTCGGCAGGCCGTCTGCCTTGCCCTCCTGCACCGACCCGACGGGCAGACTTGCGGTCGTCCTCTTTGCCGATTTGAACCATTTAGCCGGCAGACCCAGCATGTAGCCGCGTCGTCGAAGATCCTCACAAGTTTTGTTCAGGGCCGCTGCGATGTCCTTTTCCGGCGTTCTCTTCATGACCAAATGCCAGAAGAGCTCGTCCTGCTCGCGCGTCCAGCCTTCCGAATTTTCGCTCATCATCATCAAGTCATGGAAAATGGGGTTTGTAGATAACAGGCTCGCGTCGAGGTTCCCAAGCTGAGCCTCCTACTACCGTCGAACGTGACAGTCGCCTGCTTTGTCAGCTATTCGGCAATACCCGCTCGGACGGCCCTGTTCGCGAACAAGCAGGCAGCGGAATGCTGTCCCCGATCGTATCCTTTGGCGTGGCCCAGGCGCCAACCTGCGAAAAAGCAGACGCCACCGAACACCACTAACGCAATAAAATACACCTTGGTCCGTCCCCTGGCACAAGATCTTAATAGAGCTCTGTTACACTACTTCCGTAAACGTTTCACCCGAGCAGCCGCCTCCCCGCAATTTTACGGGGACTCCGTAGCTTGTAAGTCCGGGGCGCTTGCCTAAACCTACGTGCCTATTTTGACCCTCCATTTCGAGCCTACCCATGCTGAAGAATGTCCTTTGCATCCTTATCGGATTGTTCGGCCTCGTCGCTGCGGCTTCCGCGCAGCCCAACACGATCGACTGTTCGGCGTTCTCAAAGCGACCGGATGGCACGTGGTATGTAGGAGCCCCGACGACCTTTGACGTCGGCCAAACCACATCGATAACTGTCGCTGCCCGGGCAGTGGGCCACAACTTCATGAATATCGCGGGCGACGACCTGTTCGACTTGATCGAAGCCAAGTGCGGAAACGACCAACAGCAACGAGCCGCGCCAGGCCACGCGGTCAACGCTGGTACTGACCATTGAGAACGTTGCTCCCGAATTGGGAGCAAGTACTTCCGGCTATCATGATTGGTATTGGGGCCGCGCTCGTGCTCCTCGGCCTCCTCGCCCGGCGTCGACATAAGCGACCGGAAGCGGCATGCGACGAAAGCGATCAAGTCGTTGTGCATCCCCGGCCGAAAATGGCATCGCTGCCGCGCTTGCCGTCCACGGACCGCACGAGCCAAGACAGAGAATAGCCCGGCCTACCCATTGGGGTCCGTTTCACGCCGATGTAGCGGACAGCGAGGGTTCAGTGGCCGGCGTCGGCGAATCGTGCCCACGCGTTGCCGGCGTGCCTACTCACATCCGCGCGGTAGCCCAGCTGGTAGGCCGACAAGGAGCCGCCTGTCGTGATCAAAAGCACGAAACAACAAGCATACCTATCGTCAGATTGCTCCCTCTCCGACCGACATCACATTGAAATTGCAACGTTCGAGTGGAGCCAATTGCTCATCCGGGTTTCGTCGGAGGAACCTGGCCGAAGGCATTGGCCTACTAGACCGAACGCCTCGGTTCGCCTATTGCATCCTTGGTAGCGGTGCCGGGGGGACATCGGAGACCCTGGCCTGTACAAGGAGCGAATTCGACGCTCTGATGCCCACTACGGGGACATTGTGCTCTTTTTCAAAACTGACTTTTTGGCCTTCATATTCGGGCCTTTGATCCTTCTGACGGCCACTCTACGCGTCAGCGGCGTGCGCCGCGACCTTTTGCCACTCGGAATCGCGTTCTCGATCGCCTTCCTATACGCGAACGGCAACCTGACGCTGGCGCTCGTCATCGCCTCGATTGTCCTTAACTTCTCAGTCGGGCGGTACCTCCAACTGGACAAGAACCGCCGAGTTTACGTTGGCGCGATCGTCGCGAATCTAGCGATTCTCGGCTATTTCAAGTACTCGATCTTTATCAAGCATACCTTGCTTGGGTTCAGCCTGTCTGGAACCTGGATGTGGGCTCTACCGCTCGGTCTGAGCTTCTTCACGTTCCAGCAAATCGCTTTCCTGTCGGACGTCTATCATAAGCGCATCGGATTCTTCAGCCTGAAGAACTACGCGATGTTCATCCTGTTTTTCCCGCATTACATCGCGGGGCCGATCGTCAACTATCGTCGCGTTTTCGACAGCTACGAGCGCTGGCCCACGTTCAATGCTCGCTCTATCCGGTTTGGGCTGCTCATATTCATGATCGGCATCCTGAAGAAGCTGATCGCTGACTTCTTCGCTCCGATTGCCAACACCTGCTTTGCCAACCAGTCCGCCTTAGACATGTATGGCGCTTGGGCTGGCATGATGGCCTTTACCTTCCAGATCTATTTCGACTTCTCCGGGTACTGCGACATGGCGGTCGGAACCGCTCGCGTGTTCGGCGTCAGCATGCCTTACAATTTCAACTCGCCGTACAAGTCGAGATCCGTGGCCGAGTTTTGGCACCGTTGGCACATCACCCTGTCCAACTGGCTTCGCGACTTCCTTTACATCCCCCTCGGCGGCAGTCGGCATGGCACGCGCCGGACAATGCTGGCCCTCATGCTCACGATGACGTTGGGCGGTCTTTGGCACGGCGCAGGATGGGCGTTCATCGTCTGGGGCTTCGTGCATGGCGCTGCGCTGATCATTCACAGGTACTCGCATATTAAACTGCCCGCCGCGGCAAAGACTCCTGTCCTCTTTGTCTTCGTGGCGCTGACTTGGGTCCTCTTCCGTTCGGAGACGCTGGCCGGCGCCATTGCGCACTACCAAGCTCTCTTCAACTTCGGAGACCTTGGCATCGGAGCCGAGATTCGTAGACTTCTATACCTGTTTGTCCCGTTGGGTGACGACCCTCTCTCTGCCGCCGATGTCAAACCGAACCAAATTCGCGATATCGCGGCCATGCTCGTTGCTGGGTTCATATGCTTCCGGCTTCAAAACTCGCAGAGGATCGCCCTGAGGCTCAGTTCTCGCAAGGTCCACATCCTCCGCAGTGCCGAGATTCCCGTGCTTGCTCTCTTGATCCTCATCCTATCGATGGCGTTCGCAAACCCCGACACAACAAATGCATTTATCTATTTTCAGTTCTAGTTGGCGAATTCACTTGGGAGCGGCCATCGCTACGGGCTTGGCGGTGACGTTTTTCATCGACTCCTTCGCGCTTCCTAGCGGCCTCAAGCCGGAAGGCGTCCTCGTCGAGCCATGGATCTCTGATGTCGATAAACTGCGGAATTACATCTATGCTCAACACAACGACCCGTCGAAGCATACGATCTTTGTGATTGCCGGCTCAAATAGCCTGTTCTCAATTGCCTCCGAGG
The DNA here is from genome assembly GCF_023278185.1 of Bradyrhizobium elkanii USDA 76. NCBI lineage: Bacteria > Pseudomonadati > Pseudomonadota > Alphaproteobacteria > Hyphomicrobiales > Nitrobacteraceae > Bradyrhizobium > Bradyrhizobium elkanii. The sequence continues at coordinate 3,391,734 of NZ_CP066356.1, read as the reverse complement.
AGATCACTAAGTCCACCGGTTACAACGTGAACAATTACGGGCTTCACGTCGGCCTGCACCCCGATCTTCTGTTTTCTCAGATTACAACCAAAGTGAAGCCTGGCGATATTGTCGTTGCCCCCTTGGAGTGGATTGATCGTCGTTCCCTCGGGAACGTCTTCGATATCGACAACTACTTCGTCCACTACAGGAAGTCGGTTTCGCTGCCCTGGTACTCAGCCTACGTGCTTTGGACGTCCGTTACATTGAAGCGCTGGTGGTCTGGGCTCGAGGCGTACATTTATGCCCCTGCTGGTGCAGTCAGGTTGTGGGATTTGAAATCGACGGAGGAGATGGAATCGGAGCGAGAAAAATACACCGGCCCCTTCCGCTATGCCTTCTTCTCGCTCGACAAGGATGGAGACCTAAACCCGAAACTTACTATGACCCACACAAGCTGGATGGCGACGGAAGATCCGCGCCCCGGCGTAGTGAGTCCGATCGAGAAGGAAATTCTGGCAACATGGAAAACCCGTTTCGAAAAGCTCGGAGCACGCTTCTTCCTAACCAACCCGGCAATCCTGCAAAATCGTCACGGCTCGTTCCTGACATCTGAATTCTGGGCTGACCTGGAAGCCCGTCGCGCCGCACTGAAGGCCAACGGCACTCCGATCCATTGCGATCCTCTCGCCGCCGTTCTCGCCAGCATCTATCGCTATGACACCGTATGGCATCCGAATGCGACTGGTGCCACAATCTATTCGCAAGGCATGGCAGAATGTCTCGATGAAACTATCCGAGGCGCCGATACAGAAACACGGGCTATTGATCCGGATCAGATGGTTAAGCTGGTGGAAGCGCGCCTAGAGAAGCAGCGCGAGGACTATGGACTTGGCAATCTACCCTTCCAACAACGGCTACGCGATCTGACACAAATTCGCGATGCTTTAGAAGCTTACAAGCGAGACAATGGAGCTTATCCGAAGTCCGTTGGCTACGATGGCATCGCCAGCGATTGGGGTAAGCGCTCGCCCGATTATATTGACGGTCTTGTGCCTCGCTACCTTTCATCATTGCCGGTCGATCCAGCCGGACCTGCCGGACTTCCCGGACAACCCCAATATCTTTACTGGTCCAACGGCGAAGGCTACAAGATCGTTAGCGCCAGCCCAGCCGAGGAATGCGCTGTCGTAGCTGTGAACTGGCCCAAATTGGTGGATCCAGCGAGGCTGGCTAAGAAGGGCGACCTGACAAGTTGCTTCGCTTATGGCTTTTGGACAACCGGACTCGACCTTCAGTAAGTCCTCGAAAGACAGAGCCCAGCACCATATTAGGAATCGGGTATATGGAGGAAACCGGCCTGAAGGGTCACGCTGCGTATTTCGCAAAAACGGGACAGCGGTTTCGCTAACTGACGGACAGCAGTTTCGCTAAATCGCGGACAGCGTGGCGGCGCTGGCTTTTGGTTGCCTGGTTGTTGAAGTCAGTTGGTATTCGTTTCGCTGTTTTCGACGTCGGTCAAGGGGCGCGCAGCTTTTTTCCTTCGCATGCTGTCACCTTCGAGGGCGATACGGTGGGAGTTGTGGATGATCCGGTCCAGGATAGCATCTGCGATGGTTGGCTCGCCGATCATGTCGTGCCATTGGGCAACGGGCAGCTGAGCGGTAATCAAGGTCGATTTGCGCCTGTAGCGCTCTTCGAAGATTTCGAGGAGATCAAGGCGCTGCTGGTCATTGAGGGTGTGGGTGCCCCAATCGTCGAGGATGAGCAACTGGACACGTGCGAGCTTATCGATGAGGCGCGGGAAGCGACCATCGAGACGGGCCATGGCGAGGTCTTCGAACAGGCGCGGCATACGCAAATAGAGGACGGAATGATCGAGCCTGGCCGCCTGGCGTCCGAAGGCGCACGCCAGCCAGGTTTTGCCAGTCCCGGTCAGGCCGGTGATGATGAAGTTCTCATGGGCTTTCAGCCAGGCGCCTTGCGCCAGCTGCAGGGTGTTGCGCCGGTCAAGGCCGCGGCGGGACGCGAAGTCGACGTCTTCGATACAGGCGTCGACGAAGCGCAGCTTGGCTGCGGCCAGCCGATTGGTCAGGCGCCGGTCGGCGCGCATGGCGGCTTCGCGATCGAGCATCAGGCCGAGCCACTCGTCGCGGCTGAGATCGGCGGCATTGTCCTGTTCGGCCAATTGCCGGTAGGCGGCCGCCATTCCGGCAAGGCCGAGCGCCTGCATCTGGTCGAGGGTCGGGTGGGTCAGCATCGCGATGTTCCTTTCCTTCATTGATAATAGCCCCCACCACGGATGTTGGCGTGCGAGGGGGTGGCTTTGACGGGGGCGGCAGCAGGGCTCGCGCGGTCGAGCCCGGATTTGAGGATCGCGCTCACCGAGGAGTAGCTGATCGCGTTGATGACGAGTGCGCGCTCGCAGGCCGCTTCGAGCCGATCGCGCTCGTAGCGCCGCGCCAGGGCGATGATCCCCATGGCGGAGCGATAACCCTGCTCGGGATGCGGGCGCTCACGCATCATCCGCTCGACCAGAGTGGCGGCGTTGACGCCGATCCGCGCTGCCATCTTGATCAAGCTCGCCGGCGTCATATTGGCATAACGCTGATGGGCCTTGGGCATGTGCTCGTTCACGGTGACATGGCCGCTGCGCTGAGAGCGGCGCACATGGCTGGCAACACGCGTGTGATCCTGGAAGATCTCGACGGCTCGATAGGTGAGCCGGACGTCCACCCGACGGCCGATCAGCCGGTGCGGCACCGAGTAAAAGGTCTTGTCGACTTCGACGTGATAATCGGGGTGGACCTTCGCCGTTTTCCATTCGGCGTATTCGAACGGCTCGCCCGGCAGCGGCGTCAACGCAGCGCGCTCGATCTCCTCGAACAGCTGCCGGCGGGATTTGCCGATATGGCGCATCGGCCGATGGTTCAGCTCCTCCAGCAAACCGGCGATCGCAGTATTGAGATCAGTCAGGTTGAAGAACCGCCGATGGCGCAGCCGTGCCAGAATCCAGCGCTCAACAATCAACACCGCGCCTTCAACCTTGCCCTTGTCGCGCGGCTTGCGGCTGCGGGTCGGCAAAATCGTCGTGTCGTAGTGCTCGGCCATGGCGGCAAAGGTTTGGTTGAGCGTTGGCTCGAACCACAACGCCTTGACGACCCCGGCCTTCAGATTGTCGCAGACGATCGCCTTGGGAACTCCGCCGAAGTACGACAAGGCCCGGGTCTGGCCTTCGATCCAATCTGGTAGTCGCTGACCGAAGCTCCCCATAGCGAAGGTCAGCGACGAGGCCCCGAGCACCGCGACAAATATCTGCGCCTGACGGATCTCGCCGGTTTGCGGATCGATCACCTCCACCGTCGGACCGGCATAGTCGGTCTGCATCACTGCACCCGCCGCGTGGCGATGACGGAAGGTCGGGTTCGCCCGGCGCCGATAGGCGTCAAACTTCTCGCAGAACCACGTGTAACCATAGCCGTCGGGATGCGCCGTCCGGTATTCCTGCCACAGCAGCGTCAGCGTCACGCCCTTGCGCTTGAGCTCCTGCGCCACCCGTGGCCACTCAGGCTCGCTCAAGTCCTGCGGGGGCCGCCCGACCCGCCGGAACAAGGCTCGCTGCAAGGCCGCCTCGCTCTCGTAAATCGGCGGCAGCGGCCAGCTCAAACCCGCTTCACGCGCTCGCAGCAGGTAGGTGGCAACCGAACTCTTGCTGATCTGCAGCCGTTCCGAGATCTCCCGAACCGACAGGTCCTGCTCGTACGTCAGCCTCAGGATCGATCGTAGGTCCTTCACAGTGGTTCGTTTCGCTTGCTTCCGTCTCGGCATTGCCCCTCTCAAACTCAGCTTGAGAGAGAACATTGCCTGAACGGCGCTCCCGAAAACCAACCTCCCGCAACTGTCCGCGATTTAGCGGAATCCCTGTCCCGGAATTACTGAAATCGCTGTCCGCGAATTACCGAAATTGCTGTCCGGAAATTGCCGAAACATGCAGTCACGCCGCGCTATCGCTTGTCAGGACCTGATCGAGCGGACGAGCTCGCCGGCCGGCCCGAGGCCACTCGAGCCGCCAAAGATTCTTTGCCGGCCCAATGTCGCGTGATCGCCCGCCCCTGCGCTATGGCACCTCGTAGACGGCCGCGCAGACAAGCGAGTATCCATTTACAAACCATGACGCTCCCGATGCATCGTACGCATACGACGAGGACCGCCTGATTGATGCATGCGCGCGGGCACGGCGAGCTCTATGACGGTGTTGCGTGAAGATCAGGCGGCCTGCTGATCGGCAGGCTTGTCGCCTTGGCGCAGGAGCTTCCATTCCCAGGGTAGCAGTTCGTGCAGACGCGAAGCGGGAAGATCGGCGATACGGGCGAGGACGTCGGCGAGCCAGGCCTTGGGATCGACGTCGTTGAGACGACAGGTCGTGATCATCGTCAGCATGATGGCGGCACGGTCGGCACCACGCTGGCTGCCGGCGAAGGTCCAGTTGCGCCTTCCCAGGGCGATGCCTCTCAATGCGCGCTCAGCGCAATTGTTGGTCAAGCAGATCCTGCCATCGTCGAGGAAGCGGGCGAAGTTGTCCCAGCGCCTGAGCATGTAATTCATCGGCTTCAGGACCTCGGACGAGCGAGAGAGGGTTTCGCGCTCACGCAACAACCAGGCGTGCATGTCCCCGAGGAGCGGCTTGCTCTTTTCCTGGCGCACGGCGTGCCGCTCGTCGGCGCCGCAGCCGTTAATGGCGCGCTCGATCTCGAACAACACATCCAGGCGCCTGACCGCCTCCAGCGCGATCGGAGAGACCGGTTTACCTCTCTTGCCTTCCCGGGCATTCTTCTCGATGTCAGCCAGCTCGAAGAAGCCCCGCCGCGCATGGGCGAAGCAAAACGCCGGCGTAATCGGCAGCACCTTCTTTTGCGGGTCGAACAGCGGCTCGAAGCCGTTGTAGCAATCGGCTTGCAGGATACCGGCGAAGGCGGCCAGATGCTTCTGGGGATGCTCGCCTCGTCGGTCGCTCGAGGCGTAATAGACCGCCGCCGGCGGCGCAGGCCCGGCAAAGGGCCGGTCATCCCGCACATAAGTCCAGATCCGCCCGGTCGTGCACTTGCCCTTCGCCAGGATACGGATGGTGGTGTCATCGCCATGAAGGCGCTCGGCAGCGAGCACATGGCGTTCGATCAAGTGGAAGAGCGGCATGACGGCGAAGGTCCCGTGGCCGACCTGGTCGGCCAGCGTCGACAGCGGCAAATCAATCCTCTCGGCCTTGAAGCGCGCACTCTGGCGGTTGAGCGGGATATGCATGCCGAACTTGTCGAACAGGATCGTCGCCAGCAATTGTGGGCCGATGAAGCCGCGCGGCGTGGCATGGAACGGCGCAGGCGGCTGGCTGATCTTCTCGCAATCGCGGCAGGTGAACTTCTCGCGCACTGTCTCGATGACCTTGAAGCGACGCGGGATCTCCTCCAGCGTCTTGGTCACATCCTCGCCGATCTTCGCCAGCCGCGATCCGCCGCAGCAGGCGCAGCTCGTCGGAGCGTCAATGACGACGCGCTCGTGTTCGATGTCGTCCGGCCAGGGCTTGCGCACCGGCCGCCTGCGCGTGAAGGGGCGGACGTTCTGAGTCTTCGCCGCTGCGGCCTGCGCCGCAAGCTCATCCTCGCTCGCCGTGGTGACGAGGTCTTCGAGCTCCAGTTCCAACTGCTCGAGCAGCCGCGCCGTGCGCTCGGAGCGCTGCCCGTACAGTTCGCGTTTGAGCTTCTCGATCCGCAACTCGAGATGCGCGACCAGCGCCTCGTTGTCCGACAGCTCCGCCTGCGCGCTGGCAGCCACCGCCTCAGCTCGCAGCCGCGCCTCACGCTCGGCCTGCAGCGTCGCCAGGGCACTCGCAAGGTCCGATGGAAGATCGTCCGGCTTCGATGTCATGAAGCCATTGAATCAGATCAAGCAGAAGATTCAAACTGTAAAACGGCTATCCGACCCGCGTCGGACGCTGGGTTTCTTGAGGGTTGCGCCAATCGATCCCGGACAACAGATAGCTCAACTGCGCCGGAGAGATCGTTACCGATTCACCGGCAACCGATGGCCAGATGAACTTTCCTCTCTCGAGTCTTTTGGTAAACAGGCATGCTCCCTGGCCATCGTGCCAGATCACTTTCACAAGATCACTGCGCCGACCGCGGAAGACGAACAGATGACCGCTGAGCGGGTCTTTGCGCGTATCCCTCCGGGGGCGACCGCCTTGCCGAGTGAGGTGGCAACGTGAAGACATAGGCGCATGACTGACTATATGCCTATGCCGAAGGTTTCCCGACTTGAAGTCGTCTCGACGGGCGCACGGCGCCGCTGGACTTTGGAGGAGAAGCAGCGGATCGTTGCCGAGAGCTACAGCGGGCCACGATTGGTGTCGGTAACGGCACGTCGCAACGGATTGTCGACGAGCCAATTGTTCACGTGGCGCCGGCTGGCGCGCGACGGCCGGCTGGCGGAGGACGCGGTGCCTGCGCTTGTACCCGTGGAGATCACCTCTACGCCAGCTTCGGCATCGACGTGCGCGCCGCAGGTGCCGTCTTCACCGCCTGCGCAGCGCGCGAGGGTCGGAATCATCGAGATCGAGCTTGGTGGTTGCCGCGTGCGGGTAGATCGTGACGTGGACACTGAGGCGCTACAGCGGGTTCTCGAGCTCCTGCGACGCCGATGATCCCGATCCCGAGCGGCGTCAGGGTCTGGATCGCCACTGGCCACACCGATATGCGTCGCGGCATGCGAAGCTTGGCTCTCACAGTGCAGGAAAGCCTGAAGCGGGATCCTCATGCGGGCGATCTCTACATCTTCCGGGGGCGCAGCGGCGATCTGGTCAAGATCCTTTGGCATGATGGGTTGGGCATGTCGCTTTATGCCAAGCGTTTGGACCGCGGCAAGTTTATCTGGCCTTCGGCGTCGGACGGTGCGGTATCGATCTCGGCGGCCCAGATGGCCTACATGCTCGAAGGCATCGACTGGCGGAATCCGCAACTGAGCTGGCGGCCGCGGAGCGCGGGTTGAGCAAATATCTGCGGCCTTCAGCTTTTTAAGGAGTCCCATCGCGTCCAACTTGTGATTCACTGCGTCGCATGAATGCTGATCGCGACGCTGCTCCGGATGACGTTGCCGCCCTGAAAGAGGCGTTGGCGGCCGAGCGCGCGAAGGGGTTTGAGATCGCCGCCGAGCTCGCGGTCGCCCGCGCGAAAGCGTCGGAAGACGAGGCGCTGATTGCCCAGCAGAAGCTGCAGATCGCCAAGCTGAAGCATCAGATCTATGGGCAACGATCGGAGCGTTCGGCGCGGCTGATCGAACAGCTGGCGCTGACGTTCGAAGAGCTGGAAGCCGACGCCACCGAGGACGAGCTTGCGGCGGAACGGGCCGTGGCCAAGGCGACGGCGGTGCGCGGATTTACGCGCAAGCGCGCCGAGCGCCAGACGTTCCCCGAAAATCTTCCCCGGGAGCGGGTGGTGATCGATGGGCCAACGGCTTGCGATTGTTGTGGGGGCACTCGCCTGCGCAAGCTCGGCGAGGACGTAACTCGGACGCTGGAAGTGGTACCGCGCCAGTGGAAGGTGATCGAGACGGTCCGGGAGAAGTTCTCCTGCCGCGACTGCGAGAAGATCAGCCAGACGGCGGCGCCGTTCCATGCCGTCGCCCGCGGATGGGCCGGCCCGAGTCTGTTGGCCATGATCATGTTCGAGAAGTTCGGCCAACATCAGCCCTTAAACCGCCAGGCGGAGCGCTACGTCCTGGAAGGCGTGCCGATCGCGCTGTCGACCATGGCGGACGCCATGGGATCGGTCTGTGCGTCGCTGGATCCCCTCCTGCGCTTGGTCGAAGCCCATGTCATGGCGGCCGAGCGCCTGCATGCCGATGATACGACCGTGCCCGTACTGGCCAAAGGCAAGACCGATACGGCGCGATGCTGGATCTACGTCCGGGACGACCGGCCGTTTGGCGGCGCGGGGCCGCCGGCGGCGATGTTCTATTACTCCCGCGACCGCAAGGGCGAGCATCCCCGGGGGCATCTGGCCCGATATGCCGGCATCCTGCAGGCCGATGCCTATGATGGGTACAACCAGCTCTATCTAGCGGGACGCCAGCCAGGCCCAATCCGGGAGGCTGCCTGCTGGTCGCACGGACGGCGCCCGTTCTTTGCCATGGCCGACATCGAAGAGAATGCCCGGCGCAAGGCCGCCGGCAAGAAGGAGATCCCGCTCTCGCCGATCGCGATCGAGGTCGTGAGGCGGATCGACGCGCTGTTCGAGATCGAGCGCTCCATCAATGGCAGGAGTCCCGAGGATCGCCTTCAGGTACGGCAGACGCAGAGCCGGCCCCTGGTCGACGATCTTCAAGTCTACATGAGAGAACAGCTCGCCAAACTCTCCCGTGGGCACGACCTGACTAAGGCGTTCAACTATATCCTGAAGCGCTGGGCGAGCTTCACCCTGTTCCTCGATGATGGGCGGGTATGTCTGTCCAACAATGCCGCCGAACGAGGCCTAAGAGGTATCGCTCTGGGGCGAAAGTCCTGGTTGTTCTGCGGCTCTGATCGCGGCGGACGGCGTGCGGCGGCCATGTACAGCCTGATCATCACCGCCAAGATGAACGGCATCGACCCGCAAGCCTGGCTGGCGGATGTTCTCGCTCGCATTGCTGCCCACCCGGCTCACCGGCTGGACGAACTGCTGCCCTGGAATTGGACACCGGCATCAGCGCTCTCCGCTCGAGCAGCGGCATGACCACCCACGTCAACAAAGTCCATCACGTCACCACCATTGCCCAGGTCGCCAAGGACCTCGGCGAAGACGAAGATTGGCTGTGGGACATCGCCATCGAAATGGAGATCGAGCATGGCGTGATCTGGGTCTATGGCGTCGGAGAAGACGGCGTCCAGGCGTTCACCGACTTCGGAATCGAGAACCTGATCGAGCTTATCAAGTTCTACAAGGAAAACCCTGGACTGCTGAAGCGGTGACCTGCGGCCTACGCCGAATGGATACCTTTGCGCAGCACCTCCTGCACTTGAAGTGCCAACGACGGAAAGCCTCTGCGCATATCCGTGTAGCCTGTCGCGAGCCACACTCGCACGCCGCTCGGAACCGGGATCATCGGCGCACCAGGGCATCGAGAACTCGTCGCAGCGCGTCTCCATCAACGTCACCATCGACCCGGATGCGGTGTCCGCTACCGAGATCAATCTCGATGATGCCCTGGCTCCTCCGTCGACGCGCCGGCGCCGTCGTCAATGGCGCTTCGGCCACATCCCGCGGCGGCACAGACGGCCCAATCTCGACCGCCACTAACGGCGCTACACTCGTTTCACCGTGCTTGCAAAGCTCTTTGCGCCACCTGAACAGCTGGCTCACATGAAGGCCGGCCATGCGAGCCACCTCGGAAACGGTGGCTCCGGGCTCGAGCGATGCTGCAACTAGCCGTTCCTTCTCATCCTGCGACCACCGACGCCGCCGCTCGACCGATGTGATCACCTCTGCCCGCGAAATCGTCATAGCGCTTCTCCTAGGATTACCCCTAGGACCTGCAGCGCTCGCGTCCGTCAAACAAGGCGGCCCTCAACGGAGGGATACGATGCATCTCTTGTGGACAGGGTAGTGCCGCCAGGGGCAATGATACCCGCGCCGCCTTTCCCGACAGTGTATTCGCAGGCCGTCGCAGGGTACCGAAAGGCCGCCGCGGCAAAAGGAAGGCTCGCAAGCAATGAATTTGCCGCTGTCCCGACTTTGGTGAGAGTAATGTCCATCTCAACGAAAACAGTCTTACCTATTTGCAGATATCTGCCCGTCGCTAATACGGTCGTTGGCGCTCCAGTCTGCGCCGTGACGACTGGGGTGTAAGCCGTCCATGCGCCGCCGGCAAGGTCGGCAATAGCGGGTTGCGTGTAGGTGACGGCGCCGTTGCTCCCAATTCCGGTTGCGAATTTGTGCGCCGGGGCGACTGACGGAACAACCGTCGTTCCGATCACTCCAGAATAATCGATGTCATGGAAACGCGTGTCGGTGGCGTCATACCACGAGAAGATCCTACCGACCGCGGGGATGCCAGGCACGACGGTCGCCGCGCGCCAAACGTACAGCGGCGTATCGCATTTGGTGGCAATACCCGCATCAGATATGCCGCCGTTTACTTTGTAGCCCCAGTGTCTTGGTAGTAGTTATCACCGATGACGGTGCTGACCGCGTTGACTGTCACAGTGATGAAGGGGTAGACCCCCGCGATGTAGAACCAGTTCCCGGCAACGTTTGTGTTGGTGGCTGCATTGATGCGCAGCGGTGCAGCAATTGACCCGGCGATCAATTGTGAAAAGCGATTGCCGCTGACATTAACACTCGTCAACGGGTTGCCCGCACCATTCAGGTCAACCATCGCGCCGTAGGCGTTAGCTACCGCCGATTGCTCGAATACGTTGTTTGGATGATCGTGTCGGGACCACCGTCGATCACAACCATTCCGTTGAAGTTCAAGAAGTAGTTGTTGATGATGCGATCGGTTGTTGCTCCACTCACCGCCGGAATGCAGACGCCCTGATTGCGGCTGTCGTTGATTGCATTCTGCCCAAAGGTATTATTCTCGATGGTGATAGCATCGGCAGAGTTGACCTGCCTTACACTCATCAAGAAGCTACGACTTATTGTCGACACCAACAAGATGCCGTTTGTGCGGGTGGGGGCGGCACTCGCGTGGATGGAGTAGCCGGTCGCCATTTTGTCGATGAACAGATTGTCGATGATGACGTTCTCGACAAAGAAATGGTCCGAGAGACCCATCGAAGAATATCGCGTGACGCCCCACCGCGCCGGCATAGATACCGGAAGTAGTCGTAACGACGAAATCTCGGAACGCATCCCGATCGTTCCGAACGTCCGAGCCCCCGAAATCTGGATAAGGTCAGCGGTTCGCGGAATACTGCCGCCAAGCAGAAACACCGTGCTGCCCGAAGATGCCGACCACGTCCCAGTATATTGGACGTTCCAGCCGTCGCCGACGATGCTGATGCCCTTTCCCGCGTTCGACCCGGTGAAATCAACAACTGCACCGTTGCGAACCGAATTCATCAGATATTTATTCCCCGCTAGGCCAGCAAGAGTTCCGAATGCTTGCGGAGTTACTGAAGAAGGTTATCCGCCGGTGAGAGACAAGAGAGGCTTGACGGTACGATAAGCTGTCGTATGCACCCATCCACTTAAGAAAAAGGGCCCGGCGATAGTCCGCCGGGCCAGGGGAGGAGCGGAAGACAACGTCTGCGGCCGACAGGCCGTCGATTGGATCAGAGTTCAGCAACTAACCCGCCGGACCGGCATCCTCAAGGATCGGGCCGAACACATCCCAGCGCTCGCCGTTGAAGCGCATCATCTGCAACCGTTTATGGAGACGGTAGTCGGTTGGCGAGGTGTTGATCTTGATTCCGGGCAGCGCGAGGTCGCCTGTCACATCCTTGAGCGACGCCGCCTGCTTCATGACGTTCTCGCGCGTTAGATCGTCGCCGCACTGCTGCAGCACGTGGACAAGGAGCTGTGCCGCGCCATAGCCATAGGTATTGAAGTTCGAGCTCTTGTCTCCATCCGGATAATACTTCTCCATGAAAGCAAGGTAGCGCTTCACGCCCGGATCGTCTTTCCATTGCGGATCGAGCGGCTCCTTGCCATAGTTGGTACTGATGAGACCCTTGGCGTTTTCAGGCCCGGATGGTTTCAGGACGCTTCCGACGGAGGTCGCTTTCATGTCGACGATCCGCACCGGATGCCAGCCCATCTCGGCGGTCTTCTTGATCGCCTGCGCGGCCTGCTTCGGCGTGGCGGCGATGAAAAACAGGTCGGCGCCCGCATCCTTGATCCTGAGAACATGGGAATCGACGGTCGGATCGGACACTTCGTAGGACGTCTCCGCGACTATCATCGTGGCGGCCCGGTCGCCGAGCCCCACCTTGATGCCGTTCAGATAGTCCCTGCCAAAATCGTCATTCTGATAAAGCACGCCGATCTTGGCGTTCGGATGCTCCTTCAGAATGTATTGGCCGTAGATGCGCCCCTCGACGAAGTTGTTTGGATCATAGCCCATAGTCCATGGAAAGTTCTTCGGATCGGAGAACCTCAAGGCGCTGGCGGCTGCGAACAGCTGCGGCACTTTCCTGGAATTGAGATACTTCTGCACGGCTGCGTTCGAAGGTGTACCGACGATCTGGAAGGTCAGGAGCACCTCGTCGCTCTCGATGAGCTTGCGCACCTGCTCCACCGCCTTCGGCGGCGAATAGGCGTCGTCATACTGGATCAGGTTGATCTTGCGGCCGTTAATGCCGCCCTGGTCGTTGATCATCCTGAAGTAGGCGGCCTCGGTCTTTCCGATCGAGGCATAGGCCGACGCCGGTCCCGAGAATGGCACGGTCTGGCCGATCTTGATCTCGGTGTCGCTGGCGCCTGGGTCGTATTTCTTCTGAGCATTGGCCGCAGAGATCGACAGCGCGAGGGTTAACGCCATTGCCGCGGCCAGATGCAAGATTCGCTTCCTCATTCGTAATTTCCTTCGCAACTTGTTTGTTTGAACGGGGTGTCAAGCAGAGCTTCACATTGCGGCGGGCGCTTCCCTCAAGCTGCGCGACGGCGTCGCGGGCGAGCGCGAGACAAGGGCTCATCATATGTGCTCTCGCTATGCAAGCGAGGCGATCCTTCCGAACCCGCTGCGGTGAAAGATGAGAGGCTGCCTGCGGCTATGAACGACGACGGCATGGAGTTTCAGCAGCACTATGACGTGATCTCCCGCCTCCAACTCCTCGCGGACAGTGCAGTCATACTGGGCGATCCCCTCGGCAAGCATCACCGCACCGTTGTTGGTGATCTCGAAGGCGACGCCGGTGAACCGCTCCTGGGCCGGACCGGCGAGCTGGCGGCACAATGCGCCGTGGTCCTCAGCGAGCACGGTGACTCCGAGGTGCTCGGCTCGGCGTAGCTCGGGCCACGTGGTCGAACCTTTCGCGACGGAGAACGACACGAGTGGAGGTTCGAGAGAGACCGAGGTGAACGAAGAGGCCGCGAGACCGACCAGCCTCCCGTCGACCTGAGCCGCCACGGATACTACGCCCGTCGGGAACGCGCCGAAGGCCTCGCGCAGCGTCCTGCTGTCCATCTGTTCACTCATGGATGGCATACGATCACGCTCCGTGCATAGTGGCGTACGCGACGACGAGATCGGTGACGGCGTCCAATGCAGCGTGGCCGATTGCCTTCGAACTCCCGGCGGGGTCGCCGAGAACACCGTTAGGCGAGACTGCGTCGATACCGTCGACGAATGCTCTGTTCAGAAATTTCTCGTCGACCTTGCCCAGGTACCCCGCTGCCATCCGGTCGGCCCGAACCCTGTCAGGATGCAAAACGAGCATCACCGAGGTCTCCGCCACGTCTGCGTGACCACCGACGCGGCTTCCCAGACCAGCGACCGACTGCGCGGACTTCCGCCAAGCGTCGAGGATCGCGGCACTGTCTCTATAGATGATGACCTGAAGCGCCGGAGCGAGCGCTGCGGCCAGCCGCGGCTCGAAGTCGCGCATGATCGGGTAATTGCCGATGTGCCCGGAGAAGAGGACCACGCGGGCGAACCCGTGCGCAGCCAGGCTGCTGCAGTAGTCCAGGCAGATCGCTTCTAGCGTAGAGGGACGCACCGACAGCGAGCCGCAGAAGCCGAGGTGGTGGGGCGAGTACCCAACCCTGACCGTTGGCAGCACCAGTGCAGCACCAAGCTTGCGGGCGATGCGGAGCGCCAGCGCGTCGGCATGATCGCTGTCCATTGACAGCGGAAGGTGAGGTCCATGCTGCTCTATCGCGCCCAGCGGAAGGATCGCTGTGCGGGCGCCGGCCGCGATCGCCTCGGCGATCTCAGAGCTGGTCAGGTGTTCGATCCGCAGCTCACGCGGTTGCTCGGAACGCATCACTTCTCGCTCCTTCAACCTTGGAGCCGCGCTTGGTCAGCGAACTCGTTGTGCTCCGCTGAGTCGTACATCTCGTCCACGAGTGCGCTGAACGAGGTGAGCACCGCAGCCCGACGGATTGTGCCCTTGGCAGTAAGCTCTCCCGCTCCTGGCGAGAGCGCACGTGGCGCGATACGGAAGTCCTTGAGCTGAAGGGGACGCGCAAGCTCGGCGTTGAGATCCTCAATCTGCTTTCGCAAGCCCTCGTGCAGCCCGTCCCTGTCGAGCTTGCTGCCGTTCTCAGTCGGCCAGATGATGACGGTGAGGTATTTGCGGCCGTCGCCGACGACCACGGCCTCCTCGATGAGAGAACTGGCCTTGAGGCGCACTTCAGTAGGCTGCGGATTGATGGTCTTGCCGCCGCTGGTGACGATGATGTCCTTGGCTCGTCCGATGAGCTTGACCTCGCCGGATGCGTCGATTTCAACGAGGTCGCCGGTGCGGTACCACTCCCCCTCCATCACGTCCGCGGTCGCCTCCGCGTCGTTCCAGTAGCCGCGGAACAGCAGAGGCCCCTTCACCAGCAGTTCGCCCTCGCTACTGACCTTGATCCCAAATCGCGGGTCGGGCATGGCCTTGCCCACGGTCCCAGGGGACGGAAAGGCGCGATCCCACTGCGCGAGGACCCAGCCGCAGGTCTCGGTCGTGCCGTACATCTCGCGCAAGTCCACGCCCCACAGCTGCCACAAGGCATGCACCTCGGGGGTCATCGCTCCCGACGCGGTCCAAGCGATGTTGACCCGGTCCACGCCTAACTTTGCGCGTAGAGGCAGGAATACCTGTTCCTGGATTTGGTCGTAGCGCGTTTGCAACTTGGCAGGCACGCATTCGCCGCGTCGGCGCGCGGCGGCGACCTCGCGGGCCACCGCCATCGCGTCCTCGTAAGATTTCTGGAAAGATGCCGGCGCCCCCTTGATCCCGGCCAGCGCTACGCTGAGCAGCTTCTCATGCAGCCGCGGCGGCCAGACGATCCCAGTCGGACGTACTCCGCGGAGGGCCTCCGAAAGCTGGTCCAGGCGGCAGAAGGTCACCACCGCCCGGGTCATGATCGGCACGTAGACGCCGGACATGGCCGGAGAAACATGGGAGAGGCCCAGGAAGCTGAGCGAGTCTCGGCGGGTTGTGGTCACGTCCGGGTTGAGTACGGCGGATCCAAGGACAGAGTACTGCAAGGTGCGGTGGGTATGGATGACACCTTTGGGAGCTCCGGTGGATCCGGACGTGTAGAACAAAGCTGCTGGCTGGTCGATGTGCCCCCCGACGAGGCGCTCGTCGAAAAGCGCCGGGTTGGCCGCATCGTGGGCTCGACCGGTCTCGCGCAGTGCGGTCCATGTCTTGCCGACAACCGTTCCTGGAAGTCCTGATGGGGAGCCATCGAAGCTGATCACGGCTCGTAGTGCTGGAAGCCCCGTGGCAACTGAAGCGACCTTTGCCACGTCATTGTCGTCGCCAACAACCATGGCAACGGCTTCGCTGTGTCCGACCAGTTGCCTCACTTCAGCAGCGGAACTCATGGGGTAGACACCGACAGGAATCGCTCCGGCCGAGAGGATGCCAAGCGCCGCAATCACCCACTCGCCCCGGCCCGGCGCCATGATGGCGACTCTGTCGCCGGGCGCGACACCGACGGCTGCCAGCCCGAGCGCAACCTCGCGTACAGTCGATGCGTACTGCGCCCACGTGGTCGGAATCGCGCGCATGCCGTCCCACTGGCAAAACGCGACGTCATCGGGCTCAACCTCGGCTCGTTCGTGTACCATCTGGGCGAAGGTTCGCTCGACGGCTTGGAAGTTGGCGACGCCGATGTCGGTGACGCCGCTCAGTACCGGCACCTGCCGTGCACGGGCAGTGGCTGGGGGGACGGGATTTGTGGCCATGGTCATCGCTCCGATTTGTACAGACCTACCGGCCTGAGTGCGGGGTGGAGTTTGGGGCTCGTGCCCCCTCGTCTGAAGGCTGCGACGACGCCCGCGCCTGTCTCCAGCCTTCGCGGAGGCCTCGCGCCACAGGGTCGTTGAACCAGGAGGCAGCCTTGGCGAGCGTCAGTTCGGCCCGGCGTTGATCAACAGCGTCGTCGTAATCGTTCACGGCCTGCTTAAGCGCCGCATAGAGCACAGGAGCTCGACGGCCGGCCTCCCGGGCCCGGCCGAGCGCCTCCTCCACCAGTCGATCGGGCTCGATAATCGCGTCGACAAGGCCCCACCGTGCCGCCTGCTCGGCGCCGACGAGTT
Source organism: Bradyrhizobium elkanii USDA 76 (assembly GCF_023278185.1). Lineage (NCBI taxonomy): Bacteria > Pseudomonadati > Pseudomonadota > Alphaproteobacteria > Hyphomicrobiales > Nitrobacteraceae > Bradyrhizobium > Bradyrhizobium elkanii. Next base: position 3,375,531 of record NZ_CP066356.1, on the reverse strand, counting down.
CACCGTTCAGCAGCAAGTCACGTGCGGGCCGTGTTCCGATCAGGCGGACGAGGCGCTGGATTCCCTTGTCCGCGGGCAGAAGGCCGTGTCTGATCTCGGGGAATCCGAACCGGGCGTGAGGCGCCGCGAGCACCACATCTGCGAATAGCGCGTACTCCACGCCGCCGCCGACGCAGTCGCCGTTGACAGCGGCGATGACCGGAGCCGGGTATCGTTCCATCGCGACAAGGAGGTTATGGAAACCCCGCATTCGGTCTTCGACCGGGTCAGCGGCGGCTCCGTCGGCTTCCTTGATGTCACCGCCGGCGCAGAAGAACCGCGCCCCGGCACCGGTGATCACTATCGGCGCCGGGTCGCCCTGGCCACGATCCCGGAACAGCGCCGTCATGGCGAGCAACAACGCACGGTTCAGAGCGTTGGCCGGAGGCCTGTCGAGCGTCGCGACCACGACGCCGTCGTAGCCGGCCGTCCACAGCCCGGCAGCCGCATCGCTTTCGTGCCGCGCGGATAAAGCCGTCATCGGATGTCTCTCGTGTCTGATTGCTGCGGTGGGTGGCGAAGCCGCCCTCGCTCTGAGTCGAGGGAGGGCGCGGCGACTGCTTCTCGCGGAACGCCTGCCAAGCCTCGATGTAGCGGGCTATCGTTATGCATCGAAGTCTGGCACCGCTTCATCGCGCCAGGCTCACGTCGGCTTTTTGGCTTCCGCGAAGCGCTTGCGTTTCTCTCGAAAGGCCGCGACGGCTTCTTTGCGATCAGGACTCTTGAAGGTCAGCGCCTCGAGCGCCATCGCGGTATCTAGATTGAGATGCACCTGCTCCTTGATCAGCTTGTTGACGCTATATTTTGTCCAGACGATTGCGTTGCGGGGTCCACTCGCGAGCAGTTCGGCGTATCCGATCGCATGATCAAGAACAGTACCTTCCGGCACGACCTTGTTGATCATCCCCGCAGCCGCCGCGTCTTCCGCCGAAATGAAGTCACCGGTCATCAAGAAGTGTTTGGCCCGTGCCGGACCCAGGAGAAGCGGCCAAATTACAGCGCCCCCATCTCCGGCGACGACACCGGCCGTAACATGCGTATCGGCGAAGCGCGCGCTTGGCTGGGCAAAGATAACGTCGCAAAACAGGGCGAGCGTGGCGCCCAACCCGACCGCCACGCCGTTCACGGCAGCGATGACGGGGGACTCGACTTCGAGGATGTTCCTGATGAGATGTCGACCCGAGCGCGTGGGCGATATCGGATGCCCACCGGTATCAAGCGCGTTCTGATCACCCCCTGAGCAGAAGCCTCGACCAGCGCCAGTGAGCACTATGGCCTTCACCGCGGGGGCCCTATCGAGGTCTACGAACACCTCCTCCAACGCGGTATGCATAGGCCAATTGATGGCGTTGAGGATTTCAGGCCGGTTCATGGTTATGACGGCCACACCGCTCGGACGTATCTCTACGAGCAAGCCTTCATATTTTTTGTCTTTCATCTTCAGTCTCCAGTTCTTCAAATGGGCGTCAGGCCGAAGCAGCAGGATTACGGACTGCGCCATCGACGGTCCCGGCGGCCGCCTTGGCGTTCTCGAAGGCCTCGCGCTCGGCATAATGGGCGGGGCGGGCGGCGCGGATGTCTGCAAGGATCGCGTCGGACGTGCGCACGACCGACCGGTGGTTTTTGAACCTCGGGATGACGTACTTGCCGAACAGCTCGATCGACTTCATCAGCTCCTTGTGCGGCATGCCATCGATGCGCAGCGCGAGCGCGTCGATGCCCATGTCGACGAACCGCTGGACCTGCTTGGTGCAGGTCTCGACGTCGCCGACGATGAAGCTGCCCGACTCGTCGAACAGATAGCGCTCGTTTTTGAAGTCGATGTTCTTGATCTTGCCGAGCGATCCGTAGTCGGCGGACAGCTTCGACAGCCGCTCATAAGCGTCGATGGACAAGGAGACGCTATGGGCCAGCGTGGCCGCCCACCGCTCCGCCTCCTCGTTTGTATCGGCGCAATGCATTCCGCCGGATATCACCGCCACCTTCTGCGCCTGCACGGGGTATACGTGCTCGGCGCTCGCCAGCTCCTTGTCATAGAGCTCGGCCGACCTCTGCACGGAGGCGAATCCGCTATAGCCGCCGCCCATCATGGCGCCGATGCCCATGTGCGCGGCGGCGGTGATCGATTGCGGGCTCGAAGTCGCCATCATGATTGGCGGATAGGGCAGCGTCACGTGCTTGGGCGTCAGGCTGCGCGGCGGAATCTTGTAATGCTCGCCGACGAAAGAGAAGATGTCGTTCGATAGGGCCCGGCGGATGACCTCAATGCCCTCTATCTGCTGCGCCTTGGTCTCCTCGGGGTCGACCTCGAAGGCGCGCAGCGCGAGGGTGGTGTTGCCGCGGCCGACGGCAAGCCCGACGCGGCCGTTCGATAGGATATCCTCGGTCGCCAGCCGCTCCGCAACGCGCAGCGCGTGATTGATCTTCTTGGGAAGCGGCGTGATCAGGTGGATGAACTGGATCCGACTGGTTAGCGCCATCATGTACGGGTAGATCACCTCGGGAGCGGAGGTCGAGGCCGTGCCGATCGCGAAATGCTGTTCGGAGCACCCGAACGCGTCGAATCCGACTTTCTCTGCCAGAATCACTTCGTCGATGAGCTCGCGATAGCGGTGCGCGTGGGTGTGTCCCGGCTGGGTCTCTCCCTCGCTGAAGAAGATGAACCGCATGCGTTGTGCCTCCTCCGCACCTTCAATGTTAATCTACACTAACTTTATGATCAGCAATTGCGTCCTGTCAACAACCTTTCGGCGTCGACCATCTAGAACCGTTCTTTGCGGTATTTGCTTCAAAACCCGCATAATTCCTGATAAGCGCGCGATGGAAAATATTCAGCCCCTCGCCTAGCGATCTGGCGACGGCCCAGAAAAGTGAATACATATTTACATGAGGATGAAATGAGATGTTCACATGATCCATTCATTGAGCCCGGGACAGACGATGCTGGCGCGCGGGATGACACGGTGCTTCGCGGCCGCCACGTGGTACGGTGCGCCTCAATGAATATTCAGCCATTACCGATCAAGCGGGCATACAGCAGCGGGCGGCGCGAGCAGTTGATCGCGGTCGCTGCTGAGCTCTTCCTGCAGCACTCATACGACGCGGTCACAGTTGAAATGATCGCTGCGCGCGCCGGCATCACTGGTCCTGGATTGTATCGCCACTTCCAGAACAAGCAGGCAGTCCTGATCGCGGTTCTGGAGGAACCGACGCAGATCGTGCACGAGGTTGCGAAACGGATCGCGGAGACGACGAAGGACCCAAAGGCCGCCATGATAGCGATGGTCGAGTCGCACATCCGGTTGATCCTTAAAGGACCACCAAGCACGCTGATCTTCACCAAGAACGAGCACGCTCTTCCTGAACACGACCACAGACGGATCCGGCGCGAGATGGCGTTGTACGCCGAAGAATGGATTTCCGTGATAATCCCGCTGCGGCCCGACCTGTCCGAACCCGAGGCACGACTGCTGACCCAGGCCGTGTTCTCCATGCTCAACACCGCTGCGACGCTTAGGAAGGGCCTCGACGAGGAGTCGATCTTCTCCACTATGCGGCAGGCCGCGCTGCACGCGCTGCTCGGCCGCGGCGACCTCTGATCTACACCTGTCCTGCCGGCGCAAACCCTATCGATCAGACGGTCCTCGCGGCCGCAGAATCCCACGCATTAGCTATGGCTGCACATGAGAGATCGCACTGTGAGGCGCGTCCCGCACAGGCCAGGTTTTGCCTAATTTCCTTCGGCGCTAGCTACGGAGGCGTGTGGTGCTTGATGTTAGCAGGCTTTCCCTTAGGTCCGGCGGGCCAGGTATCCTCAAGCGCAGCACCGCGACGACGCTACGGTGAGTCGCCTACAAGGCTTCTGCGCATACCGGTCTAAGGGAAAGCCATATGCATCGGGTCTTCCAACAATTCATTGATGCAATAGTCAGCGCCGAAGATGCCGAAGGCTTCTCCAACGCTCTGGCGGAAACAGCATCGGCTTTGGACCTATCGTGTTTCGCTTATCTCGCTCTCCAGAGCGAAGAAGACAGGAAGCCCCGACTTATCTCAACATATCCAACGCGATGGACGACCCATTATCTAGATAAGAAATACCAAGTCATTGATCCCGTCATTCGAGAAGCCCTTCAGAGCCCGGAGCCTTTTCGATGGGGAATCGATTTTCGATCACAAACCAGTTCAAAAGAGCAGCGGCGTCTATTCGATGAAGCCGCGCAATGCGGAATCCGGTTCGGCTTCACGGTGCCGATCCACGATGGGCATGGACCAATCTCCGCATTGACTTTCGCTACTGACGAGAGCCGGCCACAATTCGAGAAATGCATTGATTCGCACACGCGTGTCCTTCAACTCATGGCGATGTATTTTCATGCTCACGTTCGTCGCAAGCTCGGAAACGAACGTGGTCTTGACGGAATTCGGCTATCGCGCCGCGAAGTAGAATGTTTGGAGTGGGCGGCTCGAGGAAAGAGCTCTTGGGAAACCGGCTGCATTCTCGGTATCTCGCGCAACACAGTTGCGTATTACTTAGAGAATGCGAAGGAAAAGCTCGGCGTTCGCACAATCGCGCAGGCGGTAACACACTTGGCGGCTGCAAATAGAAAAAAGCAAAATTAGGGTGCCTCCCCCCTACAACTACAGGTGATGATTTGAGGCGATAATCGCGCTTCAACGAAGGCTATTCAACACTACTGGAGGGATTATGATCCAGTTGATCACACCACCTTCGTACGGAGAGCTTTCCGACACCCTCGTTGAGATGCATCGGTTGCGGCATCGTGTCTTCAAACTGCGCATGGCATGGGAAGTTGAAACCAGCAGCGACATGGAGATCGACGAATTCGACGCGCTGCATCCTGACTATCTAATCCAGGTAGATGAAAGCGGCCAAGTGCATGGTTCCGTTCGCCTGCTTCCAACTCTTGGCCCGACCATGCTTCGCGACACCTTTCCAGCGCTCCTTGAAGGCCGACCCGCGCCATCGACTCCTCTCGTTTGGGAAAGTAGTCGATTCGCAACTGACGTCCCTAACGATGCTCCGAAAGGGGCTTGCGGCATAGCCCTCGCGACCTACGAGCTATTTGCTGGAATGGTCGAGTTCGGGCTTTCACGGCAGCTCACGGATATTCTTACCGTTACGGATGTCAGAATGGAGAGAATCCTCCGACGATCTGGCTGGCCCCTGCGACGTATTTGCAATCCTTCCACGATTGGCAATACTTTGGCCGTGGCCGGTTACCTCGATATTTCTCGCGATACTCTAGCCAGCCTTCGTAAGGCCGGCGGCCTCTCGGCGCCGGTCCTTTGGACACCAGTAATCTCCGCAGCCGCCTAGAACGATCCATGCCAAGAAGCAATATGCGTGTCTTCGCCCTAAGCGGGACACCGTGTCTTGCGGTATGCCCACTGGCGATGAACATGACGGGAATTGAGATTAGAAACAATCGACGTGGCACAGCGAGCGCGATTGACCTGCAACAGCTTCGATTCGCTGTGGTTGCCAGCGACTACGGGAGCTTTCGACGAGCTGCTGATGTCCTTTCGATCAAGCACACTGTCCTGAGCCGATCCATCGGTCAGCTTGAATATCTGGTTGGGACTTCACTATTCGAGCGCTCCAGCGGAGGAATCAAGCCCACTATCGCTGGCCAAGCGGTTTTGCGAATTGCGCGGCTGATCCTGGAACAGGTCGACATACTCGTCGAAACCGGGAGGTCCGGTGGTCGCGGCGATACTGGCCATCTTGTTATTGGCTTCTACACGTCCGTGTCCACCGGCAATTTGCGAGCGACGATAGGTGAATTTAAGAAGCTGCTCCCGCAGATCGAATTGGCAACGATGGAGCGCTCTCGCTTTCATCTGATGACCGCGCTGCGTAACGGGACCGTCGACGTCGTCGTTAGCCCTGGACGTCTGGCTTGTCTGGACGTCAAATCACTACTGCTGTGGAGCGAGCGCATCTTGATCTCGTTGCCTCAGGATCACCACCTAGCGGCACGCGAGATCATCTATTGGGCCGATTTGCGCAACGAAAAGATACTTCTAAGCAAGATTGATCCTGGACGCGAACTCGAGGATCTCCTGATTTCGAAGCTCGCCTCACCTGACGACCGGCCCGCAGTAGAGCGCCACGACGTAAGCCGCGGCATTATCAAAAATCTGACGAGTATGGGCATGGGGCTCAGTCTGGTGATGGAATCGGATATCGGCGCAAGTTTCGCTGGGCTTGTGTACCGGGAATTGCACGACGGGACAGGACCTAGCCGGGTAGACTTCTTTGCGCATTGGCGCGACGACAATGAAAATCCGGCTCTAAACCGTTTCCTCAATCTGTTGGCAGAGCGCTATCCCTCGCTTCCGCCGGCTCTCGAGGGGTGACCGGCTCGTCTCGCCTTTGCAAATCCGCGGTCTGTGGCCATAAAGCGAGCTAGCATCGGTGCGATCAATTTCGCCGGATCGATGCGCTGCCCACTTTCGCTTGCCAAGGCCTCTGCATAGGCGACGAGATCCCGATGCACTGATGCCGGAAGTTCTGCGGCGACCTTGACCGGCTTGTCGTCCGGCAGTGCTGCTATTTTAAGCTTGGGCATGCCGTTACACTCCGTATGGCACAAGTATGAGATCTCGATTGACGATGACGCGAACCGGAAAGCCAGGTCGCACGGTGAGAGTGGGCTGGATGTTGAGGCTGCGCCGAACTACCTGCTGCCCGGTCTGGTTCAGTGAATCCGAGGCGCCGTGTCGCAATGCCTGGATAATTGCGCTGTCGTTGCTGTTGGTGTCCGAACCCGCCCCCAGTTCGGTCCCGACCGCCAAAAACGTCGATAGTGCCGCAGCCTTGAACAGCTCACCCCAGTGATTATCAACCTGATCTTCGAGGCCTGCGTATCCGGCAGCGTCAGCGCCGGGTTGCCGCTCGAGAACGATGGAACGTCCATTCGGCATGATCAGGCGGGTCCAGACGAGTAGGACGCGGGACTGACCGAAAGTGACCTGGCTATCGTAGACGCCGATCAGACGCGCTCCCTGAGGCACAAGCAGAAAGCGGCCGGTCGGCGTATCAAAGACGTTTTCGGTCACCTGCGCGGTAATTTGGCCTGGGAGATCCGATCTAATCCCTGTGATCAGAGCTCCCGGAATGACCGTCCCAGCCTGCACGATATACGGTGAAGCTGGCTTGGTGATGCGGTCAGGGCTGACCGTACGACGGTCCGCAGAGGCGTTCACGAAGGCAAGCTTGCGGTCCTGGCCGTTCTGCGCAGATCCGTCATCGCCGGTGCTCGTTGCGCTCGCTGGCACGACGCGGTCACTTCCAACCGCCGCGGCGGGCGGACGGACTTCTCGTCCATTGGTCGCAGCGAACAAATGGCTGATGCGGGCTGCCTCGGTCTCTTGATCCCGGCGTTGCTGGTCCGGATCAGCGCCGCTCGTCGGCAACTGGCCTTGAGCGGCAAGGATCGGTCGACCGAGGTCCCCGGGGAGCGGCGGACCGAGTTGCGGGATGGGCTGGCGCGGAAGGCCAGCATAGTCCTTCGGCAGCGTCGTAATACCGTCGGCAACATTGTGGTGGTCGGTACTGTAAAGCTCATTGGCCGCCTGATTACGGGAGCGATTGTGCTGCAGCGACCACAGCACCGCTCCACCGATGACAAGCAGGGCAACCGCGCTTGCGCCGGCCAAGACCTTCCGCGACAACCGCGTCACGCGTGGATGCTCTGCTCTCAAGCGGAAGCTTTCGGACTGCTCCCCTTGTGTCTCCGGCGGAACTGCTTGCTCGTGATCGTTTACATTCCGAGTGTTCATGATGACGGCCTCCCGTCGGTCCTCACAATACGGACCCTCTGCTGGTGCTCGCCGCCAAGCCGCAGTTCGGCGGCAGCAAACAGCCTATCGACGATCAATAGGTTGCCGTAGGTGCGGTAGTTGACGAGTTCGGTCTTGCCGTCTGGACCGATGACGAAGAGCGGGGGCATCTCGCCCTGCACAATGCCTTGCGGGAATTCGATATAGACCTTGCGGCCATCGTCATAGGCGACCAGCGGCCGCCAGGGAGGACTGTCCCCTTCGATGGCATAGCGGGAGATGCGCTGCGCCGGGTCCGGAAGAACGGGCTTCAGGGCGACCGAACGCGATCGATCCCGCGCAGTTTCCGGATAGTACCAGGCAACAGACGGCATGTATGGCCGTTCGCGGGAGCGGAGCTCGATCAGGTAGGTGCGTCGGTCAGTATTGACCACCAGGTTGGTCTCGATCGAAGTTCGGGTCGGCTTGACCAGGATATGGACGCGCCGTGTGTCGCCGCTCCCGCTCTCGGTATCGCCCACGACCCAGCGTACAGTATCTCCGGCCGCGATCGGCCCCGATCCCGTCAACTGTTCTCCCTCCTCGAGCGCGATATCTGTGATCTGCCCCGGTGCAGCATAAATCTGATAGAGTGCCCCGGGACTGTAGGCGTAGATTTGCGCCGCGTTGAAATACCCCCGCTTGCGCGGTTCGACGCGGGCTGCGCTATTTGCCGTCTCAACCCGGCTCACCGGTTCTGCGTCTTCTTTCCCTCCCGACTTGCCGCCGAGAACCGGCTTCCAGAGCGGTGGAATGTGAAGCGGTCGCAATCTGTCGTCGAAAGGCGCGGGAGCCGCTGGCAACGGAGGCACTTCCGCGTCATAGCTGATCTCCGGCGGAATGTAGGTCGCGCACCCACCGAGCGCCGAGGAACCGACCAGGAGAGCCAACAGAATTGTTCGCTTCGCGGCCACGAATTCCAGCAGTGCCGAATTGTGCGGGATGGGGCGGTTCGAATGAACGTCATGCGGCGTCTTGGTCACTGACCCAACTCCTTTGACCAGTTGATGGCGCGGACATAGACGCCAAGGGGGTTTTTGCGCAGGCGTTCGGCATCGCGGGGCGTCTCGATCACGATCGAGAGAATTGCAGTCCAGCGTTCGGTCGAACTCAACGAGCCGTTGTCGTAGACGTGCTGGGTCCACGCGACCCGAAAGCTTTCCGACGACGCACGAATGACACTCGAGACTTCGACAGAGATTTGCGCCTTACCCAGCTTGGCAAATGGGTCATTGCTGCGCGCGTAGTCGTTGAGCGCGGCGGCGCCGCGATCGGTCGTAAAATCATAGGCCCGGAGCCAATTTTGGCGCAGAACGATGCCGTCGGCCGGCAGACCTCTGACATCCTCGATAAAGCGCGCCATATGGTAGGCGATCTGCGCATCAGTGGGTTGATAGTCGATGTTGGCCGGCGCAACTCTTTGTGCCTGGCCAAGGTGGTCGACTTCGACCACCCAGGGCGTGATCGAGCCTTGGCTCGATTGCCAAGCAAGGCTACCTGCGAGACTGGCTGATAACATCAAGCAGCCGAACGCCATCAGGCGCCAGTTCTTGGCTTGCACGCGCGCCGATCCAATGCGTTCGTCCCAAACCTGCGCTGCCTTCTGATAAGGCGTGATCGGCTCGGGCATGCGCCCGTAGTGTACGGAAGGTCGTTTGAACATCGATAGTTGCCCCTGAGATCAAGTGATAAGTTTCGAGTCGTGCGGTGTCCGCGTTTGAGTCGTCGCCCGCGCAGCGGATGGCGAAAGCGCAGTGGCTACGTGTCAGCGCTCCCCTTCGGACAAATTGACTGACGAGCCGCTACCACCGTGATCGCCGGAGCGAACCGCGTGGCCGGCTGCTGACGCGCCGTGCCGAATAGTCTCGGCACGCTTCATGCGCCGCGCCCAATCGGGCTGCCCTTCCGCCGAAGTGCTCGCGGACTGCGCGCCGGCTTCCCCACCTCCGCCGAGCGCTGCCGCTGCACGACGCAACGGGCTCATAGCAGCTGAAGCGCCGGCCTCCGCGACGCCGGCAAGGCCGCCGCTCCTGTAAGCGGCTGATACTCCGCTGATGACAGCGCCGCCACTACGCGCGGCGCCCACAATCGCGCCGCCAGCGAGGCCACCTCCGCCGGCGGCAAGACCCGCGCCCGCCGCAACAATGCCGCCAGCAGCAAGGCCAGTTCCAATTGCGGCGCCGGCGCCGAGTTGCGGTCCACCGGACACCAGGCCGTTGGCAATACCCGGCCCGAATATACCGAGACCTAGTAAGGAGAGAGCCGCGAGCACCAGCGTCATTGCGTCTTCAATGGTCGGCTGTGCGCCGCCGAAGCCGGTGGTGAATTGCGAGAACAGGGTCGAGCCGATGCCAACGATGACGGCAAGGACCAGAACTTTGATCCCTGACGATATAACGTTGCCCAACACCCGCTCCGCCGCAAAGGCTGTCTTGCCAAACAACCCAAAGGGAATGAGCACGAAGCCGGTCAGCGTTGTGAGCTTGAACTCGATCAGGGTGACAAAGAGTTGGATCGCCAAAATGAAGAAGGCGAGTAGCACCACGACCCATGAAAACAGGAGAACAACGATCTGCACGAAGTTTTCGAAGAAGCTGATGTAGCCCATCAGGTTCGAGATCGAATCGAGTAGCGGTCGGCCGGCATCGAGTCCAACTTGGGCGATCTTTCCCGGTCGCAGGAAATCTGCCGCAGAGAGGCTTGTGCCTGACGCTTTCAGTCCAAGACCGGCAAAGCTCTCGAAGACGATGCGCGCCAGGCTGTTCCAGTTGCCGATGAGGTAGGCAAAGACCCCCACGAAAAGCGTCTTCTTGACGAGGCGCGCTATCACGTCCTCGTCAGTTCCCCAACTCCAGAACAACGCAGCAAGCGTGATGTCGATCGCGGCAAGGGTCGTCGCCAGATATCCGACCTCGCTACCCAGCAGCCCGAAGCCGTTATCGATATAACGAGTGAAGGTCTCCAGAAACTGGTCAATGATCCCCGTACCCGTCATGGCTTGCTCGCCTCGGGCATAGGCAGGTTCGGATATCCCTGCGGGATCCGGTTTTGGCCCTTTGGGGCGGGTATCGGGCTGGCTGAGTCATCGTGGCCGAGAGCTGCGGCACCATCTTTCTTGCCAAAGAAGCGACGCCGGTTTTCGGCCCAAATCTTATGGCAATGCTGATAATCCCCTGCTTCCTCCGGTGTAACGCCGCGGCAGCGTGCGAGGTCGGAGTTGGTTGCATCGTTCGTTTGCTCCGCCTTCGGTGCCGGCGAAGAATCGTCTCCGCCACGCAGTTGAATCGTGCAGGCGGCGACGGCCACTAGGCCGATTGTCGTAAGCAGCGACAACGCCTTGAATGCCTTTACGTCGGTCATCAGTGGAACATCTGCACATTGGAGGATTGATAGCCCTGTCCTGGCGTCAGGAATCGCCTGAGTTGCTCTCGTCCCTGATCCTGGGCCGAGGCGCGCTGAGCCGCTTCGAGGCTCTGCGCCCTGCCCTGCGCTGCCACAACAGCGGTGAGGTCGGCGAGTTGCTGCGCGTTCAGCGCGAGAATCTGATTGCCAGCTTGCGTCGCCTGCAGAGCGCCGCTTGCGCCTTGGCTAGACGTTACGAGCGCGGACGTCTGGATGCGATTGGTGTCGAGATTGCCAACGATGCCGGCCTGGATGCGAAGCGCGTCTTGCGTCGCGGCAAAGGAATTCTGCCAACGCGTTTGGGCGTTGAAGATCAGCAACTGGCTCGACTGGCTACCGGTAGCTGGCGCGTAGCTAGTCGAGAACGCGCGATCAATCTGCTGCACGTCGTAGGCGATGCGCTGGGCCTGGGCCAGCAATTGCTGGGTCCGCTGGATCGACGATTGCAGTTGCTGCAGCGACGAATACGGCAGGTTTGCCAGATTCTTTGCCTGATTGATCAGCATCCGCGCCTCGTTCTGCAACGAGGTGATCTGGTTGTTGATCTGCTGGAGCTCCCGCGCGGCGGTCAGCACATTCTGAACGTAGTTGTTGGGATCGAAAACGATCAGCGCCCGTGCGGGGATCGTAACGCCAAGCGCCAGCGCGGTGACACCGGCTGCGGCCAGTAGGGCAAGACGCCTCATGGCGATTTCTCCAGATTGACAAGATTGGGAATCAGATCTGTGGCCCAGGCGACGCCACGGTGTTGGAGCCAGGCCGGCACGAAGCCGTCAGGTCCATGTTCGGCGAGGAGCTGCGCAATGGCGGCCTGGTCTGTCTTGGAAGAGGCCGCGCTGAATGCGAGCGCAACCTCACCAAGCCCGAGTTCGAACATCCGGTTGCCGCGACGGGACTGGCAGTAATAGTCGCGTTTTGGCGTTGCCCGACTCAATAGCTCGATCTGGCGGTCATTGAGGCCGAAGCGGCGGTAGATGGCCGTGATTTGCGGTTCGATCGCCCGTTCGTTCGGCAGCAACAAGCGAGTTGGGCAGCTTTCGATGATCGCCGGCGCGATCGCGGAGCCGTCGATATCCGAGAGCGACTGAGTGGCGAAGATGACGGAGGCATTCTTTTTCCGAAGCGTCTTCAGCCATTCCCGAAGCTGCCCAGCGAAATCCTCGTCATCGAGGGCAAGCCAACCCTCATCGACAATCAGGAGTGTCGGCCGACCATCGAGACGATCCCCAATACGATGGAAGAGGTACGCCAGCACGGCTGGCGCAGCACTCGTTCCGATCAAGCCTTCGGTCTCAAACGCCTGGACCGACGCCTCGCCGAGACGTTCGAATTCGGCATCGAGCAAGCGCCCGGAAGGTCCGCCCAGGCAGTATGGTTGCAGGGCGCGCTTCAGGGAGTTCAATTGAAGAAGGACTGACAGGCCCGTGAGGGTGCGTTCCTCCCTCGGCGCCGAAGCGAGAGATGTTAGCGCCGACCACAGATGATCCTTGACCTCAGGGGTGATCTCGATCTTTTCCCGTGCCAGGATCGCGCCGACCCATTCCGTCGCCCACCCTCGCTCGGAAGGATCATCGATCCAGGCCAAAGGTTGCAGCGCGACTGGGTTTTCGTCCCAGTCAGACAATGCACCGCCGAGATCATGCCAGTCGCCACCCATGGCGACCGCGGCCGCCCGGATCGAACCGCCGAAATCGAAGGCAAAGACCTGCGAATTCGGGTAACGACGGAACTGTAGCGCCATCAGGGCAAGAAGGACCGACTTGCCGGCTCCAGTCGGTCCCACTACTAGCGTATGGCCGACATCGCCGACGTGGAGCGAGAATCGGAAGGGCGTCGATCCCTCGGTCTTGCCGAACAGAAGCGGCGGACCCTTGAAGTGCAGATCCCTCGACTCGCCGGCCCAAACGGCCGACATCGGAATCATATGGGCGAGGTTGAGAGTCGAAATCGGAGGCTGCCGCACATTGGCGTAGACATGCCCGGGCAGACTGCCGAGCCAGGCTTCGACGGCGTTCACGGTCTCGATCATGCAGGTGAAATCGCGGCCCTGTATGACCTTCTCGACCAGCCTCAGCTTTTCATCGGTAGTGTTGGGATCGCGGTCCCAGACAGTGATGGTCGCCGTAACAAAGGCTTGTCCGTTCTGATCCGACCCCAGTTCCTGCAACGCTGCGTCGGCATCAAGCGCCTTGTTGTGGGCGTCGGTATCGAGCAGCGTCGACGCCTCGTTCGTCATGACCTCCTTGAGAATGGCGCCAATCGACTTTCGTTTGGCAAACCACTGCCGCCGAATCCTGGTCAGCAGTTTGGTGGCGTCGGCCTTGTCGAGCATGATTGCGCGCGTCGACCAACGATACGAGAATGCCAGACGATTCAGATCGTCCAGGATCCCCGGGGTCGTCGCACCCGGAAAGCCGACAATCGTCAAGACCCGAATATTGGCTGAGCCCAACATCGGCTCTAGCCCGCCGGTTAGCGGCTGGTCGGACAACAGCGCGTCGATGTACATCGGAATTTCAGGCACGCGAACGCGGTGACGCTTGGTCGAGATCGTCGAGTGCAGGTAGGTCAGCGTGTCCTGATCATCGAGCCACGCGCATTCCGGCATAAATCCTTCAAAGAGCTGAAGCACACGGTTGGTTTGGTCGATAAATCCGCGGAGCACCTCGCGGGCGTCTGCTCCCACAGTCCGATCGCGTCCCTCATAGAGCAGGCGCTCTGCCCTGGCGGCCCCTTCCTCCGGAGGCAGATAGAGGAAGGTCAGGAAGTAGCTGGACTCATAGTGGGCACCCGCCTCCTCGAACTGAGCCCTGCGTTCGGCGTCGACCAGCGCAGACGCCACATCCGGAAACGCGTTCGGCGGATAGCTACCGGCAAAATGGCGCTGCGCCTCAACGAACACGGCCCAGCCCGATCCCAGGCGACGCAGGGCGTTGTTCAGGCGACCGGCGACGGCGACCAGCTCGGCCGGCACCGCGCTGTCGAGGTCGGGGCCGCGGAATTTCGCCGTCCGTTGGAAAGACCCGTCCTTGTTCAGGATGATTCCCTCGTCGACCAGGGCTGCCCATGGCAGGAAGTCGGCGAGACGGGCGTCGGAGCGGCGATATTCAGCGAGATTCATCATGATCGGGGGCTCAGGTGTTGAGATGGCCGGGAATGCGCAGATGTCGGCGCACCACATCGACGAATGCGGGATCGCGCTTGGCGGCCCAGACGGCGGCCATGTGGCCGATGAACCAGAGAACAAGACCCGCGATCCAGAGCCGAAGTCCGAGCCCTAAGGCTGCCGCAAGCGTGCCGTTGACGATCGCGACCGAGCGCGGCGCACCGCCCATCAGGATGGGCTCAGTGAGTGCGCGATGAACGGGCACGACAAAGCCTGCCACCTGACCATCCATCAGATCACCACGCCGCCGCCGAAGGAGAAGAACGACAGGAAAAAGCTCGAGGCGGCAAACGCGATCGACAGACCGAACACAATCTGGATCAGCCTGCGGAAACCACCGGACGAGTCCCCGAATGCGAGCGTGAGCCCGGTCACGACGATGATGATGACGGCGACGATCTTGGCGACCGGACCTTCAACCGACTGCAAGATCTGATTGAGTGGCTGCTCCCATGGCATGTTCGAGCCGGCAGCCCACGCCGGAGGGGATGCCACAAGCACCGCGACGAAGGCGGCCGTCGACGCACCTCGAAGAAAGTGAAATTGCTGACGCATGTCAGTCTCCTGCTGATGAAAGATTGTAGTCGCCGCTGGCGCTGAGCCCCGAGATGAGGGCGAGTTCAGCGAGACGACGATCGGCGCCGCGGCCTGCAAGCACGGCGACGAGGTCGATGGTTTCGGCGATCAGAGCACGCGGAACCGTGATGACGGCTTCCTGGATGAGTTGCTCGAGCCGCCGCAGCGCACCGAGCGCGGTGCCCGCATGAATGGTGCCGATGCCGCCGGGATGGCCGGTGCCCCAGGCCTTGAGGAGGTCGAGTGCTTCGGCACCTCGGACTTCGCCGATCGGGATGCGGTCAGGACGCAGTCGGAGGGACGAGCGGACAAGATCCGACAGCGTCGCCACACCGTCCTTGGTCCGCAGCGCAACGAGATTGGGCGCCCTGCACTGCAGCTCGCGGGTGTCTTCAATCAGCACGACCCGATCGGAGGTCTTCGCCACCTCGGCCAGAAGCGCATTCGTCAACGTGGTCTTGCCCGTCGATGTCCCGCCAGCGACAAGGATGTTCTTCCGTGCGGCCACCGCGTTCTGCAGGGTCCTGGCCTGCTCCGAGGTCATGATGCGCCTTGCGACGTAGTCGTCGAGCGTAAACACGGCGACGGCGGGCTTGCGGATAGCAAAGGCCGGTGCTGCAACGACCGGAGGCAAGAGACCTTCGAAGCGTTCGCCTGTCCCGGGTAGTTCGGCCGAAACCCGTGGCGCGCCGGCGTGTACCTCGGCGCCCACATGATGCGCAACCAGGCGAACGATGCGTTCGCCATCCGCGGCCGACAGAGTTTCGCCTGTGTCGATCAGGCCGTTCGACAACCGGTCGATCCACAGCCGCCCATCCGGATTGAGCATCACCTCGATGATCGCTTCGTCTTCGAGGTAGCCGGCAATCGCGGAGCCGAGCGCGCTACGCAGCATTCGCGCACCGCGCAAACTCGCCTCCGATTGAATGGAATGGATTGCCACCGTTCGCCCCCACCGAGTGAGAGCGTCCACAGACGGCCCTCAGATGGGGATGATTAAGAAAGGCACCAACGGACTTGGTGCAACAATAGCTTTCAGTGATCGTAGATTAGCGTAGAAAAAGAAAGACTAAAAACTTATCTATGAGGCCTACTCAATCGTAATGCGAGTTAGTGCTCACCACTCAGCATCATCATCCGCGGGTATGAGGACCACCGAATTCTCATACGAGCTTACTGACTCGACAACATTGAAAACATTAGCCGGCACGAAGAACGGAATTGACCTCATCCATGAAGCTAAGTATCGGCCCCAAGGCAGCGCGAACCAGACCAGCGCCCCGATCTGCAGCGCTACGTTGACGCCGAACGCGACCTGATAGGCTTGGACGGTCCTATGGCCATCATTCGCAGACAATTGCTCCAGGATCAGTCCTGTCGCGTATTGTGCCAGAAATGCCCAACCAAAGTGCAAGACGTTCAGGGCGCCATTGGCACGACCGGCAAGCTCCGGCGGAAAGTAATCCGCTATCACCGCGAAGCTGACCACGGTTGCCGTTCCTACAATTGCGACAATGGACCAGGGCAAGATGGAGGGCAGAGGCGCTCGCAGGACTAAGGCTAACTCGGCTGCGATGAACAGCATTGCAACCATGGCCAATATTGCCTCCGCCCCGATTCCTCCTCGTTTGATCTGATGGACGGCCATACCGAACAACCAGGCACCCCCGCTAAGTACAATCGCCATAATGCAGAGCAGCCTGACGAGGCTTGGGCGATCAAGCCCCTCTACGTCGGTCAGCCACGGGGATGCCCACAACCCCTGCAGGGACCAGGACGATCCAACGCAAGTCGCTGACAACGGAGCAATTCGCCAGAAGCGCCAATCGCGAAAAACGGAGCTAAGGGTGGCGCGCGCTGTTGATGGGATAGTGCCTCGTTCGGGCACCACTACATAGATGAGAATGGCTGTAGCAGCGGTAGCGGCCGCCAGGATCTCAAAGAGCTGCCGCCAGCCCATCCAAGCGAGCAGGTGTTCGACGGGAGCAGTAGCGGTCACCGCTCCTAGCGAGCCCAGCATGACCATGTAGCCGTTCAGCAAAGCAACCCGCTCCCTGGGGAACCAAAGGACGATGGACTTCAGTCCTGCCGTCAGCGCCGCCGCCACGCCAAGCCCGATCATTGCGCGCGCTATCAAAAGTAACAGGAATCCGGTCGATACCGCGAACAGTGCGGCGCCCGCGGCGGCGACCAAAAGCAGAGCACTCTGAACGCGACGCGGACCAAAGCGGTCCAACAATATGCCGACGGGGATCTGAGCCGCCGCGATCACCAGGAAATACACTGAAGTAAGCAACCCGAGGTCGGCATTCCCAAGCCCGGTATCCGAGCTGAGATGACTGGCGATCAAAGCGTTGATCGTTCGAAACAGGTACGAAAGATAGTATCCAGCAGCGAAGGGGAGAAAAACGCACGCGATTCGACGCCATGCTGGTGAAATTTGCATGCTGGCCCCTTTTGCTCTCAACTCGTGCGAGCCGATAGCGTGTCCAGCTTTTTGTCAGTTCGGCTAAATTGCTGCGGTCGTAGGCTGGCGTAGAAAAAGAAGGGACGGCGCGATAGCGTATCCAAAGACAATCCGTCAGGTTTCGCCTGCCGGTTCCTGATGGCGGATATCTTCTGGAATCTCGCGGAGGAAGCTTTGCCCCTTTTGCAAGCGACGCCCGAGCGCTTCGACGAACCCTTCAAAGCGTTCCCTGCCCTTTGCCTGGGCTGCCGCCTGCGCATCGTTGGGTAGCGGCGGCGTAATCGTCAGCCAGAAGCGAATGAAGAGGGCCAAGGTCTCCGCCGTCAGACCGACGTCGCGCTCCAGCCTCTGCATCTGACGCGACAGCCGATCCAGGCGGCGGGTAAACGCCGCCTCCCGCCTGTCCGTTCCGTCCGGTGAGAGAAACGAAGCGACAGCCGCTTCCACGATCGCAGACCGGGAAAGCTTCTTGCGATCGGCAAGCTCTGAGATCTGCTTCAGAAGCTCTGGCGGGAAATAGACGTTCATCCGGTCGCGCATGTTGCCTCAGAGCTCCATACCGTCATTCGGATCCATGGCGACTTGACGGGCGACACCACGCATCTGCCGGCGTATGAGCCGAGACTGACGGACCGCCTCCTCGTCATCGTCAAGAACGGCGGCAAATTCCTCTGCTGGCGTCGGCTCAGTCGTCTCCTTGGCGATTGCGACGTGATCGGGGAGTTCGGGCTCACGACGGAGTCCGCTGTTCGCCGTGTCTTCCTCGGCCTCCGTGGCTTTATCAGTTGGATCTCCCGTCGGCTTCAGCGTTCCGTGCGCTGACCATCCGTCCATCCGCGATGATCCGCCGGCGCTCGCCGGATCGGGCGGCGGCAGAATTCGCTCGGTGAACCGACGATCCTCGTAGTAGCGGACCTTCTTCGCCCGGATCGGCGGCGTGCCCGCCACCATCACGATCTCGTCCATCGGCGGAAGCTGCATGACTTCGCCTGGGGTCAGCAGCGGCCTTGCCGTCTCCTGGCGCGAGACCATCAGGTGCCCCAGCCAAGGATTCAACCTGTGACCGGCATAGTTCTTCATGGCCCGCATCTCGGTCGCCGTACCGAGTGCGTCGGACACGCGCTTGGCCGTCCGCTCGTCGTTGGTCGCAAAGCTGACGCGAACGTGACAGTTGTCGAGGATCGCGTTGTTCGATCCATAGGCCTTCTCGATCTGATTGAGCGATTGCGCGATCAGGAAACTCTTGATGCCGTAACCCGCCATGAAGGCGAGCGCGGACTCGAAGAAATCGAGCCGCCCGAGCGCCGGGAACTCATCAAGCATCATCAGGACACGATGCCGGCGGTCACCCGCGTGCAAGTCCTCGGTCAGGCGCCGCCCGATCTGATTCAGCACGAGGCGGATCAGCGGCTTTGTTCGCGAGATATCGGAAGGCGGCACCACGAGGTAAAGCGTCGTTGGACTGATATCGGCGATCAAGTCGGCGATCCGCCAGTTGCACCGGCGGGTTACCTGGGCCACCACGGGATCGCGGTAAAGTCCGAGGAACGACATCGCCGTGGACAGGACGCCGGAACGTTCATTGTCCGACTTGTTGAGAAGCTCGCGCGCGGTCGATGCGACGACAGGATGCGCGCCTTGCTCGCCAAGATGCGGGGTGGTCATCATCGCTCTCAGCGTCGCCTCGATCGGCCGCTTTGGGTCGGACAGAAAGGAGGCGACGCCGGCCAGGGTCTTGTCCCCCTCCGCATAAAGGACGTGGAGGATGGCACCAACCAGAAGCGAATGACTGGTCTTCTCCCAATGGTTCCTCTTGTCGAGCGAGCCTTCGGGATCGACCAGGACGTCGGCGACATTCTGGACGTCGCGGACCTCCCACTCGCCGCGCCTGACCTCAAGCAGAGGATTGTAGGCTGAAGATTTAGGGTTGGTCGGGTCGAACAAGAGAACGCGACCGTGCCGCGCGCGGAAGCCGGCGGTCAACCGCCAGTTCTCGCCCTTGATGTCGTGAACGATGGCTGAGCCGGGCCAAGTCAGCAGCGAAGGAACCACAAGCCCGACGCCTTTGCCGGACCGGGTCGGCGCAAAACACAACACGTGCTCCGGTCCGTCATGGCGAAGGTAGTCGTGGTCGAGTTTGCCAAGCACCACGCCATCCGAACCGAGAAGCCCGGCTGCTCTCACCTCCGGCGCATCGGCCCAGCGCGCCGAGCCATACGTCTCAACATTCTTGGCCTCGCGCGCCCGCCAGACCGACATGCCGATCGCCACAGCGATCGAAACGACAGTCCCCGACGCCGCAATGAAGGCTCCCTCGACGAAGACCTGAGGTGCATAAGCGTCGTAGACGAACCACCACCAGAAGAAGATTGGCGGGTAATAGACTTTCCAACCCCAAAGCTCGAACCAGGGGCAACCAAGCTCCGGCTGGTACGCGAACCGCCAGGCCGTCCACTCGGTTGCTCCCCAGATGGCCATCAAAACGATCAGACCGACAACGATCACTTGGCCCCAGAGGATTTTGGTTCCGGACATCCCGAAGGTCCCTCCCAACTGAATTGGCGAGATAGCTAGAGGCCCAAGTCGCGCTTGCGGCCGATGCCCCATTCGATGCCGCCGCCGTCCTTGATGATGCCCGTGATGTGTTGGCCTAACTTCTTCTCAAGCTCGCGCGACCACGGCACGAGCTGGAAGCCGAGCCCGTTGTCGATCATGGCGAAACGTCCCGAGGCGAGCGTCAGGCGCTGGCGATACGTGCCCACTACGTGCTCGCCGGAGGCAGCCTTCACGTAAGGCAGGCCGGTATCGGCCGAAACCCTTGCTGCAACCTCGTCCAGCTCGCGTCGGCGCAGCGTGTTCAGGAGGTCGCGTTGCAGGACGGTGCGCGGTCCCTGCCGCCTCGCTAGACCTTCCTGAACCAGATGCTCGGCACGCGCTTCCATGGCGTCGCGGATCTCGCGGCCGAATCCTCCCATGGCGAGCGGCATCGGATCGCGTTCGACCAGCCGGTGGTCGAGCCAGGTCGCACCTTTCGCGGTGACCTGCTCGCCAAGATCGATATCGGAACGGGGCGCGAGCACCAGGATGGGAAGCGGATCCTCGGCTTGACCGAAACGTCGTAGTTCGACGATTCCGCCGACCGGCGGTGCATGTTCGAAGGCCTCGATCTCGCGGAAGCGGACGTGGTGCGCGCGTCCATCTGTGCCGTCGATGACCGCGTAGGTCTCGCCAGTCAGTTCGTCATGTAGTCCGCGATCAACCAGCCGTCCGATGATCTGGGATGTCGGCCGGCCACCTTCGATGATGTAGTCAGATACGCCGCGCGCTTCCCCGCGCTCTGTAAAGGCGCGGTGCATGGTCTTGATGATGTCGCCGCGCAGGCCAAGGTCGCGCAAACTACGCTCGGCCTCGAGCCCGACCATCCATTCACCCGGCGCAGCGGATGCGGCAAGGCCCATCTTCTCCAAGTGTTGAAGGCGACCAACCATCAGGCGCCGTATCTCGGGATCGGAGCTGCCCGGGTTCTCGGGGCGAAGATCGATAGTGCCGATCTCATCGGTTGCCAACCGGATCTCCCGATCTAGCCGCGTCCATCGTTCCGCCGTGACTTCCCTCTCCAGCGAATTGCGGATCTCGTGCTCCGGCTTAGGACCCAGTTCAATGGCGACCAGTTCCTCGGCGCGTGAGCGCAGGCCCTGACTGATGTAGTCGCGGGAGATCACGAGGTCCGCCCCGTCCTTATCTACGCCCCGAACGAGAAAATGGACGTGTGGGTTGTCCGTATTCCAATGATCGACAGCCACCCAATCGAGCCGCGTGCCGAGATCGGTCTCCATCTGCTTGGCGATGTCGCGGGTGAAGGCCTTCAGGTCCGTCATGTCGCCGGCGTCCTCGGGCGAGACGATGAACCTGAAATGATGCCGGTCGTCCTTGCATCGTTCTGCGAAAGCCGCGCTATCGGCGCGGTCACCGCCGGCATCGAACATCTCGGCCCGTTCACCACTCCGGGTCACGCCGTCGCGCTTCAGGTATGAGAGATGGGCGGTCAGTGGTGCTGAACGGAAGGCGCGCCCTTTATGCCCAACCACGCGCGCCTTCACCACGACGCGGCGCGTCGGGCTAAACAATCTGGCACGGCTAAAGGACAGCCGGCCACGGCCAAACGTCGAGCGCCCATAGGCCGCCGAACGCCTGCCGGCCATGGTCTGCCCCGGGGGGTGTCCTGCTGTCTTCGCCGCCCGCAGCACCTGGTTGATGAAGCTCTTGGGCTTCGGCACGCGGGCGCTGCTGATGCGCCCAGGCCGAATACGCAGGTCGCTATCGCCCACGCTCACGGGCTGGCCTCCCAGCGATCAAAAGCGCACATGGTGCCGAAAATGCCCTTGATTGCATTCGTCAAAATGCAAGGCGCGGCACGCGACCCGACCGACCGGCACGCCAGAACCCAAGCCATGCCAATGGCTTGCGGTTCGACCGGCGAGCCCCTTTTATCTCGCCGTCCTGCCGTCGTGCCTCCCCACTGCCTTCGCCCTTTCGCCCATCCTTCTCCGCGGCACGCCAATGCATGCCAGCTTGCGCAGTCGCTCATCGCGGGCCTCCTGCATCATATCTCACGACGAACAACCCTGTTGTCTGTGGCACGATGGCCGAGATGTCGTGACCGGTGGCCGTCGTCGGAGCCCGGTTTGGCGAGCGCTTAGGCTCCAGCCGCGCAGCGGTCTTTGAACTTTCAGACCAAACAACGAAGAGCGCCGCTGCTGATGGGCGCAGACTCCCGATTGTGCTGGAAGCTGCGATGTCGCTGCCGACGATAGGTGCAAGCCTCTGCAATAGGCTTGGGTCTCAGCAGGCAATGAACGGCCGGCGAGATGCTCCTCGTAGCGAGCAGGTCCGGCATTGTAGGCTGCAAGGAAGCCCGGTGAACCGTAGCGGTCGAACAGTTCGCGAAGGTACGCAGTACCCGCAAGAATATTGTCATGGGGATCGTACGGATCGTTGCCGAGGTCGTATCGCAGACGCAGCTCTGCCCACGCCTCTGGCATGATCTGCATAAGCCCCATGGCGCCTTTCGGTGACCTCGCACGCACGTCGCCTGCGCTTTCGACGTTTATGACGGCGCGTATCCACTGCAGCGGCACGCCGAAGCGAAGCGCGGCCTGCTCGACGAAATCGGCATACGAATCGACGGCTCGATAATTCGCTTCATACCTCGCGAATCGTGCGTCGGCGACAGCAGGAACGTTGCTCACGCTCAGCGCAACGAACAACGGCATCACAGCGCGCAAGCTCCCCTCAAACAATCGTAAGCCTGCCACCGTGCTCGCGCCCGTCCAGGGTAAAGCCGCTTCGCGCCGGCCGTTCGGCCGCCCTGGACCGCCGCTGCGCGCGACGGCTGCGCAGTCGTTGGTCGGGACGGAGCAATGGTGCAGCACTGCGCCGAACAGAGGAATGGCCGGTCGGAAACTCAACACGCGCACAATCATTCCTCCCAGGTCCACACTGGCAACGCACGGCCAACGACAGCCGATGCCGGCAAGAGCCCGAAATAGCGGCCGTCAAGCGAGTCCGCGGACTGCCAGTTCATGACGAAGAGTTCGCCCTCGCCAACGACGCGACAGCCCTGCCATTTTGGGAGCGGCCGGCCGCGGCCATCGCGATCCCGAGCCTCGCCCATGTCAATGGTGTCAACCGAAACTGTGAGTCCGCTTCTGCAGACAGTTTGCCCCGGGAGCGCCAGCACCCGTTTGAGCATCGGCAACCCGGCTGGCAGATAGCCATTCAGGTCAAGGAAGGTCGCGAGCGGCTCCGGTGGCTGTACGGCCAGGAGTTCCGTAGCGAATAGTTTTTCCGCCGGCTGCACGCGGTAGAGCCCGATCGGTACGCTTTCGGATGCATTCCAGATGTAGGCCGGTGTGATCTCCAGAACGATCGGCGCTATAAGAGCGGCGGCACCGCCGAGCATCGTGGTCAACGTCTTCAGCCGCAATGTCATCGCATGACCCTCTGCCGGTGAAGCCATGCCTGGTGGCGGGCTCTCGTGTAGGGGCGCGGGTTTTCGTTGACGGACAGACGATTATGAATGTGATGCCAATGATCAGGAGCGACGTCGGCGGGATCGATGCCGAGCGCTTCGATGGCGTCGACCATCTGCAGCACCCGTTCGACCTTCGGCCAGCCGGATAGCCGCAGCAAAATCTCTCCGCCGGGCTTCACATACGGCACGGTCGAGCAGCGCTGTCCCGGTGGGATCGCGCGCAAGATGTCAATCCGCGAGATGATCGTGCCAAAGTCGCTGGAGGTCCAACGGACGAAGGCAAAGATGCTGCCCGGCGCGAATGACAGGACGCGACGGTGACGATCGATCTTCTTGTCCTCGACGATGCGACCGAACCGAATGCGGTTTTCAATCCGCTTCTCGAGCCAAAGCACTTCCACTTCGGTGAGGTCCCTCATGCCGCCACTCCCTGAAGCTGGAACTGGACGCCATGAGCTTGGGATTCGGTGACGGGCGCGTGCGGCTTGCAAGGGCAAGCAGGGCTGATGGCCCGCCGTTGCCAATCGCCTCCAATGCGGCTTGCGGCCTGGTCCGTTAGAAGAAATCCGAAGGATTTCTGGTTAGTAAAGTTAGACGGGCTGGAAAGCGCGGAGAAGCAAGCTCTTAAGCTCGATTTTGGTCCCCGATAGCACGAGGATTGGGTCCCCGATAGCACGAGGGTTGCGGTCCCCGATAGCACGAGCTGATTCACAGGTTGTCCTCCGAATTTGGAATGAGACCGCGCCGGCGCAGGCGTGCCGTTAAGGGATCAACGGGCGTAGGCGCGAAGTTCAGTCGCTCGGTGCCGTTCGGATCGCTCGTGAGCACGAGCTGATAGCCGGGCAATGTCTGGCGCTGGACGATCTGACGTACGTCGTACGCGAAGTGCTTGAGCGGCGAGAGGATGCCGGACTTGGCATGGAGGTGCGCAAGATCAAAACTCCAGCCACCGTCCTGCCGACCACCGTGCTTGCGCACGAGCCGATAAAGCCATCGCTCAAGGCCGCCCGTCAGATCGAAATAGGCGCGGTCGATCGTGAGCACGAGTGCGTCATCGATGACGCCCGCGTAGAACCAATCAGGCAGGATCAGCTCGAGCCCAAATGGACGGCCATTTGCATCGGCGGTCTCCTTCCACTCGTTGATCCACGAGAAGCGATGCCGCCGCCGTTCTGTCGGCTGGCGAATCGACGTCAGCACGGTCGTTGACTGAAGTCTGTCGAGTCCCGCCTTGAGGCGGTCATAGTCGCGCGCACTAGTCCCGCAGCCGACAAACGTCAGGATCTCGTAAGGCGTTGCAGCCATCAGGCGCGACGTCTTCAGGCCGGCGTCACGTGCTTCGACGATCTGGGACGCAGCCCAGATCAGGACGTCTGCATCCCAGATGGTCGCCATGCCGTGTTCCTGTACAGCTTCGACACGAATGGCGATCGCACCCGTATGGAAGTCGATCGGCACAATCCGCTTTGTTTTTGCGAAGGAAAAGAACGGATAAGCCATCAGATCCTGCGCGTCGCGCGGCGCAAGATCGCCGGGTAGCGCCCGGAAGAGCTCAAGCTGGTCGCGTTCGGAACGGTGTTTGCGCCGCACTGTCACTGCTCTCACGCGGCGATCAGCGACGTTCCTGGCCCGCATACGGGCGCAGCACCGGGTGTTTCTTGGCCGGCAGCACCGTCCCCTTCCCGGGGTCGGACGTCGACGTCTTGGCGCCGAGATCGGCCCAGGCCTTTAGATCATCCAATGCGTAGACGACACGTCCGCCAATCTTCCGATATGTCGGTCCTGTGCCGTAGGTGCGGTGCTTCTCCAGCGTGCGGCCGGAAAGGCCAAGGTAACGCGCGGCCTCCGGTGTACGCAGGAAGCGCGGAGGTAGACCGGCCATCGGATCGGGCATTTGAGGACTCCAAGATAACAGCTCACCGCGCATGGCAGCGCCGGCGTGTGTGCGGTCATCTTGGAGAAGCAAGTTCTCGGAGGGGGATGCCGAATATTGAGGGGTCGATTTTCGGCACCCTGGGGGTGGCGTTACTCGACCTTCCGCTCGAGCCGCAGAAGTTTGCGATAGCCTCCGCGCACGAACGCTAGGCCACTTTTTACGAGACGGATGGTTCGGCTACGCAAATCGTGCGTTTTCCAGGCACGACCCGGTATGCGCTTTTGCCCGAACAGAACCTCTGCGATGCTGCGATAAGTCGCGCCGGAGAAATGCGCAGCGACCGCGCGAAGAGCCGCGCATAATCGTTCGCGCCGTGATTTGGACAAGCGGTGAAACCCGGGTCCTGGCGCGCGTCCATTCATCGCACGCCACAGCCGCGTGGCAGCGTGCGCGCGCGCTTCGAAATCGCGGTCAAGCGGCAACTCGGCTGCATAGTGAGCGCCTGCGGTCAGCGGCTGCTGCGACCAGATGCGATGCTCCACCGAGCCGACGTGCAGTACCGCGTGCCAACCGTCAGCGGCGTGGCATACCTGTCCAACAGTAAAGTCGAGCAGTGGCTGAGATGCGGACTTGTGCGCAACAGCCGTGACGGTTGTCACCGGGACAACGGACGCTAGAACCTCAGGTGTCCAAAAGATCGCCTGTTCTTTGGAGGAGCTTTGCGGGTCATGGGCGAAAGCAGATTCCCCATCTCCTCCTGAACTCCTCGGTCACTTCGCCATCGGGGCTGCTCGCAATCATTGCTTCGTAATCGCGTTGGTAGTCCACATTCATACGAAGGCCTTCCCAGGCGATGTGAGTGATCTCAGCGTTCTCTAGGCTCTTGAACGAATCCGGCGATCGCCAGTCGAATTCAGGCATTGCTTCCGCCCCATTGCACGCAGCTCACAAGGATTGCGGCGCAATAGTTATGAACGAGGCGGTTGTAGGAAGCCCCTAGTTTGGCACCACGTGGTGCTCGAGAATGACCACCGGTTAGCGGGAGAAAATAGTTTTGGCTGCGAGCCTCCAATCGGCGGTTTTCTTCTATTTTGCGTCAGCGCCGCGTAAGAGACGCCCCTGCTCGGTCACCCATTTGGCGCGCGCAAGATGACTCTGATATGCAGCCCGCGCACGTTCCGGCTCTCGCTCCGGATCGATATGTAAAACGAGTCGAGCGACCTCTCGCCAGTCCGCTCCCTCACCCTCCGCCTGCAGAAGGCGAATGTACGTGACGACATGCTGTTCGTCATAGACCGTCAGCGCCGGTTCATTCGGTGCGACATCTGCGACGTCAGGATCTAGCTGCGGTTTTGTCATAAGCGTCCCAAGAAACAGCGAGTGATTCTAATCTTCCTGGAAGGCCGAGATTATCCCGACGTCTCATTTTGGCCTCATTGCGCCCCAGCCGACCAGCGAGCAGCTCGAAATACATACTATAGGAGATAAACCTCATAGTATGTAAAGACGCAACTTGCGCCCATGGACATGCGCAAGTTGGTCGGTCGGAATTTCGCAAGACTGCGGAAGCAGAAGCGCTTCACGCAAGAGAAATTCGCCGAAGTGTCCGGCTTCACGCAGCAATATATCAGTGACCTGGAGCGCGGCCGCCGTAATCCAACTGTCGTAACCTTGTTTGAACTCGCCGGCACGTTGGGCGTCAGCCATGTCGATCTCGTTCTCCCAGATGAAGACGCGCTAAGCGAACGATCAAAACCCGCTAAGCGGAAGTGATCGGGTCGCTGGAATCCATTTTTGAACCGTCGTAGAGCCTGACTTTCGCGAGCCGGGCCAGAGGCCGGGCGAGCGCCGGACGCGGATACGCGTCACCGCCACTGATCAGCATGCCGGATCGGTGGCGGCGCACCAAGGCATCGACCGAAGCCGCGCAACCGTTCCCGGTTGCGCGGCTGACAGTATCAGATTGCACGCTCCATCAAACGTTTGGCTATGCCCTCGAGTTCAAGGCGAGTGTCCTGATGAGCCTTGCCGCGAGCAAATGCGGCGATGCCCTGCACGAAATCAAAGATGCTTTCCGGCTTGCGGTTTTCCTCGCCCAGAACGACTTCAATGATCTTGGTCGTCTCGGATTTGGAAAACCCGCCTTTGCGGAGGAAGGTCTCCCGGTCCTCGTCCGTCCGTGCTACAATTCGCTCCCGTGCGGCCTTGATCCCGGCGACGAATTGGCAAAGCACGCCAATGCTGGCGCGCCGCTTCGTGCGCAAATCGTTGCACCGCGAATTACGAATGGCGGATCGCCATCTCCTCGAAATTCTCGACGCCCCAGAGGTTGCGGTTCATGCGGATAGAAGCTCGGTCCCCCAAGCGTCTTGCTGCCCACCTCTTTGTTCCAACAATTGGGGCCGAGCCGGGCGACTCGCTCAAGAAGGCTGGGCGAGCACATCGTAGGCCGCCTAAAGCGCTGCGAGGCCTAGGCTCGTCTTGAAATCTGACAGCTACGACATCCGCGATATGTCGATCCGGGCCGAACGCAGATGCGCGCCGCGGCAACCGATCCGGCTTCGTCAGGATACGACCAGTCGGTTTATGCCTGCGCGCCTACTTCAACAGCGACCTGAAATCGTGATTGTCCGCGGCCTTGAGCACAGCCACATACGCTTCACTTCCCGCAGCGCACCGGCGTCCTGGAGACTGCTGCCGTCCCAAGTGCACGGTTTGCCGACGAGTTTCTCGACCAACGGATCAACCATCGTTCGCGCGTGGTGGCCATTACCTTGGGGAAGCCATGGATCTGCGTGAGACAATGAGAGAGCCGCACCGCGATTCTCTTCTGGCGGAAACGTGTTGCTCTGAACAAAAATGCGCGCGTTGTCGAAAATCAAGGGCTCTGACGAAACCAGATGCGGCAGACACCGACATTGAATTTCGTCTAGCGTTAGGCGCCCACCCATTTCCAGACCGCTCTGAACGTCTGCTTGGACAGCCATTTCTAGACGGCTTCGTTAGCGGCGCCTCTGGCGCCATCACGGCGACGATGCGCCGAGAACAGCGCCGTTGACGATGCTCGCCTCTCGTTAAGGGCGGCGCTGGTCGTGATCCATGTCTAAATTAGATCGCCGCGGCGTGGACGGACAAATGCAGTGGATGGCGCCAAGGCGGTATTATTTCACCTATTCTGAGTAAGGCGCACATGGGAAAATTGTAAGCTTGGTGCTACATATTGACCAAGTTCGTAGTGCGAAGGTGACAAAATGCCCACTCCACATACCCCCCCTGCCGCCGTGCGGCGCGCGGTGCGCAAGCTGGGGGCGGACATCCATGATGCCCGTCGACGTAGACGGCTTCCGATGGCGGTCGTGGCCGAGCGCGCCTTCACGTCTCGCTCGACATTGCAAAGGGTCGAAGCCGGGGACACCAACGTCGGCATCGGTATTTATGCCGGCGTCCTCCAGGCGCTCGGTTTGCTCGACGGCCTGAATCAGATCGCCGACATCAGCAACGACAGCGTCGGGCGGGCTTTGGCTAGCGCGGATCTGCCCCAGCGCGTCCACCTCCAGCGGCCGGCCAGGTCGTCCCACGATGGCTGACTTCGAAGTACATATCGACCTGGACGGCCGCACGCGCCCAATCGGGCTGGCGAGGAGCAATCGTGTCCGAGGCGCGGAGACCATCCTCTTCGAGTATGACGGCACATGGCTTGAGGATCCGGCCCGCTTCTCGCTGGAGCCAGCACTGGCGCTGACCCGCGGTGCCTTCGCACCACGTGCCGGGCTAGCGATTTTCGGCTCGATCGGAGACTCGGCGCCGGATACCTGGGGTCGTCGCCTCATGCAACGCGCCGAGCGTCGCCTGGCCGAACACGAAGGCCGAGCCGTTCGCACCCTCACGGAAAGTGACTACCTGCTCGGCGTAGCCGACGAGACACGGCTTGGCGCGCTCCGCTTCCGCTGGGCTGGCGACGAGGTTTTCCAGAGACCAATTCGCGCCGGCGTTCCTGCCCTGATTGAACTTGGTCGGTTGCTCCAAATCACCGAGCGGATTCTCCGGGATGAGGAAACGGATGAGGACCTCCAGCTCATCTTTGCCCCTGGCTCCTCCCTCGGCGGCGCACGTCCGAAGGCGTCGGTCATCGACCAGCATGGTCACCTCTCCATCGCGAAATTTCCAAAGGAGACCGATGACTATAGCATAGAGACCTGGGAAGAGATCGCTCTGCGGCTAGCCGGCAAGGCAGGTATCGCCGTTCCCCAGCACGAGCTGATCGACATCGCCGGCAAGCCGGTCATGTTATCGCGACGCTTCGACCGCAATGGTACGATCCGCATACCGTTCCTGTCGGCGATGGCGATGATGGGCGCCAAGGATGGCGAGCGCGGCAGCTATCCCGAGATCGTCGATGCCCTCGCCCAACACGGCGCTCAGGCAAGGACAGACGCTCATGCCCTCTACCGGCGTGTCGCCTTCAACGTGCTGATCTCCAATGTCGACGACCACCTCCGTAATCACGGCTTCCTGTGGCTTGGAAAGGCGGGCTGGTCTCTCTCGCCGGCATATGATCTCAATCCCGTTCCAACTGATCTCAAGGCCCGGGTGCTGACGACGAACATCGATCTCGACGAGGGCACCTGTTCACTCGACCTGCTGGAAGCAGCGTCCGGATTTTTTGCACTTACGTTGCCGCAGGCTCGCGCGATCATCAAAGAAGTCGCGACCGTGACCGTGACCTGGCGCGATACGGCCAGGGCAGTCGGCGCCC
The DNA here is from genome assembly GCF_023278185.1 of Bradyrhizobium elkanii USDA 76. NCBI lineage: Bacteria > Pseudomonadati > Pseudomonadota > Alphaproteobacteria > Hyphomicrobiales > Nitrobacteraceae > Bradyrhizobium > Bradyrhizobium elkanii. The sequence goes on along the minus strand of NZ_CP066356.1, from coordinate 3,345,370 downwards.
GCTCGGCCGAGATCAACCGCATGGCCAGCGCTTTCGAGCACGACGATCTCAAACGGGCGCTGACGCTATAAGGGAACATTCCTCCACGCTTTGAGCCCGCCAGTGCCAGACCATTTACTCTGCGCCGCCGCTGATCTGGAAGGCTCAAAGATCGAAGATGCCAGGAATTCGGAAAGTGCGGTAGACGCCTGCCGCGGGCCTACGGTGCGTGGTCGATCCCAGACCATTGCTGACACGGATTAGCGCGGAACACCTTCATCTTCAAGAGCAGCGCTGACAGACAGATGACGTAAATCTCCCTGTTCAAGCGCTTCGTCGCTATCTAGTGCGCTAGTTCAATGCCTTAATCGCGGCTTGGCCGGCAATGTCTTGACTGCTGATGCAAAGAGCCCCGTCCGGCCAACCGGACGGGGCTCTTTTTAGCGGTCGAACGTCAGTCGCCGTTCTTTCGCAGACGCGACCAGATGAGGGTAAAGCCGTCACCTTCCTCGTCGTCGAACAGGTTCGCGTAGATCGGCGCGTTGAACGAGGGATCGTCGAGCTTGAGCGAGAGGTAGTCGCGGCCCTCCTCGGAGCGCTTCGACCAGGCGGCGCCGATCTCTGCGCGGCCAACGAAGATGCGATGGCTCGGGGCATTGTCGTTGGATCGGTTGGTCTCGGGTACGATCCTGACGCCCCTGGTCTGGAGGCTCAGGGTGACGATCTCGCCCTGCAACTCGCGGCCGACCTTCTTGAAATAACCGATGTTAGCCATGTCACTTCTCCTTAATGTTTCGAGGCGCGACCATCGCGGCCTCGATGGCGATCTACAGGCCAAAGACGAGCGACGACGCACCCGCATGCGGGCTGGAGCGCAGCGGAGGACGCCAGTGGGGAGACTTTCTTGTCCCGCGAGGAATGGGCGTTAGCCCAGGGGAAGAAAGTCGCCCCACGGCGTTGCGTTCAGGCGATCGAGGCGCAGCCGCTCTTAGGCCAGATCAAGCCATCAAAAGGCCAGGTGGTCTGTCATCGAACGGCATCCTCAAGAGAAGTCTTGGCCAACCTCGGCTGTGTTGCACAAGATGTCGCCGCGTTCGGGCGAAGAGAAGGAAACAGACGCGAAGGAATAGGCGTAATTGATCGCCTTGAGCATTCGCGACGAGATGCCCGTGTACTGCGTTGATCGTGCGAGCAAGGTGAGAGAAGTCAGGGACCAAGCGCTCAACGTTGGTCACGTTACTCGCGGTATCCGGCGGACCGATCAACGCCTCGATCGCGAGCAATTTCGATCGACAGACCGACTTATCCCACCGCGCCTTGGCAGAAACAGTTGGCTAAGGTTCGTCCGGCCCGGGGCCCCGATAGACCCTTCGGGCTCAGCAAGGCTGGTCATCTGAAGCCAAGCCTTGATGCCGATTGTTATAGCGCCAAAACATCTGTTGCCAAGAAGACAAGGCGGGCGCAAAGCGCACCGCCTTCAAATGAAATAGCGTGTCAGACGGAGCGCAGCGAAGTGAACCCGCGGACGTCGAGACCGGTCAAGAGGGTACCCGGGACAGAGGCAGTGATAGCGACGCCGGCATCGCAGATGCCGGCGGGCCCTGGCCCGAGTACCCCCGGGCGAGACGTTCACTATTGAAAGGGCGCCGCCTCTTGATGAAGGAGTGCGCATGAAACGGCGCTTACGCGCCGCCGAATCTCCAGACGGGAATGCCGAACTTACGGGCCTTGTCGGCAAGGTTGTCTTGTATTCCGGAGCCAGGGAAGTGCATGACGCCGATTGGCAGCAGTGCGAGGATTGCGTCGTTGCGCTTGAACGGAGCCGCCTTGGCGTGCTTGGTCCAGTCGGGCTTGAATGCGATCTGAGGTACCTTGCGGCTGGTGGCCCATTTGGCGGCGATCAGTTCGGCGCCTTTCGGAGATCCACCGTGCAACAAGACCATGTCAGGGTGCTTGGCATGGACCTTGTCGAGCCGATCCCAGATCAGGAGGTGATCGTTGAAATCGAAGCCTCCGGTAAACGCGATCTTGGACCCCGACGGCACCATTACCTCGGTTTCTGCCCGATACTTGGCAGCCAGGAAGTCGCGGCTATCGATCATCGCCGACGTGAGCGCGCGATGATTGACCAATGACCCGGCGCGGGGACGCCAGGGCGAGCCGGTGTGAAGCTCGAATTGATCAGCGGCCAGTTCACGGAAGAGCTCCATGGCATTGCGGCGTTCCATGAGTGTAACGCCCTCGGCCGTAAGCCGTTCGAGTTCAACCGATCCAACCTCCGATCCATTCTGTTCACACTGGCTCCTGCGTTGCGCCTGCTCATTGTCGTCGAGCTCTCGCTCGATACGGCCCGTGGCACGGTGGAACAGATTGACGGTCGACCAAAGCAGGTTCTCCAGGTCGGGTTCGAGCCGGGTGTCGCTCAAGGTCGCGACAAGGGCGTCGAACATGTCGGCAACGGCGCCCGCAATTCTTTTACCCTCGGGAAGCGGTCTGGGATCGAGTTCGTCCTCGAAGGGACGGTGACCATAGAGCTGAAGCTCGTTGAGCAAATGATCCGTTGGTGATGAGGCATGCTGCGGTTCGAACTCGGTTTCGTCACGGTCGGTTGTCATGGTGAGGCTCCTTCTGCCCGATCGGCCGCGCCTATCGCGGTCTTCGTGGCGATCAAAAGACGGCGGGCGGAGCGGACCAGAACCCAAAGGCGCAAGCCGGCGGGCCGAAGCGGAGCGGAGGATGGCGAAGGCCGGCTATTTTGCTTCGCGATGCAAAGGGCCGCAGGGCCGGCGGAAAATAGCCGTGCGCAGCCATTGCAGGGCCGGTCCACCTGCCGTCCGATCGCCCTCTAGAAGGCCGTGGCGCGGTCCCGCCCGGCAAAGGTGATCTCGCATCGGCAGATCACGACGATCCGCGGTCGAGAGATCGCCGCAATCTCGAATCGATCGCGGCTCATGGCCGCAACTGGACGATGTCCCGAGGAGCGAGCTGCTCCTGTAACGCCGCTCGGAATACTTCAGCGTCCAACGTGCAGAGATCAGCGTTGAAGTCCTCGAACTTCGGCGACAGAATGAAGACCTCGATGCCGACAGCCTCTGCGCGGCTCGTCAAGGCTATCGCTGCCGCCATTCCAGCCGCGTCCGCATCGCGCGCGATGTAGAGCCTGCGTAGCGACAGCGGGAGCCGTAGGGCGGCAAGGTGGTTGGCGGAAAGGGCTGCTACCATCGGCATGCTCCGCAACACGCAACGAAGCGACAGCACGGTTTCGATGCCCTCGCCTGCCACCAGCACGTCGTCAACTGACCCGAAACGTACTGCGTTACCGAGGAGATCGCCCATTGCACGCCGTGGTGTTTCGACCGGCGCCTTGCCCTGTCCCGACGGATGAAGCCAGGTCCGGTGTACGCCGGTGAAATGCCCCTTGAGATCGGTCACGCGAGCGATCATTGCCGGCCAGAACAGGGGCGGAGAGTCCAGGTCGGGCCGATAGTAGCAATGCGCATGAAAGCGCAGCGCGCCGTCGTCGCGGATGGGCTTAATGCCGCGTTGCCGCAGATAGATTTGGGCCACAGTCCGACCGATCGGCTGTGACATGGTAAAGAGCCGACGTGCGGCCTCTACAGATCCGCTTTGCCGCAGCAGACGATCAGCACCGACCGGTCGGGGATCGGATCGAGGCATGTTCAGGAACCGCCGCGCCTCCTCGAGGACGTCACGGAAATCGACCAACCCGCAGCTAGTCTTGATAATGTCGAGAAGATCGCCATGCTCCCCGGTCGCGGCATCCGTCCACTTGCCGGCGGGCCTCTTGGGCGATTGGCTCAACCGGACGAACAGCGAGCGGCCGGGTGCATTTCTACAGTCCCCGACGACCCAATAACGACCCCGCCGGCAGCCGTTGGAGAGATAGTGGCGACACACCGCCTCGGCCTCACGCGCGAGGCGACGTGCCATTTCGGACGCATCGCGCCGCATTAGGCCACCTCCTCTTTACCTGCCCGAGCAACCGGATTCTTAAATGAGGGTGAAAGCACTCTCGCTTGGACAGCCATTGTCATTTGAGGTCTCCATGACGGGCGACCGAAGGACCTCTCCCTCGGCCTCCAACCCATTATGGCGTCACGCGCCGCCCTCTTCCTCTCGAGTACGTCATCAAATGCCGATCATGCTTCCTGCTCGGCTCCGACAGCTATAGTCGGTGCGGCTAGGGATTGCTTCGGAACGAATCCGAGCAAGAAGTCGGCGGCTTTGCTCGCCTGCGATGCCGCACGCAGAATTGCGCGGTTATCCTCCCGCAGGATCTCAAGCCATGAGCCGATATAGTCGGCGTGGCGCACAGTCGGTACGATGCCGAGTGATGTGCAGCAGAATGCAGCACACAGCTCCGCAATCAATTCCTCCAATGCGTATCTCTTCGTACCATAGCAACCACCAAGATCGCGGTTGAGGCGCGAGGGATGACCGCTCGCGTGGCCAAGTTCGTGGAGCGCGGTGCGGTGCCAATTGATAGGCTCGAAGTAGGCCGCAGGCGGCGGCACTTGAACATAGTCATCAGACGGTGCGTAGAACGCACGGTTGCCACCGATACGGAAATCGATACCGGTCGCCTTGATCAAGGCCTCAACCGTTGGTTCAATCATGTCGGGTCGCTGCGGCGGTGCAGCCGTCGCAATTTCTGTGGGGAGTGCACCATCGCATTGGTCGACATTGAAGACGGTAAATCGTTTCAGAAATGGGACGGCTTGCGCCTCCTCCCCGGTCTCGTACGCGCGAATCCTTTCGTCACGCGGCACGAAATGATCAGCGTGAACGATGGTCGTGCCACGTTCACCCTTGCGGATGTGACTTCCGATCGTGAGCGCCTGACGGTAGGTAAGCCAGCGCTGACTTGAGAATCCACGCTCACGGGCCGTACTCCAGAGTATCAGGACGTTCACGCCACTGTACGGACGATTCGTCGTGACGTTTTTCGGCATGACCGGGAGTGCTTTTTCTGCAGCGTTCTCCCATGGCTGAACCCAGGGTACATGGCCAGCCTCCAGCTCGGCGATGATCTTATTGGTGATTTCGTCATACAGGCTCAACCGGTCTTCCCTGGTGTGCGTCCGGGAATGGTGTTTGGACATTGCGGGTCTCCGCGACGGGCGCCGCGAGCCTCTCTCGCAACTTCAAACCCGTCACGGCCTCCCGTCGCCGCCCTCTTACTCTATGCCCGTCCCTCCACCCGCATATGCGCGGGCAACGATCTCCAACTGACCGCGCCGATCGCGTCAGGGATGGACGCCCGAAGTGTGAAAATCCGGCGAAGCCGGAGTTTCAGCGCAGCCGACAGCCCGGCCCGCTAGGGCGACGTTCACCTGGCGATTGGCAATTGCTTCATCAACATCGAGCTCACGGGGCAGCTTGGGTGGCTGGCGTTTCGCAATTCCGACAAACGAGAGCGCTTCTGTAGTCCAGATGCGAGATGAGCGACACACGTGTCGGAATACCAACTGACAATTCGCAAGTATCATATGACTCTCGTCGAGCGGCGTTTTCCGTGGTGGATGCCAGGCTTCTTGCCGAGGAACTACCGCTCAGCTTGCTCCGCCCTGCGCAGCGTTCGCAGTCGCTCGCGGGCCTGAACGGCATGTTTATGGAGAGCGTCGATCGCTGTGCCATCGGCGCCGCATGCCTGCACCGTCGACGCCCAGCACTTATTTGCACGCCAAGCCCGCCGATTTCTGCATGAGCTTCTGATGGTACTATACCTCACAGCTCCCTCGTGCTTCGAGTTGGTGCACGAGGGGGAGACGAGGGTATGAGCACATGTCAGCAAGGAGCCCAAGGGATCACGCCGTTGCAATAGCTTCAGCGCGTAGACCGTTGTCGCATTGACGCGTGAGCTGACATCCGTGGCATCGCGTGCCGCCCTTCCCGCCCGCTATCCACCGATCGGCACCTGGCCTGCGCTCATGCCTGCCGACATGGCCGCTGCTTATCTGGGTTTCGCGGACACGCGCGAACTCGCGCGTGCCGTCGGCCGCGGTGAGGCACCGCCACCAATTGCCCATCGCAGAACTGGACGGGCTCGACAACCAGTCTGGTCGAGAGCCGCCATCGATCACTTCAGTGCCCAATACGGAGGAGCAGCACCAGATAAATCAAAAAATGAGGACCTGGCCTCTCTTGTATGAATACGCTCGATGCCACGTCGAGGCCTCCTCGCTATTTCCGGTCGAAGCGACTGAAGGGAGGTCGACCAGGCTACTTCTTCGAGCCGCCGACTTGGGCCCGCAAGCAGGGTTGCCCCGTACATGCTGAAGCGTTGGGACAAGACTTCGCGTCAGCGGTCGAGCGAACTGAAAGTATTCTGCTGCCAGCTTTTGACAGCTGGCGTTCCGGAGGATTGACCGACATGCTTCCAGTGCTCCCTGTGCCCGGCACTTTCGACTGGCTCGTCAGCGTCTTCCGGGCGCACCAGCGATGGAGGGACATCGATCACAAGACACAGCGCTTATACAGCCAAGGTCTGCAACTCTTCGCCAATCACGAACTAAAGGACGGCAGCCGCGTCGGCTCGAAACAAATCACTGATTTCACCAAAGCATTTGTTGACGCGGTCTACGCGAAGCTCCTCGTCGTGCAATACAAGGACAGAGAAGGTAACGCCGCCAAGCGCGAACGTCGACGGTTCGCAAATGCAGCTATGACTGCTTGCAGACGCGCCTGGTTTGTTGGTCAACGCGTGCAAGAAACAATGGTACCACAGGTCAATCCCTTCTCGCGGATGGGCCTAAAATCCCGTGCGCCTGGGCAGCCCATGCGGGAGACACCCACGGCAAGCTGGGATGAACTAGCCGCGTTTAGGAAAGCTGCGAAACGGCTCGGATATCACTCTATTGGAACGGCCGCGCTATTGTCATGGGAGTGGTTGCAACGCGAGGAGCATGTTTTCGGCGCTTTCGAAATCGCGCACTATCGGCCAAAAGAGCGGTCAAACAGTGTAAGGATTGTGCATCCAAAGAATAACGAGGAAGCCTGGTGGCCTCTGTTCGATGACAAGGGCGGTCCCCTCTTCCCCGAGTTGGTGGCGGAACTCGATGCGATCAAAGGCTCTGTCGTTTCAGGATTGGTGTTCCGCCGTGATCATGCCCACCGCAAATCGTCTGCCTTGATCCCATGGATGACCGAGCGTAAGGACCTTCGCTATCTTCGGCATGTGGTCAAAAAAATAGTCATCGCGGCTGGTCTTCGGCACGAACTCTCATTTACCTCCTTTCGTCACGGCGGATTCACGGAAGGTGCCGATAGCGATCTCACAGACGCTGAACTACGCGCCGCCGGCCGCCATCGCTCGAGACAACAACTCCCAACCTATGCCAAACGCACGCGGAAGCAGCTGATCGCGGCCGCAAAGAAGCGCCGAGAGGAACGAACCAGAACGGCCCTCTCATCAGATTCTGCGCTCGCGTCGCATGATGCCCTCGTTTCAGGCAACTGACACGATTTCGCGTCACGAACGCTTGCGATCGGTCTACCGCCTAGCGCCCGGTCCATGTCGGCTTGCGCTTCTCACCGAACGCCTTGAGGCCTTCCTTGGCGTCCTCGGTCATCGCGAGCAGCGCGATCTGGCTTTCGGTGTAGGCGATGCTCTCGTCGAACGACATCGACGCGATCGCCCGCATCGCGTATTTGCCGCGGCGGATCGCCGTCGGCGACTTGTCGACGATGCGGCCGATCAGCCAATCGACCTTGGCGTCGAGCTCGGCTGCCGGCACCACATAGTTGAGAAGGCCCGCAGTCTGCGCGGCCTTGGCATCGAACGGCTCGCCGGTCAGCGCCCATTCGTTGACCAGGCGCGGCGGGGCGATCGATTGCAGCAGGCTCAGCACCTGCATCGGGAACACGCCGACCTTCACCTCGGGCAGACCGAAGATCACTTGATCGCCGGCGACCGCCATGTCGGTCATGCACAACAGTCCCATGCCGCCGGCCATGCAGACGCCGCCGACCCGCGCGATCGCGGGCTTGGTCGCGTTCTGCGACAGCCGCAACAGGTCGGCATAGTCGACATTGGGGCGCGAGAAATCCATCGAGAAGGCCGCGCCGCTGTTCTGCAGATCAGCGCCGGCGCAGAACGCCTTGTCGCCCGCGCCGGTCAGCACGATGACGCGGACGTCTTTGTCGTCATGCGCCTCGCGATAGCCCTTCGCGATGCCGGCGATCACCCCGGCATTGAGCGCGTTGCGCTTGTCCGGGCGGTTGATGGTGATCCAGAACGCCTGCCCGCGCTTTTCGAGAAGAACGCTGTTGTCGGTCATGTTTCCTGCCTGTTTTCTTGCCCGTGTGCCGTTGTCAGCCGACATTTGCGGCAGGATCGGCGCCGACTGCAAGCAGGATTTATGCGGCGGCCGATGCCTTCCGGATCCAGACCTTGTTGTCGTGGAACGCGGCGCCGCCGAGCGGCGCGACGGCCTCCGCCCCGGTCAACATGTTGATGCCGCGCCCGCCGATATGGGACTTGTTCGGATGGATCGACTCGGCGATCAGCACGCCGCGGCGAACGCCGTCGAACAGTTTCGCGGTCAGCGTGGTCTCGCCGCGCGTGTTGCCGAGCGTCACCGCGTCGCCGTCGGCTATCGACAGGCTGGCTGCGTCGTCGGGATGGATCATCACGGTCGGCGCGCCCTCGCGAGCCTGCGACGACGGCGTCTCGTTGAAACTGGTGTTGAGGAAGCTGCGCGAGGGTGACGTCGCGAGCCGGAACGGATGCTGCGCGTCCGCCTCCTCGATGATGGTCCAGTGGTCGGGCAGCGAGGGCATCTTGTCCCACGCGCCCATCAGCCCGCCGGTACCGACGGGTACCTTGCCCCAATCCACCTTGAAGTGGAACTTCTTGTCGGGATGGGCAAAGCCGTCGAGATAATGCGACGTGCGGAAATCAGGTTGCAGGTCGCGCCAAATGTCGGCCTCCAGGGCCTCGATCGTGCCGTGCCCGCTCTTCTTCAGCGTCGCATCGATCAGCTGGCGCGGCGTCATGTCGAAGCCGGGATGCACGGCGTTGAGCCGGCGGCCGAGCCCCTGCATCACCTCGTGATTGGAACGGCACTCGCCGGGCGGATCGATCAGCTTCGGCCCGACCGAGATGTGCTGATGACCGCCGCCGTAATAGAGGTCGTCGTGCTCCATGAACATCGTCGCCGGCAGCACGATATCGGCCATCTGCGCCGTCTCGGTCATGAACTGCTCGTGCACCGCGACGAACAGATCCTCGCGGGCAAAGCCCTGGCGCACTAGCGCCTGCTCGGGCGCCACCGTCATCGGATTGGTGTTCTGGATCAGCATCGCCTTGACCGGCCCCCCGCCGCGGAGCGCCTCGGCATCGCCGGTCAGGATGCGGCCGATCTTGGACTGATCGAGCACCCGCGTCGAGGGATCTATCGCGTCGTGGCCTTCGATGATCGACTCGTCGAAACGCCAGATTGCGGCGTTGTTGAAGAACGCGCCGCCGCCCTCATACTGCCAGGCACCGGTCACCGCGGGGATGCACGAGGCCGCGTGCATCTGGGCGGCGCCGTTGCGGCTGCGGGTAAAGCCGTAACCAAGACGGAAGAACGAGCGCTTGGTCTGTCCGACCAGCCGCGCGAACGCCTCGATCTCCTCGACCGGTACGCCCGAGATCGCTGAAGCCCATTCCGGCGTGCGGGTCTTCAGATGCGTTTCCAGCTCGTCGGGGCAATCAGTATAGCGCGCAAGATAGTCGCGATCGGCAAATCCCTCGCGGAACAGCACATGCATCACGGCGCAGGCGAACGCGCCATCGGTCCCCGGCCGCAGCAGGATCTTGATGTCGGCCTGCTTCATGGTCTCGTTATTGTAGACGTCGACCGCCGCAATCTTCGCGCCGCGCTCCTTGCGCGCGCGGGATGCATGCGTCATCACGTTGACCTGGGTGTTCACCGGATTGGTGCCCCAGATCACGATGAGGTCGGAGACGCCCATCTCGCGGGGATCGACGCCGGCGATCTTGCCGGTCCCGGCGGCAAAGCCGATGCGCGCGATGGTCGCGCAGATCGTGCCGTAGAAGCGCGAATACTTCTTCACATGCGACAGCCGGTTGAGGCCGTCGCGCATCACCAGCCCCATGGTGCCGGCGTAATAGTAAGGCCAGACCGACTCGGCGCCGAATTCCCGCTCGGCCGCGTCGAATCGCGCCGCGATCTCGTCCAGTGCCTCGTCCCAGGAAATCCGCGCGAACTGGCCGGAGCCCTTCGGCCCGGTCCGGCGCAGCGGATATATCAGCCGCTCGGCGTGATGAATCCGCTCGGCATAGCGCGCCACCTTGGCGCAGACCACGCCGGCCGTATAAGTCTGCTGCTTGGAGCCGCGTACCCTGCCGATCGAGCGGCCCTCGATCACCTCGACGTCGAGCGCACATGCCGAGGGGCAGTCGTGCGGACAGGTGGAATGGCGGATATCGACCTTGGCATGCTGGTTCATGGCCAAATTGGTAACATCAAACGTCGCCTCCGCCGAGGGGCATTATTGACCCAGCTCGCGCGAAATCCGGGCACGTGCCATGCGGCAGGCGCCCGGACGGGCAGTTATTGGTCTGAGCAGTCCCATCAGACTCGGAAGATGCGGGTATAATGCGATTTGATCGATTCCCCTTCCCGCTCCACCGCCACCGGATCGTCCTTCATCGTCTTGATGTCCTTTAGCGGCCTGCGTCCAGCCTTCTCCTTGGCCTGCGCGTGGACGGATCTGAGGCCGCCGATCTCGACATTGAGCTGTTGGCCCTCACGCCCGAGCGCGAAGGATTGAAACAGCCTGGCGGCATTCGGGTGCGGACAGTCCTTGAAGATCCCGTTAGGGCCGACGATGATCGGTGACCCCTCGGTGGCGTAGACCGGCTCGACCGGGCGGCCGGCCTCTTTCATCTGGAAGATGTTGTATTCGTTGCCGTCGGCCATGACAGCACGCTCGCCGAGATCGAGCTTCTTGGGTGGATCCGTCGAGGACTGCACCTGCATGATGTTCTGCTTGGCGAGCTTCTCGAAGAAGCTCCAGCCGAGATCGCGTTGCATCTGATAGGTCGCGGTCATGATGGTGCCGCTATAGCCGGGATGCGCCTTGACGATCTTGCCCTTCCATTTCGGATCCAGCAGATCGGCAAAGCTCTGGGGCGCCTCCTCGGCCTTCACGAGATTGGTGTTGTAGGCAATGATCGAAAGCCAGACCCGGAAGCTTGCGAATTGCCCGTCCGCATCACGATGCTCGTCGGGGTAGTATTTCGCGACCTCCTCCGGAACATAGGGCGCGAGAATGCCGTCGCGCTTCCACACGATGAAATGTGCGGCGTCGGAGGAATTGACGACATCGACGGCATGAATGTTGCTGGAATATTCCTGGCCGACCCGCTGGAACACACGCTCCGCCCCGGTGCGTTCGACGCGCACGGTGATATCGGGATATTTCGCTTCAAATGCCCTTGCCAGCTTCTCGGCAACCGGCAGATCGGTCGAGGTGTAATAGACGACCTGCCCCTCTTTCTTCGCTGCCTCGATCAACGTCGGCGTCACCGGTTCGGCTGGCGGCGCAGCAGCCAGCACGCGCGTTGAAAGGGCGGCCCCGGCCAGCACCGCGCCCGAGCCCTTCAGCATGTCGCGGCGCGATAGCCCAGGATGTTTCCTCATATGATTCCCCGCACGCGATGGCGAAGTTTGAGTACACCGTCCTCCCGCTCTTATTCCGATGCGCGAAAACGGAGTCTGTCGTCGACAGAAGCTTCAGGTTGCAGCTAGACTTCTGATCAAGAAACAAGACTAAAGTTGGGGGATTCCGTCAATGGCAGGCTTGCGGTACGCCTTGGTGTTCGTCGCGGCGTTGCTGACCGTGTCCATGTCAGGCTCATATGCTGACGCCGAAGACTATCCCGCACGGCCGGGCAGGATCATCGTTCCCTTCGGTCCCGGCGGTCCGGCCGACGTCGCCGCGCGGCAGATCGGCGGCATCTTGCAGGAAAGCCTCGGCCAGCCCTTCGTGGTGGAGAACCGCACCGGCGCCGGCGGCGTGATCGGCACGCTCGAGGTCGCCAAGGCACCGGCCGACGGCTACACCCTCTTGATGATGTCGAACACCCAGACCGCGAACGAATCGCTGGTGCCGCAGCGCAAATATGAACTGATGCGCGACCTGACGCCGATCGCGTCGTTGAATACCTCGGATCTCGTGATCGTGGTCCACCCCGCCGTGCAGGCCAAGACCTTGCAGGAATTCATCGCCCTCGCAAAGGTCCAGCCCGGAAAGCTGAACTATGCCTCGTCAGGTCAGGGCACGCCGTATCACATGGCGGGCGAGCTGTTCAAAGCCATGGCCGGGATCGACGTCGTGCACGTGCCCTACCGCAATAGCGGCGAAGCCCGCGGCGGCGTCATCGGCGGCCAGGTCCAGATGATGATCGATGCCGTTCCCGCGATGGCGCCGAATGTCGCCGAAAACCAGGTGCGAGCGCTCGCAACGACCGGCAAGACCCGTTCGACGGTGCTGCCCAACGTTCCGACGGTGACCGAGGCGGCCGTGTCCGGCTATGAGGCAACGATCTGGCTCGGCCTGATGGCCCCGGCGGGCACGCCGAAGCCGATCGTCGACAAGCTCAACGCGGCTGTGAACGCGGCGATCAGGCGGCCGGAGGTCGAGAAGCTCTGGGCCGCGCAAGGCGCGGCGCCGATGACCATGACGCCGGAGGAATTCGACGCATTCCTGCGCGCCGATATCGTGAAGTGGGCAGACGTCGTCAAGAGATTGGACAAGCTCCAATAGGCACGCGGCGGCGAGTCCACGGGCGAAGGGAACATGGCGCATGAAGACGTTGAACATCCTGAGCGGCGGGGCGGCGCAAGGCCTGGTGCGCAGCCTTGAGCCCGCGTTTGAAGCCGAAACCGGCCTCGGCATTGCCGGCGATTTTGGCGCGGTCGGCGCCATGGCCGACAGATTGCGCGCCGGCGTACCGACCGACATCGTCATCCTGACCGCCGCTCTGATCGCGAAGCTTGCCGACGAAGGGCTGGTTTTGCGCAGCTCGATCACGGACATCGGCCGGGTTGAAACCGCCCTCGCCGTTCGGGCCGGCGATCCATTGGTCAGCGCCGACGACGCGGCCAGCCTGCGCGCGGCATTGCTCGCCGCTGACGCGATCTTCGTGCCGGATACCAAGGCATCGACCGCCGGAATTCATGTCGCCAAGCTGCTCGCACAAATAGATGTCGCTGATGTCATCGCCGACCGGTTGAGAGTCTTTCCAAACGGCGCGACCGCCATGCGATATCTGGCCGAGTCCAATGACCGGCGGCCGATCGGCTGCACGCAATCGACCGAGATCATCAGCACCAAAGGCGTCGTGCTGTCCGGCCCCTTGCCGCCAGGATGCGGGCTCGCCACCATGTACACAGCTGCCATCCCCGCACATGCATCGTCGGCATCGCCGGCGCAACGCCTGATTGCGTTGCTGACGTCGTCGGAAACATCTGAACGCCGCAGCCAGGCTGGCTTTGTTTCTGGCTTGACGTCCTAAATGAGCCAGACCACCTAAAGTGTGATGAAAATGTTCAACCGTTATCGCAAGGTCTTCCTGCCGCCACGATAGCAACGTGCATCGGGCTTGCTTTGTCCGCTGGAACCGAACCTTTTTATCATAGGTGAATTACCCACGGGGGCTTCGCGAAATGTGAGGCGCACTATGACAAATCTGTCGGCTGGCGACGTGTTTCTCACCGTCGCTATCATGAGTGTCGCTTTCTTGACCGAAGTCGCTCTCTTCTCCCTGGTCGGGCTGTTCTGAAATAAACGCGCGCACTGGTACGGCGCAGCCGATGCGACGGCGTGTCCTTCTGTCGGCTCGACAACAAAACCCAACGTTCAAGTCTTTGGGGGAGTTCCGGCGATCGCTCATAGGAACTCGCTCAGACCGGGGAACCAATTTTGAATTTGCCCGGTTATCTGATGGGGTCGATGCGAGGGACCATCGCCATGAGGATCGATCATCTCGTTGCAATTGCGATAGCCATTTGTACCGCTGGTGCCGGATTGGCGGCGGCGCATTCCGTCGCCTTACCACTCGAAAAGCAGTCCGCGCCGACCGCTACTGAATTGGCAACCCGAATAGCCGCGTCCGTGGATGCGTTCGTGCCTCGGTCCGGCGGGTAAACAGCCTCCACTCAAGTGCGTCTAACGCCGTCCGCCACTCGTATTCGGCCGGGATGGAAGTGTGCTGGCACCACAGCACACTCGCAGTGTTCATCGAGTTCATATTTGCATTCGCCCGGCCATCTCAACTAGTAGCCGAGCTTTTGCATAGAGCCGAGTTCTTTTGCGCTATATCAATGATAGGCCAGCCAAGCGGGCTATAGATGAGCCGCATCCGAAAACCTGACTGTTCAAGGGTTACGGGACTCAGGCTCTAGCACTCCGAGCCCCGTTTCGTCCGAGGAGGCTCGTATGCCCGTAAGCGGCCACGTAGATGATTTGCGTTCAGCCGTGCACTACGCACTGGAAACGACCCATGCCATAGCAGTATGTCCCTTCCATCTGGATATCGTGGTCCGTGTCGGCGATGATGCGGCTGAAAACCACGCCTTTGCGCGCGCCAGAAAGCTGATCAAGTGCGATGGCACGACTAGGGAGGGAGAAGCTCTCCGGCAGGAATTCCGACGCCAACTCGGCAAAGCCGCTGATCGGTACTGTCCTCACTGCGCTCTCGCTCGGGTGATCCATAGCTTTAGGCCATATCATTGCTCGTCCGAGCACCGACTAGACTGACCGTCTTACGTGATCGCGGTAACGCTAGGCGTCGGTGGCTGAGAGACCGAGAGCGCTCCCGCCTGCACAAGCGAAGGAGCGCGGTCCATGGCCGATCAGCGAGTCATTAATTGCATTTACACTTCTCAACAGCGAGACAAGCGGATCGTTGATGAGGCCGTAAAGGCCTCTGCCAAATCTATCCGGTTGCTCAAAAGAAAACCCGGCCCGGACACGTTCATCGATCGCAAGACGCAGGAGCCCTTCCCGGAAAAGGAAACCAGATATGGGATCGTGTCCTTTGGCGTGGTGTAGCTGACGGCAGGCCACCGCCGATTTTCCGGCGGGTCGGAAGGCATCAGCTTGCCACGGCGGGCAAGCCGACGATGGGATCATCGCTCAAGGGCGCGATCGTTTCCAGCGTCATGTAGCGGGCGCGCTGGACCGCCCATTCGTCGTTCTGCTCGAGCAGGATCGCGCCGACCAGGCAAACAATGGCGTCTTCATTTGGGAAGATGCCGACGACCTCGGTGCGCCGCTTGATCTCGCCATTGAGGCGTTCGATCGGGTTGGTCGAGTGCAACTTGGCGCGGTGCTGAGCCGGGAAGCTCATGTAGGCAAGTACGTCGGGTTCGGCGTCATCCATGAAGGCGGCGAGCTTGGGCAGTTTGGGACGGAGCTGGTCGGCGACCTTGCGCCACTGCGTCCGGGCCGCTTCGGCATCGTCCTGGGCGAAGGCGGTAGCGATGAAGGCGGAGACGACACGCCGGCCGTTCTTGCCGGCATGCGCCAGGACGTTGCGCATGAAGTGCACGGGGCAGCGCTGCCAGGTGGCGTTGAGCACCTTTACGACCGTGGCTTTGATCCCCTCATGGGCGTCGGAGACAACGAGCTTCACGCCGCGCAGGCCGCGACGGGCGAGCTTGCGCAAGAACGCGGTCCAGAACGTCTCGGCCTCGGACGGGCCGATGTCCATGCCAAGGATCTCGCGCCTTCCGTCGCTGTTGACCCCCACCGCGATGATCACCGCGACCGACACGATGCGGCCATTCTGGCGTACCTTCACGTAGGTGGCATCGATCCACAAATACGGCCAGTCGCCCTCGATCGGACGGGCGAGGAACGCTTTCACCTTCTCGTCGATCTCACCGCACAACCGGCTCACTTGGCTCTTGGAAATGCCGCTCATCCCCATCGCCTGCACCAGATCGTCGACCGAGCGGGTCGAGACGCCCTGCACGTAGGCCTCTTGGATCACGGCGGTCAGCGCCTTCTCCGCCATCCGGCGCGGCTCCAGGAAGCCCGGAAAATAGCTTCCCTTGCGCAGCTCGGGGATGCGCAGCTCGACCGCCCCGGCACGGGTCTCCCAGGTCCGGTCACGGTAGCCGTTGCGCTGCGCCAGCCGCTCGGAGCTCTTCTCGCCGTAAGTCGCTCCGGTCAGCCCGCCGACCTCCAGCTCCATCAGGCGTTGGGCGGCAAAGCCGATCATCTCGCGCAGCAGATCGGCATCGGGGGCCTTCTCCACGAGCGCGCGAAGATTCATCATCTCGTCGGTCATCGGTAGTTCCTCGAATCAGGTTGGTGTCAGCAACCCGACCCTACCGGCGAATTACCGGTGACCACCGCAAAGCCGTCCGCCCGCTACGGCGCTATTTGAGGGCGCGCGTGCGGACTGGTCGGGTTTATGTGGGCGGTCGCCAGGCAAGTGCAGACAGCCAGATAGGAGCCCCCCTTCTTATCATCGTGCATGGGCGGAGGCGGCACCACGGCAGAGGGAATGCCCGTCAGACGCATTGTGGCCGGCAAGAGCGCCGACGCCCGCAGTAAGATAGGAGCAGACCTCGGACGCACAATCGGGAATGCGGTAGCCAATCCGCGCATCAGAGCTTGATCACTGACGTCCTTCGGTTCCGCCTCCACCTATGCACGACTATCTCTATGAACAGCCGATCGGCGATCGGACAATGCTCTGCGATCTAATCCTTGACAGCGGACATCAGTTCGTTTTCAGGCCACGGCTTTGAGGGCTTGAGCGCGGTAGGCCCAGGGCAGTAGCTGGTCGATGTCACGGTTTGGATGCCCGTTGACGATCCTTGTTAGGACGTCAGTGAGATAGGCGAGCGGATCGACATTGTTGATCTTGCAGGTCTCGACCCGGTCGCGTTGCTGCACGATATCCGCGCCGCACAGGAGCGCCTCGCGGCGCTCGCGGATGCACAGCCAATCGCCCATCCTGCTGCGGCAACGCAATCGATCGATCTCTTTCTGGCAAGCCTACGAACCGCCTGGAAGGACGGAGCTATGCGACCGACGGATCGGCCAATCGTGAAAGCGAAAAGAGGCCGGCGCCGTCCCGACTCGCTCATCAGGGCAACGCCGGATTTGCGAAAATGGTTTGAGGTGGAGCCCTGGCGGACGGCAGCGAACTGCTCTCCCGGTTGCAGGTGGAATATCCTGGAGCCTATCCGAACAAGCTTCTTCGAACGCTTCAACGTCGGCTTAAATCCCGGCGCAGCGAGCAAGCGTACGCGTTACTGTTCGTTCCTACGGAGAAAACGCCGCCGGGTATGAGGTCACAACACCCCAATGATGTGCCAGGTGCCAGCGGAGGAGGCGGCCGGGCGCTCCGAAACCCCGGCCATCTCCGCACCCGGCCTCCTCCTCAACCCAAGCCGGGAGCAAAATAAATGAGGCAACCGACCGCACTCGGGAGCATCGATATGTGAGGCAATACGGAGTCTCACCCTGATCGCCGCCGCGCACCCTACCAGGCCCACATGTCGCTGGGGCCACTTCTTACAAAAACACCAGCGCTCTAGCCCGCGCTGGTGCCGTAGTTGCGGAGACGTGCAGCGTGCTCGCCCCGTGCTGCAAGTTTCCGAAATCTGGCCTGCGCAAGGCAATGCGCCATTCGTTCTACGCGGGAGCTCGCAAAATTCGGCCATGCATACCTATTCTCCGGTAATGCCCATTAGCCGAAAGCCGCTCGAAATCCCGCCCGAGGTCGCTAGGCAATTTGCCGCGAAAATGCAGGCGTTCCACGTTCAGTAGAGTCCGCTCCAGCGTGACGAGATGGCGGCCAACACGCGGCACCTGCTCCTAGAGCACATGCCGTCCCAATGCAGAGGCGACGCCATTTCAAGAAAACTCGGTCTCTTGTGAGCGATTGGTCGATGAGGCGAAGAGCCTCCGAGAGGAAGTCAAAGCCATGCCTCCGGGGTCAGATCGTGAGACGCTACTGCGCAAGGCCCGGAGGAGACGGCGGCGCACATGACCGAGTAGATAACGTCGCCCGGACTACGGCAGCCAAGTTGAGGCAATTACCTGAAACACTCCGGCCGGTAGGAACGTTCCCGCCATCTTCGGTTTATGTAATCCGCCAGAGCGGAGCACGGTCCCGGCCGTGACCCTCAGACAGCACGAACGGGACCGCGTTTACTGCGCCGGGGTGCACCTCATTTCCCCCAGCCTCATCCCAGCCCGAAATTCTCCGGAATTGCAGCAGTACGTGTGACAGCTAGGATTGAGCCGCGTGGGTTGAGGGCTGATCGTGTCGAAGGAACGGCAGGCGAAGGAAGCCGCGCAGATATTCCGGCTCTTGAGAGCCTTTCGCTCGATCCGGGACCGGGCAGTACGACGGCATGTGATCGAAGCCGTCGAGGCGATGGCGGATCGCCGCGAGGCTCCCGACGACAAGGCCGACACGGTGAACATCGCGGACAACCAAGATCGAGCCACCATCCGGCCAGAACGCGGCCATGAAGGCGAACAATGATCGCGATGTCAGCAGCGGCGAGGCAGCGCGATCTCGGCCTGGTTGACCCCTATCCCCAAGGTCGAGATCGCGCCTTCGTACACCCGAATCAGTCATCGTACCATTCACTGGAATTCCCCGCGTGTTCTTTGCGTCGTTCGAGGCTGAAACGGCGGTGGCGGCATGAGTATGTTTCTTGTTTTCGGACATGCCTTCAGCGCGTCCATTGAGCCGAAGATCGTGCATCTTCTGCACGATCGCGAGGCCTTTAAGAAGGGATTCGTGGCTGGGTTTGAGGAGGCAGCTGCTGCCGGATTCAATGCCGTGGATAAATTGCCGGTCGTGCTCGATGACATGCTGATCAGAACAACCTTCCAAGTGCTGCAAGAAAAGTTCAATCGATCAAACGACACATCGGAGCGGCGTAAAATCGTCGCCGAAATATTAAAGCTGGCGGAGTTGGCAAAATGATCGCCCCCGACATCGAATTGCGCGCCCTCTTGCTGCCCGAATCGGCTTACCATTATCTTTAGTGCAGCGACTTCGAAATTTACCGCCGCCCCGCCCACGTCTTGAGGACGGCAGCCAATCGGAAGTTCAATATGTTAACGGGGCTGCCCTCCGAAACTGGAGGGCATCCGATTTCATGGCGGCCTTGTTGTGCGCGGCCTTGCCTAAGGAGCGGGTATTCCCCGGTAATAGTCGTCGACCGAGCGAGCCATCGCAGGATCCGACCAATTCCAGCTGCGCTCGTCGCTGTATTTCGGCGCGCTGCTCAGCCGGTCTTCAGTAATGCCCGTTGCGTAGCCGCCGAGGCCAGTGTCGAACTTCAGTGAGTGCCAAGGCAGCGGATAGTGGTCGTCGCCGATCCCGAGAAAGCCGCCGAATCCCAAAACAGCGTACGCGACTTTCCCGCTCACTTTGTCGATCATGACCCGTTCGATCGAACCGATACGCGATCGGTCGGAGCCGTACACCGCAGTCCCTTCGACCTTGTCACTTCCTATAAGACTTCCCGTTTCTCGTTCTTCGTATGCCATGTCATCCCTCCATTTGATTCCAGTTCAACTGCCCCTGCTATCGGCTGTTCCTAGCGATGAGCAGATGCTGACTGGAAATTTAGGCAATCGAAAATGGATGACGTTCGCGGTTACCATGCCGTCGCAGGAGGAACCTCCGCGACCGAAATTGGTTTTGCTCTCATGAGTGAGCTCCTGCCAGTCCTCGTAGAAAAGTCGATCCAAATCGCCTGGGACTTCCTCGAGCGCTCCGGCGAGATCATAGATCCTGGCGACGCGAGCCGCTTCCTTCTCAGAAACATCGATGACATGGCGCGGGCTGGTGAGCGTCGGCCGCTGATGCTCGCGAACAACGCCATTGACGCTTACCGGCGCTACAAGCGTCTGCTCGCGGCATGATCAACCCCAATTGTCCGATCTGCGGCGGCCTCGGCTGGGTTTGCGAAAACCATCCGCACTTGGCGTGGACGACAGACCGGCATGGATGCCAGTGTGGCGCGGGTATGAGATGCGCGTGCAACGGCTCCGACGACATTAATCAGGGTGTGGAGGAGCCCAATGTGAGCGGGGTGCTCGAGGAGATCCCGCCCACCAAAAACTAGCGCCGCGCGGTCTTCTTGCGACGATTGTAGGGTGAGCGGTTGACCGGCCGCAGCGAGATGCCCTCGCGCTGCGCTTTGCTAGCGATCGAGCCTTTCGGTCTCTCCATCTTGAGACTGATGACACCTGTCGGGGTGTTCGCCCTTGCCAGCGCTCGAAGCCGCTTGACTTCCTTGTCGGTCCAGGGCTGACGCGAACGGCGCTTGTACTTGGGGTTGGCTTTTCTTGGCCCCTTTTTGCCGATGGGTGAACCCGGTCGTTTCCATGCTGCCTTTGCCATGTCGTCACCTCCTGATCGAATGAACACACGAATTAGGCCGGCAGTTCCTAGTTAGGAACGGAGCGCCCAAGCCGGAGTTGTTCGAGAATGGAGAGCCTTACGAAAAAAGATCAGTTCGAGCGCTCAAAGATCAATCTGCATGCGCCCGACCAAATGAAATGCTGGGCTCATGCGCTCGGTGTCTCGAAGGAAGAGCTTCGTAAGGCGGTCGATAAAGTCGGGAATTCTGCGGCGGCCGTCCGCAAGGAGCTGGAGGCGAGCTATGATGAAAGAGCAAGAAGTCAGCTCTGAGTGTGCACGCGAAGCGCGAAGACAGGCCGCTCTTCTTCCGCCCGGCCCGATCAGAGACGCGCTGCTGGAGAAGGCTCACCAGTACGGATTGGCCTCAAAGACTGATTTGCATCGCAATGCCAAAGAACCGCCCTTGGGATCCCGCTGAAGACGATACTCTGCAAAAGCTCATCGCGGAGGGCCGTTACGCTGTCGACATTGCCGTTGAGATGAACCGCAGCGAAGCCGCGGTGCGGCTCAGAGCTAGGGTTCTTGGTCTAACGTTCGCCACCGCGCCGCGGGGCCCGAGGCCAAGATAACGCGGGGTCCGATAAGGGTCGCCCCGGCCGAACGCTGGGACGACCCGTACGCCGGCTACTTGGACCTGGACGAGCCACCCGATTTCATTCCGGTGCTGGACCCTGTCGTCTGACCAGGAACATATCCCGATGCGCCGGGGCTGCCAGACTTCGAGCCCTTTGCCTGCATTTCCTGTCCGGGCGCATAACCTGAGGCGCCGGGGCTACCCTTCTTGGAGCCCCTGTCCTGCATCTCGTGGCCGGGAGATTTGCTCGAAACGCCTTGCGCGAACACGGCGGTGCTCGAAGCCATTAAGGCAGGCGGCAGAAAGTGCGATAATTGTGCGCTTCATTTTGTCCTCCAGAATGAGCCCCGGCAACCAACCGCGCGATCCGAACGACGTTCCATGAATATGGCTCATCAGATTCCAATAGACCCCAGAGGGGTCTAGGCAGCGCCGAAGCGCGGCATCGATGAACCGTAGGTGAATGCACCGTTCAGCGAGCATTGCAATGCGCGACTGATAGTCTGCTGGGTTAGCGCTCAAAACGGGAGGACCATCTTATGAAAAGGCTCTTGGCAATCGCAGTTATCGGTTGTGCTTTTTCGCTTACGCCCATGCTGTCGGCATCGGCCATGCCGATGGCAACGCCACATGCAATGGGTAGCACCGCGGGTGAAGTCATTCAGGTCAGAGGCGGCCACGGACACGGGAATGGACACGGTTGGGGTCATCATGGCGGTCGCGGCCATCACTACGGTTGGGGACGCGGCCATCATTATGGCTGGTACCGGGGCCATCACTACGGTTGGCGCCATCATCACCGCCACTGGTGGTGACTGCTTAAATCAAAGAGAGAGGTCGCAAAGTCTGCGGCCTCTCTTTATCGACTGATCGCTGTCGCCTCACGCGCCGGCCGCCCATAGCCTCATCCGGATTCATTGCCCGAGTGGCATAGGCCTGCCCGATCGGATTCGCCCATCGGAAATAATGGAATACGGACGAGCCCTTGTCCGTATGCCTATGCGCACAACAAGCACCACTTAACAGCGAGCAGTCCACGACTTAGCCGAGTTGCATACGGGCGCCCTTCGCTCCGTTGAGTAGACGCTTGAGGTGAAAGCCAGCAAGGGGGTCATCGGCATGCACTCCGACCAGCGCGGCGAAGGCCGGCATGGCCGAAGCGTCTTCGGCCTCGAGCTTGGCAAAGGCTTGGGCGTATCGTGCGGTCGCTGGCGCCTCGAATTCCGCCGGGGCGAGCGGTTCATAGGCGCGCAACGGTTCGCTGCGCCCGCGCAGCAGAAGGTCGCCGACCGGCCGTCCCTCGAAGTCTGCCGCTGCACCCGCAACCGCAGCACTAACGCAGACCCGTGTTCCCAAAGTCTTGTTCGCTGTCTCGAGCCGTGCAGCGGTATTGATGGTATCGCCATAGGCTGTGTAATCGAAGAAGCGACTGCCGCCGAAATTGCCAACCAGGGCGGGACCAGCGTGCACGCCGATCCGTGTGGCCCCGAAATCGACACCCTTTTCCTTCCAGCGTCCGCGGAACACCTCCGCCCATCGATCGATCGCCTGCGCGCAGGCTATAGCGCGGTTAGCGTAGTCGGCCTGCTCGCCGGGCGCGTTGAACAGCACCTGGATCGCATCGCCGATCACCTTGGCCACCGTGCCCTCATGAGCGAAGACGACGTCGGTCAGGCCGCCGACATATTCATTAAGCAGCTCGGCCAGCACTTCGGGCGCGGCGGTTTCGACCAGCGAGGTGAAGCCCGTGATGTCGGTGAAGATGACGGCGACATCACGCCAGTGCACCTGCATATCGTTACCGTCGCCGCCTGCAGCAAGACGCTTGGCAAGCTCAGGCGAGAAATAGCGGGACAGCGAGGCGTGGGCGCGCTCGGCTTCGACCTGGCGGCGGCGCGCCTCGCGCAGCATGTCGATGTGACAATAGTCGTTTCCAGGTCGGCAAAATCGATCGGCTTGGTAAGGAAATCAAACGCGCCCCGGTTCATCGCCGTGCGGATGTTGCTCATGTCGCCGTAGGCGGAAACAATAATGGTCGACTTCTTTTCCTCGGCCTCCTGTAGTTTCGCCAGCAGCGATAAGCCGTCCATGCGCGGCATGTTGATGTCGGAGACGACCAAGTCGACGTCGGGATGCGCCTCGATCGACTGCAGGGCTTCAAGGCCGTCATGGGCGAAGACGAAGCTGACCTGCCCGTCGCGAATCTGACGGCGGAATTTTTTGGAGGACGAGAGCCTCCAGATCCGGCTCGTCGTCGACCACTAGGATGGTAGCGGTCATGCGACCTGTCCGAGCCGCGCGTCGATCTCCTGGCGAAGCTGCCCGAAGTCGATCGGCTTGGTCAATAGGGCGTCGGCGCCGCGCTCCAATGCTGTCCTGCGGGTTTCCGCGTCACCATAGGCCGTAATCATGATCACGGGAACGTCGGGCCGTCTGGCTCGTACCTCTGGCAGCATTTCCAGCCCGCTCATTCCGGGCATGTTGATGTCCGATAGAATCAGGATTAGCGAGGGATCGCGAACGTCGGCGGCCCGCTGAAGTGCCGCCGGCGCGGAAGCGGCGAACTCCATGAGAAAGCGGCCGGCACGCAGCTCGCGCCGAAAATGCTGTCGATACAATACCTCCACGTCGGGCTCGTCGTCGACGACGAGAATGTAAACGCTCAACTCGTGCCTCCGCTATTGCCTTGCACTGCCACCACCCGCGGCAGGGTAATGACGAACTCGGTAAATGCTCCCGGCTCAGTCTCGACGGCGATCCTGCCGCCGTGCTGTTTCACGATGATGTCATGGCTCATCGAAAGGCCGAGCCCGGTGCCTTCGCCGGCGGGCTTGGTCGTAAAGAAAGGATTGAAGATCTTCGTTCTGATCTCCTCCGCAATCCCGACGCCATTGTCGCGGATCCTAACCTCCACTTCATTTGCCATAGCTCGCGTGGTTGCGCTCAATGTCGGCTCAAAGGCATCGCCGGCAGCTTCCTTGCGCTTGTGAGCCGCATAGAAGCCATTGGAGATCAGGTTGAGCAACACCCGCATGATCTCCTGCGGGTAAAGCTCCGCCGTCCCGGCATTCGGATCGAGGTCGCGTTTGAGCGTGACGTTAAAACCGGATTTCTCCGCGCGTGCGCCGTGATAAGCAAGGTTAAGGCTTTCCTCGACAATTGCATTAATGTCGGTCGGACGACGTTCGCCCGTCCCCTCGCGCGAATGCAGCAACATGTTCTTGACGATGGAATCGGCACGTTTGCCGTGCTGGACGACCTTGTCGAGATTGCCCTTCAGCATCTGCGCAAGCTCGTCTACGTCGGTGCGGATCTTGTCATCGAGTTCCGCATTTCCGAGCAGCTCGTTGAGCTCGCCGATCAATTCGGCGGACAGCGCAGAAAAATTGTTGACAAAATTGAGTGGATTCTTGATCTCGTGTGCGATGCCGGCAGTGAGCTGGCCGAGGGATGCAAGCTTCTCGGTCTGCACCAGGCGGTCTTGGGCGGCGCGCAATTCATCGATGGATTTGGCCAGTTCGCGGGTGCGAGCTTGAACCTCCTCGAACAAGCGGACGTTGCCGAGCGCGATCACCGCCTGATCGGCGAAGGTCTGCAGGAGCGCGACCTGCTTGTCACTGAAAGGCAGCACCTCGGCACGGCGAAGTACGATCGCGCCAATGCTCTCACCTTCGCTTAGCATCGGCACGGCCAGAATGGTGCGGCAACCATCCTGTCGCGACATCGCTTGCGCAATAGGAAAGTCGCGGCCTTCATCGGAGAGGACGTCGTGCAAGTGTATCGGCATCCGCTCGGCAAGTGCGAGCCCCGACACGGAGGTGCGGTCGTCGGTCCACGTCTGAGTGCCCATGCCGATCGATCCGTAATGCGCGCGAACGACGAGATCCTGACCCTCCTTCAGGACCAGCACCGAATCATAGGCCTCGCAGAGCTTACAGGCGCTCTCGACGATGGTGCGCAGGACCGGCTCAACGTCGGTCGGCGAGGAGGCGATCACCTTGAGGATGTTGGCACTTCCGGTCTGATAGGTCAGGGCCTCGGAGAGGTCGCGCGTCTTTGATTGCACTTCTTCGAACAAGCGGACGTTTTCGATGGCAATGACGGCCTGGTCGGCGAAGGTCGAGACGAGTTCGACCTGCTTGTCGGTAAAGGGCTCAACCATCTTGCGGGCCAAAAACAGGACACCGACGGGCTCTCCCGAGCGAAGAAGTGGAACGCCGAGCAGAGTGCGATATCCGGCTGCTTGCTGCATCTCCGGATAGGAGTAATCGGCATCGGCGAGGACGTCGGCGATTTGGACCGCCTTGCGCGCCAGAAGCACCCTTCCGACGAGGCTGCCGCGTCCCGGATGCAGACGAACGGCGTCTGCGATCTTTACCCAATCGATCGAGAACTTGTAGTTGGTTACGTGGTGGTAGCCGCCCGTTTCATCTTGCCGGGTCATCGCCGCCATGTCGGCGTTGCAGAGCTGCGCGGCCGATTCGGTCAGGGTGTCGAGTACGGTTTGCAGATCGAATGCCGAGCGGCTGATGACCTTAAGCACGTCGGCGGTCGCGGTTTGCTGATTCAAGGCTTCGGTAAGGCTGCGCGTCTTCGCCTGCACTTGCTCAAACAATTTGACGTTCTCGATCGCGATCACCGCTTGGTCGGCGAACGTCGCTACCAGCTCGATCTGCTTGTCCTCAAAAGACCCGACAGCGAAGCGAAATAGGTTAATGACACCGAAAGCGTGGCCCTCCCGCACGAGCGGGACACCAAGCGCCGCACGAAAGCCCATGAGCTTTTGTGCTCGCGGGCGATTGAACTGTGGATCAGCGAGCACGTCCGGGACGCGAACGGGACGCCCATCGAGAATAGTCCGGCCGACGGAAGCCATGACGGATTACGCCAAAGCGCAAAAAGCGATGCACGATAATCGAAAGCGCCTAAAGGCCGAACGGCTGGCGCGGGAGCCGAAGCGGCCAACCGCACAAGAGCGGGCTAAGCGTCCCATCTGGATGATCACGGAGGTGGAGGGTGAAATGGCCCTGCACTTCCGCCGAGTCGATACTGAACTGGAGATATGGATCGCAAGCAGCGACGACTATTCATTCGTCATCAGCAACGAGAGCCGGAGTGGCCTGGATTGCATGGAGAGCCGGGCTTTGTTGCATCATATCGCCCCGACTATCTGAATGGCTCACGTATCCGGGTCTCCCTTCAGTTCGTTCGCTGAAGCCGAGCGGGCCTGCAATGCGTTCCTGGGGCGCCTCATCATTGAGGGATGACCACCGCCATCCGCCCCCTGCGCAACGGCAAGGACGACGCGATCGGTGGGCTAGGAACATTGGCCGCGTCTCCGGAGTTGCCATTGGCGTGAATAAATAAGGAGGGAAGCGATGGGACGAGGCGTTTTGCTTTGGCTTTTGGGCGTGCCAATTCCTGTGATCATCCTGCTGTGGTTGTTCTTTGGGCACTGACTTCGTATACCAACGCAGTCTGCCGGCGCAGCTAACTAGGATCCATTTCGGGCGGCACATCGAGCGATCGAATCGAGCCCTGCCTTTCAAGGCCGTGCAGTTAAACTGTCTGGATCTACACGGACGCGGCTAAGTAAATCGGCGACGAGGACCACATCAAAGTCTTCGCTTCGATCGAGGCCGCCGAGAAATGGTTCGAGGAAAACGCCCCGGAGGGCGGCGTGGCATTTGAGTAACGCTCCTGGAGTGAAAATGGCAAAGGCCTTACTGCTCTCATTGCAATTGCTGCATTGGCTGTTAATCGCAGGGGTCGCGCTGATAGCGGTTGGCCTGATTGGCCCCTTGTGGCCGGACCAATGTCCAGGGCGAAGCAACCACAGAGCCAAGTTCCGAGCTGCGCCCCCAGTTGTGGTCGAGTAGCTCAGCCATTTGGCTTTCGCCCTCACAGATCCGGGCGGGCGGATTTCCCGCACCCGGCTCTTCCCGAGGGTAACCCGCGTCAGATCCCCGCCATTCGGTCGAGGCCTGCGGAGCCGATTTTAGCGGACGCCAATAGAGCTAGGAACTCCGTTCTCCCACGGAGAACCCCGGTAATCCATCCGCGCTATGGATTGAGAACGAATCGAGGACCCACGATATGGGCAGTCTACTTCGCAGGCAGTCGCACCGGCTCGGCGAGAAACCTGTACGTCGGCACCCGAACCGATTTCCCGCTTTCCAGCGTCGCCCCGCAGAGGGAGCATTCAAAGCTGCCGTCTCCCGGCGCTGATGCATGGCTTCTGGGTTCGCGTCAAAAGTCACCTGCCGCGCGCGATGAGCGCCTCACCCTCAAATGCCCCTCGGATTGGGGGTGTCCTATGCGCTTCTGGCGCGCGCGACACCGGAGCGGAACGTGAAATCGCTTGGTGGCCATACATAGGAATGCCGCGGTGGGAAGTCGCCCGGTCTGACCGCCAAGGCCGGCTTTTGGACCGAAGCGGCAGTTTGGATCAAGGACAACAGGCCAGTTAGGAACGTGCGCGCTTGGCGCGGGTTTCAAACTTTGGTTGTTTCTGCGCGGTTTCAGGGAACATCCGTGATGGCGCTCCAGACCCGCCTTGGGAATAGACTTTTGGCGGCGTTGCCCGCAGCCGACTTCAATTTGCTTGCGCCCCATCTTCAGAAAACGTCTTTCGGGTTCGATGCTGTGCTGGTACGAACAGGAGACGAGTTCAAGCAGGTCTATTTCCCCCTCAGCGGCGCCATCTCGTTCTTAGTCGAAATGTCGGGCGGTCAGATTGTGGCGTCCACTCTCATGGGCTCAGAAGGAGCGGTCGGCGCGCTCTCCGTCCTAAGTCCCTCCCGGTCGCGATCGCCAGTCACGGCAACGGCCTATGTGGCCGGAAGCGCGCTCCATGTACCTGTTTCACAATTGCAGCATGTCTTTGAGCAAAGCGCTGCGATTAGGCGTGTTCTTCGTTTCCATTTTCGCACGCAATTGTTGCAGCTTCAGAACGTAGCAGCCTGCAACGCGGTCCATTCGGTGGAATGCCGTATGGCCCGATGGCTGCTCGACATTCACGACCGAGTTGCGGACAGCCGAATTCAATTAACGCAGGAGGCGTTAGCACAACTCCTCGGGGTGCGCCGAACGACCGTGACGCTAACGATGCGTAAACTTCGAGCGGCCGGCGGCATCATTTCAGAACAGCGACGAATGCTAGAGATCGACCGAACGCGGCTCGAGACGATTGCATGCGAGTGCTATGGCGTGATGCGAGACAGGGTCAACGGCATGTATGATGAGGAGTTGCTAATGAGCTCGCCGAATACTGCACATGCGCAGCACTGCCTTCCTCATGAAATTTAGTAGTTAGAGCGCGATGGTTGCGCGATCCGCAGTAAGCATTCGCCCAGGGCCGCGCTGAAGGACTTGCCGGAGAGCCCCTACGTGTTCGCCGAAGTGGCGGATCTGCCGGGTCAGCATCGACTATCACGTCGAGGTCGAAGCGCATTACTACAGCGTCCCGCATCGCTTCCTCCGCGCCGAGGGTCGAGGTGCGCTTCACCGCCCGCACTGTCGAGATTTTCCACAGGGGCGAGCGGATCGCCGCGCATCAGCGCATGAGCGGCAACCACAAGCCCACCACCGTGCCGGAGCACATGGCGTCCAGTCATCGGCGCTACGCCAGCTGGACCATCGAGCGCATCCGCAAGGAGGCCGCCACGATCGGGCCTGCCACCGCGGCGCTGTGCAACCTGATCCTCGATGAGCGGGCACACCCCGAGCAGGGCTTCCGCGCCTGCCCCGGCATCATCCGGCTCGCCCGATCTTACGGGCAAGAGCGGCTCGGTGCCGCCGCCCTGCGGGCGATCGACATCGGCGCCCGCACCTACGGCTCGGTCAAATCGATCCTCACCAACAATCTCGATCGACGTCCTTCAACCAAGCGCTCCGCGGACAATGCGCCGATCCTTCATCCCAACATCACGCGTCCGACCCTCGACAACTCCACGCGCTCGGCCTTCATGGCATGGCCAAAGCCTTTGCCGACATCGAAGCCGGCGGCGATGCTGCAAGCCTCGGCCATGCCGAATGGCTTGCGCTCCTGCCCGAACGCGAAGCGTGGCTGCGACGCGACAAGCGGCTCTCCACGAGGCTGCAATACGCCAAGGTGCGTCAGCAGGCCTGCGTCGAGGACATCGACTATCGACCACTTCAAGTCGATTCAGCGTACTGATCGTGTGGCTGTCCATACGTACAGTTCTCAACCATCAGCCCAGCCCGCCGCAAGGCGTCTCCCCTCGGAGGCTTACGAGAAGGAAGCCCTTCGCTTCAGATCTTCCAGGGTGTGACCGGGATGCCAGCGCTCAAAATCCTCGCAGATCAGGGATTCAAGCTTAGTCCGCTCTTGTTCGCTCGTGGCGCGGGCGTCGAAAGAGACATCTCGGGGCATGGCTCATTGCATCGCCAAGAGAGAGTCGCTCGCTGACTTCTGCGGGTGGTGTGCGCATGAAGCGGTCGAGCGCATGGACAATCCGCTGCGCGGACTGACGGCCCGCTCATAGTTGCGGCTTTGAGGCATTGCTTGAAACCAACGGAGAAGGCGCCCCGCTCTTGCCTGGCTGCTCGATCTGCGGAATGGCACGGTCGTTATCGGTCCCATGCGCGAGGAGCAGCACGATATGTCGTGCCGCGCAAATGGCTCCTGCCGCGGCCATGCTATTCGCGGTCATCAGACAAAGAATGAATGGCGTTAGCATCGTACAGTCAAGCGCCTGAGCCGAAAGTGTGTTTACCGTTCCTTCGAATGTTGTATGGACTTTTCAGACAGGCTCCTCCTGTCAGCATCGCGGACTGTACCTTTTCAAATGACCGTTGCTCGATTTGGCGGACACGCTCGCGCGATATTTCGTACTCTAAGGCAAGCGCTTCGAGCTTCGGGGGATCTTCACTCAAATAGCGCGCTGTGAAGATATGCCTTTCGCGGGGGCTTAGCTTCTCAATGGCTGCTGTCAGAGCTTGCCGCCGTTGAGCCAGTTCCTGGTCCTCGGCCAACGTCACGTCGTGAGTAGGCGCCGGATCTACCAGCCGTTCGAGGGCATCTCCGACGTCGCCGGCATCCTTGTGACGTAAATTCAGGGACAGGTCGCCACGCAGGCGACGGTCCATATTCACGACTTCACGTTCGGGTACCTTGAGCTGAGCGGCGATCGTCTTGACCTGTTCTGGCCTCAGATCCCCGTCCTCCAAGGCGGAGATCGCACTCTTCGATTGCCTCAGTTTGAAGAATAACTTCTTCTGGGCAGCGTCCGCCGTGATCTTCACCAGCGACCAGGAGCGAAGAACAAAATCCTGGATCGTTGCCTTGATCCACCACATGGCATAGGTGGAAAGGCGGATGCCCCGCTCCGGATCGAATCGCCGCACGGCCTGCATCAGGCCGACATTGCCCTCGGAAATGATATCGGCAATGGGTAGCCCATAACCTCGATATCGCATGGCGATTTTCGCAACGAGACGCAGGTGGCTTGTCACCAGGCGATAAGCCGCTTCACGATCGCCGCGGTTTCGCCATCGCCGACCAAGAGTGGTCTCTTCTTCCCGAGTGAGGATCGGAAATTGTCTAATTTCCGTTAAATACTTCGTCAGCCCGGTGCCGAGCGACGGCAATTTCTGAGAAACAGCTTGAGACATTTCCCCCTCGCAGCGCTCAACAAATTCCCACCTCTGCCGCGCTCTCGTCAGGGTGGCGGCAGAGCAACGAAAGCATCGGTCTACAGAGCGGGACTATCGTCCGCCTCATGGCTGCCAAAACGTCGGCCTTTTCGGTTGGAGCCATTGGTCCTTCGATCCGAATCGGACTCCAGAAGGCGCAGGGCATCCACGATGTCGTCGAAGCTCACAGCTCCATCGATTGTCCGGTTCAATTCTGGATCGTCTTTCAAGGCGCAAGCATCCGCGGCCCAAAGCGATAGAATGGCCCGTTTCTCGTACGAGGTGAGGTCGCAATCATCGACAACGTACATCGGATGAGCAAACGCCTCGGCTGGATGCAGCAGCCGAGCCATCTCCAAGTTCATTGTTCGTCGGCGATCCGTCTGCAGCGAGAGGCGATCGGGAAACGTCTTGTGCAAAAGGGCCTCCACGGAATGCTGCTCTTCGCTCATCCGGCGTGCGATATACGCTCGCTCTAGGTCCGACAGCCGCGTCGCGAGCAGCCTGCGGTAGCGCCGAATATTGGCGCGATGGGCACGCAGGCGTTCAAGATTTCCCTTGATCATCACTCGTCCCCTTCCGGCTCAGGCGGCCAAGGCACGTTCGGTTGAGCGCAACCGACAAGGCTTTCCACCCGGAGGATTCCGGGGTCCGCCGTCGAGTTCGCACAGGGCCTCGAGGATTTCGTCGATCGATACGGGCTTCTTCAGTCCGGCGGGCGAGCGGAGCGACGGGCATGCTATCGCCGATGCGTCGGACGCCCAGGATGCCAGAATTGCCCGCTTCTCGGCCGTCGTCAGGCCGGCATGGCACACGACATCCCTGGGATGTTCGAAAGCGGTGCCGGGATGCAGGAGCGCGTTGAAGTCAAACACGTTGTCGTCAGCGGTCGTCGGCCGCATGGTATCCTCCTTTGCATTGACGACGAGCGGCAGCCGCGCGAAGCCTCGCGCGGCGCCGGTCGGAGCCTGCTTAGGCTGCCTTAGCTTCCAATTTCTGGACATTGTCGGCCGATACGCCGTTGATTGCGATACGGCGCGGCTTCATGGCTTCCGGGATTTCCCGGACCAGCTCAATTTTGAGCAAGCCGTTGTCGAATGCGGCGCTCTTGACCTGAACGTAATCCGCCAGGTTAAACTGCCGCTTGAAGCTGCGGGTGGAGATGCCGCGGTAGAGAAAATCGCGCTCAGCCTTCTCCGACTTGCTGCCCTCAATGGTGATCACGTTCTGTTCGGCCGTGATCGCGATCTCGTTGGGCGCAAAACCTGCAACCGCCAACGAAATCTGGTAGCGGTCCTCAGACAGCCGTTCGATATTGTAGGGCGGATAGTTGTCCTCGCCGGCCCGCTGGGCCATTTCCGCGAGGTCAAAAAGGCGATCGAAGCCAATGGTCGAACGCCAAAGGGGCGAGAAATCATAAGTGCGCATAGCCAAATCCTCCAAAGAGCAAGATGGTTACGAGCGGCACCGGACACGACCGGTGCCCGTCTCAACGGCCGGACCCAAGAGGCGCCCGGAAACCACCGTTCGGTGGCGACAAAAAAATAGCAAAGTCGTTTTTGGTTTCAAGAGGGGGCCAAAAATTTTTTAGGGCTTTGGTCCTCGGTAACCTGACCTGACGTCCGTTTCGTTAACAAGGGCCAAAGCGAGTTATGCACGGGCCCGCAATTCGGCAACGCGGTTGAGGCGCAGGTTCGCCGTCCTCGAGTGCCAGGGAAGCTGCGTGACCCATAGACGGGCCGCGCGTGAAGCATTAGCTCACCCGGGGGGCAGTCCCCTCGAGGTCGGACGGAAGACGAAGGACATGGGGTTCATTGCTGTCTGGCAACAGCAGCGTGTCCATCTTGAACAGCGGCGGGCTCGGTTTCCAGCTCATCCACTGCATCGAATCCAGATAGGGGATGGGCGGAAGCGGCAGAAGGTGGTTCGCGCGCTCGGGGATCTGTTTTGACGGACCGTCCAGGCCCCAGGCACCCGCCGGGAGCAGCATTGCCGCATAAGCGAACGCGCCCGCAATCATCATTCGGGCCCGGCGGTCTGAAGTCTCAGCACGAGCGGAAAGGGTATCATTTCTTGTCATCTCATCCTCCTAATTTCGGCAAGCTGATCCAAGCGATGGTCGGAAGGCTGAGGGCGAACATGAGCCAATGCATCACAGCCGCCCCGCCGTTGGGTGGTGGAGATTGTCTGCGCCTGCTCATCTGAAGCTCCTTGGTACTATCGTTGCTTTCTCGTGGTGGATCGGATGAGCCCGGCCGTCGCCGGCCGGGCTCAGGGTTGATCAGAAGTCCATGGACTGCGCGGCAGGCGCCGTCTCCGCCTTCTTCGGCTTGTCGGCCACCAGTGCCTCCGTCGTGATGAGCAAGGCGGCGACTGAAGCCGCGTCCTGCAGCGCGGTGCGGACGACCTTGGCAGGATCGATCACGCCCGCTTTGACCATGTCCTGGTACTCTCCCGTAGCTGCGTTGAAGCCCCAATTGTAGTCGGCGTTCTCGAGCAGCTTGCCGACGACGAGCGAGCCGTCTTCACCGGCGTTCTGGACGATCTGCCGGGCAGGAACCTGGATGGCGCGACGCACGATATCGATGCCGGCCTTCTGATCTGCATTAGAAGCTTTGAGACCATCGAGCGCCTTCAACGCGCGCAGAAGCGCCACGCCGCCTCCGGGCAGGATACCCTCCTCGACCGCGGCGCGCGTTGCGTGCATTGCATCGTCGACGCGATCCTTTTTCTCTTTGACTTCGACCTCGGTGGCACCGCCGACGCGGATTACGGCGACGCCGCCAGCGAGTTTCGCCAAACGCTCCTGCAGCTTCTCCCGATCGTAGTCGGAGGTGGTCTCCTCGATCTGCGCCTTGATTTGGGTGACGCGGGCCTCGATGTCCTTCTTGGCGCCTGCGCCGTTGACGATGGTCGTGTTCTCCTTGTCGATGACGACCTTCTTGGCGCGCCCGAGCATGTTGAGGGTTACGTTCTCGAGCTTGATTCCGAGATCCTCCGATATCGCCGTTCCGCCGCTGAGAATCGCAATGTCCTCGAGCATGGCCTTGCGGCGGTCGCCGAACCCGGGCGCCTTGACGGCTGCCACTTTCAAGCCACCGCGCAGCCGATTGACGACAAGAGTCGCGAGTGCTTCGCCCTCGACGTCCTCGGCGACGATGAGCAGTGGCTTGCCCGACTGCACCACCGCCTCCAGCAGCGGCAGCATGGTCTGGAGCCCGGAGAGCTTTTTCTCGTGGATCAAGATGTAGGGATCCTCGAGCTCGACCCGCATCTTCTCTGCGTTGGTCACGAAGTAGGGCGAGACATAACCGCGATCGAACTGCATGCCTTCGACCACTTCGAGCTCGGAATCGAGGCCCTTGGCTTCCTCGACGGTAATCACGCCCTCATTGCCGACCTTCTGCATGGCATCGGCAAGGAAACGGCCGATCTCGGTGTCGCCGTTGGCGGAAATGGTGCCGATCTGCGCGATTTCCTCGTTTGAGGTGACCTTCTTGGCATGCGCCTGCAGGTCCTTGACGATGGCTTCGACCGCTAGATCGATGCCGCGCTTGAGGTCCATCGGGTTCATGCCGGCGGCGACCGATTTTGCGCCTTCCTTGACGATGGCTTGGGCTAGCACGGTCGCCGTCGTGGTGCCGTCACCGGCGAGATCGTTTGTCTTCGAGGCGACTTCGCGCACCATCTGTGCACCCGTATTCTCGAACTTGTCTTCGAGCTCGATTTCCTTGGCAACAGTGACGCCATCCTTGGTGATGCGCGGGGCGCCGAAGGATTTCTCGATGACGACGTTGCGTCCCTTGGGACCAAGCGTCACCTTGACCGCATTGGCGAGCGTATCGACGCCGCGCAGCATCCGCTCGCGGGCCTCAGTTGAGAATTTCACGTCTTTGGCAGCCATATTATCTGCTCCTTTCTCGAATGACTGTCAGCTTCCAGCTTGCTCAGGCGGCCCTCTTGAGCGAGGCGGCCTTGTCGACCACGCCCAGAAGATCGCTTTCCTTCATGATGAGGTAGTCCTGGCCGTCGATTTTCACTTCGTTGCCGGACCACTTACCGAAAAGCACGCGGTCGCCGGGATCAACGTCGAGGGGCACCAATTGCCCTTGCTCATTCCGACCGCCAGGGCCCGCGGCGACGATTTCACCCTCCTGCGGTTTCTCCTTTGCGGTGTCGGGAATGATGATGCCGCCAGCAGTCTTTTCTTCGGCATCAATGCGGCGCACGAGCACGCGGTCGTGCAATGGACGGAAATGCATGCACATCCTCCTGATTAGGTCAGCGATGTCAAAAATCCGGGTCCGGGAACCGGGCCCCGGGCGGAAGCGACTTAGGTAACGCACAAAATCCGTTCAAGAGCTTCTACGAAAATTTTGGCGCCTCATCCGAACGATGCACTGAAGGCTCTTGAACAGTCGACTTGAGCCAACCAGTTAATCGCCGCCACCGCCCCGGAGGACGGGGCGATAAACGCGGTGTGCTGCCGGAGAGAAACGATGCGATACTTGCGTGGGCTTGCGCGACTCGGGCTCGGCTCGACGCTGGTGTTAACCCTTTCCGGACCGCCAGTTCTCGCCCAAATTCCAGAGATCAACATCGGCCGCGTGCCAACCCTTGCGCCGTTGGTCAAGGAGGTGACGCCGAGCGTCGTCAACATCTCGGTGCAGGGACGCGTGCGTGAGGACAATCCGCTGTACCAGGATCCCTTTTTTCGGGAGTTCTTCGACGTTCCGAAACAGCTGGAGAAGGAAATCAACGCCGCCGGATCGGGCGTGATTGTCGACGCCCAGCGCGGCTATGTGTTGACAGCAAACCACGTTGTTGCCAACGCGACCGCAGTGCAGATCAGAACCAAGGATGGCCGAAAGTTTGCCGGTCGCGTGGTCGGCCGCGATGCGCCGACCGATATCGCACTACTACAGGTCAAGGAGCCAGTCGGGCTGAGGGCCATCGCGCTGGGCGACAGCGACGCGCTTCAGGTCGGCGACTTCGTCATCGCGGTGGGTAATCCCTTCGGCCTGGGCCAGACCGTCACGTCAGGCCTTGTCAGCGCGCTCGGGCGCACCGGCCTTGGCAAGCACGGCTATGAAGACTTCATCCAGACTGATGCTGCGATCAATCCCGGCAACTCCGGTGGCGGCTTGATCAATCTGCGCGGCGAACTCGTTGGCATCAACACGGCGATCATCTCTCCGGGAGGAGGCAATGTGGGAATTGGCTTCGCGGTACCCATCAACATGGCCCGCAAGGTGATGGAGCAGCTCGCGCAGACAGGGCGGGTCGAGCGTGGCCGCATCGGCGTTGCGCTGGAGGATCTCGAGGCGCCCGCTGCGGGTGTGACGCAGGGGGCCCGTATCAAGGAGGTCAGTCCCGGCTCGCCCGCAGAGCGCGCGGGCCTTCGCCGCGGCGACATCATTCTGAAGGCCAACGACATCCCGATCCGCAGCGCCACGCAAATGCGCAACCTCATCGGGCTGACCGCGGTCGGTCAGCAAGTTCGGCTGACTATTGAACGAGAGCGCGCTCTAGAGAGCGCCACGGTCGAAGTCGCACCGTTGGCCGAGCCGAAGCCGAGAGGGCGCGGGCCGGGGTGAAGAATGTTTGCATATGACCGATTCCGTCGAAAAAGGCTGGCAGTATTTCGTTGTAATAGCTCCGTCGCGACGTGGCCGAACTGCTCTACCGACCCTATGCGAGCCTCGGGGTGGGCATCGGGATCAACTGGCCATCTTTCGAAGGTTTTGGGCGGTGGCCGCGAGGATGAACTCGTCGCGCGCGCCGTTTGGACCTCGTAAACGCAAACGGTCGAGCTTGAGAATGCGCTTGAGGTGCGCCAACAAGCGGAGCCGGCGCGAGGTGCCTCCCTCCCACGATCTCGCGATGTGGCGCGCCATGTCGCGAGCGCCCTCGTAGATCGAGCGCGGCACTCTCCGTGAGGCCTGCTTGGGGCAACACCGAGCCTTCAATGTGCATCGATCACAATCGCGCTTGCTGGCGAGGTAAAGCATGGTGGCACCATCATTCACCAACGTTCTGTCGTGGTAAGAAATTTGCCGCCAGGGCAACGATAGATGTCCCCAGCATGGTCGTAGGTGAAGTCGTCGCGCGAGAAGATCCCGCCTGTGCGGGCCGAATTGTCGAAGACTGTAACGTGCGGCTCGATGCCATGCTCATAGACCAGCCAGGCGAGCATCTCGGCCGAGCCATCGCCACTGTCGCCGAGGAGCCGGCTCGGATAGAGATCAAACCGCTCCAGCGACCGCTCAATCATGCGCTTAGCGGTCAATACCTCCGCCTGCCGGATTGCCGTCGTTGGCCAAGTCCCTTATCGCCTTCGATCGCCTTCTGCCGATTTGCATCGGCCTTGACTAGGCTCGCATCGACTGCAAATCCTTCGCCGCCGACCAGTCGTTCCTCGATGCAGCGGCGCAGCACGCTCTCGAACACGCGACGGAAGAGGTCGCTCTGCCGGAAGCGCCTATGCCTGTTCTTGGAGAATGTCGAATGATCTGGCACCGCCCATCCAGACCGAGCCGGCAAAACCACCGGTAGGCCAAATTGAGGTGAACCTGATCGCACAGGCGCCGCTCCGATCGGATACCGAACAGTAACCGATCAGGAGCATGCGGATGATCAGCGATCGAAGGCCGACCGATGCTGCTGTAGAAAAGCGCCAGGTCCCGCCGGACCTGTTCAAGATCGACAAACCTGTCAATCAACCACAGCAAGTGATCAGCCGGGATATGTCTTTCGAGCGAGAACTCATAGAACAACGCGGCCTGTTCGACTTTCCGATGCTCTATCATGATCTTCAGTCCTGCCAACTAGACAGACTGAATCACCGATATCTCTGCAGTCGCAACAGCCGCCATTTTCAACAGAGTCGGCCATAAGCAAAAGTTGTAGCGGCGAGAGCAGCGAAGCTCGATTGGCATCTCACGTCGGAACGGCGATTTCGCAAACCAGCCCTTCCGCGCGCCAGTCAAAGAGCACCTTCCCGCCAAGTGGATTGATCGTCCCTTCGATGAGCCGACTACCAAATCCCTTGCGTTGGGGCGCCTTTACCCTCGGTCCGCCCAGTTCGGTCCAGCGGAGCACCAGCTGCCCATCCTCGGCGCGCGACCAGGCCAATTCTATCCGGCCTCTTGTGTTGGATAGCGCTCCATACTTGATAGCATTGGTTGCTAACTCATGCAGGACAACAGCAATCGCCTGCGCAGCGATGGGTTCTAACACCGTCTGCAGCCCCTCCATCACAATCCGCTTCTGGTGACCCTCTTCGAGGTAAGGGGCAAACTCCTGCTTGGCGATCGCCGAGACTTCGGCTCCTATCCACCGCGTTTCAACAAACAGCGAGTGAACATTTGCCATCGCTTGGATGCGCCCGCTGATCACTTCCTTGAGGCCCTCGGAGGTGTCGGACTGAGAAAGGTTGATAATTGCCTGTACGTTAGAAAGGATGTTCTTGCTTCGATGCTCCGCCTCGCGAGCCAGAATGCTAATCTGCTCCTGAGTTCGCTTCTGCTGGGTAATATCTCTAGCAATTTTTGATGCGCCGACGATGTTGCCGTGGGCGTCTTTGACAGGAGAAACAGTTAGCGAAACGATGATTGAGCTACCATCCCGACGTCGCCGGACCGTCTCGAAATGGTCGATGCGCTCACCTCGTCGGATGCGGGTTAAAATCTCCCGTTCTTCGCTGAGCCGGTCTTGTGGAATCACGAGTGTAATGGGCTGACCAATAGCCTCCGTGGCCGAGTAACCGAAAATGCGCTCGGCCGCCTTGTTCCAACTCGTAACAATGCCATCTAGATTCTTGCTCACAATAGCATCGTCGCTGGACTCGACGATGGAGGCCAGAAGATTGGCCAATCGCTCGGCGCGCTCCAGAGCCCGCTCGCTGGCCAACGGCTTGAGTTGAAATCCCGACTCGTTTTTAGGCCCCAATGGCCGCTCCCCGAAACTCAGATGCTGCACCGCCGTTGGTGCCCAATCATAACATCAAACGCAAAGAGCTGCGATGTTTCAAGCTGGGTCAAAAGTCGCCCTTGGCGGTCAGACCGGGCGACTTCCGCTTTATGACCGCAAGCCAACGTTTATGAGTACACATACGCGTCGGCTCTCGGTAAAACGGCAAATTGCCAAACGCTGGTGTCTTTAACGCTTGCGCGCGGCGAAGTGCCAGTGATGGTCGCGTTACGTCTCTTTCTGCCAGACAGTTGGACAAGCGACGTATCTCGTATGAAGCGCGCTCGCATGCCAGGGAGGCGGGAGGGATCGAACCTCCGAATGGCGGAATCAGAATCCGCCGCGGTCAACGCCGTTCTAGACTTGCAGGCGCCTCCGATTGGATTCCCGCCCTCGGACCTCAGGGGGCAATCTGATAGCCAGCTTAGTTTAGTGACGTCTTCTGAAGATAATCAGTTTTTGGTCTGATTCTGGCTCTGCAGAATGTGTATTTCGGCGCGCGCCAAGTGGCGACGAAGTGCGGCAATTGCTTGAAGATTCACCTCGAAGGCGACGGGGCCCATCTCCTTGGTCTCCAGTCGAATGGCAGCATGTCCGTCGGAACGCAACATCGTCTCCGAACCAGTCACATTCAGGATCACAAGGTTTCGGTCCATTTTCCCTCCCATCGAACCCGTCTCCTCACGAGGACGCTTCCTCGTTGCCTAGACGAGGCAGTGCTACCGTCGGCTTGGCTTCGGCGTAAGCAGACTCTATTTCACCTCGCTTCTTTCATTTTAGCATGAAATCGCCGTTCCGTTCCGCCAACAGATTACGCGGCTCCGCCGCACAGCGCTGGATCGCGTCGGCTCTTGAGAAAATCCCGCTATTCGTCGTTAACAGGAAATTCGTCTTAATTGATCGGCATCTACACCGCGTTGGGCAGCTAGTAAATGCGGTGAAAGCGCAAGGCTAGTGGATCATGAACAAGCGGATGGGGACGGACGGCGGTCTGTCGCGGTTTCAGCCCGACGGGGAATTGACGATTTGGGGGCAGCAGCCGGGCTTTGATGTCCGGCATCGGCGCGAAATCGCGAAAGGGCTGAGTGGCCTTTGATCCAGCGAGATTGCTGGCGGCGCTAATCCGCTCAAATAGCGCTCGCGAAAGTGGCGACAGTGGTCAATGCCTTCACTTGCATACTGAACCGTGCGGTCGTGATATTGGCGTTTGTCGTGTTCGCGGCCTGATCAAAGTCGAGCGAGGGTGACGCATTGCCGATCTGACTGAATGCTATCCAGTACACGGCGACTTGCCCGCAAACAGCCCGATGGCATGCGCAGGCGAATTGCGGACGAAGCGCCGAAATGGCGCGAGATCATCGCAAAGGCGGAGATCAAGGCGGTCTGAGCAGATCAACATTGCGCGACACGCACAGCGTGTGATCTTGCGAGCACTAGCCAGCATCCGTAGGCTCCCTGTCCATAACAAAACACCAGGGAGGCGATCGTCATGACCACAAGGCGGGATTTCCTGAAAGCGGGAGCAACGGCGACGGCAGGCATCGTGTTCTGCGGCTGCGGGCTCGTCCACAACGCGAATGCGCAGCAATCGCGCCAGCAGTTGCCAATCACGATCAACGGCAAACGTGTCAAGACGATCGATATTCACGCGCATTGCCATTTCCGCGAGGCCGGAGCCCTGCTCGGCGCCGACGCCGGAAAGCTGCAACTGCCGCCGGTCAACGGCGCCAGCGAGGCCTTCATCGAGATCGACAAGCGGCTGGCTGCGATGGACGCGCAGGCCGTCGACATGGAGGTGCTTTCGATCAATCCGTTCTGGTACGACCGCGATCGCGACCTTGCCGCGCAGATCGTGAAAATCCAGAATGAAAAGCTCGCCGAACTTTGTGCCTCGAAGCCCGACCGGTTCGCGGCTTTCGCCTCGCTGACGCTGCAGGCACCGGACCTTGCGGTGCAGGAGCTGGAGACCGCGGTGAAGAAGCAGGGGCTGAAGGGCGCGGCGATCGGCGGTGTCGTCGATGGCGCCGAATTCTCAAATCCGAAGTTTCATCCAATATGGGCCAAGGCCGAGGAACTCGGCGTCCCCCTGTTCATCCATCCGCAGGGCGTGCCCGAGCTCAACAAGCGGCTCTCCGGCAATGGGTGGCTTGGCAACACGATCGGCAATCCGCTCGAGACGACGATCGCACTCTCCCATTTGATCTTCGAGGGCACGCTCGATCGCTTCCCGGGACTGAGAATCATCGCCGCACATGGCGGCGGTTATCTCGGCTCATACGCCGACCGCTCGGACCATGCCTGTCTGGTTGGACCCAAGGGATGCAATCCGGAGATCAAGCTCCAGAAAGCGCCGGCGGAGTATCTCAAGCAGATTTACTTCGACTCTCTGATCTTCACGCCTGAGGCGATCAGGCACCTCGCCGCCCAGGTTGGCGCCGGCCAGATCGTGCTGGGAAGCGACTATCCCTATCCATGGCAACTGGCACCGGTCGACCACATCTTCGCCTCGTCGTCGCTGAGCGACGATGACAAGGCCAATATTCTCGGGCGGACCGCAGCAAAGCTGCTTGGAGTAGCCGCGTGAGGACGGCTGCTGCTGGACAGGGGGCTGTCGTCGCGCCTTGCCGCGCGACGACGGCATCAACGATCAGTAGGCCTTCACCGTTCGGATCTCGCTGCCCGGCCGAACCGTTGGTGCCACCTGCGCGATATTGGGTATCGGATCAGTGTAGACGGCATCGGTTCCGACGAACTCCGCTTGCGCCGCGTCCGATATCCATCTGACCGGCGCCGGATGACTGACCAGCATCCCGATCAAGGCAACGACGACGAGCAGCGGCAACGCGACAAGCTTGATGCTGAAGCTCTGGTAATTATGCTGTGGGTCCTGCCGCCGCTTGTCGAAAGAGCTGTGCATGGATTCCTCCATATGTGCTCCCCTGACGCGTCACTTACCGCAGCGCACGCAAGGCCGATGTGAATGGCTTCACAGGCGTTCTTCAGCTCACCGTTTCGTGAGATGCGCGACCGACCGGGCAGCCGGCGCGACTACTCGCCGTCGTTCGCCCCGGCGTCGACCAGTTCCTGGAGCGTCTCGGGCTTCAGCACGACGATCGCGCCATGCTCGAGCCTGACCCAGCCGCGTATCGCCCACGCGCGGAGCTGCTTGTTGATGCTCTCGCGCGTCATCCCGACCATCTCGCTGATCTCCTGCTGGGTGATCGAGATGGCGCGCCCCTGCGGCTTGTGCTTGTCGCTCAGGCGCAGCAGCGCGCTGGCCAGACGGCCGGGCAGGTTCTGCAGGATAACCTGCTCGACCTGATCGCTGGTCCGGCGCAGTCTTTCGCAAAGCAGCTCGATGAACTTCATCGCAAGCGTCGGCTGGCTGCGCACGAACGGAATGAACTCGCGCCGGTCAATGACGAA
Organism: Bradyrhizobium elkanii USDA 76; assembly: GCF_023278185.1. Taxonomy (NCBI): domain Bacteria; kingdom Pseudomonadati; phylum Pseudomonadota; class Alphaproteobacteria; order Hyphomicrobiales; family Nitrobacteraceae; genus Bradyrhizobium; species Bradyrhizobium elkanii. Next base: position 3,303,314 of record NZ_CP066356.1, on the reverse strand, counting down.
CAGCTCGCAATTGGTGTTGGCGGTGGCATCGGCCGTCCGCGACAAGCCGTCGAGCAGCGCGATCTCCCCGAATATCTCGCCGGCCTCGATCAGGTTCAAAATCGCGTTGCGACCATCCGGCGACGAGATGCTGATCTTGACCGTGCCCGAGATCACCGCAATCAGGCTGGTGCCGGGATCGCCCTTGGAAAAGATCGTCGTCCCACGCTTCAGCGTGATGTGCTTGGCGTAGCGGCAGAGCTGATCGAATGCCTCGGGCTCGAGATCGGCAAAATAGGGATGCTTGCGCAACACCGACAGCTTGTTGTTCGAAAACAACGGCGCGCCGGCAGTTCGTTCTATGGGCGGCGCTCCGGTCATCGTTTTCCAGACTGATTGTGTTGCGTTCAATCGGCCGGGCGCCGACAATGCCATCGATCAATGAAAGCAGCAGAAGTATAGCCCCACGGGGCCCCTACAGCAACAAAAGGTCCGAGCCGGCGCATTGGGATGGAGGGCATCCAAGGTACAATTTGGAATAAATCTGCGCCGATGCAACGCTCAATTGCAGCCTGTGGGCTGCCCTTGATCTGACATGCCCGGCCGACAATCTCGCCTGTCAAAATCCCGTCTGTGCGAAGGGTCAACGCGCCAACTCACAGCAGCTTGCCGTCTGGCCCAAAGAACGGATGCGGCCCGTCAAACTGACCGATCGGGACCTGATGCGTGACCAATTGTCCAAAATCCGGCCCGCCAAACCACGTGTGCAGGTGAAATGCCGGCGGTTCCACCTTGAACGATGGTTCGCGGAGCTGTCCAAGGTCCAGGTCGACCGCATGGTTCGGCGCGGGGCACAATGTCACGGGAATCCCGGCAAAGGAGGTCAGCATGGCACGATGGACGTGCCCGCAGCCGATCAAACGCACCCGCGGGTGACGCCTGACGATTGCAGCCAGTTCTGCGGCGTTGAAAAGGTCCTGGCGGTCCATGTGCCAGATGCCGCCCTTGAACGGCGGGTGATGCAGGAAAAGCAGCGCGGGCCGGTCGAGCGCTGCCGCCAGCGTCGCGTCCAGCCATTGCAGCGTCGACGGTTCGAGCATGCCATGGGGCTTTCCGGCAACGCTTGAATCAAGCAGCAGCAAATCGAGGCCATTCACCTCGATCCGCTGATCGAGCGGGCCTGTCGCGTGAGCATAGGGTGCGCCCGGAAACGCGCCGCGCATCCACGCACGCGAGTCGTGATTGCCGGGAATTCCGGCAAACGGAACGCGCAGCGGGGCGAGCAGTCGCTTGAGATAGTCGTATTCCTCGACCGACGGCGTATCGACAAGGTCGCCCGAGATGACGACGAAATCGGGCGCCGGCTCGAATGCGCTGAGCGCGGCCACGCAGCGTTCAAGCGCCTTCGCGGTATCGACCCGGCCATAGGCCAACGCTCCCGGCGGCTTGATGTGGAGGTCGGAAATCTGGGCGATGAGGACCGGTTTCGACGGCATCGATCAATCTCGTGGTTCGGAGGGGAGCAGACGGACAGCGTCGGGCGCAATCGAAAGCCCGACACGATCGCCGATCCTGGCTTGAATCGTGTTGGGAGCGTCGACATTGAGCGGCTTGCTCGATGCACCGCTCACGACGAGCCGCTGTCGGTCGCCGATGAAGCTGACGGAATCGACGATTCCCGAGAGCAAACCCGCGCCCGCCTCCGTCACGCGAATGGTTTCGGGGCGGATCATGACGGTCGCGTTCGCGGTCGTCGCTGCACCCTCGATCGGCAGTCGCCCGCCGGGCAGGATCAACACGCCGTTCTCGACCGGAGCCTCGACAATGTTCGCCGCTCCGATGAACTCCGCCACAAACCGTTCCTTCGGCGCGAAGTAGACCTCGCGCGGCGTGCCGATCTGGGCGATTGCGCCTTTCCGCATCACGACGATCCGGTCGCCCAATTCCATGGCTTCGGCCTGATCATGGGTGACATAGATCGTCGTGATCCCAAGTGCGCGCAACAGCCGGTTGAGCTCGCTGCGCAGCCGGTCCCGCAACGCGGCGTCGAGCGCGGTCAAGGGCTCGTCGAGCAGCAAGATGCCGGGCCGGATCGCGACGGCGCGCGCCAGTGCGACGCGCTGACGCTGGCCGCCCGAAAGCTGGTCGATGCGGCGATTCTCCAATCCCGTGATGTTCATCAGCGCAACCAGTTCGGCGACGCGTGCGGCGCGCTCGCCCCTCGCAACACCGCGGATCTTCAGCCCGTAGGCGATATTGTCCGCCACCGACATGTTGGGGAACAGGGCGTAGGACTGGAACACCATCCCGACATTGCGCCGTTCGATCGGGACCGAAGTCATGTCCTTGCCGTCGAACAGGACCTTGCCGCCGACATCCGGCAGCTCGAGGCCTGCGATGATGCGCAGCATCGTGGTCTTGCCGCAGCCGGACGGCCCAAGCAGCACCAGCGTCTCGCCGCGCGCAATGTCGAGGGTTGCGGGATCGAGCGCGCGCGTGCCGTCGGCAAAGGTCTTGCCGCAGGCCTCGATCCGCACCGCTGCGCCGTGCCCGGCCGTACTCATCGCTTGTGATCCCTGTCGGCCAGCAGCTGCATCGCGACCAGCAGCGGAATGATCATCACGAAGAAGATCAGCGTATAGGCCGACGCCACTTCGAGCCGCATCGAGGCGTAGCTGTCGGCGAGCCCGATCGGCAGTGTCTTGGTCAACGGCGTATGCAGCATCCAGGTCAGGTTGAATTCACCGAGCGACAGCGTGACCACCATCAGCGCGCCGGCGAGAATTCCGGGCAGTGCGTTCGGCACGATGACGTCGCGGAAGCGCCGCCATGACGACGCTCCGAGCGAGGCCGCCCCCTCATCCAGCGTCTTGATGTCCACGGTCGCGAACACCGCCATGACCGACCGCACCATGAACGGCATGGTGAAGATCACATGGCCGACCAGGATGAACAGCCAGGAGCGGCGAAAGTCGCCGAAGCTGCCATAGGCGAGCAGCAGTGCAAGCGCAATCGCAAGCCCGGGGATCGCCAAAGGCAACGTAATGACCTCCTCGACGATGCGCGCAAGCCGGCCTCCCCGCGCATGCAGCGCATAGGCTGCGGGAACACCGGCGAGCAGCGTGACGGCAAGGGTCGCGAATGCGATCACGAAGGAGAGCAGGATGGTGCCGGCATAGAGCTCCCATACCTGCGCGACCCATTGCAGCGTCACGCCGGACTGGATGCCCCGGAAGTAATTGACGGTCACGCCGGCGGAGATCGACAGCCCTGCGGGAACCACCAGGAAGCCGGCAACGAGCAGCGTGAAGATGAACTGGCCGGCGAAGATCAAGCCATTGCGCATGCGTTCACCCGGCCGCCGCGACCGCGCTGCCGCTGAACGAGCGGGCGAGCGCGAGGATGAGCCAGGTGATCAGGCCAAGTCCCACCGACAGCGCGGCCGAGGTCGCGAAATTGGCGGCCAGCGTGAACTCGGTATAGATCAGCATCGGCAGCACGTCGATATTCGTCGCCAGCGTAAACGCAGTCCCGAAGGCCCCCATCGCGGTCGCAAATGCGATCGCGCCGGACGCAACGAAGGCCGGCGCCAGCGCGGGCAGCACGACGTCACGCTGCACCGCCCAGGGGCTGGCGCCGAGCGAACGCGCGGCTTCCTCCAGACCGACATCGAGCTTTTGCACGGCCGCCATGATGGTGAGGATCACGCGCGGGATCGAGAAGTAGAGATAGCCGAGGAACAACCCGTAGATCGAATAGGCGAAGACGAACTTCTCTCCGAAGATCCGGTTCGACAGATCGCCGATCAGCCCCTGCCGCCCGGCCAGCAGAATGATCATGAAGCCGACCACCACGCCGGGAAACGCCAGCGGAAAGGTCAGCATCGCGATCAGCACGGCCCGCCCGGGAAAGCGGTGCCGCTGCAGAAACATTCCGGCTATCGTCGCCACAATCAGCGTGACGACCGTCGTTGCCGCAGCGAGGAGCACGGTATTGATCAGCGTCGCGCGATAACGAGCTTCGGTCAGGATGGCGAGATATCCGGCGAGCCCGTGCGGTCCTTCGGCACCCGCGACCACCAGCCGCGCCATCGGCAGCAGGAAGAATGCCGTGGTCACGACCGCGAGCGGCAGCAGGCAGAGCCAAACGAAGGATTTTTGCGACATCGGAAGAATGGTGCCCCGGCGAAGGGCACCATATTGCCTCAGCGAACCTCGGCGAGATAGCGGTCGACGAAGGCTTTTTGCACGTTTTCCATCTCGCCCCAGTCGACGCTCTTGGCGCGGGCATAGTCGCCGTCGGGGAGGAATTTCCCCTTCACGGAAGCCGGCAGCTCGATCGGGCGGGCCGGACGCAGATAGGCATTGGTCCAGATCGCCTGCCCCTTGTCGGACAAGAGATAGTCCATCACCTTCTTGGCCTTCTCCTTGTCGGGCGCGTTCTTCACGAGGCCAACGACATAGGGAAACACCACCGATCCCTCGCAGGGAATCACAAACTCGAAGTTGCCCTTCTCCGAGTACTTCGCGCGGTAGGCATTGAAGTCGTAATCGAACAGGATCGGCATCTCACCGGAGACGACGCGGGATATGACGTCTGCTTGGGTACAATCGGGTCGTTCTTGCGCAGCTCCTTGAAGAAGCTGATCGCCGGATCGAAATTGCCTGGCGAGCCGCCGAGCGCCAGATTGACGGCGACCGCGCCGACATAGCCGACCGCCGCCGACGACGGGTCGAGATAGCCGACCATCCCCTTGTAGTCGGGTTTCAGGAGATCCTTCCAGCAGGCAGGCACCGGCTTGCCGCCGAGCGCATCCTTGTTCACGAACAGGCCGAGCGTGCCGGAGTGGATCGTGGTCCAGTAGCCATCCGCGTCCTTGAGGCCGGCCGGGACCTGATCCCAATGCGCCGGCTTGTAGGGCTCGAGCGCATCCTGGGCCTTGGCCTTCATGCCGAAGGTCACGCCGAAATAGCCAATATCACCGACCGGATTGCTCTTCTCGGCCAGTATCTGGGCTAGCGCCTGGCCGGAATTCTTGTTGTCGTGCGGGATATCGTAGTTGAGATCCGCCTTGATCGCCTTCAGCATCGACGCCCAATCCGCCCATTCCGGCGGACAATTGTAGCAGATCACGTCGGCCGCCCTGGCTGATTGCCACGGCGCGATCAGCATTAGCGCCAGCAACGCAAGGACAAGGCGGACGGTCTTCATGGGAGGCTCCGATCTGGGAGAGGATGCAATGAGGATTTCAACATCAACCGGGCGACCAAGTATAGGCCGCGTATGAATGTTTTGCGACGCGCTTGCTGCCGTGCAGCAAATGCAACGGCTCCGATGCCGACTATCGGGTGCTCGCGGCAACCACTGGTTTCGCGCTAGGCTGCCGGCCAGAAGAGGAAGCCCATGTACCAGCCGCCCGGCGTCAAGACATCGCCCGATCTTCCCGTCCCAGACCTGATGACAGCCTGGGTCCTTGGTGACCCCGATCAGCTCCTGCTTCGCGAAAAGCCGACGCCGGTCCCGTCGCGTGCCGAGGTGCTGGTGCGCATCGACGCGGTTGCGATCTGCGCCACCGATCTCGAAATTATCCATGCCGGGTCGCCAGCAAGCATTCAGGGCGGCCTGCCCTTCAACAAGAACTTTACGCCGGGCCACGAGTACATGGGCACGGTCGCCGCGCTCGGGCCTGAAGTCGACGAGTTCAGGATCGGCGAGCGGATCAGCGTCGAAATCCACGCCGGCTGCGGCCAATGCAAACGCTGCCGCCAGGGCATGTACACGTCATGCCTCAACTATGGAAAGCCGGAAAAGGGCCACCGCGCCAACGGCTTTACGACCGACGGCGGATTCGCGGAGTACGCAGTCAACCACATCAATACGCTGGCGCGCGTCCCGGATAGCATGAGCGACGCGGAGGCGACGCTCGTGGTGACTGCCGGGACGTCGATGTACGGCTTGACGGAATTGGGGGGATTGGTGGCGGGCGAGAGCGTCGTGGTGATCGGCCCGGGGCCGATCGGACTTCTCGCAGTTGCCGTGGCCAAGGCGCTTGGCGCAAGCCCGGTGATTCTGACCGGCACGCGCAACAAGCGGCTGGCGATCGGCCAGGAACTGGGGGCCGACCGCGTCATCAACATCAACGACGAAGACGCCGTTGCGGTCGTGAAGCAACTAACAGGGGGGATCGGCGCGGACTATGTCGTCGAATGTGCAGGCACCGAAGCGACACTCAACCAGGCCATTCACATGACCAATCGTGGCGGCAAGATCTGTCTGGCCGCCTTCCCGCACGAGGCCGCGACGCTGGACATCGCGCATCTCGTGCGAAACAACATCTACGCTTACGGGATCCGCGGCGAGGGCCGCAGCGCCACTCACCGCGCCATGGAATTGATGGCAGCGAAGCGGTTCGACGCGTCGAGGATCCACACGCATACGTTTCCGCTGGCCGACCTGCCGACGGCGCTCAGATATGCACGGGATCGCGTGGATGACGCGATCAAGGTCGTCGTCACCACTCGCAAGACCGACGCGATCGCGCGCGCCGCGGAGTAAGGTCCATTCGCGCCGGCGGGAGACCGGAAAGCCCGCTCACACCGAACAATATCGTTCCTTGATCTCGTCGTCGGCCAGCAGGGCCTGCGCCGACGCCTGGTGCACCACCGCCCCCTGATCAAGGACGTAGGCACGATCGGCGATGCCAAGCGCGAGCTCGACGTTCTGCTCGACCAACAGCACCGTCGTTCCCTGCGCCTTCATGTTGCGGAATAGCTCGAACATCTCGTCGACCAGGACCGGCATGATGCCCTCCGAAGGCTCATCCAGCATGATCAGGTCGGGCTTTGCGATCATCGCCCGCGCGATCGCCAGCATCTGCTGCTCGCCGCCGGACATCGTGACTGCCTCCTGGTCCATACGCTCGGCCAGCCGTGGGAATACTCCTGCGATCTCGTCGATCAGCTCGGCTTCCCGCTTCTTCGCCGGCGACGCCACCAGCCCGAGCCGCAAATTTTCCCGGACCGACAATCCCTGCACAATCCGCCGCTCTTCGGGAACATAGGCAAGTCCGAGCGCGAAGCGCACATGCGGCGGCCGGCTCAGCAGCTCCTCGCCCTTGAAGGTGACCGAGCCGCGCGTTCGTCCCATCAACCCCATGATCGATTTCAGCGTGGTCGTCTTGCCGGCTCCATTGCGACCGATGAGGCAGACGATCTCGCCTTTGGTCACCTCGAGCGTGACGTCCTGCAGCGCGTGACTTGCGCCGTACCAGGCATTGAGCTTGCTGATCTGCAGCATCCGTCAATGCTCCCGCTGGCCGAGATAGACCCGCTTCACCGCCTCGTTCTGCCGGACCTCCTGCGGCGTTCCTTCGGCGAGAAGTTCTCCGTGGTGCAGCACGAGGATGCGATCGCTGATCCCGAGCACCAGCTTCATCTTGTGCTCGACGAGGATGACCGTACGTTCCTTTGCGAGCTTCACGATCAGATCCATCATGGTCCGGGTTTCCTCCGGGCTCATGCCGGCCGTCGGCTCGTCCAGCAGCAGCAACCGGGGTTGGCTGGCGAGCGCCATGCCGATTTCCAGCGCCCGCTGCTCGCCATGGGCCAGCGTCTTGGCGGCACGTTCGCGAGAGTCCCACAATCCGACCAGGGCCAGCAGTTCGTCCGCTCGCTCGACCAGCTCGGTCAGGCGCGCGCGGGGACGCCAGATGTCGTATCTCGACACCAGCGCCTGCAGACCGACGCGGATGTTTTCACGGGTCGTGAGCTGCGGAAACACGCTGGTGATCTGAAAGGACTTTGCGATCCCCATATGCGCAAAGCGGTGCTGCGGCAGGCCGGTGACATCCTTGCCCTCGAATTCAACGCTGCCTTTGGTGGGCGCAAGCGCGCCGCACAGCAGATTGAAATAGGTGCTCTTACCGGCCCCGTTCGGACCAATAATGGAGGTGATCGCTCCTCTCGAAAACTCCGCCGAGATATTGTTTAGCGCGACAAACTTCCCGAACGTCTTGCCGACGCCCCTGGTGCGCAGGATGATTTCTTTGGTTTGGTCTTCCGCGGCACTCATCGCCTGCCTCGCGCGATCAGCGTGCCCCAGATGCCGGCAGGGAAGAACAGCACACATGCAATGAAAATGGCGCCAACGATCAGTTGCCAGTGAACGGTCCACACCGAGACCACATTCTCCAGGACCAGGAACACCGCGGCGCCGATCATCGGCCCGAAGAACGTCCCCATACCACCCAGCAATGCGATCATCACGACCAGGCCCGACGTCTCGTAGTGCAGGATCTCGATCGGAACGATCGACAGATGCAGCGCCTGCAACGCTCCCGCGAGACCGCAGAAGCCGCCAGACAAAACGAAGGTCAGCAATCGGGTCTTGGTGACGTCATAGCCTGACGCGCGCGCGCGCATCTCATTCTCCCGCACGGCCTCAATGACGGCGCCAAATGGCGAGGCCAGAATGCGCGACATCACGAAAAAAGCGGCAATCACGAAGGCCGCGATGACATAGTAACGGATCATCGGATTGATGAAGTCGAGCCGCACGCCGAACAGATCGATGGTGCGGACGTTGATGCCGCGGAGGCCGTTTTCGCCGCCAGTGAGGTCAACCGCTTGATAGAAGAGGTAGTAGATACATTGCGACAACGCCATCGTCACCATCGCGAAGTAGATGCCGCGGGTCCTGATCGCGAGCACGCCAATCAACGAGGCCATCAACAGGCCGCCGGCGATCCCGGCCGCGATGGCCGCATACCATGGCCAGCCAAAATGCACGATGGCGATTCCACAAAGGTAGGCACCGGTTCCGAACAGCGCCGCGTGACCAAACGACAGCAGACCGAGATAACCGAAGACGAGGTTGAAGCCGACGGCGTACAATCCATAGATCAGGATGTTCACCGCGAGGGCCGTGAACGGCATCACCAACGGGAAAATCAGGATCACCGCGGCCACAATGCTGGCGCGATGCCGCGTTGCGAATTCGTACCAACTGCCCGCCGCGGCACAGGACTGTTTGATGGATTCGGTGGCTCCGGTCATCCCTGGCTCTCAGCTCATCAATCCGGCACGGCCGAAGAAGCCCTGGGGACGAACAATCAGGACGATCGCCATCAGGGCAAAGATCGACACCTTGGCCATCTCGGGTGCAAACAGCGACGTCATGCTGACCACCACACCGACGAGGAGGCCCGCCAGTACGGCGCCACCGATCGAACCCATGCCTCCTACGACCGTCACCACGAAAGCCTCGGCGAGAATCGTGCCGCCCATCTCGGGAATGACGCCTTGAAGCGGGGCAGCCAGCAGCCCGGCAAAGCCCGCAATCGCGGTGCCTATCCCGAACACGATCAACCAGACCCGAGAAACGTTGACCCCAAGAACGCGGACGATTTGCGGATCGCGCGCGCCGGCGCGGATAATGAGTCCGAAGCTGGTTTTTTCCAGGAACAGCCAGAGCGCCAACAAGACGACGGCCGTCGCGCCGATCACGAACAGGCGGTAGAGCGGAAAATATCCGACACCGATGTTGACAGCCCCCTGCAGAAGCTCGGGCGTATCGAAGGGATAACCAGTCTTGCCGAAGGCAATGCGCACGCATTCGACCATGACGTAGCTCAGCCCGAAGGTCAGCAGTAGCGGATAATCGATGCCGCGGCCGTAAAGCGGCCGGATCAGCACGCGCTCGACGGCAAGGCCGAACAGCCCGATCAGGAGTGGTACCGCCAGCAAGCAGAGCCAGAAATTGCCGCCGATCGAAATCAGGTACAGCCCGACATAGGCGCCGACCATGTAGAACGCGCCATGGGCGAAGTTGACGACGGTCAACATCCCGAAGATCAGCGAGAGGCCGATCGCAAACAGCACGTAGATCGCGCCGAGCGCCAGCCCGGCGAATAATTGCAATGCAATCAGGTCAAAGCTCAGGCCCGCCATTTGTCCCCCTCAGCACGGTGCGCACCGCCCCGCGGTGCGCGCCGGCGCATGGCTCAACTCTTGTGGCCAAGCGCGTCGCAGCTACGCAGGTTCTTCTCGTCAGGCTCTTCGGTCGATAGAACCTCGAACACATCCGACTCGTTCTTCATGTCCTTGGACTTCGACTTGATCACGAGCACCGATTGCACCGACTGGTGATCGCATTTGCGATAGTATTGCTGCCCCTTGTAGTAGTCGTATTTCAGAGCCTCCAACGACGCGACGACCTTGTCGGTCTCCACGCTGCCCGCGCCCTTGACCGCCTCGAGCACCGTCCGAACACCGCCATAGCCGAGCGCGCCGTAGTCGGTAGGCAACTTGCCGTCATACATCTTGCGGAATGCGTCGTTGAACGCCTTGGTCGAGGCGAACTTGTCCTCGATGCCCCAGAAGAACGAGCAGCCGCCGACGACGCCTTCGAATGCCTGAGGGCCCGCCGCAACGCGACTGGCATGCGACAGCAGCGGCGCGATGATCTGGATCGATTTCTTGATACCGAAGTCGGTAGCCTGTTTCAGTGCGATTTGCTGATCCCGGCCGAAATTGCTGATGCAGAGAATATCGGGCTTCAGCGCCTGGAGACGCGGCAGCAGGGTCGAGAAATCAGTCGTCCCGAGCGGATGGCGGATGTCACCGAGATTCTCGATGTTGAATTGCTTGCCGACCTCGAGAAAGCCGCGAACCATCTCGTGACCGTAAGCATAGTCCGCTGTGAGAAACGCAACCTTCTTGCCGAATTTGGTGAAGGCGTAGCGACCGACCGCCCCTGACGTCATGTGCGGGTTCAGCGCTTCGTGGAACGTGTATTTGCTGAAATCTGCTGCCTCGTTGATGGCGTCGGACTGGCTGATCGAATTGAAGATGACGCCGCGTTCCTTGGTGACGTTGTTGATCGCGAGCTGAACCGCCGCGGACAGACTGCCGACGACGAAATTCACCTTCTCCTTCTCGACCAATTCCAGGGTCCGCGTCGCCGCCTCACCGGGATTCAGCTTGTCGTCGCGCACCACGAGCTCGGCCTTGCGGCCGTTGAGACCGCCGGCATCATTGAACTGGGCGATAGCAAGCTGACCCGCCCGCACCTGGTCCTGGGCCTCGGCGCCGTATGGACCGGTCAAAGGAACCGGGAAGCCGATCTTGATCGGCGCTTCCTGGGCCTGAAGCAGATTGATGCGAAAAGGCGAGACGGCAAGAACGGCGCCGGCGCTTGCCGTCGTCAGCAGACGACGCCGCGATATCGATCCAGCTTTGGTGACCTTCTTCGTCATGACTATTCCTCCCCAAGAACTGTCTGCGTTTTGCTTATCGTATTGTCGTTGCCCGGAACGTCTCCGCTCAGATCCGTCCCAAGGCGGTCAGGATAACCTGAGGCGTGAGCGGAATCTCGGTAATTGTTGCGCCAAACGGCCGGAGCGCGTCATTGACCGCGTTGGCGACCGCAGCTGCCGCGCCGGCCGTCCCCGCCTCCCCTGCCCCTTTGGCTCCCAGCTCCGATTCCTGCGTCGGAGACACCACGTGGCCGATCTCGATATCGGGCATCTCGCCGGACATCGGGACCAGATAGTCCGCCATATTGGCATTGGTCAGCTGACCGCGTTCATCGTAGATGCACTTCTCGAACAGCGCCGCGCCGAGTCCCTGAACGACCCCGCCCCGGATCTGCTCGTCAACCAGTTGCGGGTTGATGATAGTGCCGCAGTCTTCGACAACCCAATGCTTCAGCAGCTGAACGAACCCGGTCTCGGTATCGACCTCAAGCCATGAGGCCTGAACGCCATTGGTGAATGCAAAGGGATATTGGCGCGGAACGAAATGCCGGGTCGCCATCAATTCGGGCTGGATGCCTGGCGGCAGGGTGTCCGGCCGAAAATAGACGATCCGCGCAAGCTCGTTCAGGTCGATGCGCGGCGCGCCGTCGGCGGCGTTGACGACACCGTTGTCGACGATATCGAGCTCGGCCGGCGTCGATTGCAGGATGGCCGCGGCGACGTTCAGAATATTCTCTCGCAGGGCCTTGGCTGCCTGCAATGCAGCTTCGCCGCCGATGCCGGCACCGCGCGAGGCCCAGGTGCCGCCGCCATAGGGCGTGTTGTCGGTGTCGCCCAGGGTGACGCGAACGCGCTCCATCGAAACGCCAAGCACGCTGCCGACGATCTGGGCCGTCAGCGATTCCGACCCTTGCCCCTGTTCCGTGATGCTGGTCTGGCAGATCACCGACCCTTGCGCGTCGAGCCGGACCGCAACGCCGTCCTGCGACGAGATTTTCGCGCCGCCCACGCCATAGAAAGCAGCGCTGGGATTGGTCACCTCGATGAAGCTCGCGATTCCGATGCCTCGATGGACGTTTCTGGCGCGCAAGGCCGCTTGCTCAGCGCGCAATGCGTCGTAATCCATCATCTGAAGCAGCTTGGTCAACGAAGCGTGATGCGAAAGCCGCTCGAACTTCATGCCGGAGGGTGACGCACACGGATAGGCATCGTCGGCGATCAGATTGCGCCGCCTGATTTCGACGGGGTCCATGCCGATCTTCGCTGCCGCCAGATCGACCAGGCCCTCGGTGACCGAACAAGCGATCGGGTGTCCGACCGCCCGGTACTGGCACATCACGTTCTTGTTTTGGAAGACGACGCGCGCCCGCGCCCGATAGTTCGCCGTGGCATAGGGCCCGCCGACCAGATTGACCACCTGATTTGCCTCGATAGCGCTGGTGCGCGGATACATCGAATACGGGCCGATCCCCGTCAGGTCGTCGATCTCGAAGGCCGTAATCGTACCGTCCGGCCTGACGCCGATCCGACCCCTGCACCGATGGTCACGGGCGTGGATGTCCGTGTTGAAACTCTCGACGCGGTCCGCCACGAACTTGACCGGCCGGCGCAACAGCTTGGACAGCGCGTAGGTCGCCATTTCGTCGGCGTAGATATGGACCTTGATGCCGAACGAGCCGCCGACATCCTTGCAGACCACCCTGACCTGCGCTTCCCTTAACCCAAGATGCAGCGCTGCGATGTTCTGCACCATATGGGGCGCCTGCGTACCCTGATAGATCGTGAGCCGTGCCTCGGCCGGATTCCAGTCGGCAACGACGGCCCGCGGTTCCAGCGTCACGCCGGTGTGGCGCCCGAATACGAAGTCGGCCTCGACGAGTTCGGACCCCGACAATGCAAGATCGACGTCGCCGGCGTCGAGTGTCCGTTCAAAGGCAAGATTGTCGCCGAGCGCAGCATGAATGACGGAAGCTGCCGGATCGAGCGCAGCTCGCATGTCCGTCACCGCCTCGAGCTCCTCGTAGTCGACTGAAATATGCTCCATGGCATCTTCGGCTGCAGCACGGCTGGTCGCCACAATCGCTGCAACGGCCTCGCCCTGCCAGCACACGCGGTCGACCGCGATCGCGTGCTGCGGCGCTGACTTCAGTCCCTTCAGGTGCGAGAGCACCCCGACCCACGGCGTGATGACCGCTTCGAGTTCACGGCCCGTGACGATGGAAATGACACCCGGCATCCGCGTCGCCGCGTCGGCGTCGATCGCTGCGATTTTGGCGTGGGCATGTGGCGACCGTAGAAAAACCACATGCGCCATCCGCGGCAGTTCGAGATCACTGACATATTGGCCGCGCCCCTGCAGCAACCTGTCGAGGTTCGGCCGCGGCACGGTCTTGCCGATGTAGGAATTCGGGCGATCAAGCACCGAAAGCGTGTCTGCTGGCGCCCGCGTCACCGTCATACGCCCCGCTCCGCGCGCATCTTGGCTGTCGCCTCCACCGCATCCACGATGGCCTGATAGCCTGTGCAGCGGCAATAGTTGCCGGAAAGATGCTCGCGGATTGCTCGACGATCAGGCACGGACACGTGCTTCAGCAGGTCCTGCGCCGTTATCAGCATCCCAGGCGTGCAATAGCCACACTGCAATGCATTGCGCTCGCGAAATGCCGCCTGAAGATCGGCTATTTCACCGCTGTCAGACAGCCCCTCGATTGTCTCAACTGACGCCCCCTGCGCCTGGACTGTCAGCATCAGACAGGAGCGAACGATCTCGCCATCGAGCCGGACTGTGCAGGCACCACAAACGCCGTGCTCGCACCCAACGTGGGTTCCGGTCAGCTTGAGATTTTCCCGAAGGAAATCAGCAAGATTGAGCCGCGGCAAGACGAATGCGTCGATGGGTTCGCCGTTGACCAGAAGCGAGACCGGTACCGGAGCGTTCACTTGCCGACTCCCATTCCCAGTTCTGGCCGTGCGAGCAATGCTGCCACGCAGCGGCGGAGCAAGACCATCGCGAGGTGTCGACGCATGGCGGCGGTCGCCTGCTGGTCCTCGTGTGGATCGAGTTCATCGGCAAGTGCGGTCGCCGCCTCTGCGAGCAAGGCGGGAGTTACCGTGGCATTGATCAGTTTGCCGGCGGCCACAGCGAGCAATGGCCGATCGCCAACAGCAAAGAAGCCGAGCCGAAGAGCTGAGAACCTCCCGGCTGCAACAACAGCACGGGCGGCAAGACCAACGACAGCGTAGTCGCCATGCCGCCGGGCATACTCCTGAAAGAAAAATGTCGAGCCTTGGCCTGCGACCGGCACCTCGACCGCGACAAGCAACTCGTCCGGCAGCAGCGCCGTTTCGTAGATTCCCCTGAAAAACTCAGTCGCAGCAATCCGGCGCCCGCCGGCCGAGCCCCGAACAACGATGGTGGCGTCAAGCGCCACAACACAGGCCGGCAGCTCCGAGGCAGGATCGGCGTGAGCGAGGCTACCGCCGATCGTTCCGCGATTGCGAATTGCGGGATGGGCAACGTGGGCAACGGCATCGCGCAACAGCCGCGCGTGCAGTGCAATCTCCGGCGATCTGAGCAGATCGACGTGCCGGGTCAGCGCGCCGACGACCAGCACGTCTCCCCTCACGGTGATGCCGCGCAACTCGGCGAGGCCGCCGATATCGACCAGAATGTCCGGGGACAGGAGCCGCAGGTTCATCGCCGGCATCAGGCTCTGACCTCCCGACAGAACCTTCGCCTTGTCGCCGTGCATGGCGAGCAGCTCCAGCGCATTCACGACGCTGGTCGCGCGGGCGTAGGCGAAAGCCGCAGCTTTCATGTGGGCGTGGCCTCCCGGGCCCAATTTTGGTTTGCCCGATTAGAGGGCCGCCCTCTTCAAAGGTCAAGCTTGTTTATCGAGTGATTATTTGTGCGGCAGGGCTTGTCTTGGCCTCGGGAAGGACGCAGGTTCCTTGCCAACCAAAGTTCAAATCGCGGGGAGGCGGATCATGAAGCTCGGTTTTTTTACGATGCCGATCCATCCTCTCGACAAGGATTGGCGGCAATCGCTCCGGGAGGATCGTGAGGCTTTTCTGCTCGCGGATGAGCTCGGGTTCACCGAGGCGTATGTCGGCGAGCACGTCACCGACAAGGCCGAGAACATCACCTCCAGCATCGCTTTCATTGCCTGGCTCGCAGCCGCAACCAAGCAGATCAAGCTTGGAACCGGCACGATCAACATGCCAAACACGCATCCGGCAGCAGTCGCAGCGGCCGTCGCCATGCTCGATCACATGCTTGATGGCCGCTTCATCCTTGGAATCAGTCCTGGTGGATTGCTGTCGGACGCGGAGGTTTTCGGCAATCTCGATGCCGACCGCAATGCGATGTTCCTCGAAGCCATCAATCAGGTTCTTGATATGTGGGCTGGTAAGCCGCCCTATGACTTGCAGGGCAAATATTGGAACATCTCTGTCAAAGGGACTCTGATCGAGGACATCGGCCAGGGAATCGTCGCTCGCCCCTTGCAGGCCCCTCACCCACCAATTGTGGTGACCGCGGTTGCGCCATTCTCAAAGGGCGTCACGGAGGCGGCGGCGCGCGGCTGGGATCCGATTTCGGCGAACTTCCTGATGCCTGCCTGGGTAAAGAGCCACTGGCCGAAATATGTCGAGGGTTGTGCGCGCGTGAACCGGGCAGCCGAGCCAGCCAATTGGCGGGTCGCCAAGAGCGTGTTCGTGGCACAGGATGCAGCAACCGCGAAGGCCTATGCCACGTCGCCCGATAGTCCCTACGTGTATTATTATCACCAGTTGTTCACGAAGCTGAAGCGCAGTGGCCGGCTCGAATTGTTCAAGACGCGACGGGATCAACCCGACGCTGAGGTTACACTGGAGTCGATCTGCGACAAATTGATCATCTACGGCACGCCCGAAAGCGTGGCTGACCAGTTGCTGGCGTTCCAGGAAGAGATTGGCACCTTCGGAACCCTGCTTTACGCCGGCAAGGACTGGAAAGATCGCGAGCTTGGCCGTCAATCGATGATCCTGATGGCCGACAAGGTCCTGCCGCGGATCAATGCCGCTGCCGGATCATCGACGTGAAGGAGGTTCGACATGGCCCTTACTGATCGCATTCCGTACCAGGCGCAGGTCGATCGCCCGAAATTGACATTGCCTGACGGCAAGAAGCTTGCCGTGTGGGTCATCCTCAATGTCGAGGAATGGCGCATCGAGAACGCGATGCCGCGCACCGTGCTGAGCCCGCCAATGGGGCAGCCCCTGCTGCCCGACGTACCGAACTGGTCGTGGCATGAGTACGGCATGCGCGCCGGCTTCTGGCGGCAGTTCAAAGCTTTCACCGATCGAAAGATACCGGTGACGCTGGCTGCGAACGCCAATGTCTGCAACAGCTATCCGCGTGTGGCGTCTGCGGCGCGCGAGGCGGGCTTCGAATTCATGGGACATGGGTTTGTGCAGGGCCCGATGCACAAGGTCGAGAACCAGGCGGACGCAATCAAACGCGCGGTCGACACGATTGCTGGATTTACCGGCAAGCCGCCGCGATCATGGGAAAGCCCGGGCCTGACCGAAACCGAAGAAACGCTCGATCTCCTGCGCCTCAACGGGATCGAATACGTGGCCGATTGGGTGATCGACGATCTCCCCCAGGACATCGCCACGCCGCACGGCACCGTGACGACGATTCCCTATTCGGTCGAGACCAACGACATTGTCATTCACGCGCTGCAACACCTTCCTTCGGAACAGTTCCTGACGCGCTGCACTGACCAGTTCGACCGGTTGTACCTCGAGGGCGCAGAGAACGCGCGGATCATGGCCATCTCGGTGCATCCCTACATCACGGGTGTACCGCATCGTATCAAGTACCTTGAGGCCCTGCTCGAGTACGTCATCGGCCATGACGGCGTCGCCCTCATGACGGCAAGCGAGATCGGCGATTGGTATCGGGGTCAGATGGCGACAACGTAGCGCGACTCAGCCGACGACCTTGATCGGCGCCCGTCGACGATCGGTCGCACTCTCGGCCATCCTCTCAAATCCCGCGAGGAAGATATCCAGCGCGTCACTGATCATCTGCGCCTTGTCCTCGAGGACAGGCGCCTCGTAAATGTACTTGCGTACGCCATAATAGAAGATGCCGCCGTGAAACACCCAGGCCAGCTCGAGTTCTGCGGCGCTGGGCCTGCCTTGCGTCGCGAGGCCGGCGTCGTGGCGGCATTCCCTGAGAATGCGCGTCAGGATCTTGTCCTTGACCATGCCAACATACCAGCGATTGATATCGAGGCCCTTCAGGCCGGAGTAGAGATAGATCCGGAGCCATCTTCGGTTGAAGATCGCGTCGGTATAGATTTCGTAAAATTCCTGGAGCCGCACGCGGAGCGGACGTGACCGATCCGAGAGCAACTTCTCCCAGCCGATTTCAAGCGGTTCGAGATACACCTTGCGGTAGACCTCCTTGATGAGATCGTCCTTGCTCGGAAAGTAGCGGTAAAGCAGCGGCTGCGTTACTCCGAGCTTGTGAGCAAGGGCACGCGTGCCGCCGCCAAATCCCTCCTCCGCAAATAGCTCGGTTGCCTTGGTAACGAATTCACTGCGACGATCGACAGCTGATAGTCGCCTCTGCTTGGCACGAACGCGCTTGACGGGCGTCTTTCGATTCATGATGTCTTGTCACCACCGTCGGCCAGGAACCGGCCAAAACCTCCGCGCGCGAACAACAGCGGATTGTTCCGGTTATAGGCGTAGGCTTCCACCGCGCCCAGGAAAATGACGTGATCCCCGCCATAGTAGCGGTTGGCGGCACGGCATTGGAAATTCGCGACCACATCGGCAAGCACGGGAGCATTCCCGAGACCCGGCGTCCAGCTCACGCCCGCGAACTTGTCACCCGACGATCTGGCAAACTGCATCGCCAGCGCCTGCTGCGACGCGTCTAGAACGTTGACCGTGAAATGGCTGGCATTCTGGAAGATCGGCAGCCCCTGCGAAAACATGCCCAGGCTCCACAACACCAGTGGCGGGTTAAGCGACACCGATGCAAAGGAATTGCAAGTAATTCCATACGGCCGTCCTTCAGCCGCCATCGCAGTGACTATCGTCACACCTGTTGCGAATGTGCCGAGCGCATTGCGGAAATCACGGGGATCGATCGCCGAACTATCGCTTGCGAGCTCACTGGCGGGATCCAGCGGATGTTTGGGTAAGTCGGACATCCGGCTAACCTCAAAGCGTCAGGTTTTCAGACGGCAGCCCGAGAGCCACCCGCCCGTAATTGGTGCCCGCCGCGTCGAAATTGAACGCGAGATGCGAATTCACCGCATGCGCGTCGCGGAATTGGCGCTGCAACGCTCCCGAGGTAAACAGGCTGCGTGCGCCGCCCGCCGCAAATAGAAGAGATACCGCCTCGGTGCACAAATTGACCGCGAACGCACCGTCGCGCCGGAGCTTCGTCTTCGCTGCAATGCCCGGAATGTCGCCACGCCGGACCTCCGCAAGCGCCTCAACGCAGTTCGTGCGCATGATCAGCCGCGCGGCATCTATTTTCGCCGACGCCTCGGCGATCTTGATCTGCGTGCTTTGCAGATCCCCGATCTTGGCCCGGTTATATGTCGATACGCGGTGTCGCGCGATCTCGACATAGTCATCAAGGCAAGCCTGCGCATTTCCCAAACCAACCCCGGACAACACATAGGGAAACAACGAAAAGACCGGAAGCATGTAGAGCGCATTCGGATTGACGACACTGCCCGGTGTCGCACCTCCCGCAAGATCGCTGACGGCAACCGTCATATGCTCGGGAACGAAGGCGTCGGTTACCCGCACGTCGTTCGACCCCGTCCCGCGCAAACCAGCCGCATTCCAGGTGTCGTCGATGCTGTAGTCCCGCCTGTTCAACAGGAATAGCCGATACTCGACACCATCGGCCTCATCATCCGAGGCGACCACGCTGGCGAGCATGTTCCATCCGCAGGATTCCACCCCGGAGGAAAACGGCCAATGACCGCTCAGAACATATCCGCCACCTACCTTCCTCGCACGACCTGCCGGGAAGACGAAGGAAGACGCGATCAGCGCATCCGGATCCTCTCCCCACACCGCGCTCTGCGCTTCGGGGGCGAACATACCCAGCATCCAGTGGTGACTTGCAAGGTTGGCAAAATTCCAGGAGACCGAGGCGTCTCCCTGCCCGAGGGCATCGGCGCAGTCGACCAGCGCAACATAGTCGAGCTCGCTGCCTCCGACGCGCTTGGGCTGCAGGATCCGGAAAAGGCCGCTATCGAGCAAATCCCGCTCGGTCTCCGGCGGCAATCGGCGCAGCTCTTCGGTCCGTGATGCCCGTTCGCGCAAGGCCGGAACAAGCGCCTTGGCTCGTGCGACCATGACCGAATAACGATCCATATCCGGGCCTGGCTGTAGCTTCGTGTCGAGCCCGCGGTCAACCTCAACCATGGTCTCTTCCTTCGTTCGATCTCCAAGACATTTGCACGTGCGATCGAGCCGTCAACTCAGTTTATCGACCGATCACCAAGACGCGCAAGCCTGCATTTCGCGAAATCAGCGCTCAGGATCCACGACTGCTGCCGAGCGCCCATTTTGAGAGAACGCTTCGATCGATGCTTCGTTTGCGCTGGACTGGCCATTCTAGCACTCCCGTGGCCAAGATTCGATCCCGCTAGCGACGGCATCGAAAGTGCTACCTACTGACCGGAAAAAGGAAAAAAATGGCCCCGTCGGTTCGGCTAGGGACCTCTAGGGGGACGAATTGTTCGCAACAACTCGGATCCGCGCGCCGCAGTTATTTTCCGAGCGTCGTCCTATGCCTAACCAAACGGCTCCGAGAAACCCCGTGGCGATTACTGTGGCGAACGCTTTGAACGCATAGCTTTGCGCCTGCTCCGCGTTCCCGCGCCATCGTCGGAGATGTTGAAATCAGCGCAGCTTTCGTCGGTCCCCTTCCTCGAAACCGAATGAGGTCAAGACGGTCGCAATGGTCTTGACTACAGTGGCGTCGATTTCGCTTCGGCGCACCCGATCTTGCTCGATCAACGTTTCCATCACGATTGCTCGACGTCTGCTTCATGTATCGATAGTCACCGTCGGGTGGGCGAGATGGCAAAGACAAGCCCGCCGCGGATTGCTCCGCGCGGGCTCAATAATTTCTGATTTTCGGATTACGCCCCTGAGTTGCCCGACCGGTCAAACCCTCTTTTCGGGTTGAATGCGATCGGTAAAATGCGATGCGTCGGCTTCGACGGTGAGAAACCGCCTTGAACGAAAGTTTGCGCATTGATCCGAAATCGCAACGCGAGCCGGCGCCAAGCGCCTATGCTTGCTGCGATGATGTCAGTGTGCCGCTGAGTTGCCCGACGCGTCAAGCGGACAGCTCACAATGTTTGGATCGACATCAATACAGTTTTGGCTCGCGTCGGTCGAACTGACCCGCGCCGCATTTGATTGCAAGGAGGAAGCGTCGATGTATTTCGTTGCTGCCGTGCTCGCGGTCCTGTCCGGCCTGTTCTACGCCGCGGGCCATCATCAGATCGGCTCTCTCGGTGCCACCATGTGCCAGTATGGCGGCATCTTCTGCGATAGTCCGATGCTCGTTCTTGTCGGTGCAGGATTTGCAGCAGCGTGGGGCATGCTGGTCAGCGTTCGCTGATCATCCCGCGATATTTCCGACGATGATTTTGTGCCGCTGATTTGCCCGACGAGTCAATTCCTGCACCCTGCGTCGGGATGCGATCCCACCAACGCCCGCATCTACTGCGGCGTGCCCGGATTTGCCGGATGAGCGGGCTTTGGGCCGGGTGGAACAGGCTCGATCGGTGCCTTGGGCTCGGTCGGTATGACCTTTGCGCCAGCCGCGCGCGCCGCCTCACCGGTCGTTGAGTAGTTAGCCGAAGCGGCCGGCTGCACGTTCGGCTTGTTCCACGGGCCGTGATCCACGATCAGCATACCGAGCACGCCGAGGATCGCAACCACGGCCGCCACCAACAGCGGCGTGCCACCATGCCGATTTCGATGCTTGACCGAACCGCCATCCGCAATGCCATGCGCCTGCATAGTCATCACCGTCTCCTCCACGGAAACAAGCCGCGACCCGCGCGTAAGTTTCCGGTTCCTCGACGTGAAAGCGAGGCATATTCGGTGGAACCAATCCACCGCTGCGGAATTTCTGGGATATGTGGCCGCCACCGCCGTCCAAAACGTGCGGAAAGCAAAGGGGGGGCGGTCACCCGACGTCGGTCATCTGGCCTTCAATGAAATTGCGGCACGCACATGAGCTCCGAAATACCCGAGTCCCCGCTTCAGCCCACACTCGGTGAACGAGCGATCGACACCGCGACGGACGTTTCGCGTACGATCACGGAGGTGTCGGATGGACTTCGAGCGGCCGCCGACCGCCTCAGCGATGCCATCGCGACTTCGCGCCGACCGGGCGGAGCCCTGGCCACCGTGAGTGCGGTCACGCGCGAAGCGCCGCTCGCAAGCCTGTTCGTCGCGTTTCTGCTCGGCGTCGCCGTCGCGCGCCGGCGATAAAGCGTCGATGGGACCGCGAAAGCCGTTCTAGAACTTGCCCTTCGTCGCGTCCTTGGTCACCGACATCACGCTACCGCTGATCTGCCGCATGTGTTCGCCGGCATTGGTGAACTGGCTTCGCAGGAATTCCGACTGGATCGCATCGCCTCCTGCAGATCCGTTGCGTGCACGAGCTTGCGCGCATGCTCGAACGCCGCCTTCATGTTCTGCTCGGTGAACGACAGCGCTTGTTTGGATATCTCGGTACCGGCGCCCGGCATCGACGTCATCGACTTGCTCGCGGCATCAAAGAACAGGCTAAAGGCCTGTTCGGCCTGGTCGATGGTCTTTTCCGCGAGATCGCGCAACTCGGCGGGAACTTCAAGCTTCGGCTCAATCATGATCGCGCCCCTGAAATAAGCGTCTGGCGAGGTTAGCATAGATTGTGACGGCGTCAGCGCCGGATCGCGAGCTATGAAGACCCCACCCGCTCCGGCCAATTGAGGAAAAATTACCTAGCCGCGCCCGACAGCCGATTCCAATCATGTCAGCACTGTGGCATAGTGATTCGGCTTCTTCGTCGGTCGCGTTCGCGTCTTTGGGGAATAAGGGGATCCGATGCTGCGCGCCGTTCGTCCAACACCGACCTGCACCCGGTTCAAGACCAGCATAGAGATGCCGTGCATGAAGTGCGGCACGCAAATGCGGCTTGCCTTGATCGAGCCGCGCGACCAGGTCTACGACGTGCTGACCTATCAGTGCACGCCTTGCAATTCCGGTGAAAGCTTCCTGAACGCGCGCTAGGCCGGGCGCCCGTTCAGTCGCTCAGCACCGCGGCTCCCGCCTCCGTCAGCCCGGGTTCGTCGTCATGCAGTTCGATCAGACCGAGCTCAGCGAGGACGTGCAGATCCTCATCGCTGACCGGTGACAATTTGAGCCTGCCAGCTTGGATATCCCGCAAGGTCCAGCGCAAGCCGATCGCGCGCTCGAGTGAAAATTCCGCGAATGGATTATTTGCCATCCGCCTCGACTAGTGCGGCATTTGGATCAGACTTTGTCGTTGCCGCGGCGGCTTCATGGACACCACAGATTGATGGCGGCTGGCGCGATCGGGGCGCACAATGCCTCGATCGCGCCGGCGCTTCATGCATCGCTCGCAGCGGCTCAGTAGCGGTAAGGATCGATATCGAGAAGCGGGAATGCGCTGAACACGCTCGGCGGATTGGTCGGCATCGCCGGATGCAGGAAGGACTTGTCCAGTTCGGCAAAGCTGGTGACGCCGAGCAGACCGAGGCAGCGGATCACCTCATCCTCGAGCAGTTCAAGCATCCGGACAATGCCGGCCTCGCCGGCCGCGGCGAGCGCCCAGCACTGCAGGCGGCCGATGCCGACAAGATCAGCGCCCGAAATGACAGCCTTCACAATGTCGGTGCCGCGGCAGAACGAGCCGTCGACCATGATCTTGGCACGGCCGGCGACCGCCTGAACGATCTCGGGCAGGACATGCATGGACCCACGGCCATGGTCGAGCTGTCGGCCACCATGATTTGAGACGTAGATCCAGTCGACCCCGTGGTCGAGAGCGATCTTGGCGTCTTCGGCGGTGGCGATCCCCTTGAGGATAAGTGGAATCTTGAACTTGTCCTTGATCAACTTCACCGTTCGCCATTCAAGCCCCTTCTGGAAATCGCCGCCGGTGGCGCGGATGCGGCTCTCGCGGACATAGCGCTTGGCTATGTCGCGCTCGCGCCGGCTGTAATGGGCGGTGTCGACGGTGAGGCAGAACGCGGCGTAACCATTGTCGATGCTGCGGCTGACCACATCCTCGACAAAGGCATCGTCGCCGCGCACATAGAGCTGGAAGATGCGAAGCGCATCCGGTGCCGCCTTGGCGGTGTTCTCCAGCCCGGGCTCGGACACCGAACTCAGCATGTGCGCCGCGCCGAACGTTCCCGCTCCGCGCGCGACGGCCGCGCCCGCATCCGGATCGAAGATCTCGAGCGCGCCGACCGGGGCGATCATCACGGGAAGCCGGAGCTTGCGTCCGAATACCTTGGTAGAAGGATCGACGTTGATGACGTTGCGCAGGACGCGCGGCCGGAACGCGATCTCGTCGAGCGCCATTCTGTTGCGGCGCATCGTGGTCTCGGTCTCCGAGGCGCCGACGATGTAGTCCCAGGCGTTCTGATTCAGCTTGGCGCGGGCCTTTCGCGCGAATTCGTGCAGGTTCTGGAATTCCTCGCCGCTGGCGCCGAGTTCGACATTGCGCGCCTGTCGAATGGGGGTCCCGTCATTCATGGTGTTTCTTCTCCCGATTTGGCCGGCACATTAGCCGCAGACAAACCGGAAAAGCTACCACCTTGAGCCACGAATCCGGCCAGCGAAGGCCAGCTATTCGCTCGTGAGATGGATCGGCTTTCGACGCGAAGCGGTCCGCATCCGGACAGGCCTCGCGCGAAGCGAGCTAACTGCCCGAAAACCGGTTTCGGTACTCGGTCGGCGATACGCCGAGGTGGCGCAGGAAGGCTCGCCGCATTCGCTCGTCATCGCCAAATCCCGCGCGCTTGGCGACCTCGACCACGCCGCCGATCTGGCGGCTTTCGAGCAGCAAGCGCGCGGTCTCCACGCGCAGCGCCTCGACGCCGCTTGCCGGCGTCATTCCGGTGCGGCTGACATAGGTCCGGGCAAAGGTGCGCGGCGTCATCCCCGCCTTTTCCGCGAGGGTCTCGACCTTGAGGTCGCTCGTGATGTTCTCGATGATCCAGGCGTGCAGCGCGCTGAAGCGTCCCTCGACGTCCGATGCCTGGGCGGCAAGGACGGTCGAGAATTGGCTCTGACCGCCCGGCCGTTTCAGAAACACCACAAGTCTGCGCGCGACATCGAGCGCGATGGTGTGGCCGAAATCCTCCTCGATCATGGCGAGCGCCAGATCGATGCCGGCACTGACCCCGGCCGATGACCAGACCCGTCCGTCCTTGACGAAGATCGCGTTGGGCTCGACCCGGATATTCGGAAAGCTATCCTGCAGACGGGGACAATAACGCCAGTGCGTTGCTGCCCGCTTGCCGTCCAGAATCCCGGTCCAGGCCAGCGCAAATGCGCCAAGGCAAACCGACGCGATACGGCGCGCCTTCGGCAGCGCCTCCGCGATCCAGTTCATCAACTTCGCATCGTTGCGGATCTTCCAGATGCCGGGCCCGCCGGGGATCACCAGCGTGTCGACCTCGGCGGGCGCAATACTGTCGATCGGCGCCGTGTCGATCATCATGCCGACATCGGTCGGCACCAACCCGCCGGAGGTCGACAGGTAGGACAGCGAGTAGTCCGGTCCCGGCAACTCGATCGCTTCCAGTTCTGCAAACACCTGCGCCGGTCCCGAGATGTCGAGCAAGGTCACACCCGGAAAGGCAACGATCGCGATTCGCCGCGTTGCTTTCTTGTCGCGCGGCTCAGGCCGGGGCGCTTTGGCAGTTTTCGAGGGCATATTGTCCTTTAAGCCATTCGAGGCTGCCCTGTATAGCTCGCAATGGAATTCTGGAGTTCTGCCATGCTGCGAAATCTGGGCAGCGGATACGAGGCGATCAAATCGCCTTGGACGGATTACGCGATCTACAGTCTACCCGATGCCTCCCGGGTGGAAGCCTGCGACCGTCAGCCGCTGATGGACGCCATGAACGGCATCATTGCCGTCAACTGGCAGGCCACCGAGCCGCACTGGACGGCAACCTCCTCGCCCTTCGACAAGAAGTATAGCCTGATCCTTGTCTACGATCGGTCTGGCCTCATTGCCTTCTCGGTCTACCGCGTTCTGGAGATGTCGGCCGGACTTGGCATCTATCGCAGCGGCACGGAAGTGCTCCCGGCGCACCAGGGCCGCGGCTTCTACGGCTTCTTCACATCGGAAGTCCTGAAATGCTCCGGGGCCGCCGCGAGAGCCGCGGGCAACGTGATCTACGGCTGGCGAACCCGCAACCCGATCGTCTGGGCAGCGAACGCTAAGATTTGCGAAAAAGTGACTCCTTCTTTGCTCGACGATACGCAGGATCTCGCCCTGCAGGCGGCCTGTATCGAGATGTGCACCTCGCTCTATCCGGGCAGGCCGCTCGAACTACCCGACATGATCATGCGTGGCGCTTACGGCCACATTAAGCACCATCGGCAGGCCTATCATGGCGCCGCGTCGCTGGTCGATGCCGCGATGTCGCGGAAGATTCCGAATTCAGCGGATGCCCTTTTCTCGGTGGGTTACGCGAGGGTGTGATGTCGATGCTCGGACAACAAGCTGTTTATGCCCCGACGTCGCGCTTCACCGATCGCGCCTATCTCGCGTGGACGGCGGTGGCCATCGCCTACGCCATTGCCTTCCTGCAGCGCGTATCGCCGCAATCGGTCAGCCTCAGTTTCATGCACGACTTCAACACCGATGCGGCCGGCGTTGCGATGCTCGCCTCAAGCTACTTCTGGGGCTACACATTGATGCAGATTCCGGCAGGCCTTCTGGTCGACCGTTACGGCGTCAAGCGCGTCGTCCTCGTCAGCATGATCGCCTCCTCGCTCGGCAGCGCCGCGTTCGCGCTGGCACCGAACCTGCTCGACGTTTTTGTTGCACGCCTGATCGTCGCCTGCGGCGATGCGCTGGTCTTCACCGCGCTCCTGAAGCTCGTGGCACAGAGCTTCGCGGATGAGCGGTTCGGCATGATGTCGGGCATCTCGCAGGTCTCGGGCTATGTCGGCGGCGTGATCGCGACCACGCCGCTTGCAGCCGCGGTCTCAGGCTTTGGCTGGCGAGCCTGCTTCCTGTTCATCGCGTGCATTGGGTTGGCCAACCTCGCTTTCGCCAAGCTTGCGCTCAAGCCCGATCCGGCCTCGCACAGCAACAAGACGCTGAAGGGCGTGGTGATCGCCGCGCGGCAATCGCTGGCCCATGTCGCGAACTGGGGTTGCGCAATGACGTTTGCGTCGCACTTCGCGGTGGTAACGACGCTGTCGGGCGTCTGGGGCATTCCGATGGTCGCGCACTTCTTCCACATCTCCCCGACGGCGGCCGGCACGCCCCTGCTCGCCTTCATGATCGGCAATGCGCTCGGCTCGATCTTCCTGGGTCACGCCGCCGATCGCGCCGCGGCGGCGCTTGACCGCGCGCTGATCGGCATTTGCGTGCTCCGCATGCTGCTGATCGCGATGCTGCTGCCGCCGATCGCCCAGACATTTGGTCTCGCCTACGTCACCGTCGTGTTTACTGCCTTGGGGCTCGTCGCCGGCGGCACCGTCCCGCTGGTGCTGAAATGCGTCAAGAAGCTCTACACCGCCGATCTGATCGGCGTGGGCGCATCCGTGAACACCACAGCCGCCGGAATCCTCGCCGGCATCTCGCAGCCCATCATCGGCTTCGCGATGCTAGCCGCCAGCAACGCCTCGGGGACCGACGCCGTACACAACACGGCCGCGATCGGCGACGGCGGCTACAGCGCCTTGATTGTCATTCTGCTTCTCATGTCGCTGCCGGGCATTGCCGGGCCGCTCTTGATGAGAAGCAAGTTGATAGCTCGTTAGTGTCGTTATGAGTGTAGGGGGTGTTATGGAGCGCTTGTTCTTGAGAAAAGGCGAAATCGCGTCAAACTTTCCGGTTAGCAGCTGGCAGAGCGTGATGTTCTCCGAGTTTGAAGCGCAGATGAGCAGCGAGGCAAGGCCGTTCCCTTGCGTGTTCGGCGTGACTGGACATCGCCAGGATCAGCTCCGCTACCTGTTTCTCGACCCATATGATGTGGCGGTGCTGGGCGAGCAACTCGGGCAATATGTCTCGCAGGCGCGCTCGTTCGGTCCCAACACCTCGTTGATCGTGTTCACGCGACCCCGCCCGGTACAGACGCTCGATGCCTATTATCGCAAGATGTGGCTGACGCTCGACCAGCTCGCACGGCTGGACAAGAACCCGTGGCCATCGGAGATTCCGGAACAGATCGACCACCCGATGTGGGAGTTCTCGTTTGCAGGCGAGCCGATCTTCGTGGTCTGCACGACGCCCGCGCATGTGATGCGGCAGAGCCGCCGGTCCAGCGCCTTCATGCTCACATTCCAGCCGCGCTGGGTGTTCGAGAAGATCCTCGGGACGGAGAAGGCCGCGAACGCCGCGTTCGCGGAGGTGCGCAAGCGCCTGATCCCGTACGACAGCGCGAGCCCCTCTCCGCTTCTGGGCCGCTACGGTGCGACCGACGGCCGCGAGTATCTGCAGTACTTCCTGCACGACGACAACAATGCGAGTTCGGGCTGCCCCTTCGCCAAGCTCGCGCAGAACAAGACGCCACCGATCGCGAACAAGGAGCAGGCAGCATGACCCAGATCATCGCAGGCACGAAGACTGAATTTGCGATCGACCCGGAGA
The DNA here is from genome assembly GCF_023278185.1 of Bradyrhizobium elkanii USDA 76. Taxonomy (NCBI): domain Bacteria; kingdom Pseudomonadati; phylum Pseudomonadota; class Alphaproteobacteria; order Hyphomicrobiales; family Nitrobacteraceae; genus Bradyrhizobium; species Bradyrhizobium elkanii. Next base: position 3,275,178 of record NZ_CP066356.1, on the reverse strand, counting down.
TCCTGAACCTGCTTCCGCCCCAGGGGTCGGTCGAGTTGCAACATGATGCGGCCGGCAAGGTGCATCAATTCCATACCCATCCGGTCGACGAGATCCTGATGATCATCAGCGGCCGGCTGCACTTCATCTGGGATGGCGGCGAGCGGGTGGTTGGCGCCGGCGACACCATCTTGCTGCCAGCCGGCACGCTGCATCAATCCGAAGCGCTCGAGGGCGGCGCAATCTACGTGATCGCGACGCAAACGCCCGCCAAGCCAATGAACAACTGACGCACAGGAAAGATTTGCGAGCACCTCAGGACAGAGAGGGATCGCGCGGCGGCTCAGCCGCCAAACGTTCGACCAGCTCGATGACCTCGGAACGCTGGTCGGGCGCAAGTCGAAGGAAAGCCTTCAACAATCGCAGGCTTTCCAGTGTTTCGCTCGATGGAGCTCCGAGCTTCTTCTGCAGCTCTGCAACGTATGTGGGATTTTTCATCTCGCACCTTAAGTGAGGATTACGAATGGCATACCCAGGTAAACGTGAAGGCTTGGCCCAGAAGGTCGACACCGCAGCACAAGAGGCCGAACGCCTCGGCCTCACCACGGCAACCCTCATCCTCCGGATGGCACGCCTCGAGATTGATCGGGCGGAGCCCGAGGAAGTTGAAAGTATGCCAAGGAACAACTTGCGCAGCAAGCCGAACTGAGTTCCCGAAACGGACCAGCTCCCGGGCCGCCGGCGACGCGCCGGGCCTGCGACGCCTGAAAGACATCTCGCGAGGCGAGAGGCTTTCCTCTCGCCTGCGGTCAGGCTGGTTTGCGAATAGTTGATCCTTTGTGCAGGCCGAGCACGCTGGAGCGTTTTCGAGCGAAGCGGATACGGGTTCGCGTCAAGGAAACGCGTCAAACCAGAATCTAGAGCCCCGTTCCGATTCCACAGGCACGGAAAAAGGCTCTAGCCGGTGTTGCCTGCCTTGCCAAACGCGCCGGCCTCGGCCAGCGCGGCAATGCGCCGGTCGTCGTAACCAAGCGTCTTGCTCAACACGTCCTTTGTATGTTGACCGAGCAGCGGAGCCGCAACAGGATCAACGGTCGGCGTCAGGCTCATATTGACCGGCGACTCGATGTTCGGAACCGAGCCGGCGGTTGGATGCGCAATCCTGCTCAGGCGATGCCGGTCGCGCACCTCGGGCGCATTGAACCCCTCCTCGACCGTCCGCAGATAGCCAACCGGAATGTTGGCCTTCTTCATCTTCGCCATCCAGTTCTCGAGCGTGTCGCCTGCAAACACGCTGGCAATGATCCCGCGCAGCTTCTCCTTGTTGGCGGTCCGCGCCTTGCGGTGAGCAAACTCGGGATCGGTGACGAGATCCGGGCGTTCCAGCACGTCGGTGACCAGCCGGCGATAGAGCCGGTCATTGGCGCAGGCCATGTAGAGCGGACCATCGGACGCCCGGTAGACGCCGACGGTCGGCGAACCGTTCGGAGAGTTGCCGAAACGGCCGGGATTGTTGCCATTGATGAGATAGGCCATGCCATAGAAGCCGGTCATTGACACCGCGGTGTCGATCAATGCGACCTCGACCTGCTGACCGCGACCGAGCCGATCGCGAGCGATCAGCGCCAGCAGGATGGCGTTGCAGGCCGACATGCCAGTTGCCATGTCGACGATCGGCGGCCCGGTGCGCACCGGCTCGCCATCCGGGAAACCGTTGAGCGACATGAAGCCGCTTTCGGCCTGCGTGATCGGGTCGAAGCCCGGGCGCAGCGCGAAATCGCCTTTGCGGCCGTAGGCGGAGATCGAGCAGTAAATCAGCCGCGGATTGGTCGGCGCCACCGACGCATAATCGAGACCGAATTTCTTCATCACGCCGCCGGAGAAATTCTCCACCACGACGTCGGCCTTGGCAATCAACGCGCGAGCAACCTCGAGCGCGGCCGGATTGTTGAAATCGAGCGCGATGCCGCGCTTGTTGCGATTGAGGCTCAGATACGCCGCGCTCTCTCCGCCGATTTCAGCGTGCTCATAGGCGCGCGTGTCATCACCGCCGTCCGGATTCTCGATCTTGATGACTTCGGCCCCGAAGTCGGCCAGCGTTTGCGTACAGGCCGGGCCGGCCACGACGCGGGTGAAGTCGACGACCAGCAGGCCGTCGAGCGCCGTCGGAACCCCCTCCCCGCGCGGCGTGCGCCCCGGCAATTCTGGTCTGGTCATGATCTGACGCTTCCTCTGTTATTTTGTCAGGCGAAATACGACGGTCCCTGCCAAGACCGGCACTGCTCGCCTTTTAGCGGAAGCTCGTCAGCAAAACCAAACCCGGATTTTGCAGGGCGGGACCTTCGTCGGACATGGCTGTCAATGGTCAGGACGCCCCGGCGGCGCGGGCGGCCGCCGACATGGTCGGACGCCTCGCGTGCGAAGCAAGCCTGCCGGACACCGATCTGGGGGGCTATACGCAGACGGGTGGCGGCACGCCGCCGCCACCCGCTTTCGTGATGGAGAGCCTTCGGGCTATTCGGCAATCATTTCGCCGGAGCCGCCGAACTCGGCCGGAAAATCCTTCAACTTCGGCAGGCCATCGCGTATCTGCAGCACTGCCTCGGAATAGTTGACGTGAACGCCCGGGCTGAACTTCAGCGTCGGGATCGTTGCGGTGAACACGTCGACGAGCCCGAGCGTCGGGTGGTTGGTCATCAGGTGACCGCCGCACTTTGTGCAATATTTGCGCTGGCTCATCGCGGTCTTCTCGAATGTCGCGATGTGGTCCGCGCCCTTGGTGACCTCGACCGCCTCGGGCTTCCAGAGGCTGAAGGCATTCACCGGACCGCCGGACCAGGAACGGCATGAGCGGCAGTGGCAATAGCCCATTGCCTCGGGCTCCCCGCTGACCTTGAGTTCGACGGCGCCACAAAAGCAGTTTCCAGTGTGATTCATCGGTCGTTTCTCCCTTGGGTTATTTTGAGTTATTTAGATTGGGCTCCGCGTCGGCATCGATCCACGTTGCTCGTGATGTTCGTGATGGAGAGAGGATGTAGACAGGTGCGTATCCGCGGCGAACACCCTTGCATGGACGTACCAGACCCTTCCCTGCGCGAGAGGCTTCGAATGCAGGCAGGTCGTCGACGCGACGGAAGTTACATGAGAGTCCGCGCCGCTGTCGACCATCTTCGACACAGCCTGGCCGGGCCCAACCTCGACCGCACACAAGGAAGGAGTTCAGTGTGAGGCAAGGCACAGTCATGCGATGAGTTGCTGCCGTGACGGATTCCAGCGCGGCAAACCGCGTCAGATCAGCGTGGACGGTCCTTCACCGGAGCCCTGCTTGCCGTCGCGTCGTCTGGCGCCGCCCCTCGGTGATCGGCTCGCGCCGCAGGACGCCATCGACATCTGGAAGCTCGTTTCCGAGTTCAGATATCATCCTTTCATACTCAAATACTTAGCTAGCTCTCGGTCCCACGACGCTGAATGGTCTTTCTTGGCAGCAGGGCTGGGGCGACCAAGACAATCCGCGCATTGTTACTGACGTCGATCACAATGGACCTTCGGACTATCTTGGCAAAAGAGTCGGGGGTTGCGAGCGTACATGCCAGAGCAGTGGTCTCGTAGGCGAGGCCGCTGCTCATGGTCATCATCGTGGTGAGTGTAGGTGCGCACAACGTTGCTCAGTCGAGCGGTACCTGGCCGCTCCAGCTGTTTTTTGTCTGCTTTGTTTTGCTCGCTCAGACGCGCTCTACGAGCGATCGAGACAGCGCCTCGAAAGTTTGAAAGCGCTCGATTTTGTTGGCCGCGCGTGTGTCCTCAGAAAAAGAGAATACGTGGCTTTTGAACGAAAGTAACGCCGACGGCAGCAATAGATAATCCAGGACCGCCTCGTTGTTCTCACCCATCCTTAGCGCGACGACCCATCCCTTTTGCAATGTCACGCGACCAACCATCGCCCAGCGCAGCGGCTGGCGCCCATACTTGCGCCATTTGGCCAATCGGAAGCAGATATTCACAGCGTTATCTATCCGCAAACATTCGGTCGACTGATCAAGTGTGGCGCGCCTACCCGCATCCTCAAAGGCTTCGCGAAGACGGTTGGCATTTTCGAGGTGGAAATTGACCCACTTTCTGTGCGCGTCAAGCTTGTCGAAGCGGTCTTGGTTGCCCGTGTAGCCGATCAATCGATAGAGATTTCGAAGCGTGCCAAAGTGAACGAGATACGTGGTGAGCGAAGGCAAACTGGGGCTTGCATCAATAATCGAGGCGTTGAGCTTGCCGTTCTTCATCAGGACCTTACGAAGGCGCACGAGCATCTCCTTCTCGGAAATGCAAACGCAACGCTCCTCCATTGTCTTCTTTGCGCGCAGAAATGTATCACGCTTAATGATTGGCTCGATCGCGCCCTTACGTGTGATCCAGAGATCTCTCGGATTGTGCGTTCGCTTCGCTCCTAGTTTAGCGGTGTCACGATTGTAGATGGAGTCGCCGATATACGCTTCGTTGTGAAGAAGTGCACTTATCGCACTTTGCTGCCATCGGTATCCTCGGTTCGTAAGGACGCCTCTTCGGTTAAGCTCACGCGCGATTTCCGCCTGCGATTTGCATCGTAGATATTCATCGAAGACCCACTTCACGACGTCGACTTGATCTCGCGAGCCTGGCCCGAGTGTGACACGGTCGGTGGTAAGAGACTTCCGCTCGCCGCTCTTCAGAACACCTTTCGGCCTACATTTATCGTCAACGAGTCGCCTCTCTAGACCATAAGGTGCCGGGGCACCCATCTTGAACCCGCGACTTGCCAGACGCAAAGCTCCTGCAAGAACCTTGGCCGAAAGCTCCCGGCTGAACTCTGCCGCCATGACCCTCTTGATATTCTTAACTATGCTCGAAAGGAGACTGCCGTCGTTGTCGAATTGCTCGGCGCAATAGGCAACCTTGACGCCGGCCTTTCGACATATGAACTCGTAATGCGCGCTCTCATCAACATCCTGAAAGCGCCCCCATCGACTGACGTCAAATACCAGCAAATGACCAAACTCAATTCGACCGGACTGAACATCGTCAATCAGTTCGGTCAAGCCAGTTCGATTCTCGATCTTCAGGCCGCTTTCGCCCTCATCGCGATAGGTGCGCACGATCGTGAGTTTATGAAGCTCGGCGTAGGCAGCGATAACCACCGCCTGATTTTCGATGGAGTATTTCTGGTAGTCGGTGGACATGCGGACATATTGCGCCGCTTGATGCATCTTTTGCGGCTGAGGCAGCCGGTCCTTGTGTACAATGAGAGCTTGCACCATAAGGCTGCTCCCGCGCATAGGCGATATAACCGTGGGCTTCTCTGTGCGCAAAAACAATAGCAAAGCGCAGCAGCCTCGTCAGTGTGGCTGAAGATGCTAATCACGTGAGAGGCAGTTTACCTGACGTATCGGCCCCTAAGCCGCAGCCCGCTCGCCTTCCGCCTCTTTTGGTGCAGTCACAGCTTTTTTTACAGACGACCATCCGCGTCGCGCATTGACCGCTTCGCGCGCTCCGGCGGGATCGTGCGGCTTCCGGCGCCTGGCTCGCGGCATTGGTAACCTCCAAAATATCTGATGATGGACGCGCGGAGGCTTCCGCGCGATCTCGGTTGCGGACCGATGTCCGTCGGTCTGGTGATGAATTGCCTCAACCGGCCCCGATGGCTTGAAGCCAGGCGGCGCTCAATACCGGCCTCGCCGTGGCCTCAGGATCGCGACTGAGGTGAAAATGCGGGGTGCAGTAGCTCGAGCCCGACCGGCACGGATGACCGCAGAAGGTCATTGTCTCGCCGTCGCGATCGCCACCATAGGGATAGCGACAGTCTCCGGGTTTGAGGTCGAGCAGCGAAAGATGCCGCGGCACGACCACCACGCAACGAAGTTGCGGCATCTCCACCGTTTCAGTGAAGATCTTTGGCCCGCGAAGCAGATCGGGCGTCAATTCGGCGCGCCCTTCACGCAGCCGCCCGAACCTTGGGAGCTCCGGCAGGGGCGATTTGGGCGGATCGAGGTGCCCCGGCAGGGACGGCTCGAGCCTTTCAAGGCCCGCCAACCCCATGCGCTGCGCCCGGCTGAGCGCCGCGTTGCGCGTATAGGCCGTCTTGAAGGTAGCGTTGATCGTGTCAGCGATTTCCGAATAGGACAAGCCGCGGGCGCGGAGGTCCTGCAAGGCTGCCGAATGCTCCGGCAGCCAGTTCATCGTTTCCATTCCAAATTCCCATTTCTGTCATTCCGCCGGCGCCTCGCACATCTTCCGATATTCCGAATAAAATGTCAAGCCTTGTTTCTGATAATCGTAACGGATATAGTGTGTCCGGGTTTGGGAAAGGATGAAACATGCTGGACGCGGCACTGATCGAACGAGCACTGGAAAAGACCGGGAAGAGCAAAGGCGGGCTCGCCCGCGCGATGGGGGTTCGGGCCGGGGCGGTCTCCGAAATCCTGTCGGGAATTAGGTTGATCAAGGCATCCGAGATTGCCCCGATCATGGAGTATTTGGAGCTGAATTCGGTGCCGATCGTGGGCCGGGTCGGCGCCGGCGCCTCGATCCAGCCGGAGCTTGAGCAGGTCCCGCCGGAGGGTCTCGGCGAAATCGAGCTTCCGTTCCCGATGACGGAGGAGACCGTCGCTTTCGAGGTCTCAGGCGATTCGATGCTGCCGAAATACGAGAACGGCGACGTCATCGTGGTGTATCGCGAGCAGCGCTATCCGCTATCGAGCTTCTACGGAGAGGAAGCTGCGGTCCGGCTGAAGAGCGGCGAGCGATATCTGAAGACGATCGAACGCGGCAGTTCGTCCGGCACTGTCAACCTCAAGAGCTTTAATGCCAAGCCGATCAACGGCGTAAAGCTTGAATGGATCGGCGAAATCTGCGTCACCCTGCCCCGCGGCCAGATCGAAAGGCTGCGCGGCAAATCGGCGGCGAAGAGTCGCAAATCTGCCCGGACGCAGGGCGGGCGATCGTCCGAAAAGTAACCGTGCTGCTTCAGGGACCGATTCGGACGCCTTCGGGCCGAATCGGTCCGGCCGGTGTATGCCTGAATTTCGGTTTTCAACAATTCACCTTGACATACTTCCGATTATCGGAAATAATGCCCGGTGACAGTCAGAACACCGAACGATCCGGCAATGCAGTACTTCGTCGTGATGATCGATTATGGCCGCCGTGGCCGCGAGGCGATCGTCGATCCCGAAATGACACGACGCGACGTCGTCTCACGAATCGCCTCGGGCGAATATACGAACATCAGCTTCATTCACGAGACTGCCGAGCGTTCGGTCGAGGATGTCACGGACGACCTCCTGGCCGAGGCCGCCCTGCCGGAGCTCCCCGCGACCGGCGCGAACCTGCAAGCCAATACGCTGGATCACGCCCGCGACCTGCGCAAACACGAACCGGTCTGACACCGCTCACGGGATGATTGCGAAAACGTGATCTTTCTTGAGCCGGCCACTTGGCCGGAACCCGAAACGGACTAGATAGGGTTCACGCAAAGTCTATTCGGACCAGGCGCGGGTTCCCTCTAGATTAGCGATTCGTTTCTCGGGCCGGCAAATTTCAGCTTCAGATGACTTCGACAACAAACGCCGAGATCGCGAAAGCCGATGGCGATCTCAGGATCGCGCTGCTGCTTGGCATCGCAAACTGGTTTCTGTTTCTGGACCATATTCCGCACAACGTCGTCGGCGCGCTGACCATGCGCAACTTCGGCTTCAGCGGCGCAACCGACCTTTTTGTATTCGTTGGCGGCTACGCAGTGACGCTGATCTACGCCAGAATGACGCTGGAACGCGGATTCCTGGTGGCCGCAACCCGCATCTTCAAGCGCGTATGGCAGCTCTATGCCGCCTATATCGTTTTGTTCGTGATCTATGTCGAGTTGATCAGCTATGTCGCTACCCGGACCGCGGCGCCCGAGATCATCAGCGAGTTCAACATCACCGGCTTCATCGATCACCCGATCCGGACGTTGATCTACGGCCTGTTCCTGCAGGCCAAGCCGCTCAATCTCGACGTGCTGCAACTCACCATTGCCTTGATGGCGTTCCAGCCCATCATCGTGTTCGGGCTGTTGTACGTGCCGAACGTGACGATCGTCGCGTCCGTGACCCTCTATGCGGCCGGCCGGCTGCTCGACTGGAACCTGTCGTCATATCCGTATGGAGACTGGTACCTCAATCCGTTCTGCTGGCAATTGCTGTTCGTGATGGGCGGCTGGCTCGCGCTGATCGGCGCGCGATATGCACCCGCGATCCGCGCGATGCAGGCCGCTCCCGCGCTACGCGCTACGGCGTTGCTGTATTTGCTGTTCGCCCTGACGATCGTCTCGACCAGCGATATCCCGGCACTCGCGCAAATGATGCCGAGCGGGCTGAGCGATATGCTACCGCCAAACGACCGGGAGGATGTCGCGCCTCATCGCATCCTGCACTTCGTGACCTTGACGTTCCTGTTCACGTGGCTGGTGCCGCGCGATTGGGAATACCTGCGATCTCACGCCTTGCAGCCGATCATCAAGTGCGGCGAGGAATGGCTGGCCGTGTTCTGTGCAGGCGTCTTCCTCTCATTCGCTGCGCACCTGATCCTGATTACGGGCCCATACTCACTGGCAAGGCAGGTCGCGGTCAGCATCGCCGGTATCGCCGCGATGACGGCCGTCGCCTACTACGTCTCGTGGTCGAAGCGGCAGGACGGCAAGTCGGCCGTCGGGGCGCATTCCTCAATCCGGTGATCTAGGCTAGTCGATCACACACTAAGCAACATTTTCGACCTTTCCTTTTCGGGAGCGCGGCGAGTTCCTACTCGCCGCATCGGCTGTGCTGCTGGCGACGGTGCGATCGGGCGCAGAGGAATTTCCCGCGCAGTGGACAAAATTGATGTCGCATCCGGGTCTTTCTTGCGGATCAGGTTCCTAGTTGGTCGTCACGGGACGTAATCGGTGATCAGGGCGGGCATTTCGACATCCTCTCCCGTGATGCCTTCCATCGTCGCAATCGCGGGCGCATGGCGTCTCGCGCTCTTTGGTTGTCTCATCAAGCACGCTCAGCCGAGCCCTGCTTGACGGGCAAATTCGTTTGTGCCCAGCTGCTCAAAACAACAAGGTTACTCAGGGGCAGGACATATGGGCGGGCTTTGGCAGGCGCTGGCCGGTTACGGCTTCCTCATCGCATCGGTCAATCTTGCGGCGGCGGACCCGATCAAGCTGCGGGTCGCCGACTCCTTTCCGAAAGGCCACTATCTCGTCCGCCTCGTGCTCGAGCCCTGGATGGCCGAGGTCCAGAAGCGCACCAACAACGCGGTGACGTTCGAGCATTATCCGGCCCAGCAACTCGGCAAGGCCGCTGACATGCTCAGGCTGACGCAAACTGGCGTCGCCGATATCGGCTATGTCGCGCCCGCCTACGTGTCCGACAAGATGCCGGTCTCCGAAGTCGCGATGCTGCCCGGCGCGTTCGAGCATTCCTGCCAAGGCACGCTGGCGTATTGGAAATCCGCGCGCAGCGGCGTGATTGCACAGCAGGATTATACCGCAAACGGCATCCGCCTGCTGCTCGCGGTGAGCCTGCCGCCGTATCGCATCCTGACCGTGAAGCAGCCGGTGAAGGATGTTGCCGATATCAATGGACTGAAGCTGCGATCGACCGGCGGCGCGCAGGACCTCACCCTGCGCGCCATCGGTGCAGTGCCGGTGCGCATGGCGGCGCCCGACGCTTATGAGTCGCTGTCGCGTGGCACGATGGACGGCCTGCTGTTTCCGCTCGAGAGCGTCGTCGCCTACGGCGCCGACAAGCTCGTCAACCATTCCACCGAAGGCTTCGGCTTCGCAAGCTTCGTGGTCGCATATTCGATCAGCGAGAACGCCTGGAAGAAACTGTCGCCCGCGATCCAGAAGGCCATGGTCGACGTCGCCGAGGAGATCCTGCCATCAGCCTGCAAGGAAGTGCAAAAGCAGGACAGCGAGACCATGAGGTCGATGGAGACCGCGGGCGTCCGCTTCGACACCCTGCAGTCCGACGTCGTCGCAAAGCTCAAGGATCTGACGAAGGGCGTGAGCAAGGCCTGGGCCGACGGGCTCGATGCACGCGGCAAGCACGGCAGCGACGCGCTCAAGGAATTCGACGCCGCGGTCGCTGCCATTCCGGCAAAGTGAACACACAAAGCCACGGGGGCAAGACTCTTGATCGACGGATTGTTAAGGGCGCTCGGTGCCATCGAGAAGATCGCCTCGACGATTGCCGCGACGTTCATGTTCACGATCATGATGATCGTGTTTGGCGACGTCATCATGCGTTACGCCTTCAACAAGCCATTCTCGTGGGCCTATGACCTGATCTCGCTCTATCTGATGGCTGGCATCTTCTTTCTCGTGCTGTCGGAAGCCTACGCCAGCCGTGCCCATGTCAGCGTCGATATCCTGCAGCAGAAATTCTCGCCGGCGATGATCCGCATCTCGGAAATCGTGACCTGCATTGTCGGCATCGCCATATTCTCGCTGATCGCCTATCTCGGCTTCCTGCGTGCCGTCGACAGCTTCGAGTCCGCTGACGTGATGGCCGGCGCGATCCCGTGGCCGATGTGGCCGTCGATCGGACTGGTGCCGTTCGGCGCCGGGCTGATCACGATCCGCCTCGTGCTGCACCTCGTCGCACACGCGATTTCGCTCGCGACCGGACGCAGCGTGATCGCACTGCCCGCCTCGCATGCCGCCGGAGAGACATTCGAATGACGCTTCTCCTGGTGATGCTGGTACTGTTCAGTCTGCTTGCGATCGGCACCCCAGTCGGCTTTGCGATGGCGGGATCCGGCGTGCTCGGCCTGTACATGATCGGCGGCATGCCGATCCTCACGGGAATTTTGCAGACCGCGCCGCTCTCGGCCGTCACCTCTTACGAGTTGATCACCATCCCGATGTTCCTGCTGATGGCGGAATTCGTGCTCGTAAGCGGAATCGCCGACGACCTGTTCAAGGCGACTGCGGCTTGGGTCGGACGAATTCCGGGCGGTCTCGGCATGGCGACGGCGCTGGCCGGCGCCGGCTTCGGCGCGATCTGCGGCACAAGCACTGCGTCCGCCGCCACGCTTTCCGCCACAAGCCTGCCGGCAATGCTGAAGCAGGGCTATGAACCGAGAATGGCAGCGGGCGTCGTCGCGATTTCCGGCACCCTCGCGATGCTGATCCCGCCATCTGTGGCGCTGGTGATCTACGGCCTGCTCGCGGAGGTAAATATCGGCGCGCTGTTGATCGGCGGCGTGATCCCCGGGATACTCGTCACCTTCACTATCATGGCCACCGTCTGGTTCCTGGCCTGGCAGGACCCTAGTCGTGCTCCGTCGGCTCCTTCCGTATCGCTTGCGGAAAAGCTTCGCATGATGCGCGTCGTGGGGCCGATGCTGCTGTTGTTCGGCATGGTCACCGGCGTCATCTATACCGGCGTCGCCACACCGACCGAGGCATCCGCGCTCGGCGCGTTTGGCGCGTTCGCGCTCGCCTGCTGGAAGGGCAGGATCAACCGCAAGACTCTGCGCAGCGCATTGCTCCGTTCGGCTCACGGCACCTGCATGATCGCCATGATCCTGTTCGGCGCTTCGATCTTCGGATATTTCTTCACGCTGACGCAGGTGACGCAGAATCTTGTGAGCTGGGTGGGCAGCCTGCCGGTGCCTCCGTGGCTGATCCTGACAATCATTCTCTGCGGCTACATCGTGCTCGGCTCGTTCATGGACCAGATCGCCATCCTGGTGTTGACCGTTCCGATCGTGCTGCCGCTGATCAAGTCCCTTGGCTACGATCCGCTGTGGTTCGGCGTCATCAAGATCGTGACCGCCGAGGTCGGCATGATCACTCCTCCTGTGGGTCTCAATTGCTTCGTGGTCGCGCGCTATTCCGGGCGCCCTGTGGCGGAGGTCTTCCACGGCGTATTTCCGCATTTCGTCGCCCATCTGATCGCGATCGCAATTCTCGTGATCTGGCCGACGATTATCCTCTGGCTGCCTATGAAAATGGGCTACTGAGAAAAGCAACGAATAGAGGGAGAGAAATGTGATGTCCGCTCCAACGAGGTCGCTCGCGCTCGCCGCGGCGTTGTTCGCGGCCACGGCCGGATCCGGCAGCGCCCAGGAGAAGATCACCCTTCGCCTTGCGGACAGTCTGCCCTCCGGCCACGTGATCCATGAGCTCGTCGGCAAGCCGTTCTCCGAGCTCGTCACCAAGCTGACCAACGGCCAGGTCACGTTCCAGCACTTCCCGGCGGAGCAGCTCGGCAAGGCCAAGGACATGGCCCAGCTCACCGCGCTCGGTGTCGCCGACATCTCCTACATCGTACCGTCCTACTCTTCGGACAAGTTTCCGCTGACAGCGGCTGCCGAGTTGCCCGGCATCTTCGACAGCGAATGCCGGGGCTCGCTCGCCTTCTACAAGATCTCGCACAATGGCGGCATCCTGGAGACCAAGGAATTCGTGCCCAACCAGCTTCGGCCGCTGGTGACGCTGGCGCTGCCAGCTTACCAGATCCAGCTCGCAACCGGCCGCGAGGTGAAGACGGCAAAGGACCTCGAAGGTCTGAAGATCCGCACCACCGGCGGCGCGATGGATCTGATGATGCGTTCGATCGGCGGCGTGCCGGTGCGGATGGCCGCTCCCGAAATCTATGAATCGCTGACCCGTGGCACGCTCGACGGGCTGATCTTCTCCTATCAAAGCTCGGCATCCTACGACTTCGGCAAGATCTTGAAGTCGGGCACCGAGGGGCTGAACTTCGGTACCGCGATCTTCACCTATTCGATCGGCGAGCTGAAATTCAAGTCGCTGCCCGAGAACGTGCGCAAGGCGCTGGTCGAGGCCGGCGAACGGACCACGCGCGAGGCCTGCAAGCGATTCGAGGACGGCGAGAAGGCCGCGACCGACAAGATCAAGTCGCAGGGCATGAAGGTCATCAACTTCAGCGACGATGACAAGAAGGTATTCGACACCGCCTTCAAGTCGGTGGCGCAGGATTGGGTGAAGGACGTCGACAAACGCGGCAAGCCCGGCACTGACGTCTTCAAGGCCTTCACCGAAGCGCTGGCCGCCAGCCATTGAGCAGGGTGCCAACGAAAGACGCGCCATCCGCGCCGGCTGGCCCGCTCGCCGGCGTCAGGATCGTCGACCTCACCAGCGTGATGATGGGACCGTACGCGACCATGATCCTCGGCGACTACGGCGCCGACGTGATTAAGGTCGAGAGCCCGGACGGCGATGTCATGCGCCATGCGGCCCCGATGCGCCACCCAGCGATGGGCGCAATGTACCTGCAGGGTAACCGCAACAAGCGCTCGATCGTGCTCAACCTGAAGAAGCCGAGCGGCCGCGCGGCGCTACTGCGGCTCGCCGCAGCCGCCGACGTGTTCGTCCACAACGTCCGCCCCGCGGCGATGGCACGGTTGAAACTCGGCGCCGACGACCTCCTCACCACGAACCCGCGGCTCGTCTACGCCAGCTTGCATGGATTCGGCGAAACCGGGCCGTATGCCGGCCGGCCCGCCTATGACGACCTGATCCAGGGGCTGACGGCCCTGCCCGCGCTGACCGGTAGGATCACCGGCGAGCCGCGCTACTCTCCGGCGACGATGGCCGACCGCATCGTCGGTCTCAATGCCGTCCACGCCGTCCTCGCAGCGTTATTCCATCGCGAGCGCACCGGCGAAGGCCAGGCGATCGAGATCCCGATGTTCGAGACCATGGCCCAGTTCGTGCTCGGCGATCACATGGCCGGCCGCAGCTTCGAGCCGCCGATCGGACCGCCCGGCTACTCCCGGCTGCTGTCGCCGGACCGCCGCCCCTATCAGACCAGCGACGGCTACATCTGCGCGCTGGTCTATTCGGACAAGCAGTGGAACGCCTTCTTCGCCAAGATCGGCCTTGCGAACGAAGCCGATCGCGATCCTCGGCTGAACAGCATTTCCGCCCGAACCCGGAACTACGATTTCGTCTACGACTGGTTCTCGCAGATGATGAAGACCCGCGGCACCGCCGAATGGATGCGCTTCTTCGAAGAGGCCGACATTCCGCATGCGCCGTTGCATGACCTCGATCGCCTGATCGACGATCCGCATCTGGCTCAGGTCGGGCTGATCCAGTCACTGGAGCATCCGACCGAGGGCACGCTGCGGGTCGCCGGACCGGCCGCGACCTGGAGCCGGACGCCGCCGTCGATCCGGACCTGTCCGCCGCGGCTTGGCGAGCATGGCAGTGAGATTCTCCGTGAAGCAGGACTTGCGGAGGCGGAGATTGCCGCGCTCCTTGCGAAGGGCGCGCTGATCGAGCCCGACCGCTGACTATTTCCTGTGCGACGCCAGGATCTTCTCGGCGGCGCGCAGATGCGGCTTGTCCAGCATCTTGCCGTCCATCTTGGCGACCCCCGATGGGTTATTGGCGAACGCGGCGATCACCCGCTCCGACCATGCGATTTCTTCATCCGTCGGCACGAAGGCCGCGTTGACGACGTCGACATGCTTGGGGTGGATCACAGCCTTGGCGAGGAAGCCATCCTGCCGCGCGGCGATCGCCTCGGCCTTCAAGGCATCGAGATCGTTGATGTCGGTCGCGATGGTGTCGATCGCGACGACGCCGGCGGCGGCCGCGCCGATCAGGCAGAGATCGCGCGCCAGGATGAAGGGCGAGTGATAGCGGCCGTCGCTGCGGTTGCGCGTTGCCCCGAGCGAGGCCGCGAGATCCTCCGCGCCCCACATCATGCCCCACAGCCGCGGGCTCATGTTCTCGAAATCGAGGATTTTCAGCACCGCCCGCGCCGTCTCGGTCGCGACCGTCACGATCCGCGTGGTGCCCTGCGCGATATCCGAGGCCGCCTCGAATGCGTCGAGATAGAGCGCGAGCCTGTTGACGTCGGCGGCGCCGGCGCATTTCGGCAGCACGATTCCATCGGGCTTGCCGGGCATCACGGCGGCGAGATCGCCGAGCGTCAGGTCGGTGTCGAGCGCGTTGACGCGGATATAGAGCTTCTGCTCCGGATTGCGCGCATCGAGCATCTGGCGCGTGATGCCGCGCGCGACGACCTTCTGGTCCGGCGCGATGGAATCCTCGAGGTCGAGAATCAGCGCGTCGGCCGCGGTCTTCTTCGCGCTTTCATATTTCCGGGTGCTGTCGCCGGGAACAAACAGGAACGATCGCATCGCTTACGCCTTCGGCTTGCAGTGCATCAGGCCGGTGCGGCGGCAGCTCGCCACCACCTCGCCGCGCTGGTTGGTCATGGTGTGCTCGAACTCGACGATGCCCTGGGTCGGCCGCGACTTGCTGGCGCGCTTGCCGATGATCCTGGTGTGCGCCTTCAGCGTGTCGCCATGGAACACCGGCTTGGGGAACTTGACGTCGGTCATGCCGAGATTGCCGACGGTCGTTCCCAGCGTCGTATCGTACACGCTCATGCCGATCATGATGCCGAGCGTATAGAGGCTGTTGAACAGCCGCTGGCCGAACTCGGTCTTCTCGGAGAAATGCGCGTCGATATGCAACGGCTGCGGGTTCATGGTCAGGAGGCTGAACATGGTGTTGTCCATCTCGGTCACGGTCCGGCTGAACTCGTGGTGGAATTCTTGCCCGACCTCGAACTCCTCGAAATACAATCCAGCCATTTACCGTCCCTTGTAGTTGGGCGCCCGCTTCTCGACGAACGCATTGAGCCCTTCCTGGCAGTCTTCCGTCGATGCGACCACAACAAAGCTTTCCGCCGTGTTTTCCACCGAGCGGCGGAAATCGGCATCGACCGCACGCATGAAGGCGTCGCGTCCGATCTTCATCACGATCGGCGATTTCGCCGCGAGCTTGCGTGCGATCTCGCGAGCCCGCGCGAGCGCGGTGCCCTTCGGCACCACCTCGCTGAGCAGGCCCATGCGAAAGGCGGTCGCGGCATCGAAGGGCTCGCCAAGGAACAGCGGGCCGAATGCCTGGTGCTTTCCGACCAGCCGCGGCAACTGCACGAAATGGATCGCCGGGATCAGGCCGACATCGATCTCGGGATAGCCGAAGGTCGAGCCGTCGCCCGCGACGATCATGTCGCAGGAGATCGCGATCGTCATGCCGCCGGCGCGCACCGCGCCATCGATCGCCGCGATCGTCGGCTTGCCCATGCGGTACTGCGTATCGTTCAGCGCGAAATACAGCCGCTCCAGGAATGTCTTGGTCTCGATCGCGGGCTTGCCCCTGACGATGTCGAGATCGAGGCCGGCGCAAAACACCTTGTGGGCGCTGCTGATGATGACGGCGCGCACCGCATCGTCATCGCGCGCTTTCGCCAGCGCCGCCAGCAGCGCGTCGATCAGGGGAATGCTGAGTGCGTTGACCGGCGCGCGATCCAGCACGATCTCCGCAATCTGGTCGGTGACCGAGTAACGAACGAGGTCGGTGCTCATGATGTGTTGCCTCCCGTTAGCTCTTGGCGTGCCGCACCGCGCCCGACAGCAGCAGGCCGTCGATCTCGGCGGAACCGAAGCCGGCTTCCGTCAGCACGGCGCGGCTATCCTGCCCGACGTCAGGCGCGGGGCAAAGCTGATCCTCAGACAGGCTCGCGATCCCCGGCGTGCGTGGCGTGTAGACCGCGCCGACGCCGGGAGTGTCCTGGCACACCGACGCCCTGGTCGCCTCGACATGGACGTTGCGCAGCCATTCGCCGGGATTGAGGATCCGCTCGGCGATGATATCGGCCGCATGCAGCCGGGTCAGCCAGGCATCCGTCGCGTGGGTCAAGAACACCTCGCGCAATTGCGGGATCAGCGCGTCGGCCGCATCGGCGCGCCGGGCGAAGTCGGCAAAACGCGGATCGCCGGCGAGATCCTCACGCCCGATCGCACCGCACAGCCGCTTGTATTGCGGCTCGTTCACCAGGGTGACCATCATCCAGCCGTCCTGGGTCTGGTAGGTGCCGGCCGGAACGTTCAGCGCGCGCGGCGCGCCGCCCTCGAGGATGAACTCCGCCACCTTGTGGCCGAGCAGCGCCGACGTCGACTGGCAGAGATTGACGTCGATCCAGCGGCCGGTGCCGACGGTCGCACGCGCGAACAGCGTCGTGGCGATGGCCTGGAACGCATAGACGCCGGTGACGACGTCGGAAATCGTGGTACCGACCCGATGCGGCACGCCATCGGCGCCGAGATTGACCGAGACCAGCCCCGAGAACGCCTGCGCGACCGAATCCGAGCCGGGCCGCTTGGCGTACGGGCCGCTCTGCCCGAAGCCGCTGACCGACAGATAGACCAGGCCGGGATTGTCGCGCGACAGGCTCTCATAGCCGAGCCCGAGCCGCTCTGCGACACCAGGGCGAAATCCTTCGATGAGGACGTCGGCCTCGCGCGCCAGCCGCTGCGCGATCGCGATCCCGTCCTTGTGCTTCATGTCGAGGCACAGGCTGCGCTTGCCGCGGTTGTAGACCGCCGACAGCGTCGTGTGGTTGCCGTAGGTCGTGCCGAGATAGCGCGACCAGTCGCCCTCCGGCGGCTCGACCTTGATGACGTCGGCGCCGTAGACACCGAGCAGCATCGCGCAATAGGGCGAGGCAATCCCCTGCCCGAAATCGAGTACCTTCAGCCCACGATACGGCGCTTCATGCGTCGGCGTCAGCTTGCCCGCCATTTGTCCTCCCACCGCTGTCGAAGTGCCCTGTCCTTTGGGTATGATCCCCGCGCAAACGCTGCGCGTTTGTCGCGGGGGAAAACCGCTCCGCGCTTTTCCCCGATCATGCCCTACAGCGCCAGATAGCGCTGCCGGATGTTATCGTTGGCCTTCAGCTCTTCGATGGCAGATGTGTAGACGATCTGTCCCTTGTCGATAACCGTCGCGTGGCTCGCAAGGCCAAGGCAAAAATGCATGTTCTGCTCGGCGATCAATACTGTGGCACCGGTGCCGCGGAGCTGCCGCAGCAGTTCGCCGATGCGCTGCACGATGATCGGCGCCAGCCCCTCGCTCGGCTCGTCCAGCAGCAGCAGCACCGGATTGCCCATCAGCGTGCGGGCGATCGCCAGCATCTGCTGCTCGCCGCCGGACAGCCTGCCGGCGATCCGGTGCCGCAGCGGCTCGAGCAGCGGGAACACGTCATAGACGCGGCGGATCGACCACTCGTCCTCGCCATCAGGCCCCTTCTTCTGGCCGATGACGAGATTGTCCTCGACCGTGTGCTCGGGAAAGATCTGACGGTCTTCCGGCACGAAGCCGAGCCCGGCGCGCGCGATGTGATGCGGCCGCATTCCTGAGACCACCCGGCCGCGCAGGGTCACCTTGCCGCGGCGCGCCGGTGCCAGCCCCATGATTGCCTTCATGGTGGTCGACTTGCCGGCGCCGTTGCGGCCGAGCAGCGCCATGGTTTCGCCCTGCCGCACCGACAGGCCGACGCCGAACAGAATCTGGCTGGTGCCATAATAGACGTCGAGATCTTCGACCTGCACCACCGGCTGCGCGCTCATGCCACCGCTCCCGCGTGGTCGTCGCTGCCGAGATAGGCGTCGATCACGGCGTCATTCCTGCGGATCGCGTCCGGCGTCCCGGTCGCCAGGATGCGGCCGTAGCACAGTACGACGATCCGAGGCGCAATCTTGAATACGATGTCCATGTCGTGCTCGATGAACACGACGGTGATCTTCTGCTTCTCCCAGAGCTCACGCACCTTGTCGATCATGCGCCAGCGCTCCTCGGTGCCCATGCCCGCGGTCGGCTCGTCGAGCAGCAGCACCTTGGGCTCGAGCACCAGCGCGAGCGCGATGTCGAGCAGCTTCTGGTCGCCGTGCGACAGCGTCGCCGCGGTCCGGTTGCGCTTGCCGGCGAGGCCGAGCAGCTCCATCGCATGCTCGGCGCGGTCGCGCGTCTCGGCCAGCGGAAACCGGCGATGTATCACGCCGGCGCGTCGCAGATCGGCGCAAACAGCAGCTAGCATGGTCTCCTCGACCGTCAGCGACGGGAAGATGCTCGCGACCTGGAAGGCGCGGCCGATGCCATGGCGCACGATCTCCGGCGGGGCCTTGCCCGCCATGTCGACGCCATTGAGCAAAATCTGCCCGGCATCAGGTTGCAGCGCGCCCGTGATCAGATTGAAGAACGTGCTCTTGCCGGCGCCGTTTGGGCCGATCACGGCGGTGAGCGAACCGTCGGCAAAGTCGAGCGAGACGTTGTCGGTCGCCTTGACGCCGCCAAAGGATTTCGAGAGTCCGCGAATCTCCAGCATGGCTAGCCGCTCGCCTCCCGCAGACCGCCGTAGGTGCTCCACGATGTGCCGGCGAGCCAGCCGCAATCGACCGGCACGTTGGCGCCGGTCATCGCCGAGGCCACGTCGGACGCCAGAAATGCGACGACGCGGCCGATTTCCGAGGGATCGACGAGACGGCGAAGTGCTGCATTGGCAGCCAGCGCCGAGACATCCCGCTCTCCGCGATCGATGGCATTCTTCAGCGCCGGCGTCAGCGTATAACCAGGGGACACCGCATTGACGCGGATGCCGGACGGCCCCCATTCGGCCGCGAGGCATTCGGTGATGGCGATCACCGCCGCCTTGGCGGGCGCATAGGCATGCAGCGGCATCGAGCGCATGCCGGCAATCGAGGCGATGTTGACGATGCTGCCGCGCTTGCGCGCGATCATCTGCCGCGCAAAGGCAACGCAGGCGACATAGGTGCCGCGCTGGTCGACGCGCACGACGTCGTCCCAGGAGGTCATCGGCAGATCGTGCGGCCGGACCGGCGCCTGGATGATGCCGGCGCTGTTGACCAGCACCGCGACCGGGCCGCAGTCGCGCTCGATCGCGGCCGCACAGGCCTCGACGCTGCGCTCCTCCGCCACGTCGGCCGCAAAGGCCTTGCCACCGACTTCCGCCGCAACCGTCTGCGCCTTGGCGAGATCGCGGTCGAGAACGGCGACGAGATCGCCGGCCGCTGCGAGTTCGCGAACGCAAGCCGCGCCGATGCCGCTGGCGCCGCCGGTAACGACGCTGATCCGCGTCTGTGCACTCATGGCGCGCGCTCCCCGGCTTCTCCGCGACGCTGCGCGAACCACTCGACGACAAAGTCCATCAGTCCCTTTCGCAGGCCGATGGCAAAGAACAGGATCACGATGCCGAGCACGATGCCGTGATACTCGGTCAGGCGGGTAACGGTATCGTTGAGGATCAGCAGCAGCACCGTGCCGACCATCGGTCCAAGGAAGGTTGTCACGCCGCCGAGCATGTTGATGAAAATGCCCTCGCCCGAGATCGTCCAATAGGCAAACTCGGGATAGGCGCCGGAGACGAACAGCGCCATGATGATGCCGCCGGTCGCCGCGAACAGCGCGGCGAGCACAAAGATCGTCAGCTTGGCGCGCCAGACATCGATGCCGATGAAGCTCGCTCGCGTGGCGTTGTCGCGGATCATCCGCAGCGTGTAGCCGAACGGCGATTGCGCGATCTGGCGCATGAGCAGCAGGCCGATCACCAGCAGGGCGCAGCTCGTGATGTAGAGATGCAGATGGTTCGACAGATCGATACCGAGAAACGGCGGCCGCGGAATCCCGCCGCGCAGGCCCTGGTCGCCGCCGGTCAGCGACTGCCACGACAGGATGGTCGAGTGAATCAGCATCTGGAATGCCAGCGTGACGAAGGCAAAGTAGATTTCCCTTAGCCGCACGCAAATCGCGCCGATGACGACGGCGACGACCAGGGTCATCGCCAGCGTGGCGACGAAGGCCACCGGGATCGGCACGCCGGTCTTCTGCATCATCAGCCCGAAACCATAGGCACCGAGGCCGAAGAACATGCCGTGGCCGAACGAGATCAGTCCGGTGTAGCCGACCAGAAGGTTGAGCGACGTCGCGAACAATCCGTAGGCGGCGCAGCGGATCACGAAGTCGAGCAGCTGCTTGCTGCCGAAGATGAACGGCAGCAGCGCGAGCAGGGCAAAGGCTACGAGCGCGATCAGCACATCGCGGTAACGCTGCGGCTTGGCATCGATCCGGGTAACATCGAGGGGCTGCGTGCCCTGCCCGGCCTGCAACTCGGTCATGCGACCTCCCTGCCGAACAGCCCGGTCGGACGCGACACCAGCACGATCACCATGAACAGATACATCAAGCCCTCGGTGAACAGCGGGAAACCGAGCGATCCGAAGGAGCGGATCAGGCCGATCAAAAGCGCGCCGATCAACGCGCCGAGGATCGAGCCCATGCCGCCGATCACGGTGACGATGAAGGACTCGATCAGCACCGAGAACCCCATGCCCGGTGTCAGCGAGCGCACCGGCGCGGCGAGCGCTCCCGCCAGTCCCGCCAGCATGCCGCCGAGCGCGAATACGCCACCATAGATCAACCCGGTATTGATACCGAGCGCCGAGACCATGCCGGGATTATGCGCGGCCGCACGGATCACCTTGCCGATCGTGGAGCGCGCCAGCCCCAGACCGAGAACAACGGCTGCGGCGAGCGCCACCCCGATCAAGAGCAGATAATATGGCGGCACCACGCCGCCGGCGATGAACAGCGGCGGCACCTGGAACGCGGCCGGCATGCCCATCGACCTGAATTCAGGCCCCCAGATCATGCGGACGACATCGTCGAAGATCAGCACGAAGGCGTAGCAGACCAGCAGCTGCATCAGGACGTCGCGGCCATAGACCCGGCTCATGAACACGCGCTCGAAGATCAGGCCGAGGATCGCGGTGCCGGCGGCGCCGCTCAGCATCGCCAGCGCGAAGCTGCCGGTGAGCTGATAGGCCGTCATCGCGAAATAGGCGCCGAACATATAGAAGGCGCCGTGGCTGAAATTGACGACCTTGAGCACGCCGAAGATCAGCGTCAGCCCAACGGCGACAAGGAACAGCAGCATGCCGATAATCAGGCCGCTGGTGGTTTGCGTCACCAGGCAGGCAGGGCTGGCGAGGCAACTGGCGAGCGCGTCGAGGTCCACGGAAAATCATCCATTACGGCGGGCCGCAACGTCGGCGCGCGACAAACATCAGATGCGAGGCGGAGGCAGCAGGCTGCCCTCCGCCGCACACGCGGGTCAGGTGTAGCCCTTGCTCTTCTTCCACTCGGCTTCGAGCTCGAAGATGGTCTTCCAGTCTCCGGCCTTCACATCGGGAACGTAGGGCTCCTGCGGAATCGTAGTGCCCCAGCCGATGGCATAACCGACCAGCGTGTGATCGTCGGCGCGCATGGTGACGGTGCCGTCGGCGCCGAACGGGCACTTGATCGTGAGGCCGGTGAGCGCCTCCGCGACCTTCTTGCCGTCGGTCGAGTTCGCCTTCTTGACGGCCTCGTTGAGGAACATGACCGCCGTGGCGTTCTGCCACGACCAGTTGGTCGGATACTCGTTGTACTTGGCCTTGTAGGCATCGCCCCAGGCGGCATTTTCGGGCGTCGGCGGGAATGTCTTGATGTAGCGGTCGCCGGAGTGGATGCCCTTGGGCAGGTTCTTCACCACCGTGAGCGCGGTGTAGTCGGCCATGTTGACCGCGAACACCTCCATCTGGGTAAACATCGCGTAGATGTTGGCCTGATCGATGTAGGAGGTGAGATCGCCGCCCCACAGACAGGAATAGAGCGCCTGAGGCTTGGCCTGCAGGATCTTCGTCACCACCTCGGTGTAGTCGGGTTGGAACAGCTTTGGCCAGGACTCGCTGATGATCTCGACGTCGGGCGCGAACTTCTTCAGGTACAGCACGAACTCGCCGGTGGTGTCGCGGCCATAGGCGTAGTCGGGCGAACAGGTCGCCCATTTCTTCAGGCCCTTGGCCTTGGCGATCCCTGCCGCGTAGCTGGCGCCGACGATCGAGTCATGAATGCCCTGCCGCACGCAGCGGAAGGCGTTCGGGATGTGCTGCTTGGGATCGGCGGTCAGCGATGACGCTTCCGAGCAGGTGTGGATGCAGAGCACGCCGAGATCCCGCGCCACTTCGTGAACCGCGAACGATCCCGAGGACGCTTCGCCGTCAAGCAGCATCTCGCAGCCGTCGGTGTTGACGAGCTCGCGCGCGATGCGCGCGGCTTCCTGCGGCTGTCCCTTGGAGTCGCGGATCACCATTTCGATCTGCCGTCCGGCAAGGCCGCCGGCGGCATTGACCTTCTCGACCTCCAGCAGCACCGCGTTGCGCGAGGACGTCCCGAGCTGCGCGACGCGGCCCGACAGAATGGTCGGCATGCCGATCTTGATCGTCTTGGCCTGTGCGCGCGCCACCCATGGCGCGGCAAAGCTCACCGCACCGGCGCCCATCAGCACAAGCGTCGAGCGCCGGGTGATGCCCGGTTTCCGGGTCCTCTTCATCATTCCCCTCCCTGTCGGGTTCGCGTTCCCCAAAATTCCTGCCGGAGATCGTTTCGTCTCCATGGTCACAATGTTTTCAGAGCAAGGGGGGTGACGTCAAGCCAAAGATGAATTACGACTCATAATTCATCTAGGGAGAGAACGGCGCCGGAATCGGCCCCGCCAGCGGCAAATGATCAACCTTTCCAGCTTCATCGCATTTCATGCCCGGCGGACTCCGGACCGCTGTGCGCTGAAATATCGCGGCGAAGACGTCTCCTACGCCGACTTTGATCTGCGGATCCGGCAGGTCGGCGGCTGGCTCGCGGCGCGCGGGATCACGCCCGGCGATGTCGTCGCCGTGCTGATGAAGAACAGCACGGCCTTTCTCGAGCTGGTGTTCGCGACGAGCCATATCGGCGCGGTGTTCCTGCCGATCAACTATCGCCTCTCGGCCGACGAGGTCGGCTACATCGTCGGCAATTCCGGCGCGCGCCTCTTGATCACCGACGAGGAATTTGCCGCGATCGCCGCCGGCGGCGCGCCGATCGTGCTGCTCGATGAGGTCGCGCAGTCCAGCGTCACCAACCTTGCGCCCGACATCGCGCCGGCGCCGATCCATGTGCGCCAGCCGCGCGACCTGATGCGGCTGATGTACACCTCGGGCACGACGGATCGTCCCAAGGGGGTGATGCTCACTTACGAGAACATCTACTGGAAGTCCGCCGACCAGACCCTGGTGCTCGGGCTCAACGCGGACACGCGGCTGCTCGTCGTCGGCCCGCTCTATCACGTCGGCGCGCTCGACCTGCCCGGCATCGCGGTGCTCTGGCATGGCGGCATGCTGTGCATTCACCGCACCTTCGAGCCTGAACCCGCACTCGCCGCGATCGAGCGGGAGAAACTCAACGCTGCATGGTTCGCGCCGGTCATGACCACGGCGCTCCTCACCTGCCCGAACCGCGAGCGCTACGACGTCTCCAGCCTGCAATGGGCGATCGGTGGCGGCGAGAAGACGCCGGAGCTTCGCATCCGCGCCTTCTCAAACTATTTCAAGAACGCGCGCTACATCGATGCCTACGGTCTCACCGAAAGCTGCGGCGGCGATACCTTCATGGACGCGGGCCGCGAGATCGAGAAGATCGGCTCGACCGGCCGCGCCATCGCCCATGTCGAGATCGAGATCCGCGACGATGCCGGCAAGCGCCTGCCGGCCGGCCAGAACGGCGAGATCTGCTTGCGCGGCCCGAAGGTCACGCAGGGCTATTGGAAGGATCCGGAGAAGACCGCATCCGCGTTCTTCGGCGACTGGTTCCGCACCGGCGATGTTGGCTACCTCGACGATGACGGCTTCCTCTATCTGACCGATCGCAAGAAGGACATGATCATCTCCGGCGGTGAGAACATCGCCTCCTCTGAGGTCGAGCGCGTCATCTACGAAATGCCTGAAGTACGCGAGGTCGCGGTGATCGGCCTGCCGGACACGCGCTGGGGCGAGAAGCCGGTCGCGATCGTGGTGCTCGCCGACAACGCCAAGCTCGACCTGCCCGGTCTCACCGACCACTGCCGGACACGGCTCGCCGGCTTCAAGGTGCCGCGGCAGCTCGTCATCCGCGACAGCCTGCCGCGCAATCCATCCGGCAAGGTGCTCAAACGCGTGCTCCGCGCCGAACTCGAGGCCACCGCATGACGCAAGCGACATCCGCCAAAGTGACAAAGCTCAACCGGGTCGAGCGCAACGCCTGGACCAAGCAGAAGATCTTCGACGCCGCGACCAAGGTCGTCGGCAAGTACGGCTATGCCGAAGCCTCGGTCGCGCGCATCACCGAGGCCGCCAGCGTCGCGCAGGGCACTTTCTACAATCATTTCGAGAACCGCCAGGAGCTGCTCGACCAGCTGCTGCCGAAGATCGGCCTCGACATGGTCCGCTTCATCCATGCGCGCACCGGCACCGCGAGCGAGGCCCGGCAGGAGGTCGAGCGCTTCAGCGCCTTCTTCGATTTCATCCGCGAGGTGCCGGAATTCCTGCGCATCCTCAACGAGGCCGAATTCTTCGCGCCGATCGGCTACCAGAAGCATTTTGACAACATCTCCAGTGCCTATGTGCGGATCCTGCAACGCGCGCGGGCAGCGGGTGCGACCAACACCTTCAGCGACGAGGAATTCGAGGCCATCGTCCAGGTGCTGATGGGCGCGCGCGGTTATCTCAGCCGCCGCTACTCCTATTCCGAACGCGGCGTCACCGCGGTGCCCGACTATGTGATCACGGCCTATCAAAAGCTGGTCACCCGCGGCCTGTTCGCCACCAGCGACAAGGGAAGAAAATCATGAGCGCTGAGGGCACTATCCTCGTCACCGGCGGCAGCCGCGGCATTGGCGCGGCGACCGCAACGCTGCTCGCCGATCAGGGGCATCGCGTCGTCATCGTCGACATCGCGCCCGAGCCGCCGGTTGGAACGACCGCCATCCTGTGGCCGGCGCCGTTCGACGTCGCGAGCGAGAGCGCCGTTGTCGCAGGCATTGCCGATATCGAGAAGGCGCATGGTCCGATCGGCGGCCTCGTCAACGCCGCCGGCGTGTTCGGCAAGATGCACACGATCGAACGGGTGCGGATGGAGCAATGGGACCGCGAGGTCAATATCGACCTGCGCGGCACCTTCCTGGTCGCGCGCAGCGTCGGTATCGGAATGGCACAGCGGCGGCATGGCGCGATCGTCAACGTCGCCTCGGTGGCCGGCATGACGTCGGGTCCGATCCACGCCTATACAGCGGCAAAGGCCGGCGTCATCCAGATCACGCAGACGCTCGCCGCCGAATGGGGACGTTCCGGCGTCCGCGTCAACGCGGTATCGCCCGGCTTCACCCGCACGGCCGCGCTTGAAGCCGGCATCGCATCGGGCGCGCTGAACAAGGATCTGCTGGCGCGGCCGACCGCGATGAACCGGCTGGTCGAGCCGATCGAAGTGGCGCAGGCGATCGCCTGGCTGCTCTCGCCGCAGAGCAGCGGCGTCACCGGCATCAACCTGCCGGTCGATGCCGGCTACATCGCAGGCACCACCTGGGCCGCCTATGGCGGCCTGCCGGAAGCCCCACGCAGCTGAGGACAACGCATGAATATCGAGCTTCCGCGCCAACACCTCGATCTGTCCTCCGCCATCGCCGAAGGCGACATCCGCGTGCTGCTGATGGTGCTGGTGCACATGACCGGCGACGAGAAATGGCTCGAGCCGCCCTACAAGCCGAAGCGCGACGTCCGCCTGATCCCGGATCCCGACGCCGGCGTCCCGAAGGATATCCAGGACGAGATTCGCGCGGCCGTCCTGAACCTGTTCGCGCGTGGCACGCCCAAGCCCGTCATCACCGATCCCGGCGATGAGCTGATGCTGCGGATGATGCGCGCGACGCTCGGCGAGAATGTCGCGCCGGAATATGCCCCGCTGATGCGGGAGGAGATGGGCTTCGTTCCGCGCGACGTGCGTTGGCGCGAGCGCCCTTCTGGCGAGAAGCTGGCGCAGCAGCGTGTGCTGATCGTCGGCGCCGGGGTCTGCGCGATCGCGCTTGGCGTTGCGCTCGGCCGGCTCGGCATTCCCTATACGATCGTCGAGAAGCAGGACGAGATCGGCGGCACCTGGTACGCCAACCGCTATCCCGGCTGCGGCGTCGATACGCCGAACCACTCCTATTCCTTTTCGTTCGGCGCCCGCAATCCGTGGACCCGCTATTTCGCGCAGCGCCAGGAGCTGCTCGACTATCTGCTCAAGGTCGTGCGCGAATACGACATCCGCAAACACGTCCGCCTCAATACGGAACTCGTCGCCTCGCGCTGGGACGAAGGCAAGCGGCGCTGGATCTCGACGCTGAGGACCGCCCGCGGCGAAGAAACCTTCGAATCCACCGCGCTGGTCAGCGCGATCGGCCAGCTCAACGATCCCTTGCCTGCCCGCTTTGAGGGAGACGACGCCTTCACCGGTCTGAAGGTTCATTCGGCGCTGTGGTCCGACGACATCAAGCTCGACGGCAGGCATGTCGCCGTGATCGGCACCGGCGCGACCGCGATGCAGCTGGTGCCGTCGATCGCCGACCGCGTCGCTTCGGTCACCGTCTACCAGCGCACCGCGCAATGGGCGCGGCCGGTGAAGGGCTATTCCGATCCGATCACCGAAGGCGCGCAGTGGCTGCTCGCGCATCTGCCGTTCTATGTGCAGTGGTATCGCTTCAACATGTTCTGGCGATACGGCGACGGATTGCTGCCGTTCCTGCGCAAGGATCCGGCCTGGCCGTATCCGGACCGCGCCGTCAACAAGGGCAACGACCGGCATCGCCAGGAGCTGGCCGACTTCATTCTCTCCGAGCTGAAGGATCGCCCCGACCTGATCGAGAAATGCATGCCGACCTATCCGCCCTACGGCAAGCGCATCCTGCTCGACAACAACTGGTTCAAGACGCTGACCAAACCGAATGTCGAGCTGGTCACCGACAAGATCGACCATTTCGCTGCGGATGGAATCGTCACCGCCGACGGCACATCGCGGCAGCACGACGTCATCGTGATCTCGACCGGCTTCAAGGTCTCCGAGATGGCGGCGCGGCTCAACATCACCGGACGTGACGGCAAGAATCTCAAGCAGGCGTGGCGCGACGACAATCCGACCGCCTATCTCGGCCTCACCGTGCCTGATTTCCCCAATCTCTTTCTGATGCTCGGGCCCAATTCGGGGCCTGCGCATGGCGGCAGCGTGATCTTCCAGTCGGAGTGCCAGAGCCGCTACATCTCCGCCTGCCTTGTCGAGATGATCGAGAACGACATCGCCGCGATCGACGTGCATCCCGACGCGCATGACGCATATATCCGCGACGTCGACGCCGAGCATGAGCAACTGATCTGGACGCATCCGGGTATGACGACCTATTACCGCAACAGAGGCGGCCGCGTGTTCTCGGCGATGCCGTGGCGGTTCGTCGACTACTGGAAGATGACGCACGATCCGGATTTCACCCAATATCGAAAGTCGCGACAGGACTCCTGACCTGAATTACCCCGCTCGTTAACTTGACAGATCGCCATAACTGCCGCAGCATTTCGCTAACTGCACCTGTTGGGGTGGTGGAGCGCTCGCTCCTCGCGTCGCAGGAATTGACGGACGATTATGGGATCGGCCGCCAGGCAGCAGAAGCGGACAGATGTCCGTCGGCCCACCTCTTGGAGAGGAGCATGACGCCACCGGCGCAAGCCAGCGACCTTGCTCAGCGGCAAGGTCTCGGTGCACGTTGAGGCGAACAGCAGCTGCTAGCCGCGTGCACTGCCGACAATCTGAACATATCCGCAGGACAGGAGCGCAAAGGCCACGCGCTTTTAGGTCCCGAAACACCACTGGTCGATACCAGAGATCCTTCGCTAAAACGAAGTAGCAGGGCCCCGCGATGCTTGACTGCACCGGGGCCCGTTCGTTTGCCCGCGATTTCCCCTTCGTCACACCGCATTGCGCCACCGCGCGGGATCGGGAACAATTATCCCGACGAGGTGAGGAACGATGATGGAAAAGCCGCGGGTTCGAATCTACACCGACTACAAGTCTCCCTATGCCTATGTCGCCAACAAGCGGCTGTTCGAACTCGAGGAGACATACGGCGTCGAGCTGGAATGGCTGCCCTATACGCTGCGCATTCCCGAATTCATGGGCACGGTCGAGGAGCGCACGCCGCACTTCTGGCGCAAGGTGCGCTACGCCTACATGGATGCGCGCCGGTTCGCCAACGCGCAGGGACTGACCATGAAGGGCCCGCGCCGGATCTATGACGCCTTCTACGCCAGCGCCGGCATGCTGTTCGCGCAGCGCCACGGGCTGTTCCGGCGCTATCACGACACGGTGTTCCGGAAATTCTGGAACCACGAGCTGGAGATCGACGAACTCGCGGAGATAGCGGGGGTGATCACCGCGGTCGGTGGTTCCACTGAGGCCTTCGAGGCCTATGTTCGCGGCCCTGCCCGCGCCGAACATGATCGCATTATCGACGAGGCTGAAGCGCTCGGCGTGTTCGGCGTGCCCAGCATGGTGTTCAACGGCGAGCTGTTCTGGGGCGGCGACCGCATCGACATGCTGATCGAGCGGATCAAGCAGCCGGAGACGATCGCGATCGCGCTTGGGAGCCGGCACCGGACCTAAGCTCACGCTGTTTTGAACCCCGATTGTCGTCCCCGATCGATCAGCCTCCAACCAGGATGGCCCAGCAGCCGGTGCGTTCCAGCACCGGTTTCAACGCCGCACGTTCGCCGGCATCGAGCGCGGCAAACTTTTCGCGCAGCTGCTGCAGGCATTTGACCTGATATTTGAACGGCGCCAGCGCGTAGGGCAGTCCCCAGACGTTGATCTCTACCCGCTCGAGGCCCTTCGCGAACGCATCCGCATTGGCAGCCAGGAACGGCAGATAGAGTTCGCCGGCGATCCGCAGCAGCGCCTCCGCAAACCCGCCAAGCGCCTGCTCACGAGGATACCAGTCACCTTCGACACCTGACGCGTCATCGAGCCGCCGCACCCAGTGATCGGTGAACGGTGCGCGTTCGCGCATGATCCGCATCGGGGTCGGGTCGGTCGCCATCTCGCTGAGCTGGCCGAACCAGGCAAAATCCGCCAGCGACGGCCGGCTGCCAAACAGATATTTCTTCATGCCGACATGCGGCTCGAACGCCGCAAGCGTCCGCCGGTAGCTTTCCTCCAACAGCGGCCTGTTCTCATCCGTCGCGCCGAGAATGTCCATGCGCGAAATCTGCCGCTGCCTGAACTCCTCGATCTCCTCGCGGCTGCCGGCCTCGGCCGCCGACGTCGACCACTCCTCGCCGGCCCAGCGCGAGACATAGGCCTGATCTTCCGGATCCCACCAGCGATAGAGAAACAGCGGCTTCACTGCCCATTCGTCGGCGAGGTCCTCGAGCAGATCGCAGATGAAAGCGATGGACCTGTCTTCCGGGATCACCGACCGTCCCTGATGGCGGGCCTCCAGATCATAGGCCAGCGTCGTAGTCTCGCCGCGGTAGCTGCCGTCAGGATATTGCAGCACCGGGATCAGCATCGGCTTCAGATGCGCGGTTGCCTCGCGCAAGGCCTTGGTCATGATCACCCAATCGTGCGGAATCCGCCGGTAGCGCATCAGCGCGCGCAGCTTGATCGCATAGGGCGAGGCGGTCGAGCCGATCAGGCGATAGCGTCCCTCCGTCATGACGATTGCTCCGAAAACGCCGGATTGCCGTACGGATAGAACTGCGCAAGATCGACATTCTTGTAGGGCAGCTTGTCGAGACGCGTCGTGCCGAGGAACGGCTGCTCGGGCTCGACCGGGAGGATCGTTTTGGCAAAGCCGTTGTCGTCGAAGCCGCGCCGGAAATGGACCCGCGACTTGATCGCCATCACGTCAAAGGTGCCGATGTCGGGCACCAGCGCCTTCAGCGAGAACGGCTCCATGACCTGCACCAGATAGGTGGACAGGATCAGCACATTGTTGCGGCCGAAACGCACGCAGACCCAGAACTGCCCATAGCCCTCGCCCGCAGCCGAGATGGTGCCCTGGATCCGAACCGGATCGCCCGCCGACTCGTCGGCAAGGCCGCCGATCTCCATGTCGAAGGCATCGCCGGCCTTGGCGCCGGCGGCCTTGAGACTCGCCGTCGCCCTGGCGTCGGCAATGGTTGCGATGACAGTGTTGGCGAGGTCCTGCGCGATGATCTCACGCAGCAGCCAGGTCGCCGATCCCGACCGGTCGCTGTGATCGGCCAGCACCACCGGTGTGTTGCCAGCTGCGACGGCCTGCTTGGCCAGCGCGACGCCCTCGGCGATGCCGTGCAATTTGGTCGATTGCAGCAAGGCTTCGCGCAGCCGCCAGATCGTGCCGGCAAGATCGCGCGCAACCTGCTCGGCGAGCTTTGGATTGTCGTTGGTCAGAACCTGAACGGTCATGCCGACATCGGGAACGTCGGCGAACGGGAAGCCGAAGAAGATGTTGACGTAGACGTCGACCTCGCGGGCCTCCCAGACCAGCGCGCGCTGCACGAGATCCCTCCAAGGCCGCGCCCCGGTCCATTGCAGCACGGTGGGCGAGATCACGGGAACCTTGATCGTCCTGTGCGCCGGCTTGTAGTCGCCGCGGATCGCCCGCACCAGCATGCGCGCGGCGCGTTCACCCTGCAGGTGCGCGTCATAATGCGGGAAATATTTCACCGCGAACGCCATGTCCGCCTGCTCAAGGAACGTCTCGTCCTCGTTGCCGTGCAGATCGAAGGTTGCGGCAATGAAGGCGGAACGGCCGACCACTTCGCGGACCTGCCGCGCCAGATCGGCCTCCGGCCGCGGCAGGTCGCGCACGGCCATCGCGCCATGCAGGCACAGATAGACGCCGTCGAACGGTCCCTCCTCCTTCAGCCCGTCGATCATCTTGTCGGTAAAGGTGCGATAGGCTTCCTGGGTGATCCAGCCAGACCCGGTGTAGGTCTTCGGCCAGAGCGGGGATTCGATGCCGACCAGTTCGACCTCGGAGAACTCGCGCGCCACCTGCACGAAGCCGCCCATATAGTTCTTGGGATCGAACTGCAGCAGCGCCTCGCCTTTGGCCGGCGAGCCCGGATAGATGAAGTCGTCGAGCGTGGTCTCGTTCGGCAGGAACGAGACGGTTTCGTGGGAGAAATGCAGGACGGCGATACGTATCTTGCGATCGCTCATTTTGGTGCGCCTCGGCTGTTTTCCGCATTGTGGCATTGAAGGCGCGGCGCGCCAATCCGCATTCGGTTTTTGCCCGCCAGCCCTGCAAATACGCAGACGCGCCAAAGCTTGCCGCCGCGCGGATTCTGCTATGGTCCGCCGCAACAATCGGGCCCCGACCCCGCAGATATCTCGAGGAGAGAACGCCATGAATCCCCCCGTCAGCTCGCCCGCGATCAAGGTCGTCAAATCCGTCCGCGAGCAGGTGAGCGCCGAGGAGTGGCAGGCCCGCGTCGATCTTGCCGCCTGTTATCGGCTCACGGCGATGTACGGCATGACCGAGATGATCGCGAACCACATCTCCTGCCGCGTGCCCGGCACCACCGACCAGTTCCTGATCAATGCCTACGGCATGCTGTACGAGGAGATCGACGCCTCCAGCCTGATCAAGGTCGACGTCGAAGGCAACACGCTGCTCAACGCGACCGACTACGACGTCAATGTCGCGGGCTTCGTCATTCACAGCGCCATCCACATGGCCAAGCACGACATGGATTGCGTCGCGCACACCCATACCCCGGCCGGCATGGCGGTCTCCGCGATGGAATGCGGCCTGCTGCCGCTGGCGCAGACCTCGATGCGCTTCCTGCACATCGCCTATCACGACTTCGAGGGCATCGCCGACAATGTCGACGAGCGCGAACGCCTGGTCCGCGACCTCGGCGACAACGAGGCGATGATCCTGCGCAACCATGGCCTCCTGGTCGTCGGCCGCACCGTGCCCGCCGCGTTCAACGTGCTGTTCCGCCTCGAGCGCGCCTGCCAGACCCAGGTGATGGCGCTGTCCTGCAACACCAAGCTGATCTATCCGCCGCAGAATATCCTCGAAGACACCTATGAGCGGATGCTGCCAAAGCCCGGCCGCGCCGCCCGCAACGGCGAACTCGCCTGGCCCGCGCTGCTGCGCAAGCTCGACCGGGCGGATTCGTCGTACCGGGATTGAGAGCGAAAGCGGCGCAGGCTTTCTCCATTCGTCGTCCCGGCGAAGGCCGGGACCCATAACCACAGGGTCGCGTTGTTGAAAAACAGGCTGTAGCCCCAGCGTCGCGCAACAATTCGCATTCGTGGTAATGGGTCCGGCCTTCGCCGGGACAACGCTGAAATTGTTGCACGATCTGTGAGTCACAAATCCGCGTTCTCGCGGCGCGTTTCGCCCGAGCTTTGCTCTTCGTTCCGCCCTCCCTGTTGAAGAGAGCGTAGGGAAAGTTGGGAGCCGATCGCACCCATGGGCCCCGAGCAATGGGTAGAACTTGACGTGCCCCTCAAGCGCGTGAAGAAGCGCCGAGTGATCCAGCAGCCGCTGTCCGACCTGGCGGTCGAGATTGCCCGCGAGGCGCTCAGGGCATCGAACAAGCAATACGTCTTCGCCTGCCCGCTCGGCGATCAGCACGATCTACGCGGACGGCGGCGACCTTGGCCGGCGATCTTGGCTTTGATGATGCGTGGATCGCACGTTGCCTCGATCATTCCTCGAGCAAGAAGGCCGAGGTCGCCGTGCCCACCGTCACCGGCAAGGTCTACAATCATTCGACGCGAATGAAGGAAAATCGAGGGCGTCGCGGCCGAGTTGCGACGGA
Organism: Bradyrhizobium elkanii USDA 76; assembly: GCF_023278185.1. Lineage (NCBI taxonomy): Bacteria > Pseudomonadati > Pseudomonadota > Alphaproteobacteria > Hyphomicrobiales > Nitrobacteraceae > Bradyrhizobium > Bradyrhizobium elkanii. Next base: position 3,241,626 of record NZ_CP066356.1, on the reverse strand, counting down.
TCATTGGCAGCCTCGCAAAGCAACCTGAGACCAATCTACGTCTCGTCGCCTGAATTACGTGCGGAATACCAGGCGGGCGTCTTGGGAGACCGCACGTGTGGGACCCTTTCTTTGTCAAGCGGTGCGAAGCCATTTGGCTTACGCAAGGCCCCGGCAGATGAGATGTCCATCTGGATCGACACGGGAGAACACCGCCGGCCCCTCGAATGATGAAACGCAAGAACCGAGGGGAGCGACTTTATGCGTCCCGAAGGGAACCATCTTCCTGCCAGGGCGTCAATTTGGAACTCGCTCAACGCTGCGGCGGGAGGTGGCCCCTTGGACACTATCGATATCCTAATCGTCGATGACGAGCATTTGGTCCACAGCTTCATTAGCGGTGCTCTTAGCGAGGCGGGCTTTGCGCCATTTGGCGTTTCGTCGGGCGATGAGGCGTTGAGCTTGTTGCGAGACAGCGGAGATAAGTACCGAGCCCTCGTCACCGATGTAAATCTCGGCGCGAATACGATGGATGGCTGGCAGCTTGCTCGCCGTGTCCGAGAAATGCATCCCGATTTTCCGATCGTTTACATGACCGGCGCCAGCGCCGAGCAATGGACTGCGAACGGCGTGCCCAACAGCATCCTTTTGACGAAGCCATTTGCGCCTGCCCAATTGGTGACTGCCGTCTCTCAACTGTTGAATGTTGGTACGTCTCCGCTCTGTCCAAAGGACTCGCCATAGCCGCGCCACCGGGTTTGCGACAAAGATGGCGGCATTCTAGGCTGCGTCTCGCCCGAGCCCATTTGCGGCTTAGTGCACCGTCTGCCGTCGATGCCGCGACACGTGCTCGATCAGTTCCGCGTTCAAACAATCTAGGATGCGCTCCAACTGCTCGTTGACCAGCAAGAGAGCCCTCAGAGCGCTGCGCACATCGCCGTCGCAGGCGGCAACGATCTCGTCTAGCTCCCGATCATATTCGTCCAGATAGTCGTTGGTCGTTGGGTGCGGCATACGAACAACATCCAAACAGAAAATACCGTCTCAGGATCGACGAGCACGCCGCTTGTCCTTGATATTCACAGGCGAGCGCCAAAGACCCGGTTGCATTTCGGCGAACGGCGATCTGCTCTGGACCAATACTTTCAACGGTTTTGGGAGATTACATGGTCGAGGTGTATTTCAATGTCAGACATGATCTGCTCGTCGTGAGAAAGGGTTTTCCGGTGCCGGCTGTCAGCGCTCAAGGTAAGTGGCGCAAGAGCAGAAGGAGGGGCGTCAGGGTCAGCGAGGAGATCAGACAGGCGGTCCAGAGCCACGGCTACTACATGCGTAAACTGCGCGATCTCAAGAAGAACTAGCACCGATCGGCACACAAAAGCCCGGCCGCCAATTAAGACGGCCGGGCGAAATGCAAATATGAACTCGATGAACACTGGGTATATGCTGCGGTGCGGGGCGAACTTCCATTCCGGATGAATACGGTGGCTCCGGTTTGCCGGCATGCCGTCCGGGTTTTTACGGATAGACTGCATCGCGCGCAGCGCCTCCAATGGCTGCATTCTTTTATTAGTATTTGCGGTCGCGCCGTTCCGTCGGACGATCTCCTGCCAGTAGACCTTCGGACCATGCGCTTCCGCTTCATTGGGAGCATGCGATGATCGACCAAAGGACTGCGCCTTACGCTGCGTTCATTTTGCGGATTACGATTGCCGGGCTGTTCCTGGCGGCGCTCTACGGCAAGTTCATCTTGAAGCCGATCAGTCTTTGGTGGAACGGCCTATTGAAAGCCGGATATCCAGAATGGGTGCTCACATACACGTTGAGCGCGGAATTCGCGGCGAGCATCCTATTGCTGCTCGGCGTCTATACCCGCTGGGTGAGCTTGTACACGCTGCCGATGATGCTCGGTGCCACGCACTTCTGGATGGTCCGTAAGAACTTCTGGTTCGTCGAAGGCGGATGGGAAATGCCCTTTGTCTGGGCGGTGATGCTACTCGCCCAAGCACTGCTCGGCGATGGCGCCTTCGCATTGAAGGTGCCGGCGCTGCCTTGGGAGCGACGATTGCAAAAGGCGCCTGCATGAACTTGAGCGACGTCATGTGAGGATCGACGAGCCGAGGAGCGGCCCTAGCTCAGGTAGCTAGGTCCGCCGGTAAGCCCAAGGCGCAGTACACCCCTGCGCTCGTCCTCACTAGAGCGGAACCCCTAAGGTTGCATAGAGCCCGGGACTGCTAAATCCCAAAGGAGTGCCTCATCTGTCTCACCATCATCATGGTGGCGTCGGTGTATCGGCCGTGGGTGAGATACTGGTCTACCTGCGATGCACCTAGCAGCGCGAGGGCTGCAATCGCAAAACCTTTGATCATCGTGGGCCCCATAGGGAGACCGCCAACCGGGCTGGTCAGGTTGAGCATTCCGGAATGCGTTGTCGCTCGTCGCGACCTAACCGCAATGACCTAGACTGACACCAATTGGTAGAAAACCGTTAATCGGCAACGCCGGTCTGGGTTGCCGGCAGTGATATCGCGCGAGCGGCTTGATACTGCCGATCCCGTTAAGGTTTTCGGTGCGCGAGCGGGCCGGCTTTCAGGGCATTCGACGGCGCGGCCTCTCTTTTCTACATGAACAGGGCAATAGCCACGATTGCGATGGGGCTTAGCCCGAGCGTCACGATGAGCGCGCTAAAAGGTAGGTCACTGCAACAACCCCTGCGTTTGGAGTTGGAACTCTACGCCCGGATGCTAGGGATCGCCGGTGCAATTTGTGCCACGGCAAAGCACCGTGGGGTGGTAAATAGCTGGTTCTCGGAGCATATTAGCCTTTATGAGACCGTGGCTAAAAATGGCGCTGATAGTTCTCGGCTTGTGCGCAGGCTGGATGGTCATCGGTTTATTGACCGTAGACGATGACGACGAATTCCACCAAGTCATCACGGCGTACAAAGCGCGCTAACTGGGACTGGCACTCGGTTCACCCACGGAGATCCCCGGACCGGCAGAACTACGACGCGAACACGGCAACCAAAACTCCTATGTGCTCTGCGGTTTGGAAGCGTTGATCGTCCGTTCCACCTCATCAGCGAGCGCCCGATGATGGGCGGCTAGCTTGGCAAACAAGTCTTTCTTAGTCTCGTTGGTCGCGAGCTTGCTGATGAGTTCGCACTCCTCGGCCTCGACCCGAAGCTTCTCCAAGTGCGCCTTCATGTCCTTCATTTGAGGTTCCCCGATGCCGGGAACCATTTGAAGAGGGCGCTAGCGGACGTCAATACCCTGCGCTAATCGAGATATGAAACTCTGTTCACCTCGGAGAACATCGGTAGTCCAAACGGTGGGGCCAGAACATCTGATGGCGCCTCGTCAAACGAGTTCGTGGCCCAATCGGCAACGGGACCTAAGCTAAGGTACTTTGAGCCGTGCCCTCGAAAGGCGGTGCGGGACGCCGGGCCTTTCGCGTATTTGGCCTCGTCTTTTCGCGATTTTGCTGCGCCGGGTTATCGTTGCGACTTCCGTAGGATAGCGCGATGAGCGATTTGGAACTGGTATGGCGATCATGGCGGGCGCTTTCGCGGCTTGACCGGCGGCGATCTGTCGAGATGCTTCGGTCGCATTGCGCCGAGGAGCGCGCAACGGTGCTGCGCCGGAATGGCAGCGCCGTCTATGGCGTCAAGGCGGCCTACTATTTGCTCGCGGCGAAAAGATCCCATTTCCCGGGCAGCCCCTTTAATTCGTATGAGCCTCGCTCGGAGAACTTCAGATCGGTGCCTGCTACGAGGTCGGTGACCACCCGCGAGACAAATACCTCATTGCTTCCCGACTGCGACATCACCCGCGCGGCTGCGTGGACGGCAATGCCACCGATGTCGTTGCCTCTGATTTCGACCTCGCCGCAATGAAGACCCGCGCGAACTGGCAAACCAATGCTTTTGCTCTCCTCACTGAGCGCCAAGGCGCATCGCACAGCCCGTCCCGGTCCATCAAATGTTGCCAGAACGCCATCCCCTGTGCTCTTCACCAAAGTGCCGCGATGCTTGCTGACAATCCGGCCGGAACGATCGTCGTGATTGTCCAAGAGGTCACGCCAACGGTGATCGCCGAGTTGCAAAGCAAGATTGGTCGACCCAACGATATCAGTAAAGAGAACGGTAGCGAGTATGCGCTCCAGATCAATTCCCTCGCTGGCGCGTTGTCCAGTGATGAATTCTTCGATGTCTCCGGTAACTCGCTCAATGTCTCCCGTCCAGAACGCGTGATCGCCCGACGGATATTCAATGTATTTCGCTCCCGGGATACCGGCGGCGAGCTTGCGGCCTAACGTTACAGGCACCTGCGCGTCGGTTGTTCGGTGCAGCACTAGGGTTGGCGTGCGGACGACTGGGAGGATGGGGTTGATGTCTATCCGTCGGTTCGAAAGTATGTAGGATTTTAGTGCGCCAGGACTGCTGCCCAACTTTTCGAATTTTGCGATGCGAGCGAGTATCTCCGGATTGCCAGCATCACTCGCGAAAACTCGCTTGAGGAAGTCCCCGTTTCCCCAACTCTTTACGACGTAAGCTAACCGTTCCTGAACCTCGGATGGCGTGAGGTTGGGCGGGAGCAGGTCTGATATCCGCGCCAGCCCTCCGAATAAGACCAAGTGGGACACGCGCTCTGGGTAGGTCGTCGCGAATAGAACGCTCATCGACGCGCCTTCAGAGAAGCCAACTAGCGCAGCACGCTTGGAGTTGATGGCGTCCATGATCGTGCGGACATCGTCGATACGTTCCTCAAGAGACGGTACGTCGGCCAACCGATCTGATAGTCCTTGACCTCTCTTGTCGAACGTGACGACCCTTGAGAACTTCGCCAAGCGACGAAGAAAGCGCGTATAGCCCGGGAGTTCGTGCTGAAAATCGATGTGGGATATAATCCCCGGAACTAGGATAATGTCGGTGGGCCCGTCGCCCATGACTTGATAGGCGATGTTGAAGTCGCCGCTCTGCGCATACTGCGTCTCGGGCAACGCTACTTCCGTCATCGCGGCCCCCACCGTTTGTTCGCGTTTCCAACTATCTTCCAGATCAGGCCGGACATCAACGGACGTCATCCACCGTAGATGCCCGGTATTTGCCCGTCACACGATGGGCCGAAGCTATGGTCTGGCACCGGCGGACCCGAAGGTGAACGGTCTAAGGGCCTATTGGGACCCAGCTCAAGCGGCTCTGTTTAAACCATTGACAGACATGGCTTTTATTCGTTCTTTGGATCATGAAAAAAAGGCTTGGCATCAGGACCACACGGCTTCACCGTCCACGTCATGCGCACTCGTCAGTTGCGCAATCGGCGTCCACCGCATCTCGACCCACGTTCGTGACGACCGCGAAGCGCCCCTCAATCGGGTGAGACGGGCGGAATTGGATCAATGATTTGCCCGACGACGGAGCGGGATTTTGCCCGTCGGGGTGATTTGTCGCAGCCATCGTGCGGTGGGCGCGGAACGTCGTGCCGCTCAGCTTCCGAGCTGAATGGTGCGCTCCAGCGCCGCGGCGAAGCCGTTGAGGGGGACGTTAAAGACGACAGCCCGCCCGTTGCTGATGCTCTGTGCGGCAACGGTGAGCATTTTGGCCCTGCTGATGGTGTCGGTCACGACCGTGGGAAAGGATACCGGCAGCAAGCAGCCTTGCGTCGTGCAGGTGGAGAAGCGCGTCTGCTCCAGATCCTTGCCGTCAAGCTTGAGGACGGAACCGGCGTCGAACTTCAGCCCGAACGGCATCAAGATGTTGCCTTCGGCCTTTCCGTCCCTGGGAATCAGTTCGATGGCGAAGATTTGCTGATTGGTTTCCTTGGCGAGCTGTGTCTGCCCGAGGGTACACAGCTTGGCCCCGCCGTCGAGCTGGCATTTGACGATCCAGTCTCCGTAGGTCTCGCTGATCGTGGAAGCGCCCTTGGGAAGCTGGACGGCGCGGACCACGCCATCCATCGCGGACGTCTGGCTCCGTGTGTCGATCGGCATGGAGACGGCGCTCCCACTGGCATCCGACATATCGGGTGTTCGGGCGACTTGCGCCGAACCGACGCCGGCCATGACGACGAGAGCGACGATTGCCCGAAGACGCCTGTCTGCTGCGCTGACCGTCAGCATCGCATTCGCTCCGCCTCGTTACGTCCCGAAACCGATCTGCCTTTTCGGCGCATTTGTGGGCATAATTCCCACGTATGCGAGGTACGAATACTTGGAGAACCGCTGATATGCAAGAGCTGATCGCCGCCGGTGTGATTGTCGCGATTGTTGCATTCTGCGGCGGGTATTTCTGGGCAATTGCACGTGAAGTCAGGACGACCGCGAACAAGCGACAACGCAAATGGTAGTCCGGCGCCGTCACCTTGCTCCCGTGATTTGCCCGCGGGACGCGTTTTCAACTAAGCTCGCCGGATGGACATGCTCGTCAAGCTCTACGCTCTGCCCGATTCCCGGCCCGCCTATGATCGATTGCTCAAGGCCGGAATTGCGATGCGCCGCGCGCTCGCGCCTGAAAAGCACAAGGTCGTGGCCTGGGTGCGGGAGACATTCAGCGAGGCGTGGGCCAGCGAAACCGAGGTCGCGTTCAGCCGCCAACCGGTCTCCTGCTTCATCGCGATCCAGCAAAAGAAGATCGTGGGATTTGCCTGCCACGACGCGGCCTGTCGCAACTTCTTCGGCCCGACCGGTGTCGCGCCGAAGGCGCAGCAGGGCGGAATCGGCAAGGCGCTGCTGTTCGCCTGCCTCGAGGACATGAAACACGAGGGTTTTGGCTATGCCATCATCGGCGGCGTCGGGCCGGCAGAATTCTATTCGAAGGCCGTCGGCGCGGTCGCCATCGAAGGCTCCGCGCCAGGAATCTATCGAGGATTGCTGTAGCTGCGCCGCAAGTCCCTTTCCGGTCTTGTCGCGCGACGAGACAGACTGACAATCTCTGCGTTCACGGAGGTCGGACAACTCAAGGATGGCAGGCGGGTTGAAGATCACGACCGGCATCATCGCCGCGGTGCTGGTCATTGCGGCGGTGGCTCAGGCGCGCAGCGTGCTCGCCCCGCTTGCGGCCGCCCTGTTCATCATCGCGATCGTCTGGCCCGTTCAGCAACGGCTCCAGTCATGGCTGCCGAAACTCCTCGCGCTCGCGGTTACCGTCGTCGTTACGACCGCTACCTGCGTCGCATTTGCCTCGCTTGCGGCGTGGGGGTTCGGCCGCGTCGGGCGCTCATTGATTACGGATGCGGCGCGGTATCAAGCCTTCTACGATGCCGCGGTGATCTGGCTCGACGGCCATGGCGTCTCGTTCGCCGGCCTTTGGGCGGAGCATTTCAACGTCGGCTGGCTGCTGCGCACCACGCAATACGTCACCGGCCGCGTCAACACCACGTTGAGCTTCTGGCTCGTCGCGCTGGTCTATGTCGTGCTGGGACTTCTCGAGGTCGAAGACGCTGGTCGACGAATCCAGCGGTTGGAGAATCGCACCGCTGCGCGCGTCCTGCTCAAGGGCAGCAAAGCGACGGCCGCCAAGTTTCGCAAGTATATGCTGGTGCGGACGCAGATGAGCGCGGTCACGGGTCTGTTGGTCGGCCTGTTCGCCGCCGTGACCGGACTGCCATTCGCATTCGAATGGGGCGTGATCGCCTTTGTCCTCAACTACATTCCTTTCGTCGGCCCTTTCATCGCGACGCTGTTCCCCACGCTGCTGGCCATGACGCAGTTCGAGAGCTGGCCCGCGGTGTTTGGTGTGTTCGCCTGTCTCAACGTCATCCAGTTCGTGGTAGGCAGCTATATCGAACCGCGGGTGGCCGGCTCGACATTGTCGATCTCGCCGTTCCTGGTGCTGTTTGCGATCTTCTTCTGGAGCTCGCTTTGGGGCCTGTTCGGGACCTTCATCGGCGTGCCGATCACGCTCGCTATTCTGACCTTCTGTGCCGAGAGTCCGTCGGCCGCCTGGATCGCTGATCTGTTCGGCGGATCGCACCAAGATAAGCCGCAAACCTCCTAGCTTCTGGCAATCTCAACCCGCTCAGGCTCGGCGAGGCAGAGCTTCCGGTCCGGGCCGACCATCATTCTGTGGATATAGAAATAACTGACCGCATCGTCGGCCCCCATCACCGGTGAAGGGGCCGAGACGACCTTCGACGCACCACACGTACCGATCCAATCGATGTGCCGGTGACCGTGCATCACCACCGAGCGATCGGAAAACCTTTGCAACCTGCGCACAAACCAACTGCCGTTGATCAAGGCCGTCCCAATGCGCTCGGCAAATGTCTTCACCGGCATGGGATATTCCATCAAGTGATGATGTAGCGCGATGGTCCAGCATGCCGTCGGGAAATGACGGATCGCAGCCTCCAACCGCCGTGTTTGCGCTTCCGAAACCAAACCGAGCGCGTTGGTGAAGGAGAAGTGGGTTTCGGCGTTGGAGTTGAGAATGGCGATCCCGAGGCCGCCGTCCTGGTCCGGCGGCAGGATCATTGGGAATTGATCATCGAACAGGCCGCGGAGCGCCGCCGCGCGGCGCACGCCCCCGTGCTGCGCAAATTGCGTTATCCGATCATGATAAGGGGCCAGCGCCTGGTTCAGCGTGGCCGACGGTTTGCCGAAACCGTCGATGACGCGGACGCGATCGCCCTGGACGGCCGCGATCGCCGACAGGGTGCGCATCTGCCGTAGCCGCTTGCCTGGGCTGAACGGCAGGTCGAGGCGCGCGGGATTGGCACGATCCACCACGTTAACGTCATGATTGCCCGGAAGCATGATGATGCGTGCAGCGAGCTCGGGATGACCCGCCAATGCATCGAGAAATTCCGCCCATTCGCCGGGCCGGCCGGCGTCCGTCATATCGCCGCTGATCAGCACATGGTCGAGCGGATCAACGGAGTGAATTTCGGCAAGGCGAGCCAGCACGCGATTGAAGCGTTCGTTTCCCCGCGGACCGGCGGTCCCGCTTTCGATGCGGAAGCCGTATCGTTCGCCGACCACGTGAAGATCGGACAGATGCGCAACGCGCCAGCAGCGGCCTCCGGACGGCGCCGCGTCGAATCCGGCAAGGTCGGCCGGTTGTTCCATACTGGCGTCGGCCACGCTCCAGGCCAGTGATGCGACCGCAAGATAGCAGGACACCAGCACCACGGCGTTCGCGAACGTCGGCAGCACAAGACGATGGATCAGGACCAGGTCATTGATGGTCGCAGTCCATTGCGAAGCAGGCCAGGCCAGGGCCGCGATCAATGCCGCCCCCGCAGAGAGCAGTATGCCGGCGCCGACCGAGCAACTGCGCCGCAGCCTCGTGCGAGAGGCAGGAGTTGCGCCAGCGCGCCAGAGCAGCTCCGCCAGATGGCCCAGTGCCTCGCGCGTGAAGGCGTAACTCGGTTGGACCGCGAGCGCGTTCAGCGACCAGAAGCTTGTTTCCGCGATTTGAAACAGCGGTCGCCCGCCGAGCCATCCCAACGCCGCGATCACAACCAGCGCCAGCACGGCGCCCACTTCGGAGAGGGCAAGAGCGTGTTGCGAAAGGCTCGAAATCCAGGCGGACGCGACCAGTGGCGCAAGGCCGAGCAGCACGCCCGGGAGCAGAAGCGAAATCGTCCAGGCGAACAACAGTTTCGCGGGGCTTATCTCAACCAGAAGGCTACCCACGATCGCGAACAACGAACGCTGTTCCGGGCTGGCGGCATTGTCCTCAAAGTCGCCGTGGCGGGGATCAAGCAGCACGCCGACGTCCTCCGTTGCATGGCGCATTCTGTCACAAACCGCTTCAGACCAACATACGCGCTCTCGACCTTGGCGGGTTACTCCGTTGACACATGCTTACCTGGAGGTTTCGCCTGCGGCTTGCTTGAGCATGATCTGTCCGGAAAACCGCGTCGCACTTTTCCGGTTCATGCTTCAGCGCAGCTTGCCGAAGAATTCGCGCACCTCGCCGATGAACAGCTCGGGCTGCTCGAATGCCGAGAAATGTCCGCCTTTCGGCATCTCGCTCCAGTGCTGGATGTTGGTGAAGTTCGTCTCCATCCATTTGCGGACCGGCGTGACGATCTCCTTGGGGAACGCGGCAACGCCGGTCGGCACGCTCACCTTGTGCGGGGTTCGCTTGCCCGGCCCGAAACTTTCCCAATAGAGCCGCGCCGACGACGCGGCCGTTGCGGTGACCCAGTACAGCATGACGTTGTCGAGCAGCTCGTCGCGGCTTAGGATGTTTTCCGGATGGCCGTCGCAATCGGTCCAGGCCCAGAACTTTTCCAGGATCCAGGCCGCCTGCCCGCTCGGCGAATCCGTCAGGCCATAGCCGAGCGTCTGCGGCCGGGTGGATTGCTGCTTGGAATAGCCGGAATCCCAGTCGGCATAATATTTGATGCCGTTGAGCGCCCTCGTCTCCTCCGGCGTCGGCTGTCCCTCGACATTGGGCCGGGTCGACATCGCAAGCGTGATGTGAATGCCGGCGCAATGTGCAGCATCCTGTCCGCCGATCGCGGTCGTGACCGCGGAACCCCAGTCGCCGCCTTGTGCGAAATAGCTGGCGTATCCGAGCCGCTGCATCAGGACGGCCCAGGCCTTGGCGATCCGGTCGACGCCCCAGCCCGTCGCTACAGGCTTGGCCGAGAAGCCGAAGCCCGGCAGTGACGGGCACACCACGTGGAAGGCATCGGCGGCAACGCCGCCATGCGCCACAGGATCTGTCAATGGCTCGATCACCTTGTGGAATTCGACCACCGATCCCGGCCAGCCATGAGTAATGATCAAGGGCCGCGCCTCCGGGTGCTTCGAGCGGACATGGATGAAGTGGATGTCGAGCCCGTCGATTTCGGTGGTGAACTGGCTGAAGCGGTTGAGCCGCGCCTCGCGCTGCCGCCAGTCATAGGTCTCGGCCCAATAGTGGCAGACGTCCTTGATCCATTGCAGCGGCGCGCCCTGACTCCAGTCGTCGACCAGCTCGGCTTCCGGCCAGCGCGTTCGGCGCAGCCGGCTGCGCAGATCCTCGAGGACATCGTCGCTGACGGCGATGCGGAACGGGCTGATGGCGGTCATGGCGTCTCCCCGGGGATGCTGAACTTTCCGGAGAAGATAGGGGCGCCAAGCCCGCCGATCAAATCCGGGCCGCGTCATTTGCGGCGCCTCTCTGCGTCGTCTGCACAAACCCTGCACGACAAAGCGCGAATTCGGCATGACAAAGTCCGTCACAGCCGCCGTCATTTTGTTAAGAGAGGCGGCGATGGATCGGCATGCATCGCGCGATCGAGGCACGCATATCGCAGCTCACGGAGATTCTTGTGGCACTCTACCTGACGAGCGTCCTGAACGCGCAGGACGTTCTATTGAAGCTGGGATTGCCGCTGATCATCATGTTCTTGGCGGGATGGATCATCATCAGGCGATGGGTTAGCACGCCCGGCATCGCGCCAGGGTTTTCGCCGGCAGCATCGTCTGCCCTGTTCGCCCCCGTTCTCCTCGTCATGTACTTCTACGTGCTGCAGTCCAGCATGCAGGAAGGCATTGCCGCGCAAGCGGAGCTCGTCATGTTATACGGCGCGATTTTCGCGCCGACATTTCTTCTGCTCGTTCCATTCGGGGTCGCTTCCCTGATCCGGGTGCGCCGACAAGGCAAGCCGCTCGGCAATGGGCTGCTGTGTATCGCATTTGCGGCCTGGCCGATCCTGCAGGTGGTGTGGATGTGTCTGCTGTTCGGCGAGTGGGAATAGCTCGCTGAGCTATTTGCCGATCGCCGCCTCGAGCAGCGCCTGGGCCTGCCTGATGGCCGCGGCGAAGGCCGGCTGCTGCGGCGCGCGCTCGGTGAAGCAGCGCTTGAACGCGTCCTCGCCCTGCTGGCGCAGGTCGCCGAGCTTGTCATAGGCCTGCCTGGTGATCTGCTTGCGCTCGAGCTTCTCGGCCGCTGCGTCGGCCTTCTTGTTGTAGTCGGTGCGGATCGCGGTGCAGGCCGGCACTTGCACCGCCGGCTCGATCTCGCCATAGGCGACATACATCTTGCCGCCGGCGAGCGCCGCCACGAACACCTCGTCGGCCTTGTCGGGGAACGAATCCTGGGTGCGGCCGGCCAGGAAGCCGTAAGCCAGGGCGACGGACGCCGGCTTGGCGATCGGCAGCTCGTCGAAATTGACCACCGCGGCATCGGTCGAGATCGCCTGGGTGTAGAGGCCCTCGAACTTCAGCGCAGCATCGACCTGCTGCGGCACGTTCTTGCTGCCCTTGTCCCACCACGTCTTGTGTTCGTGCAGCCAGTGCGCGAACAGAGGCTCGGTGGTGACGATGATATGGGCTTTCGGCTCGACGAAGCTGCCGTCGGGGCGCTTTTCTCCGATCTTTGCCCCGTCCCTGCCGGTGTCGGCATCGAAGCGCAGGCCGTCCAGCATACCGAACCCCATATCGCCCTTATATAAAGTGTCGAGGTTGAGCTGGGCGGGAGCAAAGCCTGGCCGGGCGGGCTGGGACAGGATAGCCGTCAGCTGCTCCTTCAGCTCGTCGCGCGCGGCCGCCTCTGCCTTGTCGACGGACTCATTGATCTTGTTGTCGTTCGACAGCTTGGCGAATTTGGCGATCGCGGCGTCACGCGCGGCGATATAGCGGTCCTCCGGCGACGCGGCGCGGGCCGGCGAAAGCAGCAGGATCGGGGGAAGGACGAGGGCAAGGCGGAAAATAAAATGCATGCCCTGTGGTCGTCCGCAGGGCATGCAAGGTTCAAGGTCACGGGTACTACCAGCATATCCCTCGCCGGCAGATCCTCTGCCGGCGCAGGATCTCGTCAAGGCGAGCCGGTCAGGCCGCCTTTGTCACGATGCCGTCGTCAGGCCGCTTTGGACTTCGCCACGTGGGTGGCGATCGCGTCCATCAGCGGCGGCGACAGGCAATCATAGGGCTCGAGCCCAAGCTCCTTGAGCCGCGACCTGATCCCGGCCATATCGGACGGCTTGACGCCGGACTCGATCACCGACGACACGAAGGCGGCAAATCCGGGCGCAGCCGAGCCGGACTCCTGGAACAGCTCGGGATGGATGAAGTCGAGGCCATAGAACGGATGGCCCTTGTTCTCGATCCGGCCGTACATATGGGTGCCACATCCGGTGCAGGCATGGCGCTGGATCACCGCAGCCGCGTCGACGATCTTCAGCTTGTCGCCGTTTTCCAGCACGGTGACGTTCTCGCGCGGAACCACCGCGACCACCGAGAAGGTGGCGCCCGAAGGCTTCCAGCATTTGGTACAGCCGCAGGCGTGGTTGTGGGCGACGTCGCCCTTGATGCCGACCTTGACCGGCTTGTCCGCGCATTTGCAGACCAGCGTGCCGCCGGCAAAGCTGCCGGAGCCTTGCTTGACGCCATTGTCGACCGACGGGTGGATATGAACAGTCATTGACCTATCCTCCTAGTGCTTGGTGTTTTGATTTCAGAATACGACGACCGAACGGATCGATTTTCCCTCGTGCATCAGGTCGAAGCCCTTGTTGATCTCGTCGAGTTTCAGCACGTGGGTGATCATCGGATCGATCTGGATCTTTCCGCCCATGTACCAGTCGACGATCTTCGGCACGTCGGTGCGGCCGCGCGCGCCGCCGAAGGCGGTGCCCTTCCAGACCCGTCCGGTGACGAGCTGGAACGGCCGGGTCGCAATCTCCTTGCCGGATTCCGCGACGCCGATCACCACCGAGACACCCCAGCCGCGATGGCAGGCTTCCAGCGCCTGCCGCATCACGTTGGTGTTGCCGGTGCAGTCGAAGGTGTAGTCGGCGCCACCATCGGTGAGCCCGACAAGGTGCTGCACGATGTCGCCCGACACCTTGGTCGGGTTGACGAAATGCGTCATGCCGAACTGTTTGCCCCAAGCCTCCTTGGAGTCATTGATGTCGACGCCGATGATCTTGTCGGCGCCGACCATCTTGGCGCCCTGGATCACGTTGAGGCCGATGCCGCCGAGGCCGAACACGACCACGTTGGAGCCCGGCGTCACCTTGGCGGTGTTGACGACCGCGCCGACACCGGTGGTGACGCCGCACCCGATGTAGCAGCTCTTGTCGAACGGCGCGTCCTCGCGAATCTTGGCCACCGCGATCTCGGGCAGCACGGTGAAGTTCGAGAAGGTCGAGCAGCCCATATAGTGGAAGACCGTCTTGCCCTTGTAGCTGAACCGCGAGGTGCCGTCGGGCATGACCCCCTTGCCCTGGGTGGCGCGGATCGCGGTGCAGAGATTGGTCTTCTGGCTCAGGCAGCTTTTGCACTGCCGGCATTCCGGCGTGTAGAGCGGGATCACATGATCGCCGGGCTTGACCGACGTCACGCCGGCGCCGACCTCGCGAACGATGCCCGCACCTTCGTGCCCGAGGATCGAGGGAAAGATGCCCTCGCTGTCGAAGCCGTCGAGCGTGTAGGCATCGGTGTGACAGATGCCCGTCGCCTTGATCTCGACAAGGACCTCGCCGGCCTTGGGGCCTTCCAGATCGAGCTCGACGATCTCAAGCGGCTTCTTTGCTTCAAATGCGACTGCGGCGCGGGTCTTCATCTTGGTCTCCACAAAACATCAAACAGGTTTCTCATTCGCGCCGGACACGCTCACTTCTTGTCGTTGTGACCCATGCAGGCGTCTTCCGCCTTTCCATAGGCTTCCGACTTGTCTTCATGCTTGGCCGGCCGAACACGCCCAACCGCATCATTGGCGCGGGCGCGCAGGTAGACATAGAGGTCGTCCATGTAGCAGGCAACGTTCGGGTTATCGCCGAATGCCGGCATGACGTTTTCCTGCGCCGTCGAGACGTTCTTGCGCCCGCTAGCGACCACGCCCATGAAATCCGGATAGGTCATGGTCTTGAGCGAATTCGCCAGCGCCGGAGCGTAGGTCGATCCCATTCCGTCGGGACCGTGGCAAACGTGGCACTCCGAGTGATAGCGGCGGTAGCCGGAGTAGGTGTACCAGTCCGTCGTGCCGTCGGCCGTAACCTTGAACGTCGGGTTTCCATCCTTGTCGAGATACTTGCCGTCCTCGGACTTGACGGCGGTCGGGTCGCCAGCGTCCTCGGCGGAGGCAACTCCACCCATTGCCACGACAAAGATCGCAGCACTCACAAACCAGATCTTACGCAAAAGCATATCCTCGCGTGCAGATTGAAGACGGACCGGCGCATGGAGATCGCCCATGCGCCGGAACGAGGTTGCTCAGCTCACTGCTGCGGCAGCGAGAACACGGTGAGCGTTCCACCGAGCGCGGTGTAGTTGCTCAGCGCGGCATAGCCGCCAACTGCACCAAGACCGGCCGTCGGATCAGTCAGACCGGCCGCGAGACCGATGCCTGCCCAACCGCCAACACCCGACAGAATGGCGACGTACTGCTTGCCGGCATGCTCATAGGTGGTGACGTTGCCGATGATGCCGGACGGGGTCTTGAACTTGTAGAGCTCCTTGCCCGTCTTGGCGTCGACAGCCTTCAGGTAGCCTTCCAGCGTGCCGTAGAACACCACGCCGCCGGCGGTCGCGAGCGCACCCGACCAGACCGAGAACTGCTCCTTGTTCGACCACACGATCTTGCCGGTCTTGCCGTCCCAGGCGATGAAGTTGCCCATGTTGGTCTCACCGGGAGGCGGATACATCGACAGCGTCGCGCCGACATAGGGCTGACCTGCGGTGTAGCTCACCTTGAACGGCTCGTAGTCCATGCAGACGTGGTTGGTCGGCACGTAGAACAGCTGCGTATCCGGCGAGTAGGCTGCCGGCTGCTCGTCCTTCGAGCCGAGCGCTGCCGGGCAGATGCCCTTCACGTTGACGTCCTCACCGGCCTTGTCGGTCGACGCGGCATCAAGAACCTTCGGACGACCATAGGTCGGCGAGTCCTTCTTCATGTCGACGCCGGAGGTCCAGTTCACCTTCGGATCGTACTTCTCGGCGACCAGCAGTTCGCCGGTGGCGCGATCGAGGGTGTAGCCGAGGCCGTTACGGTCGAAGTGGGTCAGCAGCTTGCGCGCCTTGCCGTCGATCGTCTGATCCGAGAGGATCATCTCGTTGACGCCGTCATAGTCCCATTCGTCATGGGGCGTCATCTGGTAGACCCACTTGGCGACGCCGGTATCCGGGTTGCGTGCCCAGATCGTCATCGACCACTTGTTGTCGCCCGGACGCTGCTTCGGATTCCAGGTCGAGGGATTGCCCGACCCGTAATAGACGAGGTTCAGTTCGGGATCGTAGGAGATCCAGCCCCAGGTCGCGCCGCCGCCGATCTTCCACTGATCGCCCTGCCAGGTCTTCAGGCTCGAATCCTTGCCGATCGGCTTGCCAAGCTCGGTGGTCTTGTCGTCGACCAGAAGCTGGTCATCCGGACCTTCCGAGTAGCCGCGCCAGACCTGCTTGCCGGTCTTGATGTCGTAGGCGGTCACATGAGCCTGGACGCCGAACTCGCCGCCGGAAATGCCGAGCAGCACCTTGTCCTTGACCACCAGCGGCGCGGAGGTGCCGGTCGAGCCCTTGCTGGGATCGCCGTTCTTCACCGTCCATTCCACCTTGCCGGTCTTGGCATCGAGCGCCACCAGCGTGGTGTCGGCCTGGTGCAGGAAGATCTTGCCGTCGCCATAGGCAACGCCGCGGTTGACGGTGTCGCAGCACATCACCGGAATGACGTTCGGATCCTGCTTCGGTTCGTACTTCCAGACGATCTTGTTGTCCTGCGAAAGGTCAAGAGCATAGACCTTGTTTGGGAACGGGGTGTGGACGTACATGATGTTGCCGATGATCAGCGGGCCGCCCTCGTGGCCGCGCAGCACGCCGGTCGAAAACGTCCAGGCGACCTGCAACTTTCCGACGTTCGAGGCGTTGATCTGATTCAGCTTGGAGTAACGCTGATTGGCGTAGTCTCCAGCCGGCATCACCCAGTCCTTCGGGTTCTGCGACATTTTGTGGAGTTCGTCATTGGCGTTGGCAGCTCCGACGGCAAATACCGCCATTGCCCCAAGACCGGTCGCGTAAAGCATCTTGCGCATCGTGGATTTCCTCCCAGGTTCAAGAGCTCAAGGGTTTCCGCCGAAACGGCCCCACTTCTTCCATTTTGGTGCCCCAGTCGTAGTCCTCTCGAAACACGCTGGCTTGCCCAATAGAGAAGAGCCGTTTGCTCAAAAGCGAAGCTTCGTCAGATTTTTGTCGCCCGGCCCTGAATTGGCTGGAAAGCTTGCTTCATGTTGCAGGGCATCAATCGCAGCCGGCGCGATCCGGATGCCAGATTGACGCGTGCTAAGGTTGCGCTTGACGAGCCCAGAACTAAGTCGGAGGATCACCCGACATTAACCGGGAAGAAATCCCGCCGCCTCCCTAAGCTATTCAGAATCAGGGAGAAGGCGCATCATCCCGGGCCAGACTTAAGCTCGGTGAGCAGTCACGTTGGGGATCGAATCGGTGGCTGGAAAGATGTCCGATACAGTCCATTCTCTCAGCACGAACGGATTGACGCCCAAGCGGCAGATCCAGCGCTGGTCGGATGCGCTCACTGACCTTTGCGGCCAGTTCGATGTCGATGCGCTGGAAGGATCGTCGCTCGAAGCCCGGGTTAATTTCACGACGGTATCGCGCTTGAAGCTGTGCCAGATCGAGGCAAGCCAGCACCGGATCGCGCACACCATCTCGCGCATCAAGCTGAGCGAGCATCCCTACATCAAGATCGTGTTCCAGACCCACGGCGTCTCGCATTTCGAGCAGGACGGCCTGCACTTCGACATCATGCCGGGCGACTGCTTCGCCTACGACGTGTCGTGTCCGCACACCATCATCAGCCCGTCGCTGACGCGGCACGAGGTCGTCATCGTTCCAAAGGATCTTCTCAAGGAGCGCGGCTTCCAGCTCTCCAAGATGGCGCCGTGCAAGCTGTCGGCGCGCAACGGCACCGGCCGCATCGCCTATGATTTCGTCCATGCCGCCTTCGGCGAGGCACCGACGCTGACCCCGGTCAATGCCGTCGGCGTGGCCGATGCGCTGATCGACCTGCTGCTGCTGCCGCTGCGCGAGACCGGCGCCATGTTCGACCGCGGCAGCGCCGAGGCCACCTATGTGCGGGCCCAGGGCTTCATTCGCGAGCATCTGCGCGATCCCGATCTCTGCATCGATCGCATTTCGGCGGCGCTCGGCTGTTCGAAGCGCTATCTGCACATGCTGTTCAGCGATCGCGGCATGACGGTCAGCGACTACATCTGGAAGGCCCGGCTGCAGAATTGCCGGCAGGAGCTGGAGTCCCAGAACGGCAAGACCATCACGGACGTCGCGTTCTCCTGGGGCTTCTCGAGCTCATCGCATTTCAGCCGCGTCTTCCGGAAGTATTTCGGCATCGCGCCCTCCTCCGTCCACAAGGGCCTGCACGGCGGTATGCCGGCCGATGTGGTGCTGGAATAGCAGTTCCATCCGACGTGCAGGCGTTGCGCCATGCCGTCCGCCAACAGACTTTCCTCAATCAAGTTGTCCTCAACCAAGCTGTCCTCGATCAAGGTTTGGGCGCGCAACCTCAAGCGGGACAGCGTTGCGCTGTATCTCGCATCGCGTGATCCGCGGGTGCCCTGGTATGCCAAGGCCCTTGCGGTCGCCGTCGCTGCCTACGCACTGTCTCCCATCGACCTGATCCCGGATTTCATTCCGGTGATCGGCTATCTCGACGATCTGATCCTGCTGCCGCTCGGCATCTGGCTTGCGATCTCGCTCGTGCCGGACGAGGTGATGATGGAATGCCGAGCCAAGGCCAGCGCCGTCTCGCAGCGTCCGACCAGCCGGGCGGGAATGATCGCGATCGTCGTGCTCTGGATCGCCGGTGCGCTGGCGCTGGCTTGGGCGGCTTTCAAATACTGGCGACAGCCAATCGTCTAGGACCGTGGGGCCTTTGGCACGAGCGCCTCGACCGTCACGCCATCATCGCTGGAATTGATGCTAAGCGTACCGCCGAGCGCGAGGATCCGCTCCCGCATCCCGGTTAAACCGCGACCAAGCCTGTGATCGCTCAGCAGGCCGCGGCCATTGTCGCGAACCCGCACCAGCGCGCAGTCGCGGCTGCCGCGTAGTCCTGCCTGCCGTTCCGCCGGTTCGATCGTGATATCGACCGCCGTCGCACCGGCATGGCGGAACACGTTGGTGAGCGCTTCCTGGACGATGCGGTAGATCGTGAGGTCGGCCATCTCGCCGGTATCGCCGAGCGCCGCCGAAATGCGGCTCTCGATCTCCACCTCCGGGTGGGTTTCGCTCCATAGCCGCACCAGCGCGCCGAGCGCTTCCGTAAGCCCGAGCTCGGCCAGTCCGACCGGCCGCAATCGCTCCAGAATCCGGCGCGTGAACTGCTGGAGCGCGTTGACCTGCTCGAGGATGGCGTTGCCGTGCTTGCGCAATGCCGCAGGGTCCGGCCTTTCGACTTCCGACAGCCGGGTCAGCGCGCCGGCATGCGCGCGCAGGGCAAACAGATAGGGCCCGAACTCGTCGTGCAATTCGCGCGCGATCTCCTTGCGCTCGGAATCCTGCAGCGAGACCGCACGCTCGGCGAGCTGCCGCTTGCCCTCCACGGCGTCGCCAAGAGTCGCTGCCAAATGGTTCAGTTTGGCACAGATCGCGGCCAATTCCGGCGAACCGCCGGGCTCGACGCGTGCATCGTAGTCCCCGGCCTCGATGCCGGTCATGGCCTGCGACAATGCCTCCAGCGGCGCCAGCGCGCGGCCGACCACCAGCATGGTGACCAGAAGCAGCGCGACCGCGATCGCGGAGCCGACCTCGAGCTGGGTGACGATGCCGTCCCAGATCTCGGCGATTTCGTCGTCGGGATGCGAGGTGATGACCAGCGATTGCGGCTTGCCGTGCACCGAGATCGGCACCCGCACCGAGGTCTGCTCGGGATGAACCAGCGCGACGAACCACTGCGGCGGAGCGCGCGGCTCGCCGGCGTCCTCGGGGCGATCAGGAGATTTTGCGGTCGCGCCATCCTGCCGCGTGATGCTGACATGACGCAGCCGGCTCAGGTCCTGAACGATCTGATCGAGCCGCGCATCGGGATCCGGCGCCTCGTCGAGACCGGCCACAATCGTCGCAACGAACTCGCGCGCCAGGCGGATCACGCTCTGGTCCTCGGCCTGGACACGCGGCCCCGCTTCCAGCACGAGCCGCGCAATATTGATGCCGAGGCCAAGCGCCAGGATCAGCGCCAGCAGCAGGTTGATCCGCGCGCGCAAGGATAGCTTTTGCCACATGACGTTGCCCCCGACCGCGATCCCTCCTCCGAGAGGATCGTTGACAGCCAAATTTGCCCGGCTATCTAATCGCACCCTATCGCAATCTCGCACGAGGTGCACAACCGGTCGGAACCGACCTGTCCTTCGCGCAAACCGATGTGATGACGAGTGAATCGAAGCAGGTCGCCGGAACAACAACGCCATGCGCATTCTGATCGTTGACGATCATCCCATCGTTGCCTCCGGTTGCCGCACCGTGTTCGCCGACGATCCCGAGATCACGCTGCTGGAAGCGGCGGATGCCGAAAGCGGCGAACGGGCGTTCGTCGCGGAGAAGCCCGATCTCTGCGTGATCGACATCAACCTGCCGACGGTCTCCGGCTTCGAGCTGGCGCGCCGCATCCTGACGCATGATGTATCTGCGCGCCTCATCATGTTCAGCATGAACGACGACCCGGTGTTCGCCGCGCGCGCCATCGACATCGGCGCCAAGGGCTACGTTTCGAAGACCGGCGATCCCAACGATCTGGTGGAAGCGGTGCGCGAGGTCGGCAATGGCGGCGTCTATCTGCCGCCGGCGATCGCGCGCAACGTGGCGTTCGCGCGGCCGGGCTTTGCGCAAAATCCGCTCTCCAAGCTCACTTCGCGCGAGATGGAGATCCTGCGCCTGCTCAGTTCCGGCAAGAGCCTGTCGGAGATCGCCTGGCTGGTGCATTCGTCATACAAGACGGTCGCAAACACGTCATCGATCATGCGCCAGAAGCTTGGCGTGCGCACGTCGGCAGAGCTGGTGCGGCTGGCGATCGAGAGCGGCGTCGCCTGACGCAGCGCTCCAACCAAGAGGAATACGACAATGCAGACGGTTTCCCAGAACAAGTCGCATGGCGGCACGCAAGGCGTCTATCGGCATCCAAGCCGCGAGACCAAGACCGACATGACCTTCTCGGTGTTCGTCCCTGAGCATGCGGCCGGCACCAGGCTGCCCGTCGTCACCTATCTGTCGGGCCTGACTTGCACCCACGCCAACGTCACCGAGAAGGGCGAATTCCGCCAGGCATGCGCCGAGCTCGGCCTGATCTTCGTCGCACCCGACACCAGCCCGCGCGGCGAAGGCGTCCCCGGCGATCCCGCCAATTCATACGATTTCGGGCTCGGCGCGGGCTTCTATGTCGACGCGACGGAGCCGCCGTTCGCGACCAATTACCGGATGTGGAGCTACGTCACCGAGGAACTGCCAAAGCTGATCGCCGAACAATTCCCGGTCGACACGACGCGGCAGTCGATCCTCGGTCACTCCATGGGCGGCCATGGCGCGCTGACGGTGGCGCTGCGCTATCCCGATCGTTATCGGGCGGCCAGCGCGTTTGCGCCGATCGTGGCGCCGTCGCAGGTGCCGTGGGGCAACAAGGCGCTCGGCGGCTATCTCGGCAGCAACAAGCAGGCGTGGCGCAAGCACGACGCCGTTGCCCTGATCGAGGACGGTGCCCGCTTCTCCGATCTGCTGGTCGATTACGGCGATGCCGACGGATTTCTCACCGATCAGCTGCGGCCCGAACTCCTGAAGGTCGCGTGCGAGAAGGCCAACATCCCCCTCACCCTGCGGCGTCAGCCGGGCTACGACCACAGCTATTACTTCATCTCGACCTTCATGGCCGATCACCTGCGGTGGCACGCAGCGCGGCTGAAGGCGTGATGCTTGCCGCGCCGAGGCGGCGCGATACCAAAATGTCGAAAACAACCCCATGCACAGTAGCCGGCGGCGGCGCTCGACCAGCCAACGTTCGACCAGACGACTTGACACATCGGGCAACTCAGGACTATTCTTCTAATATTCCGAAATCGTCCAAGCACCCGTCGCTCATCGTGCCTGCGGCGCGCCGTAATTCGGCGCGAGCAGGCGGTTGCGCACGAGGTAGTCGGCGGCGCGCGACCAGGATTCGTCGGTATTGCCGCGCATGTCGGCGCTCGCCGCTGCCAGCAATTGGCCGCTATGCACGTCGCGCAGATAGAGATTGATGTTGAGGATGAGGTTGGAGACCTTCTGCACCACGCCCGTCATCACGAGATCAGCGCCCAACTCGCCGGCCAGCTTCACATCGCAGCCGCCACAGGCCTGAAGATTGCTGCCATGCGCCGCAGCATTGACCGGGGCGATGTCGAGCACGCGGAACTTGCCTGAGTCCGCGAGCTCCTTGCGCACCTGGTCGCCGGCCCGGAGCAGCCGCGCCTGCTCATCAGCGCGCGGCCCGCTCATCTCCCCCTGCAGGCTGGTGTCGATCATCTCGAGGTCGAACACCGCGAGCTTGGGCGGTTCGGCGCGTGCCGCCGCAGACATCACTAGCAAAGATATGACGAGGCCAAGCGCCGATCTCATGATTGTGAACCAATCGAATTTGTAACGTCGCAACGACAAAAAGCGGGGTTGCAAGCTAGGCCAATTCCGGCATCTTGCAAGTCAACAGCATGGAAGCCGGATTTCCGAAAGGCCATGCCGAGTGAAAAAAGACTGCGGGAGGAGTTATGTTGCGATGGCTGATCGGCACGATCGCGCTCAGCATGGTGGCGACCGGCGCGCTGGCGGCTGATCCCGTCGAGGTTCATATCGGCTATCTCGGCCTTTCCGGCGTCAAATCGACGCTCTCGCTGATCGAGCAGCCCGCCGACAATGACGGCATCGCCGGCGCGCGCCTCGCGATCGAGGACAACAACACGACCGGGAAATTCCTTAACCAGCGCTTCGTGCTCGACGAGGTCAAGGTCAAGGACAGCGACGATGTCGCCAAGGTCGCGACCGATCTCGCCGGCCGCAACGACTATATCATCACCGACCTGCCGGCCGATGCCCTGCTCAAGGTCGCCGACGCGCTGCGCGACCGCGGCACCGTGCTGCTGAACGCGGGCGCAATCGACGACCGGCTGCGCGAGCAGGACTGCCGCGCCAATGTCATCCACATCGCACCGACCCGCTCGATGCTGGCGGACGCGCTTGGCCAGTATCTGGTGTGGAAGCAGTGGAAGCGCTGGCTGCTGGTGGTCGGCTCGCATGATCAGGACAAGCTTTACGCCGACGCGCTGCGCCGCGCCGCCACCCGTTTCGGCGCCAAGATCGTCCAGGAACGGACATTCGAGGACACCGGCGGCGCGCGCCGCACCGACAGCGGCGTGACCTTGATCCAGCGCCAGATGCCGGTGTTCACGCAGCAGGCGCCGGCCTACGACGTGCTGGTCGCGGCCGACGAGAGCGAGGTGTTCGCGAACTACCTGCCGTACCGTACCTGGGACCCGCGGCCGGTGGCGGGCTCGGCGGGCCTCGTGCCGACCAGCTGGGACGCGGCACATGACCAATGGGGCGCGGTCCAGATTCAGAACCGCTTCGTCAAGCTGAACATGCGCCGCATGACGGCGCTCGACATGCAGGCCTGGACCGCCGCGCGCATGATCGGCGAAGCCACATCGCGCACCAATTCAGGAGATCCCAGGAAGGTCATCGCCTTCCTCAAGGGCAAGGATTTCTCGATTGCCGCTTTCAAGGGCACGCGCTTGACCCTGCGAGACTGGAATCTGCAGCTCCGCCAGCCGATCCTGCTGGCCGATGGTCGTATGGTGGTCTCGGTCTCGCCGCAGGAAGGTTTCCTGCATCAGGTCTCCGAACTCGACACGCTCGGAGTTGACCGGCCTGAAACGAAGTGCAAGCTGCAGTGAGGGAGATGAAACGCATGTGGCGCCGCTGTCTGTTGACCGGGATGCTCGTTTGGCTTGCCGCGGCACCGGCGTCCGCCTTCGTTGCCTACGTCTCCAACGAGAAGGGCAACACCGTCACGGTGATCGACACCAACAGCTGGACGGTGACCAAAACCATCAAGGTCGGCCAGCGGCCGCGCGGCATCGAGTTCTCGCGCGACGGCAAATTCGTGATGGTCGCGGTCGGCGACGACGACACGATCCAGGTGATCGACACCAAGACCCAGGAGATCGTCGACACCCTGCCCTCCGGTCCCGATCCTGAATTGTTCACCCAGGATGCCGCCGGCAAGACCATGTATGTCGCCAACGAGAACGACAACACCGTGACCGTGATCGATCTCGAAAAGCGCGCCCGGATCGGCGACATCCAGGTCGGCGTCGAACCCGAGGGGATGACGATCAGCCCGGACGGCAAGATCCTGATCAACACGTCCGAGACGACCAACATGGCGCATTTCATCGACACGTCGACGCGCCAGATCGTCGCCAATGTGCTGGTCGATTCGCGGCCGCGCTTCGCCCAGTTCAAGCGCGACGGCTCCGAACTGTGGGTCTCCTCCGAGATCGGCGGCACGGTGTCGATCGTCGATCCGGTCAAGCGCGAGGTGACCGGCAAGATCACCTTCGAAATTCCGGGCCTGCGCAACGAGGCGATCCAGCCCGTCGGCATCGGCATGACCAAGGACGGCAAGACTGCATTCATTGCGCTCGGCCCCGCCAACCGCGTCGCGGTCGTCGACGGTGTGACCCACAAGGTCCTCAAATATCTCCTGGTCGGCCAGCGGGTCTGGCACATGGATTTCACCCCGGACGAAAAATATTTGCTGGTCACCAACGGCGTCTCGAACGACGTCTCGGTGATCGACGTTGCATCCCAGAAGGTGATCAAGACCATTCAGGTCGGCGAACTGCCCTGGGGGATCACGATCGCGCAGCCATGACCGCAACCGACGCCCATATCGCGAGCCAGCCCTCGCCGGATGCAGGCCCTGGAACAGCCGCGGCCGTGCAACCGGCGCTGTCGATCGGCAATGTCAGCCATAGCTACGGCCCGCGCCGCGCCCTGATCGATGTCAGTTTCACGGTTCAGCCTGCGAGCTTCACCGCGCTGCTGGGCCTCAATGGCGCCGGCAAGAGCACGCTGTTCTCGCTGGTGACGCGGCTGTTCGGCATCCAGAACGGCCAGATCAAGATCTTTGGCCACGACATCAGCCGGACGCCTGGTGAAGCGCTGCGGCTGATGGGCGTCGTGTTCCAGCCGCGAACGCTCGACCTCGACCTCTCGCTGACGCAGAACCTGCTGTATCACGCCGCGCTGCACGGCATCTCGCGGCGCGAGGCGCGGCTGCGCAGTGCCGAGGTGCTTGGCCGCATCGGGCTTGCCGACCGCGCCGCCAGCAAGGTGCGCGATCTCTCGGGCGGCCAGATGCGAAGGCTTGAGATCGCCCGCGCGCTACTGCACCGGCCCCGGCTGCTGCTGCTCGACGAGGCCACGGTCGGGCTCGACGTCAAGGCGCGCGCCGACATCCTCGACCATGTCCGGCAGCTCGTCACCGAACAGGGCATCGGCGTGCTCTGGGCGACGCATCTGTTCGACGAAATCATGCCAAACGACGACCTCGTCGTGCTGCATCAGGGCCGAATGCTGGCGCACGGCCCGGTGTCGCGCGTGATCGCGGACGCAGGCGCCCAGGACGTCAACACCGCGTTCATGCGGCTGACCGGAACGGCAACACTCGCGGGGAGACCGCCGTCATGACCAGCACGACGGTTACGGCTGAGCGAAGCGGCTTCTCGCTGTCGGAATACATCGTCTGCCTGAACGGCATCGTGTGGCGCGAGGCGCTGCGCTTCCTGCATCAGCGCGAGCGCTTCGTGTCGGCGCTGGTCAGGCCGCTGGTCTGGCTGTTCATCTTCGCGGCCGGCTTCCGGCAGGTGCTCGGCATCTCGATCATCCCGCCCTACGAGACCTACATCCTCTACGAGGTCTACATCGCGCCCGGGCTGATGGCGATGATCCAGCTCTTCAACGGCATGCAATCCTCGCTGTCGATGGTCTACGACCGCGAGATGGGCAACATGCGCACGCTGCTGGTCAGCCCGCTGCCACGCGGCTATCTCCTGTTCTGCAAGCTGCTCGCGGGCACGGCCGTGTCGCTGCTGCAGGTCTATGCCTTCCTTGTCATCGCATGGTTCTGGGACATCGCGCCGCCGACGATCGGCTACCTCACCGTGCTTCCGGCGCTGGTGCTGTCGGGCCTTATGCTCGGCGCGCTCGGCATGCTGATCTCGGCCAGCATCAAGCAGCTGGAAAATTTCGCTGGCGTGATGAACTTTGTGATCTTCCCGATGTTCTTCGCATCGTCGGCCCTCTACCCGCTGTGGCGCGTGCAGGAAGGCAGCCCGATGCTGTATTATATCTGCCAGTGCAATCCGTTCACGCATGCGGTGGAGCTGATCCGGTTTGCGCTGTATGGCAAGATGAACTGGATTTCGCTCGCGGTGGTCGGCGGCTGCACGGTCGTCTTCATGATCGGCGCGATCCTGGCTTACGATCCATCGCGCGGCCTGGTGCGCCGCGGACCCGGCGGAGGCGAGGCATGACAGGCTGGCGAACAGGGCTGGGCGCGCTGCTCGCGATGGTTCTGTCGAACCAGGTCGCATCAGCTGCCGACCCGCGCTATCCGGACTGGCCCTGCCAACAGGCCAAGGTGCCCGAGATCTCGCTCGCCGCGGTCTGGGCCGGGCCGCCGCTCGGCGACGCCGAGACCAAGTGGAAGGACGACGCGAAAGTCAGCGCACTCGCGATCAAGCTCGCGGCGCGCCGCGTCCCGCTGGAGGAGGCGCAGAAGGAGATCACCGAATTCCTGTCAGCTGCCGCGGCCGACAAGGCCAATGCGGGAAAGCTGCTGTTCGCGGGCCTGTTCGATACGCTAAACGGACAGCGCGCCTCGGTGATGAACGGGCTCGAGCGCGTGATGCGCAAGCAGCGCGAGGCCGCGGAGAAGATCCGCGACGACACGCTCAAGCTGCAAGCGCTGCAGGACGCGACACCGCCGGACCAGGCCAAGGTCGACGAGCTCGGCAACCAACTGGTCTGGGAGACCCGCATTTTCGAGGACCGCGGGCGCGTGGTGAAATTCGTCTGCGAGGTGCCGACCGCCATCGATCAGCGCCTGTTCGCGCTCGGCCGGACCATCCAGCAGGAGCTCGATTGAGGCCTGCGACCGATCGCCCCGGGATCGTTAACGCGCCGCCTTGACGGTCTGTTGGGTAACAATCTGTTGGGCCACGCCGATCCGGAACAAACTGCGTTGCCCGCTCGTTGTCTCCAACTATATCTGAAGTTGGGAGACCTCCATGAAAGCAGCCAAGATCGTCATGACCAGCCTTGCCGCCGCGAGCCTGGTCACCTCAGCGGCTTTGGCCCAGC
This sequence comes from Bradyrhizobium elkanii USDA 76, assembly GCF_023278185.1. NCBI lineage: Bacteria > Pseudomonadati > Pseudomonadota > Alphaproteobacteria > Hyphomicrobiales > Nitrobacteraceae > Bradyrhizobium > Bradyrhizobium elkanii. The sequence continues at coordinate 3,214,302 of NZ_CP066356.1, read as the reverse complement.
AATCCATGTCGGGAATGGTCACCAAGATTGACCGACTGAGTGGAACCATCTCGATCCAGCAGACGCAAAGCGGCACGGTGGGCGCGTCCGGCGGCTCGATTCAGGAATACAAGGTACCCAAGGGACAATCGCTGGAGGCCTTCCACGCCGGTGATAAGGTCTCGTTCACCACAACGGACAGCGACGGCGGCAAGACCATCAACAAGCTCGACAAGCAGAAGTAACGCTCGGGTGGCGCGTTGGGGGCGGGCTCATTGCTCTCCCTCGCGCGGCTCGGGCTCGGCATCCGCCAGCGGCAATTTGGCACGCTCCCAGCCGTCGGTTCCCTCCGGATACCAGGCCACGTTGCGGTAGCCGTAGGACAGCACGCGCTTGGCGGCGTTCCACGACATCCAGCAATTCTCCTGGCAGTAGATCACGAGCAATCTGGTCGCCTCGCCGCCTGAGGCGCGGACGAGCCCGCGTCGCAGATAATCCTCCGTGGGCGCAGCGAGCTTGCCGTAGCCGGTGTCGGGCAGCCAGATGCTGCCGGGAATGTTGAGGTGCGGCCGTTCGCGCCACACCGTGCCGGCGGGCAGGTTTGGCTTCGGCGCGCGCGGCAGCACGTCGACGAAGCCGGCGGACTTGTCGCGCCAGATCGCTTCCGCTTCCGCGGTCGTGAGCACCCGTGCGCCGGCAAGCGTCACCGGCACCGGCGCGCGGTAGTCCTCGGTGCGATAGCCCTCCGGCTCTGCGGGTGGGTCCTGCGCGCGGACAGACGAAGCGGCGACGAACATCACCGCAAGCACGGCCGCGAGCCTGATCATGGTGATTTGGTCATGGTGATTTGGTCGCGGTCTCCGGCCCGATTGGACGGTCGTTCTCGTCGAGCAGCGGGACGCCGTAGTCGAGCAGGATCTTGTTGATCTCGGGCTGGTTCTCCTGGATCAGGCGATTGAGCTGGCGCTTCCAGTTCTGGTCGGATGCCCGCACACCCATACCGATGCGATAGACCAGCTTCGGTCCCGTGGTCTCCTTGACCAGCGGCGTGATGTGCAGCGGCGGGTTGGCCTTCTTGGCGTAAAAGCCCGCCATCGGCCCCCACAGGATGCCGGCGTCGATCTCACCCTTGGCGAGATCGTTCATCATCGCCTCGGCCGATGAATCGTAGCGCGTATCGATCATCAGCGGATAAGGCTTCGCATTGGTCATCAGGCCGTTGATGGCCATGTTGGTCGCGGGCGGCGTTCCCGCCACGATGCCGATATGCTTGCCCTTCAGCCGCTCGTCCTCGAGCGTCGTGACCTCATCGAGCCCACTGCCCGGCTTGGCGACGATCGCATAGGCTGTGCGGTAATAGGGATTGGTGCCCTGCGCGAGGTCATCGCCTTGCGGAAAGCCCATGATCACGTCGCAGCGATGCGCGCCGAGCGTCATCCGCACGAAGCCGGTCGCCTGCGGAAAGAACATGTAGTCGAGCTTCTTTTGCAGTTTCCCGGCCAGCAGTTCGCCGATCTTGTTCTCAAACCCCTCGCCCTTGTCGTTCGAGAACGGCAGGTTGCGGGGATCGGCACAGATACGCAGCACGCGGGCATCGATGAGTTCGATGGAAAGTTCGCCCTGATCATTGACCTGCGCGCGCGCAGTGTCGCGACCGGCCAGACAGGCGATGAAGCCGACAAGCGCGAGCAGAACAGGACGGCATCCGACAATTCTCATTACGCGGTCTCCTCTTGATCGGATCGATCGCCGCCATCCAGCAATTGCCCGGCGCACCATGACGTGCAACAGGAATGATGTTCGCGACCACGCCGCGTTGCTTGCTGCAGCGCAAACTGGAACGCCACGACATCGATCGCGCGTCCCCGAGTAACTGAGGCGGAAACATGGCTCATGGCGGTTCGGTGCTTGCGCTGCTCCTGATGCTTTGGGCGCCGACCATAGCGCGGGCGCAAGAGGTGGAATTGCCTGTAAGCGAAGTCGCTCCCGGAATATTCGTTCACACCGGGGTCACCGCGTTGATGACGCGCGAGAACGAAGGCGCCATCGCCAATGTGGGATTCGTGATCGGCGACAGCGCCGTCGCCGTCATCGACACCGGCGGCAGCGTCCGCGAAGGACGACAGCTGCTCGCCGCGGTCCGCAGCCATACCGACAAGCCGATCCGCTACGTGATCAACACCCACGCGCATCCGGATCACAGCTTCGGCAATGCGGCTTTCGTCGGCGACGGGACCAGCTTCGTCGGCCACAAGTCGCTGCCACGCGCGCTGGCCGCACGCGGACAATTCTACCTCGACGGGTTTCGCCGGACCATGGGCGACGAGTTGATCGACGAGGTGAAGATCGTCCCCCCGACCGTGCTGGTCGCGGACACGCTGAAGCTCGAGCTCGGCGGACGGACCCTCACCCTGAAAGCGTGGCCGCCCGCCCATAGCGACAACGACCTCACGGTCCTCGACGAGCAAACCAGGACTCTGTTCGCCGGCGATATGGTGTTTCTCATCCATATTCCCGTGGTCGACGGCAGCCTCAGGGGCTGGCTGCGCGCGCTCGACGCGCTCGCTGCGATCTCCGCCGAGCGCGTGGTTCCCGGTCACGGCCCCGTGAGCGCGTGGCCGGCAGCGCTTGCCGATGAACGCCGTTATCTCGGGGTGCTGGCCGCGGACGTGCGCGCACTGGTCGCAAGCGGCAAGCCGATCACGGCCGCGGCGGAGCACGCCGCAGCCGCCGAGCGGCCGCGCTGGCAATTGTTCGACGATTACAACGCCCGCAACGCAACTGCAGCATTCTCGGAAATTGAATGGGAATAGCTGTTCGTCCTATAGTGACGCGGCTGTATAGGATTTCGCGACCATGACCGGACATCGCGCCCGCCTGCTTTGTATCGCAAGCCTGCTCACGATCGCGCTGGGCACACCGGCTGCGCCTGCGGCGGAGGCTTATGATCCCTGGCCCGGTCTCGTCCAGGACATCTTCAGCAACCGTCCGATGAATGACGGAAATGATGTCATCGGCATCGAGATGCCGATGCGCGCGGAAGACGCCGCGATCGTGCCGGTCACGCTGCGCACCAAGCTGCAGCCGAGCGACAGCCGCCGCGTCGTTGCGATCACGCTTGTGATCGACGAGAATCCCGCGCCGATGGCCGCGAAATTCACGCTGGGGCCGGCCGCCAACGTCACCGAGATCTCGACCCGCGTCCGCGTCAACAACTACACCAATGTGCACGCCGTCGCGGAGCTCAGCGACGGAAAGCTCTATGTGAGCAAGGTCTATGTCAAAGCCTCCGGCGGCTGCTCGGCGCCGGCCGGCAAAAACGTCGAGGAAGCCAAGAACCGCCTCGGCCAGATGCGCTACCGGGAATTCACCAAGTCCGAACAGGGACCTGCGACCAGCACGCGGCAAGCCCAGATCATGATCGGGCATCCGAATAATTCAGGCCTGCAGATGGACCAGGTCACGCAGCTCTATATCCCGGCCTTCTTCGTCAACGAGCTGCACATCTGGCAGGACGACAGTCCGGTGCTGGCGATGGAGGGCGGAATCTCGATTTCCGAGGACCCCAATATCCGTTTCACCTACGTCTCGAATGGCGCCAAGCGCTTCCGTGCCGAAGCCAAGGACACCGAAGGGCACATCTTCGAGCACGAATGGAAGGTCGAGAATCCCGGCACCTGACGCGCCGGCGATTCTCACGATCAGAGCTGGAGCCCCGTTCCGCTTCATGCGGAACGGGGCTCTGGATTTTTGCCTTGACGCGTTTTCTGCACGCGAACCCGGGGGCCACTTCGCTCGAAAACCCTCTAGAAGCACCTGACTTCGGCTTCGGCCTGGGCGCGCCTGAGGTCATTGAGCGCGGTCGCCGCCTGCTCGGACGAGCGGAACTGGCCACCCAGATTGCCACGCACCTGCGCCATGCTCAGCACGGTCTCGGCGGTGACGTAGCGATCATAGGGGATGATCGAGGCGACGACGTCGATCGAGCAGGAACATTGCTCGATTGACTGCCGGGATTCGCCATTGGCCTTCATGCAGCCGAACACATACTCCGCCCGCGCCGAGGTCGGATAGTCGTTGATCTCCTGGGCCCGCACGCTGACGGCCGTCCCGGCGAGCACCAGGATGGCGACAATCGGTCGTAGCATGCCAGCTCCTGCCATGGTCCTGCTTCCTCTTCTCTTTCCGCAAGCTATGCTATGGATGTTGATCAGAAAAGAAAACATTCGGGGAAGTGGCTCAAGAAGCGATGATCATCTCTGTACGCACGGTGTTGGCTGCGGCAGTTCTGGCGGTCATGCAGTTCGGCACCTCGTGCTACGCGCAGACCATCCGCGTTGCAGCGCAGAAGACCGGAACGCTGGCCTGGGAACTGGCCGTCATTCGCTCCCATGGTCTCGACAAGAAGGCCAATCTGTCGATCGACGTCGTCGAGCTGGCCAGCCCCGAGGCCGGCAAGATCGCGCTGCGCGCCGGCACGGCCGACGTGATGGTATCGGACTGGCCCTGGGTGTCGCGCGAGCGGTCGCTCGGCGCCAAGCTGCAATTCTATCCCTATTCGAGCGCGCTGGGCGCCGTGATGGTCCCGGCCTCCTCGCCGGTCAAGACGCTCGCGGACCTCAAGGGGCGCAAGCTTGCCATTGCCGGCGGCGCGATCGACAAGAACTGGCTGCTGCTGCAGGCCGCATCGAAGCAGGACGGCGTCGACCTGAAGTCGCAGGCGACCATCGTCTATGGCGCACCGCCGCTGCTGGCCGCCAAGACGCTCGGCGGCGAGATGGATGCGACGCTCAACTACTGGAATTTCTGCGCCGCGCTCGAAGCCAAGGGCTTTCGCCGGCTCGCCGGGATGGAGGAGATCCTGCAAAAGCTCGGCAGCAAGGGCCGCATCGCCATGATCGGCTACGTGTTCGACGAAGCCTGGGCCAACGCCAACAAGGATCTGGTGGCCCGCTTCATCGCCGTGACGCGCGCCGCGAAAGAGATTCTGGCGACCTCGGATGCCGAATGGGACGCGATCGCGTCGCTCACCGGCGCGCAGGATGCCGCAACCCTGCATGCCTATCGTGAGCGCTATCGCGAAGGCATTCCGCGCCGTCCGATCGCCGAAGAGGAGGCGGATGCCCGCGTGCTCTACCGCGTGTTGGCGCAGCTCGGCGGCCGCGACCTGGTCGGCACGGCAACCGAACTCGATCCCGGCACCTTCTACCAAGCGATCCCGGGAGACTAGCGGTGCTGCGTCTCCTCTCATTCGCGCTGTTCATCGCGACCTGGTGGATTGCCTCGCTGCTGATCGGCGATGCGAAGCTGCCGGCGCCGCCTGCAGTGCTGTCGGTGCTCGTCGCCGAAGCCCGATCGGGCGCGCTGTTCGTCAATCTCGGCGCGACGTTGGCGCGCGTCGCGCTGGCCTTCACCCTTGCCATGGCGCTCGGCTCGGCGATCGGCTATTTGATGGGCCGTGTCTCGCTTGCCAATCGCCTTGGCGATCCCTGGCTGATCCTGCTGCTCAATTTGCCCGCGCTCGTCGTCATCGTGCTCGCTTACATCTGGGCCGGGCTGACCGAGGTCGCGGCAATCGCAGCCATCGCCATCAACAAGCTGCCGACCGCCGTCGTCACCCTGCGCGAGGGCGCCCGCGCGCTCGACCCTGCGCTCGACGAAATGGCGGCGGCGTTTTCTTTTCCGCGCGGCCGCGCCTTCCGTGATGTGATCCTGCCGCAGCTTGCGCCCTACATCGCGGCCGCTGCGCGCTCCGGGCTCTCGCTGGTCTGGAAGATCGTGCTGGTCGCTGAATATCTCGGCCGGCCGAACGGCGTCGGCTTCGAGATCGGCGTCGCCTTCCAGCTGTTCGACATCCCCTTGCTGCTCGCCTATTCGCTGAGCTTTGCGGGTGTCGTGCTCGTCATCGAAACCCTGCTGGTGCAGCCGTTTGAAACCAGGCTAACGCGGTGGCGGCTCCGTGCAGCTTGAGGTCAATATCACCGGCAAGAGTTTTGAGAGCGCGGCCGGGAAGCGGCACGACGTGCTCGACAACGTCACCTTCACCTTGAACGCCGGCGAGGTCGGCGTGCTGTTCGGCCCGTCAGGCTGCGGCAAGAGCACCCTGCTCCGGATCCTCGCCGGGCTCGACGCCAACTACCAGGGCCGTGTCACGCGATCGCCGGGCATGCGCCTTGGCATGGTCTTCCAGGAGCCGCGGCTGTTGCCCTGGCGCACGGTCGAGGAGAATGTGCGGCTGGCCGCGCCGCATGTCGGCGACAGCACGCTCTCTGCGCTGTTCGAGGTGCTCGAACTGGGCGCGCACCGCAACCATTTTCCCGCGGAGCTGTCGCTCGGCCTCGCCCGCCGGGTCGCGCTGGCCCGCGCCTTCGCCATCGAGCCCGATTTCCTGATTCTCGATGAGCCGCTGGCCTCGCTCGACAATGCACTCGCGGGGCGGCTGCGCGACCAGGTCGCGACGCTGGTGGCCAGCCGGAAAATGATGACCCTGCTCGTCACCCACGATCTCGACGACGCGGTCCGCCTCGGCGATCGCCTGTTCTTCCTGTCGCCGCGGCCGGCCCGAATCCTCCACGTCGAGACCATCGCCGCACCGCGCGCGACGCGCAGCGAGCCCGAGATCGACGAAATCAAGCGGCAACTCTCACAGTTGGACCTTGCAAATATGTGAGACGCCGTCATCCTTGGACGAAACATAAGGGAGAGGCTGGATGTCGCGCGCGTTGATCGCTGTTGGTGTTGCGTTGCTTGTGCTGCCGGCGACAGTGCTCGCCCAAAGCAAGGGCAAAGGCATTCGGCTGTGGAATCTGACCAGCGCCACGATTTCGAGCTTTGAGTTGTCGCCGGCAGGCAAGAACGCGTGGGGCCCCAACCAGACGCTCAACGACAAGGACAAGGAAGTCGACCACGACGAGCGGCTGCGCATCACCGGCGTCGAACCCGGTCGCTACGACGCCAAGGTCGGCTACAGCGGCGCCAGGCAGTGCTTCGTTCGCGACATCGAGATCAAGGCCGACGCCGTGTTTTCGGTATCCGACAAGGACCTGAAGGACTGCAACAAATAGGAAGGCTAACCCGCCGGCGGCTCGCCGCCCGCGCCGGCCCGATCGTTGCTGTGCGGATATTCACAACGCCAGCGCACCGCGGTCCATTTCGGATGTTCGCCGACCCATTGCGCGATGTAAGGCGGCGCGGCCATGACGCATTGCTGTAGCGAGCCGTTCCAGTTGAACACCAGATGCTGCTCCTCGCAGGTGGCGGGCGACAGCACGGCACATACAGTGACGATCAGATCAATCGGGTTCATGCGCGATCCCCAAGCGTGCTCATGCAATAGATAACACGACGAAATACGTAATCAGCCAAGTCCGGGTTTCACAGCCCCGTGAAAAGTTGCGGAACCCGGCCCCAGAGGCTTCACGCGCTAGAAGTTCAAACCGTACACCAGCCGCGCCTGATGGCGCTCGAAATTGACCAGATCGAGGGCAGCGTTGCTCCCGGCCCGCTGCCCCCAGGCCTGGACGCTCCAGGTCGCGGTCAGCCGTGAACGTTCGGAGAGCTGGAAATAGGCGGTGGGCCCGATGAACAGCGCCTGCCCTGACAATTCATCCAGGCCGATTCCCTCATACTTCCTGAAATAGCGCGCTTCGCCGCCGATCAGGATATCCGGCTTCACCCTGGCCATCAGGCCGAATGCGGCACCGATGGTTGCATCCTGATCCGCAGCGCCGGTGCGCGGCGTGCGCGTCCATTCCGGCTCATAGCTCAGGTTAAGGGCCGCGATGAGAAAATTCGGGATCACCTCGCGGTCGAACGCGACCGTGAGTTCGGTGCCATAGCTACGGACGGCGGCGGCCGTCGTCTCGTCGACGCGATCGGCACGCGTCTCCAGTGCGACCGTCATGCCAAAGGGCGCCGCCTCGCGGTTCAGAAAGCGATAGCGGAAATCGACCGAGACGCTCTGCCACGACAGCTGGCGCCGATCGTCAAGACCGGGAACGCGGCCGATGTCGTATGCGCTGAATGACGTTCCGAGCTCGACGCGAAAATTCGGCGCGGGCACGAGCTCGAGCTCCATTTCCTGATTGAGCGTGCGATACCGGCCGCCGTCCTTGGCGAAGCGCCCGGTGGTCTGGCTCTGGAATTCACGCTCGCCGACATTGCCCACGTCGGAGCCGATCATGAAGCCGAAAATGTGCTCGGTATCAAAGTCCTCGGCATAGGCGCGAGGCGGCAGCACCGCCGCGATGCCGGCAATCGACGCGCACAGCATCCCTATCCAGCGCCCGGTCCTGATCTTTGGATTCATCGTCCCCGCACCACCGCCTCCGGCCACACTGTAGGACAAAGCAGCAAGGCCCGCCAATCGCGCAGGTGGTGTCGGCCCCAAGGTCTTGTGGGAAGGGTATGAGGGAAGCTGTCCGAGCGGCCGCATCAGGGCCCGCGAAAGACACTTTCCACAAGAGACGCCTGCCCGGCTCGATGCAGCGCGCTGCACGAACCGGGCAGGCTGTCTCGCGTTACTTGTCTTAAGATTACTTGCGCGCTGCGCAGGCGTACATGTTGATTTCCATGCCCACCGGCACTTCAACGATCTTCGGTGTTTTCCAGGCCATTTCCTTCTCCCAAGTCATAAGTTGGCGCAAGCCTCGCGCCGCGCGGCAAGCTAGGGCTGCCTTTTCCAGGGCGCAAGCCGGCCGGGTAAGGACCCGACTTCGCTGCTGGACATGCCGAAGCGGACGACGGCTCGCTGACATCTGCCCGGCATTGGGAACTCCGACACTGATCTGTCGGGCATTTTCCGGCTGCCGGGCGGCGACGCGCGGGTAAGGAGACCCGATTCATCCAGCCGCGTCTTGCCCAAGAGCGAAATCGCAGCTTTTTTTGTTATGCGCGGAATCCTGCGTCAATATACGGCAATCCGCCCGGCAAAGTTCGCCGGCTGGCAACCTATTTGAGCAGGCGCAGCAGGGCCCGGCCGGCACGCGACTTCAACTCTTTCGCATCCAGCGTTCCGTCATTGTCGGGATCGGCGGCCTTGAAGCGCTGCTCGACGACCGCAAGGTATTCGTCGAGCGTCAGGGTGCCGTCGTGATCCGGATCGGCGGCGGCCAGTTCTTTCGCGGTCAGCCGTCCGCGCAATTCGCGCGCGTCGAGCGTGCCGTCATGGTCGGGATCGAGCTTCGCGAACAGATTGGCGGCAGCCTTCTTGGCTTCGGCGAGATCGACCGTACCGTCATTGTCAGGATCGAGCATCTTCAGCGCGCCCTTGCGGCCGGATGCCGCCAGGGCGGGCGCCGACAGGACGGCCATGGCCAAAGTCAGAGCAAGCGATCGGCGCGAAATCATCATTCATCTCCCTTGCGTGCCGCTCCGGCGACGGGGCGAAGCGCGCCATGAAAGGCGCATCATAACAGCCTCGGCGAATCTTTGACAGCTGGCGCAACCAGTGAGCCCTCGTCGGCTTTCGGGTGGAAAGGGACCTCCCGACCGGTCACCTGTGGAGCTCCGACGTATCGCACCAGGATGATCGAGGTGAGCCATGAGCGACATTTGCAGGAGTGCGTTGGGCTGTCTGGTCGTGCTCGGTCTGATCGCGCCTGCGTCCGCGCAGACCCGGCACCCTGCCCCATCGGCGGAGGCGGTCCAGCAGCGCGTGCTCACCGGCAAGGAGCGGCTCGGCCGCAAATGGACCGACGAGCAGCGTATCGATAATTGCAATGTGCCGCCGGACAAGCGGGGCGCGAAACCGCGGCCGAGTGTCTGTCCCCCTACGCCGTCCAGCTGACCGTTCGCGCTGCGGCATAACGGCGGGCTGCGCTGGTGTAGCGTATTCCACGCGACGGTAAGCCACGGACCGTTTGCCAAAAACCTGACGCTATCGACCGGCCTCGCGCGGTTAGCGGGCGCTCGTTCACGTTTTCGTATTGACCCGTTTTGGTTTCAGGCGGATGGTTCCGTCCGCAACGTCAGGAATAGGCGTGCAGAAAAAAGGTTTCATTGGGAGGATAGGATGAGACGCATTGCGCTGGCCGCAAGCCTCGTGATTCTTGCATCGTATGGTGCAAGCGCCCAGACCAACGAGCAGTTGGTCAAGGGGGCGACTGATACTTCGAACGTTCTCAATTACGGCATGGGTTACAATCTTCAGCGCTTCTCGACGCTGAACCAGATCAACAAGGACACCGTCAAAAATCTGGTGCCGGTCTGGAATTACAGTTTGAACGACGACCGCAGCGAGGAATCGCAGCCGCTCGTCTACCAGGGTGTCATTTACGTCACCACGCACAACGCCACGATCGCGATCGACGCCAAATCCGGCAAGCAGATCTGGAAGACCAAGGTCGAGTATCCCGCCGAGACGCCGCGTATCGTTTGCTGCGGCATCATCAATCGCGGTGCCGCGCTGTATGACGGCAAGGTGTTCCGCACCACGCTCGACGCCAACGTGATCGCGCTCGATGCCAAGACCGGCAAGGAGCTGTGGCGCCAGAAGGCTGCGGACATCAAGGAAGGCTACTCGATGACGGTGGCCCCGCTGGTCGCCGACGGCGTCGTGATCACCGGCATCTCGGGCGCCGAATTCGGCACCCGCGGCTTCATCGATGGCTGGGATCCGGCAACCGGCAAAAAGCTCTGGCGGACCTACTCGATCCCGACCCCGGACGAACCTGGTGGCGACACCTGGAAGGGCGACACCTGGAAGCTCGGCGGCGGATCGACCTGGATCACCGGCTCCTACGATCCCGAACTGAACACGGTGTATTGGGGCATCGGCAATCCCGGACCGTTCAATTCGGCGGTGCGCCCCGGCGACAACCTCTACACCTGCTCGGTGCTGGCGCTAGATCCGAAGACCGGCAAGATCAAGTGGCACTACCAGTTCTCGCCGAACAATCCGTTCGACTACGACTCGGTGGCCGAGATGGTGCTCGCCGACATGAACGTCGAGGGCAAACCAACCAAGGTGCTGATGGACGCCAACCGCAACGGCTTCTTCTACGTGCTCGATCGCACCAACGGAAAGCTGCTCGCGGCCAATCCTTATGTGAACGTCAACTGGGCCACCGGCATCGACATGAAGACCGGACGGCCGATCGAGACCGACATCACCAAGGATGCGCGTGAAGGCAAGAAGGTCACGGTCTACCCGTCGATCCTCGGCGGCAAGAACTGGGAGCCGATGTCGTTCAATCCGCAGACCGGCCTCGCCTACGCCAACACGCTCGCCTTCGGCGGCAAGTACAAGGCCGAGCCGGTGACGTTCAAGCAGGGCGAATGGTATCTCGGCATGGATCTCACCGATCCCTGGGAATGGGGCACCGGACCGCGCGGCCACCTGAAGGCGATCGATCCGATGACCGGCAAGGCGAAGTGGGAAGCGCCGAGCGACATTCCGCGCTTCTCCGGCGTGCTCTCCACCGGCGGCGGCGTGGTGTTCTCCGGTCAGCTGACCGGCGAATTCGAGGCGTTCGATGCCGATACCGGCAAGAAGCTCTGGCAGTTCCAGACCGGCTCGGGCATCGAGGGACAACCCGTCACCTGGCAGCAGGACGGCGTGCAGTATGTCGCCGTCACCTCGGGCTATGGCGGCGTCTATTCGCTGTTCTCGGGCGACGAGCGGCTTGCCAAGGTCCCACCCGGCGGCTCGCTGTGGGTTTTCGCGGTCAAGAACTGAGCGCGGAGCACACGTGACTGAACGAGTAACCCTGTTGACGGCGGCGATCTTCGCCGCCGTCGCGACGGCCTTGATCATGTTGATCCCGGCCGCCGCACAGCAAACCACCGCAATCGACCTTCAGGGTCAGGCCGACCAGGGCAAGGTCACCTACGCCAAGAACTGCTCGCATTGCCATGGGCCCAACATGGTCAATTCCGGCACCATCACGCCGGACTTGCGCGCGTTTCCCGACGACAAGACCCGCTTCGTGACCACCGTGAAGCAAGGCAAGAACGGCAAGATGCCGCCCTGGGTCGACATCCTGAACGAGCAGGAGATCGCCGACGTCTGGGCCTTCGTGTCGAGCCGGAGGACCCCATGAGGGCCCTGCTTGCGGGCGCCGCGACGGCCCTGCTTCTTGCCATGCCGGCGGCAGCGCACGCCGCCGACGACCCGCTCAAGGTATGCCTCGACGAGGATCTGCCGCCGCTGTCGGCGCATCATCGCGGCAAGCCCGATGCCGGCTTCGACGTCGCGCTCGCGCAGGCGATTGCCGAGCGGCTCGGACGGCCGCTCAGGATCCAGTGGTTCGAGAGCAAGCTCGACGAAGATTCGAGCCCCGCGCTCGAAGCCAACGCGCTGCTGTCGGACGGGCGCTGCTCGCTGGTCGGCGGCTACGCCCTCACCATGGACTCGCTGAAGGCGCCCGGCGTCACGACGGCCAAGCTGCCGGACTTCGACGGCGCCACCCGCGAGGATCGCCGCCGGCGGATCCCGATCGGGGTGCTGGCGCCAAGCCAGCCCTACATCTATTCGCCGATGACCGTCGTCCTCGGTCCCAAGGCCAAGGACAAGATCAAGGAGCGCAAGATCACCGATATCGGCGATCTCGCCGGGCTTCGCCTGACGATCGAAAGCGGCACGCTGGGCGATGCCATCCTGATGACCTTCGATAAGGGAAAGCTGATCGACGACATCACGCACCTCGTTCCGGGGCGCAGCGATCTGTTGGGCGAACTGGAACGCGGCGAATTCGACGCCACGCTGCTCGACCTGCGCCGCTTCGACGCCTACCGCGCTGAACATCCCGACACCAGGATCACGGCCTCGGGCTACTATTATCCGATCGGCGCCAACCGCGGCTACGTTGCGCTCGAAACCGACAAGGCGCTGCTGGAATCCGTCAACAAGGCTCTCACCGATCTGCAGGCCAAGGGCACCATCGCGGAGCTCGGCAAGGCCGCCGGCCTCACCTGGCTTCCGCCGCGCGAGCCGATCATCCTCGGCGATGTCTGGCTGAAAATCCTGAACCGGTGATACTGGCGATAGCTATCGCAAATAGCTCGCCAGATTCATGCTCTGGATCTTGGAGATCGCCGAATAGGACGCCGTCAGCTGCGCCTGATAGGTCGAAAGCTGCGCCGTCACGGCCGCGACGTCGACGCTGGTGAGGTCCGTCGACAGCGTTTTCGCAAAATTCTGATAATCGCTCTGGTTCGTGCTGGCGGTCTCGATCTGCGACGCCGCGGTTGACAGCTTTGCCTGCACGGTGGAGGTGGCATCCAGCGCATCGCTGGCGAGGTCGAGGGCCTGCGAGACATCGCTCGACGACAAATTCGAGCTGTTGCCGACGAATTTCAAGAGCCGCATCACCTGCTCGAACGCCGGATTGTCGGCGGTGATGCCGTAGGAGATCGACTGGCTGTCCGACACACGCACGGACGCGATCTCGCTGTCGCCCTTGTAGTAGCTGGTGTCTGATGTCGTCAGCGATCCGGTGCCCGTCCCAAAGCTCGACAGGTCCGCCGGCGCAGTGTCGGTGCGGGCGCCGCTGAAGACATATTCGCCGTCATACTGGGTGTCGAGCAGCCCCTGCATCTGCGCCATGGCCTGCTGGGCATAGTTGATCACCGATGCCGTCGCCGTGCTGCTGCCGGTGGTGGCCGCGCTGAGCTGGGTCCGCAGCTGCGTGATGATGTCGGTCACCGAGCCGACCGCCGAATACATCACCTGCACCTTGTTGTCGGCGAGTTGGCTGGCGTCGATATAGGACTGCGCACGCGTCACCGAGACCTGCAGATTGATGACGCGCCCGGCGCCGGAACCGTAGCCGCCGAAATCCTCGGATTGCAGCCCGGAGGACTCCTGCACCTGCTCGTTGGCCATCACCGCCTGCACCCGCAGCGCGCTCGATATCATCTGGTCCGACTGCGCGAAGGTGGCAACACGCATCATCATGACGACGGCCTCGGGTTCAGCTTGCGCTCATCGCGGTCATCAGCGCCGAGAACATGGCGTTGATGGCCGTAATGATCTGGGAGGCGGCAGCGTATTTGTTCTGCAACGCACTCAGATTTGCGCTCTCCTGGTCAATGTTGACGCCGGACTGCGACGACAGCGAATTCGCATAGGTCGACTGCGCCGTCTGCTTGGCGGTATAGGCCGCCGACGCCTGGGTCGCCTTGCCGGCGACGTTGGCGACGATGGCGGCCGCGTAGTCCGTGAAAGAACAGGTGGTCGCGCCGAGACCGCCGGCCATGCCGAAATCGGTCGACCCCGTCAGCGCGCTCGAGAGCGCGTTCACCACCGTCGCCGAGCCCGGCGACAGCACCGAGTTTCCGGCTGTCAGCGTCGACGACGCATCGAGCGTCGCCGTCGGCAGCGCCGCCGTCCCGTTCAGAATGTCGCTGCGAACGGCGATGTCGGACGCGCCGGTTCCGGTGATCAGGTCGTTGAACCCGAAGTAATCCGAAAAACCGTCACCAGAACTGCCGACCGAGCTCGTCATCTCGTTGATCGCAACGCCGTTGCCGGATGTGGTCGCCGAGATCGACAAGTGTCCGTTGGCATCGACCGAAGCTGACAGCCCCGAGATACCGTTGATCGCAGCGGCGAGATCACCGACCGTGGCGTAAGATGACAGATCGAGGTCTTGGTACGACACCAGGTTGCCGCTCTTGTCGGCAACCGCGATGCGTACCGTGCCGGTCGCCGAGAACGGCGTCGTACTGCTCACGGTGCCGGTTCCGGTCAGGCTCGCCGGCGGCGGCACCGACGTGCCTTGGTTCGATACCGCGTTGACGGTCGCGGTCAGTTGCCGGGCAAGCTCGTCGAGTTGCGACTGCGCCGCTGGCAGCGTCTGGTCGCGCAGCGTGATCAGTGCGCTGACCTTGCCCGAGGAGATCTGCGAGGTGATATCGACCCCGTTGACGGTGATACCGCTGAACCCGCTTGACGATCCCGCGCTATACGTCGTGGACGCCGTGACGCTGGGTAGCGCCGTGTAGCTCAGCGGATGCGCCGTGCTATCGACCAGCGCCTGCCCCGATCCGGTATAGACCTGCAAATCGCCGGTCGATGTGGTGAAGTAGCTCACATTCATCATCGACGCGAGATCCTGCAGCGCGCTGTTGCGCTGGTCCTCCAGATCGGCCGTCGACTGCCCGGCTGCCGCCTGCTGCTTGATCTGCTTGTTGAGGTCGGAGATCTGCTGCAGGTCGGAATTGATGTCGGTAACCGACGACGCGATGTCCTGGTCCGCATTGGAGCGCAGCGTCTGGATGCCGCTCGAGGTCTGCTGCAGCTGCGTCGTCACCGCCGCAAGCGCGCTGACGGCGTTCGATTGCAGCGACGCACTGCTCGGCGTGCTCGCCAGCGACGACAACGCCGACTCGAATGCCGCGATCGTGTTGGCCAGCGAGGTGCCCGTCGTCGAGCTGTCCGAGCTCGACGTGCTGCCATAAAGCTGCTGGAGCTCGGTCAGAAAGCTGTTGGTGGTGTCGGCGGCACCGAGATCGGAGTTGGCCCCGACCAGCGACTTCAGGAGCAGCTTGTCGACCGCGCTGCTGATCCCCGTGATCGTGACGCCGGTACCGACACCGGAAGTGACGCTGCTGCTCTGGTTGGCGGTCTTCTCGGTATAGCCCTTGGTGTCGGCATTGGAGATATTGGCCGAGGCCACGCTGATCTGCACCTGCGTGGCTGACAGCCCGCTGAATGCGATGCTTCGTGCAATATCGAGCGACGACACGGCCTACTCCCTTCGGCGGCGGCCCGATCAAGCCCGCACATTGGTGCCATAGGACATTGCGGGCGTAACGCGACGACCGCCGGCGCCATAAGGCGATACGTTGGCGATCTGCTCGCGAATCGCCTGCATGATCGCCTCGATCCTGCGATTGCTGGCATCGATCGCCGCGCGCAGGCGCATCACGTTCTCGTCCATCGCCATGCGCAGCTTCAGGATCCGGTCCATCAGCTGCTCGCGCAGCACGCGGTCCTGGACGTTGAGATTTGCCGTCTTGCCGACCGCCTCCGCCACACATTGCTCGAACAGGGTGGCAAGGCGGTGCTTCTCGTCGACCTGCTTCAGCCGCGAGGCCAGCAAGCCCTTGGCGAGCTCGACATTCTCCTCGTTCACGATCGCGATCAGGTTGTCGATCAGCGCGATCAACGACCTTGCGCGCTGGTCATTGCCCGCGGGATTGATCTTGATGTTGCGTTCCGGTGTCATGCCATCGCTCCCGTTCAAGCTAGTGTCCGCGACGCAGGGCGCGAACCGATTGTGCACTGCGCCCATACGCGGTGATTGCCGTTACCCGGACCGCGGCCCGGTTGAGTTCATGGTCGAGCCGCGCGCATTCGCGCATCAGCTGGTCCCGCAAGGTTCCGACATCGTCGAGCAACGCTCGGAGCTGCGTCCGGTCGTTCGGCCGGACCGAGGCGGCCCTCGCCTGCAGCCGCTGAAGCCTGACCAGCAAGCGGTCATTCCGCTTCTGGGTCATCATCGCGACACCGCCGAGATCAGCGTATCGAACATCTTGTCGACGGTGGTGATCACCTGCGACGCCGCCGAGTAGGCCTGCTGCGCCGAGATCATGTTGGAGAACTGGCCGCTGGTGTCGGTGGTGCTCGACTCCAGTTCGCTGCCGTAGATCGTGCCGGCGCCGTTGGTGCCCGAGGTCTGCAGCGTGGCGTTGCCGGAGGCGGCCGTCGCGGAGTACATGCCGTCGCTGGCCGCGCTCAATCCGTTGGGATCGCTGAAGGTCGCGACCGCAATCTTGTAGATCGCAATGGTCTGCCCGTTGGAGTAGGTGGCGTCGACCACACCTCCCTTGCCGATCGAAATGCTGCTCAGCTTGCCATAGGGCAGACCGTCCGACGTGATGCTCGTGAGATCGACGGCCGGCGTGGTCTCGCCTGACGAATACTGCGTGAGGCCATCGGTCTTGCCGGCCGTACCGAGATTGAGCGTAATGGAGCTGTCGGCCGCGCCATCTGTCCAACCGGTCACCGCGATGGTCGGCGGGCTCGGCACCGTCGATTTGAGTGAACCATCGCTATTGAAGGTGATCGCCACCGTATCGGTGATCGCGCCGGCGCTGGCCGTCGTGGAGTCCGATGCGAGCTTGGGCTGCTCGAAGCTGGCTTTCCAGGTGTTGTCACCGGTCTTTTCCCAATCGATCTGGATCGTACTCGCCGTGCCCAGCGAATCGTAGACCGTCATCGAGCTATTGAAGGTCGCACCGACGGCGGCATCGGCCGGCAGGTTCGCCGCGACCGTGGTCTTGGTGGTGGCGCTGCCGCTGGTGGACGCCACCTGCGTGTTGATCGGCCCGAGGCTCGCGGGGGAGGCATTGCCGATGATGTTGCCGTCAGCGTCGGTGCGCCAGCCCTCGAGGTAGTTGCCGTTGTTGACGAGGTAGCCCAGATTGTCGGTGGTGAACGCGCCGTTGCGCGTATAGGAGGTGGTGCCGCCGGACGTCGCGTTGGTGGTGACGAAAAAGCCGCTGCCCTGGATCGCGACGTCGGTGGCGTTGGTGGTCGCGGACAGCAATCCCTGCTGGGTGATGTTGGCGCGGCCGGACACCGTGACGCCGCCGGACGTGTATGAGGTGGCGCTGTTCGACGCAGTCACCAGATCCTGGAACATCGCCGACGTGGTCTTGTAGCCCGTGGTGTCGGCGTTGGAAATGTTGTCGGAAATCATTGCCAGCGACTGGCTCTGCGCATTGAGCGCCGAGATCGCCGAGGAAAGAGCACCCGTGAGACTCATGATAAAACTCCGGTACCAATCAGGACGTGACGCCGATGATGTTGGCGGCGCTGACGGGAACGCCGTTCACGAGCAGCGAGGGCGTCGAGCCGGAGGCATCGATGCCAGTCACCGTTCCCGTCATCGTGGTGTAGCTGAGCAGCGAGTTTCCGGCGGAGTCGGTCGCGGTCACCTGAATCGTGTACTGGCCGCCGTCCTTGAGCTGGGTGCCGTCGGAGGTCTGGCCGTTCCAGGTGAAGGTGTTGGAACCGGCGTTTCCGGTCCCCTTGCCGCTCCACACCGTGTTGCCCGAGGAATCCTGGATCGTGATCGCGACGTTCGACGCGGCCGAGGTGAGCGAGTAGCCGAACGTCGCCGAGCCATTGGTCAGCTCCGCCGTGTTCGTCTTCGCCTCGACGGTGTGGCCGATATAGTTGACCGAGTTGAGCGTCACGAGGCTCGAGAACGAGCTCGCCAGCGACGTCATGCTGGCGTTGGTCGACTGCTGCTCGGTGAAGTTGGCGTAGGAGGTGAGCTGGTTGATGAAGTCGGTCGTGCTGGTGGCGTTCAGCGGATCCTGGTTTTGCAACTCGCTGACGAGAAGGTTGAGGAAATCGGTCGAGCTCATCCCCATCGACGCGCTCGACGACGAGCTCGACATGGCGGAGGTTGCAGCAGAGGTTGCCGAGGAAACGGTCATGACAAGGCTCTCTTCGCCGCGGGATGCGCGACGGAACGCGGTGGGACATTGGGGTCGTGATGTCGTTCGCAGATAAAACGGATGACGCGCCGATTTCAGGCGCGGATTCATCCGCCCGGAATCACGTGATGAAGCGGCAGAATTTGCCGTGTCCGTTGCGGGCTCATGGCTCGCAGGCGTGCGCAAGCATCTCGCCGCGAAAACACGCGAACAGCCGCAACGGCAATGCGGAGCGTTTTAGAGCGAGAGGCTGATCGGCAGATCCGGCTCGCCGAGCATCAATGCCGGCGGTGTCAATGCGGGCAACAGGCAGAGGGCCAGCAGCAGCGCCGGCAGCACCTTGCCTTGCTGTGCGGATCGGCCCGGTGCTTGTGCATCGTTCGGCTGATCGTCAGCCGGGGCCGGCCCCGAAGCGGGCTTCTGTGGCAATTTCGCCGCTGCGGTCACGATGCGGTCGGCAAGGCCCTTGGGTGCGCGAACCGGTGGCGCCGCGAGTGCGCGGCGTACCGCGCTCGCCTCCTCGTAGAGCGTCCGCGCCTCAGCCGAGGATGCAAGGAGCTGGACGGCGGCAACACGCTGATCATCGGGCCAGCGGGACAGATCCTCCCCCAGCCGGTCGATCAGGTCTTCGAATGTCGCAACATCCATCGCGCGCGCAGAATCCAGCCTCGTCGCCAAGGCTGTCATAAAGCATTCGCGGGACGGCGGAAATCAATTTCCGCCGCTGTCGCGTCAGGTCCAGCATGGTGCTCGCCGGGCGGCTATTTTTTCCCCAACCAGGCGCCCACCCAGGGTCTCAGCTACACCGGCGAAACGCCCTCGGCGGGTGATTCGCTGCCTCTCGGGGCTCAGCGGCCCGCGGCTGATTCGAGCGTCTTGTCGAGTGCCCTCGCCTTGGCGGCCTTGCCGGCGGTCGCCTCGACGAACTTCCAGGCGTCGCGCAATTCCGCCAGGCTCGCGATGATGCGCCGAAAATTCTCCCTGGCCTGCGGCCGGCCATAAGAGCGCAGGCACGCCATGATCAGGGCGTTATAGGTGCGGTAGAGACGATCGGCCATCGCGCCGCCGCGGGTGAAATCGAGATTGTGGCTCAGCCCGCGCAGGATCGCGGTCGCCCGCGTCAGATAGATGTGCCCTTCCTCGAAGCGCTTCGCCTCGTGCGCTTCCAGCGCCTTCTGCAACAGCGTGATCGCACCGTCGCACAGCATCACCACCGCCTTCAGCGGCGGCACCGCCACCGCGGCGGATCGATAGGCATTGTTGGCGTGGTAGGCGGTCGCGTTCTGGGTCATTAGTTACTCGATGATGCGTCTAGGAGTGCTTTCAGGTAGCCCAGCGTGTTGTTCGCGCTTTCGATGGCCGCCTGGTAGTTGGCGTATTGAACCTGCAGCTGAGCCTTGAATGTGGCCGCATTGCTCTGAATGTCGCTGACCTGGGACTGCAGGTCGGTGTCGCGCGACTGCAGATTCGTGATCAACGTCTGCAGCTGACCGCTGGTGCCGGAACTGCTATGCGCGAGCTGGTAGAGTTGCGTCGCCAAACCGGACGACGATGTCACCGTGATCGACTGCGAGGTCGAGCCCGTATAAGTAAAGGCCATCCCGGCGTAGATCGTGCCCGAATTGCCGATGATCGTGTTGCCGACCACCGAAAAGCCGGAGCTGTCGCCGCCGACCGAGGCTCCGGTCAGCGTACCGGTGGAGTCCACCGTGAGGTCGAGCGTGAAGGATTGCGGCGATGTGCCGGTATTGACCACGCTGAGCTGGCTGGACGAAGTGGTGGTCTGCGCCGACAGCAGCTGGGTGACGCCGGCGAGATTCTGCGTCAACACCGTCGACAGCGTGCCGGTATCGAGCTGGAGCTCGTTGTTCTCGTTGAAGGACAGGCCGAGATCGGCCATCGTCATGCCGCCGACCGTCCCGCTGAGCACCTGCTGCAGCTGGGTCATGATATCGCGCATCGTGCTGTCGCCGAACAGCACCGCGCTTGACGCGGCCGTCCCGTCGGAATTCTGCGCCGACTGCGCGATCACCTGGTCGCGAAATGCGTTGTAGTTGGTGACGAAGGTCTGCAGCGCGGACGTGATCTGGCTGGTGTCGGTCTCGATGCTGATGTTCAGGCTGGTGCCGCTCGGCGTCGGCTGCAGCAGGTCGAAAGTGACGCCGGACAGGACGTCGGAAACGTCGTTGGTGTTACGCGTGAGCGCGATGCCGTCGAGGGTGAATTCCGCGGACTGCGACTTCTGCAGCACGTCGGTGAACGCTCCGGACGTGTCGGTGACGCCGAGCCTGTTCAGGATGTCATCGCCCGACGTCGACGAATAGGTGATGTCAGCGGCGTCCTGCGTCCCTGTCAGCACCATCTCATAGGACCCGCTCGACACCTGGACGATCGAGGCCTGGACATTGGTGGTCGAGGTCTGGGCGTTGATGGTGTCGACGACATCCTGCATCGACATGCCGCTGGTGATCGAGATCGCCGTGCTGGTGCCGCCGGACAGGCCGAGCGAAAAAGTGCCGGAGAGGCCCAGCGCGGTCGAACTGCTCGACTGCGAAGAGCCGATCACCTTCTGCGCGGTCGCCAGCTGGGTGATCTGGAGCGTGTGATCGCCGGTCGCCGAGCCGCTGTTGACGCTCATGTTCAGCGCCGACGAGGCGCTGACGTCACCGGTGGACGAGATAGTCGCCGCCCGCGTGGCGAACGCGTTGGTGGCAATCGAATTGATGATCGAGGTGCTGAGCGACGACAACCCGCTTGCCAGCGTCGAAAGCTCGGTCTGCAGCGATTGATAGGCGGTGATCTTGGCCTGGTTCGCGGTGATCGTCGTGGTGATCGAGGTCGCCGCTGCGAGCTTGGCATTGACCTCGGCCTCGATCAGGGCATCCCAATCGATGCTGGTCGAATTGGTCGTGCCGGTCGTTGTCACCGTACTGGCAGAACTGGTCGACGTGGTGCCTGCTGTGCTCGAGGTGGCGCTGCTAACCGTCATGTCGACACTTCCGCCGCGATAGGAGTCGGGCCGGCATCATGCCGGCCCGACCGGTCTTTCGAATTAGCCGAGCAGCTTCAGCAGGTACTGCGGCATCTGGTTCGCCGCGGTTTCCGCCGAAACAGCGGCCTGCGTCTTCACCTCCGCCGAGGACAGCGTCGCCTGCTCGGAGGCGATATCGACGTCCTTGATCGCCGAGTTCGCCGATTGCAGGTTCTGGGTCTGGGTCGAGATCGAGTCAGCGCTGAAGTTGAAGCGGGATTCCTGAGCACCGATCTCGGCGCGTGCGGACGACACCTTGTCAATCGCGGTGTCGAGAGCCGACATCGCGCTGGTGGCGCTCGACAGGCTGGACACGTCGAGCGACGTCACGGACAGCGAAGAGGCCGTGAGGCTCGTCAGCGTGATCGTGATGGTGTCGGCCGAGGTCGATCCGACCAGCACCGAGACGCCCGACGAGAACACGCTCGAACCATCGAGCAAGCTCTGGCTGCTGTAGCGGGTCCCGCTGGCGATCGAGTCGATTTCGCCCTTGAGCTGCGTGAATTCCGAGTTGATGTAGGCGCGGCTGGAATCCGCCACGGTGCCCGAGGCGGACTCGGAAGCCAGCGACTTCATGCGGGCCAGGATGTCCGAGATGTTGGAGGCGCCGCCATCGGCGGTCTGCAGGATCGAGGTCGCCTGCGCCGCGTTGGTGGCGGCCTGCTGCAGCGTCGTGATGTCGGAAGAGATGCGGGTCGAGATCGCAAGGCCGGCCGCGTCGTCGGAAGCCGAGGTGATGCGCGAGCCGCTCGACAGCTTCGACAGCGCGCTGGTTTCCTGCTGCGAGTTGATGTTGAGGTAGCGGACCGCGGAGTTCGCGGCGGTGTTGGTGGAGATTGCCGGCATGAGTAGCTCCTGTGCTGATGGGGCATGGCATGCCGCATCGTGAAAAAGAGAGGTGACGCGGATCCAGCCCCCGTCCGCCCGATCAAACGGATCGGCCGCCGGTGGTCAGGCGCAAAATCTTCAGAAGCCGGAATTTATGGTTAGCAGTCGGTAAACGCGCCGCGCAGGTCGCGCTCGTGCCGCTTCAGCATCTCGCGCAGCTGCTGCCGTCCTCGCTTCAACAGCGACTCCACCGCGGCCACGGTCGTGTCCATGACCTCGGCGATCTCGCCGTTGCTCATGTTCTCGTGATAGGACAGGATCACCGCGACGCGCTGCTGCTCGGGCAGCCGCTGCATCGCGACCTCCAGCAGATTGCCGATCTCGTTGCGCTCGATCACGGCGGAGGCGTCGAGCTGGGTGTCGGCGACCTCGGGCACGACGTCGACATTCTCGGTGCGCGGCTTGCGGCGCAGATCGATGCAGCGGTTGCTGACGACGCGATAGAGCCAGGTCGAGAACTTGGCGCGGCCATGCTGCCAGCGGCCGCGATGCGTCCACACCTTCAGCATCGTGTCCTGCACGACGTCTTCGGCATCGGCGGCGTTGCCGACGATGCGCAGCGCGATCGCGTAGGCGCGATCGATATGACGTTCGACCAGAGCACGAAACGCCGTCTCGTCGCCGGCGGCGAGGCGGTCGAGCAATTCCTTGTCTTCGTCGTGGATCTCGACGGTGTCGAGCGGGCCCGCATCGGCAACGGTGGGGACGTTGCTCCACGGAGCAGCCGCTTCGGCCGGCGCAACCGCGGCCGGCGTGGCCTCCACCTCGGCCGGTGCCCTCATATCAAGCGCGTAACTCATCCGCCGCTCTCCAACCAACGCCGCTGGCACACATTCCATGCGGCTTCTGAGCGTTGAACGGAGAGGCCTCGCAAACCAGGCGAACTTTTTTCGTTATTTTTCAAATGCTTAGCTGGATGATTTTGCCGACCGCCCGGCAAAAGCTGCCGCTGCGCAGAGGCGCAGGGAAAAATTCGACGGAGTTTGGAGCAGTCGTTCGGCATCGCCTCGCATGTCCGCGGAAGAGATCGTCGCGTCGGAAAAACGCTGTTGTCACACCAACTAACGCCACGCGAACACATGCATGCGCGGAGCATGCGAGTGATTCATCGCCGTTGGTCGCCATCTTGCATTCGACGATTGCGACTAGGCAATCTTTTCCGAATCACTGTTTCGACGTTATCGGATTTTTTGAATCTGTCAGTCGCGAAGCGCGCGTTTTCGAATCCCGCATCAACTTTTTTGAACTGTCGCGCCTGATTTGTCTCATGCGCGCGTTCAACGCATGAGGACTGGCGGGAATTTTGCGCATGACGATCATGACGGTCGACGCGACGCGTCGAGCGCAGAATGTTTCTGCATGTTCATTCGATGTTTTCGATACATTTCTGTTGCGCGCCTGCACGACGCCGGATGGCGTATTTGAAAGGGTTTTTCAGCGTTCCTGCATTGCTGAAAAATTTCCGAACATGTCCGCCAGTTTCGTTCAGCATCGAATCCAGGCGGAGGCGCGGGCGCGCAAGGTATCGCAGGAGCGGTGCGGCTCCACCGAAGTGCGCATCGCCGACATCTACAAATACTTTCCATTCAGGCTGTTCGGCCTGGGCCGCAATGCATTGCAGGATCTCGCGCAGATCGAGTTCGAAAGCGAACTCGAGCTGTGCCGCGTCAATCCCGAAATGCTCGAGCAATATCTGGACATGAAGCGCGGCGGTTTTCGCGTCGGCTTCGTTTCCGACACTTACTGGAGCACCGACCAGCTCGCGCAGTTGCTGCGTTCCTGCAGTCCCGGGCTGAGCTGGGATTTCCTCTATGCGTCCTGCGATCACGGCAGCAGCAAGAGCGAAGCGCTGTTTGAGGCCTATCTCGCCGAGCAAGGCATCGACGCGGCAAGCTCGTTCCATGTCGGCGACAACCACACCGCCGATGTCAACGGCGCGCGCCGTCACGGCATCCGCCCGCGCTACTACCCGCAGGCCGGCGCGGCGCTGGCTTCCAAATTTCAGCGCGAGACATCGATCTTCGAATTGCTGTGCCCCGATCAGCCGTCGCGGCTCGATTGCGGCGCCCGCACGCTGCGGCGCGCGGTGACGACGAAGAGCGCGGAGCATTCTCCCGCTTTCAACCTCGGCCTGACCGTGCTCGGCCCGATGATGGCGGCGTTCGATGCATTCATTGCCGCCCGGCGCGCGGCGCTTGCTCGCAATGGCGCACGCGTTGCGATCGGATTCCTCGGCCGCGACGGCCTGCTGCCGTATCGGGTCTGGCAGGCAAACCACGGCGAGACCGGCGCCTATATCGAGATCAATCGTCGCGTCAGCCTGGTCGGATCCGCGGACACCCTCGAACCGCTCTGTGAGCTGCTGAGCCGGGTCGTCATGATCGACGCGACGACCTTTGTCGACATCGTCAAGGTGCGGCCGCCCGCCGTGATGAAGTTCTTCGCGCAGTATCCCGACGGCATTGCGAGCGGCCGCGAACTCGCCGACGCCCTGCCCGATCTGATGGACCCGCGCGAAATCACCGATATCGCTGCCGGCGTCCGGGCGCGTCTGTTCACCTACCTTCGCGCGCATATCCGGGATTTCGACGACTGCACCGATCTGATCCTGGTCGATCTCGGCTATTCCGCAAGCGTGCAGAAATCGCTGCGACGAATTTTCGATCGCGAGGGCATCCGCATCCGCCTGCACGGCACCTATCTGCTGACGCTTGACGATGCCTTCGACGACATCGCCGATGACGACACCGCGGAGGGCCTGATCTCGGATCACGTCGTCACGCCGCACGTCAAGCGCATGCTGATCCGCAACGTCGCCTTGCTGGAGCAGCTGTGCTGCTCCAGGGAAGGATCCGCGCGGGATTATCGCGACGGTGACGTGTTGCGCGAGGGTGATCAGCGCCCGGCCGCCCAGCTGGCGCTGGCGGCCGAGGTGCAATCCGGAACGCTGGCCTATGTTTCGCGCACCCGCGAGCTGGCACCACGCTACGGATTGCAGCCCGATGCCGATCCCGCGGTCGCGGCGCGCTGGGCCGCCGCCGTGCTCGGACGCCTCCTGCTGCTGCCGGACGACGATGAGCTCGCGTTGCTCGGCGGCATCAAGCATGACGTCAATCTCGGCACCCAGGCGCTGGCGCCGTTGCTCGATGCCGACTTCGTCAATGATTGCATCATCGCCCGCGGCCTCATGAGCGCCTGCACGGCTCCGGCGCCCCCGATGTGGCTGGCGGGCAGCTTTGCCGCCCTCTCGCCGTCGCACGCCTATCTCTATACGCTGTTCGGCGCCAATCGCCTGCCCGCGAATGTGTTCGGCGAAGCACTGTGCGGGACGCTGCAGGTCGGTCTGTTCGACCGGAATGGCCAGGCGTCGCTGGAGGCGGTCAGCGTCTATCATACCGGGCTCGGCGACCTCCGCCTGCGGATACCGCTGTCGCGCCGGATGGCAATCGCGACCATCGCGCTGCCGCTGGCCAAGCTCACCCGCGACGGGATGCTCCACGGCATCACGGTCCAATACGGCGAGAGCGCCGCGAAGGCCGCCGAGAGTTCGAACGTGACAGCGATCGCCGCGGCACGGCTCATCGATGCCGGCCTCGAACGGCGCGGCCGTCACTTCCGCGCTAGCAGTGACGACGGCATGCTGCTGATGCCGGTCGACGGCTTCGAAGACGACGTCGCCCTCTACACGGTCGCGCTGACCACCCTCGACCATGACCGCATCCTTGCGGTCGCGGACTGCGACGGCAACGGTGCCCCCTCGGCCACACTGACCTGGCGCAGCGCCAAAGGCATGCCGGCAACGAACAACGACAGATGATTTGTCCGCCTGATCCGGCCGCCCCGCACGTAGAAGGTTAACGAGGGGTAGTGCGGGCATGATTTCGGCTGACACGGCGCAAGCGGACGGCTTGCAGACGAACTTCGACCAATTGCTGGCGGCGAACGGCATCCGGATGAGCGCGGCGCAGCGCCGACGGCTCGCATGGCTGTCGGAGCGGCTCGGACCCGCGGTCGTCCATCAGGCCGGCTCGGTGCCGGCGAGGGACCATGGCGTCATCATCCTCGTCGAGCCGCCGAGCGGCCCCGCCGCCGAGATGCTTTACCGGTCGCTTCGCGCCGACTGCGCGGTCGTCGTCCCCTTCGGCGAGAATCCCGCCTTCGACTTCCTGAAATCCAAGCTGACCGACTTCGGAACGATCGGGCCGAGCTTCGATGGCCCGCATGAGATGTGGTGGGGCGGCCTCAATTGGCGCCCGATCGCGCCCGAGCAAGGCTCGAGGTCCGAGGCATCGCTGCGCGTGGTCTCCTGCTACCCCCGCGCTTGCGGCGACGATCGCGCCCGCGCCCTCCGCGACAAGCTGGCCGAATTCCGGATCGCCTGCGATATCGCACCGATCGACACCGCAGACGGCGAGCACATGCGCGCAGCCGATAAATCCGGCTTCATGCTGCGGATGTGGGAGCAGCACCGCGAGCCGCTGCTCTTCATCGAGGCCGACGCAGTCCTCAGCGAGCCGCCACTGCTGCCGTCATACCTTGATTGCGACGTCGCGCTCCACAAATGGAACCGGTGGGAAATGTCGGCGCGCACCCTCTATCTCGGCCGCTCGCCTGCCGCCGAAACGGTGCTGCGCAACTGGCACCACATCGCGAGCGCCTATCCCGCGGTCTGGGAAGGCTATTTGCTCGACCAGGCCTGGAGCCTGACATCGTCGCAGATGGCGCTCGACACGGTCTGGCTGCCGCGCTCGTACCACGCCCCGGCCGAAGACGCCGGCACGCCCCGCCACACCACGGTCGTTCACAACCTGCCCACCGACGGCAGCGATCTTGGACCGGACGCCGAATTCGGCATCGCGATGCGGGCCGCGCGGCGCGCCAGCCGCAGCGGCGGCCGTGACGCCATGATCGTGATCCGGTCGCAGGCGGCCTCGAATGAGGCGATCACCGTGATCATGCGCGATATAGCGACCAGCGACGCGCGCGAAATGGCTGCCGGCATCGAGGCGGTCACCGGCGCGTTCGCGGCCGATTGCGGCGGATTCGGCCGGCTCGAGCTCGCACTCTGCCCCTGGCAGGACGATATCCGCGCGGCGAAATCGGCCGCGAGAAGCGCGAACAACCGCATCATCGAGATCGCGCCGTGGCAGACATTGCCGGCCGACCTGTTCCGCACCGTGGGCCAGTCCCGCGATGCCGGCAGCGTCGTCGTGATGGCCGGGCAGCGCGGCTGATGAACGCGGGGAAGACAGAGCAAGGGAAGGACATCGACATCATGAAGACAATCATCCTTCTCACCGGCGTCGCCAACCAGCAATTCGCGCTCACCGAACTGCTGAAGGCGCACAATCCGGCGCTGTCGTTCCGCTGCGTGGTAACGGCCGACGAGCTCGCCGCGATCGGGCCGGAGGTCTTGCGCGAGGCCCGGCTGTTGGCCTTCACCACCAGCGTCATCGTGCCGGAGCACATTCTGGCGGCACTCGGCCATGGCGCCTACAATTTCCATCCCGGCCCGCCGCAATATCCCGGCTGGGCGCCAGCGCATTTCGCGCTCTATGACGGTGCCCGCACCTTCGGCGCGACGGCCCATGCGATGGCGGCGCGCGTCGATTCCGGCCCGATCGTCGGGGTCGAGTCCTTCATCATTCCCGACAGGATCAGCGTACGCGGGCTCGAACAGATCGCCTATGTGCGGCTTGCCCATCTGTTCTGGCGGATGTCGCGCGATCTCGCCTGCGATCCCACGCCGCTGGCGGAATTGGAGATCGCCTGGTGCGGAATCAAGAGCACGCGGCAGATGTACCGCGAGATGTGCGAGCTTCCCGCCGGCATCAGCGCCGGCGAGCTGGCGCGCCGGATCCGCGCCTTCCATGACGACTTTCGCGGCATCCCGCTGACCTGCTCGTTGCACGGCATCCGCTTCCAGCTGGCAACGACTGCCGCGCAGGCGCCCGAGGCGCCGCAGGTGGTCTCGCCGCCGCTCGCCGCAGCCTCCTGAGAAACCGCCTCAACCGCGCGTCGCACGGCCCCCGACCTCGCGGCGCTGCTGCAAGTGCGCCCTCACCGCACGCTCCGCGGCGCGCGCGGAGCCGAAATAGCCCCCGTCGAGGCCGTCAAAGGCGCGGTCGGAGGAGAAGAAGCAGAAGCCACGGCTATCGCTGACGACGATGCCGGCGGTGCGATCCGATACTTCGATGACATAGGCTTGGGGCATTTGGGCTTGGGACATGCGTGCTCAATCGCCGAATGACGGCGCTCCTGTCTGATTGTCGGATGCTTTGGACTTGTCGAAGCGATCAACAACAACAGACGCCGGTCGCCGCCGAGACACAGCGATGCTGCATGCGGCGTCGCATGTCGCACATCAAGCTGCAGTGGTCATGTCTCATTGCGGTGACCTTGGACAACACGGATATCGCGCATCAATATCCAGCCAAACCGCGCGGCGGTCAATGAAATGACTGTCCAAAGATGACTGTCCGGCGCGATGGCTCGTTCGCGGCCGGCGGAAAAACAGCACAGTTTTGGTAATGACGGTCGTCGAGCGCTGACTTGGCCGGGCACCGTGCGTCCCGGTGCCCGGCCATGGTCGCTCAAGGCAGGATCGGCGGATGATAGGTGAAGGTTGCCATCAGGATCGCCGCCAGCAGCATCACGATCGGAAAGTGGATGAAGAACTGCACCGAGGTGTAGCCGATCAGATCCTTCGACTTCAGGCCGAGGATGCCGAGCAGCGGCAGCATCCAGAACGGGTTGATGAAGTTCGGCAGCGTCTCGGCGATGTTGTAGACCATCACCGTCCAGCCGAGATGCGCGCCGATGTCGTTGGCCGCCTTCATGATGTAGGGCGCCTCGATGATCCACTTGCCGCCGGCCGACGGCACGAAGAAGCCGAGCAGCGCCGAATAGATTCCGACCAGGAACGAGAACACGGTGGAATTGCTGGAGGCGCCGACGAACCAGTGTGCGATCGTGTCCGACAGCGTCGTGCCGCTGCCGTTCGGGACCTTGGTCAGGATCTGCGCAATGCCGGCGTAGAACGGAAACTGCAACAGCACGCCGGAGACACTCGGCATCGCCTTCGAGAACGACTCGATGAGGCTGCGCGGACGCCAGTGCAGCACGATGCCGAGGATGAGGAAGACGAAATTATAGGTGTTGAGGCCCGACAACGTGATCAGCGGATTGCCCGACTGGAACGTCTGCCACAACCAGCCGGCGGCAAGCACGGCGATCAGGATCGTCAGCAGCGGGCTGAACTCCAGCCAGTCGCCCGGACGCGCCGGCTTCCTGGCCTCGATGCGATCATCGCCAAGCGCAACGCCGAGGTCTTCCGCCGTCTTCGCCTGTTCGGGCGCAGGCGTCGTGAAATAGCAGATCGCAGCAGAGACCACGGTCACCATCACGACGGTGACCATGT
Source organism: Bradyrhizobium elkanii USDA 76 (assembly GCF_023278185.1). NCBI lineage: Bacteria > Pseudomonadati > Pseudomonadota > Alphaproteobacteria > Hyphomicrobiales > Nitrobacteraceae > Bradyrhizobium > Bradyrhizobium elkanii. The sequence continues at coordinate 3,184,591 of NZ_CP066356.1, read as the reverse complement.
TCTGCCAGGTCAGGATGGTTTCCGAGAAACCGATCACGCCGGTGATCGGCAGAAGCGATGCCGGAATGCTGCCGGCATTGGCCTGCAGCTGCGCGGCTGATGACGTGATGCCGAGGGTGAAGCCGCAACCGAGCCCGAGATAGCCGGCGGCACCGGCCGCCCGGTAGTCGAGCCTGATGTCGGTACGCCGTGCGATCTCCCGCACCAGAAGACCCGAGAAGATCAGGCTCAGGCCCCAGTTCAGCAGCGACAGAAAGATGCTGAGCACGCCGACAAAGACCACGGCGCCGCGCCCGGTCTTCGGCACGCTGGCGAGCCGCGCCAGCACGGCCGCCATCGGCGGCGACATCGCCACGACATAGCCGCCGATCGCGACCAGCGCCATCTGCATCGTGAAGGGAATCAGGTTCCAGAACCCGTCACCGAACGCGCGGCTGACGGCAAGCGGCGAACCGCCATGCAGGATCGCGCCAATTGCGACCGCAATCACCGCGATCAGGACGAAGACGTAGGCATCCGGGAACCAGCGCTCCGCAAACGCCACCAGGGCTTGCGAAAATCGCGCGATGATGTTGTCCGCGACAGGTTTTCGTAAGCCCACGGTTTGATCGTGCGTTGCATTCGTCATCAATCTGATCCCCTTCCGGTAATGCGGTTACAGCCTTCAATCGTGTTTGGTCATCAAAGCGCGAGCGTGAGATCGGTCAGCGGCACGGCCTGGCAGGCGAGGCACTGTCCCTCGCTGCCATCGACAGGGCCGAGATGGGTGAACTCCCCATCGACGACCTGAACCGCACAGCTTTCGCATTGCCCGACACGGCAGCCGCTCGGCAGCGCGACACCCGCCGCACTCGCCGCATCAAGCAGCGTCCCCTGCTCGGGTTTCCAGGAAAAGCTCTGCTTGCTGCCCGCAAGCCGGATGGTGCGCGGCGCAAGGTTGCTCGGCACCGACGGCGGCGACACGAAGCTTTCAGCGAAAATGTCGAAGCGCGGCACGCCGAGCGCCGTCACGGCCTCGATCTGCGCCGCAACGAATTCCGGCGAGCCGCAGATGTAGACCAGCGGCCGGCGCGCCAACAGCGGCTTGACCTGTCCGAGATCAACCCTCCCCTTGCGCAACGAATGCGAGTCGATCGGGTCCTGCGCGAACGGCGCGGAATAGAATGTCACGCGCTTCAGCCTTGGAATACCGGCGTCCAACTGTGCAAGCCGCTCGGCAAACGGATGCTCCCGGCTGCTGCGGCAGCCATGCAGCAGCAGGATTTCGCCAACGCGATCCTGTGGCGCAATCCGTTGCAGCGTTTCGAGATGGCTGATGAACGGCGTGATGCCGATGCCGGCGGCGAGGAAAATCAGCGGCCGCGCCCCCTTCAATGGCGGCGTGAAGATGCCGCCCGGCGGCTCCAGCACAACCTCGTCGCCGACGGCCAGGCGATGCAGACGATCCGGCATGAAGAACGCCGCGTCGCCACCCGGCGCCTCATTGAAGAAACGTCCCTTCACCGCGATCGACAGCGCATGCGGCAGATCAGCCGATCCGGTCAGCGAATAGGCCCGAGCCTCCGCCGCGCCGGGCAGCGAGACCATGACGTGCTGGCCCGGCAGGAAGTCGGGCAGCGGACCGCCGTCACGTGGCAGCAGCTTGAGCGCGACGACATTATCCGCCTCGGCGCGGCGCGCGCCGACCGTGAACCGCCGCTGACCGCTCCACAGGCCACGACTGGCAATTCCGTCGCGCCTGATATCGCAGACAATCGCGCGCAGCGGGACGGAGCCGCTGACCGGATCGCGTGCATCGTCGTGCAGCACGGCGTTGATGTTGCGGGTGTGGATGCCTGCCGTCGCGGAACGCTCGCGGCCGAGCGGCGGACATTCTTCCCACCAGCCGAATTCGGCGACGACGACCCGATCGTCGAGCGCCGCATTGAGGCGCACCTTCAAGCGCACGGCACCGCCATGCGTCTCCACCACGGCCCAGTCGCCTTCGGCAAGGCCGCGCCTCTCGGCGAGTTGCGGACTGATCTCGACGGCCGGATCGGGCGACTTGCGCCGCAGCGAGGCGACGTGCCGATAGGAGGAGTGAACGAACCAGCCGCTCTTGGCGGTGGAAAGCGCGAGCGGAAAGCGTGCGTCCGGCGCTGCCGTGAGCGGGCTGCCGACCGGCTCGACGTGGTCGGGCAAGGGATCATACCCGTGTCCCAGCATCAGCTCGGAATAAAGCTCGACGCGGCGCGTCGGCGTCGCAAATCCGGCGACTGTTCGGTCCTCGCGCGCCACGGCGTATTTTTCGTCGCGGAAGGCCTGCGGGAACCGACGACCCTCGGGATGCGCGCGGAGATCCTCGACATCGATGCCGAGCGGTGCGAGCTGATAGTTCCACCCGGCCGTGATGTCGCCGCCGAAGAACAGCTCGTCCATGCCGAGCTTGAGCGCGAGCGCGGCAGCGATCTCATAGTCCGCCTTCACCTCACCGACCGGCTCGACCATGCGCGGGCGAAACTGCACGGTCTCGACGGCCTGCTGCGTGATCTCGAATCCGATCTTGAGCGCATCGCGCTCCCACGGCGTGCTGGCGGGCAGCACGAAATCGGCGCTCTCCGCGGTCGGGTTCATGAACATGTCGATATGAACCTGGAATTCCAGCGCGTTCAGCGCGGCGCGGTTGCGCTCGGAATGGCCCTGCGAGACGACGAAGTTGGTGCCGAAGGCGACCAGCGCGCGCACCCGGTAGGGCTCGCCGTCGAGCACGGCCCGGCTGAAGTCGCGCGCCGTGATCCAGCCCTTGGCCGGCGGGCCGAGCGGCAGCTCAGTAATGCCCAGCGCCTTTGCCTGCTGCTCCGGCGACAGGATGTTGTAGTCGTTGAGAGCACGGGTCGGCGGCGGCACCGGCCAGCGATTGCCGCCGGGCCGGTCGCAAGCGCCGGTCAGCGCATACAACGTTGCAATCGTGCGCTCGATCGCGGTCGCGTTGGTGTGCTGGCCGACGCCGGTCCAGGAATGATAGGCGAGCCGTGGCCGTCGAGCGAGAAGCGTGTTGAACGCGTCGACGTCCTCGACAGGAAGCCAGGTCAGCTCCGCGACGTGCGCCGGCGTGTAAGGCGCGGCTCGCTCGACAAGCAGTTCGAACGCAGTTGCCGCCGCTATCATCCGGCCGTCGCGTGTGCGGACCTGCAGCGCGCCGCGCAGCTGGCCACAGCTCTCCGGCGCGTAGCGGGTGTCGCAAGGTACCGGCGCGCCCGACGCATCGAGACGAACGAAAGCCTCCGACGCGCCATCCGGCCACAACGCGTCGGCGCGCAGGAAGCGTCCCGTCGCACGATCGACCAGCAGCGATCCATTGGTCCATGCGTTGACGAAATCCGCATCGAAGCTGCCGGTTGCGATGAGGTGACGGATCGCCCCCATCGCGAGCGCACCATCGGCGCCCGGGCGAATGCGCAGCCACAGATCGGCCTGCTGCCCCGAGCCGTTCGGCTTGGGATCGACCACCACGACCTTGGCGCCGCGCCGCCGCGCATCGGCGATCCGCGTTGCCTGGGCGAGCCAGGTGCGCGCCGGATTGTGGCCCCACAGGATAATCGCATCGGCATTGTCGTAATCGGGAAAGCCGATGCCGCGGCCGAAGGTCAGCGCGTGCGCATAGTCCTTGTGCCAGCCGCAGATCTCGACCGCATAGATCAGGTTCGGGCTGCCGAAGCCACGGATGAAACGCTCGACCCACTCGAAACTGTCGACCATCGGCGTGCCGCTCGGCGTGGTGACGCCGAACGCCACCGCCTCGGCGCCGCTCTCGGCGCGGATCGTACCGAGCCGAGCGGCGATCTCGGTCAACGCCTCGTCCCAGGACACCTCGACCCAGCCCGGATCGGCGGCGCCGCGCGGCTGGGTCCGCTTCAGCGGAACGGTCAGCCGGCGCGGGCTGGCGACGATTTCGGGCGCCGCCCTGCCCTTGGCACAAAGCGCGCCGCCGGTCGGGTGGTTATTCAATACCTCTACGCCGACAAGGCGCCCGTCCTCGACCACGGTGACGGCACCGCAGCGCGAGCGACAAAGCGTGCAATAGCCGGGTAGCCGCTCTTTCACCGCCGTTTCACCTATTCCGTTAGCCCATGTGACGCATTTTTGTAGTGCGTTACACATTTACGTCATACGCTACCGGCGGCGTCAAGGCTAAGTAATAATCAGGGACGAATCGAAGTTCCCAGCGAGAGGCGGCGACGACCACCCATGGACCAGAATTTGCGAGAACAGGTGCTGCAGCGGGTGCGGGCCGAGATCATTTCCGGGCAGAGCCTTCCGGGCACGATGTATTCGGTGCCGTCTCTCGCGGCGAGCCTCGGCGTCTCCTCGACGCCGGTGCGCGAAGCACTGCTCGAGCTCAGCCGCGGCGGCCTGGTCGAGCCGATGCGCAACCGCGGCTTCAAGGTGGTCGAGCCGACGCTGACCGAGTTGCGCAACCTGTTCGACATGCGCGAGGTGCTCGAGCTGCACGCCGCCGTGCTGGTCGCCGCCAACCCGCCAAAGGATCTGGCAGTCGTGCGCGGCTGGGCCGACCAGATCGCCAAGGCCGTCGAGACCGACGACGTCCAGCTCTATCTGGAAGCCGACCGCAACTATCATCGCGAGTTCATCGCGGCCGCCGGCAACGACCTGCTGACCGACACGGTGATGGGCCTGCGCGACAAGATGCGGCTGTACGGCATCAGTTCCCGCGCCGGCCACGAGCGGCAGCAAGCGTCAGTGCCCGAGCATTACCGGTTGATCGAGCTCGCGCTCGCCGGCGAGACCGAGGCGCTGACCGCCCTGCTCCGCACGCACATCCGCTCCTGGGAGCCGATCTTCGTCGATGCATTGCTGCGCTCGAAGGAGCATGCGCGCGAGCCACTGCGGCAGGCCCGCGGCTGACGCGGAGCGGAGGCAGCTAGGCGGTCGTGGTGACCGGCTAGTCCAGAATGCTCTTGTAGTGCTCCGAGAAGACATCGCGGCCGATAATCAGCCGCATCACCTCGGAGCTTCCAGCGAGGATTCGATTGACGCGCGCGTCGGTAAACATCCGACTGATCGGATATTCATCCATGTAACCTGCGCCGCCGTGCAACTGGACGCCAAGATCGAGCATCTTCCACTCGACCTCCGACGACATCATCTTGGCCTTCGCGCCCATGTTGCTGGTCAGGCGTCCGGCATTGTGCTCGGCCACGCAGTGATCGACATAGACCTGCACGAGATCGATTTCGGCATCCATCTCCGCCATGCGGAACTGGGTGTTCTGCTGTTCGGCGAGCGGCCGGCCGAACAGTTTGCGGTCCATCACGTAAGCGCGCGTGATGTCGAACGCCTTGCGGCCGTTGGCGATCGATCCGACCGCAGAGATCAACCGCTCCTCGGCAAGGCCTTCCATCAGATAGTAGAAGCCCCTGCCGGGTTCTCCCAGCACGTTGGCCTTGGGCACCTTCACATTGTTGAAGAACAGTTCGGCAGTGTCCTGTGCCGGCATGCCCATCTTCTTGAGATTGCGGCCGCGCGCAAAACCTTCCATGCCGCGCTCGACGATCAGGAGCACCATGGCATGCTTCTTCTCGGCGCCCGCGAGCTTTGCCGCCACGATCACCACGTCGGAATTGATGCCGTTTGAAATATAGGTCTTCGAGCCATTGAGCAGGAAATGATCGCCCTTGTCTTCCGCCGTCGTCCGCATGCCAGCGAGGTCCGAGCCCGCGCCGGGCTCGGTCATCGCGATCGCCAGGATGGTCTCGCCGCTGACGCATTTCGGCAGGAATCGGTCGCGCTGCTCCTCGGTGCCGAAGCGCTTGAAATAAGGACCGACCAAGCGGCTGTGCAGCGTGTTGTACCAGCCCTTGCAGCCCGAGCGCGCAGTCTCCTCGATGATGATCTGCTCGTAGCGGAAGTCCTCGTCGCCCATTCCGCCATATTTTTCCTCGGGCCAGATCATCAGGAAGCCGAGGTCACCGGCCTTCTTGAACGCGCTGCGGTCGACGATGCCGGCCTCCCGCCATTCCTCCATATGGGGCGCAATCTCGCTGGCGAGAAACTTGCGGTAGGAGTCGCGGAAGATGACCTGGTCTTCGGTAAAGCTGCGCATCAATCACCCAATAGCGCTCTCTTGGAAGCCCGCCGGCGTGCGGCGAGGCACCGGTAAAAAGTTTGGAGCGCCGGTTCTGCTGCAATCAAAACCGACGCTCCGTCATCAAAACAGGCGATGCCCTACTTGCCCTTCCAGTTCGGTGGGCGTTTTTCTGCAAAGGCAGCCGCGCCCTCGCGGGCATCCTCGGATACGAAGACAGGACCGACGATCTCCTGCTGCCTCTTCCACATCTCATCTTCCGGCCAGAGCCGGGATTCGACGATCACCTGCTTGGATGCCTTCACGGCGAGCGGGCCGTTGGCGCCGATCGCGGCCGCAAGCTCGAGCGCGGCATCGAGCGCCGGGCCGTCGGTCACACGATTGATGATGCCGAGCTGGTAGGCACGCTCAGCGCCGAAGAACTCGCCCGTCAACGCGAACTCCATCGCCACGCGGAACGGCATCTGGCGCGGCATGCGGATCAGGCCGCCGGCCGCAGCGGCCAGCCCGCGCTTCACCTCGGGAATCCCGAACTTGGCGTTGCGGTTGGCGACGATCATGTCGCACGAACGCGGCCTTGACGTTCTCCGGGGCGCCCTGCAGCAGCGGGGTGTTGAAGATGCCCGGCAGGATGGTGTTGACGCGGATGCCCTCGGCCATCAGGTCGCGCGCGATCGGCAGGGTCATGCCGACCACGCCGGCCTTCGACGCCGAATAGGCCGCCTGGCCCATCTGGCCGTCCTCGGCCGCGACCGACGCCGTGTTGACGACCGCGCCGCGCTCGCCGTGCTCCAGCGGGGCCAGCGACAGCATGCCCTGCGCCGACTTGGCGATACAGCGGAAGGTACCGACGAGGTTGATCTGGATGATGCGGTTGAAAGCGTCGATCGGGAAGTGCATGGGTTCGCCGGTCTTCTTGTCACGGCCGGCGGTCTTCACCGCGTTGCCGGTGCCTGCGCAGTTCACCAGGATGCGTTCCTGGCCGTGCGCCGCGCGGGCCTTGGCGAAGCCCGCATCGACCTGCTCGTCGGAGGTGACATCGACCTTGCAGAACACGCCGCCGATTTCCTTGGCGATGGCCTCACCTTTCTCATCGTTGAAGTCGAAGATCGCGACTTTCACGCCTTGCGCAGCGAGCGCGCGCGAGGTGGCGGCACCAAGGCCCGAAGCGCCGCCGGTGACGACGGCGGCGACCGATGAATCGAGTTTCATGGCAATATCCTTTCGCGATCAGATGCGTTCGATGATGATGGCCGGTGCCATGCCGCCGGCGGCACACATGGTGACCAGGCCATAGCGTCCGCCGCTGCGCTCGAGTTCGTCGAGCGCCGTGCCGATCAAGATCGATCCGGTCGCGCCGATCGGGTGGCCGAGCGCGATCGAGCCGCCATTGATGTTGACCTTCTCGCGATCGAGCTCGAGATCGCGGATGAATTTCTCGGCGACGACCGCGAAGGCCTCGTTGATCTCCCAGACGTCGATGTCGTTCTTGGTCAGGCCGGCCTTGGCAAGAACCTTCTTGGCCGCTGGAACCGGGGCGTTAAGCATCAGCGTCGGGTCGTCACCCTGGTTGGCATAGGCCACGATGCGGCCGCGCGGCTTGAGGCCGTGCTTCTCGGCATATGCCTTCGAGGTGATCAGAACTGCGGCAGCCCCGTCCACCACGCCCGAGCTGTTGCCGGCATGATGCACGCCCTTCCACTCGAGGTCCGGATAGCGGCGCTGGATCTGCTTCTTGAACGTCGTGCCGTTGCCGAGATCGAAATCGGCAAGCTGCTCGAAGCTCGGCTTCAGCGAAGCCAGTCCTTCGGCAGTGGTTTCCGGGCGCGGGAATTCCTCGCGATTGAGGGCAACGCTGCCGTCGTCGTTGAGGACGGGGATCACCGACTTGGCGAAACGCCCTTCATCGATGGCCCGCTTGGCGCGCTGCTGGCTCGTCAGCGCCAGGGCATCGCAGGCCTCGCGGCTGATCCCCTCGCGCGTCGCGATGGCGTCGCCGCACACGCCCTGGTGCGACTGCGGGTGAATCTCGTCAAGCGCCGGATTGCCCGAACCCATCATCCGCGCCGGCTGCCCGGCCTTGGAGCGCTCGGCTGCGAGGGTCTGTTGATAGCTCATCATCTCGGTGCCGCCGGCGATGACGCAATCCTCCATCCCCGACATCACTGACGCTGCCGCAAGGTTCACCGACGTGATACCGCCGCCGCAGAAACGATCCAGCGTCGTGCCGCTGGCGTTGATATCGTAGCCCGCCGCGAGCGCCGACATGCGTCCGAGATCGCCGCCCTGCTTGCCTTCCTGGGTCGATGTCGACCAGATGATGTCATCGACGGTCGACGTGTCGAGCTTGTTGCGCTCCTTGAGCGCGCCGAGCACCGTCGCGGCCAGGTGCTGCGGATGCAGGTGCGACAGCGCCCCCTTGCCCGGCTTGCCGATGCCCCGCGGCGTGCGAACGGCGTCAATGATGTATGCTTCAGACATGCGTTTCCCTTTGCTTCGGATGTTTCGTTAGCTTGCGCTCGTGCCGATGGTCCCAACCGTTTCCGCGAGGCATCAACGGTGTGGCGTCACCGCAAGCGGCTCGGCAATCGAGTTGCGCTGATCTTCGAAGTACCCGAAGCGCGGCACCTGCCGGAGCTGCTGCTCGTCGGCGCAGACAGGCTTATCGCAACCCTGCGCAAACAACGGCGCGCCGGCTGCGGCGGCGTGGGGACCGAGAGCATATTTCTGCTCTTGCGGCAGATAGATCAGCTGGCCGATCTGGGTAAGCGTCAAGGTGAGACGCGATACCGTCGATCGGGGAAGACCACAGCGATCGGCGATTTCGCGATTTCCCAGGCGTATGCTTCGACCTTCGAAGCAACGCACGATGTCGAATGCGCGCGACACCACCTGGATCACGCGCCGGTTGTCCGTGCCGGCGGTCTCTTGCGCCATCAGTACCTCAGATCGACGTCCCATCGTTTACGCCTCACTCCTCATTTTCCATACGGGTGAACGAAGCCCACTCTGCTTCGGGTGGCAGCCCCCGATCCGCGACACCACGGCCGGGCGCGCAATGCTCGCCGGCGCGAACTGATGTGCGGGATTTGGCGGCAGGGGTCCGCGGCGCGGTGGGCGATTGCAGCGGTGCTGCACAGCTTGTTCCGGGATCGACGGTCTGACGCGATGGCCGGTCGCTCCGGCGTTCGGTCCGCCCGCGGTGATCACACCGACGCTGCGCTCGGCAAAGCGTGCGGCCCGCTCGCCAAGGTCATTTTCAGCCCCCTCGACGCCGCTGCGCACGGAATGCACGAACACCTGGTTTTCCAGCCGGGTGAAGCCGCGACCGCGCGGGGCAAGCAGCTTCGGATGTCTTCGGCCGGCCAGCATCAGGCGGATTCTTTCCCTAGGGTTTTGAGCTTTAATTAATTGATTAATTAGTCAGGTGATTAAAGTGGGCGCCCTCCGCTGTCAACCGCCGTCGCCGCAGGGCGCCCCGCGTTCAGCCCGCACCTTCACCCCAACGCCTGTCAGCGCAGTGAGCGCGGATCCGTCATGGTGAACTTCGTCAAATGCAGACCGCTGCCGAACGGCGATCGAAATTCCGCGCGCGATAGCGGACATGCGCAAGCCTAAGTGCGGGGATCAGGAAGCGGCGTGAGGACGCAGCCAATAGCGGCTGTCGGAACAGAAGTGACCGCGGGCCGGGATGACCGTTACGAGGGCCAACCTAAGCTATGAAAGCTTGGTGGGCGCACCAGGGCTCGAACCTTGGACCCGCTGATTAAGAGGCGTATGATTTGTTAGCAAAATCAACGGCTATTCAATTGAAGCGATCTTTTTGCCATGCCCGGACAAGGCGCGTTGATTAGTCGGCCCAAATGGGAGGTCAACAATGATTAAAGAGCGAGACCGACGGACGCCGACGGCTGCGGAACGCGAAGCAAACAAGGCATTCAAAACTGTCAGGCCGAAGGATGCTATGACGGATTACGCCAAAGCGCAAAAAGCGGTCCATGATAATCGAGAGCGCCTAAAGGCCGAACGGCTGGCGCGGGAGGCAGAAGCGGCCAACCGCACAAAAGCAGGCTAAAGCGGTCCCTTGTGGATGATCACGGAGGACCAAAGTTTGTGGAGGGTGAAATGGCCCTGCACTTCCGCCGAGTCGATACTGAACTGGAGATATGGATCGCTAGCAGCGACGACTATTCATTCGTCATCAGCAACGAGAGCCGGAGTGGACCTGGATTGCATGGAGAGCCGGGCTTTGTTGCATCATATCGCCCCGACTTTCTGAATATGCCAGCGGCTCACGTATCCGGGTCTCCCTTCAGTTCGTTCGCTGAAGCCGAGCGGGCCTGCAATGCGTTCCTGGGGCGCCTCATCATTAAGGGATGACTATCGTTATCCGCCCGCCGCGGCTGTGGCTTCTTCTGCGGCATCGCCGTGGCCGGCCGTTGCAGTCTACGCCGGCAAAGCCAAAGAGCAGACCATCGCCGAATTCCTGCTCAACATCATCCCCAACACCGTTATCGACGCGTTCGCCCATGGCTTTAGTCTTCGGCTTCTCTGCGAGCCAGCGACGTCCAGTTCTCGAAAGTCGACGTGATCCTTCACGCGATGGGCCTCAGCGTCGAGAAGGGGGATGAGGCCCGCGGGCAGCTTCTGAAGAAAGACGCATTGCCCTGACTTCTCGCGGCATGCTCACGAGTTTCTCCACGACCACGGCCAGAAGCGGAAATCAGCTAACGGTCTACTGCGGCAGACGAGCTTCGAACGCGATCGTCGCTCATACGGTCTGGTTGCAGATTCGAGTCCCGCCGGACGGGTGGTGTCCCTTCGTCGCCTATGGGATCATCGCACCCGAAACGCCTCACGCCTTCGCGGTAACCATTCTCCACAGCACCTCGGTCAGCACGGCGTAGCCCTTGTCGAGGGCCGCGGGCGCCGTGAACTCGCGCGGATTGTGGCTGAGCCCGCCCTGGCTCGGAACGAAGATCAGCGAGGACGGAACAGATTTCTGGATCGCCAGCGCGTCGTGGCCGGTGATGGTCTTGAACGTCATGGCCTTGAAACCGAGATCCGCGGCGGCAGAAAGAACCAGTGCCACGCCGCCCGGATCAAGCACGGTCCCAGCTCGCCTCTCGTCGGCAGCGATCGAGAGACCAACGCCAATCTCGCCCGACTCACGCTCGATTCGCTTCAGAAAGCGGTCGCTGATCGCCGAGACCACGGCTTCGGCCTCATGCCGGATCTCGAACCAGACCCGAACACGGCCCGCCACGACATTCGGCGAGTTGGGATGAACGCTGATGCGCGCCGCGGAGGCATGGGCGCCCGCAGTCTCGCTCGCGACCTCTTGGTACAGCGCCTCGATCGCCCGGGCCGCTGCGCGCAGGGCGTCGCGGCGGAGCGCCATCGGCATCGGTCCGGTGTGCGAGTAGTCGCCTTCGAACATCACCGATATCTTGCGCGTCATCCACGCGCCGGACACTGCGGCAATGTCGCCAGCCGCCTGCTCCAGGCGATCGCCCTGCTCCACATGCAACTCGACATAGCCCACCGGATTGTGTTCGAGCGGCGTCGTCCCGCAATAGCCGATCGCGGACAGCGCCTCGCCCAGGGTGACGCCCTCTGCGTCGCTGCACGCATATGCATCCTTCAGGCTCAGGGCGCCGGCGAAAACCGAGCTGCCGGTCAGGCTGGGCTGGAAGCGGGCACCCTCCTCATTGGTCCAGTTCACGACGGCGAGGTTGCGTCGCGCGGCGCCGGGATTGGCACGGCAACGCTCCCTGACGGCCTCGACCGCGAGGATCCCGGCGAGCACGCCGAAGACCCCGTCATATCGTCCTCCTGTCGGCTGGGAATCGAGGTGCGAGCCGGTCATGACGACGTCCGTGGACGCCGGCGCCAGCATCGCCACGCCAAACAGATTGCCGATCGCATCGATCCTCGGAACAAGGCCGCGATCGGCGATCTCGTGCAGGAAGAGGTCCCTCGCCTCCTTGTCGCGCGCCGTTCCAGCCAGCCGACACACGCCACCGTCGTCGGTCGCACCGATCCTGGCAAAGCGCGCGATGAGGTCATGCAATGCGGTCATGTCTGCTCCAGCGATGCGATCCAGTTCCTCAGCTCGGTCTGCCGGCAATCATGGCTCAGAATGTCGCGGTGAAGTGCCAATTTCCAGGCGAGATCGCCACGCCGTTCGTCCGCGTCGAGCGCCGAGAGGTCAGCGGCATAACGCGCGAGCGCGTCCAGATCGGCAAAGAAACCCTCGTCAACCAGGAGCTGTCCGTAGCGCCGGATGACGGCGACGACATCGTGCAGGCGATATTCGGGATGATACTGCACGCCCCAGAATAGCCCGCGACCGAAACGGATCTCCGCCGCCTGAACCTCGCACATGGTATTCCAGGCGGTGACGGTTGCGGACTGCGGAAGGCGGGTGACCATATCGCTGTGGATGGCCGGCGCGTCGAAAACCGCCGCACGACCAGCATGCATGGGATGAGCGCGGCCTTCGGCCGTCAGCATGATCCTTCGCGCGAATCCGACCTCGCGTCCCGCCGGGTTGAGACCGACCTCGCCGCCCGCCGCGACCGTCGCGAGCTGCAAGCCCCAGCACGAGCCGAACATTGGCACGCCGCGAACGAAGATCTCGCGCACGAGGTCGATCTGCCGCAGCGCTTCGACCTCCCGCTGGTAGATGTTGAGGGCCGATCCCGTGATCGCGATGCCGTGGTAAGCTTCGAGCGGTTGCGGCAGCGCGAAGCTCGCGTCCGCCGGGGTCGCGATGTCGACGACGACGCGAGGTGCAAGCGACCGCAGGACCGCCGCATAGCTCTCCGCAGGCATTGCGCCCGCCGTCTCGGCGATCCGTCGCCGGCCGGCCAGCGTGTTGCCCTCGAGAACGAGCAGCCTCAGCACGGCTCAGCTTCCAAGATCGCCTCGAATGGCGGCCAGCGTCAGCTGCTTGAACTCGGACTCGGTCAACGGCCGCGGATTGGCACCCGCCGTCGGATCCTTGGCGGCATCGGCCGCGATCGTTCCGGCATCGGTCTCCTTCACCCCGATCTCGGCGAGCGTATGCGGCACGCCGAGCTTCTTGCGGAAGGCCAACAGCCAGGACAGCACGGCATCGAAGTCTTGGCCCGGCAGGTTGAGCGCGCGGGCAATGTGCGGAATCTTGTCGGCGATCGCAGCCTTGTTGCAGACCAGGACATAAGGGAAGACCACACCATTGGTCAGCCCGTGATGAGTATCGTATCGGGCGCCGACCGGATGGGATATCGAGTGGATCGCGCCCAACCCCTTCTGGAACGCGGTGGCTCCCATCGAGGCCGCAGCGAACATGTAGGCGCGCGCTTCGAGGTCGCGACCGTTCTCGACCGCGCGCGGCAGATAGCTGTCGACGATCTTCATCCCCTCCAGCGCGATGCCGTCGGCAAGCGGGTGAAATGCCTTGACGCAGTAGGCCTCGAAGCAGTGCGACAGCGCATCCATGCCGGTTGCCATGGTGAGAAACGGCGAGAGACCGACCGCGAGCTCGGGATCCTCGATTGCGATCCTGGGCATCATCATGGGATGGAAAATGATCTTCTTCTCATGGGTATCCTCACGAGTGATCACGCCAGCGCGGCCGACCTCGGACCCCGTGCCTGCCGTCGTCGGCACCGCAATGATCGGCGCGATGCCCTTGGTGTTGGCGCGCGTCCACCAATCGCCGACGTCCTCGAAATCCCAGACCGGCCGCGACTGCGCCACCATGAACGCCACGCATTTTCCGACGTCCAGCGCCGAACCTCCACCCACGGCAATCACGCCATCATGACCGCCGGCCTTGAAGGCTTCGACGCCGGCCGTCAGGTTGGTTTCGGTCGGATTGGTCTTCACGTCGGAAAATACGGCGAGCGGAATGCCCGCCTCGCGCACGCGGTCGACGATGCCGGCGATGAGATCGGTCTTGGCGAGACCGTGATCGGTGACCAGCAATGGCCTGGTGAGGCCGTTGGTCCTGCACGCCTCGGGAAGCTCGGCAATGCGGCCCGCGCCGGTGACGACGCGCGTCGGAAAATTCCAGCCGCCGGTGATCTGAACGTCCATGCGCTGCTCTCAATGCTCGATGCGAAGGTGGAATGATTTGGGTCGCGTCAGCGCCTCGAAGCCGAGGCGCGACATGCCGGCACCACGTCCGGTGTCCTTGACGCCGGTCCATGCCAAAGCGGGATCGACATAATCGCAGCGGTTCATGAACATGGTGCCCGTTGCGATGCCGTCACCGATGCGTTCGGCTGCGGCGGCGTCCTCGGTCCAGACCGATGCGGTCAGGCCATACGGGCTGTCGTTCATCAGGCCAATCGCCTCCTGATCGGAGGAGACCTTCATGAGGCCGACCACGGGCCCGAAACTCTCCTCCATCATCACCTGCATGGCGTGATCGACGCCGACCAGGACCTGAGGCATCAGATAGGCCGTACCGATCTTGTCCGCCGGGAACCGGGCCGGATCAATCAGAGGCCGCGCGCCTTTTGCCACGGCCTCGCCGATATGGGCGCGGACGGCATCGGCAAAGCGTGTCGCCGCCATCGGGCCGAGCGTCGTGTCCTGCGACAGCGGATTGCCGAGCCGGTAGCGCGCGGTCAGGTCGGCAAAGGCGTCGACAAAGGAGCCATAGATCCGCTCATGCACGTAAATCCGCTCGATGCCGCAGCAGCACTGGCCGGAATTGTAGAAGGCGCCGTCCACGAGTTGCTCGACCGCGAAATCGAAATCGGCGTCCGGCCGCACATAGGCCGGATCCTTGCCGCCGAGTTCCAGCCCAAGGCTGATGAACGTCCCGGCCGCCGCCCGTTCGACCGCCCGGCCGCCGGCGACCGAGCCGGTGAAGTTCACGTGGTCGACCGAGCGCGATGAGATCAACTCCCTGGTCACGCCATGGTCGAGCGTGAGCGTCCTGAACAAGCCCTTGGGCAGGCCGACCCGATCCAGTGCCGCCTGGAAGCGCTCGCCGACCAGCAGGGTCTGTGCGGCATGCTTCAGGATCACGGCATTGCCGGCCAGCAGCGCCGGCACGATGGTGTTGGCCGCCGTGAGATAGGGATAGTTCCAGGGCGCGATCACCAGCACGATGCCGGCAGGGACGCGCTTGATCATGCGGCGGAAGCCGGGACGCTCGGCCGGCACGATCGGCGCCAGCGCCTCATCGCTGAGCTCGACCAGTGCGCGGACGCGCTCCTCCAGGCTGCGCAGTTCGCCGCCATAGCGCACCGGCCGGCCCATCTGCATCGCGAGCTCCGGAACGACCTCGTCGTTCTGCGCCCGCATCTCGTGCAGGAAGGCGAGCATCATGGCCTTGCGCTCGGCGAGCGGCACCCTTGACCATTCCTGCTGCGCTTTCCGCGCTTGCGCGAGAGCCGCTGCGACCTCGGCACCCGTTGCGACGGGCCGCCGGGCAACCTCGCTGCCGTCGACCGGAGAAATGCAGACGATATCGTTCACGTGATGTCACTCGTTTTCGAGGCAGGATCGGTCTCAGATGATCTCGAAGTAGCGTGCGAGCTCCCAGTCGGTGATGGCCTTGCGGAACTCGCGCTCCTCCCACTGCCGCGTCATCGCGTAGTGATCGACGAAGACGTCGCCGAACAGGTTGCGCGCCGCCTGCGAGGCGACCAGCCGGTCGGCCGCTTCCGATAGTGTTCGCGGAAACGCGCGCTCGGGCGGATGCATGCGCTCATAGGCATTGCCGGTGATCGGCTCGTCCGGTTCGATCCGGTGCTGGATTCCCCAGAGGCCCGATCCGAGCGCAGCCGCGATCGCGAGATACGGATTGATGTCGGCGGCGGCGACGCGGTACTCGACGCGCTGGCTCGACGGCTTGCCGGGAATGACGCGCAACGCACAGGTCCGGTTCTCGATTCCCCAGGTCGCGTCGGTCGGCGCCCAGAAGCCAGGGATCAGACGCGAGTAGCTGTTCACGGTCGAGGCAACCATCGCAAGCAGCTCCGGCAGCAGCGCCTGCTGGCCGCCGACGAACCAGCGCATGATGTCGGACATGTCGCCGGGTCTGCCGCCCTGGTGAAAGACCGGCTTGCCGTCCCGGTCGCGCAGCGACAGATGCAGATGCCCGGATTGCCCGGGATAGGTGTTCGACCACTTGGCCATGAAGGTGAGCATCTTGCCCTGACGCTCGGCCCAGACCTTGGAGAAGGTCTTGAACAGCACGGCGCGGTCGGCAGCGGCGAGCGCATCGGTGTATTGGATCGCGGCCTCCAGCACGCCGGGTCCGGTCTCGGTGTGCAGGCCTTCGACCGGCATGTCCATTTCGTTGCAGAGCTTGAGCAGCGAGCGATGAAATTCGGACTCGACGGAGGCACGCAGCATGGAATAGCCGAACCAGCCCGGCGTGAGATTCTTCAGGCCGCGAAAGCCCTTCTCGCGCACGCTGTGCGGTGTCTCGTCGAATACGAAGAACTCGAACTCCGCGGCCACGGACGGCGAGAACCCCATGGCTTCGGCGCGATCGATGACGCGGCGCAGCAGCCGGCGCGGACACAGCCCGGCCGCGGCGCCCTCGAACTCGCCGAGGAAGAACAGCATGTTCTCTTCCGTCGGCACATCGCGGCAGGTCGAAGGATCGATGCGCGCGATCGCGTCGGGAAAGGCCGTATGCCAGCCGGTGAACGCACCATTGTCGTACATCTGGTCGTTGGAGTCCCAGCCGAACACGATGTCGCAGAAGCTAAAGCCCGCCTCAAGCGCACCGACGAATTTGTCGCGCGCGAGATATTTTCCGCGAATGACGCCGTCGAGATCGACGATGCCGAGCTTGACGTGGGAGAGGCCCCGCTCCTCGACAAGGGCCTTCGCCTCGGCGGTAGTTCGTACGCTTCTTGCATCCATGATCTTCAAATCTTCGGCTTCTGTGTCATCGCGGGCTATCGGCGATCGCGTCACGACGCGGCGATCGCGCGCAACTCCTCATCGCAGGCAGTGATGAACATGTCGGCGTGGTCCTTGCCGAAGCACAGCGGCGGACGAATCTTGAGCGTGCTGCCGAACGGACCGGCAGCACCGATCAGGATGCCGCGCCGGCGCAGGCGGTTGATCAGCAGGCTCGCGAGCTCCGGCGCGGGCTCCTTGCTGTCGCGGTCGCGCACCAGTTCGAGCCCGATGAACAGGCCGGCACCACGAACGTCCCCGATGGTCATGTGGCGATTGCCGATCTCGCGCAATCCATCCATCAGGTGACGGCCGACCTCGCCCGCATTCTGCATCAAGCCCTCGTCCTCGATGACGTCGAGCACGGCAAGGCCTGCGGCCGCGGCCACCGGGTTGCCGCCGAAAGTGTTGAAGTACTTCACTTCCGCGGCAAAGCCATCGAGCAGCGCGGCGCGCATGGCGACGCCTCCCATCGGAAAGCCGTTGCCCATGGGCTTGCCCATCGTGACAATGTCGGGGACGACGCCATGGCGCGCGAAGCCCCACATCGCCGCCCCGGTTCGTCCGAAGCCGGGCTGCACCTCGTCGGCGATGAACAGTCCCTGACGTTCGTGCACGAGCTTCACGGTGGGGGCCAGGAAGCCGGCAGGGTCGGCATAGATGCCATCGCTCGAAAAGATCGTGTCCACCAGCAGCGCAGCAAAGCCGAAGCCGCTTCGCTCAAGATCGGTGATCGCTGCGGCAACGCTCTCAGCGAAGCGCTGGCCGGGATCGCCGACCGGATTGCGATACATCTCGGGTGCAGGAACGGCGCGCACGTGGGGCGGCAGCGGCTGACCGGGACGCGAGGACGGCGAGACATCGGTCACGGCTGTGCTGTTGCCGTGGTAGGCGGTCTCCGTGACGATGAAGCCCGTCCGCCCGGTCGCCACTTTCGCAACCCGCAGCGCCAGGTCATTCGCCTCGCTGCCGGTGCAAGTCAGAACCAGATGATCGATCCCGCGCGGAAACGTCGCGAGGAGACGCTCGGCATAGCCATCGACGACGTCGTTGAGATAGCGTGTGTGCGTGCTGAGCAGGCTGGCCTGACGGCTGATCGCTTCGACGACGCGCGGATGCGAATGCCCGACCGACGGCACGTTGTTGTAGAGGTCGAGATAGCGCCGGCCATCGACGTCGACCATGTAGACGCCTTCAGCGCGCACCATCCGGATCGGCTCCTGATAGAACAAGACCGAGGCCTTTCCGAAGGAACGCAGGCGCCGTTGCACCGCCTCGCGGAGCGCCGGGTCGATTGACGACACCCGGTCCTGATCGAAGGCGTTCAACGCCAGAATCTCTTTTTCCTGCTGCATCGCCCGCCTTCCCTTTGGCCCGCGGCCTGCGCGGACCAAAGCCGTCCCCTGCAGCGATCATGCCCCAGCCGTTCCGCTACGACCTTGGATCCATGTGCGAATTCCCACAATTGAAAAACGGATTGCAGGCACAAGACATCAGAACGTCAGGCATGCGCTCCGCATTTCCAAAACATATTCCATATGTTTCAGTGTCTTATGCGATCGTCGCGATCCCTTTGCGAAGAGCATAGGCAGCGCGGCGCCCAAAAAATGGGGAATATGCCACATAATTGGTGTGGACTCACAACATCGCTTGGGGAACGATCATGAGGCGGACGCTGGAGAGGTTTGCAGCCGGAGAGACAGCGGAATGACTGATGACGCCCCTGCTGCGGCCGACAAGCGGCCACGAAAGGCCGACGGCGACCGCCTCTCGAAGCTCGCGCGCCACAAGCACATCATCTCGCAACTCACCGCCGCGCCGACGCTGCGGGCTTCCGAGCTCGCCGCCGTGCTCGGCGTCTCCGGCGAGACCATTCGGCGCGATCTGATGGAGCTTCAGGAGCAGAAGCTTATCAACCGCACCTATGGCGGGGCGTCCCGTCCCTTCGCACTCGAGCCGGCGCTGACCGATCGCAAGGCGATCATGATCGCCGAGCGCGAGGCGATGGCCGCGGTAATCGCCGACCTCATCCTGCCGAACGAGGTGCTGATGCTCGGCGCCGGCGCTACCACGTTTCACATCGCAAGACGGCTGGCTTCGCGCGCGCACGATATCACCGTGATCACCCATGATTACGCGATCGCGGCCGCGCTGGCCGTCAATCCGTCGATCCGCGTGCTCTGCTGTCCCGGCCGCTATCACCCCAACGAAGGCTATGTGTTCGGCACGCAGACGATCGCGAACATCAACAGCTATGAGGCCAACCGCGCCATCGTGAGCGCGACCGGCATCAGCGCGCGCGGTGCGAACGATGCCGACGACGAGGCCGGCGCCATCTATGGCGCGATGGCCAAGCGCGCCGCGGAGGCCATCCTGGTGGCCGATCACAGCAAGTTCGACCAGCGTGCGCTCACCGTCTTCGCACATTGGACCGATATCGATCGTCTGGTTACCGATCGGCAACCAGAGGGAGCCCTGGCAACCGCTCTCCGTGCGGCCGGAACGGAGATCATTGTTGCGCAACCCTGAGAAAGGCCCAGCCATGGCACGCCTGACATCTGTTGCTTCCTGCGAGGACCACACCGGCCTTCATGCTGGCAACGACAAGGGCCCCGGTCTCACGCAGGACTGGCGGACCCGGATAGGACGCCTCGATCTCGAGCTGATCGGGCCGGATCACGCCTTTGCCCGCAACTGGGAGCGCGTCGCCTGCATCCACGATGCCGCCTATGTGCTGGTGTTTCCCCTGACCGGATGCGTCGCATTCAGCCAGGACAGCCGCATCGGGATCGCCCGTCCCGGCGAATATGTCCTGCTCAGCGAGCTCGCCTTCTACGAATTGTCGTCCGACAAGACCGCGCGCTTCCTGATGCTGCGCATTCCGGCCGCCGAGCTGCGCGGCCGGCTGGTCTCGGTTGAAGATCACATCAGCCGACGCTTCAAGCCGAACGAACAGATGACGCACCTGCTCGCGGGCATGATCCGCAGCGTGGCCGAGCTGTTCGTCGCCTCGCCGCCGCCGAACCCCCAGGCGCTCGCAACCGAAATGATCAGCTTCGTCGCGCTGACGATCGGATCAGAGGATCGCGGCGCGGCAACCGATGTACGCAACGCGCGATATCATCTGCGCCGCCGGATCGTCGACTTCATCGAGAGCCATCTGGGCGACCAGTCGCTGTCGCCGAAGAAGATCGCGGCTTCGAGCCGCATCTCGCTCAGCTACCTCTACAGCCTGTTCAACGACAACGAGACCACGGTCAGCCAGTTCGTCCAGACCAAGCGGCTGCAGCGGGCGTATGAAATCCTGGTCGCCGACCCGAAGGGAAGGCGGACCGTCTCGGAGGTCGCCTACGAGGTCGGCTTCAAGAACGTGTCGCATTTCTCGCGCTGCTTCAGCCGGCACTTCAAGGTGGCGCCGCGCGACGTTCGCCAGACGCCGGTGGCGGCGCCGCAGCCGGCGGCAAGCGCGCGCTCGCCGCAGCCGAAGAGCCCTGCTGCCCGGGTGGCGCCGCGCAACGGATACGGCTCCCCCTATTGGGAGATCGACAAGCAGCCGGTCCACGAGACAGCGTAGCGCCCCATCCCAAGGCAAGGCGTCGAGCGTCCCGCGACGCCGGCGCGCCTCCCGCCCGGAGCGATCATTGGACGACATTCAAGACAGATTATCCGCAAGCGAGCTCGCTTCGTTCTTCAACGAACTTGCCGACGTGGCCGGACGGATCGCCGTGACGCACTTCCGCTCCAGCGTCGACTTCGAACGCAAGCAGGATCTGACGCCGGTCACCATCGCCGATCGTGCGATCGAGATGGAGCTGCGGCGACTGATCGGCGCGCGCTTCCCCGATCACGGCATCCTCGGCGAGGAGATGGGATCGACTGCCGGGGACCGCTACACATGGTATCTCGATCCGATCGACGGAACGAAGAGCTTCATCTCCGGCATGCCACTGTTCGGCACGCTCGTCGCGCTCGCCGACGAGAAAGACGGCTCGGTCTCCGCCGGCATGATCGATATGCCCGCGCTGGCGGAGCGGTGGTACGGCACCCGGCAAGGCACCACCTTCAACGGCAAGCAGGCAAAAGTGAGCCGCACGACGCGACTGGAAGACGCACAGATCTACACGTCATCGCCGGACTTCTTCACGCCGGGCGACTGGGCCCGCTACGACGCGCTGAGCCAGAAAGCCATGTTCCGGCGATTTGGCGGCGACTGCTACCAATATGGCCTGCTCGCGTCCGGCCACTGCGATCTCGTGGTCGAAACCTCCCTCAAGTCGTTCGACTTCATGGCGCTGATTCCGGTGGTCGAGGGCGCCGGCGGCATCGTCCGCGACTGGCAGGGGCAGCCGCTGTCGCCGGACTCCGATGGCCGGGTCATCGCGGCTGCGAACGACAGCCTGCTCGAGCAGGCACTCGCGATCCTCGATCAGTAGGTTGCGGAGACCATCCTGCGGCGCGGCTCAGACGAGCCGCAACCAGCCGTCCCAGCGGGGATCGTACATCACGTCACGGGCGCGCATGTATTTCCAGACGCCGTACTTCTGATAGTCGAAATCCCAGTCCTTGAGCTTCCGGTTCACGACCGCCCATGACGCCCATTTCATGTCGGCGAGCGCCCGGTTGAGGATGACGCGCGCGACCATCTGCGGCCGCACCTCGCCCAGATATTGCTCGATCAGGGCCTCCGTCAGATGCTCGTCGAAGAACATCTCGGCGAACAGGACGCCGAGCTCATAGCTACGCTCGTTGTTGGAAGCGAACTCGTAGTCGATCAGCTTCATCGGCTTTGGGGCGCCTGATTCCGCCGAGATCAGGAAATTGCCCGGCATCGGATCGTTGAAGCACGGCACGAGATCGAGACCCGACGCCAGGAACGCCGACTTGGCCTGATTGTAGCGATGCATCAGCCAGGGCATGTCCTGCGGGAAATGCGCGCCGAGCTCCCTGCCCTGCTCGATATGTTCCTCGATCATGTCGAAGATGGTCTTGGTCTGGCCGAGCTTCGGGCCGGCGTGCAGGCGGCGGTAAAGGTCGAGAACGTCGGCCTGGATGGCGGCATCGCCGAAATCGGCATTGGTGCAGGCGCGATAGCCTTCGAGGAACTCGCTGATCTCGAGCCCGTCCGCGGCGTCGAAAAAGATCACCTCGGGCGCTACGCCCATGGCGTGGGCATTGCGCGCAGCCTCGTTGGCGGTCACGCGATCGATGAACATCTCCGAGCCCTCGCCGGGCACCTTGATGAAGTAGCGCCGTCCATCGCCGGATATCTCGACCAGCCAGTTCTGATTCATGAGGCCGCCGACCAGCGGGGTATAGGCGGCCCCCTTGCCGTGCCATTGCGGCACGCGGGCGATCGCGGCCTCGACATTGCGCTCGTGGACTGTCGCTCCCTCGCCGAGCTTCCTGCGGACAGTCATGCGATCCTCCGAAGCATCTCGCCAAAGCGCGGCTCCCGGACCGTCATGCGGCAACGCACGAAGCGCCAGCTGGCGAACTTGTAGAACTCAAAGGTGTTGCGCGCCGACCGCGCGGCGAGCACGGCGCCGATCAGGCCCCAGCGCAGATCATCCGCCACACCGTAGATGCGGGCGCGGCTGAATGCGCGCTCGTCGAATCCGCCGGCATTGCGGCTGAAGGCCTCGCGCGCCTCTGGCTCCTGCGCGAAGGCTTCCACGAGGAAGCTGCCGAGGTCCTCCAGCGGGTCGGCCGTCGTGGCGCGATCCCAATCGATCAGGCGAACCTCGCCGGTGTCGCTGATCAGGATGTTCGAGACATTGCCGTCGCCATGGATCGGCACCGGCTTGATGTCGAGCTTCCCGAAGGCATCGGCCGCAAAACGCAGCTCCTTGACCAGCCATTCCGCATCCGAGGGCAGTTGCGCCTTCGCGGCCTTTGCCGCCTCGTAGAAATGCTCGATCTCGTCGAAGACTCCCATGCGCCGCGGCAGAGGCGCCCCTGCCTGGAACAGGCGCCGCGCCGCGATGACCGCGTCGACGATCCTCGGCTCCAGCATCCGCTCCAGCGTGCCGACCCGCCAGCCACGGTTGAGATCCTCCATGACCAGAAGTCCCGCGTCTGGATCCGCCGCAAGCACCTTGGGACCGATACCGAGATCGGATGCGCGCCGGGCCGCCTCGAACGCGCAGGCAACGTCGATGTAGAGCTTGGCATCCACATCCATGCTCTTGATGAAGATGCTCTCGCCGCTTCCGTTCCTGGTGGCGCGCCAGGGAGCGCCGTCGACCCCGCGCCAGCTTGGCGAGGCGAGGACCGGAATGGCGGGCTCGATCACGATATCGCCCGTCCCCCATCCCGGGAGCCCGGCAATGTAGTTCCGGAGCGTGGCGATTTGCGTTCCAGATTGGCTCATGACGACTTCTGATCTCTCGCGGGTGTCGTTCGGCCCGCGTGTCGCGGGCCTCCGGGTTTGATGACAAATTCGATCAAGACAGATGCAAAAGGGATGCCTCGCACTCCACCAAATCATGCCGTTGCGGCAGCGGCACTACCCCGACAGGGGCGACTTTCGCTATCCGGACACTGATCCAGAACGCCATTTGTCGAGGCCAAGATGTCTGCTGCGGAACTGATCGGGATGAGCCTTGCGGGGCTGACGGAGGCCTACGCATCGCGCGCATTGTCGCCGGTGGAGGTGTTGCAAACCGTGCTCGGCCATGCCGAGGCGGTCAATCCCGCGATCAATGCGCTGTTCTGCTTCCGTCCGGAGCAAGCCATGGCAAGCGCGCAAGGCTCGGAAGCGCGATGGAAGGCGGGAGCGGCGCTGGGTCCGCTCGACGGCGTCCCCATGACCGTCAAGGACAGCGTCGCCATGATCGGCTGGCCCTATTTTCACGGCATCGGCGCCAACCGTGCCCTGCCGCCCTCCAACTACGATTCGCCGCCGACGATCGCGCTCCGCGAGGCCGGCGCGGTGATCTTTGCCAAGACCACGATGCCGGATTGCGGCCTAATGGCGTCGGGCATCAGCTCGTTGCACGGCGTTACCCGCAATCCCTGGGGGCTCGCCTGGAATACCGGCGGCTCGTCGGCCGGCGCAGGCGCCTCCGTCGCCGCCGGCGCCGGCTACGTTTCCGTCGGCACGGATATCGCGGGCTCGGTCCGCCTTCCGGCCGCCCATTGCGGACTGGCCGGACTGAAGCCGACCCATGGCCGTGTGCCGCATTTGCCGGCCGACACCATGCGCATGGCAGGCCCGATGGGCCGCAGCGTGGACGATATCGCGCGCCTCCTGACCGTGCTGACGCGGCAGGACGAGCGCGACACCTGGAGCCTGCCCGCCGATGGCGTGCGCTATCACGAGCATCTGAAGCGCGACGTGAAGGGACTGAAGATCGGCGTCCTCACCGACATGGGCTTCGGCATGAAGGCGGAGGCGGCGGTTCGCTGCGCGGTCGAAGCGGCCGGCAAGCTGCTCGCGGGCGCCGGCGCGATCGTCGAGCCGTTCGCCTCTCCGCTCACCGACGACGCCTATGCGCCGATCGATCTGTTCCTCCAGGTGCGCGGCTATCTCGAATATGCATCGCTGCCGCCGCATGGCGACACCGCACGCGACATCAATCCCTACGTTCGCGCATGGTGCCTTGGCGGGGCGAAACATTCGGGCGCCGACCTCTACCGGGCGCTGGGCCAGATCGCCAAGATGAAGGCGGCGCTGCTCGCGGCCTTCGAGGGCTGGGACTATGTCATCGCCCCGACGCTGCCGGTGGTGAATTTCCCGGCCGAGGAGCCCGGCGTGTCGCGTGAGATGCCGCTCGCGCACACGCTGTTCACCGCCATGTTCAACCAGACCTGCCAGCCCGCCTCCACCGTCTGCATGGCATTCGATTCCCGCCATCTGCCGATCGGCGTCCAAGTGACCGGGCACCGCTTCGACGATCTCGGCGTGCTGCAGGTGACCAAGGCGCTGGAGGACATGCGCTCGTTCGCGATGGACTGGCCGTTCAAGCCACGGCCCTGAGCGCTCAGGCCGCGGCCTGCGCCGGCTCGCCGTCGAGCAGGTGGCAGGCGGCGAAGCGCCCCGGCGCGTGTTCGACCAGCTTCGGCGTCTCCAGCCGGCAGCGGCCGAACGCCTTCGGGCAGCGCGAGGCAAAGCTGCATCCCGCCGGGATATCGATCGGGCTCGGCGGTTCGCCCTCCAGCAAGAAGTCCGCCGGGTTGAACGGCTTCTCCTCCAGCGTCGGGGCGGCCGAGAGCAATGCCTTGGTGTAGGGATGCCGGGGATCGAAGAACAGCTCGCGGTTGTCGGCGATCTCGACCATCTCACCGAGATACATCACGGCAATGCGCGTGCAGACCCTGCGCACCATTGCGAGATCATGGGAGATGAAGACATAGGTGAGGTCGTTCTTCTCCTGCAGCTTCGAGAACAGGTCGATCAGCCTTGACTGCTCGCGTTGATCCAGCGCGGACAAGGTTTCGTCGAGGATCAGCAGCTTGGGATCGAGGATCAGGGCACGCGCGATCGAGATGCGCTGGCGCTCGCCGGTGGAGAGCGTGTTCGGGAGCTGGTCATAGAGCTCGGCGGCAAGACCGACCTCGGCCATCGCTGCGATGACCCGGCTGCGCAGGTCCGCGCGGGCGACATTGCCGCGGATCAGCAGGCTCTCCTCGATCATGCGGCCGACGGTGGTGCGCGGCGGCAGCGCATTGTACGGATCCTGCAGCAGCAGCTGGAATTCGCTGCGGGTGCGGATCAGCTCGCGCGGCGACAACGTCCCGAGCGACGTGCCGTTGAGGACGATGCTGCCGTTGTCGGGAACCTCCAGCCAGGCCAGCAGGCGCGTGAGGGTCGACTTGCCGCAGCCGGATTCCCCGACGATGCCGAAATTCTCGCGCGGCATGATGTCGAGCGTTACGCCGCGCACCGCCTGCACGTTGCTGTAGGTATTGAACGTCCCCCGCTTGCGCGCGCGATAGGTCCGAACAACGTGCTCCACCTTCATCAGCGGCACTTCGTCATGCGCCTTGCGGCGGGCCAGCGGGCCCTCCGTGGTCGCCCACATGCGCGGCACACTGGCAATGGCCTTGCGCGTGTAGTCGGTCTGTGGCGAGGCGAGCAGGCCGGCAAACGCCTGCTGCTCGACGAACCGGCCCTGATGGAGCACGGCCGTGCGGTCGCCGAACTGGCCGAGCGTGGGCAAGGAAGACGACAGATAGATTGTCGCCATCCTGTGGCGGAGGCAAAGGTCGTGGAGCAGCGCCACGATCTGTGCCGCGATGGTGACATCGAGCGGCTGGGTAATGTTGTCGGCGATCAGGACGGCGGGCTCGGCGCAGATCGCGTCCACGATCATCGCGCGCTGCATCATGCCGCCGGAAAATTTTGCCGGGTAGTCCCAATAGCGCTCTTTCGGCGATGGAATCCGGACCTCGCCGAGGAGCTGCACGACCCGCTCGCGGCATTCGCGCGGATTCCATTCGGGCCTGACGCTGTGCAGCTTTTCCGCGATCTGGGTCCCGACCGGTATCGTCGGATCGAGCGAGCTTTGCGGCTTGGAGCCGATATAGGCGATGTCGCGGCCGATCCGCACCTCGCGCGCCCCGGCGCCGAGAATGTCGTGGCCGGCGAACGTGACCCGTCCGGAGCGATACGCCAGACTTTCCGGCAGCCAGTTCGCCAATGCGCGGCTGAGCACCGTCTTGCCGGCGCCGCTTTCGCCATAGATGCCGAAGATCTCCGACGTGTTGAGGCGGAAGGAGATGTGATCGAGGATCGGCGCGACGCCCGGCGCCGAAGCACCGACCGTGAGGTCGTCGACCTCCAGAATGAGCGAGAGATCCATCTCAGAGACCTCCATAGATGCGGTTGCGCGCCTTCTCGAGCGCCGACCCCATCAGGTTGATCGAGGTAAGCGCGATAGCCAGGAACACGCCCGGCGTGGTCGCGATCCACCAGGCATTGATCAGGTATTTGCGGGAGTCGGCGATGATGCTGCCGAAGCTCGGCGTCGGCGGCTGGATGCCAAGCCCCAGGAAGCCGAGGATCGCTTCGAAGATCATCATGCGTGCGACGTCGAGCACGGCGACGAATGCGATCGGCGGCAGGATGTTCGGAGCGGCGAACAGAAACAGGATCCGCCAGTCCCCGGCGCCGAGCACGCGCAGGCCGCGGACATATTCCTTGCCGCGCTCGGTGACCGCGGCGCTGCGTGCCACGCGCGCGTAGAGCGGCCAGCCGGACAGCGCCAGCACGATGATGATGGTCGGCACCGTCGGCCGCGACACGCCGAGAATGGTGATCGCCAGGATGATCATCGGAATCGACAATTGGGCATCGGTGATCCGCATGATGACGGTGTCCCACCATTTGCCCTTGAAGCCGGCGAACAGGCCAAGGCCGCAGCCGATGACAAAGATGAGCACGACCGTGACGACGCCGACCAGCAGCGAATAGCGCAGGCCGATCAGGCTGCGCATCAGCATGTCGCGGCCGAGCTGATCCGTACCCAGCGGATGATCCCAGGTCCATTTGTCGCCGAGAAAGACCGGCGACATGAACTTGTCCTTCACCACCATCTTGGTCGCACTGATCGAGGACACCTCGGGATAGATGGCCGAGGCCAGCACCAGCGCAATGAAGATGAAGAAGCCGATCTTGAAGCTCGGCATGCGCCAGGCGGCGGCCATGATGCGGCGGTTGACCGAACGGATTGGGGCCGCCGGCAAGGCGGGCTCCTCGGCGATGATCGTGGTGGCCGTCATGCTCAGATCTCCACGCGGGGATCGATCAGATAGGCGACCAAATCCACGATGATATTGATGAAGACAAAGACGGCGCTGGTCGTGATGGCGATGCCCTGGATGACCGGAAAGTCGCGCCCGACGACAGAGACCACGG
Organism: Bradyrhizobium elkanii USDA 76; assembly: GCF_023278185.1. Taxonomy (NCBI): domain Bacteria; kingdom Pseudomonadati; phylum Pseudomonadota; class Alphaproteobacteria; order Hyphomicrobiales; family Nitrobacteraceae; genus Bradyrhizobium; species Bradyrhizobium elkanii. The sequence goes on along the minus strand of NZ_CP066356.1, from coordinate 3,156,728 downwards.
TCAGATTGCCGAGGCCAGGATAGTCGAAAATGTATTCGATCACGAGAACGCCGCCGATCAGCGTCGAAAGCTGGATCCCGAGCAGGTTGACTAGCGGCACTGCCGCGTTGCGCAGGGCGTGCGAATAGACGATACGGCGGCGAGACAGGCCGCGTACCCGCGCCTCATCGATGAACGGCGCTTGCATGACCTCGCCGAGCGAGGTCGTCAGCGTGCGGATGATGAAGGGGGCGATCTCCACCGCGAGCACGAAGGCCGGCAGGATGACATAGGAAAATCCCTGGTAACCGAGCGCCGGCAGCAGCTTCAGCTTCACCGACAGAAACAGGATCAGAACGATCGCGAGCCAGAAATTCGGAATCGAGACGAACAGCGACTGCATTCCGAACGCCAACGCATTCTGCCAGCGATGCTGGTGCAGCCCGCCCGCTATGCCGATCGGAAACGACAGCAGCAGCGCGAACACGAGCGCCATGCCGCCCAGTTGCAGCGTGAACGGCAGGCGTTCGAGGATGAGATCGATCACCGGCGCCATATCCGACTTGGTCGGGTCAACATACTGCCCGCCGGTCGCGATCATGCCGCTGCGCGGCCGCAAATAGGATTGCCCGAGATCGCCCTGTACCAGCCCGCGCATGTACCGACCATATTGCACGATGATGGGGTCGCGCAGCCCCATCTTGGTCGCGACCTTCTCGACCACGTCGGCCGGCGCCATGCCGCCGACGATCAGGCGCACGGGATCGCCCGGCACCACGCGCAGCAGCGTGAAGATGATCAACGACGTGATGAAGACGATCAGGATGCCCTGCGCGATCCGCTTGACCAGGAATTCCAGGATCAACATCGAGAAGGGCTACCCTTGCAATTCATGAGGACCAGACCCGACCAGTCCGGCCTGCGTTCGCGAACCGGCAGGCCGGGCGTACCCGGCCTGCCGAGCAATCATCATGCCAATGTTGCCTTGGTCATGTCCTGCATGCCGTTCGGATAGATGTACAGACCATCCAGCTTCTTGCTGTAGGCATGGATGAAGACCGAGGTGAACAACGCGAGCGCCGGGGCCTTCTTGGCGATGGTCGGCAGCGTCTCGGTCTGCAGGATATTCTTGCGCTCCTCGATTGTCGTGGCGTTGCGCTCCTTGTCCAGCACCGCGTCGATGTCCTTGTCGACGATGCCGGTGATGCGCTTGGAGGAGGAGTGGAAGTGTGTGCGCAGGACGAGATCCGGCTCGGGCGAGCCGGTGCACCAGCCGCAGTCGATCATGTTGCCCTCACCGCCGCCGGGCTTGTCGTAAAGCAAATTACCCCACGCCGCGACTTCGAGCGTCTGCAGATTGACCTTGAACCCCTGCTCCTGGAGCATGCCGGTAATCAACTCGGCATATTCCTTCGTCTTCGGATAGAAGCCGACCGACGTGTAATAGGTGAGCTCGGGCAGGCCCTGGCCTTTGGGGAAGCCGGCCTCCGCGAGCAGCTTCTGCGCCTTGTCCGGATCGAATTCAGGATAGTCGGCCACCTCGGCATAGCCGAACTTGACCGGCGAGATGTGCGCCTTGGAATAGATGCCGGAGACGCCGAGCACGTCGAGCACCTGCTTGCGGTCGATCGAGTAGCATGCGGCGAGGCGAATCCTCGGATCGTCGAACGGCTTCTTCGAGCAGCGGAAGAACAGGTATTTGTTCTCGACCGAAACCGCCTTGTGGATGCTGAAGCGGGCATCCTTCGAGATGGTCTCGACCTGCTCCTGCTCGAGCCGCTCGATGATGTCGGCCTCGCCGTTCAACAGCGACAGCGTGCGCGTCGTGGTGTCACCGACGAAGTGATACTCGACACCCGGGATCTTCGCTGCGCCGAGGAAGAAGTCGGGATTGGCGGCGAGAACGGTGGTGTCGCCTTTCTGCTCGACATATTTGTAGGGGCCCGTGCCGTTCATGCGCGCCGAGAGCTGCGCCTTGTTGGCAACGTCCTTGGCCGACATGATCGGCAGGAAGGACGACAGATAGTAGTAGAGCGTCGCCGGATAGCCCTGCGCCTTGGTGTTGATGTGGCAGGTGTAGTCGTCGACGACGTCGACGGTGACGAGACCGGGGTACCACTGCGCCGGACGATCGGGTTGGCAGCCATATTCGTAGGTCGCCTTGACGTCGGCCGCTGTGAACGGGGTCCCGTCATGAAATTTGACGCCCTTCCTGAGCTTCACCTCCATCTTATAGGTGTCGATGGGCTTCATCGATTCAGCCAGCTCGAAGATCAGCTCGTCCGGTTTCTCCGGCCGCATCGGCGCCCGCGTCAGATAGCCGAACACGAAGCCCTCGACGATGAGCTGGCCGAGATTGGTATGGGTGGTTGGGTCCCAGTTGCCGGTCAGCGCTTCCGCGCCAAGAAAGCGCAGTGTCTTGCCCTCGGCGGCAAAGGCGGAATTCACAAGAAAGTCGGGATTGACCCGCCCGAAGCCGAACGCCGCGGCCCCGGCCAGTCCCCCTAACATCAAGTCTCTGCGGTTGATCATATGGTAATCCCTCGATGATTTCGGCAACGCTGAAACTGCTCTCGAGGCCGCAAGGCACTCAGCCGTTTCGATCGTCTTGCACAAATCGTGGCTTTCACGCCTGCAAAGCCTAGACCAAAGACGGCAATCGCCCGATTCCTGCTGCTCCACGATTCCGTTGCTGACACTCCCGGGGCGCCGCAGTCGCGCACAGAGATTTTCCGCTCCCGGAAACATGACGCACGGCAAGCAAGGACACCTCTCCAGTGTGCAGCACACAAATCATGGATGCACAGAGCAGCAACGCCATGCCGGCAACCGTATGATCACGCTCGCGGAACTGAACGGAATCCCAGCATTGGAACAGCGTGTTGCTCCGGCCGACCATCCCATTCGCGGCATCATCTCGGATCTCGACGGTGTCGCCTATCGCGGCGACACTCCGATCGAAGACTCCGTCAAGGCATTTCTCGGATGGAGCGAGCGGGGCCTGCCCTATGCGTTCGTCACCAACAATTCGACCAAATCCGCCGCGCAATTTGCAGCCAAGCTGAGCCGCATCGGCATTCCGGCCGAGCCGTCACAGGTCTTCACGACGATTTCGGCGGTCACATCCCTGCTCGAACGGCGCTGGGCGCGCACCACGCCCGTGTTTGCGATCGGCGAGCGACCACTGCTCGAGGCGATCGAGGACAGCGGCTATCGCCTGACCTGCGTCGAACCCAAGATCGTCGTGCTCGGATTCGATGCCGCGTTCGACTACGTCAAGCTGCGTACCGCGGTTAGGGCCGCACTCGCCGGCGCAACCGTCATCGCCACCAATCCAGATGTCCTGACGCCGGTTCATGACGGCTACGATCCTTGCGTCGGCGTGATCACGGCCGCGATTGCGGCGGCCGTTCCCAATACGAAGCCGATCGTGCTAGGCAAGCCGCAACCGTTCCTGATCGAACAGGCGCTGGCGCATCTCGGCACCGCCCGGCATGAGACCGTCATGGTCGGCGACCAGATCGGCACCGATATCGCCGCAGGAAAGGCCGCCGGCATGCGGTCGATCCTGCTCGCCAGCGACGTCCCTTTCAATGCGGTTGCAGACGTCGTTCCCGATCGCATCATCGCGAGCCTTCTTGACCTCGCGCCCCCCGAGACGGTCGGTTGGCCGCGATGATGACTCCCGGCCTCATCGAGAGCATGCAGGCCTCTCTCGCGGCGAGCCTGCCGCGCTGGGGACTATCATCGCAATCGACGCTCGTCTTTCTCAGCCATTCCGAGAACACCACCTTTCTTGCGCAGGACCCGGCCGCTCGGCAAAAACTCGTGTTGCGCGTGCAGCGGCCCGGCTATCACTCGCCGGACGAGATTGCGTCCGAGCTCGCCTGGATCGACGCCGTGATCGCAGACAACGTGGTGCTCACGCCGCGCCCGGTCGCCGATCGGGAGGGACACCTGTTGTGCCCCATTCCCCTGAGTGGCGCGACGCGACACGTCGTTGCGTTCGAATTCCTCAGCGGCAAGGAGCCGGACGCCTCGGACGATCTGGCCACCTGGTTCGGCGAGCTCGGCGCGACCAGCGCGCGGCTTCACGCGCACAGCCGCCGATGGACAATGCCATCAACGTTCCAGCGCAAGGTCTGGGATTTCGATGCCATGCTGGGCCGCCGGCCACTATGGGGTGACTGGCGCGCCGGTCTTGGCCTGCGCGACGATGGCCGCAGGCTGCTGCAGAGGGTCGCCGACGAACTTGAACGGCGCGTCGAGGCTTACGGACGGAGCGAGCAGCGGTTTGGCCTCGTTCACGCCGACCTCCGCCTCGCCAACCTGCTCGTCGAAGGCGACCGGCTCGGCGTCATCGACTTCGACGATTGCGGCTTCTCGTGGTTCTTCTATGACTTCGCCGCGGCCGTCAGCTTCATCGAGCACGAGCCGGTGATGGACCTGCTCCAGCAGTCGTGGCTTGCGGGATACCGGACCGTCGCACCGGTCTCGCGCGACGACGAGGCCATGCTGCCTGCGTTCGTGATGCTCAGGCGCATGCTGCTGACGGCCTGGCTCGCTTCGCATTCGGACACCGAAACCGCACGGCGCCTGGGTACGGGCTACACCGACGGAACGGTCGCGCTCGGCGACCGCTTCCTGCGCGGATTGTGACGCGGACTTTCGGGACCAGCCGCGGCGCGCCTGTCCTCTTCTCCAGTGTTGTTGCTCCCGGACTCCAGAATGCCGCAACAGATGTTTCCCCGCCGGCTTTGATCCGCGAATGATGGGCGCGCGCTCGGACATTGCGCGTCCGAAGCGGACTTAACCAGCGAGCGTGGGCGGCGTCAGATGGATATCCAGGCTTATTTCGAGGAGTGGTCCTGCGAGCCCGGCGATGTCGTCCGGCTTGCGATCAGCACGCCGCACGCCACCGTCCGCGCAAGCCTCGTGCGACTGGTCTCGGGTCCCGGGCGCGACGAAGCGATCGAGGGCAAGGTGGTCGATTTCTCGTCGGTGCTCGACCGCACCGTTTCCGGCGGCGTGCAATCCACGGTGGTCGGCTCGCACGCCGAATTTCCGCTTCCCTCACCGATCAAGGATACGGCGATCAGCGTCCATTGCTGGGCATGGCCGACCGTCCCCGAGCGGAGCGCGCCCCAGGCCATCTGGTCGATTGGCGACATTGCGCTCGTCATCGTCTCAGGCGGTCTTGCGCTTCGAATGGGCAGCGCACCGCTCGCGGTCTTGCCGGATGCGATCATCGCCAAACACTGGTATTCGATCCTGACTACCATCGGCGACGGCGAAGTCTGCATCGACCTCAGGCGTCTTGATGCCAAGGTTGGGGCACAACGCACGCTCTGCGCGGCGACCGGCGCGACGGCAAATGCGGCCACGCTCCGGCTCGCGGCGTCCGGCATCGGCCCGTCCGGGTCGCCGTTGGAGCCATATAACGGCAAGATCGACTCGCCGACGCTGCACCTCGCGAAGCCATCCGCAGAGACGATCGCCGCATGGCACGCAGGGAAGACTCCCGCGCAACCGGCATGGGCAGCATGGAAACTCGGCAGGGACTTCGCGTCAGAGACGATTGAGCCGGACGCTGGAGGCGGAAAGGGGCACCTTGTCAACGGCGTCGAGCGCGGTGTGACCGGACGTAACTGGGACGGGCGAAGCGACTCCTTCGTCGAAGTTCCCGAGCATTACTGTGCGCTGCAATTCCACGACGACGACATGGTGGATGCCGGCTGGCGGTATAATCTCGAATTCCACCTGCCGGAGGACTTTCAAAGCGGAGTCTATGCAGTTCGGCTCGAGGCCGGCGGAAGCCGCAATCATTTTCCGCTGTTTGTCAGGCCGGTCCCGGGCACCTCGGCACCCGTGCTGTTCCTGGTGCCGACCAACACCTATCTGGCCTATGCGAACGACCACCTGGCCTCGCTCGATTTCTCATCGGTGATGCCTCATGACAAGGTGGTGCCCGAGGACGAACAGTACTTGTTCTCACATCCGGAGCCGGGCCGCTCCTGCTACGATACCCATGCCGACGGAACGCCGGTTCGCTATTCGGGCCGCAGACGGCCGCTGTTCAACGTCCGCCCTGGTTTTCCGAACTGGCTAACGGGCTCGTATCGTCACTTTCCCGTCGACATGTACATCATCGAATGGCTGGAGCACCTCGGCATCGAATATCATGTCGCAACCGACGAGGATTTCGAACGTGGTGGCCGCAACCTGGCCGACCGGTACGCGGCGATCGTCACGGGCTCGCACCCGGAATACTGGACACGAACCGGCCTCGATATCCTCGACGGATACCTGCATGACGGCGGCCGGGTCATGTATCTTGGCGGCAACGGCTTCTACTGGGTGACGAGCCGGCTCGGTGCAAAGCCCTGGGTCATCGAGGTGCGCCGCGACAACAGCGGCACGCGCTGCTGGGATGCCCCCTATGGCGAACGGACCCATGTTGCGACGACTGAAGCCGGCGGCATCTGGCGCACGCGCGGCCGCGCCCCGAACAAGATGCTAGGCGTGGGCTTCGCATCGGAGGGATGGTCGAAGGGCTGCGGCTATCGGCGGCTGGAGGCGAGCTACAATTCGCCCGCCGCGAAATTGTTCGACGGCATCACTGAGGAAATCGTCGGCGATTACGGCTACGTGCTGGGTGGAGCGGTGGGAGACGAGGTCGACAGGTACGACGTTACGCTCGGGAGTCCCGAGCATGCCTATGTGCTCGGGACTTCGACCGGGCTTGGCAACGAGTATCAGCTCGTCATCGAGGATCTTACTCTTTCGCTCCCGGATCAGGGAGGCGCACAGCGGCCTGACGTGGTGAGATCGGACATGGTCCTGTTTCCGATCGATGGAGGCGGCTGGGTGTTTTCGGTCGGCTCCATCGCCTATGCCGGCGCCCTGGCCTGGAACGGCTGCGACAACGGTCTTTCGCGCCTGACGGCGAATATACTCAGGGCCTTCACCGGCAAGGAGCCGGTGCTCGGAGCATGAGACCGTCAGTGCGACTTCGCCCCTGAAACGAAAGGTCAACGATCCTCGTTCGGCCACTCATAACGTTCTGGTTGCAGGTTTGAGTGCAAGAAGATCAACATCTTACTGGATACTCGTTGTCCCCCAGCGCGGCGACCGCAGCGATACGTGCTTCTTTTTCGTTCGCGCGCAAGTTCACAAAGGCGACGAGCATCGCATGGTGAGTGCGATACGGTGGTACATGGAAGATCCAGGGCTTTTCCGCCCAAGGAGAATGTCTGACAGGCGGCAGGCGCTTTCCTCGCAGTCAGGAGCGAGGCCTCTTGCTCCCCTGATTGGATATCGCTCGGCAAAACAACGGCTCGGGGGAGTCAGCAGCCGCGTTAACCTTACCAATACCCTCAAGCCGCAGGTGAGTGGCCCTCGACAAGACGATTGAGTCTTCGAGTTTCCTGTTCAGCTGCTCGAAACGGCCGAGAATGTCCTTGCCCGCGCCGGTGTCTGCACTATGTACGCAGATATCGTTGTGCTCGTTGCGACGGACCGGTAGTAATTCAATTTCGGTGATCTTCTTTCCCGCGATCAAGCACCGCAGCGCCAGACCATCGAGATGACGGCCGCGCATAACGTCCCAGTCGAACGCAAAATTGCCAAGGCTGTAGAAGATCGGCTTACCCTGATAGATTTCGCCGGCCTGGACCACATGCGGATGGTGGCCGAACACCATGTCTGCCCCCACGTCGATGGCGGCTCGGGCTATTTCGCGCTGATATGCGACTGGCTCCTCTTTGGACGACACGCCCCAATGGCATGAAAGGATCACAAGGTCGACCTTGGTCCGCAGAGCGCGGACATCGTCCCGCATAGCCTCGAGTTCGTCGGCGTCTGCGAATGTATGCGTGATCGGCTCAGCACCCGGCATTTCCAGCGCACGCGTGCCCGGCTCATAGGCGGCGTGGGCCTAGATGGTGGCGCATCCGGGGCTGTTGGCTGACGCGGCGTGATTGCTCGGCCAGAACACCGGCTCGCGCTCTATCGCCTACACCTATAACGACCCGGTCATCTTCCTCGAATATGCCGTGGACGTTGCAAAGGTGGCGCGCCGTCGCGGGATCAAGAACGTGGCGGTCACGGCGGGCTGCATTAACGCGGCGGCGCGGGAGGAACTCTACACCTTCATGGACGCCGCCAACGCTGACCTCAAGGCGTTCACCGAGACGTTCTACAAACGGCTGTGCACCGGCCAACTTGGCGCCGTCCTGGATACGCTCGCGTATCTGAAGCACAACACGAGGGTCTGATTCGAAATCACAACGCTGCTGATCCCGGGTCACAACGACAACTCAGAGGAGGTAAAGAAGCTGAGCGAGTGGGTGATGACAAGGCTAGGACCCGACGTGCCCTTACATCTCACCGCCTTCCACCCTGACTACAAGATGCTAGAACTGCCCCGTACGCCGGCCGTCACACTGGACGAGGGCTCGCGATATAGCGCGCGAGGTCGGGCTGCACTTCGTCTACGCCGGGAATGTCTATGACGAGAGGGGCCAAAGCACGTACTGCCCGGGCTGCGGTGAGCGGATCATCGGCCGAAATTCGTATGACATCACCACTTGGCGGCTCACAGGGGACGGCCGTTGCAGTATTTGCTCGACCACAATCTCTGGCCTGTTCGAGACCCACCCGGGGCAACTGGGGGCAGCGGCACGTCCCGATCCGGATCGGCAAACTGGAACGCTCTTGAGTGAGAATGATGGCCGGCGCCGAAGCTCCTCACTGCTGTGCGCATGCAAGTATTTGCCAAATCGAAGGAAAGGGATTCTGAAGGCAGCTCCTGATCTGAAGGGAGCGGCTGATGCAACGATTTGACGAGTGCTTTGAGGATTTGCCGGACCCGCGGGCCGACAACGCGCTACATGACCTGACCGAGATCTTGTTCATCGTAAAGCGGACAGCGGGCGGCTTGTTGGCGAAGAGGCGCTTCAAGGGGGCGGCCTTCGGGTCGCCTACGACATTGCTATCGATGGCACTGGTGGCTGCGCGCAATGCTACCGCTGATGTCCCAGTCCAATTCCCAGCTGTGATGCTTTGACGCGCAGCGCACCGATTGTCCGCTTAGTCGCCTTCGCAACTCTTCCGATCGGCGTGCGTGCCTTTGAATGCGCCTTGAGTTCCTTGATGTCGTTCTTAGTCCACTCGCGCCGCTTCACGGCTTTCTTGGTTGCTTTCTTCACAATCATTGCTCCTTTCAAGAGGAGCGGCTTGTAACACAGCTTTTCCGTGGTGACGACTGTCGAAAAAATGAAACGATCACAGGAACTCTCGTAGCTGTGCTAACTCAACGGCATGCTCATGTGATAAGCGGCTCCCACCAAGGCCCCGAAGGCCGCCAAGAAGCCGGCATCCAAGCCACACCGCAAGTCCGCGTAGCCGGGCAGTGCGCGCAAATGGCCCAACCCGAAGGACCAGTTCCTCGCCAACGGGCTCGTTAGGCCCCTTGTTTAGCAGCTGGGTTCGATTGCGTCGCCGCTATTTTGATCTAACGCAAACTTGCGGGGGCTTCAAAATGCCAACCTACACCAATGTTGGTATCAGCGAGTCTGGCGTCCGGGTGGATTGCCGTAGTCGACGACGACGTATCACTCCGGGAAGCAATAAGCAGCCTCCTGCGCGCACACTCTCTGCACGCCAGGACCTTTGGCTCTGCGGAGGCATTCCTTCCGGCACTGGTGACCGGGATGCCAAGCTGTGTCATTTTTGACATGCATATGCCGGGTAGGACCGGCCTTGAGCTGCTTCAGCATTTGAGAGCTAACGGTTTTCAAATTCCCGCAATCATCATTACGGCAGGCGCTAATCCGAGATTACGCGAACATTGCGAGGCGGCGGGCGCCAGCGCTTTTCTGACGAAGCCGCTTGATACCGACTTGCTGCTTTCTGCTATCGAACAGGCCACCAGCAGCGCACGAGAGGCAATCTAACCAGTTTCCGTCACGCCGCGCGGTCTTCACATCGAGCAGCGAACATACGGCATTTCCACTGGCACCGGCTCCTTGGAGCTGAGTGTGATCCTATTCTCTCCGGAGATTTTCAAGTCGAACTCTGGGTCTGAAACCGCGACACCGTCCGAGCAGGACGCAATCACTCGCACATTCCGCTCGTCATCGTGCAACGATTTGACAGTGCATTCTTGAGATGCGCCGGTTATTTGCTTTCCCTGGACGATGAAACCGCTGTCCGGGACAGCTTCACCTGTTCCAGCGGTCATCCAACTGGGGGCGTCCTATCCAGGCCCTGTTCAGGCACCGCGTTGTCCAGCCCAGCTGCGTCGTTCCCTGCAGTCGCGCTTGAGCCTCCTGGTAGGGGCCGACGTAGCGAAGCTGGGTCGGTATTTTGGGATAGATGCGTCGTATCCGCGCAACGGCACGCTGTGCGGCCTTCCTGTCGCGTTCGTCAAAGGCCAATCCGAAGCCGGTGCGCAATCGGTCCGGCAGCAGCTCGGCACTCAGGGTTTGATACCAGCGCGGCGACCGCAACCATGGTCGTCCACCGGCGAAGATCTGTCGGGCCACCTCGCGCGCGGCCGTGCTGACGGACAATGTATCCGATTGCATCATCTCCGCGGTGTAGGCCGCGAATGAATCCCAATCCGCCGGCAAGTCGCTCGACGTCAGCCCGAACAATGCCCCAAACAGCCGGCTTTCGGCCCAATAGCGCTCGCGCTCTTCGACCGAGAACGGAGGCAGGATCAGGTCGTGGACGGCCAGAGCGGTGTCGACGAGGGTCGCGTGAACCCAGCGCAACGCTGCGACCTCATTGGCGCGGTAGAGCGAGCCGCTCTCGAACGGACCGATTGCATCGGGCAGGCGGCCAACGATCATGGTATGGCGGCGGTGCAGGTGCCGGGCAGCGGTAAGGGCCGCATCGAGCGAGCCGAACACCATCGTAAACACCACGCCAAAGGTTCGATGGAAGCGACCGATCGGATCCGCGAAGGTCCGCGAGTGCTCGGCCACGGCGGCGGCGACCCAGGGATGCGCCAGCTGAAGCAGCAAGGCACGACCGGCGCCCAAAAAGGTGATGGCTTCCCGGTCGATCCGCCAGGTCATCGAGCCTGGACCAAAGATGCCCTCGACCGGCCCGGCGGCCCGAGCCCGGACGAAATCAAGAGCGAGCTCAAGGTCGCTTTCAGAGACCAAATGCGCACCTTCCGAACCAGACGGAGGGATTCCGCTGTCCGTGCAGTCTATCGCAATTCAGCAAGCCAAAGCTCTCTCAACGTGTCGCATGATGTCCACCCGCGCGGAATACGGCGGCCTGACATTTGGTCGTACCCCATGCGGGTAGGACTGAGCCGGGTGCAGCGGCTGCTGCGGCGCCGTTTGCTGAAGGAACTGTCCCGCCGCCGCCGTCTTTCATACTCCCGCTCGAAAGCGTATTGTTTCGATCGAACGAGCTCACTCTGCAGCGCTGTCGTTCAGAGCATCTTGTTCTTCGATTCAGAAAACTCTCGAAACGAAACGCGGGGAACGCTCATGACCGGCGCGAGGCTGAAACATTACGGCTGGGGACGGGAGGGCGAAGGCATGAGCGCGGAAGAGCGGGCGTTCGTCCTCGGCCGCTACCATGCCAAGTTTGGCGCCGGCGAATTCGACACGGTCACCGTTCCCGGCCTTGAAGAGCTGTCCTTGCGGGAGCCGCGCGTGGTGCCGCCAGCTTCGCTCACGCCGTTCTGCACGACCGAACGCTACGACCGCGCCGCGCACACTTACGGCAAGTCCTATCCGGATTATGTCAGGGCCATGCTCGGCGATTACGATTGCGCGCCCGATGTCGTGGCCTATCCACGCAACGAGTCGGAGATATCGGCGGTCATGGACTGGGCGGGGTCCGTCGGCGCTTCGCTGACGCCGTTCGGGGGCGGATCGACCGTGTGCGGCGGCGTCGAGCCGCAGGCCGATGGCATCAAGCACAAGGCGGCCGTCACGCTCGACCTGCGCAATCTATCCAACGTCGTCGAGGTCGATCCGGTCTCGCGCGCCGCATTGATCGACGCCGGCACCTATGGTCCATCGCTGGAAAACCAGCTCAAGCCGCACCGCCTCACGCTGCGGCATTTTCCGCAGAGTTTTGAATATTCGACCCTGGGCGGCTGGATCGCGACGCGTTCGGGCGGCCACTTCGCCAGTCTCTACACCCATATCGACGATTTCGTCGAAAGCCTGCGCGTCGTGACGCCGGTTGGCGTCGTGGAGACGCGCCGGCTTCCCGGTTCGGGTGCGGGGCCGAGCCCCGACCGCATGTTCATCGGCTCGGAAGGAATCCTGGGCGTGATCTCGCGCGCATGGATGCGATTGCAGCAGCGTCCAAAATTCCGCGCCGGCGCATCGGTTCGCTTTCCCACTTTCTTCGATGCCGCGCGCGCGGTGCGTGCGGTCGCGCAAGCCGGCCTCTATCCGTCCAATTGCCGCATCCTGGACCCGCAGGAGGCGTTCAACACCGGCGCGTCCGACGGCAGCTCCGCCATCATGGTGCTGGCATTCGAATCGGGCGATCATCCCCTCGACGCCTGGTTCAAGCGTGCGCTCGAATGCTGCGCCGACCACCGCGGGACACCGGAGCCTGCCGAGGCCGGCGACGCGCATCTCGAAGGCGCGGCAGGCATCTGGCGCAACGCGTTCATTCGCATGCCCTATGCGCGCGAATTCTTGACCGCCCGTTGCTATCATCAACGATACGTTCGAGACCGCCATCACCTGGGATCGGTTCGAAACCTTTCACGATCAGGTCAAGGCGGCAACCGAACGCGCAATTCTGCAAGCGACCGGGGTGAAGGGTGAAGTCACCTGTCGCTTCACCCACGTCTACCCGGACGGGCCGGCGCCCTACTTCTCCTTCCACGCGCGCGGTCGCCACGGTGCGCTGCTCGCGCAGTGGAAGGCCATCAAGGACGCGGCGAGCGACGCGCTGATCGCGGCGGGCGGCACCATCACGCACCACCATGCCGTCGGCCGAGATCACCGACCCTGGTATGACCGACAGCGGCCACAGCTTTTTGCCGCCGCGTTGCGGGCCGCCAAGCGCGAACTGGATCCCCGCGGCATGCTCAACCCGGGCGTCCTGATCGATCCTTAGGCGCATGCCGTTGACGCACGCGTAGTGATCCCAAGTTCAAGGTGGAGACCTATGACGAGAGAATTGGAAGGCAATTTTGATCGCCATGTCAGGCGTGGATATTTTCGCCGAAGCGTGGCCAGGGAAGTCACGCGATCAATTCCTTCAGTCAAAGTGATTTGCAGAACGCGAATGAAAAACGCTGCGCTGTTTGCCCTTGGCTTGTTGGTCGCTGGTGTTTGGTTACAAGACAGCGCCAGCTGTCAGACGTCGCTGGCCCCGCCGCTTTCGCTTGCTCCGCCGCCGCCATTGAGTGAACAGGGGGCGGCACCTCCGGCCGCCACCAACAGCGTTTGGCCGCCGATGGCGGCACCCAGCGTGTCGCCGCGGGCGGCTGCCAAAAGTTCCACGCCATCATCAAAGAGCAGTCTTGGGTCGTCACCGGCGACGGATGACGTTCCGCCGCCGGCGGTGACCGCCAAGGGTTCGGTATCACCCCGAGCCGCTAAAGATGTGCCACCACGGGCGACCGCCGCGGGCGCTCCACCATCTGCCACTGTCAAGGACACGCAGTCGGCGCCCGACAACGTTTCGCCAGCACCGGTGATCGACAGGCTGCCGCCGCCGGCCAAGCCGGCCACCGATTACGATGGCTTTAGCGTCGGCATCGTCGACGACAATGACGCGTCAAGCCGGACGACGCGACCTGTCAGGTCGCGCCCGGCGAAGCCGTCCAAGCTCGGTCAAGAAGCGGATCGTGTCTCTGGGCAGCGATCGGGTGATCCCGCGGAAGATGACAAACTGAAGGGCAAGCTTACGATTTGCCGTGGCTGCAAGTAGCAGGTCGCCGCTCCGGTTGCGTTCGTCAATTGGCTCACCGGACAGACGTCGCGTTCGGGGGCTCACGCCGCGATTTTCGCAGAAGCCGACCTGACGCTGGTCATCTGCCGCCTCGGCCTCGCCAGTAACTATTCGTTGGGCTTCGATGATTGTCGATGATGCCTGCGTGCGTGGCCCAAGTGTAGATGTGTCTGGTTTGCGCCAAGAGCTGCCCCTTACGCGCATTTTGACCCTTTGCGGGCCCAAAGGGGTCCTCGCGCCGCCGTGAAACAGGCGCTCTTGCGCGCGGCCTTGAAGCGGCTAACCGGGCCTCAACACATTTCTGGGACGGCGGCGATTCTCCTCGCCAAATGGGACGCGGCCCTGCCTGAATCACCAGTTGTGCCGCTCTCATTGTTCTTGAGCTTGCCTAGCCACGTCCACGGCGGAGCGGCGGGGGGCTGCTGGCACAAAACGCCGCCGGATGCTCCCGTTGTCGAACTGGATCGTCATGCCGTTAGGTGTATGGACCGCACTGATGTTGAAGGCATCGATCCAGATGCGATTTGCCCGATAGAACCAGTCCGGCTCGGCGCGGAAGGCTCCCCGCCCTCCGTCAAGAGATTGAGCTCGGGTCCATTCTGCGTGACATAAGCCAGCTTGCCGCCGCGACACATTTGAACGCACTGATAGGTTCCGGTCAGGTCAACAGATTGTGCGGATGCACTGGTAGCCGCCAGCGCGACGCCAATTCCGAGGATCAGCGATAACCGGCTTCATGAACACTTGGCCGGACCTTGGGTGCCAGCCGCCAGGCCGATCTCTACTTCGCGAGCTTTACGTTACCGGACTTCCTGAACTACCTGCTTGCTGCTGGCGCGCTGTCAATCGTGTTCATTCCGATCTTTCTGTCGCACCTGCAGCGAGGTGATGAAAGACGGGCCTGGATTTCGTTCAGTGTCATCGCGAATTTCATCTTGCTGGTTGGTACGGTCGGCATCGCGGTTCTTATGGCGCTTGGGCGGCCATTGGCCGAACTGGTTGCCCCAGGCATCACCGATCCGACGGACATCGACGCACTTGTCCGTCTAACGCGCATCATCCTGCCGGCCCAATTCTTTCATGTGGTGGGTGGACTGCTATCGGCAGCGCTGCAGGCCCAAAATCTCCATGCACTTCCGGCTCTGGCGCCGCTGGTCTACTCCGCAGGTATCATCATCGGTGGACTGATCGGTGCTTACTATCCCCAGCTGGGTGCCGAAGGCTTTGCTTGGGGCGTGCTGGTCGGGTCCATCGCGGGTCCCTTCGCCTTGCCACTTTACGGTTGCATCAAGAGCAATATGCGCTGGCTGCCGTTGATTTCGTTCAGCGATCCAGACCTGAGACGCTATCTCTGGCTGTCGCTCCCGATCATGATCGGCTTTTCGATTGTGATCGTGGACGAGTGGATCGTGAAGAACCAGGCTTCCTATCTCGCGCCGGGGACGCTCGCCTACCTGCAATATGGCCGGACCTTGATGAAAGTCCCGATCGGGATGTTCGGGATGGCGGTCGGCGTCGCTTCCTATCCGACCATTAGCGAACTGGTCACGGCGGGGGCCATCGTCAAGGCTTACGCTCTGTTATGCCGAGCCGTGCGGCTGACGCTACTCCTCACATTTGCGGCGCAAGTGTGCCTGACCATCGCAGGCTTCGAGGCGGTCTACCTGATCTGGGGCCTTTCCGCTCACCGTTTCAGCCTCTCCGACGCGCAAGAAACCGCCACCGTACTGACCTTCCTCTGCATTGGCCTCAGCGGCTGGGCAGCGCAGACGCTCATCAGCCGCGGCTTCTATGCACTGGGCAGCACATGGCTGCCGACACTTATCGGCACGGTGATCGCTGCTGCCATGACGCCCGTCTACGTTGCGTTACGCCTGCGAGGTGGCGCTATGGGCCTGGCCGTCGCGAGCTCGGCAGCTATCATTATCTATGTGATGGTGCTTGGCTGGCTACAGCGCCGCCGCTTCGAGCGCGAGGCAATTGCGAGAGGCACAACGCTTGAGGGATCGCAGGGAATGCTGCGGGTCGCGCTGCGCCTTGCGATGTCCGCGGTCGTAGCGACGGGCCTCGGCCTCCTCGCCCGTATTCAACTATTGCAATGGCTGCCGGATGCAAATGCAATGACGGTGATCGGTCGTGCCACGCTGCTTTGTATGCTCGGGATCGGGCTATATTGGGGGATGGCCCATTTGCTTCGCGTAGGCGAGATCGCTGAGATTCAAGCCGTCTTGTTACGCAAGATACGCCCAGCACAGGCCCCAGATACGCCGCACCAGGATTCATAAACGAAACCACCCCAGCCCCGGTACAGACTATGACCCTGACGAACGTGATATTCGCGGCTGTTGTCTTCACTGGCGTCGGCACGATCTGGCCGGATACATACGACGTCAGAGCGTGACAGGAAATGTAAGGGGCCATGACGCCCTATCCTGCGTCGTTACCGATCTCGTCGCAGGAACGGACGTGAAATTTCGCTGAGCGCGGGTCATATGAGTTGAGGGACTCTCCCGGAAAGGGAGGCCGGTTACATCCACCGCGTTCTGCCACAGGGCGACGATCCTCGCCCGACTGCGGCATAACCGAGCGAAGCGTGTGGTGTCGGCCGGGACTTTGCAAACGAGCGCAGGACCAACACAAAACACTCGCGCGCAGAGGGAAGCGTGGCTTATCTTCATTCGACGACTGCAACCCGGAACCACACCACCTTCTATCCGATTGCTCTATCAAATCGCGATTTAGCTTTGGCTGGCTACTAGCTAATGTGACGTCAGCAGGCAGATCGCAGCTTGCTGCAGCAAACCGCGCGTCATGCCGCCGAACATCCATTCCCCCAGCCGGCTATGTCCGTAACCTCCGGTGACTACAACCCCGATATGGGCCGCATTCACGCGGGGTTCAAACTCGAGTTCATCCATTACATCCTGACGCAATTTCAATGCACTCATGACTACCTTCGATCCGCCTTCAAACACTCAAATGAAGCGCCCGAGACCAAGGATTTCGTCGCGCTGGTTCAACCGGCAACCCTCTATTCATCAAACAAGGGACGTTCGGCCTTCCCGGGTGCGCCTCGTTCAACCGGTTCATTGCCGTCAAGAGGCAGGTCGCGCTCCACATCCGTCTGATCTTGATCGATCAGGCTTGGCGCCTCGTCTACTTCGTCGCTCGGCGCGTGCCGCTCCTTCCGGGGGCCTGAGGCTCCATGGTTCCGTGTTGCTGACTTGAGCATTTTTCGTCCTCACGACGGCGGCGAACAATAGCTGGCGCCGGAATTAAGCCGGAGCTTCCAACAGATGTTTCTCGATTTCCCAGACTGGCAGCTTGGTGAGATCCTTCGGAATCTCGGCCACGACGTGACGACAGACGTCGGCGTGCAGGGCCATCCTCAGTTCGCCCAACGTTCGCGGCGGAGCAACAATGACGAACATCTTCGCGCTTCCACTGCGAAGGAGCTGCTCCGCCGCGATCGCAACCTGCTTCGTGAAACGATGTTCTTCGATATCGTGCCAGTTCGGCGACTCGACGGCACTCCGCTGCCCTGAATGCGGTCCCTTGCTCAGCCGTCCCGGTCGGTCGGTCCCTTGCATGCGCGTTGCAGGGCTCTGATGCTCGAATACAGCCTCGGCCTTGAGGTTGAGGGATTGCGCGTCGCCTTCGTTACGGAGGAAGAGGGCCTTGCGCCCGTCGCCGACAAACACGACGGCATCATGTGGAACTTTCGTCATCGAACTCCCCCATCATGCGGTAGACAACATTAGTGCAGCGACGATGCTGAAGAATTGATCCGGGTCAATCACGGAAGAGGTAGATTCTGCGAAATGCTCTCTCGAAGACTGACGGGGAGTTTGAGCATGCAAGCACGCGACGTGATGGTTTCGCCAGTCATTACGGTGAGAGCAAGCGCAACCGTCCGGCATGTCGCCTCCATACTGCTCAAGCACCGTATCAGCGCCGTTCCGGTCGTGGATGACGGCAAGGTGATAGGAGTGGTCACGGAAAGCGACCTGCTCCATCGGACTGAGGCGGGGACCGAGCGTCCCTATTCCTGGTGGCTGGGGCTCCTGACCGGAGACGCACAAATGGCGTCCGACTACGTGAGGTCGCACGCGGTCAAGGTAAATGACGTTATGACTCGGGAGGTCGTGACTACCGGTCCAGAGACGCCCCTGCACGAGATCGCGATGCTACTCGAAAAGCATGGAATCAAGCGCATTCCGATCGTTGACAGAAACGACCAGCTTGTCGGCATTGTCAGCCGGGCCAACCTGCTCCAGGCCGTGGCGACTGCCCGTCCCAAGCTCGAAATCGCACTCTCAGATTCCGCGATCCGGCAGAAATTTCTTGCCGAGATTCGGCAGCAGCCGTGGGCCCACACATTCAACCTGAATGTGACCGTGCAAAACGGCGTCGTCGATCTCTGGGGTTATGCTCCGTCCGCCGACGAGCGCGCGGCGGTTCGGGTCGCCGCGGAGGCAATTCCCGGCGTTGTCCTAGTCAACGATCACCTTCTAGAAACACCGATGCTGGTGTACTGAGAAGAACCCCGCATAACTTGACCTGAGGTAATTGATCGATAAGCGGATCTTCGAAGGATTTGAAATTGTCAATGGCACCTCGGTGCCTACCAGTGCACGGGCCTGCAAGATTCCCCTCGCACTATGACGGGTACATCACCTCCACAGGAAGACCTAAAGGCGTCGGTCGAGTTTCCAGTTTTCACCTTTCGACGCCGCGTACACTTCTGATCGATTTGATCTCACGCAAGCTCCGCTCATTTCGTCCGCCTTCGTAGCTCTCATTCCTCCGGTCGCCAAAGCTGTCGACGCCGTTCCGCACTTCAACGTAGCCTCGACTTGCAAAGCCGAGATGATCGGCGGTTCGGGCGCTGGCGAGACACTCGACTCGTGCATGAGCGACGAACTCCGGGCGCGAGGCGAATTGACCGGGCAGTGAGCAGCGTATTCGAGGGCAGAGATGACCGCGTGCATCCACGAGACGAGCATGGACGGCACGCCCAGCTATATTGAGCTGGAGATCTGCCTGAAGATGTCGGCCAGCGCCAAAGCCTATCGCGAAAATCGAAGGGTACATGCGCACGTGAAGGGGCGGCGCTTGGGAACGGCAACTACGGAAGCGCCTAAGCCCGAGACTGTACGACTAGTGAAGGGCGGCGGGAATACCGCTTGGCTATTGTCGGCTGTGGGTCAAAAGCAATGTCCCGGCAGGCCCAGCCCGATGTCCGGTCTACCGTTGACAGCGGACCTAGCCACACCTGTGCAGGACGGCCGCATCCGCTACGCCCGCGAGCGCTCGCCCGGTATCTGGCTTTGGACGATCACTGTGACGATCCCCGACGCATCGTTCGGCTCGGCCGCGACGCTCGACGACACCAAGACGCAGTTCAAGGCGGCGCGGCAGGCGTTCAAGGACAAGCATGGGCCTGAGAGGTTGGCGAAGGTCCTACGAGGAAATGAACCACGCGAACCGGGCGGAGCGGTATCGGCGGTGAGCTAGTGCGGATGCATCTACCCTACGTACTTTCCCCGAACGTAGTCGACCGGAATAGCGCGCCCGGCGAAAACCGGGCAGAAGGGAAACGCTAGAATAAAGCGCAGATGGACCAGTATGGACGCGATGCCATAAGCGGTCGTCCGGACTCCGACAACGCGCTCCTACTACGCCTCCGGACGCCTAAGGAACGAGGAGCACCCAAATGATCGTCAACATTCAGAAGCTTAATGGCCTGTGGCACCTCATCGTCGGGTCGTGCAGAATCCAAACTCCGTTCCTGGAGACTCAGCAGCGAGAGCGGGTCGTCGCGTACGCCCGGAGAGTCTACCCCGGCGCCAAGATTTTCGAACGCGACTGATTCTAGCCGCTGTTCGCCTTCGCCGGCCTCCGGACTACGGCTTTCTGACCACCAACGCGGTGGTGAAGCCAATCCCGCTGATCCGGCGATGGCTG
Source organism: Bradyrhizobium elkanii USDA 76 (assembly GCF_023278185.1). NCBI lineage: Bacteria > Pseudomonadati > Pseudomonadota > Alphaproteobacteria > Hyphomicrobiales > Nitrobacteraceae > Bradyrhizobium > Bradyrhizobium elkanii. The sequence goes on along the minus strand of NZ_CP066356.1, from coordinate 3,136,832 downwards.
GCTAGAAGGCTGCGTTGGCATGTGCACCTGCCCCTGACCAGTTCGTCATGGTTCAATCAAGTCGAGCGCTTCTTCGCGCTCCTCACCGATAAGAAGATCAGGCGCGGCGTCTATCGCAGGGTCGCCGCCCTCAGGGCGGACATCACTTCGTTCATCGACCGACACAACGCCGATGCCAAGCCGTTCCGATGGACCAAATCCGCCGATGACATCCTTGCTTCCATCGAGCGCTTCTGCAGGATGTCGTCCAGCTCAGCAATGCCGTCTTCGACGGAGCGGTAGAGCCGCTTCAGACGATCTTCTGCGTCGCTCAGCTCTTTCTGCAGCGCCAGCAGCCGGTGGTCGGCGGACTCGCTCTTCGCAGCTTGGCGTTCGATCAGCGACTTCAGGAGCTCAACAATGCGCTCGGGTGCGAGCACGCGCTGCTTGAGATTGCTCAGCACGATGTCGTCCAAGGCCGCGGGTCGCATTGGGCGCAAGACCGGCTCCGCATGCTCAGCGCATCGACCGAGCTTTCGGCGTCAGCGCGCAACGACCAAGACGAGATTCTCGCCGTCTGCATTTTGCGCAGACGATGCCTAACATCCTCACACGCCCCTAGTCACTGGCCACCTCCGGCGTTGCGCGGCCGTCAGGCAGAGCTGAGCGAGGCCCGGAATCGGATCAGCGACAGCATCAGGAATAGCGAGGCGATCGCGGCGACCGCGACAAATTGCGGCCAGACCACGTCCAGGCCGGCACCGCGGTACAGGATAGCCTGCGCGAACAAAACGAAATGGGTCGAGGGCGAAGCCTGCATGGCGATAGCGAGCCAGTGCGGCATGCTTTCGAGCGGCGTTGCATTGCCGGACAGGATATTCATGGGAACGGCAACCAGCATATAGAGCAGACCGAGCTGCGGCATGGAGCGGACAACGGTGCCAAGAAACAACCCGATGGCTGTAGCGAAGAACAGGTAAAGCGTGGTGCCGAACATGAAAAGCGGGATCGAGCCGGCGATCGGAACCTGTAGAAGCGTGCGCACCACGAGGTGGAGCGACAGACCGACCGCCACAGCGATCACGAAGCCGTTGGCCCAGATCTTGGATATCGCAATCTCGAGCGGGCTGAGCGGCATGACCATCAGATGATCCATCGTGCCGTGCTCCCGCTCCCGGACGAGGGCGGCGCCGGCGAGGATGATCGCGAGCATGGTGACGCTCGAGATAATGCCCATCACGCCGGTGAACCAGGAGGTCGCCACGTTAGGGTTGAACGCGATTCTGACGGCGAGATTTACCGGCGACAATGGCACATGCTCCGCATGCGACACGAAGCGGGCGATTTCCGTATTGATGATCTGTTCGGCGTAACCCGAACCCAGTCCGGCCTGGACCATGGCGGTCGCGTCGACGTTAATCTGCAGGCGCGGTTGCCGGCCGGCCAGCAGGTCCTGCTGGAAGTCCGGCGGAATATCCATGACGAAGGTGTATTTGCCGGCGTTCATCAATCGCTCAACGTCAGCCTCTCGAATCGCCACCGGTGGCTTGAAATAGGGCATGAGAAACGCATGGGTGATGCGCCGCGACAGCTCCGAATGGTCCTCGTCGACGACGGCGATCGAGGCGTGATAGAGCTCCTGGGAGTTGCTCTGCGCCTGGCTGATTACCGCGAGCGAGAAAGAGTAGATGACGAAGCCGAGCAGCACCCAGTCAGAGAAGAAGCTGCGCAACTCCTTGGTGCCGAGCCAGAAGATGTTCGAGAGTAAACGCATCTATCGCTCCTGCTTGCGAAGCAAGAGCATGCTGATGATCGTCAGCACTGGGATGAACAGGGTGAGCAGCAGGATACTCGATCCGAGATCGGCGAATCCCAGGCCTTTGGTGAAGGTGCCGACGCTGATCGGGCGATAGTAGCTCATCGGGAAACCGAGGCCGATGATCTGCGCCGTGCCCGACAGCGAGGAGACCGGGGTCATCATTCCTGAAAACTGCTGGGCCGGCAGGATCGTGAGGATGGCGGTGCCGAACAGCGCGGCAATCTGGGTCTTGCAGAACGTCGAGATCAGCATGCCGTAGCCGGTCGTGGTGAAGACGTAGATGACGGTGCCGACCAGGAGCGCGGGAAAGCTACCCTTCAGCGGCACGTCAAAAAGAAAGATCGCCATGACGAACATGACGAGGAAATTGACCAGCGCCACTGCCACATAGGGAAGCTGCTTGCCGACCAGGAACTCGAAGCGAGTCACCGGCGTGACATAGAGGTTTGTAATCGAGCCGAGTTCCTTCTCGCGCACGACCGCGAGCGCCATCAGGATGGCAGGAAACAGCGCCAGCATCATGGCCAGCGTCGAGGGCACCATCGCGAAGACGCTGTCGAAATCCTGATTGTACTTGAAACGAATCTCGATATCCGCTGGAAGCGGCGCGGTCGGCTGCGTCGTCTTTACGGAGGGATCGCTCAGATAGAGCTGGTGCATGCCTTCGAGGTAGCCGCGGATGGTCTGCGCGCGGAACGGCATCGCGCCATCGATCCATGCGGAGACCCAGACCGGGCGTCCTCGCTTGAGGTCCACGCCGAAGTTTGGTGGAATTTCGATGCTGGCGTTGATGTCGCCGTTCTTCAGGCGGCGATCGATGTCCGCATAGTCGGCAATTGGCGGCTTCTCCACGAAGTACGGCGAGCCACGCAGCTCCTCCAGGTACGCGCGGCTTTCGGGAGTCTGGTCCCGGTCGAGCGCGGCGAAGGTGAGATTGTTGACGTCGGTGGAGATGCCGAAGCCGAAGACGATCATCAGCATGGCGGTACCGAACAGAGCGAACACCAGGCGGATTCGATCTCGCGACAGCTCCAGACCCTCACGCAGCGTGTAGGCGAGGAGCCTCTGAATGCTGAAGACTGCACGGCCGCGCCGCGCAGCCTCCTGCTGCAAGTCCGGTCCGGCGGCCCGCGCCTGGGTGATCGTGAGCGCCGGCACCGCGCCCGGCCGTTCCTGCTCGAGGAAGCTGATGAAGGCGTCTTCGAGGTCGATGGCGCCCTTCGCCTGGATCAGTCCGGCCGGGGTGTCGGTTGCAAGCACGCGTCCTTCGTGCATGAGGGACAGCCGGTCGCAGCGTGCCGCCTCATTCATGAAGTGCGTCGAAACGAAGATGGTGATGCCCTGATTGCGCGACAGGTCGATCAGGAGCTCCCAGAACTGGTCACGCGCGACGGGATCGACGCCGGATGTCGGCTCGTCCAGGATCAGGAGCTCGGGCCTGTGTACCACCGCGACTGCAAGGGACAGCCGCTGCCGGATGCCGAGCGGAAGCGCCGAGGCCAGATCGTCAATATAGTCGGCGAGGTCGCACTTCTCGACGAGCTCGGCGATGCGCGCGTTAACGGACGCGCGGGGCAAGTGGAACAGGCGCGCATGCAGCAGCAAGTTCTGGCCGACAGTGAGTTCGCCGTAGAGGGAGAATGATTGCGACATGTAGCCGACGCGACGGCGGGCCTGGATGTTGCCGGCCTCCAGCGCCCTACCGAAGATCAGCGCCTCACCCTCCGAAGGCGGCAGTAGCCCGGTTAGCATCTTCATGGTAGTGGTCTTGCCGCATCCGTTCGAGCCGACAAAACCGAAGATCTCGCCGCGGCGGATGGTGAAGTTCACGCGGTTGACGGCGGTGAAATCGCCGAAGCGGCAAGTCAGGTCGCGGGCGACGATCACGGGCTCGGCATCGGAATCGAGCGGTAGATCGACGATCTCCGCAGCTCTGCGCTGACGCTGCGGGAGCAGGGCTACGAACGCGTCCTCGATCGATTGCGCCGAGGTCCTTGCCTTCAGATCGGAGGGCGTGCCCGCGGCGAGGATACGGCCGTTGTTCATGCCGATCAGCCAATCGAAGCGTTCGGCCTCCTCCATGTAGGCCGTTGCGACGATCACGCTCATTCCCACCCTGCGCCCGCGCAGCCGGTCGATGAGATCCCAGAACTGCCGGCGCGACAGGGGATCGACGCCGGTGGTGGGCTCGTCCAGGATCAGCAGATCGGGATCGTGAATGAGAGAGCAGCAGAGTCCGAGCTTTTGCCGCATGCCGCCCGACAGGTTCCTGGCCGACCGGTCGGCGAAGGACGCAAGTCCCGTGCTCTCCAGGAGCTCCCCAACCCGCCATTCGCGCTCCTCGCGGGACTGGCCGAACAACCGGGCAAAGAATTGGATATTTTCCTTCACGCTCAGGTCGGGATAGAGATTCTTGCCAAGCCCCTGCGGCATGTAGGCGATCCGCGGACATATCGACGCGCGGGCGGCGGCATTGGAAATGTCGGCACCGAGAACGAAGACCTCGCCCTCCTGGATCTTCCGCGCGCCCGCGAGGATCGCGAGCAGCGAGGACTTGCCCACGCCGTCGGGTCCGATCAGTCCGACGAGCTGCCCCGCTGGCAAGGTGGCGGATACGTCATCGAGCGCGGTTGCGGAGCCGTAGAGGTGACAAAGTCCCCGGACGATGACGACCGCCTCATCATCACTCGTCATGGAGAACCCTCAAGGTTCTTCGGCCAAGCGAGCTTCGCATCCCAGCGGACGTAGGCCATGCCGGGCAAACCGCTTCTGACTGACTCGGCATGCTTGAGCAGGCGCTCCTCGTCGATGCGGGTGCGGATGCGGAACATCAGCTTGTCACGCTCCGTCTGGGTTTCAACGGTCTTTGGCGTGAACTGCGCATGGCTTGCGACAAAGGAGACTTTGGCCGGGATCGGATGATCTGGATAGGCATCAAGCACGATGCGCGCATCCGCGCCGACTTTGACCTTGCCGGCCTCCAGCGTCGGCAGATAGATGTCCATGTAGACGTAGGACAGATCGAGCATGGTGAAAACCTTGCCGCCACCGGGAAGGACCTCCCCGATATTGGCCAGCCGGTACTGGATCCGCCCGGCCTTTGGCGCAACCAGCGTGTTGTCGGCAATCTGCACCCTGTAGAAGCCCGCGTCATGCTGGGCCGCCTCCCGCGCATGCTGGGCGACCAGGACCCTGGCTTGTGCCGCGTTGAGGCCGGCGATCGCCGCGTCGAGTGACTGTTTGCGCTGGTCCGCGATCTCCTGGGTGGTCCAACCGTTCTTCAGCAACGAATTGGTGCGCCCCATCTCCTGTTCGGCGAGCGTCTTCGTCGTCTGCTGCTGCGCAAGGTTGGCCTGCGCTTCCTCGACGGCGCGCAGCGCCTGTCTGGTCTGGGCTTCCGCCTTGGAGAGCGATTGCTCGATATCTCGGGTGTCCATCCGCGCCAGCACCTGACCCGGCGCAACGATGTCGCCGATGTCGACCAGCAATTCGGAAACCCGGCCGGCAAATTTGGTCGCGATGTCGATCTCGTCCGCTTCGATGCGACCGTTGCCAAGGCTGATGCCGACCGGAAGAGGCGGGTGAGCCTTCTTCCAGACATAGTAGCCGGTACCGACGACGCCGCCCAGAACAACGAGAAGCACGGCGGCGATCTGCCGGCCGCGCCGCTTGAGCGCTGCCCGCCGTGCCAGTAGCGGGTGATGCGACTCTGACGGCACGAGCGAGGCGGACTGGTTCAGTATCGACGGTTCTTCCCGAAGCTCGTTTGGGGCTTGCATGATCACAGCCTCGAATTGCGGACGTTTTGCTATTTTCGCATCGCTGCATCGAGTGCGTTTGACCTGCCTCAAAGGGTTGTGCGCTTGCATCCCGCTGATCCCATTCCGCGCGAAAGTGGCTCGCGCCTAGCCAATCGGCGCGGCGCTGACGCTCCATCGCCGACGCCTTGCATGCTTGCCCGTCCCGGATGATCTTGTCGAACTCGGCACCATGCAGCGTGCCCTTGATGCGAAAGAAGATGGACAGGACGATCACTGCACGAAGAACGTTTCAATTGCCGCTTCGCTGGAGCAGATCAGCACGACATCGCCGTAAGGCATCAACAAATCACAGGCCACAACATCGCAATGCCGAGCCATGCGCCCGTCGCGATATTCTCGGCCAACGCTTGACCGAACAAGCATCTTCAGCCTCTCGACCGGCATAGTGGATCAGGAAGCCGCATCAGCACCCACCCCACTCCCTCTCCTTGAGATGGGACTGCAGCAGGATGGCGTACTCGCCGTCTTCGTACAGCAATACGAATGGAGCCGAGCCGCCCCGCACTACCTCAACATCATCGGGTCAAGGGGCACATTGGCCGGCGCACGTGCATATCGAGCGGAGATCGGCATCCACGGTGATGGCCGACCGGCTTGGCGTGTTGCTACCGCCTTTTCCCACATCGGCCAAATCTACGATATCTCATTGAATCGTCCGCCGGGGCAAGACACCGCCTTGTCGGCACGGTTGCCGACCTACAATCGAAATACTTACACGCGCGCTACGAAGTAATGTCGCGGATCCAAATCTCGGTAATACAGGGACGCGGCAACTTGGTCGATTGCTCGAAATACGGCCACCTTGGCCTCGTGCTGCGTGGGGGCGGTGTCGGATTGGCCGGACTTGGTACTGGTGTGGATGGTCCATCGCCATCCCTTGGGATAGATCGACTGAATGATTGAGTATTCAATTCCTTTGTACGATCCAACGCTCATGATGTCTCACCGTCGGCTGGACTCGCGGCGAATGCCACGACATCCGCGCTGACCACCGCGGTCACGATCAACGGAATAAGCAGGATCGCGCGGCGCACGATCATCCTGCAGTCTCCTTCGCTGCGTTTGCGGCGGCCGTTCGCTCATCCTCTGCGGATTGGATATAGTAGCCGGAATAGGTATCGACGTAACACAGGTGGTCATGCACCTCCCTGACACCGGTTGTGTTTTCAGCGGCAACGATAGCCGCCAGCCTCGCCCGCTCGTCCATAATGATCCCGCGGAGATGTACCACGCCGTTGCGGACCGAGACCTGCAGACCCAGTGGACACCAGCTTGCGCCGTCGAGTGCCCGAACGATACGGTCGTGGATGTGTTTATCATCCGCCGTGGGATCCGGAACCTCGTGGGCAACAGACGCAACCGCCCGCAGCAGGTCAGCGCGCGTAACGATGCCGACAAGATGACCGTCGCGCATCACCGGCAACCGCTTGATGCCTCTCTTTTCCATGACTTCGACCAGATCGGGCAGAGGCGCCTCTTCCGTGACGGTGATGGGATCACGCGACATGATCTCTCCCACCTTCCGCCCGCGCTCGTGGACAAAGTCAGCAGCTGCGTGGCCCGAGCCGAGAAGGAACAGAAGCCAGCGGGCACGGCGGCGTTGCGTGCCGATCTCGCTTCGCCGTAAGAAGTCGGTCTCCGACAGGATGCCTACCAGTCTTCCAGTCGCATCGACCACCGGCAAGCCGCTAATGTGATGATCCATCATCAGCTTGGCTGCGTCGAGAATCGGTGTCCCGGTTCCGACAGTGATGATGTGTCTCGCCATGATTTGATGGGCGCGCATTGCCGCTCTCCATTCAACGCTTCGGTCAATCTCCCACAAGCGCGACTCATTCGTTTTGATCTCCCGCAAGCCTGACGGGAATCAAAGCGCCACGACCGATGATCGGAGATGTTGCTTCGTAAATGCCAAGCGCAGCCATGTTGATCGCCGGAACCAGTACGGCCGAAGCTATCGAGTTGACGCATATCAACGCGCAGGTAGCGCCTATATGCGACTTGAACCGGCACTGGTTCGAGCAGATTCAGGTCGAATCGAACGAAGCCTGGGAGCTGTTCCGCATGTTCAATTCCACCGCCTCCGTGGCCGAGAAGGTCACGGCTCTGCAGGACTGGGCCAAGGGCGTTACCGCGCGTAGCGCGAATGACGCGACGTACGCGATCGAGACCGCGCGTTCGCCGGGTACGATCGAGCTGAACCTGTTTGCACGAAAGATCATTGATGTCGACGAGAGCGGCCTAACGTGCCGGCACGCGACGCTCCAGAGCGCCCAAAGAACGGCGTCAGCGAAACGATAGGCCTGTCTTCGCCGCACAAACGGCTCATGCCGAGCGGCCGTTCGCTTTCGCCGGAGGCCGCGGTCCGGCGATCGTCACCGCCCTGCTCTGCCTCGTCGTCAGCGCCAAATTCCTCGGGAGAAGTCTGGTCACTGAACCTGCGGATCTGATCGATATCGCTTGCGTTGCGATCCGTGGCCCGGTCCTCGGCTTCTTGGGCAATTGCTAGCATGAGTCCGGCAATCTTCATCGCACGCCTCCCTTGGCGGCAGCAACCTTGTTGATTCCAAACAACCGCTCGTAGTCGCAATCGGAGATTCTGCAAACCGCGCCTGCGGCAAGACGATTGAGGCGCGACTGCAACCCAAGCAGAGTGAAGCCTGCGTCCATCTACGTTACCAACCATCCTTCATACGCGCGCCCGTCGGCAACCGCGCCAAACGGCAATGGCGACCGCAAGACCGAGATCCTCAGGAGCCACCGTCACCGCGACCGTGGGAGACACAGCCGATCTAATGCGACATCAGCAGGCAGATTGGGGCCTGCTGCAGCAAGCCCCGCGTCATGCCGCCGAACATCCATTCACCGAGCCGGCTATGTCCATAGCCTCCGGTGACGATGAGGTCGGCGCCTTCGCTCTTTGCCAGTCTGACAAGGTACGTACCCTGCGTCCGGCTCGGCCGTGTGGACGCGAACGTCGGTGGATCGCGGCGTCCTGCTCGTCCGACGTGCAGATTTCGGCGACTGTCACTTTCCCTCATGACGACAGCGCCGGTCCCTTCCAGCAGTTCGTCAACCGCCTCGCCGCCGGGCGCGCGATGAATGCCGACCGCCGCCAGTTGCATTCCCTTCGGGCCGTCCCACTCGCTGGCATTGATCGCCGTCACGACCGCACCCTTCAGCAAGCCATCTACGCCGAAGCAGGAATAGAGGAAGCTGGCGAGCACGTGTCCCGCCCGATCGCCCAGCGGCTCCTGCGCTGTCGTACCGATGACGCTGCAGTCCTTTTGCATACGCCCCTCGGTCTTCGATATTGGAACGGTCCAGGGGAAGGGCGGCGCCGCCGACGGGGATACAATGGCGAACGCCCCCCTTCATTCAACGCAGCCAGCAACACGATCTGGCCTCTCTCAAGGACGTGCGTGTTCGGCCTGCAAGGACCAGAGCTTTGTAACGCAGTGATCGCTCGTGACATTTGCGCCAGATCAAACCGCGCGCACTTTGCCGCTTGCGTCAGAAACTGGAGGAGAAGCAGGTTCCGTGAAAGCGACTTTGGCGGGAAACATCTGCTTCGGGAACGTCGATGGCCGGACAAATCTCCTAGTCGCTTGTCGCTCTGTTGATCCAGAGCAAGGACTTCCGCCGCGATGACATTCAATTTCAGACTACCGTGCAAATCGGAGTCGCCGGAATGACGAGCGAAACAGCAAAAGCCATCTTGATGATTCTCTTGTTCGTATCGCTTTCGACTGCCATCCACCTGTCGGGGCGCAGCGCAACGAAGCGGCTGCGAGCATTCGCGCTGCAGACGCTACGCCGCAAACATCGTCGATAGGACCGTCCCTCGCGCGCCGGTGTATCGATAACAGCTAACGATATCGGTTGGCCTTGAATCTTCCTGACGACCGGATTCAGATCGCGGCGAGCAACATTGCGGCCTGTTGCGCCAAGTCAAAGCGAGGAGCATTAGGCCTGTCATTTTTGAAGCGACAGACCCATTGGAGGCATTCATGCGCGCCCACCAGATCATGACCAAGAATGTCGTCACCGTTACGCCTCGGACCTCGATCGAGGAGGCCGCCAACATCATGCTTCGGAACCACATCAGCGGCCTGCCGGTCGTCGACGACGGCAAGTTGACGGGGATCGTCTCGGAAAGCGACTTCTTGCGCCGCGGCGAGATCGGAACCGGGCGCAAGCGTTCGGCCGTTCTTCGCTTCCTGCTTGGACCCGGGCACGCAGCCGCGGACTTCGTCCACGAGCGCGGTCGAAAGATCGAGGACGTGATGACACTGGAACCGGTCACGGTCGAGGAGCAAACGCCGCTCGAGGAGCTGGTGCACTTGATGGAGAAAAGAAACATCAAGCGCCTGCCCGTGATGCGCGGCAAGGACGTTGTCGGCATCGTGACCCGGTCAAACCTGCTCCAGGCCGTGGCCAGTCTGGCGCATGAGATCCCGGACCCGACCGCGGACGACGATCACATCCGCGATCGTATCCTCCAGCAGATCGACGCCGTGAGCTGGCGTCCCATCGGGTTCGAGGTGACCGTCCGCAACGGCGTTGTCCATCTGCATGGCATCGTCACCAGCGACCATGCGCGTGAGGCAACCATCGTGGCCGCGGAGAACGCTGCCGGCGTCAGGAAGGTGCACGATCACCTCTGCTTCGTGGATACGTATACCGGATTCTACGTCGAATCTCCCGAGCACATGAAGGCTGCGGGCTGAAACGACAGACAGCTCAAAATGACCGTTTGGCCCGGATTGTCCCGTTCGGCTGCGCAGCCCGTCTATAGATCAAACACGTCGCCCGGACGCGGCAGCTCGACCCGCTGTCCTTCCAGATGCGCAGCGGGCGCCAGCATTGCGGGCTCTTCGCCATGGACGAGAAACGTTGCCTCGCATCCCTCGATCGTGCGTCGCCATGCGAGCAGCTCCTGCTGGTCCACATGAGCTGAAAATCCGTTGATGGTGTAAATCGTGCTGCGAACCGCAATGTCTTCGCCGAACAGGCGCACGATGGCGAGTCCTGCCGCCGGTGCACATCCCGGATCCGGCCATGATGACGGCACCGCCGGTTATCCTGTTGATGGCAACCGAATCGGCGCTCTCGCGGACGACGCAGGTTTGCCGGATGCAATGGATCCCGCCCCTCACGAAACATCGAAGCGGCCTCGGAGCTGACACATTCGGAATGCCGCTTGAATATCTCGGTTGCCGAGATCGCCATCGGCGAGTCCGGGAAGTTCTGCATGGCCGGCGGCAACCTGCGAAAATCGCGACCCTTGTCGACTCCGCCTTTGAGTTAGCGGCGCCCGCGCCCTGACATGGATCAATACGCGACTGCCCGGCTGCTGGTTAAGAGTTCAAGATAGATAGTCGTCACACACGCTGGAAGGAGCACCTTATGTTCCGGAATATGCTGGTTCTGATCCCGTCTGAACGGCCGGTCCGACCCGTCGTGGATGGCTCCATTTCCCTTGCCGACGCTTGCAGCGCACACATTGCCGCGTTGGCAATAGGCTATGAGCCGGCCAACATCCCGATCGCGGCAGTCGTATCTCCTGCGACCCCGACCATTTTTGAGGAAGAGCGGCTTCGTGCCATGGAGCGCGCAGAGACCGCGATCAACGTGTTTGAAAACGAGGTCGGGAAGACGGGTCTCGCCTACACGTGCCGTACCATGAGCGCAATTCCCGCGGAGGCCGTCGCGTTCGCATCCGCCGCCGCACGACTCCACGATCTGACCATCGTATCCCAGCCCGATTTCGAACGGTCTACGTTCGATAACGATCTCTCGACGGAAATCCTGTTTCAGTCGGGTGGCCCCGTGCTGTTCATGCCCCACACGTTCCGGGGGCCGCTCTCGCCACGACGCATCGGTATCTGTTGGGATGGGAGCCGCCTCGCCAGCCGCGCGTTGCGGGATGCAATGCCGTTGCTCAAGAATGCAGAAGCCATCACCATTGCGACTATTGATGACTCGGAAACTATACCCGATGAGGCTAGTCCGGAGCGGCTGGTCCAGCACCTGGCACGGGCGCCCCTGTCAGCGAAAATCGTGAAGGTTTGCGCACAGCATTCAGAAATTCAACCGGCCCTTCTCTCGGTCGCGGCGGACCAGAGACTGGATCTTCTGGTGATGGGCGGCTACGGCCATTCACGCTTCCAGGAAAGGTTTCTCGGAGGGGTCACGCGCGAGATGCTGCAAAGCATGCCGCTCCCGACGCCCATGTCGCATTGATCGGCGCGGTGAATTCAAGAAGCGGCCTTGCGAGGCGACTTCACCAGGCGCGGTTTCACATCCAGGTACACGCAGACAGCGCTGGCCGGGTTCCAGCAACGTGTGAACGGCATCGAGCCATGGCGCGCCCGGTTTGATCGTCGCGAACGGCAGGCCAGGCTGAATTGGATCAACAGACCCTGCAACTTTTGTAGTCTTCGTTGCTGCAAGGCAGTTTGGCGAGCTGTCAGCTCCTCCGCAAGAGCCCTTAGGGAACGATCCCAAATTTTCAGGCGCGGGATCCCAAGGCAAGCTTTATGTGAAGGAGCTGGCCATGAATCATACTTTCCACGCGGCAGACCGCACGACCCATAGGAAGATCGTCGTGCTCGCGGCAGTTGCTGGCATCGCAGTGACGATTGGCGGGTTACATGGTCGTAGCGTCTCCGGCATCAACAGCTTGCGTCCCAAAACCACAGTCCATCTTTCTCTCGCACCCGACGATCTCAATCCCGTTGCCGTTGCCGATTTGAGGTAGCGTCGACCTTTAAACGCATAGAGCCGATCCGCTATGGGTCTTCCAAAGCTCCCAACTGCCCCTAATCGCTCGTGCATCCGGGGCATTTTTTCCGGACATGCGCGGGACGTGGGGCGAGGTGCCAGCAGAGCTGTATATGCCTTACCAGTCGAACAACGACCTTCCGCTTCCGATACGCAGTCACCTGCCGCCGCACGCCCAAGATATCTATCGTGAAGCCTTCAATCATAGCTACGCAGCTCACCGCGGTGATCCGAGGCAAGAGGAGATCGGTCACAGGACTGCATGGGCGGCGGTCAAGCGATCTTATGTCAAGCAAGGCGATCGTTGGATTGCACGGTCATAACCTGGCCTAGACGAGCTAATTCGTACAGCCCGACGGTGTCCTCGCCCGTGCCGCCATTCGTGCCGGTCGATGCGCCGTGTAAGAAACGCGACGAAGATAATCATTTACCCGTCGCGTCCAGTCGGATCGAGGTCAAACTCGACTGATTCTTTGAAGCTCGACGCTCTCCGTCCGCGCCAGCGGTCAGCGAACGACGATCAGATCGTCGACCGACATCACGCCCGGAACAGACCAGGCCGCATGCTCGGCGGCGCTCCGGTCGCGCCAACTGTCCACCTCTCCTTGCCGATCGTGGTCGCAGGAAGGCCAATCCCCGGCCATCCTGCCACCAACCACAGGAGTTCAGCCAACCGTTAGCCTGTCCTCAACCGAGTGAACGCCAGGTGCGGACCAGGCGGCGTTTTCGATCGCACGCCGTTCCTGCCAGTTGCCAACCATGCCCTCGAGAACAATGCAGTCGTTGTCTCGAACGGAGACCCGGACCGCCCTTGCCTGCGTCTCGGCGCGCCGCTTCAACGCGCCCTCGATCTTGGCCTTGACGTTCTCAGCCTTGATGCGCGGCGCGACCTGGATATTGTTGCTGATGCCGCGAATGCCGGAAAGCTTTCCCACGTCATGCTCCGCCGCCCGCTTCTGGAAATACCAGTCGACGTTTCCCGACAGCGTGACCCAGCCGTCACGAACCAGAACGGTGACGCCCGCCGGCACGACCGTGTCCCAGGCGAGGATGTCGAGCGCCCGTTTTGCAATTTCATCGTCGGCGGTCTTCTTGTCGCTCGGCGCGCGAACGTCGATTTCGTCCGCGATCGCCTTGACGCCCTTGACCCGCCGCGCCGCCGAGATCGCCGAGAGCTTCTCAAGATACGTTTTGACGTAGCCGCTGAGCGTGACGACGCCGCCTTCCGCCATCACACCAATATGGGCAGCGTCCACGCTCGGCTCGAACTCCAGCTCGTCCAGTACATCCTGACGCAATTGCAGTGCCGTCATGGCGGCCTCCATTGTTTGATCGGAAGCCACAATGAACCGCCGACCGCCTAACATTGCTTTGCGCTCGATCAACTGCAGGACTGGATTCGACCGAACGATCGATGGACGTCTCAGCCCGTTGATTCGCTTGGCAATCGGTTCGCTCGCTTCCGTCGAGCAGCCAGCGGCGCCAGCCCACCAAGACACGAGCACGTCAAGCCTCCGCGCATTACAGCCTTGGCTTCGCAGCGCACTATCGCATGGGAGACGCAAGCGCTTCCACGACGTGCTTTACGAGTTCCCGGACAGCAAGCTTCGTCAGATCCTTGGGAATCTCTGCAATGATATGGCGCTTGACGTCGGGATGCAGCGTCGCCCGAAGTTCGGCCGGCGTGCGCGGCGGAGCGACGATGACAAGCGCCGTCGCCTTTCCACTCCGGATGATCTCCTCCGCGGCCCGCGCAACCCGCTTTGTAAACCGATACTCCTCGAGTTCGTGCCAGTTCGTCGGCTCGACGGCCCCCTCTGACCGGAGGCGATCCCCTTTACGAAGTGTCCCGCACGATCACTGAGCAGCTACCATTCAGCCTGCTAGTCAGATCGGTCGTACCATAAAGCGATCCGCGATCCCGCGGAACGCCTAATTCATTCTGACGTAGAGGCGATCGATGGCATCCGAGGGAATCGCGAGGCCAAAGGCTCGCCCGGATTCGGTTTCATCGGCGCCGGCGGCAACAATGCCGATCACTTCGCCCCGCAGATTGAACAGCGCTCCGCCTGAACTGCCGCGGTCCAGCAAGGCGTCGGTCTGAATGAGATCCTGGCAGGGGATTCCAGGCCGCGAACGATGCAGAGCGCTGACGATGCCGAAGCTGACGCTCGGAGCGGATCCCGAGGAGCCACCGACGGCAAGGACGAAATCGCCGGGCTCGGCGTCGATCGACCGACCGATGCGGGCTGCGGTCAGGCCGGACGCCGAAATCCTCAGCATCGCCAGGCCATACCGCTCGTCGGCCACCACGAACTTGGCATCAAGCTGACGCCCATCCGGCAATCGGACCGCAAGTGTCTCGGCGCCGCGAATCAGATGATTGCTTGTTACGATCAATCCGGGCTCCGCCTTGATGATGACGCCTGCACCATACACCTCTTTCGCCGTGAGAGACGGTCCGCCGGGAGACGCAGGCCCAAGGGCCATCGAGCGGGAAGCCGGCGCCGTTTCCGTAGTGGCCTTTATGCCGACGACACTTTGGACGACCTTGCCCACGAGGGGCGCAAGCGATTGCACGTCCCGGATTTCCCCTGCTTGCACCGGCCCAAGCCAGACTAGGAGCATCCACGTCATAAGGGCGATGAATGACGATCGGCGGCCGGACCACGTCCACACCAATTTGCGGCAGGGTCTTCTCGGGTCCATTGGCGCCCGCCCCGCCTATTCGGCTGCGGCGATCGGCAGCACGCCAGGCCGTTCCGCCGCAATGATTGCCTTCCACAATGCAACAATACTGTTCTGGGTGGTTGGCAGAGTCGAGCAATGCCCCGCGGCGTCAAAATCGCAGAGCCGCGCTGCCGGATCGTCACACATTTCCGCAAACGCCCGATTGATGTGGTCGAGACATTCCAGGAGCTTGGTGATGCTCTCCAAACCGGCACGACGCTGAAGGTCGAGGAGTCGGAAAGTCACGACTGGCGGCGATCCGTAGGAGATCTCGGGATGGGCGAGCCCGAAGAACACTTCGACAGCCGATGGCACCTGCCTAATTCGACTAAGAAGGTTCGCCGCCTGAGTTTCCGTGCAGGCGACCAAGCGCGGCAATTGCGTACCCGCTGCCGATCCCGGAACGAGAGCCGCCGATATCTGCTGCTCAAGCCAGAGACGAACGGGAGCCGGGGCACTCTGAATCTGCTTGGCATCGAGCACTATGCTGGTCATCGTTGATCCTCCGCTACTCTATATTACTAGCGAGTCTGCTCGCAGCGGCCTTGATGAGGATCAATGTTAGGGGCAGTTCGCCTTCATGCGCGCAGGCTGCGCCCATTCATTGCGGCAGATCACGTCGCTGCGGCCGAGCGCGGCGGCCGCACGGTCGTCCCGATGCCTTCGCGACCGCTACTTCTGCTGAATGCGGTTCAGGTAATCGATAACGGCGAGGATGCGTGTGCGCACGACGACTTCGCGCATATCCCGCGAAGGATCGAGCGCATCGTAGGGAGGATCGACGGTGTGAGGCAAGCTCTTGACTGGGTTGAACCGTTCTCCCCAAGTGGGCATTTCATGAGTGCCATGCGCGGAAATTGCCTTCCGTCCGTCGATAGTTTCGTAGACGGCGCTTATGGGAAAGACCCCGTTGTTGTTCTTCGTCAAGGTCGTCAAATCGGTAGGCGGCACCTTCAGCTGCGCGCTGACCGGTCCTTTGCCCTTTCCATCCGCACCATGGCAGCTGGCGCACGAAGCTTGAAATTCCGCCTTGCCGACATCAGCATCCTCGGCATGAACGGCCGCAGCGACAATAGCGGTCAGACCGCCAATCAGAAACGACTTAAGGCAACCGGTCATCATATCGCGCCCTGGCCTTTGGATAAATTTGTCTAGCGGCGGTGGGCTCATCTCAATTTGACGTACATCAATGGCTCGTAAACCCACACACAGAGATCAACCAAGCATTTGGTTCCTGAGCTTTCATGCAGCACGATCTCGGTAGTCGGCCCGAAACTCCTCGACAATCAGTTTAGTACCAGGTTGTCATCCAGAGAGAGTGTCAGTCAACCCCCGCCCGAAGCGCTGGCTACCGCCTTTGTGCCGGATCAGCTTATTTGCCCTTCAGCACAATCAGGGCCGCTGACGAACTGCGCTGCCAATCCAGGCCGCAAAGATGATCAGCATCGCAATGCCGGCTGTACTGAGCGCAATCTGAAGCACGACGCCGCCCGCGAGCCGTACCAACAGCATGTGGCATCCAAGCGAGGTCAGCACCTTCGCGCTTTGCGCGACCACTTTCCCGCTAGCTGATCGGACGAAGGTGCTGCCCGCGCCTGTTGATCCTCCGTGAATGCCCTTAGGTGACCGACCGGAATTTTCGACTAATCGGGCCGGGACTAATCTCAACAAATATCCAGCTCGGGAGAAGTCCATGACCGAGGTCTACTTCCACTATTTCAATGCCAAGGGATCGCTGGTCGATGGGCGCGCGGCCGCCCTCATGGATCTGGCGGATGCACGCGCATATGCGGAACTCATGGTGCGCTCGATCATCATGCGTCCCGGCCCCGAAGACTGGCGCAGCTGGGTGCTGCACGTCAGCGACGATCTCGGCGACGAAATACTAACCCTGCCCTTTGCTTCCGTGCTGGGCAAACTGCATTGAGGAGCGTGCCATGACCTACCACCTAACGCCACCGCTTCGTCCGAGCCTCAACGCTTTCAAGGCGAAGTGGCGCAAACTGATCGCAGACGTCCTGATCGCAGACGTCCGTCACCCCTATCGTCCGGAGCTTCACTATATGAGGGGCCCTGGCCCGAAATGGCGCGCCAAGCACCAATCGTCCCCCCAGAGCTGCCCGTCTTGATGCCGGCGACATCACCGCGATTGACGGCCCTTGGTCTAGAATGGTTCGATCTGCCGTCGGATCGTTTGGGATCTGGCCTGATCTCTTTGGCCTCCTCGTCGGCCAAAAGCCTGCGGATAATGGACCGCCTATCCTCGTTGGTCTCTTCTTCGAGGAGTTTTCGGTAACGACGGACGTTGTGAATGAAGCGGTGCGAGACATGGGAGCCCGGGAGCCTGAAATCGCGCCGCATTGCCAATTCGGCGGAGGTTGGGACGTCCTTTCTTCATATGCCGGGCGCTTCGTCTTCCGGGAAATTTTCGCTTCGACCGCCCTGATCATGGCAACCCTTCTGACCATTCCGGAAGCCGGTGTTCTCTTCCAGATCGCGACTCCGCCGTGCTCGTGCTTGTGATCGTCACCGGACCTGCTGCTGGCGGCTGGTCCGAATTCTGGAAGAAGCTCGAAAAGCTTCGCGTTGCGGCCGTCAACGGCGCGGAAGAAGTTTGAGGGACATCAAGGAAGCCGGAGTTGATCAGGCCTAGCCTTTGTTTAAAGCTACAAGGGAGATTGTCATGACAGAAGCAGCTATCAAGTTGCCCATCAAGACCGAGTCGACGTCGGCTGCTCAGCCGGCTAAGAACTGGCAACCGTTCGAAACACTGCGCAATCAGATTGACCGGCTGTTCCATGATTTCCAGTCCGGCTTCCTGCAGGCGCCGTCCTACCGTTCACTGTTGGACATGGAGCCGTTCTGGCGCCGCGACCTCGGCTTTAGCGTCACGCCGGCGATCGATATCGTCGAAAAGGAAAAGGCGTTCGAAATCACCGCCGAACTTCCGGGCCTGGATGCCAAGAATATCGACCTCCAGCTCTCCGACGACGTGCTGACGATCAAGGGCGAGAAGCAGGACGTGAAGGAAGAGAAGGCCAAGGATCGCTACGTCTCCGAGCGTCGCTATGGTTCTTTTCGTCGGTCGCTGCAGATCCCCGGCAGCGTCGATGCCGACAAGATCGAAGCGACCTTCAGGAACGGCATACTGACTGTTTCGCTGCCAAAGTCGCCCGAGGTGCAGAAGCAGAAAAGCATCCCGGTGAAGTAAGCGCGTCGCCATCCCGCCGGCCTGCACCGGACGGTGGGACACGTCGCATCATCCCACGACTCCAATTTATTTGGCTGGAGAGTGCCAGTGGCGCACAAGCAAATCCTGTTTCAGTCTGCCGCTCGCGAGAAGGTCTTGCGGGGCGCAACGTTGCTCGCCGACGCAATTCGCGTAACGCTCGGCCCCAAATCGAAATCGGTCCTGATCCAAAAAGGCTGGGGTGCACCGATCGTTTGCAACGACGGGGTGACCATTGCCAAGGAATTTGACCTGAAGGATCCGGAGGAGAATCTCGGGGCTCAGGTGCTCCGCCAGGCCGCCGAGAAGACCGGCGAGGTGGTTGGCGACGGCACCAGCACAGCCACAATCCTTGCCCATGCAATCCTGGCCGACGGCGTGCGCAACGTCGTGGCGGGCGCCAGCGCCATCGATATCAAGCGCGGCCTGGATCGCGGCGCCCGTGCAGCGATCGAGGCGCTCCGCACGATGTCCAAGCCGGTGAAAACCAAAGCGGAAAAGGCGCAGGTCGCGACCATTTCGGCTCACAACGACCCTACCGTCGGCGCACTGGTCGCGGACGCGATCGAAAAGGTCGGAGGCGAAGGCGTGATTTCGGTCGAGGAGTCGAAAACGACGGAAACCATACTTGATGTCGTCGAAGGCATGAAGTTCGACCGCGGATTCCTGTCACCCTACTTCGTCACCGACGCCGAGCGCATGGAAGCCGTCCTTGAGGACTCACTTGTGCTGATTTGCGATCACAAGGTCGCAGCTCTGAACGATCTCGTTCCGGTTCTGGAACAGGTCGCGAAATCCGGACGAGCGCTGCTGCTCATAGCCGAAGATATCGAAGGCGAGGCGCTTGCGACCTTGATCGTCAATCGGCTTCGAGGTGTCCTGAAGGCATGCGCCGTCAAAGCGCCGGGTTTCGGCGACCGGCGCAAGGCGATGCTCGAAGATATCGCAATCCTGACCGGTGCTCAGGTGATTTCCGAAGAGCTAGGACTGAAACTTGAGAAGGTCACGCTGCAAGAGCTTGGACGGGCGGCGCGCATCATCTCCGACAAGGAAAGTACGACCTTGATTGGCAGCGGCGGCGACCGGGGGCGGATCGATGGACGCCTCCAGCAGATCCGGCGCGAAATCGAGAAAACGACCAGCGATTATGATCGCGAGAAGTTGGAGGAGCGGCTCGCCAAGCTATCCGGTGGCGTCGCCGTTATCCGCGTCGGCGCTCCGACTGAGGCGGAGATGAAAGCAAGGAAGGAAGCGCTCGACGACGCCATCAGTTCCACCAAGGCCGCGGTGGCCGAAGGCATCGTTCCGGGCGGCGGGCTGGCATTGCTCAGATGTGTTGACGCGGTTGTCCGCGAGGAAGCCGCCGCCGAAGGCGACGAAAAGACCGGTATTGCAATCCTGAAGCGGGCGCTCGAAGCACCGGCGCGACAGATTGCGGAAAACTCCGCGGTCGACGGCGGCGTGGTCGTGGCGCGCATGGAGGCAAGCCAAGGCAGTTTTGGCTTTGATGCCGCTCGCAAGCAATATGTCGATCTCGTCGAGGCCGGCATCGTGGACCCGACCAAGGTCGTCCGCACCGCATTGGAAAATGCCGTTTCGGTCGCGAGCGTGCTGCTCCTGACCGAGGCGACAATGACCGAAATCCCGGAGGCAAAGCGAGAAAGGACGGTCGAACCGGAGATGGCAATGTGAGCGGCGACCCGGAGAGTCAATTGATCCATCTCAAATACAAGACCCTCGAAGATTGCTTTAATTGTTCTGACCGGATGGTTCCCCCCACCTAATCATCCCATCCATGAGTGGATGCTCCGGTATATATCGTCCGATTTGCCCTTTTGAATCACGATCAGATCGGCGCATCGCGCTCCATCGATCACCGCCTTGGTTGGAAATTCGATGGCTGACCGCCATTCGACTTCGCGACCACTCCCGGCAGCGGAGCGAAACTTGTTGCCGGCCGATTCGAGCTTTGCCTTCATTTTGGCGATGTCGAACTCCGTCGCATTGTCGACGACGACGACACCTTCGGCAACAAACGGCGGCAAGACCGCCAGTGCCGACAATCCGATCAGGCGAGCGGAGAACTTGTCCGCGACCGCCGCAGCAACGGCCACCAGATTCGTCGAGACGTGATCCGCATTGACGTAGACCAGCAGCGATGCATACGACATGGCTCTCTCCAATGGCAATAACAACAGTTAGTTTGAGCGCCGGTTGGCGCGCCGCCCGCGACTCCTTCGCCAGACGTTTTCAATTTTCATGAAGCGGATGTTTGGTGAGATCCTTGTCTATCTCGGCAACGATGCATGCCTTGATTAGCTTCAAGACCCTTTGTGCTACACGCCGAAGGGATAAGTATCGGGAAGTCCCTTGATCTCAGCAGTCTCCAACGGTGTCACCGCACAGCTGTCGTCGAACCAGACATATTCGTCGAACTGTTGCGGGAGAACGGCTCGGAAGTAGTGACTCCCAAGCTCCGTATCAGGCCGATAGATCACGCCGACCGCTCGCTCGAGCCGCTCCTTGCCGAGGCCGCCCGACCCGCAAAGATCGCCACGTTCGCGCATAGCCAGCATGAAGCGCGGCAAGCCGGTCGCGTGACACAGTCTTTCATAGCTTTCTGGATGCGACGGCCGCACCGCCTTGATCTCCATCGGCCCATCCCATTCGGATGCGGCAGCGACCGTCCCGCTGTGCGTGCCAAAGCCAACCATATAGGCACCGTCACCGAACTCGCTTCGGCAGAGTTGACCGAGGTTGTATTCGCCTCGCGCCGCCATCTCGGTCGCGCCGGCGTTGCCAACATGGGAATTATGCGCCCAGACTACCGCCTTGCTGTCCGGCCCATGATAGGCAAGCAGGTTCTTCAAGGTCTCGAACATGTGATTGTCGCGCAGATTCCACGACGCCCGCGAACCGTAATACATGATGCGATAATAACGCTCCGCGCTCGCCACCAGCCGCGCGTTCTGTTCGGCATCGAGGAAACGATCGCCGTCGTGCTCGGCGTAGGTTCGGCGCTTTTCCAAGAGATCGGTAAGCGCGCGCACGACGTGCGACTCGCATGTCGGGTATGATCCGGTCAGTGCAGCATGCCCGTAGGTCGCCGGATCACGCTGCCACGGCGTCAGGCACCCGTAGCGCTCGCGAGCTACTCTTGCCGATTTCGGGTCGACCTGATCGAGATAATTCAGAACACAGCGGATCGAGTCATATAAACTGTAGAGATCGAGACCGTGACATGCGGCGCGCTTGTTGCGTTCGACTCCGCCGTTGTGCTTTCGTAGCCAGCTGACGAAATCGCGCATCTCAGCATTGCGCCACATCCAGGTCGGAAAGCGCGCGAACGCCGTCCATTCGGAAGGCGGATACTGGAAATGCCGCACGTAATGATCGACGCGTGCCGCGTCTGGCCAGTCGGCCTCGATCGCGACAAAGCGAAAGCCCTTTTTGACGATGAGATCGCGTGTAATGCGCGCTCGCATTCCATAGAATTCGGAAGTGCCGTGGGTCGCCTCGCCGAGCAACACGACACGAGCCGGACCAATTCTTTCCATGAGAGGGTCGAGATCGGCAGCTTCGATCGAGGCAAACGGTTCAGCCGCGTCCGCAAGATTTCGCACCAGCATCTCTCGTTGCGAGGAGATCGGGCGCGGTGCGCGGCCTGGCATGCGGCTGTCGTTCTTGACGGTCGGCCAGCCCTCTTCGCCGATCAACGGGACGAAGCGGACGTCGGCGATATCCTCGCTACGGTATTCATTGGCCGACACTCGGGTTACCCGGACCAGTTCCTGGCTGCGCTGATCCGAACCGACGGGAATCACAAGCCGGCCACCGATCTTGAGTTGCTCCTTGAGGGACTCCGGAATCTGCGGGCCGCCGGCGGCGACGATGATGGCATCGTAGGGAGCATGGTCCGGCCATCCACGTGTGCCGTCGCCATGCAGCACATGAACATTGTCATATCCGAGGTCCGCCAACGTCCTGGCGGCCGTTTCGGCGAGCGGACCAAGCCGTTCGACCGTGTATACGTTAGCCGCGATTTCAGACAGCACCGCGGCGGCATAACCCGAACCGGCACCGATCTCGAGGACCTTCTCACCGCCCTTGAGCATCAAGGCTTCGACCATGAACGCAACGATATAGGGTTGGGAAATGGTCTGGTCGCCGGCGATAGGCAGGGGCGCATCCTCGTAGGCGAACTCATGAAGGTTCTTCGGCAGAAACAATTCGCGCGGCACCTTGCGCATTGCTTCAAGGACGAATTCGTCGCGGACGCCGCGCGCGGCGATATCCCGCTCGACCATCGCCTTGCGGAGCGATGGAAACGAGGTCTCATCGCCGGAACGGGCGGGGGTCGATGTCAAGACTCCCATGCCGACACCTCCAACTTCGCTCCCTGTTCAAGAACGCCGGGCCATTGGCAATGGTGCCGCCGGCCGTTGCGGCCGCGATCGGTTCCGCCGACCAACATCATCCATCCAGCAGGTACCCGGATGAAGCTATTCAGGTAGCCGGCGGACATATTGATCGACATCAATAGGTCAAACCGGAAGCCACATCCCGGCCGACCATCGCAGTGTCACACGTTGCCGGTGGGAGTTCGCCTCACCTTAGTCACGACCCGGTAGCCCACGCTTGATACGGATCAATTTCGCTTTTTGGCGTTCTCTGCGGAATGCCGGTCCATTGATCCAAACAGGAGTACTGCTCATGCTAGCCCGCGACGTGATGGTATCCCCCGTGATTACTGTAACCAAGAGCGCGACCGTCCGGGATGTCGCGAGAATGATGCTTGAAAAGCGCATCAGCGCCGTTCCAGTCGTCGACAATGCCGACAAGGTCATCGGCATCGTGACTGAAAGCGATCTGCTTCACCGCGTCGAAGCAGGGACCGAACGGCGCGACACGTGTGCCCATCATCGCAGGATTGAAGCCGGCGAGTCCGGCGGGTTCCGGAATTGATCCGCCGCAAACGCGTTTCGCGGGAGACTCTTGACTGCAGCAGATCACGCCGCATACGGAGCATTTCCCACCCGCAACGCGATGAAGCAATATGCGCGTGCAGGAACGGCCGCAACCGGACGCCCGGCCAGCCGTCTCGTATCAGTTCATCACCCGAGCAGCTACGGCACCCATCTGAGGACAACCGGCGGCTTGCGAGATCCGCTGGACGCAATTTCTCTCGGGAATCCGACGATGATCGGCGCAACGGCTGCACCGCCCTCCGGAATTCCCAACTCCGCCTTGACGTCTGGCATGTTCAGAATGCCGACTGCAAACCCGATGCAGCAGGTCCCCAGCCCCTCCGCGGTGGCCGCAAGCATGAGATTCTCGGCGGCCAGCCAACAATCCGCCTCAACGAACGGACCCTTGGCTTTGCAGCAGACGACGATAAGTGCGCTGGCGTCGTAGAAGATGTTGAAATCCGGATTGGACAGCATGGCAAGTGCCTGCGGTTCGGCGCTCTGCAGGTGAGATATGGCCTGCTGTTGGTCGAGCAGCAAGGTCTTGGCGCGATCCGAATATCGTCGCAAGCGTACCTTGTCCTGGATCACCACAAACGCCCATGGCTCGGCATGGAGTGCCGTCGGTGCCTGCACCGCTGCATCCAGCAAGTGTTTGATCGTGGCTCGCTCAAGCTTCTCGGGCGTGTAGCTTCTGACGGCGCGCCGCTTATAGATGGCCGTCACGGTGTCCAGTTTGGAATAGGTCAGCATGACCTTTCTCCTTCTTCTGAACTTTCCAATCAACATCTCCGCGAGCTTTGTGCCTTGACCCAGCTCAATTGCTCGTCCGCGGCCGCCCGCCAGGATGCGAACAGGTTGACTCAGATCAAGCACCTGCGGCGCCACAGTGCTAATCAGATACACGATCAGCTACTGGAGGCTCCCATGCGAGCTCATGAGATCATGGCCCGGAACGTCCTTACGATTGCTCCGGAAGCGGATTTGGCCGAGGCTGGAAGCCTCATGCTACGTCATGATATCAGCGGTCTCCCGGTCGTCGACCGGCAAGGCGCGCTGGTGGGCATCCTGTCCGAAAGCGACTTTCTACGAAGGAGCGAAATTGGCACGCAGCGAAGACGTCCTCGTTGGCTCGAATGGGTTCTCGGGGCAGGCGCGGCGGCCGAAAGCTACGTTCGCGAGCGCGGCCGCACGGTATCGGAGATCATGACCGCGTCTCCGATCACGGTGAACGAGCAGACGACGTTGGCGGAGATCGTCGACATCATGGAACGGAACCGCATCAAGCGCGTCCCAGTCGTGCAAGAGGGCAAGCTGACTGGACTTGTGTCGCGTTCGAACCTCATGCAGGCCGCTGCCAGCCTGGCTGGCAGAATGCCTGCCCCGACCACTGATGACGAACATATCCGCATGCGGATCGTCGACGAGATCGAGAACAAGGACTGGTGCCCGTCGGGCCTCAACGTGATCGTCAAGGATGGCATCGTTCATCTCAGCGGCATGATTGCCGAAGAACGTTGTCGCAAGGCCGCAATCGTCGCGGCGGAGAATGTCGAAGGCGTCGTCAAGGTCCACGATCACCTGCGGTGGTTCGATCGGATCTACGGGCTCGCCTCTGAGCGTTCTCCCGAGGATGAGGAGTGGGCCAAGCTGGATTGATGCGCATCCCGCACCGATCCAATGTCTCACGCTCCGGATATCCATCGCTGAGCGTTCAGCCATTGCTTTGCGGCGCACGCGGAAACGAGGGACGTCCAGTCGTCCCGTCCTTATGCTGTTCAACCGGGTAGTTTCCGCCAAGAGGCAGGTCGTGCTCTCTCCACCCCTTGATTTTCATCAAAGGGCCGATCGATAGCCTACGCCATTATTTAAAATAACGCACTTGAGGGCTGGAAATGACCAAGGAGGCCTTGCAAAGTGAGGCGCGGCTGTTGGCAGCACCGAAATCCAGTTTCGTCTGGGGTGTTTCGACGTCGAGTTTTCAGATCGAAGGCGCGGCGCACATTGACGGCCGCGGCGACAGCATCTGGGATGTCTATTGCCGGAAGCCCGGCACGGTCAAGAACGGCGACACTGGCGAAACGGCTTGCGATCACTATCATCGCTACGGTGAGGACGTTGCGCTTATGCGCGATCTCCGCATCGACGCCTACCGCTTTTCCATTTCATGGTCGCGGCTCTTGCCCAGAGGCCGCGGTGCGGTCAACGAGCACGGGCTGGCATTCTACGACAGACTGATCGACGCTCTGCTCGCAGCAGGAATCGAACCCTGGATATGCCTCTATCACTGGGATCTGCCGCAGGCTCTCCATGAACTCGGTGGCTGGCAGAATCGGGATATCGCCGGATGGTTTGCCGACTACGCGGCGCTCGTCGCACGGCGTTATGGCGATCGCGTCAAGCGATTTGCCACTTTCAATGAACCATGCGTCTTCACGCTGTTCGGATATGGTCTCGGCTGGAACGCGCCGGGGATCGCCGACGCCGATGCCCTGCATAAAGCCATCCATCACGTCAATCTAAGCCATGGCGCCGCTATTGGCGCGTTGCGGACGACGGTGCCTCAAGCCTCGGTCGGCGCCATTCACAATCGGCAGCCCTGCTTTCCAGCCGGGACAAGTCCCAATGACGCGGCTGCAGCAGTAAAATTCGCCGGCTATTGGAACGACGCCTTTCCGTATCCACAGCATTTCGCATGTTATCCTGCTGCGCTGGCAGAGGCCGTTGAGCCGTTCCAGAAGCCCGGCGACATGGCGCTGATCGCACAACCCGTCGACTGGTTCGGGCTAAACCATTACTCGCCGCACTACATCAAGGCGGACCACAATGTTATCGGCGCGACCTTTGGTGCGCCACCGCCAAATGTGCCGAGAACCACAATCGGATGGCCGATTGTGCCTGACGCTTTCCGTGACACCCTGCTCGATGTTCATCGTCGCTTCTCCTTACCGATCTACATCCTCGAGAATGGAACCGCGACAGACGACACGCTCGACGGTGCCGGCCACATCGAAGATGCCGGGCGAATTGCCTATCTGCGGGCCTATATCGATGCCATGCAAGAAGCCATCGCGGCGGGCGTGGATGTCCGCGGCTATTTCGTGTGGTCATTGCTAGACAATTTCGAATGGACCTCCGGGTATTCTCAACGTTTTGGACTCACTTATGTCGACTTCGCCACGCAACGGCGCATTCCTAAGGCCTCGGCGCGATGGTACGCCAACCTCATCGCAGCCAATCGGAGACGCTTGGTTCAGCCAATATCCGGCAATTGTACCGAGGCAGCGATGGCAACGCGATGAAGAACGGTCGACCTTTAGATGAGCCGGTCCTTCTCGCCGACATTGGCGGGACCAACGCCCGCTTTGCACTTTCGGGAGGAGGCAGAATCGGTCCGATAGAACACTATAGAGTCGGCGATTTCTCTACCGCTATTGAAGCAATCGCAGCTTTCCTGTTACATCATGTGAGCTGCGCGCCCCAAGCGGCGGTCCTCGGGGTTGCGGGACCTGTAGAGAATGACCGCTGCGTCGTCACCAACAGCGGATGGGTGATCGACGGACGTGATTTTCAAGATAGGTTTGGGTTCAGGACAGTTCATCTTCTCAACGATTTCGAAGCTCTCGCGTGGTCGCTGCCGGCGCTTCAGGCGTCCGATCTCCGGGCGATGGGAACGCAAAGGGCAGCGGCCGCAGCGCCCATGCTGGTGATCGGGCCGGGCACCGGATTTGGTGCCGCCTGCTTCTTTCCGAGCGCGGCTATGGTGGCGGTCACCGAAGCCGGTCATGCGACGTTGCCGGCAACTTCCGAGAGAGAGGAGCAGATCATCGGTCAATTGCGCCAGCGCTTCGGGCATGTTTCCGTGGAACGCGTTCTGTCAGGATCCGGTCTTGTCAATCTCTATCAGGCGCTCGCTGCCATCGATGGCGTGGCAGTGCCGGACCGAGATCCCGCAGCGATCACTCAAGCGGCGCTAGAGAAGCATTGCCGGATCAGCGTTGCCGCGCTCGATACGTTCTGCGCCATGCTCGGCGCGGTCGCCGGAGATCTTGCGCTGACGCTCTGCGCCCGTGGCGGGGTCTACATCTCGGGCGGCATCGTGCCGCGCTTTGCCGACCGCTTCGTCGCATCCAGGTTCAGAATGCAGTTCGAATGCAAGGGTCGCTACGAATCCTATCTGCGCAGAATTCCGACAAGTCTCATTCTTGATCCTGACAGAAGCTTCATCGGACTCAAGGCGTTTTGCGAACGGAGCGCGGCAGCCTCAGGCACATCTTCGATCCACGACAGGCCATGACGGACGTTGTGACGATTACGCTCAATCCGGCGGTCGATCTGTCGACAACTGTCGAGAAGATCGTTCCAGTCTACAAGCTGCGGGGCAGGTCGCAACAGCGCGATCCGGGGGGCGGCGGAATCAATGTGGCGCGCGTCGTCAAACGCCTCGGCGGGCGTGTCCGCGCTGTCTACCCTGTGGGCGGCGCGACGGGGGATATGCTCCGCAGACTGCTCGACAAGGAGGGCGTGCCAAGCTGCACTTTCTCCATCGCGGAAGAGACACGCGAGGATTTCTTTGTCGTCGAAATCAGCACTGGTCAGCCGTTCCGCTTCATTCTGCCCGGACCGACCCTCACTGAGGCCGAATGGCAGCAATTTCTGGCGTTTCTTTCCAGGATTGAACCGTTTCCCCGATTTGTAGTCGCGAGCGGAAGCCTGCCCGGAGGCGTTCCGGACGATTTCTATGCCAGGTTGACGAGAATCGCGAAACTGCGCGGCGCCAGGATGGTCGTTGATGCATCGGGCTCGGCGCTTGCCGCTGCCGTCGTTGAAGGGGTCGATTTGATCAAACCGAATTTGCAGGAAATGCGAGAGCTCGCCGGCTGCGAGCCACATGACGCCAAGGAATGGCAAGCCGCGGCAAAAGCTCTCGTCCACGATGGCAAAGTTACCACCGTTGCGCTGACCATGGGCCATCTCGGCGCCGTGCTGGTCACGCGCGACCAGGTGTTGCGGGCAGAGCCGCTTGCGATCACTCCGATCAGCGCAGTTGGCGCCGGCGATAGTTTTCTCGGAGCGTTGCTCTGGCAATTTGCGTCGGGAGCCGGTCTGGAAGACTCCTTTCGGTACGCCGTTGCCGCAGGCGCCGCCGCTTTGATCAATCGCGGCACCGGCCTCTGTATGCCCGAAGACGTCAAACGTCTTGCCCGACAGGTCGTCATCGAAGCGGCGTGATGGACCCCCCAAGGATCGGCGTTTCCTCGCGAGCTGTCGGCACGATTCCCCGATCGAGTTCGTCCAACGCAAGCAGCAGACGCCCTACCCTTTCGAGCGAAGAGACCCAATCTGCCAGCCGTCCGTAGTTGTCCACGAGCCAGTTGAATGAACTCTGTACGAGTGTGAATGCTGCAGCGGCCTGCGTGAGCTCGCCGAGTGTCATCGTCCCCGCCAGGAATTTTGGCGAGCACAAGACGAGCCCGACGACTGGCGCGAGCAACGTGTTTCCCTGCGAGACCAGCGTGTTGCGAACAAGCTGCCAACACAAGCGCCGCCAACGAGCGAGCACATTCCGCAACGCTTGCTGGAGCCCTCGCCTGGCCTCCGCCTCCTGCAGCTTGGGCATCACGCCTTCGCCGATATCCCGCAGCAAGTGGGCCGCTGTAATCAACTCTGCTTCAGCCTGGTTCTTGATCTGAATGACGCTCGTGAGCGGCGAGCCTACCAAAACCATTGCGATCGTCACGATGCCCGAATAGACCGCAACACTCCCCACCAGATAGCCGGGTATCCAGAACCGATAGCCGGATACTGAGAAGCTTGCCTCGCCGCCGACGCTCCACAATACCTGAACAAAGATGACAGCGGTCAGCAGTGATGAAACAATTCCGAGCGCAAAATCGATTGGTGCGTCCGTTGCGATCCTCACATCCTCGGAAATGCGGTATTCGGGGATGATCTTCTGATCTCCTTGCACCCGTGCGAGCCCGGCATACCGGTCGTTTTCGATCCAGTAATCGATCAGATTGTTGGTCAGCCATTCGCGCCATTTGCGCTGCACCGTCATGCGACCCCAGACCGACATCGCTGCGAGCGCAATGCTCGCGCCGCA
The DNA here is from genome assembly GCF_023278185.1 of Bradyrhizobium elkanii USDA 76. Classification (NCBI taxonomy): domain Bacteria; kingdom Pseudomonadati; phylum Pseudomonadota; class Alphaproteobacteria; order Hyphomicrobiales; family Nitrobacteraceae; genus Bradyrhizobium; species Bradyrhizobium elkanii. Next base: position 3,107,395 of record NZ_CP066356.1, on the reverse strand, counting down.
CAAAGGAATGAGCAAGATCGCCTGGGCATGCAAACGCAGCGGGTCCCGGCTCTCCAGCGCATTGAAGAAATCGCGATTCCAGTAGTTCAGGCGAAACTGAACATAGAGCTGCAGGGCGACCACGCCGACCAGCGAAGCGCAAACCAGCCAAATGCGCCACGCCGACAAGTCCCGCCAGAGACCTGACGCGCTTCCCCAAAATCGGCGCCACTCCCGTTGCCGATTATCTTCGTGCTCTTCGGACATGGGTTTGACAACTAACGGCCTTTCGTCGCCGAATGCTTGATCTTGCGCAAAGGCTCCGGTTGGCGGTCGGTCAATATGTCCCAATGGATTGCATTTGCTGCAGCGCACGGAGAAGGCACCCATGAACGCTTCCGGCTACACGCGGTGGTTCAAGGATATCGGCCTTGAGGATGTCCCCTTGGTGGGAGGCAAGACCGCCTCGCTGGGCGAGCTCTACTCGGCGCTTGCGCGGCAGGGGGTCAAAGTACCGAACGGCTTTGCCCTGACAGCGTCGGCTTATCGCGACGCGCTGGCGCAGGCAGGTGCCTGGGACAAACTCCGCAAGCTGCTCGACGGTCTGGACAAGCGGAACATCGCGGAACTCGCCAAGCGCGCCCGCGCGGCACGGGCCATCGTCTATGCTGCAACGGATCAGGAGGCTCTGCGCCGCGAGGTCGGGAACGCCTATCGAAAACTCGAAGAAGAATATGGCGCCAATGTCGCAGTCGCCGTGCGCAGTTCAGCGACTGCGGAAGACCTGCCTACTGCGAGCTTCGCGGGACAGCACGAGAGTTTCCTCAACGTTCGCTCTCCGGATGACCTCATGCTCGCCTGCCGCCGATGCTTTGCCTCGCTGTTCACCGATCGCGCGATTTCCTACCGCATCGACAATGGCTTCGATCACTTCAAGGTCGCGCTGTCCGTTGCGGTCATGAAGATGGTCCGCTCCGACCTTGCGGCAAGTGGCGTGATTTTCACGCTCGACACCGAATCGGGGCATCGCGATGTGCTCTTGGTGACCGGCGCCTATGGCCTCGGCGAAAACATCGTCCAGGGGACCGTGGATCCGGACGAATTCTACGTGCACAAGCCGACTTTCAACCATGGTTTCCGGGCTGTCCTGTCGCGCAGAATCGGAACGAAGCAAATCCGGATGGTCTATGCCAAAGGACGCTCAACTACCCGAAACGTGACGACATCGAAGGCGGCTCGCGAGCAGTTCTGCATAGATGACAAGGACGTGCTGGAGCTCGCGCGGTGTGCCATTGTGGTGGAGAAACACTACTCCGAAAGAGCTGGCGCGCCGACCCCCATGGATGTGGAATGGGCGAAAGACGGGAATACGGGCGGGCTCTACATCATTCAGGCGCGCCCGGAGACGGTGGCATCCCGCCGCGGACCTGAAGCGCTTGAAAGTTATGCCCTTCAATCAACGGGCAAAGTCGTTGCAGCCGGCCGCGCCGTCGGCGAGAAGATTGCCGCCGGAAGGATTCGGCTGATCAGGACCGAGCACGATCTTCGCACTTTCAAGCCCGGCGAGGTGCTGGTTGCCTCCGCGACCAGTCCCGATTGGGAACCGGTGATGAAGACCGCCGCCGCCATCGTTACTGACCATGGCGGCAGAACCTGTCATGCCGCCATTATCGCCCGCGAGCTTGGAGTGCCGGCGGTTGTCGGCACCGAAAATGTCACCCGGCTCGTGAAAAATGGCATGACTGTCACGGTGTCATGCGCGGATGGCGACATCGGCCATGTCTATGACGGCGCATTGCCGTTTTCGGTCGAGCGGATCACGACAGACGAGCTGGAAAGGCCACTTACCAAGATCATGGTCAACCTCGGCAATCCGGAAATCGCCTTCAAGACGGCAATGGCGCCGAACGACGGCGTCGGGCTGGCGCGGATGGAGTTCATCATCAACCAGCACATCGGAATCCATCCGATGGCGCTTGCGCAGCCCGCCAAAGTCAGATCCGCGAGCGACCGTCGCTCGATCGAGCGTCTCACCGGGCGCTATCGGAAGCCATCCGACTTCTTCGTGGAGCGCCTGTCGGAAGGTGTCGGCATCATCGCTGCAGCGTTCTATCCCCGCCCTGTCATCATCAGGCTCTCCGATTTCAAGACGAATGAATATGCCAATCTCTTGGGGGGCGCGGACTTCGAACCAAAGGAAGAAAATCCGATGATCGGGTTCCGCGGCGCTGCACGCTATGCGCACCCGGCCTATGCCGAAGGGTTCGCTTTGGAATGCGCCGCGCTGCGCCGCGTGCGTAGCGCAATGGGTCTGACTAATCTCAAGATCATGATTCCGTTTTGCAGGCGCATCGAGGAGGCCCGCAACGTCCTCGACGCGATGGCCGGCAACGGTCTTACCCGCGGCGACGGCGGCCTCGAGATATTCATGATGTGCGAAATTCCGAACAATGTCATTTTGATCGATCAGTTTGCCAAATTGTTCGATGGATTTTCGATCGGGTCCAATGATCTGACCCAGCTCACGCTTGGTGTCGACAGGGACTCCGATATCGTCGCGTTTGATTTTGACGAGCGCGATCCCGGAATGCTGCAGATGCTCAGAATGGCGGTGACGGGAGCGAAGCGCAACCGGCGCCATGTCGGCATTTGTGGTGAAGCGCCGGCAAACTATCCGGAAATCGCGAAGTTCCTGACCGAACTCGGTATCGATTCGATCAGCGTGAACCCGTCAAGCGTGATGCGTACGATGAGGGTCGTCCATGAGGCCGAACGAACTGTAGCCAAACCGACCGTGCTCGCAAGCTAGGCGCTTCTTCTCGCACCCGTGTGAGATTTCGGCGCGAACTTCGTCGTCCTCCAAGCCGTCCCGAAATGGATGCTCATCCTTGGGAGGACACGCCTCGGTAGGTATTCGCTGACTGCGGACCGTGCTCTTCCGGCTTCTTCGACAAGCGCTCTTCGTCGTGCGCATGCAACAACTTCAGTGCTTCGCGAGCTTCGTCATCCTCCAATGCATCTCGAAATCGGCGCTCCTCCCGCTCCTCGAGAACAAGCGCCTCGCGGTTGGTCTTCGCTGACTGCGAACCGTTTTCTACTCGCTCTTTCCGCATCTCGTTAGCCAATTGACCATCCTCCAAAATGATATGTATCAAGAATGGAGACCACGTCGCCGATGTATTTGAGCAAAATCAATATCCTTCTGATTTTAGAGACTAGCTTTCGAGTGAGTCCAAGTGGCGGCAAGAGGCAACCTCGTGACATCCATCATGGTGGCTACGGACGGATCCGCCGGAGCAAGCCGCGCTGTTGAAGCCGCGGCAGAAATTGCCAAAGCCTTGGCATGCAACCTGCTGATCGTGACTGTTGCGGATCGTCTCCTGGGAGAAGAAGTGCGACAACTGCCACACTCCAGTGTCAGCACCGGCGACGTGCTGGCAGCCCTCACGGCCCAAACGCTGAGCGCCGCGGAAGCCCGCGCGCGCCAGTTGGGCGTGCAGCAGGTCGAAGCCCGGACAAGCTGGGGTGATGTTACCCAGTCCCTGCTCGATATCGCCGCAAGCGGATCAATCAAGATGATCGTAGTGGGACGCAGAGGTCGCGGTCACGTGGCGGGCTTGTTACTTGGGAGCGTCTCTCACAAGCTCGTCAGCCTCGCCCCCTGTGCCGTCGTCGTTGTCCCCTAACCAGGTTTGACGTCGCTGTTGGCCTGTTTCGTGTCGCCTATGCTACGGATGACAAGATCGAGCGGGTGCCACCTAGCGGCCGGCTATGCCATCCATGCTCTGACGACAGCGCTGATTGCCTGCGTAACGATCATCGGTACGAAACTAAAGAGAAGTACGACTGACCACATGTCAGCGGTAGGGGGAACAAGGTGTAAAAGATGCGCCGCCTGGGGAAGGTAGGGCGGCACGGCGAGCAGCGTTGCGCAAAGCAAAAGCGCGCTCCAAAGCCAGCCATTTCGAGTGATACCGTTTACGATGAGCGGAGATTGCGGATCGCGCATGTTGAACGTGTGCCAAAGCTGCGCGAACGCGAGAGTGAGAAACGTGACAGTCACTGTTGCTTGCGCGTCGAGACCCAGCCAAGACGACGCAGCCAGCGCCCCGAACGTGCCGGCGGTCAACGCACCGCCATGTAGAATTATCGTGATCCATTGCCAACGGCCCAAAATGGGCTCTCTCGGATCGCGCGGCGGATGCTTGAGGATACCGGCCTCACCCTCGCCCATTGCTAATGCGAAGGCCGGAAACACGTCCGTCACGAGATTAAGATACAGAATTTGCAGCGGCAGCAGCGGTAAAGGGAGCGCCGACAACACGGCCAACCCAACCACCATCACCTCGCTCAGATTGCAGGACAAGAGGTAAGCGACGAAACGGCGGATATTGGCGAAGATGATGCGACCTTCGCGTATCGCCCCAATGATGGTCGGAAATGCATCGTCAAGCAGGATCATGGCGGCCGCTTCGCGCGCAACGTCGGTGCCCCGCAGTCCCATCGCCACTCCGATATCGGCCTGCCGCAGGGCGGGTGCGTCGTTGACCCCGTCCCCCGTCATGGCGACGATCTCGCCTGCTCGTGGCGCAGTTTGTCGTGGGCGCGCTGTTCGCCAACCCCTTGCGGCGGCTTTTGGAGGAGAGTCTCTTGATCCTGGACTGGGTAGCGAACTGGCGTCCGTTGGAGATCTTTCTGTATGACTGGTGGCCGCTTGTTCGCCGGCGTGATCTGTACCGACGGCTTTCCAGGGCCGTTATCGAAACTCGGCCACGTCTTGCCGTTCAGAGCGAAGCCGGTGGAGCAGTCCGTCAAGACGCTTCAACGGAAGGTACGCGCGAATCGTACAGCTAAGCCGGTCCTGCCACGGCTTCGTAGATGTCCTCCTCCTGGGCTGTATGCATGCGAACAAGCGTTTCGATGGCCTCGATTACCCGCTGAGCATCCCGGATGAGATAGCGGTCGACCTTCTCTGACGGCAGGTCCTCGACGATCCGAGCGAGCAGCCGGGCAAGGTGCAGGATCTCCCGATGGGCACGGCTCATGGCGGAGAGGCCATGGCGCTCGCCGAGCACCTCCGCAAGCTTCGGATAGACGCTGTCCTCATCCGCGCGCTCATGCCTAACTACACTGCTCTGAACGATGCACTGAGCATCCCCAATCAACCCTGCGGCGGAATCGGGCGTCGCATCGTCCAACGCATCGACGATCTTGCGCAAGCGGTCGAGATCCCGGACGAGGACCTGATGATCGTGATGCAATGCCAACCCCTGCTCCACGGTGATACGTGCCCCGCCGCTGGCAAGGGCCGGAGTGAGCGCCCGCAGTGCGTTCAGGATGACTGCAACGTCGATTACCTCCTGGACGATGGCCGCAGGCACGGGATCAAGCCAACCAACGGTAGCAGCTACCATTGCCACCAATGACAACCCCATGCCGACAACTATGCTTTGCAAGGCGATACGTCGTGCCCGCTGCGCGATTATAATCGCTTCGCCAACGCGATCGAGCCGGTCGGCCAAAATCACCACATCGGCCGCCTCGGACGACGCGGTCGCACCGCGCGCGCCGAGCGCGACCCCGATATCGGCCACGGCCAGTGCTGGGGCGTCATTGATGCCATCGCCGACCATGATGGTTGGGCGCAGCCGCTGTTCGGTGCGGACCGCCTCGACCTTATCCGAAGGAACGCGGTCGGCCAGCACGGCGTCGAGGTCGAGCGCTGCACCAATGGCCTGCGCCGCCGCGGCGCGATCGCCCGTAACCATCACCATTCGCGCGATGCCTGCATCGCGCAGCAGCCGGATAGCTCGCGGCGTATCAGCCCGCAACTCGTCGGCCAGCAGCAGCGCGCCGATCGGACGCCCGTCCACGGCGACGAAGACGATCAGCGCCGAGCGCCATGAGGCGCGCCGGATCGCCCGCAGCTCCCAGGGCGACAATTCGGGATGCGAGCGAAGCAGCTCTCGCGAGCCCGCAGTGACTTGGCGCCCGTCGACCTGGCCGCTCAAGCCGGTGCCCATGGTCTCCTTGACCTGTTCGGGCGCTTTCAGCTTGAGGCCGCGATCGAGGGCCGCTGCCACGACGGTCTTGGCAAGCACGTGATGCGAGGCCTGCTCGAGCGATGCCCCAAGCCTGAGGACCTCGTCCGGGTCCTCCCCGGGAGCGACCTCGACCGAAAGCAACCGTGCCCCTCCGACAGTCAGGGTGCCGGTCTTGTCAAACAGCACCGTGTGCGCGCGAGCCAACGCCTCCAGCGCCCCTCCACCCTTGGCGAGGATGCCGCGCCGGGCCGCTCGCGCCACCCCGGCGATAAAGGCGACCGGTGCGGCCAGGATCAAGGGACAAGGCGTCGCCGCCACCAGCACGGCAAGGCTGCGCGTCAGATCACCGGAAATCCGCCATGCCAGGAAGGCAACGACGAGTGTCACCGGTAGAAGGATCAGCGCAAAACGATCGGCCATCCGCACAAAGGGAGCCTTCGCCGTTTGCGCCGCCGTCACCATGCGCACGATGCCGGCGTAGGTGCTCTCGCCGGCCGGCGCGGTCACGGTCAACTCGAAAGTCTCTCCCGCATTCAGCGAACCGGAAAGAACCGCGCTGCCGCGTGTCTTCTCGACCGGGATCGGCTCGCCGGTAACTGCGGACTCATCGATGGTAGCCAAGGCCGAGCCAACGATACCGTCGACCGGCACGATCTCGCCGGCCCTTACCAGCAGCTCTTCGCCGACCGAGACTGCGTCAACCGGAACCTCCTCGATCCCCTCGCTGCATTTGCGGTGTGCTTGCCGCGGTGCCCGATCGACCAGGGAGCGCAGGTCACGCTCCGCCCGTGCGATCGCAATATCCTCCAGCATGTTGCCGCCGGAATACATCAGCGCGACCACGGCCCCGGCGAGCGGCTGGCCAAGCGCCAACGCAGCGCTCATCGACAGCAGCGCAATCGCGTCCACTCCCAAGCGGCCGCTCAGCAGGTCTCTAACGATCGAGATCGCCAGTGCTGCGATCACCGGCGCCGTGCCGAGTTCCCATGCAAGATCAGCCAGATCAGGCCGGCTCGCGGCCCGAGCAAGAATGCCCCCGGTCAATCCCGCAATTGCAATCGCAACCAGAGCCCATCGCAGCACTCGTTCAAACGACATGGTTTGGTTTCCGCTGCGCCGAAGACCTATTACCCCATCCCCGCCATTCTATGCGACGGCCTTTGAAAGCCCGCGGGCACGAAACATCGGAGGTTTCTTGTGCACCTCTGTGAGCGGATTGGGCGTCCATGGGCTTACCTTGCGATGTTGTCGGCCTCCTGCCGTTCAGTGGGAAAACAGCACGGGAATCGGCGGATTGGCCAGGATGCTCCGGGTAGCGCCTCCCAATACGAACTCGCGCAGACGCGAATGGCCATAGCCGCCCATGACGAGGAGATTGCATCTGCGCGACTCGATCTGCGTAGCAAGAACGTCGCCGATCGCCCGTCCAGCGGCATCCACCTCCTCGACGATCACATCGATGCCGTGCCGCGACAAGTTCTTGGCCAGTTCGGATGACGATCGCCGGCTTGGTATCGTTTTCTCGCTGGTTACCGTGCAGATGTACACTTCACGCGCTTTCTCCAGGATCGGGATCGCATCGGAGACTGCGCGTGCAGCCGCGCGGCTGAAGTCCCACGCCACAAGCACCCTATTCAGGTCGGCCACCCCGGACGATGGGGCTTCCGGCACCACCAAGGTCGGTCGCCCCGACCCGAAGATGATGGCTTCGGCATACCATTGATCGTAGGATTGCGGCACCGGAACGATGGTGAGATCGCGCAGTCGCGCATACTCCATCAGGAGATCCGGCACTTCGAACGTCAGACAACGTTCGAGAACGATCTCGTGCAGCACGCCGGATTTCTGAGCCGCCGCCTCAAACGCCGCCAGCAGGTCCTGCGCGTTCTTTCTGCTCTTGTGCGCCTCGCCGGCGACAATGGCTCCGAGATTGCCGGCGCCGCCCAGGAAGCTGCCGGGAATCTGCACATGAGCCTCGCATGAGATCGCCGCGATATGAGCACCAAATAGCGAGGCCAGAGACACGGCGTGATCGATCACTGAAGGCGGGGTCGGATCGGGGTAGCTGGTCAGCGTAAGCAAAACGTCTTTGATGGCCATCGTCGTCTCCAAAACGCAATTTTGGAAAGATACCAGCACAAGCTTCGGAAAGGTTGATCTAACGCAGATTGCATCAACGTTGGACTGGATAGAGTTTTTGATCTGTATCAAGTCAACCGAAACGACAAAGTTTATCTTTCATAATAAGGTCGAATTTGTTTGCGTTCCTCGCATAAAGCTACTTATGGGTGGCGGCCGTCGCGCTGCACGTCTTGTCTCAATACCTCGGCTTCGGTGTAGCCAAAGAACCGTTGCGCTCTCGTGCCAAAAATTCTGGATGAGGCCCCTGCTGTCGATGGTCACCATCGCGTCGTCCGGCACAGTGGCAAGAATGGCTTGCAGATGAGCCTCTTTGTCTAGTAGCGATTCCTGACTTCTTGTCAGGTCCTCGTTGGCGGCACGAAGCTGACCTATCGTCGGTTGATGGTCGAGGTAGTGGGCACCGAAGGCGGTCGACAGAACTCCAGTAAGCCCAATGCTGACGCAGAAATGTGATCAGGACCGTGACACGATCTGCTTCGGCTTGCCGCTGTTGAAGCAAACCGGTTTCGGCCTGTCTCAGCTGCTCAAGCCCCTGTTCGATTTGAGGCATCAATTGCCTCGATCGGGCCGTCCTGAGCGGAACAACGTCTCTCCCTTTTGCGCAGCACGCTGCCAAACTGCCCTTCGTTCTCGATCCTCAGTGCAATCAATCCGGGGCAATCGGCAGTGAAAAGTTACTTTCTCGATCGACTGAAGCGGCCATCCTTGACGTCCTTGTGGTTGGCTACGGTGGCGAACCAGTGCGAGGGAGAGAGTGTCAGTCAATTCTCATTGAAAAATAAGGCATTTTCGACCTTTCTGGGCCAAAACCCACAGTTTGAGCTACAGCTGGGAAATGGAGTTTCGCCTATCGGCAAGCGTCAGCTCGCACGTCTGTTAGGACATCAGCAAGGAGCCCCCCTACGCTGGCAGGTTGATTGTCAGGCGATGGGCGAGATCCTCACATCGCGACGAGATGCGAATCTACGAGCAGATACGTGAAACGCCGCCCAGCCTTTGAAAATGTCCACCCTAAGCTTCAATTCATCGCCTCCGGAGAATGACCTCTGAACCGTCGTTAGCAACCTACGCATTCACAGGCGAATTAGGAAAGAGGGCGCTGATTACTGAGATCGCTGGCGCCGCGGGTCTCAGCGAGCCAGCCAGCCCGCATTTCCTTGATCGCGAGATCAGCCAGCGCATTGATGATGTGGTACATCGTCGGGAGTTTCTCCCAGCTCGAGCGAACGAACGTGATTGACGGCTTGCCCTTACAATAAGAGATAGTGCGTACACGCGCACCCGAGGGCGGCATCACGATTTGCTCAATGTCGGCAAGGCCCGGTTCGCTCAGACGAGGCACGTAGCGATGATGAAGCATGCCGTCGACCGGCGACGCGGGTGGGGGATCGGCGTCCGTAAGCTCGGACAACCCCAGGCGAAGAAATTCGCGGCTGTCCCAAAGGGCCGACGTGCACCGCATAGATGCAGAGCCTGGCACGCCGGATTTCGTACGGCTGTACAGTGAGGCAATCGCGGCCAAGCCGAACAAGGGTGCAGAAACGTTTAGCTCTCTCATCGACTACTTCAAGGACCAGAGCGAGTACAAAGGTCTTGGCGACAAGAGCAAGCGCGCCTACGATCAGTATCTCGCGCTGATCGAGGCCAAGTTTGGCGCGATGCCGCTTGGCGCAATCGAGGACAGGCGCGCACGGGGAGATTTCAAGGCATTTCGGAATACGTTCGCGTCCAGACCACGTAAGGCAGATTACGTCTGGACGACGACCGCGCGTGTGCTCTCGGTTGCAAAGGACCACGGCAAGATCGCTGTGAACGTCTGCGAACGCGGCGGTCGGCTTTATGAATCCGATCGCTCGGAGATCTGGGCGCCGACGATATCCGTGCCTTTTGCGGTGTGGCGTCAATCGAACTGCCTTCCACGCTCAGGGGAGCGCCGTTTGGGAACGCTTGCCGGGCCATCCTGCGTCGCGGTGAACCGGCCTAGCAATTTTTGCAGGTGCGGCAGGAACCGGAGCGGCATCGTGAGCGAGATGCTGGCGAAGCCGATCGCCAATCTCGTTACAGATTGCGCGGGAGTGGTTTGGTGAAGGAAAACGGATCAGAGGGGACGCGGCGCAGTTCGGCCATGGCTGCTACCGTTAGCTAAATGTGCACCGCGTCTTTGCGTGTGCACGGCCTTCCTGCCACCACGACAGCAACGCGGATTAGGCTTGCTTCGATCCGCTGGAACCGAACCTTTCTATCATAGGTGAATTACCCATCGGGGCTTCGCAAAATGTGAGGCGCACGATGACCAATCTTTCGGCGGGCGACGTGTTTCTAACCGTCGCCATCATGAGTGTCGCTTTCCTGACCGAAGTCGCTGTTTTCTCACTCGTCGGGTTGTTCTAAATCGATCCGGCCGGGTGCGTGGCACGCCTTCCGTATTCATCCGGAATAGAAGTTCGGCCCGCACCGCAGCATATTCGCCGTGTTCATCAAGTTCATTTTTGCATTTTCGCCCGGCCGTCTTAATTGGCGGCCGGGTTTTTGCGCGCCGATCGCCGTTAATTCTTCTTGAGGTCGCTCAGCTTGCGCATGTAGTAGCCGTGGCTCTGGACTGCCAGCCTGATCTCCTCGCTAACCTTGATGACCCTCTTCTTACTCTTGCGCCACTTGCCCTGAGCGCTGACGGCCGGCACCGGAAATCCTTTTCTCACAACGAGCAGATCACGCCTGACGTTGAAATACACCTCGACCATGTAGTCTCCCAAAGAGCTTGAAAGTATTCACTCAGAGCACCGTGTGGCTCGCACAAATGCAACCGGCACTTTCGCGCTCGCCTGTGGACATCGGGGAATGACCACGTTGCCACGAGCGAAAGAAAGGCTCTATGCAACCTTGAGCCTTTCGGCTCTGGTATCGCCGAGCGCAGGGGGTGTACCGCGCCTTGGGCTCATCGGCGGCCCTAGCAACCTGAGCTAGGGCCGCTGCGCTCCTGCGCCCACAATCACGCCAAGTTCTAACCTAGTACGTCACCGTCACGACCACAGTGTCCGAGTAGACGCCGGGAGACGGTGTGCCTTGCGGGAGAACGCGACCGTATACTGCGAGGTTTTGCGCGAGCCCTGTCCCGGTCCCCGGAACTGTGCTTCCAGGAGTCCCGGCATCACCCCACACCTGCGATCGCGCAGCGTCTTTGTAGAGTCCGTAGGTCACCGCTTCTGATCCCTTCGACATTTTCCGGCTCGCGGGTGGGGAGCCGGTAGTGCCGCCGTTGAGGGCAACTGTATAACTCGTGGTTGGCGTACAGGTGACGGTGAGCTGACCAGTCGCGTCGATGTTGGCGTTCAAAACACCAATTGTGCCGAAGTTGACGTTCTGGGCCGAGACTAGGCAGTTGTTGGGCACCGTTGCATTCGTCGTGAAGCTTGCGTTTGTGGACCCCGGTAACGAAGCGCTGCAGACGGGACAGACTCCAAGAGGACAGGTAGCGTAGCGCAACTGAGCATCCGTCCCGGAGAATGACGACAGGTAGGACCCCGTGGGAGCAGTCGATTGCCCTCCGAGCGCGCGGGCATAGATAGTCGGCGTGAGTGAGCCACTTCCCAAGGCGTTCAAGTTCAGGGTGAGGGTCGGCGGTCGAGATGAGAAGGACCAAAGATAGGAACCCCACACCGTCGTTCGAGCGGAATTCTGAAAGAACTGATAGTTGAGCTTGTTTGCCCCGCTTGCCGTCTGACGCGCCGACGCCGTCGCACCACCGGTGCCGGCCCCGAGGTTGGGACAGAGCCGCACGACCTCCAAAGGTGAGCCGCTGCAGTTGATGCCGACCGTTGCGGTCGTATCAACGGCGGCGCCGGAAAGAGTATCGACCGAGTCGAAGCTTGTATTCGACACGCTGTAACTGCAGGTGAGCGCTTTGGCGGCTGACGGAGCGACCACCAGAAATGCAGCAATCAGCCATCGCCATGGGGCGGTACGTCTCATTGGCAGATCACATCCTTGATCGCAACCTGTTCACCGGGCTTCGGCGCGTAGCCGAACGCAGCGCGGCACGAACTGCCGTCCGGAAGGTCAATCGTTGCGACGTTCTGATCGGTCAAGCCTGAGATATAACCTTGCCCGTCGTACCCAATGACGAACGTTTGCTTGCCGCTCTCCAGATGGCCCTGCGCCCCCACCGCCAGAGGCTTGCCCTTGCTGTCAGTGAACGTCACGAGCGCCGCTTTCGGCGTTTCCGATATCCCAAAATTGACCACCACACCGCTTCGGTCCGCCGGCACCACTACTTCACGGGTGCTCGGCACGTCAGCATCAACGGGCAAGTTCTTAGGATCGATCGAAATCTTGTTCTTCTGGTACGAGTTCAGATAGGGAACGAGGAGCAGACCGCGGCTGTCGGTCACCCCGACGGGCCGGTTCTCGTATTGCACCGCTACATTGGGAGCGCCGGCGTTCACGACGGCAAATGCATCATCGATCCGGTTGCCGAAAAAGACCCCACCTCCCGCGAAGGCGATAGAACCATCGATTTGTGCGGTCGCACGAGTATTGCTTCCGTATTGCTGCACGCCGACTTCGACGCGCCCGAACGATGCGCGATAGCTCGCCGTCGCGGAACGATCGGGAATGGAGCCCTCGGAGTCACGCACGCGCGCCCCGTAGCTTCCCGTCTCAAGCCTCTCGGACTTCATCGCGTCGGTCACCACCGAAGCTCCGGTCGGTCCGCTCTGCACGCCGGTCGATACCGTAACGTCATTTCCGAATGGCATCGAAATTCCGGCAAAAATGCCGAAACTCTTGCGATCGTCGATATCCTTGAACGCGGTGACAAAGATCGTGCTGTTGCGAAAGAAGTTGCGGCTGAATGACAGCCCAACGATACGGTTGCGGTCCCCCAAGGCACTTTCGAGCTGCGTATAGCTGAGATTAATGTTCGAGCGATCGAACGACAGCGGCATGCTGAGGGTGACTTGATCCAGAGCCTTTGGCACCATGCGCTGAAGAAAGAAGAGCTACCGAGTTTTGGATCAAGGATCGGCGCGGTCACCGATGCTATGTCATCGTAGTTGCCAAAGGTCCGTTGCGTACGGGCATAGAGCGACATACCCCAAAAGCTCGTTTCAAACGAAGCATTGAACAGACCACCAGCCCGGTCGCCCACCTGACTGCCGGCGACGGCAAATGAAGCCGCGCCGAAGGACCCAAGCGAAAATGCTGCGCCGACGCCTCCATTGCTAAGTCCGGCGCCGCCCTCGGCGTGGCCTTCGAGCGTGAGCCAATTGGTCAAGCCGTAGCGCAGGCTGGCCGAGCCCACCGGACGGGCGTCGTAATTGTTCGACTCGATCCCGTAGAACCGGCGGGCGAAGCCAAGCTCGGCCGAGAAATCGTAGAGGCCTTCCTTGAGAAGTTGGCTGGATACGTAAAAGGGTAGCGTCGTGACAATCTGTCGGCCGAGCGCATCGTTCAACACCACGCTTGCCGTCCCTGCGCCGGTCGCAATAGGGAGATTGGTGACTTGGAATGGACCCGTCGGCACCGAGCCGGTGAAGGTCTTCACATTCTGCGTATAGACGTCGAGGGTAGAGGGTACCGCCGCGCTGCCGGACAGGGCCGGTATCGGAAGGGTTACGAGATCGGGGCGAAGCGCGAAATTGGTCTGCACTTGCACACCGCCCAGCCGCACGGACCGCGTCCACGACAAACCACCCGAGATCGTATCGCCTCCACGGTACGTGATCAGGCTCTCCGTGTCTGAATACGCCCAGCTGGAGTCGAGACGGGTCAAACCACCAAGCTCTGGCGAGGCCGTGCTCGCAATCGCGGACTGACTGAAGGTCCCATACGGGCTAAACACCCGGCCATCGAAGGCTCCGGACAGTCCCTGAAAGCTCTTCAGATCACGCCAGAATGCCCCGTCGGAAGCGGCAAAGAGCGTATAGTTCAGCACTCCACCATAGCTTCTCTGCGGTGCGACGTATCCGCCCGTCTGCGGCCGCACATCGACGATGTGCGGAGCGCGTGCCGCATCGGGCGCACTGATCCGGACCGTCTGGTTTGCTTCATCGACCCGATAGCTCACGCCAGGCAAGCGATCGAGGCGCACGAGGCTGTCTGAGCCGATCGCCTCGTCGATGGGGATCAGCCCGATTTCACGCAGCTCTTGAGGTGACGCCGCAAGCGATCCATCGGATCGCAACTGAAACGATCCGATGAGATTGACGGGACTTTCGTTGATCACGACGTTGAGCTGGAGGCTGCGTTCCGCCGTCATGGCTTTTGCGTCCGTCGGACCTGGAACATCCATCAGTCCCTCAGCTCGCGCACTCGCCATCGATGCGGAGAATCCGACCAGCAGAACGGCCGCCTCAACGCCCGGCCTGAACCGCAGCCGTCGCATTGATCTGCCCGGCGTCGCTCTGAGCGGAAAGGGTTACGGCATGGCTCGACAAGCTCGTGCCATGGGCCGGAAATGACCATTGCATGGTCGCGTTGCCCAGCACATAGCCGACAAGCCCTTTGCCGAGCGTGACACTCTTCCCTGCGCCGTCGATCAGCTTGAGGTCCGCGATTTTGAGCCGTTGCTGACCGGCATTCTTCGCCGTCACTGCGAGTGCATTACCGCTTCGTCCGACGGTCCAGGACACTTGCCCCGGTCGCGCGTCAGGACCACGAAAGAAAACCGGTACCGAATAGCGCAGCACGAGATTGACAATGCCCGGTCGGCGCCGCGCCGGATCGGGAAGCTCATCGACCACTACTCGATAGCTCTCCTCGCCGACGACAGGTTCCTTGCTGACACGCACGACACGGACCACGTAATCGGCGTTCGGTCCCAAAGTCTGGCTTGGCGGACTGGCCACGACATCGGTGGTCGGCTCAAGGCGATCCGCGCCGCCGCTCTGGGTCCAGCGGAACACCCGGATTTGCACGTTGATCGGGCGGCTGTCTTCGTTGCGCAGGTTGAGGGTCGCCGCGCTGTCGGGCATCAGCAAGTCGAGAGTGGTCGGCGCCACGCGCAGCGATGCTGCCTCTACCCGGGTAGCAAATAGGCAAGCGAACGCGATCCCGCTCACGCGGGCAAGCAGTGCAGGCATAGGTGCTTCCGTTAGTAGGTGACGGTAACCGTCAGCGTGTCGCTGTATCCGCCGGCTGCCGGTGTCGCTTGAGGCGGGACGCGCCCGTAAACCGTGATCGGTTGAGGATTGCCGTTTCCGATGCCGGCTAGGGTGTCCGTGCCGATTGTGGTGCCCCAGACCAAGCTGCGCGCGGCATCACGGTACACCGAATAGGTGACGGTCGCGGCTGCCGTCCCGGTCATCTTGCGCGCGGCAGTCGTCGCCCCGGCGCCGTTTCCGGCACTGATGCCGACGGTATAGGGCGTCGTGTTCGTGCACTGGACGGAGATCGTGCTCTGGGCATCGACGTTCGCGCTGAGGACGCCCTGCGATCCGAAGGCAAGGTCAGTCGCTGACTGCACGACGCAGTTGGATTGAATTGTGATCGTGACATTGAACTGACCCGTCGCGGTTGCCGCACGGGCAAGTTGTGGCGCCAAGCTCGCCACAGCGATCACAAGCCCGCCCGCCAAGGCCGTTGATGGCAGCCCGGCGCGGCGACGGAAACATTTACCCATGGGCAACCTCGTCGCGTTGCCCCTGCCCAGTCGGACGCTATCGTTGCATGGTTAATGACTGGTTAACGCACCCGTATCCTTGCGGGCATCGCAAATCGATCGCGCAACGTTGCGGGTTCCGTTCGTCGCCATGGCCCGAGACTGACAACGCGGCGAAATCAACGGGATCGCTTCGGCAGTTTCGGGAGCTTAGCAGGATCGAATTTTGGTATCGGCACGATCGCCTTTGGCGCAGGCGGCTGCTGCTCGCTGAGGATGAGCCTTCCCTCAAGAAGCACTCCCGGCACTTGATCCGCCGTCCCCACGTACGTAGCTATTTTCCCGGGGCACGTTCCCTCAAGCCGAAGCGTCAAGTCGTCGGCGCCGAACACCGTTGCGTGCCCTTGGGTGTGCCTCTTGAGTGTTACGATGGCGGTGAAGCGATCCTCGTCAATTTCGACAGAGCCGCTGTAGGACATGATGCTATCGCGGCCCCAGATTTTTCCGTCGGCTACATGAGCGATGCCGGTGCCTTCGCCCAGCGGCGTCTTGAACCACGCCGCATAAGTTCCGTCTTTGAGCATGGGAGGAACCTCTCCCTCGATTTCACAAGCGTTAGATCATCAGCACAACTAAGGTCGGGTTAATCTCGGATACCCGCGCAAATGCAAGAATGCCGAGGAACCTCCGCAAGCGCCTTAACTAGGGTCATTGGCTTGGATGGGTTCAAATTTGGGAGCAGACACCACAGCATTCATGTGACGTTGGAGGTAAGCAGATGCACGAAAAGCTGTGCAGGTGCGATCGAAGGCTGGTCTCGATTTAACCTACCGCCATCCGATGATCGTCGAGGCGCCCGCTAGATCCGCTCCTGGACGAAAGATCCTCACGGCTGCATGTGTGGAGGGGGATGCGATGCGAGTGCAATAGCTCCGAGGATATCGACTAGGCGTCGTAGAACCCGACACAAAGCCGAGTGCTCGATTAGCCCCGCTCGCGCCTAAGGAGGTGAATCGCACCGCCTACCAGTTCCGAAGAACGTTTGCCGCACGTGGGCGTCTAAATGGCTCCAAAATGCGCTTAAACGTTCACACTCCGTGCTTCGTGGATGAGACGCTATGCGCTTGATTTTGCTGAGGAATTCATGGTGGGCGCACCAGGGCTCGAACCTGGGACCCGCTGATTAAGAGTCAGCTGCTCTACCAACTGAGCTATGCGCCCGGAACTTGTCCGGAAATGACCCTCGCAAGAGAGCGGTCGTTTAGCAAAGCGATTCCCCGATGTCCAGCAAGCTCGCGCAAGTTTTCCCGACTTTTGCGCCTCCTCCCGACAGCCGAAAGGCCGCCGGAATCCGGCGGCCTTTCATGGGCTTGGCGAGGGTGCCGGCGGACGGCGCTTAGAGCCGGCCGGAGCGGTCCTGATCAGGGCCGTCGTCGCGGTCGAAACGGTCGTGATCGAAGCCGCGGCCGCCGTGCTCCCAGCGGTCCATACCGCGCTCGAGGCGGTGGCGGCGCCAGCCTTCGGCCCCGAAGCCGCGCCCTTCCATATGGGTCAGCATGCTCAGCCGCCGCTTCTGGTTGTCGTCAAGCGTCTTGTAGAGCGGGTCGGCGGCGTCGGCGATCTTCTTCAGCGACGTCGCGGTCGACGCCATGTTGTCGGCGCGCTCGCGCAGGCGGGCGACCGGATCGTCCGGCTTCTGCGACCTGTCCGCATCGGTCTTCTCGGCAGCCATGCGCGCGTTGGCGCGATCGAGCCGCATCTTGGCGAAGTCGCGCACCGCGGCCTCAACCGGCGGCCACAGCTTCTCCTGATCGGCGTTGAGCTTCAGCCCGGCGTGGACGGCAGCGATCCGCGCGTCGAGGAAGGCGGCCCGATCCTCGGGGCTCATCCGCATATGGCCGTGGAACCAGGGACGATGCTGGGCATAGACCGCGGTCGAACCGGCAATCGTGAGCGCCGCGATACCGGCGAGCAGAACTTTCTTCATACGAACCTCCTTTGAAGGTTGCTCGAAGATGATGCCGCCCGCCCGCGCCTTCAACTTACGGATTGGACAGAGAGAGCTCTGTTACCAAGATGTAATCCGCTTTCATTGCACCGCAGAAACATCCACGGCGCGAGGTCGCGCTTTGGATGTCTGTTGTTTGCGCTAGAGCATTCCGAGCAGGCGCGGCAGCCACAGCGAGATCTCCGGCACGTAGGTCACGACGCCGAGGAAGATCAGCATCGTCAGCAGCCACGGCCATACCGCGATCGTCAGCTCGGTGATCCCCATCTTGGCAATGCCGGATGCAACATAGAGGTTGAGACCGACCGGCGGATGGCACATGCCGACCTCCATGTTTACCACCATCAGGATACCGAGATGCACCGGATGGATGCCGAGCTTGACCGCCACCGGAAACAGGATCGGCGCCATGATCAGCACAATCGAGGACGCCTCCATCACGTTACCGGCGATCAACAGCAGTACGTTGACGATCAGCAGGAACACGATCCAGTCGACACCGACCGAAGTGATCCAGGTTGCGATTTGCTGCGGAATGTTCTCGTTCGCCATCAGGAACGAGAACAGCACTGCATTGGTGATGATGTAGAGGATCATCGCGCTCATGTTGGCCGAGCCGAGCAGCACCTTCGGGACGTCCTTCAGTGACATGTCGCGGTAGACGAACACGGCGATGACGAACGCATACACCGCGCTGATCGCGGCCGCCTCGGTCGGCGTGAACATGCCAGTATAGATGCCACCCAGCACGATCAGGATCAGCAACAGTCCCCACACGCATTTGCGGAAGGCGGTGATCCGCTCCGCCCAGCTCGCCTTCGGCAGTCGCGGGTAGTCGTTGCGCCAGGCGCGGTAGAAAGTAGTCAGCCCGAGCAGCGTCGCAAGCATCAGGCCGGGTATCACGCCGGCGATGAACATCTGCCCGACCGACGCAGACGACACCCGGTGGCCGGCGGGATCAAGCGCGATACTGCCGCCGGTGGCGACGCAATAGATCACCATCACGATCGAGGGCGGGATCAGGATGCCGAGTGCGCCCGACGTAGTGATGACGCCGGCGCCGAAGCGCTTGGGAAATCCCTGCTTGACCATCGCCGGCATCATGATTGAGCCGATCGCGATCACCGTCGCGGGCGAAGATCCCGACACCGCGGCGAACAGCGCGCAGGCCATCACGCCGGCAAGTCCCAGCCCGCCATACCAGTGTCCGACCATGGAGGTGGCGAAGTTGATCATTCGCCGCGCTACTCCGCCATGGGTCAGGAAATTGCCCGCGAGGATGAAGAACGGGATTGCCATGATCTCGAAATTGTCGATGCCGGTAAACAGCTTCAGCGCGACCGACTCCGTCGGCACGTTGGTCATCGTGTAGATGAAGGTGAGCACGGTGAGGCCGAGCGCGATCGAAATCGGCATGCCCGTCAGCATCAGCGCGATCAGGAGGCCGAAGATGATGAGGCTGGTCATCGCGTTACCTCCGCGGCGCCAACACCTGGCCCATCGACCTCAACGCCCTCGACACGGGCATGGTCATGATGCGGCAGGTCGCCGGTGCGGAAATAGACGTACGCGACTTGCAGAAAGCGGAAGCACATCAAATAGGAGCCGAGTGGAATGCAGAGATAGACGATCCAACTCGGGATTTCGAGATCCGGCGAGACCTGGTCGGTGTGCATCAGACCCCAAACGAACTTGGCGCCCATGGTGCCGATTACCACCGTGAAAAACGCGCCGCAAAGCAAGCCGAACAGGATGACCGTGTTCTTCCACGGCGATTTGAGCTGATTGACGACAACATCGACGCCGACATGGATGCCGGTGCGCACGCCGTACGCGGCGCCAAACTTGGCGACCCATACGAACATGTAGATGCAGAGCTCCTGCGCCCAGGACAGGTTGATCGGAAACAGGATCGGATAAAGCAGAGGGATGCCGATCAGGTAACGATGCATGACGGCGACGAAGATCAGCAACGTCGCTGCCGCCATCAATGTCGCGATCAGTATCTCTTCGAGCCGGTCAAGAATACGCAGCAGCATCAAAGCTCCCCCTCACGGTCGGGCGGATACGCCGCGCCGTGGCCCCTGCAGCGGCCGTTCCGGCCGCTGGCTCCATCTCATTTGCGGTCTATGACGTCCGCTCAGTTCATCGGGCCGCGGCCCGTTTCCTTCAGGAACTCGTCGATCAAGGGCTGGCCGACACGTGAGGCGACGTCCTTGTAGACCGGCATCATCGCCTTGCGCATCGCCTCGTCCTGTTCCGGCGTCAGCTTGACGATCTCGCTCTTGCCGCTCTTCTTGATCTCGGCCAGCGCGTCCTCGTTCTCCTTGGCCGACTGGCTGTTGCCGAACTCGGTGGCTTCCTTCATCGCCTTGGAGAGCGGCTCACGGATATCGGCCGGCAGTTCGTCCCAGAACTTCTTGTTCACGACCACGACGTAGCCGATATAGCCGTGGTTGGTCTCGGTGATGTACTTCTGCACCTCATGCATCTTCTGGGTGTAGATGTTCGACCAGGTGTTCTCCTGGCCATCCACCACGCCGGTCTGCAGTGCCTGGTAGACTTCCGAGAACGCCATGACCTGTGGAATCGCGCCGAGCGAGCGGAACTGGGCTTCCAGGACCTTGGACGATTGGATGCGGAACTTGAGCCCCTTGTAGTCGGCAGGCGCGACCAGCTTCTTGTTCGCGCTCATCTGCTTGAATCCGTTGTCCCAATAGGCAAGGCCGGTCATGCCCTTGGAATCCAGCTTCTTGAGCAGCTTGGCGCCCAGTGGGCCGTCGGTGACCTTCCGCAGCGTCTTCAGGTCGGGCAGGATGTAGGGCAGATCGAAGACTTCGAATTCCTTCACGCCGATCGGGCCGAACTTGGAGTTGGACGGCGCCAGCATCTGAACGGCGCCGAGCTGCAGCGCCTCGAGCTCTTCCTTATCCTTGTAGAGTTGCGAGTTCGGATAGACCTCGACCTTCACCTTGCCGCCGGTGTACTTCTCGGCCAGCTCCTTGAACTTCTCGGCCGCCTGCCCCTTCGGCGTGTTGGTGGCCACCACGTGGCTGAATTTGATGACGATCGGCGACTGCGCCGACGCCGGTCCTACGAAAGTCAGCGCAGCGATCGACGCCGCAGCCAGAATGAATTTACGCATGTTTCCTCCCGCGTATTGCGGAGCACGAATACCGGCCCCGGGCACATCCGGTCGCACCATTACAGACAAGCAACGACGATTGCCATTGCCCCTTTAGAAGGGGCTAATTGCGCCATTGCTGCACTGCAAAAATTCGCTGCGACGGTATCCCTTTCGGCTCTTGCGACCGTTCAATGACACCGCCCGCACGCTGTGCCCGGCCACGGCGATGAGGTCAATGCGAGGTTTGGCAATGGCGGGTTCGCCGGGCGCGAATGCTGCGCGTTTCTTGCCGGCTGTCGTCCCAGCGAAAGCAGCTAGGGCATGCACATATCTCTGAGGCTCCATCCTGCTGCGACGGCCAGGAAGTATTCGAGGCCATTTTTGAAGGTGATGGGGCCTGGAGGTTTAGACGACGGGTAGCCGTCCCAACCGCCAAGGCGGCCGATGATCCAGGCTGCCCAGGTGAGGCTGTCGGGCGGATGTGGGTTTTTCAGTCGCTTGCTCCTGGCCTCGAGTTGCCGGTTGAGGGCGGCAAGCGCGTTGATCTCGTTGTCGTTGAAGGCAACGCGAATGGGCTGCTGACCGCCATCGCGCGCTTGCAGAAGCTGGATGGTGATGACGGCTGCCTTGGCGGCGATAGCGACCAGTTTGAGGAGACGATCGGCGGTTCCGATCTGGCTGTCTTCGAGCTTGAGGCCCTGCGTCTTCAGGACGCGGAAGAACTGCTCGATGATCCAGCGCTGCTTGTACCATTCGACGATACGCCAGGCGTCGTCGACGGTGGCGATCTCGTGAGAGGTGATCAGACGCCAGTGCAGCGGCTCTGCGCCGGGCCCGGCATTGATCTCGCACACGTCGACCACCGCCAGCGGCAAGCTTTTCGGCAAATGGCGCAGGAACTTGCTCTGCGGGCGGGCAAGCTCGATTGCGCCAAAGCGGAGTTCGAGATGGGCCTGACGTGCCGGTCGCGCCGCGCGCGCAGGCAGTTGGATCGCCCTCCGATCCACCACAGGCATGGCGTCGGTGGCCTCATACAGGCCGGTGCGGTCGGCAAGCTTGCGATCATGCATGCTGCGCGCGATGACATGGAAGTGCTGCTCGGCCGAGCTGGCATAAAGGGCAAAGATATCGCTCTCGCGATCACCGAGGACCGTCACCGTTCCGGCAGCGGTGAGCAGCGGCTTGGCCGCAATGGCGGTGGATATCCAGCGTTGCGATTCCTTGTCAGACAAGTCACGTGCGTCATGCGTCGTGGTGCGACGCCCCTGGCGCGTCCATACCTGCCCACTCAAAAGTCCAAGACAGCTGCCATCGTCGGCATCCACGGCCAGCAGCGGATGCAGCAGCACGCCGTGGTTATTGCCCTTGCCGATTTCGCCGAGCCCGCGCCGGCGTTGCGGCGTGGTGTTGAAGTGGATCTCGCTGGTGTCCTGGATCGCCAGCACATGGCGGCCCTCTACCGCGGCAACCGTGCTGTCGCCCCAGCTTTCGATGATCCGCTCCGCCGTCACCTTGTCGTGGCCGAGAAAGCGGTTGAACCGCACCTCCAGCGCACGATCACCCCTGGAAAGCCGCCGCAGGCAGACCGTCTTGCCCGCAACCATGCGTTCGACGAGCGCCGCCCCCCTTTATCGAGACGACGATCCCCGAACCGTCCTAACGTCCAGTCAATTCGTAACAACACCCGACACCCCCGTCCAACCTGGAGCGTCGCAATAGAAATCACACGGATCGCCGATTCTGGAATCCCCTGTCTCCATCCCGAGTCAATCCGCCGCACCAAATATGTGCATGCCCTAGAGCGAAAGCAGGGGACCCATACGCCGCGACGGAAGTTGTGACGGGACCGTCGTTCCAACATCGCGCAACAAGCAGCATTTGGGGTTATGGGTCCCGGCTTTCGCCGGGACGACGCTGAGTTTGTGGCGCCGCTTGTGAGTCACACATCCGCGTTCTCGCGACATGATTTGTCCGAGTCTTGCTCTTCGTTCCGCCCTCTCTTGAGCAGAGGGCGCAGGGAAAGCCGGGTGCCGATCGCACCCATGGGCCCCGAGCAATGGGTAGAAAGCTCGGGGGTAGGACCACAGGTGTAACCGGATACAACCCGGCTTTCCCTGCGCGATGGGCTACGGCTTATACGTGCTCTCCCCGGCGAGACTGGGCTTTGTTGTCACCGTCTCCACAACGCGCATCGCGCAATGTGAAAAGACACCTGCCGTTAGGGCGTCAGGCCTGCACGATTTCGCCGTCCGCCTTGCGCGCTCTCGTCAGTCACACGCTCGGCGTCCACCGCATCTCGACCCACGTTCGTGACGACCGCGAAGCGCCCCTCGATCGGGTGAGACGGGGAATTGATACACTGGGTTGCGATTCGGATAAAGCGAAATATTTTTGCTGCGGGGACTTGCGCCGTCGGGCAAATCAGTGGCAGCGGCCCTCCCTCGGTCCTTTCGTCATTGCGGGCGACGCATTAGCGTCCAGTGTCGCCTCGCCGAACGGACGGAATCCGGTCGATCAGGCATCATTCCTTGCGCAGGATCTTATCCATGGCTTTTCCACGCGCCAGCTCATCGATCAGTTTATCCAGGTAACGAATTTCCCGCATGGTCGGCTCTTTGATTTCCTCAACCCTGACACCGCACACCACGCCCTTGATCAGGGCCCGCGAAGGATTCATTTCAGGCGCCTTTGCGAAGAACGTTTCGAAGTCGGTTTGTTTTTCCAACTGAGCTTCGAGCTCCTTCGAACCGTAGCCGGTCAACCAGGAGATCACCTGATCAACCTCCGCTTTGGTGCGTCCCTTCTTCTCCGCTTTCGCGACATAGAGCGGGTAAACGCTTGCGAAGCTCGTTGTATAGATCCGATGCTTGGCCATGAATTGCTCCGAACGTTCGTATTCCGGGGTCTCGACGAGGAAATATTAGTCCTGGGTTGAACCGGCTTCGCCAATCCGAAGTGTCGCATGTGGCTGGGGGCATGGCGATGGCCTGTGCCTCCCGTTTCGTCCCCAGCGCTCGTATGCGGCGGCGCTCATGCGTTGGCAGCAATCGCTCTACAGCGACGGCAACCGCTCTGGGGCAGCGCCACACCTGATCCGCTAGATCATCACCATGTCCAATCCACGGGCGGAAACAAGGCGCCGCCCGGCGGGATCGAACATCAGGATCGAACGCAGGAGTTTTCAACGATGAACCAGATGATCCGCAATACTCAGGAGACAAGCATGAACCGCGACAACGCCTCGCACGCCGGTCAGGCGGGGCCAAACGAGTTGGTGCCATCGCGCTACGCGCTGAAGATCGGCGAGATCGACGTGCTGGTCGTCAGCGACGGGGTGCTGCCGCTGCCAACCAAGATGCTGGCGCACAATGCCGAGCCGGCCGTCCGCGCAGCCTGGCTGGACGACATGTTCCTGCCGCCGGACGCGTTCGACTGGGCCCTGAACGTGGTCGTGGTGCGAAGCGGCGGGAAAACCATCCTCGTCGACGCCGGGCTGGGGTCGGACCCGGACCTGCACCTGCCGAAGGCCGGACAGACCGTCAAGCGACTGGAGGCGGCCGGCATCGATCTTGGGTCCGTGACCGACGTGGTGCTGACCCACATGCACATGGACCACGTGGGCGGGCTACTCGTCGAGGGCGTGAAGGAGCGGCTGCGTCCGGACCTGCGGATCCATGTGGCGGCTGCCGAGGTCAAGTTCTGGGAGGCGCCCGATTTCTCCCGCGTCTCGATGCCGCCGGGATTCCCGGACGCGCTTCGTGCGACCGCCAAGCGGTTCAGGAAAGAGTACCAGAGCCGGTTGCGGCTGTTCGACGAAGAGCACGAGGTGGCGCCCGGAGTGGTCGTCCGCCGCAGCGGTGGCCATACCCCCGGTCACAGCGTGGTTCGCCTGGCGTCCGGCGGCGACCGGCTGACATTCGCCGGTGACCTCGTGTTCGCGGTCGGCTTCGCGCACCCCGAATGGCACAACGGCTTCGAGCACGACCCCGAAGAGGCGGCCCGCGCCCGGATCAGTCTGTTGCGGGAACTGGCGGCGAACCGCGAGCTGCTGGTTGCCACGCATATGCCGTTCCCGTCCGTCGGACATGTCGCGGTCGAGGGTGACGCCTTCCGTTGGGTGCCGGTGTTCTGGGACTACTGAGACCCTGTCGAGTTAGAGCCGAACCGGGGCACGTACTCATATCGATCATGGGTGCGGGCTCCGGCTTCCGCTTGGCCCTTCTGAGCAAAGGTCGGCTACCGGCCACAAGCGGTCATTCAAGCCGGTCGAGCGCGAATTAGCTTGCCTTGCTTTGAGTCCTTTTGCACTCTCAGGCAAGGAGGCCGATGCATGAAGAAAATGACCGTCGCGTGCGCTCTCGGAGCGGCCCTCGTGCTGTGCAACCTCGGGACGTCTGGTGCTGAGGCCCGGGCGCGGAAGGCACAAGTCGTTCATGAACCAAGGAGGGTCATTATCCCGACGCCCGTGATAAGGCCAACTCCGTGGGATTATTATATTGTTCCACGATATCAATATCGCCCTGAAGACGACCGGGTCGATCCATACGCCCCGCCCCTGGTGTCGTCGTGGCGCCTCTATGAGGCGTGGCGGTGGCCATACTGGTGGTGAACGGCGATCGCGCCAAACAGATCGCATTCCGAGTGGTGATCGTCCCCTGACGGACGGGGACTAGTGTGCTGAATGCGAAGTTCGTGCGATTTCGCGGCAGCCACTTTCACGAACTTCGCATTCATAAAGCACACTAGAATCATAAGTTTGCTAGCGTCCTTATCGAATCCGAAGTTCGCTCCGAAGGTGCGGCAAATGATGCGAACTTCGGATTCGGGACACTAGCTGTGAAGTTGCGCGTTGAGGCCGTCCCAATTTGGCGTACGTCTGGTTGCCTCAAGAGCGCCGCTCTGGGAATTCCGACGAAAAAGCAGGCCCTTCTGGCCGGAGAGTTCCTTGGCTTTCAGGACTCGGCCATCTTCCAAAAGGATGCGCGCGCCTGCCGTGACATAACAGCCCGCTTCGACGATACAATCGTCACCCAATGAAATGCCGATACCGGCGTTGGCTCCGATCAGGCAGCGCTCACCGACTGTAATCCTCTCTTTGCCTCCTCCGGACAGAGTGCCCATGATCGACGCTCCGCCACCAACGTCGCTGCCGCTTCCCACAACCACACCGGCGCTGATCCGGCCTTCGACCATGCAGGGACCGAGCGTACCCGCGTTGAAATTGCAAAAGCCTTCATGCATGACGGTTGTGCCCGGAGCCAGGTAGGCCCCGAGCCTTACGCGATCCGCATCTGCAATTCGCACCTCCGCAGGCGTCACATAATCGGTCATGCGCGGAAACTTATCCACGCCTGTCACCTCAAACGCGAGGCCACGCTTTCGTGCTTCCATTCGCGCGTCCGGTACACGAGAGCATTCACAAGGACCGAGTGTGGTCCAAGCAACGTTCGGTAACAAACTGAAAATTCCGTCAAGGTTCAGGCAATTCGGCTGGACGAGACGGTGGCTCAGCAGATGGAGTCGAAGATACGCGTCGTGCACGTCAGTCGGCGCAGATGCAAGGGAGCCAATTTCTGTACGGATTGGAACGATGTCGACATTGCGAATGTCGTCGTGTCGCGCGTATCCGTCCGCCGACTCTCCCAACGATCTGGTGACCTCGTCGCTCGCCAGCCGCACCGATGCCGCCTTGTCGGCCTCCGCAACCAGGCGCAGCTGCAGAAACCAGGAATCCAGCACGCGACCGTCAGCGGCAATCGTCGCAAATCCCTCGCCTCTCGCGCCCCTCAGTTCCATTGCCATTTGAATGTCTCACACTACGATCCTGCACGTCATGCATACGCGAGTTTTCGTCGAAATGGCAACTTCCGGACTCTCAAACACGTCCGCTTTGGGGCAAAGGGCGAGATGGGTCCACGCCGCGGCGACGCCCGCTGTCATGCTCTCGGCGGATGTCGATCGACGGTGCTTGCGGTGCCGTGTCGGGCGAGCGAGTAGCCGGGTCGGCCGGCTCGCCCTCCACGCTTCGTTCCGGGACCGCTACTCCGCCGCGGTCCGGATATCGATCTTCTCGGCACGGACCGCGCAGAACTTGAACTCCGGAATCTTGCCGAACGGATCGAGCGCCGGGTTGGTCAACAGGTTTGCCGCCGCCTCCGCGTAGCAGAACGGCATGAAGACCATGTTCTCAGGCACGTCGCGGTCGGCGCGCACCTTGACCTCGACCGCGCCGCGGCGCGTCTCGAGACGGATGAAGTCGCCGGGCGCGAGTCCCTTCTTGCGCATATCCTTCGGGGTCATGAACGCGACCGCTTCGGGCTCGATCTGGTCGAGCACCTGGGCGCGGCGCGTCATCGAGCCGGTGTGCCAATGTTCGAGCACGCGGCCGGTCGACAGCACCATCGGGTACTCGTCGTCGGGCAGCTCGTCCGGCGGGATCACCTTGGCCGGCACGATCTTGCCGCGGCCGCTCTCGGTCGGGAAGCCGGTCGTGAAAATGATCTCGTTGCCCGGCTTGTCGGGATCGTCGACCGGATAGGTCACCGCGCCCTCGCGCACCAGCCGCTCCCAGCTGATGTTCTTCAGCGACGGCATCAGCTCGGCCATCTCGGTGAAGACCTCGCCCGGCCCCGCATAGTTCCAGGGCAGTCCCATCCGCTTGCCGATCTCCTGGATGATCCAGAGGTCCTGCCGCGCATCGCCCGGCGGCTTGATCACCTCGCGCGCCAGCTGCACGCGGCGGTCGGTGTTGGTGAAGGAGCCGGACTTTTCGGCGAACGCCGAAGCCGGCAGGATGACGTCGGCGTGGAACGCGGTCTCGGTGACGAACAGATCCTGCACGACGAGATGATCGAGCTTGGCCAGCGCTTCGCGCGCGTGCTGCAGGTCGGGATCGGACATCGCCGGATTCTCGCCCTCGACATACATGCCGTGGATCTCGCCAGCGTGGATCGCGTTCATGATCTCGACGACGGTCAGCCCGCGCACCGGATCGAGCTCCTGCCCCCACAGCTTCTCGAAGGCGCCGCGCATGTCGTCGCGGCCAACCGGCTGGTAGTCCGGCAGGAACATCGGGATCAGGCCGGCGTCGGAGGCGCCCTGCACGTTGTTCTGCCCGCGCAGCGGATGCAGCCCGGTGCCGGGGCGGCCGACCTGGCCGGTGATCAGGGCCAGCGCGATCAGGCAGCGCGCGTTGTCGGTGCCGTGAACATGCTGGCTGATGCCCATGCCCCAGAAGATGATCGACGATTTGGCGCGGGCATAGGCGCGCGCGACCTCGCGCAGCGTCTCCGCCGGAATGCCGCAGATCTGGGACATGCGCTCCGGCGTGAACTCCTGGATCTTCGCCTTCAGCTCGTCATAGCCCTCGGTATAGCCGGCGATGTACTGCTCGTCGGTAAGGCCTTCGGTGATGATCGTGTGGATCATCGCATTCAGCATCGCGACGTCGCTGCCCGGTTTGAATTGCAGGTGCTTGGTGGCATGGCGCGACAGCGTCTGCCGGCGCGGGTCCATCACATAGAGCTTGGCGCCGCGCTTGGCGGCGTTCTTGATGTAGGTGGCGGCGACCGGATGGTTCACGGTCGGATTGGCGCCGATCACCCAGATCACCTCGGCGTCGGCCGCGGCCGCGAACGGCGCCGACACCGCGCCGGAGCTCAGTCCCTCGAACAGCGCCGCCACCGACGAGGCGTGACACAACCTCGTGCAGTGATCGACATTGTTGGAGCCGAAGCCGGTGCGCACCAGCTTCTGGAACAGATAGGCTTCCTCGTTCGAGCCCTTGGCCGAGCCGAAGCCGGCCAGCGCCTTGGCGCCCTTCTCGTCGCGGATCTTGCGCAAGCCCGCAGCGGCAAGGTCGAGCGCTTCTTCCCAGGATGCTTCGCGGAAATGGGTGTAGGGATTGGCCGGATCGACCTGGTCGTTGGCGTCCTTCTTGACGCCGGGCAGCCGCACCAGCGGCTTGGTCAGGCGATTGGGGTGATGGATGTAGTCGAAGCCGAAGCGGCCCTTGACGCAGAGCCGGTTGTGATTGGCGGGACCATCGCGGCCTTCCGCGTAGATCACCTTCTCGTCCTTGACCTGGTAGGTGACCTGGCAGCCGACGCCGCAATACGGACAGAGCGAATCCACCTTCTTGTCGGGATAGGTGACGCGGGTCTGCTTGTCGTCGAGCATGACCGCCGGCATCAGCGCGCCGGTCGGACAGGCCTGCACACACTCGCCGCAGGCGACGCAGGTCGATTCGCCCATCGGATCGTCGAAGTCGAACACGATCTTGGCGTCGTGGTTGCGGTAGGCCATGCCGATCACGTCGTTGACCTGCACCTCGCGGCACGCCCGCACGCAGAGGCCGCACTGGATGCAGGCGTCGAGATTGACGCGCATCGCCGGATGGCTGGTGTCGGCGTGCCAGCGCTCGGTCGCGGGAAAGCGGCTTTCGGTCACGCCGGTCTTCTCGGCCCAGTGCCAGAATTTCGAGTCCGGATCGTGCGAGGTCTCGCGCGCCGGCTGGTCCGCCACCAGCAGCTCCATCACCATCTTCTGCGCCGCGACGGCGCGCTGGCTGGCCGACTTCACCTTCATGCCGACCGTCGGCGTCCGCTTGCAGGACGCCGCCAGCACGCGCTCGCCTTCGATCTCGACCATGCAGGCGCGGCAGTTGCCGTCCGGCCTGTAGTCCGGCGCGGGCGAATAGCACAGATGCGGGATCTCGGTGCCCTGGCGCTTGGCGACCTGCCAGATCGTCTCGCCGGCCCGCGCCTCGACCTGCTGGCCGTCAAGCTCGAACTGAATCGTCAGGCCTAGGTTCTGATTGTTGCTCATTCAAATCCTCGTCGAAATTCGCCCTGCTCGGCCTCGCCTACTCGGCGGCTTGCTGCGGACGAAAGCCGTCCGGAAAATATTTGATCACTGAGGTCAGCGGATTGGAGGCCGCCTGACCGAGGCCACAGATCGACGCATCGCGCATCGCCTGGCTCAATTGGTCGAGCAGTTCCTTGTTCCAGACCGGCTGCTGCATCAACAGCGCCGCCTTCTCGGTTCCGGCGCGGCACGGCGTGCACTGCCCGCAGCTCTCGTCCTCGAAGAACTTCATCAGGTTCAGCGCGGCGTCCCTGACGTCATCGGCCTGCGAGAGCACGACCACGGCGGCGGAGCCGATGAAGCAGCCATATTTTTCCAGCGTGCCGAAATCGAGCGGGATGTCGTCCATCGACGCCGGCAGGATGCCGCCGGATGCACCGCCCGGCAGATAGGCCTGCAAGGTATGGCCATCGGCCATGCCGCCACAGAACTCGTCGATCAACTCGCGCAGCGTGATGCCGGCGGGCGCGAGCTTGACTCCGGGATCCTTGACGCGTCCCGACACCGAGAAGCTGCGCAGGCCGTGGCGTTCGTTGCGGCCGTGGCTCTTCCACCAGTCGGCGCCCTTCTCGACGACATCGCGCACCCACCACAATGTCTCGATGTTGTTGATCAGCGTCGGCAGGCCGAACAACCCGACCTGGAACGGATATGGCGGCTTGTGCCGCGGCAGGCCGCGCTTGCCCTCGATCGATTCCAGCAGCGAGGATTCCTCGCCGCAGATATAGGCGCCGGCGCCGCGCCGCAGATGCAGCGTCGGACCACCCGGCGGGAGCTTTGCGATCTCGCGCGCGAGGATGTCGCGGCAGGCCGGGTACTCGTCGCGGATATAGATGTAGACTTCGGGCGCCTCGACCACGTGGGCGCCGATCAGCATGCCCTCGAGGAAGCGATGCGGATCGGTCTCGAGATAATAGCGGTCCTTGAACGTGCCGGGCTCGCCCTCGTCGCCGTTCACCGCCATCAATCGCGGACCGGGTTCGCCGAGCACCGCGCGCCACTTGCGGCCGGTCGGAAATCCGGCGCCGCCGAGGCCGCGCAGCGACGCATCGTCGAGCGCCTTCAGCAGGTTTTCGCGCGGCAGCTCGCCCGAGCGCAGGCGCGCCAGCAACTGGTATCCGCCGCCCGCCACATAGGCGTCGTAGTCGACATATGGCGGAAGGTGCACATGGGTGTCGCCGTTGTTCGCCGCCGCCAGCACATTGGTGACGGTCGCATGATCGACGAAGTTGTGGCCGACCTCGGCAGCGGGCGCGGTGTCGCAGCGGCCGACGCACGGTGCGCGCACGACGCGGATGCCGGGGCCGGCGCGGTTCTGCAGATCCTTCAACAGCTGTTCGCCGCCGAGCATCGCGCAGGTCAGCGAATCGCAGACACGGACGGTGAGCGGCGCGATATCAGGCTCGCCTTCCTTCACGATGTCGAAATGCGCGTAGAAGGTGGCGGTCTCGAACACTTCGGCGAACGACAGCTTCATTTCGTCGGCGAGCGCGGCAAGATGCGCCGCCGAGATCTGATGGTATTTGTCCTGGATCAGATGCAGATACTCGATCAGGAGGTCGCGCCGCCTCGGACGATCGGCGAGCAGCGCCTCGATCTCATGGGCGGCCACGGGGTCGACCTGGCGTCCCTTGGGCGTGGCCTTCGCTCGCTTCCTGCCCTGTCCGGGGTGCTCGAACGCACGAACCTTGTGAACGTCGTCTCGACTCATGAAGCCTCGCCTTGGGGACCACGCTTTGCGCGAATTGCACTGCTTCGACGAACTCTATTCTCTGGTATGCCAGAGGCAAGCAGTTTTAGAACGCCTCTAGCAGCGTCGGGTTGCCGCGTAGGCCGTTGTTTATGTTTGCCTATTGGGCGATCTGATTTTGCTATCGCGCGCCCGTCGCGCTGCGCGGTCTCGACCGCGTTTCAGCTCTCACAGCAGGTCGGCGTAGCCGAGAAAGCCGACGGCATCGCCAGGTTCAACCCGCACGACGGACTCGCCGAGTTCGACCAGTCCATCGGTCTCGATCAGCGACGACAGCAGGCCAGCTCCTTCGCGGGGAAACTTGGTCGCCTCCAACGCACCGTCCGCCGTCCGTCGCAGCGAGACGCGGACATATTCGCGCCGCCCGCTCTTCTTCTTGTAGCTGAAGGCAGCCCGCACCGGCATCGGCAGCAAGGGGGACGGCACAGCCCCCGACAGCGCCAGCACGGTCGGCCGCACGACGTGGACGAAGGTGACGAAGCTCGCCACCGGATTGCCGGGCAGGCCGATCAGCGGGGTGCCGTCGATGATTCCCATCGCTACCGGGCGGCCGGGCTTGATCGCCATCCGCCACAGCACCAGCGAGCCCGCCTGTTCGATGCCGGCCCTGACGTGGTCCTCTTCGCCGGTCGAGACCCCGCCGGTGGTCAGGATCAGGTCGTAGCGCCGCGCGACCTGCTTGAGCGCCGCGGCGAGCTCGGCCCGCTCGTCGCGCAGGATGCCGAGATCGCCGACCTCGCAACCAAGCCGCCGCAACATCGCCATCAACATGAAGCGGTTGGAATCGAACAGTTGCGCTTCGCTGCGCGCGCTGCCGGGCGCGGCCAGTTCGTCGCCGGTCGAGAACACCCCGACGCGAAGCCGCCGCACCACATCGAGCGTGGTGAGCCCGAAGGCCGCGGCGACCGCGATATCCTGCGGGCGCAGCCGCCGTCCCGACGCCAGCGCGACGTGGCCGCGCGGAATGTCCTCGCCGCTGGGGCGCACATTGGCGCCGACCTTCAGGCCGGACGGCAGGATCACGTTTCCCGCATCGTCGATCCGCACGTCTTCCTGCATGAACACGGTGTCGGTGCCGTCGGGCATCGGCGCGCCGGTGAAGATCCGCACCGCCTGGCCCGCCTGCGCCGGCTGCGCCGACGCGCCCGCCTGCACCCGCCCGGCAACGCGGAATGCGCGCTCGCCGCTCGCCGGCAGGTCCGCGCCGGATACCGCGTAGCCGTCGACGGCGGAATTCCTGAACGGCGGCAGCGCAAGCGGTGCGACAATATCGCCGGCCAGGATGCGTCCGTCCGCATCCACCAGGGCAACGGCTTCGGTCTCGCCGACGGGCTTGACCCGCGCGGCGATGATCGCGACGGCTTCGTCGACCGACATCATCGGTCCGCCGAACGCGAAGCAGTCGTCCGAAAGCTGCGCCATGATCTTCCTCAGTCCTCGGCCATCGACAAGATTTGTTCGACCCAGATCGCGAACTGCGCGTTATCCTTAAAGCCGGACCGATCGATGGCAGTTCCCGCGACGCGGCGGAGAGTCGCCAGTCAGTCTCCGAACGTGCTTATATCCCCAGCTCCGTTGCCATGTGAACCCATTCGGACGTCCCGCAGTGACCGAGAAAACCACCGCTCCCATCATTGTTCCTGATCCGGACGATCCGCGCCTGACGGAGCGCGTGGCCGGCGTCGACCAGACCGGCGCGCCGACCGAGATCAAGGTGCCGGTCGAACGGCCGCTGACGCTGTACCTCAACGCGCAGGAGATCGTCACGATGATGACGATCAACGACTACCCCGAATACCTCGCGCTCGGCTACCTCTTGAACCAGAACATGCTCAAATACGACGACGTCGTCACCGAGGTCGAATATGACGACGATCTCGAGGTCGTCGTGGTGCGCACCGCGCACCACACCAATTTCGAAGCGAAGCTGAAGAAGCGCACGCAGACCTCGGGCTGCGCCCAGGGCACCGCGTTCGGCGACCTGCTCGAAGCCGTCGAGAAGGTCGCGCTGCCGAAGGCCGAACTGCGGACCTCGTGGCTCTACCGGATGACGCACACCATCAACACGATGCCGTCGCTCTATCTGGAAGCCGGCGCCATTCACGGCTGCGTGCTGTGCAAGGAGGCGACGCCGGTGTGCTACACCGAGGACGTCGGCCGGCATAACGCCGTCGACAAGATCGCGGGCTGGATCTATCGCCACAATGTCGATCCGGCCGACAAGATCCTCTACACCACCGGGCGGCTGACCTCGGAGATGGTGATCAAGACGGTGCGGATGGGGATCCCGATCCTGGTCTCGCGCTCCGGATTCACGGCATGGGGCGTCGATCTGGCGCGGCAGGTCGGCCTGACGCTGGTCGGGCGCGCCCGCGGCAAGCGCTTCATCGCGCTGTCGGGCCAGGAGCGGATCGTCTACGACCAGAACCTCGACTATGTCGAAGAGGAATCGATGCGTCACAAGCGCAAGGGCGAGACCGACAATGACTGATATTCCGGGGACTGCCGTCCCGGGCGTGCTGCTCGCCGGCGGCCTCGCGCGGCGCATGGGCGGCGGCGACAAGCCGATGCGCAAGATCGCGGGCCGCACCATCCTGCAGCGGGTGATCGACCGTCTCGCCCCGCAATGCAGTGCGCTGATCATCAACGCCAATGGCGACCCGGCGCGCTTCGCCGCGTTCGGCCTTCCGGTCGTGGCCGACGATGTCGCCGACTATCCCGGCCCCCTCGCCGGCATCCTGGCCGCGCTCGACTGGGTTGCCGCCAACCGGCCGGATGCGCAATGGGTGCTCAGCGCCGCGGGCGATTGTCCGTTTCTGCCGCGTGATCTCGTCGCGCGCCTCGCGCAAGCACGCGCGGCCGAGAATGCCGAGCTCGCGGTCGCTTCATCCGGCGGGCAGACGCATCCCGTGATCGGCCTCTGGAGCGTGCGTTTGCGGAACGAGTTGCGCCAGGCGCTGGTCGTCGAGGACGTGCGCAAGATCGACCGCTGGACCGCGCGCTATCCGCTCGCAACGGTCGAGTGGCCGACCGAGCCGCTCGATCCGTTCTTCAACGCCAACACCGTCGAGGACATCGCGGAAGCCGACCGCCTCGCCGCGCTCGATGGCGGCTAGAGCATTTTCGGTTCTGATTGAATCGGAACCGAAGCTCTAGATTCTTGCTTTGACGCGTTTTCTTCACGCGAACCGGTGTCCACTTCGCTCGAAAACGCTCTAATGTCCGCCGCCCGCCGGATCGCGATTGATGCGCGGCGGCAACCTCGCTGCGGTGAACAGTTATCCGCTACATAAGCCGCGAAGGGTGAAGTGGGAGTCCCTCGCTGCATGAAGATTCCGCAGCAAGACAGTGAGGCCCGTGCAAGGTCAGGCTCAGCGCGCCTGCGCCACGCCTATCCGCGCTGTATTTCCCGCCTCCGCCGCGCGCAGATAGTCCAGCATCAGGCGGCTGGTTGCCGATAGATGCGCGGTGTCGCGGGTCACGATCTTCAGCTCGCGCCGTCCCCAATCGTCGCGCAGCGGGATCGCGCGAAGGCCCATGCCGGCGCCGACCACCTCGAAGGCGCGGTCGGGGATCAGCCCGAGCCCCATATTGGCCTGCACCATGCGGCAGACCGCATCAAAGCCGGGCACGTTGATGCGCAGCCGCATCGCCTTGCCGGCTTGCGTCGCCGCATATTGCGAGCGCAGATAGATCGAGCTCGCGGTGTGCAAGCCGATGTGGTCGAAATCGAGTGTCTCGGTGAACAGCAATGTCTCGCGGCCGGCCAGCCGATGGTCGGCGCGCATCACCACCACCAGATTGTCGTAGCGATAATGGAAGGCCTCGAGCGCGCGGCTGTCGGCCTCGGCCGAGCAGATGCCGATCTCGGCTGCGCCCTCCTCGATGCCGCGCACCACCTGCCCGCTCGGCCGCTCCTGCAGATCGACACGCAGCAATTCATGCGCGGCGAAGAAGGCGGAGAGATCCTCGGGCAGGTATTGCACGATCGCCGAGAGATTGGCGAGCATGCGGACATGGCCGCGCACGCCTTGCGAATATTCCGACAGCTCGACCGCGATCTTCTCGACATTGAGCAGCGTCACCCGGGCGTGATGCAGCAGCGCCTCGCCGGCCGGCGTCAGCGCCATGCCCTTGGCGAGCCGCTTGAACAGCGTGACACCGAACGCCAGCTCGAAATCGTTCATCCGTTTCGACACCGCCGACGCCGCGATCCCCTCGCGCTGCGCGGCGCGGGTGAGGTTCTGCTCGTCGCAGACCGCGACGAACAGGCGAAGCGTTGTCAGGTCGACCCGGCGCGTCAGCGCGGTCTCCGCCGGCGTGGCGGCGCGCGGAAGGTCTGTCACGATGGAGGAGATCGGCATGGACGGCGTCCCCGGGAAAGGCCGCAGCGTAGCGCCGGGAAGGGCATGGAAGATTCCAAAGCAGTGCGGGATGGAGCGGATTGTTGGGAAATGATTCCAAGAATGATTGAGTTGAGCGGTTTTTATCCCAACCAGTCACCTGCAGCTGTCATTACGAGCGCAATTCCTCACCGTCGCCCTTCGAGGCTCGCTTCGCTCGCACCTCAGACGGGTCTAAATGTGGGCGTTCAAACAAAAACGCGGCGCCGAGGCGCCGCGTTTCAACTTTGTCGGTCGACCTCTCTCGTCAGCCCGCGGCCTTGGCCGGCACGTCGCGCTGGCGCTTCATCACGATCTTGTTCAGCGCGCCGAGATAGGCCTTTGCGGAGGCCACCAGCGTGTCCGGATCGGCGGCGCGGGCGGTCATCGAGCGACCTTCATGGGCCAGACGCACCGAGACCTCGGCCTGCGCGTCGGTGCCCTCGGTCACCGCGTGCACCTGGTACAGCTCCAGCTTGGCCTCGTGCGGCACCAGGCGCTTGATGCAGTTGAAGACGGCGTCGACCGGGCCGTTGCCTTCGGCCTCCTCGATCTTGATCTGGCCGTCGACGTCGAGCTTCATGGTCGCGCGCTGCGGGCCATGGGTGCCGGCGATCACGGTCAGCGAGGTCAGCTTGATGCGGTCGTGGGCGGCCGCCATCTCCTGGTCGACCAGCGCCTCGATGTCCTCGTCGTAGATGTCCTTCTTGCGGTCGGCCAGCGCCTTCATCCGCGTAAAGGCATCCTCCAGCTGGTTGGCGCCGAGCTTGTAGCCCATCTCCTCCAGCTTGTGGATGAAGGCGTGGCGGCCGGAATGCTTGCCGAGCACCAGCGAGGACTGCTTCAGGCCGACCATCTCGGGCCGCATGATCTCGTAGGTCGAGGCGTCCTTCAGCACGCCGTCCTGATGGATGCCGCTCTCATGCGCGAACGCGTTACGGCCGACGATCGCCTTGTTGTACTGCACCGGGAACGAGGTGGCCGCGGACACCACCTTCGAGGCGCGGGTGAGCTGCGTGGTGTCGATCTTGTTCCAGAACGGAAACTTGTCGTTCCGCACATTGATCGCCATCACGATCTCTTCCAGCGCGGCATTGCCGGCGCGCTCGCCGATGCCGTTGACGGTGCACTCGACCTGCCGCGCGCCACCGACGACGCCGGCCAGCGAGTTCGCGACCGCCATGCCGAGGTCGTTGTGGCAGTGCACCGAGAAGATCGCCTTGTCGGAGTTCGGCACGCGCTCGATCAACGTCCGCATGAAGTGGGTGTATTCCTCCGGCACCGTGTAGCCGACGGTGTCGGGGATGTTCACCGTGGTGACACCGGCCTTGATCACCGCCTCGACGATCCGGCACAGATAGTCCATCTCGCTGCGGGTGCCGTCCTCGGCCGACCATTCGACGTCGTCGATCTGGTTGCGGGCGCGGGCGACCATCGCGACCGAGGTCTCGATGACCTCCTCGGGGGTCTTGTTCAACTTCACCCGCATATGCAGCGGCGAGGTCGCGATCACGGTGTGGACGCGGCCGCGGCGGGCGAACTTCACGGCTTCGGCGCAGCGGTCGATGTCGGCCGGATGGGCGCGGGACAGGCCCGCGATGACCGCGTTCTTGGAGCGGCGGGCGATCTCGCTGACCGCCTGGAAATCGCCTTCCGAGGTGATCGGAAAGCCGGCCTCGATGACGTCGACGCCCATGTCGTCCAGCAGTTCGGCAACCTCGAGCTTCTCCTCGAAGGTCATGGTGGCGCCGGGGCACTGCTCGCCGTCGCGCAAGGTGGTGTCGAAAATGATAACGCGGTCCTTCTCGGACTTGTTCGCGGTGGCCATGTCAGAAATTCCTTTAAGCTTTGCGCCCGTCATGATGCAGGGCGATTATCAGGGTCCGGTGATCTCGTACAAACCCCTGAGTGCCCAGGCGCAAACGCCCAGCCGGCCCTCAGGGGCAGGTAAGAAGCAGGCCGCCAATAAGCAGGGTGGGCGCCGCAGCCGGGATCGTGGCGGTAGCTTGGGCCACCTCCCCCGAAATCCCATCAATTTGGCCGCGAATCAGCATTGCCAGACCCTGTTGAGCGCCGAAATCCTCGGACAAAACCATTGACGGTTGGTTGTCGGGACGCGCTATGCGCCGTCGTTCTAGACGATTATGGCAAGCCGCCGCAATGGGTAAAGATGGTCAGATGGGTTGACCTAACCCACGGGCAGCCGCCACCGTAAGGGGCGCACCGTGGAAGGGTTCCCCCCTTGCGGGCCCGCAAGAGGCCTTGCGGGGGGAGGGAGCCTGACCAGTGTGATCACCTTACGCAGTTGACCACCAGCGAGAGAAGAACGCGGCGCGACTGCTTCGCACCTACTTCTTCGCCACCATCTTCGCCTTCTCGCCCGCCCCGCCCTCGCCTTCCGCCTCCAGCGCCGCGCGGACGCGCTTGAATTCGCTCAAGTCGGCCTTGTCGACCTCGGGGAATTTCAGATCGAGCTTGTCGAGCGCGTTGACGATGGTCGAGCCGATCACGACGCGGGCAAACCATTTGTGGTCGGCGGGCACAATGTGCCAGGGCGCCTCTTTGGTTGCGGTGTGATGGATCATGTCCTGATAGGCGGCCTGATATTTGGCCCACAGCTTGCGCTCGGCGACGTCGGCCATCGAGAACTTCCAATTCTTGGCCGGTTCCTCCAGCCGGTCGAGGAAGCGCCGGCGCTGCTCCTCCTTGGAGACGTTGAGGAAGAATTTCAGGATCACGGTGCCGTTGCGCGACAGATAGCGCTCGATCGCCGCAATGTCCTCGAAGCGCTCGCGCCAGATGTCCTTGGTGACAAGGCGCTTCGGAATCTTCTGCTTGTCGAGCACCTCGGGATGCACCCGCACCACCAGGCACTCCTCGTAATAGGAGCGGTTGAAAATGCCGATGCGGCCGCGCTCCGGCAGCGCGATCATCGCGCGCCACATGAAGTCGTGGTCGAGCTCCCTGGTCGAGGGCTGCTTGAAGGAGGAAACCTCGCAGCCCTGCGGATTGACGCCCTCGAACACGCTCTTGATCGCGGAATCCTTGCCGGCGGCATCCATGCCCTGGAAGATCAGCAGCAGCGACCAGCGGTCCTGGGCGTAGAGCTTCTCCTGGAAATCGTTGAGCCGCCTGCGGTTGGCCTCGATGATCCTGCCGCCGGCGTCCTTGTCGATGCCGCCCTTCTCGGCGGTCGGATACGATTTGAGGTGAAGTTCGCCCGACCCGTCGAAGCGGAACGGCGCGACGAAGGGCTTCAGTTCATCGGCGAGCGATGGGGACGGTTTGTTGCTCATGGCTTCTCGACGGCTTGCGGGGCGACTTGATCCGGTCGATCACGCTACCAAGAATGCCCTTGGGCAGGAAGATGATGAACAGCACCAGCAGCACGCCATAGACCAGATTGTCCCAGCCGACCGCCTTGGTGCCAAAAGAGATGCGCAGCACCTCGGCCAGCACGATGGTGATGACGGCGCCGACCGTCGGCCCCAGCGCAACATAGACGCCGCCAACGATCGCCGCGAACACCATCTGCAGGGAGACCGCGATGCCGCTCACCGTGTCGGGCGAGATGAACATCTGGTACTGGCAATAGAGCGCGCCCGACAGCGCGGTCATCAGCGCGCTGATCAGGGTGATCTTGAGCTTCTCGGCGGTGACGTTGACGCCGGCCGCCGCGGCGGCATCCTCGTCCTCCGAGATCGCCTCCATGGCATGGCGGATCATGCTGCGATCGATCGCGCGCCAGATCACGAGGCCCAAGACCCAGACCGCGAGCGCGATCAGATACCAGGTGGTCTTGTCGTCGAATTGCAGCGCGAGCAGCCCCTTGCCGCTGGGGGCGCGCTGTGGGGTGTAGCCGAGCGAGCCGCCGGTGTAGTCGCGGGTCGCGGTGATGACCTGCAGCACGATGCCCGACAGCGCCAGGGTCACCAGCACGAAATAATGCCCGGTGATGCGGAAGCGAAAGCAGGGATAGGCGACGACCAGCGCGAGCACGCCGGCGGTCGCCATGCTGAGTGGAATGCCGATCCAGGGCGACACGCCGAGATGGTTCCACAGCAGCGCGGTGACATAGGCGCCGATGCCCATGAAGCCGCCATGGCCGAGCGAGACGAGGCCGAAGCGCCCCATGATCGACCATGAGGTGTAGGCGAACGACCAGATCAGGATCAGCACCAGCACGTGCAGATGATAGGGATCGCGATGCACGAAAGGCACCGCGACGAGCGCGAGCAGCGCGATGATCCAGCCGGCGGCTTGCCTGTTCACGAGCGCCTCGCCAGGAGGCCCGCGGGCCGGATGAACATCATGACGATGAAGAAGGCAAAGGCCAGCACGTAACCCCATTCCAGATCGGAGAACAGGCCGCCGAGCGAGATGATCTCGGCGAACACGAAAGCGGCGATGAAGCCGCCGATGAAATTGCCGAGCCCGCCGAGCACGCAGATCAGGAAGGTGATCGGCCCAAACGACAGGCCGACGAACGGATGCACGTCATATTGCAGCACCAGCAGGCAGGCGGCGAGGCCGGCGAGCCCGCCGCCGATCGCCGAGGTGACGAGATAGATGCGCTTGGGATCAACACCCATCAGCGGCATGATCTGGCGGTCCTGCGCGATGGCGCGGATCGCGGTGCCGGTGAAGGTGCGGGTCAGGAACAGATAGACGCCGATCATGCCGAGCAGCGCGGCGGCGAACGACAGCAATCGCGCGTAGCTGAAATTCATCTCGCCGAGCGCAAGCACCGGCAGGCGGATGCCGAGATTGCGGAAGTCGATGCCGAAGGCGACGGTGGCAAAGCTCTGCAGGATGAACAGCACGCCGCCGGTGGCGAGCAGCTGGTTGATCGGCGGCGCGGTCAGCAGCGGGGCGATCACGAAGAAATGCAGCGCGCCGCCGAGCAGCGCCACCAGCAGGATGACCAGCGGCGCGGCGGCCCAGTATGGCAGGCCGTAGTACTGCACGAGATAGTACATGCCGTACATGCCGATCATCACAAGCTCGGCGTAGCAGATCCAGGTGACGTCGATGACGCCGAAGATCAGGTTGAGCCCGAGCGCGAGCAGCGCCAGCACGCCGCCGAGCAGGATGCCGTTGATGACGGCCTCCAGCAGGTAGATGTCGAAGATGTCGAGGAAGGATTGCATGGTGGCTCTGCCCCCTAGACCGTGACGCCACTCGTTCCCGTCATCCTGAGGAGCCGCGAAGCGGCGTCTCGAAGGATGTACGGCCCGGCCGGTGGCCGTCGATCCTTCGAGACGCGGCTAACGCCGCTCCTCCAGCGACAACGGCGTAGCCGTTGCGCGGGGATGACGGGAAACGGGGTGAACACGCCTGCCAGATGTGATGTCATCATCCCCTCACACACCCAAATACGCCTGCTTGATGGTGTCGCTGGCGGCCAGCTCCGCAGCTGATCCGGCGGCGCGGATACTGCCAGCTTCCAGCAGATAGGCGCGGTCGACCACGCGCAGCACCTGCTGCACGTTCTGCTCGACGATCAGGAC
This sequence comes from Bradyrhizobium elkanii USDA 76, assembly GCF_023278185.1. Classification (NCBI taxonomy): domain Bacteria; kingdom Pseudomonadati; phylum Pseudomonadota; class Alphaproteobacteria; order Hyphomicrobiales; family Nitrobacteraceae; genus Bradyrhizobium; species Bradyrhizobium elkanii. Next base: position 3,065,991 of record NZ_CP066356.1, on the reverse strand, counting down.
CGTCAGCCCGCTTGAGCGGATGCGCTTGACCAGCTCGAACACCTGCTGCACCACAACCGGCGCGAGCCCGGCCGACGGCTCGTCGAGCAGCAGCAGTTTCGGGTTCGACATCAGCGCACGGCCGATCGCGCACATCTGCTGCTCGCCGCCCGACATCGTCCCGGCCATCTGGTGCTGGCGCTCCTTCATGCGCGGAAACAGCTCGAACACGAACTCCAGCCGCTCGGCGTAACGCGCGCGGGCACCGGGCATGTAGGCGCCCATCTTCAGGTTGTCGCCGACGGTGAGCCGCGGAAACAGCCGGCGATTTTCCGGCACATGCGCGATCCCGAGGCTGACGATGCGATGCGGGGGCGTCGCGACGACGTCGGTGCCCTCCATCGCGATCGTGCCTCTGATCGGGCGGATCAACCCGGAGATCACCCGCATCAAGGTAGTCTTGCCGGCGCCGTTCGGGCCGATCACGCCGACCGCCTCGCCCGCCTTGACGTCGAGGCTGACGTCGAACAGCGCCTGGAAGCTGCCATAGCCCGCGTCGATCGATTTCAATTCCAGCATGCGCTCACGCCCCGATCCGGCGCCGCGCCTGGGCTGCCGCCGCGGCCGCGAGGCTCGCATCCGCATCGGTGCCGAGATAGACCTCGATCACTTTTGCGTCGCCGGCGACATCGGCCGGCAGGCCCTCGGCGATCTTCTCGCCGTGATCGAGCACCATCACGCGATCGACCACGCGCATCAATACGCCCATGATGTGCTCGACCCAGATGATGGTGATGCCGAGCTCGTCGCGGATCCGGCGCAGCATGTCGGCGGCCTGGTCCATCTCGGCCTCGTCGAGCCCGCCGAGGCTCTCGTCCGCGAGCAACAGTTTCGGGCCGGTGGCGAGTGCCTTGGCGAGCTCGAGCTTCTTCAGGCCCGCGGCGCCCAGGCCCTCGACGCTGGCGTTGCGATCGGTCGGCAGCCCGACCATCGCGAGCGCCCGCTCGGCCGCCTCCTCGGCCTTGCCGCGGCTGTGGCGGCCCTGGCCGTAGAAGCCGGCGAGCACGACGTTCTCGAAGATGCTGAGGCGATGGAACGGCCGCGGGATCTGGAAGGTACGGCCGATGCCACGGTTGATGATCCGGTGCGGGGCGAGCCCGGCGATCTCGTGGCCGTCGAACAGGATCGAGCCGGAGGTCGGCGGCAAGGTGCCCGAGAGCATGTTGAAGATCGTGCTCTTGCCGGAGCCGTTCGGGCCGATCAGGCCGAGGATCTCGCCCTGCTCGACGCGGAACGACACGTTGTTGACGGCACGAAAGCCGCCAAACCGCTTGACCAGGCCTTCGACGGCGAGCACGGCAGTTCCCTTCGCAAGCGAGCTATTTGTAGCTGTAGGTGGTGCCGGCCGGCAGCGGCAGCTCGGTCTCGCGCTGCATCTGGCTCTTCGGCCACACCACATAGGACTTGTCGTCGATATATTGCAGCACCACCGGGAACGAACGCGCGTTCTGCCCGGCATACTGCTCTCCCTCGCCGTAGAACTTCACGCCGTAGCCGAGCATGGTGCCGCCCTCGGGTATGTCGGTGTCGAGCGCGGCCTTGCGCAGCGCATCCGGATCGACGCCGCCATACTTCTTGATCGCGCGCGGCAAGACGTCGTCGAGGAAGACATAGGCATTGGCCGCGCCGATGCCGACGTGGGCGGAGCGGATCGGCACGCCGGGCTTCAGCCGGTCAAACTCCTCGCCGACCATCTTGATGACCGGCGGCAGCTTGGGATCCATGTTCTTCTGGTTGGCAAGCCAGATCGAGATCGGGTCGGTGTTGAAGAGATAGTTGGCGTCGGCGCCGAGGCCTTCCTTCAGCTTCTCGTAGACGCCGTAGCCCGCGCCGTGGCCGACGATGGCGCCGAACTTCAGCCCCTGCTCGCGAGCCTGGCGGAACAACAGGGTAATGTCCGGATTGTAGCCAGTATGGAAGATCACGTCGGGCTTGGCGCGCTTCAGCTTCGTGACCAGCGCCGACAAATCGGGCGCGGTCGCCGAATAGCCCTCCTTGAGCACGATGTTGAAGCCGGCCTTCTTGGCGCCGGCCTCATTGCCCTTGGAGACGTCGACGCCATAGGCGCCGTCCTCATGGATGATGGCGACGCGGAGATCCTTCGGCTCCTTGCCGAACTTGGACATGGAGTATTGCGCGATGAAGTCGGTCGTCATCATGCCGTACTGGTTGCCGGCGGCCTGCGGACGGAACACGTATTTGTAGTTCTTTCCGTCGAACACGCCGGAGGAAATGCAGGTCGTGATCCACATGAACTTCTTCATCTGCTCGACCCGCGCCGACACCGGCACGCATTGCGCCGAGGAGAAGAAGCCCATCACCATGTCGACCTTTTCCTGCTCGAGCAGGCGGACGGCCTCGTTGATCGCGATGTCGGGCTTGCTCTGCGCGTCGGCATAGACGGCTTCGACCTTGTAACCCTCGACGCCGGTCTTGGCGTAATGGTCGAGCATGATCTTGACGCCGGTATATTGCAGCTCGGAGCCGCCGCCGGCCAGCGGGCCGGTCAAATCGAAGATCACGCCGATCCTGATCTTCTTGTCCTGCGCATGCGCTGCATTGGCCACACCGAGCGCCGCGAGCGCGACGGATAGGCCCGCAAGCCAGCGGGCAGCCCTCCTGACCGGCATGAATCCCTCCCCAGAGATTGTGCACTGCATTTTTTGTTGTCGTGCCGCCCTATCACAGGGGGAGCGGCCGATGATGTCAAGCGCGATGGCTGCGTCCGCACCGCGCAGGCTTGCGCAAAGTTTCGGCGGAATGGTGCCGACGCGCGATGCTGGGGCGTGCGGTTGGCAGCGGCAATTTATCCGCGGGGCCGTTCCATGCCGGCCCGTTTGATGGCCGCGAGCAGGATATCGCTGTCCAGGGAAAGAAAATCGATCAGGCGCTTGGCTGCTTCCGGCGCCTGCGCGTCGCTGACGATCGCGGCCGTGAAGGTCTGCACCAGCTGGAGATCTGGCGGCAGCAGACCGACAACTTCGATGCCGCTCTCCTGAACCAGTTCGCTGGTCGGGCCGATCGAGAGATTTGCCTTGCCTGCTCTCAGCACCTCGGCAGCCTCGGTTCCGCGCGCCTCGAGGGTGAGCCTGACCGTGTCCGGCAAGTTCAGCCTGGGGAAAACCTTGTCGCGGACGTACTGCCCGCTCGTGCTGCTCGGCGCCACCACCTGGCCGGCGTCGATCAAGGCTTTCCTGAGCGCGATATCATTGCCGATGTCCGGCTTGCGAGAGCCTGCCCGAACCGCCGCGGCCAAAGGTGCCGTCGCCAATCCGGCTTCCGATCCCGCACGAATTCGGCCGTCTTCGGTCAGACTTCGAAGTCCCTCGCGCGAAAGGATAACCACGTCCGCTTTGGTGCCGTTCGCAAGCTGGTGCCTGATCGTCTTCGGACCGGTGCCCTCGGACGCACCCGATCCAGTCTCCACGCTGATGCCCGTGCTTCGCTCGAATTCAGGCAGCACGTCGCGGTAGACCGAGGCGAATCCACCCGAAATGATGACCTTGATCGTTTGGGGGCCATCGGCGATTGCCGGTGTCAATGCAGCGGCAGCGGTGGCTTGCTCGGTCATTGCGCATTCCTTTGCCTACGCCGGCAGCTGCGTCTCGATGAACGCGGTGACGAAACGCGGCATTGCGGGAGTGAGATCGGCGCGACTGCGCACCAGATGGATGCCGGCGAGCTCGGGGTCTTCCTGCTGCGCCAAATTGGCCTCGATGCGAGCCCGCAGCGCGTCGCCGGGCATGTCGACGCGCAGGATCTGCATCATCGCGAGCGCAACGCCGGTGTAGATGCAGTGCCAGTCGGCGTCGCCGCGGCAATCCGACGGCAACAGTCCCGTCTCCTCCTCGAGCTCGCGCATCACGCTGCCGGCGATATCCACCGTCTCGCCCCTGATGTCGTCGAGGTCGGGCGTCCCTGACGGGAAATAGATACGTCCGGCATTCGCGGTCTGCTCGCCCATCACCCCGCACACGAAGGCGCCGTCGCTCGCGAGCAGCGCGCCCATGCCGAAACCGTTGAACACCTCGCGGTCCGGAAAGCCCCAGTCGCGCCAGGCGAGGAAGCTCGCGAAATCGGTCTCGAAATAGCTCGCGCTGAGCCGCTCGCCGGCAAACACCGGATCGCGCCCGAGCAGGACGCGGCCGTTCCACAGGTTCGGGTTCAGCCGCTGCTGCTCGGCGAAATGCGCATCGATCTCGGCACGCCGCTGGTCCGCGAACGGCCACGGACGCCGCTGCAAGGCAAGGTCGAGCGCGGTGACACGACAAATGAGCGGAGACTGCATGTCCGAACGTGTTTACTTCGCGTTTCCGGTGGTCTTCTTGGCCTGATCGACGAACTTGTTGGTGTAGGTCTTGGTGACGTCGATGCCGGCCTTGGCGACATCGGGCGAGCCCTCGCTGAACACCGCGAGCACCGCCTCTGCACCCTTGGGGTCCATCTTGCCGGTCTCGGAATACATCGGGATCGTGTTCTTCAGCGCCGCGAGATACTGCGCCCTGTCCTTGCCGACGATCTCGTCCGGCATCTTGGCCATGATATCTTCGGCGCTGTGCGAATGGATCCAGGCCAGCGTCGCCATGATCGCATTGGTCAGCGCCTGCACCTCCTTCTCGTGGCCGTTGACCCAGGCCGCGGTCGAATACAGGGCCCCGCCGGGATATTCGCCGCCGAACACCGCAAGCGTGTCGTGCTGGGTGCGGGTGTCGCTGAGGATCTTGAGGTCCTTGTAGCTGCCCTGCAGCACGGTAACGGCGGGATCGAGCATCACGGCAGCGTCGATCTGACCCTGCTCCATCGCGGCCACCGCCGTGGCGCCGAGGCCGACCCCGATCACGGCGGTGCCCGCAGGATCGAGGCCGTTCTTCTTGAGCAGATACTTCAAGAAGAAATCGGTCGAGGAACCCGGCGCACTGACGCCGACCTTCTTGCCGGCGAGATCCTTGATCGAGTTGATCTCGCCGGTGTGCTTCGGCGACACCACCAGCACGAGGCCGGGATAGCGGTCATAGACCACGAAGGCCTGCAGCTCCTGCTTCTTGGCCGCGAGATTGACGCAGTGGTCGAAATAGCCGGACACGACGTCGGCGCTGCCGCCGAGCACGGCCTTGAGCGCGTCCGAGCCGCCCTTGAGGTCGACCAGCTCGACCGCAAGCCCGGCCTTGTCGTATTCGCCGAGCTGCTTGGCCAGCACGGTGGGCAGATAGCACAGGCAAGCGCCGCCCCCGACCGCGATGGTGATCTTGCTTTGCGCCGCGGCAAGGCCCGTGGACAGGGTCAGCGCCAGCAGCGTTCCGGCAAGCTTGCCAAGCCATTTGTTCATGACGTCCTCCGTTCGACTGGCCGGCAAGATAGAGGAGCCGGGAGGCCTTGAGAAGGCGACTTTCCGACAGCTGGACGGCCGCGCCATCAAGGCCATCGCGATCAAGACGCCGCCGCAGGCGCCGGATGATACCAAACTGCTGGACTGACGGCGTTGTCCGAGCATTACGCGAATCCATCATTTGGGCGGCAGTTCAATTACATGGCGCTTGACATATAATTCACTTGCCTCAAGTTCACCCGCTCCATAATATGATTATCGTCATTTTATGGAAAGCCGGAACCATGAGCCTGGACGATCACCCCACGGTCAGGGCTGTGCGCGCGCGCAGCAGCGAACCGGTCCGCGACGTCCCAGTTTCATCGGAGCTGATCAAGGATATCGCGCGCAGATGTGGAGCCGATGATGTCGGCATCATCGAGTTCGAACGGGCCGCCATCGCGTCGCAGCGGGACTTCATTCGCAAGGTCTATAGCCGGACCCGCTCCCTGCTCGCGATCGTCTGCCACATGAACCGCGAGCCGGTGCGCTCGCCCTCGCGCTCGGTCGCCAACGAGGAATTCCACAGCACTTACGATCACGTCAACGAAACCGCGCGTGCCATCGTTCGCGCGCTCGACGAGCACGGCATCCCGGCCTGCAACTCGGTTGCCGCGTTCCCGATGGAGATGGACCTGCCCAGGATCATGATGGTCCAGCACAAGCCGATCGCGGTGGAAGCCGGTCTCGGCCGCATGGGAATCCATCGCAGCGTGATCCATCCGAAATTCGGCAGCTTCGTCCTGCTCGGCACCATCCTGCTCGGCTGCGAGGTCGACGCCCATGACCACCCGATCGACTACAATCCGTGCCTGGAGTGCAAATTGTGCGTCGCCGCCTGCCCGGTCGGCGCCATCAAGCCCGACGGCGGCTTCGATTTCCTGTCCTGCCACACCCACAACTATCACGACTTTCTCGGCAACTTCACGCAGTGGGTGGAGAAGGTCGCGGATGCAAAGGACGCCAGGGATTATCGCGCCCGCGTTCCCCGCACCGAGACGCTGAACATCTGGCAATCGCTGTCGTTCAAGCCTGGCTACAAGGCGGCCTATTGCATTTCGGCCTGCCCGGCCGGCGAAGACGTGATCGGCCCCTTCCTGCACGATCGCGACGCCCATTTCGCCGATGTGGTGCAGCCGCTGATCGACAAGGACGAGTTCGTCTACGTGATCCCGGACACCGACGCCGAGGACACGGTGACGCGGCGCTTTCCACACAAGAAGCTTCAGCATGTCACGTCCGGCCGCCATACCGGCAGCCTGCAGGCCTATATCTTTTCGCTCTCGCTCGGATTCCAGCGCGGCAGGGCGCGAGGCCTGGATTTCGTGACGCATCTGCGCTTCACCGGTGCAAGCGCGCTGGATATGACCGTTGCGATCAAGGGCAAGGACCTCCAGGTCGTGCCGGGACGGCATGTCGGTGAAGCCGCTCTGACCATCACCGCCGACACCCAGGCCTGGCTGCGCGTCCAGAACCGCGACCTCGAATTGGCCGACGCGGTTACCCACGAGCTGGTGAGCTACAGCGATGAGACACTGTTTGCGGCCTACATGCGATGCTTCCCGCTGTGATCGGCTGCGTAGGCTGGGTGAGCGAAGCGCATCCCACCAACTGTGCCCACCCGCGGAGAAAATGGTGAGTTACGCCTTCGGCTAACCCACCTTACGCATCCTACTGCGCGGAATAGACCAGCTGTTCGAGATCGGCAATCAACCCTGGCCCGGTCGGCTGCCATCCAAGCTTCCTGCGCGTCTGCTCGCTGGAAGCCGCCATGTCGTATGCCGCGAACGTGCCGAGCCAGCCAAAGAAGGCCGGCGCCTCTTGCGGGGCGATGGATTTGACCGGCAGCTTCAGGCGCCGTCCGATCGTTTCGGCAATATCGCGCATCGAGACCCCCTCTTCCGCGACGGCGTGATACCTCGCGTTCGGCTCAGCCTGTTCGATGGCCAGCCGGTAGAGGCGCGCCACGTCGAGAACATGCGCTGCCGGCCAGCGATTTTGCCCGTCGCCGAGATAGGCGCACACGCCCTTTTCGCGGTACACCGCGATCAATGGGGTGATGAGACCCTGCCTGACAGGATCGTGGACCTGGGGAAGACGCATAGCCGACGCGCGGACGCCCCTCAGCGACAGGGCCGTCTGTTCCGACACGCGGGGAAAGGGGAAATCCGGCGATATCGTTTGGTTCTCGGTCGCGATCTGGCCGGGCTTGGCCAATCCCGCCAAGCCCCCGGTCACGATCAATGGCCTGTCCGATCCAGCCAGAACAGAACCCAGGGCTTCGATGGCGCGGCGGTCGATCTCGCAACTGTTCGCGAAGTTGGACCAGTCGTGAACGAAGCCCAGGTGAATGACAGCGTCCGAAGCGCTTGCCCCCTTGCGCAGGCTATCAAGGTCCTCGAGCGAGCCGCGAAGAGCCTCCGCACCGACGGCAGAAATCGCGTTCGCCCCCTCGTCCGAACGGGTCATGCCAAGAACCTGATGTCCGGCGGCGATCAGGTCCTTGACGACGGGAGTGCCGATGAATCCGGTGGCACCAGTGACGAACACACGCATGAGGAAGTCTCCAGGTTTCGTTGGAGACAAATCTGGCCCTGCGCGCTATCCTGTTAAAGTAGTGACCTTATCATGGTATAATAGTTAACAGGATGAGCGAACCGCTCGCGCAAGAGAACCTGCTCGGCGCCTACCTGAAGGACCGCCGCAGCAAGCTCGATCCGGCCGTGTTCGGCTTTCCGCCGGAGCGGCGGCGCACGCCGGGCCTGCGCCGCGAAGAGGTGGCGCAGCGCGCCAACATCAGCGCGACCTGGTACACCTGGCTCGAACAGGGCCGCGGCGGCGCGCCCTCGGCCGATGTGCTCGACCGCATCGCGCGTGCGCTGATGCTGACCGATGTCGAGCGCGAGCATCTGTTCCTGCTCGGCCTCGGCCGCACGCCCGAGGTGCGCTACCAGAAGAGCGAAGGCGTCACGCCCCGGCTCCAGCGCGTGCTCGACGCGCTGGAACCGCGCCCCGCCGTGCTACGCACCGCGACCTGGGATATCGTCGCCTGGAACCGGGCCTCGACCGTGATGCTGACGGACTACGGATCGCTGCCGCCGCGCGAGCGCAACGTGCTGCGCTTCATGTTCCTCGATCCGCGCGTCCGCGCCGCGCAACACGACTGGGCCAGTGTGGCGCGCTTCGTGGTCGGCGCCTTCAGGGTCGACGCAGCGCGTGCCGGCGCCGCTGCCGAGGTGCAACCGTTCGTCGACGAGCTCTGCCGGCTCAGTCCGGAATTCGCGGCGCTGTGGCGCGACAACGACGTGCGAACGCACGGCGAAGGCGTCAAGCAGCTCCGGCATCCGATCCTGGGCCCGGTCAAGTTCGAATATTCGGCGTTCGCGGTCGACGGCCGGCCCGACCTCAGCATGATCGTCTACAATCCGATCGACCCGGAGGTGACGGAGAAGATCCGCGGCTTGATCGAGGCCGCGCCGGAAGTGCCCTAAAGCGCGATGTGATTAGGTTGAATCGTCATCGCGCTTCAGCTCTTTGTTTGAGCATGATCTCCGCGCAAACGCGTCCCGCGTTTGTCGCGCGGGAAAACCGCTTCGCACTTTTCCGGATCATGCTTTAGTCCCGCGTCACGGCCGTCGGCCGCCACACCAGCAGCCGATTCTCGACCATCGTCACGCCCATGTCGATCAGGATGACGAAGGCCGACAGCACGAACATGCCGGCGAACACGCCGGCGACGTCGAACACGCCCTCGGCCTGCTGGATCAGGTAGCCGAGGCCGGCGGCGGAGCCGAGATATTCGCCGACCACCGCGCCGACCACCGCAAAGCCGACCGAGGTGTGCAGCGAGGAGAACATCCATGACAGCGCCGAGGGCCAGTAGACGTGGCGCATCAGCTGCCGCTCGTTCATGCCGAGCATGCGGCCATTGTCGAGCACCGTGGTCGGCACTTCCTTGACGCCCTGATAGACGTTGAAGAACACGATGAAGAACACCAGGGTCACGCCGAGCGCGACCTTGGACCAGACGCCGAGCCCGAACCACAGCGCGAAGATCGGCGCCAGCACCACGCGCGGCAGCGCGTTGACCATCTTCACATAGGGATCGAACACCGCGGCGACGCGCGGTTGCCGCGCGAACCAGAAGCCGACCAGAATGCCGCCGGCCGAGCCGATCACGAAGGCGAGGATGGATTCCCACAGCGTGATCGCGAGATGCTTCCAGATCACCCCGGTCGAGAACCACTTTACAATCTGGCTGAAGACGTCGACCGGATTAGAGAAGAAGAACGGCGGCAGCAGCACCTTGCCGAACACCGGCACGGTGGAGAAGAGCTGCCACAGTACCAGTGTGACGACGGCGACCAGAACCTGCAGGGACAGCAGCGTGACGCGAGACATCAGGCAGCCCCCGCCTGCGTCGACTGCACATAGCCCTTCATCACCTCGTCCTTCAGCACGCCCCAGATCTCGCGGTGCAGGGCATGGAAATCCTTCTCCATCCGGATCTCGGCGATGTCGCGCGGCCGCGGCAGCGTGATGCGCCAGTCGCCGATGATACGCGCGCTGGGGCCGGCCGACATGATCACGACGCGATCGGCCAGCGCGATCGCCTCCTCGAGATCGTGGGTCACGAACAGCACCGCCTTGCGGTCGGCGCTCCACAATTCCAAGAGCAGATTGCCCATGATTTGCCGGGTCTGGGCGTCCAGCGGACCGAACGGCTCATCCATCAGGAGAATCTTCGGATCGCGGATCAGGACCTGCGCCAGTGCAACGCGCTTGCGCTGGCCGCCCGAGAGCATGTGCGGATAGCGATTGGCGAAGGCGCCGAGCCCGACCGAGGTCAGCCATTTCTGCGCGCGCGCGAGCGCCTCGGCGCGCGGCGTGCCTGATATCTCGAGCCCGATCGCGACATTGTCGATCGCGGTCTTCCAGGGGAACAGCGCATCGGCCTGGAACAGGTAGCCGGCATCACGATTGAGGCCGCTCAGCGGCTTGTCGAAGATCCTTGCCGTTCCGGCCGCGGGCTTGAGCAGCCCGGCCGTGACGTTAAGCAGCGTCGACTTCCCGCATCCGGTCGGACCGACAATGGCGACGAACTCGCCATGATCAACCGAAAGATTGGCCTGCTCGACCGCGGTATAGACGCGTCCATCCGCCAACCGAAACGCCACCGTCGCATTGTCAAGCGCGACCGCCGTCGGCTCCGTCATCGCCACGCATTCCTCCCGAACTTTCCGAAATGGCTTAGCGGTTCGGGCGGGCAAGTCAACGCAGGAAGATGGCGTAGCAAACAAGGCCGCGGTCACGTGATTTTCAGACAGGCCGGGCTGCGCAATAGCGCAACCGGGTTGCGCATTGCGCCGACATCGTCGAGGCTGCAGCCCAAAGCGACGGACAAGGAGACAATCATGCGGATCGCAGTGGTGGGCGCCGGAGGCGTCGGGGGCGGCTTTGGTGCGGCGCTCGCGCATGCCGGCGCCGACGTCACCTTTATCGCGCGCGGCGCTCATTTGGCCGCCATGCGCAGCGAGGGGCTGAAGGTTCAGGGCGGCCGCGGCGAAACCCATCTGGTCCCGACCCAGGCGACCGACGATCCGGCAAGCGTCGGCCCGGTCGATATCGTGCTGTTCTGCGTCAAGCTGTGGGACGTCGAAAGCGCCGGCCAACACATCAGGCCGATGGTCGGCCCCGACACCGCGGTGATCCCGCTGCAGAACGGTATCGATGCGCCCGACAGGCTGGTCTCGATCCTGGGACGCAACGCCGTGATGGGCGGCGTGGCGCAGATCTCGGCGTCGATCATCAAGCCCGGTGTCATCAACCAGGTCGGCACCTTCATGCGCATGATCTTCGGTGAGCTCGACGGCCGCATCACGCCGCGCGGCAAGGCGCTGCTCGATCTCTGCCTGAAGGCCGGCTTCGACGCGACCTTGAGCGAGCAGATCAATACCGAGCTCTGGATGAAGTTCATCGGCCTCGCCACCAATGCCGGCATGACCGCGGTCACCAGGCTGCCGATCGGCAAGCTGCGCGACGATCCCGACTTGCGCCCGCTCTTCGTATCGGCCTGCGAGGAGATCATCGCGATCGCGCACGCCAGCGGCATCAAGCTGCCGTCGGATGCGCTGACGAAAGTGCTCGATTTCATCGGACACGCGCCGCCGGCGATGAAGGCCTCGATGGCGCTCGATCTCGAGCGTGGCAACCGGCTCGAACTGCCGTGGCTGAACGGCAAGGTGGTCGAGCTCGGCCGCAAGCTCGGCGTCCCGACGCCGACGCACGACATGCTCTATGCGGTGTTGAAGCCCTATGCGATGGGCGCGCCGTCCTGATAGCCCAGCAGGACCGAGATCTGCCGGCCGGCCTCGCGCACCAGCTTTGAATATTCCAGTAGCTTCCGCTCGTCGATGCGCGCGCTCGGTCCGTAGAGGCCGACCGAACCGACGACCTCGCCGCGGTGATCGAAACACGGCGCGGAGACGGCGACCGCGCCGGCGAAGATCTCGCCATGGCTGGTCGCATAGCCGTTGCGCCGCGCAAAGCTCAGCGCGTCCTCGAGCCGCGCACGATCCGCGCTCTTTGCAATGCTGGCAAGAAGCGCCCCCTGCCGCTTCGGGTCCATGAAGGCCAGCATCGCCTTGCCGGTCGATCCCTGGATCAGGCTCAGACTGTGGCCGACGCCGCGGCTGATCGAGAGCACGTGACGGCTCTCGCATTCGAGGATGCAGATGCCGCGATCATCCTGCTCGCGGAACAACGCTGCGGTCTCGCCGGTCGCCTCGCGCAGGCCCTCGACGACCGGGCGCGCGATCGCGACCACTTCGAGGCCGTTCAGCCAGACATGGGCCAGCTTCATCACGCCGTGCGACAGCCGGAAGCGCTGCGGGTCGCCTTCGGCCTGGATCAGGTCGCGCTGCGCCAACGTCTGCAGCAGGCGATACAGCGTCGGCCGGCTCAGCCCGACCCGCTTCTGGATCTCGATCACGCTCATCGCCGGCTGATCCGGCGTGAAGCATTGCAGGATCGCGATGGCGCGGTCGACCGCGCGCACGCCTGACGCCCCCTGCTCCGCGTCGTGAACTTCCGCCTTCGGTTTCTTTGCCATCCGTCCACATCCGCAAATTCGGCGGGGCGCGCTGCATCCAGCGCGCTTGACCGATCGGCTCGCGCGGATACTATCGCGAATTATGAGAATAATGTCCACTAGATGGACACATGAAAAATCGACGGGAGGATTGGAATTGCCGCAGACAGACGCCTCGCGCAGATGGGCCGCCGCCGCGATCGCCACGCTGATGCTCGCGACGCCGCTGGCGCACGCCGCACCCGACGGCTCAGGCATCTCGGACGGCGTGGTGCGGATTGCGGTGCTGGGTGACTACGGCAGCGGCCGCGATCTCGGTGGGCCGGGCTCGGTGACCGCCGCGAAGCTTGCCGCTGAGGATTTTCACAACAAGGTGCTGGGCAAGCCGATCGAGATCATCTCGGCGGATCACCAGAACAAGCCCGACGTCGCGGTCGGGATCGCGCGGCAATGGTTCGACGTCGAGCATGTCGACGCGGTGACCGATCTTGCGGTGAGTTCGGTCGGCCTCGCCGTCGCCGGCCTTGCGACGCAGAGCAACCGCACCGCGCTGGTCTCGGGCGCAGCGACATCGGACCTCACCGGCGACAAATGCTCGCCCTTCGTCACGCATTGGGCCGACGACACCTACGCGCTGTCGGCCGGCCTGGTCGGCGAGCTGGGCCGCCGCGTCGGCAAGGAATGGTTCTTTGTCGCGGTCGACTATTCGTTCGGCAGCGCGATGGTGAAGGACGCTTCGCGCGCCGTCACCGATGCCGGCGGCAAGGTGCTCGGCGCGGTGCGCTATCCCTTCAACACCACCGACTTCTCATCCTTTTTGCTGGCCGCGCAGAGCTCCGGCGCCAAGGTGGTGGCGCTGGCCGGCACCGGCGCCGACACCGTCAACGCGGTGAAGCAGACCCACGAATTCGGCCTGCAACAAGGCGGGCAGACCATCGTCGGCATGCTGACCTTCATCTCCGACGTCCATTCGATCGGCCTGCGCGACGCGCAAGGCATGTACATCGCGTCCCAATATTACTGGGATGACGACGACGGCACCCGCGCCTTCGCCAAGCGCTTCATCGAGATCGAGAAGCGCGAACCGACCAAGCTGCAGGCCGCGACCTACGCCGCCGTGCGCCATTATCTGAAGGCGATCGAGGCCGGCGGCAGCGACGAGGCCAAGGCGGTCAATGCCGAGATGCGCAAGCTGCCGGTCGATTTCTTCGGCCGCCCCGCGCACATCCGGAAAGATGGCCGCGTCGTCTACGACCTCTCGCTCTACCGCGTGAAGAAGCCGGACGAGAGCAAATATCCCTGGGACTACTACCAGAAGATCGCGGCCATTCCCGGCGACAAGGCGTTCCGCCCCGAGGGAACCGGCGGCTGCAAGCTCGACAAGTAGGACGCACCATCATTCGCCGCGACTGACCGTCGCGCAGGCGAGACAAGGAGGAGCCGATGCCGCTTCGCAACGATTTCGATCAGCTTGTTGACGTCAAGGGTGGCTTCATCAGCCGCGAGATCTTCGTGGACGCCGATATCTATCGGCAGGAGCTCGACAAGGTCTTCACCCGCGCCTGGCTGCTGGTCGGCCACGAAAGCCTGGTGCCCAATCCCGGCGACTTCTACACATCGCGGATGGGCGAGGAATCCGTGATCCTCTGCCGCGACAAGAAGGGCGAGATCCACGTCTTCCTGAATTCGTGCCGGCACCGCGGCATGAAGGTGTGCCGCTACGAGCAGGGCAACACGTCGTTGTTCACCTGCCCCTATCACAGCTGGACCTATACCACCGACGGCAAGCTGCAGGGCGTTCCGCTGCACCGGACGCTGTATGACGGGGTGCTCGACCGCGATGCCAACTCGCTGGTCTCGGTGGCGAAGCTCTGCAACTACAAGGGCTCGATCTGGGCGACCTGGGACAAGGACGCGCCCGACTTCATCACCTATCTCGGCGATGCCAAGGTCCATCTCGACCAGGCGCTCGACTGCCGCGACGGCCGCGAGGGCGGCTCCGAAGTGATCGGCGTCCACAAATGGGTGTTCCCCGCCAACTGGAAATTCGCGGCCGAGAATTTCCTCGGCGACACCTATCACAACCCAAGCCATCGCTCGGTCGACCTGATCGGCATCGGGCCGAGCGCCGCCGCCGGCAAGAAGGGCCGCCGCGACGACGAGCTGGAGAAGGCGCAGCACGTCTGGATCAGCTTTCCGGAAGGCCATGGCGTGCACAGCGCGATCCAGCCGGAGGCCAACGAATACATCGAGTCCTTCCTCGACAACCCGATCCTCGAAAAATACTTCCGGCACTGTTTCGAGGAGCGCAAGCGGCGGCTCGGCGAAGGAGCGCGGCTGCTGCCGTTCGTCGGCACGATCTTCCCCAACACGTCCTATCATGGTCGTCAGCCGCGGGGGCTTTGCGCCTGGCATCCGCACAGCCCGACCTCGACCGAAGGCTGGCGCTTCTTCCTGGTCGACAAGGACGCGCCGAAGGAAGCCAAGGAATATCTGCGCCGTTACTACATGCGCTACTCCGGCCCGGCCGGCATGACCGAGCAGGACGACATGGAGAACTGGCTCTATGCCACCGCGGCCAGCACCGGCACGGTGGCGCGGCGCTATCCCTTCAACTATCAGCAGTCGATGGGCGCCTACGTCACCGATCATCCGCTCGGCGGCGATGTCTCGACCCAAGTCACCGAGCAGATCGCGCGCGGCTTCTACCGCCGCTGGACCACCTACATGCAGGGCGGCGACTGGCACGAGTTGCTCGGATCACCCGCCGGCAACCGGCAGGCCGCAGAATGACCGCGCCCGCAAAAACCGTCCTCGTCAGCGGGGGCACCTTCGGCATCGGCCGTGCGATTACGCTCGGCCTCGCGCGGCGCGGCCATGCGGTGGTGGCGTTCGGTCTCGAGGCGGCGCAGGTCTCAAGTACCGCGCAGAACGCCATTCCGGCCCTGCGCGAACAGCTCGATCGCGAAGGGCTCTCTGCCGAGCTGATGGAAGCCGATGTGTCGCAAGCGAATGACGTCGCCAGGGTGGTCGCGCACGCGATGGCGCGTTTCGGCCGCATCGACGGCGTCGTCAACAACGCCGCGATCGGTCCGCTCGGCACCGTGCTCGACACCGACGAGGCGCTGTTCGACCGTATCATCGCCGTCAATCTGAAGGGACCGTATCTGACCAGCCGCGCCGCGATCCCGTACATGATCGCGCAAGGCGGCGGCTCGATCGTCAACATCGGCTCCGGCGCCGGCTGGGGCAAGCCGAACATGGCGGTCTACAGCGCGAGCAAGGGCGGCGTTGTCGCGCTCAGCGCGGCGATGGCCTACGATTTCTTTCACCAGCGCATCCGCGTCAACACCGTGATTCCCGGCGGTGGCGGCATCGTCAGCGGCATGAGCCTCGGCCGCGTCGGCGGTGACGCGGCGCGTTTCGGCAAGGGCGCGCCGGGCACCGCCGCGGGCCGCGTCGCCGCCGGTGACGACATCGCCAATGTCGTGGCCTTCCTGCTGTCGCCGGAAGCGGAAACTCTGTCCGGCACCGTGATCGATGTCGGCTGCTTCGCCCAGCAGGGCGGACCGATTCCACCCCAGCCGGCGCTCTGAAAACCGTGCGATGCCTGATGAGGAGATAGCAATGACGACGACCGTTCAGGATCAGGACAAACAACAACACGCCGGCATCGCTGCGATCGAGCGATCGGCGGCCTACTACCGGCTGAAGGCCGATATCGAGGATTTCTACTATCGCGAGGCCGATTTGCTCGACGACCGGCGCTTCCGCGACTGGCTCGAGTTACTCACCGACGACATCAGCTATTTCATGCCGATCCGCCGCAACGTGAAGTTCGGCCAGCAGGCCGCGCGCGAGAACACCAAACGCGGCGAAGGCATCAGCTGGTTCGACGAGGACAAATGGACATTGACCAAGCGGGTCGAGCAGATCCTGACCGGCGTGCACTATGCCGAGGAGCCGCTGTCGCGCATCACGCACATGGTCAGCAATGTGCAGATCAAGGGCGCGCGGCCGGATGTCGGCGCAGTGCGCGAGCTCGACGTCACCAGCCGCTTCCTCGTCTACCAGAACCGCGTCGAGTACGAGACCTACATCTTCGTCGGCCGCCGCAACGACACGCTGCGCCTGACCGACACTGCCTGGAAGATCGCGCGACGCGAGATATTGCTTGAACAGAATATCCTGCTGGCCAAAAATCTCACCACGTTCTTCTAAGCGAGGGCCAACTCCGGGCGAGGTCAGGGTAGCAAGGGTAGCGATGATTGACGTGATGGCGATCAAGGTGGGGACGCGGCTGAAACTTGCGGCCGGCGTCGTCGCCGAAGTGGAGGAAAACATGGACGACGGCCAGTGGCTGCAGGTGCGCTATCTGGAGTGCCCTGCCCGGCCCGCCGACGTCGGCACCGTGGAGCTGTGCCACGCCCAGGACGTCATCAAGGTGCTCTGCGAGTAGTCCCAGCCAACGGATCGACGATCATGCTGCGATTTGAATACATGCCAAGCGATTTTCATCCGCTGTTCCTGTTCCTCGGCGAAGCGGCGGATCTCGCCGCGCTGGCAAGGCTGCTGCGGCGCTTTGCCGAGAACCCGCAGAGCATTGCCGTGGCGGAGCGGATTCCCGGCGCCGTCTCGCGCGACGCGCTGGTGCTGGCGCCCGCCGACGACGAATTCGGCATGCGCGATCTCGGCGGCCGGTTTGCCTGGAAGCTGACCGATTGGCAGGCGGAGCGGATCGCCGAGCGCATCGAGCTGTTAACCGCTGAGGACAACAAGTCCGGCTCGGAGATCGTCGAGATCGGCAGCGACGGCGAGATCCCGGTCAAGCTGTCGCGCGGCGAATTCACCGACGACTTCCTGATCACGCGCAGATAGCGGTGTTGGCGTGAGCACACACCGCAAGCCAAAGGTCCTGATCGCCGGCGCCGGGATCGGCGGCCTTGTCGCCGGATTGTCGCTGCTGCAGCGCGGCATCGAGGTCGAGATCTTCGAGCAGGCGTCGGAGCTGCGCGAGCTCGGCGCCGGTGTCCAGCTCAGCGCCAACGGCACCAGCGTCCTGATCGCGCTCGGGCTCGAGCAGGAGATGCAAGCCATCGCCTGCGAGCCGTCGGGCAAGGAAATCAGGCTGTTCAGCACCGGGCGGACCTGGAAACTGTTCGACCTCGGCGCCTCCTCGCGCGCGATCTATGGCGCGCCCTACTGGATGGTGCATCGCGGCGACTTCCACCGCGTGCTGGTCGACTCATTCAAGGCTCGGGCGCCGGGGCGCCTGCATCTCGGCAGCCGCTGCAGCGGATTTGACCAGGACGGCGACGGCATCTGGCTGCACCTTGCCAATGGCGAGCGTCGGCGCGGCGACGTCGTGGTCGGCGCCGACGGCGTGCACTCCGAAATTCGCCGGCAGATCGGCGGCGACACCAAGCCGTTCTTCTCGGGCGTGGCCGCCTGGCGCGGGCTGGTGCCGATGGAACGGCTACCGGCGAGCCTGCAACGCGACGTTGGCACCAACTGGATCGGCCCGGGCGGCCACGTCATCACCTATCCCGTGTGCCGTGGCGAGCTGTTGAACTTCGTCGGTATCTTCGAGGGTGAGAGCTGGTCCGTCGAGTCGTGGACCGAACGTGGCACGCGCGAGGCCTGCAGCGGAGCCTTTGCCGGATGGAATCCGCAGATCCACACCATTATCGCGAGCCTTGATATTCCCTACAAATGGGCGCTGCTCGGCCGCGACCCGCTCGATCGCTTCGTCGTCGGGCGCGCCTGCGTGCTCGGCGACGCCGCGCATCCGACGCTGCCGTTCCTGGCCCAGGGCGCCAACATGGCGATCGAGGACGGCATGGTGCTGGCGCGCTGTCTTGAGAGCTTCCCGCCCGAGGAAGCGCTGCGGCGCTACCAGACCGCGCGGCTGACGCGGACCAACGCAATCGTGGTGAAGTCGGCCGACAATGCCAGGCGCTTCCATAATCCCGCGCTTGCCGACGCCGAAGGTGCCGACGCCTACGTCTCGCGCGAATGGCAGCCGGACCGGGTGCGCGAGCGCTATGACTGGCTATTCACTTACGATGCCTTGCGTGTGCCGCTTTGACGGGACGAGTTTCGCGGACCCGCCTCACTGAACGGGATGGCGTCCGCGGCGCACCGGACGCTCCGGGGGTGGTGGCGGAGGAGCGAAGAAGGGATTGACGATGCACATCGCAGAGAGACCCGATGCGGTCGCCTGACACTGCGGGATCGAGGTGTAGCTGCAATCGATGTGGTCTCCGGCCATCGGCCCGTTATAGAGATGCAAACAGACCGGATAGTTCGGATCATAGGCCTGTCCGGCGGCAGGTCGGGCCAGCGCGACCGCGAACGCAGCGATCGCGAAAAGTTTCAGGCGCATCGGATTCTCCTTATTGCTCGGACCGTTTCCTCACAACTGCCGGAGTTAGTCAACCGCACTGGGGACACGACGGCCATACAGTCTTGAGCGACGGCAGGCGGCAAGCCTGAGCGCGCTAGTTGGCGGACCGGCGTTGTCGCTGCCCCCGTTGCTTTGGCGGCTTTTTCGGACCTTTGTAGAATGGATTGACCGAACACGTCGCGGAGCGCCCCGAGGCCGTCGCCTGACACTGCGGAAGCGACGTGTAGCTGCAATCGATATACTCGGGCGTCAGCCTCCCGCCATAGACTTCCAGGCACACCGGATAGTTCGGATCGTACATCTGTGCGGCGGCCGGCCCGGCGATGCAAACGCCGACGGCGGCGATGATGGTGAGTTTCAAACGCATCAAATTCTCCTCAAGCCTCGTCCGGATCGCCGAGCGCCTGGCTATCGCTGTTCGTCGGCCGGCTTGCCGTCGCCCTCGCCGAGGCAGCGGATCATGAAGGCCGTCGTGTCTCGCGGCAGCACTTGCGCGGCGCGCGCCTTGAGACGGCATTCGAGCTGCGCGATCTGGCGCGCCCGCTGCCGTTCGGAGGGCAGCGTCGATTGCCGCAACCGCCGCAACGTCATCGGCGAGCCGTCCGATTCGAAACTCAGCTCGTATTTCTTGCCGTTCTGGTCGGTGGCGGCGCAGGTGATGGTGGACACCTGTCGCGTGATGAAACTTCCGACCTGACGGCATGAGCCTGTCGACATCTCGACCAGCGGTACCGGCAGGCCATCCACCCGCGGGCGGTCGCTGGACTTCAGCAACATGCGGTCGACCGCGAGCTCGAACAGATTGTCCTGGGTGCGCTCGGTGCTCTCGCCGGAGAACGAGATGATGTGGCTCTTGTCGGAGGGATCGTCGAGCACCACGGTGAATTCGGAACGGCCGCGCAGGGTGTGGAAATAGGCGACTGCCTTGCAGGTGTAGCTGCGGCCCGCAACGGTGACATTGCGGCAGGTGCCGGACATCAACGCGTACAGGTCGACGTCGTAGACCGGACCGGCGGCAACGGCGAGCGCCGGCCAGCAGAGGACGGCAGCCGCAATCATTTGAGCAAAACGGGAGATCATGCTGAACGGTCGAAAACGCGGTCGCTGGAGGGGTCCATGGCGCAAGGTCGCTGATTTCCACGAAACGTGCAACGACGAAGCAGGCCCAAATGTGGACACTCCGCGAACGGCTGGGGAACGCAGCGCAATCCGTGCTGAAAGGCCGCGGCGTCAGATTTGCGGTCCGGACAACGTCACCTCGCGCTCGGCGCGGAACACGTTGCTGTAGAGATTCGCGATCCACTGGCGGCCGCTTGCCGTCATGTTCAGGCAGTTGATGGCGCCCTGAATGTGCGGCGCAACCATGTTCCAGTAGAATTGCGGATAGCGGTCGACGATATCGGCCGGCGACTCATAGCCTAGCTGGCGGTTGATGCCGACCTCCTCGAACTCGTGATAGAGCGCGTTGGCCTTCCTGATGTAGTTGGGATCGCCGAGCTGACCGATGAAATCGGCCGCCCGGACGATCGACGCCTCATCGTCATATTGCTGGCCTTCGGGCGCCGGAAACCGCGTGCCCTCGATGTTGCGCGCGACGCGCTCGCGATCGAGCGGAAGGACGGCCTCGAGCCTGTCGAGCACATACAGCTTCGAGCGGTCGACATGATACGGCATCAGGCCGGCATCCGACGAGCCACGTGGCAGCACCACCTTGTTGCCGGAGGCATCGATGACGTAGCCGTCGGGTCCATCGCCTTTCAAAAGACCGCGCACATAGCCGATGTCGTGGGTCAGGCAGGCGATGATGGTGTGGGTGTAATCCTCGGCGGTGACGTGGGTGTGCAGCGCGCGGCCGCGGATGATGTCATGCCCGGCGAGCGTGACCAGCATCGTGTGCTCGACATTGTGGTAGAGCGCGTCGCTGTTGCCGATGCATTCCAGCGCGATGCGGGCCGCGGCCGGCAGGAGTTCGCCAAAGCGCGCCTGCGAAGCCCCGAAGGTGCGGCTGACATGCGTGGCGAGAAACTTCTCCAAAGCACCTGCCGCCAACTCAGGTAACGTCATCATCGATGCAGCCCCCGACCGCGCAACGTTCCTCGCTCGCCCCGATCTCACGTCGTAGTTGGGCAGCGACTATAGCGTATCTACGGGCGTGCGGCTACGCGCTGACGGGCGTGACGATTCGCTTCGGCCGTACTTTCCCGGTCTTGTCGGCCGTGGCGCCAAAGCCGCTGATAGTGGCATGAACCCTGCATGATTCGGGTCAGACCGGGTTAACCCCACTGATAAAGGCCGTCATGCTCGTTACGCTCGTCGCCATCCTCTGCAATGCTCAACTCTGCATGGAAAAGGTCGTCACCACGAGTGACCAATCCGGCATCACCATGGGCGCCTGCGCAGTGAATGCGCAAATCGGCATCGCCGATTGGCTCGCCAAGGGGCCGTATCACGAATGGCACCTGCAGAGCTATAAATGCATCATGGGCAAGTACGTACCCAAGAACGAAGTGTGATGTGTGCTCACAGCCCCGGACGGGGGTGATCCGCTTCGACCGGAACAGCCTGCGAAACCACACGGCGCAGGCGCGCGCCTCGAGTCAAAGTCCATTTTATGGGCTATCACTGTCGTTCACGACGGTGAGACATGAGGTCGCCCTGGAATGCCAGCAACGCCGCTGATTGCCTACGCGCATGTCGGCAAGAGTTTTGACAGTGGTCGCGTGGTGGCGGTCGACGACGTCTCGCTTGACGTGGCCGAGGGTGAATTCCTGGCGATCGTGGGCGGCTCGGGCTCCGGCAAGACGACGCTGCTGAGGCTCGCCAATCGCCTGATCGAAGCCGACCACGGCCGGATCGCCGTCGAAGGTGAAGATGTCAACCGCGTCGACCCCATCCTGCTGCGGCGCCGCATCGGTTATGTCTTCCAGAGCGGTGGGCTGTTTCCACATCTGTCCGTCGCCGGCAACATCGGCATCACGCCACATCTGCTCGGCTGGACGCAGGCGGAGATCTCGGCGCGGGTCGACGAACTGCTCGACCTTGTGCGGCTCGACCCCTCACAATATCGCGAGCGTATGCCGCACGAACTCTCCGGCGGCCAGCGTCAACGCGTCGGCGTCGCGCGTGCGCTGGCTGCGAAGCCGCGCATCGTGCTGATGGACGAGCCGTTCGGCGCGCTCGATCCGCTCACCCGCGACGCGCTCGGCGACGATTATCGAACGCTGCACCGCGAGCTCGGCCTGACCACGGTCATGATCACCCACGACATGACCGAGGCGTTGCTGCTGGCCGATCGTGTCGCGGTGATGCGTGGCGGCAGGCTGCTGGCCCAGGGCACCCCGGCGGAACTCTCGGCCAGCACCGACGCCTATGTCGGTGAACTGATGCGCACGCCGCGGCGGCAGGCGGAACGCCTGGGCGCTTTGCTGCCGCGGGGCGACACGGCATGAATTTATTATCCGATCCGCGCTGGGGCGAGGCGCTCGCGCATCTGCCCGACTATCTCGGCAATCATGTGCGGGTCAGCGTCGCCGCGCTGGCGCTCGGGCTCGTGATCAGCTTGCCGCTTGCGATCATCGCTCGCAACCGGCCGGTGCTGCGCACGACGTTGCTCGGGCTTGCCAGCATCGTGCAGACCGTGCCCGGTCTCGCGCTGCTCGCGTTGTTCTATCCCCTGCTGCTGGCGCTCGCCGCGTTGACCGCGGCGTGGCTCGGCTTCAGCTTCTCCGCCTTCGGCTTCCTGCCGGCGGTGCTGGCGCTCGCGCTCTATTCGATGCTGCCGGTGTTGCGCAACACCATCACCGGCCTGTCGGGAGTCGATCCGGCGGTGCTGGAAGCCGCCCAGGGCGTCGGCATGACGCCGCGGCAATCGCTCATCATGGTCGAGCTTCCGCTGGCGCTGCCGGTGATGATGGCCGGAATCCGCACCGCGGCGGTATGGGTGATCGGCACCGCCACCTTGTCGACGCCGATCGGCCAGACCAGCCTCGGCAATTATATCTTCGCGGGATTGCAGACCCAGAACTGGGTGTTCGTGCTGTTCGGCTGCTTCGCTGCGGCCGTGCTCGCGCTTGTGGTCGACCAATTGCTGGCGCTGATCGAGAACGGCCTGCGCAATCGCGGCCGCATCCGGACGGCGCTCGGCGGGCTTGGTATTGCCGCCCTGATCGCGGCGACGCTGGTGCCCGCGATCGCGCGCCCGCATGCGGGCATCGTCGTCGGCGCCAAGACGTTCACCGAGCAATATGTGCTGTCGGCGTTGATCGCGCAGCGGCTGCAGGCGGCCGGGCTTCCGGCCACGACCCGCGCCGGCCTCGGCTCCAACGTGATCTTCGACGCGCTCACGGCCGGCGATATCGATGTCTATGTCGACTATTCCGGGACGCTGTGGGCCAACCAGTTCCACCACACCGACATCAAACCCCGCGCCGAGCTGTTGGGCGAGTTGCAGATGACGCTGGCGAAGCAAGACATCACGCTGCTCGGCGAGCTCGGCTTCGAGAATGCCTATACGCTGGTGATGCCGAGGAAGCGCGCCGAAGAGCTCGACATCCATTCGATCGCCGACCTCGCGTCGCGCGCCGCGACGATGTCGATCGCCGGCGACTATGAATTCTTCTCGCGGCCGGAATGGGCCGGCATCCAGAAGGCTTATGGGCTGACGTTCCGTGCCCAGCGTCAGATGCAGCCGGATTTCATGTATGCGGCGGTTGCCTCCGGAGAGGTCGACGTGATTGCGGGCTACACCAGCGACGGACTGATCGCGAAGTACGATCTTGTCACGCTCGCCGACAACAGGCACGCCATCCCGCCCTATGACGCCATCGTGCTGCTGTCGCCGAAGCGGCGCGACGACGAGGCTCTCAAGGCGGCGCTGCGGCCGCTGCTCGGCAAAATCGGCATCGCCGAGATGCGCGAGGCGAATTTGCGCGCGTCGGGCAATGACGCATCATCGTCGCCCGACGCCGTCGCGCGCTGGCTGTGGGACAAGATTGGGTCCCACTGAACGGCCGCGCTCTCCTCCTCAGGCCCTGACCTCCTGGCGCTGGAACAGGACGTAGCCGGCGACGAACAGCACGATGGTGCAGGCGATCAGGCCGACCGTCTGCGGCCAGGCGATCATCACGCTCTGGCCGAACGGCAACGGGGCGCCCATCACCGCGCCGCGGATCTGGTCGAGGAATACCGGGCCGAGCGTGCGCGTGGTCGGCGACAGCACGGCCAGCATCGCCTCTCCGAACAGATCATTCGGCGAGAAGCGCTGCAGCAGCTGGGTCCAGATCGCCGTGCCCGGCGTATCGAGACCGAGCGCGGCAAAGCGCGGATCGGGCGGCACGATAGCCTGCGCGATCGCCGGTGCCAGCATCGGCCACAGCACGGTCAGGAACAACCAGATGCCGAGCGCCACCAATGCCGCGGTCGCAGGCGAGCGGAACACGATCGAGAGCAGCATCGCGAGCGACAGCCAGACCCCGGCATAGAAGACCGCAATCACCAGGAAGGCCAGCGAGCGGGCGATCTCCTCGCCGCCGGGCGGCACGCCGAGGAAGATCAGGCCGAGGCCGATCACCAGCAGCCACAGCGCGGTCAAGCTGATCGCGATCGTCGCGAGCCCGGCGAGATATTTGCCGAGCAGCAGCGCGTCGCGATAGATCGGCTGCGCCAGGATCCGCGACAGCGTGCGCCGGTTGTGCTCGCTGTTGATCAGGTCGAAGCCGAGCCCGATCGCCATCAGCGGGATCAGGAAGCCGAGGATGGCGACGAAGGACGGCAGCGGCACCTGGCTCACCGTGAACAGCCGCAGCAGCAGGAACGGATCCTCCGCGGTGTTCTGGCGGAGCGCAGCGATCGCCTCATAGAGCGCCGCCATCGCGGTCAGCACGATCAGAAGCTCGAGCATCAGCATGCGGACGCTCGAGATATTGTCCGATAGCTCCTTGACGAAGACGGCACCGACGCCCTGGAATGCTGAACCCTCACGCCGCATCGCGCACGCCTCCTGACGGGGTAGCCTGGAAATAATGGGCGTAGATCGCCTCGAGGCTCGGCTCGTCGACCGAGAGCCGCCGCAGCGCGCCGTTGGCCGCGACCACCGCGCGCGCAGCATCGGCCCGGACGTCGCGGTCGGCGGTCATGCGGAAGCGGTCGTCGGCGAGCGTCTCGACATTGCCGACGCCCGGTATCGCCGCAAGCCGCCGCGCGATCCCCGCGCCGTCGGCCTCGACCTCGACGACGAAGCCCGCACCCAGCACCTGGACCGAGAGCTCGGCCACCGAACCCATCATCGCGATCTTTCCGGCCCGGAACAGCGCGACGCGATCGCAGACCCGCTGCACCTGGTCGAGCATATGCGACGAGAGCAGCACGGTAACGCCCTCGGCCTTCAATTCCCTGATCAGGTCGAGGAATTCAATCGTCGCCTGCGGGTCGAGACCCGAGGTCGGCTCGTCGAGGATGGCGATCTCGGCGCGTTTGACGATGATCTCGGCGAGCCCGAGCCGCTGCCGCATGCCGCGTGAAAAGGTCGCGACGCGCTTGTCTGCGACGTCGAGCAGGCGCACGCGGGTGAGCGCCGCCGCGATCCGCCGCGAGCGTTCGGCCATCGACAGACCCATCAGCTTGGCGGCGTAGGCGAGGTTCTCCACCGCGGTCAGGTGATCGTAGAAGCCGACGGCATCGGGCAGATAGCCGACCCGCCGCTTGACCTGCAAGGGCTGCCGCGCCGGATCGAATCCGAGCACACTGACCTGGCCGCCCGAGATTTCGGTAAGCCCGAGCATCATCAGGATGGTCGTGGTCTTGCCGGCGCCGTTCGGGCCGAGCAGCCCGAACACCTCGCCCTTGGCGATGTCGAAGTTGATGGCGTCGACGACGCTGGTCTTGCCGTAGCGCTTGGTGAGATCGCGCGCCGCGATGACGGTTTCGAGCCGCGTCGCGGCGTCGGGGTACTGCTGGTCGCTCATCGTCGTCCGAACCTCGCAACCGCACCCAGCATCAGCAGCAGCGCGACGCCGATCACGCCGGCTCCGGCCATGCCCCAGACGGTGGATGTACTCACCGTGACGCGGAACTGGCTCGACGCCGTCTCGCCGCGCGAGGTGGCGCGCACCGCGAGCTGATAGTCGCCGGCAAGCGACTTGTCGCTCGGCGTCACCAGCGCCTGAACCTCGGTATCCTTGCCGGGCACCAGACGCTCGATCTTGGCGGGCTGGAACGTGACCTTCCAGCCGCTCGGCGCCGTCGCGGCGAACTCGATGCTATCGGCCGGCGCGGTGCCGCTGTTGGTGACCACGACCGGGATCGTGCTCTGCTCGGCGGCGACCGCACGCGCGCTCAACAGCCCGTCACGGCCGGAGAGCTGAAGCTGCGGCTGGCCCGCAACGTCGAGCGCCACCTCGGTCTGCGCCGACGCATCCTCGGCGTTGACGATGACCTTGACCGGGAAGTGCCCGGCATCGATCGCGCTCGGCGGCCGCACCTTGAGCTTGATGTCCTTCGACTGCCCGGCATCGATCGGGATCGACGACAATTCCTGTGTGCCATAGGCCTCGGTGAACGAGGTCTCGAAGTTTTGCGGCGCCGCCGCGGCGAAGCTTGCGACCAGGTTCCGGCCGCTGTCGTTCTTGATGGTCAGCGTGTATTCGAAATTCGATTTCGGGCTGCCGCGCAATTCGGGAAGCTTCGACGTCACCGTCAGCTTCGCCGGCAGTTCCTTGGCGAGTGCGACCACGATCGGCAACGTCGCCTCGCTGCCCTGCCCTTCGGCCTTCACCGTCAAGGTCTGCTCGGCGAGCGAGGCGTTGGCGGGCACGTCGAGCCGAAGCTGCAGCGGCACGCTGGAGTCGGGCGCCGGCATCGCGGCCGCGACCGGCTGGCCGCCGCCGAGCAGCGTCGCGGTCCAGCCGCTCGGCACGCCCTCGACCGATAGGTTGTAGCGCTGCGGGCCGAGATCGTAATTCTGCAGACGCAGCGAGATGTTGGAGGTGGTGCCGGGCCTGATGGTGACGGCCGGATAGTCCGTCATCATGTAGAGCCCCTTGATGTCGCGAGGCGGCTCCGCGGCGGAGGCTGAGGGAATGGCAAGGGGGATAGCAAGTCCGAAGGCGGCAACAAGGCGCGCGACATCGAGCGCTCGCATGGGCAAACACTCCTGCAAGAAGGGCGGGATTGGCTGACTTGACGCTGCGCGCTGATGAAGACCGTGGCAGCGGCGCGACCGATCATCGACCCAATCGTGACCAAATCTCGGCGACGTAATTACAAATGAGTAATGCGCGCGGTTTCGCGCGGGCGACCTTCGTCTACCGACGTTAGTCTAGTTCACGATGCGATCGCTTTGATGTGCGGAGCGATTGTCAGAAGGAACTCGCGACGAAATCGCAGCGCAGTTGCGATCGGCGACAATGGATCGCTTCCGCCTTGACTGAAGGCGGGCGAAGCATGCTCAAAGTCCCTTGATGATCCCCGCGTCGATCAACAGACGGTTGAAGCGGCGCGCTTCTGCGCCGTCCTTGCAGGAATAGAACGCGCCGTCGCAGCGAAGCATGATGGCCTTCTGCTCCTCGAACGACGGATCGAGCGGAATGCCCGCAGCTTCCTGAATCACCAGCGGCAGATAAGCGGCGTCGATCGTGTCCATCACCGCCGGACTCTTCACCGGCTCGAAGTTGACGGCGTCGATCGCATAGTAGGTCGCATAGTAACGCGGATCGTAATCCATCAGCTTCTTGCCGATGCCGGCCTCGTCGAGATCGGGATCGAGCAGCTGCGGCGAGAATTCCGGCTGATGATCGCCGTAACGCACGATCAGGAAAGGCTGCGCCGGAAACTTCTTCTTCAGCGCCGCGACGAAGCCAGCATAGTCGTTGGCGCTCATCGCCTGCCGGCGCAGATATTCGTCGACCGCGGGCGTGTTGCCCGGCCGCTTCCACGACGACAGCAACTCGGGACGGAATTTGGTTCCCCAGGGGAAATGATTGGCGGCGAGATAGACGAAGGCGAACAGCGGCGTGCCTGATGTCTTCTGCTCGGCCATCAGCTTCAGCGCCTTGTCGTAGAAGAAGCTGTCGGGCTCGACGTCCTTCGCGTGCAGGTCATGCGCGTCGTAGAAGCGCTGGATGCCGGTCGTGGTTTGGAAGTTGCGCGCGCTCATGAACGCGCCGAATGCGGGATAGAGCGACAGCGTGTCGTAGCCGCAGCGGCGCAGCGCCAGCGGCAGGCCGCGCGCCACGCGTCCCGATGCAATGCGCGTGACGAAATAGGAGAACCGGCCGAACGAGCGCGAGGACAATCCCGCAAGCACGTTGTACTCGGTGAACCAGCTTGGCCCGCCATTGCTCTCGGCGAGGAATTTGCGCTCGACGCCGTCATAGGACTTGAACTGGCCGCCATAGCCCGGCGGCACCTTGACGCCGGAGGCGGCGCGGATGTCGAAACTCGATTCATCATGGATCATGATGATGTTCGGCCGCCGCCCGGCAGGATGGCAGGCATCGACCAGGGGCATCTTGAGCTGGTCGCTCGCGGCCGGATCCGACTCCATGAACCCGTAGGCGACGAAATCGGACACGGCCGTGACGCCGGAGCGCGCGAACTTCGAGAGGTAGCCGTCGTCGTAATAGCCGCGCCAGGCTTCATCCGGCCAGGCGAAGGCATAACCCGAGAGCGCCGCGGTGCAGGCAAGGCAGGCCGCCGCAGCCGGCAGGCGGCGAATGCGGAACGGATCGAGCCACCACAGCGCGTACATCAAGGGCAGCGTGACGAGGCCGGCGCCGATGATCGACCAGCGCAGGCTCGGGAAGATCGTCAGCAGGAACGCCGCGGTGTCGCGGTCGATCACCATCAGGTCGACGAAATTCGCGGTCATCTGCACCACGTCGTGCTTGAAGCGCGACAGCAGCACCAGCACGACGACAAGTGTCAGCGACAGCGCGCCCGACAGCGCCGGCCGGCGCAGCAGCGCGATGAACAGGAAGTTCAGGATTCCCCAGGTGAGCAGGAAGCAAAACCGCGATCCGAAATCGGTCTCGGTGCGCAGCATCAGGATCAGCGCGCCGAAATGCGGTGCCGCGACCGCCATCAACCGCCAGATGCCGAGCGCGGCAAGACCGCCGGCCAGTGCGGCGACGGAGGAGTTTTGCTGAGGCGCGGGCGCCATGGGCGGGACGCAATACAACCCGGCGCAATGCCACCGCCTTGACTGGCAATGGCCAGGAGGCACACGGCACAGCCGGTGTCTGGGCCGCGTCACAAAACCGTAATTGAATCGTCATGAACGCGCAATGAATTTGCCTTGCCCAGCCTGGCCGCGGCTGGCAGCGCGCATGCCTTAAACTTTGGCAGCCGTCGCGGCGTGGCTCGCGATGCCCGTGATGAAGAGATCGACGATGTCGGCAGCCATCTGCTCGACCTCTGCATCGCCGACACCCCAGCGCGGCAAATGGCCGTCGATGTGCATCCGCGCGAAGCCATAGACCAGCGCGCGGCCGGCGATCTGGACCTGCCTGAGGTCGCGGGTCGCAAGCTGACCGGCTGAAAATGCCTCCGCCAGCGTACGCTCGGTCAGGCCGATCAACTCGGCATTGTCGCTGGAAACCCCGGCCGAGCGGTCGTGATCGAAGAAACGGCGGCTGGAGATGATCTCGAAATGGGTCGGGTTCTTCATCGCCCAGCGCAGATAGGCGATCCCGAGACAGCGGAAGCGGCCGAGCGGATCGCCTGATGGCGCCTCGGCCAGCGCCGCCTCGATCTCGGCGCGGAAGCGGCGTTGCGCCTCCTCCGCGACCGCATTCATCAGGGCGTCCCGGCTCGGGAAATGCCGGAACGGCGCGCCCGGCGAGACCCCGGCCCGGCGCGCGGCCTCGCGCACGCTGACCGCCTCCGGCCCGCCCTCGCCGACCAGTTGCATGGCGGCATCGATCAGAACCCGGCGGAGATCGCCGTGGTGATAAGGCCTGGCCGCCTGCGCCCGCGTCGCGACCGGACGCGGCTTGGCGGGCCGGCGGCCGGTGGGCGGGCTTTTGGCGGGGCGGCGCATGGCGCACCACTAGCATCACCCGCTTGTGAATGTAAGCGAACACAGATTGACCGCGCGCGGGCTCGAAATGTAACTGGTGATTACATAAACGGGAGGCGGGATATGGCGACGCGTCGCAACTGGTTCGAGGGCTGGCGGCTGTTTGGCCTGCTCACGCTCACCTTGATCGGGCTTTCGATCTGGATCGCCGCGATGCGGCAATTCGAGGTCGAGGGCGTGCGGATGGTGATCCGCTTTACGGCGCGGACCTCGCTGTTGTTCTTCTGCCTTGCCTTCTCCGCAGCGGCGCTGGCGCGGCTGTGGCCGAACGCATGGACGCACTGGCAGCGCCGCAACCGCCGCTACCTCGGCGTCACCTTCGCGGCCTCGCACGCCATCCAAGCGGTCACGATAGCAGCCTTCGCGATCCTCGATCCGCCCGGCTTCGCCGCCGCGACCTCGGCGGTCTCCTATATCTTCGGCGGCATCGGCTATGCCTTCATCATCGCGCTGACCGCGACCTCGTTCGATCGCACCGCTGCGATGCTGGGCTCGTGCGCCTGGCGCAGGCTGCACCTCATCGGCGGCTACTATCTGCTGCTGCAGTTCATGGTCTCGTTCGGCAAGCGAATTCCCGAGATGCCGCTCTACGCGCTGTTCCTGTTGCCGCTCGCCGCGGTGTTCGCGCTCAGGATGATCAGCATGGCCGGGCGGCCTGCGCCACGTCAGGCGCAGGCGAGCTGAGATCGGGCCAACTCACACCAGGTGAAACCTGCGGCCGAGCTGGCGATGAACCGACAGCACCGCGCGGTCGACGTCGCTGATCAGGCTGTCGCCGAGCACGACGTTCGGAATTTCCCAGTTGCGCCCGATCTGCGCATCGGGCAGCGCGGCGACCGCCGGCACGCGCGCGGTCTCGCAGCCGGGCTGGGCGCGCAGCGCCTCATCCGCAAGCTGGGTCAATTCGTCCTGGCTCTTTCCATCAGTCATGACCTCGGTCCTGACTCCGGAAGATGGCTCACTGATGGCCAAGATTCTCCAGTTCCTTGGCGCGGGCTTCGGTCATGCTGCGCATGCATTCGCCGACATCGAGCCGGGCGATAGTGCCCTCGCCGAGGTCGTAATACAGGCAGTTGGCGTCACGATACTGTATCCATAGCCGCTGCGCGGTGCGCAGCTGTTCGCGCTGCTTGTCGTCGGCGGCATGAGTGCCGCCGCGATGCATCCCGTCACCGTCGGCCGCGCCGCGGCTGGCCTTCCCGGTCCGCGCAGGATATTTCATATGCATGGAGGGACCATGCGGCGCGCCGTGACGCCTGTGATCGTCTTGGCGATGTTCGGCCTGCTCGTCGGTGGGCTGTTTCGCTATGCCTTCGATGAGTCCGACGAGGCCTCCGTCTCGAATTATGTGCGCAGCGCCCTCGACGGCGCAGCCCTCACGGTGATCGTCTGGGCGACGCATCTCTATCTGTCCGCACGTGGCGGTTGGCTGCGGCGGCAATCACTCATCGTCGAGCTGATCGGCCGCTCTGTGATCCTCGCCGTCACCGTTGCGGCCGCCGCGATCGTGCTGGAAGTCGTGCTCTACGGGCATGGGCTCGAAGCCAAGTGGATGCGCGAAACCTTCCTGAAGATCATTGGCGTCGGCCTGCTGCTGTCGATCCCGATCACGACGATCTACGAGCTGGTCCGGATGATCGGCGGGCATACGCTGCTCGGCATCGTGCTCGGACGCTATCGGCAGCCGGTGCGCGAGGAGCGCGTGTTGCTGTTTCTCGACCTGGTCGGCTCGACGACGCTAGCGGAGTCGATGGGCGAGCTGCGCGTGCAGGAATTGCTGACGCGCTTCTTCTTCGACATCGACGAGCCGATCGTGTCGCACGGCGGCGAAGTCCACGCCTATGTCGGCGACGAAGTGATCGTGACCTGGCCGGCCAATGCCGACGGGCGATCGCGGCGGTATCTCGATTGCGTGTTCGCGATCGAGGATCGCCTCGCCAAGGGGGCCGATCAATATCGCAAGGAGTTCGGCGTGGTGCCCGCGTTTCGGGCCGGGATGCATGCCGGTCCGGTCGTCATCGCGGAATGCGGGGACTCGCGGCGGCAGATCGCCTATTTCGGCGACAGCGTGAACGTCACGGCGCGGCTGCAGGCGCATTGCAAGGAGGCCAGCCGTCCGCTGCTGGTATCGGGCGATCTGCTCCGCCTGCTGCCGCCGGACCGGGATTTAGTCGTCGAGCCGCTCGGCTCGACGCAATTGCGCGGACGTGCAGCGTCGATCGACATCTTTTGCGTCGCGCGGCGCGTATCGTCCTAAACGATCTCTTAAAATGCACCGGCCTCAGCTTCCGCTGAGCCGAAAGCGCGCATTGAATCGAGTCCGGTCGCAGCCTGTTAAGGATGCGACGCACACCGTATTTGCACCGGTTCCACCTTAACGCAGGTGTAAGACCGCGCCCTGCATGGTGCGCGGACAGGTGTTCATTCAACAAAAACAAGGTTGCCCATCGATGGCGCAACAGGCGTCACAATCGATTATTGCCGAACTCGAGGATGCGGTCCGGGACGGCACATCAGCCAAGCGCGTGCAGACGCTGCGGCAGGTCACCGATCTGTTCCTGAACGACGGCGACCGCCTCAACGATGAACAGGTCAAGGTGTTCGACGACGTGCTCTGCCTCTTGGTCGCGCGCGTCGAGACCCGTGCGCGGGCCGAGCTCAGCAAGCGGCTCGCGCCGCTCGACTATGCGCCGTTCGAGGTGATTCAGCACCTCGCGTGGGACGACGACATCAGCGTCGCCGGCGACGTGCTGACCCACTCCAGCCGCCTCTCGAACGACGCACTGCGCGAGATCGCGAGCAGCAAGGGCCAGGACCATCTGTTCGCGATCTCCGCGCGGGAAAACCTGCCGCCTTCCGTCACCGACGTGATCATCGACCGCGGCGAGGACAAGGTGATCCGGCGTCTCGCCAAGAACGCCAGCGCGCAGTTCTCCGACAACGGCTATTCCAGCATCGTCGCCCGCGCCGAAGGCGACGACGAGCTGGTCGAGATCCTCGGGCTGCGCATCGACATTCCGGCCAAGCTGCTGCGCGACCTGCTGCAGCGCGCCAAGGATACGGTGCGCGCCCGCCTGCTTTCGATCGCGTCGCCCAGGGCGCGCGAGGAGATCAGCCAGGTGCTGAACGACATCGCCCAGGAAGAGGCCGCGGCGCCGCGCCGCAACTACGGCATCGCCGAAGAGCTGGTCAAGCTGATGAAGCAGCTGAACGAGCTCGACGATGCGGCCGTCTACAAGTTCGCCGAAGAGGGCAAGCTCGACGAGGTCACGGTCGCGCTCGCCGTGCTCAACGACATGCCGATCGCGATGATCGAACGCCTGATGCTCGGCCTTCGCTCCGACCTGATCCTGATCCCCTGCCGCTCGGCGCGGCTCAACTGGCCGACGGTCGAAACCATCCTGCGCAAGCGGCCGCTGCCGCTGCCGCTCGACAATGCGACGCTCGAGATCGCGCAGCGCGATTACCGCCGGCTCTCGCTGGAAACCGCGCAGCGCACGGTGCGGTTCTGGCAGCTGCACAACAGGATCGAGAAGCAGCCGATGGCGGCCGGCTAGGCCCGCCGCGCCACTGCGGCAAAGAAAAAGGGTGGGCAACGCGCCCACCCTTTTTGCTTTTGGCGTGCAGGGCAAGCGAACCGCGCTCGCCCTGCAACTTCCGCCTTAGTTCTTGCTCTTGTCGACCAGCGCGCCCTTCTTGATCCAGGGCATCATGTCGCGCAGCTTGGCGCCGACTTCCTCGATCGGGTGCGCGGCGAGCTTGGCACGGGTCGCCTTGAACGAGGTCTGGTTGACCTTGTTCTCCAGCATCCAGTCGCGGGCGAACTTGCCGCCCTGGATGTCGGCGAGCACGCGCTTCATCTCCGCCTTGGTCTCGGCCGTGACGATGCGCGGACCGGTGACGTACTCGCCGTATTCGGCGGTGTTGGAGATCGAGTAGTTCATATTGGCGATGCCGCCTTCATAGATCAGGTCGACGATCAGCTTCACTTCGTGCAGGCACTCGAAATAGGCCATCTCGGGCGCGTAGCCGGCCTCGACCAGCGTCTCGTAGCCGCCCTTGATCAGCTCGACCAGGCCGCCGCAGAGCACCACCTGCTCGCCGAACAGGTCGGTCTCGCACTCTTCCTTGAAGGTGGTCTCGATGATGCCGGCGCGGCCGCCGCCGATCGCCGAGGCATAGCTGAGGCCGAGGTCATGGGCGTTGCCCGACGAGTCCTTGGCGATCGCGATCAGGCAGGGCACGCCGCCGCCGCGCTGGTATTCCGAGCGCACGGTGTGGCCGGGGCCCTTCGGCGCTATCATCAGCACGTCGAGGTCGGCGCGCGGATCGAGCAGGTTGAAGTGCACGTTGAGGCCGTGGGCGAACACGAGCGCCGCGCCCTTCTTCATGTTGTCGTGCAGGTGCTCGCGATAGATGTCGCCCTGCAGCTCGTCCGGGGTCAGCATCATGACGAGGTCGGCCCACTTGGCGGCTTCGGCGACTTCCATCACCTTGAAGCCGGCGTTCTCGGCCTTCTTGGCCGAGGCCGAACCCTTGCGCAGCGCAATCGCCACTTCCTTGACGCCTGAATCCTTCAGGTTCAGCGCATGGGCGTGGCCCTGGCTGCCGTAGCCGACGATGGCGACCTTTTTGCCCTTGATCAGGTTCAGGTCGGCATCGCGATCGTAGTAAACTCGCATCGTGGTTTCCTCGTTTGAAGGGGGCCAAAATCGGCCGATGAATCAGGCTTTCGGAAGGTCAGAACCGCCGGGCGCCCGCGAATTTCCGGCGTTGTCTAGAGCATTTTTCCCCTCAGGGGAAACCCTCATCTCGCATGGCGCGGTGCGGCATCATGCGTCCATGAAGACCGGGTAGAGCGAGGCCAGCAGCAGGATGGCCATCACCACATTGAAGGCGCGGATCGCCCGGGGCGAGGTCAGGATCGGCCGCAAGGCGGTCCCGAACAGCGCCCAGACGACGCAGGACACCGTGCCCAGGATCAGGCTCAAGCCGACCTGGATCGCGATGTTCCAGGGAAAGGCGGCAATCGCCGCATAGGCCGTGATGGTGCCGATCACCATCACCCAGCCCTTGGCATTGATCCACTGGAACATGGCAGCGCCCCAGAACGTCATCGGGCCGCGGCCGCCCCTGTCGTCCTTGTCCGCCGAGGGCGGCTCGGCCAGGGCGATGACGGCGGCAAGATAGATCAGGTAGACGACGCCGCCATATTTCAGGATCGTCTGCAGCACCGGATAGGCGAGGAAGACGGCCCCTAGCCCGACGCCGACCGCGCCGACCATGAAGGCGAAGCCGACCGTGATGCCGGCGATGTGGGGCACCGTGCGGCGGAAGCCGTAGGTCAGCCCCGACGACAGCAGCATGATGTTGTTGGGGCCCGGCGTGAAGAACATCACGACGGCGAACACGACAAAGGCGAACAGCAGCGAATTCGACATGGCACCCTCACGCGACTTTCGGCATAGCTTTTGGCCGCTTCGACAGCAGCATCACGGCGATGCCGGCGATCACGGTGACCATGCCGGCCAACCGCAGCCGCCCGAATGCCTCGCCGAACACGATGCTCGAGGCGGCGGAGCCGACGAACGGCACCAGCAGCGCGAACGGCACCACCTGCGCCGCCGGATAATCCCTGAGCAGCCGGCCCCACAGCCAGTAGGCGATGCTGGTCGAGATGCCGCCGAGACAGAGGATGCAGACGAGCCCGGTCAGCGACATATGGGTCAGCGCATGCCAGGTCGGCTGCGGGCCGTTGGTGATCAAGGTCAGCACTGTGAGCGGCACCGCGGCGGACAGGCACAGCCAGGCGAACAGATCGAACATCGGCGCGCCGTTCGCCTGCCGCAGCAGAAGATTGCCGATCGCAAAGCTGATCGGGCAGATCATGATGATCGCAAAGGCGGCGACGCTGAAGTCGTAACCGACCGTCCCGCAGATCATCAGCAAGCCGAGCGCGGCGATCGCGATGCCGATCGCCTGGGTCCGCGTCGGGATTTCCCCGAAGGCCACCGCGGCGAAGGCGATGGTGAAAAGCGCCTGGCTCTGCACGATCACGCTGGAAAGCCCGACCGGAACGCCATGCACGATCGCAAAGGCCTGTGCGAGGAACTGGCCGAGGAACAGCGTGGCGCTGATCGCGATCAGAAGCGGCCAGGAAACGCCGGGTTTGCGCAGGAACAGGCACGGCAGCGCGGCAATGGCGAAGCGCAGCGTCGTCATCAGCTCCGGCGAAAACTCATCGAGCGCGATCCGGCTTGCGACGAACGCAAGCCCCCAGATCACCGCGACCATGACGGCGATGCCAACATCGGCCGGCTTCATTGTTATTCTTCTTTTGCTTCCGTTTCGGTCGGGATCTAGATCTGCTCGTCGGGCTTCGGTTTGCGCAGCAGGTAGGTGCCGTGCAGCGGCGCGTGGTAGTCGACGGAGTCCAGCGTGAAACCGGTCTCGGTCAGCATGCGCTCCATCACCCAGCCGAAGGTCGAGTATTCGTCGCGCATATGGGTGATCACGCTTTCGCGCTCGAAACCGTGATTCTTGATCGAGAAATCGGCCCAACCTTCGACATCGCGATCGACGCCGTCGGGCATGCCGACGAACACCATGTCGCGCAGATAGAAGTTCGCGCCGGGCTTCAACGCGTTGAAGATTCGCGACAGCGCCACCGCCTTCCAGAAGTCCGGCAGATGGTGCAGCGTGAACTCGCTGACGATGAGGTCGTAGGAATTCGGTTGATAGGCGAACGACAGCAGGCCGGCCGGCTGGGTCCGGATCTTCGCCTTGCGGTCGCGCGCATAGATTTCCGCAAGCCCGATCATCGCCGGCGAGATGTCGATGGCATCGACCTCGGCCCCCATCAGCGCCGCCTCGGTGGCCAGCACGCCGTTGCCGCAGCCGATATCGGCGATCCGCCAGCCCGGCTTGACGCCGAGCATGGACAGCGCCTGGCGGGCACGGACATCGCTGTCCTCGCTGACATCATAGATCGAGGCCACCGCGGTATCGAGACCGACCTGCCGCCGTTGCGTGTAATACCAGTCGCGCGCCAACATGACTCACATCCCTTCCGGCCCACGCGTGATCGCGGCCACCCCGGTTCGTGACACCTCGACCAGGCCCAGCGGACGCATCAGGTCGATGAACTGACTGATCTTGGACGAATTGCCCGTGATCTCGAACACAAAGCTCTCGGTCGTGGCGTCGATCACCCGGGCGCGGAATGCGTCCGCCAGCCGCAGCGCCTCGACGCGGTGATCGCCACCGCCCCGCACCTTGACCATCGCAAGCTCGCGCTCGATCGAGCTGCCGGTCAGCGTCATGTCGACGACGCGGTAGACCGGGATCATGCGGTCGAGCTGATGCTTGATCTGCTGGATCACCATCGGCGTGCCGGTGGTGACGATCGTGATCCGCGAGAGATGTTTCTGGCTCTCGGTCTCCGAGACGGTGAGACTCTCGATGTTGTAGCCGCGGCCGGAGAACAGGCCGATCACGCGCGCGAGCACGCCGGGCTCGTTCTGCACGAGCACGGACAGCGTATGCGTCTCGTTGGGATCGTGACGCTCTTCGAGGAAGTAGGCGGATGCGGGCTGGTTCATGGTCGTCCCCTTACATTCTGTTCACGCCACCGCCCGCTGGGCGGCCGGCGCAGCATCCGTCCCGATCCAGGTCCGGAACAGATCGAAATCGATATTGCCGCCGCTCAGGATCAGACCGACCCGCTTGCCGGCGAGCCTGTTCTTTTCCTGCAGCGCGGCCGCGAGCGCCGCGGCGCCCGCGCCCTCGGCGAGATTATGGGTGTCGGTCCAGTAGGCGCGGATCGCCTGCCCGACCTCGTCGTCGCTGACCTGCACGATGCGGGAGGCGCCCTTGCGGATCAGCGCGAACGCATCCGCGTCCGGAATCCGCGTCGCCATGCCGTCGGCAAGGGTGTTGCTGGTCTCGGTGGTGACGATCTTTCCCGCCGCAAACGACAGCGCGTAGGACGGCGCCTCGGTCGACTGCACGCCGACGATCTCGGTCTTCAGCCCGAGCAGGTCGCGCGCCATGATGCAGCCGCAGATGCCGGAGCCCTGCCCGATCGGCATATAGAGAATGTCGAGATCGGGCGCGGTACGGAACAGTTCGAGCGCGTAGGTCGCGACACCCAGCACGAGGTCCGGGTGGAACGACGGCACCATGTGCAGGCCGGCGAATTGGGCGCGGCGCTCGGCCTCCTCCCGCGCGGCCTGGAAGTCGTCGCCGTGCTCGACGAGCTCGGCCCCGAACGCGTGCATGGCGCGGTTCTTCTCGACCGAGTTGCCGCGCGGCACATAGATCACCGCCTGCACACCGTGACGCCCTGCCGCGAACGCCAGGCTCTGGCCGTGATTGCCGCGTGTCGCCGAGATGATGCCGGGCACGTCGGGCCGCTCGCGCTTCAGCCGTTCGAGATAGACCAGGCCGCCGCGCACCTTGAAGGCGCCGGTCGGCGTGTGGTTCTCATGCTTGACCACGACCTCGGCGCCGAGCCGCTCGGCCAGCAGCGGCCAGGCGTGCGCCGGCGTCGCCGGCACCGCGGTGCCGACGATCCGGTGCGCGCGCTCGAGCTCGTTGAGATCAAACATGGGAGCCGCCCTCCATCCGAGCGCGCGATAAGCTCCCTCTCCCCGCAAGCGGGGCGAGGTGACGAGAGAGTGCTCCGCGCCGATCCATCGTCACACCAGCGCCTTGCCACCGGAGAAGGCCTTCGCGGTGGCCTCGTCGGTCGCCTCTTCCGGCAGCAGCATCTCGTTATGCGCCTTGCCCGACGGGATCATCGGGAAGCAGTTCTCCAGCGCGGCGACGCGGCAGTCGAACAGCACCGGGCGCTTGATCGAGATCATCTCCTTGATCGCGCCGTCGAGATCGGACGGCTTGGTCGCCTGCAGGCCGACGCAGCCGTAGGCATCGGCGAGCTTGACGAAGTCCGGCAGCGCCTCGGAGTACGAGTGCGACAGGCGGTTGCCGTGCAGCAGCTGCTGCCATTGCCGAACCATGCCCATGTACTGGTTGTTCAGGATGAAGATCTTGATCGGCAGCTCGAACTGGACCGCCGTCGACATCTCCTGGATCGTCATCTGCACCGAGGCGTCGCCGGCGATGTCGATCACCAGGCTGTCCGGATGCGCCACCTGCACGCCGACCGCGGCCGGCAGGCCGTAGCCCATGGTGCCGAGACCGCCCGAGGTCATCCAGCGATGCGGCTCCTCGAAGCCAAAGAACTGCGCGGCCCACATCTGATGCTGACCGACCTCGGTCGTGATGTAGGTGTCCTTGCCGCGGGTCAGCTCGAACAGGCGCTGGATCGCATATTGCGGCAGGATGATATCGTTGTTCTTGCGGTAGGAC
This sequence comes from Bradyrhizobium elkanii USDA 76, assembly GCF_023278185.1. Classification (NCBI taxonomy): domain Bacteria; kingdom Pseudomonadati; phylum Pseudomonadota; class Alphaproteobacteria; order Hyphomicrobiales; family Nitrobacteraceae; genus Bradyrhizobium; species Bradyrhizobium elkanii. Next base: position 3,026,645 of record NZ_CP066356.1, on the reverse strand, counting down.
AGCGAGTTGCGCGCGCGCCATTGCGCGATCTGCTGCCACCACGACTTGATGTCCGGCTTCTTGGCTTCCGCCTTGAACACCTGCAGCAAATCGCCGAGCACGTTGCCGGCGTCGCCGATGATCGGCACGTCGACGCGGATGTTCTTGTTGATCGAGGACGGGTCGATGTCGATGTGGATCTTCTTCGAGCCCGGCGAGAACGCGTCGGTACGGCCGGTGATGCGGTCGTCGAAGCGCGCGCCGACGCACAGCATGACGTCGCAATCATGCATCGTCATGTTGGCTTCGTAGGTGCCGTGCATGCCCAGCATGCCGAGCCAGTTCGGGCCCGAGGCGGGATAGGCGCCCAGCCCCATCAGGGTCGAGGTGATCGGGAAGCCGGTCGCCTCCACCAGCTGGCGCAGCAGTTTCGAGGCCTCGGGACCCGAATTGATCACGCCGCCGCCGGAATAGATCACCGGACGCTTTGCGTTGGCGAGCAGCGCCACCGCCTTGCGGATCTGGGTCGCGTCGCCCTTGACGCGCGGCGTGTAGGAGATGTGCACGTCCGACTTGCGCGGCGGATGATAGGTGCCGGTCGCGAACTGCACGTCCTTCGGCACGTCGACCACGACCGGGCCGGGGCGGCCGGTGGTGGCGACATAGAAGGCCTCGTGCAGCACCCTGGCGAGGTCGTTGACGTCGCGAACCAGCCAATTGTGCTTGGTGGCGGGCCGCGTGATGCCGACCGTATCGCACTCCTGGAAGGCGTCGTTGCCGATCAGGTGGGTCGGCACCTGGCCGGTGATGCAGACCAGCGGGATCGAATCCATCAGCGCGTCGGTCAGCGGCGTCACCATGTTGGTGGCGCCGGGGCCCGACGTCACCAGCACCACGCCGGGCTTGCCGGTCGAGCGCGCATAGCCTTCGGCGGCATGGCCGGCGCCCTGCTCGTGACGGACCAGGATGTGCTCGACCTCGCTCTGCTGGAAGATCTCGTCGTAGATCGGAAGCACCGCACCGCCGGGGTAGCCGAAGACATGCTGCACGCCGTGATCGATGAGCGCGCGCACGATCATCGCGGCGCCGGTCATCTGATTGGGATCGTGGCTCTTGTCGGTCATGGTTCGCTCCGGATGCGCTTGTTTTTGCGCGGCTTTTGTCAGTTCTCGTCAGTTCGGCTTCGGGCAATAAAAAGGGGCCCCAGAGGCCCCATGCACACCGCCCGAATTTGGATGGCCGCTAGCCATCCCCGGCGGTGTGCCTGGGTACGACGGCGATAAGCAGTTTGGTAATAATGTTGCGCACGAGACGACCCAGTCTTCCCAAAGGTTGCGCGAACATAGCGGCCAAAGCCTGAATGTCAAGGCAAGGCAAGCAGTTTCGCGATTTCCGTACTGTACCGGGGTTCCGCTCGTTGGGCGAGTGTTTTTGCGCAGGCGAACGCGCATGGCTGACGGGCGTGCGGGAAGCCTGCCTGGTAGCCCGGATGGAGCGCAGCGCAATCCGGGACAGCCTCCGCGCGGAGGGGCCGGTCCCCCAGATTGCGCTGCGCTCCATCCGGGCTACGGGGTTTGCTCTCGCAGCCATTTGCCGGCCGAATCCGGCTCGACCCAAGCGAATTCAGGGAGCTGATGGCGAAACCAGGTGAACTGGCGCTTCGCATAATGGCGAGTGTCGGCCCGGCCGATCTTAGCCGCTTCCTCGCGGCTGATCTCTCCCCTCAGGTGCCGGATCAGCGCCGGCACCCCGTGGGCCTTCATCGCCGGCAGCAGCGGATCGAGCCCCCGGGCCGCCAGCGCCGCGACCTCGTCGAGCGCGCCGGCATCGAGCATGGAGCCGAACCGCGCGTCGATCCGTGCATAGAGCGTCTCGCGCTCCGGCGCGAGGAACACCGCATGAAAATCGCCCGGCGGCAGCAGTGGCGGCAGGCCCTCGCGATGCCAGTCCGGCAGCGGGCGGCCGGTGGCCTCGACCACCTCGAGCGCCCGCGTGATGCGGGTACGATCGCGCGGCTTCAGCCGTTCGGCCGACACCGGATCGCGCTCGGCAAGCTCGGCATGCAGCGCCTCGACGCCGTGCTGCTCAAGCCGTGCGCGCACGCCGTCGCGCACATCAGCCGGGATCGGCGGCACCGCCGACAAGCCGCGCGTCAGCGCCTTGAAATAGAGGCCCGAGCCGCCGATGAAGATCGGCAGCCGTCCTTGCGCACGCACCTCGCCGAGCACCTTCGCGGCATCGGCCACCCAGGCGCCGGCGGAGAAATTCACGCCGGCGTCGACATGGCCGTAGAGCCGGTGCGGAACCAGCGCCTCTTCGCCTGCGGTCGGCCGCGCCGTGATGATCCGGAGGTCACGATAGACCTGCATGGAGTCGGTGTTGATCACGACCCCGCCGGTCCGCTGCGCGAGTTCGAGCGCCAGCGCCGACTTGCCGCTGGCGGTCGGCCCTGCGATAAGCACTGCCTTGTTCAACAATCCCGAATGCGCCTGCATGTCCCTCGTTGCCACGCTGATCTGCAATCCTGCAAGCCCCGCGCTCGACTCCACCATCATCGACGGTGCGCGGGCCGTGCTGCCCTCACCCGGCCCGGCGCAGTGGCTGTTCAACGAAGTCGCCGTCGACATTCCGTTCGAAAGCGAGGACAGCAGCAGGGACGCTATCAAGACAATCGAGGACCGCCTTCGCCAGGCCCGCGGCGACCTGCCGATCGACATTGTCGTGCAGGCTCGGATCGCCCGGCGCAAGAAGCTTTTTTTGGCCGACATGGATTCCACCATGATCGGCCAGGAGTGCATCGACGAGCTCGCCGACTTCGCGGGGCTCAAGGCCCATGTCGCTGCGATCACGGAGCGCGCGATGCGCGGCGAGATCGAGTTCGAGTCCGCGCTGCGCGAGCGCGTGGCGCTGCTCAAGGGCCTGCCGGTCAGCGTGGTCGACGAGGTGCTCGACAAGCGCATCACGCTGACGCCGGGCGGGCGCGAACTGGTCATGACCATGCGCGCGCACGGCGCCTATACCTGCCTGATCTCGGGCGGCTTCATCTTGTTCACCAAGGTGGTCGCGGCGAAGGTCGGCTTTCAGGAGAACCGCGCCAACCAGTTGCAGGTCGCGGGCGGCAAGCTGACCGGCCAGGTGGTCGAGCCGATCCTCGGCCGCGCCACCAAGCTCGCCACCCTGATCGAGCTCACCGAATCCTTCGATCTCGACGACATCGACACGCTGGTGGTGGGCGACGGCGCCAACGATCTCGGCATGATCCAGGCTGCGGGCCTCGGCGTTGCCTATCACGCCAAGCCGGCGGTCGCGGCCGCGGCCGCAGTCCGGATCGACCACGGCGATCTCACCGCGCTGCTGTATGCGCAGGGTTATCGGCGGGATGAGTTCGTCGAGAATTGATCCTCGGCGTCGTCCCGGCGAAAGCCGGGCCCCATAACTACCGATGCCGGTTACCTAGAAAAGCCGTTGCCCACTTCCTCAACAAGAGAGGCCGCGGCGTATGGGTCCGGCTTTCGCCGGGACGACACGCCTACTGCACGCCGAGCGCGACGAAGCGCAGTTCGCCGTCGCCGTTCGAGACCAGCAGCAGCACCGACTTCTTGCCGTCCTTCTTGAGCTGATCGACGCGCTTCTTGATGTCGGCGGCGCTCGATACCGCCTCCTGCGCCACCTCGACGATGACATCGCCCGCCGACAGCCGCTTCTCGGCGGCATCGGAGTTGCCGTCGACGCCGGTGACGACGACACCCTTCACGCTGTCCTTGATCTTGTACTTGGTGCGCAGGTCCTTGCTCAGCGCCGCGAGGTCGAGACCGAGCGCCTTCTGGGTCACCGGCTTCTCGGCGCTGTCGTCCTTCGACTTGGCGTTGACCTGCTGAACCTTCTCATTGTCCTCGAGCCGGCCGAGCGTGACCTTGCGGGTCTCCTCATTGCCCTTGCGGATGACGACGACGTCGACTTCCTTGCCGACCGCCGTGTCGGCAACGATGCGCGACAGATCCTTGGGGTCCTTGACGTCCTTGCCGTCGAACTTGACGACGACGTCGCCGGGCTCGATGCCCGCCGGCTTGGCCGGCCCCTTGTCGTCGACACCGGCAACCAGCGCGCCGCGCGCCGGCTTGATGTTGAGGCTGTCGGCGATCTCGTCGGTGACCTGCTGGATGCGCACGCCGAGCCAGCCGCGGCGCAGCTCGCCGAATTTCTGCAACTGGTCGACGACGCCGGCCACGGTCTTCGACGGCACGGCGAAGCCGAGGCCGATCGAACCGCCGGTCGGCGAGATGATCAGCGTGTTGACGCCGATCACCTCCCCATCGAGGTTGAACAGCGGACCGCCGGAATTGCCGCGGTTGATGGCGGCGTCGGTCTGGATGTAGCTGTCATACGGGCCCTGGCTGATGTCGCGGTTCTTGGCCGAGACGATGCCCGCGGTCACCGTGCCGCCGAGGCTGAACGGGTTGCCGATAGCGACCACCCAGTCGCCGAGCCGGATCTTGTCGCTGTCACCGAACTTGACCGCGGTGAGCGGCTTCGGCGGCTTGAATTTCAGGACCGCAAGGTCGGTCTTCTTGTCGACGCCGACCAGCTCGGCCTTGATCTTGGTCCCGTCGTTGAGGATGACGTTGATCTCGTCGGCGTCGGCGATGACGTGGTTGTTGGTGACGACGATGCCCGCGGTGTCGACGATGAAGCCCGAGCCGAGCGAGTTGGTCTTGCGCGGCTGGAACTCGCCGCTCTTGTCGCCGCCCTTGCCAGGCGGCCCGCGGCGGTTCTTGAAGAAGTCGTCGAAGAATTCCTCGAACGGCGAGCCCGGCGGCAGCTGCGGCATCGTCCGGTCCTTGGCCTCGACGGTCTGCGACGTCGAGATGTTGACGACGGCGTCGATCACCTTCTCGGCGATGTCCGCGATGCCTTCAGGACCGCGTGCGAACGCCGGCACGGAGCTCAGCATGCTCGCAGCACCGATCGAGATCGCGGCTCCCATCATGCGGAAGCGGCGGCTCAGGGCTGGTCTGGCAGCGGTCATGTCGGAGTTTCTCCAGGCAAACGGGTTCAAATGAGCTGGTTACAGAGTGCGCCCGAACGGGCATACGGCGCAAGCATCTCAGCCCGGCATTTCGGCGAAAAACCGGCTGCGAGAGGCTCACGATATGTTCAGTCTTGCTTGTCGTTCCGGGGCAGCCCGACAGGGCTGAACCTCAGGAGCGCAATTGCGCCCTGGGAATCTCGAGGTTCCCCGATGCGCCACCGCGCATTGGCGGTCATGTTTCGCATGCTCCGGAACGGCGACTATCTTCGCACCGCCCAGATCAGCACAAGCCCGGCGACCGCCGAGCCGATACCGACGATGCGCAGGATGTTGTCGGGCGTCGCCAGCGCGCTCTTCATCGCCCGGCGCATCCAGGCCGGGCTTGCCGCGAACAGGATGCCTTCGAGCACGAACAGGATTCCCAACCCGATGAGGAAGTCGCCGAACGCTATGGACTTCATCGGATGGCAGCCTCCCGCTCGATACTTGTTGTTTTTGGTCGGCGGCGAAGCGTCATCCGCATCGCCGCCAAGTCCTGATGTTCAGGTCGTGACGTTACTGTTTCGGCGCGGCGGCCGCCTCAGGCAACTTGCCACTTGCACCGCCGAAGTATCTGAAGAATTCCGAGTCCGGCCGCAACAGGAAACGCGTGTCGCTGGAACGCAGGCCGTTCTCATAGGCCGTCATCGAGCGATAGAACGCGAAGAAGTCCTTGTCCTTGCCATAGGCTTCGGCGAACAGGCGGTTGCGCTCGGCATCGCCCGCACCGCGGGTCTGGTCCGCGGCCGAGTTGGCCTCGGCGACGATCACGGTCGCTTCGCGGTCGGCCTTGGAGCGGATCTCCTGCGCCTTCTGGTCGCCCTGGGCACGGAACTCGGCCGCCTCGCGCTCGCGTTCGGTCTTCATCCGGTTGTAGACGGCCTGGCTGTTCTGCTCCGGCAGGTCGGCGCGGCGGATTCGGACGTCGACGACCTCGATGCCGTATCCGTCCGCTTCCCTGTCGAGCTGCTCGCGAATCCGCTGCATCAGCTTCTCGCGATCGTCACGCACCACGGTGATGAAGTTGACCTCGCCGAGCACACGGCGCAGCGCCGCGTTCAGCAGCGTGGTCAGCTGCAGATTGGCGGCCTGGATCGAGCCGACGCTGGTGTAGTAGCGCAACGCATTCTTGATGCGATAGCGCGCGAAGGCGTCGACCACGAGCCGCTTCTGGTCGGAGGCGATCACCTCCTGCGACGGGTTTTCCAGATCGAGGATGCGCTTGTCGACGTTGATCACCGAATTCCACGGCGCCTTGAAGTGCAGGCCGGGCTCGGTGACGATGTCGACCGGCTCGCCGAACCGCAAGACGATGGTCTGCTCGGTCTGCTGCACGGTGAACACCGAGCTGTAGCCGACGGCGAGCACAATGAAGAGGATGATCAGGGACACAATGCCGGTGACGGGGGACCTCATCGGGTGGCTCCCTGCTGCTGGCCGGTCGTGGCCGGTGCCGCCGGACGCCGCGGCGTCAGTTCGCCGAGCGGAAGGTAGGGCACGATGTTCTGGCCCGGGCCGCCGTCGTAAACCAGCTTCTCGGAGCCGCCGAGCACTTTTTCCATGGTCTCCAGATAGATGCGCTCGCGTGTCACGTCGGGTGCCTTCTTGTACTCTTCATAGACCTTGAGGAAGCGCGCGCTTTGGCCCTTGGCCTCGGCGACCGCCTGCTCCTTGTAACCCTCGGCGGCCTGCTGAATCTGCGCGGCACGCCCGCGTGCTCCGGGCACGATGCTGTTCGCGTAGGTCTGCGCCTCGTTCTGCTTGCGCTCGAGGTCGGCGCGCGCCGCCTGCACGTCGCGGAATGCGTCGATCACCTGCGCCGGGGGATCGACCTTCTGCATCTGCACCTGCGTGATCTGGATGCCCGCGTTGTAGGTATCGAGCGTCTTCTGCATCAGCTCCTGGACGCTCTGCTCGGTGACGTTGCGCGCCCCGGTCAGGATCGGCTGGATCTGCGAGCGGCCGATCACCTCACGCATCGCGCTTTCGGCAACCGCCTTCACGGTGCCTTCGGGATTCTGGATGTTGAACAGATAGGCGCCGGCCCCACCCGGCTTGATGCGCCACAGCACGGTGAAGTCGACGTCGACGATGTTCTCGTCGCCGGTCAGCATCAGGCTCTCTTCCGGCACGTCGCGCATGGTGCGGCCGCGCCGTGCGGGATCGTCGATCAGGGTCATGCCGATCGAGATCGTGCTGACGCGCAGCGCCTTCGGCAGCAGCACTGTCTCAATCGGATATGGCAGGTGATAGCGCAGGCCGGGCTGCGCATCGCGGACATACTTGCCGAAGCGCAGCACGACGCCGAGCTCTTCGGACTGCACGCGGAAGATGCCGGTCGCGAACCAGATCGCCAGCGCGGCGACCAGCACCAGCGCGACGCCCATGCCGCTGAAATGCCCGCCGGGCAGCCACTGCTGCAGGCGGTCCTGGCCGCGCCGCAGCAGATCCTCAAGATCCGGCGGCCTTGGCCCGGCTGACTGCGGACCGGTGCCCCATGGCCCTTTCGGACCCGAGCCCCAGGGCCCCCCGCCTTGATTTTTCCACGGCATCAAACATCTCCTCGGCAAGTCCGGGCGGGACGCCCGGGCTCGAATGTCCGGCCCGGTTATAGGGGACCGCTAGGGCCCTTACAACGCAAGCTTCCTGGCCGGACGAGCTATGCGCCGGGGCATAATTGTCAATGCAAACATTGGTTAACCCCGGCCGCGCCGACGATATGTCACATAGGAGAAGTCGACGCTGTCGTCCGGCCCTGCCGGATTTCGCACGCGCGCCACCTCTTCCCACGCCTTCGCATCGATTTTGTCGAACCATGTATCGCCGTCCGGCCGGGCGTGAACCTCGGTGATCTCAAGCCGGTCGGCGATGCCCATCCACTGCGCATAGATTTCCGCGCCGCCGATGATTGCAATTTCAGTGGCGAAACGCCGCAGCGCGTCACCAAGCGCAATGGCGCGGGCGTTTTCAAACGACGTCGTGACGATGGCGCCGCGCGCACGGTAGTTGGCATCGCGCGTCACCACGATGTTGGTGCGTCGCGGCAGCGGCCTGGGCAGGGATTCGAAGGTCTTGCGTCCCATCACGACGGGCTTGCCCAGCGTGATCGCCTTGAGGCGTCGCAGATCGGATTTCAGCCGCCACGGAATGGCGTTGTCCTTCCCGATCACGCCGTTCTCGGCGACCGCAACGACGAGCACGATCTCCATCAGCGCGCCCCTTCCGCGAGCGTCGACAGCGCCTCGCCGGAGACGCGGCAAATCGTCCATTCGTCCATCAGCTCGGCGCCGAGCGACTTGTAGAACGCGATCGACGGCGCGTTCCAGTCGAGCACCGCCCATTGCAGGCGCGACCAGCCATTGGCGAGGCATTGCTTCGCCAGATGCACCAGCAGCGCCTTGCCGATGCCCTTGCCGCGCAGCGCCGGACGCACGAAGAGGTCTTCGAGATAGATGCCGTGACGGCCGGCGAAGGTCGAGAAGTTGACGAACCAGACCGCGAAGCCGGCAGGCTCGCCATTCCATTCCACGATGTCGCAATAAAGCCGCGGATTGGCGCCGAACAGCGCGTCGGCGATATCGGCCTCGCTGGCGTGAACCTCATGCAGAAGCTTTTCGTATTCGGCGAGTTCGCGGACCAGCGAGAACACCAGTCCGGCCTCATCGGGCCGCGCGCGGCGGATCAAGAGCGACATCAGACCGCGACTTCGGCCTTGATGTGCGGATGCGGGTCGTAACCTTCGAGTTTGAAGTCCTCGTAGCGGAACGCGAAGATATCATTCACGTCCGGATTGATCGCCATCGTCGGCAACGGCCGCGTCGGCCGCGTCAGTTGCAGGCGCGCCTGCTCGAGATGGTTCGAGTAGAGGTGCGCGTCGCCGAGCGAGTGCACGAAATCGCCGGGCTTGAGCCCGGTCACCTGCGCGACCATCATGGTGAGCAGCGCATAGGAGGCGATGTTGAAGGGCACGCCGAGGAAGACGTCGCCCGAGCGCTGATAGAGCTGACAGGACAATTTGCCGTTCGCGACATAGAACTGGAACAGGCAGTGGCACGGCGGCAGCGCCATCTTGTCGACCTCGGCCGGATTCCAGGCGCTGACGATCAGCCGCCGCGAGTCCGGGTTGCGCTTGATCATCTCGACCACGCCAGCGATCTGGTCGATGCTGCGGCCATCCGGCGCGGGCCACGACCGCCATTGCGAGCCGTACACCGGACCGAGGTCGCCGTTGGCGTCGGCCCATTCGTCCCAGATCGTGACGCCGTTGTCGTTGAGATATTTGATGTTGGTGTCGCCGGCGAGGAACCAGAGCAGCTCGTGCACGATCGCCTTCAGCGGCAGCCGCTTGGTGGTCAGCATCGGGAAGCCGGCCGCGAGGTTGAAGCGCATCTGATGGCCGAAGATCGACAGCGTCCCGGTGCCGGTGCGGTCGTGCTTCTCGGCGCCGTCGGCGAGGATGCGTTCGAGCAGGTCGTGATACTGGTTCATGGCGTCTGTTTCGGGCTTTCGAGAGAACGGCCAATGTAGCGGCCAAGGCCGCCGGTCGGCACGCTGATTCGGCTGAACATACCGATTATACCCTGAAAAGTGAGCACTCCGCGCCAAACGGCAAGGGGCGGAACTCGCGTCCCGCCCCTGTCCTATCCACCTGATCGTGCTGGATTAAGTTGCCGGCTTGAGCACCGGCGTCCACTTCGCGATCTCGTTCTTGATGAGGGTCGCAAGCGCCTCCGGCGTGCGGTTGGCCGGCGCCGGGATCACGCTGCCGAGCTCGAGCAGGCGCCTGCGGACATTCTCGTCGTCGAGCGCCTTGATGGCCGCGGCATTCAGCGTGGCGATGATGGCGGGCGAAGTTCCCTTCGGCGCGAAAATCGCGTTCCAGGCCTGGGCCTGGAATGCCGGCAAGCCGGCTTCCGTCGTGGTCGGCACATTGGGCAGCGACGGGTTGCGCTCCGGGGTCGCGACCGCATAGGCCTTGATGGTGCCGGCGTTGATCTGCGGCACCGCATTGACGATCTGGTCGCACATGTAATCGACCTGGCCGGCGACCAGCGCATTCATGGCCGGGCCGGTGCCGTTGAAGGGCACGCCGACCGGCTTGATGCCGAGGATCGAGTTCAGGAGTTCGCAGGAGGCGTGCGAGACCGAGCCGATGCCGGCATGCGCGGCGTTGACCTTCTCGGCATTGGCCTTCACGTAGGTGACGAATTCCTTGAGATCCTTCGGCGGAAAGTCCTTGCGGGCAAGGATCAGGATCGGCGTGCCGGCGAGCAGCGCGACGGGCTCGAAATCCTTTTCCGGGTGATAGGCAAGCTTCGGATAGAGCGGCACGGAGGCGGCGTGCGTGCCCATATGCCCTGTGATCAGCGTATAGCCGTCATTGGCGGCACGTGCGGCGCGCGTCGTCGCGGTGGTGCCGCCGGCGCCGACCACGTTCTCGATCACGATGCTCTGTCCCAGCGTCTGCGCCATGTGCGCGGTGACGATGCGCGAGATGACGTCGGTCGGACCGCCGGCTGCGAACGGCACGATCATGGTGATGGTGCGGGTCGGATAATTTTGCGCGGACGCCGGCACGGCGAATGCGCCGAGCGCTACGATTGCCGAAAGGCATGCGCCCGCAAGCGAGCGAATGGACATCATCTCAATTCCTCCCGGAACGTTTGACCAATAAGAATGCCGGCCAAATCGGCCGGCATTCTCATTTCACGGGGCGACATCGAGTGTCGATTCGACTTCCGCCTGCGGCGCGCCGACGCAGGGCCGGCGCACCCTGTTTGCGCATGATCTATCCGGAAAACCGCTCCACACCTTTCCGGATCATGCGCTAGCCCTCGGACTCCACGAACACTTCGTCGCGCTTGGCACGCAAGGTCGGCAACACGGCAAGCACCAGCAGACCGGCCGCGATCGCCAGCAGCACCGCCGACAGCGGCCGCGACACGAACACGCTCCAGTCGCCGCGCGAGATCAACAGCGCGCGACGCAGGTTCTCCTCCATCAGCGGGCCCAGCACCATGCCGAGCAGCAGCGGTGCCGGCTCGAAATCATGCTTGATCAGCCAATAACCGACGAGGCCGAACACGCCGGCGAGCACGACGTCGACCGGCGCGTTGTTCACCGAGTAGATGCCGATCGCGCAGAACACCACGATCGAGGGGAACATCAGCCGGTACGGCACGCGCAGCAGACGGACCCAGATGCCCACCAGCGGCAGGTTGATGATGATCAGCATCAGATTGCCGATCCACATCGAGGCGATCATGCCCCAGACCAGATCGGGCTGCTTCTGCATCACCTGCGGACCCGGCACGATGCCGTGGATGGTCATCGCGCCGACCATCAGCGCCATCACCGCGTTCGGCGGGATGCCGAGCGTGAGCAGCGGGATGAACGAGGTCTGCGCCGCGGCGTTGTTGGCGCTTTCCGGCGCCGCCACGCCCTCGATCGCGCCGCGACCGAACCGCTTCGGATCCTTCGCCAGCTTCTTCTCCAGCGTATAGGCCGCGAACGACGCGATCACCGCGCCGCCGCCCGGCAGGATGCCGAGGATCGAGCCGAGCACGGTGCCGCGCAGGATCGCCGGCGTGGAATCCGCGATGTCCTTCCTGGTCGGCATCAGGCCGGTGATCTTCTGCTGCACCAGGTTGCGGTTCATCTCGGCGCCGTGGTCGAGGTTGCGAATGATCTCCGCGAAGCCGAACACGCCCATCGCCACGGTGGCAAAGCCGAGGCCGTCAGCGAGCTCGGGGATGTTGAAGGCCATGCGCGAGGCGCCGGTCTCGATGTCGGAACCGACCATCGACAGCAACAGGCCGAACACGATCATCGCGATCGCCTTCAGCACCGAGCCCTTGGCGAGCACCACCGCGAAGATCAGGCCGAGCACCATCAGCGAGAAATATTCGGCCGGGCCGAACGCCAGCGCGAGCTTGGTCAGCGGCGCGCCGAGCACGGCGATCAGCACGGTCGCGACGCAGCCGGCGAAGAACGAGCCGATCGCGGCGATCGCCAGCGCCGGGCCGGCGCGGCCCTGCTTGGCCATCTGGTGACCGTCGAGCGCGGTGACCACGGAGGTCGCCTCGCCCGGAATATTGACCAGGATCGAGGTGGTCGAGCCGCCATATTGCGCACCGTAATAGATGCCGGCGAGCATGATCAGCGCCCCGACCGGCGGCAGGCCGAAGGTGATCGGCAGCAGCATGGCCACGGTGGCGATGGTGCCGATGCCCGGCAGCACGCCGACCAGCGTGCCGACCAGCGCGCCGATCAGGCACATCAGAAGGTTGATCGGCGAGAATGCGACCGCGAAACCGTGGGCGAGATTGGCGAACAGTTCCATCACGCCCTCACTGGATCAGGAAACGCGGGAACATCGGCATCGGAAGTCCCAGCACATAGGGGAAAAGCAATGCGCAGCCGACGGTCAGACAGGCGCCGACAATGACGGCCTCGACCAGTTTCGTCTCCTGCGAGCCCATCGCCGCGATCATGAAGGCGGCAAACGCGGAGACCACGAGCCCGAGCGGCCGGATCGCCAATGCGAAGAACACGATTGCCGCGGATACGAACAACGGGCCGCGCCAGGAATAGGCCGCGATATGCGGGCCGGCCTGCAGAACTCCCATCAGCGCGACGCCACCGCCGAGCAACAGCAGCAGCACGGCGAACATGCGCGGCGCGGTTCCGGCGCCGAACGAAAATCCGTGCATGCCCTGCAAATCGCTCGAGGCCCACAAGGCAAACAGCGCAACCGCCATCATGGCGAGCCCGCCGACAAAGTCCTGCGGACCGCGCACCCATTTCGGCAAGATCGATTTGACCGGCGCCTCGCTCGGCGTATCGCTCATGACTTCGCTTCCCCCGTCAGGGCTGTCCCGCCCGTTTTGATTGAATGGCTTGGCTTGTGGTGCGTTGACCGAAAGCCTTGCTAGCGATTTTCGTCAGATAACGCCAGCGAAACCCAAGAGGCCTCCGGCCAGCAACATCCACAAAGGGTTGATCCGCGTCGCGAAAGCAAGCGCGGCCGCGACAATGGTGATCAGGACCGCGATCCAACTTTGGTCTGAGGTCTGCGCCACGATCAGGCCGGAGGCCGCCATCAGACCGATCGACAACGGAACCAGTGCCGCCTGGATCATCGCCGGCCAGCGCGCGTCGCGCGAGCGATCGAGGAAACGGCTCACATAATAGGCAAGCAGCGCGGTCGGTCCGCACATCGCCACCGTCGCGGCCAACGCCCCGGCGACGCCTGCGACCGAGTAGCCTATCAAGGTCACGATCAGCACGTTCGGCCCCGGCGAGAGCTGCGAGATCGCGAATACGTCGGCGAACTGCTTATCGGTCAGCCAGTGATGCACGTCGACGGCGGCACGGTGCATTTCGGGAATCGCCGAATTGGCGCCGCCGACCGCAAACAGCGACATCAGGCCGAAGGTCCAGACCAGCGCCGCGATCGGGTTGGAGTCCGGGCTCATGCCCGCACCATGCGGCGGGCCAGGACCGTGGTCGCAATACTGAGCGGGATCGCCGCCAGCAGCACGATCTGGAGCGGCCACCGGATCAGTCCGATCGCGACGAAAACCGCAGCCAGAATGACGAGGCCCGTGACGTCGCGCCGCTTCAGGAGCGGCATCATCATCTTGAAGACGACGGCGAACAGCAGCCCGACCGCGGCGCAGGCGACGCCGGCGAGCGTCCGGCGCAGCACGTCGATGTCGCCGTAACGGGCATAGAGCGCGGCAAGGATGGTCGCGATCACCATCGGCGGCCCGACCAGCCCGGCAAACGCCGCGAGCCCGCCGGCTATGCCGCGAAAGCGCGAGCCGAATACGACCGACAGGTTGACGATGTTCGGACCTGGCAGGAAATGGCACAGCGCGAAGGTCTCGTTGAACTCCTCCGCGGTCATCCAGCGGTGCTGCTCGACGATCGCGCGCCGGGCCCAGACCAGAACCCCGCCAAAGCCGGCCAGCGACATCTTGGCAAAGGCCAGGAACAGCTCGAGCAGGCCGGGCTGGTGGGGCGGAGATGGTGCGGAGGCGTCCGGCGCCGGGGCGGCAACCGGCGGAGAATCCGGGGGCATGGACAAAACCTAGAACGGCGCCGGGATCGCGCCAAGACCCTGGCCAAGACCCTGGCCAACCCCAAATCGGCGGGTTTTCACAGCCGAAAGGGCCTGAATCGGCTCTGTTTTTCTAAGACTTTGCCGCTATATTGGGGGTGCCGGTTCGCCGGCTATGGAAATAAATGACCGTCGCAATAAACCATTCGGACCCGGGGGCGGTACCCGGCGCCTCCACCAAAACCCATCCGTCGCGGTGGCTTTCGGCGGGGGCGAAATAGGATCGACGAGGGCGTAAAGGGCGTGTTTTTTCTCGGTATGGTTCCGCCGACATCGGGCCAATGCAATAGTTGCCAACGACAACTTTGCTCCGGTTGCTCAGGCTGCGTAACGCAGTTTGAAAGACCATCTTAAAGTCCTAGCGGGTTAAGCTCCGCTAGGCGGGGTTCGGAGGCACCTGGCAACAGAAGCCTCCACTTTATCCCTTGTTTCCCAATCGGGCGCCCGCCCGCATTTCAGCTGCCGGCCCTGCTGATTTCCGGCTCCCGGCAGGGTAGCATGGGAGAAGGGCGAGTCGGACGGTCCGGCGCCGCCCTGGCGGGCATTTCGAAGCGACAGGATCACCATGGCGACCGATCACATCCGATATGACGTGCTGGCGCGCGACGCGCTGCGCGGGGTGCTGCGCCGGGTGTTGTCCGACGCCGCCGAACATGGCCTGCCGGGCGAACACCATTTCTACATCACCTTCCTGTCGCACGGCGACGGCGTGAAGCTGTCGCCCCGGCTGCTCGCGCAGTATCCGGAGGAGATGACCATCATCCTGCAGCACCAGTTCTGGGATCTGGTGGTGACCGAGGATCGCTTCGAGGTCGGCCTGTCGTTCGGCGGGATTCCCGAGCGGCTGACCGTGCCGTTCGCCGCGGTGACGCGCTTCCTCGATCCGTCCGCGCCGTTCGATTTGCGCTTCGACGTCTCGGACGCACTGTCCGAAGAAGCCCCTCCCGCGACGGCGCCGGCCTCTCCCCTGCCCGCCCCTGCGGCCCACGCAGCGGTCGAGACCGAGAGCGCCGAGACCGAGCAGGAGCCCGCGAAGCCCAGCGAAGGCGCCGAGGTCGTGCGGCTGGACCGCTTCCGCAAGAAATAATCTAAGCGCAGATCACGCCTCGACCTTGTAGGATGCTTGCCGGGATCGGGATGACAAATCGTCATCCCGGCCTACCTTCTGCATCAACGTGCTCTTCGCGCGGACGCTGTCGCGTTGCCGCGCTGGGCCACGTTTTCATGACGCAACGGCAAGCATCCACGGAAAGCATGATGGCTCGATCGACGATCCCCTCCAAGGCAAAGACCCGCAGCGAGACCGACAGCTTCGGTCCGATCGACGTTCCCGCCGACCGCTATTGGGGCGCGCAGACCGAACGCTCGCGGCAGAATTTCAAGATCGGCCACGACCGGATGCCGATCGCGATCGTCCATGCACTCGGCATCGTGAAGCTTGCGGCCGCGGAGACCAATCGCGAGCTCGGCCAGCTCGATGCGCGCCGCGCCGGCGCCATCATCCGCGCAGCCAAGGAAGTGATCGAAGGCAAGCTCGACGACAACTTCCCGCTGGTGGTCTGGCAGACCGGCTCGGGCACGCAGAGCAACATGAACGTGAACGAGGTGATCGCCAACCGCGCCAACCAGATGCTCGGCGGCGAGCTTGGCGCCAAGAAGCCGATACATCCGAACGATCACGTCAACATGAGTCAGTCGTCGAACGACTCGTTTCCGACCGCGATGCATGTCGCCGCAGCGAGCCGCATCGTCGCCGATCTGATTCCGGCACTCACCGAACTGCATCGCGCGTTGCGCAACAAGGAGAAGGCGTTTGCCGGGATCGTCAAGATCGGGCGCACCCACACCCAGGATGCGACGCCGCTGACGCTCGGCCAGGAATTCTCCGGCTACGCCGCGCAGGTCGAGAGCGGCATCTCGCGGCTGCGCGTCGCGGTGAAAGATCTGTTTCCGCTCGCGCAGGGCGGCACCGCCGTCGGCACCGGCCTCAACTCGAAGCCGCGATTTGCGAAAACCTTCGCGCGCCACGTCGCCAAGATCACCAAGCTGCCGTTCACCAGCGCGGCCAACAAGTTCGAGGCGCTGGCTTCCAACGACGCCTATGTGCTGGTGCACGGCGCGATCAACTCGGTGGCGACCGGCCTGTTCAAGATCGCCAACGACATCCGCTTGCTCGGCTCGGGCCCGCGCTCGGGCCTCGGCGAGTTGATCCTGCCCGAGAACGAGCCGGGCTCGTCAATCATGCCGGGCAAGGTCAATCCGACCCAGTGCGAAGCCATGACCATGGTCTGCTGCCAGGTGTTCGGCAATCAGACCACGATCACCGTCGCCGGCAGCCAGGGCCATTTCGAGCTGAACGTGTACAAGCCCGTGCTGGCATATTGTATGATAAATTCCATTCAGTTGCTGTCCGACGTTGTCCGCTCATTTACCGAGCATTGCGTTGTCGGAATACGCGCCGACGAAAAGCGCATCAACGAACTGATGCAGCGATCGCTGATGCTGGTCACGGCGCTCGCGCCGAAGATCGGTTACGACAACGCAGCCAAGGTCGCCAAGTCGGCGCATGCGCGCGGAACGACGCTGAAGGAGGAGGCTTTGCGGCTCGGATTTGTTTCCGCGGATGAATTCGATCGCCTCGTGCAGCCGGACAAAATGACACACCCGGGCTAAAGCGAAGCGCGCATTGTCCGGATAATTACGGTCAGCGCGCGTGATATAATTATGAATCATAACGCCTAAAGACTAAGGCGCGTTACCTATGAGCTCTGCGCTGGCGCGTGGTACAGACGTCTAGTTTTCGCAGAGCGAAACGGATTCTTTGATGCTATCAGAGCATCAAATGGGGATTCGGGATGAATATCGAGCCGGGCGCGTAGTGCAGTCGCTCTTGCTTTCGTCACGATGCATCACCAATTCCGCTCTGGGGACGATGAGGACGACGAGCATGGGCGACGTGGTCAACCTGAAACGATTCAAGAAGCGCGGTGAGCGCGAACAAGCAGCGAAGCAGGCCGAAGCCAATCGTGCGCTATTCGGTCGCACCAAATCCGAACGAGCGCGTGACGAATTTCTCGGCGAGCGCAACGCGCGCGTGCTCGATCAGCACCGCATCGAAAACGGAGACGCATCATGAAGTCTCCCGTCGTCAAGCGCTCGATCGTCGTCGCCGGACATAAGACCAGCGTCAGCCTCGAAGAAGCTTTCTGGAATGGCATGAAGGAGATTTCCGGTCTGCGGAACATGACGCTGTCGGAGTTGGTCGGCGAGATCGACAACAACCGTCAGCAGGGCAATCTGTCCTCCGCGATCCGGCTCTTCGTGCTCGACTACTTCCGCTCGCGGGCCACGCCGGCGGTGCCCGCGGATGTCAGGCCGCAACAGGTCGACACGCGACAGCAGGCCTGACGGCCTCTCCGACCGTCGCCATCGGCAGACGGTCGTTCCGACGCGCGGGCTTCAGCATGAAGGTCGGATCGTCGCGAACGTTGCCGCATCGGACACAGCGGCAGCGAGGTCGTTCTATCGGGACCTGCTCGGCCTCGAGCCACTGATGGATTTCGGTTGGGTTGCGACTTACGGTTCATCCGAAACAATGCAGGCTCAAATCAGCTTCGCTTCCGAAGGTGGCTCCGGCACGCCGGTACCTGATCTCTCGATCGAGGTCGATGATCTCGACGAGGCCCTGCGCCGAATGAAGGCAGCCCGCATCGCGATCGAATACGGACCGGCGGACGAGCCGTGGGGCGTGCGGCGCTTCTTCGTCCGCGATCCCTTCGGCAAGCTGATCAATATTCTCGAGCACCGATCGTGAGCCAGCGCTTCGTTTGGCGCGCTTTCTTGAGGCGAACCGGTGCCCACTTCCCTTGAAGGCGTGTTTAAAGCGCGATGTGACTAGACTGAATCGTCATCGCGCTTTAGCTCTTTGTTTGAACATGATCTCCGCGCAAACGCGTCCCGCGTTTGTCGCGAGGGAAAACCGCTTCGCACTTTTCCGGATCATGCCTTAGTTCTGCATCGCTGGCCGCGGCGGCGGATTGGCGACCTGCGGCGTCAACGACAGTGGCGGTCGCAGCGGCCTTGACTTGGCTGCGCCGGGCACCGGTTTGACCTCGATCGGCGGCGGCAGCGGCGCCAGCTGCGGCTGGCTCGCAACCGACGCGGGCGGCGCAATGGCGGGCGCGGTGGCGACCGGCGGGACAGTCGGCGGCCGCGGCGCAACGATCTTCGGCTTCGCCGGCACGCGGCGCGGATCGGGGCCGGGCCCCGGCAAGTTGGCGGAAGGCAATCCTGTCGAATTTGGGTTGGACGCATCCGGCGCCGGCTCGGCCGGATGCGGAAGAGCCGTCGGGGTCGGCGGCGGCGCCGGTTCGCCGCGCTCGATGGCGTCGAGCCGCTTGGTCTCCCGGTCGATCGCGCGCACCGCAAGCCACGACGACAGCGCTGCAATGTCGATGCTGCGCGACAATCCGTCGGGCGTACCCACGGCAAGCAGCTGGATCTCCGGTCGGCTGTTGGCCGTGCCGACCTGCGTCGATGCCAGGGCGGCGCGAATGTCGGCCTGGTCGGCCGGAATGTCGTAGCCGCCGGATACGATCGCATTGGCGCCGTTCGCCGCGAGCGTGGTGGCGCCGACCCGGAGGCGGCCGTCGCGGATGTTGAAGGGGATTTGCGCCGAAGCAATCGACAGCGCGCCACCCGCGAGCGCCGGTTCGACGATCTGCCGCAGCCGCGTGTCGTCGGTCGCCTGCCCGGAATCGCTGGCGCGGATCGCAACCTCGAAGGCGCGCGGATCGAGACCCGGAAGGCTCAGCCCCTCCAGCGTCACGGTGCCGCTGCCGGACAGCGCGCCGGTCAACGCCGAGGCGCTGCGGCCCTGCGTCAACAATGTCATCTGCATCGAGGCGCGTCCCTTGGGCATCGCGAGACTGCGGTAGCGCAAGGCTGAACTGTCGATGCCGGACAGCTGCACATTGGCGCTGAGCGCAAGTCCGTTGGCGCCCTGTCGCGCATCGATGGTGGCAGTCGCCTCGCCGCCGCCGATCTTGCCCTTGATGCCGTCAAAGGTCAGCGACTGCCCGTCCGACCTGATGGTGCCGCGGACCGGCTGCAGCTCGGCGCCCCCCGGCAGCAGACCGTGCAACGCTTCGAACGTGACCTTGCCGCGCCAGGCGCTCGTGAGCCCCTGGCCGAGCGGCTCCGTCGCATCGTGACCGGCCGCGCCGATCGCGGCCGCGAAAATCGGCGCCAGCGTGATCTGATCGAGACCGACTTCGCCGTCGACGCTTTTCTGATCGGCGAGCATCAGCGCCAGATGGCCGCGCAGCCGTGAACCGGCGATGATGCTGTCGAGATCGTCGAAGCTCAGCCTGTCGCCCGCGAGCGTCAGCTTCGACGACAGGCGGATGTTTGCGACCGGATCGGCTGGTTTCAGATTGAGCAGCGGACTGATGTCGGCGCTGCGAACGCGGAGGCTGATGCTCGATTTGCTCTCGCTGGCCCCGTCCCTGGTCCAAGGCTCCGCGGTCCCTTCGGCATCCGCGTCGAGCCCTGCGCCCCAGAGCCTTGCCTTCAGCCGCAACGGCGCGCGCCACGCGCCGATCACCGTGCCCTCGAATTGCGTCGAACCGGCACCGGCTGCGACCGCATGGTCAAGCCCAAGCAGTGCCAGCAAAGCATTGCCATCGCCGGCCGAGAATTTCGTCTCCGCTGTAACCTCGTTGCTGCGGAGTGCATCGAAATCCAGCCCACGGATCGCAGCCACCTGCGGCGTCGCCGAGATCACCGTATTGCCCTTGAGTTGCGGCGTGTCGAGATCGAGCGTCGCGCGCGCGCTGACGCGATCGGCAGCCTTGCCCTTGCCGAGGTCGAGCGCGAACCTGGCGCGGACCGGGCCGGCATCCGCGCGGAGCACGCCAAGCCGCGCGGCCAGCGCCGGCGCGAACGGCTGAACCACAGCGGTCAGGCGGCCGAGCGACGCGGCGGTCGCGTCGACGGCAAGCTTGCCGGTCGAATTGGCGCGGTCGAAATTGCCGCTGCCGTCCAGCGTGACATTGTCGGGCTGGCCGATCTTGACGCGCTCTAGCACGATATTCTTCGGGCTATAGGCGATCTTCGCCAGCAGCGGCCGCAATTCCTGCCCGGAAGAGACCGCGCGCCCGACGTCGAGCGACAGCTGCGCCTCGTCGGGCCATTCGCCTTGCGGACCGGCCAGCGAGCGGATCAATGCCGCGGTCGCGTCGAGGTCGAGCCGATC
Organism: Bradyrhizobium elkanii USDA 76; assembly: GCF_023278185.1. Taxonomy (NCBI): domain Bacteria; kingdom Pseudomonadati; phylum Pseudomonadota; class Alphaproteobacteria; order Hyphomicrobiales; family Nitrobacteraceae; genus Bradyrhizobium; species Bradyrhizobium elkanii. The sequence goes on along the minus strand of NZ_CP066356.1, from coordinate 3,006,218 downwards.
CGCCTTCAACTGCGCCTCGACCTTCGAGCCGCTGGTTGCCTCGCGGTGCGTAACTGCGACGCGGCCCTCGAGCGTGCCGCTTTCGATCTCCGCCTTCATCGCGTCGATCGAAAAGCCTGATGGCGACACCATGACGTCGCCGCGCAAACGCAGCGGCCTCTGGCTGCGATAGGTGACGTCGCCGCGCCCCTGCAGCCAGGTCATCAGCGCGTCGGGATCGGACGATTCGATGTTGAGCGCGGTCTTGAAGGTATTCGCGGCTCCGGCTTGCGCGCTGGCACCGCTCATCGAGACCCGCGTGGATCCCGGCGCGCGAAATTCCAGCCGGCGCACTGTCCAGGATTTCGCATCCGATTGCAGCTCCGCCGAGATGTCCTGCAACGGACGGCCGCCGAGCATGATCTGCTCGGACGCGAGCTCGACCTGCGCCGGTATCGGGCTTTGCGGAAGACCCGACAACACCGCGCGCATCGCCGGCAGCACGCGGACCGGCTCGACATTGCCATTGTTGCTGTCCTTGGCGCTATCCTTGGCGGCGAACTTGTCGCCGTCGAGCTGCCGCGCCGTAAGCGAGGCGCGCAGCAGCGGCGACGCACCGAAACGCAGGTCGCCATTGCCAGCGAGCTTCAGCGCACGATCCTCGGCGCCATAGCTCACCTCGATCTGGTCGAGCCGCGCCGCCGAATAATCCGATTTCACCTTGGCGGCGATCCGCCATGGCGGCGCATCGCCGCCGCGCTGGCCGGGCGCACCCGCCAGCGTCAGTGTGCCCTCGAACCGCGGCGCGCGGGCCTCGAAGGTCAGGATGCCGTCGAGATCGGCCGACACCGGCCGCTGCCCGGGATCGATGCTGAAGTGCAGGCGGGTGCCGCTGCCATCTGCGCTCTGTCCCGAGGAGACCCGAAACGGGTAGCGGTTGCCGTCGAACATGAAATTGCCGTCGCCGCGGATCGCGCCGGCAAGCGAGCGGACGTCGCCGCTGAAGGCAATGTCGTTCAGCTCGAGCGTGCTGCGGCTCGCGGCATCATGCAGCGCGATGCGGCCGGTCAGGTTGAGCCGGTCGATCGCCAGTGAAGCGAGGTTGAAGCTCCCGCTCGACGGCGACCAGTCGATCCGCCCTTTCGGGTCGAGCCCGAGATCGAGCGACGCGCCGTTGATGGTGAGCTCGTTCGCGCGCCACTCGCCGCGCATCAGCGAGCTCAGGCTGAGCTCGACGTCGAGATTGGCGGCCCGGACCTTGCCGAGGTCGTTGGCGCCGCCGACGGTGACGGTCTTCAACCGCAGCGAGGGTGCCGGCAGCAGACGCGCGTCGAGATTGCCGGCGACGCGGACCGGCACGCCGATGATCTTGGACGCCTCCGCCTCGAACTGCGGCCGGAACTGGTTCCAGTCAACGAAATACGGACCGACCAGCGCCGCGACCAGTGCAAGAATGAAGGCAATTGCCAGGCCGAGCAGCGTTGTCTGCACGGTGTCTCCCTTTGAGCCAGCTCCGCGGCAGCCTCCTCATGCTGAACCCTTTGCCAACCTCTGGCCGGAGCACCCCAAATATAGAGACAAGTACGGCGAAGTCACAGCCGGTTTACTGCTGGGACTTCGGACAGATAGTGGATTTCCCGTTCAAGCGTGCGTGTGCCGGCCCCGCCGCGGATCGCTGTCCCGCGGGAACGTCACCAGCTCGCCGGCAGCCGCTTCAGCCCGCGCAGGACGAAGGTCGGCCGCCACTCCGGATTTTCCGCGTCATCGAGCCGCAGGTCAGGAATCCGGCGCAGCAACGTCGAGATCGCGATCTCGGCCTCGATCCGCGCCAGCTGGGCGCCGAGGCAGAAATGGATGCCGCCGCCGAACGACAGCGGCTTGACGTTCGGCCGCCGGATGTCGAGCCTTTCGGGGTGATCGGGGTAAACAGCCTCGTCGTGATTGGCCGAGCCGAGCAGGCACAGCACGCTCTCGCCCTTCGGGATGCGCTTGCCACCGAGGTCGTCGATGTCCTCCAGCGCGACACGGCCGGTCAGCTGCACCGAGGAATCGTAACGCAGGAACTCCTCGATCGCATTGGTGATCAGGCTGGGATTGGCCTTCAGCAGCGCGAGTTGGTCCGGGTTGCGGAACAGCGCCAGCAGGCCGTTGCCGATCAGGTTCACGGTCGTCTCGTGGCCGGCGCCGAACAGCAGGATGATGTTGCCGGTCAGCTCCTCATTGGTGAGCTTCTGGCCGTCCTCTTCGGCCTGCACCAGCTGGGTGGTGAGGTCGTCGCCGGGCTGTTTGCGGCGCAGCTCGAACAGCTGATGGAAATACATCGCCGCCATCGCATTGGCGGTGTTGCCCTGCTTGATTTCCTCGGGCGTCAGCGGCACCGGCTCGAGGATGCGACCGCCATCGCGCGAACCGTTGTAGAAGGCCTCGCGGTGTTCCTCGGGGATGCCGAGCATGTCGCAGATGATCGTGACCGGCAGACGGAACGCGAAATCCTCGATCAGGTCCATCTTGCCTTGCGGAATGATGCGGTCGAGCGTCTCGTCGACGACATGCTGGATGCGCGGACGCATGTCCTCGACCCGGCGCGCGGTGAAGGCCTTGACGACAAGGCCGCGCAGGCGGGTGTGGTCGGGCGGATCCTGCTGCAGCATCCAGTGGCTCATGCTGCGGAAGACCGGCTCTTCCATGATCTTCGGACCGTAGCGGCGGATCGAGCGCTCGGCAAAATCCTTGCCGAACCGCTTGTCGCGCAGCACGAGGCTCGCCTCGGCGTGCCGGCTGGCGACGAAGGCGCCGTGCACATTGACATGCATCGGATCGAGGCGGCGCAGCCGCTCGTAATACGGATAGGGATTGCGAATGAATTCGGGCGCCAGTGGATTGAAAAGCGGCTCGCCGCTCGCCGGCTGAACTTGCTCGTTCATGGTGACCTCGTTCGCTCGCTACGCCGGTGCATGCAGCTTGGCGCGCCCTGGTGTCATCCTCAAGACCGCATCATCACGGATGCGGCTGTTCTGGTTCTCGAATGCAATTCGATACACTCTTGTATCGAGTTGCATTCTGCCCTAAAATGCGCCAATGTCAAGGGTTCGAACCAGACCGACACGGGACGACACCTGCGAGAAGCTGTTCGAGGCGGCGGCGCGGGTGTTCGAGGAACAGGGCATCGGCGGCGCCAGCATCGAGGCGATCGCGGCCGCGGCGGGCTTCACCCGCGGCGCCTTCTATTCGAACTTCAAGAGCAAGGACGAGCTGATCTTCGCGATGCTCGAGGATCACGTCGAGCAATCGATCCGGCGCAATCTCGATTTGCTCGCCCGGCACAGGAACCTGGCCGACTTCCTCGAGGCGCTGCGCACCATGGATCGCAGCCGGCAGGATCCGCTCGGCCGCTCCCCTCTCCTGCACATGGAGATGATCCTGTTCGTGGCCCGTGCCGAGAAGCGCCGGCCCGAGCTTGCCAAGCGCCTGCGCGCGCGACGCAAGCTGATCGCCGACATCGTCACGACTGCGCAGAAGAATAGCGGCAGGAACGGCAGACTCGATCCGGACTGGACCGGAGCGATCGTGCTGGCGCTGGAAGATGGTTTCCGCCTGCACCGCCTGATCGATCCGGAAACCACCCCCGCCGACAGCTGCCTGCGCGCGATCACCGACCTGCAGCGCGCGATCGGGGTTTCGTCGGCCTGACGCGTCAGGCCGCGCTCGCGACCTTGTGCATCTGTCCGGCGACCGCGCGGACCTTGCGGGGCGAGGCCTGCCAGATCGCAACTGCCGACAGCAGGCTGACGGCAATCCCGAGCAGGAAGGCGCTGGTATAGCTGCCCGATAGATCATAGAGCTGGCCGGTGATCCAGGGGCCCGCAGCGCCGCCGGCGAGCGCAGCCAGCATCACGGTGCCGAAGATGCTGCCGTAATGCTTGCCCTGGAAGATCTCGAGCACAACCGGTCCCATCACGGATGTCAGGCCATAACCAAGCGCGCCCTGGGTGAAGACCATGAGATAGATCAGCGCCATGTTCGGCCAGTATTTCAAGGCGGCGAGCGCGGCAAAGCAGATCACGAAGCCGAAGCAGGAGATCGCCCACACCCATTCCCGGCCGATGCGATCGGAGAGATGCCCGAGCCAGATCTGGCCGGGAATGCCGAGCAGGCTGACGACGCCAAGCGCCCAGACGCTGACGCTGGAACTGAAGCCGATGTCGAGCAGGAATTTGGTCTGATGCACCTGCACCGCGTACCAGATGTACAGGCCGCAGAAATAGCCGATCGCGATCCACCAGAACCGCGCGGTGCGCAGCGCACGCGGCAGCGTCCAGTCGGTGCCGGCCCACACCGGGTCTACGATATTCGACGCCGGCCTGGCCGACGTCGCCGTCGGCGCGGCATCGCCGTCCGGCTGCAGGCCGATGTCCTCCGGCCGCTTGTGCAGCAAGAGATTGATCGGCGCGAGCACGACCAGCACCACGATCCCCATTGCGGTGCAGGCGGTGCGCCAGCCGGTGTGCTCGATCATGTGCTGCACCCATGGCAGCAGCGTCACCGAGCCGATCCCGACGCCGGCGAAGGCGAGCCCGATCGCAAGTCCGCGACGGCGGACGAACCAGTTCGGCACGAACAACGATTGTCCGGAATAGCCGAGGCAGACGCTGCCGGCGCCGACCAGCACGCCGATCGTGAGATAGAGGTGCCAGGGCTGCGTGGTCAGCGGCGCCAGCAGCAGGCCCGAGCCCATCAAGAGCACGCCAAGCTCCATCACCGCGCGCGGACCGCCGCGGTCCATCAACCGTCCGATCAGCGGACTTGCGATCGCCGAGGCGACAAAGCCGAACGAGAAGGCGCCGGCCGTGATGCCGCGCTCCCAGCCGAATTCTGAGATGATCGGCGGATAGAACAGCGAGAACGCCGTACGCGCGTTGACGCCGATCGCCATGGTGACGAAGGTCACCGCGACGATGATCCAGCCATAGAAAAAGGGAAGTCGCATCGGACGCAGCATTCCATCCGCAACGGAACAGGCTGGACCGGCGCCGTAGCGGACTTTGGGCAGCCGGCAGCAGGCGCTGCCGCCAGCCAGATTTCAGGACGACCTGGAGACAGAAGGGCCGACGCATCCGTCGACCCTTGCCGCCACAATCAACCGCCGTGATCGCCTCGTCAACGCTTGCGCGGACGCTTGGCGGCCTTTTTGCCGACCTTCTTCTTGCTGACGGCCTTTTTCTTGGCAGCGCCCTTCGCGCCGCCCGATTTGCTCCGCCCGAAGGATGGCCTGCGGAGCTCAAGCTTCGGCCAGACGATCGGCTGTTCACCGCTATCGGTATCGTTGTCGCCAGGCGGATCCTCCGCGCTGTCATCCATCGGTCCCTGCACAACCAGATGGACCAGATATGCATTGCCGGCGCCATTCAGGTAACTCGTGAGCGGCTCGCTATTGCTCGGAAACAGGTGGGGATGACGGACCTGGCTGTTCTCCTCGACCGAGAACTTCACCGCCTTGATCGCGGTTCGGGTCATCGCATCGCCCAGGATCTTCTTGATCGCGTCCTGCGTTTCCTCTGGCAACACATGATGGAGAAAGAAGAACCATTTCCGCTTGGCGTCATCGTTGCCGTAGTCCCTGCTCGGGTAAGCTCCGATGCGGAACGCGACGCGCCGCAATCGATGATACGGATCGAAGAGCTTTTCCTTCTTGTTGTGCCTGCGAAGGGCCGCCAGCTCCGTACCGCTGAACAGCTGGTTCAGCCGGTCCACGATTTCAGCATCGGGACCGCTGCCGACGGGAAGTAGAGCACCCATTTGTCGTCTCCCTTTGTGCAATTTGATTCAGTCGTAAAAACTCGGACAGATAACACCGCGGAATTGCCGGCGCGGCCTCCGGTCGAACCAGGACATGTTTGCGCCTTGGCCAATGATCGGCCCAGCACACGCTTGGGCCACGCTTGCGAGCTCTCCCGCCGCAGGCGGCAAGCGCAGTCAATTGCTCGATGCTCGATACCGCGCGCTCGATCGAGAGCGTGCGCCCGGTCTGCTTGCGCAGCCTGGCCGCGCCCTTGGCGAGAATCCAGCGGTCGGCCGCGCACTCGCAGCCGAGCTCGGAATTGGCGGCGAGCCGGCCGCCTTTCGACAGATGGTGTCCGACCTCGTGAAGCAGGGCGAAAACCAGGCCGTCGGCGTTCATCGCCGCGTGGTGAGCCAGTCCGCCATAGATCCGCACGACGCGGTCGTTGCCACGAATGAAGGCCTGAGCATTGACGGTTGCGCTTCCTTCGTCGAGTTCGAAGAGCAGATCGGGAAACGCACGCCCGAAATCGGCCAGGATGTCGCAAAGGAGAGTGTCCCTGCACGTGCGGGCGCTTCCTTTGCCGACCGGTTCGCCCGTCATATTCGCGAACAGCATGGGATCATCCGAATGGGATCAGAACAATTTTCGCTCGCAACTCAAATATTATTGGCTTCGTTCGAACTTCGACTCGCTTTGACCGTCTTTCCCGCGCCACCGACAAAGGGCGCGAAGATCATTGCGCCGGTCTCGTGAAGCAGCGCGGTCGCGCGATCCAGTTCCTTCGTGCCCTCCTCGGCCTCATCGCCGCGCCCGGAGCGCAACAGCAGATCGGCGCGAACCGATCGGGCAAGGCATTCCGGAATGCGCGCGTGCCGCTTGACCGCAACCGCAATCGCCTCGTTGACGGCGGACAACGCCGCCGCCGCATCTCCTTTCAACCGATACGCGTTCGCCAGGTCGGCGAGAATCCGTGCTTCGTTTTCGAGGCCGGCCTTGCGGGTTCGCGCGAAGTCGAGCGCGGCCGACAGATCCTCGATCGATGATGTGATCCGGCCTGCAACCAGATGGGACAGGCCGCGGCTGGCCTGGGCGTAGACGCGCAGATATGGATTGCCGCTTTTGACCGCGAGCGCGAAGGCGCGATCGGCGTGGTGCTGGGCCAGTCCGACGTCGCCTTCGGACCAGGCGAGGTCGACATAGGCGAGGCTCGGAATGACGTAGTGAATGGCATCGACCTGGCTGCCATCCAGTTGCAGCACGCGATCGAGCAGCGGCCGGGCCTCGGACCCGCGCCCCAGCATCACGAGTGTTTGCCCGCGCATGGCGGTCAGCCAGATCTCGACGTCGAATCCAAGCGTCTCCCGGTCCGACTTCACGATTTCCGAGGCGCGCGCCGCCGCCTCCATGTTCATCTGCAGCGCCTCCGACATCCGGCCCGAGAGCCGGAGCGCGTGGCAGAGAATGGCCTTCAGCGTGACCTGGACGCTGGTGTCGGTGCCGGTGTCGGCAAGCGCCTTGGCTTCCAGCACTCGCTGGACATACTCGTCGGCCGAGCCGCCATTCGCCAAGATCCGGCCGTAGGCAGCGTGAATCAGCGTGTTGGCGCGCAGATCCCCCATCGCGAGCGCGAGGCCGCGAGCTTCCTCGAAATAGACCTGCGCATCGGCGGCCGAAATTCCCTCGCGCCAGCCGAAATTCACGATCTGGCCGCAGGCCATCATCTTCAGATAGTCGGTCATTTGCGACGGGGGCTGGTGCATCAGGAGTTCACGCACCTTCTTCCAGCTTCGCAAAGCCTGACTGGGATCGTTCGCGCCGACCCAGACCGCCGCGCGCATGTGCTGCTGCGCCGCCTTCAAATGTTCGCCGGCATGCTCCCAGTGGTAGGCGAGAAGCGATGCCCGTTCCTCGGCGCGATCCTTGAACAGCTTCTCGATCGCCTGCGCGACGGCGGCGTGAAGCTCGCGGCGCCGTTCGTGCAACAGCGACAGATAGGCGACTTCCTGGATCAGCGGGTGACGAAACGCGATCAGCCGCTGCTCAAAGGGAGGCACGTCGTAGAGCAGTTCGGCGCGTCGCAAATGTCCTACGGCTTCCAGCAGTTCAGGCTTCGCCAGTCCGGCAACGGCGTCGAGAACGGGTAGCGAAATTTCGCGCCCGGCTACCGATGCGACCTCGAGGGCTCGTTTCGCGTGTTCGTCGAGGCGATCGATGCGCGCCGCGACCACCGCCTGCACGGTCGTCGGAAGCGGGATTGTGTCGATGCCGCCCTTCAGCCGGTACGCGCCCTTCTCGCCCTCGAAGTCGCCGCGCTCGACAAGGGCGCTCATGAGCTCTTCCAGGAAGAACGGATTGCCGTGCGCGCGCTCGACGATGTTCCTGCTCAACAGCGCCAGCGACGGGTCGGTACCAAAATGATCGCGCAAAATCGATTGCGCCTCCGCCGGCCCAAGCGGAGCCATGTTGATCTGGCGATAATGCGATCGCTGCATCAGCGGCGCGGTCAATCCGGCCCTGAAATTGACCAGGAGCATCGTCGTGGTTCCGACCACGGCGTCGGCAAGTGCCTCGACGAACTCCTCGCTCGCCGGATCGATCCAGTGCAGATCGTCGATCAGGACGACCGTCACATTGTCACGAGGTGCGGCGCGCACCAGTTCGCCGACGAAATCGAGCAATTGGGCCTTGCGGGCCTTGGGATCCAGTTTCGGCGCGGGCCGGTGCGGGTCCGCCAGGCCGAGGAATTCCAGCAACACGGGTGCCAGATGATCGGAGACGGGCATTGCCGCCAACCGGTCGAAGACACGGCGGCGCGAAACGTCCGGCGGTTCTTCCTTGATGCGAAGGCCGAAAATATCCCGAAGCAGCGCCAGCACCGGCTGAAACGGCGTTGCGCGGCCATGCGCGAGCACACGCGCCTCAAAGACGCGGATGCCCTTGCTGCGACAACTCTCGGCAAATTCAAAGCAAAGGCGACTCTTTCCAATGCCGGCTTCGCCCACGACGCCGATCACCCGGCCATCTCCCTTGCGGGTGTTCTCGAGCTCGGCCGTCAGCGTCGCAAACTCGTCGGCGCGGCCGGTCAAGGGGCTCAACCGTCGTCCGGTCCGGAATACACCGCTCGACGGCGCATGCTGCAGGCCCCTCAGCCTGAGCACCTCGACGGGGGCCGCGAGCCCCCGAATGGCCTGCTCGCCGAGTGCCTCCACCTCCACGAACTGTTTCGCGACAGCGTAGGTTTCCCTCGAGACCAGAATGGTGCCGGGCTCGGCAAGGTGCTCCAGTCGACTGGCGAGGTGCACGTTCGCGCCCGCGGCGTCATAGGTTTGATAGATGCCGTGCTCGATGGCCTGGAAGACGACCTCACCGGTGTGGACGCCGACGCGAATTTGCAGATCGACGTCATGCAGCCGCTTGACGTCATCCTGCATCGCCAACGCCGCGAGACAGCCCCGAACGGCGTGATCCTCATGAGGCTGCGGGGCGCCGAACATCGCCATGACGCCGTCGCCCTGGGCCTTGTTGACGACGCCGCCGTAGCGGTGAACCGCCTCGTTCATCAGGTCGAGCACCGGCTGCAAACGCCGCATGCCCAGTTCGGGGTCTCCGAGGCTATCGATGATGCCCGTCGAGTTGCTGATATCGGCGAAAAGAATCGTGAGGCGCTTCCGCTCCCCGCCCTTGGCATGCAGGCTCCTCAGGGAATGCTCGTGCGACGGCTGAGCCTGGGTCGCGTCAATCGCCGTCGTCAGCGCAGCGCCGCACTTTCCGCAAAATCGGCTGCTCGATCCGTTGAGGTGGCCGCAAGCTCCACACGTAGTTCCGAGAGAGGCGCCGCACCCTTCGCAATACTCATTGGTCGCCCTGTTCTGACAACCGCAACGCAAACATTGCATCGTAGGCCTCTTGAAGAGAGCTGCAGACGCAGGCAACCGCAACAAGTCTTAAAAACAACGCGACAATAATCCACAATCGGGTATCGCTGTGAAGCTTAGCAAAGCCGCCTGCACCTGTCGTGCCATTTTATGGCGCACGTGCAGATTGCGCCACAATGGCAGCCGACGCGCATCCGATCACAAGTTGCGCGGCTGCTGGCGTCGAGCACACAGGTTGTATTGGCTAGGTCTGCAACGCGTGGCTCTCATGACCGAAATAGGCGCGCTCGAGCCGGTGCGCGAGGTCGCTCTCTCCGGTCGGCGCCTCCAGCGCGATCGCGCCCTGCACCAGCGCGTAGACGCGATCGGCACAGGCGAGCGCCTTCTCCAGCAGCTGCTCGACCAGCAGCACGGAGGTGCCCTGCTCGCGCAGCCGGCCGATGACGTTGAGGACCCGATCGACCAGCACCGGCGACAGCCCCGCGGACGGCTCGTCGAGCATCAACAGCCGCGGTCGGCGGACCAGGCCCTGCGCCACCGTCAGCATCTGCTGCTGGCCGCCCGACAGCGCGCCGCCGCGTTCATGCCGCTTCTCGGCGATCTCGGGAAAGAACGCCAACGCCTCCTCGATGCGCACGGCGCGCTCGGCGCGAGGCAGGTCATAGCCTGCGAGCAGCAAATTGTCGGTCACGGAAATCTGCGTGAACACGCGATGTCCCTCGATCACATGCACCAGCCCGGCCCGCGCGGCATCGCGCGGCGTCGCGTTGGTCATGTCGCGGTCGCCGAACCGGACCTGCCCGGCAGTGACGGGCAACAGTCCTGACATCGCGCGCAGCAGCGTGGTCTTGCCGGCACCGTTGGGCCCAAGCAGCGCCACGACCTCGCCGGCGGCAATCGTGACGTCGATGCCGTGCAGCACACGGATCTTGCCGTAGCCGGACTCCAGCCCATTGACCGCGAGCAACGGTTCAGCCGCCGAGATAGGCACTGACGACCTCCTTGTGGACGCGAATCTCCGCCGGGGTTCCCGCCGCCAGCGTCCGGCCCAGATTGAGCACGGTGACCTGGTGGCAGATGTCGAAGATCAGATCGGCATGGTGCTCGACCAGCAGCACGCCGGTGCCGCGGCCGCAGACCGCCTTGATCAGGCTGGCGAGCCGCTCGATCTCGTCGTTGGAAAGACCCGCTGCGGGCTCGTCGAGCAGCAGGAAGTCCGGATCGAGCATCAGCGCCCGCGCGATCTCGATGAAGCGCAGCTCGCTGTGCTGCAGGCGATCGGCGCGTATGTCGGCGAGCGCCTCGAGGCCGACGACGCCGAGCAGCGCGTGCGCCTTGGCGGCGAGCAGACGCTCGTCGGCGCCGTTGCGCGGCAGTGCGAGCATCGCCTCGACGAAATTGGCCCGGCCCTCGATCGAGCCGCCGATCATGACGTTCTCCAGCACCGAGGCTTCGCCGATCACCCGCGGCGTCTGGAAGGTGCGCGCGATGCCGCACGCGGCGCGCTTGACCGGTTGGCCCGCGGCCAGGACTTCGCCGCCAAGCGTCATGGTGCCGGCTTTGGCGGCATAATAGCCCGAGATCACGTTCAGCGTCGTGGTCTTGCCGCTGCCGTTCGGTCCGATCAGCCCGTGGATCGCGCCGGGCGCGATATCGAGATCGAGACCGTCGATCGCCTTCACATTGCCGAAGCTCAGCGCGATGCCGCGCAGTTGCAGCGTCTTGCCGCCGTCCCTGCGGCGCACGATGTCGGCGAGTGCAGCCGGGCGCGGAACGATGGCGCGGTTGCTGGCGAGCGGACGGCGGTTGCGGAAATCGAGCAACGCCGCGATGCCGCCCGGCATCACCAGCACGATCACGAGCAGCAGCACCGCGTAGAGGAAGGTCGACCAAGCCGCCAGCGGCGCCGCGATCTCGGGCAGGATGGTCAGGATGATGGTGCCGAGCATCGGGCCGAGGATCGAGCCGCGGCCGCCGATCAGGATCGCGATGAAGAACAGCACCGAGAGATCGAAGGTGAAGGCATCGGGCGTGATGTAGGTCTGCAGGGTCGCGAACAATCCGCCGGCGATCGCCGCCAGCGCGCCGGCGAACAGGAAGATCGCGATCAGCATTTTCGGCTTGGAGATGCCGCTGGCCTCGGCGGCGACCTCGGCGTCGCGCACCGCGATCAGGGCGCGGCCGAACCGGCTGCGCGCGAGATTGGCGCTCATCCAGGTGGTCAACGCGGCGAAGGCGATGCAGAGGGCGTAGAAGCCCCACGGCGTGTTGAACGGCGCCGGGAATTCCGGACCGGCAATGCCGATGCCGCCGCCGGTCACGCTCTGCCAGGCCAGCGCGATCTGGGTCACGATGGTCGCAAAGCCGAGCGTCGACATGGCGAAGTAGAAGGTGCGCAGGCGGAGGGCGGGCAGACCGACGACCACACCGAAGATCGCGCCGATCAGGCCGGCTATCGGCAAGGCGACGAACACCGGAATCGCCGGCATCACGTTGCCGGCAACCAGCACGCTCGTCGTGTAGGCGCCGAGCGTCAGCAGCGCGACATATCCGATCGCAAGATGGCCGGCAAAGCCGACCACCAGATTGAGGCCCGACACCAGCACCCAGTAGATCGCCATGCGGGTGCCGATCAGCACCCAGTAATCGTTGCTGACGAACGGCAGCAGCACCGCCGCCACCAGAATGCCGAGGAACGGCAGGACGTGCGGCAGCGCGGCGCGCCATGCGCCGCTGTCGGTTCGGGACGGAGCGGCGGCGACCGTGGTCATCACACCCTCCGCGCGGTCGAAGCGCCGAACAGCCCTTGCGGCGCGGCGAGCAGCACCACGATGAACAGCGTGAACACCGCGACCGAGGAGAAGATGCCGCCGACCAGGAAGTTCGCGGCCTGCTGGAACAGACCAAGCGCCAGCCCGCCGATGATCGCGCCTCTGTTGTTGCCGAGCCCGCCCAGCGCCACCGGCACGAAGCCGTAGAAGTTGAGCAGCGCGCCATTGGCGAAGAAGGCGAGCAGCAACTGGCCGCCGGAAAATCCGGCGATGCCGCCGACCACGCCGGCGAGCGCGTAGCTTGCGACGCGCAGATTGCGCTCGGGCAGGCCGAGCGCCCGCGCCGCAAAATTATCCTCCGCGATGGCGAGGAACGCGCGGCCGACCAGGGTGCGGCGGTAGAGCCATTCGAGGCCGATGATGGTGACGGCGCAGGCGAGGACCGGCAGCCAGAACTTCTCATCGAGAACGCCCTCGCCGAATCCTGCGATGCGCGGGAACGGCTGCGGCTCGGTGCCCCATTTGATCGCGGTGATCTGCTGGATCATCAGCGCGACCGCGAGGGTCGAGAGCACGTAGAGATGCTGGTCGAGGCTCTTGAGCACCGGCCGCACCGCGACGAATTCGGTGATGATTCCGATCACCGCGCAGCAGAGCAGCGTCAGCACGAAGCCGACGGCAATGGGCAGGCCGAGCTTCAGCGTGAACATCGAGCCGAACACGCCGCCCAGCATCGCGAGCTGTCCGGCGGTGAAGCTCATCACCCGCGAGGTCGAGAACATCGTGTTGTAGGTGACGCCGACGAGCGCGTAGATCGCGCCCGCCGCGAGACCGGATGCAAGGATCGAGGCCAGCATCGGCTGCGCCCCCCGCCCTTCTATGTATACCCCGGCGCCAGCGCGAAGGTGCCGTCCTTGGCGGTAGAGGCTTCCGACATCACGATCTCTTCGGTCAAATAGCCGTTGTGCTCGGTCGGCGAGAAGCGGTAATTGCCGAAATAGCCGGGATAGGTCGACAGCGTGTTCCAGTACTTGATGATGCCGGCGCTGTCGGTGGAGCCGCTTTCGGCGACCGCCTTGGCGATCAGCTCGATGCAATCGATGCCGCCCGCGACCCACCACAACAGCGTGTCGTTCAGCGCGATGTTGGCCTTGGTCAGGCGCGCGACCAGGTCCGCGCTCTTCGGCGGCAGCTTGCCGGCGCCGTCATAGCTGCAGCTCTTGTAGCCGATCGCGTAGACCTTCTTCCAGTTCTCCGGCTTGGCGACCAGGCTCGCAAGCTCGCCCGACGCCATCGAGGGATGCCCGACAAAGGGCACGTCCCAGTTCATCGCGGCGCGGGTGTTGAACATGCGCGCCTCCATGCCGGTCGAGACGCTCCACACCACGATCGCTTCCGCGCCGGCATTCTTGGCGCGCAGCATGTCCGGCGTCATGTCGGGCTGCGTGGCGTCGATATTGGCCTGATAGGCCACCTCGGCGCCGTCCTTCTTGAACGCCGCGACGGAGGCGCCGACCGCGGTGACGCCATAGCCGGTCGTATCGCCGATCACGGCGACCTTCTTCACCTTGAGGATCTTGAGACAGTAATTGCGCACGGCGTCGTCCCATTGGTTGTTCGACGGCGCGATGCGGAACGCGTTGGGGAACTTGACCGGGTCGATCAGGGTCTCGACCACGCAGGGATGCAGATCCGGCATCTTGGCGCGCGCCATGATCGGCGTTGTGGCCAGCGCCTCGCCCGAGTTCAGCGGGCCCCAGATCGCGTGCACCTTGGCCTGGCTGATCAGCTCCTGCGTGGCGTTCACCGCCTTGGTCGGATCGCCCTGGGTGTCGCGCATCACGAGCTCGATCTTGCGGCCCTTCACCCCGCCGGCGCCGTTGATGGCGTCGACCGCGAAGTTGACGCCGCGGTTGAAGCCGACGGTCGGCGCCGAGCTCGGACCGGTGATCGCCGCGAGACAGCCGATCTTGATCGGTTCTGACTGTGCGATGGCTGGCGCCGGGAAGGAAAATGATGCGGCGCCCAATGCACCGGCGCTGCCCAACAAAACGTCACGGCGTGAAATAGCCATGTGATGCCTCCCTGTTCCCTCTCGGCGCCCGTCGTTTGTTGCGGGACCGTTCATTGATTGTCCGCGCGCTCAGGGGCCGCGGTTATGCGGGCCAAGTCTGGGCCGGATGCGAAGCTCTTGTCCAGCCCCGCGGGCGACATTGGGCTTCGCCAAACTTTCATGGCCGAGGCCGCCGCGTCCAGTGGCCGGCATTGGCCGCGCCGACGGGTATCTCGCCGGCAACGATCTTCGCGACCTGGCGTACCGTCTCCGATGACTGATGCTCGATCGCCTGCGGCGTGAGGCCGCCGACATGCGGCGTTGCGATCACATTATGCAGCTTCGCAAGCTCGGGCGTCGGCATCTGGTCCGGCGCGCGGCCGACATCCATCGCGGCACCCGCGATACGGCCGTCGCGCAGCGCGGCCGACAGTGCCGCCTCGTCGACCAGGTTTCCGCGCGAAAGGTTGATGAAGAATGCGTGCTTCGGCATTCGCGCCAGTGCGGCCTGACCGATCAGGTTCTCGGTCTGCGCGTTGGCGATCGCGAGACAGACAACGTAGTCGGCGCGCGCCAGCAGATCGTCGAGCGTCAGATGCCGGATCGCCGCATCATCGATCGTTACGTAGGGATCGGCGACCAGCACATTCATGCCGAGCACTTTTGCGATCGCGGCAAGATAGCGCCCGATGCTGCCATAGCCGATGATGCCGATCGTGCTTCCCGCAAGCTGGCGGCCCATCACGACCTCGGGCGCCTTGCCCGCATGATAGTCTGCGGTTGCCCGTGAGACGCCGCGCGACAGATCGACCATGAAGCCGAGCGCAAGCTCGGCGACCGACTGGACGAAGCCGGCGCTCGCCTGCGTCACCAGCACGCCGGCGGCGGAGGCCGCGGCGACGTCGATCTTGCGGATGTCGACCGCGCAGCGCACGAAGGCGCGCAGCATCGGCAGCTGCGGGAAGATCTCCCCTCGCCCCTGCGTCATGCGGTCGGCGACGATGATGTCGACATCGGCCGCGGCCCTGACCAGTGCGGCCGCGTCGAGCGCCTCCTCGCCCTCGTGCAGCTTGACGTCGGCGACCGCGCGCAGGCCGTTCAGGCTGCGCTCGCCGTAATAATCGCGGCGCATCTGCGGGGTATGGGCGAGCAGCACCTTCACGTTTCCATTCCCCTAATAGCCGAGCGCATGCGGCAAGGCCGTGCTGATCGCCGGCACGAAGGCGATCACCAGCAGGCACAGCAACAGCAGGCCGAGATAGCCCGCGATCGGCTTGATGGTCTGTTCGATCGGCACGTTGCCGATCAGGCAGGCGCCGTAGAGCCCAAGGCCAAGTGGCGGAGCAAAGAGCCCGAGCCCCATCGCGATCACAAGCACGACGCCGAAATGCAGCGGATCGATGCCGAGCTTGACGGCAACCGGCAGCAGCAGCGGGCCGAAGATGATCAGCGCCGCGGCGCCTTCGAGCACCGAGCCCATCACCACCAGCACCAGGATCGACAGCAGCATGAACAGCCAGACCCCGTGGCTGCCGGAGATCGCCAGCATGAGGTCGCCGACGGCATGCGGCACCTGCTGCAGCGTCAGGATGAAGGCCAGCGACTGCGCCGCGGCGACAATGAACAGCACCAGCCCCGAACGCACAGCCGACTGCACGAAGCAGTGCGCGAGGCTCTTCACACCGAGCTCGCGAAACAGCAGGCTGCCGACGGCGATGGCATAGACCGCGGCGAAGGCGGAGATTTCGGTCGCGGTGGCAAAGCCGCTCTTGAAGCCGAAGAAGATCATGAAGATCAGCCCGAACGAGGCGATCGCACCGGTCCAGAGCCCCGATACCGCGGCGCGCGGCTCGGCTTCCACGTTCGCGGCGGGACGCTTGCCGAAGATGATCGACACCGCAATCAGCGCCAGCGCCATCAGCGCGGCCGGCAACATGCCGGCGACGAACAGTCCGCCGATCGAGAGGTTGGCGACGAAGCCGAGGATGATCAGGTTGATGCAGGGCGGAATGGTCTCCGCCATGACAGCGGAGGCGGCGAGCAGCGCCACGGCCCCGCCCGGGCTCTGCCGCGAGCGCCGCGCCGCCGGGATCAGCACCGAGCCGACCGCGGCGACGTCGGCCATCTTGGAGCCCGAGATGCCGGAGAACAGCACCATCGACATCACCATGACGACGTTGAGCCCGCCGCGCATCCGTCCGACCGCACGCTGCAACAGCTCGATCAGCCGGACCGACATGCCGTTGGCTTCCATCAGGTAGCCGACCAGGATGAAGAACGGGATCGCCAGCAGCACGAAATTGTCGATGCCGCGCGCCATCTGCTGGGCGAAGATCACGCCGGGCAGCGTGCCCTCGACCCAGATGAAGATCAGCGCCGCCAGCGCCAGCGCAAAGCCGATCGGCAGTCCGCCGAACAGCGTGAGGAAGAATCCGATCAGCATCAACGCCTGCGACGACGGCACGGACGATGGTGCGAATGCATCCCAGGCCAGATAAAGGCCGACGATGACGGCGGGCGCGACGATGGCTGCCGCCATGTCGCGCAGCGGCCGGCCACAGAACGTCTCGAACGCGAAGACCGTCATGAACGCCGCGCCGATCCCCATCGGATAGAACGTCCATTCCAGCGGCAGGCCGGAGCCGGAGGTCTGGCCGGTGGTCAGCCAGCCCATCTTGACGGCGTTGAACGCGACATAGCCGGCGATGATGGTGACGAGCAGCGCACCGACCGCGTCGACCATCCGCCGCAGGGCGTGCGGCAACATGTTGACGAAGAAGGCGACGCCGAGATTCTCGCTGCGCGCGAGCGCGCTCGCCGCGCCGAAGAAGCTCGACCCGACCATCAGGCCGCGGGCGACGTCGTCGGACCATTCGACCGGCGCGTTGAACAGGAAGCGGGCCAGCACCGAGACGCAGACCACCACGAGATCGGCGGCAAGCAGGAGCGCGGCGATCGCGTCACTGACCGCGAGCAGCGGCGCCGTGATCCGATCAGCGCTGCTTCTCGCCTCGACTGCGGCGACTGACATGCGCCGACCTCAGGCCTGCGTGGCGCGGATCAGGTCGACGACGGCCTTGGCCTCGGGCCGCGCCTTGATGAAATTGTCGGTCTGCGGCAGCACGCGCTTGCGGAACGCCTCCTTGTCGCATTCGACGACGGTGACGCCCTTCTCCACCAGCGCCGCCAGCGCCTCCTTCTCCACCGCAAGGCCGTGCGCGCGGGTGTCGGTCGCGGCCTTGTTCGCCGCGTCGAGGAAGCCTTCGCGCAGCTTGGGCGCCATGCGGTTGAAGCTGGTGTCGCTGAAATAGACCGCGAGCGGCGAGAAGATGTGCTGGGTCAGCGCATAATGCTTCGCCGTCTCGTAGAACTTGCTCGCCAGGATGGTCGGCGGATCGTGTTCGAGGCCGTCGAGCACGCCGGCCTGCAGCGCCGTGTAGATCTCGCCGAACGCCAGCGGCGTTGCGGCGGCCCCCATCAGCCGCAGGCACTCGGTGATGATCGGATTGGGCAAGGTGCGGATTTTCAGGCCGGCGAGATCCTCCGGCGTCTTCACCGGCTTCTTCGCCAGCACGCTGCGCGCGCCGAAATTATAGGCCCAGCCGATGATGTGAATGCCGGCGCCCTTGAGCAGCGCAGCCTCGATCGGCTTCGCCGCGCCGGCGTCGAACGCCTTGGTCTGCTGCTGGAAGCTGGTGAAGAGGTAACCGAGGTCGAAGGTGCCGACCAGCGGCACGAGATTCGCCGAGATCGACGAGCCCGACACCATCAGGTCGATCACCCCGAGCTTCACCGAGTTGATGACGTCGATCTCCTGGCCGAGCTGGTTGTCGGGAAAGAAGGTGACCTCGATCTGCTCGCCGAGCCCGTTCGCCTTCAGGCTCTTGACCAGATTGTCGTAGTAGACGCGGCCATTGGCATATTTCGGATCGTTCGGAAGCGACGACGAGCATCGCATCTTCATCACCGCGGCCTCGGCGCGGCCGATGATGGCGGGCGCGGCGGCAAGCCACGCGGTCGCGGCGACCGACGACTGCAGCACAATGCGGCGGCTCACGCGATTCGACGTCATGATGGAGCTCCTCCCGGGAACGGATCTTTATTGTGTTGGCCGCCCGCCTGACGGCGTGAGCTTGGCAGCCCATTTGTCATAATGTATGACAAATCGGATACGGTTGTGCAAGGGCGCGGCTCGGCGGCGGCGCAGGCTGCAACCGCAGCGAGGCCCTCGATGTTCCAGACATCCAACGCGTTGCGTCGGAGCGTGCACAGCCAGGTCACCGACCGCGTCGGCAGCAGCATCGTGCGCGGCGAGATCGGCGTCGGCGAAACGCTGCCGCCGGAAATCCGGATCTGCGAGATGATGGACGTCAGCCGTACCGTGGTGCGCGAGGCGATCCGAACGCTGACCGGCAAGGGCCTGATCGAATCCCGACCCAAGAGCGGCACGCGGGTCCGGCCGCCCGAGCAGTGGAATCAGCTCGATCCCGACGTGCTGCGCTGGCACCTCGAGAGCGCGGAGATCGACCGTTATCTCGCCAAGCTGTTCCAGCTGCGCGCCGCGGTCGAGCCGGCCGCGGCAGCGCTCGCGGCGACCCATGCCGAGGAGGTCGACGTCGCCCGCATCCGCGCCGGATGCGACGGCATGGACGCGGCAAAGACCAACGAGGAGTTCGTCGCCGCCGACATCGCGTTCCACCAGGCGATCTATTTCGCCACCCGCAACGAATTCTTCTGGCCGATCGCGCAGATGTTCGAGATCACGCTGCGCCAGAGTTTTACGATCGCAGCGCCGGGCTCGCACCGTCCGCGGGCGCTGCGCGAGCACCGCGCGGTGCTGGACGCGATCGCCGCCGGAGATGCGGAGACGGCGCGCGCGGCTACCGTCGTGCTGCTGACGAATTCCGCCGACGATCTGGTGCGCATTCGCGGCCGGGAGTTCGAGACGCCGGCGAGCCGACCCGCGCGCAAGCGGTAGCGAGCGGGCAGCTCCCTCCCCGTCGTCGTCCCGGCGAAGGCCGGGACCCATGCGCCGCAGCCGCAACGATGTGCAGCGGTGGTCATGGGTCCCGGCCTCCCGCACACGACCCTGTGACCATAGTTGAAGGCTGCGACGACGAAACTTCTGGATTGTTGGCGGCGTAGACGCCAAGACAGGAGCGCTATTCTGCGAAGGTTTCATTGATGCACGACGTCTCGATCCCGGCGGCCCTGATCGCCGGTCTGGTCAGCTTCCTGTCGCCCTGCGTGCTGCCGCTGGTGCCGCCCTATCTGATCTATCTGACCGGCGCGACCATCGAGCAGGTCAACCAGGACGGCGCCACCGCGGCCTCCAAGCGCGCGGTGATGACGGCGGCGCTGATGTTCGTGCTCGGCTTCTCCACCGTGTTCGTCGCGCTCGGCGCCAGCGCGTCCTTCGTCGGCGGGCTGGTGCGCGCCTGGTCGGCCGAGCTCTCGATCCTGGCCGGCATCGTCATCATCATCATGGGCCTGCACTTCCTCGGCGTGACCCGGATCGGCCTGCTGATGCGCGAGGGACGGCTGACCGCGCCGAAACCGGTCGGGCTGTGGGGCGCCTATGTCATGGGCCTGGCCTTCGCCTTCGGCTGGACGCCATGCATCGGGCCGATCCTGGCCGCGATCCTCTCGATCGCGGCCGCGGAGGCCACGGTGACGAAAGGCGCCGGCCTGCTCGCGGTCTATTCCGCCGGGCTCGGCATCCCGTTCCTGCTTGCGGCCTTCATGGTCAAGCAGTTCTCCTCGCTGTTCGCGCGGATGAAGCGCCATCTCGACACGGTCGAGCGGGTGATGGGCGTGCTGATGGTGGTCACCGGCATCGGCTTCCTGACCGGCGCAGTGTCCAGCGTCAGCGTCTGGCTGCTGGAAACCTTCCCGGCGCTGCAAAATATCGGCTAGGTCTTCGCGCCGACGCAGGCTGCCGTCCGCTGGATTTTGGCCGCGCGATGTCGGACTATTGCGGAATTGCGGCAATCCTCATGAGACACCGATGGGCCAGGATCGTCAGACCCACGCCAGCTGGCCGATCTTCCGTTCGCTCAGGGCGTTCCGGCCAAGCGACCTGCCGGGCGACCTGATCGCCGGGCTGACGCTCGCCGCGATCGCGATCCCCGAGCAGATGGCGACCGCGCGGCTTGGCGGCTTCTCGCCGCAGATCGGCTTCTTCGCCTTCATGGCCGGCTCGCTCGGCTTTGCGATGTTCGGCGCCAACCGCTTCCTGTCCTGCGGCGCCGACTCCACGATCACGCCGATCTTCGCCGGCGGCCTCGCGCTGATGGCGACCGCCGGCTCGCCGGACTATCAGGCGCTGGCAATGGCGCTGGCGCTGATGGTCGGCGCGATCATGATCGCCGGCAGCCTGTTCAAGCTCGGCTGGATCGCCAATTTGCTGTCGACGCCGGTGACGGTGGGCTTCCTCGCCGGCATCTCGGTCCACATCCTGGTCTCGCAATTGCCCGGCGTGCTCGGCCTGACCACGCCGGACGGCCCGACGCTCTACAAGCTCGGGCTGCTCACTGAAGAGATCGGCCGAACCAATCTCTACACGCTGGCGATCGGCCTCGGCGTGCTGGCGCTGGTCGCCGGATCGGAGAAGATCAGCGCACGCATTCCGGGCGCGCTGATCGGCCTTGTCGTGGCCACCGTCGCCGTGATCGCCGGCCATCTCGAAAGCAAGGGCGTCAAGGCGGTCGGCACCGTG
Organism: Bradyrhizobium elkanii USDA 76; assembly: GCF_023278185.1. NCBI lineage: Bacteria > Pseudomonadati > Pseudomonadota > Alphaproteobacteria > Hyphomicrobiales > Nitrobacteraceae > Bradyrhizobium > Bradyrhizobium elkanii. The sequence goes on along the minus strand of NZ_CP066356.1, from coordinate 2,985,040 downwards.
CCCGGGACGCTGCCGACGCCATCGTTTCCGGACATCGCGCCGGAGCGCTGGATCAAGCTGTTGTCGCTGGCGATCCTGATCGCGGTCGTCGTCATGGTGCAGACCGCCGCGACGACGCGCTCGTTCCTGTCCGATCCGGACAAGCCGGCCGACGTCGATCGCGACTTCCTCGGCGCCGGTGCCGGCAGCGTGCTGTCCGGGCTATTCGGCGCCTTTCCCGTCAACGCCAGCCCGCCGCGGACCGGCATCGTGTCGGAGACCGGCGGACGCACGCAGCTCTCGGGGCTGTTCGCCGCGGCCATCGTGCTCGCGCTGCTCGCGTTCGGCGCGACGCTGCTGCGGCACGTGCCCGACGCGGCACTCGGCGGCGTCCTGCTGTTCGTGGCGCTGCGCATCATCCGCGTGAAGCAGATCGTCGCGATCTTCCGTCAGTCGTTCTATGAATTCCTGCTGGTGGTGGCGACCGCGGCCGCGATCATCGTGCTGCCGATCGAGCAAGGCGTCGCCGTCGGCATCGCTTTGTCGCTGCTGCACGGCATCTGGACCACGACGCGCGGCCAGCTTGCCGAATTCGTCCATGTGCCCGGCACCACGATCTGGTGGCCGACGGGCCCGCACGTCACAGGCGAGCGCACGCCCGGCATTGCCGTCGTCGGCCTGCAAGCCCCGCTGTCGTTCCTCAACGCGGAAAGTTTCCACAGCGGCGTGCTCGAGGCCATCAGCGGGGCGACACCCAAGCCGCGGCTGCTGGTGATCGAGGCCAGCGGCATGATCGAGATCGATTTCACGGCGGCGCAGGCGCTGCGCGATCTGTTCCGCGAATGCTGCGATGACGGCGTGACGGTGGCGGTGGCGCGGCTCGAATCCGAGCGCGCGCAGGACGCCTTCGAGCGCTTCGGTCTCTACGAGGTGTTGCCGCGGGACCACGTCTTCCGCAGCGTCGACGAAGCGGTCCGCACGCTCGGCGGGCAGGCGTAGAGATTGATGGGATCGGTCCGTAGCCCGGGTGAGCGAAGCGATACCCGGGAAACCGTTCCCGCATATCGCTTCGCTCATGCGGGCTACGCACTATCCTCCGTCATTGCGAGCAAAGCGAACCAATCCATCGTGTAGCATGCGGAAGCATGGATTGCTTCGTCGCTATCGCTCCTCGCAATGACGGAGCTACAAATTTGGGGCGACTCAGCTGCGTAGCCCGGATGAAGCGAAGCGCAATCCGGGATCTTCTCGCGCGTTGATGAACCGTCCTGGATTTCGCTTGCGCTTCATCCGGGCTACGGGCACTCGCCTCGCCCCGACGACCTCAGGCCTGCTCGCCCTCGAGCGTCGGATGCTCCCTCAAAACTTCCGCCTTGATCGAGCCGGCGTGGATGGCACGAAACAGCGCCCGCCCCGTCTTGATGTTATTGGCCTTCATGCAGAGACCGACGATCTCGCGCACCGCGGAATCCCGCACCAGCTCGTCGGAGATCTTCATCGCGGTCTCCATCGCGACCTTGGCGGCACGCTCGTAGCGATCACGCTCGATCTGCTGCTTGTTCGGAGGACGCTTGTCGGGCGAGCCGACCGCCTCGGCACAGCCGGCGGCATCGCGGCAGATCGCACGAATCCGCTGCGCAGCCTCGATGTCGCCGAGCGGACGCTCGACGGGATCGTCCCAGATATCCTTGCGCCCGGCCTTGTTGAACCACCACATCGCCGCACCTTGAAAAAAGCACGGCAAGCATAGCTGGCTTAGGCGCAACCTGTGAACCGCGGAGGCCACTCGGTGCCGAGCAAGAGGTGCACACTATGGCCCGGCGGCCACACCGGCCGCCGATCCCCGCGCGAATCGATGTCGAATTCATGGAATAAAGCCCGTTTCGGTTCTGATTGCGTCAGAGCCGAGACTGCTGGACTCTCGCTTGCCGCGTTTTCGCGCGAACCGACAGCACTCTACGCAGATCGTTTCGGCCCGATCGCCTCGAACTGCGCCTTTTGCTCATCGCTGAGCGTGGCATAGAAATTCTCAAGCGCGGCGCGGACATCCTTGACCGCCTGCAGCATGACGTCGAGCCGCTTGGCAACGAAGGCAAGACGTGCGGGCGGGGTCATCGCCTCGTTGGTCTGGCACGCGGCCTTCAGCTTCCGCGCGGCGTCGGCGCTGGCGTCCTGCAGCACCTGAAGCGCACCGCGCTGGGTGTCGCTCAGCTGCAGCCGCGCGTCGATCTCGCCCGTCGGCCATTCCTGCATCGCGGGCTGCGCGGCGCCGCAGCTCTGGGCGACCGTCGCGTTCGGATCACGGGCCGCGGCTTCCTTGCGCTGGTTCTCGGCGAGCGCGTTGAGCCGCGCTTTCTGCTCGTCATCGAGCAGGCCGTAGAATTTCTCCAGCGGAGGCTTCACGATTCCGACCGCGGTGACCATCGCTTCGATCCGCTGCTGCATGGCGGCGAGGCGGTTCGGCGCCGTCAACACCACCTGCGCTGGACATGCCGCGCGAATGACCTGGGCAGCCGCGAGCGACGCGTTGCCGAGCTCGCCGAGCGCCGCCGATTGCGCTTCGGTCGGCTGCACCGTATCCGCGATCTGATCCACCGGCAGGCCGGCGACCGAACGGCTGTCATTGCCGCACATCTGCTCGATGCGCCCGCCGCCGCGGTAACGGCGGCCCGTCCGGCGCTCCGGTAGATAGCCCCTGAGATCGTCATATCCATAGGGCCCGAAGATGCCGGCATAGATGTCCGGATAGCCGTAGCCCCAGAATCCGATGTCGTCGCCCCAGATCGCGTAGTCGTAGATGTCGTTGTACGCGAACGGCCAGAACAGCGGACCGACCCAGCCATAGCCGCCGCCGGGATGCTGCCACCAGCCGTTGGCCACCGCCCCGCCGTGCCAGCCGGCGAGCGCCGCGGCCGCGGCGATCTGCGCGCGCGCCGCCGGGTTGCTCAACAGCCGGCCGTTGCGCAATGCGCCGCTGCGCGACAGCGAGTTGAACGTATTGCGCATATGGCCTGGTACGATCGCGGCATTGCGCATCCGGCCGAAATTGCCACCCCCGCGCGATGCGAAGGCGCCGTGGCCGGCGAAGCCTGATCGCGAGATCGCATGCGAGCGGCCGAACCCGCCATGATGGCCGCCGCCGAAATGCATGTGGCCGAAGCCATGCCCGCCACGTCCATGGCCACCACCGTGCCCATGGCCACCGCCATGTCCATGGCCGCCGCCATGCCCTCCGCCATGGCCGCCGCCTCGGGCAATCGCGTCGCCCGACAGCGCCATCGCAAGCACCACGACCGCAATTCCGATTGCCCGTCCGATCACAGCGTTTTCCCTCCGCGCACCGCACACATCGCGGCAATGCAAGAGAGACGCCGGGCGGGCGAAAAAGTTCCACGCACAACGCGCGCCGCGCGGGCGTTCGCGGCCCCTGCGCGGCGTGACGACGCCTCAGGCGGCCGGGACGATCTTTCCGGGATTGAAGATGTTCTGCGGGTCGAGCGCATGCTTCAGCGCCCGCATCGCGTCGAGCGCCTCCGGCCCGAGCTCGGCCTGCAAATATTTCTGCTTACCCTGCCCGATGCCGTGCTCGCCGGTGCAGGTGCCGTCCATGGCCTGGGCGCGTTCGACCAGGCGGTGCATGAACTCCTCGCCGCGCGCCATCTCGTCCTTGTCGTTGACATCGCAGAGCAGCGAGCAGTGGAAATTACCGTCGCCGACATGACCGACGATCGGCGACAGCAGATTGAGCCGCTTGAGATCGTCCTCGGTCTCGGTGACGCAGTCGGCAAGCCGCGAGATCGGCACGCAGACATCGGTCGCGACGACGCCGATGCTATCGCCGGGACGCAGCGCCTTGACGGACCAGTAGGCGTCGTGCCGGGCCTGCCACAGCTTGGTGCGGTCCTCCGGCTTGGTGGTCCAGGTGAAGTCGCCGCCGCCGCATTCGGCGGCGATGTCGCGGAAATTCTTCGACTGCTCGGCGACCTCGACCTCGCTGCCGTGGAATTCCAGCAGCAGCAGCGGCGTCTCGGGCAGCGACAGCTTGGAGTAGCTGTTGCAGGCTTTCACCTGCGCGGCATTGAGCAGCTCGATCCGGGCGACCGGAATGCCGGTCTGGATCGCGAGGATCGTGGCCTGGCAGGCGCCACGCACCGTGTCGAACGAACAGGCCGCCGCAGCGATCGTGTCGGGAATGCCGCGCAGGCGGATGGTCAGTTCGGAGATGATGCCGAGCGTGCCTTCGGCGCCGACGAACAGATGCGTCAGGTCGTAGCCGGCCGACGACTTCTTGGCGCGCGTGCCTGTCGTGATGATCTCGCCGTCGCCGCGCACCACCTTCAGCGCCAGCACGTTCTCGCGCATGGTGCCATAGCGCACCGCGTTGGTGCCGGAGGCGCGGGTCGAGGTCATGCCGCCGAGCGAGGCATCGGCGCCGGGATCGATCGGAAAGAACAGGCCCTGGTCGCGCAGATGCTCGTTGAGCGCCTTTCGCGTCACGCCGGGCTGGATCACGCAGTCGAGGTCCTCGGCATGCACCTCGAGCACCTTGTTCATGTCGCGCAGATCGATGCAGATGCCGCCCGCGGGCGCGTTGACCTGGCCCTCGAGCGAGGTTCCGGTGCCGAAGGCGATGACCGGCACGCGATTGGCGGCGCAGATTCGCACCACGTCCTGGATGTCGGCGGTTTCCTGCGCCATCACGACCGCGTCCGGCGGCTGGGTCGGCAGCCATGTGGTGGTATGGGCGTGCTGTTCGCGCACCGCCTGCGACGTGACGAGCCGGTTGCCGAACCGCGCCGCCAGCGCGTCGATCGCGCGCTTCAGGGCCTGCGGCTCAGGTCGCGTCACAGTGCTCGAAATCGTTGTCGCCACGTCAAATTTCCTCCCACCTTTAGCCGACCGTGGCAAAGCTTGTATAAGGGGTCAAGAGAGCCTGACTTGAAAAAGTGGACGCCGGAGTCACAGAAAAGCTCATGCTCGAACGCCAACGAACCGGGGATGGATCATGACTTCAGCGACTGCCACCAGCGAGATGCCGCTTCCATCGGCCCCGTTCGGATCCTCGGTGATGCAGATCGAGCCGCAATGGATCGACTACAACGGCCATCTCAACATGGCCTACTACAATGTCATGTTCGACCGCGCCATCGACGAGATGTGGCTGCAGCTCGGGATCGGACCGGCCTACATGAAGACGCGGCACTGCTCGACCTTCACCGCCGAGTGCCACGTTCGCTACCTCCGAGAGATTCATCTCGGCGATCCCGTGCAGGTCCAGGTCTATCTTCTCGGCGCCGACGAAAAGCGGCTGCACACCTTCGAGGAGCTGCGTCATGCCACCGAAGGCTGGCTCTCCGCGACCTCGGAAAACCTCACGCTGCACATCGACATGGAAGCGCGCAAGGTGGCACCGTTTCCGCCCGATATCCGCGCCCGCGCTCGCGCGATCGTCGACAGCTATGCGGGTGTACCACGTCCCGAGGGCATCGGCCGCAACGTGGCGATGCCCTCGAAGTAGGCTGTTTGGAGTAGATCTCGCCGCGGACTCTTCACCTCTCCCAGAGGGAGAGGTTTGCGCTGTCACTGCGGCAGGCACGCAACCGATTGCCTCGCTAGACCCTTGTGCGGCCGCGCACCAATCCGACCACCGCCGACACCAGGAATAGAATGACAGCGATGAAGAAGATCGCCTTGGCGATTTCGACGGATGCGCCGGCGATGCCGCCAAAGCCCAAAATGCCCGCGATCAGGGCGATGACCAGGAACGTGACGACCCAGCTCAGCATGATCAAAACTCCGCTTCGTTTCCCTGCTGTTTCCTTGGCGCGGACCTCCGTCCGGCGCGCACCTGTTGAAACAATCCGGCCGGGAAACGCATGTTCCTGAGCGTGAAACCGCGAAATTTTCGCCGATTTCCGGAACCAGGATTGAGTGTGGGCTGCTGCCAAAAGCGTTCCCGTCAGCCGCGATAAAACCTGTCAAAACGGCCGATCAGGCCCTATATGGCCTTCAATCCCTGTTAAGAAGGCTCCCCTTCACCGTCCCGCGGTGCCATCGTGGGGCCGAGACGATTCGCCAATGACCGAGCCGAGCAAATTGCCCCATCACGGCGTTCCCGAGCACCAGCCGGCGGCTGGCGGCATCGCCGCGCGTGCGCGTGCGCGGGCGGCGGCAGGCGGCCCGCAATATCTGAACGGCCTCAATCCGGAGCAGCGCGAGGCGGTGGAGACGCTCGACGGCCCCGTGCTGGTGCTTGCCGGCGCCGGCACCGGCAAGACACGCGTGCTGACGACGCGGATCGCGCATATCCTGAGCCAGGGCCGCGCGCGGCCGCACGAAATCCTGTCGGTGACCTTCACCAACAAGGCGGCGCGCGAGATGAAGCTGCGGCTCGGCCAGATGCTCGGCCAGGCGGTCGAGGGCATGCCGTGGCTCGGCACCTTCCACTCGATCGGCGGCCGCATCCTGCGCATCCATGCCGAACTGGTGCAGCTCAAATCCAACTTCACGGTGCTCGACGTCGACGACCAGGTGCGGCTGCTGAAGCAATTGCTGCAGGCCGAGAACATCGACGACAAGCGCTGGCCGGCGCGGATGCTGGCCGGCCTGATCGACGGCTGGAAGAACCGCGGCCTGTCGCCGTCGCAGGTGCCGGCGGGCGAAGCCGCCTCGTTCGGCAACGGCAAGGGCGGCAAGATCTACGCGACCTATCAGGAGCGGTTGAAGATCCTCAACGCGGCCGATTTCGGCGACCTGCTGCTCGAGAACATCCGGCTGTTCCGCGAAAATCCCGACGTGCTGCGGCAGTACCAGAGCCGCTTCAAGTTCATCCTGGTCGACGAATATCAGGACACCAACGTCGCGCAGTATCTGTGGCTGCGGCTGCTGTCGCAGGCGCCGTCGCGGCCGGGCCAGCCACTCTCGGCGGTGATCCCGGGCGAGCTTACCTCGCCCCGCTTGCGGGGAGAGGTCGGCGCGCAAGGCGCGCCGGGTGAGGGGGACTCTCCGCGGGCTGAGCTCGAGGATAGAGCCCCTCACCCCGACCCTCTCCCCGTGAAGGACGGGGAGAGGGAGCAGACCGCTCTCAAGAACATCTGCTGCGTCGGCGACGACGACCAGTCGATCTACGGCTGGCGCGGCGCCGAGGTCGACAACATCCTGCGCTTCGAGCACGACTTCCCCGGCGCCAAGGTCATCCGCCTCGAGCGCAATTATCGCTCCACCGGCCACATCCTCGCCGCGGCCTCGCATCTGATCGCGCATAATGAAGGCCGGCTCGGCAAGACGCTGCGCACCGAGGATGTCGACGGCGAGAAGGTCACCGTCACCGGCTCCTGGGATTCGGAGGAGGAAGCGCGCGCGATCGGCGAGGAGCTCGAGGAGCTGCAGCGCGCGGGTGAAAACCTCAACGACGTCGCCATCCTGGTGCGCGCCTCGTTCCAGATGCGCGAGTTCGAAGACCGCTTCGTCACGCTCGGCCTGCCCTACCGCGTGATCGGCGGCCCCCGATTCTACGAGCGCGCCGAAATCCGCGATGCGCTGGCCTATTTGCGCACCATCAATTCGCCGGCCGACGATCTCGCCTTCGAGCGCATCGTCAATGTGCCCAAACGGGGGCTCGGCGACGCCACCGTGCAGCTGCTGCACGACCATGCCCGCAAGCGCCGCATTCCGCTGTTCGAGGCGGCGCGCGCCGTGGTCGAGACCGACGAGCTGAAGCCGAAGGCGCGCGGCTCCTTGCGCGATCTCGTCATGCAGTTCGACCGCTGGCGCGCCCAGCGCGAGGTCACCTCGCATACCGAGCTCGCCGAGATCGTGCTCGACGAGAGCGGCTACACCGAGATGTGGCAGAAGGACCGCTCGGCTGATGCCGCTGGCCGGCTGGAGAACCTCAAGGAGCTGGTGCGTTCGATGGAGGAATTCGAGAACCTGCAAGGGTTTCTCGAACATATTTCGCTGGTGATGGACCGCGACGGCGAGGCCGGCGACGAAGCGGTGTCGCTGATGACGCTGCATTCGGCGAAGGGGCTGGAATTCGACAACGTGTTCCTGCCGGGCTGGGAGGAAGGCCTGTTCCCGAGCCAGCGCACGCTGGACGAACAGGGCCGCGCCGGGCTCGAGGAGGAGCGCCGCCTTGCCCATGTCGGGCTGACCAGGGCGCGCCGCCGCGCAAAAATCTATTTCGCCACCAACCGCCGCATCCATGGCACCTGGTCGACCACGATCCCCTCGCGCTTCCTGGACGAGCTGCCGGCGCACAATGTCGAGATCACCGAATCCAAGGGCGGATCGGGCTGGGGCGGCAGCGGCGGCTATGGCGCATCGCGCTTCGACAACCTCGAATCATTCGGCTCGAGCTATTCGACCCCGGGCTGGCAGCGCGCCCAGGCCAACCGCAACCGCGGCGGCGGGGGCCGCGGCGGCAGCGGCTTCGAGGAGCGGCAATCGTCCTTTTCCTCCGAAAGCTTCAATCGCAGCAAGCGCGGCCCTGTCGTGATCGAGGGCGAGCTGGTGGCGAAGTCCACCGGCACGACGTCGGATTTTTCGCTGGATGACCGGGTGTTTCACCAGAAATTCGGCTACGGCCATGTGGTGAAGATCGACGGCAACAAGCTGACCATCGCCTTCGAAAAGGCCGGCGAGAAGAAGGTGGTCGACAGCTTTGTGGAACGGGTGTGACACAGCGACCTTCTTTGGCGGTCTTCTCTGTTGGTAGCCCTTGACCCCGGTTGAATTCACGGGTTGAGATGGCCCCATGGTCCGGGGGAGGTTTTTCTTTTTTGTCATCGCGCTCACCGCGCCGTCGCTGGCGGTCGCGGAGACGATGAGCTTTGGCGATTCTGCAGCGCAACTGGCCAAGGCCTGCGGCGCCGACATCACCGCCAACTGCCGCGGCGTCAATCTCGACTCCAACCGCCTCAAGGAATGCCTGTCGCGCAACCGCGACGTGATATCGCCGCAGTGCAAGGAGAGCTACTTCTCTACCCTCGATGCGATCCAGAAGCGGATCGCGGCGCGCGTCACCGTTGCGAATGCCTGCACCCGCGAGATCGTCAAGGTCTGCGGCGGCTCGACCAAGGAGACCAGCAAGTCGGTGCCCTGCCTCGTCAGCGCCAAGGGCCTCAGCCGCAACTGCACCCAGGCGATCAATGACGCGGGGTATCAATGATGCGGCTGTCGGCACGAGGCACGCGCGAGATCAGTCTGTCGGGTTTGCTCGGCGCGCTGCTCGTGCTGGCGATGCCGCTCTCGCCGATGCAGGCGCAGACCGCCGTCACGCGCGACGACATCATCGCCAAGCTCAATCATTTCGAGACCGACGCCGCGATCGATGTCCCGGCGTTGCGCCTGCAGACGCTGGAACGATCGAAGTCGCGATCGAGGAACGAGCCACCGCCCTCGAGCCGGCCGCCGATCGCCCCCGACCTGACCAAACTGCCGGCGTTCAATGTCGATGTCAGGTTCGACGTCGACACGCCGATCGTGATGCCGGAGTCCTATGCGACCGTCGGACGGATCGCCGACGCGCTGACGCATTCCGCGCTGCTGCCCTACACTTTCCTGATCGTCGGCCACATCGAATCGGGCGGACGGCGCGACAACAACGTGCTGCTGAGCCAGCGGCGCGCCGACGCGATCCGCGACATCCTGGTCAACACCTACAAGATCGCGCCGAAACGCCTGCAGTCGATCGGGCTCGGCGAAGAGCAGTTGCTCGACCCCGCCCGTCCCAACGCGCCGGTCAACAGCCAGGTGCAGATCATGCTGGTCGCGAAGCTCGCCGACGCCGAGCCGCCCGCGCACCCCGCCCCGGCGGCCGCCGCCAAGAAGCCGGCGAAATCGGCGAAGAAGCACTAGCCGGATCCCGCTCACTTAACGCGGTATGATTCGGACCATCATGTCCGGATTGCTTGGTTCTCGGAATTGCCATGTTGACCAACAGCCGCGATATCATTCGGCGCCTGAAGCGAGAGGGATGGAGCCTTGTCCGGGTTGCCGGTTCTCACCACGTCTTCAAGAATCCCCGGTCGGGCGAAACGCTGGTCGTTCCGCACCCCAAGAAGGACTTGGGAAAAGGCTTGGTGCGTGCCATTTATAAGGGAGCGGGTTGGAAACCCGATTGAGGCAGACCTTGGCTCACTACGTTGCCATCATTGAGGACGCCGGACCGGACTACGCCGTAGGCGTCTGGTTTCCGGACCTGCCCGGCTGCACGTCCGCGGGCGATGATATCGACGAGGCTTTGCGCAATGCCCCTGAGGCGCTGAAGCTCTATGCCGAGGGCCTAAGGGACGATGGACAGGAACTGCCCCGCCCCCGGACATTGACCGAGTTGAAGGCAGACCCCGAAGTCGCCGACGACCTGAAAACCTACATGGTCGCATTGGTCGAACTGCCCGTCAGAGCGCACGCCGCGGAATAAGTTTCTGCCCCGGCGGGTGATTGCAGAACGGATCATGCGTCCCTATCTGCGCTTGACCCGCCATCGCCCGGCCCCCAATCCGCGCGCCCCCTCCCTCACGCTTCCGACTCTTCATGTCGCCGATCATCTCCGTATCCAATCTTTCGAAGACCTATGGCTCCGGCTTCAAGGCGCTGAAAGGCATCAATCTCGATATCGTCAAGGGCGAGATCTTCGCGCTGCTCGGGCCGAACGGGGCCGGCAAGACCACGCTGATCAGCATCATCTGCGGCATCGCCAATCCGAGCGAGGGCCGCATCACGATCGGCGGGCACGACATCATCGCCGACTATCGCGCGGCGCGGTCGATGATCGGGCTGGTTCCGCAGGAACTGCACACCGACGCGTTCGAGTCGGTGTGGGCGACCGTCAGCTTCAGCCGCGGCCTGTTCGGCAAGCCGAAGAACCCCGCCCATATCGAGAAGGTGCTGCGCGACCTGTCGCTGTGGGACAAGAAGGACGACAAGATCATCACGCTGTCCGGCGGCATGAAGCGCCGCGTGATGATCGCCAAGGCGCTGTCGCACGAGCCGCAGATCCTGTTCCTCGACGAGCCGACCGCCGGGGTCGACGTCGAATTGCGCAAGGGCATGTGGGAGGTGGTCCGCACGCTGCAGGCTTCCGGCGTCACCATCATCCTGACCACGCACTACATCGAGGAAGCCGAGGAGATGGCCGACCGCATCGGCGTCATCAACAAGGGCGAGATCATCCTGATCGAGGACAAGGCGACCTTGATGCAGAAGCTCGGCAAGAAGGAGCTGACGCTGCAATTGCAGAACAAGCTCGAGGCCATTCCCGATGTTCTGTCCGCCTACAATCTCGAATTGTCCGACGACGGCCGCACCGTGACCTATGACTACGATACCAAGGGCGACCGCACCGGCATCACCAGCCTGCTCAACGATCTGCGCAATGCCGGCATCCGCATCTCGGACCTCGATACGAAACAAAGCTCCCTCGAAGACATCTTCGTCAGCCTCGTGAGGGCGCCATGAATTATCGCGCAATCCGGGCCATCTATCTGTTCGAAATGGCGCGCACCTGGCGCACGCTGCTGCAGAGCATCGTCTCGCCCGTGGTGTCGACCTCGCTGTATTTCGTGGTGTTCGGCGCCGCGATCGGCTCGCGCATCACCGAGGTCGAGGGCGTCAGCTACGGCACCTTCATCGTGCCGGGCCTCGTGATGCTGTCGGTGCTGACCCAAAGCATCTCCAACGCCTCGTTCGGCATCTACTTCCCGAAATTCGTTGGCACGGTCTACGAGATCCTGTCGGCGCCGATCTCCTATTTCGAGATCGTCATCGGCTATGTCGGCGCCGCCGCCACCAAGTCGATCATCCTCGGCCTGATCATCCTGGCGACGGCCGGGCTTTTCGTGCCTTTGCATATCCAGCATCCGGTGTGGATGCTGACATTCCTGGTGCTGACGGCGGTCACCTTCAGCCTGTTCGGCTTCATCATCGGCATCTGGGCCGACGGCTTCGAGAAGCTGCAGATGATCCCGATGCTGGTGGTGACGCCGCTGACCTTCCTCGGCGGCAGCTTCTATTCGGTGAACATGCTGCCGTCGGGCTGGCGCACCATCACGCTGCTCAATCCTGTGGTCTACCTGATCTCCGGCTTCCGCTGGAGCTTCTACGAGATCGCCGATGTCAGCGTGCCGCTGAGCCTCGGCATGACCGTGGGATTCCTGGTGGCCTGCATGGCCATCGTGGCGTGGATCTTCAGGACCGGCTACCGGCTGAAGAACTGAAAAAGCTTCAGTGGCCCGGATGGAGCGAAGCGCAATCCGGGACCCTATCGCCAAACCTGCAGAACCCGGATTTCGCGGAGCCTGTCATCGGGCGCGCGTTCGCGCGACCCGTTGGCTCCATCCGGGCTACAGGTTCTTCAACGATCAATAGCAATGGAAATGGCCGTGGCGGTAATAGCCGCGGCAGCGGTGGCCACGGCGGTAGCCGCGATCCGGGATGCCGAACACGCCCTTGACCGCGCCCATGGCGCCACCGACACCGGCGCCGACGGCGCCGCCGACCACGCCGCCCACCGGCCCAGCAACCCGGTTGCCTTCATAGGCGCCCTCATGCGCGCCGCGGACGATGCCCTGGGCATGGCCGGCATGGGGGACTGCGACCAGCGTCAAAGCGAGGGCTGCGGCCGCAAGCAGGAGCCGCGCGGAGAGGCCGGCTGGGACGACGGCCGCGGTCTTCACCTTGGTGTTGTTCATCTGGATTCCTTGATGCGCGGAGCGAACGCGCCGCCAAGCGGGGAATTTGTTAAACGCCCATGCGGCCAAATGGTTGCGTGTCGGAGACCAATTGGGCCGCCGTCGCGGCCTGCTCGCGAAAAAGTCAGCCCGCCGTGACAGGGCAGGCCCGGCTTCGGCCTTGTTTGCGCCGCGCGCGGGATTAACCATGGCGATGATCACGGCCTTGGCCCGCCACTGGAACCAAGTTCGGATTCCGTGCATATTGTTGCCGGGGACGGAGAGCCGCGGCTTCGCGAGCAGGCCTGGAGGCCAAAGGTAAAATGCGTTCGTTCCTCATTGCGCTCACGTCCGTGATGCTCTTCACCGCCGGCGCCGCACAGGCCAAGGTCGATATCACCATCGACAAGGACAACCAGCAGATGACCGTCGCGGTCGACGGCGTCGCGCGCTATCACTGGCCGGTCTCGACCGGCATCCCGTCGCGCGAAACGCCGAACGGCAGCTTCCGCGCCTTCCGCATGGAAGAGGATCACTATTCCAAGGAATTCGACGACGCGCCGATGCCGCACTCGATCTTCTTCACCAAGATCGGGCACGCGATTCACGGCACCGACTCGGTGAACCGCCTCGGCTCGCCGGCCTCGCATGGCTGCGTGCGGCTGTCGCGCGACAACGCAACCACGCTCTACGCGCTGGTCCAGAAGGAAGGCGTGCTCAACACCACCGTGACGCTGACGGGTTCGTCGCAGGTCGCGCTGGCGCGCAATCCGCGTGGGCGCAATGGTACCGCCGTCGCCCGCCGCGCGCCGCAGCAAGACGAGCAGTACGGCACCGCCGCCGCCGGCGACCCGGTCGTGCTGACGCCGCAGCCGCGCGACTATCCGGCGCAGGCCCGCGCCGACGACGGCTACATCTATCCGGCCGACGGCAGCTCGACCGATCGCCGCTATCCGGCACCGCCGTCGAGCCGCCGCGTCTACGACGCGCAGGCCTATGGCCAGCAGCAGCAGTACTACGGCAATCAGGGCTACGCGCCGGCGCCGCAGGGCTACTACCAGCCGCGCCCCGCCTATCAGCCGCGCGGCTTTTACGGCAACACCTATCAGGACTGAGACGCTCTCGTGGTCCAATGACGGCGCCGCAGGCAGCGCGCCGTCAGTTCACGCTCCCCTCACCCGCTTGTGACCGTCGCAAACGGCGCGCGTCATCGTGCGCCGGGGCCCGTCGTCGCGTCGTCATCTGATTGTAAAACTAGCCCGATATTCGGCGGCACAAGCGCCCGCCTGGCCCCTGGAGGCCGATGCACGCGGCATGCCCGATGAAATCAGGGCGAGAAGCGCGGGTCACGTAGGCAAGATCAGAGGTCGACATGAAACGGGGCATCATTGTCCTTTGCCTGTGCATCGTGGCGATGGCCGCCTATTTCACGACGGACAGATGGGCCATCCGTCACACGACGCTGACGTTCCACGACGTTCTGCGCGACGACCGCAACGTCACGGTCGAGGTCGCGGTGCGCCGCGACCGGCAAATGCAGGCGATGGCCGAGATGATCGAGCTGCCGGTCGCGATCCTGAGCCACGGCAACACCGTCAAGAACACCGAGTACTCGTTCCTTACCAATTTGTTCGCGTCGCGCGGCTACCTCGTGATCAGCATTCAGCATGATCTCGACACCGACGCGCCGATGGTCACCAAGGTCGGCGAGGAATATGTCGGCCGCCGCATGCAGTACAATCGCGGCGTCTTCAACATCATGTATGCGGTCGACGAGCTCAAGAAGCTCTATCCGAACGCAAACTATCGCCAGCTGACGTTGATCGGCCATTCCAACGGCGGCGACATCTCGATGTTCTTCGCCAAGCAGCATCCCGACCTGGTCAAGAAGGTCGTCACGCTGGACAATCTGCGCGTTCCCTTCATCACCGACGGCAAGATCAAGATCCTCTCGTTCCGCTCCAGAGATCCGGTGTTCAAGGCCGATCCGGGCGTCGTGCCCGACGACGAGACCTGCGCGAGACTCGGCATCAAGGTGGTCAGAACCGAATTCCAGCACAACGATCTCAGCGACCGCGGCCCGGGCAGCGCGAAGTCGTCGATCCAGGCCGGCGTGGAGCAATTCCTCGACGAGGACGCCGGCGAGAGCACGCCGACGATGCCGCTGCTCGCCGCCTCGACGCCCGCCTCCGCGAGTGCAGCGCCGCCAGAGAACAAATAGTCGCGTCGCGCGGAAGGCGAGCTCGCGCTCTCCGGTGCTGCCGGACAGCTCTCCGAACGGAGCCCTGGCTTCTCGCTTTGACCCTAAGCGCGCGCGTGGCGATAGCCGGCGGCTACGAGCCAGATTGCGGAAAGCAGGAAATAGAACGCGCCGAAGCCCGCATAGGGAGCGACGTCGAGAATGGTCGGCGCAACGGTGCCGATGGACTGGCTGATCATGTAGCCGCCGGCGAGTGCCGACTGTGCGCCACTCAGGATCATCGCCCATTGCGCGCCGTAATGACGCCAGCGCCTGACGCCGGTGGACAATTGCAGCACGCCCGCGAGAATCGCCCAAGCCCCGAACACGGCCAGGACGGCATAGCTGCTGTGGTTGAGCGCCGCGATCACTGCGAGCGTCGTGATCGCGCTGACCGCGACATTCAGAGCCTGGGACGGATTGGCCTTCAGGCCGCCATTGACCCGGGCGTCGGCCAGATTGGCGATGCCGTCCCACGCCGGGTAGATCACGAGCAGAAGCGCGGCAGGGCCGGCTTGGCCGCTGAACAGAACGGCGGCGGCGACCCAGGCGACCGAGAAGATGGCGCGCCCGAGATAATAGGATCGCAGCCAGGCGGATTGGGTCGAAAGGTGGCTTTGCATTGACAGGCTCCTGTTGGTCTTCCTACTAGTAGGTAGATGACAAATCCGAGTCAACCTGGCCGTCCGACGTGCTGTGAGGAGAGGAAGGTCTTGATTTGCCTCTGGAATTTACCTACTGGAAGGTAGGTATGACGTGAACGTGATGATCTCGACTTCT
The DNA here is from genome assembly GCF_023278185.1 of Bradyrhizobium elkanii USDA 76. Taxonomy (NCBI): domain Bacteria; kingdom Pseudomonadati; phylum Pseudomonadota; class Alphaproteobacteria; order Hyphomicrobiales; family Nitrobacteraceae; genus Bradyrhizobium; species Bradyrhizobium elkanii. The sequence goes on along the minus strand of NZ_CP066356.1, from coordinate 2,969,371 downwards.
GAAAAAATTCTCGCCGTCGCTCAGCCCCTCATCGTCGCCGGCGGCTACAATGGGTTTAGCTATGCCGACATCTCGGATGCCATCGGCATCCGGAAGGCCAGCATCCACCATCACTTCCCGACCAAGGCCGAGCTGGTTTCGACGCTGGTGGATCGCTACCGGCAGCAGACTGAGCTGGGCCTGAAGTCGCTTCAGGAGCAGTTCGCAAGCCCGGCCGACCAACTGCAGGCTTACGTGAACTTCTGGCAGGCGTGCATCGGCGATGCCTCGCTGCCGTTCTGCGTCTGCGCGATGCTTGCCGGCGAGATGCCGATGTTGCCGGACGAGGTCGCATCGCGCGTCCGCGCCCACTTCCACCACCTTGCGGAATGGCTCGCCTCGGTGCTGCAGGCCGGCGCGGAACAGCATCTGTTCCGGCTGGACCAGCGGCCGCACGAGGAGGCCCAGATGCTGATGGCATCGGTTCACGGGGCAATGCTCTCGGCGAGGGCTTTCGACGATCCCGGAGTGTTTGCCGCGATCGTCAAGCCCCAGTTCGCCAGACTGCTGGTGGCCGATCGCTAGAGAATTATCGCGCGGAAGCCGCCGCGATTGGCTCGGCTTGCAGGTCCTATTGCTCGCCGTCGCGCAGGCGGCGGTACACCGCGCCCAGCACGTTCGAATAGTCGTCTGTCCAGACCCGCTGCTTCTCATCGGCTTCGGTCTCGGTCCAGACATCAGACGATGCGAGCTTGCCGACGTCCTCCTCCTCGCGCGCGGAGACGACGACCGAGGTCGAGAAGATGTACTCGTTGTCGCGGCCGGAATCCTCGCTGTAGACCCAGCTCTTCATGTCGTTGGCATCCGCAATGCCGACCACGACGCTGGCGAGTTCGAGATGCCGGTTGGAGACGTGCATCACGACCGCGCCCTGCGGCGCCAGCTTCTCCTTGTAGATCGCCATCGCCTCCTCGGTCGCGAGATGGATCGGGATCGCGTCCGACGAATAGGCGTCGACGATGATGAGATCGTAGGCGCCGTCCGGCTCCTTGGCGAAGGTCAGCCGCGCGTCGCCGATCACGGGCTTGAGGTTCGGCTCGCAGTTCTGGATGTAGGTGAAGTATTTCGGATCGCGCGCGGTATCGACCATCGACTGGTCGATCTCGAAGAAGCGCCAGTCCTCGCCGGGGGCCGACGCGCAGGTCAGCGTCCCCGAACCGAGTCCGATCACCGCCACCTTCAGCGGCGCGCCCTTACGCTCGCGAATCGCTGATATCGCCCGCCCGATGCCGCCGTCCTTGTGATAATAGCTGATCGGCTCGGGCGTTCCGGCGACCGGCGTGCCGTCATCGTTCTTGAACTTCTCGGCGCCATGGATCGTGGTGCCGTGCATCAGCACGTGATACTGCCCGTTCGCCGTCACCACGATCTTGTGCACGCCGAAGAAGCTGCGCACTGTTTCGACGCGGCCGTCGTCGGATGGATAGGCGCGCAGCACCACCAGCGCGACCACGACGGTGGCGAAGATCTTCCAGCGATTGGCGTTGAGCGCGAGCGCCAGCAGCGCCGAGAGCACGCCGACCGCGCCGATCACCCAGACCCGGTGCACGTCGAACCAGTTGAAGATGTCGCCGGCCGAATAGCTCGGCGCGATCAGCGCCACCGCCAGCACCGCGAGGAACGGCCAGTACCAGGCGCTCCAGCGCGGCAGCCGCTCCGCGCCGCCGGGCGGACGGCACAGCGCCGCGAGCGCCAGCAGGATCGGATATTCGGCGACCCATGAGAAGGTAAAAGGCGCGATCAGCCCCGCGAACAGGCCGCCGACCATGCCGCCGAACGACAGCGCGACGTAGAAGCCGGTGAGATATTTCGCCGCCGGGCGGGTGCGCGCGAGCTCGCCATGACAGGCCATCGCGATGATGAAGAAGCAGAGCTGATGGCCGCCGAGCGTGAGCAGCAGGTTCTGCTCGCCGCCGACCGCAAGCAGGATCACGACGCCGGCAATCGCCAGCGGCTGCGCCCGCAGCATCCATTTGTGCGGCAAGAGCGGCCGCGACTGGAACACCAGCACCCAGGTCAAGAGATACAGCGACAGCGGCAGCACCCACAGCAAAGGCGCGGCGGCAACGTCGGTCGAGATGTGCGCCGTCACCGCGATCAAGAGGCCGGACGGCACCGCGGCGAGGAAGATCCAGCGCGCCCGCAGCGGCGAGGACGGCGCCGGCGCATTGGCGTCATCGACCTGCATGTTGAGTGCGGCGGCATTGGCCGGCGACCGCAACAGCAGCACGCCGCACCCCGCGATCAGCACGATCAGCAGACCATAGCCACCGGTCCAGATCAGGTTCTGGGTGCGCAACGTGAACATCGGCTCGAGCAGCACCGGATAGGACAATAGCGCGAGGAAGCTGCCGATGTTCGAGGATGCGTAGAGAAAATACGGGTCGGGCCCGTTGGGATGTCCGGTGCGCACGAACCAGGCCTGCAGCAGCGGATTGTTGGCGGCGAGCGCGAAGAACGGCAGGCCGATCGAGACCGCGAACAGGCCGAGCAGCCAGACCGCATAGCCGGACGTCGGCGGCTCGCCCCAGCCGCTCCTGATCGCCAGCGGCAAGGTCACGAGCGCGACGACGAGCAGCACCAGATGCACCACGACCGGCACGATGCGGCCGTTCAGCTTCATCAAGAGATGCGCATAGGCGTAGCCGCCGAGCAGCAGCGACTGGAAGAACACCATCGCCACCGACCACACCGCCGGCGAGCCGCCGAGCCGCGGCAGCACCATCTTGGTGAACAGCGGCTGCACCGAGAACAGCAACAGGGCGCTGACGAAGATCGCGGCGGTGTAGACAACCAGCACCAGCCGGTTGCGCGAGGCGGTCGGCTCAGACGTCATGAAAGCTCCGGCATGGACCCGGCGGGCGCCGGAGGCGGACAGTCCGGTGGCACCCCACCGGAGGATTTCAGTTGAGCATACGGCACTATCACGGACAAGAAACGGCGGTCACGCGGACTTGACGACGCGGCGCTGCGGCGCCACAGCACATGCTCTAATCACTGCTTCTTGAAGCGGACATGAACGAAACAGACGTCGTCATCATCGGTGCGGGGCACAACGGCCTCACCTGCGCGGCCTATCTTGCGATGGCCGGGCTGCGGGTGAAGGTCGTGGAACGCCGCAAGGTGGTCGGCGGCGCCGCGGTCACCGAAGAATTTTGCCCGGGCTTCCGCAACTCCGTCGCCGCCTACACGGTGAGCCTGCTCAATCCGCAGATCATGTCTGACCTGAAACTTGCCGATCACGGCCTCAGGATCGTCGAGCGGCGCGCGCAGAATTTCCTGCCCTCGCCCGACGGCAGCTATCTTTTGACCGGCGAAGGCCGAACCCGGGCGTCGGTCGAAAAACTCAGCCGCCAGGATGCGGCCGCAATCGACGCGTTCTCAGGGGAACTCGAAGCCATCGCCGACGTGCTGCGGCAATTGGTGCTACGCGCGCCGCCGAACCTCGTCGAGGGTTTTGGCATCGGCGCGATCAGCGAGGCCTTCAACGCGCTCGGCACCGCCAACATCCTGCGCCGGCTGTCGCTGGAACAGCAGCGCAATCTGCTCGACCTGTTCACGCGATCGGCCGGCGAGATGCTCGACGAGCGCTTCGAGAACGATCTCGTCAAGACGCTGTTCGGGTTCGATGCCATCGTCGGCAATTATGCCAGCCCCTACGCGCCGGGCTCGGCCTATGTGATGCTGCATCATGCGTTCGGCGAGGTGAACGGCAAGAAAGGCGTCTGGGGCCACGCGATCGGCGGCATGGGTGCGATCACGCAGGCGATGGCGCGTGCCGCGCGCAGCCATGGCGTCGAGATCGAAACCGATGCTGCCGTCCGTGAGGTGATCGTCGAGAAGGAGCGCGCCGTCGGCGTCATCCTCGACAATGGCAAGACCGTGCGCGCCAAATACGTCGTCTCGAACGTCAATCCGAAGCTGCTGTACACGCGCCTGGTGCCGGAAGGCGCATTGGCGCCCGCGTTTCGCGCGCGCATCTCACGATGGCAGAACGGGTCCGGCACGTTCAGGATGAATGTGGCGCTCAGCGCCCTGCCCTCGTTCAGCGCGCTGCCCGGCCTGGGGGATCACCTCACGGCGGGCATCATCATCGCCCCGAGCCTCGGCTACATGGATCGCGCCTGGCACGATGCGCGCGAATTCGGCTGGAGCCGCGCGCCGGTCGTCGAGGTGCTGATCCCCTCGACGCTCGACGACAGCCTGAGCCCGCCGGGCCAGCATGTCGCGAGCCTGTTCTGCCAGCACGTCGCGCCGCAACTGCCCGACGGCAGATCGTGGGACGATCATCGCGAAGAGGTCGCCGATCTGATGATCGCAACCGTCGACCACTACGCCCCCGGGTTCGCAGGCACCGTGATCGGCCGCCAGGTCCTGTCGCCGCTCGACCTCGAGCGGGAGTTCGGCCTGCTCGGCGGCGACATCTTTCACGGCGCGCTGACACTGAACCAATTGTTCTCGGCGCGGCCGATGCTCGGCCATGCCGACTACCGCGGACCTCTGAAGGGTCTCTACCATTGCGGTTCCGGCGCCCATCCCGGCGGCGGCGTCACCGGCGCCCCCGGCCACAATGCCGCGCGGGCGATTTTGGCCGACCATCGGGCGCTGTTCTCGTAGCGCGGACGAGACACCACGCGCCGCGCTCATCGCACGGCAAGCTGTGGACAGGCGTGTTGAGAAGCTGTGGGTCCGCGGTGGACAGCGGCCTTGTCCAGGGACGGGATAACCGGTGGACGGTGCTGTGGACCGGCTGTGCGACGGACGCTGACAATCCCGGGAAAACGCAGTTGACGTCTTGTCGACAAGCTGCGTGTGGCTCTGTGGACAACCGGTCAAAAAGAAAACACCGGGCGACATGTCGCCCGGTGCTTCCCTGAGAACGCCGTTCGAGAGATTACTTCAGCGAGCCGCTGATCGAGTTGAAGGTCCCGCTCAGTGCCGTGCCGACGCCATTCACCGCAGCGATGATGGCGATGGCGATGCCGGTCGCGATCAGTCCGTATTCGATGGCGGTCGCGCCGGATTCATTCCGCAAAAACTTAACGATAAAAGCCTTCATTGCAGCCCTGCCCTTGGTTGTGATGCCTTGGAACGAAGGGTGTTCCCAGTTCCGCCACCGTACTAGTACGGCAACATCTAAGGTTGTCTGAACCGGGAACCTCTCAATTCTCGCGATATTCGATTGAATCCGGCTTGAAATTTTAACAAAAACCGCGCTACCGGCCTGCGATGACCCCATCCACACACCGCGCCAGCGTTACCCTTCCAGATGAATCGACCGCAAAGCGCGTGGTAGACGCGCTTTCCGAGCTGTTTTTCGAGGATCAGACGGCGTTTGCGGCCTTCGAGCGGCCGGATGGCCGCTGGGACGTCACCGTCCATTTTGCCGAGCCGCCGGACCAAAATTTACTCCGCGAACTGGTTGGCCAAGTGGTGCGGCAGGATGTCGCATCAACTTTAGTTTTTGATACCGTGGAGGCCAAGGACTGGGTCAAGGCCAGCCTGGAGGACCTTGTCCCGGTCGCGGCCGGCCGCTTTATCGTCCACGGGCAGCATGACCGGCACCGGATACCCCCCAACAAGCTCGGGATCGAGATCGAGGCGGCGCTGGCCTTCGGCACCGGCCATCACGGCACCACGCGCGGCTGCCTGCTGCTGCTCGACCACGTGCTGAAGGCGTATCAGCCCCGCCGCGTGCTGGATCTCGGCACCGGGACCGGCGTGCTGGCGATCGCCGCCGCCAAGGCGCTGCACGGCAAGGTGCTGGCGAGCGATATCGACCCGCCATCGGTCAGTGTCGCCGAGGAGAACGCCCGGCTGAACTGCACAGGCGATCTGGTGGACGTGATCCGCGCCACCGGCTTTGCCGCACCGCGCTTTGCCGAGGACGGTCCGTTCGACCTGGTGCTCGCCAACATCCTCGCCAATCCGCTGCGGCAGCTGGCCGGCCCGATGGCGCGCCACCTTGCCTCGTCGGCGCAGGTCATTCTCTCGGGCCTGCTGACGCACCAGGCGCCGGCGGTCATCGCCGCCTACCGTGCCCGCGGGCTGGTGCCGCTGCGGCATCTGAAGATCGAGGGCTGGAGCAGCCTGCTGCTGCGCTCCGTGAAGTGACGACGACCGGCAGACAGTGCGGCGACTGCACGCTCTGCTGCAAGGTGATGGCGATCGAGGAACTGGCAAAGCCCGCCAATACGTGGTGCCCGCATTGCGAGCCGGGGCGCGGCTGCCGGACCTATCGGAGCCGGCCGGCGGAATGCCGCTCGTTCAGCTGCGTCTGGCTCGCGAACGAGCTGCTGGAGGAGCACTGGAAGCCTTCCAGGTCGAAGCTCGTCCTGACCACGTCCGAAGATGGTCTTGAGGTCAGATGCGATCCGGGCTTCCCCGACGCCTGGCGCAAAGAGCCGTTTCGCAACGAGCTCAGGGAATGGGCGATCTCCGGCGAGACGCTCGACATGACCGTCGTCGTGATCGCCGGCCAGCGCATGACGCTGCTGACGCCCGATCGCGAATTCGATCTCGGCATCGTCGGCCCCGATGAGCGAATCGTGCGCGAGCTCGAGGACGGCAAGGTCGTCAGTGTGACAGTGGCGAAGGCGTCGGATCTGGAACGGTAGCCGATCCGTGGATTAGCTATTCGGGTGTTGGAGAATCGCTGCGGATAGTCTCGACCTTGTCCTGGCCGGCCGCACGCCTGGCGCGCGCCTCCACCAGACGGTCCAGCATCTGGACGATGACGCCGCGCTGCTTCTGTTCGACCGGCGCAATCGGGCCGCGGCGGACCGGCGGCGAGATCTTCTCAAACGTGAATGCAGGCATCGTGCATCTCCTCACCGTTGAGTTGAGACACTCCTGGACACTCCCCATACGCTTGACCGTTGACGTGCAGTGGACATCGTCCGGTCAATTCCACTATGCCATATTCAAGCATAAGTTATGCCAAAAATATGGTCATGCTTGACCGCGCTCGCGCGACGGTCATGCTTCCATCCGAAGAGAGTGCGACGGCGATGTTCGAAGCCCATTTCCAGACGTTCGAAGAGCCCGAAGGCGGCGTGGCGCTGACCGCGCGCTTGAGCGCGCTGCGCGAGGAGCTGGCGCGGCGCAAGCTGACCGGATTCGTGGTTCCGCGCGCCGACCAGCAGCAGAATGAATATGTCGCAGCCTCCGAGGAGCGGCTCGCCTGGCTGACCGGCTTCACCGGATCGGCCGGGCTCGCGATCGTGCTGAGCAAGGAAGCGGCCCTGTTCGTCGACGGCCGCTACACGCTGCAGGCCGCCAAGCAGGTCGACCGCAAGGCCTGGCAGGTCGAGCCGCTGGTCGAGCCGCCGCCGGAGCACTGGCTGACCCGGCATCTGGCGGCCGGCGACCGCCTGGGATTTGACCCCTGGCTGCACACTTCTGCGGCAGCCGAACGGCTGGCAGCGGCCTGCGCCAAGGCCGGCGCGGAACTGGTCGCCGTCGACAGCAATCCGGTCGATGCGATCTGGCACGAGCGGCCAGCACCGCCGCTCGGCCCGGTCACGATCCACGGCGCGCAGTTTTCCGGAGAGATCGAAGCCGACAAGCTCAAGCGCATCCGGCTCGAGATCAACAGGCTCGGCGTCGACGCGCTGGTGCTGTCCGACAGCCACGCGGTGGCCTGGACCTTCAACATCCGCGGCGCCGACGTCTCGCATACGCCGCTGCCGCTGTCTTATGCGCTGGTGCCGAAGGAAGGCCGGCCGCTGGTGTTCATCGATCAGCGCAAGCTGTCCAACTCGACGCGCGACCATCTCGAGCAATCCGCCGATGTCGAGCAGCCGGCGGCGCTGGCGGCAAAACTCACCGAGCTCGCCAGGCGCGGCGCCTCGATCGCGCTCGACAGCGCGACCGCAGCCGACGCCTTGAGCCGCCTGATCGCGGGTGCCGGCGGCAAGCCGGTGCGCGGCAGCGATCCGGTCAGCCTCTTGAAGGCGGTCAAGAACATCACCGAGATCGAGGGCACGCGCACGGCGCATCAGCGCGATGCGGTGGCGCTGGTGCGTTTCCTCGCCTGGATCGACCGCGAGGCACCCTCGGGCAGCCTCACCGAGATCGACACCGTCGAGGCGCTGGAGACGTTCCGCCGCCAGACCGGCGCGCTGAAGGACGTCTCGTTCCCGACCATCGCCGGCACCGGGCCGAACGGCGCCATCGTGCACTACCGCGTGACGCGTAAGAGCAACCGCCGCATCGAGCCCGGCGACCTCCTGCTGATTGATTCCGGCGCGCAATATGAGGACGGCACCACCGACGTCACCCGCACCATCGCGATCGGCAAGCCGACCGACGAGATGCGCGACCGCTTCACCCGCGTGCTGCGCGGCCATATCGCGATCGCCCGCGCGATCTTCCCCGACGGCACCACCGGTGCGCAGCTCGACACGCTGGCGCGGCAATATCTCTGGCAGGCCGGGATCGATTTCGAGCACGGCACCGGCCACGGCGTCGGCAGCTATCTCAGCGTCCATGAAGGGCCGGCCCGGATTTCCAAGCTCGGCACCACGCCGCTGAAGCGCGGCATGATCCTGTCCAACGAGCCCGGCTACTACAAGACCGACGCCTTCGGCATAAGGATCGAGAACCTCGAGCTCGTGATCGGCACCGACATTGCCGGCGCCGAGAAGCCGGTCAACGCCTTCGAGACGCTGACACTGGCGCCGATCGATCGCCGCCTGATCGAGGTCAGCATGCTGAGCCCGGACGAACTGGCCTGGCTCAACGACTACCACGCCCGCGTCGCGCAGGTGGTGCGCCCGCATCTCGACGACAACGCGACGAAGCTGTGGCTGGATGAGGCGACGGCGGCGCTGAGATAGCGGCGCCGAGTTTACCGTCATCCTCTCCTCGCACTCGCTGTCATCCCCCGCGAAAGCGGGGGATCCAGTACGCCGCAGCCTATCAATTCAAATACGCCTGCCTCTGGAATACTGGGTCCCCCGCTTTCGCGGAGGACGACAGCGGAATTCGGCTGACGACAGTGTGTTTATTGCGCGAGACGAAACATCGTCGCTGCGTCTCCTGAAATCGCATGGGCGTATGCCGAAACACCCGTATTCCGCGCGGACGGGCACGCTACAGTCTTTCCACAATGCTGGATCGGACCTGAATGCACGGCGTGATGGGCAAGCCGCCCGGCGCGGCCAAGGACAACATCGCGACATCGAAGGTCATGCTGCTGATGCTCGTCGTGATGACGGGCGTGGCGCCGATCTCGCTCTACATGCTGGTGCCGGCGCTACCGGTGCTGGCGACCACCTTCGGCCGCGACATCTCCATCGCGCAGATGACGGTGTCGCTCTACATGGTCGGCATCGCGCTTTCACAGCTGATCATGGGGCCGCTGTCCGACAGGTTCGGCCGCCGGCCGGTGCTGCTCGCAGGGCTCGGCCTGATGGTCGTGGCCGGCGTCGGCTCGGTGTTCGCCGAGACCCTGCCGCAACTGATCGCGGCGCGCTTCTTCCAGGCGCTCGGCGGCGCCAGCGGCATGGTGATCAGCCGTGCCATCATCCGCGACCTCTATCCGCGCGAGCGGGTCGGCGCCATGATCAGCCTCGTCGTCGCCGCGCTGATGATCGCGCAGATGGTGAGCCCGCTGACCGGCGGCCTGCTGGAGACCACATTCGGCTGGCGCGCGATCCTCTATCTCATCACCGCGGCGTCGCTGAGCACCACGATCTTCATCGCGCTGGCGCTGCCGGAAACCCGCCGTGACCGCGCCGACAGCTCCAGCTTTCGCGGCGACCTCGGCAAGCTGATGACGAGCCGCGCCTTCGTCGGCTACCTCTTGTGCCAGGTGCTGGCGTCGCAGATCATCTTCGCCTTCGCCGGCGGCGGCCCCTACATCGTGGTGACCCAGATGGGCCGGACCAGTGCCGAATATGGCGCGTGGTTCGCGATGACGGGGTTCGGCTACTTCGTCGGCAATCTCTTGTGCGTGCGCTTCGCGCCGCGGCACTCGCTGGAGAAACTGATCTGGTTCGGCCTCGCGCTGCAGGTCGGCGGCAGCCTGTTGAACCTGGTCTGCAGTTTTGCCGGAGTAAACCAGGCGCCGCTCTGGCTGTTCGGCACCCAGATGATCGTGATGATCGCCAACGCCTTCGTGATGGCCAATTCCGCCGCCGGCGCCATCAGCATTCGTCCCGAAGCCGCCGGCACCGCCTCGGGTGCCATGGGCTTCCTGCAGCAGGGCATCGGCTCGCTGATCTCGCAGTTCGGCGCCTATCTCGGCGGCCACTCCACCACGACGCTGCCGTTGACCTCGGCGATCTTCGCGATCTCGATCGCCTGCGCCTGCACCATGATCTTCGTCGTGCCGCGGCGGCAGGTGGTGGTGAGCGAGGAACTGATCGCGCAGGCCGAGGAGGATGAGCAGGGGATGATGTGAGGCGCGGCGCTGGCGCCACACCTCAGCTCGTCATCCCCGAGCATGCGGGGATCCAGCACGCCGCGGCCCATCCGCTCAACAATGACTGTCTCTGGAATACTGGGTCCCCCGCTTTCGCGGAGGACGACAGTGGAGAACGCGGCGCGCCTACTCCCCGATCAGCTTCAGCCACTCGTCCTCGGTCAGCACCTGGACGCCGTGCTTCTGCGCTTCGGCAAGCTTCGAGCCGGCGCCCGGCCCCGCGACGACATAGTCGGTCTTCTTCGACACCGAGCCGGCCGCCTTGGCGCCCAGCCGCTCGGCCGTCGCCTTGGCCTCGTCGCGCGTCATCTTTTCCAGCGATCCGGTGAACACCACGGTCTTGCCGGCCACCGCCGAATTGCTCTTCGGCTTCTCGGCGTCGATGATCTCGTCGAGCTCCCCGGTCAGCCGCTCGACGATGCCGCGATTGTGGCTCTCGCCGAAATAGTCGGCGATGCTCTTGATCACGGTGTCGCCGATCTGGTCGAGCGCATCCATCTCCGCCATCGCTTCCTCGTCGCCCTTGGCGACCTTGAGGCAGGCATCGTGGAACGCGTCCCACGAGCCATAGCCGCGCGCCAGCGCCAGCGCGGTGGTCTCGCCGACATGGCGCATGCCGAGCGCGTAGATGAAGCGCTCCAGGCCAATCCTGCGCCGGCTGTCGATCGCGGCGAACAGATTGCGCACCGAGGTCTCGCCGTAGCCTTCGATGTCCTCCAGCTTCAGCTTCGCGTTGCGCTTTTGCAGCGTGAAGATATCGGCCGGCTCCTTGACCCATCCCTCGTCGAAGAAATATTGCAACTGCTTCACGCCGAGACCGTCGATGTCGAAGGCGCGGCGCGACACGAACAGAATGAGGTGCTCGACCTTCTGGAACGGACAGGCGAACTCGCCGGTGCAGCGGGCGCGCGAGCCCTCCTCGCCGGCCGCGGTCTCCTCGCGCACCACGTCGGTGTGCAGCGGGCACGGGCATTTCTTCGGGAAGTGGAATTCCTTCGCGCTCTTCGGCCGCTTGTCGATCACGACGTCGACGACCTGCGGGATCACGTCGCCGGCGCGCTGGATCACCACGGTGTCGCCGATCCTGATGTCGCGCCCCTCGCGCAGCACCTCGCCCTTGTTGCCGATGCCCTTGATGTAGTCCTCGTTGTGCAGCGTGACGTTCTGCACGATCACGCCGCCGACACCGACCGGCTCGAGCTTGCCGACCGGCGTGAATGAGCCGGTGCGCCCGACCTGGATCTCGATGTCGCGCAGCACCGTCATGGCGCGCTCGGCCGGGAATTTGTGCGCGATCGCCCAGCGCGGCGTGCGCGACACGAAGCCGAGCCGCTCCTGCCAGTCGATGCGATCGACCTTGTAGACGACGCCGTCGATGTCGTAGTCGAGCTCGGCGCGCTGCTCCTCGATCTTGCGATGGAACGCGATCAGCTCCTCGACCGAGTGGCACAGCTTGGTCAATGGATTGGTCTTGAAACCACACCGCTCGAACCAGTGGATCATGCCGGTCTGGGTATCCGCGGGCATGGCGCTCATCTCGCCCCAGGCATAGGCGAAGAAGCCGAGCGGCCGCGAAGCGGTGATGGTGGGATCCTTCTGCCGCAGCGAGCCGGCCGCCGAATTGCGCGGATTGGCGAAGATGGTGTCGCCGGCCGCCTTCTGCCGCTCGTTGAGCGCGAGGAACGCCTTCTTGGTCATGTAGACCTCGCCGCGCACCTCGCAGATGTCGGGCACGTTGCGGCCCTTCAGCTTCTGCGGCACGTCCTCGAGCGTGCGGATGTTGGCGGTGACGTCCTCGCCCTCGGCGCCGTCGCCGCGGGTTGCCGCAGTGACGAGCTCGCCGCCCTCGTAGCGCAGCGACATCGAGAGCCCATCGATCTTCGGCTCGGCCGAGAAATCGATCTTGTCATCCGGCAGCTTGAGGAAGCGCGTGATGCGTCCGACGAAATCGACCACGTCGGCTTCCGCAAACGCGTTGTCGAGCGACAGCATCGGCAGCGAATGCCGGACCTTCCTGAAGCGCCCCGACGGCGCGGCGCCGACCTTCTGCGACGGCGATTCCGCGGTGACGAATTCAGGGAAGCGCTTCTCGATCGCATTGTAACGCTGCCGCAGCGCGTCGTATTCGGCATCGGTGACGCTGGGCGCGTCGTCCTGATAGTAGCGCTTGTCGTGGCCCTCGAGCTCGAGCGCAAGCCGGGTCAGCTCGACCCTCGCCTGGGCCTTGGTGAGCTTGTCGACGTCGACCAGCGCTTTCTTGGCTTTGGTGGCCATCGGCGAACTAACTCGCCGCCCGGAGCAGGCGTTCCGCCGCCGCCCTCGCCTCCGCGGTGATCTCGGCGCCGGCCAGCATGCGCGCGATCTCTTCGCGGCGGTGGTCGGCGGCGAGCGCGTTGACGCGGGTGGCGACCCGCTTGCCCTTGTCGAGCGCGTCCTTGGAGATCAGGAGATGCTGGCTGGCGCGGGCCGCGACCTGCGGCGCGTGCGTCACCGCCATCACCTGCACCTTGCCGGCAAGGCGCGCCAGCCGCGAGCCGATCGCATCGGCCACCGCGCCGCCGACGCCGGTGTCGATTTCGTCGAACACCAAAGTCGGCGCCGAGCCGCGATCGGCCAGCACGACCTTCAGCGCCAGCAGGAAGCGCGACAGCTCGCCGCCGGAGGCGACCTTCATCATCGGCCCCGGCTTGGTGCCCGGATTGGTCTGCACCCAGAACTCGACACGGTCGATGCCCTGCGGCCCCGGCGCGGCCGCGTTGCTCTCGACCTGGGTCATGAACTTCGCGCGCTCGAGCTTGAGCGGCGCAAGCTCGGCGTTGACGGCCTTGTTGAGCTTCTCGGCGGCCTTGGTGCGCGCCGCCGACAGTTTGGCGGCAGCCGTCGCATAGCGCTTGTCGGCTTCAGCAGCGGTCGCTTCCAGCTTCTTCAACTGGTCGGCGCCGGCATCGATCAGCGCGACGTCGCCGGCGTATTGCGCCGCCAGCGCGGCCAGCAGATCGACCGGCGTCGAATATTTACGCGAGGCGGCGCGCAGCGCGAACAGCCGCTCCTCGATGCGCTCCAGCTCGGCCGGATCGAAATCGGTCGCCGCCAGCGCGGCGTTGAGATGCTGGTCGGCCTCTTCCAGCGCGTTGATCGCAATATCGATCGCCTTGACCGCTGGCTCGATCAGCGCAGGCGCATTGGCCGCGCGCCGCTCCAGCCGCCGGACCGCGGCCGACAGCGACGCCACCGGCGAATGCGAGCCGCCGATCGCCTCCTGCGCCTCGCGCAGATCGGTTGCGATCTTCTCGCCCTGCATCATGGTGGTGCGGCGACCCGCGAGCTCGGTCTCCTCGCCTTCCTTCGGCGCCAGCGTCTTCAATTCCTGCGAGGCGTGGCGCAGATAGTCCGCCTCGCGCGCGGCGCGCTCCATGCCGGCGCGATGCTCGTCGAGATCAGCATTGGCGGTCCGCCTGATATCCCACAGCGCTTCCAGCGCCGCGACGTCCTTCTCGTGTCCGGCGAAGGCGTCGAGCAGCTGGCGATGGGTGGAGGCATCGACCAGCGCGCGCTCGTCATGCTGGCCGTGGATTTCGACCAGCGCGGCACCGACCGCCTTCAGGGTCTGCACGCTGATCGCCTGATCGTTGATGAAGGCGCGGGTGCGGCCGTCGGCGAGCTGCACGCGGCGCAGGATCATCTCACCGGTGTCGTCGAGGCCGTTCTCGGCCAGGATCCCGGCCGCCGGATGCCCCTTCGGGACATCGAACATGGCGGTGACCTGCCCCTGTTCGGCGCCGTGGCGCACCAGTCCGGCATCGCCGCGGCCGCCGAGCGCCAGCGCAAAGGCATCGAGCAGGATGGATTTGCCTGCGCCGGTTTCGCCGGTCAGCACCGCGAGGCCACGGGAAAATTCGATATCGAGCCGTTCGATCAGGACGATGTCACGGATCGACAGACGCGCCAGCATGCGAGGACAATTCCTAGCCGAGACCTATCTTCTTGAAGGTCCTGCTGATCCAGGAACCCTGATTCTCGCTCGGCTCGAGACCGCCGGACTTTACTAGATTATATGCGTCCTTGTACCAGCGGCTGTCTGGAAAATTGTGGCCGAGCACCGCGGCTGCGGTCTGCGCCTCGCCGGCGATGCCGATCGCCATGTAGGCCTCGGTGAGGCGGAAGAGCGCCTCCTCGACGTGACGCGTGGTCTGGTACTGCGTGACCACGGTCTTGAAGCGGTTGATCGCGGCGGTGAAGTCGCGCTTGCCCATGTAATAGCGCCCGACCGCCATTTCCTTGCCGGCGAGCTGGTCGCGCGCAGCCTGGATCTTGGACTTGGCCTGGGTGGCGTATTCCGAGGTCGGATATTTGCGGACCACCTCTTCGAGCGCCGCGATCGCCTTCTCGGTGCGGCTCTGGTCGCGCGAGATGTCCGGGATCTGGTCGAAATGCGATGCCGCGATCAGGTACTGGGCGTAGGACGCGTCCGGGCTGCCGGGATGCAGCGTGACGTAGCGGGTGGCGGAGCCGATGCAGCTGTCGTAGTCGCCCGCCTGGTAGAACGAATAGGCCGACATCAAGAGCGACTTGCGCGCCCAGTCGGAATAGGGATGCTGACGGTCGACTTCCTCGAACTTCTTCGAGGCGGCCTTCAGGTCCTTCTTCTCGTTCATCATGTACAAGCCCTCATTGTAGAGCTTGTCCGCGGGCTCATCGACGAACGTGTCGTCCTTGGCCATGAACTTGTCCCACAGCGCGCCGGTGCCGCAGCCGCTGAGCGGCATGGCCAGCACAATCAGGCCCGCCGCAAAACGCAGCGTGCGCGCGGCCTTGGTCAGGCCGGAGACGTCAGAAGAATTGCGTGATTCGAGCGCCATACGCATTGCCGACATGAATTTTAGAACCTGACGCCTTTGATGCGGTTAACGGCGACCCCACTCCACCCATGAACCGCGGTCATGGATGCAATATTTCCAGTGCCTTGACTGCCGTTACTCGCAACCGCAGGCCTGCTTAGCCGAAAAATGACCGTGGACCAACCGAATACGGAGCCATTCCGCCGGGAATAAGGCGACCCGACGAAGCTCACAGCCTGCTGTGGTTATTACGGAAATTGGGCCCGACCGGCCAAGCGATCAGGACTTGGGCGATCAGGACACGTCCGGGCCATAGGCCGGGGCGACGAGGCCGCCCACGGTGCCTGCACCGGCTTCGAGATGGCCACGGAGCGGCCGCCGAGCGGTGTCCGATTCGACCACCCGCCAGGCGCTGCGGTCGGCGAGCAGCGCCTTCAGCACCGCGTTGTTGAGCTTGTGGCCGCCCCGTACCGAACGGTAGCTGCCGAGCAGCGGCAGGCCGGCCAGCGCCAGATCGCCGATCACGTCGAGCACCTTGTGGCGGGCGCATTCGTCGGCGTAGCGCAGGCCCTCGGCATTGAGCAGACGGGCCTCGTCGAACACCACGGTGTTGTCGAAGGACGCGCCGAGCGCGAAGCCTGCACCCCACAGCCGCGCCACGTCGCTCATGCAGCCGAACGTGCGGGCCCGCGCGACCTCGCGGCGGAAACCTTCCGGCGACAGATCGAAGGAGAAGGTCTGGCGGCCAATCACCTGGTTGGTGAAATCGATCTCGACTTCGGTGCGGAACCCGCCGGCGAACGGACGCAGCTCGCCAACCGATTCGCCGATCTTGACGTGCACCGGCTTCAAAACCTGGATGAAGCGGCGGACGCCGGGCTGGGTCACAATGCCGGCCTGATCGATGGCCGCGACGAACGCTGCAGCGCTGCCGTCCATGATCGGAACTTCGGCGCCATCGACTTCGATGGTGGCGTTGTCGACGCCCATGCCGCGCAGCGCCGCGAGCACGTGCTCGGCGGTGGAAACCAGCGGCCCTTCGCGGTCACCCAGCACCGTCGCGAACTCGGTCGCGATCACCGCATCGGCGGTGGCCACGACTTCGCGGTCGGAACCGTCGAGACCGGTGCGGACAAAAATAAAACCCGCATCAACAGGTGCAGGTCCCATGGTGAGACTGACAGGAAGACCGGAATGAACGCCTACGCCAGTCACGGTGGCTTGCGACCGAAGCGTTGTTTGACGGCTGAACTTCATTCGATAATGCCCACTACCCGACTTCACTCAATTCAAGTGGCCAAATTTCCCCAAGGCCGACTCGCTTGAGCTCCCCAAGTCACGGCAGACCATAGTGATTGCCCTAAACTGCGCCAACTCACGCTTGTTTACCGATTGTTACCCCACCTCTGCCGCATTCGCGCCCAAGGTTAACCAAATTGCGGCAGCGAAAACGGCCCTCGGCAAGCCGCCATCTGATCACCGAAAGAATAATTAATCATTTAAAATCAGTTGCTTGTTTGTCCGGCGCAATCGCCCGCGCGCGCCAAGGAAAAGGCCCCGGCGGTTCCCCGCCGAGGCCTTCTTCGTCGCCAATGTTGTAACAAACTTCAGTTTGCCTGCCGGCGCAGGAAGGCCGGGATATCAAGATGGTCGTCGCCCTGTGGCGTTGGGGCAACAGGTGCCTGGCGGCCATGAGCGTCCAACCCCTGCGGCGCAGGGCGCTTTGCATATTCCGATACCGGCGATTCGTTCGCCGAGATCTGCTGGGCGACGCTGCGGGCCGGCTTGCGCTCGGGCAGCGGCGGCATCGTCGGCATGGCCGGACCGGAAGCACGGGCCGCGATCGGCGGCTCGGTCTCTTCGTCGCGGCGGCCGAGGCCGACATTGGCCAGCCGCTGCAGCAGCGACAGGCGGGTCTTCTGCGGGTGTTCCGGTTCGCCCTCACCGCTGGCCTGGCGGATTTCGGCCTGCGCCGGCATCGGCAGATCCTCGAACTTCGGCATCCGCGGAGCACGGACCGGCGACCGTTCCGCCGCTTGGGGGATGAAGGTCTCGGGCGGCATCGGCTCGTGCTGCTCGGCCCGGGCGGCCTCGTGGTCCGGGAACAGCGAGGGCTTCTGGGCAATCGGCCGCACGGTGACGTCACCGTAGGAGGCCGGCTGCATCGGCGCCTGGGCAGAAGGCGAGCCGTCGGGAGCAACCGCGGCGGCGATCGCCGCGAGCGCAGCGCGCTCGACGGCCGGACGCTGCTGCGGTGCGGCGGCGGGAGCCGCGATCGGAGCGACCGTCACGCCGGTCGCCGGTTCCAGCTTCTGGGCACGCTCGGCCATGCGCTGATTGTCGGCACGCAGGCGGGCGGTCAGATCGGCCAGCCGGCTCTCCGGCGAACCGCCCGACTGCTGCGCGGCCGGAGCCTGGGCGCGGGAGGCGATGGCGGCCTGCTCGATACCGGTTGCGACCACGGAGACGCGAATGACGCCGTCGAGCGATTCGTCGAAGGTGGCGCCGACGATGATGTTGGCGTCGGCGTCGACCTCTTCGCGGATGCGGGTGGCGGCTTCGTCGACCTCGAACAGGGTCAGGTCCTTGCCGCCCGTGATCGAGATCAGGAGGCCGCGGGCGCCCTTCATCGAGCTGTCGTCGATCAGCGGGTTGGCGATCGCGGCTTCCGCGGCGGTCAGCGCGCGCTTCTCGCCGGTGGCTTCGCCGGTGCCCATCATCGCCTTGCCCATTTCACGCATCACGGCGCGGACGTCGGCGAAGTCGAGGTTGATCAGGCCTTCCTTGACCATCAGGTCGGTGATGCAGGCGACGCCCGAGTACAGCACCTGGTCGGCCATCGCGAAGGCGTCGGCGAAGGTGGTCTTCTCGTTGGCGACCCGGAACAGGTTCTGGTTCGGGATGATCAGCAGCGTGTCGACCACCTTGTGCAGCTCGGCGATGCCGTGCTCGGCGGTGCGCATGCGGCGCTGACCTTCGAAGTGGAACGGCTTGGTCACCACGCCGACAGTGAGGATTCCCATCTCGCGCGCGGCCTTGGCGATCACGGGTGCAGCCCCGGTGCCGGTGCCGCCGCCCATGCCGGCGGTGACGAACACCATGTTGGCGCCGGTGAGGTGATCGCGCAGCTCGTCCATCACCTCCTGCGCGGCCGCAGCGCCGACGTCGGGCTGCGAACCGGCGCCGAGGCCTTGGGTGACCTGGGTGCCCATCTGCACGATGCGCTGCGCCTTCGACATGGTCAGCGCCTGCGCGTCGGTGTTGGCGACGACGAAGTCGACGCCCTGCAACCCGGCGGTGATCATGTTGTTGACGGCATTACCACCCGCGCCGCCGACGCCGAAGACGGTGATCCGCGGTTTCAGCTCGCTGATGTCAGGGGGTGTCAGATTGAGTGCCATGGTTGCCTCTCTCGATTATGCGCGCGTTGGTTCGTCCCGGCCGCTGGCCGCCGGAGCTGGTGAAAATGCTGTGAGCCGGGGTGCGGTCATCAGAAGCCCTCGCGAAGCCATCGTCCGACCTTTCCGAAGTAACCGTCTGTCCCTGTCCTGAGCTGCCGCGTGCGCCGCGGTTCGACATGTTCAAGATGTGCGTATTGCGGATAGACCAGGAGGCCCGTCGGCACCGAGAACGAGGCGCCCTTCGCCTCGTTCGGCAGCCGGCCGAAGCCGAGCGGACGGCCGATGCGGACCTGACGGTTCAGGATGCGGGTGGCAAGCTCGACGGTGCCGGTGAGCTGCGAGGCGCCGCCGCTCAACACGACGCGCGCCCTCGGCTCTGCCGCAAAGGGGGAATCCGCGAGCCGGTCACGGACCATTTCGAAAATCTCCTCGGCGCGATGCCGGACAATGTTCGCAATCGTGGCGCGGGACACGATTTGCGGTGTGTCCCGATCATCGCCTGCAGTGGGAACGGACATCAGCTCGCGCGAGTCCGAACCGCCGGTCAGCACCGTGCCGTATAAGGTCTTGATTCGCTCGGCATCCGCAATGCACGCGCCGATGCCGCGCGCAAGATCCATCGTGATGTGTTGCCCGCCGAGCGCGAATCCGGATGCGTGCACGAGACGTCCGCCGGAGTATGTCGCGATCGTGGTCGATCCCGCGCCCATCTCGACGACGGCAGCGCCGAGATCGGCTTCGTCGTCGGTCAGCACCGAGAGGCCCGCGACATAGGGGCTCGATGCCATGGCTTCGACGTTGAGATGGCAGCGCTCGACCACCAGCATCAGGTTCTTGGCGACCGTCGCGTCCGACGTCACCACGTTCATGTCGACGCCGAACTGTCGCGCCACCATGCCTCTGGGATCGCGGATGCCCTTGACGCCGTCGAGCGCGTAGCCGACCGGCAGCGCGTGCAGCACGGTGCGGCCTGCGCCTGCGGCGTGGCGCATGCCGGCTGAGGTGACGCGGCTGATATCGTCCGAGGTGACCGAGCCGCCGCGGATATCGGCCGCGGCTTCGACCAGCTGGCCATGCTGCCGGCCGCCGGAGACCGAGAGCAGAACGGATTCGACACGGACCTTGGCCATGCGTTCGGCCAGCGCCACCGCGTGGCGCACCGCCTTCTCGCATTCGGCGAGATCGACGACGGAGCCGGCCTTGACGCCGCGCGACTGGATCTGGCTGTAGCCGATCAATTCAACCGCATGGGTGCGCCCGCGCAGCGCCTCGTTCGGCGGCGACGGCCTCAGCCGCGCGATCATGCAGGCGATCTTGCTGGAGCCGACATCGAGCGAAGCCACCATCGCGGTGCGCTTCTGCATCGGGCGGGTCTTCGGGGTCAAATTGCGATCGAGGCCGGTCATGCGGAGTCACCGGCCTTCTTCTTGGACTTCTTGTCCTTGAACAGTTCGTCGCGCGCCTTGCCGGCATCCTCGGACAATTGCACGATCAGCCGATCGGGCAGGCGCATGTCGACGGCGACAATGTCGCGCGAGAACAGCTTCTCGTCCTTGTCGAGCCTGGAGAGCGCAGCGAGCGCGTTGCCGACGTCGTTCTCCGGCAGGCGGACGTCGAGACCGTCCTTGAGGCGCAGGTTCCAGCGCCGCTCACCGACGAAGATCGCGGCCTTGGTCACCGAACGGACCTGCGGGTAACGGTCCAGCAGCGCCAGGAAGTCGTGGGCTCTGACGTCGGCGCCCTTGCCGACCACCAGCGGCAGATTGAGGAAGCGGCGCGAGACGTAGGGCTCGAGCACTGCGCCGTCGGAGGCGATCACCGACAGGCGGCCGTTCTGCTGCCACAGCGCGAACGCCGTGCGCTCGACGATGTCGATCTGCAGTCGGCCCGGATAGAGCTTCAGGATCGTGGCATCCGCGATCCAGGGATTGGCCTTCAGCTTGGCGCGCACGGTGTCGGCGTCGAGGAACAGCAGCGAGGAGCGGCCATTGACGCCGCCGATCGCGAGCACCTCGTCCTGGCTGAGCTGCTTGCGGCCGTTGATGCCGACGGTGGTGATGCGGAAGCCGGCGGTGTTGGCCAGCGCGTTGCGGGTGTCGCTGAGCGCGGCGGTGAATTCCTCGACATGGCCGCCTTTGACGATGCCGAGGCCCAGGCTGCCGAACAGGATCGCGAGCGTCGCAACCAGCCCGATGCGGCGCGGCAGATAGCGTTCGACCATCAGGATGTAGCGGTTCGGCGGCTCGCGATCGATGATGACTTGCGGCCGCTTGGCGGGACGCCGCCTGCGGCGCGCGAGATGGGCGCCGACACACTCGCGCAGCAGCACCGCCGCTCCAATAGCGGCTGCTCTCAGGTCAGCTTGAGGCCCCAGCGATCGCAGCGATCGGGTGAGGCGTCCTGCACCATCCATTGCACGAGCTCGTCACATGTTGTGCCCGCAAACCGCGCGGGTCCCGGCACAAATCACGTCTCGGCTAGACCGGTGGGATTAGAGTGGCCCCCTGTTCCCTGGTTGCGATCCTCGAAGCGGTAATCCGCGACAGCTCACGCCCCGGCAGCCAAGCGCTACATGCGCCGCCAGCGTTAACCTTCGGGCTTCCTGGTAAACAAACGGTAAACGACTTCGGCCTGGAGCGTGTTTTGATCAACGCTCTGAGTACTTTGCCGCGAACTCGTTAGCATTTTAGCAACAGCGCCCGGGTTCCATCCGGCCGACCAGGCGGGTTCCCGCCCGGCCGGGCATTAACGTCGGACGCGGCGGCGGGCGAGCTCGATCTGGTCGTTAAGGAAGTCGGCAAAGGCGATGCCCTGTGCTTTCAAGGCCTTAGGGTACAGTGATGCCGCGGTGAGCCCCGGCAGGGTGTTGGTCTCGAGGTAGACCGGGCCATTGGCCGAGACGATGAAATCGCTGCGCGAGTAGCCGGCGCAGGACAGCGCGCGGTGCGCCCGCAGCGCATGGTCCATGATCGCGGCGCTGACCTCGGGCGCGAAGCGGCCGGGACAGATCTCCTGGGTCGACTTCAAAAGGTATTTGGCTGTGTAGTCGAAGGTTCCCTCCCCCGGCACGATCTCGATCGGCGGCAGCGCGAACACGGAGCCGTCGGACTGCTCGAGCACGCCGCAGGTCGCCTCCACGCCCGACACGAACGGCTCGATCAGATATTCTTCATGCTTCGCGGCATTGCGGACCGCGACGAGGTCCTGCTTCGCGTTGACGAAGATCAGCCCGTAGCTCGATCCGTCCTTGGCGGGCTTTGCAATCAGTCTGCCGTGTTTCGCGAAGGCCTCGTCGATCTGCTCGACGGTGATGCCCTGCGGCGCGTTGAGGCCTGCGATCGCGGCGAAACGCTTCGCCGACGGCTTGTCGAACGCCAGATGCGACGACGCCGAGCCGGAGCCGGTGAACGCGACGCCGCGCAGCTCGCACATCGCCTGCAATTCGCCATTCTCGGCGCGGCCGCCATGCAAACCGAACACCAGCACACGCTGCTCGGCGCTCGCCTTGTCGAGCGCCTGGTCGAGCGCGATGCCGCGACCATCAGGCTTGAAATCGACCTCGAACGGCCGCGTGTGGCCGAGCAGTTTTTCCGACGTCACCGCGTGCACGGTGTCGTCGACATCCCAGAACCAGAGATCCGCGTCGGGCAGCGCGCGGTGCAGCGCCTGCGTGCTCGCCACCGAGACCAGCCGCTCCTTGTTGGTGCCGCCGAACAGAATGGTCACCTGCATCAGCTTTTCCCGATCCGCTTGATTTCCCAGTGTAGCTCGATTCCGCTGCTTTGCCTGACCCGTTCGCGCACCGTCTCGCCGAGCGTCTCGATGTCGTGCCCGGTGGCGTTGCCGGTGTTGATCAGGAAATTGCAGTGCATCTCCGACACCTGCGCGCCGCCGATTTTGAGGCCGCGGCAGCCGGCGGCGTCGATCAGCTTCCAGGCGCTGTTGCCGGGCGGATTCTTGAAGGTCGAGCCGCCGGTCTTCTCGCGGATCGGCTGCGCGGTCTCGCGATGGGTCTGCACCTCGTTCATGCGGGCGCGGATCGCCTCGGCATCGGTGATCTTGCCGCGGAAGCGCGCCGAGGTGAAGACGATGGACGGATCGACGCCGCTGTTGCGGTAGACGAACTTCATGTCGGCATTGCCGAACGTATGCTTCGTGCCGTCGCGGCCGATGCCGGTGGCCTCGATCAGCACGTCCCTGGTCTCGCCGCCATTGGCGCCGGCATTCATGCGCAGCGCGCCGCCGACCGTGCCGGGAATGCCGAAGAAGAATTCCATGCCGCCGATATCAGCGGCCGCCGCCGTCTCGGCGACGCGCTTGTCGAGCGCCGCAGCACCAGCGGTGACGACGTCGCCGGCCGCGCTGGTCTCTCCGAAGGCGCGCGGCGCGAGCCGGATCACGACGCCGGGCATGCCGCCATCGCGCACGATCAGATTGGAGCCGACACCGACGACGTAGACCGGCAGCTCCGGCGGCAGGCGCTTCAGGAAATAGGCGAGGTCATCTTCATCGGCCGGCGTGAACAGCACCTGCGCCGGCCCGCCGACGCGAAACCATGTCAGCTCCGCCAGCCGTTGGTTCGCCAGCAGCCGCCCGCGCAGCTCCGGCATCGCGGCTTTCAGGTCGGACGTGATGTCGGGGAAGGTCATGGGCGACCTCTCCATCCGTCATGGCCGGGCTTGTCCCGGCCATCCACGTCTTGCAGTATCCCCACATGGCAGGGGGATACGTCTATTTTCTGACCAACCGTCCGAACGGCGTGCTCTACGTCGGGGTAACGAGCGATCTCGTCCGCCGGATATTCGAGCACCGTTCCGGCTTCGTCGATGGCTTCACCAAGCGATACGGACTGAAGCGACTCGTCTACTTTGAGCACTTTGACGACATCCGTACAGCCATCCAGCGCGAACACACCATCAAGCATTGGCCGCGCGCTTGGAAGATCCGCAAGATCATCGCAGCGAACCCGAACTGGGACGACCTGTACGACACGATAGTGCAGTGAAGACGTGGATGGCCGGGACAAGCCCGGCCATGACGTGGATGGATACGAGGCCATCATCACCCCAGCGCCTTCAATTCGCCGGGCAGCGCGTAGGCCCATTGCGTGATGTTGCCGGCGCCGAGGCAGACGACGAGGTCGCCGGGCTTGGCAAGGCCGTGCACGATCTTCGCGAGCTCGCCCGCGTTCGGCAGCGGGACAACGTTGCGATGGCCGTGGGCGCGCAGGCCGGCGGCGAAATGGTCGCGATCGATGCCGGCGATCGGCGCCTCGCCGGCCGGATAGACCTCCGCAACCACGACCGCATCGGCATCGTTGAAGCAGGTGCAGAATTCCTCGAACAAGGATTGCAGGCGGGTGTAGCGATGCGGCTGCACCACGGCGACGATCTTGCCGTTGACGGATTCCCGCGCCGCCTTCAGCACCGCTGCGATCTCGACCGGATGATGACCGTAATCGTCGATCACGGTGATGCCGTTGGTCTCGCCGGTCTTGGTGAAGCGCCGCTTGACGCCGCCGAAGCCGGACATCGCCTGGCGGATGACGTCGTCGGACACGCCGAGCTGGTGCGCGACCGCGATCGCCGCCGTCGCATTCGATGCGTTGTGGCGCCCCGGCATCGGCAGCATGATATCGGCGATCTCGTGGACCGCGCCGGACTTGCGATCGCGGATCGCGACCGAGAATTTCGAGCCGCCGCCCGTCGGCGTCAGATCCTTGAGCTGCGCGTCGGCCTGCGGATTCTGGCCGTAGGTGATGATGCGGCGATCTTCGATCTTGCCGACGAGAGCTTGCACCACGGGGTGATCGGTGCACATCACGGCAAAGCCGTAGAACGGGACGTTCTCGACGAAATTGCGGAACGCGTCCTGAATCGCCTCGAAGGTCTTGAAGTGATCGAGATGCTCGGGGTCGATATTGGTGACGATGACGACATCGGACGGCAGCTTCAGGAAGGTGCCGTCGCTCTCGTCGGCTTCGACCACCATCCAGTCGCCGGCACCGAGCCGCGCGTTGGAGCCATAGGCATTGATGATGCCGCCATTGATCACGGTCGGATCGAGCCCGCCGGCGTCGAGCAGGGTCGCCACCATCGTCGTCGTGGTGGTCTTGCCATGGGTGCCGGCGATCGCGACGCAGCTCTTCAGCCGCATCAGTTCCGCCAGCATCTCGGCGCGCCGCACCACCGGAATGCGCCGCGCGCGGGCCGCCATCAGTTCGGGATTGTCGCGCTTGATCGCAGTCGAGACCACGACGACATCGGCGCCGTCGACATTCTCGGCGGCGTGGCCGACCGAGACCTTGGCGCCCTTCTTGCGCAAGCGGTCGAGGTTGTAGTTGTCCGAAGCATCGGAACCCTGCACGGTGTAGCCGAGATTGATCAGCACCTCGGCGATGCCGCTCATGCCGATGCCGCCGATCCCGACGAAGTGAATGGGTCCGATCTCGCGCGGCAGTCTCATGACGATAGCACCTTCATCGTGTCCGGCCTCATCCGGGGATTCACCGACTTATGAAAGACTGATATGGCCGGGACAAGCCCGGCTATGACGTCTCACGGCCTAAAATTCCTCGCAACGGCCTAAATTCCAGCCACTTTCGCAACCAGATCGGCCAGCCGCTCGGCGGCATCGAGCCGGCCGACGCCGCGCGCCGACGCCGCCATCGCGGTCAATTTCGCGGGCTCGGCGGCGAAGGCCGAAATTTCAGCGGCCAGCCGCTCGGGCGTGAAGTCGCTCTGCGCGATGCGCAGCGCGCCGCTCGCCTGCGACAGCACGCCGGCATTGGCGAACTGGTCCTGATCGATCGCGCCCGGCAGCGGCACCAGGATCGAGGGCCGGCCGATCGCGGCGAGCTCGGCGACGGTCCCCGCGCCGGAACGCGAGATCACCAGCTGGCTCGAGGCGAGGCGCGCCGGCAGGTCGGCGAAGAACGGCGCGAGCTCGGCGTTGATCTCGAGCCGGTCGTAGACCGCGCGCACCCGATTCATGTCCTCTTCGCGCACCTGCTGGGTGATGACCAGGCGGCTCCACAGCGCGGGCGCGAGCTGCTCGATCGCCGGCGGCACGATATCGCTCATCACCCGCGCGCCCTGGCTGCCGCCGACGACAAGCAGGCGCAGCGGCCCGTTCGCCTCGGGTGCCGTGTATTTCACCGCGGCCGCGGCGAGGATCGCCGGACGCATCGGCGTGCCGACGGTGGTCGCCTTGCCCGCGAGCGCGGGATCGCGATCGAGCACGCCGGGCAGCGAGGTCGCGATCGCGTTGACGCGGCCGGAGAGGAAACGGTTGGCGCGGCCGAGCACCGCATTGGCGTCGTGGATGATGCCGGGGACGCCGAGCAGCCGCGCCGCCATCAGCGGCGGCAAGGTCGGATAACCGCCGAAGCCGACCACGGCCGCGGGCTTCAGCCGCCGCACCAGATTGGCGGCGACCAGCGTGCCGTAGCCGAGCATCAACGCGGTCCGCGCCAGCGAGATCGGGTTGCGGCTGCGCACGGTCGCGCTCGGCACGAGGTCGATGCTCTCCCGGCCGAACAGGCCGGAATAGCGCAGCGCGCGGCCGTCGGTGGCGAGCCGGACGCGCAGGCCACGCCTGATCAGTTCCACGGCGAGCGCTTCGGCCGGGAACAGATGGCCGCCGGTGCCACCGGCCGCCAGCAGAATCAGGGGCGCGTTGTCCATGGTTTCCAGATAACCGACACGACCGTCACAGTCACCTACGCGTAGGCGCGCTGAGCGCTGGCGCCTTCCATCGATTCGATTTCGGTGCGCGGCCGCTGCCGCGTCAGCGCCAGCATCATGCCGACGCCATAGGCAAGCGACACGAACGAGGAACCGCCGTAGGAGATGAACGGCAGCGTCATGCCCTTGGCCGGGATCAGTTGCAGATTGACCGCCATGTTGATCGTCGCCTGCACGCCGAACAGGATCGCAAGCCCCGACGCCGCAAAGCGCGAGAACATGTCCTCGGTGGCATAGGCGCGGGTCAGCGTGCGGATCACGATGAAACCGAACAGCGCGACCAGCATCAGACAGAGAATGATGCCGAACTCTTCCGCCGCGACCGCGAACACGAAGTCGGTGTGGCTGTCCGGCAGGCTGCGCTTGGCGATGCCCTCGCCCGGCCCCAGCCCGAACCAGCCGCCGTTCCAGAACGCCTCCATCGCGGTGTCGACCTGGAAGGTGTCGCCGGAGGCGGGGTTCATGAAGCGCTTGATGCGGCCGGCGACGTGCGGCACCAGAAGATAGGCGCCGAACAGGCCCGCGCCCGCCGCGCCGGCGAGCCCGAACACCCAGATCATCCGCATGCCCGCGATGAAGAACAGCGCGCCCCAGACGGTGAGGATCAGCATGGTCTGACCGAAGTCGGGCTCCATCACCAGCAGCGTCACCAGCGTCAGCAACAGCACCAGCGCCATCGAGGTCGCCGGCATCTCCGGCCGCTTGGTCGATTCCGCGAACAGCCAGGCCGCGACGATGACGAAGGAGGGTTTTGCGGCTTCCGAGGCCTGGATGTTGACGCCGAGCAGCGTGATCCAGCGCCGCGAGCCCTTGACCTCGGGCCCGACCAGCAGCGTCAGCACGATCAGCGCGATCGAGACCGCGAACACGATCAGCGCGGTGCGCCGGATCTGCCGCGGCGTCATGAACGAGACGCCGATCAGCACCATCAGCGACGGCACCAGGAACATGACGTGGCGGTTGAAGAAGTGGAATGGATCGAGCCCGATCCGCGTCGCCACCGGCGGGCTCGCCGCCAGCGACAGGATGACGCCGGCCAGCATCAACGCCGCGATCGCGACAAGCAGCAGCTTGTCGACGGTCCACCACCAGTCCGAGAACGGGGTGCGTTGGTCACGGGCGAGCATGGGCGTCCCCAGATGGCAGAGATAACGTCCATTCGTGGCGCAGGATGGTTTCCAAGGGGTTAACGGGACGGGTAACTTTTGAGGGAGGTGGATGAGCCCCCATCCCGACGTCGTCCTGGCGAAAGCCAGGACCCATAACCACCGCACTTGATAATGGACGCTACCGCGGCCCCAGCGTCGCGCAACGATTGAGATTTGGGGTAATGGGTCCTGGCTTTCGCCAGGACGACGATGAGGATGGTTCTCGCGCGATACGACGCACCGTCACTGCGTACTTCATCTCGGTGTCATCGCCCGGCACCGAACGGCGGATTACGCTGTGCCAATCCGCCCTACACTGCCTCGTCACACCACCGGCTTGACGCCGGGCAGCGCCTGGACGATGTCGCGAAACGCCGTGCCGCGGATTTCGAAATTGCGGTACTGGTCGAACGAGGCGCAGGCCGGCGACAGCAGCACGACGGCCTCCGCGAGCCCCGACGCCTCGGCATCGCGCGCGGCGCTGGCGATCGCGACGTCGAGCGTGCCGGACATCTCATGCGCGACGCGCTCGCCGAGCGTGCCGGAGAATTCGGCCGCCGCCTCGCCGATCAGATAGGCCTTGCGGATGCGCGGGAAATATTCGGTCAGGCTGGTGATGCCGCCGGCCTTCGGCTTGCCGCCGGCGATCCAGTAGATGTCGGCGAACGACGACAGCGCATGCGCGGCCGCATCCGCGTTGGTGCCCTTGGAGTCGTTGACGAACAGCACGTTGCCGCGGCGACCGACCTGCTCCATGCGATGCGCGAGACCCGGGAAGCTGCGCAGGCCGTTCTGCAGCACGTCGGTCGCGATTCCCATCGCCAGCGCACAGGCCGAGGCGCAGGCGGCGTTCTGCGCATTGTGCAGGCCGCGCAGCGAGCCGATGCCCCCTAACCGCGCGATCTCGCTGCGCGCCGCGCCAGATGCGCGCAGGATGGTCTCGTGCTCGACATAGAGACCGTCGGGCAGCGGGTTCCTCACCGAGATGCGGACCACGCGCTTGCCGGCGCGATCGAGCCGGTCGGCGATGTTGCGGCTCCAGCCATCGTCAACGCCGACGATCGACGTGCCGCCCTGCTGCACGCCGGCGACCAGCCGCTCCTTGACCGCGGCGTAATGCTCGAGCGTGCCGTGGCGATCGATGTGATCCTCGCTGATGTTGATCAGGATGCCGACCGACGGATCGAGCGACGGTGCGAGGTCGATCTGGTAGGACGACATCTCGATCACATGGACACGCCCCATGCGCGGCGGCTCCAGCGACAGGATCGCGGTGCCGATATTGCCGCCCATCTGGGTATCGTAGCCGGCAACCTTCATCAGATGCGCGATCAGCGCGGTGGTGGTCGATTTGCCGTTGGTGCCGGTGATGGCGACGAACGGCGCGTTCGGCGCGTGACGGCGCCGCTCGCGGCAGAACAGTTCGACGTCGCCGATCACCTCGACACCCGCCTCGCGCGCCTTCAGCACGCTCCAGTGCGGCGCCGGATGGGTCAGCGGCGCGCCGGGGGTCAGGATCAGCGCGGCGAAATTCGTCCACGACACGGTGCGCAGATCAGCGGTGGTAAAGCCGGCCTGCGCCGCCTTGGCGACGTTGTCGGCATTGTCGTCGGCGGCGATCACCTCCGCGCCACCGGCCTTCAGCGCGTGGCAGCTCGCGAGCCCGGAGCCGCCGAGCCCGAACACCGCGACCGTCTTGCCGGAGAAGGAGGTGACCGGGATCATGATGGCGCTCAGCGCAGCTTGAGGGTGGAGAGGCCGGCGAGCGCCAGCATCACCGAGATGATCCAGAACCGGATCACGATCTGCGGCTCGGTCCAGCCCTTCTGCTCGAAATGATGGTGTAGCGGCGCCATCCGGAACACGCGCTTGCCGGTGAGCTTGAACGAGGTGACCTGGACGATGACCGAGACCGCCTCCAGCACGAACAGGCCGCCGATCACGGCGAGCACGATCTCGTGCTTCACCGCA
Source organism: Bradyrhizobium elkanii USDA 76 (assembly GCF_023278185.1). Taxonomy (NCBI): domain Bacteria; kingdom Pseudomonadati; phylum Pseudomonadota; class Alphaproteobacteria; order Hyphomicrobiales; family Nitrobacteraceae; genus Bradyrhizobium; species Bradyrhizobium elkanii. The sequence continues at coordinate 2,939,800 of NZ_CP066356.1, read as the reverse complement.
ACCGCCGTCGCGCCGAGCATGCCGCCGAGCGCCAGCGAGCCGGTGTCGCCCATGAAGATCGAGGCCGGCGGCGCGTTGAACCAGAGGAAGCCGAGGCCTGCGCCAAGCACCGCGCCGCACAGCACCGCCAGTTCGCCGGTGCCGGCGACGTAATTGATCTGCAGGTAATCCGAGAACACCGCGTTGCCGGTCAGGTACGAGATCATGCCGAAGCTTGCGGCGGCAATCATCACGGGCACGATCGCAAGACCGTCGAGACCGTCGGTGAGATTGACAGCATTGCCGGCGCCCACCATCACGAAGGCGCCGAAGATCACGAAGAACCAGCCGAAATTGATCACGAGGTCCTTGAAGAAGGGAATCACGAGCGAGGTCGAGGACACGTCGCGCCCGAGCCGGACCAGCGCGTAGGTGGCGGCGAGCCCGATCGCCGCCTCGATCAGCAGGCGGAGCTTGCCGGCGAAGCCGCTGTGCGATTGCTTGGTGACCTTCAAATAATCGTCATAGAAGCCGACGAAGCCGAAGCCGAGCGTCACCGCCAGCACGATCCAGACATAGGGATTGAGCGGATTGGCCCAGAGCAGCGTCGACACCACGAGCCCGGACAGGATCATCAGCCCGCCCATGGTGGGCGTGCCCTTCTTGGAGATCAGATGCGACTGCGGGCCATCGGTGCGGATCGGCTGGCCCTTGCCCTGCCGCAGCCGCAGGTGATCGATGATCCAGGGCCCGAACAGGAACACGAACAATGCGCCGGTCACCATCGCGCCGCCGGTGCGGAAGGTGATGTAGCGGAACACGTTCAAAGCGCTGCGGAACGCCCCAAACCCCGGAACGGTGTTGGACAGTTCGATCAACCAGTAGAACATTCAAGGAGTCCTATACCGCTTCTTCGTGCGCGGCCTTGTCGGGGAAGCGTTTTTCCAGCGCGCTGACGATAAGCTTCATCTTCGATCCCAGCGAGCCCTTCACCATGATCACGTCACCGGCACGGACCGCGGCGACCGCCTGCGCTTCGAGCGCCGCCGAGCTCTCGGCATAGCCTCCCCGCTTGCCGGTGGAAAGGGCATCCCACAGATTCCGCATCAGCGGACCACAACAATATACGAGGTCGATGCGGTTGGCGGTCACGGCCTCGTTGAGGCCGCGGTGCAATTCGGGCCCGGTCGGCCCGAGTTCGAGCATGTCGCCGAGCACGGCGATGCGCCGGCCATGCGGCCCGGTCCGGGCCTGGCCGAGCACGTTGAGCGCGGCGCCCATCGAGGCCGGATTGGCGTTGTAGCTCTCGTCGATCAGCATCGCCTCGCCATGGCCGACCTCGAGGGTGCGGCGGAAGCCGCGGCCGGTCGGCGCCTCGAGCTGCGACAGCGACAGCGCCGCGCGCGCGATATCGGCGCCGAGCAGCGAAGCGCCGGCAAGCACCGCCAGCGAGTTCATCGCCATGTGCCGGCCGGGCATGCCGATCTTGTAGGTGATGTCATGATCCAGAATATCGGCATGCACCGCCGAGCAGGTCGCGTGCAGCGACAGGTCGAGCAGCCGCGCCTCGGCGCGCTTGTCGGTGCCGAACGAGACGATGCGCGAGATGCCGGCCTGCCTGGCCTGCTTTTGCAGCCGCGCGAATTGTCCGTTGTCGCGGTTGAGCACGACGGCGCCATCGGGCTCGAGCCCTGCGAAGATCTCCGCCTTGGCGTCGGCGATCGCCTCGATGCCGGCGAAAAATTCCAGATGCACCGGCTCGATCGTGGTGATGATTGCGACGTGCGGGCGCACCATCTTCACCAGCGGCGTGATCTCGCCTGCATGGTTCATGCCGATCTCGAACACCGCAAAGCGCGTGCTGGCCGGGCAGCGCGCCAGCGACAGCGGCACGCCCCAGTGATTGTTGAACGACGCCACCGACGCATGGGTCTCGCCCTGCGCCGACAGCACGCGGCGCAGCGCCTCTTTCGTCGAGGTCTTGCCGACCGAGCCGGTCACCGCGATGATCTGCGCGTTGAGCCGCGCGCGCGAGGCATGGGCGAGCTCGACGAGGCCGGCGAGCACGTCGTCGACCACCAGCAGCGGCGCATCAGTGGGAAACTTTGCGCGCTGCGCGGTCTCGACCACCGCGAGCCCGGCGCCGGCCTTCAGCGCCGCCTCGACAAAGGCATGGCCGTCGTGGACGTCGCCCTTGATCGCGAAATACGCCTCGCCAGGCGCGATGGTGCGGCTGTCGATCGAGAGACCGGTGACGCCGTCCGGCAGCGTGCCTTGCGTGGCGGCGCGCATCGCCGTCGCCATCGCATCCGAGGTCCACAACATCGTGCTCATGCGCCCTCCGCAGCCAGTGCACTGGCGACCGCTTCATGGTCGCTGAACGGCAGCGTCGTGTTGCCGACGATCTGCCCGACCTCGTGGCCCTTGCCGGCAACGACCAGCGCATCGCCCGGCGCGAGGCCGGCAATTCCGGCGCGGATCGCCGCGGCGCGGTCGCCGATCTCGCGCGCGCCCTTCGCCGTCGCCATGATCGCGGCGCGGATCGCCTCCGGCTTCTCGCTGCGCGGATTGTCGTCGGTGACGATGACCTGATCGGCATTTTCGGCCGCGATCGCGCCCATGATCGGACGCTTGCCGGCGTCGCGGTCGCCGCCGGCGCCGAAGATCACGACCAGCTTGCGCCTGGCATAGGGCCGCAGCGCCTGCAGCGCCTTGGCGAGCGCGTCGGGCTTGTGGGCGTAGTCGACGAAGATCGGCGCGCCATTGTGCTCGCCGACGAATTCCAGCCGGCCCTTGGCGCCTTCGAGATGCTCGAGGCAGCCGAACACGTCGTCGGCGGCGCTGCCGGTGCCGATCGCAAGGCCCGCCGCGACCAGCGCGTTCTCGATCTGGAATTCGCCGACCAGCGGCAGCCGGATCGCGTGCTTGCGCCCGCGGTGCTCGATCAGGAGCCTTTGGGCAAAGCCTTCGATGGCGGCATCGAGGAGCTTGATGCCATCGCCTGCATCGGCGTTGCGCCCGACCGCGATGATACGCAGGCCGCGCGAGCGCGCCGCATCGATCACCTCGCCCGAACAGTCATGGTCGGCCGAGATCACCGCGGCGCCGCCTGGCGCGACGAGATCGCGGAACAGCCGGAGTTTTGCGTTGAGGTAATGCGCGACATCGGGATGATAATCCATGTGGTCGCGCGACAGATTGGTGAAGCCGCCAGCGGCGATGCGCACGCCGTCGAGACGATACTGGTCGAGGCCGTGCGAGGACGCCTCGAACGCCAGGTGCGTGACGCCGTCGCTCACGATCTCGTCGAGCTGGCGATGCAGCGCGATCGGATCCGGCGTGGTCAGCGAGCCGTAGACCGTGCGCTTGTCCGAGACGAGGCCGATGGTGCCGATGCTGGCGGAGGAATGACCGAGCCGCTGCCAGATCTGGCGTGTGAACGCTGCGACCGAGGTCTTGCCGCTGGTGCCGGTCACCGCCGCGATCGTCGCCGGCTGGCGGGGAAAGAATTTGGCCGCGGCGCGCGCCAGCGCGCGGCGCGGATTGGGCGTGATGACGAAGGGGGCGCGAGCGTGACCTTGCGGCAGATGGTCGCTGGCGACCGCGACCGCGCCGGCGGCGATCGCCGCATCGACGAAGCGCGCGCCGTCGGTCCTGCTGCCGGCAAGTGCGAAGAACAGGTCGCCCGGCTTCACCGCCCGGCTGTCGACCGCAAGCCCTCCGACGACGATGGTGTCGGCACTTGGATCGATCGTGGCATCGGCGTCGAAGAGGTCGCGAAGTCTCATGATCTTCCAGTCTGGCCGGCGCTGTTCTGGCACCGTCGCTTGAGCATGATCTATCCGGAAAGCCGCTTCACACCTTTCCGGATCATGCTGTGAATATACGCCTTACTGGGTTGTTCTGGATGCCGCAAGAATAAGGCGGTCGGACGGCGGCAGGTCGAATCGCGGTTCAACGCCCAAAAGCGGCGCAATTCGGGCGATCACATTGCCGCCGGTCGGCACCGCATTCCAGCCCGAGGTGATGAACCCGTAGGTCTCCTTCAGGGGCTGCGGCTCGTCGAGCATGATCAGGAGCTGGTATTTCGGATTGTCGGCGGGCAGGATCGCGGTGAAGGCGTTGAGCACGCGCTTCTTGGCGTAGCGGCCGTTGATCACCTTCTCCGCGGTGCCGGTCTTGCCGCCGATATAGTAGCCCTTGACGTCGGCCTTCTTCGCGGTGCCGATCTCGGCATTGAGCCGCATCAGATAGCGCATCTTGTCCGAGGTCTCCGGCTTGATGACGCGCCTGGCGAGCGCCATCGCCTCCTGCTCGGTGCGCTTCAGGAAGGTCGGCGGAATCAGGTAGCCGCCATTGACCAGCGCGTCGATGCCCATCACCGCCTGCAGCGGCGCCACCGCGATGCCGTGACCGAACGAGATGGTGACGGTGTTCAACTCGCCCCACTTCTTCGGCACGATCGGCGACGCGCTCTCCGGCAGTTCGGTGCGCAGCCGCTCGAGCTGCCCCATCTTGCGCAGGAAGGCCTTGTGCGCGTCGACGCCCATCGCCAGCGCAATGCGCCCGGCGCCGATGTTGGAGGAATAGTAGAACACCTCCTTCATGTTGATCATGCGGCCCATGTTGTGATCGTCATGGATCGCGAACTTGCCGTAGTGCAGCGGGCCGCGCGCATCCCACATCGAGTTGAGATCGAACCGGCCGCTATCCAGCGCCATCGCCAGCGTGAACGCCTTGAAGGTCGAGCCCATCTCGTAGACGCCGGTGGTCAGGCGGTTGATGCGATCGGGATCGTGCGCCTCCTTCGGATTGTTCGGATCGAAATCCGGCAGCGACACCATCGCCACGATCTCGCCGGTGCGCACGTTGGAGACGAGGCCGGAGGCGGCCTTGGCCTTGAACTTCTCTTTCGCCTTGAGCAATTCGTCGCGCAGCGCGTGCTCGACGCGCAGGTCGACCGACAGCTCCACCGGCTTCTGCAGCCGGTCGGTGGCGAAGCCCGCGCGATGCAGATCGGCCAGACCGTTGCTGTCCAGCCACTTCTCCATGCCGGCGATGCCCTGGTTGTCGATGTTGACGAGGCCGATCAGGTGGGCGACCTCGTTGCCGGTCGGATAGACGCGCTTGTTCTCGCGCAGGAAGCCGACGCCGGGAAGGCCGAGGCGATGGATGTCGCTCTGCTGCTTCGGCGTGATCTCGCGCTTCAGCCAGACGAAGCCCTTGCGCGACGACAGGCGGTCGCGCACCTCGCTGGTGTCGAGATCGGGCAAGGCGCCGGTCAACAACTCGATCGCCTCGTCCTTGTCGATCAGGCGGCGCGGCTCGGCGAACAGGCTCGGCGCCTTGACGTCGGTCGCGAGGATTTCGCCGTTGCGGTCGGTGATGTCGGGCCTCGCGGTCGCGATGGCATCCTGCGAGGCGGTGCGGCGCGCGCCATGGCTGTCGGCGCCGACGGCGAACAGCACCAGCCTCCCCGCCAGCACGCAATAGACCGCGGCGAAAGCGAGGATGGCGAGGCCAACGCGCGCGCGCGCCTTGGCGGCGCGGTCGACATTGCTGCCATACAGCAGCGTGCGGATCAGCCGCTGGTTCCAGGGCTCGGCGGGTTTTGCGGCCGGCGTGTTGGCGGGTGCCGGATCGGTCATGGCTGGTCCCGTCATTGCTGGTCTCCCCCGCCCTGCCCGGAGTCATCGAGCGCAGGCTGGTCGGCGGCCGGCTGGTCGGTCGCCGCCTTGTCGATCGATCCGGTCGTGCTGTCGGGCGCCGCCGCGGCCTCGATGGTGTCGATCATCGCGCCGATCGGATCGCGCGAACCGGGCCGCGTGAAGCTCGGCGGCCGCTCCGGCAGGTTCTTCAGGGAATCGTACTGGTTGGCGTTGATCGGCTTCAGCGGCAGATGGCGCTCGGCAAGCCCCTGCAACCGGAGCGGCGCGTCGAGCTTGGCCCATTCGGCGCGCAGCCCGGCGATCGCGTTGCGCTGCTCGCGGATCTCGGCATTGAGCTGCAGCACGCGTTCGACGCGCGCGGTCGATTCCATCTTGATGCGGTAGACATAGGACGCCGCGAAGATCAGCATGCCGATGACGAGGAGATGGAGAAGGCGCATCGTCACCCTCCCCGCTTCAGGTCGGACAGGCGCGGCCATGACGGCAGGTCGTCGTCGGCGTGCACCGGCGCCGCGGTGCGTTCGGCGGCACGCAGCTTGGCCGATCGCGCGCGCGGATTGGCGGCAAGCTCGGCCTCATCAGGCGTCACCGGACGCTTGGTCAGGATCTGAAAGCTCGGCGCCGAGTGCGCTACCTCGGGCAAATGCCGCGAGCCGGCGGAGACCTTGCCGCGCAGGCTGAGGAAATTCTTGACGATGCGGTCTTCCAGCGAATGGAACGAAACCACGACCAGCCGGCCGCCCGGCTTCAGCACGCGCTCGGCGGCTGCGAGCGCCAGATAGAGCTCATCGAGCTCTTCATTGACGAAGATGCGCAGCGCCTGAAAGGTCCGCGTCGCCGGATGGATCTCGTTCGGCTTGGCGCGCACGACTTTCGCGACGATATCGGCAAGCGCGTCGGTCGTGGTGATCGGCGCGTCCTTGCGCGCGGCGACGATGGCGCGGGCAACGCCGCGCGAATGGCGCTCCTCGCCGAAGACATAGATGATGTCGGCGAGTTGTTTCTCGGAAGCCGCCGCGACCACATCGGCCGCGGTCGGGCCGCTCTGGGCCATCCGCATGTCGAGCGGACCGCCGAGGCGGAACGAGAAGCCGCGCTCGGCCTGGTCGAGCTGCATCGAGGAGACGCCGACATCCATTACGACGCCGTCGACCGCACCCACCCCCTGCGACGCGCAGACCTCGGCGAGATTGGAGAAGCGATCCTCGACCAGCGTCAGCCGACCGCCCGCGCCGTCGACCAGATCGAAGCCGCCGGTTATCGCGGTGCGGTCGCGGTCGATGCCGATCACGCGGGTCTCGGCGACATCGAGGATCGCCCGGCTGTAGCCGCCGGCACCGAAGGTCGCGTCGACATAGATGCCGCCGGCGCGCGGATCGAGATACGCGACCGCCTCGCGTCCCAGCACCGAAATGTGACGCGGCGCACGCTCGCTCATGCGCGGCCCCCGGGCGGGGCCGCGTAACTGGCATACAAGCTGGGTGCGCGCCGACTCATTGCGCCTCGAATCCTCGCGCCCAGAGCCTTCTTCGTTCCGATTGGATCGGAACGGAGCTCCGGATTCCTGTCTTGACGCGCTTTCTTCACGCGAACCGGTATCCACTTCGCTCGAAAACGCGTGAAAAAGCCGCTGCGTGACGCCAGCGCCAACTCCCGTCCTCGGCCGCAAATCCTGATATCCGACCGGAATTGGGAGGGTTTCCATGGGATTTCGCGCAAACAGCGGGGCTCAGCGTCCTTTGGCCGTCCCCCGAAACCGGTTCGGCACTTCACCTCTCAGTAACGGCACTTAACGTTAAGAAAACGTTGATGATCGGTTAGCGGAACCGCGCGCCTTTGAGCCGCATTCGAGTGATACCCTTAAGACTCACTCCAGGCATAATGACGCGGCGCATCGTGCGGATCGCGGAACCGGCAGCGGTCATTGCGCGGCCCGCACGGTAAAGGAATAGTAAACGCCTATTTGTTTATCCATATGTCAAAATGCTTTCTCCTGGTTCGGGTTTGAGTGATTCGTATGGCTTCAAGTTCGTCTTCGTCCGGCAACGCTGATCCGAAGCGTCAGCGCGCCCTCCCTGTTCCAAAGGGGGTGGCGGACGCGAAGACGTTCACGCCGGATTCCTCGATCGCCTCCGACGTGATCCCGTCGGCGAACTTCGGCGATCGCGCCAATGGCCGGCAACCCGACATGATCGTGCTGCACTACACCGGCATGCCCGACGTCGAAGGTGCGATCACCCAGCTCTGCACGGCCGGCACCGAGGTCTCGGCGCACTACATCGTGCTCGAGGACGGCCGCATCGTGCAGTGCGTGCCGGAGAGCAAGCGCGCCTGGCACGCCGGCGTATCGGCGTGGGCCGGCGATGACGACATCAACTCCTGCTCGATCGGCGTCGAGATCGTCAATCGCGGTCACGATTGGGGCTATCCGGACTTTCCACTGCGCCAGATCGCGGCCGTCATCGCGCTGTGCCGCGGCATCATGCTTCGCCGCAAGATCGTCTCGCATCGCGTGCTCGGCCATTCCGACGTGGCGCCGGCGCGCAAGAAGGATCCCGGCGAGAAATTCCCATGGCACTCGCTGGCCAATTCCGGCGTCGGGCACTGGGTGCAGCCGGCGCCGATCGTGCGCGGCGACGCGCTGCAGCTCGGTGCGATCAGCGACAGCGTCTCCAACATGCAGGCCGCGTTCCGGCGCTACGGCTACAACATCCCGACCAACGGCAAGTTCGACGGCCCGACCATGGAGGTCGTCACCGCCTTCCAGCGCCACTTCCGCCCGGAGCGCATCGACGGGATCGCCGACCGCTCCACCATGGCGACGCTGCATGCGCTGCTCGAGAGCCTGCCGCCGGATGCGGCGACGGCGGTCGCGTCGAGCTAGGCTCGCCTCCGTCGGTCACTGCGAGGAGCCGTGCATTTTCCGGCCAAGTGTGCATGCACGTTGGAACTTTTCGGCATATGCGGTCTTTGTAGCTGGGGCGGTCCGAGTGGAGATTCGTCCATGTTCAAAGCACTGATCGCAGGAGCTGCCGCCGTCGGCCTCATTGTCGCTCCGGCAGCCGCTGGCGCTATGTCGACCCAAAGCAAGACGATGTCGTCGACCCATCACAAGACCCAGAAGGTCCATCACGCGCAGAAGAAGATGGCACCCGGCACGACGACCGGCATGTCGAAGGGGACGACGACCGGGCAATCGAGCACCGGCGCCAAGGCAAAGACAGGGTACTGAGCACGCTCAACGCCGCACGGCGCGCTAACCATCGTGGATGAATCGCGCGCCGCCACTGGCCACGCACGAGACGGGGTGCGTCACCCCATCTCGGCGATCCGCCGCGCATAGAGCCGCCGCAGCGGTTCGAGTTGCGTGGCTGCCGTCGCGGCGAGATAGGCCTGCCGCGCTTCGTCCTTGCGGCCGAGGCGGCGCAGCAAATCGGCGCGGACCGCGGGCAGCTGGTCATATCCCTTCAATGTGCCGCGCGCGTCCAGCGCGTCGATCAGGTCGAGCGCGCGCGCCGGGCCGTCGACCATCGACACCGCGGCGGCATGATTGAGTTCGATCACCGGCGACGGGCTGATGCGCAGCAGCACCTCATAGAGACCGGCGATCTGCGGCCAGTCGGTGTCCTTGTAACTCGGCGCCCGCGCGTGCAGCGCGGCGATCGCGGCCTGCACGGCGTAGGACTGCGGCCGGCCCGGCATCCGCAGAGCCTCCTCGACCAGTTCGAGGCCTTCGGCGATCTGCCGGAAATCCCACAGCGAACGGTCCTGCTCCTCGAGCAGCACGATATCGCCGCCGGCGGTCTGGCGGCCGGCGCGGCGCGCATCATGCAGCAGCATCAGCGCCAGCAGCCCCTTGATCTCGCCGCGTGCCGGGATCAGCGCATCGATCAGCCGCGCCAGCCGGATCGCCTCGCGCGCAAGATCGGGCCGCATCAGATCCTCGCCGGCGGTCGCCGCATAACCTTCGGTGAAGACGAGGTAGATCACCGCGAGCACGCCGGTGAGGCGCGGCTCCAGCGCCTCACGCTCCGGCACCTCATAGGGAATGCCGGCGAGTTTTATCTTTTGCTTGGCGCGCAAGAGGCGCTGCGCCATGGCGTCCTCGCTCACCAGGAAGGCGCGCGCGACCTCGACAGTCGTCAGCCCGCACACCGTGCGCAAGGTCAGCGCGACCTGGACCTCGGCGGCAAACGACGGATGGCAGCAGGTGAAGATCAGCCGCAGCATGTCGTCGTCGAGCGTTGCGTCGGCCGGCTCGGGCGAGGACTCCGCATCGAGCAGGATTTGATGCGTCAGCTCCTGCTGCTTGCCGCGAAACGTCGCCGCGCGGCGGACGCGGTCGATCGCCTTGTTGCGGCCGACATTGACCAGCCAGGCACGCGGATTGGAGGGGAATTCGCCGATCGGCCAGCGCTGCAGCGCCACCGCAAAAGCATCCTGAAGCGCATCCTCGGCCAGGTCGAAATCGCCGACGAGACGGATCAACGTTGCGAGCGCCCGGCCCGCCTCGTCGCGAAACACTTTTTCGATCTGGCTCGGGGTCATGACGATCGATCGTTGCTCAGCGGCCGCGCCAGGCGACGCGGCCGCTACATCCATCTGGCGATGATGCCGCTATCGCGGGTTGTCGTAGATCATCACCGGCCTGACTTCGATCGAGCCGGTCTTGGCGCCGGGAATCCGCGCCGCGAGGCCGAGCGCCGTGTCGAGATCCTTGGCATCGACGAGATAGTAGCCGCCGAGCTGTTCGCGGGTTTCCGCAAACGGCCCGTCGGTCGTCAGCGTCTTGCCGTCGCGCACCCGCACGGTGGTCGCGGTCGACACCGGCTGCAGCCCGTCTCCCGCCTTGAAGTGTCCGCTCTGGATGATGGACTGGGTGTAGACCGCATATTCCGCCGACAGGGCCTTGCGGTCGTCGGCATTCATACGGCCATACTCCGCGTCGCTTCGGTAGATCAGCAACAGATATTGCATCTTATGGACTCCTCTTGATCGGCTGGATCGCCGACCCCCAGTCGAACGGGCGACACGCAGGACGACATCGTCAGGATAAATTATTTTGGCCGCCCGGCGTGAATGCCTCGCCTGCCCGGCGGGGGTCGCGGGCTTATATCGGATTGCCCGATAGTAACCGCCATTATTATTCGTTTGTTAAATTCATGGCAGCGCGTAGCCTTGGGTGGCGATAACCTGGAGGGCTTCGCAATGACACCACTGCCGCAAACAGGACCGCGCCTTTCCCGGTTGCTGCTGTCGATGCTGTACCGGATCCTGCGCAGCCGGATCGTGGCGAAGCCGCGCCACCACGCCAGTCAGGTCGCCTCCACCATCGCCGCGGGCGGCAATCCGCTCGGCGTGTGAGCAGGCAATGCAACGGGGCACCACGCGCCTGAAGGCGCTGCGTCAGCTGATCGCCGACGAAGGGCTGACCATCGCGATCCTTGCGACGGTCGCCGCAGCGACGGTGGTCGCATTTGGTTTCGGTGCGGAAGCCGACATCGTCGCCTCGCTGCTGATCATCGGCCTCGTGACCGCGCTGGCGGAAACCCGCATGCGATCGGGAAAGTAGCGGTCATCCCACCGCCGGCGTCATGACGATGTCCCGGCCTGCTGCGCGGCGCGGCGCCGCAACTCCTTGAGCTCCTCGAAACGCCTGGTCACGTCGCGCATCACGGCGACGGTGCCGGCGACCTTGTGCGCCGCATCGTGCAGCATCGCGATGGTGAATTCGACGGAGATGCGCGTGCCGTGCCTGGTCAGCGCCGGCACCGACAGCAGATCGCCCTGACCGTAGCGGCTCGTCCCGGTCGCCATCGTGTGCCGGAAGCCGGCCCAGTGACGCGCGCGCAGATTCTCCGGAATGATCAAATCGAGCGATTGTCCGATCGCCTCCTCGGCGCTGAAACCGAACAACCTGACCGCGCCGGGATTCCACAAGGTGATGCGGCCTTCGGCATCGGTCGCAACGATCGCGTCGGAGGCGCCCTTGAGCAACGCGTCTCCCACTTCTGCCGCAATATCCATCGTTTGACCTCCCGCTGACGCCATCCTGCTGTGAACGCGGATGTCTGCGCTGACAAGCGAAGAAAGCCGATGGAACTGATCGGTGATGCCGATAGCAATCGCGGTCAGCGTCGCCGCCGCGTGGCGGGCCTCGGCCGCGGGAGGTCCGCGCTCGTATTCACATGCGACGCGGCGAGCCGATGCATGGTCTCGACCGCGCGCGCCAGATGATCGTCCTGGCTGTCAGCCGGATAGGCGACATAGGCCGGCATCGCAAAGCCAGGTGCGCCGGCGACGGCGTGCAGCCGCCGCGCCTTCAGGAGCGGCTCCACGATACGGCGCGCAAAGAATCCGGAGCCGCCATTCTCCAAGAGATGCTGCAATCCGAGCCAGCCGATGTTCACCGTCAGCGCGGGGCCGGCGAAATTCGGAAACAGCGTGGCGTGGCGCGCGTAGAATTCGGGTCCCCAATCGACATAGACATAGCCCGGCCCCGGCTCCGGCGCGCTCTTCGGATCGGTCGACACCAGGATGAGCTGCTCCTCGAACAGCTGCTCGACCTTGAGGCCGGGGCGGCTCTGCGGCGTGTACATCACGCCGATATCGATGCGTCCCTCGACCAGCCCCTGCATCAGCTCGGGCTCGAGCGCGCTCTCGGCGCGGATCGAGATGTCGGGATGCGCGCGCGTCATCAGCGGCAGCCAGCGCAGCAGATACTCTTCCCAAAGGCCGATGCGGCCGCCGACCACCAGCGTCGCGGAAAATCCCTTGGGGATTCCGACGTCATGGCGCGCCTGCTCGACGGTGCGGACCAGCACCGAGGCGTGGCGCTGAAACTGCCGGCCCGCCGGCGTCAGCGTGGTGCCGGCCTTGTTGCGCACGAACAGCACGCAGCCGAGCTGCTGCTCGAGCGTGTGGATGCGGGTGCTGACGGTCGACTGGCTGACATGGAGCCGCTCCGCCGCGGTGATGAAGTTGCCGGCGCTCACCACCGTCAGGAACGTCCGGGCCAGTTCGGTATCCATGGCGCCTCGAGCTTTGGATCGATCAAATCGATATCAAAGGCCTCTCCTCCGCGAATGTCAAAATCGAGAGCCAGCGGGCGCCAGGCCAAGGTTAACCATCGCAATCGCTTGACGCGGGCGGCCAAAGCCCGCATGCGTACGCCGTCAGTCGGCCGGACGGCCGCTCCCGCAAGCGCCGAAAGGCCGCGGGGGAGGAAAGTCCGGGCTCCATCGACATGCGGTGCCGGATAACATCCGGCGGGGGCGACCCCAGGGAAAGTGCCACAGAGAACGAACCGCTCCCTCCTCGGAGGAAGTAAGGGTGAAAAGGTGCGGTAAGAGCGCACCGCGTTTCCGGCAACGGAGACGGCATGGCAAACCACACCGGGAGCAAAACCGAATAGGGACGGCAACGCGGTTAGTTCGCGCTTGCGCGATAACACCGCAGGGCGATGTCAGGCCCGCTGTCCGGGTAGGTTGCCCGAGGCAAGGTGCGAACCTTGTCCCAGAGGAATGGCCGTCGCGCATCATTCGCAAGAATGGTGCCCTACAGAACCCGGCTTACAGGCCGGCTGATATTCTAAAGCGTTTTCGAGCGAAGTGGAGTTCCGGTTCACATCAAGAAAACGCGTCTTGCTTAGATGGACCATGAGGGGCTCGGCGCAACACGCCGGGCCCCTCGCCATTTTCAGGTGACCGTCATTCCAGCCAGGCTCGCCTTGCGGCCAGCAGAGCAGACCCATCACCCTTGCGTCAGAACGACCCGAAAGCGGTGCCGATCGCAATCACCGCTACGAGCGCGATAACTGAACTCGCAATGCCGACCATGACAATGTCGAGATAGCTTTCGCGATGCTTGAGCCCACAGATCGCAAGCAGGCTGACGACCGCGCCGTTGTGAGGCAAAATGTCCAGTGTTCCCGAGCCGATCACCGCGACGCGATGCAAGAGGCCGGGGTCGATACCCGCCTCCGCGGCAAGGTGCATATAAGTCTGGCCCAACGCATCGAGCGCGATCGTCAAGCCGCCGGAAGCCGACCCCGTCAGCGCGGCAAGGATGTTCGTCGCGACCGCGAGCGACACCAATGGGCCGCCCTCAATTTGTAATACCCAGTCCCGCACCACGCCGAAAGCGGGAAGCGAGGCGATAACGGCGCCAAATCCGACAAGGCTTGCGACGCTCAGCGCCGGCAGGACCGACGCGTTGGCACCCGCATCCATGGTTCGTCGGAGTGCGGGCAGCCGCGTCCAGTTGCAGAGGATGACCGTCACGATCGCTCCCGCCAACGCCACGACAACCGACCAGACACCGGCCACGGCAGCCAGCGATGTATTGCCCCACCGCTGTTCGGCCAGGAACGAGAAATCAAGCCGAGGCAGCACAACCAGCGACATCACCAGATTGACGGCGACGACGACGATCAGGGGAAGGATGGCGTTGAAAATCGGGACGGCGGCGCTGCTGTGATGTCCGTGGCGGAGCTCCGCCGGGTCGAATTCTCGCGCCGTCGTAGCCCGCTCGCGCAACAGCTCATCGTCGGCGGCATCCGCCGGAACCGGCGGCTCGTCGCCATAACCCTCTTTTGCCCGATGCGCTGCCTTCTCCGCGCGAAGAAGCCACCACAGCCCGACGCCCAGCATGATGATCGATGCGACAACGCCGAGGCCCGGTGCGGCAAAGGGGGTCGTGCCGAAGAAAGGCATCGGTATCGCATTCTGTATCGACGGCGTGCCCGGCAGCGCCGACATGGTGAAGGTCGAAGTCCCGAGAATGACTGCCGCCGGTACCAGACGACGTGGAATCCCCGCGCTGCGAAACAGCGACTGCGCCATCGGAACGATGACAAAGAAGGCGACGAACAGGCTGACGCCGCCGTAGGTGACCAGCGCGCCTGCGAGCACGACCGCGAGGATGATCCGGCGTTCGCCCAGGCACCGGGAGATGAAGCCCGCGACCGCAGCGACCGCGCCGCTGTCGTCCATGAGCTTTCCGAACACGGCGCCGAGCAGAAAAATAGGAAAGAACTGCGCGAGAAACTCCGACGCACTACCCATGAAGGTCTGCGTCCAGTTGGCAAGCAGTGGCTCGCCACCGAAGGCTGCGGCCACCAGCGCACAGAGCGGCGCGAGCAGCAGCACGCTCCAGCCGCGGAAGGCGAGACAGACCAGCAGTCCAAGCCCGACGAGAATGCCGAGAAGACCCATCGTCTCAGCACTCCGCCAGCAGAATATCGAGATCTGCCGTCGAACGCTCACCGAGATCGGCGCCATGCGCGTCGAGGAATTCGCCGGCGGCTCGCCGCCCCTCCTCGTGCAGCTTGGCCACGAACGCCCATTCGGCATTAAGCTTGGATGACGAACCGAACGTCGCAAGCATGTCGCTCTTGATCCGGTGCGTCTTCATCTGCGCCCAGCGGGCGCCCTCCCCGGTACCGGGGTCGGCGACCTGGCGAAGCAACGCGATCATCCGCAGCTCCTTTGCCAGCGGCGAGTTGAATGAGATCTCGTTAAGCCGGTTGAGAATGTCAGCGGCCGTGCGCGGCTGCTCTGGACGCTCGGTCGGGTTGATCTGGACGACGACGGTGTCGCGCGCGTCGGTCTCGCGAACGAGCGGCGTAATCGTGGGATTACCGGCATAGCCGCCGTCCCAATAGGGCTCGCCATCGATCTCGATCGCGCGAAACATCGTTGGCAGGCAAGCCGACGCAAGCAGGACATCCGCGGTAATCTCCGCGTTGCGAAAAATCCGTCCGCGGCCGGTACGCACGCGTGTCGCGGTGATGAAGAGCTTGATCGGCGCGCGTGCAAGACGCTCGAAATCGATGCTGTCGTTCAATATGTCGCGGAGCGGATTGAAGCCAAGGGGATTGAGGTCGTAGGGTGAAAGCATCCGCGACATCAAATCGGTGAAGAGATAGGCCGGGGAGCTGTCAAGCGACCAGCGTCCCATCAGGCGGTCGAGCGGCGACCGTTGCAACGGACTGAATGCGGCGGCGCGCGAGACGCTTCGCCAATATTTTTCAAGCGCTTCGCGTGCGCCGGCAGCGCCGCCCGCGGTCCAACCATCCGCCAGCACGGCTGCGTTCATCGCTCCGGCCGATGTCCCGGATATGCCCGCAATCTGAAACCATGGCTCTTCGAGAAGCCGATCCAGGACACCCCACGTGAACGCACCGTGCGATCCCCCACCTTGAAGCGCCAAGTCTACGAGCACGGGGCTGCGGTTCATGAATCCATGCTCACCAGCACGCGAGACATGAATTATGTCGCAGTTTAACCGAACATGCGAGACAAAATTGCGGTCGCAGCCCAGTTCCGATGGCGAACTTCGAACGAAATTGTCTCAACTCGGAGCGAAGCCAACCGATCGCTTCAGTGCAGCCGCAGGCTCGCATTTCTTGGAAGGCGACATGCATGGGTGGCGGGCGTAGAGTATGTCCCTCGCGGAGGAGCACAAATGGACCTTCAGAAGATCATGGCGAAGGCAAGGGACATCGCCAGGAGCAGCGGCACGATCACAACCGAGCAACTGAACGGGATGTGTCCCAACAGTATGGAGCCTGAAGATATCGCGGCTCTCTTTGCGGCTCTGCGGACTGAGGGGATTCGTCTCAAGGACGACGAAGCAGAAAAGTAGCAGCCACTGTGCTTTGACGCCATAGCAAGGCAATCGATCGCTGCGATCGAAGCGCTGGCCGAGTTTGCATAGTGGCGGATTAGCCATCCGGCGGCATTGCAGCTATGATCCGCCAGAGCCGGACGTGTCCTTCTGCCCCGAGATTCAAGAAGATCAAAAGGAGGAATAGGAATGTCGGTCGCCTGCAAGTTCGAACGCAGCATCCTCAGCCATGAAGAATATGAGGCGATCCGCCTGACGCATCATCCCGCCATCTACAGCGTCGAGGTGGCTGAGCTCGAGGCCATGCGACCCCGCTTGCGCAAGATGCGCGACAAGGAGCGAACGGTCGGCCGCCAAAAGCAACGAGAGAGCCGCGGAAAGGCCGAGGCTCGCGGCACGAGCTTTCCGGGAACCGCCAAGCATGCTTCGGAGCGTAAGCAGGTGTTCGCGGCAGCGCTGAAACGGGTCAACACGGAGCTCCGGCGTCAGCACAATTTGGCAGCCCGGACGGCACATGTCGAAGCGGCTCGAAAGGCCCTCGCACTGCACCGGGCCGCGAACTTCACGACGCGTCCCCCGGCTGGAGCCACCGCGAGCGAAGGCATGGCGTCGAAGCCGAGCGAACGCCGACGAAAGATCGTTGCAGGCGCGAAGATCGGACGCGTATCGCAGGCGACAAAGGTCGCTCAGGCCGTGCGCGACGCGCGCGGTGCATGACCCGGGCAACAACCGCGTCTGATTGATTTCGACGCGGCGTCGGCATCGGCGGGATGCGCCAGCTGTCGCGGTTGCGCGCGGCCTCCCGCATGCTGAAACGGACGCGCGGCGCGGCATTTCGCCGGCATTGGTCAATGCCGCTGACCTGGCCGGGATCAGCCCAATCTCCACCCGCGCTTTCCCGGGCTTGACTTAGATCAATGTTGCAACGGCGTAATAAGTGACGCTGCCCATATTTTTTGAATTGGGAGCGTCACCATGCATTGCCCGAAAGCTGTGTCGGCTCTTACCCTTGGATTGCTCATCTCCACTTCGGCGCTAGCCCAGCAAAACACCGCTGCACCCGGCTCGCCCAGCGCCACGGCAGCGATCGACGGAAGGCAGCTTCCGCCACCCGATCCCAAGTTCGGCGGCGTTATCAAGGACGGCGCCCTGCAATCGAAGCCCTGGTGGCCGCCGCGTGTCGCCCCGCCCAAGGACGCACCGAACGTGCTCCTGATCATCACCGACGACGCCGGCTTCGGCGTGCCGAGCACCTTTGGCGGCGTCATCCCGACGCCGACGATGGACCGCATCGCCAATGAGGGCCTGCGCTACAACCGCGTCTTCTCCACCGCACTTTGCTCGCCGACCCGCGCGGCGCTGATCACCGGACGCAATCACCATTCCGCCGGCTTCGGCGTGATCTCGGAGCAGTCGACCGGCTTCCCCGGTTACAACAGCATCATTGGCAAGGACAAGGCGACGATCGGACGGATCCTGCTCGACAATGGCTACGGCACGTCCTGGTTCGGCAAGGACCACAACACGCCGGTCTACACGGCGAGCCAGGTCGGCCCGTTCGACCAGTGGCCGATCGGCATGGGCTTCGAGTATTTCTACGGCTTCGTCGGAGGCGACGCCAACCAGTGGGAGCCCAATCTCTTCCGCAACACGACGCAGATCTATCCGTTCCAGGGCAAGCCCCCGGGCACCTGGAACCTCGTCACCGCGATGGCGGACGACGCCATCGATTGGATGACACGGATGCACCAGACCGATCCGTCGAAGCCGCTCTTCATCAAATATGCGCCGGGCGCGACGCATGCGCCGCATCACCCGACCAAGGATTGGGTGGACAAGATCAGCGCGATGCACCTGTTCGACGACGGCTACGAGAAGGTGCGCGAGCGCATCCTGGAGAACCAGAAGCGGCTCGGCGTGGTTCCGAAGGACACCAAGCTGGCACCATGGCCCAAGGAAATGCTGAAGCCGTGGGACCAGCTTAGCGCCGATGAGAAGAAACTCTTCATCCGCCAGGTCGAGGTCTTTGCCGCCTACGCCGCTTACAGCGACCACGAGATTGGCCGCGTGATCCAGCAATTCCAGGACCTCGGCAGGCTCGACAACACGCTCGTCATCTACATCAACGGCGACAACGGCACCAGCGCGGAAGGCGGACCGCTCGGCACGCCAAACGAAGTTGCGTTCTTCAACGGCTTGAATGAACTCCCGGTCGATGTACAGATGAAGTTCTACGACGTCTGGGGCACCGAACAGACCTACAACCACATGTCGGCCGGCTGGTCATGGGCATTTGATACCCCGTTCGACTGGTTCAAGCAGAACGCTTCCAGGCTCGGCGGCATCAACCAGAACATGGTGGTGTCATGGCCGGCACGCAT
Source organism: Bradyrhizobium elkanii USDA 76 (assembly GCF_023278185.1). Classification (NCBI taxonomy): domain Bacteria; kingdom Pseudomonadati; phylum Pseudomonadota; class Alphaproteobacteria; order Hyphomicrobiales; family Nitrobacteraceae; genus Bradyrhizobium; species Bradyrhizobium elkanii. The sequence continues at coordinate 2,921,142 of NZ_CP066356.1, read as the reverse complement.
CAAGGACAAGGGAGCCTTGCGCGAGCAGTTCGTGCATGTGATCGACGTCGTGCCGACGATCCTCGAGGCCGCCAGTATCCGACCGCCGGAAATGGTGGACGGCATCAAGCAGGCGCCAATCGAAGGCACGAGCTTTGCCTACACCTTCGACAAGGCGAACGCCAAGATCGCGTCCCGCCACAAGACCCAGTACTTCGAGATGATGGGCCAGTGGGCGCTCTATGACGACGGTTGGATGCTGTCCACCAAGGTCAACCGTGCGCCGTGGGAGGCGTTCGGTCCGGCGAACCCGGATCCGCTCAACAACCAGGTCTTCCAGCTCTACAACCTGAACAAGGACTTCAGCCAGACCGACGACATCGCGGCGCAGAACCCGCAAAAGGTAAAGGAGATGCGGCAGAAGTTCGTTGCGGAAGCCAAGAAGTACCAGGTCTTCCCGCTCGATGCTTCCGTCGCGGCCCGCATCGTGGCACCGCGCCCGAACATCACCGCCGGTCGCAAGGAATTCGTGTACACGCGGCCGATGACGGGATTGCCGCAGGGTGACTCGCCCCTGCTGCTCAACGCCTCCTACACGATCACCGCCGACATCGACGTGCCGCAAGGCGGCGCCGAGGGCATGATCCTGACCTCCGGAGGCCGCTTCGCCGGCTATGGCTTCTACCTGCTGCAGGGCAAGCCTGTGTTCCTATGGAACATGGTCGACCTCGAACGCATCAAATGGGAAGGTCCGGATGCACTGTCGCCAGGCCGACATACGGTCGAGTTTGATTTCAAATACGAAGGCATCGGTGCTGGCACGCTGCAGTACAACAACTTCAGCGGCCTGGCACAGCCCGGCACCGGCACGCTGAAGGTAGACGGCAAGGAAGTCGCCACGAAGCGAATGCAGAAGACCCTGCCGATGATCCTGCAGTGGGATGAGAGCTTCGACGTCGGCTCCGACACGCTCACGGGCGTGAACGATGCAGACTACAAGCCCCCATTCCCGTTGACGGCCAAGCTCAACAAACTCACGATCGAGGTCGACCGGCCGCAACTCACGCCCGCGGACATCAAAAAACTGCAGGCGGCGATGCAGGAAAAGGCCAGCGCCGACTGATCTCACAGCATGCGTGCGGGCCGCGCCACCCGGCGGAGAGCCCGCACCTGCGGTCCATCGCGCGGCGGCGTTTTCAAGAGCAATGCGCCGCCGACTAGGCGGCAATCTCCATGAGCATCGCCATCAGCGCCTCCGGCGCGGTGACGTTCGGCGAATGGCTGGCGTCGATCTCGAAATAACGCCAGCCGGCTTCGTTCTTGATGCGGTTGGCGAACTGGCGGAACGTGTCGGCCTGCGTGGCGCGGGTGGCGTAGATGTAGCTGCGTGGCAGGCTCGTCTCGCCGTGCTTCAACCTCAATTTCTGCTCGAAGCATTTGATCGGCATGTCGACGCGCCGCGCGGTCAGCCATTCGACGTCGGCGGCGGACGTGTCCGGCGGCACCGGCATCGGCGGAATACGCCAGCCGTCGCCATCGCTCGCGAACTCACGCATGGTCTCGATGGCCGATTCGTTGAGATCGAACAGCGACTGGCCGTCGCGCGGCACGAAGGCGTCGATATAGATCATCTGCGCGATGCGCTCGCGCACCCGGTCGGCGACGCCGGTCGCGACCATGCCGCCATAGGAGTGCCCGATCAGCACGATGTCGTGCAGGTCCTCGTAACTGATGACGCTGAGCACATCCTGGATATGCGCTTCGAGGTCGAGCCCTTGATGCGCAAGGTGCGCGCGCTCACCGAGCCCGGTGTAGCTCGGCGTGACCAGCCGATGCCCGGCGGCCTGCATTAGGGAATGCATCTTCTTCCATGCCCAGCCTGCCGACCAGGCGCCGTGACAGACCAGAAAGGTTTTTTGCGAATTCGCAGTCATGGGATGCTTCCGTTCCGATTATCGTTGATGAGCCGCGATTTTGAAGTGTACCCACAGCTTGCGTCGTGTAAACGTCCCGGCAACGATCATAAGAACGAGATGAGGATGACTCCGGCAAGCTATGCGATCCTGTTCTTCGGCGCGCTTGCCGGCGGTTTCGTCTCCGGCCTTGCCGGCTTCGGCACCGCGCTGATGGCGCTCGGCATCTGGCTCTATGTGCTGCCGCCGACGCTCGCGGTGCCGCTGGTGCTGGTCTGCTCGGTCATCGCGCAACTCTCGACGCTGCCGTCGATCTGGAAGAGCATCGATTTCCGTCTGGTCTGGCCGTTCGTCATCGCAGGCCTCGCGGGCGTGCCGATCGGCATCCTGCTGATCGCGCGGGCCGATCCTGAAGTCTTCAAGCTGACCATCGGCGTCTTCCTGCTGGTGTTCCCGACCGCGTTGTTCCTGCAGCGCAAGCCGATGTCGATCGCCTTCGGCGGCAAATGGGCCGACGGCGCGATCGGATTTGCCGGCGGCATCCTCGGCGGCCTCGCCGGACTGTCCGGCCCGCTGCCGATCCTGTGGGCCAGCGTGCGCGGCTGGGGCAAGCAGCAGCGCCGCGGCGTGTTCCAGATCTTCAACTTCACGATCCTGGCGGCCGCGCTTTGCGTGCAGATCGCCAGCGGCCTCGTGAAGCCCGAGCTCATCTGGCTGGTGGCGTGCGCGTTTCCGGGGACGCTGCTCGGCGCCTGGCTCGGCGCGCGGCTCTATCACGCGCTCAGCGACCGCAATTTCTCCGACGTCGTGCTGCTGCTGCTGTTCCTGTCCGGCGTCGCGCTGGTGTGGAACGGACTGGCGCCGAAATAATGCATTCGCGCGTGGCTGAAGGACAAATGTCCATCAGCCACGCGCTTTCGCTCACTCAGCCGCGGCCTGACCGAACTCGGTCGCCTGGCGCTCGAACAGGCCGCGATAGATGCCGCCGGGACGCGCGGCCAGCACCTCATGCGTGCCCTGCTCGACGATCTCGCCGCGGTCGAACACCAGGATGCGATCCATGCTGCGCACCGTGGAGAGACGGTGCGCGATCACGATCGAGGTGCGGCCCTTCATCAGCCGTTCCATCGCCTGCTGGATCAGCGCCTCGGATTCCGAATCGAGGCTCGAGGTCGCCTCGTCCAGGATCAGTATCGGCGCATCCGCCAGGAAGGCGCGCGCCAGCGCCACGCGCTGCCGCTCGCCGCCCGACAACTTGACGCCGCGCTCGCCCACCAGCGTGCCGTAGCCCTTCGGCAGCCGCATGATGAAGTCGTGCGCATTGGCAAGCCGCGCCGCCTGCTCGATCGCCTCCATGCCGGCGCCCGGCCGGCCATAGGCGATGTTCTCCGCCAGCGTGCGGTGGAACAGGATCGGCTCCTGCTGCACGATCGCGATCTGGCTGCGCAGCGATTGCTGCGTCGCCTTGGCGATGTCCTGACCGTCGATCAGGATCCGGCCAGCGGAGACGTCGTAGAGCCGCTGCACCAGCTTGACGAAGGTCGTCTTGCCGGAGCCGGAGCGCCCGACCAGGCCGACCCGCTCGCCGGCGTCGATGTCGACCGAAAGCCCGTCATAGAGCGGCCGGCGATGGCCGCCATAGTGGAACGTGACGTCGTCGAACACGATTCGGCCGCCCTGGATGTCGATCGTCCCGGCGTCATCCGCATCGACGATGCCGAGCGGCTCGCCATGGATCTGCACCAGTTCCTCCATGTCGTTGACCGAACGCTGCAGATTGTTGATGTGCATGCCGACATCCCGCAAGTACGCGTGGATGATGTAGTAGCTGGTCAGCACATAGGTGACGTCGCCCGGCGTGGCGCGGCCCTGCGCCCACAGCAGGATCGCACCGCCGATCACCGAGGCGCGGAAGCACAGCAGCACCACGAGCTGCGCCGTCGAGGTGTGGTTGTAGCGGAACCAGGTCCGCCGCACCCGCCGGCGCCAGCGGCTGATGACGCCATCGAGCCTGATGTCCTCGCGCGTCTCCGCGCCGAACGACTTCACCACCGCGTTGCAGGTCAAGGCGTCGGCCAGCGTGCCGCCGACCTTGGTGTCCCACGCATTGGAGACCCGCGCGGCCGGCGCGACGTAGCGCACCTGGAACACCATGGTCATCGCGACATAGATCACCGAGCCGACCGCGATCACCGCGCCGAGCTGCGGCCAATGCACGCCGAGCAGGATCATCGAGCCGACCAGCACCACGACCGACGGCAGCAGCGCCATCAGGATGGTGTCGTTCAGCAAATCGAGCGCCCACATGCCGCGCGTGATCTTGCGCACGGTGGAGCCGGCGAACGAATTGGCGTGCCAGTCGGTCGAGAAGCGCTGCACCCGCATGAAGGCCTGCTGCCCGACATCGGACATCGTCTTCAGCGTGAATGGCACGATGGTCTGGATGCCGACCAGCCGCAGCACCAGCGACAGCGCGCCGAGGCCGACGATGGCGCCGAACGCCAGCATCGCCGCATGGCGCGCGGCCGCATCAGTGGCGCCCGCGGTCAGCGCGTCGACCAGATGGCCGGAAAACACCGGCATGAACAGGTCGGCCGCGGTTGCGCCGAGAAATCCCGCCGTCACCGCGGAGGCACGGAGCGGCTGTTCCAGCCAATGGCGGAAGACAAAGGGAAGCACGATCCGGATCGCGGCCGGCCGCTTGGTCGTCAGAGAGGTCATGGCACATTCCGGCCGCGCCTTTGCAGCGCGAGCCGGCTCCATCTGAGGCGACGTGCGGGCGGAATCCGACCGCGAGCGCCGCTGGAAATTGTCGATAGATTGTTGGGAAGTTTTGCTGATCGGGGATCAGGCCCGATCAGCGCCGGGAGCTAACGCGTAAAAGCGTCCAGCACCGTCGAACGCGGGCGCGCGATCTGCGAAATAGGCGACTTCATGCGCATCTCCCCGGTTCGAGTAAGGAAGCGCTGCTTATAAATGCATCACGCGCGATTGGCAAGGTAACATCGGCGTGAGTGCGTCAATGTGTCGACGATATCAGCTATTCACGCGACCGGGCGCAGCCCGCGGCCGATGCGATGCACTCAACCCGGCGACATCGGCACACTTTCGTAGCCCGGATGAGCGAAGCGATATCCGGGGCCGCGTCACGTTCGGTGATGAACTGCTGAGATCGGTCCCGCATGTCGCTTCGCTCATGCGGGCTACGAAAACAGATGACACCACCTAATGCGCGTCGCCGCCGCTCGCGGTCATCGACGGCGGCTTGTTGACGAACAGCACCAGAAGGCTGAGCGCGACATAGAACAGCGACAGCATGAAGAAGGCGTCGCCATAGCCCATCACCGCGGCCTGGCGGTGCACGATCTGCGAGAGCTGCTTCATCGCCATGACGGCGGAATCGCCCATGCCCTGCATGCGCTGGGCGAACATGTTGAGGGTCTCGACCGCGGTGGTGTTGCCCCAGGTCACGCGGTCATGCAGCCGCGAGATGTGCAGGTCGGTGCGGTCGTTGAGCACCTCGTTGATGACGGCGAGCCCGACCGCGCCGCCGAGATTGCGCATCAAATTGAACAGGCCGGAGGCGTTCTTGACGCGATCCTGCGGCAATGTGGCGAGCGCGATGTTGTTGGTCGGCACCATCGCGCACATCATGCCGATGCCGCGCAGGATCTGCGGCAGCAGCAGCTCGTAGAAATCATAGTCGCGGGTGATCCAGGTCATCTGCCAGGAGCCGAGCGCGAAGGTCACGAGGCCGAAGGCGATGATGTAGCGCAAATCGACCTTCTGCATCAGCCGTCCGACCACGGGCGCCATGAAGAACATGGTGACGCCGGAGACGAACATGGTCTCGCCGATCATCAGCGCGCTGTAGCCGCGGATCTCGGCGAGATAGCGCGGATAGACATAAGTCAAGCCATAGAGCCCGATGCCGATGCAGAACTGCAGCACGCAGCCGACCGCGAAGTTGCGGTTGGAGAAGGCGTAGAGATCGACGATCGGCTCCTCCGCGGTCAAGACGCGCCAGAAGAACGCGACCGCCGAGACGAAGCCGACCGCGGCGCAGATCGCGACCGAAGTGTCCTGCAGCCACTCATACTGCGGACCCTCCTCCAGCACATATTCGAGCGAGCCGAGGAAGCCGCCCATGAAGATCAGGCCCCACCAGTCGAAGCGCTCGAGCAGCGCGAAATTCGGCTGATCGAAATCGACCAGCGCCAGCACGCCTGCCGTGATGATGACGCCGGGCACGATGTTGATGAAGAACAGCCAGTGCCACGACATCAGGTCGGTGATGTAGCCGCCGACGGTTGGGCCAACGGTCGGCGCCAGCGTCGCGACGAGGCCGATGATCGGCGCCACGATGTGGAATTTGGTGCGCGGGAAGATCGTGTAGGCCGAGGCGAACACCGTCGGGATCATGCCGGCGCCGAGAAAGCCCTGCAGCGCGCGCCACAGGATCATCTGCTCGATCGAGGAGGCGAAGCCGCAGAGCAGGCTCGAGGCGGTGAAGCCGAACGCCGAGATCGCAAACAACAGCCTTGTGCCGAGCGCGCGCGACAGGAATCCGGACAAGGGAATCGCGATCACTTCGGCGATCAGATAGGCGGTCTGCACCCACGACACTTCGGTCGAAGAGGCCGACAGGCCGGCCTGGATCTCGGACAGCGAGGCCGAGACGATCTGGATGTCCAGGATCGACATGAACATGCCGAACACCATGATGATGAAGGCAACCAGCCGCTTCGGCTGGATGCGCTCGGACTCCGGGGCGCCGGTCATCATTGAGGGCGAAGCAGTGGTCGTATCAGCCATGGGCTATGAGCTCGCTGCTTCCTAACACCTCTCCCCGTTGGGGAGAGGTCGCGCCGAAGGCGCGGGTGAGGGGTCGCAGGTCCCACGAGAGGCCGGAACCCCTCACCCGGATTGCATCTGGCGATGCAACGTAGCCGAAGCTTCGCTTCGGCGTTCTTGGAGACGGCCGCCAAAGGCGGCCTATGCCTCTCCCACAAGGGGAGAGGTGGACAGTTGATGCGGCAATTCTCCGATCAGACGTCATATGCCGCCTGCTCTCAAGACATCACTGCGGATGGATCATCATCGGCGCGTCGAGATCGGTTTCGGCATCGGCGTCCGCCGCGCCCTCGCGGGTGTCGACGGTGGTGTAGACCGACATGCCGGCGCGCAAGAGGCCCTGCTTGGCGACGCTGGCAGGCACGCGGATGCGGACCGGCAGGCGCTGCACGATCTTGGTGAAGTTGCCGGTGGCGTTGTCGGGCGGCAGCAGCGTGAACACCGAGCCCGCCGCCGGCGAAATGCTGTCGACGAGGCCGGTGAACTTGCGGAAGCCGTAGGCGTCGACCTTGATCGTCACGCGCTGCCCGGTGCGGATGCGCTTGAGCTGGGTCTCTTTATAGTTGGCGTCGATGTAGACGCCGTCGAGCGGCACCACATTGCCGAGCCGCTGGCCGACGTTGATATAGTCGCCGGTGTTGACCAGGCGGTTGGAGAAGGTGCCGTCGACCGGCGCGCGGACGTTGGTGAATTCGAGATCGCGCTCGGCCTTGGCGAGCTGGGTCTGCAATTCGGCGAGCTGGGCACGGGCCTCGGCCTGCTGCGCCTTGGTCACCTCGACATTGTCCTTGGCGGCATCATAGGCCGCCTGCGCGGATCGCACGCTGGCCGCGCCCTGATCGCGGCCGGCCTCCGAGACTTCAAACGTCGCACGCGAGGCAAAACCCTTGGTGCTGAGCGCCTGCTGGCGGTCGAAATCGAGATCGGCGCGCTTCAGGCCGGCCTGCGCCGACACGAGCTGGGCCTGCGCCTGCTCGACCGAACTCACCGCCGCCGCAACCTGGCGGCCGATGCGCTCGATCGTCGCCTGCTGGGTGGCGATCCGGGTGCGCGCGGCGTCGACCGCAATGCGGTAGTCGCCGTCATCGATCCGGAAGATCACGTCGCCCGCGCGCACCAGCGCGTTGTCGCCGGGCAGGATCGCCGCGATATGGCCCGCGACGCGCGCGCCGAGCATGGAGTTGTTGGCGCGGACATAGGCATCGTCGGTCGAGACGTAGAAGCGCCCAACCATCAGGTAATAGGCGGCATAGCTTGCTGCGGCGAGCGCGAGCAGGCCGACCACGCCCATCATCACGAATTTGCGTTTGCCGGATTTCGGCGCCGGCGCCGCAGCGGACGAAGCCGCCGGCTGCTCGGGCGCAGAAGCGGGCGGCGCCTCTGCGGGACGCTTGGCTTCATCAGCACGGCCCTGCTCGCCGAGATCGGCGGATGCATCGCGCGCGATCGCGTCCTCGGCCATCTCGGGCCCGGAACGAACAATGCGTGCAGCCTGATCCCGTGCTGCGGCCATAGCCGAGGCTCCCCAAAAAAATCTCGACGCGCGCGATGGCGGAATAAGGGCCGTGCGGCGCATCGTCACTCCCAAGATACCATTGACCGAACGGTTCGGTCAATCTATATTCCCATCTGCCAGATTATAAGGCTTCGATTCTTCCCTTTCCTACTATGGGTTGAGTTCTTTCCCGAGAAGCTAAATCAATGGTTGCAGCGCCCCAAACCTCCCTCCAGTCCGTCGGCGAGGAGGAATCGTCGAAACGCCGCCAGATCCTGGACGGCGCCCGCAAGGTGTTCCTGGAGCTCGGCTTTGACGGCGCGAGCATGGGCGAGATCGCGCGCGCTGCCGGCGTCTCCAAGGGCACGCTCTATGTCTATTTCCCCGACAAGGCCGGGCTGTTCGCGGCGATCGTCGAGGAGGAAAAACTCGAGCAGGGCCAGGTCGCCTTCAATTTCGATCCGGCGCGCGACGTCGACACCACCCTCCCCGAGTTCGGCCGCGCCTATGTCGCGGTGTTGTGCCGGCCCGGCGGCGGCTCGGCGATCCGCACCGTGATGGCGATCGCCGAGCGGATGCCCGAGCTCGGCAGCCGGTTCTACACCCACGTCATCGCCCACACTGTCGACCGCTTCGCCGCCTATCTCGAGGCGCGCGCCGCGCTCGGCGAGCTCGTGATCGACGACTACCAGCTCGCGGCCTGGCAATTCATGCAGATGTGCCAGGCGACGCTGTTCCAGGCGTTCATCTTCCAGGCCAAGCCGTCGCCCTCGCCGGAGCGGATCGCAACCGTCGTCGACAGCGCGACGCGCGTGTTCTTCGCGGCGTACCGGCCGAAGCAGGCGAGCTGATCGCGCACCGTCATTGCGAGGCGCTCGCGACAAAATTGCAAAGCATTTTTGCGCTGAAGCGACGAAGCAATCTATTCTTCTTTCTTGCGGCCCGATGGATTGCTTCGCCTCGCTCGCCATGACGAGGAGACAGCGGCGCGCTACCATGGCAAATCGAAGGTAATCATCCGCCATGAATGACCTCAGCATCCGACACATGCGGCCGGACGAGATCGCGCTCGCGGTGGACTGGGCCGCGGCGGAGGGATGGAATCCGGGTCTCGCCGATGCGCCCTGCTTTGCCGCCGAGGACCCGCAGGGTTTCTCCATCGGCGAGCTCGATGGCGCGCCTGCCGCGGTGATCTCCTGCGTCAATTACGGCGCGCAATTTTCCTTCCTGGGCTTCTACATCGTGCGCCCGGACCTGCGCGGCCGCGGCCACGGCCTGAAGATCTGGAATGCGGCCATCGCACATGCGCGCCCGCGCGTGATCGGGCTCGATGGCGTGGTGGCGCAGCAGGCGAACTACCAGAAGTCCGGCTTCGCGCTTGCCTACGCCAATGTGCGCTATGGCGGCACCGTCGCCGCACCATCTGCGCCGAAAGCCCGCATCGTCGCGCTGAGCGATGTGCCTATGGCGCTGATCGAAGCCGATGACGCCACGGTGTTTCCGGCCCCGCGCCCCGCCTTCCTGCGCAGCTGGATCAATACGCCGGGACATGTCGGGCGCGCGCTGATGCGCGACGGCAGGCTGGCCGGCTGGGGCGTGATCCGCCCCTGCCGGACCGGCCGCAAGATCGGCCCGCTCATCGCCGATGACCGCGCCGGCGCCGAGGCCATCCTGTCGGCATTGCTCGCGAGCGCAGGCGGCGGCGAGATCTTCCTCGACGTCCCCGCGATCAACCGCGACGCCGTCGCGCTGGCGCAAGACCTCGGGCTGTTACCGGTGTTCGAGACCGCACGGATGTATACCGGCGCGATCCCGCCATTGCGGATCGATCGCGTGTTCGGCGTCACGACGTTCGAGCTCGGCTAGGGCATGACGCGACGACGTCGCACGGCAAGGATGCGGCATTCCGGCGCGTCCGCATAGATTTCGGAATATTGGAAATATGCCCCTGAGTTGCCCGACGTGTCAAGTCGCCTGGTCGAGCGCCAGCCGCCGCCGGCTACTTTGCATGGGGTTGTTTTCGATATTTTGGCGGAACGCCCCCGCGACAACAGGTGGATGCCCGGGACAAGCCCGGGCATGACGCGCCACCTGATCACATTCCCGCACTAGTTCGCCGCCGCGTTGACCTCCGGCGTCGCAACGTTGTCCTGCTCGATCTCCTCGGGCAGGCCGGCGAAGCGCCGCAGCGCCTTCGCCATCTTCACGCGGCCGCTGACGCCGGTGATGATGACGTCGACCATCACGAACGACGAGTGGAAGTGGCCCTGCGCCTTGAGCTGCTCGACCTTGACGCCAGCCTTGGCGAGCGCGTCGCCATAGGCGATGCCCTCGTCGCGCAGCGGGTCGAACTCGCTGGTCGCGATGAACGCCGGCGGCAGGCCTTCGAGCTTGCCGCGCAGCGGCGCGACGCGCGGGTCGGTGCGGTCGGCCGGCGAGCAGTACAGGTCCCAGAACCAGTACATCAGCCCGCGGGTCAGGAAATAGCCGGTCGCGTTGTCGACATAGGACGGCCGGTCGAATGTGGAGTCGGTGACCGGACAGATCAGGAGCTGGCCCGCGATCTCGGGCCCGCCGCGATCGCGCGCGAGCTGGCAGGTGACGGCCGCGATGTTGCCGCCGGCGCTCCAGCCGGCGACCAGCAGCGGCCCTGCCCTGCCGCCGAGCTCGGCGGTGTGGGCCGCGATCCAGCGCGCCGCTGCATAGCCGTCCTCGGCCGCGGCCGGGAAGCGATGCTCGGGCGCGTGGCGATAGCCGACGCTGACGATGATCATGCCGGTGCGACGGCACAGGTCGCGGCAGAACGGATCGTCCGACATCTCGTCGCCGAGCACCCAGCCGCCGCCGTGGAAATACACCGCGATCGGATGCGGCCCCGGCGTCGCCGGCCGGTAGAGCTTGTACGGCAGCGGACCGTCCGCGCCCTGCAGCATGCCGCTGCCGACCTCGCCGACCGGGCGGCCGGCAGGACGCCCCTTGTTGAACTCGGTGAGGAAGTCGCGCGTGCCCTGCGCCCCCATCGTCTCGAGCGGCGGCAGATTCATCTCGCCGAGCAGGTTCAGCACCAGCCGCACATCCGGCTGCAAGCGCACGACCTCGCCGTCATTGCATTGCTCGGCAACGCCGGGACCCGAGAGCTTGAAGCCGAGCATGCCGCGGCCGACCACCTCGTTGCAGATGCTGCGATACGGACCGACGCCGCCCGTATAAGGCATCACGCCTTGCGGCTTGCCGGGTACGTTGGCGCCCGTGTACCAGGTATTGGCGAGCCGGTGCAGCGTCAGCGTCGCGCAGTCGGCCATGTGCCGTTCCCAGCCGGCTTGCGCGGTCTCTGTCGCTTCCATCGTGGTGAAGCCGGCGTCGCGAAGCGCGGCGATCCGTTCCACCACCCAATCGACATGCTGCTCGATCGAGACAGCCATGTTCGACAGCACCGACGGGCTGCCGGGACCGGTGATCATGAACAGATTGGGGAAGCCCGCGACGGTGACGCCGAGATAGGTCTGCGGTCCATGCGCCCAGACGTCCGACAGCGACTTGCCGCCACGGCCGGAGATCGGATGCACCGCCATGATGGCGCCGGTCATCGCGTCGAAACCGGTGGCGAACACGATGACGTCGACATCGAAGCTGCGCTTGTCGGTCGAGATGCCGCTGGCGGTGATCGCCTTGATCGGCTCCTGCCGCAAATTCACCAGCGTCACGTTCGGACGGTTGTAGGTCGCGTAGTAATTGGTATCGAGGCACGGACGCTTGGCGCCGAACGGATGATCATGCGGGGCAAGCGCCGCCGCCGTCTCCGGATCCTTGACCACGGCGCCGATCTTCTCGCGGATCAGATCGGCGACCAGTCTGTTGCCGTCGACATCGACGGCCTGGTCGGCCCAGAGCTGGGTCAGGATGTGGACAAGGTCGCCCGCCGCCCACGCCTTCTCGAACCGCTCGCGGCGTTCGGCATCGCTCAGTTGCCAGCTCACCACGGTCTGCTGCGGATAGGGCACGCCGGCCATCGACCAGCGCGCCTGCTCGCGATAGGCGGCGCGGTCGCTCTCGAAATAGGTCTTGCGATCCTCCGGCGCCGGGCCGTTGCCCGCAGGCAGCGCGAAGTTCGGCGTGCGCTGGAACACGGTGAGTTGCGCGGCCTGCTCGGCGATCAAGGGAATCGACTGAATGCCCGACGATCCGGTGCCGATCACGGCAACGCGCTTGCCCTTGAGATCGACGCCCTGATGCGGCCAGCGGCCGGTGAAATAGATCTCGCCCTTGAAGTCCTTGACGCCGTCGATCTCCGGCGGCTTCGGCGACGACAGGCAGCCCGTCGCCATGATGTAGTAGCGGCACGAGACGTTGGCGCCGTTGTTGGTCGCGATCTGCCAGCGTCCGGTCGCATCGTTCCAGGTCGCCTGCGTGACTTTGGTGCCGAACCTGATGTCGCGACGCAGATCGTAGCGGTCGGCGACGAAGCCGAGATAGCGCAGGATTTCCGGCTGGGTGGCGTATTTCTCCGACCAGGTCCAGGCCTGATCGAGCTCGGGATCGAACGTGTAGCTGTAGTCGATGGTCTGGATGTCGCAGCGTGCGCCGGGATAGCGATTCCAGTACCAGGTGCCGCCGACGTCGGCGCCCTCTTCGAGCGCAACCGCCGAGAAACCCGCCTTGCGCAACCGATGCAGCAGGTAAAGTCCGGCGAAGCCGGCGCCGACCACCGCAACGTCGACCTGCTGCGTGGTTCCGCTCTGCGTGGAGTCTGAAGCGCGTGCTGCAACTGCTGCGTCTGGCATGCCATTCCTCCCGTATGTTTTGATTTGACGGAAGGCTAGCCCTGCGCTTTCAGTTTGTCATCACGACAAACGCAATCAGAGGTCGCCGCAATTGTGACGCCCGCGGCCTGGAGCGCGCCGCGCAGCGCGTAGACGCAAGTGGTGACGTACGTTGTGGCGACGCAACGGGTACGAACGGCGCCGCACACTTTGATGTCGTCCCGGCGAACATTTGGTGCCGCTTGTGAGTCACAAACTCACTTGCCTTGAAGATGACGGGTTTACCAGTTGCCTCAAATCGACCGCATCAAACCGCCGTCGACGCGGATGTTCTGGCCGGTGATGTAGCCCGCTCCGTCGGAGACGAGGAAGCTGATGGTTGCGGCGATCTCTTCCGCCTTGCCATAGCGCTTCATCGGCACGCTGTCGCGCCGCTCGTCGGTTGCCGGCAGGCTGTCGATCCAGCCCGGCAGCACGTTGTTCATGCGCACATTGCTGGCGGCGTAGCTGTCGGTGAACAGTTTTGTGAACGCGGCGAGCCCGGCGCGGAACACCGCCGAGGTCGGAAACATCGCGCTCGGCTCGAACGCCCAGGCGGTGGAGATGTTGACGATCGCCCCCGACTTCTGCGCCTGCATGTGAGGCGCGACGAGACGCGTCGGGCGGATCACGTTCATCAGATAGACGTCGAGACCGGTGTGCCACTGCTCGTCGGTCAGTTCGAGCACACCCGCGCGCGGGCCGTGGCCGGCGCTGTTGACCAACGCATCGATGCGGCCCCAGCGCGCCACCACGCCGTCGACGGCGCGCTTCAGATCATCGTTGGAACGGTTCGAACCAGTGAAGCCGAGGCCGCCGAGCTCCTTCGCCAGCGCCTCGCCCTTGCCCGACGACGACAGGATCGCAACGCGGAAACCATCGGCCGCGAGGCGCCGCGCCGCCGCCGCTCCCATGCCGCTGCCGCCCGCGGTAACTAGCGCGACCTTCTCTGCTGCCATGATCCGATATCCCTTCTTATTGCTTCGTTCGGGGCGACCCTAGCACCGCCAATCGCAGCGCGCGACATCGCGCCTGCTTTGCGTCACCGGACGAAATGCGGCAAGGTGACCGACATCATTCTCCGATAAGCAGCATTCACATGGCATCGTTCGTTCGAAACCTCCTGATCGCCGCCGCGCTGTTGTTCGCCGGCCCGACGCTCGCGCAGACCCGGTCCATCATCGTGGCCTCGACGACATCGACCGAGCAGTCCGGCCTGTTCGGCTATCTGCTGCCGCGCTTCTCGGAGGCCTCGGGCATTGCCGTGAAGGTGGTCGCGGTCGGCACCGGACAGGCGCTCGACATCGGACGGCGCGGCGATGCCGATGTCGTGTTCGTGCATGATCGTGTGGCCGAAGAGAAGTTCCTGGCCGAGGGCTTTGCGACCAGGCGATATGACGTGATGTACAACGACTTCGTCATCGTCGGCCCGAAGGCGGCCGATCCGGCGCATATCGCCGGCGACAAGGACGTCGCGGACGCCCTGCGTAAGATCGCCGCGACCAAATCGGCCTTCATCTCGCGCGGCGACCACTCCGGCACGCACGAGGCCGAGCTGCGGCTCTGGAAAGCGGCCGGCGTCAATCTCGGCTCAGCGAAGGGCCAGTGGTATCGCGAGATCGGCCAGGGCATGGGTCCGGCGCTCAACATGGCATCCGCGTCGAATGCCTATGTGCTGTCCGACCGCGGCACCTGGCTGTCGTTCAAGAACCGCGGCGAACTCGCCGTGCTGACCGAAGGCGACCGGCGGCTGTTCAACCAGTACGGCGTGATGCTGGTCAATCCGGCGAAGCATCCGACGGTGAAGGCCGCGGACGGCCAGGCCTTCATCGACTGGCTGATCTCGCAGGCCGGGCAGTCGGCCATCGCCGGCTACAAGGTCGGCGGCGAGCAGCTATTTTTCCCCAACGCCGCGCACTAGCAGAAACGCGATCGTGCTGACGCTGACGCTCAGCGCAAGCAGGATGACGCCGAGCCCGAGGCCGAGCGCCAGCTCGCCCTTGCTGGTCTCGAGCGCGATCGCGGTCGTCATCGTTCGCGTATAGCCGCTGATATTGCCGCCCACGATGATGATGGCGCCGACCTCCGCGATGGCGCGGCCGAACGCGGCGAGGAACGCGGTGAGCAGCGAGGCGCGGCCGAGCGAGAACACCAGCGCAAGGCTGCGCAGGCGGGACAGGCCGTCGGTGCGGATCAGGTCGGCATATTCCGCCCACAGCAGCGCGACCGGACGATGCACCAGCGCAACCACGATCGGCGTCGCCAGGATGACCTGCGCCACCACCATCGCCGTCGGCGTGAACAACAGCCCGGCGAAGCCCAACGGTCCGGATCGCGACAGCAGGAGATAAAGCCCGAGGCCGACCACGACCGGCGGCAGGCCGAGACAGGCATTGGCGAGCACGATCACCACCTGCCGTCCGCGAAACCTCGATATCGCAAGCCAGCCGCCGATCGGCGCGCCGATCAACAGCGCGAGCAGGCTCGCCAGCAGGCTGACACGCAACGACAATGCGACGATCCCGAGCAGGACCGGATCGCGACCGGCTATCAGGGAAGCTGCCGCCGTGATCGACTGTGCGAAGTCATTCATGCCGGCCTGGAAAACACGTTTGCCCCGTCCAACGTCCGCATCGCCGATTTCGCGCGGGCGATCAATCGCTGAGGCCTACGCGGCATTCTCGAGCAGCTTCGCCACGGCCGCAACCAGTTCATCGGGCGAGAACGGCTTGTTCAGCAGCACGCTGTCCGGCACGCCCCTGGTCGGCCACTCGTCGCCGCCGCCGCCGGTGATGTAGAGCACCGGGAATGACGGATCGATCTCGCGCGCGCCGCGCGCCACACGCCAGCCGTCGAGCCGGCCGAGCAGGCGAATGTCGGTGACCAGTGCACTGTATTTGGTGCGGAACGCCTTCAGCAGCGTCAGGGCTTCCTCGCCCGAACCTGCGATCGCCGGCTCATAGCCGCCGTCTCTCAGGGCGTCCTCCACCATCATCTGAAGATCACGATCGTCTTCGATGACGAGAATGATCGGCGCGTCTTGCAAAGCTATCCCCCAAACAATCAGCCGGGTGCGCCCGACTCAGCGAGCATATGCAACAAAAGTGGCTACCGTTTGCACGGTGTCACCCAGTAAAAATACGGGTATCAGACGCGCCCCTATTCGTCGGCGAATTCGTCTTCTTCGTTGACCCCCGCCTTACCCCGCGGGGCCGGCTTTCTGCCGCCGAGCGATCCTGTGACATAAGGTTCGCGCGTTGCATAGGGGTTACGGCCGCCGGCACGCGCCGCGACCTCCTCGCCCGAGACGGCGGCGGGCTGGCAGATCAGGCGCCGGCTGGCCCGGCGCATCAGATCCACATGGATGTGGTCGTAGTGATAGACGTTGGACCCCGGCGCCAGCACCGTGGTGAATTGCTGGCAGGCGGCGGCCTGGACATCGCGCAGAAAGCCCTGCTCTTCCGGCAGGCCCTTCCAGCCATCCTTCACGGTGATGCGGCGACCGTCAGCCAGCGTAAAGGCTGCGATGTCGAGCGCATTGCCGAAGGCGTGCTCGGAAATATGCGCGTGCGAATTGCCGTTCATGCCGCGGCAGGAATAGGCCGAGATCTGCTTGATCTCGACGACACGCGCGCCGAACCAGCGCTGCGCCGCAGGCTGCACGGAATCGGCGAGCCAGCGCTCGAGCACCGAGACGATCGGGCACGCCAGCGTTGCCGCCGGCTTCACTGCGACCGGGCCGACCGTCACCACCGCATTGCCGCTCGAGGGACCGAGCCGCGGCGGCGGTGGCGCGCCGGGCGGCTGCTGGGAATACGGTGCCGGTGAATAGGGCGCGGCCGCGCTGTCGCGCTGCGGATTGGAGGGCAGGCCCGGATAATAAGGTCGCTCGCCCCTGGCGTCGGGCGAGCCATCCGGCGGCAAATCGATCTCGTCCTGCTGCGGCGGAACGCCGGGCGCCGACAGCGAGACCGGCCCATTCTGACGGTTGCCATAGCTCGGCTCATTGCCATAGCTCGGCTGGCCGACGGCCTGATTGGAATACGGCGCCTGCGCGGGCGGCGGAGACGGCTGGCGGTTGATCGGCCAGCGCGGCTGGTTGCCGACTGATGCCGGCGGACGCAGGCTGTCGTCGGCAAATCCGTAAGCTGAACTGGCTTCACCGAGCGCGGCGACCTTGAGCGGGAACTCGGCGCCGCAGACGCCGGGACCGGAGATCGGATCAATGCGGACGAGATCGGCGCTCTCCTTGACCGCGCCCGACTTCAGGCATGCGGCCTCGGCCTCGGCCCGCCACGGTTCGCGCTCGGCAGTCTGAAACAGACCGCGACCGCAACCAGCAAGCGACACAAGGACAAGGGAGCCGACGAGATACAAACGAACTCCACGCGTCATGGCGCGGAGGTTCTGCGAATTTGATTAAAGACTCTTCAACGCATTTCGATGCGTTGTTTTCAGCTGTCCTTAACCATGCGGCGGAACCCGGCAGGGTGACGCGCGCCCTGCCGAGAATGATCGTCATCACCACGTGTAGCGAACGACACCCTTGCCGCCATAGGACGACGTGACATCGGAGAACTCGCCTTCGAAGGTGAGCGCCGCCGACCAGCCGCTGGTCCAGTTCATCGCCGCGCTCGCGGTGGTGAGCACCGCATCGCTCGCCGGCGCCGCGCCGTTGACCACGAAGGACGCGCCCGGCAGCGTCTGGAATGTCGCGGCAACGCTGCGATCGGTGTTGTAGTCGTGCGCCCAGGCAAGGCGGCCGCGCAGGCTGAGAATGCCATCCTGCAACGCGATCGAGCGATCGCTGCGGACGCCGAGTTCGCTGCGCGTGGCGGTAACGGTCTTGGCGCCATAGGCCACCGCGAACGCGCTCGATCCCGACAGCACCAGCTCGGCATAGGACGGCAGATCGTAGGTCGTGAACTGTCCGGCGGCATAGGGCGTCAACGCCAGCGACCACGGCGTGATGAAGCGATAGCCGCCTTCGATCCGGCCAGAGAGCGCATTGGCGTTGAACTGCGCGCGCAGCCGGTCGATGCCGGCGATCGTCACGGTGCGATCGGTGGTGACGTCCTGCCAGCCATAGGCCAGCGCGCCCAACAGATAGGCCGGCCCGAATCCATGACGGATGAAGGCGCCGGTCTGGAACAGGTCGGAGCGTCCGCCGCCGAGTGCATTGGCCACGGTGAAATTGGTACCGCCGCCGGCGAGCGCAAGGCCCGCGATCGTGTCGGGCGAGATCCGGTAGTCGGCGCCGACGGCGACACCGAAAATGCGGCTCGTCGTCGAATTCGATCCGACGGCGGTGCCGCCATCGGTGCTCTGCCCGCCGCCGAAACCCGCCGCCCAGACGCTCCAGCGCTGCTCGAACGTCTGTTGCGGCGGCGCCTTGCGATAGATCGCGGCATAGGCATCGCGCGCGGCCTTCGCACGCGACATCCCGGTCGATGCGTAGCTCATGGTGTCGCCGGCGAATTGCGACGCGCCGCCATTTGCAGACATGCCGCCGCGCCCTTCGGTGAAGGAATCCGTCATGACGCCGAGGAACATGTTCATGGCATCGAAGGTGGTCTGCTGCGAGCCGGTGCCGAGTTCGCCCGACGCCTGCGTCAGCCCGGCCGGAGTCAGCACGCCGAATGCGGCGGTAACGCTGCCGGTGCTGTTGAACGAGTTGGTGATCGCATTGCCGACCGCGGCCTGATTGCCGCTGAGCTTTCCGGTTGCGGCAAAATTCAGCGCCAAATTGAGATAGACGTTGTTGGCGTCATAGCTCAGGCTGGAGATGAGGTTCGATGGCAAATTGCTGTTGACCGGCCCGGCAAAGCTGCCGCTGACACCGCCGGCCGCGTTGAGGATGGTGTACTGCTTCTGGAACGTGGTGCCGGTGAAGGACGCGTTGACCGCGGCGCCGCCGAGCGTTGCCGCGCCTGTCACGTTGGTGCGATCGGACGCCGCGGCCGACACTTCGACCAGATAGGTGGATGCGGTGGTGAAGGTCAGGCTGCCCTGCACCGTGAGCGTCCCGATCGAATTGCCCGGTGACAGCGTGCCGCCATCGACCAGGACATTGCCGACGCTGCCATTGCCGCCGAGCGTGCCGCCGGCATTGACGGTCACGGCATTGCCAAGCGAGCCATTGACCAGCAGCGTCGCGCCAGAACCGATGGTGGCGCCGTTCTGGTAGCTCTGCGCGTCGGTCACGGTCCAGACGCCGCCCTGCACGTTGAGCACCTCGAAATTGATCACGTTCGAGAGCGTGCCCGTGCCCGGACCGAACAGATTGAGCGTATCGGCGCCGACCCCACCATCAATCCGCCCGGTGATGGTCGAGCCGCCATAGAGATTGAGCGTGTCGTCGCCGCCTTCCATGCTGATCGCGCGGCCGGTATTGCCGATGATGGTGCCGTAGTTCGACAGCACGTCGGCGCCCTCGCCGGTCTGGATCGCTGCGCCGTCGCCGCGGATGAAGCGGGTCGAGCCGGTACCGGTATAGGTCACGCCGTTCAGCGTACCGACCGAGCCGGTATCGGGCGTGCCGTTCTGCAGCAGCGTAACGCCATTGGGATCGGGAATCGTGCCGTTGCCGATGATGGTGCCGTAGTTGACGATCCTGTCGTTGTCGACGGCGGCATTGCCGGTCTTGTTCTCGGAGCGGATCGCATAGCTGTTGTTGCCGACGATGGTGGCGCCGGCATAGTTGATCAGGTCGAGCGCCACCGATCCGCTGCGCGAATGGTCCGGATTTGAATCGTTGTTGACGACGATGCCCGCCGCGGCGCCGCTGATGGTGCCGTAGTTGCGGATGGTGCCGCCGCCGATCGCAAGGCCTTCGCTGTTGTTGAAGCGGCCGCCGTCGTCGGCGCCGGTCGCGCCGGTGCCCTGCACGATGCCGTAATTGGTCAGCGTCAGGACATTGTCGATATCAATGCCGTCGCCATCGCTGCGCGTCGACACGCCGTCGATCGCCCCGGTGATGGTGCCGTAATTGGTGACAATGGCGTTGCCGCCGCCGACGCCCGCACCGTTGCGGCCGATGATGGTTGCGCCGGCAAAATTGTTGACCGTGATGGTGCCGGCGTCGCCCGCGGTGCCGTTCTTGGCACCCGAGATCAGGCCGCCGGCATAGTTGTTGACGGTGCCGTTGTGGCCGCCCTGAAGATCGATCGCATCGGCGCTGGGCCGGCCGGTTGCCGGATCGATCGTGCCATTGGCGATGATCTGGCCGTAATTGTCGATCGTGAAGTTCTCGCCCGGACGGATCGCATCCGCATTGGCCGCGGTGATCAGGCCGGTCGCACGGTTGGTGATGTGAAGGCTCGCGGCGGTCGAGGTGAGATTGTCGAAGTCGATCGCCTGGCCGGTCGCCGATTTGATGGTGCCGGCATTGTCGACCGAGAACCTGGCCGCCGTCGTGCTGTTGCTGCCCGACGCGCCGTTGATCTGGATGGCGTCGTCCGCCGACTGGATCGTCGCGCCCGCATTGTTGACGACCGACAGCGAGATCACGTTGTTGAGATTGGTGGTGGCGCGGATCGCGCGAGACCCGGCCGTATTGGTCGCGTCGATCAGGCCGGAATTGGTAATCGTGGTGGTTCCGCCGCCGATCCGCATCACGTCGCTGCCTGATGACCTGATGGTGCCGCCGCTCTGGTTGGTGATCGAGAACACGGTGGTGTTCGACGTCGCGTTGACGAAGTCGAAGACGCGGCCGTTGCCCGTCGACTGGACGGTGCCGGCATTGTCGACGGTGACCGACCCGCTGCTCAGGCCGCCATTGATCCGGAATGCATCGTTGGACGCGGCGAAGACCGCGCCGGCATTGTTGATCAGCGTGAGATTGCCGCTGATGGCGCTGCTCGAGGTGTCGATGCCGCGCGAGGTCGCCGAGATGGTGCCATTGTTGGTGATGACGACGCCGGGCGACGACAGGCCGGTGATCCAGGTGATCGCGGTGCCCGTCACCGACAGGCTGCTGCCGGCGGCGACCGCGCCGGTGTCATTATTAGAGACGGTCTGCGCCGTCGTGCTGTTCGGAGGAGTGCTGAAGCTTGCGGCCAGTGCCGGAGAGGAGAACCCCAACGAAGTCGCAGAAATAGCCAGCGCAAGCCGGCTTGCGCGGCTCAGAAACTCAGATTTCACGTAACGCCCCCAAATACGTTACCGGGGGTGAGCCCCGGTCATTCCGGCGGCAATCTGGGTATGGTTTGTGACAGGCGCACAACAAATGACGATGCTGCCTTGCGGCGCAACGACACAGGCTCACGATGCGTACGGCAGAAGCGAGAGCAACCGACGGACATCCGAACGGTACCGTTATCCGGCGCCTGGAACCGGCACCGCCGCCGAATATATTTGCGGCGCGTCAACGCCTTGATTCGGCGGCTATTTGAGCCGCGCATCGCAATGCGGCATTGCCGCGAATAGCGGGCCTGACAACAAGACTGACTTTTTCGGCCTGGAACCCCTTGCTAACTTTGACGTTAATCGGGCAGCGTTGTGAACCGAGGGAGTTTCCCCAATGGATTTCGCGAGTCCTCTGCTGAGCAAGCTGAGCATTGTGGCCGCGTACATCGCGTTAGCCTTCGTCGGCGCCATTATTCTCGGCGTGTTCTAGAACATTCGACCAGGCATGAGTTCAGCGCCCGGCGGCCGCTCCCGCCGGGCGCTTTACTTTTTTGCGTTCACTCCGGCCGCAACCACGACGCGACGATCGCGATGAGAGGGCTCGCATGCGATGCGCGCGCAGGGCCGCGCCTTCAGTGGCGTGTTCTGCATTGGTCAGACCTGGAAGCGGCCGGCTCGCCCGCGAGTACGACCTGATGTCCGCTGCTGTGCAACGGCCGGGCGGACATCGAGTTTGGCGAGTCGCCTCCAGGTAATGGCTTGTATCTGCCCGGCGGTCGCTTCATGTGGGTCGCCGGACCCGCTATAAGAGCCGCATTGTCGAAAATGAATTGAACCTGCGGGCGATTGGCAATCAATGAAGCACTTCCTCACCGCGGCAAGGCTGTTGGCCCTCGATCTCGCCTCGACGCTTGTCTTTCTGGTGCTGTTCCTGCTGACGCACAACACCGCGCTTGCGGTCGGCCTCGGCGTCGCATTCGGCGTCGTGCAGATCGGCGTCCAGATGGTGCGCGGCAAGCGGATCGACACCATGGAGTGGCTCAGCCTGTTCCTGGTCGTCGCCGCCGGCACCGCCACGTTGCTGACCCATGACCCGCGCTTCGTGCTGTTCAAGCCGAGCGTGATCTACGCCATCGTCGGCATCGTGATGCTCAAACCCTGCTGGCTCAACCGCTACCTGCCCGAGATCGCGCAGAAAGTCGTGCCCGATGTCGCAGTCAGGGTCGGCTATGCCTGGGTCGCCCTGATGTTCGTCTCCGCCGGTGTGAACGCCTTCGTCGCGCTGACCTGCGAGATCACGACATGGGCTGTCGTGATGCCTATCTTCGGCATCGTGAGCAAGATCGTGGTGTTCCTCGGCGGCTTTGCCGCGCTCCGCCTCACCGCGAGGCGCCGCATCCGCGCCATGCCGGAGGCCCAGCGCGAGGCCGTGCTCGCGCTCGAAGGGGCAGCGGCGCCCGCGGCGCCGTAACCCCCGATCGGGGTGTGGTTGACGAAACAAACGGCCCGCGCGACGAAACCATTTTGCCCTGGCGACGAAGAATTGCCGAAACCAAGCCTGCCTAGTGATGGCTTCGACAACGCGCTGCTTCGGCGCGATCACAAGGGGGACATGATGGCTTTCACCGCTTCCGCGCTTCGTCACGGCAAATTGCTGGCGGCAACCGCGCTCACGCTCGGTCTGCTGACCTCGGCGTCCTTTGCCTACACCGACGAGCAGCAGCAGATGTGCACCAGCGACGCCATGCGGCTGTGCAGCTCGGAAATCCCCGATGTCGATCGCGTCACCGCCTGCATGATCCGCCAGCGCGCGCTGCTCAGCGACGGCTGCAAGGCGGTGTTCCACCACGTGCCGCCGGCGGCTGCGCAACCCGCGAGTTATGCGCCCGCGACCAAGCCGGCGAAACCGCTCAATCTCACTCCTCACAAGCGCGGCTAACCAAAACCCCAACAGCGACCAGGCACCGCGCTTCCGGCAAAGGAGCGCGGTGCTTGATCGTTTCGGTCCGCCATGACAACAAGGCGGGATCGTTCATCCGGCATTCAGCCTGACGCGGCTCAATTGCCGTCCCCACTGCCTCCCCGGGAATCGATGGTGATGCGCCGCACCTTTCTCTTCGCGCTGCTGCTTGGCGCCGGCGTCACGATCGGTTGGCAACCAACGGCCAATGCCGCGCCGGACCTGACGCGGCTCGCACAAGCGCAGCCTGCACAGGCGCCCGCCCCGGCGCCGAGTCCGACGCCGGCAACACCTGCTCCTGCTACGCCCGCTCCTGCAACGCCGGCGCCGGCCGCGAATGCGCAGCCCGCGGCGCCGGAGCCGATCGGCAACGTGGCAACACTGACAGGAACCGCGACCGTCACGCGCAAAAACACCGCGACGCCGCTGCAGATCCGCGACGACATCTTTGCCAATGACGAGGTCGCGACATCGGCGACCTCCTCGCTCGGCATCACCTTCAACGACGGCACCACCTTCAACCTGCGCGCCAATGCCAGGATCACGATCGACAATTATTTCTATGAGGACGGCGGCCAGCAGAACAGCGCGCTGTTCAACGTCACCAAGGGAACGGCGGCCTTCGTCGCCGCCGCGGTCGCCAAGACCGGCGACATGAAGATCTCGACCCCGACCGCGACGCTCGGCATCCGCGGCACCACCGGCCTCGTCGAAGTGCCCGAAGGCGCCACCGCGACCAGCAGGAATGTCGGCATCAAGCTCTATCCCGACGCCGACGGACATGTCGGCCGCATCGAGGTCAACGACCGCAGTGGCGCTTCGCTCGGCGTGCTGACGCGCGGCGCGAGCGGCTTTGCGATTCGTCCGGGCACCGGCGGCGCCCGCTTCGCAGCGGTGCCGCTGACGATCTCGCCGCAACAGATCACGCGCGACCAGGGCTTTGTGCGCCAGGTCCATAGCGCGCAGACACTGGGCCGTCAGGTCGTGACCGAGCAGCGCGACTTCCGCCGCGCCAATCCCGACTTCCGCAGGGCGAATCCGGCCGCGCCCTATCCGAACCGCGGCCAGCCGGTGCAGCCGAACCCGCAGCGGCAGAACGGCCTGCCGGGCCAGAACCGCAACGCCCCGCAGCAGCCGGGTCAGCAGAACCGTCCCGGCCAGCAACCGGGCACGCCTGGCCGGCAAGGCTCGCAGCAGCCCGGCACGCAGCAGCAAGGCGGCGCACAGCATGCGCTGCCCGGCCAACCCGGCGGCGCGACGCTGCCGCACGCGACCGGCGTCCAGACGCCAGCCGGACAACAGCCGGCGGGACAACAGCCCGCGCGCCAAGGCGGCGCGACGCAACCCGGCGGACAACAATCGCCGGCACGGCCGGGCGGCCTGCAGCCCGGCCGCACACAGGCGCCGGGCGGCGTGCGCCAGCCAGGATCACCAGCGGCCCAGCCGGGTCAATCGGGCGCACCGCGACAAGGCACCGCACAGCCCGTGCCGCAGGCGCCCGGCCAGATGCGACCCGGCGTCCAGCAGGCCGTACCGGGCGTGCGTCCGGGCATGCAACGGCCCGCCGTGCAGGCGCGTCCAGGCTTCCAGCAACGGCGCGCGCCGCCTCCGCCGCGCGGCGCGAAGCCTCCGCCCAGGGACAAGCGTCAGTAACCGAGCGATCGCATCAATGTCGATCAAACGTGCGAATGGCGCCGGCGAGAACGCCGGCGCCACGCGCAGATCGACCGATGGCGAGCGGCAGATCAGCCCCGCCTGGTGATCACAGCCTCCAGATACTCACCCGGGATCACCAGCGTGCCGTCCCTGGCGATATTGAACTGGTCCATCAGGCCGAACATGTCGGCGGCGAGCAATTGCTGCTTGACCGGATCGATCGCCCCGAACGCCTTCAGCACCGGACCGTAATAGGTGCGAAAGATCTCGAGGAAATGCTCGCGCGACCTGTAACGGAAATTGAAGTGCCTGCGCTTGGCATCAAGCCTCGCCTGCGGGCCGAACAAGGCGCCGAGATGCGCCTCGGTGCCCCACAGCGCGGGAGACTTCACGCCCGGCGCCGGCGGCACATATTTGCCGATGGTCTTGAACACCTGGCCGATGAACCCTTCCGGCGTCCAGCTCGCAAGGCCGATCTTGCCACCGATGCGGCAGACGCGGCGCAGTTCATTCGCCGCTTGCTGCTGATCGGCGGTGAACATGACACCGAAGGTCGACAGCACGACATCAAAGCTGGCGTCGGCAAACGGCAACTTCTCCGCGTCCGCTTCCTGGAACGTGACGGGCAGACGCTCCGCGGCTGCCCGCTCGCGGCCGCGCTCGAGCAACGCTGCGACGTAGTCGGTCGAGACCACGTCGGCAAAGCGCCGCGCCGCGGCCAGCGTCGCATTGCCGTTGCCGGCGGCGACGTCGAGCACCATTTGATTGCTGCGCAGGTCGACTGCCTCGCAGAGCATCTCGCCGACGATCTGGAGCGTGGTGCCGACCATCGCGTAGTCGCCCGAACTCCAGGTGGCTTGCTGGCGCGCCTTGACGGCGGCGAGATCGACAGTCGGCATTTCGGTCTGAACGTTCATGTGCATCTCCTTTGAAAATGTGATGCGGCTCGTGGCGAGGCCGCCGGCTTCGCCGAAAGTCCGCGAGTTGCGCCAAAACGGCGTCGAGCAGTGCAATGACTTCAAATGTGCTGCGCGCTACGTGCGGCGGTCGAGCAGGACCGGGATGGTCGATGCGGCGACGATGCTCCAGTCCGAGCGATGCCTGCAGCCGTGGCTGCTACGCTGAGTCGAGGCCTCCTGCTGCGCCGGAACTGCACGATGCTCCCGAGCGACAGGTTCCTCCGCTCTGGTGAACACGGGTGAGGACAAACCCGCGATCACGAGCCCGAGCAGTGCGCTTCGGCCGACCGGCCGCGAGCAGCGGCTGCCGGCGCCCTTCGACTGACGGCCGCCGGCCTCGCGCGGCATCAGGCGACTGGCTTGCCGCTCGCGATGTGCGAGCATGCCTGCGACCGATTGATTGACGATCCGGCGGATACGCAAAAGCAGGAAGGAAAAATACCTTCGTACCGGACTTGAAATGGATTCCATGAATGAAATCGACATAATCGTTTCCTTGATCGAAGTGTGATGGCGCCCCGGATCAGGTTTGGCCGGGATACGCCATGCGACGCCGCGCAGGCGTCATTCGGCTGCAATGGGCGGTTGGACCGGATCACCACGCACCACCACGGTTGCCGCGACCTTGTAGAATTCCTCGCCCGGCATGCCGACGCAGCGCGCATGCTCCCGGATCGAGTCACCGTCACGCGCCTCGTATATGCAGAATGTGCCGATGCGACCGTCCGCCTCATGCACCACATAACTGCGGATCCAGCGGACGCGGTCCGGCATCTGCTCGTCGCCGATCCTGGCGGATGTTGCGCCGGCGAGTTCCAGCTCGCCCATGTTCGCCCAGGCGCTCGGGCGGCGAATGACATAGAGTTCCATCGAAATCTCCTCGGTTGCGACCGTTGAACGGCAGGCTGCGCTCATGGCGAGCCATGATGAGCTATAGACGCCGTCGATGCCGACTGTCCTTACCGCGGACTGATCATTGCCTGATCTTTGTCTGATCTTTGCCTGAACCTTTTCCGCCGAGCCCGAACTCATACACATGGCATTCTCATTCGGACTGTTCGAGCTTGATGAAGCTGGACGCGTGCTGCTGTGCGCGCGCCAAGAGGTCCCATTGCAGCCGCGTGTGTTCGATCTGCTGATCTATCTGGTTCGACACCGCGAGCGGGTCATCTCCAAGGAAGAACTCCTCGAAGCCGTCTGGCCGGATGTGACGGTCACCGACAACTCGCTGCAGCGGGCGGTGAGTGCGTTGCGCGCCGCGCTCCGCAACGGCGGCATGGACGGCGCGATCCGAAATCTGCCGGGCAAAGGCTATCGCTTTTTCCTCGAGTCCGAGATCAGGCAGCCGGAACGCATCGACCCCAAGCAAGTCGATGGCACCGTCGGTGCGATCGGTCTCGCCCGCCGCGCAGCGGCCGGACAATTGTGGTTGCAGGCAGCGACGCTGTTCGCGAGCGCGGATGAAGGCAGCCAGCTCAACGCTGAAGATTTCCACGATTGGGCGCTTGCCCTGCAGTGCCTCGGCAGGGCCACGGCAGCGATCCCGATTCTGGTTCGCGCGGTCGCCGCACGCAGCCAGGCCGGTGACGCGGCAGGCGCCACGGTCGACGCGATAGCACTCTCGGCCCTGCATTTCGAAAGCGGCCAGGCCGCGATCGGAAAGGGCTGGCTCGCGCGGGCGGAGGATTGGGCTTCAACGCTCGACGATCCCCCGACGACGGCCCTGGTGTTATGGATGAAGTCGAAACTGGCTGCTTTCGATGGCGAGCCGGAACAGGCACTCGCGTTGGCCGACGCCGCCTACACCGCCGTCAGATACAAGGACGCGATCAATATCGAAGCGCTGAGCCTGGCCTATCGCGGCTTCTATCGGCTATGCCTCGGCGACACACACGGAGGACTGTCCGATCAGGACCATGCCGCCGCAGTTGCCCTGTCCAGCAATAATCTGGACCCGATCATGGGCGGCAACCTCTATTGCAACATCCTCTGGGCGGCCCGGATGTTCGGAGATTGGGCACGCGCCGACCAGTGGACGCGGAGCTACCAGAATTTCTGCTCGGGCAGCGGCATGGAGTTGACGGGCTCATGCCAGCTGCACCGCTCCGAGGTGCTCGGCATCAGGGGCTCGCTCGACGAAGCGCTGGCGCGCATTCAGGATGCGCTCGCGCGCCTGACCAGCGATGCGCCCTGGTCGCTGGGCGATGCCAACCGGGTGCTGGGCGATATTCAGGCGGCGATCGGCAATGACGACGCAGCGCTCGAAGCCTATGACAGGGCTTACACGCTGGGCTGGTGCCCGGAACCGGGCCGCGCCATGCTGCTGCTCGCAAGAGGCGAAGCGGAAGCCGCCTATGCCAGCCTCGAGCGGAGCCTGATCGGCAAGACCTGGTGGACGCTGCAGCGGCGCGGAATCCTGCTCGCGCATCTGGCGCTGGTTGCCGCACACACGCATCGGACCGCTCGAGCGAAGGCATTGATCTGCGAACTTTCGGGAAGTCCGGATCGCTGGCCGATGCCCTCGATCCGTGCGCTGACCAACGAAGCGCAGGCGATCCTCGCGATTTCCCGGCAGGATCATGAAACAGCCATGCGGCATCTCCATCTCGCTCGCCAGCTGTGGTCCAGCATCGAAGGGCGGGTTCAGATCGTGCGGCTGAGGCTTCAGATCTCCAGCCTCCAGCTGCAGCATGGCGACGTTCGCGGCGCCATTGCCGAAGTTCATGCGGCACAGCTTCTGGCGCGCGACCTGGGTTCACCCAAGCGGCTTGCCGAGTGTCTTGCCTTGCAGCGCGACATCGACGCCTGGCAGCCAACGGCGCGACGTCAGATGTGCGGATGATCACGCCGCGCGACGCAGCCAGTCGCGCACGCGTTCGATCAGATTCTTGCGCGGCGCGGGCTGAGGTGCCGCGCCGGCCGGCGCGACCTCGTGCATCAATGGCGGCGCTTGTTCAGGGATCACCGTCTCGGCGCCCCGCTCGGTCTCGGCAGCTGCATCGGGTGCGGCCACCGGAACGTCGTGCGGCGCCATGGCCGGCGGATCGGGTTCGCCTTGCGCCAGCGGCGGCTGATCGATGGCCGGCGCCTCTGCCGGGGCGGCCGCATCGGCAACATCCGGCGCGTCGGCAACCTCCTGCTCGTCGATGACCTGTGGCACTGCGGCTTCGCGACTCCGCCGGCGCTCTGCGGCCACGGCCCTTGCCCGCGCGCGCCGCTCGCGCTCGGCGAGCGCCGCGGCCTGCAACGCGATCGGTCCGACATTCTCCAGAAACGCGCGCTCATAGCCGCGCGACAGACGCTCGAGCGCCGCGTCGAGCGGCAGCCAGTCCACTTCGCGGATGTCGTTCATCAGCGCCCGCACCGGCTTGCCGCCGGCATCCATGCGCCAGTAGTGCACCACCTTGGAACGGCCGCCTGAATCATAGACCAGCGTGCCGAGGAATTCGTGCACGTCGACGTCGTGGCCGGTTTCCTCGAGCACCTCGCGCTCGGCGGCGGCGCGCGGCGTCTCGCCGTCGTCGAGCTTGCCCTTCGGCAACACCCACTCATTGCGCTTGCGCAGGCGCACGACGGCAAAGCGCGGCGGTGTCTCCCGCCGCAGCACAATGCCTCCCGCCGCCAGAACAGGCGTCCGCGCCATCTCGTGTCCATCAGGTTTGCGATTTAGGATCGTCGCACGACGATCCTGACTATTCTAAGCATGATCTCGAAAAGTGGAAGCCGGTTTCATGCTCAAACGATGAGCGCGATGGAAACAAGGCTATAAAGGCTTTCGCAGCAACGGTTCGCCGCATTTGATCCGCGTTCCCTCCGCGACATTGTCGCAGAATTCGAAATTGCCGGGCGCCAGCACGATAATGGTCGAGCCGTGCTCGAACCAGCCGAGCTCATCGCCCTTCTTCACATGCGCGTCACAGGAGAAATCCACCGGGCCTCGCGACTGCGCGTTCAGCGTGATATCGAGGAAATGCAGGCGGAGGCTCGCCACCAGGATGGCGGCGACCGGAACCAGCGTCAGTGCTTCGCCGGTTGGAAGCTTCGCGCGCAGCACCGCGCGCTCGTTCTTGCAGAACAGCCGCTCGATCCGCTTCAGCGCGATCGGATTGACGTTCCAGACGTCGCCATGAATGAACGTCACCTTGTCGATGGCAAGATCATAGGGCGCGTGGAAACGGTGATACATGCTCGAGGTCAGCCGCAGCGTGACGAAGCTGCCGTTCCGGTGCTGCTCCACCAGCGCCGGATCGCCGACCAGATCGAGCAGAGAATAGGGCGCGCCCTTGACCTGGAACAATTGCCCGTCCTCGATCCGCCCATGCGCGCCGATGATCGCATCCGACGGGCTCGCGATGATGGCCGGATCGGCCGCCGCCGGACGCAGGCCGGGCTTGAGCTCGCGGGTGAAGCAATCGTGCAGGCTCCTGAACTCCGTCTTCTTGGCCTCCGACAGATCGAGGTCGGAGAACAGCTTCCAGCAGGCGATCGAGGCGTCGCGCACCAGGGGGTTCTCGACCTTGGAGAACCAGCCCATGAAGCGGGTCAGCGCGGCCCGCGGAATCCGGTTGGTTAGCAGGAAATTGAGGTCTTCCTGCTGGGTGAACGCCGAGATCAGGCCCTTGACTGTCATGAATCTGTTAGGTGCTGAGGCTAGCGCTTCTGTCATGGAAACATCCCTTCCGATTCTCTCGCTGTCCGCCGCCGCGCTTGCCGGCGCCGCCGCAGCTTTCCCCAAAATTCAGGCCCGCATCGCGCTGTCGCGCGCCAAGCACCGCTCGCTGACCGGACATTCCAAGATGTCCAAGATGGTCGCGCGGATGGTCCCGCACTACGAATTCGACATCGACGACTTCTTCCGCTCCGACGGTGCGCCGAAGGACATCGCGATGCAGCGCCAGGACGGCTTCTTCCGCCTCGCCGGCCTCTACGGGGATCGCTACCCCAAGGGCCGCGCGCTGACCGCCGAGGTGACGGAGCGCATCTCCGATCTGCGGTTCACCGAAACCTACCGCGTGCCGTTCCAGTACAGCCGCCTCGTGCGCGAGCATCTCGGCACCTCGGCGTTCGTCGAGGCTTCCAGCGGCGTCACTGTCACAGACGTCGACGGCAATGTGTTCTACGACCTGACCGGCTCCTACGGTGTCAACATCTTCGGCAACGACTTCTACAAGGAGTGCATCGCCGAGGGTGAGAAGCGCGCCCACGCGCTTGGCCCCGTGCTCGGCCCCTATCACCCGGTCATTGCCGACAACGTCAAACGGCTCTGCGAGCTGTCCGGCCTCGACGAGGTCTCGTTCCACATGTCCGGCACCGAGGCCGTGATGCAGGCGGTGCGGCTCGCGCGCTACCACACCAAGCGCACGCACCTGGTCCGTTTCGCAGGCAGCTATCACGGCTGGTGGGGCGAGGTGCAGCCCGGCGTCGGCAATCCGGTGTCGCCGCACGAGACCTTCACGCTCGCCGACATGTCGGAGAAGACGCTGCACGTGCTGCGGACGCGCAATGACATCGCCTGTGTGCTGGTCAACCCGCTGCAGGCGCTGCATCCGAATTCCAACGCGCCCGGCGATTCCGCGCTGGTCGACTCCTCGCGTTCCTCCAAATACGACCGCGCCGCCTACACCGAATGGCTGAAGAAGCTGCGCGAGGTCTGCACCGAGCGCGGCATCGTCCTGATCTTCGACGAGGTGTTCGTCGGCTTCCGCCTCGCCGCCGGCGGCGCCCAGGAATATTTCGGCGTCAAGGCCGACATGGCGACCTACGGCAAGAGCCTGGCCGGCGGGCTTCCGGTCGGCGTGGTGTGCGGCCGCAAGGACCTGATGCGCCGCTTCCGCGACGACCGTCCGGCCGACATCTGCTTTGCCCGCGGCACCTTCAACTCGCATCCCTATGTGATGACGGCGATGGACGAGTTCCTGAGCCGGCTCGCCAGCCCGAACTTCCGCTCGATTTACAACGGGCTGGACGAGACCTGGAACGGCCGCGCCAGGGCGCTCAACGAGCGGCTCAAAGCCGCGGGCCTTCCGGTTCGCGTCGGCAACATCTCGTCGATCTGGACCGTCTATTACACCGAGCCGTCCCGCTACAACTGGATGCTGCAATACTATCTGCGGGCCGAGGGACTGGCGCTGAGCTGGGTCGGCACCGGCCGCCTGATCTTCACCCTCAACTACACCGACAACGACTTTGCCGAGGTCAGCGACCGCTTCGTCGCGGCGGCCGAGAAGATGAAGCGCGACGGCTGGTGGTGGCACAAGGCCGGCCTTACCAACAAGAACATCAAGCGGCAGATCCTGAAGGAGATGGTCGCCGTGAGGTTCGGCCGCTGAGCCAACGCGCCGTTCCTCCGCCCCCTCGCCCCGCTCTTGCCTCTTCGCCTCTCCCGCTTGCGGGGGAGGCCAGATCGCATCGCAAGATGCGATCTGGGTGGGGGCTCTCTCCACGCAAAGGTTCCGACTCGCGGCAACCCCCTCACCCCAGCCCTCCCCCGCAGGCGGGAGAGGGAGCGTAGTCCGGTTGTGGCCAGCAGCGCGGCGTAAAATCTTCACGAGAATCCTAAGAACGTAGATGCCCGGGACAAGCCCGGGCATGACGCAGTTTGAAGACGCTGGGAGCAACGATCAGGCGTGCTTGACGTGCTTCTCGAGACCCGGATCGATCAGTTCGCCCTTCATCAGGAACAGCGGCGCCTTGTGATAGAGCTTCAGGTCGTTGAAGGGGTCGGTGATGATCTTGGTCATCCAGACGAGGCCGGTCTCGACGTCGCGAATGAAGAACAAATGGATGGTGCGGAACAGGAGGCCGCCGACGCCGACCACGAGCCAGATCTTGGCCACCTGGCGGGTGAAGTCGCCCATCGTGACCCAGGGCTTGAACAGGCCGAACAGGGTCGGATCGAAGTACAGCACCATCGGCGACAGCGCCCAGATCGCCATCAGCACGACCTTGCGCTGCAGATTGTAGCCGACCTTGATGTCTTCCTTGTGCTCGTGGGTCGCCTGGTTGACGTGGTCGTAACCCTTCGGCTCGAAGAAGAAATGACCGGCCTGGCGCGAGGTCATCGAGACCAGCCAGCCGACCAGTGCCGATACGACCGGATCGAAGAACAGCATCACATAGGCGAACAGGAAGCTCAGCGCGCTGACGAAGTGCAGGCTCTGGTTGATCCGGCTGTGATGATAGAAGCGATGGTCATCCCAGCGCTGGGTACGCAGCTCTTGCAGGAAATTCTTGATCATTGGTTCCCCCAACATCTTTCGGGACAGGATTTACAGGGATTCGATGTATCGCGTGTGACATCATCATAATGACATATGACAATGCGGAGCGACGCCTTGACGCAACCGGAGCAGGGTTTTGCCTCATCCCGACGAAGTCTGCGGGGATAAGGCGAAGGAGATCGTAGCCTCCCGGTTCGGGATGCGCTGTGCGCTACCTCAGCCGGGAGGAGCGGCGGGCTGGGCCGCCTGGCCGGGCCGCCTCAGGCGGCTTTGGCGACATCCGCCTTGCGGAAGCGGACCAGCGAGAAATGGCCGAGCGGCGGAATCAGGCGGCGCTCCGCGAGCTCCATGCCGCGCGCGCCCGCGAGCCATTTGGTGTAGCGCGACCAGGCGAATTCGGCGGTCCGGAACCCGAGCGGGCGCACCACCGGCTGCAGCTTCTGCTCGATGAAGCGGCGGACGCCGGCGTCGGCGCTGACGCGGGTCAGGATGATCAGTTCGCCGCCCGGACGCACCACGCGGGCGAACTCGTCGAGCGCGGCTTCCGGGTTCGGCACCGCCGACAGCACATACTGCGCCATCACCACGTCGAACGAATTGTCGGAGAACTCGAGCTTCTCGGCGTCCATCACCGCGAGGCCCTCGACATTCTTCAGGCCCTGCTCCGCAACCCGCTTCTTGGCTTTCTCCAGCATCGCTTCCGAGATATCGGTGCCAAAGATGCGGACGTTCTGGCTGTAGAGCGGCAGCGAGATGCCGGTGCCGACGCCGACCTCGAGCACCCGGCCACCGATCTTGTTGGTGGCCTGGATCGCGGCCTGCCGGCCCTTGCTGAACACACCGCCGAACACGAGGTCGTAGATCGGCGCCCAGCGGTCATAGGCCTGCTCGACCGTCTCGCGGTCGAAATCCATGGAACGGTCGGCACCCAGCTTGATGATTTCAGCCATAGATCGTCTCTCGTCTCTCGTTCGATTGAGCTGTTAATTCGGAACCGCACTGCGGCCGGCAACGCGGCGGGCGTGCCGCGGCGCGCGGCTCGGCTGCAGCGTGGCCAGATTGCCGATGAACTGACGCGCACTGTTTTCCCAGGAACGCTCCAACGCAAAATTGCGGCAGTCCGTGCGCGACATCGTCAGCGCGCGCAGGCAGGCGTTGCGCAGGTCGTTGTCGATCGCGCCGATGGGATGGTTGGCGATGACATCCTTCGGGCCGGTGACCGGGAATGCCGCGACCGGCGTGCCGCAGGCCAGCGCCTCGAGCTGCACGACACCGAAGGTGTCGGTCAGGCTCGGGAACACGAAGACGTCGGCGGCGGCAAGGTGCGAGGTCAAATCCTGCCCCTTCTTCTCGCCGAGAAAAATCGCGTCTGGATATTTCTGTTCCAATGCCGCCCTTTGCGGGCCGTCGCCGACCACGACCTTGGAGCCCGGCAGGTCCAGCGACAGGAAGGCGTCGAGGTTCTTCTCCACCGCGACGCGGCCCATGGTCATGAAGATCGGCCGCGGCAGATCGAGCAGCGCCGGCTGGTCCGGATTGAAGATCCTGGTGTCGACGCCGCGGGTCCAGAAGCCGAGCCTGCGGAAGCCGCGCTCGGCGAGCTCTAACCGCAGCGAGTCGGTCGCGACCATCGTCATCGAGCCGGCGGCGTGGAAGTGGCGCAGCACCGCATAGCCGACACTGTCGGGAATGCCGGTACGAACAGAAACATATTCCGGGAAGCGCGTTGTATAGGATGTGGTGAAGGCCAGCTTGTTGCGCCGGCAATAGCCGCGCACCGCCCAGCCGATCGGCCCTTCGGTCGCGATGTGGATCGCCTCAGGCGCAGCCTCCTCGATCCGGCGCGCGATCTCGCGGCGGTTCGGCAGCGCCACGCGCAGGCCCGGATAGGTCGGCACGCCGACCGAACGGAAACCGTCGGGAGTGAGGAATTCGATCTCGGCGCCGAGTCCGGCTGCGCTGCGCGCAAGCGACGTCAGCGTCCGGACCACGCCGTTGACTTGCGGATGCCAGGCATCGGTCGCAACGAGTATGCGCATTGCAGGAGATCCAAATCGTTAATCTTGATTCTGCTCGCACGACGTTCTGACATGGATGTTTCAAACGTATGACGTCATCGAAATGTTAGGTTGTTTTTCCCGGCAAACGGCCGGTTTTTCGTGTAACGTGACAGTCAGATGTCAGAGCAGAGTGAAAATCCCGGCGCCAAGCGCCGCAGGCTCAGGCGACGAAATTCGTCGCTGCTGATCCTTGCGGCCGGCATGCTTGTGTTCGGTCTCGCCGCCGGCGCGCTGTATTACGCGCTGCGTCCGGTGACGCTCGCGATCGCGGTCGGCCCGACCGGCAGCGAGGACGTCAAGCTGATCCAGGGCTTCGCCCAGGCCTTTACGCACGACGGCAGCTCGGTGCGGCTGAAGCCGGTCACGACGCAGGGGTCCGCCGAGAGCATCGCGCTGTTCACGGCAAACAAGGTCGACCTCGCGGTGGTGCGCGGCGACCTCGATCTGCCCGCGAGCGCCGAGTCGGTTGCGATCCTGCGCAAGAATGTCGTCGTGCTGTGGGCGCCCTCGGGCGCCAAGGGCAAGCGGCGGTCCGCGAAGATCAAGAGCATCGATGACCTCGCCGGCCACAAGGTCGGCGTGGTCGGCAGCACGCAGGCCAACGTCACGCTGCTGCGCGTGATCCTGACCGAGTCCGGCGTCAACCCCGACAAGGTCGCGGTCAGCCAGTTCGCCGTCAACAAGATCGCCGACCTCGCGCGCGATCCCTCGCTCGATGCCTACATGACCGTCGGCCCGCTCGACAGCAAGGTGACGGCGGAAGCGATTACGGCGACGGCGGCGGCGCGCGGCGAGCCGGTCTTCCTCCCGGTCGACGTCTCGGAAGCGATGGCACAGAAACATCCGCGCTATGAGTCCGAGGAGATCGCCGGCAGCATCTTCTCCTCGTCGCCGGCGCGGCCCGAGGACAAGGTCGAGACCGTCAGCGTCAATCACCTCATCATCGCGCAACATGCGCTGAGCGAGGCGACTGTCGGCGCGCTCGACCGGCAGCTGTTCACGCTGCGCCTCCAGGTCGCGCGCGATCTGCCGGCGGCGGCCAAGATCGAAAAGCCCGACACCGACAAGGACGCCGCGCTGCCGGCGCATCAAGGGGCGGCCGCCTATATCGACGGTACCGAGCGCACCTTCCTCGAAAAATACTCCGATTACATCTGGGGCGGCATCCTGCTGCTTTCCGGCCTCGGCTCGGCGGCCGCCTGGCTGCGCCACTACATGAAGCGCGACGAGCGCGAGCACTACGTCACCCATCGCGACAATCTGCTGACACTGATCTCGCGGGTGCGCGGCGCCGAGACGCCGGAAGAACTCGCAGCGATGCAGGCAGATGCGGACGGGCTGTTGCGCGAGGCGCTCGATTGCTACGACGACGGCGCGATCGAGGACGGCGATCTCTCGGCGATCGGGCTGACGCTCGAGCAATTCCATCACGCCGTCTCCGATCGCCGCGCCGTGATCAATGGCGACAAGCCGGGCCTGCCGCGGATGCGCGCCGGCTAGGCCGCGTGCACGCCGAATTGCACCGAGAGCAATGTGCACCGAGAGCAATGTTTCGATTGCGCGTACAGGCGCGCGTGGCCATGTTGAGTACCACCACAACGCCTCGCACGACACCATGATCACGTCCATCGTCGCTGACCTGCCCGCGCCGTTTGTGCTCGCGGTCGCGCTGGCCGGCGTCTTCCTGATCGCCTTCATGAAGGGCGCGTTCGGCGGCGGCTTTGCCATCGTCGGCATCCCGCTGCTGTCGCTGGCGATGGACCCGATCGCGGCGGGCGCGCTGCTGGCGCCGTTGTTCATCGTCATGGACGTCACCGCGCTGCGGTTCTGGCGCCCGAGCACATGGTCGCGCATCGACCTCGCGATGCTGCTGCCGGCGCTCGTCGTCGGCATCGGCCTCGGCTACTTCGTGCTGCGCGATCTCGACCGGCATGCCGTCGAGATCGTGATGGGCGTGGTGACGCTGGTGTTCGCCGCGCTGTGGTTTCTCGGCGGCGGCGAGATCAAGCCGCGTCCGCGCTCCGCGTTCAAGGCGACGTTCGCCGGCTTGTCCTCCGGCGTCACCACGATGGTGGCGCATTCGGGCGGGCCGCCGCTTGCGATCTATCTGCTGCCGCTCGGCATGCCGAAGGCGCTTTACGCCGGCACCACCAGCCTGTTCTTCACGGTCGGCAACCTCTTGAAGGCAGGCCCGTGGCTCGTGCTCGCCACACCGTCACACAGCCTGTGGATGCTGATGGCGCTTTGCGTGCCGGCGGTGCCGGTCGGCGTCTGGGCCGGATGGCGGCTGCACGAACGTCTCGACCAGCGCGCGCTGTACCGCGCCTGCTACGCCATTCTGGTCATCACCGCCGCCAAGCTGCTGTGGGACGGATTGGCCGGATATCTCAGCTCCTGAACCGCGAGAGTGCTGGCTCCTCGTCAGGAGGACTGCCTGCTTCGGACGGCGTTCGCGGCAACGGCAAGCGGCGCAATGTCCTGGCGCGTCCCGGCCGCGTCGTCCGGCGCAAGGCGCTGGCGCGCCACGAACGAGAAGCGGCTGCGCAGTTTCAGGATCGGCTTCTCGATCCAGTGCCAGGAGAACGCGGCGAACAGCGTGATCAGCAGCAGTGCGATCGCGAACTGAACGATCACGGGCGCGTGCGGCAGCCATACCCGCACCACCTGCTGCACCGGAAATCCGTAGAGATAGATGCCGTAGGAATAGTCGCCGCGCGAGACCAGCGGCAGCCGCGGCAGCTTCGAGACGCCGAGATATGCGGTAATGTAGACCAGCGCCGGGGCGATCAGGAGATTGAGCACCGGCTGGCTCATCCAGTCCGCCGGACCGAGCAGCGCGGCGCCCGCGCAGAGCGCGCAGCACGCGGCGAGAAGCCATCCGTTGTAGGGAATGCGGTCACGATAGAGATAGATCGCGATGCCGAGCATGAACGCGACCGGCAGCTTCGCGCCGCGTCCGAGGAACGGCGCCGTGCTGAAGATCCTGTCATGCAGCGTGCCGGCGACGCCGGCGGGCAGTTGCGACGATTGCGCGCTATGCCCGGTGAGTGCGAGCGCAAGGCCGATGCCGACCAGCACGAGCGCACCGAGCACGATGAGCGGCGGCTTGCGCAACAGGCCGAACAGGATGAACACCGTCATCAGCGCGTAGCAGCCATATTCGAACGGCACCGTCCACAGCGAGCTGTTGACCTCCGGCGCGGGATTGCCGCTGAACACGCCGGGCAGGACGTAGTTCACGAGGCCGATGATGTTGGTGAAGTATTTGTAAGTGCCGAAGTTGGTGAAATAATCCGACAGCGGCAGCGCGGTGAAGATCGGCCCGAGGATCAGCGCCGACAGCACGATCTCGACCGCAAGCGCCGGAATGATCCGCATGCCGCGATTGGTGAGAAATTCCTTCAGGGAAAGCCGCAGGCCGCTCGCCGCGATCAGAAAGCCGCTCAGCGCGAAAAACATCACGAGAATGGCGTAGTGCGGAAACCAGGAGATCCACGCCTGCTCGCCGTCGCCACTACCGCTCGCGACATAGGGCGCGTGGGCGGCGACGACGGAAATCGCAAGTGCAATGCGGAGGAAATCGAACCCGGGGCCAAAGCCCTTCTGCCGATCCAGCATGCTGCCGATCGTGTGCCCCAGCATCATTTCCACTCCATTCCGAAACAATGCGCTGGGACAGCAAGCGCCGTGCCAGGAAGACTGTCTTGCGGCGGTACACCCCCTTCCCGGCAACTTGGCCTTAACCGTGCGACGAAACACGCACGAAACAATTCCCTAACGGCACGAAACCATTTTGGCGATTTCGTGCAAACGTCCTGAAACGCCTCACCTGTACTGCTTTGACCCAACGACGCGCCGGAACTGGCGCGCAGGGCGCAAACAACAGGGGTCGACAATGTTCAATTCCATCAAGCTGAACTCGCGTCTCGCTGCCGCCGCCTTCGGTGCGCTGGCGATTGGCACCGTCGCATTCGTAAATACCGCCGCGGCCGCTCCGCTGCCGATCTTCCCCTTCATCCTGACGCCGCCGACCGAGGCCGTGCAGCCCCCGGTGCAGTCGATGCCGCAGGCGCAGGAGGAAGACCGTTCGGTCGAATTGCCCGCCCGCCTGCGCCGCCAGGTCGTCGCCTATCCGACGCGCGAGGCGCCCGGCACCATCATCATCGACACCCCGCACACCTATCTCTATCTCGTGCTCGGCAACGGCCAAGCCATGCGTTACGGCATCGGCATCGGCCGCGACGGTTTCACCTGGTCGGGCACCCAGACCATCACCAAGAAGGCGGAGTGGCCGGATTGGACGCCCCCGCCGGAAATGATCGCCCGCCAGCCCTATCTGCCGCGCCACATGGCCGGCGGCCCCGGCAATCCGCTCGGCGCCCGCGCCATGTATCTCGGCGGCACCATCTACCGCATCCACGGCACCAACGCGCCGGAGACGATCGGCACCCGCGTGTCCTCCGGTTGCCTGCGCCTGACCAATGCAGATGTCTCCGACCTCTATTCGCGGGTCAGCGTCGGCACCAAGGTGATCGTGCTGCCGATGACCGACCGCCGCGCCGATCTCGGCTCGGCCGTCCGCTAAGCCCCTCCCCTCCAAGGCGTCCTTCGTAAAGGCGTCCTCGACGACGGCTCCGGCACTTCGTGCCGGGGCCGTTGCCGCGTTCATCAACCTTAACGCCTTCCGCCCCTGAAGCAGCTTGATCCCGCCACACTGGCGCCCTCGTCGGGGGGCCTGTACAACCCGTCAAGTTGATTTTCATCCGGGGGAATGATGCGTCTACCGATGCATCCAAGGACGATAGCGCTCGGGACCGCGGTGGTGCTGGTCTCGTTCGTGATCAGCCTCAAGGCAATGGACTGGCTCGCGCCGAGCGTCACCGTACAGAAGCCGAAGCTCGCAGAGCTGCCGCCGCTGCCGCAGGCGCCGCGTTCCTCGACGATCGTGGCGCAGGTCTCGGTCGCGCTGTCGGCGATCCGCGACGCTGCCGAACGTGGCGCGCCGAAGACCTTCGGCGGCAAGGCCGACAACCCGGTCCAGCAAATCCTGCAAAATGCCGACATCGGCTGGACCGCATCGCGCGGGCCGATCGCGGCCACCGGCGCGCAGGACGTGCTGACGCTGACCACCCCGATCAACGGGACGCTCAAGGTTACCGGCGCGCTATCCGCCAAGGCAACCGGCGCGGTCAGCGACGCGCTCGGCAGCCTGCTCGGCGGCAATGTCGCCAAGCAGATCGGCGCCGTGAACATCAAGAACATCAACGCCAACGCCGAGATCAAGGGCAACGTCACCCTCACTGCGCGGCCGAAGCTCGGCGCGTCGTGGCGGATCGAGCCGAACCTGCAGGCACAGGTCAATCTCGGCGACACCAGCCTGTCGACGGCCGGCGTCCGCATCAGCGTGCCGGCCCAGGTCAAGCCTGTCATCGACAAGGCGGTCGCCGACCAGATTTCCGTGGTCGAGGCCCGCTTGCACGACGACCCGGTGTTCCAGAACAACGCCCGCGCGCAATGGGCCAAGGCCTGCCGCTCGATCCCGCTGCAAGGCACCGGCGGCACCACCTCGATGCCGCCGATGTGGCTCGAGCTGCGACCGACCCGCGCGATCGCCGCGCAGCCGAAGGTCGATGCGTCCTCGCTGATCCTGACGATGGGGATCGAGGCCGAAACGCGGATCACGGAGGCGCAGACCACTCCGAACTGCCCATTCCCCGAAAAACTCTCGATCGTGCCGCCGATGGCGAGCCAGGTCGCGATCGGCCTGCCGGTCGACCTGTCCTTCACCACGCTGAGCCAGCTGGTCGAGGCACAGCTCAAGGGCAAGACCTTCCCCGAGGACGGCTCCGGTCCGGTCGACGTGACCGTCAAGAGCGCGAGCATCGCCGCCTCCGGCGACCGGCTCCTGATCTCGCTCCTGGTGCACGCCAAGGAGAAGGCCAGCTGGTTCGGCCTGGGCGCCGAGGCGACCGTGCACATCTGGGGCCGGCCGCGGCTCGACCAGCCGTCGCAGACGCTGCGGCTGACCGACGTCGAGCTGGCGGTGGAATCCGAGGCCGCGTTCGGCCTGCTCGGCGCCGCCGCGCGCGCCGCGATCCCGCACATGCAGCAGACCCTCAACGACCGGCTGGTGGTCGACCTGAAGCCATTCGCGACCAACGCGCAGCGCAAGGTCGCCGCCGCCATCGCCGACCTGCAGAAGAACGAAGAAGGCATCCGCGTCGACGCCGAGGTCAACAGCATCCGGCTGGCCGGGATCGACTTCGATTCCAAGACGTTGCGGGTGATCGTGGAAACCGACGGCACCATCAAGGCCGCCGTCACCGCCTTACCGGCGCTCTGACCGCCGCAGCAGGACCTGTACCCTCACCCGGATTGCCTCGTAATCCGAC
Source organism: Bradyrhizobium elkanii USDA 76 (assembly GCF_023278185.1). Lineage (NCBI taxonomy): Bacteria > Pseudomonadati > Pseudomonadota > Alphaproteobacteria > Hyphomicrobiales > Nitrobacteraceae > Bradyrhizobium > Bradyrhizobium elkanii. Next base: position 2,879,728 of record NZ_CP066356.1, on the reverse strand, counting down.
CTCTCTGCGCGAGCGGGGCGAGGTAAAAGCGCGCCGGCGATCAAGCCGGGTTCCGGCGCATGCTCAAAAAGTCGTCTTTGCGACAGCTTGTCGCAGCGGCTAGAACGCCCCGGTGGAAGCAACCCTCAATGAAAAAGTCAGGGAGAAAAACACGATGAAAACACTCTTGGCCGCAGCGGCGGCCGGCCTCGCGCTCACGGTTTCAGCGACCGCGGCGAACGCCCAGATCTCCGACGACGTCGTCAAGATCGGCGTGCTCACCGACATGTCGAGCCTCTATGCGGACGCCACCGGCAAGGGCTCGGTCGCCGCCGTCGAGATGGCGGTCGCCGATTACGGCGGCAAGGTGAAAGGCAAGCCGGTGCAGGTGATCGCAGCGGATCACCAGAACAAGCCCGACGTCGGCGTCAACATCGCACGCAACTGGTACGACAACGACAAGGTCGACGCGATCCTCGACGTGCCGACCTCGTCGGTCGCATTGCCGATCTCGGCGCTGACGCGCGAGAAGAACAGAATCCACATCAATTCCGGCGGCGGCTCCTCCGATATCACTGGCACCGCCTGCTCGCCCAACACGGTGCACTGGACCTACGACACCTATGCGCTGTCGAACGTCGCCGGCAAGGCGATGGTCAAGCGCGGCGAGGACACCTGGTTCTTCGTCACCGCCGACTACGCCTTCGGCATGGCGCTGGAACGCGATGCCGCCAATGTGGTCAAGGAAAGCGGCGGCAAGGTGCTCGGCGACGTGCGTCATCCGCTCAACTCGTCGGACTTCTCGTCCTTCCTGCTGCAGGCGCAGGCCTCCAAGGCCAAGGTCGTGGCGCTGGCGAACGCCGGCGGCGACACCACCAACGCGCTGAAGCAGGCTTCCGAATTCGGCCTGACCCAGGGCGGCCAGAAGATGATCGCGCTGCTCCAGGAGATCACCGACACCCATTCGCTCGGCATCAAGGCGACCCAGGGCCTGATCGTCACCGACGCCTTCTACTGGGACATGAACGACGAGACCCGCGCCTTCTCGAAGCGCTTCAACGAGAAGGTCGGCCACATGCCGACCATGATCCAGGCCGGCCTCTACTCGGCGACCATGCATTACCTGAAGGCGATCGAGGCCATCGGCACCGACGAGGCGCCGAAGGTGATGGCCCAGATGCGCGCCACGCCGGTCAACGACTTCTTCGCCAAGAACGGCCATATCCGGATCGACGGCCGCATGGTGCACGACATGTATCTGTTCGAGGTCAAGAAGCCCGAGGAATCCAAGGGCGAGTGGGATCTCTACAAGCTGATCGCCACCGTGCCCGGCGACGAGGCGTTCCGCCCGCTCGACAAGGGCGGCTGTCCGCTGGTGAAGTCGAACTGACGGCTAAAGCGCGATGTGATTAGGTTGAATCGTCATCGCGCTTTAGCTCCTTGTTTGAGCATGATCTCCGCGCAAACGCGTCCCGCGTTTGTCGCGAGGGAAAACCGCTTCGCACTTTTCCGGATCATGCTTTAGTCCACACCGGATCGCGTCCAGCGATGCGATCCGGCCTCCGGGCGGGGCGAAAGTTCACTGCAAGCATTACGCCTGGAAGATCCGCAGCGTTGCGATCTGGAATGGACGCAGCGCCAGGCGGTACCGCCGACCCTCGGTTGCCAGGGCCTCGATGCGGTCTTCCAGGGTGTTGCTCATCCACACCGACGCGATGTCGACGCCGAAATCGAGCGTCGCGGCGGCGCGAATGCCTGCGCTCTCGTAGAGCCGCACCACCCAGCCGTCGCCATCCTCGGCGGGCTTGATCGTATCGACGATCACGTTGGCCGGCGACGCCGTCAAAAGCGAGTGTCGCAACGGCGCGCGCGGTTTTCCCTTCGTCCACAGCACCGGACGCTCGAACCGCAAGGCGCGCCCGACCGTGTCCGCGCGGCGCCAGTCGCCGTGATGGGGATAGATCGCATAGCGCATCCGGTGCCGCCTGATATCGGCCTGCGGATCAGGCAATTCGGAGCCGCGCAGCAGCGTCAGCGCGAGCTGGCTGCCGAACGCCGAATAGCCGTGACGGCAGTCGCTGAACAGCGACACGCCGAAATCCGGCTCGGCGAGATCGGCCCAGCGATGGCCGGGCACCTCGTACTTGGCCGCATCGGCATCCGTGTTGGCATGCGTCGGTCGCTCGGTTGCGCCGAACATGGTTTCATAGGTTGCGTTGGATGCACGGCACGCGACGGGGAACATGACCTTCAGCGCCGTCTTGCGCTCCTGCCAATCGACCGTGGTTTCGAATTCGAGATGATCGGCGCCGGCATCGAGGCGGATCACCTGCGCGAGCCGGCTCGCGCGTCCGAGCCCGCGCTCGAAACGGACCTCGCCGCGCAGTCCGCCATCCGACAGCACGGCGCAGCTCACCTCCCCTGCCACCTCGCGCGCGGTCTCCAGCGCGAACGGATCGATATCCCATGCCTCGAAATCGAGCGGCCGGTCATCGAGCAGCAGCAGCCGGGCTGCCGGTGATGCGAAGGTCTCGCGGCCGCTCGCAACATGCAGCAGCGACCGAACAAGCCCGCTGCGATCAGTGCGCGCTTCGAGCCGCGCGTTCGACAGCACGAAGCCGTCCGCATCGGCGGCGACCACGACGCGATCGTCGGTCGTCGTCGTTTCGCCCGCCGCAAACGGCGCGGCGACGATGTGACGAAGCTCGCCGTCGGGGTCGGACGCGACCTCGGCGCGCGCGCAGCCCAGCGTGTTGATGGCTGTCCAAGTGCCGTCTTCGGGATCGCACAGTGTCTCCAGCACGGCTTGCGTGCGGCGCCCGGCCTCCTCCGCCACGCCGGCGAGTTCGACCTCCGCACGTTCATAGACCTCGCGAATGCTGCTGCCGGGAATGATGTCGTGGAACTGGTTGACCAGCAGCGTGCGCCACAGCGCTTCGATCTCCTGTGCGGATGGTGCCGGTTGCCGGCAGGCAGCCGCGACAGTGGTCACGAATTCGAGCGCCTGAAGGCCGGCCTCGCAAGCGCGGTTGAGGCGCTTGGTCTCGGCCTGGGTGGTGTAGGTGCCACGATGATATTCGAGATAGAGCTCGCCTTCGATCGTCGCCAGATCCGGCGTCGATATCGCCAGGCGGTCGAAGAACTCGTCGACGGAGCGAATCTGGATCCGCGGCAGCCCCTGCAAGTCCCTTGCGCGCTGCAACGTCTCGAGCATCGTCTCGTCGGCACCGCCGCCGCCGTCGCCATAGCCGAACAGATAGAGTGCGTCGGACGAACGGTCGGCGTCCTTGTAATTGGCGGCGTGATAGCGGAGCTCCGCGACCTGCGCCGATCCGTTGTAGGTGTCCGCCGGCGGGAAATGCGCCAGCACCGTGCTGCCGTCCAGTCCGCGCCAGTGGAAGCTGTGATGCGGCGGTGAGGTGAACTTGTTCCACGACAGCTTCTGGGTCAGGAAGCGCGACATCCCCGCCTGCTGCATCAGCTGCGGCAGCTGGGCGTCGTAGCCGAACACGTCTGGATTCCAGAACACGCTGGAGCGCGCGCCGAACGTCTGCTCGAAATAGCGCTGACCATAGAGGAACTGACGGCAGATCGACTCGCCCCACGGCAGATTGCAGTCCGGCTCGATCCAGCTGCCGCCGACCGGAATCCATTGGCCGGCGGCGGCCTTGGCGCGAATTCGGGCGAACAGGTCAGGGTCATTCTGTTCGATGACGGCATACTGATAGGCCTGCGAGCAGGCGAACTTGAAATCGGGATAGCGCTCCATCAGCGCCACCGCCGTGGAGAAGCTGCGTTGCGCCTTGCGGCGGGTTTCCACCAGCGGCCACAGCCATGCCGTGTCGAGATGGGCGTGGCCGATCGCCGACATCTCGTGGGTGATGCTGCCGTTTCGTGCCGCGAGCAGGCCGTCGAGGATCGCCCGCGCCGCCGGCCATGTCGCGCGATCGTCGGGGTCGGTGATGTTGCAGATGCGGTTGAGATCGTGCAGCAGGCGCCCCGCCCAGGTCCGATCCAGCGCCGGCTGCGCCGTCTCTCCGACAGCTCCGTATGACCTCGGCTTTGTCGTGGGATCGCGGTCAGCCTCGAGCTGGCGCAGCACTTCGTAGTCGAAATAGAATGCCGAGGCCTCGGGATCGAAGCGGCGCAGCTCGCAGGCGACCAGCGCGTAGGCCTGCGGATCGCTCCAGAAGGCACCGAACAGGCCGTTGCAGGCCACCTCCACATGGAAGCTGATCGTCTCCCCGCCGCTCGCCGACTGAACGAGCGGCGCGGTGTGGCGGCCGGGATTGAGACCCTGCGAGGAACATCCGTTGAGCCAAAGCAACGCTTCCGAGCGGCTGTCCCAATACAGATCCACGCGCGAGCCGGCCCAGGCCTGCGGCACCTCGGCCATGACGTGCACCCAATAGGTCGCCCATAGCGGTCCCAGCGTCTCGCCCAATGGGGCCGGCCGATAATCGAGCTTGAGCGCGTCCTCGAGGCTGATTCGCTCGGTGGGACCGGCAAGCGCGAGCGAGGTGACCGGCACGCGGTCGGCATGAATCTTCTGTTGCAGCCGCTCCGCAAAGCCTTGCAACCGGCGCCGCGTGTATTGCGGGTAGCGGCCGCGAATCCGGGCTACCGCGGGATCGCCGCTCTCGCGGTCCTTGTCATTCATCAGGTTCAGCCATTTGAAGAATGATTGCGTAAGCTCAATCGGTTGATGATGATTGAAACGGGTCGCTTCGCGGACCTCACCTCTCCAATGCCTGGAGACGCGCTGTCCGAACTGGATTGCCCGACCTGATCCTTACACTCTTCCCGGATTTTATCCATCGGCCAGCAAGAAGCGCGCCCGGCAGCAGCCGGACGCGCTTTTTTCCTGCAGGTCGCGATATGCCTTAGTCGGTCGAGTACTTGAACTCAGGCATCGCCTTCAGCTCATCCTTGGACGCGTTGAACACGGCGTGATCCGGATACCAGGGATTCGGCTTCGCCGCCGCCGCCGGGGCTGCGCCCGTGGTGGTGTTCGTCTTGGCGGTGCCGCCGGTACCGTTGGACGCGCCGGTATAGGCGATCGGCTCGCTGACGAACTTCACCTTGTCGAGCGGCACGGCGACCAGATGCTCGCCGACGCCAAGGAAGCCGCCGACACCGATCACGACCGCCTTGATCGTACCGCTCTTGTCCATCAGCAGATCGTTGATCGACCCGACGCTCTCGTTCTTGTCGTTATAGACGCTGAGTCCGGCGACCTTCGACGCACGCCAGTTGCCCTTGAACTCGGTCGGCGACGTCGCTGACGTCGATGCCGCTGGAGCCGGCGACGTGGCCGCAGGAGACATCTTGTCGCCCTTGTCGGTTGGCGTCTGCGCAACGGCGACGGTTGCAAGCAGCGCGGTGCCGGCGAGGCCGGCGATGATGGATTTGACCAACATTGATGGCTCTCCTCTCGCAAAATCGATGCTGGGAAAACCCGTCATCTTCGCAACCGTTCCTAACGGACCTGCGATCAAAAGCCGCTTGGATGCCGAGGAACACGATAAGGCGATGCGGCCGACTGGAGCGGGGCTTTTCAGCGCATGGAACGCTGAGCCGCTTGACGGAAGCGATCGTGATCTCTCAACTAAGCTTGCGGTTGAGCCTTACGACTGCGCCGGACGCGCAGTCCATGATGTGACGATGTTTGGCTCACTAAGTCGTCCCGGCGAACCGCGCTGCACACGCCGCGTGCTCGTCCCAGCGACCGCATCATCGATCGACGTGCGCTGTCATTCGCGCATGTTGCCGCGCGATCAGAAGCCGCCCCAATAGGGCGGCACGCCGTAGAAGCGATGCAGCTCGACTTCCTGCGAGCGATCGCCCCAATCGAAATCCTTGTCGGCACGGAACGACGGCGCGCGCTTCAGCTCCTCGTCCTCGATGTCGAGCTCATAGGCCTCGAACGTCGGGTTGTAGTGCAGCCGGCCCCAGGGCAGCGGGATCAAATTGGTTCCGATGCCCAGGAAGCCGCCGAAGCTCAACACCGCGTACGATACCTTGCCCGAGATCTTGTCGATCATCAGCCGCTCGATATGGCCGATCATGTCGCCATTGGCCCGGCGCACCGCCGTCCCCTCGACCCGGTCGCTTGCAATGAGCTGATGCGGCCTGGTCTCGACCTCGACAGCCATCTCACCCTCCCTGACTTGAAAGGGAAATAACGCGTCGCAAGGGGGACGGGTTCCGCCCCTGGATATGACAGCCGCCCTGCCCTTCCTCGGGCTGCGATGGCGACCAGGGACCGGTGCGCTGTCCCGGGATGGTTCTGCCTGCATTTCAGGGCATCAGGATTGATGACAGAACGATAACTTTTCTCCCTGCCGCCGACCTGTTAACCGGGATAGCCGGGCAAGATTTCAGACACATACTGAAACAAGATTCCTGAGCCGCTTTCCCCGAATCACGGACAAAAGATCGGTATGACCCAGGCTGCGCCCAATATCCTTGTCGTCGAGGACGACCGCGAGACGCGGTCCCTTATCGCAAAATATCTCCGTACCAATTCCTGTCATGTCACGACCGCCTCCGACGGCCGCGAGATGGCCAAGGCGATGACCGACCACCGAGTGGATCTCCTGGTGCTCGACGTCATGCTGCCCGGCGAGGACGGCCTCAGCCTGTGCCGCAAGGTGCGGGCGGAATCGCAGACGCCGATCATCATGCTGACCGCGCGCGGCGAGGACGTCGACCGCATCCTCGGCCTCGAGATGGGCGCCGACGATTACCTGGCAAAGCCGTTCAACCCGCGCGAGCTGCTGGCGCGGATCAACGCGGTGCTGCGCCGGCAGGCCGCCGCGCGCAACGCCAGCGCGATCGAGGGCGCGACCACGCTGACCTTCCTCGGCTGGCGTATCGACATCCGCCTGCGCGAGCTACGCAACCCCGAAGGCGCGCGCGTCGCCATGACCAGCGCCGAGTTCGACCTGCTGCGCACCTTCTGCGAGCGGCCCGGCCGCGTGCTGTCGCGCGACAGCCTGCTCGACCTGACCCAGGGCCGCAGCGCCGGCTCGTTCGAACGTTCGATCGACGTGCTGGTCAGCCGCATCCGCCGCAAGATCGAGCCCGATCCGCAGGAAGCCACCATGATCAAGACGGTGCGTTCCGGCGGCTATGTGTTCACGCCGAGGGTGGAGGCGGTTGCCGCCACGAACAACTGACCATGAAGCTGCTGCGCGTGCTGAGTCTGCGGGGAATCGGCGCCCAGATGGCGGCGCTGGTCGTCGTTTCAATCGTCGCGCTGCATTTGATCATCACCGCCACCTTCCTGATCCATCGCCCTGATCGGCTGGAGCCTTCGGACCGCTGGCACACCCAGCTCGCCGCGGCCGCGCAGCTGCTCGGGCATGCCCCGGCGTCGGAGCGGCCGCGGCTCGTGGCCGACGTCGCCCGTGCCTTCCCGCAACTTGCGATCGGCGACCTGCCGGCCGATGCCGGCGCGCTCACCGAAACCGACACGCCGAGCCTGCACGCGCTGCGCCGGCTCGGCGCCGGCTATCGCATCTTCCTGCTGCCGCGCGAGGCCGGCGGCACGCCGCATGACGGCGAAATTCGCCGCGTCGCGATCCGCCTGCCCGATGGCGCCATGTTCGCCGCCAACCTGACGCCGGATCAGCACATGCGGCCGTTCTGGGGCGGACCGTGGATGATGACGGTGCTGTTCGCCGTCATCAGCGTTACCCTGCTCGGCCTGTGGGCGGCATGGGCGCTGACCGCGCCGCTGTCGTCCTTCGTCAAGGCCGCCGAGACCTTCAGCCTCAACGGCGCAGCCGCGCCGCTGCCCGAGCGCGGTCCGGAGGAGATCCGTTCGCTGGCCCGGGCGCTGAACCGGATGCGCGAGCGCATCACCGCATTGATCGACGATCGCACCAAGATGCTGGCCGCGATCAGCCATGATCTGCGCACGCCGATCACGCGGATGCGGCTGCGCGCCGAATTCATCGAGGACGAGACCCATCGCCACCGCATGCTGCGCGACCTCGACCAGATGCGCTCGATGCTGGAATCGGTGCTGTCGTTCCTGCGCAACGACCGCAAGCTCGAGGAGATGACGCTGGTCGACATCGCGAGCACGCTGCACCTCGTCATCGATCAGTTCGCCGACATGGGACACAAGGTCAGCTACGCGGGCCCACAGCACGCGATGGCGACCGCGCGGCCGGCCGACCTGCATCGCTGCATCACCAATCTGGTGGACAATGCCGTGCGGTTCGGCCGCGAAGTTGCCGTCCGCCTCGACGTCAAGCCCGACCGCCTCGTCGTCGACATCGAGGATGACGGGCCCGGCATTTCGGATGCGCACAAGGCGAGTGTGCTGCAGCCGTTCGTGCGCGGCGACCAGGCGCGCAACATGGATGAGGCCGAAGGCTTCGGCCTTGGTCTGTCGATCGCCAACGCCATTGTGCTCGCGCACGCCGGCACGCTGTCGCTGCACGATCGCAAGCCGCACGGGCTCGTGGTCCGGATCGAATTGCCGACGCGGCAGCAACAGTTGCAGCCGCGGCAGAAATCCGCGGCCTGATCAGCCGAAGCTGATGCGATGAGGAGACGTCAGGCGGCGAGCGGTGTAATAAGCTCCGCTTCTTCGTAGATCGCGATGGCCTCGAAGCGGTAATTGCAGGCGCGGCAATTCCACAGGAATGACGTACGGCCTTCGCTGTGCTCCACCCAGTCGGGGCGGGCGATCGGCTTGCCGCATTGCGCGCAGGGATTTTCGCGAGGCAAATAGCCGGTGTCCTGACGGACCATGGCGCATCTCCCGAATGTTGTTTCTTGCGTGCTTGCAATGGACAGAGCCGCTGATTGAACGCTCGCACGCTCTGTCGTGGATTAAAGTCTAGACCCTCATTGATTCGTTTGCACGACAAACTGCTGTGGATAGCGTGCGGCAAAATTAGTCAGGAAAATTGCGAGGAAATTGCAGGCCAAGACAATTTTCGGCTGAGACGGTTGAAGCGAACAATTTGAAGCATCATTCGCGCAATCGTCGGCCGGCCCACCGGCATCCGGACAATCACGGACGCATAACGTTCGCTGATGCGAAGGTTTTGCCACATTCCTGCCCGGTCGCCGTACCAATGAGACCGCAGAACCGACGCGCATCTGAAGGCCCCGAGCGACCGAGATGAAGACCGTACAAGCCCTTGGCTGCCTTGCCGCGATCGCGGTGCTGGCGTCCTGCGCGAGCGCGCAGGCGCAATCGCGCGCGCAATATGAGGCGATGGTAGCGGCCGAGGCCCAGGCGAACCTCGTGCCGGAAGAGCTGGTGCATCGCGTCATCGTGCGTGAGAGCAAGTACCATCCGCAGCTGATCGGACGTGGCGGCACCATCGGGCTGATGCAGATCAAGCTCGGCACTGCACGCGGCCTCGGCTACACCGGTACCGCCGAGGGTCTGCGCGATCCGCAGACCAACCTCAAATACGGCATCAAGTACCTCGCCGGCGCCTATCGCGCCGCCAATGGCAATCACGATCGAGCCGTGCGTTATTTCGCGGGCGGGTATTACTACATCGCAAAGCGCCAGCGCGGCGATCGCCTGAAGGAAGCGAAGCATGGCGGCGCGGGTGCACCGCCGAAGGAACTCGCCAAGTCGGAGCAAATGACGACCGATACCGTCGAGCCGAAGCCGGAACAGGCCGAAAAATAGCGCCACATAGCGTGGCCGGCCTCCTCGACATCGCCTCTCAACGCAGATCGCGCGATCGTTCCGCTAGCACCTGATGTGAAGAGGTGCGGCACCGCAGGGCGCCCGCGTCTGGCATACAAGTTGACACACAAGCCTATCCGCCTACATTAGGGGCGTTCCGAGGGGTGCTCCGAAGGAGGAGCTGAGATACCGCAAGCTTGGACTAGCCAGTAGGCGAATAGTCCGGGACCGCGGTGACCCTTTGAACCTGATCCGGGTCATGCCGGCGAAGGGACAGGGATGTATCAGACGTCAAGACTGCGGGGGGATTCCCCTGTCACCATCATCGGCGCAGGCATAGCCGGCGCCTGGCATGCGCTGTTGCTCGCAGAGGCCGGACGTGCCGTCACCCTGCATGAGCGCAGTGACGCCGCGATGACGGAATCCACAAGCTACTTCGCCGGCGGGATGCTGGCGCCGTGGTGCGAGGCGGAGGCCTCCGAGCCCGTGATCTCCCGGCTCGGCATCCGCTCGCTCGAGCTCTGGCGGCAGCACGTCCCGGAAACCCCGTTCAACGGCTCGCTGGTGGTGGCGCATCCGCGCGATCGCGCCGATTTCGAGCGCTTTGCCCGCCTCACGTCAGGCCATCGCCGGCTCGACGCCGAGGGCGTTCGCGCGCTCGAGCCGTCGCTCGAGGGCCGTTTCCGTGACGCCCTGTTCTACCCCGACGAGGGCCATGTCGAGCCGCGCCGCGTGCTGCCGCGGCTGCATGCCGCGATCGCCAAGGCCGGCGGCGCCATCAAGTTCGGCAGCGACGCCGAGGCAACCGATCTCGACGGCCTCGTGATCGACTGCCGCGGCTTTGCCGCGCACGACCGCGAGCCGAGCTTGCGCGGCGTCAAGGGCGAAATGATCATCATCGAGACCTCCGAGGTCGAATTGGCGCGTCCCGTGCGGCTGATCCATCCGCGCTGGCCGCTTTACGTGATCCCGCGCGGCGACGGCCGCTTCATGCTGGGCGCGACCTCGATCGAGGCCGAGGACAACGGCGTCAGCGTGCGCTCCGCGCTGGAGCTGTTGGGCGCGGCCTATGTCGTGCATCCGGCGTTTGCCGAGGCGCGCATCGTCGAATTCGGCGCCGGGCTCAGGCCCGCCTTTCCCGACAATCTGCCGAAAATCAGGATCGAGCAGGAACGCATCACGGTGAATGGACTCTACCGTCATGGTTTCCTGCTGGCGCCGGCGCTGGCCGAGCTGACGCTCGCCTATCTCGCGCGCGGCGAAATCGACAATGAGGTGATGCAATGCGCGTGATCGTCAACGGCGAGCAGCGGGAGATCAGCGCGGGCAGCGTCGATGCGCTGCTGGCCGAACTCGACTACGAGGGCACGCATTTCGCGATCGCGCTGAACTACGACGTGGTGCCGAAGGGCCGCTGGGCCGACACCGCGCTGAAAGCCGGCGACGAGATCGAGATCATCACCCCGCGGCAGGGAGGGTGATGATGGCTGGCGCACACACTCTCCCCATGTCGTCCCGGCCGAGTGCGCGCTTGCGCACGGAGCCGGGACCCATACGCCGCGGCCCTTCATTGATGCACGCGGGGCGACGTCCCATCCGACAATTTTCGGTCGTGGTTATGGGTCCCGGCCTTCGCCGGGACGACGGCATAGTTTGAGGAGACACATGGTCACCTTCTACGGCAAATCCTTCTCGTCCCGCCTGCTGATCGGCACGGCGCTGTATCCCTCGCCTGCGATCATGCAGAACGCGATCCGCGCCTCGGGCGCCAGCATCGTCACGGTGTCGCTGCGGCGCGAGGCGGCGGGCGGCAAGACCGGCGATGCGTTCTGGTCGCTGATCCGCGAGCTCGGCGTCACCGTGCTGCCGAACACCGCGGGCTGCCGCAGCGTCAAGGAGGCGGTGACCACCGCCAAGCTCGCGCGCGAATTGTTCGGCACGCCGTGGATCAAGCTGGAAGTGATCGCGGACAATGACACGCTGCAGCCCGACGTGGTCGGCCTGGTCGAGGCGGCCGGCATCCTGATCAAAGACGGCTTTGAGGTGTTCCCCTATTGCACCGAGGATTTCTCGGTCGCCTCGCGGCTGGTCGACGCCGGCTGCAAGGTGGTGATGCCGTGGGCCGCGCCGATCGGCAGCGCCAAGGGCATCACCAACCGCGACGCGCTGAAGCTGTTGCGCGACCGCCTGCCTGACATCACCCTGGTGGTCGACGCCGGCCTGGGCGCGCCGTCGCATGCCGCCGAAGCGCTCGAGCTCGGCTATGACGCGGTGCTGCTCAACACTGCGGTCGCCAAAGCCGCCGATCCCGTTGCGATGGCCAATGCCTTCCGCCTCGGCGTCGAGGCCGGCCGCACCGCCTATGAAGCCGGGCTGATGGAAGCCCGCGACTTCGCCTCCCCCTCCACCCCTGTCGTTGGGACCCCGTTCTGGCATGCCGTATCCTGATCCGTTCTATCCCGTCGTCGACAGCATCAAGTGGGTCGAACGACTGACCAAACTCGGCGTCGGCACCATCCAGCTGCGCGCCAAGGAGCTCGACGATGCCGGGGCGCTGCAGATCGTCAGCGACGCGCTGGCGGTGACCAAGGGCACGCCGACCAAGCTCGTCGTCAACGATTACTGGCGCGCGGCGATCGTCGCCGGCGCCGAGCATCTGCATCTCGGCCAGGAAGACCTCGCTGAGGCCGACCTCGCCGAGATCCGCAAAGCGAAATTGACGCTCGGCATCTCCACCCATGACGACGCCGAGCTCGCCACCGCGCTCGCGGCAAAGCCCGACTATGTCGCGCTCGGCCCGATCTTCTTCACCACGCTCAAATCGATGCGGTTCGAGCCGCAGGGCATTCCGAAGATCACCGAGTGGAAGAAGCGGATCGGCGCGATCCCCCTTGTCGCGATCGGCGGCATCAAGTTCGAGCACGCGGCCGAGATCTTCGCCGCCGGCGCCGATTCGATCGCCGTCGTCAGTGACGTCACCCAGAACCCCGACCCCGACGCGCGCGTGCGGCAATGGCTCGGCCTCAGCGCGGAGGCCGCGTGATGCACACAATACCCTGCCCATTCCGTCACCCTGAGGAGCGCGGCACGCGCGTCTCGAAGGGTCGACGGCCCGGCTCGTTCATCCTTCGAGACGCGCTTCGCGCTCCTCAGGATGACGAGGTCAACATTTCGCACACGAATTAAAACGGAGGATCCCTCATGAACATCCGCTCCAATCCCGACACCACCCGTCCCGCCGTCACCACCGGCGCGCTGCCCGCCTCGCGCAAGATCTTTGCGACGCCGGAGGCCGCGCCCGATCTGCGCGTGCCGCTGCGCGAGATCATGCTGTCGGAGGGCGCCGGCGAGCCGAACCTGCCGGTCTACGACACCTCGGGCCCCTACACCGACCCGAACGTGACGATCGACGTCAACGCCGGCCTGCCGCGCAATCGCCTCGCCTGGATCAAGGAGCGCGGCGGCGTCGAGGAATATGAGGGCCGCACCATCAAGCCGGAGGACAACGGCAATGTCGGCGCCGCGCACGCAGCCAAGGCGTTCACCGCGCACCACGCGCCGCTGCGCGGGCTCGACGGCCACAAGATCACGCAGCTCGAGTTCGCCCGCGCCGGCATCATCACCAAGGAGATGATCTACGTCGCCGAGCGCGAGAATCTCGGCCGCAAGCAGCAGCTCGAGCGCGCCGAGGCCGCGCTTGCCGACGGCGAAAGCTTCGGCGCTGCGGTGCCCGCTTTCATCACGCCGGAATTCGTCCGAGACGAGATCGCGCGCGGCCGCGCCATCATTCCCTCCAACATCAACCATGCCGAGCTCGAGCCGATGATCATCGGCCGCAACTTCCTGACCAAGATCAACGCCAATATCGGCAACTCGGCGGTGACCTCGTCGGTCGAGGAAGAGGTCGACAAGATGGTGTGGGCGATCCGCTGGGGCGCCGACACCGTTATGGATCTCTCGACCGGGCGCAACATCCACACCACCCGCGAATGGATTTTGCGCAACTCGCCGGTGCCGATCGGCACCGTGCCGATCTACCAGGCGCTGGAGAAGTGCGACGGCGATCCGGTCAAGCTGACCTGGGAGCTCTACAAGGACACCCTGATCGAGCAGTGCGAACAGGGCGTCGACTATTTCACGATCCACGCCGGCGTGCGCCTCTCTTACATCCACCTCACCGCCAACCGCGTCACCGGCATCGTGTCGCGCGGCGGTTCGATCATGGCGAAGTGGTGCCTCGCGCATCACAAGGAGAGCTTCCTCTACACGCATTTCGACGAGATCTGCGATCTGATGCGCAAGTACGACGTCTCGTTCTCGCTCGGCGACGGCCTGCGTCCCGGCTCGATCGCCGACGCCAACGACCGCGCGCAGTTCGCGGAGCTGGAAACGCTCGGCGAATTGACAAAAATCGCGTGGGACAAGGGCTGCCAGGTCATGATCGAGGGCCCCGGCCACGTGCCGATGCACAAGATCAAGATCAACATGGACAAGCAGCTCAAGGAGTGCGGCGAGGCGCCGTTCTACACTCTCGGGCCGCTGACGACCGACATCGCGCCGGGCTACGACCACATCACCTCGGGCATTGGCGCGGCGATGATCGGCTGGTTCGGCTGCGCGATGCTGTGCTACGTGACGCCGAAGGAGCATCTCGGCCTGCCCGACCGCAACGACGTCAAGACCGGCGTCATCACCTACAAGATCGCGGCCCACGCCTCTGATCTGGCCAAGGGCCACCCCGCCGCGCAGCTGCGCGACGATGCGCTCAGCCGCGCCCGGTTCGACTTCCGCTGGGAGGACCAGTTCAACCTCGGCCTCGATCCCGACACCGCGAAGAACTTCCACGACGAGACCCTGCCGAAGGAAGCCCACAAGGTCGCGCATTTCTGCTCGATGTGCGGCCCGAAATTCTGCTCGATGAAGATCACCCAGGACGTCCGCGACTACGCCGCGACGCTCAACGACCCGACGGGCGTTGGGATGTCGGTGTCAGCCACCATCGAGGACGGCATGGCGACGATGAGCGCCAAGTTCAAGGAGATGGGATCTAGCGTGTATCTCGATGCGGACAAGGTGAAGGAAAGCAATCGGGTGTTGTGAGGGCTCGCCCTCACCGCTTGTCGTGCCGGGCAACAGTGCGAAGCACGTCTTCGCGCGAGATGACCCGGGCATCCATCGAAAAACGAAAGGCCGGGTGAAAGCCCGGCCTTTTTGCGTCTGGAGCGTTTTCGAGCGAAGTGGATACCGGTCGCGTGAAGAAAACGCGTCAAAACAAGAATCTAGAGCCCCGTTCCGATTCCATCGGAATGGGAAAAGCTCTGGACCATTCACTTGTAAATCCAAGTGCGTGTGTGCGGCTTGTAGAGGGGCCGGTCACGACAGCAACCGGCCCAGGACGCCAAGCGTTTTGAAGAAACCATTGACTTGGATCAACGAAAAATCCGCGATCTCATCGCTTGCTATGACGCTCAAAAGCGATAAAGGTCGCGTCGGGGATATTACCCCTGCCCTCAAATAGACGATTGAGCGCCAATTCCACATTCGCTTCGCAGAGGGTCCAGTAGCTTAGTGACCATTTAATTGGAGAGTTTCATGAGAACCTTCAATGCAGTGCTATTCATACTTCTCGTTGCACAAGCGGCCTCGACTCAGGCTGCGGATTTGAACGGAGCCTGGACGATCGACGCCTCGGCTTGCAACCAGGTCTTCACCAAGGAGAACAACAAGCTCGCGTTCAGGAAAGATGCCGATTTCAACGCGGGTGGCTTGATCGTCCAGGGCAAGCAAATCACCGGCACGTTTCAAAAATGCACTGTTAAATCGTTGCATGATGACGGGCAGAATGTCCGCGTGATTGCGGCGTGCTCGGACGGCGTCGCGGTTTCGGACGTGGCATTCGACATAAAGCTCTCTGGAGAGAACAAGATCATACTCAGCTCAAAGGAACCGGTGCCGGTGGAGACGCCGTATGTTCGCTGCTCGATGTGATAGCGGTGCCGACAGCCTGAGAGCAACGCGGATGATCGGCTAGCGAAGGTCCGACGCCGCGCTTTGCGTGGACCCGTCGGCTAACCCTACCCTATGACGCCGTCGCGCCAACGGTC
Source organism: Bradyrhizobium elkanii USDA 76 (assembly GCF_023278185.1). Taxonomy (NCBI): domain Bacteria; kingdom Pseudomonadati; phylum Pseudomonadota; class Alphaproteobacteria; order Hyphomicrobiales; family Nitrobacteraceae; genus Bradyrhizobium; species Bradyrhizobium elkanii. The sequence goes on along the minus strand of NZ_CP066356.1, from coordinate 2,863,975 downwards.
GCTTGCGCGCCACCCCGCGCCCCCACCCCAAACTCAATCTCCCGATACCCCTCCGCCGCCACCCCGTTGATGATCCCCAAAAACTTCGGCGTACCGCCGTTGTAGACGAAGTAGCGCACGGTGCCCTCCTCGTGGCCGGCGACGTTGGAGTTGTAGCCGGTGAACCACGACTTGGCTTTGCGCATCAGCATGATCTCGTACATCTTGACGACATGCGCGGTCCAGCGCTGCTGCGCCTCCAGCGTGGCGTCGGCGCGGGTGAGGCCGCGGTCCCACATGTATTGCAGCAGATTGGTGCACCAGTTGACGCCGTTCTCGATGCCGCGCGGGAAGTTCGTCGACGCGGAGGCGCTTTGCGGGCCGGTCGGCATCAACAGGTTCGGGAAGCCGTGCACGAGCATGCCGAGGAAGGTCGACGGCGCGTGCTTCCATTTGTCGGCGAGGCGCTCGCCGCCGATGCCCCTGATATCGATCAGGTCGTAGGCGCCGGTGATGGCGTCGAAGCCGGTGGCGTAGACGATGATATCGAAGTCGTAGTCGCGCGCCGTGGTGCGCAGGCCTTTCTCGGTGACGCGGACCAGCGGCGTCTCGGAGAGATCGACGAGCTGCACGTTGTCGCGATTGTACGCCTCGAAATACCGGGTCTCCAGCGGCAGGCGCTGCACGCCGAAGCCGTGATCCCGCGGAATCAGCTTCTCGGCGACATCGGGATCGTTCACGCGTTGGCGGATGCGGCCCGCGATATATTCCGAGAGCTCGGCATTGGCGGCTTCATCCATGAAGATCTCGCGGAAGTTCGCGAGCCAGATGCCGAAGCCGGGCTCGTCGTAGAGCTTGTCCCACAGGTTGAGGCGCTCCTCGCGGCTCACCTCGTAGAAGCCGCGCTTGTCGGGGCCATGGACAAAACTGCCCGGCGTCAGCGCGCAGGCAGCAAAAATCTCGTCATAGCGGGCGCGGATGTCGGCCATCTCCTGGTCGGAGATCGCGGAGTTGTTGAGCGGCGCGCTCCAGTTCGGCCGGCGCTGAAACACCGTGAGCTCGCCGACCTTGTCGGCGATCTCGCCGATCAATTGGATGCCGGTCGCGCCGGTACCGATCACCGCGACCTTCTTGCCGGCGAGATCGACCGGCTCATGCGGCCAGTAGTAGGTGTGGAACGAACGGCCCTTGAAGTCATCGATGCCGGGCACGCGCGGCATGGTCGGCGCCGACAGCAGCCCGATCGCGAGCACCACGAAGCGGCAGGTCAGTTCGCGGCCGTCACCGATCCTCAATTGCCAGAGATCGCGCGTCTCGTCGAACTGCATGGTCTCGACCTTGCAATTGAACTGCATGTGCTTGCGCAGGTCGAACTTGTCGGCGACGTAGTTGAGGTAGCGCAAATTCTCCGGCTGGCCGGAGAAGCGCTCCTTCCAGTGCCATTCGTCGAGCAGTTCGCGCGAGAACGAGAAGCCGTAGGTGTAGCTCTCGGAATCGAAGCGGCAGCCCGGATAGCGGTTCCAGTACCAGGTGCCGCCGAGATCGGGCGCGGCTTCGAGCACGGTGGCGTCGATGCCGAGATCGGCCAGCCGCTTGATCTGGTAGATGCCCGCGACGCCGGCGCCGACCACGATCACCTCATAATGGGTTTTCGCCTCTCCCGTCATGTCCGCTCCGAATTCTTCTTGATCTGTTTGGCTGGATTACAGACCCTTTTGCACCTGCAGGCAACCGCGCGCGAGCGGGCGCGACTTGCGTTGAGGCGCTGCCTGCACCACATCGATCACTGCAATTCACCAAACGCAGTCCGGGCAAGCGACATGACCGACAATCTCACCGGCGTCTGGGACGGCAGCTATGTTCAGCCGAGCGGCATGGTCACGTTCCTGGCGACGCTGATCGACGCCGGCGGCGCGCTCGGCGGCAGCGTGACCGAACCTTGCGTGACGCCGGGCTGTCCGATCAGCACGCACAACGCCTCGCTCGCGGGCCATCGCTCCGGCAGCGCTGTTACGTTCGTCAAACGCTACGAGCCGCCGGGCTACGGCTATGACACCGTGCACTATGAAGGCGCGGTCAATGCCGACGCGACCGAGATCGACGGCCGCTGGAGCATCCGCGGCACGGCGTTCTCGGGCACGTTCCTGATGGTGCGCGCGACCGGACCGTCGCAAGCGGTCACGACGGAAGAAAAGATCAAGGAGCCGGTACGCTAGCCCGTGACGAAGTTTGGTTGAATGGGTCTTGCGGAGAGAGCCGCCACCCCAGCCCTCCCCGCGGAGAGGGAGCGCAGCTCGTTCGCGGCTGCTACTCAACTCTGTCTCATCAATGCTCTATTGGCCCTTCCGAGATGCCCGATCACAACCGCCACCGCCTCCCCGACCAGCTCCGCGCCAATCTGCGCCTGGTGTTCGTCGGCACCGCGGCGAGCACGCGGTCAGCCGCCGTCGGGCACTACTATGCGCATCCTGGCAACCGGTTCTGGCGCGCGCTGCATGAGGCCGGCATCACGCCGCGACGCTATCGGCCGGACGAATTCGCCGCGCTGCTCGCGCTCGGCATCGGCTTCACCGATCTCTCCAAGACCGGCGCCGGGATGGATCACGAAATCAGCAGGCAGTCGTTCGACGTCGTCGGCTTCAGGGCGAAGATCGCGACCTACCGGCCGAAGACTGTCGCCTTCACCAGCAGGAAGGCGGCGAGCCTGTTTTACAGCAGGCCGACCACCGCGCTCGTGCCCGGCCGGCAGCCATCAATGAACGGCTTTCCCGAAGTGTTCGTGCTGCCGTCGCCATCAGGCGCGGCCTCGGGGCATTGGACCTTAAAGCCGTGGCGCGAGCTCGCCGAGTGGATCACGGAATCGGATGGGTAGAGCCCGCGGACGAAGCCCGCGCCCCCTACTCCTTCAACGTGATCGCAAGCCCGCTGAGGTCGACATTGGCCATCAGGCCGACCTGCTTGCCGCTCAGCTCGAGCACCGCGCCGTTCGGGTTGGTCAAGAGGATGCCGCGCACGCCGGCGCCGAGCGCAACGCCCATGCCCGCCGCGGCATAGACGCCGTTGATGTCCTGCGGACGGCGGATATTGCGCACCCGGCCCTGCAACGTGGTCTGCGAGCCGCCGAACACGAGGCCATAGTCCAGCCCGCCGGCCGTGAGCCCGTAGGTCTGGCCGTGGAAGGTCATGACGCCCTTGCCGGCGGAGCCGCCGAACACCCAGCCGCCCTTGAAGATCACGAGCGTCACCGCGCCCTCGTCAGCCAGGGCGGCGGACGTTCCGGTGAGCATCGCCAGCGCGAGCAGCGCGGCGCGGGCGACGGATGGCAATCTCATGGGAGTTCTCCGGACGAAGTGAGAGCGAATCGCGGCAACCCAACCGACCGGCGGCACCACTGAAATGCCGCGAAACATGCGGGATTGCGCTTGTTCCTGATGGCGCGGAGTCTATCATCGCCTCCGCAGCCGCGCGACCACTGGCGCATGCGCGCCCACCGCTTTGCCGGTTCGCTGAGGAGTTTGCGCAACAGGGATCTGCATCGATGCACGATTTCACCCCACTTTCCGGCCTTGCCGGCGGCGCGCTGATCGGGCTTGCCGCCGCGCTCTTGATGCTGCTGACCGGGCGAATCGCCGGGGTCACCGGCATCGTCGGCGGCGCGCTGCAGGCCGATACCGCCGACCGCGCCTGGCGCATTGCGTTCATCGCGGGACTGATCGGAGCGCCCCTGATTGCGGCGCTGTTCGGCGCGCCGCTGCCGCGGCCGGCGATCAACGCGAGCCTTGTGGTGGTCGCGATCGCGGGACTGCTGGTCGGGTTCGGGACAAGGATGGGCAATGGCTGCACCTCGGGCCACGGCGTCTGCGGCTTTGCGCGGCTGTCCGGCCGCTCGATCGTGGCAACATGCATCTTCATGCTGACGGCGATCGCAACGGTCGCATTCGTCAGGCACGGGATCGGAGGCTAGCGATGGCACCTCTCGTAAGCTTTATTTGCGGCCTGATCTTCGGCGCGGGGCTTCTGATCTCCGGCATGACCGATCCGCAGAAGGTGCTCGGCTTCCTCGATCTGTTCGGCGCGTGGGACGCGACGCTCGCCTTCGTGATGGCGGGCGCGGTTGCGGTCGCAGCAACCGGCTTTGCGATCGCGCGGCGGCGCACGACACCCGCCTTCTCGGCGCGCTTCCTCTGGCCCGACCGCAACGACATCGATGCGCCGCTGGTTGCCGGCGCGGTGCTGTTCGGCATCGGCTGGGGCCTCGTCGGCATCTGCCCCGGGCCGGCACTGGTCAATCTCGCCGGCCTCTCGCTGCCGATCGTGGTCTACGTCGTCGCGATGCTCGCAGGCATGATCGGCCAGAATCTCTTCGGCAGGAACCTTTGGCGCCGGCGTGCAGCGGCGCCGCGCGCCATCGAAACTTCTCCCCTTCCATCTCGCGCAGACGGGTGACCCAATGACTGAAAAGACCGCAATCAAGCACTTCCCTCCTCCGCCCGGCATCCAGGCGCCGCCACTCTCGTTCGGCGCCCGCGTCGGCGATTTGTTGTTCATCTCCGGCATTCCCGGCTTTGACGCCAATCGCGAGCTGCCCGACGGCTTCGAGGCGCAATTCGCCAATGTCGTGACCAATTTCAAGCGCGTGCTGAATGAAGCGGGCGCGACGATGCGCGATCTCGTCAAGGTCAACGTGCTGCTGACGCGCGCCAGCGACGTCGCGACGATGAACGCGCTGTATGCCGGCGCGTTCGGCCCCGCGCCCTACCCCGCGCGCACCACCTGCGTGGTGATGGCGCTGCCCAATCCGAAGATGCTGATCGAGATCGAGGGCGTGGCGTCGGTGAAGGGGTGATCTCTGGCTCTGTCATGCCGGAGCGTGCCACTTGGCGCGAGCCCTCAGGTGCGCAATTGCGCACCGGTTGAATCGAGGTCCATCTTCATCGTCGTCCTGGCGAAGGCCAGGACCCATTACCCCAAATCTCAATTGTCGCGCGACGCTGGGGCCGCGTTCCCGTTCACAAGCAAATTCGGTGGTTATGGGTCCTGGCCTTCGCCAGGACGACGATGGGGAGAGAGCTGACGCAAATCCGCGCTGCATCACGCCGGTTCAGTGAGCCCTCAAAACAACGATCCCTGCCCGTCGTCCTCGCGCATAGTCGGCTTTCTTGGCGCGGCCTTCTTCTGCTGCGGCGCGTCCTCCGCGGCGATCTCCTCCGCGGTCATCGGCAGCAGCAATTGCGCATCGTCGTTGGCGACGGCGTTGACGCGCATCGTCACCTGGTGCCAGGCGAACTCGCCGACCTCGGGGCCCTTCAGCATCGGCATCACGTCGTCGACATCGTTCGGCAGGCAGTCGAGCCAGCGCGCGAATTGCTCGGGCCTGATCGTGACCGGCACGCGGTGATGCAGCTGCGCGAGGTCGGGGCTCGCGGGCGCGGTGACGATCGCAACCGTGTCCTGCTCCTCGCCGTTCGGTCCCATCCAGGTCTCGGCGAGCGCGGCGAAGGCGAGCGGATGGCCGTCGCGGCGATGGATGAAGAACGGCCGCTTGCGGCCGCCGGCGTCCTGCCATTCGTAGTAGCCGTCGGCCGGGATCAGCGCGCGGCGCCGCTTGATCGCGTTCTTGAATGCGGGCTTCTCGCGCACCGTCTCGGAGCGCGCGTTGATCAGGAGCGAGAAGGTCCTGGGGTCCTTGACCCAGGACGGGATCAGGCCCCAGCGCATCAATTGAAAATGCCGGCCGCCATTCTGCAGCAGCACCACCGGGATCGGCTGGGTCGGCGCAACATTATACCGCGGCGGAAAATTCGGCTGCTCGATATAGCCGAACATTTCGCGCAAGGCCGCCGGCGGCGAGGTAATGACAAAGCGTCCGCACATTTGCCGTCCAGAGTGGTATCCGTTTATTCTGCCTTAACTTGGACCGTTAAAGACTGCGATCAATGACCTCAACGGCCGCCATAGCGGGCTCTTCCCCGCGACCGACGTATCCCGACGAGGCGCGGGCGGCGCTGTTGCGCGCCGCCAACATCAATCCCCGCACCGGGCTTGCCACCGACTACCTCAATCACTTCAACGAAGCCATCATGCTGCTGGAGATGGTTCCGGACCTGCCGGAATGCGCCAGCGATTTCCTCGAATGGCAGCCGCTGTCCTATGCCGAGCATTTCACCGCGTCCAATTTCCGGGCACGCGATCTCGCGATCGAGGCCTATGAGACCGCGGATACCGCAATCCGGGCCGAATTCGACCAGCTCACCGACAGCATGACGAAGATCCTGACCGAGGTCGGGGTGGCGATGCGGCAATTGCAGCAGGACAAGAGTCGGGTCGCGCTCGCCGAGCAGGCGATCGTCTGGGTCAAGCCGCTGGTGATGCTGACCGCCGGTATCATCAACGGCGCCGCAGAGGCCGATGTCGACAGCATCATGGCGGGCGCCTGAGATATCGGGCATGATGGCCTTCACAACCGGCTGCCAATCACCTTGACCTCTCCCGAACCTCCGATCCGCCCGCAGCTCGCCGTGTCCGGCGTGATTTTCCGTGACGGCAAGGTGCTGCTGGTGCGCCGCGCCCGCTCGCCGGGCAAGGGCTTCTATTCGCTGCCCGGCGGCCGGGTCGAGTTCGGCGAGACGCTGCACACCGCCCTGCACCGGGAGATCGACGAGGAGACCGGCCTGAAGGTCGAGATCCTCGGCCTCGCCGGCTGGCGCGAGGTGCTGCCGGCCGGCCCCGGAGGCGGGCACTATCTGATCATGACCTTCGCCGCGCGCTGGGCATCCCGCGAGCCTCACCTGAACGACGAGCACGACGATTTCAAATGGCTGGCGCCGGAGGAGATCGGCGACCTCAAGGTCACCGGCGGCCTGCATGAGGTCATTGCGGCCGCCCGGCGGCTGGTTTGAGGCCGTTTTGGCGGCTTTGGCGGATCCTGCCGCCTTGCCTCGGGCGCATTGAGGGGGCATACCACCGCCATTCCGGAACCCCTGATGATCAGAGCCTTTCTCGCCGTTGTGATCCTGATGTCGGCATGCCTTTTGACGCCCGCCCGGGCGCAGGACGCGGCTGCGCCGTTCGACGGCGATTTGCAGCGGCTGGCCGAGATCCTCGGCGCCCTGCACTATCTGCGCGGCATCTGCGGCTCCAACGAGGGCGCCAAATGGCGCAACGAGATGCAGGCGCTGATCGATGCCGAGACCCCCTCCGGCGACCGCCGCGCCCGCATGATCGCGGGCTTCAACCGCGGCTACAACGGCTTCCAGCAGACCTACCGGACCTGCACGCCCGCGGCCACCGTGGCGATCCGCCGCTACATCGAGGAGGGCTCGAAAATCTCCCGCGACCTGACGGCCCGCTATGCCAACTGAACGGGCCATCTTCTTCGACCTCGACGGCACCCTGACCGACCCGAAGCCCGGCATCACCGGCTCGATCCAGTACGCGCTGGAAAAGCTCGGCCGTCCGGTTCCCTCGCAGGATGACCTGACCTGGTGCATCGGGCCGCCCTTGCGGGCGAGCTTTGCGATGCTGCTCGGCGGCGAGGAGCTCGCCGACCGCGCGGTCGCGCTGTACCGCGAAAGATTCGGCGATGTCGGGCTGTTCGAGAACGCGGTCTATCCCGATATCGCGGAGGTTCTGGCGGCGCTGCGCCAGCGGCCGGGCCAGATGTTCGTGGCGACCTCGAAGCCGCATGTGTTCGCGACGCGGATCATCGCGCATTTCGGCCTCGGCGGCTATTTCGACCACGTGTTCGGCTCGGAGTTCGACGGAACCCGGGTCAACAAGGTCGACCTGCTCGCCTATGCGCTGGCGCAGACCGGGGCCGATCCGGCCGAATCCCTGATGATCGGCGATCGCAGCCACGACGTGATCGGGGCGAATCGAAACGGCATCCGGGCGGTCGGCGTCACCTATGGCTACGGCACGCCGGAGGAGCTGACTGAGGCCGGCGCCAGCCATCTGTGCGCCACGCCGCGCGCGGTGCTGGACCATATCCACAGCTCATTCGGCTGATCGCGGCCCGGCTATCCGGAATTCCCCTTTAAATGCCGGGTTGGCCGTTAACCTTTTCGAAAGATGTGGGCTAGGCGGTACCCGCATGCGTGATACATCTCGCACGTCGCAGTGGTTCGCTCCTCGGACCGCGCGCAGTCAATTTTGCAGAGTTTCATGCGCCATCCAGCGTCCTTCCCCCATCACCAAGACCCGCGACCCGACCACGAGCAGAAGCAGGCCGCGCTGGGCTACCTGAACGAGGCCTGGGCTGAAGCACGTCACGACGGCGTCGATGGCGACTGCCTCGCGCAGGCGAGCCTGTTCGCGGCGCTGGCCGAGCTCGTCGGCACCTATGGCGAGGACGCGGTGGCGACATTCGCCGAGGGCCTCGCCGCGCGCGTGCGCAACGGCGAGTTCTCGCTGGCATTGGCCAAGCAGTAAAACGATAGCGTTTTCGAGCGAAGTGGGCCGCCGGTTCGCGTCAAGAAAACGCGTCAAACGCGAACCTACTGCTTCAGCGTCTCGAGGAACCGGACCGGTTCACCGGTGGACGGTGTCGTGACTTCGCCCTGCCACATCACCCGCCTGCCGCGCACGAAGGTGCCGACCGGCCAGCCCTGCACCCGCACGCCGTCATAGGGCGTCCAGGCGGCGCGCGAGGCGATCCATTTGTTGGTGATGGTCTCGCTGCGCTTCAGATCGACGATGGTGAAGTCGGCATCGTAACCCGCCGCGATGCGACCCTTGCAGGCGATGTTGAACAGGCGCGCGGGCCCCGCGCTGGTGAGATCGACGAAGCGCTGTAGCGACAGCCGCCCGGCATTGACGTGATCGAGCATCAGCGGCACCAGCGTCTGCACGCCGGTCATGCCCGACGGCGAGGCCGGATAGCTCTTGGCCTTCTCCTCCAGCGTATGCGGCGCGTGGTCCGAGCCGAGCACGTCGATGATGCCCTGCTCGATGCCGTACCAGATGCCGGCGCGATGATCGGCCGAGCGCACCGGCGGGTTCATCTGGGCCAGCGTGCCGAGCCGCTCGTAGCACTCCGGCGCGGCCATGGTGAGATGGTGCGGCGTCGCCTCGCAGGACGCGACATCCTTGTGGTCGCGCAGGTACAGAATCTCTTCCTTGGTCGAGATGTGCAGCACGTGGATGCGCTTGCCGGTCTCACGCGCCAGATTGACCAGGCGCTCGGTCGCCATCAGCGCCGCGGTCTCGTCACGCCACACCGGATGCGAGCGCGAATCGCCCTCGATCCGCCGCGGCTTGCGCTCGTTGAGGCGATATTCGTCCTCGGCATGGAACGCGGCGCGGCGCCGGATCACCTGGAAGATCCGGCGCAAGCTTTCGTCGTCCTCGACCAGCAGAGCGCCGGTGGAGGAGCCGATGAACACCTTGACGCCGGCGCAGCCCGGCGCGCGCTCGAGCTCCGGCAGGTCCTGCACGTTCTCGCGGGTGCCGCCGATGAAGAACGCGAAATCGCAATGCATGCGATGGCGGCCGCGCTTGATCTTGTCGGTGAACGCCTCTTCGGTGACCGTCAGCGGATTGGTGTTCGGCATCTCGAACACGGCGGTGACCCCGCCCATCACGGCGCTGCGCGAGCCGGTCTCGAGGTCTTCCTTCTGGGTCAACCCGGGCTCGCGGAAATGCACCTGGGTGTCCATCACGCCGGGCAGGATGTGCAGGCCCTTGCAGTCGATCACCTCGCCGGCCGAAGCCTGACCGAGCGAGCCGATCGCGGCGATGCGGCCGCCCGCGATACCGATATCGCGCACGCCCTCGCCGTCCTGATTGACCACGGTGCCGGATTTTAGAATGGTGTCAAAATGCTGATTCATCGGTCCTCGACGCCCGCTTTCGGCTGTCGCCCGGGCCTTGTTCGGCGCACTCTAGCGCCTTAGCTTGGCAGGGGATATCGCGGCCTGCGCGTTTCCCAAGGAACTTGGAAAAAGAGCCAATTTTGCGAATGAAAGCAGCGTTTCTTCCAGATCGGGGCGTAGTCAAGGTCTCCGGCGAGGACGCCCGCAACTTCCTCAACGGCCTCATCACCGCCGACATCGCCGAGTTGCGCGCGGGACAGGCCCGGTTTGGCGCGCTGCTGACGCCGCAGGGCAAGATCATCGTCGATTTCCTGATCACCGAGATACCTGCCGGCCATGGTGGCGGCTTCCTGATCGACGCGCCGCGCGCGCTCGCCAAGGGCCTCGCCGACAAGCTCGGCTTCTACAAGCTGCGCGCCAAGGTCGTGGTCGAGAACCTTTCCGACAGCCTCGGTGTGCTGGCAGCCTGGGATGGCGAGCCGGTGGCGACACCGGATCTCGCGTTCGCCGATCCGCGCACCCCCACGCTCGGCTGGCGCATCCTGATCCCGGAAGATTTGAAGCAGAAGCTCGCTGAGCTGATCGGCGCCGATCTCGTCGACCCTGGCGCCTATGAGGCCCATCGGATCGCCACCGGCGTGCCGCGCGGCGGGCTCGACTTCATGTATGGCGACGCCTTCCCGCACGAGACCAATATGGATCGCCTGAGCGGCGTCGATTTCGACAAGGGCTGCTATGTCGGCCAGGAGGTGGTGTCGCGCATGCAGCACCGCGGCACGGCGCGCACTCGCACGGTGAAGATCATTCTCGATGGCCCCGCGCCAGAGGCTGGCGCAACGATCCTGGCCGGCGACAAGCAGGTCGGCACCATCGGCTCGACCGCCGGCGAGAAGGGTCTCGCGCTGGTGCGCATCGACCGCGTCGCCGACGCGCTCGACGCTGGCCTCGCGCTGACCGCGGGCGGGCTGTCGCTTCACCTCGCCGAACCTGACGCCGTCCGCATCACACCCAAGCAGACCGTCGCATGAGCCGTACCGCGCAACTGCACCCCGACGGCAAGACACGCTGCCCCTGGCCGGGCGAGGATGCGTTCTACGTCGCCTATCACGACAATGAATGGGGCGTGCCGGAATATGATGACCGCGCACTCTATGAAAAGCTGATCCTCGACGGCTTCCAGGCCGGCCTGTCCTGGATCACGATCCTGCGCAAGCGCGAGAATTTCCGCAAAGCCTTCGACGATTTCCAGCCCGAGAAGATCGCGCGCTACAACGACAAGAAGGTGCACGCGCTGATGAATGACGCCGGCATCGTCCGCAACCGCGCCAAGATCGAAGGCGCGGTGGCGAGTGCGAAGGGTTATCTGGAGATCATGGAGAAAGGCCCGGGCTTCTCGAAATTCCTCTGGGACTTCGTCGACGGCAAGCCGAAGGTCAATCAATTCAAGACCACCGCGAGTGTGCCGGCCTCGACGCCGGTCTCGATCAAGGTCTCCAAGGAGCTCGGCGCGCGCGGCTTCAAATTCGTCGGCCCCACCATCGTCTACGCCTTCATGCAGGCGACCGGCATGGTCAACGACCACCTCGTCACCTGCTTCTGCCACGAAGCCTGCAGCGGCAAGCTCCGCACGCCGCGGCTCAAGAAAAAATGACGGCGCGCAAATCGACGGAGGCAACCCGCGCCTGGCAGCGGATGTTGTCCGGACGCCGGCTGGACCTGCTCGATCCGTCACCGCTCGATATCGAGATCGTCGACATCGCGCACGGGCTGGCGCGGGTCGCGCGCTGGAACGGCCAGACCAGCGGCGCGCACATCTTCTCGGTGGCGCAGCATACGTTGCTGGTCGAGGCGGTGATGCGCCAGCAGATGCCACGCGTCGATATCAGCCATCGTCTCGCCGCACTGCTGCATGACGCACCCGAATATGTCATCGGCGACATGATCTCGCCGTTCAAGGCGGTGCTGTCAGGCGAATACAAGACGGTGGAGAAGCGGCTGTTGTCGGCGATCCATGTCCGCTTCGGCCTGCCCGCGGTGCTGGCGGACGAGATCACCCAGCAGATCAAGGCCGCCGATCGCGGCGCCGCGTATCTGGAGGCGACGCATCTGGCGGGATTTTCGCAAGCCGAGGCCAAGCGGCTGTTCGGCCGCGATCCGGAACTGCCCGAAGCGACCGAACGCGACTATCTGACGCCGTGGACCGCAGCGCGGGCCGAAAAGCAGTTTCTCGAGCGCTTCAAGGCATTGCACGCGTCATAGGAGCGGCACACGTGCCGCCGGTTGCGCCGCAAAACGCAGAATCGGCATAGCACCCCCACCTTTGCCCGTTCGGGAGCAGCCGTTATAATCCGGCGTACCCGATAGAAGGACCATCATGCTTCACGTCTGCTCGCTTGCCGCACTCTCCGACACGGTTCGCGCCACCGGCGCCAGCCATGTGCTGACCGTGATGGCCAATGTCGACCAGGTTCAGCGGCCGCCCTCCGTGCTGCCGGCCAACCACCTGAAAGTGTCGATGGACGACATCATCGAACAGATGGACGGGTTCGTTGCGCCCAACGAGACGCATATCGAGAAGGTGCTGAGCTTCGTGCGCGGCTGGGATCGCCAAGCACCGATGGTGGTGCATTGCTACGCCGGCATCAGCCGCTCGACCGCGAGCGCATTTGCCACGGTCTGCGCGCTCAACCCGCACCGCGACGAAATGTCCATCGCCCGGATGATCCGCGAGGCCTCGCCGATCGCGGCCCCCAACCGGCTGATCGTCAGCCTCGCCGACAAGGCGCTGGGGCGCGAGGGCCGGATGCTGCGCGCACTCGACGCGATGGGTCCCGGCAGCATGAGCGTCGAAGGGCGGCCTTTCCACATCGATCTGGACTAAGCGCGGCCGGTGACGGCCGATCGCTTGAACTTCCGGTCCTCCTTACTGCACTACTAGGTTGCGACGGGCCGCCGGCTGGCCAAGTCCGGCGCGTCCTGCCGGAGGCCCGATGTTCGATTCGCCGTTCGACTTCCTGACGCTCGTCCTCGCCATCGTCGCGATCATTTTCGCGCGCAAGGCGCTGGGCCGGATCGACCTGCTGCAGCGACGGCTGGATGCGATCGAGGCCGCGGGCGGCGCCGCCGCGCGGACGGCCGTGCCGCCGCCGCTGGCCCCTATGCAGGCGTTCGAGCAGACGCTGCCGACGGCGCCTTCCATCACGCCGCCACCGCTCCCGGAGGCCGCTCCCGGCGAGCCAGCCGCGCAGAGCGAGCCAGCCGCGGACGCTGTAGGCGCCGCACCGCCGCCCCTGCCGGAACCGCCGGCGCCGCCGCAGCCGGCGCCTGGCTTCGAGGAGACGCTCGGCACGCGCTGGGTGGTTTGGATCGGCGGCCTGACGCTCGCGCTCGGCGGCTTCTTCATGGTGCGCTATTCGATCGAGGCGGGGTTGCTCGGCCCCGGCGTTCGCACGATGATCGGCGGATTGTTTGCGCTGGCGCTGCTCGGCGCCGGTGAATGGACCAGGCGCCAGGAAGGCATCTCCAATATCGCGGCGCTGCCGATCGCCAACATCCCGGCGATCCTCACCGCGGCCGGCACCGCCGTGGCATTCGCCACCGTCTACGCCGCCTACGCGCTGTACGACTTCCTCGCGCCCGCAACCGCTTTCATCCTGCTCGGCATGGTCGCGCTCGGCACGCTGGCCGCCGCGCTGCTGCACGGACCTGCGCTGGCCGGGCTCGGCATCGTCGGCGCCTTCGTCACGCCGCTGCTGGTGTCGTCAGACAAACCCGACTTCTGGTCGCTCTACATTTACCTCGCCATCGTCACGGCGGCAGCCTTCGCACTTGCCCGCATCCGGCTGTGGCGCTGGCTCGCGGTCACGACGATCGCCTTCGCGCTGCTGTGGACCTTCCCATGCCTGGCGTGCGGGCCCGAGATGATCGTGCCGCACGTCTTCCACGTGATCGCAGGCTTCGTGCTGGCGGCGCTGCTCGTGGTCTGCGGCTTCATGTTCGGCCCCGACGGCGATGGTGAGGAGATCGAGCCGATTTCATCTAGCTCGCTCGCCGCCTATCTGCTTGGCGCGATGCTGATCGTGCTCAACAGCGCCCATGCCGACACCGCGATGATCGGCTTTGCGCTGCTGACGGCGGGCAGCCTTTTTGTTGCCTGGCGCGCGCCCGCCGCAGCAGCAGCGATCGGCGCCGCGTCGATCTTCGTGTTCATTGTGTTCGGCGAATGGGCCGTCCGCCGCAACGTCGACATGCTGGTGCTGCCGGGCGGCGCGATCCCCGGCATCGGTCCGTCCGCGACTGATGGCTCGGTCTCGCTGCATCTCGTCACCGCGGCGCTGTTCGCAGCCGCCTTCGGCATCGCCGGCTTCCTCGCGCAATTCCGTTTTGCCACGACGAAGGTCACGGTGACCTGGGCCGCGGCGGCGGTGTTCACGCCGGTCGCGCTGCTGGTCGCGCTCTATGCACGCATCGCGCATCTCGACCGTTCGATCCCGTTCGCGATCCTCGCCGTGCTGCTGGCGGCGGCCTACGCAGCCGCGACCGAGGCGCTGACCCGGCGCGGCGAGCGGCCGGAGCTGTCGCCGTCGATTGCGTTGTCCGCCACCGGAGCCCTCGCCTCGCTGGCGCTGGCGCTGACCTTCGCACTCGACAAGGGCTGGCTCACCATCGCGCTCGCGCTGGTGTCGATGGGCACGGCGTGGCTGTCGGTGCGGCGGCCGATTCCGTTCCTGCGCTGGCTTGCCGCGATCCTGGCCGGCATCGTGATGCTGCGCATCGGCTATGAGCCGCGGATCGCGGGCGACGCTGTCGGCACCACGCCGATCTTCAACTGGCTGCTGTGGGGCTATGGCGTGCCGGCGCTGTCATTCTGGGCGGCAAGCCATTTCCTGCGCCGCAGCGGCGACGACGTCCCGCTGCGCATCGTCGAGGCCGCCGCGATCCTGTTCACGGTGCTGCTCGCCTTCATGGAGATCCGCCACGCGGTCAACAGCGGCGATGTCTATTACGCCAGCGCCGGGCTGACCGAGGTCGCACTGCAGATCGGCGTGACGCTTGCGATGGCGATCGGACTGGAGCGGCTGCGCCTGCGTAGCGGCAGCATCGTGCACAATGTCGGCGCGATCCTGCTGACCGCGTTCGCCGGGCTTGCCAGCCTGTTCGGGCTGCTGGCGCTGGAGAACCCGATGCTGTGGTGGCAGGACGTCGGCGGCAGCTTCATCAACCTGCTGCTGCTCGGTTACGCGCTGCCGGCGGTGCTGGCGCTGCTGCTGTCCTATGCGGTGGCGCGCCACCGTCCTGCCGGCTATGCCAACACGATCGCCGCCGGCGCGCTGGTGCTTGCGCTCGCTTACGTCACGTTCGAAATCCGCAGGCTCTACCATGGACCGGTGCTGACGCGCGGCGAGACCACGGGCGCGGAGCAATACACCTATTCGATCGCCTGGCTGATGTTCGGCGTCGCGCTGCTCGGCATCGGCGTCATGGTCAACTCGCAGCGGGCGCGCCTCGCGTCTGCTGCGGTGATCGGGCTGACGATCCTGAAGGCGTTCCTGATCGACATGTCGACGCTCACGGGTGTCTACCGCGCGCTGTCGTTCATGTGCCTTGGCATCGTGCTGGTCGCGATCGGCTGGTTGTATCAGCGGATCCTGTTTCGCAGGCGAACCGCTCCGCCGCTCGCGGAGGCTGAGGGTTAGGACCTGCCGTCCCGAAAGACAGCCTTCAGTCGACGGACTCGGCGACCAGTCGAATCCTGAACACGGGTTTTCTGCCCTCGTCGAGCAGCTCCATGTGCCATTCGCTGTTCTGCTTCAGATTGCGCGAAATGCTGCCGAGAAAATTTCCGCAGACCTTGGTCATCTCGGCCCAGGCCACGTCGCGGCTTTCAAACTCCGTCGCGTGGTCGGATGCACCAGCGTAATCGCCGTCACTGATTCGAAAAAAATATTGCGCCATATGACTACTCAAAATCAGAGTCCCCAATGTCCCGCCTCGCGGCGAACGCCAGGTATTGAGTAGCGAGCAAGGCGTGGCGACCGCCATCCGTATGACTACGGCTTGGCGGCGCTATTCCCGCTAGCGCGCAGATGAAAGGTTAGTCGGTGGAGCGGCGCAATTCCGGCGCGCTCTCGACCTTGGCGGGCTCGGCCTTGACCGGCTCGAGCTTCGCGCTTCCGACCTGCGGCGTCTCAACGCGCGACACTTCGGTCTGCGAGGCATCCGCGGATCGGGTGCGCGGATGCAGCGAGCGCGGCCGCGCCGCCGCGCGCGCCATCAGCATCTGCTGGCCGCCCTGGTGATGGAAATCGCAATAAGCAAAGCCCATACCGGAGACCGAGCCGCGGAACGAGCGGTCGTCCTGCTTGTCGAGATTGAAGCACGGTTCGAACGGAATGCCCTTCAGCGACGCGCAAACGCTCTGACCGCGGATCTGCAGCGTGTTGCCGGGCAGGCGCAGGTGACGGATCGGCCCCGAGCCGGAGAACTGGACCGAGCCTGCCGCGCCCAGATCGTCGAGGATGCGGCCGGCACCGCGGGTGCCATCGAAACAGGTGAACGCGAACACCTTGCCGGCGACGAACCTGCGGGCCTCATCGGCGTTCATCTGGCCCGCGAATGCCGGCACGACCATCGCTCCGGCCGTGACGGCCCCCAACACCAAACGCGCAAGCATGAGCTACTCCACTGACGAGCGCGGGCACTCGCTCCTTGTTGCGCATGACCCCCGCACCAACGCTTTTCGGCGTCTGCGCGAGGAAACCCGGCCCCCCGGGATCATGCCGCAAGTCTCTTTACCCGCTGCTTACCATACCAACAGTGGCAACATTGGAGCAGCTTGGTTGGTAAAGTCTGAACGTCCTCAGACTATTTTGACCACGATGCGGCCGCGGACCTGGCCACCGAGGATTTTCGCGCCAAAGCCCATGACTTCGTCCAGGGCGATTTCGTGAGTGATATCAGCCAGTTTCGCCTTATCCAGGTCGCTGGCAAGACGGCGCCAGGCAGTCCTCCGCAGCTCGATCGGACACATCACTGAATCGATACCGAGAAGGCACACACCCCGCAAAATGAAGGGCGCGACCGACGACGGCAGATCCATACCGGCCGCCAGACCGCAGGCCGCGATGGCTCCGCCGTACTTGGTCATCGACAGCAGGTTGGCGAGCGTGGTCGACCCGACGCTGTCGACGCCGCCGGCCCAGCGCTCCTTCGCCAGGGCCTTGGGCGCACCTGACAGTTCGGCGCGGTCGATCACCTCGGTGGCGCCGAGACCCTTGAGATAATCGGTCTCCGACATCCGCCCGGTCGACGCGATGACGTGGTAGCCGAGCTTCGACAGCACGGCGATCGCCACCGAGCCGACGCCGCCTGCGGCACCCGTGACCACCACCGGGCCGCTCTTCGGGGTCAGACCGTGCTTCTCCAGCGCCAGCACCGAGAGCATCGCGGTATAGCCGGCGGTACCGACCGCCATCGCATCGCGGGCCGAGATGCCGTCGGGCAGCCGCACCAGCCAGTCGCCCTTGACGCGGGCCTTTTCGGCGTAGGCGCCGAGATGGGTCTCGCCCATGCCCCAGCCGTTGCAGACGACCTTGTCGCCCGCCTTCCAGTCCGGATGGCTGGATTGCTCGACCGTGCCGGCGAAATCGATGCCGGCGATCATCGGGAACCGGCGCACCACCGGCGCCTTGCCGGTCAGTGCGAGGCCGTCCTTGTAGTTCAGCGTCGACCACTCGACGCGGACGGTGACGTCGCCGTCCATCAGTTCGGCTTCGTCGAATTGGGTGAGCGCGGCGGTGGTACCCTTGTCCGCCTTGTCGATCCTGATTGCCTTGAACGTTGCCACGATGTGCACTCCCCGTAATCTTGGTTTCGGGGAATGGTTTACCCCATCAGGCAGGCTGCGCAACCGGGCGGACGACGGGCTTTTCGACGATCGGCAGGTTGATCAGCGCCGACAGCACGCCAAACAGCACCGACAGCCACCAGATCGGGGTGTAGGAGCCATACTGCTCGAATACGATGCCGCCGAGCCAGACTCCGAGGAAGCCGCCAACCTGATGGCTGACGAAGGCGAAGCCGTACAGCGTCGCAAACCAGCGCGTGCCGAACATCAGCGCCACCAGCGCCGAGGTCGGCGGCACCGTGGAGAGCCAGGTCAGGCCGGAGATCGCGCCGAACGCAATCGCCGAGAAGGTCGTGATCGGGAACGAGATGAAGGCGATGATCGACAGCGCGCGGGTGAAGTAGATCACCGACAGAATGTAGCGCTTCGGGAAAACGTTCTGCAGCCAGCCGACGCTGAGCGAGCCCACGATGTTGAACAGGCCGATCGCCGCGATCACCCAGCCGCCGGTCGATGCCGGAATGCCGCGGTCGGCGAGATAGGCCGGCAGATGCACGGTGATGAAGGCGAGTTGGAAGCCGCAGGTGAAGAAGCCGAGCACCAGCAGCACGTAGGAGCGATGGCCGAACGCCTCCGCCAGCGCGGTCTTGAACGACTGCTGATCGGCCGGCGCGTCGTCATTCGTCTCCGCCGGCGGCGTCGAGAGCGCCAGCGACAGCGGCAGGATCAGCAGCATCAGCGCGCCAAACACGAGGAGCGCGGTCTGCCAGCCGAAATTGTCGATCATCGCGACGCCGAACGGCGCGAACAGGAATTGGCCGAACGAGCCCGCGGCGGTGCCGGCGCCGAGCGCGATGCCGCGCTGCGCGGGCGGCAACAGCTTGCTGAATGCCGACAGCACCAGGTTGAACGAGGAGCCCGACAGGCCGAAACCGATCAGGACGCCGGCGCCGATATCGAGCGACAGCGGCGTCGTCGAATAGCGCATCAGCAACAGACCCGCGGCGTAAAGCAGTGCGCCGACGACCATGACGCGCAGCAGGCCGAAGCGGTCGGCAATCGCACCGGCGATCGGCTGGCCGAGCCCCCACAGCAGGTTCTGCAGCGCCAGCGCGAGGCCGAACACGTCGCGGCCCCAGGTGAATTCATGGCTCATCGGCTGCACGAAGAAGCCGAGGCTGGAGCGCGGGCCGAAGCTCAGCAGCGCAATCGCGCAGCCGCAGACGATGATGACAAGCGGCGTGCGCCACGTGCCCGACGTCGGTCGAAGATCCCCGGTGGTAGCGGCCATCTTGTCTTCCCCCGCAACTGCTGCGCGGGGAGCCGCCCCGCCGAACGTTACGGGGAGTTAATGCAGGTGCATGAAAACCCCAAGAGGGGCCGGAGAAAAATATTCGCCTGCAGGGCTGCTCTGCAGAATCGGAGAGGATGATGACCGTCATTCCGGGGCACGTCCTGCGGACCATCCCGGAACGACGTCGTGAGGTTGCGACGCGTCCGCCCCGAATATCGCGACGGCTCAGGCCGAATGGCGGGAAACGTTGCCTCCTCCTTCCCCCTGAAAGGGGGAAGGTCGGGATGGGGGTCAGCCACGAGCATCGCCGCTCGTGGAGGGACCAGATCCCCACCCGCTTTGCTCTGACGAGCAAAGCGACCTCCCCTTTTCAAGGGGAGGTTAGGTTGACAGCCCTATCGCCGGGCGCTGGCCTGCTCGGCCGAGCTCTGGGCGGCCTCGGCGAGTTGCGCCGAGATCTTGGCGGTCTCGGCCGGGTTGCCCCAGCTCGGCGCGTCGCTGCCGTCGCCCCAGGCGCGCGGGCGATAGAAGGTATGGACGCCGAACTTGTACATCTTCTTCATCTCGCTGACCCAGGACGGCCGCACCCAGTAGGCGTGGTAGTGGGTCGAGCGGTTGACTTCCGGCAGCCACAATTCGCCGTCGAGCATCGCCTTCGCGATCTTCCTGGCGCGATCCCACATGTCGGGCTCGCGGACGACGTCGGGGATGTTGTCGCAGGCGAAAGTGAACTGACAGGCGTAGTGGCGGTTCTTGTTCTGGTAGACCACGCCGCACACCGTCTCCGGATATTTGCCGGAGAAGGCGCGGTTCAGCACCACCTGGGCGACCGCGATCTGGCCACGCACCGCTTCGCCGCGGGCTTCGAAATAGACCGCCTCGGCGAGGCACTTCTCCGACTTGGCGCGCGACTTCTCGTCGAACAGGCCGAGCCGCTCCGCCGGCGTCTTGGTGTGCTGGTCGTCGGCATTGACCTCGCCCTTCGGCGCGATGCTCTCGCCCATCTCGCCGGCCTTGACCGGACCATCGGCATCGACCGGCAACGATGCCATCACCTTCATGTCGGGATCGGACGTTGCTGCCGGCGTCACGACAACCGGCGCCTCGCCTGGCTGCCAGCGCTCGAGAGTCTCCGGCGTGCCGAGCGACGAGCCGAAGAACAGGCTGGCGGTCTGGAATGCGAACGGGTCGCGCTCGCGCGCCGCGTCGGCGGGCGCAGCCGCGGGCTTCGCGGGCGCGGGCTTCAGATCGTCGAGCGGATTGGCCTCGAGCGAGAGCGACACGTCGTCCTGCTGCGGCGACGGCTTAGCATATTGCGGCAAGGGCGGCGCGCGCAGCGCCTCCTGCAATTCAGGATCGAGCGGCGCGCTGTCGGCGGGCGCGGTCGCGGTCTTCATGCCCTTGACCGACGAATTCGATGTCGCGGGATCTTCGTTCGCCGGCGCCGTATTTGCAGGCTCCGCCGGTTCGACCTGATCGGGCCGCCGGACGACGAGGCGATCGCCCTTGAGGGTGCGATCGACCTTGGGAAAATCGGATGCCTGGTAGCGCGGCGGCGGGGCTGCGATCGGATTGCGCGTCACCGTTCCGGTAATGTCGAGGTTCGAACTGTCCAGTCTGGCGAGCAGGATTTGCGGGGCTTGCGGCGCGGACGTGCCGATCGGACGGCCGAAGCTGTAGGTCGCGACCTGGATGGAGCCGACGGCGGAGGCGAAGACGCGCTTCTGCCAGCGCTCGGCGACGCCGGGCTGCCGGGCCAGGAGCGAGGCAATATCCTGATATCCGATCTCGGTCGGCATCAGTGCGAAGATGCCAAGACCGAGACCGAAGAGCGCAAGACGTGCGCCCTTCGGCTGGTTACGCGACACAAACATCGTACGCTCACGCAACGCTTACTGAGTGCAATCGAACGCGGTACATCCGCGCAATTCGACCTTTCTCGTTGCTAAACCGTTTAGGTTGCCGCGGAGTTAATCGGCGTTGCTCGCGCGCTACACTCAAGCGATCGCGCATCTTTCGCATGTTGCATTGCGCGCTTTGGTAAACGCGCGGCGCATGAAAGTCGTAAACGACAGGTCAACGAAGATGGTGAACAAGGTGTTACGCGCCACCGTCGCTGCGTGCCGACGACAGCGCACGCAAGAAGCAAAAATGGCCGGGACTTGGTCCCGGCCATTGCACTTCTTTGAACTACATAATCGCTCACGCCTGGCTGGCGATCTCCTTGCCGAGCGCGGCCTGCGCTGCGGCGAGACGCGCGATCGGCACGCGATAGGGCGAGCACGAGACGTAGTCGAGCCCGACCTCGTGGCAGAACGCGACCGACGCGGGATCGCCGCCGTGCTCGCCGCAGATGCCGACCTTGAGGCTCGGCCGCGTCTTGCGGCCGCGGGTGACGCCGATCCTGACGAGTTCGCCGACGCCGTCGCGATCGACCGAGATGAACGGATCGATCTCGAGAATGCCCTTGGCGACATAGGTGCCGAGGAAGCTCGCGGCGTCGTCGCGACTGATGCCGTAGGTGGTCTGCGTCAGGTCGTTGGTGCCGAAGGAGAAGAACTCCGCGGTCTCGGCCACCTCGCCCGCCATCAGGCAGGCGCGCGGCAGCTCGATCATGGTGCCGACCTGGTAGCTCAGCTTGACGCCGGTTTCCTTCATCACCGCATTGGCGGTCGCATCGATCCGCGCCTTGACCAGATCGAACTCGGCCTTGGTCGCGATCAGTGGCACCATCACCTCGAGACCGACCGGCTTGCCGGTGCGCTTGCCGGCCTCGACGGCGGCCTCGAAGATCGCGCGCGCCTGCATCTCGGCGATCTCCGGATAGGCGATCGCAAGACGGCAGCCGCGGAAACCGAGCATCGGGTTGAACTCGGAGAGTTCGCGGGCGCGGTCGGCGAGCTTGCGCGGATCGGTGTTCATGGCGCGCGCCACTTCCTCGATCTCGGCCTGGGTGTGCGGCAGGAACTCGTGCAGCGGCGGATCGAGCAGGCGGATCGTGACCGGCAGGCCCTGCATGATCTCGAACAGCTCGACGAAGTCGGCGCGCTGCATCGGCAGCAGCTTCGACAGCGCGGCGCGGCGCGACTGCTCGTCCTCGGAGAGGATCATCTCGCGCACGGTGCGGATGCGGGTCTCTTCGAAGAACATGTGCTCGGTGCGGCAGAGGCCGATGCCTTCGGCGCCGAACTTCACCGCGGTGCGCGCGTCATCGGGCGTATCGCCGTTGACGCGAACGCCGAGCTTGCGGACCTCGTCGGCCCAGCCCATCAGCGTGCCGAACTCGCCGGACAGCTCCGGCTCGATCATCGGCATGCGGCCGGCCAGCACCTGGCCGACCGAGCCGTCGATCGTGATGACGTCGCCGGTCTTGAAGGTGCGCGAGCCCACGCTCATGGTGCCGCGGCCGTAATCGACGCGGATGGTGCCGCAGCCGGAGACGCAGGGCTTGCCCATGCCGCGCGCGACCACCGCCGCGTGCGAGGTCATGCCGCCGCGGGTGGTGAGGATGCCTTCCGCGGCGTGCATGCCGTGGATGTCTTCCGGGCTGGTCTCGATGCGGACCAAAATCACCTTGCGTCCGTCGGCCTGCAGCTTGGCCGCTTCGTCCGACGAGAACACGATCTCGCCGGAGGCAGCGCCGGGCGAGGCCGGCAGGCCGGTCGCGATCACGTCGCGCTTGGCGGCCGGATCGATGGTCGGGTGCAGCAGCTGGTCGAGCGAGGCCGGATCAATCCGCGTCACCGCGTCCTTGCGCGAGATCAGGCCTTCATTGGCGAGCTCGACCGCGATGCGCAGCGCCGCCTTCGCGGTGCGCTTGCCGCCGCGGGTCTGCAGCATCCACAGCTTGCCCTGCTCGACCGTGAACTCCATGTCCTGCATGTCGCGGTAATGCTTCTCGAGCAGCGTATAGATCCGCGTCAGCTCCTTGAACGCGACCGGCATCGCGGCTTCCATCGACAGCTTGTCGGAGCCGGATTCCTGGCGCGCTTCCTCGGTGATGTCCTGCGGCGTGCGGATGCCGGCAACGACGTCCTCGCCCTGCGCGTTGATCAGGAACTCGCCGTAGAGCTTGCTTTCGCCGGTCGAGGGGTTGCGGGTGAACGCGACGCCGGTGGCCGAGGTCTCGCCCATGTTGCCAAACACCATCGCCTGCACGTTGACGGCGGTGCCCCAGGATTCCGGAATGTCATGCAGCTTGCGATAGGTCACCGCGCGGGCGTTCATCCAGGATGAGAACACCGCGCCGATCGCGCCCCACAGCTGGTCGTGCGGATCCTGCGGGAAGTCGTGGCCGGTCTCCTTGGCGACCGCCTCCTTGTACTTGCCGACCAGTTCGACCCAGTCGTCGCCGGTGAGGTCGGTGTCGAGCGAATAGCCCTGGCCGTCCTTGAAGGTATCGAGGATGTCCTCGAAGTGATGATGCTCGAAGCCGAGCACCACGTCCGAATACATCGTGATGAAGCGGCGATAGCTGTCATAGGCGAAGCGGCGGTCACCGGAGAGTTCGGCGAGCGCCTCGACGGTGCGGTCGTTGAGGCCGAGGTTGAGCACGGTGTCCATCATGCCCGGCATCGAGGCGCGCGCGCCCGAGCGGACCGAGACCAGCAGCGGGTTCTTGGCGTCGCCGAACGTCTTGCCGGTCAGCTTGCCGACATAGTCGAGCGCCTTCTCAACCTGTGCTTTCAATTCCTTCGGATACGTCTTGTCGTGCTCGTAGAAATAGGTGCAGACCGAGGTCGGAATGGTGAAGCCGGGAGGCACCGGCAGGCCGAGATTGGCCATTTCCGCCAGGTTGGCGCCCTTGCCGCCGAGCAGATTGCGCAAGGTCGCCTGGCCCTCGGCCTTGCCGTCGCCGAACGTATAGACCCACTTGCCGGCCTTGATCGCAGCCGGGGCCGCCTTCTTCGCAACGGCCTTCGCCGGCGCCTTGCTGGCGGGCTTTGCGGCCGGCTTTGCAGCCGATTTGGGGACGGCTTTCGGCGCCGCCTTCGGGGCGCTCTTCTTCAGCGCCTTGCGCGCTGGTGCGGCCTTGCGGGCTGCGGCGGAGGGCTTTGATTTCGCTGCTGTTTTCTCGGCAGTTTTCTTGGACTTCGCGACGGCTTTGGCCATGTCAGACAACAATCCGAAAAGAGGGGTCGAAGATGCGCGCCTTACACCATTTTGAGGGGTTCCGCGCAAGCCGCGAAACCCTGCTTTCCCGCTAGAGGTGCAGCCAGCGCAGCAGACCCATCCCCACGAGCCCGACGAAGATCAGATAGATCGCGACGATGTAATTCAGGAGCCGCGGCATGATCAGGATCAGGACGCCTGCGATCAGAGCCACGATAGCAGGCAGATGCCCAGCGGTGATGGTCATTGAAGTTTTCTCCGGGGGTTTCTTGGAAGAGCGAATCGAGCGGCAGTTTATCCGCTGAGGGGGTTCCCACATCAAGACGCCCGCACGGCCTGAGAGTTCCCGCAACTCACGAAAATTGCTCCAAATTGCCGCGTATATGGCGGCGGTTTTCCGGAACATCACCGCAGCCGATGCATTGGCTCGCCGTGCGCATCGGCGAAGGCTGGCGCGCACCGAAAAAGAATGGAGCGAGCCATGCGAAACAGAATACTTGCCGTTGCAGCGGTTGCTGCTGCGATCACGGTGCCGGCTGTTGCCGCACAGGCCCAGACCGTTGGCGTCGTCCGCGGTGGCCCGCCGGTTGCAGTCGATGATGACGAGGGCATTGCTGTCGAGCAGCGTCCGGCCTTCCGTGAGTACATCGTACGCGAGCGCGTGCCGAACTACACGGTTCCGGATCGCATCGTGGTCGGCACCGTGCTGCCGGACGCCGGCGTGACCACTTACGACGTGCCGCAGCGGTTCGGCGCGACGCCCTATCGTTACACCGTCGTGAACGGTGAGACCGTTCTGGTCGAGCCGCGTTCGCGACGGATCGTTCAGGTGGTCGACTAGATCAACGTCAGCACGATCGCCTGAACGACAGTCCGGGCGCCGCGCAAGCGGATGTGCGCGAGGATCGACCGGACCAGAAAGCCCCGTCCGGTCTCCCCTCCGGGCGGGGCTCTTCCGTTCTAAAGCATGATGTCATGTTGAATCGGTGTTGCGGCGGACTGGCTCACCTCTCCCGCTTGCGGGGGAGGTCGCCTCGCATCGAAGATGCGATGATGCGGATGGGGGCTCTCTCCGCGATGTGACTCGCGTGTTCAACCGGCATGATTCCCGACATTTTGGGCCGGCATGATCCCCGACAGTTTGGGTTAAGCGGTCTGTTCACCCGGTTCGCGCAGCCCCTCACGCGGCGGAGCGAACCGGGTGAACAGGCCGCGGCGGTCGATGAGACCGACGTCGAGGTCGCAGAAGCGGACGACGTGGTCACCGGTATCGAGTTCGGCGATGCCGACAAGTTCGTTCACCAGCGCCTGACCGATAAAGACGAACTTGCCTTTCCATTTGATCTCCCCGTTGCCGCGAACACGGCGGGCCTGGTGATTGGCGTCATACCAGGGGTCTTGCTCGCGATCCGGCATGGTGCGTTGAGATGCTCGATAGGCGTCTTCCGGCGGCCGTTGGCCCAGCGCTTCGTGAGGACGTTCCCTATTGTAATGCTCTCGGAAGGCGTCAAAGCGGGCCTGTTGCTCCGACGCATTATCTGCCGGCGGGCTCGATGTTTGCGCCTTCAAGGTGCGATGCATGCGCTCATGGCGACCGTTCTCCTGCGGCGAGGCCGGACGGATGAAGTGCGGCGTAATGCCGAGCTTCAGCCACCAGACCGACAATGTGGTGAGACCGCCGGCACCGCGCGAGCCGAACGGCGAACCATTGTCGCAGCGGATTGCCCGCGGCAGGCCATGCTCGCGGAAAGCCCTCTCGAAGCGGGGGCGGACGCCCTCGGTCGTCGGTGCGACGATCTGCAGTTCGATCAGGAAGCGGCTGTGGCTGTCGGCCACTGTCAGGGGATCGACCCGGCACTGGTCGCGGGTGCGAAACCAGCCCTTGAAGTCCACGCTCCACTCGTCGTTCGGCTCCTGCACCGGCGTGCAGGGACGCCGCTGGTCGAGCGGACGGCGACGGCGCTTCACCGGCGAGATCAGCCCCGCGCGCTTGAGAATGCTCCCAATCGTCGACGCCGCCGGCCAATCGATCTCCGGCGCCTGGCGGTCGAGCAAGGCGAGCAGCTTGCGCGGTCCCAGATAGGGAAAGCGCTGCCGAGCCGCGATCACCTTCTCTGCAATCGCCGCATCGGTCGTTTGTCGGCATTGCTGCGGCGCGTGCGAACGGTCCCTGAACCACTCCGGATCGCCGCTCTGCTTCCGCTGGCGCCATGCGTAAAACGTGTCGCGGCAGATACCGTGACGGCGGCACAACTCCGACACGCTCCAGTTCCCGCTCTCGTACTCCATAAACATCCGGATACGCTCTTCCATCCGACTGGTCTCTCTGAACGGCATCGTCGGGCCCTCCCGCCGATGCTTCTAGAAACCTGTCGGCAATCATGCCGGTCTAAACTGTCGGGTATCTATCCGGTCTGTACCGCGGAGAGAGCCCCCACCCCCACCCTCCCCCGCAAGCGGGAGAGGGAGCGAACCGCCTTCGCGGTGCTATTCGATCTAATCTTATCTCGTCTCGATCTACGACTTCAGGATCGAGAGCAACGTCGAGGTCGACTTGTAGCTCTTGATCGCTGCGTCTTGGAAATCCTGCGTCCAGTTGGCCGCCTGGCGCTCCTCGGCGCTCATCGAGGAGTATTGCTTGAGGATGCCGAGGCTGAACTGGCGCGGATCGCCGGCGGTCTGGCTCTGCTTCAGCGCGTCGAGCACGGCGAGACGCGTCCGCGTGTTGAGTTCCTGCTTGGCCGCGAAGATCTCCTCGGTGGAGAACTTCTTGTCCTGGTTCAGCGAGATCGCCGAGAGCGAGCGGTTGTCGAGCGAGGACAGGTCGGCGAGCTGTCCGGTCTTGCGGCGGGAATCGTAGACCAGCTCCTTGCCGCTCTTCGCCGCCTCGCCCTTCTGCCGATCGAGGAAGGCGCGCACGTCGCTGGCGATGCTGCTGATGTCGCGCGTGGTGCTCTTCGTGGGAGGCGCCGTCCCCGCCAGCGCGGCCGCGACCGGATCGCCGGAAATTCCCGATGGCGCCGTGTTGGGATCCTGCTGCGTCGTCTGAACACCCTTCAGCACCGCGGCGCGCTGGCTGGCCCAGGTTGCGGTGGCCTTCTCCTCATCGCTCGCACCATCGAGATAATCGAGCGCGGCCTTGTAGCTGACGCTGTAGTCGCCGGTCAGGCGCGTGGTCGCCAGCGACGGTTCCAACGCCTTGTCGAAGCGCTGCTTCAGTTCGGTGGCGGCAACCGCCTGCTCGTCCGGCGTGAACTTGCCGCCATTGTTGGTCGAGATCGCAAACAGCGAGCGACGGTCCAGCGTCGAGAGATCGATGGTAGTCTTGCCGTCGACGATTGGTGCCTTGACGCCGGCGACCGTGTAGAGCCGGTCGAGCGTGATGCGTGCATCGCTGGTGACGGTGGCAAAATCCGGCAGCGGCGCCTTGGCGAGCCGCGCGCGGGCGGCGTCCGACAGCGTGAGGTTGGTTGCGGCGTTGGACGTCGAGGACGCCGACAGATCGCCGGCGGTGCCGTCGCCCGACAAGGTCGCCGCCAGCGAGGGCGTCGCTGCTGCCCGCGCATAGGCCGAACCATATTGGGCGTAGGGATTGGGCGTGGTGCCGATCGAGGTCATCGGGCGGTCCCTGCATTGGCGCGAGGGGCGATGTCTTAAGAAATCGTTGCTTCGTCAGGACCTTCGCAGGGCATGGTTAACAAATCGCAAATCGTGTCGAAATATTTCAGCAGGCCGGATCAGTCCCGTCTTCGCGCGATGATGCGGTGAATAACCTTGCCGGACGAGGCGCTGACGACCTCGGCATCAAGCAGCAATTGGGCCGCGGCCAGTTCGGTCCGCACCAGTGCGGCATCGAACGCCGCATAGAGCCGGCCATGCGCATCGCGCGCATCGTCACCTCTGGTGACGCGCCAGCTCAGATAGAACACGCCGCCGGGCTTCACGAGTTCGAACATGCGACGCACCGACGGCGCGATCAGCGCGTGATCGAGATGCATGATCACGGTCTCGCAGAGCACATTGTCGAAGCTGCCGGTAGCGATGCCGGACAGGTCAGGCAGCTCGGCGCGCGCAAAGCGCGGCATCGGATAGCGAGCGCGGGCCTCCGCGAGCAGGCCCTCGGAGGCGTCATAGCCTTCGGCCGGAAAGCCGTGGGCATTCAGCCAGGCCACCTCGCGGCCGCTGCCGCAGCCGATATCGGCGGTCGCGCCGCCCCTGATGAAGAAACGCGCGACGATGTCGTGCAGATCGACCGGGGCCGGCTGGTCGTGCCAGTCCTGCGCAAACGCCGCCGCATCCTTGTCGTAAGCGGCGAGCGTCGCGCGGTCCATCGATCAGCCCTCGATCCGGGAGAAATCCGCCACCGCGCGCGTCGCGGCACGGATCTCGTTGAGCAGCTTCAGGCGGTTTTCGCGCACCTTCGGATCGTCGTCATTGACCTTGACCTTGTCGAAGAACGCATCGACCGCCGGGCGCAGCTTCGCCATCGCGCTCATCGCGGCGGCGAAGTCTTCCTTGGCGACGGCGGCGGAGGCCTCGGCCTTCACTTGGTCGATCGCCACAGCCAGCGCCTTCTCTTCGTCGAGCCTGTAGAGCGCGGCGTCTGGCGCGCCATCGAAGGTCCGCTTGTCCTTCTTCTCCTCGATGCTGAGGATGTTGCCGGCGCGTTTGGTGCCCGCGAGCAGATTCTTGCCGTCGTCGCTGTCGAGGAATTTGCCGAGCGCCTCGACGCGTCGAACGACGAGCAAGAGATCGTCCTGGCCGCCGAGCGAGAACACCGCATCGACGAGATCGTGCCGCGCGCCCTGGTCGCGGAGCTGAACCTTCAGGCGGTCGGCGAAGAAGGCAAGCAGATCTTTCGGCAGTGTTTCGGCATCGGCCTTGACCGACAGTCCGACCAACGCGGATTTGGCCGTCCTCAGGATCGGCAGGCGCAGCGTGTTCTCGACGATCAGCCTGATCGCGCCGAGCGCCGCCCGGCGCAGCGCGAACGGGTCCTTCGAACCCGTCGGCTTCTCATCGATCGCCCAGAATCCCGCGAGCGTATCCATCTTATCCGCCAGCGCCACCGCGACGCTGACCGGATCGGTCGGCACCCGATCGGTCGGCCCCTGCGGCTTCCAATGTTCCTCGCTTGCAGCCGCAACGGCCGCGTCTTCACCCTGCGCCAGTGCGTAATACTTGCCCATCAGGCCCTGCAACTCGGGGAATTCGCCGACGACTTCGGTCAGCAAATCCGCCTTGGCGAGGCGCGCGGCGCGCCTGGTCTTCTCGACGTCGGCGCCGACCAGCGGCGCGATCTCGGCGGCGAGCCTCTCGATGCGCTTGATCCGTTCCGCCTGGGTGCCGAGCTTCTCATGGAACACGATCTGCTCGAACTTCGGCAGCCGGTCCTCGAGCTTGGTCTTCAGATCGGTCTCGTAGAAGAACTTCGCGTCCGACAGCCGCGGACGGATCACGCGCTCATTGCCGGCGACGATGGTCTTGCCGCCGTCGGGCGCCTCGATGTTGGCGGTCAGCACGAACTTGTTGGTCAGCTTGCCCGTCTTGGGGTCCCTGACCACGAAGCACTTCTGGTTGTTGCGGATGGTGGCGCGGATCACCTCATCCGGGATCGACAGGTATTGCTCCTCGAACGATCCCATCATCACGACCGGCCATTCGACGAGGCCCGAGACCTCGTCGAGCAGCACCTGATCCTCGACCAGTTCGAGGCCCTGCGCGAAGGCCAACTGCTTGGCGTCGGTCAGGATCGTATCCTTGCGGCGGTCGGGGTCGAGCACGACCTTGGCGTCGAGCAGCTTGGCCTCGTAATCCTCGAAGCGGCGCACCGAAATCGGACCCGGCGCCATGAAGCGATGGCCATAGGTGGTCTGCCCGGTCTCGATGCCGTCGACGGAGAACTTGACGATGTCAGGCTCCTCGGTCTCCAGACCGAAGGTCGCGGTGATGGCGTGCAGCGGGCGCACCCAGGTGAGCGAGCCTGATTTGGCCGAGCGCGCGCCCCAGCGCATCGATTTCGGCCAGGGGAAGGTGCGGATGATCACCGGCAGCATTTCCGCGATCACGTCGATCGCGGCGCGGCCGGGCTTTTCGATCAGCGCGATGTAGAAGTCGCCCTTCTTGTCGTGCTGGATCTTTGCCTCGCTGATTGAGGACAGGCCCGTGGCCTTCAAAAATCCCTGGATCGCGGGCTCGGGCCCGCCGACGCGCGGGCCGCGGCGCTCGTCCTTCAAATCGGGCTGGCGCGCGGGAATACCGTGCACGGTCAGCGCAAGGCGGCGCGGGGTCGCGAACGCCTTGGCGCCCTCATAGACGAGGCCTTCGGCGACGAGCCTGTCAGTCACCATGCGGCGCAGATCGTCCGCCGCCTTGGCCTGCATGCGGGCGGGAATTTCTTCGGAGAACAGTTCGAGGAGAAGATCGGGCATCAGATCGCCCTGCCCGTTTCAGTGTGGATCCATGCCTCGCCGCAGGCCTTCGCCAGGTCGCGCACGCGGGCGATGTAGCTCTGCCGCTCGGTCACCGAGATGACGCCGCGGGCATCGAGCAGGTTGAAAACGTGGCTCGCCTTGATGCACTGGTCGTAGGCCGGCAAGGCCATCAGATGTTCCTTACTGTTGCCACCCTCGCGCCAGCCGGCGGCGAGATACTTGCGGCAGGCCTCTTCCGCCATCCTGAATTGCTCGAACAGCATCGCGGTGTCGGCAACTTCGAAATTGTGCCGCGAATATTCCTGCTCGGCCTGCAGGAAGACGTCGCCATAGGTCACCTTCTCGGCTCCCTGGCGGCCGTTGAAGTTGAGGTCGTAGACGCGGTCGACGCCCTGCACATACATCGCCAGCCGCTCGAGCCCGTAGGTGAGTTCGCCCGCGACCGGTGCGCATTCGACGCCGGCGACCTGCTGGAAGTAGGTGAACTGCGACACCTCCATGCCGTCGCACCAGCATTCCCAGCCGAGGCCCCAGGCGCCGAGCGTCGGGCTCTCCCAGTCGTCCTCGACGAAGCGGATGTCATGGACGGCGGCGTCGATCCCGATCGCGGCCAGCGACTTCAGGTACAGGTCCTGAAGGTTCGCCGGCGACGGCTTCATGATCACCTGGAACTGGTAGTAGTGCTGCAGGCGGTTGGGGTTTTCGCCGTAGCGGCCGTCCTTCGGCCGCCGCGAGGGCTGCACATAGGCCGCGTTCCAGGGCTTTGGCCCCAGCGCACGCAGCGTGGTCGCGGGATGGAAGGTGCCGGCGCCCATTTCCATGTCGTAGGGCTGCAGGATGACGCAACCCTGCTCGGCCCAGAACCGCTGAAGGGCCAGGATGAAGCCCTGGAACGAACGTTCCGGGCGCATGTGGTCAGGCAGGGCGTCCATCGTTGGAATCGATCTCGCGAGGGGGTGTGAGGCGCGCGGGACCGTATCGGCGGCAGCCAATGGAATCAAGGCGATGCCGGAAAGGAATCAAGGCGATGCCGGAAATCCGGCACCGCCATTTTGCGGATTCTAGAGCTGGTTAGCCCGGGCGATAGGCCCCGGTCACGGGGTCGCGGCGCAGGGTCTTGATTTCGCCCGCGCGGGTGGCCTCGGCCACACGGGACAATCGCGCCTCTTCGAGTTCCTGGTTGATCCGGACGGCCGTCTTGTACGCCCAGCGGACCACGGCCAGGCTTCCCAAGACGCCTGCGAATGCAATCAGCGGCGGCATCGGTCGATCCTTGTCGTTCACGTCTGTCAGGCCCCCAATGACAGGCATTCTCGCGCAAGGCGGCCTGCGCCGCAATCGCGGTTTTGGGACTAAATGGCGCGCTCACATCCCTGTGTTCACAGCCCGAATCTGGCCCAAATTGCACGGGTTTCCAGCGCCGAGATCACCTCGTCCGGCAGCGCGGCCAGCCCATCCAGCGCCGCCATCGACCCCGCCCCCGGCGCCCGCCGGCCGAGCAGGCCGGACAGCAAGCCGCTGGCCGGCGCAATCACCGGGGTCAGCACCTTGTCGCCATAGCGGGCCCGCAGCGTGGAGCGGATGTCGCCGATGCCATCGGCGAGCCCGAGACCGATCGAGGTATCGCCGGCCCAGTATTCACCGGTGAACAGCACGTCGTCGGCGCCCTTGAGACGGCTGCCGCGGCTCTGCTTGACCAGCGCGATGAAGATCGCATGGATCTCGCGCTGGATCGCCTTCAGCCGGGCGACGTCGTCGGGGTTCTCGGGAAGGAAGGGGTCGAGCATCGCCTTGTGGTTGCCCGCCGTATAGAGCCGGCGCTCGACCCCGATCTTCTTGATCAGCCCCTCCAGGCCAAAGCTGCCGCCGACCACGCCGATCGAGCCGAGGATCGAGGACGGGTCGCAATAGATCTCATCGCCCGCGCAGGCGATCATGTAGCCGCCGGAGGCCGCGACGTCCTCGACGAACACCAATACCGGCAGCTTCTTCTCGGCGGCGAGTTGCCGGATGCGCAAATAGATCTGCCGCGACTGCACCGGCGATCCGCCCGGCGAATTGATCACCAGCGCCACCGCCTTGGCATTCCGCGTGCCAAAAGCGCGCTCCAGCATCTTGGCGACGCCGGAGAGTGTCATGCCGGGCCGCAACGGCGTCACCGCGCCGATCACGCCTGCCAGCCGCACCACCGGCACGACGGCCGCGCCGCGCCTGAAGCGCGCCGGCAATACTGCCTGCACGCGTTCGAGCAGTCCCGAACGTCCAGCGTGATCACTTATTTGTTCACTCATGCCGTTACCTCGAATTAACCACTTTTTATCACGCCACTGTCATTGGAATCCGTGGAACGCGTTTTGCATTTTGTCATTGGGGCTGCAATGCGCGGGCGGAGAGGGACTCATGAAAATCTATCTGCTGATTTTGCTGATCGGTACACTCCTGGCGGCGATCCACTTCACGTCCACGCCGGACCGCCAGTCGGAAACGGCTTCGCAGTGATTTAGTGCCTCTGACGACGTGGGCAGCGCCCTGCCCGCTAGCGCC
Organism: Bradyrhizobium elkanii USDA 76; assembly: GCF_023278185.1. Classification (NCBI taxonomy): domain Bacteria; kingdom Pseudomonadati; phylum Pseudomonadota; class Alphaproteobacteria; order Hyphomicrobiales; family Nitrobacteraceae; genus Bradyrhizobium; species Bradyrhizobium elkanii. The sequence goes on along the minus strand of NZ_CP066356.1, from coordinate 2,830,954 downwards.
GCGCCAGCGGCAATTCCCCCTTCCCAGCCAACACCTCCTGCACCCATTTATTGGGCACGCCTGACTCTTCATTGAGCAGCAGTGCGGCATGCAGCCGCGTCGGTGCCCGGCCGCCCTTGGTCGCCCGCACCAGGATTCGGATCGCCGGCGACGTCCCGTCGCCGTGAACCGGCAGGATCTCGAGACTGCCAAAACCGCGGTCCAGCGCGGCCAGCACCTCGGCAATGCCGTCGGCCCGCCAGATCAGCGCAAGCTGCCCGTTCGACTTGAGAATCCGCCGCGCCGCGTGAACCCAGCCGGCCAGCGTGGTCGCGGTCGCGACATGGGCGCGCTCGCGCACACCGTCCGGCGAGGCGCGGTGCCGCGACGGATCGTTGAACGGCGGGTTCATCAGCACGACGTCAGCGCTATCGGGCCCGAGGCCGGAATCATCGAAGGCCGCGGCGCCGGCTTCGACATCAAGCACGATCACCTCCGCCATGATCGCGTTGGTGCCGGCATTATTCCGCGCAAGCTCGGCCAGGGCCGGGTCGATTTCGACCAGAACGAGATCGATCCCCCTCACCCGCCGCGCCACCGCCAGTCCGGCCGCGCCGACACCGGCGCCGAGATCGACGACGCGGTCACCGGGGCGTGCCGGCGTCGCCGCGGCGAGCAGGATCGCGTCATGGCCGGCGCGGTGGCCGCTGCGGGGTTGCCGCAGGCGCAATTGGCCGCCGAGAAATCCGTCTTCGGTGATCCCGGCGGCCGGAGACTCCTTTTTTGACGCGTTTTCTTCACGCGAACCGGGGTCCACTTCGCTTGAAAACGCTCTAGTCATCGGCCCGCAATTCGTGGCCGAGGCCGGCATCGGTCAGGAGCTGGCGGGCCTCGTGGTTGTCGTCCTCATGCACCAGGATCCGCCGCGGCAGCACGCCGAGCGAGCCCTCGATGATGCTCATGTTCTGGTCCAGCACCAGATGGTGGATGTTAGCGCTGTCGAGCAGCGCGCCGATGGCGGAGACCAGCACCATGTCATTGGTCCGTACCAATTCCCGCAAAATACGCTCTCCTGTCGCCCCGCCTGTGCGGCACTTGCGCCACATGTCAATAACTTGATGGCCTTGCCGCTGCACCGCGCAGTTTCTATTGTTATAGCTGAGCATAGTGCGTATTCGGCAAAATTGGAGACCAGCGTGGCGGTTATTGTACCCTTCGAAAGCCCGTCCAATGCTTCGATCGACGGGCTGGTGGGACTTGTCGCCGCCGACATGGAGCGCGTCAACGCGACGATCCTTTCGCGGACCGGCTCCGAGGTCACCATGATCCCCGAGGTCGCCAACCACCTGATCTCCTCCGGGGGCAAGCGGTTGCGCCCGATGCTGACGCTGGCGATGGCCCAGCTCGCCGACTATTCCGGCGACGGCCATATCAAGCTCGCCGCCGCGGTCGAGTTCATGCACACCGCGACCCTGCTGCATGACGACGTGGTCGACGAGAGCGAGTTGCGCCGCGGCAAATTGTCCGCGCGGATGCTGTGGGGCAACGAGGCCAGCGTGCTGGTCGGCGACTTCCTGCTCGGCCAGGCGTTCCGGATGATGGTCGAGGTCGGCTCGCTGCGCGCGCTCGACATCCTCTCCGCCGCCGCCGCCACCATCGCCGAGGGCGAGGTGATGCAGCTTGCCGCCGCCAAGAACACCGCGACCACCGAGGACGAATATCTCGCCGTGATCCGCGGCAAGACGGCGGAGCTGTTTGCCGCGGCCTGCGAGGTCGGCCCTGTGATCGCCAACCGTCCGAAGGCCGAGCAGACCGCGTGCCGCTCGGTCGGCATGAATCTCGGCATCGCCTTCCAGCTCGTCGACGACGTGCTCGACTATGGCGGCAAATCCGCAAAACTCGGCAAGAATGTCGGCGACGATTTCCGCGAGGGCAAGATCACGCTCCCGGTGGTGCTCGCCTTCCGCCGCGGCAACGACACCGAGCGCAAGTTCTGGATCCGCGCGCTGGAGCGCGGCGAGATCGGATCCGCCGACCTCGACCACGCCATCGGGCTGATGACCAAGCACCGCGCCCTCGAAGACACCATCAGCCGCGCCCAGCACTACGGCGCGATGGCCGTCGACGCGCTGGCGCTGTTCCCGCCCTCGCCGATGAAGACGGCGCTGGAAGAGGTCGTCGCGTTCTGCCTGGCGCGCTCGCATTGATCTTGGCACTCGCGAGCAACAGAGGCGATGTCGTCGCTGCGAAAGCAGGGACCCATACTTTGCGGCCGAAGTTGTGACGCGGACTCGTCGTTCCAACATCGCACAAGCAGCATCGGTGGTTATGGGTCCCTGCTTTCGCAGCGACGACACCAGGGTTTGCTGCACCGGCGCCCGCTACTCCTTCACCGGCACCCAGATCTCCAGCCCGCCATTGCCGGTGCTCGCGTCGAACTTCTCGTCGTAGCGCTCGAAGTTCGGCGCGTCCGCGACCTTCATGCCGGATTGCGGCAGCCAGCGATTCCAGATCGTGTTGACGGTGCGGCGGATGGTCGAGATGTGGTCGGCGTGGGTGAACACGACGTATTTCTGCTCGGGTATCCGGACGCGCGCGAACTCGCGCGGCAGGTCGGAGAAATCGCCGACCTCGACGCCGGCGATGTAGTCGAAATTGCCGGCATCGTCGCCGTTGCAGCAGACGCCATAGGCGATGTTGCCGACCTGACGGGGGATGTGCGCGCATTGCTGGTGGAAACTCTGCCACTGCTTCGGAATGCCGGCACCCCTGCCATTGTCGTGGTTGTAACGCTCGCCGATGCCGGCGACGAGGAACGCCTTTCCGGTGGCAATGCGCGGCGGATCGATGTGATCGAGAGCTGTCGAGATCATGGTGATCGGCTCCTGGAGATTGAGCGTCGTCAGGCACGTTGTCGCGCGCACCGTCTCGGGCGTGACGCCGAAATGGTCGCGAAACGCGCGGGTGAATGCTTCGTGGGAGCCGTAATCCGCATCCAGCGCGAGGCTGAGAATATCGGGCGCACCGGCCGCGAGCTCGCGCGCGGCTTCGCTGAGCCGGCGCGCCCGCACATAACGCATCACCGAGAACCCGGTCGCCTCCGCGAACGCCCGCACCAGATGGAAGCGCGAGACGCCCGCAATGGCGGCAATCTCGTCGAGCGTCAGCGGCGCGCCGAGATGGCTTTCGATGTACCAGAGCGCCTTCTGGGCTGGATTCATGGATCACGGCTTTCCTGCAAAGCTCGGCCATCATGCACGGCTGCCGCGCGCGGCATTTGACAGTCCTTGCTGCCCGGCGGCGAAACCGTGGTTCCGCTCCACGGAAATTTACCCGCAAAGCCGTCGCTGGCAACAATGTTGCAATCGTGCATACTCGCCGACGCATCGATCCGACGGCTCATCAAGCTGCCCGATAATCAAGACTGCAAGAGCCGCGGCCAGCATGTCAGGGAGGACAATGATGCACCACCAACGCTTGAGCTATGCCAACTGCGTCAAGTCCGCGGCGCTTGCGGGGCTTTTGACGATCGCCGTCGCAAGCGCAGCCAACGCGCAGAAGAAATACGATCCGGGCGCAACCGATGCCGAGATCAAGGTCGGCAACATCATGCCCTATTCCGGTCCGGCGTCCGCCTACGCCACGATCGGCAAGACCGAAGCCGCCTATTTCAACAAGCTCAACAGCGAAGGCGGCATCAACGGCCGCAAGGTCAACTTCATCTCCTACGACGACGCCTACTCGCCGCCGAAGATGGTCGAGCAGGCCCGCAAGCTGGTCGAGAGCGACGAGGTGCTCCTGATCTTCAATCCGCTGGGCACGCCGGGCAATACCGCGATCCAGAAATACATGAACGCCAAGAAGGTGCCGCAGCTGTTCGTCTCCACCGGCGCGGCCAAGTGGAACGATCCGAAGAACTTCCCGTGGACCATGGGCTGGCAGCCGAGCTACCAGGTCGAAGCGCGCATCTATGCCAAGTACATTCTGCAGAATTATCCGGGCAAGACCATCGGCGTGCTTTATCAGAACGACGATTTCGGCAAGGACTATCTGATCGGCCTCCACGACGGGCTCGGCGACCAGGCCAAGAAGCTGATTGTCGTCGAATCCTCCTACGAGACCTCGTCACCGACGGTGGATTCGCAGATCGTGCAGATCAAGGGCGCCAACCCCGACATCTTCGTCAACATTGCAACGCCGAAATTCGCGGCGCAGGCGATCAAGAAAGCCGCCGAGCTCGACTGGCATCCGGTGCAGTTCCTGACCAACGTCTCCGGCTCGATCGGCGGCGTGATGAAGCCGGCCGGCTATGAAGCGAGCCAGGGCGTGCTGTCCACGGCGTATCTCAAGGATCCCAAGGATACCGAGTGGAAGAACGATCCGGCGATGACCGAGTGGCGCGCCTTCATGACCAAGTGGTATCCCGAAGGCGACCTCGACGACGCCGCGACCGTATTCGGCTATGGTGTCGCCAAGGGGCTCGAGCAGGTGCTGCGGCAATGCGGCGACAATCTTACCCGCGAGAACCTGATGAAGCAGGCGGCCAGCCTCAACTTCGAGATCGGCATCTATCTGCCCGGCACCAAGATCAAGACCGGGCCGGACGACTATGCGCCGATCGAGCAGCTGCAGATGATGCGCTTCAAGGGCGAGAGCTGGGAGCGGTTCGGCCCCATCATGAGCGGCGAGAAGAGCAGTTGAGGGCTTTCCTCCACAACTTTGCGGTTCGTGATGCCCGGCCGCGCGCCGGGCATCCACGTCTTCGACATGATTCACGAGCAAGATTTGTCGCAAGCAAGACTCGTTACAAGCAAGATTTGCGATGGCCGGAACCCAGACCAGCCGAAGCGACGTCGTTCTTCAGGCTCAAGTGTCCGGCCACCACGAATTCCAGGCACATCCTGCGATCGGAAGGACAACAACAATGAAAATCACCGACGTCCGCGCCCACCATATCCGCATTCCCTTTGACGCCGGGCCCGCGAGCTTCCGCCAGGGAGCCTCCGCGATCTCGGCGCTCGACATGGTGCTGGTCGAGGTTTCGACCGATGCCGGCTTCACCGGCTGGGGCGACGCCTTCGCCTATGTCTGCCCGAAGACGAGTTGCACGGCGGTGGCCGAGATGATCGCGCCGCAGGCCCGCGGCCTCGAGGTGCCTGACGCCGCCAGCATCCCCGCCGCGATGGAGCAGATCCAGCGCAACCTGCATCTGTTCGGCCGCTACGGCATCACGATGTTTGCGATCTCGGCGCTCGACATCGCGCTGTGGGATCTCGCCGGCAAGGTGAAGGGCGTACCGCTGCATCAACTGATCGGCGGCGCGAAGCGGAGCACGATCCCGGCCTATGCGAGCCTGATGCGGATCGGCAATCCGGCGCATATCGCCGCCGAATGCAAGAAGGCGATCAAGCTGGGCTATTCCGCGATCAAGCTGCACGAGACCACCGTGCCTGCGGTGGCCGCCGCGCGCGAGGCGATCGGCCCCGGCGTGCCGCTGATGGTCGACATGAACTGCCCGCTGGACGGACCCGCGGCGATCCAGTTCGCGCGCGACTGCAAGCAGGCCGCGCCGCTGTTCCTGGAGGAGCCGGTCTGGCCGCCGGAGGATTTTGCGACACTCGCCGAGGTGCGCAGAGAAGGCCGGCTCGATATCGCGGCCGGCGAGAACGCCTGCACCGTGCATCAATTCCGCCAGATGATGACCGCGGGCGCGGTCAGTCACGCGCAGCCCTCGGTGATCAAGGTCGGCGGCATCACCGAATTCCTGAGAGTGGCCGTCCTCGCCGACGAGTTCGGCGTCCAGGTGATTCCGCACTCGCCCTATTTCGGGCCGGGCTTCCTTGCCACGCTGCATCTGATGGCGATCCGCGACGCGGGGCTGATCGAGGTGTTCTTCATGAAGCGTCCCGCCTGCCTGTGGGGCGACCGCATCGACGTCGACGCCAACGGCCATGTCGCCGTGCCGCAGGGCCCCGGCCTCGGCTACGAGCCGGATCGCAACGTGATGGAGCAGTATCGGGTGGCGTGAGTCGAGCCGCGCCGCGAAGGCAGTGCACCCCCTCTCCCGCTTGCGTTGGGCAATCGCATCTGGGAGCTTGAGGCGATCGATGTTCGCGCAAACTCATGCCCGGGCTTGTCCCGGGCATGACGGTGCGGAAAAATCATATGCGATTGCCCTGCCCCGCAAGCGGGAGAGGCGAGACAATTCGCAGATCGACCTTTGCTACTTCGTCCCGTCCTTCGCGGCGGGCGCGGCATCCTTCGCCGGCGGCGCGTCGGCCTTCTTCTTCATATCCTCGGTCAGCTTGACCTGCTCGGCCCGCAGATCGGTGACGAGCTTCTGCAAGCTCGCGATCTGTCGGTTGGCGGCGTCGAGCTTCTGCTGATGATCCGATGTGAGCTTGTTGATCGTCTTCTGCAGGAAATCGACATTGCTCTGCAGACAGCTCGTGCGCCGCTCCATGGTTTTCTCGACGGTGCAGATCTCGATGCCGGGAACGTCCTGCGCATGCGCGGTTGCGGCGACGCCGAGTGCAAGCGGCGCCAGCAAGGCGAGAACAAAACGAGCGGTCATCGGCGTCTCCAGGCAAGTGCGTCATTCACAGTTTTGTGCTCGCGACGCTGAAAGCAAGGCAGACATACCACACTGAAACCGCATTCGAGCGGTGTGCTTCACCCATTACGGGGACTACTCGTGGGGACGGGGGCCTTCGGAACTTGTTTGGTTCGATCCCTTTTGGCTCGACCTTGGGCAGTGGAGACAGATCGCATGGCAACGCGCGAAAAACGGTTGGCGCAATTCGATGGCAATGGCGAACCTGCGCCGGAACAGCGCGTGGAAGTGCTTTGTGAGGATCATAGCGGAACGTATCAGCTGCCGTTCGCCTGCCGCTTCGTCAACGGCCAGTGGCGCAATGACACCACCGGCGGCGCGCTGGAAGCCAACGTCATCGCCTGGCGGATGCCGCGCGAGAAGCAGGCGGGCATCGCCTGAGGCCGGCATCGGCGCGCGCTGTCTCAAAACGCGACGCGCGCGCGCCGTGTCTTAAGATTTGGAACGCGGGTGGAACGAACCGCGTCCGAATCATTGATCGAGCAGCGTACTGCGTTGTTCACGGCTAGATGTGGTCATCAGCCCGAGGCTGCGCACCACATACAGAAGCATGACGATCGGCCGCAGCCAGCGGCCGATAACAAAGGTTAACTCCTCCGCAGACGACATCGCGATCCCTCCTCTCTGTCCCCCTGACGATCATTTCCAAGGCGTGATCGGCGGCACCGTTTCGGTCGCCGGAGGCACATCCACGGTCTTGAAATCGGCGGGGCTGACGATCTCGAGGTATTCCATGTCCTTCGAGTAATCGAACAGGTAGTGGGTGATGCCGGGACGCTGATGGATGACGTCGCCGGCCTCGACCAGCGTCTCCTTGTCCTCGTACATGAAGCGCGCCCAGCCCTTGGTCATGATGACGATCTGAAAATCGCACAGATGCTTGTGCCAGCCGGTGCCCTGCTCCGGCGGCATGTCGGGATTGGCCTTGACCAGATGGCAGATCACCTGCCCGCTGGTGGCATCGGCGATGCCAAGATCGCGATACAGGAAGAAGTCGCGCAGACCTCCGCCCTTGAACTCGGTGTCACCGGGTTTGACGTGGGAGAATTTGCTGACGACGGCGTGCTGGTTCATTTCAAGCCTCCACGGTTCTCGTGTTCGCGAGATCGCGGCGCGGCTCAGCGTCCAAATTTTCGGCAGCGTCGCATCGTCGCGGTCACAGCTCGGTCATTGCCATGCGAAATCCTTGCCAGCCGGGTTGGGCTGCGGCGAACCGTCTCGCCCTGCGCTGATATCGCCGCGGAAGCATTTGGAGCGAGGCGCGAATTTGCGCCTCAGTGGCTGTCGCGCGCGTTCGTCGCGCATGGCCGGAGCCCGGTGCCGACGGCACGTCCATTGAGCAAGGCTTGCCTCGTGCTTGAGCCGCCGATGCAGGCAGGCCGGGCCGGGCGCTGCCTAATATTCGACCTCGAGCTCCTCGACGTCGGCCGGCTCCGCCTTCGCGGCCTCGATCCATTCCTGCATCTCGGGCATCGTCATGATGGTGCTGGCATACACCGCAAGCGCAGGCTCGAGCTTGACGTCATAGGTCATGAAGCGGGTCACGACCGGCGCATACATCGCGTCCGCCATGGTGCGGCGTTCGCCGAACAGGAACGGACCGCCCGACGTGCCGAGGCAATCGCGCCAGATGGTGCAGACGCGATCGATGTCGGCCTGCGCCCGCGACCAGATCTTGAAGCCGGGGAAATGGCCCTTGAGATTGACCGGCAGCGACGACCGCAGCGTGGTGAAGCCGGAATGGATTTCGCCCGAGATCGAACGGCAATGCGCGCGCCGGATCCGGTCTTCCGGCAACAACCCGGCATGCGGCATGAGCTCGTTGAGATACTCGCCGATCGCCAGCGTGTCCCAGACCGTCGCACCGTCGTGGCGCAGGCACGGCACCAGGATCGAGGACGACAGCAGCAGTAGCTCGGCGCGGGCGGACGGGTCGTCGGGCGCGGTGACCACCTCCTCGAACTCGAGCCCGGCGAACTTGGCCAGCAGCCAGCCGCGCAGCGACCAGGAGGAGTAATTCTTGCTGCTGATGGTGAGTGTCGCTTTCGCCATATCGGTCCCTCACGCCTGAACGCGTCCTCAGCTCCCGGACATCGCGCGCCGGTTCAGCCGCCGCGCACCCGGCGCCATCGGTTTTTGCAGCAAGCCACGTGCCAATTTGCCGGGCGGCCAGCCCCGCCTCTGGCGTCGATATTGCATGGCAAGCCCGGCCACGGGTGGATGCGTATGATGTCAATGCTGTACCAGGCCTATCAGAACCATATGGACCTCACGGCGCCGTGGCGGACCGGCGCCGCCGCGGCATTGCGTTATCTCAATCTGGTGCCGCGCGGCGCGTCGGACCGGACGTTCGGCCGGCTCGCGGCCGCGCTCGAGCTGATCTCGCGCTCCAGCCTGAGCTATGCCCGCCCCGACTACGGCATCGGCAGCGTGACCGTCGGCAACAGGGAATTGGAGGTGACCGAGGAGGTCGCCTATGCCACGCCGTTCGGCTCGCTGCTGCATTTCAGGAAGGTGGACGGCCCGGAGCAGCCGCGGCTGTTGCTGGTGGCGCCGATGTCCGGGCATTTTGCCACGCTGCTGCGCGGCACCGTGAAGACGCTGCTGCAGGACCACGACGTCTACATCACCGACTGGCACAACCCGCGCGACATCCCGCGCAGCAAGGGCCGGTTCGGGCTCGAGGACTACACCGACCATCTGATCGACTTTCTCGGCCAGCTCGGCCCGCGCGCGCATATGGTGGCGATCTGCCAGCCCTCGGTGTCGGCGCTGGCCGCCGCCGCGATCATGTCGGAAGACAATCATCCGGCGCGGCCGGCCTCGCTGACCTTGATGGCCGGGCCGATCGACACCAGGATCCAGCCGACCAAGGTGAACGAATTCGCCAAGAGCAAGCCGATCAAATGGTTCGAGGACAATCTGATCAACTACGTGCCGATGCAGTGCAAGGGTGCGTTGCGTCAGGTCTATCCCGGCTTCGTGCAGCTCACGGCGTTCGTGTCTATGAACCTGGAGCGGCACATCAAGCAGCATATCGATCTCGCCGACCATCTCGCCAAGGGCGAGACCGCCAAGGCCGAGGTGATCAAGACCTTCTACGACGAATATTTCGCGGTCATGGACCTGCCGGCGGAGTTTTACATCGAGACGGTGCGCGATGTGTTCCAGGAGCATCTGTTGCCACAGGGCATGCTGATGCATCGCGGCCGCCCGGTGAACCCGGCGGCAATCCGGCGCATGGGGTTGATGACGGTGGAAGGCGAGAAGGACGACATCTGCTCGATCGGCCAGACGCTCGCCGCGCAAGACCTCTGCACCGGGGTCCGCACCTATCGCAAGGTGCATCACATGCAGGCCGGCGTCGGCCATTACGGCGTGTTTTCCGGCAAGCGCTGGAGCAACGAGATCTACCCGCTGCTGCGCGATTTCGTGCATGTGAATTCGTGAGAGATTCCCCGTAGCCCGGATGAAGCGAAGCTCAATCCGGGAAGGTGTTTCCGCGGAGAAGCCGGTCCCGGATTTCGCTCCGCTTCATCCGGGCTACGAAGTCTCGCCTTCCGACACTGCTCCATCTGCATCGTTGCGCACCTCGCAAAGACGCTGCGGCTAGCCACGCATCCCCTCAAGCAGTAGTCTCCCCGGCCACGACGACCCGCTTCCGAAGAATCGTCCAGGGAGAAACTCCATGCGAGCCGCCACCGCCTTCCGTGCCCTCACGCTCGCCGTCATCGGCGCCCTCGCCTTCACCTCAGCCATATCCGCCGCCGAAGTCCATGTCATGATCTCGGGCGGGCTGACAGCAGCCTACAAGGCGCTGGTGCCGGAGTTCGAGCGCAAGACCGGGCACAAGGTGGTGACCGCCTTCGGGCCGTCGATGGGCACCACGACCAATGCCATTCCGGTACGGCTGGAGCGCGGCGAGCCGGCCGACGTGCTGATCATGGTCGGCTATGCGCTCGGCGATCTCATCAAGCAGGGCAAGATGGTGGCTGATAGCCGCGTCGACCTCGTGAAGTCGCCGATCGGGATCGCGGTGAAATCCGGCGCGGCGAAGCCGGACATCGGCTCGGCCGCCAGCGTCAAGCAGGCGCTGCTGGCGGCGAAATCGGTCGCCTATTCCGACAGCGCCAGCGGCGTCTATGTCTCGACCGAGATGTTCGCAAAGCTCGGCATCGCCGATCAGATGAAGGACAAGGCGCGGATGATCCCGGCGACCCCGGTCGGCGAGATCGTGGCCAAGGGCGAGGCCGAGATCGGCCTGCAGCAGATCTCCGAGCTGAAGCCGGTGACCGGGATCGACATCGTCGGCCCATTGCCGGAGCCGTTGCAGAAGATCACGGTGTTTTCCGCCGGGATCGCGACGGTTTCTAAGGAGCGTGATGCCGGCAAGGCGCTGATCAGCTTCCTCGCCTCATCAGATGCGCGCGACGCGCTGGTCAGGAGCGGGCTCGATCCGATCGCCGCCGGCGCGACGCATTAGCGAGGCATCGCCAACTCTATCTCCGTCATCCTGAGGAGCGCGTAGCGCGTCTCGAAGGATGCACGGCGCGGCTGGTGGCCGTCGCCCCTTCGAGACGCGCGCAAGAGCGCGCTCCTCAGGGTGACGGGCACAGGCCGGCGGATTTGGTTTTCCCTACCGCAAATGATGCGCGCCGTAGGCGAGCAGCAGTACCACGACCAGCGCCAGCAGCAGCGTGGTCGACTTCCAGAACAGCACCGGGTTGCGCTCGATCAGCGGGGTCGATGACGTCGTCAGATATTTCGCGTTGGGATTGCGCAGGTCGAACAAGAACTCCGAAAAGCTCTCGTAGCGCTTGAGCGGATTGGCGTGCACGGCCCGCTCCAGCGCGCCGTCGACCCAGGTCGGGACGTCGCGACCGCCATGCGCGGCCGGTCGGTAGACCAGCCGGTTGAAATCGGATCGCGTCCGTGCGCGCGCGATCTGCGCGCCATAGGGCAAGCGCCCCGTCAGCATCTGGTAGGTAACGACGCCGAGCGAGAACAGATCGGAGCGCGCGGTGCCGCCCTCGCCCAAAAAACACTCCGGTGCGGTGTATTGCTGGGTGCCCAGAATATCCTCGACGCCCGCCGGCACCGCCTCGGCGACACCCGAGATCCGCGTCGAGCCGAAATCGATGATCTTCACCGTGCCGGTCCTGTCGATCATGATGTTGTCGGGCCTGACGTCCTGATGCAGCATCTCCTTGCGGTGGAAGGCGCGCAGCCCTTTTGCAATTTGCTCGGTGATGTCGCGCACCGTCTCCAGCGCCGGTGCGGGATTGTCCGTGATCCACTGCGTCAGGGTCTGACCGTCGATATATTCCATCGTGACGTAGAGGAAGTTGCGCTTGCGCTGCGGCAGAAACGGCTTCAGCACATGCGGGCTGTCGATCCGCCGAGCGACCCACTCCTCCATCACAAAGCGCTTCAGATAGGCCGGATCGTCGCGCAGGTCGATCGAGGGGATCTTGATCGCGACCGTGGTGGCGCTGTCCTCGTCGACAGCGAGATAGATGTGGCTGCGGTGCGACGCGTGCAGCTCGCGCACGATGCGATAGCCGTCGAACAGCATCCGCGCCTCGAGCAGCGGCGGCAGCGGCAATTCGGTCGGCTGGCCGAACACCTCGCTGGCATCGCCGTCGGGCAATTCGTCGATCCGGACGATCTGCACGGTGAGATTGTCCGGGCTGCCGTTCTCATAGGCCTGCTCGACGATCGACTTCGCGGCAACATCGAGATCGGCGGCGCCGTCTTTGATGGTCTTCGCCAGCTGCCGCGCCGGGACATGCTCGTAGATCCCGTCGGTCACCAGCAGGAAGACGTCGCCGCGCTCCAGCGGGAGAGCCTGGTAGTCGATCTCGAGCTGCGGGTTCACGCCGAGCGCGCGGCCGAGATAGCTCTGCTGCGAGGAGATCACGACGCGGTGGTCGTTGGTCAGTTGTTCGAGGCTGTTGCCGGCGACGCGGTAGATTCTCGAGTCGCCGACATGGAACAGATGCGCGGTGTTCGACCGGACGACCAGGGCGCTCAGCGTGCAGACGTAACCCTTGTCCTTGTCGTAGGGATTCTGGCTGCGCCTTGTCTGCGCGTGCAGCCAGGAATTGGTCGCCTCCAGCACGCGCTGCGCCGAGCTCTTCACCGACCAGGATTCCGAGGTGCAGTAATAGTCGATCAGGAAGCTCTTGACCGCGGACTCGGCGGCGACCCGGCCGACGCTGCTCGAGGAGATGCCGTCGGCGAGCACCACGGCGATCCCCTTCAGGCCGAGCAGCGGCTCGTCGGGGATCAAGACGCCGTGGAAGTCCTGATTGGCGTCCTTGCGGCCCTGATCAGAGAATTGTCCGACCGATATTTTCAGCGCGCGCGGCATCGACCGTCCCAAAGCGAATGGGGCCCTCCACGACAGGAGAGCCCAACCAAAGCGCGATGAGATTATGTTGAATCGTCATCGCGCTTTGGCTTCTTGTCTGAGCATGATCTCCGCGCAAACGCTGCGCGTTTGTCGCGAGGGAAAACCGCTTCACACTTTTCCGGATCATGCTCTAGCCGGCCAGGATCAAGCCGCGAGGCGCTGGCGCTTCGGCGCCGTCTTCACATGCGTCGTGTAGAGCGTGAGCCCGGTGAAGGCGAGGCCGCCGGCGAGGTTGCCCAGCACGGTCGGGATCTCGTTCCAGATCAGGTAATCCATGATCGAAAACTTCGCATGCAGCATCAGTCCCGACGGGAACAGGAACATGTTCACCACCGAATGCTCGAATACCATGTAGAAGAACACCAGGATCGGCATCCACATCGCGATCACCTTGCCGGGCACCGTGGTGGAGATCATGGCGCCGACGACGCCGGTCGAGACCATCCAGTTGCAGAGCATGCCGCGGATGAACAGCGTGGCCATGCCCGCCGCGCCATGCGCCGCGTAGCCCAGCGTCCGCCCCTCACCGATGTTGCCGATGGTCATGCCGACCTTGTCGGGCTCCTGCGTGAAGCCGAACGTCGTCACGAACGCCATCATGAACGCGACCGTGAGCGCGCCGGCGAAATTGCCGATGAAGACGAGAGCCCAGTTGCGCAGCACGCCGCCGAGCGTGACGCCGGGACGCTTGTCGAGCAGCGCAAGCGGCGAGAGCACGAACACGCCGGTCAGTAGATCGAAGCCCAGCAGATAGAGCATGACGAAACCGACCGGAAACAGCAATGCTCCGACAAGCGGCTGACCCGTATTGACGTTGATCGTCACGGCGAACCAGGCCGCCAGCGCGAGGATCGCGCCCGCCATATAGGCGCGGATCACGGTGTCGCGCGTCGACATGAAGATCTTGGATTCGCCGGCATCCACCATCTTGGTGACGAATTCGGACGGAGCGAGATAGGCCATTCGTAAAATCCCCTTGCGCAATTCGGCCGCGCCGGTTGCCTGCCGGAAGCGACGCGGGTTGGTTGAAATGCTCGTCCGGGGAAATGGGGCTGCAACGATTGCACGAGACGCCCGGGCCGGGCGCCTTGATCCCCTCGCCTCGGCCAGCACTGGCCTCCGCAATCCGGAGAACGGCAGTCGTCATTGACTGGTGCAATCACAAGCAATGCATATGCCAACCGGAGACGCTGGCATCATGCCTGAAATTCGTTTTAATACAATGAGTTAGACAGCCAGCACAGGAACCGCGCGGCGCGATGGCGCGGAATTATGCAGCATGCCCAGATGTCGCCCAGAGGATGCGCCGCCCCTCCATGACGGAGAAAGAGTCGATACGCGCGCTACTTCACTTCACCTCGGTGCGGACCGGCGAGCCCTTCAGCCCGTTGTTGTCATAGGCCTTGCGCAACGTGCCGTTGGCGACCGCCTCGGTCATGAACCCGGTGGCAAAGGCCGCGGCGAGCGGATGGTTGAGCGGCACCGCGACCGCGGTGACGGTCTGCTTGAAGGTCTCGTCCAGCACGTGCGTGCCCGGGATCTTCTTCGCCATCGCATTGAGCTGATCGCGCGACAATGCGAAGGCGTCGATCTCGCCGCTCTTCAGCAGATTGAATATCTCGTCATAGGTCTGATAGCCCGTGACCTTGGCGTGCTTGAGATGGGCGATCGCGCCGCGCATCGTGGTGGTGGCATTGACGGCGGCGACCTTGACGCCGTCCTGGTCGAGTGTGGCGAAATTCGTGATCGTCGAGCCGGGCTTGACGATATAGGTGGCGTCGGCAACCTCATAGATCGGCCCGAACGTCATCTTGGTCTCGCGCTCGGGATCCTTGGGCAAGAAGGTGATGTCCCAGGTGTTCTTGGCCGCCGCGTCGGTGATCTGGCCGGAATTCTGATGCACGACATATTCGACCGGGATGCCGAGTTGCGCTGCCATCTCGCGGCCGAGATCGACGGGAACGCCCGCATAGCCGTTCTCGGTCTTGGTCGACCAGAACGCGCCGCCAGCCGGGCTGATCGCGATCGCGACCCGGAGCTTTCCGGTCGGCGCGATCTGATCCTTCAAGGCGTCGGCATCCGCTGATGTGGCCATGACAATCACTCCCAGAACGAGGCCAGCCAGACGCAGCAGTCGAGACGACATCGGACGTCCTCCACGCCGAATCTCGCTGTCCGGCAGGCGCGCAACAAACCGCACGGCGCGGCCTTGTGCAAGCGCCGGTTCTCGCAAGGGAGCTATCCGTATCAGCCTATCTGACCCGGATGGTGATCTTTTCGGAGACGACCGGCGGGCTGAATGGATAGTGCTTGGCGTCGCCCAGCACCAGCTGCAGGGTGTGCTTGCCGGGCGCCAGATCGAGCTGCGTCTCGGTCTGGCCCGCACCGAAGTGCAGATGAGACTTGTCCGACGGAATCGGCTCATTCGGGTTCAACGGCTCATTCACGTCGATCAGAAGATGGTGATGGCCGCTGTTCGGGTAGTCGTCGCCGGCATGGGTGACGCCCATGTTGCGCAACCCAAAGCGGCACCAGAACGGGCTCTTGAGCTTGGCGCCGTCACGCGGCCAGATGAAATACAGCTTGGTGTCCTTGCCGGCCGGCTTGTTCTGCGCGACGGCCGGGGCGGCGAACAGCGTCAGTGCCGCAGCGAGCATGATCAAGCCTGCAGTTTTCATAGCCCCTCCATGAAGCCCGGCGATCAGGGATGACCGCTCAGGGAGACAGCGCGACCCGGAAACCGTGGGTCGGATAACGAACATTGGTGTCGTAATTATCGCGATTGGCCGGACGCACATAGCGTGCGTCATTCTTCCACGAGCCGGAGCGGATCACATGCGAGGCGCAGTCGCCGGCGGACCAGACCACACCGTCGGTCGGCGCGCCCTGGTAATTCCTGTGCCAGCAATCCTCGACCCACTGATCGACCCCGCCGCCCATGTCGTAGAGGCCGAACGGATTCGGCTTGTAGCTGCCGACCTTGACCGGCTGCTCGGCCGCACTGTCGCCGCCGCAATCCTTGCACCCGGCGTGACCCGATTGCATCTGGTCGCCCCACCAGTACTTCGATTGCGTCCCGCCGCGCGCCGCATATTCCCACTCGGCTTCGCTCGGAAGCCGGTAGGGCTTCTTGGTGCGCTCGGCGAGCCAGGTCACATATTGCTTCGCATCGCTCCAGCTCACATTGGTGACCGGAACGTCGTCCTTGCCGCTGGCCGTGAAGCCACAGGCTTTGGCCGCCGCGCAGGCATTCCATTCGCGGATCGTCACCGGATATTTGCCCATGGCAAACGGCTTGACCGTTACCCGGCGGATCGGCCGCTCGGAAGGATCGTCATTGCTTCCCATCGAGAAGCTGCCAGCTTGAAGCAAGACCAGTTCGGGTTCCGGCAGGTCCGGGGTGGGGCTCGCGGAGGGCGCGGGTTGAGGCGACGCTTGCTGCGTCGGTGCCGCCGGGGTCGGACTTGCGGTTTGCGTCGGAGCCGGGCTTGGTGCCGGCGGCTGGACGGCAGGCGATGCCGTCGGTGACGGAGGCGCCTGTGCCACGTCGGCCGGCTTGCCGCGCGGTTGGGCGAGCAGATACCACAGCACGCCACCCGCGATGATCGCGATCGCCAATCCGAGCAGCGTGAGCAGAATGGACTCGCGGCGCCTGCGTGTCCTCTGATACGCGGCGGCGTCCGGCAGCACGCGATAAACCCGGACCGGATCGGTGATATTCTTGACCTTGCGGTCGCCGAGCGATTCGTATCCGCAGACCATCTTGTGCTTGATCTGCTCGTAGATGCCGCCGGAGATGAAGACTTCACCCGGCGCTGCGATCCCTTCCAGGCGCGAAGCCACGTTGACGCCGTCGCCATAGATATCATCGGCCTCGATGATGACGTCGCCGAGGTTGACGCCGATCCGGTACTCGATCCAGCGATCTCTCGCGATCGCCGCGTTGCGGCCGATCATGTTCTGCTGAATCACGATGCTGCACCGTACGGCTTCGACCGGACTGTCGAATATCGCGATAAAGCCATCGCCGGTGGTCTTGACCAGCTTGCCATGGTGCTCGGCAATGGTGGGCTCGATCAGATCGCGCTCGGCCCGCTTGACGCGGGTATGCGTACCCTCTTCATCGAGTTGCATCAGCCGGCTGTAGCCGGCGATATCGCCGACAACGATCGCCGCCAGGCGCCGCGGCATCGAAGTGCCGGGCGGCTGTGTATTGTCGGACTGTGACCGGCCTGACTTGAAGTCGCGAATTTCGCCCATGGCGCTCTGGCTGCTCCACAATCACGTGTTCGCGGCGCAATCGGCGCCTTCGTCCCCGAGGCCCGCTTGAACTTACCACACCTTCGGGTTGGAACAAAGTTGGCGAACCGTGACCAGGTCACGGTTTGCCGGCGATGCCCAAGCGGCGCACCGCAGGTCGGCGCACGCATTGCCTCAACGGCAGATAGCGCAAAACGCCCCGTGTCAGCCCGCCTGCGTCGCTGGCGTCCGGATCTCGCGCGGCAGGATGATCGCGGCCGCGATCGCCAGCAGGCAGAGTGCCGCGAACGCGCGCAGCATCATCGAGAAGCCGCCCTGGTCGTACAGCCAGGCCACCAGGCCGACGGAAGCGCCGGCCGCGGTGAAG
This sequence comes from Bradyrhizobium elkanii USDA 76, assembly GCF_023278185.1. Lineage (NCBI taxonomy): Bacteria > Pseudomonadati > Pseudomonadota > Alphaproteobacteria > Hyphomicrobiales > Nitrobacteraceae > Bradyrhizobium > Bradyrhizobium elkanii. The sequence goes on along the minus strand of NZ_CP066356.1, from coordinate 2,813,320 downwards.
CCGACGAAATAGCGCACCGCATAGGCGCGCGAGCGCCATTCCTCGGTGGTGTACTTGCCGACCATGGCATCGTTCACCGTGACCTGGCCGAACGCGCCCATCACGATGCCGATCGAGACCACGATCAGCGGCAGGTTGGACAGGCTCGCCGCCAGATAAAGGAACGGCGCCAGCAGGAACGACAGCGGCAGCGCCACCGTCTTCAGCGAATATCTGTCGAGCAGCTTGCCGATGGTGTACTGCGTCATCGCGCCGAACACATAGACCCCGGCCGCGATCACGCCGAGCAGCGCCGGGCTCCTGGTCAGATCGGCGAGCCGTTCGGCGAACAGCTTCGGCAGCGCCACCGTCACCGCGTTGAAGGTGGTGGAGATCGCGATCACCACGATCAGCAGCGACAGCACCACCCGCCACATGTCCTCCTTGGCGACCCGCACCTGGGCTGCGGCCTGCCTGGAGCCCTTGCGGTCCTCATGCACCACCGTCATCGCAAAGACGATGCCGATCAGCACGGTGACCGTGCCGGGCACGATGAACGCCCAGCGCCAGCCGAGATACTGGCCGATCACGCCGGTGACCAGCGCCGAGGAGGCGACGCCGAGATTGCCCCAGACGCCGTTGATCCCCATCTGGGCGCCGAGCTTCTCGGCATAGGAGACGATCATCGCGGTGCCGACCGGATGATAGATCGAGGCGAAGATGCCGATCGCCAGCAGCGCGGCGCCGAGCTGCAGCGGCGTCTGCACGAAGCCGACCGAGATCATCGACAGGCCGATGCCGACGAAGAAGATCACCATCATGTGGCGGCGGCTCCAGCGGTCGCCGAGCCAGCCCGTGACCAGCGAGCCGGCGCCGAAGGCGATGAAGCCCGGGGTCGCATAGGGCAGCAGTTCCGAATAGGCCATGCCGAGCGCCGGGCCCATGATGATGACGGCGGCCGCGAAAATCAGCATCGCGTAGTGATCGATGAAATGGGCCGCGTTGACGAAGGTGATCACCCGGCTGGGACTGTTGCTTGGACCGTTCATCGGCACGTCTCTCACGCGATTCTTCAATTGCTCGAAAATAGGTTATAGGTGCTTGTCCTGACGGGATGTCGCCAATGACTATCGCTGAGCCGCCAATAAGAGCCCTCCACCAGGACCGGCGCGTCACCGGGGACGGCGTGCATCTGGTGGCGCGCAGCTACCGCAAGGGCGTCCGGCTCGACCCGCACATGCACCGCGAGGCACAGCTGGTCTATGCCGCCAGCGGCACCATGCAGGTGACGACGCCCAAGGGGCGCTGGCTGGTGCCGCCGGACCGCGCGGTGTGGGTCCCTGCCCTGCTCCCGCACGCGATCGACGTGCTCGCCGACATCGAGATGCGCACGCTGTATTTCGACCAGGCCTGGCTTGCGCGCGAAAAGCGCAGCGACAGCCTCGACCACGAATTCGTGGTGCGGGTGTCACCGCTGGTGCACCAGGCGATCCTGGCACTGTTCGACGCCTCATGCGGACGCGAGCGCACCGCTCTGTTGATCCGCCTCGTGATGCTGGAGCTGCACCAGGCCGAGGATTCCGCGACCTTCATCCCGCTGCCGCAGGAGCCGCGCTGCCGCCGCGCCGCCGACATCGTGCTGGCCGATCCGACGAAGGACCACGACATCGATGCACTGGCGCGCACGGTCGGCACCTCGGCGCGGACGCTGTCGCGGCTGTTCTCGGCGGAGACGCAGCTCTCGTTCAAGAGCTGGTGCCAGCGCGCTCGCATCGCGGCCGCCATCGAGCGCCTGTCGAGCACCGCGAACGTTTCGGTCAAGCAAGTCGCCTCCGACCTCGGCTATGCCAGCGTGCCGGCATTTTCCCACGCATTCCGCCAGGTTACCGGCAGGACACCGACCGCGTTCGCGGAGAAAACGTGAACGGGATTTGCCACCGGGCGCAGCGACGACGAATTATACCGCTGTCGCGCTGCGACATATTTCCGTACGATCCATGCGCTTGATTGCAGTGCTCCCGACCTTAAATCCCGTGTAAGGTCCGGCTTCACTGGATACGACCTGCTGGATACGACCTGCTCATGGCCAATGCCTTCTTCTCCGATCTGCTCTCGACGATTTCCGAACGCGGCCGCGTCCTGCTCGGCCGCGCCAGCCCGGCCAACGACAAGCAGGATGCTTCCGAACTGCTGGAATTGTGCGAGGCGCTGCTGTCCGGCCGGGGCGAAGCCTCCGGCACCGCGATGGCACGCGAAGTGCTCGACCGCTACCACCACCTCGATGCCGCCGGGCGGCTGTCGTTCTTCCAGACGCTGGCCCGCGATTTCGGCCCCGATCGCGCCAAGCTGGCGCAGGCGATCGAAAGCTGGCGCGCCAAAGCCAATGGCGACGACGCCAGCGACCTGCATTTCGCCTCCGAGCCGCGCCGCCAGGAATTGATCCGCCGGCTCAACCGCGCGCCGGGCGGCACCGGCGAGCTGGTGTCGATCCGCTCGGATCTGCTTTCACTGATGAAGGGCAACAAGGACCTTGCCGCGCTCGATCGCGACGTGGTGCATCTGCTCTCGTCCTGGTTCAACAGGGGATTCCTCGTGCTGCGCAGGATAGACTGGTCGTCTCCGGCCAATATTCTGGAGAAGATCATCCGTTATGAGGCCGTGCACGAGATCCGCGATTGGGACGATCTGCGCCGCCGCATCGATCCGATCGATCGCCGCTGCTACGCCTTCTTCCATCCGGCGCTGGCCGACGAGCCGCTGATCTTCGTCGAGGTCGCACTGACCGAAACCATCCCGGGCGCAATCGCGCCGCTGCTTGCGGAAGAGCGCGAGCCGGTTCCGGTCGAGCGCGCCCGCACTGCGGTGTTCTATTCGATCTCCAATACCCAGCGCGGCCTTGGCGGCATCTCCTTCGGCAGCTTCCTGATCAAGCAGGTGGTCGAGGAGCTGCGCCGCGAATTGCCGAAGCTCGACAACTTCGTGACGTTGTCGCCGGTGCCGGGCTTCATGCAGTGGGTTAAGCAGGCCGACGACGTGCCGCTCACCGATGAGGACCGCCAGCTGCTGGAAAGCCTCGGCAAGCCCGACTGGTTGGAGAACGCCGAGCTCGCCACCCAGCTGCGCGCCGTGCTGGAGCCGCTTGCCGCCTACTATTTCCTGAAGGCGCGCACGCCGAAGGGACGACTGATCGATTCAGTCGCGCGCTTCCATCTCGGCAACGGCGCACGGCTGGAGCGGATCAACTGGCTCGGCGACCTCTCGCCCAAGGGCCTGCGCGAATCCGCAGGCATCATGGTCAACTACCTCTATCGCCTCGACGACATCGAGAAGAACCACGAAGCCTACGCCAACAACGGCGAGGTGATCGCCTCGAGCGCGGTGAAGAAGCTGTTGAAGGGCGAAGGCCGGCGGCTGCTGGACATGCGGTTGGGGTAGGCAAGCCGAACTCCATCCCCGTCATTGCGAGCGCACCTCTCTATCGTTGTCATGGCCGGGCTTGTCCCGGCCATCCACGTCTTTCTTGTAGGCCGCGGCAAAGACGTGGATGCCCGGGACAAGCCCGGGCATGACGGTGAAAGCTAGAACCTCGCCCTTGCCATCAGCCGCACCGTGCGCCCCTGTCCCGGCGAGATGTTGTTGTTGCCGTCGGCCGACGCCCAATAGCCCTTGTCGAAGATGTTCTCGACGTTGAGTTGGGCGCTCCAGGTCTCGTCGATCTTGGCGTAGACCGCGGCATCGAAGCGCACGAAGCCCGGCAGCCGCACCGTGTCGTCGGACGAGGCGAAGGAATCGCCGAAATAGATCACGCCGAGCGCGGCCGCCCACGTCGGCGTGAACTGATACTTGTTCCACCAGGCAAACTGATTGTACGGCACCAGCTGGACGCGGTTGCCGGGCACGACGGTCGTCGAGGTCGCACCGGTGATCTTCGCGTCGGTGTAAGCATAGGCCAGCGACGACTGCCATTGCTCGGTGACATAGCCGGTCAGGCTTGCCTCGACGCCTCGCGTGAGCGTGCTGCCGGAGGGGAAGAAGAAGCCGGGATTGTTGCCGTCGGCGATCGGCTGGTTGGTGCGGTTCAGATTGTAGACCGCGGTCGAGAAGAGCAGCTTCGGATTGATGTTCCACTTCATGCCGAGCTCGACATTCTCGAAGCGCTGCGGCTGCAGGATCAGGGTGCCGTCGTTCAGCGCGCTGAACTGGTCGCCCGAGGCCGGCAGGAAGGAGATGCTGTAGGCAGTGTAGACCGACATCGAATCGATCGGCTTGATGATCAGGGCGCCCTGCGGCGACACCAGATTGTCGACGCGATTGCGATTGATGTTGGTGTTCATGTCGGTGGCCGACATGTCGTAGCGATCGAACCGCGCGCCGGCGATGATCTGCACGGCGCGCGAAATCTCGATGGTGTCCCTGAGATAGCCGGACTGGATGTTCAGCGCGTAGCGGCTGTTCGAATCGGGCGTGGTGACGCCGTCGCTGTTGGTGCCGGTGAAATGGTGAAGAAACGTCACCGGGCCGAAATAGGTCGGCGCGAACGGGTTCTGCACGATGGTGTTGGTGCCGTTCGGAAACACGCCGGTGTTGCGGATGTCGACGCCGGTCTGCCGGCCGAACTCGGTGCCGAAGCCCACCGTGTGAAACAGCGGCCCGGTCCAGGTCTTGTAGGTGAAATCGGTCTGGTTGAAGACATTGTCGCGGTTCGTCGTGTGCTGATAGGCGCCGAGATTGACCGCGGTGTCGGCTGGATTGACCGCGCCCGCGAGCGGGCCGCCGGTCGGATAGACGTTCTGATAGAACTTCTGGTAGTCGGCGGCGATGGTGCCGTTGCGCACCGTCACCCCGTTCTCGAAATCGTGCTCGATGATGGCCATGCCGGTCTGCACCGTCGCCTGCGCGGTGTTCAGGCTGGGGCTGCCGAAGAAGGTCGACAAGTCGCCGCTCGGCGCGAACGGCGTCGTCGGGTTGAAACGGGTCGCGCCACCCGGCAGCCCCTGCGAGGGATTGCCGCGATCGGCGGTGCGCTCGTCTTGGAAATATTCGTAGCTCAGTTTGATTTTGGTGTTGTCGTCGGGCTTCAGCGTCACCGTTGGATTGATGCCGTAGCGCTCCAGGTGATTGAAATCGCGGAAGGCATCGGCGCCTTCGTAGAACACGTTGAGCCTTGCTGCGACGTTGTCGTTGATCGCCTGTCCGGCATCGAGGCTGACGCGGCGATCGCCCCACGAGCCGGCCTGCGCCGTCGCCTCGTAGACACGGTTGCCGTCGGCCTCCTTCAGCGTGCGGTTGAGCAGGCCGCCGCCGGCGCCGCGGCCGAAGGTCAGCGCGCTCGGCCCCTTCAGCACCTCGATGCTCTGGGCGTTGTACATGTCGCGGAAATACTGCACGTCGTCACGAAAGCCGTTGACGAAGAAGTTGGCGCTGGAATCGACGCCGCGGATCACGAGCTCGTCGCGATTGCCCTCGCCCTGGTGCACGGCAACGCCGGGGACATAGCGGGTGACGTCGGTGAGGCCCTGGTAGTTCTGGTCGCGGATCTGCTCCCGTGTGATCACGTTGAGCGATTGCGGGATGTTGACGATGGCGGTGTTGGTCCTGGTCGCAACTGACGTACTGTTGGTGAAATAGCCTGAAGTGCCCGTGCGCGCGTCCTGCGATTCCGCGAAGGGTTTTGCCGCTGCCGCGGGCGCGATCCGCCGTGCCGTCTGGGTGCGGCGGCCTCGTGCCACGGCGGTGTTGTGCGACGTTGATGGCGCGCTGCGGCGACGTCGCGTGGCCGGCGGCGTGACGGTCACCGGCGGCAGCGACGAGGCGCCGGCCTGCGCCGACTGCGCCTGTGCGGCAGATGTTGCGAGCGGAACGCCCAGCGCGAGATAGCTCGCCGTAAGCAGCGACAGCTTCGCAAGCAAGGCAATGCGACGATGGGCTTGTGTTCTTGATGTCATGACGTCGTCCCCAAGCAACTCTCGCCTTCGCTGAAGGCGATGCGCCGTCCTCTAGTGAGGTGAGGCGCTGTGCGTCCAGACGACGGGCGCGAGAAAATTTTTGCGTGACGACGGAATAAAATCGCGACGAATGGACGCGGATACACCTCGCGGCGAGCGCAGGGTTGGAAAAGTCAAGGATGCGAATGGTTTCTGTCGGCTTCCGGATTGGCGTCTGGAAACGAAGAGCGGCGCTTGCGCGCCGCACTTCTTGTAGCGATTCCAGATTGTAGCGGTTCTAAAACGATCGGGACGTCGCGGTCACGCGGGTGCGGACCGCGGCCGCAACCCCGCCGGCAGATGCGCGTCGATCCAGCCGGTGATCGCACGCTCGTTGCGATGGTAGAGCAGGCCTGCGGCGATCACGGCAATGCCGATCAGCGACAGCGAGAACGGAAACCACAGCGAGTCCTTGAACACGACGTCGGCGAGATGGCCGAGATAGAGGCAGATACCGAACGCGCCGAACACCGCATAGGCGCGCCGCGACAGGATCACAGCGATCGCGATCAGGCCGACATTGAGCAGGCAGTAGACCGCTTTGCCCAGTTCGGTCGCGCCTTCGGACGCGGTGATTCCGCCCCAGAACGCCATCAGGCCGAACAGATGCAGCCAGAACGCAAAGTCGCCGTTGCGGCTGCGATAGTCCACGATCCACGCCACCGCGAGCACGGCCAGCCCGAACCAGATCGACACCCTGCGGCGCATCTCGAAATCGGCGTGAGCCATGCCGCTGAACCACGGCGCCAGGTCCATCGACATGAACCACAGCGCGACCGAGATGATCGCAACGATGAACGCGAAGCGGTAGTAATGCAGCGCGACGATGCCGGCGGCGACGGTCGCAATCTCCATGAATATCCAACTGCCCTTCACCCAGACGTAGAAGTCCTGCACGGTTCCCGGCTTGCCGAACTTGCCCCACCAGCCAAGCTCGTCCTGGATGCCGTAGACCGCGAGCGGCGCCATCGAGACCGCGATCGCGATCAGCAGGCCGCCAGGAACCCGCAGATTCTTCCGGTGCCAAAGATGGTGTCCTGCGAAGGTGAAACCGGTGGCGTAGGCCATCGCACAGATCGTCAGCGCCCGGCCGCCCATCTGGGTGAAGGCCAGGGTCGAGAACAGGCCCATGGCGCCGATCACAATGAGCGCGCCGGCGAACCAGAGCACATGCGCTGCATCGAACTTGGCGGCGGGACTTGCATCGCCCGCCGGACCCTGCCCCCCGCTGCTCGCCAGGAACGTGAGCAACCGTTCCAGATCAGCCGGGCTGATCACCCCGGCATCGGCGGCTTCCCGGAGATCCTTCGCTGAATATGGCATGAGCACTCCTCGCCGCCGGTTCCGCGCCTGCTCCCGATCATCCGGGAGAAAGACGCTCTGTTCTCATGAGTATATCCAGAAATGAGCAACGTTCAATAATTTCTTGAGCGTCGCTCACAAAATTTTGCAAGCGAACTCAAGCCCGCCCCGCACCGAGGGGATCGCGGTCGCTGGCCGGACTTAGTCCGCCAGCGCCTTCATCTCCTTGTAGAGATCCGACTTGCCCTCGAAGCCGATGCCGGGAAGGTCGGGCATCACGATGTGGCCACCCTCGACGCGCACGCCGTCCGGGAAGCCGCCATAGGGCTGGAACAGGTCGGGGTAGCTCTCATTGCCGCCGAGGCCGAGGCCGGCCGCGATGTTCAGCGACATCTGGTGGCCGCCATGCGGGATGCAGCGGCTCGGCGACCAGCCGTGGGTCTTCAGCACCTCGAGCGTCCGCTGATACTCGCAGAGCCCGTAGGACAGCGCGCAATCGAATTGCAGCCAGTCGCGGTCCGGCCGCATGCCGCCGTAGCGGATCAGGTTCCGCGCATCCTGGTGGCTGAACAGGTTCTCGCCGGTCGCCATCGCACCCGGATAGAACTCGGCCAGCGCGGCCTGCAGCGCGTAGTCGAGCGGATCGCCGGCCTCCTCGTACCAGAACAGCGGGTACTCGCGCAGCATCTTGGCGTAGGCGATCGCGGTCTCCAGATCGAAGCGGCCGTTGGCGTCGACCGCAAGCTGCGCCGCGCTGCCGATCTCCTTCAGCACCGCCTCGATGCGCTCGCGGTCCTCGGCGAGCGGCGCGCCGCCGATCTTCATCTTCACGACGTTGTAGCCGCGGTCGAGATAGCCGCGCATCTCCTTGCGCAGCGCGCCGAGATCCTTGCCAGGATAGTAATAGCCGCCGGCCGCATAGACGAAGACGCGCGGATTGGCTGATAGCCCGTGGCGCTCGGCGAGCAGCCGGAACAGCGGCTTGCCCGCGATCTTCGCCACCGCGTCCCACACGGCCATGTCGATGGTGCCGACCGCGACCGAGCGCTCGCCATGGCCGCCCGGCTTCTCGTTCGACATCAGCGTCGACCAGACCTTGTCCGGATCGAGATTGCCGCCATCGGCATCGAGCAGCGATTTCGGATCGGCTTCCTTGAGGCGCGGCGCAAAGCGCTCACGGATCAGACCGCCCTGCCCGTAGCGGCCGTTGGAATTGAAGCCGTAGCCGACCACCCGCTTGCCGTCGCGCACCACGTCGGTGACCACGGCCACCAGGCTCGAGGTCATCTTGGTGAAGTCGATATAGGCGTTGCGGATCGGCGAGGAGATCGGTTTTGTGACCTCGCGGACGTCGACGATGCGGGCGGACATGGTGTTTTGGTCCTTGATGTTCGTCATGGCCGGGCTTGTCCCGGCCATCCACGTCTTACTTCTGTTGTACCGTCAAGACGTGGATGCCCGGGACAAGCCCGGGCATGACGGTGTTTGATGCGTGAAGTGCGCCCGAGTCAGGACTTCGCCTTATCCCGGAAATACGGCTCGACCGGCCCGTGCACCTTGATGGTGAGCGGATTGCCGTAACGGTCCTTGGCGTTGCCCGCGGTGACGCGGACCCAGCCTTCGCTGATGCAGTACTCCTCGACATTGGTCTTCTCGGCACCCTTGAATCGGATGCCGACATCGCGGGCGAGAATATCCGCATTGTAGTACGGGCTGTTCGGATCGACCGAGAGGCGGTCGGGGAATTGGTCGTTGGTGTCGTTGTCGTCGCTCATAGCAGCGCCTCGATTTCCTTCCTCAATCCTTCGGGCCGGGCGGTCGGCGCATGCCGCGCCACGACCTTGCCGACGCGGTCGACCAGGAACTTGGTGAAGTTCCATTTGATCGCGGGCCCAAGCAGGCCCGACTTCTCACGTTTCAGGTGTTCGTACAATGGATGCGCGCCGCTGCCATTGACGTCGATCTTGGCGAACATTGGAAACGTCACGGCGTAGTTGGTCTCGCAGAACGCGGCGATCTGCTTCGCATCGCCCGGCTCCTGCGCGCCGAACTGGTTGCAGGGAAAGCCGAGCACGGCAAAGCCGCGCGCCGAGAGGCCGGCGTGCAGCTCCTGCAGGCCCTTGTATTGCGGCGTGAACCCGCAGGCGCTCGCGGTGTTCACGATCAGCAGCACCCGGCCCTCGAACTGCCGCAGCGGCATGTCCTCGCCGGCGAGCGATTTTGCGGTGAAATCGTAGACCGTCGCCATGTTAGACCACCGGATCGATCGGCGACGACGGCGTGCCGCCGGCCTCGACCGCCTCGCCGGCGGCAAGGCAAAGATCCTCGCGGTAGCGTCCGGCCACCAGCTGCACGCCGACCGGGATCCGTCCCACGAGACCGGTGGAGACCACGAGCCCGGGAAGCCCCATGAACGGGATCGCGATCTGCGGCAGCTGTGCGTGCCACACCCGCGCGAACGACGCCTCGTCCTTGCGATCGAGATGGTCGGGGAACGGCAGCTCGCCGGACACCGGCATCAGCAGCACTGGATATTTCTCGAAGAAGGCGAACCATTCGCGCGTCAAGGTCGCGCGGCGGGTCAATGCCTGCGACAGGTCGAACGGATGCACCCGGGCGCGGACGCCGCGCAGGCAGGCCAGCGCGCCGGGATCGCCCTCGCGTTCGGCGAAGGCGAGCTGGGCCTCATAGCCGTCGCCGAGCCAGAGCCGGGTCTGGATCTCGGCCGCCTCGCGCAAGGACGGCGTGTCGGCGATCTCCTCGACGATCCAGCCGGCCTTCTGCAATCGCTTGCCGGCGTCGGCCACCGCGGCGACCACTTCCGGCACCGGGTTGAGACCATCGGGATTGAGGCACATCGCAACGCGCTTCTCGCGCGGCGGTCCTTCGAGCGGCACCGGCGCATACCAGGGGTCGCGATAGTCCGGCGCCGACATCGCCGCGAGCGAGATGCGCAGGTCGTTGACGGTGCGCGCCAGCGGGCCCGACACCGCGCTGATCTGCGGGCCGATCGGACGCTCCGGCAAAGCCGAATTGAAGGCCGGGATGCGGCCCATGCTCGGCCGCAGGCCATGCACGCCGCAGGCATAGGCCGGATAGCGGACCGAGCCGGCGATATCGGTGCCGTGAGCGATGTGGCCGATGCCGGCCGCGACCGCCGAGCCCGCGCCGCCGGACGAGCCGCCCGGCGTGATGCCGCCATCGCGCGGGTTCTTGGTGTCGCCGTGAATGAGGTTGGTGGTGAACCAGCGATAGGAGACCGCCGGACAATTGGTGCGGCCGAGCAGCACCGCGCCGGCCTTGCGCAGATTGGCGACCACCGGATTGTCGACCTTGGCGATGACGTCGCGCTGCGCCTTCAACCCGTTGGTGGTGGCGTAGCCCTCCTGGTCGACATTGACCTTGATGGTGACCGGCACGCCGGCGAGCGGCCCGACCGCCGCGCCGCGCGCAATGGCCGCATCGACCTTGGCGGCCTGCGCCAGCACGTCGTCCGGCCGGTGGTCAACCACCGCGTTGAGCTTCGGGTTGACCGCGTCGAGCCGGGCGAGCCCGGCCTCCGCCGCCTCCTTCGCCGACACCTTCTTCGATTTGATGAGGCTGGCGAGCTCGGCCGCCGACAGACGCCAAATATCCTGCATGTGCAACTCCGTGTGACGCTGCGTTTTAGCGCCGCGCGGAGAACATGACCAGCGGCCCGCCGCCCGATGTTTCAGCGGACATGCGCGATGTAATAGGCAAGATCGCCGATCTGCTCCTTGGTGACCGTCTGCATCACGTCGGCCATGGTGGCGTCATAGCCGTGGCGGCTGTTGTCCTTGTATTCGGCCAGCGTCTTGGCGAGGTAGTCCTCGCGCTGGTTGGCGATGCGCGGGACGTTGTCCTTGCCGGAGAAATCGGTGTTGTGGCAGCTGTTGCAGCGGTTCTGCTGCGCCAGCGCCTGGCCACGCGCCATCCGCGCGGGATCGCCGGCGTCAGCTGGCGGCGTGGGCTTCGGCAAGGTCGCGATGAAATCCGAGAAGGCGCGCAAATCGTCGTCGGTCAGCGGCTTCGCCATCTCGTTCATCGGGTCGAACACCCGCAGCTTCTCGCGGAACATGAAGAGCTGGATCAGCGCATAGGGCGCCGTCTGGCCGCCGAGCGACGGCGTGTTCTCGGTCTCCGACGTGCCATGCTCGCCATGGCAGGCAAAGCACGCCGCGGCGCGCTCCTGGATGGTCTCGGCATTTGCGGAGAAGCTGAGAGCGGCGAGCGCCGCGACGAGTGCGAACTTACGCATCGGTCCATCCTTACATGTACTTCAAAAGAAAATCGGGGGCAGCGGACGCTGCCCCCGATCCGTGGCTGCAACTTACTGATTGGCGACCTTCGGCTTGCCGTAGCTGACGCGATAGACCGCGCCGTTCCAGTCGTCGGAGACCAGCAGCGAGCCGTCCTTCAGCAGCATGACGTCGACCGGGCGGCCGACATACTTGTTGTCCTCGAGGAAGCCGGTCAGGAACGGCTCCATCGACTTCACCGTGCCGTCCTTGTTCAGCCTGACGGCGACCACGTCACCACCCTGCTTCTGCGACTTGTTCCAGGAGCCGTGACGCGCGACAAAGATGACGTTCTTGTAGCTCTTCGGGAACATGCTGCCGGTGTAGAAGCGCATGCCGAGCGACGCGGTATGCGGGCCCATCAGGCCGACCGGCGCGGTGTAGTCCTTGCAGTTCTTGCCCCAGCCGAGCTCCTGGTCGATGATGTTGCCCTGGTAGCAGTACGGCGCGCCGAAATCCTCGCCCGCCTTGGTGATGCGGTTGAGCTCGTCTTCCGGCACCGTCTCCGACAGCCAGTCGCGGCCGTTGTCGGTGAAGTACATCTGCTTGTTCTCGGGATTCCAGTCGAAGCCGACCGTGTTGCGCACGCCGAGCGCGTAGACCTCGGCGCCGGAGCCATCGAGATTCATGCGGCGGATCTGGCCGTGGTCGGCGTCATGCAGCACGTTGTTGCCGGGCTGGCCGACCGGAACATAAAGCTTGTTGTCGGGACCGATGGCGATGAACTTCCAGCCATGCGCCTCGTCCTTCGGCAGCTTGTCGTAGATGACGGTGGGCTTCGGCGGGTTGTCGAGATTGTCCTCGATCTTGTCGATCTTGGAGACCTTCGAGAGCTCGGCGATGTAGAGCGTGCCGTCCTTGAAGGCGACGCCGTTCGGGCGGTAGAGGCCGGAGGCGATCACCTTGACCGAGCGCTTGCCGTCCTTGTTGACGATCGCATAAACCTTGTCGACGAGCCGGCTGCCGACGAACACCGTGCCCTTGTCGCCGAGCGCCAGCGAGCGCGCATTGGGCATGCCGGCCGCATAGACCTCGACATTGAAGCCGGCCGGCGCCTTGAGCTTGGCGAGCGGCAGCTTGTCGGTCGCGGACGGCAGCGGCGGCGGCGCCACCGGCGCGAGCTTGGCGGCGGCCTCATTGTCCGGACGCCCGATCAAGGGCGAGCCCGGCGGCAGCGGCTGGGCGGCGGGGGTGGCACCTGGCGCCGGCGCGACCGGCTGCTGCGCCGCAGCAGAGAGCGTGAACGCCCCGAGCATGGCCCCCGCGAGCAGCAAGCTGCGCGCTGCGAACGAATGTTTTTTCATGAAGATCTCCCCTGGGTGGAAGCCGTTGTTGATTGCGCCATTGATGTCGCCCGGCGCCGTTCGGCTTTCCGTTCATAGTCTTGTGAATTTGTCCGGACAATTGCAATCGGAAACATGCTGGCATCGGCCAACGCATGGTTGTGACCACGCGGGCGGGCCAGCGCGCGTCAGTGCCTTGTCATCGAGCGGTCCGGGCGGTCGAGGATCGCCTCCGTGAATGGAAACTCCAGCACGATCTCGCCCTCGTCGTCGGTCACCTCGATCACGGCGCTGAGCAGCGCGCCGTCGGCGCCCTCGGTCTTGAGCAGTTCGCGAATCATCGCGCGCGCCATCTCCCACGCGCGATCGGGATCCCGCAGGATTTCGCCGTCGGGATCGGAGATCAGCTCGTCGCCGATACGGGTGTTGAAGAAATAGCGTGGCATCGGCTGAACTCGGCTCGGTTAGTCGCCTCCCATCACGGGGAGGCGCAGGATCGTCACAGGACCTTCGGAGGACCACAGGGCCCTGTCTACTTATTCCAAGATCACCATTCACCGTGTGGCGAACAACAGGAAAAAGGTCTGATGCCACGGGCTTTTGACGGGAAACGCGCGCACAAATTTGTGAGTGGGCAGAACTTGCCTGCCGCAGTGCAGCATGCCCTTCGAGGCGGCACCTTACAGAAAATTTAACTGGCGAACTTTTCCAACCACAGTACTTTACTCTGCAGGGCGGAAAGTTCGTCCGGTTGCAACAAGGAGAGCCAAATGGCCTGGAAAGCACCGAAGATCGTGGAAGTGTCGGTCGGCATGGAAATCAACATGTATATGTGCGCAACCCGCAAGTAAGCGGCAGCGCCCCATACACGTTTAGCGTTTTAGCGCAGGTGGACATCCGGGCGTAACGCGCTCCCGAGAGAGGGAGTGTGTTTCAAATCCGGGGTCCACCTCGTAACGTTTTTGGGTCCACAAACTTCTCCAGGGCCAAGCTTCTCCAGGGGACGGATCATGCTTCGTGTCGTCGTCCTGGGTGCCGCGGCGGGTGGCGGCGTTCCGCAGTGGAACTGCGGCTGTGCCGTCTGCAGGACGGCGCGAAGCGGCCACCCCGAACTGCAGAGCACGCAAGCCTCGATCGCCGTCAGCGGCGACGGCGTGCACTGGTTCCTGGTCAATGCGTCCCCGGATCTGCGCCAGCAGTTGATTGCCACGCCGCAGCTGCATCCGAAGCACGGCGCACTGCGCCATAGCCCGATCGCGGGCGTCATCCTCACCAATGGCGAGATCGACGCGGTCGCCGGGCTGTTGTCGATGCGTGAGGGTTCGCCGTTCACGATCTACGCGCATGAGCGGGTGCTTGCGATCCTGCGCTCCAACAGCATCTTCAACGTGCTCAGCGACAAGAACGTCGACCGCCGGCCGATCGCGGTCGACCAGGCCTTCGAACCGGCCCTGCCCGACGGATCGCCGTCCGGGCTTGAGGTGCTGCCGTTCGAGGTTCCCGGCAAGGGCGCGTGGTATCTCGAGGGCAAGGCGCATCCGGCGGGCGCCGACGGCGTCGGCGATACGCTCGGCCTGCGTATTGCGGACAGGCGCAGCGGCAAATATTTCTATTTCCTGGCCGCCTGCGCACGGGTGACCGACGACCTGAAAGTGCGGCTCAAGGGCGCCCCGCTGGTGTTTTTCGACGGCACGGTGTGGCGCGACGACGAGCTGATCGCGGCGGGCCTTGGCAATAAGACCGGCCAGGGCATGGGCCATATCGCGATGTCGGGCGATCAGGGTGCGATCGCCAGCCTCGCCGGGCTCGACATCGGACGAAAAGTGTTTTTGCATATCAACAACTCCAACCCGGCGCTGCTTGGGACCTCGGCCGAACGCAAGGCGGCCGAACAGGCGGGTTGGCAGATTCCCGCCGACGGAACGGAGATCGTGCTGTGAATGTCGTGCCTACCACCGGAATGACCGCGCTCTCGATCGGCAAGGGCATCACGCTCGACAGTGCCGAGGAGATGGAGGCGACGCTGCGCACGATCGGTGCCACGCGCTATCACAGCCTGCACCCGTTCCACCGCCTGCTGCACGGCGGCAAGCTCAACAAGGGCCAGGTCCAGGCCTGGGCGCTGAACCGCTACTACTACCAGAGCACGATCCCTCTGAAGGACGCGATGGTGATGACACGCTTCCGCGACCGCATGACGCGGGTCGAGTGGCGACACCGCATCGAGGACCATGACGGCGATCTCGGCAGTGAGGGCGGCATCGAGCGCTGGCTGAAGCTGACCGAAGGGCTCGGCCTCGATACCGCCTATGTGGAATCGACTGAAGGCATCCTGCCGGCGACGCGCTTTGCCGTGGAAGCCTATGTGCATTTCTGCCGCGACCGCACGCCGCTGGAGGCGATCGCCTCCTCGCTCACCGAATTGTTCGCGCCGAACCTGCACGAGGAGCGCATCTCCGGGATGCTGAAGCACTACGACTTCGTCAACCCCGACATCATGAGCTATTTCAGCCGCCGCCTGACCCAGGCGCCGCGCGACGCCGGCTTCGCGCTCGACTACGTCAAGCAGCATGCGAAGACGCCGGCCGAACGCGAGGCGGTCTGCAACGCGCTGATCTTCAAGACCAACGTGCTGTGGGTGCAGCTCGATGCGCTCTATCACGCCTATGTCGACGGCCAGATTCCGCCCGGCGCCTTCGTGCCGAAGACAGGCTAGGGACAAGATCATGGCCAGCCGCAACATCAGCGTCAGCGAGACCAGCCGGCCAAAACTGCCGCGCCATACCAAGCTGAAATTCGACGAGACGCGGCAGGTCTGGGTGATCCTGGCGCCGGAGCGCGTACTGGCACCGGATGACATCGCGGTCGAGGTGCTGCAACTCTGCGACGGTGTGCGCAGCGTCGCCGCAATGGTGGACCAGCTTGCGGAGAAATATGCCGCCCCGCGCGAGGCGATCGCGACCGACGTGATCGCCATGTTGCAGGATCTGGCCGACAAGGGCTTTCTCACCGAAGCGCGCGAGAGCACAGCATGAGTGACACGCTCGCCGACAACAAGACGACGACAGCAGGCCCAACCGACGGGCTCGCGGTGCTCGAGCAAACGCGCTCGGCGGCTGAGACCTACGGCATTCCCCTTGCGGTGCTGCTCGAGATCACCCACCGCTGCCCGCTGCAATGTCCCTATTGCTCCAACCCGGTCGAGCTCGACCGCGGCTCGACCGAGCTCACCACCGAGGAATGGAAGAAGGTGCTGAGCGAGCTCGCCGAGCTCGGCGTGCTGCAGGTCCATTTCTCCGGCGGCGAGCCGACCGCGCGCAAGGACATCGTCGAGCTGGTGCAGCGCGCGTCCGATGTCGGGCTGTATTCCAACCTGATCACCTCGGCGGTGCTGCTGACGAAAGACAAGCTTTCGGCGCTGGCCGACGCCGGCCTCAGCCATGTGCAGATCAGCTTCCAGGGTAATGAGCCCGTTGTGGCGGACCGCGTCGCAGGTCTGAAGGATGCGCATCGCAAGAAGCTCGAAGTCGCGAAATGGACGCGCGAGCTCGACATGCCGCTCACAGTGAATGCGGTGATGCACCGGCAGAACCTGCATCAGCTGCCGGACATCATCCAGATGGCGGTCGACCTCGACGCCGACCGGCTCGAGGTCGCCAACGTGCAGTATTACGGCTGGGCGTTGAAGAACCGCGCCGCGCTGATGCCGACGATCGAGCAGATCGAGGAGACCAGCCGCATCGTCGAGGAAGCCCAGGTGCGCCTGAAGGGCACGCTCGCGATCGACTATGTGGTGCCGGATTACTACGCGCTGCGGCCGAAGAAATGCATGGGCGGCTGGGGCCGCCAGTTCTTCAACATCTCGCCGGCCGGCAAGGTGCTGCCGTGCCACGCCGCCGAAAGCATCACCGGGCTCGAATTCGAATCGGTGCGCTCGAACCATTCGATCGCCTGGATCTGGCAGAACTCCGAGGCCTTCAACCGCTATCGCGGCACCGGCTGGATGCCGGAGCCGTGCAAGAGCTGCGAATTCCGCGAGGTCGATTACGGCGGCTGCCGCTGCCAGGCCTTTGCGCTGACCGGCGATGCCGGCAACACCGACCCGGCCTGCGCGCTGTCGCCGCGACACGAGGAGATCTTCAAGCAGGCCGAGCGGGAATCCGCCGGCACGCAGAACCGCTTCCTGTATCGTAACTTCGCCGGCGGCACGCTGGAGACGGACGAACCCCGGAGCGAATCCCAGGACAAGCGCAATGGCGCCTGACGCCGATGTCGGCAAGGTCGCGAGGCGTGCCGATCCCTTTGCGCCGCTGACGTCGGAATGGCTCGACGTCGGCGATGGCCACGATCTCCATGTCGAGAGCGTCGGGCGCGAGGGCGGCATTCCCGCGGTCTATCTGCATGGCGGCCCCGGCAGCGGCTGCCAGCCCGATCATCGCCGGCTGTTCGATCCCGAGCGCTTTCACGCCGTGCTGTTCGACCAGCGCGGCTGCGGCCGCAGCCGGCCGAAGGGCAGCCGCGACAACAACACGACGCAGCACCTGATCGCGGACATGGAGAAAGTCCGCGAGCGGTTCGGCTTCGCGCGCTGGATGGTGGTCGGCGGCTCCTGGGGCGCGACGCTGGCGCTGGCCTATGCGCAGGCCCATCCCGAGCGGGTCAGCGGGCTGGTGCTGCGCGCGACGTTTCTCGGCACCGCGGAGGAGCTGGACGACGTTTTCCTGCGCGCCTTGCCACGCTTCTATCCCGCCCTCTCCGAGGACTTCCTCAACTTCCTGCCCGAGAGCGAGCGTGCAGCGCCGCTTGCGGCCTATTATCGCCGCATCCTCGATCCCGACGCCGCCGTGCATGCGCCGGCCGCGCGGGCCTGGCACGACACCGAACGCGCGTTGTCGGAGCATACGCCGAAGCAGACGCGGCTCGACCTCAAAGCCTCAGGCGCCCTGCCCTCGACGCCGTTCATGGAGGCGCACTACTTCGCCAACAATTGCTTCATGCGGCCGCATCAGTTGATGGACGAAGCCGGCAAGCTCGCCGGCATTCCCGGCATCCTGGTGCAAGGCCGCTACGATCTGTTGTGCCCGCCCGCGACATCGCACGCGCTCGCTGCGCGCTGGCCGGGCAGCGAGGTCCGCATCATCGATGGCGCGGGCCACATCCTCTACGACCCCGGCATCCGCAACGCCGTGATGAAGGCGATCGCCGACCTCGCGGCCAAGCGCTAAGGCCTGATTGTGAGATTGGGGTGAATCGGCTTGCCGCGATTTCGATCCACCTCTCCCCACCGGGGAGAGGTCGGATTGCGAAGCAATCCGGGTTGAGGGCTCTTGTTCTCTCGATAGACCGTAACCCCTCTCCCGATTTGCTGCGCAAATCGACCTCTCCCAAGGGAGAGGTGAACCTTCGATGCCGCTCCAGCTCAACCTGATCTCATCGCGCTTTAGACCGCCGCGGAACACCCTCGACATCAGGAGCCGGTGAAGAACTCGACCGGCTCCCTTGCTTCCCTCAATGTTTGCACTTGCCCGGAGGACAAGCCGGCGCTGCCCGTGGCGCGGGCGCGGGCCTTGGCGGCGCCGCCATTCGCGGCGGCGGTGCTGCGCGTTGCACCTGCATCGCCGGCCGTGGCGGCGGCGCAACGTGCGGAGCCGGTGCCGGTGCAGGACGCGGCGCGATGGCGGCGGCGCGCGGCGGCGGAGCAACCGGCCGCGGCGGCGGAGCTGCGGCCCGCACCGGCGGAGCTGCCGCATGCGCCGGCGCGGGCCGGGAGACCGGCGGCGGCGACACCGCGGCGCGGGCGGGTGCCGGGCGCGCGGCCGGCGGCGGCCGTGTCGACATCGCGCGGTTCGCCGGTGAAGGTACCGCCGAGGGCTTCACGTTTGCGGTCGGAGTGGTCGCGGCATGCGGGAGCGGTTGCGCGCCCGGCTTGCCGGCGGCCGTGGGTGAGGCGGGCGCGTTTGTCGCCGGGGCGGCACCGGGCTTGGCCGGAGGAGCAGGCTGCGCATTGGCAGGCGCCATGGCAGTCGCCGGCTTGCCCGGCACCACCGTATTCGGCTTTGCCCCAGGTTGCGCGGCGCCGGGTTGTGCGGCTCCCGGCGGCACAGCGCCATGCTGCATGGCATTGGCCGGTGCGGTCGCCGACTGCGGCAGCGGCGGTCCATTTTTCGCGCCCGGCAGGGTATGGGCACCCGGTGTGCCCGGCGCGCCCATCGCATTCGGAGCGGCGGCAGCATTCGGAGTGGCAGCAGCGTTCGGTGCCGCGGCCGCGTTTGGTGCGGCGCGTGGAGCTCCCATCGCCGCACCTTGCGCGGGCGTCACGCCTTGCGGAGCGCCCGGCAGGTTGGCGCGCTGCATCGCCGCAGCCGGCAGTCGCGGTGCCGCCGTCACCGGCGCGCCGCCCATCGCCGCCGTCACCCCGGCCGCATGGAGCTGCGCCGGCGTCGGGTTGGGATTGTTGATGACCGTGTTGATGACGGTGGTGTTGTGGATGTTGTTGAACACGATGTTGTTCTGCGGCGGCACGACATAGGCCGGTGCGGCGACATAGGCCGGCATCGCCACGAACATCGGCGTCGGCAGCACGTACAGGCCGATCGGCGGCGGCGGTGGCGGCAGCACGACGAAGTCCGGCGGCGGCGGCGGCAGGAAGACCACCGGCGGCGGCGGGGGCGGCGCGAAGTCGAACACCGGATCGCTGTAGTACAGCACCGGACGGTCGACATAGACGACCTCGTCGGGCGGCGGCGGCGGCACGTCATAGTCGAGCGCGGTGAACTGCGGCGGCGGCTCGAGCGCGGCCGACAGATAGGCCAGCCGGCGCCGGGCGTCGTATGCATGCGGCCCGCGCGGATAACGCCGCAGGTACGACCAGTACGCATCAGGCGTGTCGGCGTTGTAGGTGCGCCGCCAGGTGATGGCCTCGCGCCGCGCCGCCACGATCGCGCGCACGCGCCTCGCCAGCGGATCGTTCGGATAGGCCTGCAGGTAGTCCTCATAGCCCTGCAGCGTGTCGCGCTCGAGCGCCGCGGCGTAGGCATCCTGCGCCGAGAAATCGCGGATCGGCTTGGTGCGCAGCCCGGCATCGACCTGCTGCGGCGGCGCGTCCGGCTTGCGTTCGAAGAACATGAAGGGCGCGTCGACCTTGTGCGCATCCCACGGGATCTCGGCGCCCTTGGTCATCTCGTTGACGCGCAGGCGGACGCGGTCGAACACCTCGGGCAAGGTCAAGCCGCCGGTGCGGATCATTTCCGCCAGCGCTTGCGCGTAAGGCCCGTAAGGCGGCGCCCCGTCGGGGGCGACGGTGCCGGGCGCGGAGTTGAAGGCGATCAGCAGCTTCGGATCGGGGTCGACCAGCGCAAGACCGCCGGCCAGCGGCTGGCCTTCCTTGGCGAAGGGATTGCTGCGCGCCGCATCGAGCACGATCACGCCGGCCTTGATCGGCAGCGCCGAGAGCTGATGGCTGTAGTCGGAGATACGGATCGCCTCGACCGGCACGTCGGTGTCGCGGGCGATCTTGGCGTCGACCGGCACGAAGTAGTTCTCGCCGGTGAGCTGCACGCCGTAGCCGGCGAGATAGACGAAGGCGACGGCATTGGGCCCCGCCTCCTGCACCTTCTGGATGAAATCACGGAACGATTTGCGCAGCGTCTCGCCGTCGAGATCGCGTGCGCCGATCACGTCGAAGCCGGCGGCCTGCAAGGTCTGCGCGATCAGGCCGGCATCGTTCGCGGCGGTCTGCAACGCGCCGGCCTCATAGGCGCCGTTGCCGATGACGAGTGCGAGGCGCTTCTCCTGATCCTGCGCGTGGACGGGAAGCGATGCGAGCGACAGCATCCCGACGATCAATGCCCACAGAATGCGCGCCATGGCGGCCGTTCCTTTTCTTCTCGAGAGTTGGCGAAACGAATGAAATGCTACCTCTGTGAACCGGTGCTGAACAGGCTTGCAGCAATTGTGGCAATCCTTGGTCTACGGTGCCGGGAACCGGCTTCCCTGGTCCGCGCGATCAGGCGATATTGCTCGGATAAAACAGGCAAAAAAGGAGCACTCGATGCCAATCGCCGGACAAGGCATGCTGCTGACCTCGATGGATATCGACAGCTTGCACGAAGCTGAATTCAATCGCTGGTACGACCGCGAGCATCTCGAGGAACGGGTCGCCATCGACGGCTTCCTCGAAGCCCGCCGCTACGTCGCCCATGACGGCAAGCCGAAATATCTCAGCCTCTACTCGACCGCGACCTTCGATGTGCTCGACAGCCCGGCCTATCGCAAGGCGCTCGCCAACCAGACCGACTGGTCGAAGGCCAATATCGCGCGCTTTCAGAACATGATCCGCGGAGTCGCGCGGATCACGATCAGCCGCGGCGTCGGCAGGGGCGCAGCGCTCGGCATCATCCGCCTGCGCCCGCCTGCCGAAGGCGCGGACAAGCTTCGCGCTGCATTGCGGGAGCAACTCGATCCAGCGTCGCGCGACGGCATCATCTCGATGCACCTCCTGGAGAACGACGCTGACCTGTCGAAACCGCTCACGCCGGATGCGCAGAAACCCGATCCCGGCGCCGGCGACTGGTTCGTGCTGATCGACGCCACCGACGTCAGCGTAGTCCCCAACGCCGCTGCAGGCATCACCGGTAACGCAGCCCTGAAGCCGCTCGTGGTCAGCAGCGGCGTCTACAGGCTGTTGTGGGATATCGCGAAGAGCGACCTTCCGCGCCCATAAAGCATGATCCGGAAACGTGCGAAGCGGTTTCCCGAAAACATATTCTCAAGCAAGCGTGGCGTGCAGATCATGCTGCACCGCCACATAACGCAATCGAGATTAACGCTACACGCGCATCAGCCGCGCGAAAGCTGATGATCGGACAATTTAGCCTTTGCCTTCTCTGGAACGGCTCTAATAAGATAAGCCTATGATCCAATTCAAAAACCAGAACAACGCCACGTGAGCGTTCGTCGTCAACGATAAGGCCGCGCGGGTCTGGCATTTTCGCGCGGGTCAAAGGTAGGAATGAAACCGACTGATATCTCGGCGCCGGATTACTTTCATAAAGTAGTCGATTGCCAATGGGCCTGTCCCGCACACACCCCTGTTCCCGAGTACATCCGGTTGATTGCTGAGGGGCGTTACAGCGACGCCTACATGATCAATTGGAAGTCCAACGTGTTCCCCGGCATTCTCGGGCGCACCTGCGACCGTCCATGCGAGCCGGCATGCCGCCGCGGCCGTGTCGAGGACAATCCGGTCGCGATCTGCCGCCTGAAGCGTGTCGCCGCGGACTTCAAGGACGACATCAAGCATCGCCTGCCGAAGCCCGGGCCGAAGAACGGCAAGCGCATCGCGCTGGTCGGCGGCGGCCCTGCCTCGCTCACCGTGGCGCGCGATCTCGCGCCGCTCGGCTATCACTGCACCGTGTTCGACGGCGATCCCAAGGCCGGCGGCATGATGCGCAGCCAGATTCCGAAATTCCGCCTGCCCGACAGCGTGATCGACGAGGAGACCGACTACATCCTGGGTCTCGGTGTCGAGTTCAGGGGCGGCCAGCGCGTCGACAGCCTGAAGCAGCTGCTCGCCGAGAACTATGACGCGATCTTTGTCGGCAGCGGCGCGCCGCGCGGCCGCGAGCTCGACATCCCCGGCCGCAAGGAGGCCGCCGCCAACATCCATATCGGCATCGAGTGGCTGGCCAACGTGTCGTTCGGCCACGTCGACAAGATCGGCCGCCGCGTCATCGTGCTCGGCGGCGGCAACACCGCGATGGATTGCTGCCGCACCGCGCGCCGCCTCGGCGGCGAAAGCGTCAAGGTGATCGTCCGCTCTGGCTTCGAGGAAATGAAGGCCTCGCCGTGGGAGAAGGAAGACGCGCTTCACGAGGACATCCCGATCCTCAACTACATGGTGCCGGTGGCATTCAAGCATGTGGCCGGCAAGCTGATCGGCGTCACCTTCCAGAAGGTGAAGGCGGAGTATGACGCCAAGGGCCGCCGCAATCTCGTGCCCTCGGGCGAGCCTGACGAGACCGTGCCCTGCGACGATGTGCTCGTTGCGGTCGGCCAGGAGAACGCGTTCCCCTGGATCGAAGCCGATTGCGGCATCGAATTCGACAAGTGGCACATGCCGAAGGTCGATCCCAAGACGTTCGTCTCGACCAATCCGAAGGTGTTCTTCGGCGGCGATGCGGCGTTCGGGCCGAAGAACATCATCTGGGCGGTGGCGCATGGCCACGACGCCGCGCTCTCCATCCACCGCATGCTGTCCGGCGAGGACATCAACGAGCGCCCGCTGCCCGAGGTGCACGTCTCCTCGCAGAAGATGGGCATCCACGAGTGGAGCTACGACAACGACATCTCCGCCGACAAGCGCTTCAAGGTGCCGCATCGCGACAAGGTGGTCGCGCTGAAGGACATCCGCGCCGAGGTCGAGCTCGGTTACGACCTCAAGCTCGCGCTCGGCGAGGCGCAGCGCTGCCTGAATTGCGACGTGCAGACGGTGTTTTCCGCGCCGCTCTGCATCGAGTGCGACGCCTGCGTCGACATCTGTCCGATGGACTGCATCAGCTTCACCGAGAACGGCGAGGAGGATGATTTGCGGCAGCGGCTGAAAGCGCCCTCGCCGCATCACGACCAGGCGCTCTATGTCTCCGGCGACCTCAAGACCGGCCGCGTCATGGTGAAGGACGAAGACGTCTGCCTGCATTGCGGGCTGTGTGCCGAGCGCTGCCCGACCGGCGCCTGGGACATGCAGAAGTACCTCATCGATATGGTTCAAGCGGGATCAACATGTCAGTCCAAAGCCCGATCAGCAGCGTAAACGACTTCGTCGTCCGCTTCGCCAACGTCAACGGTTCGGGCTCGGCTTCCGCCAACGAACTGTTCGCGCGCTCGATCCTGCGCCACGGCGTGCCGGTCTCGCCACGCAACATCTTCCCGTCCAACATCCAGGGCCTGCCGACCTGGTATGAGGTGCGCGTCACCGAGGACGGCCATCTCGGCGCCCGCGGCGGCGTCGACTTGATGGTGGCGATGAACCCGCAGACCTGGGACAAGGACGTCGCCTCGATCGAGCCCGGCGGCTATCTGTTCTACGATTCGACCAAGCCGATGCCGTCGTCGAAATTCCGCGAGGACATCACCGTCATCGGCGTGCCGCTGACCGCGATCACCAACTCGACCTACACCGATCCCAGGCAGCGCCAGCTGTTCAAGAACATCATCTATCTCGGCGCGCTCTGCGCGCTGCTCGACCTCGATCCCAAGCTGGTCGAGCAGCTGATCGGCGAGCAGTATAAGGGCAAGGAGAAGCTGCTCTCCTCCAACGTCCATGCGCTGCATCTCGGCCGCGACTGGGCGCTGCAGAACCTGAAATGCCCGCTCGGGCTGCGGGTGAAAAAGTCCGACAAGGTCGGCGACCGCATCTTCGTCGAAGGCAACAGCGCGGCCGCGCTCGGCGCCGTCTATGGCGGCGCCACCGTATGCGCCTGGTATCCGATCACCCCGTCATCGTCGGTGGCGGAAGCCTTCACCAGCCACTGCAAGAAGTATCGCCACGATCCCGAGACCGGCAAGGCGAAGTACGCCATCGTGCAGGGCGAGGACGAACTCGCCTCGATCGGCATCGTGATCGGCGCCTCCTGGAACGGCGCACGGGCCTTCACCGCGACCTCGGGTCCCGGCATCTCGCTGATGACCGAGTTCATCGGCCTGTCCTATTTCGCCGAGATCCCGGCCGTGATCATGAACATCCAGCGCGCCGGCCCCTCGACGGGCATGCCGACCCGCACCCAGCAATGCGACGTGATCGCCTGCGCCTATGCCTCGCACGGTGATACCAAGCACGTGCTGCTGTTCCCGGAGGATCCGGCGGAGGCGTTCGAGTTCGCAGCGGCCGCCTTCGACCTCGCCGAACGGCTGCAGACCACGATCTTCCTGATGCTCGATCTCGACATCGGCATGAACCACCGGCTGTGCCGCCCGCTGAAGTGGGACGACGCCAAGCAATACGACCGCGGCAAGGTGATGACTGCGGAGATGCTCGAGGAAGGCCGCGACTTCGGCCGCTATCTCGACGTCGACGGCGACGGAATCCCCTATCGCACCTATCCCGGCACGCATCCAACCAAGGGTTCCTACTTCACCCGCGGCACCTCGCGCGACCGCTACGCGCGCTATTCCGAGGAAGGCGCGGTCTACGCCGACAACATGCAGCGCCTGGTGCGCAAGTTCGAGACCGCGCAGGACATGGTGCCGCGGCCGCTGCAGGCCAATGCGGCGAAGCCGACCAAATACGGCGTGATCTATTTCGGATCGACCTCGCCCGCGATGGACGAGGCGATCGGGATTCTGGAGGCGCGCGGCCATCAGCTCGACCGCATGCGCATCCGCGCCTTCCCGTTCCACTCCAGCGTCGCGAGCTTCATCGCCGACCACGACTTCGTCTACGTGGTCGAGCAGAACCGCGACGCGCAGCTTCGCCAGCTGATCGTCAACGAGAACGGCATCGACCCCGTCAGGCTGGTGCCGATCCTGCACTATGACGGCACGCCGATCACCGCGCGCTTCATCGCGGGCGCGATCGGCGACCACCAGGATCATCTCAAGGTGACCCCTCTCCGCAAGGCCGTGACATGATCGATCAGTTGACCTCTCCGGCGTCATGCCCGGCCTTGTGCCGGGTATCCAAGACTTCCTTTCTCCTGGCCAAGACGTGGATGGCCGGGACAAGCCCGGCCATGACGTCGTCGGGATCGCAGGTGCAGTCATGACCTACATTGCAAAGCCGAAGTTTCATCATCCCGGCCTGAAGAAGAACGAGCTGGGCTATACCCACCGCGACTACGAGGGGAAGATCTCGACCCTGTGCGCCGGCTGCGGCCACGATTCGATCACCGCCTCGATCATCGAGGCCTGCTACGAGCTCTCGATCGAGCCGCATCGGGTGGCGAAGATTTCCGGCATCGGCTGCTCGTCGAAGACGCCGGACTACTTCCTCGGCAATTCGCACGGCTTCAACTCGGTGCACGGCCGCATGCCGTCGGTCCTGACCGGCGCCAACCTCGCCAACCGCGACCTGATCTATCTCGGCGTCTCCGGCGACGGCGATTCCGCCTCGATCGGCTTCGGCCAGTTCGCGCATTCGATCCGGCGCGCCGTCAACATGACCTATATCGTCGAGAACAACGGCGTCTACGGCCTGACCAAGGGCCAGTTCTCCGCCACCGCCGACCGCGGCTCGAAGTCGAAAAAGGGCGTCACCAACACCGACAATGCGATCGACCTGGTCGCGATCGCGCTGCAACTCGGTGCCACCTTCGTGGCGCGCAGCTTCTCCGGCGACAAGACCCAGCTGGTGCCGCTGATCGCCGCCGCGATCCGCCACAAGGGGGCGTCCTTCATCGACGTGATCAGCCCTTGCATCGCCTTCAACAACCACGCCGGCTCGACCAAGAGTTTTGACTATGTCCGCGAGCACAATGACGCGGTGAACCGCCTCGACGTGCTGGTCGGCCGCGATCCGATCAGCGTCGACTATGCGCCGGGCAGCGTGCAGGTAGTCGAGCAGCATGACGGCTCTCGGCTCGCGCTGCGCAAGCTCGACGCCGACTACGATCCGCACGATCGGCTCGGCGCGATGACCTTCCTGCAGAAGCACGCGGCCAAGGGCCAGATCGTCACCGGGCTGCTTTACGTCGATCCCGACGCCGAGGATCTGCACACCCATCTCGACACCGTCGAGACGCCGCTCAACACGCTGGACGAACAGGCGCTGTGCCCTGGCTCAGCGGTGCTCGACAAGATCAACGCGAGCCTGCGCTGAGCACTCATTCTCGCCGTCACAATGACGTGGCGAGGACGTGCAACGAACTCTATGTCGTCCCTGCGAAAAGCAGGGACCCATAACCACCGATGCAGATTGTCTAACTACGCTGGGACGACGAGTCCCGTTCACAAAAGAAGGCGCGGCGGCGGATGGGTCCCTGCTCCCGTGCGCAATTGCGCACTAGGGGCAGGGACCACAGCGGAGTTGGTGACCGCTACTTGTCGCTCAGCACGTCGCCGAACAGCGCCCAGGACTTGCCGTCGAACCGCGCCATCTGGATCTGGCGGATCGGCGTCACGTTGTCGGGCTCGGTCTGCACCTTGATGCCCGGCAGCAGCATCGGCAGTTCGAGCGCCTTCAGATTGGTCGCCTGCTTGATGATGTTGTCGCGGCTGTAATCGCCGTTGCAGTTCTTCAGCACCGCCGTCATGACCTGCGCCACCGTGTAGCCCTGCACGTTGAAGAGGTCGCCCGGGCTCGCATTCGGCTGGTACTTCTTCATCCAGGCCGCAAACTCCTGCTGCGCGGGATCGTCGGCCCAGCGCGGATCGGTCGGATCCTTCAGATAGAGCCCGGTCACGACGCCGATCACGTTCTCGAGGCCGGCCGGTTCAAGCACCGCGGAGACGGAATTGGAGACGGTCGGCAGGATGGTCAGCGGCTTCCAGCCCATGCTCGCCGCCTTGCGCAGCGCCTGGGCCGCGAATTTCGGCGTCGCCTCGGCGAAGAACACGTCCGCGCCGGACTCGCGCATCGTCACCATCTGGGAATCGATGGTAGGATCGGTCGTCAGATACGTGGTCTCCGCGACGATCTGGCCGACATGCTCGCCAAGCCCGTCCTTGAAACCCCTGAGATAGTCCTTGCCGGCGTCCTCGTTCGGCGTGATGACGGCGATCTTCGCATCCGGCTTGGTCTTCAGGATGTATTTTGCGTAGAGCCGGCCTTCGAGCTCGTAGGTCGGATTGAAGCCGACCGTCCACGGGAACTGCTTTGGATCGTTCCAGCGCGTCGCGCCGGAGGACACGAACAGCTGCGGCACGCGCTTGATGTTGAGGTACTTCTGCACCGAGATGTTCGGCGCGGTGCCGACCGCGCTGAAGACCGCGAGCACCTCGTCCTGCTCGACGAGCTTGCGGGTCTGCTCGACGGTCTTCGACGGCGAATAGGCGTCGTCGAGGCTCTCGAAATCGATCTTGCGGCCGTTGATGCCGCCCTGGTCGTTGAGCATCTGGAAATACGCGGCTTCGGCGCGCGCGATCGTGCCGTAGGCCGACGCCGGGCCGCTATAGGGCGCGGTGTTTCCTATCTTGATCGCGGTGTCGGCTGCAACGGACGGCGAGATCGAGGAGGCCGTCAGCGCGGTGAAGGCGAGAAAGCCCGCCAGGCGGGAGCGAGTTGACAAGAGCGCATCCTTTTCTTGGTTTTCTTGACGCGGCGCACATTATCCATCGCGTCCGCGCAGGCAACACCAAGAACGTCTCGCGAGATTTCCGCATGCCGGCAATCGCGTTCGCGCATAGAACGCCATGCGCTTTCAGAGTCGGAATGTTGCCGGGATGTTCATGATGTGAGCCTTCGATAGTCACGAAGGTTCACCGAGCAAGACTCGCATTCCGCACGGCGGTGTGCGCCGCGCTCATGTCAGCGAGAGCGTGATCCTCACGCCGCGACCGCAGCCGCGCGCGGGCTGACGACGTATTCCTTCAGCACCTTGTCGCTGCCGTCGATTTCGGTCAGCGCGACGTCGTAGGACCACAGATCGGCGAGGTGTTGCAGCACGCGCCGCGCGTCGGTCTCGTTGAGTTGCGCGCCCTTCACGGTGGTGTGACGCAGCATCAGGCGGCGATCGCCGTCGAGATCGACATCCACGACCTCGATATTGGCGTCGACGAAGCCGACGTCGTATTGCCGCGCCAGCTCGCGGCGGACCCGGCGGTAGCCGCGCTCGTCGTGGATCGCGTCGACCTTGATCCCCTGGCTTTCCGCGGGGTCGTCGTGCAAATGGAACATGCGGAAGCGCCGGATCAGCGCCGGGCTGAGGAACTGGTTGATGAAGCTCTCGTCGCGGTAGTTGCCCCAGATCTCGCGCAGCACGCCCTCGACGTCGCCCTTGCCGGCGATGTCGGGGAACCACTCGCGGTCCTCGTCCTCCGGATTTTTCACGATCCGCTCGATGTCCTGCATCATGGCGAAGCCGAGCGCGTAGGGATTGAAGCCGGAATAGCGGCGGTCGTCGAACTCGGGCTGGAACACCACGTTGGTGTGCGACTGCAGGAATTCGAGGAAATTGCCGTCGGTGATCCGGCCCTGCTGATGCAGCCGGCTCATGATCCGGTAATGGACGTAGGTCGCGGTGCCCTCGTTCATCACCTTGGTCTGGCCCTGCGGGTAGAAATACTGCGCGATGTGGCGAACGATGCGGATGAGCTCGCGCTGCCAGGGTGCAAGGCGCGGCGCGGTCTTCTCGAGGAAATAGAGGATGTTCTCCTGCGGCAAGCCGAGCAGCGCGCGGCGGCGCTCGGCCGTGAGCGCAGCCTTGCTCTTGGCCTTGGTGTTCGGCACCGTCCGCCACAAATCGTTGAACACGCTTTCCTCGTGCTGCCGGCGCTCGCCGGCCCGCTTCTCCTCGGCACGCAAATCGAGCGTCTTCTTTCCGGGATAGCGGTCGACGCCATGCGACATCAGCGCATGCGCGGCATCGAGCGTTCGCTCCACCGTCTCGCGGCCATGGCGGTCCTCGCAGACCGAGATGTAGCCCTTGGCGAATTCCAGATAGTCGAGAATGCCGTCGGCATCGGTCCACTGCTTGAACAGATAGTTGTTCTTGAAGAAGTGATTGTGCCCGAACGCCGCGTGCGCGATCACCAGCGTCTGCATCGTCGCCGTGTTCTCCTCCATCAGATAGGAGATGCACGGCGAGGAATTGATCACGATCTCATAGGCGAGGCCCATCAGGCCCTTGCGATAGGACGCTTCCTGGAACGCGAACTGCTTGCCGAACGACCAGTGCTTGTAGAACAGCGGCATGCCGACCGAGGAATAGGCGTCGAGCATCTGCTCGGCGGTGATCACCTCGATCTGGTTGGGATAGACGTCGAGCCCGAGCTCGGTGCGCGCGATCTTCTCGCAGGCGTCGTGGACCCGCTGCAAGGTCTGGAAATCCCAATCGGCGCCCTCGAACAGCCGTTCCCCGGAAGAACCCATCACGCTACACCCTTTCCTGCTTGCTGCGGCGCTTGAACAGGTCCTGGAACACCGGAAAGATCTCGCCGCGCTCGCTCACCTTGCGCATCGACAGCGGCGCGCCCTCGTTGCGCAGACGCTCATAGAGCGTCCAGAGCGAGGAGTCCGGCATGTCGAAGGTGTAGTTGGCGGCTTCACCGACCTCGAGATAGGCGAAGAACTGGCAGACCGGCAGGATCTTGTCGGTCAGGAGGTGACCGGTCAGCGCGCTGTCGGAGGTCATGTTGTCGCCGTCCGAGGCCTGGGCGGCGTAGATGTTCCAGTCGGCCGGACGGAAGCGGGTGCGGACGATATCGTTCATCGCGACCAGTGCGCTCGACACCAGCGTGCCGCCGGAAGCCGGTCCGTGGAAGAAGGTGTCTTCGTCGACCTCCTCGGCGCGGTCGGTATGGCGGATAAACACGATCTCGACGTGCTTGTAGCGCCGCTTCAGGAACACGTAGAGCAGCATGTAGAACCGCTTCGCCAGATCCTTCATGTGCTCGGACATCGAGCCCGAGACGTCCATCAGGCAGAACATCACGGCCTGCGCCACCGGCTTCGGCACCGTCTCGAAGCGGCGGTAGCGGATGTCGATCGGATCGATAAAGGGAATCCGTTTGGCCTTCGCCCTCAGCGCTTCGAGCAGCGCCAGCAGCTCGCGGCGGCGCGTGGCGTCGTCGCATTCCGCAAGCTCGGCCTCGAGCGCCTCGATCTCTTCCTTGCGCGGCCTGCGCAGCGCCACGCGTCGCGCAAGCGCCCGGCTCACCGTGCGGCTGATCGAGATGTTGGCGGGCGATCCCGAGGTCGCATAGCCGGCGCGCTGGATGCCCTCGCTCTCGGTCTCCGCCAGCTTGCGCTTGGCAAGATCGGGCAGTTCGAGGTCGTCGAGGAAGAGGTCGACGAATTCCTCGCGGCTGAGCACGAAGCGGAAGGCGTCCTCGCTGTCGCCCTCGCCTGCGCCGGAGCCCTTGGCGCCGCTTTGGTTCGGGCGCTGCAGCCAGTCGCCCTCGACGAATTTCTTGTTGCCGGGCAGCACCATGTCACGCGTGCCGCCCTCGCGCCGGAACCGCGGCTCGTCCATGCCGTCCAGCGGGATTGTCACTTCGCCGCCCTCCAGGACATCCTTGATGTCCCGGTCCTGTGACGACTTCTTGACGGCTCCCTGCACCAGCGCCTTGGCGCGCCGCAGGAAGCGCTGGCGGTTCTCCAGGCTCTTGCTACCCGGATTCAACCGCCGATCGACGATATGCATGACCACGTTGCATCTGCCTCACGCCGGATGCGATCATGACCAGTCGCATCACATTTTTCTTGGACGAGACGGGACGGGACGAAACGGAAAGCCGGAGCCGGCTTTCCGGATCGCGCGTTAGCCGGCCTGCTTCACCCGCATGTACCACTCGACGAGCCGGCGGACCTGGCGCTCGGTATAACCGCGCTCCACCATCCGCTCGACGAACTCGCCGTGCTTCTTCTCGGTCTCGCCGTCCTTCTTGGAGCCGAACGAGATGACCGGAAGCAGATCCTCGACCTGCGAGAATATCCGCTTCTCGATCACGTCGCGAACCTTTTCGTAGGAGGTCCAGCTCGGATTCTTGCCGCCATTGTGCGCCCGCGAGCGCAGCGAGAACTTGACGACCTCGTTGCGGAAGTCCTTCGGATTGGCAATGCCGGCCGGCTTCTCGATCTTGGTCAGCTCCTGGTTCAGGAGCTCGCGGTTCATCAGCTGGCCGGTGTCAGGATCCTTGAAGTCCTGATCCTCGATCCAGGCGTCGGCGTAGTCGACATAGCGGTCGAACAGGTTCTGGCCGTAGTCGGCGTAGGATTCCAGATAGGCCTTCTGGATCTCGTTGCCGATGAACTCGGCATAGCGCGGTGCGAGGTCGGCCTTGATGAATTCGAGATAGCGCTTCTCGGTCTCGTCAGGCAGCTGCTCGCGGCGGATCGCCATCTCCAAGACATACATCAGATGCACCGCATCGGCGCCGACCTCTGTCGTGTCGTGGTTGAAGGTCGAGGCCAGCACCTTGAAGGCAAAGCGGGTGGAGACGCCGTCCATGCCCTCGTCGACGCCGGCCGCGTCCTTGTATTCCTGCACGCTGCGCGCCTTGGGATCGGATTCCTTGAGGCTCTCGCCGTCGTAGACCCGCATCTTGCCGAACAGCGTCGAGTTCTCGTGCTTGCGCAGGCGCGACATCACCGAGAAGCGGGCCAGCGTCTCCAGCGTCGCGGGCGCGCACGGCGCGGCGGCGAGCTCCGAGCTCTGGATCAGCTTCTCGTAGATCTTCTGCTCCTCTGTGACCCGCAGGCAGTACGGGACCTTGATGACGCAGATGCGGTCGATGAAGGCCTCGTTGTTCTTGTTGGTCTTGAAGCTCTGCCACTCGGCTTCGTTCGAGTGCGCCAGGATGATGCCGGTGAACGGGATCGCGCCGATATTCTCGGTGCCGATATAGTTGCCTTCCTGCGTCGCGGTCAGCAGCGGGTGCAGCATCTTGATCGGCGCCTTGAACATCTCGACGAATTCGAGCACGCCCTGGTTGGCGCGGTTGAGGCCGCCGGAATAGCTGTAGGCGTCGGGATCGTTCTGGGCGTAGGTCTCGAGCTTGCGGATGTCGACCTTGCCGACCAGCGAGGAGATGTCCTGGTTGTTCTCGTCACCGGGTTCGGTCTTGGCGACCGCGATCTGGCGCAGCCGCGAGGGCTGGATGCGCGCAACGCGGAATTGCGAGATGTCGCCGCCGAAAGCCTCGAGCCGCTTGTAGGCCCAGGGCGACATCAGCCCGCTCAGCCGGCGGCGCGGAATGCCGTACTTCTCCTCGATCATCGGCCCGAGTTGCTCCGGATCGAACAGCCCGAGCGGGCTCTCGAACACCGGCGAGAGCTCGTCGCCCGCCTTCAGCACGTAGATCGGATGAATTTCCATCAGCGCCTTGATGCGCTCGGCGAGCGATGACTTGCCGCCGCCGACCGGCCCGAGCAGGTAGAGGATCTGCTTGCGCTCTTCGAGGCCCTGCGCGGCGTGACGGAAGAAGCCGACGAGGCGCTCGATCGTATCCTCCATGCCGTAGAAGCCGGCGAAGGCCGGATACGACCTGATCGTACGGTTCAAAAAGATACGGCCAAGGCGTGGGTCCTTGGCCGTGTCGATCATCTGGGGCTCACCGATTGCCGCCAATAACCGCTCGGCTGCATTTGCATATCGCATCGGATCGCCTCGACACGACTCCAGATACTCGGCCATCGACATGTCGGTCTGGCTTCGCGCTTCAAACGACCTTGCGAAGGCGTTGAACAAAGAATCGTTGTACATGATCCCTCTCTCCACGATATGTATCGCCGCACGACTGACACGAGTCGTAACAAGAGCGTCCTAGGATCGAATCAGCGTCGGCACGCTGGGTCTATTGGACACTCGACCGACTCAGTTCGGCAATGCACGGCGCGTGCAGCCTCTGCCTTATCAACAGGCAGGAAGCTTAATGGTTCATCAATATCCCCTTGTTTTTGGTGGCTGTAACCCCCTCGCCACATCCGTGGTTTACCGGGGCCCAGGCCTCCGAAGCGGACATCCGGAGCGGGGCAACTTCCCGTCCGGCGATGGACGTTGGGCTTCCCTGAAAAAGTGTGACCGTTCAGCCGTGACGTCAAGATGCACGCGCAACAGACTCGCATGAACAAACGTTCAGCCGCCGTTGAACGTGCCTCCTTGTCGCCGCGACTAAGGCAACGAGCCCGCGCAGTTCCGCGCGGCACCATTGCCGCGCTTTAAAGATGACACCTTGGAGGCGCCGGCTATTCCCGAGCCGGTCATGAAGCAGGCGCTCCTTGTTGTCGCACTCGCAGCCGCCGCCTATGCCGGCGCGCCGTTAACCGTTCAGGCGCAGGAGGGCGTCGACAAGGCCGCGGCGGCCGCCTTCGACAACCGGATGTTCGCGGGCCCGCCCGGCGCGAAAGCCTATGCCTGCTTTGTGCGGCGCTACGATGCAAATCATCTGGCGCAGCATCCGAAGCAGAAGGTCAGCGCGATGAAGCTGCTGGTGTCAGCGGAAGACGCTCCGGAGGACAAGGCTACCAACTATTCGTTCCGGCTCGGCGTCGCGTATCGCCACCGCCCTGGCAATTTCGACTCCAGCGGCTACTGCAATCATGCCATCGCGGCCGAATCCGGCCGCGAAATGCGCTTCGAATGCGGCGTGGATTGCGAGGGCGGCGGGATCACCGTGGCGTTGTCCAAGGACAATAAATCCGCGATTGCGCGCCTTGGCCGCATCATGGTGTGGAATCGCAACAAGCCCGACGACGATGCGGGCGAAGCGCTGTCCGCCGGCGCCGACGACAAGATCTTTCGCGTCGATCGCGCGGACTTGGGCGAATGCGCCGAACTTGTGACCGACCGCAAGGAACTCGCTGCGCTCCGCCACAAATGATAGGTTTGCCCAAAGGGACAACACTGGATCAACAATAATTGCGCGAGAGACGCCATGCGCCGACGCAGCATCCTCTGGGGCACGCTTTCAGCGATCGGCGCCGTCTTGGCAGCGTCCCGGGGCCGGCGCCGCCACCGAAGCACCGCCGCAAAAGCTGAAGGTGGTCTATCACCTTGATGACCTCGACAAGGTCAATTTCGTGGTCGGCAACATCCAGAACCATCTCGACGGCGTCGGCGGCCCCGGCAATGTGACGATTGCGCTGGTGGTGCACGGCCGGGCGCTGAAGGCATTTCATTCAGCAGCCGCCAATCCCGAGCTGTCAAAACATGTCGCGCGGTTCACCAAGGATGGGATCGAGTTCGCCGCCTGCGGCAACACCATGAAATCGCAGAACATCGGCCTCGCCGACTTGCTCCCCGGCTTCGTTGCCGCCGAGCGCGGCGGGGTGGTCCGCCTCGCCGAGCTGCAATCCCAAGGTTACCTCTACCTGCGGCCCTGACGCGCGGTCCTGCGCCGCAACGCGTCATAAAAATGTGCTGAGATGGGGGTCTGCTCGCAGCTGCGTCCGAGGGGATCGAACTGTTGTGAATGGCGTTATCCCTTGGAAATGCTGATATTCCGCCCGGGGCTCCCGCCATGTTGACAATCCCCCTCCGCCCCCGAAAGCTGCCCGGGAACCCAAAAATCGACCCTCGACCGAACGAGAACAGGCACCCATGAACCCCGTCAAAGCACTCGAAAATCACCGCCAGGCCGTCTGGCTGGACTTCCTCGCCCGCGGCTTCGTCGCCAACGGCGACCTGAAGCGGCTGATCGAGACCGACGGCGTCAAAGGCGTGACATCCAACCCCTCGATCTTCGAGAAGGCGATCGGCAGCTCCGACGAATATGACGGGGCGATCGGCAAGGCCCTCAAGAGCGGCGACCGCTCGGTCGCCGACCTGTTCGAGCACCTTGCGGTCGAGGACATCCAGCGCGCCGCCGACGTGCTGCGCCCGGTCTACGACCACAGCCACGGCGGCGACGGCTTCGTCAGCCTCGAGGTGTCGCCCTATCTCGCGATGGACACCAAGGGCACGATCGCGGAGGCCGAACGGCTCTGGAAAGACGTCCACCGCAAGAACCTGATGGTCAAGGTGCCGGCGACGCCGGAGGGCCTGCCGGCGATCGAGTACCTGATCGGCGAAGGCATCAGCATCAACATCACGCTGCTGTTCTCGCAGAAGGTCTATCGCCAGGTCGCCGAGGCCTATCTCAAGGGCCTGGAGAAATACGTCGGCAAGGGCGGCGATCCCTCCCACGTCGCGAGCGTCGCGAGCTTCTTCGTCAGCCGCATCGATACCGCCGTCGACAAGCAACTCGACGAGAAGATCGCGAAGGCCAACGATCCGCACGAAAAGGAGCGGCTCGCCGCCTTGAAGGGCAAGGTCGCGATCGCCAATGCAAAGCTCGCCTATCAGGACTACAAGCACCTGTTCGCAGGCAGCCGCTGGGACAAGCTGACGGCCAAGGGCGCCAAGCCGCAGCGGCTGTTGTGGGCTTCGACCGGTACCAAGAACAAGGACTATAGCGACGTGCTCTATGTCGAGGAGCTGATCGGCCCCGACACCGTCAACACCGTGCCGCCGGCAACGCTCGATGCCTTCCGCGACCACGGCAAGGTCCGCGACAGCCTCGAGGAGAATGTCGAGGACGCCCGCCATGTGCTGGAGGAGCTGGAGAAGTCCGGCATCTCGCTCGATGCGATCACCGAGGAGCTGGTCAAGGACGGCGTCAAGCTGTTCGCCGACGCGGCCGACAAGCTCTACGGCGCGGTCGCCCACAAGCGCGCCACCTCGCTCGGCGGCGGCATCGACCGCCAGAAGCTCGCGCTCGGCGCCGCCATCGAGAAGGCGGTCGAGAGGAGCACCGAGGAATGGCGCGCCTCGGCCAGGATCCGAAGGCTCTGGCACAAGGACAAATCGGTCTGGACCGGCGACGACGAGGACAAATGGCTGGGCTGGCTCACCAGCGCGGCCACCGCGAACGTCGCCGACTACGAGGACTTCGCCCAGCGCGTGAAGGGGCAGAACTTCACCGACGCCGTCGTGCTCGGCATGGGCGGGTCGAGCCTCGGGCCGGAGGTCTTGGCCCAGACCTTCCCGCACCGGTCCGGTTTCCCGCGGCTGCACGTGCTCGACTCCACCGATCCGGCGCAGGTGCGCGCGATGGAGGAGTATGTCGACATCGCAAGGACGCTGTTCATCGTCTCCTCCAAATCCGGCGGCACCACCGAGCCGAACGTGATGAAGGACTACTTCTTCGATCGGGTGGCGAAGGCGATCGGCAAGGACAAGGCCGGCCACCGCTTCATCGCGGTGACCGATCCCGGCTCATCGCTGCAGAAGGTCGCGATCAAGCAGGGTTTTGCCCGCATCTTCTACGGCGACCCTGCGATCGGCGGCCGCTATTCCGTGCTGTCGCCGTTCGGTCTGGTGCCGGCGGCCGCTGCCGGCATCGACGTCCGCAGCCTGCTCGGCCATACGCTCGCCATGGTGCGCTCCTGCGGTGCCGACGTGCCGCCGCAGGAGAACCCGGGCGTGCAGCTCGGGCTCGCGATGGGCATCGCCGGGCTCGAAGGCCGCGACAAGGTGACGATCTTCGCCTCGCCGGACGTTGCCGATTTCGGCGCCTGGGCCGAGCAGCTGATCGCGGAATCGACCGGCAAGGACGGCAAGGGCCTGATCCCGATCGAGGGCGAGACGATTGGCGAGGCGGCGGTCTACGGCAACGACCGCTTCTTCATCGACCTGCGTACCGATAGCGAGAACGACGCCGCGCATGAGGCCAAACTCGCGGCGCTCGAGGCCGCCGGCCATCCTGTGGTTCGGATCGTGATGCAGTCGATCGACCATATCGGCCAGGAGTTCTTCCGCTTCGAGATCGCGACCGCGGTGGCCGGCTCGATCCTCGGCATCAACCCCTTCAACCAGCCCGACGTCGAGGCCGCCAAGATCAAGACCCGCGAGCTGACGGCCGCGTTCGAGAAGACCGGATCGCTGCCGGCCGAACAGCCGGTGGTATCGGCGGACGGGGTCGATCTCTACACCGACGCGCAGAACGCCGAGGAGCTGCGCAAGGCCGGTGCGAACGGCGATCTCAACTCCTGGATAAGAGCGCACCTCTCGCGCTCCGGCCGCGGCGACTATGTCGCCCTGCTCGCCTATATCGAGCGCGACGGCGACACCATCGACGCCATGCAGGCGATGCGGCTGAAGCTGCGCGACGCAAAGCACCTTGCGACCTGCGCCGAGTTCGGTCCGCGCTTCCTGCATTCGACCGGGCAGGCCTACAAGGGCGGGCCCGACAGCGGCGTGTTCCTGCAGGTCACGACCGACGATACGCAGGACCTGCCGGTGCCCGGCCAGAAGGCGAGCTTCGGCGTGATCAAGGCGGCGCAGGCCCGCGGCGATTTCGACGTGCTCACCGAGCGCGGTCGGCGGGCGCTGCGCGTGCATCTCAAGGGCGATCTCACCTCCGGGCTCGCGGCGCTCGATGCCGCGATCTCGGCTGCACTGAACTGACGGAGGCGAGGGATGCAACTCGGCATGATCGGCCTCGGGCGGATGGGCGGCAACATCGTGCGCCGCCTGATGACCCAGGGCCACACCACCGTGGTCTACGACAAGGACCCGAAGGCCGTCGCGGCGCTCGTCGCCGACAATGCCACCGGGTCCTCGTCGCTGGAGGATTTCGTCCTCAAGCTGGAGGCGCCGCGCACCGCCTGGGTGATGCTGCCGGCCGGCAAGATCACCGAAGCCACCATCGAGGCGCTGTCGAAGCTGATGCAGCCGGGCGACGTCATCATCGACGGCGGCAACACCTTCTGGCAGGACGACGTCCGCCGCGGCAAGGCGCTCAGGGAGCGCGGGCTGCACTATGTCGATGTCGGCACCAGCGGCGGCATCTGGGGCATCGAGCGCGGCTACTGCATGATGATCGGCGGCGACAAGAAAGTCGTCGACCGGCTCGACCCGATCTTCAAGACGCTGGCGCCAGGGATCGGCGACATTCCGCGCACCTCCGGCCGCGAGGGCCGCGATCCGCGCATCGAACAGGGCTACATCCACGCCGGCCCGATCGGCGCCGGGCATTTCGTCAAGATGATCCATAACGGCATCGAATACGGCCTGATGCAGGCCTATGCCGAAGGCTTCGACATCCTGAAGAACGCCAATATCGAGGCGCTGCCGGCCGAGCATCGCTTCGACCTCGACATCGCCGACATCGCGGAGGTCTGGCGGCGCGGCAGCGTGATCCCGTCCTGGCTGCTCGACCTCACCGCATCGGCGCTGGCGCAGAACCACACGCTCGACAACTATTCCGGCTTTGTCGAGGATTCCGGCGAAGGCCGCTGGACCGTCAATGCCGCGGTCGACGAAGCCGTGCCGGCCGAGGTGCTGACGGCCGCACTCTACACGCGCTTCCGCTCGCGCAAGGATCACACCTTCGCGGAGAAGATCCTCTCGGCGATGCGCGCAGGTTTCGGCGGCCACAAGGAGCCGCCGAAAAAGGCATAAAGCGTTTTCAAGCGAAGTGGGCACCGGTTCGCGTGAAGAAAACGCGTCAAACAAGAATCGAGAGCTCGGTTCCGATACAATCGGAACGGAGCTCTAGAGAGAACCGCGGAAGGTCACGTGCAGAAGAAACCCGATCCTTGCTCCTTCATCATCTTCGGCGCCACCGGTGATCTGACGCACCGGCTGGTCATCCCGGCGCTCTACAATCTCGCCGCCGGAAATCTGCTCCCGGACAGATTCTGCGTCGTCGGCATCGCCCGCAAGGGCATGTCGAGCGACCAGATGAAGGACAGCCTGATGCAAGGGCTGCGCAAATTCGCGACCCGGCCGCTCGATGAGGCGGTTGTCACGCGGCTGTTCGAATGCGTCACCTCGATCGAGGCCGATCCGAGCGATCCGCCCTCCTTCGATGCCATGAACGAACGGCTCGACAAGCTCGAGACGGCGCGCGGCACCGGGGGCAACCGGCTGTTCTATCTCGCGACCCCGCCGCGAGCGTTCCTGCCGATCAGCCAGCAGCTCGGGCGCACCGGCATGCTGGAGGAGAACGGCGCCTGGCGCCGGCTGATCGTCGAGAAGCCGTTCGGCACCGATCTGGCATCGGCCAAGGCGCTGAATTCAGCGCTGCTGAAGCTGATGGACGAGCACCAGATCTACCGGATCGATCACTATCTCGGCAAGGAAACCGTCCAGAACATCCTGGTGCTGCGCTTCGCCAACGGCATGTTCGAGCCGATCTGGAATCGCAACCACATCGACCACATCCAGATCACCGTGGACGAGAAGCTCGGCGTCGGTCATCGCGGCAGCTTCTACGACGCCACCGGCGCGCTGCGCGACATGGTGCCGAACCATCTGTTCCAGCTGCTGTC
Source organism: Bradyrhizobium elkanii USDA 76 (assembly GCF_023278185.1). Classification (NCBI taxonomy): domain Bacteria; kingdom Pseudomonadati; phylum Pseudomonadota; class Alphaproteobacteria; order Hyphomicrobiales; family Nitrobacteraceae; genus Bradyrhizobium; species Bradyrhizobium elkanii. The sequence continues at coordinate 2,773,545 of NZ_CP066356.1, read as the reverse complement.
GCTGGTGACGATGGAGCCGCCGGCGCGGTTCGACGCCCACGCGGTGCGCTCCGAAAAGGCCGAGGTGCTGAGCGCGATCCAGACCCAGAGCGAACAGGAGGCGCTGCACAATTCGGTGCGCGGCCAGTATCGCGCCGGCCGGATCGGCGACACCGAAATCGAGGACTTTCTCAAGACGCTCGACGTCAGGCCCGACAGCTCGACCGAGACCTATGCCGCGCTGAAGCTGACCATCGACAATTGGCGCTGGGCCGGCGTGCCGTTCTACCTGCGCACCGGCAAGGCGCTGACCACCAAGCGCACCGAGATCGCGATCAAGTTCAAGCAGGCGCCGTTCGCCATGTTCCGCGACACGTCGGTCGATCGCCTGTCGCAGAACTACCTCGTCATCTCCACTGAGCCGACCGAGGGCATCGAGCTGCAGTTCAACACCAAGGTACCCGGCCCGACCATCAATATCGACGGCGTCGAGATGAAGTTCCGCTACAAGGACTACTTCAAGGCCGAGCCGTCGACCGGCTACGAGACGCTGATCTATGACTGCATGATCGGCGACAACATCCTGTTTCAGCGTGCCGACAGCGTCGAGGCCGGGTGGCAGGCGGTGCAGCCTTTCCTCGACGCCTGGAAGAGCGCCGGCGGACGCGGTTTGCAACCCTACAAGGCCGGCAGCGAAGGCCCGGAGGCCGCCAACGCGCTGCTGACGCGCGACGGCCGCAGCTGGCGGAAGCTGGGCTGACATGACCGCGACCGGCGAGCGCAGGATCATCACGGTCGCCGATCCGGCGGCACTGGCGCAGGCGGCCGCCGAGCGGGTGATCGCCAGGACCGACCAGAACAGCGGCCGGATCGCCGTGTGCCTCACCGGCGGCTCCAGCCCCAAGGCGCTCTATCAGTTGCTGGCGACGCCCGACTATCGCCAAAGGATTCCGTGGGACCGCGTCGACTGGTTCATCGGCGACGAGCGCCTGGTGCCGCGCAAGGACCCGCTGCACAACATGAGCATGGCGCGTCAGGCCTTCCTCGACCGCTGTGCGCCGGCCGCGAATGTCCATCCGATTGCGACCGACACCGCCGATCTCAGGGATCCCGACGTCAGCGCGGCGCTGTATGAGAATGAGTTGATGGCGTTCTACGGCGCCGAACAGCTCGATCCGAAGCGTCCGCTATTCGACCTGGTGCTGATGGGCATCGGCCCCGACGGCCACACCGCTTCGCTGTTTCCGGGTTATCCCGCGGTCGAGGAAACCCAGCGCTGGGTGGTCGGGGTGCCCAAGGCCAATGTCGAGCCGTTCGTGCCGCGCGTGTCGCTGACCTTGCCCGCCCTCGCCTCGTGCCGCGAGATGCTGTTCGAGGTGGCGGGCGAGAACAAGCGCGCGATCTTGACGCGCCTGTTCGCAGGCGAGAACCTGCCGGCAAACCGCGCGCGATCGCAGGGCGAGACCGTCTGGCTGATCGATCAGGCCGCGCTGCCGGAGGACTTTCGTGGGTGACGAACAAAACCCCTGCGCACTGGTCGTGATGGGCGTCTCCGGCTCGGGCAAGAGCACCATCGCCGACCGCCTGGCGATCAGGATCGGCTGGCGCTTCGAGGACGGCGACAGTTTTCATCCGCCTGGCAATGTCGCCAAAATGCATTCCGGCCAGCCGCTCACCGACGAGGATCGCTGGCCCTGGCTGCACGCGATCGCCGACGAGATCGACCGCACCTGCGGCGTCCGCGAACGCGCCGTCATCGCCTGCTCCGCGCTGAAGCGTGCCTATCGCGACATCCTGGTGCATGGCCGGGACGATATCCGCATCGTCTTCCTCGACGGCTCGCAGGAGTTGATCGCCACGCGGCTCGGCGCGCGCAAGGGCCATTTCATGCCGCCGGGGCTGCTCGCCAGCCAGTTCAAGACGTTGGAGCCGCCGACACCGGAGGAACGCCCGATCACGGTTGCGATCGACCGTCCGGTCGAAATCATCGTCGAAGACATCGTCACTCAACTGAAGCTGGACCGCCCATGACCCGCATCGCCCTTGTCGTATCCGATGTCGACGGCACGCTGCTCACCAAGGACAAGACCTTGACCGACGGCGCCAGGGCGGCAGTGCGCAGGCTGCATGAGGCCGGCATCGGCTTCACCATCGTGTCCAGCCGGCCGACGATCGGGATGGGTTTCCTGATTGCGCCGCTTGCGATCACGCAGCCAATTGGTGCCTTCAACGGCTCCTCGATCGTCGATCCGCAGCTCAAGCCCCTCGAGCAGCATTTGATCCCGGCAGCGGTCGCAAAACGCTGCATCGACATGCTGCACGAGCGCGGCGTCGATATCTGGCTGTTTACCAACGATCGCTGGCTGACCCGGAATCCTGACGGCGAGTACACCGCTCACGAGCAGCACACGATCAAGCATGATCCGACCATCGTCGGCGACTTCACTCCCTATCTCGACCAGGCCTGCAAGATCGTCGGCGCCAGCTCGGATGCAGCCCTGCTGCGGCGCTGCGAGGTGGAGATGCAGCAGATGGTCGGACGCGATGCCACGGCGGTCCGCTCGCAGACCTACTATCTCGACGTCACCCCGCCCGGTCACGACAAGGGCACCTTCATCGAGGGCATCGCGAAGCGCCTTGGCGTGCCGCTGGAGAATGTCGCCACGATTGGCGACATGCAGAACGATTTGCCGATGTTCGCGCGAAGCGGCGTCTCCTTCGCGATGGGCAATGCCAGCGATGACGTGAAGGCGCGCGCCACGCATGTCACCGAAACCAACGAGCAGGACGGTTTCGCGCGCGCGATGGACACGGTGTTGCAGCTTCGCTGAGGTGTGCGGACGTTCGCCCCACCCGTGATCGAGCGCGGGCCGCAGCGTGATCGTCGCCCGCACAATTTCTGATTATTGGAAATATACTCCTGATTTGCCCGACATGTCAAGTTGACTTGTCGAACGCCGGCAGCTGCCGGCTCCTTTGCATGGGGTTGTTTTCGATATTTTGGCAGCGCGCACCTGCGGCGGTCCGCAAGCGGAAGACGGAGGGCGGCATCGCCGCGGTGGTTTAAGTCGAACGCTGCACCGCGGGCTTCTCGGCGTCGGCCCTGGCAGCGCTGAGATTGTGCGCGGTGTTGATCAACGCGATATGGGTCAGCGCCTGCGGGAAATTGCCGGTCTGCCGGCCGGCGCCGGAATCGAACTCCTCGGCCAACAGTCCGAGATCATTGGCGACCGCGACCACGCGGTCGAACATGGTCTGCGCCTTGCCGACATCTCCCGCCAGCACATGGGCGTCGGCCAGCCACAGGCTGCAGGCCAGGAACGCGCCCTCGATCGGCTGGATCTCATCGGAGACCTCGCGCGGATCGTGGCGCAGCACGAAACCGTCGGGCATCATGTGCCGCTCGACCGCCTCGATCGTGCCGCGGATACGCGGATCGGCGGACGGCAGGAAGCCGACCGACGGCAGCAGCAGCAGGCTGGCGTCGAGCAGCTTTGAGCCATAGCTCTCGACGAAGCTGTTGAGGGTGGGATCGAAGCCGCGATGGCAAACGTCGCGATGGATGGCGTCGCGCAGCACCCGCCATTTGACCAGCGGTCCCTTGAAGCCCAGCCGTTCCGCGCTCTTGATGGCGCGGTCGAAGGCGACCCAGCACATCACCTTGGAGAACACGTAGTGTCTTGGCGTGCCGCGGCGCTCCCAGATGCCGTGATCCGGCTGATCCCAGACATCGGCGAGATGGGCGACGACGGTGCATTCGAGCGACCAGTTCTCCTTGTCGAGCTTCAGCTTGGCCATGCGGGACTGGTGGAAGGCATCGATCAGCTCGCCATAGACGTCGAGTTGCAGCTGCGCATGCGCGGCGTTGCCGACACGCACCGGCTGCGCCCCTTCATAGCCGGGCAGCCATCCGGCCTCCCATTCCAGCAGGCGCCGCTGGCCCAGGATGCCGTACATGATCTGCATGTTGGCCGGCGCGCCGGCTGCGGCTCGCAGCAGCCAGTTGTGCCAGGCCGCCGCTTCCTCGGTGTAGCCCGAATTCATCAGAGCCAGCAGCGTAAAGGTGGCGTCGCGCAGCCAGCAGAACCGGTAGTCCCAATTGCGCGCGCCGCCGAGCTTTTCCGGCAACGACGTGGTGGGTGCCGCGACGATGCCGCCGGTCGGCCTGAAAGTCAGCGCCTTCAGCGTGATCAGCGAGCGCATCACGAGGGCGCGTTGATAGCTGCCGTCATAGGTCGAACGGCTGCACCATTCCCGCCAGTATTCCTCGGTGTCCTTCAGCGCAGCCTCAGGGTCGATCGGCTCCGGCACCGGGTGATAGGACGGTCCATAGGTCAGGACGAACGGCACCGTGTCGCCCTCGCCGACCTCGAAATCGGCGATCGTGGTCAGATCCTTGCCGCGGGTTTCGACCGGCGTGCGCAGCACGGTCATGTCCTGCCCGCTGATCGCCAGAAGTCCGTCGCCATCCGGATTCTTCCTCACCCAGGGGACATCGACACCGAAGCCGAAGCGGATCACCAGCTCCATGCGCATCTTGACGCGGCCGCTGATGCCGCGAACGAGGCGGACCACATCGGAGGCGTTGCCGCGCGGCGGCATGAAGTCGATCAGCGCGACCGCGCCGCCTTCGGTCTCGAACCGGGTCTCCAGGATCAGCGTATCGTCCCAGTAGCGCCGCGCGGTCTGCTTGATCTCGCCTGTGGGCGCCAGCAGCCAGCGACCATTCCTCGACGTGCCAAGCAGCGCCGCGAAGCAGGGGTCGGAATCGAACGCGGGCCAACACAACCAGTCGATCGAGCCGTCGCGGCCGACCAGGGCTGCGGTCTCGCAATCTCCGATCAGTCCATAGTCTTCGATACGAGAGGCCACGCGCTGCGCTCCGCGTTACCCGGTGTGGGAGCGCTCGCGGGTCGCGCGCTTGAGCGCGTCGACGTCGATCGCCGACGCGAGATGCTCGATCGAGACCGGGAGCCGCCGCTTCCAGTTCGGATGCTCGTAGACGGTGCCGGGGATGTTCGGCTGCTCGACAATGCCGAGCAGGTCCTCCATCGACACCGCCATCATCCGCGACCGCGTCCGTGCCAGCAAGTTCGCCACCGAATAGAAATCGTTCGCATGGATGTCGTGCCGGCGCAGCACGTCGTCGAGTTGGCCGAGCGCGTGCCAGCGCCCCTCTTCGGTCTCGCCAGGATCGATCCCGAGCGCACGCTTGGTCTTGAGGTCGCTGAACGAGCGCCAGCCCGCATAGGTCGAGAGGTCGTGGGTGTTGAAGGTCACCAGCGCATCCGGCAAATAGTAGTCGGCGTTGCGGAAGACGCCCCGGTCGTCGGTCTCGAACATCATCACGAGATAGGACCAGATGCCCCAGCCGTTCATCTGCTCGCGGAACCCCGGAGGTACGGTGCCGAGGTCTTCGCCGATCACGACGCAGCGGCTCGCCACGCTCTCCTGCGCGGTCGCCGCCAGCAGCGCCTCGAACGGCATCAGCACATAGGCGCCATTGGCCGGGCCGAAGCCGCGCGGCACCAGATAGAGCCGCTTCAGCCCGAACGCGTGGTCGAGCCTGATTGCGCCGGCGTGGTGCATCGAGGCGCGCAGCATCTGCCTGAACGGCTCGAACGAGCGCTGTTCAAGGCCCGCGGCATTGAAGCCGGCAAGCCCCCAGTCCTGGCCCGCCGTGTTGAGCGGGTCCGGCGGCGCGCCGACGCCGAGATGGCGCGAGATCGCGGTCTGCTCATTCCAGGCGTCGAAACCGTCCGACTGCACGCCGACGGCAACGTCGAGATAAAGCCCGACCCGCATGCCGAGCTTGTGCGCAAGCGCCTGGCAGGCGCCGAGTTGACGGTCTGCGGTCCATTGCACGAATTCGACGAACTCGACCTCGGCGGCAGAGTCGCGCGCACGGCGCAATCTGGCGCAAGCTGCATCGCTCGGCTGCCGCCATTCGTCCGGCCATTCCCACCACGGCGTGTTGAATTTGTGCCGCATCACCTCGAAGCAGGCGAAGCGCGACAGCAGCGTGCCCTGCTCGTTGCGATAGGCCTCGAAATCCTGCCAGCGGCCGAGGCCCGGGTTGGCCTTGAAGGCTGCGAACGCCGCGCGCAGCGCGGGCCATTTCTGCGCCGCGACGCCGACATAGTCGACCATGTCGTGGCTGCGGAGCTGCGCCAACGTGGCCTTGGTCTCGGCATCGGTGCGGAATTCGGGAATCTGCTCGACGTCGATGTAGAGCCCATTGAGGAACAGCCGGCTGTTCGGTGAGTACGGACTGCAATCGCCGGGCCGATCGTCGAACAGCGCATGCAGCGGATTGAGCCCGACGCCGTCGGCGCCGAGCCGGTGGGCGAATTCGAGCAGGTGCTGCAGGTCGGTGAAGTCGCCGATGCCCCAGTTGCGCGCCGACCGCACGCCGTAGAGTTGCACCGCGATCACCCAGCAGCGGTCGAACTCGCCGCCGAACGCGCCCTGCGGCGCCACCAGCAGCGGCAGCTCCTCACTGCCCGATGCGTCCGACAGCTGCAGCCGATGCACGCCTTCGGGCAGACCGGACGGCCACGTCACACTGCGCTCACGCGCCTCGCCCTGCGCGAGCACCCCGGTGCCATTCGCAAGCTTCCATTGCACCGGAAGCCGCGCCGCCTCGGAGAGCCGCGTTTGCGCAGCCTGGCCGCCTCGGATCACCACGGGATCGGCGATGATCCGACGGGGCGCCTGCGGCGGCAGCGCGTCGAGGATCGCCGTGAGCGCCTCGGGGGTTGTCACACGGCGGTGACCGCTGCCATCGATATACTCGGTCTGGATTCCCAGGGTCTGGGCTTTGGCGTAAAGGTCCATTCGGCACGCTGCCTGCTCGCAACGGTAGGTGGATCGTTGCTAAATTGTACAGATACGGGAAAGGGATAGTTGATGTTCAACGCTCTACCCTATCCGGCGTTCCCACCGGGAACCATTGCCCGGCGAGCGGCTTTCTATATGGGTCTGGCGCGCCTCCTTCCCGGCGCCGGGACGTCATTTGCATTTTTAATGGCGGCATCACCGTGAACAAAACCCTCCGGCCTGTCGAGAGTGCCAATGGCACTTTTCATATCACCGATGTCTATCCGTCGGTTGATGGCGGCCGCTTTCCAGTCAAGCGCATTGTGGGCGAACCTGTCGAGGTGTGGGCCGACATCTACCGTGCCGGACATGACGTGATGTCGGCGGCATTGGTGTGGCGGCGCGAGGGCGACGACGAATGGCAGGTCGCGCCGATGACGCCGCACAGCGATGACCGCTGGGGCGGCGCCTTCGTGCCCGACCGGCCCGGCCGCTACGCCTTCGCGATCGAGGCCTGGACCGATGAATTTGCCAGTTGGCGGCATCGCTTCGAGCAGAAGCCGCACGATGGCAGCGACCGCACGCTGGACGCGCTCGAAGGCGCGGGCATGCTGACCCGGGCGCAGGCCGGCAGCCCGTCGGCGGCGGCCGTCATCATCAGGCAGTGCGAAATCTTTCTGCAGACCGGCGAACCAGGTGCGCTGCTCGCGCCCGAATTGCGGGAGGCGATGGCCGGCAGCCAGTTTCGCCGCGATCTGATGCGATCGCAACTCTACCCGCTCACCGCGGACCGCCCGCGGGCACGCAGCAGTGCGTGGTACCAGATGTTTCCGCGCAGCCAGGGCAAGACGCCGGGCATGCATGCAACCTTCAACGACTGCATCGCGCGACTTCCCGACATCGCCGCGATGGGCTTTGACGTCGTCCTGCTCGCGCCGATCCATCCGATCGGCCGGCAGCATCGCAAGGGCCGCAACAATGCCGCGATCGCACAGGCGGGCGATCCCGGCAGCCCTTACGCGATCGGCGCAGCCGAGGGCGGCCACGACGCCGTGCATCCGGAACTCGGCACGCTCGACGACTTCCGCGCCTTCGTGGCGGCAAGCCAGGCGCATGGCCTCGAGGTCGCGCTCGATTTCGCCGTGCAGTGCTCCCCCGATCATCCCTGGCTGAACGAGCATCCGGAGTGGTTCAAGCGGCGCCCGGACGGATCGATGCGCACGGCCGAGCATCCACCGCAGCGCTGGGATGATGTCGTCAATCCGGATTTCGGGTCCGAAGACGCCGGCGCGTTGTGGCGCGCGCTGCGCGACGTCGTGCTGTTCTGGATCGAACAGGGCGTCAGGATCTTCCGGGTCGACAATCCGCACACCAAGCCGCTGGCGTTCTGGGAGTGGCTGATCCGCGAGGTGCGGGACCGCGACGCGGACGTGCTGTTCCTTGCGGAAGCCTTCGCGCGCCGGAAACTGATGAAGGGCCTCGCCAAACTCGGCTTCACGCAATCCTACAGCTATTTCACCTGGCGGACGCAGCGCTTCGAGCTCGAACAATATCTCGGCGAATTGACCTCCTATCCCGAGCGTGACTTCTTTCGGCCGAATTTCTTCGTCAACACACCGGACATCCTGCCCTTCCACCTGCAAAGCGGCGAATCCTGGATGTTCAAGTCGCGTCTCGCGCTGGCCGCGACGCTTTCAAGCAGCTATGGCATCTACAGCGGCTTCGAATTGCTCGAACACACGCCCATCCCCGGCCGCGAGGAATATCTCAACTCCGAGAAGTACGAGATCAAGGTTCGCAACTGGGAGCAGCCGGGGAACATCAAGCCCTATATCGCAGCCCTCAACCGGATCAGACGCGGCAATCCGGCCCTGCAACAATTCGCCAATTTGCGCTTTATCAGTGTCGATGACGGCGGCGTGATCGGCTTCATCAAGGAGGCGGCCGATCAGGGCAATGTGATCGCGGCCGCGATTGCATTGTCAGCCGAGCCGCGTGAGGTCTGGCTGCCGCTCGGCGACGTCATGGTCGGCCGTGGCGATGCCCACCGCCCCGTCTCGGCAGTGGAAGACCTTGTCACCGGAGAGCGCCACGCGCTCGAATGGGGAGGCATCCGTCTACGTCTAGATCCTGCGCGCGATCCCGCGTTGCTGCTGCGCTGTGTCGCCTGAAGGAGCCGTCATGAACGTATTCTCCTCCGTCAATACCCAGGAGAAGGTCGCAACCGAGACTGCGGACCAGCTGTGGTACAAGGACGCGATCATTTACCAGCTGCATGTCAAGGCATTTGCCGACAGCAACAATGACGGCATCGGCGACTTCGCGGGGCTGACGGAGAAACTCGGCTATCTGCAGGAGCTCGGCGTCACCGCGCTGTGGCTGTTGCCGTTCTATCCCTCGCCCGGCCGCGACGACGGCTACGACATCGGCGACTATGGCGACATCAATCCCGATTTCGGGACGATGAAGGACTTCAAGCGCTTCATCCAGGAGGCCAAGAAGCGCGGCCTGCGCGTCATCACCGAGCTGGTCGTCAACCACACCTCGGACCAGCATGCGTGGTTCAAGCGCGCGCGCCGCAGCCCGCCGAATTCGAGCGCGCGAAGCTGGTACGTCTGGAGCGACACCGACCAGAAATACCTCGATACAAGGATTATTTTTACGGATACGGAGAAGTCGAACTGGACCTGGGATCCGGAGGCGGGTCAGTTCTACTGGCATCGCTTCTTCTCGCACCAGCCGGACCTGAATTTCGACAATCCGCGCGTGGTGCGCGCCATCGTGCAGGTGATGAAGCGCTGGCTCGACACCGGCGTCGACGGCTTCCGGCTCGACGCCATTCCCTATCTGTGCGAGCGCGACGGCACCAACAACGAGAACCTGCCGGAGACGCATGCCATCATCAAACGGCTGCGCCAGGAGCTCGACGCCTATGCCAAGGGCAAGATCCTGCTGGCCGAAGCCAATCAATGGCCGGAGGACGTGCAGGAATATTTCGGCCATGGCGACGAATGCCACATGGCCTATCACTTCCCGCTGATGCCGCGCATCTACATGGCGATCGCCCAGGAAGACCGCTTTCCGATCACCGACATCCTGCGGCAGACGCCCGACATTCCCGCCGCTGCGCAGTGGGCGCTGTTCCTGCGCAATCACGACGAGCTGACGCTGGAAATGGTCACCGACGTCGAGCGCGACTATCTGTGGTCGACCTACGCCAACGACCCGCGCGCCCGCATCAATGTCGGCATCCGCCGCCGCCTTGCGCCGCTGATGGACAACGACCGGCGCAAGATCGAGCTGATGAACTCGCTGCTGCTGTCGTTCCCGGGCACGCCGATCATCTATTACGGCGACGAGATCGGCATGGGCGACAACATCTATCTCGGCGACCGCAACGGCGTGCGGACGCCGATGCAGTGGTCGCCGGACCGCAACGGCGGCTTCTCGCGCGCCGACCCGGCGCGGCTCTACGCGCCGATGATCATGGATCCGGTCTACGGCTATGAATCGGTCAATGTCGAGGCGCAGTCGCGCAGCCTGTCCTCGCTGCTTTCGGCGACCAAGCGGCTGATCGCAGTGCGCAAGTCGACGCTCGCCTTCGGGCGCGGCACCATGACCTTCATCCGCCCGGAGAACCGCTCGGTGCTGGCCTATGTGCGCCAGTACCAGGGTGAAGCGATCCTGTGCGTGGCCAATCTGTCGCGGTCGGCGCAGGCCACCGAGCTCGATCTGTCCGCCTTCAAGGACCGCATTCCGCTCGAGATGCTCGGGCGCACGCGGTTTCCGGCGATCGGCGAGCTGCCCTACATGATCACGCTCGCGCCGTACGGCTTCTACTGGTTCCAGCTGCAGGAGCGCGACAAGTCCGAGCCGGTGACGCCGCGCGCGGTGCCGGAATTCGAGACGCTGGTGGTGCCGCTGAATTCGACCTGGATGTCGTTGGCACGCACCCGCGGCGTGTTCGAGCACGACGTGCTGCCCGGCCACCTCGCCCGCACGCGCTGGTATCCGGAGCGCTCGGCCAGCGCGATCCAGCCGATGCTGGTCTCTGCGATCCCGTTCTGCGACATCGGCGACAACCGGCCGTGGCTTGCCTTCTTCGAGACCACGCAACGCGGCACCACCAGCCGCTACGTGCTGCCGATGCAGATCGAGTGGGTGCGCTTCGACCGCGAGCGCTACAACCCGCGCGCGTTCGCCGCCGTGCGCCAGGGCGCGCGCGAGGGCACCTTGCTCGATGTCGCCACCGACCAGATCTTCACCGGTCTGTTCCTGCGCAACTTGCGGGAAAACCTCACGGTCGACGAAGGCGAGCAAGGCCTCAAGCTCGAATTCCGGCCGACCAGCCGCTTCTCCGACCGGCCGGTGCGGCAGCCCGAGCGCATCCGGGTGTTCGAGAACGATCAGCCGCATTCGACCGCGCTGGTCGACAACGAATATGTCACCAAGATCTACCGCAAGCTCGAGGTCGGCATCAATCCGGAGATCGAGATGGGCCGCTTCCTCACCGAAGTGGTCAATTTTCCGAACACTCCTGCCCTGCTCGGCACCGCCGAGCTGATCGAAGGCGACAAGCGCAGCGCCATCGCCGTCCTGCATGCGATGGTCGTCAACCAGGGCGACCTCTGGACCATCGCAGGCGCACACCTCGACCGCCTGGTGGAACGGCAGCGCCTGCTCACGGTGAGCGAGCACCCCGTGGAGAACGGCGACCAGGCGACCTATCTGCGCCACATGTCGCATAGCGGGAAGCGGCTCGCCGAGCTGCATATGGCGCTCGCCAGCAACCGCGACCTGCCGGACTTCGCGCCCGAGCCGACCAAGCCCGACGACCTGCAGCGCTGGGCCGACGAGATCATGGCGCGGGCCGAGCGCGTGTTCGATACGCTGAAGCAGCGGCGCGGCTCGCTGAAGGAGGCCGACCGGCTGCTGGCCGATCAGTTGCAGGCCCAGCACGACACGCTGCCGGAGCGGCTCAAGGCACTGCTGCCGCGCGAGACCGACGGCTTCAACATCCGCCATCACGGCGACCTGCATCTCGGTCAGCTGCTGGTGGTCAAGGACGACGTCTTCATCATCGATTTCGACGGCGGACCGGGCCGCACCATCGCCGAGCGGCGGCGCAAGGCACCGCCGGCGCGCGACGTCGCCGGCCTGATCCGTTCGATCGACTATGCGGCGACCGCCGCGCTGGAACGCACGCTCAAGGTCTCCCCCGACGAGAGCGGCCGGCTGAGCCTCGCCCTGGCCGAATGGCGCGACCAGGCCGCGGATACCCTGCTGGCGGCCTATCGTGAGACGATGGCCGGCCAGCGGCTGTGGCCCGCCGACGCCAAGACGGCCGATCGCCTGCTCAATTTTTTCCTGCTTGAGAAAGCCTTCTATGAGATCGAGTATGAGCTGGCCAACCGGCCGGATTGGCTGCGGGTGCCGCTCACCGGCCTGCTGAGGATCCTGGCGCAACAGCCGCATGAGGTTGCATGAGCAAACTGCCCGCCGAGGCCTATGCCATCATCGAGGGCCGCCACTCCGACCCCTTCCACTATCTCGGGCTTCACCCCGAGGGGGACCGCAACGTCGTGCGCGCCTTCCTGCCCGATGCCAGCAATGTCGAGGCGATCGGCGAGCATGGCGAGACGGCGCCGCTGGCGCGGATCCATGACGCCGGCCTGTTCGCAGGTCCCCTGCCGAACGGCTCGACGCGCTACCAGCTCCGCGCCCGCTTCGGCGACAACGTCGTCGAGCTGGAGGATGCCTACCGGTTTCCGCCGATCCTGAGCGATTTCGATCTCTATCTGCTCGGCGAGGGCACGCATCAGCGCGTCTACGACACGCTCGGCGCGCATCCGATGACGCTCGACGGTGTCGACGGTATCGGCTTCGTGGTGCTGGCGCCGAATGCGCGCCGGGTCAGCGTGGTCGGCGACTTCAATTTCTGGGACGGACGGCGCCATCCGATGCGCGTGCGCGGCCCTGGCTACTGGGAACTGTTCATCCCGCGTGCACGGGTCGGCGACCACTACAAGTTCGAGATCATCGGGCGCAACGGCCAGCATTTGCCGCTGAAGTCCGATCCCCTGGCGTTCGCCGCCGAGGTGCGCCCGAAGACCGCCTCGATCGTGATCGACGAGCGCAGGATCCCGCATCCGCGCCCGGCGCCGGATCGCGCCAATGCGCTGAGCTCGCCGATGTCGATCTACGAGGTCCATCTCGGCTCGTGGCGGCGCAAGGGCCGCAACGAGTGGCTGACCTATCGCGAGATGGCGGAGCAGCTGCCGGCCTATGCCAGCGACATGGGCTTTACCCATGTCGAATTCCTGCCCATCACCGAGCATCCGTTCGACGGCTCCTGGGGCTACCAGCCGACCGGCATGTTCGCGCCGACCAGCCGGTTCGGCTCGCCGGACGATTTCGCCGCGCTGATCGACGCCTGCCACGGCGCCGGGCTCGCCGTGCTGCTCGACTGGGTGCCCGGGCATTTCCCCGACGATCCGCACGGGCTCGGCAATTTCGACGGCACCGCGCTCTACGAGCACGCCAATCCGCTGCAGGGCCGGCACCTCGATTGGGGCACGCTGATCTACAATTACGGGCGCACCGAGGTCACCAACTTCCTGGTGTCGAACGCGCTGTTCTGGCTCGATCGCTACGGCATCGACGGGCTGCGCGTCGATGCCGTCGCCTCCATGCTCTATCTCGACTACAGCCGTCCCGCCGGTGGCTGGATTCCGAACAAATATGGCGGCCGGGAAAACATCGAGGCGATCGACTTCCTGCGCCGCTTCAACACCGAATTGTTCGCGCACTTCCCGCAGGCGACGACGGCGGCGGAAGAATCCACGGCGTGGCCGCAGGTGTCGCGTCCGGTCGAATATGGCGGGCTCGGCTTCGGCTACAAGTGGAACATGGGCTGGATGCACGACACGCTGAAATATATCGGCAAGGATCCGATCCACCGCAAATACCATCACGGCGACATCCTGTTCGGCCTGCACTACGCCTTCTCGGAAAATTTCATTCTGCCGCTGTCCCATGACGAGGTCGTGCACGGCAAGCGTTCGATCCTCGGCCGCATGCCCGGCGACGACTGGCAGCGCTTTGCCAATCTGCGCGCCTATTACAGCTTCATGTTCGGCCACCCCGGCAAGAAGCTGATGTTCATGGGCTGCGAGTTCGGCCAGGAACGCGAGTGGAATCACGACTACTCGATCGATTGGCATCTGCTGCAACAGCCGAGGCACAGCGGCATCCAGAACCTGGTCCGCGACCTCAACCGGCTCTATCGCGCGCTGCCGGCGCTGCACGAGCTCGATTGCGACCAGGCCGGCTTCGAGTGGGTCATCACCGACGACGCCAACAGCAATGTGTTCGGCTGGATTCGCAAGGGCAATGCTGAGCGCGCACGCTGCCTCGTCGTCGCGAATTTCTCGCCCAACATCTACCGCGACTATCGCGTCCGGGTGCCGTTCGCGGGCAAGTGGCACGAGGTGTTCAACTCGGATTCCGCGCATTACGGCGGCACCAATGTCGGCAATGTCGGCGAGGTGCGCGCATCGGAGGGCCCCACGCCCGAACTGAGCCTGACCATTCCGCCGCTGGCTGCGATCTTCCTCGTACCGGAAAGCTGATTGATGCGACTGACCGGGGGTACGTCCGCACGGCTCGGTGCAAGCTGGGACGGCAGAGGCACCAATTTTGCGCTGTTCTCGGCGAATGCGGAGAAGGTCGAGCTGTGCCTGTTCGACGGCCAGGGCCGCCGCGAGCTCGAGCGGATCGAGATGCCGGAGCGCACCGAAGACGTCTGGCACTGCTACCTCAACGACGTCTCGCCGGGCCAGCTCTACGGCTATCGCGTTTACGGGCCCTACGCGCCGGAGCGCGGCCACCGCTTCAACGCCAACAAGCTGCTGCTCGATCCCTACGCCAAGCGGCTCGCCGGTCGGCTGGTGTGGAGCGATGCGCATTTCGCCTATCGCACCGGCAGCGCGCGCGAGGACCTCTCCTTCGACCGCCGCGACAATGCCCGCGGCATGCCGAAGGCGGTGGTGGTCGACGAGAGCTTCAACTGGGGCCGCCGCGAGATCCGGCCGCACATTCCCTGGGAAGACACCATTATCTACGAGGCCCACGTCAAGGGCCTGACGCAGAGGCGCGAGGACGTGCCGCCGAATCTCCGCGGCACCTATGGCGGCCTGTCGTCGCCGGCGATGATCGACCATCTCAAGCGGCTCGGCGTCACCACCATCGAGCTGTTGCCGATCCACGGCCTGATCGACGACCGCATCCTGGTCGAGAAGAAGCTGGCGAACTACTGGGGCTACAACACCATCGCCTTCTTCGCGCCGGAGGCACGCTACGCCCAGGACAATGCGCTCGATTCCTTCCGCACCACGGTGGCGCGGCTGCACGATGCCGGCATCGAGGTGCTGCTCGACGTCGTCTACAACCACACCGCCGAGGGCAACCATATGGGCCCGACGCTGTGCTTCCGCGGCATCGACAATGCCTCCTATTACTGGCTGAACCGAGAGAACCCGCGCTTCTACGACGACTTCACCGGCTGCGGCAGCTCGGTCAACCTCACCCATCCGCGCGTGCTGCAGATGGTGATGGATTCGCTGCGCTACTGGGTCGAGGTCTGCCATGTCGACGGCTTCCGCTTCGATCTCGCCACGACCCTGGCGCGCGGGCCGAACGGGTTCGACCGCAACCACCCCTTCCTCACCGCGATCCGCCAGGACCCGGTGCTGGCGACCGCCAAGATGGTCGCCGAACCCTGGGACCTCGGTCTCGGCGGCTACCAGGTCGGTGCGTTTCCATCGCAATGGTCGGAATGGAATGACCGCTATCGCAGCGCGATGCGGCGCTACTGGAGCGGCGAAGGCAGCCTGATCGGCGATATCTCGGGCCGCATGACCGCGTCCTCGGATCTGTTTCACCACGACAACCGCGCGACCCGCGCCAGCGTCAACCACATCACGGTGCATGACGGTTTCACGCTCGCCGATCTCTTCAGCTACAACGAGAAGCACAACGAGGCCAACGGCGAGGACAATCGCGACGGCTCCAACGACAATCACAGCAACAATTGCGGCCATGAGGGCCCGACCGACGATCCTGCCATCATCGCGCTGCGCCGCCAGCTCAGGAAGAATGCGCTGGCCTGCCTGCTGCTGGCGCAAGGCACGCCGCTGATCCTCGCCGGCGACGAGGTCGCGAACACGCAAGACGGCAACAACAACGCCTATTGCCAGGACAACGAGACCGGCTGGATCGGCTGGGAGAACCTCGGCACGGACGATAACGCCATCGATTTCATCGGCCACCTCACCGCGCTGCGCCAGCGCTTCGGCCAGATCCGCTGCCAGCGCTGGCTCGACGGCCGCCGCACCGACGGCAGCTACGGCGTGCTCTGGCTGACGCCCGCGGCGGAAGAGATGAAGGAATCCGACTGGAAATTCCCCGAGAGCCGATTCCTCGCCTATGTGCTGGGACCGATGGAACCAGGACAGGCGCCGATCTTTATCGTTCTCAATGCCGCACCGCAGGAGATCGTGTTCAGGATGCCGAGGATGGCGGAATACAAGAACTGGCAGCAGGTCCTGAACACGACCAAAGCCGAGCAAACGGCTGAGCAATTCGCATCCGGCGCCGATACCACGGCACCCCCGCGCTCCGTGCTGGCATTTGCAGGCTCCGCATGAACAGACAACATTTCGGCGCCGAGCTGACACCTGACGGCACGCGCTTCCGGCTCTGGGCGCCGGCGGCCAAGCGCGTCGACCTCTTGATCGACGACCCGCATACGCGAAGCCGCGATGCGCACGCGCTCACGCGCGACGCCGCCGGCTGGTACGTCGCCGAAATCGCAGGCGCGCGCGCCGGCACGCGTTACAAATTCCGCGTCGATGACGAAGTCGGTGTGCCGGATCCCGCCTCCGCATTCCAGCCGGACGACGTGTTCGGCCCGAGCGAGGTGATCGATCACGCCGCCTTCAAATGGCGCGCCAACGAGTGGCGCGGCCGTCCCTGGCACGAGGCCGTCGTTCTCGAAGCCCATGTCGGCACCTTCACGCCGGAGGGCACCTACCGCGCCATGATCGACAAGCTCGATCATCTCGTGGCGACCGGCATCACCGCGCTCGAGCTGATGCCGCTGGCGGATTTCGCCGGCAAGCGCAACTGGGGCTATGACGGCGTGCTGTGGTACGCGCCCGACAGCGCCTATGGCCGGCCCGACGACCTCAAGACCCTGATCGACGAAGCGCATCTGCGCGGGCTGATGGTGATGCTCGACGTGGTCTATAACCATTTCGGCCCCGAGGGGAATTATCTCGGCCGCTATGCGCCCTCGTTCTTCAGCGATGCCCATACGCCGTGGGGCAGCGCGATCGACTATCGCGTGCCCGAGGTGCGCGCGTTTGCGATCGGCAGCGTCGTGAGCTGGCTGCGCGACTATCGGTTCGACGGGCTGCGCTTCGACGCGGTCAACACCATCGTCGAGGCCGGCGAGATCTCCGTCCTGCATGATTTCAGCAGGGCCGCCGGCAAGCTCGCCACCGAGACCGGCCGCGACATCAACCTCGTGCTCGAGAACGGCGACAACATTGCAAGCCTGCTCGATGCCACCGAGGATCCGCCGCACGGCAAATTCCGCGGCCAGTGGAACGACGACTATCATCACGCCTGGCACGTGCTGCTGACCGGCGAGACGCAGGGCTATTATGGCGACTACCGGGCGCCGAAGCAGGACCTCGCACGCGCGCTGTCGTCCGGCTACATCTACCAGGGCGAAATCTCGGACTTCTGGGGCGGCAAGGCCCGCGGCGAGCCAAGCGGCGCACTGTCGCCGACCTGCTTCATCAACTTCCTGCAGAACCATGACCAGATCGGCAACCGGCCGCTCGGCGATCGTCTGGTCAGCATTGCAAAGCCACAGGCGGTCGCGGCGGCGCTGGCGGTGACGCTGATCGCGCCGACCACGCCGATGCTGTTCATGGGCGAGGAATGGGGCGCGACGACGCCCTTCCCGTTCTTCTGCGATTTCAAGGGCGACCTCGCCAACGCGGTCCGCGCCGGACGGCGCAAGGAATTCGCCTGGGCCTATGCCAAATATGGCGACGACATTCCCGACCCGCTTGCCGACGAAACGGTGCGGTCGGCCGTGCTCGACTGGGCGGCGCTCGGCCATGATCCGGCGCGCGCACGGCTTGCGCTGGTGCGCGGCCTGCTCGCCGTACGCCGGCAGGAGATCATGCCGCGGCTCAGAGGGTGCCGCTTCGGCGATGCCGTCGTGACAGGCGACCTGTTGACGGCGCATTGGCAGATGGGCGACGGCGGCACGCTGCGGCTGACCGCCAATTTGTCCGATCGCGACATCGCCGATGGACCGGAGTCGAAGGGAACTGCGATCTGGGGCGGCGCGTTGTCGAGCCGCCTCCCCGGCTGGGCGGTGCGCTGGCACATCGGATAGCACAATGCCTCCGGCGATCCCGATCGCGACCTACCGTCTGCAACTCACTGCCGATTTCGACTTCGATGCCGCCGCCGGCGTGGCGCCGTATCTGAAGGCGCTCGGCATCAGCCATGTCTATGCGTCGCCCTTCATGAAGGCGCGCAAGGGCTCGACCCACGGCTATGACGTCGTCGACCACACCAAATTCAACCCGGAACTCGGGGGCGAAGAGGGCTTTGCGCGGCTGAGCGACGCATTGAAGCGCCATGATCTCGGCCTGATCCTGGATTTCGTGCCGAACCATGTCGGCGTTCATTTCGCCGACAATCCGTGGTGGCTCGACGTGCTGGAATGGGGACCGGCGTCGCCGCACGCGGTCTCCTTCGACATCGACTGGGACCAGCTGCCCTATCGCGCACGCGGCGGCGTGCTGCTGCCGATCCTCGGCTCGTCCTATGGCCAGGCGCTGGAGCGCGGCGACATCGAGCTGCGCTATGACGCGAACGAGGGCAGCTTCTCGGCCTGGTATTTCGAGCACCGCCTGCCGATCGCGCCGGAGCGCTATGGCGAGGTGCTGCGCACCACCGTCCGCGAGGCCGCCGCCGAACAGAGCACCGCCGGACGTGCGATGCTCGAGCTCGCCGCGCAATACCGGGGGCTGCGTCACCCCAACCGCCTCGAGGCGCCGGCGCTGAAGGCGGCGATCAAGGCGATCGAGGGCGGCGCCGACATCATCGCAGGCGGTATCGATGCCTATCGCGCCGGCGAGGACCGCCCGACCCAGACGCTGGCGCTGCATCATTTGCTGGAACGCCAGCACTACAAGCTCGGCCACTGGCGGCTGGCGTCCAGCGACATCAACTATCGCCGCTTCTTCGACGTCAACACGCTGGCCGGCCTCAGGGTCGAGGACGCCGCCACCTTCGAGGCGAGCCATGGCCTCGTCAAGCGGCTGATCGCCGAAGACCGGCTGCAGGGCCTGCGGCTCGACCATATCGACGGCCTGCGCGATCCCGCGCAGTACTTCCAGCGGCTGCGCCGCCTGATCCGCTCCGCGCAGGGCGCGAAGGCCAGACCGTTCTACATGGTGATCGAGAAGATCCTCGGCGAGGACGAGAAGCTGCCGAGATTCAGCGGCGTTCACGGCACCACCGGCTATGAATGGATGAACACGATCAGTCAGGCACTGGTCGACGGTCGCGGCCTCGATCCGCTCAACGAGATCTGGCGCCAGATCAGCAACCAGTCGCCGAACCTGACGCCGGTGTTGCGCGAGGCCAAGCAGCGCGTGCTGGAGACGCTGCTCACCAGCGAATTCACCGTGCTGGCGCGGCTGCTCGCGCGCATTGCCAGCGGACACTACTCGACCCGCGACTTCTCCGGCGACAGTCTGCGGCAGGCGCTCGAGCTCTATGTGCTGCACTTTCCGGTCTATCGCACCTATCTCACCGCCTCGGGACCGGCCGCACATGACCGCGCGCTGATCAGCGAGACCATCGAGCGCGCCCGCGCCGACTGGTTCGCCGCCGACGAGGGTATCTTCGATTTCCTGCGCGATGCCTTGACCATGGACCTTTTGCAGCCCGGCCGGCCGCCGCATGGCGCGCCGCGAGTCCGGCGCTTCGCGCTGAAGGTGCAGCAATTCACCGGGCCGATGATGGCGAAGTCGCTGGAGGACACCGCCTTCTACCGCTATCACCGGTTGCTGGCGCTCAACGAGGTCGGCGGCGATCCGGCGGCGAGCGCGATCGCGCCCGAGACCTTCCACGCCATGATGACCGCCCGCGCCCGCGAATGGCCGCACGGCATGACGGCGACCGCGACCCATGACACCAAGCGCGGCGAGGACGCCCGCGCCCGCATCATGGCGCTTGCGGAGATCCCCGGCGAATGGACCAGCGCGGTGGCGCGCTGGAAGGTGCTGAATGCGCCGCATCTCGTGCTCGACCGCGAGATGCGCGCGCCGTCGGCGACGTTCGAATACATGCTGTATCAGGCCCTGCTCGGCGCCTGGGATCCCGATGATGCGTCGCTCGTCGGTCGCATCCAGGCCTACGCGTTGAAGGCGGCGCGCGAGGGCAAGCAGGAAACCAGCTGGCTCAATCCGCACGAGCCTTACGAAGCCGGCGTGAAAGCCTTTATCGAGCGCATCCTCGATCGCAAGACCTCGCCGGAATTCCTCGATGCGCTGGGGACGCTGGCGCAGCGCACCGCGTTGATCGGCGCGCTGAATTCGCTCAGCCAGATCACGCTGAAGGCAACCATGCCTGGCGTGCCGGATTTCTACCAGGGCACCGAACGCTGGGATCTTTCGCTGGTCGATCCGGACAACCGCCGCCCGGTCGACTTCGCCGAACGGGCGGGAATGCTCGCCGCCCTGGACACGCCGGATTGGGACGCACTGGCGCAAAACTGGCGCGACGGCCGTCTCAAATTCGCATGGACTCGGCATCTGCTACGGCTCCGTAACGAGATGGCCGATGTGTTCACCAGCGGCGACTACGTGCCGCTCGCGGTCAGCGGCCCGCACCGCGATCACGTTATTGCCTTCGCGCGGCGCCATGGCCGCGAGGCGGCCATCGTTGCGGTGGCAAGATCATTCGCCCCGTTTACGCAGGGCGGCCGCAACTGGCCGCGCCCCGAAGCTTTTGAGGGTGAGATCGACGTGACGGGATATGCACTGCCGGATGGAGCCACCAGGATTCAGCTCCCGGCGCTGTTCGCCAATCTTCCGGTCGCGGTGCTAAAGGCCAAGGCCGCAACGGCGTCGAAACCAACCTCAAAACGAGCGCGCTCGCACGCCTGACGTCCTGCATCAGCGCTTGGTCAGCAGCAACTTCCCGCGCTTCTGGATCGCCACCTGCGCGACCTCGGCGAACCGTTGCAGCAGCCACGGCAGCGTCACCTCGACGCGCACATGGGCATCCTCGACATCGACATGCCCGGCCGCGACCTGTCCCAGCGCGCGGACGCGAAAACTCATGCGGTTGTCGTCCCAGCGCTCCTCGTCGACGCTCAGCACCGGCAGGTTCGCCGTCGCGCGCGACAGGCCCGTTTTCAAGCGGCGCATCGCCTCGTCGCGGCCGAGGCTATGGGGTATCGAAACGATCAGCGGCGCCGACATTGCGATGCACTCCTCTGTGGATTTCGTTGATGTAGTTCTGTTCCAAGGCAAACGGAAGAACCACACAGTTTTATCGCACCGCCAACTCCGGAACCTTCACAGTTACGGGTTGTTTTCCTTCCCGAAGGGCAGAAACGAGACGAGCCCGCGGGGCTGAGGAGACGCTAGATGTCAATTGGAACGATCCTTCTCATCATTCTGATCATTGCGCTGCTTGGTGGCTTCAGCGGCATCGGCGGCGGACCGTTTTACGGCACCGGTTATTACGGCGGCGGCGGGCTCGGTCTGGTCATCGTGATCCTGCTGATCCTGCTCCTGATGGGACGACTGTAGCGCGTGGCGGCACTGTACCCGATCCACCATCAACGACTGTCATCACCCGCGAAAGCGGGTGATCCAGTATTCCAGAGACGCTTGCGATTGAACCGATAAGCCGCGGCATACCGGATACCCCGCTTCCGCGGGGTATGACGAACCAAGCCCGGCGGCACGAGCTTGCCCAACAGTTTCTACTGCGCCGCGAGCTTCTTCATCGCCGACTTGATCGACGACGCTGCGTCCTCGTAGCCATCCCAGGCTTTCGTCTTGGCGAGCAAGGCCGGCACGGTGCGTAGCGTGAATTTCTTCGGATCGAGATCACCGCGCAGCTGCGGCCAGGTCAACGGCATCGACACCGTCGCTCCCGGACGCGCCCGCGGCGACAACACCGCGACCGCCGTCGACATCCTGTCGTTGCGCAAATAGTCGAGGAAGATCTTTCCCGTGCGCTTGGCCTTGGACATGTTGATCAGATAGCGCTCGGGATCGTCCTGGGCCATCCACTGGCAGACCGCCTGCGCGAACGCCTTGGCCTCCTTCCACGTCACCTTGTCCCTGCTGCCTGCGAGCAGCGGTGCGACGACGTGCAGCCCCTTGCCGCCGGTGGTCTTGCAGAAGCTTTCGAGGCCGACCGCGGTCAGCCGCTGCCGCATGTCCTTGGCGGCGTCGATCACGTCGGCGAACGCGACATCGGGCGCGGGATCGAGATCGAACACCAGCCGGCCCGGCGTGTCATAGGCATCGGGCGCGCAATTCCAGGGATGCAGTTCGAGGCCGCCGGCCTGCGCAACCGCCGCCAGGCCCTCGACCTGGTCGATCTGCAGATAGGGTTTGCGGTCGCCCGAGACCTTCGCAAGCTTGAGCAGTTTCGACGTGCCGGCCATCGCATGACGCTGGAAGAAGGTCTCGCCCTTGATGCCGTCGGGCGCACGCACGATCGAGCACGGCCGACCTTTGAGATAGGAGATCATCCATTCGCCGACCGCCTCGAAATAGTTGGCGAGGTCGAGCTTGGTCACCGGCTCGCCATCGCCCGCATCAGGCCACAGCGCCTTGTCCGGATGCGAGATGACGACGCCCATCACCTCGCTGGACGCCTTCCCGGTGCCCTTCTTCGCCACGCCCTTGGCCATCGGCTTCACCACTTTGGTTACAACCGGCCGCTCGGCCACGACCTCGTGCGCCGGCTTGTCCTGGCGCAGGCCCTTGAAGGCGGCCTGGCGGATATTTCCGGCATCGGTCCAGCCGGCGAATTCGATTTCGGCGACCAGCTCCGGCTTCAGCCAGTGCACGTCGCGGATCTTCTTCGGCGCGTCCTTGCCGCCGAACGGGCTCTTGTCCGCCTCCGCCGCCTTCAGCGCCGGCATGATGCGGCGGACCGTGTCCTGGCCGAAGCCCGTGCCGACGATGCCGACAAACGCCAGATGATCGCCGCGATAGACGCCCGCCATCAGCGAGCGGAATTTGCCGTTGGTGGTCTTCCAGCCGCCGAGCACCACCTCATGGCCGGCGCGAACCTTCGCCTTGGTCCAATCATCCGACCGGCCGGAGCGGTAGGGCCTGTCCAGCCGCTTGGAGACGATGCCTTCGAGGTCGAGCTTGCGGGCCGAATCCAGCACGGTCTCGCCGCTTTCCTCGAAATGCTCGACGTAGCGGATCAAAGGGTTATTCTTGCGCACGGCGAGCAGCTTCTTCAGCCGCGCCTTGCGCTCGATGAGCGGCAGCGGGCGAAGATCTTCGGTACCGGCGAACAGCAGGTCGAACGCGTAGAAGATCAGCCGATCCGTCTGGCCGTCGGAGAGCGCGGCCTGCAGAGTCGAAAAATGCGGCGTGCCGTACTTGTCGAGCGCGACGATCTCGCCATCGATCAGCGCGTTGGGCAGCTTCTCCGCCTCCTTCACGATCGCGCCGAACTTGGCGGTCCAGTCGAGCCCCTTGCGCGTCTTCAGCACGGCCTCGCCGTCTTCGACACGGAGCTGCACGCGGTAGCCGTCGAACTTGATCTCATGGCACCAGCCGGCGCCGCCGGGCGGCGCTTCGACGGCCCGGCACAGCTGTGGCGCGACGAAATCAGGCATCTCCGATACCTGCTTCGGTTTCGCCTGCCGCGCCACTTTCAGCCGCTCCTTGGGCGCAGGCGCCTTGGTCCTGGCACGCGCGTCCGCGGCCATGCCGTGGTTGGACTGCCAGACCGCGTCAGCTTTGGCCTTGCCGTTGCCCTTGGCCAGCATGAACGGCTTCGGCGCCCGGCCCTTGCCGGCCGCGATCTGCGCCATCGAGCGTCCGGAGGCGACCGAACGGTCGTCGTCGAGGATCTCCTCGCCGTTGCCGTCAACGGCATATTCGTCGCGGTGCTTGATCAGGAGCCAGTTGGTGCGCTTGCCGCCGAAACGGTCCCCCTTCATCCGCACCAGCACCCAGCTGCCGTGCAGCTTGTCGCCCTCGAGCGTGAACTTCAGGTCGCCCTTTCTGAAGCCGCGCTCGGGATCGTCCGATTCCCAGGTGCCGCGATCCCACAGCTGCACCGTGCCGCCGCCATACTGGCCTTCGGGAATGGTGCCTTCGAAATCGCCATAGTCGAGCGGATGATCCTCGACCTCGACCGCCAGCCGCTTGTCATGCGGATCGAGCGACGGCCCGCGCGTCACCGCCCAGGACTTGAAGACGCCGTCGAATTCGAGCCGCAGATCGTAATGCAGCCGCGTCGCGTCGTGCTTCTGGATGACGAAGCGCCGCTGCTTGCTGGGTGCGACCTTGACGTCGCCCGACGGCTCGCTGGTCTTCTCGAAGTCGCGCTTCTTGCGATAGGTGGACAGGTTTCTCAGCGACACAACAAACCTCGGAAAACCCTCGGCGCAAACGACGGCCGCCGCCTCCGTGCGGCCATCAGGAACCAAAACCCACGGTATCCGTTCAAGTTCCAAACTCAAGCTGTTTGGAGGCGATCATGGCCGCTCCCCGCGCCTACTGGAAAGGCACGCTCAAGCTCTCGCTGGTGTCATGCCCGGTGGCGCTCTACCCGGCCTCGACCGCGGTCGAGAAGACCCGCTTCCACATGATCAACCGGGAGACCGGCAACCGGCTGAAGCAGCAGATGGTCGATACCGAGACCGGCGACGTTGTCGAGGGCGACCAGAAGGGCCGCGGCTACGAGGTCAGCAAGGGCAAATATGTCGAGATCGAGAAGGACGAACTCGAAGCGGTCCAGATCGAGAGCAACCATACCATCGACATCGACAGCTTCGTGCCCGAGGGCGAGATCGACAAGCGCTATCTCGACCATCCCTATTACATCAGGCCCGACGGCAAGGCCGGCGTCGACGCGTTCGCGGTGATCCGCGATGCCATGAAGGATCAGGACCGCGTCGCGCTGGCGCGGATCGTGCTGACCAACCGCGAGCATGTGATCGCGATCGAGCCGCTCGACAAGGGTATGCTCGGCACCACCTTGCGCTACCCCTACGAGCTGCGCGATGCCGACGATTATTTCGACGACATCAAGAGCCCGAAGGTCACGAAAGACATGATCGAGCTCGCCGGCCATATCCTCGACAGCAAGGCTGCGCATTTCGATCCGTGGAAATTCAAGGACGAGTATGAGACCGCGCTGAAGGCCCTGGTCCGCCGCAAGGCGGCCGGCAAGCCGATCAAGGCCGCCGAGCGCGAGGAGAAGCCAAGCAACGTCGTGAGCCTGATGGACGCGCTGCAGCAGAGCCTGAAAGGCGGCAAGAGCGGCGCAAGGCGCTCGCGCTCCACCGCACGCCGCCCGACCGCGCATCGCCGCGCCGCCAAGAAGGCGCACCGGTCAAGCGCGCGGCGACGCAAGGCGGGGTGAGATCTCTCGTCCTTGCGAGCGCAGCGAAGCAATCCATCTCTCCACATACGCGGAGGGATGGATTGCTTCGTCGCTACGCTCCTCGCAATGACGGATGGATGCAACTCGTCCGCTACTTCTTCTTCGAGCTCTTCCGCTTCTTGGCAGTCTTGCGCTTCTTCGCCGTCTTCTTCTTGGACGCCTTCTTCGGCACCTTCCGCCCCTTGGCACGCGCCTCGGATAGCCCGATCGCGATCGCCTGCTTGCGGCTCTTCACCTTCTTCTTGGACCGGCCGCTGCGCAGCGTGCCGGCCTTGCGTTTCTTCATCGCGCGCTCGACATCGCGCGATGCCTTCCGCGAATACTTCCTTGCCATGGGTTGTCTCCCGCTAACGGAAAACAAGCCTCGATGGCAGCGAAAGTTCCGTTTGGTGTCGTCGGGCGACGGCACCAACGTAGCCCGCATGAGCGCAGCGACATGCGGGAGATGCCCCGGATATCGCTTCGCTCATCCGGGCTACATGTCAGTCCGCCGCGCGCAGCCGATAGCCGATGCCGGTCTCGGTCAGCACGAATTGCGGACGCTCGGGGTCGGCCTCGATCTTCTGGCGAAGCTGGCGCACATAGACCCGCAGATATTGCGCGTCGGTCAGCTCGTCCCACAATTCCTTCAAGAGGAAGCGGTGGGTCAGCACCTTGCCGGCATGCTGCACCAGCACGCGCAACAGGTCATATTCCTTCGGCGACAGCTTGATCTCCCTGTCGCCGACCTTGACGATCCGGCGCACCAGGTCGACCGAGAGATCGCCGGAGCGGAACACCGGCCGCTCGCCCTGCACCTGCAACTGGTGCCGCAGCGCCGCGCGCAACCGCGCCAGCAATTCGTCCATGCCGAACGGCTTGGTCAGATAATCGTCGGCGCCGAGGTCGAGCGCCTGCACCTTGCCGGCCTCGTCGCCGCGGCTCGACAGCACCACGATCGGCACGCTCTCGTTGCGGCCGCGGATCATGCGCAGGAGATCGTGGCCCTGGATGTCGGGTAAGCCGAGGTCGAGGATGATCAGCGCCGGCCCCTCGGCCAGCATCTCCAGCGCCAGCTTGCCGTTGGATGCCTCGAGAATGTCGTAGCCCTGCGTGCTCAGTCCCATCCGCAGCAGCTTGCGGATCGGCGGCTCGTCGTCGATGATCAGGACCTTGATCGGCGTGGCGTTCATGCAGCAGTGTCCAGCGCGTTGGTGTCGGCGGGGATCGGCAGGCGGATGGTGATGACGGCGCCGCTGCGGTCGGCGCGGTTGGCCGCCGCGATCGTGCCGCGCATCGCCTCGACGAAGCCGCGCGAGATCGCAAGCCCGAGGCCGGTGCCGGGGCGGACATGGTCGCCCTTTTCGGCGCGATAGAACTTGTCGAACACGCTTTCGAGCTCGGCGGCCGGAATGCCGTTGCCTTCATCGAGGACCTGCAGTGCGATCGTGTCGCGGTCGCGGGCGCCGCGGATCGAGATCGTGGTGTCCGCTGGGGCGTATTTGGCGGCGTTGTCGAGCAGGTTGAACAGCACCTGCTCGAACAGCACGGCGTCGAGCTCCAGCATCGGCAGGTCGGCCGCGAGCTCCAGCGACACCCGGTGATGCACCAGGATCTTGCTCGCCCGGCGCAGCGCGCTGCCGACGATCTCGCCGACATCGTGCCGCGCCGTGTTGGGCACGATCGCGCCGGATTCCAGCTTGGTCATGTCGAGCAGATTGGCGATGAACCGATTCAGCCGCTCGGACTCGTCGATCACGGTGGCGAGCAGATCGTGCTTCTGCGCATCGCTCAGGTTGGCGCCGAGGTCGCGCAGCGCCGAGGCCGAGCCGAGCACCGAGGCCAACGGCGTCTTGAGGTCGTGCGAGATCGAGGTCAGGAGCGCGCCGCGCAGCCGGTCGGATTCCACCGTGCGCTTGACGCGGTCCATGTCCTCGACCAGCAGCACCCGCTCGATCGCGAGCGCGCCCTGGTCGACCAGCGCATCGAGCAGCCGGCGCTGGTCCGGCGTCAGCAAGGGCCCGGTGCGGTCGTCGTCGATGCCGATCACCCCGATCGGGCCGCGGCCGGTGCGCATCGGCAGGAACAGCCGTTTTCCCCCGGGCAGCGTGTCGGAGCCGCGGCCGGCCGGGCGATCGTTGCCCCAGGCCCAGTTGGCGGCGGCGAGATCGGCCTGATCGAGCTGATCCTCCGGCGGATAGCCGCTCTTGACGGTCAGCATCCCATCCTCCGGCAGCAGCAGCACCACGCGCACCTTGAGCATCAGCGCGATCTGGTAGGCGGTCGCCCACAACACGTCGTCCAGCGTCGCGGTGCCGGCGAGCTTGCGGCTGAAGGCATAGAGCGATTCGGTGGTGCGGACGCGGCTGATCGCGGTGTCGGCCTGGGTGCGCACCCGCGCCGCGACATTGGAGACCAGAAGCGCGATCAGCATGAAGAAGAAGAACGCCGCGACATTGGTCGGGTCGGTGATGGTGAAGGTATAGACCGGCGGCAGAAAGAAGAAGTTGTAGCACAGCGAGGCCGCGACGCTCGCCAGCAGCGACGGCCCGAGGCCGTAGCGCGCCGCGGCGCCGACCACGGCGGTGAGGAAGACGAGGTCGACATTCTCGATGCCGAAAAACGGCTGGATCAGCTTGGCCGCGCCGAGCCCGAGCGCCGCCAGCAGCAGCGCCATCAGATAGGGCCGCGGATTGAACGGCTCCTGCCGCTGCGCGGTCTGCACCGCCGCCTTGCCGACCGGCAACTCGTCGCCGGCGATCACGTTGACGCTGATATTGCCGGCGCGCCGCACCAGATCGTGCACCACGGATCCATGCGTCAGCTCGAACCAGCGCGAGCGCGTCGACTTGCCGATGATGATCTGGGTGACGTTGTTGGCCTGGGCGAAATCGATGACGTCGTCGGCGATGCGGCGGCCGACGCCGGGAAGCGTCAGCGCCTCGCCGCCGAGCGATTCCGCGAGCCGCATGGTGTCGGCCAGCCGGTCGCGCTGCTCGTCGCTCAGCTGCAGGCTGCGCCGCGTCTCGATGCTGACCGCGGTCCATTGCGCATGCAGCCGGTCGGCGAGGCGCTTGGTGTAGCGCACGAGGCCGGCCGCGCGCGGATCCTCGCTCAGGCACACCAGGATGCGCTCGCCGGCGGCCCAGGGCCCTTGGATCGCATTGGCCTGCATGTGGTTGAGCAGCTGCTCGTCGACCCGCTCGGCGGTGCGGCGCAGCGCCAGCTCGCGCAGCGCGGTCAGATTGCCCGGCGAGAAATAGTGTTCCAGCGCCCGTTCGGCCTGCTTGGGCACATAGACCTTGCCCTCCTTGAGCCGCTGGATCAGATCGTCGGGCGTCAGGTCGATCAGCTCGATCGCATCGGCGCGATCGACCACCGAGTCGGGCACCGTCTCGCGCACCCGCACATGGGTGATCTGCGCGACGACGTCGTTGAGGCTCTCGATGTGCTGGATGTTGATCGCGGTGTAGACGTCGATGCCGTGCGACAGCAACTCCTCGACGTCGAGATAGCGCTTGGGATGCCGGCTGCCCGGCGCATTGGTATGGGCGAGCTCGTCGACCAGCGCGAGCTGCGGCCGTCGCGCGATCAATGCATCGAGGTCCATCTCTTCGAGCGTCTGGTCGCGATAAGCCAGCCGCTTGCGCGGTATCACTTCGAGGCCCTTGAGCAGGGCCTCCGTCTCCGCCCGTCCGTGGGTTTCGACGACGCCGACCACGACGTCGACGCCCGCCTTGAGGCGGGCGTGGGCGCTCGAGAGCATCTCGTAGGTCTTGCCGACGCCGGGGGCGGCGCCGATGAAGATCTTCAACCGGCCCGATCGATCGGTCTCCCGGCGCGCCGCCTCCAGCAGCGCATCCGGCGAGGGTCGTTTGTCAGGGTCGCGCTGATTGGCCATACCGCAATATAGTCATCCTGCGAGAGACAGCCTACTCCCCTATTTTGCGTTTGCCGCGTCGAGCGCCAGGTTGAGCGCAAGAACGTTAACGCGGGGCTCGCCGATGACGCCGGCGAAGCGGCCTTGCGTGTTCTGCGTCACCAGCTCGCGCACCGCGTCCTCGGACATGCTGCGCGCCTTGGCGACCCGCGGCACCTGGAACAGCGCGGCGTCCGGCGAGATATCCGGATCGAGCCCGCTGCCCGACGTGGTGACGAGATCGACCGGCACGCTGGCGGACGGGTTCTCCGCCTTCAGCTTCTCGACATCCTCCTTGACCCGGTCGTTCAGCGCCTTGCTGGTCGGACCGAGGTTGGAGCCGCCGGAATTGGCCGCGTTATAAGGCGCCGGCACGGTCTTCGTGGAGTCGTTCGGATCGGGCGCGACCGTTGCCGACGGCCGGCCGTGAAAGTATTTGTCTTCCTTGAATTCCTGCCCGATTAGGGTGGAGCCGATCACCTTGCCGTCCTGCTCGATCAGGCTGCCTTGTGCCTGCCGCGGGAAGATGACGCCGGCGATCCCGGTGATGGCGAGCGGATAGGCAAGGCCCGTGATCGCGCTCAGCAGGACCAGCACGAGGATGGCGGGGCGGATTTCTTTCAGCATGATTGCGGCTCCTTAAGCCAGGCCCAAAGCGGCGACGACGAGGTCGATCGCCTTGATGCCGATGAACGGGATGATGATGCCACCCACGCCGTAGATCATCAGGTTGCGGCTGAGCAACGCGCCGGCACCGACCGCGCGGTACTTGACGCCCTTCAGCGCCAGCGGGATCAGCGCAATGATGATCAGCGCGTTGAAGATGATCGCCGACAGGATCGCGCTCTGCGGGCTCACCAGATGCATGACGTTCAGCACCTGAAGCTGCGGATAGAACGCGAGGAACATCGCCGGGATGATCGCAAAATACTTCGCGACGTCGTTGGCGATCGAGAACGTGGTCAGCGCGCCGCGGGTCATCAGCAGCTGCTTGCCGATCTCGACCACCTCGATCAGCTTGGTCGGGTTGGAATCGAGGTCGACCATGTTGCCGGCTTCGCGGGCGGCCTGCGTGCCGGTGTTCATGGCGACGCCGACATCGGCCTGCGCCAGCGCCGGCGCGTCGTTGGTGCCGTCGCCGCACATCGCGACCAGCTTGCCCTTGGACTGCTCGTCGCGGATCAGCTTGAGCTTGTCCTCGGGGGTTGCCTGCGCCAGGAAGTCGTCGACGCCGGCCTCGGCCGCGATCGCAGCCGCGGTCATCGGGTTGTCGCCGGTGATCATCACGGTGCGGATGCCCATACGACGCAATTCGGCGAAGCGCTCGCGGATACCGCCCTTGACGATATCCTTGAGGTGGATCACGCCGAGCAGGCGGCCGTCCTTGGCGACCGCCAACGGTGTGCCGCCGGCCTTGGCGATCTCATCGGATATCGCCTGCAACTCGCGTGCGGCATCCGTGTTGACATTCGCCTGGATGGCACGAACGGTGCTGCCCTCGGTCGTTGTCGATGCGCTGCCACCGTTGATGTGGTTCAGGATGGCGTCCACCGCGCCCTTGCGGACCGAAGATGAGCCGGCATCGATACCGCTCATGCGGGTCTGCGCCGTGAACGGCACGAAGGTCGCGGCAAGCTCGTGCATGTCGCGGCCGCGGATGCCGTACTTCTCCTTGGCGAGCACCACAATCGAGCGGCCCTCCGGCGTTTCGTCGGCGAGCGAGGCAAGCTGCGCCGCGTCAGCCAGCTCCTGTTCGGAGACGCCGCGGATCGGACGAAACGCGGTCGCCTGGCGGTTGCCGAGCGTGATGGTGCCGGTCTTGTCCAGCAGCAGCGTATCGACGTCGCCGGCGGCCTCCACCGCGCGACCGGACATCGCCAGCACGTTGAAGCGCACCAGGCGGTCCATGCCGGCGATGCCGATCGCCGACAATAGCGCGCCGATCGTGGTCGGGATCAGCGTGACGAACAGCGCGACCAGCACCACGACCGAGATCGAGCCGCCGGCATAGGCCGCATAGCTCGGAATCGTCACCGTGGCGAACACGAAGATGATGGTGAGACCCGCCAGCAGGATGTTGAGCGCAATCTCGTTCGGCGTCTTCTGCCGCTCGGCGCCCTCCACCAGCTTGATCATGCGGTCGATGAAGGTCGAGCCTTGCGCCGCGGTGATGCGGACGCGGATCCAGTCCGACAGCACCTGGGTGCCGCCGGTGACCGCGGAACGATCGCCGCCGGACTCACGGATCACAGGCGCGGATTCACCCGTGATCGCGGCTTCATTGACCGAGGCCACGCCTTCGATCACCTCGCCGTCGGAGGGGATGTTGTCGCCGGCCTCGACCAGCACGATGTCGCCGACCTTCAGCGAAGTGCCGGGCACCATGCGATAGGTCCGGTCGGTGCCGGTCAACAGCTTGGCCTGGCTCTCGGTACGGGTCTTCTTCAGCGACTCCGCCTGCGCCTTGCCACGGCCTTCGGCGACGGCCTCGGCGAAGTTGGCGAACAGCACCGTGAACCAGAGCCAGAGGATGATCTGGAAGGTGAAGCCCAGGCTGGCGCCGCCGGTGACGAGATCGCGCACGAAGATGACGGTGGTCAACGCGGCGACGATCTCGACCACGAACATGACGGGGTTCTTCACCATCAGCCTCGGATCGAGCTTGACGAAGGCCGACGAGATCGCCGGCACCAGGATCTTCGGGTCGAGCATGGTCGACGCCTTCACCTGCTTCTGCAGTTTCATGGTTTCCATGGATGTCACTCCAATCTAATTCGATCAGAACAGGTTGTTGGCGTTCATCGCGAGGTGCTCGACGATCGGTCCGAGCGCCAGCGCCGGGAAGAAGGTCAGACCGCCGATGATCAGGATGACGCCGACGACCAGGCCGACGAACAGCCCGCCAGTCGTCGGGAACGTCCCTGCCGACGGCGGATGGGTCTTCTTCTCCGCCAACGATCCCGCGATGGCCATGGCCGGTACGATCATGAAGAAGCGGCCGACGAACATCGCGCATGCGCCGGCGAGATTGTAGAAGAGAATATTGCCGGTGAGGCCGGCGAAAGCCGAACCGTTGTTGGCGGTCTGCGAGGTGAAGGCGTAGAGTACCTCGCTGAAGCCGTGAGGGCCGGCATTGGCCATCGATGCGACTGCGGTCGGGTACACCACGCCAACGGCGGTCCAGCCGAGATACATCAAGGGCAACACCAGGATCGCGAGCATCGCCATCTTGACTTCGCGCGCCTCGATCTTCTTGCCAACGTATTCCGGGGTGCGGCCGACCATCAGGCCGGCGACGAAGATCGCCAGCACGACGAACAGCAGCATCCCGTAGAGGCCGGCGCCGACGCCGCCGACGATGATCTCGCCGAGCTGCATGTTGATCAGCGGGATCATGCCGCCGAGCGCGGTGAAGCTGTCATGCATCGCATTGACCGCGCCGCAGGAGGCGGCGGTGGTGATCACGGCAAACAGCGAGGACGCGACGATGCCGAAGCGGACCTCCTTGCCCTCCATGTTGCCCCCGGTGAGGCCGAGCGCGTGCAGCGCCGAGGTGCCGTTGGCCTCCGCCCAATAGGTGACGGTGACGCCGGCGACGAACAGGATGCCCATCACGGCGAAGATCGCCCAACCCTGGCGCTCGTTACCGACCATGCGGCCGAACACGTTGGTCATGGCGGCGCCGAGCGCGAAGATCGAGACCATCTGCACGAGGTTCGACAGCCCGGTCGGGTTCTCGAAGGGATGCGCGGCGTTGGCGTTGAAGAAGCCGCCACCATTGGTGCCGAGCATCTTGATCGCAACCTGCGAGGCGACAGGCCCGAGCGCGATGGTCTGCTTGCCGCCCTCCAGCGTGGTGGCGTCGATATAGGCGTGAAGCGTCTGCGGCATACCCTGCCAAACCAGGAACAGCGCATAGACGATGCAGATCGGCAGCAGCACATAGAGCGTGCAGCGGGTGACATCGACCCAGAAATTGCCGACGGTGCGCATCGACGAGCGGGTGAAGCCGCGGATCAGCGCCATCGCCAGCGCGATGCCGGTAGCGGCCGACAGGAAGTTCTGGTGGGTCAGGCCCAGCATCTGGACCAGATAGGACAGCGTGCTCTCGCCGCCGTAGTTCTGCCAGTTGGTGTTGGTGATGAAGGAGATCGCGGTGTTGAAGGAGAGGTCCTCGGCAACCGCCGACTGCCCGGCCGGATTGAACGGCAGCACCGCCTGCAGCCGCATCAGGCCGTAGATGATGGCGAAGCCGCCGACATGGAACAGCAGCATGGCGACCGTATAGGTCAGCCAGTGCTGCTCGCGCCGCTCGTCGACGCCGCCGACCCAGTAGATGCCGAGCTCGACCGGGCGCAGCACGGGCGACAGGAAGGTGCGCTCGCCATTGAACACGCGGGTCATGTACCAGCCGAGCGGTTTGACCAGCGCGGCAACGATCGCGCAAAACAGAATAATTTGAATCCAGCCGATGACGGTCATTGCGTCAAACCTTTCGAATGGGAGCGAAGCGCAGCATCGACGCGAACACGCCGAGCAACAGCCCGGTCAGCACCGCGTCGGCCAACAGAATTGTGCAAAGCGCAAGCATCGCCGACCGCCTAGAAGCGTTCGGGCCGCAGCAATGCGTAGGTGAGGTAGAACAGCAGGCCGAGCGAGACGAGGCCGGCGAGCGAATAATCGAAGATCATCGCCGCCTCCGTTACAGTCGTTCACAGGCGTAGGCGTAGCCGATGCCGGCCGCGAAGAAGCCGATCGCGAGCGCCGCCATGAGAATGTCCATCATGAGAGACTCCTATGCATCCGAGGGGGCGCGGGGCGATCGTATAAGCGCTCGCGCCGGATGGCCGTGAGGTGCCATCCGGGGCATAGGTTTTCGAGAGGTGGCGAATAAGGACGTTATAGGAATCGTATAAGTGCCACGACCTGCGCAGCCGTCGTCCCGGGGAAGGCCGGGACGACGTGTCTTTATGGAATCCCTATATCTCCGCCCCTCCCCTCATCTCGTTTTCAAATGGCACTCCGGCCATTTTGAGCCTGCGGCCAATGCCTTGAGCTTGGCTTTCTTGGGCCGCGCAAGACGAGATGACGCCATGTCAGTGCTTTCCCAAAACACCTCGACCGATCTCGGCGAACGGCTGCGCGATGCCTATGCGGTGACAGCCGAATTCATGGCCGACATCATCACCCAGACCTGCCGGCGCTTTCCCTCGGTCGGACAGAGCGGCAAGACCCGCCGGATCGAGCGCCTGATCCAGTCAGGCGCCTGGACCGACGCCGCGATCGCGCTGCTCGATCTCGAACTGCCGCAATGGCAGATCCGCCGTCTGGTCTATGACGAGGGCGAGTGGCACTGCGCGTTGTCGCGCGAACGCGAGCTGCCGGACTGGCTCGACCAGTCGATCGAGTCCCGCCATGCCGATCTTGCGCTCGCGATCCTCAGCGCCTTCGTCGAGGCGCAACGGATCTCGACGCCCGATAGCCGAACCAGCGTGCCGACCGTCCGTCGCGACACGCGCGCGCTATACGAGCCGCTGTTCGTCGACAATATCGGCTGAAGGCGGCGCCGCCGTGGACACCAAACAACTGCCGCGACAGCTGCAGTCGGTCCAGGTCATGGTCCGGTTCGGCTTCCGGCTTGCCATCATGATCGGCTTTGCCGTGTTCGCCGGTGCCGGGTTCGGCAAGGGCCTCGTCACGCTGTTGTGGATGTCGGCCGTGATCTGCGCCTTTGCCGGGATCGCCAGGCGCGAAATGCCGTTTGCCGCAAACCTCAACCACTGGGATGAGATGACCGCCTACGTCGCGCTGTGCGCGCTCGGTACCGGCATCGTCCAGCGCCTCTGAAATCACCCCACAAATCCTATGCCGCTCCTATGACGTCGCTGCTTGTACGCGCTCGATTTCATATCCGGCAAATCAGACATTGATCGCGTGACTTCCACTGTAGCGTTTTCGAGCGAAGTGGATACCGGTTCGCGTGAAGAAAACGCGTCAAAAATAAGAGAAGGACTACCACCGTGAAATTCGTCGAGCCTCCCTCGTGTAGCGCAGCGTCCACCATCGTCTTCATCGGCCGCAATCATCGCGGCCAGTGGGTCGCCCAGCAACAGAACGGCCTCTATGGCGGCCTGTTCGTCAACCGCGCCCAGGCCGTCAAGTACGCGCTGTTCGAGAACGGCCAGCATCCCGAAATGATCGTCGAGCTGTCGCGTGAGATCGAGCTCGATATGCGCGGCGAGACCGCGAGCCTCCCCGCAAGCCGCGTGGCGTGAGCCGCCCATGACCTGGCAAACGGCTGCGAAAGCCGACACGGCCGCATGGCTGTCGGGCTTCATCCCCGATCTTCCGACCCCCTTCAGCCTTCGGGGCGAAATCGACGCGGACGCGTTCGGCCGGCTGTGCGAGCGCCAGATCGCGGCGGGTGCCACCGCGCTGGTGGTCGGCGAGACCGCCGGTGAAAGCGCGACGCTCGAGACCGCGGAACGCGCGCAGCTCGTGCGCATCGCCGCAAGCGTCGCGCGCAAGCGGGTTCGCATCATCGCCGGCGCCGGATCGAATGCGACCGATCATGCCGTCACGCTGGCCCGGGCCGTGGAAGCGGCCGGCGCCGACGCCGTCATGTCGGTCGTGCCGTATTACAACAAACCGATGCCACGGGGCACGGCGGCGCATTTCCGCGCCGTCGCCGCGGCCACCACGCTGCCTGTCATCCTGCACGACATTCCGTCGCGCACGCTGAAGGGCCTTGCCGACGAGACGCTGCTCGAGCTCGCCGCATCGCCGCGCTTCGTGGGGTTGCGCGACGGCAGCGGTGACGTTGCCCGGCTGGCGCGCCTGCGCTCGCGCCTGCCGGCGACATTCCGGATGCTGACCGGCGACGACGCCTCCTCGCTGGCCTGGCTCGCCGCCGGTGGCGATGGCTGCATCTCGGCCGTGACGAACGTCGCGCCCGATCTGTTTGCGGCCGTTCACAGGCATTTCCGCGAGGGACGGGTGTATCAGGCGCGGGAGTTGCACCAGCGGCTGGTGCCGCTTGCGACTCTGCTGGAGCGCGAGCATCCCGCCGCATTGAAGTTCGCGCTGGCGCTGCTGGGATTCATGCAGCCGGCGACGCGGCTGCCGATCGTGCAATTGAACGGGTCGGCAAAGGCCGAGGTCTCGCAGGCGATGGCTGAGCTTGCCGACGAGTACCTCGCAGCCGCGCATTGAGATTTGCTGACCCGACATAAGCCATCGCAATGCACAATGCGATCAGCACACGGTGCCCGTGACACCGCGCCAACTTGAGGTTCCGAAACGGCGCCCCATATCCACGGCAAGGGAGTGCTTGCCGTGCACACCACCTTCAAGGCGGCCCTCGTTGTTGCGACCATCCTGGTCGCTCTGGTTGTCTCCATCCGTCCCGGTCCGGCCGCGGACAACAGCCATCTTGCCCTGACCATTTCAATTGACGGGGCAATCGGGCCGGCAGCGGCCAGCTATGTCAAGGACGGCCTGGCCAAGGCCGCCGAGCGCCACGCCGAAATTGTCATCCTGCGTTTGAATACGCCGGGCGGCCTCAGCACCAGCATGCGCGAGATCATCGCCGACGTGCTGGCCTCGCCCGTTCCCGTGGTCGGCTATGTTGCGCCCTCCGGCGCCCATGCCGCGAGCGCCGGGACCTATATCCTCTATGCGACTCATCTCGCGGCCATGGCGCCCGGCACCAATATCGGCGCCGCGACGCCGGTGCAGATTGGCGGCCCGATACCGGGGCTGCCGGGCAGCACCCCGGACAAGGGCGGCAAGGACCAGAAGGACGGCGGTCATCCGTCCGAAACCAAGGATGCCATGACGGCGAAGGTGACGAATGATGCCGTTGCCTTCATCCGCAGCCTCGCCGAATTGCGTGGCCGCAATGCCGACTGGGCCGAGAAGGCGGTGCGCGATGCCGCTACCCTCTCCGCCAACGCTGCGCTGCAAGCCAACGTCATTGATCTCACCGCGCGTGATCCGGCCGACCTGCTCAGGCAGGTCGATGGCCGGACCATCGAGCTGCCCGGCGGCAAGACGCAACGCCTGGCGACCAGGGACGCCGCGATCGAGGCCATCGATCCCACCTGGATCGCGCGCGCGCTTGCGGTCATCACCGACCCCAACATCGCATTCATTCTCCTGATGGTCGGCATCTACGGCCTGATCTTCGAGTTCATGTCGCCCGGTGCCGTGGCGCCGGGGGTTGTCGGGACGATCTGCCTGCTGCTCGGTCTCTACGCGCTCAACATGTTGCCGATCAACTACGCCGGCTTCGCCCTGATGCTGGTCGGGATCGCGCTGCTCGCAATCGAAGCCTTCAATCCGACCGTCGTGATCGGCCTCGGAGGAATAGTCGCTTTCGTGCTTGGAGCCGCCATGCTGTTTCGGATCGAGGCGCCCGGATACCGGCTGTCATGGCCGGTCATCGGCATCGTCGCCGCGATGTTCACGGGGCTCATTCTCGTCGTGCTCGGCGCGCTCCGCCGCGCGCGCAAGGGCCCGGTGCGGATCGGTGCGCAAGCCATGCGCGGGCTATCGGCCGAGGTGCTCGACTGGTCCGAGACCACGGGTCACGTCTTCACCAACGGCGAACGCTGGCAAGCGCGCAGCACCGAGACATTCACGGCGGGAGACACGGTCGAGGTCGCCAACATCATCGATTTGACGCTGGTCGTGCGGCGTGCGCCGGCATCCGCCGGCGAAGGAGGTACAGCATGATGCTTGATTATTTCACCTATGCGGCGATCGCGCTGCTGGTCGTCATCTTCCTGACCCAGGCGGTGCGCGTGCTGCGCGAATACGAGCGTGGCGTCATCTTCACGCTCGGCCGTTTCACCGGGGTGAAGGGCCCGGGGCTCATCATCCTGATTCCGGTGGTGCAGCAGCTGGTGAAGGTCGATCTCAGGGTGGTGGTGCAGGTGGTACCGCCGCAGGACGTGATTTCGCGCGACAACGTCTCGGTCAAGGTCAACGCCGTGCTGTACTTCCGCATCGTCGATCCCGAGCGCGCCATCATCAAGGTCAGCGACTACATGGCCGCGACCAGCCAGCTTGCGCAGACCACGCTGCGCTCGGTGCTCGGCAAGCACGAGCTCGACGAGATGCTGGCGGAACGCGACCGGCTCAACGCCGATATCCAGGAGACCCTCGACAAGCAGACCGACGTCTGGGGCATCAAGGTCACCGCGGTCGAGATCAAGGATATCGATATCAACGAGACGATGGTGCGGGCGATCGCCAAGCAGGCCGAGGCGGAACGGCTGCGGCGCGCCAAGGTGATCAACGCGATGGGCGAGCAGCAGGCCGCCGAGAAGCTGGTCGAGGCCGGCCGGATCCTCGCCCAGGAGCCGCAGGCGATGCAGCTGCGCTACTTCGCGGCGCTGCACGACATTGCCGGCGAGCGCTCCTCGACCGTGGTCTTCCCGCTCCCGATGAACCTGCTCGATCATCTGGCGCCGCGACGCGAAGCGACATGAGCTGGTTTGCCAAAGCTTGATGAGATTGGGCTGTGCAGCGACTACGACGGCACCGCGCTCCCTCTCCCCGCGCTTGCGGGGAGAGGGTTGGGGTGAGGGGCCGTCTCCGCTTACACAGTGATAGCTGCGTTTGCGGGGGCTCCCCCTCACCCGGAACGCATCTAACGATGCGTTCCGACCTCTCCCCGCACGCGGGGCGAGGTGAAGCGGAGTCCGTCGCCGATTCCGAGTAAAGTCATCTCGTTCTAATCTAACTCCCGGGATGCTTGGCCCGCCACGCGGGTCCCGGACCGCGCATGTAATGCGCCTCCGGCCGGTAGCCGCCGATCGGCTCTTCGCCGATCCAGGCGAGGAATGTGAGCAGCCCTTCAGCGGCGCGGCGCGGCAGGGCAGCGATGAACGAAACTGCGCGCATCTCAGTAGTCCCACTTCTCGCCGAGCACGACCGGCGCCCGCGGATATCTCTCGGCGGCGCCGCCGAGCATGCCGACATTGAGATGGATCCGCGCCCAATCCTGCTGGCCGCGATGCAGCAGCAGCTCATTGCGCAGCCGATGAATCTTGGCGGCGGCGACCGCGCGGTGAACAGTCCTGAAGACGAGGCCGATCCGCCTGACGGTCCGCCGCAGCATCAAGGGCATCGCGCCGGCCGAACCGTGCGGCCGGGCATCGTGGTAATGGAGCAAGGTCATGTGCCACCTTCCCGTTTGGCAGCGCGCGCGAGCGCACCGCATCACGGCAAAAGATGCTGGGAAGGCCGTAGGAATTCGAGAGCAGCCGCAGCCCTGTCACATAGCCGCGGCATAAGCGTCCGGACGCGGTCGGTGCATCGCGACCATGCCGCAAATCGCGAGATTTCGGACAGTTTTACCCCCGATCAGCGGCGCAAGGGGCCGGTTTACGGTCGGCAGCAAGACCGGTAACCTCGCCTCCCAATGCGACGTGGAGAGTGCCCATGCGGCCCAAGGATCAGATCAACTGGATGCTGTCGGATGCGATCGAGGCGCTCGCCCGCGCCGAACGGTTGCACCAGAGCTTCCTCAATTTGCACCCGCGCGCGGGAAGCAGCGAGCCGAGCTGGGAACCGCCGACCGACGTGATCGAGACCGAGGATGAAATCCTGATCCTGGTGGCGTTGCCGGGGGTCGATCCCGACGAGGTCGAGGCCGCGCTCGACGGCGGCACGCTGGTGATCTCCGGCCGCCGCACCCTGCCCCCTGAACTCCGCAACGCCCGCATCCTGCGCCTCGAACTGCCGCAGGGCCGGTTCGAGCGCCGCATCGCGCTGCCGACCGGCCGCTACACCATCAGCCGTTTTGCCGCGCATGGCTGCGTCGGCCTGCGGCTCGGAAAGTCGAGCTAAAGGATTTCGACATGGCTACCTCAGACGTTTCAAGCCCAGCGTCGACTTCGACGCCGATCCCGAGCGACGCGCTGATCATCGTCCCGGTGCGCAACACCGTGCTGTTTCCGGATGTCATCATTCCGATCACGATCGCCCGCGCGACGTCGATTGCCGCGGCCCAGCAGGCGGTGCGCGAGCAGCGGCCGATCGGCATCCTGCTGCAGCGCGATCCCGAGACCAACGATCCCGGTCCGGACGGGCTGTACCGCGTCGGCACCGTCGCCAACATCGTGCGCTACATCACCGGCGCCGACGACACTCATCACCTGGTCTGCCAGGGCGTGCAGCGCATGCGCGTGCTCGACTATCTGCCCGGCACGCCGTTCCTCGCGGCCCGCGTGCTGCAGATCCCGGAGCCGACCACCACCTCGCCCGAGATCGAGGCGCGCTTCCTCAATCTGCAGCGCCAGGCGCTGGAGGCCGCACAATTGCTACCGCAAGTGCCGCAGGAGCTGATCGCAGCGCTGCAGGGCACCACCTCGCCGGCAACCCTCGCCGACCTTGCGACCTCCTACATGGACATCAAGCCGTCGGAGAAGCAGGACATCCTGGAAACCATCGATCTCGTGGCGCGGATGGACAAGGTGTCGCGTCACCTCGCCGAGCGCATCGAGGTGCTGAGGCTGAGCCAGGAGATCGGGCAGAAGACCAAGGCCGTGTTCGACGAGCGGCAGCGCGAGGCGATCCTGCGCGAGCAGATGGCGACGATCCAGCGCCAGCTCGGCGAAGGCGACGGCAAGGCCGCGGAAGTCGCCGAACTGACCAAGGCGATTGCAGAAGCCAAGATGCCGCCAGAGGCCGAAAGCCAGGCGCAGAAGGAACTGCGCCGCTACGAGCGGATGCCGGAGGCCGCGGCCGAGTCCGGCATGGTGCGCAGCTATCTCGACTGGCTGATCGAGCTGCCCTGGAGCCTGCCGGAGGAAAAGCCGATCGACATCGCGGAGGCACGCAAGATCCTCGACCAGGACCATTATGGCCTCGAGAAGATCAAGAGCCGCATCATCGAATATCTGGCGGTGCGCAAGCTCGCGCCCGGCGGCAAGGCGCCGATCCTGTGCTTCCTCGGCCCGCCCGGCGTCGGCAAGACCTCGCTCGGCCAATCGATCGCACGCGCGATGTCGCGGCCGTTCGTCCGCGTCTCGCTCGGCGGTGTGCATGACGAGGCCGAGATTCGCGGCCATCGCCGCACCTATATCGGCGCGCTGCCCGGCAACATCATCCAGGGGATCAAGAAGGCCGGCGCGCGCAATTGCGTCATGATGCTGGACGAGATCGACAAGATGGGCCGCGGCATCCAGGGCGATCCGTCGGCCGCGATGCTCGAGGTGCTCGACCCCGAACAGAACTCGACCTTCCGCGACAATTATCTCGGCGTGCCGTTCGACCTCTCGCGCGTCGTGTTCATCGCTACCGCCAACATGCTCGACGGCGTTCCCGGGCCACTGCTCGACCGCATGGAGCTGATCAGCCTCGCCGGCT
Organism: Bradyrhizobium elkanii USDA 76; assembly: GCF_023278185.1. Classification (NCBI taxonomy): domain Bacteria; kingdom Pseudomonadati; phylum Pseudomonadota; class Alphaproteobacteria; order Hyphomicrobiales; family Nitrobacteraceae; genus Bradyrhizobium; species Bradyrhizobium elkanii. The sequence goes on along the minus strand of NZ_CP066356.1, from coordinate 2,731,715 downwards.
ACACCGAGGACGAGAAGCTCGAGATCGCCAAGCGGTATCTGGTGCGGCGCCAGCTCGAGGCCAACGGGATCAAGGCCGAGCAGGTCGAGATCGATCCGGATGCGCTGCGGCTGATCATCCGCAGCTACACCCGCGAGGCCGGCGTGCGCAACCTGGAGCGCGAGATCGGCAAGGTGCTGCGCAACGTCGCGGTGCAGATCGCCGAAGGCAGCACGAGCCACGTCACCATCGCGCCGAAGGAGATCGTGTCGCTGCTCGGCCAGCCGAGGTTCGAGAACGAGATCGCGATGCGCACCAGCATCCCGGGCGTTGCCACCGGACTCGCCTGGACGCCGGTCGGCGGCGACATCCTGTTCATCGAGGCGTCGCGCACCCCGGGCCGCGGCGCGCTGATCCTCACCGGCCAGCTCGGCGAGGTGATGCGCGAGAGCGTGCAGGCCGCGCTGACCTTGGTGAAGAGCCGGGCGTCCCAGCTCGGCATCGATCCCGGCGTGTTCGAGAAGAGCGACATCCACGTCCACGTTCCCGCCGGCGCGACGCCGAAGGACGGCCCGAGCGCAGGCGTTGCGATGTTCACCGCCCTCACCTCGCTGTTGACCGACCGCACGGTGCGCAGCGACACCGCGATGACCGGCGAGATCTCGCTGCGCGGCCTCGTGCTGCCGGTCGGCGGCATCAAGGAGAAGGTGGTTGCGGCCGCGGCCGCCGGCCTGACCCGTGTGATGCTGCCGGCGCGCAACAGGCGCGACTTCGACGACATCCCCGCCGGCGCCCGCGCCAAGCTGGAGTTCATCTGGCTCGAACGGGTCGACGAGGCGATCGCAGCGGCGCTGGAGCCCGCCAAGACGACGCCCGCCGCCGCAGAGTGATCGCGTCCCAAACCCAACAAGAGGGCGTGACGGCGATCGCCGTCACGCCCTCTTGCGTTGCAGATGGCGGAGCGATGCCGCTCAGCTCTTGCCCATGCATTCTTCGATGTAGAACCAGCGGTCGTCGCCGGTCAGGCCCTTCGACTTCACCTCGGCGCGGCAGACCTTCAGCTTGGGCTTGTTGGCCTTCCACTGCGCCTTCATGTCCTTCAGCTTCTGCATGGTGAGCTTGACCTTCGACGGCTTGGCCTCGGTCGTCTGGGCTGACGCGGTGTGCAGCGAGCCGGCGAGAAGCAACGCGGCCACAAGACAGCTTGCGGTACGAAACATGACTGAAATGTCCTTGATTATCTGTTGAATTGAACGGCGTAGAGCTTCTTGTTTGACGCGTTTTCTTCACGCGAACCGGCATCCAATTCGCTGGAAAACGCTGCAGGCCGCGTGCGGGATGCCAGATGTCCCGCGCGCGGCCCGGTCTGCGATCAGAGGATTTTGACCGCGCTGAGCAGCGTCATGTAGACGCCCCACGCCAGCGGAATGCCGACGAACAGCCAGAACAGCGCCGCCTTGGCGTCGAGCCCGCCAAACCCGATCCCGTAGGAACCGTGCGGTCCGGCCGCCGCGGCGCTGGCGCTCGCATCCTGCAGCTTGGCGACCTCGGCGTCGCTCATATGCCATTTCGGATCGACCGGCTTGATCAAATAGTTGCAGATCAGGCCCGCGATCAGCATGGCGCACAGGATGTACATCGTGGTGTTGTAGAGCTGGTCGCGCGGCACGCCGGCGGCCAACTGGAACTCGCGGATGTAGTTCACCACGACGGGACCGATGATGCCGGCGGTCGACCACGCCGTCAGCAGACGGCCGTGGATGGCGCCGACGAACTGGGTGCCGAACATGTCGGCGAGATAGGCCGGCACGGTGGCGAAGCCGCCGCCATACATCGACAGGATGATGCCGAAGCCGAGCACGAACAGAAGCTTCGATCCCATCGCGGCGAAGGTCGGCGCCAGCGCGTAGAGCGCGATGCCGAGGATGAAGAACGTGTAGTAGGTGTTCTTGCGGCCGATCTTGTCCGACAGCGACGCCCAGAAGAAGCGGCCGCCGATGTTGAACAGCGACAGCAATCCGGCAAAGCCGGCCGCGATCGCCGCGATCTGCGCCTTCTGTCCGGCATCGAGCTGGTTGAAGCCGACATTGGGCAGGCCGATCAGCTTGCCCGCGAAGATCTCCTGCAACATCGGCGAGGCCATGCCGATCACGCCGATGCCCGCGGACACGTTCAGGCAGAGCACCCACCAGATCAGCCAGAATTGCGGCGTCTTATGCGCGTTGTCGAGATGGACGTGCTTGCTCGAGATCATCGCGTTGGCCTTCGCCGGCGGCGTCCAGCCCTCGGGCTGCCAGCCGGCCGGCGGAATGCGATAGCGGAACGCGCCGATCATCATGAACACGAAGTAGATCGCGCCCATGGCGAGGAAGGTCTCCCAGACGCCGACCGAGGTCGGGGTCTTGAAGTAGTTCATCAGCTTGTCGGCGAGCGGGGCGCCGATCATCGCGCCGCCGCCGAAGCCCATGATCGCCATGCCGGTCGCCATGCCGCGCCGGTCGGGGAACCATTTCACCAGCGTCGACACCGGCGAGATGTAGCCGAGGCCGAGGCCGACACCGCCGATCACGCCGGAGCCGAGCCACATCAGCCAGAGCTGGTGCGTATAGACGCCGAGCGCGCCGATCACGAGACCGCCGGCCCAGCACAGCGCCGCGACGAAGCCGGCCTTGCGCGGACCGACCTTCTCAAGCCAGCCGCCCCAGATCGCGGCGGAGACGCCGAGCAGCACGAAGAACAGCGTGTACATCCACCCGAGGCTCGCGACCTTCCAGTCGCAGGTGGTGGTGAACAGCTCCTGCACCAGCGAGATGTCGGGGCACGCCTTCGGCGCGGTCAGGCCGATCGCGCGCGACAGCGGCAGCCAGAACACCGAGAAGCCGTAGGCCATGCCGATGCACAGATGGATGCAGAGCGCGGCCGGCGGCACCAGCCAGCGGTTGAAGCCGGCGGTCGCGATTGTATGTTCCTTGTCGAGGAAACCTGCACCTGACGCAGATACGCGTCCGGCGCTGCTCACTGTGGTCATTGACACCTCCCCTGCAGCCGCCATTACGACAGGCGCATCTGCGTCTTCGATCCCGTCTCAGCCCATTGCGGCCAGCGTCAGCCGGCAGCTCCGCACATTTCCTCAATGCGCCGGGACCAACCACGCACATTCCGGAAATGCTAACCCCCAATACGACCGGATATGCCCGGCCGTGCAGCCCGTGATCTGGACACAGGCCCAGTCGTTGTCCGTCGCTGCGCCCACGCTCGAGCACAACTCCAGCACCACAACCCGGCGGACATTATCAATTCGCGCAGAATGGAAAATAGGTGTCGATAGGCAAAAGGTAGATATCAAGCTGCATCTAGCGCGTACGCGGCAACGCAGCATTTGAGTTATCTATCGCTCCATTGGTCTTCTCGATCAAGAATACGATCCTTGCATCGCTTCGTTCGGTGATCTCGACCTTGTCGCCGGTCTCCTGGATCAGGGCCGGGATATCGATCACCGAAAGCGGATCGGTGCAATGCACCTCGAGGAAATCTCCCGCCGTCACGCTCCTGAGGGCCTTGCGCGTCTTCAGCGCCGGCAGCGGGCATTTCAGGCCGGTGAGATCGAGCTTCGTCGTTGTCATGGTTCGACCATGGCGAAGCCGTCCTGCATCGTCAACGCCGCCTCCTCATCCACTTCAGCCTTCGGCCGGAGCCGACGCGAGCACGTCGTCGACGGGGATCGCGGCGCGCAGCATCAATTTGGCAACGTCCTCGATGTCGTCGAGATGCGCGACCGGCAGCGTGGTTGCAACGGCGACGTCGCTGGCGATCCCGACCACGCGCGGGTCGTCGGGAAACAGCAGCGGCTTGCCGTTGGCGGCGCGGTACACCTCGATCTTGTTGACCGGCTCACGCTTGAAGCCTTCGACCACGACCAGATCGACCTGCGCCATCTTGGCGAGCAGCTCCGGCAGCCGCGGCTCGTCGGCGCCGCGCAGCTCGTGCATCAGCGCCCAGCGCCGCGTCGAGGACACCAGCACCTCGGTCGCACCGGACTGCCGGTGCACCCAGGAGTCCTTGCCGGGCACGTCGACATCGAATTCATGGTGGGCGTGCTTGATCACAGAGACGCGCAGGCCGCGGCCCAGCAGGCAGGGGATCACCCGCGACAGCAGGGTGGTCTTGCCGGCACCGCTCCAGCCCGCGAGGCCAATCACTTTCATACGCGTCTCCGAAGACATACCGATCGTTAGGGCATCGACGCCTGCGGTTCCGCCCGACATGGCCGGGACCAGCCGTGACGACGGAAAGCCGCGACTTGCGCCCAACGCTGCTTATATCAGCCTTGGAGCAATGTCATGCCAGGCTTGCCGGCGGACGAGGATCGACTGGCTCGCTAGAGGACGGCCCTCGGTAACTCCTGCAGCAGCTGTGCCCACAGCACCGCGAACGCGATCACGCCACAGACCCCAAGCGCCGCGGTGAATCTCGGCAATCGGCCGATGGCGACGAGCAGCCAGGCCGGCAGGAAGAACAGTCCGAACACCATGCCGAGCGGAAACACCGCCAGCCACTGGAAGCCGGTGCCGTCGCCAGGCGGCACGTGGGCGATGGCGTAGAAGGTGTAGAGCCAGAACAAGGTGCCGGCCGCTGCGATGAGCGCGGCGATCCTGCGAAAATTGACGGTGTCGAGTGCCATGATGGGTTGGTCGCCGCGATCGGCGAACCCGTTCACGGGCCACCGCGCAACTCGGGCTCGGCGCGCTATTCCGCAGGGTCAGTCGGTCCGTTGACTGACCGGCCGCCCCGGCTTGGCAAGCCTTGCCGATCGGCTCTCTCTCGGGGGCTGGTCACGCATCCGCAGCCTCTTCCGCGGCCGCTGCGTATCGACTGCCAGCACTTCTTCCAGCGTTGTATTCCTAAAACGAAGCCTTCTTAACATCGCTCCGCTCCTCGAGCGGGTGGGAGCCCCATCGGTCGCTCAACCACCGACATCCACAACAGGGCCCATGTCGGTGACAAGAGATAACCAGCGACGGGACGGTTTGCTCCAATGCATGTTGCAGCCCCCGCTCACGTCACGCGCGATCCCGCTATCCAGCGGATATACCTCGAAATTTCCAATACGCAGGGCGAACGGAACACGATAATGTGCACCATGGAGGACTATGTATGCCTCGCTCGCCTTCGATTGTGCCGCATTCAATCGATCACGACACCTATCTGGTGCTGAACGATTTTGGCCGACTGGGCCGCGCCTGGAGCGAAACCGACGAAGAAGGCACCGACCGGAAAACGCTGATCCGGCGCCTGCTGGATGACCAGTACAGCCGTCCGGTCCGCATCGTGGCCTTCAATACCAACGAAGGATGGTCGCGCGACGTCACCACCGACATTGCCGACGAGCTTCGGCGCCGTTTCGTCGAATACGAAGAGGTCCCGCGCTCCGTGCTGGAGTTCGTGGAGACGGCCATGCGGCACTGAGCCGGATCCGCAACGCACAGGCCCTCTCACAGCGCGATCGTCGGCCCCGGCAAGCATCCGCCAAACGACAATTTTCCTAGCAATCTCAATGCGATTCGGCTGCCGCGCAGCGCCGCTCCGCCATAAGGCAATAATATAAGAGCATTTGCCTTACCTGTTCTCCCGTTCAACGGGAGACCGGTCCAGTGCGCAATCGTGATGGCGTTCGAGACGCCGTAAGCCTGAAAAACCGGGTTCTGGTCACGGCGATCTTTTGGCGTCGGGCGCGGCATCGCTGATCCTGCAGGTTCTCTGGTTCAAGCAACTGCAATTCGTGCTGGGAAGCGCGACCGTCTCCGTCAGCGTCACGGTGGCAAGCTTCTTTTTCGGTCTCTCGCTGGGCAGCGCCTTGGGAGGCCGGATCGCACTATCCCATTCTGCTGCACCAGGGCCCGGTTGAAACGGCTGTCGTCATTTGCATCGGGACCGGAACCACGGTGGGAGCGGTCAGCACCCATGAGGAATTGCAATCCATCGACGCGGTCGATCTGGCGTCGACGGTTTTCGAATTCGCGCCCCACTTCGTGCCGATCAACAAGCAGTTCTATCAAAACCCCAAAGTCCATCAGATCGTCGCGGACGGGCGCCACTTCCTGCTGGGGACCAAGGAGACATTTGACGTCATCACGCTCGAGCCTCCGCCGACTCATGATGCCGGCGTCATCAACCTCTACACGGAGAAATTCTATGCGTTGGCAAAGCAGAAGATGCGTCCCGGCGGCGTTCTCGCGCAATGGGTGCCGCTGGATTTCAACCGCGGCATTCTTCCGAAGATGATACTCAAGGCCATGATGGGCCAGTTCAGGCATGTCTCGCTGTGGCTGCCGTCCAGAATGGAAGGCGTGGCGATCGCCTCTGATGAACCGTTGAACATCGATCCGCGCGAGCTCGCCATGCGCATCTTCGCCTGGCCGTCAAACTGGACCCGGACAATTCCTACGTCGACTTCCTGGACCGCAAGCTGAGCGAGTGATCAGGGTGCCTCCGGCAGGACAATTCATGTCGCGAGAATGCGGATGTGTGACCCTCTGGCCGCGCAACGCATTCAGTGTCGTCCCTGCCTAATGCGCAATTGCGCACGGGAGCAGGGACCCATAACCACAAATGCAAATTGTTACGCGATGCTGGGACGACGAGTCCCGTTTCTCAAAACCCGCCGCGGCGTATGGGTCCCTGCTTTCGCACTAGGGCATGCACATATTTGGTGCGGCGGATTGACTCGGGATGGAGACAGGGGATTCCAGAATCGGCGATCCGTGTGATTTCTATTGCGACGCTCCAGGTTGGACGGGGGTGTCGGGTGTTGTTACGAATTGACTGGACGTTAGGACGGTTCGGGGATCGTCGTCTCGATAAAGGGGGGCGGCGCTCGTCGAACGCATGGTTGCGGGCAAGACGGTCTGCCTGCGGCGGCTTTCCAGGGGTGATCGTGCGCTGGAGGTGCGGTTCAACCGCTTTCTCGGCCACGACAAGGTGACGGCGGAGCGGATCATCGAAAGCTGGGGCGACAGCACGGTTGCCGCGGTAGAGGGCCGCCATGTGCTGGCGATCCAGGACACCAGCGAGATCCACTTCAACACCACGCCGCAACGCCGGCGCGGGCTCGGCGAAATCGGCAAGGGCAATAACCACGGCGTGCTGCTGCATCCGCTGCTGGCCGTGGATGCCGACGATGGCAGCTGTCTTGGACTTTTGAGTGGGCAGGTATGGACGCGCCAGGGGCGTCGCACCACGACGCATGACGCACGTGACTTGTCTGACAAGGAATCGCAACGCTGGATATCCACCGCCATTGCGGCCAAGCCGCTGCTCACCGCTGCCGGAACGGTGACGGTCCTCGGTGATCGCGAGAGCGATATCTTTGCCCTTTATGCCAGCTCGGCCGAGCAGCACTTCCATGTCATCGCGCGCAGCATGCATGATCGCAAGCTTGCCGACCGCACCGGCCTGTATGAGGCCACCGACGCCATGCCTGTGGTGGATCGGAGGGCGATCCAACTGCCTGCGCGCGCGGCGCGACCGGCACGTCAGGCCCATCTCGAACTCCGCTTTGGCGCAATCGAGCTTGCCCGCCCGCAGAGCAAGTTCCTGCGCCATTTGCCGAAAAGCTTGCCGCTGGCGGTGGTCGACGTGTGCGAGATCAATGCCGGGCCCGGCGCAGAGCCGCTGCACTGGCGTCTGATCACCTCTCACGAGATCGCCACCGTCGACGACGCCTGGCGTATCGTCGAATGGTACAAGCAGCGCTGGATCATCGAGCAGTTCTTCCGCGTCCTGAAGACGCAAGGCCTCAAGCTCGAAGACAGCCAGATCGGAACCGCCGATCGTCTCCTCAAACTGGTCGCTATCGCCGCCAAGGCAGCCGTCATCACCATCCAGCTTCTGCAAGCGCGCGATGGCGGTCAGCAGCCCATTCGCGTTGCCTTCAACGACAACGAGATCAACGCGCTTGCCGCCCTCAACCGGAAACTCGAGGCCAGGAGCAAGCGACTGAAAAACCCACATCCGCCCGACAGCCTCACCTGGGCAGCCTGGATCATCGGCCGCCTTGGCGGTTGGGACGGCTACCCGTCGTCTAAACCTCCAGGCCCCATCACCTTCAAAAATGGCCTCGAATACTTCCTGGCCGTCGCAGCAGGATGGAGCCTCAGAGATATGTGCATGCCCTAGTGCTTTCGCAGGGACGACAGCTGTGATGGTGCGGCAGAGCGGCACACCGGCTACGCCGGCCTGAACCCCGCCTTCGTCAATGCAGCCCGCCCTTCGTCCGACGTCAGCGCATCGAGAAAGGCCCGCACTGCCGGCCGCTGCTTGCGCGCCGTCACCAATGCGAAGTCATAATGCTCTTCGGCAAGCGGTATGAAGCCGAGTCCCGACGCATCGGCGACCGGTGCGATGGTCATGCCCCAGTCGGCGCGGTGCTGCGCCACCGCGGCCGCAACCGCATTGTGCGAGCGCGGCTGATTCCAGTAACCGTCGGGCCGGCTGCCCGCGAGCAAGCGATCGATCAGGATGCGGGTGCCGGCGCCCTGGTTGCGGTTGACCATGATGCAGGCGGGATCGGCGAGCGCGGCGCGCACCGCCTGCTCTGCGCTCAGGCCGGCAAAGCGTGTGTCGTCCCTGCGAAACACGATGCCCTGCATGCGCCGCCAGCCCGGCACCAGCTCGAGCCCGTCGGCCAGATACGGCGTGTTGTAGGTCTCGGTCTTGTCGTCGAACAGATGGATCGGGGCGAGATCGCATTCGCCGCGCTTGGCGGCAGCGAGCCCGCCGAGGCTGCCGACCGCGATCGAACGCACTACAAGCCCGGCATGCGCCAGCGGCGCGGTGACGAGATCGAGCCCGGTGCAATGGCTGCCGACGATGACGAGATCGGGCACCCGCACATGCGGCGTGAACAGCGTCACCTCGGCCTCGCTGCCGGCCGGCAGCTGGTCGGCGAGCGCCTCGATCTTCAGGAAGCCGTCGGCCTGCGCGAACGAGGTGATCGCGCCCGAACCCTTGCCGCTGGGGTAGGCGATCAGCCCGTCGGCGCCCTCGACCAGCGACACCATAACGAACTCGGTACGCCCGAGTTCGGAGGCGATGCGCACCGGCACCTTCGCCGCCACCGTGGCATCCGATCGCGGCGGCAGCCCGGCCATCCGGCGCAGCGCCGGCACGATCATGTCGTGGAAGGTGAACATCGCCGAGGTCGGAAAGCCCGGCAGGATGACCACCGGCTTGCCGTCGCACACCGCAAGGCACAGCGGCTTGCCGGGCTTCAGCGCCACGCCATGCGCGATGATGCCGGGCTTGCCGAGGCGAGTGATGATCCGGTGCGAGACGTCGCCCGCGCCCTTGGAGGTGCCGCCCGACAGCACCAGCATGTCGCTGTCCGCCAGCGCCTTGCGCATCGCGGCCTCGAGCATCGCCTCGTTGTCGGCGATCGCGCCAAGGAACGCCGCGTCACCGCCGTTCTCGGCAATCGCCGCGGCGACGATCGCACCATTGGTGTCGTAGATCGCTGCCGGCCGCAGCGTCTCACCCGGCTGCACCAGTTCGTCGCCGGTCGAGAGGATTGCGACGCGCGGACGACGCACCACCTGAGCGTCGGCGATGCCGCAGGCCGCGAGCATGCCGATCTCGCGCGACCCGATCATCGTTCCCGCGCGCAGCAGGGCCTCGCCGCGCGCGATGTCGGAGCCGGCATAGGACACGAACTGGCCGGGCGACGCCGCACGCCGGACCTCGATGGTGCCGTGGCCAGCAGGCTGAGTGTGCTCGACCATCACGATGGCATCCGCGCCGCGCGGCACCGGACCGCCGGTCGCAATCGCAGTTGCAGTACCCGGGAGCACCGGCAGGGTGGGCGCAGTCCCGCACGAAATCGTCTCGTCGTTCAGCGCGAGTTGCACCGGCGCGGCCTCGCCGGCGCACGCCAGATTGGCCGAGCGCACCGCAAAGCCGTCGACATTGGAGCGATCGAATGGCGGCACGTCGATCGGCGCCACCACGTCCTCCGCCAGTGTACGGCCGAGCACATCGGCGAGCAGCCGTCTCTCGAACGGCAATTGACGCGGGAACAGCGCCGCCTCGAAGCGTTCGAGCGCCTCCTCGCGCGACAGAATGGTCAGGAACTGGTCCTGCTCGACGGATGGATTGGGTTTCGGCGTGAAACTGTTGCTCATCTCGGGAACTCACTCCCGCAATATATAGGCATCGACCACCGTGCCCGCAGCGAAGCCCTCGGCGGCGCCGGGCACGATCAGCAGGGCTTCGGCGCGCGCGATGGCATCGAGCGACAGGTCGCCGGTCGCAAGTGCCGCCCAGGAACCTTGCTCGCGTATCAGCAGCACGACCTCGGCAACGCCGACGCCGGAGGCGATCTTGCGTTCCAGCGGCAGCGCCAGCGTTTTGCGCGAGCGCCGGCCCGACAGGCGGTCGAGCAGGGGAAGCGCAATCGCCCACCAGGCCGCGAAGGCCTGATCCGGCGCGCCAGGCAGGGCGACCACCGGAGTGGTATGGATCCGTCCGATCGCCGTGGTGCGCCCGGGCTGCAGCGCGATGCCGTGCGCGATCAGCGTGCCGCGCGTTGCCAGCGCATTCGCCACAGCATCGGTGTGACCGACGCCGGTGCCGCCGATCGTGACCATCAGATCGCAGCCGTCGGTATCGAGTGCGTTTGCAATCGCCGCCACATCGGGTGCCGACTCGATGACGACGACCGCAGCACCGGCGAGGCGCGCGGTGTCAGCGATCAGTTGTGCGGTCAGCTCACCATTGGCGACGTTGACGATGCGGAGTCGCGGCCGTCGCACACGCAACACCTGCAGTCCGGCCGCGCGCGCGAGCAGCTGGCCGCGCGGCAGCAGCGGCTCGCCTGCTGCGATCACGGTGCGCCCAACGGCGATGTCGCTGCCGGCACGCCTGACGCCCTGCCCCGGGATTGCTTCGGCGAGCACCTGCGGAAGCGGACCGGAGGTATCGACGGCATCCGCATCGACCACGCAGTCGGTGCCTTCAGGCATCGCGGCGCCTGCCGCGACCCAGACCGGAGGTTCGGCCAGCGGAAACGGCGCATAGGACGACGCGCCGACCAGGTCATTGGCGCGCATCGCCCACCCGTCGCTGACCGCGACATCGTGCGGCGGGTAGGCGCGCAAGGCCGGCATCTCGGCTGCAATGCAGCGCAAGGCGTCGGCCGGCGGCAACACGATCGGCTGGACCGGTCCGACGTCGCGCAGCACGGCAGCCAGTGCCGCATCGAGCGGGATGAGCGAAGGCGGAAGGCGCTGGGCGGTGACCATGGCCCGCTATGGACTGAATCGGCCCCGAAAGAAACTGCCTCTCGCCACACCGGGGCTGCGTCATTAGACCGATGGCGCGTTGACGCGGTCCCCAATATAGTTGCAAAAGAAACCAATATGACCGGTCCCCGAAGGCCCGGCACAACCAATAATGGCCAATGCGCCAATTCAGGAGGGAGACAGAATGAAGGCCACCAGACTAGCCATGTTCGGGACGTTCGCAGCCGCGCTGCTGGCCTCCCCGACCGTATCGGCGCAGGTATCCGACGACACCATCAAGATCGGCGTGCTGACCGACATGAACGGCCCCGCCTCGACGCCGACCGGCCAGGGCTCGGTCACCGCCGCGCAGATGGCGGTCGACGATTTCGGCGGCAAGGTGCTCGGCAAGCCAATCTCGGTGATCGTCGGCGATCACCAGCTCAAGCCCGATATCGGCGCGACCATCGCGCGACGCTGGTATGACGTCGATCAGGTCGACCTCATCGTCGACGTGCCGGTCTCGGCGGTCGGGCTCGCGGTGCAGAACATCGCGAACGAGAAGAAGAAGCTGTTCATCACGCACTCGACCGGCGCGACCGATTTCCACGGCAAGTTCTGCTCGCCCTATGCGATACAGTGGGTATTCGACACCAGGGCGCTCGCGGTCGGCACCGCGCAGGAGGTGGTGAAGCGCGGCGGCGACAGCTGGTTCTTCATCACCGACGATTATGCGTTCGGCCACTCGCTGGAGAAGGACGCCTCCGCGATCGTGACCAAGAACGGCGGCAAGGTGCTCGGCGCGGTGCGGCCGCCGTTTGCGACGCCCGATCTGTCGTCCTTCATCCTGCAGGCGCAGGCCTCGAAGGCCAAGATCATCGGCATTGCCGGCGGACCGCCCAACAACACCAACGAGATCAAGACCGCCGCCGAGTTCGGCGTCTTCGCCGGCGGGCAGCAGATGGCGGCGCTGCTGGCGCTGATCACCGACATCCACTCGATCGGGCTGTCGGCCGCGCAGGGCCTGCTGCTGACCACCTCGTTCTACTGGGACATGGACGACAAGACCCGCGAATGGTCGAAGCGCTATTTCGCCAAGATGAACCGGATGCCGACGATGTGGCAGGCCGGCGTTTACTCCTCCGTGACCGCCTATCTGAACGCGATCAAGGATGCCGGCACCGACGATCCGCTCAAGGTCGCGGCCAAGATGCGCGAGAAGCCGGTCGAGGATTTCTTCGCCCGCAACGGCAAGCTGCGCGAGGACAATCTGATGGTGCACGACCTCTGGCTGGTGCAGGTCAAGACCCCGGCCGAGTCGAAATATCCGTGGGACTACTACAAAATCCTGGCCAAGATCTCCGGCGAAGACGCGTTCGGCCCGCCGGACCCGGCCTGCGCGATGGCGAAGAAATAGGATAGGCGAATGGCGAATAGAGAGTAGCGATGGCGATAGATCGGAATTTCCATTCGCCATTCGCTACTGGCTATTCGTCCTCATCATTTCGCCACATCAATCTCGCGGAAATATCTCAGCACGCCGGGGTGGATCAGGTTGATATCAGGCGCGGCGGCGACGGTGTTCGCCGCCGTGGTCTCGCACGCCTGGGCCAGCTGGTTGCAGAAGGTCGCCTCGATACCGTGCAGCGTCTTCGCCAGCCGGTAGGCGACGACGTCGGGCAAGGTCTCGCGCACCAGGATGTAGCTCCAGGAGCCGACCGAAGAGATGGCTGCGGTCTGGTTAGGATAGCTGCCGGCGGGGATCGTCAGAGGCTTGAGGAAAGTGTGCTTGGCGCGGATGCGGGCGATCTCGTCCGTGGTCGGCGCGATGAAGCGCGCGCCGGTGGCGCTCTCGGCCATCTTGGTGAAGCCGGGCCAGCCGATGCCGGCGCCCCACAATGCGGCGGCGCGGCCGTCCTCGACCATCGCCGGCCCGTCGCCGGCGCGATCGAGATAGATCGACTTGAAGTCCTCGTCCTGCTTCAGCCCGATGCCGTCGAGGATGTAGCGCGACAGGATCGGCAGGCCGGAACCCTTGGCGCCGAACGCGACGGGCTGGCCGACGAGATCCTGGATCGTCTTGTACGGGCTGTCCGCCCGCACCACGAACATGCCCGGGCTCGAATACATCGCGGTGAGGATCTTGAGCTTCGTGGCCTTCGGCCGGCCGATGCCCATGAAAGCTTCGTAGGACGGCTCGCCGGCGACGGTTGCGATATCGATGTCGCCGGCCTCGAGCAGCGGGATGTTCTCATTGGAGCCCTTGGTGTTGCGCGGCTCGATCGATAGCGTCGGGTCGGCCGCATTCATCACCTCGGCGAAGGCATTGCCATACAGCGGAAACCCGCCACCCGGCGTCGCCGTGGCGAAACTGATCGTGGTTCTGGAAATGGTCTTGCTCCCCTCCTGCGCCGCCACCCCGCCCGCGAGCAGCAGCGCGCCGGCGCACACCATAACAGCGAATTTCATCCCGAGCCTCAAGCATTCCACACGAGCCCGACTATCGTCGCACGAGCGACGTCGTAGGCAAAGCCAGCGTTTTGTGAAACCATGCCGGCAACAGTCACAAGAAAATGACGGGAGAGACGATGATCCGGTTCGTGCGTGCTGCCTTGCTTGGTTTGATTTGCTGCCTCGCCTCGATTGCCCCCTCATCCGCATCCGACTATCCGAACCGCCCGGTGCGCTGGGTGATCGGGTTTGCCGCCGGCGGCCCGGTCGACATCGTCGCCCGCATCATGAGCCAGTGGCTGTCGGATCGTTTCGGCCAGCAATTCATCGTCGAGAACCGCACCGGCTCGGGCGGCAACATCGCCGCCGCCGCCGCGATCAACTCGCCGGCTGACGGCTATACGCTGTTGTTCGTCGCGCCCAACAACGCGATCTCGACCTCGCTCTACAAGAAGCTGCCGTTCGACTTCCTGCGCGACACCACTCCGGTCGCGAGCATCATGCAGCTCACCAACATGCTGGTGGTCTCGAACGCGATGCCGGTGAAGACCGTCCAGGAGTTCATCGACTACTGCAAGGCCAATCCCGGCAAGATCTCCTATGCCTCTTCGGGCAACGGCACCTCGGTGCACATGTCGGCCGAGCTGTTCAAGGCGATGACCAAGTGCGACATGCTGCATGTGCCGTATCGGGGATCCGCGATCGCCTTCCCCGACATCATCTCCAACAAGGTACAGCTGATCTTCGACAATCTGCCGTCTGCGCTGGAGCAGGCCCGCGGCGGCAACGTCCGCGCGCTCGGCGTCACCTCGCCGAAGCGCTGGGCGGGCGTGCCCGACGTGCCGGCGATCGCCGAGACCGTGCCGGGATTCGAGGCGGTCGGCTTCTACGGCATCTCGGCGCCGAAGGGCACCCCGCCGGAGATCGTCGATGCGCTCAATGCGGCGGTCGGCGAAGCCTTGAAGGATCCCAAGCTCGTGGCGCGACTTGCCGAAGTCGGCGGCATCCCGAAGCCGATGGCCCCGGCCGAATTCGGCAAGCTGGTGGCCGACGAAACCGAGAAATGGCGCAAAGTCGTCGAGTTTGCCGGCGTCTCGGTGGATTGAGGCGCCGGTCGCCAGCGAGACGGAGGCCTAGGCAAGATGGCTGCCCGGCCGCTGTTCCAGCATGCCGGCCGCAAGACGTGGCTGGCCCGGCGGCGACGGCACAGGGACGCGGGGGCAGCATTGCCGAAACCGCAGTCACCCTGTAAACGGAGCCCGCACCGTTGCCGGCCGCGCCCCGCGGCCCGCAAGGCGGCGGGGCCTGTAGCTCAATGGTTAGAGCCGGCCGCTCATAACGGTCTGGTTGCAGGTTCGAGTCCTGCCGGGCCCACCAATGAGATCAATATCTTACGGGGTTCTCATTGCCCCTAGCGCGACGACTGCACCAGAAACCGCACCAGATACGTGCTGTTTTCGTTCACACGAAAGTTCGCAACGACGCCAGGCAAGCTCACCTGCTGATGAGTGGACGCGACAGTGCCATCCACGATCGTCGCCTTCGGCCGACGCAGAGGCACAGACAGAAGGAGTCTCTCCCTTTGGCGGTGAAGTCGGCTGCTCCGGCAAAGCGGAAGTCAGCCATAACGCCAATCAAGTCCGCTAAGGGCCCAGTAGCGGACCTTCGGCTTCTACTGGGCCATGGTTCGCGCGGACTGGCTGATTTGAGCTGAATCAAGGCAGAATTTCAGGCTGGCCATATTCTTGCCGACGTGGCGATAAGTCCGCAAAGTGTGCGGAGCTCTGCCTATCCTTGCTCTGGACTACGAGAACGCAAGGAGATCGCTTATGATTGAGCCCCGCAATCGAGTTGTTCAAGTCAGGAGCTTCGGTGATCCCGAGACGCTGGAGGTCGTCGACGCTCCCCTGCCGTCCGCCGGACTGGGCGAGGTGCGGGTTCGTGTACTCGCGTCGAGCCTCAACTACACTGAGGTGTTGATCAGGCGCCACTTATACCCTCAAACGATGCGCCTCAGGCCGCCGTTCGTGATGGGCTACGACGTCGTCGGGGAAATCGATCAGCTCGGCGAAGGCGTGCGCAACCTTCAGATTGGCAACCGCGTGGCCGACATGACGGTGGTCGGATCCAACGCCGACTATCGTACGCTCCGGGCAAACGACGTGGCCCGCGTGCCGGAGGGTCTCGACGCGGCGGAAGCGGCCACGCTGATCTTGAGCTGGACGACCGCATACCAGCTTCTGCACCGTGCCGCCCGGGTGCGGCGAGGCCAGCGCGTGCTCGTGCATGGCGCTGCCGGCGCCGTCGGGCAGGCGCTGCTCGTGCTCGGGAGGCTGGCCGGCCTCGAGCTGTGGGGCACCGCTCGCGGCGAACACACAGCGCTCGTCCGCGAGCTAGGCGCAACGCCGATCGACTACCGGCGCGAGGACTTCACGCGCGTGCTGCCGGGCGGGTTCGACATCATCGTCGACGGCGTTGGCGAAGACGGCTATCGCCGCTCATACGCGGCGCTCAAGCGCGGCGGTCTGCTCTGCGCCATTGGCTTCTCCGCGAGCGTGCAGGCACAGCGTCGCATGCTTCCTATCGTGATGGAGATTGCGCGCCTGTACCTGTGGAGGCTGTTGCCTGGTGGCAAGCGTGCCCGCTTTTACTCAGTCAATGCGATGCGAGCGCGACATCCCACCTGGTTCAAGGAGGACTTGCAGCGATTATTCGAGCTTCTGGCAACGGGTGCCATCCGGCCGCGCGTTGCCGGGCGGATCTCCTTCGACCAGGTCGCCGAGGCTCACCGTCGCCTCGAAGCAGGCGGTCTTGAGGGCAAGCTCGTCCTTTGTCCTGACCTCCCATCACGGAGCCATCGAGCGCCTCGGCAGGAAACGCCCACAGCTTCCTCAAACGAGGGGCCGCATCCGACGGTGCAAAGAGTATCGCAAGGCCCCACCTATTTCGGAGTCGCGCGTTACTTTCGCTACCGGCATGCTAGGACTCTGCCGTGCTAAGCACGCGCGTAGCGGCGCAGCGAAGTCTGCATGTCCGAGTTGGGTCACAAGCGGACCGCGACGCCCGCTCGACCTTGGTCGGCTTTCCTCCCGACAGCGGACATAGCGGCATTCTGAGCAAGCATCGGCTGAGGGCAAGAAGCAGTCATTCAATCGCCTCGTCCATCCTGCGCAGCGAGCTATTCGGGCAATCCGGCTTTCCGAAGACCCTCAACAAACCGTTTTGAGTGTTTGGGGACCTGGGCGATCCACGCCGATACTGTAAAGGCGGGATCGATCTCAAGCACGCGCGCCGCC
Organism: Bradyrhizobium elkanii USDA 76; assembly: GCF_023278185.1. Classification (NCBI taxonomy): domain Bacteria; kingdom Pseudomonadati; phylum Pseudomonadota; class Alphaproteobacteria; order Hyphomicrobiales; family Nitrobacteraceae; genus Bradyrhizobium; species Bradyrhizobium elkanii. The sequence continues at coordinate 2,714,716 of NZ_CP066356.1, read as the reverse complement.
GCCTCGTGCGCCTCAGCGTCGCGTCCTAGCTGGGCGAAGGCGGACGCGAGGCCGCGGTAAGCTGGCATGAAGGAGGGATTGTGCCGAAGCGCTTTCTTAAATGCTACGATCGCCTCGTCAAGGCGGCGAAGCCTCATAAGGGCATTCCCAATGCCGATAAACGTCATGTGCAGCAGCGGGTCCACGGGGCTCATGCGAATGGCGCGTTCAAAGCTTCGCATTGCTTCCTCTGGAAGTCCCGCCAATACATAGACCCAGCCTCTGTTATTCCAAGTGCGCCATGAGTTTGGGTTGAGCGCGACCGCCCGGTCAGCCATTTCGATCTCGGCTTCGCTATCGCCGACCGTGCCCGCCAAGATTACGGCAATCCTTGACAGCGTGTCCGGATCACCATCATCGATCCTCAATGCCAAACGAGCGAGCCGCACTGCCTCCTCGCGGTCGAACTGGGGATCGTTGGCATAGCCTAGAGCGACGTTGCTCGCATGACAGTCACCTGCCAAAGCCGCCGCAAAGCCGAACCTCGGGTCTAGCTCCAAAGCGCGATGAGCCAGCTTGATCGCCTCGGCCAAACTTTCGCGGGTCGTCAGGTGGTATTGGTGCATGGCTCGGAGAAAACAGTCATAGGCAGTGAGGTTCTCCGGTCGCCGCCGCGTCGCCATTGCAATTTCTGTTTGAAGCATCTTTGGCTGAATAGCCGAGACGACGGCGATGGTAACTTCGTCTTGAAGAGAGAAGACGTCGATCAGGTCACGCTCAAACCGGTCCGCCCATAGATGCGCGCCAGTAACCGCATCGATCAACTGTCCTGTGATGCGAACTTTCCCCGACGCCTTCCGCACAGCCCCCCCGAGGACATACCGCACGCCGAGCCTTCGCCCGACTTCCTTGATATCGACCGCCCGGCCCTTGAAGGTAAAGCTCGAATTGCGCGCGATGACGAACAGCGACTTGAAGCGCGAGAGCGCAGTGATGATCTCTTCCACCATGCCTTCGGCGAAGAATTCATGCTCTGGATCGCCGCTCATGTTCTCAAATGGCAGCACAGCGATGGAGGGTTTGTCGGGGAGCGCAAGGTCGGGTTGTTGAAGTTCTACCTGCCGGTTTTCGGTAACTTGCTGCGTCCCCAACGGGTCCAGCGCTTCCTGGACTGCTCCGACGAAACGGAAGCCCTTGCGCGGCAGTGTCTTGATGAAGCGCTGTTCCTCGCCGGAATCGCCGATCGCAATCCGGGCGGCATTCAGGCGGGTTGTCAGAGCCGCGTCGGATACGCTGCGCCCATTCCAAATGGCTTTGATGAGGTCGTCTTTGCTGACAACTCGTTCCCGGTTGCGGAGTAGGTAATTGATCAGATCAAAAACCTGGGGCGCGACGGAGACGATGTCTGCCCCACGATGTACCTCGCGCCGGTCGACGTCGAATGCGTACTCCCCGAAAAGATAGCGCACTGCCAATCCCTTTAGGCGGTCTACGGTCATCGAACCCTAGCAACACTTGGAGCACGAAGAATAAGCCGCCGGTAAGGAAAGTAAAAGCAACACATCAAGTGTGCTCGCCGGGTCCTGGTGGTCGACGGTCTGAGTTGGACACGGCCAGCCGCGTCGTAGCACAGATGCCGGCTTCCGGTATGGGTCAAAAGCGACAGTGTCCGACCAAGGGCGGTTGTCCCCTATCGCTCGATATGCAGACATGTAGCTTGGCACTCAGTCCCTTTTCACCGTCGCTCAGACGTATCAAGCGGCCACATCTCGGGCGTAATTCTGAGCCGAATGTTCGGCCGGTGTGAAGCCCATTAGCGGCAACGTATCTGCGCTTTGGATTATGGCGCGCTCGGAGGGCGGACGCTTTTGCCGTGATTTCAAAGAGTTACGGCGAAGGGCAAAGAGTTTTGGTGCATTTCACCCGAAGGTGCCTTTGGCCGAACCGCTGAGGAAGAGCCCTGCCCTATTCGAGGTCAGGTTAGCTCCCGCCGCTCAACCAAAACGCAGTTTGCGCAAAACTTACCTGCCGACAGCAGACGCTGAATCGCAACAAGTGTAGCAATCCGACATCCATGTTCATTGCGCGTGTCCATGAGGCCTATAGCGAAGCAGCAGCACCTTGCATAGGATCAGAATCGGTGCAGCGCCGAGAAATAATAGGGCGACCGCAAGGAAACACTCGTTGAACGATAGTGTCGCAACCTGCTGCGAAAGATGCTGCTGGATGATGGCGACGGCAGCTTCTGCGACACTTTCCGGGTTGAATCCTCTCGCGATCAGCGTCGCCTCAATGGCGTCCCGGTGCTGAATGAAAGCCGGATTGGCCGCATCGATGTGCTGAGACAGGACCGTGCGATTCAGCGCGTTCTGATGATCTAGGTACGTTCCAAGCCAGGCGATGCCGATTTGCCCGCCCAGTTGACGAGCCATATTGAACACGGCAATGCCATGGGCGAGCGCAACGCCGCTGAGTCCGTTCAACGTCACGAGCGTAAGGGATACGAACAGGAGACCGAGACCAAAACCGCGTAGGAGAAGGTCAGGTACGAGATCGGGCAAGCCGCTTTGGGACGTCGATCCCGACATCATCCACATCGCCACCATGAAGCACAGAATGCCGATCGGTATCGGCCGCGTCGGATCAAGCGAGAAGAATTGAATGGTCGAGCCGGCAAGGAGTAGGCCGCTGCATACGAGCAATCCGCTCGGCAAGAGCAGAAGGCCTGCGTAGGTTGGAGACATCGCCAAGACGTTCGTCGCGAAGGCCGGAATGATAGAAGCACTACCGAACAGCGCGCATCCGGCAACGAAACTCACGAGGAAGCCGAAACTGAAGTGTTCGTCGCGGAATGGTGCAAATTTAATCAGGGAACCACGGTGCTGTAATGCAAATAACCATCCAATGAAGGCGGTCATTGCGATCGCCCCGGCGATGGTGACCTTTACGATTTCCGGCTCGTCAAACCAATTGTGTCGACTGCCCTCTTGGGTGACAAACACGATGGCGGTCATTCCAGCCGCCAGGAGACATACGCCCATCCAGTCAAATGGCTCCTTTTGATCGTCGGCTACCCGATCGGATGGCAATAGCAGCGGAGCGGCCAAGCCGCACAATCCGAGCGGAATATTCGCGAGGAAGATCCAGGACCAGTCTCCTGTATCGACGGCCCAGCCCTGCAGTACAGGTGTCAACGTCGTGGGAGCCATAATGACGCTGAACGCAAAGAGCGCTTGGACGACGCCTTGCTGTCGCCGCGTGAACAGTTGGAAAAGGAGGAGTTGGCTACAGACAAGAAGGAGCGCACCAGCGAGCCCCTGGATGATGCGCCACACGATGAGTGTGCCGAGATGCTCGGTCAACGCACAGCCCACGGACGCAGCTAGTAAGACTGAAGTCGCGGCAAGAATTTGAGCGCCCGAAGAAACGCGTAAGCATATCCATGCAGCAACGGGAAATCCGGTGAGTTTTGACGCGAGGTAGGCCATATTGACCCATGCGACCTCATCGGGCGTAGCGTGAGCGGTACCCATGATGTGGCCGCGAGCTATCACCAGCACCGAGCTGTTGATCGCGTCCATCGCGGTGGCGAGGGTCAGTAGAAAAAGTACGATCCAAGCCTGGGCGGAGCCTTTAGCTAGCGGCACGACGCCGACGGTTCTGCTCGTACTGCTCATCGCTAGTTCGCCCCGCGAAAGAGCGATACCACAGGATCTTGAGCCGTCCGCTCCACAGATGCTCGCGCCGGCAGCTCCACCGTTACATCGACAGACATCCCCGGTACGAGCCGGCCGAGAAGGGCATTCTCTCGATCAAGACGGATCTTGACTGGGACGCGCTGAACAACTCGAACGAAATTTCCGGTCGCATTATCTGGCGGAATAAGACTGAAGGCCGCACCACTGCCTGGCGAGAGACTGTCGATCGTGCCGCGAACCCTTGCGCCCGGATAGCCGTCGACTGTGACTTCGGCCTGCTGCCCAACACGCATGCGCGAAATCTGCGTTTCCTTGAAGTTCGCAACGACCCAGACGCTATCCACCGGCACAATCGAAACTAGGCCTCCTCCAGGGCGCACGAACTCACCAACCCTCACGCGGCGATTGCCAACCACGCCTGCGATGGGCGCGCGAATGACGGTCTCGGAAAGAGCAATTTCGGAGAGAGCAAGGCCGGCTCGCGCTTCGGCCAGCCGCGCTGAGAGCTGACCAGATTCCGATTCTAGGACGGTCTGCTGCTCGCGGGCGGCTGTGATGGCGGCCTGGCTGCGTGTCAGCGCGGCTCTCGCTCTGCTCTGACCGGCGACGGCGGCGTCATGTACACTTTCGGACGTTGCGCCTGTTTGCATGAGGCGGCTCGTTCGCCCGAACTGGCGGTCCGCAAGCTCAAAGTCCGCCTGCGCCATCTGTGATGAGGCCTCGGCTTCTCGAACGACGGCGCGCTGCAGCGCTTTGCGCCGCGCAAGGTTCTCGATCGCTGCCTCGACCTGAGCGACTGCGGCGGCGGCGCGATCCCGCTGCGTGCGATAATCCCTGTCGTCGATGCGGACAAGTATGGCTCCCGCCGCGATGGACTGATTATCCTCGACGAGAACCTCGGAGACATAGCCTGAGACCTTTGGGGCGATCGCAGTAATATCTCCATGGACATAGGCGTTGTCGGTGCTCTCCCGGGAACGCGCGTTTTCCCACCGAACCCAACCAAAGCCAGCCGCAACCGCAAATGCGGTCGCTCCCATTGCAATCTGGCGCTTTCCCATTCGGGCCATCCGAGGCTTCCTTGCTTTTGTCATCAGATATGCTACGGTACGGTACCGTACCTAACCGATGAAACACGGTCAAGTTAAGATCGATATGGTTCGAAGTTCGAGCTGCGAGTCAGAGGCGGGGTAGAAAGGTGTACGATTTTGACTGAAGTTGATGGTCCTCAGAGTGCTTCCGGGAAAAAGGACGCGCGGCGCGCGGAGTTTCTCGAAGCCGCAACGGAAGTCTTCTTCCGCTCTGGCTTTGCCGGAGCGAGCATTGACGAGGTCATTACGAAGGTCGGAGGGTCCAAGCGGACGATCTATAGCTATTTTGGCAACAAGGAGCAGCTGTTCGCGACGATAGTGGAGGAGATCACGGCTCGCGCCATGGCACCGCTAGCGGAGGGAAGCTTCCGTCGGCACGACCTTGCATCGACTCTTTACGAGGTCGGCAGCCGGTACATTGACGTTGTGATGTCTCCTGAAGCGCTTCAGCTCTATCGCACCGTGGTGGGCGAAGGCGCGCGTTTTCCAGGACTCGGTAAGACCTTCTTCGTTGCGGGGCCAGGGCGGGCGAGCGCAAGGCTTGGAGCTGTCCTTCGCGAGAACGCGAAGAAATGGGGGCTGGTGGAGGGCGAGTGCGAGAGGCTTGCTGAGCACTTCCTCGGGATGATCCGCGACGACCTCCATCTTCAGGTAGTGTTAGGATTGCGGTCTCGTCCCACTCCCGCCGAAGCCGACGCGGCTGTGCGCTCTGCTGTCAGCATTTTCATGGACGGTGCGCGGCGCGATGAGCGAGCTTCGTGAGGATCGGTCTCGACCATTTCTTGCGCTTGCCAAGTGTTCAAAAAGTAGCGGCCGGCCATGATCGGCGCAAGCTTAGCTTGCGCTCACGCGGAGCACCGTGTCGCGGTCATTGCGCTTCTGTCAACGATCAACCAAATGTCAGGACGAGTTTTCCAATGTGCCCGCCCCGTCGCAAGCTATCCATCGCCTCCCCGTGGTTCTGGACAGGAAAACGCTGCGCGACCAACGGATGAATTTCTTCCAGCTCGAGTACCCTAACGAGCGCCTCGAAGCTTGCTCGGCTGCCCGCTGCGGCGACAAGGAATTTCGCAGCTCTGCGAATAGCCTCGAAGATGTCGAATGTGATTATCTTGCCGGAGGCGTATCCGACGAGGTGAATTGTCGCTGCGCCAGAAGCGGCCAGCAGACTTTTAGACACTGTCTCCCCACCTGCCACATTGACGATGACGTTGGCGCCGATGCCGCTCGTGAGCTCAAATACTTGGCGATGCCAATTTGGGTTTCCGGAAAGCAGCACGTCCGACGCTCCGAGGCATTGCAGGGCTTCCCGGTGCTTTTCGTTTCGAACAACCGAAATGATCCGCGCGCCGGCCGATCGCGCCAGCTGGATCGCTGCAATCGAGACGCCGCCAGTCCCCTGCACAAGTACGTTGTCACCAGGCTTCACTGATCCATTCACAAACAAGGACTGCCAGGCGGTCACCGAAGAAACCGGAAGCGTTGCGGCCTCTTCGAACGAAAGATGCCGGGGCGCCATGACGAAGTCCTCCTCGGACGCGCACATCAGCTCTCGCAGAACACCGCTGCTGGGTCCCCCTAGCCGCCGGGCTGCCGCCTCTCGCCGGATCGGACCATCCTTCCAGTCCGGAAGATAGGCGGCACACACCCTGTCCCCGACGCGGAAGCGCCGGACGGATTTGCCGACCGCAACGACTTCGCCGGCGCCATCCGACACTGGAATGAGCGGCGGCCGCACTTCGATGTGATAGTCGCCGTCGGCGATGGCGAGGTCGCGATAGTTCAAGGCCGCAGCCTTCATCGCGACCACAATGTCGAACTCGCCAGGCGCGGGATCCGGCTGATCAATCTCAACCAGGCTTTCGAGCGCAATGCGGTCGACGTAGGCGTAAGCTTTCATGTTTGCCTCACACGTGCCCAGTCAGGCGGTCGCGGCTTCGACAAGCAGCTCGGCCGTTTCCTTCGGCCTCACGACCATGGTGTCATGACCGCAATCAATGGATCGGAACCGCCAATCGCCTCCGCGCTTTGCGCGTTCGGCCTGTCTCGGATAACCCATGATCTCGGCGGCCGGGTTCGTCGCCAGGATATAGGTTTTCGGAATCCCTGCGGCCCCTCCGTTCCGCAGCCGTACCGGTTGCAACCACGTCGCAACCGGATGCGGCGTCAACATCCGCTTCAGCCAATCGACGTCGGTCGGCTCGCTGACGCCGGCCAGGTTGGGATCGGGCGGCCCGATCCACACGCCGTCTTTGGCAAGTGACATGAACCACTCGCGCTTCTTCGCGGCCTCTTCCGCCGTTGTTCCAGGAGCATGTGATGCGAAGTCATCCCCTTCTTCTGGTACCGCAGCATCGAGATAGACGATGTGCTTTAGGCGTGGACCAAGGAAATCCGCAACCCCTGTCACTACCATGCCGGCATAAGAATGGCCGACCAGGACCACGTCGTGCAAATCATTGTAGGTGATTACACGAACAATGTCCTCGATATGGGTATCCAAGGTGGGTATCGGCGATGTCAGATGCCCCCGTTCGCCCAGACCAGTCAGCGTTGGCGCAAACACTGCAAATTCGTTGTATGGATTCAAGCAGTCGACGGTTCGGCTCCAGCACCACCCGCCATGCCAGGCGCCGTGCACAAGAACAAAGTTCTGCTTACGCATGTCGCTCTCCTGTGATGACCGATAGAGCCAGGTTCACCTTGATTCGATGGCAAGCGCCAACTGCATTGCGGGCAGCGATTCCACCCGATGATGAAAATCCTTCAAAGCCGGGCTGAGCGGGATGCGAAGCAATCCGACCCATCTCGTGAAGACAAACAGGTAGAAGTCGATGGCCGTCCTGCGATCCAGAACCCAATCACGTTGCGCCAAATGGCTTTCGATCACCACAAGAACGCGGAGAAGGTATTGCCGCGTCTGCGCCCGCGCGCTCCCCTGATCCTGCTCCTCGTTGCCGATGAACCGGTCAGGCCTGAACAACAGCCTGAAGAGCGGATGCACTGTTCCGCCCAGAAACCCGATCCAGTGCAGCGCGGCGATCCGCTCGTCAGCCGTTCGCGCGAAGCACGCTGAGCCCCTGTGCTGGAGTGAGAGGTACTCAAAGATCGCTCCAGTCTCTCGCACGACGGTAGCCCCGGCATGAAGAACCGGCACCTGTCGAAGCGGACTGAGAGCGGCAAAGCTCTCCTCGCCCGCGCCTTCCGCGGTCATCTGCAGTCGAACCGGCTCGAAAACATGCTGACACTCGATCAATAGCGCCAGTGACGCAATCGAGCACGAGAAGCTGGTGAAATAGAACCTGTCCATCGACCCGCTCAGCCGCACTGGTTCAGGCGAAGAAGGCGGAAGACTGGTCCGCAAATTCCGTGACGGTTCGCCGAAACACCCGTCTGACATATTCGAACGGCCAGGGACCAAGGCTTACCCTCGAGACACCCGCAGATGCGAGTTCGGCTACGGACGGGCCGCCCGGCATCATCATGATGTTCAAGGGCAGGTCGATCGAGCGGGCAAGCCTTTGGATGAGCGGTAGCTCTGTCAATCCGGGTACGAAAAGTCCGCTTGCGCCTGCCGTCTGATAAAGCCTGGCGCGCCTGATCGCTTCATTAATCAGGGTGTCTGTCTGCTTCTTTTCGAGCAAGACTCCATCAAAGCGAGCGTTGATGAACAAGGGTAGACCGCGCTGGTTGGCCGCGGCTAGCGCCTGCGCGATCTTTTCACAGTGCTGTTCGGCGTTCACCAGAACGCGTTCGCCTCGTGACAGTCCGTCCTCGATATTGATACCGATCGCCCCCGCTTCGATTACGCGCCCCACGGCATCACCGATCTGCTGCGGCGTATCACCGAAGCCCGCCTCGAAATCGACCGTTATCGGAACCGATACCGAGCGGCTGATCGTCTCGACAGCGGCGAGCAGCAGTGCAAGTGGTACATTCTGTCCATCCTTGAACCCTAGTGATTCCGCAATCGAGAAGCTGCTCGTCGCAACCGCCTGATGGCCCGCGGCCTCACAGACATTCGCTGACCAGGCATCCCAGGCATTCACCAGAACCAGCGGATTGCTCCCCCGATGCAGTTGCGCGAACCTCTCGGCCAGGCTCCTCGCGTCCTTTGTCTTCATTTTTCGCCCCCTTGCTTCCTATCGATAGAGATCAGTTTCCATAAGAGAACCGGCCGCCGGTTCACCAGAGCGGCTGCATTGCTGAAGCAGTCTCGCGAATGCGTCAGCAGTCTCGTTCAAGGCCTGGCACGAGGCACCCGCGCGCGCCTCCACAGCCAGCCAGTAAATCATGCCGATACACACGTTGGTGAGGATTGCGGCCGTCGCCTTGGAGTTTGCAGCGCGCATGCGCAGCGTTACCGCATCACGAATCTCAAGCTGCACTTTTGCAATTGCAGCGCCCACCGTTGGATTTCGGCCGCCAACTACCGGCATGAGGACGACAAGCAGACACCCGGCTGCCTTTCCCTCCGACAAGTAAATCGACACAAACCGTCGGAACATGGCTTGTACCGCTCCCTCCAGCGACGCCCCGGAAAGCTGGCGTAGGGCTGCGTGAATCCTGCATCGATACTGCTCGACGGCAGCACAAGCGAGGCTTTCTTTGGCTCCGAAGGCGAGACGTAAGCTCGGCCGATTGATACCTGACGCCCGGCTCAACTCGGCCATAGTGGCTCCTTCGAGGCCGCTCGTCAGGAACACATCGATGGTACGGTCCAGAACCTGCGCACGATCATACTGACGCGGTCGCCCACGCGCGCGCTTCGCGGACCACTCATCTGCCGTGAAGTTAGTTGGTGCCATGGTTATCGATTGACTCGGATCGTGGTTGTCTTGCGTTGAGCCGGCAGAACCTATGGAGCCACGCCAGCACAAGCCAGATTTCGGCTCCGTCAGTTTCGAGCACGCTGCTATCATTCAAACGGTCAGCACGACCTTTCCGGTCGACCGCCGTCCAGCGACTCGCTCCATGGCTTCGACTGCGTTCTCCAGCGGATAGCTCGCGGTCACTTCGACCCTCAGTGAACCTTGCTCGGCCATTTGCGCCAGCGCTTCCAAACCGACATGGTTAGGCTCGACAAGATACCAGGAGGTTCTGACCCCAAGCTTCTCGGCTTCGTTCTTGAGCTGCGGCGCCCACGCCGACTGCGCGCTGATAAGCAGCCCGCCGCTGCGCAGCGTCTTGAGCATCTGCAGGCAGATTTCACCCCCGACGAGCTCGATTACCACGTCAGCATCATCGACGTGATCGGAAACCGCGCCGGTCGTGTAGTCGATCGTTGCATCAGCTCCAAGCTCTCGAAGAAACCCATGCTTTGCGCCACTTGCCACGGCGACGACGTGAGCGCCCCGCGCTTTGGCGATCTGAACCGCGAGATGACCTACGCCGCCTCCTGCGCCATTGATCAGCACCCTGTCGCCACGTCCGACGTTGGCAATGTCAACCAACATTTCCCATGCCGTGAGCCCGGCAAGCGGAAGTGCGGCGGCCTGCTCGAAGCTGAGCTGCTTCGGTTTGAGCGCAAGATGCCGAGCCGGTGCTACCAGATATTCGGCGTATGCGCTTGCTGCCCGCGGAAACCAGGGCATCCCAAAAACTTCATCGCCGACCTTGAAGCGGGTGGTGCCGTATCCCACCTGCTCGACAATACCGGCGACGTCCCACCCGGGAACGTAGGGAAGATTGAGCGCGCGCATGTAGGCCTTGCCTTGCGCGGTGTAGACGTCGACTGGATTGATTCCCGCCGCCTTCACCTTGACCAACACCTCTGTCGGCAAAGGGATGGGGCGAGACATTTCGACAAGTTTCAGCCGGTCCACACCTCCCCACTCATTCTGCTGGATGGCGTGCATCATCAACTGGGTCTCGGGCAAGGTACTACTCCATGTTCGGTTATTGACAACGATACGGACCTGTCTGTATCGTTGTCAAGTGCAACCTTGGAGGAACATCCATGCTGACGACCACACCGATGACTATCGATCACCAACCGAGTACTCCGACCATCGATGAAATGAAGCGGATTGTTTCGGAGCTCGCGCGAGTGAAAAGCGAGCAAGATATTGAGGCGGCGCTCGCGATCTACCACCCGGAGGGGATTCTTCAATCGCCGCCCATGGGCGCCCGTTCTCGGGGAGCCGACGAACTCCGCCGCAGTCTCGAGATCTTTTTCAAGTTTGCGCCGGACTATTCGGTGCAGCTGACCGGACAGGCAGCAGACGGCGATACGCTCTGCAGCTGGGGCACGATCAGCTTCACGCCTGCCTACACCTTTCGCGGGGAGAAGCCGAACGGCGCCCGCGTGACCACGCCAGTCTTTATCCTGTTCCGGTTCAAGGATCGAAAGATTGTGTGGGAGTCTTTCCACTTCGATCTGGCGGATGTGGCTCACCAGGCGAGTGTCCCCGCTGAAGCTTACCGGCGGTCGTAACCGGATGACGGCCAGTCCCAAAGACTGGCCGTTGCCCGCCGTTGATAGGTTGCGAGCGAGGCGGCAAGCGATTAACACATTCGCAGCAGAATGACGGATTGAGCAACATGTCATCTCCCCAGAAGCGCGGGCTTGCGGTTCGCGACAAGATCCTGAATACCGCCGATGAGCTGTTTTACCGCGAGGGCATTCGCGCGATCGGCGTCGATACCATCGTTGAGAGATCGGGAGTGGCGAAGACCAGCCTTTACCGCTGGTTTCCGACCAAGGACGACCTAATCGCCGCCTTTCTGCAGCGACGAGATACGCTGTTTTGGGCGCAATGGGACAAGAGCGCTGAGAAACATCAAGGCGACCCGAGGGCAGAACTGCTGGCGCAGCTGCGGTGGATCAGTCAATACGTCGCCAACCCGGGGTACCGCGGCTGCCCGTTCCAGATCGCCGCGACGGAATTCCCGGACCTCGGCCATGCCAGCCGGGCGATCTGCATCGGCAACAAGCAGGAACTCAGACGACGATTGATCGACCTTGTGCGGAAAATTGGCGTCGATGAACCTGGAACGGTCGCCGATCAGCTCCTTCTGCTTATCGATGGCGCTTTCATCAATACCCTGCTGTTTGCCAAATCGGGGCCGGCGAAGCATCTCGTCAAGGCAGGCGAGCACTTGATCGGCGCTTCCGCGTGATGGAGCAATTCCGATTCATTTTGGACGTATCGGATTCCCCGCGATCTGCAGGCTCGTAAACCAGCCGGCGATTGAGCCCAAGAATTCCGAAGACGAGAAAATTTCAGCCGATGTGACGACACCGCCGCCTCCAGTTTGAAGCCGAAGCAGACGATCGACCGTTTCTCCCACGATAGGCGCCGTGACTCCATAGATATCGCGGCCGGTCGCCACCGCGCGCTTTGTGACCGTGGCGCCTGCCACTTCTGCCTCAATCAGAAAATCAGTACTGTCGAAGCCCTCGCGCTCCGACTTGCTATTAGCAAAAGTTGCTGCACTCATCACAGCCTTGACCTCCTGCACGCCCAAATGCCGCGGCAACAGGATGATCTCCGGGGCCGGATAGTGATCGATAACCGAGACATCCCCCACCGCCGCAGGAAAAGAATGGCGTGACATCACCGGCGGACCTTCAGTCTTGATGACTTCGCCTTGCTCAAACCGGAATTGCCGCCCGCGAAGCCCTGCGGCAGCGAGCCCGGAGCCGCGCGTCATCTTCCAGGAACTCAGATAATAGGCGATCTTGACCCGTTCTGCGTCAGGCACTGCTCCCAGAGCGGCAGTTGCAAGGAGGTCCGGAAGCGCGCCGAAAAAACCGGTTGCCGGGATGATGTAGCTATTGGCAGCAATTGCGGAGTCATGCAGCTCTTTGCAGAGGTCCTCAATCACTGGCGGCTCACCGGTTATGTCGACGTAATGAATTCCCCGCTGCACAGCCGCTCCGGCAAGGACTGGCGCTGTCGCTCCAAATGGCCCGGCACAATTAACGAGAACTTCAACCCCTTCCAGAAAAGACGTTAGACCCGCCTCGTTCGACAGATCAAACACGACAAATTCATAGCTCAACGTAGTTGCAGATCCAGCATTCGCCGCGCGCGCGCCCAGTCGGGCCCGTATCCCGCGCCGGTGGAGATCACGGGCAATCAGCTGGGCCGTATGTCCGGAAGCTCCATAGATTGCGACGACTGCTGGTTTCCTCACGTTGAACATCTCCTAGACATGTAACGCCAGAAACGATACAGACCTGTCTGTCTTTATGTCAACCATGATTATTATCAATGACCCATCTCACGCTCTATAGTCATCCACAATCCGGCCACGCGCACAGGGTAGAACTCCTGCTTTCGATGCTAGACTTGAGCTACCGACTGCGTGACGTCGATCTGGCCAAACGCGCCCATCGCACTCCGGAATTCCTACGATTGAATCCTCTTGGCGAGGTGCCCGTGTTGGTAGACGGCGAGCGGCCACTCGCCGAGTCCAATTCGATCCTGATCTATCTAGCACGGCGAGAGAACAGGACTGATTGGCTTCCCCTTGATCCGGTCGGCTTGGCAAGTGTCGCGACCTGGCTCAGCCGTGCCGCAGACAAGCTTGCTTCCGGAATAGCAAAGGCGCGCAGCATCAAGCTGTTCGGCTTGCAATCCGATTTGTCGGAGGCCCAGAGGCTCGGAGTCCGACTCCTTAAGTCCATTGACGCCCATCTAAGAACCCAGCCCTATTTGGCGGGCGCGAACCCGACGATAGGAGATCTTGCTATCTACAGCTACGCTGCGCTTTCAGACGAAGCCGGCATAGAGCTGTCCAATTTCCGGCGCGTTGTGGACTGGATAACTCGGATTGAGTCCCTACCGAAATTCGTTCCGCTGCGACGCGCAGCTTTCGTTCCGTGGTCCGGATAGTCGAACTTGACGTGGTACCAGTCGGCATTCCGTTTCGCGATCTGGAGGCGAACCACGGAGTTGCCCCGGCAGTCACCCAGTCGGTCACCTACTACGCGGACGATAGCTCGGACTTTGCTCGTAAGGCCGAGGAACGGCTCAACGACCAGTTCTGTGCCCGCCATGGCAATCTCACGAGCTCACGGATTGCAAAGGTCATCGCCGATCTGGAAGGCGCGGAAGCCGGCATGATGTTCGGCTGCCGGTGTCGATCGCTGAGCCGGCAATTCTCGGGCGATCAAAGATTTCGATCACACTGGCTCCGGCTGGACATGTCGAAGTAGCGGCTGGCGGGTTGGCCGCGAACGAACCGATCGACGATCTGGTTGCTCGAATGGTCACTCAAGCAAATCTTCGTATGGAAGAGGCGACGGCCTCGGATTTGGAGTCCTTCCTGCACCGTCTTGAGCGGTCACATTCCCTTGTGCGGGAAGCAATCGCACGGATGCCAACGTCCTCCTAAAAGGGCTTCGGAAAGATCGGCCCTAGACCAGTATTTGCGCTGATCGAATGTGTTCTGTGCTCCAGCCAGTTGGAGGCGATAGCAGCAAGGGCATGCATCGGGCCTCTTTCGGACTCGCGAAGAGTACTGCCAACCCCTTCGTCCATCTGACCTAGCGGATAGTATCTGCTGGGTACGGATCGACGCCAGAGGAGCAAGTACATCATGACCATCCGTAAGACCGTCACTCTCATCGAGGAGATCCACAGCGAGTACGGCGCGCCCGCCACTCCTCCGCTGCGACGCATTGCGATTGCCGCGGTGTTCGATAACCCGCTCGCTGGCGCGTCGGCCGGTGCCGATCTCAAGCCCCTGATCGAATACTCGCTCGAGCTTGGGGCTTCGCTCGCCAGGACGGCGCTGGCGACACTTGGCGCGAGCCCAGCGCAGTTGCGCGCCTACACCAAGGCGGCGCTGATAGGCATCGGAGGAGATCTCGAGCATGGCGCCGCGATGATACATCCGAGGCTCGGCATGGCGATGCGTCGCGCGATCAAACGCGGTCGCGTTAATATTCCAGGCCACGCCAAAGTAGGTCTGCCGGGCACGAGCGTCGATCTGATCTATGGGCCCTTGGACGAGGGTTGGGACCTCGATGCCTTTGACTCGACCCCGGTGCTCATCCACGACGCGCCGCGGCCGCACGAGATCGTACTATGGATCGGCTACGCCACCGGTCCGCGCGTCAACGCTCGCTGCAAGGGTCCGGATCAGAGGGAAGTCGACAAACTCGTCGCATCCTTCGGCAGCAACCTATAGCATCCCAGTCTACTCGCCCGCAACGATTGCGCTCCATCGTTCACCGGACCACGAGTATCGTCGACCGCCGGCCCCGCGGTTCAGACCGGAGAGGTGCAGCATGCCTTGGAAGTCAAACACGCTTCTCGAGGCCCGTAGCGAATTCGTGCAACTGGCGCTCGCCCCGGATGCCAACGTTCCGAGCCTCTGTCGGCGCTTCAATATCAGCCGGCAGACGGGCTATCGAACGCTGGAACGTTATCGGATAGCCGGCGCGAGAGGCCTGGAGAGCCAATCACGACGGCCGCACCATACGCCCCATCGCTGTCCGGAGGCTATCGAAACGGCCGTTCTAACCGTGCGCGCCGACCACCCAACCTGGGGCGGACGAAAAATAGCATCCCATCTTCGATAAGTGGGCTGCGCCGGAGTGCCCGCGGCATCAACCATTACGGCGATCTTGGCCCGCCATAACCAATTGAGAGCCTCTCTCGACCCAGGCAGGTTTTTGGGTCTGCTCAGGCAGTTGCACCCCCCCTAAGTGAACAAGATCTGCCGGCTTCTCTTGAAAGTCATCCCGATCTCACGATCCTAGTCGAGAAGCTCGAAAATGGCCGCCCCGTTGAGCGGCGTCGCGCACTCGCAGTAGTCGCGTCACGGAGTGGGCTGCGGACAAGCGTGGCTTGCCGCATTCTCAAGCAGAGCCGGTCAAGCTACGCACGTTCGGTTCGTCTGTTCGAGGAAGGGGGAGCCGAACGCCTGTTCGCCCCTCGCATTAACCCCCATCGCAAGTTCGACAGCGAGCAAGTCAAAAAGGGCGTTGTTCAGCATCCTGCACCAGCCGCCAGCCAATTTCGGCGTCAACCGTACAACTTGGAAAATGGCTGATCTGGTGCATGCGATGCGCGAGAAAGGGCAGCCAACCTGCGAAGATGTAATCCGCGCGATCGTGAAAGGTGCCGGCTACCGCTGGCGCAAGGCGCGGATCGTTCTGACCTCCAACGATCCCGATTTCTCGCAGAAGCTCCAACGTATCCGTTCCATCCTCGCCGATCTCAAGGCCAGGGAAGCCTTCTTCTCGATAGACGAATTCGGCCCCTTTGCGGTCAAGGCACAACCTGGACGCATGCTGATCGGTCCCGGCGAACAACATTTTGTAGCGCAATGGCAGCAATCGAAGGGCTCAATCATTGTCACCGCCGCCATTGAGTTGGCATCCAACCAGGTCACCCATTTCTACAGCCTAAAGAAGAACACCGACGAAATGATCCGCATGCTGGACGCACTCGTTGCCAAGTACGGCGATCGCACCAAGCTTTATCTTTCTTGGGATGCTGCCTCCTGGCACGTCTCTAAGAGGCTGTTCGAACATATCGATGCCCATAACGCCAGTATTGGGAGCAACGGCCCACAGATTGACACGGCACCGCTTCCGGCCCGCGCGCAGTTTCTCAACGTGATCGAGTCGGTCTTCAGCGGCATGGCTCGGGCCATCATTCACAACAGCAACTATGGATCGATCGACGAGGCTAAAGCGGCTATCGACCGATACTTTTGCGAACGCAATGCTCACTTCAAGGGCAATCCACGGCGCGCGGGCGGCAAGCTCTGGGGCAAGGAACGGGAGCCGACCGAGTTCTCTCCTTCAAACAACTGCAAAGACCCTCGGTTTGGATAAACGGTGGCGGTACTCCCTTGGTCAAGGCGCCACGGCATTTAGGAAAGGTCGCCTCGGTAAGACGGAAGGCGGCCTCTACCGACGACATGGCCACGATTGGCCCTTAGCGTGAGCCTCCGTCATGGCCGTTCCGCGATGCATGCCCCCACCGTGTCTTCAGAGGGGCTCGGGAGATTCATACTGGCGCGCCACCGCGACAACGACGTCGTGCGACTTCTCTCGGCCAAACGGGCGGTTCGGGGACGGGCGGAGCAGGTCTGCTTGGGTTTCCGAACATCAACGCGTTCGATAAGAAACCATGGTCTGCTTTCGTGTTGGCGACGATGCTTCCGAGCAGCACGAAATTCCTCAGCAATGTTTCGCGCGCTCCTTCCGATGCGCTCGCAACGCTTAGAATCTCCCGCGATCCGATGCAGACGTTATTCTTCAGCGAGACAAGGCGTTTAGCAGTTTGTAGCGACACCATGACCACAGCTATCTCCAACTCTTGGATGTGCAGACAACCACTTAGCCAGCCTTCGGCGACAGTGCTTTTATCTTGCCCTACACCTTACCCTGCTCTGTCCTCATGCCTGATTGGACCGGCTTTGCTCAAATCGCCAGGTCGACCCGTCGCGTGTTCGATCGAAGCAGTCTGAAACAGCGTCCTTTCGCTCAACAAACTGACGGCAATTGAAGCTCCAGGAGCACGCGCGGAGACGTCATTTGTCCTCGCGAAACCGGCACAATTTCACGCCTGCCGATCGAAATTCGAAGCTCACTCCGACGCGAATTCCCGTTCGCCGAGCCTAAAACACCGCGCCAAAATCCGTCGAACCGATCGCATTTTCGGCCCGCGGCGAAGCCCGTTTCCGAACTCAAAATGCTTTTGGGCTCTCATCAGAGCGACGCAAGAAACGCAAAAAAAGCCCCGCCTCCGAAGAGGCGGGGCCGATGATTCCGGATGATCAGTCGCCGTTGCGGCGCGACCAGATCAGGCTGAATCCTTCCTCGCCTTCGACCTTCACCAGCGAGGCGTAGATCGGGGCCGGGAAGCTCGGATCGTCGAGCTTGAGCGAGAGATATTCGCGCTCGCTGTCGCGGGCGGTCTTCTTCCAGGCCGCGCCGAACTCGGTTGCGCCCGCGAAGATGCGGTAGTCGGGAGCCTTGTCGTTGTCCTTCTCGGCTGCGACGAGCTTGGCCTTGATGTTGAGCGTCAGCGTCTTGATCGAACCGGTGTAGCCGGTGTCGGAAGCGGTGAAAGTGCCGATGGTCGCCATGATGATCTCCGTCTGTTTTGCTCGGGCCGCGTCCATCGCAGCCTCGATGGCGATCCCTGGCCCGGGGAGCGATCGGCCCGCAGCCTTTAAGGCCCGAAGCGCCAGCGAAGGACGGCGAAAGCCTGCTTTTTTGTCTTCCCGCGAGGAATGCCGCCCCCCTTTGCGGCAGGGGAAAAAAGCAGGCGTGAGCTGTTGCGGGAAGGCGATCGAGGCCCTTGCCGGCCCCCGGGCTTGATCAGCCCAATCGTGACTGCGTTGGACGCGAGCCCATGACCGAACTGGCGGAGATTTTCATGACGACCGCCCACGTCACAGCATCGAACAAGGCCGGATCGGTGGAAGATAAGCCGATGTCCGTGCACCAATCACGGAGAGGACGAACCCGGATCAACGCAAGGAAACTGGGCAACATGTACGCACAGGACACCGTCGCGCCGTCAGAATTATCCGCCCCAATGCGCGCTGGATGCGCGCGGTCAAGCCCAGGATCCATGCTTCCCGGCCCCGGCCTATGCCTCGCTGGTCAAGATCGAACGAGGTGCAATACGGCCACCCTGGGTACAGCAATCGGCGTTGATCGAACGAATCATGCCCTCGATCGGAGTGGGCGTTTGCGTAGCGGAATCGCGGCTTTGCATACATGGAATCGGCCGCGCACCATCAGGTGCGCGGCCGCAATTTTGTGGCTCGCCGGGGCCGCCTAAGCGGCCCCGACGTTGGCTTCACTCTGCAGCTACCGCATGAGGCTCGCCACCTTGCGTCTCGCTTTGGAGATCGGTTTGCGCGTGCAGCGCAGCCATCCGCAGCAGCGACGGCAGCTCGTCGCTCGTGGCCTCGTCGTCCTCGCCATCCAGCGCCCCCTCCTCGCCGTCCCGGTCCTCTTCATCTCGCGCGTCGGCGTCGCTGTCAGGCCCGGTTTCGGCCTCGGGCTTCTCGTCCTCCGGGCGGATGAAACCCCGCTCGATCCGCACCGTGCCATCGTGATTGAGGACCACGAACGCGCCGCCGCGCGCGACGTCGGCGGGATCGTAGGCCTGCCGTTTCGCCTCCAACCGCTCGATTTCGGCCTCCAGCTCGCCGAACCGCGCGTCCACCTCGTCAGGCAGTTCCTCGGCCGTCTGGTGCTGCTCGGTCAGCCGGTCGAACTCGGTCTGAACCGCCTGAAGCGCGGCCTGATCTCCGCCGAAAGCTCGACCGGATGCGGGTAGACGCGGCGCATGCCGTGGGCATGCGGAAAGTCGAGATGGGCTTCCGTCCACTTCCATCCCTCGGCCGCCCGCAGCGTATCCGCCTCGCGGCCGAGCCTTGCGGTCACCAAGAGATCGAGCAGCGAGACGTCTTCCAGATAGCCGCCGCGATCCTCGGTGAAGAGGTCGCGCAGGATAGTGCCGCCCGCTTCCGCATAGGCCTCTAGCCCGACAAAACGCGCGCGGCGATCCGTGGCGGCGACATGGGTTTCGGTGAGCAGACGGCGGATGGTCGAGGCATCCGGATCGAAGGGCAGGCGCTCATAGACAGCTTCCTGCCGGGCCGGATCATCCGTGATGGCAAATGCCATCAGTTGCTCAAGGGTCAGCTCGCCGTCGCGATAAAGCTGTACCAGTTTGGGCGAAACCGATCCCAGCCGCAGCCGCTGCCGCACCACATGCGCGGTGACGCCGAAACGCGCCGCGATCTCCTCCGCGCCGAACCCTCGCTCGTCTGCAAGCTTCTTGAAGGCCTCGAACTCGTCTGCCGGATGCATCTTCTCCCGGGTGACGTTCTCGTCGAGACTGATCTCGTGCGGATCGTTCGCGGTATCGACGATGCAGCGGATCGGCTCGTTTTTCTTGATCTCCTTGCGCTTGACCCGCAGCAGCTGGGCCAGCCGCCTGCCCTCGCCGATGGTCACACAAAAAATCCCCGTGGCCGCCCCCTCGCCATCGACCTCCGGTTCAACGACCAGATTCTGCAGCATGCCCTTGGCTGCAATGCTCGCCGCCAGGGCCTCAATCGCCGCATCGCTGTGCGGCGTCTTGCGGGCATTCCTGGGGGACTTCTTGAGCTTGCCGAGCGGAATGAGAACCTCCGTTCCGTTCAGTTGTTCAACTGACTTGGCCGACATGATCGATCTCCTTTTTGGCTTCATGGGTGCAAGGCGCACTCCGCGCCTGCGCCCCCTGCCCGTCGGCGAGACCGGGGCTAGCAAGTGCCAGGGCGACCCGAGTGGAGGGGGTTCGCCCGCCCGATCAGGGCCGCTTCACGAGAAGCGGGTCTGCACAAGCGCGTCCCAATTCGTCCAAGGTCGGCAAATGAGCGAAGCGCGGAAGACCGGGGAGACCGCTCGGGTCGGTGCCGGCTCCAGCCGGCGCTTTACCCTGGCGCGCGCGAGGGGCAGCGCCCCGTAGCTCTCGACGATGAGAACGCTGAGCAACCCGGAAGAAGTGAAATCAAACCAAGAGTGACAAGATCAAAGAGGCAGCCGCCGACAGGGCAGTGATAGCGACGCGGGCATGCAATGCCCGCGGGCACCGAGGCGACTGCAGTCGCGAGACCGGTTAACAAGGCACCCGAACGCGGGACAGCGATAGCGACGCCGGCATGCAATGACGGCGGGGCCCGCGGGCGAGTGCCTCCGGCGAGCGACACATTATATATAGCGACATGTTGCATATATAGCGAACCGATCGCGCTCATTAAAGCCTTGGATGGCGCCACCGGATTGCGCTGGTTGGTATTGAGGCCTGCCCTTTGTCAGAATGGCTCTACGGTGCTCTGGTCGAGAGCGGCTTTCAGATCGTTTGCGTGGAAGCGCGCCAGCGTTTTCTGTCCTCTCGGCCCAACAAGTGATGCGCACGGCATTGCCGAGATGATGCGACTTGGCCACTACCGGGAGGTACACGTCAAGAGCAAAGGCCTCGCAGATTCTACGGACGATCTTGATTGCTCGTAGGAAGTTCGTTGATCACATGCTGGCGATCGAAGACACCATTCGCGGCTTGTTAAAGGTGCATGGCCTCAAGCTGGGCTTGTGCATCGTGCCCGCTTCGCCACCAAGGTCGAAGCCTTGCTCGCGCACGCACCAGAGTTACGATTGGCAATCGAACCCTTACTCGACGTGCGTAACGCTATGCGAGTGAAGAAGGCTTTATTGGACCGGCAGCTTTCGCAAATGGCGCGTAAGGATGAGGTCTGCAGGCGTTTGATGACAGTCTCGGGCGTGGGCACAATCGTGAGCCGGTCCTTCAAGGCGACGATTGACGATCATGCACGGTTCAAGGACCCGAGGGCCGCGGCGCACTTGGGACTGACGCCTCGCGCCTATCAGTCTGGCGAGATCGACCCATCCGGCAATATCTGCAAGTGCGGTGATAAGCTGATGCGCCACGCTCTCTACGAAGCTGCGAACTCGCATCTTCGGATCGCGAAGAAGTGGTCCGTTCTGCGCGCATAGGGCATAAAGCTCGCCAAACGCGTAGGGGCGAAGAAAGCATGCGTAGCAGTAGCCAGGAAGCTGGCGATCATCATGCACCGTATGTGGGTGGCTGGTACAGACTTCCGTTTCGGTCAGCCGTCAGCTTCGAGCGCGACTTAAGGATCGTTCCGGCGTAGCCATCTGCTCTGCCGAGGACGTGGGGAAGGTCAGTCCGTTTCGATCCCTGTGCGTTTCAGCAGGTGCTGTGAGCTTGGACGACCTCGCCTCGCCGGACCCCATCATGGAGCGAACTTTTTGGGTCGACTCCGAACAGAGGAGCGGACCAGGCAGAAGCGATAGGCGGCAACCATCGTGACTCAAGGGGCGGAGACGCATTGCGACTGCGGTCGCGGGCGCATGCCCGCGGGTAGAGCGTGACACGAACGGCGGGCGGCCAAGGCAATGTACGTCTTCATCTGGCTCAAAAGGCGACATTGGCCAGCAAGCCACGGATGGCCGCGATGGGCCAGAAGCAGCCATAACGGCTTGCGTAGCAGACCGCGATGGTTTCCGCGCATTGCACTAGCGAGGTTGGGTGCGTGTTTCTGAGAGGTGCTTGTCCCAATGTGGGTGGATCTGGCCGTCCACTGTTGGCAGGCATTGGACCCATTCGGCTCGTATGCCTCGCGGGTCGATATCTCTGTTCGATACGACGTAGTCAATCTCGCCTCGCGTCGTGCCAATATCCATCAGCTCGCGGTCCGTCAGGCGGCATAATTCCGTTTGCAGCCTCCGGCGTTTGCGCCACTCCTGAAATGCCTTCCAATATGCTTCGAGCGGACTATAGACCGGCCGGTCGGTAGTTGCTCTGTGCTGCAACTTGGTGATCTCTTGGACTGTGCTCATTGCCGTGTGTCCTGTCGACTTTTCACAGGACGAACATGCTGTACGACGAGCCACCGCGCCTGACATCCGGCTTACATTTTCCTTACCAGCGGCTTATTCTTTGCGTTCGAGGGCGTTAAAGCCTGAAAATCGAAGGCCCTAAGGGATCGTCAGATGCGCTATTTCTTCGAGGAGTACGCATTCGATACTGACCGTCGCGAGCTACATCGCGGAACCATCCCTGTTTCCATCACGCCGCAGGTCTTCGATCTACTAGACTATTTGATCCGGCACAGGGAGCGCGTCGTCAGCAAGGACGAAGTCATAAGCGCGGTTTGGAACGGACGCATAGTCTCAGATGCCGCGTTGACGACCCGCTTGAATGCCGCTCGCGCCGCAATCGGTGACGATGGTGACAAGCAGTGCCTAATCAAAACGTTGCCGCGCAAAGGCTTTCGCTTCGTTGGCGTAGTGCACGAAGGGCAGAGGCCCGAAACTGCGTCGGCAAGTTCGGCGGCGCAGAACGACGGCACGGCACAAAGGTCGCTTTCACCGCCTCGCCTCTCCATCGTTGTGTTGCCCTTCGCCAACCTCAGCGGCGACCCAGAGCACGACTATTTCGTCGATGGTGTGACGGAAAGCCTCACTACGGACTTGTCGCGGATCAGCGGCTCATTGGTGATCGGGCGACACACCGCATTCACCTACAAGGGCAAAGCGGCTGACCTCAAGCAAATCGGTCGCGAGTTGAACATCCGGTATGTGCTAGAAGGCTCCGTACAGCGCCACGAAAGCCGACTTCGCGTCAGCGTGCAGCTGGTAGACGCTGAAACCGGCACGCATTTATGGGCGGACCGCTTTGACAAACCCGTCACCCATTTGTTCGATATGCAGGACGAGATCATATCTAGGCTAGCTAACTCCTTAGACGCGCAGCTCGTCGCAGCCGAGGCCGTGAGAGCACAACGTTCGGCGCATCCCAATTCAATGGAGTTGTACTTCCAGGGCAGAGCTAAGCTCAATATGGGGTTGACTCCCGAATATATCTTGCAGGCGCGCCACTTTTTCGAGCGCGCCCTGACGCTTGATCCCGGCAATATCGAAGCGCGTCTGGGCTTAGCGCATGTTGATGGCATTGTTGGTGCCGGCTACATGACCGACAATCGGATAAAGTACCTTACCATAGCGGAAGCGGCCGTTATGCATGTCCTGACCCTCGCGCCGAACCACGCCTTGGCTCACTTACATTTGGGAACAGCAAAAATTTTCACGAACCGCGTGTCCGAGGGCATTGACGAACTACAACACGCTTTGGCGTTGGACCGAAATCTGGCCCATGCGCACGGGTTAATCGGTCAAGCCAAGATTTTCCTCGGTCGCGGCGGGGACACTGAGGCGCATGTCTTAGAGGCACTCCGCCTGTCTCCCCGCGACATTCATGCCTTCATGTGGATGCAGTATGTCGGTTTCGCTAAGTTGCAACTTAGTGCCGATAGGGAAGCCGTCTGTTGGCTCCGCAGGAGCATCGACGCCAACCGAAATTATCCGTTTGCGCATCTTGGGCTCGCCGCTGCTCTAGCACTGCTTGGAACACTCGATGACGCGCGGGCCGCTGCGCAAGCGGGGCTCGCGCTTCAACCTAATTTCAGCATCCGCCGCTTCCGCGCCAGCCCGTCGACCGATAATCCAGCTTACCTCGCCAAACGTGAGCGCATTTATGAGGGCATGCGATTGGCAGGAGTACCGGAGGGGTAATGTCGCAGATGGGTCAGAGACGCCGTTCTGGCAGTCAGTCGGGTACTTCCGGTCTACCCCAATGAACGGACATCTTCAGAGCTGGTCGCCATATCTCAAAGGTGCCACTTACAGGATTCGCAGCACGCCTCAGAAGTAGACGTTCGCGTTATCCGGATCGGCCGTAACACCACCTGTTGCCAGGCCCTGCCGCAGCGCTACTCACGATGAACATGCTGCCGCTCGGCGGCCCGCGCTTGAACTCCTAAGCCGTCCCTGCCGGCCAGGCTGGAGACCCAGCTTGCGCACTTTCAAGATTCCAGCCTACACTCTTAGACAGTATCGACTCGATAAAGTATCCACAAGTTGTGCACCGCAATTAACGGGACATTGACCTGCGGCTCAAGCGCGTACCGTGGCTTTGTCGGACAGGAGTGGACCAGCCCCATGTGGAAAGACCCCATCAAGAGCACGCCTTCGATCATCCAGACCGATTTCGGGCCCTTCGGGCAGAGCCTGCCCGGGGACGGTGAAGCCTATTGCGGCCCGACGTCGATGGTCATGGGCCTTTACTGGCTGTCGGCAAACGGCTTCACGCAGGTTGCTCCTGTGGTCTACAACGGCGAGGACGACCCCGTGGCAATCAACCTGGAAAGGGTGGTCGCGGGCTTGATGCGGACGTCGAGCGAGAGCGGCAGCTTCGTGGACGGTATGACGAACGGGATGGCCGACTATCTGTCGGCCTGCGGAATCGGGCCTGATCTCTATAATTTGACGAGCACTTCTAATCCGGACCTCGCGTGGCTCGCCGATCAGTTGGCCCCGAACGTGTCCGAGAGTCCGCAGACGATCGTCTTGGCCAATTTCGCGGTTGGCTGGTATTCCGTTTCCCAGACGACGAAGGGATACATGGAGAATTACGGCGGCCATGTCCTCGCACCGCTCACGGTGAACCTGACGGGCGGCACGATCACCATCAACAACGCTTTCCCCGCCTCGTTCGAGAACGTACCCAACCTCCCGTCTAGCAATCCGCAGACCGTCCAGATCGCGCAGATGCCCAGCGGATGGACGCTGGAAAATCTGCCGCAGCCTTCCGAAGACTACAGCCAGGTCGTCACCGACGCGCTCACCGGGTGGGGCGTCTACGCCGTGCTCTGGCAGGGGCAAGCTTGGGCGATCTCGCAGTCGGCGCTGCCCTCGACATCCGGATATGAACCCAGCACATGGACGATCAACCAGCCTAAGGTCATCAACACGAACGGCGGCACGCTGACCGTCGTCGCGCCGATCTCCGGGCTGGGCGGCCTGCACAAATACGGCGAAGGCACGCTCCTGCTCACCAACACGAACCAGCTGATAGGACACAACACCGTAGGCGCGGGGACGCTGGCAAGTACCCGGACATCGGGCACACCATTTGGCAGCTTCAGGGTGACGGTGACGAACGGCGGAATACTCGAGCTTCGTTCGGACGGCGCGACGGTCGATGTGCAGATCGCCTCGGGATCTCTGGCGACGTTCGTCATCGGCTCTACGGGAGGCGCCTTGCAGCTTTCCGGAAGCGGCAACTATCGCGTCGTAATCGGGGGCAATGACGACGGTACCCTGACGAACATTGTCCGCAACTCCGGCGGAACGCTTGTTATCGTGCCGGGCGGCGGCATGGCCCAGCTTGGGCTGACGCAACAGGTGTTCGTGGCAGGAACGGGAGCAAACCTGCCCATCGTCATGAATGGGATCGTCGCTCCCTACATTCTCGGAGAGGACGACGACGCGGCCAGCTCGGGCAAGTTCCTGACCTATTCGCCCTCCGGGGGCTTCGCGAGCGCGGCCACCGTGTCGTCGACGGATGTCAGCATCAACGACGTTCCGGCCGATGCCGTCTACGAGGTCGTCGACAGCCAGGCGGTCGAGAGCGGCGGTGTGCCGCAGGTGGCGGCGCTCGAAGTGAACGGCGGAGCGATTACGGGCGGCGATGCGAGCATTCTGGTCGGAAGCCAGGCGAGCGGCGACGCCGCGGGCCTCATCATGAACGGCGGCAGCATCGCTACTGCGAGGCTTTCGTTCGGCGCGGCAGAAGGCCTGATCTACACCAATGCTAGCGGCGGTAGTTCGCAGATCACAGCCGCCATCGAGGGATCGGCGGGCCTGACGATCTTCGGTCCCGGCACGCTGACCTTGAGTGCAGACAGCAGCGGTACGCTTTCCGGTCTGGTCAGAATCAATGGGGGTACGCTGATTGCCGGCGGTACCGGTGGATCAGCAACGGGTGCCGGCGAGGTGCTGGTATCCTACGCGGCGACGCTGGAGGTCGCCGGCACGGTGACCGGCGCGGTTGTTGTCGGCGAGTCGGGTACACTGTTCATGAACGGTGGGACGGTCTCGGGCCCGGTCACCATTGCAGCGACCGGCACCGATTCGCCTGCTCCCGGCGGCATACTACAAGGGAGCGGAACAATCAGCGGGACCACCTCGATCAGCGGCATCATCCAGTCAGGCCCGCAGGCTGGCCTGATCACGTTCACCGGCGAGACCACTATGACCGGCGACGCGAGCTTCTATTGGCAGCTGCAGAAGCTCGTGGACGATGCTGATCCCCGAGCCGGACCTGGGATCTACTGGAACGCGCTTCAGTTCAACTCGCCGGATACGAACCTCGGCGCCAAGAATGCGCCTCTCTGGCTCTTCCTCGACTTCAGCGCCCTCGACGGGGACCCGGACGGTGGCAACGCGTTCTGGAAGAAGCCCCATACCTGGACGCTCTTTACCTACGCAGCCGATGCCGGCTACTTTTGGCTGGCGGGCGAGAACTTCTCGTACCAGTCCGGGAGCTTCAACACGGTCTTCGACAACTGGGTCGTGTCCCTGGAGTGGAAACCGGCCGCCTCGCCGCAGAGCCTCCCGGAGCGATGGCGCGCGAACGCTCGTGCGAGAAGCCGGTAACCGAGCCGCGGCAACTGGATAGCTGTGCCAGTCTGCGCCCAAGATTGTGCGCGCCGGAGGACTTCCGCTTTCCCCCGATAGCGGCCACAGCGTGCAACGAGCGCATCGGACGTCATCATTGAGTTCGGATCGTCGCAAATCCCAGCCATGTGCTAGGAGGGGAACGAATTGCGGGCAGAGCGATTCGTCTGTCAGGAGCGATTTCAGTGCTGATGACGAGGGAACGAAGGCCGGCGATAAGGACGCTGCGCGGATGGGCGATCCATGTGCTTCAGGAAGCGGGTGCGATCCGCGAGTGCGAGGAGCACGGCTGGATGCAGGATCGCGCCGATCCGCATGCGCGGGATCGGGCCTTCGATATCGCCCATAACGACCGACCGGTAGGCATCTCCACTGATGAAGCGGTGGCCGAGATTCGAGAGGTGCTGGATTCGATCGGCGATACCTGCCCCGAATGCCCCTGATCAGGAAACGCGGGCTATTTGAGGGTGCGGGACATTCGTCGCATGGCCCCGTTCTCGAGATACACAACACCATCGTGGGCCGCGCTATCCACGAACTCCGCGACAAAGGCGCGAGCGATATCGTCCTGCTCGATCACGCCAAACCGCCCCGGAATCAAGCGGTCGAGCCAAGTGACATAGCTCGGCGTATGAACATTGCCCGCGATGATTCCCGGCCGAAAAATCGCGAGGCGTTGGAAGCCGACCGCTTCAACCGTCTCTTCCTTGAGCCCCATGATCCGGACATAGCGGATTCTGCTTTTCGAAGTGCTTCCCACGGCCGACAGCAGAGCAAACCGTGTGATACCTGCGGCGCGGCAACCGCGGGCAAAGCCGCCGACCACGCCGATCTCAAGCGCCTTCAGCTCCTCCTCGCTCCATTTCAGGCTACCTTGACCGACACCGACACAGCATGCCGCAAAGACGGGATCGCCCTGCGCAATCAAGCTCCGGGCAAGCTTGGTTACCTCTGACAGAAATTCGGCAGCTGCGGTATTCAGGACCACCTGCCGCACTCGGGGATCAGCGGTCAGAGCAATCGCCCGGCGATTGACCATCACGACTTCGGCGCAGGACGGCTCCGCCGCCAGGGCACGCACCACCGCAGCGCCCACCTGCCCCGTGCCGCCGATGATCAAGACACGGAATGCCATGCCATCACTATATCAGCCCGGATCAGCCGGACCTAGGCTGACTTCCGCTGCGGCCTTGCTGCCGGCTTCTTTGCCGCAGCTTCCTTCGCGGGTTTCTTGCCGGCGATCGGCATCAGCATTTCCTTTTGACCGCTTGCGGCCTTGCGCGGCTTCCTGGCCGGCTTGGCTGCTTGTGCGGCCTTTTCGCCGCCAATGCTCTTGCGCAGCGCGTCCATCAGATCGACGACGTTCTCGCCACGCGGCCGCGCTTTCGCGGTGATGGGCTTGCCGGCGCGTTTCCTGTTGATGAGATCGATCAGGGCGGTTTCGTACTGGTCTTCGAACTTCTCAGGTTCGAAGTGACCCGACTTTTGATTGACGATGTGCCTGGCGAGATCGAGCATGTCCTTGGTGACTTTGACATCCTGGATGTCGTCGAAATACTCGGCAGCTGAACGCACCTCGTAAGGATAGCGCAGCAGCGTTCCCATCAGACCCTTGTCCATGGCATCGAGCGCGATGATGTGCTCGCGGTTGGTCAGCACCACGCGCCCGATCGCGACCTTGTTCATCTCGCGGATGGTTTCGCGGATCACGGCGAACGCATCGTGCCCGACCTTGCCGTCAGGACACAGATAGTAGGGCCGGATCAGATATCGCGGATCGATCTCGCTCCGATCGACGAACTCGTCGATCTCGATGGTTCGCGTCGATTCCAGTGCGACGTTCTCGAGCTCCTCCCTGGTCACCTCGATGAAGGTGTCGTCGTCGACCTTGTAACCCTTGACGATGTCCTCATTGGCGACCTCTTCGCCGGTGTCGGCGTCGACCTTGGCGTATTTGATCCGGTGGCCGGTCTTGCGGTTGAGCTGGTTGAACGAGACCTTCTCGGATTCGGACGTTGCCGGATACAGCGCGACCGGACAGGTGACGAGCGAGAGCCGCAGGAAGCCTTTCCAGTTAGCGCGGGGGGCCATGGGAACTCCGATACTGATGCCGGATTCAAGACGATCCGCAGGCCCTGGTTCCGACAGCACCGCCTCCCCAACAGGACAATTTTTTCTCCGTCACTGCCCGGGGCGACTCGACATTTGTTCTTGTTATGTTCTAATTCGGCATGACCGACCGACCCGCGAGCTGGCGCAAGCCGACCCCGAAGCAGATGGAAAAACTGGCCGCCGAGGCCGTCCACAGGCCGGCTCCGCCCGCCGCGGCTCCGGATGCACCGCTTCCCGCCGAATACTGGGAATCGGTGCTCAAGGATCCTCGCGCCGATACGACCGACGTCCAGATACGGCAACGGCGTCTGTCTGACATTCGGCGTCACGTCCTTCGCGTATCGTGCCGCCGCTGCGAGCGGATCGTCGAAATCCAGACAGCCGATGCAGTCCGATTGTATGGCCGCAACGCAATCTGGAAGGACGTCGCGCAGCGGCTGCTCGACAATACCTGCCGGCAACGAACCGGCAGGCATGAGGAAGACGGTTGCTGGCCGGCGTTCGAAACGCCGTAGCGAGCTCCAGGTCGCCGACCCGATCTCTTTGTACCGGGATGTCTGGATGGCCCCAAAATACCACCCTACACCCTTGTCAGGCAGCGGCCGCAAGGCACTGACGAAGGAGCTCGGCAAGGCGCGCGCAATGGCCAGCATCCTGGCCGCCCGATCCGCGGAGTTGCGGACAAAGGGGGAAGCACTCATCCGACAGGCAAACAAGCTGCTGTGCGAGAGCTGGAACGAACGCATGTGGTCCGACGGAGAGCCGATCGCCCCGTCCCCGGCGATCGACCAGGCCGTGAATGGAGGCTTCCCCTGGCTCGAGATCATGTGCGAACGTTGCAAGACGTCGAGTGACGTCAACCTCGCGGCGTTCAAGCATCCGCGAACCCACTTCGTGCATGATCTCGCCACCCGGCTGCGCTGCCGAAAATGCACCAACGCGAGCGGGCGTCCCTCCACGACTTTGTTACAACTGGCCGGGCAGCCGCGCCACCCTCGGACCGGACCCTGACCGATGTGCAATCTCTACTCGATCACGACCAACCAGGCCGCCATCAGCGCGCTGTTCCGCGTCGTCAACCGCTATGTTGGCAATCTTGCGCCGATGCCGGGGGTCTTTCCCGATTACAAGGCACCGATCGTGCGCAATGGGCCCGGCGGCCGCGAACTCACGACGGCCCGGTGGGGAATGCCGTCATCGCAGCACGCCCTGATGGAGGCGACCAAAAAGCGCGCAGCAAAGCTCGAGGCGAAAGGCAAGGCGGTCGATTTCAAGGAGCTGCTGCGGATGGAGCCGGACGGCGGCACGACCAACATCCGCAACGTGAAGAGCAAGCACTGGACGAAATGGCTCGGCGTCGAAAACCGCTGCGTGGTGCCGTTCAACTCCTTCAGCGAGTTCAACAAAGCCGAAGGCGGTGATATCTGGTTCGCGCTCGACGAGAGCCGTCCCCTCGCCTGCTTCGCCGGCATCTGCGCCAGCTGGACGTCCGTTCGGAAGGTCAAGGAAGGCGAGACAACCAACGACCTCTACGCGTTCCTCACAACGGAGCCGAACGCCGAGGTCGGCGCCATCCACCCGAAGGCGATGCCGGTGATCCTGACATCGCCGGACGAGGTAGAAACCTGGATGACGGCACCTCCCGATGAGGCCCTGAAACTACAGCGGCCGCTCGCCGACGAAACGCTCAAGATCGTTGCCCGCGGCGTCAAGGAAGATACGGCTGGGCTAGCGCCGTGACCATCGAGAACGATGACGAACCAGGCAACTGCGTCGGTTCAGTAACACCGGATCATCCAGATCGATATGGACGCCCTCGATGCGTCCGTTAAGCGGCGGGACAAGCCGTCGTGGCCATGCGCAACGACAATCGACCGCTGTCCTCCCTGGTGACAAGAAAGGCTCCCGCGCGCAGCGCGGGAGCCCAATATCCCGGCCTAGTCTCCCGGATTCCAGATCAGGAAGAAGCCGTTGTCATCGCCCAGGCCGGCGGCTCGGCCGAGATTGGCGTAGAGCTTGCGAGACCCAAGTTCGGGTGCTGCGAGTGACAGGCTGACGTAGTCCTTGCCGCTGCTCTCCCCGCGCCGGATCCAGCCGGCGCCGATCTCAACTCCCTGGGCGATGATGCGGAAATCCGGCTGAGCCTCAGTCGACTTGCCGCTATTGGGAACGATGTCGATGTGGGCGCGGATCGACAAGGTCTTGAGCTCGCCCCTGTAGCCGCCGTTGTCCGTGCGGGTGACGAATCCGATTGCAGTCATGTGGTCTGTCTCCTTCGCTGCCGCAGGGCCGATCCCCTGCGTTGGCGAGACCGTCATGGGAAGCGAGACGGCATTGAACCCGCCGGGGCGAAGCGCAGCGGCGCACCCGAGACAGCACCTTTTTTGCAGCGGAGCGATCGCGAGGAGACGGCTTGCCGGCGGGGAAAAAAGGAGCCGGCGAGGGTTTCGGATGGCGTCTCGCTTCCCATAGGTCGTCACGTCCACAAGCAGGGAAGTCGTCCGCGGAAGGAGCCAAGGATGAACACTGATCGCATCGAAGACTCCGAACCGAGCGTCTCAGGCGGCGCGGCAGGCCAATGCACAACCTGTCAGATCTGCCAGTATCGGCGAGACACCCAGCCCGGTAAAATCGTTCGAGGCATATCGAGCAGCCGACGCGAGCAGCCGACGAAAGTCATTGAGCGGTGAGGACGGTCGGTCAGTGAGGGAGTCGACCGCCTCGCTTAAGCCAGCCGACTTCGCGCACGTGATAAAGGAGGAGCAAGCGTCACCCAGTCAAAGCTGAACTGGCCCAAAGCAGATGGAGCATATCGCAAAAGTGATCGACATCCGCATCTAGGACAATGTTGGCGCGCCTGCCCCGAGCCTTCTTCGCAGCCGCCCTAGCCTGCCCAAACTGCCGCTTGTCGCAATTGAGCTGCCGTCCACGAGCCGATTGTATGTGCCGATGGGCACCGATGACCTCGAGACGTCTAGCTCGCGTGGAAGAACGCCTCCTGGCGATTGCGCTGAGGGGCGCGGTACTCCCGATCATTGCGGGCGAGTACCAGCTCCTCCGATCCTCGTCCGGCAATTCAGGCCAAGCACAAGCTTCAGGGGACCAGAAAAAAAACAACGGCGTCCGCGTGAAATTCGATCACAGTTAGTGCTTCGCAGATCGCGATTTCGCTAACATGGCCGACCTCTCAAATCGCCGGGAGAACATTGGCCCGAACGAGCCTCTCCGGCTTTCTGTGGCGGCGGCCGTGGCATTCCCGGATGGTTCGATGACCGCTTCCGGATTGCGCCGAGAGAACGCTCGCGGGCGACTCATCATCGAACGCATCGCGGGCAAGGACTACACGACACTTTTTCATATTGAGCGAATGAGGGAATTATGCCGCGTCGAAGCAAGGGGGCCAGGCTCCAGCTCAAAGCCGCCCGACGAGACAAGAGCGGCAAGATCACCCACAGAGCAACCTGGATCATCCGGGACAACGGCCGGGATATCGGCACAGGCTGCGTTGCAGATGAAATTACGGCCGCCGAGCAGGCGCTGAAGGATTACATTGCGTCGAAATACATCCCCAAGCGTAAGGCCCAGGACATTGAATCGATCCCCATCGGGGATGTGCTCTCGATCTACCTTGACGCCGAGCTCGCCAAGCTCCGCGATCAATTCAAGGTCGCTGAAGATCAGGAAGAGACGATTCCCGGCATACGCAAGTTCAAGAAGCGCATCGGACGGCTGAACGATTGGTGGGGCGCCAAGATGCTCGCCGATGTCGATGGCGAGCAGTGCCGTCAATTCGCAAAAGAGCGCGGCAACAAAGGAGGCTCACGGCGCGACCTCGAAGACCTGCGCGCGGCCATCAATCATCACGCTGCAGAGGGCTATCATCGAGGGATCGTCAAGATCACGCTGCCCGCCAAGGGCGAGCCGCGCGATAGATGGCTCACGAGATCCGACGCCGCCAAGCTGATCTGGACGTGCTGGCGCTACCGCGAGATGCAGAAAATGTTCCGGGGTCCGCTCAAAGGCCAAAAGGTCGCGACCGGGAAGCGGCCCTTACGCCATCTCGCACGGTTCATTCTGATCGGCGTCTACAGCGGATCCCGAGCCGGCGCGATCGCAGCAGCCTCACCCATTCCGGCGGTCGGCCGCGCTTTCGTCGATCTGGATCGCGGCATCTACTACCGACGCCGCCAGGGCGACGCAAAGACCAACAAGCGGCAACCGCCGGTGCCGATCCCGCCGCGCCTGCTTGCCCATCTTAAGCGGTGGCATCAGATCGACCATCACGCAAAGCACTTCGTGGAATTCAACGGAAAACCCGTCACCTCGGTAAAGACGGCTTTCAAGACCGCCGTCGGACTGGCCGGTCTCGGCGCGGGCGTCTCGCCTCACACACTCCGGCATACGGCAGCAACCTGGCTGATGCAGCGCGGCGCCGATCCGTGGCAGGCGGCGGGCTATTTGGGCATGTCGCTTGACGTTCTGCTCAATACCTACGGTCATCATCACCCGGATTATCTTGCGGACGCTGTCGAGAAGATTGCCAAGCGAGACAGAAAGGCCGAAGGAAATCGGGACAGTTTCGGGTCGGTCCTGCCATTGCGTAGATAGAAGACGCAGCTGAATTTGGATTGTTAGCGCGGGTTATGACTACCAAGTTCACCTGAAGTCCCAGGAGCTTCCTTTTGCGGCGGAGAGAGTGTCAGTCAATCACTATTGAATGATAACGCACTTTCGAGCTTTCTAACCAAAACCCACCGTTGGAGCTACGGCCGAAAGGGGGTTGTGTCCGACAAAACTCAATTCCATACCCACCGCTCCGAACCTCACGAGGTCGTGTCCAAAGCTCTCACGGATCGGTAGGATTGGCGGACGTGACGTCGCTTGGCACGCGTCGGGCGCCTCAGGGAGAAGGAATCGGGGGTTTGAGTCAGGGGTCCGTTACTCCGCTAAATCGCTGCTTAGCCGGCTTTCAGTCCACAGCCTGTTGGCGACCGCGCCGGAAATACCTCTCTTCGTTGCTCTGGACCGCTCGACTTTCTCGTCAGCCCTCTCGGCGAACGCGCCAACCACGCGGACGTTCGCCGCTTGCGGCATTTGAGGAACTCACCTGAGAGCCCTTGGGGTTGCCCTCGAACGGCTCGTATGCGCGTCGTCCGTAAGACTAGGCCGACTGCATCGCGACGCCGACGGATCATACGGCAGGGCCCGACGTCTCCGGCAGCGTTTCGAGATGACACGCCACCCATTGACCGCCGCCAGCCGATCGAAGTGTCGGCTCCTCTGATTTGCAGCGATCGAAGACGAACGGGCACCGGGTGTTGAAACGGCAACCGCTCGGCGGATTGATCGGGCTTGGGACGTCGCCCTTCAGGACGATTGGGTTTCGGACCGCGCCGGGCTTCGGCACCGGCACCGCCGAGAGCAAAGCCCTGGTGTAGGGATGCGCCGGCGAGGCGAAGATCTTGTGGCTCGGCGCCATTTCGACGATCTTGCCAAGATACATCACAGCGACACGGTGCGTCATGTGCTCGACAACAGCCAGATCATGGCTGATGAACAGCAACGCAAGCCCGAACTGCTGCTGCAGATCCTGCAGCAGATTGACGATCTGCGCCTTGACCGAGACGTCGAGCGCCGAAACCGCCTCGTCGCAGACGATCAGATCCGGCTCCGCCGCAAGCGCGCGGGCGATGCCGATGCGCTGGCGCTGACCGCCCGAGAATTCATGGGGCCGCCGGTTCAGCGCGTCATGCGGCAGGCGCACGGTGTCCATCAGTTCCGCGACCCGCGCCTCGAGATCGGCGGCGGATTTGGCGAGACCGAAATTGCGGATCGGCTCGGCCAGGATGTCGCGCACCCGCATCCGCGGATTGAGGCTGGAGAACGGATCCTGGAACACCACCTGCAAACGACGGCGAATGGCATGCAGCCCGCCGGGCGAGAGATCGTCGATGCGCTGGCCATCGAGCACGACCTGGCCGGCGGTGATGTCGAACAGCCGCAGGATGGCGCGGCCGACCGTCGACTTGCCGCAGCCGGATTCGCCGACCAGCGAGAGGGTCTCGCCGCGTCCGACCTCAAAGGACACGCCATCCACGGCGTGGACCGCGCCGGAGCTGCGGCCGAACAAGCCGCCGCGAACCGGAAAATGCTTCTTGAGGTCGTTGACCTGGAGCAGCGGAGCACTCATGCCGCGGCCGCCTCCTTGGCAGAATAATGGCAGGCGGCGATGTGGCGGGGCCCCTTCTCTTCGAGGCCCGGCGCGACCTGACGGCAGAGATCGGTTGCAAGCGCGCACCGCCCGGCAAAGGCGCAGCCCACGATCGCCTGCTTGAGGTTGGGCACTTGCCCGGGAATTTCGGCAAGCCGTCGCGCCGCGCCGGTGAGGGACGAGCCGAGCCTGGGCACCGCGCCGAGCAGGCCCTGCGTATACGGATGACGCGGAGATCGGAACAGCGCGGCCACCGGCGCTTCCTCGACCTTGCGGCCGGCATACATCACCATGACGCGCTCGGCGATCTCGGCGACCACACCGAGATCATGGGTGATCAGCACGATCGCCGCGCCGACGCTACGCTTGAGCTCCAGCATCAGTTGCAAGATCTGGGCCTGGATCGTCACATCAAGCGCCGTGGTCGGCTCGTCGGCGATCAGGAGCTTTGGATTGCAGGCCAGCGCCATCGCGATCATCACGCGCTGGCGCATGCCTCCCGAAAGTTGATGCGGATATTCGCGCACGCGCCGTGCCGGCTCCGGGATGCCGACCAGATTGAGCATCTCGACGGCGCGCGCCTCCGCGGCCTGCTTGTCCAGTCCTTGATGCAGCCGCAACGTCTCGCCGATCTGGCGACCGACGGTCAGCACCGGATTGAGGCTCGACATCGGCTCCTGGAAGATCATCGAAATGTCATTGCCGCGAATGCCGCGCATCTCGCGCTCGGACAGTTGCAGCAGGTCCCTGCCCTGGAAACGGACAGCGCCCGCGATCCTGCCCGGCAGCTCCGGAATCAGCCGCATCAGCGACATCGAGGTGACCGACTTGCCGCAGCCGGATTCACCGACGATGGCCAGCGTCTCGCCTTCGGCGACCTGGAAGGACACGCCGTCGACGGCGCGGTTGATCCCGTCGGGAGTGCGGAAATGGGTCTGCAGATTCTCGACTTCGAGCAGTGCCATCGGATCGAAACCTCGTCTGTCCTACAGGCTCTTGGCCAGGCGTGGATCGAGCGCATCACGCAGACCGTCACCGAGCAGGTTGACGGCGAGGACGGTGACGGAGAGGAACGCTGCGGGAAAGAACACGATGTAAGGCTTGACCTGCCACAGCGCCCTGCCCTCGGCCATGATGTTGCCCCAGGACGGAATCGTCGGCGGCGTGCCGGCGCCGATGAAGGAGAGGATGGACTCCACGATCATGGCGCTGGCGCAGATGTAGGTGGCCTGGACCAGCATCGATGCCAGCGTGTTCGGCAGGATGTGGCGCAGGATGATCATCGGCGTTCGCGTGCCGGATGCGACGGCGGCGTCAACATAGGGCTGCTCTCGCAGCGACAGCACGACGCCGCGCACCAGACGCGTCACGCGCGGAATTTCGGCAACGGTGATGGCCAGGACGACGTTGCCGACGCTGCCGCGCGTCAACGCCATCAGCGCGACCGCGAGCAGGATCGGCGGTATCGACATCAACCCGTCGATGAACCGCATCAGGATGCCGTCCGCCCATCGCACGAAGCCCGAGACGAGGCCGATGGCAAGGCCGGCGAGCGAGGCGAGAGCCGCCACCGAAAGGCCGACGGTGAGCGAGACCCGCGCCCCGTAAAGAACGCGCGAGTAGATGTCGCGGCCCAGCATGTCGGTGCCGAACCAGAAGTGCGCCGAGGGCGCGCGGGTCCGCTTGGCGGGCGCCAGCGCGGTCGGGTCGACGGTTCCGAGATAGGGCGCGAAGATCGCGATCAGGATCAGGCACAGCAGCAATGCGCCGCCGATCGCAACCGTCGGATGACCGCGGAGAAAACCGATCAGACCGTGCCGGATCTTCACCGGCCGCAGCAGTTCAGGCAGTTGCGGCGCGATAACCAGGCCCGGTGGCAGGGCCGCAGTGCTGGTGGTGGATATGGTCAATAGCGGATCCTCGGATCAACCAGGGTGTAGACGACGTCAACCATCAGATTGACCAGCACGTAGAGGAAGCTGAACAGCAGCACGATGCCCTGAATCACCGGGTAGTCGCGCCGCAGGATCGCATCGATCGTCAGTCGGCCGAGGCCCGGAATCGCGAACACGCTTTCAGTCACCACCGCGCCGCCGATCAAGAGGGCGATGCCGATACCGATTACAGTCACAATCGGAACGGCGGCATTCTTCAGCGCATGAACGAACAGGATGTTGCGCATTCCAAGGCCCTTGGCGCGGGCGGTACGGATATAGTCCTGCTGCAGCACTTCGAGCATGGAGGCACGAGTAATGCGCGCAATCAGCGCGATGTAGACGCAGCCGAGCGCGACCGCCGGCAGGATCAGATTCTGCAGCCACGGCCAGAAGCCTTCGCTGAGCGGCGTGTAGCCCTGCACGGGAAGCCACTCGAACTTGAGCGCGAACACGTAGGCGAGCACGTATCCGACGACGAAGACGGGAAGCGAGAAGCCGAACACGGCAAACGTCATGATGGTGCGATCCAACCAGCTTCCCGCCTTCCACGCCGCCACCACGCCAAGCGGGACTGCGACCAGGATCGTCAGCAGCAGAGTGAGCACCATCAGCGAGAGTGTCGGTTCGATGCGCTGCGCAATCAGCGTCGAGACCGGCAGGCTCGTGAAGATCGAGGTGCCGAGATCGCCGTGGAGGATGTGCCAGAGCCAGGACCCGAACTGCACCAGGAACGGCCGGTCGAGGCCGAGGGTCTGGCGTATCCGTTCGACGTCGGCGGGGCTCGCCTGATCGCCGGCGATTACCACCGCAGGGTCGCCGGGCGCAATGTAGAGCAGGCTGAAGACGAACAGCGCGACGATCGCCATCACGGGCAACGTCGCGAGAATCCGCCGCAGGATATACGAGACCATGTCGGTTTACCGTGCCGTCATGCGGTCTTCGACACGCCCCAGAAGAACGGCAGCGGCCCCTTCACGATTCCGGAGACGTTCTTGCGCCACGCCGTATAGCCGAGGAAGAAACCGGTCGGCGCATAGACCACGTCGTCGAGTGCCGCCTTGTTCAGGCGATTGATCGCCGCCTTCTCTTCATCGAGATTCTTGGCTCCGAACCATTCCACGACTTCCTTTTCCGCGGCATCGCTCGAAGGCCAGCCGAACCACGCCTTGTCACCATTGGCGCGAATGGCGTTGTAGGGGGCGGGGTTAATGCAGTCGGCGCCGGCGTGCCAGGTGTGGAACATCTGCCAGCCGCCCTGCCCCGGAGGCGTCTTCTGGGCGCGACGGGAACCGACCGTGCCCCAATCGGTCGCGACGAAGTCGACATTCATGCCGAGTTTCTTCAACAAATCCGCCGTGACGTCGCCCTGCGCCTTGGTGATCGGTTGATCTTGCGCCACCAGGCAAGTCACCGGCTGGCCCGAATAACCGCTCTCGGCCAGCAGCTTCTTGGCCGCGTCGAGATCGCGCTTGCCCTTGAGTATCTCGCCGCCCGCCTCCGAATAGAGTGGCGTACCCGGCGTGAAGAAGCCCGGCAGCGGCTTCCAAAGCGAGGTGTCATCCCCCACCAGCGCCCGCATGTAATCTTCCTGGCTCATCGCCATCAGCACCGCACGCCGCGCTCTCACGTCGTTGAAGGGCGGGTAAAGGTGGTTCATCCTGAACGAACCCACGTTGCCAAGCGGATCGGCGATGTCGACGCTGATGTTGCGGTTGCTCTTGAGCACCGGCACGAGATCGGTGATCGGGCTCTCCCACCAATCGACCTCGCCGTTCTGCAGCGCCGCCGCCGCCGTGGCCGGATCCGGGATCACCACCCATTCCAGACGATCGATCAGCATCTGCTTGCCGCCGGCGAGCCAGGACGCCTTCTCCTGCCGCGGCACGTAGTCGGTGAATTTCTCGAACACCGCCTTGGCGCCGGGCACCCATTCGGCCTTCGCGAACTTCATCGGTCCCGAGCCGACATAGTCCGTGATCTGCTTGAACGGATCGGTCTGCGCGATACGCTCCGGCATGATGAAGGCGATCGGCGTATTGTTCTTGCCCAGTGCGTAGAGCAGCTTCGAGTAAGGCTGCTTCAAGACCAGTTTGAAGGTCCTGTCGTCGACGGCGGTCAGTTCCTGCTGAAGCGCCTTGATCATGAGCCCCATCGGATCGCGGGCCGCCCAGCGCGTGATGCTCGCGATCACGTCCTTGCTGCGCACCGGCTCGCCGTCGTGGAACTTCAGCCCCGACCGGAGCCGAAAGGTCCAGGTCAGGCCGTCATCGGTGACCTCCTCGGACTCAACCATCTGGCGCTGCGGCTGCAGCATCGCGTCGACGCCGTAGAGGGTGTCCCACACCAGTGCGGCGGCATTGCGCACCACGTACTGGGTCCCCCAGATCGGATCGAAATTCGCGAGATTGGCCTGAGGCACGAAGCGCAAGGTGCGCGCCGCCGCGCCTTGGGAAAGGGCCGGCATCGAAACACCGCCGGTCGCCGCCAGGGCGCCTGCCCCGGCCAATCCTTTCAACAGAGTCCTGCGATCCATGAAGTTCTCCAAGCGTCGGGGTGTTGCGGCGACTCCGCCCTGCTTCGGCGGCGGGTTTCGGTACAGGTGAGGTCAAACCGGCGGTCGGACCGATGATGAGTGATTATTTTGCGTGCAAATGGTATGCCAGCGCAGTCCACCTGAGTTGGGACCGGATCGGATAGCAGCGGCTTTCGGACAGACGCATTTTCAACGTGAATCACAACCGGCTTGCGGGCGCCGGTCAGGTACCTGCCAAGAATTTCGACATGGTCGTGATGTCGATGCGGGCGTTATCCGCAAGGATCGACGCTGACGACGCCGTCGATCAGATTGAGGCCGAGCAAAAATTCAGGGCTGAGATGCACACGCAATAGCCGCTCGGCGACAATGCCCCGCGCCAGCGCGGGCCTCTTGGCGACGCGCAGCGACCGCTTCCTCGATCGATACCGCCTCGAAGCGGAACGTCGTTCCGGGCCTCGCCTGGGCCAGCCGACCGAGATCGGGACCGATGACGGTGGCGATCTTCGGATAGCCGCCGGTTGATTGACGATCGGCCATCAGAACGATCGGACGGCCGTCCCCCGGCACCTGGATCGCACCCATCGCGATGCCGAGATCGTAGGAATTGTTGATGATGTCGGCAGCCGTTTCGCTGATGCCGGCCGTGCTCTGCTTCAATCTGCTGGGCGACGGGATCCGCGGGCACGGCGACGTCGATTGACGGCAGCGTGGCCCCCGTCGCCTCCACTTCGCTGCTGCCAGCGGGAAAATCGACCGCGCAGTCGTTCAGACGTTGAAGAAGCTGAACGGCGCGGCATTGACCTTGCCGTTGTCGTCAAGCGTCGTGACCAGCGCAATCGGCCTCGGTACGACGATCCCGCACAACAGCTTGTATCGGGCCTGCGGATCAAGCGCGTTGAAGGCGATGCCCGACATTCAGTTTTCCGGAGGCGGCTGTGCGCCGGTACGACTGGTGATGAGGCCGTAATGCTCGATGCGGCGATGTTGGGCGAAGTTGAAGATCGTGCTCTTGCCGAAGGCGGTGGCGTCGAGATCGCAGGAGTGAACCAGCAGTTCGTCCTCCTCGGTCTTGGCTTCGACCACGATCTCGCCGTCGGGATTGACGATCAGCGTGCCGCCGATCAAGGGGTGACCATCCTCGACGCCGGCCTTGGCGACACATACGACCCATGTGGAATTCTGATAGGCGCCTGCCTGCACGGAGAGGCGGTTGTGGAACAGCCGCTTCGCGGGTCCCTCCTCGCTCTTTTCGGCGTTCACCGAGGGGGTGTTGTAGCCGATCATCACCATCTCGACGCCCTGCAGACCCATCACGCGATAGGTCTCCGGCCAGCGCCGGTCGTTGCAGATCGCCATGCCGAGGATCCCGTCAAGCTCACGCCAGACGTTGAAGCCGAGATCGCCGGGCTCGAAGTAGCGTTTCTCCAAATGCTGAAAGGCGCGCTCGGCATCGAACTCCGCATGACCGGGCAGATGAACCTTGCGGTACTTGCCGACGATCCGGGCGGACTTGTCCGTCAGGATGCTGGTGTTGAAATGGTGTCCGTCCGGCGTCAGTTCAGCGTAGCCGAAGTTCATCGCGATCTGGTGGAGGGCCGCGCGCTCGAACAGCGGCATGGTCGCCGCATTGGGCATCTCGCGCTCAAACCAGCGGTCGACTTCGGACTGGTCCGTCATGTACCAGCGCGGGAAGAATGTGGTGAGCGCCAGCTCGGGGTAGACGATCAGGTCGGCGCCGCGCGCCTTGGCTTGATCCATCAGCGCGATCATGCGCTTGACGACCGCCTCGCGACTGTCGGCCTTCTGGATCGGACCCATCTGGGCGGCGGCAACATTGATGACGCGCATGAGTTTTCCCTGGTTGTTTGACCTGGTGTTGCGTTGGAGCATCGTCGAAGCCTAGGTGCCGGCGCGACGGCCGCTGCCCGCAACAGTGAACCACGGTAACAAGCGCTCCTGGCGGCCCGGCGGAGGCACACATCGGGGATCGGCTATCGTCCTCGTGCTTCCGAAAGATTCGTCGCGATCGCACTGAGCGCGGTCGGCTCGATAACACCAGCGCGTTCAGTGATGACGGAGTACTGCTCGGGCCGTCGATGAGTGGCAAAATTGAACATCTTGTCCTTGCCCTGGCGACAAAGGTCGAGATCGAGGTCAGCGACGACGACTTCATCCGCCAGCGTCTCCGCTTCGGCGACGATGCGGCCATTCGGATCGACGATGCAGGAGCCGCCGATCAATCCGGAACCATCCTCGTCACCGGCCTTGGCAACCGCGATTGCCCAAGTCGCGTTCATGTAGGCATTGGCCTGCGTCACCGGCTTTGAATGGAAGGTGCGCAGCGCGGCATCTTCCGTGGCGCCGCCGTTGAGGTCGTAGGCCGCCGAATTGTAGCCGACGCAGACCAACTCGACACCCTGCAAGCCCAGCACGCGCCAAGCCTCGGGCCACCGGCGATCGTTGCAAATCATCATGCCGATGATCGCGTGACGCCAATCCGCTCCGGCGCGGAAAGCCGGAAATCCAAGGTCGCCATACGTGATGTTGCGCTTTTCAAGCTGCTGGTAGCGCGCGCCGGCGCGCGGTTCAACTGAACCCGGCAGATGCACCTTGCGATAGCGACCAAGGATCTTACCGTCACAATCGACCAGGATCGAGCAGTTGTAGCGTCGTTCATCAGGAGTCTGTTCGGCGTAGCCGATATAAAATCCGACGCAAAGCGCCCGAGCACGATCAAACAGGCGCTGCACGGCCGGATTGGGCATGCCGCGCTCGAAATACTGGTACAGCGCGCCGTCTTCGAGGTACCACGGCGGGAAGAAGGTGGTGAAGGCCAACTCGGGAAATACGATTAGACTCGCGTCGCGCGCGGCAGCCGTCTCCAGAAGCTCCAGCATCCGGCCAAGCGTATGCTCTCGCGAATCCGCTTTCTGCGTCTGCCCCATCTGGGCGGCCGCGGCGCGGAGTATGCGTGCCAATACTGCCTCCAATCTGTGCGAATTGCTTATGCGGGAGGCGGAGGGCCCACTCTGTCAGCGCTCCGCTGTGTCGTTGATTAGGTGAAAACGGCCCACAAATTGCAATCACCCGTGCTATGATATTTCGGGTGAGACCATAATCGGCACTTATATGAACCTTCGCCAGTTGGAGATCTTGCGTGCAGTCATCCGCCATCGAACCACAGTCGCGGCGGCGGACGAACTGGCGCTGTCGCAGCCCGCGGTCAGCAATGCGCTGAAGGCAATGGAGGCGCAGGCCGGCTTTTCCCTGTTCGAACGGGTCAACAACCGCCTGTTCCCGACATCAGAGGCTATGGCGCTTTACAAGGAGAGCGAGGCGATCTTTGCGCTTCACGCCAAACTTGAAAATCGGGTGCGCGACCTGCGTGAATGCCGTTCGGGACTCCTGTCGATCGTGGCGACCCCGCCGCTCGCCTACGGCATTATTCCGCCCGCACTATCGGACTTCCTGCGTCAGCGGCGGCAGACCAGGGTCTTCTTCGACGTCCGTCGCTATGAAGGAATTATCGAAGGGGTGACGAGCCGGGTCGCCGAACTTGGCTTCGTGCTCGGCCTGTCGCATCATCCAGGCATCGCGCATGAGGTGGTCCACACCGGCGAAATGGTTTGCGTAATGCCGCCGAAGCATCCGCTGGCCGAACGTCCCGTGATTTCCGCCTCCGATCTGGTCGGCCTGCCCTTCATCGGGCTGGAGCGTGGAACACGATTGGGCGAAGCCATACGCGAGAGCTTT
Organism: Bradyrhizobium elkanii USDA 76; assembly: GCF_023278185.1. Lineage (NCBI taxonomy): Bacteria > Pseudomonadati > Pseudomonadota > Alphaproteobacteria > Hyphomicrobiales > Nitrobacteraceae > Bradyrhizobium > Bradyrhizobium elkanii. The sequence continues at coordinate 2,671,360 of NZ_CP066356.1, read as the reverse complement.
GCCCAGGCCGGGGCGCCGTTCCAGCCGACCGTGGAAGTGCGATACTGCAAAACTGCCTGCGTGCTCGCGGCTGCCGGCGTCGGCGCTGCCGTCGTCGATCCGTTCTCTCCGCGCCAGGGCGGCAGCCACGACCTCGTTATCAAGCCTTTCACACCCAGGACGCCGGCAGTAGCCCACATGCTTTGGTCGGAGGCCGAACCACTGTCACGCCTGGCGGAGGCGTTCCTGGACGAAGTTCGGCAGGCGAGCCGGGCGCTCGGCCCGGCCGAAGCGGGCCGTGCGCAGATTTCTTGACATCTTCTCGATGCCCAGCAGGCTGGAACGCGCCCCAGGAATTCTGACACGTTGTTGAGCCTGAAGTCGGCTTGCGTGCGCACAGCGCCATTGTCCACCCGAAGGGCCCATGGCAAGGCTTCGAGGTGGAATTGAAGGGAAGTTCGCCGCGCTCGTGAGCAGAGGGTCTTTCCGGATTCTCTCCGCGTCGATTGACTGATGTGGGCGAACGCCGCCGTGTACGAGGACGGCCGCGTTCATTCAATTCGGCACGTGTCCGATCCGGCACACTCATGTGCGGTCTCAATGACGGCCATTTTCTGAGAACCACCAGCCTCGCGATGAAGCCCGGGCGAGCGCCCTATATTGTTAGCGATGTTGCTTAGCGCCTCGCCGCCGGAAGAGGCCGCCACGATCGACGCATGATCAGTCGGCGAACTCTGTCGTAGGAAATCGTAGTTTGGCCTGCAAAAAGTTCTGTGCGTCAAGTTCAGCAAAATTGATCATGGGGTCCGGCCGAGCCATCCCCTCGGAGCCGCCGTCGCTCGCTTGCCCAAAAGCGCAGCGCTGGCGAGCGACGGCGGCGGAGAGGGGTGGCGTCCATCCCCTTGGTGGGCCTGAGCATCGTCAGGCCGCCTGGCGTAACGCCTCCTTCTTGTGCTCCTTCAACAGATCCATGTTGAGATAGCGATGGTCCTCGAGCCAGGCCTCGTGACGCTCGACGGTCAGCGCCCGCACCAGCCTTAGGCAGCTCTCGGCGTTGGGAAAGATTCGCACCACGTAGGTGCGCCGCCGGATCTCCTCATTGAGACGCTCCAGCATGTTGGTCGACTTCAAGTGCTTGCGGTGCGCCAGCGGCAGCCGGAAGTAGGTCAAGGTCTCCTCGATGTTGTCCTCGACCCAGCCGGTGAGCTTGGGGTACTTGCCGCCCCATTTGGCAAGCCACGCCGCCAGATCGCGCCGCACCTCGCCAAGATCGCGCCGGTCGTACATCCAGCGCAGCTCGAGCAGGCAATCGTCATCGACCTTGCGCGGCACATAGTCGAGCGCGTTGCGCAGGAAGTGCACGTAACAGCGCTGCCAGAACACCCCGGTGAGGACCTCCGGTATCGCCTTCTTCAAGCCGGGATGATCATCGGAGACGACGAACTCCACGCCATGCAGGCCGCGGGCCTTCAACCCTTCCAAAAACTCTTTCCAGCTCGATCGGCTCTCCCGGTTGGCGAGTTCGACCGCGAGCACCTGACGTCGGCCCTCCCAGTCAACCCCAATCGCGATCAGCACCGCCTGGCTTGCGATGATGCCATCGTCCCTGATGCGCTCATAGCGCGCGTCAAGGATTAGATAAGGGAACGGCTCCTTGAGCTTGCGTTCGCAGAACGCCTTCAGCGACGCATCCAGCCGCTTGTTGATCGCGCTGATCGCCGAGGCCGAGAAGGCATGGCCCACCAGTTCCTCGGTGACCTGCTTGACCTTCCGCGTCGAGACGCCTTGCACGTACATCTCGGCCAAGGCCGCAACCAGCGCCTTCTCCGAGCGCTGATAGCGCTCGAACAGCTCGGTCGAGAATCGCCCCTGCCGGTCCTGCGGCACCTTCAGCTCGATTTTGCCGACCCGGGTGATCAGCGAGCGGGGATAGTAGCCGGAGCGATAGCCAAGCCGGCCCTCGCTGCGTTCCCCTTTCTCCGCACCCAGCGTCTCCGTCATCTCGGCTTCGAGAATGTCCTGCACCGCACTCTGGATCAGCGGCTTCAGGAACTCCTTGTCCGACCTCAACAACTCTTTGACTGCAGAGACATCCGTCCTAATCTTTGTCACGGTCATGGCGGGTCCAAGCTCCTCTACGAGCGGTGATCTTCGCAATCACCGGACTTACCATGACCGCTTCAGCCTCTCAGCTTTTGCAGAACCTCCCGCACACTACCCTGCAAAATCGTGCAAATGGCGGAGAGAGTGTCAGTCAATCTGCATTGACGTACAAGCAGTTTTTCATCTCAGCAAGTGGGCACCTACGGTCCTCGCTACCAGTAATTGGCTCATCAGTGCGCCCGCTTGCTGCCTCAAGCATCTGTAGGATCGCGTAAGAATTAGTGAGAAGGCATAGCAGAAGTCTGCAACTTCGCTTAGTCCGCTATGGATTTACTCACCGGCGGGCGGACGCATTAGGCATGAATGCAGCACACCGCCTAGCCGGAAGCATTTCAGCAACCGCGGCAGATATTCTTTATCTTGGCAGCTGTCCGAGCTTCTTCTGCTGCAAACGGGTCTTTGTATGAAGGTCGCCCTGCGTCGCTTTCAACGATTGCTGGTTTTTCCAATTTCGGAGGATAGGCCGCGTCGTAGCAGGCCAGGCGTGCGGTCGCGCCTCCGATGGCGCGACAGTCCGGCCCCTTAGCGATGGCGCTTTGCACACATGTAAACAAAGCCAACGCTGCAATAATTCTTCGCATCGAATTTCCCTTTTTTACGCATATGGTCGATTGGTGCATAGTTACGAAACCAAGATCTACTTCCAGGAAGGCCACTCCCATCCGACACTTTCCGAGAAGATCCAACGGGCAAAAAATGTCACTTGTCCCGTCCTAGTCTCCTGCACTGATCGTTGCGCCAGCGTCTCGCTGAAATCGAGAGTTTGCTGCCATGGCCCGATCTTTCGGCTCGGCCGCAATTGTCTTGATCTTTCAGGCAGAATGCCCGCCAGTCTTCATTGCTAAAAACGCAGTGAGGCAAAATAGATATCAAGGCATTGAGTCGAATTCAGCAGGCACCCTACCCGCTCGAAAGAACACAGTGGGCTGGTCGTCGTAGTCGCCCGTCTCGGTATCCGAGTTTGTCGAGAAGGCAACGACGCCTGCCTTGCTCATGGCAAGCCTTTCGGCAGTTCGACGCGCACTTTCCTCGCTCCGGCACGCAATTGGCGCATCGGCCTTTAACTGATCGCCTTTCGCAGGGTCAAAGGACTGAACGAGAAAGTGCGTCTGGCGCGACATCGTGACCGCTCTTCAGGACCGTCGTCCATATTCTACCGACCAGCTATGCATGTCCTGACGCGCAGTCTCGATCCGACCAATTGAGCTCAGATTGACGCACCTGCGGTTCGTCACGTTTCGGCTTCATCGGTTGCCGTCGCGGGTGCCTCCGCTTCGTTGGCGCACAGAACCGAGCCGGCGTCATCCGCACCTCATGAGGCACGAATGGCAATCTCGGGTCGCGCAATCCTTGACCCGGCTTGCTGGTACGCTCGTCAACTCTTTGTCGCTGCGTTTGCGAGCTCCGTTTCGATCCCGGTGGCACAAGCCTTTGCGAACGAGTAATCCATGCTCGTGGACGCCACATTCTTCACGAATTCGCTGACGACGCCTTCTTTGGAATAAGCGCTTGCCGCCTTGAATTTAGCGAGAGCGCCGTCGGCGGCTGTGAACTGAGCGACGCAAAGCGGTACCAGAACAGACATCCGGCCGCTGGTCTCCGCCGTGGTGCGCATGATTCTGGCGCTCTCCCCCGTGACCCAACCGCCCCAGATAAATCCAATCGCCATGGTTGTCACCGCGCCGAACGCAATTCCTTGAAGGAAGTGGGTCCGTGCCTCACCTTGCAAGATTGCAGGAAGCTTCATGAAGGTCGCCTTTGTTGAGCGCGCGCGGACACGCATCTGCGACGCTGACGCGCTGTGATAAAACACAATGTTATGATTGCGCCTTCCGATGGCACGTGAGCTGCTGCTACGACGACTGGCGGCGACTTCGGAAGTCGCTACTTCATGAGCAGCTTCGAGGTGAGCATTTTGCTAACCTGTACACCGACGCTATATGGCTAGCTTGATGGTGTAAAGGGCGTTCTGCTCTGCGGCGGGCTACGCACGCAGATTGTCGCTCGTTTCGTGAACGCTACTGGAGAGGGATTGCGACAGTTGGCTACTTCCACTGCTTATCGGATAAAGTCCTCGACGATTGGCCCGCTTTGCGAAGCGCGATGTGGCATGCCCCGTCACCGCCGGTCAGCGCGACGACCAACCCGACGAAACAATCCTCCGCAGTGTGCAATTCGCGAAGAATAGCGATGGCCCGCTTGTCGCTCATTCGCGGCAGCAACATCACGGTATTAGCACCTGACATTTCGAGCACTGAAAGCTGCTGGTCTCCGGATCAATGCAGGCAAACCCGGCCGGCACATGATCGGCGCGTGTAGCGGTGTCGCCCCTCACATAAGCGTAGCCATCGGCCTGTGAGAGCCGTGCCACGTCCAGCATCCCACAACGTGGACACTCAAGGTCTACGGTCCATTCGTCGCGCGTGGTCATTCGCTGCTTTTCGGGACGGAACCACGCGACCCCAGCTCATCGGCCTGGCCAGAATCAATGAATTCCTGGGCCTCCGTCTCAGTAGCGAAGGTGATGAGTCCATTACCGACTACGCCACCATCGAGGAGTTCAGCCACTGCGTATGCGCCGCCAATGGAGAGGCACGTCGTCCAACCGATGCGGTTCTTCATTCATTGAGTATGCGCCGTGGCCGGTCAACATGCCAGCCCAAACCTCACCACAATCGAACTGGCTCATTGTCTAAGTTTGAGGAATGTTTGGAAGTCGGCTAGCTTGGCACCATCACCGATCCGATCTGGGCATTTTCCGGTGACAGAGAGACGCTACAGCGCTCCCGCCTAATTCGGGAGCAATTGCATGCGTAGGTACTTTTTCGATCAGCGCGAAGGTGACGAGATGATTCCCGACGAACAGGGGATAGATCTCGTTTCGCTGGAGGCTATGCAGCACGAAGCAACCTTGGCGCTGGCACACTTGGCCAAGGATGAAGTTCGACGCTGCACTGTCGATGCTCCCGCACGCCGTCTTGCAACCAACGTTCGTGACGAAGATGGACCGGTTTTACGGGCGACGTTCACCTTCGAGATCAGACGTTTCCAGTGAGGGCCATATTCGCCTCGCTCGGCGCGAGAGGTCGCCAACGCCCGATGCGCCCGCAATAGAGCCATCACAGTAATCAAAAGCAGGAGAAACAGTGGAGCACCCCACCGGCGGCACAATACAGTCGACCAGGCCAAGCTAGGAAATGGAAAGCTCCTCGCTTTTGGCGGAAGCGCACTTAACTCTCAGTGACCGATAGATGCCGACGAATGGGCGGTTATCGGGCATCATCATGCGTTCGCCGGGCGGAACAGGGATCGCTTGAGGCGCCCCGGCCGCGACAACGGACCGCGAGAAAGCGGTAGCTAATGCGGTCGAAAGAGCGCATGGTGGCTTATGGGCGAGCCGACATCGGCGCCCGAGCATTGGCAAAGGGCGGGCGTACATGAAAACTCGCTCGCGACGGGAAGTCGTCACCTTCAAGCATTCGTTCCAGATCAGAGGCATCGATCACCCTCTCCCTGCCGGGCGCTACGAGGTCATCACTGACGAGGAGATGATCGAAGGACTTTCCTTCGCGTCTTATCGCCGTGTTGCGACCATGATGATCGTGCCGGCAGCCTCGCACGGCGCCAGGATGGAGATGTTTTCCATCGGCCCGGTCGATCTGGCGGACGCCCAACGGATCGACGCGAGCATGCCGGATGAGTGACGAACCGCTCGATCTGGACAAACATCGCGGAATTGCAGCGCAGAAGGCGACCGAAATCCGCCGCGCAATGACGGATGTCGAGAGCCGTGCGCGGGAGTTGCGCGAGCGGCAAAGCGTGCTGGAAAGCGGACTAATGTCGGTCGCCGCGACCTCTTGGCCGGAAGCCGCCGCCAAGGCGCGGTACGTGCTGAATATCTACGCTGCGAGCCTGTCGCCTGACGACACACGGCATCGCGATCTCGTCGCGGCTATTCTGGCGGATTTTGCCCGGCTCGATGGGCAGGGCTGAAACTGTGCCGGCTTCGGCCAACGGAAACGGATTAGTCGCATGGCACTTGAACAAGCCTGTTTCACCAGTTTCGAGTACGACCGCATGATCGTCCAATTCTCGATGCGCGACGGCGCGAAGGTCATCCCGTGCGCGATCTCGACCTCCGCAATGGATGAGCTGGAAGGTGCGGGACGCGCAGCATCGAGCGAGCGCGAAGCACAGTTCATGCGACTCCGGGCGCGCATTGAAGCCCGCGCCACCGTCAAATACACGGCGGGCGAGTTCGAAGGTGTGCCCGCCGGGATCATCCTGAGAAGCATCGACTTCAGGACGCCGCGATAGTCGCACACCACTAAGGTAGTCCAAAACCAGGGAGGTCACGCTTGAAGGGCGACATAGTCAACAGTGATGGCGTGCACGTCGCCGTGGTGATCGATTCCGCTATTTTCGACCTTAAGGGCCGGAAGCTTTACGATCTGAAGGGCAGCAGGATTTATCGGCTCTCCGGTGAACTGGTGGGTCACCTCGACGAAGCCGGTGGCTCCTTGAGACGGCTCGACAAGTCGGCGGACAGTTTGTTCTAGCAACTTCAGCACGGAAGCACTGTCGCGAGGAACCGGAATGACACCAGGACGTTTCGCGAAGGCGGCGCGAGGTCATGAATCGCAAGACCGCCGCCAGCAGCGGACGAACAACACGAGGCCTAACCCGAAGTCGTGTCTCCCGAGACCCGCCTCTTAACTTAGGGAGGATCGAGTGCCAGGGATGATCAGAGACCGAACCCTCAGCCGCCAGGGCACAACGGCCGCGGCGCGAGAAGCCAACAAGATGTTCCGAAAAGTGGAGGCAGCGCCGAGCGAGCATGCCAAAGCCGACAAAGCGTTCCAGGCCAACCGCGAGCGTCTCAAGGCCGAGCGATTGGCGCGAGAATCCAAGAATCCCGTCGAACCGACAAGAAAGCCCGCTAGATGACGTCGCATGATCGCGAAGCGAGGCAGGCGATCGTTCGCGAATGGGACCACTGGATCAAGACGCAGCCGCTTGATGGAGAAGCCTGCGCACGCGACGCGCGGCGATTTTTCCTCGAAATCAAAGCCAGACGCGAGCCAACACTACTGGATTTTCGGTCAGGCGCCGAGGACAAATGGGAGATCGTACATCAATGGCTCATGGCGGAGCGGCGGATCTCATGCTAGCCAATTGTGTCGAGGCGGAGAACCGAAAGCGAGAAAGGCCGACAGCTGCAGCGCCGTTACTGCTTTGTCTCGCTTCTGTCGAAAATGAGAGCGGCTTGGAATACGCGTCCAACAACGGTTCTCACCTCAACCGAGAGGTCCGGTCGATCGTCCAGAGTGGCAAGGTCACGCGCTAGGCCTGCCAACGATTCTGCTGCCTCGACTTCAGCTTCACGCTGCGTTGCAAACTCCATCCCTTCCTCATCGGGATAAATTCCGCTGTGTTCTCTGATGTCGAAGTCGTAGCGGATCATCCGCGGTTCCTTTCGGCGGCAGCAGATGGAAGGCGGATTTCGTTCCTCGTACTGACACGCTCCTCCCTCGCAATGCCATTTTCAATGGATCTGGCGTGCTGGTCGGGATCCTGGACGCTTGTCGGTCATTTGACAGCGCCCACAGAGAGCATAGTGAATAGAGCGTCATCACCCTCAATCTGCGCTGTTTCTCGGCTGGTCGCGTACCCGTGGGCCAGCTCAACGTTTGCTTCGGAAACGTGCCATCTCCAGCGCGTCGGCGCTTGAGGCGTCACGGTGACCTCTAGCAAGCGAGGTGTGAAATAGGTTTTCATTTCCTCAATATGAGCCCTAACCCATCCGATTCCTAGGTATATCCAGCTGCCACAATCTAACTAGGCAAATTGAAAGCTCTGCGTCCGCTGAAACCATCCGGCTTCGATAAAGTTTCACGCGACATTCAGACCCGTCGCTTTCCCTCAGCCGAGTCAAACCGGCCGATATTCTTGCTAGGTGACGGAGATCTGCGGCAAAGGCGGCTTGCGCTCTGGCAGCTTTTTCTTAGGAGGCGCCGGCAGCAATCCTTCGCGGATCGCCTGCTTCCGAGCGAGCTTGCGTGCCCGACGAATGGCCTCCGATCTTTCACGCGTCTTTCTTTCCGAAGGCTTCTCATAGGCGCGGCGTTGCTTCATCTCCCGGAAGACGCCTTCGCGCTGCATCTTTTTCTTCAGGACTCGAAGTGCTTGGTCGATATTGTTGTCGCGAACAAGGACCTGCATCAAAACTCCTCGGTGGCTGCGAACTTGAACAGTCCTGCACGCAGCCTTCGCGCAGGGGAGGTTCACCAATGTGAGGATGAGAGTGACGGCGAAATTCTTCGCCGGCTTCGAATAAGCCAGCCTACTCGCCACGCCGATACGTTGGTAAAATAAGCGGATCACTACCGCACGGCCGTGTCAATCGATTAGGCTTCCCTCGGTGGGCCAATTCGAAGCTTTCGATCGGCGGTGGAGGCCGTCTGAAACAAATCAGCACTCTCCCTTGTATATGGGCCGCACATAGCGTACATATGAACTGCATTCGATTAGCCGCTGTGCCTTGTTGAACGTGCCCGCGGGCTCCTTTTCCAAAGACATCGACAAAGTTGAAATCACCGCGTGACTGTCACGCGGCACGCGCTCGTGCGCTTTGGAGAACAAGATGACGACAGGTACTGTTAAGTGGTTCAATAGCCAAAAGGGCTTCGGTTTTATCCAGCCAGTAGACGGCAGCAGCGATGTGTTCGTTCACATCAGCGCGGTCGAACGGGCCGGTCTTTCGAATCTCGCGGAGGGCCAAAAGGTCCGCTACGAGGTCAAGACCGACAGGATGCGAGGCAAAGTCAGCGCCGAGAGCCTCTTGCTGGCGTGAGTTTCGCCTGGTCGTTTCACGGATGTACTGAAACGACCATGCTGCCCGCTCGATCTCCGGATTGAGCGGGTTTTGCCCGTTGAGCGGTGGTGAGCATGAGCGTCAAGAAGCCGGCAGAACTATCACCGGAAAGCATCGCGCGTGCCAACCGAAAGCGATTGGCCGCTGAAGAAGGAGCGCGCGCGATGGTGGATGTCGGAAGGCACGCCATCGAGGTTCGCAAGAACATGGCGCGACTTCGAGAACTCCGCGAGACCAGGGAAGCCGCCGCTGCAATGCGTCTGGCACCGTTGCCGGCGCCTTCGCCAAAGAAGCGCACCAGGAAGTTGCCGCGATAGTCAACTTCGGCAGTGGTCGACGATTGTGTCGAGGACCAAGCCTCACCAAGCCGGAGCATGCAGATCATGCGTAGAGCCAAGTCACTCGGCGACGGAACAATAACGTTCTCTCTTGCGCTCGGCGCAGCTCGACAGGTGTGCCGGCTCACGACGACATTTCAGACGGACAAGCAAGCCCTTAGTTATCTTCATAAATACCGGACGGAACTGGAGCAGATGGCGCGGGCGCGCCTTGCGTCGGGGCAGCTTGAAGACGGGATCGTGGTGCTCTCGATGCTCTAGCTTTGGCCGGCACCGCGATGCGACGCTATCTTTCCTATCCTCCCAGAGGAAGACGCCTAGCCCTTTAGTTGAACGAATTTCATCATGGTACGTTGTTCTCCATCACCGGCTGAGGCTTTGCCCCTGGGCGTCGGTGCCTGTACGGAGCACTCATGTGCAAGCAGTGCGACGAGCTCCAGATGCAGATCGACATGTTTCGACGCGCACTCGGTCAGCGTTTTGACCCGCTCACCACCGACCGCCTCAAGGTTGGCCTTGCTGAGATAGAAGCGAAGAAGGCTGCGCTGCATCCGGAGACGACGGGCGTCGATTGGGAAAATCATAGAGCACCTTGAATCTGACATTGAGCTTCGTTCGAAATGCTTGCTTCGCTGTGCTCCAGAGGTGGCGACGCAGCCAACCCGGTACAAGGCTTTCACGGTGGGCAAGACAACGGGATGAATTCATTACTGTGCGATCAGGACTACATGACGCAGCGTTTGTTCCAGGTCTTCGCTGCGCACTGACTTTAGCATCGCTACCGGCACACGGCGTTTTAGTGCTCGCTATTGGCCAGCCACAGGCGTACGGTGGTACGCATCACCGTATCATCAACGGCATCGACCGGTGACTGAGGGTCACGTGCGCTCCCGCCAATGAACTAGCAGGAGCGTTCGATGTCGCGTTTTCGTGCCTCGGAGTGGATCGTCCCGCCCGTGATCGTGCCGCTGTTTCTTCTGCTTCTCGTATGTGCGGCGGCCATCCTCAACGGCTAGCACGGTTCTGTTGGTCTGCTCGGTCACAGGGAGAACCTATCACGTAGACGCCACTTTCGGCGCGGCGCGGAAAAGCGGTCATGATGCGCCTTGCTCGAACTCGGCACGAGGGCAACATGGGCGTCCGCATCGTTATGTCGCCCGCAACGCATATTCCAGCCGAGACTGGAAGAACTCAGACCCCAATTGGAGATAGACATCATGGCCAAGGGACAGCAACGCGGCAATCGCGAAGCCAAGAAACCGAAGAAGGAAAAGGCAAAGGTGATCGCAGCGGCGCCGAGCCGCAAAGAGGCCGCCTGGCAGCCGGACTTCGGTCCTGCAAAGAAGAAGTAAGCAGAGGTTGAAGCTTTAGCTCTATGACTTCCAACATCCCGAGCGAATGGCGCTGGAATCAGTTCGTCGATTCCCTTTATCGATCCCGGATAGTCATTTTCGTCATCACGAGCGGCACAACGCCGCCAGGCGTTGAAGCGATCGCTGAAGGCACTGAGCTTCTCCTTGATGAATATCGACGGCCGCACTGAGGACGACAGGCGCTCGCGCCTTCTAGCCGGAGACTCTCCATGTGCGAGAAGTGCATCGAACTCGACAGGAGAATTGAGCATTACCAAAAGCTCTCAGGCTACGTAACCGACCAAACCGCGCAAGAGGGACTCCGATTTCTTATTGCAAAGTACTGCGCGGACAAGAAAGCAATCCATCCGGAGCAGGGATAAGGCCGGCTTCAACTGCCGACGAGGCCGTGTCCTCCGCGCTGCATAATTTTGCGACCGAAGGCTGACGGCCGAGCGATCGAAGAGCATCCGGCCGCCTCCCACGATGCCGTCTTCGCCGCGGCGGAAGCCCGAAAAGCGGAGGCCACAGCGGTGGCGCAAAACGCTCGGCGTTCGTTCGCCATTGAGGGCTCGAAATCGTGGTTTGGCGTACAAAATCGTGCAAATGGCGGAGAGAGTGGAAGTCGAACCTACGAGCCAGGCCGTTCAGCGGTCGGGATCGAAAGCCAGGCCAACCGCACCAGTTTCGCACCAGAAACGATCCCTCCAAGAGCGATAAACGCGGTCAAACATCACGAAAAATGCTGAAAAATCAACGACCGCATCCCTTGTCCCGCCGCTCATAACGGTCTGGTTGCAGGTTCGAGTCCTGCCGGGCCCACCAAAGGAAATCAAATACTTATAGGTCATTGTCCTCAGTGCTAAAGCCTACCCCGAAACTGCAACGGTCTGCTCACACGTTGAATTGAGGGAATCCGTTGTGCGTGTCACGCGACCGAAAGAATCAATCTTTGCGTCTAAGCGAGCGCATCACTTCGCCCGTGATCCCGGACATTCGAGCAGCGCACCGTTGAGTCAGGTACGGACCAAGAACGGGAAGTCGCTCAGGCTGCAATGAAGCTAAGCGACCGCTCGATTAGCCAGAAGCCTGCGATCATGCCGATCCCGTAGGTGACGACCTGTCGGGCCCTGAGGAGGATTGGTTCACCATGCGGGATTCGCTGAACGATGTGGGCTCCGCCCAGTAGCGCGGCAATGAAGATGAGTTGTCCGCATTCGACACCGACGTTGAAGGCGAACAGGGCCAGGGGCACGTCCTGTTGAGGCAGACCGGTGTCCAGTAATGCGCCAGCGAAGCCGAGCCCATGCAGGAGTCCGAAGGGGAAGACGACCGCCCACGGGTAGCGGACAGTGATCCCGATTTCACCTCGAGACATTTTGACCACCTCGGTGGCGACGATCATGATGCTCAGCGCAATCATGGCCTCGATCGGCGGCCGCGGCAGGTTCACGACGCCCAGCGACGCCAGCGCCAGCGTGATGGAGTGCGCAACGGTGAACGCAGTAATCGTGCCAATCAGACGGCGCAAGCCGGGTACGATCATCATTATCCCAAACAGGAACAGCAGATGGTCGTAGCCGGTCAAGATATGCTCGATACCCATTCCGACATAAGTCATTGCGATGGTCAGAGCAGTTTGGCGCGGCTCAAGCTGGAAGGCGGGCCGCGCTGGCGTGAGGCGCACGACCTGGCTGCCTCCGCCGCTCCACTCGATGCGGACGAGGGCATCCGTCAACGTGGATTGCAGGCCGGAGATTGCGATGGTTTTGCCAGCGAGCAAGCCAGGGTGGCTAACTTGCCAGCGGGTGACAAATGAATTGTTGGCAAAGGTCGAGCGTGGTTCAGTCACCACGACGGTGTCGTCAGGCAGTTCGACATCAAGCGCTAATCGAAGTTGATCGCCGAGAGCCGGCACTTTCCAGAGAATGTCAAAGACGTCATTCCCGCTCTGTCTGATTTCGAGATATGCAGGGCGCAGCTCGTGCGCGCTGCCCGAAAGGCACATCCAGCCAAGCAGGATAGCGATGGCGCAAACCAGACGCATCATGGTTACTGTCTACGTGACGGCTCGGAAGCCTGTTCAATGACGATGCGATAGCGGCCGCGAAGCCGGGCGAACGCCTCCGCATTGGCCTTGATACGTTCGCGTTCATTCCATTCGCGCAGGAGTTTTTCTCTCGCTTCGTTGAGCGAAGGAAGCCGCGCTTGATCCCGGCCTGTCAGTCGGATGAAATGGAGCCCGTAGGAGGACTGAATCGGCCCCTCCCAGGAGCCCAGCGGGATTTGGGCAAGTTGTTCCGGAAAATCCTCACCGAACAAACGGCTCAGCTCATTGGCCGGCACATCGGCAAACGATTGGCCGAGCAGGAAACGGTCGCCGAACTGGGATGGATCGAGGCCCTCATCAGGTTCCTTGAGCGCTTTCCGCAGAGTGCTCTGCTGGTCTGCCAGATCGTCGCGATGACGGCCGGGATCCAGAAAGACATGCGAGAAAGAATAGCGGCCGTCGGTTCTGAACCGCTCGGGTTCGCTCTGCAGCAGTCGGTTCAGCTCGTCATCGGTTGGTGCGCGCTGTGTCGCGACGTTTTCGGCCAGGAATTCGAGTTTTTGGCGAAGTCGTCTCCGGATTACGGGGTCGTCGTTGTCGAGTCCCATCGCCTTGGCTTCGCGATAGAGGACTTCCTCGTGGACATAGTCATTGACCAGCTCGTTGAGTTCGTCCGGATTCGGCTCGCGGCGCCAGCTGCGGCTGAACATACTTGCCAGATGTGTGATACGGCTCCGCGAGACGATGATGTCCTGGACGGGCGCACTCCCACTCCGGGTCACGCCGGCATGAACGGCGAACAGGATTGTGCCGAGAATGACGAAGTGAAGCAGGGGTTCGCGAAGAATCCGCCGCATGACTGAACTCTCGCGCTATTTCTTCGGCGTGTACCAAATCGGGGATGTATACGCCCGCTCCGTCACGGTCATGGTCGTCCCCGGCAGCGGGGTGACGCTGAACCGCTTCGCGTCATAGGCCGTCCACCGCGGAGTTGGAATCTCGATGACCCGACCGTAATAGAAGGCTCGCAGCGCCGGATCGAACTCAGGGTCCTTCCAGACCGTAATCAACTCTGGCGCCCCGATCGTGTTGGTCCAAGTAGCGTTGGCAAGATCGACCGTGCTGCCCACCGAAGGCAACTTGCCGATCTTAGCGTCGGGCTTGCGGTCGCCCGCCCAAGTGACGTCATACACCTTCTCTTGAGCATTGCCGTCCTTGTCGAGCCATCCCTTGACGATCTGGTAGCGGTCCAGATTGGCGCCGATCGGATCCTTCAGCGCCGCGACAAGGAACGTCGGGGCCTTGCCTTGCGGCGCGGCAGCGAGGTCGCCGCCCATCGGCACCCCCTTGGTGTAGCCGATATTGGCCGGCAGGCGATTGTCGGCATCACCCGGCGCGAAATCCCAGCCGCCGAAAAAGCGAACGATCATACGCGAGCCAGTGGTCGCGTATGTCTCCTTGCGCTCCATCGCGTCCCACAATGAAGCCCGCGTATTCTCCTTGGCCCAGACCGCCGCGTAGCCGGAGGCCGACACCTCCCAGTCCATGACGTTTATGCCGGTCTCCTTGTTGTCAATGAAGGTCGACAGCATCCGCTTGGGGCTCGGCTCTTGGGGTGCAGTCTTGCCGAAGAAGTTCTCTTCCTCGATCGCGACGAGGCCCGTGTGAGCATCGGTGCTTCCGACCATTCCAAACTTGTACGGATTGACGCCCAGTGACTGCTCCAGTTTGAGGCCGTTCTTGAGAGCCGACCGGGCATATTCAAACTCGAGCATTTCCTTCTTCTTGGCGACGCTCCCGTCAAGGTTGCCCTTGTCCCATCGTTCAAAATTCGCGAATTCGTCGTTCGGCGACAGGAAGGGGTGCGTTTCGCTATCACCTTTGGTCTGAGTGGTCTCGTAGAGTCGCTCCCACTTCGCGCGGGTCTCGGCATAGTCTCGGTCAACCTTCTTGCCGAATGTCTCGACGGTTGGGAACATCAGACCGTTGCTGAGATTGCCGTTATGGCTGATGGCGAGCACACTGCCACCAGTCTTCTTCTCGTAGTTGTCCATCCACTTCCAGAGCTCGGCGGGATTGTCGCTGCCGAACGGAGGCGTCACCGTGAACGGATCGACCTGACTCGCCTTGTCACCATTGTCACGGAAGATGACGTTGCGGTGCAGGTTGTTTCCGCCGGTGTTGGAGGTCCACTCGTAACCGATGAAAGCCGTGAAGCGCCCAGGATCATTGTACTGTTCTGCCGCGGCGATATTGTCGAGCCAGGTATTGTGATAGGCCCGGGTACCCGGGAAATAGATGAGGTCCTTTGGAAAAGTTCCGTGAGAGAAGGCGATAATGATCTCGATGGCCGCCTCGTCGCCCTTGCCAGACTGGATCATGTCGTACCAGCGTCGCCCAGTCGGATCGGCCAGGATTTCCGGTTTGCCCGCCATCATGTCAGTGAAGAAACCCATGTTGTCGGAATGGTCGGCGACGACGAGAAAATCGAGCGGACGCGATAGCTTCACGGGTTGTCCGCTATTGGATGTGATTTGTTCGCCCCGTGCAAAGCGGTAGGCATCCCGCGGCTTCAGGCGAGCGCCGAATGCACCGGCATCAAAGGATATCGCCGTGTGCAGATGGGTATCCCCGAAGAACGGTCGAGTAGGGAAATCGCGATCAGCGTAAGGGGAGTAGTTGGCAGGCTTCTTGAAGACTGCTTCCGCTTTGTCCTTGGTGAGAGAACCCGTATCGTCCGCGGTCGCAGGCAAGATCGTCCCTAGCATCAGGGTCGACACCAATGCGTACATCACGCTTCGAGACGTCATGACAATCTCCCCCTCAATCCCCATGCAGATTCAGTAATCTTGGCGATCAATCAACAACCATATGATTGAGAGCGTCCAAAACCCTTGATCCAGCTCAAAGCGTAGGTCTGCTTCCGGCCATTGCCGACATGGCGTCTAGGGACGGCATAATGGACCTTGGCCCAACAGCGCGCTTTGCGCGCTCGGGGAGCCATGCGAGATCTATGCTGATCCGCCGCCCACCAGAAATCCCACAGAAACCCCGTGAACGAACGTGCATGAAAACGAACAAATGAGCACGAAAATCGTTGAAAACGTTCAGATTTGCCGGATGCGCGCTGCGCTCATAACGGTCTGGTTGCAGGTTCGAGTCCTGCCGGGCCCACCAAGAGGATCAATATCTTACTGAGTTCTCGTTGCTCCTAGGGCCACTGCCGCACCAGATACGTGCAATTTTCGTTCGTGAGCAGGCTCGCACACCATGATCATTTGACGGCGTCAGACAGATAGCTGATTTGGCACTCGAGATTTCCACATGCCGCTCACTTCGAGACAATTGCAGTGACGTTTTCGCCCGACGGATAGTCCGTTTGGGCCATGATCCTTTGGCCACGGAGGGTGCAGACTTCGAGCCGTCAGGATTTTGCATCACCTTCCTGGGCCTGGAGCCAATGGCCGCCCGCACGCATTTTAAGCGGGCCCCGCTGTGCTGACGAACCAACGGCCCGTTGCAGCATCCCGCTCCCGCGCACGGAGGGCCGGGCCGTCATGGACAGACAGCCGATACCCATCGGTGAACAAATCATCACCATCGTCTTGCTGGTGATCTTCGCGCTCGTGATTTGGTACGGCGCCATGATCTGAGACTCGGGCGCATTTTTATTCACGGGGTTCGCATTCGCGCCCGGCCGGCCGTATCGAACAGCGCTTCATTCAAAGGTGCCTTGGTGACCATGGGTATATTGCACCGGCTTTCCCACTTCGAAGTCACCACGGTTGTGCCCCGACCTTTCCATCTCGGCACTGAGGCCGAGACACCGCCCTGTTCGGTCCCAGCCGATTAGGACGGGATTCCGGATCTGGAAGTCTGGAATCGCCGCTCACGAGGCTAACCACCTGCCTTCCAGCAGTTCGGCGCGCTGCTGTCTCTGTGCCTCGCGTTCGGCTTCGGAACCAAAAATGCCCTGCCCGGCTAGCCACCGCAACAAAAACACCAAGGCGGGCAATGGCGCCATTCAGACGGCTTATCCAATGCACATCATTGAATTCGCTCAAGATATCCCTCCTGCCGGGATCGCCGCGTCATTTCCCGCTGCAGTGTTTTCAATGTGTTAAGCCTCAATTTGGCTCGCTGGGTGAGAAGATGAGCCAACAGCGGAAGGACTTTCAGCTCGGGGATATTCGGTAGGAAGGCCCAGCTTGTGCAGAACGAGCAGCCTCATGAAGACTGGACCAAAGCAAAGCGTCGAAAGCTGAGAGAGCCAGTGAGCCGTCCGTTGCCGCGCATTCGCGCCGCCTCATGCGCACGGCTCGGCCAGCCCTTCATGTGCACGTCAACATGAAAACACCGAGCCTCCTCAAGCACCACATCCGCTCGGCGCGTGAGTGGCAAGTCATCGCCTGTGGTCGCGCTCTTTCCGGATCACGGACGGACCCAAGGTTTGACGATCATTGTGAGCCACCCCACAGCTCGCATGCCACCAAAGTGATAAAAGGCATTTTAGACATAAAGGCATAGTGTCGAGCAATTGGACAAGACCGCTGACGGTCTCCCGGCGGTCCGCGAGCCGCTTGGTTTGTTGATTTTCTCTCCAAGACAGGGTTCCATTCCGGCTCCATTGAGCCGAGGTCGTGCAATGCCTGCCGGAGCTGTCGCAAGGGAGCAAGCCGCCCACACGCCAAAATGGGTGAATGCACGCCTCCAGTCTCAGGACTGGTCAAACAACCCTCGCGCGGAAGCCCGGACCGCGGCAGTACTGCTTATCGACATTGCTGGCTTCACGGCGAAGACCGACCGCGCTGCCGGCGACGGCGCCGAAAGCCTTACCTACTTCATCAACGATTGCTTTGCGATACTGGCCGACGTGATCGATTCAGAGGGAGGCGACATCGTCGCTTTCGCCGGCGACGCCATTCTCGCGATTTGGGTCGATCCGGACGCTGCAGTCGCTACCGCGCAGGCCGTACGCTGCGGCCTTGCGCTGCGACAGGCCATGACCGCCGGGCCGGGCCGAGAAGCGATCAATGCGCGTACGGCAGTAGAAACCGGCGAAGTGTTCTTCTGCAGGCTCGGCGGTTGGCAGGACAAATGGCACTATGTTGCAGCCGGTGCCCCCTTCTACAGCATCGGCCTCGCTTATCAGAAGGCCGAGATCGGCGACATCGCGTTGTGTGCAAACGCCGCGCGGCTGTTGGCGGGCTCGGGCTCGTGCGAACTCGAACCCATGCCCTATGGGGCGCGGCTCCTTGGAATGAACTCGCCTAGTGCCATGGCACCGATAAACGGCACTATCTTCGGAAGCCACACGGACAAGGCCGACGCCAGCGACTGGGTCGGCGAGTTTCGCACGCTCACAGTGGCGCGGGTCGGCCTTCCCGATTTCATTTTCGATGATGATTTCTTGACGAGACTGCAGGCCTTCGTCGTTGACGTCCAGCAAATCGCCGAACGGCTCGAGGGAACCGTTCATCAGGTCCTGATGGACGACAAGGGCCTGACTCTCACGCTCGTCTTCGGATTGGCTCCGCTTGCCCACGAAGACGATCCCTTCAGAGCCGTCGAGGCGTGTCTGCGCCTCCGTCGCCAGCTGGAAGCGAAGGCCATTCCTATTTCTGTCGGCATGGCGACGGGCCGCCTGTTCTGCAGCAATTATGGCGGCCTCCATCAAAGGACGTTCGGGATTTTTGGGCAGGCGATCAATGTGGCCGCGCATTTCGCCGAGGCCGCACAGGGCGACATCGTCTGCGACGCCACGACGGCCCAGGCCGTCGGGCGCAGGATCGTGTTCAACCTGCTGCCACATCTCCAGGTCAAGGGGACGGGCGCATCGATGTTGGCGTTCAGCCCGGCGGCAGTGTCCGACGATTTCCATGCTCCGCCCCGGCGCACCATCATTGACCGCGTCAGCGAAGCCGCGATGCTCAGGAGCTGCCTCGACGGTCTGAAGACGGGAACCGGTAAGCTCGTCCTCATTGCAGGTGAAGCCGGCATCGGAAAATCGCGCCTGCTCGAAGACTTCATCGGATCGGCGCAGGCCGACAATCACGCCGTCCTGATCGCAAATGCCACGGCCATCGAAAGATCGACGCCCTATTTCGTGTGGCGCGCCGTGTTGCGGCAGATCTTGCAGTTTGAAGGACCGGGCGACGGACTGCGGGTCCGACGCGAATTGTCGGAAGCGCTGCTCGAAAACGAGCCGCTGCTGAATTGGCTTCCGCTGCTCGAAGAAGTCATTCCACTGGGATTTTCCGAATTCGCCTTCACCGAACAGATCGTCGGCTCGGCTCGCGCGAGCGCGATCGAAGAACTCGTGATCTTCATCCTACGCCGATCGAGCGTTCGCATCCTCCTGATGGAGGACGTCCACTGGTTCGACGGCCCCTCGATCGAACTGCTCGGCGCCGTCGCGCGCCGGCTTTCTGACTTCCTGATCGTGGTTACCCAGCGGACCCAGACGACTACGATCGCAGAGCAGCGCCTTGCCGTCGAACTCGCCTCGTCGCTGCAGCTGCGGCTCGACCGGCTGTCGCGCGACGACGTGCGGCTGCTGGTGAAGCGGCGCCTGAGATCGTCCGAGGTTCCGCCGGAATTGGTGCGATATGTCTACGGTCATGCCAGCGGAAATCCGTTCTTCAGCGAGGAGCTCGCGCTCGCGCTCAGGGATACCGGAAAGATTTGGAGTTGTCCGCTGCCACCAAGGCGGAATGCATCCGCCGACTGATCGACTCCGACTTCCTGCAACTCGATCGCGAGACGAATCCACTGTCCTTTGTGTTTAGGCACTCCATAACGATGGAGGTTGCCTATCATGTCTTGTCTGTTGCGCAGCGAAGGACCCTCCATCGGCGGATTGCCGGCTTCATCGAGCAGCATCACGCCGAGGAGCTGCAACCGAATTATGCGCGCCTGGCAAGGCATCTCGAGCTTGGCGGTGAGCCGTTGCGGGCGATCACTTACCTCGAGCTTGCGGCGCAACAGTCGCGCAACAACTCGGCAAATCGCGAAGCGATCCGTTACGTGGAGAAGCTATTCGATCTCACGCAGCGCGAAGCGATCCAGATCGGAAGCAGCCGCAAGGCGGCTTGGGAGGTCATCCTCGGCGATGCCTGTCACGAATTGTCGGACTACGAGAGCTCGGCCAACCACTACCAACGCGCGATGGAGTTGCTTGGTCATCGTCTTCCGGCGAGCAAGACCGAACGAATCGGCGCGCTTGTTCGCAACGCCGCAACCCAGTTGAGGTTACGATTTACCTCGTCGAAACAAGTGGACCTGGCTGAGCAGGACAGGTCCGACATGCAGCGCGTCGCTCATATGCACGAATTTCTGTCGGAGCAGTATTTTTACCAGAACGACTCGCTGGCCGTGCTCAACGGAACCCTGGCCTCGTTGAACCTAGCCGAAAAATGCGGCGCGACCCCAGAGACGATTCGAGGATACAGCGCGCTGGCCCTCGGAATGGGGATGTCCGGCATGGTGGGGATCGGCCGCACCTACGGAGCGCGCGCGATCCAATTGGCGGAAGATTACGGCTCGCTGCCAGAGATCGCGCGGGTCCGACTCGTTCTCGGCGTTCTCTCTTATGGCCTCGCCGAATGGGACAATGCCGAGGCGCATGGCGAACATGCAAGACGTTGTTACGAGCGCTTGGGAGACCGAAAGCGTGCGCAGAACAGCGAGACGATGTTGATCTTCATCGCGCTGTTGCGGGGATATATTTCGCTCGCCGACGAGCGGCTTGCCAGGCTGTTCGCGGAACTCTCCGACGATTCCCCGCCGCAGATCCGCGCTTGGAGTCTTTCCTTGCGGGCATTGATCGACATCACCCGGGGCGGGGCCGATAACGGATGCCTCGACAAACTGAAAGCGCTGGCGGGTCAGCGGTTGATCCGCACGGAACAATTGCTTTGCACGGGCGTGGCCGCTGCCGGCTATCTCGAGCGCGGCGAGGTCGCAGTCGCCCTTGAGCTTGCGGAACGGGGACTTCCGATCTTGCGCGAATGCGGCGTTGTGTGGGGCGGATATGCCTTCGGACCGGCAGGAATCGCCGATGTCTTACTGAGCCATTGGGAGCCAGCTTCCGGCTCGGTCTCTCCGAACATTCAAAGCCAGGCGAAGCTGGCGTGCCGGGAGCTTTCCCGGCTCGCTCGAACATCGCCGATCTGCCGTCTCTACAGTCTGTTAATGAACGGCCGATTGCGCTTCCTGACCGGTCAACCGGCGCGGGCGCTCGAGAATTGGAAGCGCGCCGCCAAAATGGCCGAGCTGCTGCAAACCCCCCGCGAGCAGGCGCAGGCGATCTATCGAACCGGCCTTGCGATCAGCGCGAGCGATCCTGAGCGTGAGTCTCGCCTGCGGCAGGCGGCTGACATCTTTGAACGCCTCGGCGCCGCCAAGGAACTCGCCGAACTGAAACGTGTCCATCCATCGCTGTCGTCGCAATGGAGACAGACTTGAGTCAACGCCGCATCATCATCGTGGGCGGCGGAATGGCGGGACTTTCCGCCGCCTATCAGCTCAGCCTTACCCCGGAATTGCGCAAGCAGTATCACGTCACGGTCTACCAGCTGGGATGGCGGCTCGGAGGCAAGTGCGCCAGCGGGCGCGATGCGCAGGGCCGCAACATCGAGCATGGCCTGCATATCTGGTTCGGCCACTACCTGAACGCTTTCCAGATGTTGGCTGAGGTTTACCGAAACTTGCCGCGGAAGGGAGCGAAAGTCGATTTGAACACCTTGATTCTCCCACAGGCTTACACGCCGATCGGCGATCCCGATGGGGCCAAGCCGACCGTGTATGACGTCAACTTCCCGACATCGAAGAAAGTCGGTATACCCGGCAGAGAACCGGCTGACCTCAGCATCGCCAATTGTCTGTCGCACGCGATAGGGCTGTTGATCGACTTCCACGACTATGCGCTCGGGTCAGACTCGCCGATCGTCAAGCTCGACGAAGTTTCGATCGAAACGATAAAAATGCGCGACGACCCGCGGTTTCCTCCCTCAAGACTGCTCGGTGTGGTGACGGCAAGGACCTGTCTGGAGATTGCCTCGGCATGGCTGTTGCATCTCGACGAAGACATGATCTCGTTTGGCCCCGCGGACATGGAATTAGTCCGCCGGGTGCTTCAGGGCGCTGCTGGCGCCAGTTGTCATATGACCTTTGCGAATACCGCAGCCGGTCACTTGTTCGACCAGGCCTTGCGACTAGCGTGGCCGCTGGTGGACGGCATTTTCGACGACATCGTGATTGAGCAACGATCCATCCAGCAGATGGACGGCGAGGACTTTCGCCGCTGGTTGGTTCGTCATGGCGCCGAGCCCTTACTGGTCAAGCAGTCGCCAATGGTGAGAGCGCTCTACGACACAATGTTTCAGTATCCGGACGGAGACATCGCCAACGCGAGCTACGGCGCAGGAACCGCGGTGCAGGTCCTGCTTCGAGCACTCGGAACCTATCAGGGAGCCGTGGCGTGGGAGCTGCAGGCCGGTGCAGGCGAAGTGATCGTCGCTCCCCTGTTCGAGATACTCAAGCAGCGAGACGTCGAGTTTCGGTTCTTTCACAAACTGACCGATATCAGGGTCTCGTCGGACGGGCGATCTGTCGATTCACTGCACTTTGACGTGCAGGCGATACCGAAGTCCGGCTATGAATGGACCGTGCCGATTGGCGATGGACTGTCCGGCTGGAGCAGCCAACCCGACTGGCTTCACCTCGACGTGCCCCCGAACGGCTGCGTTGATTTTGAATCGTTCTGGTGCAACGAGCGGGTCGGCACCGACGTAAAGACACGAGTCGACGATTTCGACGATGTCGTCCTGGCGATACCGCTCGGCGCTTTCAAGAAGTTCACGGGTAACAAAAGTGTCGAGCGACCGCCCGGACCGGGCCTATCTAGCATTGAAGCAAAGCACGAGCCGTTCGACGACCTTTACAACCACAGCACCGGCTTCTGGAATATGGCGGCAAAGCTTCGCCTGGTGCCCAGCATCGCAGTTCAGCTCTGGAGCACGCGCTCGCTTGCCGACCTCGGCTGGTCCGGACAAAAGCCCGCGCTGGTGTCAGGCCCCAATCCTCTCGACATCTGGGCGGACATGTTCCAGCTCCTGCGGTATGAGCGCCGCGACCCTCCCTACTCGCTTCACTACCTCTGTGACGTCTTCCCTTCGAAATTGTACGCAGCGCCGCAGACAAGCCGGCATGCCCAGGAGGTGGCAAATCTGCTCGCCTATCTCAAGACGTTGGATTGGCTCGAGCACAAGGCCAAATTCATCTGGCCGAAGGTGATGACGAATGGTGCGTTTGACTGGACCGTGCTTTACGACGATCAGGATCGCCACGGCTATCGCCGGATCAGGGCTCAGCACGTCAAAGCCAATGTCAGTCCCTGGGATTGCTGTGTCGCGACGGCGGCCGGCACCAGCGCCTGGCGCCTGAAGACCGACGAGTCCGGCTTCAAGCACCTGTACCTCGCCGGAACCTGGATCGACACCGGCTTCAACACCGAATGCGTTGAAACAGCCGTGATCTCGGGAATGCAGGCGGCGCGCGCGATCACCGGCGCAGAGCTCGAAATTCCCGGCGAGCGTTTTCTTCACGCGACCCGACAATATCTGTCTCTCTGTGATGTTATGCGCAGCTGCGCGACCGCTCCCGCTGAATGAGGATTGGCTGCATGGCGCGCAGAAAGATTGCAATCCTGGGAGGCGGTGTCGCGGCGCTCAGCGCGGCGTTCGAGCTGACGGAGCAGGATCCCCTGCATCAACTGTTCGACATCACCGTCTACACGATCGGCTGGCGGCTTGGCGGCAAGGGAGCGGTCGGCCGCGACAAGGAAAAAGGGTATCGCGCCGAGGAACACGGACTTCATGTCTGGACCGGCTTTTACGATAACGCATTCGAACTGGTCGACCGGCTTTATGCCGCGATGAACGATCTCGATCTCAGCCCGCCGTTCGGATCACGCGAGAACGCCTTCGAGGGCCTCGATCGATCCGTGCTCATGGAGCCGTTCAATTCCGGTTGGGCTTCATGGACTATCGACATTCCACCCCATGAAGGAATTCCGGGCACACCGCGTCCCGCATTCTCGCTCGTCGATTTTCTGCGCTCACTGCTCGAATGCTCGGTGCAGCAGAGCCAGTCGATCGCTGGCTTCACGGACCAATGGCCGGAGGGGACCCAGCACTCCGCTGTGGCGGCCGGAGCAACCGACGGTCCTTTCAGAACGGCGCGGGCGAAGGTCGATATCCTGCCGCAGAATCCCAGGGCGGTCAGCCCAAGTGACGCCGCCGAACTACAGACGATACTAAGGCATGCGCGGACTCAGCTCTGCGGCAAGCCGGCGTCGGCCGCCATGTCTCGCGACCCGCGCGAGGTCGTGGCGGAGGTCGCGCTGACGATCGCGATCGGCATGTTGAGCGACGGCGTGCTGTGGCAGGGCTTCGACTGCATCGACCATCAGGAGTGGACCGATTGGATGAGGTCGAACGGCTGCTCGGATTCGGCGCTGGATTCCGCCATCGTCCGTGGCTGCTATGATTATGTGTTCGGGTTCTTCGGTAGCCACACGGATGAACGCGGGAATGTCATTCCCTGCAGGAATGTGGCGGCTGGCACCGGCACCCGCATCCTATTGAAGCTGCTCTTCACATATCGCGGGTCGTTCTTCTACCTTCTCAAGGCGACCATGGGCGAGCTGCTGTTCGCTCCGCTCTACCAGGTTCTCACGAAACGCCACGTCAAGTTCGAATTCTTTACCAAGGTCGAGCACATCGGACTGTCTCAAGACAAAGCTTCGATCGAATTCATCGACACCACCGTTCAGGCGACCACCCACTCCGGCAATTCTTACGATCCGCTGATCTGGATCGGCGCAGATGGCACAATCCCGAGCTGGCCTTCCCATCCAGACTACCGTCAGCTGGTCCAAGGGCAGGATCTGCGAGACCAAAGAATAGACCTGGAATCGGCGTGGACGAAGTGGCCCGGCGTCGACCCTCCCCGGAAGCTGCTGCGAGGGAGGGACTTCGACGATGTCGTGCTCGGCATCGGCATCGGCGCATTCCGCACGATATGCAAGGACCTGATCTGCCACATGCCCGGCTGGCGAGAGATGGTCGATGCCATCAAGACGACGGCGACGGTAGCCTTTCAAGCATGGACAAACGTCGGCATGCGAGAGCTCGGTTGCAAGCAGGATCGAACGGCCCTTTCGGGATTCGTATTGCCGCTCGATACCTGGGCCGACCTGAGCCTGATGTTGCCGCTGGAAAAATGGCCTCAACCGCCTCCCAAGGGGTTGGCATATTTCGTCGGCTCCCTGGTCGACGATCCCGCGGATCCGCCGCCCCCGTTCTGCGAACACAGCTATCCGGCCAGGATGCTCGCGCGGCAGAGGCGAAGGATGCTGCACTGGGTCGAGAACAACCTTCACTTCTTGTGGCCCGGAATTGAAGGCCCCGGCCATGCCATTCGTTGGGAGCGATTCTTCGACTATCGTGCTTATTGCCCCCCGACTCGAAGGCGGTTCTTCGCGCAATATCCGCGGGTGAACATCAATCCCTCGGACCGATATGTGCTATCAGTTCCCGGCAGCGTGTTCAAACGCATGGAGGCCGGCAATTCGGGGGTCGATAATCTCTTTCTCGCCGGCGACTGGGTTCGTACCGGTATTAATGCGGGTTGTATTGAAGCATCGGTCATGGCGGGCCGCTCTGCGGCAGCCGCAATTGCAGGAGTAGATATTGCCATGCCAAACGCCAACGACTTCGACGACGTTTCGCTACCAACCGCCTTATTGCCGGCATTGGACCTGCTGCGCAAGCTTGCCACAAACGCCGTCGCCGGCACCGGCGAAATCGAGGCGTTCTGCGTCGTCCAACAACGGTCGCGCTCCGAACTCGAGAAAATGCTACCCGATGGGCTGACACTCCTCGAACCTCCAGCGCCCCACAGCACGATCAAGACAGCGCATTACGGCGCGTCGCCCGATGCAGAGGGCAACACGGAAGAGACACCGGAGCATATCCCCGAGCCACCGCATCATGTCGTCCTGATCTTTGCCCGGCAACGCAACGTGCGTCCGGGACCACTACCCTTCGGCGGCGCGCACTACCTGGAAATAGCCCAGCTGATTCCCGACGTTATCCATAAGAACGCACCTTCATTGCAGAACGTCCTGTTCAGCTACATGCCGCATTTGTTCGTGAGCTCGCTGGCAGCCACGTTGATCGGCCAGAATCTTTACGGCTTCAACAAACAGGTCGCACGAATCCAGGATGACAATGACTCCTTCTCCATGCGAAGCTCATCCGGCACCATAAGAACCTGGTTCGAGCGCGACGGCGTGCCCGGTGGCATCGACAGCTATCTCGTCATCAAGCAAATCCGCGACAAACTGGATCAGCCTCTGGTCGGCGTCCAGCCGGATGGCAATTTCATCTACTCGATGCTGAAATACGGTCTTGGCGGTGCGGTCGTTCAACCCATCAAAGGCAAGATCGCGCTATCCTCGCCTTTCGCCCATAAGGCAGAGGAGATCGAACTCGCACCGATCTCAAAGCCGCCGCAAAAGGACGACGCTTGGGGATTCCGGTTCATCGCGCCTTGGACGCTCAGCCTGCCCTTCAACTTTCCGGCCGGGCGGCCGAGTTCGAGCGCAAGAAATCTGGCGAGGGCCACCGGCGAGTACAGCACGACATTGCTGGGCCGTATCTTGGTACGACGCTGACGGCCTGGAAGCCTGGCGCCACTAATTCGCTCAATGGTCGCCAAGACACCGCGCTCGTACGAAGCTCTTAGGATGACGACCGCCATCAAAACGGCGAGAGTCGACCAGCTTTGGTCGTGGCTGTACCTGCCGCTCGTACTCGAACGAGGTCTCTCCCGACCTCAGCACCTTCCGGACCGTGTTCCGCGACACCTTCAGGTCGC
The DNA here is from genome assembly GCF_023278185.1 of Bradyrhizobium elkanii USDA 76. Classification (NCBI taxonomy): domain Bacteria; kingdom Pseudomonadati; phylum Pseudomonadota; class Alphaproteobacteria; order Hyphomicrobiales; family Nitrobacteraceae; genus Bradyrhizobium; species Bradyrhizobium elkanii. The sequence continues at coordinate 2,644,660 of NZ_CP066356.1, read as the reverse complement.
GGACGATCTCCTTGATCGTCTTGCCCTTGATGAAGTGCTCACGCCGTATCCGCGCAATCGTCTCCACGACCAGCATCCCCGACCACCTGCTTCATTCCAAAGCAGGCAGCGCAACAGCCCGACCTTAGGGAGGCTGCTTCGGAGCAGGGCAGCGCAGGATGATGCCGCACGACACGTGATCGCGCGAGCCGTTACCATTTCAATAGGCGCGCGCGAAGTCGCCCTCCTGTTTGATATCGGTGAATACAGGAAAGCGCGCCTTCCACGGCGTGCCCTTGGCCGTCGTCAGCTTGTTGAGCCGCTCAAGCACGCCGAGGCCATCCTTGCGCAGGCTCGCCGAAACCGCCGTAAGGTCCGGGAAATTCTTCAGGACGGCATCGAGCCAGATGGTGCGGCCCGCGAGGAAACCGCCCGCGCCCGCGGCATAGGCGAAGTCGAGGACGCGCTCGAATTTTTCCGGCGCGGCGCCGCCCGACAACAAGACCCAGGGAATGCTCCGCTCACGGCAGATATCGCCGATCGCATCGAATTCCTTCTGCGCGGCCCGGGCTTCGGTGCTGCCGTCACGGGCCGGCAGGCTGTTGGCCGCGAGAGGGCTCTCAAGCTTCAGCAGATCGACGCCGTATTCGGGCTTGGCAAACTCGCGCACGCTGTCGATGACGAGGCCCGGGAGCTTGCCAGGCGATTCCACATAATCGGCGGTGTGATTGGCGCTACCAAGGAACGGATAGACCAGCAGTTCAAGAACATAGGGAACGTCGTGGCGGGCGCACTCCTCGCCAATCTCGCGCACGAAGCGCTTCTGATGCTGGTTGACCGCGGCGTCCGCATCCGGCCGATACCAGGCCAGCACCTTGACGGCGTCGCCGCCCATGGCGCGAATCTTCTCCACACTCCAGTTGGCGATCGCGCGCGACTTGCGACCGCCCGCGGTCTCCTCGACGCGATGCTCCTCCAGCGTCATGATCAGGCCGCAGCGCGGCGGCAACAGATCGATCGCGGCGGGCACGGCAAAATTCGGGTCGAACAGCATCGAACTGCAATGCGGCGCGAGGTTTTCCACGAGGAGCCGCTTGGCCGCAGTGACGTCGGAATATTCGACCTGATCCCGCGTGATGCCCTTCGCCTTCGCAATGGCATCGAACAGCGGCGGCCGCTGATCCAGCGCGACCATGCGAAAGTGGCCTTCCGCGTCAGCAAGGCGTCCCAGCCCGCGGTTCTTTCCAATCGTCCTCATGGCTTCGTCCTCATGAATGCAAGACAGTCGTTGATGGTGGGGATTCCGTTGCGGCCACCGGCGTGGCGACATTTCATCGCGGCCGTGGCTGCAGAAAACGCCATGGCGTTGCGCACATCGAGGCCGACGCCGATCGCAAGGGCATAAGCGCCGTGGAAGACGTCGCCGGCACCGGTGGTATCGACGACATCGACGGCATAGGCGGCGCGCCGGTGCAGCTGGCCATTCTCGTACCAACTGACGCCACCCTCGCCGCGCGTGACGGCGATGACGCTGCAGCGGAAGCGCGCCAGTGCTGCGAGAGATTCGTCTTTGGCAGATCCGGCGAACGAAGCGAGCGCGGGCTCGGAGAAGATCGCGTGGTCGGTCAGCGGCAGCAGTCTCTCGAATACCTCGGCATCAGCCATGTCGCCGTCGAGCACCGTCGGTATGCCGCGCGCACGCGCCTCGCGAAACAGCGTCGCGGCGCCCTCCACCCAGCGCGGATCGGCCAGCACCGAGGATGCGCGAGCGACGGCTTCAAGCGGAAGCCAATCGGCCGCTTCCGGAAAGAGACCACGGAAGTTCACGATCTGCCGCTCGCCCGAACTGTCGACAATGATCCCTGAGACCGAAGAACGGCCATCGGGAAACAGCCGAAAATTCTCGACCTCGACACCTTCGGCAGCAAAAGCCGACCGCATCTCGTGCCCGGCGGCATCGTCCCCTGCCCGCCCCCAGAACGCGACGGAGGCACCGAGCCGTGCGACCGCGACCGCGGCATTGGCGGCCATTCCGCCGCCAAGGGTACCGTAGTCGATGGCCTTTATCTTCTCGCTGTTGCCCGCAAAGAGCCGATCGACGCGCCAGACCTGATCGAGCGCGGATAGCCCAAGGCAGATTACCTGGACACACCTGGCTCCGGACGCCACATCCGCGAGCGCCGAAAGATCTTCGATATTCGCCGATGCGCTCACCGCAAGACCTGCCCGTTCGCTGCATCGAACAAATGCGTCTTGCCCGGCTGCGGCCGAAGGCTGAGGCGATCGCCGAGCTTGGGCCGCAACGACGGATCGACCCTTGCAATCGCGGAGACGCCGGCGAGATCGAAATGAATCAGGGTGTCCGAGCCGAGCGGCTCGACGAGCTTGACGTTGATCGCAACGCTATCGGCCGTATCAGTGGCCGCGACGAAATGCTCGGGACGAACGCCGAGGATCGCGCTGCCGGCCCGGCGCAGGTGGCTTGCGGTCTCGCCGTCCAGCGGCACCGCGGTTGCGCCTTGCGAAAGGATCGCGCGCTCCTCACGCCATTCGACCGGGAAGAAGTTCATGGCGGGCGAGCCGATGAAGCCAGCAACGAACTGGTTGGCCGGCCGCTCGTAGACCGTCTCCGGCGTGTCGTATTGCTGGATCGTCCCGCCCTGGAGCACCACGATCCGGTCGGCCATCGTCATGGCCTCGATCTGGTCATGGGTCACGAAGACCATGGTGGTCTTGAGCTCCTGCGATAGCGCCTTGATCTCGGCCCGCACCTGCCCGCGCAGTTTTGCGTCGAGGTTGGACAACGGCTCGTCGAACAGAAACGCCTTGGGATTGCGCACAATCGCACGGCCCATGGCGACGCGCTGGCGCTGTCCGCCGGAGAGCTCCTTCGGCTTGCGACCGAGATAGGGCTCGATGTGCAGGAGCGCGGCGGCACGCTTCACGCGCGCATCGATCTCCGCCTTCGGCGTTCCCCGCAACTCCAATGCGAACGACATGTTGTCGTAGACGCGCATGTGCGGATAGAGCGCGTAGTCCTGGAACACCATCGCGATGTCGCGCTGTGCCGCTTGCACGCCGTTGACGCGCTTGTCGCCGATGTAGAGGTCCCCGGACGTGATCGGCTCGAGACCCGCGATGATTCGTAGCAGTGTCGACTTGCCACATCCGGATGGCCCCACAAAGACGACGAATTCATGGTCCGCGATCTCCAGATTGAGATCGGGGATCACGGTGAAACTGCCGTAGCGCTTGACGAGGTTGCGAATCGAGATCGAGGCCATGATCGCTTAATCCAGCGCCAGTACCGGCTTGATCAGCTCGCCCCTGGCAAAGCGGGCGAAATTCTGAGGCAGGGCCGACAGGCCGAACTCGCCGTCGACGAGGACGCGGTATTCGTCCTTGAACTTGCGCAGCAGCTCGATGTTCGGCTCGAAATCCGAGACCGGGAAGTAGAAGGTCCGGATCATGTAGAAGTCCTTGCGGCGGAACACTTTGCCTTCCTCGATGGTCCAGGGCGCGGCGTTCTCGCCGACCAGCACCAGCGCACCGCGCGGCAGGACAAGCTCGATGCCGAGATTGCGCGCCGCATGCGCACCGGAGCATTCCATGATGAGAGCGAAACGCTGCGATGTGTCGCCGACGGGATGCGCCTTCGCTCCGAAGGATTGCGCGATCGTCAACCGCGTCGCATTGGGGTCGGCGACGTGGATGTCGTTGTAGCCGAGCGCGCGGAGCGCCAGCACGACGCCGAGACCCACTGGCCCGGCGCCCATGACAAGAACAGGTCCGGCCTCACCCGGCGGCACCACGCGGCTGACGAAGCGGACGGCGTGGCCCGACGTGCCGATGGTGTCGAGCAGCAGCGGCGCGAGGCTGTCCTCGATATCGTCAGGCACCGGCAGCAAACAGTTTTCCGGCACCGGAACATATTCGGCATAGCCGCCCGGCCGGTTCCAGCCGATCAGGCTCGAGACCTCCAGGCACATCTGGGTGTCGCCGCGCTTGCAGGCGGCGCAGTGGCCGCAATGCAAGGGAATATAGACGGCACAGCGCCGACCATGCAGCCGGTGACCGGGCTGCTCGACGACGCCAAAGATTTCGTGTCCGGCAGTGAACTCTGCGCCCTTGTGCCAGAGCTTGAAGTCCGAACCACACAGCGCGGTGCGCGAAACGCGCACGAGCACTTCACCCGTGCCGACGTCGGGCATTGCCACGCGCTCGATGGTGATGCGGTCGTTGCCGTGGAAGACCGCGGCCTGCATGATCGAATTCGGACGGGGTGACACGTTCATCAGATACTAACCTTTCACCGCGCCGAGCGTCAGTCCGGACACCAGCCAGCGCTGCACCAGAGCCGCCAACACCAGCGGCGGCAGCGCGATCAGCGTCGCCGCGGCCATGAGGGCGCCCCATTGCGTCGAGCCTTCGCCGATGAAGTTGAAGGCCGCCGCGATCAGCGTCTTGGTGTCGCCGTTGGAGAGCACCAGCGCAAACAGGAAGTAGTTCCACGAGAAGACGAAGGCGAGGATCGCCGAGACGGCGACGCCGGACGCCACCAGCGGCAGCGCGATGCGCCAGAGGATGCGCGTGACGCTGCACCCGTCGACCTGCGCCGCCTCGAAGACGCTGCGCGGGATGCCGTCGAAGGATGGCAGCAGCACCCAAATCACGATCGGCAGCGTGATGACTGCGTGGCTCAGGATCAGCGCGGTGTAGGAGCCGATCATGCCGATTTGCCGGAACATGACGTACCACGGCAGCAGGAACAGCGTGCCCGGCGCCATGCGCGCGGCGAGCGTCAGGATCGCCGGCCACGAGATCCGTGTCCAGGACACGGCGAAAGCAGCCGGGATGCCGAACAGCAGGCCGAGCGCTGTCGAGCCGACGGTGACGATGAGGCTGTTGAGCGCATAGCTGAGGAACGGCGTGGTCTTCGTCAGCTCGACATAATTGTCGAGCGTGGGCGTGAAGATCAGCGTCGGCGGATAGGCCGTCACCTCGAACGACGGCTTGAACGAGGACAGCACCATCCAGACGGTCGGGGCCATGATGAGCACGCCGGCCACCACGAGCTGCGCGGTGTTGAGCCAGCGGATCCAGCGGTCGGTGTTGGCGGCATCCGTCATGACATCACCACGCCACGGCGCCGCGCAGGCGGTTGAAGGCGAGCACGGCGCCGAACACGATCGCCGTCAGCGTCAGCATCAGGGCGCTGGCATAGCCGATGTTGAAGAACTCGAAACCCACCCGGAAGCCGTAGATGTTGAGCGTGTTCGAGGCGTTGGCGGGGCCGCCCTGGGTCGTGATGTAGATGATGTCGAAGAAACGCAGGAGATCGACGCTGCGCAGGATGGCCGCGGTGACGATGGTCGGCAGGAGCAGCGGCAGAGTGATGCGCTGGAAGGTCTTGAACGGCGAAGCCCCGTCGATCTGCGCGGCCTCGTAGACGCTCGGCGGCAGGGATTGCAGGCCGCCCAGCACGATCAAGGCGACGTATGGCGTCCACTGCCAGCTGTCGATCAGAGCGACGGTCGGAATGACCCAGGTCGGCGACGCCAGCCAGTCCGACGGCGGCAGGCCGAACGACTGGAGGATGTAATTGGTCGCCCCCAGCGAGGGATCGAGGATCACCAGCCACATCATGCCCGCCACCACCGGCGGCATCATGAACGGTGAGATGAACAGCGAACGCACGATTCCCGGCAGGCGCTTGGCGTGAAACAACACCAGAGCCAGCCACACGCCGAAGACGAGCTGGAGCACCAACGACAGCACATAGAGCGCTATGGTGACCCACAGCCCGTGCCAAAACTCGTAATCGGAGATCAGCTTTGAGTAATTGGCGAGACCCGCGAAGGACTGCTTGCCGGTCGAGGAGAAATTCTGGAAGCCGAGCCAGATCGTATAGACGACCGGAAACGCGATCATCGCGACCGTGAAGATCACCGCCGGCGCCGAGAGCGCCGACATCTCCAGCCTCTGCCGATCCTGCGTGAGTGTCGCAGCCGTATCCGACATGCGTCCATGTCCTTGATCGAATGAGATGCCGACCGGCGCGAAGCCGGCCTCGGACCTTTACTTCTGCGCGATCAGCGCATCGAGCGCCTTGTCTGCGTCGGCACAGGCCTGATCGACGCTCTTCTGCTTCAGGATCAGATCTTGTACCGCCTGACCGATGAATTCGCGCGATTCCGGATTGGCAATGATGGGATAGCCGACTTCCGATGAACCCTTGGTCGCGAGCACGTCGAGTGCGCCCTGCCATTCCTTGCGCACCGGCTCCTCGTCGATCCACTTGCGATACTCGGGATCCTTGGCAACCGACGGCCGCGGCGGGGCAATGCCCTGGAGCGCCATTTTCTTCTGCACCCCGGGGCTGGTCGCCCACTGCACGAAGTACCAGGCCGCGTCCGGCTGCTTGCTGTGCGAGGACACCGCCATGCCCCAGCCGATCGTGGTCGGCACCTGGCCGGCCTCGCCTGCCGGGAACGGCAACAGGCCGGTGTCTTTGAGCCGCGCGCCGCCCTCCATCACAGTGCGCAACTCATTCGAGGATTCGAACGCCATCGCGGCGCGGCCGCTGCGGTAGAGCGCCGAAATCTGCTGGAAGCTGTAGTTGACCACACCCGGCGGACCGAAGTCGCGCAGCAGCCGGCTGTAGGTGTCGAGTGCTTCCTTGCCCTTGGCCGAGCAGAGGTTCGACTTGCCGCCTGCGATGTAGCTGCCTCCGATGTTGTGCAGCATGTTGCTGAAGGTGTAGGTGACCGCGGGCTTGAGGCCACGCGAGACGAAGGGCGTGACGGCGCTGTCGCAGGTCTTGATCTTCTCGGCGGCCGCCTCGACATCCTTGATGGTCTTTGGCGCCTCAATGCCGCACTTCTTGAAGATGTCGGTGCGGTAATAGAAGATCGGACCTTCGATGTTCATCGGCATGCTGGTCAGCTTGCCGCCGAAGGTCGCGGCCTTGAGCAGGGCCTGGCTCAAGCCGGCCGGGTCGTATTCCTTGGCCACCTCGTTCTTGGCCATCGCAGTGAGATCGCCGTACCAGCCGGCCGCGGCGAACTGCTCGCCCTCGCGCGAAGGCAGCGTCATGAACACGTCAACCTCGTCGCTGTTCGCATTCATGACGGTGACCAGACGCTGGCGCATCTGCTGTTCCTGATAGCCGTCGACCTTCAGGGTCATGCCGGTCAGCTTCTCGAAATCGGCCTTGTAGGTCAGCAGCGCCTGCGCGACCGGATTGTTGTTGGCGAGAAAGGTGACGGTCCTGCCCTTGAACTTCATCCAGTCGAAATCGGCCGCATGAGCCTGCGCGCTGACGGCGACAATCGCGAGAGCGGGCAACGCGACGTGCGTCGCGAGCATCCTGGCCTTCATCGAACTCTCCTCCCGGCTGGCCGCCTTAAGCTGGCGGGCCATTTGAACGCGGCTTGAAAACGGTTACAATTTAGACCTGACATCGGTCGTGTCAAGCAATGGACAAACTGCATATTCTGCGGCAAATTTACAAGATTACCGCTACCATGCGGTTTGCCTCATCGAATGTAACGTTACTTTGATGCGATTGACCAACGCCAAATCCCTGAAACAGGGCATCCGCGCCGTCGCAGCCCGCGCCGGCGTCTCCACGGCCTCGGTGTCGCGCGCACTCAACAATCCCGATGCGGTAAGCCCTTCCTTGCGGGCGCGCATCGAACAGGCCATCGACGCGCTCGGCTACATCCCGCATGCGCCGGCGCGCATCCTGTCGTCACGGCGCTCGCGCACGCTCGGCGCGATCGTTCCGACAATCGACAATACGATGTTCGCGCGCGGCATCGCCTCGCTCCAGCAGTACCTCTCCTCGGTCGGATACATGCTGTTTCTCACCACGAGCGGTTACGATCTCGACGTCGAATTGCAGCAAGCGCGCAATTTGATCAGCCGCGGCGTCGATGGACTTGTGCTGCGCGGCGATTGCCATCACGACGGACTGCGCAAGTTGCTTGCGGACAATGCGGTTCCCTTCATCAATGTCGGCATCTACCAGCCTGATCGACCCCACCCTTGCGTCGGAACTAACAACGAAGCGGCCGCCCATCGCGCCGCCGCGCACGTCATCGAACTTGGCCACCGCCGCATCGGGATCGTCTCGGCGCTCCAGCGCAACAACGACCGCGCCAGCGCTCGCGTCGCCGGCTTTCGTCGCGCCCTCACCGAGAACGGCCTGGAGCTTCCTCCACAATGGCATGTCGAGGTACCCTACACGCTGGACGACGCGCGCGAAGCGGCCCGCTATCTCCTCAACCTGAAGGATCGTCCGACCGCCGTCGTCTGCGGCAACGATGTGATCGCCTACGGCGTGTTGCTCGAGGCGGAGCGCGACGGATTTTCGGTGCCGCGCGACCTGTCGGTGGTCGGCTTCGACGATCTCGACTGGAGCCGCCATTTGCGGCCGAGCCTGACCACGATCCACGTACCGACCGGAGAAACCTGGCAGCGCGCCGGGGAATATCTGGTGCGCAGCCTCGCCGGCGAGCAGACCATCATGCATCGCGAGATCGACTTCTCCCTGGTGGTCCGTGAATCGACGGCTCCCCCTCTCAAATCCTGAAGCGAGACCTATCCGATGCGCTCAAATTTCTCTCTTGCGCCCGACTTCCATGCCGTGGTGATCGGCGGCGCCGGAGACATCGGCGCCGCAATCAGCAATCAGTTTTGCGACCTCGGCGCGACGGTGACCGCAACGGCGGCCAACGAGACCGATCTGGCGCGCACTTTGCTGAAATCGCGCGCCAGCCTCACACTCGCAACGCTCGACGTCACGAACGACGACGCTGTCGCCTCTTTCGCCCGACAGCAAAAGCGCGTCGATGCGCTGGTCAACTGCGCGGGAATCCTTGCCCGCGACAAGGAATACGAGATCGAAACCTTCATGAAGGTTCTCGACGTCAATCTCACGGGCACCTTTCGAACCTGCATGGCGTTCCGTCCGCTTCTCGCCGAGAGCAAGGGCTCGATCGTCAATCTTGCCTCGATGAACGCGACATTGGCGCTGCCGCGAATCCCGGCCTATTGCGCCAGCAAGGGCGGTGTCGTGATGCTGACCAAGGCGCTCGCCCTGGCATGGGCCGAGCAAGGCATCCGGGTCAATGCGGTTGCCCCCGGCTATATCGAAACGGCGATCAATGCAGCCGGCCGCACCGATCGCGCGCACTATCAGCGCATCGCCGATCGCACCGCGTTCAAGCGCTGGGGTCAGCCGGAGGACATTGCGGGAGCCGTCGCGTTCCTCTGCATGCCGGCATCACAATATGCTACCGGCACCGTCGTCGCGGTGGATGGCGGGTTTCTTGCCGGATGAGCCAGGAAAGCAACGGATACGGCCTGCATAATGTCGCCGGAAATGTTTGGGAATGGTACGAGGACCGCCTCGCACCGTCGGGAGTCCCCTTGAATCGCGAGCCTGCACCGAACCGCTCGACGCGCGATGGATCCTTCCTCAGCGACGAGTCCTGCGGCAGCCGCCGCTTCGCAGCGCGATGCCCGAACGCGTCGGTCGGCCCGTCGAGCAAGATCGGCTTCCCTGTCGTGCGCACCGAGCAGCTACAGGATCCGGCATAGGATGACGCTGGCGACAAATGCCGCGAAGCCGGCCGCTGCTCCCGGCACCCGTCTGTTGCCGCAGTTCTTGCGCAATTTCGTGCGCAATCGCGAGACTGGCCTCGTGCTGGTCGGCATTGTCGTCGGGTTGCTGAGCGGCGTCCTCGTTGCGGCGATCTCGGGCCTCAGCCAGGCCTCGCACGCGCTGCTGTTCGACATTCCCCTCGACGCACATCTCAGCGCCACCGGCGTGATTTCCTGGCAGCGCACCCTGCTGATCCCGGCAGTTGGCGGCCTGGTCCTGGCGCTGATCGGGCTGTACTTCGCGCGACGCGTGAAGGGACAGCAGCTCGCTGACGCCATCGAAGCCAACGCGCTCTATGGCGGCCGGGTGTCCTTCCGCGGCAGCCTGCTGATCTCGATCCAGACGCTGTTGTCCAACGGGTTCGGTGGGTCGGTCGGACTGGAAGCGGGATACACGCAGATCTGCTCGATGTTTGGCTCCCATGTCGGCCAGCGCCTCGCCGCCCGCCGCAACGACATGCGGCTGTTGGTGGCCTGCGGCGCGGCGGGGGCGATCAGCGCAGCGTTTTCGGCTCCGCTGGCCGGCGCCTTCTATGCCTTCGAGGTCGTGCTGGGAGCCTACACCTCGGCCGCTCTCGTGCCCGTCATCGCCAGCGCCGTCACGGCCTGGCTGGTGGCACGGGAGTTGACGCATCAGTCGTTTCTGATGGTGCCTGGCTTCCCATCGCCCGTGTCCGTCGAGATGATCGGACAGACCGTTCTGATCGGCATCATTTGCGCATTCGTCAGCATCCTCGTCATGCTCGCGGTCGCATTCTCAGAACGTTGCTTTCAGCGCGTCAGCCTTTTCAGCGGCTTCATGCGTCCGATCCTTGGCGGCCTGCTCCTCGGCGGCCTCGCCCTGCTGACGCCGACCGTGCTCGGCGCCGGCCATGGCGCAATGCAGATCCTGCTGGTCAGCAATCCGACCTGGCTCCTGCTCACGACGACCATCGTGCTCAAGATCCTGGCATCGGCCGTCTCGCTCGGCTCCGGCTTTCGCGGCGGCCTGTTCTTTGCCTCGCTGCTACTTGGCGCGCTGATCGGCCAGCTCTACAGCGTCGTGCTGACCGGCCCCTTCCCCACACTCGCGCTTCAGCCCGGCACCGCCGCCATCGCGGCTCTTGCCGCGCTCGGAACCGGCGTGCTGGGCGCACCGTTCAGCATGGTTTGTCTCGCACTCGAGATCACCGGCGATTTCTCCGTGACCGTCGGGGCGGTGGTCGCATCATCGGTCTGCGCGCTGATCGTCCGCGAGTTGTTCGGCTACAGCTTTGCGACATGGCGCTTCCACCTGCGCGGCGAGGTGATCCGCGGTCCGCAGGACATCGGCTGGGTCCGTCAAATGAGCGCAGCCTCCCTGATGCGTGCCGACTTCGAGAATGCGCTGACCACAATGCCGATCGGCGAGGCGCAGAAGCTGTTTTCGCCGGCGCAGGTCCGGCAGGTCGTGCTGCACGATCCGAACGGCAGCTATGCCGGCATCGTTGCGTCGGCGACGCTGCATTCCGTCACCAATCGGGACGACGATCCGCTCGGGTCGCTGGCCCAGCAGCAGGATGAGTACCTGCTTCCGACCACGTCGGTTCGCGAGATCCTGAAGGCCTTTGAACGGAGCGAAGCCGACGTTCTCGCGGTCATTGACCGTGCCGACCATCGCGTCACGATCGGCACCTTAAGCGAATCCCATGTGCTGCGCACCTATGGGGAAGAGCTCGAACGCCGGAACCAGGAGCTGTTTTCGCGGTGATACTTGCGCGCTATGGCCTTAGATCCATATCGATCCGCACAAAATCGCCGCGATAGGTGACTTCACCGAGATAGATCACGGTGCGATCGCTCGCCGTGAAGACACGGCGGACTTCGGCAACCGGCGAGTTCAAAGGCACGCGCAGCAGCCGCGCGGCCTCGATGTCTGCGGTTCCGATGGTCAATGTCTGGCGTGCGCTGGCAATCGCCGGATCCCTGAGATCGTTGAGGATCGGTATCACCGTCTCGTTGCGAAAGCGCTTTGGAGACCTGCGAAAGATCTTCTCATCGAGATAGATGGAAATGACGCAGTAAGGCTGCTTCTGGCGCGAGTGCAGACGGCGCATGAAGACATATTTCTCGGCCGGCTTGCCGTCTTCGGGAAGCAGCGGCGCATCGCTCCGGCTTTCCGAGATGTTGATGATCTCCGGAGAGGTGTCGCGGTACATGTCCGCGAGATCGGCCAGGGTGGTCTCGACCTTGAGCCAGCGGTCCTGCCGTACGGTCCCGGTGACGAAGGTGCCGCGGCCCTGCTGCGCCTCGATGACACCGTCGCGGGCGAGCAGTTCGACGGCCTGCCTGATGGTGACGCGCGAGACGCCGAACTCGGCCGCCAGCTCCTCATTGGCCGGCAGGCGAAAACCTTGACTCCAGACACCGCGCGCGATCCGCTGGCGAAAAATATCGGCAATCTGCGCATATTTGGGGACGTGACTGTCGGAACTCAATTCCATCTCGCCCTCCGGAAATCAAGCGGCCCAATCACGGCATCACAAGGGCTGCACCGCGTTCGCCGATCATCAGGCTCGTCGCATTGGTGTTGGCCGAGGTGATCTGCGGCATCACCGAGGCGTCGATCACGCGCAGCCGCTCGACGCCGCGCACCCGCAGCTGCGGATCGAGTACCGCCCGCGCGTCGCTACCCATGCGGCAGGTCCCGACGCAGTGAAACACCGTGCCGCCGGTGTTGCGCGCGAAATCCCACAGCCCGGCATCATTGCTTGCGGCCTCGCCCGGCACCATCTCGACATCCCAGAGCGGGCGGAACGCGTTTTGCTGATAGATCTCGCGCAAGATCTTGAGGCCGGCAACAATGGTCTTGCGGTCGATCTCCTCGGCGAAATAGTTGGGCGCGATCAGCGGCTGCTCGAACGGATCGGCCGAGCGGATCGCGAGCTGTCCGCGCGACCGGCCGTGGCATTGCCAGACCGAGGCCGTGAAGCCGGAATAGCTGTGGAGGGGTTCGCCGGGCTTGTCGACGGACAGCGGCATCACGTTGAACTGCACGTCCGGACGCCCACCGACCGCATATTCGCTACAGGCCGCTCCGCCCACCTGTCCCGCCCCCACCGTCAACGGCCCCCGCCCGGCCAGCATCCATTGCAACCCCATCTTCGCGAGCTCGACAGGATGGCGGACCTGGTCATTGAGCGAGATCCGCTCCTTCAGGCGCACGATCAGCCGTCCCTGGTAATGGTCCTGCAGATTGGAGCCGACTTCGGGCGAGTCGGTGACGACGGGAATACCGTGCTTGCGAAGCAGGTCGGCCGGACCGATCCCGGAAAGCTGGAGGATTTGCGGCGATTGCAGCGCGCCGCCGGACAGGATGACCTCGCGATCGGCTGTCGCGCGATGAACCTGCCCCTTGCTGATCCACTCGACGCCGGTCGCGACGCGGCCGTTGAAAGTGACTTTGCTCACCTGTGCATGCGTGATGACAGTCAGGTTGGGCCGGTCGGCAATCGGTCGAAGAAAGGCGGATGCCGAGCTGGTCCGCCAATGCCGCCCGATGCCGAGCTGATAGGACCCGACGCCAAGCGTCGTCGCGCCGTTGAAGTCGGGATTGCGCGGCAGGCCAAACTGCACGCCCGCCTCCACCCAGGCCCTCGTCGCCGGATTGTCGTTCCGCAGGTCGGAGACCTCGAACTCTCCGAGGCCGCCGTGAAACTGGCTCTCGCCGCCGCGATAGCGCTCGTAGCGCCGGAAGTAGGGCAGGACGTCGCGATAGCTCCAGCCGGCGGCGCCGAGACGTTCCCAGTCGTCAAAATCCTCGTGCTGGCCGCGGATGAAGATCAGGCCGTTGATCGACGACGATCCGCCGAGCACGCGGCCGCGCGGCCAGACGATGGCGCGGCCGCCGCTTCCTTCCGACGGCTCGGTCCTGAACAGGCGCGAGAAGCGCTCGTTGTAGATGGTCCGGTAATAGCCGACCGGCAGCTTGAGCCAGAAATTCCGGTCCGATCCGCCGGCTTCGAGCAGCAGCACGCGGCAGGCAGGATCAGCCGACAGTCTGTTTGCGACCACACAGCCGGCCGACCCCGCACCGACAATGATGTAGTCGTAGCCAAGTCCCGACATCAGGCGGTCCGGTATCGTTCGATCGAGGCAAGATCGGGCGTGATGCCGAGACCCGCCCCGTCGCCGAGCTCGATCATGCCATCGCTGACGTCCAGCACGGGGCCGCAAAATTGATCCCGCAGCGGGTTCTCATTGCTGTCGACCTCCAGCAGTCCCTCGCCGCCGACGCCCGCCAGCAGATGCGCCGACGCCAAGAGGCCGATGCCGGCGCCGAGATAGTGCGGACAGAACATCTTGCCTGACGCCAGGATGTCACGGGCGATGCCGGCGCAAGCCGAGAGCCCGCCCCACTTGGCGATGTCGGGCTGGACGATACCGAGAACCGGCTCGCTCAGCACCTCGGCAAAGCCGGCGTGGCTCGCGATGTTCTCACCGGCCGCGAGCGGAAAACGGATCGTCTCGTGCAGCTGCTTCCATTCCCGCCGCGGACGGTCCGCGCGGATGGGCTCCTCGAGCCAGGCAAGGCCGAACGGCTCGAGCTGCGGCGCACGCTCGAGCGCCTGCGCGATGGTCCAACCCTGGTTGACGTCGGCTGCAAGCATGCCATCGCCGACGAGGCGGCGCAGCGCGGCGAGATTGGCCCGGTCGTCTGCCGGATCGAAACCGATCTTCAGCTTCAAGGCGCGATAGCCGCGGCCGAGGGCTGCTTCCGCCGCCCGCTCCGATCCGACTGGATTGATGCCGCTGGCATAGACCTTGATCCGCTTCCGCGATCCGCCGAGCAGTTTCCACAACGCAACGTTCCGGCGGCGCGCATGGAGATCCCAGACGGCGAGATCGATGCCGGCGATCGATTGCGCGAACGGGCCTGCTTCGCCGGATTGCAACGCGAGCACCGAAGTTCCCCGCGTCAATCGCTCGAATGCGGCATCAGGTTCGCTTGCCCTGAATCCGACAAGCGCCGGTGCCAGAACCTCGTTGACCAGCCGAACACGATGCTCGGCACCCGGCGAGGGAAAGTTGCACCAGACCTCGCCCCAGCCCGCGTAACCGTCCGTGTCCTCGACCCGAACGAACACGGCAGGCCGGTCCCCCATGCGCCCGAACGAGGTGATGACCGGTGTCGTCAGCGGATAGCGGAAGCCAAAGGCCTGGACGCTCCGGATAGTGAAAGGCGGCGATGTCATGCGCGGAAAAGCCTGCGGCGCCTGCGACCAAGGCGGCGCTTGTATGGTCATCCTATTTATAATATGACTTGGCCAAACATCAACTGCAATCTGGGTGGATGCGTCGAATGGACGGAGCTGGCGTGAGACGCCTTGGTCTCGGATTGATACCTTGGGTCGGTGCGATCCTGCTCTGGTATGCCGTGCGCTGGAGCGGCTTCGTCAACGCATCGCTGATCCCCGCCCCGCATCAGGTCGCCGCGAAGTTCGTCGAGCTTCTCACCAAGGAAGGCCTTTTGATCGACATCTTCGCCTCGACCAGGCGCGTCTTTTTCGGCGTCTCGCTTGGAATTCTCGTCGCGGTGCCGGTCGGCTTTCTGCTCGGATGGTATCGCCCGGCCCGCACCTTCGCCGACCCCATGATCAACTTCTTCCGCGCGCTGCCGCCGATCGCGCTGATCCCGCTTGTCATCGTCTATTTCGGCGTGGACGAGCTCGCAAAGCTCGTCATCCTGTTCTACGCCTCGTTCTTCTCCGGCGTGATCGTCATGTATGAGGGTGTCTCGCAGATCACGCCGCTCTATATCCGCGTGGCGCAGACCCTCGGCGCCAATCAGGCGGAAATCTTTCGCAAGGTCATCATTCCTCTCACCGTTCCGCACATCCTCACCGCGCTGCGGGTCGCGCTTGGGGTAGCCTGGGCGACGCTGGTGGCATCCGAACTGATCGCGGCCCAGCGCGGGCTTGGCGCCATGATCCAGAATGCGTCGACCTACTTCCTGCTCGACGTCATCTATGTCGGCATCATCTGCATCGGCCTGATCGCGCTGATCATGGACATGATCCTTCGCAAGATCACGGCCCGGTTGCTGGTCTGGCAGGATCGGGCCATCGCATGACCACGCGCGCACGGTTCGACAAGGTTTCGCTTGCCTTCGAGACCCCGAAGGGACGCCTCAACGTCGTCGAGGATGTCAGCTACGATATCAACGATGGCGATTTCATCGCGGTGATCGGGCCTTCAGGCTGCGGCAAGACCACGATGATGAGCATGCTCGCCGGCTTCCAGAAGCCGACGACCGGAAGCGTGCTGTTCGACGGACAGCCCGTCACCGGTCCCGGTCCCGAGCGCGGCGTCATCTTCCAGGAATATGGCGTCTTCCCGTGGCTGACGGTGAAACAGAACATCGCTTTCGGCCTGACGCTCCGGGCCAATCACGTCGCCGCCGGCGAGCGCGATTCGATCTGCGATCACTATCTCGGCCTGATGGGGCTGTCCGACTTCGCCAACTCCTATCCGAAGCATTTGTCCGGCGGCATGCGGCAGCGGCTCGCGATCGCGCGGGCTTACGCCGTCAAGCCGCAGTTCCTGCTGATGGACGAGCCGTTCGGTGCGCTCGACGCCCAGACCCGTTCCAACATGCAGAACCTGCTGCTCAAGGTGCTCCAGACCGAAGGCAAGACGGTCATGCTGATCACCCATTCCGTGGAGGAGGCGATCTATCTCGCGTCCCGCATCGTGGTGGTGACCGCGCGGCCGGCGCGGATCAGGCAGATCATCGACGTGCCGTTCGCCTATCCGCGCGACGAATCGATCCAGGAGCGGCCCGAATTCGGCGAGTTGCGAAGCCATATCAAGCATCTGGTGATGGACGAGTATCGCGCCCAGCAGGCGCAGATGCGTCCGGTCTCATTCTCGGAATAACAACACAGCGGAGGACGACCTATGGATCGGCGACAATTTCTGACCACGACGGCCGGGCTTGCCCTGGGGTCCTTCACCGCCGCAGCGCCTGCGATTGCGCAGGCAAAAACAAAAGTTCGTGTCGGCTATCTGCACACCGTTGCCGTCGACGGCCAGATCTGGACCGGCATGGACCGCGGCTCCTTCGAAAAGCAGGGACTGGATCTCGAGCTGCGGCAGTTCAATACCGGCCTCGAAATCTTCCAGGCGCTGATCGGCGGCAGCCTCGACGTGCTGGCGACGGGCGCCGTGCTCTCGAACTTCCCCGCCCGCGGCCAGGGCAAGGTCTTCCTGATCAACGACATCGAGGTCGCGACCGCGCAGCTCTGGGTGCGCGGCGATCAGGGCATCAAGTCATTCGAGGATCTGAAGGGCAAGCGGATCGCAACTGCGACCGGCACCACCGCGCATGTGTTCCTGGACACCGCGCTACGCGCGAACAAGGTCGATCCCAAAGAGGTCGAACTCGTCAACCAGACCATGCCTGCCGCCGTAACGGCCTTCATTTCAGGCGCGGTGCCTGCCGTTGCGCTCTGGGTGCCCTTCAACGTGACGGTTCGCGACAAGGTGCCGGGCGCGGTCAAGCTCGCCGACGCCTCAGCCTATTATCCAAAGGCCGCGATCATCGGCGGCTGGGCCGCGGCCAACGACTATTACGAGCCCAACAGGGAAACGCTGGCGAAGCTGATCCGTGGCTGGGCCGATGCCAATGACTACATCATCGCGAACAGCACCGAAGCGATGGAAAAGCTGCACAAGGGCCACTACAGCCAGACGCCGATGGCCGACATCGACGAATCGTTCAAGGCGCAGAAGATGTTCTCGTCGCGGGACTGGAAGCGGATGTATTCCGACGGCACGGTCACCAACTGGCTGCAGCAATCGACCGACTTCTTCATGGCCAATGCCGGCATCAAGGACTTTACGCCGGCAAGCAAGTATTTCGATCCGAGCCTGTATTTGAAAACGATTGCGTGACGCATCTGGATGCGGATGCCGTCCTAGAGAAAGCTCTCGAACGCGAGGCGCTGCGCCGGCGTCAAATGCAGGCCGTGCTTGGTGCGCCGGTCCAGGAAGTCGGCAGGCTTCCTGGCCCACTCCTTCTCGCGAAGATAGACCGCTTCGCATTCATAGAACTCACCGCCGAAATGACAGCCGAGGTCGACGGCGCTGCGGACCGGACCCAGCAGTTGGCGCGCGCGCGTCCCATAGAGACGGGCATAGTGATGGATGAGCGTTCGCGGCAAATCGGGATAGTCGCGTGCCAGCCCATTTGCGAATTCGTCGAAGCTGCCGCTGATGTCGCCACCCGGCAGCGGCCGATGCGCGGTCCAGGCCGACGACAGCTTCGGAAACCACGGCGCGAGGCGCTGCAGCGCCTGCTCCGCCAGCCGGCGGTAGGTCGTGATCTTGCCGCCGAAGATCGAGAGCAGCGGCGGCACGCCCTCGGCGCCGTGAACCTCGAACACATAGTCGCGCGTCACGGCCGACGGATTGTCGGCGTTGTCGTCATAGAGCGGCCGGACCCCGGAGAACGCGTGCACGATCGCGCTCGCCTGCGGCGGCGTCTGGAAATAGCGGCGCAAGACCTGCAACAGGTAATCGGTCTCGTCCTCGCCGATCGCGACGTCCTCGGCGCGGCCGTGATAGGGAATGTCCGTGGTGCCGATCAACGCGAGACCGTCCTCATAGGGGTTGACGAAGATCACCCGGCGATCGCTGTTCTGCAGCAGATAGGCCTGCGGCCCGTTCCAGAATTTCGGCACCACGATGTGGCTGCCCTTGACCAGCCGTACGCTCTGGGCGGAGTTCAGGCCCGCCACGCCCTGGATGACATCCTGAACCCACGGCCCGGCGGCGTTGACCAGCGCGCGCGACCGCACGACCTGCGTTGTGCCGTCATCGCCGTGCATCTCGAGCAGCCAGTTCTCGCCGTCACGGCGCGCACGCACCGCCCGCGTGCGCGGCAGGATGCAGGCGCCGTTCTGCGCGGCATCGATCAGATTGAGGATCACCAGCCTGCTGTCATCGACCCAGCAGTCCGAATATTCGAAGCCTCGCCGGAACTCCTGACGCAGCGGCGCGCCCTCCGGAGCGCGCGACAGATCCAGGCTGCGGCTCGCCGGCAGCTGCTTGCGGCCACCGAGATGGTCGTAGAGCAACAGCCCGGTGCGGACCAGCCACGCCGGCCGCTGCTCCGGCGAATGCGGCAGCACGAAGCGCATCGGCCAGATGATGTGCGGCGCCGACGCGAGCAGCACCTCGCGCTCGATCAGCGCCTCGCGCACCAGGCGAAATTCGTAATATTCGAGATAGCGCAGCCCGCCATGGATCAGCTTGCCCGAGCGCGACGAGGTGCCCTCGGCGAAATCATCCTTCTCGCAGAGCAGCACCTTCAGCCCGCGGCCGGCGGCGTCGCGGGCGATGCCGGCGCCGTTGATGCCGCCGCCGATGACCGCGATATCGACCAGCCCGTGATCTTTACCTGCGACCGGCGCAGTGCCCGTCATCGCTTGCTGCTGCGCCGTTTCTCGGCGCGGCGCGGCGCTGCCTTTGCCGTTGCGCGGGCCTTGTTCGGCTTCGGCGCCTGCAGACCGTAAGTGGAGAATCCCTTCGCGGTGTCGGCAATCTCCTCGTCGGTCAGGATGACGCGCGAATCGAGCGCCAGCGAGAGGTAGTACTGCCGCGCGATGGTCTCGAGCTCGACCGCGAGCCACATCGCCTTGTCGAGATTGGCGCCGAGCGCGATCATGCCGTGATTGGCGAGCAGGCAGCCGTTGCGTCCTTCGAGCGCCGTGATCGCATGGTCGGACAATTCCTTGGTGCCGTAGCGCGCATAGCCGGCGCAGCGGATCTCGGTGCCGCCGAACGCCGCCATCATGTAGTGGCAGGCCGGGATCGGCTTGCGCGCGATCGCGAGCACGGTCGCGTAGGTCGAATGAGTATGGACGATGGCGCCGACATCGGGCCGGGCGCGCGTGATGTCGAGATGGAAGCGCCATTCGGTGGACGGCTGCAGCGGCCCCTCCCACGCGCCATAGTCACCCTCGAGCGGCATCGATGCGATCATCTCCGGCTTCATCGAATCGTAGGGCGTCGCCGACGGCGTGATCAGCATCCGGTCCTTGTAGCGGGCGGAGATGTTGCCCGACGTCCCCTGGTTGAGACCCGACGCGTTCATCCACCGGCACTTGGCGATGATCGCCTCGCGCAATTGTCGTTCCTCACGGGTCATACGAACTGCCTTTCTCTTCAGCACGGATTGCCTCTTCAGCACGGATTGCGTGGCGGCTCGCCGGCCAGGAAGCGGCGAACCTCTTCGGCCGCCTGCACGGCGGCGACGGTGACGGTACGAACGGAGGCGCCGGCGATGTGCGGCGTCAGCGTGACGTTGGGAAGTCGCAAGAGCGGCCAGTCCGCCGGAACCGGCTCGACCGCGAAGGTGTCGAGCATGGCGCCGCCGAGATGCCCCGATGCCAGCGCATCATGCAGCGCATCGTAGTCGACCAGCGGACCGCGCGCGGTGTTGATCAGGAACGCGCCCGGCTTGATCCGCGTCAGCGCCTCGCGCCCGATGAAACGGGTGGTCTCCGGCGTCACCCGGGCGTGCAGCGTGACGACGTCGGCGCGGCCGAGCAATTCGCCGAGCGCGACATGCTCGACGCCGTCATTGCGGTCCTGGGCGCTGAGCTGGACATAGGGGTCGGCGACCAAAATCTTGCAGCCGAAGGCCTTCAGCAGCTTGACCACGCGGCTGCCGATCGCGCCATAGCCGACGATGCCGATCGTCATCTCACCCAGCTCGCGCCCGGTACGGTCGGCGCGATAGAGATCGCCCCGCCATTCCCCACCTCGCAGCGCCTCGTGACCGCTGCGGATAAGGCGCGTCTCCGCCAGAATGGCGCCGATGGTGAACTCTGCGACCGCACCCGCATTGCGGCCGGGCGTATTGACCACCAGCACATCGTGGTCGCGCGCCGCCTGCATGTCGATGTTGACCGGGCCGCCCCGCGACACCGCGATGAACCTCAGCTTGGGCAGCCGCTCCAGCATCGACCGCGAGATCGGCGCCAGATGCGTGACGAGCAGTTCGGCATCGCCGATGAAGCCGATGATCTCGTCGGGCTGCCCCATGAACTCCTTCAGGCCATCGAGCTTCGAGCCGGCGTAACCGTGCTCCATCGGCTCGTCCGGCCAGGGCTGCTCCAGGGTGCGGATATCGACGCCATCGCCGCAGGCTGATCGGATGTGCTCGGCGAACACCGAGGGCAGCATGAAGCGGTCGCCGACGATGGCGATGGACTTAGACATGATCGCCTCCGGCGCGCAGCGCGGCGAGTTGCTTCCAGACCGGCCGCGACGCCAGCCTTGCCTCGAGATAGGTCGGGAAGATGCTGGCATAGCGCTTCGCCAGCGCGGCGTCCGGCGATTGCGGCGCGCTGAGATGCGGCGCGACCCACCGCTCGGCGCAGGCGCGCATGTCGGGATAGGCATCGATCGCGACCGCCGCGATCATCGCAGCGCCCGCCGCCCCGGCCTCGGCGCGGCTGCAGATCCGGACGTCGCAATCCAGTGCGGCGCCGAGGATGGCGCCGAGCGCACGGCTCTTCGCCGCGCCGCCTGTGATTCTGACATCGCGCGGCAGCGACCCCATCGCCGCGTAACAATCCCGTGCGGCGAAGGCCAGGCCCTCCATCACGCCGCGCATCAGGTCGCCATAGCGGTGGCGCGAGCGCAGGCCGAAGAATTGCGCGCTGGCCTCATGCGCGACGAACGGACCGCGCTCGCCGGCATCGGAAATGAACGGATGGAACAGCACCTCGCCGGGCCTCGCCCGCAGCACCTGATCGTCGAGCCGGCGGATCAGCTCGGCGCGCGTGCGCGTCACGCCTTCCGCCGCCAGCAGGTCGCAGGCGAGATCGAGCATCCAGTCGATATTCAGCGTCGCCGCCATGTTGGACTGCATCTGGGCATAATGACCCGGCACCGGGAACGGCATGGTGTAGCCGGTTGCCTCCCGATTTAGCGTCACCGCGTCGGCGCTCGGAACCAGTCGCATATGCATGCCGGTCGAGCCGATGATGGTGCAGCCGACATCGGGTGACGGATCGTAGAGCCCGGCGCCGAGCGCATTGCAGATCACGTCGACATAGCCGAGGCAGACCGGCACACCTTCCGGCAGGCCGATCTCGATGGCGGCGGCCGCTGTCAGCGGATGCGTCATTACCGCGCCGTCGACGACCGGCGGGAACAGGCGCGTCAGGTCGGCGATACCGATCAACCGTGCGGTCTCCGCATCGAACGCTCGCCTGCGGAAATCGCCGCAGGAGAAGGTGGCTTCCGACGGATCGGTTGCGCGTTCACCGGTGAGCAGGAAATAAAGCCAGTCCTTGCAGTGGAAGGCCGTGGTCGCGCTGGCGATCGTGTCGGGCATATGGGCCTGCAGCCACGCCAGTTGCGGCCCCTGCTGGCAGGCATTGAGCCCGGAGCCGGTGCGGCGGTAGAGGGCCGCGTTGCGCTCGCCGGCGCGAATCTCCTCGACCAGTCGGCCGGCGCGCGAATCCAGCCACAGCAGCGCCGGCGCAACCGGCCGACCGTCATCGTCGATCAGCCAGGTGCCGTCGCCCTGCCCGGTCACCGCGACGGCCGCGATCCGCGCCGACAGGTCAGGCACTGACTTCGCCAGCGCGCGAATAACCGCGACCGTGTCGCTCCAGGTCCGCGCCATATCCTGCTCGACATGGCCGCCGGCCAGGCTGCTATACGCATTCGGCCGCGAGACATCGGCAAGCTGCTCGCCGGTCAGCGTGAACGCCACCGCCTTGATCAGCGAGGTGCCGGCATCGATGCCGATGATGACGTCGCGGCTGGCCGAAGCGGTCATCGTCACGCTCCCTCCGCATGGCGAATGCAGGTCCCGTCGCTGCCAAAGATGTGCAGGTGACGCGGCTCCAGCGCGAACGAGATGATCTCTCCCGGCCGCGCGGCGACGCGGCCCGGCGTGACCGCGATCAGCATGCGGCCG
The DNA here is from genome assembly GCF_023278185.1 of Bradyrhizobium elkanii USDA 76. Lineage (NCBI taxonomy): Bacteria > Pseudomonadati > Pseudomonadota > Alphaproteobacteria > Hyphomicrobiales > Nitrobacteraceae > Bradyrhizobium > Bradyrhizobium elkanii. The sequence continues at coordinate 2,622,051 of NZ_CP066356.1, read as the reverse complement.
CCGCAATCGCCGGCGACATGCGATTGATCGCCGAGCCACTGGTTGGAGACGACCTTGACCCTGACGTCACCGGTCCCGACCGCGATCTTCTGCGGACGAATGCCGATCCGCACCTGCGGCGTGGCCGCGAGCGTCTTCGCCGCCTCAACCTCAAGCCCGGCGCCGGCAATATCGAAACGCATGTCGGTTCCGACCGACAGGCGGAAGCCGCCATCCGACCGCGTCACATCGGCGTCGAGCAGGTTCATCGGCGGCTCGCCGATGAAGCTCGCGACGAACAGATTGGCCGGCCGGCCCTTCAGCTCCTTTTCGCTGGCGAATTGCTGCAGCACGCCGCCTTCCATGACAGCGATGCGGTCGGCCAGCGCACTCGCTTCGGTCTGGTCGTGGGTGACGAAGATCGCGGTCATGCCGCGCTCGGCAAGCAGGCTCTTGATCCGGCCGCGCAACACCGCGCGCAGCTGCGGTTCGAGCTGCCCCATCGGCTCATCGAGCAGATAGAGATCGGCGTCCCGCACCAGCGCCCGCGCCAGCGACACGCGCTGCTGCTGGCCGCCTGAGATCGCGCGCGGATAGCTGTCGAGGATGTCCTCGATCTCGACCAGACGGGCAATCTCGTCGACACGGCGCGTTACCTCAGCGCGCGGCAGCTGCGCGGATTTCAGCGCAAACGCGATGTTCTCGCGAACCGTCAGCGGCGGATAGAGCGAGTAGCCCTCGAAGGCCATCGCGACCTTGCGCCGCGCCGGCGGCAGCTCGTGGATCCGCCGTCCGCCGAGCGCAATCGATCCGGCCGAGACGTCCTCGAAACCTGCGATCATGCGCAATGTCGAGGTCTTGCCGCAGCCCGACGATCCCAACAGCGCGACGATCTCGCCCTTCTCGACCGCCATGTCGAGCGCGCGCACCGCATGCACCGGCTCCTTGCCGCGGCTGCGATAGACCTTGTCGATGCCTCGTAGCTCGAGCATGTCCATGACTATCCGCTCCTATGCCGCCTTGAGCCGCTGCGACGCCCCGATCCGCAGCCCGGTCGCGCGATCGAACAGCATCGCCGCGTCGGGCGCGAAGCGAACGAAAACGGCATCGTCGGCCGCGCCTTGCGGCGCATCCGGCGGCAGCGCCGCCAGCCATTCCGTTCCGTCGGCCAGACGGAGCAGCAGCACCGCCTTCTCGTGCATCGGCGTGATCGCGAGAATGCGCGCCGGGACGGCGTCATCGGTGGACGCGGAGGAGACCGCGAGATCTTCGGGCCGGACGCCGAGCCAGCATGCACCGGCAGGCGCCGCGCCATCGACCGCCCCGAGCCGCATCCTGGCGCCGGCGACCGTGGCCGACAACGTGCCGTGCTCCGCCACCGGCGATACCTCGGCGAGGTTGATGGTCGGATCGCCGAACAGGCGCGCGACCGCGACCGATGCGGGTTGGGCATAGATATCGGTCGGCGTCGCGACCTGCGCGAGCCGGCCGTCGATCAAGACCGCGATGCGGTCGGCGATCGCCATCGCCTCGCGATAGTCCTGGGTCACGTAGAGCACCGCCGCAGTGCCGCGGCGCAGCAGGTTCGGCAGCTCGAGCCGCATCTCGTAGCGCAGCTTGGCGTCGACATTGCGCAGCGGATCATCCAGCAGCAGGACATCCGGATTGCCGATCAGTGCCCGTGCCAGCGCGGTGCGCTGCTTCTGTCCGTTCGACAGTTCGCGCGGCGCGTGGCCGAGCACGTGCTCGATCTTGAGCAGCCTGCTGATCGCGGCAACCCGTCCGGCGACATCGCCGCCGCCGGCCCTGGCGCGCAGGCCGCTTGCGATATTGTCGCGGGCGGTCATGTGCGGGAACAAGGCAAAGTTCTGGAATGCCATGCCGATCCCGCGCCGCTCCGGCGGAGCACCGACGACCGAGCGGCCGCCGATCAGGATGTCGCCGTCGTCGGGCTCGAACATGCCCGCGATCATGCGCAGCAGCACGGTCTTGCCGCTGCCGGACGGTCCGAACACCGCCACGATCTCGCCGGGCTCGACCGCCAGCGACAATCCGTCGGCGGGCCGTGCCGCACCGAATGCCTTGCTCACCGAGTTGATCTCGAGACGCGCCATCGGATCAGCCTTTCACCGCGCCGAGCGAGAGACCCTCGACCAGGTAGCGCTGCGCATAAAGCGCAAGCAACAGCGTCGGCGTCACCGACAGCACGATCGCCGCCGCGATCTGGCCGTACTGGATACCGGACGCAGTGACGAAGGCGAGCGCGCCGACCGTCACCGGCTGCTTGTCGGCGGAGGCCAGGATCAGCGCGAAGACGAAATTGTTCCAGCAGAAGATGAACGACAGCAGCCCCGCCGCGGCGATTCCCGGCCCTGCCAGCGGCACCGCGATTCGGGTGAAGGCCTCGCGCCAGGAATGCCCGGCGAGCCGGTAGGCATGCTCGATATCAGGGCTGATATCCTCGAAATAGCCGCGCACGATCCACAGGATCAGCGGCAGCGCGATCAACTGATAGACCCAGACGATCCCGAAGTAGGTGTCGTTCAGACCGAGCTCCTGGTAGTACAGCGACAGCGGCAGAAGCACGAGCAGCGGCGGCGCAAAGCGGAACGACAGCAGCGTGAACGCGATGCTCTCGCCGAGACGGAATTTGAAGCGCGCAAAGGCGTAGGCCGCCGGCACGCCGAGCAGCAGCGCCAGCAGCACCGCTGCGCTCGACAGCACGACGCTGTTGAAGAGATTGCGCATGAAGGAGATCTGCAGATTGCCGGCCGCGGTGCGCAGCTGGCCGGAGATCAGCGCCTCGTAGTTCGCAAGCGTCGGCTCGAACAGGATCCGCGGCGGGATCCGCAGGATCTGCTCGTTGGTCTGGAACGACATCAGGAAGATCCAGACGATCGGAAACATGAAGAAGATCAGGATCAGCGTGAGCGCCACGCCGCGGAAGATGCGACCGGCAAGGCTGGAATGTTCCATCGCGCCCCTCCCCGTCACGCGTGGCCGTGCGCACGCGCGCGCAACCGCAGCCAGTTCTTGATGAAGATATTCGACAGGATGTTGGTGATCAGCCAGAGGATCATCAGCAGCGCCGCCGATCGGCCGACATTGGTGTACTGGAAGAATTCCAGATAGGCCTGCACCTGGAACACCATCAGCCGGTCGCCCGGCCCGCCCTGCGTCATCGCATAGATGATGTCGAACTGCTGGATCGAATCGAGCAGGCGGAACAGCGACGCCGTGATGATGTAGGGCGCGAGCATCGGCAGCGTGATCCGGAAGAAGACAAAGCTAGCCGGCACGCCGTCGAGCGCCGCGGCCTCGAACGGCTGCCGCGGCAGCGAGCGCAGGCCCGCCAGCAGCAGGATCATGATGAAGGGCGTGTAGACCCAGACGTCGACCAGCACGACCGTGAACAGCGCACTCGACGGATCGGAGGCCCATTTGAAGTCGGTGACGCCGAACAGACCGACCAGATAGGACAGGATGCCGAAGCTCGGATTGGTCATCAGCTTCCACATCAGCGCGGCGATCGCCGGCGCCGTCATCAGCGGCAGCAGCAGCATGATCGACACGGCGTTGTGGAAGCGGGTCGGCCGGCGCAGCAGCAGCGCGATGCCAAGACCGAGCAGCAGCTCGAGCACGACCGTGAGCGCAGTATAGGTGATCGAGACGCGGAACGTATTCCAGAACGCCGGGTCGGACAGGAAGTCGATATAGTTTCCGGCGCCGATGAAGCCGCGCAGATAAGGCAGGTTCAGCCGGTAGCGCTGCAGCGAGTAGACCGCCGCGGTCACGAACGGAACCAGGATCGCCACGCAGACGAGTAGCGCCGGCAGGCTGAGCAAATAGGGCAAGAGGCGCACGCGCGGCCTTGGTTTGGCCGGCGCTGCCTGCGCGTTCGTCTGGAGAAGTTGGACCATGCTCATGATGATAAGAGATCGCGTTCGGCTGGCAAACGCCGCCGGCTCGGATGGGACAAGGGTCCGAGCCGGCGGATGGGTGCGGTGCGGGGGATCAGGCACCGCACAGTTGATCCGTCAGCCGAGACCGGCCTGCTTGAGCTGGCGGTTGATGCTGTCGGCGAGCTTGTCGAGCCCCTCGTCGACGCTGACCTCCTTCGCCACCATCTTCTGCAGCGAGGCGGCCCATTCGGTCGTCAGGTCGAAGAACAGCGGCTGCGCCGTGAAGTAGATCTTGGCGCCGGGCGACGACATGTCGTGCTGCTCGAGATAGCCGGGATAGGATTTCGCGATGCGGTCGCGGAATTCGCTGTCCTTCCACACCGATGCGCGAACCGGATTGACGAAGTCCATCTTGCGCGCGCCGAACAGATCGTGCTCGACGGATGCCGCCCACTGCATGAACAGCCAGGCCGCCTCCTTCTGCTTGGAGAAGCTCGACATCGCGAGCGACCAGATCCAGACGTTCGGGGTCGGCGCCTTGGCGGCCGGATTGGCCGCGAACGGCGCGTAGCCGAGATGCCCCTTCTCCTTGTTGTCGCCGCCGTTCATGAAATAGCCGAGAATGTCGGCGTCGAAGATCATGCCCGAGGCGCCGGCACCGAGGTCGGTGCCGACCTGATACCAGGTGTAGGTCGACCAGTTCTTCGGGCCCGAGGTCTGGATCATCTTGACCCATTTGTCGTGGAAATCCTTCGAGGCCTTGGTGTTCATCGCGGCCTTCAGCTTGCCGCCCTCAATCACGAAATCCTTCTGACCGAAGTTCGAATAGGCCGACAGGAAGCCGGGATGGATGGTCGCCCAGGAGCGCGAGCCGCGCACGCCGACGCCGTAGGGACCGCCGGCGTCCTTGGTGATCTTGGCCGCGACCTCCAGCATCTCGTCGAGGTTCTTCGGCGGCTTGACGCCGACCTTGTCGAAGACGTTGCGGTTGTAGGTGATGTTGTTGAGCTCATAGCCCCAGGGGATGCACCACTGCTTGGCCTTGCCCGAGCCGAGCTCGGAGCCGGCGACGCCGTCCCACGCCGTCGAGGCCCGCAGGCCCGGCAGCACGTCGTCCCAGGCGAAGGCCGGACTGGTCTTGGCCGGATCCTTGATGTAGGTGTTGAGGTCTTCGATCCAGCCCGCCGGACCATAGGTCCAGGTCATGTAGGCGCCGGTCATGAAGGCATCGTACTGGTCCGACTTCGACGACAGCGCCGCCGTCACCTTGTCGAAATAGACGTCCTCCGGGAAGATGTCGTAGGTGACGTTCATGCCGGTGAGCGACTTGAACGCCTCGATGTCGCCGATCATCGCATCGACGTAGGGGTGCTTGTTGAGCAGCAGCTTGACGCTCTTGCCGCTCTGGGCCTTCCAGTTGAAGTCGGCGGCCATCGCCTTCGACATCGAGGAGGCGAAGGCGGCGTTGGCGGCGATGCCCGCGATGCCGAGCTTGGCGGCGCCGTCCAGGAGATCGCGGCGGCTGATGCGTTTGGCAGCGTAGGAGTCGAACAGATTCTTCTCGCGATCGAACATGTATTTCCTCTCCTTGTTGACGCTTTGTTTTATGTGTCCTTCCGGGTCTTGCTTCTTGTCTTGCCGGATGTGGTCTCCGGCTTGTCGGTGGCGAGCGCCTTTGCGGTCGCTTCGTCGATGATGAGGCCGTGCAGCACGCCGCTGCGCAGCACGCCGCGCAGCGCGGTCACCTTGGCCGGCCCGCCGGCGATGGCGACGATCCGGTGCTTCCTGAGATCCGCCATGCTCATGGAGGTAGCGCGGGCCGACAGATCGGTGTCCAGCACCGTTCCGTCGGCGCTGAAGAAATGTCCGAGCAGGTCGGCGCAGGCACCGACGCGCTTCAGCTCGACGACCTCGTCGGGCTTGATCATGCCGCTCGACACCAGGAAGCCGTCGCGGCTGACCTGGCCGATGCCGACGAACAGCAGCGAGGCCTTGCGCGCCAGCGCGAACACGTCGGCGATGCCGAATTGCTGCATCAGCACGGCGCGGTCGGCGACCGAATTGGCGAACACCGGCACCGGCAGCAGATAGGCTTCCGCGCCGGTGCGCTCGGCGAGCTTGTGAATCACGTCGAACGGATTGGCGGCAAATTTCCGCGTCAATCCGCCGAGCAGCGACACGAATTGCGCGTCGCGCGCCGGCGTCTGCGGCATCTGCTCCACGACCGCCGCGAGCGTGCGGCCATGGCCGAAGCCGATCACCTTGTCCTGGCCGCGCTCCAGGATCTGGCGCAGGAAGCTCGCGCCCTCCAGCGCCAGCGCCTTCAGCGGCAGATCGCCCTCGCCGAGATCAGGCGCAACGCGGCAGAGCGAGAGGCCGAAGCGCTGCGCGAGATCGTTCTCGAGCGCGACGCATTCGGCGACCGGCCCCTCGACGAACACGCGGATCATGCCCTCGCGGCTGGCGCGCGCGATCAGGCGATGCGCCTTGGTGCTCTGGATGTTGAGGCGGTCGGCGACCTCCGACTGGGTGAGCCCCGCCGCGAAATACAGCCACGCCGCGCGCGTCGCGAGCGACGCCTCGCCGTCGATCACCGGCAGCCTGTCGGGCGGGGGTGCCATATCAGGAAAAGTCCGCTTGCAAATTTCTTCACGTCCTGCAAAAAATTGCAGAGGCCGAACGGGGCGTCAATCCCCCAAACGTGCTGCAGCGCAACCAACATCGACGCGCGCGCACCAGAGAGCGATGAGGTCGCATGGGAGGTTTGTATCTCGGCATCGATGTCGGAACCGGAGGCGTGCGCGCCTGTGCCATCGATGCGCAGGCCGGCATCCGCGGCTTCGCATCCGTCGCGCTGCCCGCACCGCGCGTCGACGGCAACGCCATCGACCAGACACCGGAGCTGTGGTGGCAGGCCGCGTTGGCGGCCATCCGCAAGCTCGGCGACACCGTCGGTCTCGGCGACGTCACGCGCATCGTCGTGGACGGCACGTCGGGCACGCTGCTGCTGGTCGACGCCGCCGGCCGCCCCTGCTCGCCGGGTCTGATGTACAATGATGCACGCGCCACGCGTGAGGCGACGCGCGTCGCGGCGGTCGCCCCGCGCGAGAGCGGCGCGCATGGCGCGAGCAGCGCGCTGGCCAAGCTGCTCTATCTGCTGAGCCATGACTATATCGGCGATGCGCGCCACGCCGTTCACCAGGCGGACTGGATCGCCGGCCGGCTCGCGAGCCATCACGGCATCAGCGACGAGAACAACGCGCTGAAGCTCGGCTACGACCCGGTCGCGCGCGCCTGGCCGCCCTGGCTCGACCAACTCGGCGTGCGCGACGATCTGCTCCCGGAAGTGCTGACGCCGGGCACGCCATTTTCCGAGATGGATCCGCAGGTCGCGCGGTCGCTCGGACTGCCGCCCACAGCGCAGGTCGCAGCCGGCACCACCGATGGCGTTGCGGCCTTCATCGCGACGCGCGCCGACCAGCCGGGCGATGCTGTCACCTCGCTCGGCACCACGCTGGTGGTCAAGCAGCTTGCGACCCAACCGATCTTCGCGGCCGATCAGGGCGTCTATTCGCACCGGCTCGGCGAGCGCTGGCTTGCCGGCGGCGCCTCGAACTCCGGCGGCGCCGCGCTGCTGGTGCATTTCACCGCCGCCGAGATGGAACGGCTGGCACCGCAGCTGACGCCGGACCAGCCGACCGGGCTCGACTACTATCCGCTGCCAAAGCCCGGCGAACGCTTTCCGATCGCTGATCCAACGCTGGCCGCGCGGGTCACGCCGCGTCCAGTGGAGGATGGCCGCTTCTTCCAAGGTCTGCTCGAGGGCATCGCCTCTGTGGAAGCCCTCGCCTACCGCCAGCTGGCGCGGCTCGGGGCGCCGCGCCTGCGCCGCGTCATCGGCATCGGCGGCGGCGCGAAGAACGACGCATGGACCCGGATCCGGCACCGCGTGCTCGGCGTTCCCGTCTCGGTCGCCGAGCAGACCGAAGCCAGCTACGGTGCCGCGCTGCTGGCGCTGAACGGAAGTCCGCCATGAAGGCCGACGCGACCGCGATCGCCGGCCTTCACGCCATCGCCGACCGCTTCGATCATGTGCTGCTCGACCAGTGGGGCACGCTGCATGAGGGACTTGCGGTGTTCCCCGCAGCGCTGGAATGCGTGGCGCGGCTGCGCGAAGCCGGCAAGCGCATCCTGATCCTGTCCAACTCCGGCAAGCGCGCCGCCAGCAACCAGCGACGGCTCGCGACGCTCGGCCTGCCGACCGATGCCTATGACGGCGTGTTGTCCTCGGGCGAGGTCACCTGGCGCGGCCTGCATACGCGCGAGCAGGCGCCCTTTGCCGAACTCGGACGCGCCTGCTTCCTGATCTCGCGCGACGGCGACCGCTCGATCGTCGACGGCACCGACCTTGTGGTGGTCTCGAACATGCGCGAGGCCGATTTCATCCTGCTCGGCGGGCTCGACGATGATGCAGCAGAGCCCGAGCGGTGGCGTGCGCAACTGACCGCGGCCGCCGCACGCCAACTGCCGATGCTGTGCGCCAATCCCGATCTCGTGATGTTTGGCGTCGCGGGCCTGATCCCTGCGCCGGGCGCGCTCGCCGCATTCTATCATTCGCTCGGCGGCACCGTGCTGTTCGTCGGCAAGCCGTATCCACCGATGTTTGCCGCCGCGCGCGATCAATTGGGACGGCCGCCGCCGGGCAGGATCCTCGTCATCGGCGACTCCCTCGATCACGATATCGCCGGTGGACGGACCGCCGGCATGCTGACCCTGCTGATCGGCTCCGGAGCCCACCGCGCGACGCTTGCGCAGGCAAGCGATCTGCCGCGGGCGATCAAGACCGTGGCCGGCACGGCGGCGCGGATGCCGCACTGGACGATGGACCATCTGACCTGGTGAGAACAGCCCCGATGCGACCGCCTCAAATGCTGGATGAACTGCGCCGCATGTCGGCACGCGTCGGCAGGAATATCCTGCTGGTGCAAGGTGCCGGCGGCAATTCGTCGGTCAAGGATGGCGACGTGCTGTGGGTGAAGGCGTCAGGCACCTGGCTCGCCGATGCCGAGGACAAGGAGATTTTCGTCCCGGTCGCCTTGTCGGCCGCGCGCGCGGCGCTGATGCATGGCGACGAACGCGTGCCGCTGGCGCCGAGCGCCGGGACAACGCTGCGCGCCTCGATCGAGACCTCGCTGCATGCGCTGATGCCGCAGCGGATCGTGCTGCACGTCCATTCCGTCAACACCATCGCATGGGCCGTGCGAACCGACGCCCGCGACGAATTTGCCCGGCGCCTGGACGGACTGGCGTGGCGTTATCTCGACTATCATCACCCGGGGCTGCCGCTCGCGCGCGCGGTCAGCGAAGCGATCGCGCAGGATACGGTCGACGTCCTGATCCTCGGCAACCACGGATTGGTGGTCGGTGCGGCCACCTGCGACGCGGCGGAGGCATTGGTCGCCGAGGTCGAGCAACGCCTCGCGCTGGAGCAGCGCGGCGCACCGGCGGCAGATCATGACGCGCTCCGCACGATCTGCGCCGGCACCAATTATCGCCTGCCGCGGGATCCTCGCGGCCACGACATCGCCACCGACCGCTACAGCCGCGCGATCGCGACCAGCGGCTCGCTTTATCCCGATCACGTCGTCTTCCTTGGCCCAGGCCTGCCGATCCTGGAGCATCGCGAGAAGCTGAGCGTCATGATCGCGCAGACCACCGCGAACGGCCTGCCGCCGCCGGTGGCCCTCCTCGTCCCCGACCTCGGCAGCCTGATCCGCGAGGATGCGAGCGACGGCGCGGAAGCCATGCTGAGCTGTCTCGCACTGGTCACCTGCCGCCTGCCCCTGACCACACGGGTCAATTATCTGACCGCAGAGAGCGAGCATGCACTGCTGAACTGGGACGCCGAGCGCTACCGCCAACAACTGACCGCCGATCGCTGACCGTCGGTCCACCGAAGCGCTCGGTGCTTCATCCCTCCTCGGCGGAGAGAAACAGGCGATAGGCCGGATTTTCGCTCTCGTTCCAGTAGGGATAGCCGAGCGCATCCAGCGCCTGAACGAACCGGGTGCGCTCGCGAGGCTTGACCTCGATGCCTGCCAAAATGCGTCCGTAGTCGGCGCCGTGATTGCGGTAGTGAAACAGCGAAATATTCCAGTCGGGCGCCAGGCTCTCGAGGAATTTCAGCAGCGCGCCGGGACGCTCCGGAAACTCGAAGCGGTAGATGACCTCGTCCTTGAGCAGCGGCGCGCGACCGCCCACCATGTAGCGCACATGGTCCTTGGCCATCTCGTTCTCGCTGAGATCAAGGATCGGATAGCCTTCGCGCCGAAGCAGCTCCATGACTTCCCGCTTCTCGACCTCGCCGCGGCTCAGCGCAATGCCGACGAACAGTTGCGCCGGCGCGGTGGTCTCGGCAAAGCGGTAGTTGAACTCCGTGATCGCGCGCGAGCCGAGGGTGCGGATGAAGTGCCGATAGCTGCCCGGCTTCTCCGGCACGGTCACGGCAAGCAACGCCTCGCGATGTTCGCCGACCTCGGCGCGGTCCGCAATGGTGCGCAGCCGGTCGAAATTCAGATTGGCCCCGCTGTTGACGGCAATCAGGCTGCCGTCACTGAGCGCGCCGCGCTCGGCGTAGGCCTTGAGGCCGGCGAGCGCCAATGCTCCGGAGGGTTCGGCGACCGATCGCACGTCGTCGAAGATGTCCTTGATGGCGGCGCACATGGCGTCGGTGTCCACCGTCACGACCTCGTCGAGCAGGTCGCGGCAGAGCCGGAAGGTCTCGGTTCCCACCTTGCGGACGGCGACGCCGTCGGCGAACAGTCCGACCTGATCCAGCGCGACGACGTTGCCCTTGGCAAGCGCGGCCGCCATCGACGCGGCGTCCGCCGGCTCGACGCCGACGACCTTGATCGACGGGTTGAGGAATTTCACGAAGGCGGCCACGCCGGCCGCCAGTCCGCCTCCGCCGATCGGCACGAAGATCGCCTCGATCGGATCGGGATGCTGGCGCAGGATCTCCATCCCGACCGTTCCCTGGCCGGCGATCACATCGGGATCGTCGAACGGATGCACAAAGGTCAAACCACGTGCGGCCTCGATCTCCCTGGCCTTGGTCTGCGCGTCGTCGAACGTATCGCCATGCAGGACAACGTCACCGCCCAAACGCCGGACGGCCTCGACCTTGATGGCGGGCGTCGTCCTCGGCATGACGATCGTCGCCGGAATCCCGAGCTTGCGCGCCGACAGCGCGACACCCTGCGCATGATTGCCCGCCGAGGCGCAGATGACGCCCAGCCTGCGCTGCGCGTCCGGCAGCCTGACGATCTTGTTGTAGGCGCCGCGAAGCTTGAACGAGAAGATCGGCTGGAAGTCTTCCCGCTTCAGCAACACCGTGCGCGACAATCGTTCGGAGAGCCGCGGCATGGGATCGAGCGGCGTCTCGACGGCCACGTCGTAGACACGGGCGGTCAGGATGCTTTGGGCGTAGTCACGGAGCGCGTTGGCGGCGGTGGTCATCGGGTCGCTGCTGTCGATGGGGAGGCAATCGATATCGGTTGCACCTCCCCATCGTCGGCGCCGACCCGGCGAGCGGACGGCACGAAGCCGGTCGCAGGCATCCGGTTCGAAGCATCGCATGACCGGAAGCTGGAGTGAAGCAAAAGACCGCCGGGTCAATCGCCTGGCCGAGCGCATATGAAGCCGCTGCAAAAATATCGAAAACAACCCCATGCAAAGTAGCCGGCGGCGGCCGGCGCCGACCGGGCGACTTGACACGTCGGGCAACTCAGGGGTACATTTCTAGTATTCCGAAGTTTACTGCCAAACGCCTCCGGCATCGCCGGTGAATCGGCGACCCAGCCAAAGATGCCGCCCGGGCGTTGACCGCTTCACGCGGTGAGAAGCGACGAATTCCATTGCCGACCATGGTCTCCCGGCGCCTCCCAGCCCGATTCCGTGACGATCAGCGTGTCCTCGAGCTTGATGTAGCCGCGCGCTGGATGCAGCAGCGCGGTTTCGATCGAGATCACCATCCCGCATTCGAGCGGCCGGTCGGCGTCGTACGGCGCGTAAGGGACCGGGCCGATCGCGGTGAGGCGCGGCGCTTCGTGACTGACAAGCCCAATGCCATGGGCGGTGAAGTCGAGCACCGCGCGATGCGGGGAAGCTTTGACGGCCGCCTCGCCCGCCGCGATGATGTCGCCACCCATGGCGCCCGGCCGGATCGCGCGGCGGGCCACCTGCTGGATATCCTCGATCTCTTGCAGCAACTCGCTCAGCTCGCTGTCAGGCTCACCCAGGATACCCATGCGGCTGAGGTCGCCGATATAGCCCCGGTAGTTTCCTCCGGAATCGATCGAGATCACGTCGCCCTCAGCAAGAAGCTGGTTCGACGGCGCGCGGTTATGGCTCTTGCCTGCGGCGATCAGGCAATATTCGAAGACCAGATCACGTTCCTGCTCCTCACGGCGCAAACGAGCGACGACGTCGTTCTTCGTCATACCGGGTGCGCACCCCTTGAATGTGGCCATCATCGCGTCGACGACCCGTTCGGAAGCCTCTCTGATGAGGTCCAGTTCGGCGGGAGACTTGACGGCACGAAGGCGTTCCAGCGTGAAATGGGCCTCGCGGAACTCGACGTCGCCAAGGCCGGCATGCAGATGATCCCTGGCGTCGGCCGGCAGGAAGCCTGCCTCGATGCCGATGCGCCTGGCCGAGCCCGCGAGCTTCCTCACATGATCGATGGCGAGGCCGATCGCATCGATCGTTCCCCATGCCTCCGCCTTGACAATCGGCGTCCATATCCGTCCGAGCGCGTGCTCGAACTTTTCCATCCGGTTGCCGATGTAGGCGGAATTCTCCGGGTGTCCCTTCTGATAGACGAACACCGGCAGATAGCGGCTGGTGCCGATCGCCTCCATCACGTCGAAAAAGAAGAAACGATATCCACCGAGCAGGTACTGCACGTTGTGACGCGAGGTGACGATCAGGATGTCAAGCCCTGCCTCATCCATCACCCGATCGAGCTTTGCAGTATCGAACGGCGCTGCCGTTGCGATTGTATCGAGCGCATGATCCATCGTATGCCCTTTCGTCCTTCACTGTCCCGCTGCCGCTTTTGCGGCCAGCGAGTTCGGTGCGGCGCTCGCTCCCGCTTTTTCGCCGAACAGGGCGACCGGACGTCCGTGCGGTTCGACGCCGAGGAACGTAAAGGCGAGCCCGATCAAGAGGCCTGCGCCGGCAAGAAAGCAGAACGCCGGCATCACCGCCGCGGCGGTCGCGCTGGGATGCACGAGATTGTCCGCACCAGCGATCAATGCGAGACACAGGGGACCTACGATCTTGCCGATCCCGTTCGAGAGCTGGGCAAGGCCGACCGCGCGTCCCGAAAGCTGAACCGGGAAGATTTCCGCCGGATAGGGCCCGATGTTCGAAAACCCACCGTCGAAGAACACGGCGCCGACGATCAGGAAGACCAGAAACAACGGTACCGTGCCGGCAAAGTCGTTGTGAAAATAGGCGGCGAGCGCCAGCGAAACCGCGGTGCCGTAGCCCATCAACTGGCCACAGGGCTTGCGACCGATCCGATGGGCGAGGAAGGCGAAGCCGGTCCGGCCGAACACGCCGGCGAGGCTGACATAGATGAACATCTTGGCTGCATCCTGGGGAGAGACGCCAAGCAGCAGCGCCACGATCGTCGGTCCCCACAAGAACACACCGTAATTCGCCGTGCTGGCGCCGAACCAGATCAGGACGGTCAGCCAGAAGCGCCGCTGCTCGGCAAAGAGATCGACAAATGTCGCGGAGCTCACCGGCGGCAGTGTGGGCAGGGCGAACGCATCGCCGCCGACCCGATAGAGTTTCCGGATGCTGGCCTGTGCCTCGCGCACGCGACCCTTGCTGATGAGCCAGCGCGGCGATTCCGGCATGATGATCATGGTCAGAATCCCGAGGATGATCGGCAAGAAGCCGACCGCCGCCAATCCACGCCAGCCAACCAGCGGCAGCAGGAAGCTCGCCGTCACCGATGCCGAAAGCACGCCAAGGGCGACCGGAACGACCACGAGGCTCGTGACCAGCGTGCGATGACGGGTCGGCGCAAATTCGACGATGGCAGGAACCGCCGCCGCCGCGCCCGCGGCAAGGCCGAAGCCGACGAAGAAGCGCAGGATCGCAAACGCAACCCAGCCGTCTTCCGGAATGAACGCGATCGCACCCGAGGTCAGGCCGCAGAGCAGAACGCCTGATATCGCCAGCGGCTTGCGCCCGAAACGATCTGCGAGGACGCCCGCGACGAACGCTCCCAGCATCGCCCCGATGCCGGCGCTCATCAGCATGATCGAGGTCTGCCCGAACGTCAGGTGCCATTTCGGCGCCAGCACCGAGACCAAAAATCCGACCACAAAGAAGTCGAAGAAATCGACCACGCCGGTGACGGCGAAGATGATGATCGATAGCCAATAGCGCGCCGTCACCGGCGCTTCATCGAACGGCACTGCGTTCGCTTGCTCAGCCATGGTTTCCCCCTGTTGTTGTCAAGCCGCCTTCTTGTTTGAATTCAGAAATGCCGTCACCGCCTCCGCAACCCGCTCGGGGGCCTGGATCGACGCGACGTGACCGGCGTCCGCGATCGCCTTCATCTCGACGGAGGCAAGGTCGCGGGCGAGCGCAAATGTCTCTGGATTCGGGATCAGCCGGTCGTCGCTGCCCACGAGCAGCAGCGTCGGGCGATCGAAGCCGGTCAGATCGGCAGCGACAGGCTGTGCGAGCAAGGCGCCGCGTCGTGCCTTCTGACCCTCGTCGCGGCTGGAGCCGCGGAAGATGTCGATGAGTTCTGGCCGCGTGCGCAGATAGTCCGGCGGGAAGAAAAACTCGGCGATCTTCGGTGCGTTGCCGGCGGTGTCCGCGCGCCAGGAAGCGAGCGTGCGGAAGGCCTCCGCATTGACGTCGAGCGGGCTTCTGTTGACCTTCCATGTGCTGCTCAGGATCAGGCGATCGATGCGGCCGGGATGGCGAGCCGCCAGCACTTGCGCGATCTGGCCGCCCAGCGAGGTGCCGAACACATGGACTCGATCGTAGCCGAGGCCCGTGATCAAGGCCGCGGCATCGTCAGCCAGATCGGCCAGCGAATAGGCCGACGCAGGATTCCTGGTGGTGCCGGAGTCGCGCTGGTCATAGGCGATCACCGTGAAGTTCGCCGCAAGGACAGGCGCGAGGCCGTCAAACATCGAATGATCGGCCTCGCCGCCATGCAGCAGCACAATCGGTTCGCCATGTCCGGTCTTCTCAAACGCCGTGACGACGCCGCTCGCTTCGAACGATTGCATCGGAGCCTCCGTCAATGCAGCAGCGTTGACAGCGCGCCGGCCAACTCCTTCGCCGGATCCGACGGCAGCCACGGCATCCGCCACGCCACATGTCCATCGGGGCGCACCAGCACGGCGCCGCGCATGCCCAACTGGAATCCGTCCGCCGGATCGGCTGAGGGCAACTGCTTCAGCGACAGCGGCAAGGCGGTCTTCTCGGATACCTGTTTTCCCGCTTCCAGCCACTCGCTGCCGAGCGGACCCGCGACGACGGTGAACGCCTTGTCGAACCAGTCGAGCGTCGATTTCTTGCGCGAAGGCTCGAGCCACAAATGCGGAAAGCGCGCGCCGGGACGGTCGGTCGGCGTGTAGTAGCGCGAGTTCAACGCCTTCGCGACCGTGCCATCGGGGATCACCGCGCCCTCCTCGTAATTGTGGCCGAGGTTCTGGCCGATGCTGTGCAAATGATTGTCCATATCGTTGATCCAGAACCTGATCCGGTCCGGATCGCGCGACCGCACGGCGTCGTCGGTCAGCCCGAAACGCAGCCTGTTGCCGTAACTGAAATTGGCATTGGACTGGGCGATCGGGCGGCGTTCGCTGGAATAGCTGTCGAGCAGCTTTTCATCCGCCAGACCCTTCAACACGAAGGCGAGCTTCCAGGCGAGATTATGCGCGTCCTGAACGCCGGAGTTCAGGCCGAATCCGCCGGTCGGCGGAAAGCGGTGCGCACAGTCGCCGACGAGAAACACCCGGCCCTTTCGAAAACTCTCGGCCACCTGCATGCTGACACGCCAGATCGAGCGGTTCAGAAGCGTCACATCGAGGTCGGGAATGCCGACATGGCCGCGCGCGATCTCGATGAATTCCTGGTCGGTCCACGGCCGCTCGCGATCGTCCTTGGTCAGGCCGATTTGGGTCACGGTCAGCCAGCGATCGCGGCCATTGGTGTTCAGGATGCCGGCGCGCGGCAGATCGGGCTTGTCCGGGACGATGATGAAGCCGGCGGCCTCGCGCGCGATCGGAAGCCGCGAAAGATCGGCACGCCAATACTCGTTCGACATGACCGCCAGCGTGGACGGCCCGACCATCTCGATGCCGGCGCTGCGCCGCGTCTGGCTGCCCGCGCCATCGGCTGCGATCAAATATGTCGCCGTCCATCGCGTCACCTCGCCGGTCTTTTCGCAACGCATCGTGACGTTGACCCCGCTGTTGGTCTCCTCGAACGATTCACAGGCCGTGTTGAACAGGACCGTGGCGTGTTTGGACTTTTCGACCACCCGCAGGATTTCCTCCTCGACGGCGTCCTGGGCGACCAGACTCTTCCAGGCGGGGGTATGACCGACATTCGGTTCGGGACGGGTGCGGCCGAATTCGTGACCCGCGATGCTGTCGAGGAACACGAACATGTCGGAGTTGTCCTGCAGGCCGCGGTCGCGGATCGCCTGCTCGATCCCCCATTGCCGGAAGATCTCCATGGTGCGGACCCAGCAGCCGCGCGACTTGGGATGATCCGTCGTCGTCGGGCTCTTCTCGACCACCACGCAGTCGATGCCAAAGCGATCGAGCAGCAGCGACATCGCAAGGCCGACCGGCCCGCCGCCGGCGATGAATACGGACGTCTGGCGTGCCTCATCGGTGGCGATGCCCATCCTCGTCTCTCCTCCGTTTGATCGTTGCGAGGAGACTGCTCCTTTTTTGGTATCTCACAAGAATATGTTTGATATGGTATCCATCTCGATTTGAGATGGAGTGCCCGTCATGGACCTGCGGCAGATCCGCTATTTCGTCGCCGTCGCCGAGCGTGGCGGCTTTGCCGCGGCGGCGAGCACGCTGAATGTCGCCCAGTCGGCGCTCAGCCGCCACGTCAAGGAACTCGAAGACGAACTCGGCGGCGCCTTGCTCGAACGCGGCGCACGCGGGGTCTCGGTCACGGAATCCGGCAAGGTGCTGCTTGCGCGCGGGCGCTGGCTGCTTGGGACGATCGACGACATCAAGGCCGAGGTGCGCACGGAAAATCGGGAGCCGAGCGGTACGGTGCGGATCGGCGCGCCACCAAGCCTCGGCGATATCCTCTACCCGCCGCTGGCCCAGACCTTCGTCAAGCAATTTCCACGCGTGCGGCTCGAGCTGAGCGAGGGCCTGACCGAGAGCGCATCCGAGCGCCTGCTGCGGGGTGAGCTCGATCTGGCGATCGTGACGACGCCGCCGCCCAACGACCACCTCGACTATGAATTGCTGATCGTCGAGCAGGTGTTCCTGATCGGGCCGTCGCGCGACCCGCTGCTGAAGCGCGGCCGGCTGACCCGCAAGGAGTTCGACGCCTTGCCATCCGCCGTCGCCCCGCTCAGCCGCAACCCGTTCCCGTCGACCATGCTATGCGCGGTGCGGGTCGACAACAGCACACCGATGAAGCGCATGGTGGCCGCAGGCCTCGGCTATGCTTTGCTGCCCTTCTCGGGCATTCACCAGGAAGTGGCCGCCGGCGCGCTGTCGGCGGCGCTGTTGCCCTGGATGCGCGCCGAGCGCGTGCTGGCGCTTCCGCGCGGGCGGCCGGTGAGCCGGGCAACGCGTGAAGCAATTGCCGTTCTTAAGAAAATCTGCCGCGCCCTGATCGATGAGGGAATTATCCTGACGGTGGCGACGCGCAAAGCCTGAACGCGCCGCTCCACGCCAAGCGGTCTGCTCATTCCTCGCTGTAGTCCGACGCGCGAGCCGTATCCGTTGCGTCCGGCTCCAGCTTCCGATCAACCAATCGGCTTGACCATAGTTGTCATGACAACTATAGAGTCATTCCAAGATTGGCGATCAAGCCGGCTGTTCCCGCCGTGAGAAGACGCGAGCCGTGATGCGGCTCTGCGGCGACTTTGCACGGCCGGCGGTTAGTCGAAGGGAGGACGTTATGAACGCTGCTTCGCAGACCCACGCGGCAAGGCTGAGCGAGATTTCCCGGCTCATCGACGACCGCCCCGGCGAACGCATCTTCGAAGTCGATCGCCGGATCTTCACCGATCCCGCGGTGTTCGACGCCGAACTCCGGCATATCTTCGAGGCCACGTGGAATTTCATCGGCCTGGAATCCCAGATCGCCCGGCCCAACGACTTCGTCACCACCCATATCGGCCGCCACCCCATTCTGGTGATGCGGAGCACTGAGGGCAAAGTCGGCGCCTTCCTCAACACCTGCCGGCATCGCGGAACGATCGTCTGTCCGTTCAAGCAGGGCCGGCAGAAATTCCATGTCTGCCGCTATCACGGCTGGGCCTACGATTCGGGCGGCCGCAACATTTCGGTGACGGAGGAAGCGAGCGGGCAATATCCGGCGTCGTTCTCGAACAGCAATCACGACCTTCTTCCGGTCGCGCGGCTGGGTTCGTATCGCGGATTCCTGTTCGCAAGCCTCTCGGCCGACGTTCCGCCGCTGGAGGAATTTCTCGGCGACACCCGCGCGTTCCTCGACCTCATCATCGATCAGAGCGACAGCGGCGAGGTCGAGTTCGTGCCGGGCGCCAGCACCTACACGTTCGATGCAAACTGGAAGCTGCAGTTCGAGAACGGTCTCGACTATTATCACTTCGCGACCACGCACAGCTCCTACGTCGATATCCTGAAGAAGCGCAATGCCAGCGCCGGACCGGATGCCGGATTCACCGTCGAGCCGGAAGGCGAGCAGGAAGGGCAAGGCAGCTTCAGCTTCGATTACGGCCACGCCGTCAACTGGTCGATCAAGCACACGCAGCTCTATGGCCGGCCGCTCGGCATGGACCCGGCGCGTCTCGACGCCGTGCGGCAGCGCGTCGGCAGCACGCGCGCCAAGTGGATGCTTCGGCAACGCAACCTCACGATTTTTCCGAACCTGCAGGTCATCGACATCCTGTCGGCGCAGGTGCGCACCTGGCGGCCGCTGGCGCCCGACAAGACCGAGATGGTGTCGCATTGCCTTGCTCCGGTCGGCGAAAGCGCCGCGGCGCGCACGCTTCGCATTCGCAACTACGAAGACTTCTTCAATGCCTCCGGGCTGGCAAGCTCGGACGACAACGTCATGTATGAGTTCTGCCAGACCGGCTACGAGGCGACCACCGCCGCGCCCACGCAAGGTTATCTGCGCGGCGTCGCGGAGGTCGGCCACGGCGAGAGCGCACACACGCGCGAGCTCGGCATAACCCCTTCCGAATGGTCGTTCGGCCCCACCAGCTTCGGCGGCGAGACGAACTTCCATCCCGGCTATCGCGAGTGGCGCAGGCTGTTGCAGCACGCCGCCGGGGAGACGGCGTGATGGCTGCCAGCGCAATCAGGCAAACCGATGCCCACGCGGTCGCGGCCGCAACCATCTTCCGCGAGGCCCGCCTGCTCGATACCGGCGAATGGGCCGATTGGGTCGCGATGTACAGCGAGGATGCGGTCTATTGGGTGCCGGGATGGCTCGACGAGTACACCACCACCAATGATCCCGACACGCAGGTCTCGCTGCTCTACCACGATGCGCGGCGCGGGCTGGAAGAGCGGATCGCAAGAATCGAGTCGCGCAAATCGATCACCGCGCTGCCGCTGCCGCGCACCGTGCACCAGATCTCGAACCTGGAAGCGTCCGAAACCGGGCCCGAACAGATCACCTGCCACTCGGTGTTCTCGGTCCACGTCTACGACCCGCGCGTAGCCAAGGAGCATCTGCGGCACGGGCGCTACGAGCACACGCTGCGGCGTGACGGCGAGACCTGGAAGATCGCGCGCAAGGTCATCACGCTGGTCAACGACCGCGTCCCGACCGTGCTCGATTTCTACAGCATTTGAGAGGGCACATGACAGATGATCAGGGGACCTGGCACGAAGCGGCCGCACTCAGCGCGTTGAACGAGGGCGAGCCGTACGGCATCGAAATCGGCCGCCACCACGTCGCGCTCTATCGCGTCGGCAATGAGTACTACGCCACGAGCAACATCTGCACCCATGCGGAGGCGCTGCTGTCCGACGGCATTCTGGAGGGCTGCGAGATCGAATGCCCGCTGCACATGGGCCGCTTCGATATCCGCACCGGCGAGGCGCTGACCAATCCGGTCGAGATCGACATCCGGACCTATCCGGTACGCGTGGCGGGCGACAGGCTCGAAGTCTGCCTGCCCGCATAGGACGACCATCAAAAATCAAGAATCGGGGGAAACAGGGATGACCGAAGTCGTGATGGACAAGGCGGCGATAGCGACCGCCGATCCGGAGATCGAGCGCAGCACGATCCGCAAGGTCGCGCTGCGCCTGATGTGGTTCGTGATGGCGATGTACTTCCTCGCCATTCTCGACCGCGGAAACATCTCCTTTGCGGCGCTGCAGATGAACAAGGAGCTCGGGCTCAATGCCGAGAAGTTCGGCATCGCGGTCGGCATCATGTACTTCACCTATTCGATCTTCGAGATCCCGAGCAATCTCATCCTCAGCAAATACGGCGCCCGCGTCACGCTGACGCGGATCGCGATCCTGTGGGGCATCGCCACGGTGCTGATGGCATTCACGCAAGGCCCGCTCAGCCTCTATGCATTCCGCGGCTTCCTCGGCTTTGCCGAGTCCGGCCTATTTCCCGGGGTGATGCTGCTGCTGAGCCTCTGGTTTCCGTTCAGCTACCGCGCCCGCTACAACGCGATGTTCAACTATGCGGTGCCGATCTCCTACATCTTCGCCTCGCTGATCTCCGGCGCCATCCTCGAGCTGAACGGGGTGTTCGGCATCTCGGGCTGGAAATGGCTGTTCATCCTCGAAGGGCTGCCGCCCGTCATCCTCGGGATCGTCGGCATCTTCTATCTGACCGACCGCCCGCAGCAGGCGAGCTGGCTGTCGACGGCGCAGCGCAACTGGCTGATCGGCGCGCTGGAGCGCGACGCCAAGGCGACCGGGGTGGTGCATGCCGAAGGCGTGCTCAGGACCATCACCAAGCCGATGGTGCTGCTGTTCGGCCTGTGCAATTTCGGCCTGTTCTGCGGTCTGGCTTCGCTGTTTCCCTGGCTGCCGCAAATCATCAAATCGTTCGGGCTGCCGAATTCACAGGTCGGTTTCGTGACCGCGATCCCGCCCGTCGCCGGCCTGATCGGCATGATCGCGCTGTCGCGGCACTCCGACCATGTCGGTGAGCGCTTCTATTATGCTGCGATGACCTTCGTGATCGCAGCGGCCGGCTTCGCAATAGCGGCCTTTTCAACATCGCCGGTTTGGATCATCATCGGATTCATGGTTGCCAATGTCGGTGTCTATGGTACGCAGGCCGTGTTCTGGACCATTCCGCAGTCCTACATGTCGCGGCAGAGCGCGCCGGGCGCGATCGGCCTGGTCAGCACCATCGGCAGCATCGGAGGCGCGACGATCCCGATCGTGATCGGACGCGCCAAGGATGCCTCGGGCAGCTTCACCATCGGATTCCTCGTGGTGACAGGCGTTCTCCTGGTCGCGGCGACGCTGGTCTTGATCGCACGCACTCAACTCGTGAAAGAATGAGCAGTCGCACCGCCACAAGTCGTACCAAGACCCCTGCCCCGCGCCGCGCCGCGCAAGAGGATGCGCGCTCGGAACTGGTGATTGATTTCGAGCGCTACGTGCCCACGGTGCTGTCCAGCCTGGTCGCGAAGCTGCGCGCCAACGCCAATGCCTTCTTCCCGCAGGCCTATGGCGTGTCGCTCGCGGAATGGCGGGTGCTGTCCTTTCTCAGGGAGCACGAACCGGCAAGCGCCTACGACATCTGGACCAACGCGCAACTGGACAAGGCCGTCGTCAGCCGCGAGACGACCTCGCTGAAGAAAAAGGGCCTGATCGAGCTGACGCCGGTGCGAGGCAGCGCCCGGAACCGGACCGAGATCCGGCTGACATCGCAGGGCGTCGCGCTGCTCGACCGCAGTCTGGATGAAATCCTGCGCCGGCACAGCAACCTCACGGCCGGCCTCGACGCCAAGGCGCTGGACGGCTTCTTCCGCGTCGTGGCGCATATCGAGCACCGCATTCCCCACATGGCCGACCAGACCTCGAATGCCGTGCCGGCCCATGCGCCGGTCAAGCGCATCACGAAGCGGAGACCGCCGACCGGCGCCTAGAGCTTTTCCCGTTCCGATGGAATCGGAACGGGGCTCTAGATTCTTGTTTTGACGCGTTTTCTTCACGCGAAGCGGTATCCACTTCGCTCGAAAACGCTCTAGCGACACTTGTCCGGTGAGGAACCCGCGTAATTTATGTTTCAGTAAGCAAGTTGTAGCTAGGATCGACCAGTGAGTTGCGTATGGGAGACTTCCAGTGATCGACTTTGACGAACTTCGTAGTATCGCCGCGGATGTTCGTATCTTTATCGACGCGTCGGAAGACAAGGGCGGCGCCTTGAAGGCCATCGTCGAGGCCTACGACGTCGTTCTGGGGATTTTCCCGGCCGGCCCGGGAATGGATCTTCACGTGGTCAAGGGCACTGAGGTGCTCAATCACATCGCGCAGACCCAGGCCTCGTCGGGCTTTACCCACACCGCCATCGCATTCCAGACCCGTGAGCAGGCTGTTGCGCTTCAGCAACTGATGGCGGCCTAGCCACCGGCGTTGCGCTCCCGCATTTGCGGGGCGGCTGAAGCGATCGCATCGGCGGATCGCAGGGTCCCGATCGATGACCGAAGCGACTTGGACCGTCGAGAGCTCGAGGGTCGGATCAAAATTCCTCACCCTGCATCTCAGGGCACGGGTAGATCAAGCAGCGGCTGCTGAGCGGCATTGCGCAGTCGTTCGGCATGGTATTGCGCGACACAATCCCAGGGGTACTCGACCAGGAAATCGGCGATGCGCAGCACCGCCGCGGCGGGCTCCGCGTACCGGATCGAACTGTAGACGTCTTCCCAGCGCGCGCAGAACGCCAGCTCCGAATCGCCGCGTTCGCCGCACAGCTCGTAGACCGTGATGGCGTCGGCAAAGCCCTTCGGCCGGATCTGGTCGACGCTGCGGAACGCAAATCTGTGTTCGGCACGCGCCCTGACGGCTGCGCTCACCAGGACCTGCGTGCCGTAGTTCTTGTTGAGGCCTTCGAGACGCGAGGCCAGATTGATGGTGGCGCCGAGCGCGGTGTAGCTCATGCGGGCGGCGGAGCCGACATTGCCGACCACGGCATCGCCGAGATGCAGGCCGAACCGCGTGCCATAGGCCGGCCAGCCTTCGCTCCGGAACGCCCGGTTGAGCTCGGCGTTGCGGTGAATGCAGTCCAACACGGCCTCGCAGGCATGAACGACGTGGTCGGGGTCCTCGTCCGGCGCATTCCACAGCGCCATCACCGCATCGCCGATGAACTTGTCGATGGTGCCATGGTGTTTCATGATCGCCTCCGACATCGCGGCGAAATAACGCGAGGTGAAGATCATGACCTGTGACGGGTCCGCCTTCTCGGTCTTCGCAGTGAAGTCGGCGACGTCGGTGAAGAGAACCGTGACCTCGCGCCTGATGCCGCCGAGCTGCAGCGAGGCTCCGGACTGCATCAGCTGACGGACGATCGGCTGCGGAATGAACCTTGAGAAGTTGCGTACGACGGTGCGCATCGTAAACACCGAGCGCCCCAGTTCATCGATCTCGTCGATGGCCGATTGCATCCGCGGCCGGTCGGCGAGCTGAAAGCGCTGGATCTCGTCGGTCTGCCGCGCCAGCTCGCGCAGCGACCGGGCGAGCAGCGAGCCGAGCCAGAACGCGAACGGCAGCATCGCGATCACAAAGCCGAGCGCGATGGCGAACAGCGCGCGCCGCTCCGAGATGATCTTGGCAAAAAACTCGTCGAGCGGGGCGACCACCGCGAGGTGGATGTTGGCCGCACCGGCCGTCTCGATGCGGTGAAAGGCCGCGACAAGGGTCCGTCCGTCGGCGTCGGTGAAGAACTGCTGGGCGAGCCCGTCGCTGCGCCAGGACTGGATCGCCGCGGACAGGCCGGGAAGCTTGATGGCATCGATCCGGGGCAATGCGTCGCTGCGTTCCGTCATCAGCTCGCGCATCTCGGGATGGCCGACGATGCGGTCGGCGTCGTTGAACAGGAAGGCCAGCCCGGATTTTCCGAGCTTTTGCCGGCTCAGCATCTCCTCGAGGCGATTGAGCAGCAGGTCGGCGGCCACCACCCCGCGGCGGCCCTCCCCAAGCGGCGTGCGCAGCGTGTAACCGGGCTCCCCGGTCGCGTAGAACACGTAGGGCCCGGTGAGCAGCGTCTTGCGATCCTTGAAGGCGTCGACATACCAGGGACGCTGCCGCGGGTCGTAGCTGTGCGGCCCCGCCACCTTCGCGACCTGAGTCAGGTTTTCCGACAGGAACAGCGTCACCGGCGCCGCGGTGGCCGCGCCGGAGCGGGCAATGACGACGACGCGGTAGACGGCGTCGGGGGCGACATTCAGCGCCGTGCGGAATTGCGGCTTGGCGCGATCGATGACGTCCATCTCCAGGAAGGAGCCGTCTTCATATCCGACATAGAGATTGAAGATCTGCGGATTGTTGCGCAGCATCGAGGCCAGCAGGGCGTAGAGCCTGACATTGTCGGCGACGTCGGCCTCCTGGATGGCCGGTATTCCTGCCAGGATCTCGAGGCTGTCGCGCACATTCTTGAACTGCGCGTCGATGCGATCGGCGCCGATCTGGCCTACCTTGTCGATGAAGGTGCTCGCAGCCATCTGCGTGATCGACGAGACCCGCCTGAAGCTGAGATAGACCAGCGTCAGTCCGACCACCAGCACCGCGGCGATGACCACCGTGACGATCGAGGTGCGGAAGCCGATACGAACCGGCCCCCGGCCGGCCTCGCGCGCATCACTCATCGAGCTCGTCGTTCGCCTCCGCTAATATTTGCGCACGATCGGCTTCGCCGAGGCCGGCGCGGGTGGCGCCGGCGAGATCGCGAAGGTGACCCAGGTGTTCCAGCCTTCGGGACGGTTCTCGGCCGCGAACTCCTTGTAGCCCTTGATGTTGAGATAGCCTTGCATGTCGCCCACCGGGAACATGAAGCCGACCTGCGGTCCGACGCCGGCAATGCGCGAGCGGAAGCCTCCAAGCGTGGCGCCCGGGCCGGTGTCGTCGGAGATTTGCTGCATCACGTAACCGACGAGGCCGAGCTGGACGTTCGGCGTGAAGAAGTGCGACGCGCCCCAGTCGAAATGGAAGTCGACGCCGCTCTGGTATTGGGTGTCGGGATTCTTGAAGTTGTAGGTGAAGCCGACAACGCCGGAGAATTCGTTGCCGCTGTGCGGGTCGAAATAGGTGTAGCCGCCGCCAAAATCCATCGCACCATGTCCGATGCCGATATTGGCAAGGCGCACCGGATCATAGGCCCCGACCGGGACGTCGCCGGTCGCATAGACCATGATGTTGTTGACCCCCTTGTTCCACTTCAACGTGACTTGCGGAATGACGTCGCCGATATCGGTCAGCGCCTCGGAGCGCGACAGGTTGATCGTGTTGCCCAGCGGCCCGGTCAGGGACGCCGCGACCGAGGCATTGTTGCGCCCGCCGAAGCCGAGCAGGCTGACCGAGCCGACCGCGCCGAGGCCCGGCACCGCGAAAGTATAGGTAGGTCCGAAGATCGCCAGATCGCCCTGCCCGCCGATGCCGAGATCGATGCGCCCACCGCGCGGAAAGCGTGCCCCGGCGGCAGAGGAGACCTCGGTATGGTAGTAGACCGTCGCCCACGACCAGCCCGGCGTTCCCGGCACCGCGGCGAGACTGCCGAAATTGCCAGGCAGCCAGAAGCTGATGCCGCCTTCGTCGGCGAACGCGGCTTGCGGCGTCGCCGACAGCGCGATTGCGCCAGCCATGCCCAGTGCGGCGCGCTTGCGATTCTTGACGGTCTTCATCCCGAGCTCCCCATTTCGTTCAAGACATCATAGCGGATTCGCGGGCGTCTCAGTTCACCGCCTGCGCCTCCGGGAATTTCCACTTCCCGTTCAGGATCTCCGGGCGCGGCCGATAGAGCCGGACCGTGTAGTTCCAGCCCTTCATGATCGGCAGGCAGTTCGGGATCTTGTCGTCGCAGCCGCCGAACTGGATCGCGATCGACCCATCGGCGGATTTCTTCGCGGTGATGTTGTTCAGCGTATACGCGTCGTAGGGATTTTTCTCGAAATATCCCTTCGCGTCGTACACGCTGATCGACCAGAATGCATCGACCGGCACCTCCCTGACGGTCAGCTTGTAGACCGTGGTGCCGTCGTTCCGGGAAGGCGTGATGCTGAGATAGGACGCGTCCTTGTCGGGATTGCCGCCCCAGCCGGCGGCGGTGCCGATCAAGTGCCTGACCGGATCGACCTGCCCTTTGGCCCCGAACGCGTGCGCGAAGCCGCCGGTGTAGTCGTTCAGCACCAGAAGCGCATCGCGGATGCTCTTCTGGCTGGCCTGGTCCCAGTTCGGCACCTCGAACTTGCCTTGTGCCTTGCTGACCTTGATGGCGTCTTGCAGCGCGTGAACCTGAGCCACATCCTTTGAATCATTGGGATCGACCAGCGTGCGCAAAGCGAGCAGCAGGTAGCGCGTGCCGGCCTTCGCCTTGTCGTAGGTGAAGCTACCCGCGCGATATTCGATGTTGCCGACCACATAGTGATCTTCATTGACCGCCATCAGCGAACGGAAGCGCTTGCCTGCATCCGGCAGCGTGATGGTCACCGGGCCGGCGTCGAGGTCGAAGACACCAGAGGAATAAAGCGTATCGCGATTCGCCCGGATCACCGCCTGCTTGTCGATCGACATCGGCTCGCGGTGATGGAACAGCTTGCCGGTCCCGCCCGCATCCTTGACGTTGCCGCCGAAATAGAGATCGGATTCGGCGCGGGCGAAATTGTCGACGGTGACCGGCACCGTGCCGCCAGCGGGTGATTGCGCGTGTGCGCTCGTGACCACCGCAAATGTTACCAAGCCAAAAGCAATTTCTCTGATCATCATCTGTCGGCTTCCCCTACGAAATCTGCTGGATCGGCGGCGCTTTCCATTGCCCGGACAGCGCCGTGGGCTTCGGCCAGTACAAGCGCATCGCCGCGAAGAACGGCCCCTTTGGCGCCGGCAGCCAGTTGGCTTCCTTGTCCTGACCAGGCGATTCGTTCTGGACATAGAGCGTGATCCCGCCGTCGGCATCGCGCTTCAGGTTCGGTAACATCGGCGAATTGATCAAATAGCGGTTGAGCGGGTTGGCGTAGAGCAGGCTCGCCGGCAGCTGGTACATAGTCAGCGACCAGAACGCGTTGACCGGCGGCAGCTGACCCGGCGCAAAGCGCATCGTGTAGCGATTGGCGCCGTCGAGCTTCCGTTTGGCAGCATCCACGAAGTAAGCGGGATACATTGCCTCCTGCTTCGAATTTCCATAGATACCGAGCACCGCCGCCGACATCCGCTGCATATAGTCGTTCTTCAGATACTCTCGTGTTCCGAACCCGTCGGCGCTCGACGATTTCCCGGTATCGATCTTCGTCTCCTTGAACTCGGCAAAAGCCTTCCAGGCATCGGCCATGCCGTCCTGCAAAGCCTTGCGGGTCTCCGGCGACAGCGAATTAGCGTCAAACGGTTTCCCCGCACCGATCCCGATCCTGGCAAAGCGCGCCATCAGCGCTTTCTCGCTCGGATGCGTCGGGCAGAACTGGAGGAGGAAGTTGAGGATGCCGAAGAATTCGAGCGAGTTGCGCTCCTGCTCGGCAGTGATCGGCTTGATGAACGCAACCTCGGGCGCAGCCGCGGGCGCCGGCTTGCCAAGAAACTGCGACAGCGTCTGCACCTTGTAGCCGGCCTGAATCTTCTTCACATTCTCGATGTCGCCAGGGTTGAAGAGCTGGGTGCGATAAAGCACGAAGGCAAACTGGGTCTCACAGCGAATGACCTTCCTGATCCCCTTCGGCTTTTGGCCCTTCCAGGTCGGCCCCGCCAGCAGGTAGCTCCCTGCGCCATTGCCGGTGGCGCGGCTGCCGACATAGGCGAAGTCGAACGTGTACATGTCGATGAATTGCAGAGAGTAGTAGCGACCCTTCTCGACGGCCGGCACCGTGAACACGATCGGCTCGGCACGCAGGTCCGCGCCGACATAGGAATACGGGGTGTCCGAATTGGGGGTCTGGATCGCCTTGTCGTCGGGCGTGTAGACCCGCGCGTTGTTGAAGATCGTGTTCCACGGCGCCTTGTATTCGGCACCGCCACGATCGACGAAGTAGGAGTATTGGATCCGGTAGCTGTCGACGAGCGGGAAGCCGTAAATGTAGGCATCCTTGGCGATCGCCCGCGCATCGTCTGCCGACACGGATTGAGCCCAGGCGCGAGACGGCGCGAGCAGCCCGCTGGTCAGGAGCGCGGCAGCGCCGAGCAGCGTCTGCCGCCGGTTCACGACGCCTCGCCCGTCGCGCCGCGGCAACGCTTCGTCTTCAGCAAATGACCTCTTCATCGATATCGTGCCCCTTCCTGCTCACTCAAAACGGATTGACATAGTTGATGATCGCAACCTGCCGCAGCAGCACGCGGCGGACCACATGCGTCGGCTTCAAATGCTCCGTATAGATTGCCGCCGTCCCGGCGCTGCCCGCAGGCAGCCGATTGACGAAGGTAGCATCGTCGAGCTTTACACGCACGACGAAAGGTGCCGCCTCGATCGCTTTCGGCGCCACGGCGGTGCCCGAGGTCTGGGCCTGGCCGGTCGCGATCGCCTGCAGCACGCTTTCGACCTTGCCGGAATAGATCTGCCCGGGCGCGAACTTGAAAGTGACCTCGACCTCCTGCCCCGGCGCGACGTAGCGGGCATCGATCTGGTTGATCTCGACCCCGATGATCGTGTTCGAGGTATCGATGAACGCCATCACCGGCGACAGCGGCAGATTGGCTACCCGCGCGCCCTTGCGCAGCGCAACATTGGTGACGTAGCCGTCGGCCGGCGTCTTCACCACCGTCTTGTCGAGATTCCACTGCGCGGCCTCGAGCTGGCCGCTGAGCTGGTCGACCTCGGACTGCCGCTGCTCGACGTCGAAGCCGCGCCCGGCGTCGCGCTCGAAAAGCGTCGTCATCTGCGCCAGCCGCGTCTTCGACAGCTTGAGCTGCGCCGTGATCGCCTTGACCTGCGCATCGTAGGGGGTCGGATCGATCTTGAACAGAACATCACCAGCCTTCAGCGGCGCGTTGGCGACTACGGGCACCTCGGTCACTTCGCCCGCGACGCTAGGCACGATCGACACCGCGTTGCGCACCACCAGCGCCGAGCCCTGCGGCGCACCCCAGTTCATCGGGACCAGGAGACCGAACAGCACCAGGACTAGCACGATGAACGGCGACAGCTTCCAGAACAAATTGAAGCGCACGATCTTGAAATGCACCAGCAGGAACAGCAGCACCAGATAGGTGTTGATGATCGCGACACCCATCACACCGCTCCGCTCTTGCGTTGAGGCACGTCGACATAGGCCCAGATCAGCGCGATCGGCCACAGCGCGAAGCCGAACAGCAGCGTGACCCAGCCGGCCACCGTCACGGCCTGCGCGTAGGGATGGTTGCGCGACTTCGCGATATGCCCGGGCAGCCAGCCCGCGATGCAGAACACACCGATCGCGCTGGCCAGCAGGATGACCAGCACGATCCAGGCGAAGATGTCGTATCCGCTCATCGTTATTCCCCGCTGCTGGCCGACCACGCGGGACCAGAAGTCCCGCGTGGCTGCGCCACCTACTTCGCTTCGTTCTTCAGCAGAAGGTCGATCGCCTCGATGATCTTCACGCCGGGATGGGCCTTGCAGTAGACGATCAGTTGGTGCTCGCCTGACTTCGCCCGGGTGATGTGTGCGTAGTGCTTCTTGGCGAGGCCATTGTACCAACCGCTATACCAGGCGGTCAGCATGTCGGCGTCTTCCTGATAGGTGCCGGCGAGCTGAGCGCAGGTCAGCGTCTGCACGTCAATAAAGCCGTTCGCGTCCGTATAGGCCGACAGTGGGGTTTGCGCTTTCGCG
The DNA here is from genome assembly GCF_023278185.1 of Bradyrhizobium elkanii USDA 76. Taxonomy (NCBI): domain Bacteria; kingdom Pseudomonadati; phylum Pseudomonadota; class Alphaproteobacteria; order Hyphomicrobiales; family Nitrobacteraceae; genus Bradyrhizobium; species Bradyrhizobium elkanii. Next base: position 2,591,941 of record NZ_CP066356.1, on the reverse strand, counting down.
GGCGAAAGCATCAGCAGACAAGAAACGACCGCCAGGCCCGTGTAACTTCCGATTTTCATGTTTTATCCTCCGTTTTGAAGTCGCTTCGACGCGCCGACAGCTCTCGTCGGCAAAATGACCGGCACGATCCAGGCGTAGATGTCATAGCCGTCCATGGCGCCGCCTCACATGACATCAGACCGACCAGACAGGCCGTCGTCCACACTTGCCCCTCAATTCGACTTGGCCACGTCGGGTGGTGTCCACTTTCCTTGAAGGAATTCCTCGCGCGGCGAGTATAGGCGCATCAGCAGCGTGAACGGCGCCTTGCCGACCGGGAGCCAGTTGGCTTCCTTATCCTTTCCCGGCGAGTCGGCCTGGAGGTAGAGATCGAGGGAGCCATCGGCGTTGGTGATGAGCTTGTCGCGATCGCCGATGGCCTGACGCTTGATCGGGTTCGGGATGAAATAGCCCTCGATGTCATAGGCCGTCACCGACCAGAACGCGTCCACTGGCGGCAGCTTACCCTTGTCGAAGTGCAGGACGTACTTGTTGGCGCCATCCAGCGCCCGGCCATCGCTGTCGGTTGACAGCGCGGGGTAGACCGCGTCCTGCGGCAGGTTCTCGCCGAGACAGCACTGGGCGATCGCGGCGCGGTAGAGATAGTCCACGCCATAGGCGCCGCTGCGGGTCGTGTAGATCCAGCCTTTGCCGCCGATGCCGCCCGCCTTCCTGCCCTCGGCCAGCACCAGGGCCTTGCCGTCGGCATAGCCGCGATTGAATGCCTGCTGGATGCTTGCCGGCGCTTTCGCGAGGTCGAAGCTTTGGCCGACCTTGAAGCCCACGCGTTCGAGGCGGTGGATCATCGGGTAGTCGACCTGGTTCGGAGGATTGTCCTTGAGCAGTTCGGCAAAGCGAGCGAAGTAGGCCGCCGTGTCCATCTTGTCGACCACATCCGGAGGCTGAGCCTTCATGTCGATGCCCGGATCGACCACGCCCTTGGGCGGCACGTAGACTCCTTTGCCCCAGGCGGAGAGCGGCGTGAGCTTCATGCCGTCCTGCACCTTGTGCACATTCGCGTAGTCGGCAGCGCCATTGGTCTGGGTGCGGCCGATGATCCACACATTGCGGGTGGGGCTCCTGATCACTTCCAAACCCGCCGGTGCATCGCCGCGCCATTGCGGATCAACGACGAGGAAGTCGCGCGCGGTGTTCTTGCCGGTCGTGCGCGTGCCAGGCACGTCGAACACGTCCGACCACAGACTGAGCATCGGCAGCATGAAGTAGCGGTCAGCCGCCGGCACCGAAAGCACCATCGGCTCGGCCTTCAGGTCGAGCGTGGCGGCCGAGTACAAGGTGTCCGTATTCATGCGGATAACGACCTTGTCGTCCGCATTGGGAAACGCACGCGCATGATGAAACTGGTTCGGCGGACCGAAGGTGTTGCCCGGGATGGGTTCGGCGAAGTTGCTCAGCTGCTGAAGCGTGGCGTTCGTCAGCATCAGCGGGTAGGCGTAGACGTAGGCGTCCTTTGCGACGGCATACGCCTCCTGCTCGGACGCGCTCTGGGCGGACGCATCACCCATCAGCACCATGAGTGCAAACGGGACCAGTTTAAGAGTTGCTCTGACCATGGTCTTCCTCCCTTGCCGCTTCAACTTCACTGCATCCGCTTCACAGCGGGCGGGACCCACTGACCATCAAGCACCTCGGGCTTTGGCGCATAGATGCGGAGCGTTGGGCCGATCAGCCCGGATTTCGGCGCCGGAAGCCAATTCGATTCCTTGTCGGCTCCAGGCGAGTCCGCCTGGATGTAGATGTCGAGCGAGCCGTCCGCGTTGAACACCAGCTTGTCGCGATCGCCGATCGCGAACCGATTCAGCGGATTGGGCACCTGGAAGCCCTGATTGTCGTACATGGTGAGAGACCAGAACGCGCCGGCGGGAGGCGTCTTTCCCTTGTCGAAGTGCAGGACGTACTTGTTCGCGCCATCCATCGGCTTCCCGTCTCCATCGAGGAAGGCCGTCGGGTAGACCGCGTCGGCTGGAAGATTGGCGCCAAGGCCAGCCAGCGCGACAAGCGCGCGCTGCCGGTAGGACGTGCCATAGGTCCCGATATTGTCGGTCGTTATGTTCCAGCCGTTGACGTGGTTGCCGGCAGTCTTGACGCCCGCAATCATGTCTTCCAGAGCGTCCTTGGCACCCGCATTGATCGCCTCGAGCGAGGCTTCATCAACCTTGCTGCGGTCCCAGCTCTTGCCGGGTTCGAGCCCGATCGCCTTCATCCGGAAGAGAACTGGATAATCGTTCGGATGCGGAGGGAATTTCTGCATCAACTCGGCGAAGCGCGTGAACAGCTCCACACCCGTCATCTTGCCGACCTGCACAAGAGGTGGCGTCTTGGCGTCCACCTTCGCATCCACCGCCGCCGTCGCGGGTGGCGAATAGCTCTTGCCCCATCGGGCCAGCGGCGTGAGCTTCAGTCCGTCCTGGATCTTGTGAACGTTGTCGTAGTCCGAAGGCCCGTTGGTCTGGATGCGGCCCATCACCCAGATCATGGACGTCGGCGCGTCGATACGTTGAACGCCCGCCGGCAACTTGCCCTTCCAGCCGGGTAGGCAATAGGCAAAATTCCCAGCCTTGGTGCCGGTCGTGCGCGATCCGATCGACGAGAACACGTCCGTCCACATGTCGAGAGTCGGCACCAGATAGAAGCGCCCGCCGGTATCGGGGACGGACAGGATCATCGGCCCCTTGCTCAGGTCGGTCCATGCGAAGGAATACAGGGTGTCGAAGTTGAAGCGGACCACATCCTTCGCATCCGCATCTGGATAGGTCCGAAAATAGGCAAACTGATTGATCGGAGCACGGCCTCTGACGGCGGTCGCGTTCGCCACTGCGGTTGATTGCCGCATCGTCACATCCATCAGCACGATGGGATAGGCGTACTGATAGACCTCACGCGCGATCTCGCGCGCCTTCTGCCGTTCCGCCTGCGCGGCGGCCCCCGTTGCTGCAGACTGTCCCCTTGCTTGGGTGAGTGCCGCATAGAGCACACCCGCGGCGAGAATCGTCGCGACAGCGATGAATCCGACCCAGTTTCGCTGCATTTGAGCTCCTCGGTTAAATCGCGGCGCACGTCACCCAGGCCCTCGTCCCTCGCGACGATTGGCCGGTTCGGAAGAAGAAATGTCCGCTGTACGGTACGCCCTTCTGCCCATTTTCCGTGCCGACGCGCTCGTCCTTCAAGCGCTTACGGTCGACCCGACGCTCTATTTCTCGTTGAATTTCAACGATAAGGGAATTCCTGCGCGATGTGACGTACAGTTTGTGCCAAAACGCGTTGTGCGGTCTTGCTGAGTGACATTGGCCCCCTGTTCGATGACGAGGCATCACTGATCCCGCCCGACTTTAGGCAAATGTGTCCAATCGGCATGACGTCGCCGTGAACGATTCATCGCCCCCGCAGGTTGGACTTTGAACAAGGGCGCTTTGGGCTTCACACTGGAAGACTGGAAGTTAGAATAGATCGCGGAGCGTTTGATCTTCGAATTGTGAGGGTGGTTTTGACGACGCGTTTCACGGCGTTCGAGCGGCGGCCAATTACGGGTTTCGATCAACTGAGCCAAGCCATCGTCGGCACGCGCGCCGAGATCGTCCAGATCGAGCCGGGCAAGCTCCGCGGGGAGGTGCTCCACGCGGAGATCGCCGGGCTTCCGATTAACGTCGCGACCTTCAATCTCGGCTTGCGATCGAAGGGCGGCTCGAACAAGGAGCGCATCACAATCGGCGTGCTGGCGGAGAGCGCCGGGCGCGTGACACGCGCCTCCTATGAATCGCGCCCCGGCGACGTGCTGGTGACGCCGCCCGGTTCGGAATATGAGAACCGGTACTATGGCGGCGCGTCCATCCTCACGGTCATGCCGTCGGCCGCGGAGCTCGAATTTGCGCTGGGCTGTGACGCGCGTCTGGGTGCTCCATCTCGCTGGGCACGGAGCCATTTCAAGGCCAACAGCGGCACCGTTCATTTGATCATCCCGCGGTTACGGCTACTCCTCGCACGCCTGGACGCCGGCGATCTGACGCTCACGGCGCACGCTGCCGAGTTTTGGCGACGCGCCATCATCGAAGCCCTGACTGCCAGCATCATGGAACGTGAGCCCGCAGAGCGCGATGGCCCGCTGCCGTCCGCTCTAAAAACCGTAAGACAGGTGGAAGACTATCTGGCCGCGCAAGACGAAGGACCGATCCACATCTCGCATATCTGCAACCGCTTGCGCATCTCGCGGCGCTCCTTGCACCGCGCCTTCCACGAAGCACTGGGGATCGGCCCGATCTCATATCTCCGCAGTCAGCGGCTCTGCGCGGTGCACGCCGCCCTGCGCTCAAGTCCCCCGGACAAGGCAACCATCGGCGACATTGCGATTCAGCATGGCTTCCTGAATGTCGGCCGCTTCGCCCAATACTATCGCGAATTGTTCGGCGAGCTTCCTTCCGAGACCCGACGAGGCGACGGCGATGATCGCCGGCGATGGAGCCAGCCTCCCCTCGACATGCTGTCGGCATAACGGCGATCATTTTGGAAAGATCTCCTTCCAGTCCTGCTTCATGTCGACCACGGTCCAGCCGCCCGCGGCGGCGGCGTCGAGCGCCTTGTCGAGCTTGCCGACCTTGGATTGACGGTCGTAGGCGTATTCGCGAACCTCGTCGGTGTGGTGCACGATGCCGGCGAAGCGCGCGCCCGGCCCCGCTGCGGTCCATTGCAGCATCTGCAGATCGCCGTCCGAGTTGCCGAACGCGAAGATCGGGCGGCGGCCGATGAAGCGGTTGATGCCGACCGGCTTGCCCGGGCCGTCATCGATGAACTCGACCTTGGCTTGCTTCATCAGGACCGGCTTGCCGTCGGGGCCGATCTGGAATTTGACCACGCCGGACGAGCCGACCACCTGTTCCGGCGGGATGCCGTAGACCTTCTCCATCCACGGCCGCATGAACTCGACGCCGCCACCGGAGACGACGAAGGTTTTGAAGCCGTTGGCCCTGAGATAGGCCAGCAGTTCCAGCATCGGCTGGTAGACCAGGCTGTCGTAGGGCCGGTTGAAGCGCGGATGCCTGGCGGAAGCGAGCCAGTCGCGGACGGACTGCGCGAACGCATCCGTGGTGATGCCGGCATGCGTCGCCGCCACGATCTGCAAAAGGCCCTTCTCGCCGCTCGCGGCCAGCGCCCTGGTGTCCTTCTCGAGAAGCGCCTTGAACGGTTGCCGCATCTTCCAGTCCGGGTGCTGCGGCGCCATCGCCTTGACGCGGTCGAACGCGAAGGCGAGCTGGAAGTAGAACGGCTGCTCGGTCCACAGCGTGCCATCATTGTCGAACGTCGCGATCCGCTCGGCCGGCGGCACGAAGTCGCGCCCGCCTTCCGTCGTGACGCGCGCGACGAAATCGACAATCGCCGATTTCGCCGCGCCGTCTTTCCAGGATGGCAAGGGATCCGCCGGCTGCGCCACCGCAACGGTGATGGCCACAAGACACGCAAGCAGCACAGCGGCAAGCCGAACCATCATCGCACTTTCCCTCTTTCTGTCCGTTGCTCTTGCTGCATCACTGCGGCTTCAAGCGTTCGAGGTCATTGAGCCGCTTCAATGCCGCCTGCTGCCGAAGCAGTCCGTAATTGATGCCGCCCGCGTTCAGCGAACTGCCCTCCTGATAGGGGAACTGGTCGAAGTCGGAGAAGAATTCCTTGATTTTTCCCTGCACCGGCACGATCAGCCACATGTTCTGGGCGAGGAATTTTATCGCCTCGCCGCCTTCCTCCAGGCCGCGCTCATAAGGATCCATGCGCAGATTGGTGATCAGCGACCACGCCGTGACCTCACGTGTGCCGGTTGCGATGTTTCCCTTTGACGAGGCAAAGCTCAGCTTCCAGTCGTTCCACCGGATCGCATTGAGATTGCCGCCCTGGTCGAAGTAGTAGATCGAGTCGCGCGGCGGCTCCTTTGCCTCTCCCTTGAAGAACGGCATGAAGTTGTAGCCGTCGAGATGAACCTTGAAGGTCTTGCCGCCTGCGCCGGCAAATCCGGTCTTCATCTTCTCCTTGACGTCATTCATCCCCGCCGCGGCGCAAAGCGTCGGAAACCAGTCGATCAACGAGATGATCTCGTTGTACTCGGTGCCGGGCTTCACCACGCCCGGCCATCGCACCATCATCGGAATGCGCATGCCGCCTTCCCAGGTCGTGCCCTTCTCGCCGTGGAACGGTGTCATCGCCCCATCGGGCCAGAGCGCGATCTCCGCACCGTTGTCCGTGGTGTAGAGAACGATCGTGTTGTCGGTGATGCCGAGATCGTCGAGTTGCTTGAGCAATTCGCCGACCATTCCGTCATGCTCGACCATGCCGTCCGCATGGATACCCTTGCCGGTCTTTCCGAGCGACGCCGGCTTGAGATGCGTGAAGACGTGCATGCGCGTCGAGTTGAACCAGACGAAGAACGGCTTGTCCGCTTTGGCCTGGCGGCCGATAAAGTCCTTGGCAGCGCCCAGGAATTCCTCGTCCACCGTGGGCATGCGCGCAGTGTTCAGCGGACCGGTGTCCTCGATCTTTCCATCCGCGGACGATTTGATCACGCCGCGCGGGCCGAACTGCTTACGGAAGTTCGGATCCTTCGGATAGAAATAGCCTTCCGGCTCCTCCTCGGCGTTGAGATGATAGAGGTTGCCGAAGAACTCGTCGAAACCGTGCTTGGTCGGCAGATGCTCGTCGCGGTCGCCGAGATGGTTCTTGCCGAACTGGCCGGTGGCATAGCCCTGGGTCTTCATCGCATCGGCGATGGTCGGCATCCAGTCCTGGATGCCGTGGGGATCGCCGGGCATGCCGATGGTGAGCAGGCCGGTCCGGAACGGCTCCTGGCCGAGGATGAAGGAGGCGCGGCCGGCGGTGCAGCTTTGCTGACCGTAGGCGTCGGTGAAGATGGCGCCCTCGCGCGCGATCCGGTCGATATTGGGCGTGCGATATCCCATCATGCCCATGGTGTAGGCGCTGATCTGCGGGATGCCGATGTCGTCGCCGAAGATGACGAGGATGTTTGGCTTGCGGCCACCGGCCGGCGCCGCGGCGGGCGCGGCCTTCTGGGCCTGCGCGAGAGCCTGCGACGTCAGCGCGGCAGTAGCAGCAAGCGATGACGTGCCGAGCAGCACGGCCCGGCGATCAATGGTCGAGGCACCGCAATCGGAGTTGGCGCCGGCGTCATGTTTCTTCGTCTCACTCTTCATTCGACACTCCTCAGTTACTCCAGGGTTGCTCGCTCTAGTGATTACGAATCATGCGTTCTGCTCGATCGGTCTCAATGTGCTTCGTTCATCTGGCGGGCTTTGGTCGACCAAAGGACGTGGTGGAGGAAGGCCCGACCGGATTCAGGTTTTGAAGTAAACGCGTGTGTTCGTGGCGTCTCGCGCGCCGACTCAAGTTGCGCCGGGCACCGCCGACCTGGCGCAGCAGCCGGTGCGGTGACCAGCGCGCCGCGCCGGCAGACGGTGCGAACAGCTCGCGCTCGACCGCGCCGATCTCGTCATCGAGCGCGGCATCATGGGCGACGGCCCTGAACGCCTCGAGCGTGTGCTGCGGCGCGACCGGCTCGAACCGTCGCAGCCAGTCGAGCAGCGCGAAGTAGACCGCCTTGGCATCGCCATGGCGCGCGGCGCGGCGCAGCTTGCTGAAGGCGAACGCTTCCGAGCGCAGATAGGCCTCGCGATGCCGGCGATGACGCGCCGCGATCGCGCGGATCGTCCGCGGCATCAGCCAGCCGAGCCCGGCAAGCGCCAGCAGCACGAGCGCGATCGACTTCCAGCGATCGGCGATGACATCGCGCAGCGCGCCCCATGACCGGCGTGCGCCGGACGTGCCGATTGACGATGCGTCGCCGGCTGCGGGGTTCGCCTCCGCGTGCAGCGTCACCGGGTCGAGATGCGCCACATCGATGCTTTGCGCGCCGGTGTTCCACCAGCGCAGGTCGATCGGCGGCAGCACATAGTCGCCGGCCTTCTCGAGCATGTAGACGCCGCTGTCGGTGCGCGCCGAGGACAGCACATCGGTGCGCCCGTCGGTCTTGTCCTGGAGCGACGGCTGCGCGGGATACAGCTTGAGCCCGTCGAACGCGGCGAACTTCACCGGCGGCAGCAGCATCGCAGGAATGCCTTCGGCCTTGATGGTGACGGTTCGCGTCACGGCATCCCCGGTCTTGAGCTGATCCGACGATCGGTTGACGGTCTGCTCGATCGATAGATTGCGCGCGGCCAGGAACGGCTGCAGGGCGGAGGCCGCGTCCGGGATGAAGGCCTCAAATGCGATCGGCGACAGCGCGAGCGTGGCCTCGCGCGTCGCCGGCGGCTCGGCGGCGTATTTGATGGTGATCGCCTGGCCGGCGATCGCGTAGCTGCCCGGCTCCTGCGGGTGGATGGCAAATTCGAACCGGACGCCGGCATAGCTGACGCCGTCCCGCTGCTCGTTCTCGTTGACGCTCCGCAACTGACGGGTCACGGCATTGCGGACCTGGAAGTCGGGCAACTCGGGCGGCGCCGTCATGTAATTCGGCGCCAGCAGGTCGATCCGAAGCGTGGCCGCCTGCCCAACCACGACGCGCGGCGGATCGATCGCCATCCGCAGGATCGGCTCCGGCGGATTTTGCTGGGCCAGCGCCGCGCAGGGTATGAGCAGTCCGAGCATCAGGGCTACGGCGGCGAGCGGATGCCTCATGGCTTTGCTCCCGCCGGTCGCGACGCATCCTGGATCGCGAATTTCAGCTTGAGGAAGTCGGCCGGCGTGGTCTGGACCTGACGCATCCAGGCTTCGGCGGCGCCGGCCGTGGTGAGATCCGTCGGCTTCACCTGGATCCGCTTGCCGCCCTTCTGGGTCGGGTCGACCCGCATCTCGTCCGCCTTCTCGTCCGGCGGCGCGCTGTCGTCCTGCTCCTGCTTCTTCCGCTTCTCTTCCTTCGCCTGCAGCGCCGCCACCACGATGGCACGGTTGGTCGTCGCGGCGACATGGCCGGGCGCGATCTTCAGGACCTCGTCATAGGCGGCGATCGCCTTCTCATAGGCGTGGTTCTGCGCCTGGGCATTGCCGAGCGCGAAGCGTCCCTCGAGCGTATCGACATGCGCGAACTCCTGCGCGGCGGTCAGGAAGTCGAACGCCCGATAGGCGGCGATGCCGCGCCACATCGGATCGGAGAAGCGCTTGGCCGCGGTCGCATAGTCGCCGCGATCGAAGGCGATGCGTCCTTGCTGATCCGGCGTCAGCCACAGGTCGGCAAACCGGCGCGGCTCCTCCGCCCTCGCGGACGACACGTGCGACAGGCAGACAAGGGCGACAACCCAGGCCACCGTCGTGCCGCGCCGGAACCAGAGCAGGCTGAGCAGTGCAATCGGCAGCAGCAGCCAGAAGCCCTCGTCGCGCCATTGCGTACCGAACGCGTCACCCTGCGCGGCCTGATAGCGGGTTTCGATGCGGCGCTCGAGCGCCGCGATATCGGCGTCGTCGATGCTGACCTGGACGACGTCCGAACCGAGCGCGAACCTTTCGCCCTTGTTCGGCGTGACGCTCAGCTGGACCAGACCGTTCCGTCCGGCGGCCAGACGAGCCGCTGCTTCCTCGTCACCGGGATCGTCGGCGACGAGCAGGATCGTCCCGGGTACCGTTTCGGTCGCGAGCGCCTCCGCGGCGAGCGCCGCCGCCGCGACCGCGTTCTTCCCGGGCGACGGCATCAGGCCCGGGGCAAGCGCGGCGAGGAAGGGTTCGATGACGGCGCGATCGTCGGTCAGCGGCATCACCAGATGCGCGGTGCCCGCGTAGGCGATCAGCCCCGTGCGCGCGCCGGCGCGCGCCGCAAGCAGATCCCTGATCTTCTGCTTGGCGCGTTCGAGCCGCGTCGGCGCGACGTCGCTCTGCCCCATCGTTGCATCGAGCGACAGCGCGATCATCAGCGGCGCCTTGTCCTCGACGAAGGGCGGCAGCTCGCGCCGCCAGGTCGGGCCCGACAACGCGACGATGCCGAGCGACATCGCGGCGGCGACCAGATAGAGCGGGCTGACGCCGCGTCCCGCCCCCGGTTGCACGATGAGATGGTTGAGCAGATGCGGCGCGATCACCCCGCCCCATTGCGCCTGCGGGCTCTGCCGCCGCCGCACCCATGCGAATACGGCGGCGACAGGAATCAGCGCGAGCAGCCACAGCGGCCGCAGCAGATGGAACGGGATGGCGGCCGCGTCATGCATGGTCGAGCGCTCCCCTTCGTCCCAGCCCGCTTTCCAGCGAAAGGCCGAGCCACAGCAGCAGCGACAGCACCACGGCGGCGCCGAGCGGCCACTGGAACAGCGGCTGCTTCGGCCGCCATGACAGCGTATCGAGCTTGGCCGGCGCGAGACGGTCGATATCCGCGTAGATCGCCTGCAGCTGCGCACCGTCCTCGGCACGGTAGAAATGGCCGCCCGTCGTGGCGGCGACCGACCGCAGCACGCCGAGATCGACGCGGTTCTCGCCGGTCGCGGCCGGATCACCGACGCCGATCGTGTCGATCACAACGCCGTTCTGGTGTGCGATGTCTGCGGCATGCTCCGGAGGCACGCGGCTCGCCGTATCGTTGCCGTCGGTGAGCAGGACGAGACGCTTCTCGCGCGCCTTGCTTGCCTCGAAGGTCTTGATCGCAAGCCCGATGGTGTCGCCGATCGCGGTCTGCTGTCCGGCCATGCCGACCTCGGTCTGTGCCAGCAGCGCGATCGCGGTCTGCAGATCCTGCGTGAACGGCACTTGCACATAGGGCCTGGTGCCGAACAGCACCAGCGCGACGCGGTCGCCATGCCGGTGCGCGATGAAATCCGCCACCACGCGCTTGACGCCGTCGAGCCGCGTCAGCATCGCGCCATCGCTGTTGCGGAAATCGCGCTGGTCCATCGAGCCGGAGATATCGATCGCGAGCATCAGATCGCGCGCCGAAACCTCGCGGGTGACGGGATCGCCGACCCATTGCGGCCGCGCCAGCGCCGCGACGACCAGCGCCCAGATCAATGCGGCCGTCACCATCTGGATGCGCCGGCGCTGCAGCACGACGGCGCCGCGCTGCGGGGTCTGTCCGGTTGCCGCCGCAAGGCGGTCGAAGAACGGCACCATCACGGAGGCCTGCCGCGCGCGATACGGCGGCAGCAGCCACCACACGAGGATCGGCAGCGGCAGGAGCGTGAGCATCCAGGGCCATGCGAACTCAAACATGGTGCCCCCTGATCCAGCGCCGCACCAGATCCTGCAGCGCCGTTAGATCGCCGGCATCGGCCGTCGTCCGCCCGTACGGCGCCGTCGCGAGCAGCCGTCCGGCGCCTTGCGAGAATTCGTCCCCGCCATAGCTGCGGTCGAGGAACGCAAGCCAGCCCGCGCCGGCAAGCGGCGCGATGGTTTCGCGCGGAAAGGCATCGAGCGCAGTCTGCCGCACCAGCAGCGCGAGGCTCGCGGCCATTCCCTCCGGGACGCCGCCTTGTGTCTGCAGCAGCCGGTCAAGCTCCGCGAGCGCCGCGCGCCGATAGCGGTTGGCGCGGAAACGCCGCAGCAGGCGCCACGCCGCAACGGCGACCCCCGCGGCAACCAGCACGATCACGATCCGCGACGCCCATGTCGCCGGAAGCAGGCTCACCGACGGCGGCAGCGGGATATCGATCAGGCCCGCGACGGGATCCACAATGACCGGCTGGGTGTCAGCCAAGGGCCGCCTCCGCTCTGGCGTGACTGCCACCGCGTCCGTGCCGGGCCGGCAGCCCGCCCAGGAGACGCCGGAGTTGCGGCGCCGTTTCCTCGGCCGTGCTCAGCGGCAGCACCGGAATGCCGAGCTCGCGCGTCCACGCGAATACGCCGCGCAGCCGCTCCTGCGACGCCTGCGCGATACTCTTGCGGACACTCTCGCGGCCGACCTCGAGCTGAATCTGCAGCTCGCCATCGGTGACGGTCATCCGGCTCGAGGCCGGCAAATCGCTTTGCAGGGGATCGTGGACCAGCACCGCGACCACGTTGTTGTGCCGGGCGATCGCCCCGATCATCCGGCGCGTTGCGGCATCGGCGCCATCGAAATCGCTGATCAGGATCACGGTGGCGTCGTGCATCGTCCGCCGCTCGGCACGTTCGAGCGCCCGGTTGAGCATACCCGACGCCGGGACGAGGCCGCGGCCGACGCCGAGCGCCTGGTTCTGCGCGACGATGGTGGACAATATCTGCAACACCGTCGCCCGGCTGCGCCGCGCCGCCAGCTCGACGACATCGCTGTCATTGAACACGATCGCGCCGACCCGGTCGCCGACGCCGAGCACACGCCAGGCGCCGATCGCGGCGGTCTCGGCCGCGGTGACCGACTTCATGGCGCGCCGGCTGCCGAAGAACATCGACAGCCGCTGATCGACCACGAGCAGGGCCTGGCGGTCGCGCTCCTCGTTGAAGACGCGCACATGCGGCTTCTGCAGCCGCGCCGTGACCTTCCAGTCGATCTCGCGGACATCGTCGCCCGGGCGGTAGTCCCTGATCTCCTCGAAGTTCAGCCCGCGGCCGCGCATGCGCGAGGCGAACCGGCCCGACAGCAGACTATGCACCGGCTGGCGCGGCAGGAACGAAACCCTGCGATCCCTGAATTCGAGCGCGATCAGATCGTCGAGACTGACGTAGACACCGGGCGTTCTGGCTGATGTCTCCGTCATCACGGCCCTCACGCTGCAGCGACAAGCTCGGTGATCTTGTCGATCACCTGGTCGGGGCTGATGCCCTGCGATACGGCCTCGTAGCTCAGGATCAGCCGGTGCCGCAGGCAGTCGTGGATGACGGCGCGGATGTGGTCGGGCGTGACGAAGTCCTGCCCGTCGAGCCATGCGCGCGCCCGCGCGCAGCGGTCGATGGCGAGGCTGCCGCGCGGGCTGGCGCCGATCTGGATCCATTTGCTCAGGGGCTCGCCGTAGCGGCCGGGAAACCGCGTCGCGTAGATCAGGTCGACGATGTATTTCTGTGCGAGGTCGGAGACGAAAATGCCGTCGAGCTCGCCGCGCGCATCGAGGACCGCCTGCTGCGGCACCGGCGGCGGCTCGGCAGCACCGGCTTCCGGCTTCCGCGCATTCTCGGCGCGGTTGAGCTTGATGATCTCGCCTTCCGTCGCCTCGTCGGGATAGGTGATCACGACATGCATCAGGAAGCGGTCGAGTTGGGCCTCGGGAAGCGGATAGGTGCCCTCCTGCTCGATCGGATTCTCGGTCGCGAGCACCATGAACAGGTCAGGCATCTTGTAGGTCTTGCCGGCAACGGTGACCTGACGTTCCTCCATCGCTTCCAGCAGCGCCGACTGCACCTTGGCCGGCGCGCGGTTGATCTCGTCCGCCAGCACGAGGTTGGCGAAGATCGGCCCCTTCTGGAATTGAAACTGGCCGCCCTTCTCGGTCTGCAGGTAGATCTCCGCGCCGGTCACGTCCGACGGCAGCAGGTCCGGCGTGAACTGCACGCGCGACAGGTCCGCGGCAAGGTTCTTCGCCAGCGTCTTTACCGCGCGCGTCTTGGCAAGCCCCGGCAGGCTTTCGATCAGGAGATTGCCGTTGGCGAGTAACCCGATCAGCATGCTCTCGACCAGATGATCCTGCCCGAGTACCGACTTGCCGATGCGCGCCTTGAGATCGAGCACCGCATCGCGGGCCGCCGAGCTCTTTGCGCCTTCCTGCTCCGTCGCGGCTTTCAACTGACTCGATCGAAGATCCGGCATGTGGACTGAACCTGAAAAAGGATCCGGCCGCCGGCGAGCGGCGGCCGGATCCGCGCATTGCTCGCGCTATTTTGCACCCGGTTGCTTGTCCAGCGTCTTCATCAGGGCATCGACCATCTGGTCGATGCTGAAGCTTGCCGACCGCTGGCTCGGCGGGAATTCCTTGAAGGTCTGCAGGAACGGAGCGACCCGCCATACGCCGTATTGAATGAGATAGGCGTTCTTGGCCAACCAGTCGTAGTACTGGTCGGAGACCACATCGGCGCGTTCGAAGGGATCCATGCGCAGGTTGAACACTTTTGGCGCGCGCAGGCAGGTGAACGGATTCGCCCAGACGACGAATCCGCCGGGTTCACGCTGCTCGCAGAACACGATCTTCCAGTCGTTATAGCGGTACGCAACGACCTGGCCGTCGTCGTTGAAGTAGTAGAAATCGTTGCGCGCGGACTTCGGCTGTTGGCCGGTCAGGTACGGCAGCTGGTTGTAGCCGTCGAGGTGCACCTTGAACGACTTGCCGCCAATATCGGAGCCCTTCAGCAGCTTATCCTTGACATCGGACTCGCCCGCCGCAGCCAGCAACGTCGGGAACCAATCCAGGCCCGACATCATTTCGTTCGACACTTCACCGGCCTTGATGTGGCCAGGCCAACGAACCATCGCCGGCACCCGGAATGCGCCTTCCCAGTTGGTGTCCTTTTCGCTGCGGAACGGCGTCGTGGCCGCGTCCGGCCAGGACCACTGGTTTGGACCGTTGTCGGTCGTGTAGACGACAATGGTGTTGTTGGCGATCCCGAGGTCGTCCAGTGCCTTCAGGAGCTTTCCGACATCGCCGTCGTGCTCGATCATGCCGTCGGCATATTCGTTGCCGGGCATGCCGCTCTGACCTTGCATGGATGCGCGGACATGCGTGAACGCATGCATGCGCGTGGTGTTCATCCAGGTGAAGAACGGCTTGTTCGCCTTCGCCTGACGTTGCATGAAATCGATCGCCGCCGCCGTGGTCTCGTCGTCGACGGTCTCCATCCGCTTCCGGTTCAGCGGACCCGTATCTTCGATCTTGCCGTCGGCGGACGCCTTCAACACGCCGCGCGGGGTGTTGCTCTTCGTGAATGCGGTGTCGTTCTTCGGATAATACGGCCGCTCCGGCTCCTCCTCGGCGTTGAGGTGATAGAGATTGCCGAAGAACTCATCGAATCCATGCTTGACCGGGAGGTACTCATCGCGGTCGCCGAGATGGTTCTTGCCGAACTGACCGGTCGCGTAACCGAGCGGCTTCAGCGCCTGTGCGATGGTGACGTCGCGATCCTGCAGGCCGACGGTCGCGCCGGGAATGCCGACCTTGCAGAGGCCGGTGCGCAGGCAAGCCTGCCCGGTGATGAAGGTGGATCGGCCGGCCGTACAGCTGTTCTCGGCGTAATAGTCCGTGAACATCATCCCTTCATTGGCGATGCGATCGATGTTCGGCGTCTTGTAGCCCACCACGCCGCGCGTATAGGCGCTGATGTTGGACTGGCCGATGTCGTCGCCGAAGATGACGAGGATGTTCGGCTTCGCCGTGCCCGGCTGCTGCGCGAGCGCGGGCGACCTCGCCAATGGCGACAGGCTTGTCGCGACCAACGCTGCCGCGAACAAGCTGCGAAGTAACGAACCGCGGCTGTTACCATTGAGTTTGGCCGCCCCATTGTTCCTTAATTCGGCTTCATCACTCATTCGTCGCTCCCTACTCTCTAAGCTGGCTGAGACGTTCGCGACCGCACCACGCATCTGAACCCGACATGGCTGGTCGACGTATCGACCGGTTCGGCATGCCGCGCGGCGGGGCGATAGCGGCGGCAATAGTTCGGGGCGCAGAGATGCGAGCCGCCCTTCAGCACCTTCCGCGGAATCTTGATCGCGGGCTGGGCGGGGTCGTAGCTCGCCTCCTCGCGACCGCCGCGCGGATTCTGCGGGATGCAGCAGGGCTTCGCGGCGTCGGCCTCATGACGGGCGGACCACCAGTCGGCGGTCCACTCCCAGACATTGCCGATCATGTCGTGGACGCCATAGCCATTCGGCGGAAACGCGGTCACCGGCGAGGTCCGGTCGAAGCCGTCCTCGCAGAGGTTCTGAATAGGGAAATTGCCTTGCCATGTGTTGGCCATGTGCTTGCCGCCGGGCGTCAAGGCATTGCCCCAGGCGAACTCCTCGGCCTCGAGCCCGCCGCGCGCCGCGAACTCCCACTCGGCTTCGGTCGGAAGTTCCTTGCCGGCCCATTTGGCGTAGGCGAGCGCATCGGCATAGGCGACGTGGACGACCGGGTGGCTGCCGAGCACGTTGATGTTGCTGCGCGGGCCGTAGGGGCGGCGCCAGTTCGCGCCCTTCATCAAGGTCCACCATTGGCTCCAGTCGCGCAGGGTGGTGACCCGGCGCGGCGGCTGAAACACCAGCGAGCCGGCGTAGAGCATATGCGGCAGCGCGCCCGGATATTGCGCAGGATCCGGCGGTCGCTCGGCGACCGTGATGTGCCCGGTCTCCCGCACGAATTCGCGGAATTGAGCGTTGGTCACCGGGGTGCGGTCGATCCAGAAGCCGTCGACCGACGCGCGATGCGCCGGCGCCTCCTCGGGATAGTGATGGTCGGAGCCCATGCGGAACGTGCCGCCGGGAATCCAGACCATGTCGTCGGTCTGGACGCGGTCCTCACCCTCTCGTTCGGTCGAGGTGATCTCTACCCGGGACATGGCGATGCACCTCTTCGCGCATTACCGCGAGCAGTAGTCCCAGAAGCCCTGTGTTCGCGACGGGTCGGTGTAGTACCAGCACATGCCCGCTGCCGGCGGCGGTCCAGCCCAGGCGGCTGCGGTCGCCGCGGTCACGACGCCGATCGCCGCGCCGGCCGCGACCGCCCCCCCGATCGGCCAGCCGTACCAGCCGGGCCGCGCCCAACCTCCCGGCCGCGGTCCAACCCAGCGCGTGCCGCCGCCGTGCCAGCCGGGCCTCACTCCCGGGCGCACCACCGTCCGGCTACGATAGGCAACCGCACCGCCGCGCGGTCCGACGGCAACGCCGCCCCGGCGCGCGACGGCGCGCACCTGCACAACGTTACTGCTGCCTTCTTGCTGTTGAACGAGCGGCAATGAAGCGGAAGAGCCGATGCTGACCGCCGACGCCGGGCCGGCTTGCGCGAGGATCGCGGCTGCTCCAACGAGCGCCAGACGGAAAATCCTGTTGAAGATCGCAGCCTTACGATCTCGGTGACCGAACGTCGTGCATGATTGCGTCTTGCCTGAGTGCATTGTCGCGCCCTTCCATTTTTCTGTGCTGCACTTTTCGGCAGCGTTGATCCGTCAGGCCTTCTTCCCTTTTCTCCTCCGTTGCCAATCCATGTGCACACTTGCGTGCACAGGATTTCTCCATCGTGACTCGTTCCACTGGACGTTGTCACGAGCGAATTCTGCTGTCAGTTCAAACGATAGCGGAACGCACTATACAAGTGATGTGCACTTTGTGCCAATCTCAACCCCGAGGCGTGCAGGCTTAACGAAAGATGCTCCAATTCGATCAATCCGATCCGGTCGGCCTTATTGCTTTCTCGGAAAAACAAGCGAAAATCCGTGCGTTAGCAAATCCACCACCACGATCTCGCCATGCGAATCAAACCAATTTAGGCACATTGTCGCGGCCGCACTTTTTGTACCGACTTCAAGCATTTGGTTTTAGTGGATTAATCGCGCTACAGTTGTGAACGTGGATATGGGCCAGCACCTGACGGTCAGCACCGGCGAGCTTGATGGCTTCGAGGGTCTCCACGATGCCGTCAAAGGTTCGCATGTCGAAGTCATGCAGCTTGAGCGCGGCAAGCTGCGCGGCACATTGTCTCACGTCGGGATCGGTGACTTTTCGCTCAGCATCGGCGCGTTCAATGTCGGGGTCCGCACCCAGCGCATCTCGACTGATCCCAAGCTGATCATCGGAATGCTGCTGAACGCGACCGACCGCGTCACGCATTGGGCGTTCGACATGCAGCCGGCCGATGTGCTGGTGATCCCTCCTTCGGTCGAGCATGACGGGGTCTTTCACAGCGCTTCGTCCTACGCGGCCATCCGCTTCGACCTGGCCGATCTGCCCGACATATTCGGCGGCGAGCCGCGGCTCGCCGACGCCGAAACCTGGCAAGCGAAGAACCACTTTCGCGCCGACCCCGCGATCGGCATGGGCGCAGCAGACAAACTGCCGCGGATCGTCGCGCATCTCGCGCGCTATCCGGACGCCTTGACCGACGCGTCGGCCGACTTCTGGAAGCGCGCGATCATCGATTGCGTGACCGCGACGGTCGTCACATCGCTGCCGCCCGATGGAACGAGCTACCTGCCGTCGGCGATGCGACTGGTGCGCCATGTCGAGGACTATCTGCACGCCGCGGGCACGCGCCCGGTCCATGTCTCGGAAATCTGCACCGAGCTTCGGCTGTCGCGACGCAGCCTGCACCGCGCCTTCCACGAAGTGTTCGGGGTCGGCCCGGTGACGTTCCTGCGCTACAAGCGGCTTTGCATGATCCGTTCGATCCTGCGCGAAAGCACCCCGGACCAGACCACCGTCTCCAAGGTTGCGATCGAACAGGGCTTCATCGAGCTCGGGCGCTTCTCGCAATATTACCGCGCGATGTTCGGGGAATACCCGTCGCAAACGCTCGGCTACGCCGGGTAAAGCGGGATGAGTTTTGGTTGAATCGGCTTGCCGCGCTTTCGGTTCACCTCTCCCCGTTGGGGAGAGGTCGGATTGCGTCTGGCGATGCAAAGCATCGTCCAGTGCAATCCGGGTGAGGGCTCTTGCTCTCTCGATAGACCGTAACCCCTCACCCGATTTGCTGCGCAAATCGACCTCTCCCAAGGGAGGGGTGAACTTTCGACGCCGTTCCAGCTCAACCTGATCTTATCAGGCTCTGGCGCAAACCAGCCGCTACGCCCGCGCAAGTTCATCATTTCGGTCGCCCCGGATCGCCATTGCCCGACAGCACCTGCGCGGCGCCGCCGATGCCGCGGCGGAAGGCTTCATCGAAGGTGACGCCGCGAAACTGCCATTTGTAATCCTTGCCGTGCCAGGCCATCCGCCATTGCGTGGCCCAGCCGAGATCCTTGTCGTCCCAGACCAGCCGACCGAGCAGAGTGGCCTCGCCGCCTTGCGGCGCGACGATCGAACTCAGCTTCGCCGGCGGCGTCTTCAACAGTTCGGCGGCGGTGACGCTCGCGCTCGTCAACGCCGCTGTATCGGGCAGCACGAAGCGCATGCCGCGTTTGGCGGCCGCAGCCGCAAGCGCGTCGCGTTGCAGGTCGGACTGCGTCCCGTCGGATGTGACGATGTAGTCCGTGGGACCGTGCTGCATCTCGGCGAAGACGCCGAGCACCGGCCGCTGCGACCGCCACGGCTTGAGACCGAGCCTGGCGAGAATGCCGTCGATCTTCCTCTCGTCGAAATCCACCGTCAGGTCGTAAGGCCGGTCGCGGGTGCCCTGCTCGTCATGATGCGGTTTGCCGGCATATTGATCGTGATAGTCGAACCTGCTGACGAACGCCTTGGCTTTCGATCTGTATGCGGCAAGCCGGCGGTCGCCTGCCAGCATTGGCTGACCGGATACCTTGATCAGGACGTCCTCCAGACATGCACCGAAGCCAATGATGCGGTTCGGCTCGCCCTGGCCGGTCACGACGGTCTGCGCGCGGTAGAGGCTGTCGTCTGCTGCGGCCATCGCACCACCGCAAGCGATCCATGCAGCGGCAAGCAGCACGCGAACCGCGCCGCGTGCGAGCGTTGCGATCAGATCGCGCCTCGTCTCAAGCAAGGCAGCCATGGTCACCTCCGCTCGGTCACTTCATTGACGACACAGATTGGCGGTATTTTCGGGCAACGCCAGCACGTTCGGACATGGGCGCCATTCCATCGGCCCCGCTACGCGCTATGGCCGCGCGCGGCAGGCCTGACATATGCTCGGAGCATGCGCGGCGGCGCCGCAAGCGCTGCCCAACACAAGAGCACCGAGCAGGAGACGTTCCGTGAAATGCTATGAGTTGCAAGGCCCCGGCGGCGTCGACGCGCTGGCGCTGGTCGACAAGCCGGTTCCGCAAGCCGGCCCCGGCGAAGTCCTGGTGGGGCTGAAGGCGGCGACGCTGAATTATCGCGACCTGCTCACGGTCAAGGGCGGTTACGGCTCGCGCCAGAAATTTCCGCTGGTGCCGGTCTCCGACGGCGCCGGCGTGGTCGAGGCGGTCGGCGCCGGCGTCAGGAGCTTCGCACCCGGCGATCGCGTGATCGGCAGCTTCTTCGAAAGCTGGCTCGGGGGCGAGCCGAGCGAGGCGCGGATGCGTGCGGCGCTCGGCGGCAGCGTCGACGGTGTGCTGACCGAGTACCGGGTCTTCCCCGCGCATGCGCTGGTGCGCACGCCGGATCACCTCAGCGACATCGAGGCCGCGGCACTGCCGTGCGCCGGCCTCACGGCGTGGAGCGCGGTGGTCAAGCTCGGCGACCTCAAGCCGGGACAGACGGTGCTGACCCAGGGCACCGGCGGCGTCTCGCTGTTCGCGCTGCAATTCGCCAAGATGTGCGGCGCCCGCGTCATCGCGACCTCCTCCAGCGACGCCAAGATCGCGCGGCTGAAGCAGCTCGGCGCCGATGTCACGCTCAACTACAAGACCACGCCGGACTGGGGCAAGAAGGCACGCGAGCTGACCGGGCACGGCGTCGATCTCGTCGTCGAGGTCGGCGGCGTCGGCACGCTGAACGAATCGATCCGCGCCACCAGGATCGGCGGCACCATCGCCTTCATCGGCGTGCTCGCAGGTCCCGCCTCGTCCGACACGCGGCTGCCGCTGATGGTGATGCAGCAGCAGCGGCTGCAAGGCGTCACCGTCGGCTCGATCGAGGATCTGCAGGCGCTGTGCGACGGCATCAGCCTGCACGGCGTCAAGCCCGTGATCGACAAGGTGTTCGCGTTCGACCAGGTCAAGGCCGCGTTCGCCCACATGGCGAGTGGCGCGCATTTCGGCAAGGTCGCGATTGCGATCGGCTAGCGTGCCTGCGATCAAGGATTACCGTCCCGTGAACTGGGCCTTGCGTTTCTCGACGAAGGCCTGGCGGCCTTCCTTCGCGTCGGCGCTTTCGCGGATCACCTGCTGCAGCTCGATCTCGCGGCGGAACTGATCGGCGTAGCTGGCGTGCTCGCTCTCCTCGAGCAGCTGCCGCGTCGCGACCAGCGCGCGCGTCGGTCCGTCGGCGAGACGGCCGGCGAGCGCCTTCGCCTCGTCGAGCAGTTTGGCATCATCGACCACATCGCGCACCAATCCCCACTCCTTGGCCCGCTCGGCGGGCAGCGGCTCGTTCAGCAGCATCAGGTCGAGCGCGCGCTGGCGGCCGATCAGGCGCGGCAACAGCCAGGTCGAGCCGAGATCGGGCACCAGGCCGATCCGGCTGAACACCTGGATGAAGCTCGCCGAGCGCGCCGCCAGGATGATGTCGCCGGACATCGCGAGGCTGAAGCCGCCGCCGGCCGCAACACCGTTGACCGCGACCACGACAGGCACGCGGCATTCGCGCAACGCCTGCATCGCCGGCCAATAATGCCTCATCACGCCGGTGTAGATGTTGTCGCCGAGCGACTGGAACGCCTTGAGGTTCTGCCCGGAGCAGAAGCCGCGTCCCTCCCCGGTCAGGACCAGCGCGCGGATGTCCGGGTCGAGGCTCATCTCGCCGACGGCGCGCGCGAGATCGCCGAGCAGTTCCGGCGTCATGGCGTTCAGGCTCGCGGGATCGTTGAGCGTCAGGATGCCGACCTTGCCGTCCCGTTCACGCTTCACACCAGTCATTTTCCGCTCCCTGAAATTGGTTCTTGTTGTTGCACTGACAGTGCCATGCTTGGCATGCTACGCCAACGTGCCCCACCCGCAACAAGAACAGCGAAAGCAACGCCATGTCCGACCAGTTCTCCAACTCGCAAGTGATCCGCAAGCCGGCCGTCAGCGCCAAGGGCGGCATCGTCGCCGCACAGTCGCGCAAGGCGGCCGAGATCGGCGCGGAGGTATTGGCCGCGGGCGGCGATTGCGTCGACGCCGTGATCGCGACCACCTTCGCGCTTGGCGTCGTGGAGCCGTGGATGAGCGGCGCCGGCGGCGGCGGCGCGATGGTGCTGTATCGCGCCAAGGAGAACCGCGTCGAGGTGATCGACTACGGCATGCGCGCCCCTGACGGCCTGCGCATCGAGGATTATCCGCTGACCGGCGGGGCGGCCTCCGACCTGTTCCCCTGGGCGCGGGTCAAGGACGACCGCAACCTGCACGGCCCCGGCTCGATCGCGGTGCCCGGTGTCGTTGCCGGCATGGAGGAAGCGCATCGCCGCCACGCCAAAATGCCGTGGAAGGACCTGCTGGCGCCGAGCGTCAAGCTCGCCGGCGAAGGCCTTCTGGTCGATTGGTGGACCACCGCGATGATCGCAAGCTCCGCCGCCGATCTGCGGCGCTATCCCGCCAGCGCGGCGGCGTATCTGCAGGATGGCCTGCCGCCGAACGCGCAATGGGGCATCAGGTCGGTGGTCCGCATGCCGCAGGACAGGCTGAAGGCCACGATGGCGCAGCTCGCTGCCGCCGGTCCGCGCGATTTCTACGAGGGCGATCTGGCGCGCAGCATCGCCGACGACATCCAGGCCGCCGGCGGCGCGCTGTCGGTGCGCGACCTCGCCGCCTTCCGCGCCCATCTGCGCGAGCCGCTGAAGATTCCTTACCGCGGCGGCACGGTCTATGCGACGCCGGAGCTGACCGCGGGTCCGACCATGGCGCGCACGCTCGGCCTGCTGCAAAAGGCGCTGGCGCCCACGCAGGGCGGTCCGGATGCGGCGGCCTACGCTGCCTATGCCGAGGCGCTGCAAGCCGCCTATCGCGAACGGCTGAAGGACATGGGCGATGTCGACGGCCGCCGCGCGCTCGGCGCCGAAGCAATCGCGCCAAGCTGCACCACGCATTTCTCCGCGGTCGACCGCGACGGCAACATGGCCGCGGTGACGCAGACCTTGCTGTCGACCTTCGGCTCCAAATTCGTGACGCCGAACACCGGGCTGACCATGAACAACGGCATCATGTGGTTCGATCCGACGCAAGGCAATCCGAACTCGCTTGCGCCCGGCAAACGCTGCCTGACCAACTACACGCCGGTCGTGGCGCAGGCGGCCGACGGCCGCACGCTCGCCGCGGGTGCATCGGGCGGCCGCCGCATCCTGCCGGCGGTGTCGCAACTGCTCTCCTTCGTGATGGATTTCGGCATGGATCTCGACGCCGCGATCCACCAGCCCCGGATCGACGCCAGCGAGGGCGCCGTGGTGATCGGCGACAAGCGCCTGCCCTCCAGCGTGCGCGAGGCGCTGCGCGGCCGCTTCGACTTCGAGGAGGCCCGTATCCAGACCCTGCCGATGAAGTTCGCCTGCCCGAGCGTCGTGCTGCGCGACGGCACCACCAACAGCGGCGTCACCGAGCCGTTCCAGCCCTGGGGCGACGCGATCGCGGAAGGGTGAGATGTGCTCACGACTCGCTTCCCACCGTCGTCCCGGCGAAGACCGGGACCCATACTCCGGGGCGGGCGTTGTGAAGGGGCTCGTCGTTCCAGCGTCGTTCAACAATGACCATTTGTGGTTATGGGTCCCGGCCTTCGCCGGGACGACACTGAGTTTATTGCATGACCCGAACGGGCTGATACATTTGGACCGACAACAATTGCGGTGACCGGCTTGAGTGAAGCAAGCGCAGACATGCCACCCGGCGCGCAACTTCTTGGACGCGAGTGGCTGGGCTTCGACGGTGAAATCGCCACAGTCCGTTTCGAGGCGCAACCCTTGTTCACCAACCGCCATGGAACGATCCAGGGTGGTTTCCTTGCCGCGATGCTGGATTCAGCGACAGGCCTCGGCGCTCTCGCAGCGCTGCCCGCAACGCGGACCGTCGTGACCAGGACGCTGACCACGCGGTTTCTCAAACCAGCGCGCATCGGCCCGATCACGGCCAAGGCGAAGGTCATCTCGCAGACCGACCGCGACATGATCGTGGAAGCCGATCTGATCGACGCCAACGATGTGACGGTCGCCAGCGCCACGGCCGAGTTGCGGGTTCTGGACAAGCGATAGTCCGCAGTTCGATCAGCAATCCCTGCATCGCGCCAGCAGGGTGACTTCGTTCATTCCGTAGCCGTCGACGGTCTCGACGGTGCAGCCCAGCTCGCGTTCGCAATACTGGATCCACGGCTCGGGCCTCGTGCAGTAAAGCTGGTGCGCCGGCACTGCATTGGCGGCTGCCGTGGGGTCCGCCTCCCCGGTGACGAAGTTGACGCTGAAGCCGCGCAGGCTGGCGCGGCGCAGGTCGGCCAGCATCCCGGCGACGAATGCCTCCCAGGATCGGCGGCAACCGCCGACATCGACATTCATGATGCCGCTCGCGACCGAATAGGTCGCGCGGCGCGGGCTGCCCTTGCCGACCTTGAAGCGGCGCCCCGGCGCCGAGAAACGGCGGCGCGCGCGGCTGATCATGGCGCGCGACAGGTCGATCCCGAGATAGTCGATCTCCGCTTGCGGATGGCGCCTTGCGAGATAGGCGCACAACGCGCCGTATCCGCAGCCGATGTCGTTCAGGCTGAACGGCGCGGAGAAGTCGCAGAGCTTCAGCAACTGGACGAAGCGGAGGTCCTGGGTGGCCTGGCAGGACCAGTCCACCCCGCGCGGGGTGGCGCCGTATTTGGCGACCCGCGCGCTGTAGTAGGATTCGACATCGGCATAGAGGACGGAGAACCGCGCCCGGTCGCCTTCGGCGCCGAAACCTGCGGTCTCCGCTGCAATGCTCACGTCTTGCTCACTTCTTGGCCTTGGCCCGCCGCTGCTTCGCCATCGCAGCAAGCTCCTTGCGGGCGACCTGGCTTGGCTTGGTCGGGATCGACAGAACCCGATACGACTGGGTCGAGTAGATCAGCGGCGTATGGCCGTCGGCCGCAAACGTCACCTTCGGATTTTCCTTCATGGCGTGAACGCTAACCAGCACCGGCAGATACGGACCCTGCGTGAGCGCCTGGCGGAACGCCTGGACCACCCGCTTGTATCCGCTCACATTGGGCTGATCGGAAGGATAGTCCTTGAGCGTGCCGAGGAAGGTGTACCAGCGCTTCCGCTCGGCCCGGTCGGCCGGCTCGATCCCGATCAGCCTGAACGACTGCTCGAGGGGATGATTGGGAGAGAAGATGTCGAATTCCTTTTGCAGCTCGACCATCTCCATGATCCCGCCGGGACCAAACCGCTTGTTCAGCAGATCCAGAACATCGCGCGTCGTATCGTCTTGAATCATCCGTCCCATCAGAACCCCCTCAATACCTTGTTTCCAGAAATGAAAAAATCGTCGCGTCTAGCGACGTCGCTCAAGATGCAATCGAAGCTGATCGAGTTGTGGCGTGAAGTAGACTGCCCCCGAGACATCGAGCAAATTCTGAGCGCCGCCGACAATCTCGTCAAGCTCATCATGTGACGTGCTGCCCAAAGCGCAAATGATCAGGCCGCGCAGCACGGTCGCGTGCAGCTCGGCGACGCGATCGGTCCTTCGCCGCGCGACCATCAGCGCCTCGTCCACCGCTTGCAGGGCCGCATGGTGGTCGGCGGC
Source organism: Bradyrhizobium elkanii USDA 76 (assembly GCF_023278185.1). Taxonomy (NCBI): domain Bacteria; kingdom Pseudomonadati; phylum Pseudomonadota; class Alphaproteobacteria; order Hyphomicrobiales; family Nitrobacteraceae; genus Bradyrhizobium; species Bradyrhizobium elkanii. The sequence goes on along the minus strand of NZ_CP066356.1, from coordinate 2,566,555 downwards.
GCGATAGAGCGCTTCGGCCAGATCCGCGAGCATGCGCGCCTCGAATTCGAGGCCGGCTCGCGCAGAGCGCGCAAAGTCGATCGCCTCCTGAAGCTGGGCGGCGGCAACCTTGAAGTCGCCCGCGGCGCCGCTGGCGAGGCCGGCGCTGGCGAGCGCCGCGACCCGCAGATAGGGCGTGCCGGACTGCTCGGCCAGTTCGGCGATTCTCGCCGCATGCGGCTTGGCGAGGTCCGGCCGGCCGCGGCTCCAGCCCATCTCCACCATCGCAAAATGCGGAATGAACTGCACGACGGCGGCGAAGCGCTCCGGCTCGGCCCGCAGCACCTCGGCGATCCCCCGCTCGGCCTCGTCGAACCGGCCCAGCCGCACCAGAATTCTGGTGCCGAGACACCTGATCCAGTGCTCGACGTCGAAGCCGAGAATCTGGTTCGGGTTGAGACCGAGTGTGACGTTGTTGTGAAAACCGCCCTGCTCGGCAATCGCGGCAACCGCCACCTGCCCGGCGTCGAGCGCCTCGGCAAGACGGCCCGACAGGAAGAACGCCTGGCTCAGCATGGCATTGACCGTCGCAAACCGTCCGACGTCCCCGGTGCCGGAGGTGAGCTTCAAGGCGTCCTGCACGAGATTGACATAGTCGTCGGCCGCCGCGGTCGCGGCCAGGATCCTGCCGTAGGCTCCGAGCAGGATCGGCTCGTGCACCGGGTCCGCCGCGCGTGCGTATTTGATCGCCTCTTCGGCGTAGGGCTTGACCTCTTCGGCGGACATGCCTTCACGCCAGCCGAAGTTGAGGATCTGGCCGCTCGACATCGCCCGCAGCCGGTCGACATATTCGGACGGGGGCTGGTCCTGCAGCAGGGCGCGAACCTTTTTCCAGCTCTTCATTGCCTCGGCGGAGTTGGTCTTGCCGATCCAGCGCGCCGCGCGCTGCAAATGGGTCACCGCCTCCAGCGGCTGGCCCGCGGCCTCGTAGTGATAGGCGAGCAGCCCGGCAAACTCGTCGAGCTTGCCCCAGTCGAAGCCCTCGATCGCCTTGGCGACGGTCGCATGCAGCGTGGTCAGCCGCGACCGCAACTGGGTTGCATAGGCGACCTCCTGGATCAACGGATGGCGAAACGCCAGCAGTCCCTTGTCGTAGGGCGGCAGGGCGTACAGCAGCTCGGCCTGGCGGAGCTGCGCGATGGCGTTCTGCAAATCGTCGTTCGGCAGCGCCGCGACCGGACGCAGCACCGACATCGCGACCAGCCGGCCGATCACCGCCGCCGTCTCGAGCACCTGCTTGGCGATATCCTCGAGGTGATCGATGCGGGCGGCCACGACGGCCTGCACCGTTGCGGGCAGCGGCACCGCATCGACGCCATGCTTGAGCCGGTAGTTGCCGCGTTCGCCCTCCACATTGCCGCGCTCCACGACGGTGTTGGCAAGCTCCTCGATGAAGAACGGATTGCCCTGCGCGCGTTCGATGACATTGCTGCTCAGCGAGGCCAGCGAGGGATGCCTGCCGAAATGCTCGCGGAGCAGCTCGTTCGAATCGGACCACGGCAGCGGCGGGATTGCGATCTGACGATAGTGCGACCGCTGCATGAAAGGTGCCGTGAAGCCCGGCCTGAAATTGACCACAAGCAACGTCGCGGTGCCGACGATGGCATCGACCAGCGTCTCGACGAACTCTTCGCTGGCGGCATCGATCCAGTGCAGGTCCTCGATCATGACGACCGCCGGCGTGTCCCCGGGGCGCGCGCGCACCAGCGTTCGAACGAGATCGAGCAGCTGCAGCCGCAGCGCGCGCGGATCGAGCTTCGGGGCCGGATGCTCCGGATCGGCAAGGCCGAGGAATTCGAGCAGCACCAGCAGCTCCTGCTCCGACGCGGCCATCTCGGCGAAACGATCGATGACGCGACGCCGGGATGTTTCGATCGGCTCCTTGACGCGGATGCCGAAGATGTCGCGCAACAGCTCGAGCACGGGCTGGAACGGCGTTGCGCGGCCATGCGCCAGCACGCGCGCCTCATAGACGCGAATGCCCTTGCGGCGGCAATTTTCGGCGAACTCGAAGCAAAGCCGGCTCTTGCCGATGCCGGCGTCGCCGACCATGCCGACGACCCGGCCGTCGCCGCCAACCGCACGCGACAGCTCATGCTCCAGCGCCGCCATCTGCTCGGTCCGGTTGACCATCGAGGTCAGGCGGCGGCCGCTGCGGAAAACGTCGCTGGCGGGCGCGCTGAGCAGCCCGGTCAGCTTGAAGACCTCCACCGGCATGGAGATGCCGCGAATGGTCTGCATGCCGAGCGGCGACACCTCGACGAATTGCCTGGCGCCGACATAGGTGTCCCGCGTGATGAGGATCGCGCCCTCATCGGCCATCTGCTCCATCCGGTTGGCGATATGGACGTTGGCGCCGGCGGCGTCGTAGGTCTGGTAGATGGTGTTTTCCACCGTTTGCACCACGACTTCGCCGGTGTGCAGCCCGACCCGGATCTGCATGCCGGGATCGGCGAGCCTGGCGACCGAATCCTGCATGGCGAGCGCGGCGAGACAGCCGCGGACCGCATGGTCCTCGTGCGGGCGCGGCGGCGCGCCGAACAGCGCCATGACGCCGTCGCCCTGGATCTTGTTGACGATGCCGTCATAGCGGTGGACGGCTTCCTTCATCAGGTCGAGCACCGGCTCGAGGCGCCGCATGCCGAGCTCGGGATCGCCGAGGCTGTCGATCAGATTGGTCGAGTTGCGGATATCGGCAAACAGCAAAGTGAGGTTCTTGCGCTCGCCGCCCTTGGTGCTGAGCGAACGCAGCAGCCGCTGCGAGGGCGCATCGGGACGGACGCTGCCCGTGGCGAGCGCGGTGCCACAGCGGCCGCAGAAGCGGCTGGAGGGCCCGTTCACATGCTGACAGGAGTCACATTTGAGGCCTAACGGCGCACCGCAATCTTCACAATAATCGTTGCCAGCCCGGTTCGCATGACCGCATCGCTCGCACTGCATGAACAGCCTTTCAGTAAAGACTGCGAATATATCCGACGCACGAGATTAGCCCAGCACATTCTGTAATTGTGTTAAATGCCTCACACACCAAACCGGTCCCGCACCCGGCCGGTCAGCACGGCCGTGGTGACGCCGACCCGCCAGAAGGCGTGCATCGGGATCGGTTTGATACCGGTCACGGGCATGTCGATCCCGGCCTTGGGGCCGCCGATCAGGCGGCGGGCCAGCTCTGCGCCCATCGCGGTCGAGAGCGCGACGCCGCGGCCGTTGCAGCCGAGCGAGATCAGCAAATTCTCCGCGGGCTCATGGACATGCGGGTAGTGATCGGCGGTGATGGCAAGACGGCTGTTCCAGCCGTGGGTCCAGCCGACGCCCCTGAGCTGCGGCCACAGCCGCTCGGCGTAGCGGATCAGATAGGCGACGTCGGTCGGCTTGCTGATCCAGCGCATCGGGCCGCGGCCGCCCATCAAGAGCCGGTTGTGCTGGTCGATGCGGTAATAGACCGTGATGTGGCCGCTTTCGTAGAGCACCGGGCGGGTCGGCATGATCGCGCGCGCGATCTCGTCGGACAGCGGCGCGGTCGCCGCGATCGACGAGAACACCGGCACGATGCTGCGGCGAAGCGCCGGCCAGAGATCATCGGTAAAGCCGTTGGTCGCGAGCAGCACCTTGTCGGCGAGCACGACCGCGCGCGGCGTCGCGATCCGCCAGCGGCCGCCGTCGCGGCGGAGCGACAGCGCCGGGGTCTCGCCATGGACGGCGACGCCGGCCCCGATCGCGGCGCGCGCAAGACCCCGCGCATAGCTCAGAGGATGCAAATCGCCGCCGCGCGCATCCAGCATGGCGCAGAGGTAACGGTCGCTGCCGGTCATCGCCCGCATTTCGGCGGCGTCGAGCAGCTTCACCGGCATGCCGCGCCGGATGCACTGCTTTGCCGTGGTTTCGATCGCCGCCGCGCTGGCTTCGTTGTAGGCGGCGCGCAGCGTGCCGTTCTGCCTGGCCTCGCAGGGGATCTGGTAGCGGCGGATCAAATCATGCGTGAAGTTGGTGGTGCCGTAGGAGAATTCGATCATGCGGCGGCCGAGATCGGCGCCGAAATCCGCTTCGATCTGATCCGGGTCGTGCTTCAGTCCCGGATTGGTCTGTCCGCCATTGTTGCCGGAGGCGCCCCAGCCCGGCTCCTGCGCTTCCAGCACGGTTGCGAGCACGCCCTGCTCGGCGAGGTGCAGCGCGGTCGACAGGCCGGTGAAGCCGCCGCCGATGATCGCGACCGGCACGCTCTTGTCCGACGTCAGCGGAGGCGTCGACGTCGCCTCCACCGCGGTGTCGGCATAGAGACTCGGTGGCAGCGGCAGGCGGGTGGAAGAGGTCATTGTAGGATACCGAACTAGAATGGATGTTGTGCCGAACGGCGCGTCCACAGACTCACTCACCTCTCCCGCTTGCGGGGGAGGTCGGATTGCATCGTAGATGCAATCCGGGTGGGGGCTCTTTCCACAATGCGACTCGTGGAGAGACCCCCACCCCAGCCCTCCCCCGCAAGCGGGAGAGGGGATGCAGTGCCGGTGCAGCTACAGCTCGACCGAGCAACGTCATGATGCTCACAGCGGATGCAGCACGCGGCGCAGGAAATCCTGGGTGCGCGGGTGCTGGGGTTGGTTGAGGACGGATTTGGCGGCGCCCTGCTCGACGATGACGCCGCCATCGATGAACAGCACGCGGTCGGCGACGTCGCGGGCAAACCCCATTTCATGGGTGACGACGACCATGGTCATGCCGTCGTCGGCGAGCTTGCGCATCACCGACAGCACTTCGCCGACCAGTTCCGGATCGAGCGCGGAGGTCGGCTCGTCGAACAGGATCGCCTTCGGCTGCATCGCCAGCGCCCGCGCGATCGCGACGCGCTGCTGCTGGCCGCCGGAGAGTTTTGGCGGGTGCACCTCGGCCTTGTCGGCGAGCCCGACCTGCGCGAGCAGCGCGCGGCCGCGGGCGATCGCCTGCTCGCGCGGCTCCTTCTTCACATAAAGCGGCCCCTCGATGACGTTCTCGAGCGCCGTGCGATGCGGAAACAAATTGAAGCGCTGGAACACCATCGAGACCTGGGTGCGGATCGCCACGATCGAGCGGTCATTGCTGTCGACGCGCGCACCCTCGACGCTGATCTCGCCGCGATCGTAGCTCTCGAGCCCGTTGATGCAGCGCAGGATGGTCGACTTGCCGGAGCCGGACGGGCCGATGATGCACACCACCTCGCTCCTGGCGACGGAGGCGGTGATGCCCTTCAGCACCTCGACCTTGCCAAAACTCTTGTGGACGTCGTGGAGCTCGATCATTTGCGGTTCGCCTTGTTCTCGAAGTGCCGAACCAGCAGGATGAGCGGAATGCTCATGGTGAGGTACATCAGCGCCACCAGCGTGAACACGCTGGTGTTCTTGAAGGTCGAGGAGGCGATCAGCTTGCCCTGCAGCGCGAGCTCGGCGACCGTGATGGTGGACGCCTGCGAGGAATCCTTCAGCATCATGATCATGATGTTGCCGTAGGGCGGCAGGATGATCCTGACCGCCTGCGGCAGCACCACGCGGCGCATGGTGAGCCACCAGCCCATCCCGATGGTCTGCGCCGCCTCGATCTGCCCCTTGTCGATCGCCTCGATGCCGGCGCGGAAATTTTCCGCCTGATAGGCTGAATAGGCGATGCCGAGCCCGATGATCGCGGCCTGCAGCGCCGATAGTGCGATGCCGAAATCGGGCATCACGAAATAGATGTAGAACAGCAGCACGATGATCGGGATGCCGCGGATCACATTGATCAGCGCGGCGCTGAAGCCGACGAGGATGCGAATTCCGGACACCCGCATCAAGGCCCACACCAGCCCGAGCACGGTCGACAGCAACAGCGAGCCGACGGTGACGACGATGGTCAGCCAAACCCCCTGCAGCAGGATCGGCACGAACTCGACGGCGTCATGGAAGAATTTTTGCATCGGCTAAATTTATCCCGCCGTCACCCGCTCCCGTCATCCTGAGGAGCGGCGTCTTCGCCGCGTCTCGAAGATGAATCGGCCCGGCTGGTGGCCGTCGACCCTTCGAGACGCGCTACGCGCTCCTCAGGATGACGGGTCACTGAGCTTGCGTGGCCCGGCAAGTCCAATAGCAGCACACGCGCGTCACGACGCGCCGGCCTTCTGGCCCCACTTTTCCAGGATCTTGGCGATCGTGCCGTTCGCCTTCAGCTTGGCGAGCGAGGCATTGATCTTCGCGAGCAGCTCGGTGTCGCTCTTGCGGACGCCGATCGCGACCGTGCCCACCGTGACCGGCTTGTAGCCGTCGACCAGCCGCACGTCGGCGAAATTGCCCTGCTGCAGATTGTAGGCGAGGATCGGATAGTCGGCGAAGCCGGCCTTGAGGCGGCCCGCATTCACGTCGCGCAGGATGTCGGGAATGGTATCGTAGACCTTGACCTCGCTGAACAGCCCGGTCTTCTTCAGCGCATCGACAAAGGCAGTACCGACCTGGGCGCCGACCACGGTGCCCTTCAGATCCTCCTGCGAGGCATAGGCCTTGGTGTCGGCCTTCGGCACCACGAGGCCCTCGCCGTAGGTGTAGACTGGATCGGAGAAGTCGATCACCTCCTTGCGCGCGGCGGTGGCGAACATCGCAGCCGCAATGATGTCGATCTTGTTCGCGGTCAGCGAGGGGATCAGTGCCGAGAACTGCATCGGCTCGATCTGCACGGTAAAGCCGGCGTCCTTGCCGATCTCGGTGGCGAGATCGACCATGATGCCCTGGATCGAGTTGGTCTTGGTGTCGAGGAAGGTGAAGGGAATGCCGGTCGGGGTCGACCCGACCTTCAGCACCTGCTGCGCCCCTGACGGCGCGGTCAAGGCAAGGGCAAGGGCGGCCACCGCGGCCTGGACGAGACGCTGAAACGACATCGCAACACCTCCCGAAGCTGGCCCTGGCGCCGCATCGCCCGCGCGTTTCGGGCTTTTGGTTGCGGTCGACGCCGTTCCGGCCTATTTTCACCAATATGAAATTGTGGTCACGAAACCGCGGCCAATGCAAGCGGTTTTCATGCACATGAAGGAAGCGGACTGACGTGAGCGGCGGCAACAGAATGCGCAAAGGCACGGCAGCAAGGCCCGCGACGGCACGCCGCGCGGCCAGGACTCCGGCGAAGAAACCGGCCAAGAAACCGGCCGGCAAGCCGGCCGAGCCCGCGATGGATCTCGCGGTCGGACGCCGCATCCGCGACCTGCGCCGCAGCAAGGAGATGTCGCTGGAGGTGGTTGCCGCGCGCACCGACTTGTCGATCGGCTTCATCAGCCAGATCGAGCGCGGCCTGTCGTCGCCCTCGCTGCGCGTGCTGGCGACATTGGCCGACGTGCTCGGCGTCGGCATCGCCGCGCTGTTCGGCGCGACGCCGAAAGATGACGGCGCCGGCGGCGTCGTGACCCGCGAGGTGCAGCGCGCCGAGCTGAAGCTTTGGCGCACCGGAATCTCAAAGCAGCTGCTGAGTCCGGCCGGCAGCGAGAGCCGGCTCAATCTGTTCCTGGTGCATCTCGAGCCCGGCGGCAACACCGGCGACGAGTTCTATACCCATGACGGCGAAGAAGCCGGCCTCGTGCTCCAGGGCGAGATGACGCTGACGGTGGACACCGAGACCTGGACGCTGAAGCAGGGCGACAGCTTCCGCTTCGCCAGCCGCCGCCCGCACCGGTTTTCCAACCCGGCGCGCGATGCGAAGGCTATGGTGCTGTGGGTGAACTGCGTGACGGCGGCGGGGTGAGGCCCCGCTCTCTCCATTCGTCGTCCCGGCGAAGGCCATCCCGCGTCGTCCCGGCGCAGGCCGGGACCCATTACCACAGGGTTGTGTTGTTGAAGACCGCTGCGGCCCCAGCGTTGCATCACAACTTACATTCGTGGTTATGGGTCCCGGCTTTCGCCGGGACGACATCGATGGTTACATCGAGCAGTGTCAACTTAACCCCATCACCACTTCCTCGATCTTGATCGGGAAATTCCGCACCCGGATGCCGGTGGCGTGGAAGACGGCGTTGGCGACGGCGCCGGCGCTGCCGGTGATGCCGATCTCGCCGACGCCCTTGATGCCGAGCGGATTGACGTGCGGATCGTGCTCGTCGACCGTGATCACCTCCATCGACGGCACGTCGGCATTCACGGGCACATGATACTCGGCAAGGTTCGCATTCAGGATGCGTCCGGACCTCTTGTCCATCACCGCCTCCTCGTGCAGCGCGAAGGAAAGGCCCCAGATCATGCCGCCGCGCAGCTGGCTCTGCACCATCAACGGATTGATGATGCGGCCGGCGGCGAACGCGCCGACCAGCCGCGTGGCGCGGATCTGGCCGAGCTCCGGATCGACCTTCACCTCGGCAAAGACGGCGCCATGCGCGTGCATCGCATATTGCGATTGCGCCGCGGAATCAGCCGCACCCGTGCCAGAGGCCTCGACCTCGGCAACGCCGGCGCGCGCCAGGATCTCGGCGTAGCTTTCGCTGCGCGCGTCATCGTCGCGGCGATAGAGCCGCCCGGCCCGCGCCACCACGCCGGCATTGCCGGCGCCGAACAGCGGCGAGCGCTGATCGGAGGTCGCAAGTTCGGCGAGCTTTGCGATCACCGCCGCGCCGGCATTGTGGATCGCGGCACCGACCGTTGCAGTGTGCGCGGAGCCGCCGGCGATGCCGGCATCCGGCAGGTCCGAGGTGCCCGACAGGAACGAGATCTGCTCGAGATCGAGCGCGAGCGCGTCGGCCGAGATTTGCGTGAGCGCGGTCCAGGCGCCCTGCCCCATATCGTGCGCGCCACTCTCCATCACCCCGCGTCCGTCGGCGCGGATCACGGCGCGGGCATTGCCCTGGAACATCAGCGCCGGGAATGTCGCGGTGCCCATGCCCCATCCGACGAGGAAGCCGTTCTCGTCGCGCATCTGCCTTGGCTGCAGCGGACGCCCCGCCCAGCCGAAACGTTCGGCGGCCCTGGCGTAGCACTGCCGCAGCGCCTTGGAGGAAAACGGCTTGCCGGTGATCGGCTCGACCTCGGCGTAGTTCTTCAGCCGGAATTCCAGGGGATCGATGCCGCAGGCGAACGCCGCCTCGTCGATCGCGCTCTCCAGCGCGATCGATCCGGTGGCCTCGCCCGGCGCGCGCATGAACAGCGGCGTGCCGGTGTCGACGCGCACCGCCTCGTGCGCGGTGCGGATTGCCGGGCTCGTATAGAGCGTGTGCGAGGCGTCCGCCGCCGGCTCGTAGAAATCGTCGAAGCTCGATGTCGTGACGCGCGCTTCGTGTTCGAGCGCGGTCAGCAGGCCGTCGTCACCGGTGCCGATCCGGATGCGCTGGCGGGTCTGCGGTCGATGGCCGACCGGGCCGTACATCTGGCTCCGCCGCAGCACCAGCTTGACCGGACGTCCGACCAGCTTCGCCGCCATGATGCCGAGCACCTGCGGCCCGGAGACCAGGCCCTTGGAGCCGAAGCCGCCGCCGAGGAACGGGCTGTTGATGTGGATGTTGCCGGGCGGAACGCCGAACAGGCCGCCGATCCGCATCTGCGCCATCGCCATGCCCTGGCTCGGCGTGTCGAGGAACAAGCGGTCGCCGTCCCACACCGCGACGATCGCGTGCGGCTCCATCGCGTTGTGATACTGCGCCGGCGTCTCGTAGGTTGCGTCGATCCGCTTCGATGCCGCGGCAAGGCCCGCATCGATATCGCCGTGGCGGACCTCGGCGGGATTGCCGATGCCGACCACCGGCGGCGCATAGGCCTCCCCGGCGTCGAGGCCGACGCGCGCGATCTCGACCTGATAGCGCGGCGACAGCAGCGCGGCGCCTTCGGTGGCGGCCTCCAGCGTCTCGGCGATCACCACCGCGATCGCCTGGTTGGCGTAGCGCACCTCGTCGCTCTGCAGGAGCTCCATGCGGAAGGCGAACGGATTGCCCTTGGCGTCCGGGTCCTCCGCGAGCTCCGGCTTGTGCGCCGGCGTCATCACATCGATGACGCCGGGGTGGCGCCTGGCGGCAACGACGTCGAGCGCGGTGACGCGGCCGCGCGCGATGCAGCTGGTCGCGATCACGGCATAGACCATGCCGGGCGGATGATTGTCGGCGGCATAGCGCGCCTTGCCGGTCACCTTCAAGGTGCCGTCGGTGCGGGTCAGCGGCTGGCCGATATTCGAGCCGTGCCTGACATGGGCGGGGTCGCGGGTCAGATTGAGTTCAGCCGTCATGCGTTACGCTCCTGCAACGGATGAGAAGGGAGAGCCCGGCAGCGCGGGAATGCGATCCGGCGTGCCTGCGGCAGCAAGGGTGAGCGCGCGCGCGACGATGCGCTGCGCGAGCTCGATCTTGAAGGCGTTGTCGCCGGACGGTTTTGCGCCCGCGAGCGCGGCGCGCGCCGCCTCGCGATAGCTAGCCGCATCCGGCGCGGCGCCCGCGAGCACCTGCTCGGCCTCGCGCGCCCGCCACGGCTTTGCCGCGACGCCGCCGAGCGCAAGCCGCGCCTCGCGGATTTTTCCATCCTCGATGCGCAAGCCGGCCGCAGCCGAGACCACGGCAAACGCATAGGAGGTGCGCTCGCGCACCTTGATGTAGCGCGCATGCCCGGAGAAGCCTTGCGCTTCGGCCGGCAGCCGCAGCGCGACGATCAGGTCGCCGCGCTCCAGCGCGGTCTCGCGCTCCGGCGTCTCGCCCGGCAGACGGTGCAGCGCCTCGAGCGGCAGCTCGCGCCGGCCGGTCTTGCCCTCGATCTCGACGACGGCGTCGAACGCGACCAGCGGCACGCAGAAATCCGACGGATGGGTCGCGATGCAGCCCTCGCTCCAGCCGAGCACCGCGTGCAGGCGGTTCTCGCCCTTCAGGGCGTCGCAGCCGGCGCCCGGCCAGCGCCGGTTGCAGGCGCTGCCGGCGTCGTAGAAATAGGCGCAGCGTGTCCGCTGCATCAGATTGCCGCCGACGGTCGCGGCATTGCGCAGCTGGGCGGACGCGCCCGACAGCAACGCCTCGGCAACCGCCGGATAGTTGCGCGCAAACTCCGCGTCATGCGCGAGATCCGCATTGCGCACCAGCGCGCCGATCCGCAGGCCGCCGTCGGCCAGATGCTCGATGCGGTCGAGCCCCGGCAGACGCGTGACGTCGACGAGAAGGCTCGGCCGGCTGACGCCGCCCTTCATCAGGTCGAGCAGATTGGTGCCGGAGGCGAGATAGCTCGCGCCCTTTTCGGATGCCGCCGCGATCGCGTCCGCGACGCTGGCCGGCCTGACATAATCGAAGTTCATCATGCGGAGCGCCTCTGTTTGGTCGCGTTGATGCCGGCCTGCGCCTCGAGCACGGCCTCGGTGATTCCTTGATAGGCCCCGCAGCGGCACAGATTGCCGCTCATGCATTCGCGCACGCGCTCCGGATCGTCGCCGGCCTGGCCTTCCTGGATCAGGCCGATGCCGCTCATGATCTGGCCCGGCGTGCAGAAGCCGCACTGGAAGCCGTCATGGGCGATGAAGGCGGCCTGCACCGGATGCAGCTGGTCGCCGCGCGCGACGCCTTCGATGGTTGTGATCTCGGCGCCGTCATGGCTGACGGCGAGCGCGAGGCAGGAATTGATGCGGCGGCCGTCGACCAGGACGGTGCACGCGCCGCACTGGCCGCGGTCGCATCCCTTCTTGGTGCCGGTGAGGTCGAGGCGCTCGCGCAACAGGTCGAGCAGGGTAACGCGGGGGTCGTCGAGGACAATTTCCCGGCGGACACCGTTGATGGTGAGGCTGAGAGGGAGATTCATGCAGGGCTCCGATCCGTGTATGGTCGGGTTGAATCGAGGCAACGGAAACCCGTGGCCGCCGATGCAGGATCGGCGCGCCTTGTCAGGTCCGGTGCTGGTCGCCATATACGGAGGCATCCTCCGTTTACAAGGGAGGGTGAAAAGAAAAAGCCAATGAAAAAACTAATGGCCGCTCGATCACCAGAAATTGCGCGCAAGCCCCGCGCCGACGCCGTGCGCAACCGCGAGCGCGTGCTGGAAGCGGCCAAGGCCGTGTTCTCGGCCGGCGGCAGCGAGGCGAGCCTCGAGGCGGTGGCGCGCCATGCCGGCGTCGGCATCGGCACGCTCTATCGCCACTTCCCGACCCGCGAGGCGCTTTATGAGGCGGTCTATCGCCGCGAGGTCGAGCAGCTCGGCGATCTGGCCGAGCAACTGCAATGCGCGCCCGAGCCGGTCGAGGCGCTGCGGCGCTGGCTGCGCGCCAATGTGGAATTCGTCGCCACCAAGAAGGGCATGGTCGCGGCACTGGCGCTGGTCGCGCACGGCTCGACCGAATTGCACGCCTATTCGTTCGACCGCCTGACCAGGGCGATCGGCACCCTGCTCGCGCGCGCGGTCGCGGCCGGCGCGATCCGCGGCGACATCAGCGCCGAGGACGTGCTGCGCGCGCTGATCGGCATGTGCTACATGCACGACCAGCCCGGCTGGCAGACCACCGCGCTCAGGCTGTTGGACGTATTCGTGGATGGCCTGCGGGTGCAGCCGGTCGGCACGGCAGCCTCCGCGGCAAAGCCTGCGAACAAGGCCGCGCGAAAAGCCCCGCGCAAGGCATAGTTACTGGCCAAGAGCGGTCCGATACAATCGCCGGTTCTGCCGATCGCCTCAGTTCTTTGGCTTGAAGATATCGGCCGTGACGAAGATGACGGCATCCTTGCCATCATTGCGGTGCCAGTGAATTGTCGTTCCAGGCTCGCCCGTCACATCCCCAGCCTTGAAGGTCTGAGAGGTGCCGTCGTCCCGAATGACGGTGTCGTTTCCCTGCAAGAAATATACAACGGCAGGCCGTTCCTTGTGATCGTGCAGGCCGATGTGGCCTCCCGGCTCGATCGTGAGCAGACGGAGCCTCAGTTGCCGACCTTCCATGCCTGGAAATTCGGGGCCCAGTTCGACCACTGTCGTTTTGCTCGTTGTGTATCCCTTGTTGTCCTTCGGTGCATCTGCGGCCAGCGAGACAGCGATCTCTACGCCAAATGCAAATAAAGAGATTAGGAGGCTATAAGAGAGATTGCGCAACGTCATGCCAATACTCCTTTCTTGCCAATAGCAGGAGCTTCATTACGTGCTCGATAAACATCAATCTTAGCGCAATATGGATCACCTTTGGCGTTTTGTCGCTACGTCCATTGTTGGTCTTCGCGATCCGGGGCGTAACGAAAAGCCCCGCACTGAGGCGGGGCTTTCGCGATCATCGCGGATTGGTCCGCGTTCCGCTGTTGTTGCCGGGCAGGTTCGAGGTCCCGGTCGCCGAATTGTTGTTCGGGTCGGTCGAGTAGTTCGGCGTCGAGGTGCCTGGGTTGTTCATGTTGCCAATCGTGCTTCCGGGCGGATTGCTCATTCCCGAGCCGGTTCCCATCCCGGTGGTGCCGCCGGTGCCGGTTCCTGTGCCGGAGCTTCCGGTCCCCGCGCCTGCACTCGCGCCGCCGGCCGATCCGGCGCCGCCGCCACCCTGCGCGAAGGCGAGCGATGTCGACAGCATCATGGCCGCAGCCAATCCGATCGTTGCCAGTTTCTTCATGTGAGGTCCTTTCCTGGTTCGACCGGAAGCAACGTGGACCGCAAGGCGGACGTTCCAGGACGGCGGGACACGCATCCGGCGCGGGCTCGCGAGGAACATGATGCTGGCTGTCCTGTTGAGCGGGATAGCGTTCCCGGAGATGCGCGATGAAGACACTCCAGATGCAGCACGAGATCACTGCCGAACTGGAAAGAAGGTCGGGTGTCACGGGCCTGAAGCTGATCCGGCTCAAGGGCTATACTCCGAGCTGGGATCTCGGCGGCACGCGCGAGACCGCACTGGATGAGGCGAAGGAAAAAGAGCTTCGCGACATCGTGACCAGGATGCAGGACGAGTTCGACATCGCCTAGGACCGCCGCACGAGCACGTTGCACCGGACGAGCCGCGCCTGAACAATCATGACGCCCCTCGTGGCGTCGAGCCAACCGCGCGTGCAATAATATATCGTCCCACGATATATTCTGCGCCAAGGGACATGTTTGACGCTTCCCAAGCGGCGATAACAACACGCGAATTCCGGCCATTGAACGAACGTCGAATGCGCGATCCGACGATTCCATTCGCGCGGCGTGCTCCAGAATGATTATGCTGGCAAAAAACAGGTAGGCGCGGAGGCAAACTCCGCGATCTGCCGATTGGCCATGGCGAGGAAAACGCGCGTTCGCGCTCGAGCTTTCGAGGACGACTCCCGACTTTCGGGAAAAGATGCGCCTGCCGTTCATTTGGATCGCAGAAATGAACGAGAGCATCTCATCTCCGTTTATCCGCTACCCGATCGGCACCTCACTGCTGATGGCCGGCCTCCTGTTCGTCGGAATGGTCGCCTATCCGCTGTTGCCGGTCGCACCGCTGCCGCAAGTCGACTTTCCGACCATCCAGATCTCCGCAAGCTTGCCTGGCGCCAGCCCGGAAACCATGGCGTCCTCCGTCGCGCAGCCGCTGGAGCGGCAATTCGCGCAGATTCCGGGCATCGCTCAAATGACCTCGACGAGCTCGCTCGGCTCGACCGCGGTCACCATTCAGTTCGATCTGAACCGCAGCATCGACGGAGCCGCCAATGATGTCCAGGCGGCGATCAATGCCGCAGGCGGTCAGTTGCCCAAGAACCTGCCGACGCCCCCGATCTACCGCAAGGTCAACCCGGCGGACTCGCCCATCCTCATATTGTCGGCGACCTCAGACACCCTGCCGCTGATCAAGGTGAGCGATGCGGTCGACGCCCAGCTCGGGCAGCAGATCAGCCAGATTTCGGGCGTCGCCCAGGTATTCATCGGCGGACAGCAGAAGCCCGCGATCCGCGTGCAGGTCGATCCCGCCAAGCTGGTCGCCAAGGGGCTCTCGCTGGAAGATATCCGCAGCCAGATCGCCATTACGACGGTCGATGGTCCGAAGGGCAACATCGACGGCGCGACGCGCGCCTACACGATCTACGCCAACGATCAACTGGTGGAGGCAAAGGACTGGAATGACGTCATCATCGCCTACCGCAACGGCGGCCCGTTGCGGATTCGCGACATCGGTCGGGCGGTCGCGGCGCCGGAGGACATGAAGCAGGCCGCCTGGGCGGATGGCCAACGCGGCGTGTTCCTCGTCATCTTCAAGCAACCCGGTGCCAACGTCATCGGAACGGTCGACCGGATCAAGGAGCAACTTCCGAGACTCATGGCCGCCATCCCGCCCGCCATCAAGATCAAGATCATCAGCGACCGGTCATTGACCATCCGCGCCGCCGTCGAGGACGTGCAGATCACGCTGCTGATCACCATCGTCCTGGTCGTCATAGTGATCTTCCTGTTCCTGCGCAGCTTCTGGGCTACGGTGATCCCGGCCGTGACAGTGCCGCTCGCGCTGCTCGGCGCCTGCGCACTGATGTGGGTGTTCGGCTATACGCTCGACAATCTTTCGCTGATGGCGCTGACGATTGCGGTCGGCTTCGTGGTCGACGACGCCATCGTCATGCTGGAAAACATCACGCGATACGTCGAGCAGGGTGCCCGGCCGCTCGCCGCGGCGTTCCAGGGCGCCGGCGAGATCGGATTCACGATCCTGTCGATCAGCATTTCATTGGTCGCGGTGCTGATCCCGCTGCTCCTGATGGGCGGCGTCATCGGCCGGCTGTTTCGCGAGTTTGCGGTGACCCTGGCGATGGCGATCTTCGTCTCCCTGGTGGTGTCGCTGACGCTGACGCCGATGATGGCATCGCGCTTTCTGCGCGCGCACGGCGAAACCAGGCACGGCCGGCTCTACCAATGGAGCGAAGCGGCATTCGACAGGATGCTGCACGGCTATCAACGGGGCCTCGATCTGGCGCTCCGCTGGAGCAGGACCACGCTATGCATCTTCTTCGCGACGCTGGCACTGTCGGTCTACCTGTTCGTGATCATTCCCAAGGGATTCTTCCCGCAGCAGGACAACGGATTCCTGATGGCCGTGTCGCAGATGGCCCAGGACATCTCGTTTGCCGACATGAAGCGGCATCAGGAAGAACTCAGCAGCATCGTCCGGGCTGATCCCGCGGTCGAGAGCATGGCCGAGTTCATCGGCGGCGGCGGCACCGCGCTCAATTCGGGTCGCATGTACATCACGCTGAAGCCGCGCGAGGAGCGCGACGCGAGCGCGCAGCAGATCATCGAACGGTTGCGGCCGAAGCTCGAGGCCGTCGAGGGAGCACGCCTCTACATGCAGGCCTCCCAGGACGTCCGGCTGGGCGGCCGCGCCACGCGGACCCAGTTCGAATACACGCTGCAGGACGCGAAGCTCGACGAGCTGAACGAATGGGCGCCGAAGATTCTGGCCAGGATGAAAACGTTGCCGGAACTGCGCGACGTCGCCACCGACCAGCAGACCGAGGGAACGACGCTGACACTGACCATCGATCGCGACACCGCGTCGCGCTTCGGCATCCAGCCGCAACTGATCGACGACACCCTGTACGACGCGTTCGGCCAGCGCCAGGTGACCCAATACTTCACCCAGCTCAACAGCTACCACGTTATCCTGGAGATCCTCCCCGAATTGCAGGGCAAGCTCGATACGCTCAACAAGCTCTACATCAAGTCGCCGACCACCGGGGACGAGGTGCCGCTCTCCGTGTTCTGCAAGTGGACCACGATTCCGGTGCGCCCGCTCGCGATCGCGCACCAGGGGCAGTTTCCTGCGACCACGATCAGCTTCAACCTCGCGCAAGGAGTGGCGCTCGGCCAGGCCACCGACGCGATCCAGAGTGCCGTCGCCGATCTCGGTGCTCCAGCCACGCTCAGCTCGAGCTTCCAGGGCACCGCGCAGGCCTTCCAGCAATCACTGAGCTCGGTGCCGCTGCTGATCCTGGCCGCGCTGGTCGTGGTCTATCTGATCCTCGGCATACTCTATGAGAGCTACATCCATCCGCTGACGATCCTTTCGACGCTGCCGTCGGCCGGGGTCGGCGCGCTGGCGATCCTGATGGCGTTCGGGTTCGATTTCAGCCTGATCGCGCTGATCGGCATCATCCTCCTGATCGGAATCGTGAAGAAGAACGGCATCATGATGGTCGACTTCGCGATCGCCGCCGAACGCGAGGAGCATCTGTCGCCGCGTGAATCGATCCGGAAAGCGGCTCTGCTGCGCTTCCGCCCGATCATGATGACGACGATGGCGGCCTTGCTCGGCGGCGTCCCGCTGATGCTAGGCACCGGAACGGGATCGGAAATCCGCCAGCCACTCGGCTATGCGATGGTCGGCGGCCTGATCGTGAGCCAGGCGCTCACGCTGTTCACCACGCCGGTCGTCTATCTCTACCTCGACCGGTTCTCGAATGCGCTGTCGAACTGGACGGCTACGAAGCGAGACGACGATGTCGAATCGCCCGTGAAGAACGCCGCCGAATAGGAGCTCGCGTGCGACGATGAGGTCTAACCGAACCGGTGGTCGTAGCGCTTGATCGACAGCTCCTTGGTGTCGATCTCGGGCTTTTTGCCGGAAAGCATATCCGCCAGCACCCGGCCGGAGCCGCAGGCCATGGTCCAGCCGAGCGTGCCGTGGCCGGTGTTGAGGTGCAGATTGGCAAAGCGCGTCGCGCCGATTACCGGCGGGCCGTCCGGCGTCATCGGACGCAGCCCGCACCAGAAGGTGGCCCTGGGAAGGTCGCCGCCGCGCGGAAACAGGTCGGTCAGCGAATGATCCAGCGTCGCGCGGCGCGCGGCGTAGAGCTTGGTCGAATAGCCCGAGATCTCCGCGGTGCCGCCGACCCGGATGCGATCGCCGAGCCGGGTGATCGCGACCTTGTAGCTCTCGTCCATCACGGTCGATTCCGGCGCGCCGGACGCGTCCTTGATCGGCACGGTGATCGAATAGCCCTTGACCGGATAGACCGGCAGCGAGATGCCGAGCGGCCGCAGCAGGATCGGCGAATAGCTGCCGAGCGCCAGCACGTAGGCATCCGCCGTCATCATCCCGGCGCTGGTCGCGACGCCGGTGATCCGCGTCGTGTCCGCATTCAGGGCGTCGATGCCGACATTGAAGTTGAAGCGCACGCCGAGCTTCTCGGCTTCCAGCGCCAGGGCCTGCGTGAACATATGGCAGTCGCCGGTCTCGTCATGCGGCAGCCGCAGCCCGCCGGCGAACTTTTCCTTCACGCCGGCCAGCGCGGGCTCGGCGGCGATGCAGCCCTCGCGGCCGAGCACCTCGAACGGCACGCCGTATTGCTTCAGCACCGCGATGTCGTCGCCGGTGTGATCGAGCTGGGCCTGCTCGCGAAACAGCTGCAGCGTGCCGCGCGCACGCTCGTCATAGCGGATGCCGATCTCGCTGCGCAGCGCCTGCAGGCAGTCACGGCTGTATTCCGCGATCGGGATCATCCGGCTCTTGTTCACCGCGTAGCGCGCCGTCGTGCAGTTGCGCAGCATCTTCAAGAGCCAGAGCCACATCACGGGATCGAGCTTGGGGCGGATCACCAGCGGGCCGTGCTTCATCAACAGCCACTTCACCGCCTTGACGGGCACGCCGGGGCCGGCCCAGGGCGATGAGTATCCGGGCGACACTTCGCCGGCATTGGCAAAGGAGGTTTCCAGCGCGGGCTTCGGCTGACGGTCGATCACCGTCACCTCGTGGCCGGCGCGCGCAAGGTAATAGGCAGTGGTGACGCCGATCACGCCACTGCCGAGAACAAGGACCTTCACTTTTCCTCACATCCTGCAGCGAAAACGCAATCGCCGCTGCGAAACCACTCTGCTTCGCAACGGCGACAGCAATTTGTAGAGCCAGCTAATATCTAGCTAGCAATTATCAGGCCACGCGCTTGATGGAGTCGCCGAGGATCGAGACGATGTCGTCGATATGCGACTTCTCGACGATCAGGGGCGGCGACAATGCCAGCGAGTCGCCGCTCATGCGGAAGTAGAGGCCGCGGTTGAAGCAATCGACCATAATGTCGTAGCCGCGCGCGCCGACGACACCATCGCGCGGCGCGACTTCGACCGCACCCATCAGGCCCTGGTTGCGGATGTCGACCACATTCGGCAGCCCCTTCAGCGAATGCAGGGCATCGCGCCAGTAGTCGGCGAGCGAGGCGCCGCGGGTCAGCAGAGCTTCGTCCTTGTAGATGTCGAGCGTGGCAAGACCCGCCGCGCAGGCCACCGGATGCGCCGAATAGGTGTAACCGTGGAACAGCTCCATGGCGTTGTCCGGGCCAACCATCAGCCCGTCGTGGATCTGGCGGCTGGTGAACACCGCGCCGCACGGCACGGTGCCGTTGGTGATGCCCTTCGCGGTCGTCATCATGTCGGGCGTCACGCCGTAGAAGTTGGCGGCGAACGGGGTGCCGAGTCGGCCGAAGCCGGTGATGACCTCGTCGAAGATCAGCAGGATGCCGTGCTTGGTGCAGAGCTCGCGCAGGCGCTGCAGATAGCCCTTCGGCGCCGGCAGCACCGCGGTCGAGCCCGGCACCGGCTCGACGATCACCGCCGCGATGGTGTCGGCGCCATGCAGCGCGACCATCCGCTCAACGTCGTCGGCGAGCTCGGCGCCATGGTCCGGCTGGTCCTTGGCGAAGGCGTTGCGGGCGAGATCGTGGGTATGGCGGATGTGGTCGACGCCCGGCAGATGGGTCGCGAACTGGCGGCGGTTGGCGACCATGCCGCCGACCGACATGCCGCCGAAGCCGACGCCGTGGTAACCGCGCTCGCGGCCGATCAGCCGGGTGCGGCTCGCCTGGCCGGCGGCGCGGTGATAGGCCAGCGCGATCTTCAGCGCGGTATCGACCGATTCAGAGCCCGAATTGGTGAAGAAGACGCGATCCAGCCCCTTCGGGGCGATCTCGGCGAGCCGCTCGGCGAAATCGAACGCCAGCGGGTGGCCCATGTTGAACGAGGGCGCGAAGTCCAGCGTCGACAGCTGCCGCTCGACCGCGGCCGCGATCTGCGGGCGGCCGTGGCCGGCGTTGACGCACCACAGACCGGCGGAGCCGTCGATCACCTGCCGGCCGTCGACCGAGGTGTAGTACATGCCCTTGGCGGAGGAGAACAGCCGCGGCGCTTTTTTGAACTGCCGGTTGGCCGTGAATGGCATCCAGAACGAGTCGGTCTTGATGGTGTTCGGAATCTGATGAACGGTCACGGCGGCGCTCCATTGCTGACTGATGCTAGTCGGACCACTCTTCCAGGCACTCAACAAGTCCTTTTCTGCCGCACCGCAAGCCATTGATCTTGTTGAAGCGGTCTGCCAAGATTTGTTCGATCCGCAACACTTGCAACAGGGATTCGTCATGAGCGTCGACATCGGCGGTCGGCTTCGATTCATCCGCGCGCGGCACAAGCTGTCGCAGCGCGAACTCGCCAAACGCTCCGGCGTGACCAATTCGACGATTTCGCTGATCGAATCCAACCAGATGAACCCGTCGGTCGGCGCCCTCAAGCGCATCCTCGACGGGATTCCGATGGGGCTCGCCGAATTCTTCGCAATCGAGCCGGAGCGGCCGCGCAAGGCGTTCTATCGCGCCGACGAGCTGACCGAGATCGGCAAGAAGCCGATCTCCTACCTGCAGATCGGCGACAGTCTGTTCGGCCGGGCGTTGCAGATCCTGAAAGAGCGCTACGAGCCCGGCAGCGACACCGGCCGGGTGCCGCTGGTGCATGAGGGCGAGGAAGGCGGCATCGTGGTCTCGGGCCGGCTCGAGGTCACGGTCGACGACGAGCGGCGGGTGCTCAACGCCGGCGACGCCTATTACTTCGAAAGCCGCCGTCCGCACCGCTTCCGCTGCATCGGCGCCAAGCCGTGCGAGGTGATCTCGGCCTGCACGCCGCCGACATTTTGAACCCGGCGCGCGCGGCGGGCGACGTCCAACCGGCCGAAACCGGCGTGTGCTAGGATACGTATCTGCTGGTATCCGAGATGGAGCCGCGCATGCGCGCGATCGCCTTCATTGCCGCCATCCTGTTCGCCCTCGCCTCGCCGGCAGCGGCCGATGACGTCGGCGCCGCGCAGGCCGTGATCCGCGCGCAGGAGCAGGCGTTCGGCCGCGACGACGCCGCGGCGGCCTATTCCCATGCCGCGCCCGCGATCCGGCAGATCTTTCCGCAAGCCGACATCTTCATGTCGATGGTGCAGAACCAATATGCGCCGGTCTATCGGCACAGAAGCTTCGAGTTCGGCGAGGCGCGCAGCGACGGCGACCGGATCGCGCAGCGCGTCCATATCGTCGACGCCAAGGGCGAAGCGTGGGAGGCACTCTACACGCTGGAGCGGCAGGCCGACGGCAGCCTGAAGATCACCGGCTGCTCGTTGCTCAAGGCCGGCCAGTCGGTGTGACCGAGAATCATGCCAGCGCCACCCGCTGCCGCACCCGCATCATGAGCAGCAGGATGATGCTGACATTGAGCAGGTTCCAGGCGAGGCCGTTGGCGAAGGCGGCGGCATAGGAGCCGGTGGCGTCGAAGATCACGCCCGAGATCCAGCCGCCAAAGGACATGCCGAACACCGAGGCGAAAATCACGATGCCGATCCGCGTCGCGGCCTCCGACGCCGGCATCGCCTCACGCACGATGATCGCGTAGCTCGGCACGATGCCGCCCTGGAACAGGCCGAACATCGCCGAGATGATGTAGAGCGAGGTCAGGCTGTCGAAGAACAGATAGAACAACAGCGCCGCGCCTTGCGCGATCGAGCCGATCAGCAGGGTGCGGATACCGCCGATCCGGTCGGCGAGGAAGCCGGAGCCGATCCGGCTGATGATGCCGAAGCCGAGCATCAGCGACAGCATCTCGGCGCCGCGCGCCACGCCGTAGCCGAGATCGCCGCAATAGGCGACGATATGGACCTGCGGCATCGACATCGCCACGCAGCAGGAAATCGACGCGAGCGACAGGATCGCGGTCAGCGCGTTGGTGGAAAGCTTGAGGTCGACCCGGGGCGGTGCCGCGTTGCCATGGCTGCGCCTGGTCGCTGCGCCCATCAACACGCGCAGCACCATGAGTGCGAGCAGCATCGCGATCGCGGTGAAGATGCCGATTGCAATATGGGTGGTGCGCCAGCCGACACTCTGCATGCCGAAATTGACCAGCGGCGGCCACACCGTACCACCGACGTAATTGCCGCTCGCGGCGATCGCGACCGCGAGGCCGCGGTAGCGCTCGAACCAGTGCGACGCCTCCGCCATCAACGGGCCGAAGGTCGCGGCCGACGACAGGCCGATGGCAAAATGCAGCAGGATGAAGGCCCAGATCGACGGCGCGTAGCCGGCGCCGACATAGCCGAGGCCGAGGATGCCGATCCCGGCGCCGATCGCCGCGACGATGCCGTAGCGGTCGCTGATCTTCCCGGTCACGACCTGGCCGAGGCCGAAGCCGAGCATCACCATGGTAAAGGCGAGCGAGGCCGTCCCGCGGGTCGCGCCGAAGTCGGTCTGCACCACGGGCAGCGCCACCACGACCGACCACATGCCAACGCTGCCGAGCGAGCCGATCACCACGGCCACGACAAGGCGCAGCCATGCCCGGCGCGAGTCGGGAATGAACATAGCGACTTCAGGGGAAAATTCAGAAGAAATTACCACGGCAGGCGGAACTTCGTCGGCATTTGCCTCCGGGTCAAGCCACATTGCCGAGAGATTAGGCATGCGCGAACAACGGGACGCGCGTTCTGCGACAGTAAAATGGACCGAATCAATTGCCGAAATCGGGATCCTGCGACTGGAACGGGCCGCACTTCGCGTGCTTTGCGAACCGCTGGTCGAAATCGACGGTGCCGCCGGTGACCGGAATGCGGGTCGGCGGCAGGCTCCGGAGGTATTGATCGACGGTCACGGTCTTCTGGTCGGTGCTCAGGGTGACACGCACCGGCTCGAGCGGCTTGCCCTTGTTCACGTCGGTCAGATCGAGCGTGTAGTAGCCGATGACGGATTGTCCGCCCCGCATATGGCGATCGACCGAGAGCGGCAGATAGACCTCCATCCGGACGCCCTCGCCGTCGCAGGTGATCATGCGGATCATCACCGCCTCGGCGCCGGGCGGCTTGGCGGCCGCGGCTGTCGCAAGGCAAATCGAGCAAACGGAAATGGCTGCGACAAGGCCGCGTCGCACCAACGTGTATCCGTCAAGCACTGCAATGCTGCGAAGCATCGGTTCTGACATCAGGCATCCCTGACCAAGACGTTCAATTTGCGTTTGGTCGGACGCCGGTCCCGGCAAGTTCAACCTCCGGCGCGGTTCCTGGCGAACCCGGGAATACCGGCCGTCGAACGGTGATCCATGTTGACGAAGAAACTGCTACAATGCGAGCCGGTTCACACTGGCGGCCCGCCATCCGGACCTATCATTCCGCCGGATGGCGCGCAGTTCGCAAGGTTGCAGTTCACAAGGTTAAAGGATCGAAGCGCATACTGTCGGAGGGTCATCATGCATTCGTCGTCAGCAGAGTGGTTACCCGTTGCATCAGCGCCCTCGGACCGCGAGCTCGAGGTCTGTGTTCTCGATTATGATGGCATGGTCCACGCGCTCATGTTCCCGTGCCACCGCGACGGCGCCGAATGGGTCGACCATGCCGGCAGCAGGCACCTCGACATCCAGCCGACGCATTGGCGCAGATGGACGCAGTCGGCCAACTAGCGCCGCTGCGATCGGCCGAGGCGGCCGGCGCCGATCTCGCGCCGGTCCGCACCTTGGGCTAGAATGGTGACGTGGGTTCAGGGTGGGCCAGGAGGCTCGTCATGAAATCGCACGTGGTCCCTTTCGAAAATCGCTGGACCAACGGCAAGCATGCCTGGGAATGGCACTGCGAGCTCGAGCGGCTGGGCGTGCCGACGGTCCGGACGATGTACTGCGAGCATGAAACGCATCGTCGCAACAAGTCGGCGGTGGTGTTCGACATCCCCGCGGGCTTTGTCCACGACTGGCTGGCCTTTCATGACCGGCGCGCCGCCCGGCAGCAGTTCTTGTGGCGCGCCAGCGTCATCACGCTCGGCATCATCGCCGCATCGGGCGTCGTGCTCGGTGCGCTCAGATAGAGGCTGCAAGGCCGGCGGCGTCATCCGTGGCCATCCTTCGAGACGCCCGCCTTTGGCGGGCTCCTCAGGATGACGCCGTGTTGCTCGGCAAAATCGTGGTCTGGATCCTCATGGTGAGCGCGGCGCGTCTCGAACCACGAGGCCTTATCACCCCTGCTCCCAGCCGCGAATCCCCCTGCCCGGCGCCTGCGACGACCCGTGCGGCCGCCCGAAAGCACTTATTAACCCTTTGCTAACCATACACCCGGCAAGAATTGCCGAGTGAAGTCGAGTGTCGTCGAACGCGTCTAACGGGCGGAGATCCCCGTGAACGCCAGCGCGGTGCCTCACTTTCGGAACGGCGGCCCTGCGGCCGTCGCGCAGACGCTTGGCGGCCGCAGCCGCCAGTCGCGGGGGAGAGCGGCTACCATGGTCGACGTCACGGCGGGTCAGGGCACGGCAGGCAAGAGCGGATTGCCGAGCCTCGGCGAGATCGGCGACATCCTGAAGCGCGGCGATATCGCGCTGGCGATCGGCGTCCTCACCATCCTGGTGGTGCTGATCCTGCCGCTGCCCTCGATCGTGCTCGACCTCTTCCTGGCGGTCTCGATCACGGTCTCGATCCTGATCCTGATGACCTCGCTGTTCATCCAGGCGCCGCTGGAATTCTCGTCGTTTCCGACCATCCTGCTGATCTCGACCATGCTGCGGCTGTCGCTGAACATGGCCTCGACCCGGCTGATCCTGAGCCACGGCCATGAGGGCACGGCGGCCGCCGGCCACGTCATCGAGGCGTTCGGCAACTTCGTGATGGGCGGCAACTTCGTGATCGGCATCATCGTGTTCGCGATCCTGGTGATCGTGAACTTCGTGGTCATCACCAAGGGTTCGGGCCGTATCGCCGAAGTCGCGGCGCGCTTCCAGCTGGACTCGATGCCCGGCAAACAGATGGCGATCGACGCCGACCTCTCCGCCGGCTTGATCGACGAGAAGGCCGCCAAGGAACGCCGCAAGGCGCTGGAGGACGAGAGCGGCTTCTTCGGCGCCATGGACGGTGCCTCGAAATTCGTCCGCGGCGACGCCATCGCCGGCCTCCTGATCGTCGGCATCAACATCGTCGGCGGCATCATCATCGGCGTCGCCCAGCAGGGCCTCTCCTTCAGCGAAGCCGCCCGCACCTACACCGTGCTGACGGTCGGCGACGGCCTCGTCACCCAGGTGCCCGCGCTGATCGTCTCGACCGCCGCCGGCCTCCTCGTCTCCAAGGCCGGCATCACCGGCGCCGCCGACAAGGCGCTGATGCGCCAGCTCTCCGGCTATCCGCAGGCGCTCGGCATGTCGGCCGGCGTGATGCTGGTGCTGGCGCTGCTGCCGGGCATTCCGACGCTGCCGTTCCTGGCGCTGGGCTCCGGCGCCGCGGTGCTGGCCTGGAACGCACGCAAGCAGAAGCGGGCTGCGAAGGCGGCCGAAACGGCGGCAGCCGCCGCCCCGACTGCTGCCGCGGCCGCCGCCGCTGCAGCCGCGGAGGAGCCGATCGCCGCCGCGCTGAAGATCGACGACCTCAAGATCGAGCTCGGCTACGCGCTGCTGCCGCTGGTCAACGGCCCCGACGGCACCGACCGCCTGACCGAGCAGATCAAGGCGCTGCGCCGCTCGCTGGCCATCGAGATGGGTTTCGTGATGCCGGCGGTGCGCATCCTCGACAACGTCCAGCTCGAAGCCAACAGCTACGTCATCAAGATCAAGGAAGTCGACGCTGGCACCGGCAAGATCTGGCCGAGCCAGTTCATGGTCATGGACCCGGCCGGCAACCAGGTGCAGCTGCCCGGCATCCACACCATCGAGCCGACCTTCGGCCTGCCGGCGACCTGGGTGGACGCGGGCCTGAAGGAAGAGGCCGCGCTGAAGGGCTACACCGTGGTCGACGCCGCCACGGTGCTGTCGACGCATCTGACCGAGCTGCTCAAGACCAACATGGCGGACCTGTTGTCCTACGGCGAGGTGCAGAAGCTCTTGAAGGACCTGCCGAAGGAGCAAGGCGAGCTGATCAAGGACATCGTGCCGGGCCAAGTCACGGTGTCGGGCATCCAGCGCGTGCTGCAATTGCTGCTCGCCGAGCGCATCTCGATCCGCGATCTCTCGACCATCCTCGAAGGCATCGCCGACGCGCTGGCGTTCTCGCGAAATCCGGCCACCATGGTCGAGCACGTCCGTGCCCGGCTGGCCCGCCAGATCTGCGCGCAAAACACCTCGCCGAACGGCTATTTGCCGCTGATCGCGCTGTCGGCGCGCTGGGAGCAGGCGTTTGCCGAGTCGATCGTCGGTCAGGGCGACGACCGCAGCCTGGCGATGCAGCCCTCGAAACTGTCGGAGTTCATGACCGCCGTGCGCAACGCCTTCGAACAGGCGGCGCGCGAGGGCGAGGCGCCGGTCCTGGTGACGTCGGCCGCGATCCGGCCGTTCGTTCGCTCACTGGTGGAACGGTTCCGCTCGCAGACCACCGTCCTGTCGCAGGCCGAGATCCATCCCAGGGCCCGGCTGAAGACGGTCGGCAGCGTTTAGAGTCTCTTGTTCGAAAGCGTTTTCTGCACGCGAACCGGGCGTCCACTTCGCGCGAAAACGAGCTAGGGGCCGCAAATCACTTGCGTTTTCGTCTGTGTTTTCTCGCCACAGGCAACTGATTTATGCGGAACAGGCCGGAATGGCCCTATCTGGGATGCAGCATTCCAGCACGAGCTCAAGATACTGATATTCAACAACTTTAATGCGTCACAGGTTACCAAAGGGTCATTTTTGATCGCGCCAGATCACGTCTCATCACGGCCTTGTGATGGCCTCTAGGGAACGGAATCGGCAAATCCTACGTTAGCGGGGCACGAGACGTTGAACCGGACAACAGACCGAACCGACAGATTTGCTGAGAGCAGGAAGGCGGCAGGAGACTTCCATGAACCACTCGATCTACAGCGCCGATCGTATGACGCACCTGAAGATTGTGGTTGTGGCGTTGTTCGCCGGTATCCTGGTCGCGGGCTTCGGCATCGCGGCACATAATTCGTCGGATGAGGGATACACGCAGACGGCGCGGGTCATGAAGGCCGGCAAGCCCGTCGCGATCACCAGCTCCAGCAACTCGCTGGTCCGCTAACAGGAGAATTTCACGAATTCACGTAGTGTTCTTTACAGCCCCCCAAAGTCGCTGCGTGGATATTTAAGACCCCCAACTACCCCCAAGTTGACTATCGAAAACGCCCGCTCCCCACGGGCGTTTTCTTTTTTTGCGCTACGCATCACGGTCGTTTGGACGAACAAATCGGCAGGCCCGATCGGCGCGAACTCTGCAATTCGTCATGCCCGGGCTTGTCCCGGGCATCCACGTCTTCGGCCCCGATCTCAAGAAAGACGTGGTGGCCGGGACAAGCCCGGCCATGACGAGAAATGTCGGCATCTGCCGAGAACGACGAAGGCCAAGGCTTTTATCGCGGCGTCGAACCCGACGCGCCCGGCACGGTCTCGATCAGCTTGCCGGTGAAGATCGGCGCCGAGGTCGGCTGGCCGTTCGGCGAACCGCCGGCCTGCTCGACGGTCACCGCATAGGTGGCGCCGTTGATCACGTCGGGATCGTAGCCCGACAGCACCGGGCGCGCGGTGAAATCATCGGCGCCGATCACGCCGAGCGAGCGCGGCTGCGGCAGCTTGTCGGAGATCAGCCAGAGCTCAAAGCTCTTGCCGGGCTCCGACGGAGCGCCGACCTTGCGGACGGTAAAATTCTTGGTGGCGCCGTCGATGGTCATGATGAAGGCCGGCCCGCCATTCGGCCCCTGCAGCAGCGCGACATATTGCGCCGACGGCGTCAACGCCGGCGCCGGCGTCTTCACTTCGACGGTCTGGATGCGCGGCTTCGGCCGGATCGCATTCGGCAGAGCATCGGGCTTGTAGATCTGCAGGCCGAGCGTGATGAGCAGCGCGGCCGCGATCGCGGTCGCGGCCGACGCGATGCCACGCCAGCGTTTCACGCGGCCCGTCAGCGCGGTCACGTTGCGTTCGTCGAAGATGACCCGTGGCGGTCGGGCCTCGGGCAGCCTCCGGGGCTCGGGCGACTGCGCAGGCTCCGGATCGAACGCCGAGCCGAATTCGGGATCGTCGGTGATCGGCGGCGGCGTCACCGTCGTGGCCGGCGTCTCGGGCAGCACCAGCGGCGCCTGCGGCGCGCTCGTGGGGCCGATCGCCGCCTTGATGTTGTCCCAGACCACCGGACGCGGCTCGACCAGGCCGACCATCTGGTTCAGCGGCCCGAGCCTGAACTGCCAGGCCTGCACCAGCGCGGCGAACTCACTGTCGACGGCCATCATGGTCTCGACCTGCGCGCGCTCCTCGGCATCGAGCGTACCGAGCGCATATTCCGCGGCGAGCGCGATATGGTCTTCGCTATAGGCCATCAATCAGAGTCCAAGACACTCCCGGATATCCATCAGGCTGCGGCGCAGCCAGGTCTTCACCGTGTTCACCGGCGTCTCGAACTTTGCGGCGAGTTGCTCGCGGCTCCAGCCGTTATAGTAGGCGAGCAGCACGAGCTTCTGACGATCCGGCTCCAGACGACCGACGCACTCCAGCAATCGCTTCAACTCTTCCGTCATCTCCCGTCGCGCCAGCGGATCGGGCTGGTC
The DNA here is from genome assembly GCF_023278185.1 of Bradyrhizobium elkanii USDA 76. Taxonomy (NCBI): domain Bacteria; kingdom Pseudomonadati; phylum Pseudomonadota; class Alphaproteobacteria; order Hyphomicrobiales; family Nitrobacteraceae; genus Bradyrhizobium; species Bradyrhizobium elkanii. The sequence goes on along the minus strand of NZ_CP066356.1, from coordinate 2,537,893 downwards.
GGCGGCGACCTCCATCGCGGCCGGCTCGTCTTCCAGCGATGCCTCGCCGCGCTTGCGCACCACGTCGATGGCGCGGTTGCGCGCGATCGACGTCATCCACGTGATCGGGGACGACAGGGCTGGGTTGAACTGCCCGGCGCTGTTCCAGATCTTGACGTAAGCCTCCTGAATGACCTCCTCGGCGAGGTCCTGTCGCCGCAAGATACGGAGCACGACGCCGAAGAGTTTCGCGCGGGTCGCGGCGTACAGCCGCTCAAAGGCGGCCTCATCCCCCTTGGCGACGGCGGCGATCAGCCAGACCAGCTCAGCCGGCGTCAGCACTTTGCGCCCTCCAAGCCTCGATCCCCCATCGCGTCATTGCCACCGTGCCGCCAATCGTCCCGTCCGGACCGGTGGTAGCATATTTTGGGACACCACGATCCGCCAAATGGCCGACAGGCCGCCGGCTTGTGGACAGCGCCCAGCAAAAAGCCCGGGCGATCGGCCCGGGCTCTCAACCTGGTCAGCGGAGGGAGCGAGGATTCAGGCGATGACGCCGAGACGGGCCCGCATCAGGCCGATCGAATCCATGTCGGCTTGCTCTCGAGCGCTCTCCTCCGCGCGTTCGCGCGCCTGGTCGCGCTCGTCGAGCAGCTCGACCTTCTTCAATTCCTCGAATGCCTCCGACAGCAGCGCCTTGGCGTCGTCGAGCTGGGCGCGCAGCTCGTCGGCCGAACGGGTCAGGTTCTCGCGGCGCTGGATCGCGGCCTTGGCATAGGTCGGATAGGCGAAGTGCGTGGGGTCGTTGATCCCGGCGCGCTCCTGCTCGGTCTGGATCTCGCGCTCGAGCTCGACCGACATGCGCTGGAAGTCGGCGATCATGCCTTCGATCTGGGTAACCCGACGGCGTTTTTCGTCGACCTGAAATTTCTTCAGGCGGATCAGCGTTTCACGTGACTTCATCGACTCATACTCCCCAGAAGTCCCAGATCTGAACGCGGGACAGAGCCGGCTCCCCCCTGGGCCCCGCCGGCATAGCTATGGTGTGCCGGCGATGATGGCCTGACAAAGTTAGCGTTCCGTTTCCAAACCCGACAGGATTTGAGCCAGTTGCCGGTAGCCGTCGGAAAGGCTGGTCGCCTCGTCCTTGGCCTGGCGCAGGTAGGCCTCCAGCGGCTCATGCAGCCGGATCGCCTCGTCGACCTCCGCGCTGGAACCCGGCCGGTAGGCTCCGAGCCGGATCAATTCCTCCATGTCGGCATAGGTCGCCATCACCTGCCGCGCCTTGTTGATGTAGGGCAGGAAGTCGGGGTCGGCCGACCGCGGCATGGTGCGCGACACCGACTTGAGGATGTTGACCGCTGGATAGCGGCCGCGCTCGGCGATCGCCCGCTGCATCACGATATGACCGTCGAGGATGCCGCGCACCGCATCCGCGATCGGCTCATTGTGATCGTCGCCGTCGACCAGCACGGTGAAGATCGCGGTGATGGTGCCGTCGCCGGTGCCCGGCCCTGCCCGCTCGAGCAGCTTCGGCAGTTCGGTGAACACGGTCGGCGTGTAGCCCTTGGCGGTCGGCGGCTCGCCCGCCGAGAGGCCGATCTCGCGCTGCGCCATCGCAAAGCGCGTCACCGAGTCCATCAGGCACAGCACGTCCTGGTCCTCGTCGCGGAAATATTCCGCGATGGCGAGCGTCAGATACGCCGCCTGGCGCCGCATCAGCGCCGGCTCATCCGAGGTCGCGACCACCACGACCGAGCGCGCCAGCCCCTCCTCGCCGAGATCCTCCTGGAGGAATTCCTGCACCTCGCGGCCGCGTTCGCCGATCAGTCCGATCACCGAGATCGCGGCATCGACATTGCGCGCCAGCATCGACAGCAGCACCGACTTGCCGACGCCGGAGCCGGCAAAGATGCCGAGCCGCTGGCCGCGGCAGCAGGTCAGGAAGGTATTGAGACCGCGCACGCCGAGATCGAGCGGCGGGCCGACTCGCTTGCGCGAATGCGCCGGCGGCGGCGAGTTGCGGTAGGACATCGGCGAGGCGCCCTGCACCAGCGGGCCCTTGCCGTCGATCGGCTCGCCCATCGCGTTGACGACGCGGCCGAGCCAGGCCGGCGACGGCCGCACCTGGCTCGCCGCATTGGCGATCACCGCGCGGCAACCGCGCCTCACGCCATCGAGTCCGCCGAACGGCATCACCACCGCGTTCTCGCCGGAGAAGCCGATCACCTCGGCCGGGATGACGCGGCCCACGCCGACATCGATCACGATGCGGGCGCCGACCGACATCGCGTGGATCGGGCCGGCGATCTCGACCATCAGCCCGCGGACGCCGACCACGCGGCCATAAATATTGACGCCGTCGATGTCGCCGATCTGCTCCGCGAGCGCCTTCATTGCGAAAACCTTAAGTTTCCACGATTTTGCTCCGGCCGCTTAACTTCGTGTTTACCCGCATCATTAATCATTGCGTCACTGTCTTTGGTGACTGAGGTCGCTTGCCCATCAGAAGAAGGGCGAGTCGCGAGAGTCGGTTAGGCCCGGCTCTTAATGTGGAAACTGAACGAGCGCGGTTAGGAAAAGCTTCTTCTACGCAATATCTTAGGGCGATTCGACAAAAATTGCACGGTTAGAGCTTGCGTCGAGGAATCAGTTTTTGTTAACCATATCTCGTCAGGATCCGAATCAGTTGTTCAAAGGCGTTTTGTGAGTGCCGCAAGTGCGGCCGACCTGACGCCCGGAGCGGCGACTATAGGGGACTGGCATGCGCGTTTTGCTGATTGAAGATGATAGCGCCGTCGCGCAGTCGATCGAATTGATGCTCAAATCCGAGAGTTTCAACGTCTACACGACGGATCTCGGTGAAGAAGGCGTCGATCTCGGCAAGCTTTACGACTACGACATCATCCTGCTCGACCTCAACCTGCCCGACATGTCCGGCTACGACGTGCTCAAGCAGCTCCGGGTCTCGAAGATCAAGACTCCCATTCTGATCCTCTCCGGCCTCGCCGGCATCGAGGACAAGGTCAAGGGTCTCGGCGTCGGCGCCGACGACTACATGACCAAGCCCTTCCACAAGGACGAACTGGTCGCCCGCATCCACGCGATCGTGCGCCGCTCCAAGGGCCACGCCCAGTCGGTCATCCAGACCGGCGATCTCGTGGTCAATCTCGACACCAAGACGGTCGAGGTCGGCGGCCAGCGCGTGCACCTGACCGGCAAGGAATACCAGATGCTGGAGCTGCTCTCGCTCCGCAAGGGCACCACGCTCACCAAGGAAATGTTCCTCAACCATCTCTACGGCGGCATGGACGAGCCGGAGCTGAAGATCATCGACGTCTTCATCTGCAAGCTCCGCAAGAAGCTCGCCAACGCCTCCGAAGGCCGCAACTTCATCGAGACCGTGTGGGGCCGCGGCTACGTGCTGCGCGAGCCACACGAGGCCGACGAACGCATTCCCGCCTGACCTTCTTGGCCCGCAGAGAACCGCAAGGTTCGCTCCTTTCGACCTGAACCCCGCCGTAAATGGCGGGGTTTTTGTTTGGGATTGAACCGGCTGTCGGCATGCGCCGACCAAGGGAACGTGCAATCCTGCCTCGCGCGAATCCCGACGAACTCCCGGACCGCCCCGACATGATCCTGCAATCCCTCGCCGGGCTGCCGGCGTTCCTGGTCTATTTCTGCACGGCGCTGATCGCCGTGGTCGCCTACCTCTTCGTCTACACGCGCGTCACGCCGCATGACGAATTCCAGCTGATCCGCGACAACGATCCGGCGGCGGCGATTGCGCTGGGCTTGAGCCTGCTCGGCTTCGTGCTGCCGGTGGTCAGCGCCATCGCCCATTCCGCCAATGTGGTGGACTGCCTGATCTGGAGCATCATCGCGCTGATCGTGCAGATCATCGTCTATTACATCGTGAAGATCCCGGTGCCGAACCTGTCGGCGCGGATCGCCTCCGGCGAAATGGCGCCGGCGATCTGGCTCGGGCTGTCCTCGCTGGCCGCAGGCGCGCTGAACGCGGCCTGCATGATCTACTGAGCCGTTGAGCCAAACCATGGCGCGCAAACCGAACCCGGACTTCGGCAAACGGCGACCGGTCGTGCCGGCGGCGCCGACGCCGCCGCGGCCGGATGCGCCATCCAAGCGCTCCAACCACGTCGCGCTGCTCTTGATGGGTACGCTCGCGGTCGGCGGCAGCGCCTACGCGCTGATGCCGCGGCCGAATTGCCAGCCGGTGCCGCCGACGCCGCCGGGCGTCACCGCACCGGGCGTCGCCACGCCGGTCCCGCCACAACCCGGCGTCGACTGCACGTCGCGCAACTCATCGTCCGGATCGGGCGGCGGCGGCGGCTCGCGCAGCAGCTTCTACAGCGGCAGCTCGTCGTCGAGCGGCTCCTCCGCTTCCTCGAGCTCGTCGTCAAGCTCGTCGGTGAGCCGCGGCGGCTTCGGTTCATTCGCGCATGCGTTCGGCTTCAGCGGCGGCTGATGCATGTTGCCGTGTCATCGCCGTGTCATCGCGCTTTCGCTTGCCCGGCGAACGCAGCTGATGGAAACTCGGCATGGCTCCGCAGACGGCAAGGCAGGGATTGCGTCCATGAAACGCTCGCGCCGCGTATGGCTGAAATTGATGGGAAGTATCGCGATCGGCGCGGCGTCGATCGGCCCGACGCCAAGCCATGCCCGCAGCGACCACCATGCAGGACACGGAACAAAGGGAAAATCGGCGGAACGGTCACCCTCCGGCGGCTTCGGCGGCGCGCCGCGCACCATCGCGCGCTACGGCGATGACGATCCGTCGCATGGCGGAAGCTGACACCAGGCTGACGAGCGAGCACGGTTTTCCCTCATGCAACGCATCGCATGTCCCGAACGCGACGATTGGCGGACGACTGCCGAGAACGCCGGCTTCACCTTCCACACCATCGACGGCGAACGGTACTGGGACGAGCGCGCCTATTACGCCTTCACGCTGGACGAAATCGAGCGTTCGATCGAGGCGCCGACCGGCGAGATCGACGCGATGTGCCTCGAGCTCGCCGGACGCGCGGTCAGGGACGAGCGCTATCTGCGCCGGCTGAAGATACCGGATGCGTTCTGGGATCTGATCGCGGCAAGCTGGCGCCGCAAGAATCCGAGCCTGTACGGCCGCCTCGATCTCACCTTCGACGCCCGCGGCCCGGCCAAGCTGCTCGAATACAATGCCGACACGCCGACCTCGATCTTCGAGGCCGCGGTGTTTCAATGGACCTGGCTCGAACAGGCGATCCAACGCAACATCATCCCGAAGCGCGCCGACCAGTTCAACTCGATCCACGACCGGCTGATCGAGGCCTGGAAGAGGATCGGCGCGACCCACCCGCTGCATCTCACCGGACTGACCGGAAATCCCGAGGACGCCGGCACGCTCGCCTATCTCAAGGACACCGCGGCGCAGGCCGGGCTGAAGACCACGCTGCTCGACATCGAAGAGATCGGACTGCGCGACGACGGTCAGTTCGTCGACCTCGACGAACGCCCGATCGCGCTCGCGTTCAAGCTCTATCCATGGGAATGGATGTTCCACGACGCGTTCGGCAAGAATCTCTCGAGCGCGCCGACGCAGTGGATCGAGCCGCCATGGAAGGCGATCCTCTCCAACAAGGGCATCCTGCCGCTGCTCTGGGAGATGTTCCCGAACCACCCCAATCTGCTGCCGGCCTATTTCGAGGACGATCCGCAGGCCGCCCAGCTCGGCACTTCGTTCGTGCGCAAGCCGATCTATTCGCGCGAGGGCGCCAATGTCGAGCTGGTCAGCGCCGGCGTCACGCTGATCGCCGAGCAAGGCCCCTACGGCACCGAGGGCTTCATCCGCCAGGCACTGGCGCCGCTGCCGAATTTTTCCGGGCAGTACCCGGTGCTCGGCAGCTGGCTGGTCGACGGCACGCCCTGCGGACTGTCGATTCGGGAAGACGAGAATCCGATCACCGGCAACACCTCGCGCTTCCTGCCGCACGCGATTTTGTAGCGCGTTGACGCGGTTGCGCTTTCAACCCCGTCATCGTGAGGAGCCGCGAAGCGGCGTCTCGAAGGATCGACGGCCCGGCTGGTGGCCGTGCATCCTTCGAGACGTGCGCAAGAGCGCGCTCAGGATGACGGACGAACAATTGACGATCGTTCAGGAAACGCACTCACCGCGCAGCGGACGCGACCGCCTTCAGCACATGCAGCGCGGCGCCGGCGCGCGCGACTGGCGCAGTGTTCGGCTGATACAGCCCGCGCCGCTCGGGATAGGGCCTGAACAGGTTGGTGATGCCGACCACGGATTCCGCAGCGCCAAGCGCCAGCACGCCGTCGGGCTCGAGCATCCGGGCCACCTTGCCGAAGACACCGGCCTTGGTCTGCTGATCGAAATAGATCAGCACGTTGCGGCAGAAGATCACGTCGAAGGTGCCGAGATGCGAGACGTCCTGCAACAGATTGAGCTGGCGATGCTGCACCATCCCGCGGATATCGGCGTTCAGCTGCCAAAGCTCGCCCTTCTGCACGAAATACTTGACCAGCAGCTGGATCGGCAGGCCGCGCTGCACCTCGAACTGGCTGAACAGGCCGGCCTTGGCCTTTTCGAGCACCGCCTGCGACAGGTCGGTGGCGACGATCTCGATGCGCCAGCCGGCAAACAGCGCAGTCATCTCCTTCAGCAGCATCGCGATCGAATACGGCTCCTGCCCGGTCGACGACGCCGCGCACCAGATGCGCAAGCTGCGGCGCGCCGCGCGCGCCTGCGCGAGCGCGGGCAGCACCGCTTCCTTCAGATGGTCGAACGGGATCTTGTCGCGAAAGAAGAAGGTCTCGTTGGTGGTCATCGCTTCGACCACCTCCGATGTCAGCAGCTCGGCGCCACCCTTCATCCGCTGCACCAGCTCGGGAATCCCGGCGAGATTCGACCTGCGCGCCAGGGGCAGCAGGCGGCTCTCGACGAGATATTGCTTGTCGGCGGAGAGATCGAGGCCGGAACGCTCCTTCAGCAGCTTGCGCAGATACTCGTAATCCAGCGGCGTCACGAACGGTCTCCCGCAAATACCCGAACAAGCTTCGGTGCGATCTGGTTGAGCGGCAGCACCGCGGCGCAGATGCCGGCATTGACCGCGGCACCGGGCATGCCCCACACCACGCTGGTTGCTTCGTCCTGGGCGATCACGCTGCCGCCGGCGGCGACGATGTCCTTGCCGCCGCGCATGCCGTCGGAGCCCATGCCGGTCAGGATCACCGACATGATGCTGCCCTGCCAGACATCGATCGCGGAGGTGAACATCGGATCCACCGCGGGCTTGCAGAAATTGACCGGCGGCCCGTCGTCGAGCGCGATCGTGGCATCGACGCCGTGGCGCGCGATGCGCATGTGGCGCCCGCCCGGCGCCAGATAGATCTGGCCCGGCTTGATGCTCTCGCCGTCGATCCCCTCATGCGCCGGCCGCTTGCTGGTGCGCGCCAGATGCTCGGCGAGAATAGTCGTGAAGGTCGGCGGCATGTGCTGGGTGATCAGCACCGGGAAGCGATCGATCACCGGACCGATCTCGGCGACCAGCGTCATCAGCGCCTGCGGTCCGCCGGTCGACGAGCCGACCAGCAGCACCTTGGGCGGCAGCAGGCCGAACGAACGGCGCGTGGCCTGGGCCGGCGCCGGGTGCGCGGCAGCGGGAGCCAGCGGACGCGGTCTGTCATGACCGGGCGCAAGCGGCGGGCTTGCCGTCGTATGCACCGGGCTGCGCCGCGCCTTGGCGCCGAGGTGACGGATCTTCTGGATCAGGTCATGGCGGAAGGTTTCCGCGGCGGTGGCCTCGCGCGTGCTTTCCGGCTTCGGAATGTAGTCGGACGCACCGAGCGAGAGTGCCTTCAGGCTGATCTCCGCGTTGCGGCGGGTCAGCGTGGAGGCCATGATGACGACGAGATCGCGCTTCTTTGCCAGCAGCTGCGGTAGCGCCGAGATGCCGTCGAGGTCGGGCATCTCGATATCGAGCACCGCGACATCGGGGTTGATGCGCTCGAGCTGGTTGACGGCGTCGAGGCCGGTACGCAGCGAGGCGACGACCTCCATGTCGGGCTCGACGCCGATCCAGCGCGAGATCATCCCGCGGATCACCACGGAATCGTCGACCACCATCACCCGCACCTTGTCGGAACGGGTCGATGTCGGGACCGCAGTACTTGTCAACGCAACACTCATGACTTCACCAGCGACGCAACACGACGCACAACAACCGTTGAGCCGAAGGCTTCTGCCGCCGGACCGAACGTAGACCTAAATGAGTCCGACTTCCTGGAACTTCGCGGTGACGATGTCCCGGTCGAACGGCTTCATGATGTACTCGTTGGCACCGGCATGCAGCGCGCGTGCGATATGCGCGACGTCATTCTCGGTGGTGCAGAACACGACCTTGGGCTGATCGCCGCCGGGCATGCGGCGGAGATTGCCGAGAAACTCGTAGCCGTCCATGACCGGCATGTTCCAGTCGAGCAGCACGGCTTCCGGCATCGCGCGCTTACAGGCCTCGAGCGCCTTGGCGCCGTCCTCGGCCTCGACGATCTGGAAATCGAGCCCTTCCAGGATGCGGCGGGCGACCTTGCGAATGACGCTTGAGTCATCGACAACAAGACAGGTTCTCATCTGCGACCTCTACTTCCTCATCCCCGGTGGGATGTTTCAGTTCTTCAGTTCGGGCGGCCCTGTTCACGCCGCTTTGGCATCGGGCACCAGTTCGAGCACGCGATCGACATCGAGGACGACCATGAGCTGGCCGTCGAGGCGGTGGACGCCGCCGGCGAGCTTGGCCATGCGGGGATCGAGGTTGACCGGATTGTCCTCGCGGCTGTCGTCGGGCAGCCGCAGCACCTCGCCGATCTGGTCGATCAACAGGCCATAGGATTCGCCGCGCTGGTCGACGCCGACCGCCATCGGCAACTGGCCGTCGTCGGCCTTCGGCAGCCCGAGCCGGGCGCGCATGTCGACCACGGTGACGATGCGGCCGCGCAGATTGAGCACGCCGGCGATCTCGCTGGAGGCCAGCGGCACCCGCGTCAGCCGCTCCGGCATGAACACGTCCTGCACCCGCGAGATCGGCAGCCCGAACAGCTGGCCGCCGATCACGGCGGTGACGTATTCGGCCATCGCGCCTTCACTGGTTTCGGTCTTGCTGGTCATCAATTCTGTTCCTTGCATCCGGTCAGGCCGCGCGGCGCAGTTCGGCGGTCTGCTCTTTCAGCGCCGCGATCAGCCCGGGACGATCGAACTTGGCGACATAGTCGTGGAAGCCGGCCTGCCGGCCGCGCTCGATCGCCGCCGGCGACACCATCGCCGACAGCGCGATGATCGGCAGCTGGTTGAAGTTGTGGTCGCTGCGGATGTTCTCGGCGAACTCGAAGCCGTTCATCTCGGGCATCTCGATGTCGGTCAGCACGACGTCGAAGCTTTGCCCCGAACGCAGCGCGGCGAGCCCTTCCTGCGCGCCGCCCGCGGTCCGCACCTTGTAGCCGGCGGCCTTCAAGACCGGCGCCAGCATGTTGCGGAAGAACGCACTGTCATCGACCAGCAGCACCGACTGCGCCGAGGCCGACGGGCGCATCTCCTTGCGCGAGAACCAGTCGGCGAACGCCATCGGCAGGAAGTGGCCGACGTCGATCACCTCGGTGGCCTGGCCCTTGATCACCGCCGAGCCGAGGATGCCGTCCTGGCTGCCCGCGACCTCGATGTTGAGCCGCTCCTCGACGATGTCGATGATCTCGTCGACCACGAGCCCCATCGAGCGGCCGTCGTCGGCGAACACCAGGATCGGCTGCGAGCCCTGGTTCTGCACCTCGACCCCGGCCATCTGCACCAGCGGCATCAGCTGCTCGCGGTACTGCACCATGTAGCGGCCGTTCGAGAGCTCGATCTTGTCGGTTGCGATCTCTTCCAGCCGGGTGACGAGGCCGAGCGGCACCGCCTTGGGCTGGCTCGAGCCGGCGCGGAACACCAGCAGCGAGGTCAACTGCTCGCCGCTATTGGCGTGCGCGCTCGCGCTGTCGTCGGCCAGGTCATGGGCCGAGGAGCCGGACGCGCCGAGCGCTTTCGCGATGCCATTGGGGTCGATGATCATGATGACGGCGCCATCGCCAAGGATGGTGTTACCGGAGAACATGTCGATGTGCCGCAGCTTGGTCGACATCGGCTTGACCACGATCTCCTCGGTGTGGAACACGCCGTCGACCACGATGCCGAAGGTCTGGCTGCCCACCTGCGTGACCACGATGAAGCCGTTCTCGGCGTCGGTGGAGGTCGCGCCGTCGTCGATCTTCAAGAGCTTCTTGAGGTGGATCAGCGGCAGCAGCTTGTTGCGCAGCCGCAAGACCGCGGTGTCCTTGATCCGCTCGATGCGGTGCTCGGAGTTGGCGCGGGCCCGCACCAGCTCGACCACAGACAACTGGGGAATCGCAAAACGGTCGCCGCCGGCTTCCACGATCAGCGCGGAGACGATCGCCAGGGTCAGCGGGATCTTGATGGTGACGGAGGCGCCCTCGCCGGCCACGCTCTTGATGTCGATGGTGCCGCCGATCTGGTCGATATTGGTGCGCACCACGTCCATGCCGACGCCGCGGCCGGACACCGAGGTCACCTGCGCGGCGGTCGAGAAGCCCGGCGCGAAGATGAACTTGTGGATCTGGGCCTCGGTCATCTTCTCCAGCTCGGCCTCGGTGACGAGACCGTTCTGGAGCGCCTTGGCCTTGATCCGCTCGGTGTTGAGCCCGCGGCCATTGTCGGCGATGCAGATGATGATGTGGCCGCCCTCGTGATAGGCGGAGAGGCGAATGGTGCCCTGTTCCGGCTTGCCGGCGGCGACCCGCTCGGCGGTGGTCTCGAGCCCATGATCGGCGGAGTTGCGCACCATGTGCGTCAGCGGATCCTTGATCAGGTCGAGCACCTGGCGGTCGAGCTCGGTGTCGGCGCCGTGCATCTCGAGCTCGATCTGCTTGCCGAGTTCGCCGGAGAGATCGCGAACGATGCGCGGCAGCTTCTGCCAGGCATTGCCGATCGGCTGCATGCGCGTCTTCATGACGCCTTCCTGCAGCTCGGCGGTGACGTTGGAGAGCCGCTGCAACGGCACCTTGAACTCGGTGTCCTCGTTGCGGCGGGAGATCTCCAGCAGCTGGTTGCGGGTCAGCACCAGCTCGGAGACCATGGTCATGAGGTGTTCGAGGGTGTCGACATTGACCCGGATCGACTGGTTGGCGATCTTGTCGCCTTCCTGGACATCTTCACCGGCGGCCTTGCGGGCCGGCTTCTTCACAGCCTCAGCGGGCTCGGCGGCGGGCGCCGCGGCGGGCTTGGCGGCCGGTGCCGGCGCGGCGACTTCGGTCTCGGTCTCGCGGAAGGCGCGCTCGAGCTCGTCGAGCGAGACCTCGCCCGGACGCAGCGGACGCTCCAGCGTCTGCACCACCAGGGTGCCTTCGGTCATTGCCGCCTGCACCGACGGAGCTTCGACGACCGGCACATCTTCTTCAGCAGCAGACATCGCCGCCATGCCGTGCTCGACCATCGCCTCGAGCTGATCGATCAGGTCGCGGTCGTTGCCTTCAGGCTCGGCCTCGGTCGCCTCAAGGCCGCCAAGGATCTCCTTGATGCGGTCGATCGAGGACAGGATCAGCGTCACGGCTTCCGCCTTTACCGGCATGCCGTCGCGGAATTTGCCCATCAACGTCTCGCCGGCATGCGCCAGCGCCTCGAGCCGCGGCAGCCCGAGGAAGCCGCAGGTCCCCTTGATGGTGTGCACCAGGCGGAAAATGTTATCCAGGATCTTCGCGTTGTTCGGATCCTGCTCGAACTGCACCAGCTGGTTGTCGACCGTATCCAGGCTCTCGCTGCTCTCCGTCAGGAACTCGCGCAACAGATCGTCCATGAAACCAACCTTCGAAAAACGCCGAAAACGCTGCGGCGCGCGACATCGACGCGCCTGACGGGAACCCGGTCAGCTTCTCCGCAAAGCGTTTAAGTTTGGTTGAGCAAATGGAAAGGAACGGGATCAACAAAGAGATAAGGCCGCGCGATCGAATCGCGCGGCCGGTCGTAACCTTTGATTAATGATGTCGGCGCGGTCGCGTTCAGGACGCGACGACGATGACCTTTTCACCGTCGAGCGCGAGCGTCACCTTCAGCCCGCAGGCTTCCGCCAGCAGACGGGTGTAGTGCGGCTGCACCGCATGCGCATCGACCGTGTTCGACGAGCTTCCATTGAGGAGGTCGACGATGTTCTGCGGCACGCGCGCATTGAGGCCCGCAGCCGTGATGCGGAAGCTCATGGCCTCGCCTTCGCCGACCGGATCGATCGTGAGCGTGCCGCCGCGCGGGATCGTCTGCTGCGCGATGACCAGCATGTTCAGCAGCAGCTTGACCCGGTTCTTGGGCAGGAGCAGCCGCGGCAAATTCCAGGTCAGCGTCACCTTGCCGTCCTCGATATGCCCCTTCGCCATGTTCTGGGCATCGCCGAGGTCGATCTGCGCGCCGGAGGAACCGGCCGCGCCGAACGCCAGCCGGCAGAACTGCAACCGCGCCGAAGCGGTCTTGGCGCTCTTGCGAATCAGATCGAGCGCGAAGTCGCGGTCTTCCGGCTTGGGATTGTCGTCAAGGACCTCAAGCCCATTGACGATAGCGCCGACCGGACTGATGAGATCGTGACAGACCCGCGAGCACAACAGCGCCGCGAGTTCGAGCGCATCGGGAGCGGGACCGGGAGACGAAGTGCCAGACATCAATTGTTTCCTGGAAAGCCGCACGCCGACCGAGGAGTGCGAATCACGCATGCCTGTCGGCTTGATACACCGCGCAGACGGATGCTGCCAGCTTGCGGCGGGGCTGATAAGGGAACACAAACAGGATATGCGACCCGCTGATATGAGACCCGCACATGAATAAGGCACAGCCGCCCCTGATCGGCTGCGAGGGCGCCACGACGCTGCTCGAATCACTGACCGAACTGGTTATCCGCGCCGGCGAGGCGATCCTTGCGGTCAATCGTTCGACGATGAATGTTGCCGGCAAAGGCGACGGGTCGCCGGTCACCGAGGCCGATCTCGCCGCCGACCACATCATCGTCGAAGGCCTGACGCGGCTCGCGCCGCAGGTGTCGCTGCTGTCGGAGGAGCGCGTCGATCTGGCGACGCCGCCCTACAAGGACAGTTTCTTCCTGATCGATCCGCTCGACGGCACCAAGGAGTTCGTCGCCGGACGCAATGAATTCACCGTCAATGTGGCGCTGGTTACGCAAGGCGTGCCGCTGCTCGGCATCATCGGCGCGCCGGCGCTCGGCCTGATCTGGCGCGGCATCGTCGGCAAGGGCGCGGAACGGTTGACGCTGCAGGGCGGCGCGGTTTCGCAGGCGGTGCCGATCAAAACCCGCCCCTGCCCGCCGCGCGGCGCGCCGTGGACGGTGGCAGTGAGCCGCTCACATGGCGATGCGCGCACCGAAGCCTTCATCGACGCGCGCGGCGGCGCGGTCCGCGCCGTGCTGGGCTCGGCCGTCAAATTCGGCCGCGTCGCCGAGGGCGAAGTCGACATCTATCCCCGCCTGTCGCCGACATCAGAGTGGGATGTGGCGGCCGGTCACGCGGTCGTCGTTGCGGCCGGCGGCAAGGTCACCGATTCGAAGGGAAGCCCGTTGCATTTCGGGCTGGGCCGCGAAGACTTTCTGGTGCCGGAATTCATTGCCTGGGGCGATCCGGCCGCGGCGCCGTGATCACTGCGCGAGATTGTCTTCCAGCTCCGGCCAACGCGCCGCGGCTTCCTTCAAAAAGCGCGCGGGATCGGCGGCGAACGCGTCACGGCTGCGTTCCCGGTTGAACAAATAAAGCCTGTTCCCGACCACGGCCCAGAATCGCGGATTGCCCGCGCAGGTGACGCCCCGCACCAGATCGGTCGGATCGTAGCCGCCGAATTGCGGGCCATAGATTTCCGGATGCGCCACGAACGAGGCGCGGTTGCCCTCGTTGCGGAAACGCCAGACCACGCCGCTCTCGGCGGCCTCGAATTCCGGCCGCCCCTGGGTGGCGGCGGCGTCGGTGAAATAGGCGACGGGATCGAATCCCTCGATCGCCAATCCGGAGTAGCGGTTCGTCACCACGCGCTCGGTTGTGGTGGCCTCGACAGGCAAAGAGGGCCAGACGGCCGCCAAAATGCCCGCCAACAGGCCGAAAAACGCCATCCCCCGGCGCGATCCATATCTTTCCTGCCGTTGTGCCGTCATAGTTGATACCGATAACATCCGAGTCGAGGGGACACCGGGCGCAACCTAGAGCCGTGCCTGTTGGCATCAGGTTAAAGGGCAGCGCCCGGATTTCGATAGCAGGGGTTCTTAATGACTTTCGCATCACGCCTTGCCGCGGTCGCGTTTGCCGCGCTGATGTGCTGGAGCGCAGGGGCGTCCGCGCAGCAGGGCCCGCCACCGCAATATCCGCCGCCACAGCGTGAACCGACCCCGTATACTTACGGGCCCGACGAACTGGTCAATGCCGGACACAAGTTCTTCGGCAATGTCTCGCGCGGACTCGCCTCGGTCATCGAGCGCGCCGTCAGCCAGTGGGGCCTGCCCAATGGTTATGTGCTGGGCGAGGAAGGCTCCGGCGCCTTCGTGGCCGGGCTGCGCTATGGCGAGGGCACGCTCTACACCAAGAACGCCGGCGACCTCAGGGTCTACTGGCAGGGCCCCTCGGTCGGCTTCGACTGGGGCGGCGACGGCGCGAGGACCATGACGCTGGTCTACAACCTGCCATCGACCCAGGCGATCTATCAGCGCTTCGTCGGCATCGACGGCTCGGCCTATATCGTCGGCGGCTTCGGCATGACGGCGCTGACCGCCAACAACATCGTGCTGGTCCCGATTCGCTCGGGCATCGGCCTGCGGCTCGGCGCCAGCGTCGGCTATCTCAAATTCACCCCGCGCGCGACCTGGAACCCGTTCTAGAGCGTTTCCAGCGACGCGGACGCCGGTTCGCATCACGAAAACGCGTCAAGACAGAATCCAGAGCCTCGTTCCGACTCAATCGGAACGAAGCTCGAGGTCGCAGCCTGATCGGGCGATGAGGCCGGCGCTCCGGCACGGTTGGCAATTCAGGTTAACGCGGCAATCGGGCTGGCCTTCGGCCGGCCCGCCGTGGCATTGTGATTAACAAATTCCTTCTTTCCTTGGAGTGACCCTTCATGATCGAGCCGATCATGTACGCGGCGATCGGTTTCCTGATCTCGATGCTGTGCGGCCTGATGATCGTTCCGCTGGTGCATAACCGGGCGGTGCGGCTGACCACGCGTCGCATGGAGGCGGCCACCCCGCTGTCGATGGCCGAGATCCAGGCCGACAAGGACCAGCTCCGCGCCGAATTCGCCATGTCGGCCCGCCGGCTCGAGATGAGCGTCGACCAGCTCAAGAGCAAGACCACGAGCCAGCTCGCCGAGCTCGGCAAGAAAACCGATGCGATCAACCGCATGAAGATCGAGCTCGGCGAGAAGAATGCCGCGATCTTCGCGCTGGAAGCACGCGAGAAGGCGATGAAGGAGCAGCTTCGCGCCACCGAGGAAGAGTTCTCGGCCAAGACCGAGCTGTTGCGCAACGCCGAGCAGGCGCTGACCGACAAGCAGGGCGAGCTTGGCAGGATCAACGCCGAGCTCAACGACCGCGCGATGACGGCCGACAGCCGCCAGATCGAACTGGTCGCGGTGCGGACCCAGGTCGAGGAGTTGAAGAACCGGGTCGGCGATGCCGCCAGGGAATTCGCGGCAACCGAAGCCCGCCTCGCCCAGGAGCGCAGCCAGTCGGAAACCGCGACGCGCGATCTCACCGACGCGCGCGGCCGGGTCGAGAATCTGAGCCAGCGGGTCACCGACCTCGATCACCAGCTCGTCGCCCAGGTCAAGGAAGCCGAGATGCTCGGCAACCGGGTCAACGACCTCGAGACGCGGCTTGCGACCCAGGGCAAGCTGCTGGCCGAGCGCGAATTCGAGAACGGCCAGTTGAAGCAGGCCAACGCCGCCGCCGAGCGCACCGTGCAGGAGCTGCGCGAGGAGATCTCAGCAGTGGGCGGCGGCAAATCCTCCGCGCTCGACAAGCTGCGCCAGGAGAAGGCTCAAGTCGAAGAGCAGTTGCGCACCGTCAGCGACGAGCGCGGCAAGCTGCAGCGCGACATCAACGCGATTCAGCAGCAGGCCGAGAGCTCCTGGGCGACCGAGCGGATGGAGAATGCGCTGCTGCGCGAGCGCATCAACGACATCGCCGCCGAGGTGGCCAAGCTCGCAATCCAGCTCGAGGGCCCGAATTCGGCGATCGAGGCCATGCTGGCGGCGGAGCCGACGGTGCCGGCCAAGGCGGCGGCCAAGCCCGCCAACGGCGCCTCGCCGGGCAGCGGGATGCCCGAGGGCGGCGGCACGCTCGCCGAGCGCATCCGGGCGCTGCAGTCGCATGCCTCGCGCGCCCGCCAGCAGGGGGCGTGATTCCCGCAGGGTTTGGCTTGACACCCCTGCCCGGCACTTCGTAAATCGCACGCTCTGACGAAGCGCCGCACTCGACCGGCCGCCGACCAGCGGCCTTTGGCACGTCACATCCCGGACGCATAGCTCAGCGGGAGAGCGTTCCCTTCACACGGGAGAGGTCCAAGGTTCGATCCCTTGTGCGTCCACCATTCCCCTTCGGGACCGCCTCGTCAAAAATATCGAAAACAACCCCATGCAAAGTAGCCGACGCCTTAGCGGCGGCGGCCCGGCGTTTCCGGCTCACTGCCGGCGGCGCTGCGGCGCGGATGACGGCTTGGCGGAGCGCCGGCTGAGTTCGCCGAGCAGGTCGCGAACCGCGCCGTCGAGTTCATCGGGCGGCGGGATGGCGTGATCGGTGGGCTGCGTGCCGGACGGCCGATACCAGCCGCGGGCGGAGCTGTCGTCATTGGCGGCGCGAACCCGCGGCGCGCGAATGCGAACGCGCGGGGCAGACCGCCGCCGGCGGCGCGAGATCAGCTCGCGGACGCCGTACCCCGATACGAACCCGATCCCGGCGACGAGCACGACAATCAGTAATTCCAGCATTGTGCTGCCCCACAATCACCCTGCTGCGATGCAATAAGCGCGACAATGCGGCGGCGGCTTGACCGGGACGGTTCCTTTTCACGGTGTCGAGCAGAACGCCGCCCCACGGAGTCCTACGGGGTTTTGTTTGCGGGCCTCCTCGGCTACCTTCCGGGAACTCGCGGGGGCCGGGAGTCTCGATGCGCAAGGGCAACGACTACATTTTGAAGCTGCGGCCATGGTCCTTGTCGACATTCGTCGTCGCCCTGCTTGCGGTGGTGCTGGCCACCGCGACCCAGGAGATGTTCGCGAGCTTTGGGATGCAGTTCTATTTCGCGGGCTTCGTGCCGGCGATCCTGATCGCCGGCCTGATGGGCGGCGCACCCGCCGGCGCCTTTGCCACGATCATCACGGTTCCGATCGTCTGGTGGGCGTTCATGCCGCCCTATTTCGAGTTTTCCTGGCCGACGGCCGACGACTACGACAGCCTAGCGATGTTCCTGCTGTCGAGCGCGCTCTTGGTCTGCTTCTCGCAGCTCTATCGGGAAGCGCTGGCAATTCTGCGGAAGTAACGGAGGGTGCAGGCCGCAACCGCCCCGCCGGCGGTGCCGGGCCGGTTGCCTGGCGTGGATCGTTCGCCCTCAGATCCCGAACATCCAGATCGCGACGATGGTGGCCAGCGTCGCCACGCCGCTGATGGTCCAGCCCACCGCGTAGAAGCTGTCCTCGGGGGCGGTGTCGAGCACCGTATTGGTGGTTTCCGTCATTGACCGCCAGCGCATGGCGTCTCTCCTCGGAACTCCTGCCCGGCCAGATAACGCGGCGCCCGGTTCCCGGTTCCGCCGGCCTCGCGGCGGCCATGCCGTTCACGCACAGCTCACGGACTGCTGATCGGCGCCGCGGAACCCTGCGACATTCTGTCCCGTTGAGGCTCGCCGGAAACCAACTTGGGAGAATATCCGATGCGAACACTGATCCTCGCCGCCACCGCCCTTGCCTTCGTCTCGTCCACCGCGCTCGCGCAGGACAAGGCGGGCGGCAGCCCGGCCCCCACCGCGCAAAGCGGCGACACCGCGACCAAGGGCGAGGCCGCCAAGGCGCCGAAGAAAGCGAAGAAGACCGCCAAGAAATCGAGCACCAAGACCGGTGCCAAGACCGGTGCCGCCACAACCGGCAGCGATGCCACCAAGCAATAAACAGAAACAATCGCGCTCGGTGATCCACTTGTCGAGCACGGACTTGTCGAGCACGGACTTGGCGATCACGGAAAAGGCCGCCCGAAGGCGGCCTTTTTACTGTCTCGGTGCGGATGCTGCCTCGGCCTGTCACGTCGCAATCAAGTGCGCCGACCACCTCGGGCAGTGCAAGTTGGATCAGTGGAAATTTGGATCAGTGCAAGCTGGACCAGCGAGAGTTGGACCAGCGAATTCAGGTGCGGGAGGGGGAGCGAAAGAGTTGCGGAGCTGATAATCCGCACCGCCATCGGATCGTTCTGAAAATTGACCACCAGCTCCAGTAATTGCTCCACCTCCCGCACTTCTGTTGTGCCGCGCGTGCAGGGGCCACGCATGATCCAAACGGGCTATCACTGCAACGCGGAGCAAGATTCATCGATAGACTTAATGCGGAGCGCCATGGTCGCGCCCGCTCGCGAGCCCGCTCTCGCGTAGCCGCTCGGCAAACCAGAGCGATGTCGCGCTATCGATGGCTCCGCCAACATAGACCTCGGTAAAGCTCACCCCGCTTTGTCCGACGATCACCAGCACACCCATCGCATAGGCAAACCAGACATTCGGATCGGTCAGCGCCTGCAGCTTGCGCTGATCGTGCTCGATCGGCTGGTGATTGCTGTCCTTGCGCAGTTCGATGGCCAGGAGATTGTTCGGGATGTCGCGCTGATGCACGACGATATCGGGATAGATCGACTTGCCGAGATGGTCGTCGGTCGAGCTCCCCGAGCCGCGCGGCAGCCGCAGCGTGCGTTCGCCGAGCCGGTCGTAGTTGCAATCGACCTGCCAGCCGGAAAATTGCCGCTCGACATAGACCGCCAGCCGGTGAGTGAGCGTTCGCTCGCCGAGATCGCGCTCCAGCAGGAACATCTCCTGCGCATAGAATTCCTCCACCGCGGCGATCACCTTGTTCAGCTCGGTCTGCATCGACGCCTCCGACTGGACTGGGCCGCCGCCGCGGCCTTTCAACTACGCCCTTACATCTGCACTTCGATCAGCCGCGGTCCCGGCTCCGCAACGGCTTCCGCGAGCGCCTTGTTGAACTCGTCGGCCGTCGTCACCGCCCTGCCCGGCACTCCCATACCCTTGGCGAGCGCGACGAAGTCGAGCGTCGGCCGGTCGATCTTCAGCATATCCTGCGCCCGCTTGCCCGGCTCGCCGGCGCCGACGCCGTCGAACTCGCCGCGCAGGATCTGATAGATGCGGTTGGCGAACACGATGGTCACCACGTTGAGCCCTTCGCGCGCCTGGGTCCACAGCGACTGGATCGTGTACATCGCGCTGCCGTCGCCGACCATGCAGATCACCTTGCGGTCCGGACAGGCGACCGCGGCGCCGGTCGCGACCGGGGTCGAGAAGCCGATCGAGCCGCCCATGTTCTGCAGCCAGTCATGCGGCGCGGCCGCCGCGGTCGGCGGGAAGAAGCCGCGGCCGGTGGTGACGGATTCATCGACCATGATGGCGTTCTCGGGGATCGCGCAGGCGATCGCCTGCGCGATCGTGGCATGGTTGAGCGCGCCGGTCGGCTTGACCAGTTCCTGGTGCTGCTGCGGCTTGACGTCCTGCGCGGTCGCATGCAGGGCACCGGCGAGCGCCTCGAGCGCCGCGACCGAATTCTCGCCCCAGGCGGTCATGCGATGCACCTCGCAGCCTTCCGCCTTCAGCATGCTCGGCTTGTTCGGATAGGCGAAGAACGCGACGGGATCGTTGGCCTCGACCAGCACGATGTGACGGAAATTTTTCAGGATCGGCAGCGCCTGCTCGATCACATAGGGAATCCGGTTGACCGAGAAGCGGCCGCGGCCGCGCGCCATGCGCGGGTGATAGGTCTGGCCCATCACCGTGCAGCCGGTCTTGCCGGCGATGCGCTCGGCGAGCGCCAGCCCGTGCTCGGTCAGCGCGCTGCCGGTGACGAGCAGCAGCGTATGCGCGGCATCGCCGTGCAGGATCTTCGCCGCGGTATCGACCGCCTGCGGCGAGTAGCTCGGGCGCTGCGTGTCGACGGGCACCTCGGCGATGCCGTCGGCTTCGTTCCAGGCGGTGTCGGCCGGCAGGATCAGGGTTGCGATCTGCGGCGGCGCGCTCCTGGCGGCGGCGATCGCGGCCGCGCCGTCGGCGGCAACCGACCTGGCATCCGGCGAGGTGCGCACCCAGGACGACATCGGCCGCGCCAGGCCCTCGATGTCCGATGTCAGCGGCGCGTTGTAGCCGATGTGGTAGGTGGCATGCTGACCGACGATGTTGACGATGCCGGAATGCGCCTTCTTGGCGTTGTGCAGATTGGCAAGGCCGTTGGCGAGGCCGGGCCCGAGATGCAGCAGCGTCGAGGCCGGCGTTCCCTTCATGCGGAAATAACCGTCGGCCGCACCGGTCACCACGCCTTCGAACAGACCGAGTACGCAGCGCATGCCCGGGACCTTGTCCAGCGCCGCGACGAAATGCATCTCCGAGGTGCCGGGATTGGTAAAGCAGACATCCACGCCGCCTGCGACCAATGTCCGCACCAGACTTTCCGCACCGTTCATGCTCTCGCTCCCGTTTCGAGATGTTCTTGAGGTCGCTTCCGAGCATGATCCGATCCGACTGGATCGGATCATGCTCGTATCCTTTTGTTTGGTCGCGTTTTCTTCACGCGAACCGCTGCCCACTTCGCTTGAAGACGCTCCAGCTTTTGTTTGGTCGCGTTTTCTCGACGCGAACCGGTACCCACTTCGCTTGAAGACGCTCCAGATCAACCATTCTTCATCCGCTTCGTCAAAGGCTTGGCCGGACAATGCAGGTATCGCTTCCGATCTGTTGCCTTTTTAAACCGTGTTGTTCGAAAATGCCTGAGGTCACGGCTTCGTCGCTTGCGAAACGCCGGCAATTATGGCCTCTCTGACTGCATATTTGATTGTTCGCGAGGACGACGACCATGCGCCCGATTGCCTTGATGTTTGCCGCGCTCACGATCCTGGCAGGTGCCGGCCAGGCCCACGCCCAGTTCTTCGACTCCCGCGGCTACCAGGCCGAGCCCCCGAGCTTCTTCGGCGGCGGCGGCGCAAGCCCGATCCCGCGCACGACCGTCAACTACCCGACCAACTACGCCCCCGGCACCATCGTGGTGAACACCGCCGAGCGCCGGCTCTATCTGGTGCTGGCGAACGGCCAGGCGCTGCGCTACGGCATCGGCGTCGGCCGCGACGGCTTCCGCTGGGGCGGCGTCCACCGCATCTCCGCAAAGAAGGAATGGCCGTCGTGGACGCCGCCGTCGCAGATGCTGCGCCGCCGCCCCGATCTGCCGCGCCACATGAACGGCGGTATCGAGAACCCGCTCGGCGCGCGCGCGATGTATCTCGGCTCGACGCTCTACCGCATCCACGGTTCGAACGAGCCGGAGACGATCGGCCAGGCCGTCTCGTCGGGCTGCTTCCGCATGACCAACGACGACGTCACCGATCTCTATGGTCGCGTCTCGGTCGGCACCACCGTGGTGGTGAAGAACAACTGATCGCGTCGATTTCAACGGAACCAGGCGCCGCCATTCGGGAAGATCGCTGATCCCGCCTTGCGCTGCCGCAAACCTTGCGGCAGCGTTGTCATAATGCCCCAGCACCGTCCCTCGATCCTCGTCCTTCTCGCCGCAGCGCTCGCCGCTTGCCTCGCTGATGCCGCGGTGCCCGCGGCTGCCACCGAGGTACCGGCGATCGCCGCGCGCCAGCGCAACGAGAAGAAGGTCTTCACCGACGCCGAGATCGTCGAGGGCTTTCTGAAAACCGCGTTCGGCGCCGAATATCATCTCGCCGGACGAGTCGACCGCATCCGCAAATACGACAGTCCGGTGCGCGTGTTCGCCGACGGCAGCCGCGCCGACCGCAAGACCCAGCTCGCCAAGGTCGTCGCCGACATCCGCGCCAAGGTGCAGCATCTCGACATCGCGATGACCGAGAACAGCGAAGCGGCCAATGTCGTGGTCAAGCTGGTGCGCGACCGCGAGCTGTACCGCACCATCGCGACCTTCTACGGCCAGGAGCGCGCCAGGGAGATCCGGTCCTCGCTCGACCCGCAATGCCTGTCCGGCTTCCGCAAGAACGAGAACTACGAGATCGAGCATTCCGACGTGATCCTCACCGTCGACAACGGCGATTTCGTCTTCCTCGACTGCGCCTATGAGGAGCTGTTGCAGTCGCTCGGCCCGATCAACGACACCGCCACCGTGCCCTGGACCATGTTCAACGACAACGTCTCGATGGGCTATTTCGACGTCTACGACCAATATCTGCTCAACCTGCTCTACGACCCGCGCATCAAGCCCGGCATGACCGTGCAGGAGGTCAAGGCCGTGCTGCCCGCCGTGCTCGCCGACGCCCGCGCCTGGGTGGCGAAGGTGAACCATCTGGAGTGAGGGGGCGGCTTTTTTGTGTGCAAATGCTCGTCGCACACAACACCGTCGTCCCCGGCGAAGGCCGGGACCCATCACCACAGGGTCGCGTTGTTGAAAACAGGCAGTGGCCCCAGCGTCCTACAACAATTCGCATTCGTGGTTATGGGTCCCGGCCTGCGCCGGGACGACACTGAGTTTGTTGCGCGACTTGTGAGTCACTGATCCGCATTCTCGCGACATAAGCGTGCGATCTCCCCAATCGTCGTCCTGGCGAAAGCCAGGCCTGCGCCGGGACGACATCGAGTTTGTTGCGCGAGCTGTGAGTCAGACTTCCGCATTCTCGCGCGGACTCAACCGCGTAACGGACGCACCGGCAGCAGGGTTCCCTCTCCCCTTGCGGGAGAGGGTTAGGAAGAGGGGTGCCACACGACGTGAGCTCTCCGAATGCGTCTCGACGACGAGCGAACAAGTTGCGAGAGCGACGCACCCATCGATCATCGCGCCCGGGGCTCACCCCTCTCCCCACCCTCCCCCGCAAGGGGGGAGGGCTATCGCATATGGGAGGAAATGGATTTGTCCGCACCGTCATGGCCGGGCTTGTCCCGGCCATCCACGTCGTTCTTCACCTGGAAACAAAGACGTGGATGCCCGGGACAAGCCCGGGCATGACGAGTTTGTGGAGCGACCGAGCTCATATGCGATAGCCCTGCCGCAAGGGGGGAGGGAGCCTGACCGGCGTGCTCACCTCACTGCTCACACCCAGGATACGGGATCACCACCCGCCCCGCTTGACCTTGCCCCTGCGGCCGCCTCCATAGAGGCGCGGTCAGACGATGCGAGGTGATTCGATGAATGCTGCTGCCGCCCGTTTCTTCAGCCCGTCCGAAGCTGCAAGGCAGCTCGGCATCTCGGCGAAAGCGCTGCGCCTGTACGAGGAGCGCGGCCTGATTGCACCCGGCCGCACGCCGGCGGGATGGCGCGCCTATGGTCCGGCCGAGATGGCGCGCGGCGCCGAGATCGTCGAGCTGCGCGCGCTCGGCCTTGGCGTCGGTGAAGTGGCGCGGATCCTGAACGGCGATGCCGTCGTCCTCGGCCGCGTGCTGGCCGGGCACGAGGCCGCGCTCGAAGCGCGCATCCGCCAATGCGGCGACAGCATCGCCAAACTGCGCCGGCTGCGCGCCGACCTCGGCGGCGGCAGGATGCCCGCGACCGGTGACATCATCGGTGCGGTCCGGACGCGGCCGGCGATCGGCGTCGCGTTCGATCTGCCGTGGCCGTGGGGCGGCGAGCGCTTCGAGCTGCGCGACATCAAACGGCTGAACTACATCGTCGGCCCGCTCGGCAGCGGCAAGACGCGCCTTGCGCAACGGCTCGCCGAAGTCCTGCCCGGCGCCAGCTTCGTCGGGCTCGACCGCGCGGCCGATGGAGGCGCGGCCGTGCGGGCGCGCCTCGATGCCGATCCGGCGCACAAGTCCAGGGTCGCGGCCAACCTTGCCACCCTGCTGGCTGACGGCGCCGCGGACTCGCCGGCGCTGACCGCCCTGCTCGCGGCGCTCGAGGCCGGCGACGACGCGATCCTCGTGATCGACATGCTCGAGCAAGGGCTCGACGCGGCGAGCCAGGAAGCGATCATCGCGCATCTGCGCCGCCGCGGACCCGAGGCCCGGCCGCTGTTCTTCCTGACCCGCTCCAACGCGATCCTGGATCTCGACGCGGTCGGCGACGATGAAGCGATCATCCTGTGCCCCGCCAATCACAGCCGGCCGATCTGCGTGACGCCCGTGCCCGGCGCGGCGGGCTATGAAGCGGTCGCGACCTGCCTCGCTTCGCCCGAGGTCCGCGCGCGCACCGAAGGCACGATCGCGTGGCGGCCGTCCTGACTTCTCGCATTGGTTGTACTATAATCGCATGACAATGCACGACGCAGGTCGGATGCGCGCCGGAAAAGTGTGCTATAAGCACGCGCGATGATCGAGCTTCCCCGTACCCAGGCCTTGCGTTGCTTCATCACGGTTGCCCGTGAGGGCACGGTATCGCGCGCAGCGGCGATGCTGAAACTGACCCAGCCCGCGGTCAGCCTGCAGCTGAAGGCACTCGAGGAAAGCACCGGGCTGCAGCTGTTCAACCGCACCCCTGCCGGCTTCACCCTGACCGAGGCCGGCGCCGCGCTGCTGCCGCTGGCGCACCGGGCGGTGGCGGCGGCCTCCGACTTCAAGGCGATGGCGGACTCGCTGAACGAGGCGCAGCGCGGCACGCTGCGCGTCGGCACCATCCTCGACCCCGAATTCACCCGGCTCGGACCGTTCGTACGCAGCCTTGCGATGTCCTCGCAGCGCACCGAGGTCTTCCTGCGGCATGGCGTGAGCGACGACGTGCTGGCGCAGATCGGCCGCGGCGAACTCGACGTCGGCTATTATGTCGACGCCACGCCTCAGGACCAGCTCGCCCATCACAGCTTCACCGAACGGACCATCGCCGACGGCCGCTACCAGCTCGCCCCGCTGCTTTGCTACGACTACCGGGTGATCGCACCGATCGCCTGGCGCGACCGGGTGATGGGCAAGGGCTGGGCCGAGCTCGCCGAGCTGCCCTGGCTCGCGACACCGCCGCACTCCGGCCACCGGCGGCTGCTCGATGACATCTTCCGCCCGCTCGGCGCATTGCCGAAGCGGATCGGCTACACCGACCAGGAAGAGGCGATGATCGACTTCGTCGAATCCGGCCTCTGCCTCAGCCTGGCACGCGACAACGTGCTGGCGCCGCGGATGGCGCGGCCGCATCAGTTCGTGGTCGCCGACAAGGTGAAGCTGACCTGCGATCTCTCCTTCGCCAGCCTCGCCGCCCGCCGCCAGGAGCCGGTGATCGCCCACGCCTTCGCAAGCGTGCGCGCGGTATGGAATATCAAGCCGGCGATCGCCGGCGCCGGTCCGACGCGGACACGGAAGGTCGCAAAGAACGTTTAAACCGCGCACGGACCTGCCAGGCTGGCACCGCAGGATGCTGCCTCTGGAAGACTGCGCCGGTCGAAGACGACGCACGTCGGCGGCGCCGCGATTCAGCTACGAGCCAATTGCGGACAAACCAATGGTGGCTGGCCCCATCAGAACTCCCCGCTTCTTGTCGAAACAAGCCGTACTGAGGCAGGACCTGCCATATTGGCGCCGATATATTCTTGTGCAGCCGAAATGAGAGTTTGCACCGCGGATTGATCGTACGCAGGATGCTGCGGATTCAGGTGCAAGTCAGTTTCGACGATCATCACCTGAATCGTCCCGGAGGGTAGAACTTCAATGGCGAATGATACGAAGGATACGTGCGGCGGAGCTTTGAAAGGCATTTGGGGCCGCTCTCACTGACGTCGAGCGTAGGCGACACCCCAGCCAAGACCGAGTACGCCGGCGACAAGCGAGGCGAAGAGTACGCCCAGTTTCGCGGCCCGCAATGCTCCCTCATCGGAGAAGGCGAGCATCGCGATGAAGATTGACATGGTAAAGCCGATGCCGGCCAGCAGGCCGACCAGACAAACTCCGCCCCACGAAACGCCAGGAGCAAGGCGACACCAGCCCAGCCGCACGGCGACCCATGTCGCGCCGACGATTCCGAGCGGTTTCCCGGCGATCAGGGCAAGCGCGGTGCCCAGCATGACCAGGAGGCCCCCAGCGGAGAGGTCCGCGCCGTTCAGGCCGACGCCGGCATTCGCCAGCGCGAAAGTCGGCATCACGCCGTAGGCCACCCACGGATGCATCGCCATCTGAACCCGCGACACCGGCGGCAATATTTCGCGATGCGCGACGCGAAGCTCGCGCAGCGGCCGCTCCAGTCGGTGCGAGTCTCCTGCACTCACCGCATCACTGCTCCGCAACTGCTTGAGCACGCGCGACACCACGTCCAGCGGCTGTTCCCGCATGGGTAGCGGACGCGCCGGAGTGATCAGCCCGAGCACGACACCTGCGAGTGTTGGATGGACCCCGGCCATCATGAACCCGATCCAAACCAGGGCACCCGGCAGGAAGTAGGGAAGAGCAGAACCGATTCCGATTCGCTGAAACCCGAAGACAGCGAGAGCGCCAAGCAACGCGACGGCGAAGCCGCCGAACTGAAGGCTGGGCGTGTAGAACACGGCAATGATCAGCACCGCGATGATGTCGTCGATGATCGCCAGAGCAAGCAGGAAGACTCTCACGTTGACCGGGATCGATCGTCCAAGCAGCGCGAGCACCCCGACCGCAAAGGCGATGTCCGTCGCGGTTGGCACAGCCCAGCCCTGTGCATGGGCCGGATCGCTGTTGATGCCGAGATAGATCAGCGCGGGGACGATGACGCCACCGGTCGCCGCGATCAAAGGCAGAATCGCCTGGTCGAATTTGCTCAGTGCTCCCTCATGAATCTCGCGCCGTATCTCCATGCCCACAACGAGGAAGAAGGCTGTCATCAGCACGTCGTTGACCCAGAAATGCAGCGACCGTGAAAAGACGTAATCCCCGACCCCGATTGAGAGCGGCAGGTTCCAGAAGGCGTGATAGTCATGGGCGAACGGGGAGTTGGCCAGGATCAGCGCAGCCGCGGCGGCGGCAAGAAGCGTGGCGCCGCTGACGGCCTCGACATGCAGGAAGCGTTGAAGGGTGTTGAGGGCCTGTTCAGCCAGCCTCTGGGCTCGCGGCAGGTCGTCAAATGAGGGGTGATCGTTCACGGGGCGCACGCTCTCCGCGTGGCGGCCCGACCATCGCTTGACCTGTCGCCGCGCAATGCGGCAAGCACCCGAGCAGCGTTATACATCGCGTCCGCGACAATTCAACCGTGCAGGAATGAGCCAACGCGAATATTTGCCCTCGGCCAAGGTGACATCCGTTCCGCACTGCCGCGATGTCGGCTCGGGGCCATTATGCCGCCCTGGACGTTGGGACATGCGTTGAACATGGAGCGGAGCGAGGACCTAGGCCGCGACGACCAGCGGTCTCGTCATCGCCGCCATCGTGGGCACCTGCGATGGCGCCTCGCAATCCTGCAGAGCGAGCTCGTCGACCAGCGCGCGCAGCCTTGGCGGCAGATCGGCGTAATCGCCGCGCAGGGCAAGGCGCAGCCGCTCGCCGATCTCTTCGCAGATGGCGCGCGCGTGCTCGGACGCAATCGGATGAGGCTCAATCATGGACGTGGACCGCTGGCGATGGCCGCGCGCCGCCCCACTGCACTTCCGCAACCACGGATCCCGCATGTGCACATGCGATCAAGACGAGGATCCGAACAATGCTGAACATGGTTCGTACTCCCTTTTCCGGTTCTTCAATAACAGGAGGTCGTTGCCGCCCGATTAGGGAAACTGGTTCTCACGGCCTTTAAGGGATTGGTAAACGCGAGGTTCACGACCGGCGGAGCCCGATCAGGTGCTCCGGACGGCGTCGGCCTCGCCATCTCCGTTCGTCGTTCCGGCACCTCTATGTCCCCAATCAGGGGGACAGACGGATCGGGCGGAATCGATATGATGCGCGACGGGACGGCGGTCGGCTGTCATCGGCCGCAGATAAAAAGAACCTGCTGGGAGGATTTGCAATGAAGCTGGCCATGGCCGGACTGTTGACATTTGCGAGCGCGATCCTGATTGCGCCGGACGCGCGTGCCGACATCAAGGTCGGCGTCGTGGTGTCCGGATCCGGACCGGGCTCGGCGCTCGGCCAGCCGCAGATGCGCACCATCGCCGCGCTGCCGAAGGAGATCGGCGGCGAGAAGGTCACCTATATCGCGCTCGACGACGAGTCCGACCCGACCAAGGGCACGCAGAATGCCCGGCGCCTCGTGATCCAGGACGGCGTCGACATCCTGATCGGCTCCTCGCTCACCCCGGTGACCATGCCGATGCTCGACGTCGCCGTGGAGAGCAAGACGCCGATCATCTCGCTCGCGGCGGCGACCGCGATCGTGCAGCCGATGGACGACCGCCGCCGCTGGGCGTTCAAGGTGGTGCCCAATGACGACCTGATGGCGGCGGCGATCCTGAAATACATCGCCAAGTCCGGCATCAAGACGCTCGGCTATATCGGCGTCTCCGACGGCTATGGCGAAGGCTATTACAAGGAGGTGTCGCGGCTCGCCCCTCAGCTCGGCCTCACCGTGACGACGCATGAGGTCTATGCGCGCGCCGACACCAGCGCGATGGGCCAGGCGCTGAAGGTGATCGCGACCAATCCGGAAGCGGTGTTCATCGCTTCCGCCGGCACGCCCGCCGTATTGCCGCAGGAGGCGCTGCGCAGCCGCGGCTATGCCGGCAAGATCTTCCAGACCCATGGCGTGGCGTCGGAGGAGTTCATCAAGCTCGGCGGCGCCAATGTTGAGGGCGCGATCTTCACCGGCGAAGCCTTCACCATCGCCGACGATCTGCCGGCGAACGATCCGTTCCGCCAGGTGCGCGACGAGTTCGTGTCGTCCTACGAGAAGGCCAACGGCGCGAGCCCGAACATCTTCGGCGCGCATCTGTGGGACGCCGTCACGCTGTTCAAGCGGGCGGCGGCGAATGCGCTGAAGACCGCAAAGCCCGGCACGGCGGAATTCCGCGCCGCGCTGCGCGACGAGCTCGAACGTGGCAAGGACGTCTACCTCAACAACGGCCTCTCGACGATGAGCCCGACCGATCACAACGGCTATGACGAGCGCTCGGCGTTCCTGATCAAGGTCGAGGGCGGCAAGTTCCGGCTGGTGAAGTAGCGAGGGACCGTCGGCGGCTGCGCCGTCACACCTTGCCGGCGCCGCTGCAGATGCCCTTCAGCGCCTGCCATTCGGCGGACGACAGCAGCGGCGGACCGCCGGCCGGGCGGGCGGCATCGGCCTTGTCCATGCGCGCGAGGCGGTCCTCGGTCAAGGGATGGCTGGAGACCAGCGAGAGCCCCGTGCCGCCCTCCTTGCCGGTGACGCGGAACATCAGTTCGCCCATCGGCTTGGCCGGACGGCCGAGCTTGTGCATGGTCTCGATCGCGAAGCTGTCGGCATTGGTCTCGGCGTCGCGCGAAAAGGACGACGTCACCAGCGAGCGCGAGGCGAAGATCAGCGCGCCGGAGCCGGTGACATCGCCGAACAACAGCCCGATCAGGAACGAGGTGCCGCCGTTGTGGATCAGTTCGCGCATGCTGTCGCGGTGGCGGAGATGGCCGAGCTCATGCGCCAGGACGCCGGCGATCTCGTCGGGGTTCTCGGCTTTCTCGAGCAGCCCGTCGAACAGATAGACCTTGCCGCCGGGCAGCGCGAAGGCGTTCGGCACCGACGTCGCCAGCACGCCCGACTGCACCGACGTATCGAAGCCCGCGGACTGCCGCAACTTGCCGACCAGCTTCGCGAACGCCGCCTGGCCGGCCGGGTTACTGCAGGGCTTGCCGTCGAACAGCACCTTGACCTGCGCCTCCGCGACATCGCCGATGCGGCGCTCGAACGAGTCGGGCACCAGCGGCGTCAGGCGCTCGGCGGCGAGCGGCACGCCGAACAGCACCACCAGCACGATCGACACCGCGGCCGCGAGCGACCAGCCGACGATCGCGGCGACGCCCCTGCGGTTCGGCAGCCCTTCCTCGAGCGTGTCGCAGCGCGCAATGAGCGCGGCGATCAACCCGGTGTCGCGGATGTCGAGCCGCGCCAGAGGCGGCGCGGTCAGGCAGCTCAGCCGCAACAGGCCGGACGGGCTGTCGGCGCGGCGGATGTCGTGAAACGCCCAGCGCGCGAGCAGCGCGCCGTCCTCCCTGATCTCCAGCGCATCGGACAGTCTAAGCGCGACGATGCGCCGCCGATTCGATGCACCGTCGAAGAAGACGGCGCCCGGTGCCGGCGTCGCCGCGGAGCCTGACTCGCTGGAATCGGATTCCATGTGGCTAGAAACCCCCGACGTCGAGGCCGTCGGCAAAGCCTTCGCCGAGCGCGTTGGCGAGCTCGCCGCGCGCGGTGACGTTGGCGGCCGCGCCGATGTTGTGCACGATGGTCGAGGACAGCACCCGGACCCAGAGATCGCGCATCAGATAGACGCGCAACACCACGTTCAGCGCCAGCGCGAAGGCGAGATAGCCGATGCCGAGCAGCACGATCAGCGGAATGCTCTTGGCGAACGCCTCGGTCCTGAAGAAATCCGCGATCGAGGAGCCGTCCATGCTGGCGACCAGCAAGGTGCAGAGCGCGAGATAGGCCGCGAACACCAGGCCGAGCAGCACGACCCAGCCGATCACCTTCCAGTACAGGCCGATCAGCGCGCCGCGGCGGAGGGTGGATTCCAGCCTCACTTCGCCGAAGCGGATGCCCGACAGCCACCAGCGCCACTCGACCGCCTTGAACGCGGCATAGGCGAACGGGGCGAAGATCGTGCTGTAGAGCGCGAACGGCATCAGGACCCAGAGCCACCAGCCCCGCTTAAAGAACTCCCAGCCGCGGCCCTCGAACGAGCCTTGCAGGTCGCCGTAATAGGAGTGCCGCATCTTGTAGCGTTCGAGCGCCGCCTCGCGCCACGGCAGCGCGAGGCCGAGCGTGATCACGACCAGCACGCCCCAGAGCGAGGCCTTGAGCGCATAGACCCAGCCCGAGCCGCTCATCCAGAAGCGGACGCCGCGCCACACCGTGCGGGTCAGCCGGTAACGCCGCGCCCGATAGATCGCGAACTGGCCGAACAAATAGAAGAAGGCGACCAGCGGCAGCGAGGCGAATGCCTTAAGATGCTCCGCCTCGATGCCGATCAGGAAATAGCCGAGATAGATCGGCACCAGGATCGCGAGCGCGACCAGGAAGCCGATCAGGAGCTCCTTGCCGCGGCCGGTATATTCCGGCGCGTCGCCATCGATCTGGCTGTTCGACCAAAGATGACGGCGGATGTCGGTGGTGAGCCAGAACCGGTAGAAGCCGACCGTGACCAGCTCGAGCCCGGCGCCGCGCGCGACGAGGCGAAAGAACTCCTTCCGGTTCCCTGAGAACGCCACCGGCATCGGCGGCGGGGCCGGCTGCGGCGGCCCCAGCGGGGTCCAGCTCATGTCGTTCACGGGATAGCTCCTGGACGGGACAATCTCTGGGTATCAAAAGCACAGATTTGTCGTCGCGAGTGTGATCCAGGTTTCACACAAGGTCGAGATCGCGGGGCGATTTTTGGCGGGGTGCGGTTGGCTTTGCCTTAACGGGATTGCCGGAAACCGCGCAGGCCTCGATCGACCGCCGGCGTCGAACCCCGGGGCGGCAATGACATACTTAACGATCAGGCGATCAAGGCGAAGACGCCACCGCAAAGCGAGGAAACCGCAGCGATGAACAGATGGATCCTGTCGGCATGTCTTCTGGCTCTCACGGCCGCTCCGGCTGCTGCCGTCGACGTGCGGCTGGATTCCTATCGCAATCCAAAGAATGAGAACTTCCGCGTCTTCAATCATATGTACCTCGACGGCGTCAGGGGCGGCCTGATGGCTTCCAATGCCTGGCTGAAACGGCATGGCGGCCAATTGTTGTTCTGCATGCCCGACGACCTTGCACTGAGCAGCGAGCAGACCGAAGAGATCATGCTGAAGTCGGCCGACAAGCGGTCGGCGAAAGGTGAGACGGTGATCGCTCTCCTGCTGCTGTGGGGCATGCAGGACACCTATCCCTGCGAAAAACCGGCCGGCGAGAAAACCGGCAGTCAATAGACCGCGCCAGCACCGTTCGCACGCCGCCGCCCGACCAAATCAAACGCCGTTTCAAACGAGGCGTAGTCGCGGCCGCAGCCCCTTCGCCACCGGAAAGGCCCGGATTCGGCCGCTTTGGCCTGACATCAATGCGGCCAAATGCGCGTCGAGAGCCCTTGCGCAAATCGCCGAATGGGAATGTAATTCGGTAAAACATGCCGCGCCGGCCATGCCCCGGCAGCTCAAACGGTTGAGGAGCCGCTCATGCACGGGACCATCGATCTCGTCGACAACACGAATCTGGACGCCGCACGCGAACGCGCCAATTCGCTTGCGCTTTCGGACTACGATCCCGGCAATCCCGAGCTGTTCAAGACCGATACCTTCTGGCCGTATTTCGACCGGCTGCGTCGCGAGGATCCGGTGCACTACTGCAAGGACTCGATGTTCGGTCCGTACTGGTCGATCACCCGCTACAACGACATCATGGACATCGAGACCAACCACTCGGTGTTCTCCTCGGCCGCCTCGCTCGGCGGCATCACCATCCGCGACGTGCCGCCGGATCTGCGCCGCGAAAGCTTCATCGCGATGGACCAGCCGCGCCATTCCGCGCAGCGCAAGACCGTGGCGCCGATGTTCACGCCGACGCACCTCGACGAGCTCGCCACCAACATCCGCAAGCGCTCGACCGAGTGCCTCGACAATCTGCCGCGCGGCGAGGTGTTCGACTGGGTCGACAAGGTCTCGATCGAGCTGACGACCCAGATGCTCGCGGTGCTGTTCGACTTCCCCTGGGAAGACCGCCGCAAGCTGACGCGCTGGTCCGACGTCGCGACCACCCTGCCCGGCGCCGGCGGCCTCGTCGCCACCGAGGACGAGCGGCAGGCCGAGCTGATGGAATGCGCGGGCTATTTCGCACGGCTGTGGAAGGAGCGCGCGAACCAGCCGCCGAAGAGCGATCTGCTCTCGATGATGGCGCACAGCGATGCCACGCGGAACATGGACCCGAAGAACTTCCTCGGCAATCTGATCCTGCTGATCGTCGGTGGCAACGACACCACGCGCAACACGCTGTCCGGCAGCATCTATGCGCTGAGCAAGCATCCGGAGCAGTACCGCAAGCTGCGGGAGAACCCGGCGCTGATCGACAGCTTCGTGCCCGAGGTGATCCGCTGGCAGACGCCGCTCGCCCATATGCGGCGCACCGCGCTCGCCGACTACGAGTTCCGCGGCCGCCAGATCAAGAAGGGCGACAAGGTGGTGATGTGGTACGTCTCGGGCAACCGCGACGAGGAAGCGATCGAGAAGCCCTACGAGTTCCTGATCGACCGCGCCCGGCCGCGCACCCATATCTCGTTCGGCTTCGGCATCCACCGCTGCGTCGGCCTGCGGCTTGCCGAGCTGCAGCTCAAGATCATCTGGGAGGAGATCCTCCAGCGCTTCGACACCATCGAGGTGGTGGACGAGCCGCAGCGGGTGTATTCCAGCTTCATCAAGGGCTACGAGACGCTTCCAGTGCGCATCGCCGCCTGACGCATGGAAGGTTTACCCCCTCTCCCGCTTGCGGGGGAGGGTTGGGGTGGGGGTGTCGCCGCAAGTGACACTCTTCGTGTGGAGAAAGCCCCCACCCGCATCGCATCTTCGATGCGATGCGACCTCCCCCGCAAGCGGGAGAGGTGGAAGTCAGAACATTCACTGGAGCTAGCTGAGATGAACGTCCAGACCGCCATCCGTGCCGACCGGGCCGAGCTGCTGCGCCAGGCCCGCGAGGAAGCGTATTCGACACCGCTTAGGGATTTTCATCCTGGCGCGCCAAAACTGTTCCAGAACGACACGCTGTGGCCGTGGTTCGAGCGGCTGCGCAAGGAAGAGCCGGTGCACTACTGCACCAATGCGCCGATCGAACCCTATTGGTCTGTCGTGAAGTACAACGACATCATGCATGTCGACACCAGCCACGGCATCTTTTCCTCGGACTCCACGCTCGGCGGCATCTCGATCCGCGACGTGCCGCCCGGCTACGACTATCCGAGCTTCATTGCGATGGACCAGCCGAGGCACGCCCATCAGCGCAAGACCGTGTCGCCGATGTTCACGCCCACGCATCTCGACGAGCTGGCAAAGCTGATCCGGCAGCGTTCGGCCGGCGTGCTCGACAATCTGCCGCGCAACGAGACCTTCAATTTCGTCGAGCGCGTCTCGATCGAATTGACCACCCAGATGCTGGCGACGCTGTTCGACTTTCCCTGGGAGGAGCGGCGCAAGCTGACGCGCTGGTCCGACGTCTCCACCGCGCTGCCGAAGAGCGGCATCGTCGACTCGCCGGAGCAGCGCCGGCAGGAGATGGACGAGTGCTACGCCTATTTCTCCAAGCTCTGGAACGAGCGCGTCAACTCGGCGCCGCGCAACGACTTGCTGTCGATGATGGCGCATAGCGACGCCACCCGGCACATGGACCCCGACAATCTGATGGGCAACATCATCCTGCTGATCGTCGGCGGCAACGACACCACGCGCAACACCATGAGCGGCTCGGTGCTGGCGCTGCACGAGCACCCCGATCAGTTCAGGAAGCTGAAGGACAATCCGACGCTGATCGACACCATGGTGCCGGAGGTGATCCGCTGGCAGACGCCGCTGGCGCATATGCGGCGCACCGCGCTTCAGGACACCGAGATCGGCGGCAAGACGATCAGGAAGGGCGACCGCGTCGTGATGTGGTACGTTTCCGGCAACCGCGACGACGAGGTGATCGACCGCCCGAACGAGTTCATCATCGACCGCCCCCGGCCGCGCATCCACCTGTCGTTCGGCTTCGGCATCCACCGCTGCGTCGGCATGCGGCTCGCCGAGCTGCAGCTTCGGATCGTTTGGGAAGAGATGCTGAAGCGCTTCGACCGCATCGAGGTGGTCGGCGAGCCGAAGCGGGTCTATTCCAGCTTCGTCCGCGGCATCGAGAACCTGCCGGTGCGGATCCCGGGCTGAAGCCTAGATTGTCCTTGGCCACAAGCGCGATCGGCCCTATGTCTTTGCCGGGCGTAGGGGGTCGATGCACCGCGTCTTGCAGTTTGGGCCAGTTGACGGAACATGAACCGAAAAGAGCGGCGGGCGGCTGGTAAGCGACGGGACGAGTCCGCCAAGAACGCACCAGCCTTCGCCTCTGCA
Source organism: Bradyrhizobium elkanii USDA 76 (assembly GCF_023278185.1). NCBI lineage: Bacteria > Pseudomonadati > Pseudomonadota > Alphaproteobacteria > Hyphomicrobiales > Nitrobacteraceae > Bradyrhizobium > Bradyrhizobium elkanii. The sequence continues at coordinate 2,502,496 of NZ_CP066356.1, read as the reverse complement.
GGCGTCAGCATTGCTGATCTCGCCGTGGAGGCCAGCCGCTTCTACGGGATGCGCCGCTTCAACGAGGCGCAGCAGATCTGCCGGCAGATTCTCGCGCGCGAACCTGGCCATGTGCAGGGCCTGAATCTCCTCGGCCTGATGGCGCAGGCATCCGGCGATCACCGGGCTGCTGCGAAGATGTTCACGAAAGCGATTGCTGCGGACGACGTCAACGCCGCCTGCCACTACAATGCCGGCAATTCGTACCAGGCGCTGGGCAATCGCGCCAAGGCGGCCGCGCATTTCAGCAAGGCGCTGGCGCTCGGCATGGATGCGAAGGCGGTCGGCTTCATCCTGCAAAGTCCTGTCGTCACCAGCTATGCAGGGCGGATTGCAAGCAAGTGGCCGCTGCCGGTGACAAGCTCCGAATTGTTCGGCAGCGAGGGCGTCGCTCCGCTCGCGAACGACCTGTTCCTGCGCTCGGCGATGGAAGCGACGACGCTGGCAAGCATGCAGCTCGAGGTGCTGCTCGGATATGCGCGGGCCGAGCTGCTGCAGCTCGCGGGCGAGCAGGGTCAGGATGAAGTCGACGACGAGATCGTAGCCTTTGCCTGCGCGCTCGCACGGCAATGTTTCATCAACGAATATGTCTATGCGCAGACCGCGGCGGAAAGCGAAGGTGCCGGCGCGCTGCGCGACCGGTTGCTGCAGGACCTGACATCAGGCGCCGCGATCTCGCCGCTCACGCTGGCCGTGGTGGCCGCCTATTTCCCGCTTCATGCCCTGCCCGCGGCGGACGCGCTGCTGCGCCGGGATTGGCCCGCGACGGTCGCTGGCCTGTTGCGGGTGCAGCTTCGCGAGCCGCGCGTGGAGATGGAGGAGCGCAGCGCTATTGCAGGGCTCACACCGATCAAGAACAGCGTGTCGGTCGACGTGATGCGCCAATACGAGGAAAATCCCTATCCGCGCTGGACCGTCAACCCATTGACGGCCTTCGCGGCCGATCGGGCGCGGGGACGAACCGTCGCGACCGCGGACCAGCAAGCCGAGCGGGATATCCTGATCGCCGGCTGCGGCACCGGCTCGCACGCGATCCAGATCGCGCAGGTCTATCCCAATGCCCGCTTGCTCGCCGTCGACATCAGCATGACCAGCCTCGCCTATGCGCGCCGCAAGACCCGGGAGCTCGGCTTGCGCAACATCGACTATGCGCAGGCGGACATCCTGGAATTGGGCTCGATCGGGAGGACCTTCGACAGCATCGAGTCGGTCGGCGTGCTGCATCATCTTGCCGAACCCCTGGCCGGCTGGCGCGTGCTGGTCTCGCTGCTGCGGCCGGGCGGCACGATGCGCATCGGGCTCTACAGCCATCTGGCGCGCCGCGTCATCGTCGAGGCCCGCGATCGCATCGCGGCGCGCAATTATCGCGCCACCACTGAGGACATCAGGCGTTGCCGGCAGGACATCTTACGCGAAGCCGACAAATGGAAACCGCTGATCGGCGCCAAGGATTTCTACAGCATGAGCGGCTGCCGCGATCTGCTGTTCAACGTCATGGAACACCGGCTGACGATTCCGGAGATTGCGGCATTCCTCAGCGAACACGGCCTGACGTTTGGGGGCTTCGAGCCGTTTGACGATCCGGCGGTGCTCGACCGATTCCGCAAACAGTTTCCGGGCACGGCGGACGAGACCGATCTGGATCAGTGGCACCGCTTCGAGCTCGATCATCCAGAGACGTTCTGGGACATGTACGTGTTCATGGTGGGCAAGAGCGCGCGCTGAGAGCCAAGGCCCGGCCTATAGAGCGCGGCCAACAAGATAAGGCACTTTTGGCTAGCTCGTCATGCCCGGCCTCGTGCCGGGCATCCACGTCTTTGCTTCGGCCACGCAATAAAGACGTGGATGGCCGGGACGAGCCCGGCCATGACGGAGAGCTGAGCCAACACGGCAAAACGCTAGCGCGCGTGCTGGCCCTTGCTGGTCGGCAACGGGCAGTTGGTGCAGACCCGGTCGTCGCACATCCGGCAGATCGTGAAACGATCCATCTCGGAGGTGTCCTGCCTTGCCAGCAATTCGTGGATCAGCGTCGCAAGCTGCTTCCTCTCGGCGGCCGACAGCACGTCGAGCAGCGACGTCACGGCGGAAATCCGCGACGCCAACAATTCGTTCCGGGACGCGGCGCCTGACGCCGTCAGGTGCAGGGCGACCTCGCGGCCGTCCTTGCCCGCCCGGCGTTCGACAAGCCGATCCGAAACCAGCCGATCCACCAGCCGAACCGTTCCGGAATGCGATAGGCCGAGGATTCGCCTCAGCTTGTCGTTGGTCATGCCCTGGCCATAGCCGATGACGATCAGCGCCGCGGGCGTTTCGCCGCCGCGGCCGACCACCTCGCGCGCGCCTTGCTCGATCCGATCCATGACAGCGAGCGACAGCGCGCCCAGCAGATTGGCGATTCCGTTTTCCATGCGCCGAATAATATGTGCGCTGCGCACAAAAAACAACTTGACCAGATATGTGCGCTGCGCACATATTTAACCGGGAGAGCAACGACGACAAAAAATGGAGAGCAGCGATGACGATCCGAAGCGCCGCACTGGCAACGCCTGACGCATCCGGCAGCGAACCCGCCCTGAAATACGTGCAGGCCAACGGCGTGCGGTTTGCCTATCTCGAACAGGGCAGCGGGCCGCTTGTCATGTTCATGCACGGCTTTCCCGACAACGCCTGGTCGTACCGAAAGCAGCTGCAGGTGTTCGCAGATGCCGGATATCGCGCGGTCGCGCCGTTCCTGCGCGGCTATGCGCCGACCGAGATTCCGGCCGACGGCATCTTCGATCCGATCGCGCTGGGCCAGGATCTCGAAGCGCTGATCGCGGCGCTGAGCGACGACGGACGGGCCTGCGTCGTCGGTATGGATTGGGGCGGCACCTCGACCTTCCAGGCGCTGGCCACGGCACCTTCGGCGATCAAGGCCGCGGTGGTGATGAACACCGCACACCCGATCACGATCCCGAGCCTCAGGAGCGATCCCGATGCCGTTCGATCGGTCTTCCATGTCTATTTCTTCACGGTGCCTGGCGCTCACTCGGCGGTCAACATCGAGGGGCTTCCCTTCGTCGACTACCTTTGGAAGTTGTGGTCGCCAACCCTGCAGAACGACGAGCATCTCCGCTCGGTCAAGCAGACGCTCAGCTCTCCCGGCACCATGAAGGCGGCGCTGAAGTACTACAATGGCCTGATCGATGCGGGCGTTGCGGGCCGGCTGCCGATCAACGACATGCACACACCGACAATGACGATCTATGGCGGCAACGATCCGACGGCGCGGTATTCGATCAAGGAAGAGCCGCTCTTCAAGGGGCCACATCGGCGCATCGTCCTGCCCGATGTCGGGCACTTCCCGCATCTCGAGCGTGAGGCCGAGGTCACAGGTCTGATCATGGACTGGTTCACAACGCACGCCGCCGGCTGAACGGCCGCGCCGCAAGCAGCGGCTACGTCAGTCAATCTATCAATTTTTCTGAGAGGGAGTGCGCGCAATGGACGCCACGACACAGCAGCAATATGCCGAAGCCTTTCACACTCTGCACAGAACGGGCGATCCGCTCGTCCTGTTCAACGCCTGGGACGTCGCCACCGCCAAGGCCATCGCAAAGAGTTCGCGAGCGATCGCGACCAGCAGCGGCGCGGTCGCGGCCGCGCTCGGCTACGCCGACGGCGAAAATGCCCCGCTCGAGATGGTCGAAGGCCTGGTCTCGCGGATGACCGCGTCGGTCTCGATTCCGGTATCGATCGATCTGGAGGCGGGATATGGCGACACTCCGGACGCCGCCGCGCATTCGGCGGCGAGGATCCTGAAGGCCGGCGCGATCGGCATCAATATCGAGGACGGACTCGTTGGCGGAAAGCGGCAGCTCGCCACTCCCGAGCAGCATGCCGCGAAGATCAGGGCGGTGCGGGACGCCGCGCAACAACTCGGGATTGATCTTTTCATCAATGCGCGAACCGATCCGTTTCTGCTGAAGTTCGGCTCACCCGAGCAATGCCTGACCGAGGCGGCAAGGCGTGCGAAGGTCTATGCCGAGGCCGGCGCTGACGGAATTTTTGTGCCGGGGCTGACCGACCTCGCGCTGATCGAGAGGTTCGTTCAACTGACGCCGCTGCCGGTCAACATCATGGTGACGCAAGGCGTGCCCGAAATCGGAGAGCTCGCCCGTGCCGGTGTTCGCAGGGTGAGTCTTGGTCCGTGGCCGATGATGGCGGCAATGCGCGTCATCGGACAGGCGGCAGCCGCGGTCGCCGCCAGCAAGCAATACGGCCCGTTTCTGCAGCCCAACGGTTGAGCCCGTGAGGGCACGCGATGCCACCGTCCGGCCGGACCATTCAGTCCGTGCCGGCCGGACTACCGGGTTCATGAACGGATGCCTCACTCGATCACTTCGTCTGCGCCGCTGACGACTGACGCAGAGAACTCGTGGCCGAGCAGTTTGGCGGTCTTCAGGTTGATGACGAACTCGACCTTGGTGACCAGCTGGACCGGAAGATCGGCGGGCTTCTCACCCTTCAGAACCCGGCCGGCGTAGACGCCCGCGCGTCGATGCGACTGCACGAAATCTCCGCCATAGCTCATCAAGCCTCCGGCCGTCGGAAAATCCCGGGTCTGCGTGATTGCGGGCACACGATACTTCAGCGCGAGATCGGCCAAGCGCCGGCTGCGGAATGCAAAATAGGGATCGGAGGTGAAAACGAGCGCGTTTGCCGACTCTCTCGCTACCGAAGAGAATACGGCTTCGAACTCGTCCTCCTTGCTTGCCCTCAATATCTGCAGATGGACCCCCAAGGTTTCGGCAGCGGCCTGAAGCCTCTGCAGTTGCGAGCTGGCGGTTGGACTTGTCGGGTTGGTCACGACCCCCAACGTCGTCGCCGCCGGCAGGAGTTCGTGCATCAACTCGAGCCGCTTCGGCGACACGTCGACGCTCAGGCTCGAGATTCCCGTGATGTTGCCTCCCGGCCGCGACAGGCTGTCCACCACACCCAGCTGAACGGGGTCGCCGCCCATCTCGAAGACGATTGTCTTGGTGACGCCGGCAGCTTTGGCGGCAAGCGCGACGGGCGCGCCGCCGGGCGCCACCACCACATCGACGTTACGCGCGATCAATTCGCCGGCCAGCGCAGGCAACTGGGCATATTGCCCATTGGCCCATCGATACTCGATCGCAACATCGCGGCCCTCGACAAAGCCGGCCTCACGAAGTCCCTGATGGAAAGCCTTCAGCCGGCTGCCAAACAACTCCGGCGATTCCGGACAAAGATAGCCGATCACAGGCATCGACGGCTTCTGCGCGTGCGAGGATGTGGTCCAAGCCGCGGCGGCGGCCATCCACAACAGGACCTCGCGCCGGCCGGCGCGTCCGTGCGATGTTGCTGCACCAGAGTGAGCGCAACTCATGCTCTACCGATCCGCTGGCGTTCGCCGTCGGCGCAAGTATATCCCACGATCCGAAACCAGTCGCCAATGGACTGCACCGAACCGCTCCGGTCGGCATCGGCCAACGCACATCAAAACGATATTCCGAACACCGGAATGGCGTCATCGAAGCCCTTGATTTGTCGACTCCCGATATCCTCCACGGCGCGCTTGCCTCTGACGCTTGCGGCGGTCCCTGCGTCCATCAGGATCTCCCGATCTGCGGCAGATGCGCACAGGCGGGCGGCGAGATTCACGACACTGCCGATGGCCGTGTAATCGAGCCGGTCGTCGTAGCCGATCCGCCCAACCGTCGCCGATCCGCTGGCAAGCCCTATTCCAAAGCCAACCTGGTAGCCCCGCGACCGCCAGCCGCCGATCAAGCCTTGCACGTGCTTCTGCATTTCGGTCGCAAGGTCGACGGCTCTCAGCGCCGGCTCCTCGACCGGCACGGGTGCGTTCACCAGCACCATCAGCCCGTCTCCCGAAAAGCTGATGAGCGTTGCTTCGAACCGCGCAATGACCCTGCCCAGAACCTCATAATATTCGGACAGCACGCTCATGACTTCCTCGGGAGTGACGCCCGCGGAAAACGCGGTGAACCCGCGCAAGTCACAGAACACGACGACCACGTCGGTGCGGCGGCCATCCAGCACGCTGTCATCGCCGGCACGATCGACGAGATCGGCGACTTGAGGCGCAAGAAACCGCTTGAGCTTCGCGATCCGCTCCTGGTGCTGCTGCGCCAGCGCGAGTTCGCCGGCCATCCTGTTGAAGCTGTTTGCCAGGCGCTGAAATTCGTCCCCGGTCTGGATCGCAATGCGGTGCTCGAATGATCCGGCACCGATCCGCTCCGTCCCCTCCTCGAGCAGCCTGATCGGCTCGGTCATCCGGTGCGCGAATGCATAGGCGAGCAGCCCTGCAAATACGGTGCTGCCCGCGAGAAGCACTGTCGTCCGTCGCAACGCGGCATAGATCGGGGCGTAAGCCTCTGAGAGCGGCTGTGCCACCACCACGGTCCAATCGGGCCCCGCCACAGGAGCCGCGCTGGCAGCAACCCGACGTCCCTGTCCGTCCCGGCCGGTTGCAACGCTCGCTCCCGGGCCGATTGCGTCGCGTATGGCGCGAAACGGCTGGGAGGTTGTTTCTTCCAGCCCGCGGAGCACAAGGCTGATGTCGGGATGGGCAATGAGACGGCCCGGCCGGTCCAGCACGAAGGCGAAGCCGGTCTCTCCCACCTTAATCGCCGATACGACATCCCAGATCAGCTTGAGATTGACTTCGGCGACGACTGCGCCGACCGCGGATCGGTTACCCACGAGCGCAATTGTCAAATACGGTTCCGAGCCTCTGTTGTAGCTGACATCGCTGAACCAAACTTGGCGCGCGTGGGCGCCGACCAGCGCAGGTTCAGCCGATCGGTCGATACGACTTTCAATTCGATTGAGACCGACCCGTGAGACGTAGAGACGCTCCAACCCATTGTTGTCGATGAGTGTCAGGCTGACCACGGCTGGCGCTTGACGAAACAGACGCAACGCATCGGTTCGGCGTCCCTCATCGGCCTCGTCGGTCCAGGGAAGCTGGACCAGCCAGCCAAGCTGGCTTGCGATGTCGGAGATGAAGTTATGAATTTCGGCGGCCGCGGACGTCGCCTGAACACCAAGCAACTGGTCCAGCCTCGCGCGCTGATCGCGGTAACCGAACCAGGCCTCGATCGACCCGTTGATCACGAGCGGAAGCGCGACGGCCAGGAACAGTGCGAGAAAATACTTTGGGAAGAGGCCGCGAAACCGATCTCGGACAATCATGCCCTGATCCCTGAAAATGCGACGGATATATCGATATGCGAAATGAAGCCTTGAAAATGAAGCCCCGGCGCTGCCGCCAACCGGCATCTTCCAGCATAGAGCGTCGTTTTAGGCCGTAATGGGGCTGTTGTTCGACCCGGCCAAAGGACGCAGTCGGCTCCGGCCGCCATTTCGCCTGCGTTGGCCCCGCAAACCTTGGCCCTATAAAATTCCGGCATAGCTGGGCGAGCCAGATGCGAAGAGAACTAAGCCCCCGCCTGCCCTAAGCCTATCGGTGTGAGGACACGCCAATGCGCGTCCCTTGTATTGACGCGTTTTTCTTCGCGAGCCGGTACCCGGTTCGTTCGAAAACGCTACCGCCGAGGCCATGATGGACCAGATTGCCGTTCACCAGGACAGCGCGACCAGCCGGGACTGGCCGGTTGCGATCTACCGCACGCTGAAGAGCTTTGGCGTGGCGCAGGTGTCCTACGTTCCCGATGCGGGACATTCCAAGCTGATCAAGCTGTCGCACGCCGATGCCGACATCAAGACCACGGTGCTGACGACCGAGGAAGAAGGCGTGGCGATGGCGGCCGGCGCCTGGCTCGGCGGCGACCGCGCGGTGCTGTTGATGCAATCGAGCGGCGTCGGCAATTGCGTCAACATGCTATCGCTGATGGCGAGCTGCCGCTTCCCGCTGCTGACGCTGGTGACGATGCGCGGCGAATGGGCCGAGTTCAATCCCTGGCAGATCCCGATGGGCCGGGCGACGCCGCAGGCGTTCGAGATCATGGGCACCACCGTGCTGCGGCTGGAGAACCCCGACGATGCCGAGGAGGTGGTCTCGGCGGCCGCCTCGCTCGCCTATGACGGCGACCAGCAGGTCGCGGTCTTGATCTCGCAGCGGATGATCGGTCGCAAGAAGTGGACCAAGGAGACGCATTGATGTCAGCATCGACAGGGACTCTCGATCGCCGCGCCGCCGTGAAGGCGCTGCTTGCCGACCGCGGCGAGCTGCTCGTGATCTCCGGGCTCGGCTCCTCCTCTTACGATTTGTTCGACGCCGGCGAGCATCCCGGCAATTTCTATCTGTGGGGCGCGATGGGCGGCGCGGCGATGGTTGGGCTCGGCCTCGCGCTGGCGCAGCCGAAGCGCCCGGTGCTGGTGATCACCGGCGACGGCGAGCAGCTGATGGGGATCGGCAGCCTGCTGACCATCGCGACCAAGCAGCCCGGCAATCTCTCGATCGCGGTGCTCGACAACGGCCATTTCGGCGAGACCGGCATGCAGCCGAGTCACTCCGGCCTCGGCGCCAGGCTCGAGGTGATCGCTGATGGCGCGGGCATCGGCAACGTCTCCGAGATCGCCGACATGGCCGGCATCGAGAGCTTCCGCAACAGCCTGCGCGATCTCGGCGGCGGCCCGCGGCTGGCGCGCATCCGCATCGCCGCCGGCGAGGTCGAGCGCGCGCTGCCGCCGCGCGACGGCACCTATTTGAAGAACCGCTTCCGCGGCCATCTCGGCTTCAAGGTCAGCTGATGCGAAGCCGCGCTCAGGCGAGTTGGATATCCCAGAGCCCCTCGGCGCGCAGCGCGGCGACCTCGTCGCGCAACAGCTTCGCGATCAGCGTCATCGCGTTGGAGCCGGGATGCTCGACCGGCGAGGCCAGAGTCAGCTCGCGCCGCGGCGCCGGCCGCCCGATGGCGGCGGTCTCCAGCCGGCCCTCCGCCACCTCGGCGCGGACCGAGGACGGCGGCAGCAAGGTATATCCGAGTCCCTCCTCGACCAGGCTGGTCAGCACCCGAAACGAATCCGCCTCGAGCTTGACGTCGAGATCGATCTTCTTCTTGGCCGCGGCATGTTCGAGCAGCGCACGGAGGCCGTGCGAGTGACTTGGCAGCACCAGGCGCTGGCGCATCAGCCAGCCGAAGTCGACCTGCTTCTTCGGCTTCAGCCCGCTGCCGCGCGGGCCGACCGCGACGATGCTGTCGCGGCCGAGGCTCTGCACCGCCAGATGCAGATCGACCGATGGCCCGTAGATCACGGCAAGGTCCATCTCGCCGCGATGCAGCCACTCGATCAGATGGCCGCTGTAGCTCTCGACGATGCAGAGCGAGATGCCGGGATAGCGCTCCACCGTGCGCCGCGCCAGCCGCGCCGACAGCACGCAGCTCACCGTCGGCACCAGCCCGAGCACGACGCGCCCGGACGGCGCGCCCCCGGCGGACTGGATGTCGTCGCGGATCTGGTCGATCTGCCGCACGATACCGCTGGTGCGCGCCAGCAGCAGCCGGCCGGCGTCGGTCAGCACCATGCCGCGGCCGTTGCGCGTGAACAATTCGGTGCGCAGCTCGTGTTCCAGCAGCTTGATCTGCCGGCTCAGCGCCGGCTGCGCGACCCGCAAGGTATCGGATGCCTTGCTCAGGCTCCCGAGTTCCGCGACGCACGCAAAGGTCCTAAGCTGGCGGAAATCCATACTTGCCAATCCTGGAAGGCAGGTTCATACGCTATAACAAAACAGCATAGGGAGTTTACCGGGGCCCCACAACAGCGGGCGTTTCGTCCGCGGCGCATGATCCGGAAAAGTGCGAAGCGGTTTTCCGAAAGAGATCATGCTCAAACAAAGTGCTGAAGCGCGATGGCGATCCGACATCGCGCTACAGGCGCAACCTCTCGGCAAGACGGAACTCGGCAAGACGAAACAATGACCGCACACGATCAGAACATCGACGACCATTCCGACATCCGCGACGCGGTGGCAAAACTCTGCGCGCAGTTTCCCGGCGAATACTGGCGCAAGCTCGATCGCCAGATGGCCTATCCGAAGGAGTTCGTCGATGCGCTGACGGAGGCCGGCTATCTCTCGGTGCTGATCCCCGAGGAATATGGCGGCGCCGGCCTGAAGCTGTCGGCGGCGGCGGCGATCCTGGAAGAGATCCAGCGCGCCGGCTGCAATGGCGGCGGCTGCCACGCCCAGATGTACACGATGGGCACCGTGCTGCGGCACGGCAACGACGCGCAGAAGGCGAAGTATCTGCCGAAGGTCGCGACCGGCGAATTGCGGCTGCAGGCGTTCGGCGTCACCGAGCCGACCAGCGGCACCGACACGTCGTCGCTAAAGACCTTCGCGCGCCGCGAGGGCGACCATTACGTCGTCAACGGCCAGAAGATCTGGACCAGCCGCGCCGAATATTCCGACCTGATGGTCCTGCTGGCGCGCACCACGCCGAAGGAACAGTCGAAGAAGCGCACCGACGGTCTCTCGGTGTTCATCGTCGACATGCGCGAGGTGAAGGGCAAGGGGCTGGAGATCCGCCCGATCCGCACCATGATGAACCACGCCACGACCGAAGTGTTCTTCACCGACATGAAGGTGCCGGCGGAGAATCTGATCGGCGAGGAAGGCAAGGGCTTCCGCTACATTCTCTCCGGCATGAATGCGGAGCGAATCCTGATCGCCGCCGAATGCGTCGGTGATGCCAAGTGGTTCATCGCCAAGGCCACCAGCTACGCCAAGGAGCGCAGCGTGTTCGGCCGGCCGATCGGCCAGAACCAGGGCATACAGTTCCCGATCGCAAAGGCCTACGCCTCGATGCGCGCAGCCGAATTGATGGTGAAGGAAGCCACCCGCAAATATGAAGCCGGGCTCGACTGCGGCGCCGAGGCCAACATGGCCAAGATGCTGGCGGCCGATGCCTCCTGGGAAGCCGCCAATGCCTGCGTGCAGACCCATGGCGGCTTCGGCTTCGCCGAGGAGTACGATGTCGAGCGCAAGTTCCGCGAGACCCGGCTCTACCAGGTGGCGCCGATCTCGACCAATCTGATCCTGTCCTACGTCGCCGAGCACGTGCTCGGCATGCCCCGCTCCTACTGAGTTGCTTGATCATGCTGCCGCTTGAGGGATTGACCGTCATCGCCGTCGAACAGGCGGTTGCCGCGCCGTTCTGCTCGTCACGCCTCGCCGACGCCGGCGCCCATGTCATCAAGATCGAGCGGCCCGAGGGCGATTTCGCCCGTGGCTACGACGCCGCGGCGAAGGGCCAGAGCAGCTACTTCGTCTGGCTCAACCGCGGCAAGGATTCCGCCGTGGTCGATCTCGCCACCAAGGAAGGCCGCGCGCAGCTCGAGGCGCTGATCGCCGGCGCCGACGTGCTGCTGCAGAACCTGAAGCCCGGCTCGATGGACAAGCTCGGCTTCTCGCGCGAGCGGCTGCGCAAGGACTATCCGAAGCTGATCATGTGCACCATCACGGGCTATGGCGACACCGGGCCCTATGCCGACCGCAAAGCCTATGACCTGCTGATCCAGGCCGAAAGCGGCCTCGCCTCGATCACCGGCGGTCCTGAAGGCGCCTCGCGCGTCGGCATGTCGATCGTCGACGTCGCGACCGGCGCCACCGCGCATGCCGCGATCCTCGAGGCGCTGATCGGCCGCGGCCGCACCGGAGACGGTGCCGATATCCGGATCTCGATGTTCGACGTGATGGCCGACTGGCTCACCGTGCCGCTGCTCAATGCCGAGGACGGCAAGTCGCCGAAACGGATCGGCCTCGCCCATCCTTCGATCGCGCCCTATGGCGTGTTCCGCTCCAGGGACGGCAAGGAGATCCTGATCTCGATCCAGAGCGAGCGCGAGTGGAAGACGCTGTGCGCCAAGGTGCTGGGCCAGCCCGGCCTGCCCGACGATCCGCGCTTTGCCAACATGGTCGAGCGCGTGCGCAACCGGGTGCTGACCGACGGAATCGTCAGCGACAGCTTCGGCAAGCTGACGCGCGAGGAGTTGCTGGCGAAGCTTGCCGAGGCCGACATCGCCTTTGCCGAGGTCAACAGCATGGACGACCTCGCGAAACACCCGCATCTGCGCCGCATCGAGGTCGACACGCCGAACGGCAAGGTCAGCTATCCGGCGCCGGCCGCGATCGTGGTCGGCGAGGACAGGCACTACGGCAAGGTGCCCGCGATCGGCGAGCTCATTAAACGTTAGGATGCGATGAGATCAGGTCAGATCGTAACCGCGAACGAGCTGCCCCCCCCCTCTCCCGCTTGCGGGAGAGGGTTGGGGTGAGGGCTCTCTCCACGAATCCCACCGTGGAGAGAGCCCCCACCCGACGCTACGCGCCGACCTCCCCCGCAAGCGGGAGAGGTACACCGAGCCTGCCGTCAGACCGACGCCGTCGTGCTTCGACATCTCTCACCCGGGCAACACAATCATGAGCGACAAACTCGACCTCGATCATCTCCGCCAATGGATTGGCAAGACCACGGAGGCCTCCGACGTCGTCACCAAATATCTCGTGATGGGGCTGCGCGCGACGCTGTTCCAGGAGATCGGCGAGCCGAAGGCCGGTGACGCCGCGCCGTGGACCACGCATTGGTGCCTGGCGCAGCCGGTGTTTCCGATGTCGCAGCTTGGCCCCGACGGCCACCCGACCCGCGGCGGCTTCCTGCCGCCGGTGCCGCTGCCGCGGCGGATGTGGGCCGGCGGCGAGCTCGAATTCTTCGACAGCTTGCGCATCGGCGACGAGGCCAAACGCACCTCGAAGATCGCCGACGTCACGGTCAAATCAGGCTCGACCGGCACGCTGTGCTTCGTCTCGGTCAATCACGAGGTCACGACGTCGCGCGGGCTTGCGGTGCGCGAGCGGCAGGACATCGTCTATCGCGAGATGACGAGCACGCAAGGCGCAGCGCCGGCCAAGGCGCCGCCGCCTCCCCCGGTCGCGCAGCATCGCGAGAGCCACGTCTCCGATCCGGTGCTCTTGTTTCGCTACTCGGCGCTGACCTTCAACGGCCATCGCATCCATTACGACCGCGATTACGTCACCAAGGTCGAGGGCTATCCGGGCCTGATCTTCCACGGCCCGCTGCAGGCTTCCTTCATCGTCGAGTTCGCCGCCAGGCTGCGCGGCGGCAAGCCGCCGAAGAAGCTCGCCTATCGCGGCGTGCAGCCGCTGTTCGAGGGCAGCGAGTTCTCGATCAATGCCAGCGACAAGAATGGCGGCATGGAGCTGTGGACCGCGAATGCCGAGGGCCAGCCGACCATGAAGGGCACGGCGACCTGGTAACGCGCGAGCACGACGCGCGTCATGATGCGAGGGAATAAAGAGGCGCTTTCATCAGCGCCTCGTATTCCCTATTGTGATCGCGTTCATCCCTGGATCGCAGATCATGAGTCGCTTCTGGAGTTCGGTCGTCCACAATCTGTCGCCATACGTGCCCGGCGAGCAGCCGAAGATCGACGGCCTCATCAAGCTCAATACCAACGAGAATCCCTACCCGCCGTCGCCGCGCGCGGTGGCGGCGATCACGGCGACCACGGATCGCCTGCGGCTCTACCCTGATCCGCGCGCAACCGCCCTGCGCGAGGCAATCGCGAGGCGCTATGGCGTCACGGCGGACGAGGTGTTCGTCGGCAACGGCTCGGACGAGGTGCTCGCCCACTCGTTCCCGGCGCTGCTGAAGCACGATGCGCCGCTGCTGTTTCCCGACATCACCTACAGCTTCTACCCGGTCTACTGCCGCCTCTATGGCGTCAGCTACGAGACGGTGCCGCTCGACGCCGCGATGCGCGTGCAGCTTGCCGACTACCGGCGGCCCGGCAGCGCCATCCTGCTGTGCAATCCGAACGCACCGACCGGCACCTCGCTGCCGCGCGCCGCGATCGAGGCGCTGCTCGCCGAGCATCCCGACCGGCTGGTGGTGGTCGACGAGGCCTATGTCGACTTCGGCGCCGAGAGCGCCGTGCCGCTGGTCGCACGCCACGACAATCTGCTCGTCATCCAGACGCTCTCCAAGTCGCGCGCGTTGGCGGGATTGCGGGTCGGCTTCGCCATCGGCCAGCGCCCGCTGATCGAGGCGCTGGAGCGGGTCAAGGACAGTTTCAACTCCTATCCGCTGGACTGCTTCGCGATCGCGGGCGCGGTCGCCTCGATCGAGGACGAGGCGTGGTTCGAGGAGACGCGGCAGCGCATCATCCGGAGCAGAGAGGCGTTGGTCCGCGGCCTCATCGAACTGGGCTTCGCGGTGCTGCCGTCGCAGGCGAATTTCGTGTTCGCCCGCCATCCCAGCCATCGCGGCGCCGACCTCGCCGCGAAGCTGCGCGAGCGCGGCGTGCTTGTGCGGCATTTTCAGAAGCCGCGGATCGAGGACTTTTTGCGCATCACGGTCGGCACCGACGATGAGTGCGGCCGCCTGATCGGCCTGCTGCGCGGCATGGTCTGATAGCCGTTCACAAGCGACGCAACTTGCGATCGACGGCGCCAACCTGCATAGTGACTGCGCGTTGGGATGCACGGTTCTCCGGGAAGGAGCGGTCATGCAATTTGCGATCGGCGACGCGACCGTCGACGTCATCGTCGACGACGACGATTTCGGCCTTCCGCTCGCCGAATTCCTGCCCGGATACGATCGGGGGTTGATCGAAGCGCATCGTGCCACGCTGGAGCCGGTGTTCATCGACCTCGCCCGGGGCGTCGCGAAACACGCGATCCAGAGTTTTGTGGTGCGAACCGGCGGCCGAACGCTGCTGATCGACGCTTGCATCGGCGAGCACAAGGACATCCCCGAGATTCCCGCCTGGCATCGGCGGCGCGGCAGCGGCTTCCTCGATCGGTTGCGCACATGCGGCGTCGACCCGGCCGGCATCGACGTCGTATTCTGCACCCATCTGCATGTCGATCACGTCGGCTGGAATACGCGCCAGGACAACGGCCGCTGGCAGCCGACCTTTCCCAACGCGCGGTATCTGTTCGGCCGCCGCGAGCTTGCCGACTGGATGACGCAGCATGATGCCGGGCGTGCGCCGCCGATCCACGCCCGCGCCCTCGAACAGAGCGTCATACCGATCGTCGATGCAGGCCGTGTCGATCTGGTCGACGATGGCCATCAGTTGGGACCGGGCCTGCGGCTGGTCCCGCTGCCGGGCCACACCAGCGGCCAGATGGGGCTGATGGTAGACTACGCACAACATCGCGCGATCTTTTGCGGCGATGCCGTGCACAACCCGGTGCAGATCTTCCAGCCCAATCTGTCGACATCATCCTGTGCCGACCCACAGCTCGCCGGCGAGACGCGCGCGAAGATCCTGGCAGAGGCGGCGGACAGCGGCCGTCTCGTCATACCCGCCCACTTCCGCGGCCCGCGCTGTGCCCATATTCGTCGAGACGGCGGTGGCTACGCGCCGGTGTTCGACGCCCGGCATCGGTAAGATGCAACACCCTGCGCCGCGGCTCACCAGGTGAAAGCCGGGCGTATCATCCAGTCCATTGGAACCGAAACCCGGCTTGCGCGTTCCCCGCCCTGACGGAGGACGCCATGCTTAGAGACGAACAGGTCGCGGTTCTCTGCGACATCGCCCAATCCATTGCCTTCGCCGACGACGTGCAAGGCGAGGTCGACCGGCTGATCAGGGAGGGATACGTCGCCAAGGACGGCGACCTCTATGAGCTGACGCCGAAGGCCGAGAAGGTTTTGTCCGAGCGCGGCGCCAGCCTCAGGGCGTGACGCCGCTAGCGGCAACTCCCTACGCGGCAGGCGTGCACCGCGCCGCTGATATCTTGATGCCGAGCCCTGCGCTCTCCTCGCGGAACTGCGCGATCGATCGCGCATTGCGGTGCGCCTCGAACGCAGCGTCATTCTGATAGACCTCGTAGATCAAGAGCTTTGCGGCATCCTCGCGCGGCACCAGGATCTCGAAGTTCAGCGTGCCCGGTTCATCCCTGAGCGATCGGGCGCCATGCGCCGAGAGCAGCGACAGCGCCTGATCGCGCTTCTCCGGCGCGACCTCGACGGTGGCAATGAGGGCAAGTTTGGGCATGATGGATACTCCTTCAGTTGTCTTGAATGTTCAGATCAGCTGCGGAGCGTCCGAAATGCGTCCCGAATCTCTCTGCTGAAGATGTCGGGCTGCTCCCATGCGGCGAAGTGGCCGCCGGCTTCAGCCTGATGGAAGTAGATCAGCTTGTGATAGGCCTTTTCCGCCCAACTCCGTGGCGCCACAAAGCTCTCGCCGGGAAATGCGGTCACCGCGGCGGGGATCGCGACATTGGCGGGCAGATAAAGGTTGGTCTTGTTTTCCCAGTAAAGACGTGCCGACGAAATCGCGCTGTTGGTGAGCCAATACAGCGTGATGTTGTCGAGCACGTCGTCGCGGGTCAGCGCACCCGCGGAATGGCCGTTGACGGCATGTCCGAGCACCGCCGACGTCATCGCCGAGGCCGGCTGGGCGTAGCCGTCACCGTGATCGAGCAGCCATGCGGCCAGTCCCGCCGGCGAATCCGCAAACGCCGCAAGCGTCTGCGGGCGGGTGCCCATGATCTGCGCGTAGGCACGCCGTTTCGCGAACTGAAGCTTGATCTGGTCGTAGGCGTGCTGCTCCTCCGCGGACAGATTGTCGGGCACTGGACCGCCTGAGGAGACCGCCTTGAAGACCTCGGGCGGAACGACGCCGGGCAGGTTGACGTGGATGCCGAGCAACTCCGGCGCACCCAGCTTGGCCATTTCATTGGAGACCGGCGACCCCCAGTCGCCGCCTTGAGCGACGAACTTGCTGTAGCCGAGCCGCTTCATCAACTGGACCCAGGCCCGCGCGATGCGCTGGGGATCCCAGCCGACCGTGGTCGGCTTGCCGGAGAAGCCGTAGCCCGGCATCGACGGGATCACGAGATGGAACGCGTCCGACGCGCTGCCGCCATGCGCGGTGGGATTGGTCAGGGGATCGATGATCTTCATCTGCTCGATGACCGAACCCGGCCAACCATGCGTGACGATCAGGGGCAATGCATTGTCTTGCTTCGAGCGGACGTGAATAAAGTGGATGTCCACACCGTCGATTTCGGTGATGAATTGCGGCAGGGCGTTGAGCCGCGCCTCCACCTTCCGCCAGTCGTAATCGGTTTGCCAGTAGCGGACGAGATCGCGCAGCATCGTCTGCGGAACGCCCTGGGAGTCGTCATTGACGGTCTCCTTGTCGGACCATCGGGTTGCGGCCAGACGGCGGCGAAGGTCGACAAGGTCTTCCTCTGGAATGTTGATGTGGAATGGCCGGATCGCATCATTCTCTGCTGCCGCGGCGAGATGCGCGGGGAACACGCTGGTCGCACTGGCAGCAGCCAGGCCGAGCGCCGCGCCCGTCAGCAGCTTGCGCCGGGTTTGGTCGATGGCCTCCTGGGTCGATTGGCCTATTGCGGTTGCAGCTGGTGTCTTCGGCGTCGTGGTCATTTGACTGCCTCCTTGGAATGAGAGGCCGCCGGCAACGCCGCGATCACCTGCGTGGTCGTCAGGATGGAATGGGCGTAGGTCGGGCCATTCAGCTCGTGAGCGGCGTACATCATGTCGTGCGAGAAGGCGGCGGTGGCATCGCGCACCAGCGTCACGTGGTAGCCGAGCTCCATCGCGAAGCGGGCGGTCGATTCGATGCAGGTGTTGGCCAGCAGCCCGACCACGATCACATGCGTGATGCCCTTCTGCTTGAGCAGGAAATCCAGGTTGGTGTTGGCGAACCCGCTCTGCCCCCAATGCTCCTGGGCGACCAGATCGCCGGGCTTGGGCGCAAAGTCCGGATACCAATCCCCGCCCCATTCGCCGCGCGCAAAGCTATGGCGCTGCATGATCAAGCGCTGAGTCGGATTGGGATGATCCCAATCCTCATAATCGCCCGGCTCCCAGCGGCGGTGCGGGACGATCACCACCTGGATGCCAGCGGCCCGGACCGCGCCGTCGAGCTGGCGCAGATTGTCGAGCAGCCCGACCTCGTCGGCGATCGGCTTGATGCGCGGAAAGACCATGCCGTCCTCGGAGAGGAAATCATTGTAGGGATCGACGAGAAGCAGCGCAGTTCGCTCGCGTGGATAGATGATCTGGGTCATCGATCGCTCCTTGGCCATCAGGCGCCCGGTTGGATTTGCTTCAATGACGCGCTCCGTTCACTCGGGCAGCGGCTTGCCGGCCTGTTCGCGGACGATGTACTCGGCGTACCAATCGGGCCAGTTCGCATCGTGGCCACCGGTCCGCTTCTCGTGCTCGCCATGGGCCATAGCCGCGCGGCGCAGTGCGGCGGCGAGATCCGCCGATGAAGAGAAATTCGTGCTGTTGCCGTCGACCCGCCCGGGCAGGCGTTGCGTCACCTGCTGCAGCAGCCAGACGTTTCCGTCGGGATCGTTGAAGGTGGCGAGCGACCCGTAGCTCGGCCGCTCCGGATCCGGCCCCTTGATGCGGCCTTCCGCGCCGCGGTGAAACACCTCGCTGACATCGGCGCCGCGCGCGATCAGCTCGGCGCGCGCCGCTTCGATATCACTGACGATCAGAAAGCGCGGCAGCGCGGGTCCCAAGCCGAGATGGATCGAGGTCGGCGAGCCCGGCGGCGTCAGCTGCAGGGCGCGCGAACCGTCGGGCCTGACGAAGTCGGCATCAAGCCGCCAGCCCAGGCCCTGATAGAAGCGCTTGGCGCGGTCGACATCCGAGACCGGAATGACGACGACTTCGAGCTTCAAATCGACTTTGGCCGCTGTCGGCCCCTGTTCGGTGGTCATGACCCGCTCCTTGGTGATGCAGACCGGGCCATCAGCGGCCCATTGCATTTGCGATGATGTCGGGCCATATTGCTATGAAAATCATAGCAACAAGCCTGATGAAGAAAACGTGATGACCAAAATGAAGGACAACACGGCTGACCAAACGCTGTGCCCTGTCGCTCGCGCCGAAACCGTCGTAGGCGACCGCTGGACAGTACTTGTTATGCGCGAACTGTTCGCGCGGAATCATCGCTTCGAGGAGATCCAGGCACAGTCGGGCGGCACGCCGCAGATGATCACGGCACGGCTGAAAAAGCTGGAAGCGGACGGTCTGGTGACGCGGCAAGTCTACAACAAGCGCCCGTTGCGCCACGAATATCACCTCACCGAGAAGGGCGAAGCGTTCTTTCCAGTGCTGATGGCGCTGCGCGCCTGGGGCGAAACCTGGTGCAAGTCACCGCGGGAAGGCCGCGCAATGAGCTACACCCATCTCGTCTGCGGCAAGCCGGCCGGGCTCGGTCCGGTCTGCGAGTCCTGCGGCGAGCCGGTCCATCGCGCCGACATGGTGGGCGAGCGGACGCCCAAATACCAAAGAGAGCGCGATGAGCGCTGGGAGGCCTTCAAGGCGACCCGCTGAATTCTTCGACGCCGCCGGCGCAAGCGGACGACGCGAGAGCCTTCGCACCGTCGCAACGTCTCGATCACACGGGGTCGATCCGGCCGAGCCCCGCACAACACAGGAGACCACCATGCCATTCGTTCGCATCGACCTGAAGCGCGGCAAGTCCGCCGAATATCGCAAGACGCTGGGCGAGATCGTCTACAAGGCAATGCGCGAGGTGATCAACGTCCCCGAGAACGACAAGTTTCAGGTCATCACCGAGCACGACCGTGGCGATCTGAACTACGCCGACAACTATCTCGGCAATACCTACAGCGACGATCTCATCTTCATCCAGATCACCATGAATGCCGGGCGCACCGTCGAGATGAAGAAGGCGTTCTACAAGCGGATCGTGGACGACTATCAGAGCCAGCTGCAGGGCCGGCCGGACGATGTCGTCATCAACCTCGTCGAGGTCGCCAAGGAGAACTGGTCGTTCGGCCACGGCATCGCCCAATACGCGAGCTGAACGCAGAACAGGAATGCGCCGGACGGACGGTCGCCTGCCCGGCGGCTTGCCGTCCGCAGCTTGCAGTCGGCGTTGCCAGCACGCATAGTGCCGCCCATGCACGAACAACAACAAGCAGGGAGGCAACCATGAGGACGATCGCAGCCGCGCTGTGCGCGCTCACGCTGATCGCAACCGGTGCGCAGGCACAGACGCTCAAGGATTTCATGGCTGTTGTCATGAAGAAATGGACCGCGCCGTTCGAACCGTTCCAGCTCATCGACAATATCTACTACGTGGGCACTGACGGGATCGCGGTCTACGTCATCAAGTCCTCGCAGGGGTTGATCCTGATGGACACGGCGATGCAGCAGTCGACCGGCATGATCAAGGACAACATCGCCAAGCTCGGCTTCAAGGAGGGCGACATCAAGATCATCCTCAACACCCACGCCCATCTCGACCACACCGGCGGCTTTGCCGAGATCAAGAAGGAGACCGGCGCGCAACTGATCGCCGGCGAGCGCGAC
This sequence comes from Bradyrhizobium elkanii USDA 76, assembly GCF_023278185.1. NCBI lineage: Bacteria > Pseudomonadati > Pseudomonadota > Alphaproteobacteria > Hyphomicrobiales > Nitrobacteraceae > Bradyrhizobium > Bradyrhizobium elkanii. The sequence goes on along the minus strand of NZ_CP066356.1, from coordinate 2,482,103 downwards.
AAGCCGCTGCTCGAGGGCGGTTACTATCCTGGCGACGAGAACAACGCCGATCTCGCCTTTACGCCGGTGAAAGTCGACCGCACTGTCAAGGAAGGCGACAAGGTGACGCTCGGCGACGTCACGCTCACCGCGCACACCACGCCCGGCCATTCGCCGGGCTGCACCAGCTGGGAGATGACGGTCAAGGACGGCAGCCAGGCGCGCAACGTGCTGTTCTTCTGCAGCGGAACGGTGGCGCTGAACCGGCTGGTCGGCCGTCCGACCTATCCCGGCATCGTCGACGACTACCGCTCGACCTTCACCAAGGTCAAGGCGATGAAGGTCGACGTGTTGCTCGGGCCGCATCCGGAGGTCTACGACATGCAGGCCAAGCGGGCGCAGATGAAGGACGGCGCGCCGAACCCGTTCGCCAAGCCGGGCGAGAATGCCACCTATGTGGCGGGGCTGGAGCAGGATTTCGACAAGCAGCTGGCCAAGCAGACCGCGGCGCTGCAGAAGGCCAATTAGGTAGTCACCCCGTCATCCTGAAAAGCGCGTAGCGCGTCTCGAAGGATGAACGGCCCGGCCGTGGCCGTCGATCCTTCGAGACGCGCGCAAGCGCGCTCCTCAGGATGACGGGATAGCCGCCCACTCAAACTTGCAGCCGTTGCCGCGGCAACTATGGGCCCAGCGGCTTGACATCGTCGGGCAATCCATCGACAGGTGAATTGCCTTTCCGCTTTTGCCGCCCGCAATGACGGAACGTAACAAGACAGAAATGGGAGCCGCCCGATGTCCTCGCGCAAACCCGCCGCCAGCAAAGGCAAGACCGTCACCGTCAAGGACGCCACCTTCGGCCTGCTGCGCGCATGGGGCATCAACAAGGTGTTCGGCAATCCGGGCTCGACCGAGCTTCCGTTCCTGAGCGACTGGCCCGACGACATCGACTACGTGCTCGGCCTGCAGGAGGCTTCCGTCGTCGGCATGGCCGACGGCTATGCGCTGGCGACGCGCAATGCCGGTTTCGTCAATCTGCACTCGGCGGCTGGCGTCGGCAACGCGCTCGGCAACATCTACAACGCGTATCGCAACCAGACCCCGCTGGTGATCACCGCGGGCCAGCAGGCGCGCTCGATCATGCCGCTGCAGGCCTTCCTCTATGCCGAGCGGGCCTCCGAATTCCCGCGGCCTTACGTGAAATTCGCGGTCGAGCCGGCGCGCGCCGAAGACGTGCCCGCCGCGATCGCGCGCGCCTATTATGTCGCGATGCAGCCGCCCTGCGGGCCGACCTTCGTCTCGGTGCCGATCGACGACTGGGCGCATGCGACGCAGCCGCTCGACGCGCGCCAGGTCAGCCGCGAGATCGGCCCCGATCTGTCGGCGATGCAGGCGCTGGTGGCCGCGCTCGGCGAGGCCAAGCGCCCTGCCCTCGTCGTCGGCCCGGCCGTCGATCGTGCCGAGGCGGTCGACCTCATGGTTGACGTCGCCGAGAAGTCGAAGGCCGCGGTCTGGGCCAGCCCGTTCTCGGCGCGCTGCTCGTTCCCCGAGCGGCATCCGCAGTTCGCCGGCTTCCTGCACGCCGCACCGGGCCAGCTCTCCGACGCACTGCGCGATCACGATCTCGTCGTCGTGGTCGGCGCGCCGGTCTTCACCTTCCATGTCGAGGGCCATGCCGCGATCTTCGACGGCTCGACCACGATCTTCCAGATCACCGACGATCCGGATGCCGCCGCGATGACGCCGACCGGCCACAGCATCGTCGCGACGATGAAGCCCGCGCTGACGGCGCTGCTCGAGATGCTGCCCGAGACCAGGCGCACTGCGCCGGCCGGCCGTGTCCTGCCGCCGGCGCCGGCGGCCGGCGACCCGATCCCCGCCGAATATGCGCTGCACGCGCTCTCGGCCGCGATGGGCCCCCACGATGCGCTGGTCGAGGAAATTCCGTCGCACCGCCCGCTGATGCAGAAGGCGATGCCGATGCACGGCCAGGACAGCTTTTACACCATGGCGAGCGGCGGCCTCGGCTACAGCCTGCCGGCCGCGGTCGGCATGGCGCTCGGTCGACGCCAGGGGCGCACGGTCTGCCTGATCGGCGACGGCTCGGCGATGTATTCGATCCAGGCGCTGTGGACATCAGCGCAGCGCAAGCTGCCGCTGACCGTCGTCGTACTGAACAATTCCGGCTACGGCGCGATGCGCTCGTTCAGCCAGGTGATGCAGGTGCGCGACGTGCCGGGCCTCGATTTGCCGGGCATCGATTTCGTCAAGCTCGCCGAAGGCATGGGCTGCGACGCCGTGCGGGTGACGAAATCAGCCGAGCTCGCCGGCGCCTACCAGCGCGCCCTCTCGCATCAAGGCACCAGCCTGATCGAGGTGATGGTGGATTCTGCGGTGCCGCTGCTCTACGCGCAGAAGAGCTGAGCGGCGATCTCGCCACGACTGGTAAGGAAGGCACTGGCGGCCGGATTCCCTCCCCCCTTGCGGGGGAGGGTTAGGGAGAGGGGTGCCATACGGCACGCTCTCTCAACACGAGTCTCAACGTAACGCGGTCGAAGTTGCGAAAGCGAGACTCACTTCAGTCATCTCGCCCGGGGCTTACCCCTCTCCCCAGCCCTCCCCCGCAAGGGGCAGGGCAATCGCATATGGAATGAACCGATTCTTCCGCGCAGTCATGGCCGGGCTTGTCCCGGCCATCCACGTCTTTTCTTCGCGTGGAAACGAAGACGTGGATGCCCGGGACAAGCCCGGGCATGACGAGTTTGTGGGAACTCCGATTACCTCAAACGGCCATATGCGATTGCCCTGCCGCAAGGGGGGGAGGGAGCCTGATGAGCGTGCTCACCTCACAAGAGCGATTCCGCCGCCGACGGCGTCGGCACCTCACAGCCGGTTGCGCAGCAGCGTCCGGGCTGCTTCGACACCCGTTGTCCCTGGTCGACGAGGTCGCGGCCGAGCAGATTCTCGACCAGCTCGGCCTTCTCCATCACCGGATAGTTGCGCCAGATCTCGCGCTTCATCGCCTCCGGCGAGCCGCCGCCGTGCAACGAGATCACCGAATACCAGCCGGCCTCGTGCGAGACGGTGAGGTCCTCGATCAGCCGCGCCACCTCGGCGCGCTGCTCTGCCGGGATATCGGGACGTCCGCCCATGACAGCGGCAAGCGAGGCGCGCGTTTCCGGATTGTGATCCTCGTCGGGACCCGGCAGCGCGACGATCAGGCCGCCGGACACGTAATGCGCGACGCGGTGCATGTCGTAGATCTTGGTCGCCAGCAGCAGCTTGCCGATGTTGGAGAACACCGCATCCGGCATCACCGAGCCCGCCGGGTCCTTCGTGCAGTAGACCGAGGAGGCGACGCCGCAGGCGTAAAAGCTTTCGGTGATGGTGATCAGCTCGACCATCGCCTCGCGGATATGCGCGTGCTTCTCGGCATCGAGCCCGTTGGCCTCGATCATCAACGCACCGGCGCCGATCAAGAGATCGCCGAAGCCGGCACGGGCGCCGATGCAGGAATGCCGGTGATGCGTGGCGTAGGACGTGGTGAGGAAGCCGCCCTCCTCGGTCTCGCCGGCGAGGAACACGCGATCATGCGGCACGAACACGTCGTCGAACATCACGACTCCGACCGACTGGCCGTACTTGGCGGAAAATTTCGCCGCGGCATCGCCGGGCCGGCCGGCCGGACGCGCGACGATGGTGACGCCGGGCGCATCGACCGGCACGGCGCAACAGACCGCAAAATCCTTGTCGGCAGGCACATGGGTGCGGCACGGCATGACGAGGAATTCGTGCATGTAAGGCGCGCCGGTCACGATCGCCTTGGTGCCGCGGATCACGATGCCGTCGGGCCGGCGCTCCCTGATATGGACGTAGACGTCCGTGTTGGCCTGCAGGCCGGGACGCTTCGAGCGGTCGCCCTTCGCATCGGTCATGGCGACGCCGAGCGTCAGATCCTGGTCCTGCACCTCGTGCAGATAGTTGAGGAAGCGCTGGCTGTAATCGGTGCCGTGGCGATCGTCGGTCAGCCTGGTCGCCTGATAGAGACCGTTCAGCGCATCATGGCTCAGGTAGCGCTGCGCGCAGCCCGACGTTCTGCACACCAGCCGCACCGCCTCGAGCTTGTCGAGCAGGTCCTGCGAGCTCCGATTGATGTGGAGCATGCGGTTGACGGTCTTGCCCGAGGTGCCCTGCCGCGCCGTCATGATCGGGACATGCTCGGGCTGCAGCGCGAAATCATAGGTCACGCCGACGCCCGCCACGCCGGGCGCCAGCAACGGCTCGTCCGCAACGCTCGCAACGGCCGCGCCGTTGACGAACACACGCGGCTTGTAGCGGCGCAGGGATTCCCGGTAGTCCGCAGCCGTCATCAGCATGGCGCTTCTCCCTTGCTCATTTATTCTAACACTGTTAAACTATCTAACGCTGTCAGAATTGAGTCAAGAACGGATTCGCCGGGCCATGCAGATGCGCGAGAGCAGGAAGGAAGCGGTCAGCCGCCACAAGCGGGAGCTGATCCTCGACGCCGCGCGCAGCGTGTTCGCGGAGGAAGGCCTCGAAGGCGCGAGCCTGCGGGCGATCGCGACGCGGGCCGGCTACACGCCGGCGGCGCTGTATTTCCATTTCGATTCCAAGGAGGCGATCTACGCCGAGGTGTTGCGGCAATCGCTGGTCTCGCTCGGCGAAGCCGTCAGTGCAGCAGTCGCGACGACGCGCGGCGCCAAGCAGAAGCTGCACGCCGCAGGCATGGGCTTCTTCCGCTACTACGCCGAGCACCCGCGCGACCTCGATCTCGGCTTCTATTTGTTCCGCGGCGGCATGAAGCCGGCTGGGCTCGGCCATGACCGCGATCACGCGCTGAACGCCGCGCTGGAGGCGGCGCTGCATCCGATCGCCGAAGCCGCTGAAGCGCTCGGCGCCTCCAGGCAGAAGGCGAACACCGTGATGGTCGACTGCTTCGCGCATGCGACCGGCCTGCTGTTGTTGCTGCACACCGGCCGCATCAGGATGTTCGGCGCGTCCGCTCCCGATCTGATGGACGCATATCTGCGCGACAGGATCGCGCAACTCGCGAAGGTGTGACGTCTACCTCATGTGAGGAAGGCACCGGCGGAGGGGTTCCCTCCCCCCTTGCGGGGGAGGGTTAGGGAGAGGGGTGCCACACGGCGTGCTCTCTCAATGTGCTCGAACGGAGCGTGACCGAAAATTGCGATGGCGAGACTCGATCAATGATCTCGCCCGGGGCTTACCCCTCTCCCCAACCCTCCCCCGCAAGGGGGGAGGGAGCCTGACCAGCATGCTCACCTCACATCGCAGCGACATGCGCGGTCAGTCTTTCCCGCGAGTCACTTCCCGTGCGCTTCCCGCATCTTGGCCTGAATCTTGGCCATGCCGCCGATCCAGCGGTCGTAATTCTCGGTCTTCTTGCGCATGTAGCCGAGCACCTGCGGGTGCGGCAGGATCAGGAAGGTCTCCTGCTCGATGCCCCTCAGCGCATCCTGCGCGACCTGCTCGGCGGAAAGATCGCCGTCACCGGATTGCGGGCCCTTCGGGATCGCGCGCAGCATGTTGGTGTCGACGCCCTGCGGGCAGAGGATCGAGACCTTGATGTTGTCGGCGCGGTGCGAGATCGCGAGGTTTTCCGCAAAGCCGACCGCGGCGTGCTTGGTGGTCGAATAGGCCGGGCTGCCGACCTGCGACAACAGGCCCGCGGCCGAGATGGTGTTGAGGAAGTAGCCGCCGCCGCGCGTCTTCATGCGCGGCACCAGATGCCGCGCCGCGTAGACATGCGCCATCACATGGATCGCCCAGCTCCGCGACCACGGCTCGTCCGAGGTGCCGCCGGCGTTCACCGACAACGGATCGAAGCCGCCGCCGATGCCGGCATTGGAGCAGAACAGCGCGATCGGGCCGAACATCCGCTCGGTCTCGTCGATCACATGCAGGATGTTCTTCTCCTGCCCGACGTCGCATTTGAAGGCGGCACCGCCGACCGTGGCCGCGACCTTCTCGGCCGCGCCGTGATCGAGGTCGACGACCACGACCTTCGATGCGCCCGCGGCGTGGAATGCCTCGCACAACGCCTTGCCGATGCCATTGCCACCGCCGGTGACCACCACAACCTTACCTGCCACCTGCATGGCCATCCTCCCGATATCTCTGCTTGCACACTGTCGCTTTACCCACTCGCTCCTGCGTGCCCCGTCACCCCCGCGCAACGGCGAAGCCGTTGTCGCTGGAGGAGCGCGGCACGCGCGTCTCGAAGGGTCGACGGCCACCAGCCGGGCCGTGCATCCTTCGAGACGCGCTCCGCGCTCCTCAGGATGACGGGACAAAGCGCAACGGGCGTATCACGAAACATGATAGCTCATTCGCCGCGGATGGCGAGAACTTCAGCTCGCCAGCACGACGTCGAACACCGCCGTATAGTGACAGGCGGCCCCGAGCAGCACGAAGCAGTGCCAGATCGCGTTCTGGAAGCGCAGCCGGCGCCAGGAGTGGAAGATCACCCCCAGGCTATAGAGAATACCGCCGGCCAGCACGAAGCCGAGCGCCATCGCCGGCAGCGCCTTGACGACGGCGTCGTAGAGCATGATGCCGCTCCAGCCCATCGCGAGATAGAGCCCGACCGAGAGCCGGTCGAAGCGGCCCGGATAGCGCAGCTTCAGCCAGATCCCGACGATCGCCACGCACCACACCCCGGCCAGCAGCGCGATCGCGAAGGTGCTGTCCTTCAGTTCCACGATGAACGGCGTATAGGTCGCGGCGATCAGCAGATAGATCGCGGAGTGATCGAAGCGCCGCAGCACCCATTTGGCGCGCGACACCGGCCACAGATTATAGGTCGCCGACAGCACCAGCATCGCGAGCAGGCCGGCGACATAGACCGAGACCACGGCGATGTCGAACGGGCCGGCATAGACCGCGGTCAGCACGATCAGCGCGGTGGCGGCCACGAGCCCGAAAGCGACGCCGACGAGATGGACGACGCCGTCGGCGATCAGCTCGGCGCGGTCGTAGTTCCACAGCGCGGCGCCGGCAGCGTGGATCGAGGTCGAGGCAAGTTGCTTCAGGCGGAAGACCGTCATGCAGGCTTTCCCGTGGGCCGATGGACGATGGGTAGCGCGGGCATGGTGAGGCGTTCAATTCCCTTGCACCCCCGACAATCCCCTCGCCTGCAAAGGCGCCGGAAATGTGAAGCTTGATTTTGGCCCGATAATCGCCACCTTGCGGGTGATCGCCCGCCACTTTTGGTCCCTCCTGCCGGGTTTTTCGTTACCCCTCCATGCCCCCCAGCTTCACTGATATCGTCGAGGAAGCCCGTCTCTCGGCGCGGGCGCTGCTCGACTATGGCGAGGGCTTCTTCAACCCGACGGTGCGGCTCGGCGTCACCGGCCTGTCGCGCGCCGGCAAGACCGTGTTCATCACCGCGCTGGTGCACGGCCTGACCCGCGGCGGCCGCTTCCCGGTGTTCGAGGCCTACGCCTCGGGGCGGATCGGGCGCGCCTATCTCGCCCCGCAGCCCGACGATGCGGTGCCGCGCTTCGCCTACGAGAACCATGTCCGGACATTGGTCGAGGAGCGGACCTGGCCGAGCTCGACCACCGACATCTCCGAGCTCCGTCTCGTGATCGAGTATCAGCGGCAAAATGGCGCGGACCGCACGCTGACCCTCGATATCGTCGACTATCCCGGCGAGTGGCTGCTCGACCTGCCGCTGCTCAACAAGAGCTACGAGCAATGGTCGGCGGAGAGCCTTGCGCTGTCGCGCGAGCCGCTGCGCGCCAAACTCGCGACGCCCTGGCACGCCCATCTCGCGACGCTGAAGCCCGAGGCCAGGGAGGACGAGCAGGCCGCGCTCAGCGAAGCAAGGCTGTTCACCGATTATCTGCGCGCCTGCCGCGACGAGCGCTTCGCGATGAGCCTGTTGCCGCCCGGCCGCTTCCTGATGCCCGGCAATCTCGCCGACACGCCGGCGCTGACCTTTGCACCGCTCGACGTGCCCGCGGGCGGCAGCGCGGGTGACGGCTCGCTGTGGGCGATGATGCGGCGGCGCTTCGAGGCCTACAAGGACGTCGTGGTGCGGCCGTTCTTCCGCGACCATTTCGCGCGGCTCGATCGCCAGATCGTGCTGGCCGATGCGCTTGCCGCATTCAACGCCGGCCCCGAGGCGCTGCACGATCTCGAGGCCGCGCTCGCCGGCATCCTCGACTGCTTCCGGATCGGCCGCAGCACGATCCTGAGCACGCTGTTCCGGCCGCGCATCGACCGCATCCTGTTCGCGGCGACCAAGGCCGACCATCTGCACCACCTGAGCCACGACCGGCTGGAGGCCGTGCTGCGGCGGATCGTGGCCAAGGCCGCCGAGCGCGCCGAATATGCCGGCGCCGACATCGACGTCGTCGCGCTCGCCGCGGTGCGCGCCACACGCGAGGCGCAGGTCCAGCGCGGGCGCGACCGGCTGCCGTCGATCCTCGGCACCCCGGCACCGGGCGAGGTCGCCAATGGCGAGCGGCTTGACGGCGAGACCGAGGTCGCGACCTTTCCGGGCGACCTGCCCGACAATCCGGAGGAGCTGTTCAACGGCGGATTCCGCGGCCTCTCAAACTCAGACACAGAAGCCGCAGACTACCGCTTCCTGCGCTTCCGTCCGCCGAAGCTGGAACGAAACGGCGATGCAGAGCCGGCGCTGCCTCACATCCGCCTTGACCGCGCCCTCCAGTTCCTGATCGGAGACAAACTGCAATGAACGAGAAGACGCCCCCGCGGCGGCCGGCGACGTTCAAGCTCGACGATCCCGGCGTGGTCGTGATGGATCCGGACGACGGCGGCCGCCTCACCCGCGGCACGATCCAGATCGTGCCCGAGGCCGAGCCCGCGCAGCTTCCGGTCCCGCTTGATACGCCGCTGGTGCCGGCGCGCCGCGGCTTCCGCTGGGGCACGCTGTTCTGGAGCGCGGTCGCGGGCCTCGTGGTGCTCGGCACCGGGCTTGGCGTCATCAATCTGGTCGAGGATCTGTTCGCGCGCAATGAAGGCCTCGGCGTCCTCGGGCTGGGACTGGCCGTCATCGCCGCGGTGGCGCTTGCGGTCGTCACCACGCGCGAGCTGGTCGGTCTGGCGCGGCTGGCGACCATCGAGAAGCTGCATCTGCGCGCCGCCGAGGTGCTGATCAGCGACGACCGCGCCGCAAGCCGGGTGATCGTCGCCGATTTGCTCAAGCTCGCGCACCAGACCCCGCAGCTCGCCCGCGCCCGCAGCACGCTGCAGAGCCATACCGACGACATCATCGACGGCGCCGACATGATCCGCCTCGCCGAGCGCGAGTTGATGACGCCGCTCGACGAGGAGGCGCGACGGCTGGTATCGACCGCCGCGCAACGCGTCTCGGTCGTAACCGCGGTCAGCCCGCGCGCGCTGTTCGACGTGCTGTTCGTGTTCGTGGCGAGCTTGCGGATGATCCGGCAGCTGGCGCGGCTCTATGGCGGCCGGCCCGGCGCGCTCGGCATGATCCGCCTGCTGCGCCACGTCATCGCGCATCTCGCCATCACCGGCGGCATGGCCGCCAGCGACAGCCTGATCCAGCAGATGCTCGGTCACGGCATCGCGGCAAAACTGTCGCAACGCCTCGGCGAAGGCATGCTCAACGGCCTGTTGACCGCCCGCCTCGGCCTCGCCGCGATCGACGTCACCCGCCCGCTCCCCTTCAACGCCCTGCCGCGCCCGGCGCTGACCGATCTGGCGAAAGACCTGATCCGCAAGCGCGAGGAAGAGGAATAGCGCGCGTCGCGCTTGTGCGCGCCACCTTCTCCCACAAGGGGAGCCTTTAAGGGTCGTTAGGCTGTACACGCCCCGTCATCCTGAGGAGCCGCGAAGCGGCGTCTCGAAGGATGCACGGCCCGGCTGGTGGCCGTCGATCCTTCGAGGCTCGCTCCGCTCGCACCTCAGGATGACGGGGTGGGAGACGGCTGCACGTTTCCGTCCGTCGTCCTGGCGAAAGCCAGGGGAGCAGGAAGACGCATCGCCAGCACGCGCCAGCGGAAGAAGGTGGTGTCCGGCGGCGGCGACAGATCGGGCGTCCAGCCGCTGATCTTCTCCAGCGAATAGGTGTCCATCACCATGCCGCGCCAGTTCCGCGTCACGCGCTCCAGCGGCTGGCGTACCGCCGTCGTCTCGCTCCACAGCGGCAGATTGTTCTCGGGCTCGCGCCCGACATAAATGCCGGCGTTATCGCGGATCTTGCTCATGCCGGGATCGGCAAAGCCCTGGAAGCGGCCGCGCTCGTTGATTTCGATGACCGTCACCTTCCCGCGCAGCAACCAGCGCAGCATCGCATAGGTGCGGTAATCCGTGGTCGCGACCCAGGTCGCGCCGGTCGCCTCAACCTGCGCCAGCGCGCGCGCAGCCACCACATCGTAGCCTGCCTCGGTGCCGATCGGATCGGTGCGGCCGATCAGATTCCACGGCGCGAACATGTAATAGAGGAAGACGCAGACGACGAACACGATGCCGGTGGTGATCGCGGTCCGCGCCCAATAGACCGTCGATTTGACGAGCCCGACCGACCAGCCCTCGAACGGCATTCGCGTGACGTTGATGGCAATTGCCGCGAGGCCGGCCGGCCACAGGAACATCGGCCAGGTGTCGCCGACCCGCAGCGTCAGGGACTTCCAGAGGAAGTAGATGAACGGCACCAGCACCGCGGTCGCCAGCAGGATCGCGACCGGCTCGCGCTTGCGATAGCCACGCCATGCCGTCAGCGCGGTGCCGAACAGCGTCACCGGCAGCAGCACGAAGCCGACCAGGCCGAACTGCATGCCGACGAACTCGCCGACGGTGCGCAGCGTGAAGGCGCGCTCGGCGGTGGCGCGCACCGCCTGGAAGCGGAACGAGGCCCAGTCGTGCCCGGCATTCCAGATCAGCACCGGCGCGAACACGACGATCGCGATCAGCGCGGCGAGATACGGATACGGGCTGCGCAACCAGCGCCAGCGCCAGTCCGGCACCAGCGCAAAGGCGAGCACTGCCGGCGCGAACATGATCGCGGTGAATTTCGACAGCAGCGCCAGCCCGGCAAACAGCCCCGCCGCGAGCCACCAGCGTCCGTCACCACTTTGCGCAAGCCGCACCAGCGACCACAGCATCGCCACCGAAAACGGGATCAGCGCCGTATCGGGCGCGACCTTGGCCATCAAGAGGCCGTAATACAGCGCCGCCTCCGGCAGCAGCAGCGCCAGCATCACGGCGCGGACGTTGTTGGCCGTCACGCGGCGGACGATGTCGGCGAGCAGGAGCTGGGTGGCCAGCATCGCCACGATGCCGCCGAGGCGGACGCCGAGATTGGTGTCGCCGAGGATCGCGGTGCCGAAGCGGATGAACCAGGCGACCATCGGGGGATGGTCGAGGAACGACAGCACGTTTTCCTTCGACCAGGTCCAGTAATAGGCCTCGTCGGTGCGCAGATCGAGCGCATGGGCGTAGACCAGCCGCATCGCGGTCATGGCAACGATCACGGCGATGACGCCCCGCCAATCCGGCGCGCGCGAACGGGCCGGCTTAACGCTGTTGTTATCGGCTCCAGGTTCGGCTTGGGCTATCGTCACGGCGCGCTTTTTGTTCGACTCTTAACGGGGTGTCAACGTGCCGCGCGGCCCGCTCTCGCGGCTGGTCCGGACCCGCGGTGGTGTTCAGCGCGGGAATTAACCACTAGACTTGCCGATCATGAATCACATGGCCTCCCCCTCGCGCGAGCACTTGCAGGACATGGCCCGCGGTATCGGCCTGCGGCAGGTCCGCATCGTCACGGGGGCGATCATGTTCGCCTACCTGATCAGCCATTTCCTCAACCACGCGCTCGGCAATATCTCGACGCAGGCGCTGGCGATCGGGGTCTACTACCACACCGAGTTCTGGCAGTTCCTGCCGGTCGCGATCGTGTTCTACAGCGCCTGCCTGGTGCATACCGGGCTCGGCATCTGGGCGCTCTATCAGCGCCGCGAGTTCCACTGGAAGGCGATCGAGCCGCTGCAGCTCACGCTCGGCCTCAGCATCCCGATGCTGATCGTCGCGCACGTCGTCGGCGTGCGGCTCGGCCAGACCCTGTACGGGCACGAGAAGCTCTACCCGCAGGAGCTATACACCTTCTTCATCGCAGCGCCGAACCGGCTGTGGACGATGCTGGCGGTGCTAGTGATCGCCTGGGTGCACGGCTGCATCGGCCTGTATTTCTGGCTGCGGCTGCGCCCGTTCTTCCAGCGCGCCGCGCCGTTCCTGCTCGCGACGGCCGTGCTGATCCCGACACTGGCGATGCTCGGCATCTATCAGGGCGGCCGCGCCACGATCGCCGACTATCAGGACGCCGACTGGCGGCGCGAGGAGCTCTCGGTACAGAAGCTCGGCACCGCGGCGCAGGGGACCACGCTCGAGAAGATCACGGATGACCTGACGATCGGCTATCTCGGCCTGCTCGGCCTTGTGCTGCTGGCGCGCGGCGCGCGGGCCCTGCTGGAGCGCCGCGGCGGCATGATCGCGCTGTCCTACGGCAACGGCCGCACGCTGCGGGTACCGAAGGGACTGAGCGTGCTGGAAGCGAGCCTGCGCTACAACGTGCCGCATGCGAGCGTCTGCGGCGGCCGCGCGCGCTGCTCGACCTGCCGCATCCGCATCATCGGCGATCACGCCGGATTGCCCGAGCCCTCGCCGCGCGAAGCCTTCGTGCTGCACCGGGTCGGCAATGACGATCCGTCGATCCGGCTGGCCTGCCAGTTGCGGCCCACCGCCGACCTGAATTTCTTCCAGCTGTTCCTGCCGAGCACGACATCGGCCAACGCGCACGCCGCCAATCCGGCACGGGTCGGCCAGGAGCGCTATCTGGTCAGCATGTTCGTCGACATGCGCGGCTCGACGCAGCTTGCCGAGAAGCGGCTGCCGTTCGACACCGTGTTCATCGTCAACCGCTTCCTCGGCGCGGTGTCGCAGGCGGTGCTGGAGGCCGGCGGGCGGCCCAACCAGTTCATCGGCGACGGCATGCTGGCGCTGTTCGGGCTTGCCACCGACCGGCAGGTGGCCTGCCGCCAGGCGTTGCGCGCGGCGGCGCTGATCGCAACCCATATCGACGAGCTGAACCAGTTCCTGAGCCACGATCTGCGCGAGCCGATCCGCTTCGGCATCGGCATCCATGGCGGCGAGGTGATCGTCGGCGATATCGGCTATCGCGACCACATGGTGTTCACCGCGCTCGGCGATGCCGTCAACGTCGCGGCACGGCTGCAGGACATGACCAAGGCGCTGGCCTGCGAGGCGATCATCTCGGACGAGGTGCGCGTCACCGCCGGGCTGGCCGACGATGCCCTGCCGGCGCAGGAGGTCGCGATCCGCGGCCGCAACGAGCCGATGACCGTGCGCACGGTCGAAAAGACGCAGCTCCTGTCAACGCTGGTCGACGACTGGCGTGCCGTCGCGGCCTGACCGGTTCATCTCCGCTCCAACCCAATGTGACCTGCCGCACATCCGACGGCGCGTTCAGCAGGGATGCTCGAACGTGCCCGGTGCCGGATGCGACTGACTGGCGATGGGTAACACTGCAACCGCGCCGCGACAGAGCTCAACGCGCATCCGAAGGAGAAGACCATGCTTCGCAAAGTCACGCTCGCTCTCGCCACTGCCGCAACCCTCGGTGCCGCCGCGCTGGCGCCGACCGCAGCTTCCGCCAAGCCGTTCTTCTGGCATCCGCATCACCATCACTTCTGGGGTGGCCCGGGCATTGCCGTCGGCTTCGTCGACTCCGGCTGCTACGCCACCCGCCTGGTGCTGACGCCCTACGGCTATCGCTATCGCACCGTGAACGTCTGCTACTGATCGAACCTTCTACTTGGATGGAAACGCCCCGGTCGTCCACGCGACCGGGGCTTTTCGTTGTTGCGACGCAACGCTGCGAAAGCTCAATTGACTCGCGGTTGTCAGGTGCGACATTTGGACCGCGCGCATTCCATGATGCGAAGGCGCGCAAGGCAATCTGAGCCTGGTGATGACCGGCTCACGACAGAACAGCTTCGGAGGAAGCGGAATGCTCGATCGACGAGACTTGATGAAGCGTGCCGGATTGGCCGCTTTGGTGACGGGGCTGGGATCAAGGGGCGCATTCGCCCTCGACACCGTGACGCTGCCCTTTGGCAATGGCGAGCGCCCGCTCGTGCGCTACCCGCAGAAGCGCCCGATGATCGGCCTGACCGCCCGCCCGCCGCAGCTGGAAACGCCGTTTGCGATCTTCAACGACGGCCCGATCACGCCGAACAATGCGTTCTTCGTCCGCTATCACCTCGCCGACCTCCCCTACAATCTCGATCCGGACAAGTTCACGCTGGAGATCAAGGGCAAGGTCGACAAGCCGCTGAAGCTGTCGCTGAAGGACATCAGGAAGCTGAAGGCGACCGAGATCGTGGCCGTCAACCAGTGCTCCGGCAACAGCCGCGGCTTCTTCAGTCCGCGTGTCGCCGGCGGCCAGCTCGGCAACGGCGCGATGGGCTGCGCGCGCTGGCACGGCGTGCCGCTGAAGACCGTGCTCGACATGGCCGGCGTGCAGGCCGGAGCCAAGCAGGTCACCTTCAACGGCATGGACGGCCCGGTCAGCGACAAGACGCCGGATTTCGTCAAGGCGCTCGACATCGACCACGCACGCGACGGCGAGGTGATGCTGGCCTGGGGCATGAACGGCGAGGACCTGCCGTTCCTCAACGGCTTCCCGCTCCGCCTCGTGGTGCCCGGCTATTACGGCACGTATTGGGTGAAGCACCTCAACGAGATCACCGTGATCGACAACGTGTTCGAGGGCTTCTGGATGAAGTCCGCCTACCGGATACCGGATACGCCGAACAATGCGGTCGAGCCCGGCACCGCACCGAAGGCGACGATCCCGATCAATCGCTTCACGGTGCGCTCGTTCATCACCAGCGTTGCCGACGGCGCCAAGCTGAAGGCCGGCCGCACCATGCTGCGCGGCATCGCCTTCGACGGCGGCAAGGGCATCAAGGAGGTGATGGTCTCGACCGATGGCGGCAAGAACTGGACGCCGGCCAAGCTCGGCAAGGACCTCGGCAAATACGCCTTCCGCGAATGGAAGCTGCCGGTGAAGCTCGCGGCCGGTCCCGCAGAGCTGAAGGTGCGCGCCACCAACAAAGCCGGCGACACCCAGCCGATGGATCCGTTGTGGAATCCGGCCGGCTATCTGCGCAACGTCGTCGAAACCGTGCGCGTCACCGCGGCGTGAGGAGAAGCATCATGACCAGCAAGCTGCTTCCATCCCTCGCCACGATCGCCGCGCTGTCGATCGGCGCCGCCGTCGCCGCGCCCGTGAACTACACGGTCCCCGAGGAGACCGCGGCCTTCAAGCCGGGCCCCAACCTCGAGGTGGTGCAAAACAACTGCACCGCCTGCCACTCGGCCGACTACATCAAGACCCAGCCGCAGGGCGAGAAGTTCAAGAAGGATTTCTGGCAGGCCGAGGTGACCAAGATGATCAAGGTCTACGGTGCGCCGATCGACGAAGCCGACGTCGGCAAGATCGTCGAATACCTCTCCGCGACCTATTGAGACGGCCGGTCGATCCCCGCGCGCCGGCCGGAAAAGCCGCGCGCGGGACGATCGATCCAATTCGGTACACCGGAACCGATCCGTTTTTGCAGCGCATCAATTGACCACGAAACGGGCAATCCGGCGTCAAACCCCCGCAAAGCGGGTTGTTTCCGGCCAAAAACACACCGTCGTTTGATCTACCCAGCTTTTTTCAAACTGCTATCCTGTCGTCGCGGACAAGCCGGTTTGTGCGGGGGCCGGCTGGTCTGTTTTCGATTGCTTCCGCGGAGACGACTGGAATGCCCAAAGGTACAGTGAAGTGGTTCAACCCGACGAAGGGCTATGGATTCATCCAGCCCGCAACGGGCGGCAAGGACATTTTCGTGCATATTTCAGCAGTTCAGAAGGCTGGTCTTCAGACCCTGAACGAAGGCCAATCCGTCGAGTACGAAGAGATCGCTAATCGCGGCAAGACGTCAGCCGAGAATCTCAAGGTCTAGCGTATCAGCGCCAGATCCGGCGGCGCACTCTCGGATACCGTCCGGGAGTGGGGGCCGACCCAACATCAGACAACGTGACGTTCGGCGGGGCGGGCACGATGCCCGCGCGCCACGCCGTTGAGCTTTTTTTCGGCCGCCATCGCCAGCGCGCGCCGACGTTCATCCTTTGCTCCAGCAAAGCGCGCGGCCGCTGAGTTGCCGCGTCACAGGCAGGTGCCGCTCTGGCCGTTGCCGCACGGCACCCGCTTCGACAGCTCCTGAACCTTGCGCTTCGACTCGGCCTGCGCCAGCACGTCGAACACGCTTGCCGGCGTGAGCTGCGTTGCCTTGCGGAAGTCCTCGGTCGCCTTGTCGGCATGGTTGAGCGCCTCCTGCGCCTTGGCGCGGGCGAACAGGCCCTCCACCGTCTCCTTCTGCGCAATCGCCCGGTCGAGATCCTCGACCGCCTTGTCGTAGTTGCGCAACGCCGACCAGGTGATGCCGCGCAATGTCAGCGCCGGCTGATAATCGGGCCGCGCAGAGAGGATGAAGTTGAGATCCTTCATCGCGTTATCCGGCTTCTTCAGCCCGAGATAGGCCCGGGCGCGCAGCACATGCGGGAAGGCATCGTTGGGCGCCCGCGTGATGATCTGGTCGAAGGCAGCGATGGCGCGGTCGTACTGTGACGAGGTCAGCATCGCGAGCCCGCGGCCGAGTTGGGCCGTCGGATTGTTCGGGCTTCGCTCCAGCACAGCGTCGATATCGACCAGCCCCTCATCGGCACGGCCCTTGAGCATCAGCGCGAGGCCGCGCCACGATTTGGCGACCAGATTGGTCGGCACCAGCGCCAGGGCCTGATCGAAATCCAGCAGCGCCTTGTCGAGCTGGTTGAGACCGATATGGGCGAGCCCGCGCTCGGTGAAGGCGAGCGTCTCCTTGGGATTCAGCGAGATCGAATGATCGTAGTCGGCGAGTGCGTCCTGCACCTTGCCGGTGCCGGCCTTGACGAGGCCGCGCGCCAGATAGGCCAACGAATTGTTCTGATCGAGCGTGATGGCACGGCCGGCATCAGCCATGGCCTCATCGAACTGCCGCATGCCGGCGGCATTGAGCGCGCGGGACGCCAACAGCTGCGGATCGTCCGGCTTGAGCTTGAGCAGGGCATTGAGATCGTTGCGCGCGTCCGCCAACCGGCCGAGCCTTGAATAGGCCAGTGCACGCAGGCGCAGCGCAGCCTCGTTGCGGGGGTCGCCGCCCAGCACCTGGGTGAGATTGGCAACGGCGCCCGCGTTGTTACCCTGTGCGACGAACTGCTTGGCCTGCTCGACCTGCTGGTTACCCGCCGCCGGCGCGGCTGGCCGCCCCGCCATTGCACCTGGCGGCGGTGCGGCCTGTGGCGGCGCGGCGCCGCCTGCTGCCTTGGCGAGTTCGGCCTGCATCGCGACCGCCTGCTGGCGCTGCTGCTGGATTTCCTTGTTGTCGGGAAGAACCGTCAACAGCCGGTCGAAGTCGGCAATCGCGCGGGCATAGTCGCCCTTGGCGCTGTAGAGCTGGGCACGGGCGAAATAGGCGTTGCGCTCGGCCTGCGGCGCCTGCGCGATCGCGCGCGAGAAATCTTCGATCGCGCGATCCATGTCGCCCTTGCGGCGATAGGCCTGACCGCGCCAGTAGAACGCATTCGGCGTGCTCGCGTTGACGGCAATCGCGGTGTTGGCGTCGGCCAGCGCCGCATCTGGCTGTCCGGATTCGACATGAGCCCGCGCGCGCCCGACATGGGCAGCGGGGAGATCCGGCCGCAACGTGATCGCCTGACCGTAATCCGAGATCGCATCGCTCCAGGCGTGCTGGTCGGCGCGAAGATTGCCGCGCGCCAGGAAGCCGAACGGGTTCTTCGGCTCGAGCTCGATCGCGCGATCGAAATCGGCGCGGGCCTGATCCGGGCTGCCCTTGCGTTGCTGGACATAGCCGCGCGCGATCAGCGCCGGCACGAATTGTCCATTCAGCTGCACCGCCGCATCGGCATCGCTGAGGGCCTGATCGATCTTGCCGCGCGCGATGTTAAATCGCGAGCGGCCGGTGAAGGCCTTGGTGCGATCCTCCGTGGAGCGTGCGGTATCGTTGATGATGCCCGAGCACGCCGCCTCGGCCTTGTCCGTCGGCGGCCCGCCGCAATCCTCGACATCGCTCGCGCGGGCCGGGCCGGCGAACACAGGCCCAAGCAGCAACGCAAGCGCCAGCAGCTGTGGGAAACGAACGCCGCCGGCGGCGGCATCAATGCAGATCGAGCGTGAACGCATGTGGTAGCCTCGGGTGACCGAATGCTGCCGGTGTTAACGCGTCACTTGGTTCTTATGGTGATGGGCGCTGAACGTATTTTTTGGAACCATATCGTTCGAAGCTTACTGTTCGAATCCTGACGTTCGGTTCCAGCGTCACGCGGAACGCTATCCCTGCGATCAATGAGGATGGAACAGCGCGGAACGCGCAGCTGCAATGCGCAGCCGTTCAATCTTCCGTCACCCATTTGGCGACGGTCATGACGTCAGGCGGTTGCAGATAGCCGCGGGGCCACAGATCGACGGCCCATTCCACCTTGGTCGCGCGTTCGACGAGAACGGCGGTATTGTGCGGCGTTTGCGCCAACGAAAATCCGCGGTAGTGGGGATCCCCGACGTCGTGAAACCTGAACAGGTTCCACGCCTGCATCACCAGCATCAGGCTGGTCGTGTTCCGCGTGGTGTCCCAGCAATCATAATTATGCTTGTCGTCGTTGGCGCGAAAATCCGCTTTCGCCACGCGCTTGTCGGTGCCGAGGATCGGCCCCATGCGGCGGTCGAACCAGATCACGGCCTTTTGCACGGCCGCGCGTTCGGCAGCGGCATTGGCGCGGCCCGCGGCCATGATCTTGGCCAGGGCCGCTCGGTCGGCTGCGCTGAAGTCGAGCATCTCGCGACGTCGGCAGACGAAGCCGTAACAGACCGTCATCCCCGTCGCCGATGGCGGATAGATCGAGACCGAGGTGTAGAGCTGCATGATGCCGGAGCTGAGTTCGGCCGCGCGGGCCGGCATGGCTGACGGCAACGACAGCATGAGCACAGCAAGCGCGCCGGCAAATCCGGCCCGCTTCATTCGTATCGGCTGATCGGCATCTTTCATGAACCACTGCCCCAACTCGACCAAAGGATTATCGCGGGTGCGTCGCGATGCCAAGACATCCGGCGCATGGCTGTGGATCGGACCGGGCGCATGTCAGCCGACCGGCAGCGGCGCGTCGCGCTTGACTTCCTCCATCACCGCGTAGGTTCGCGTCTCGCGCACGCCCGGCAGCGCCAGCAGGGTCTCGCCGAGAAACCTGCGATAGGCGGTCATGTTGGCGACCCGCGCCTTGACCAGATAGTCGAAGCCGCCGGCCACCATGTGACATTCGAGCACTTCCGGCGCGGTCTGGACCGCCCTGGCGAACTTCTCGAATACGTCGGGCGTGGTCTTGTCGAGCAGCACCTCGACAAACACCAGCAGGCCAAGCCCGAGCCGGTGCGGATTGAGCCGCGCGCCATAGCCCTCGACGAAGCCGTCGCGCTGCAGCCGCTTCAGCCGTTCGCCGACCGAAGTCGGCGACAGGCCGATCCTCTCGGCCAGTTCCACATTGGCAATCCGGCCATCCCCTTGCAGGATCGAGAGGATTTTGCGGTCAGTCTTGTCGATTTCTGTCATATCTACGGCAACTCTCGAATTGATCCTGATTTTCTAAGACAAATCTGCTAATTTGTCTATCGAACTACGGTTCGCTAGCGCGTACGTGTTCCCACACAATCTCAAGGAACCGCCATGCCAGACCCGTCGCCGCTCCCGTCCCCGTTCAGCGCGCCCTACGCGCCCGACGACGCCGCCATCGCCGCCCGCCTGCGCCAGGACGCGAAGCTCGGCGCGGAGGCGGAGGCACGGATCGACCGCACCGCAACCCGCCTGATCGAGGCGATCCGGGCCAATGACGATCCGCTCGGCGGGGTCGAGGACATGCTGCGGGAGTTCGCGCTTTCGACCAAGGAAGGGCTGGCGCTGATGGTGCTGGCGGAGGCGCTGCTGCGGGTCCCGGACGCGCGCACCGCCGACCAGTTCATCGAGGACAAGCTCGGCCAGGGCGACTTCGTCAATCACGAGACCAGATCGAGCGCATTCCTGGTCAACGCCTCGGCCTGGGCGCTCGGCATGTCGGCGCGCGTGATCCAGCCCGGCGAGACGCCGCAGGGCACGATCGGGCGGCTGACCAAGCGGCTCGGTGCGCCGGCAGTGCGCGCCGCGACGCGGCAGGCGATGCGGCTGATGGGCAGCCATTTCGTGCTCGGCGAGACCATCGAGGCGGCGCTGTCGCGTGCGCAATCGCACACCGCACGCGGCTCGCGCTATTCGTTCGACATGCTCGGCGAGGGTGCGCGCACCGCCGACGATGCCCACCGCTATTTCGAATCCTACGCCCGCGCCATCGAAGCGATCGGCAAGGCGGCCGGCGATCAGCCCCTGCCCGATCGGCCCGGCATCTCGGTGAAACTCTCCGCGCTGCACCCGCGCTTCGAGGCGGTGAGCCACGCGCGGGTGATGACCGAGCTGGTGCCGCAGCTGATCGATCTCGCGCGCCGCGCCAAGGCGTTCGACCTCAACTTCACCGTCGATGCCGAGGAGGCCGACCGCCTGGAGCTGTCGCTCGACGTCATCGCCGCCGCGTTCGCCGACCCCTCGCTCGCCGGCTGGAGCGGCTTTGGCCTCGCCATCCAGGCCTATCAGAAGCGCGCCGCCGACGTCATCGACTATGTCGATGCGCTGACGCGCGCGCTGGACCGCAGCATGATGGTGCGCCTGGTCAAGGGCGCCTATTGGGACACCGAGATCAAGCGCGCGCAGGAGCGCGGGCTCGACGGCTATCCGGTGTTCACCCGCAAGGCGATGACCGACCTGAACTACGTCGCCTGCGCGCGCAAGCTGCTGGCGCTGCGGCCGCGGCTGTTTCCGCAATTCGCCACCCACAACGCGCTGACGGTCGCGACCATCCTCGACCTCGCCGACGATCCCTCGAGCTTCGAATTCCAGCGGCTGCACGGCATGGGCGAAGCGCTCTACGCCCAGCTCGGCGAGGACCGGCCCGAGATCGCCCACCGCACCTATGCGCCGGTCGGCAGCCACCGCGATTTGCTCGCCTATCTGGTGCGGCGGCTGCTCGAGAACGGCGCCAACTCGTCCTTCGTGGCGCTGGCCGCCGACAATCGCGTGTCCATCGTGGACCTGCTGCGCCGCCCGGCCGAAATCGTCGGCGCCGACGACAAGGCGTCGCACGCCGCGATTCCGTTGCCGGCCGAGCTTTATCGGCCGCAGCGCGAGAACTCGCACGGCATCGAATTCGGCGAACGCAAGGCGCTCGACACGCTGACGTCGGCGATCGCGGCCGAGCGGAAGGCCCCACCTTCCGTCACCCCATCAACAACCGAGCAGGCGAATGTTGCGGTCGCCGCGGCGCGCCGGGGCTTCAGGGCCTGGAACGCCACGCCGGCCACAAAACGTGCGGCGATCCTGGACAAGACCGCGGGCCTGCTCGAGCAGCGCCGCGCCCACTTCCTCGCTTTGCTGCAAAGCGAGGGCGGCAAGACGCTCGACGATGCGCTATCGGAAGTGCGCGAGGCGATCGACTTCTGCCGCTATTATGCCGCGCTGGGGCAAAAGCTGTTCGGTGAAGGCGAGACGATGCCGGGTCCGACCGGCGAAAGCAATGTGCTGGAGCTGCACGGCCGCGGCGCGTTCGTCGCGATCTCGCCGTGGAATTTCCCGCTGGCGATCTTCCTCGGCCAGGTGACGGCGGCATTGATGGCCGGCAATGCGGTGATCGCAAAGCCGGCCGAGCAGACGCCGCGCATCGCAGCCGAAGTGGTCGCGCTGCTGCATCAGGCCGGGGTGCCGCCATCGGCACTGCATCTGGTCCAGGGCGACGGCGCGGTCGGCGCCGCGCTGGTGGCGCATCCCGCCATCGCCGGCGTGGTCTTCACCGGCTCGACGGAGGTCGCGCGGTCGATCAACCGCACGCTCGCCGCCAAGGACGGCCCGATCGTGCCGCTGATCGCGGAAACCGGCGGCATCAATGCCATGATCGTCGACGCCACCGCGCTGCCCGAGCAGGTCGCCGACGACGTCGTGACCTCGGCGTTCCGCTCCGCCGGCCAGCGCTGCTCGGCGCTGCGGCTGCTGTTCGTGCAGGACGACGTCGCCGACCGCATGATCGAGATGATCGCGGGCGCCGCGCGCGAATTGAAGATCGGCGATCCCTCGGAACCGTCGACGCATATCGGACCGGTGATCGATGCCGAGGCCAAGCAGCGGCTCGACGCGCATATCGCGCGGATGAAGCAGGAGGCGCGGGTGCATCTCGCCGGCGAGGCGCCATCAGGCAATTTCGTCGCGCCGCACATCTTCGAGCTGTCGGCGGCCGGGCAACTGAAGGAAGAAGTGTTCGGCCCGATCCTGCACGTGGTGCGCTACCGCGCCGACAAGCTCGGCGAGGTGCTGACCGCGATCGAGGCGACCGGGTTCGGGCTGACGCTCGGCATCCATTCCCGCATCGACGACACGATCGAGCACGTGATCGACCGCCTCCAGGTCGGTAACATCTATGTCAACCGCAACATGATCGGCGCCGTGGTCGGCGTGCAGCCGTTCGGCGGCAGCGGCCTGTCCGGCACCGGCCCCAAGGCCGGCGGCCCGCATTACCTCGCGCGCTTCGCCACCGAGCAGACGATCACGATCAACACCGCCGCCGCCGGCGGCAATGCGGCGCTGATGGCGGGGGTGGAGTAAGCGCTTCACCCTCCCCTGGAGGGGGAGGGTCGTGTCGCATCGCGCGAAGCGAGATGCGGCGCGGGGTGGGGTGAAGGTCCCTCCACGCGAACGCTGCCCGTGTTGAGAGATTCACCCCACCCCGTCTCACATTCGCTTCGCTCACTGTGAGCCGACCGTCCCCCTCCAGGGGAGGGTAAGAAAGTGCCGTTGCATCGTGCCCCCCAGATGGGTCAAATGGCGGTCCGATCGGGATCATTGCTTGCGATAATTCCAGCTACCGGAAAAACACCAACAAGCGCCACGGGAGCGACGGCACGATGGAAAAAGGCATTTTTGACGGGCTCAAGGTCCTGGACTGCGCGAGCTTCATCGCGGCGCCCGCGGCCGCCACCGTGCTGTCCGACTTCGGCGCCGACGTTATCAAGATCGAGCCACCCGGCGCCGGCGACCCCTATCGCAATCTGCCCAACCTGCCCGGCTATCCATCGAGCGAGCACAATTTCGCGTGGATGCTGGAAGCCCGCAACAAGAAGAGCCTCGCGCTCGACCTCACCAAGCCCGACGCGCAGCAGGTGCTGTACAAGCTCGTCGCCGAGGCCGACGTGTTCATCACCAACATGCCGCCGCAGGTGCGCCAGAAGCTCGGCATCACCCACGACCATCTTGCCCATCTCAACGACCGGCTGATCTACGCCTCCTTCACCGGCTATGGCGAGAAGGGCGAAGAGGCCAACAAGCCCGGCTTCGACTCCAACGCCTACTGGGCCCGTTCCGGCCTGATGGATCTGGTGCGCGCCGACGAGGAGACCACGCCGGCGCGTTCGGTCGCCGGCATGGGCGATCACCCCTGCGCGATGGCGTTCTACGGCGCGATCGTCACCGCGCTGTTCCAGCGCGAGAAGACCGGCAAGGGCTCGCACGTCTCGACCAATCTGATGGCCAACGGCGTCTGGGCCAACGGCGTGCTGGCGCAGGCCAAGCTCGCCGGCGCCAAGTTCAAGAAGCGCAAGCCGCGCGAAGAGGCGCTGAACGCGGTCACCAACCACTACAAGTGCAAGGACGGCCGCTGGCTGATCCTGTCGCTGCTCAACGAAGACCGGCAATGGCCGACGCTGGCGCGCTGCATGGGCCGCGAGGACCTCGTCGCCGATACCCGCTTCGCCACCAAGGCCGACCGCCATGCGCGCTCGGTCGAGCTGATCAAGATCTTCGACGAGGTGTTCGCCGGCAAGGACCTCGCCGAATGGCGCAAGATCCTCGACGGCAACGGTCTCGTGTTCGGCGTCGTCGGCATCCTCGACGACATCCCGAACGACAAGCAGATGATCGAGAACGAGGTGCTGGTGCGCTTCGAGAACGACACCATGCTGACCGTCAACAGCCCGATCTTCATCGACGGCGCGAGGAAGGTGCAGCCGCGCAAGCCGCCCGAGGTCGGCGAGCATTCCGACGAGATCCTGCGCCAGGCCGGTTACGACGAAGCCACGATCCAGAAGCTGCGCGCATCCGGCGCGGTGGCGTAGCGGACGATCCCCGACGAGCGTCGCTTCAGCGCGTCATCCAGGCCCAGACCAGGGCCACCGCGATGATGCCGACGATGACCGCGAGCCCGATCGCCCAGCTGCTGACGCGGACGGCGCTGACCGCCTGACGCTCGGCCTCGTTGGCCGCGATCTCGCGGTCGCGCTGCTTGTCGTCCTCGGGAGCGCTCATCGGCCGGTCTCCGCTCAAGGCTGGGCTGTTCGGGATATGGTCGCGACGCGGAATGTAGCATCGAATAATGACGCGCAGCCGCTTCGGTTCCGACCGAAATCACCGGCCCTTCACGAAGCACATCCCGATGCGCGAGGCCTTCCCGGCCACCTGGCAGGCAAGGCCCTCGGCACAGGTCCAGCCGCGGAAGCTGCGGTCGCTCTCGGCCGGCCTCGCGCCCGGCAGATAGCAGTGCGCGCCCCAGCCGTCGCTGTATTCGGTGCCGGCAAGCTCGGTGCTGCCGCGCGGCTGCGGCCGGTTGGAGAAGCCGCGCGAGAAGTCCGGCGCCTTGCCGTCGCGGAAGCTTGCAAGGATATCGCGGCGGCGAGGCTGGTCGCCGAAGAAATGCGGCGAGGCCGGCACCACGGTGGAGTTCGACGGCTTTGCCGCCATCCAGTCGACGCCGGGGAAATGGAAGCCGCCGATGCCACGGGTCTGGTGGCAGCCGGCGCAGGTGACATCGTTGAGGCGCCGCTCGAAGCCGGCCAGCGACTGGACGTTTTGCAGCTTCGTTCCGTCGGCCGCAGCCTTCTGCAGGGCGCCGACGACGTCACCGTCCGAGAACACCGCATTGCCGGCCGTGCCCTCGCCCTGCACCATGCCGAACTCGGGCTCCAACTCGCTGACATCGAAACCGGTCGGCGTCGGCGCGACCGCTGCGGTCGCGAGGAAGCGATCGGGGATCAGCAAGGTGCCGCGATCGAGCTCGGCAAAATGTTTGGGATCGAGCAGCCACGCCTTGAAGTCGCGCCTCAGCGCCTCGTCGGCCAAGATGCGGTCGCGATCGATCTGGTTCTCCAGCGGCGCTTCGGCAAAGCGCTTTGCCGCGCCGTCATAGTCGAACACTTTGAGCAGATAGTCGGTGCGGAAATCGCGCACCGCGGATTTCGGCGCGTGCGCGATCTGCAGATTGGTCTCGATGCGATCGATATTGCGCGCATCGATCAGGTCGAGCGGACCATCCTTGCCGGACAGTTTCTCCATCGCCGGCGGCGCGCTGCCGGTCGCGAGCCAGCGCCGCGCGATGTCGCGGCAGCCGAGCGATGCGTCGTTGCCGTCGCCCTTCGCCTTCAGCACAAGGTTCAGCGTCATCGGCAGCCGCTGCGACACCGCGTTCTCGCCGATCGGCGGCACATCGGTGCGGGTCAATCGGTAGATCAGCCGGATCTCGCCGCAGTCTTTCGGCGCCACATAGGCACGGTCCATGCGGTTGACGATGCCTGACAGCACGAAGCGGACGTCGGCGGATTCAAGCAGCGCGCGGTCGAACAGCTGAAACGCGAAGCCGTCGCCGACACCGATGCTCTCATTCGGCAGGCTTGACTTATGCTTTGCGACGTAGCGATCGAATTCGCGATCCAGCGCCTCGCGCACCGGCACCATCGCAGGCAAAGCGAACAGATCGCGGTTGGACGGCGGTGTGTCGGCGGAACGCTCGGGTGCGAGCATCCGGCCGAGGTTGAAGCGGCCGTGATCGAGCGCGCGCAGGATGGCGGGATCGATCACCGCCGCGCCGCGCTCGAGCGCGCGATCCTCGGCGGCACGCGCGGGCACGGCGCCGCAGAGCAGAACGGACATCAGCAGGAGGCATTTCAGCGCGCGGCTCATGCCCTCACTAACACCGCGCGGCAAACCCTATTCAAGAAAAAAGGCGCTTCACATCGTGGTGAAGCGCCTTGGTGTTGTCGTGTTGCGGAGATCATAGCGTTTTCGAGCGAAGTGGACCCCGGTTCGCGTGAAGAAAACGCGTCCAAGCGACGAGCTAGATCTTCGGTTCTGATTCAATCAGAATCGAGAATGCTCTAGCGCGAAACGATCAGGCCCTTGCTGGTGATGACCACCCAACGCCCATCCTGCTTGCGGATGGCGTCGACACGGCCGAGGCCCGGGACGGGGTCGCCGGCGTAAACCTCGTAGATGCCGCCGCGGCCCTCGATCAGCGCGCCGCCATTGCCGACGTCGCGCAGCGCCCAGCCGTCGACCACCGGCAGGCGGCCGACCTCGGGCCTGGGCGCGGCGGGCGCCGCCGCGGCAGTCGCCGGGGTGACCGAGCCCGTGACCTCGCGGGCGGGCGTCGCCGCGGCGACGGTCGTCTGCGGCGTGGCGCGAAGCTTGTCGACCGCCTCGCTGAGCTTGTTGAGCTTGGCCATCGGCTCGGCCTGGGCCTTCTCGACCTTCTCGATCCGGTCGCTGGCCTTGCTGAACTGGGCCTGGCCGGCCTTGGCGGTCTGCTCGACGCTGGCCTTCAGCGCGGCGATTTCGGACTCGATCCGGGCGAGCGCGGCATCGGCCGCTTCCTTCGCCGCCGCGTCCCTGGCAGCCGTATCCGTCGCGGAGGCGACGGCGGGGGTGGCAAGATGGCCGAGCCCCGCGGTCGCGAGCGCACCGCCGATGGCGCCGGCCACGGTCGCCAGCGCGATCACCGCGGCCATTGCCCCGATCCGGCGCGTGCCGGCCGGCTTGCCTGCCGCCTTGGCCGCCTGCTCGGCACCCGGCCTGGATGCGGTCGCCTCATGGTCCCAGGTGCGGTCACCCGGCGCCATGATCATCAGCTTGCCCGGAAAATGCGGCTCTTCCCGCTTGCCGGTCTCGACCTTGGGCACGTCCATATTGGTCGGCTCGACCTTGGCCTCGACCTTCGGCTCGATCATGGACTCGAGCTTGGGCTCGATCTTGGGCGGTTCAACCTTCGAGGGTTCAATCTTGGACGCGTCCATCCGGGGCGCGTCCGCCTTCGGCGACGTCTCTTCCTGCTCGGGCGCAAGCCGGGGAGCTTCGACACCGGCCGCGGCCGTCACGGGCTCGCTTTTCGCCGCCATTTCGGCGCCGGTTTGACCGCTGACCGGCTCGCTCTGCTGCTCACTCACGTTCAAAGTCTCCAGACTAGGTTGACAATTCGGTAACTTTTATTGCTTGCGAAATGGTTACCCCGCTCCGCCATTACCTAAATTTTAGGGAGTTTTCCGGGCCGGATTTGGGCGATGCTGCCCTGCGGCAATCTGCGCCACTTCCGTTTGCGCGCGGCGCTTTCCCGATTAACATACCGCCATCTTCCAGCCAGAAGGCAGGAGAGCGCCATGACGATCGAGAAATGCATCAAGGAATTTGGTGTCGATGACGTCATCTTTGAGGAAGGCTCGACCGGCCGCGAGCTGTTTGTCGTGCTCGACGGCAAGGTCGACATCGCCAAGATCGATCGCGGAAACAAGACTGTTATCGTCAGCCTCGGCAAGGGCGAATTCTTCGGCGAGATGGCCGTGATCGACGGCTCGGCGCGCTCGGCGACCGCAATCGCCTCCGCGCCCGCAACGCGGGTGATGCGGATCAACCACGCCCGCTTCGTCTATCTGGTCAGCCAGCAACCGGCGTTTGCGCTGATGGTGATGGATGCGCTCTCGAAGCGCCTGCGCGCATCCAACGCGGTCACTTACCGGACGGCGGCAACCCCATGAGCGACCGCAAGCCAAGTCCGTTCAAGACGCTGTTCGACGCCGAGGTCGCAACGCTGATCCAGGCCGCCGACGACGTCTATCAGATCCGCTTCAAGAACCGTGCGGCGAACGCCTATCTGGTGCGCGGCAGCAAGCGGACGATCATGATCGACGTCGGACTGTCGAGCAATTATCCATCGCTCGTCGCCTGTCTCAACCATCTCGGGATGACGCCCGAGATGATCGACATGGTGGTGCTGAGCCATGAGCATCTCGACCACATCGGCGCGGCCTATCATTTCCACGGCAGCGCCTATATCGCCGCGCACCGGCTCGCCGCCAACAAGATCATGCTGCGCGACGATTTCTCGATGCTGCGCAAGATGTTCAACGAGCCGAACGTGCCGATCGATATCGACATCTGGCTCGAGGAAGGCAACCTGATCGACCTCGGCAATTTCCGCCTCAACGTGATGTACACGCCCGGCCACACCTCGGCCTGCATCACGCTGTTCGACCAGGACAAGGGCCTGCTGTTCGCCGCGGACACGCTGATGCCTGGCGGCGTGATGGGCGGCGTGTTCGGCTCCGGCTCGATCGCCGACTACATCCAGTCGCTGGAGCGGCTGAAGGGCCTCAACTCGAAGATCCTGCTGTCGGGTCATGGCCGGCTGTCCGATACACCGCAGGACGATGTGCGGATCGCGCTGCAGCGCTCGCACGGCCTGCTCGAGGACACCGCGCAACTGTTCGACGCGCTCGATGCGCGCTCGAATTTCGAGCCGATCATGCAGTCGGTGCGCGACCTCAACAAGCTTGACGATTGAGCTCAGTCCTTCCCCGTCGTTGCGAGCCAACGGGTCGCAATGACGTTCGGGCGACCGAGCACCTTCACATTTGACAAATCCGCGCGCGGCCTGTTCAACAGCGGCAACAACAACGCTGAAGAAACAGGGAGCGAGGACCATGAAGCTTTACGACTCGATCGGACCCAATCCGCGCATCGTGCGCATGTTCATGGCGGAGAAGGGCATCGAGATACCCAAACAGACCGTCGACCTGCGCAAGGGCGAGAACCGCGAGACGGAACACCTGAAGCGCAATCCGCACGGCCAAATGCCGGCGCTCGAGCTGGACTGCGGCAACTACCTCTCCGAGATCACCGCGATCTGCGAATATCTCGAGGAGAAGCACCCCTCGCCCGCGATGATCGGCACCACGCCGGAAGAGCGCGCGGAATGCCGGATGTGGACGCGCCGCGTCGATCTCAACATCGCCGAGCCGCTCGCCAACGGCTACCGCTTCGGCGAAGCGCTGAAATTCTTCGAGAAGCGCATTCCCGTTGCGCCCGAAGCCTCGCCCGGCCTGAAGATGATCGCCGCCAACCGCATCAAGTGGCTTGATGACCAGATGGGCGACGGCCGCGACTACATCTGCGGCAAGCGCTTCACGCTCGCCGACATGCTGCTCTATTGCTGGCTCGATTTCGGCAACCAGGTCGGCCAGCCGCTCGACCAGTCGAACGCCAACATCGTCGCCTGGTTCAACCGCGTCGGCGCGCGGCCATCGGTGAAGGCGTAAGCGCGCCACTCGTCGTTGCGGGAATCCTGATGTTGTAGCGCGAGATTCGGGGTTCGATGCTCTCGCATCGCCCCGGAATGACGCGCTCAAATCACCACCGGCTTATCCGGCAGCTCATTCGGGCCGGCCGGAGGCGGAAAATATTTCGCCAGCTCGCGCGACACCGCCTCAATCCCCTTGATCACGCCCTGCTCGAAGCGGCCTGCCCGGAAATCCGTTTCCATCGTGCGGCAGATCGCCTCCCAGCCGGCATGGCCGACCTTCGCGTCGACGCCGCGGTCGGCGACGATCTCGACATCGCGGTCGGCGAGCAACAGATAGATCAGGACGCCATTGTTGTGATCGGTGTCCCAGATCCGCAAATGCGAGAACACGTCGAGCGCGCGCTCCCGTGCAGGCTGGTTGCGGAACAGCGGCACGCCGTCGAGCGCGCCCTCGACGACGAAACGGATCTGGCCGGAATGAGTGGCCTCGCCGGCCTTGATCGCCCGCTCGATGGCGTCGAGCACGCACGGCGGAAAATCACGCCGCACCCGCCAGCGGTGTTCGAGCAGATGCTTGCCGATGCGCTTGATGCCCATGCCTACCAGCTCCCCGAGGCGCCGCCGCCGCCGAAGCTGCCGCCTCCGCCGCTGAAGCCGCCGCTGTCGCTCGAGCTCGAGCCGCTGCTCCAGCCCCCGCCACCGGACCAGCCGCCGGAATAACCGCCGCCGCGCCGGTACGGTCCCGAGCCTGCCGCCGGACCGCCAAAGTTCAATCCGCCGAAGATCAGCGCCGCAACGGCGGCGAACAGGCCGACCACCAGCGCCGTGGCGAGCGAGCCGGCCATCATCCAGGTGAAGACGCCGACGATGCCGCCGGTCGCGACCGAGCCCAACAACCGCCCCAGCAGGGCGCGCAGGAAACCTGCCACAATGATGACGCCAAAGATCACGACCGGATTGGCGAAATCGACCAGGTTCGGCGCCTGCCAATGCTCGGGCTCCGGCGCCGGCAACTGCTCGCCATTGATCAGGCGGATCATCCGGTCGACGCCGGCCGAAATGCCGCCGGCGAAATCGCCGGCCTTGAATTTCGGCGTGATGTCTTCGTCGATGATGCGGTGGGTGACGGCATCGCTCAGCACGCCTTCGAGGCCGTAGCCGACCTCGATGCGCAAATGCCGGTCGTTCTTGGCGACGACAAGAAGCGCACCATCATCGACTTTCTTGCGCCCGATCTTCCAGGCCTCGGCCACGCGGATCGAGAACTGCTCGATGGTTTCTTCGCCGGTGGTCGGCACGATCAGGACCGCGATCTGGCTGCCCTTGCGGGCCTCCAGGTCCTTCAGCCGGTCGGTCAGCGATGCGATATCGCCGGCGGACAGCGTCCCGGTCTGGTCGACGACGCGGCCGGTGAGCGGAGGCACCGCGACCTCGGCCCATGCCGGGCACACGAAGCCCAGCAGGAAGGCGAGCAGGATAACGCGTGCGGCGGTCATCGCGATGCGCGCACTCCGGCGTTATTTCGACGGCGCCGGTGACGGATTATTGAAATCGACCTTCGGCGCGGTCGATATTTCCTTTTCATTGTCGACCGTGAAGTTGGGCTTCTCCTTGTAGCCGAACGCCATCGCGGTCAGATTGTTCGGGAAGGTGCGGATGCCGACGTTATAGTCCTGCACCGTCTTGATGTAGCGATTGCGCGCCACCGTGATGCGGTTCTCGGTACCCTCAAGCTGCGCCATCAGGTCGCGGAACAGCGCATCCGATTTCAGCTGCGGATAGTTTTCGGTGACGACCAGCAGCCGCGACAGCGCGCTGGTCAATTCGCCCTGCGCCTGCGTGAACTTCTGGAACGCTGCCGGATCGTTGAGCACCTCGGGCGTTGCCTGGATGCTGCCGACCTTGGCGCGCGCGTTGGTGACGCCGAGCAGCACGTCCTTCTCCTGCTGCGCAAAGCCCTTCACCGAGTTGACCAGGTTGGGCACGAGATCGGCGCGCCGCTGGTACTGGTTTCACCACCTCCGACCAGCTCGACTTGACCTGCTCGTCGTTGGTCTGGATCGCGTTGTAGCCGCAGTTGGTCAGGCTCAATGTCGCCAGCGCTGCGAGCACGGTCCAAAGCTTGCGCATGAAGATGGTCCTCCCCGGTGGATTCTGCATCAGCTTAACAGATTTTCGCCGGATAATCCCGTGCGGCGGATTTCGCGGCTTCTTTTGCGGATGATGACGCTTGCCTATCCCTGCCCGCGCCGTTCATCATGGCAAAAAAATCGATCGCGGGAGGATCCATTGGCGTCTGAACAATTCGAGACGATTGTCGTCGAACGGCCCGAGCCCGCGATTGCGCGGATCGTGATGAACCGCCCCGAGGCCCGCAACGCCCAGAACCTGCAAATGACCTACGACCTCAACGCTGCCTTCGACCGGGCGGTGCAGGACGACGCGGTCAAGGTCATCATCCTCGCCGGCAACGGCCCGCACTTCTCGGCCGGTCACGATCTCAGGCCAGGGGCCAAGAACCAGGCGGGTGTCGATTTCCCGCCAGTCGGAAATTGGGGCGGCTTCGCCGAGCCGAACGCCCATGGCCGTTTCGCGCGCGAGCAGGAGATCTACCTGCAGATCACAAGGCGCTGGCGCAATCTGGCAAAACCGACGATCGCCGAGGTGCACGGCAAGTGCATTGCCGGCGGGTTGATGCTGGCCTGGGCCTGCGACCTGATCGTTGCCAGCAACGATGCCGAGTTCTGCGACCCCGTGGTGACGATGGGCGTCTGCGGCGTCGAATGGTTCGTGCACCCCTGGGAGCTCGGCGCGCGCAAGGCCAAGGAGATGCTGTTCACCGCCGACGTCTGGAGCGCCGACGAGGCGCATCGCCTCGGCATGGTCAATCACGTGGTGCCGCGCGGCGATCTCTCGTCCTTCACGCTGGCGCTGGCGCGGCGGATCGCGGCAAAACCCGCCTTTGCGCTGAAGCTTGCCAAGGAAGCGGTGAACCGCTCGATCGACATCATGGGGCAGCCGGCCGCGATCGATCAGGCCTTCGCGCTGCATCAGCTCTGCCATGCCCATAACCTGCAGGAATTCGGCATGGTGGTGGACCCCGCGGGTCTGCATCCCTCCGTCAAGAAAACCGCCAACGTGTAGTCAGCCAGATGGACCTCACCCTCAGCGACGAGCAGCGCCTGCTGCGCGAAAGTGCCGACCGCTTCGTGGCGGAAACCTTTGACCCCGAACATCGCAAGAAAGCGGCGAACGATCCGCTGGGCTATTCGCCCGCAATCTGGAAACAGTTCGCCGAGCTCGGCTGGCTGGCGCTCCCGATCAGCGAAGCCCATGGCGGGCTCGGCGGCGGCGCGATCGAGATCGGACTGTTGATGGAAGCGTTCGGCCGCGGGCTGGTGTCCGAGCCGTTCCTCTCCACGGTCGTGATCGGCGCCGCGCTGGTCGCCGAATGCGGCACCGAGGCGCAGAAGCAAGCGACCCTGCCCAAAATCGCCGAGGGCGCGCTCACGCTCGCCTTCGCGCATTCCGAGCGCGCCGCGCGCTTCGACCTCGGTTATGTCGACACCACGGCCGGCAAGACCGCCGATGGCTGGCGGTTGAACGGCAGCAAGATCGCCGTGCTCGACGGCGCGGCGGCCGACCAGATCATCGTCTCGGCCCGTATCGCCAACGCCAATGGTGCATCCGGCAAGCAGGGCCTGTTCCTGGTGCCGGCGGGAACGCCCGGACTCACCTTGCGCGATTACGCGCGGCTCGGCGGCGGGCGCGGCTGCAATCTCGATCTCAAGGACGTGCAGTTGCCCGCCGATGCGCTGCTCGGCGACGGCACCGATGCGCTGCCCGCGATCGAAACCGTGGTCGACCGCGCGATGGCCGCGCTCGGCGCGGAGGCGGTCGGCATCATGCAGACGCTGCTCGACACCACGCTCGAATACACCAAGATCCGCAAGCAGTTCGGCCGGCCGCTATCGGCCAACCAGGTGATCCGCCATCGCCTCGCGGACGTGGCGATGCAGGTCGACGAGGCGCGCTCGATGGCGTTGCGCGCCGCGCTGATGGCCAATGCCGAGCCCGGGGCCCGCGGCCGTGCGGCGTCCGGCGCCAAGGCGAAGATCGGCAAATGCGCGCGCTTCGTCGCCGAGCAGGCGGTGCAGCTGCACGGCGCGATGGGCGTCACCGAAGAGCTCGACATCGGCGCCTATTTCAAGCGGCTGCTCGCCTTCGACACGCTGTTCGGCAACAGCGCCCATCACTATCGCCGCCACGCCGCGCTGAGCGGCCGCGCCCACGCCTAACGGAGAGCGCACCATGGATCTCACCTTCAGCGCCGAGGAACGCGCCTTCGAGCAGGAAGTCCGCGATTTCATTGCCGGAAGCCTCACGCCGGAGATGAAGCGCGCCACCGCGCTGACGCCGTCGGTGTTCTCCGACCCCGATATCGGCATGGCCTGGCAGCGCGCGTTGCACAAAAAGGGCTGGGGTGCGCCGGGCTGGCCGGTGGAGCATGGCGGACCAGACTGGACGCCGGCGCAGCGCTGGATCTTCGAGGCCGAGTGCGCACGCGCCGGCGTGCCCAATGTCAACGTGATGGGGGTGAAGATGGTCGGCCCCGTCATCATCGGGTTCGGCTCGCCCGAGCAGCAGAACTTCTACCTCCCGCGAATCCTCTCCGGGGAGGATTACTGGTGCCAGGGCTATTCCGAGCCGGGCTCGGGCTCCGACCTCGCCTCGCTGAAGACCCGCGCGGTGCGCGACGGCGACGACTACATCATCAACGGCACCAAGATCTGGACCACGCATGCGCATCACGCCAACCGCATGTTCGCATTGGTACGCACCAATGACGGCGAACGGCAGCAGGACGGCATCAGCTTCATCCTGATCGACATGAAGACGCCGGGCATCACCACGCGCCCGATCCTGACCATCGGCGGCGACCACGAGGTCAACCAGGTGTTCTTCGACGACGTCCGCGTGCCCGTCGCCAACCGCGTCGGCGAGGAAGGCAAGGGCTGGACCTATGGCAAATATCTGCTGGAATTCGAGCGCGGCTCCGGCATCGCGTCGGCCAAGCTACGCGAGGCGCTGAAAACAATCTCCGATCTCGCGGGCTCCGACGTCACCGGCCGCGCCATCGAGGATCCCGATATCGCGATCCGGATGTCGGAGGCCGAGGTCGATATCGATGCGCTCGAGATGACCGAGCTCAGGGTGCTGTCGGCGCTGCAGACCGGGCAGAATCCGGGCGCGGTGTCGTCTCTGATCAAGCTCCGCGTCAGCGAGATCCGTCAGGCGGTGACGCGGCTCGGCGTCGACGTGATCGGCCAGGACGGGCTTGCGGTCGAGCCGGCGCGACCGTTCTACCGGCTCAACCACGAGCCGGCGATCCCCGAAGAACTGCTGCCGGTGGTGCCGGAATATCTCAACGGCCGTGCCTATACGATCTTCGGCGGATCGTCCGAGATCCAGCGCGACATCATCGCGAAGATGGTGCTGGGGCTGTAGGGCACCGTCGTTCCGGGGCATCGCAGAGCGATGAACCCGGAACCTCGATGTTGTGGCGAGATTCCGGGTTCGCGCTGGCGCGCGCCCCGGAATGACACTACGCCGCCCCCACCTTGGCGTCGCGGATCGCCTGCCATATCTTGGCCGGCGTCAGCGGCGTATTGAGCTGCGTGATCCCGACCTCGCTCAGCGCATCCATCACGCCGTTGGTGATGCAGGGCGGGCCGCCGATCGCACCGGACTCGCCGCAGCCCTTGGCGCCCAGCGGATTGGTCTTGCACGGCGCGGAGCCATCGAGCGTCACCGTGATCGGCGGAATGTCGTCCGCGCGCGGGATGCAATAATCCTGATAGCTCGCGGTCAGCAGCTGGCCTTCTTCGCTATAGGCCACGCCTTCATACAACGCCTGGCCGATGCCCTGGACAACGCCGCCATGCACCTGCCCCGTCACCAGCATCGGATTGACCGCGACGCCGACGTCGTCGACCGTGGTGTAGCGCACCACCCGCGTGACGCCGGTCTCGGGATCGATCTCGACCTCGCAGATATGCGTGCCGTTCGGCCAGCTCGGCCCGTCGACATTGCCCTCGCTCTCGACCGAGAGCTTTGCGCCGTTCTCCTTGGCCGCGATCTCGAACAGGCTGATGCGCCTGTCGGTGCCGACCACCGTGAGGAAGCCGTCGCGATACTCGATGTCCTCGACGGAGGCTTCCAGCAAATTGGAGGCCTTGTCGCGCGCCTTGTTGATCATGTCGTTGGTCGAGACCGCAACCGCGGTGCCGCCGACGAACAGCGAGCGCGAGCCGACGCTGCCGAAGCCGGTGGCGAGGTCGGTGTCGCCCTGGACGACGTCGATCTTGTCCATGGAGATGCCGAGCGTATCGGCAACCATCTGGGTGTAAGTGGTCGCGAGGCCCTGCCCCATCGCCATCGTACCGGACCAGAGGATCACGCGGCCCTCGGCGGTCGCGTGCAGCGAGACCTTCTCGGTGTGGGCGCGGCCGCCGGTCCACTCGATGTAGCTGGTCAGGCCGCGGCCGTAGAGCAGGCCCTTCTTCTTCGCCGCCTTCTTGCGCGCGGCAAAGCCGTTCCAGTCGGCCAAATCGGACGCGCGCTCCAGCATATGCGCGAAGGCACCGGAATCGTACACCTGGCCGACCGCATTGGTGTAGGGCAGCTGCGCCGGCTTGATGTAGTTGACCTTGCGGATGGTGCGCGGGTCCATGCCGATCTGGCGCGCGGCGGCGTCGAACAGCCGCTCGACGATGAACACCGCCTCGGGCCTGCCGGCGCCACGATAAGCGCCGACCGGCGCGGTGTGGGTCATCACCGACTTCACCTCGAAATGCACCAGCGGGAGGTCGTAGACGCCGGTCTGCACGAACGGGCCGAGCACCAGCGGGATGATGTTGGCGGTGCCCGACGAATAGGCGCCGGTGCCGCCGATCGAGCGCACCCGATAGGCCAGCACGCGGCCCTTGGCGTCGAGCGCGAACTCGCCGGTCGAGGTGAGGTCGCGGCCATGGGTACCGCCGACGAACTCGTCGGTACGGTCGCCGCGCCAGCGGATCTTCTCATTCAGCTTGGTCGCGGCATAGGCGACGATGCCGTCTTCCGGATACAGGCTGGTTTTCTGGCCGAAGCCGCCGCCGATGTCGCCGACCAGCACGCGCACGCTGTCCTTCGGACGCTTCAGGATCGATTCCGCCAGCAGGTCGCGGGTCGAGCCGGGGGTCTGCGATTGCACGTGGAGGATCAGCCGCCCGGTCTTCTTCTCGATCTCGGCAATGGTCGAGCGCGGCTCCATCGCCGACGGCACCAGGCGCTGGCTGACCAGATCGAGCGACACCTTGTGGGCGGCATTGGCGAAGGCTTCCTCGACCTTGGCGGCATCGCCATAGCTCATCGCGGCCACGATGTTGTCGGGCGCCTCCGGCCAGACCGCCGGCGCGCCCGGCTTGATCGCCTCGACCGGATCGACCACCGAGGGCAGCACCTCGTAATCGATCTCGATCGCTTCGGCCGCGGTCTGCGCCAGCACGCGCGAGGTCGCGACCACGGCCGCGACGCCCTCGCCCGCGTAACGCACCACCTCATGCGCCAGCAGGCGCCGCGGCGGCACGGTCATCGGCGAGCCGTCGGGCCGCTTGAAGATCGCAAGCGTCGGCAGCGTGCCGATATCGTCCTTGACGAGGTCGGCGCCGGTATAGACGGCCTTGACGCCGGGCATCTCCAGCGCCGTCTTGGCGTCGATCGACTTGATGTTGGCGTGGGCGTGCGGCGAGCGCAGCACGTGCAGCCACAGCGCGCCGTCCTGCGGCTTGTCGTCGATGAAATGCCCCTTCCCGGTGACCAGCCGCTGGTCCTCCAGACGCTTGACTGGCTGGCCCGCACCAAAACGCATATTGCCGGGAAGAATGTTCATCAGAGGGTCCTTCGAGCTTCCAAGAATTTCCAGAGAATTTGGCGGGGGTTTTAGCGGATTTTGGCGGCCTGACAACCACGCGCCGGCCGGAGGACAGGCGCCTCGTCGCGCGGCGCGCGAAAGCACAATCCGGTGGCACGCGTCAGGCCAGTGACGACATTATTGCGCCCGGCCGATATCGACGATGGCGACCTCGACATCGCGCGCCGAGCCGTCGCGGTTCACGCTGAGCCGCACCTTCTTGCCGACCCCGATCTGCTCGAGCTGGTCGGCCAGATCGGAGAGCCGATGCACCGGCTTGCCGTCGACCGCGGTGATCACGTCGCCGAGCTCACCGGTCGACATGTCGACGCCGCGTATCCCGGCGCGCTCGGCCGGCGACCCCGGTGTCGTGCGCACCACGATCAATCCTTCGGCACCGATACGGGTGGCGACCGCCTCATTCGCGGTCACGATGCCGATTCCCGGCGTCGGCACGCGGCCGTTGCGGATCAGCTCGGGCACCACGCGATTGACGATGTCGACCGGGATCGCGAAGCCGATGCCGGCATTCGAGCCCGACGGCGACAGGATCGCCGTGGTCACGCCGATCAGCCGGCCGGCGGAATCGAGCAACGGGCCGCCCGAATTGCCCGGATTGATCGCGGTGTCGGTCTGGATCACGTTGGAGATCTCGCGGCCGCTCGAGGTCGGCAGCCGGCGCTTGAGCGCGCTGATGATGCCGCTCGACATCGATTGATCGAGCCCGAACGGGTTGCCGATTGCATAGGCAAACTGGCCGACCTTCAGATCGGACGAGCTGCCGAGCGCCAACGACGGCGGCAGCTTGCGCGCACTGCGGATGCGCAGCACGGCCAGATCGTAATTCGGCGCCGTGCCGACGATTTCGGCGCGTACCGCCTCGCCGGAGGCAAAGCGGATCGCGACCTGGCTTGCGTTCTGCACCACATGGTTGTTGGTGACGACGTGGCCGTCATTGTCCCAGACAATGCCGGTGCCCGACGCCGCACCGCCCTCCTGCTCCTCGCTCAGCGGATTGGCAGCGTTTTGCGTCACCACCTGCACGACCGACGGCGAGACCTTCTCGAAGATCTCGACATTGGCCTTTTCGGCATCCGACAGCGCGCCGCGTTCGGCGACCGCGCGGGCAACCGGGCCACTCCACGGCGCCTGTCGGATGCTGCCGGCCGCGAATATCAGCAGAACGGCCGCAATCACGGCCAGGACAAGGACGGTACGCCGATTCATTGGTGTGCTCCACGCAACAAACGCGCTGACCAAGCGGAGGTTTCCGGAATAGCCAAGGCGGATTGCCCGGCATTTTGCCGCGCAGCCCCCGACGGCTTCAGGCCAGATCGCGCAACGCCGCCTCGACCACCTTGCGCTGCTCGGCCGTGAGCGGCGCCTGCGGCGGCACGGGATCGCCGACGTCGTAGCCCTGGCTCGCGAGCCCGGCCTTGATGCAGGCGGCGAGGTTGAAGCGGGCAAACGCCTCGTTGATGCGCCACAGCTTGCGCTGCAAGGTCATCGCCTCGTCCCAGCGGGTGCGACGGCACAGATTGTAGAGCTCGACGCTCTGCCGCGGGATGATGCAGGCCGGGCCCGCCATCCAGCCGTGGCCGCCGATCAACATCACCGCGGCCGGAATATGGGCCGAGGCCGAGAACACTTTGAGGCTGTCGCCGCAGCGGTTCATGATCGACAGCAGCCGCCCGGTGTTGGTCGAGGCGTCCTTGATGTAGCCGATGCGCGGATGCCCGGCGAGCCGCGCGATGACGTCGAGCGTGAGGTCGGAACGCTGGAAATTCGGATTGGTGTAGATCACGACCGGAATGTCGACGGCATCGGCGATGGCGCGGAAATAGGATTCGACCTGTGCATCAGCGACCGGGAAATAGGCCTCCAGGATCGCGAGGATGCCGGTCGCGCCGCGCTTCTGGTAGGCCTTGGCCTGCGCCACCGCATCCGCCGTCGAGGTCGAGGCAACGCCGGCGATCACAGGCACGCGGCCCTGCGCGGCCTCGATCGTGGTCGCCACCACCTGCATGCGCTGCGCATTGTTGAGATAGGCGAACTCGCCGGTCGAGCCGAGCGGCGTCAAGCCGTGGACGCCGGCCTTGATCAGATCGTCGCAGAGCCGGCCCAGCACCTCGGTGCGGACATGGCCGGCGGGGTCGACCGGGGACACCAGGTACGGAAAGACGCCGTGGAAATCAGCCATTTGCGAGCCTCGTTGACGGCGAGACATAGTCGGGATCGTGCGCAAAGGGAAGCGGCGCACCGCTGCGCAAGGCGCCGAGCACCGCTGCGAAATCCGTGCCAGCGCGGAAACCGAGCAGGCGCTCGGCCTTGCTCGCGTCGTAGATCCGGCCGATCGATTTCGGCAGGTGCCAGCCGCGCCGCGCGAACAGCGCCGGCGCATCGGGGAAGGTGCGCCCGATCACCCCGGCCGCATCCGTCTTCAGGTCGGCGACATCGCTGCGCGCAAACGGCGTCGGCGCGCTGATCACAAAGACCTCGAAGCCGCGGATCTTGTCCAGCGCCACGACATGGGCATCGGCGGCGTCCTCGACGGTGAGGCGGCGGTACAGCAGCTCTGTCGCCTTCAGGTTCTCGCCATGGATGTCGCGGATGGTGTCGTCATCCTCGGGGAAGAAGCGGCTGGTGCGCAGCACCGCGCAGTTCAGCCCGTGCTCGCGGCTATACAGACGGCACAGCCCTTCGGCGGCGAGTTTTGTCACTCCGTAAATGTTGCGCGGCTCGAGCGGTCCTGTCGTCTCGTCGAGCCACACCGCAGCATGGCCTTCCTCGTCGCGGATCGCCTGCGAGATCATTAGCGAGGTCGTGGAGGTGAAGACGAAACGGTCGTGGCCGGCAGCCACTGCTGCCTGCAGCAAATTGAGCGTGCCTGTGACGTTGACGTCGACAAAGGCCTGCGGCGCGAACCGCGCGATATCGGGCTTGTGCAGCGCGCCGCCATGGATCACGGCCTCGATGCCGCGATCGGCGAACACGCGATCGACCACCGATCGTTCGGCTGCCGAACCTGTAACATCGGTCGCCTCGCCCGGGACGACGTCGAGGCCGACCACGTCATGGCCGGCCTGTCGAAGCCGCGGCGCGAGGAAACGGCCGAGCCAGCCGGAGGAGCCGGTCAACAATATTCGCATGAATTCCGCCCGGCCCGCGCCTTTCAGAACACCTTGGCGATCGCGGCCTGCGCATCGCGCTGGATCTGCTTCAGATGATCCGGCCCGCGGAAGCTTTCGGCGTAGATCTTGTAGACATCCTCGGTGCCGGAGGGACGCGCGGCGAACCAGCCCGCCTCGCTCTCGACCTTGATGCCGCCGAACGGCTGGTCGTTGCCCGGCGCCCTGGTCCTGACCGCGCGCACAGCATCGCCGGCGAGCTGCGTCATGCTGAGCTGCTCGGGCCCGAGCGCCTTCAGCGCGTTCTTCTGCTTCGGCGTCGCCGCGACATCGATGCGCTCGTAATAGGGAACGCCGAGTTCGGCGGTCAGCTCGCCAAACAATTCGCTCGGATCGCGGCCGGTCTTGGCGATGATCTCGGCTGCCAAGAGGCCGAGGATGATGCCGTCCTTGTCGGTGGTCCACACCGAGCCGTCGCGCTTCAGGAACGAGGCGCCTGCGCTCTCCTCACCGGCAAAGCCGAAGCCGCCGCTGCCGAGCCCGTCGACGAACCATTTGAAGCCGACCGGCGTCTCGACCAGCTTGCGGTTCAGCTTCTTCGCCACGCGATCGATGATCGAGCTCGACACGATGGTCTTGCCGATCGCGGCGTCCTTGCTCCATTGCGGGCGGTGCGCGAAGAGATAGGCGATCGCGGTGGCGAGGAAGTGGTTCGGGTTCATCAGCCCGTTCGAACGGGTCACGATGCCGTGGCGGTCGGCATCGGTGTCGTTGGCGAAGGCGACGTCGAACCGGTCGCGCATCCCGATCAGGCTCGCCATCGCATAAGGCGACGAGCAGTCCATCCGGATCTTGCCGTCCCAGTCCGCGGTCATGAAGCGGAAGGTCGGATCGACGGCATCATTGACGACGGTGGCATTGATGCCGTAGCGCGCGATGATCGGCTGCCAGTAGTGCACCGCCGCGCCGCCGAGCGGGTCGATGCCGATCTTGACGCCGGCAGACTTGATCAGCGCGAGATCGACGGTGTTGCCGAGATCGGCGACATAGGGCGTGATGTAGTCGTGCAGATGCGTGGTCGCTGCCTTGCGCGCGCGATCATAGGGCAGCCGCGCGACGCCCTTGAGGCCGGCCTCGATATAGCGATTGGCGTTCTTCTCGACCACAGCGGTGACGTCAGTGTCGGCCGGACCGCCATGCGGCGGATTGTATTTGTAGCCGCCGTCCTCCGGCGGGTTGTGTGACGGCGTGATGACGACGCCGTCGGCAAGGCCCGTGCTGCGGCCCTTGTTGTAGCTCAGGATCGCGTGCGAGATCACCGGCGTCGGGGTGTAGCCGCCCTGCGCATCGATCATGATCTCGACGCCGTTCGCCGCGAACACTTCGACCGCGCTGGCCAGCGCCGGCTCGGCCAGCGCATGGGTGTCGATGCCGATGAACAGCGGCCCGGTGAGGCCCTTCTCGCGCCGGTAATCGCAGATCGCCTGCGTGGTGGCGAGGATATGGTCCTCGTTGAAGGAATTCTTCAGCGACGAGCCGCGATGGCCCGAGGTGCCGAACGCAACCCGCTGGGTAGGATCGGTGGCATCGGGCTTGCCGGCAAAATAGGCCGTGACCAGCCGCGGCACATTGGCTAGCGAGGCGGGATCGATGGGTTTGCCGGCGGCGGGATTTGGTGCAGTCACGTGACCTCTCAGATCTGGTATCGCCGACCATCTGCGCAATGGTGATGCCATTGCGTGATATCTTGGCGTGCTACCATGGCGGCTGACGTTCAATCAAGCCGAGGGCATTTCGTTCCGTGCCGTCAGCGACAATCCGCTATTCGACATCGATCTGCTGCACCTTCTCGCGCAATTCGTCGACCAGCACCCGCTTGTTCTCGGTATAGTCGATCGGCGCCACGACAAGATGCACGCCGCCGCCGGAAAACGCCCGTTCCAGGGTCGGGACGATCGCATCCGTGCTCGTGATCCGCGAACCCTTGGCGCCGTAGCTTTCGGCGTATTTGACGAAATCCGGATTGCCGAAGGTCAGGCCGAAATCCGGGAAATGATCGACCGCCTGCTTCCAGCGGATCATGCCGTAGGCGGAGTCCTCCAGGATCAGGATCACCAGATTGAGCTTGAGGCGGACCGCGGTCTCCATCTCCTGCGAGTTCATCATGAAGCCGCCGTCGCCGCACACCGCGAGCACGCGATTCTTCGGATACAGCATCGCGGCCATCATCGCCGACGGCAGGCCGGCGCCCATGGTCGCGAGCGCGTTGTCGAGAAGCAGCGAGTTGGCAAGCAGCGTGCGGTAGTTGCGCGCGAACCAGATCTTGTACATGCCGTTGTCGAGCGCGACGATGCCGTCCTCGGGAATCACCTGCCGCACATCGTGCACGATGCGCTGCGGCGTCGGCGGCCAGCGGCCCTCGGTGGCGCGATCGGTGATCTTCGCCAGAATGCCCTGGCGCAGGCTGAGCAGCGCGCTGGCATGCGGCAGCTTTCCCTCGACCCGGTCGGCCAGCAGCTCAAGGCTCGGACCGACGTCGCCGATCACCTCGCATTGCGGGAAATAGACCTGCTCGACCGTTGCCGGCATGT
This sequence comes from Bradyrhizobium elkanii USDA 76, assembly GCF_023278185.1. Taxonomy (NCBI): domain Bacteria; kingdom Pseudomonadati; phylum Pseudomonadota; class Alphaproteobacteria; order Hyphomicrobiales; family Nitrobacteraceae; genus Bradyrhizobium; species Bradyrhizobium elkanii. The sequence goes on along the minus strand of NZ_CP066356.1, from coordinate 2,438,841 downwards.
AGCTGACATGGATCACCTGCGGGCCCTTCGGACCCATGATGAAGGGCGGCTTCTCGACCGTGTCGTGACCGATCGCGATGATGAGGTCGGCGCGGTCGATCGCCTCGTGCACATAGTCGCGCTCGCTCAGCGCAGCGGTTCCCATATACTGATTGGTGCCGCCGGATACCGTGCCCTTGCCCATCTGCGTCGTGAAGAACGGGATTTTCGTGCGCTGCACGAAATCGCCGATCCCGGCGGTCGAACGCGGACGCGATGCCGCCGCACCAAGCATGATCAGCGGGCGCTGCGCCTTCAGGATCATGTCGGCGGCGCGGTCGAGCGCGGCCGCGTGTGCGATCGGAATCTCGATCGGATGCGGCGATATCATTTCGACCGGCGCAATCTCCTCGCCTGCGATATCTTCCGGCAGTTCGAGCAGCACCGGCCCCGGCCGTTCCTGCGTCGCAATGCGGAAGGCATCACGGACCAGCGTCGGAATGGTCGCGCCGCTGACGATCTGCAGCGACAGCTTGGTCAACGGACGAAACGTGTTGGCGATGTCGACAATCTGGAACTTGGCCTGCCGGCTGCTCAAAATGCCCTTCTGTCCCGTCAGCATCACCATCGGCATCGCGCCGAGCAGCGCGTAGGCGGCGCCGGTGGTCAAGTTGAGCGCGCCGGGGCCGAGCGTCGTCATGCAGACGCCGGGCTTACCGGTCAGCCGGCCATAGGTCGCCGCCATGAACGCCGCGGCCTGCTCGTGGCGCGTGACGATCAGTTTGATCGAGGATTTGCGCAGGCTCTCGACGACGTCGAGATTCTCCTCGCCCGGGACGCCGAACACCCGCTCCACGCCCTCGTTCTCGAGGGCCGCGACCAGCAAATCGGAACCTTTGACCATCTCAGCCTCGCATCGTTGATTGCATGCCGCGCACGGAGCATAGCCGCATCGCGTGCCGCCGGAAACTCCCTCGCGATCTCACGGCTTGTGCGCCCTGATCCAGTCATCGGCGGCGGGCAGCACGCGCGCGGCAAGATCGGCCGAGATCGCGATCGCCTGAACGGATCGCGCCACCATCACCCGTCCGCCGGTGGTTGATTGCGACGGAGCAAACGCGGCCAGTTCCGCCGCGTGCGCCTCATCGGTAAAATTGGTCATGAAGTTCGGCACGAACTGGTCGCGGAAGTTCGGCCCCTGCCTTGCCAGCAACGTATCGAAGTTGGTCCGGACGAAGTCCCAGGCAAGCTGCGGCTGCTCGCCTGCGGACGCAACCGCGTTGATCATCCCCGTCACGATCGTGTCGGGCAATTCGCCGGTCAGCGTCAACGCCAGCGTCGCCCGCGCCAGTTCGGCATCGCGGGCGCTTGCCGCCGCGAGATAATAGCGCAGCCGTTCATTGGTCGCCGTGCTGTTGCGCGCGAGCGCCAGCAGCTGGTCGTAGGTTGCCCGATCGGCGGTCACACCGACAACATGCGTGACGGCATCGCGCAATGCGGTCGGAAGCGAATTGGGATCATCGGCGAATGCCGCAAAGCGCCGCTTCGCTTCCGCCACAATAGCCGCATCCCCGAGGTCGCCAAGCGTCGAGATCAGGCTTGCGCGCAACAACGCAGTGTCATCGTCGCCTGAACCGGCGCCGTCCCATCCGATCCGATCGAACACCGGGCGCAGCCTGGCGCGGGCATAGGCCTGGATCACCGGCCGCTCGGTGCGGCCGCGCGACAGCCGGTCCAGCGTGGCGAATGTCGAGATCACCTGGTCCCACACCGCGCGATGGTCACCGGCATCGAGCGCATCGAGCAGCGCGAGATAGGACGGCGCCTCCGCGCGGCCCGCCTGCACCAGCGCCCAGCTGTCGGTGACGACATTCAGACGGTCGGCGACCTGCATTTGCGGGAATGCGTTCAGCAGCGCCGCACGGTTCTTCGGGCCGTACTCGACCCTGAAGTAGCCGACGTCGCCGAGGTTGACCTTGATCGCATCGCCGCACGCGCCGGCCGGGATATTGGTGCTCTTCTTGAGCAATATCTCGTCGAACGGCTTGCCATGCGACGGTCCGACCGCGACCGGGATCTGCCAGTTGCGGGCCGGCAGCGGCGGATCGTTGGCAGGCGCGATCACGAAGCGATCCTGCCGCAACGTCAGGCGCTGCGCGGCGCCAACACAGTCCGCCTCGGCCACGACCAGCGGCACGCCGTCCTGCTCGGTGAAGGAGGCGGCGATGCCGGTGATGGTCTTGCCGCCGCTACTCTCGAGCGCCTGCCAGAGATCAGCGGTCGTCGAGTTGCTGTAGGCATGCGCGGCCATGTATTTGCGGATGCCGTCGCGAAATGCCTGTTCGCCGAGATAGGTCTCGAGCATGCGGATCAGCGCCTGCCCCTTGTTGTAGGTGATGGCGTCGAATGCCGTGACTGCTTCACTGTGATCGGCAATCGGCTGCTGCACCGGATGCGAGGTGCGCCGCGCATCGAGCGTCATGGCGAACTGCTTCGCGCCGTAGCCGTTCAGCCAGCCCTGCCACTCTGGATAGAACTGCTCAGAAGCCTTGGTTGCCATCCAGCTGGCAAAGCCCTCGTTGAGCCAGAGATTGTCCCACCACGCCATGGTGACGAGATCGCCGAACCACATATGCGCCATCTCGTGCGCGATGATGGCGAAGATGCCGCGCCGCGCGGTCTCCGCAGAGATCGCGGGGTCGAACAGCAGCCGGCTTTCGAAGAAGGTGATGCCACCCCAATTCTCCATCGCGCCGCCGAACCCGCCGGGAACGGCGATCAGGTCGAGCTTCGGCAGCGGATATTTGACGCCGAAATAGTCGTTGTAATAGGCGAGCAGCTTCACCGCGCTGTCGAGCGCGAACCGGCCCTGCCCGCCCTTGCCCTCCGTCGTCACCACGCCGACCGTGACGCCGCCAGCATCCGCTGTGACGCGCTCGAGTTCGCCCACCGCGAGCACGAACAGATAGCTCGACATCTTCGGCGTCGGCGCGAACGCAACCTTTTTGAGGTCGCCGGCGACCGGCTCTTCGTCCGTCACGGGCATGTTGCCGACCGCGAGCAGGTTGCGCGGAATGACGACGGTCAGTGCGAAGCTCGCCTTGAACGACGGCTCGTCCCAGCACGGGAAGATCCGCCTCGCATCGGCCGGCTCCAGCTTGCTGGAGATCATCCGCTTGATCCCGGTCCTGGTCGGGTAGTCGACCGAGAACAGGCCGGTGCCGAACTTATTGATCTGCGCCGCGAAGACGATGCGCAGCTTGTGGCGGCCGGCCGCAAGCGGCTTGGCGAAAGTCAGCGTTGCGGTCTGCGCGGTGGCGTCGGTCGCGACCTCCGCGCGCTGCGCGCTGTCATCGATCGTGACGTCGGTGAAAGTCGTGTTGACCGCGTTCAGCGTCAGCTGCGCGGTCGCCTCGCGCACCTCGATGTCGACGGTCTCCACCCCAGGCAGAGCGAGGCTCGTGATGTCAGGCCTCAGCTCGATCGCGTAATGCAACGGGACGACCGTCTTCGGCAGCTTTCCGGGCGTGCGGTCGAACGAAAATGTCTGCTCGGCCTGCGCGCCCGCGGCCATTGTCAGCAGCAGGCCGATCGCAGTGGCAAGACGACGCAGCAGCGCCCTTCGGACATGGGTTGCAGGCTTGTTCATCGCGCCCAGCTCACGGGAATCTCGGGGATATTCGGATGTCATTGCGGAAGGACGTAGCAGGCAATCTAGTAGAGAAAATGTCGCCACAAAACTGACAACTCCGCGACATTGACATCACAATGGTTCGCATTGATTGGTACGCCGCTCGCCACGGCGCTTGGGCCCGCCGCCCCTTGTTGCTCAACGGCGGGATGGAAGGTTAACCTACGGTCCGCATTCCAGCCGCAACGTCCGCGACGGGAGACAACAATGTTCGGAAAGTTCTCGCGCCGGCAGTTTGCGGGCCTTGCAGGCCTCTCGGCGCTCGGTTTGACCGGCCCCGCCGAGGCGGCAAACCGTGCGTCGCGGCCGGACGGCACGAACTTTCCCACGGGCTTCGTCTGGGGCACCGCGACCTCGTCCTACCAGATCGAGGGCGCCGTCAATGAGGACGGCCGCGGCCCATCGATCTGGGACACGTTCACCCATACATCGGGCAAGATCGAGGACGGCTCGACCGGCGACCGCGCCAACGACCACTATCACCGCTACAAGGAGGATGTCCGCCTCATCAGGGAGCTCGGCGCCAAGGCCTATCGCTTCTCGATCGCCTGGCCGCGGGTATTTCCCGACGGCACCGGCGCGCCGAACCCGAAGGGCCTCGACTTCTACAACCGCCTGGTCGACGAGCTGCTGGCGAACGGCATCGAGCCCTACGCCACGCTCTATCACTGGGACCTGCCGCAGGCGTTGCAGGACCGCGTCGGCGGCTGGCGCTCGCGCGACACCTCGAAGGCATTCGGCGACTATGCCGGCTACGTGGCGCAGCGACTGACGGACCGCGTGAAAAACGTGTTCACCCTCAACGAGGTCGGGCGTTTCCTGCCGTTCGGCTATGCGCTCGGCGTCGACGCCCCGGGGCTGAAGCTGCCGGCGAGCGAGGTGAACCAGGCGCGCCACCACGTCGCGCTGGCGCATGGCCTTGCGGTGCAGGCGATCCGCGCCAAGGGCCGCGCCGGCACGCGGGTCGGGCCGGCCGAGAACATCACCGCCTGCGTACCCGCCTTCAACACGCCGGAGAACATCCGCGCCACCGAGATCGCGACCCGCGAGCTCAACGCAGGCTTTCTCGGTGTCGTCCTCGAAGGCAAGTACACCGAAGGCTTCCTGCAATATGCCGGCGCGGATGCGCCCAAATTCACCGCGGACGAGCTGAAGATCATCTCGCAGCCCAATGATTTCGTCGGGCTGAATATCTACGCGCCGCAATGCTACGTCCTTGCCACCGACCATGCCCCCGGCTGGAAGCCGCTGCCGATGCCGGCTTCCTTCCCGCATATGAGCTCCGAATGGCTGCGGATCGCACCGGAGACGATCTATTGGGCGCCGCGGATCGCCGCCAAGCTGTGGAACATCAAGAGCATCTATATCAGCGAGAACGGCACGTCCGGCGAGGACAAGGTGCATCCGGACGGGCAGATCTACGACCTCGACCGCATCATGTTCCTGCGCAACTACCTCGCGCAGTTGCAGCGCGCGACCGCCGACGGGGTCCCGGTCCACGGCTATTTCCTGTGGAGCCTGATGGATAATTTCGAATGGATATTCGGCTACGAGAAGCGCTTCGGCCTCTACCGGGTGGATTTCGAGACCCAGGCCCGCGTGCCGAAATTGAGCGCGGCGTTCTATCGCGACGTGATCGCGCGCAACGCGATCGGGGTGTGATCATCCGGCTTGCGGCCGCGACCCGGACCACGCACGCTTCAGCAGATCGCGGATACCGCTCTCCTCGATCGGCCGCGGATTCCAGTAGGGATTTTTGGTGGCGAGAGCGGCCGCCTTTGCGATGCCGTGTTCGGGCATGCCGATCTCGGCGAGCGAGCGCGGCGCGCCGAGCCTTGCCGACAGATCGAACAGGCCATCGGCGGCGTCAGCCGTCCCAAGCGCCCTCGCCGCGCGGCTGACTGAATCGCGCGCGGCCGGCTCGTTGTAGGCGATGGTGTGCGGCAGGAGCACCGCATGGGTCTCAGCATGCGGCAGGTCGAACAGCGCGCCGACGGTGTGGCAGAGCTTGTGATGCAGCGCCATGCCGACGGTGCCGAGACAGACCGCGCACAGCCACGCGCCATAAAGCGCGTCCGACCGTGCCTCGAGATCGCGCGGCCGCGCGATCACGTCGGGCAGCGACGAGGCAAGCTTCGCGATCGCCTCCTCCGCCATCAGCGAGGTGATCGGGTTGCCGTCCCGCGCGTACAGCGCCTCGGCCGCGTGCGCGATGGCGTTGAGGCCGGAGATCGCCGAGAATTTTTCCGGCATCGAGACGGTCAGGTTGACGTCGTAGATCACGGCCTCGGGCAGAATCTTCGGCGACGATTGCGTGGTCTTGACGCCGTCGACGGTCTCGCCGAGTACCGGCGTCATCTCGGAGCCGGCATAGCTGGTCGGCACGATCAGTTGCGGCAGGTCGGTGCGTAGCGCAATCGCCTTGCTGAGGCCGGTCGCAGCGCCGGCACCGATCGCAACCACGCCGTCCGGCTTGAGCTCGCGGACGATCTCCATCGCACGTTCGGTCACCGCGACCGGCGTGTGCACCACCGCGCCGTCGAACAATCCGGCCACACGGCCGCCGGTCAGCTCAGCGAGATCGCCGAGCTCGGCCTGCTGCCGCCGGCTAGCCAGCACCAGCGCGCGGCTGATGCCGAGCCGGTCGAGCTCGTCCGCCAGCTGCGCGACGGTGCCGACCCCGAACACGACCCGCATCGGGCTGACCTGGTAGGTGAACGGCTGCGCCATGGCGATTTCCAAGCGTTGGTCAGCCGCGGCGCCAGTCGCGCGGCGTGCAGCCGAAGCGATGCCGGAAGCGCCGCGTGAAATGCGACAGGTCGGAAAAGCCCCAGTCGAACGCGATGTCGCCGATCGCGCGCCCGGCGATCACGGGGTCTCTCAGATCGCGCGCCGCGCCGTCGAGGCGGCGATCCATCACATGGCTGGCGAATGTCGTGCCGGCGCGCTCGAACAGTTTGTGGACATAGCGTTCGCTGATGCCGATCGCAGCCGCAATGGCGGCAACGCCGAGCCCGGGCTCGCGCAGCCTGCGGTCCACGGCGCGGCGCAGCGCAAGCCACGTCGCATCGGCAAGGCCGGCGCTTTCGGCAACGCCTGCACGACCGCTGCGCGACAGGCTGAGCGCGACCAGATCGAGCAGCACGCCGAACAGCCGGGCGTTGTCTATATCGGACGCGCGGAGCGCCGCCGTGTTCAGGACCTGCGCCGTTTCTGTGATGAGATGGCCGACGAACGGATCATCCGAGACCCGCGCCGGCGCGGCCTCGGGCGCCGACGGCAGCCGTTCATCCAGCGCCTCGGCCGGCACCCAGAACGAGGCGACCTGCAGCGCCGGGCCGCGGTCGTGCAGCAGCGCAAAGCGCTGGCCGCTGTCGAAGATTCCGACCTGTCCCGGCGACAGGCTGATCTCGCGTCCCGCCTGCTGGATCCGGCAGCGGCCGGCGAGCTTCAGATTGAGGTAGTAGCAGCGCCGGCTGGACGCGGCGATGTCGGCAGCGGAGCGCCGCACGACATGCTCCGGGAAGCTGACCCGGTTGACCGCGCCATCCCCGAGTCCAACGGTCTCGACGCGGGCGAGGAAGCCGGGCGTCGCCGGCGGCTCCGGCGTCAGGTTCATGAAGGCCTGGCAGATCGCCTCGCGATAATAGGCAAACTGCTCGCCGGGCCTCGTGTCCGCGGTATTCCAGCTCAGCCTGCGCGAGCGATCCGCGGCGGCGATTTGCTGCATCAGTTCACTCCGAGCCCAGTCCGGTTCGCTCACAGCCAAGCGCGTTCCGCGGGTCCAGGTCAATATCCAGGTCAATATCCATCAGCAACCGGATGAAACTTGCATGTATCCCGGGCCGTCCGGACGCGGCAATCGATCTAACCAAAGCAGACAGGGAGGTACACATGTCGACCTATGTTCTCGTCCATGGCGCCTGGCATACCGGCGCCGAGTTTGAGCCGGTTGCGGCTGCCATCCGCAAGGCCGGCCATGTCGTCCACACCCCGACCGTCAGGGGTAACCGGCCCGGCGACCGGAAGGACTCGGGCCTTGCCGAGGCGATCCAGTCGATCGTGGATTATCTCGCCGAGCATAATCTGAACGACATCGTGCTGGTCGGCCACAGCTATGGCGGCATGGTCATCACGGGCGTCGCCGACGCCGCCATGAACCGCATCCGCCGCCTCGTCTACTGGAACGCGTTCGTGCCAAACAATGGCGAGTGCCTCAACGACATGGTGCCGCCGCACTATCGCGGCCTGTTCGATGCGATCCACGCCGAGCGCGGCGACGGCTCGGTGGTGCTGCCGTTCCCGATCTGGCGCGAGGCCTTCATCAACGACGCCGATCTCGAGACGGCGCAGCGGGCCTATGACAAGCTCAACCCGCACCCCCTGAAGACCTTTCAGGACAAGATCGCGCTGCGCACCAATCCGGCCGAGATGCCCATCGCAAAGTCCTACGTGAACTGCACCGAGGACACCGCGATGCCGCACAGCCTGCCCTGGCATCCGAGGTTGTCGGAGAAGCTCGGGCTGTTCCGCCTGGTCCAGGTGTCCGGCAGCCACGAACTGTGCTTCTCCAATCCCGAGCGCCTGGCGCAAGCCTTCCTCGACGCCGGCCGCGATTGATCGATGCCGGCGAGAGAGCGGCTGCACCTCTCCCCAACGGGGAGAGGTCGATTTGCGTAGCAAATCGGGTGAGGGGCGGCAGTTCCAACGAGAGACCGTAACCCCTCACCCGGCGCTGCGCGCCGACCTCTCCCAAGGGAGAGGTAAACCCTCTGATGCCGCATCAGCCCAATCTAATCTTATCGCACGCTAGGCCACCGCCCTGTATGCCGGCGCGGTCGCGAGGAAGCGGGCATAAGCGTCCGCGTCCGGCGGCGTGAACTTTTCGACCAGCGGGTTGCGGCGCGACGCCTTGGTGCCGATGTCCGCCAGCAGCTCGTCGAAATGCTTGAAATGATACGGCGCGACGCACAGCCCGCCATAGACGCCCGCTGCCGGACGCTCGACGCGCTTGAAGTTCAGCATCATCGCGATGTTGCTATTCATCTCGGCCGCGCTCGGCTGCCGTGCCAGCTGGCCATCGGCGTAGCGCACCAGCCAGTTCGCGGCGAGATCGGCGCACAGCACGGTGCAGAAGCTCGAATTGAAGCCGACAAAGCCCATGTCGGGCAGATCGGGATTGGCGATCAGCCGGTAGAGCCGGTACTGCCCGTCGGGCTCGACCAGCTTGTTCTGATACTCCTCGGGCAGGAACGGCACGCCGAGCTTGTAGCCGATCGCGAGCACCGCGATGTCGGCCGCGACGCGCTGGCCGCCGCTCATCACGATGGTCTTGCCGTCGTAATGGTCGAAGGTGCCGCGCACCGCCTTGATCCGGCCGTCGGCGACCATCGGATAGAAACCGGGTGTTGCGATCGGCACCGAGCAGTTGACGCCGTCCTCGATCCGCTCCTTCGGCACCATGCCGCATTGCTTCAGCTTGAGCTGCATCTTCAGCATGCTCTCGAGCCCGCGCCAGTTCGCCCAGACGAACGGCTTTGCCACGACATGCGCGAGGCGTGCCATCGGCCCGATGCCCCAGCTCGCAAACATCTGCTCCTGGGCGCGGATGTAGAGGATGCGCTTGAAGTTGACGAGGCCGCCGACGAAATAGGGAATACGCCAGACCGGCTCTCGAAACACGATGGTGACTTCGCTGGCGCCGGAATTGACCGCATTCACCGCGATGTCGGTCGCCGATTTGGAGCCGCCGAGCACCACCACCTTGCGACCCTTGGCGAGCGTTGGATCGCTGTATTGCGATGAATGCAGGATCTGCCCGCCCTGCGCCTTGAAGCCGTCCTCTCCGGCCAGCGGCAAGGTCTGCGGCTCGTTAAATTGCCCGGTGCAGACCGCGACGAAGTCGAAATCCTCGTGGCCGGTCGCGCCGTCGGTCGAGCGCAGCGCCAGCGTCCAGCCCGGCCTGCCGTCGGCACGGCGCTTCATCCCTTCGACCTTGGTGTCGAATCGCATCGCGCCGTCGAGCCCGTGGCTGCGGGCGTAGTCGCGCAAATAGGCATGGACCTGCGGACCCTTCGGCCATTCCGGATAGGACTCCGGCATCGCCTTGTCGGTGTAGCGATAGAGCTCCTTCGGGCTCTGGGTCTGGACGTCGGGATAGGAGCGCGCCGGCTCCCAAACCCCGCCGAGATCGCCGCTGCGCTCGATGACGGTCACCTTGTGGCCGCGACTGGCAAAGGCCTTGCCGGCGGCGAGCCCGGAAATGCCGGCGCCGATGACGCACACATGCTTCTGCTTGACCATGAAACCGCTCCGAATTGAATGAACAGGTCCAATTTCGTTAGGCGCACGCGTCCCCGTCATCGCCGGAGTCCAGCTCCGGCGATTGCCGCCTCGCCTGCGTATTGTCTGTTTGGCCGCCGGCTAGTCGTTGGCTTCCGGCGGCAGAAAATCCACCTCGTGCTCGGCGGAGATACGCACCACTTCGACGGGGTCCTGCAGATTGTGCAGCTTCTCGAACAGCGCCTCGAGCTTCTGCATCGGCGACACCCAGAACAGCGCCCGCGCCGGCTTGTCCGACTTGTTGAAATAGCCGTGCGGGATGCCGCGCGGCATGCGCACCAGGTCGCCAGCCTTGGCCTGCACCCAGACGCCGTCGAGCTTGAGGTCGAGCACGCCCTCCTGCACCAGGATGAACTCGTCCTGGGTCGGGTGGATGTGCACCGGCACGAACTGGCCGGGGTCGCTGTTGGTCTCGAACGCGAAGGTCGAGTCGGTGATCGCTTTCGGATAGTAGACCTGGCCCAGGATATTCCAGGTCTTGCCGCCGTAGCCGGTGCCGGTTCGGGTAATGCCTTTTTCGAGCGTGCCCATGTCAGCCTCTCCAGTTTTGATGCGCATTGCCGGCACGGAGCCTGTCGCCGGCCGGTGAGGCTGTCTAGCCGATAAACGAATCCGCACCCGGCACCTCATGCTGCAATGCGGGAGCGCGGCGCCGAGCAGCGTCCGCCCAATGCCGCCGCATTCGCCTGCGCTCAGATCGGGCAGATTGCACGACGAAACGGCGTTCCCCTTTGCCGCGGGATGCTCTAGGCTGCACGATGTTTTAGACCTCAAACAACTCCGGACGGCCGGCGTGACTGCTGTTGGCAACGAGGTTTCGGCAAGGGCAAGTTCGGCAAGGCTCAAGGATTTCGCGCGCGTGGCGACGGCGCGCGTCGATGACGCGGCGGAAGCGATCGGCCGCATCTTCTGCCCGCACGATCTGACGCCGGTCGATCATTCCGCGAGCGATTTCTCCGCGCATCACAATTGCGCCGGCTTCGACGGCTTCTCCGTCAACTATGTCGCCTATGGCGGATCGGTCGCGATCAATCCCGGCTGCCTCGACCGCTTCTTCCTGTTTCAGATGCCGCTGTCCGGCTCGGCCTCGGTGCGGACCGCCGCGCGCGAGCTCACCACCGGACCACGACACACCGCCTCGCTGCTGTCGCCGACCATTCCGACCGAAATGACCTGGCGCGGCGACTGCGCCCAGCTGATCTTGCTGCTCGACCGCAAGCTGGTCGAGCATCGCGCCGCGGCGCTTGGCGGCGTGACGGTGAGGCCGGTCGAGTTCGATCCGGCCATCGCGCTGAGCGGGCCGCTCGGGCAGACGCTCTCGGCCAGGATCGAGCATCTTGTCACGGCCGCCGAGCAGCTCGGGCCGCGCAAGACCTTGTCGGCGGTCGCGGCGGCCGATTGGCGCGAGTCGTTTCTCAATGTCCTGCTCAACGGGCAGCGGCACAGCCTGAGTTCGGCGATCGATGTCTTCAACGGCCGCACTGAGGCCCAGCCGGCCGCCTTGAAACGCGTGCGCGCCTTTCTGGAGAGCCGGGCGACCGAGCCGCTGGACCTCGCCGAGCTTGCGGAGATCGCGGGCACCGGCATCCGCGCGCTGCAACTCGGCTTCCGCCGTCACTTCGGCACCACCGTGTCCGAGATGTTGCTCGACATCCGCCTCGCCCATCTCAACGCCCGCCTCAAGACGGCGCGGCCGGGCGAACGCATCGTCGATATTGCATTCGACCTCGGCTTTACCCATCTGAGCCGGATGGCGAGCGCCTACCGCGCCAAGTTCGGCGAGAGCCCGAAGGCGACCCTGCAGCGGCTGAGCTGAACGGCAGTTCCGGGCGGCCGGCCACGCCCTGCCCATCCGGCCAGTATCGCCGTCAGCCGCGACATCCCAGATTGAGGGAAGCCAACGGAGTTTCCCATGACCGAACCGAATATCCTGTCCTCGCTGTCGTCAGCCCTTGCGGAGACCATTGCGCGCGCTGCGCCCGCAATCGTCTCCGTGCATTCGCATCGCGCGCGCGCCACGGGCTTTGTCTGGAAAACCGGCCTCGTCGTCACCGCCGACGAAGCGCTGGCCGACGAGGGCGAGATCGAAATCCAGTTCGCCGACGGCAGCCGCCGGCAGGCGACCGTCGTCGGACGCGACCACACCACCGACATCGCGCTGCTGCGCGTCGATGGCGCCGCCGCCCCCGTCAAGCTGTCGACCGGGAGCCCCGCGCTGGGATCGCTCGCGGTGATCGTCGCCGCCGACCGCGGCGCGCCGACCGCGCGGCTCGGCATGGTCGCCCTGTCGGGCCCGGCTTGGCGCAGCCTGCGCGGCGGCGAAATCGATGCACGGATCGAGCTCGATGTCCGGCTGCGGCACAGCCAGCAGGGCGGCCTCGCGCTGGACGCCGCGGGCGAGCCGTTCGGCATGGCCGTGCTCGGCCCGCGCCGCGTGCTGACGATCCCGGCTACGACCATCGAGCGGGTCGCAACGCAGCTCGAGAAGAGCGGCCGCATCGCGCGCGGATATCTTGGCGTCGGCTTGCAGCCGGTCCGGCTCGACGACGGCCTCGGCGCGATGGTGATGAACGTCGACAAGGCCGGCCCCTCGGCCGCCGCCGGCATCCGGCAGGGCGACGTGATCATTGCCGTGAATGGCGAGAAGCTGTCCGGCGTGCGGGCGCTGTCGCGCGGCCTCGGACCGCAGAGCGTCGGCACGGTGGTCGAGCTTACCGTGCATCGCGGCGGCGAGCCGCTGAATTTCAAGGTGACGGTCGGAGAGAGGCCCGAGACGTGAGCAGCGAGCCGGCCAACGACATCGTCATCGCGCTCGAGGTCGACGACGCCGTCCTCGCCGACCGGCTGGCAACCCTGCTCGGCAGCGTCGCCGGCCTGCGGCTCGCCGCGCCGGGCGAACAGGCCACGGCGGCGGTCGTCGCACGCAACCGCGAGGCCGCGGGCGCCGGCGACTTCGAGCTGACGCCGCGCGAGCTCGACGTGCTGGCGCTGCTGGCCGAAGGCGCATCCAACAAGATGATCGCACAGCGGCTCGGAATTTCCGTCCACACCGCCAAGTTTCATGTCGGCTCCCTGCTCGACAAGCTCGACGCCACCGGCCGCACCGACGCCGTCGCCCATGCCGCGCGGCGCGGGGTGATAAATTTGTGAGGTAGACTGCGGGACTTGGTGGAGATGGGTTGACCTTTCCTTCGGCCGTCCCTGCGAAAGCAGAGGCCCATACGCCGCGGCGGATGTTGCAGGCGAGACTCATCATTGTCGTCCTGGCGAAAGCCAGGAGCCATAACCACCGCATTTGATTGTGAACGAGATCGTAGCCCCAGCGTCGCGCAACAATGCGTACTTGGGGTAATGGGTCCTGGCTTTCGCCAGGACGACTGCGAATCTTGGTGCGCACTCGTCTGTTTCACGCAGCCACTGCACAGCGACCCCAAATCGGTGATTTGGAAAATTCCGCCCTGCGGACACCCGACTCAGTATTCGACCGGATACAGACGCCTTCACGATCTGGCTATGCAATCTTCAGCCAACAAGAAGAAACGGCATGAAGAAGCTGATCGGTCGTCATCGGGACATTCAATACACACTCACCAACATCGAACCCGACCTCTGGGCCTGGTCGTTCGACATCAACGGCAAGACCAGGCAAGGCACCACGCGCGCGCGGCTCGACCTGCTGGCGCGGCGGCGCGTCTGCACGCTGATCGATCGCGAGTTGAAACGCGCGGAACGTGCCAGGCCCAACCAGCCTGACTGATCGCTTGCCCCGGTGAACGTCCACTGGACGGGCCGCGCACCTATGAGAAATGAAAACTCCCGCAGCGCCGGCTGCGGGAGTTGTTGGCATCGGTGGCCGCGGGGAGGTCCAACCACCGATACCGACCTTCGCTGACCCTGGTCAGGCTGTCTTGGCGAACATCGTCAGCACGCCATCGGCAATGTTGATGGCGACGACCTGCGACGAAGTCAGGCCCTTGGCCTTGAGCGCGGAGACCGCCTGCGGTGTCGCGTCAATCGACTTCCGAAGCGACTGGATGTCGTCCTCCTTGGTCTTTGCCATCGCATCCTCGATCTTCGATCGCATCTCGGGCTTGAGGTCCTTGATGTCGACGACCTGTATGCTCCGGATGACAGTGGATTGATCAGATGACTGCGGCGGCGCCTTGGGTTGCGCGCCTTGCGCTTGCACCAAGGCGGGCGTTCCGAGGACGAGCGCGGCGACAGTGACGAATGCTGTGAGATTGCGCATGGTCGATTCCTTTTCGAGGTCAGCAAGCGATAAAACCTACGCGCGAAGTTTGGCTGGCGTCTGATTTTTCCGTGGCTATTCATTGGAGCCAATGCGACCGCAATGCGGGCATCGACGCGCGCCCGGCCGCCGCGCCGACGTCCAGCGCGTGTCACCGCCGCGCCGCCATGGCAGGTCGGCCGATCCCATGTCCGGTATGACCGCCGATCTGCACGGTGGTCATATGCCTTGTATCTCCGAAGGCACGCCGATCGCTCAAGGCAGACATTCGCAGGCGCAAGGTTGCAGGCAGCCGGGGCTTTTGGGATCGTGCACCGCGCATTGCATCGTCCATGACAAGGAGTTCCGGCGTGGCCATCCTCAAGGACTTCAGCATCGGATTCTACAAGATCCCGCTCCCGGTGATGCTGAGCGACAGCACGCATGGCGAGATCAAGGCGTTCGAGCTCGTCACGATCCGCGCCCGCGATGCCGACGGTGCGGAAGGCACCGGCTACACCTACACAGTCGGCCGCAATGGCGGCGCCGTCGCCGATATTCTGAGCCGCGAAATCGGCGACATCGCGCGCGGGATGGAGGCCGACGACACCGAGCAGCTTTGGCACAAAGTGTGGTGGGCGCTGCATTATGGCGGCCGCGGCGGGCCGGCGGTGCTGGCGCTGTCCGCGCTCGACATCGCGTTGTGGGACCTCAAGGCGCGCCGGTCATCGCTGCCGCTGTGGCGGCTGCTCGGCGGCTTCGACCGCCGCGTCCCCTGCTATGCCGGCGGCATCGATCTTGATCTGCCGCTGGATGGTTTGCTGAAGCAGACCGACGACAATCTGGCCAAGGGCTTTCGTGCCATCAAGATGAAGGTCGGCCGGCCGAGCCTTGCGTCCGACGTGGCGCGCGTGAAGGCGATGCGCGGTCATCTCGGCGACGAATTTCCGCTGATGGCCGACGCCAACATGAAATGGACCGTCGAGGAAGCGATCCGCGCCGCGCGCGCCCTGCAACCGTTCGACCTGACCTGGCTCGAGGAGCCGACCATCCCGGACGACGTCGCGGGACACGCCCGCATCCTGCAAGCCGGCGGCGTGCCGATCGCGGCCGGCGAGAACCTGCGCAGCCTGTGGGAGTTCAAGCCCTATATCGCCGGTGGCGCGCTATCCTACGCCGAGCCCGACGTCACCAATTGCGGCGGCGTGACCAGCTTCATGAAGATCGCGCGCCTCGCCGAGGCCTTCAATATTCCCGTCACCAGTCACGGCGCGCATGACATCACCGTGCATCTGCTGGCGGCGTGCCCGAACCGGTCGTATCTCGAGGCGCACGGCTTCGGTCTCGATCGCTATATCGAGCATCCACTGGTTCTGGAGCAGGGCATGGCGATCGCGCCGGATCGCCCGGGGCACGGCATCGCCTTCGACTGGAAGGGCCTGGAGCGGCTCAGCGCCGCCTGACGCAGAAATATTTCTGCACACCAAGACGTGACATTCGGAAAAGCAGGTCTGCCGCGGCGCGCTAGGCGGCGTCGCGGCAAGCTGCTAGCGTTTCGCGCTTCAGATTGCCCTAGTTGAGGATCGGAGCAAATGGACAACCGTAGTGATGTTTGGCGCGGCGTCGACGCGATCAAGCCGCGTTTCATCGAATTGAGCGACCGGGTCTGGGCGATGCCCGAGGTCTGCTACACCGAGGCGCGCTCATCCGCCGAACATCTGGCCGAACTGCGCCATCAGGGATTCCGCATCACCGAGAACGTCGCCGACATCCCGACCGCGGTAATGGGCGAATGGGGTGAAGGCGGCCCGGTGATCGCCTTCCTCGGCGAATATGACGCCCTGCCCGGTCTCAGCCAGGAGGCCGGAATCGCCGAGCATCGCCCGGTCGAGAGCGGCGGCCACGGCCATGGCTGCGGACATAATCTGCTCGGCTCCTCCGCGCTGCTCGCCGCGACCGCGGTGAAGGACTGGCTTGCGGCCAACAAGGTGCCGGGCCGCGTGCGCTATTACGGCTGTCCCGCCGAGGAAGGCGGCGCGGCAAAGGCCTTCATGGTGCGCTGTGGCGCGTTCGAGGACGCCGACATCGCCATCACCTGGCATCCGCACAGTTTCTGGGAGGTGGCGGTGACACCGTCGCTCGCCAATACCCGCGCCGACTTCATCTTCACCGGGCGCACCTCGCATGCGGCGGCCTCGCCGCATCTCGGCCGCAGCGCGCTCGATGCGGTGGAATTGATGAATGTCGGCGTCAACTACATGCGCGAGCACATGCCGAGCGACGCCCGCGTGCACTACGCGCTGCTCGACACCGGCGGGATCGCGCCCAACGTGGTGCAGGCCCATGCCCGGGTGCGTTATTCGATCCGCGCCCGCGACCTGCCCGGCATGAACGAGCTGGTCGAGCGCGTGCACAAGATCGCGCAGGGCGCGGCGCTGATGACCGAGACCAAGGTGGAGATGAAGATCATCTCCGCGGTCTCCAACATCCTGCCCAACACGCCGCTGGAACAGACGCTGCACCGGATTATGGAAGAGCTCGGCCCGCCGCATTTCGACGATGCCGACAAGGATTTCGCCGGCAAGATCCGCGCGACCCTGACTGACAAGGACATCGCCTCGGTCTATTACGCGATCGGCATGGAGCCGACCGACCGGCCGCTCGCCGATTTCCTGGTGCCGATCGACGCCAAGCGCAATCCGCTGATCGGCTCGACCGACGTCGGCGACGTCAGCTGGGTGGTGCCGACGGTGCAGGTTCATGCACCGACGGTTGCAATCGGCACGCCGTTCCACACCTGGCAGGTTGTGGCGCAGGGCAAGACGCCGGCCGCGCACAAGGCGATGGTGCAGGCCGCCAAGGCGATGGCCGGCCTCGGCGTCAAGGCGCTGATGGAGCCGGAACTGATCGCGGCCGCCAAGGCCGACCTCAAGAAGCGGATCACAAGAACGCCCTATGTCAGTCCGCTGCCGGCGAATGTTGCACCGCCGTTGGACATGTCGATCGCCTGAGAGCCGCATTGAGGCCGGACCTGCTCTCCGGGATCAAGCAATCGCATATCCGCATCGTCATGGCCGGGCTTGTCCCGGCCATCCACGTCTTTCTCACGCGGAAACGGAGACGTGGATGCCCGGCACAAGGCCGGGCATGACGGGTTGGGGAGGGATCGCTTCAGACGCGGACTCCGGCCTGCGTGGCAAAAAAGCATCTCGGAACAAAGGATAACGAACAAATTTTCCGCACTGCGAGGCGCGCCAGGGCGCGCTTTTGGCGCCGATCTGCTGAACCGATGTGCGGCGGGGGGAGGTTCTGCACAAGCGATAGCCAAAAGACCTAGGCGCTGAAGGGCGGGAGGCGTTGACCTTCGCGATCATTCGGTGTGCCATCCTGCCGCCAACACGGCGGCCGGTTCCACGGCCCGCCGCAATAGCCAATTGAGCCGGACCGAGGGGACAATGTTCGACAAGAATCTGCGTGGCATGATCGACGACGTGAAGGACGGGCGGATGGATCGCCGCGCCTTCGTCAAGCGAATGATTGCCGTCGGCCTCACCGCGCCGATGGCCAACCAGATTCTTGCGATCGGCGGCGTCGCGATGGCGCAGAGCCCGAATCCCTACAAGCCGACCAAGCGCGGCGGCGGCGGTCCGCTGAAGCTGTTGTGGTGGCAGGGCCCGACCTTGCTCAATCCGCACTTCGCCACCGGCACCAAGGACCAGGACGGCTCGCGGCTGTTCTACGAACCGCTGGCAAGCTGGGACGTCGACGGCCATCTCAACCCGATCCTCGCCGCCGAAATCCCCTCGATCCAGAACGGCGGACTTTCCAAAGATGCCAAGACGGTGGTCTGGAAACTCAAGCCCGGCGTCAAATGGCATGACGGCAAACCCTTCACCGCCGACGACGTCGTGTTCAACTGGGAATATGCCACCGACCCCGCGACCGCGGCGGTCTCGAGCGGCACCTATTCCGGCATGACCGTGGAGAAGGTCGACGACCTCACGGTCCGCATCAAGTTCAAGGATCCGACGCCGTTCTGGGCCAACGCGTTCGTCGGCGCCTATGGCTGCATCATCCCGAAGCATTTGTTCGCCGAGTACAAGGGCAGCAAGTCGCGCGAGGCGCCGAACAACCTGAAGCCGGTCGGCACCAGCCCCTACAAGTTCGTCGAGTTCAAGCCGGGCGATCTGGTGCGCGGCGAGATCAACCCCGATTACCACATGCCGAACCGGCCCTATTTCGACACGATCGAGATGAAGGGCGGCGGCGATGCGGTGTCGGCGGCGCGCGCGGTGATCCAGACCGGCGAATATGATTTCGCCTGGAACATCCAGGTCGAGGACGAGGTGCTGCTGCGGCTGGAAAAGGGCGGCAAGGGCAAGACGCTCTATGCCGTCGGCGGCGACATCGAATTCATCGCCATCAACTTCACCGACCCGAATACCGAGGTCGACGGCGAACGCTCGTCGATCAAGACCAAGCATCCGATCCTGTCGGATCCGGCGGTGCGCAAGGCGCTGGCGCTGCTAGTCGACCGCGACTCCGTCAAGAAGGTGATCTACGGCCGCGCCGGCCGCACCACCGCCAATTATCTCAACGGCCCCGAGGAGTTCGTTTCCAAGAACACCAAATGGGAGTTCTCGGTCGAGAAGGCGAGCGCGCTGCTCGAACAGGCCGGCTGGAAGGTCGGCTCCGACGGCATCCGCGAGAAGGACGGCAAGAAGCTGAAGCTCCTGTACCAGACCTCGATCAACGGCCCGCGGCAGAAGACCCAGGCGATCGTCAAGCAGGCCTGCCAGAAGGCCGGCATCGACGTCGAGCTGAAGTCGGTGGTGGCCTCGGTGTTCTTCTCCTCGGACGTCGCCAACCCCGACACCTATTCCAAGTTCTACGCCGACATCGAGATGTTCCAGATCCCGATGACGCAACCCGACCCGGGCCTGCACATGCGCCGCTATCTGTCGCGCAATGTCGCGACCAAGGAGAACAAGTGGCAAGGGCAGAACTTCCCGCGTTGGGTCAACAAGGATTTCGACGCCGCGATCGAGGCGGCCGATACCGAGACCGATCCGATCAAGCGGGCCGAGCTCTACATCAAGTGCAACGATCTGATGTGGCAGGACACGGTGGTGATCCCGGTGATGCACCGCCTCGCAGTGGAAGCCTGCTCCAACACGGTGCGGCCCGCGCTCTCCGGCTGGGCCAACCAGACCGACAATCTGCAAGACTGGTATCGTGAAACCTGAGATGTGACGTGCTCGGAATCGAACGGGCACTCTTCTCCCTCTCCTCGTTCTTACGGGTCGAGACGAGCGGAGCTCGCTCTTGGAGGGTCGGGGTGAGGCTCTATCCGCAAATGCGTTGGAAGATGAGTTCGTGGAGAGTCCCCCTCACCCGGAATTCAAGGTGCGCTTGAATTCCGACCTCTCCCCGCACGCGGGGCGAGGTGAAGCTCGCCTTTCGACTGGAAGCAAGATCAACGTGCTCAAGGTGCGAGCGTAAGTTAGATGATCTCTCGATGAGTCAATATATCCTGCGTCGCCTGATGATCGCGATCCCGAGCCTGCTCGGAATCTCGCTCGTGCTGTTCGTGGTGCTGGCGCTCGCGCCGGGCGATCCGTTCAGCGAGCTCGCGACCAATCCGAACGTTCCGCCCGAGGTGCAGGCCGCGCTGCGCGCCAAGTTCGGCCTCGACGACCCGATCTATCTTCGCTACCTGCACTGGCTCGCGGCGATGGCGCAGGGCGACTGGGGCTTCTCCTTTGTCAGCCGGATCAATGTCGACACCCTGATCCTGCAGCGGCTGCCGACCACGCTCTACGTGATCGGCTCGGCCCAGCTGCTGGCGTTGCTCATCGCGATTCCGGTCGGCGTCTATGCCGCCACCCGGCCCTACTCGATCTTCGACCAGCTCGCCAACACCTTCGCCTTCATCGGCTTCTCGCTGCCGACCTTCTTCACCGGCATCCTGTTCATCCTGGTGTTCTCGGTGAAGCTGGACTGGCTGCCCTTCGTCTACACCGACGTGCCGGGCAGCGGCATTCCCTGGCTGCTGGAGATGATCCGGCAGGCGATCATGCCGGTGATGGTGCTCGGCCTGTTCCAGGCGGCGTCGATGACCCGCTTCGTGCGCTCGGCAATGCTCGACGTGATCCGGCTCGACTACGTCACCACCGCCCGCGCCAAGGGGCTCGGGCAGGCCAAGGTGATCGTCAAGCACGTGATGCGCAACGCGATGATCCCGGTCGTCACGCTGATTGCGCTGCAAATGCCTGCCGTGTTCGGCGGCGCCATCGTCACCGAGCAGATCTTCCGGATTCCCGGCATCGGCTCGCTGCTGATTTCCTCCATCCTCGCCAATGACACGCCGGTCGTGATGGCCGTGACCTTCGTCTTTGCGTGTCTCGTGGTGCTGTTCAACCTGATCGCAGATGTCCTCTATGGCTGGCTTGACCCTCGTATCTCCTTCCGCTGAGCGGCGCGGCTATTCGCCCTGGCGCGAAACCTGGCGGCGCTACCGCCGGCACCGGCCGGCCGTGGTCAGCGCCGTGCTGCTGCTGCTTTTGATCGCAGCCGTCGTGATCGGCCCGTTCGTCTGGCGCGTCTCGATCAGCGACATGGACGTCGTGGCCGGCCTGCAGGGGCCGTCGCTGGCGCATCCGTTCGGCACCGACGATCTCGGCCAGGACCTGCTCGCCCGCATGATCTATGGCGGGCGCATCTCGCTCGCGGTCGGCCTCGCCGCGATGCTGGTCTCGGTGTTCGTCGGCACGCTGATCGGCGCGCTCGCCGGCATGTCGCGCGGCGCGCTCGGCTACGCCCTGATGTGGCTGACCGATCTGTTCCTGTCGCTGCCGCAACTGCCGCTGCTGTTAATGCTGATCTATCTGTTCCGCGACGGGCTGAAGGCGATGTTCGGCCCGGAGGGCGGCATCTTCATCCTGATCGTGCTGGTGATCGGCGGCTTGCGCTGGATGCCGGTGGCGCGCCTGGTGCGCGCCCAGTTCCTGTCGCTGCGCGAGAAGGAATTCGTCGAGGCGGCGCGCGCGCTCGGCGCGAGCCCGGTGCGCCAGGTGGTGCGCCACATCCTGCCCAACGCGCTGGGACCCGTGATCATCGCCGGCACGATCGACGTCGCCGCCGCCATCATCGCGGAATCGACACTGTCATTTCTCGGCCTCGGCTTCCCCCCGGACACCCCGACCTGGGGCCGCATCCTCTATGACGCCAAGGACTTCCTCGACATCGGCCCGCATTGGGCGCTGTTTCCGGGCGGCGCGATCTTCATCGCGGTGGTTGCCATCAATTTCATTGGCGACGGGCTGCGCGACGCGCTCGACGCGCGCAAGGTGATCTGATGGCGCTGCTCGACATCAAGGGCCTGAAAACCCATTTCAGCACCGACGACGGCATCCTCCAGGCGGTCGACGGCGTCGACATCAGCATCAACCGCGGCGAGACGCTGTGCGTGGTCGGCGAATCCGGTTGCGGCAAGACCGTCACCGCGATGTCGATCCTGAAGCTGATCGCCATGCCGCCGGGCAAGATCGTCGAAGGCGAGATCATCTTCGAGGGCCGCGACCTGGTGCCGTTGACCAGCCATCAGCTCGACGACATCAGGGCCAAGGAGATCGGCTTCATCTTCCAGGAGCCGATGACCTCGCTCAATCCGGTGCTGACCATCGGCGAGCAGATCGCCGAGAGCCTGCACCGCCACGAGGCGGTGACCAAGAAGCAGGCGCTCGAGCGTACCATCGAGATGCTGAAGCTGGTGCAGATCCCCAACGCCGCGGGCCGCGTGCATCATTATCCGCACCAGTTCTCGGGCGGCATGCGCCAGCGCGTGATGATCGCGATGGCGCTGGCGTGCCGCCCCAAGCTCGTGATCGCCGACGAGCCGACCACCGCGCTCGACGTCACCATCCAGGCGCAGATCCTCGACCTGTTGCAGGACATGAAGGAACGCTTCGGCATGGCGGTGATGCTGATCACCCACGCGATGGGCGTGGTCGCCGAGACCGCGCAGCGCGTCGTCGTGATGTACGCCGGCAAGGTGGTGGAAGAGGCGCCGGTCGACGAACTGTTCGGCAATCCCGGCCACCCCTACACCCAGGGCCTGATCCGCTCGATCCCGCGCATCGATCTCGACGCCGAGCACAAGACGCGACTGGAAGCGATCGGCGGCTCGGTGCCGATCCTGATCAACCCGCCGCCCGGCTGCCGTTTTGCTGCCCGCTGCAAATACGCCATGAGCATCTGTACCGAAAAGGAGCCGAGGCTGCGCGAGATCGCACCCGGCCATCGCATGGCCTGCCACCTCGGAGACGCGTCATGAGCGAGCCGCTGCTGCGGGTTTCCAATCTGAAAAAGCACTTTCCGGTGCTGGGCGGCCTGCTCTCGCGCGAGGTCGGCCAGGTCTATGCGGTCGACGGCGTGTCGTTCTCGGTCAACCGCGGCGAGACACTGGGGCTGGTCGGCGAATCCGGCTGCGGCAAGTCGACCACCGGCCGCTGCGTGTTGCGGCTGATCGAGCCGACCTCGGGCGAAATCGTGTTCGACGGCCGGAGCGTGACCGGCCTCGGTGGCGGCGACCTGCGCGCCATGCGGCGCAACATGCAGCTGGTGTTCCAGGATCCGTTCGCCTCACTCAACCCCCGTATGACGGTCGGCGCGATCCTCGGCGAGCCCTTCATCATCCACAATCTCGTGACCTCGGCCAGCGAACGCGAGGACCGCGTCGCGAGCCTGTTGGTCAAGGTCGGGCTGAAGGCCGAGCACATGCGCCGCTACCCGCACCAATTCTCCGGCGGCCAGCGCCAGCGCATCGCGATCGCCCGCGCGCTGACCTTGGAGCCGAAGCTGATCGTGTGCGACGAGCCGGTCTCCGCGCTCGACGTCTCGATCCAGGCCCAGGTCATCAATTTGCTCGAGGATCTGCAGGCCGAGCTCAACCTCACCTATCTGTTCGTCGCCCACGATCTCTCTGTCGTGGAGCACATCTCCGACCGCGTCGCGGTGATGTATCTCGGCCGCATCGTCGAACTTGCCAAGGCCAGCGATCTCTACCGCAATCCGCAGCACCCCTACACCAAGGCGCTGCTCTCGGCGGTGCCGGTGCCGGATCCCAAGGCGAAGCGCGACCGCATCCGCCTGAAGGGCGACGTGCCGAGCCCGATGAATCCGCCCAAGGGCTGCCACTTCCACACGAGATGCCCGATCGCCGAGGAGCGCTGCCGGCAGACCGCACCGGAACTGCTGGAAGGCAGGAACGGGCATTCCGTGGCGTGCCATCTGGCGTAAGGCGCGCGCCAGATGCGATAGCCAGCCGGCGCGGGAGCGCACCGCCAAAAATATCGAAAACAACCCCATGCAAAGTAGCCGGCGGCTGCGGGCGTCCGACACGGCACTTGACATGTCGGGCAAATCAGCGGCATTATTCGATAATTCCGAAATAGTGGCGACGATAGTTGAAATTACGTCGTCAGACGTTATCGCCGCTTGGTCCTGGTCCGCGGCTTTGGTCTGGCCTTTGTCTTGATCTTCCGCCGCGGTGCAGGCGCAACGGCGTCCTCCACCTCGCTCGCCTCCGTCCGCAGCGTCTCGAGCAGCCAGTCACGAAACGCGCGCATGCCCGGCGTCACCTCGCGCGACTTCAGCCAGGTCAGCCAATAGGATCCCGCCGGGACCTCGGCAGCGAACGGCCGCAGCAGCCGGCCGGAGGCCAGCTCATTTTCGAACATCGCGATCGGCACCAGCCCGACGCCGACGCCGCGCGCGGCGGCCTCGGCCATCGCCACCGAGCTGTCGAAGATCGGTCCCTGGATTTTCGGACACGGCGCGCCGGCGACCGCAAACCATAGCGGCCACTCCTCGGCGCGGTAGGAGCGCAGCAAGAATTCCTGCGCGAGATCGGACGGCTTGCGCAGCCGATCGGCCGCGTCGGGGCAACACACCGGCGAGAGCGGCGCGGACAACAGATGGATCGCCTCGGTGCCGTGCCACGAGCCGTCACCGAAGCGCAGCGCGAGGTCGAGCCCGTCGCCCGCGATGTCGACGCGGTTGTTGTTGGTGAGCAGACGCAAATCGATATAGGGATGCGCGCGCTTGAAGCGGTCGACCCGTTGCAAGAGCCAACCGGTCGCGAACGTCGTGACGCAGCCGACGGTGACGACTTCGCGCGTGCCCTTGGCCTCGATGCGGTCGATCGCGGCCCCGATCCGGTCGAGCGCGTCTGACAGCACCGGCAGCAGCGCCAGCCCTTCGTCGGTGAGCACCAGCCCGCGCGGCAGCCGGCGGAACAGGCTCGTGCCCAGGAGATCCTCGAGCTGCTTGACCTGATGGCTGATCGCGGTCTGCGTCACACGCAGCTCCATCCCGGCGCGGGTGAAGCTGAGCAGCCGCGCGGAGGCCTCGAAGGCCCGCAGCGCGTTCAGCGGGAGATGCCGGCGCACGGCGTCATGACCAAGTTTTCCTCATGTCTCGCTGTATAAATGATTGTTTGTGCGCCGTCACGCCGCCAGGCAGGTTCGCGCCGCCAACGGGAGATTCGACATGCTGACGAGACGGACATTTGGATTGCGCGCGCTGGGCCTTGCGGTGTCCTGCACTTTGCCGCGGCAAGGCGCAGCGGCAGGACCAAGCGAGCCGGCGCAGCAGCTGCAGCAGGAGTTTGCCCGCATCGAGCTGGCGACCAGCGGCCGGCTCGGCGTCGCCGCGCTTGACATGGAAACGGGATTGCGCGCGAGCCGGCGCGGCGACGAGCGGTTCCCGATGTGCAGCACCTTCAAGGCGTTGGCCTCGGCTGCGGTGCTTCACCGGGTCGACCGCGGCGAATCCAGCCTCGATCAGCAAATCCGGTTCGAGGCCAAGGATATCTTGGCCAACTCGCCCGTCACCAAGGAGCACGTCGCCTCGGGCATGACGCTTGCCGAGCTTTGCGAGGCCGCCATCACAAGGAGCGACAACACTGCGGGCAACATGATCCTCCGCGAGATCGGCGGGCCAGCCGGCCTGACCGGCTTCTTCCACACCATCGGCGACAATGTGAGCCGGCTCGATCGCTGGGAGCTGGCGCTGAACGAGGGGGTATCAGGCGATCCGCGCGACACCACGAGCCCGGTGGCGATGCTGAAGAACCTGCAGCGCGTCGTGCTCGGCGACGTTCTGCAGACCGTCTCGCGCCAGAAGCTGGTGGACTGGATGGTCGCCAACAAGACCGGCGACGCAAGGCTGCGTGCCGGCGTGCCCCGCGACTGGCGGGTTGCCGACAAGACCGGCACCGGCGAGCGCGGCACCTACAACGACATCGGCGTGTTCTGGCCGCCCGGCCGCAAGCCGATCGTGGTGACGGTTTACCTGACCGGGGCAAGTGCCCCCATGGAGAAGTGCAACGAGGTGATCGCCAATGTCGCGCGCGCCGTCGCCAATGCGAGCACCGGGCAGACCGGCTGAACCGGCGACGATCAGCGTCGCCGACAACATCAGGCCGGCCAGCGACCAAGCAAGTCGCTCGCCGCCTCGAACAACGCTGCAACGCGCAACAGTTCGGCATCGGCCCGGAAGCGGCCGGCCAGGTGCAGTCCGATCGGCAGGGCGTCGCGGCCGAAACCTGCGGGGATGCTGACGGCGGGATGACCGGTCATGTTGAACAGCATGGTCCAGGGAAACCAGTGCGGCCGCACGCTGTCGAAACTCCGGCCGTCGATCTCGATCGTGCCGAACAAATCCTGGTCGATCGGCAGCGCCGACCTGGTCAAGGTCGGCATCGCCAGGAGATCGCCGCGCGCGAACAACGACTGCACCCGGCGGAACAGCGCGGTGCGCTCGAACATCGCCCGCTGGTAGTCGACACCGCTGACCTGCGCCGCCACCGCGAGCTGCTTCAGGAAGGTTGCGCTGAGATCATTTTGATGATCGGCCGCGAGCTTCTCGAAGCGGGTGCGCCAGACGGTGTGATTGATCGCACGCCAGATCGGCTCGATGTCAAAGCCGTCGCCGGAAAACTCTTCGAGCTCAGCGCCGAGGCTCGCCAGCCGGTCGAGGCTTGCCTTGAACGCCGCAGCCACATCTGATGTGACCGGACGCCCCGGCGGCGACACGCAGAACAGCACCCGCCGGCCCTTGAGGTCGCCGCGCGGCGCGGCAAGCCCGAGATAATCGGGCGCCGGCACCCCGATCGACCAGGGGTCCGACGGATCCTCTCCCGCCATCGCCTGCATCATCAGCGCCGTATCGGCAACGGTGCGCGTGGTCGGCGTGACATAGGTCTGGTTGCCGAACGCGTCCTGCACCTGGCTATGCGGGATCACCCCGTTGCTCTGCTTGATTCCGACCACGCCGTTGCAGGCGGCGGGAATCCGGGTGGAGCCGCCGCCATCGGTCGCAACCGCCAGCGGCGCGATGCCGCTCGCGACGGCCACCGCCGCGCCGCCGCTGGAGCCGCCACTGGACCGCTCGGCACTCCATGCATTGCGCGTCCGCCCGAACAGCGGCGAATCGGTCAGGCACTTGCTGCCGAACTCCGGCGTCGTGGTCTTGCCGATCAATATGCCGCCCTGGGCACGGAGGCGGGCCACCGCGACGGCGTCATTGTCGGGCACGTTGTCCCGGTACGGCACCGCGCCGAAGGTCGTCCGGATGTCTTTGGTGTTGACGATATCCTTCACGGTGAAGGGGATGCCGTGGAGCAGACCTAGCGGCTCGCCAGCCGTGATTTGCCGCTCGGCGGCTTTCGCCTGCGCCATCGCCGCATCGCCGCACAGCGTGATGAAGCAGTTCAATTCGGGTTGCAGCCGCTCGGCACGGGCAAGCACCGCGCGCGTAACCTCGACGGGCGAAACCTCCTTGCGGGCGATGCGCCCACGAAGCTCAACGGCAGACAGCAGACACAGATCGTCGCTCATTCGGGCAAGGACTCGCGTCAGACATGGTCGACGCCCGCATCGTGCCGCGCGGCATGCGGCAAGTCCATCGGCTCGGACGCATGGCGCAACGCCGCGGCGCCGCGACGGCGCATGGCCTGCCGCGTGCCGGCAGTCAGTTCCCGGCCGCGCGGCTTGGCAGCGACGGAGGATCATGCGACGCTCGATTCCCCATACGGAGGAGCATGTCTTGTATCGCCGCATTGCCCTCGCCGCGCTGATCGTTGCCGGCAGCGTGCACGGCAGCCTCGCGGCGGCCGATCCGGCGCGGTGCCGCGAGCTGATCCGCAAATACGAAACCGACAAGGCCCGGCTCAGCGCGATCGAGATCTCGCTGTCGCTGTTTGCGGCCGCCAATGCCGATTGCATCAACCTTGTCACCGAGCTGCTCGATCACGGCGCCTCGGTCGATGCGCGGGACCGGCTGGGCGCAAGGCCGCTGAGCCACGCCGCCCGCTCCGGCCATCTTGCGATGGTCGACCTGCTGCTGGCGCGCGGCGCGCCGGTCGACGCGCGCAACCTCGCGGGATCGACCGCGCTGTATTTTGCCGCCGAGCGCGGCCATGTCGCGATCGTGCAGCGGCTGCTCGACCGCGGCGCCGATGTCAATCTCACCGGACGCAGCGGCGCCTCCCCGGTCGCGGCCGCGGCCTATGCCGGCAGGGACATGGTGGTACGCATGCTGCTGGCGCACGGCGCCGACGGCCGCAAGGCCGACGACACCGGCAAGCCGCCGGTCGTCTATGCCGCGGCCGGCGGCCAGCTCGGCATCGTCAAGCAACTGCTCGCGCGCGAGATCGACGTCAATGCGCGCTACGCCAACGATCTGACGCTGCTGATGTGGGCGGCCGGGCCGGATGAGACCGTGCCGGAGGCGCAGGCGCTGGAGGTCGTGACGTACCTGCTGGAAGGCGGCGCCAAGGTCGACGACCGCGATGCGCGCGGCCGCACGGCGCTGATGATCGCCGCCGAAGGCAATCATCCGGCGATTGCCAGGACGCTGCTGGCACATGGCGCCGACCCTGCGCTGGCCGACAAGGCCGGCAAGCACGCCGCCGATCTCACCATCCTGTCGGCGCTGCGCGAGGAGCTGACGCCGCGTTAGCTGACGCGAGGGCAGTGCGCCCCCTCTCCCGCTTGCGGGGGAGGGTTGGGGTGGGGGCTCTCTCCACGAATCATTTGGTGGAGAGAGCCCCCACCCGCATCGCATCTTCGATGCGATGCGACCTCCCCCGCAAGCGGGAGAGGTAAACCTGCCCGCCGCTCACAGCCCCGCCAGATAGTCCACCAGCGCGGCAAGATCGTCGGGCGACGTTGCCAGCATCAGGTCGGACATGCCGGGATTGTTGCCGCGCGCACGGGTGCGGAAATCGGCGATGGTCTTGGCGAGATAATCCCGTCCCATTCCGGCCAGCCGCGGCACCGTGCCGTCGCCCTGGAAGCGATCGAGATGGCAGGCCGGGCAGCCGACCGAGCGGCTGGCACTGACCGCCTTCTCCGCCACGTCCTTGGGCGCGCGCGGCTGGCCGAGGTCAGGCCACGGCTTCTGCGAGAAATATTCCGCGATCGCCAGCATGTCGTCGCGCTCGAACTGCGCCGCGATCGGCTGCATGATCTCGCTCTTGCGATCGCCGCGCTTGAAATCGCGCAGCTGGATGTAGAGATAGCCGGCCTGCTGGCCCCAGATCGTCGGAATGGTCTTGTCGACCGGCTTGCCATTCTCGCCGTGGCAGGCGGTGCAGACCTGCACCTTGTCTTCAATCGTCTCCGCGCGCGCCTGTACCGCCATCAGCAGCAGCGCGACGCCGCAAATCATCAATCTACTGAACATCTGCTCATCCGTAGAAAACAGAAGCGGGACCGAACCGGTCCCGCCTCGCCGTCAATGTTCGCACGCGTGCTGATGCATCAGGCCCGGGCTCAGTCGAGCGTGAAGGCGATGATGTTGTTGCCACGCTTGTAGTCGAGCTGGGTGTTACCGCCCGCGCCGACCACGACATATTGCTTGCCGCCGACCATGTAGCTCGACGGCGGCGCGTTGACACCGGCGCCGGCCCGGAAGCTCCACAGCTCCTTGCCGTTCGACGAATTGTAGGCCGCGAACTTGCCGTTTCCTTCACCGGTGAAGACCAGGCCGCCGGCGGTGGCGAGGATGCCGCCGATCATCGGCTCGGGCGTGTTGACCTGCCATTTGATCTTGCCGTTGTTGTAGTTCACTGCGGTGATGTTGCCCGCCTGCTTCTCGCCCGGGATCACCTTGAAGGCGCCGCCCAGCCACAGCTTGCCGTTCGGATAGGCCGAGCTCTCGACGTGGTAGGTCATCGGCTGGTGCAGGTTGATGGCGTAGGCCAGCTCCTGTCCCGGATCGGTCGCGATCGGCGACCATTCGACGCCGCCATTGGCGCCGGGCAGCATACGCGCACCTTCCTTGGTCGGCAGCACCCACATGTTCTCCTGCGGCACCATCGCCTCGGAGAAGCGGATCAGGCTGCAGTCCTTGCGATCGTGCACATAGATGTGCCCGGTCTTGCCGGCATGAATGACGCCGGGAATCGTCTTGCCGCTCTTGTCCTTGACGTTGACCAGCACCGTCGGGCTGACCGCGTCGAGGTCCCAGACGTCATGGGCGATGTACTGGAAGTGACAGACATACTTGCCGGTGTCGAGATCGAGCGAGACCAGCGAGTTGGTGTAGAGGTTGTCGCCGGGCCGGTTCGAGCCGTCGAGGTCGGGCGACGGGTTGCCGACGACGAAGTAGATCCGGTTGGTCGCGAGATCGACCGACGGGTTCTGCCACACGCCGCCACCGAGCTTGGCATAGGGATCGCCGATCTTGGCGAGCATGTCCTTCTCGGCCTGGATATTGCGATGCATGTCGCGGCCGGTGGCATCCTTGGTCGCCCAGACACCAACGGAATTCTCCGGAATGGTGTGGAAATTCCAGAGCTGCTTGCCGGTCTTGGCGTCGTAGGCGCGCACGAAGCCGCGGATGCCGTATTCGCCGCCATTGGTTCCGATCAGGACCTTGTCCTTCACCACGGTCGGCGCCATCGTCTCGCTGTAGCCGAGCTCTGGATCGGCGATGTTGGTGGTCCAGACCACCTCGCCGGTCTTGGCATTCAGTGCCATCAGCTTGGAATCGAGCGTCGCCAGATAGACCCGGTCGCCGAGCACCTGCACGCCGCGATTGTTGGGACCGCAGCAATAAACCGTAATCGGGCCCATCTTGTGGGCATAGTGCCAAAGCTGCTGACCGGTCTTGGCGTCGAGTGCATAGACATGGCTGAACGACGTCGTGACGAACATCACGCCGTCGACGACGATCGGTGATGTCTCAAGCGATTCCTTGACGTCGGTCTGGAAGATCCATGCGACGTGCAGGTCCTTCACATTGTCCCGGCTGATCTGCTTACCCGGATAGAATCGCGTCTGGGCGTAGTTGCCGTTGGTGAGGAGGAAATCCCTGGTGCTCTTGTCGGCGGCGTTGAGCTGCTCCTGGGTCACCGGAGAAACATTGGCGTTACCGAGGACCGACTGCTTCTCCTGCTTGACTTCCTGCGCGATGGCGGCGCCCGACAACAGGCCAACGCCGAGCGCGGCGGCGAATGCCGCAAGCCCTTTCACATACATGTCTTCCCCCGTTATTTCTTGGTTGCAATATTAGGGATGCGTATCTGCTACTTCCCTTCGAGGCCCGGTCGCCCTGGCGAGCCCGCAACCCGTTGCGTGGCCTGGTTGCGCTGCAATAGACGATCAAAAAAGACGACGACAGGTATCGATGGATGGGTTCGATGTTAGCGCGGTCTTTCACAAAGACAACCGATGCGCTCAATGCGAAGCCGAAGCAGCATGACTTCGTATGCTCGAAATGCAGGGATCGCGGGTTGGCGTCAAATCCGAGCGATATCGGGTGCTTCGGACGCCTTCACGCATCGCCGGGCAGATTTGCCTTCGCAGGCGCAGCACGCAAAATGAGACTAAGCGTCAAGCGACGGCATCGCGCGAGACGCCGCGCCGGCTGAGGCCGTGCATGCCCTACCAATAGTCGGCCGGCAATTCCCGGCTCCGCGGCGGATCGGCGCCGGGCCGCGTGCAGGTGAAGGCGGCGCATTTGCAGGCAAAGGACAGCGCACGGGTCAGCTCGGCCGCAGAGACGTCGCCCAGCCGCGGTCGCGCGATCCGGCCCAACCGATGCAACGCGGCGAGCAGCGCGGCCTGAAAGCTGTCGCCGGCGCCGATCGTATCGACGACGTTCACCACCGGCGCTTCGGCCGCGATCGGTCCGGTCTTGCGATGCCAGGCGCAGGCGCCATCATTGCCGCGCGTGATGACGACAAGCGATGCGCCGCCCGACATCAGGGCCTCGGCCCTTGCAGCGTAGGCCTCGTCGCCGAACAGATAAGCGAAGTCGACGTCGGACATTTTCACGATGTCGGCCTTGCCGCAGAACGCCAGCATGCGCGCGCGATAAGCGTCCTCGTCCCTGACGAGATTCGGCCGGCAGTTCGGATCGAGCGAGATCGTCACGTTCGGCCGCGCATCCTCGATCAAGGCCAGCGTCTCCGCCGCACCCTTGTCATGGACTAGCGTGGTCGAGCCGGTGTGGAGGCAGGTGATGCCGTCAAGCGCGACCGCATCGCGTCGGTAGGTCCAGTTCCGCGATGCGGTGTCGGCGTCGTAGAAGGCGTATTGCGTCTCGGTGCCGGTGACGCGCGCAAAGGCCAGCGTGGCCTGGCGATTGCTGCGCGTGGCGCGGCTAAGATCGACGCCGGACTCTGCGGCATGATCGGCGATCATCCTGCCGAAGGTGTCGGTCGAGATGCCGCCGACAAAGCCGGTCGGAACATCGAGCCGCGCGCTGCCGATCGCGATGTTGAGGCAGGAACCGCCGACCGCGGGCGTCAGGGCCTCGCGTCCATCCGCCGTCTTCGACGGCAGGAAATCGATCAGCGCATCTCCGCAACTCAGCAGCATGGGACAAACCTTACGTCGGCGCTTCGCCGGGCGCACGCCTCATCGCCTCGCGGCTGTCGCGGTCCAGCTCTCGCAGCATTTTGTGCACGCGGCGCTTCTTGCGGTGGAAATCGGCGAGCTCCGGCCTGGTCGGCTCGCTCAACCGCCCGAGCGCCGACATGCCTGCCATCGCCGCATTGATCGAGTTGTACGCACCGCTGGCGACCGCGCCCAGCATCGCGGCACCGAGCAGCACCGGCTCCTGGGTCTGTGGCAGCGCCACCGTATAGCCGGTCGTGTCGGCCATGATCTGGCGCACCAGGGGGCTGCGGCTCGCGCCACCGCCGATCACGATGGTCTTGCCGTTGACGCCATGCGCCTGCAAGGCATCGATGACGTCGGCAAGGCCATAGGCAAGCCCGCACAGGCCGGCAATGAACAGGCGCTCCAGCGCTGACACGTCGGTGTCGAGATCGAGCCCCGCGATCGCCGCGCGCGAGCCGGGATCGGCATAGGGCGAACGGTTGCCGAGAAATTCCGGCAGGACGTGAACGTCGCGCGCAAGCAACGCCGCGGCACCGGCATTGCCGCTGCGCGCCAGGATCCGCCTCTCGAGGTACTCGATGACGTCGACGCCCTCGCGCTTCGCCGCGAGCACAACCTCGGCATGCGCCGGATGCGACTTGAGCAGGTGATCGATCGCAGCGCCCGCCGCCGATTGGCCGCCCTCGTTCAGCCAGAAGCCCGGCACCATGCCTTCGAAATACGGCCCCCAGACGCCGGGCACGAAGCAGGGATCGACCGTCGTCGCCATGATGCACGCCGACGTTCCCATGATGTAGGCGAGCCGTTGGCAGACCTCGACCTCGGCGCCGGAGCCATCGCGGCCGCCGATCGCGCCGACGCCGCCGGCATGCGCATCGATCAAGGCGGCACCGACCGCGGTTCCCGGCAGCAGGCCGAGATCGCGCGCGGCATCCTCGGACAGCCCGCGGCCGAGCGGCGAGCCGGGCGGCACGATCTCGCTGCCGATCCGCCCAAAGCGGTCGGCCGCGAGCGCCTCGAGGCCGACCCGCCCGAAAAAGGAATCGCTCCAGCCGCCCTCGCCGGCGACATAGGTCCATTTGCAGGTGACGGTGCAGGTCGAGCGCGCCAGCGAGCCGGTGGCGCGGAACGACAGATAGTCGGCAAGATCGAAGAAGTGCCCGGCGGCGTCGTAGGTCGCGGGCAGATGCCGCTTCAGCCAGAGAATCTTCGGGATCTCCATCTCCGGCGAGATGGCGCCGCCGACATAGCGCAGCACCTTGTCGCCGGTCGCGTTGACGAATTCGGTTTCGTCCATGGCTCGGTGATCCATCCAGACCACGACATTGCGCGCGGGATCGCCGGACGGGCTGACGGTGAGCGGCCGGCCTGCCCTGTCGAGCACGACGAGCGAACAGGTCGCGTCGAAGCCGATGCCTTTGATGCTTTCGGCGGCAACCGCAGCCTCCCGCATCGCATGGCGCACCGAGGCGACGCAGGCCGCCCAGATGTCGTCGGACGAGTGCTCGACGATATCGCCGGGCTCGTGCCAGACCCGGATCGGGTGCCGGGCCGAACCCAAAAGCTTCCCCGACTCGTCGAATACGCCCGCCCGGGCGCTGGTGCTTCCGACGTCCACCCCGATATTGGCTTGCCGCATGACCGCTCTATCTGCTGTTGAGCACGATCGCCCCGCGCAAGCCTACCAGCAAGTGTAGCCGCCATCGACCAGAACGATGCTTCCGGTCATCAGGCTCGCGGCGTCGGAGGCCAGGAACAAGACGACGGAGGCGATCTCGTCGACCTGCCCCATCCGCGCCATCGGGGTTCCGCCGATCCAGGCGTCGTACATTTTGGGGCTGTTCTTCACGAAGGCGTTCAGCGGCGTCTCGATATAGGTCGGCGCCACGGCGTTGACGCGAACCCCGCGCGCGCCCCATTCGGCCGCGAGCGATTTCGTCAGGTGATGCACCGCGGCCTTGGAGGCGTTGTAGAAGCATTGTTCCTGCGGCTTGTTGACGATGAAGCCGGACATCGAGCCGACATTGACGATGGTACCGGACTTTGCCTTCAGCATGTGATTGCCGAAGGCGCGGCAGCACCAGAAGGTGCCGTTCAGGTTGACGTCGATGACGTTGAGCCAGTGCTCGTCGGTCACCGTTTCCGCCGGCGTCTCGCTGCGCGCGATGCCGGCATTGTTGACGAGGATGTCGACCGTGCCGTACTTGCGCACCAGCTCGTCGGCGACCGCGGAGACGCGGCCGGAATCCGTCACGTCCATCAGCGCGATGTCGGCGTCGAAGCCCTTGGCCTTCAGCGCAGCTGACGCGTCATTGGCGACCTTGGCGTCGCGGTCGCCGATGATGACCTTGGCGCCGGCTTCGGCGAGCGCTTCGGCGCAGGCGAGCCCGATGCCCTGACCGGCGCCGGTGATGATGGCGGTCTTGCCGCCGAGCCTGAATTTTTCGAGATACATTTTCTTCTTCCTTACGCGTGAATCGATTTTCCGCTGTCCTCGAAACGGTGGATGCGCGCCGGATCCGGGATCAGCGACACCCGGTCGCCGGGATGCAGGTCGAGCTCGCCGACATAGCGCGCGGTCAGCATTCCCAGCGGTCCGGCGTCGACATAGAGGAAGGTGTCGCTGCCGAGATGCTCGGCTACCGAGACGGTGCCGTGCCAGCCGCCCTGCCCGTCGCGCTCGACCTTCAAATGCTCGGGCCGCACCCCGATGGTCGCGGCGCCCTGCTGCTTCGCGATCTCACCGGTGACGAAATTCATCTTCGGCGAGCCGATGAAGCCGGCGACGAACAGGTTGGCCGGCCTCTCATAGAGCTCGAGCGGTGAACCATATTGCTCGATCTTGCCGCCGTTCAGCACCACGATCCTGTCGGCCATGGTCATGGCCTCGACCTGGTCGTGGGTGACGTAGATCGCCGTGGTGCCGAGCTGCTTCTGCAACCGCGTCACCTCGAGCCGCATCTGCACCCGCAGCGCGGCATCGAGATTGGACAGCGGCTCGTCGAACAGGAACGCCTTCGGCTCGCGCACGATGGCGCGCCCGATCGCGACACGCTGGCGCTGGCCGCCGGAAAGCTCGCGCGGCTTGCGGTCGAGATAGGGCGTCAGGTTGAGCGTCGCCGCGGCGGCCTCGACCTTGCGGTTGATCTCGTCCTTGGCGATCCCGGCCATCTTCAGGCCGAACGCGATGTTGCCGCGCACGCTCATGTGCGGATAGAGCGCGTAGGACTGGAACACCATCGACAGCCCGCGCTTGGCCGGCGGCACATCGACCACGTTGCGTCCGTCGATCAGGATGGCGCCGCCGGTGACGTCCTCGAGCCCCGCGATCAATCGCAGCAGCGTGGTCTTGCCGCAGCCGGAGGGACCGGCGAAGACGACGAAGGAGCCGTCGGCGATGTCGAGGTCGGCGCCCTTGATGATGTGGACCGGCCCGAACGATTTTTGCACACCCTGCAGCGTAATCTGACCCATGGGACAAGCCTTTCTGCTACCTGACCGCGCCGAAGGTCAGGCCGCGGACAAGCTGCCGCTGACTGAACCAGCCGAGCACGAGAATGGGCGCGATCGCGAGCGTCGACGCCGCCGACAATTTCGCCCAGAACAATCCTTCCGGGCTGGAATAGGACGCGATGAACACGGTGAGCGGCGCGGCCTCGAGCGTCGACAGATTGAGGGTCCAGAACGCCTCGTTCCACGCCAGGATCAGATTGAGCAGCAACGTCGAGGCCAGCCCCGGCACCGCCATCGGCGTCAGCACGTAGATCAGCTCGCGCCCGATCGTGGCGCCGTCCATCCGCGCCGCCTCGAGGATGTCCTTCGGGATCTCCTTGAAATAGGTGAACAGCATCCAGATCACGATCGGCAGATTGCCGAGGCACAGGATGAAGATCAGACCGGAGCGGGTGTCGAGCAGGCCGAAGGTGCGGTAGATCAGGTAGATCGGCACCAGCACGCCGACCGGCGGCATCATCTTGGTGGACAGCATCCAGAGCAGCACGTCCTTGGTCCGCTTGGTCGGCGAGAATGCCATCGACCATGCCGCCGGGATCGCGATCAGCATCGCGATCAAGGTCGAGCCGCCGGCGATGATGATCGAGTTGAGCGCGTGGTGGAAATAGTCGCTGCGCTCCTGCACCGTGGCGTAGTTCTCGGTGGTCCAGTGGAAGAACAGGAACGAGGGCGGGATCGCGAACGCCTCGAGCTCGGTCTTGAAGCTCGCCAGCACCATCCAGAGGATCGGGAAGAAGATCAGGAAGCCGACCAGCCAGGCCGCCACCGTCGAGATCACCTTGCGCCGTGTCGTGACCATCCGCGCCATGACGTTACGCCTCCAGATTCCGGCCGACGATACGGACGAGGAAGAAGGCGACGATGTTGGCGAGCACCACCGCGACCAGGCCGCCCGCCGACGCGCTGCCGACGTCGTACTGGATCAGCGCCTGCGAGTAGATCAGGAAGGCGATGTTGGTGGTCTGCAGGCCGGGGCCGCCGCCGGTGGTGACGAAGATCTCGGCGAACACCGTGAGCAGGAAAATGGTCTCGATCAGGATCACCACGGTGATCGGGCGCGCCAGGTGCGGCAGCGTGATGTAGATGAAGGTCGAGATTGCGCGCGCGCCGTCCATTTCGGCCGCCTCCTTCTGCTCCTCGTCGAGCGATTGCAGCGCGGTGAGCAGGATCAGGGTCGCGAACGGCAGCCATTGCCAGGAGATGATCAGGATCACCGAGAACAGCGGCGCGTCGTTGAACCAGTCGATCGCCGGCAGCCCGAACAGATGCGCGATCCAGGCGAACAGGCCCGACACCGGATGCATCAGCAGGTTCTTCCAGACCAGCGCGCTCACCGTCGGCATCACGAAGAACGGCGCGATCACCATCAGGCGGACGATCGAGAGCCCGACCACCTGCTGGTCGAGCAGCAGCGCCAGCGGCACGCCGAGGATGATCGTGATCGCGAGCACCGAGCCGACCAGCACCAGGGTGTTCTGCAGCGAGGCGAGGAATGCGGGATCGGTCAGGAAATAGCGGAAATTCTCCAGGCCGACGAACGATTCAGACCCGGGATCGAGCAGATTGTAGCGCAGGGTCGCGAAATAGATCGTGAGGGCAAGCGGCACGATCATCCAGATGAACAGCAGCGCCACCGCGGGCGTGAGCAGCGTGCGTGCGAGCAGTTGGGTCTGCTGGGTCGCCATCCCCGCCTCCTTCTCAAGGAAAGGAGCGACCATCCCGCTGCGGGACAGGATGGTCGCAAGTACCCAGCTCGGGAGGTCTAAGCTGGTCGGGCGGCCAGGGCGGCTGTCGCGCCCTGGCTTTGGTTCAGGCGCGCTCTACTTGATGTAGCCGGCGCGCTTCATTTCGCGCTCGGTCGCGGACTGCGCGGCGGTGAGCGCCGCATCGACGGAGGTCGAGCCGGACAGCGCCGCGGAGAACTGCTGGCCCACCTGGGTGCCGATGCCCTGGAATTCAGGGATCGCCGCGTATTGCACGCCGACGTAAGGCACCGGCTTCACCGTCGGCTTGTTCGGATCGGCGGCATCGATCGAGGCCAGCGTCAGCTTGGCGAAGGGGGCGACTTTCAGATAGTCAGGGTTCTTGTACAGCGAGCTGCGCGTGCCCGGCGGCACGTTGGCCCAGCCTTCCTTCGACGCGACGAGCTTGGTGTAATCCTTGCCGGTCGCCCAGGCGATGAACTTCTCGGCCGCGTCGACCTTCTTCGAACCGGCAGGAACCGCGAGACTCCACGCCCACAGCCAGTTGGCGTTCTTGCCGAGCCCGGTGTTCGGCGCCAGCGCGAAGCCGACCTTGTCGGCGACCGTGGATTCCTTCGGATTGCTCACGAACGACGCCGCCACCGTGGCATCGATCCACATCGCGCATTTGCCGGCGTTGAACAGCGCGAGGTTCTCGTTGAAGCCGTTGGAGCTGGCGCCGGGAGGGCCGGCCTGCTTCATCAGGTCGACATAGGTCGTGAGCGTCTTCTTCCATTCCGGCGAGGTGAACTGCGGCTCCCACTTCTCGTCGAACCAGCGCGCGCCGTAGGAATTGGCCATCGCGGTCAGGAACGCCATGTTCTCGCCCCAGCCGGCCTTGCCGCGCAGGCAGATGCCGTAAACGCCGGCGGACTTGTCGGTCAGCTTCTTGGCGGCGTCGACCACGAAGTCCCAGGTCGGGCTCTCCGGCATCTTCAGGCCGGCCTTGTCGAACAGGTCGGTGCGATACATCACCATCGAGCTCTCGCCGTAGAACGGCGCGGCATAGAGCTTGCCGTCGACCGAGACCGCATCCTTGATCTTCGGCAAGAGGTCGCCGACGTCGTAATCGGCGCCGAGCTTGTCGAGCGGCACCAGCCAGTTCTTCTTGGCCCAGATCGGCACCTCATAGGTGCCGATGGTGAGGACGTCGAACTGGCCGCCCTTGGTGGCGATGTCGGTGGTCACGCGCTGGCGCAGCACGTTCTCCTCGAGCGTCACCCATTTCACGGTGATATCGGGATTCTTCGCGGTGAATTCGCTGGTGAGCCCCTGCATGCGGATCATGTCGCCATTGTTGACGGTCGCCACCGTCAGCGTGGTCTGGGCGATCGAGGGGGCAGAGATCAAAACAGCAGCCGCGCCCGCTACGGCGCAAAGGACGTTTTTCAAGGTGACCTCCCTTATGTCACGTTGAGCATATGCCCACGTGTTGAGCGTATGTTCACTCTGTCGCCAAATTTTGTCAAGCGCGCCGGGACGCCGTCCCGCGCGATTGCGGGTTCCACCACAGCCTGAAATGGAGGTGTTTGCGGAGGCGAAGACAACGGTTGACTGGAATTGGATTGAGCTGGAGCGACACCAAAGGTTCACCTCTCCCGCTTGCGGGGGAGGGAACGCACCCGACTCGTGGCTTCTAGCGATCCAGCACCGCGCGCGCGGTGGCCTCATCGGTGATGAGGCCGTTGATCACCCGGCCCGCCAGTGCGGCCTTGATCGACGGCACCTTGGCGGCGCCGACGGCCGCGGCGATCGTGGTCGCTTCCGCGGGGATCTGCGGCGGAATGCTGGTCAGCCGCTTGTTGGTGCCGCCCTTGATCAGCTTGCCCTTGGCGTCATAGGCCCAGCCGGTCACCTCGCCGACCGCACCGAGCCGCATCATCTCGAGCAGCTCCTCGCGGGTGACGAAGCCGTCGACATGGACCTGGGCCTTCTGGTCCATCTGGCCGATGCCGATCAGCCGCAGATCCGCCTTGGCGGCGACCGCCCTCACCCGCGCGATCGGGTCGATGCGCACCATGCGGTTGCGCTCGTCCTCGCTCGACATCAGGAACGGCAGCGGCATCGGGTAATGGCGCGCACCGGTGCGGTCGGCGAGCCGCCCCACCGTGTCGTAGAAGCTCGCCGAGCCGTCGGCGGAGATGTTGCCGACCAGCGAGACGATCTGGTGATCGGGCCGCTCGATCGGCGAAACCCGCTCGACCGCGGCGCGCACGGCGCGGCCGGTGCCGAGCGCGACGATCACGGGCGTCTCCGAGCGCAGCGTCGTCTCCAGCAGATTGGCGCTGCGTTCGGCGATCCCTGCATTCGACAGCGGCGCCGCCGGATCGGTCGGCACGACGTCGCAATGCACCAGATCGAACCGCGCCTTCAGCCGCGACGCCAGCTCCATGCAGGCCGCGATGGGATGCTCGAGGCGAAACGTGATCAGCCGCTCCGCGAGGCACAGCGACACCAGGCGCTGCGCCGAGGCGCGCGACACCTGCAGCATTTTGGCGATCTCATCCTGGGTGTGGCCCGCGATGAAATAGAGCCAGCCGGCGCGCGCCGCATCGTCGAGGCGAGACTTTTCGTTGTCGGGCGCAGCCATCGTCTTGCGTCAGCCTTCCATCCAGAAATCCGTCATCGCGGCGAAGATTCGATCCGCCCCGGCCTGCCGCAGCAGAGCACTGCCATCCGCCAGCCGATAGTGGGCGCCGCCGACAAATCCCCACACTTTCATGCCGGCCGCCTTCGCGGCCATCACCCCGCTGACGCTGTCCTCGATCACGAGCGTGCGGCGCGGCGCGGCGCGCATCGCGCTTGCCGCATGCAAGAACAGATCCGGCGCCGGCTTGCCGTGCTTGACCATCTGCGCGGTATAGAGCCGCGGTCCGAAGCTGGCGGCGAGGCCGGTCAGCTCCAGCGAAAACTTCACCCGCTCGAGATCGCTCGATGAGGCGACGCAATATGGCAGCCGCAATTCCTTGAGCACCGCCGCGATGCCGGCGATCGGCCTCAGCCGGGAGCGGAAGGTCTCACGGACCTGCAGCGCCAGATCAGGCAGAAACGTCTCGGGCAACGGCTTTCCGACGCCCCGGCAGTAGTCGACCAGGGCCGCGGTGCTGCGGCCGAGGAAGAGTTCGAGCGCCCGTTCGGTGCTCATCTCGATGCCGGCCTGCACCATCGCCTCGGCAAGGCAGCGGCAGCTCAATTCCTCGCTGTCGACGAGCACGCCGTCGCAGTCGAAGATGACGAGATCGGTCCCGGGAAGCCGCGGATTCATCCGGACATGAGATCATATGCTCATGACATGAGCAATAGATCACAGTTTCGCGCGGAATGCCGCGCCTCAAATGGTCGCGGTGCACCGCCAGGGATGCTGTGCGACAAGGCGAAATGCCGCATGACACACCTCTGATCGCGACCGTCGTCGCGGGTCTCGGATTGGCCTTCGTGTTCGGAACCATCGCCCAGCGCTTTCGGGTTCCGCCACTGGTCGGTTATCTGCTCGCCGGCGTGGCCGTCGGTCCCTTCACGCCCGGCTTCGTCGCCGATCAGGCGCTGGCAACCGAGCTCGCGGAGCTCGGTATCATTCTCCTGATGTTCGGCGTCGGCCTGCACTTCTCGCTGAACGATCTGTTGTCGGTGCGCGCGATCGCGGTGCCCGGCGCGATCGCGCAGATTGCGGTCGCCACATTGATGGGCCTCGGCCTCGCGCTGTTGATGGGCTGGACCGTCGGCGCCGGTCTGGTGTTCGGCCTCGCGCTGTCGGTCGCAAGTACCGTCGTGCTGTTGCGCGCGCTGCAGGAGCGTCGCCTGATGGACACCGAACGCGGCAAGATCGCGGTCGGCTGGCTGATCGTCGAAGACCTCGCCATGGTGCTCGCGCTGGTGCTGTTCCCGGCGGTGGCGAGCTTGCAGGGCGGCGATGGCGCAGCGCTCACCTCCGACCCGCTCGCCGCCCGTTTCGGTCTCGGGCTGACCGGCGTGCTGGTGCTGACGCTGATCAAGATCGCCGTGTTCATCGCGCTGATGCTGGTGGTCGGGCGCCGGCTGATCCCGTGGGTCCTGCACTACATCGCGCATACCGGCTCGCGCGAGCTGTTCCGGCTGACCGTGCTCGCGATCGCGCTCTGCATCGCGTTCGGCGCCACCAAGCTGTTCGGTGTCTCGCTGGCGCTCGGCGCCTTCTTCGCCGGAATGATGCTGCGGGAATCGCCGCTCAGCCAGCGCGCGGCCCAGGAAACCCTGCCGCTGCGCGATGCGTTCGCGGTGCTGTTCTTCGTCTCCGTCGGCATGCTGTTCGATCCACTCAGCGTGGTACGCGAGCCCTGGCCGTTCGCAGCGACTTTGTTCGTCATCGTGGTCGGCAAGTCGCTCGCCGCCCTTCTGATCGTCGTGCTGTTCCGTCACCCGATGGCGACTGCCCTGATGATCTCGGCGAGCCTCGCCCAGATCGGCGAATTCTCCTTCATCCTGGCCGAACTCGGCGTTGCGCTCAATCTGCTGCCGAAGGCCGGCCGCGACCTGATCCTGGCGGGCGCGATCGTCTCGATCATGCTCAACCCGCTGGTGTTCGCGGTGCTCGACTGGCTGACGTCGCGGCTCGAGAAGCCGCAGGCTTCCTCGCCAACCGCCGCAGCTTCTGAACCAATCCCGGTCACCGAATTGCAGGATCACACCATCCTGGTCGGCTACGGCCGGGTCGGCAGCATCGTCGGCGATGCGCTGCATCAACGCAGCGCGCCGTTCCTCGCGGTCGAGGCGTCCGACGATATGGTCGCCAAGCTCAAGGAGCGCGGCATCGAAGCCCTGATGGGCAACGCCGCGCGCGCCAGCGTGCTGCGCGCGACCAATCCGGCCGCCGCGCGATCGCTGGTCATCGCGATTCCCGAAGCCTTCGAGGCCGGCCAGATCGTCGAGCAGGCGCGCGTCGCGAATGCCGATATCCAGATCATCGCTCGTGCGCATTCCGACGCCGAGGTCGATCATCTCAAGGCACTTGGCGCCGACATCGTGATCATGGGCGAGCGCGAGATCGCCCGCGGCATGATCGAGGAGCTCGACAGGGCGCGTCCGGGGACTGTGCGAGCGGCCGAGCAGGATTCAGCGGCCTGAGACAGGCTGCGCCCACGAGACCGATGCACGCCGCGCATCACGCGATGAGGGGAGATCAAAACATGGCCTTCAAGAGCCCGCATGTTTCGCTGGTGTCGTTCTCCGTCGAGATCGGCGCCGCGGACACGACAAACGTCATGCAGGTCGAGACCGACCTGCATCTGAACACCCGTCATCCGAGCTATGATGCGGCCGCCGTGGAGCGGCTGGTGCGCGACGCACAAGCCTATCTCGCCGGCAATGCCGGTCAGGTCACCCGGATCCGACTGGTCTCCACCCGCAGTGGCCAGACCTGACGCCTCCTTATT
Source organism: Bradyrhizobium elkanii USDA 76 (assembly GCF_023278185.1). Lineage (NCBI taxonomy): Bacteria > Pseudomonadati > Pseudomonadota > Alphaproteobacteria > Hyphomicrobiales > Nitrobacteraceae > Bradyrhizobium > Bradyrhizobium elkanii. Next base: position 2,396,020 of record NZ_CP066356.1, on the reverse strand, counting down.
TGAGCATGATCTCCGCGCGCACGCTTCGCGTTTGTCGCGCGAGGGAAAACCGGCTTCCACTTTGCGCTAACGCGGCCCTCCGGGTCCGGATCGTGCTCTAGCCGCCAAGGAATGCCGGCGCCAGATCTTCCTGCACGATGATGTTGGCGGCTTCCGTCGTCAGCTCGCTGCCGACCAGATCGAGATTCTTGGCAGCCTCGAACAGCATCGAGCGGACGTCGTCCGGCGTCAGCACGCCTTTCGCGATCAGCTTGCGCACCAGCGCCTGCAGGATAAGAACGTCGATCTCGCCATGCGCCAGCGGCGTCGGCTTGTCCGTCATGATCGTCTCCCAGGCTGATCCCAAGGCTGAGGTTCGTCGTAAGTGAGGCGCCTAGAGCGTTTTCGAGCGAAGTGGATACCGGTTCGCGTGAAGAAAACGCGTCAAAACAAAAATCTAGAGCCCCGTTCCGATTCCATCGGAACGGGAAAAGCTCTAGCGCGGCGGTGACGCCATATCCTTGTGCAATTGCTCGAACGCGCGGCGCAGGCCGTGCAGCTGGTCGACCAGATGCAGGATGACGTCGATCCCCTCGTCGTTGACGCCGAAGTCGCCCTTGAGATCCCGGATCAGATGCGCACGCGCCACGTCGGTGTCGGAGAAACTGGTCTCGTGCGCCGTCTCTTCCGGCACGAGCCATTGCTGCTCGATCCAGAACTCCAGGGTCTGCACCTCCAGGCCCGTATCGATGAGGAACTGCTGCTTGTTCATGATGCACCATCCTCACGTGGATTGAATCCCTTGCGATCCCAGTTCGAGACGAACGCCTCGAGCGTGGGATCGGGTCCCTTGGGCAGAACCACCTTGAGCTTGACGAACTCATCGCCATGACCGCCGCCGACCCTTGGCGCGCCCTTGCCGCGCAACCGCATGGTCGTGCCGGTGTTGGAGCCCTTCGGAACCGTCATGGTGACCGCGCCGGTCGGCGTCGGAACCTGGACCTTGCCACCGAGCACAGCCTCCGACAGCGAGATCGGCAATTCCAGCGAGATGTCGTCGCCATCGCGGGTGAAGCGCGGATCGGCGCGAACGTCCACCTCGATCAGAGCATCGCCGGGACCGCCCTTGCCGCTGCCGGGCATGCCCTTGCCGCGCAGACGAATGACCTGTCCGTCGATCAGCCCGGGCGGGATCGTCACGTCGAGCGTGCCGCCGTCGGGAAGCGTCAGCCGCTTGCTCGCGCCGGCGATCGATTCCGCGAAGTCGATCGCAAGGCTATAGTGCAGGTCGCGGCCGCGCCGGTTGGCGCGCGCCTGCTCAGTGCGCCGAAGCAACTCGGCAAACGCGTCGTCCTGGTCCATATAGTCGGCATAGCCGGAACTATCGGCATAGGGATGCCCCTCACCCGCGGTGGCGAAGTCGCGGTAATAGCGGTGCTGCGGCCGCTCGGTGCCATCAGCATCGATCTCGCCGGCGTCGAAGCGCTTGCGCTTCTCGGCATCCGAAAGCAGATCGTTCGCAGCCGCGACTTCCTTGAATTTGTCTTCGGCCGCCTTGTCGCCCGGATTGAGATCCGGGTGCAGCTTCTTCGCCAGCTTTCGATAGGCCTTCTGGATATCGGCCGAGGACGCCGTCGGGGCAACGCCAAGGACCTCGTACGGATTTCTCACAACCTGCTCCGCAACACCGTGAGTGCACCTGCAATCATCAGGGCGCAAAAGCAGGCGATTTGCAAGTGCGCAGGCGCGCCGCTGGGCAACGGCCGACGCAGCGTGCGCTCACGTCACATGACGAGTCAGGATGTATGTCCGGGGTCCAGATAGTTCGGCATGTTCTTTTGCTGCTGCGGCGTCATCTTGGCAGCATCCGGCTTGCCGGGCACGCCCCTCGGACCGAGCAGGGCGCGCTGCATGTCGTCCTCGCTGAGGCGCGGCTTGCCATCGTCGAGCTGTCCATCGCCACCGTGACTCTGTGCCATGACCAACCTCCAGTGATGATCGCTTGCGCACAGGCGGCACAATACCGCGCTCCGCCGGAACGAGCCAGCGGAGCGCGGACGTGCCTTAGTGTTGCTCCTGCCGCTTCTCCTCTGCGGGATGACCGGCGGGCGCACCACGCGGCGCGGCCTGACCATGCGGCGCGGCCTGAACGTGCGGCTCTGGCCGCGCCGCCGGCTGCGGATGCGCCTCAGGGCGCGCCATCGTCTCCGGATGCGCTTGCGGCCTTGCCGCCGGCTCCGGCCGAGCTTCGGGCCTTGCTGCCTGCTCGGGCCGCGCGACAGGTTTCGCCGCCGGCTCTTCGGGCCTCTTCTCCGGCACAGCGGGCCGCACTGCTTCCTGTGCAGGGTGCGGCTCCACCTTGGGTGTCGGTGCGGGCGCTGCGTGCTTCTCCTCGACCGCAGGCCTGTTCTCCTGCGTGGGCGGATGCGCCGCAGCGCCCTTCTCGGGAACCGGAAGCGCGTGGGATCCGGCAGGCGCCGGCGTAGCAGGATGCGGCTCGGCCTTGGTCTCGGGAGCAGGTGCCGCGCGCTTTTCCTCGGCCGCCGCAGGCTTGTTCGCCTCGGCGGGCGGATGCGCCGCCGGAAGCTCCTTTCCCGGGACCGGCAGCGCGTGGGAAGCAGCCGGTGCTGTTGCGGGTGCGGCTGCAGCACCCGGATGCCCCGGCTCCGCGGCCGCCGGCCGCGCGGCGTTGGCAGGCACCGCCTCGCCGGCCGGCCGCGCGCGAACCACGCCCGGTCCCTTCAACTCGCCGGGACGCGCCGTTGCGGCGACAGCGGGCACGCCATTGTTGGTCCGCTTGAACAGGCTCGGATCCTGGCTTGCGGTCTCGACCTGCTTGCGTTGCAACGGCGTCGCCGCGAAGTGCTGCTCCTTGGCGACCGCGCGCTCGGCAGCCGTCGGCCGCACCTCGATGCCGCCGCGGCCGCCATTGTAGCTGACGTTGTTGACGGTGGTCTGATTGATCGTGACGTTCTTCTCGTAGACGTTGGTGATCCGCGCGCCCTGCAGATTGTTCACGGTGCGATTGTAGAAGAACGTGCCGTGATCCCAGCGGCCGCCTTCATAGCCTGCTCCGCCATAACCGAAGCCGTAATTGATGCCGCCGTAGAAGCCGACGCGATCACCCCAATAGCCGGGATGGAAGATGAAGCCGCCGCCGAACGCACCCCAGTAACCTGGCGTCCACAGCAGTCCCACCCGCGGCGGCTGCACCCAGGTGCCCGGCACCCAGTAGTAATCGCCGCGCTCCTCGTCCCACGACCAATTGCCCGGCGACCACATATAGCCGGGACCAGGCACCGGCGGCTGATCGTAAGTCGGCAACGGCGGCGGCGCGGTCTCGACGGCAGAGACCGGCGCGCATGCTGCATCCTGCGCGATTGCGGGCACCGCAGTCGCATAGAACAGCGCCGTGGCAATCGCTGCGCACGACACGGTCGAAAGGAGAGGAGTTGTCATTGGGAGCCTCTTCGATGAGCACGTTCAACGTGAGACGGAACAAAAGTTCCGTGCATCGGCAATGCACCGACACACTGCATCGCTAGCGCCTTGACCTTACACCAGCCTGAAACGCAGCGACGCAAACGGAAGCGCGCTCATGCGGCCATTCATGGTCGGTTCAGAGTGCGCCGTGATGCAACGTTGCGCGATTCAGCGGAACATCGCGCGTCGCTTCTCTGCATCATCGAGCGAGCTACGCGAAACGCGACGTGATCGATTCCGATAGTGTGTCCCGATCATGACTTGGGCCTCTGTACGATCACAGCGATCCGTGCCTATCCAGCGCGCGCTTCGCGAGCACAGCGAACCATCGAACCGCAATCAGCGCGATGCGTGCATCCGGCTTGCCGGCGCGGCCGTAGCAGTGCCCCCGGATGAGTGCCAAAGACGAACGTCAGCCCTCGCAACGGCTTAACTGCAGCGGCCCAGCGTGCGCGCTCCGCGATTGACACTCTCCTGAAAGGACCACACGATGCGAGATGCGGCGGCCTCAGGCCCGCGGTATTTCCGCCGGCGCAATTGCACGGGGCCGTTGCATGATGGATGTCATCGTTCCGCCATCTGTCGCCGGCGGGACTGCGTGGCTGACTTGATCTCGACGAGCCTGCGTTGCCTTGAGGTGCCACGATGAACATAGAAAAATATACCGATCGCGTTCGCGGCTTCATTCAGTCGGCGCAATCGCTCGCGATGCGCGAGGGGCATCAGCAGTTCTCGACGCTGCACATCCTGAAGGTGCTGCTCGACGACAATGAGGGCCTCGCGGCCGGCCTGATCGACCGTGCCGGCGGTAACTCACGCGCGATCCTCAAGGCGACCGAAGACGCGCTGGCGAAAGTACCGAAGGTGAGCGGCGCCGGCTCGGGACAGATTTACCTGGCGCCGGAGACCGCGCGCGCCTTCGCCGCGGCGGAACAGGCCGCCGACAAGGCCGGCGACAGTTTCGTCTCGGTCGAACGCCTGCTGCAGGCGCTCGCAGCCGACAAGGACAGCGAGGCCGGCAGGCTGCTCGCCAAGGGCGGCGTCAATCCGCAGAACCTGAATGCGGCCATCAACGCGCTGCGCAAGGGCCGCACCGCCGACAGCGCGTCGGCCGAGAACGCCTATGACGCACTGAAGAAATACGCCCGCGACCTCACCCAGGCCGCGCGCGACGGCAAGCTCGATCCGGTGATCGGCCGCGACGAGGAGATTCGCCGCACCATCCAGGTGCTGTCGCGACGGACCAAGAACAATCCCGTGCTGATCGGCGAGCCCGGTGTCGGCAAGACCGCGATCGTCGAGGGCCTCGCGCTGCGCATCGTCAATGGCGACGTGCCGGAAAGCCTGCAGGACAAGGCGCTGCTCGCGCTCGATCTCGGCGCGCTGATCGCCGGCGCAAAGTATCGCGGCGAGTTCGAGGAACGGCTCAAGGCGGTGCTGCAGGAGGTGACCTCGGCCGAGGGCGGCATCATCCTGTTCATCGACGAGATGCACACGCTGATCGGCGCCGGCAAGGGCGACGGCGCGATGGACGCATCCAACCTGCTGAAGCCCGCACTCGCCCGCGGCGAGCTGCATTGCATCGGCGCCACCACGCTCGACGAGTACCGCAAGCATGTCGAGAAGGATGCCGCGCTGGCGCGGCGCTTCCAGCCGGTGTTCGTGTCGGAGCCGACGGTCGAGGATACCATCTCGATCCTGCGCGGCCTCAAGGACAAATACGAGCAGCATCACGGCGTGCGCATCGCGGATTCGGCGCTGGTCGCCGCTGCGACGCTGTCGAACCGCTACATCACCGACCGCTTCCTGCCCGACAAGGCGATCGACCTGATGGATGAGGCGGCGGCACGGCTGAAGATGCAGGTCGATTCCAAGCCGGAAGAACTCGACTCGCTCGACCGCGAGATCATCCGGCTCAAGATCGAGCAGGAAGCGCTGAAGAAGGAGACCGATCTTGGCTCCAAGAGCCGCCTGCAAACGCTCGAGAAGGATCTTGTCGATCTGGAAAAGAAATCGGCGGACATGACGTCGAAATGGCGCTCGGAAAAGAGCAAGCTCTCCGACGCGCAGAAGATGAAGGGCGAGCTCGAGCAATTGCGTACCGAGCTTGCCAATGCGCAGCGCAAGGGAGAATTCCAGAAGGCGGGCGAGCTCGCCTATGGCCGCATTCCCGAGCTGGAAAAGAAGCTCGCGGCGGTCGAGGCCAGCGAGACCTCGTCCGCCAGCGAAACCGTGACCGCCGACAATATCGCGCAGGTGGTCTCGCGCTGGACCGGCGTGCCGGTCGACAAGATGCTGGAGGGCGAGAAGGACAAGCTGTTGCGCATGGAGGAGATGCTGGGCAAGCGCGTCGTCGGCCAGGCCGAGGCGGTCCGCGCGGTGTCGACCGCGGTGCGCCGCGCCCGCGCCGGCCTGCAAGACCCGAACCGGCCGATCGGCTCCTTCATGTTCTTGGGCCCCACCGGCGTCGGCAAGACCGAGCTTGCAAAAGCGCTTGCCGAATATCTGTTCGATGACGAGACCGCGATGATCCGCCTCGACATGTCCGAATACATGGAGAAGCACTCGGTCTCGCGGTTGATCGGCGCCCCGCCCGGCTATGTCGGCTATGACGAGGGCGGCGCCCTGACCGAAGCGGTGCGGCGGCGGCCTTATCAGGTGGTGCTGTTCGACGAGATCGAGAAGGCGCATCCCGACGTCTTCAACGTGCTGCTGCAGGTGCTCGACGATGGCCGCCTGACCGACGGCCAGGGCCGCACCGTCGACTTCCGCAACACACTGATCATCATGACCTCGAACATCGGCGCCGAATATCTGGTCAACCAGCCGGAAGGCCAGAGCACGAGCGCGGTGCGCGAGCAGGTGATGAACATGGTGCGGGCGCACTTCCGCCCGGAATTCCTCAACCGGATCGACGAGATCATCCTGTTTCACCGGCTGCAGAAGAGCGACATGGGCCGCATCGTCGAGATCCAGTTCTCGCGGCTGCGCAGGCTGCTGGAGGATCGCAAGATCGAGCTGGAGCTCGATCCGAAGGCGCGCGACTGGTTGGCGGACAAAGGCTGGGATCCGGCTTACGGCGCCCGTCCGCTGAAGCGGGTGATCCAGCGCAGCGTACAGGACCCGCTTGCGGAGATGATCCTTTCCGGCGACGTGCGCGACGGCTCGGAGGTGAAGCTCTCCGCCACCAAGGCCGGCCTCACCTTCAACGGCAAGAAGCCGGAGAACGCGGCCGCGGACGAATTCGAACCGGTGTGAGACAGCCCGGATCGCCCACGACGCGCTGTCATCGCCGCGTCGTCCGCCGGCATCATATGCAAGCCGACTATACAAGCTGACCTGCAACCAGGGAGAGCGCCATGACGCAGCACGAGATCAAGGACAACATGGAGGTCATCGGCGCCGATGGCGTGCATGTTGGCACCGTCGATCACGTCGAGGGCAACCGCATCAAGCTCAAGAAAAACGACAGCGACGGCTTCCACAAGGGCCATCACCACTTCATCGAGCTCGGCTTCGTGGCGGGTGTCGAAGGCTCCAAGGTTCGGCTCTCGGCCAACGCCGCGATTGCGGTGACCCTTGAGGAAGAGAAGTCCGGCAAGCCCGTCGATTGAGGCAGGCACCTCTGCAAGCGCGTGAGCCATTCGAGCCCTTGTAAAGGCTCCACCGGCATGCTCCTCTGCCTCTGTCGTCTGGACGCCGATCCGGCGTCCAGCGCCTGCCTTTTGTCCTCGTGGAATTGCCGTTTTAGTCAAGGAGACCTGCGTGCCCTCAGCCGTTCCGCAACCGGTCGCTGCGAAGCTGACGCGCGCGGCCATCTTCCTTGCGGTCACGCTCAAGCCCAATCCGGAATATGATGCGGTGGTGCGGTCGCTATGCGCCGACCTGGGCGCGCTGCTGCGTGCCGTGGGCTTCCGCGACCTCGAGGGCCGGCTGTCATGCGTCATGGGCATCGGCTCCGACGCATGGGACCGGCTGTTCGGTGCGCCGAAGCCGAAAGGCCTGCATCCGTTCCGCGAGATCAACGGCGTCCACCACGCCGTCGCAACGCCGGGCGACCTGCTGTTTCACATCCGCGCCGTGCCGATGGACCTGTGCTTCGAGCTCGCGACCCAGATCATGACGCGGCTCGGCGATGCGGTTGCGACCTCCGACGAGGTGCACGGCTTCAAATATTTCGACGAACGCGACCTGCTCGGCTTCGTCGACGGCACGGAGAATCCTGAAGACCAGGCGGCCACCGATGCCACCATCATCGGCGACGAGGACGCGGCGTTTGTCGGCGGCAGCTATGTGATCGTGCAAAAATACCTGCACGACCTGAAGAAGTGGAACGAGCTGCCGGTCGAGATGCAGGAAAAGATCATCGGCCGAACCAAACTGTCCGACATCGAGCTCGACGATGCGGTGAAGCCGAGCTACGCGCACAACGCGCTGACCACGATCGTCGAGAATGGCGAGGAGCTCGATATCGTCCGCGACAACATGCCGTTCGGCAATATCAGCAAGGGCGAGTTCGGGACCTATTTCATCGGCTATGCCAAGTCCCCGCAGCGGATCGAGCAGATGCTGGAGAACATGTTCGTCGGCAAGCCGCCGGGCAATTACGACCGTTTGCTCGACTTCAGCCGCGCCGTCACCGGCATGCTGTTCTTCGTCCCGTCGGCGACCTTCCTGGAGGATGTCGCGAGCGAGGCGCCGGCAGCTTCGCCCGCCGAGCCGTCTCCGGATGACGCCGGGGCGGGCGACACACCTGCACCAGGAATACCGCCGTCCGACGGCTCGCTCGGGATCGGCTCACTGAAAGGAGAGGCTGGACATGAATAATCTTCATCGGGGACTCGCCCCTATCTCGGATGCGGCATGGGCCCAGATCGAAGAGGAGGCCTCGCGCACGTTGAAGCGCCATCTGGCGGCGCGCCGTGTCGTCGATGTCGACGGTCCGAAGGGAACGGATTTCTCCGCGGTCGGCACCGGTCATCTCAAGAAGATTGCGGCGCCGGGCGACGGGGTCGAGGCGACGCAACGCGACGTCCGCGCGCTGGTCGAGCTGCGCGTGCCGTTCGAGCTCTCGCGCCAGGCGATCGACGATGTCGAGCGCGGCGCCAATGATTCCGACTGGGATCCGCTCAAGGAGGCCGCGCGCAAGATCGCCTTCGCCGAGGATCGCGCGGTATTCGACGGCTACGCGGCCGCCGGCATTGAGGGCATCCGTCAGGGCACCAGCAACCCGGTGCTGACGCTGCCGTCGAGCGTCAAGAACTATCCCGCCGTGGTCGCCCAGGCGGTCAGCCAGCTGCGGCTTGCCGGCGTCAACGGTCCCTATACGCTGCTGCTCGGCACCGAGCCCTATACCGCGATCGGCGGGGCGACCGACGACGGCTATCCGGTGCTGCAGCACATCCAGCGCCTGATCGACGGCAAGATCATCTGGGCGCCCGCGATCGAGGGCGGCGTGCTGCTCACCACCCGCGGCGGCGATTTCCAGCTCTCGATCGGCCAGGACCTTTCGATCGGCTATCTCAGCCACTCGGCGAAATCGGTTCAGCTGTATTTCCAGGAGACCATCACCTTCCTGATGCTGACGAGCGAGGCGTCGGTGGTGCTTGCGCCGGAGGCGAAGAAACCCGCCTAGTCTTACCGGCGTTGACTCATCCGGGAAGTCTCCGGCCGTGGCCGGAGCTTCCGTCGAACTGCAACGGAGAGGAGGCGCGCAATGGACTACGATCTCTACATCAATCCGAAGAAGACATCGGTCGGTCTTTATGTCCGCAAGGGCGCGGGTCTTCCCGACCTTGCCGATGCCAAGGACTGGGTGTTCGACGGCACCTCGGCGCAGGCCAATCTGCCGCCGCAGCTCGTGAAGGAAATCGAGGCCAACGGCCACGCCTTTCGCGACATGAATTAAGCGCGTCTGCCGGCGTTACTTCTCGCCGACCTTCACCGGGGCGGTCTCGGGCATCAGGCTCATCGCCACGATGCCGACCGCGGCCGCGAGCAGAAGATACCAGGACGGCGCCCGCGGATCTCCGGTCACGTGCAACAGCCACGTGACCACGAGTTGCGCGGTGCCGCCGAACGTCGCGATGGCGACCGCGTAGATCGTGGCGAACACGCCGCCGCGAATGCTCTGCGGCAGCGCTTCGGTGAACGCGGCATAGAACGCCGTGAACGGCAGCGATCCGATGAACGACAGGATGCCGAAGCCGAACAACAGCGACCACGCACCGGGGTCCTGGACGATCCACAGGAAGGCCGGATAGGTCAGCACCAGCACGACCAGCTGCGGCCAGATCATGATCGGCTTGCGTCCGAGCCGGTCGGCAAGCCAGCCGCCCAGCACCGCGCCGATGATCTGCAGTCCGTTGCTGACCAGCGATACCGTGAACGCCAGCGACGGCGACACATGCAGCGTGTTCTTGGCGTAGGTCGTCATGTATTGTGTCACATAGGTCGAGATCGTGCCGCTGGCCAGGATCATCACCGCCAGCACGATGACGCGAAGATGCCGACGCGCCAGCGCCACATGGCTCGAGCGTTCGACCTGCCCGGCGACGTGCTCCCCATGCGAGACCGTTTCCGGCAGCGTGCGACGCATCCAGATGCCGAACGGCAGACAAACGGCCCCGAGCAGGAACGCGATGCGCCATCCATAGGCCTGCAGCATGTCGGGCGCCATCGCGCTGCTCAGGATGACACCGACAAGCGCGCCGACCGTCGCCGCGATCTCCTGGCTGGCGGGCTGCGAGGCGACCACGAGGCCGCGGTTCCTCGGTGCAGCGATCTCGATCAGATAGGCCGTGGTCGGCCCGACCTCGCCGCCGAGCGCAAACCCCTGCACCATCCGCGCCAGAATCACGATAACAGGCGCCACAATGCCGATCGCGGCATAGGATGGCGTCAGCGCGATGGTCAGGATCGCGCCGCCCATCAGGGCGAAACTCAGCAGCATCGCCGGCCGCCGCCCGACCCGGTCGGAGAAGATGCCAAGCACGATGCCGCCGATCGGCCGCGTCAGGAAGCCGGCGCCGAACGTCGCAAGCGACAGCATGAGGCTGCCGTATTCGCTATGCGCGGGGAAGAAGGTGCGTCCGATCTCGGTCGCAAAGAAGCTGTAGGTGATGAAGTCGTAGAACTCCAGCATGTTGCCGATGGTCGCGGCAAAGGCTGCGCGCTTGACGTCGAACGGTTCCCTGCTCGCAATCTCCGGCAACGCTCTCGGTTCCTTGTCTGCTGGTGCGAGCGGAGTATTATTCCTCCGACCATGTTAGGCAAGGCATGGAGAACCGCGCGATCTGCATGCGACGCAAGCGACAAGAGGAACAGATCCGATGCCAGCCGACAAACTCTTCATCAATGCCAGGTTCGGTGACGGCACCAGCCGCAATCTGCTGGTCCGTGGTGGCCGCATCGTTGCGATCGAGGCGAAAGGCGAACGGCCGAGCGGGATCGAGATCGTCGATCTCGACAATGCGCTGGTCGTGCCCGGCTTCGTCGAAGGCCACATCCATCTCGACACCAGTTTTTACGGCGACGCCTGGCGGCCGCACCGTCCCTGCACCAACGGATTCGACGTCCATGAGCGGGTGGCGTTTCAGGCCGAGAACCTTGCCGCCGCCGCTCCGATGGACGTGCGCGCGCGGAACCAGCTCGACCTCTGCATCGGGCACGGCACGACGCAGATGCGCAGTCACGTCATGGTCGACGGTTCGGTGGGGCTGAAGTCGCTGGAGACCATCCTCGGGGTTCGCGAGGAATACAGGGATTTGATCGATATCCAGCTCGTGGCGTTTCCCCAGAACGGCATCCTCACCAGCCCCGGCACGCCGCAGCTGCTCGACGAGGCCATCAAGCTCGGCGCCAACGCCGTCGGCGGGCTCGATCCGGCAAGCTTCGACCGGGACGTCGAAGGGCATCTCGACGTCGTGTTCGGCGTCGCGCAAAAGCACGGCGTCGATGTCGATATCCATCTTCATGACGGCGGCATGCTCGGTGCCTTCGAAGTCGAGCAGATCGCGGCGCGCACCCGTGCGCTCGGCATGGCGGGCCGCGTCACCGTCAGCCACGCTTACGGGCTCGGCGACATTCCCGCCGACGCGCTGAAGAAGACCGCCGACAGTCTGGCGCGCTCGGGCGTCGCGATCATGACGAATGCGCCGGGCAGCCGGCCGTTCCCGCCCGTCGCCCTGTTGCAGAAAGCCGGCGTCACGGTGTTCAGCGGCAACGACAACATCCGCGACTCCTGGTGGCCCTATGGCGACGGCGACATGCTGGGCCGCGCCATGATGATCGGATACCGCTCGGGTTTCTACACCGACGAGGAGCTCGCGATCGCGTTCGACATGATCACCGCGGCCGGCGCCAAGGCGCTCAGGCTCGAGCACTACGGCCTGCATGTCGGGGCCAAGGCCGATTTCGTGACCCTGAACGCCGTGCATATCCAGGAGGCCGTGGTCGCACGGCCGTCCGGGCGTTCCGTCTACAAGGGTGGCGTGCTCGCCGCGCGCGACAATCGCGTCGTCAAGGCCGCCGGCCGATCCTGAATCGGACGCGGCGTGCAATCGAAGGGCTTAGCGGACCGGAGGGATGATCGCGCGGAGAATGTCCGTCTTCCAGCGTTGCCGGGCGCCGTCGAATGCCGCAAAATCGTGGTCGAACTGCCAGTAAGCCCACGCCCAGCCATTTCGTTCCGCGCGTCTCGCCATGAACGACAGATACGTCGCGCGGCTCTCCGCGGGAGCACGTTCATAGACACCGAACTCGCCAAGATAGATCGGGCGCTTCTCTTTCTCGGACCAGGATCGGATCTTGTCGAAATCGGCCGAGGCCTTGGCCAAGTCTTCCGCAGAGCCCCAGCGCAATGGACCGATCTTCGAGAAGGTCGGCGACCACGGCGCGCCCTGATGGGTGAATTGCAGCGGCAGGTAATAGTGGAATGTGACGATCAGGTTTCGGTCGCCGGCCGGCAGCGCCAGCTGATCGATCGGCAGCTCCTCGGTGTTCAGGATCGCGACCACGACATTGCGCTTCGGGTTGGTACCCCGGATGATGGCAAGACAATCGCCGAGCAGCTCATTCCATTCGGCCGAGGTCATGTTGCCGCCGGGCTCGTTCAGGATCTCGAACACCAGCGCCGGGTATTTCCCCGCGTAGCGCGATGCGATCTGGCGCCAGAATGCCTTGAGCTTCACGCCGCATTCGGCCACGTCGCGTTGGCAGAGATCGGTGTCGTGCTCGTCGAGGATCGGAACGAGCCTGCTCGCCAGCACCTGCTCGATCACGGCATCGAGTCGCCGCAGGACGGCATCATCGAGGATGTTGCCGGAATCCATATGCCTGAAGCCGAAGAAGTTGATCCGGACATGGGAAAAGCCGGCCCTGCGAATCGCGGCGAGGTTTTCCGGGCGGAACGGCGCGTTGTGGTAGCCCTCCCAGATGCCGTCATAGCCGAGAATATTGATGCCGCGCCCCAATGCCGCGGCGTCCGGCGATGCCCCCTGCCCCGCGGCATTCGCCGGCGCGATCAGCGGGACAGCAAGCCCTGCCGCCGCCAGCATGACGAAGGCTCGTTGCAGAAGTATCCGGAACGCGGTCATGGCTGCTCCGGCTCGCGCGGCTGCGCGCGCGATGACGGCACCGGCCGGCAAATGGCGAGGAAGAAGGCGATCAGCAACACCGACGTGAACATCGTCGAGCGAAGGAAGACCGTCTCGGTGAAATTGGTCTGGCAGTTGAGGAAGACAAACCCGATGATCAACGCGCAGTGCAGGCGGTCGATCGCCCGCCCTGCGATCAGGCAGAGCACCTTGTAGGAGAACAGGAAGACGCTCGCCGTGAACAGGAAATAGCCCAGGAATCCGGTCTCGACGAGAATGGCGATATAGCCGTTGTGGTAATTGTCGAGCACCCAGCCGTGGTTCTGGTTGAAATAATCGTAGATCGCCGGATTGGTCCAGAATCCGTTGATGCCAAATCCGAACAGCGGCGCGTCATCGAAATGGCTGATGGCGTACTGCCAGATGAAGGTCCGCTCGGTGAAGTCGATCGTCGTGTCGAAGGCATGAATCGAGTCGTATCCGGTCGTGTAGAAATACAGGATCAATAGCGCTGCCGCGACGCACATGACGGATGGCAGGATCGCGTAGACCTGCATGCACCGGACCGACCACAGGGAGGTGAGCAGCAGCGCGCAGGCAACCAGCGACAGGGTGCCGGCGCCGCGCGACTCCGAGAGCATGACGCAGGTGGAGGCCAGCACGAACGTCACGAGGAACGGCAGCCATCCTTGTCCCGTTATCTTTCGATAGCAGGCGAAGAACATGAGATAGGCGCCGGCGAAGCCGAGGGTTTGCTTCGACTCGAAGACGCCCTGCCACTGTCCCTTGTGCATCCAGGTCTGATCGATCCCGATGTCCGGGAGGATCACCGCACAGAGCGCAGAGGCCGCGATCAGCACGAACAGGCCGCGGGTGGCCGATGTCACGATGTCATCGATATCGACGCGGGTGATCATGCAGAACGCGCCAAGCGTCGTGATTACGAGCGCCGCGGCCTTCATCAGGGCTGCCACGCCGAGGTTGGTCCACAACACGGAGATCGTGGCGAATGCGTAGAACGCGACGATCACGAGCGTATCGAGATTGAGGGCCAGCCGCAGGCAGGGACGGATGAACAGGCTTGCGTAGATCAGAACGCCCCACATCAGCAGGGCGACGGCCTGTTGCACCAGGGTCAACTCGGTCGGAAGCAGCGCGGCGTGGAAGGTCCCCATCGACATGATCACATTGATGGTGATCGACCAACCGACGACGGCCCTGGCGAAATTCTCCGCCCCGACGCCGGGTGCCTGCCAGATCGAACCGTCGATCGCACGTCCGTCCATTCGGTTGTACTCCGCTCATGGAATGAGCCTGCTGCTCCGGTGGATCGGAGCCGCACATTGCACTCGTTAGAGGCGTCAGTCTTTCGTCGACGAGGATCGGGTCCGGTTGAACAGCAGATAGAGCGCGTGCGGATTGGTCGTCAGATAACGCCAGAACAGCCGCCGCGGCTCGAGCCATAGGCGCCAGGCCCATTCGAGGCCGACGATCTGCATCCATCTCGGCGCACGCGGGCGCGAGCCGGACAGGAAGTTGAACAGCCCGCCCGAGGTCTTGATGACGCCGACATTGCCGAGCCGAGGCATGAATTCGTCGACGAAAGCCTGCTCATAGGGCACGCCGAGCGCGACCCAGAGAAAATCGGGCGCCAGGGCATTGATCTCGTCGACCTTGGCCCGCAATGCGTCGCCGCGCAGATAGCCGTGCGAATGGCCGACGATCTTGAGTGCCGGATAGGCCCGGCGGACATTGGCAATGGCAGCCTTGTTCTCGGCTTCGTTGGCGCCGAACAGATAGAAGGTCAGCCCGAGCTCTTCCGCCTTGCGCGCGACGTCGTGAAACAGATCCGTGGTCGCGACGCGCTCGGGAAGCGGATTCGGCGACCGAAGCTTGGACACCATGACCAGCGGTTGCCCGTCGGCGTTGATCAGGTCGGCGGTACGGAACAGCCGGTCCGTCATCGGCTCGGTCGAGCAGCGCGACAGCACCTCGCCGTTGGCGGAGGTCAGATACAGCGGACGATTGGCACGCCGGTTCGGATGCACAGCCTCGACCATGAACTCGGCGGTCTGCTCGCGATCGAGCACGGCGAGCCGTAGCCCACCGACGGTTGCCCGGGGAACACCGGCCGTCGCAGCCCTGCCGACAGGATTGATGCGCCGCTCCCGCGCGCCGTGTGGCAATGATCCGATTTGCGCCGGAGCCGAGGACATCTGCTCGGCCCGCGATATGTCGCAAATCCGGACAGGCGGCGCAGCCATGTCCGAATTGGGACGCCGAGGCGGCTTGCGGTCGGCCTGCGGGAACGAAATTGCGTAGGAAGCGCGGGTTTTTTGGCTGTGACTCAGCATTTCGGCGGGACTCCAGGACTTGCGAGCCCTTAACTGCAATATCCGGTCCAGACCGGGTGCGATATCTCACCACGGCGCGATTGAGCTGAGCCTTAAAGGATTGTTAACGATGCAGATCCCTCGGACGCGGCGACGTTCAGATGACGGCCGACCGCAGCCGATGCGATGAAGGCAATGGCTCGACCCAGCAACAATGTGCAAAGGTCGAGGCATTGCATTAATACAAATCGTATTCTGCCGCTGCCCGAGCCGATCGACCTTTGCTATAAGGGCGGCGTGCCGGATTCAATCGGCGCTTTGAAACTGTCGATTTGTTTGGTCTCACATGAATAAGAATGATGACGCGTTCGATGTCAGCATCGACGACGCATTCGACTTCCTGTCTGAAGAGTACGTGAAGTTATTTGAAGGCTCGGACGCGACCGCCTTCCAGCATCCGATATGGCTGGACAGCCTTTATCGCAAGCTCGCTCCCGCCGCGTCGGCCAAGCCGCTGGTCGTCGCCATCCGCCATCGTGCGAACAAGTCGCTTGCGGCCGTGCTGCCGATGCTGCGCGTGCGGCGCGGCCCGATGCGCACCATCGAATTCGCCGATCTCCGCGTGTCCGACTATTTGTCGCCGGTGTGCAGCATCGCGACCTTCGCCGACCTGCTGCAAGACCGGCGTGCCTGCGAAAGGCTTCGACAGCTGCTGCGGCCGTTCGACCTGCTGCGCATACCCAAGCTGCTCGATGCGAGGATGCCGATCGAGAATCTGCTCGGAGCGCCCCATCGCAGCCTGATGGATACCAATGCTTACGCGACGGTCCTGGTTGCGCCGTTCGAGCAATGGCAGATCAATGCAATGGGAAAGTCGTACCAGAAGGAGCTGGCAAAGAAATGGCGCCAGATCCACAAGAAAGGCACGCTCACCTTCTCATGCTGCGACGATAGCGCCTCCGTCGGCGAAGCCATGGAGACGATGAGAAAGTTTCGGGGTCCCCGGTTTCACGAACAGGGTGATGGCGATCTGTTGCAGCGACCGGAGTATTTCGATTTCTACTCGAGCGTGGCGCTTCGCGGCATGGGCTCGTTTACCCGGCTCTACGCCATGAAGATGGACGGCATCGTCATCGCCACCGCGCTTGGGCTGGTCCACCGTGGCAGCGTCCTCGTCGTCATGACGGGGTTCGATGTCGACGGGTACAAGAGCCAATCGATCGGCGCGCTGACATTCGAGGGTGTCGCCAGGGATTGCATCGAGCGCGGCGACCGGGTGCTCGATTTCACCATCGGTGACGAACCCTACAAAATGCAGTTCGGCGGTCAGCCGACGCCGATGTCTGCGGTGACGCAGGCCGGCAGCGCGGCCGGCTCGCTGGCGCTGTTTGCCTTGAAGCAGGCGCCCTGGATCAAGCAGGCCGCCAAGCGTGTGACCGACATCAGGCCGATCCGCACCTCGACCGGCACGCGCTAAAGCGCGATGAGATCGGGTCGGATCATCATCGCGCCTCAGCTCATTGTGAACATGATCTTGGCGCGACCACTCGCCTAGCGGAGCGCGCTGCGGACGCGCATCACCCATCCCGGATGAATGCGGTCGACCCGGTGGGTGATCATGCGGCGCAGGAAGTGCAGCTTTCGCCGCAAGTTCCAGCGCATATCGGTGTTCAACGTCAAGGCCTGGCGGAAGCTCGCCAATTGCAGCGAGTGCTGATCGGCGGCGAGCTTGTCCCGATCGGAATAGAACTGCGCAATCTTGTCCACGCCCATACCGGCGGTCTCCAGCCAGCGCGGCACATAGTCCGTGCAAAGACGTTCGACGTCCACCAGCAGTCGGCCGACGCCGGTTCCGGCTGCGGGACAATTGGTCTGAAACGCATCGCCGATCAACACGACGCCCGGCCGCAGATGGCCCTCGGTCACAGTCAGATCCATGACCCAGTTCTGCACCTGGCCGACCACCTCGAAATCGCCGAGATAGGGCTGCAATCCCGGCATCAGGCGAAGCAGCGTCCGTCTGGTGTCGCGGCGCAGCTCGCGCATGATCGGATCGGTCGGATCGCGGAACATGAACAGGTTCGCCCGCATGCCGCCCGACATCGGAAACAGGCTGAGATAGTCGACACCGTCAGTCGCCTCCTCGCCATAGCAGGTCAGCGCATCGAAATCGAACGGCGCATTGTCCGGCCGTGCGATCGTGAAGCCGAACGAGACCGAGTGGCGCGCAGCAAGCATCCGCCGACGAATTCCGAGACTGTGGCCGAGCACGTTCGTCATGCCGGTCGCCAGAATGACCAGACGCGAGACGACGCGCCTTCCGGAGGCCAGCGTCAACTGCTGACGCTGCTCGCTGCAGCTGACATTGGTCACCTGGTCGAGCAGGAAGCTCGACGCATCGGGCGTCAGGCCGCGTGCCATGTTGACGAGGTTGGCATAGGAAATCCCGTAGGACCGGCCGACGCCGATATCGACCAGCTTGCCGCTCCTGATGTTGAGCACCCGGTCATAGGGCGCGGCAATGGCCTCGACGTCGTCGATGAAGCCGAGGCGGCGCAGAATATCGATCTGCCGTCCGGCGATCTTCTCGACGCGGAATTCATCCGGCGGGATCGAACGCTTGTCGATCAGGATGACCCGGTACCCGGCCCGGGCGAGCACAGCCCTTGCCAGCGAACCTGCCAAACCGGCTCCGACAATTGCGACGTCCGCTTCGATGACTTCGGCCTCGCAGGCCACGATCGGCTTGGTCGCACTTTTCTCGGCAATCATGTTTGTCCGCTCCGACGGCTAGAGCGTTTTCGAGCGAAGTGGATACCGGTTCGCGTGAAGAAAACGCGTCAAAACAAGAATCTAGAACGCCGTTCCGATTCCATCGGAACGGGAAAAGCTCTAGTTGGCCGCAGAACTGCAAATTCCTTGCCCGCAGTGCCGCCTTGCCGATCGAGTACGGCGAGTTCGAGAATCGAGGTTAATGAAAACGTCCGGACCACGATCAGCGGTCTCTCGGCACACGGCTTGCACGACGGTCGGCCATGAAACTGAACCTTTGCAGGCTCCGCAGCAGGATGGCGAGGCAATTGCCAGGCCATCAAGCTGCGACAGATGGCGTTGACGCGCAAGCCCAGTCGCATCCGGCAAGGTCCGCGCCACTGGACCGCGCTCCGGAGGCAAATCCAACCTGCGCCGTTTGGAGACAGGGCAGACGGCGCCGTTCCAGAATGGAGCAACGCGACCTGGCCCCGTTCACAACTGCGTTGGACCCTGAAGCCATTCGAAAGGAACGGAATCTTAGCAAGAGAACATTAACACTCCAGGCTTCACCGATTGCTACGGTCGACAGCCCGACTGGATATTGAGACGTCTCTGGTGATTGCCTCTGTGCTCCAATTGTTACGGCGCGACGTCACGCGCGGCGTTGCCGGGACCATCCTGCTCAAGGTTGGTAGTGGCGGGCTCGCATTCGCGTTGTTCTCGCTCGCCGCGCGGGCGATGACGCCCGACGCGTTTGGAAACTTCGCAACCCTGCTCTCCGTCGCCCAGATCGCCTCGGTCGTGGGCCTGGTCGGCCAGGAGCTGCTCCTGGTTCGGTTTCTCAATGAATATGAAGTGCGCGGCCAGACCGAGTTCACCAAGGGTGTGCTGCTGTCGAGCCTGAAGAACTCGGCGATCGGGATGCTGATTTCGATCGCCGCGATCGCCGCGGTGGCCAGCCTTCGCGGCGAGTGGTGGCTGTTGATCCTGTCGGTCTCGGCGTTCACCGCGGTCAACGCAGGGCTCATGCTCGGCAGCCAGATCGCGCGATCGCTGGTCAGCATCCTGATGGGCGAAGGCAATCGGGAGTTCTTCTGGCGCGTCGCCGTCGTCCTGTTCCTGATCGCGGTGCTGTTCGGCCACCGGCAGCTCACCCCCACCGAGCTGTTCAGCGCGATGTCGGCCGCGATGGCCCTCGGGCTCGTCGTGCAGATCGTATCGATCGTACGGGTGCTGCCGAACCTGCGGTCGGTGACGGCGCGCTTCGAAGCCTCGCGCTGGAACAAGAGCGCATTCCGGTTCTGGCTCGCCTCCATTCTCGAAGCGGCAAACCAGTATTTCGACGTCATCCTAGTCTACTGGATGCTGGATCCGGCCACCGCCGGCGTCTATTTCGCCGCCTCGCGGCTGGCCAACATCTTCGCCATGCTGTCGGCTGCGCTGTACACGTTCGGCGCGCGCCGGCTCCCCTCGCTGTACTTCAGCAAGAACCATGGCGAGCTCGAACATACGCTGAAGCTGATGGCCGAGGTGACCGCGCTCTGCGTGCTCAGCGGCCTCGTCATTGTCTGGGTGGGCGCCCCCCATCTGCTCGGCCTGTTCGGACCGCACTTTGCGGCGCAGCAGTGGGTGTTGATCGTGCTCGCAATCGGAACGGCCTTCCAGGCGGCAGGCGGGCCCTCTGCTGCTGTTCTGCAGCTGACAGGCCATGAGCGCGATTACGTTCCCGTTGTCGCAGCCAATGTGGCGCTGCGGCTGCTGGGATTTGTCGTGCTGATTCCCTGGCTTGGCGTGCTCGGCGCCGCGATCTCTGCGACGGGTTCGCTGGTCGTCGCCACCGTCGCGCTCAACGTGCTGTGCCGGCGGCGGACCGGCGTCGACCCATCCATTCTGGTGCTGTCGCACCTGTGGCCGTCGAAAGGCGACGCCTACGCGGTCCGCGTTGCGGACAGCAACGACTAGAGCGTTTTTCGAGCGAAGTAAGATTACCGGTTCGCGTGACGAAAACGCGTCAAAACAAGAATCTGGAGCCACGCTCCGATCCTATAGGAACGAAGAAGGCTCTAGCTTCAGCCGAACCGCCTTCAGCTCGCCAGGCCCAGCGTCTCGCCCTGGGCACCGCGAACGGTCGCATCGACCGCTACGCGATTGACGACCAGCGCGGTCGGGACCGAACCATACCCGGATAGATCGGCGCGCGCCTTGCCGATCGCAGCCGAGTTGGCGGCCCCTTCGCCAGCCACGAGGATCACGAGGTCGGCATGGGCAGCCAGCGCCACCGCGGCCGGCTGCAGCGCAAGCGACGACGCGTCGACGATGATCAGGCCGAAATCGGCGCGAATATCGTCCGGCGGATAGGGCGGCGACTTGCTGCTGGCGCCCAGCAGCTCGACGATGGACGGCAGATCGGCCTTGATGATACCCGATCCTTGCCGCGGCGCGGCCTCGGCGCGTCTGGATTCCATCTCGATCAGGACGCTGAGGATGCCGTTCTTGACGGCGGATCGGTTCAGCGACCGTGCGACGGTGCTGCCGCCGGCACCGCCCTCAACCGACAGCAGGAGCGCCACCTTGCCGTGGTCTCCCGGAAGTTGCTCGATGTTCTCGATCAACAGCCGAAGATGCGGACCGAGATCGGGCTCGGCCGTCGTCGAGATCGGGGTCTGCCAGACGCTCCTGACGGCATCCGGCGACGCCATGTTGGGAATGCGGGCCAGCACCGGCAATCCCGGCGGCAGCGCCGGTTGCGGCGCGGCAGGCGCCGGTGGTGCGGGCGCCTCGGCCCGACGAAGCGGCGGAATGGCCTTGATCGGGAGCTGCTTCAGATTGAGACCAGGAACGGCGACGATCGCCGTCGACGTCAGCAGCGAGACGATCGCGAGCGCGACCAGCAACAGCGGAAGCGGCGGCAGCGTCGAATGCACCGGCGGCGTCGCAGGCGATGCGACCTTGGTCTGCGAGCTCTGCAGCAGCCGCTGCTCGTCGGTGGTCTTGTAGCGCGAGAGGAATTGCTCGTAGATATTCTTGTTGGCATCGGCGTCGCGCTGCAATTCCTGCAGCTTGACGAGCGCCTGACCGTCGACAAGGATCTGCTGTTCGACCGCCTTCTGCTGATCCTCGAGCGCCTTCTGCTGATCGCGCTGCGCCTCATATTCCGACTTCGCGGTGTCGATGTTCTTCTTCCGCTCGATCTCGATCTGCCGATTGAGATCGCCGAGCTGGCTGAGAGCCATCACGAGATCCGGATGACGGTCGCCCAGCACCCCGCGCTTCTGTGCAATCTGGTCGTTGAGCGCCGAGCGCTGGGCGCGCAGCGCACTCAGCAGGTCCTGCTTGACCGGCCCGTCGACATTGGCCTTCAGGTCGCGTTGCAGCTGCTCATAGCGGACCTTGGCCTCCTCGGTGCGGGCGCGCGCGGCGGCGACCTGCTGGGTCAGATCGGTGACGCGCAATTGCTGCGTCGTCGATTCCTTGCCGGCATTGACGATCCGGTGCTCGAGCTTGAACTTCGCAACGGCGTCTTCCGAAGACCGCAAGCGGTCGTTCAATGTCTTCAGCCGGCTCTTCAGCCAGTCGGCAGCTTCATCGGTCGCCACGCTGCGCGTGCCGCGCTGGCTGGCGACGAACGCCTCAGCCACCGCATTGGCGTAATACGCCGCGCGCCGCGGGTCGTTGGACGTGAACTTGATGGCGATGACATAGGTCAATCCGCGCCGGGAGATGTCGAGCCGGTTGCGAAACCGGTCGAGCAGGCGCGTGGGGTCGGTCCTGCCGCCGGAGATGTCGCTGTCCTCGGCGACCTTGAGCTGCTCGATCACCGGCCCGAGAAATCCGTCGGATTTGGCGATCTCGACATAGCTCTGCAGTGCTGCGGCATCCTGGCCGATCCCCGGCAGGACGTCCTGATCGGTGGTCACGCGCTGTTCGCGCGGGTCGACCACGACGAGCGCGGTCGCGGCATAGCGCGCCGGAATCAACATCAGCAGAATGACGCCGACCGCGAAGATCACCGCGGCGAGCATCAGAATGCGTTGACCGTTCTCGCGGAAAAAAGCCACCACGCCGGCAATGCTCAGCACGCCCTTGGTGGTTTCCGCAGAGGATCGGCTGGCCGGCACGCCGGCAGTTTCCCACGACGCGGCGGGTTCCGTGGCTTCGGAACGTCTCGAGCCTACGCGGTTACCGAACTTCATGAGGCTGTGACTCGAATTCAACTGACAGTACTGCTCCAACGTAAATATCTATGGTTAATCCACGGTTACCCCCTCTCGACGCGGGCGTAACCAATTAGTTAACGAGCCGGCTGTACCCTTTGTGTGAGACAATGGCTCTCGATTGCTGGCGATGTCTGACCGCACTAAATGAGCAGTAACCTCAACACGCGCTACTCGGTGTACGAGCACGCTTCGCGTGATAAGCACGCGCGCAATCTCGAGGGAGACGACTCCATTCCTTCGACGGGTGAGGAAGCCGTGCTCCATTACAGGCCAAGCACAGAATTGCGCGAGGCATCGACCGCATCGCGCAATCAATCGAACCAGAGCAAGCCAAAGCTGCGTGTCGTCCTGGTGCAGACCCAGGCCGAGAACGCCGGCGCGCAGGAGATATCGCGGCTGCTCGGTGCGGGCCTCGCCGCGCGCGGCTACGACGTCGCCAACCTGTTCTTCTTCCGCAAATCGGATTCCTTCGACGAGCCGCCCAATACATTCTATTGCGCGCCGAGCCGCCCGGGAAATCCGCTGGCGCTGCTGCGGATGCTGTGGACGCTCGCCGGCCATCTCAGGACCATCAGGCCCGATGTCGTGCTGACCTTCCAGCACTTCGGCAATGTGATCGGCGGAGGCGTGTCGCGCTTCGTCAGCCGCGCTCCGGTGATCGCCAATCAGGTGTCCTCGGCGATGTCGATGAGCATGCCGGTGCGCGCCGCCGACATCATCATGGGCTCGACCGGCTTCTTCCAGTGCATCACGCTGAATTCGCGCGACATGGAACGGGAATACGCGCGCTATCCCGCGCCCTATCGCGCGCGCATGACGCACGTCCCGCATGGCTTCGACGACAAGTCGCACAGCCTGCCGAAGGACGTCGCGCGGCAGCAGCTCAAGCTGCCGCCGGATCGCACGCTGCTCGGCTGCGCGGCAAGGCTGCATCCGCACAAGCGGCTCGATGCGGCAATTCGCCTGCTGGCCGCCGATCAATCCTGGCATCTTGCCCTCGCCGGACAAGGCGCGGATGAGGAACGGCTGCGAGCCCTGGCGAACGAGCTGAAAGTCGCGGACCGGCTGCACTTCATCGGCGAAATTCCGCCGCGCCAGATGGCCGATTTCCTGGCCTGTCTCGACGTCTTCGTCTTCCCGACGCAGGCCGAAACCTTCGGCCTTGCCGCGGTGGAAGCCGCGAGCGCCGGCATTCCCTGCGTCGTCAACGATCTTCCCGTGCTGCGCGAGGTACTGTCCTACCAAGGGCAGCCGGCGGCGGTTTTCGTCGACGCTTCTGACGAGGCCGAGTTTTCGGCCGCCGTGTCGAAAGTCCTGACCGATCGTTCGTTGAGCGACCAGCTGCGGCAAAGCGCCGTGGGTCTGAAGTCGCGCTATTCGTTGGATGCCATGATAGAGGAATACGTCCGCATTCTCGGCAATGCCGTGGGAGTGGACGCGCACTAGGAAATTGGGCTGGACATGATTATCGAGTTTCGCTGCGATCGTGCGCAGGCGCGGCTCTGGATGCGTCGCGAGATGCTGCGCGTCAGCGATCAGGATATTCCCGTTCAAATCGCCTGGACTACGACGCCGGGGCCGAGGCTCGCCGGCCTCGACATGCTGTTCGAGCTCGAACGCATCGTGCTGCGCAAGGGCAAGGCGGGCGACGCCGACAGGCTGAAGACGATTGCGGAACGGCCGCGCATGGGCAACCCCGACGTGGTGGTCGACTTCACCACGGCCGAGCGGGACCCGAACTGCTCCCCTAGGCTCTATCTCCGTCCACGCTTCAACGGGCAGGTCGGAGAAGTCGCCGCACTGGCCGCCATTCTCGCCGGCGACCTGCCGGTGATTGAGATCGTCAACGAGCTCGACGGCACGGTGATGGACCGCGGCCATCCCTCAGCGGAAATCGCCGCCGGCCTGAGCGGCGGGCTCGAAACGGTGATGGCGCGCACCCTGTCCATGCTGCCGCCGATCCTGTCGGGCGCTCCGCGGCTGGTCCCGCAACTGGCTGTGCCGGCGGCCGGCAGCGCGCCGCGAAATCCCGTGCCCTTTGTCCTGCGCGGCGTCGCGACCTCGATCGCGAAGGAAATCTACCGTCTCTGCTGCTACGCGCCGCATTGGCATGTCGGTTGGCGCTACGCCGACAACGCGGATGTCTGGCGGACCGGCGACCTGTCGGGACCTGCCTGGAACGTGCTCGGCGATCCCGGCAATCACTTCTATGCCGATCCCGTCCCGGTGAAGTGGCAGGGCAGGACCTTCGTGTTCTTCGAGGACCTCGACCACCGCACCGGCAAGGGCATCATCTCCGCGATCGAATTCGACGGCAACGGACCGGTCGGCACCGTGCTGCCTGTGCTCGAGGAACCCTGGCACCTGTCCTACCCGTTCCTGATCGAGAACAACGGCGAACTGTGGATGATTCCGGAAAGCACCGCGCATCGGGATGTCCCGATCTACAAATGCGTCCGCTTTCCCGACAAGTGGGAACGGCAAGGCACGCTGCTGGCCGGGCTCGAACTCGCCGACGCGACCATCACGCGGCATGACGGCCTCTACTACATGTTCGGAGCCTGGCGCGACGGCACCGGCGGATATTCCGACACGCTGGCGATCTATTACGCCGAGCAGTTGTTCGGCCCCTGGCGGCCGCATGCAAGCAATCCGATCCTGATGGATCGCGCGACGACGCGGCCGGCCGGCAATTTCGTGACCATCAATGGCAAGCTGTGGCGGCCGGTGCAGGACTGCACCAACGGATACGGCGCGGCGCTCGGACTTGCGGAAGTGCTCGAACTGTCGCCGACGACCTACCAGCAGGCCGTGCGCCATCTGCTCAAACCCGGGCCGCTGTGGACCGGACGCAAGCTGCACACGCTCAACCGCTGCGGCCAGCTCGAGGTGATCGACGGCTCGCGGGTCCAGCCGAAGACCGCGGCCTTGCTGAACAGCCTGCGGTCAAGCGACCAGTCATTGCAGCGGGAGTGGCAAGGCACGCTGGCGAAGCCGATCGCACGTCGGCTCCACTAGCGCCTCGGCCGGCCCGGTTCAGTTCAGGTCGGCACTCAGCACGCCGCCGAACTGCTCCCACGAGCTTCCGGTCCAGCGTTGCAGCTGCAGCTGCGTATAGGCCATGCTGTTGTCCGGACCTGTGTTGATGGTGATGCCCGGCATCAGGGTCGGCAGCACGAGCCCCCTGATGTTGCGCGCCTGCTTCACGATGTTCTCGCGCGACAGATCGTCGCCGCACTGCTTCAGCACCTGTTCGAGGATCTGCCCCTGCTGGGTGCCGAACAGATAATTGTTGTCGCCGATGTCGGCGCCGGGAAGATATTTCTCGAAATGGGCGCGATACCATTTCATGCCGGAATCGTCGGCCCACTTCCTGTCGTTCGGATCCTTGGTGATGGTCGCCACGACAACGCCCACCGCCTTGTCGGCTCCCGCCGGCACGATGGTCGCGGAAACCGAGCTCGACACGTAGTTGACGATGGTCAGCGGCGACCAGCCGGTCTCGTTCGCTTTCTTGATCGCCTGGGCCGCGAATTTCGGCGTGCCGGCGATCAGGAACGCCTGCGCGCCCGACGCCTTCAACGTCACCACGCGGGATTCGATGGTCGGCTCGGTGACCTCATAGGGCGACGTCACCACCTTCTTGTCGAAATCGGCCTTCAGCACCTCCTTGAACGCGGCCACGAAATCGCGGCCGAGATCGTCGTTCTGGTAGAGGACCGCGATCTTCGCATCGGGTGCCGTCTGGGTGATGTACTTTGCGTAGATCTTTCCTTCGGTGTTGTAGCTCGGCAGCCCCGTGGTGGTCAGCGGAAACTCGGTGAAGTTCGCAAACTTGGTCGCGCCGCTGACGACGAACAGATGCGGCACCTTCTTTGCGGTGACGTATTTGATGGTCGCGCCGATGCCGGGCGTGCCGAGAGGGCTGAACAGGAACGCCACCTCGTCGCTCTCGATCAGCTTGCGGGTCTGCTCCACGGCCTTGGGCGGCGTGTAGGCATCGTCATAGGTGATGAGGTTGATCTTGCGGCCGTTGACGCCGCCGCGGTCATTGACGGAATGGACGTAGGCGATGAGGCCCTTGCCGGTGTTGCTGAGCGGAGACGCCGGGCCGCTGAACGGGAACGTCGCCCCGACCTTGATTTCCGACTCCGACACCCCCGGCGTTTCGGCGCGGACTGGAGCCACGGCAAGCGCCGCGAGCATCGCAACGGACACGGCAAACGTCTTCAACAGCATGAAATTCCCCCTGAGCTTTTATGAATTGACCAACTCTCGCGACCGGCGCGCGGCGCTACCAGACTTCGCCGAACGGCCTGATCTCGACATTGAACGACCACGCGCTGCGATCCTGATGGGCGACGTGCCAGACCTCGTCGGCGATCGCTTTCGGCTTGATGAAAAAGTCGTCCGGCCGATCCGGCCAGCGCTCGCGCGTCCACTCCAGATCGATCACCGCATCGATCACGAGGTAGGCGACATGAACCCCTTGCGGCCCGAGATCGCGGGCCATCGCCTCGGCGAGGATCCGCTGCGCTGCCTTGGTCGGCGCGAACCCCGCGAAGCCGGCCTTGCCGCGCAACGCCGAGGTGTTGCCGGTCGCGACGATGGCGCCCTTGCCCGCACCGATCATCGCCGGGGCAAATCGCCTTGCCAGGTACAACAGTCCCATCGTGTTGACCTGGAAGTTGCGATTGAGAATCTCCGGATCGATCTCGCGGAAGGTGCCGAACGCCCCGCCGACGGCGTTATGAATGACCACGGTGGGATCGCCGAGATCGCGCTCCACGGCGGAGGCCACCGCCTCGACTTGCGCGGGATCGGACACATCGCATCGATAGGCCTTTGCGCCCGGCAACTGCTGCTCGAGCGCGGCAAGACGCGCCTCGTTCCTGGCGAGCAGGGCGACGCGATAGCCGCCCTCGGTGAATCTCCTGGCGAGCGCCGAGCCCGTGCCGGGACCAACCCCGGATATCAGGCAGACGGGTGCGGTCATGCGATCAACCCTCCGCTTTGCGGCCCATGGCCTTCATGGTCAGGCGGCCGCCTTCGACAGCAACTTCTCGACATAAGGCTTGAGGTCCGGCCTGACATGCTCGTGCGCGATCAGCCGGTCAAAGTGGGCAAACATCAGCGGATACTCATCCCGCACGCCCGGGTGCAGGATATTCGCCAATCCCTGCTTGCGCAGTTGCTCGGCCCGCGCGTGTTCGTTCATGAACAGCGCGAGTTCAGCGGCAAAGCAGATGTCGGCAATCGAGATGCCGTTCCCGACCAGCGCCTCCCGCCGGGGCGACAGCGCCTGCTCGATCCCCGAGGCGTAGATCGCGAATGCATCCTTGGCCCGCGCATGGATGGCCGCATCGGCGGTGCCGCCCGACAGCGCCAGCAGATAGATTTGCGAGTCCCGCGCAAACACCAGGCTGACATCGAGAAAGCTGTCGATCCTCGACGCCTCGTAGGCGTCGCGTCCGTAGAGCGGGAACGCTGCCTCGCCGAGCCGCGCCACCGCGCGCATGATGCTGTTCGATTCGAAGATCCCGACCTTGCCGTCGGCGCCGAATGCCGCCGGCACATTGCCGAACGGCTGCGCCGCCATGAACGCATCGGTCTTGAAGAGCTGCGCGCCGGTCAGTCCGACCCGCCCGGTCCGCGCCAGCGACGACAGCGAGGCGCGCTCGTGCTCCGCCAGCGGGCGGGCATCATAGTCCCACAGCCAGTCGCGCAACTCCTTGCCGGAGGCGCCCCTGACCTCGACATCGACACCGCAGAACCGCGCCGCGATGGTCGCCTTCCAGACCCGCGGGTTCGGCAAATAGGAGAAGATGCGCAAGGCGGCCATGGTGGACTGCTCCGGTGCTAATGCCTCAGGCGGCCAGCTTCAGGATCTTGACGACGTCGCCGGGTTCGCGGATCGGCTGCGGGTTGGCGCGCGTGAAGATCGACAGCATGGCGTTCCGGCCGATCAGCTCAAACCGATCCTCGCCGACGCCGACATCGGCAAGCCGCCGCGGCAGGCCGAGTTCCGCGATGAACGCCGCGAAGGCTTCGCCGGCATCGCGCCCCGGCGCGCCGAGCGCGGCGGCGATCGATTGCTGGGCTGCCTCCGTCGCCGGGCGGTTGTAGCGGAGCACGCTCGGCATCATCACCGCCGTGCAGAAATAATGCGGCACGTCGCAGGTGCCGCCGAGCACATGGCCGATGGCATGACTGGCGCCCATCGGCACCCGTGACTGCAATCCGAACGCCGACAGCCAGGAGCCGAGCTGGCAGCTCAGCCGCGCCGCCGCATCGTCGGGGTGGGCCTTGGTGCGCAGCAGGCCGTCGTGCAGATAGCGCAGCCCCTGCCGGCACACCGCGTCGACCAGCACATTGGGGCGGCTGG
This sequence comes from Bradyrhizobium elkanii USDA 76, assembly GCF_023278185.1. NCBI lineage: Bacteria > Pseudomonadati > Pseudomonadota > Alphaproteobacteria > Hyphomicrobiales > Nitrobacteraceae > Bradyrhizobium > Bradyrhizobium elkanii. Next base: position 2,367,273 of record NZ_CP066356.1, on the reverse strand, counting down.
AGCAGATCGCCTCGATGCCGTGATCCATCGCCCGCGTGCCGGAACCGAGCCAGAGCTTCTCGGGCGTATATTTCGTGATCGCGGGATCGAGGATGATGCTGCGCGGCATCATCATCGGATGGTTGAAGATCTGCTTCAGCTTGCGGCTGGTATCGGTGACCAGCGCGCCGGAATTGTATTCGCCGCCGGAGAGCGTGCTGGGGATCGCGATCATCCGGACCTTCGGCGTGCGGAATGGCCCGAAGCGGCGGTCCGGCGTGGTCTCGAAGCCGTCGAGGCCATCAGGCTCGAAGATCTCGTGCTCCATGCACATCAGCACGATCTTCGCCGCATCGACCACCGAGCCACCGCCGATCGCGACGACAAGGTCCGCCCTGGCCTCGCCGGCTTGCCGCGCGATCTGCGTCACCACGTCGCGCGTCGTATGCTGCGGCACACCGTCGAAGGTCGCGGCATGGCGGTCGCCGAGCGCTTGACGGATTTTCTCGATCTCGTCGGTCGTGGTGTTCAACGTCCGGCTGGCGATCAGATAGACGCGCCTGGCGTCCAGCCGCTCGGCCTCCTCGCGCAGCGCTTCGGCCGCCGGCTTGCCGTAGATCACGGATTCCATGGTCGGGTATTGATGGCTGCCGGTGACGCGCATGCTTTCACTCCCTCGATGTGTCCGTGAATTCCCGGGGTCAGGCCGACAGCTTGGTGAAATCGGGCTGACGCCGTTCGGCGAAGGCGGCGAAGGCCTCGCGCGCCTCCGGCGTCGTCAACCGCTCCTTGAACAGCACGCCTTCCTCGGCGATCTGCGCCGCGATCTTCTGCTGCTCGCGCATCAGCTTCTTGGTCATGCCGAGCGACCCTGCCGGCCGCCTGGTCAGCGCGACCGCCGCGTCATGCGCCCTCTTGCGCAGATCGGGCTGCGGCACCACGGCATTGGCGAGGCCCGATGCCAGCGCGCCTTGCGCATCCATCGGCTCGCCGAGCGCGAACATCGCATAGGCGCGCGCGTGCCCGATCCGAAGCGGCAGCAGCCAGCTCGACGCCGCCTCTGGCACCAGCGCGAGGTTGACGAACGGCGTGATCAGCCGCGCGTTCTCGGCGAGATAGACCAGGTCGCAATGCAGCAGCATGGTGGTGCCGACGCCGACCGCGTTGCCCTGCACGGCCGCGACGATCGGCTTGCCAACCTTGCTGATGGTTTCGATGAAAGTGTGGGCCGGACTGTCGACCGCGCTTTCACCGCGCGCCTGGCTTGCGAAGTCAGCCAGATCATTGCCCGCGGTGAAGCTGTCGCCGTCGCCTTGGAACAGGATCACCCGGACGGAGGCATCCGCCTCCACCTGCTTGAGCGCCGCGGACATGACATTGTACATCGCGCCGGTCAGCGCGTTCTTCTTTTCCGGCCGCTGCAAGGTCAGCGTCATCACGCCGGCGGCGATCTCAACCTTGACATGCTCGGTCATGGCACTCTCCCGTCAGGCGACCGCGCGGGCCGGCGTGGTTTCGAACTTGCCGTCGAGGAAGCCGGTCAACCGCTGCCGGATGATCGCTTCGGCCTCGGCCATGATGCGGTCGATCAGCTCCTTGACGGTCGGGATGTCATTGATCAGGCCAACCACCATGCCGCAGCTCCAGGCGCCGGCATCCATCTCGCCGTCGATCATCACCTTCGGATAGACGCCGGCAACCTGCTCGTGGATATCCTCGATCTTCAGCCTGGCGCCCTTCTCGCGCTCGATCTCGAGCAGCTCATCGACGCCCTTGTTCTTCAGCACCCGCTCGGTGTTGCGCAGCGCGCGCATCACGAGGCGCGTATCGAGCTCGTCGGCGTCGAGCAGCGCCTGCTTCACATTGGGATGAACCGGCGCTTCCTTGGTCGCGATGAAGCGGGTGCCCATGTTCATGCCGGCCGCGCCCATCGACAGCGCGGCGACGAGGCTGCGCGCGTCCGCCATGCCGCCCGAGGCGACGAACGGGATCTTCAATTCGTCCGCCGCGCGCGGCAGCAGGATCATGTTCGGAATGTCGTCCTCGCCGGGATGGCCGCCGCACTCGAAGCCGTCGACGCTGACCGCGTCGCAGCCGATCTTCTCGGCCTTCAGCGAATGCCGCACCGAGGTGCATTTGTGGATCACCTTGATGCCGGCCGCCTTCAGCGCCGGCATGTACTGCTCCGGGCTGCGGCCCGCGGTCTCCACCGCCTTGACGCCGCCCTCGCGGATAACTGCGATATATTCCGGATAGGGCGGCGCGGTGAAGCTCGGCAGGAAGGTCAGATTCACGCCGATCGGCTTGTCGGTCATGTCGCGGCAGCGCGCGATCTCCTTGGCCAGCAGCTCCGGCGTCCGCTGGGTCAGGCCGGTGATGATGCCAAGGCCGCCGGCATTGGACACCGCCGCCGCCATCTCGGCGAAGCCGACATAGTGCATGCCGCCCTGGATGATCGGATGCTGGATGCCGAACAGTTCAGTGATTGCTGTCTTCACAAGTCTCTCCCGCGTTGCCGCTCAGTGGACGATTTCGAACAGGCCTGCCGCGCCCATGCCGCCGCCGATGCACATGGTCACAACGCCGTATTTCGCCTTGCGCCGCCGGCCCTCGATCAAGAGGTGGCCGGTGAGCCGCGCGCCGGTCATGCCATAGGGATGGCCGATCGCGATCGAGCCGCCGTTGACGTTCAGCTTCTCGGGATCGATGCCGAGCTTGTCGCGGCAATAGATCACCTGCACCGCATAGGCCTCGTTGAGCTCCCAGAGGTCGATGTCGGCGATCTTGAGGTTATGCCGCTTGAGGAGCCGCGGGATCGCGGCGACCGGGCCGACGCCCATCTCGTCCGGCTCGACGCCGGCGGCAACGAAGCCGCGGAATATGCCGAGCGGCTTCAAGCCCTTCTGCGCGGCGATCTTGTCGCTCATGATCACGCAGGCCGATGCGCCATCCGAGAGCTGGCTGGCGTTGCCGGCGCTGATGGTCTTGCCCTCGAACACCGGCTTGATCTTGGCGAGCCCGTCCGCCGTGGTATCCGGCCGCGGGCCCTCATCCTTCGCCAGCGTCACCTGCTGGTAGCTGACTTCCTTGGTGTCCTTGTTGACCACAGCCATTTTTGTCGTGATCGGCACGATTTCGTCGTTGAAGCGCCCGCCCTGCAGCGCGGCGCCGACGCGGCGCTGGCACTCCAGGCTGTATTCGTCCTGCTTGTCGCGCCCGATCCCATAGCGCTCGGCGACGACCTCGGCGGTCTCCAGCATCGACATGTACATCTCGGGCTTCATCGCCATCAGCTCGTCGTCGACGGCATGGAACCTGTTCATGTGCTCGTTCTGCACCAGGCTGATCGACTCGATGCCGCCGCCGATCGCGATCTCGACGCCGTCAAGCATCACCGAGCGGGCGGCGACCGCAATCGCCTGCAGGCCGGAGGCGCATTGCCGGTCGATGGTGGTGCCGGCGACCGTCACCGGCAGCCCGGCGCGGATGGCACCCTTGCGTGCGACGTTCATCACCATGGTTCCCTGCTGCATGGCGCAGCCCATCACCACGTCCTCGACCTCGCCGGGCGCGATGCCGGCGCGCTTCACCGCCTCGGCCATCACATGGCCGGCCAAAGTCGGGCCGTCGGTGTTGTTGAGCGCGCCGCGATAGGCCTTGCCGACGCCGGTGCGCGCGGTGGAAACGATGACTGCATCCTGTGACATGCTTGCCTCTCTGGCTTTAAGCGACCGCGTCGAGCTGCGCATAGCGCAGCACGTGGTAGGCGGGATCGCCGAACTGGATGTTGATGGAGGAAATCCGCTTGAAGTAGTGGCCGACATTGAGCTCGTCGGTCATGCCCATGCCGCCATGGAGCTGCACCGCCTGGTCGGCGACGAACTTGCCGGCATAGCCGATCTTCGACTTGGCGCCCGAGGCGAGCCGGGAGACGCCGGCCTCGTCGTCACTGAGACTGAGGCTGAGGTGCTGCATCAGCGACAACGCCTCCTGATGCGCGATGAACATGTCGACCATCCGATGCTGCAGCACCTGGAAGCTGCCGATCGTGACGCCGAACTGCTTTCGCGTCTTGGAATAGTCCAGGGTCGCCGCGTTCAGTTCGCCGATCGCGCCGACCGCCTCGGCGCAGAGCGCGCCGATGGCGCGGTTGCGGCAGGCCTCCAGCGCGGCGACGCCCTCGCCCTCCCTGCCGAGCAGCTCACCGCGTACGCCACGCAGGCTGATCTCGGCCGCCCGGCGGCCGTCGATCGTCCTGAAGCTCTGTAAATCGAGATTGGCGGCGTGGCGATCGACCACGAACAGGCTGACCCCGCCACGATCATGGCGATGACCCGAGGTGCGCGCGGAGACGATCAGATAATCCGCCCACGGCGCGGCCAACACCGCCGTCTTCTCGCCGGTGAGCACATAATCGTTGCCGTCGCGGCGCGCCGTGGTGGTGACGGTCGCGAGATCGAAGCGCGAGCCCTTCTCGGTCCAGGCCAGCGCCCACAGTTTCGTGCCTGCGATGATGTCGGCAATGAGGGCTTGCTTCTGCGCGTCAGAGCCCGCCTGCTCGATCAAGCCACCCGCCACGACGACCGTCTCGACGAACGGCTCCACGACAAGATGCCGGCCGAACTCCTGCATGATGATCATGGTCGACAGCGGCCCGCCGCCGAGCCCGCCGACCGCTTCCGAGAACGGCGCGGCGAGCAGGCCGAGCTCGGCGAATTCGGCCCATTGCCTGCGGCCAAAGCCCTCCTCGCTTGCGACGATCTTGCGGCGGGCGTCGAAATCATACTGGTCGCGCAGCAGCCGCTGGACGCTGGACCGCAACAATTCCTGCTCTTCCGTGAACTGGATATCCATCCGATCCTCTCGCGCGGTTGCTAGAGCCCAAGCACTGCCTTGGCGATGATGTTGCGCTGGATCTCGTTCGACCCGCCGTAGATCGAGAGCTTGCGCGAGTTCAGATATTTCTCAGACGCGGTGTGGCCGTAGTCGGGGCCCGGCATGAAGTGGTTGGCGCTGACCGGATGCTCGCGGATCGCAAGCCCGTAATTGCCGATCGCCCGATGCGTCAGCTCGGTGATATCCTGGAAGATTTCGGTGCCGCGGATCTTGAACAGCGAGGCCGCCGGTCCCGGGTCGATGCCGCGCGCCATCTGGGCGACGACACGAAGCTCGGTCGCCTCCAGCGCCAGCACGTCGAGCTCGACGCGGGCGATATCCCTGATGAACTCCAGATGCGCCGGATCGTCTTCCGGAATCTCCGCTTTGACGATCCTCTTCAACCGTTCGAGATAGCGTGTCGAGCGGCCGATGCCGGCCATGCTGGTGCGCTCATTGCCGAGCAGGAATTTGGCGTAGGTCCAGCCCTTGTTTTCCTCACCGATCAGGTTCTCGGCGGGGACACGCACGTTCTCCAGGAACACGTCGTTGACCTCGTGCGAACCGTCGATCGTGATGATCGGGCGCACCGTAACGCCCGGCGACTTCATGTCGATCAGGAGAAACGAGATGCCGGACTGCGGCTTGGCCGTGGGATCGGTGCGGACCAGGCAGAAGATCCAGTCGGCGTGCTGCGCCAGCGTGGTCCAGGTCTTGTGGCCGTTGACGATATAGTGGTCGCCGTCGCGCACCGCCTTGGTGCGCACGGTGGCGAGGTCGGAGCCGGAGCCCGGCTCCGAATAGCCCTGGCACCACCAGTCCTCGCCGGACAGGATGCGCGGCAGGAATTTCCTTTTCTGCGCGTCGTTGCCGAAGGTGTAGATGACCGGGCCGACCATGGTGACGCTGAACGCCAGCGGCGGCATGGTGCCGGCGCGCGTCGTTTCCTGCTCGAAGATGAAGCGGCGGGTGATCGACCAGCCGGGCCCGCCGTATTCTTTTGGCCAGAGCGGCGCGATCCAACCCTTGTCGTGCAGGATGCGATGCCACAGCAGCATCTGCTCCTTGGAGAGATCGGTCTCCGGATTGGCGACGCGCATCTCCGCCGGATAATTGTCCTTGATGAAGGCACGAACCTCGTCGCGGAACGCCGCATCTTCAGGGGATAGCGCGAGCTCCATCTGCCGTGCTCCCTACCACTTCTCGCCGAAGGGCCGGATTTCCAACTCGAAGGTCCAGGCGCTCTTCGGCTGCTGATAGAGCTGCCAATAGGCGCCCGCGACCGATGCCGGCGGCATCAAGAGATCGGGATTGTCGAGCGCGTTCGGGCCGAGCGCCTCGATACGGCGCTGCCGCACCCATTCGGTGTCGACGCCGGAATCGATGATCAGATGCGCGACATGGATGTTCTTCGGCCCCAGCTCGCGGGCCATCGCCTGCGCCACGGCGCGCAAACCGAACTTGGCGCTGGCAAAGGCGGCATAGCCGCTGCCGCCGCGGAGCGAGGCGGTGGCGCCGGTGAAGAAGATGTTGCCCTCGCCGCGCGGCATCATCAGCCGCGCCGCTTCGCGTCCGGCGAGGAAGCCGGAGTAGCAGGCCATCTCCCAGACCTTGCGGAACACGCGCTCGGTGGTCTCGAGGATCGGGAAATTGACGTTGGCGCCGATATTGAAGATGCAGACCTCGAGCGGCGCATGCTTGTCGGCATCGTTGAGGAAGGCCGTGATCTCCTCCTCCTTGCGCGCATCGAGCGAGCGCGCGTGAATCTCGCCGCCTGCCGCCTCGATCTCCTTGACCAGCGGCGCCAGCTTGTCGCCGTTGCGGCGGCCGGCGAAGATCGTGAATCCCTCGGAGGCGAACTTCTTGGCGATCTCGCCGCCGATGAAATCACCGGCACCAATGACGGCCACCGTCCTGTTTCGCTTCTGCATGGTGTTCTCCGGTCTTGTTTGAGTGGACTGGCTTGCGGCGACGGCTCAGCCTCAGCCGCGCAGCGATTCCGCCAGCTTGTGCTTCAGCAGCTTGCCCGTCGATGTCGCGGGCAGCGCGTCCATCAGGATAATCTCCGACGGCCGCTTGTACGAGGTGAGTTGCGGGGCAATATGGGCCATCAGGTCCTGTACCGTGGCGGTCGAGCCCTTGATCAGCTGCACGAAGGCGACCACTTCCTCATTGCCCTCGACCGGCCGGCCGACCACGGCGCACTGCACCACGGCGTCGTGCGTGCTCAGCACCGCCTCGATCTCGGCCGGATAGACGTTGAACCCGGAGCGGATGATCATCTCCTTGGTTCGCCCGACAATGTAGAGCGCATCATTCTCGAAGCGGGCCAGATCCCCGGTGTTGAACCAGCCGTCGGGATCGATCGCCTTCGCGGTCAGGTCGGGCGCGCGGTAATAGCCGCGCATCACGTTCGGACCGCGAACGTGCAGCTCGCCGACTTCCCCTGCCCCAACCGGCTTGAGGTCACGGCCGACCAGTTTTGCCTCGAGGCCCGGCATGACGGTGCCGACCGCATGATCCGCGCGCGGATTGTCGGGCCGGACGCCGGAGATGCCCGGCGAGCATTCAGTGATGCCATAGCCGTTGAGCAGCGGCAGCCCGAGCTCCTGCTCGACCCGTGATTTGAGATCGAGGTCGAGCGGCGCGCCGGCCACCGAGATCACCCGCAACCGGCCGCGATCGAGCTTCGGCAGGCCGGCATTGCGCCGGTATTCGAGCAGGCGCTGATAGGTCGCGGGCACGCCGTTCAGGATCGTGATGCCCTCTTCAGTCATCGCCTTGACCAGCGCGGCCGGATCGTATTTCGCCACCAGACGCACGGTGGCGCCGATCATCAGGGTCATCGTCAGCAACGAGATGCCGACGATATGCGAGATCGGCAGCACGCAATACTGTACGTCATCGGCCGCCATCTTGCGGAAGCTTGCCGTCGCCCGGGCGCTGAACAACAGATTGCGATGGGTCAGCATCACGCCCTTTGGCGTGCCCGTGGTACCGGAGGTGTAGATGAGGACCGCGACCTGATTGGCGCCGTCGGCCTCGACCGGCTCCGCCACGGTTGTCAGGTTCAGGCCGGTGACGGCGATGCCGCGGAGCGGGCCGACATCCTGCACGGTCGCCTCGTAACGCGCGGCATGCGTGGCCGCCTCCTGCGAGACCTCGGCGGTCAGCAGCACGCGGCGGGCGCCGCTGTGATCCCTGATCTGATCCAATTCACGCGGCGACAGCCGCGGATTGACCACGATGGACCAGACATCGAGCCGGCTCGTCGCCAGCAGCAGGCAGGCCAGCGGAATCGAATTCTCGCTCACGATCATCATGCGGTCGCCGGCGCGGATGCCGAGTGCCCGCAACGCCTCGGCGACGCGACCGACCGTTCGATCGAGCTCGCGGTAGGTCAGCCGCGTCTTGTCGTCGATCAGCGCCGGATGATCCGGCGTCGCCCCGACGTGGTGATCGATCACCTCGTGGATGCGGTTCGGCAAGCCTTCCACACTTCCTTCAAACTGGGTCGACGCCTGCACTGAAACCTCCCTGTGACAGCCCTTTGGGCCTGATTTGTCGTCTTGAGGAACTCCCGCTCAGGCGGTCTTGCGCCGCCCCGCGGCCAGCTGCGCGACGATCTCGTCCTCGACCTCGCGCAGCTTGTCCTTGCCGAAGAAGATCTCGTCGCCGACAAAGAAGGTCGGCGAGCCGAACGAGCCGCGCGCCACCGCGTTGCTGGTGTTGTCGATCAGCTTCTTCTTCACCTCGTCCTGCTGGGCGCGGGCGATGATGCGGTCGATATCGAGGCCCGAGGACAGGAATGCTTCGCGGAACACCTGCGGATCGTCCATCTTCTTGGGCTCGGACCACATGTGGTGATAGGCGGCGCGAAAGTACGGCTCGAACAGCCCTTCGAAATCGGCAGCGACGACGCCGCGCATCAGCATCAGCGTGTTGACCGGAAAGAACGGGTTGGTCCTGAACGTCGTGATGTTGTGGCGGCGCAGGAAGCGCTCGGTCTCGAGCGCGTTGTATTCGGGCTTGTTCTTGATGCCGCGCAGCGACTCGCCGGGCGACATGTTGCCGGTCGCCTTGTAGACGCCGCCGAGCAGCACCGGGATGTAGTCGAATTTCACGCCGGTGCGCTTCTCGATGCCGGGCAGCGCCAGCTCCGCCAGGTAGGCGTTCGGACTTCCAAAATCGAAATGGAATTCGACCTCGAGCGGAGCAGCCATGGAACGCCCTTCCCTTCGATTGCCGGCGGCCGTCAGCCGCAGCGTTGATCGTGTCGGGACCTTAAGTTCTATTTTAGAACTGTCAATATGATATTTGTCATCCAATCGCCATGTCACGGCTGCCATCGAGGCATCCTATTGAAATGACATTAGTTCTGTTTTAGAATTTAAGCAGCAATGTCGTCGCCGACCGCAGGAGATGCTGATGAAATGGGATGCCCTCGAGGAGGAGCCGTGCTCGGTGGCCCGCACGGTGGCTGTCATCGGCGACCGCTGGAGCCTGCTGGTCCTGCGCGAATGTTTCCTGCGCATCCGCAGGTTCGATGACTTCCAGGCGTCGCTCGGAATCACCCGGCATCTGCTCGCCGACCGGCTGAAGAAGCTGGTGCGGTTCGGCGTGCTGCGCAAGATCCCGTATCAGGAGGCGCCGAAGCGCTACGAATACATCCTGACGCAGAAGGGGCTCGACCTCTATCCGATCATCATGTCGATCGTGCACTGGGGCAACGTCCACATGGTCGATTCGCGCGGCCGGCCGATGCTGCACGAACACAAGACCTGCAAGAAGATGTTCGATCCCGTCATGGTCTGTTCGGAATGCGGCGAGCCGTTGAGCGCGAAGGCGGTCCACGTCCATCCGGGCCCCGGTGCGCGGAAATCCTCACCGGTGCACGCCAAGGCGCAGGAGCGGGCCAGGCGCGCCGCTGATTAGACCTGGATCCTGTTTACGAAGCCGGCTCGCCTTGCGCTGGCCGCTGCTCAGTGTGACGGCGCGGCCATCAGCGCGACATTGCCGCCAAGCAGGCAGCCGACGGGACGGCCGCCGGCGAAGCCGATGCGGACGCGAATCTCGGACAGTCGCCCCATCGCCCTGCCCTGCAGGATTCGGATCTCGTCGTCATCGGGAGCGACCAAGCCATAGTCGAGCAGACCGAACGCCAGCGCCGCGGCCGCAATGCCGGTTGCGGCATCCTCCCGATAGCCGGAGGAGCGCGGGAATTGCCGCGCCTCGAACAGGCGAGCCTTTCGGTCGATCACGGCGAATGGATAGAGCCCGGTCGATCCGATCCGGCCGCAGACCGCCTCGACGTCCCCTATGGCGGGATCGAGCGCATTCAGCGCTTCGGGCGAGCGCATCGGAACGAGCGTCTTGATCCGCGATGTGACGGCGTTGCACGGTGTTGCCGCGTCGTTCGCTTGCGGCCCGACCGCGAGCGCCCGCAGGACATCGTCGCGCTGCCCCGTGGTGAGCGGAACGGTCTTCCCGACCGGCTGGGTGATCTCGACACGCGGCTCGCCACCACGATCACGGCTGATGAAGCCGGTGACCGGACCGCTGCGCGTCGAGATCCGGACGGTGTCGCCCGGCAACTTTCCCTGGCGCGCAAGCAGCCAGAGCGCACCGATGGTGGCGTGGCCGCACATTTCCATTTCGTGGTTCGGCACGAAGAAACGGAACGTCGCGTCGAAATCGTCGCTCTGCGCCGGCAGCACGAAGCCGGACTCGTGGCCATTGCGGCGGGCGACGTCCTGCATCTCGGACGCGCTCATGCCGCTTGCATCCACCACGATCGGACAGGGATTGCCGCCCTGCCCATCCACCGTGAACACGCTGACCAGTTCGGCTGTCGTCATGATGTCGCTCGCTTGTTTCGCCGTCCCTACTTGACCAGCGTCGCGCCGGTCTCCGGATGCTGCAGCCAGCCGAGCAGCGCCTCGTGGAAGCGCGCCGGCGCCTGGATCTGCGGCGAATGGCCGAGGTCGGGGAATTCGATCAGCTGCGCATGCGGAATCCGCTTCGCGGCCTCCTTGCCCAGCACCGGATAATTGCCGAGCGTCTTGCGGATCTCCGGCGGCGCGGTGTCCTTGCCGATCGCGGTGGTGTCCTTGTCGCCGACAAACAGCAGCGTCGGCGGCTTGATCTGCTCGAACTCGTAGAACACCGGCTGGGTCGCGATCATGTCGTAGAGCCGCGCCGAGCTTGACGCCACGGCGGCGCGGCCCGGACCGCGATACATGCCGGCCAGCATCTGCACCCACGTCTCGTAGGACGCATCCCAGGTGTCGGCGTAATAGGTGGCACGCTCATAGGCGCGGATGCTGTCCGCGGTGACGCGCGTCTCGCGCTGCATCCAGCCGTCGAGGCTGAGCCACGGCACGCCCTTGGCCTTCCAGTCCTCCAGGCCGATCGGATCGACCAGCACCAGCTGGTCGGTGGCCTCCGGATACATCAGGGCATAGCGCATCGCGAGCATGCCGCCGGTCGAGTGGCCGACCATGATCGCATGCGCGATTCCGAGCGAGGCGAGCAGCGCGCGGCTGTTGCCGGCGAGCTGCTGGAAGGTGAACTGATAGCGCTCGGGCTTGCTGGACTTGCAGAAGCCGATCTGGTCGATCGCGATCACGCGATAGCCGGCGCCGCTGAGCGCCTTGATGGTGCCGTCCCAGGTCGCGGCACAGAAATTCTTGCCGTGCAGCAGCACCGCGGTCTGCCCGTTCGGCGTCGCCGGCTTGACGTCGAGATAGGCCATGTCGAGCTCCTGCCCCTGCGAGCTGAAGCGATAATGCTCGACCGGATAGGGATAGTCGAAACCCTGCAGTTCCGGTCCATAGGCCGGCTCGGCGGCCGATTGCGCCAACGCGCTGGACGATCCGAGCGCGACGGTCGCAGCGACGGCAAGGTGAAACAGGGTTTTCAGGTGCATCTGGACAGGTCCGAAAATCAGGGTCGATCTCGTGATGCCGTAGCCGAACGGCTGAACGCCATCCAGCGCCCAGCGATGATTTGTTCGTGATCTCCCGCGTGAAATTACGCCGGATCGAACGCACGGATCGGCGGCAGATTGCCGTTGAAACGCTCGACCTCGACGCTCGTGAGCTGGCCGGTGCAGCCCTGCGCGAAGGATGACGTGCCGATGTCGCGCGTCAGCACGTTCGGATTGCCGTGCACGCAGAGCGGCGCCTCCTCCTCGGGGTCCATCGGGTCGTACCAGGCGCCGGTCGGCAGCTGGACCACGCCGGGCGCGATGCCGTCGGTGACATGCACCGCGGCGAGGCAGGCACCGCGCGCGTTGAAGATGCGGATGATGTCGCCATCGGCGATGCCGCGCGGCTTGGCGTCGCGCGGATTCATGCGCGCGACCTCGCGGCCGCGATGCTTGGCGTCGAGCGAGTGACCGCCGAAGTCGAGCTGGCTGTGCAGCCGCGTCACCGGCTGGTTGGCGACGAGGAAGCACGGCGCGCCAGATGTCGGCGTGTCGGTCTTCTCGAGCCAGACCGGATGGCCCGGACAATCCGCATCGCCGTGGCTAGCGATCTTCTGCGAAAAGATCTCGATGCGCCCGCTCGGCGTCGGCAGCGGCCGCGCGAGGGGGTCCTCGCGAAAACGGCGCAGTGAGCCGCCGTCGTCGAGATGCTGCGGCACCACCAGGCTGCCGCGCGCCCAGAACTCCTCGAAGCTCGGCGCTTCGAGCCCGCGCGCGGCGAGCGCCTTGCGGGTCGGTTCGAAGAGATGTTCAAGCCATTGCCGCGACGTGCGCCCCTCGGTGAACGGCTCGCGGGCCCCCAACCGCTCGGCGAGATCGGCGAAGATCTCGTAGTCGTCGCGGGCGAGGCCGAACGGCTCGGCGATCCGGTGCATCGCGACCATCAAGGGATCGTTGCTGGAATAGCCGATGTCCTCGCGCTCCAGCGTCATGGTCGAGGGCAGCACGATGTCGGCGTGGCGCGCGGTGGCAGTCCAGGCCAGCTCATGCACCACCAGCGTGTCGAGCCGCGCAAACGCCTTGCGCAGGCGGTTGAGGTCCTGATGATGGTGGAACGGATTGCCGCCGGCCCAATAGACCAGGCGGATATCCGGATAGGTCCGCGTCTCGCCATTGTAGCGATAGGTGGTGCCGGGATTGAGCAGCATGTCGGCGATGCGCGCCACCGGAATGAAGTCGGCAACGCCGTTGCGGCCCTGCCCGAGCGTCGGTCCGGGCACCGCATTGACGCGGCGGCCGTAATAGCCGATCGCGCCGAGCGAATAGGCGTAGCCGCCGCCGGGCAGGCCGATCTGGCCGAGCGCCGCCGCCAGCACCATGCCCATCCACACCGGCTGCTCGCCATGCTCGGCGCGCTGCAGCGAATGCGACACGGTGATCAGCGCACGACGCCCGGCGAGCCGCCGCGCGAGCGCCCTGATGATGCCGGCCTCGATGCCGCAGATCGCCGCGGCCCATTCGGCGTTCTTGGACACACCGTCGCTCTCGCCGGTGAGATAGCGCAAAAACACCGGCCAGCCCTCGGTGTAGCGATCGAGGAAGGCCTGATCGTGCAGGCCTTCGCTGACCAAAGTGTGGACGATGCCGAGCATCAGCGCGGTGTCGGTGCCGGGTGTGGCCGTCAGCCATTCGGCGCCGGCCTCGACCGGGAGATCATCGCGCAGCGGACTGACCAGCACGAATTCGCAGCCGCGCCGCCGCGCGGCTGCCATCGCGCCGCGCTCGACATGCTTGCTGATCGAGCCGCCGGCCACCATCGAGTTCTTCAGCGCCATGCCGCCGAACGCCAGCACGATGTCGGTTTCGGCCGCGATCTGCTCCCAGGTGACGTTGCGCTTGGTGATATCCTCGTAGCCGGTCAGGATCTGCGGCAGCAGCACCGAGGACGCGCCCGAGGAATAGGTGTTTACCGAACGGACATAACCGCCCATGGCGATGTTGAGGAAGCGATGCACCTGGCTCTGCGCGTGGTGGAAGCGGCCCGCGCTCGACCAGCCGTAGGAGCCGCCGAACACCGCGCCGGGGCCGATCGTGTCGCGGATCCGCGTCAGCTCGCCGCCGAGCAGATCGAGCGCCTGCTCCCAGCTCACCGAGACGAACTCGTCGCGGCCGCGGCGGTCATCGGGACCGGGCCCGCGCTCGAGCCAGCCGCGGCGGATCGCAGGCTGCGCGATGCGCGCCTGGTGGCGCAACGCGCCGGGAAAATTGTTGATGATGCGGTTCGGATCGGGATCAGCGGCATAGGGCCTGACTTCGAGACCCGCTCTGCCGAGCCGCGCCGAGAACACGCCCCAATGCGAGGTGTGCGGCTTGAACCCGTCGGACAGATCGAGGCCGGGATCGGGGTGGCCAATGGTCTCGCTCATCGATGCTCCTTCATCCCAGGCCGGCGCCTCGCCACGCCTTCGCAACGTTCCGGCCAGTATAATGATCCAATCGGCGCACGGTACCCGCTAACACGGATCGCACCGTGCCTTGCCGGCATGACTGCGGGCGACGGCGGCGGAACTCCCCGCCGGGCGCTTCGCCAAAATATCGAAAACAACCCCATGCAAAGGAGCCGGCGGCTGCCCGGCGCCCGACAGGGCCGCTTGACGCGTCGGGCAAATCAGGGATACATTTCCAATATTCCGAAATCGTGCAAGCGCCCCCCTCGCCCGCAACCGCGGGCGCGACGGATGCACGTGCGACCGAAACCCCTCCCCACAATTGACATCGCCCCGGCCGGCGCAGCGAGCGATCGCCTGCGCGCTTGCCGCGCGCGTTCCAGGAACCATCGACATGACACCTGCACCCGACATCACCGTGCCGACGATGGCCGCCGCACCCGGCCCGACCCAGGCTGCCGCACCGCCGCGGATCAAGTTCTCGCCGCACGGCTTCTGCATCGACCATCCTGATCCCGAGCTCGGCGCGCAGCTGATGGCGAACGCACTGGGGGTCGCCGATCGCGCCGCGATGGACGGCATCCTGCGGCAATTGGTCAAGGCCAGCGTGAGCGGCGGCAAGCCCTGCGAGGTCAACCTCGCCTTCATGATCTCGATGGTGAGGAGCCTTCGGCCGCGGGATTCCGTCGAGGCCATGCTGGTGGCGCAGATGGTGTCGGTTCACGTGATGGCGATGCGATGCGCCCATCACCTCGCGCATGCCAAGGACCTCGCCCAGCACGACAGCGCCGCGCGCGCGCTCGGCCGGCTCGCCCGCACCTTTCCCGCTCAGATCGAGGCGCTGAACCGCCACCGCAGCCATGGCGAGCCCGCCATCACCGTGCAGAACGTCAAGGTCGAGGACGGCGGCAACGCGATCGTCGGCAACGTCACGCAGCATGCGAGCGTGATCGTGTCCGACAACACCCCGGCATCCGCGGCGCGGACTGCGCCGAAGGCTGCGGGTTCGAGCCGACGGCGGAATTCCGCCGATGCCGGGCGGGACGCACAGGCATGAGCGGCCACATCCAAACGCCCGGCCCGATGCTGGCGAGCCCACGTTGCGGCGCCAGGACCCGCCGCGGCGGTTCTTGCCGCGCGCCGGCAGTGCGCGGCAAGACGCGCTGCCGCATGCACGGCGGCGCAAAGGGATCCGGCGCGCCACGGGCGAACCGGAATGCGCGCAAGCACGGCCGGTTCGCGGGCGATGCGATCGCCGAGCGAAGGCAGATCCGGGCGTTATTGAGGGAGGTGCGGAAGCTGCTGGAGGGGATGAAGTGACTGCGTTTCGCAAATGGCCGCGCGCATACGCGCGAGCGGATCAGGCAGGCGCGATCGGCTTCGGGGCAAAGGCATGATCTGGAGACAGGCCGCCGCGCGGCGCGAAATCCCGGTGGCCCATTCCTGCTAATGGATCATGAGGGCTGCGGCGATGCCGAACGCCGTGAGCGTTGCAACGGCCAAACTCATCAGGGTTATCGCTACAGGCCTCGGCATGAATATTAAACCCGCTGACGCAGTAAAAGGTTGCCGGTCGCCGACATTGCCGCGTTCCGCGAAGACGACAACACACCCGTTGCGGCCCCTCCGGATTCCCGGCGGTCAGTGCACGAAAGCCAGCATCAGCGCAAAGGTGACCAGCGCGTAAGTGCTGGTGACGGTGATGCCCAAGTACAGACGCTCCATTGCGGCCTCCTGACCTCAAGGCGCCGCCCCCGCGCTATCAACCTAGCGCCCGCTCCGGCGCCGGGCAGCTGGAATTCCGGGTCATGGTAGAACTACGGACCGTCCATCCGGGCTAGCCCCTGTAAGCTGCCGACGCCAACCCTAAGGGCATTGCGTCCGACCGAAGAAGTAACCCTCTCTTTCCAATTGCCGGCCTGTCGGACTTATCACCGTTCAGAACGTGAAGGCGGAGGGCGGCGGCAACGCCATCGTCGGCAAACGTCATCCGGCATGCGAACGTGATCGTGTCGGACCAGGAGCCGGCATCCGCGGCGCGGCGCCGAAGGCTGCGGGCGTCAGGCGAGCGCGTGATGCCGCCGATGCCAGGCAAGACGCGCAGGCACGAGCTATCACATCAGAATAGCCGGCCCGATGCTGGCGAGCCCGCGCTGTGGCGCCAGGACCCGCTGCGGCGGATCTTGCCGCGCGCCGGCGGTGCACGGCAAGACGCGCTGCCGCATGGCGGCGCAAGGGGATCCGGCGCGCCATGAGCAAACCGGAACGCGCGCAAGCACGGCCTGTTCAGCAGGGATGCGATCGAGGAGCGACGGCAGATTCGGGCGTTGTTGGGGGAGGTGCGGAGCTACTGGAAGAGATAAAGTGACTACTTGAACCGAAGGCGCGATTGGGATGGATCGCAGCGGCGGACAATCGAAAGAGGCCAACAAATACAACCGTAAGCGGCTTCGCTGCGCTGTGAATCCTACCAACTTAGCCTCCTGCTCGACCAAGTTTATGGGCCTCGCAAGCCGCGGTTTCACGCCGCCTAGGGCTCAAGCAAATGTGTCAGTGGTCTAAGTCGCCCCAAACTAAGCAGTAAATCGCGACGGAAGTTGTAATGCGGCAGTTTGGCACTCCGGACAACTGCGGGTTGACTCTGCACCTAGGGGAGTATTCCACTCAGGGTAGCGCAACCGCTGATGGAGAGCATCTATGCCGACACTTGCGGACATTCACCAAGAAACTAGAGCGCTATGTGATATGAAGTTTGGCTTTGGCGTTAGCTTCGAATTCCTCCAGCACGCAGTCGACTTTGAGATCCAGAAGGTTGCCCAGGGGTCTTTCCTAAAAAACATGCCGTTTCCCTATTCGGGTCTTGCCGTTACCGCTGAAATTCCTTCCGGTTCTATCAAGGTCCGCATTGCAGGTGGAAGTACCGAGTTCACCGTCGACGCAGAAATTCGGATAGCCATTCACATCGATGGTGATCGAAACGCCTTCCTCGCTGAGGACGTAATCACCTATACTAACGGCAAAGCAACGGTTGTGCCCAACCCCAACGGCACAAGGCTGCAGTACTCTGCAGGGGCTCATGGCAAATTCACCGTGACTCTTGGCCCCAACCCGGCGAATCTCGATGCACTGCTGACCCAAATTGGAATGGTCGACAGCAATGGGAATCCCGACGTCAATCAGTTCAACCTTTTGCGTACTGGCGCACTTTACACTAATTTCCGAACTTTCTTCGTTTTCCTTGTTAATTCATTACCGTTCCCGGATCTGCTAGGAAGTCTCGCCAGCTTCAAGCCGCTGCAACCATTGCTCGTTGGCTCAACTAGCTCTCATTTCATAGTCTATTCGGAAAACGTTGAACTACCTGGAGGGCTCTGTCCAAAGGGCGGAAGCGCGCTTCATGAACTCAGTTGGACACAAAGGGACAACAAGACTGGAACGGCCAGTTTTAGCCAAGACAATGTTGCCAAAGGCAAAGTTGCGGACGATATTCTGAAGTCTCAAACACCCAACAAAGACGTTAAGATCCTAAACGGGAATGCTTTCCTCTATTATTTCCCGCGGAAGGTTTTGTTCGACTACACTTTTGGGAAATTGAAGCCGTCGGTTACTTTTAGCGATTCGGGAACCTTCTGCGGCATCAGCTGGTACTTCGCGCTCACTGCAGCTTTAAAGGGAGTAACGGTTTCGTTCACGGCTGTCAGCCCAACTGAGGGGCGAATCGTGGTGGACGTGCCCTTTCAGGCATTCGGCCAAGCTGGTGCGAGCATCACGGTGGGGTGCGTCGACTATACGCGCGCCAGCTTGGGCGGTCCTGTTGAGCTTATTCTTCGCATCAACCCAGTCGAACGCTGAGCCAATCTTTGAAGTCATCTTCAATGATCCTGCCTGCAAAGCATATCAATACCAGACACCGGTTTATCCTTACAAGCTTATCGCACAGCATCTCCAGCCCGGTAGCGTTACGCCACGGACAGAAAAAACTCGAAACATCTACTGTCGACCAACTGATTTTCCCGAAACGCAGATAGTTGCTTCCCCGGCATTTGCGCGCATCGCCGATCTTATGAAGCGAGGCGCAATCATCGAGGTGCAAGCTGCTTTCTTCATATTCGACAATATGCAGTTTGCGAACTCCATTTGCGAAGCGCACGCAAGGAAGCCGTTCAAGATGCGCCTCGTTCTGCAGAAAGGAGGACGATCAAAATCAACTGAGGCGTTAGAGCAGTGCATGGGAGCCAATTTTGAGATTTCCGAGCTTGGATGCAATTGGCGACAGGCTGCATCTTCATGTCACACGAACTTAGTCAGTACAATGCATGCCAAGCTAATGAGGGTCTCGTATGGATACTCCGAACTCAGCGTCGTTATCCGTCGACGTTCGAGGTTAGATATTTGGAAACTGACAACACAGCGGAGTTTCAGACAAGCTTGCATCACAAGTTTATCATCTTCCAGGGCGGCTCACGTGACGCTGTGCTGTTCGGCTCTCCCAACCTGAAGGACGGAGCGCTTCTCAAGAATATAGAGAATGTATATGTAGTTCGAGATTCAGATGTGGTTCGACGCTTTGTGCAGTTTGCAGAGGATAGCTGGAGCAAGGCGCTTCCGGATCTGGAAATGCCAATTGTCGATAGTAATCAGTTTAGGTGATTCCGTCGACCGGAGCGTTGAGAGCGAAGTCAATCCCTTGACGGCCGGCCGGTCGAGACAATAGATGACAATCATCATATAACGACCCGACGCCCGGGCGGTTTCGAATCCCGGCCATGCCGGTTCGCATCAGGGGCGCGACAGGAGCACCATGCGTCGAATTGTTGTGACGGGCCTCGGGACGGTGTCCCCGCTAGGCTGTGGCACCGAACTGGTGTGGTCGAGGCTGCTTGCAGGGCATTCCGGGCTTACGGCATTGCCGGAGTGGGCGGCGGCGCTGCCGGGGCGCGTCGCCGGCATGGTGCCTGACAAGGCCGGGGATGCCGAGGGCGGCTTCGATCCGGATTCCGCGACCCCGCGCAAGGACCAGAAGAAGATGGACCGCTTCATCCTGTTCGCGCTGCTCGCAGCAAGCGAGGCCGTGACGCAGGCCGGCTGGATGCCGGCCGGGGCGCGGGCCGAGGTGCGCACCGCTACCGTGATCGCATCCGGGATCGGCGGGTTTCCGGCGATCGCGGAGGCCGTGCGCACGGCGCAAAAGAGCGGGCTGCGCCGGCTGTCGCCGTTCACCATTCCCTCCTTCCTGGCAAATCTCGCGGCCGGACACATCACGATTCGATACGGCTACAAGGGGCCGATCGGCGCGCCGGTGACCGCCTGCGCCGCCAGCGTGCAGGCGATCGGCGACGGCGCGCGCCTGATCCGGTCCGGCGAAGCGGACGTTGCGATCTGCGGCGGCGCGGAGGCCTGCATCGATCCGGTGAGCCTCGGCGGCTTTGCGGCAGCGCGGGCGCTGTCGACGTCGTTCAACGACACGCCGGCGCGGGCGTCGCGGCCGTTCGACCGCGACCGGGACGGCTTCGTGATGGGCGAAGGCGCAGGCGTGCTCGTGATCGAGGAGCTCGAACACGCGCTTCGGCGCGGCGCGAAGCCGATCGCCGAGCTCATCGGCTACGGCACGACGGCGGACGCCTATCACATCACCGCGGGTCCCGAAGACGGCGACGGCGCCCGGCGTGCGATGGAGGCGGCGCTGCAGCAGGCCAGCTTGCGGCCCGGCGAGGTCCAGCATCTCAACGCGCATTCGACATCGACCCCGGTCGGCGATCTCTCCGAACTGGAAGCGATCAAGCGCGTGTTCGGGCGCGCGGGAGGAATTGCCGTCAGCGCGACCAAGTCGGCGACAGGACATCTGCTCGGCGCCGCCGGCGGCATCGAGGCGATCTTCACCATCCTGGCGCTGCGCGACCAGGTCGCGCCGCCGACGCTCAATCTGGAGAACGCCGATTCCGCAGCACAGGGCATTGACCTCGTCGCGAACGTTGCGCGGCCGATGGCGATCGAGCACGCGATCTCGAACGGTTTTGGATTTGGCGGCGTCAACGCCAGCCTGGTGTTTCGACGGTGGTCCTGAGGCGGCCGGGCCTTGCGCGCAATGGAGAGACACCGCGCGTGTCGCGTCATCGACAGATGAAATACGGAGCTGTCGATCGATTCAAATTGCTCAGCCGCCCGCCGCTGCGCTGCGCACGCCAATTCGTTCCCCGTCCTGCTTGCGGACGTAGAGATGACGTTCCAGCACGGATTGCATGTTCTCGAACATCGAATAGAGATCGTCGCAATAAACCGACGGATTGTCGAAACCGTTCTTCCTGGAGAAGCGGTGCGGAAGGTAGCCTCCGCCGCAGGCGTTCATGAACTTGCACTGCCGGCATTTCTCGCAAAGATTGACCGAGGCATCGCGTGCGGCCTTCCAGCGCGGCTCGTTCCTGACGTCGTCGATCGCGTGATCGAAGATGTTGAACCGCGTGTTGGTGAAACCGTCACCCGCGATTCGCAGCACGTCGTGGGCCTCCACCGTGCCGTCGGTCATGACCGTGCAAAGCTCGACCGGCTTGTGGCCGACGCCTTCGGTCGGCGCGTTGTTGCCGATCAGGGCAGCGACCATGTCGGAAATGATGCGGACATTCGATGTCGGCGTCGTGCGATTGGCTTCCAGCCACAGGTCGAAAAGACCGTTGTAGAACGGGGCAATGGACGACGGCTTCTCGTCCACCGTCGCGTCGGGAATCATGATGTCGTAGTTGGCGATGCCGCACGCCGCGAAAAAATCCGCATATTCCTGCGGCGTGTAGGCCGGGTTGCAAACCGCGAGGGCTATCACGCCGATGTCGCGCGATACCAGCATGCGGGCGGCACGTTCCACGGCGGCATGGGTGCCGGTACCCTGAAACGTCTTGCGGTGAGCGTCGTGAATATGTGCCGGCCCATCGATACTGATCGCCACCGAAATATTGCGGGCCTCGAAGCAGTCGAGCCATTGATCATCGATCAGGACGCCATTGGTCGTCACCGCGATGGGGATCTCGCAGCCGGTCCGGGATGTAACGCCCTCGCAGGCCTCGGCAAAACGGTGAAAATTATCGACGCCCCAAAGCAGCGGCTCACCGCCGTGCAGGATCACGGGGAAGTCGACGAGGGAGTATCTGGCGACGTGTTGTTCGAGGCGCAGCAACAGCTGCTGCAACACCTCCGCACTCATCAGCTTGGGCTTGTCGTAGACCGCCGCATCGCGAAACCAGTAGCAATAGGAGCAATCGATGTTGCACCTCGCCGCTACCTTGACCAGCAACTGCGTGATCGGCTGCTCCTGGAACGCGACGGAATTTGAAGCGTCAACCGACATGCGGATACCGGCAAGCTGCGATCGGGCCAGATCATGATGCGTTTGCACGGAATCGCATCATGATCTCATTTGTTTGCTTGAGCATGATCTCCGCGCAAACGCGTCCCGCGTTTGTCGCGAGGGAAAACCGGTTTCCACTTTTCCGGATCATGCTCTAGTAGCCCCTGACGAAGCCACCTCGTCGGAACGCGCCTGCTCCGGGATAATATCCGCCGGCCCTGCGAAATGCGCCGGCGCCCGGATAGTAGCCGCCGCCTCTGCGAAAGCCGCCCGCATAGGGCCCTCTGGCAAAGGCCCCGCGCCTGAAATAGACCTGAGTTGCCTCAGGCTGCTCGGAAACCACCCCCAGCTGCAAGACGTCCTGAGGGCTCTGTTCCTGAAAGCTCTGTTCTTGAGGGCTCTGTTCCTGAGCGCTCTGTTCCCGAAGGCTCTGCTCGCGCACACCACTCAGCAATGCGTCGATACCCTGATGATCGCTTTCGATTGTCGCACCCGGCCCGTGCAGTTGCAGCAGGCTCGCCAAGACCGTCAGCGTAATCGCCATCGTCGAGCTCCTTTTCGCGATATGACAATCGAACGAAATGTCGGCGCGTGCCTTACGCCGGTCGAGCAACTGAAAGTATAGCAGCGGATTTGCGGCGGAGTCTAGCTATCGCGTCCGCGCCGCTCGGTTCGCACGGGGTGAACGACCAGGGCACGCTCGCGCGCGAGCCCGTTCCGAACGACCTGCGCAATCGCTCATGCCGGTGATCGCGGCCCCCGGCACCGCGCAATCTGAATCGAGAGCCGTAGGCACGTGCTCGAAATCGCCGCTTTTGCGCGCCCAAGCGGGTCAGTTCCTGGTTTGCGGATGAGGGCTCAATGGCGCGCCACTGAGAATAAAACTGCGAACTCTTATATCATTGAAATTGCGATATAAAATTCGAGCGGCCTGGCCCGCTGGCTTTGCCGCAGGTCACCGGGCCTTCATCCACCTCACGCCTTCAGGCTCGCATCGATCAACAGCTTGGCCACCGTGAACGCCGACTGCGCCGGCCCCTCTTCCGACTGCTGGCCGGTGACGTAGATGCCTTCGATCAGCAACAGCAGGGCGTCGCCGAGCACGGCCGGGTGACGCGCGCCCATGCTAGCTGCGAGCTCGCGCAGGCGCTTGCGAAAGACCTTCTTGTGCGCTTCGGCGACCTGGCGCCGCGTTCGTGATGCGGTTGCGCACTAATGGCCGACCGGACGTCGGTTCATTTCCTCCAGGAGCTCGCGCATTGCGTCGAACTGCGTGCCAAAGCCTTTCCAATCGCCGGAGCGCAATCGTTCAACGGCCTGATTGTAGCGATCGAGCGCCTCCCTTGCCTGACCTGTCGACGGGCCTGCGACAGGCGTTTCCCCATTTGTGCTCGAGACCGGCCGCGCCCCGCCAGGCTCGATGAACAACGCGGACAAGGCCTCGCCGAGCGTCTCCTTCATCACCACATGTTCACCATAGGCTGCGATCACGCGCTTTAGTTCCGGCAGGTGTCCGTGCTCCGCGCGCAAATAGAGCGGCGATACATACAGGATCGAGTTCTCGATCGGGATCACAAGCAAGTTCGCGCCGCGTATCACCCGCGAACCCATCTGATTCCATAGCGTGATTTGTTGCGATATCTCGGTACTCTGGTTGATCCGCGCCTCGATCTGGAACGGCCCGTAGACGAGCTTCTCCTTGGGAAATTCGTAGACGATCAGCTTGCCGTAGTCGGGCGCGTCACAGCGCGCGGCGAGCCACGCGATCATGTTGTCGCGGCGGCTGGGCACCATGGGAAGCATGAGGAAGAACTCGGCCTGCGGCTCTCCGGGCAGCCGCATGACGATGTAGTACGGCGCCATCGTTGCAATGCCGCCGCCGCCTGGCTGGCGCGGGAATTGCCACAGATCCTCGCGGTTATAGAAAACGTCCGCGGCCTCCATATGGTAGGTCTGATAGAGCCGCGCCTGGATCAGGAACAGGTCCTCCGGATATCGAATGTGCTTCTGCAAGTCCGCAGGCATCGCCTCGAACGGCTTGAACAAGCCCGGAAAGATACGCTGATAGGTCGCCGCGACCGGGTCGCCGGTGTCCATGAGGTAAAAATCGACGGTCCCATGATAGGCATCGATGATGATCTTCACTGAATTGCGAATGTAGTTGAGATCGAAATCTTGCGCTGGCTGGGAAGCGGGGAAATAGGAACTGACCGTGTAGCCGTCCTGCATCCAGAACATCCGCCCATTGCTGATGACCAGATAGGGATCGTGATCGAGCCTGAGGAACGGAGCGATCGTTTGGACCCTTTCCCCGATATTGCGGCGGATCATGATCCGACTGTCGGTGGTGATGTAGCTTGAGAGCAGCAGGTTCGGGTCATTGAAATAGTAGGCAAACAGGCCTCTCCACACCGCCGCTCCGATCGGAATGCCACCCGTGCCGTCATAAGCCGCGTAGACATTGTCTTTTCCCTTCGGATAGTCGAACTCAGGTGTGCTCCCCTTGACGATGACGTAGTTGTCGCTCTGTTCGCTGTAGTAGATGCGCGGCTCGTGGATCTTGGGGCCTCCATCCGCGACGGGAGGGATATCCCGCAAATAGAGCAGCGGCAGTCCTTCAGTGCTCTTGCGCGTGACCGGGCTCATCACCGCGCCATTGCCATGAGTAAACAGCACGTGGCGGTTGACCCATGTCTGGGCGTTCGGCGGCAGCAGGGAGGGCCGCAGCTCGCGTGCCGAGAGCATCACGCTTTGATAGGAGCCGTCGAGCCAGTAGCGATCGACGTCAAGATCATGGAATTTGTAGTAGGTGCGGATCTCCTGCAGCTGCGCGTAGGTGTCCGACAGGGGCAGCCAGTCCCACAGCCTGATATTATCGATTGTCGCCTTGTTGGCGTCGAGCGTCTTGGAGGTAAGCTTCTGTTCGGCGGCAAACGGCCTGGCTGCAATCTTGTCCAGATTGTAGGCCTGCCGGGTGAGCGCAATGTTGCGCTCGATGTAGGGCTTCTCCAGATCCAGCTCGCTTGGTTTGACGAAGAATTGCCGGACCAGAACGGGAGCCAAGCCGGACAGCACGGAGGTGCCGATGACGACGAGCAGGAACGCGGCGACAGGAAGCCGGTAGCTGCGAGTCCGCAAGTTCGCCCATGCGGCGAGAGCCGCGACCGTCGAAAGTCCGATCATCAGCCACAGGGCCGGCAGCCCCACATGGACATCGGTGTAACTTGCGCCGACGACCACGCCGTTGTCGCCGTAGAGCAGCAGATAGCGATCGAGACCATAGGACCAGGCCTTCACCGCGAAGAAGAGACCGAGCAGCGCCGAGCCGTGGCCAATCACGGTCGGCGACATTGAATGGTGGTGAGGGTCGTATTCGATATCGCCGTGAGCCCAGTAGATCGCTCCGGCGACAAGCGCACTCAGGGCGAGCGTGAGCATCATCCAGTTCTTGATCAGGATATAGGCGGGCAACGAGAACAGATAGAAGCCGATATCCTTGCCGTAGAGCGGATCGTCAGCGCCATATGGCACCTGATAGAGAAACCGCAGGAAGGTGTCCCAGTTGGCCGCTTCGGCCGCTGCGACGAGAAAGGCGAGCAGGACAGCCCCGCCCGCGATCATCGAGCGCCACGGCAAGCGATCGCGCCACTGTGCAAGCGGATCCGGCGGCGCGCTGCCCGCGGCCGGCCACACCGCAGCCGCCGCAAGCTGTGTCGACCGCTTGCCGGCGACACGCAGCGCGAGCCACCCGTTCACCCAAAGTACGAGAGCAGTTGCTGTCCAGATCGCGACAAAGACGGCGGCTTTGGCGCCGATCGTTATCCAGAACACCTGCAGATAGCCGACCGACGAAAACCATAGCCAGTCGACCAGGAAATCGCTCGCGAGCGCGAGCAGGATCAGGCAAATCGTCATGACGACAGCCGCAACGATCAGCCCGACCACGCCGCATAGCCGTGGTGCCTTGCGTTGGGGTCCGGCAATCCGGATTGTCATGCGCCTGATCATAGCGGAAATGACGGGCATCCGCCGCTTGATTCGGGCCGGGATTGCCCCCACGGCGAGGGACGCATGTGGGCGAAGCCCCGGCGCGCGCGGAACTACGCAAAGCGGAAAGCTCGGCTGATGCTGCCGACCCAATCAGTCAATCATCGCCCGAGATAGCGCTGCGGCTGCGCAGCCGTATCGTACAATGTGGTGCTATGGCGCCAGACTTGGCGCTCCCTAGGGGAATCGAACCCCTGTTTCAGCCTTGAGAGGGCTGGAAACAGTTTCCGCCGGAGTTCGCAGTCGTTCGTCATAATATAGCCTTTTCAATAGTTTAGATAGACATCGTTCTTCGTTGTTCGGCTTTGTACGCCGATGCTTATTCGACGGATATTCGACGACTCCGGGTTCGTATGCCATGACAAAGACGCTCACTGAGGCTCAGATCACGACTGCCAAGGCGCGCTCGAAACTGGAACTTGGCGTACATTGGCGCCGCCTCGATGCCGGGGCGCATCTTGGCTATCGCAAGGGCAAGCGGAGCGGCGTTTGGTTCGTGCGCTGGCGCAATCACCATGAAGGAGCCAACTACAAGCAGGCGCCGGTCGGCATCGCCAACGACGTCAACGACAAACTTGCCGAAGGCACGCTGACTTTCGAGCAGGCGGTGACACAAGCGCGGGAACACGTCACCCGGTCCAGAACAGAAGCGGCGGCCCAAGCCGCCGGACCGGCACCCACCGTGCGGACGGCTGTAGAGACATACATCAGGGAACGTAATGCCCGTGATAGCCGACGGGCCGGTCGCGAGGTTCGATCCGATGCTGGTCACCGCTTACGGCGTTACGTTCTTGGTCAAGAGCAGCGTGGTAGCCAGGAAGCCGTTGAGGCCGCCTCTCTCGCCGCAGTCCATCTACACGCGCTACAGGAAGATGATCTTTTGACGTGGCGCGAGGGCCTTCCTGTAGAATTAAAGGCGACGACAAAACAGCGGCTCATAAACGACCTGAAGGCCGGGCTGAATGCAGCATGGCCTCGCCTGTCGGCGGAACAAAAGAAGCTGAACCCGACATTCCCTTCGATTGTGAAAGACGGGTTTAAAGCTGAGCGCATCGATGATGATGATGAGGCATCAGTCGCCCGAGATAACCAGGTCCTTACGGATGCGCAAATCGGCACCCTACTTCGAGCCGCGCGCGAGATCGACGATGAGCAGGGATTTGAAGGCGACCTACATCGCATTGTCGTGTGCCTTGCAGCCACGGGTGCGCGATTTGCGCAGGCGAGGCGGATGCGCGTCAGTGATGCACAACGGGAAGAGCAGCGCTTGATGGTACCAGGTTCCTACAAGGGACGTGGTGGCAACGGTGGCTCCGTTCCAGTTCCGGTGGGCGAAGATGTCATCGAACTCCTGTCGCCAGTCATTTTAGATCGCCCAAAAGAGGCGCCGTTGTTCGAGCGATGGAGCTACGAGCAGGAGGCCGGCAGCATCGTTTGGAGAAAGTCAGAACGCGGTCCTTGGAAGACGGCAGAACTTACTCGTCCGTGGCACGCCATCCGCGATCGCGCAGCGCTACCAGGGGCCATTCCCTATGCGTTGCGACATTCCAGCATCGTTCGCGGCTTACGAAACCGGCTCCCTATTCAACACGTTGCTAAGCTGCACAACACTTCCGTGAAAATGATCGAGCGACATTACGCGAAATATATCTCAACGGCGTTGGAAGATCTCGCGCGGGCGGCAGTTGTCCCCCTAGTACCGCGGCACGCCGAAAATTCGGTTGGGCGTGGATGATCAATGAGACGCGCTCGCCGGCGAACGCTCACTCTTAGTGGCTTCCACCACACGCCTGATAGTATCAGGCTTCAAGACTCGCGGCTTTTCGGACTGAGCCAGTGTAGTCGTCCGTGAAGATCGGCTAAGCGATTGAGGCAGAATCGCATTTGCTGGTGTGGACTGTTTTTGGATTGCAAGGTTTTGATGTTTCGAGCCTCGGAACCTTGCAATTTCATTTTCAGGATTCAGTCGAATCGCCAGTCATGATTCCGTGGTCGCGTCGGAGGTGACGATGCGACCGAAGAAGCAAAGGACGACGGGATCTGGCGATCTGTTCCGGGCCAGGCTGGACCAGATCATCAACATGAAGCACGAGCTGGTTCAGCTCGCCGGCAAGGTCGATTGGGACTGGATCGACGGCGAGATCGCGCCGCTCTACAGCGAGAACGGTCGGCCGGGGATCGCGACCCGCTTCGTGATCGGGCTGCTGCTGCTCAAGCAGATTTACGGCCTGTCCGATGAGGGGGTGTGCGAGCGCTGGGTCCACGACCCGTATTTCCAGTACTTCACCGGCGAAGAGTTCTTTCAGCACGCGTTTCCGCACGAGCGCTCGGACCTGAGCCACTGGCGCAAGCGGCTC
The DNA here is from genome assembly GCF_023278185.1 of Bradyrhizobium elkanii USDA 76. Lineage (NCBI taxonomy): Bacteria > Pseudomonadati > Pseudomonadota > Alphaproteobacteria > Hyphomicrobiales > Nitrobacteraceae > Bradyrhizobium > Bradyrhizobium elkanii. The sequence continues at coordinate 2,339,304 of NZ_CP066356.1, read as the reverse complement.
GGCGACAAGCTGGAGCTGTTGCTGGCCGAGAGCCTGCGGGTGGCGCACGAGGCCGGCGCGTTACGCAGCCAGGACCTCAAGCGGGTCACGGTCGATACCACCGTGCAGCCGAAGGCCATCGCCTTCCCGACCGATGCCAAGCTGCTGCACGCGGCGATCAGGGGGCTCAACCGCCTGGCGAGGAAGCACGGGGTCAGGCTGCGGCAGTCCTATCTTCGCATTGCCAAGACCGCGGCCATGATGGCGGGACGCTACGCCCATGCCAAGCAATTCAAGCGGCATCAGCGGCAGTTGCGTATCCTGCGCAGCCGGCTGGGCCGGATCATCCGCGATATCCGCCGCAAGATCGAAGGTCAGGCCGTGCTCGAGAACGCGTTCGCCCTCCCGCTCGGCCGGGCCTCGCAGATCCGCTCGCAGCAGCAGCGCCAGCGCGGCTGGAAGCTCTATTCCTTCCACGCCCCGGAGGTGGAGTGCATCGGCAAGGGCAAAGCAGCCGCGCCTTACGAGTTCGGTGTCAAAGCCTCCATCGTCACCAACAACCGCCGTGCTCCCGGTGGCCTGTTCGTGCTGCACGCCAGGGCGCTGCCCGATAACCCCTACGACGGTCATACCTTGCGCGACGTCATCGACCGCACCGAGACACTCACCGGCTGCGCGATCGAGCGGGCCTATGCCGACAAGGGATATCGCGGCCACGACGCACAGAACCCGCGCCGTGTCTTCATCTCCGGCCAGAAGCGCGGGGTCTTCGGTATCATCAGGCGCGAGCTGCGCCGCCGCTCCGCCATCGAACCCATCATCGGACACCTGAAGACCGATGGTCACCTCGGCCGCTGCTACCTCAAAGGCCGCGCCGGAGACGCCGCCAACGTCATCCTCTCAGCCGTCGGCCACAACTTCCGCCGCATCCTCGCCTGGCTGAGGGGTCTTTGGCGCCTCTTCCTGGCCACCCTCATCGCAGCCATCAGCGACCGTTCACCGCTGCAATCGGCTTCTTAACGGACGACAGTGTAGGAGCCAATTCGCGATCGATACGGTAGCCGTGCCATAGTATCAGCTTCCGCACCTGCTCGCGTGGCCGTCATGAGGAGCTGCGAACCTGTCCAGTGTCGGCTGGTATCGTATCGACACCCACCAGAGCCAACAGAGATTGCACAATGACCAGACGACGGCGACCGACCGTCGTCGTGGTAACTCGACCATCCCCGATTAGTTCATAGATCTTGGTCCGCCCAAGACCTGTCGCTTCACAGGCCTCCGCGACGGTGCAGGTCAACCGCTGCGCAAACGGGAGGCGACGCAGATGGCTAGGCGCCGGCATATCTGCGACCGCACTACGTTCAACTTGGACACTGCTTTCGAAGTCCTGACCACGCCGTATCAAGATTACGTCTCCTCCATAATAGAACGAGCTAACCTGAGGCGCGCCGCATTCCACGTCAACGGAAGCAAAGGAGCAGAAGGGAGGGCATTAGCGAACGTCAGGAAGTGTCAGAAAAGACTCGGCTACGAAAGGCAACGTAGACTTTTTTCGTAACTAACATTGCAGGAATCAGTGGCGGCGACGGGTCGCATCGCCCAGTTCTTGCTTGCTCGACACGGCGTCCTTTTGCGCGACGGCGCGCAGGTGAGCGCGGGCAAAGGTACCATCGTCACTCCGCGGCTTGCGTAGGGCCGCATCGGCGAACGTGGCAGACTTTTTGGCGTGATCGCGGGGCCGATACGCTCGATATGCGCGAGAGCGCGACCGGCGTCGCCGCTCGCCCTATCCCGTACCGCCTTTAGCTCGGCGATTCAATCCTTGAGCGACAGATCACTCACGCCATTCTCGATCCCGTCATAGAGGCGCTTCAACTTCGCTTCGGCCTCGGTCGCCCGCCGCTCCATTTCAGCGACGTGCTGACGGAGCCGCTCAAACCTACTTTCCCGATAGCTGGCGGCCCCTAGGCCTCGTCTCGGTGAACGTGTCCGACCGCCGATATCGGATCGGCGGTCGATTTCAGGAGCGAGGAATCAACGCCGAGGGCGCGAAGTGCTCGCGCGGCCACGCCATGCGACATTCCAGCGACGATTCCGGCGACATGAGCACCAGCAACGGACCATGGTTTTTCCGGATTGCGGCCAGCTCTTGCATGATCTCCCGACCAGAGGGGGCGGCATCATAGATACCGGGACTTGCCGGCATCGGCATATCGCGCGGGGCATCCGCTTTCAGACCGATTGAACGAAGGGCTTCGCCGTACTGCCGTTCGATCGCGCCCTTCAGGGCATCGGGCTCCCCCCGCCCAGGTGCCGTCCGGAAGATCGAGTGAGGCCAGCAAGAAGTGTTCGGCCCCAGGCTCCCGCTGCTGATCCTGCAAGGCGTAAGTTTCCGCCCTCTCGCAAAGAAACTTAATGGTGCCCATGTCGTTGAGCTTCGATCCGATGCCTTTGAACATGACAATCCTCTTATATAGAGCTGTTGCGTGTCGCCACGTCTGAAAGTCGTTTGTCGGCGGCCTGTTTGGTGATCCCTAAAGCTTGGGCGATCGTCGACCACGACAAACCTTGGCGTAGGGCCGAGCGGACGGCTTGGCGTTCGATCCTGTCCGCCAGTCGGCGCAAAGCTACGACACCGGCGAGCGCTTCCTCAGGGTCGGTCGGGAGAGAGGGAGGGAGATGTCGCGGCGATGTAGCCACGCGATTTCAAAAGATTCTCTGCCGCCGCACGGACTGGGGCGTGGTTGTCAACAACGGAAATCACAGGCATGGGTAAGACGAGCCTCCTGAAGGAGGAATAGCGGCTGCAAGCATTAGCCGCCTTCGGCGAAAATGGGCTCGACTGATGAAATTGTAAAATCATACTTCGGTTTGTTCAGGACGATTGGCGCGAATTCCCAACGTCCCAGTCATTCTGATCAAGTCGGCCAGCGACCGTGCACGCATCTTCCTCATTACGTGTCCCCGGTAGATCTTGACCGTAATCTCGGCGAGCCCAAGCTCGGCGGCTGCCTTGTTCATCATGCCGGTAGCGACCAGTTTCATCACCCCCTGCTCGCGCGGGGCTTGAGCTCTCAAATCGAGACTGGAGGTTCGCGACGATCTGCTGAGCCTCTCGTCTTTTGCGATCGCGTTCGGTCGCTGCAACCACGGCATCAAGCAGTTCCTGATCGCGAAACGGTTTGCTGAGAAAATCGACCGCTCCTTCCTTCATGGCCCTGACGGTCATGGGAATGTCGCCATGGCCGGTAATGAAATGATCGTAATATGTATGTTCAACCTCGCTAGCTCGGTCTGGTAGTCAAGGCCGCTCAAGCTCGGAAGCCGGACATCGAGAACTAGACAGCTAATAACGTCCGGAATTGTGCTCTGCAGCATTTCGCGCACCGATCCGAATGCAAGACGCCTAACCCTACCGATTGAAAAAGGTTCGTAAGCGAGCGACGCATGGAGATGTCATCCTCGATGATGAAGACAACCGCCTTTGTCGAGGACTCGGCATTGCTGACTTCACCCGGCGAGTCAAATCGTCCTGTCACGAGACGGCCTCCTTATGCAGCGGTAGGGCAAACTGGAAGGTCGCGCCCGGTCCATTTTTGTGGACCATTGACAGCCGTCCGCCATGAGCTTCCACGATCGACCGGCAGATCGAAAGACCCATTCCAAGGCCACTCGATTTAGTGGTGAAGAAAGGATCCAAGACGCGGTCCGCGTCGATCTCGGCGATGCCGACGCCGCAATCGGTCACTGCAAGCTGGATGTGCCCCAGATCGTCCTTTGATGATTGAATCAGCAGTTCGCGCGTCCGGTCGGTAACTGCGTCCATGGCTTCGATTCCGTTCATCACTAGGTTGATGATCACCTGTTGTAGCTGAATCCGGTCGCCGAGGATCGTAGGCAACCCTGCCGTCAACTCGGTGCGTAACGTCACTCGGTGGCTCACCAGCTCTCGTGTTACCAGCGCAATGACCTCCTTAACGAGCTCATTGATGTTGAGCGGCACCATCTCAATGTCGCCTTTCTTCGCGAGCGCGCGAATACGACGGATCACCTCGCTTGCCCGGATTGCGTCTTCGATGATCCATTCCACCGAAGAGCGCGCAGCGGAAAGATTAGGAGCTTCCCGCCCCATCCAACCGAGGCACGCATCGGCGTTGCTGATAATAGCGGCGAGTGGCTGGTTTACTTCATGGGCGATGGAAGTTGTTAGCTCTCCTAAGGTCGTTACACGCGTTACATGCGCAAGCTCCGCTTGTGCCTTTCGTAGTTCTTGTTCGGCTTGATCGGCGCGAATGGTCGCGGTGATGTCAGTGCTGACGCCCCGATAGCCGAGAAAGTTCCCCTTTCCATCGAAAAAAGGCTTGCCACTCGTGCGGACGTAGATCGGAGAACCTGTCCGATTCACGGTGCGGTAGACGAGATCCCGAAACGGAAGATGGGCCTCCAATGTCGCCCGATGCTGCCGCCGCTTCTCGGGCTCCTCTTCGACGTCGCACGCAAGGTCACAGCGAAGCAGGCCGATCAATCCTGTCGCCAAAAGTCCCGCAGCGCTGGTGTGCTCGGATAAGCGAGTGACCTGAAGATCCGGCCCAGTTTCCCAGAGCCAATCGGAAGCTGTTTCGGCGTAGTCGCGAAAGCGCTGTTCGCTTTCGCGCAGCGCGGCAAGTGTGTTTTCCAGGCGTTCCCTAGCTGCGTGTTGCCCGGTGACATCCATATGTGTTCCGATCAGCTCGCTGACTTTACCATCGCTGCCGACCACCACGTGCGCAACGGAGTGTATGCGTCGTATCCCGCCATCTGGTAGAAGGATACGAAAATCATATTCGAACCGCCCCTCCTTGTGCTCAATCGCCTGGCGCTGCACCTCCTCCAGCCGTGGCAAGTCGTCCGGATGGATGCGCGATCGGATGGTCTCGATCGATACCGGCTCTTGTGGGCGAAAGCCAAACAGACGATCGACCTCGGCGGAGCGATACACGAAATCTAGACCGTAGACGTCCCAGGACCAGCTGCCCGTGTGACTGAGATGCTGAGCTTCGGCTAGATAAGCCTCGTTGCGGCGCAGCTGTTGTTCTGCTCGCCTAGCCGCCGTAATATCCGTAGCTGCCCCAACAAACTCGATCTCACCAGAGGCTGTTCTCGTCGCTCGCGCCTGCGCATGGATGTGCTTTACCGAGCCGTCCGGTAGCAGAAGCCGGTATTCGTGCTCGAAATCGCTCGGGTCTCGCATCGCGCGATCAATAATTTCTTGAACCGAAGCCCTATCATCTGGATGAGTGCGCTCAACGACGAGCTGCGGCCCCAGCGGCACTGTCTGGCGATCTAATTGGAAAATCCGAAATGTCTCCTGTGACCAGAAGGCTTCGCCCGTAGTGGGGTTCCAGCTGAAGCTGCCTGTGTGACTCAACTCCTGCGCCTGGGCCAAATGTGCTTCGCTCCGCTGCAGGGCAAGTTCGGTCCGCCTTCGCTCCGTGATATCTTCGCAGGCGATAAGGACAATGGGCTGCTTATCCGCCCAGAGCATAGCTTTGGCGCTTTCACGTACCCACAAGACCGAGCCGTCCTTCCTGACCTTCTGGACGTCCCAAGTGCGCGTTTGTCCGACGTCCTTCAGGCACGTCCGAACGCACGCGCGATCCTCCTCGAGAAATACCTCCAGCACGGACTGACCGATCAGTTCAGCACGAGCATAGCCGAGTTGTGTCGCGCCGAATGTATTGACGTCGAGGACAGTGCCGGCTTCATCGACCATGAAGTACATGGCTGGATTGTGCTCGAAGATGGCGCGCCACCGCTTTTCGCGATCCTCCAAATCGGCCGCACTCCGCTGAAGCTTGGCCGCAATCACACGCGCAGCCTCTCTTTCCTGACGGAGCGTACCGATCAAGTGCGCTCCCACAATCGAGGCAATAAAGAATGCAACAACCACGGGCAGATCTCGGGGGGCATCGATTCGCAGGCTGAACGCCGGCGGCGCAAAGTAATAAGCGAGAGCAGCAATGGCTACGATGCAAAGCGCGGACGACGCGACGAAGCTGCCCATCAGCGAAAACAGCAAGACCACTAACAAATAGGCGAACGCCGTCGCGGCGAAATGCGCCTGAAGGTACAAGCAGGCTAGTGTTACCACGGCGAGCGTTATGCTGCCGGAGGTAAACTGAAGGGCTGAACGTTCTAAACTGCTGATTTGGCTACGCATTGTGATACGTCCGGCCTATTCTCCGGCGGGAGAGCTATAAGATTTTAGGGCGCGTACTCATAAAGCCGGGACAATACCGGGCGTCAGGTCGGTTGTCCGCGCAGTTCCGGTTCAGGTGATTAAGCGGGTTTGCGGCGCAACCATCCCTTCATTTTGAGACCGTCCCGCCCGTTGAGAGCAAGAAGTGTAATGTTTGTTGCGCCCGCGATGAGCTCGATCGCCTGCACAGCATAGAACATGGCATCGAATTCTGCCGCCTGAGCCTTCGACGCAAGGAAGAGCGCAGACGGAATAAGAATCAGGATGCCGTTTCCTGCAATGAATGGCATGCGCTTGAATTTGGCCCCGATCGGTCCGGCCCGGCGCCCCATTGCCAAGATGACACCTGTACCGCCGGTGGCAGCGAGCGCCGGAATCAGCAACAAGAAGCCCCACGGTATGGTGCTCTTAACCGCGGCAACTGTGGCATGGGACGCGAACAGCTCGCTGAGTACCGTCGATAGCCAAAATGTGCCGATCGTTGCGATAGCCAAGGCACCAGCGATAGGATGGATCAACTTGATCATGAGTATCTTCCCTTCCTAAAAACAGCAGGGCTAGGCAACGCAGATGCCGCGCACGGCAACTTTCTGGAACAGATGAGGGGAAGCTATCGCGGAGGCCGGATAGCTGGCTATTTTTGCTAGAAAGTCAGGATGGGTGAAGGCCGCGCGGAAGTGTGCGGTGGATTCCCAGACGGCGTAGTTCAGATAGGTCGAGCTGTCGCCGAGAGCTCTGTGCAGCTGAGTGGAAATGAAGCCCGGCTGTCGCTTCATGAACGCTGCGTCGTCCTGCCAGGTTTTGAGAAAAGCCGCCTCATCGGCTTTGTCGAGAGTGAATGGGTTCACCAGGACGACCGAATTTGCCTCAATAGCGATCTGGCGGTCGATCGGGAAGGAAGGGTCGAGTGCGCGTAGCAGCGACATGAGTGGCTCCATTGCTATTTAGCATGCGATACCTAATTGGTATTATGCCTACATGACAGATTGACATTATAATGTCAATATAAAACAATGGTGACAAATGAAAAGAGCCAAGCGAACCCCCGAGGGTGACGCCCTGACCGACCTTGTTCTCGATCTCTTCAGGCTCGACAGCCTACTTCTGACGGCCGGCGACCGTCTGGTCGCGCCGCTTGGCCTAACAAGCGCACGCTGGCAGGTGCTTGGCGCCATTGTGTCCGCCGAACGTCCCCAACCGGTCGCTTGGCTCGCACGCGACCTCGGCGGCAATCGTCAAAACGTGCAGCGGATTATCAATGATCTACACAGGGAGGGCCTCGTATCTTTTGAGGTCAACCCGCATCACCGACGGGCGCAGCTCGTCGTGCTCACTGCGAATGGACAGCGCGCCTTCGAAGCCGCAATGGAATTGCAGGCTCCCTGGATCAACGATCTTTCAGAAGGGCTGTCGGTCAAGGATATAAGGATTGTCCATCGCGTGATCACGGCCTTGCGAGATAAGCTTGAGGGCGGCCGTGAGGACAAGTTGGCCTGACATGGCAAAAGCATTGTGCTCGGCCCGGCGCCCGTGATTCAACTTCCCAAACTGGGGCTTCGAATCATTGCGCCATGACCTAAGGGACTACGAATGGGCACTTATCAAGTCTATGCTACCAAACAAGACGCGTGGAGTTCCTCGGGTAAACGACTGACGCGTCCTCATCTTCTGCGTCGTGCGATCTGGGGCACCTTGGCGCGATTTGCCGGATCATTTTGGTCCTTACACTACCTGCTATAACCGCTTTGTTCGCTGGCGTGGGCCGGTCTCTGGAGCCGAATCATAGATACACTCGCCGCTGCTCACGATGCGGCGGTCCAGATGATCGACACTTCTATTGTCCCCGTTCATCAGCACGGAGCGTGCATCGCCAAGAACCAGAGGCAATCGATAGGACGGTTACGGCAGACCAGCAAGATTCGTGCGCTTGTAGATGGCAATGGCCTCCCCGTACGGCTGCCACTGACGCCTGCCGTCGTATTCGGTGGCCGGCATGACGCCGTATCCGCCCCTGCCGGTGCGGAAGATAACGACGCAGACCATGAGGGTGGGCGAGGTTCTATGCATTGGCGAAGGCAAGGCTTTGAGACATCTATCCGGCTCCTGTTCTTAGGCGGGGACCATCCCCGCCCGACAGGCACCAGTCGCGTGGTTGTCAGGGCTGCATGGCTCTCGGCTGGAACGTCGTTGCCGTCACAGTGCGGTGGCTGATCGGCTAGAATGGATTGTAAGTCGATGTGCGGTTGGGAGGTCGACACGGCGGAGTTCAAAGGGCCGCCGACCGTTCACCGATCGCACCACCATGCTGGACATTGGCCTGTAGGAGCGGTGGATAGGAAGTTACTGCAAAATCTATTTCGATCGGACCGAGGTCTATGGCGCAAAGTCCGTCGTTCCCGATCATTTCTGCGCTCTTCTAGGAAAGCGACCGAGCCATCAGGCCGTCGGTCGATGAAGAGGCGGAAAGTTCCAACGTCGTCTACAAGGCGCCCAGAGCGGTCTTGTCGCGTTTGGATCTCTTGGGCTGCCACGGCCAGTACGGCGCGTGAACGGCTGGAGGCTTAGCTCGCAGCGACGCGCGAGACTGGGACGAATACTGCGCCGATGGCGATTGGGCAGAGGAGACGGCCGCGGCACTGCGCTCATTCTTTGTCGAGGATTGGTATCGGCGCGGGCACCCGAAGTGCTGGCGACCCTCTACACGCGCGAGGAGGCGACGGACGAGATCGATCGCCGGATGCGTGATCGCGACGGCGAAGGCCGGCTTTGGTTCGACGGCTATGGATCCTTGATGAGCCTTCGGGCTTTGTTGGATGCCTGCGCTGACGTGCGGCACGTCATCACGGCGCTGATCGGCGGCGGTTGGATCTAGTCGGGCGCCAGCATTTGCGCTGACAAGAGAGCTTCCGCTCCCCTTGATCCCCGTCGGCTGGCAACAACGGTCATTCTTGCCGAGGGCAGCACGGACATTCGGATATTACAACGCTCGCTCACGGCGCTATTTCCAAGCGAAAAGATTACTTCTCGTTCTTTATCCATGCCAAACTGAGCGTGGATGGCGGCGCTGCCTATCTTGTGAAATTCCTAAAGGCATTTGCGGCAGCGCGGGCACCGTTGGCCTCGTAGCCGTATTCGAGAACGACACCACTGCACGTTAGACGTATCGGCAGGCCACCGCCTTGGGACTGCCAGACAACATGATCGTGGTGCTCCCGGACACGGAGCGGAAGAGATACGCTCTTCCTGCACGAGGCCTTCGCCTAGAGAATCGCCCCAATGCCGATTTTTTAAGATCACGTCGCGCGCCTTCTATTGCGCGGCGCATACTCAATTGGCAGCTTGGGCCAATGGCGATTTCCTGGTAGCAGCAGAATTCGTCGGCTCTGGTCTCGACAGCCTTTAGTCGGGAGTCTTTCAATCACTCGGGATCGATCCCGACCACAGCGGCTGCTGACGTTGGTTCTGTAGGAGACGCTGCGGCGATCGAGCACGTTGCTGTAGTCGGAGTAGGCGCGCGCCAATGAGCGAACGGAATGTCGCCGTCTGATCGTCCGGTGCGCTTTGGAGGACGGCGTAGAGCTCCTACGAGGCTTTGATTACATACCGATGTACTTGCGGTGCATCTTTGTCGTGCCCCACCAAATATGGATATCTGGCATCTTCGACGAGGTCGGAACGGTTTAACTTGCCTGCTTTGGCGTGAGACTTTTTCGTAGCCATCGGCTGCGCCCTCGGGACCTCTAACCTTCGGCCGAAAATCCTTTCGGACCCAGATCTTTCATATATGGCGACAGGCATCGCTATCTCCTCGACAGGCCAATTCTCGCTCGTCCCAGGCTATCAAGGAGCCGTTAAAAAGATTTTTCCGGAGCTCGATTCATAAGGATAATTAATTGATCTGATTATATTTTTCTAGTCTAGGCACAAACCTGCGCGTGTTACCGAACGATGACATTTTCAAAAGTCGACGTTCGCTGACATTTTCAGTTGTCGCCGAACGGTGACATATGGTAATGTAAGCGAACGTCAACATTCTGAATTGCCATGCTCATACGCACGTCGGCCGATCTCGGGGCCATCATTCGAGGCACACGCAAACGCCTCAAGCTCGACCAGTCGAGCCTCGCCAAGCGCATTGGCGTCAGCCGTCAGTGGGTTATTGAGGTTGAGCGCGGCCACGCGCGCGCTGAACTCGGCCTAGTGCTCCGCGCTCTTGACGCACTCGGCATCCGTCTAGACGCAGGCAGCGAACAACCCCATGGCCGCGGTTTAGAAAAGCCAGTCGTTGATATCAACGCAATCGTGTCAAAAGCCAAAAAGAGCAGGCCATGACCAACGAACTCATCGCGCTTCTGGACGGCAGGGAAGTCGGCCGCGTGCACAACGACGCTCGTGGCCGTCTCACCTTTGTCTATGACAGCGATTGGCGGCAAACGAGGGACGCATACCCCATTTCGCTCTCCATGCCACTCGCGGCCGAGGAACACGGCCCCGCCGCTGTTCAGGCCTTTCTATGGGGACTGCTCCCGGACAATGAGCGCGTTCTCGATCGTTGGGCGAAGAAGTTTCAGGTCTCGGCCCGCAATGTGTTTGCCCTGATTTCTCATGTCGGCGAAGACTGCGCCGGCGCCATTCAATTCGTCACGCCCGATCGTTTGGAGAAATTGCAAAGCGGTACGGACGACAAGGTTGAGTGGCTTGACGAAGCAGCCGTCGCAAAACGTCTGCAAGCATTGAGAGAAGATCATGCCGCGTGGCGGCTGCCGCGTGATACGGGGCAATTCAGCCTCGCCGGTGCACAGCCGAAAACCGCACTGCTTCTGCAAAGAGGACAATGGGGTATACCGTCCGGACGCATTCCGACAACGCATATCCTGAAGCCGCCGACCGGCTATTTCGACGGCCATGCCGAGAACGAACATATCTGCCTCAATCTCGCGCGTAATCTCGGCTTGCCTGTCGCCGAAACAAAGGTCATGCGGTTTGAGAATGAGGTCGCCATTGTCGTCGAACGCTACGATCGGCAGTTCAGTGGCAATCACGTCATTCGCGTCCATCAAGAGGACGTGTGCCAGGCACGCGGCATCATGCCAACCAGGAAATATCAAAGCGAAGGCGGCCCGTCCGCCACGGATATTATCGAACTCTTACGTACCCATTCCACCGAGAGCGTTGATGATATCGATACGTTCATCGATGCTCTCGGCTTCAATTGGCTCATCGGGGGGACCGATGCGCACGCCAAGAACTACTCATTACTGCTAGCCAACGGCCCAACGGTGCGGCTTGCGCCACTCTACGATATCGCCAGCATCCTTCCCTACGACGATGTTGATCTGCAAAAGATGAAGCTCGCGATGAAGATTGGTGGGGAATACAAGCTTGGTCAAATAGGTGCGCGTGAATGGCGGAAATTCGCCCGCGAAATCCGTTTCGATGCGGAAAAAGTCATTGCGGGACTGAACTCCTTGGCCGATCTGCTTCCGGACAGCGTAAGCGGCGTGTGCGCTACCGCGCAAGCGGAAGGGCTAGATAACGCCGTTATCCAGCGCCTTGCCGCAAAGCTGATCGAGCGAACCAAAGACTGCCAACGCCTTCTGAAAGGCCTCTAAGCTTGCACAACTCACGGTTCGCGGTCGACTAGCGACGGTAGGGAACGGTATTTCCGAGCCTGTGGAGTGCAGGCCGCGAGGCTTTACTCTCCGCCCTCGTAGAACAGTTCCAACGGCAAGCCGACCAGCGCCTTGCCGATCCAGTCGCGTGCGATCACATTGGATGGGCCCATCGCGATCGCGGCGCGCGCGTCTCGATAGGAGCGCTCGATCGGACCGCGATGGTAGCCATAGCCCCCGGTCACGGTCAGCGCGGTGGCCGCGACCTTGTTGGCGACCTCGGCGGCGTGCACCTTGAATTCGGTCAGCGGAATCAGGATCTCGCTCTGCGGCCTGCCGGCGCGCCACAGCACGTCGAGTCGCGCTGCGAGCTCGTTGCGCCACGGCCGCAAGGTCTCGACCAGCACCTTGGCGGCGCCGAGCTCCTGCCGGATCGCCTGGTAATCCGATAGGCTCTTATTCCGATCCTTGTGCACGAAGCTCGTGGTGTGCGCCACCGCCGCGTTCAGCGCTCCGCGCGCCACGCCTTCCCAGACCGCGCCGAGCCCGATCAGATAAACCGGCGACACGCCGTCATAGATGATCTCCTTGCCCTGCCCCTCGGTGCCGAGCCGGTCGCGCTGTGGCACCCGCACATTGCTGTAGCGGATCGGACCTGAATGATTGGCCCGCACGCCGAGCGCATCCCAAGGCCGTGATTCGATCCCTTGGGCCTTGCCGTCGACGATGAAGAACACGATATCGGCCTGGTCCTTTGCGCCGGGCGTGCGCGTCTGTACCACATAGTAGTCGGCCTGACCCGAGCTGGTCGTGAACGACTTCTCGGCATTGACGAGATAATCCTCGCCGTCGCGCGAGGCTTCCGAGAGATTGTACCACCAGTGCCCGCCGGTGGCGCGCTCGCTGGTCGAATAGGTGCCGAGCAGACCACCATTGTTGGATTTGAGCCAGCGCTCCTTCTGGTCGGCGCTGCCGAACAGATTGATAGTTTGGGCCGCGCCGACATGCATCACATAGACGAGGCCGGTCGAGGCATCGGCTTGCCCGATGCGATACGCGGCTTCGGCGAAGTCGACGTGAGCGAGACCGAGCCCGCCATGCTGCACCTCGTTCAGCACGCCGGTCCATCCGGCCTCCGACAGCGCGCGCAGATTCTCGCGCGGAAACCGGCTCTCCTTGTCGTTGCGATCGGCGTTCACCTTCACGGTGGCGTCGATCGCGGCGTCGAGTCTTGCATAGACGTCGTCGTCGATCTTTCGGGCGAGATTTTCTTGGGCCATGGTCGTTCTCCTGTCCGGGTTGATGTCAAGCGACAGCCTGGGTCGGCTGCCGGCTCGGATCGACTTGTGACGATCCGCCGAGATAGAGCGTCTTGATGTCGCCGCGCCGCCGCAGCTCGGCGGCGGCACCCGCGAGCACGCTGCGGCCGTTCTCGAGCACGACAGCGTGGTCGGCGAAGCGTAGCGCCACCGTCGAGTTCTGCTCCGCGACCAGGATCGACAGACCCTGCTCGGCATTGAGCTGTTTGAGCGCGCGAAGAATCCCCTCCACGACGAGCGGCGCCAGCCCCATCGACGGCTCATCGAGCACCAGCAGCCGCGGCCGCGACATCAGGGCGCGGCCGATCGCTGTCATCTGCTGCTCGCCGCCGGAGGTCAGCCCGGCCAGCGAACGGCGCCGCTCCTTCAGCCGCGGAAACAGCGTGTAGACGCGGTCGAGATCATCTGCGGTCTCGGCGCGGGTCGCATCGCGCCCGATCGCGCCGGTGAAGAGGTTCTCCTCGACCGTCAGCGACGCAAAACAGTGCCGCCCTTCGAGCACCGGCACGATGCCGGCCCGCACTAGCGCGGCGGCCGATATGCCGGCAAGATCGTGGCCCTCGAACAGGATGCAGCCCGCAGTGATCTGGCCGCGACGGGCGGGCAGCAGCGCCGACACTGCCTGCAAGGTGGTCGATTTGCCGGCGCCGTTGGCGCCGAGCACGGCGACAATTTCGCCCGGCCGCACCACGAGCGACACGTCGCTGACGGCGCCGATGGCGTGATTGTAGGTCGCGGCCAGGCCGTCGACTGAGAGCAGGACTTCACTCATGGTTCGATCCGTCGAGTTACCGGCTGCGGGAGGCACAAGGCTCCCGCAGCGGCGCGATCGATTACTGGCTGACCGGATCGTCGCCGGAGGTGCGGGGCGTGATGCCATGCTCCTGGGCATAGGCGGCCGCGGACTTCTCGATGATCGGCCGCAGGGACGCCCAGTCCGGCGCGATCCAGTCCGACACCACCTTCCACTTCGCGCCATCCCACTGCTGGAAGGTGACGCGGCCGTCGCCCTCGTGATTGTCCCAAGTGACGTTGATCGAATGGAACAGCCCCTTGGCGCCGAGCGCCTCGACCCGCGCCGGATTCAGTTGCAGATGCTCAAAGCCCCAGCGCACCTCGTCGCCGGTCAGCGTGCGCTCGCCGAACTTGGCCTGCGCGATCCTGATCGCCTCGACGTTGAGGATGCCGTTCACGATGCCGAGGTTGTGGTAGACGCTGCCGATCCGCTTCTTGTCGTCGAGATTGCCCTTCCCTGCGCCATAGACGGTCTTGATCACCTCTTGCAGCACCGGATATTCGGCACCGGAGGCTTGCGTGGTGATCGCGATATAGCCTTTGGCTGCGTCGCCCGCTGGGATCACGTCTTCCTCGGAATTGGACCAGACATTACCGATGATGTGGTCGGCCGGGAAGCCGACCTTCTGCGCGGTCTTCAGCGCCACCGGATTCATCACGCCCCAGCCGCGCAGCACCACATAGTCGGGCTTGGCGCGCCGGATCGAGAGCCACTGCGACTGCTGCTCGTTGCCGGGATGCGGCACCTCGATCTGCTCGACGCTGAAATGATACTTGTCCGCGAGGAGCTTGTAGATCGGGATCGTCTCCTTGCCGTAGGGCGAGCCGTGATAGAGCACGACGATTTTCTTGTCCTTGAGCCTGTCGACGCCGCCTTCGCGGCTCGCGATGTAGTTCACGATACCCGAGGTCTCGCTGTAAGGATTGAGCAGCAGCGGGAAGACGTAGGGAAAGACGCGACCGTCGGTCGAATCGGTCCGGCCATGGTTGACGGTGATCAGCGGCACCTTGTCCTTGGTGATGCGGTCGATCATGGCGTAGGCGATGCCGACCGACAGCGGATTCCAGGCAGCGACGCCGAGCCGGTTCTTCAACCGCTCATAGACTTCGACGCCGCGCTCGACCTCGTACTGGGTCTCGCCCTCGTCCCAGGTCAGTTTTACGCCGTTGACGCCGCCGTCGCGGATATTGATTAGGTTCAGATAGTCGATGAAGCCGCCGAAGAAGCCGGTGCCGCCGGCGGCATAGGGGCCAACCCGATAGCTTTGCAGCGGAAAGAACTGCTCGTCGGCGTGGACCGCCGGTGCTCCAGCAAATGCAAGGACGCCCACTACCCCCAGCGCGAATTTCAAGTGTCGAAACCTCATCGTCAGCTCCTTGATGTGTCAGTTGCAGGAAACGTCTTGCGGAGGCCGGTCCACGCGGCCGACGCCGCGCGAAACCGGTCCCACAGCGCGATCAATCCGCGCGGCTCCGCGATCAAAAAGGCGATGATCAGCGCACCGATCACGATGCGCTGGCTCATCTCCAGCACGCCGGAGTCGAACACGCCACCGAGCAGAGCCGCGCCGAGCCGCGACAGGATCAGCGGAAACACCACGATGAAGGCCGCGCCGAGGAACGCGCCGCGCAGCGATGCCAATCCACCGATGATGATGATGAAGAGGATCTGGAACGAGCGATCGAGATTGAAGCCGGCCGGCTCGACTGTGCGCAGGTAGGCAAAGGCCCACAGCACCCCAGCGACCCCGATCAGGAACGAGGATACGCCGAACGCCAGCAGCTTGGTCCGTAGCAGCGGCACACCGATCACCTTTGCCGCGATCTCGTGATCGCGGACCGCGATGAAGTTGCGGCCGGTCTGCGATTGCAGCAGCAGCAAGGTCAGGATCGTCGCCACCGTCACGACGGCCAGCGAGAACAGGTAGCGGCCCGCCGCGCTGGTGAAGGAATAGCCGGCGATGGTCAGCGCTGGCGCATCGATCACGCCGGACGGATTGTCGTTGGAGAACCAGCCGAACTTGGTCAGCGCCCATTGTACGAAGAACTGCGCCGCGAGCGTCGAGACCGCGAGATAGAACCCGCGCAGCCGCAGGCTCGGCAGCCCGAACACGATGCCGATCGCGGCCGCGACGAGGCCGGCCAGCACCAGGTCGAGCAGCAGCGGCAACTCGGGCAAACGGAGATGCAGATTGTAGGCGGCATAGGCGCCGACCGCGAGGAACGCGGCCGAGCCGAGCGACACCTGCCCGGCATAGCCGGTGAGGACGTTGAGCCCGACCGCGGCGAGCGCCAGCGCGAGGAACGGCGTCAGAACCGCGTCCATCAAATAATCCGAACCGGCGAGCGGGATCACGCCGAACGTAATCACTGCGCCGATGCCGATCAGGATGCGGTCGATGACGGGGAGGGTCTGGCGCGGGTTCGAGGTTGCGTCCATGTGCTAGACCCTCTCGACCAGCTTCTGCCCGAACAGTCCCGAGGGCCGCACCAATAGGAATACCAGCGCGACGACATAGCCCGCCCAAGCCTCGATGCCGCCGCCGACCAACGGGCCGACATAGACCTCGGCGAGCTTCTCGATCGCGCCGATTAGGAGGCCCCCGACGATGGCGCCGGCGATCGAATCGAAGCCGCCGAGCACGAGCACCGGCAGCGCCTTGAGCACCACCAGCGACAGCGAGAACTGCACGCCGAGCCGCGCGCCCCACAGCAATCCGGCGACCAGCGCAACGATGCCGGCGACCGTCCACACGATGGCCCACACCCGCGGCAGGCGAAGGCCGACCGCAAGTGCTGCAAACGGATCGTCGGCGACGGCGCGGAACGACAGCCCTGTCCGCGTGGTGCGGAAGAACAGCGCGAACAGCGCAACCAGGCTGCCCGCCACCGCCGCCGCGAACAGATCGAACCGGCTGATGAAGACGCCGACGATATCGAGCGGCACGTCGCTGATGCCGATGTCGAGGCCGTGGACTTGGGTGCCCCACAACAGCTGCGCCGCGCCTTCGATCACATAGGACAGCCCCAGCGTCGCCATGAACAAGGTGATCGGCGGCTGGTTGACCAGCGGCCGCAACACCGTGCGCTCGACCGCGACACCGAGCGCGACCATGATCGCGAGTGTCGCCAGCAGCGCAAGCGGAAGCGCGACGCCGCGCTCGACCAGACTGACGAAGGTCAGCGCCGCGAACAGCAGCATCGCGCCCTGCGCGAAGTTGAGCACCCCCGAAGTCTTGTAAATCACCACGAAGCCGATCGCGACCAGCGAATACATCACGCCCGACAGCAGGCCGCCCACCAGCACTTCGATGAGGAATTGATAGTCAAACATCAAAGTGCGAGCTCCGTTTCGTCCGCATGCGCGACGCCGAGATAGGCATCGACCACCGCCTGGTCGGACCGCACCTGGTCCGGCGTGCCGTCGGCGATTTTGCGGCCATAGTCGAGCACCGCGACGCGATCGGACAGCCCCATCACCACACCGATGTCATGCTCGATTAGGACGATGGTGGCGCCATAGCTGTCGCGGGCGTTGCGGACATGCGCGGCCAATTCGTGCTTCTCGCCGAGCGTGACGCCCGCAAAGGGCTCGTCGAGCAGCAAAAGCGACGGCCGCGCCACCGGCGCACGCGCCAACTCGACGCACTTCTGCAAACCATAGGGCAAGGTTCCGGCGGCGCGGTCGCACACCTCGCGAAGGTGCAGGAAGCCGATGACGTCTTCTGCGGCGGCGCGGTTCTCCGCTTCGATCCGCCGTGCCAGAGGCGAGCCGGCGATCTGGCGCAGAAAGCCGGCGCGGACCCGGTGCGCCACTCCCATCAGGACGTTGTCGCGCACCGAGAGGCCCTTGAACACAGCGAGATTCTGGAACGTCCGCGCCACACCATGCTGCGCCAGCCGCGCCGTAGGTACATGGCCGAAGGAATGCTCGCCGAGCCAGACCCGGCCCCGGTCCGGCCGGTAGAGCCCGCTGATGACATTGAGCAGCGAGCTCTTGCCGGCACCGTTGGGGCCGATCACCGCGCGGATCTCGCCTTGTGCGACCTCGAGATCGATGTCGCGCAGTGCGGCGACGCCGCCGAACGAGAGCGAGATGTCAGCAAGCGCGAGCACCGGCTGGATCTCGCCACTGCCTCGTTTCACGAGCGCACGGTCCGCGACGTCCGCGCGCGCGGACAAGGGCGCAGAGAGAGCCGGCTCGACAAGGGCGCCATCCAATGGAAGCACACCCGCGCTTGCTGCGATCATGGTCACGCCAATGTTTCCCGAATCACTCGGCGGCCTGGACGTGCCGCGCCGCGTCCGCTTCCAGTGCACGCACCAGCGGAATGACGCGGCGGCCGAAATACTCGACCTCTTCCTGGAAATGGAGGAAGCCGAGCAGCACCAGGTCGACCCCGATCTTCTTGAGCGCGATGATGCGCTCGGCGATCTGCTCGGGCGTGCCTATCAGGTTGGTCTTGAAGCCGTCATTATACTGGACGAGATCCTCGAAGCTCGATTTGGCCCAATTGCCCTGACCTTCCGGTGAGGCTTTGCCGGCGTTCTTAACCTCGTGACCGAAGGCGTTGACGGCCTCCGGATCGGCCTTGGCGATGATCTCGTTGAGGACGCTGCGCGCCTCAACCTCGCTGTCGCGCGCGATCGCGAACGCATTGACGCCGATCCTGACCGAATGGTTGTTGGCCCTTGCCTTGGCCCTGATGTCATCGACCTGCTTCTTGATCTCATCGACCGAATTGCCGTTAGTGAAGTACCAGTCCGACACCCGCGCGGCCATGTCGCGCGCCGCGCGTGAGCTGCCGCCCTGGAAGATCTCGGGCAGCGGCTGGGCCGGCTTCGGCTTCAGCGTGTAGTCGCTGAAGCGATAGAAATCGCCGCGGAAGGTGAAGCTGTCCTGGGTCCAGATCCCGCGCAGCGACCGGATGAACTCTTCCGAGCGCCGGTAGCGTTCGTCGTGATCGAGCCAAGGTTCGCCGATCGCGGTGAACTCGCCACGGAACCATCCAGAGACGATATTAACCGCAACGCGGCCCTCGGTGAGCTGGCTGATGGTGGCAATCTGCTTGGCGGCAACCGCCGGATTCCAAGGCCCGGGCAGCAGCGCCGCGATCACCTTCAGCTTCGTGGTCGCCGCGAGCAGCGCGTGGCTGAAGGCGACCGGCTCGTGCTGGAACTCGGCGCCATAGCCGGCCGTGAAGCGGATCTGGCTCAGGGCATAGTCGAACCCCGCCTGTTCCGCGATCTGCGCCAGTCGGCGATTGTAATCGATATCCCAGCCGGTTCGCTGCTCGAGCTTGCTGATCACGAGGCCGCCGGAAACGTTCGGCACCCAATAGGCGAATTTGATCTGATCATGGTTCGCGGTCATAGGAATGTCCTTCTGAAGTTTGGATTTGCAGTGTGACGCAAGCAGCACGATGCATTCACGCTGCGGCTGGTCAGCGGGTTACGACACAGCTCGTTCAAGCCGTCACTGAGATCGGGATGATGGGAAACTTTGCGCGATCAGCCCTGATCCGCGCCGGCGCGCAATCGGTGCGTCAACAACACGGTGCGCGATACGACATCAGCTGCGCAACGCAGGTTCGAGATCGGTCAAAGAGGCCCCTGAAAGTCATCCGCGTTCCCCTCGCAAGCATCATCGGCGAGCAACCAATACTGTCAGAGAAAGTTGGGACCAGCGAGTCCAAGCCAAACTCTTTTTCAGCGCGTCCGGGAAAGCGGTATTCTTTTGTTGACGCGAAACGCGACGATTGTTGCCATGCGGGCGAAAACTCGGCTGCGAATACTCACCTGCTGAAGTTAATGGCAAGCGGTTTTGATAGCAAAATCGAGAGCCGTCCAACAAGTGTATCGCTGGACCTCCATTGCATCAGCAGTTGAATTTCCTGCCGTCGGAATAACACAAGCGCGAAGACTGTGGTTATCCATTTGCCAAATCCAAGCAGTTCCTTGCGATGCGGTGTCGCTGGCATAGTTTATCCAATAGGAGGTTGCGGCCGCCGTCGATCGATAGGTTGGATTGGACAGATTACGTTGCCCCCCTCTATTCAGAAACGAAATGATCGGCGCCGTCGGGCAGCGAGGGTCTACTTCGCCGCTGAGTCTCCCTCATAAAGCGAGGCACGTTTGTTTTTCATTTGGTATGCTATCTCGCGGTGAGATCCTTCTCCGTCGAGGCTGGTTCGAAGAACGCCTTTGCCTTTAGATGATTTCGCAGAGCGACTGGCCTGTACGGGCCAAAGCTCGTAAAGTTGCGGACCGAGCTCATCGCAAGCCTTTGATAGGCCGTCTCGTGAAGTAGCGCGTTTTCTAGCACGTCGCGGATCACTTTCGACCAACGGAATGCGGTTCGGTGTTGAATTCCACCATCCAGTCGAGTGTGATGTCAGACAGCCGAGAGGAAAGCTTCGGCTGTCACAGGTTGTTGAGATTGCAGAACCTGCGATAAGGCGGCGCCACCTCAAGCTCGAATAAGATCCTCCCGCCTATTGAGCTGCTCCCCACTGTCCCCGGAGCAAAGGGCCGCCGCCACTCCACTGCGCTTCAGGGCTGCAAGCAAAATTGTCCGATTCGCAGTCGTAAGCCGCCGATTACCCCATCCACGCGCCGGTAGGACTGCTCGACGAGTGGTTTTCGTCTACACTTAGGACCTAACGCTCTGATCCAAAGGCAGCGCCCCCCCACGAGCAACGCGTTCAAGGAATGCCGAAGCGCAAGATCGACAAGCTCGCTCGCGCAAAAGCGCGGCCCGATCCTGCCCAATGGGGTGAGGATGAAGTAATGACCCTTGTCGAGGCCGCGGCAGTGTTCTTCCCACTCGGTCCGTTGACAATATCATCGTTGCGCAGAGCCGCGGCCACCGGGACTCTTGAAATCGCCAAAGTTGCGGGCAAGGATCTGACAACCCCTCGAGCGATCTGCAAATTGGTCAAGCCGTCATGCCGGGCCGCAGAGCCAAGCCGCCACGACTCTGGTTTAGAGAGGACGATGAAACCTGGATCATCCTCGATCGTGGCCGGCAAATCCGCACAGGCTGCAGCCGCGACGACATTGACGGAGCTGCGAAGGCGCTCGAGACCTATATCGGCGAGCGACATACCAGCACCATCGGGGCAACTGACCCGAACGTCCTCGCGATAGCCGACGTCCTCACAGCCTACGAAATTTCAAAGCGGCCCAAGGACACGAGCGATGAACGCGCGTGGGCACAACATGACCTGCTGCTCATTCGCTTGCTCGATCTTAACAACTTTTTTGGCGATAAAACCGTCAGTCAGCTCAAAGCTCAGCTTTGTCGCGACTTTGTCGATTGGTCCACCGGTACTGCGAACGACAATCATAGGAAAGCCGGCATCAAGCCACGCAACGGGACAGTCTCTGATCAAACCGCACGACGCCGACTCGAAGATCTACGCGCTGCCGTGAACGCCTACCACGCCGAGCATACGCTCACCGTCGTTCCAAAGGTCACTCTTCCTCCTAAAGCCGAAGGACGACACCGATGGCTAACGCGCAACGAGGCAGCGCGCCTACTCGGAGCAACAATCGGCTACGTGTGGGACACGGAGCAGGAAACGTGGAAGCGCAGCGAGGATGGCGAGCTCGCGCGCCGGGAGCGGTGGATCATTCGTCGTCGCTATCCCGCGGCGCGCTTCTGCCTGATCGGTATCTACAGTGCTCGTCGCGAAGAGACCATCCGGCGCACCCAGTGGCTGCCAACAACGACCCATCCATGGATGAACCTTGACGCGATGGTCTACCAGGGCAAAGGGACGCTGGAGCAGTCGACCAAGAAACGGCGGCCGCCGGCAAAGATCGCTAGCCGCCTGCGTCCGCATCTGATTCGATGGCGCAGGATCGACCAAGCTCGATCTGCAGAACTCCGCGCCTCAGGGGTTATGAGAGACGGTGAACAAATCCGGTTCGTCGTGAACCGCCTGCACGACGGCCAGCCGCTTGCCGGCAAGATCAGGTCAGCCTGGAATGGTATTCTGGAGGACGCCGGGCTGGGCGACGACGTCGTCCGGCATTCACTGCGCCATACAGCGGCGACATGGTTGATGCAGGCGGGCGTCGACATGTGGGAAGCCGCTGGCTGGCTCGGCATGACCGTTGAGCAATTAGAGGCCAACTATGGCCATCACCACCCGGACTTTCAGGAAGAGGCGGCGGAAGCTTTTGGGGCAAGGCGCTGAGCTGACCACTACTCTGCGCGAGCTATTCGTGCTTTGATATCCGCCAAATCAGCTCGTAGGTCCGAAGGGAGGACTTGTGGTGCTCGATGGTGTTCGATGTAACATCCCGACAGGGGCTAGTTCCCTCGCACTTCCCGATCGTCTTTTTTCCGATTTAGAACAGTACAAGCCCGCCGCGGACCGCTGTTCGACGTCCTTGACGGGTGCTTCGAGGGCGACAGACATGGCTGCCGAGCTTCAAATCGTTGCGCATTTCGTTGCGCACAAAAAACACAGAACCTATAAGTGCTTGAAAGAATGGTCGGAGTGGCAGGATTCGAACCTGCGACCCCTGCGTCCCGAACGCAGTGCTCTACCGGGCTGAGCCACACTCCGACTGAGAGCCGGGCTTATAGCGTCGGGTTTCGGGGACCGCAAGGGACCACGAGGCACCCAATTGAGGAATCTAGTCACAGTGGATACAGGTCTGAAAACGCACGTTTTGTCCGCCGGCGCCGCCGCCACGGCGACCGCCGCCGGGGTCCTGGCCGAGGGCGGCCTGGTGGCGTTTCCGACCGAGACCGTCTATGGCCTCGGCGCCGACGCCGGCAACGCCGCCGCGATCGCCCGCCTCTACCAGGCCAAGGGCCGGCCGGCCTTCAATCCGCTGATTGCCCATGTCGCCGATCTTGGCGCCGCCCGCCGGATTGCCCTGTTCAACGGGCAGGCCCTGCGGTTGGCGGAGGCGTTCTGGCCCGGTCCCCTGACCCTGGTGCTGCCGAAGGCGCTCTCCTGCCCGGTTGCGGAACTCGCGACCGCCGGGCTTGATACGGTCGCCATCCGCATCCCGGCCCACAAAGTGGCGCGCGATATCATCAAGGCTTTCGGCGGTGCCGTGGTAGCGCCGTCGGCCAATCTCTCCGGCCATGTCTCGCCGACCACCGCCGAGCATGTGAACGGCGATCTCGCGGGCCGCATCGACCTGATCGTCGACGGCGGACCGGTCGAGGTCGGCGTCGAATCCACCATCGTCGGCTGCTTCTCCGATCCGGTGCTGCTGCGGCCGGGCGGGCTGACGCGCGCCGAGATCGAGCGTGTGCTCGGCCAGCCCTTGCAGTCGCCGCCGCAAGACGCGGAAACCGACGCCCAGCCGGTTGCCCCCGGCATGCTCGCCTCGCATTACGCGCCGCGGACGCCGGTCCGGCTCAATGCCAGCGACGTCCATGTCGGCGAAGCCTTGCTGGCGTTCGGGCCGGCCAAGGTCGCACGCAGCGAATGCGCCTCCGTGGTGATGAACCTGTCCGAGCGCGGCGACCTGGCCGAGGCCGCCGCCAATCTGTTCGGCTACCTCCGCACCCTCGACAAAAGAAACGCGGATGCGATCGCGGTGACGCCGATTCCCGAGGAGGGATTGGGTGAAGCCATCAATGACCGGCTGCGCCGCGCGGCCGTTGGGCGGTAACCAGCATGACCCGGACCGGAACGGCCGCGTTAGCGCCAAGTGGGAACCGGCTTTCCCTCGCGACAAACGCGAAGCGTTTGCGCGAAGGGCACGCTTAGGCAAAGATCCCCGACTGAGTGAAAGACCAAGAAAAAATGAATATCGTCCAATCAGCGGTGCCGCCGCTTCCGCCCGAATTGCTTGAAAAATTCCGCGCCATCGTCGGCACGAAATATGCGGTGACCGACGCCGCCGACATCAAGCCTTACGTCACCGAGGAGCGCGACCTGTTCCACGGCCGCTCGCCGCTGGTGCTGCGCCCCGGTTCGACCGCCGAGGTCGCTGCGATCTGCAAGCTTGCGACCGAGCACAGGATCGCGCTGGTGCCGCAGGGCGGCAACACCGGCCTGGTCGGCGGCCAGACCCCGCACAATGGCGAGGTCGTGGTCTCGCTGCGGCGGCTGGACAAGATTCGCGACATCGACGTCGAATCCAACACCATGACCTGCGAGGCCGGCGTGGTGCTGCAGATCGCGCAGCAGAAGGCAGCCGAGGTCGACCGGCTGTTTCCGCTCTCGCTCGGCGCCGAGGGCAGCTGCACGATCGGCGGCAACCTCTCGACCAATGCCGGCGGCACCGGAGCACTCGCCTACGGCGTGGCGCGCGAAATGGCGCTCGGGGTCGAAGTCGTGCTGGCTGACGGGCGCGTGCTGAACGCGCTGTCGAAGCTGAAAAAGGACAACACCGGCTACGATTTGCGCAACCTCTTCATCGGCGCAGAAGGCACGCTCGGCATCATCACCGCGGCAACGCTAAAGCTGTTTCCGCGGCCGCGTGCGGTCGAGACCGCCTATGTCGGTCTGAAGTCGCCGGCGGCCGCACTCAAGCTGCTGTCGATCTCGCGCGATCAAGCGGCCGGTGCACTGACGAGCTTCGAGCTGCTCGCCGACGTTGCGGTCGACTTCTCGATCCGCCACGGCATCGATATCCGCGATCCCCTGACCAGCAAGCATCCCTGGTACGTGCTGATGGAATTGTCGTCGTCGCGCGACGATGCGCGCGACACGCTGGAGGCGATCCTGGCCCAGGGCATGGAGGACGGCATCGTCGACGACGCTGTCATCGCCGCCAATCTGAGCCAGCGCCAGGCGTTCTGGAAGCTGCGCGACGAGATGTCGGCGGCGCAGAAGCCGGAAGGCGGCTCGATCAAGCACGATATCTCGGTGCCGGTCGCAGCCGTGCCCGCCTTCATCGAAGAGGCCAATGCGGCGGTGGTGAAGCTGATCCCGGGTTCGCGGCCGGTGCCGTTCGGCCATCTCGGCGACGGCAACATCCACTACAATGTCAGCCAGCCGGTCGGCGCCAATGCGGCCGACTTCCTGGCGCGCTGGCACGACGTGAATGCCGTCGTGTTCGAGATCGTGCTGCGGATGGGCGGCTCGATCTCGGCCGAGCACGGCATCGGCGTGCTCAAGCGCGACGAACTGCCTGACGTCAAGGACAAGGTCGCGATCGAGCTGATGCGGCAGGTCAAGGCGATGCTCGATCCGCTCGGCATCATGAACCCGGGCAAGGTGCTGTGACCGCGCAGGCGACGATGCCCTCCTCCCCTGCCTCCCTCGCCATTGCAGAGATCACCGATAACGACATCGCCGATGTCGTCGCGCTGTGGCAGGCCTGCGGCCTGACGCGGCCGTGGAACGATCCTGCTGCCGACATCGCGCTGGCGCGGCGCGGACCGAACTCGGCCGTGCTGGTCGGCCACGACGCCAATGCGATCGTCGCGACCGCGATGGTCGGCCACGACGGTCATCGCGGCTGGGTCTATTACGTCGCGGTCGATCCCAACCGCCAGGGCAAGGGACTTGGCCGCAGCATCATGGCGGCGGCCGAGGACTGGCTGCGCGCCGCCGGCGTGCCGAAGCTGCAACTGCTGGTGCGGCGGGAGAATGCCAAGGCCGGCGCGTTCTACCAATCGCTCGGCTATGACGAATCGACTTCGGTGATGCTGGCCAAATGGCTCGACGGTCGCGAAGCGACGCCGTGAGAGGGTTGAGGATCAACGCATGAGCATCGCCGACCGCGTCCGCGTCAAGGACGTCGAGCTGCTTTCGAAGCGCCGCTACGAGCTGAAGAGCGCGACGTTCGATTACCGGCGCGCCAACGGCGAATGGCAGACCCAGGTGCGCGAGGTCTACGACCGCGGCAACGGCGCGGCGCTGTTGCCCTACAATCTGACGACCCGAAGCGTCGTGCTGGTGCGCCAGTTCCGCTACCCCGCCTTCGCCAACGGCTATGACGATCTCCTGATCGAGGCTGCCGCCGGCATGCTCGACGATGCCGAGCCGGAAGCACGCATCCGCGCCGAAGCGGAGGAAGAGATCGGCTACCGGCTCGCGCATGTGCGCAAGGTGTTCGAGGCTTTCACGTCTCCGGGCGCGGTGACCGAGAAGCTGCATTGCTTCGTCGCCGAATACGACGCCGCGATGCGCGTCGGTGACGGCGGCGGGCTCGCCGACGAGGGCGAGGACATCGAGGTGCTCGAGCTCTCGATCGACGACGCGCTCGCCATGATCGGCGACGGGCGCATCGTCGACGCCAAGACCATCATGCTGCTGCAATACGCCGCGCTGCATCTGTTCAGGTGAACGCGGCTTTGCCCCAGCTGGCCCCGTCATCCCCGCGCAAAGGCTTGGCCTTTGCGCGGGGATGACGGGGATAAACTGAACGAAATGCTCTACCGCATGGTGATCGCAAGGCCGCTCAGATCGGCGTTGGCCATCAGACCGACCTGGTGTCCGGTCAATTCCAGCACCGCGCCCTTCTGATTGGTCAGCACGATCGCGCGCGCGCCGCGTCCGACGGCAAGCCCCGCGCCGGCCGCACCGTAGACGCCGGCAACGTCGGACGGACGGTTGATGTTGCTGACGCGGCCGCGCAGCACGGTCTTGGAGCCGCCGAATACCAGGCCGTAGTCGAGGCCGCCGGTGGAGAGCCGGTAGGAGCGGCCGCGGAAGGTCAAGACGCCGCCGCCGCCGGAGCCGCCGATGATCCATCCGGCCTTGTAGATCGTGAGCGTCACGAAGCCGCTGTCGGCACGGGCGGCGGAGGAGAACGCAAGGCCGGTGAACGCCAGCAGCGCCACCAGCGCGGCGCGAAGGGTGGATGAAGGTTTCATGTTCGGTCTCCCCAGGAATTGCTCACGTCGGTTTGCTCTCGTCGATTTGCTCGCGTCGCGACACGGCTGCGAATCGCGATGCGCCGACTGTAGCAAGCGCGTAAACAGGCGCAATTTGGCACAGCGATGGCCGATTTGTTGACGGGTGCTTTCGCAGGACCAGTGTTGAACCTGTTCCCGGGGTTGCAACACTCACTGCATGTCCGGGGCGATCGGCCCCTGAGCTCCAGGATTTCCCGTGGAGCATTCATTTTTCAAACCGGAGATTTGCCATGCGACGTCTTGCGATTGCCTGTGCCGCCATTGCCGCCACCGTGTCCGTGCTTGCCGCGGCAAGCCCGGCCAGCGCCACGCCCTATCATCTGATCCGCTGGCAGGACACCGGCTTCTGCCAGATCTGGGACCAGAGCATCCCGACCACGCCGTGGCCGGCGAACTTCTCCATCGTCAGCGAGGAGCTGCCGACCTTCGACGCCGCGTTCAGCTACAAGACCGGCCTCCTGAACAACGGCACCTGCTCGTTCTGAGCGAACGCCATTCGATCACGCAAAGGGCGGACACGCGGCAACAGCGCGGCGTCCGTCCTTGTGCTGTCAGGTAGTGACGCGATCCAGCGTCAGTGATGCTTGATCAGGGCGTCGCGCGCGGCGGCGAGTTCGAGGAATGCCGCGCCGTTGCCGCCACCGTCGGGATGCACCGTCTTGGCGGCGCGCTTGAAAGCCTGCTGGACTTCGGTCGCTGCGAGCCGGCGGCCGAACGGCAGGCCGAGCAATTGCCGGTACTGCTCCTCCTGCGTCAGCGCTTTCGGCGTCAGGCCGCGCCGGCCGAACCGCGGTGCCGACAGCATGTGCAGCGCATCGCTGACGATGCCGAGACGGCGCAGCGCCATCGCTTTGGTGCGGCGGTCGGCCGATTTCAGCGCCGCCTGGCGCAAGATCGGCAGCACCTGTGCGGCCGCATGCCGCAGCGTCTCGTCGATGTCGGTCGCGGCGATCTCGGCGACCATCTTGGCGATCTCGCGATAGTCAGGGTCCGGCGCCGCGCAAAAGCGCTCGATCGCAACTTTCCAGTGTCTGATATGCGGGTCCATGATCGGTCCGTGCTGTCATCCGAATCCGGATAACAGCAACGCGCAAACGCGGCTTGGCGTTTCGGTTGGCGCAGTTTTGAATAGTGTTGTCGACAACGCTCACAAATCAGAACGAGGAAACGCCATGGCCCTTCTCGACAATCACATCGCCGTCATTACCGGTGCAGGCTCGGGCATCGGGCGTGCCATCGCACTCGGCTACGGCCGCGAGGGCGCGCGCGTGGTGCTGCTCGACATGAACGGCGATGCGGCGGCGGAAGCGGCCAGGGAGATCCGCAATGCCGGCGGCAAGGCGGAGAGCTTTGCGCTCGACGTGACCAATCGCGACGCCTGTGTCGCGATGGCAAAGCGAGTGGCCGACAAGGTCGGGCCGGTCTCGATCCTGGTCAACAATGCCGGCATCGCGCGCCGCAACGGCATGCTCGGCACCGACGAGGCCGTGATCAAGGATTGGGAAGACATCATCTCGATCAATCTCACCGGCGTGTTCAACGTGACGCATTCGTTCCTCGCGCCACTGCGCAAGAACAAGGGACGCATCGTCAACATCGGCTCGATCCAGTCCTTCGTGCATCTGCGCACGCCGAGTTCGCCGGCCTATACCGCCTCCAAGCACGGCGTGCTCGGCTTCACCAAGGCGTTGGCCGCCGAGCTCGGCAAGGATGGTGTGCGCGTCAATGCAATCGGGCCGGGCTTCATCGAGACGCCGTTGAACGAGAAGGTGCGCGCCACCAATCCCGACCTCGTCAAGGTCTTCATGGACCACACCCCGCTCGGCCGCGCCGGCAAGCCGGAGGACATCGTCGGCCCCGCCATCTTCCTCGCCTCGGACCTGTCGGCCTATGTCTCGGGATCGATCGTGATGGTCGATGGCGGATACCGCACATTGTGACGGATGGAACCGCAATCGTGGCGATTTCTGGGTATTTTGCTTACAAAGCAGGGAGTTAGGAGCGCGTTAAGGGCTTGTTAACCAAACCGGCACACCGTGGATCTACGGGGTAGTTGGTTCTCGATGTCTTCGCTTCACCGACGAAGCGGGCGTTGATCGGGAGGAGTTCATGTCTTACGCGTCCACCGTACCGTCGCCGGAAGCGCTGCTGCCGTCGCTGGCTCCAAATGAAATCGTCCCACTGCTGATCGGCGCGACCGTCGATGAAGTCGAGCGCGAGCTCGTGCTGCAAACGCTTGCGCGCTGCGACGGCAATCGCACCCGCGCAGCGCGCGTGCTCGGGCTGTCGGTCCGGACGTTGCGGAACAAGATCCGCGAATATTCGGCCGACGGCATCGACGTGCCGCTGAGCGAGCACGCTGCAGCCTGACCGCACGTCGACGCTAGATCGGCGGGTCGATCGCAAGCCGCCGCCAGCGCGACAATAGCTCGCTGCCCTCGGCGTCGAGGCAGCGAGCCAGACGCACTTCGGTCATCGCGGCCCGTTGCAGCGTCTGCGCGACCAGCGCCGTCGCATAGTCCCAATAGTCGCGCCGCCCATTCGGATCGTCGTCGACCAGGGATTTTGCGAGGATCTCGACATAGATCGCAGCGACGGCTCTTTGCCAGAGCTCACCCCCGCGCTCGCCCTCCACCGACGGCGCGCCGGTCCGCGACTGCCAGGCCAACCAATAATTTTCCTCCGCGCCGACCCAAGCGGATGGCAACAGCGATGGATCGAGGCATGGCGAGCGACACACAAGCGGCTGCATGTCGCGCGCGTCGCAGAAGAAGCAATAGCCGAGCTTGTCGTACCAGCTGACGCGCAACAATCTGCGAATCCCGGTCTGTTGATCCGCGGCGAGTTGCCTCACGCCCGTTCGTTCGAGATCACCGATGACCGCCGCCAGGCGATCGCGATCATACGGCTCGACCTCGAGCACCACGCCGATATTGCGTGGAAACAGGGCGTCGAGCATCTCGATCATCTCGCGATAGAACCGGCCCGCCAGGCCGCCGCCGCGCCACGCCTTCGCGACGCCGACATAGTTGCAGTAGATCAGCTCGCTTGCGTGATCGTAGGTGAAGAAACCGAGGCCGATCGCGCGCCCCTCCGCGCGCAAGATGAAGCACCGCGAGTCGAGACAATATGACAGCTTCCGGCCGCCGACGCTGAACTCTCGTCGCTCGCCGACATCGTCTGACAGCACCCAGCGCACAATGTCGTCGGGGGCGTCGCGCTCGTTCGGAGGAAATAGCTCGGCATAAAGGTCGAGGACGCCGGTGTTGCGAAACGCCGCTTCATCGCGCAGATCGTGCCGCGTCACCACGATGTCGAACGTCAGCGCCTTTGTTGCGTCGCCTGCAACTGCCCCGCGCCTGTCGTTCAGAATCCGCAACGCGTCCTCCCGTCACGATCTTCGCATCGAATTATGACTGTTGATCGCTTGCATCAGCGGCGCCGGGCAGAATTGAAGCCGTCATCCAACCTCTGTTACAAGCGGCTTGAAATCGCGACGGAGCATATCAGTGGCTGACGAGACAATCTCCCGCCAGGGGTCACGAGGGGCGCAGGGGCCGCAGGGCCGTCAGGGCGAGCCGGGTCGGCCCGGTCCGCAGGGACATCCGGGGCGGCCGGGGCCGGAAGGTGCGCGCGGCAAGCCGGGTCCGCAGGGCAAGCCCGGACTGGTTGGGAAGGCGGGTCCCCAGGGCAAGCCGGGAGCGCAAGGCAAGGCGGGCGTGCAGGGTCCGCGCGGCGAAGCTGGTCCACAGGGACCGCAGGGACCGGCCGGCCCGCGCGGTGAAGCCGGTCCGCCCGGACAATTGCCGTCGATCGAGCAGGTGATGCCGTGGCTGCACATGATCTTCGACGCCTGGGAAGACTACAAGCGCACCAAGGAGCGTGAAGCCGCCGAGTTCGCCGAGCGCGATGCCGCCGAGCGCGCGGCAGCGGAAGCGATCGCGCTTGACGTCGACGCCATCGACTTCGCTGATGATGACGACGAGGACGACGATCACAAGAAAAAGAAGAAGCACCGCAAGAAGGACAAGAAGTAACCCTTTTGTCCTCGCGCGACGACACGGCCAGCTCGGTCCGTGTCGCGCCCGATGCCTACCGCTCCGCGCCCGGATTGGCCGGAGGATCGGAGGGCCGGGCGAGGTGCATGAGCTGGAAGACCCAGCGCATCGCGTAGTACCAGGCAACGCCCGCGAGCGCCCCGCAGGCCGACAGGATGATGACGTTGGCAAGGTCGATCTTCCCGCTCGACCACAGCATGCCGCAGGTCCAGAGCACGGCGAACGCAATCGAACAGAACGTGAGCAGGGCAGGCTTCATGGCGTCGCTCCAGGATCGGGTGAACGGCACCGATGCCCGGACGCGCGGCGCCGTACCGTGATCTGCATCACGGTACGCCCCGCCCTCAGCCAAACCGCAGGCGCGAACGCTCCCTCGCCTTCTCCGCCTCCACCTCGCGATCGCGCGCCGGTGCCGTGGTCTGCAACGAGATCAGGAGCTTGCGCGCGGCGGTCGAGACCTCGGCCACGGCCAGATTGAATGCAGCCTCATTGGAGTGCGACGGCTTGTTGAAGCCGGACAGTTTGCGCACGAACTGCAGCGCCGAGGCGTGGATCTCGTCCTCGGTGGCGGGCGGCTCGAAGTTGAACAGCGTCTTGATATTGCGGCACATGTCGGTCTCCCTCGCCCGCGGCAACGGGGCGGCTCTCTCAAGGACGATCGGCTGCTGCAAAATACGACATCGTGGTCTATTCTGGCAGTGTCATCGTCCACGGTGGAGCGAGGTTCCTGATGAGCCACGTGATCTACAAGGTCGTCCAGCACGACGGCGGCTGGGCCTATACCGTCAACGGGGTGTTCTCGGAACCATTTCCTACCCACGCCGCGGCACTCGCCGCTGCCCGACGCGCCGCCAACGAGCAGCGCGTCCCCGGCCGCACCGAGGCGATCCAGTACGAGACGTCGGACGGCAAATGGCTGACCGAAACCGCCTCCGGCAACGACCGCCCGGAGACCGAGGTCGAGGACGGCCGCTAGTTCACCTCGTCGCCTTCAGAACGGAACCTGGACGCCAAGCCGGTCGAAGAACGCCCGCCCCCGATCGGTGATCCGCAATGCGCGCGGAATCCGATGCGGCGCAACGCCGCGCATCTCGACCAGCCGCGCCAGCACGGCATTGGCAAACGGACCGGCGAGATGCGGCACGCGCTCGGTCCAGTCGTTGCAGAGCCGCAGATGCGGCTGCCGCGCCGGATCGAAATCGATCGCCTCGGCCCGGCACCAGGCCAGCCCCTGCTCGGTCACACGACCATCGCGGCCGTCGATCACGACGAGGCGGCGTCGGATCAGCGCATTCGACAACAGCACGCCGAGCTGACCCGCAAGGTGGTGGTAGCAGGTGCGCGATTGCCTGAGCTGCTCGGCCGGCATCGCACGCCGCGGCCCCACGGTGGCCTTGGCCGCAAGATCGACGAGGCTCTCGATCAGCGCCGCGACGTCGTCGTCCCTGATCCGGTAATATCTGAACCTGCCCTGTGCCCACACCGAAAGCACGTGGGCGTCGACCAGCTTCTGCAAATGCGCGCTGGCGCCTTGCGGCGAAATGCCGGCGACCGCAGCAAGCTCGCCCGCCGGCAACGCCTTGCCGTCGGCCAGCGCACTGACCATCGCCTCGCGGACCGGATCGCCCAATGCCTCGGCGATCCGCGAAAATCCTGGCTGCAGGGCTTGGGATGATCCCACCGCATCGTCCTCCAGATCGCGCCGAAACGTCCTACCCGCATTCGCCGTGCCGCGCAGCTCATTTCAGATTTTCCTGAAACGTCGCGGCGGCCTCCTCCGTTCAAATGGGCGGCAGTCGACCAAACTCAAGGGAACAAGCATGACAGCCGGCAGCAACGACGCGGAACGCATCTACAGGCTCTGGGATGAAGCGCTCGGCAACAAGGACCTCGAGGCGGCGCTCGCGCTCTATGCAGCCGACGCCTCGATCGAGAGCCCGCTGGTCCAGCATTTGATGCAGACCAAGGACGGGATCGTCCGCGGCCGCGACGAGCTGCGCGCGTTCATCGCGCGCGTGTTCCGCACCAACCCGCCGCAACGGCGGCGCTTCAAGCAGGGTTTCTTCAGCGACGGCCGCGTCCTCACCTGGGAATATCCGCGGCAGTCTCCGGACGGCGACCAGATGGATCTGGTCGAGGTCATGGAGATCGAGGACGGCCTGATCCGGCGTCACCGTGTCTATTGGGGCTGGTACGCACTCAACGTGCTGAAGGCGAGTTAACCGGACACTTCTGCGTCAGCCGCGTGGACGACGTTTTCCGTCATGCTAGGCTTGCACCGACGCGGCTGGACAAATGCGCCGCGCGTGGGGAGAAGCACCATGATCCGTTTGTGCGCGGCGCTTGCGGCCGCTCTCGTCTCGATGTCGGTACCGGCCATGGCTGCAGATTACCCCACGCCGCAGGATGGCGAGTGGACCGGGAAGGACTTCAAGTTTCACAGCGGCGAGGTGATGCCGGAACTGCGGCTGCACTACACCACGGTCGGCGCGCCGACCGGACAACCGGTGCTGGTGCTGCACGGCTCCGGCGGCTCGGCCGCCAGCATGCTGACGCCGACCTTTGCCGGCCAGTTGTTCGGCCCCGGCCAGCCGCTCGACGCGGCGAAATACTACATCATCATCCCCGACGGCATCGGGCACGGGAAATCGTCGAAGCCGTCGGACGCGATGCGGACCAGCTTTCCGAAATACGACTACAACGACATGGTCGACGCGCAGTACCGGCTCGTCACCGAAGGGCTCGGCATCAAGCATCTGCGGCTCGTGATCGGCAACTCGATGGGCGGCATGCACACCTGGATCTGGGGTGTGCGCTATCCGCGGATGATGGACGTGCTGGTGCCGATGGCCTCGCAGCCGACCGCGATGGCGGCACGCAACTGGATGCTGCGGCGGACGATGCTGGAAACGATCCGCAACGATCCCGACTACAATGGCGGCAACTACACCAGCCAGCCGCGGATGATGAAATACGCCATCGCCGCCTATCGCTTTGCCAGCGCCGGCGGCACGCTCGGCTACCAGACCCTGGCGCCAACCGCAGCGCAGGCCGACAAGCTGGTCGACGATCAGCTGGCGCTGCCGGTCACATCGGATGCCAACGACTACATCTATCAATGGGAGGCCTCGCACGACTACGATCCCTCCGCCGGACTGGAGAAGATCGAGGCAACCCTGCTTGCCATCAACGCCGCCGACGATGAACGCAATCCGCCGGAGACCGGCGTCACTGAAGCTGCAATGAAGCGGATCAAGAACGGCAGGATTGATCTGATCCCGGCAAGCCGCGAGACACGCGGCCATCTCACCACCGGCGATGCGAAGTTCTATGCCAGGCAGTTGCAGGAACTGTTGCAGACGGTGCCGACGATGTAGCCATCGAGGCCGGGGCGATGTCCGCTGATCGCTTCCGCCGCCTTGCGCTGAGCCTGCCCGAGGTCGTTGAAGGCGCGCATCACGGCACAACAGATTTCCGCGTCGGCAAGCGCATCTTCGCGACGCTCGGCTATCCCGACCAGGATTGGGGCATGGTGAAGCTGACACCCGAGCAGCAGGCGATGGTGGTCGAGGCCGAGCCGGAGATTTTCCGGCCGGTGCCGGGCGGCTGGGGCAAGAGCGGCAGCACCAATGTCCGCCTCGCGAAGGCGGATCAGGTCACGCTGCGCAGCGCGCTGAAAATGGCACGGGACAATATCGCAGTGAAATCCGCGAAGAAGGCGCGCGCGAAGCAATCATCCTGAGCGCAACCATCCCGCACTGCATCACGCCTGACTGCGCGGCTTCGCCGATTCTTTGAGCATGCATCCCGCGCGCGGTTCGTGCCTAATCGCGCAAACACCGGATTTGCGCGACGCTATGCGCGGGTCACGTAGAAGTTTTCGCCGGAGGAAGGCAATGCGAAGGCTCGCGCATGTCGCGGTGCTTGCGTGGCTCGCCATGATGGCGTGCGCTGCACTGGCGTTCGACAACGGCCAATACGACAACGTGCCGCCCGAGATCCGCGCCTGGTTCAAGAGCGTGATCGCGCCGAATGGCGTGCCGTGCTGCGACATCTCCGACGGCCATCGCACCAGCTACGACGTTCGGGGCGGCGCCTATTGGGTGCCGATCGAGGGCGAGTGGATGATGGTGCCGGAGCGCGCCGTGATCCGCGATCGCGGCAATCCGGTCGGCGAGGCCGTGGTGTGGTACGTGCACCACCGCGGCAGCATCATCATCAGCTGCTTCGTTCCGGCGGATGCTGTCTGAACGGCGCCCGCCATCTGCGCGGGAGGTCGCGTCAATTTGAAACAGTTACTCTCTGTTAACCTTACTTGTTAACCAATAATTAAGGATGAGTTTGCGGGCGCCATGAGGCGCGGCCTAGCGTCTGCAGAAATGCTCCGTAACCGCGAGTTGGTGCGTGCCATGGCTCTTCGAAGAATGGCGTATCGAACAACTGGGGCGCTGATGGCGTCCCTGATGGCTTCTCTTGGCGTCGCAGCGCTGCTGCTGGCTTCCCCGACCGAAACCTATGCGAGATCCGGATCCGCGGCGCGCGGCACGTTCTCCTCGCACCATCCGGCCTTCCGCCATCATGTGCGGGTGCCCGGCATCGTGTTGCCCGACGCGGGCGGATATTATGATGGTGCGGCGAGCGTTCCCTTCGCCGCCGAGGTCCCGGCGCCGGTCTCGAATGACGTCCGCTACACCTACACCCAGGATGTGCCGTGGGATTGGGCGCATCGCTATCCGCCAGCCGTGGTGCCGTCGGATCGCCCCTATGTGTCGAGCTGCCCCACCGAGAGCGTCACGGTGCCCGGCCGCGGCGGCGACCGCACCGTCAACATCACGCGGTGCTACTGACGAATAGCTCGATCCCTTTCGCAAAAGCAAAAGAGGCCGCCCGCAAGGACGGCCTCTCGTATTTTGGCCGACGCTCGGCGCGCCGGCAGACAGCCGGTCAGGAATCCTCGCCCTTCAGATGTCCGACGTGCTTCTGGGTGTAGAGCTCAAGGCCGATGCGCTTGATCAGGTCGAGCTGGGTCTCGAGGAAGTCGATGTGGTCTTCCTCATCCTTCATCAGCTGCTCGAACAGGTCGCGGCTGACATAGTCCTTGACGCCGTGGCAGTAGGTCGCCGCCTCCTGGTAGAGCGTGCGGGCGCCGATCTCGGCGGCGAGGTCACACTCGATGATCTCCTTGACGTCCTGGCCGATCTTCAGGGGATCGAGCACCTGCAGGTTCGGGAAGCCGTCGAGAAACAGGATGCGATCGACGAATTTGTCGGCGTGCTCCATCTCCTCGATGGACTCCTTGCGCCAGACCTTGGCCATCTCCAGGAGGCCCCAATTGTTGAGCATCCGGTAGTGCAGCCAGTACTGATTGATGGCGGTCAGTTCGCTGCGCAGCCCCTTGTTCAGATAATCGATGACCTTCGGGTCGCCTTGCATGATCCACTCCACCTGTCGCGGCCAACCTTGGCCGGCGCTAAATTTAGAATGCTTCTAAATCAGATTACCGACAAGAGCAACCCTTCGCAGAAGCGGCGCCTGGACAACCGGATTCGGAGGGATTTGGTGAGATCAGCAGGCCGCGAGCGCGAATTCGGCCGGCTCGGCGTCCTCGTTGGCGGCGTGCGGATGGCCGCTGTGGGGGCAGCCGGAACAGCAGGCCTTGGCGCAAGGACCGAGCGCCTCGTCGATGATCGCCTTGATGGTGCGCGCACAGCGGCCGCATTCGGCACTGCAGCCGAGGCAGCCGTACACCTGCTTGGCATTTCGTGTCACGGACCCACCGCCGTTGACGGCATTGCGGACATCGTGGTCGCTCAGGACGTTACAGGAACAGACAATCATCGGAGAAAGGCGGGGTCCAACGGTGATGCTTCCCAGTATGGATATTGTCGGCTCCCGCGCGATGCAAAAGGAAAAAGCTGTTTTTGTAGCAATTCCAAACTGATGCGGGATTCATATTGGAATGAGTCTAAATCGGTCAGAGGTCGAACCCGCCGGGTGGCTTAAGGGGCCAATAAGCGCTTCCCTCGCCGCCGAAATGAGCACGCGCCTTGCTGCGGTGCTATCGGGCTTGTGCGTTGCAAGATGCTCGAAAAGCTGCAAGCATTTCGTCGCGAATACGGCAGCGTCGTTCATTGATCATTCAAGCTGAATATGGAACCCTTCGACGAGACAGGTCGCCAACGCACGCTGTCCCTGCTGCCGTGAGAAAGGTGAGGCCATGAAGAAGACATTGCTGGCGCTTTGCGCCGTTGCCGCTGTGGCGGCTTCGACTGTGGCGGTGCCCGCCCCCGCCCAGGCACAACGCGGTGTCGCCGCCGGCGTCGCTGCGGGGTTGATCGGTGGCGCTATCGTCGGTGGCGCGATCGCATCGCAGAACCGCTATTACGGTCCCGGATACGGCTACTATGCGCCCGGCCCGGCCTATGTCGCCGAACCCGGCTACGGCCCCGACTGTTTCTGGCAGCGCCAGCGGTTCTGGGACGGCTACACCTGGCGCGTTCGCAGCGTCCGCGTTTGCGACTGATCGCCGTTCATCTCGATTAAATCGAACCAGTTGTCCCGGAAAACCGACCGTTTCTCCGGGACATCTGCTGTAGATGGCCAGAAAAAACCGCTTTTCTGCGCGATCAGCCTGCGAACGTTTACTTTCGGTTGACTGTTCTGCGCTGTTTAGCAAGACAGCAGTTCGAGATCAGCGTGCGAGTCACCTCAACCCGGCGCCGGACCACGACGCCACCACCTTCCAGGAGAGCCAAAGACATGAAGAAGACTTTAGCTGCCCTTGTCGCCGTTACCACGATTGCCGGTTCGCTGGCCGTTGCTCCGGCTGCCAAGGCTGGTGACGGCGGCGCCGTCGCAGCCGGCGTTGCCGGCGGCCTGATCGGCGGCGCCCTGCTGGGCGGCGCGATCGCAGGCGCTCGCCCCGCCCCGGTCTATGTCGCACCGGCGCCGGTTTACGTCGAAGAGGCCCCGTGCCGCATGGTTCGTGAGCGCTTCTGGGACGGCTACGGCTGGCGCTTCCGTCGCATCCAGGTTTGCGACTGATCGACCGACACGCTTTTCAGCATCACGCTCGAAAACCCGGCCTCGCGGCCGGGTTTTTGCTTTGCGCCATCAGGCGGTCTTCCGAGCCAGCCCGGTCAGCGCTGCCCGTTCATCGCGCGCAGCACCGCCTCGCTCGGCCAGCAATCGACCTTCAGCCCGGCCTGCTTCTGATAGGCGCCGAGCGCCGCGCGGGTCTGCATCCCGGCCTTGCCGTCGAGCTTGTCCTTGTAGAGACCGATCTTCGTCAGCTGCTGCTGCATCGCCTCGACATCGGCGGAGCGCAGCTGCTTCGATGCCGACCATGGCGTCGCGAATGGCTGCGGGCTCGTCATGCGGTCGGCGAGGTGGCCGACGAACAGCACGTAGAGATCGGAGAAATTGTATTCCTTGATCACGAAGTAGTTCGGCGTGGTCAGGAAGGCCGGACCGTAGCTGCCTTCCGGCTGCAGCAGCGACGCCGATTGCGCCTGCTCGGCGGCGCTGAGCTTCTGCCCGCGCACCGGCACGAAGCCTGCGCGCAGCCACTGGCTGATCGGCTTCGTCACTTCAGGCACGCCCATCGTGCAGTCGGCATTGGCCGGCGCCTGCACCTCATAGGCCCAGCGCACGCCGGGCTGCCAGCCCTTGTTGACCAGCTGCTGCGCAGCGGAGGCGAGCGCGTCCGGCACCGAATGCCAGATATCGACGCGGCCGTCGCCGTCGAGATCGACGCCGTGCTTGTAATATTCCGACGGCAGGAACTGGGTGTAGCCGGTCGCACCGGCCCACGATGAGCGCATCTCCTTGCGCGTCACCGCACCCTCGCCGAGGATTTTCAGCGCGAGGATGAACTCGGTGCGGTACTGATCCTTGCGGCGGCCGACATAGGCCTGCGTCGCCACCACGCGCAGCGTGTCGTAGGGCAGCAAATAGCGCCCGTAATCGGTCTCGCGGCCCCAGATCGCCAGCACGACGGTGGCCGGGACGCCGAACCGCTTCTCGATCGCATCGAGCGAGGAGCGATACTTCTGCATCAGCCGCTGCCCTTCGGCGGCGAGCCGCGCGATCGAGGCTTCCCTGATGTAATCGGCCGGCACCTGCACGAACTCGGCCTGCGCCGGCGCGCCGGTCTTCGGACGTCCGGGCAGGATCAGGTCGGGCAGCTTGTAGTCGGGTTCGAGCGAGCGCGTCTCGCGATCGAAGGTCTCGCGCGACACGCCGGCGGCCTTGGCCTCCGGCCACAGCGAGGCGATGAACTGGGTGAACGCAGCATCGGCGGCGAATGCCGGCCGCTGCAGCGGCGCGCAAAGCAGCAGCGCGAATGCGACAATGGTGGCTGGCCATTTCATGATCGATCTCACCCTGCGGAAACGGTCATTGCAACGCGGATTCGGCAATTGTCAGAATTCAATTCTGGGTGGTAAGTTTTGCCATGCGCATATTTCTGTCATTTCCCTCCGAACTGGAATCGCAGGCTGACAGCATCGCCCAGTCCCTGCGCAATTGCGACCATGACGTTTTCTTTTCGCACGACGATCTTCCGCCGGGCGACAGCTTCGATGCGCGCGTCGAAAAAGCCATCGAAAGCAGCGATTTTATGGTGTTCCTGATCAGTCCGGAATCGGTGACCAGGGGACGCTACACGCTGAGCGAGCTCGCCTTTGCCCGGAACAAATGGCCGAATCCAAGCAACCGCGTGCTGCCGGTGATGATGGCGCCGACCCCGCTCGAGCAGGTTCCGACCTATCTCAAGGCGGTCACGATCCTCGAACCCCAGGGCAGCGCGGCCGCCGAGACACGGGCCGCCGTCGATCGCATGCTGGAGGCCAAAAGCGAGCAGTCGCGCGACCGATCGATTTTGCCCTTCGCCGTGCTGTCGCTTGCGTCGGCCGTCCTGTGCAGCCTGGTCGCGACCTATGCGCTCAACGTCCTGCAATATTCGTTCGTCGTCTCCGACGCCGGCGGCATCACGATCCTGCCCGGCGTGATATTCGGCGCGGCGATCGCGGCCTGCAACGTCATGTTTGGCGCCAGGGACCGGTTTCAGCTGGCGCTGGTGGTCGCGATCACGACGGCGGCGTGGATCGCGGCCTACGATGCCAGCGCCGTGACGCTTCAGGCGCTCGGCCAGTACGCGAGAACCGTGCCGATCGAGGGCAATGCCGCGAACCCGGCCCAGATCACCGAGACGCTCGGCAACAATCCCTACATGGGATTTTTGATCGGCGGCATCGGCGGCGCCGTCGGCGGAGC
Organism: Bradyrhizobium elkanii USDA 76; assembly: GCF_023278185.1. Taxonomy (NCBI): domain Bacteria; kingdom Pseudomonadati; phylum Pseudomonadota; class Alphaproteobacteria; order Hyphomicrobiales; family Nitrobacteraceae; genus Bradyrhizobium; species Bradyrhizobium elkanii. The sequence continues at coordinate 2,299,183 of NZ_CP066356.1, read as the reverse complement.
CATCACCATTCTCGGCGTGCTGCTGACCAACCCCGCGTTCAGGCGGATCGACAGCGTCGTCGTGACGTGGATCGCGGCCATCGCAGCCGGAACGGTTTACGGCGCGATCGTCAGGTTGCCGACCTTGCTGGGCTGGCTGGTGCTGTTCGGCGTCTGGCAGACCGCGTTCGTCCTCGCGATGGTGCGCGGATTTCCGCGCGGCGCGGCGCAGATCCCCGAATGGCTCGGCAGATCCGCGCCGGCATTGTTCGGCTCACGCGCAGCGCGGTGACGCCGCGCCGCCGTTCATCCCTAGTGCCCAACCTGCTGCTTGGCGCCTTCGATCGAGTCGTTCGACAGCTTGTCGACGATGGCGATGCCGATCGCCGACAGGATGAAGACGCAGTGGATGATGGTCTGCCACATCACGCCGGTCTCGGTGTAGTTGCCCTTGCCTGACGACAGTGCGCCGGCCTCGATGAAGGTGCGCAGCAAATGGATCGAGGAGATGCCGATGATCGCCATCGCCAGCTTGATCTTCAGCACGCTGGCATTGACGTGGCTCAGCCATTCCGGCTCGTCGGGATGGCCCTGCAGATTGAGGCGCGAGACGAAGGTTTCGTAGCCGCCGACGATCACCATCACCAACAGGTTCGAGATCATGACGACGTCGATCAGGCCGAGGACGGCCAGCATGATCTGCTGCTCGCTGAAATCGAAGGCATGGGCGAACAGGTGCCACAATTCCTTCAGGAACAGCACGACATAGACGCCCTGCGCGATGATCAGGCCGACATAGAGCGGCAATTGCAGCCAGCGCGATCCGAAGATCAGCATGGGAACGGGACGCAGCGACCGGCCCTTTGCGGGGGCGCGCGCCTCGGAAAGTGCGGACATGGTGGAGTGCTCGCAGAATTTGATTTGCGGGAGCGCTCTATCTACGCAATCCCGCGCGCTTGAAAAGCGACAACTGGCCGCAGATTGCGCCGCGATGCCGTCACGATCCTGCAAATCAGGAGACGGCCGACGTTGTGAGAGACGCCATCAACTCGTCATGGCCGGGCTTGTCCCGGCCATCCACGTCTTTGCATCCGGAAAGCAAAAACGTGGATGCCCGGCACAAGGCCGGGCAAGACGACATCTTGAATCAGCGCGTCAGCTTCTTGTACTTCACGCGATGCGGAATGATGCTGTCCTGGCCGAGCCGGCGCATCTTGTCCTTTTCGTAATCCTGGAAGTTGCCCTCGAACCATTCGACATGGCTGTCGCCCTCGAAGGCGAGGATATGGGTCGCGATGCGGTCGAGGAACCAGCGGTCATGGCTGATGATGACGGCGCAACCGGCGAAGTCCTCCAGCGCCTCTTCCAGCGCGCGCAGCGTGTCGACGTCGAGGTCGTTGGTCGGTTCGTCGAGCAGCAGCACGTTGGCGCCCGACTTCAGCATCTTGGCGAGATGCACGCGGTTGCGCTCACCGCCCGACAGCGCGCCGACCTTCTTCTGCTGGTCGGCGCCCTTGAAGTTGAACGCCGAGCAGTAGCCGCGCGAATTGACTTCCTTCTTGCCGAGCAGGATCAGCTCGTTGCCGCCGGAGATCTCCTCCCACACCGTCTTGTTGCCCTCGAGCGCGTCGCGCGACTGGTCGACATAGCCGAGATGCACGGTCTCGCCGACCGTGATGGTGCCCTTGTCCGGCGTCTCCTGCTCAGTGATCATCTTGAACAGCGTGGTCTTGCCGGCGCCGTTGGCACCGATCACGCCGACGATGCCGCCGGGCGGCAGCTTGAAGGTGAGATCGTCGATCAAGAGGCGATCGCCAAATCCCTTGCTGAGGCCTTCGAAGTCGACGACGTTGGCGCCGAGCCGCTCGGCGACCGGAATGATGATCTGCGCGGTCTGGGTCTGCTTCTCGCTCGCCTTCTTGAGCAGATCCTCATAGCGCTGGTAGCGGGCCTTCGACTTGGCCTGGCGCGCCTTCGGCGAGGACGCCACCCATTCCTGCTCGCGGGCCAGCGTCTTCTGATGCGCGGCGTCCTCGCGGCCTTCCTGCTCGAGCCGTTTCTGCTTCTGCACCAGCCAGGACGAGTAATTGCCCTCGTAGGGGATGCCGCGGCCGCGGTCGAGCTCGAGGATCCAGCCGGTGACGTTGTCGAGGAAGTAGCGGTCGTGGGTGACGATCAGGATCGCGCCGGGGTAGTTGCGCAGATGGCCTTCCAGCCACGACACCGATTCGGCGTCGAGATGGTTGGTCGGCTCGTCGAGCAGCAGCAATTCCGGCTGGTCGAGCAGCAGGCGGCACAGCGCCACGCGGCGGCGTTCACCGCCGGACAGTTTGGTGACATCGGCATCGTCGGGCGGGCAGCGCAGCGCGTCCATCGCCTGGTCGACCTTGCTGTCGAGATCCCACAGGCCCTGGGCCTCGATCTCGTCCTGCAGCTTGGTCATCTCGTCGGCGGTCTCGTCCGAATAGTTGACCGCGAGCTCGTTGTAGCGGTCGAGGATCGCCTTCTGCTTGGCGACGCCCTGCATGACGTTTTCGCGCACCGAGAGCTTGGGATCGAGATGCGGCTCCTGCTCGAGATAGCCGACGCGGGCGCCCTCGGCGACCCAGGCCTCGCCGTTATACTCCTTGTCGAGACCGGCCATGATCTTGAGCAGGGTCGACTTGCCCGAGCCGTTGACGCCGAGCACGCCGATCTTGGCGTCCGGGTAGAAGCTCAGATGGATGTTATCGAGCACCTTGCGGGTCGGGTACGCCTTGGTCAGACCCTGCATGAAATAGATGAACTGGCGCGCCATCCGCTGTCCCTGGAATTGATCCGATTTGTGGAAATTTTGCTGCCGCCGATGTAACGGCCGGCCCCCGAAAGCGCAACCGCGGGACCTCTGTTTTCCGTCCGTTCACCACGTTTCGCGGCTTCACCACGGGTGATTACGGGTTCGACGCCATGTGTGCGCCGAATCACGACAATTGAAACCATCTTTTAATAAATCAGGCCAAAACTCGTCCTCAACGTCGAAAAACGGCGATTTTCGCGGCAGAACCGCGGCCAAAACAGTTGAGGCCACGTCATGGCTACCATCATTTCAGCACCCCTTCCGCGCCCGACGACCAAAGGCGAGGCGACGCTGTTCGCCGAATTCCGCGCCTTTTGGCGCGCCTTCGTCGCCAAGGCTTTCAATCCCTACCGGCCGGAACTGCACTATATGCGCGGCCCAGGTCCGGCCTGCCGCGCCAAGCAGATGGCGCTGTCGCCGGCGGTCCGCTCGATGCTCGCCGATATCCGCTCCGCGAAGAAGCCGTCTCCGCGCGTGTGACAATCGCCGCTTTTTGAAACCGCGGCCGCTTGCGCGCCTGCCGATTGCGCGCGACCATGACGGGTATCCCGACGGTTGATCTCCCGCCGTCGTCCTCACCCTGAATGGACCTTTCCCGATGACGCGGCTCCGCTGTGCAATCCTCGACGACTATTTCGACATCGCGCTTTCGGTGGCGGACTGGCCAAAGGTCAAGGACCGGGTCGACGTCACGGTGTTCGACAAGCCGTTCGCGAGCGAGGCGGAAGCTGCGACCAAGCTGAAGGATTTCGAGGTCATCTGCGCGATGCGCGAACGCACCCCGTTCCCGAAGAGCCTGCTCGACGCGCTGCCCAGGCTGCAGCTCCTGATCACGTCAGGCATGCGCAACGCGGCGATCGACATGGAGGCCGCGAAGAGCCGCAAGGCGGTGTTGTGCGGCACCCAATACGGCCGCGATCCCACCGCGCCCCTCACCATGGGCCTGATCCTGGAACTGACCCGCGGCATCGGCCGCGAGAATGCGCGCATGCACGCCGGCGAGGCCTGGCAGACCTTTGCCGGCACCGAGATCGAGGGCAAGACGCTCGGCATCATCGGCCTCGGCAAGCTCGGCAGCAAGGTCGCCGGCATGGCCAAGGTGTTCGGCATGAACGTCATCGCCTGGAGCCCCAATCTGACGCCGGAGAAGTGCAAGGAGGCCGGCGTCGGCTATGCCAGCAAGGACGAGCTGTTCGCGACATCAGACATCATCACCATCCATGTCGTGCTGAGCCCGCGCTCGCGCGGACTGGTCGGCGCCGCCGATCTCGCCCGCATGAAGCCGTCGGCCTATCTCGTCAACACCGCGCGCGGGCCGATCGTAGATGAGGACGCCCTGTTCGCGGCGCTGCGCGACAAGACGATCGCCGGCGCCGGCATCGACGTGTTCTCGGTCGAGCCGCTGCCGTCGGATCACCCGCTGCGCAAGCTCGACAATGTCGTGATCACGCCGCATCTCGGCTATGCCACGCGCGAGAGCCTGCAGGCGCATTATCAGCAGATGGTCGAGTGCATCGACGCCTTCACCAAGGGCAACGAGCCGCCGCGGCGGCTGGCCTGAGATCGGACATCGATCGGCAAACAAAAAAGGCGCGCCGTTGGCGCGCCTTTTTCAATGATCAGTTTGCCTGTTGGCCTAGCGCACCGTCACCGGTGCGGGCAGCGGCTGCACCGTGGTCGGCTGCGTGCCGGGCAGCGGCGCGGCCGCCTGAGCCTGGGCCGCGGAGGGAGCCATCGGGTTCGCAGGCGCGGCAGAAGCCGTCGCCGTTCCCGGCGGCGGACCACCGGGCAGCACAACCACGCGGGTGCCGACCTTGGCGCGTTCGAAGAGGTCGGACACGTCTTCGTTCAGCATGCCGATGCAGCCCGACGAGACGAACTTGCCGATGGTCGACGGCTGGTTGGTGCCGTGAATACGGTACACGGTCGAGCCGAGATACATCGCGCGGGCGCCGAGCGGGTTGCCGGGTCCGCCGGCCATGAAGCGCGGCAGATAGGGCTGACGCTCGATCATCTCGGTCGGCGGGTGCCAATCCGGCCACTCGGCCTTGCGGGTGATCTTCTGCACGCCGGTCCAGGTGAAGCCGTCGCGGCCGACACGGACGCCGTAACGGACCGCCCGGCCATTGCCCAGGATGTAATAGAGATAGGTGTTCGACGTATCGACAACGATCGTGCCTGCCGGCTCCTTGGTCGCGAACGACACTTCCTGGCGACGCAGATTCGGCGGCAGTTGCGCCGGGGCGTCTTCGGGCTGCTCGTCCGGCGGCAGCGCCGCGATCTGTACCGGCTTGCCATTGGCATCGACCGGCGCCTGCTGCTGCGGCACGGCTCCGGTAACGCCCTCGGGCGGACGCATGCCGCCGCGGTCGTCGCCATAGGAAACGCCGGCGGCCGGAACGCCATTGTCGCGATTGGCTTGTTGCGCACCCGGACGGTCACCGTAAATCACGGGCGGCGGCCCCATCGGCCGGCCATAGCGGGGATCATCGGGCGACATCACCGGGCCAGTCGGCGCGCCACGGCCGGAATAGACCGGAGGAGCATTCATCGGGCGGCCATAGCGCGGATCGTCCGGCGACATCACCGGACCGGTCGGCGCGTCACGATCGGAATAGGTGGGCGCATTCGCCGGACGGCCATAGCGCGGGTCGTTCGGCGACAGCACCGGACCAGGCGGCGGCAGTGCAGCCGAATCCTGCCCGTCATCGTCATTGAGAGCGTCGAAATCCGGCATGCTGCCCTGGGGGTAGGGCTGGGGCGCCGTCGAATAGGCCGTGCCCTGGGGTGCCGGATAACCCTGCTGCGCATGCGCAAGCGAGGTTCCTGCCACGCCGAGAGCCGCGGCAGCGCAAATCGTCAGAATGCGGTTGATCATCATTGCTCTATTATAGTCCCCAAGCCACACCGGACTGTTAACGGCCCAATGCAGGAAGATAGCGGCGCATTCAAGACAAATCCGCGAAACCCGGGCTATTCCGGGCCTTTTGTGATTTCGCGTCAACGCTGCGGCAAAGATGTCTCACGGGCCCGGAATGTTTGTCCACGTGGCCAAAGTCTTCAATCACCCGCATTTTGTAACAAACAGTCCCGGGACGTTGCGATATCTTCGAATCGGCCTGATTCGCGCTCGCGACGCCGGCTTTCTTGTGTGGTCACCGCGTTCCCTCGACATCGAAGACCCTCCCGCAGAAGGGGGAACCGCGCCCATGCTCCCCGGCCTTCGTTTTCTGTTCGCCGCGATCGTGCTGGCGACCTCGCTGCTGGTGTTCGGGTTAGGGGCAGCCGCGCTGTTTCGCGCGGCGCATGAAGAGTTCGCCAGCATTCCGGCCGTCCGGGCGCCGCCCGAGCCGCAATTCGCGCAGCAGCCCGACGCCCCGCCAGTGCTTGCCATGGTGCGGGTCGACCCGCCCGCCGACAAGGTGACGACCGATATTCCGGCGGCACCCCCGCCCGAGCCAGCCGCGTCCGAACCGGCTGCTCCCGCTGAGATCACCCCTGCAGCCGAGCCGGAGAAGGTTGCCGCCGTGACGGCGGATGATCCGGTCCCGCCCGCTCCGCCGAAGCCGGAAGCCCAGGCCGCGACGACCCCAGCGCCGGCCCAATCCGCCGACACTGCGGCTCAGACTCCGACCGCAGATCCCTTGCCGGCATCGGAGCCGACGCCCGCTGGCGCCGAAGCTGCAGCGGCGGCCACCGAGGCCAAGGTCGCCGCCGTCGCCGATCCGCCCGTCCCCAGCGAGCCCGCACTTCCTCCGCCGGCACCCGCGATGGCAGCGCCCGAGCCGGCACCGCCTCCGTCACCCGAGGCGGTCGCAGCCGCGACCAAGATCGCGACGCTGGGCGGACCTGAAGTTGTTGTCGAAGCCCCGGCGACGCCGAAGGCTATTAAGGCGAAGAAGCCGGAGCGCAGCGCGGTCAGCAAGCCGGCCCACCGCAAGGAGCGGCGTCGGATTGTCCGCGCGCAGCCGGTTCGGCAGGTCGTTCAGCAGCAGCTCGATCCGTTCGGCCAGCCGACGCTGGTGCCGCTCACCCGACGCTAGCAAGCAGGGATTACCCTGTCAGGCCGGTCCCGTCGCGATCGGCGGGCCGCTCGCCTGCGCCCATTCCGACCATGAGCCGTCATAGAGCGCGCTCTCGGTGATGCCGAGCCGGTAGAGCGCAAGCGTCAACACGCCGGCCGAGACGCCCGAGCCGCAGCTGGTCACGATCGGCGCATCGAGCTTCACGCCGGCGCCCGTGAACGACTTGCGCAGATCATCGAGCGGCTTCATCTCGCCGGTCGCGGCATCGAACAGCTGGTTGTAGGGCACGTTGCGGGCGCCGGGGATGTGGCCGGCGCGGATGCCCGGCCGCGGCTCCGGCGCGCGGCCTTCGAAGCGGTCGGCGGCGCGCGCATCGATCACCTGCTCGGCACGGCTTTCGACATTGGCGATCATCTGCTCGATGCTGCGCACGCGCTGCGGATCGTAGCTCGCCTTGAAGGTCGCAGGCTTCGGCTTCACCTCGCCGCTCTCGACCGCCCTGCCCTCGGCGCGCCACTTCTTCAGGCCGCCGTTGAGGATGCGCACGTTGCGATGGCCATAGGACAGGAACATCCACCAGGCGCGCGGCGCCGCGACCCAGCCGCCGGCATCATAGATCACCACGGTGTCGGCATTGCCGATGCCGAGTCCACCGATGTCGCGGCCGAACTGCTCGGCGCTCGGAAACATGTGCGGCAGCGGATTGGAATGGTCCGACACCGCGTCGACATCGAAGAACACAGCACCCGGCAGGTGCGCGGCGAGATAATCGTCCTTCGGCAGCGGCAGCACGCCCGGCAATTTGAAGGTCGCATCGAGCACCTTGACGTTGGCATCGCCAAGATGCGCAGCCAGCCATTCGGTCGAAACGAGCGGATCGTCGGTCGTCGTCATCTTGCATGTCTCTCCATCGTCATTGCCGGACTTGATCCGGCAATCCATCCTGCTGTGAAGCGATGGACACGCGGGTCAAGCCCGCGCGTGACATCCTGCCTAGCCCTTCTTCTTCGGCTCCCACGCCTCGATCGGCCCGCCGGCCTCGCGCCAGGCGGCAAAGCCGCCGCCCATATGCGCGACCGGCTTCAGGCCCATGTCCTTCGCGGTCTTGGCGGCGAGTGCCGAGCGCAGGCCGCCGGCGCAGTGGAAGATGAACTTCTTGTCTTCCTGGAAGATCGGCTTGGCGTAGGGGCTGTTCGGATCGATCCAGAACTCGAGCATGCCGCGGGTGCAGGAGAACGCGCCGGGGATCTTGCCGTCGCGCTCGATCTCGCGGGGATCGCGGATGTCGACGATGACGACGTCGTTCTTGCCGATCAGCGTAATCGCATCGGCCGCGCTGATGGTCTCGATCTCGGCATTGGCCTCGTCGATCATCACCTTGATGCCGCGGTGGATGTTCTGGGGCATGGAGCTCTCCCTGGATGTTGTTGGCGCGCCCGCCGGCACGCGACGCGTTGTGCGTTTACCGCACCAGCTCCCGCATCGCGTTCTCCAGACCTTCGATCGTGATCGGATACATGCGCTCGGAGAACAGGCGGCGGATGATGGTGGTCGATTCCGAATAGTCCCAGTGCTTCTGCGCCACCGGATTCAGCCACACCGCGTGCGGATAGGTGCGGATGATGCGGTCGAGCCAGACCGAGCCGGCCTCTTCGTTGACATGCTCGACCGAGCCGCCGGGAACCATGATCTCGTAAGGCGACATCGAGGCGTCGCCCACGAACACCACCTTGTAGTCGTGCGGATACTTGTGCAGCACGTCCCAGGTCGGCGTGCGATCGGTGAAGCGCCGCTTGTTCTGCTTCCAGACGCCTTCATAGAGGCAGTTGTGGAAGTAGAAATATTCCATGTGCTTGAATTCGCTCTTGGCGGCCGAGAACAGTTCCTCGACCTGCTCGATATGCGAATCCATCGAGCCGCCGATATCGAAGAACACCAGCACCTTGACCGCGTTGCGCCGCTCGGGGCGCATGTGCACGTCGAGATAGCCGTGGTTGGCGGTCTCCTTGATCGTGGTGTCGAGGTCGAGTTCATCCGGCGCGCCGGTGCGCGCGAACTTGCGCAGCCGCCGCAGCGCCACCTTGATGTTGCGGATGCCAAGCTCGACATTGCCGTCGAGGTCCTTGAACTCGCGCTTGTCCCACACCTTCACGGCGCGGTTGTTGCGGTTCTTCTCCTGCCCGATGCGCACGCCCTCGGGATTGTAGCCATGGGCGCCGAACGGCGAGGTGCCGGCGGTGCCGATCCACTTGCTGCCGCCCTGGTGGCGGCCCTTCTGTTCCTCGAGCCGCTTCTTTAGCGTCTCCATGAGCTTGTCCCAGCCCATGGCCTCGATCTGCTTCTTCTCTTCCTCGGTGAGATATTTCTCCGCGAGCTTCTTCAGCCACTCCTCGGGGATCTCCGCCTTGCCCATGGCGGCGAGCAGGCTCTCGAGCCCCTTGAACACGGTACCGAACACGCGGTCGAACTTGTCGAGATTGCGCTCGTCCTTCACCAGCGCGGCGCGCGACAAATAGTAGAAGTTCTCGACCGTCTGCTCGGCGAGATCGGCGTCAAGCGCTTCCATCAAGGTCAGATATTCCCGTAACGTCACGGGGACCTGGGCGTCGCGCAGCGATGTGAAAAACTGCAGGAACATATTTACTTAAATCGCCCGCCCTGCCGGTGCCGTCAAGGGCCCCTCCCCCGGTTGCGGCTGCGGATCAGCCATTCACTTTCACTTAACCACCCCGGCCGGCTTCGGCTCCCGGCGGCGAAACGTGACATTAAGATCGGACGTTGATCGTTGCAGCAACACGCGCCAGTGGACCCGATCGACGTGCCCGATAGCCCCGCCAAGCTGCCGAAACTGTTTTCGCCGACGGCGATCGTCGCCGCCGTGGTGGCGGCGATGAGCATATTCGTGCTGGGTCTTTTGATCTGGAAGGCGGTCGAGGCGCGCACCACGGCACTGGCCCAGGGCGAGCGCGACATCCGCAACCTCACCCACTCGCTGGCGGAACACGCCTCGCATTCGGTCCAGGCGATCGACGTGGCCATGAACGCCATGGTCGACCTGCTGAAATACCAGAAGCCGCGCGTCGATCGCTTCAACGCGGCGCTGCGCAAGACCGCCGACGCGCTGCCGCAGATCAAGGAGATCGGCGTGATCGACCCCGACGGCAACCGGATCTACTCGTCGGCCGCGGAGCTGCCGGCGCACAACAATGCCGATCGCGGCTATTTCATCGGCCATCGCGACTCGACGGATGCATCGCTGCATATCAGCGAGCCGTTGCAGTCGCGCCTGACCGGTCAGCCGACCATCGTGCTGTCGCGACGCGTCACCAGGGAGGATGGCAGCTTCGGCGGCGTGCTGTTCGCGACCATCGAGACAAGCTATTTCGACAACTTCTATCAAGCCTTCAAATTCGGTCCGCACGCCGGAATTACCCTGCTTCGGCTCGACGGGATCGTTTTGGCGCACTGGCCGGCGGGCAAGTGGAACAAGGAGGTTTCCGCGGCATTCAAGGCGAAGATCGAGCAGGACCGAACCGGCTACACGAAAACCACATCGCCGTTCGACGGACGCGTCAAATATCTCGGCTTCGAGCGCGCTTCGCAATATCCGATCGTGGTCACCGTCGCCTTGCCCGAAGCCCAGGTTCTCGCCGCATGGCATGACGATTTGCGCAACGACCTGCTTGTCGCCATCATCCTGATGGGAAGCGTTATCCTGTTCGCGATCCTGCTCGGCAAGGAGTTTGCCAAGCGTACCAAGGTCGCGCGGATGCTCCGGGAACGCGAGGCGCGCTACCGGCTGCTTGCCGACAACATCGCCGATGTGGTGATCCTGCTGGACCGCAACGGTCGCTTCCTGTTCGTGTCGCAGTCGGTTGAGACCATCCTCGGCCGAAACCCGGACGATCTGATCGGTAAATCCTGCTTCGAGTTCGTGCACTCCGATCATCTCGCCGACGTCGCCAGGGCGACGTCGGAATTGACCAACTGGACCACCACCAAGACCGTCGAATTCAAGACCTTCCGCGCCGATGGCAGCGAGGTCTGGGTCGAGATCAACTTCAAGCTTGCCGGCGCGGCGGAAGACCACCATGCCATCGAGGTCGTCGGCGTGCTGCGCGACGTGACCGAGCGCCGCAAGATGGAGGACGAGCTCAACGCACTGAACATCCGCCTGTCCGAGCTGGCGACGACCGACGGCCTGACGACCCTCGCTAACCGCCGCAGCTTCGACAGCGCGCTGCCGCGCGAGTTCCGCGACCGGGAGCAGATCTCGCTGATCATGCTCGACATCGATCACTTCAAGGGTTTCAACGACACGCAAGGTCACCAGGCCGGCGACGAGTGCCTGCGGCGCGTGGCGCGCGTGATCGCGGACGCCACCACCAACACCACCGCGCTGGCGGCGCGATATGGCGGCGAGGAATTCGCGATCATCCTGCCCGGCGTCGGCGAGCAGGATGCACTGAAGGTCGCTGAAGCGATGCGCCTCACGGTGCGGTCGCTGGCGATCGCCAATCCGGCCGCCCGCCGCGGCGTGGTTTCGATCAGCCTCGGGATCGCCAGCCGGTCGGCCGCGACCGCGAGCGAGACCGAGCTGCTCGGCCGGGCCGACCTCGCGCTCTATGAGGCGAAACGTTCGGGACGCGACCGCACGGTGCTGGCCTCGTCGCTCGCGGGTGACAATCATTCCGCGGGACGGAAACAGTACGCCTGACATACTATGCGCCCGGCGCTGTCCGGGGTACCGCTGCGCTGCGGAATCCGCGCTAGACCGCCCGGCTTTTTCAATTAGAATTGTACCGGACAAGATATCGGAGAGGACATGCGACCGCTGCGAGAGCGGTCGTTTCGTGTGGGGGCCCGGGCCGCCGACGAACGAAGCAAGGCAAACAGATAGATGAAATTCACGGGTACCAAGGACTACGTCGCCACCGATGACCTCAAGGTCGCCGTCAATGCCGCCATCGTGCTCGAGCGCCCGCTGCTGGTGAAGGGCGAGCCCGGCACCGGCAAGACCGTGCTGGCCGAGGAAGTCGCCAAGGCGATCGACGCGCCACTTTTGACCTGGCACATCAAGTCGACCACCAAGGCGCAGCAGGGCCTCTACGAATACGATGCGGTGTCCCGGCTGCGCGACAGCCAGCTCGGCGACGCCCGCGTGTCCGACATCAAGAACTACATCAAGCGCGGCAAGCTGTGGGAGGCCTTCACCAACGAGAAGCGCCCGGTGCTGCTGATCGACGAGATCGACAAGGCCGACATCGAATTCCCCAACGATCTGCTGCTCGAACTCGACCGCATGGAATTCCACGTCTACGAGACCGGCGAGACCATCAAGGCGAAGCTGCGCCCGATCGTGATGATCACGTCGAACAACGAGAAGGAACTGCCGGACGCCTTCCTGCGCCGCTGCTTCTTCCACTACATCAAGTTCCCCGACAACGAGACGATGGGCAAGATCGTCGACGTGCACTTCCCCGGCATCAAGAAGCGCCTGGTGGAAGAGGCGCTGCGGATCTTCTTCGAAGTCCGCGAGGTGCCGGGCCTGAAGAAGAAGCCCTCGACCTCGGAGCTGCTCGACTGGCTCAAGCTGCTGTTGAACGAGGACATCACGCCGGAGATGCTGCGCGAGCGCGATCCGCGCAAGCTGATCCCGCCGCTGCATGGCGCGCTGCTCAAGAACGAGCAGGACGTGCATCTGTTCGAGCGGCTGGCTTTCCTCAGCCGCCGCGAAGTCTAGCTCCGATATCGGCAAACGCCGGGGCGACGGCTCCGGCGTTTTGCTTCTGCAGCTCAACAAACAAGCCAACAAGCAAGAAGACCAGGGAAGATGAACGTCCAGACCCAGATCCGCGCCGCCGAGCCCGTCACCACAGAGCATTTCGACGTCCTGATCGCAGGCGCCGGCATCTCCGGCGTCGGCGCCGCCTACCACCTCACCACGCAATGCCCCGGCACCAGCTTCGTGGTGCTGGAGACGCAGAAGACTTTCGGCGGCACCTGGTCCACCCACCGCTATCCCGGCATCCGCTCCGACAGCGACCTGCACACCTTCGGCTATCGCTTCAAGCCGTGGACCAGCGCGCCGATCGCGACCGCGGCCGAAATCCTGAAGTACATGGGCGAGGTGATCGAGGAGAACGACCTCGCCCGCCACATCCGCTATCGCCACACCATCACCGCGGCGAAGTGGTCGAACGAGACCAATCTCTGGACCATCGATGCGACGCGCATCGATACCGGCGAGCGGCTGCGCTTCACCACCAACTTCTTCTGGATGTGCCAGGGCTATTACCGCCACGACGCGGGCTATACGCCCGAATGGACCGACATGGCGAAGTTCAAGGGCACGGTCGTGCATCCGCAGACCTGGCCTGACGACCTCGACTACAAGGGCAAGCGCGTGGTCGTGATCGGCTCCGGCGCCACCGCCGCGACCCTGATCCCGGCGATGGCCAAGGACGCCAGCCATGTCACCATGCTGCAGCGTTCGCCGACCTATTTCCGCACCGGCCGCAACGCGATCGAGATCGCCGAGGAACTCCGCAGGCTGCAGGTCGACGAGCACTGGATCCACGAGATCACCCGCCGCAAGATCCTGTTCGAGCAGGACGCCTTCACCAAGCGGACCTTCGCCGAGCCCGAGGGCGCCAAGAAGGACCTGCTGGCAGCGGTCGAAGCCGTTCTCGGCAAGGACTACGACATCGCCACCCACTTCACGCCGAGCTACCGGCCGTGGCGGCAGCGCATCGCCTTCGTGCCGGATGCCGACCTGTTCCACGCCATCAAGGGCGGCAAGGCGTCGGTCGTCACCGACGAGATCGACCGCTTCACCGAGACGGGCATCCTGCTCAAGTCCGGCAAGCAGCTCGAGGCCGACATTATCATCACCGCGACTGGCTTCCACCTCTCCGCCAATGGCGGCATCGACTTCGAGATCGACGGCAAGCCGCTCGACTTCGCCGATACCGTGACCTATCGCGGCATGATGTTCACCGGCGTGCCGAATCTCGTCTGGGTGTTCGGCTATTTCCGCGCCAGCTGGACCTTGCGTGTCGACCTGGTCGGCGACTTCGTCTGCCGCCTGCTGCAGCACATGAAGGCGACCGGCGCGAACAAGGTGACGCCGGAACTGCGCCCCGAAGACCACAACATGCCGCTGCTGCCGTGGATCGATCCGGAGAACTTCAACCCCGGCTACATGATGCGTGGCATGCACCTCTTGCCGAAGCGCGGCGACAAGCCGGAGTGGCAGCACAACCAGGATTACTGGGCCGAGAAGGACGAATTCCCGGCGATCGACCTCAAGGACAAGGCGTTCGTCTACGGCTGAGCTCCTGATATTAGTCCCGTCATCCTGAGGAGCTAACGGCCACACACTCTGCTGTCGTCCCGGCGAAAGCCGGGACCCATACTCCGTGGCGGATGTTGTGGACGGGACTCGTCATTCCACCAGCGCGCAACAATGACCATCGGTGGTTATGGATCCCGGCCCCCGTGCGCAATTGCGCACTAGGCCGGGACGACGCTGAACGATTATCGTCGTACGCATTAGTCCCCTCACGCATACTCCGGCAGCTTCGCGGCCGCCTCCGGCGCCTTGCCGCGGATCATGTCGGAGGCCTTGTCGGCGATCATCAAGGTCGAGGCGTTGAGATTGGCCGAGATCATCCGCGGCATGATCGAGGCGTCGATCACGCGCAGGCCCTCCATGCCATGGACCCGAAGCTGATCGTCGACCACGGCCCACGGCGCGTCGGCCGGACCCATCCGGCAGGTGCAGCCGGGATGGAAGGTGGTGGTGCCGCGCTGGGTCGCGGCCGCGAGCAATTCGTCGTCGCTCGTGACCTTCGGACCCGGAAAGTCCTCATAGGCGTAATACGGACTGAGCGGCTCGGAGGCGAGCAGCCGGCGCGCCAGCTTCATGCCGGCGACGACGACGCGGCGGTCGATCTCCTCGGCGAGGTAGTTGGTCTGGATGATCGGCGGCGCGAACGGATCGGCCGAACGGATCCGGACATAGCCGCGGCTCTCCGGCCGCTGCTGCCATGACGCCACCGTCATGCCGGGCTCGTCCTCGAGCTGGCCCTGCACGCCTTCCTTGTAGCTCGCCGGCGTGAAGGTGAGCTGCAGGTCGGAGCTCTCCGTGGTCTCGCCGGAATGCCAGAAGCAGTAGACCATGGTCGGCGACAGCGACAGCAGGCCGCGCCGTGTCGTCGCCCATTTGATCGCCTCGCCCCACAGGCTGAAGCCGCGGCGAAGCTCGTTGATGGTCCTGATATTCTTGACCCGCGCCACCGAGCGCGGCGCGTAGTGATCCTGCAGGCCCTCACCGACGCCGGGGAGCGCGTGGCGCACCTCGATGCCGTGCGCCTGCAACAGCTCGGGCGCGCCGACGCCGGAGAGCTGCAACAGTTGCGGCGAGTTGTAGGCACCGCCGGAGAGGATGACTTCCTTGGTGGCGCGGATCTCCAGGGGATCGCCGTGCTTGCCGCCGCGGTTGTAGCGCACGCCGACCGCGCGCTTGCCCTCGAAGATGATGCCGGTGACATGGGCATGCGTGCGTACGTCGACATTGGGCCGCCGCCGCGCCGGATGCAGGAAGGCGGTCGCGGCGCTGACCCGGCGGCCGTTCAGGATGGTGCGCTGGCAGTACGACACGCCCTCCTGGATCTGGCCGTTGTAATCGGGATTGCGCGGAATGCCGAGGCTGACCGCGCCCGCCATGAAGGCCTCGCAGAGCGGGTCCTGCCAGTCCATCGTGGTGACGGTGAGGTTGCCGTCGCGGCCGCGATAGGTGTCGTCGCCCTCGCCGACCCTTCTCTCCATGCGCCGGAAATAGGGCAGCACGTCGGGATAGCCCCAGCCGCGATTGCCGAGCTGCGCCCAGGTGTCGAAATCCTGGCGCTGGCCGCGATTATAAATGTGGCCGTTGATCGAGGACGAACCGCCGAGCGTCTTGCCGCGCGGCGCATAGATGCTGCGCCCGCCGGTGTAGGGACCCACCTCCTGCTGATAGGCCCAGTTCACGCTCTTCATATGGAAGGTCTTGATGAAGCCGGCCGGCAGATGGATGTAGGGATGCCAGTCGCTCGGCCCCGCCTCGAGCACGCACACTCTGGTGCCCGCGTCTTCACTCAACCGGTTGGTCAGCACGCTCCCGGCGGAGCCTGCGCCGATGATCACATAATCGAACGTTTCCATCGTCTCGTTTCTGGCGCCGACTATCGTGTCAGCGCGGCTTTTCGTTGAGTTGATAGGTCAGATGCGCCTTCACCGTCGGCCATTCGCTGGCGATGATGCTGTAAACCACGGTGTCGCGCAACGTGCCGTTGGGCGCGATCTGATGGCTGCGCAGGATGCCATCCTGCTTCGCACCCAGACGCTCGATGCCGCGCCGGCTCTGGTGATTGAAGAAATGCGTGCGGAACTCGACTGCGATGCAGTCGAGCTTCTCGAAGGCATGGGTGAGCAGCAGCAATTTGCACTGCGTGTTGACCGCGCTGCGCTGCACACGCTTGGCGTACCAGGTCGAACCGATCTCGACGCGACGGTTGGGCGTGTCGACGTTCATGTAGGTCGTCATGCCCGAGATCCGCCCATCGGCGTCGAACACCGTGAACGGCAGCATCGATCCGGCCTTTTGCAGGCCGAGCCGGCGGTCGATCTCCTTGGCCATGTTCTCCGGCTGCGGGATCGCGGTGTACCAGAGCTTTGACAGCTCGCCGTCCTTCACCGCGTCGACCAGCCCGTCGCAATGATCGTGTGACAACGGCTCCAGCCGCGCATGCGCGCCGCGAAGGGTGACCGGTTCAAGCCAGGGCATTCGAGATCTCTCCATCTTTGTCATTCCGGGGCGATGCGCAGCATCGAACCCGGAATGACGACTGCGCTTTTGCGCAATCGTCACTTGTTCAGAAAGTTCAGCGGCAATCCCGGCCGCGGCCAGTCCATCGCGATCAGCTCGCCCTTGCCCGACAGCGTGATGTAGGCGGTCTTCAGATCGGGGCCCCCGAAGGCGATGTTGGTGGTGACGCGGTCGCCGGTCGGCACCTGCTCGACCACGGTGCCATCGGGCGCGATTACCGAGATGCAGCCCGAGACCAGCGTCGCGACGCAGACATTGCCGTTCGCTTCAACGGCGAGCGAGTCGAACATCTGGTAGCCGCCGAGGCCGGCGATCGGCTTGCCGCGTTCGCCGCGATAGATCACGTCGCGCGGCTTGACGGTGCCGGGCTCTGAAACTTCATACGCCCACAGCCGCGCGGTCGGCGTCTCCGCGATGTAGACGGTCTTCTCGTCCGGCGACAGGCCGATGCCATTGGCCGGCAGGATGCCGTGCACGGCCTCGACGATCTCGTTCATGCCGGGCTTCAGATAATAGAACGCGCCGACATCCATGTCGCGGGCGCGGCGCTTGCCGAGATCGGAGAACCACAGGCCGCCCTGCCTGTCGAACACCAGATCATTCGGCCCGCGCAGCTCATGCTCGCCGCATTTCGTCACAACTGTTTCGACCTTGCCGGACTGCAGATCGACGCGCTGGATCGAGCCGCCGAGATAATCCTCCGGCTGCGGTCCCGGCATGATCATGTTGCGCGTCGGAATCCAAGAGAAGCCGCCATTGTTGCAGATGTACATCTTGCCGTCGGGACCGAGCGCCGCGCCGTTCGGGCCGCCCGGCACCTTGGCGACGATCTCCTTGCGCCCGTCGGGATAGACCCGCGTCAGTCGCTGGCCGCGGATTTCGACCAGTACGACCGAACCGTCGGGCATGACGACCGGACCTTCGGGAAACTCCAGATCGGTGGCGAGAACTCGGATATTGGCCATGGCATCCTCCCGGCTCTTCGGCTGCAGGCGGATTCCGAACGGCCCCGCACGCGCAACGTTGTTGTTTCATGCTGTTATGGCAAACGGGGTCTGGCTTGCCAAGCAATGGCCCCGCAAGGCTGCCCGGCGTTGAGGCGGGATGATGCCGCAAATGCCCTGCGAAAGCAGGGACCCATACTCCGCGGCGGATATTGTGAACGGGACTCGTCGTTCGGGCGTCACTCAACAATGACTGCCTGTGGTTATGGTCCCTGCTCCCGTGCGCAATTGCGCACCAGGCGGGGACGACACCGAATAGGTGGCACGGTCAGTGAGTCAGACTCCGTCGTCATTCCGGGGCGTGCGGAGCACGAGCCCGAAATCCATCGGGCCGCAAAACTGATGGTGAAATGGATTCCGGGCTCGCGCTCCGCGCGCCCCGGAATGACAGAGAGAGAGAGAGAGAGAGAGAGAGAGAGAGAGAAAGAGAACGAGTACCCTAGCTCAACGCACCCGCATGCACCCACCAGCCGGGATGCGCGGCGCGGAGCTGTTCGCCGGCGGCCTCGGCGTCGGCGTCGGTTCCGAACACGGCAAAGCAGGTCGCGCCGGAGCCCGACATACGCACCAGACGAACGTCCCTGGTCTCACGCAGCGCGAATAACACATCACTGATGACGGGCTCGATGCGCGCCGCGGGGCCTTCGAGATCGTTGGTGCCGCGCTCCAGCGCCGCGATCCAATCGTCGATCGCGCGGCCGGCTTCCGGCCATGACGGCGCCTGCATCACGACATCGGTGGCGCCGATCAGCAGCTCGCCATTGCGCAGGCCGAGCGCATTGAAGACGTCCCTGGTCGCAACCGGCACGCGCGGATTGACCAGCACGCACGGCATTTTCGGCAGGTCGAGCGGCAGCAAGCCTTCGCCGACGCCGGTCATGTCGCAGGCGCGCGAGGCGACGCATACCGGCACGTCGGCGCCGGTCTGCAGCGCGACCTCCATGATCCTGCTATCGTCGAGCGAGAGCTCGTTGAGCCGCGCCAACAGCCGCAGCGCCGCCGCGGCGTCCGCCGAGCCGCCGCCGATGCCGGCCGCAACGGGCAGCACCTTCTCCAGCGTGAAGTGGCCGACCTCGAGGTCCGCGACCCGCTCGCCGAGCAGCCGCGCCGCCTTGAGCACCAGATTGTCCGATGTGTCGCCGCAGGCATCGGCCAGCGGCCCCGCCATCGAAAGCGACAGCTCGGGTCCCGGCTCGAGCGTCAGGCGGTCGGCGCAATCGGCAAACGCGACGACGCTCTCGAGGTCATGAAACCCATCGACGCGCCGCCCGACAACCTTCAGCGTCAGGTTGACCTTGGCACGCCCTTCTTCAATCAGCGCCGGCACGGCGATAAACCCCTAAAAAACAAACATCGTGTTGCGATTAGCGTAAATCGCCTCACGATCCTATCCCTTTGTTTGCATGGAAATTCCGGGATTTGGGGTGCCGTATCGGCCTGCCTTCACCTCTCCCGCTTGCGGGGGAGGTCGGATCGCATCGAACGATGCGATCCGGGTGGGGGCTTTACCCACGGAGAGAATTTCTTTGCGGAGGTATCCCCACCCTGGCCCTCCCCCGCAAGCGGGAGAGGGAACGGTGGGAGCTCAGCAAGCTGACGTGAGGTCTAGCCGCCCTTGCCGTCGTCGTCCTTCTTCTTGTCGGCGGCGGCGGCGTTGGAGGTGTCGTCCGGCAGGCCGTTGTCGATCTTGGCCTGGATCTTCGGCAGCTCTTCCGGCTCGGGCTTGAGGTCGCGGGCATGCGCCCACTGGAACTTGGCTTCCAGGGTGCGGCCGACGCGCCAGTAGGCGTCGCCGAGATGGTCGTTGATGGTCGGATCTTCCGGCTTCAGATCGATCGCGCGCTCGAGGTTCTTCACCGCCTCCTCGTAATTGCCGATCCGGTAATAGGCCCAGCCAAGCGAGTCCACGATGTAGCCGTCGTCAGGGCGCTGATCGACGGCACGCTTGATCATCTTCATGCCTTCGTCGAGGTTGATGCCCTGATCGATCCAGGAATAGCCGAGATAGTTCAGCACATGCGGCTGCTCGGGCTGCAGCTCGAGCGCCTTGCGCATGTCGGCCTCGGCCTTGTTCCACTGCTTGGAGCGCTCCTCGCAGATTCCGCGATAGTAATAGGTGACCCAGGCGTTCTTGTCGCCGCCGGCCGGCAGCGCGTCGATCGCCTGCGAATAGGTGGTGGCGCAGTCGGCGAACTTCTTGCGGCCGCGCTCGATATTGCCGAGCGCCAGGATCGCCTCGATGTCCTTCGGCTGATCCGAGGTCACTTCCTTGAGGATCTTGATCGCCTCGTCGCTGCGGTCGGCAGCGTCGAGATTGGTCGCGAGCTGGATCTGCGCGTTGCGCTTCAGCGGCGAGGACGCCGGCATCCGCTCGTAGACCTTGATCGCCATCTGCGGCTTCTTGACCGATTCATAGAGATCGGCGAGCGACAGCAGCGCCAGCGGATGGTTCGGTTGCAGATAGAGCGCGAGCTGCAGATAGACCAGCGCGAGGTCCTCGCCGCCGCGGCGGGTCAGCGTCGCGCCGATGCCGTAGAGCGCCTCGGCCGCGCCGGCCTGCGGTGACTCGACCAGCGGCGGCAGCTTCTTGCCGGCCTTGGTCTCCTTGATGCCTTCCAGCACCAGCGGGTGACGCGGCAGCTTCTTGTCGAAGGCCTCGTACATCGCGGTCGCGGCGGCGGCGTCCTTGTTGCGCGAGGTCCAGCGCGCATATTCGTCGACCGTGCGCAGCATCGAATCGTCGAGCTTGTAGACGCGCTCGAAGCGGGCGCCGGCATCCTTCTCCTTGCCGGACAGCTCGTAGATCATGCCGGCATGCAGGTCCTTGAAGATCGGGTACCATTCCGGGCCGGTCAGCTTGTCGATCGAGGCGACCGCGGCCTTGCTGTCGCCGGCGCCATAGGCGGCCCAGGCCGACAGCAGCGTCGCGACGAGATCGGTGATCGGGCCGCGCACCGACTGGTTGATGTTGGACTGCGCGGCGGCATATTTCTTCAGCTTGAGATCGCGCACGCCGACGACCAGGCGCGCGACGCGGTTGGCCTTGTCCTGGGTCAGGATGCGGTCGGCAAGCTTGACCGCCTCCTCGATGTCGCCGTCGGCGAGCGAGGAGATGAAGGCGCGGTCGAGCAGCTCGGAATTCTTCGGGTCGGTGCGCAGCGCCGAGCGGTAGAACGCCGCGGCCGAGGTCGCATCGCGCTCGACGCTGGCGTGGCGGGCGGCGAGATAGCTGCCGGCGGTGGTCAGCGACTTCAGGTCGTTCTTGGACGGGAATTGCGCGGTATTGTCGGTCGGATGGTCCGGCGTTTGCGCTGCAAGCTGCGCAGGCACGGCAAGCGCCGCGGCAGCGAGAACGGCAATCGTCAGGCGGTGGAATCGGGTGGACAGCATCACGGTCGCCTTGCTCCAGGGATTTACGCCAAGATGGATTTTATGGCCAAGATCTTGCGATCAGTCTCAAAATGCGAACCCAAGCGGCGGCATCACGGCGAGGGACAATGCCGCTTTTGGCGCTTATCCGCAAGGATCGCCCAAAGGCAATCCATGACGAATCAATTGGCAGATTAGGCCTTTAGGCCCGCCGATCCAGCCAGCCTCCGCAAGACGCTTCCACTATGGCGGTATCGTGACAGGCCCAGGCATATTCGCACGCGGACGCAAAAAGCGCACCGGGAGGCTCGCCACGCGGCCAGTTCCACCTCACCCCTTGTGGGAGAAGCCGGAATTCAAGCGAAAGCTTGAATTCCGGGTGAGGAATTCAGGTCCATCCGTCGATCGAAGTCCCTCGATGGACCGGTACCTCTCACCCGGATTGCATCTGTCGATACAATCCGGCCTCTCCCACAAGCGGAGAGGCACAGCGCAGGTTGCGGCGCAGACGGAATCTACCTCACGCAAATGTGGTCGGCCGCCTCGAGCTCACCGTCGCCTTACATCGCCTCGTAGTTCGGACCGCCGCCGCCCTCCGGCGGAACCCAGGTGATGTTGCCGTTGGGGTCCTTCACGTCGCAGGTTTTGCAGTGGACGCAGTTCTGGGCGTTGATCTGGAAGCGCGGGCCTGACGACTCCTCGACCCATTCATAAACGCCGGCCGGGCAATAGCGGTTGGAGGGACCGGCGAACACGTCGTGCTCCGAGGTCTTCTGCAGATTGAGGTCGGCGACCTTGAGATGGACCGGCTGGTCCTCCTCATGGTTGGTGTTGGACAGGAACACCGACGACAGCTTGTCGAACGAGATCTTGCCGTCCGGCTTCGGATAGGCGATCGGCTGATGCTGCTTGGACGGATCGAGCGTCTTGCGGTCCGGCTTGGCGTGCGACTGGGTGCCGAACAGCGAGAAGCCGAGCGTGTTGCACCACATGTCGAAGCCGGAGAGCACCGTTCCGAGCAGGTTGCCGAACTTCGACAGCAACGGCTTGGCATTGCGGACCTTGAACAGGTCCTTGCCGATCGCCGACGAGCGCCAGGCGTTCTCGTACTCGACGAGCTCGTCATTGGCGCGGCCGGCGCCGAGCGCGGCGGCGACATGCTCGGCGGCGAGCATGCCGGAGCCCATCGCATTGTGGACGCCCTTGATGCGCGGCACGTTGACGAAGCCCGCAGCGCAGCCGATCAGCGCGCCACCCGGGAACGAGAGCCGCGGCACCGACTGGTAGCCGCCCTCGGTGATGGCGCGCGCGCCATAGGCGAGCCGCTTGCCGCCCTCGAACAGCTCGCGGACTTCGGGATGGGTCTTGAAGCGCTGGAATTCGTCGAACGGCGACAGATACGGATCGTTGTAGTTCAGATGCACCACGAAGCCGACCGCGACGCGGTTGTCGTCGTAGTGATAGAGGAACGAGCCGCCGCCGGTCTTGTCGTTCAGCGGCCATCCGAGCGTGTGCTGAACCCAACCCTTCTTGTGCTTCGCCGGGTCGACCTGCCAGACCTCCTTGAGGCCGATGCCGAACTTCGGCGGCTCGGAGTTGGCATCGAGATTGAACTTCGCGATCAGCTGCTTGGACAGCGAGCCGCGTGCGCCTTCGGCGAACAGCGTGTACTTGCCGAGCAGCTCCATGCCGCGGGTGTAGGAATCCTTGTGGCTGCCGTCCCTGGCGATGCCCATGTCGCCGGTGGCGATGCCGCGCACCGCGCCCTTGTCGTCATAGAGCACTTCGGCAGCGGCGAAGCCCGGATAGATCTCGACGCCGAGCGCTTCCGCCTTCGGTGCCAGCCAGCGGCAGACATTGCCGAGCGAGCCGATGTAGCAGTGATGATTGTTCATCAGCGGCGGCATGATGAAGTTCGGCAGGCGGAACCAGCCTTGCGACGTCGTCCAGTAGAAACGGTCCTGCTTGACCTGCGTCTTCAGCGGACAGTCGGCATCGTCGCGCCAGTCGGGCACCAGCTTGTCGAGGCCGGCCGGATCGATCACCGCACCCGACAGGATGTGCGCGCCGACTTCGGAGCCCTTCTCCACCACGACGATCGAGAGCTCCGGATTGAGCTGCTTCAGCCGGATCGCAGCCGACAGGCCCGATGGGCCGGCGCCGACGATGACGACGTCGAATTCCATAGACTCGCGCGGAGGAAGGTCTTCAGCACTCATGATCTTTGGTCTCAGCCCATTGAGAACGCTTCTAAGCTTTTCAGAAGTCGTTGTTTCCGATTTTTGGCGGAAGGACAACCATGGAATTGCGCTTCCATGGATTTGCACGGCCCGGATACCGCAGAGAATAATCTTTTCCGAAAACCGGCCTCCACTTTTCCGGATCATGCTCTAGATTGCAGCCATGATGGCCCTGCCGCCCGAGCCCACCCCTACACTGCAGCAATTGCTGGCCTTTTACCTCGAGGCCGGGGTCGACTGCGCGCTTGGCGATGCGCCGATCAACCGGCTCGAGGAGCCGGAGCCAGTTCCCGCCCCTGCCGCACCGCGCCCATCAGCTGCGCTCAATCCGCTGCGTCCGCCGCCGATGCCGTCAGTTCCGCGCAGCGAAATCACCGTGGCGCCGGATGCCGCGATCGCTTCCGCGCGCGAGGCTGCGCGGACTGCGCCGACGCTTGAAGCCCTGCGCGCGCTGATGGAGAATTTCGACGGCTGCGCGTTGAAGCACACCGCAACCAGGCTGGTGTTCGCCGACGGCAACCCGCAGGCGCGCGTGATGTTCGTCGGCGAGGCGCCGGGCCGCGACGAGGACATCGAGGGCCTGCCGTTCGTCGGCCGCTCCGGCAAGCTGCTCGACCGCATGATCGCCGCGATCGGGCTCGACCGCAGCAAAGCCTATATCGCCAACGTGATCCCGTGGCGGCCGCCCGGCAACCGCACGCCGACGCCGCAGGAGACGCAGGTGTGCCTGCCCTTCATCCAGCGCCATATCGAACTGGTGAATCCCGACGTGCTGGTGACGCTCGGCAATCCCTCGACCCAGGCGCTGCTCGGCACGCGCGAGGGCATCATGCGCACGCGCGGCAAATGGATCGACTACGACACCGGGACCCGCACGATCCGCGCCGTCGCCACCTTCCATCCGGCCTATCTGCTGCGCTCGCCGTCGTACAAGCGGCTGTCGTGGCAGGATCTGCGCGCGATCGCGAAGGTGCTGCAAGCGGCGATAACTTCGTAGCCCGGATGGAGCCAACGGGTCGCGCGGACGCGCGCCCGATGACAGGCTCCGCGCAATCCGGGTGGATCAAGTGAAAGAGCGGCCCCGGATTTCGCTGCGCTTCATCCGGGCTACGGCTCCACATCAAATCACGTCCCCTTCGGTCGCACGATCGCCCAGCCGATCCGCAGCACCGGCTGCCGTCCGTTGACCAGCCGGTCGAACGAACGCGGCACTTCGGGCACGAGGCCGGGGAAGCGCTGCGCGATGTCAGGCGGCGGCGTGCCGGCGGTGTCCTGTGCGCGCCACACCACGACGCCGCCGGTCTCGTTGAATTTTGCGACCGACAGCCACGGCGTCCGCTGCGGCGTGGCGTCGAGCAAAAGATGCGGGCGGCGGCGGTTCATCGCAATCAGGCTGGCAAGTTCGGGATCGCCGGCCACCGCGCGCAGGCGCTGGTTGGTGCGGCGCTCATAGCTGTCATCGAAGAAGCGGCCCATCGCGGCTGCCGGCAGCGAGGTGGACGCCTCCGTGGTGCTGGTCCAGGGCAGGAACAGGGCCGCCGCCAGCGCCAGCGCGGCGGGCGCTGCGACCGCCAGGGCCCAGACCGAACGCAGCAGCCGCTGCCGCCTGAGCGGGATCAGATCGCCGGTCGCAACGACGACGGCGAGCCCGGACATCAACAGCGCCACGCCGGCGCCGCCGAAGGCGCGATCGAGATTGAACAGCCCGGAGACGAAGCTGCTCGCGATTGCCGGCGCGAACGCGAAGAAATACACGAATTGCCGCGCCAGCGGACTGACCGGCGGACGGTAGATGATCGGGGCATCCTCGGTCTTGCCGGCGAACCAGCGCGAATTGAGGATCGCCAGCAGCGCGATCGCGGCGGTCGCCACGATCAGCCCGCCGAGCACCACGCCCCAGCGCAGGGCGCGCGCCTTGAGATCGGCCAGTGCCGGCAAGGCCGGCAGCGCCAGCACGTCGGCACGGACCAGCCAGATCAGGTAGGGCAGCGCCAGCACGATGATGACCAGCAGCGCGTAGATCGGATCGACCGATTTGAGCATGCGCCGGCCGCGCTCGGTTGCGAGCGCAAAGCCTGTCACGAGCAGGATCATGCCGATCGCCGCCGGCGTCGTCAGCAGCAGGAGGCCGCAATCGATCGACCAGGCGAACCAGGCGCTGCGCCGGTTCTGCCCGATCAGTTGCCAGGAATGCAGCAGCAGCAGCGCCCAGAGCGGGCGCGCCAGGATCAGCGGGCCGAACTCGACGCTCGGCGAGGAGAACACCACCACCGTCATCGACAGCAGCACCGCCAGCACGCCCTGCGGGCCGCCGACGATGGCGCGCGCCAGGGCGTAGAAGGCGATGAAGGTGACGATTTCGCAGACCTGCGCCAGGAGATAGACGCCGAACACGTGATTGCCGACGGCGCGGAAGGCGATGTCGGCGAGCCAGAACGCGAGCGGCGGCCCCATGTCGGTGCCGACCTGGTATTCGCGGCCGAAGGCGAGGATGGCGGCGAGGTTGCCGGGCGGGCTGCCGTAGAAGATGGCCGGCAGGAACAGCCAGATCGCGGCCTGCGCCAGCACCACGATCCAGACCACGAGGCGCGGCCGGGCGCGGATCAATTCGACAACCAGGGAGGTAAACCGCATGAAACGCCTGAAATGCCCCAGCCACCCCTATCAAGCGGCGCCATCTGATCCCGAGGGTTTTTGATAAACGGCGGCGGCGGTGGAGGCAACGGTGTCGCGCCAGACTGCACTGTAAAGTCAGTCTCCGCTGTCATCCCCCGCTTCCGCTGTCATCGCCCGCGAAAGCGCGTGATCCAGTACGCCGCGGCCTCTCGATCAAAAACGACTGCCTCTGGAATACTGGATCGCCCGCTTTCGCGGGCGATGACAGCGTCGCGTGGTTGGAGACGGTGCGCTTTACGCCGCTTCGGATGCCGCGGCTTCGCTTTCCGCGTCGACCGTGAACAGATCCGGCTCCGCCGCGACGGGGAAATGCTTCAGCCGCGCGGCGACGACGGGCGCGAAGAAGCTGCGGTGATGGCTGCTGGGGCCGAGCCGGTCGAGCGCCTCGAGATGCTCGGGGACCGCATAGCCCTTGTGCTGCTCGAAACCGTAGCCGGGACAATCCAGCGCCAGCGCGCACATCAGGCGATCGCGCGTCACCTTGGCAACGATCGAGGCCGCCGCGATCGAGGCCACGATGCCGTCGCCGCCGATCACGGCGTCGCAGTCGCAGGGCGTGGCGAGCTTGTCGCGGCCGTCGACGAAGACGTGCTTCGGCATCTCCGGCAGCGCATGCACGGCGCGCGCGAGCGCCCACAACGAGGCGCGCAGGATGTTGTCGCGGTCGATCCGCGCCCGTGACGCCACCGCGACCGAGAACGCCGATGTGGCGCAGATCTCCTCGAACAGTTCCTCGCGGCGCTCGACGGTCAGCCGCTTCGAATCATCGAGCCCCTTGGGAATCCGATTTGGGTCCAGCACCACGGCGGCGGCGACCACGGGACCCGCCAGCGGCCCGCGCCCGGCCTCGTCGCAGCCGGCGACCGGCCAGACGCCGCGCTTGATCAGCGCGCGCTCGCGCCGAAAGCTCGGCCGCGTCACCACGATGACGCGCTTGTCCGGCCTAGCCGGCCCGGCCGCTTTCTTCTTCGACGCGGTCTTTGGCGTGCCGCTGGACTTGTCCCGAATCATGCGGGGATCGTGATCAAGCCCGGCCCGTGGCGCAACCTGGAACCTGGCCCTTCCCCGTTATTCAATTCGCCGCTCTAATGGGGATCGGCGCTCTAATCGGGAATTGACACCCGGCGGTCGTCGCGAACCTCAAAGCCCGGCGCGCGCACCACCTCCCAGGCGTGGCCGTCGGGATCGCCGAAATAACCGCAATAGCCGCCATAGCTGGTCGGCTGCGCCGGTTTCAGCAGCCTGGCGCCTTTCGACAGCGCAAACGCCATCACACGATCGACCTCGGCGTCGTCGTTGCAGTTCCAGGCGATCGCGACGCCGCGGAACGCTGACGGCCGTGGCTGATCCGGCAGCCCGGCATCGGCAGCGAGCAGATGCCACGGGAACAGGCCGAGCACGGTGCCGCCGGTCTCGAAGAAGGCGACCTCCTCGCCGGTCGCGCGCATCTTCCTGGTGAAGCCGAGCGATTCATAAAAGCCGATGCTGGCGCGCATGTCGCTGACGCCGAGCGTGAGGACGGTGAAGCGCGCGGTCGGGGTGTTACTCATTGTTGCACTCGCTGTTTGACGTCTTCGTAGCCCGGATGAGGCGAAGTGCAATCCGGGAAGTCTTTGGCCAGGGGTCGACGAGCCCCGGATTTCGCTGCGCTCCATCCGGGCTACGCGCCCTCACCTAGAATAGACTGAGTTGCTGTCCGTTGCGCTTCGGCTTGGCGAAGTGATCGGTGGTCAGCTTGGTCCGCCGCTTGTTGAGGCCGAGCTTTTCGCAGGCGATCTCGAAGCGTCGGCCGATCATCCAGGCCATCGGGCCGGTGCCCTTCATCCTGGTGCCCCATTGCGAGTCGTAGTCGCGGCCGCCGCGCATGTCGCGGATCAGCGTGAAGACGTGACGGTAGCGGTCGGGATAGTTCGCCATCAGCCATTCGCGGAACAGATCGCGCACCTCGAGCGGCAGGCGCAGCAGCACGTAGCTCGCCTCCCTGGCGCCGGCATGTGCGGCGGCATCGAGGATACGCTCGATCTCAGAGTCGTTCAGCGCCGGGATCACGGGCGCGACCATCACCGTGGTCGGGATGCCGGCATCCGCGAGCCGCTTGATCGCCTCGAGCCGCTTCGGCGGGGTCGAGGCCCGCGGCTCCATGGTGCGGGCGAGTTTCGGGTCGAGCGTCGTCACCGAGAGCGCGACCTTGGCGAGATTGCGCTTGGCCATCCGCGCCAGGATGTCGATATCGCGCACGACCAGCGCCGATTTGGTGACGATGCCGACCGGATGGCCGGCGCGCTCGAGCACCTCGAGGATGCCGCGCATGATCTTCCGGTCGCGTTCGATCGGCTGATAAGGATCGGTGTTGGTGCCGATCGCGATCATCCGCGCCTCATAGTCCGGCGCCGCCAGTTCCTTCTCGAGCAGCGCGGGTGCGTCCGGCTTGGCGAACAGCTTCGATTCGAAGTCCAGCCCCGGCGACAGGCCGAGATAGGCGTGGGTCGGCCGCGCGAAGCAATAGACGCAGCCATGCTCGCAGCCACGATAGGGATTGATCGAGCGGTCGAAGCCGATATCGGGCGAGTCGTTTCGGGTGATCACCTTGCGCGAGGTGTCGAGCGCCACGCTGGTCGTGAACGGCGGCAAATCTTCGAGGCTTTGCCA
Organism: Bradyrhizobium elkanii USDA 76; assembly: GCF_023278185.1. Classification (NCBI taxonomy): domain Bacteria; kingdom Pseudomonadati; phylum Pseudomonadota; class Alphaproteobacteria; order Hyphomicrobiales; family Nitrobacteraceae; genus Bradyrhizobium; species Bradyrhizobium elkanii. Next base: position 2,270,534 of record NZ_CP066356.1, on the reverse strand, counting down.
GCCGTCATCGAAGGCGACGCGGGCCTCCGCCTCGTAGCGGCCGCTGGCGTTGGACTGCGCGCCGCGGCCGCGCCGCCGCTCGCGCTCGATCGCGACCGCAAGCTCGGGAAAAGGGGCCGGAATATGTGAAGGTGCACCCGCCGGGTTATCGGAGGGCGCCGTTACCGGCGGGTGCTTGAGGGCATGAGAGGATGCTCGGCTCATGCTTTGAAGCTAACACAGCCCGAGAACAAATCAAGAACATGAACGGAGAAATTCCACAGAACCTTGCTTCAAAATTCTGCAGGCGAACAGGCTGCTTTGAATATGACAAGGTGATAACACGGCCGGAGTTTCTCCATCGTTTGAGCCATCGAAGCCTCAAAATCATGCTGAGCGTGATCATTCCAACCGACGGCGTCGAGCGCACCGCGGTCGCAACCCTGGCGGCGCTGGTGCCGGGCGCGGCCGCGGGTGTCATCCGCGAAGTGCTGCTGGTCGATCGCAGCAACAGCGATGTGATGGAGCGCGTCGCCGACGTCGCCGGTTGCCGCTTCCTGCGTTTCGAGGGCACGCGCGCCGCGGCGCTTGCGGCAGGCGCGCGGCAGGCGCGGTCGCCCTGGCTGATGTTCCTGCATCCGGGCGCGGTGCTCGATGCCGGCTGGATCGAGGAAACCACCCAGTTCATCCAGATGGTGGCGGCAAGCGGCAAGGACCGCGCCGGCATCTTCCGCTACGCCCGCGCGCCCTACACCGACCCGGGCCTGCGCGACGGCCTCAAATTCGTCGCCCGGATGATCACCGGGCCCTCGGCCGAACAGGGCCTTTTGATCGCCCGCGAGCATTACGAGCGGATCGGCGGCTATCGGCCCGATGCCCGCCGCTCCGAGGCGCGCCTGCTGCGCCGGCTCGGCCGCTCCTCGCGCACCATGCTGCGCAGCCGGATCATGGTGGCATAAGGCGTCAAGCGAAGCGGCACTGTTCGCGTGAAGAAGGCGCACCAGAAAGCGCTTGCGGATTATTTGATTCCGTCAAATAATATCTTTGATGAAATCAAATTCCCATGATACCGCCCTCGAGAGCCAGGTCGCCGCGGTCCGCGGCTTCAGCCGGTTCTATACCCGCAAGCTCGGCATCATCGAGCCGAAGCTGTTGCATTCGACATTCACGCTGCAGGAAGCGCGGATCATCTACGAGCTCGCGCATCGCGAAAATTGCACCGCGACCGACTTGGTGCGCGATCTCGATCTCGATGCCGGCTTCGTCAGCCGCACGCTACAGGCGCTGCAAAAGCGCCAGATTGTGACGCGCAAGCCGTCGAAAGCCGACAAGCGCGTCAACGAGGTGGCGCTCACCGCCAAGGGCTGCACTGCTGCCGCCGACCTCGACCGCCGCTCGCGCAGCGAGGTCGGGGCGCTATTGAAGCAGATGGACGGCGACCGTCGCGCGGCGGTGGTGCGCGCGATGGGCACGATCGAGCAATCGCTGGAGCCTGCGGCCAGGAAGCCGGTCGGCTTCCTGCTGCGCAGCCATCGCGTCGGCGACATGGGCTGGGTGATCTCGCAACAGGGTCGCGTCTACGCGGAGGAGTATGGCTGGGACATCAGCTACGAGGCCTTGGTGGCCGAGATCTGCGCGCAGTTTCTGCGATCGTTCGATCCCGCCCGCGAGCATTGCTGGATCGCGGAGGTCGACGGCGAGCCGGTCGGCTCGGTCTTCCTGGTCAACGGCGGCGATGGGGTCGCCAAGCTGCGGCTGCTGGCGGTGGAGGACAAGGCGCGCGGGCTCGGTGTCGGCCGCGCGCTGGTGGAGCAGTGCATCCGCGCCGCACGCGAGATGGGCTACAAGAAGATGACGCTGTGGACCCAGAGCATCCTGGTCGCTGCGCGCGGCATCTACGCCCGCGCCGGCTTCCAGCGGGTCAAGGAAGAGAAGCACCACAGCTTTGGCGTCGATCTGGTCGGCGAGACCTGGGAGCTGGAGCTTTAGGACAGCCCCTCTCGTCATTCCCCGATGCGCAATTGCGCATCTGAGGGCATCGCGTAGCGATGAGCCCGGAATCCATCGGGCCACAGAACCTGCGGCAAAATGGATTCCGGACTCGTGCTTCGCACGCCCCGGAATGACGGGGATAGAGGGTGGCTACGCGCTCGAGCCCTTCGCCTTCGGGCGGCGCAGATGTTCATCGAGCCGCGGCATGATCTCGACGAAATTGCAGGGCCGCGTGCGGTAGTCGAGCTGCGCGGCCAAAATGCCGTCCCAGCCGTCGCGGCAGGCGCCGGGCGAACCGGGCAGGCAGAAGATGAAGGTCGCGCCCGCAACGCCAGCGGTGGCGCGGCTCTGGATTGTCGACGCCCCGATCTTGGCGTGGCTCAGCATGTGGAAGGCGATCGAAAAGCCGTCCATCCGCTTCTCGAACAATGGCTCGACCGCCTCCGGCGTCACGTCGCGGCCGGTGAAGCCGGTGCCGCCGGTGGTGATGACGGCATCGACGGCGGGATCGGCGATCCAGCGCCGGATCACGGCCCTGATCGCCTCGACATCGTCGGTGACGATCTCGCGTGCAGCGAGCTTGTGGCCGGCCGCGGTGAGTCGGTCGGCCAGCGTGGTGCCCGACTTGTCATCCGCCAGCGAGCGGGTGTCGGAAATCGTCAGCACCGCGATGTTGAGCGGGATGAATGATTTGGATTCGTCGATCGAAGACATGGTAGTGCGCTCCTTCCGCACATTCCGCCGTCATCCTGAGGTGCGCGTAGCGCGCCTCGAAGGATGGGGGCCGCGGGCTCCGTCATCCTTCGAGGCTCGCCGAAGAGGCGAACACCTCCCGAGTGAGCGCAGTCGCGCTCATCCGGGGATGACGCTCCCGGTACACGCTACAAGCTACCGCCGAACGTGTTGCAGGCCTGCACTGTGCCCTGCTGGTAGCCCCTCATGAACCACTCCTTGCGCTGCGCGGCGGAGCCGTGGGTAAAGGAGTCGGGCACCACCCTGCCCGTAGCCTGCCGCTGCAGCGTGTCGTCGCCGATCGCGTTCGCGGTGGTCAGCGCGGCGTCGATGTCGCCGGCCTCGAGGAAGCCCGGCCGCTTCTTCTCCTCGCGGTTGACCCAGACGCCGGAAAGGCAATCGGCCTGCAGCTCGACCTTGACCTGCAGCGCGTTGGCCTCGGCCTTGCTGCCGGCCTGCTGCTGCAGCCGGTTCACGCGCGGAATGATTCCGAGCAGGTTCTGGATGTGATGGCCGGCTTCATGCGCGATGATATAGGCCGCGGTGAACTTGCAGGCGTTGCCCGAGCAGCCGCGGAAGCGCGTCTCGACCTCGCGGAAGAAGCCGGTATCGAGGAAGATGGTCTTGTCCGGCGGGCAGTAGAACGGTCCCATCGCCGACTGCGCCATGCCGCAGCGGCCGCCATTGGTGGCGTTGCGGAACAGCACGATCTTCGGACCGGTGTAGGTCTGGCCGCCGGCCTGGAAGATCTCGCTCCAGCGATCGTCGATCTCGCCGAGGATGCCGGCGATCATGCTGCCCATCTCGTCGGTCGGCGCGCCGCGCTTGGCCTGCCCGCCCGACGACTGCCGGTCGGTCTGGTAGGTCGGCGCCTGGCCGCCGCCGGTGAGAATCTCGGCGCCGCCGATCAGGATGCGCGGGTCGATGCCGAAGGCGTAGCCGAGCAGGCCGAGCACGATGATGGTGCCGATGCCGAGCCCGCCACCACCCATCGGAATGCCGAAGCCGCCGCCGCCACCTCCGCCCATCCCGCCTTCATCGCGACGGTCTTCGATGTCGTCGCTGCGGCGGAAATCATCATAGCGCATGGCGGTTTCCCTTCATTCCAGTCGGCGACCCAACGCGGGACACTCCAACTTAAAATTTCCATTCTGTTAATCAATATCCTGCCCGGCAATAATTGCCTAGTCCGGAAGGCGCGCATCCTTGCGGTGCAAACGGCTGCGAATGAGGGCGAATCTACCGCGCGAATCGTGCCGGTTTGATGATCCGCAAATTTTTTCGCCGAACGCGCTGATGTTGCAGCACAACGCCGACGGCACCACGCCATGCCGCGCAAAAGATGCTGCAATCTTTAGCATGAAGATTTCCAATTAAGTCGATTTTTACTTTGCCGGGTCAATGTGGCGCCAGTCGGTTGTTTAGTCCCGCGTCGCCGACAGCGTCGCCTGAGTCAGAGTTCTTGAGTCATGGTAGTGTCGCGTCGCGGGGCGTCTGCAAGGGCGCCCCGCACTAAATTTGAGAGTGCCCCATCGAGCCACATCGTCATTGGCGATTGCGTGGCCGAATTGTCGAAGCTTCAGGCCGGCTCGGTCGACCTGGTCTTCGCGGATCCTCCCTACAATCTGCAGCTCAAGGGCGACCTCAAGCGCCCCGATGAGTCGCATGTCGATGCCGTCAACGACGACTGGGACAAGTTCTCGTCGTTCGCTGCCTATGACGATTTCACCCGCGCCTGGCTGCTTGCCTGCCGCCGCGTGATGAAGCCGTCGGCAACGCTGTGGGTGATCGGCTCCTATCACAATATCTTCCGCGTCGGCGCCATCATGCAGGACCTCGGCTTCTGGCTCCTGAACGACATCGTGTGGCGCAAGTCCAATCCGATGCCGAACTTCCGCGGCCGCCGCTTCACCAACGCGCACGAGACCATGATCTGGGCCGCGCGCGACGAGAAGGCCAAGGGCTACACCTTCAATTACGAAGCGCTGAAGGCGTCCAATGAGGACGTCCAGGCACGCTCCGACTGGCTGATCCCGCTGTGCACCGGCGAGGAGCGCCTCAAGGACGGCGACGGCAAGAAGGTGCATCCGACGCAGAAGCCCGAGCAGCTGCTCGCCCGCGTGCTGCTGTCGTCGTCGAAGCCCGGCGATCTCGTGATCGATCCGTTCAACGGCACCGGCACCACCGGCGCCGTCGCCAAGCGCCTCGGCCGCAGCTATATCGGCTTCGAGCGCGACAGGACCTATGCGGCCGCCGCCGAGGCGCGCATCGCCGCGATTGAGCCGCTGCCGGACGCGACGCTGGCGCCGTTCATGACCGCGCGCGAGGCGCCGCGGGTGGCGTTCTCCGAATTGATCGAGCGCGGCATGATCGTGCCGGGCGCCAGGCTGGTCGACGCCAAGAAACGCCACGGCGCCCTGGTGCGCGCCGACGGCGCCATCATGCTCGGCGACAAGGTCGGTTCGATCCACCGCATCGGCGCCGTCGCGCAGGGCTCGGGCGCCTGCAACGGCTGGACCTACTGGCACATCGAGACCAAGAGCGGCCTGCGGCTGATCGACGAGCTGCGCGCCGAGATCCGCTCGGAGATGGCGGCGGGCTGAGGCAAGCCGACTGATCTTCCTCGTCATTCCGGGCCCGCCGCTTCGCGGCGCCCTCAGATACGCAATTGCGCAGCTGAGAATGACACGTCGGGAAAGATGACGCCGTCTTGAATGCGGGCCGCCTTGATGCTCCGGCGAAGCGGGCCTACGCTCGGCCCCGTCACTTGCCGCTTCGATTGGTCGCCGATGCGAAGACAATCCGAGACCTTGCTGCTGGTGCCGCTGCTGCCGATCTTCCTGCTCGGCATGTTTCCGATGCTGTTGATCGGCCTGCTCGGCTTCTTCGGCCTGATCATTTTCGGCATCCTGCTCGTCTGCGTCGGGCTGACGCTCGCGCTCGAGGCGCATGGCGAGTTCAATGAAGAGATCATCGTCCATGGCTACGCGCGGGAATCAGAACGCGCGACGCAGGCGTCCCGCCTGCATGCCGCGACCCGCTCCGCCGCCGTGCTGGACGTCGCGGGCATCGCGCTGGTCGTCGCGGGTATCCTGGGCTTTTTCTGGGCCGGCTGACCAGCGCGCCACGCGACCCTGATTCACAAACTCGTAGCTTGCGCAGCGCAGCGAAATTTGCGCATGAGGGGATCGTCTGCGGCCTTCCCCGCCGCGTCCCGTCCTCGCCGGCTAAAAGAACCAAGGGAGTCCCTTCATGATCAAATTCTATTTCAACGGTGCACCGAACCCGAACAAGGTCGCGCTGTTCCTGGAAGAGTCCGGCCTGCCGTTCGAGGCGATCCCGGTCGACACCCGCAAGGGCGAGCAGTTCGCGCCGGAATTCCTGAAGGTCAACCCGAACGGCAAGGTGCCGGCGATCGACGATGACGGCGTGCTGGTGTTCGACTCGAACGCGATCCTGCTCTACCTCGCCGAGGAGCACGGCAAGTTCCTGCCTGCCAATACGCCGGCCAACCGCGCCGCGACGCTGTCCTGGCTGATGTTCATCGCGACCGGCCTCGGCCCCTATTCCGGCCAGGCCGTGCACTTCAAGCACTTCGCGCCGAAGGATCTCGACTACGCCAACAACCGCTACCAGTACGAGGCGCACCGCCATTACAAGATCCTCGATGATCACCTGGCGAAACAGCGCTACATGGTCGGCGACAGCTACACGATCGTCGACATGGCGTTCTGGGGCTGGGCGCGGATGGCGCCGTTCATCCTCGGTGAGGAAGGCTACGCCAAATATCCGAACGTCAAGCGGCTGGTCGACGAGATCTCGGCGCGGCCGGCGGCGGCGCGCGCGATCGCGCTGAAGGACAAGCACACCTTCAAGGCCGAGATGGACGACGCAGCCCGCGACATCATGTTCGGCCACCTCAAGTCCAAGGTGGCGTAAGCCGATCCACACGACGGCAGGACGACGGCGCCCGGACGGGCGCCGTCTTCGTTTGTGCCGCCCGTTAGCGGCCCGCCGCTACACTGGAAACGCGCCGAGCGCCTTCTCGGTCAGGACCGAGTCGCAATATTCCCGCACCTCCTTGATCCGGCCGCCGTCGAAGCGGAACACCAGGCAATAGTCGTTGTCGTAGCGCTGGCCTTGCTTGGTGAGGTTGTTGCCCTTGGCTTCGACCACGACGATGTCGCCGTCGGCGAGGATGCGATGGGCGACGGTTCGGCCGCGCTCGGCCAGCTTCGAGCGGACATGGCCGTGCAGATCGTTGATGATCGATTGTTTGCCGGTGAAGGTGCGCGACCAGGAATATTGCCCGGTCACGGTCCAGATCGCGTCGTCGGCAAGCGTTGCCATGAACAGCGAATTCTCGCGCACCGCAGGATCGGGACTGCCCGCGATCACGAACATCTCCTGCACCAGTTTCTTGTTGTCGGCTGCGCTCATGGCGCGTCTCCTTGCGATTGATGGACCCTGATTTCAGGCGTCTCCTCGCGCGATGCGGCCTTCGGCTCGCGTGAAAACGCCTTGGCCCAATCCCTGCGGCCTGGCTGCGCATTCTTCCAATCGATAGGTGATATGATATATATTCACCCGATGAATTTGAATTCGGTTGACCTCAATCTGCTGGTCGCGCTCGACGCCCTGCTGCGCGAAGCCAATGTCAGCCGCGCCGCGATGCGGCTCAATCTGTCGCAGCCGGCGACCAGCCACGCGCTGCAGCGGCTGCGCGACCTGATCGGCGATCCGCTTTTGGTGCGCAACGGCGCGCGGATGGAGCTGACGCCGCGGGCGCAGGCGCTGCGCTCGCCGCTGGCCAATGCGCTCGACCAGGTGCGCGCGCTGTTCGTCTCCGACGATTTCGACGCCGCGCGCAGCGACCGGCACTTTCGCCTGATGATGCCCGACCTCGCGGTCGAGCTCCTGATGCCGCCACTGATGGAGAAGGTGACGCTGATCGCGCCGAACGTCACCATCGACGTGGTGCCGTGGCGGGGACCTGCGATCTTCACGCCCGAATTCGCCCGCACCATCGATCTCGTGATCTCGATCGGCGACTCCTTCAAGGGCTTTCACCGCCAGCGGCTCTACACCGACAGCGATGCGCTCGCGGTGCGGCGCGGCCACGGCGTCGGCACGAAGCTGAAGAAGCGCGAAGCGTTCCTCGCCGCGCGCCATGTCGCCGTGATCATCCGCGGCCAGAACGAGGACCTGATCGACACCTGGCTGCGCGCCAAGGGCATCGAGCGGCGGATCGCGCTGGTGGTGCCGGGCTATATCGAGGCGCTGCACGTCACCGCGCGCACCGACCTCGTCGCCTTCGTGCCGCGCCGGCTGATCTCGGCACTGTCGAAGCAATTGTCGCTGATGACGGTGACGCCGCCGCTCGATCCAGGGATCGACGAGCAGCACATGTTCTATCCGACGCGCGCCCAGATGGATCCGGGCTCGCTGTGGCTGCGCAAGCTGATGCTGGAGACGGGACGCGAGCTGGAGGGAAGAAAGGCGTAACGCGACACTCTATCCCCCGTCATTCCCCGTCGTCCCGGCGAAGGCCGGCACCCGATAACCACAGTTGAAAATTGGGAGCGAAGGGCTGTAGCCCCAGCGTCGTGCCACAATTGAGATTTGGGGTTTTGGGTCCCGGCTTTCGCCGGGACGACGCCGAGTTGTTGCCGGCGTTACGCCTTCTGCTCGGCCAGCACCTTCTGCACCGCTGGGCGGCTCTCCATCGCCGCGCGATGCGCCTTCACCTTGGGCAGCGTTGCGATGTCGACCCCGTCGCCGTCGAGCCACAGGGTCAGCGTGTAGAGATAGGCATCGCCGACGGTGTAGTTCTCGCCCATCACCCACGGGCCCTTCAGCATGTCGCGCTCGATCAGGTTGAAGCAGGCGCCCATGGTCTTCGGCACCATCGCCTTCATGTCGGCGAACGAAGTCTCCTGCGTCGCCCAGCGCGCGCCGCGCATCTTGTGGGCGTGGCAGATATGCACCGTCGAGCACAGATAGGAGTTGAAGGCCTGCAGCCTGGCGAATTCGAAGGCGTCGTCGGGCGCGAGCTTCGCCTGCGGAAAGGTCTGCGCGATGTAGGCCAGCATAGCCGGCGTCTCGGTCAGCACGCCGCGATCGGTCACCAGCGTCGGCACGCGGCCCTTCGGATTGATCTTCAGGTATTCCGGGCTGTTCTGCTGGTTGGTCTTGAAATCGATCTTCTCGGTCGTGTAGGGCGCGCCGGCCTCGGCCAGCGCGATGTGGGACGCGAGCGCGCAGGTGCCGGGGGCAAAATAGAGCTTGAGCATGTTGCTGTCCTCTCCGAGCCTTGTCGGTTCGTTGCGAACCCGGCTCTGGTTCTTGTTTAGACGGCGCGGAGGTTAACGGCAGTGCCATCGGCCGTCCACCCCTCGCCCGCCGCGGACCTTGCCCACGGCGGTGCCGTCGTGCGATGACCATGCCAATTGAGGGGATTTTTCATGACTGTGCTCATTGCAGGTGGCGGAATTGGCGGGCTGACGCTGGCGCTCAGCCTGCACCAGATCGGCGTGCCGGCCCGCGTCTTCGAGAGCGTGCCCGAGCTGCGGCCTCTCGGCGTCGGCATCAACGTGCTGCCGCATGCGGTACGCGAACTGATCGAGCTCGGCCTGCACGATGTGCTCGACGCTTCAGCGGTGCGCACCCGCGAGCTCGCCTATTTCTCCAAGCACGGCAAGCCGATCTGGAGCGAGCCGCGCGGGCTCGAGGCCGGCTACAAATGGCCGCAATTCTCGATCCATCGCGGCCGGCTGCAACAGCTGCTGCTCGATGCCGCGACCGAACGGCTGGGAACTGCGAACATCCTCACCAGCCATCACCTCACCGGCTGGACCGAGACCGCGGACGCCGTCCGCGCCGATTTCATCGACCGCGCCACCGGCAAGCCCGCCGGCAGCTATGACGGCGCGGTGCTGATCGCCGCCGACGGCATCCATTCGGCGGTGCGCGAGAAGCTCTATCCGCAGGAGGGGCCGCCAATCTGGAACGGCCGCATCCTGTGGCGCGGCATCACCCGCGGCGATGCCTTCCTGACCGGCCGCACCATGATCATGGCCGGCCACGAGATCCTGAAATTCGTCTGCTACCCGATCTCGAAGGAGGCCGGCGCCGACGGCAAGTTCGACATCAACTGGGTCGCCGAGCGCCACATGCCGCCGACCTATCAATTGCGCCGCGAGGACTACAACCGGACCGCCAAGCTCGACGAATTCCTGCCGTGGTTCGAGAGCTGGAATTTCGACTGGCTCGATGTCCCCGGCCTGATCCGGAACTGCCCGCATGCCTACGAATATCCGCTGGTCGATCGCGATCCGATCCCGCGATGGACGTTCGGCCGCGTCACGCTGATGGGCGACGCCGCGCATCCGATGTATCCGATCGGCTCCAACGGCGCCTCGCAGGCGATTTTGGATGCGCGCGTGCTGACGCGCGAGATTCTGGCGCATGGCCCGACGCAGGCGGCGCTCGCGGCCTATGAGGCCGAACGGCGGCCCGCGACCACGGACCTCGTGATGCTGAATCGCCGCAACGGCCCTGAGCAGGTGATGCAGCTGGTCGAGGAGCGCGCGCCTGATGGCTTCAAGGTCGTCACCGACGTGCTGTCGCAGCAGGAGCTGGAAGACATCGCCGCCAACTACAAGCGCGTCGCCGGTTTCCAGGTCGAGGGACTGAACGCCAAGCCGCCGATCGTGCAGCGGTCGGGCTAAGTTGTAGCGCGGCGCACGATGTATCACCGTCACCCTGAGGAGCCGCGAAGCGGCGTCTCGAAGGGTGCACGGCCCGGCCGGTGGCCGTCGACCCTTCGAGACGCGCGCGAGATGCGCGCTCCTCAGGATGACGGATCGGGCTGGCGCGCAAGCGGCGCTACCGCAGCGCTCGCGCAGCTTCCACCAGGCGGATGCTGCTGCTCGCGGTCGCGAGCAGCGTGCCGTCGGCTGAAGTCAGCCTTCCCTCGACAAAGGCGATGGTCTTGCCGAGTTGCTTCACCGTCGCCTCGCCGGTGATCGGCCCGGGTTTTGCCGGCGCGAGAAAATTCACGGTCATCGTGATGGTCGTGGTGAAGAGCCGGCCCTCGGTCATCACGAACACCGCCGGCCCCATCGTGTCGTCGAGCATTGCCGAGAGCATGCCGCCCTGGACGAAGCCGGCCGGATTGCAGAACTCCTGCTTGCCGTCGAAGGCCATCTTGATCCAGCCCTCCTGCGGACGTGCGTCAACGAGGCGCCAGCCGAGCAATTTTGCGACGGGCGGCATCGGGATGTGGTCGAGCGCGGTTGCGATCATGGCGGGCCTCCGTTGTGCCGGAGGTGATAGCCGAGCGCTGCTGCCAGCATGGTGTCAGCATGATCCGAAAAAAGTGGAAACCGGTTCTCCGAAAAGATCATGCTCAAGAAAATGAGCCGATGACGTGATTCATCGCATCGTCAGAGATCGAGCCCATGCGCGACGACCTTGCGCATCACGTTCGGGAACGCCTCGCCGTCCAGCGTCGCCACCGGCACCCAGCGCATGCCGTCCGGCGCGCGGCTCCGCGGCGGAACGCCGGCGGTGTAGACGACGAGCTCGAGCGGAAAGTGCGTGAACACGTGGGTAACGACGCCGACCTTGCGGTGCCAGCGCGTGACGCCCTTCAGTTCCGGCGCCTGTGCCAGTGCCGCCGCGTCCTCCTGCCCGGCAAGCCATTGCGATCCCGGCACCTCGGTCATGCCGCCGAGCAGGCCTTTTTCCGGGCGCGAGCGCACCAGGAGCTCGTCGCCGCGTGTCACCACGAAGGCCGCGCCGCGGCGCAACGTGCCGCTCTTCTTCGGCGCCTTGCGCGGGAACGTTTCCTGGTCGCCGCGCGTGCGCGCCGCGCAGTCGTCGTTCAGCGGACACAATGCGCAGGCCGGCTTCTTCGGCGTGCAGATCGTGGCGCCCAAATCCATCAGCGCCTGGGCACTGTCGCCGGCGCGAGAGTTCTCGTCGCCGGCGCGGGACGGGCCGAGCAAAGTCGCCGCCATCTCCTTGATCAGCGGCTTGGCCTGCGGCAGCGCCTCCTCGATGGCGTAGAGCCGACTGACCACGCGCTCGATGTTGCCGTCGACCGGCATGGTGCGGCGGTCGAAGGCGATGGCGGCGATCGCGGCCGCGGTGTACGGCCCGATGCCGGGCAGCGCGCGCAGGCCGTCCTCGGTGTCCGGAAACACCCCGCTGTGGTCGCCCATCACCGCGACCGCGCAGGCGTGCAAATTGCGCGCCCGCGAATAATAGCCGAGCCCGGCCCACATCCTTAGGACGTCGTCGAGCGAGGCGCGGCCGAGCGCGGTCACGTCGGGCCAGCGCGACACGAATTTCTCGAAATACGGTCCGACCGCCCTGACCGTGGTCTGCTGCAGCATGACCTCCGACAGCCACACACGGTATGGATCGACGTGTTCCCCGGCGGCCGCGCGCCACGGCAGCGCCCGACGATGCCGGTCATACCAGGCGAGCAGCCGCGCCGGGCGGTCGGCGGCGTCTTCGGTCAGTTTGGCTTTGGCGGCTGCACGAGAACTCATGGACGTATCTTAAGGCAAATCCCGCCGCGGGATGCCCGGGCTTGACCCGGGCATCCACGTCTTTCTTTGTCCAGGACCGACGCCTGTCCTATAACCCCCTGATGTCCAAACCCGGTCCGATCAGCGCAAAGCCCCTGTCGATCCTGCTCAGCGACGTCTTCACCGACGCGTATGCCAAGCAGGGCTTTGCCGCGCGCGAATTGGTGACGCGCTGGACCGAGATCGCGGGCGAGCGGATTGCTGCCTATTGCGAGCCGCTGAAGATGCAGTGGCCGCGACCGGTGGAGGGGCAGCCGCAGGAGCCGGCGACGCTGGTGCTGCGGGTCGAAGGCCCGATGGCGCTGGAGATCCAGCACTCCTCCGACGTCATCCTGGAACGGGTGAACCGCTTCTTCGGCTGGCATGCGGTCGGCCGCCTGACCATCCGGCAGGCGCCGCTGTCGCGCCGCAGCCGCCCCAGCCGGCCACGCCCGCCCGATGCCAAAACCGTGGCCCGAGAGGCGGCCAACCTTGCCGCCGTCGAGGACGACGATCTGCGCGCGGCGCTGGCCCGTTTGGGTGCCTCGATCAAGCGAAATTGACGCTTTTCGGCAGGCCGGCCGCGAGACCGCGGCATTGCCACAATGGCCGTTTCAAGCTAGCGAAGGCTTCTTTTCGGAACCCCCTTCATTGTGGCGTGAATGCGCCAATCCGGGAGCTGACCTTGATCATCACGCGCCGCGCTTTCACCACCGCTCTCTCGCTGACCGGGCTCGCCGCCCTCGCCGGCCTGTCGCCGCTGCGCCTGATCACGGACGCGTTCGCGCAGACTGCCGCCGAGGTCGCCAAGCCGCAGTCGCTGCCGGACATGGGGCTCGGCCCGCAGGATGCCAAGGTGACGATCATCGAATACGCCTCGATGACCTGCCCGCATTGCGCCAATTTCAACGAGACCGTGTTCCCGAAGATCAAGTCGACCTACATCGACCCCGGCAAGGTCCGTTACGTGTTCCGCGAATTCCCGCTCGACATCAAGGCCGCCGCCGGCTCGATGCTGGCGCGCTGCATCGCCAAGGACGACGCCCCGAAGTTCTTCGCCGTGATCGACTTGCTGTTCCGCCAGCAGAACGACTGGGTGGTCAAGAACACCACCGAGACACTGACGCGGATCGGCAAGCAGGCCGGCCTCAGCCAGCAGCAGGTCGAGGACTGTCTGAAGGATCAGAAGCTGCTCGACAAGATCGCGGCCGACCAGAAATACGCCAACGAAGTGCTGAAGGTGAACTCGACGCCGACCTTCTTCGTCAATGGCGAGATGCTGAAGGGCGAGACCTCGTTCGAGGAATTCAGCAAGCACATCGACCCGCTGCTGAAGAGCTGATCGGGAGCCTTTGAGCCTAGCGTCTTCGCGCCTGGCTTTCGAGTCGAGGCACGATAATTGTGGATGATTTGCGATCACGGCACGCGACCGTCGCATCATTTGGTTGTTGAAAACCTGATTCGCACGATGCGAATCGTCGAGGACATGCAAGGGCCATAAAACCCTGCAAATCCCTTGCAAATCCCTTGGGAAAAGCTTGCTCAAGCGGTTGCTCTCACGCGCTCGCATCGCCATTGTCGCCGCTCATGAGAGCTGCACGCAGCAACTCACCCACACACCGACATTGCCTTCCATGGTATTGTCGCGGCAGGGAGATTCGCGCCCGGCCAAACGAGATTTGTGTACATGAAGCTCACGCGCCTCCGCCTGCACGGTTTCAAGTCGTTCGTTGAACCCACCGATTTCATGATCGAGCCGGGCCTGACCGGTGTCGTCGGACCGAACGGCTGCGGCAAATCCAATCTCGTCGAAGCGCTGCGCTGGGCGATGGGCGAGACCTCGCACAAATCGCTGCGTGCCGCTGACATGGACGCGGTGATCTTCGCCGGTTCGGGCAACCGTCCGGCGCGCAACCACGCCGAAGTCGTGATGACGATCGACAATTCCGATCGCTCGGCGCCGGCCGCGGTGAACGACAGCCAGCTATTGGAAATCTCCCGCCGCATCGAGCGCGAGGCCGGCTCGGTCTACCGCATCAACGGCCGCGATGTCCGCGCCCGCGACGTGCAGATCCTGTTCGCCGACGCCGCCACCGGTGCGCGCTCGCCGGCGCTGGTCCACCAGGGCAAGATCGGCGAGATCATCCAGGCCAAGCCCGAGCAGCGCCGCCGCGTGCTGGAAGACGCCGCCGGCGTGGCCGGCCTGCATGCCCGCCGTCACGAGGCGGAACTGCGGCTGAAGGCGGCCGAAACCAATCTCACCCGCGTCGAGGACGTGATCGGCCAGCTTACCGGCCAGATGGAAGGCCTGAAGAAGCAGGCGCGCCAGGCGATCCGCTACCGCGAGGTCGCGGCCAAGGTGCGCAAGTCCGAAGCCATGCTGTTCCATCTGCGCTGGATCGAGGCCAATGCCGACGTCAACGACGCCGCGCAGACCCATGATATCTCCGTGCGCGAGATGGCCGAGCGCACCCGCGAGCAGGCCGAATCCGCCCGCATCCAGGCGATCCGCGCCGCCGAATTGCCGGCGCTGCGCGACGCCGAGGCGCGCGCCGCCGCCGGCTTGCAGCGCCTGACCAACGCGCGCGAGATGCTCGACCGCGAGGAGCAGCGCGCCAAGGAGCGCGTCGGCGAGCTCGATCGTCGCCTCACCCAGTTCGCCCAGGATATCGCGCGCGAGCAGCAGCAGACCTCCGATGCCGACATCGCGCTGCAGCGGCTCGACACCGAAGACGCGGAGCTGAAGGAAGAGATCAAGTCGCGCGTCGAGAAGCGCTCCGGCGTCGATGAGCGCGTCGCCGAGGCCGAGGAGATCCTGGCCGCGACCGAGCGTCAGTTCTCCGAACTGACCACGCAGCTCGCCGATCTCACCGCCAAGCGCAATCAGCTCGAGGCCGGCGTGCGTGCGCATCGCGACCGGTTGGCCCGGCTCGATCAGGAGATCGCCAACGTCCAGGCCGAGGAAACCAAGCTCGCGCAGGAGACCGGCAATCTCGGCGACATCGACGCGCTCGCCGCCGCCATGGAAATGGCGCAGCAGACGCTCGCCGAGTCCGAGGCCGCCGTGCAGACCAGCGAGGCGCATCACGCCGCCGCGCGGCAGACGCTGGAAGCCTCGCGCAATCCGCTCACCGAAGCCGAGAAACGCGTGCAGCGGCTCGAGACCGAAGCCCGCACCATCTCCAAGCTCGTCACCAGCGAGACCAAGAATCTGTGGCCGCCGATCATCGACGGCATCACCGTCGCCAAGGGCTATGAGAAGGCAATCGGCGCGGTGCTCGGCGACGACCTCGATGCGCCGGTGGATTCCTCCGCGCCGATGCGCTGGACCAATATCGGCGTGGCCGGCGAAGATCCGGCGCTGCCCGATGGCGTCGAGCGGCTGGCCGACCATGTCCAGGCGCCGCCGGAACTGGCACGCCGCCTGGCCCAGATCGGTGTGGTGGCCAAGGAACGCGGCGCCGCGCTGGTGTCGCAGCTGAAGACCGGTCAGCGGCTGGTGTCGCTCGAAGGCGACGTCTGGCGCTGGGACGGCTTCGTCGCCGACGCGCATGCCCCGACCGGCGCCGCCCGCCGCCTCGCCGAGCGCGCCCGCTTGGTCGACATCGAGCACGAGCTGGAACAGGCCCGCATCGATGCCGCCGCGAAGCGTCAGGCGCTGGAGACGGCAGAAGAAGAGTTGCGCTCGGCGTCCGCCGCCGAGGGGGCCTCGCGCGAAGCCGTGCGCGCCGCCCGCCGCGAGGCCGACGCCGCGCGCGAACGCCATGCCGCGACCGAGCGCGAGATCAACCGCCACGGCGCGCGCAAATCGGCGCTGACCGAGGCGCACAGCCGCGTCGCCGCCGACCGCGCCGAGGCCGAAGCCGCGCATGAGAGCGCGGCTGCCGCGCTCGCCGAACTGCCGCCGGGTGTCGAGACCGAGGCCCAGCTCGCCGCGGTTCGCGCCGAGATCGACAATCAGCGCCGTGCCGCGGCGCAAGTCCGCGCCGAGGCGCAGGCGCTGGCCCGCGAGGCCGAGCTCGCCGACCGCCGCGTGCAGGCGATCGTTGCCGAGCGCAATGAATGGCAGAACCGCAAGACCAGCGCCGCCTCGCAGGTCGAGACGGTCGAGGCACGCATCGCCGAGGTGTCGGCCGAGCGCGAGGAACTCGCCAATGCGCCGGAAGTGTTCGCCGAGAAGCGCAGCGCGCTGATCACGGAGATCGAGCACGCCGAGGGCGATCGCCGCATCGCCGCCGACGCGCTGGCAACCGCGGAAGCCGCGATGGCGGAAACCGATCGCCTCGCCAAGGCCTCGCTCGAAGCGCTCTCCTCGTCCCGCGAAGCCACCGCGCGCGCCGAGGAGCGCATGGAAGGCACCCGCCGCCGCCTCGCCGATATCGAGCGCGAGATCCACGACATGCTCGAGGTTGAGCCCAGCGCGGTCGTCGGCATGGCCGAGATCGAGCCCGGCCAGGAGCTGCCGCCGGTGGCGCAGGTCGAGGAAGAGCTCGAAAAGCTGCGCCGCGATCGCGAGCGGCTTGGCGCCGTCAATTTGCGCGCCGAGGAAGAGCTCAGGGAAGTCGAGACCCAGCACACCGCGCTGACCACCGAACGCGACGACCTCGTTGAAGCGATCAAGCGGCTGCGACAGGGCATCCAGAGCCTCAACCGCGAGGCGCGCGAGCGCCTGTTGACCTCGTTCGAGACCGTCAACAACCACTTCAAGCGGCTGTTCACCGAGCTGTTCGGCGGCGGCGAGGCCGCGCTGCATCTGATCGAGAGCGACGATCCGCTCGAGGCCGGCCTCGAGATCATCGCCAAGCCGCCCGGCAAGAAGCCGCAGACGCTCTCGCTGCTCTCGGGCGGTGAGCAGGCGCTGACGGCGCTCGCGCTGATCTTCGCGGTGTTCCTGACCAACCCGTCGCCGATCTGCGTGCTGGACGAGGTCGACGCGCCGCTCGACGACCACAACGTCGAACGGTTCTGCACCCTGCTGAACGAGATGACCGGCTCGACCGAGACGCGCTTCATCATCATCACGCACAATCCGATCACGATGGCACGGATGAACCGGCTGTTCGGGGTCACCATGGCCGAGCGCGGCGTGTCGCAGCTGGTGTCGGTCGACCTGCAGGGCGCGGTCGACATCCTCGACCAGAACGTGGCGTAACGCACTCAGGCGTCATCCCCGCGCAAAGGCTTCGCCTTTGTCGCTGGAGGAGCCGCGCATTCGCGCGGCGTCTCGAAGGATGGGTCACGACTCGTGATCGTCATCCTTCGAGGCTCGCAAGCGCTCGCACCTCAGGATGACGGCAGACGATGACCTCACCCGACCTTCCCGCCGAACTGCGCGCGGCCCTCAACGCCAGGCTCGAAGGCCTGTCGCGCAGCGACGCCGCCGGCCGCGCGGCGGTGATCTCGCAGACCTATCGCGAAGGCGGCGGCTCCTCGACGATCAGGACCGAGACCGATGCGCTGGCCTATGCGTTGGCGCGGATGCCGGCGACCTATGCCGCCGTGGTGGCGAGCCTCAATGCGCTGACGGAGATCAGGCCCGACTTCGCGCCGGCGCGCCTGCTCGATGTCGGTGCCGGTCCGGGCACCGCGACCTGGGCCGCCGCGGAGGCGTTCACGTCGCTGCGGGCCTTCAGCCTGCTCGATGCCAACAGCGCGCTGCGGTCATTGGCCGAGGACCTGTTTCACGGCAGCATTCGCCTGCACGACACCAGCTACGAACTCGGCCAGGCGCGTGCGCTGCTCGACAAGGCCGAGCCCGCCGACCTCGTCGTCGCCAGCTACATGATCGGCGAACTCGGCGACGCGGAGCGCGGGGCGCTGGCCGATGCGCTGTGGTCGAAAACCAGCGACACGCTGCTGGTCGTCGAGCCCGGCATGCCCGCCGGCTATGCGCGGATCATCGCATTGCGCGCACGCCTGATCGCCGCCGGGGCGCATGTCGTGGCACCCTGCCCGCATGACGGCGGCTGTCCGCTGGTCGCGCCTGACTGGTGCCACTTCTCGCAGCGCCTGCAGCGCTCGCGCGCGCACAAGCAGGTCAAGGGCGCGGAGCTACCCTTCGAGGACGAGCGCTTCGCCTATGTCGCGCTGAGCCGCGCGCGCGTTGAGAACAGGCCATCGCGCGTGCTGGCGCAGCCGGACGTCGGCAAGGTCGAGATCGCAGCGAAACTGTGCACGCCCGAGGGCGTATCGGTTGCGAAGATCCCGCGTCGCGCCAGGGCCGAATACGCAAGCGCCCGGCGCTGGCGCTGGGGCGATGCGGTCTAGATATTTACTTCCGTCGTCCCGGCGAACGCCGGGACGACGGAATAAGTTGAACCGATGTCGGCCAACCCTCGACTAACGCTTGCCCACCTTTCCGCGGCGGGCTGCCATGCGCCCCGATCTTGGGCTACGGTGCCGCCGTCTCGTCCATCAGGAGCTGCTCCGTCATGTCGACCAGCTGGATCGTTATCGGCGTCATCGTGCTTCTCGTGCTGTTTGCATTCGGCGCCTACAACCGCCTCGTGGCGCTCAGCCAGCGGGTCGGACAGGCCTTTGCCGACATCGACGTGCAGCTCAAGCAGCGTCACGACCTGATTCCGAACCTGGTCGAGACCGTGAAGGGCTATGCTGCCCATGAGCGCGGCACGCTCGACGACGTCATCAAGGCGCGCAATTCGGCGATGTCGGCGCAGGGTCCGGCCCAGGTCTCTGCGGCGGAGAACCAGCTCTCCGGCGCGCTCGGCCGGCTGATCGCGCTGTCGGAGGCCTATCCGGACCTCAAGGCCAACGCCAATTTCCAGCAACTCGCCTCCGAGCTTTCCGATCTTGAGAACAAGATCGCCGCCAGCCGCCGCTTCTTCAACAACGCGGTCCAGGAATACAACACCGGCATCCAACAGATGCCGGCCGCGCTGTTCGCCGGCATGTTCGGCTTCACCCGCAAGGATTTCTTCGACCTCGGCGCCAGCCGCACGGAGGTCGAGGCGGCGCCCAGCGTGAAGTTCTGAGGCGCAACGCGCGCCGGCGAGAGGCCGCTCCGTCATGGCCGCCTATGGTCTCTACACGCATATCGCATCGAACAAGTTTCGTTCGATGCTGCTGCTTGCCGGCCTGTTCCTGCTGATCTACGTGCTGGTCTATGCCGGCGCGCTGGTCGCGGAGGTGATGATCGATAGCGGCCGTTCGGTCGACTATTACCTGACGCGGGCCTTGCGCGACCTGGTCTCGGCCTTGCCGTGGGCGACGATCGCGGCGGCGGCGTGGATCGTGATCGCCTATTTCTTCCACCAGAAGATGATCGACGCCGTCACCGGCGGCGAAAGCGTGACGCGCCAGCAAGAGCCGCGGCTCTACAATCTGCTGGAAAATCTTTGCATCTCGCGCGGCATCCCGATGCCGAAGCTGAAGGTGATGGACAGCCCGGCGCTGAATGCATTCGCGACCGGACTGAACCGGAGCCAATACGCCATCACGGTCACGACGGGTCTGTTGCAAGCGCTGAACGACCAGGAGATCGAGGCCGTGCTCGGCCACGAGCTCACCCATATCAAGAACGGCGACGTGCAGCTGATGGTGATCGCCGTGATCATCGCCGGCGTGGTCGGCTTCTTCGGCGAGCTGTTCTTCCGCCTGTTCACGAACCTGTCGTGGAATTCGAGCGGCGGCGGTGGCGGCTGGTCGTCATCCTCACGATCGTCGTCATCCTCCTCGGACCGCGACAGCAAGGGCTCGGGCGGCGGCGCGATCATCGTGATCATCATCGCGGTCGCGTTGATCGTGCTGGCCTGGCTGCTGTCGCAGGTGGTCAAGCTCGCACTGTCGCGCTCGCGCGAATTCCTCGCCGATGCCGGATCGGTCGAGCTCACCAAGAACCCCGATGCGATGATCTCGGCGCTGCGCAAGATCGAGAACCGCGGCGAGCTGCCAGATGCCACCTCGGCCGTGATGGAACTCTGCGTCGACAATCCGCGCGAGGGGTTCGCCGACCTGTTCGCCACCCATCCCTCGGTGAAGTCCCGGGTCGATGCCCTGGTGAAATACGCCGGCGGCCACGATCCCGGACCGCTGGCGCTGCCGGACGAGACGGAGCCGCAGGATGAGCCCCCCGCGGCGGGCGACCAGCCTCCGCCCGCGACCCATGGGCCGTGGGGCGACAAGCCGCGTGCACCGGCGAACAATCCGCCAGCGCTGCCGGGCAACAACCCCACGCAGGGACCATTGGGTCCTCTCCAGGGCCCTTGGGGACGACACCGCTAATCGCGCCCTAGCCTACTCAGTCCATTAAGGAAATTCCCACCAAACCGATCGTGGACGCCTTAAGGAATTGAATTCTCCCTCGTTTCTGCCATGTTCGCGCCCAAAGCAGTGTGGGGACTTGCCGATCGCCATCGCGGTCGGGAGCGCGCTTAAGGGACTTCCATGGCAAAGCCGGTTGTGATCGTGGTGGGCGCCGACAAGGGCGGGGTCGGCAAGACCACCGTCTCGCGGACGCTCCTGGACTATTTCAGTGCCAATAACGTGCAGACCCGGGCGTTCGACACCGAATCGCCGCGCGGCACGCTGAAGCGCTTCCATCCTGACATCACCGAGATCGTCGACATGACGACGACCGCGGACCAGATGAAGATCTTCGATACGCTGAACTCGGGGCCCTCGGTCACCGTGATCGACGTCCGCGCCGGCCTGTTGTCGCCCGCGCTGGCCTCGCTGCGCGATATCGGCTTCCTCGACGCGGCGCGCTCCGGCCAGATCACCTTCGCCGTGTTCCATATCCTCGGCCCGTCGATCGCCTCGCTGGACGAGATCGCGGAAACCGCCAACTTCATGAGCGGCGCGAAGTATTTCCTGGTGAAGAACTTCATCAACGACACCCAGTTCTTCCAGTGGGACCAGGCGACCTACAATTCCTACTTCCATCGCATCAAGGACGCCGTGGACCTGACGATCCCGAAGCTCAACGAAATGGCCTATGAGCAGGTCGAGGTCTCCTCGGTTCCGTTCCTGAAATTCGTCGCCAACAAAGGCATCAACGACGACGCCGCCAACTACTCCTTCGTGCTGCGCGGCTATGTCCGTCACTGGCTCGCCAATGTCTGGAGCGAGTACGACCGGATCAAGCTGACCGACCTGGTCGGCGCCAAGTCGGCCAAAGGCGAAAAATAGTCGCACCTTCGACCTTGATGGGGCTGGATTAGGCGAAAATTTGGCCTGATATAGCGGGCGATGTCATCGACGCCCGTTTACATCATCTGCTCGCCCCGCCCGCAGGTCGGCAAGACGCTGATCGCGCGGCTGCTCGGCGAATTCCTGCTGCTCAAGAACGGCGACGTGGTCTGCTACGACATCAATCTGAAGGAGCCGTCGCTGCTCGACTACCTGCCGCGGATCACCGAAACCGCTGACGTGATCGACACCTACGGCAAGATGCAGCTGATGGACCGCGTCATCGCCAATGACGGCATCGGCAAGGTGATCGACCTCGGCTACCACGCCTTCGACGAATTCTTCAAAATGTGCGACGAGATCGGGCTGATGAAGGAGGCGCTGCGCCGCCGCGTCGCGCCGATCATCCTGTACGTCGCCGATACCGACCGCGCCTCGGTGCGGGGCTACCAGACGCTGCACGGCATGATCCCGCCGAATGCGCTGTTCGTCATCGACAACGAGTTCGTGGTGCGCGGCGAGCTGCCGCCTGTCATGACCGCCAGCCGGGTGCTGCGCTTCCGCGCGCTGCCGGTGTTCCTGAAGACCTATATCGACCGGCTGAACTTCTCCTTCACCGGCTATCTGCGCCAGGAAAAGGATTCATCGACTGAGCTGCATCAATGGATCCGGCGGAATTACACCACGTTCCGCGATCTTGAATTGAGCGTGCTGTTGCAGCGAGGATGACTGTCGTCCCAGCCTAGGCGCGATTGCGCACGGGAGCCGGGACGACCATGTGGAGGGATTTGCGCTAATGCCCCTCGAACGCCATCAGCGTGCGCACCGGAACGTCCATCGCGCGCAGCTTGGCGGCGCCGCCGAGATCGGGCAGGTCGACGATGAAGCAGGCCGCGACCACATTGGCGCCGATCTGGCGCAGCAGCTTCACCGCGCCCTCCGCAGTGCCGCCGGTCGCGATCAGATCGTCGACCAGGATCACGCGCTCGCCGGGCTGCACGGCGTCGGCATGCATCTCCATCTCGTCGATGCCGTATTCCAGCGAGTAGGCGATCCGCACCGTGGTGTGCGGAAGCTTGCCCTTCTTGCGGATCGGCACGAAGCCGGCGGAGAGCTGATGCGCGACCGCGCCGCCGAGGATGAAGCCGCGGGCCTCGATGCCGGCGACCTTGTCGACCTTCGCGCCCGCCCAGGGATGCACCAGCTCGTCGACCGCCCGGCGGAAGGCCCTCGCATCCGCGAGCAGCGTCGTGATGTCGCGAAACAGGATGCCCTTCTTCGGGTAGTCCGGGATGGTGCGAACGGTCGCCTTGATGTCGTGGTCGAAGGTCATTGGTCTCGCAATCCTCAATTGGCCGGCGGGTTGAGCCGGAATGCATTCTCGACAATGCGCAGGCCGACCTCGTTGCCGAGCGACATCAGCGATTCCGGATGGAATTGCACGCCGCCGACCGGCAGGGTCTTGTGCTCGATCACCATCGCGACGCCGTCTTCGGTGGTCGCGGTCACCGCCAACACCTCGGGCACGCTGTCGCGCTCGACATAGAGCGAGTGGTAGCGGCCGATCACGATCTCATTGGGCAGGTTCCGCATCAGCCGCCCGCCGCGCACCTGGACGCGCGACGGACGGCCATGCGCGGGCTGACCGAGCTGGCCGAGCTGGCCGCCGAAATATTCGCCGATCGCCTGCACGCCGAGGCAGACGCCGAAGATCGGTAGCTGCTTCTCGAGCGCGGTATCGATGGTTTTCGCGATGCCGAAATCCTCCGGGCGACCCGGCCCGGGCGACAGCACCAGGAGGTCCCAGCCCTTCTTCTTGAGCATGTCCTGGGCATGGACGTGCCTGACCACGGTGACGTTGGCACCGACCTGGCGGAAGTAATCGGCCAGCATGTGCACGAAGCTGTCGTCGTGATCGATCAAGAGCACGTTCTTGCCGGAGCCGGTGGCGTCGGGCGCGAAATCCGACAGCGGCTTCGGCGGATCGCCGCGCAGCGCCTGGAACAGCGCCGCGGCCTTGACCTGGCACTCGCGATCCTCGGCGGCGGGATCTGAATCGAACAGGCAGGTCGCGCCGACGCGCACCTCGGCAAGCCCATCCTTCATGCGGATGGTGCGAATGGTGAGCCCGGTGTTGATGCTGCCGTCGAAATTGACGCAGCCGATCGCGCCGGCATACCAGCGCCGCGGCGACCGCTCGTGATCCTCAACAAATTGCATCGCCCACAGTTTCGGCGCGCCTGTCACCGTCACGGCCCAGGCATGGGTCAGGAAGGCGTCGAGCGAATCGAAGCCCGGCCGCAGCATGCCCTCGACGTGATCAACGGTGTGGAACAGCTTTGAGTAGGTCTCGATCTGACGCCGCGCCAGCACCTTGATGGTGCCGGGCACGCAGACGCGCGCCTTGTCGTTGCGGTCGACATCGGTGCACATGTTGAGCTCGAACTCGTCCTTCTCCGAGTTCAGGAGCTTGCGGATCTGCTCGGCATCGCCGATCGAGTCCGAGCCGCGCGCGATGGTGCCCGAGATCGGGCAGGTCTCGACCCGGCGGCCGTCGGAACGCACGAACATCTCGGGCGACGCGGAGACCAGGAATTCGCCGTCGCCGAGATTCATCAGCGCGCCATAGGGCGACGGATTGATGCGGCAGAGCCGCTGGAACACTTCCGCCGGCGAGCGCTCGCAGGGCTCGGCGAACAGCTGCCCGGGCACCGCCTCGAACAGGTCACCGCGGGCAAACGCCGCGCGCGCGACCTCGACGGTCGCCTGATATTCGCCGGGCGCGTGATCGGCATAGCCCTGCCGGCCGTTCCGTGCGTAGAGGCTCGGCGCGGTCTCCTGCGGCAGGCCGGCGGTGGATTTGCCCTTCCAGGAGAATTCGTAAGTGAGCGCCACGCCGCGGCCGGTGGCGCGGTCATAGGCCAAGAGACGGTCCGGCACGTAGAGCACGATGTCGCGCTGGTCGGCCTCGCGGGCGCGCTTCTGCACCAGGTCCTCGATCTGGAACACGAGGTCGTAGGCGAAGGCGCCGAACAGGCCGAGCAGCGGATCGGCGTTGGAGGTGAACGCCGCCACCATGTCGCGCACCAGCGACATCACGCTGGCGCGGCGGGTGCGCTGGTCTTCCTCGACCGGCGCGGCGCCGCGGATGATATAGCCGGCGAGCCGCGTTGCGCTCCGCTCTGAGATCACGACGCAGGGCTCGCGCAGCACGTCGCCGAGGAAGGCGATCAGGACCTCGCCGCGCGGGTTCAGCGCCTGCAACGAGAAGTTGGTGCCTGACGTCTCCAGCACCAGCGGCGGATCGGCGAAGCCGAGGTCAAAGCTCTCGTAGCGGCCCGGTACCGTCGTGCCCGAGGACAGCACCACGCCGCGGCGGCGGTCCAGCAGCGCGATCAAATCGTCGAGGCGGTTGGCGCCGCCGGTGAACTGCTCGACCACGCGCGCGACCGCAAGGCCGCCATTGGTCAGATATTCGCTCTTGGCCGGCAGGGAGAAGACTGTCCTGTTCATGTGATCCTCTTACGAGACTTGCCGAGAGAGCGCCACACAGGACAAACGAAGGGCAAATAAACTAACCATCGGTCGCACTGCGATGGCGACCTTCGACGTTTGTGAAAAAAGAAAACGCACCGGCCACCTATGAGAAGGTGGGCCACCAACGACGGGATGGGCTGGCAACGGTGCTCATGGCCCGTTACTCACCACCCGGCGCGGGCCGTGTCAAGGGATGGCCTGACAGCCCTGCCCCAGGGCGGGACGCCCTTTCGGCGGCATTTTCGGGGTTTGAAGGGGCGGGAATCCGCGTAGGATTTGCTGAAATGGCGGCCGGCTGGCCGCCCAAAAAACAGACAGATGGCGGAGGCGCAGATGGCGATTTTGGGTCTCGGATATGCTGGCTTCGGCTCCGACGCGCTCGACGACTGGCGGCAGTTCGGCACTGGCCTCGTCGGGCTGCAGGCAGTCGAGCGCGGCAATTCGCTGCTCGCGTTCCGGATGGACGACCGCAAGCAGCGCATCGTGATCGACCGCGCCCAGGGCGAAGGCACAAGGTTCTTCGGCTGGGAGGTGGCCGACCGTGCGGCCCTCGACGCGCTGGCGGCACGGCTGGAGCGCGCCGGCGTCGCGGTGACCGCGGAGCCGCAGGCGCTCGCAGATAGCAGGCGGGTGCGTGGCCTGATCTCGTTTCGCGACCCCGCCGGCAACCGCCTCGAGGCGTTTCATGGCGCCGAGATCGACGACACGCCGTTCAGGCCGGGGCGCTCGATCTCCGGCTTCCGCACCGGGCCGCTCGGCCTCGGCCACGCCGTGCTGACGGTCGAGCACATCGCCCCGGTGATGAGCTTCTATGTCGACGTGCTCGGCTTCGGCTTAAGCGACTACATCGAAAAGCCGTTCCGCGCCTATTTCTTCCACGTCAATGCCCGCCACCACTCGCTGGCGCTGATCGAGACCGGCACGAACGGCATGCACCATCTGATGGTAGAACTGTTCTCGCTCGACGATGTCGGCCAAGCCTATGACGTCGCGCAGCAGGAAGACCGCGTCAACGTCACGCTCGGCCGCCACACCAACGACCTGATGACATCGTTTTACGCCAGGTCGCCGTCCACCTTCATGGTCGAGTGCGGCTGGGGCGGCCGCGAGATCGATCCGGTGAACTGGACGCCGTTCGAGATGCATGACGGCCCGAGCCTGTGGGGCCACGAGCGGGTCTGGCTGTCGCCGGAGGACCGCGCCGTCGCGCGCGAGATGCGGATGCGCGCCGCCGCCGAGGGCAAGCGCGCACCGGTGCAGGTGATGGAAGGCAATTTCAAGCTGATGTCGGGGACCTGCCCGTGGTGGGACGGGGTGAAGGAAAGTTAAGTCTCGCCGTCGTCCCTGCGAAAGCAGGGACCCATAGCCACAGGGCGTAGTTTATTTGACGATATGACTGCCACTGTGCCGATTGCCGCGGCCGCAGCGTATGGGTCCCTGCTTTCGCAGGGACCACATCTCGCTTGAGGATGCCTCTACCCCAGATGCTTCTTGAAGAAGTCCGTGGCGCGGCCCCAGGCGAGTTCGGCGGCCTCGCGGTCGTGCACCGACTGGCGCTGCTCGTTGACGAAGGCGTGCTCGGCGTCATAGCGGAACAGCTCGAGCGACTTGCCGGCGGCCTTCATCGCCTTCTCGAAATTGCTGACGAGCTCGGGCGTGCACCAGTCGTCCTTGTTGGCGAAATGCGCCTGCAGCGGGATCCTGACGTCGGCGGGCTTGGCGGCCTGCTCCGGCGGGATGCCGTAGAACACGACGCCCGCGGTCAATTCCGGCACATGCACCGAGCCGATGATGGTCACCGCGCCGCCGAGGCAGAAGCCGGTCAGGCCGACCTTGGCGCCGTTCTTGGCGAGATACTGCGCGGCGCCGCGCACCGTCTGCGTTGTAGCGTCCATGAAATCGAGCGAGTTCATCTCTTTGCCCGCGGCATCGGTGTCATGATAAGGCACCACCTTGCCCTTGTAGAGATCGGGCGCCAGCGCATCGAAGCCGGCCACCGCGAAGCGGTCGCACAAGCCCTTGATCTGGTCCGACAGGCCCCACCATTCCTGGATCACGACGACGCCGGGCGCGTTGCCGCGCGCTGCATTGGCGAGATAGCCCGACGCTTCCTTGCCGTCCGGACGCTTGAAGCTGATGCTGGTACCCATGAGTTCCTCCGCAATGTTTGCCGGCTGATTGGCCGGCATCTTGTCCGCACTCGGCGGCCGACGCAATTGACGACACTGTCATTCCGGGTTCGATGCTACCGCGTCGCCCCGGAATGACGGAGAGATTGCAAACAAAAAAGCCCCCGAAGGGGCTTTTTCAAATTCGCTATACCGTACCCGAGATCAGTGGGCGTTGGCCCAGACCTTGCGCTTGGTGAAGTACATCAGGAAGGCAAAGACAACCAGGAAGAAGAACACCTGCATGCCGATCCGCTTGCGCTCCTCCATGTGCGGCTCGGCGGCCCACATCAGGAACGTGGTGACGTCATGCGCGTACTGCTTGACCGTCGCCGGCGAACCGTCGTCGAAGGTCACCTGACCATCGGACAGCGGCTTCGGCATCTTGATGGCGTGGCCGGGGAAGTACTTGTTGTAGTACGAGCCCTCCGGGATCGTGACGCCCGCCGGAGCCTTGTCCTCGAAGCCCTGCAGGATGGCGTCGACGTAGTCGGGTCCCTGCTCCTGGTACTGGGTGAAGAAGTCGATCGCGAACTGCGGGAAACCGCGCTTGTAGGACCGCGCCTTGGTGATCAGCGAGAGGTCGGGCGGCGCCGCGCCGCCATTGGCCGCGCGCGCGGCCTGCTCGTTCGGGAACGGCGACGGGAAGTAATCCGCCGGGCGGCCCGGACGCTCGAACATCTCGCCCTGGTCGTTCGGGCCGTCCTTGATCTTGTACTCGGACGCGAACGCCGCCGCCTGCGCCGGCGAATAGCCGGGGCCGCCGGGATCGGCGAGGTTGCGGAACGCGACATAGGACAGGCCGTGACAGGCGGCACAGACTTCCTTGTAGACCTTCAGGCCGCGCTGCAGCGAACCACGGTCATAGGTGCCGAAGGGACCGGAGAACGACCACTTCTGGGCCGGCGGCGCGTTGCCACCCTCCTCGGCCTTGGCGTTCTGGGTGCCGCCGACGAGCAGGCTGCCGGCCACCACCATCGCGAGCATCACAGAGGCCGCGGTCGCGGCCCTGCCCTTGCTCTTCGCCAGCACGTCGTCGGCGATCGAGTTCGGCACCGGACGCGGGGTCTCGATGCGGGCAAGCAGCGGCAGCACGATCAGGAAGTAGGCGAAGTAGCAGACCGTCAGGATGCGGCCGGCGATCACATAGATGCCTTCCGGCGGCTGCGAGCCGAGGTAGCCGAGCAGGATGCAGACCACCACGAAGATCCAGAAGAACTGCTTGGCCAGCGGACGATACTTCGACGAACGGGTCCGTGCGCTGTCGAGCCACGGCAGGAAGCACAGGATGATGATGGCCGAGAACATCGCCACGACGCCGGCGAGCTTGTTCGGGATCGAACGCAGGATCGCGTAGAACGGCAGGTAGTACCATTCAGGCACGATGTGCGCCGGCGTCACGCCCGGGTTCGCCGGGATGTAGTTGTCGGCGTCGCCGAGATAGTTCGGCATGTAGAAGATGAACCAGGCGAAGAAGATCAGGAAGCAGGACACGCCGAACATGTCCTTGATCGTCGCATACGGCGTGAACGCAACGGTGTCTTTCTCGGTCTTGGCCTCGACGCCGGCCGGGTTGTTCTGACCCGCGACGTGCAGCGCCCAGACGTGCAGCACGACCACGCCGGCGATCACGAACGGCAGCAGGTAGTGCAGCGAGAAGAAGCGGTTCAGCGTCGGGTTGCCGACCGAATAGCCGCCCCACAGCAGGGTCACGATGCTCTCGCCGAAATAGGGCACGGCCGAGAACAGATTGGTGATGACGGTGGCGCCCCAGAAGCTCATCTGGCCCCATGGCAGCACGTAGCCCATGAAGCCCGTCGCCATCATCAGGAGGTAGATGATGACGCCGAGGATCCACAGCACCTCGCGCGGCTCCTTGTACGACCCGTAATAAAGGCCGCGGAACATATGGATGTAGACGGCGAAGAAGAACATCGACGCGCCGCAGGCATGCATGTTGCGCAGCAGCCAGCCGTAATTGACGTCGCGGACGATCAGCTCGACCGACTTGAAGGCGAGGTCGGCGTGCGGCGTGTAGTGCATCGCCAGGATCACGCCGGTCAGGATCTGCAGCGCCAGCATCATCGACAGGATGGCGCCGAAGGTCCACCAGTAGTTCAGGTTGCGCGGCGTCGGATAGGCCACGAACGAGGAGTGGATCAGGCCGAAGATCGGAAGGCGCCGTTCGATCCACTTCAAGGCGGGGTTGCTCGGTTGGAAATCAGATGGTCCGCTCATTGATGCGATCCTGAAGAAGAAAAACGACGCGATGGGTCCAAGTGGAAGCCGAAATCCCGGAGGGGCCGGGACTTAGCCGATCTGGATTTTGGTGTCGGAAAGGAAGGCGTAGGGCGGCACCGCCAGGTTGGCGGGCGCCGGCCCCTGGCGGATACGACCGGAGGAGTCGTACTGCGAGCCGTGGCAGGGGCAGAAGAAGCCGTCGTAATTGCCTTCATGCGCGATCGGGATGCAGCCGAGATGGGTGCAGATGCCGATCACGACCAGCCACTGGTCGTGGCCGGCCTTGACGCGGGCCGAGTCGGGCTGCGGATCGGGCAGGCTCGACAGCGCCACGCTCTGGGCCTCCTGGATCTGCTTCTTGGTGCGATGGCTGATGTAGATCGGCTTGCCGCGCCAGAAGACCTTGATGTCCTGGCCCTCGGCGATCGGCGTCAGATCGACCTCGATCGGCGCGCCGGCCGCGATCGTCGCGGCATCCGGGTTCATCTGGGCAACCAGCGGCCAGACGGTGGCGGCTGCGCCGACCGCGGCGGCAGCTCCGGTTGCAACAAAGAGAAAATCACGGCGTGTCGGATGGTCCGCCGAAGACGCTGTCGTCACGATTCCTAGCCCTTTCTTTTCTGCAGCCGGTGGAACCGCCTCGGAGACGCAGGACGCGCCCCAAGAAAGGCTGCCGGCGCCCGCGGCCCCCGCGGCGGCAGAAAACCGCTATTCCCCACCCCAAATGGCGGAACAGCAGTCCAGAATCGTTCTATTGGCACCCTTGCCGGACGAGCGCAAGCCCGCTATCGGCTCGCACACGTGCAATGCACGAAATCCGCGCCGAGCGATGTCTTATTGAGACAATTTCATCCGGATTTCACAGGCCGCCCGCACCATGCAGATCGCGCTGTTCCAGCCCGACATTCCCCAGAATACAGGGACGATTCTGCGCCTCTGCGCCTGCCTGGACGTGTCAGCCCATATCATCGAACCGGCAGGATTCGACACCTCGGACCGGAATTTCCGCCGGGCGGGTATGGACTATCTCGACCATGTGCGGTTGAAGCGTCACGACTCATGGTCGAAATTCGAGGAATGGCGGGCCGAGGCCGGATGCCGGCTGGTGCTGTTCACGACCAGGGCGGCGAAATCCTATCTTGATTTCGCCTATACGGCCTCCGATGTCCTGCTGTTCGGGCGCGAGACGGCAGGGGTGACCGACGCGGTGGTGGCCGCCGCGGATGCGCGACTGGCGATTCCGATCCGGCCGACCATGCGTTCGCTCAATGTGGCCGTCACGGCGGCCATGGCCGTCGGCGAGGCGCTGCGGCAAACCGGTTCAGGAAACGCCGGTTCAGAAATTGCCGGTTCGGCAACTTAAGGGACTTTTTGGTGAGCTACGCGGTCAAGGAGATCTTTCTCACCCTGCAGGGCGAAGGCGCCCATGCGGGCCGAGCCTCCGTGTTCTGCCGCTTCGCCGGCTGCAACCTCTGGAGCGGCCGCGAGCAGGACCGCGCCGGCGCGGTCTGCAAGTTCTGCGACACCGATTTCGTCGGCACCGACGGGACGCTGGGCGGCCGTTATGCGACCGCAGAAGAGCTTGCCGGCGCCATCGCCGCGCAATGGACAGGAGGCGAGGCTGACCGCTACGTCGTCCTGACCGGTGGCGAGCCGCTGTTGCAGGTCGACGCGGCCCTGATCGAGGCCCTGCACGGCCACGGCTTTGCGATCGCGATCGAGACCAACGGCACCATCGCCCCGCCCGACGGACTCGACTGGATCTGCGTCAGTCCCAAGGCCACAGCCGAGCTCGTGGTGCGCAAGGGGCACGAGCTCAAACTGGTCTATCCGCAAATGGAGAACACACCGGAGGATTTCGCGGGCCTCGCCTTCGAGCGCTTCTCGCTGCAGCCGATGGACGGCCCCGATGTGATGGAGAATACCGAGCGGGCGATCGCCTATTGCCTGAAGCACCCGCAATGGCACCTTAGCGTGCAGACGCACAAGACGCTCGGGATTAGATGAACTGACAGAATCGGATTGTTGAACGAGATGTGGGAATTGACGAAAGCGTTTCGGTTCGAGGCTGCGCATGCGCTGTCCGGAACGACATTTGGCACCGCCAGCGAGGAGATTCACGGCCACTCCTTTCGCGCCGAAGTCACCGTGCGCGGCACGCCCGACCCGAAAACCGGCATGGTGATCGATCTCGGCCTGCTCGAACGCGCGATGGCCGAGGTGCAGAAGACGCTCGACCACAAGTTCCTCAACAAGATCGAGGCGATCGGCGTCCCGACGCTGGAGAATCTGTCGCGCTTCATCTGGGAGCGGTTGCAACACGCAGGCAGGCTGACCCGCGTCAGCGTCCATCGCGACAGCTGCAACGAGAGCTGCACCTATTTCGGCCCGCAAGGTTAGTCATGCTGCCAACAGACCCCGCCATCATCGAGGACCGCAAGGCGCGTGCGCGCGGCTGGTTCGAGGCGCTGCGCAACGACATCTGCGCGGCCTTCGAGAAGCTCGAGGACGACGCCCCATCCAGGCTTTATCCCGGCGCCGCCGGCCGGTTCGTGCGGACCCCCTGGGACCGCACCGACCACACCGGCAAGCCGGGCGGCGGCGGCGTGATGTCGATCATGAAGGGCCGGCTGTTCGAAAAGGTCGGCGTGCACTGCTCGACCGTGCACGGCGAGTTCGCCCCCGAATTCCGCGCGCAGATTCCAGGTGCCGCCGACGATCCACGATTTTGGGCCTCGGGCATTTCGCTGATCGCGCATCTGCGCAATCCGAACGTGCCCGCCGTGCACATGAACACCCGCTTTGTCGTGACCACCAAGGCCTGGTTCGGCGGCGGCGCCGACCTGACGCCGGTGCTGAACCGACGGCGCACCCAGGAGGACCCCGACACGGTCGCCTTCCACGCCGCGATGAAGGAGGCGTGCAGCGGGCCGAACGGCGTCGCCGACTACGACAAGTACAAGAAGTGGTGCGACGACTATTTCTACCTGCCACACCGCAAGGAAGCGCGCGGCATCGGCGGCATCTTCTATGACTGGCACGACAGCGGCGACTGGGAGGCCGATCTCGCCTTCACCCAGGACGTCGGGCGCAGCTTCCTGAAGATCTATCCCGACCTGGTGCGGCGCAATTTCGAAGCCGCCTGGAGCGCCGAGGATCGCGACGAGCAGTTGGTCCGCCGCGGCCGCTATGTCGAATTCAACCTGCTCTATGATCGCGGCACCATCTTCGGCCTGAAGACCGGTGGCAATGTGGATTCGATCCTGTCGTCGCTGCCGCCGGAGGTGAAATGGCCGTGATGAACCTGCCGCGCGCGATGCTTATCGACATGGATGACACCATCCTGTCGGCCTATGGACGCCCCGAGATCGCCTGGAACACGATCACCACGGAGTTTGCCGCGGAGCTGGCACCCCTGCCCCCGGATCAGGTCGCGACCGCGCTGTTGGCCTATGCACGGCAATTCTGGTCGACTGCCGAGCCGATCTGGCGGATCAGGCTCGGCGAGGCGCGGCGGCTGACCGTGAAGGGCGGCTTCGCGGCGCTCGCGGCGGCCGGTCACCGTGCGCTGCCCGACGAGCTCGCGGACCGCATCGCCGATCGCTTCACCGCCTATCGCGAGGAGGAGATGTTCGTCTTCCCCGGCGCGCATGAAGCGATCGATGCGTTCAAGGCGCTCGGCATCAAGCTTGCGCTGGTCACCAACGGCGCCGCCGACATGCAGCGCGCCAAGGTCGAGCGCTTCGCGCTCGGCCATCGCTTCGATCACATCCAGATCGAGGGCGAGCACGGCTTCGGCAAGCCGGAGGAGCGCGCCTACCTGCACGCGATGCAAGCGCTCGGCGTCACCGCATCCGACACCTGGATGATCGGCGACAATCTCGAGTGGGAAGTCGTGGCGCCGCAGCGGCTTGGCATCTATGCGATCTGGATGGACGTGCACGGTGTCGGGCTGCCGCCGGGATCGACCATCAAGCCCGACCGCATCATCCGCTCGCTGAGCGAACTAGTTCCTGCCGCGCGCAAATAGCGCATCGCCGCCGTTTTCCACGTCAATTCCATTGAAGCTGACGCCGGCCGTGATTTGGCTGTCGTCACCGGTCGCTAGCCTGCCGTCCGCGTCATCCAGCGCGGAGGGAAAATCATGGAACTGAAACCAGGCGATGTCGTCATGCTGAAGTCCGGCGGCCATCCGATCACGGTCGTCGAAATCGACGAGGACAAGGTCGCGTGCCTGTGGATGGGCACGGACGGCGATCTGTTTCGCGAAACCTTGCCGCTCGTCGCACTCGAATCGACCGAGCTCGATCCGGAGGACGATGAAGAGGAAGACGACGACGAAGACGACGACGGCGACCGCAAGAAGAAGCGCAAGGCGGCGTGAGATCCGTTGGCGCGATGCTGACTGGCAGTGCCGGCAGCATCGCCTCCGCTTCCCGTCAGAGCGCGCTTGCAATCATCACCACGCCGCCGGTGACCACGGCGGCATCCAGGATCGCGGTGTGGATATGCACCGGCATCCGCGCGACAAAGGCCTTGGCCAGGAACGCGCCGGGGATGGCGACCAGGCCGATCAGCAGCGCAAGCGCCAGCACCTGCGCGGTGATGACGCCGGTCAAGCCGAACACCGAAATCTTGACCGCGGCACTTGTCAGCGAAATCACCGCATCGGTCGCAACCACAGCGGCGCCCTCGAGCCCCGCCGCCATCAGCAGCGACAGCAGGATGACGCCCGAGCCCGCGGTGCCGCCGACCACGACGCCATATCCGACGGCGCCGACCGCAAGGCCCCGCTCACCGATCCTGACCCTGTGCTTGCGCAACAGCCGCCTGAGCGGCACGCTCAGGATCAGCATGCCCCCGATCACCAGCGACGCGCCGGCACTGGTCAGCCTTGTATAGCCGTAGGCGCCGAGCGCCGTGGAGAACAGCGCCGCCGCGATCACGATGATTGCCTTGCGGCGGTCGGCAAACCTGACGAAGGCAACGAAGCGGCTGGAATTGGTGAAGATCGACGAGATCGCGATGATCGGCACGACCGGCTCGGCGCCGACCATCGGCACCAGCACCAGCGGCATCAAGGCGCCGGTGCCATAGCCGGCAAGACCGCCGATCACGGAAGCAAACAGCGCAACGGCTGCGACAAGCAGAATTTGCAGGAGCGAGATATCTGCGAAGCCGGAGAGGAAATTCAAAGCCGATGATCGCGGGTGAAGCGGGAAACGGTCTGGTCGGCGATGCCAGACAACACCTGCGGATCCAGCGGGAAATCCGCGGCTAGCCAAGCATCCTCGGCCAGGGTCAGTACATGCCCCAGTGCCGGTCCCTCGGCAATGCCGCGCGCGACGAAATCCGACGCCCTCAAGGGAAAGTGAGGCGCGCGCCAGCGCTCCGGCAGCGTGGCGAGCGCGCGCCATTGATCGACATCCTGGCCCGCACCGGTGCGCGCCCAGGCGAGCAGCAACCGGTCGCGATAGGGCTCCTCGTCGAGCCGGTAGAGCCTGCGCTTGGCATGGGCCTCGTCCATGCCGGGCAAGCGCCACCAGCGATGGCCCATCGAATCGAGCGCCTTGGCTTCGGCATTGGAGAGCCGCAGCCGGCTGGCGATGCGCCGCGCGTCCTCGGTCACGGCGACCGTCAGCGCGGCGAGCCTTCGCATCGCGCTTGGCGCGAGCTTCATCAGTTGCTCGATCTCGATCATCGCCGCGAACGGGCCGGTATAAGCGATGCCGCCGAACAGCGGCTGCAGCAAGCCGCCGTCACTCATCGCGACCACTGCACTCGCGGCGCCGTTCGCGACCACGAGCTTGAGCATCTCCATGCGAATCCGCTCGGCCGAGAGGCCGGCCAATCCGGCGCGCCCACTGACGCAGGCGAGATAGCCGGCGCGATCGACCTCGCCCACGCCATAGGCGGCATGGAAACGGAACAAGCGCAGGATGCGCAGATAGTCCTCGGCAATCCGCTGCGCGGGATCGCCGATGAAGCGCACCCGCCTCGCCTCGATGTCGGCAAGGCCGCCAACGTGATCGTGCACGACGCCCGAGGCGTCGACCGACAGGCCGTTGATGGTGAAGTCGCGTCGCTCGGCGTCGCGCACCCAGTCGCGACCGAACGCCACCCTGGCCTTGCGGCCATAGGTCTCGGTATCCTCGCGCAGCGTCGTCACCTCGAAGGGCAGGCTGTCGACGACCAGGGTCACCGTGCCGTGCTCGATGCCGGTCGGCACACTCTTGATGCCCGCCCGCTTGGCGCGGCGGATCACCTCCTCCGGCAGCGCCGTGGTGGCGATATCGATGTCGGCGAGCGGAATCCGCATCAGGGCGTTGCGCACGGCCCCGCCGATCACCCGCGCTTCCTCGCCGTCGGCATTGAGCAGGCCGAGCACGTGCGCCGCGGGCCCCGAAGCGAGCCATGGCGCGTCGGACAACAGGCGCACCTCGCTCATTTCTCAACTCCCGGCACCAGCCTGCCGTTTTCGATATGGGCGGGAACGTAGGTCGAGTTCGGCGGCGCGCCGGTCAACTCGGCCAGCAGCACGAAGCTCACGATGACCATCACCAGCGCCACCAGCGTCAGCTTCGCCAGCATGTCGAGCGGCCATGACGCCGGCAGCGTCACGCCGGACCGCGTCGCGATGAGGAAGATGGCATAGACCGCGAACGGGACCAGAAAGATTCCGATCTCGGTCAATACCGTGCGGATCATGACAGATAGATCCGCTCATACAACACGCGCAGGATGCCCGCGGTCGCGCCCCAGATGTAGCGCTCGGCGAACGGCATCGCGTAATAGGACCGGTCCATGCCTCGGAATTCCTTGGTGTGAATCTGATGATTCTCCGGATTCATCAGGAAAGCGAGCGGCACCTCGAACGCATCGACCACCTCCGCCTCGTTGATCGCAAGCGTGAATCCCGGCTTCACCTTGGCGACCGTCGGCAGGATGCGGAAGCCGAACGCGGTGCCATAAAGGTCGAGATAGCCGACCGGGTCGATGAATTCCCGCCTCAGCCCGACTTCCTCGCAGGCCTCGCGTAGCGCGGCATCGAGCGGCGATGCGTCGGTGGCGTCGATCTTGCCGCCGGGAAACGAAATCTGGCCCGCATGGCTCGACAGATTGGGCGAGCGCTGCGTCAACAGCACGGTCGGTTCGGGGTGATCGACCACCGGGATCAGCACCGCGGCCGGCCGCACCGGCTGCTCCTGCGCCACGATCTCGAGCATGCGGTCGTTGCCGGAGTCTCCGGTGCGCGGAATGACATTCGGATCGACCAGGCCCGGCGGCACATCGAAAGTGAGCCGCGTGCGGGCCCGCGCGAAGAATTCCGTCGAGCTGATCGTCGCCGGCTCCACCTTCAGCAACGGCTCGTTCAAAGTGCGTCCCTCACCTGACTGGCATCGGCCATCGCGAAGAACTCGCCGCCGGACTCGATGCCGAACATCTCTTGACCATCGACCATCCGCTGCTCGCCCATGTCAACCAGATCGTAATAGAGCGCGCGGGTGACCTTGGCCCACAAATCGGCGCGGACATGCAGATAGGGCGTCAATCCGCCGTCCTCCGCCGCCTCGAATCTGAGGCCGTGGCCTTTCTCGCAATCGACCCAATCGTCGACATTGGTGCGGAACCTGAGCAGGCGGCCGCGCGCGTCTTCCCCGGTCTGCATTTCCACGGCAAGGAACGGTGCGTCGTCGACGCGGATGCCGACCTTCTCCACCGGTGTCACGAGAAAGTGCTTGCCGTCCTCGCGCTTCAGGATCGTGGAGAACAGCCGCACCAGCGCAGGGCGGCCGATCGGCGTTCCCATGTAGAACCAGGTGCCGTCAGGCGCGATTCGCATGTCGAGATCGCCGCAGAATGGCGGATTCCACAGGTGGACCGGCGGCAGGCCCTTGCGTCCGGCCGGACCCGATGTCGCAGCTTGATTGGCGGCCGTGGTGAGCCCTTCGAGACCCTTGCTCCCGAGGCCCGTAGTTTCCCTGCCGGAATCGCTCTGCCCTTGCTTCGCCATTGTTTGCCTTAAAGTTTCCTACCTTCAATCTGGCACGTTTGGTGCACATATCCTGAGATGTGGTCGGGATGTCATTCTCGCCACATCGTGATGCCGTTCATACCCTGAAACACCGATAAGGTGGGGATAGTTTAATTCAACGAATACATGGCCTTCGCTCAGGTTTAGCATGAGGGCCAAGATGACGACAGATGATGACGACAGATGACGGCGCGCCAATGTATGTGCGCGCATCGTCAAGAAGGAGCGGATCGAATGGCTGGTGCAGACAGCGTCGAGAAACTGGAGGATGTGATCGTCCGTTCGGCCGAGCAGGTCGCGGGCCAGATCAAGGCCGCCAAGGAAGCGGTCTCCACCGTCATCTTCGGCCAGGACCAGGTGATCGAAAACACCCTGGTGACGATCCTGTCCGGCGGCCATGCGCTGTTGATCGGCGTGCCCGGCCTCGCCAAGACCAAGCTGGTCGAGACCCTCGGCGTCACGCTCGGCCTCGATGCCAAGCGCATTCAGTTCACCCCGGACCTGATGCCGTCGGATATTCTCGGCGCCGAAGTGCTCGACGAGAGCTCGGCCGGCAAGCGTTCGTTTCGCTTCATCGCAGGTCCCGTGTTCGCGCAGCTGTTGATGGCCGATGAGATCAACCGCGCCAGCCCGCGCACCCAGTCGGCGCTGCTGCAAGCCATGCAGGAGCAGCACATCACCATTGCCGGCGCGCGGCATGATTTGCCAAAACCGTTCCACGTGCTCGCGACGCAGAACCCGCTCGAGCAGGAAGGCACCTATCCGCTGCCCGAAGCGCAACTCGACCGCTTCCTGATGGAAATCGACGTCGATTATCCCGATCGCGACGCCGAGCGGCGCATCCTGTTCGAAACCACCGGTGCCGAAGAGGCCGCGGCCAAGCCGTCGATGGACGCCGAGACGCTGCTCACCGCGCAACGCCTGGTGCGGCGCCTGCCGGTCGGCGATTCCGTGGTCGAGGCGATCCTGACGCTGGTCCGCGCCGCGCGTCCCGGCACCGAGGGCGGCGAGGCCGGCAAGCTGATCGCATGGGGACCGGGTCCGCGCGCCAGCCAGGCCTTGATGCTCGCGGTGCGCGCCCGTGCATTGCTCGACGGGAGACTCGCGCCGTCGATCGACGATGTGCTCGATCTCGCCGAGCCCGTGCTCAAGCACCGCATGGCGCTGACCTTCTCGGCGCGCGCCGAGGGCCACACCATTCCCGACGTGATCAAGCAACTGAAGACCCGGATCGGTTGATGGCCGCAGACAACAGGCACCAGAACGAGGAGATCCTTGCGGTTCGACGTGCCGATGGCGAAAGCCGAACGCTCGCCGCATCGCTGCCGCGTCTGGTGCTTGAGGCCCGCCGTGTC
Organism: Bradyrhizobium elkanii USDA 76; assembly: GCF_023278185.1. Taxonomy (NCBI): domain Bacteria; kingdom Pseudomonadati; phylum Pseudomonadota; class Alphaproteobacteria; order Hyphomicrobiales; family Nitrobacteraceae; genus Bradyrhizobium; species Bradyrhizobium elkanii. The sequence continues at coordinate 2,231,770 of NZ_CP066356.1, read as the reverse complement.
GCCGCCAACGTCATCCATGGCCTGCACGGCCGCCGCCGCGCCGGCTCGGGCGAGAATTTTTGGCAATACCGCCGCTTCGTCTCCGGCGAGCCGTCGCAGCGCGTCGACTGGCGCCGCTCGGCACGCGACGACCATCTCTATGTCCGCGAGCAGGAGTGGGAAGCCGCGCACACGGTGTGGATCTGGCCCGACCGCTCGCCCTCGATGGCCTTTGCCTCGCGCGAGGCGCGCGACAGCAAGCTGGAGCGTGGACTGATCGTAGCCTTCGCGCTCGCCGAGTTGCTCGTTGCGGGCGGAGAACGCGTCGGCATTCCCGGCCTGATGAACCCGACCGCAAGCCTCAACGTGATCGACAAGATGGCCGAAGCAATGTTGCACGACGAGAAGACGCGCGCGAGCCTGCCGCCGTCCTTCGTGCCGTCGTCGCTGGCCGAAGTCGTCGTGTTGTCGGATTTCTGGTCGCCGATCACAGAGATCACGACGATGCTGGCCGGGCTTTCCTCCTCTGGCGCGCACGGCACCATGATCCAGGTCGTCGATCCCGCCGAAGAGACCTTCCCCTATTCGGGCCGTGTGGAGTTCGTCGAGCCGGAGGCCGGCAGCGTCATCACCGCGGGCCGCGCCGAGAGCTGGGCGAGCGATTATGTCGCCCGGGTCGCGCTGCATCGCGACCAGATCCGCAATGAGACCAACCGACTCGACTGGCTGTTCTCGACCCACACCACCAGCCGCTCCGCGGCCGAGCTGCTGTTGTTCCTGCATGCCGGCATGATGGTGAGCAAGGGCGGCGGCCGCTCAACAGTCAAGGCGGGACGCAGCGCATGATCGCAGGCCTCCCCCTCTCTTTTGCCGAACCGCTGCTGCTGCTGGGGCTGGTCAGCCTGCCGGTGCTGTGGTGGCTGTTGCGCGTGATGCCGCCGCGGCCGCGCCGGATCGAATTCCCGCCGACGCGGCTATTGTTCGACATCGCGCCGAAGGAGGAGACGCCGTCGCGCACGCCGTGGTGGCTGACGCTGCTGCGGCTCGCCGCCGCCGCGCTCGTCATCTTCGCCGCCGCCGGCCCGATCTGGAATCCGCAGACCGGCGTCGCCGCCGGTAAATTGCCGCTGGTGATCCTGCTCGACGACGGCTGGAGCGCGGCGTCGAGCTGGGACGCGCGGATCAGGGCCGCGGACGAACTGATCGCCAACGCCGACAGCGACCGCCGCGGCGTCGCGCTGGTGCCGCTGTCAGAGCCCGCGCGCGACATCACGCTGATGCCGGCCGGCGCCGCGCGCGTCGCGCTGCGCCAGTTCGCGCCAAAGCCCTACTCGGTCGATCGGGTTGAAACCCTCGGCGCGCTTGGACGTTTCCTCAAGTCGACCGGCGACTGCGACATCGCCTGGCTGTCCGACGGCGTCGACACCGGCCGCGGCAGCGAATTCACCGAGGGGCTCGGCAAGGTGATCGAGAGCCGCAATCTGACGATCTATGCGGGCGGAGCGCAGTCGGCGCAGGCGCTGGTCGCGGCCGAGAACGCCGCCGCCAAGATGACGGTGAAGGTGCTGCGGACCGAGAGCGGCATCGCGGCGGGAACGGTGCGCGGGGTCGACGCCAAGGGCTCGCCGATCGGCGAGGCCCGCTACACATTCGGACCGCAGGATCGCGAGACCGAAGCCGCCTTCGATCTTCCGGTCGAGTTGCGCAACGACATCGCACGGCTCGAAATCTCCGGCGAGCATTCGGCCGGCGCCGTGCAGCTGCTCGACCGGCGCTGGCGTCGCCGCGCCATCGGCGTGGTCTCGGGTGCGAGCAACGACACCGCGCAGCCGCTCCTGGCGTCGACCTTCTATCTCTCCCGCGCGCTGTCGCCATTCGCCGATGTCAGGCTCGGCGATCGCGGCGCGCCGCAGCAGGTGATCGGGCAATTCCTCGACCAGCGGCTGCCGATGATCGTGATGGCCGATGTCGGCACGCTGTCGCCGGAGATCCGCGACCGGCTCAATGCCTGGATCGAGCAAGGCGGCGTGCTGGTGCGCTTCGCCGGTCCCCGCCTCGCCCAGGCCGATGACGACCTCGTTCCCGTCAAGCTGCGCCGCGGCGGACGCACGCTCGGCGGCAGCCTGACCTGGGAGAAGCCGCAGCACATGGCCTCGTTCGCCGCCGATGGCCCGTTCTCGGGCCTCACCGTGCCGAAGGACATCACCGTCAACCGCCAGGTGCTGGCCGAGCCCGACGCCGTGCTCCCGACCAAGAGCTGGGCCTCGCTGGAGGACGGCACGCCGCTGGTCACCGGCGAGCGTCGCGGCAAGGGCGTGGTCAGCCTGTTCCATGTCGGCGCCGACATGCGCTGGTCGGATCTGCCGATGTCCGGCACCTTCGTCGAGATGCTGCGCCGGCTGATCGACATGTCCGGCTATACCTCGAAGCCCGGCCCCGGCGTCGCCAGCGATCCCAATGCCGAGACGGTTGCGCCGCTGCGCACGCTCGACGGCTTCGGCGTCTTCGGCCCGCCGCCCTCGAGCGCCAAGCCGATGTCGGCAGACTATCGCGATCGCGGCACGGCCGACCATCCGCCCGGCTTCTACGGCACTGCCGAGAGTCCGATCGCGGTCAACACGCTCGCCTCCGCCGATCGCATCGCGCCGCTCGACACCTCGGCCCTGCGCGCGACGCGCGCGAGCTACACCAACGCCGAGCCGCGCGACCTGCGCGGCATCATGCTGTCGACGGCGCTGGCGCTGTTCCTCCTCGATGCGATCGTGGTCGCCATGCTCGGCGGCGGCCTCGCCGCGCTGATCCGGCGGCGCGCGGCACCGGCCGTGCTCGCGTTGGCCTTCATCCTTGCGACCACGATGGTGCCCTCGCCGAGCCGCGCGCAGAACAGCGGCAGCGACGACTTCGCCATCAAGGCGGTGTCGCAGACGCGGCTGGCCTATGTCGTTACCGGCAATGCCGACGTCGATTCCATCGTCAAGGCGGGGATGTCCGGACTGACGCTGTTCCTCGGACAGCGCACCGCGCTGGAGGCCGGCGATCCCGTCGGCATCGATCCCGCGCGCGACGAGCTGGCGTTCTTCCCCCTGATCTACTGGCCGATCGTGCCGGGCGCGCCGAAGCCGCCGCAGGACGCCATCAACAAGATCGACGCCTACATGAAGCAGGGCGGCACCGTCATCTTCGATACCCGTGACGCCGTCGAAGCGCCGCCGGGGGACAACGGCCCATCGCAGACGCCCGGCATGCAGACGCTGCGCGAATTGCTGTCGACCCTCGACGTGCCCGAGCTCGAGCCGGTGCCGCGCGAGCACGTACTGACCAAGACGTTCTATTTGCTGCGCGACTTCCCCGGCCGCTTCAACTCAGGTCAGACCTGGGTCGAGGCGCTGCCGCGCGACGACGACGACGAGGCTGCGCAGCGCCCGGCGCGCGGCGGCGACGGCGTCTCGCCGATCATCATCACGTCGAATGACCTCGCCGGTGCCTGGGCGATCCGCCCCGACGGCCAGCCGATGCTGCCGCTGACGCCGGGCGAGCCGCGCCAGCGCGAATTCGCCTTCCGGGCCGGCGTCAACATCGTGATGTACACGCTGACCGGCAACTACAAGGCCGACCAGGTGCACGCGCCTGCCTTGATCGAGCGGCTGGGACAGTAGAGATGCGAGTGATTCAGCTGCCAACACCGTCATTCCGGGGCGATGCGAAAGCATCGAACCCGGAATTTCGAGATTCCGGGTCTGGTCCTTCGAACCATCCCGGAATGACGGAGTGACGCCATGAACTACGGTATCGCGTTCACACCGCTGGTTCCTTCGCTCGTGCTGTGGCTCGCGCTCGGCGCGATCGTCGTCATCGCCGTGCTGCTGCTCATGTCGCGCGCGCGGGGCGCCGCGGTGCGGGTCGCCGCGCTGGCGCTGATCCTGCTGGCACTGGCCAATCCCTCCTTCACCCGCGAGGACCGCGAGCCGCTGTCCTCGGTCGCGGCCGTCGTGGTCGACAAGAGCCCGAGCCAGAATTTCGGCACGCGCAACCAGGAGACCGACAAGGCGCGCCAGGCGCTGGTCGACAGCCTGAAGCAGATCAAGGGCCTCGAGGTCCGCGTCGTCGAGGCCGGTCAGGCCGATGGCGAGACCGACGGAACGAAGCTGTTCGGGGCGCTGACGTCGGCGCTGTCGGACGTTCCGGTCGAGCGCGTCGCCGGCGCCTTCATGATCACCGATGGCCGCGTGCACGACATTCCCGCCAACGCCCAGGCGCTCGGCTTCCAGGCGCCGGTGCACGCGCTGATCACCGGCCGCAAGGACGAGCGCGACCGCCGCATCGCGATCACCGCCGCCCCGCGCTTCGGCATCGTCGGCCAGACCCAGACCATTACCTTCCGGCTCGACGACCAGGGCGTCACCGGCGAGCGCGCCAAGGTCACGATCCGCCGCGACGGCGAAGTGATCAACGAGCGCACGCTGACCAGCGGCCAGACCTCGAGCGTCGACATCGACATCAAGCACGCCGGGCCCAACATCGTCGAGATCGAGGCCTCGCCGCTCGAGAACGAGCTGACGCCGGTCAACAACCGCGCCGTGGTCGCGATCGACGGCGTGCGCGACAAGCTGCGCGTGCTGCTGGTGTCCGGCGAGCCGCATTCCGGCGAGCGCACCTGGCGCAACCTGTTGAAGTCCGACCCCAGCGTCGATCTCGTTCACTTCACCATTCTGCGTCCGCCGGAGAAGCAGGACGGCACGCCGATCAACGAGCTGTCGCTGATCGCATTTCCGACCCGCGAGCTGTTCCAGCAGAAGATCAACGAATTCCAGCTGATCATCTTCGACCGCTACGCCCGCCAGGGCGTGCTGCCGATCGCCTATTTCGACAACATCGCGCGCTATGTCCGCGCCGGCGGCGCGGTGCTGGTCTCCGCGGGTCCCGACTACGCCTCGACCACCAGCATCTGGCGTACGCCGCTGGATTCGGTGCTGCCGGCCGAACCGGTCGGCGTGACCGAGAAGCCGTTCTACGCGCATCTGAGCGATGCCGGTAAGCGCCATCCGGTGACGCGCGGGCTGGAAGGCTCGAATGCCGAGCCGCCGCATTGGAGCCGGTTCTTCCGCACCGTCGATACGCGCAACGCGATCAATCCGCCGGTCATGACCGGCGCCGACGGCAAGCCGCTGCTGCTGCTGTCGCGCTTCGGCGAAGGCCGCGTCGCGCTGCTGCTCTCCGACCACATCTGGCTGTGGGCGCGCGGCTACGAGGGCGGCGGCCCGCATCTCGATTTGTTGCGGCGGGTGTCGCACTGGCTGATGAAGCAGCCCGACCTCGACGAAGAGGCGCTGCGCATGCAGGTGCAGGGCAAGGATCTCATGGTGGTGCGCCAGACCATGGCCGACACCGTCGCGCCGGTCACCGTGACCTCGCCGAGCGGCACCACGCGCGAACTCACTCTCACCGCCGGCGATCCCGGCGAGTGGCGCGCGACGCTGGCCGCCAACGAGCTCGGCCTGTGGCAGGCCACCGACGGCACGCTGAAGGCGCTGATCAATGTCGGCCCGACCAACCCGAAGGAATTCTCGGAGGTCACCTCGACCACCGACATGCTGAAGCCGCTGGCGCAGGCGACCGGCGGCGACGCCCGGCGCATTGTCGACGGTTCGAGCCTCGACATGCCGCGCGTCGTGCCGGTGCGCTCCTCCTCGATCTTCCGCGGCGATGGCTGGCTCGGCGTCAAGATGCGCGACGCCAGTGTCGTGAAGGGCGTCGGCGTGCTGCCGATGTTCGCCGGCCTGGTCGGCCTGCTGCTGTTGCTCGGCGCATTCGCGGCAACATGGCTGCGCGAGGGACGCTGAGCCCGACCAGGCTCAGGTCTGCGTTGCATCAAGCACACACAGGCAACGCATCGACACGGTTTGTCTGAACGCTGGTTGACATCGCGCACGCCATCCGATGTTATAATATAACATCGGGGCGCTGGGGTGTTGATGCGCTCCCGACGGGTGGGCGTTATCGGCATGCAGTGGTTCCGGCGACACATCAAGACTGGCTCGCGGCTGGCGCTGTTCGCGCTCGCCGTCCAGTTCATGCTGTCGTTCGGGCATTTCCATCCGATCGCGGCCGCGCAAGCGGCGCCCGGGCTGTCGCTGGTCGATCTCGCCTATATCGGGACCTCGGCGACGCCGGACCTCGCGGTCCAGGTGACCGGGACGCCACAGCCCGCCAATCACGACAACGACCGGCATCCGGCCGACAACTGCGCGATCTGCGCCGTCATCTCGCTCGCGAGCAGCATGCTGTTCACGGCGCCGCCGGTGCTGTTGCTGCCGGAAGCCATCGAGCTTCTGTTCCGCACCACCAATGCCGAATTCGCCCATCTGAAATCGGCGCCGGCGGCCTTCCACTCCCGCGCACCTCCCCTGTCCTGACATCGACTGATTGCTGCACGCCCTGAGCGGACGGCCGCGTCACATGTGCGGCCCGCGCCAGCGGGGCAAATCGGAATCGATCCGTCATTTCGACGGGCCTGGATTGGGACAATGACACTTCAGAAGAAACGAGCACTCCACATCGGGAACGTGAGCTGGCTATTGCTGGGCGCGATGAGCCACAATGCCCTGGCCGACGACACGCCGACGCAACTCCCCGACATCACGGTGACGGCACCGAGCCCGATCCAACGGCACCGGACGGCGCCAACGCGCACGCCGAGCCATGTTGTCCGGGCCGCGCCGAGCCGCAACCGCGAACGCGCCGCGGCCGTGCAACCGGCGCCTGCGGCGCCGGCACCGCAGCAGGGCGTGCTGCCCGTGGTTACCGATCAGTTCGCCACCGTCACCGTGATACCCAACGAGGAACTGCGGCGCTCGGGCGCCGCCACGCTTGGCGATCTGCTGTTCTCCAAGCCCGGCATCACCGGTTCGAGCTTCGCGCCGGGCGCGTCGAGCCGGCCGATCATCCGCGGCCTCGACGTCAACCGCGTCGGCATCGTCGAAAACGGTCTCGGCGGCGGCGGCGTGTCGGATCTCGGCGAGGATCATTTCGTCCCGATCGATCCGCTCTCGACCAACCAGATCGAAGTGGTGCGCGGCCCGGCAGCGCTGCGCTACGGCTCGACCTCGATCGGCGGCGTCGTCAGCGCCACCAACAACCGGATTCCCGATGCGATGCCGACCTGCGCGGCGGCGCCGTTCCAGAGCTACGGATTGCCGGTGAAGGCTCCGCTGGCCGGCGCCGGCGCGCCGGGTTGCCTCAATGTCGAGACCCGAACCTCCGTGAGCTCGGTCAATCGCGGCGTCGACGGCGGCATGCTGCTGGACGCCGGCGGCAACAATGTCGCCGTGCATGCCGACGTCTATGGCCGTACCACCAGCGACTACAGCATCCCGAGCTACCCATATCTGTTCGTGCCGGGCCAGCCGTTTAATAGCCGCCAGCCGAACTCCGCGACGCAGTCCGACGGCGCCTCGGTCGGCGCCTCGTATTTCTTCCAGGGCGGCTATATCGGTGCGGCGATCACCCAGAACGACTCATTCTATCATATCCCCGGCATCGACGGCGCCGATCACCAGACCCGGATCGACGCGCATCAGACCAAGATCGCCGTCAAGGGCGAGTACCGGCCCGATGCGGCGGCGATCGACGCGGTGCGGTTCTGGGTCGGCGCGACCGACTATCGCCACAACGAGATCGGGCTCGCCGATCCGGCCGACCTGTCCAGCGACGGCGTGCGCCAGACCTTCACCAACAAGGAGCAGGAGGCCCGCGTCGAGGTGCAGATGATGCCGTTCAACGCGCGCTTCGCCACGGTGACCACGGCATTCGGTCTGCAGGGTGGGCACCAGGAATTGACCGCGCCGAGCCCGGACGATCCGACGAGCCCGCTCAACGGATTGTGGGACCCCAACAAGAACAACAGGGTCGCTGGTTACGTGTTCAACGAGCTGAAGTTCACCGACACCACCAAGGCACAGATTGCCGGGCGTATCGAACACGTCGATCTCTCCGGCACAACGCCGGCCTTCATTCCCCCCATCTTCGACGTGGCCACCGATCCCGCAAGCATCGGTCCAGCGACACCGCAAAGTGCGCACTACACGCCCAAGAGCGGCAGCCTCGGCTTGATCCAGAATCTGCCGTGGGATCTGGTAGCAAGCGCGACCGCCCAATACGTCGAACGCGCGCCGAAACCGGCCGAGCTCTTCTCGCGCGGCCCCCACGATGCGACCGGCACGTTCGACATCGGCAATCCCAATCTCGGTATCGAAACCGCAAAATCGATCGAGATCGGACTACGGCGGGCGACCGGACCGCTGCGGTTCGAACTCACCGGCTACTACACCAGGTTCGACGGCTTCATATTCCGCCGGCTGACGGGCAACACGTGTGACGAGAGCGCGTGTCAGCTAGGCCCCGGCCTCGAACTGAACCAAGCGCGCTACTCGCAGCGTGACGCGATCTTCCGCGGCGCCGAATTCCAGAGCCAGTTTGACATCGGCCCGCTCAACGGCGGCATCTGGGGCATCGAGAACCAGTTCGACGTGGTGCGCGCCACCTTCACCGACGGCAGCAACGTGCCGCGGATTCCACCGGTGCGGCTTGGCGGCGGCTTCTATTGGCGCGACAGCAACTGGCTGACCCGCATCAATCTGGTGCACGCCTTCGCGCAGAACGACATCGCTGTCATCGGCGAGACCCCGACGGCGGGCTACAATCTCTTGAACGCGGAGATCACCTACAACACCAAGCTGAATTCGTCATGGATCGGCGCGCGCGAGATGACGCTTGGTCTGGTCGGCAACAATTTGCTCAACCAGAACATCCGCAACTCCGTCTCCTACACCAAGGACGAGGTGCTGATGCCGGGCCTCGGCGTGCGGGCGTTCGCCAACCTGAAGTTCTGAGCCAAGCGGGTCCCTCTGCCGTTCGCGGCAGAGGGATCAAACTCCAACGCTTGAGTCGTCAGTGGCCGACGACGACTTCGCTGATCTGGATCACCGGCTGCAGATCGGTGTAGTTCGGGATGTCGCCCATGATCTCCTGGGCGTGCTTGCCCATGCCGGCCGCGAAGGCCTCAACCGAGTCGCAGAAGATGTGGCACATCCCGACATAGGTGGCGGGTTGCCCCGGTGCGCCGCCGGCGAGACCCTTGTCGACGGTGTAGTATTTGCAGGCGTCGCCGAGGCGCGCCTTCACTAGCGGCATGTGCTTGTCGCGATAATAGTCGTGATCAAAGCGTGCGCCTGGATTGTTCGGATACATCACACTGACCTTGATCATGACGCGCACTCTCCCTGTTGATATGACATGCGCCGGTCTTGTCCCGGCGCTTGTCTCAACTGTGCTTTAGTTTCCGATAGCGCGCAACAGTTCCGGCGGCGCCCGCGCGGATGTCAGATCGCCTTGCTCCAGTCCGGCTGGATCGGCCCGGAGACGCCCTCGGCCGCGCCGTCGACCAGTTCCATGACAAGCAGGCGACTGTAATCGACCGGGCCGGGCATGGTCATTCGCCCCTTCGGGACCGGCTTGAAGCCGACCCGCGAATAGTATGGCTCGTCGCCGACCAGCACGATCAGCCGGTGGCCCTTGGCGCGGGCGTCGTTGATCGCACGCTCTAGCAGCGCACGGCCGACGCCGCGGCTGCGGAACGGCGGCTCGACCGTCAACGGCCCGAGCATCAGGGCCGGCGTATCGCCGATCGTGATCGGCAGCTGGCGCACCGAGCCGACCAGCAGCGTGCCGATCCGCGCCGTGAAGGAGACATCGAGCAGATGATCGACATGCTCGCGCAGCCGGTAGGCGCTGAGCACGAAGCGGCCGGGCCCGAAGGTGCGCTCGTGCAGGCGCTCGATCGCCTGGGCGTCTTTCGGGGTCTCGGGCAGGATGGTCAGGGACAATTCGGTCATTGTGGGGCGCGGGATAGCATCTGGCGCGGGCGCGGTCCATCACCGCCATGTCGCCGTGGGCGGCTTGCCTTCGAGCACCTCCGCGATCCGCAGCCGCGTGCCGGGGGTGGTCTCGTCGGGCAGATCAGCCGGATCGAAGAAGCCGCAGGCCACGATCTCACGATTCGGCTCCGGCAGGCGGTCCTGCCGGTAGTTCCTGACGACGTAGACCGCGACATGATCGCGCGGCGAGACGTGGCTGTTGTGGAAGATGCCATGCAGCACCGGCTCGCCCTTGAGCTCGATCCGCCCCTCCTCCTCCAATTCGCGCCGCAGCGACTCGATAAAGCTTTCGCCGACCTCGACCCCGCCGCCAGGCAGATACCAGCCATGGACGTAGCTGTGCTTGACCAGGAAAACCCTGTTGTCGGCATCGAGCACGACGGCACGGACCCCCAGCGTCATGCTGCGGACCAGCCGCCAGTAGAAATGAAACACCCATCTGATCTGCGGCTCGTAGCGCTTGCGTAAATCGAGCAGGACCGTCACTGAACCCTCGACATCATGGTGTTTGATCCGTGCTTTGATCCTTGCGCGCCTGCGCAGCTCTTGCCAATACAGGCAGGACGTTCGGGATAGCACGACATGACCGGCTGCCGGCCACTTTTCGCGGACAATCCGAAGGGAATCGCATGATGGCGCCGTTTCGCCTCGCGCATCTGTCGGACCCGCATCTGCCGCCGCTGCCGGCGGCGCGGCTCCGCGATCTGGCCGGCAAGCGCGCCTTCGGCTACCTGAACTGGACGCGCAACCGTCACAAATATCACCGCCGCGACGTGCTCGACGCGCTGGTGTCGGACATGCAGGCGCAGCAGCCGGACCATATCGCCGTGACCGGCGACCTCGTCAATCTGGCGCTGGATGCCGAGTTCAATCCGGCCCGGCAATGGCTGGAGGGCGTGGGTTCGCCTACCGACGTCACCGTGATCCCCGGCAACCACGACGCCTATGTGCGCGCGACCCGGCATCGTTTCGTCAGTCACTTCGGCGACTATCTGCGCGGCGACGCCGATGGCGCGGCAGCGCATTTTCCGTTCGTGCGCCGCCGCGGGCCTGTGGCGCTGATCGGCGTCTCCTCGGCGGTGCCGACGCCGCCGCTGATGGCGACCGGCTGGCTCGGCCATCCCCAGCTCGATGCGCTTGATGCGATCCTCGCGCAGCTGTCGCGGGAGGACGCCTTCCGCGTCCTCCTGGTGCATCATCCGCTGCACTCCGACGGCCGCGCCAAGCGCCTGACCGATTCGCATCAGCTGCTGGCGCTGCTCAGGCGCCACGGCGTCGAGCTGGTGCTGCACGGCCACGACCACATCCATTCGACGATGTGGTTCGACGGCCCCGAGCGGAAGATCCCGGCGATCGGCGTGCCGTCGGCATCGGCGCTGGCGCGCAAGCACTATCCGGCCGCGGCCTATAATTTGTTCACGATCGAGCGTGACGGCAACGACTGGCGCTGCGAGCAGACCGTGCGCGGCCTCGGCGATCACGCCGGCATCCGCGAATTGAAGCAAGTACGACTGTCCTAATCGCCGCCCCCGCCGCCACACCCACCGCCGCAGCCACCACCGCTGTCACCGCCGCCACCATCGCCGCCGCCGTCACCGCCATCGCTGCCACCGCTCCCGTCGCTGCCGGCATCGCCGAAACCCGCTGACGATCCGTCGATCGACGAGTCGGAGAAATCGCCGCCGCAATAGGGACTGCTGCCGCCGATGCCGCTGCGGCGCAGCGTCTCGCAGTCGGTGTGATAGATGAAGCCGTTCGCAATGTTCAGCTTGGCGTCGAGCGCGAACAGCAGCGGCAGCCGGGTCGGCCTGACCGGATCGATGTTCTCGTATTTGCAGCAATACCACCAGACCCGCCGCAGCCCCTCATTGCTCCTGCGCCGCTCCTTCACCAGGACGACCGCGGGGGTGTGATGCAGGAAGCCGCCGAAGGCGCGGCGGCAGAACGCATCATATTCGCGGGTGTAGAGAATGAATTCGTGCCAGAGGTCGTCGGCTGCCTGCGACGGCATCGAGACGTAGCGCTTGCCGCTCATCAGATAAGCGAGGAAGAACTGCCGCAGGCCGCGCGAGACCAGCGCGCTGTCCTTGCGGGTGAAGCCGGGATGACGCTTCTCGAGCCGCGCCAACAGGCCCGCCGGCCAGTGAAACGTGCGGATGTATTCGGCGCGCCGCAATGTCTGCCACTTGCCGAACAGCACGGCGCTGCCGACCACCGCGGCCGCCGCCAGGACGCCGAAAAATGCCGAGGCGGGTGTTATGACCACGATGCCCCGCCCCTTGAGCGGCTAGTAGTTTTGCAAGCTCGCAAACAGCGCGAGACCGAACAGCGCGAGCGCACCCATGACGAAGCCGAACACGAACATGACGATCCCGCCGCGGCGCTTCGGCGCCACCACCGGGACGGGCGTCGGCGGCTCGGCAACCGGAAGCGGCGTTGCCACCATCGCATGCTCGCGCTCGATCAGGCGGCGCGCGACATAGTCGGTGACGGCATCGACGATCGCGGCCACGTCATGCGATTCGGCGAGCACGATGCGGCCGAACCTCGTGTCCTGCACGAAGCGGTAGATGCGCTTGTCGCGCCCCATCAGCACATGCGCGACGACGTCGATCCACAGCCGCGGCGTCTCGCCCTGACTGATGCCGCGGTCGAACAGATCGACCTTGTCCGGCACCTGCGCGAACAGCGGATCGAGCGCATCGTTGAGGATCTCGAGCCGCGCCACCTCGGCGTCGCGCAGCTCGACGACGACGCCGGTGCGATCGGCCGCCTCGATCCGCGCCCGCCGCAGCGCCTCTCGCAGCGTCGGCCGCATCTCGCGCGCCTCGCTGCCGGTGTTCTGCGGATCGGACATGCCTTGCGGTCTCGTGGTGACGGGTTTCCTGCGCATTAACCTATCAGCAACCAAGATGTCCGCAAAGGGCGTTGGTTCCCAAGCACTTAGGCCGCCACTTATCCCCAGATCAAAGGCCTGACGCTGTCCCAAGAGCGGTCGACCCCACCCGGATGAAACCGGATGGGGCCGCCGTCCTTGGACGTTTTCTTGGCTCTGAAAATCTTGAACGTCAGGCCGAAACCCGCGACGGCTCCTCGACGATGGAGAAGCGCACGCCGGCCTTGTGGCGGCTCTCTTCCGAAACTTCCTTCCAGCACTCCTCGGCTTCCTTGCGGGTCTTGAACGGACCGCGGACCTGGGCCGAGCCTTCGACGAGCTTGTGGAAGTTCATCGACCCGAACTCGCCGCCGATCACCCAGAAATTGCTGCCCTTGCTCATCGTCAGTCTCCTTCAAAAATCGGGCTGCCTTTGCCCAGCCGCCTGCACCTTGATCTCCGCAGCCTGCTCGCCGGATCGACATTATTGACAGAGCATTGCGAATTGCGTGTCAGGAGATAAACGCGAAAACGCGAAGTTCGTATAGATACCTTGTTTTTTATTTGTGATGTCATGTAACATCTGAACTTGTAATAAATGTCGATTTGTCAATTTTGTCACAGTATAGGTCAGGAAGCCTGCCATGCCCGGTGAGTCCGGAAAGAAGCTGTTCGTCGGTCCGCGCTTCCGGCGGATCCGCCAGCAATTGGGGCTGTCGCAGACCCAGATCGCCGAGGGGCTCGGCATCTCGCCCTCCTACATCAACCTGATCGAGCGCAACCAGCGCCCGGTGACGGCGCAGATCCTGCTGCGGCTGGCCGAGACGTACGACCTCGACTTGCGCGACCTCGCCACCGCCGACGAGGACCGCTTCTTCGCGGAACTCAACGAGATCTTCTCCGATCCCCTGTTCCGCCAGATCGACCTGCCGAAGCAGGAGCTGCGCGACCTCGCCGAGCTCTGCCCCGGCGTGACGCATGCGCTGCAGCGGCTCTATGCCGCCTACACCGAGGCGCGCCGCGGCGAGACGCTGGTGGCGGCGCAGATGGCCGACCGCGAAGGCTCGCAATTCGACGCCAATCCGATCGAGCGGGTGCGCGATCTGATCGAGGCCAACCGCAACTATTTTCCGGAGCTCGAGACCGCCGCGGAGAATCTGCGCGACGAGCTCAACGTGCCGACCGAAGGCCTGTTCACGGCGCTGACCACGCGCCTCCGCGAAAGGCATTCGATTCTGACCCGCGTGATGCCGGTCGACGTGATGCGCGAGACGCTGCGCCGTTTCGATCGGCACCGCCGGCAGCTCTTGATCTCCGAACTCGTCGACAGCTCCGGCCGCAGCTTCCAGCTTGCGCTGCAGATCGGCTTTGTCGAGTGCGGCGCCGCGATCGACGCCATCGTCAGCCGCGCCGGCCCGCTCGACGACACCGCGCGCCGGCTCTACCGCATCACACTCGCCAATTACTTTGCAGCCGCCGCGATGATGCCCTACCAGGCGTTTCATTCCGCAGCCGAAGCCTTGAGCTACGACGTCCATGTGCTGGCGCAGCGTTTCAACGCCGGCTTCGAGCAGGTCTGCCACCGCCTCACCACGCTGCAACGGCCGAACGCGCGCGGCGTGCCGTTCTTCCTGCTCCGCGTCGACAATGCCGGCAACGTGTCGAAGCGGTTTTCCTCCGGCACCTTCCCGTTCTCCAAGTTCGGCGGCACCTGCCCGCTCTGGAACGTGCACTCGACCTTCGACATGCCGGATCGCCTGCTCAGCCAGGTGATCGAATTGCCGGACGGCACGCGCTATTTCTCGATCGCGCAGATGGTGCGCCGGCCGGTGGCGCCCTACCCGCAGCCGCAGCCGCGCTTTGCGATCGGGCTCGGCTGCGAGATCCGTCACGCGGCCAAGCTCATCTATGCCACCGGCATGGATCTGGAAAAGGTCGAGGGCACCCCGATCGGCGTCAACTGCCGGCTCTGCGAGCGCGAGAATTGCAGCCAGCGCGCCGAGCCGCCGATCACGCGCACCCTGATCCTGGACGAGACGACGCGGCGGGTGTCCTCGTTCGCGTTCTCGAATGCGCGGGAGTTGTGAGCCAAGGATCAATCCACCGATCAATCCACCGCGGCAAAGGCCTTGGCACCAGCCGTCCTTGCTGATCGCGCCCTCGACCACCTTGCAGCCATCGGGTGCGACGAACAGCGTGCACATCTCCTGCACGAGGCGCTGTCCGGCGCGGCGCCTGGCCGCCGAAAACGGAGGAGGATTCGACCGAGGACGACGTGCGCTAAAGCATGATCCGGAAAAGTGCGAAGCGGCTTTCCCTCGCGACGCGTTTGCGCGAATCACACACCAAACTAAAGCGCGATGACGATTCGACCCAGCGCGTGTACTCGACGCGACTAATCCGTTGACGTCGTGACCTGACCGCAGGTTCACCCAATGAAAACGGCGGGAGGAACTTTCGGTTCCGCTGCGAGTCATATTGTGACGCGATGTGGCCTGGGCCGCCAAGGGAGAGACCGAAGGAGAGATCATGTCAAAGTCCCGCCTTGGAATGGCTGCGGCCGGCGTTGCAATTGGCGTTCTGGGAGCGCTGCCGAGCGCGGCCGAGGCGGGTTTCCGCCTGCGCGTTGGCGGCCCCGTGAGCGTCGCGCGCTTCGCGATGGCCGGCGTGCTGTCGGTCGCAGGTCTCCGCCACGCACGCATGGCGGCGCGCCACAGCCGCGTCCGCATGGCTGCCCTAAGACCGCAAGATCTTCGCCCCGCCGCCGAGTCGATCGGCCCGAGTGAGCGCGCGCAGCTCACTGCCGTCGCCGCGCTGGCCGGCTGGCACGGCGGCCGAGCGCAAGGCTGGTGGCAGCACTCCGACGGTTCATACGGCTGGGTCGGTCCGCTCTTCTGGCCGTTTGCCTATAGCGATCTCTATGACTACGCGCTTCTCAATGATGGCAGCGGCTTCTGGGCCTATGGCTACGGCGATCTCTACGCTGCGATCTTCTCGCCTTACGCTGCGAGCGATCTCTCAGCGTTTGCGGCCGAGCGCCCCGCCGGGAGGCGGCATCGCAAAGCGCCCTCGGTGCAGGAATTCTGTAGCGGCGACACCGCCGAGACGACCGGCCTTCCCCTCGAGCGGATCGGCCTGGCGGTCGCGGCGAACGAGGCGCAGCGCGCAGCCTTCGACGAGCTCGCGAGCGCCTGGATTTCCGCCGGCAACACCATCCGCGCTTCCTGTCCAGCACAGACCGCAACCACCGCGCTGGAGCGATTCGCGGCCATGCAGAGCCGCGTCAACGCGATGCTGAGCGCAGTTGCGACCGTTATGCCGCCATTTCAAAAATTCTACGATCTCCTAAGCGATGAACAGAAGGCCCAGCTCAACACGCCCGAACGCGACCGCCGCGCTAACGCTGCGGCCGCGAAGCTGAAGGAGATGCAGGACGCCGCCTGCCAGGCGAGCCGTGAACCGCAAGACGAGCAACAGGCCGAAAAGCAATACCGCCAGCTCGTCGCCCAGCAATGGCCCCTCGACGACATCGTCGCCAGCCTGAAATTGAACGATACGCAACGCGCCGCGCTCGAAGTGGTGCAGGATACCACGATGGGCACCATGGAAGCCTTAAACCCATGCCCGCCAAAGGACGCGCTCACCCCGCCGGCCCGCCTTAAGGCCGCAAAGGCGCGGTTGGAAGCGATGAGAGAGGCGATCATCAGCGTGAACGACGCGGTCGACGATTTCCGTTGGAACCTGAGTGACGAGCAGAAGACGCAGTTCGAGGGGCTCGGTCTGAAGAAGCGGGGGGCGTAATTTTTCCATCCCCAAGCGGCGCTGGTCGGCCAAGGCGATACTTCGCATCCCCTGTCGCATTTGCTAGTCGTCCGCCAAGAAGGGCTGGACATGCGAGCATGCGTTATAGGGGCGGGCTCTAAGTAGTTCGGTCGCGCGACCGAGACGCCGTTCAACATGAACTTTGAGGCCCGCACGTAGTCAACTGAACTTCTTTGGATGTTGCTTATTGGCCCAAGGCCGACATACGGCGATGTCGGCCTCAACGTCAGCTTCCGAGATCAAAGCGGACGCGAAGAATTCATGAGGACACGCCCTGATCTCATCGCGCCTTAGCGCGTACTGCGCTCGTCTTGCCGAAGCGGAGGCCCGAGCGAGGCGGCGGACGTCATGCGACGGCACAACCGGCCGGGGCTGTGGCCGGCATGCACGTAGCCGGGACATCCGCCTGAGCTAATGCCCATCCGTTGACGCCCCGGATCAGCGGCGCGCAACGGCCCCCGCCTTCGCGCGCGACGCCGGCTAGCGCCGCCGCGCGAGAGTGACACCGGCCATCAGATCAATCTGCGCCGTTCTGGATCGCTCGGCCTGCTAACCGCCAGGCGGCGTGTAGGCAGCCTTGAGCTTGGTCGCGTGCTGACGCACCACCTTGATCTCGTCCTGGGTGAAGAGCCGGACAAGCTTCACATTCTGCATCGCGCCGGCGGCCACGACCACGCCGCTGATGGCAGGCGCGAAGCTCGGATCCGGCACGTCGAAGATCACCATCACGCCGGGGCCATCGACCGCCGTGCTGTACATCGAAATCAGTTTGCCGCCGGCCGACTCGATCAATTTTCTGGCCGCCTCATATCGATTGGTCGCCGGGTTCTCCATGATGCTGTTGAGGGAACGCGGCGTGTATTCACCAGAGAAGCAGAAATGCATGGCAATTGCTCCATTTGGCTGGAATGAAAAAGGATTCACCCGGGCGCTGCGCGGGCAGAAGCAGATTTCGTATTGGAATGAGGAAAAGACGGCCTGCCGATGGCCCTTTGCGCTGCCGCTCATTCTCCGGATTTCGGCGCGACCGGTGGCAGCTCGCTTGGCAATTTACATCAAACGTCCGGCAAATGAAATCGCATTCCGGCGCTTCGGAAAATTGCTCCATGATCGACTCGGCGCCGAAGGACAGCCCTGCTGACGGGTAGATCGAATCCCGGGTGTCCGACCATGACCCGGATCGGGCATCGCTGCGATGCGGGCCCCTGTTGCCCCTTGATCCATCGCAAACAGTTTAATCTGCCAGCTTGGTAGTGAATGATAAAATTATATCGTTGACACGGAATGATCGGACGACGGTGACGCTTCTGAGGAGGTTTCAATGTACAGGCACATCCTGGGACTGACGGCGTCTGCCCTCATACTGGCCTATGGCACCGTCGGTGTCTCGGCACAGGATCAGATGTCGCACCAAGGGGATCACCAACAGATGCAATTCCATCCCGCGAGTCAGGACGGCGGCGGCATGATGGAGCACGGAGGCATGATGGGTGGCGGCATGATGGGACATATGATGGGCCGCGGCACGATGGGGCCGCCTTTCATGATGCGCATGATGTTTGCCCTGATGGATGCCGACGGTGACGGGACCATCTCACTGCAGGAATTCCAGGCCGCTCACGAACGAATCTTCAAGGCAATGGACACCAACAGGGACGGCAAGCTTACGCCGGAGGAGATGCAAGCGTTCATCCACGGGGGCAGATGATCGGTTCGCCGCAGCTGAAAGTGCAGCCGGAACAGCAGCCTCGCGTGCGCCGCTTGCCCGGATCAATTGCCTGAACCGGCTCCGGAGAGACGAATGTTCGCCAGTTTGCACGAGGCTGGGTGACATTGACTGGCTTCTCGGCCGTGCCGAGGGACACGTCATCTTGCAAACGAGGCCGATCTGCCGCAGTGTCCGGCGCCTCCCTTCAAGAACAAGAGAAGGAACAGTCATGAAGCATCGCGCGCTCGGCCGCTCCGGCCTCACTGTTCCTCCCCTGTGCTTCGGCTGCAATGTATTCGGCTGGACCGTGGACGAGACGTCGTCGTTTCGCCTGCTCGACACCGTGCTCGATCAGGGGCTGACCTTCCTGGATACGGCGGATGTCTATTCACGCTGGGTGCCGGGCCACAGCGGCGGCGAATCCGAGACCATCATCGGCAAATGGATGAAGGCGCGCGGCAACCGCAACCGCGTCATCCTCGCCACCAAGGTCGGCATGGACATGGGAGGCGGCAATGTCGGACTGAAGCCGGACTACATCGCGCGCGCCGTCGAGGACTCGCTGCGGCGGCTGCAGACCGATTTCATCGATCTCTACCAATCCCACAAGGATGATGAGACGACGCCGCAGGAAGAGACGCTCGCGGCCTACGACAAGCTGATCAAGGCCGGCAAGATCAGGGCGATCGGCGCCTCGAACTTCTCGGCGGAGCGGCTCCAAGGTGCGCTCGATATTGCCAAGGCAAACGGGCTGCCGCGCTACGAGAGCATGCAGCCTGAATACAGCCTGGCGGAGCGCTCAAGCTACGAAGGCGCGCTGCAACGCGTCTGCGAGGCGAACGACGTCGGCGTGATCACGTTCTTCTCGCTCGCCGCAGGATTTTTGACCGGCAAATATCGCTCGGAGAGCGACTTCGCCAAGAGCCCGCGCGGTGCACGCAGCATTCCAAAATACATGAACCCGCGCGGCATGCGCATCCTGGCCGGTCTCGACGAGGTCGCCGCGGAAACCCGCGCCGAGCCGGTTCGGTCGCGCTCGCCTGGCTGATGGCAAAACCCTCCGTCACCGCGCCGATCGCCAGCGCCACCAGGCCCGAGCAGGTCGCAACGCTGGTCGCGGCGACCAAACTTGAGTTGAGCAAGGACCAGGTCGAACGGCTGGACGCCGCGAGCGCGTAGCAGCGGCTCCACTTCACCTCGCCCGCGTGCGGGGGGAGGCCGGAACGCATCGCTAGATGCGTTCCGGGTGAGGGGGAGCCTCCGCGAATGCAGCTATCGCCGGATCTGCGGAGACAGCCCATCACCCCAGCCCTCTCCCCGTAAGAACGGGGCGAGGGAGCACACCGCCTTCGCGGCTGCCGTTCAATCCCGCCTCACCTCGCCTAACCCCACGGTCCGCGCTGGCCGGACGATCCGCCCCACGGGCTGCGCGGCGGATAGCTTCCACCGGCCGGGCGCGGCGCGGTCTGGGTGCCGAGCTCGGCGGCGAGCTGCTGCAGCGCGGCGATGCGGTTCGCGGTCGAGGGGTGGGTTGCGAACAGGTTGTCGACGCCGTGGCCCGACAGCGGGTTGATGATGAACATGTGCGCAGTGGCCGGATTGCGCTCGGCCTCCATGTTCGGCACCTGATGCGCGGCGTTCTCGATTTTCGCGAGCGCGGAGGCAAGCCACATCGGCTGGCCGACGATGCGCGCGCCATAATTGTCGGCGGCGTATTCGCGGGTGCGGCTGATCGCCATCTGCACCAGCATGGCGCCGAGCGGCGCCAGGATCATCATCGCGATCGAGCCGACAATGCCGGGACCGTTATTGTTGTTGCGATTGCCGCCGAAGAACATACCGAACTGCGCCAGCATCGAAATCGCACCGGCGATCGTCGCCGTGATCGTCATGGTCAGCGTGTCGTGATGCTTGATATGCGCAAGCTCATGCGCGATCACGCCGGCCAGCTCCTCGCGGCTGAGCTGCTGCATCAGGCCCGTGGTGACGGCGACCGCCGCATTCTCCGGATTGCGGCCGGTCGCGAACGCATTGGGCTGCGCCTCGTCCATCAGGAACACGCGCGGCATCGGAAGAGCGGCGCGCTGCGCCAGCTCGGCGACGAGATTGTAGAGTTCGGGCGCCGAGCCCGCATCGACCTGATGGGCGCCGTACATCGACAGCACCATGCGATCGGAATTCCAGTAGGTGAACAGATTTGTCGCAGCCGCGACGATCAGCGCGATCACCGCGCCGGTGCCGCCGCCGATCAGATAGCCGACCCCCATGAACAGGGCGGTGAGGCCGGCAAGCAGGAGCGCGGTGCGAAGATAGTTCATCGTGGTTCCCTGACGGCAGACGGAATGCTGCCACAACTGACGCCGCTGAGGTAGGGATTTTGCCGCTGAAGCCGCAAGGGGAACCAGTGCGTCGCAGCGACGCGGCGGGGGTTAACGATTGGTTATGTGTCGCGGCGATCGGTAGCCCGCATGAGCGAAGCGATATGCGGGGTCGGTCCCGCATGTCGCTTCGCTCATGCGGGCTACGATCTTTCGCTACGCCGCCGGCTCTTGTGCGATCGCCGCTTCGTCCCCGCGCAGCGCGACGCGCAACATGCGGGCGAGCTCGGCGCGGCTGTAGGGTTTTGCCAGGAACAGGATGCCCTGCTCGAGCTTGCCTTCCTGGTCGATGGCGTCATCGGTATAGCCCGATGTGAAGAAGACGCGGAGACCGGGGCGGCGCTTCCGCGCCTCGGTGGCGAGGTCGCGCCCGGCGCTACCCCGTTGTTGCCCGGTGTCGCCCTGGTGTATGCAGATCGGGCATCAATTCCTCTTTTTTCCAGCCGGTGACATCGATGCCAGCCTCTCCCCTCCGCGCCCCGATCATGATCGCAGCGATCGCGGGGGCGCTGGCGCTCTCTACCCTCGCCTCGGCGCAGCAGCCGCTGCCCAGCCCCTTGAATCCCGCGCCAGTCAGGCCGCGCCCGGCCGCCGTCGCTTCGCCGCGAGCTGCGTCCTGCCACAACGGGCAAAACTTCGATCGCTTCCTCGCCGAGCTGAAGCAGAAGGCGGTCGCCGCCGGCGTCTCGCAGCGCACGATGGCGGAGGCCGCGCCTTACCTGATCTACGACCAGGGCATCGTCAACCGCGACCGCGGCCAGCGCGTGTTCGGGCAGATCTTCACCCAGTTCGCGGGCCGCATGGCCGCGAACTATCGCATGCAGCAGGGCCAGCAATACATCCGGACCTATGCCGCCGCGTTCGCGCGCGCCGAGAAGGAGTATGGCGTGCCGCCGGCGGTGATCGCCGCGTTCTGGGGACTGGAGAGCGATTTCGGCGTCCAGATGGGCAATCTGCCGACGCTGAAATCGCTGGTGTCGCTGGCCTATGATTGCCGCCGCTCCGAAATGTTCCAGGGCGAGACCATCGCCGCGCTGAAGATCATCGAGCGCGGCGACCTGACGCCCGACGAGATGATCGGCTCATGGGCCGGCGAGCTCGGCCAGACGCAATTCTTGCCGACGCACTATTTCAACTACGCGGTCGACTATGACGGCGACGGCCATCGCAATCTCCTGCAAAGCGGCCCCGACGTGATCGGCTCGACCGCGAACTACATCGCCACCGGATTGAAGTGGCGGCGCGGCGAGCCGTGGCTGCAGGAGGTGCGCGTGCCGCAGGCGGCAAATTTCCCTTGGGACCAGGCCGACCTCACCATCAAGCTGCCGCGCTCGAAATGGGTGTCGCTTGGCGTTACCTCGACCGATGGCAAACCGCTCGCCAATGACGAGATGCCGGCCTCGCTGCTGCTGCCGATGGGCCGGATGGGTCCGGCGTTCCTCGCCTATGCGAACTTCGCCGCCTACACCGAATGGAACAACTCGCTGATCTATTCCACCACCGCCGGCTATCTCGCCGGCCGCATCGCGGGCGCACCGCCGATGCAGCGGCCGCACGCGCCGGTCGCGCAATTGCCGTTTGGCGAGATCAAGGAGTTGCAGGGATTGCTGGCGCGTGCCGGCTACGACGTCGGCAAGATCGATGGCGTGCTCGGACAGGCAAGCCGCAGCGCGGTGAAGGCGATGCAGATGAAATACGGGCTGCCGGCGGATTCCTGGCCGACCGCCGAGCTCCTGGCGCGGATGCGCGGCGGCGGTCGGACGCAGCCGGCCGCCGATGCCGCGGCACTGCCGACGCGATGAAATATCATCGTAACCGTCTCAGCGCGCTGTGACGTCAGATGCGCGGGTGAGCCGCAAGTGTCGCCTCATGGCGTGGGCGGCTGATCCTGGTCCAATGCGAGCAGGAGTGATGCGACCCTGTTCGCCGAAGCGGCCCACTCTGCGAGCTTGGCATAATTGTCCGTAAACCAATTGAACGCGGTCTGCACGACAACGAACGCAGCCGACGCCTGGACCACTTCGCCGAGCGTCATCATGCCGGCGAGATACTTTGGAAGGCACAGCAGAAGGCCGATGACCGGGGTGATCAGAAGACTGGTATAGGTCACGAGCGTCATTCGCATCAGTTGCCAGCAATAGATGCGCCAGACGTGGATCACGGCCTTCAGGGCCGCGCCGATGACATGTCGGCCATCTGTGTTGGCCGCAAGCGTCACCTTTCCTTCGCCGCTCTCCCGTAGATGCGTCCCGATCGCCCTCAGTTCGGCTTCCATGCGCTTGTTTTCTTCGATGACGCGGGTCAGTCGACCGGCAGCCAGCCAAATAAAGGTCGCGAGCAGTGACGAATACGCGATCACCGCAACCACGAGGTAGCCGGGAACAAGCAGGGCGAAGCCGCCAACATGAATTGTCAATCCGCCGCCCACCGACCAGAGCACGCCAATGAAGGTTGCGATCGTGAGCAGCGACTGCAGCAGGCCGACCGCGAGGTCGATCGGCAGGTCGGTTGCAACCTTGGCATCTTCAGCGATGCGATACTCGGGAGCCTCGCTGTCTCCTGGTATGAAGCGCAGCCTCTTGTAGCGGTCATCCTTGAGCCAGTAGTCGTAGAGTCGGCTGCTCAACCACGCGCGCCATGAGCGCTGCAAGGTCATGCGTACCCACACCGAGCTTACGTCCAGTGCGATGCTGGCCCCCGCGAGCGGAACAAACCGCAACGCCTGATGGATGAGCTCCGGCTGATTTTTTTGTTCAACCGCATTAAAGAAGTCGCGGTTCCAGAAGTTCAATCCGTATTGGGTCAGAAGTTGCAGGATGACGTTCGCGATCAGCAGGACCACCAGAAACCAGCCGAGCCAGCCCGATGAGCCTCGCCAATATCCGGAGGCGCTCTGCCAGAAGCGAAGCAGCAGCTGCTTCTCTTCCGGAGCGAAACGGGTCCTTGTCAGCATTGGCTCGAGGTCGATCGTCGTCGACCGGTGTTGGCGTTGATCATGCCGGATACCCGCGTATCCGGACCTTTGCCTGAACGATCATCGGTTCGGTCAATCTGCCGCCCCAAGCCCGCCGTCCTATTGATCCTCATCAATGGCGAGGATCGTGATCCCTCTTGACGGCACTGGCGACCGGTCAACCGACCAGCAGATCTCGGGATGACGGGCTTCGGAGGTCGCATACAGAACATTTGACCAAGTGTTACAGCCGCCCGCAGTTGTATTCTTCCCCTTGCCGCCCCATTTGCAGCATCGCCGTTCGGCAACATCCGGATTTCATCAGAACAGGGAGCATCACATGTCCTTTCATGACGCCGTCGTCCCCGCCTACCTGCAGATCCTCAACAGCCTCACCGGCGAGCTGACCAAGGCCGAGGCGCATTGCGAGGCGAAGAAGATCGCGCCCGAGGTGCTACTGGGATCGCGGCTCTATCCCGACATGCTGCCGCTGACCAAGCAGGTGCAGCTGGTCTGCGATCACGCCGCACGGGGCTGTGCGCGACTGACCCATAGCGAGGTGCCGTCAACGCCCGACACCGAGAAGAGCTTCGGTGAACTGAAGCAGCGGCTCGCCAAGACCATCGACTATGTGAAGTCGTTCAAGCCGGCGCAGTTCGACGGCGCCGACGCCAGGGACGTCACCTTCCCGATCGGTCCCGATCGCACCATGACCCTGAAGGGCCAGCAATTCCTCAGCGCGTTCTCGTTCCCGAACTTCTACTTCCACGCCGTGACCGCACACGACATCCTGCGCCACAATGGTGTCGAGATCGGCAAGCGTGATTTCCTCGGCGTGAGCTGACGCGCTTCGTCCCTCATGGTGAGGAGCGCGTCTTCGCGCGTCTCGAACCATGAGGCTCCACTCGGGCCGCATCCTTCGAGACGCCGCTTCGCGGCTCCTCAGGATGAGGACTTACAAGGGTCGGGGTGATCGATATTCCCCGCGACGGGATTTTCGCTTCACGCCCTCGCCCGTGCTACTGCTCCCTGACAACAACAAGACGTCAGGGAGCACGCCATGTCGACCACAACCCACGCACCGAAAGCCATCGATCCGTCCGCCTCGCTGCATGCCGAAGCGCTGGGGCTGGCGAAGAACCACAGCCGCCTCGCCGGGCGGCGCATCATCGTGGTCGGCGCGGGACAGCGCACAACCGTCGATGAAGCGCCGCCGATCGGCAATGGCCGCGCCATGAGCGTGCTGTTCGCGCGCGAGGGCGCGTCGGTCGCCTGCCTCGACGTCAACAAGGACGCGGCCGACGACACCGTCGCGCAGATCACCAAGGAAGGCGGCAAGGCCTTCACCGATGTGGTCGATGTCTCCGACGTCGCGGCGATCGTGCCCGCGGTCGAACGCTGCGCGCAAAGGCTCGGCGGGCTCGATGGGCTGGCGCTCAATGTCGGCATCTCCTCCGGCCTGTCACTGCCCAAGATGACCGCCGAAGCCTGGGACCGCGACTATGCCGTCAATGTGCGCAGCCACATGCTGTTCGCGCAGAAAGCGCTGGAGGTGATGGCGCCGGGCGGCGCGATCATCCTGATCTCGTCGATGGCGAGCCAGCGCGCCGGCGGCCGCAACCCGGCCTATGAATCATCCAAGGCGGCGCAGATCGCGCTGGGGCGGGCGATCGCGCGGGCCGGCGAGGACAAGGGCATTCGCTGCAATGTGATCGCGCCCGGCTTCATGGACACGCCGATGGGCCGCGACGCCAGCCGCAGGCGATCGGACCGCGCCGTGACAGTGCCTTTCGGCCGTCAGGGCACCGGCTGGGAGGTCGCCTATACTGCGCTGTTCCTGATTTCGAATGAATCCTCCTACGTGAACGCGCACACCCTGTTTCTCGATGCCGGCCACATGGGCGGAATTGTGCGCAGCTAGCCTGCGGAGCGCGAATGCCTCGGGCATTGCGCTCGTCGCGGCAATGCACAATTCTCCTCCATCAGTCATTCTCTGGAACATTTACATGAGCCAATCGACCAAACTTCTCGAGCCCTACAAGCTCGGCCCGCTGACGCTGCCGAACCGCCTGGTGATGGCGCCACTGACGCGCAACCGCGCGGTGCCGCCCGGCATGGTGCCGAGCCCGCTCGCGGTGGACTATTACGGCCAGCGCGCCTCCGCCGGCCTTCTGATCACCGAGGCGAGCCAGGTCTCGCAGCAGGGCCAGGGCTATCAGGACACGCCCGGCATCTATTCGAAGGAACAGGTCGAGGGCTGGCGCAAGGTCACCGATCGCGTGCATGAGCGCGGCGGCCGCATCTTCATCCAGCTCTGGCATGTCGGACGCATCTCGCATGTCGCACTGCAGCCGAACGGCGGCGCACCGGTGGCGCCGAGCGCCATCAAGGCCAAGACCAAGACCTTCGTCAACGGCACGTTTGCCGATGTCTCCGAGCCGCGCGCGCTCGAACTGTCGGAGATTCCGGGGATCATCGAGGACTTCAAGCGCGGCACGGCGAATGCGCTGGCGGCCGGCTTCGACGGCGTCGAGATCCACGGCGCCAACGGCTATTTGCTCGACCAGTTCGCCCGCGACGGCACCAACAAGCGCACCGACGCTTATGGCGGCGGAATCGAGAACCGTGCCAAGCTGATGCTGGACGTGTCCAAGGCGGTCGCCATCGTGGCCGGCGCCGATCGCACCGGCATCCGGATCTCGCCGGTGACGCCGGCCAACGACATCACCGACTCCAATCCGCAAGCGCTGTTCGACTACATCGTCGACCAGCTCAGCGCGCTGAAGCTGACCTATCTCCATGTCGTCGAGGGCGCGACCGGCGGCCCGCGCGATATCGCGCCGTTCGATTACGCCTCGCTGCGCAAGCGCTTCAAGCAGGCCTATGTCGCCAACAACGGCTACGACTTCGCGCTGGCGGAGAAAGTGCTGGAGGCCGGCGCGGCCGACCTGATCGCGTTCGGCAAGCCGTTCATCTCCAACCCCGACCTGGTCGAGCGGCTCAAGGCCGGCGCGCCGCTCAACGAGTGGGACAAGGCGACCTTCTACGGCGGCGGCGCCAAGGGCTACACCGACTATCCGACGCTGAAGGCGACCGAGGCGGCGGAGTAAGGTGGACCAAAGACTGTCATGCCCCGCGAAGGCGGGGCATCCAGTATTCCAGAGACGCCAGCGATTGATCGCGACGCCGCGGCGTACTGGATCGCCCGGTCAAGCCGGGCGATGACAGCGGAGAAAACCAAAAGGCCGGGATCGCTCCCGGCCTTTCGTCGTCTTCGGATGGCGTGGGCTGGTACGCCTTACTTCGCTTCGGCGCGCTTCGGCGGGTTGGCCGGCCACGACTTGATCAGCGTGTCGTAGTCGATCGTCTCGCCCTTCGGCTTCTCGTTCGCGAGCTTGCGCTGCGGAGCGATGGTGCCGTCCTTCTCGGCCTTCTTGTACCAGAACTCGGCGGATTCCTTCTTGTTCAGCTTCGGTCCGCAGGCGCCCTGCACACCGGACTTCTCAAGACGCTCCATCACCGAATCCTGGGCCGCGGCCAGCGCGTCCATCGCCTGCTGCGGCGTCTTGGTACCGGACGACGCATCGCCGATGTTCTGCCACCACAGCTGCGCGAGCTTCGGATAGTCGGGCACGTTGTTGCCGGTCGGAGTCCACTGCACGCGCGCGGGCGAGCGGTAGAACTCGATCAGGCCGCCGAGCTTCGGCGCACGCTCGGTGAACGACTTGTCCCAGATATCGGACTCACGGATGAAGGTGAGACCGACATGGCTCTTCTTCAGCGACACCGACTTGGAGATGATGAACTGCAGATAGAGCCAGGCTGCCTTGCGGCGATCCGGCGGGGTCGACTTCAGGAGCGTCACGGAGCCGGCGTCCTGATAGCCGAGCTTCATGCCTTCCTTCCAGTAAGCGCCGTGCGGCGACGGAGCCATACGCCACTTCGGCGTACCGTCCGCGTTCATCACGGCGATGCCCGGCTTCACCATGTCGGCGGTGAAGGCGGTGTACCAGAACATCTGCTGGGCGATGTTGCCCTGCGCCGGCACCGGACCTGCTTCCGAGAAGGTCATGCCCTGGGCCTGCGGCGGGGCATACTTCTTCAGCCAGTCGAGATATTTGGTGATCGAGTAGACCGCGGCCGGGCCGTTGGTGTCGCCACCACGCTCGACCGAGGAGCCGACCGGGCGGCAGCCTTCCATGCGGATGCCCCACTCGTCGACCGGCAGGCCGTTCGGGATACCCTTGTCGCCGTTGCCGGCCATCGACAGCCAGGCGTCGGTGAACCGCCAGCCGAGCGAGGGATCCTTCTTGCCATAGTCCATATGGCCGTAGATCTTGACGCCGTTGATCTCCTTGATGTCGTTGGTGAAGAACTCGGCGATATCCTCATAGGCCGACCAGTTCACGGGCACGCCGAGCTCATAGCCATACTTGGCCTTGAACTTGGCCTTGTACTCGGGGTTGGTGAACCAGTCATAGCGGAACCAATAGAGATTCGCGAACTGCTGGTCGGGCAGCTGGTAGAGCTTGCCGTCCGGCGCCGTGGTGAACGACTTGCCGATGAAGTCGTCGACGTCGAGCATCGGGTCGGTGACGTCCTTGCCCTCACCCTTCATGTAGTCCGACAGGATGATGGTCTGGCCGTAGCGGAAGTGGGTGCCGATCAGGTCGGAGTCGTTGATCCAGCCGTCATAGACGTTCTTGCCCGACTGCATCTGGGTCTGCAGCTTCTCGACGACGTCACCTTCCTGGATGATGTCGTGCTTGAGCTTGATGCCGGTCAGTTCGGAGAACGCCTTGGCCAGCGTCTGCGATTCATATTCGTGCGTCGTGATCGTTTCCGAGACGACGTTGATCTCCATGCCCTTGAAGGGTTCGGCGGCCTTGGCGAACCACTCGAGCTCCTTCTTCTGGTCTTCCTTCGACAGCGTCGAGGGCTGGAATTCCGCGATCCACTTCTGGATCACGGCATCGTCGGCGGCGCGGGCCGGCGTGGCGACCGCGAGCGAGGCTGCGATCAGCGCGGCGGCGCTGGTCATAGTCAAAAGACTATCCTTTGTCGTTCTCAAATGTCGCATTATGATTCCTCCGGTTGCAGCGACAAACAAAACCCCAGGCCCGGGTAGACCCCGGATCTGCTCTTCTTCGCTTTCGTCAGACGGTGCGAAAGATCGCCACGGCTGAAAGAAGCGAAATCAGCGTTGCGAGCCACAGGCTCGAAATTTCCACGCCCTCGCCGATCGGCAGGGTGAGGATCGGATCGGTGCCGACGAGGCCGATCCACACCAGGTGGATCACCGCCGCCAGCACCAGCGAAATGAACAAACGATCGCCGCGCGTGGTCGGGATGCGCAGCACGCCGACCCGCTCGGCCTCGGGATAGACAGCCGCGAGCCAGGTCATCACGCCGAGCGTCGAGGCCAGCAGCACGAAGAAGATCGCGGTCGGCAGCGTCCAGGCCATCCATGCGATGGATTCCATGATCGCCTCCTAGACCCGGCCGAGCGCGAAGCCGCGCGCGATGTAGTTGCGGACGAACCAGATCACCAGCGCGCCCGGAATGATGGTGAGCACGCCGGCGGCGGCGAGCAGGCCCCAGTCCATGCCGGCCGCCGAGACCGTGCGCGTCATGATCGCCGCGATCGGCTTGGCCTGCACCGAGGTCAGCGTGCGCGCGAGCAGCAGCTCGACCCAGGAGAACATGAAGCAGAAGAAGGCGGCGACGCCGATGCCGCTTGCGATGAGCGGCACCAGGATCTTGATGAAGAAGCGCGGGAACGAATAGCCATCGAGGAACGCGGTCTCGTCGATCTCGCGCGGCACGCCGGAGACGAAGCCTTCGAGGATCCACACCGCCAGCGGCACATTGAAGATGCAGTGCGCGAGCGCGACCGCCCACGGCGTATCGAACAGGTCGATCGCCGAATAGAGGTTGAAGAACGGCAGCGCGTAGACCGCCGCCGGCGCCATGCGGTTCGACAGCAGCCAGAAGAACAGGTGCTTGTCGCCAAGGAAGCGGTAGCGCGAGAACGCATAGGCCGCCGGCAGCGCCACCGCGATCGAGATGATGGTGTTGAGCACGACGTATTCGAGCGAATTGATGTAGCCGGAATACCAGCTCTCGTCGGTGAAGATGCGCTTGTAGTGCTGCAGCGTCGGCGTGTGCGGCCACAGCGTCATCGTCGAGACGATCTCGGCGTTGGTCTTGAAGCTCATGTTGACGAGCCAGTAGATCGGCAACAGCAGGAAGATCAGGAACAGCGCCATGATCAGGCGGCGGCCGGGGATCGAATGCATCACGCCGCTCCTTCCTTGGCCGGACGCTCGGAGCCGGCATTGACCATCACGGTGTAGAACACCCAGCACACGATCAGGATGATCAAATTGTAGACCAGCGACAGCGCCGCGGCCTTGCCGAGATCGAACTGGCCGAGCGCGATCTTGACGAGCTCGATCGAGACGAAGGTCGTCGAATTGCCGGGGCCGCCGCCGGTGACCACGAACGGCTCGGTATAGATCATGAAGCTGTCCATGAAGCGCAGCAGCACCGCGATCAGCAGCACGCGGTTCATCTTCGGCAGCTGGATCGCCTTGAACACCGCCCAGCGCGAGGCGCCGTCGATCTGCGCCGCCTGGTAATAGGCGTCGGGGATCGACTTCAGGCCGGCGTAGCAGAGCAGCGCGACGAGGCTGGTCCAGTGCCAGACGTCCATCACGATCACCGTGACCCAGGCGTCGACCTCGTTGGACACGTAATTGTAGTTGAGGCCGAGGTGGTTCAGCACATAGCCGAGCAGGCCGATATCGGGCCGGCCGAAGATCTGCCAGATGGTGCCGACCACGTTCCACGGAATCAGCAGCGGCAAGGCGAGGATGACGAGGCAGGCCGCGACGCCCCAGCCCTCCCGCGGCATCGACAGCGCGACGATGATGCCGAGCGGCACCTCGATCGCGAGGATCACGGCGGAGAAGAACAGGTTGCGGCCGAGCGAGGCCAGGAAGCGGCCGCCGAGATCGGTCGATGGATCGAGCAGCTCCTTGAACCAGCCGACACCGTTCCAGAAGAACTGGTTGTTGCCGAAGGTGTCCTGCATCGAATAGTTCACGACGGTCATCAGCGGCAGCACCGCCGAGAACGCCACCACCAGGAACACCGGCAGCACCAGGAACCAGGCTTTTTGGTTGACCGTCTTGTCCATCAGGCGACCCCCTCCACCAAATGGCTGTCGGCATAGACGTGGACATGCGCGGGATTGAAGATCAGCCCGGCGGTGTTGCCGGAGACCGAGAAGCCCGGCGGCACGCGCGCGGCGAATTTGGTATCGCCAACCCGCACGCGGGCGAACTGGATGCGGCCGAGATCGTCGATCCGCTCGATGGTGGCCGACAGCAACCCTGACGCCGGTGCCGCGACATCGACGAATTCCGGCCGCACGCCGATCTCGATCTTCTTGCCCGCAGGCAGCACACCATAGTTTCGATGCAGGCCGATGACATGGCCGTCGATCCGCGCCTCGTGACCACTGACCTCGGCGGGCACAATGTTCATGCCGGGCGAGCCGATGAAATAGCCGACGAAGGTGTGCGCCGGCTTGTCGAACAATTCGGCCGGCGTGCCGCTCTGCACCACGCGGCCGTCATGCATCACGACGACGGTGTCGGCGAAGGTCAGCGCCTCGGTCTGGTCGTGGGTGACGTAGATCATCGTGAGGTCGAGCTCGCGATGCAGCGCCTTCAGCTTGGAGCGCAGCTGCCATTTCAGCTCGGGATCGATCACCGTCAGCGGTTCGTCGAACAGGACGGCCGCGACGTCGGAGCGCACCAGGCCGCGGCCGAGCGAGATCTTCTGCTTGGCGTCGGCGGTGAGCCGCGTCGCCTTGCGCTTGAGATAGGGCGTGAGGTCGAGCAGGTCGGCGATCTGCCTGACCCGCGCGTCGACCTCGGCCTTGGCGACGCCGCGATTCTTCAGCGGGAAGGCCAGGTTCTGGCCGACCGTCATGGTGTCGTAGATCACCGGGAACTGGAACACCTGCGCGATGTTGCGCTTCTGCGTCGACAGCGGCGTGATGTCACGGCCGTCGAACAGGATCTTTCCGCGCGACGGCGTCACGATGCCGGAGATCAGGTTGAGCAGCGTGGTCTTGCCGCAGCCGGACGGCCCGAGCAGCGCGTAGGCGCCGCCCTGCCGCCAGGTCATGGTGACCGGCTTCAGCGCAAAGGATTCCTGCGGCGCGTCGTTGCCGCCGTAGGAGTGCGCGAGATCGACGAGGTCAATGCGGGCCATGAAGCATCTCCCTCACTTGCCGTTGCCGGCTGACGCGTTTGCTGCACGCGCACTGCGATGCACGTTGCCCGAAAACGCGGTCGCGGGCGACGCGACAAGGCGGTCGGCCGCGTCGAACACGAAGATGTTGTCCGGATCGAGCGCGGCGTCGAGCACCTGCCCGGGTTCATATTCGTGCACGCCGTGCAGCACCGCGACCCAGTTCGAGCCGTGGACATGGACATGCACAAAGCTCTCCGACCCGGTGATCTCGGTCACCGTCACCGCGGCGGAAAATTTGTGGCGGCCGGCCGCGACATTCCCGACCTCGAGCTGGTGCGCGCGGAAGCCGGTCCGGTAGCGGCCATCGGGCAGATTGGCATAGAGGCCGGCCGCGGGCGCCTGCTCGCCGCCGGCATAGATCACTTGCGCGCCCTTCTTCTCGATGCCGATGATGTTGAGCGGCGGATCGGAGAACACCTGCGCGACACGCAGCGTGTCGGGATGGCGGTAGACCTTCGGCGTCGCGCCGGTTTGCAGCGCCTTGCCCTGCCACATGCAGACCGTGTCGCCGCCGAGCAGCAGCGCTTCCGACGGTTCGGTGGTGGCGTAGACGAAGATCGCGCCGGAGGCCTCGAAGATGCGCGGCAGCTCGGCACGCAGCTCCTCGCGCAGCTTGTAGTCGAGATTGGCGAGCGGCTCGTCGAGCAGCACGAGGTCGGCGCCCTTGACCAGCGCCCGCGCGATCGCGGTGCGCTGCTGCTGGCCGCCGGAGAGTTGCAGCGGCGTGCGCTTCAGGAACGGCTCGAGCCGCAACAGGCTGGCCGCTTCCGCCACCCGCCGCTCGATCTCGGCGCGCGGCTTGCCCTGCACGCGCAGCGGCGAGGCGATGTTCTCGTAGACCGTCAGCGAGGGATAGTTGATGAACTGCTGATAGACCATCGCGACCGAACGCTGCCGCACGTCGGCGCCGGTGACGTCCTTGCCGTCGACCAGCACGCGGCCGGTGGTCGGCTTGTCGAGGCCGGCGAGCAGCCGCATGATCGAGGTCTTGCCCGACAGCGTCGGCCCGAGCAGCACGCTCAGCGTGCCACGCTCCAGCGTCAGCGACACATCGCGGATGGTCGGAATGCCGTCCACGGTTCGCGTGACATTCTGCAGTGTGACGCTCATGCCCGTCCTCCCGCTTCGCGGAGGGGACGTTCACCGGACACGCGGTTGGCGAGCATCCACTCGTCGAGCGCGGCGATTTCACCCGCCGTCATCCGCAAGCCCAGCTTGGATCGTCGCCAGACGACATCGTCCGCAGTCCGAGCCCATTCGTTCGCCATCAGGTACCTGACTTCGCTTTCCGTCAAGGTGGCGCCGAAGGACCGGCCGAGATCGGCCGTCGATGTTGCGTCGCCCAAGACTTTGCTGGCGCGCGTGCCATAGGCATGGGCGAGACGATTGGCGTGCGATTGCGCGAGAAACGGATAGTTGCGGATCAATTCGGCGCTCAGCGCCGCGACCGCAGATACATCCATGTCGCCGCCGGGCAGCGGCGCCTTGCCGGTCCAGCCCTCCTGCGCCTTTGTGCCGCGGAGATAAGGCGACAGCCGCTCCAGCGCCTCTTCGGAGAGGCGGCGATAGGTCGTGATCTTGCCGCCATAGATCGACAGTAAGGGCGCACCGCCGGGCGTATCGAGCTCGAACACATAGTCGCGGGTCGCGGCCTTGGCTTCGCTCGCGCCGTCGTCATAGAGCGGACGCACGCCGGAGTAATTCCAGACCACGTCCTCGGGCTTCACCGGCTTGGCGAGATACGCGCTGGCGGACGCGCAGAGATATTCGATCTCCTCCTGCGTCGCCTTCACCTTGGCCGGATCGCCGTCATAGTCGCGATCGGTGGTGCCGATCAGCGAGAAGTCGTCCTGATAGGGAATGACGAAGATGATGCGGCCGTCGGCATTCTGGAAGATGTAGGCACGGTCGTGGTCGTAGAGCTTCGGCACCACGATGTGCGAGCCCTGCACGAGGCGCACCTTGGCGCGCGCGTTGACGCCGGCGCCCGAGGCCAGGACCTGTTCGACCCAGGGACCGCCGGCATTGACCAGCACGCGTGACTGGATCGTGTCGCGGGCACCCGTGACGCTGTCCTCGACCGTGACGTGCCAGACGCCGTCGACCTGCCTGATCTCGACCGCGCGGGTGCGGGTGCGGATCTCGGCGCCGCGGTCGGCGGCATCGCGCGCGGTCAACGCCACCAGCCGGGCGTCGTCGACGAAGCAGTCGGAATATTCGAAGCCCTTGGTGTAGCGGCCCGGGATCAGCGGCTTGCCGACCACGTCGCGCGTCAGATCGACCGAGCGCGTCGCCGGCAGCAAATGCCGGCCGCCGATATGGTCATAGAGGAAGAGGCCGAGCCGCAGCAGCCAGGCCGGACGCAGGCCGGCGTGGTGCGGCAAAA
The DNA here is from genome assembly GCF_023278185.1 of Bradyrhizobium elkanii USDA 76. NCBI lineage: Bacteria > Pseudomonadati > Pseudomonadota > Alphaproteobacteria > Hyphomicrobiales > Nitrobacteraceae > Bradyrhizobium > Bradyrhizobium elkanii. Next base: position 2,197,409 of record NZ_CP066356.1, on the reverse strand, counting down.
CGAAACGCAGCGGCCGAATGATGTGGGGCGCGATCTGCCAGAGGATTTCGCGCTCGATCAGCGCCTCGCGCACCAGACGAAACTCGTAATATTCGAGATAGCGCAGACCGCCATGCACGAGCTTGGTCGACCAGGACGACGTTCCGCTGGCCAAGTCATTCATTTCACAGAGGAAAACAGAGTTACCCCGGCCCGCCGCATCGCGCGCGATGCCGCAGCCATTAACGCCGCCTCCAATGATGGCGAGGTCGTAAATTCGGTCCAAAGAACGCTTCCCCCGGCAACCGCCTTCGCTTTGACGGTTTTACTTTCGGATTGGAGTAAATCACAACCAAAAACGAAAGCAAAGTGAAAACGGGGAACTTTTGCTGCGGATTTCTTGGGCGGGTGATTGCGGGCGAGGGCAAACAGGTCTGTCGCCGTCACCTCCGCGCCGATGCCCACCTGTTCGACCCGTCACCCCCGCGCAATGGCGTAGCCATTGTCGCTGGAGGTGCGAGCGTGAGCGAGCCTCGAAGGGTGCGCGGCCCGAGTGTGGCCGTCGATCCTTCGAGACGCGCGCAAGAGCGCGCTCCTCAGGATGACGGTGAGAGAGTTGCGTGCAGCGGCTTCGTCGCATTCCGCTGTCATGCCCCGCTTCAAGCGGGGCATCCAGTACGCCGCGGCGTCGCGGCTCAAGCACGAATGTCTCTGGAATACTGGATCGCCCGGTCGAGCCGGGCGATGACTGCGAGAAGATGCGGAATTACGCGCTGCGCAGCGTCGCGGCTGCCGCGTCGGCGCCGTTGTCGTCGAGATCGACTTGCGGCTTGTCCATCGCGACGACCACCTCGATACCGCGGCTATGGCAGATATTGGCGAGGGCCGCGGGGAGCGGTGAATCGGTGACGAAGGTCTGGATCTGGCTCATATGGGCGATCCGCACCGGCGCGCTGCGGCGGAGCTTGGTCGAGTCCGAGACCAGCATCACGTTGCGCGCATTGGCGATGATCGCCTGCGCGACCTGCACCTCGCGATAGTCGAAGTCGAGCAGCGCGCCCTCCTCGTCGATCGCGGACGCGCCGATAATGGCGTAGTCCACCTTGAACTGGCCGATCAGCTGCGTCGCGGTGGAGCCGACCACGGCGCCGTCGGCGCGGCGCACCGTGCCGCCGGCCACCACCACCTCGATGCGCGGATGGCGGTACAGCAGCATCGCGACGTTGAGGTTGTTGGTGATGACGAGCAGGTCCTCATGTGAGGTCAGCGCGCTCGCGACCTCTTCCGTGGTGGTGCCGATATTGATGAACAGCGAGCAGCCGTTCGGAATCCGTGCCGCCGCGGCAGCGCCGATCGCCTTCTTCTCCTCGGCGGCGACGAAGCGGCGCGCCTCGTAGGCGAGGTTCTCGACGCCCGAGGCGATGATCGCGCCGCCATGGATGCGGGTCAGCGAGCGTTGGTCGCAGAGATCGTTGAGGTCCTTGCGGATGGTCTGCGCCGACACCTCGAATCGCTTGGCGAGGTCTTCGACCATGACCCGCCCGAACGCGCGCGCGATGTTGAGGATTTCAGTCTGGCGATGGGAGAGTCCGGCCACGGCGGCCCCCTTGAAACGGCGAGTCGCCCATGGTGCGACCGTTCGGCACGGAGGTCAACGTGCAGTGCCGGGTCGGGGACGGCCGGGGCGAAGGTGGACGCTTCGCCCGGGCCACGCGCAATGACGCGATGGCGCGTTCTACGACGCCATCTGCATGGACTGACCGGTGAGCAGCCGGCGCGCCGCGCGCTCGGCCTCGCGGGCATTGCGGAAGATCTGGCCTTCAAGGCGGTCGAAAAGGTGCGATGCAGCAAAGAACTGATAACCACGCGCATCGCGCACCACGATACCCGCCGTCTGCGAACTCACTTCGATCACGTAACTGTCGGACATTGTCAGCCTCGGTTTGACTCCGGCCCGACAACGGAATCGCTGGCTGTTTGTTCCTCAATTATTTTTGCGCGGCGAAGCGGGTTTTTGCAGTCAAATCACGCTCCGGACTCAGTTTCGACGCGTTTGCTCCCGCCCCGAATCAGCGGCACTGGCGCGCGAAAGATGTCAGGTTTCGATCGTCGCGCCGTCGCGCTGGATCGGTTGCGGATGGCCCTGCTCGTCGATCGAGACATAGGTGAAATTGCCGTCGGTCACGAGGATCGACTGCTGCTCGCGACGGCGCAGCACCCAGGCCTCGAGATGCACCGTGATCGAGGTGCGGCCGATGCGCACCAGATTGGCATGGACGGAGACGAGATCGCCGACATTGACCGCCTTGCGGAAGTTCATTGCGTCGATCGCGACCGTCACGGTGCGCGACTTCGCCACCTTGGAGGCGAACACGCCGCCGCCGAGATCCATCTGGCTGAGCAGCCAGCCGCCGAAGATGTCGCCATTGGCATTGGTGTCGGCCGGCATCGCCAGCGTGCGGATGCAGAGATCGCCCTTCGGCCCGGCGTCGGTGCTCAGCGGCGCGTGAACGTGGGTGTCGGTCGCTTGTGAGTCGGTCACTTGCGAATCGGTCACTTGAATGCCTCCCAGCCGGGATCCGGCGCAAATCGTCCGCCGAACTTGCGCATCAAGGCCTGCATCGCCGACACCACATGGTCGACGCCGCGGCTGCGCGCATAGTTGAGCGGGCCGCCGCGGAACGGGGCATAGCCGGTGCCGAAGATCATCGCGCCGTCGACCATGTCGGGATTGTCGACGATGCCCTCGCGCAATGCGGCGACGCAGACGTTCGAGATCGGCAGCACCAGGCGGTCGATCATCTCATCGGTGACCCGGGGACCGGTCTCCGGCAGCGGCGCCTTCTCCGCCTTGCCGTCCTTCCAGGTGTAGAAGCCCTTGCCGGTCTTGCGGCCGAGCTCGCCCCTGGCGACTTTTTCGCGCAACCATGCAGGCGTCGGCGGCAGCGTATCGCCGAACTTCGAGCGCAGCATCTCGCCGACATCGAGGCAGATATCGAGGCCGACCTGGTCGGCGAGCTCGATCGGCCCCATCGGCATGCCGAACTCGACCGCGGCCGCGTCGATCAGGCGCTGATCGGTCTTCTCGTCCAGCATCATCATCGCTTCCAGCATGTAGGGCGTCAGCGCGCGGTTGACGAGGAAGCCCGGCGAGCTCTTCACCGGCAGCGGCAGGCGGTCGATGGCGCCGACGAAGGCGAGCGCCTCCTTGAGCAGGCCGGTATCGGTGCCGTCATGGCTGACGACCTCGACGAGTTGCAGCCGCGACACCGGGTTGAAGAAGTGCAGGCCGAGCAGCCGCTCCGGCCGTGCCAGCGTGGTGCGCAGATCCTGCAGCGGGATGCTCGAGGTGTTGGTGGCGAGGATCGCGCCGGGCTTCATCCTCGGCTCGAGGGAAGCATAGACGTTCTGCTTCAGCTCGAGCTTTTCCGGCACCGCCTCGATGATCAGATCGGCATTGCGGACGCCCTCGCCGTCCATGTCGGGAATCAGGCGGTCGAGCGCGTCGCGCTGGTCGATCCGCTTGCGCATGATCTTGCCGTATAGCTCCGCGGCGCGCTTCATGGCGCCCGCGACCGGCTCGGCCTTCATGTCGGCCAAGGTCACCCGCATGTCCTGGTTGGCGCACCAGGCCGCGATATCGCCGCCCATCGCGCCGGCGCCGATGACATGGACATGCGCAACCTTGTTGCCGCTGCCCGCCAGCTTCTTCATCTGCTCGCGCAGGAAGAACACGCGGATCAGGTTCTGCGCGGTCGGCGTCACCATCAGATTGGCGAACGAGGCCTTCTCCGCATTCAGCATCGCCGCGCGGTTGCCGGCGAGCTTCTCCCACAGCTCGATCAGCGCATAGGGCGCCGGGTAATGCTTGCGCGGCGCCGCCTTCTCGGCCTCGCTGCGCATCCGCGAGGCAAGGAAGCCCCTGACCGGACCAAGATTGAGGATCGAGTTGAGCGCGCCCGGCCTGGCGCGTTTCAGCCGGCCGAACACCGCATCCTTCACCGCGTTGCGGACATGGCGCTCCTGGGTGACGGCGTCGACCAGGCCGAGCGACTTGGCGCGGCGCGCGTCGATCGTCTTGCCGGTCAGCATCAAGGTCATCGCCTGCATCGGGTTGACCAGCTCGGTGAAGCGCACGGTGCCGCCGAGACCGGGATGCAGGCCGAGCATCACCTCCGGGAAGCCGAACCGCGCGTCGTCGATCGCGATCCGCATCTGGCAGGCCAGCGCGACCTCGAGGCCGCCGCCAAGGCAGAAGCCGTGGATGACCGCGACCGAGGGCACGCGCAGCGCCTCGAGCCGGTCGATCACCGCATGGGCGCGGCCGATCGCGGTCTCGACCGGGCTGGAATCGCTGGCGCCGCGAAACTCATTGACGTCGGCGCCGGCGATGAAGCCGCTCTTTTTCGCGGAGCGTACCACGAGACCGGTCGGCCGCTGGTTCTCCAGCGCCGCGACGATGGCGTCGAGCTCTTCGAGCAGATCGGCGGACAGCGTGTTGGCGCTGGCACCGGCGCGGTCGAACAGCAGCCAGGCGATGCCGTCCTCGTCACGCGTCAGCTTGAAATTCTTGTAGGGACCGTCGGCGGCGGGCTTCGGCCCGAGTTCGAGCACGCGATCGGCGAGAAGGTCCATGATCCGTGAATCCATGATCACACCGTCTCTATCAACATCGCGCCGCCCTGCCCGCCACCGATGCATTCGGTGGCGACGCCGCGCCTGGTGCCGAGCCGCTTCATCGTATTGACCAGATGCAGCACGATGCGGTTGCCGCTGGTGCCGACCGGATGGCCGAGGCTGATCGCGCCGCCGTCGACGTTCAGTTTCGCGCGATCGATCTCGCCGGCCGCGCCGTCGAGCCCGAGAATCTCGCGGCAGAATCTCTCGTCGTTCCACGCCGCGAGGCAGCCCAGCACCTGGGTGGCGAAGGCCTCGTTGAGCTCCCAGGTCTCGACGTCCTGCAAGGTCATGGCGTTGCGCTTGAGCATCGCGCTCGCCGACCGCACCGGACCGAGGCCCATGATCGAGGGATCGAGCGCCGACCACTGGCTGTCGAGGATGACGGCCTTCGGCGTCAGCCCATGCTTGGCCACCGCCGTCTCCGACGCCAGGATCACCCAGGAGGCACCGTCGGTGATCTGCGAGGAATTGCCGGCGGTGACCTGGCCCCACGGACGCTCGAACACCGGCTTCAGCTTGGCCAAGGTCTCGGGCGTCGAGTCCGGGCGAACGCCGTCGTCATGGTCGTAGAACTTGCCGTCGCGGGAGAACGCGGTCTCGACCTCGCCCTTGAGAAAGCCTTGCTTCTGCGCGTTGGCCAGCCGCTGATGGCTCTCGGCGGCATATGCATCGGACTGTGCGCGGGTGATGCCGAAGAGATGACCGACCTTCTCCGCGGTCTGCCCCATGTTGAGCTCGGTGATCGGGTCGGTCAGCCCGCGCTCGAGGCCGATGATCGGCTTGAAGTAGCTCGGCTTCACCTTCAGCGCCGCGGCGATCTTGGCACCTAGCCCCTTGGCGCCGGCAAAGCCGGCAAACCAGCGCACGCCGGAATTGGGCCAGACCAGCGGCGCGTGGCTCAACGCCTCGGCGCCGCCGGCAAGGATCAGGTCGGAGGTGCCCTCGCGGATGTAGCGGTAGCCGGTGTCGATCGACTGCATGCCGGAGCCGCAATTGATCTGCACCGTGAAGGCGACCATCTCTTCGCCCATGCCAAGCCGGAGCGCCGCGACGCGCGCCGGGTTCATCTCGTCGGCGATCACATTGACGCAGCCGAGGATCACCTGGTCGAAGGCGGTGGGCGCGAACGGCTGCCGCGCCAGCAGCGGCCGGCCGCATTGTACGGCAAGATCGACCGGGGTGAACGGGCCGGGACCGGAGCGCGCCTTCAGGAACGGCGTCCGGCTGCCGTCGACGATAAAGACTGGTCGCGCCATCAGCTCGCCGCCCTCTGCTCACCAAGCTCCTGGAAGAACTGATGCACGTCGGCGGATTTCTTGTAAATCGGGGACAGCGCCTCCGGCGCAAAATCGTCAACCTCGATGATTTTGGCGACGGCGTCGTGAGCGGCCGCGAGCTTCTCGCCGTCGGCCTCGGTGATGACGCCTTTCTTGACCGCCTCCCTCCAGTCGTGCAGGCGCGCCGCGCGCAGCTGCTTGGCGGCATCCTCGGCTTCGGTGACGAGGCGGAAGGCCTTCTCCAGCCGCGCGATGCCGCCGTCATCCTCGACGAAGGCGAGGTCCGGCGTCAGGCGGTCGCGCGCCGCCGAGGGCGACAGCACGAGCTGCGCACAGAGATGCACGATGCGATCCGTCGGGCCGGTGACGCGTGCGCCGAACGGCTGGATCAGGAATTTCAGCAGCCAAGCCACCGGGCGGTTCGGCAGATTGGCGAAGATTTCCGCAAAGCGGTTCTCGATGGTCTTGAAGCCGGACGCCATGCACCATTCGAGCGCCGGAAGATCCTCCTTCTGCCGGCCCTCATCCTGCCAGCGTTTCAAAGCAGCGGAGAGCAAATACAGCTCGGACAGGATGTCGCCGAAGCGCGCCGAGAGCATCTCCTTGCGCTTCAGCGCGCCGCCGAGGGTGAGCAGCGCCATGTCGGCGCACAGCGCGAACGCCGACGAATAGCGCGACAGCTGGCGATAGAACTCGGTGGCGTCACCGGCATCCGGTGCCGGCGCGAACAGGCCGAAACTCCAGTTGCGGCCCCAGGCGCGGAACATGGTCGCGAAGCTGTGGCCGACATGCTTCCAGAACGCGGTGTCGAACGCGGTGAGGCCCTTGTCGCGATCGGGCTCGCTGAGCGCGTTCATCTCCTGCAACAGATAGGGATGCGCGCGGATCGCGCCCTGCCCGAACACGATCAGGTTGCGGGTCAGGATGTTGGCGCCCTCGACCGTGATGCCGACCGGCACCGAGCGGTAGAGCCCGCCGAGATAATTCTGCGGCCCGTCGATCACGGCCTTGCCGCCATGGATGTCCATCGCGTCGTCGATCGCGATCCGCATCCGCTCGGTGGCGTGCAGCTTCATGATCCCGGAGATGACGGCGGGATGATGCCCCTCGTTCAGCGCGGCGCAGGTCAGCCGCCGCGCGGCGTCGAGCAGATAGGCCGTGCCGGCGATGCGCGCGAGCGGCTCCTCGATGCCCTCGAATTTCGAGATCGAGATGCCGAACTGCTCGCGGATGCGGGCATAGGCGCCGGTGGTGCGCGCGGCATAGGCCGCGCCGGCCGCCGACAGCGACGGCAGCGAGATGCCGCGGCCGGCGGCGAGCGCCGTCATCAGCATCTTCCAGCCCTGGCCGAGCCGCTCCTGGCCGCCGATGATGTAGTCGAGCGGGATGAAGACGTCCTTGCCCCAGTTCGGGCCGTTCTGGAACACCTGCATCGCCGGCAGATGGCGGTGGCCGATCGAGACGCCGGGCAGATGGGTCGGGATCAGCGCGACGGTGATGCCGAGCTCCTCCTCGCTGCCGACGAGGTGATCGGGATCATAGGCCTTGAACGCTAGCCCAAGCAGCGTTGCGACCGGGCCGAGCGTGATGTAGCGCTTGTGCCAGTTGAGCCTCAGGCCCAGCACCTCGCGGCCTTCGAAATTGCCCTTGCAGATGATGCCGGTGTCGATCATCGAGGCGGCATCGGACCCTGCCTCCGGGCTGGTCAGACCGAAGCAGGGAATGTCCTGGCCGGAGGCCAGGCGCGGCAGCCATTTGTCCTGCTGCTCTTTGGTGCCGAAGCGCATCAACAGTTCGCCCGGCCCGAGCGAGTTCGGCACCATCACGGTGACGGCCGCGGTCAGCGAACGCGACGAGATCTTGCGCACCACTTCGGAATGCGCATAGGGCGAGAAGCCGAGCCCGCCGAATTCCTTCGGGATGATCATGCCGAAGAATTTCTTGGCCTTGATGAAGGCCCAGACCTCGGGCGGCAGATCGCGCCATTCCCAGTTGATCTTCCACTCGTCGAGCATCCTGCAGAGCTCATCGACCGGACCGTGCAGGAAGGCCTGCTCTTCGTCGGTCAACCTGGCCGGCGCGAACGCCAGCAATTTCGACCAGTCGGGATTGCCGGTGAACAGATCGGCGTCCCACCAGACGTCGCCGGCTTCCAGCGCCTCGCGCTCGGTGTCCGACATCGTCGGCAGCACGCCACGCGCCCAGGAGAAGATCGGTTTTGTCATATAGTCGCGGCGGAAGCTCATGGCGGATCCTCATGAAACGGCAGCGCGGATGGGTGATCCTATCGGAAAGTGCCGTTCACCGGTGAACACTTCGCTGTTCAAATAAAGCGAAATTGACGCGGCCCAGGCGCCATTCTGTTAACGGCAGGCCACGCGTTCAGTTCCGAAAGCTGAGCTGCGACAATCAGGTAGCAGGGGATGGCGCAGACGCCATCCCCACGCAGGACGAGCTAGGCGGGCCCCGCTCCCTGCGTTGCCGTATAGACCGCGTAGAGCGACTGGCTTGCGGCCATGAACAGGCGGTTGCGCTTGGGGCCGCCGAAGGTGATGTTGCCGCAGACCTCGGGCAGCCGGATGCGGCCGAGCAGCTTGCCTTCGGGCGACCACACCGTCACGCCGCTGTAACCGACCGCGCGGCCGGCATTGCTCGCGCACCAGACATTGCCGTTGACGTCGCAGCGGATGCCGTCCGGTCCGCACTTCACGCCGTCGATCGTGAAATCGCTGAACCGCTTGCCGTTGGAAAGCTTGTTGTCGGCGCCGACGTCGAACACGAAGACGTCACCCTTGCCGCCCGGGCCGCTATCGCCCGGTCCCTTGCCGGTCGAGACCACGTAGAGCTTCTTGTAATCCGGCGAGAAGCAGAGGCCGTTCGGATCGGGCACCTGGTCCTCGCTCACCACGAGATCGACGCGGCCGGACGGATCGATGCGATAGCAGTTGGTCGGCAACTCGCGCTTGAACGGCACGAAGCCCGCCGGCTGGCCGATCCGGGGATTGAGCTTGCCGGCCGGATTGACCGGGCCGCCGGCGGCATCGGGCTCACCCTCGTAGAGCTGGCTGCCGTAGGGCGGATCGGTGAACCAGTAGCTGCCGTCGGGATGCGCGACGATGTCGTTCGGCGAGTTCAGCCGCTTGCCTTGATAGTTATCAGCGAGCACGGTCGCGGTGCCGTCATTTTCGTAGCGCGTCACACGGCGGGTGAGATGCTCGCAGGACAGCTGGCGGCCCTGGAAGTCGAACGAATTGCCGTTCGAGTAGTTCGACGGCATGCGGAAAACGCTGACATGGCCGTCATCCTCCGACCAGCGCATCTGCCGGTTATTGGGGATGTCGCTCCACAACAGATAGCGGCCCTGCGAGCTCCAGGCCGGGCCTTCCGCCCAAAGCACACCGGTGAAGAGGCGCTTGATCGAGGTGTTGGGCTGGGCAAGGTCGTTGAAGGACGGATCGACCGCGATGATGTCGGGGTCCCAGAAATAGGTGGTCGGCGCACCGCGCGGACTGAAATCGCGCGGCGGGCTGGTGATCGTCGTCGGCGGCCCGACCGGCGCGGGCGCATTCTGGGCCAGCGCGCTGCCGATGCCCGCGACGGCGGCGGCGGCGGCGGAAGCCGCCAGCCCCTGAACCAGCGTGCGTCGTGAAACGTTCGGATCACGCCGCGGTTCTTTTTGATTGTTCCGCTGTTGGCGAGTCATCGCATCCTCCCACTCTGTTGGCCGGCCGTTGATCCGGCCTGGCGGGTGGAGGTTAGACTGCTCTCGGAGAGGTTGCGAGTGACGGTTTTTCATCACTGCGCGCGGAAATTTCACATTGTTGTGGTGTCATGATCGGTCGCTCCACAAACTCGTCATGCCCTGCCTTGTGCCGGGCATCCACGTCTTGGGACCTCGCGAGAACGAAGACGTGGATGGCCGGGACAAGCCCGGCCATGACGATACGGAGACATAACGCTGAAAAGGTAAAGCTAATCCGGCCGGATCATCTCGAACATGTTTTCCGGCTTGATCTCGAAGTAGTCGCCGCGGCGGCCGGCGCGGACGATCGGGTGCGCGAGGCCGGTCTGGTAGACGCCGTCCTTGATGAAGGCCTTGTCGATGTGGACGGCGACGACCTCGCCGAGCGTCAGCCACGCCTCGGCCTTCTTGCCGTCGGCGGCCTGGAGCTGGACGATCTGGCTCACCTTGCATTCGAACGACACCGGGCTTTCGGCGACCCGCGGCACATTGACGAGCTTGCCGGCGACCTGCGTGAGCCCCGCCAGCTTGAACTCGTCGACCTCGCGCGCGACATGCGCCGCCGTCGCGTTCATGTGTTTGGCGAGATCCATCGTCGCCAGATTCCAGACGAACTCGCCGGTGTCCTGGATGTTGGCGACGCTGTCCTTCCAGTTGGTGGAGGAGAAGCCGATGATCGGCGGCACGTAGCAGAACGCGTTGAAGAAGCTGTAGGGCGCGAGGTTGACGTTGCCGCCCTTGTCGCGCGAGGAGATCCAGCCGATCGGCCGCGGCGCCACGATGGCGTTGAACGGGTCGTGCTTCAGGCCGTGGCCGTTCTTCGGCTCGTAGAAATGCAGGTCTTTGGCGGTCACGGCTAGCCCCTCTCGCGTAGCCCGGATGGAGCGCAGCGTAATCCGGGACAGTCTCGCAAGCGGAAATGGCCCCGGATTGCGCTACGCTCCATCCGGGCTACAACTCGATTTGCCTGCAATGACGGGAGAGTCAACTGACGAAAATGTCAGGGCTGGCGCTCAATTGGCGCGGCTGCGCGGCGACAGGCCGGCGATCACGAAATCGATCATCTGGTCGATGGTCGGGCCCGGCTTGGTGGCACATTGGGCGATCATCTGCGGGTGGAAGAACCGCATCATCGCGGTGCAGGCGCACAGCGAGGCGAGTTGCAGGTCCTTGATCTCGAACTCCCCCGTCGCGGCTCCTTGCGCGATCACCTCGCCGATAATGGAGGCGATACACTCCATATGCGCGACGCAGACGTCCCAGTCCTCCTGCATCGCGATCTCGACCATCTCGTGCATCTTGGAATCGCCGACATAGCGTTCGGTGTTCATGCGATTGATGGTCGTCATCATCTGGCGCAAGCGCGGCGCGGCCGGCCCTTCCGAGCGCGCGATGCGCTGGGCCTCGATCTCGACCTCGCCCATCAGGCCGCGGGCCACGCCCTCGTGGATCGACTTCTTCGAATCGAAGAAGCGGTACACGTTGGCGGGGCTCATCCGCAGCTCTTTGGCGATGTCGGCGACCGTCGTCTTCTGATACCCGATCTGCCGGAACAAGCGCTCCGCCACCACGAGAATCCGCTCGCGGGTGTCGGTTTCGCTATGTTCCGAGATCAGTGTCATGTTGGCCTGCTCAATCTTCAATTATTCGGCCGCCTCAGCAAGCGGAAATGCGCGTTGCGCATCGCCGGCATGCTGCGGCGCAGTATCGGTTTGCTCGGAGCCGCTTTCCTCGAGGGTCTTGCGGAACCAGAGGGCGTAAAGGCCCGGCAGATACAGCAAGGTCAGGAAAGTCGCAACAAACAAACCGCCCATGATGGTGATCGCCATCGGACCCCAGAACGCCGAGCGCGACAGCGGGATCATGGCGAGGATGGCGGCCAGGGCCGTCAGCACCACCGGCCGGGCGCGCCGGACGGTGGCTTCCACGATCGCCTCGCGCCGGGTCAGGCCGGACGCCACGTCGCTCTCGATCTGATCGACCAGGATCACGGCGTTGCGCATGATCATGCCGGCGAGCGCGATCAGGCCGAGCAGCGCCACGAAGCCGAACGGCTGGTTGGCGACGTTCAGCCCCAGCGAGGCGCCGACGATGCCGAGCGGCGCGGTCAGGAACACCAGGAACAGGCGCGAGAAGCTCTGCAGCTGGATCATCAGCAGCGTCAGCATCACCATCACCATCACAGGGAAGAGGATGAAGATCGACGCATTGCCCTTGGCGGATTCCTCGAACGCCCCGCCCGGCTCGATCCGGTAGGCCGGCTCGAGATGGGCCTGGATGTCCTTCAGCTTCGGCGAGATCTGGTTGGTGACGTCAGGCGCCTGCACGCCGTCGACGACGTCGGAGCGCACGGTGATCGCCATGTCGCGGTTGCGCCGCCACAGGATCGGCTCCTCATGCGCATATTCGATCTTGGCAATCTGCTGCAGCGGGACGGCGACGCCGTTGCGCGTGGTGATGGTGAGATCGCCGACGCGGCCGAGATCAAGCCGCTCGGACGGCACCGCGCGGGCGACCACGCCGACCTTCTCGATGCCGTCGCGGATCGTGGTGACCGGCGCGCCCGAGATCAGCATCGCCAGCGCCTGCGAGACGTCCTGCGGGGTCAGGCCGAGCGCGCGCGCCCGATCCTGGTCGACGGCGAGCTTCAGGTAGGGCGACTGCTCGTTCCAGTCGAGCTGGACGTCCTTGACGTTCTTGTTCTGGCGCATGACGTCGCGCACCTGGTAGGCGATGTCGCGCACCTTGTTGGCATCGGGGCCGATCACGCGGAACTGGACCGGGAAGCCGACCGGCGGACCGAAATTGAAGCGGTCGACCCGGACCCGCGCCTCGTTCAGCGCGCCATCGGCGGCGGCCTGCTCGATCTTGGCCTTGACGCGCTCGCGCGCCTCGACGTTCTTGGCGAGAATCACGATCTCGGCAAAGGCCTCGTTCGGCAGCTGCGGGTTGAGGCCGAGCCAGAAGCGCGGCGAGCCCTGGCCGACATAGGCGGTGTAGGTCTGGATATCGTCATCGCCCTTCAGCAGCCCTTCAGCCTGCTTCACCGCCTTCTCCGTGACGTTGAAGGCGGTGCCCTCGGGCAGACGCAGTTGCAGGAACAGCTCGGGCCGCTCCGACAGCGGGAAGAACTGCTGCTGGACGTGGCCGAACGCAACGATGGAGGCAACGAAGACGCCGACGGTCGCCGCTACCACCTTGATGCGGTGATCGACGCACCACTGCACGACGCTGCGCAGGCCGCGATACATCCGCGTCTCGTAGATCGCGTGCGGATCGTGGTTCTGGTGCACCTTGACGTTGGGCAACAGCTTGACGCCGATATAGGGCGTGAAGATCACCGCGACGAACCAGGAGGCGACCAGCGAGATCGCCACGATCCAGAAGATGCCGCCGGCATATTCGCCGACCGCAGAATTGGCAAAGCCGATGGGGAGGAAGCCAGCGGCCGTGACCAGCGTTCCCGTGAGCATCGGAAACGCAGTGGATTCCCAGGCAAAGGACGCCGCCTTCATGCGGTCCCAGCCCTGCTCCATCTTCACCACCATCATCTCGACCGCGATAATGGCGTCGTCGACCAGAAGGCCGAGCGCAATGATCAGCGCGCCGAGCGTGATGCGGTGCAGGTCGAGCGACATCGCGTTCATCACGATAAAGACGATGCCGAGCACCAGCGGCACCGACAGCGCGACCACGATGCCGGTGCGCCAGCCGAGCGCGACAAAGGAGACGAACAGCACGATCGCGAGCGCCTCGACGAAGGAGTGCACGAACTCGCCGACGGCGTGCTCGACCACCTTGGGCTGGTCGGCGATCTGCTGGATATCGACGCCCTGCGGCACCGCCTTCAGGAACTCGGCGGTCGCCTTCTGGACTTCCTTGCCGAGCTCGAGGATGTTGGCGCCCTTGGCGGTGACGACGCCGATACCGAGCGCCGGCTTGCCTTCCTGACGCACCACGAAGCTTGGCGGATCGACATAGCCGTGGCTGACGGTCGCGATATCGCCGAGGCGGAACACGCGGCCGTTGCTCTCGACCGGCGTCTCGGCAACCGCCTTGACGCCGTCAAGCGCGCCGGTGACGCGCAGCGGCACGCGCTGCGAGGAGCTCTCGACGGTGCCGGCCGGGGTGACGTTATTCTGCTTGGCGAGCGAGTCGAACAGCGCCTGCGGCGTGATGCCGAGCGTCGCCAGCTTGGCATGCGAGAACTCGACGAAAATACGCTCGTCCTGGGTGCCGTAGAGATCGATCTTGGTCACGCCGGGCACCTTCAGCAGGCGCTGGCGAAAACCCTCCGCGACCTTCTTGAGCTGCGCATAATTGGCGCCGTCGCCGGTCATCATATAGAGGATCGAATCGACGTCGGAGAATTCGTCGTTGACGACGGGACCGAGGATGCCGGAGGGCAGCTCGCCCTGCACATCGACCAGCTTCTTGCGCAACAGATAGAAGAGATAGGGCACATCCTTCGGCGAGGTCGAATCCTTGAAGGAGACCTGCATCGCCGTGAAGCCCGGCTTGGAATAGGTCTGCACCTTGTCGAAGAACGGCAGCTCCTGCAGTTTCTTCTCAATGGGATCGGCGACCTGCATCTGCATTTCCTGCGAGGTCGCGCCCGGCCACATCACCGAGACGTTCACCACCTTGACGGTGAAGAACGGATCCTCGGCGCGGCCGAGCTTCTCGTACGAGAAGAAGCCGGCGGCGGCGAGGATGATCATCAGGAACAGCACCAGCGTCGGATGGCTGACCGCCCAGGCTGAAAGGTTGAAGCGCTTCATCGAACTCTCCAAGTTCTAGACCAGTCCCAGAACCGTTTCCGCTGCTATGCGAGGGTTAGAACGACAGCGACGACACGACCCGCACTTTCTGGCTCGGATCGAGTTTCTGCACACCGAGGGCGACCACCGTGGCGCCATCGTCAACGCCGCCGGAGATAACGACGGAGTTGCTCTCATAAGCCTTCACCTTGACCGGCTTCAGCACGATGTCGCCCTTGTCGTCGACGATGTAGAGCGAGGGATCGCCGCCCTGGCTGTACAGCGCCGACAGCGGCAACTTGGCGACGCGCTCGCTCGCCTTGTCGGCCAGCGTCAGCGTCGCGGTCATGCCGAGCGAGACCGCCTCGTCGGCGTCCGGCAGCGAGAATTTTGCGAGATAGGTGCGGGTGGCGGGATCGGCCTGCGGCGCGACCTCGCGCAGCCTGGCGGCATAGCTCTTCTTGGCGTCCGACCACAGCGTCACCGTGGCTACGCCCGACCTGGCACGAGCGAGAAGCGTCTCGGGGATCGCGACGACAGCTTCCTTCTCGCCAAGTCGGGCGACACGGATCGAAGCCTGGCCCGCGGCAACCACCTGGCCGGGCTCGATCATGGTCGCTGTGACGACACCCCGGGTGTCGGCCACCAGCGTTGCGTAAGAGAGGGAATTCCTGGTCAGCTCGACCGAACGCTCGGCGCGGTTCAGCCGGGCGCGGGCCTCGTCGCCGGCGGCCTTGGCGGAGTCGAGCGCCGCGTCGGTGGTCCAGCCCTTGGCCTTCAGATCCTTGGCGCGCTGCTCGGCGGCCGCGGCCTGCGCCAGCACGCCGGTGGCGGCGCGGAATTCCGCCTCCGCCTGCTCGGCCTGCAGCTTCAGGTCGACCTCGTCGAGGGTGGCCAAGGGCTGGTCGACGTCGACTGTCTGTCCGACCTCGACCAGCCGCTTGGCCACCTTGCCGGCAACCCGAAAGCCCATATCGGCTTCGATACGGGGCTTGATGGTGCCGACAAAGCTGCGCTCAGGGGTTTCGGCTTCATAACGGACGGTCGCCACCAGGACGGGGCGTCCCGGATCGGCGTTTTCAGCCGCCTTTTCATTGCAGCCGGTCAGCGCGAACACCGCAAAAGCCAACGATGCTCCCGTCAAGAGCCTGTAATAGCTCGAGAAAACGGAACGAACGAACATCTGAAATCTCCATCGGGCTGACGACTGATGAAGAGTATCGATTTATCACTGACGATTGTCAATATTCGTCAGTGATAACCAATTCGTGAGCGGGGTCGGATTTGGCGGGTGCGTGTTCGGAAAATGCGTAGCCCGGATGAAGCCAACGGTCGCCCGAACGCGCGCCCGATGACAGGCTCCGCGAAATCCGGGACCGTGCCGGTGGCGGGTCCCCGGATTGCGCTGGCTCCATCCGGGCTACGGGAGCAGGTGATTTGAGGGCGAGCTACTTCGCGCCGACGAACTCGGTCTTGGTCTCGTGGCTGCCGAGGAAAACCAGCAGGCCCGCGGCGAGCGGCAACAGCGACAGCACCAGCAGACCGGTCGACGTGCTGCCGGTGGCTTCCTTGACCCAGCCGATCAGATAGGGCCCGCCGAAACCGGCGAGGTTGCCGATCGAGTTGATCAGCGCGATCGCGCCGGCGGCGGCGGTGCCGGAGAGCCAGGCGGTCGGCAGCGTCCAGAACACCGCGAAGGTGCAGAACACGCCGATCGCGGCGACCGTCAGCACCACCATCGTCATGACCGGATCGGTGATGTAGCTGGAGACGCCGAGCGCCAGCGCGGTCAACAGCAGCGGCGCGCCGACATGGAACACGCGGTCGCGCGTGGCATCGGAACGGCGCGCCCACAGGGTCATCGCGATCGTGCCAAACAGATAGGGAATTGCGGTGACGAATCCGGTCTGCGCATTGGTCAGCCCGAATGCCTTGACGATCTGCGGCAGCCAGAACTGCATGCCGTAGAGCGAGGCGACGAAGCCGAAATAGATCGCGCTGAGCGCCAGCACCTTCGGCGAGGACAGCGCCTCGCCCAGCGTGAAATGCTTCGCCGCCTGCTTGGCCGCGACTTCGGCGTCGAGCTTCGCCTTGAGCCAGGCCTTCTGCTCGGCCGAGAGCCACTCGGCCTTCTCCGGCCGGTCGGTCAGATAGAACCAGGTGACGATGCCGAGCAGCACCGAGGGAATGCCCTCGATGACGAACAGCCACTGCCAGCCTTTCAAGCCCATCACGCCGTCGAGGCCGAGCAACAGGCCGGAGATCGGCGCGCCGATCACGGTCGAAATCGGCACCGCGAGCGCGAAGGCGGCGAGGAAGCGCGCACGATACTCGGCCGGGTACCAGTAGGTCAGATAGAGGATGATGCCGGGGAAGAAGCCCGCCTCGGCCACCCCGAGGAAGAAGCGCAGCGCGTAGAAGCTGTGCTCGTCATAGACCGCCGCCATCAACGCCGAGAGGATGCCCCAGCTCACCATGATGCGGGCGATCCACTTGCTGGCGCCGAACCGCTCCAGCGCCAGGTTGCTCGGCACCTCGAAAATGAAATAGCCGATGAAGAAGATGCCGGCGCCGAACGAGAACACCACCGGCGAGAACTTCAGCTCGCTGTTCATGGTGAGCGCGGCGAAACCGAGATTGACGCGGTCGAGATAGGAGAAGAAGTAGGCCAGGATCAGGAACGGGATCAGCCGCCAGGAGATCGCGCGGATCGTCGACGTCTCGATCTCGCTGCGGGCGCCGCGATCAGGCGCGATGGTGGCTGTCTGGCTCATAAGCGTCCCCCCGGGTGTTGCTTGCCGTGAGGATTATTGGCTGGCTCCGCTTTGAGCAATGGCAAAAACTCATAGCTCACAGCGCAAACGGGAACCTTGTGCGTTTTGTGCACGGCGTCATTGCGAGCGAAGCGAAGCAATCCACTTATTCGCGTGTGGCGCGATGGATTGCTTCGCGGAGCGTGTCATCGGGCGCGCGTTCGCGCGACCCGTTGGCTCGCAATGACAGAGAGCCAGCCCTATTCAGCCAGCTGGAAGCGCTCGAAGCGGTCGAGCTCTTCCTCGATGCGGCGCTTCAGCTCCTTGCGTGCCGCCTGCTTCTTGCCGGTGCCGACCCAGCTCCATTTCTGCATCAGGAGCTTCTTGTTCTGCCGGTCGGTCTTGAGGTCGAGGGCGGCGACGATGTCGTCGCCGACCAGCACCGGCAGCGCGAAATAGCCGAACAGGCGCTTCTCCTTCGGCACATAGGCCTCGAAACGGTGGCCATAGCCGAAGAACAGCTCGGTGCGCTTGCGCTGGATGATCAGCGGATCGAACGGCGAGAGGATGTGGACCAGGGTGGGATCACCCTCGCCGGTCGCTTCCAGCACCTCGGGCCGCGCCCAATGCTCCTGCTTGCCGGCACCCTCCAGCGCGACCTGCACCAGCTCCTTGCGGCGCAGGCGCGCCTCGATCAGGCTGCGCACCGCCTTCTTGCTCGGCGCGTCGAGGTGGCAGATCGAATCCAGGCTGACGATGCCCTGCGAGCGCAGCGCGCGGTCGAGCAGATAGGCGGTCCTGGCCGAGGCCGGGGCCGGCTTCGGCGGCTTGTCCCAGCCGAAGTGCCGGGTCATCAGCTCATAGGTCTTCAGCATGCCGGCACGCTCGCTGATCGTAACCACGCCGCCATAGAAGGCGAGCTGCAGCGCGCGCTTGGAGGGCTTCCGGCTCTGCCAGAGATGCTCCTTCTCGGTCAGCACGTCGTCATCGATGTCGCGGATGGTCAGCGGACCGGCACGGAGCAGCCGCAGCACCTTGCGCGTATCCGCCGGGGTCACCGACGAGAACCATTTGTGGCCCTCGCGCTTGTGCGCCTTCATCGCCGGCAGGAAGATGCCGATGTCCTTGGACGGCACGTAGGACAGCGCGTGTGTCCAATACTCGAACACACTCTTGTCCCGGCTCTGCGCCTGCTTGAGGTCGGCGCGGCGGTAGTCCGGAATGCGGGTGAACAGGATGTGGTGATGGCAGCGCTCGATCACATTGATGGTGTCGATCTGCACATAGCCGAGATGATCGACGGCGGCCGCCACCGCTGACGCCCCCTCGCCGAACGGCGCCTTTGTATCGAGCCGCTGCGCGCGCAGCCAGATATGGCGGGCAGGGGCATTGTTCAACGAAAGGGGTTCGGCGGCGCGGGACATTGCCCCGCCAATGTAGTCAGATTCGCGCCGGTGTGGAGGGCGGGCCGGCGATCAATCGTGACCCAGATCACATTCCGGGCGTTGAACCCGTTCTAGGCTCCCAGCATCAAAACGACAGCAGCCGGATTGGCTAGCCAGACATTTGAGGACGAAAACCATGACCCGCTCTTTTTCCTGGTCTTTTCTGACAATCGGCGCCGCGCTGTCGATGACGGCGGGCGTTGCACTGGCCGGCAGCGAGGCCGTTCCGGCCGCTCAGATCCTCAATGCGCTGAAGCCGAAGCCGGCCACCCGCAGCCTCGCCGCCGGCACGCAGGTCGACCCCGCCGCTTCCGCCAAGGAGGCGAGCTTCCTCAACACCGTCCGCAACCGGCAGACCCGTTCGTTGTCGCGCGTTGAACGCCAGGAGATCGCCGACATCGCGGCGAACAAGCCGAAGATCGATCTGGAGATTCACTTCGACTACAACTCCGCCGACATCAGCAAGGGCTCGACCCAGGCGGTGCAGGAGCTCGGCAAGGCGCTGTCGGATGCCAGCATGAAGGGCTCGACCTTCGTCGTCGCCGGCCATACCGATGCGATCGGCGGCGAGGCCTATAACCAGGACCTGTCGGAGCGCCGCGCCGACACCATCAAGAAATATCTGGTCGAGCATTACGGCCTGAACGGCTCGGATCTCGTCACCGTCGGCTACGGCAAGACCCGGCCGAAGGACCCGAGCGCGCCGATGGACCCGACCAATCGCCGCGTGCAGGTCGTCAACATGGATACCAAGACTGCGTCGCAGTAATCTCTTTGCATACTCGATCCGCCTGCCAGTGCGGCAGGCGGATCAATCATATCCAGCCCTGAAACAGCATCAGCCGGTTGAATGTCGCCATCGACGTCTCGATGACAGCGGCCGTCACGGGCAGCATCGCAACGAACCCTGCGCATCCAACCGCGACGAACGTCCAGAGCAGCCATCGCGGCGCCCCCTTGCGTGTCAAGGCGTAGACCAGCACGAAGCTCGCGGTGGTCGCCGCGGGCAGATAGTAATAGATGAAACCGAGCGTGCGCGGCAGCAGCGCCCAGGCCAGATACGGTCCGAGGTAGAACGCCAGCACGAGAAATGCATCACGGCTGCGCCCGACGATCCAGTCGCGCAGCGCAATGATCAGCGCGATCAATGCCGGCCACAGCACCAGCGGGTTGCCGAGGAACACGATCGCGGCGAACCTGTCGTCGCCGACCTTCTCGAACAGGTACCAGACCGGGCGCACCAGGAACGGCCAGGACGGCCATGAGCTCATATAGGTATGGCCCGCGATCGCGGCCGTGGTGTTGTCGGCAAGGATGCGGCGCTGCGCCTCCATGATGTCCGTGAACGAGAGGCCGTAGAGCGGCACGAAGGTCGCGAGATAGACGGCCGCCGGGATCAGCACGAAACAGACGATGACGTGCGGAACACGAAAGTCCGGCCACAGCTCCGGCCGGTACCAATCCTCCGCATTGGCGTCGGCAAAGCGCGTGCGCCAGCCCTGCATCAGGAGGATCACCGCGACGATCGCGATGCAGGTCGCGAGCACGAACAGCCCGCTCCATTTGCAGGCAGTGGCAAGCCCCGCGAAGAGTCCGGCCAGCGCAAAGGCGGATTGCGGTCTTGGTTGCCTGAAGCCGTGGACGAACGCCGCGATCGCGAACAGGCCGAAGGCGAGCGCGAAAATATCCAGCATCGCGATCCGCGACTGCACGAACAGCATCTGGTTGAAGAAGGCGAGCAGCACGGCCGCGATCGCGCGTTGCTGCGACGCGAACAGCGCAAGCCCGCCGAGATAGACGCCGACCAGCGCCAGCGCACCGAACAGCGCCGCGGGATAGCGCCATCCCAGCGGCACGTCGCCGAACGCCTTGATCGAGAGGGCGATGATTTCCTTGGCGAGCGGCGGATGCATCGGGTTGAGGATCGGACCCTCGCGCACCGGCAGCAGCATCTGCCGCGCCGCCGGCACGTAGTGCACCTCATCGAAATAGAGCTTGTCCGGCGCGGTGATCCCGAGCAGCAGCACGACGTGGGCGACGATGAAGATGATGGCCGCGACGATCGCCCTGCGCGCGGCGGGACGCTCGGGAGCAGAAGGAGATTTGGATACGATGTTCAAAGGGCAAGCACGGTGCGAGGGGAACGCAGCTTGCGACAATTATACGATATCAGCTGCGTCCGCGATCCGTCACTACGGTCATGTGACGGAACCATCGTGCCCACATGGTCATGCCCCGCTTCATGCGGGGCATCCAATCCGCCGCGGCCTGTCGGCCGAGCACCGAAGTCTCTGGAATGCTGGATCGCCGCCGGGCGATGCCAGCGAAGCCCTACCTTACGCCGCCGCCTCGCCCTCATAGGCCCGGCGCAGACCTTCGATATCGAGCTTGATCATCCCGAGGACGGCCTGCATCACGCGCGCGGCGCCGGCGGCGTCGGACCCGCCGAGATATTGGCGGACCGCCGCCGGCACGATCTGCCAAGCGACGCCGTAGCGATCCCGCAGCCAGCCACACTGCTCGGCCGTGCCGCCGGCCGCGAGCAACGCGTCCCACAGGCGATCGACCTCGGCCTGGTCGACACAGTCGATCGCGAACGAGACCGCGTGGGTGTGCTCCATCCTCATCCCGCCGTTCAGCGCCATGAAGCGCTGACCGGCGAGCGTGAATTCGACCAGCAGCACCGTGCCGGCCGTTCCGCCGGGGCTGTCGATGACGTTCTTCTGGACGGTCTCGATCCGCGAACCGGGCAGCAGCGAGACGTAGAGGTTTGCGGCCTCCTCGGCCTCGCCGTTGAACCACAGGCAGGGAGATACCTTGGACATGCTGAGCTCCTCGTGATGGCAGGATGCGATCAGGCGGTCGCCGCGGCGGACTGCGCCTTCATCGCCGCCTCGACATCCATCCACATCACCTCCCAGATGTGACCATCGGGATCCTCGAAGCTGCGGCCGTACATGAAGCCGTAATCCTGCTGCGGCGACGGATCGGCGTTGCCGCCCGCGCCCTTCGCCTTGGTGACATAGCCGTCGACGGCGTCGCGGCTGTCGGCGGACAGGCAGATCAGCACTTCGCTCGTGGTCTTGGTGTCGGCAATTTTCTTCGGGGTGAACTCGCGGAACTTGTCGTGCGTCAGCAGCATCACGTGAATCGTGTCCGAGATCACCATGCAGGAGGCGGTGTGGTCAGAAAATTGCGCGTTCTTGGTCGCGCCGATCGCCTCATAGAAGGCGGTCGCGTGGGCGAGATTGCTGACCGGCAGGTTGACGAAGATCATTGTCGGCTTGGCCATGAAAGGCGCTCCTTTTCGCGGGGTTGCGCCCCGAGGACGAACCGCCTCGCCACGTCCCGACATCGCCGTGCGAATTTTTCTTGCGGCGTCCTGCCGCAGGGTGACATCAGGTCACGATCGGTGTCGGCATGGTCAGGAATGCCCGCGTCACATGCCAGAACAGCTCCCGATTGGTGGCAAGCGCCACCGAATGGGCGGTGCCGGGCAGAATGACGAACTGCCGGTCGCCGTTCGGCAGCTTGTTGAAGAACTCCTCGATATCCGGAACCGCGGCGATGCCGTCATATTCGCCGCGGACCAGCAGCACCGGCGCCAGCACCTTCTCCGGATGCACCACCGGCAAATTGGCGGTCATGTCCAGATAGGTGCCGGTCGGGATCTGGTCGCCGAACTGCATCTCGACATCGGCCAGCACCTCGACCACGGCAGGATCCGACGTGCCGGGCCTGTCGCGGGTTGCGATCGAGCGGATCATGTCGCGGTCGCGCTTGCGCATGTTGTGGCTGCGGTAATAGGCGAGTTGCTCGGCGCGCTTCGCCAGCGTCGGCGAGCCCTCGCCCTTGTAGGTGAAGGCCGCGAACACCAGGCGGTCGATGCGCTCGGGCGCGGCCATTGCGAAAGCGCCGGCCCGCAGGGCGCCCGAAGATTCGCCGACGAAGTGATAGCGCCGCTGCCCGGTCTCATGCGCGATCACCTCGACCGCGGCCTTCAGATCCTCGACGCCGCTCGCAATATCCGCGTTGCCCGACGTGCGGCCGGACTTGCCGTAATTCTCGTGGTCCATGGTCCAGCAATCGAAGCCGTAGCGGGCAAATGTGTTGAGCAGCGAATACTCGCCCTTGCCGGGCACCGTGAGGTCGAACACCCTTGCTGTCACCGACGAGCCGTGGACGAAGAACACCACCGGCCGCGCCGGCTCGCCCGGCTTCGGTGCACCGATCCGCTTGCGGAACATCCACAACGGTATGTCACCCTTCTTCGCCCAGTATTCGTTGCTCCATATTTCCCCTTCGGCAGGAACCGCGGTCGCGGCCTGCGCCGTCGCGGTGCCGAGCACGCCGGCGGCCGTTGCAATGCCGATGCCTTTGATCATGGTGCGCCGCGAATGGTCAGATGACATCATGGGTCCGCTCCCTTCCGGATTTCTTCGTTTGATCCGGTGCGATCGAGCATAGCAGCGCGCATGTTCGGTTGCGCAACGGGCGCATCTCGCGTCCGCCAATCCGATGCACGATTTTGTGAACGCGGTTTCCGGCAAACGGCGCGGACGACAGACGGACTTGGTCCTAGTCTCCGCCGCGATCCGACCGGAAAAATCCGGCGAGAAGCGGGAGCGAAGAATGAGCAGCAATCTCACCGACGAAGAACTTGCCGCCTTGATGCCCTCCGAACTGTGCCGGCACCAGACACCGATCCCGACCCAGATCGTCTCCAGCGACGAATTCTATCCCGACCCGCAGAACGAACGTCAACGCGAGGTCGAGGCGCGGCTGCTCGCGATGGCCGACGATCTCGGCGCCAAGCAGGGCCTCGATCGCCGCAGATTCTTCCAGACCGCGGCCGGCATGGCCGCCTCCTTCGTCGCGATGAACCAGGTTTACGGGGAGCTGTTCGCCGTGACGCCGGCGGAGGCCGCGACACCGGCGATGGCGCAGGAGCGCGCCAACTCCCTGAAAGACCAGTTCATCATGGACATGCACACGCATTTCCTGCGCGACGACACCCGCATCATGGGTTTTGTGGAAATGCGCAGGGCGGTCGGCAAGGCCGGCTGGAACAAGGAGCTCAACGATCACGAGCAGACCATCGAGGATCTGAAGTTCAACAACTACAAGAAAGAGATGTTTCTCGATTCCGACACCAAGATCGCGCTGATCTCCTCGGCGCCGTCGGATATCGAGCAGGACTGGTTCCTGACCAACGCGCAGATGGCCGACGCGCGCAAGAAAATGAACGACGAGGCCGGCTCGCGGCGCGTGTTCTGCCACGCCATCTTCACGCCCGGGCAGCCCGGCTGGCTCGACAAGCTCGACGCCGCATTGGCGCTGAAGCCGGAATCCTGCAAGGGCTACACGATCGGCGACAACACCCACAAGGAGATCAGCCGCTACCCCTGGCGGCTGGACGACGAGAAGGTCGCCTACAAGGGTTATGAGAAGATGGTGAAGGCGGGCATCAGGAATGTCTGCGTGCACAAGGGACTGTTTCCGCCCGGGATCGAGAAGCAGTATCCGAACCTGCGCGGCTTCGCCGACGTTGCCGATGTCGGCCAAGCCGCCAAGGACTGGCCGCAGCTCAACTTCATCATCTACCATTCGGCCTATCGCCATGTCGGCGGCGATCCGAAGGTCGCGCTCGCCGAGTTCGAGCGAACCGGGCGCATCGCCTGGACCTCGGATCTCGCCGACATCCCGGCGCAGTATGGCGTCAACAACGTCTATGGCGACGTCGGGCAATTGTTTGCGACCACACTGGTCGCCGAGCCCAATGTCTGCGCCGCACTGATGGGCACCCTGATCAAGGGCCTCGGCGTCGACCATGTCTGCTGGGGCACCGATGCGCTGTGGACCGGCGCGCCGCAATGGCAGATCGAGGGCCTGCGGCGGCTGGAAATCCCGGAGACGATGCAGAAGAAGTTCGGCTATGCACCGCTCGGCCCCGCCGACGGGCCGGTCAAGACGGCGATCTTCGGCGACAACAACGCCCGGCTCTACAACATCCAGCCGAAGCGCGCGATGCTCGACCTCAAGGGCGATCGCTTTGCGATGATGAAGGCGCAGTATGAGAAGGCCGGCCCCGAACCGTCGAACACGCGTTACGGCTATGTCGTGCCGAACGGTGTAATCGATCACCGGGTGTTTGCCTGAGCCCGTCGTTCCGGGGCGACGCGCGAGCGTCGAACCCGGAACCTCGAGATTCCGGGTTCTCGCTTCGCGAGCCCCGGAATGACTGCGTCACTTCCCCGTAAACCTCGGCTTCCGCTTCTCGCTGAATGCCTTCACGCCCTCCTTGAGATCCTCGCTGTCCTTGACCTCGTCGAGCAACCGCCGCACGTCAGCCACCGTTTCCAGCGGCCCCTTCGGCATAGCTTCACGGGCCAACTTCTTCAGCGCGCGAACCACCAGCGGCGCATTGCCGGCGATCTTCGCGGCCATCTCCTGCGCCAGCGCGAGGTGCTGACCTTTCGGCGCGACCTTGTTGACGAAGCCGATCTGGAAGGCACGCTCCGCCGACATTTCCTCACCGACCAACAGAAACTCCATCGCGATCTTGTGCGGCATCCGCGCCATCACCGACGAGACGCCGCCCGCGGTGGTGCCGATCTTTCCCTCCGGGTAGATGAAACGCGTCGTCTCCGACGCCACGCATAGATCGGCCATCTGGACCAGCACAAAGGCGCCACCCACGACCCAGCCGGACGTCGCCGCGATGACCGGCTTGTCGAGCTCGACGCCGAGGCCGGGCACCGCGTGCCACATATTGACGGGAAGATCGGCTACATCGGCACCGACGGAAAAATACTTCTCCTCCGCGGAGGCCAGCACCGCGACGCGATCCTCGCTGTCGCGGAAGCGCTGCCAGGCATCGCGCAATTCGCTGCACAGCGCGTTGTTGAGCGCGTTGTGCTTCTCGCGACGGTCCATCGTGATGGTCGCAACGTGGTCGGCGCTCTCGTAGCGAACGAGCGTCATGCTGGCCTCCCTGCTTTTGTTATTATGTTTCGTCGCGGCCAGGCCGCGACGTTATTTCTTCTCGTCGGGATGCCGGTGCACCGGGTCGACCCACAGCACGTTCTCCGGCTTCTCGACCGGCTCGATGTCGAGGTTGATCGCCACCGCCTCGCCGTCGGAGCGCACCAGCACGCATTCCAGCACTTCGTCGGGACTGGCGTTGATCTCCTGGTGCGGAACGTAGGGCGGCACGAAGATGAAATCGCCGGGACCGGCTTCGGCGGTGAATTGCAGCTTCTCGCCCCAGCGCATCCGCGCCTTGCCCTTCACGACATAGATGATGCTTTCGAGATGGCCGTGATGATGCGCGCCGGTCTTGGCGTCCGGCTTGATGCTGACGGTGCCTGCCCACAATTTCTGCGCGCCGACCCGGGCAAAATTGATCGCGGCCTTGCGGTCCATGCCGGCGGTCGACGGCACATTCGGATCGAGCTGGTTGCCGGGAATCACGCGGACGCCGTCGTGCTTCCAGCGCTCATCGTCGTGATGGTGATGATCGTGGGAATGGGTGTGATCGTGGGAACCGCTCATCGTTCTTGCTTTCGTTGGTCAGGTTTCGTGCGTGGAACGCTACCGAAAAGCGCTCCCGCAAGCGAGCGCAAAATCGGAACATCGCCAAATCGGAACATCGCCATGTTCCGGCGCGTTGCCTCAGCGTATTCCGAAGGAGTAATTTCATGGGTAGCACGACCGATAGGATCAAGGGCACGGCCAACGAGGCGATCGGCAGGTTCAAGCGGCGTCTTGGCAAGGTCACCGGCTCTCCGGCGATGCAGGGCAGAGGCGCGATCCTGGAAGCCAAGGGCAAGGGACAGAAGGCACTCGGCGGCATCAAGAGGATCGTCGGCAGGGTGACCGCAGCGGCTCACTGGCCTCGCTGAACGGGAGATGACGCGGCCGCCCCATCGAGCCGGCCGTTCGAGCATGAGCGATGCTGGTCAGCCGCGCGGGCGCGCATGCGCCAGCACATCCGGATGTGCCAGCACATCCGGATTGACGACGTTGGTCGGCGTACCGGCCGTGTAAGCCAATATCTGATCGAAGATGTCGGTGAACTGGATCTCGTACTCGTCGCGCGAGACGTAGCCGAGATGCGGCGTGCAGACCACATTGTCCATGTTGAGCAGCGGGTCCGCCGGGTCGCGCAGCGGCTCCTTCTCGTAGACGTCGATCGCGGCCATCCCGGGCCGGCCGGCACGCAGCGCGTTGACCAGCGCGCCGGGCTCGATCAGCGGCGCGCGGCTGGTGTTGACGATCAGCGCGGTCTGTTTCATCCGCGCGAGGTCTTCCGCCTTGACGATGCCGCGCGTCGCGTCCACCAGCCGCATATGCAGCGACAGCACGTCGCAGCGGGCAAAGAAATCCGCCTTGCTGGCTGATGTCTCATAGCCGTCGGCGCGCGCCTTCGCCATCGCCGGCTCGCGCGCCCAGACCAGCACGTTCATGCCGAACGCCTTGCCATAGCCCGCGACCACCGCGCCGATGCGGCCGTAGCCATAGATGCCGAGCGTCTTGCCGCGCAGCGTATGACCGACGCCGATCTGCCACTTGCCCGCCTTCAGCGCCGCCATCTGTTGCGGGATCGCGCGCATCGCGGCGAGGATCATGCCCCAGGTGAACTCGGCAGTGGCGTAGGACGGCGTATCGGCATGCTGGCTCGACGACACGATGATGCCGAGCCGCGTGCAGGTGTCGATGTCGATATGCGGATAGACGCTGCGCTGGCTGATCAGCTTCAGCTTCGGCAGACGTTCGAGCAGCGGCGTGCGGATCTGGGTTCGCTCGCGGATCAGGACCAGCGCGTCGGTATCGCGCAGCCGTTCGGCGAGTGCATCGACGTCCTGGACATGATCGTTCCAGATCTTGACGTCATACCCGTCGAGCTTGCGATAGCAATCGAGGGTGCGCAGCGTGTCGAAATAATCGTCGAGGATCGAAATCTTCATCGCTGCGCCCCTGTTGTTATGGGCCGGTTACCTGACGCCCATCAGCTTATTTGACGCCAAGCAGTTCGACGTCGAACATCAGCGTGGCGTTCGGCGGGATCACGCCGCCGGCGCCGCGCGCGCCGTAGCCGAGGTTCGGCGGGATGATCAGGGTGCGCTTGCCGCCGACCTTCATGCTGGCGACGCCCTCGTCCCAGCCCTTGATCACGTGACCCTGGCCGATCGGAAACTCGAACGGCTCATTGCGATCGACCGAGGAGTCGAATTTCTTGCCCTTCTGGCCGTTCTCGTAGAGCCAGCCGGTATAGTGCATGACGCAGGTCTGGCCGGTCTTCGGCGAGGCGCCGGTGCCGACCTTGCTGTCGATGATCTGGAGGCCTGAAGCTGTGGTCATGGGCTTTCCTGCAGTTTGGGCCGCTGCCGTCCTGCCAGCAACGGATGTGGAGACTGCCGCCGCAAGGCCGGCGAACGCAGTCGTGATGATCGTGCGTCGTGAAGATTGCATTCTGGACGTCCTTCCTTGATTGATCTCGATCCAATCAGTAGCCGAGCGCGCAGCCGTCCTTGCGCGGGTCGGAGCCGCCGGTCAGCGTCCCCTTGTCCCAATCGATCCAGATACCCTGCCCGCCGCCGAGCGGCGCGACCACGCTGGTGGTCTTGTGACCGATCTTCTTCAGGCCTTCGACGATCTCCGCCGGCACGCTGTCCTCGAGCTGGTAGACGCCTTCGTAGTGCAGGCCGCGCGGCATATCGATGGCTTCCTGAATGTCGCAGCCATAGTCGAGCATGTTGGTCAGCACACGGGTCTGGCCGACCGGCTGGTACTGACCGCCCATCACGCCGTACGGCATCACCGCACGGCCGTTCCTGGTGGCCAGCGCCGGGATGATGGTGTGCAGCGGACGCTTGCCCGGTGCGATGCAATTCGGATGTCCGGGCTGGATGCGGAAGCCGCCGGCGCGGTTCTGCAGCAGGACGCCGGTCTTGTTGGAGACGATCGCCGAGCCGAACGAATGCGCGATCGAATTGATGAACGAGCAGACGTTGCGATCCTTGTCGACCACCGTGATGTAGACCGTCGACGGGTTCATCGGCGGCGCAACGTTCGGCAGTTCGAGCAGCCGGTCCATCCGGATATTCTTGATGTGCTCTTCGGCGAATTCCCTGGCGAGGATGCCGACAACGTCGACATGCACGTGCTGGGGATCGCCGATATGCTGCTCGCGCATCATGTAGGCGATGCGTGCCGCCTCGGCCTCGAGGTGGAAGCGCTCGATGCTGAGCGGCTTGAACTTGGTCAGGTCGAAGCGCGACAGGATGTTGAGCATGACCAGCATGGTGATGCCGGGGCCGTTCGGCGGGCACTGCCAGACGTCGTAGCCCTTGTACATCGTGCCGATCGGCGAGGTCGCCTCGGTCGAGTGCGCGGCGAAGTCCTCGAGCGTGTGCAGGCCGCCGATGCCGCGCAGCGTGTCGACCATGTCGGCGGCGATTTCGCCGCTATAGAAGGCGTCGCGGCCCTTTTGCGCGATCGCGCGCAGGGTCTTGCCGAGCTCGGGCTGGCGGATCACGTCGCCGGCAACCGCAGGCTTGCCGTGCGGCAACAGATAGCGCTCGGTGTTGGTGCCGTTCTTTAGCTTCTCGAAGCCGTTCTTCCAGTCGAACGCGATACGCGGCGCGACCACGTAGCCCTCTTCGGCGGCTTTGATCGCGGGCTGCAGCAGCCGGTCGAAGCCGAACTTGCCGTGATCCTTCAGGATCACGTCCCAGGCATCGACCGCGCCGGGAATGCTGACCGCATGTGCCGAGGTCAGCGGCACCGAATGGATCTTGCGCTCGAGATACCAGTCGGCGGTCGCCGCCATCGGCGCCCGGCCGCTGCCGTTATAGGCGGTGATCTTGCCTTCCCCCCTCGGCTGGATCAGCGCGAAGCAGTCGCCGCCGATGCCGGTCGATTGCGGCTCGATGACGCCGAGCAGCGCGCAGGCCGCGACCGCCGCGTCGGCGGCCGTGCCGCCCTCGCGCATCACCTCGATGGCCGCGAGCGCCGCTTCCGGATGCGACGTCGCCACCATCGCGTTCTGGGCGTGGACCGTGGAACGGCCGGCGAAATGGAAATTCCTCATGACGGAGTGCTCGCTTGATCGTGATGGTCTGATGCGGCTGCGGCGGATGATGCCAAGGGAGTACAAAGTACATGGCACACTCATCCCCGGCTGAGCAATGCCTGGCATGCCAGGGGAATTATCCCGACAATGCATGGCTTTGCGGGTTTCGCCGGCCCGGCCGGCCTGATAAACCCCGGCGATGCGCTTCAAGGTTGCCGCCTTCTACCAATTCGCCGCGCTGCCCGACTTCCGCGCGCTGCGCGAGCCGCTGCGCGCGTTCTGCGCCGGGCTCGATCTCAAGGGCAGCGTGCTGCTCGCCCATGAGGGCATCAACGGCACGATTGCCGGCACCGACCAGGGCATCGACGACTTCGTTGCGGAGCTCAGGCGCGGGCCGCTGTTCGGCGGCCGCCTCGACAATCTCGAGCTGAAGTTCTCCGAAGCCGCGCAAATGCCATTCCAGCGGCTCAAGGTGCGGCTGAAGAAGGAGATCGTCACGCTCGGCGACACCACGGTCGATCCGACGCGGCTGGTCGGCACCTATGTCGATGCCGCCGACTGGAACGAGTTGATCGCCGCGCCTGACATCATGGTGCTCGATACCCGCAACGCGTTCGAGGTCGCGATGGGCACGTTCGAAGGCGCGGTGGATCCCGGGATCGCGAGCTTTGGACAATTCAAGGAATTTACGGCGCGAAACCTCGATCCGACGAAGCACCGCAGGATTGCGATGTTCTGCACCGGCGGCATCCGCTGCGAGAAGGCCAGCGCCTATCTGCTCGCGCAGGGTTTTGCCGAGGTCTATCACCTCAAGGGCGGCATCCTGAAATATCTCGAAGAAACGCCGCAGCAGGACAGCCGCTGGCGCGGCGACTGCTTTGTGTTCGACGAGCGTGTCGCGCTCGGTCACGGCCTGCGCGAGCGCGCGGGAGCGCGTTCGAGCGGCGTGGAGCGCGCGGATGCCCCTGCGAGGCTGCCGTCCATGAATGACACGGCCAAGCTGAGCGAGCGGATCGATGCACTGGAGGTCCGCCTGACCTATCAGGACGAAACCATCGAGACGCTGAACCAGACCATCACGGCACAATGGAAGCAGATCGACGCGCTGACGCGCCAGATCGCCGAGTTGCGCGACCGGCTTCAGGAGGCCGAACGCCAGGCGCCCGGCCCCGCCAACGAGCGCCCACCGCACTATTGATCGGCGCCGCCGGACCGCGGCAGCACCGGCTACATGTTGCTCACCTGACGCATCGGCTTCGTGCCGCTGAAGAACAGGCTGGACAACCGCTGCACCATCGCCGTGGCGCGGCTTCCTTCGAGACCAGGGCGAATGCACAGCAGGCGCTTCTGCATCGGAAGCTCCGGAAGATAATAGTCCTTCGCGGAAATCAGCGAGGACGGGATCATCCGCTCGGGGCACGCCGTCAGGCCGTATCCGGCCCGTGCGGCTTCCAGACGCAGCTGATGGTTCGGGCTCCTGAACACGATCTTGTACGTGATGTTGTGCTTGGTGAGCGTCCGGATCATCCAGTCGTCACCCGGCCAGGCCAGGATCGGGATCGGGGCGCCCGGCCGCAGCACAAAATCACGAGATCGCACCCACACCGACCGCTCGGCAGCCTCGGCGGCGATCGTCACCTCGTCTTCGTTCTCCTGCGAAGGGTTGCTGTAGACGAACGCGATGTCGATGTAGCCGTCGATCAATCCCCTGATGACGACCGGTGACATGTCGGCGTGAAGCAAAACGTCGGCGAGTGCATCGGAGGGATGCAGCTTCAGGAATTCCTCGGCGAGCATCGTGCTGATTCCCAGCCGCAACGGCTGGGGTCCTTCATGATTGCCGCCGAGCCGAAGCAGTTGATCGTTGGCTTCGAGGATGCGCCTCGCCTGCTGCACAGCGACCTTGCCGAGCTCTGTGGTCGTGGTGCCGTTTGCGGTTCTGACGAAGAGTGCGCCACCAATCAGGCTTTGCAGGCGCTTGACCTGCGAACTGATCGCCGGCTGGCTGAGGCCGAGACGCTCCCCGGCTTTCGACAGGCTGCCTGTCTCCGCGATCGCAACGACGGTGCGAACGATTTCAGTAGGAATATTCAAATGTTGACGCGGTCTATGCATCGCGAGCACTCCAATCTCAGCACGGGACGCAATTCCAATCTCCACAGTATGTGATCAGGCTATACTAACATTTGGTTGCACTTTCGTTTAGCTACAATTACCGCCAAGGCACTGATATTGCAGGCCATATGTATTGTTACGTGCATTGCTCCGCATATCACGGTATTCAACAACTGCATCTCCACACGCTGCAGCAGCTCAACCGCACCACACCCCGGGTTTTTGCGGATATCGCATCAAATATTCTGATCGCCCCATAACGTTTCACTGACCCGATAAGTCTGAATTGGCGCCGCTGATTCGCGAAAGCGTTTTCATAGTTTTCCTTAATCAAAGCCTCGCAACGTGACGTCGTAGTTGGCGTTTCGAGGTGCGTTGCAATGACCAGTTTTTTTCGCTGCCGAAGCGGTGCGTCTGCCGTCGAATTCGCGCTGATGCTGCCGCTGTTTCTTGCCTTCATTTTCGGCATCATCGTCTTCGGCTCGTATCTCGCCATGGTGCATGGCGTTCAGCAACTCGCCGCCGAAGCGGCGCGGTCATCCATCGCGGGAATGACCGACACCGAACGCAACAGCCTCGCGACGAACTACGTCACCGCCAACGCGTCGACCTATCCGTTGCTCGTTGCCGCCAATCTCACGGTCAATGCCGCGCCGTCTCCATCGAATGCCAACGTCTACGTCGTGACGGTCAACTACAACGCGGCCGGCAACTTCATCTACAAGCTGCCCTTCGTCCCCGCGCCGGCGAGCACCATCGTCCGCTCCGCGGCGATTCAGTACGGGGGATTCTAGGATGAGAGGCGTCCTCACGCTGATGCGGCGCTTTGGCGCCGACGAACGAGGAAACTTCGCGATGATCAGCGCCGGCCTGATGACGCTCCTGATCGGGTGCGCCGGGCTTGCAATCGATCTCGGCACCATCTTCGCCGACCGGCGCAAGACGCAGAGCACCGCCGATCTCGCCGCGATCGTCGCCGCCGCCAACCTGAACAATCCGGTCAACGCCGCCACCGCGACCGTGACGCAGAACAAGTACCCGGCCAGCGCGCTGGTCAAGGTCGAGACAGGAACCTACACCGCAAACAGCGCCATCGCGCCGCAGGCCCGTTTCGTGACCCCGGCGGTTGGCACTCCCAACGCCGCGCGGGTCACGCTGAACACCCAGACCCCGCTCTACTTCGCGCGCTACCTGACCGGCGCGAGCAGCTTCACCATCAAGACGACCGCCACCGCGACATCGACCGAAATGGCTTCGTTCGCGATCGGCTCGAGGCTGCTCTCGGTCAACGGCGGCGCGCTCA
Organism: Bradyrhizobium elkanii USDA 76; assembly: GCF_023278185.1. Classification (NCBI taxonomy): domain Bacteria; kingdom Pseudomonadati; phylum Pseudomonadota; class Alphaproteobacteria; order Hyphomicrobiales; family Nitrobacteraceae; genus Bradyrhizobium; species Bradyrhizobium elkanii. Next base: position 2,164,278 of record NZ_CP066356.1, on the reverse strand, counting down.
ATGCGCTGCTCGGCTCGATGCTCGGCACCACGCTGTCGCTCTCGGTGATGGACTACAATGCGCTGATCAGCGCGAAGATCGACGCACTGGACTTCCTGTCGGCACTGGCAACCCGGGTCAACCTGACCGGCGTCACCTATAGCGACCTGCTGAGCAGCAACATCAAAGTCGGCGACATCGTCGCGTCCGCGCTGACCACCCAGCAGATCACCAACGGCGCCAACGCAGCGACGACCGCGCTGTCGACGATCTCCCAGGCCGTCACCGGCTCCACCACCAAGATTTCGCCCGGCACGCTGGTCGACCTCGGTCCCTTTGCCAATCTCACGGTGGGGCAGAAACCCAAGGTCGGCGCCAGTGTGTCGGTGTTCGACCTGATTTCCACGGTGGCGCAGATCGCCAACGGCAACCATCAGATCGCAACCTCGGTCAACCTCGGCCTGCCGGGCATCGCCAACGTCTCCGTGCTCATGACCATCGGTGAACGGCCGGTCGGCTCGAGCTGGATCGCGATCGGCACCCAGGGCGTGAGCGTCCACACCGCTCAGACCAGGATCCTGGCAACCATCAACGTTCTCGGCTCCGGCAGCATCGCGTCGATCAATCTCCCGGTCTATGTCGAGGTCGCCTCGGGGACCGCGACGCTCAACGCGGTATCCTGCGGCCATCCGAACATCAACACCTCGCAGGTGACGGTCGGCGTGACGCCGGGGATCGTGGATGCATGGATCGGCAACGTCACGGTCGCCGACATGACCAACTTCACGACCAAGCCCAATCCGCCGCCGGCGACACTGGTCAACCTCGGTCTCGCCACCGTCACCGGCCTCGCCCATGCCGGCATGGGCAACACCACGCCGACCAATGTCAATTTCAGCTACAGCGATATCCAGGCAGGGACCAAGAAGACTGTGACGACGACCAACTTCCTTTCGTCGCTGACAGGAAGCCTGCTCGGCGACCTCTCGATCAACATCGCCGGCATTCCGCTTCCCGGATTGGGCGCGCTCGTCATGAGCATCCTGAACGGCGTGACGAGTTCAGTCGATCAGGTGCTGGCGTCGCTGCTCGCGACGCTCGGCATCGGGCTCGGCCAGGTCGACGTTTGGGTGCTGGGCATCCGCTGCGACGGCGCCGTGCTGGTGAACTAGAGGACCGGTCGGGAATAGGACACTGCCGTGAGCACAACAATAAGATACAAGACCGACAGCCAACGAACGATCCTGTTGAAGCGCGGGACGATCTTCTTCCGCAACACCAGTGTCGGATGTCTTGTGCTCAACATCTCGACCGGCGGCGCGGGGCTCGCCGTGGAAAGCGACGTCACAATCCCGTTCGCATTCGACCTCGAGATCGAGAGCGAACCGATCCGGCGGCACTGCATCGTGGCCTGGCGCCTGGAGCGGCGGCTCGGCGTGACCTTCGACTCTGACCGGATGCAGCGCCCCGCAAGCGGCCCCGTCTAGTTATCCCGGCAATCAGGCTACGCGGACGGGCTCGGTCGCTCCGAGCCACCGCTCCGCGGCGAATAGGTCGCCGCATGTTGAACTCAGTTGGCATTGTGGTTAGCAGCCGCTGGGATATACCGGCTAATTGTCCCGATTGCCGTCGTGCTTCGACGGCGCGGGCTGCGTGGCGCTGACCGGATCGGAGGCCGGGAAGGTATCCTCGAGCCCCTCCTTCAGCCGGGAGCGAGCCTTGCGGTCGGCGGCCTGCGCCTCATGCGGCTTCTCGGCATGCTTGTCGTGCGGGGCAGGATCGAATTTGTCGGCCATGTCGTCCCTCCATTCCGGGGACAACGCGGCCACGCAAAGAGGGGTTCCAGAACCGCCTTGGCCCATTGCGCTGCAGCGTGTATCAGGGGCGCAAATTTTGATCGTGATCAGGAACCATCCGCGTGCCCCAGGATCCCACCAAGAAGCCGCTCATCGACGTGCTGTCGGGCCACCGGCAGGCCGTGCCGCCGCTCTGGATGATGCGCCAGGCCGGCCGCTATCTGCCGGAATATCGCGAGCTGCGCGCCAAGGCCGGCGGCTTCCTCGATCTCTGCTTCACGCCCGAATTCGCCGCCGAGATCACGCTGCAGCCGATCCGCCGGTTCAACTTCGACGCCGCGATCATCTTCTCCGACATCCTGGTGATCCCCTACGCGCTCGGCCGCTCGGTGCGCTTCGAGGCCGGCGAAGGGCCGCGGCTCGATCCGCTGGCAACGCCCGGCGAGATCGCGACGCTCTCGACCCACGCCAATTTCGACCAGCTCGAGCCGGTTTTTGAAGCATTGCGCCGCGTCCGTCGCGAACTCGCCCCCGAGATCGCGCTGATCGGCTTCTGCGGCGCGCCGTGGACGGTCGCGACCTACATGGTGGCCGGACAGGGCACGCCGGACCAGGCACCGGCGCGGATGCTCGCCTACCGCCATCCGGACGCCTTCGCCAAGATCATCGACGTGCTGGTCGAGAACTCGATCCATTATCTGGTCGGCCAGTTGAAGGCCGGCGCCGACTGCCTGCAGATCTTCGACACCTGGGCCGGCGTGCTGCCGCCGCGCGAGTTCGCCCGCTGGGCGATCGAGCCGACCCGGCGCATCGTGGCCGGGGTGCGCAAGCAGGTCCCCGAGGCCAGGATCATCGGCTTCCCGCGTGGCGCGGGAGGCATGCTGCCGGCCTATGTCGAGCAAACCGGCGTCGATGCGGTCTCGATCGATTGGGCCACCGAGCCGTCGATGATCCGCGAGCGCGTGCAGAACCGGGTCGCGGTGCAGGGCAATCTCGATCCGCTGGCCCTGATTGCCGGCGGCGCCGCGCTCGACCGCGCGGTGGACGATGTACTGGAGAACTTCGGCAAGGGGCGGATGATCTTCAATCTCGGCCACGGCATCCTCCCGGAAACGCCGATCGCCCATGTCGAGCAGATGGTCGCGCGGGTGCGCGCGTATAAGGGCTGAGGCCGTAGCCCGAGTTACGGACCTGTCACCGTCACCCTGAGGAGACCGCGCAGCGGTCGTCTCGAAGGGTCGACGGCCCGGGTCTGGCCGCGCGCCGACAGAGCGGGGCCATCGACCCTTCGAGATGCGCTACGCGCTCCTCAGGGTGACGGACTCAACAGCGGCGGCTACCGCGCATCCTCCAAAATCATGTCCGACGCCTTCTCCGCGATCATGATCGTCGGCGCATTGGTATTGCCCGACATCAGGTCCGGCATGACGGACGCATCGACCACGCGCAGACCTTCGATGCCGCGCACCTTGAGCCGCTGGTCGACCACTGCGAGCGGATCGTTGCCCATCCGGCAGGTCGAGGTCGGATGATAGACCGTGCTGCCGGTGCGCCGGCAGAAATCGAGCAGGTCGTCGTCGCTGACCACCTTGGCGCCGGGATCGACCTCGCCCACTGAATAGGATTTCAGCGCCGGCGCGGCCAGGATCTTGCGCAGGATGCGGATGCCGTCGATGAAGGCGCGGCGATCGGTCTCGGTCGCCAGATAGTTGATGCGGATTTCCGGCGGCACGCCCGGATCGGCGCTCCTGATCTTCAGCGAGCCGCGGCTCTCCGGACGCAGCTGGCAGACCGAGGCCGTGAAGCCCGAGAACGGATGCAGCTTCTCGCCCATCTTGTCGGTCGAGAACGGCAGGAAGTGGATCTGGATGTCGGGCGACGCCAGCCGCGGGCTGGTCTTGAAGAACGCGCCGGAGGTGCCGGCGGCGATCGTCAGCGGCCCCTTGCGCAGCGCCGCATAGCGCAGGCCCGCCATGACGCGGCGTACGGGATGATTGATGACGTCGTTCAGCGTGACGGTCTGCGCGCAGCGCGTGACGATGCGGACCTGCATGTGATCCTGCAGATCGTTGCCGACGCCGGGCGCATCGAGCACCATGTCGATGCCGTGCTGCTTCAACAGATCGGCGGGGCCGACGCCGGAGAGCTGCAACAATTGCGGCGAGTTGTACGCACCGCTCGATACCAGCACCTCCTTGCGCGCCTTGGCCTTGCGCAATTGCCCGTCCTGCTTGTAGGCGACGCCGCTCGCGCGCTTGCCGTCGAACAGGATGCGCTGCGCCAGCGCCGAGGTCTCGACATGAAGATTGCCGCGCGTCAGTGCCGGCCGCAGATAGGACCGCGCCGTCGACGCGCGCCGGCCGCGCCGCGTCGTGGTCTGGAAGAAGCCCGCGCCCTCCTGGGTCGCGCCGTTGAAATCCGGATTGGTGGGAATGCCGACTTCGGCTGCGGCATGCACGAAGGCCTCCGACAGCGGATCGTGATGCCGCCAATCCGACACCGGCAGCGGGCCACCGGCGCCGTGATAGGTGTTGGAGCCGCGCTGCTGATCCTCCGCCTTCCTGAAATAGGGCAGGACGTCGTCATAGCCCCAGCCGGCATTGCCGCGCTGTCGCCAGCGGTCGTAGTCCTCGTGCTGGCCGCGCACATAGAGCAGGCCGTTGATCGAACTGGAGCCGCCGAGCACCTTGCCGCGCGGCTGGAACACCTGCCGGCCGTTGAGGCCGGGCTCCGGCTCGGTCTGATACATCCAGTTGACGGATTTTTCCTTGAACAGCTTGCCGTAGCCGAGCGGGACATGGATCCAGATGTTGCTGTCCTTCGGTCCGGCCTCGAGCAGCAGCACCGAGTGCTTGCCGTCAGCGCTCAGGCGGTTGGCGAGCACGCAGCCGGCCGAGCCGGCGCCGACGATGATGTAATCATACTCCGCCGCATCATTGCTGTTGTTCACTGGTTTCCCCCGGAATTTCTTTCTTCCGGTGGTACAGACAAAGCGGCGCCTTGAAAAGGCTAGCGCCCTGCGCTGAGGTTCTGGAGCAGTTGCCCAACAAGCATATTGAGCTCATCGGCGTTCCCTGCGGCGCCGAACACGTAGCGGTCGGGCCGCACGATCACCGCCGCGGCGCCATGTTGCCGCATCCATTCGGCGAACAGCCCGTCGCGCTCCACCACGCTCAGGATACCGCCTCGATCGGCACTTTCGCCCGATGTGGCGATGACGACGCGCTCGCCTGACAGACGCTGCCAGGCGCTCGAGGACGCCTCCGACAGCCACGCCATCGGGTCCGCCGCCGTCGTCACGATCGCGAATTCCAACTTCAGCAGATCGTCGAGCCGGCACGTCCGCCCATCCGGCGCGCGCACATGCGGCTGCACGAACAGCCGCCCGGCAAGCGCAGCATCGCGCGCGATCAGGCCGGAGACGAGATCGGGGATGAATTTCTGCCTGATGGTTTCGGCCTTGCCGGCCTTCAGGTCGGCGCGCAGCCGCACGTCGCGTTCGACGGCGGCCACCGGATCGAGCTCGCCGATGATCTTGCCGAACTCCTTGGCGCTGGCGACGACGGCGCGGACATGCGGCTTGCGCTCGATCTCGTAACTGTCGAGCAGCGCATCGCCCGCATCGCCGCGCAGCACAAGGCGGAGCTTCCAGGCCAGGTTCACCGCATCGCGGATACCCGCGCACAGCCCTTGCCCGAGGAACGGCGGCGTCTGGTGCACGGCATCGCCCATCAGCAGCACGCGGCGGTCGCGCCAGCGCTGGCCGAGCAGCGCATGAAAGCGATAGACCGCCGAGCGCCAGATCGTGAGGTCGGAGATATCGGTGAAACCCTTGAGCAGATTCACGACGTTGTCAGGCGCGCCGGCCGCCTCGGGATCCTCGCCGGGCAGCAACTTGATCTCCCAACGCCGCAAATTGCGCGGACCCGGCACGAAGGTGCCGGGTCGCGACGGCCAACAATACTGAAAGCTCTTGGCCGGCCGCCTGGCGGGCTCGCTGGTCAGCGTGTCGATCACCATCCACCATTCATCGAAGGCGAGGTCGTCGAGGCCGATGCCGAGCTGCTTGCGGACGAAGCTGTTGGCGCCGTCGCAGCCGACCAGATAACGCGCGCGGATCAGGAGCTCCTCGCCGGACTCGCGGCGCGCGGTCAGCATCACCGCGCCGTCGTCCTGCTGCAGCGCCACGCCCGTGGCCGCAAGGAAAATATCGGCATGCGGATAGCCTGCGAGCTTGTCGCGCAGCGCCTGCTCGACGTCCGGCTGCACGAAGGTCACGTTCGGAATCCAGCCGAGCGGAAACGGCGGCGGCATCGGGTCGAAGATCTTGATGATCTCGCCGTCGACGCCGAGATAGTGCGAGCCGTTATGCGGGGCGATCGCCTGCTCCATGAAATCGCCGAGCCCGACCGCCTGCAGCACGCGCAGCGCTTCATGATCGAGCGTGATTGCGCGCGGCTTGTCGTAGATGTCGGCAACGCGTTCGACGACTGCGACCCTCAAGCCGGATTTCGCGAGCAGATTGGCGAAGATGGCACCGACCGGCCCGAGGCCGACGATGGCCACGTCATGGATGGGATTGTCGGCTGACAATGACATGCTACTTCGCGAGGTAGCTCTCGAGCGTCAGCGGCTTCGGCTTCATTTGCGGCTCGCGGATCGCGACACCTTCGAACGGCGTCGCCTCATCGAACCAGGCCTGCCGCGCCGGCAGTCCCCATGGAAACGAGATCTTGTGGTCGGACGGATCCCAGGCGACCGGCTCGTTCTCGATGTCCATGATCTGGTAGTGCGTGTTGAACAGCTCGACGCGATGCCCGTCGGGATCGCGCATGTAGACATACATCGCGTGTCCCGGCCCATGGCGCCCGGGGCCGCGTTCGACGGACGCGCCATAACCGAGCTCGCCGGCGATATCGCAGGCGTTGAGTAGATGATGGACCTCGGGCGCGAGAAACGCGAAATGATGCAGCCGCGGTCCGGCGCCGTTGAAGAACACGATGTCGTGCGGATTGCCCTTGCGCTGCAGGAAGGCGCCGCGCAGATCGAAGGTATCAGCCGGCGCGATATACTCGCTGAGCCGAAAGCCTGCCGCGGTGTAGAACTCGCACGCCTTGCGCACTTCGGGCGTCAGGACCTGGTAGTGATCGAGCCGCAACGCCGAGCCGCCGGCATGGCGGGTGAACTTGGTGATCATGCGCGGCTCGACCGGCATGGTCGCGCAGAACTCCAGCGGCGTGCCGGCCGGATCGGTCGCATGCAGGGTGCGGCCCTGATGCGGCACCTCGGCCCAGGCGGCCCGGCAGCCATGGGCTTCGAAAAAGGCCTTGAGCCGGTCGAGGTCCTCGTCCTGGAAGACCCGCAGGCCGAGCCGCGCACAGGCGGCGCCCTCCCCTTTGCGCAACACAAGGCTGTGATGACAGGCCTCCTCGACGCCGCGGAAATAGAGCGCGCCACCCTCCTCCGCGGTCAGGATCAGCCCGATCACCTTTTCGTAGAACTGCCGGCTCGCCGCGAGATCACGAACGGTCAGGACGACGTGGCTGGCCCGCGTAATCCGGAACCCGGGATCGTGGTTCGTGATCCGGAGGCTCATGCGCACCTTCTGGTTTTTGCCGTTCGCGGGAACCCAACTCATTGCGAAAAACCCGCGGGGGATCAAGCAGCGCAGCGTCGGGCAAGCTTTGCCGCTCCGTGACCTCGCATCACGTATTTGTATCGATTTGTTAGCAATGCCCGCCGGTGGAACCGAAGGAGGGGCCCGCCGCGGCACGGGCCGTTCCAATAGTTCATAGTTTGTCAAAGGTTTGCAGAGAATTCTTCGCCACTGCGCCATGGCCAATCCGGGCAGGCAACGTAGTGATGCGTACCCATCTGAGATCATATTTCGCGACCCTGTTCGCGGGCGACCTCGCGGCCTTCGGTGCACCGCCGGCGGATGAAGCGCTTGCCGGCCACATCCGCGCCGAACAGGTCTCGCTCGTGCTCGGCTACTCCTTCGGCATCATGCTGGCCAACGCCTGCAACGCGCTGGTGCTCGCGATTGCGCTGTGGCAATCGCCGGACTGGGCCTTTGCGCTGGTGTGGGCGGCCGCGGTCGGCAGCGCGGCGCTGTTCTTCGGCTTGCAGGCGCGGGCAGCGCGCCGCATCGCCAAGCCGCAATTCGTGTCGCGCCGAACCATGTACCGGCTGGTGCGCAATGCGCTGGCGCTCGGGACGGCCTGGGGCGTCGTCCCGGTCGCCTTCTTCGCCAACGCATCGAGCGGCGCCCAGCTCGTCATCACCTGCCTGTGCGCGGGAATGCTGGCCGGCGGCGCCTTCGCGTTCTCCACCATCCCGATCGCCGCGATTGCTTTCACCGCGCCGATCTTCGTCGGCACCGCGATCTGTCTCGGCCGGGACGGCGATTTCGTCTACCTCCTGATGGCGGTGCTGGTCCTGGTCTACGGTTCGGTGCTGCTGCGCGGCGTCTTCGTCAACGCGTTCGAGTTCAGGCGGCGGATCATCGCCCAGCACGAGGCCGAACGGACGGTGCGGCAGGATCCGCTGACGCATCTGCCGAACCGCGTCGCCTTCAATGAGGCGCTCAACGGCGCACTGAACCGACTGGCGCGGTCGGGTGAGGAATTCGCGGTGCTGCTGCTCGATCTCGACCGCTTCAAGGAGGTCAACGACAGGTTCGGCCATCCGGCAGGCGACGAGTTCCTGGTGCAGGTGGCGGCCCGGTTGCAGCGCTGCACCCGCGCGGCCGAACATGTCGCACGGATCGGCGGCGACGAGTTCGCCCTGATCATGTCGAATCTGACGCGGCCCGAGGATGCACTGGCGATCGCCGAACGGTTCGTCGCGGCCTTTGCCGAGCCGTTCCCGATCGACGGGCTGGAGGTCAACCGCACGATCAGCATCGGCATCGTGCTGGCGCCGCGGGACGGCAGCACGTCCCACGACCTGCTCAAGCATGTCGACATCGCGCTTTACCGGGCGAAGAAATCCGCTCCCGGCACCATCTGCTTCTTCGAGGCCAGCGACGACCGGTCGGCGCGCGACCGCCGCGCGCTGCAGCGGGATCTCGAGCATGCCATCGAGGCGGACGAGCTGTTTCTCGTCTACCAGCCGTTCCTGGACATCCGCAAAGGCCGCGTCACCGGCTTCGAGGCACTGCTGCGCTGGCAGCATCCGACGCGCGGCCTGATCCCGCCGACCGTCTTCATCCCGATCGCCGAGGAAAGCGGACTGATCCACCAACTTGGCGAGTGGGTGATCCGCCGCGCCTGCACGATGCTGTCGCGCTGGCCGGACGACATCCGGATCGCGGTCAATTTCTCCGCGGTCCAGTTCCAGAACGTCGGCATCCTGCAGACGATCGTCGACGCGCTGGCCGAGGCGAATGTCGCGCCGAACCGTCTCGAGATCGAGATCACCGAGTCGATGCTGATCTCGAAATATGGATCGGCACCCGCGATCCTGCACGCGCTGCTCGAGCTCGGCCTGACGGTGGCGCTCGACGATTTCGGCACCGGCTTCTCGTCGCTGACCTATCTGCGCAAGCTGCCGTTCAGCCGCATCAAGATCGATCAATCCTTCATCCGGGACATGCTGACCCAGCCGGATTGCGCCGCGATCGTCAAATCGGTGATCGGCCTCGCGCAGGAGCTGCGGATCGGCGTGGTGGCCGAAGGCGTCGAGACCGCGGATCAGCTCGAATATCTGCGCCAGACCAGCTGCGACGAGGTCCAGGGCTATCTGATCGGGCGGCCGATGTCAGGCAGCGAGATTTCCGCACTGCTCGATCACAATCCGCAGCACTCGGTGCACGCGGCGTAGCCCTGATCGAACGCCGCCCGAGCGCCGCTCGGTTGGGTCAGAGCGCGTCCGACCGATGCAGGGTGTCGACCGTGATGGTGCCGCGGGCACGCGAGACGCAGGCGCAGATCTTGCGACTCTCCTGCTTCTGGTGATCGCTGAAGAAGACGTCGCGATGGTCGATTTCGCCGTCGACATCGACCACGTCGAGCGCGCAGACGCCGCATTCGCCGCGCCGGCAGTCGCTCATCACCTCATGGCCGGCTTCGTTGAGCACGTCCAGCATCGACCGGTCGCGCGGGATGACGAACTCGGTCCCCAGTTCGGTGCCTTGGCCCCTGAGCCGCACGCGGAACGGCTCGGTCGGCAGCAGCCCGCTCGATCCAAAGGTCTCGTAGCGCAAATCGGAGAGCGGGCGGCCGGATGCCTCCCAGGCGCGCCGCGCCGCGTCCAGCATCCGCATCGGGCCGCAGAACAGCGTCATCGTATCCTGCGGCAACCCCTCGAAGACGCCGTCGAGGTCGAGCCGCCCGCCCTCGTCGCCGGCATGGACGATGAGGCGATCACCGAGCAGACGCTCAAGCGGTTCGAGGTAGGCCGCATCGCCGCGCGTGCGCACGGCGTAATGCAGCGCGACGGCGGCGTCGCGGCGGGCGAGCGCCTGTGCCGCGCCGACGATCGGCGTGATGCCGATGCCGCCCGCGATCAGGCAATAGTGCCGCCGCGTCCAGTCGAGCTGCACCAGCGAGGTCGGCAGCGTGATGTTGAGCCGCGCCCCCGGCGCGAGCGACCACATGTAGCGCGAGCCGCCGCGGGAATCCGCTGCGCGCCGAACTGCGATCCGGTAACCCTGCGGATCGGCTTCGCCGACCAGCGAATAGGAGCGGGTCTGCGGCTGGCCTTCGATGGTGACGCCGACATCGATATGGCTGCCGACGGGATAGGGCGCACCCGTGAAATCGTCCGGCCGCAGCAGGAATTCACGGATGCCGGGCGTGAGGTCGCGCACGGCGAGCAGCGTAGCGGATGTCCAGGTCTCGATGAATCGCATGGCGTTCTCCGCTCAGCCGGCTGCCGAATTGATCAATGCCAGCGCCGGCAGCAGATCGAGATGGCTGCGGTTGCGCAGCGCCAGCCGCAGATTGCGTGCCGCAAGCCGGGCATGCTCGCGCATGATCGCCTCGGCGCGCGCGCCCTCGCGGTTCTCGATGGCGTCGACCACGATGCGATGGTGATCCTGCGCGATCAGCAGGATCTGGCGCGCCTCGGGCAAGGCCGATTGCGCCATCACGAAGCCGCTCGGCGAGGCGAATGGCAGCGCCGAGGCGCGGTCGATCTGCCGGATCAGCGGCGGGCTGCGCGACAGCTCGGTGAGCAACGCGTGGAAGCGCGCGTTGAGCGCGACATAGGACGAAAAGACTTCGACCGAAATCGGATCCTGCCGCACCAGGCCATCGATCTCGTTCAGGCATTCCTTCAGCGGCTCGAGATCGCGCGACGAGACGCCGCGCTCGGCGGCGAAGCGCGCGGCCAGGCCCTCCAGCGTGCCGCGCAGCTCGATCGAATCGAGAATGTCGCGCTCGGAAAACGCCTTGACCATGAAGCCGCCGGAAGGGATCGCCTCCAGCAGGCCTTCCTCTTCCAGCCGGACCAGCGCCATCCGCACCGGCGTACGCGATACCCCGGTGAACTCGACCGCCTGCAGTTCCGAGATGCGCTCGCCGGGCCGCAGGCCGCCGGAGAGAACGAGGTCACGCAGCGCAAGCTGCGCCCGCACGGTCTGCGACACTGAACGATCGGTTTCGCGTTCCGCCATGGCTCGCCCCTCGCCTATTCGGCAGCCTGCAGCTGCGGCGGCGGATTTTCCTTCGCCACCATGCGGTCAATGACGCGACGCGCCCACATTGCGCCGGCGTCGATGTTGAGATTGTAGAACACCCGGTCCGGATTCTCGTCCATCGCGCGCTGCTGCGCTTCCAGGATGATCTCGTCCTCATGGAAGATGCCGGCGACGCCGTCGCGGATTTCCGAGGTCAGCCGCTGCTCGGTGATGCGGTGATTGCGGACGAAGGCCCAGAAATAATGGCAGGTCTTCTCGGTCTCGGGCGTGATCGTGTTCAGCACATAGCCGTTGACGCCCTGCGAACGATCGCCCTCCGGCGCGCCCGAACCAGCCGGCGCGACGCCGACGTCGATGTTGACGGTGCACGGCGCTTCGAAGCGGATGATCTGCCAGCGATCGACCGGGCCCGGCTTCTGCAGCTGCTTGGCCCAGAACGGCGGCGCCTCGATGCCCTTCATCCAGCGCGTCACGGTGACCGTCTTCTCGCCATGGGTGACGTCGAACGGCGCCTCGGCGACCGCATCATTGCCGATGCTCGAGCCGTGCACGAAGGTCTCGTGCGTCAGGTCCATCAGATTGTCGACGACGAGGCGATAGTCGCATTTGACGTGAATGGTCTTGCCGTCGCCTGCCCAGGCCGGATCGTGGTTCCAGTGCATGTCGGGCACCAGCGCGGGATCGGCGAGCGCGGGATCGCCCATCCAGAGCCAGATGAAGCGGTGGCGCTCGACGACGGGATAGGCGCGCACGCAGGCCGACGGATTGATCGTATCCTGCGAGGGCATGAAGGTGCAGCGGCCCTGCGCATTGTATTTCAGGCCGTGATAGCCGCAGACCACGGCATCGCCGTCGAGCCGGCCCTTGGAGAGCGGCACGAGGCGATGCCAGCAGGCATCCTCCAGCGCCACCACCTCGCCGTCGCCCTTCCGGTACATCACGACATGCTTGCCGCAGATCGTCCGCGGCAACAGCGCGTGCTTGATCTCGGCATCCCAGCCGGCCGCGTACCACGCGTTCATTGGAAAGGGTTTTGGCACTGGTCCGCCTCTCAGCGTGAATGAATACGAAATGTATACAGTACATGCTGAGAAACGACAACGATCATCTATATCGGTATTATAATCCGATTATAAGTATACAGAAATTCAGATCTGGTAGGGATGACCATGTCAGCGTCGCCTCCAGGGCGAGTTGGCGACGACGTGGCGCGATTTTCCGCGACGATGGGAGAAGCAGCTAGGCCGCGCTGGAGGCGGTCAGCGGATCGAAGGCTGGACTCTGCAAGAGCCTGCGCAATTTGCTGAAGGCGCCGGCGGTCGGCTTATGAGTTCGACGCCGCGCGGGTCGAGGCCGACTGGACATCCTTGATGTTGATGACGACGGCGATGCGCTTGATTATGCCGCTGCGGTAGGCCTGCAGGAACTTGTCGTAGTGCTTGACCGAAATGCAGCCGTTGGAGTCGCCGTTCGGCCCGAGCATGTAGCTGTGGACCAAGAGGCCAACGCGCCCGAAGGTGTCGCTGCCATCGACCGGGGTCATGCGCAGCGCGGGCACGCCGTGGAACAGCTTCTCGCGCGGCTTCATCTCATAGATGCCGGGCGGCGTCGCACCGGCGTTGCGGGCATTCACATGCGCGGGATCGTCGAGCAGATTGCCGAGGCCTGAATGCGCCTCGAACTTGGTACCGTCGGGCATGTACACGATGCGGCCGGTGATGTCGTAGACGGCCGTGGTGCTGTCATAACCGAGCTTGCCGAGATCGGGGCTCGGACCGGACAACAATCCGTCATTCGGATCGAGCGAGGCCAGCTGCAGCTTGCCCGGCATCATGTCGGCAACCTTCTGCAGGAACGTCCGGTTGTCGCCCTGCTGCACCGGCGGCTGTGGCGGCGGCGGCTGATCGTTACGTGCAAGCAGATTGGCCTCCGCCGGCCGCGACCGCGGCATCGGCACGGTGGACGTCGTCGCCGTGGTCGTGGCAGCGACGGACGCCGTCGCCGACTGGCTGGTCGGCAGTTCGGTCTGCGTGTCGCGCAACTGGCCGGCCAGCGCGTCCTCGATCTGGCCGAACTCGGAATTGAAATCGCCGCGGCTCGAACGGAACCCGCGACGCAGTGGATAATAGAGTGAGGCCGAATTGATCGTGGAGCGAGAGCCGAAGCGATCGTCGAAGTTCAGCGAGGCGGTGGTGTTGGCGAGCGCCGGACCGTGAAGCCATGCGGTGGGGTCGATGCCGACCATCCAGGCGGCAAGGCCAGACGACAGGGCAAGCGCGCTCACGGCAAACGCCGTGCTGCCCACCAGAGACATGCCGCGGCTCGACTTACGCCGGGCAGGTTTCGTCGTTCGTTGACCCATCAATCCCCAAGTTCGGTGCTCTGGGGCCTGTTACCCGGCCCACCGGGATTCACCGATCACTCATCATATCAGGGAATTAGAGTAAGGCATAATCGAGACAAAACGGACAACGAGAGGTTTTTTAAACGTTTTTCGGATTGAAAGTGCCAGAGAATCAGCCTTGGGCGGGCCGAATTGACCAAAAAGGTCCCGATTCGGGACGATTTCGGCCGCTCAGGCGATCTTTTCTTCCCAGAGGGTGAGCACCGGAACCGGCTTTCCGATGGCGTAACCCTGGGCGTAGTCGACCCCGATCTGGCGCAGCTCGTCCAGGATCGCAAGGTTCTCGACGAATTCCGCGACCACCTGCTTCTGCATGATCTTCGCGGTCTTGGTGATCATCTCGACCATCGCCCGATCGACCTTGCTGTTCGAGATCTCCTTCACGAACGAACCGTCGATCTTGATGATGTCGACCGGCAGGTGCTTCAGATAGGCGATCGAGGACATGCCGGTGCCGAAATCGTCGAGCGAGAAGCTGCAGCCGATCTCGCGCAGCCGCGCGATGAACTTCTGCGCCTCGTCGAGGTTCGAGATTGCGCTGGTCTCGGTGATCTCGAAACACACCGATGCCGGCGAAACGTCGAGCTGTGCGAACAGCCCGGCGACGAAGTCGACGAAGTCGCTGTCGCCGATGGTGGCGCCGGACAGGTTGATGGCGTAGCTGGCAATCTTGCGCGGCTGGTGCTTGCGCTCGGCGATGATCTCGAAGGCGCGGCGAACCACCCAGCGGTCGATCAGCGGCATCAGCCCGTAGCGTTCGGCGGCGGGCAGGAAACTGCCGGGCGGCACCAGCGCGCCGCTCTCGTCGCGCAGGCGCAGCAAGAGCTCCCGCCGGTCGTTGCCTTTCAGCGCGCCGTTCACCGGGCGGATCTCCTGCTCGTAGAGGCAGAAGCGCCCCTCATCGAGTCCCTTGCGAATGCGATTGACCCAGCTCATCTAGGCAACACGCACGGCCATGCCGGTGTCGGACGGGCGGTGCTCCTGGACGCGGTTGCGTCCCTTGTCCTTGGCAAGGAAACAGGCGACGTCGGCAAGCCGCAACGCGTCCTGCACGCCGGCGCTGTCGGCCAGCCCGACCAGGCCGATGCTCGCGCTGATCCGGAAGCTCGACCCCTCATAGACGAAGTTCGACTGCTCGATCACCGCCCTGATCCGCTCCGCGACGTCGGCCGCGACGTCGTGCGTCGCGGAGCCGTCCTCATGCAGCAGAATGCCGAACTCGTCGCCGCCAAGACGCGCGACAAGGCCGCTGCCGCCGACTTCGGCCGCCAGCAGCCTCGCCACCTGCTTCAGCAACCGGTCGCCTGCCATGTGGCCGCAGGTGTCGTTGACGATCTTGAACTGATCGAGATCGATCAGCATCAGGTCGGCGCCCATGGCCGGCGAGCCCGACATCGCCTTGTGCAGTTCGAACTCGAACTGCCGCCGGTTGGCAAGGCCGGTGAGCGCGTCATGCGAGGCAGCCCACGCCAATTCCTCGACCAGCCGCCGCTCGGCGGTCATGTCGTGAATGATCATGACGCGGCCCGCCGGTTCTCCGGCATGCACGATCGGGGTCTCGACCACCGAGACCGGCACGCTGGAATGGTCCGGCCGCACCAGTAGCTGCGGCCGGCTTTCGTCGTCGGCGTCGAACGATCCGCGCACCGGCTGCTCGGCAATGTTGAACAGCGACGCCAGCGGCCGTCCCGTCACCTCCTGCCCTGCCGCGATGAGCCGCTGCGCGGCGGTATTCATGTAGTCGACCCGATCGTCCTGCGTCATCACGATGACGGCGTCGCCGATCGACGCCAGCGTGAGCTGGGCGCGTTCCTTCTCGACCGCGAGTGCGGTCTCGGCAAGCCAGCGCCGCCACAGCATCCGCCGCGTGTGGACCAGCACGATGCCGGCAAGGCAGGCCGCGATCACGAGGTTGACCAGCAGCAGCAGCGCGGAGACCTGGCGCGACGCCTTGCCCAGATGATCGGAGAAATCGACCGCAAGCGTGCTCAGCGCGGCGTCCACCACACCGATCCGCTCGGCCCAGTGCCTGATGGTCGCAGCCGACGGATCGTGCAGCGCGACGTCGTTCGCAGCCTCGTTCCGGATTTCAATCAGCTGATCGAGCAGCGCATCCGAATTGCGCCATGCCGTCACCGCGCCGGCCACGTGGTGCATCTTGCGGAAATATTTGAACAGCCAGATCAGGCCGCCGATGTCGTCATCATGATTGCCTGCCCTGGCGAAGCCGGCCCTCGCCACGGCGTCATTGTTGCCGGGCGATTCCAGGGCGCGCCGCGCCGTACGATCGGCCAGCGGCACCGCGATCGCGGCATCGAACTTCTGCAGATAGAGCGGCGCGCCGGTGCTGACATAGGTCTGCAGGTCGTGAATGGCATCCTTCTGTCCCTTCGACCACATGCTTTCGCCGGCCACATAGGCCCTGACTGCAGACATCACCTGCAGGCTGCCGGCAGACAGGCCGCCCAGCAGCAGCACGATGGCCAGCAGAGGTCCAACCACCCGCCACAGTGCCCAGCTTCGAAACGAAAAGAACATGCCCAATGCGCCCAACCCTCAAATTCATCGGGTAAGCCTAGGAACCGTGACTTAACCTCACGTTGCAAAACGCGATGAGTTTGAAACGACTCGGCTGCGGCACAATTGCGTCAAACTTTACCCATTCCGGATAACCTCAGGGCAATTGCATATGGAAAGAAATCTGTCGGGCAGCGTCCTCGCGGCCATCCTTCGAGACGCCCGCCTTCGGCGGGCTCCTCAGGATGAGGATCTTGTTTGGCGGCACAATAGTAGACCCTCATGGTGAGGAGCGCCGCTTGCGGCGCGTCTCGAACCACGAGGCCGAGTTACTTCCACAGCCGCCGAAGGGTCATATGCGATTGCCCTGCGGCCAACCCGGAGGACGCTCACGGGTGCAGTGTCGGCGACGTGTTCGGCGCCGGCGCCTGCTCCATCTCGGCCTCTTCGGGCAGCTTGTCGGCATGGACGGCGAGCGGCGTGCCGATCCAGAGCGGATCGTCGTGGTGGTCGCGGCGCGGATTGGTGGTGTTGGGATGGACCAGGATGCTCAGGCTGCCGTGGTTCAGCATCAGCCACGGCACGAGGGTCGGAAACAGCTCGGCCGCAAACGCCACCTGATACATCGCCTGATCATGCGGGCCGACCTTGACGTCGTGCCAGCGTCCGAGCGTGACCAGGAAGCGCTCGCCGATCCAGTTGCGCAGCCGTTCCGCCTCGCCCCGGCTGGTCGCGGGGTCGTAATAGACATGGGCGTGGTAGCTGGCGATCTCGCCGATCATCCGTGGCGCGTCCGTCATCTCAGCTCTCCTTCTGGCCGGTCATTTGCGCCGCAGCACACTGAACTGGAACGACTGCGTCGCGCCCCAGGGCGTGACGTGCCGGTGCGCCTCATGCGCGATCAACTCGAATGCCGGACCGATGGTCCCGCTGAGCGTCGCGGGGTCATAGCGCTGCACCGGCAGGCCGCTGCACTTCTCCGGGCCGTCCAGCGCGAAGGTGCCGATCACGGCGTGGCCGCCTGCTTTCACGCCGCGATGCAGCCGGTCGAGATAGGCCGCGCGGTCTGGTTCCTCGACCAGGAAGTGAAACGCCGCGCGATCGTGCCAGATGTCGAAGGCTCGCTGCGGCTGCCAGACCGTCGCATCATCAGCAACCCAGCGCACCCTATCGCCCGGTGTGCCGATCCGTTCCCGCGCACTCGCCAGCGCCGCTTCGGAGAGGTCGAGCACCGTCAGATCGTGGAAACCGCCCGCAAGCAACGCATCGACGAGGCGCGAGGCCCCGCCGCCGATGTCGATGATCGACGCGTCGCGGCCCGGTGCGATCGATTCGATCAGACGCAGCGATGGCTGCGGATCGGCCTGCGACCAACTCACCTGCTGCTCTCCCTTGGTCAGATAGACGGTCTGCCAATGCGATTGCCGATCGGAAGCGGTCATGGCGATAGGTCCCGAAAGCGGCAACAACCTGCGTTGCGCCATTAACCATCAGCTAGGCGCGGCGGTCTCTCGCGTCAACCGGCAGCGGCGGGCACGCACGGCGGCGCAGCAGCAAATGCCGCATTTGCTTCGCCGCATTTTCCAACTAACCTGATGACCGGGTTGAGATCAGGGCGTCCGGGGATGGCCAACTTCGGCTGGACACGCGGCAACAAGCCTGCACAAGCGGAGGACGCCGCCAGCGACTTGCGCGGCCTTACCGATCCATTGGCGTTTCTCGCCGCGCTCGACAAGGTGGTCCCGCGCTATCTCGATCTCGCCGACAATGGCGTGCTGGTCTATCCGGCCTGCAAACGCAAGTCCGGCGATCTGCTCGGCGACATCGGTGCGATCTGGGAGCACACGCGGCTTGAAGCGATGCGCTATGTCCCGATGGTGCCGCGGCAGGACATCTCGCTGCTGGTCGATCCGGCCCGCCAGGCGGAGATGATCGATGCTTTCCTGCGCCAGCGCGCGCACGACAAGACCGTCGTCGATTTCACCGGCACTGCGATCGAAGACTACGGGATCGCGATCTACGCTGGCCTGAACTGGCTGAACCATTGCGGCGCCCTCGTGGGCGCCGATCCGCAAAAGTTCTCCGGCACATTGCGGAGCTTCCGCAGGGTCATGGTGGTCGCCCAGCAGTGGTGGGCGATCGACGGCGCGGCCGAGCGCTGCCGGCAGCTGCTCGAAGCGCGCGAACGGCCGCCGCTGGTGTTCTTCCTGCTGTGGGCCGAATGCACCAATTTGGCGCGCGAGATCGCGATCGCGGCGGCCGGTCCGAATGCAACCGAGGACACTATCTCGCGGATGCGCGCGGCCGAAGATCCGGAACAGCTGACCTAGGGAAGCAGGCGGAGCCCGGCCATCAGGCGACAGGGTCCGCGTCGGCGGACACCAACTGCAGTTCCTTGGATTTGCGCGAGATCAGGCGAGCCAGCTCGCTCTGCTTGTAGGTCTCGACGAACTTGATGGCGAAGCCGTTCGGCAGATGCCGGACCACCCGCCCGACGCAGGCGCCGATCGCAAGCGGCATACCGATCGGCGGCTGCGCCTCGGAGGAGACCGCCGCGCCCGACAGCGACATGTCGATGATGAAGCAGCTCTGCATGGTGCCGTCCGCCAACGTCAACATGGCATGCGGCGCGACGGGAACGAAACGCGGGTTGTTGCGCGCCTCGCGGATGCTCGGATCCTTTTGCTTCTTCTCGATCCAGGTCAGCTTGTCGGCGAACTTCTCGCGCATGGCATGCGTCATCTCGAGCTCGAGCAGGAAGCTGCCGCTCATGGTGTCGGTGATGCAGCCGTCGAACTTGCCGAACTCCTCGAAATACGAGGTCAGCCGGTCGCCGACCTTGCCGACGACGGGCACGTCCACGATCATCCGGAACGGCGAGACGCGCGTGGTGCGGCAGGCGAAGGTGCGCAATTTCCCCTGCGCGTCGTACCAGTTCGGCAACGTGTAGCTGCCGTTGACGGTGATCTTGACCGCGCGTTGCTTGAGAAACTTTTCGACGGACACGACTGAACCTCGCCCGAGGCGATGTGAGTGCACGGAGGGCTGGATTGGCCGGCTTCACTGCCGGTCCGGTGGTGGGGAAGTTCGCTACCGACGCGATGGCAGCGAGGGGCTGCGGCACGCATCCCAGCGCGTGGCGGAATGGTCCTGGCGCGCAGGTGCGTACAGCCATACCGTCGAAAAACTAGCAAAAAGTTAAACCGGGACGGAGTGCGGGCGGCGCACTCTATGGCGCAACCGTTTCGCGTCGGTTTATTTTGCGAACCGTACAACTACCGGGAGAGTTGCCGCCCGGCAATGCAATCGCGCCGTGCTCCAAACCGCCTGCCCCGGCTGTCGGCCGGGTGCTAGCCTTCGCCGAAATCAGACCGGACCCCTCATATGCCAAACATGTCGAACAAATCGCTTGCCGACGGCAAGATCCTGCAAGACGTCGTCGACGGCGTCGGCGTCATCACCTTCAACAATCCCGACAAGCGCAATGCGATGTCGCTGGAGATGTGGGAGGGGCTCGGCGAGGCGCTGACGACGTTGCGCGACGATCCGGCCGTCCGCGTCGTGATCCTGGTCGGCGCCGGCGACAAGGCTTTCGTATCGGGCGCCGATATCAGCCAGTTCGAGAAGACCAGGCACAACGCCGAGGCTTCCGAGGAATATTCACGGCGCAGCGCCGCCCAGCGCGCCCTGCTCGCCGACTATCCGAAGCCGACCATCGCCTGCATCCGCGGCTTCTGCCTCGGCGGCGGCATGCAGGTCGCGATGCTGACCGATATCCGCATCTCCGGCTCGAGCGGCCAGTTCGGCATTCCCGCCGCCAAGCTCGGCATCGCCTATGGCTATGACGGGCTGCGCCATCTGGTGTCGCTGGTCGGCCCGTCCTGGGCGCGGCTGATCATGTATACCGGCATGCGGATCGACTCCGCCGAGGCGCTGCGGATCGGCCTCGTCGATCGCGTGCTGCCGGACGCCGAACTCTGGGACGCGACCATGGAGATCGCGCGCACCATTTCGGGCAACGCGCCTCTGGCGATCAAGGCCGCCAAGATCACCATCGCGCAGGCGCTGAAGGATCCCGCCGATCGCGACATGGCCGCGATCAAGCAGATCGGCATCGAATGCATGGACAGCGCGGACTTCCGTGAAGGTCGCAGCGCCTTCATGGAGAAGCGCAAGCCGCAGTTCAAGGGCCGGTAGCGGCGTCCTCATCCGCACCCGTCATCGCCCGGTTTCAACCGGGCGATCCAGTACGCGGCGGCCCATCGGCTCAAGCACGGCCGCCTCTGGAATACTGGATCACCCGTATGCGCGGGTGGTTATTGCGAGATTTCTGAATAATCGAATAATACCACCGATTTGCCCGACGCGTCAAGTGGCCTGGTCGAACGCCGGCCGCCGCCGGCTACTTTGCATGGGGTTGTTTTCGATATTTTGGCGGTGTGCGCGCGATTGAACCAGCCCCTACTTCTTCTCGCTGACTGGCACCGTGTAGTTCAGGATCAACCGGCCGCCGTCGGGATAGATGGTCTGGCCGGTGATGTAGGAGGCATCGTTGCTGGCGAGGAATGCGACGACGGAAGCGACCTCGCTCGGCTCGCCGCAACGGCCGGCGGGGGTGCGCGAGAGCACGCTGCGCCGCGCGTCCTCCGACGAGAAGATCGCCGTCGCCACC
Source organism: Bradyrhizobium elkanii USDA 76 (assembly GCF_023278185.1). Lineage (NCBI taxonomy): Bacteria > Pseudomonadati > Pseudomonadota > Alphaproteobacteria > Hyphomicrobiales > Nitrobacteraceae > Bradyrhizobium > Bradyrhizobium elkanii. The sequence goes on along the minus strand of NZ_CP066356.1, from coordinate 2,143,267 downwards.
ATCTCGGTCAGGATCGTGCCGGGCCCGACCGCCACGACGCGAATGCCGTGCGGCGCCAGCGCGACGGCCGCCACCGAGGTGAGCTGCTTCAGCGCGCCCTTGGACATCGCGTAGGTCGCAAGCGAGGGGATCGCGAGCAGCGCGTTGACCGAGGACATGTTGATGACGACGCCGCCACTGCCCTGCGCAATCATCTGGCGCGCCGCGGCCTGGACGCCGAAGAACGCGCCCTTGAGGTTGATCCCCATCACGTCGTCGAATTCGGCCTCGCTGATGTCGAGGAAGTCGCGGTTGCGCGCGACGCCGGCATTGTTGACCATGACGTCGAGCCGGCCGAACTCCTTCACCGCGTGAGCTACGATGCGGTCGACATCGGCGCGCTTGCTGACGTCGGCTTCGACCGCCCGCAGCTGATCGATATGTCCGAGTTCCTGGGCGGTGTGGACGAGCCCTGCCGCGTCGACATCCGAGATGACGACCCTGGCGCCATCGGCCAGGAAGCGCGCCGCGCAGGCCTTGCCGATGCCGCGTGCCGCGCCGGTGATGGCGACGACCTTGCCGGAATTCTTCATGGGACTGCCTCCAGAACAAACTGTTCATGGAGCAATAGCGCATTGCGCGCCGGCAGGGAACGCGGCGGATTCTCCGGGCGAGAGCTCAGGACTTGATGCGCGCGAGAATCCGGTCGGCCTCGGTACGCCAGTCGGCGCAGCGGGCGAAGTCCGGCGTTCCCCTGGGGCCGAACACGCCCTCATCGGCAAGGTCGGCGATCCAGCCCTGCCGCTCGGGGGTGCCAGAGGCGCCCGGCCTCGCGCACGATCTCAGCCACCTCGCGGACCTCCTCGGCGCGCCGCCGGCCGTGCTCGATCACCCGCTGAAAGAAAGAGGCGCCCTGCTTCTCCCAGTCGATCGACGGAAAGGTCTCCTTGAGCGAGGCGAGCACCGCATCCTCGACGCCATAGCCGCGTGCGGTGGTGAAGCTCTCGATCACCATGGCCTCCAGCCCCGAGATTGTCATCAGTTCAAGTCTCGTGTTGTGCCGTCGAACAGCTCGTCGACCGTGACGCGCCGGGGGATCAACGCCTGCTGCACGCTATAGTCGATCATCAGTTCGAGCGGCTTGCGGTTCGCCGCGACGCCGAACGGCACCAGGTCCGGCATGCCGGGCGGGCCAGCCTCCGCCTTGCCGCGCTTGAGCAGATCGTACAGGCTCCGCACCACGTCCGGCCGCGATGTCGCGAGCCGCGATGTCACCACCACCAGATGATTGACCGGCACGACGCCGTGCCGCGCATACCACCGCGCCGCCTCAGCGGCCGGATCGGCAAACAATGGCTTGAACGCCGGATCGCTCGAGGTCTCGCCCAGCACGGCATCGAGCTCGCCGTCCCTCAGCATCTGGATGATGGTCTTGCCCTTCGGCGCGCGCTCGGTGCTGTCGACATATTCCGCGACATGCGGCTCCTCGAACGTGACCCAGTTGATGCTGTCGAGGTTCATGCCATGGTCGTTGGCAAGGATGCCGCGCATCCATGCCCCGGTCGTGGTCGTGAACGAGCGGATGCCGACCCGCTTGCCTTCGAGATCGGCGGGCACGAGCGTGCCGCGGTCGGCGCAATAGAGCGCGTGGCCGTGCTGGAAGCGGCCGACCATCGCCGCCGGCAGCAGCACCAGCGGCTTGCCGTGTGCCCTTGCCATCAGATAGGTCACGATCGCCATCTCGCAGACGTCGAATGCCTGCTCGCGCACCATCGGCTTGAACGCGGCGTTAGTCGGCGTGAATCCGGTGAAGTCGAGATCGAACAGCTCAGAGCGAAGCTCGCCGTTCTTCACCGCCCGGATGTGCGGATGATTGCCGAGCACGGCGCGTAGCCGAAGTTTCTCCATCGCGACAGGCTCCGGAGTTTCAGGTCACCACTCGCCCTGGATTTGCGCTCGGCACCATGCGCGGCCCGGGCGCCCCTGCGTCGAGCGGCGCGGCCTGCAACGCCGCGACGGTGGCGCGCACCAGTTCCTCGATGGCGTGGCCGGCATCGGTGCCGTCGGCGCTGCCGCGCGACAGGCGCGTGACGCGCTCCGGCGTCACCAGCGTGTAGTAGAGCGCGCCGAGCAGGAAGTGGCTGCGCCAGACCAGATCGGTACGCGGAATATGCGGCAGGCTTTCATGAATCGCGTCGATGAAGGCATGGCTGGTGTCGTCGAAGGTCTGCGCGATGATCTTGCGCACGACCTCATTGCCCTCGGCCGACATGATCGCACGCAACCGCGTGAACCGCGTTCCGCCGCCGGCAAGATCGCTGCCGGACGTAAAGGCCGGCAACACATAGGCGCGCACGATCGCCTCGAGCCGGTCCTGCAGATCGCGCACCCGCCGCGCCGCCGCCAACAGCTCGGAGCGCCGGCGGTTCATCGGGCCGCAATGGCGCCGATAGATTTCCAGCAGCAGGCCGTCCTTGGTCCTGAAATGATAGGTCACGCTGCCCGGATTGGCGCCGGCGGCCTGCGCGATGTCGCGCACCGAGACGGCGTTGAAGCCGTAGGTCGAGAACAATTCCTCCGCCGCGGCGAGGATCGCCTCGCGCATGTTCGGCTTGCGGCTGGCGGCGGCCTTCACGTCAGACCTGGCAGGTTTGCGGACCATATTTGTACTATCGTCCAAACAATCCGGTCGCGTCAACAACGCCGCGCTGCACGCATCCGTCAGGATAGTTTGACGTCAGGCTCGGCACGACCCCGCGCGGCCGCCTCGAGCAGGAACGTCCTGCCATGCTCGGGATCGGCCGCACGCTGCGCCTCATCCATGTCCTGCCAGGCCGAGGTGACCAGCACGCGCGAGAAGTCGCGGCCGACGAATGCCGGGCAGCTCGATTGCCTCGCCGGTACGCGCAGCGAACGCAGATGCCGGCCGGTGGGATCGTAAACGTCGACGCATCCGTCGCCCCAGCGCGCGTTCCAGATCATCCCGTCGGCATCGACGATCGCGCCGTCGAGCCCGCCGCTGCCTCGATGCCTGATCAATTCGGTGGCCTCGCCGACCGGCAGTCCTGTTGATGGATCGAGCGGCACGCGATGCAGCACGTTGGTCGCGGTATCGGCGAAATAGCCGATGTCGCCCGCGGGCGAAAAGCAGATCGCATTCGGGATGGTGATCCCGGGATACAGCCGCACGATGCGGCCCCGGTGCAGCGCATAAATCGCGCCGGCCCCCTGCTCGGCATGGCGCCCCATGGTGCCGAGCCAGAACGTGCCCGACGGATGCACACGCGCATCGTTGGAGCGCGTCAGCGGATTGTCGGCCTCCAGCGCGGCGAACAGTTCCAGGCGGCCGGCGGCAACGTGCCGGACGTAAAGTCCATCTTCGGCAAGGATCAGCTGCCGCTCGCCGTCGATCCGCGCCAACGCACTCGCCATTTTCGGCAATGCGTGAATGACGGTGCGGCCACCTGCAAATCGATGCTCGAACAGCCGGCGCTCGCGGATATCGAACCACCAGGCGGTGTCGGTCGCCGCATTATAGGTCGGGCCTTCGCCGAGATGGCAACGCTCCGCCGACAGCACCGATGTCGGCACCTCTTCCGTCAGCGGCTCGGCGGCACGGTCGGTCATGGCGTCATTCACGCGGTTGAGAAGCGGTAGACGATGCTGCGCCGATAGAGCTGCCCCGGATCGAGACGCGCCGACGGGAAGTCGGGCCGGTTCGGCGTATCAGGCCAGGCATGCGGCTCGAGACAGAACGCGTCGGATTGCCGGTACAGACGACCGCCTTTGCCGGCGGTCGAGCCGTCGAGGAAATTGCCGGAATAGAACTGCAGTCCCGGCTGATCGGTGAAGAGCTCCATCACGCGGCCGCTGTGCGGCGCCTCGAGGCGAGCAGCAAGGCGAAGGCCCGCCCCCGAGGCCAGGCAGAAATTGTGGTCATAGCCGCGCCCGAGCCGCAGCTGCTCGTCATTCATCCTGATCCGCGCGCCGATGGCCGTGGGCTCGCGGAAGTCGAACGGCGTACCGTCGACCTGCCGCGGCGGACCCGGTAGCGGGATCGCCGTGGCGTCCACCGCGAGGAAATGGTCGGAGGCGATCGTCAGGCGGTGATCGAGGATCTGCATGCCCGAGCGCGCGCCCTCGAGATTGAAGAAACTGTGATTGGTGAGGTTGAGGCAGGTCGGCCGGTCGGTCGTCGCCTCGTAGGTGACCGAGAGCTCCATCGGACTGCGCACTCTGTAGGTCACTCGCGTCTGAAGGTTGCCGGGATAGCCCTCCTCGCCATGCGGGCTCTCGCACTCCAGCACCAGCGTCGGCCCCGGATCGTCAGATAGTTCGACGATCCGCCACAGCTTGCGATCAAAGCCCTGCACTCCGCCATGCAGCGCGTTGGGGCCGTTGTTGGCCTCGAGCCGCACGGTCTCGCCATCGAGCACGAAGCGCGCGCCGGCGATCCGGTTGGCGTAGCGCCCAATCGTCGCGCCGAAGAATTTGCGCTGTGCGAGATAGCCGTCGAGCTCGTCGTGGCCAAGCACGATGTCGTCGCAAGTCCCGTCACGATCCGGCGCAAGCAGCGCCAGCAGTGTGGCGCCGAAGGGAAGGATGGCGGCCTCAAAACCATGTTCGCCGCGCAAGATCACGCGCTCGACCACGGTGCCGTCGTGCAATTTGCCGAAGGGGGTGCGACCGATGCTGGCTGATGTCATTGTCAGTCCTCGAACGCCTCGACGAGGCGCCGTCGCCCCAGCATGAAGCTATCGGCGACAAGCCGCAAGGGCGCGAGGTCGACATCGGATTTTCCTTCCGAGGTCAGCGCGACGAAGCGGCGGTACAGCGCGGGATATTCCTCATCCGGCGCATCGACCACCAGCCTGCCGCCATCGCGCAGCTGCCTTCCACCTTTCGACAGCGTCACAGGCCCGGCATCGGTCTCGCACAGGATGTCCCAGCTCGGCGATCCGGTCTGGCGGAAATCGAATTCGGCGTGAATTGGCAAGCCGCCTGCGTCGGAAAGTTCGATCTCTGCCGCAATCGGCGCCTCCCGATTGGAGGGAAAATCCAACGCAGCACTCCTGACAAAGACCGCACGCGGCAGGATCTCGGTCAGGATCGACAGCGCGTTGATGCCGGGATCGAACACGCCGAAGCCACCCGCCTCGAAGATCCAGGCCTGGCCCGGGTGCCAGACGCGCACGTCTTCCTTCCAGATGATGGTCACCTTGTTGATGGTGCGTCCCGCGAGCAATTGCCGCGCCGGGCCGACCGCGGCCGCATAGCCCGAATGCCATGCGGCAAACAACGTCCGGCCCGCCTCCTGCGCGGCCGTGATCAGCGGCGTGAGTTCGCTTAACGTCGTGCCCGGCGGCTTCTCCAGCAGCACATGCTTGCCCGACGCGAGCGCGGCGGCGGCCTGCGCATGGCGCATCTGCGGTGGCGTACACAGCGCGACCGCGTCGATCTCCGGCCCGTCGCGCAACAGCTCCTGCAAATCGCGGAAATGCGGCAGGCCGGGCGGAGTCTTCACGGGATCAGCCACCGCAACGAGAGCCACGCCTGACGTCTTCGCGATCGCAGGCACGTGCTGCCGGCACGCGATCTCGCCATAACCGACGATGGCGATGCGAAGCAGGTCACTCATGGCCGTCCTCGCGTTGCGGTCCACCTGGCCGGCTGAAGTCGCCAGGCAGAATCATAAGCCAGCGCCGAATGCCGATGGCATGATGTGATTTTGGTTGCCGACACGCAAGTCCACGACGCTCTGTTGCGCGCCTCGCGGCCGGGGCATCGGCTTTGATCAATCAAGGCCGATGCGCCAGATTCCCGTTTTGACGGGCTTTGTTCGCGCGGACCGGTCACCGCTTCGCCCGAAATTGCGCTAGCGTGCGGCCTCAAACCCGCCGAGCACCGCCGTCAGATTGGCACCGAGGATGTCAGAGAGATAGCCGCCCTCCTGCACCAGCACCGTCGGCAGCCCGAAGCGGGCCAGCCCCTCGCCGATGCGGCGGAAGCCGCCGGTGGTGACGGCGAGACCGGCGAGCGGGTCCTTCTCGGAGGCGTCGAGACCGAGCGCTACCACGAGCGCGGTCGGGGCGAAGGAGCGGATCGCCTTCTCCGCCGCTGCGAGCGCCTTCATGTAGTCGTCGTCACCGGTGCCCTTGGCGAGGGGAATGTTGAGATTGGTGCCGAGGCCGCCTCCGGCGCCGCGCTCATGCGCATGGCCCCAAACGAAGGGGTAGAAGAACGACGGATCGGCGTGGATCGAGACGGTGAAGACATCGCCCCGCTCATAGAAGATGCCCTGCGTGCCGTTGCCGTGATGCACGTCGACGTCGAGGATCGCGACGCGCTCATGCTTCTGGCGCAGATGCTCGGCCGCAATCGCGCTGTTGTTGAGGAAGCAGAAGCCGCCGGCGAGGTCGCGATAGGCGTGGTGGCCGGGCGGACGGCACAGCGCGTAGACGGCGTCCTCGCCGTCCAGCACCATCTGCGCGGCGCTGACCGCGACGTCGCTCGCGGCGCAGGCGCCGGCCCAGGTGCCGGGACCGATCGGGGCCGCGGTGTCCATCGTGTGCCAGCCGAGCTTGCCGACGATATGAGCAGGGTACGTACCGGCATTGCGCACGGGGTGGATGTTCGCGATCATCTCCGGTCCGGCATTGCCGAGCGCCGACCATTCGTCCCAGGCGTCCGCGAGAAAGCTCAGATATTCCGGACTGTGCACGCGCGCCCGCGGCCCCTGCCCGAATCTGGTCGGCTCGATCAGCGTGTGCTTGCCGGCCTTCAGGCCCGCCAGCAGGCGGTCGGCGCGTTCGGGCTGCTCGGTGGTACGCTGGACCACACCGCGGACCAGGAAGAATTGCGGATCATGGCTGCGGTGCAGATCACTGTAGACGGCCTTCACGGGGACACTCCTGTTGGATCGGCGGCTGAGCTGGACAGAGCGAGGGCAATGTGCCGCACGCAAGCTTTGGCTTGCGCGTTGTACACTATCAGCGACGGCGACGGTCTGAAACCGAGCGCGATTTCATGCTATGCCCGCATGCAGCGCAATGATTGAAAGACGCAGGACGCGAAGTCCGGCCATGGCCAGCGGCAAGACGGAGACAGAGGAAGCGGCAACGGGGCGGCGCGGGCGGCCGCGCTCCGCCGCGACCACGGCCGCGATCCTGGAAGGCGCCTATCAGCTGATGGCGACGACCGGCCTCGCCGCGACCACCATCGACGCGATTGCCAGACATTCCAACGTCTCGAAGATGACGATCTACAAATGGTGGCCGTCGCGCGAAGCGTTGCTGATCGATGCCTTCCTCGACCAGGCCTCACGGGCCGTGCCGCTGCCTGAGGCGGGCAATCCGGTGGCCCGCATCCGCCGCCACGTTGCGACCTATGTCGAGGCGTTGCAGGGCGAGTTCGGCCGGGTGCAGCTCGCCGTGATCTCGGAATGCATCTCGAAGACCGGCACGGCGGAGCTGTTCTACGAGCGTTACCTCGGCCTGCGCCGCAGCAAGATGCTGGAGATCATCGCCGCCGGCCAGAAGGACGGCAGCATCGGCGCGCCGGGCGTCCCCGGCGATATCTATGACGCAATCTACGGCAGCCTGTTCTATCGCTACGTCTTCGGCATCAAGCCGTTGACGCCGGCCTACGCCCGCAATCTCGTCAATCTGGTGCTGCGGCCCCGCGCGGACGCTTGACTATCAAGCAGAGCGCTGGCGCTGACGGCGGAACCAGGCCCAGGTCTCGCGCGTGACGGCCCGGTAACTGCTGCCGCGATACACGATGTGGCCATCGACGATGGCGTTCAGCTTCGGCAGCGCATGGAACGGCACCGTGGGATAGGCGTGGTGCTCGACATGGTAAGGCATGTTCCAGGCGAACCATTTCATGATCCGGCCAGTCATCGTTGTGCGCGTGTTCTCGAACGCGCTCCGCGTCCGCTCGCAGCCGGTGTGCTCGGCATAGAGATAGGGGCGCAGGATGAGCTGACCGGCCAGGAGCGGCACGATCCACACCCAGAGCAGGATCGCACTGTGCAGCGCGAACGATGCCGCGAGCAACAGCAGATAGCCCGCGAGATAAAGCCGCGCCTCCAGCACGATCGAGGCGCGCTTGGGCTCCGGAATCCACGGCACGACCACCTTTCCGGTGAGTGCATGCCAAAACATCAGGCGGATGCGAACCAACACCTGCAGCAGTCCCGAATAGGCGATCGCGAGCTGGGTGTCCGACGCGGGCTTGGGGCCGACGATCAGCTCCGGGTCTTTCTCCGGATCCTGCGTGTAGCGGTGATGGTCCCAGTGAAACAGGCAGTAATATTGGTAGGGCAGTCCGATCATGAAGGCGGACAGATTGCCGACGACAAGGTTGAGCACTGGACTGCGGAACGCCGTCTTGTGCGCGGTCTCATGCACCACCATGAACAGGAACGCGACGAAGTAGCCCTGCACGGCAATCAGCGGCAGCGCCCATGGCAGATCGTAGCGCGATGAGATCAAGGAGATCAGCGCGCCGACGATGACGATCATCCCGTAATGGCTTGCCGCGCGCACCGCGCCGGCAAGGTTCGACTTTGTCGACAGATCGCGCAAGGTTAGCGGGCTGAGCGGCTTCAGGCGGGGTCCGACGTCACTGGTCTCTGCGGTGCTCATGGTCGTCTCACCTGTCAGCGTTGCAGCAGCGCCGAGATTTCGGCGTTGATGAAGGCGCGGTCTGCGGCGTTGTTGGCGGGATTGCCGGCCCGGTGCCCATGGATCGACGGAATCGCGTGCAGCGCGGCCGAGCGCGCGTTGACCAGGCGGCCGAGTTCAGCCTCGTTGTCGCGCGGGTCGAAATAGCGATCGGTACGACCCGGCATCAGCAGGATATGCGCCTTGATCGCGGCCAGCGCCCGGTCGAAGTCGCCGCCGAATTGATCGCAACGGCTGATATCGCCGGCCTGCCAGATCGCGATCTGCGCCAGCAGATCATTCGCATCGCGCCGTGCGAAGGCACCGTCCCAGGATCCCGCGAGGTAGTCTTCCAGCGAGTTAAAGCCGGCCGCGCGCCAGACTTCCTCGCGATAGAACTCATGCGACATCGCCCAGCCGGCATAGACGCGCCCCATCGCACGAAGGCCCGCCGCGGGCTTGCTGACGAAGCGGCCGTCCCGGTAGGCCGGGTCGGCGGTCAGCGCGGCCTTCACGCCTTCGAGGAACACATGATTATACGGCGAGCACCGCGCGCTGCCGCAAACCACGGCTGCGCGCTCGACCATGTCGGGATATCGCGCGACCCAGTGATAGGCCTGCATGCCGCCCATCGACCAGCCATAGACCAGCGCGAGCCTGGTCACGCCGAAGCGCTCGGCCAGCAGCCGCCGCTGGATCGCGACCGCGTCATGATAGGTGAAGGCAGGAAACGGCGCGCCGCCGAGCACCTCGGCCGAATTCGACGGCGAGGACGACAGGCCATTGCCGAACAGATTCGCGATGACGATGAAGTAGCGCCCGGGATCGAGCGCGCCGCCCGGCTGCACCAGCCATTCGATGTCCGCGTGCTGTGCGGCAAACGACGTCGGATAGAGGATGACGTTGTCCCGCGCCGCGCTCGGCGTGCCATAGGTCTTGTAGGCGAGCCTCAGTTGCGGAAACACGGCACCGCCCTGCAGCGTCACATCACCTGCCTCGAACACCTCATAGTCGCGCGGCGTGGTCATCGGCATTCGACCTCGAGCAGCCGGGCGCAACGCTGCGCCCAAAATAACTGTACTAATAGTACAGTAAATACGAAGCCCTGGCAATAGCGGCAAAGGTGGAATGACACCGGGCCGATCCATTCAAAATCGGTATGGATCAATACCCGTTTCGGCTTGGACCCATTGTCGTCATCTCTCTAGGACAAACCCCGAGGAAATTTTCGAGGAGGCGCTAATGAGCGCAATTGTGTCCGCCGCAGACACGCGGCGATCCCGCGTCCGGCTCTTGATCGTGACGATGCTGTTTCTCGTCACCACCGTGAACTATGCCGATCGCGCCACGCTCTCGATCGCCGGCCCCGCCCTTTCCAAGGAACTGCATCTCGATCCCGTCGCGATGGGCTACGTGTTCTCGGCGTTCGGCTGGTCCTATGCGGTCGCGCAGGTGCCGTGCGGCTGGCTGCTCGACCGCTTCGGCTCCAAATGGGTCTATGCGCTCAGCATCATCGTCTGGTCGATCTTCACCGCGATGCAGGGCCTGGTCGGGTTCCTCTCCGCGGGCGCGGCCGTGGTCCTGCTGTTCGGCCTGCGCTTTCTGGTCGGCATCGCCGAGGCGCCGTCATTCCCGGCTAACGCCCGCATCGTCGCCTCCTGGTTCCCCGGCAATGAGCGCGGCACCGCCTCGGCCTTTTTCAATTCGGGGCAGTATTTCGCCACCGTGATCTTCGCGCCGCTGATGGGCTGGATCGCCCATGAGTATGGCTGGCGCCATGTGTTCTACGTGATGGGTGCGCTCGGCATCGTCATGGGCATTGCCTGGATCAAGACCATCTACGAGCCGAAGGAGCACCCCGCGATCAACGAGGCCGAGTTCGACTACATCAAGCAGGGCGGCGCGCTGGTCGACATGGACGCGACGAAGGACGGCAAGGCCCATGACGGCGGCCCGCGCTGGGACCACATCCGCCAGCTGCTCGCCAACCGGATGATGCTCGGCGTCTATATCGGCCAGTACTGCATCAACACCCTGACCTACTTCTTCCTGACCTGGTTCCCGGTCTATCTGGTGAAGGAGCGCGGGCTGTCGATCCTGCAGGCCGGCTTCGTCGCGACCTTGCCGGCGCTGTGCGGCTTTATCGGCGGCGTGCTCGGCGGCGTGATCTCGGACCATATCCTGCGCCGCACCGGCTCGCTGACCATGGCGCGCAAAATCCCGATCGTCGGCGGCATGCTGCTGTCGATGTCGATTATCGCCTGCAACTATGTCGACGGCCAGGCGCTGGTGGTCGGCTTCATGGCGCTCGCCTTCTTCGGCAAGGGCATCGGCGCGCTCGGCTGGGCGGTCGTCTCCGACACCTCGCCGAAGGAAGCCGGCGGGGTCTCCGGCGGTCTGTTCAACACCTTCGGCAATCTGTCCTCGATCACCACGCCGATCATCATCGGTTACATCCTCGCCGCCACCGGCTCGTTCAACGGCGCGCTGGTGTTCGTCGGTGCCAACGCGCTGGTCGCGGCGATCGCCTATCTGTTCATCGTCGGCGAGATCAAGCGGGTGCAGCTGAAGGCGGCCTGAGCCGGGCCTGAACGCGCTTCACCTCTCCCCGCCCTTCCGCGGGGAGAGCTCGAAATTCGCACAGCGAATTTCGGGTGAGGGGCGAAGCAACTCTCCGCAAAGACAGTCCTTCCGACTCGTTCGGATCAATTGAGGCGGCCGTTGCGCAGAGAGAGCCCCTCACCCCAACCCTCTCCCCGTAAGAACGGGGAGAGGGAGCAGAAAACCAAACGGCGGCTTCGGCCGCCGTCTTTGTCTGCTTTTGTCTTCTTGGCCAGTGGGAGGCATCGATGCTAGAACGCACAAATCCCCGTTCGATCCATTCCGGGTTAGCATCGATGTTCGACCTGAGCCAGCTCCGCTGCTTTGTCACGGTGGCCGAGGAATTGCACTTCGGCCGCGCCGCGGCGCGGCTCAACATGACGCAGCCGCCGCTGAGCCGGCAGATCCAGGTGCTCGAGCACATCATCGACGCGCCGCTGTTGGAACGCACCAGCCGCTCGGTGCGGCTGACGCCGGCCGGACGCAGCTTCCTGCCCGAGGCGCGGCGCATCCTCAAGCTCGCGGAATCCGCCTCGCAGGTTGCCCGCCGCATCGCGCTCGGCAAGACCGGCTCGCTCAAGATCGGCTTCACCGCCGCGGCCGCCTACGGCTTCCTGCCCGACCTGATCGCGGCCTGCCGCTCGCGCCTGCCCGAGGTCGATTTTTCGCTGAAGGAGATGGTCTCCGGCGATCAGTTCGAGGCGCTCACCACCGGGCAGATCGATGCCGGCCTGCTGCGTCCACCGATCGCGCGGCCGGAATTCGCAAGCCGGCGCGTCGTGGCCGAGCCGTTGCTCGCCGCGATCCCGAAGAAGCATCCGCTGGCCGCGGCCGAGACCGTCAGCATCAAGGATTTCGACGACCAGCCTTTCGTGATGTATTCGCCTCATGAGGCGCGCTACTTCCACGATCTGCTGGTGTCGATGTTCACGCGCGCCGACGTGCTGCCGCGCTATGTCCAGCATCTCAGCCAGATCCATTCGATCCTCGCCATGGTGCGCGCCGGGCTCGGCGTTGCGATCGTGCCGGAAGCGGCCGCGAGCCTGAAGATCGCGGAGGTCAAGCTGAAGCCGCTGAAGCTGCGATCACCCGTGCCGGTCGAGCTGTTCATGGTGTGGCGGCGCGATCACGAGAACCAGCTGCTGCCTTCACTGATCGAGATCGCAACCGAAATCGCAGCGCCGCATCTGCGCGGCGATTGATGCAGATTGCGCATCGCTCGATACCGCGTTTGGCTTGGACGCGCATCGAACCATTCCCTAGAAATTCCGCCATGGACGCGCGCTGCTCGCGCATCCCGTTCCCAGAAACATTCAAGGAGTGGCGCCATGAGCAAGATGACCCCTCAGGAGATGGCCGCCAGAATCGGTGGCGGCCTCCTGTCCTTCCCCGTGACCCCGTTCAACGCGGACTATTCGTTCGACGAGGCGACCTATCGCGCCAACATGGACTGGCTGTGCGGCTATGACGTTGCCGGCCTGTTCGCCGCCGGCGGCACCGGCGAGTTCTTCTCGCTGACGCCGAGTGAAGTTCCCCACGTCGTGAAGATCGCGGTCGACGAGACCAAGGGCCGCGTTCCCGTGCTGGCCGGCACCGGCTACGGCACCGCGATCGCGCGCGAGATCGCTGTTGGCGCCGAGCAGGCCGGCGCCGACGGTCTACTGCTGCTGCCGCCCTATCTGACACATGCCGAGCAGGACGGCCTTGCGGCGCATGTCGAGGCGGTGTGCGCGTCGGTCAAGATCGGCGTCATCGTCTACAACCGCGACAATGCGATCCTGCAGCCCGATACACTGGCGCGCCTCTGCGAGCGCTGCCCGAACCTCGTCGGCTACAAGGACGGCATCGGCGACATCGAGCTGATGACCCGTGTCCATACCCGGCTCGGCGATCGCCTGACCTATATCGGCGGCCTGCCGACCGCGGAGACCTTTGCCCTGCCCTATCTCGACATGGGCGTCACCACCTATTCGTCGGCTGTGTTCAATTTCGTGCCGGAATTCGCCACCAAATTCTACGCCGCGGTGCGCCGGCGCGATCATCAGACCATCCATGCAGGGTTGAAGGATTTCGTCCTGCCGCTGATCGCGATACGCAACCGCAAGAAGGGTTATGCGGTGTCGATCATCAAGGCCGGCATGAAGGTGATCGGCCGCTACTCCGGCCCGGTGCGGCCGCCGCTCACCGATCTCACCGCGCAGGAGACCGCCGAGCTCGCCGCACTGGTGGCCAAGCTGCCGCGGGCCGCCGCGCAGCAGGCGGCAGAATAAGCTGAACGGCCGCGAAAACAGCAAAGAACGAAGGGAGGAGCAGATGATCCAGGACACGATCCGCACCGGCTTTGCCGGCGCACCTGTTGTCACGGCGATGGAGGTGATCCCGGTCGCCGGCCGCGACGGCATGCTCCTCAATCTGAGCGGCGCGCATGCGCCGTTCTTCACCCGCAACCTCGTTATCCTCACCGACAACTCCGGCCACACCGGCGTCGGCGAGGTGCCGGGCGGCGAGAAGATCAAGAAGACGCTCGAGGACGCCCGCGACCTCGTCGTCGGCCAGACCATCGGCGCCTACAACAACATCCTGGCCTCGATGCGCCAGGCCTTCGCCGACCGCGACGCCGACGGCCGCGGCAAGCAGACCTTCGATCTCCGCGTCACCATCCATGCGGTCACCGCGGTCGAATCCGCGCTGCTCGATCTGCTCGGCCAGCATCTCAATCTCCCGGTCGCAGCGCTGCTCGGCGAAGGCCAGCAGCGCACCAGCGTCGAGACGCTCGGCTACCTCTTCTTTGTCGGCGATCGCAGGAAGACCAGCCTTCCCTACGTCGAGGGCGAGACCGGCAAGCCCGACTGGTTCAATCTGCGCCATCAAGTCGCGATGACGCCGGAGGCGATCGTGCGCCTCGCCGAAGCGACGCAGGCGCATTACGGCTTTGCCGATTTCAAGCTCAAGGGCGGCGTGCTCAGGGGCGAAGAGGAGATCGAGGCCGTCACCGCAATTGCAAAACGCTTCCCGAAGGCGCGCGTCACGCTGGACCCGAACGGCGCCTGGTCGCTCGACGAGGCGATCCGGCTGTGCAGCAACATGCATGGCGTGCTCGCCTATGCCGAGGACCCCTGCGGCGCCGAGGCCGGGTTCTCCGGCCGCGAGATCATGGCCGAGTTCCGCCGCGCCACCGGGCTGCCGACCGCGACCAACATGATCGCGACCGACTGGCGCCAGCTCTCGCACGCATTGCGGCTTGGCGCGGTCGACATTCCGCTCGCCGATCCGCATTTCTGGACCATGCAGGGCTCGGTGCGGGTGGCGCAGACCTGCCGCGACAACGGCCTGACCTGGGGCTCGCACTCCAACAACCATTTCGATATTTCGCTGGCGATGTTCACCCATGTCGGCGCTGCCGCGCCCGGCAAGGTGACCGCGATCGACACCCACTGGATCTGGCAGGACGGCCAGGCGTTGACGCGCCAGCCGCTGCAGATCAAGGGCGGCAAGATCGCGATCCCGGATCGGCCGGGCCTCGGCATCGAGCTCGATCGCGGTGCCATCGAGGCTGCGAACGCGCTATACAAGCAGCATGGTCTCGGCGCCCGCGACGACGCGCTGGCCATGCAGTTCCTGATCCAGGGGTGGACCTTCGACGACAAGCGTCCCTGCCTCGTGCGCTAAAAAAAGAAAGGTTGGAAACATGACCGCTCACCAGAAGAACTTCATCGCCGGCGAATGGGTCGACGGAACAGGCATCACGCGGGACATCAACCCGTCCAACACCAAGGATGTGGTCGGCGAATACGCCAAGGCCGACAAGGCGCAGACCGAAAAGGCGATCGCCGCGGCGAAGGCCGCATTCCCGGCCTGGGCGCGCTCGACGCCGCAGGAGCGCTTCGACGCGCTGACCAGGATTTCCGTCGAAATCCTCGCCCGCAAGGAAGAGCTCGGCCGCCTGCTCGCCCGCGAGGAGGGCAAGACGCTCCCCGAGGGTATCGGCGAGGTGGCGCGCGCCGGGCAGATCTTTGCGTTCTTCGCCGGCGAAGCGCTGCGGCTGATGGGCGAGAAGGGCGCATCGGTGCGCCCCGGCCTCGACGTCGAGATCACCCGCGAGCCGGTCGGCGTCGTCGGTATGATCACGCCGTGGAACTTCCCGATCGCGATCCCGGCCTGGAAGATCGCGCCGGCGCTCTGCTACGGCAACGCCGTCGTGTTCAAGCCGGCGGAGCTGGTGCCGGGCTCGGCGCACGCGCTGTCCGAGATCATCGCGCGTTCCGGCATTCCCTCCGGCGTGTTCAACCTCGTGGTCGGCTCGGGGTCGGTGGTCGGCCAGACCCTGCTCGATCATCCCGACGTCGCCGCGATCTCGTTCACCGGCTCGGTTCAGACCGGCCGCAAGATCGCGCAGGCCTGCGTGCTCTCCAATCCCATGAAGAAGTTCCAGCTCGAGATGGGCGGCAAGAACCCGCTGGTCGTGCTCGACGACGCCGACGTGAAGGTCGCGGTCGAGGTCGCGGTCAACGGCGCCTATTTCTCGACGGGACAGCGCTGCACGGCGTCTTCGCGCCTGATCGTCACAGCAGGAATTCACGATCGCTTCGTCGCCGCGATGACCGAGCGCATGAAAGGGCTCTCCGTGGACGACGCGCTGAAGAGCGGCGTGCATGTCGGCCCGGTCGTCGACCAGAGCCAGCTCGACCAGGACCTCCGCTATATCAAGATCGGCCAGGACGAAGGCGCCCGCCTGCATTGGGGCGGCGAGCTGCTCAACCGCGAGACGCCCGGCTTCTATCTGCAGCCGGCGCTGTTCACCGAGGCGACCAATCAGATGCGCATCGCGCGCGAGGAGATCTTTGGCCCGGTCGCCTGCGTGATCCGCGCCAAGGATTATGAAGAGGCGCTGGCGATCTCCAACGACACCGAGTTCGGCCTCGCCTCGGGCATCTGCACCACCAGTCTGAAATACGCCTCGCATTACAAGCGCAACAGCGAGGCCGGCATGGTGATGGTCAACCTGCCGACCGCCGGCGTCGACTACCACGTCCCGTTCGGCGGCCGCAAAGGCTCGAGCTACGGCGCGCGCGAACAGGGCGCCTATGCCCGCGAGTTCTACACCACGGTGAAGACGGCTTACACCTTCCCGGGCTGAAGCAGTTGAAACAGAGTGCAGCCGCGTAAGACGCTGCGCCCGTCCTGCTTGCGGGGAGGGTCGGGGTGGGGGCTCTCTCCACGAATCATGCAGTGGATGGAGCCCCCACCCGGATCGCATCATTCGATGCGACACAGCCGAAGCTTCGCTTCGGCGTTCTTAAGGACGGCCGCCGAAGGCGGCCTACGCCTCCCCCGCAAGCGGGAGAGGTGAAACAAAGTCAGGAGAAGCCTCATGGACCAGTCGATCGGCGCGCAGGAGCAGCCCCGCTACATCAAGCTCAACGAGCGCGACAACGTCGCGATCGTCGTGAATGATTTCGGGCTGCCCGCCGGCTCCCGCTTCGCCTCGGGCCTGACGCTGCGCGCCTTCGTGCCGCAGGGCCACAAGACCGCGCTGGAAGACATCGCCGAGGGCGCACCCATTATCCGCTATGGCGAGGTGATCGGCACGGCGCTGTCGCCGATCCTGGCCGGCGAATGGGTCGACGAGGCACGCATCCGCATGCCCGACGCGCCGCCGCTCGATCAGCTCGAGGTCGCGACCGCGGTGCCGCCCGCGCTGCCGCCGCTCGAGGGCTTCACCTTCGAGGGCTATCGCAATCCCGACGGCTCGGTCGGCACCAAGAACATCCTCGGCATCTCCTCCTCCGTGCAATGCGTCAAGGGCACGATGGAATATGCGGTCAAGCGCATCCGCGCCGAGCTCTTGCCGAAATATCCCAATGTCGACGACGTCGTGCCGCTGACCCACGCCTATGGCTGCGGCGTCGCGATCACGGCGCCCGATGCCGTGGTGCCGATCCGCACCCTGCAGAATCTCGCGCTCAATCCGAATTTCGGCGGCGAGATCCTCGTCGTCGGGCTCGGCTGCGAGAAGCTCGCGCCGGAACGGCTGGTGCCGGAGGGCGTCGGCGATGCCATCGTGCGGATGCAGGACGAGGCCTTCGATGGCTTCGGCGCCATCGTCGATGCCATCATGACCCAGGCCGAAGCCCGGCTGAAGGTGCTCAACACGCGCAAGCGCGAGACCTGCCCGGCCGCTGACCTTGTGATCGGCCTGCAATGCGGCGGCAGCGACGCATTCTCCGGCGTCACCGCGAACCCCGCGGTGGGCTTTGCCGCGGATCTTCTGGTGCGTGCCGGCGCGACCGTGATGTTCTCGGAAGTGACCGAGGTGCGCGACGCTATCGCGCTGCTGACCCGCCGCGCCGTCAACGAGGATGTCGGCCGCGCGTTGATCCGCGAGATGGAATGGTATGACGCCTATCTCGCCCGCGGCGGCGCCGACCGCAGCGCCAACACCACGCCGGGCAACAAGAAGGGCGGTCTCGCCAACATCGTAGAGAAGTCGCTCGGCTCGATCGTCAAGTCCGGCTCAGGCCCGATCGCTGGCGTGCTGTCGCCGGGCGAGAAGGCGCGGCAGAAGGGCATGCTGTTTGCGGCGACGCCCGCCAGCGATTTCATCTGCGGCACGCTGCAGCTCGCCTCCGGCATGACCTTGCAGGTGTTCACCACCGGCCGCGGCACGCCCTATGGCCTGGCCGCCGCCCCGGTCATCAAGGTCGCAACCCGCAGCGAGCTGGCACGGCGCTGGAAGGACCTGATCGATTTCGACGCCGGCTGCATCGCCACCGGCGAGAAGACCATCGAGGAAACCGGCTGGGACCTGTTTCGTCTGATCCTCGACGTCGCGAGCGGGCGCACCAAGCCGTGGTCGGACCGCTGGGGCATCCACAATGATCTGACGCTGTTCAACCCGGCGCCGGTGACCTGAGCATCCGCAGCTCCTTAACCATCCGTTAGCCACGTCCTGACCCGCCGGGGAACGTCGCAATTCGATTCAAATTGTCTGGGCATGGAGGCACACATGACCCGGACAACCGATGATCTCAGAGATCAGGCCGACCGCGCCGAGCGGCTGGCACGCACCGGCATGGACTCGTTGACGGCCGAGCGCCTGCGTGCCTACGCGGAGGAATGTCGCAGCCAGATCGCAGCCGCCGAGCGGGAGAGGCAATCGGGGGCATCACCAGCGGCATAGATGTCCGGAGTTCGCCGCCAGACGCTTGTCAAAATTTTTCGAGTCCTCGCACTTCCTTGGCGGCGACCTTGATCAGCGGCTTGACCGCCTGTTCCTCGCGGCCAAGCACAACGCCCGAGGCAAAGGCGCTGGCGCGCTCCTTCCGATGCGGGGCCTTCAGCGCCGCATCGACCGCCAGCTTGCGGTGCGCGACAAAATCGTTGAGCGAGCCGAGCGCATCCTGGACCCGCTTCAGGTGCCTGGACAGCCGCGCGAGCTGCTTGCGCTCACCCTTGCGCGGAAACAGGCTTTCGAAGAAGTCGATCGCGTATCTGAGCTTCTTGGCCCCGATGCGCACCTTGTGCCGCTGCCGGGCCGACAGCGCGTCGAGACGCCGGCCATTCTTGCGCAGCTTCCTGATGCGGCGATGCAGCAGCGCGGCGGCGAATTCCTCGATCGGACCGCCTTCGTCCTCCGCGGCAACGGTCTGCTTTGCCTCGATCCATTGCAACGTGTCGATCAGCATCAACCGATAGCGCCGCGAATTGACCGCCTGCCGCGCGCCGGCAAATGCGCGGTCGCGGCGGTCGGAGAATTCCTGCCGGATCGCTTTGCCGCCTCGCCGCAGCAGCGCGTCATGCGATGCAGGCTCGATATCTTCCTTGACGAACACATCAAGCTCGCGCGCCGGCGCGAGCGCGTTGGTGAGCCACTTCAGCTGCGTCTTGACGTCTTCCGTCGGGGCTACGGTGAGGATCTTCGAGAACAGCGAGATCGCGGCGCGCAGCCGCCGCAACCCGACCCGCATCTGGTGAATGCCTTCCGCCTCGCCCTCGCGGACGGCATCGGCATTCGACGAGAAGTGACGAAGCGCGGCGCGCGCGATCACCCGGAACGCCCCGCCGGCGGTAAGCCCGGCGTCGAGCACGATGCTCCCGGCGGAGACCACGACATGCTCCTCACCGCCGGCGAGCTCATAGCCATGTTCGGCTTTCGAGCGCAAATCGAGCTCTGCCGCCGCCTTCCGCTCCAGCGCCCTGGCGATCCGGAACAGGTCGAGCGGGCGGCCGCTCTTGAGTTCGAGTTCGACCTCGTCGATTCGGCGTGAACGGCGCCCGGCCGTGGTGTAGCCGCGATCGATCGCGAGCTCGATCTCGCTGCGCTTCGTCCGCAGCGGCACGGTAATACGCCGCACTGACGTCGCGAACATCGGCTTCAGCTTGTGGCGCAGTCTGTCAGACGCGAGCTTTTCGAGCGGTGTACCTTCGGCGTTGTCGAGGTCGAGGTGTCCATCCGCAAGGTCGGTCTCCCATTCACCCCGTTCAAACTGTGGGCCCGCCCCGGACTTGATGGTCTGAACATAGTTGGCGCCATCCCGCCGCACACGCAGCGTCAGTCCGTGTCGCCTGAGCTTGTGCTTCGTCGTGTCGAAATAGGTCGAGACGAGATCGCTCTCGGATGGTGCGCCGCTTTTGCTGCCGGCGATCCGCGGCTTCGTCAGTCCCTTGAGCTTGCGCGCGGGAACCCGGAATTTGAGCTCCGTCTCGGCCGCCATCGTCGCTCCGTGGCCTGGGGCACCAAGCAAACGTCCGCCGTGACGAGGTCAGCGGCGGACGTTCATGCTAACACAAGATCGTCTGAGTTGGCGTCAATCGTCGTCGTTGTGGATGACGGTCTTGCTGCGATTGCCGAACTCGTCCTGCTTCTTGATGACCGTGGTCCGGTCACGGCGCGGCTCACGCTCCCTGATCACGGTGGTGCGATCACGATCGCGATACTCAGGCGCCCGACCAACCGTTACGCCCGCGCCGACGGGGCCAACCCTAACACCGACATCATCGGCGAACACAGGCGATGCGATCGCGGTCACCATGGCCGCAGCCAACAGATACGTCCTCATGCCGTCTTTCCTCCTCCAGTTGCGACGTGAAGGAGGAACGTCGCGTGCGACCTACCGTTCCTGTATCGAATGCGCTGCAGTTGCTCACGCGTATGCGAAACATCGCGCGCGGAACTCGCTGAACAGGCATTCATCTGTGTGGCGAAATACCCGTGTTCCACGCGTTGAATAGCCTGAATTGATGTCCCACGTCCCTATTAACAGGAGGACGTTCCATGAAACAGTCACAGCACTTCCTCGACAATGCGGAGAACTGCGCGCAGCTTGCCGAGCGTGCCGACGACGAGCCGACCTACAAGCGCTTCAAGCGAATGGAGGCGGCTTGGCGCGCGCTGGCAAAGGAACAGGACTGGCTCGACGGCGAGACTTCGCCAGCGGAAAATGCAGCCTAGATCCAGCCCGGCCGTGGCGGCAAATGCGACGTCGCCACGGCCCGCGGCCTACTCGGCGCTGCGCTGCCGCTGCCAGCGCAACAGATAGGCCTGCAACCGCCAGATGATCGCCGACAGCACCACACCGACCAGCATCAGCACCACGACAGCAACCATCATGCCCGAGGCCTCGCCGCGCGCCTCCGATTCGATGATGAGGCGGCCGATGCCGCGCTCGGCGCCGATGAACTCGCCGACGATCACGCCGATCAGCGCGAAGGAGATCGCAGGCGTCAGCGAGGCGAACACCCAGGCCATCGTCGAGGGGATCACCACCGTCCGGGTGATCTGCCACTCGCTGGCGCCGAGCAGCCGCGCGGCATTGGTGAAACCCTCGTCGATCGAGCGCGCGCCCTCGAAAGTGTTGAAGAACACCAGGAACACGACGACGATCCAGGACGTCACGATCTTCGACATGTCGCCGATCCCGAATGCCAGCACGATGATCGGCGCCAGCGCGATCCGCGGGATCGAGTTCACCGCGGTGATGAAGGGCTGAAAGATCGCGCTCAGCCGGTCGGATCGTCCCAGGATCAGCCCGGCGACGAAGCCGCTGACCACGCCGGTGACGAAGCCGAAGAAGGTATTCTTCAGGGTGATGGCGGTCGCGGCCCAGAGATTGTTCTCGTTGCGCGCCAGACACTTTCCGAAGTCGCCGTTGAACCAGCTGTTGAAGGCGCCGAGCTTCGAGGTCAGGCAGCTCTGGATCAGGAAGTTGTCGAAGATCATCGACGGCTTCGAGATGAAGTAGGGATCGAGCAGGTCGGGCACCAGCCAGGGCAGTCTGGTGCGGAGGTCGTAGCCCCATTGCCAGACCGACAGCACGACGGCGCAGATCAGGACCTGCCAGCCGACCGTGCCGAGCGTGCCGTACCTCTTCATGCGCTGCGGCCCTTGACGAATTCCTCGCCCAGAGAATGCCAGATGTGCTGGAACAGCTCGGCATAATGCGGGGTCTCGCGCACCTTCACCGCATCGCGCGGGCGCACGAAGTCGACCTCGAACATGTCCTTGATGCGGCCCGGCCGCGCCGAGAACAGGATGATGCGGTCGGCCAATGTCAGCGCCTCGCCGAGATCGTGGGTCACGAACAGCACGGTCTGCTGCTCGCGTTCCCAGATCCGAAGCAGCACCTCGTGCATGTCAATCTTGGTGTGGGTGTCGAGCGCGCCGAACGGCTCGTCCATCAGGAGAATCTGCGGCTCGACGATCAGCGTCCGCATCAGCGCCGCGCGCTGCCGCATGCCGCCCGACAGCGCCGACGGATAGGCGTTCTCGAATCCCTTCAGGCCCGCTTGCGCGACGCATTCGGCGATGCGCTCCTTCCGTTCGTGAGCCGGCACGCCTGATAGCTCCAGCCCGTAGCCGATATTGTCGCCGACGGTCCGCCATGGAAACAGCGTGTCGCGCTGGAAGACATAGCCGACATTGGGCGTCGCCTTGCCGGCGACGACGCACTTGCCGTCGATCAGGATCTCGCCGCCGGTGGGGCGGATCAGCGAGGCGATCATGTTGAGCACCGTGCTCTTGCCGGAGCCCGACGGCCCGAGCAGCGCGACGAACTCGCCGCGGCGGACGTCGAAGGTCACGTCGCGGACCGCCTCGATCGTCGTTTTGGCAAGCTGGAACGACTTGCTCAGGCCCTTGACCTCGACGCGGCGATCGGCCGGGGCGCGCGGCGACACGGTTGCGCTTGTCTCGAGCGCGCTCAACCCGGATAGGCCTTTCGCGCCGCTTCGATCAGGCTGGAATTGACCACGTCGGCGATCTTGAGCGGCTTGATGCCGGTCATCTCGCGGAACCAGACTTTCTCGCCGCGCGCGAAGCTTGCGGCGTCGATCGAGCCCTCATAGTCCGCGACCTTCTGGATCGACGTGATCTCCAGCAGATTGGCCTCGCGCGAGGTGCTGCCGACATAGGGCTCGATGGCGTCGTAGACCTCGGTCGGCTTGTGGGTCTTGATCCACTGCGAGGCGCGCCACAGCGCGGTGACGTAGGCCTGCATCTTGGCCGGGTCCTTGTCGATGGTGGCCTGCAGCGTGAAATGCGCGGTCACCGGCACCTTGCCGCCGATATGCTTGTTCCAGATCGCCTCGTCGGTGCCGTCGAACAACAATTCGCCCCAGCCCTGCTGCTGCGCCTCGTTCAACAGCGACAGCGAACTGACGAGGATATCGACCTGCTTCGACTTCAGCGATCCCAGCATGGTGTCGACATTGCCGGTGCCGATCCAGGTCACCTTGTCGTCGAGCCCCATGGTTTCCATGTAGTAGGACGACCAGACATGGTTGGTGCCGCCGAGCGAGGAGACCGAGACGATCGGCTTGCGGCCGTCGGGCCGCTTCCATTGCGTGAAGGCCTCCAGCGAGTTGATGCCCTGGTCCTTCAGATCCTTGCGCAGGATGAACATCACCGAGTTCGATCGCGTGTCGACCGGCAACAACACGCGCGCGGCGCGGCCGTGATTGGTCAGCTGCATCGGATGGGTGACGTCGCCGATGCCGATATCGCCCTGCGACGAGGCGATGATCTCGCGGGTCTTCACACCGCTGCCGCCCTGCACCAGCTTGCAGTCGAGCCCGGCCTCCTTGAAGTAGCCGATACGGTCGGCAACAAATTGCGTTTGATAGACCGGCACCGCGACCGGATAGATCGCCCGGCCCGCGGCCGCCTGCGCCAACGCACGCCCGGTCGCCAGCGCCGCGCCACCGGCGGCGATCACCGTCAGCGCCGATCGCCGCGAAATGTGGGGCATGGTGACGCCAGCCATCACGCGTGCTCCTTGGCCGAGATCTTGTCGAGCGCGCCGAGCACCGCATCGCCCATCTGCACGGTCGACAGCTTTTTCGCTCCGGCCTCGGCGATATCGGCCGTGCGCGCGCCGGAGGCCAGCGCGGTCTGCACCGCCTTCTCGAGCAGGTCGGCATCCTCAGGCCGGTTCAGCGTCAGTCGCAGCAGCATCGCAACACTGAGGATCGAACCGAGCGGATTGGCGATGCCCTTGCCCGCGATGTCGGGCGCGCTGCCATGCACCGGCTCGTACAGCGCCTTGCGCCGGCCGAAGCGATCGACCGGGCCGAGCGAGGCCGACGGCAGCATGCCGAGCGAGCCTGAAGCCATCGCCGCGCAGTCGGACAGGATGTCGCCGAAGATATTGCCGGTCACCATCACGTCGAACTGCCGCGGCTCGCGCACGATCTGCATCGCGGCGTTGTCGACATAGAGATGGGTCAGCTCGACATCGGAGAACTCCTCCTTGTGCAGCTTGATCACCTCCTCGCGCCACACGACGCTGGTCTCGAGCACATTGGCCTTGTCGACCGAGCAGACCTTGTTGCGCCGGGTCCGCGCCAGCTCGAAGGCCGAGCGCGCCACGCGGCGGATCTGGTTCGTGGTGTATTGCTCGGTGTTGAAACCGCGGCGCTGGCCGTCGGGCAGCGTCTCGATGCCGCGCGGCTCGCCGAAATAGATGCCGCTGGTCAATTCGCGGATGATGACGAAATCGACGCCGTCGAGCACCTCGGCCTTGAGCGGCGCGGAGGCCGACAGTGCCGGGCTCGCCACGATCGGCCGCAGATTGGCGTAGAGATCGTATTTGCTGCGCAGGCCCAGCAGACTGCCGGCCTTGCGTGCCGCGGCCGGCACTTCGGTGGTCTCCGGGCCGCCGGTCGCGCCCCACAGGATCGCGTCAGCCTCGTCCATCGCCTCGGCGGTATCTTCGGGCAGCACCTTGCCGGTCGCCAGATACGGGATCAGGCCGTATTGCGCCTCGCGCAGCGTCATCGGCACGTTACGCTTCGCCGCGAACCAGTCGAGCACCCGGCGCGACTGCGCGGTGACCTCGGGGCCGATGCCCTCGCCGCCGACCACGGCGACCTTGACCATGTTGGATTGCGTGCTCATGCCGGTGTCCTCGAAGCGGGTGTCGTTGTCGAATGAATCCATGGCCGCGCCGCGCGGTCGGAGGCCTGGAAGGCGTGGATCTCGTCGTCGCGCTGCAGCGTCAGCGCCACCTCGTCGAGCCCCTTCAGCAGCCCCTCGCGCCGCCGCGGATCGATCTCGAACGAATGCCGCGCGCCCGACGGCGAGACGATGGTCTGGGCCTCGAGGTCGATCGAGACCTTGCCCGCGCCCTGCGTCGCCTCGATATCGGCGGCAAGCTGATCGACCACCGCCTTGTCGACGATGACGGGCAGGATTCCGTTCTGGAAGCAGTTGGCGAAGAAGATGTCACCGAAGCCGGAGCCGATGATGGCGCGGATGCCGCGCTCCTGCAGCGACCACACCGCGCCCTCGCGCGAGGAGCCGCAGCCGAAATTCGGCCCGGTCACCAAGATCTCCGCCTCGCGATACGGCTCGCGGTTCAGGATGAACTCCGGATTCTCCGAGCCGTCGGGCAGATAGCGCAGCGAGCCGAACGCCCATTTGCCGAGCGTGCCGCGGATCGAATTGCCGACCAGGCGCTCGATGCGGATGATGACGTCGGTATCGATATTGCCGCGCATGATCGGCGCGGCGGTTGCGGTGAGCTTGTCGAACGGTTTTGGCATACTCTAGCGTCCCATCATCCTGACATCGGCGATCGCGCCGGCAATGGCGGATGCCGCGGCACTCGCGGGGCTCGCCAGATGCGTCCGCGCGCGCGGCCCTTGCCGGCCGACGAAATTGCGGTTCGAGGTCGAGACCGAGCGCTGCCCGGGCGCCACCACCTCGCCATTGGCGGCAAGGCACATCGAGCAGCCCGGCTCGCGCCACTCGAAGCCGGCGTCGATGAAGATCTTGTCGAGCCCTTCGGCGACCGCCTCGCGCTTGACGTTCTCCGAACCCGGCACCACCCAGGCGCGGACCCCGGCCGCGACCTTGCGGCCGCGGGCGACCTCGGCCGCGGCGCGCAGATCGCTGAGCCGGCTGTTGGTGCAGGAGCCGATGAACACCCAATCGACCGGCGTGCCCGCGATCGGCGCCCCGCCCTGCAGGCCCATATACTCCAGCGCGGTCTCGATCGCGGCGCGCCGCAACGGATCGTCGACCGCCTTCGGATCGGGAATCATGCCGTCGACGCCGACGACGTGCTCGGGGCTGATGCCCCAGGTCACTTGCGGGATGATCTTCTCGACGTCGATCACGACCTCGCGATCGAATACCGCGTCGGGATCGCTCGGTAGTTCGCGCCACGCTTTCACCGCGAGATCCCACATCTCGCCTTGCGGCGCATAGGGACGGCCGCGGAGGAATTCGAACGTCTTTTCGTCCGGCGCCACCATGCCCATCTTGGCGCCGAGCTCGATCGAGAGGTTGCAGATCGTCAGCCGGCCCTCGATCGGCAGCGCGCGGATCGCACTGCCGGCATATTCGACCGCATAGCCGGTGCCGCCGGCAGCGCCGATATGGCCGATCAGCGCCAGGATCATGTCCTTGGCAGTGACGCCGAGCGGCAGCTTGCCCTCGAAGCGCGCGCGCATCGTCTTCGGACGGCGCTGGATCAGCGCCTGCGTCGCCAGCACATGGGTGAGCTCGCTCGACCCGATGCCGAAGGCGAGCGCCCCCAAGCCGCCATGGGTGCAGGTGTGGCTGTCGCCGCAGACGATGGTGGCGCCCGGCAGGCTCAAGCCAAGTTCCGGACCAATGACGTGGACGATGCCCTGGCCGGGCTGATCGACATCGAACAGCGTGATGCCGCTCGCCGAGGTCTCGACCCGCAGCGCCGCCAGCAATTCCAGTCCGATCTTGCTGGTTCCGGCGCGGCCGGGCGCCGTGGACAGCGCGTGATCCGGCGTCGCAAAGGTCAATTCGGGATTGTGGACCTTGAGGCCCCGGCTCTTGAGATCGAGCAGGCCGCGCGAACCGCCGAGATCGTGCAGCAGATGGCGGTCGATATGAAGGAGGTCAGTGTCCTCGCTGAGGCGAGCAATGACGTGCTGGTCCCAGATCTTCTCGAGCAAACTTCGGCCGGGCATCCGCCTTCCCCTGCTCTGTGCGTTTCCATGCGGCTTGATCTTATTGACGCCAATCTGAGCCAAAGTTGTCGTCAAGTGAAGCAGTTTTGCCCTAACATCACATATGTGATGGAGGTGCGGTACTTGACCCGCCGAGGAGCCAGCCATGCCGAATCCGAATAAGACGGCCATCGTCAAATCGGCCATGCGGACGTTTGCAGTTCTGGAGTTCTTTCGGAAAACAAAGCGGGCTGCTTCCGTGACCGAAATATCGTCCGCGTTGGAGATGCCCCAATCGAGCACGTCGGTGTTGCTTCGATGTCTCGTCGAATTGAACTACCTCGAATACGAGCGAAAGACCCGGCTTTTCATCCCGAGCTACCGGGTCAATCTGCTGGGTGACTGGATCCGTCGTTCCCCGTTCCGTGATACCAAGCTCACCGATCTGATGGAGGAACTCTGGACCGCGACGGGCGGCGAAACCGTCATGCTCGGACAACAGGCCGGCGCCGCCGGGATGCAATATCTGCACGTTGTCCCCGGCGGCTCTCAGCTTCAGTACACAGCACAAGCCGGTCAAATACGGCCGATGGTGCGGACCGCGCTCGGACATGTGCTGCTGAGCCAAATGCCGAACACCAAAATTCGCGGCATTATCCGCCGCAACAATGCCGAGGAGCCGAGTCAATCGGCGCGCGTTCGCGAATCCGCCTTTCTCGAGGAGGTCGAGCGCATTCGCCGCCGCGGCTATTCCGAGTCAGGCGGCCGCACGACGCCGGGCGCAAGCACGATAGGCATGCTCGTTCCCCTGCCGAAGCGACGCGCTCCGCTGGCTATCGGCATTGGCGGCCCGATCGAACGCATCGCGGCAAAGCGCGCGCACATCATCGAGGTGATGCAGAGCCGGCTGAAAGAACTGACAAGTGAAGCGCCGTAGCCCGGATGAAGCGAAGCGAAATCCGGGGTCAGTCTCCCTCCACGAAGAGATCGGCCCCGGATTTCGCTTCGCTGCATCCGGGCTACGGATACTGAATGTCTGTCTTCTCCTTCCCCCTGGAAGGGGGAAGGTCGGGATGGGGGTCCGCCACAGGCGGCGCTCTATGTGGAGAGAGCAGATCCCCACCCGCTTTGCTCTGGCGAGCAAAGCGACCTCCCCTTTTTCAAGGGGAGGTTGGACCCGCTGCAATTAGATCTTTCGGATTTCGCCTTACGACGCCAGCGCTTCCTCCGGCATCACGGCCGACAAATGCTGGCTCTCGGCGACGGCGCGGTTGGTGATGCGGCCGCGATGCACGTTGAGGCCGGCGCGCAGATGCGGATCCTCGACCAGCGCGCGCAGCCCCTTCGCGGCCAGCGCCAGGCCGAACGGCAAGGTGGCGTGGTTGAGCGCGTGGCTCGAGGTCACGGGCACCGCGCCCGGCATGTTAGCGACGCAATAATGCACGATGTCATCAACGAGGTAAGTCGGCGCCTGATGCGTGGTCGGCTTCGAGGTCTCGAAGCAGCCGCCCTGGTCGATCGCGACGTCGACCAGCACCGCGCGGCGTTTCATGCCTGCAAGCTGCGCGCGCGACACCAGCTTGGGCGCGCTGGCGCCCGGCACCAGCACAGCGCCGATCACAACATCAGCCGCGAAAACCTCCTGCTCGATCGCTTCCAGCGTGGCGTAACGGGTGCGGACGCGGCCGAGGAAGAGGTCGTCGAGCGCGCGCAGCCGCGGCAATGAGCGGTCGAGGATGGTGACGTCGCTGCCGAGCCCTGCCGCCATCCGCGCCGCATGGGTGCCGACCACGCCGCCGCCGATGATCGCAACCCGCGCCGGCGGAACGCCGGGCACGCCGCCGAGCAGCTTGCCCATGCCGTCGGCGGATTTGCGCAGCGCGGCGCCCGCGGCCTCGATCGCGAGCCGGCCGGCGACTTCGCTCATCGGCGCGAGCAGCGGCAGCCCGCCATGCGCATCCGTGACGGTCTCATAGGCCACCGCCGTGCAGCCGGAGGCGATCAGCCCCGCGGTCTGCGGCACGTCGGGCGCGAGATGCAGATAGGTGAACAGGATCTGTCCCTCGCGCAGCCTGATCCATTCGGACGGCTGCGGCTCCTTCACCTTCACGATCATCTCGGCGACGGAGAACACCTCTTCGGCGGTATCGGCGATCCGCGCGCCGGCCTGGGTATAGACCTCATCGCCGGCACCAATGCCGTCACCGGCGCCGCGCTGGACCACGACCTCGTGGCCGTGCGCCACATATTCCCGCACCGAGGCGGGCGTCAGCCCGACCCGATATTCCTCGACCTTGATCTCCTTGGGCACGCCGATGCGCATGGTCCGCTCCTTGAGGATTCGTTTCCGCCAGCCTTAAGGCTATGCCCCGTCACATGGCGTTTCTCAGCGATTTCCGGCTTGCTCACAGTCAAATACGCTCATATCCTTCGCATTCAGCTCAGCTCTTGAAGGAAATCTGCGTGGACGGTCTCGATCGTATCGACCTCAGAATCCTCGCCGAGCTGGTCGCTGATGCCCGCGCCAGCCAGATCGAGCTTGCCGAGAAGGTCGGGTTGTCGCCGACCGCCTGCGCGCGGCGCATCCGCCATCTCGAGGAGATCGGCGTGATCCGCGGCTACCGCGTCGACCTCGAACCATCAGCGCTTGGCCTCGTGACGACCGTCGTCGTCACCATCACGCTGGAAAAGCAGAGCGAGGATTATCTCGCAGCCTTCGAGGCCGCGATCGCGCGCTGCCCCGACGTCGTGTCCTGCCATCTGATGTCGGGCAGCGACGACTATCATCTGCAGGTGATCGCCCGCGACATCGCCGACTTCGAGCGCATCCACAAGCAGCATCTGTCGCGGATGCCGGGCGTCGCCCGCATCCATTCCAGCTTCGCGATGCGCGAGGTGGTTCGTCGCACCATTCCCGAGACCGCGCTGCGCGGCTGACGGTCACGCATCACCGCGCACTGTCACAATCGCACACTGTCACAATCGGGCACTGTCATAATCGGGCACTGTCACAATTGGATCTGCCCCGCTCGCTCCCACACGCAATTTTTAGTCGTGATTCGCTGTCTTCTATGACAGAATTGCTACAGTTCAATATCAATTCGGTTACACGCGGAGCGGTGAATGAGCATGGAGTGGCGGGCGCGGCCGGTTTCGCTGGCTTGGTCAAATCCAGTGGTCCGGTGGTGGGGCTTCTTGAGCCTCGTCAGCGCCGCCAACATCGCGATCTGGTTCGCGCTCTATCGCCAGTTCAATGAACAGGCCAATGGCAGCTTCAGCAACACCTCGGGCATCGGCCTGATGATGCTGCTGTGCGCGGCCTATGTGTTCGGCTGCGCCTTCCGCTCGGTCCTGCCGCGCGCCGACGTGCAGCGCATCTGCCTGTTCGACACCTGGCTGTCGAGCGTCATGGTCGGCCGTACCGTCGCCACCGTCGCCGAGGTCTGCTTCGCCGCGCAATGGGCGATCATCCTGCATCAACTCGGCAGCATGACCGGCGCCGAAACCACCGTGAACATCGCCTGGATCATCGTGCCGCTGATCGTGATCGCGGAATGCTTCTCCTGGTATGCGGTGCTGACCACCCATTATCTCTGCAATGCGATCGAGAACTCGATCTGGGCAGTGGTGTTCTTCCTGGTCGGGATTGCGCTGTGCCGATTGCTGCCGGAGTTTCACGGCCCGGTGCGCTGGGCCTTCATCGTCGCGATCCTCGGCATCGCCGCCTTCCTCGCCTTCCTGATGACCGTCGACGTCCCGATGTATCTGAACCGCTGGCGCGCCAACCTCGCCGCCGGCGGCACGCTGCTGCATCCGCTGGACGGCCTGCGCGATGTCAGCCGGCGCTGGGTCGTGACCCACGACATCGCCGAGTGGCGCGAGGAGATCGCCTGGATGTCGCTGTATTTCAGCATGGCGGTCTGGTCGAGCCTCGCACTCTGCGTCGGCTACTCGCTCGAGGATCAGCTGCCGCGCTACCGCACCGAGCCCGCGATCGTCGCGACGACACCGGCGCCGACAGCGCAGCACACCGCCACGATCGACGCGGCGGTGCCGTCGCGGAATTGACCGGTGACCGCCGCGCGCGGCTTGTCGCCATTGGCGCTTTCGGAGTAAAGGCAGGGTCATCCTCCTTCATCCGTCCGCGCGTTCCATGCCCCGCATCACCATCATCGAAACCGGGCTCGTCAGTCCGCAATTCCGCGAGCGCCACGGCAGCTATCCGCAGATGTTTCAGCGGATGGTAGCCACCTCCGATCCGTCTGTGGCTTGCGACGTCGTCAGCCTCGCCAATGGCGAGACACTGCCGGATCCGGCGGCATTGGATGCGATCCTGATCACGGGATCGGCCGCCGGCGTCTATGACGATGTCGAATGGATCGCACCGCTCGAAGCCTTCGTGCGCACGGCCCATGACAAGCGCATTCCAACCGTCGGCGTCTGCTTCGGCCATCAGCTGATCGCGCAGGCGCTCGGCGGCACGGTGCGCAAATCCGAGAAAGGCTGGGGCATCGGGCGCCATGTCTATCGGATCGCGCCGGACAACGGACTGATCGACGGCGAGACGATCGCCGTCGCCTGCTCGCATCAGGACCAGATGATCACCCCGCCCGCCTCCGCGCGCACCATCCTGTCGTCCGGGTTCACGCCGCATGCCGGCCTGCTCTATGCCAACGGCACGACGCTGTCGGTGCAGCCGCATCCGGAATTCACCGCCGACTACGCCGGCGCGCTCTGCGATCTGCATCGCGGCCGCGCGCCGGATGCCCTGATCGAAGCCGCCAAGTCCTCGCTCACCGAACCGCTCGACCACGCCACGCTTGGCGGTGTGGTCACGCGCTTCCTCGTGCACGGGGGCAGCTAGCCCTTGCGCCACTGCGTGGCGGCGTCGCGGGCGAAATCGCGATAGGCCCGCGGCGCGCGGCCGAGCAGCTTCGTCAGGCGTGCCAGTTCGTCGGCCGTCGCGACCGCGCCGTCGCTCTGGTACCGGCCAAACATGAGGCGCATGTCGAGCGCGAGCCATGCCGGCATCGCCGCCTTAAAACGCTGCTCCATCACCGCGAGATCGTCGCCGCCATAGCTGACCGCGCGGCCAAGCTCATCGCGCCAGATCGCAGCCGCGCCCGCGCCGGTCACGACGTCGGGGCCGACCAGCGCGTAGGTCTCGCGGCCCAGCGGGGCGGACGCGCGTTCGCGGCGCAGCAGCTCGATCGCGGCCGCCTCGCCGATGTCACGGATGTCGACCATCGAGATGCCCTTCGCGCCGATCGGCATGCCGTAGGCGCCGAAGTTCAGCAGCGGATCCTTCAGCCGAAGATCGTTCTGGATGAAATAGGCCGGACGCAGGATGGTCGCGGGAAGATCGAGCGCCTCGATCATCCGCTCGACCGTGTGCTTGCCGGCGAAATGCGGCACGTCGGCATAGGCCTCGCCCTTGAACACCGAGAGATAGACGATGCCCTTGACGCCGGCCTCGCGCGCAGCGGTCAGCGTCAGCATCGCCTGCGTCAGTTCGTCGGCGGCGTTCGGTACCAGCAGGAACAGCGTGCTGACGCCAATGAGCGCCGCGCGGACCGAATCCACGTCGGCAAGATCGCCGCGAACGGCCGTCACGTGCTGCGGAAATTGCGCCTTGCCGGGCGAACGCGTCAGGGCCCGAACCTCGACGCCCTGACCGGCGAGATGATTGAGAACCTGGGTGCCGATGGTGCCTGTGCTGCCTGTCACCAGAATAGCCATGTCGAATACTCCTTCTTTTCGGCAGACCGTCTGCCGTCGCCGAGAAGCTATCCGTTCCAATTTTACTTTGAAGATGCCACTATTTGGACATACCGTCTCGAATATGGAACAGAACCGATGGACCTTCAGGCACTCGCCGATTTCAACCTGGTGGCCGCGCATGGCGGGTTCGGCCGCGCCAGCCGCGCTTCCGGACGAGCCAAGGCCACGCTGTCCCGCCGCGTCGCCGAACTGGAACAGAGTCTCGGCGTCCGCTTGATCGAACGGGGTTCGCAGAGTCTGCGATTGACCGACGAGGGCCGCGCGCTGCACGAGCGCACCAGCGGTCCATTGTCCGACATCGCGGAGGCCGGCGAAGCCGTGGTGCTCGGCGCGTCGACGCCGCGCGGCCGCTTGCGGGTCAGTGCGCCGGTCTTGCTCGCCCATGTCGCGTTCGGCCGGATCGGTGCACGCTTTGCGCACGCCTTTCCCGACGTCCAGCTCGAGATCGTCGCCGAGGATCGCCTGGTCGATCCGGTGGAAGACGGCTATGACCTTGTCATCCGCATCAACCCGTCACCGGACGAACGTCTCGTCGGCCGCCGCTTCCTGCATGACGAGCTGCTGGTCGTGGCGCATCCCGACCAGCAACGACCGACGGCCTCCGCGCACGATCCGGATGGCGTCTCCGTCGATGCTGTTGTGATGTCGCCGACGCCACCGGACACGGTCTGGCGCATCCGACATGAACACGATGGGCTGATGCTCAAGCCGCGGCCGATGTTGCGCCTCTCATCCATGCTGATGATGCGCGATGCGGTGCTTGCAGGCGCCGGCGCGGCCCTGCTGCCCAAGCTGCTGGTCGACGACGACATTGCCGCGGGGCGCCTTGCCTATTGGGGAACGGATACCCGACCTCCGGTCGAGATCTGGGCGCTGCAGAGCTCGCGACGGCTGGTCGGTGCAAAGGTTCGCGCGTTTCTCGACGTCGTCGAGCAGGCATTCCCGAACCGGGTCTTCGTTCCGCCGGCCTGAGTTGCAGTCCGGATAACGTGCCTCAGGTCATGCTGCCCGGCATGAAGCAGCGCACGCGCGGATGGCCGTCGATATAGTGCTTCCACACCATGGTGCGCCCGACTTTGTTCGGCTCGGTGATCACGGCCTCGTTCGGCACGACAACCCATTCATTGTCGATGAGCACGCGATAGTGGCCGTGATCCGACTCCCAGTCGGGATCGGCGACCACATAGCCGTCGGCATCCGAGCAGCATTGTCCATAGCCGCTGCGCAGGCTCTCGAACCAGGGCTTTAGCGGTGAATTGGCGTAGCGGCCGTCGTCGCGCGCCAAGGCCGGTGATGCGAGGCAAATCGTCCCAAGCAGCAGTGCCGCACGTGTGATGACGTGCATGTCGTCTCGTCTCCGCAGATTTTGATCCAGCTGCGGGCGCGCGTCACGCATTGTTCGCCCGCGACATGACCGTCGCGGGCGAGAACACGGCACAACCGCGCCCCCGCACCTGACACTGAACGATGCAAGAGCAAGGCCAGACTGGATGCCGGAAGACTACGGTCAACGAAAGTATAGGGCGTGCAGCACGATCAACGACGCACTGCTGCGACCTCGGGGACGAGCGGCGGTACGCTGCGCGACGCCGCCTGCAGCGCGCATTCGACGAACCGGCGCGGCAGCAGCGAGGCGCTGGAGCGCATCGCCACCAGCATGCGGCTTTCCGCATCCGGCGTGTCCAGCGGCTTCGCCACCACATTCATCACGCCGGCCTGCTGGTAGCAGGACGGCAGGATCGAAAGCCCGATCCCGGCCGCAACGAGGCTGAGCACGGTGCGCAGCTCATGCGCCTCCTGCACCACGCGCGGGGCAAAGCCCGCCCGCCGGCACAGCATCGCGGCCTGATCGCCGACGCCGCAACCGCTCTCGGCCATGCCGACGAATTCATGCTCGGCAAGGTCGGCCATCTCAAGCGCCCCCTTCGCGCCGGCCAGCGGATGATCCAGCGGCAGGAACACCATCAGCCGGTCGCGCCAAACCACATGGACCTGCAGATCGGCCGCCGGTCTGAAATCGAGCGGCGGGCGCATGATCGCGACATCGAGCTCGGCGTCGGCAAGCGCGCGCAGCTGCGTTGCCGTCGACATGTGCCGGAGCTCGATCTTCACCCGCGGATAGCTGGCGCGAAAGCTGCGGAATAGCTCGGCGAACATGTCGAGCATCGGGACCGAGCCGGTGAAGCCGACGCGGATCATGCCGGCCTCGCCGCGCGCCGCACGTCGCACCGTCTCCGACGCCAGATCAAGCTCGCTGACCGCGCGCCGCGCATGTTCCAGCAGCAATTGTCCGGCCTGCGTCAGTTCCACCGCGCGCCGCGTCCGCGCCAACAGGCGCGTGCCGAGCTCTTCCTCCATCGCTTTGATCTGCGTACTCAGCGGCGGCTGGCTGACATGCAAACGTTTCGCTGCGCGGCTGAAGCTGAGCTCTTCGGCCACCGCGATGAAGTAACGAAGCTGCCTGTAATCCATCGCTTATTCCGATTCCCTATAAGTCGGGGGTCAACAAGGTATTTGACCTCACGGGGCCGTTTTCTGATCTTCGCGCGAAATCACCTGTCCTCCAAGGGAGAAGAAGGGAGAAGCGCGCGAAATGCGTCAGGTTCAGGCAGAATGGCGCGGCGCGCGCAGCGGGTCAGCCATGCAATTTCGCAGCGGACGATAGCAGATGACCGCTTCGTTTCGCGTTCTCGTCACCGGCGATAGCCTCGCGCCGGCCGCCGTCAATGTCCTCAGCGAGATCGGTGCAGATGTCGTGCTGATGCACGATGCCGTCACGCCCGAACGTCTCGCGCACGAGATGGCGCGGGCGCCGACGCAGGCGATCCTGATGCGCGGCAATCCGGTGTTCTCCGCCGCCACCATCGCAGGCAATCCGCATTTGCGCGTGATCGCAAAGCACGGCGCCGGCGTCGACAGCGTCGATATCGATGCCGCGACTGCCAGTCGCGTGCTGGTGATGGTCGCGGGCGACGCGAATGCGCCTGCGGTTGCCGAGCACACCATCGCATTGATCCTCGCCCTCGGGCGCGACGTCGTCAGCCTGAACACGCGAACCCGTACCGGCGCCTGGGACCGCGCCACCTATCGCGGCCGCGAAATCCGCGGCCGCACAATCGGCCTGGTCGGCTTCGGCCGCATCGCCCGCCATGTCGCGCGCACGGCGGCCGCGCTCGGCATGAGCGTCGTCGCGCTCGGCCGGAGCAAGGGCCGCGTCGATCCGGCGCTGGCGCGCGAAGCCGCCGATCTCGGCGAGTTGCTCGCGGTTTCCGACATCGTCAGCCTGCACGCTCCGCTGACCGATGCGACGCGCGGTATGATCGATGCCGGGCGGCTCAACGCCATGAAGCCCGGCTCCCTCCTGATCAACACCGCGCGCGGCGCGCTGGTCGACGAGGATGCGCTGTGCGCGGCGCTGCGAAGCGGCCATCTCGCCGGTGCCGGCCTCGACACGCTGGCGGAGGAGCCGCCGGCGCAGGACAGGCCGATCCTGCAGGCGCCGAACCTGATCGTGACGCCGCATATCGCAGCCCAAACCGGCGCATCGATCACGCGGACCGGCGTCGAGGCCGCACGCAACATCGTGGCGGTCCTCACGCGACGCGACATCGATCGCGCCAATGTGGTCAATCCGGTCGCGCTGGACCCACCTTAAATCTCGCAGCCAACGGCCCGGCAAGAGGCTGCGATCAACAGGGGAAACGAACATGAATCTGGGGTGGCTGTCGAAGCTGTCCGCCGTCGAACGCAAGACCTTCTTCGCCGCCTTCGGCGGCCTTGCGCTCGATTCGATGGACACGACGATCTACGCACTGGTCACACCAGCGCTGATCGCAACGCTGAGCCTGTCGCGGCCTGACGCCGGCATTCTGGCTTCCAGCTCGTTGATCGGCACCGCCCTGGGCGGCTGGGTCGCCGGAATTGCCGCGGACCGGTTCGGCCGGGTACGCGTGCTGCAATTCACCATCCTCCTGGTCGCGGTCTCGACCTTTGCCGCCGCCTTTGCCGACGGCTTCTGGTATCTCTTGGTCGCACGCGCCGTCCAGGGCATGGGCTATGGCGGCGAGGCCGCGGTCGGCGCCGTGCTGGTCGCCGAAGTGGTTTCGGCCGGCATGCGCGGCCGCGTCGCCGCTGCGATCCAGAGCGGATACGCCGTCGGCAATGCGCTGTCGGTGGCGCTGTTTCCCGTCATCTTCGGCTGGCTGTCGCAGGACATGGCCTGGCGCGTGTTCTTCGCGATCGGAATCCTTCCCGCGCTGCTGGTCTTCTTCGTCCGCCGCTTCGTGCCGGAATCCGCGATCTTCGTCGAGGAGAAGGCACAGCGCGCCGCCTCGCCGACGCACAACTTCTGGACCATATTCACCGGTGAGCATCTGTTCAAGACGCTGGTCGCAACCTTCTTCACCACAGGCACGCTCGGCGCAGCCTATGTGATGATCACCTGGCTGCCGACCTATCTGCAAACCGGGCTGCATCTGCCGGTCACGCACACCGCCGGCTATCTCGCCGTCAACATCTTCGGATCGTTCGTCGGACCGATCGCCTTCGGCCTGATCGCCGACCGCATCGGCCGCCGCAAGGGTTTCATGCTGTTCCTGGTCTGCCAGGCGTTGAACGTCGCGGTCTACACCCAGGCGCCGATCGGCCAGGGCATCACCGTCATCCTCGGATTCTTCCTCGGCGCGCTGCAGGCCGGCCTCGCCTCCGGCCTGATGCCGACTTTTGCCGAGCTGTTTCCGACCAGCATCCGCGCCAACGGCGCCGGCTTTGCGCTGAGCGCAGGACGCGGCCTCGGCTCGATCGTGCCGGCGACCGTCGGCATTCTCTCGACGCGGATGCATCTCGGCGACGCAATGGCGATCTGCGCCATCTGCGGCTACACCGCCGCCTTCTGCGCGGCATTGCTGCTGCCCGAGCAGCAGGGCATCGATCTCAGAACAATGGCGACAGGCGCCGCTTCGGACGGCGCCGAACGGCTGCCTGCCGAACGAGAGGTAGAGCACCCCAACAACATCCGAAATGGCGTCGCGACCCAATGAACGCCATCACAATGAACGGGAGGATTGCAATGACTGGTGCGTCCGTCACTGAGCTCGAACAGCAGACCATCCGCCGCGTCTATTGGCGGCTGATCCCGATCCTGTTCGTGATGATGTTCTTCAACTATCTCGACCGCATCAATCTCGGCTATGCCGGGCTGACGATGAACAAGGACCTCGGCCTCAGCCCAGCGATCTTCGGCTTCGCGGCCAGCATCTTCTTCCTCGGCTATATGGTACTCGAGGTGCCCAGCAACCTGATGCTGCACTGGCTCGGAGCGCGAATCTGGCTGGCGCGGATCCTGATCACCTGGGGCCTCGTCGCCGCGCTTACAGCCTTTGTCTGGAATCCGCTCAGCCTCTACGTCATGCGATTCGGCCTCGGCGTCGCGGAAGCCGGCTTCATGCCCGGCGTGGTGCTTTACCTCACCTACTGGTTCCCGGCGCGCTATCGCGCCCGCGCGGTGGCGGGATACATCATCGCCGGCTCGTTCTCGGCGGTTTTGGGCGGGCCGATCTCGACCAGCATCATGACCTGGTTCGATGGCACTGCCGGTCTCCACGGCTGGCAATGGATGTTCCTCGCCGAGGGCGTGCCGACCATTCTGTTCGGCCTGTTCACGCTCTATTATCTCACCGACCGCCCGGCCAAGGCGAGTTGGCTCACCAAAGAACAGGCGGCCTGGCTGGAAGGCGAACTCGCCGCCGAGCGGGCCGAGATCGAACAACAGGGGCAGCACAGGTTGATCGAATGCGTCCTCGATATCCGGGTCTGGCTGCTGGCGGCGCTGTTCGGCTGCGCATTGGTCGGGATCTACGGCCTCTTGCTCTGGCTGCCGCAGATCATCAAGGGCATGGGCAATCTCAGCAACATCCAGGTCGGCTTCCTCTCGGCGATCCCGCCACTGCTCGGCGTCATCGGCACCATCGTGGTCAGCCGCAGCTCGGACAAGACCGGCGATCGCAAGTTTCATCTCGCGGCGGTCTATCTGCTGGCCGCCGTTGCGATGCTCGGCAGCGCCTATGTGGCGAGCCCGGTGCTGGCCTTCGTGTTCCTCTGCATCGTCGGCTTCAGCCTCAATGCCGGCAACCCGCTGTTCTGGAGCATCAACGCCTCGCTGCTGACCGGCGCGGCCGGAGCCGCCTCGATCGCGCTGGTCAACACGCTGGCGCAGTTCGGCGGCCTGATCGGGCCGTGGTGCATCGGCCTGATCAAGGACTCCACCGGAAGCTTCTCCTGGGCATTGGTCGGGATCGCCGGCTTCCTGCTCGTCGCCTCCGCCATCGCCGCCACCATGCGGGTCAAGCCGCGCGAGACGGAATTGACGGGCGCGATCCCGTCATCCGTCGCACACTGACACCCCTACCAAGGAAGCAACCATGATCATCGATTGTCACGGCCATTACACCACCGAGCCGGCCAAGCTGCAGATCTTCCGCGACAAGCAGCTCGCCGGCCTTGCCGACAAGTCGCGCCGGCCGCTCACCACCAATCTCGGCATCACCGACGACGAGATCCGCTCCAGCGTCGAGGGCGCGCAGCTCCGCCTCCAGAAGGAACGCGGCACCGACGTCACCATCTTCTCGCCGCGCGCCGCCGGCATGGCGCATCATGTCGGCAAGGAAGCGACCAGCCGCGAATGGACCACGATCTGCAACGACCTCGTGCACCGGGTCTGCACGCTGTTCCCGCAGAACTTCGTCCCCGTGTGCCAGCTGCCGCAGAGCCCGGGCGTCAAGCCTGCCAACTGCATCGAGGAGCTGGAGCGCTGCGTGACGCAGCTCGGCTTCGTCGGCTGCAACCTCAACCCCGATCCCGCCGGCGGCTATTGGTGCGATCCGCCGCTGACCGACGAATGGTGGTATCCGCTGTATGAGAAGATGGTCGAGCTCGACGTGCCGGCGATGGTCCATGTCTCCTCGTCCTGCAATCCCTGCTTCCACGGCACCGGCGCGCACTACCTCAACGGCGACACCACCGCCTTCATGCAGTTCCTGACCTCGGATCTATTCAAGCGCTTCCCGACCCTGCGGTTCATCATCCCGCATGGCGGCGGCGCGGTGCCCTATCACTGGGGCCGCTACCGCGGCCTGGCGCAGGACATGAAGCTGCCGCCGCTGTCGGAGCATCTCTTGAAGAACGTGTTCTTCGACACCTGCGTTTATCACCTCCCCGGCATCGAGCTGCTGACCAGGGTAATTCCGGTCGAGAACATCCTGTTCGCGTCCGAGATGGTCGGCGCCGTGCGCGGCATCGACCCGGAGACCGGGCATCATTTCGACGACACCCGCCGCTATATCGACGCGCTGCCGCTGAGCGCGGCGGACAAGGCCAAGATCTTTGAAGGCAATGCCCGCCGCGTCTATCCTCGCCTCAACGCCCATCTCGACCGCCGCGCGCATTGAACGTTGCCGAGACAAGCACTCCAACTCTCGATCCTGAGGAGCCCGCGAGGCGGGCGTCTCGAAGGATGCAGGCCCCAACCGGGCCACATGGTTCGAGACGCGCGTTCCGCTCCTCACCATGAGGGTCCAACCAAGCAGCAAGACCGACAATCGACTTCAACCAATCAATCTCGGAGAAAACCGATGGCCATAGGATTTGCAATTCACAAGGCGAAGCGGAAAGTGTCGCCCGATCTCGTCGCGCGCTACCGCACGCTGCCGGTCGCCAATATCAGCGATTCGATGTCGCGGATCGCGGGCACTAACCGGCTGCGGCCGATGCACGCGGGCGGCTGGCTCGGCGGCCCGGCGCTGACCGTCAAGACCCGTCCTGGCGACAATCTGATGGTGCACAAGGCGATCGACCTGGCGCAGCCCGGCGACGTCATCGTGGTCGATGCCGGCGGCGTGCTGGTCAACGCCATCATCGGCGAGATCATGTCGACGCTGGCCGAGAAGAAGGGCGTCGCGGGCTTCGTGATCGACGGCTCGATCCGCGATGCCGGCGCGATCCGCGCCGGATCATTCCCGGTGTTCGCTGCCGGCGTCGCCCATCGCGGCCCCTACAAGGACGGCCCGGGTGAGATCAATTGCGCCATCTCGATCGACGGCATGATCGTCGAGCCCGGCGATCTCGTCGTGGCCGACGACGACGGCGTGCTCTGCGTGCCCTATGACGACGCCGAGGCGATCTGCAAGCTGACCGAGGCCAAGAAAGCCACCGAGGAAAAGGCCATCCAGCAAATCCTCGCCGGCACCAGCGACCGCCGCTGGGTCGATGAGGCCCTGCAGCGCCTCGGCTGCGAGTTCGAGGACTAGCGATCGGCGGTCCCAAAGGGCGGAGATGCCCGCCTTTTGGGCACCAATTTGCGCCAAGTCGGCCGGAATCGTCCTGCCCTTATCGGGTTCGCGTGCCCGTCCATCAAAATCGGGAATTTTTCCCGATTCCAGATGGAAAAGAATCCCGATCCCGCGGGATTGATCTCGTTTGCCAAAGCAAGGGCGTTCCCGCAGTCTCCGAGCCAAGGTTCGTCGGGGGATCAAGCCGAACCGCGGCTTAGGGGTGGGCGTCATGGTTGGTGCGTTGTTGCGTGCGGCAACACGTTTTTTGTCTTCTTCGGTCTATACGCACGGCGCTGCGGCCGCGCTGGCCGTTATTGGCTCTGCACTGCCATCGACTGTCCTGCACGCTCAGACGGCCGATCCGGTCCCCACTGAACTGCCGCCCGTCAATGTGATTGCGCCCACACCTCTGGCCGGCACCCGCAGCGCAAGGCCGGCGGCACGGCCGGTGGTTCGGACCACGCGAACCGCGCGAACCCGAACCGGACCTGCTGCTCCGGCAGCGGGACCCGATGTCGGCACCGCTGCACCCGGCCCCTCCGACCGCGACTCCACCCTGATTGATCGCGACAAGGTCCCGTCCAACACCGCGGTGATGACGACGCAGGATTTCAGCCACAACTACTCGACCAACTTCCTCGATGCTGTGAACCGCAAGCTGCCCGGCGTCACGCTCACCGACCAGACCGGCAATCCGTTCCAGCGCAATCTCGACTACCGCGGCTTCACCGCCTCGCCGGTGCAGGGCACGCCGCAGGGCATCGCGGTCTATCAGAACGGCGTGCGCATCAACGAATCCTGGGGCGACGTCGTCAATTGGGATTTCATCCCGGAAAAGGCCATCGACAGCGTTGCGCTGTTTCCCAACAATCCGGTGTTCGGCCTCAATGCGATCGGCGGCGCGCTGAGCATCCAGATGAAGAACGGCTTCACCTATCAGGGCTCCGAGGCTGAACTGTTCGGTGGCTCTTACGGGCGGGTGCAGGGGAGCGTGCAGGCCGGCGGCCAGAGGGACAACATCTCCGCCTACGCTGCGTTCGAATCCGCCTACGATCGCGGCTGGCGCGACTACGCCAATTCGTCGCACATCAACCGCATGTATATCGACGTCGGCGCGCGCAACGACCAGACCGAATTCCACATCAATTTCACCGGCGCCAGCAACCTCCTCGGCAATGTCGCGGCAACGCCGGTGCAGATGCTCAATCAACGCTGGTCGAGCGTCTACACCTGGCCGCAGACGACGCTGCTTCAGCTCGCCTTCGTCAACGCGACGTTGAACCACAATTTCTCCGACACGTGGTCCTTCCAGGGCAACGCCTATTTCCGCGGCTTCCGACAGACCCATGTCGACGGCAACGGCACCGACGTGCATGCCTGCGACGGGGGAGACAGTTTGTGCATCGGCGACGACCTGCCGATTTTCGGTCCGGCGGGAGGTCCCTCGGTTCCGAACACGCTGGGCAACGCCTTCCTTGGCGAAGTCGACCGCAACCGGGCCGCGACCAACAGCTTCGGCGGCACGGCCCAGCTGACCAACTCGGACAAGCTGTTCGGGCACGACAACCACGTCGTGATGGGCGTCAGCGTCGACCACGGCAATACGAAATTCACGGCGACCAGCGAGCTCGGCACCATCGATCCGAACAACCTGTTCGTGACAGGCACCGGCATTTTCATCGACCAGCCCGACGCCGGTCTCGCCCCGGTCGACCTGCGCGCCACCAATACCTACACCGGCGTCTATCTCACCGATACCTTCGACGTGACGAACAGGTTCTCGGTCACCGGAGGTGGACGATTCAACTATGCCGAGATCGATCTCCAGGACCAGACCGGGACCAACCCGCAGCTCAACAGCAACAATCGCTTCCAGCGGTTCAACCCGGTGATCGGCGGCACCTACAAGATCACGCCGAACCTCACCTTCTATGCCGGCTATTCGGAGGCCAACCGCGCGCCGACGCCGCTTGAGCTCGGCTGCTCCGATCCGGCACGCCCCTGCGTCATCGATTCCTTCCTGGTGTCCGATCCGCCGCTCAAGCAGGTGGTGTCGCACACTGTCGAGGCCGGCTTCCGCGGCAGCTGGGGCCGCGATGCCAGGACCGGCATGCTGAGCTGGGGCATCGGCGCGTTCCACACTCTGTCCGACGACGACATCATCCGGGTGCAGAGCCCCATCGGCACAGGCAATTTCGGCTATTTCCAGAATGCGGGGCAGACCCTGCGGCAGGGCATCGAGGCCAAGCTCGACTACCGCGTCGATCGCTGGAACGCCTATGCCAACTACACCTTCATCGACGCGACCTATCGAAGCGCAAATACGTTGCCGGCTCCCGACAACCCGAACGCCCTGACCGACCCGAACAACGATGACGTCCGGTTCATCAACGTCAAGCCGGGCGACCATATCCCGGGCATTCCTGCGCACCGCTTCAAGGCCGGTGTCGAGTACCTCGCCACCGACGCATGGAAGATCGGCGCCGACGTCAACGTCGTCGGCAGCCAGTGGCTCGTCGGCGACGACACCAACCAGAGCCAG
Source organism: Bradyrhizobium elkanii USDA 76 (assembly GCF_023278185.1). NCBI lineage: Bacteria > Pseudomonadati > Pseudomonadota > Alphaproteobacteria > Hyphomicrobiales > Nitrobacteraceae > Bradyrhizobium > Bradyrhizobium elkanii. Next base: position 2,099,945 of record NZ_CP066356.1, on the reverse strand, counting down.
AAGGTCCCGGCCTACGCGGTCGTGAACCTGCACACCTCCTACAAGATCACGCCGAATATCGAGGTGTTCGGCCTGATCAACAACGTCTTCAACCAGCATTATTATCTCGGCGGCGCGTTCTACGAGACCGGCGGCTTTGCCAGCGCCGGAGCCGCGCCCAATCTGATGGCCCAGCTGACCGATCCGCGCACCTTCGTGCCCGGCATGCCGCTCGCCGCCTATGCCGGCATCCGGGCGAAGTTCTAGGTAAGTCGCCCGCTACGCCACCGTCCCGCCGTCGACCGGCATCGCGATGCCGGTGACGAACGACGCCTTGTCCGACAGCAGGAACACCGCGACCTCCGCGATCTCCTCGGGGCGCGCCGCGCGGCCCATCGGATTGCGGGTGACCGCGGCCTTGATCAGTTCCTCCGCGTCGGCCTCGTTGTGGCCCGGCTGGTCCGGCCGGTTGACGAACACCCGCAGCATCGGCGTGTCGATCGCACCGGGGCAGATCGCGTTGACGCGGACGCCGTCCTTGGCGTGGCGCTTGGCGAGCGCGCGCGCAAGGCCGATCACGCCGGCCTTGGCCGCGGAATAAGTCGGGCTCCACGGCGAGCCGACCAGGCCCGAGGTCGATGCGGTGAACAGGATGCTGCCCTGGCGCCGCGCGGTCATCTGGCCGAGCGCCGCGTTGGTGGTGATCAGCTGCGAGCGCAGATTGAGATCGACGCTGAGATCCCAGCCTTCCAGATCGTCGATCACGGACGGACCGGGAATGCCGAGATGATTCCACACGCAGTCGAGCGCGCCGAATTCCTTCACCGTCGCAGTGACGATATCGCGCGCAAAGCCGTCGTCGCGCAGATCGCCGGTCAGCGCCAGCGCGCGCCCGCCGCCCTTTTTGATCTCGTCGACCACCGCCTTCGCGCCGGCCTCGTTCTGGTCGACCACCGCGACTGCCGCGCCCTCGCGCGCGAGGATGCGCGCCCCGGCGCGGCCGGCGCCCGACGCTGCGGCGGTGACGAGTGCGATCTTGCCCTGCATGTCCATGTTTCGATCCTGACTGTGCCCGTGACTTCGAGCCTTCTTGGGTGCTGAAGGTTTGGGTTGAATCAGGACCGCCGCGCCGCGGTCTTGCGCTAACGCGCTAAAGCATGATCCGGAAAAGTGCGAAGCGGTTTTCCCTCGCGACAAACGCGGGACGCGTTTGCGCGGAGATCATGCTCAAACAAAGAGCTAAAGCGCGATGACGATTCTCATCGCGCTTTACCGGCCGCCGAACAGGACCGGAGACTGGCCGGGCAGCAGCTGCGAATGGATGTCGCTGTCCATGCGCTCCGCCCCCTGCTGGGTAAAGCTCGCGCCGAAGGACAGGCTGAGATTCGAAGTCGGCCGGAACTCGAGGCCCGCGCGCGCAGAATAGCCGGCGTTGACGCCGGGATTGCCGCTGAACGGCGCCAGCGGCCCGCCGGCACCGGGCGGATTGTATTTCAGGGTGTCGAAGCCGGCGAAGAAGGTCACGGGCGTATTGCCGACACCCCTGAAGTTGTAGCCGAACTGCGCGCCCTGATATTCCAGCGAGCCGAACGCCGCCGATTGGCCGAGCGCGTTCCAGCCAACGCGACCGCCTTCGCTGCCGGCGAACCAGCCGTCGGGCCGGCCGTTCAGATATGAGAAATCGCCGCCTTGCGCGCCGGCGGCGTCAAAGCTCGGAAAGTTTCCGTAAGTATCCGCCTTCTGGCCGTCGGCGAGGCTGCCGCCGAAGCCGAACAGCGAGCCCGGCGTCCAGTAGCGCACCGGGCCGGCCTGGGCATTGGCCTGTTGGCCGCTCAGGCACAGCGCCAACACTGCGATTGCGGGGCCGAGTTTACTTACCAAAGTGGTCATCAGGTTACCGTCACGAGCGGCGGGATTATACGTCCCACCGACCGGGAACGCCAGCCTGCGCCCCCTACTCCGCCGCGAGCAGCTTCTGTTTCAGTAGATCCGTCAGCCAGTCGGCAAACACCTGCAGCCGCCGCGACAGATGCTGACGGTGCGGATAGAGCAAGGTCATCGGCATCGGCGCGGCGCGGTGCCGCGGCATCAGCTCGACGAGCTCTCCTGCATCGATATGCCGCTTCACGTCGTAGACGGGAATCTGGATCAGCCCGAGGCCGGCGAGGCAGCAGGCGATATAGGCCTCGGCGCTGTTGGCGGTGACGCGGCCGCGCATCGCGATGCTGCGCGACGCGCCCTGCTCGCTCCACTCCCACTCCTCGATGCGGCCGGTGGAGGGCGAGGCGTAGTTGACCGCCCAATGCGCGCCGAGATCGTCGGGCGTGCGCGGCGTGCCGTGGCGCGCGAGATATCCGGGGCTTGCGACATTGATCAGCGTCAGATTGCCGAGCGGCCGCGCGATCAGACCGGAATCGCCCAGCGGGCCGACGCGCACGACGCAATCGACGGAGTCTTCGATCAGGTTGATGGCACGGTCGGTGACGCCGAGATCGATGTCGATCTGCGGATAGCGATCAAGGAAAGCCGGCAACGCCGGCGCGATGATCAGGCGGCCGATCCGCCCGGGCACGTCGACCCTGAGCCTGCCCGACGGTTCAGCGGCGGCATGGCGGAACAGGGTCTCGGCCTCCTCGACATCGGCAACGACGCGCAAGGCTCGCTCGTAGAAGGCCGCGCCGTCATGCGTGGGCGACACCCTTTCGCGTCGTGCGATGCAGCAGCCGCGCGCCGACGCGCTGCTCCAGCTCCGCGACCGCCGACGAGACCGATGAGCGCGGCAGGCCCAGCGTGTCGGCCGCCCGCGTAAAACTCGCGCACTCGACGACGCGGGCGAAGATACGGAACAGGTCGACGCGGTCCAAAATCGTCCCCGATTGTTCGCCATTTCTGACAAGTGAGATCAGAATGCATGGCTTTATCGGCAAATCCTAGACGATATCGTCGTCTCCAGAAAGCGGCCGCAGGGCGCGGCCGCGAGACCTGGAGAGGCGAATGCCATGACCGACCACAGCATCAAGGACAAGACCGTCATCATCGCCGGCGGCGCCAAGAATCTGGGCGGCTTGATCGCGCGCGATCTCGCCGCCCACGGCGCCAAGGCGATTGCGATCCACTACAACAGCGCGGCAACCAAGGCCGATGCCGACGCGACGGTGGCGGCGCTGCAGGCCGCAGGCAGCAAGGCAGTCGCCTTCCAGGCCAACCTCACGACATCGGGCGCGATGGAGAAGCTGTTCACCGACGCGGTCGCCGCGATCGGCCGTCCCGACATCGCGATCAACACCGTCGGCAAGGTGCTGAAGAAGCCGATGGTCGAGATCTCGGAGGCTGAACATGACGCGATGAGCGCGGTCAACGCCAAGTCCGCGTTCTTCTTCCTCAAGGAGGCCGGCCGTCACGTCAACGACAACGGCAAGATCTGCACGCTGGTGACCTCGCTGCTCGGCGCCTACACGCCGTTCTATGCCGCCTATGCCGGCACCAAGGCGCCGGTCGAGCACTTCACCCGCGCGGCATCGAAGGAGTTCGGCGCGCGCGGCATCTCGGTTACCGCGATCGGCCCCGGTCCGATGGACACGCCGTTCTTCTATCCGGCCGAAGGCGCGGACGCGGTCGCCTATCACAAATCGGCGGCGGCGCTGTCAGGCTTCTCCAGGACCGGCCTCACCGATATCAAGGATATCGTGCCGTGGATCCGCCTGCTGGTGTCGGACGGCTGGTGGATGACCGGCCAGACCATCCTCGTCAACGGCGGCTACACCACGAAGTGAGGCGCGATCTCGGTCACCTTTACCATTCGAATCGCGTGCCGACTCCGACGGATGTCGAGCCCTTCGCATCGACATCCGACTCGACGCGGATATGGCGCGTCACGTCGACATTGGCCGACACTCCTGACTGACTGGCGCTCGCGCCCGTCCGCACACCCACGCTCAGCCTGTCGCCGATCGCGCGCGAGGCGCCGACCATCGGACCGCCCGCCCCGGCGCCGACGTCCAGATTGTCGACCCCGAGCGAGCGGCGCATGCGGTCCACCGTTCCCTCGCCACCGCTGGCGAACTGAGCCGCGGCCCCTGCGAGCTGCACGGCCTGCGAGGTCGTCAGGCTGCCCGAAGCTTTCTGAAAGAGAATGCGCGACAGGATCTCGTCCTGCGGCAACTCGGGCTGCGAATGGAAGGCGAAGGCCGGCGCGGCCGCCGGGCCCGAGATTCCGACCTGCGCGGTGATGTCGGAGGCCTGTATCTCTGCCGCGAAATCGAGCTCGGGCGCGAGATCGCCATTGAAGGAGAGATTGCCCTTGGTGAAGGTCAGCGTCTTTCCGAGCACCACCAGCTTGCCCTGATAGAGCGAGAAGGCTCCCTTCGGAACCGGCGCATTGCTCGTGCCGCCAACATGAACGGAGCCGCCGAGTTCCGCGGTTACCCCGCGGCCATGGATGAAGACGTGGTTCGGCGCCGAAACTGTCACGTCGAGCGCTGCGTTGAAGAGCGCCGGACGCTTCATGTTGCCTTTCGGCGTCTCGGCCTTGCGCGCAGCCGCGAGCCGTGCAGCGGCCTGTCCCGAGGCGTTCACATGGTTGATGCCCTCGATCGGCTTCAGCGTCGACGGCAGGCGATCCGGGATATCGACGTTGACGCGGGTCAAGTCGACGCGACCGACGATCCGCGGATCGCGCGCCAGGGCGCCTGTGACGTCAATGGCGAGATTGGCCTGCGCGGTCGCCAGCGCGCTGGAGGCAAGCGTCGCCTGCTGACCACGAATCGAGACCGTGCCTGGAAAGCCTGCATCCGGAGCGACCCGCACCTGACCGGAGCCGGACAACGTGCCGCCGTTGGGCGTCACCGCGGCCAGGCGCTCCACCACGACGCGCTCTCCTTCGGCGGTGATTTTCGCCTCGACGGCGTCGAGGCGCGTGCCGAGCATGCTGTCGCGGAAGGTACCCCCGCTCAAGTTGGCGACACCGCCGATCTGAGGCTTGGTGCGCGTGCCGCCGACATGGGCATCGAGCGCGACGCTGCCGGATACGGTACGGCCGGAGGCGGAAAGCGCGGCATTGGCGATGGCGGCATCGAGGCGGCCCTTCGCGGTCAGCGCGATCGGACCCGTGGCGTCGAGCGGCACCGTGCCCGACGCCGTGATCGCGCCGGCTCTTCCCGCGGCAATTGTGGTGTTCAGGCTCGCGCGGCTGCCATCGAGCCGTCCGTCCGCGGCAACGTCGATCGGCGGCAGGCCGGCGCTTCTGGTCTGCGGCGCGGCGAGCTGCCTGACCGCGACCTTGTACTGGCCGATCGGCGCGCTCATGGAGCCCGCGATCGCGGCTGACGCGTCGAGGCTCCCGCTCAGGCCCAAACCGGGTATCGCGACATCGGCCTCGCTGAGCGGGATCGCGGTGGCCATGGCCTTGAGGTCGAGCACCTGGCCGGCTTTGCCATCCACCGTGAAGCGGCCACGTCCAATCGCGAGCGCCAGATGCTCGATCAACACCGTGCCATCGTCGAGCGTGAAGCCCGCGGGGCCCTGCAGCGCGATTCCCTTGGCGCCACGCCGCGCAGTGAAGCGGTTGAGATCGAACCGCACCCGCTCCCTGGTGGTCAGTGCACCCGCGGCATCGAGATCGAAGCCGGCAGCCTTGGCGGACAGACCGATCGTGCTCGCATCGGCATTGCCCTTGGCCGTTAGCGTGACATTTGAGACCGTCTGACCGCCGAACTCGGCACCGTTGACCTGCGCATCAGCATTGAGCACCGGATGGCCGTAGAGATCGGCGCCATCGGCGCGCAGATCGAAACTGCGGACGGCCGTGCCCGCGGCGCGGATTCCGGCACCCTTACCGGCAAGCCGAACCGACTGCTGGCCGCCATCGGCCGAAGCGGCAAGATCGAGTGAGGCCGAACCGGCGAGCTCTGTGAGGGCAAGCGGCGAGAGGTCGGCGAGCGCCCCGGCTGCCAAGCGAATCTGCCCGCTGCCGAATCTCTGTGCGTCGATCGTTGCTGCCCCCTTCAGGGATACCGATCCGATCGCGATGTCGATGGTCTCTGCGTGCCATCCGGCAAAGGCGGGAGCTGCGCGATCGTCGGGCTCCGACGATCGACGGCTCACCTGGACAATCCCGCGCGCCGGCTTGCCGTCGACGGAGCCGTCGAGCTTGGCCTCGACAGCACAGACCCCGTTGATGTCGTTGACTGTCGCGGCGAGCGCCAGATGCGGAATCGGGCGCCGCATGGCGGTGGCGCGATCCACCGAGGCCGCGAACGAAACCCCGGGATGCGCGAGCCCGCCGGTGAGACCGACGTCGAGAGCTCCCGTACCGGTGAGGCGCGCATCGGCCGCCGCGAGATCCGGCAAGTCCACACGCACCGACAGGTCGCTCGAGTCGCGCGTCACTGTTCCTTTGGCGCGAACCGCAACATGGGCACCATCGATCGACGCGCCGCGGACCGTGTAAGTGTCGCGGCCGTCGCCAGAGATGTCGGCTGCGAGTGCGAGCCGCGCCCCCGCGAGCCCATCGAGCGGCGCAAGTCCCGTCGCAAGCTTCTCGCCGGCACCTGACATCCTGATATCAAAGCTGCCACGCTGGAGATCCGTGTCGAGATCGAGGCCGAACGCCACCGAGCCCTTGAGCTTCAGCCCGGCAAGGTCGGCAAAGGCGCCGAGGTCGGGCACCGTTCCGGTTGCCCGGCCATTCAGGCGACCGGCGCTGACATCACCTGCATAGGTTGCCTGAACCGTTGATGTGCCGATCTCGAGACGCTCGATCCTGGCGCGGCCGCCCAGGTCCGTATCGCCGTGGAGCACGAGCGACGCGGTGTCGCCGATCGCGGCCGCCAAACTCGCGTCGCGTGGCGCAATGCCGGAAGCGCGCAGGTTCGCGTCAAGGATGATGCGCGTTGCCGGATCGCTGGCCTCGGCACGAGGAACGGCCGTGATGGAAGCATCAAGCGCCTCGACGTCTCCGTCCGGCAGATGAGCACCCGACAGCGTGAGCTTGATCGATGCTGCGGGAGCCTTGATTGGGCCGTTGACGCGGCTGTCGAAGACGAGGCTGCGGATCGAGCCTTGGTCAGTCTCGGTCACGTCGCCGTTGCTTGGCAAGGCGCGGATGGAGGCCGCGAAATCCACGACCTTGTCGGCTCGGAGCAGACCTTTCGCGTCGAGCCGCGCGAGGCGGCTCGTCAGCGTCAGCCCGTCCAGGGCGACGCTGCCGTCGTCACCAAAATGCGTCGTACTGTCGAGATGGGTTTCACCGGCGAAAACCGGCGCGGCGATCGCCGGCAACAACGGTTCGAGATGGCTGGCAAGGCGCGTTGCGAGCACTCGGCCCGGCCCGTTTCGGTCAAGCGTAATCGTGCCGGTCGCATCGATCGTGGGGCCGGCCTGCAACTTCAGGGCACCACGAAAGCTGTCGAGCGTGCCCTTGCCGCCCAGTGCGAATGTGACGGGCGGCTCGCCCGGCAGATGGCCGAGCTTCGACATGAGTCCGTGGGCCGGCTCGTCGAGCGTGACGTCGAGGGTAAGCGCATTTCCCTGCGGAACGTAGGCGAGAGCGGCCTTGAAGTGGCCCGGGAAATCCTTGCGGGTGGCATCGAGGTTGAAGACGAGCCCTTCCGAGGGCGAGCCGAGCTCGGTATTGCCGGTCGCCGCGACACTCAAGGCTTCACCCAGAATCGACTGTCCCAGCGTCAAGGCCCGCAGGTCGAAAGCCCTCACCTGCACCTTCACCGGAAGGTCGGGCAGGATCGGCTGATCGGACTCGGCGGCAGGCTGGTCGGACGGAAGTGGTTTTCGCTTGATCTCGAGCGTGCCGATCTCGAGGCGGTCGATTTCCAGCCGCCCCAGCAACAGTGCGCTGCGTCGCCAGACGAGGCGCGCCTTGTCGAGCGTCAGCCAGACGCCGTCCTTGTCGGTGATGCTGACGTCGCGGACCGTGGCATCCGAGGACAGCACGCCATCGACGGCGCCGACATGGACCTGGGTCGCCGGCGTCGAAAGCGTCCGCGAGACAAGACTAGCCAGCACATCCTGCTGGTTCTCGCCGCTCCCGCCCGCCATTCCGTAGAGAACGATACCGAGCACTGCGGCAGCGATGAGGCCCAAGGCCGCGACGGCGGAACCGACAATGAACAGCCGTCGGATGCGCATCAGAAGGCCTGCCCAATGCTGACATAGATCGCGTAGCGGCTGTCGCCGGGGCGAGGGTTCAGCGGTGTTGCAACGTCAAGGCGGATCGGGCCGACCGGCGTGAGATAACGCAAGCCAAGTCCCGCGCCGTAGCCCACATAATCGTCGAAGCCCGGCAGGGACGATCGGGAGGCGGTGCCAAAGTCGAAGAATGGCACGAGACCGATGGTGGGCGTGATCCTGACCCGCACCTCGGCGGAGCCCTCGATCAGGCCGCGACCACCGGTGATCTGACCGAACATCATCGGCGAAATGGTGTTGAAGCCGTAACCGCGCACGGATCCGCCGCCGCCGGCGAAGAAGCGATGTGCATCCGGAATCTGGTCGAGCGGCGCGCCCGCAAGCGAGCCTGCGGCCAACCGACCCGCAAGCACGTAGTCGGCCTGCTCGTCGAGCGCATAGTAGGCCGAGCCCGCAACCCGCGCTTCGAACAGATCGATCGTGGAACCCATCAGCTTCGGATAGGCATTGACGGTCGCCGAGAGGCGCACACCGCGCGTCGGGTCGAGCGGATTGTCTGTCGTGTCGTAGCGGCCGGTCGCCGTGAAGCCGATCAATGTCGCATCGACCCGCCCCAGCACGTCCTGCGATTTCGATTGCTCGACCTGGAGACCGGCCTGCAGCGAAGCCGCCTCCGAAAAGCGATGGATCACGCCGAACGTGCCGCGCACCGTGTCGTCAGTGTAACCGCCGAGGTCGTTGTTGCCGACACGCTCGCGGAACGCGGTGGCCTCGATCAGAAGATCGTTGGCCGTACCGAACAAGCCTGGCTTGATGAAGGTGCCGGTAAACCGTGCGCCGAAATCCGAGCCGCTCAGATTATTGAAGCCGGTAAAGGACGTGCCGTCGATCCGTTGCAGGAGTGAGGCGGACGCTTCGAGCCTCAGGCGCTCGCCGCCGCCGAATATGTTCCGATCCTCGTAATAGCCTGCAATGCCGGGACCATCGACAGTGGAATATTTTGCCGAGAGGCCCACCGCGTGCCTGGGCCTTTCCGTCAAATCGATGAAGACCGGCAGGTTGCCATTGGCGTCGAGCTTGTCGGCCTCGCGGACGCGAATTCCCCCGATGGCCGGGATCTTTGCGATCGAGGTTTTCGCCAAGACGAGCCGCTCCGGCGAATAGGGCTCGCCCTCCCTCAGGTAAACGTGCGTGGCCACCACTCGCGGATCGACATCTCCGCCCGAGATCGTCACGGCGCCGATGCCGGCCTTGGGGCCCGCTTCGACCCGCAACCGGAGGTCCATCGCGGCGGCGGCATGATCGACGGTGGCCTTGACGTCGGCGACCTTCGCGAGCGGATGTCCGTTGCTGCGGAACCAGTCGACGAGCTTCACCTGCGCGGCGCGCAGGTCGGCAGAGATCGCGGGATCGCCGAACTTCAGCGCAAACGCGCGGCGCGGCAATCCCTGCGGCGCTTGGTCGCGCGGATAGTCTACATCAACGGCGCGCAGCTTGAACAACGGACCAAGTCGCGCGATCACCTTGACGGGCACAACGGTCCGATTGCGAAAGCTGTCGGCCCGACGCGCCGCCGCGGCAAGCCCGATCTCGTCGAGGGAGATTGGAACTCCATCTATCGTCACATCGATCTGGGCGTTGTAGCGGCCAAGCCCCCAAAGGGCATCGAGCAGCGGATTGATATCCGCCTGCAGCCGGCGCGCGAGACCTTCCCCGTCCGGCGGCGGTTCCTGTCGGAGGCGATAGGTGCCGGCGGCATCGCGCAATGCCTGTTCGGCGTCGCTATCGTTCTTGCCCTCCGGCGTCTTGGCTTCGATCTCCAACCGATAGGACAGCGTCGTGGCGCTGACCGGCGGCGGATCGTCGGAACCGAACAGACCAAAGAAATCGAGCGCGTGGGCCTGCTCGCACAGCGAGCAACCGACGACAGCGACGCACGCTGAACGCAGAACGCGTCGCGCTGCAGCGATGAAATACCTTTGCCTTGCCCGCCCCAGCAAAGATGGCAGGCATCGTCGCACCACAATTTGCTTGATTGTTCCGCTCCGCCTGCCTGTTGACACGACCCGAGTCTTTGCACCTCGGGTTCCGGCGATCCCCTGTCTCCGCGTTCAACAGGCACCACACGCGAAGTTGATAGACTCATGATGGACAATGTTGGGCAAACCCAAGGGAACCTCGATGTTCGTCGCAGTTATCCAATCTCCGATGCGCGCCACCATCGGTTCCGGCAACCACATCTTGCAAACAATCCGTCACACGCGTCGCGCCATCAGCATCGCCTGGCACTGACGCTGGAACCGTCGGCAGATCAGCCGAGAGCCGCGTCATCGGGCGAAATGTTGTTCCAACGGCTGATCGAGTTCTTGCTCAGCCTGGCGGAAGAGTGCCTGCTTCGCTTCCGCCAGGATCATCCGTCGACGGCGGTCTCGCGCACCGCTTTCGGCAGCGCCTCCCAGATCCGGATGAGGTCGCCGATCGAAGTGGCCTGCAGCTTGCGCATGACGTTGGAGCGATGCAGCTTCACCGTCACCTCGCTGATCCCGAGCTCGAAGGCGATCTGCTTGTTGACGCCACCATGCGCAACCCTGTGAAGCACTTCGCGTTCGCGCGGCGTCAGCGTCCTGACGCGTTCGAGATATCCCTTGACGACCAGGGCCTGCTGTCGGCGCGCCGCATCCATCGTGATGCCGGCGAGCACGGCGTCGAGCAGCGCCTGGTCCCGCACCGGCTTGGTGAGGAAGTCGATGGCGCCGGCCTTCATCGCTTGCACGGTCATCGGAATGTCGCCATGTCCGGTCAGGAAGATGATCGGCTTGGGATTGCCGTTCTGGACCAGATCGGCTTGCAGGTCGAGACCGCTGGAACCCGGCATCCGCACGTCGAGGATGAGGCAGCCGGGGCGTTGCAGGACATCCGCCTCGAGCAACTCCCTGGTGGAAGCGAAGCCGATCGACTGGAAGCCGACCGACAGGATCAATTCGGATAGCGCCTCCCGCACCGACGCATCGTCATCGACGATCAGGACGACGGGTTGCGCGGCATTGTCGCCCGACAGCGGCCGGGTTGACGGCGGTCGTCGTTGCAGCGGCGCATCAATCCTCATTCTTCTCCTCCCCTCCGCCGCGCAGGGCATCATCCACCGCGGCGAGCAGCGCCCGGCCATCGAACGGCTTGCGGAAGAATCCGCTCAATCCCTGCGCACGGCTCTGATCCGCCACCTCATGGCGGCCGCTGATCAGGAACACCGGCAGGTCCGGCCGCTGCTTCAAGGCGCGCCTGCGAAGCTCGAAGCCATCGACACCGGGAATGCCGACATCGGTGATGAGCACGTCCATGTTGGCAAAGCCGGCAGCGAGCAGCGCCTGCGCCGACGAGAAACAGCATGTCTGATAGCCCGCGGATTCCAGCAGCTCCGCGAGCGATTCAACCAGCCTCGGATCGTCGTCGACAACTGCGACAACCCGCCCACCCTTACTCACGATCGGTCCCTCCGCCGCGCCGGGAGTGGGTGACGGGAATTTCCAGCCGTTGCGCACTGCGCACGAGGTCGGCGAGCGATGCCGCCGCCATTTTCTGCATCACATTCCTTCGATGGATCTGGAGCGTCACCTCGCTGATGCCGAGTTCCGCCGCCGCCTGCTTGTTCATGAGGCCGCTGACCACGAGCGGCAGCACGTCACGCTCGCGCGGCGTCAGGCTGAGGTAACGCTGCCGCAACCCGCAGAGTTCGGCGCGATCCGCCCTCCTGACCCGGTCCTGGGCGATCGCCACCCGGATCGCAGCCATCACGTCGTCATCGCTGAACGGCTTGGTCAGGAAATCCAGCGCGCCATGCTTGATGGCACGAACCGACGACGGGATATCGCCATGCCCGGTGATGAACACGATCGGCGGATGATCGCCCTGCGCGATCTGCCCCTGCAGATCGAGCCCGTTGATGTCGGGCAGCTCGACGTCGAGCACCAGGCAGGCCGGCAGGTCCGGCTTCTCGGCATCGATATACGCCCCGGCCGAAGCGAACGTCGCGGTCTCGACGCCATGCGAGGCCAGCAGCTCACTCAACGCCTCGCGAATGCGCTCGTCGTCGTCCACGATGAAGACAATCTGCTCCTCGGCCGTCATGTCACCCTGTTCGCCTCGATCGGCAATGTGAAAATGAAGCTGGCGCCGTGCGGCTCATTTTCTTCCGCCCACAAATGCCCGCCATGCGACTCGACGATCGAGCGGCAGATTGCGAGGCCCATGCCCATCCCGGACTCCTTCGTCGTGAAGAACGGCTGAAAAACCCGGTCAGGGAATTCGACGCCCGGACCGCGGTCGCTGATCCTGACCCGAACCGCATCCTCGATCCGATCGAGGCGGATCCGGATCGATCTGTCGCCGACGGCCCGCTCCATGGCCTCCATGCCGTTGCGGATCAGGTTGCTCAGAACCTGCTGGATCTGGACGCGATCGACTTTCACGGGCGGTATGGCGGATTCGACATCGATATCGAGCCGGATGCGGCGCCGCACGGCCTCTTCGGACATCAGCTCGCGCACTTCGGCGATGATGCTACCCAGCTCCGCACTGTTTCGCTTGTCGAGCGATTGCCTGAACAACGCACGGATGCGGCTCACGACTTCGGCGGCGCCGTTCGCATCGCGGATGATCCGTTCGACCGTCTTGCGCGCCCGCTCCAGGTTTGGCGGGTCCGCTGTCAACCAGCGCTGGCAGGCGTGCGAATTGGCCACGACGGCGGCCAGCGGCTGGTTCACCTCGTGCGCGATCGAGGCGGAGAGCTCCGCAAGGCTCGCCGCCTGGCTTGCACCGGCAAGCTCAGCCTGCGCCATTCGTAACTCTTCCTGTGTCCGCACCTCGGCGTCGATGTCCAGACAGATCACGTTCCACTGCACGATGGCGCCATCGGCGTTGCGCATCGCGCCGGCGCGGGTCTCGACCCAGCGATACTCGCCGTCGAAACGCCGCAGACGGTGCCTGCGCGCATATGGCTCGCCCGACGCCAATGAGTGCGCGTATCGCTCCTTGACGCCGTCAAGGTCGTCGGGATGGACGCCGGCGTCGAGCGTCGCTTCGAGGCGCCCCTTCTCATTGCCGTCGAGTTCCTCGAGATTGTATCCGAGAAACTCGCGGAGCTGGCGGCTGCGATAGATCGGCTCGCCATCCGGCGCGGCGCAATCGATCATGGCCGGCAATGTCTCGACGAGTTGGCGCAGCGATCGCTCGCTCTCCTTCACCGCTTCCTGCGCCGTCACCAGGTCGTGGATATCGACGCTCACGCCGTACCACTGGATGATATCGCCGGCATCGTCACGTAGCGGCTCGGCGCGGGTCTCCGTCCAATGGTAGGCACCCCCGGCGCGGAGCTGGCGATAGATCATGACGTAAGGCTCGCCCGTCCTGAACGAGTGGGTGATCGCCGCAATCGCGGCCGCCCTGTCGTCCGGGTGAACGACACTCAGCGAGGGCGATCCGTCGGGCGCCGTGATGTCTTCGAGGGAAGCACCGGTTGCGACCTTGAACCGCTTGTTGACATAGGTCGGTGTTCCATGCGGCGTCGTGCTCCAGATCAGCGCGGGCACCGCGTCGATCAGTTGCTGAAGCTGGCGTTCGCTCTTGCGCAGCGCGTCCTCCGCCTGCTTCTTCGCCTCGATATCGATCATCGTGCCGTACCAGCCGGCCAGCTCGCCCTGCTCATCGCGCGACAGCGAACCGAACGACCGAAACCAGCGATAGGTCCCGTCCGAGCCGCGTACCCGATACTCGGCGTCGAACGGGAGACCGGTCTTCAGCGAATGGCGGCGGATCTCCATCACCTGCGCATAGTCGTCGGGATGGATCGCGCGCCGCCAGCCGGCATTGTCCAGAATGTGAAACAGCCCGGTCTTGTCAGCGAGCTCGCCGAGATAGGACAGCGTACTCGCACTCACATGGGTGATGTGACCATCCGGGCTTGCCGACCAGGTATAGGCCGGCATGCTCTCGATGATCCGCATGGCCTGTACCGCATCGGCGCTCAGCTTTGCCGACGACGGGATCGCGACGATCTCGCCGATGCAAAGCGCGAGGACGGCAAACAGCGCCAGCGATAGCGCAGCGCTCTGGGGGTCGTGCGCATGGAAATGCACGGCAATCGCCCCGACGAACGCGAGGCCCCACGCGACACGCAGCAGCAGGGCGGCCCGTCGGTCGACATGGAGGTAGAGAGCGGCAACCACGGCCAGCAGGCCGAAGGGCGATTTCGTGAGCCAGCTTGCGGTAGCGCCGGCGAGGCAGGCCGCGATCGCAAGCAAAGCGCGCTGCGTGTTGGGCTGCCCTGTCCGCAAAAGGTAAGCCTTGGGATCAATCTTGGGCTCGACCTTGGGCTCAATTCTGGGACCAGCCTTAAGATCTGCAGCGTTGTGTTTGGCGCTATTGGTCAAATGAGTGCCGGAGTTGAGGAGCTGGGCGGTTTACGCCCCGATTGTACCCCCGCCGCGCCCCGGCCGCACCTCATGGAAACCCATGTACGCCGGCGTCTCGTTCGCAATCCGGACCAATCGCCACAGCGGCGGACGCGGGACGACCTGACGACTGGCGAACAGAGACTATCCCGCGGCACAGTATCGCCGTCTCGGAAACCGTGCCTTTTTCCCCGCATCGCGGCCGACTGGCATGCCGGCCGCGCACTCACGATCCGGGAAAGCCGTCATGCTCGATATCACTGGCACAGTCAGCGGCGCGAAGGCAAATCCATGAGCAAGCCTGTCCCGCACAACCTTCCGAACGATCGGCCGGCTACATCGGACGACCGCCCGGATGGCTCGCCGCTTCCCGGCCAGCACTCGGCTAATACCGAAATGGCACGCGTGCTGAAGACGAGGCCGGTTCGCTTTGCGCTGGAGCCGTCCGGCGGCTCGATCGCATATTGGCAACACGATCCGGTGCATGAGATTGTCAAGCCGATGGCCGACCATGTCATCATGGCCTATCCCGCCGGCATTCAACGGCTCGAGCGCCGGAGTGGAAAATCGGTTGCGATCGGCACCGCGCGCCCCGGGGTGGTGACGGTCATTCCCGCCGGCGCGACCTCGCGGTGGGATGTCGTTGCGGCCGGTTCGGCGGGTCGAGCAGATTCGCCTCAACTGCTGAATCTGATCCAGCTCTATCTTCCGCACACCACGCTTGAGCGCATCGCGAGCGAAGCCGATCTGGGTGCTCCGGCTGATCTGACCGAGCGGATCGGACATCCCGACGCCATCACGGCGCGATTGCTGACCAGCGGGGCCGATCTCCTTGAGAACAACACCGCTCTGGATACCCTGTTCAGGCAACAGCTGACGGACCTGCTGGCAACGCGCCTGCTGGTCGCGCATTCCGGCTCGGCTATCAAGGTACCGCCGGCGGTCGGCGGGCTGTCGCCCGCGGTGCTTCGTCGCGCCATCGAGCGCTTGCGCTCGGACAGCGATACGGACGTCTCGCTCGCTGCGCTGGCGTCCGATGCGGGGCTGTCACGCTTCCACTTCTGCCGCGCCTTCAAGGAAAGCACCGGGCTCTCGCCGCATGCCTTCCTGCGCCAGCACCGGCTCGAGCAAGCCATGAAGATGCTGCGCGACACCGAGGCGTCCGTCGTCACGGTGTCGGCCGCGCTCGGCTACGCCTCCCAGACCGCGTTTGCTGCGGCCTTCAGGCGGTTGACCGGCGATACGCCGAGCAGTTGGCGGCGCCGCATGCGCTAGCAGCAATTGCGCTGCAACGGTCTCAATCGCTCTGGGGCAGCGGCGCAATTGACGGCGTAAATCAGCAGCATGCCCACGCCAACAACACGGAGACGAACAAGATGGTTTGGAACAACTCGGTCGCCCGCCTCGCGCGGACGTCGCGACGAAAGCTGCTCACGGCTTCCATCATGTCGGCAATGTCGCTGACAATTCGCTCGACATCCGCCGTCGGCAAGGAAACAAAAGCTCCGACCGGCACCGGCGAAACGACGCCGCCCGTCACCTCGATCATGACAAGGGATGGCGTGCACATCTTTTACAAAGATTGGGGACCGAAATCTGCCCAGCCGATCGTCTTCCACCACGGCTGGCCGCTCAGCTCCGACGACTGGGATGCCCAGATGCTGTTCTTCCTCAGCCGGGGCTACCGCGTCATCGCCCATGATCGACGCGGCCACGGCAGGTCGAGCCAGGTCAGCGAGGGGCACGACATGGATCACTACGCGACTGATGTCGCGGCCCTCACCGAGCATCTCGATCTTCGCAATGCCATTCACATCGGCCACTCCACGGGCGGCGGCGAGGCCGCGCGTTATGTCGCGCGGCACGGCAAGGATCGTGTGGCGAAGCTGGTCCTGATCGGTGCGGTGCCGCCGCTGATGTTGAAGACCGAGACCAATCCCGGCGGCCTGCCCATCGAAGTCTTCGACAACCTGCGCAATCAGCTCGCCGCCAACCGCGCGCAATTCTATTTCGATTTCGCGTCCGGCCCGTTCTACGGCTACAATCGTCCCGGTGCCGAAACATCGCAGGCGGTGATCTGGAATTGGTGGCGCCAGGGCATGAGCGGGAGCGCCAAGGCGCACCTCGACTGCATCAAGGCCTTTTCGGAAACCGACTTCACCGATGACCTGAAGGCCATCGCCGTTCCCACGCTCGTTCTGCATGGTGGCGACGACCAGATCGTGCCGGTCTCCGATTCCGCCGTGCTGTCGGCCAAGCTGCTGCAACACAGCCAGCTCAAGATCTACGACCTGCTGCCGCACGGCCTCTGCACCACGCAACCCGGCATCGTCAACGCCGACATTCTCGCGTTCATCTCGGCCCGAAGGGCCTGATGATGAATCGGGTGTCGAGCCCGGCCTAGGCTTACCTCTTCTCGATGGGGAGAGGTGAACCTCTCTTGCTGCTCGCGCTCGACTTCACCTCAATCGCAGTTTCGTAAGGACAATCACATGAACGACAAGGTCATCATCCTGACCGGTGGCACCTCCGGCATCGGCCGCGCGGCCGCGCTCGCCTTCGCACGGCAAGGCGACAAGGTGCTGGTCACCGGCCGCCGGCCCGGCCCTCTTGAGGAAACGGTTGCCGAGCATCCGAACATCGCGGGCCTGATCGCGGATGCCGCCTCCGCCGATGACGCGCGGCGCACGGTCGCCAAGGCGATCGAGGCCTGGGGCAGGCTCGATGCCGTCATCAACAATGCCGGCGCCGGTGCGATCCTGCCGCTGGAAGACGCGACGGCCGACCGGATCGCGGACATCTTCGCGGTCAATGTGGTCGGGCCGAGCCTGCTCGCCGCAGCCGCGCTTCCGCACCTGAGGGCGACGCGCGGCGCCATCGTCAACGTCTCCAGCACCTACGGACACAAACCGGCGGCGGGCCTGTCGCACTATGCGGCGAGCAAGGCGGCGCTGGAGCATTTGACCCGCTGCTGGGCGCTCGAGCTTGCGCCGCTCGGCGTGAGAGTGAACGCGGTTGCGGCGGGGCCCACCGAATCCGGCGCACTCACCGGCATGATGGGTCTCAGCGACGAGCAGGCGGCAGCCGTCAAGGAGCAGGAACGCGCACGCATCCCGCTTGGACGACGCGGCCTTCCGGATGAGGTCGCCGGATGGATCGTGCGGCTCGCCGGTCCTGCCACGCAATGGATGACCGGTCAGATCATGACCGTCGACGGCGGATTGGAG
The DNA here is from genome assembly GCF_023278185.1 of Bradyrhizobium elkanii USDA 76. Classification (NCBI taxonomy): domain Bacteria; kingdom Pseudomonadati; phylum Pseudomonadota; class Alphaproteobacteria; order Hyphomicrobiales; family Nitrobacteraceae; genus Bradyrhizobium; species Bradyrhizobium elkanii. The sequence goes on along the minus strand of NZ_CP066356.1, from coordinate 2,082,151 downwards.
CTGGCGTGAGCGTGCCCCTTGCCACCGATTTGCCCGACGACGCAAGCCCCACAGCAAAAAATATTTCGCTTTATCCGAAGAGCAACTCGGTGTATGGTTTCCCCGTCTCACCCGATCGAGGGGCGCTGCGCATCGTCACGGGTGTTGCGGTGAGATGCGGTGGACGCCGAGTGTGCAACTGACGAGTGCGCATGCGGCGGACGGCGAAGTCGTGCAGACCTGACGCCCTAGCGGCAGGTGTCTTTTCACAAAACGCGAGTGCGTCTTGTGAAGACGGTGACAAAAAAGCCCAGTCTCACCGGGGCGAGCACGTATAAGCCGAAAACCATCGCGCAGGGAAAGCCGGGTTGTTTCCGGTTACACCTGTGGTCCTACCCCCGAGCTTTCTACCTTTTGCTCGGGGCCCATGGGTGCGATCGGCACCCGGCTTTCCCTGCGCCCTCTGCTCTCGGAGCGGCGAAACGAAATCCAAAGCTCGGGCAATTCATGTCGCGAGAATGCGCATCTATGACTCACCGGCAGCGCAATACTGCTTTCGCAGGGACGACGCGGGGAGGGAGTCGTATGCTCTCATTCTCCCCGGTATCATGCCCGAGAAGACGGGCGATCCAGGACGCCCCAGCCTCTCGGCTCCAGCACCGCTGTCTCTCGAATACTGGATCACCCGCATGCGCGGGTGATGACGCTGAACAAGCTCCGCGGCATTGCGTCGCGAACCGCGCTGCGGCGCAACAATCAAAATGAGACTGCCCGTTAAGCGATTGCGCGCCGACGACATCCGCGCCGCGCCCGCCTTCGGCTAGCTTTGCCGGCAACAACCGGACGCCCATCAGCCTTCGCACGCCAAGTGGACGCCGGCGACAACACAGAGGGAGGAGCGCGATGTTGAAAGGCAGTTTGGGACTGATTGCGTTGAGCAGCCTGTTGCTTTCGGGCACGGCGTTCGCTCAGGAGAAGATCAAGGTCGGCGTCACCGCGACGCTCGAGGGCACCTATACGGTGCTCGGCGAAGATGGCATGCGCGGCCACCAGACGGCGCTCAACGTGCTCGGCAAGAAGATCGGCGACAAGGAGCTCGAATTCGTCGTCGCCTCGACCGATGCGACGCCGGATTCCGCGGTGCGCGCGGTGCGCAAGCTGATCGAGCAGGACAAGGTGCAGATCCTGCTGTCGCCGCTGTCCGGCGACGAAGGCATCGCGGTGAAGAATTTTGCAAAAACCCATCCGGAGCTGACCTTCGTCAACGCCGCCTCCGGCGCGCAGGAGACGACCTATGTCGATCCGGCGCCGAACTTCTTCCGCTTCAACATGGACGGCGCGCAGTGGCAGGTCGGCCTTGGCAAGTACGCCTATGAGACCAAGGGATATCGAAAGATCGCGACCGTCGGCGAAGACTACTCCTTCATCTACACTCAGGTGTTCGGCCTGGTGCTCGAATTCTGCGGCGCCGGCGGCCAAGTCACCAACCGGCAATGGGTGCCGCTCGGCACCAAGGACTTTGCCTCGGTGATCGCCGCGCTGCCCGACGACGTCGACGCGATCTATCTCGGCCTCGGCGGCGCCGATGCCGTCAACTTCCTCAACCAATATCAGCAGGCCGGCGGCAAGGCGCATCTGATGGGCGGCTCGATCATGATCGACCAGACCATCCTGTCGTCGAAGGGCAACGCCAAGAACGCGCTGATCGGCACCATCGCCGCGAGCGGCCAGGCCGATACCTGGGAGGATCCGGGCTGGCAGAAATTCGTGAAGGCTTATCAGGATGCCTTCCCGCCGGCCAAGCGCTTCCCGAGCCCGTCGCTGCTCGCCACCAACTATTACGGCTCGACCATGGCGCTGATCCTGGCGCTGCGGCAGGTCAACGGCGATCTTTCCAACAACCAGGCCAAGCTCAAGGAGGCGCTGGCCAAGATCGAGATCGACGCGCCGAACGGCAAGATCAAGCTCGACTCCAACCGCCAGGCGATCGGCACCAATTTCGTCACCGAGGTGGTCGATGACGGCAAGGGCGCGCTGTTCAGCAAGGTCGTCAAGGTGATCCCGAACGTCAACCAGACGCTGGGCTACGATCCGGCGGTGTTCGCCAAGATCGGCCTGCCGAGCCGCACGGTCCCGGAGTGCAAGAAGTACTGACGTATTTGCTGCAGTGCAAGCACGCGACCGTGGCGACGGCGCGCGGTTGCATGATGCGCCCTGCTCGCCCTTGCTTTCCGCGGGCGGATGATGAACGCTTGTCGAAAAGACAAGAACATCCCGCGGGAGGGGAGGCATGAGCAGGGCGCTTGCCGTCTTCCACGGCCGGTTCGGTCGCGCGACGGTCTATCAGTTGAACCGTCCCTTCAACGTGCATGCGCATCGCGAAGGGCATCTGATCTTTCATGTCGGCGGAACGCCGGCGCAGATCGACGTCTCGGAGCAACGGCTGCTGCTCAAGGACGATACCGTGGTCGCGGTCAACCCGTGGGAACCGCACAATTTTCTGCCGACCGACATGGACCACGGCGCGATCTTCTTCGTGCTCTATGTCAACGCCGAATGGTTCGCGCCGCAGCCCGCGACGGCACAGGGGCTGCGGTTCGGCCGCACCTTCTTTCCGCGCACCGAAGCGCTCGACCGGCTGATCCGCCGCACCGCAGCACTGGTGTGCGGCGCGCCGTCGCTGCGCAGCCTCGATTGCGAGCTCCGGCAGCTGATCGACTCCTGCTACGAGGAGAGCTGGCAGGCGGCGCAGGACGCGCGCGCGGCGGCCGCGGTGACCGATTTCAGGGTGCGCAAATCGATCAAGCTGATGTCGGAAAGCCCCGGCGCCGAGATCGAGCTCGATGCGATCGCGCGCGAGGCCGGGCTGTCGCGGCCGCATTTCTACCGGCTGTTCCGCACCCAGACCGGCGTCACCCCTCACCTCTACATGAACACGCTGATCATGGAACAGGCGCTGGATGCGCTGGTGGCGACCGAGACGCCGATCGCCGATATCGGCTTCGACCTCGGCTTCTCCTCGCAGAGCGGCTTCACCCGCTTCTTCGCCGCCAATGTCGGCATGGCGCCGACCGACTATCGCCGCGCCGCCAAGGTGTTGCGGCCGTGAAGCAGTTCCGGAGCACACGATAAAAGATACTGTCGATCAAATCCTGAGCTTTCGCCCTCGATAGGATATTGGACACGCGGCCCGGCAGACGGCCGCGACCAGTGAGGGAACGCGACGGAGATGGCTAGGTTCATCGAACGCCATCCGGCCTGGGCGCTGATCGTGATCATCGCGGTCGCGGTGCTCGCGTGGCTGGTGGTCGCGATCTGGCCGCCGGGGCTGGAGGCCGCGATCGGCCGCAAGCGCGTGTTCCTCAACGCGGTGCTGAACGGCATCACGCTCGGCGGGCTGTACTTCCTGGTGGCCAGCGGCTTCACGCTGATCTTCGGCCTGATGCGCAACGTCAACCTTGCGCACGGCTCGCTCTATCTGTTCGGCGGCTATGTCGGCTACGCGATCAGCAGCTGGACCGGGTCGTGGCTCCTCAGCTTCATCGTCGCCTTCGTCGCGGTGGCGCTGGTCGGCGTGATCCTGCAGCTCGTGGTGTTCCGGCGCATGGAGGGTCAGGACCTCAGGCAGACCATGGTGACGATCGGGCTCTCGATCGTGTTCGCCGATCTGATGCTCTGGGTGTTCGGAGGCGACTTCTACCAGATCCAGACCCCGAGCTGGCTGATCGGCCCGATCCAACTGCCGTTGCTGACCGCGATCAAATCATCGGGCGAGCCGGTCTATCTGCAATATCCGCTGGTGCGGCTGGTGATCTTCGCGGCCTCCGTCGTGATCGGAATCGCGATGTGGCTGGCGCTCAACCGCACCCGGATCGGCATGATCGTGCGCGCGGGCGTCGACGACCGCGACATCCTGGCCGCGACCGGGGTGCGGATCCAGCTGGTGTTCGTGCTGGTGTTCGCGCTCGGCGCGGGCCTTGCCGGCATTGCCGGCGTGGTCGGCGGCACCTTCCAGTCGCTGTCGCCGGGCGAGGATACGCGGTTCCTGCTCGCCTCCCTCGTCGTCGTGATCGTCGGCGGCATGGGCTCGATCCCGGGAGCGGCGCTCGGCGCAGTCATCATCGGCCTCGCCGAGCAGCTCGGCTCGGTCTACATCCCGACCTACGCCATCGTCGTCACCTTCCTGATCATGGTGCTGGTGCTGGCGCTGCGGCCGCAGGGCCTGCTCGCGAGGCGATGACCGATGTCGCTGCTCCAGAGCACCCAATTCCGCCCCGATCCATCCGCCAACGCGACCCGCCGCGCCTTGGTCCGTGCCTGGCCGGAATTCCAGAACCCTGTGGCCTGGCTGGTCGCGCTGATCCTCGTGATCATGCCGCTGATCGCCAACGGCTTCTTCCTGATCGAGATCTTCGCCACCACGCTGATCCTCGGCATCATCGCGCTCAGCCTGATGTTCCTCGCCGGCTATGGCGGCATGGTCAGCCTGATGCAGCTCACGATCGCGGGCTTCGCCGGCTACATGGTTGCGGTGTTCGGCGTGAGCGGCAACGCCAATATCAGCCTCGGCTGGCCGTGGTGGCTGGCGACCCCGATGGCGCTGGCGCTGGCGACGCTGTTCGGCACGCTCGGCGGCGCGCTCGCGGTGCGCACCGAGGGCATCTACACCATCATGATTACGCTGGCGATCGGCGCCGCGTTCTACTACTTCACCAACCAGAATTGGGCGATCTTCAACGGCCACACCGGCATCAACACCGTCGCGACGCCGTATTTCTGGGGCGTCGACTGGCGCGCCGATATCGCCTTCTATTATGTCACGCTCGGCGTCGCCGCGATCTGCTACTTCGCCGTCCAGTATGTCTCGCGCGCGCCGTTCGGCCTCGCGTTGCAGGGCGTCCGCGACAATTCCCGCCGCATGGCGGCGCTCGGCTTCAACCCCAATGCGCACCGCATTGCGGCCTACGCCTTCGCCGCCTTCATCGCCGCGCTCGGCGGCGTGCTGCAGGTCTGGAACTACCGGCAGATCTCGCCCGGCTCGGTCAGCGTCGGCGCCTGCATCGACGTCCTGATCATCGCCGTGGTCGGCGGCATCACGCGGCCGATCGGACCCTTCATCGGCGCGCTGATCTTCGTGCTGCTGCGGACCTTCGCGCTCGACGTGCTGATCAAGTTCGGCCTCGACGGCAACCGCTTCCGGCTGCTGATCGGGCTCGGCTTCCTCGCCATCGTGTTCTGGTCGTCCGACGGCGTGATCGGCCTGTGGGAACGCTGGCGGCGCCGCAGCGCGTCCTCGACGAAACGTTCAGGCGGAGGCGGCCATGGATAGCGTCGCGCAGCGGCTGTCCGTGGTCGGCGCCGGCGCGGCGCTCGAGCTGCGCGGCGTGACGCGGCTGTTCGGCGCGCTGGCGGCGCTGACCGATGTCACCATCACGGTGCGGCCCGGCGAAAGGCGCGCGGTGCTCGGCTCGAACGGCGCCGGCAAAACGACGCTGTTCAACTGCATTACCGGCGACTTTCCGCCCTCCTCCGGCACGATCCGCTTCTTCGGCGAGGACATCACCCAATTCCCTCCCTATGAGCGGATCCGCCGGGGCTTGCGCCGCACCTATCAGATCTCGGCACTGTTCCCCGGCCTGACCGTGCAGGACAATGTCTACCTCGCCTGCCGCGGCGTCTCGCGCGGCCGCTTCTCGTTCCTGCGCCCGGGGCAGAACGATGCGCTGATGCACGCGACCGAAACGCTGGTGCAGGCGGTGCACCTCAGCGGCGTGAAGGACCAGCGCGTCGCCGAGCTCGCACATGGCCAGCAGCGGCAGCTCGAGATCGCGCTGGCGCTCGCCGGCGCGCCGCGCTTCATCCTGTTCGACGAGCCGGCGGCGGGATTGTCGCGGACCGAACGGCGCGAGCTGATCGAGATCCTGACCTCGCTGCCGGCGCATATCGGCTACATCATCATCGAGCACGACATGGACGTCGCGCTGCGCGTCGTCGAGAGCGTGACGATGATGCACAACGGCCGCATCTTCAAGGAAGGCCTGCCGCGCGAGATCGAATCCGATCCCGAGGTGCAGGAGCTTTATCTCGGAGGCGGCCATGAATGACCGTCGCGCCGTGCCCGCACTCGAGGTGAAAGGCCTCGACGTCTATTACGGCCATTCGCACGCGTTGCAGGGCGTCGATCTCACGCTCGAGTCCGGCGTGTTCTCGGTGGTCGGCCGCAACGGCATGGGCAAAACCACGCTGTGCAAGGCGATCATGGGCCTCGTGCGTGCCAGCGGCGGCTCGATCCGGATCCGCGGCGAGGAGGTCACGCGGCTCAATCCGGCGCGGATCGCCCGGCTCGGCGTCGGCTATGTGCCGCAGGGCCGCCGCCTGTGGCGCTCGCTGACCGTCGACGAGCACCTTGCCCTCGCCGGCGGATTGCGCCGCGGCGCCTGGACCATCGAGCGGATCTACGACACCTTCCCGCGCCTCGCCGAGCGCAAGAGCAATGGCGGCAACCAGCTGTCCGGCGGCGAGCAGCAGATGCTCGCGATCGCGCGCGCGCTGCTGACCAATCCGCATCTCTTGATCATGGACGAGCCGACCGAAGGCCTCGCGCCCGTGATCGTCGCCCAGGTCGAGGACATGCTGCTGCGCCTCGGCGACGAAGGCGACATCTCCGTCCTGGTCATCGAGCAGAACATCGGCGTGGCGACGGCGGTGTCGCGCAACGTCGCCATCATGGTCAATGGCCGGATCAACCGCATCATCGATTCCGCGCGCCTTGCAAGCGACCGCGAGCTGCAGCAGCGGTTGCTGGGTGTCGGCACCCATGGCGCCGACGAGACCGACGCCGAGCCAGCGCCGGCGAAGGCTGAAGCGGCCGGTGCGCCGCAGCCCGAACGCAAGGGGCCGACACGCATCTACATCTCCAATCCGGTGCTGCCGACCCGCTGGTCGCAGCCGGTGCCGATCGCCCGCATCGAGGCCGCCGCGCGGACGCAGTCCGCCGGGGTCACGCGGCTCGAGGAGGCAACGCGGCAGCGACGCGAACCGACGACCTCCCGAACTTCCGGGCCTCCGGTCGTCCTCATCGTCGGCACGCTCGACACCAAGGGTGCCGAGCTGCGCTTCATCCGCGATATTATCGCCGGCAGCGGCCTGCGCACCCGACTGGTCGACGTCTCGACCAGCGGCAAGGCGGCGAGCTGCGATGTGACCGCGCAGGAGATCGCACTGAACCACGGCCGCGGCGGCTCCGGCGTGTTCGGCGCCGATCGCGGCGCCTCGGTGACGGCGATGGCGGACGCCTTCGAGCGATGGCTGCGCCGCCAGGGCAATATCGCCGGGATCATCTCCGCGGGCGGCTCCGGCGGCGCATCGCTGGTCGCGCCCGGTATGCGCGCGCTGCCCGTTGGCATGCCGAAGCTGATCATCTCCTCGGTCGCGTCCGGCGACGTCGGTCCCTATGTCGGTCCCGCCGACATCACCATGATGTATTCGGTGACCGACGTGCAGGGTCTCAACTCGATTTCGCGCACGGTGCTCGGCAACGGCGCGAATGCGCTGGTCGGTATGGTCAAGGCGCGGCTCGATGAGCAGGCCGGCAAGCAGCGCGATGCAGGCGCTCATCTTCCGGCGATCGGCATCACCATGTTCGGCGTCACCACGCCGGCCGTGCAGAGGATTGCGGCCGACCTGCGCGAGGATTTCGAGTGCCTCGTCTTCCACGCCACCGGCGTCGGCGGCCGCTCGATGGAGAAGCTGGTCGAGTCCGGGCAACTCGCCGGCGTGATCGACCTCACCACGACCGAGGTCTGCGACCTGCTGATGGGCGGCGTGTTCCCGGCGACCGAGGATCGCTTCGGCGCCATCATCCGCAGCCGCGTGCCCTATGTCGGCTCGGTCGGCGCGCTTGACATGGTGAACTTCGGCGCACCCGACACGATCCCGGAGCGCTATCGGCAACGCAAATTCCACGTCCACAATCCGCAGGTCACGTTGATGCGGACCACGCCGGAAGAGAACGAGCACATGGGCCGCTGGATCGGCGAACGGCTCAACCAGATGGACGGACCGGTGCGCTTCTTCCTGGCCGAGGGCGGCGTCTCCGCGCTCGATGCACCCGGCCAGCCGTTCTGGGACCCGGAGGCCGATGCGGCGTTGTTCCGCGCGCTGGAGCGCACCGTGCGCCAGACCGGCAACCGGCAGATCATCCGCATCAAGCGCAACATCAACGATCCCGAGTTCACCGCCGCCATCGTCAGCGCGTTCCGCCCCTTGCTCGGACGCGCCGGTGGTCGGCGGAGAGTCGCGAGGTGACCAATGGCCAGGTTTGAACGCACGGCGCTGTTGAAGAGGTTTCACGCCATGATCGCACGCGGCGAGCCGATCGTCGGGGGCGGTGCCGGCACGGGACTGTCGGCGAAATGCGAGGAGGCCGGCGGCGTCGACCTGATCGTGATCTACAATTCCGGCCGCTACCGCATGGCCGGCCGTGGCTCGCTCGCCGGCCTGATGCCCTATGGCGATGCCAACGCGATCGTCGTCGAGATGGCCGGCGAGGTGCTGCCGGTCGTGACCAAAACGCCGGTGCTCGCCGGCGTCAACGGCACCGATCCGTTCCGCGACATGGATGTGTTCCTCGACCAGCTCAAGGCGCTCGGCTTTGCTGGCGTGCAGAACTTCCCGACCGTCGGCCTGATCGACGGCACCTTCCGCGCCAATCTCGAAGAGACCGGAATGTCCTATGCGCTCGAGATCGACATGATCGCGAAGGCGCATGAGAAGAATATGCTGACCACGCCCTATGTGTTCAGCGAGCAGGAAGCCGCCGCGATGGCGATCGCCGGCGCCGACATCATCGTCTGCCACATGGGCCTGACCACCGGCGGCACGATCGGCGCGCAGACCGCGCCAAGACTTGCCGACTGCCCTGCCCGCATCGAGGCCTGGGCCGAGGCCGCCCTCAGCGTCAATTCGAACATTATCGTGCTCGCGCATGGCGGTCCGATCGCGGACCCCGCCGATGCCGATTTCATCATGAAGCAGACCCGCAACTGCCACGGCTTCTACGGCGCCTCCTCGATGGAGCGCCTGCCGGTCGAGCGGGCGCTGACGGATCAGGTTCGCAAATTCAAGGCGATCGGCGCACGCTAGCCGCCGTGACCAAGGGAGGAAGAGATGTCGGGGATGCTGGTCGGTGAATTGATCCTCTGGCTCATCGTCGCAATCGTCGCGATCGTCATCATCGTCTATGTCGTGAACTGGCTGTATCACCGGTCGTCGAAGGAGGTCTCCTTCGTCCGCACCGGTTTCCTCGGTGAGCGCGTGGTGATCAATGGCGGCGCCTTCGTGCTGCCGTTCATCCACGACTACACGCCGGTCAACATGAACGTGCTGCCGATGGGGATCGTGCGCTCACGGCAAGACGCGGTGATCACCCGCGACCGGATGCGCGTCGACATCGAGGCAGATTTCTACGTCCGGGTTGAGCCGACCCGCGAGGCGGTCTCGATCGCCGCCGCCACGCTCGGCCGCCGCACCATGGAGCCGCAGCAGCTGCACACCCTGCTCTCCGGCAAGTTCATCTCCGCGATCCGCTCGGTCGCCTCCGAGATGACCATGGAGCAGATGCACGAGCAGCGCGGCGACTATGTCGCGCGCGTCAAGGCCAATGCCGCCGAGGCGCTGGCGCAGAACGGCCTCGAGCTGGAGTCGGTCGCGATCACCGATCTCGACCAGACCGACCTCGAATATTTCAATCCCTCGAACCGCTTCGACGCCGAAGGCCTGACCCGCCTGATGGAGGACATCGAGGCCAAGCGCAAGCTGCGCAACGACATCGAGCAGGACTCGATGATCAAGATCCGCTCCCGCAATCTCGAGGCTGAGCGGCAGGCGCTGGAGATCGAGCGCGAGAGCGAAACCGCCCGTCTCGAGCAGGAACGCGATATCGAGATGCGCCGTGCCCTGCAGCGTACCGAAGTCGCCCGCGAGCGCGCCTTGCGCGAGACCGAGTCGGAGCAGGCCCAGATTGCGGCGCGCGAAGCCATCGAGAAGGCGCGCATCGCCAACGAGCAGGCGATCACCGAGGCCCGAATCGCCTCGGAGCGCGAGACCCGGCACAAGGAGATCGAGCGGACGCGGGCGGTCGAAGAGAAGGAGCTGCTGGCCCGCGAGGAGATCGAGAAGGTCCGGATCGCCAACCAGCGCTCGGTCGACACCACCCGCATCGCCTCCGAGCGCGAGGTGCGCCAGCGCGAGATCGAGCGGATGCGGACCGTCGAGGAGGCCGAGATCGCCGCCCGCGAGGCGATCGAGAAGGCCCGCATCCAGCAGGATCGCGTCGTCACCGATGCCCGCATCGCCAATGAGGAGGAGACCCGGCGCCGCGAGATCGAGCGCACCCGCGCGGTCGACGAGGCCGAGATCGCGGCCCGCGAGGCCACCGAGAAGGCGCGGATCGCCCAGACCATGACGGTCAATGTCGAGCGCATCTCCTCGGACGAGCGCACCCGCGCGCTGGAGATCCAGCAGGTCCGCACCATCCAGGAAGCCGAGATCGAAGCGCAGAAGGCGGTCGAGGCCGCCCGGATCGCCCGCGAGAAGATGCTGGCCGCCGAACGCATCGCCGCCGACCACACCACGCGCAAGCTCGAGATCGAGCGCAACCAGGCGGTCGAGATCGCCGGGATCAGTGCCCGCGAAGCCACCGAAGCGTCGCGGATCGCCCAGGAAGAGCACGTCCGGGCGCTCGAAATCGCGCGCACCCGTGCGATCGAGGAAGCCGATATCGCCTCCCGCGAGGCGATCGAGGCGGCGCGCATCTCGCAGGAGAAGTCGGTCGCCGCGCAGCGCATCCGCGCCGAGCGCGAGACCCGCGCGCTCGAGATCGAGCGCACCGGGGCGATCGAGGCCGCCGAGCTGAAGCGCCGCGACACGGTCGAGCGCCAGCGCATCGATGTCGAGCTGACGCTGGAGAGCGAGCGGATCGCCTCCTGCAGGACCCGCGAGGTGCTCAACATCGACCAGAAGAAGGCGATCGAGCTCGCCGACGAGGAGCGCGTGATCGCGCTCGCCGCCAAGCGCTCCGAGCGGATCGATGCCGACCGGCAGGTCCGGCAGGCCGAGATTGTGGCGCGCAAGGACATCGACACCACCGACGTCTCGCGCGAACAGGCGCTGGAGGCGGCCCGCATCGAGCGGCGCCGTGCGATCGAGCAGCTCGAGGTCGCCCGCAACCAGTCGCTGCAGGAGGCCGAGATCGTCGCCCGCGAGGAGGTCGAGCGCGCCCGCATCGCCTCCGACCGTGGCCTCGACGAGGCCCGGATCGGCCGGGAGCGCGAGCTGCGCAAGCTCGAGGTCAACCGCGAGAAGGATGTCGAGACCGCGCTGATGGAAAAGGCCATTGCGCTGCATCAGAAATCGCTGGAGGAATCCGCGGCGCGCGCCGCCGCCGAGGACGCCCGGATCCGCGCGACCGAAGCGGCCGAGCGCGTCGTCACCGCGCGCGAAAGCGAGATCGCCAAGCGGCGAAAGACGGTCGAGGTGCTGCTGGCCGAGAAGCAGGCCGAGGAGACACGGATCGCCGCGGAAGCCGAACGCGTTCGCGCCGCTGTCGAGGCCGAGGCCCAGCGCCTGCTCAACGAAGCCGAGAACGTGCTCACCGACCAGGCGCGCTACTCGCTGTTCCGCCGCAAGCTGCTCGACCGCATCGAAGGCATCGTGCGCGAGAGCGTCAAGCCGATGGAGAAGATCGAAGGCATCCGCATCCTCCAGGTCGACGGCCTCAACGGCAATGGCCATGGCAACGGCACCGGCCGCAGCGCCACCGACGAGGTGATCGACTCGGCGCTGCGCTACCGCGTGCAGGCGCCGCTGATCGACTCGATCCTGTCGGACATCGGCGTCGAGGGCGGCAGCCTCGCCAAGATGCCCGGCCTGATCCGCGAAGCCCGAGACATGCAAGGCATCAAGGACTCCGCGCGCAAGAGCGGCGGCGACGCCAAGCCGGCCGCGCCCGAGGGCGGCGGCGAGCCGGCGCGCCCTGAGCGCACGCCGCGCAAGAAGGACTGAGCTGACGCCATGGCACGGGTTTACGTCTCCACCGTCGTCAACGCCCGCAACGACCGGGTCTGGGCCCGCGTCCGCGATTTCAACGGGCTGCCGAACTGGCATCCCGCGATCGCGGAAAGCCGGATCGAGGGCGGCGAGCCCTCCGACAAGATCGGCTGCGTCAGGGATTTCCGGCTGCGCAACGGCGATCGCATCCGCGAGAAGCTGCTCGGGCTGTCCGACTACGACATGTTCTGCACCTATTCGATCCTGGAATCGCCGATGGGTGTCGAGAACTATGTCGCGACGTTGCGGCTCACGCCGGTCACCGACGGCGACCAGACCTTCCTGGAATGGACCGCCGAATTCGACTGCGCGCCGGAACGCGAGGCGGAGCTCGTCAACAATATCGGCGGCGGCGTGTTCCAGGGCGGCTTCGACGCGCTGAAGCGGGCGTTCGGGGGATAGGCCGTGCCGCATATCGTCAAAAGCACGATTCTGGATGCACCGACCGATGCGGTGTGGGCCGTGCTGCGCGATTTCAACGGTCATGACCGATGGCATCCTGCGGTCGCAACCAGCGGCATCGAGCGCGCACAGCCGTCCGACAAGATCGGCTGCGTCAGGCGCTTCAAGCTGAAGGACGGCGCCGAGCTGCGCGAGCAATTGCTGGCGCTGTCCGATCTTGAGCAATCGTTCAGCTACTGCCTGCTCGATACGCCGATCCCGATGTTCAACTACGTGGCGCATGTCCACCTGCTGCCGGTCACCGACGGCGACCGCACCTTCTGGCATTGGGAGTCGCGCTTCACGACGCGGACCGAAGATAGCAAGCGCATCACGCAGATGGTTTCGGAAGACATCTACCAGGCCGGCTTCGATGCCATCCGCCGGCATCTGAAGGAGGCCGCGTAAGCGGAAGGACATCATGCCAATCACGGTGAAGACCTTCACCAACACCCACGACGCCGCGGCGGCGCTGTCCTCGGATCGCAGCGCCCGCTATCTCGGCGGCGGCACGCTGGTGATGCGAGCGCTGAACGAGGGCGACATCTCGATCTCGACCGTCGTCCGCGCCAGCGACCATGCGATGACACGGATCGATGCCACGGGCTCGCGCATCACGCTGGGTGCCGGCGTCACCTTCGCGCGCGTCCTGGCCGACCGCGACCTCGCCTTCCTGCACGCGCCTGCTCGCTCGATCGGCGGACCGGCGGTGCGCAACATGGGTACCGTCGGCGGCAATCTGTTCGCGCCGGTGCCGTATGGCGACTTCACGGTCGCGATGCTCGCGCTTGACGCCACGGTGTCGGTGCAGGGCGGCCTCGGTGGGCGCGATATCCCGATCGAGGAGTTCCTGCAATCGCGCGACCGGCAGGCCGGATCGCTGGTGCTGGCGATCTCCTTTGCCAGGCCCGGCAGCACTGAGGCCTTCCGCTACCGCAAGATCGCGCGGATCAAGCCCAAGGGCGGCGCGGTGGTCACGCTCGCAGCGCACCTGCCGGTCAACGGCAGCCGCATCGTCGGCGCCCGCGTCGCGCTGGGCTCGATGGCGCCGACGCCGGTCCGCGCCCGCGCCGCCGAGCGCGCGCTGGAAGGCCGCGCGCTCGACGCCTCCACCATCAGCGCGGCCGCTGCGGCAGCGGTCGAAGGAACGTCGCCCGGCGACAATGCGCTCGCCAGCGCCTGGTATCGCCGCGAGATCGTCGGCGTGCATCTCCACCGCCTGTTGTCCGATCAGGAATAAATCGTGATGGCCAAGACTGCCCTTCAATTCCAGCATAACGGCCGTGACGTCGCGATCTTCGTTGACGGCGGCACCAACCTTCTGGTCGCGCTGCGCGAGCTGATCGGCGACATGACGCCCAAGTTCGGCTGCGGCCAGGGCGGCTGCGGTACCTGCAGCGTGCTGATCGACGGCGAATTGCACCTCTCCTGCCTGACGCTCGCCGAGACGGTTGCCGGTCGTTCGGTCGAGACGCTCGACGGCATCAAGGATGGTCCCAATCTGCACCCGCTGCAGCGCGCGTTCGCCGACAATTTTGCCGCGCAGTGCGGCTACTGCACGCCGGGCATGCTGATGGCCGCGAAAGCGCTGCTCGACCGCAATCCGCAGCCGAGCCGCGCCGAGGTCGTCGAGGCGATCTCCGGCAATATCTGCCGCTGCACCGGCTATGAGCCGATCATCAACGCCGTGCTGGCTGCCGCTTCCGGCGGCCGGGCGCGCGCGTAAGGAAACAGTGCCATGCTGGAACTGCGCAAGGACATCTTCGCCGACGAGCGCGACGACAATCTGAAGGAGATCGGCAAAGGCACGCAGCGCCAGGACATGCTCGGCCATGTCACCGGCACCTCACCCTATTTCGACGACCACAAGCTGCAGGGCATGCTGCATTTGAAGGTGGTGCGCAGCGCGCATCCCCATGCAAGACTCCGCCGCATCGACACCTCCGAGGCCGAGCGGTCGCCGGGGGTCCGGCGCGTGATCCGTGCCTCCGACGTGCCGCGCAACCTGAACACGCTGCTCAGCCTGATCAATTTCGGCAAGGACGACGAGCCGTCGCTCGCGGTCGACAAGGTGCGCTACAAGGGCGAGCCGATCGTCGCGATCGTCGCCGACAGCCCGCGCGAGGCCTTTGAGGCGATTGCCAAGGTCAAGATCGACTATGAGCCGCTGCCGGCGGTGTTCGATGTCGAGGAGGCGCTGAAGCCGGGTGCGCCCGTGGTCAACGAGGTCTATCCGAAGAACACCTTCACCTATCACGAGACCTATGACCACCAGCAGCTGCGCTTCGGCGATGCCGACCGCGCGCTTGCGACGGCCGACCATGTGCTGGAACAGCGCTACCAGATGTCGCCGATCGAGCACGCGCCGACCGAGACCAATGGCTCGATCGCAGCGCCCGATACCAACGGCCGCTACATCGTCTACACCTCGACGCAGGCGCTGTTCTTCTCGGTTGACACCTGCGCGAAGATCCTCGACGTGCCGTCCAACACCTTCCACTTCATCGGCGGCACCGTCGGTGGCGGGTTCGGCGGCAAGGTCGATACCCTGACCGAGCCGCTCTGCATCCTCGGCGCGATGCTGACCGGTCGCCCGGTGCGCTATTTGTTCGGGCGCGAGGAGGAAATGCAGTACGGCCCGCCGCGCGGCGCCGAGCGCATCTACATCAAGGACGGCGTGATGCGCGACGGCCGCATCGTTGCCCGCAAGGTGCGCGCCTATTTCGACAGCGGCGCCTATACGCGGCTGTCGAGCTATGCGGCGGTGAAATGCGCCGCCCATCTGCCCGGTCCCTACACGATCCCGAACGTCCATGGCGACGTTTATTGCGTCTTCACCAACCGCACGCCCGCGACCGCAATGCGCGGCTTCGGCGTCACGGCGATGGATTTCGCCATCGAATGCCAGATGGACAAGCTCGCCCATCTCGTCGGCATGGACCCGATGGAGTTCCGGATCCTCAATGCGTATCGCGACGGCGACATGAAAGCGCACCGCCGCGAGGCCAAGAACACGGCGCTGATCGAATGCGTGCAGGTCGCCGCGGAGAAAGCCAAGTGGCCGCTCCGCGAGGACTTCAAGCGGATGTCGTCGCGCAAGGATGGCGGCGGCGCCCGCGCCGCCGTGACGCCGACCCCGCGCGAGCCGCATGCGCGACCGGCCGCACCGTCCCAGCAACGCACGACCTATGACCGCGCGCCGGCCGCGACCCGCGAGCCGCCGCCACCGCCGCCCTCTTCGCCGCCACCGTCCTCTCCGCCGCCGCGGCCGGCCGCGCCGTCGCATGGCGCCACCCGCTTCTCTTCCGTCTTCGGCACCAGGAGGCGCTGACCATGACCCGGCATCGTGGGCGCGGCATCGCGTCGGTCAATTATCCCATCGGCATGAATCTTGGCGGCGATCCGAGCCAGGCGCTGGTGCATTCCAACCCCAGCGGCAAGTTCACCGTGGCGCTGTCGTCGATTGATCTCGGCCAGGGCATGAAGTCGGTGACGCGGCAGATCTGCGCCGAGACGCTCGGCGTGCCGGTCGAGGACGTCTATGTCGACACCGCGGATTCCGACACCGGCCCGCACTGCATGGGCTCGTTCGCCTCGCGCGGCACACATCGCGTCGGCAACGCCGTGATGGCGGCGGCGCGCGAGGCGCGCGGGGTGATGATGGAGGCGGCCGCCGAGGAGCTGGAGGTGAATGCCGCCGACCTCGAGACCGACGGCCGCGGCAACATCCACGTCAAGGGCGCGCCGCATCGCTCGATCTCGACCAAGGACGTCGCGATCGCCGCGCAGTTCAAGCAGGGCAAGACGATCTCCGGCCGCGGCATCTTCCTGGTGCCGCTGTCCGACGTCGATCCCGAGACCGGCGAGATGTCGCCGGCGACATGCTACGCGCATGCCTGCCTCGTCGCCGAGGTCGAGGTCGACGACGAGACCGGCGAGGTCGACATGGTCCGGATGGACTCCGCCTATGAGCTCGGCCGCGCGCTCAATCCGCGGCTGGTCGAGCAGCAGCTGGTCGGCGGCGCCTGGATGGGCGTCAGCCACGCGCTCTATGAGACGCCGGAGCCCTATTATCCGGAGCCGGTGCACGGTCCGCGCGACTTCGTCGAATATCTGATGCCGGGTCCGGGCGACATCTGCCCGCACGACATCGCGGTGCTGGAACGCCCGGCGCCCGACGGTCCGTTCGGCGCCAAGGGACCGGGCGAGATGTGCGCCAATCCGGTGCTGCCTGCGATCGCCAACGCGATCTTCAACGCGGTCGGGGTACGGATCGACGATCTGCCGATCACGCCGGAGAAGGTGCTGCGCGCGATCAAGGCGCAGGGCGGCGCGCGGCCGCAGCCGCGGCGCTGAGGTCTCGCCATGCCGATCCGCAGCAACATCGTCGGCATCGACAGCCCCGAAGCGCTCGAGAGGGCGCTGCGCGCGGCCTATTACCTCGCCGACGACGGCATCGCGACGGCCTCCTATCTCTCGCTGGCGCTCGGCAAGCCGCTGCTGCTCGAGGGCGCGCCGGGTGTCGGCAAGACCGAGGCCGCGAAAGCGATCGCCGCCGTGCTCGGCCGCAAGCTGATCCGCTTGCAATGCTATGAGGGCATCGACGCCGCCGCTGCGCTCTACGAATGGAACTACCCGCGCCAGATGCTGGCGATCCGGCAGGCCGGCGAAGAGAGCATCGACATCTATGGCGATGCCTTCCTGATCGAACGGCCGATGCTGGCCGCGCTGCGCGCGCCCGACGCGACCGTGCTGCTGATCGACGAAATCGACCGCGCCGATCAGGAGTTCGAGGCCTTCCTGCTCGAATTCCTCTCCGACTTCCAGATCTCTATCCCCGAGCGCGGCACGGTGCGCGCTGCCGAACATCCCGTCGTGGTGCTGACCTCGAACCGGACGCGCGATCTGCACGAGGCGCTGCGGCGGCGCTGCGTCTATCACTGGATCGATTATCCGAATGCCGAGCGCGAGGCTCGGATCGTGATGATGCGGGCGTCCAGTGTCGCCGAGGCCACCGCCCGCGCGGTGGTCGCCGCGGTCGGTCGGCTGCGCCGCGAGCCGCTGAGCAAGGCGCCCGGGATCGCCGAGGCGGTCGACTGGGCGGAGGCCGCGACCTTGCTCAACAAGGGCGGCGCGCGCTGGCCGGACGCGTTCAAGCGTTCGATCGGCGTCGCGCTGAAGGATGAGGAGGACCTGCATTTCATCTCACCCCGGCTCGATGCGATCATCGCGGAGGCGGCCGCGTGAGCGACGACCTGCAGCTGCCGCGCGCCGCGCGGATATTTGTCTCGTTCGTCGCTCTGCTGCGCGCCAACGGCTTCGCGGTCGCGCCGGAGCAGACGACGAGCTTCCTCGCGGCGATCGAGTTGCTCGGGCCGCGCAGCCTCGAGCACGTCCGCCTGGCCGGGCTAGCGACGCTGGCGCCACCGCCGGAACGCCGTGCGACGTATGACCGGCTGTTCGACATCCATTTTCGCGGCGCCGAGGCGATCGAACAGGCCGAAGGCGAGGACGAGGAGACCGTCCGCCTGCAGGAGGAAGGCCGCGGCGAGGACGAGCCGCCGCTCGCCGACGAGGCCAATGAGTCCGGCCTCGCCGCGGCGCGCGCCGAGGCATTGGTCGAGCGCCGCTTTGCACAGGCGGCGACCAGCGATCCGCTGCGAAAACTGTCGCGCGAGGCGGCACGGCGGCTGCCGCGACGGCGCGGCCACCGGCGCCGTCGCGCACGGAGTGGCCCGTTCGCCGATCTGCGCCGCACGCTACGCGACAGCGTGCGCAATGACGGCGAGGTGCTGCGGCTCGGGCGGATGCGCCGCCGCCAGCGTCCGCGCAAGATCCTGTTCCTGATCGACGTCTCCGGCTCGATGAAGGCGCGCACCGAGGAGAACATGAAGCTCGCGCATGTGCTGGTGCAGGCGGCCGGCAATGTCGAGGTCTTCACCTTCGGCACAAGGCTGACCCGCGTCACGCCGGCGCTGCGGCTGAAGCGGCGCGAGCAGGCGCTGAACGCGGCCTCCTTCCTGGTCAGCGACTGGGATGGCGGCACAAGGATCGGCGACGCGTTGCAGGCGTTCCTCGCGGTGCCGCGGTTCGGCGGGTATGCCCGCGGCGCCGCGGTCGTGATCGTCTCCGATGGCCTCGAGCGCGGCGACCCGGCGGCACTGCGCGATGCGGTCGCCAAGCTGTCGCGGCGGGCCTGGCGCGTCAGCTGGCTGACGCCGCTCGCAACCTCGCCCGGCTTCACGCCGCAAACCGAGGCGCTGATCGCGATCCAGCGCTTCGTCGACGATCTCGTGGACGGCGGATCCAGCGCGGCTGTTGTCGCGCATCTGCTGTCGCTTGGAACAAGGAGAGCTGCGTGACTGGTATTGTCGACGGACATCATCACATCTGGCGGCAGGCCGATCTCGCCTGGCTGTCCGGCCCGATGCAGCCGCGCATCTTCGGCCCCTACGAGCCGATCCGGCGCGACTATCCGATCGAGGAATATCTCGACGACCTCAAGGGCACCGGCGTCACCCGCTCGGTCTATGTCCAGACCAACTGGCCGAACGGCCAGTTCGAGGACGAGGCGGCCTGGGTGCAGCAGACCGCGGACGCGCACGGCTGGCCGCACGCTCTCGTCGCCTATGCCGATTTCTCGGTCGCCGACGTCCGGCCGCACCTCGATCGGTTGAAGCGCTATCCGCTGGTGCGCGGCGTGCGCATGCAGCTGCACTGGCACGAAAACCCGTTGTACCGCTTCGCCGCCCGTGCCGATCTCTGCACCGATCCCGTGATCCGGCGCAATGTCGGCCATCTCGCCGACTACAGCTGGAGTTTTGACCTGCAGGTGTTCGCGCCGCAGATGGCCGATGCGGCCGGCCTTGCGGAGGCCTGCCCTGACGTGACGTTCATCCTGCAGCATGCCGGCATGCTGGAGGATCTGTCGCCGCGGGGCCGCGCCGCCTGGCGCACCGGGATGACGCGGCTCGCGCGATGTCCGAATGTGGTGTCGAAGCTGTCCGGGCTCGGCACCTTCATCCATCGCAACGATGCCGCGCATATCGCCGGCGTGATGACCGATACCGTCGCGATCTTCGGCGCCGACCGCTGCCTGTTCGGCTCGAACTTTCCGATCGAGAAGCTGTGGACCAGCTATCGCGATCTCGTCGCCGCTTTCAAGACGGCAGCCGAACGGCTCAGCCCCGAACAGCGCGAGGCGATCTTCAGCACGACGGCGGCGCGGGTCTATCGGCTGGAGCCATAGCCGCACCGCGGGCACGAACATAACAACGAACACGAATCGGGAGGGAGAATGATGCCGTTGGAGATCAAGATTCTGGACTATGGCGATATCGAGCTGGAATCGAGCTTCCTCGTGCTCGGGCACAATTGCGGCCGCACCCGCCGCGTGCTGACGCTCGGCTTCCTGATCCTCGGCGGCCCCTACCCCGTGCTGGTCGACACCGGATATCGCTCCAACCAGATCATGGAGACGCTCGGCATGCGCGGGCTCCAGTTCCACGAGAACATGATCGAGAACCAACTCGCCCGCCACGGCGTGCGGATGGGCGACGTCCGTTTCGTCTGCCACACCCATCTGCACATCGATCATGCCGGCAAGGACGACCTGTTCCCGATGAACACCACGGTCGTGCTGAACCGCAAGGAGCTGGAATACTCCGTCTCCGGCCTGATGCACCCGCAGTATCCGGCGCCGGACATCAAGCATCTGATCGACCGCCTGCACACCAAGAGCGCGCTGCGCTTTCTCGACCTCGAAATCACCGGCCCGGTCGAGCTGATGCCGGGCGTCTATTGCGACGCCGCCAACGCCCACACCGAAGGCTCGATGAACATCCACGTCCACACCGCCGACGGCATCGCCACGATCTGCGGCGACGTGATCTATGATTTCAACGACCAGATCGTGAATCCCTTTAACGAGATCCACGACGCCGAGCCGCGCACCACGGGCAACCACGGCACCAGCAAGCGCGCCGAGAAGGCCGCGATCAAGAAGCTGCTCTCGAGCTCACGCTATCTGCTTCCGGTGCATGATCGCCCGGCCAAGATCGAGGGCGGCATGGTGGTCGGCCGGCTGCACGACCAGGTACCCGGGCCTGTCGTGCAGAGCCTACCGCAGCGCAATTGGTTCCCGGCGTAGAGGATCGAGGCGATGACGCATGTCACGCTGCGCAGCGAGTTCGAAGGCCTGATCGATCCCTACGCGCCGGTCGGCCAGGTCGGGACCGGCTTTGATTTCACGGAGGGACCGATCTGGCATCCGCTCGATCACTTCCTGCTGTTCTCCGACATGCCCGGCGACGTACGGCGGCGCTGGGATGCGCGGCGCGGCGTCGTCGAGGTCAAGCGGCCGTCGAACAAATGCAACGGCATGACCTATGACGCGGACCTCAATCTGATCGTCTGCGAGCACGCAACGTCGTCGCTGATCCGCGAGCGGCCCGACGGGCGGCGCGAGGTGCTGGTCTCGCATTACGAGAACCAGGAGCTCAACAGTCCGAACGACGTCTGCGTGCATTCCTCCGGCGCGATCTATTTCTCCGATCCATGGTACGGCCGGATGCCGGTCTATGGCGTCGAACGGCCGCGCCAGCTCGGCTTCCAGGGCGTCTACCGCGTGCCGCCCGGCGGCGGCGCGCCGAAACTGCTGGTCGACCGCTATCTGTTCGAGCAACCGAACGGGCTGTGCTTCTCGCCGGACGAGCGCATCCTCTATGTCAACGACACCGTGCAGGCGCTAATCCGCGCCTTCGACGTCAGCGCCGACGGCTCGCTTGCCAATCCGCGCGTGTTCGCCTCCGGCATCCGCTCCGAGCTCGAGCCCGGCCTGCCCGACGGCATGAAGTGCGACCAGCGCGGCAATGTCTGGGTCACTGCGCCCGGCGGCGTCTGGGTCTATTCACCCGGCGGCGACCTGCTCGGCAAGGTCCGCCTGCCGGAGCTCGTCGCCAACCTCGCCTGGGGCGGCGCCGACTTCCGCACGCTCTATCTGACCGCCACCCATTCGGTCTATGCGATCCCGACCAAGGTCGGTCCGCGCCATGAGCCCTATATGAGCGGCAAGCGCGGCGGCGCGAGTGCCACATCGTCCACGCCTGCGCCGAACCTGACCGCCGGCGAGATGCAGCTCGATCCGCAACGCTGCGCGATGATCATCCAGGACATGCAGAACGACGTCATCATGGACGGCGGCGCGTTCGCCGAGTCCGGTGCGCCCGCGCACGCCCGCCAGCAGCATGTCGTCGACAATGTCCGCCGCGTGGCGGAGGCTGCGCGAGCGCGCGGCGTCGCCATCATCCATGTCTGGTTCGTCGTCGAGCCAGGCGCGCCCGGCGTCACCTTGAACGCGCCGCTGTTCGAGGGGCTAGTCGACAGCAAGGCGATGGTGCGCGGCAGTTGGGGCGCGGCACCGGTTTCGGGACTCGAGCCGCGCCTGGGCGACTTCGTGGTCGAGAAGATGCGGATGAGCGCCTGGGAAGGCACGCGGCTCGAGACCATCCTGAAGGCGACCGGCCGCGACATGATCATCAACACCGGGGCCTGGACCAACATGTCGGTGGAGCACACAGCGCGCACCGGCGCCGACAAGGGCTATTTCATGATCGTGCCGGAGGATTGCTGCTCGACCATGAATGCCGACTGGCACAACGCCGCGATCAACTTCGCGCTCCAGAACGTCTCCGTCGTGACCAACGCCGACACCGTGATCAAGGCGCTCGGCTAGGGAGGCGCGGTGTCGAAGCTGCTGCATCTTAACTGCTCACCGCGCGCCGATTCGGAATCGGCGGCCGGCGCGCGTGTCTTTCTCGATCGCTTCCGTCAGGCGCGGCCGGACTGGGAGATCGACGGGATGAACCTCTGGCGCGAGCCGCTGCCGGAATTCGAGGGTTATCTGCTCGAGGCCAAATACGCCCGGATCGGCGGCAAGAGCTTCACCAATTCGCAGCACGACGCCTTCGCAATCGCCGAGCGCCTCGCGCTGCGGCTGTCGCTGGCCGATCGTGTGCTGATCTCAACGCCGATGTGGAACTTCGGCATTCCCTACAAGCTCAAGCAGTGGCTCGACGTCATCATCCAGCCCGGGCTGGCCTTCCGCTTCGACCCGGCGCAGGGCTATCTGCCGCTGCTCAAGGACCGCCCGACGATCGTGATCCTCGCAAGCGGCAGCGACTTCGTCACCGGCATGAACCGCGGCCGCATCGACATGGCAACACCCTATCTGCGCGAAGCGCTGCGCTTCATCGGCATCAGCGACGTGCGCTTCGTGCCGATCGGCCCGACCACCGGGCCCACCGAGCCGATCCGCGCCGCCCGCGAGGCGGCGCATCGCCGGCTTGCGGAGATAGCAGCGAAGTTTTGAGCCGCTCTCACCACGCCGTCGTCCTGGCAAAAGCCAGGACCCACACCACCGAATTTGATTGTGAACGGGATCGTGGCCCCAGCGCGGCATAACAATTGTCATTCGGGGCAATAGGTCCTGGCTTTCGCCAGGACGACGGCGAGTGTGCGGCGCGGCGAGTGGGAGCCCGAGCCGCGTGCCTACGTTTCCGCCGCGGGAAACACCAGCCTGCACAACAATCCCGGCGCGTTGTCGCGCAACTCGATCCGCGCGCCGTGCAGGCTCGCGACGGCCGCAACCAGGCTGAGGCCGAGGCCGTTGCCGGGCGTGTAGCGGCTCTGCTCGAGCCGGTAGAAGCGCTTGAAGACGCGGTCGTGCTGGTCGGCGGGAATGCCCGGGCCGTCATCGGCGATCGAAATCACCGCGCCTCGCTCGTCGTTGTCGCAAGTCACCGTCACCCGTCCGCCCGGGCGGCCGTGCTTGATGGCGTTGTCGACGAGATTGGCGATGGCGTCGAACAGCAGGTCGCGGTCGCCGGTGACCAGCACCGCGTGATCGCCGGCAAGATCGAGGCGCGTGGTCACCTGTTCGGCGGCGGCGTCGTAGAGTTCGACCACCTCGCCCGCAATCTCGACGAGATTGACGGTGCGGAACGCACCCTTGCGGGCTCGCGTCTCGATCTCGGAAATCCGCGTGATCGACGCGAACATCCCGAGCACCGCGTCGAGATCGGCGATGGTGTCGCCGATCAGCGCGGCATCGCCCTCCCCGCTCCGCGGGGCGTGATAAGCTTTCTCGAGCCGGCCGCGCATCCGGGTCAGTGGCGTGCGCAGGTCGTGGGCGATATTTTCGCTGACCTGCTTGACGTCCCCCATCAGGGTCTGGATCCGGTCCAGCATCAGATTGAGATTCTCGGCGACGCGGTCCCATTCGTCATGGCTGCCGCGAAGCGGGATGCGCTGGTCGAGGCCGGAGAGCATGATGGCGCGACTGGTCGCGTTGATCGACTCGATCCGGCCGACCGTTCGCCGCGTGACGCCGATGCTGGCAGCAGCCGCAAGCCCGATGATCAGCACGACGACGGCAATGCCGGCGGCCCTGATCTGCGCCATGAAGCCGTCGAGATCGCTGATATCACGGCCGACCAGCAGCCGATCGCCGTTTGACAGCGTTTCCGTCGCGCCGCGCAGCAGGGAGGTTCCCGAGGAAAGCTGTGGCAGGGAGGCACGAAATTCAGCCCATCCCTTCTCGGCGGCGCCCGCCGGCCACTGCCTGAGATTTCCCGCCAGCACGGTCGATCCGGGACCGACCAACAAATACAC
The DNA here is from genome assembly GCF_023278185.1 of Bradyrhizobium elkanii USDA 76. Lineage (NCBI taxonomy): Bacteria > Pseudomonadati > Pseudomonadota > Alphaproteobacteria > Hyphomicrobiales > Nitrobacteraceae > Bradyrhizobium > Bradyrhizobium elkanii. The sequence continues at coordinate 2,057,953 of NZ_CP066356.1, read as the reverse complement.
ATGATCGGCAAAGCCCTTGTCCGCGACGCGTTGCGCGATCAACGCGGTCAGGCCATCGCGCCCGGACCGCGAATAGGCGTCAGCCAGGCTCGCCTGCTCGGTCATGATCGCGCGGTCGGACCTGTCGCGCACATAGGACAACGTCGACCAGTAGACATAGGCGAAGATCGCGGAGACGATCAGGCCGAAGGCCCCGATGGCGATCAACGCCAGGCGGAACGTCGACGACTTGAAGGTCTTAGCCAGGAGCACGGAGGCAGTATCCGATGCCGCGGATCGTGTGGATCAGCGGGTAGGCTTGCTGGTCGTCGACCTTGCGGCGCAAACGCCCGACATAGACGTCGATGATGTTGGTCGAGGGATCGAAGTGCAGGTCCCACACATGCCGCAGCAACATGGCGCGCGACACCACGCGGCCTTCGTTGCGCGCGAGGTATTCGAGCAGCTGGAATTCCTTCGGCAGCAGCGGAATCTTGCGACCGCGGCGGCTCGCCGTGCGCGAAATCAGATCGATCGCGAGATCGCCGACCCGCAGGATGGTCTCCTTGGCAACGGTCTCGCTGCGGCGGCCGAGCGCCTCCAGCCGCGCCAGCAGTTCGACGAAGGAGAACGGCTTGACCAGATAGTCGTCGCCGCCGGCGCGCAAGCCCCGCACCCGGTCGTCGATTTCGCCGAGCGCACTGATGATCAGGAACGGCACTGCGATGCCGCCGTCGCGCATCTGACGCATCACCGTGATGCCGTCGATATCGGGCAGCATGCGATCGATGGTGATCACGGCATAGTCGCGCGCCGCACCCTGGCTCAGCGCCTCGCGGCCGTTGGCTGCCAGATCCACATCATAACCGCTGGTGGTGAGCTCCTCGACGAGCTGACCTGCGGTTTCCGGATCGTCCTCGACGACGAGAATGCGGCGGTGAGCACCGGTCATATTCCTGAACTCTCCGAGCTGTGTCGAACTCTCCGAGTTCTCAAACTCTCCGAGCGGCCGCCCCGCGACGATCGCCGCCAGACTATCCCATTCCGGGGCAGGATGGAACGTCTGGCGACGACCGCGACAACGGTGCGGTTGGTTGGGCGATCACCAATAGTCCCCGCACACATTGACCCATTGCAGACCGTAAGCCGTCCATACCCTGCGGTAGCAGCCGTAGTCATAGCCGGCATAGACATAGGGCGCGCCGATGAACGCGAAGCGATGGAAGCGGTGATGGCGGAAGAAGCCGCCATGCTTGAAGAAGCGCGAACCGCGGAATCCGGCGCCGGCAAACCGCGGGCCGATTGCCGGTGCACCGACGAAGCGTGGACCACCAAAGCGCCCGCCAGCGAAATGGCCGCCGCCGCCCATGGCGGCGAACGCCGCGCCGCCACCACGCATCCCGCCGCCGAAACCACCGCCATGCATGCCGCCTCCAAAGCCACCACCATGCATGCCGCCACCCATGGCACCCATGGCACCACCGTGGCCGCCACCGAAGCCACCGCCGCCATGTCCGCCACCACCACCGCCGCCTCTGGCGAGGGCAGCGGGTGCAAGCGCAACGCTGACAGCGAGCGTCGCTGCCGTGAGACACGTGAGAAGCCTGTTCTTCATGAAACCCTCCCTGATTGGGACCGCGGCAAACTCGTATCGCCGCACGCGAGCATGATCAGAAGACGCAAGCCGATGCGCGACTTCAACTGACAAATGCGCCAGTTTCTGACACCGGATTTAGAATTGGCGTGCCGGCATGCCGAGCGGCAAATGCCTGGATCGGCGGCCACGATTGCGTTGGCCGGGATCGACGGACATTTGGCTGGAATCGGCGGATAGCGCTCGTTGAATCGATCGGCCACGGTTCTTAATCCTGCAGCTATCGGAGAACAACGACGACGTCGAGGGATCGCAAACCCGCTTCACAATTTGTCGATCACCGGGCTCTCCCCTCCTCGCCGGCCGTCATCCAATCCGCGACGCAATCGCCCTTCACCTGGCCTCCCTACGGGCGCCAGGACGGCAAAGTGCTGACCTTCAGCAAGGAGCTTTCGATGAACGACGAGACCAAAAGACCTTTTCTGACCCACGCCTCCGGCACCCCCGTTGCCGACAATGTGAACATCCTGACGGCAGGGCCGCGCGGGCCCGCACTGCTGCAGGATGTCTGGCTGATCGAGAAGCTGGCGCACTTTCACCGCGAGGTGATTCCGGAGCGGCGGATGCACGCCAAGGGCGCCGGCGCGCACGGCACCTTCACCGTCACCCGCGACGTCACGCGTTACACCAAGGCCAGCATCTTCTCTGAGATCGGCAAGCAGACGCCGATGTTCGCGCGGTTCTCGACGGTCGCCGGCGAGCGCGGCGCGGCGGACGCCGAGCGCGACATCCGCGGCTTCGCGCTGAAATTCTACACCGATGAAGGCAATTGGGACGTGGTCGGCAACAACACCCCGGTGTTCTTCTTCCGCGACCCCTTGCGCTTCATCGACCTCAACCACGCCATCAAGCGGCATCCGCGCACGGGGGTGCGCGACCCCGACATGAACTGGGATTTCTGGACGCTGCTGCCGGAAGCGCTGCACCAGGTCACCATCGTCATGAGCGAGCGCGGCATCCCGAAAAGCTTCCGTCACCAGCACGGCTTCGGCAGCCACACCTACAGCATGATCAATGCCGAGAACGAGCGCGTCTGGGTGAAATTCCATTTCCGCACCCGGCAGGGCGTCCAGAACCTGACCGATGCCGAGGCCGAGGCGCTGGTCGGCAAGGACCGCGAGAGCCACCAGCGCGATTTGTTCAACAGCATCGAGCGCGGCGACTTCCCGCGCTGGACGCTGTTCATCCAGGTGATGACGGATGCACAGGCCAAGGCATTCCCGTTCAATCCGTTCGATCTGACCAAGGTGTGGCCGAAGGCGGATTATCCGCTGATCGAGGTCGGCTATTTCGAGCTGAATCGCAATCCGGAGAACTTCTTCGCCGAGGTCGAGCAGGCGGCGTTCACGCCGGCGAATGTCGTGCCCGGCATCGGCTATTCGCCGGACAAGATGCTGCAAGCCCGCCTGTTCTCCTATGGCGACGCCCAGCGCTACCGGCTCGGCGTCAACCACCACCAGATCCCGGTCAACGCGCCGAAATGCCCGTTCCACAGCTATCATCGCGACGGCGCGATGCGCACCGACGGCAATCTGGGCGCCACGCTGACCTACTGGCCGAACAGCCATGGCGAGTGGACCGACCAGCCGCACCTGAACGAGCCGCCACTCGAATTGTCAGGCGCAGCCGCGCATTGGGATCATCGCCTGGATGACGACCACTGGCAGCAGCCGGGCGACCTGTTCCGCAAGATGAATGCCACCCAAAAGCAGGCCCTGTTCGACAACACCGCCCGTCAAGTCGGCCAGGCGTCGAAGCACATCCAGGAACGGCATGTTGCGAATTGCAGCAAGGCCGACCCGGCCTACGGCAAGGGCGTCGCGGATGCGCTGGCGAGGTTCGCCGCCGGAATGCTGTAGCCAGGACGGCCCCCTTCGGCCCCGTCATCCTGAGGTGCCCGCGGAGCGGGCCTCGAAGGATGAATCGGCCAGAGATGGGGCCGTGCATCCTTCGAGGCTCGCAAGAGCTCGCACCTCAAGAGCCTGCTTTAAAAAGAAAGTTGAGTGATTTCAGCCCGTTGTGATTCCTTCGTGTTTGCGAAGACTCGAGGGAGCACAACATGTGTTGGACCGAAATCACCCGACAACAATATCGACGCGACGGACTTCGTTATGCAAGCGACATGACGGATGCGGAGTGGGAACTGATCGAGCCGTTGATGCCTGCGCAATGCCGGCGCGGCCGTCCGCGCGAGATCAGCCTGCGCGTGATCATGAATGCAATTCTCTACATTGGAGCCAGCGGCTGCCAATGGCGCGCGCTGCCAAAGGACTTCCCACCATGCTCGACGGTTCAGTACTATTTTTACAAATGGCGCGGTTCTGGATTGTGGCGCAGGGTCAATGATGCCCTGGTCCGACGCATGCGCGAACGGCAAGGACGCAACCCCACTCCAACGGCTGGGATCATCGACAGCCAGAGCGTGAAGACCGCGGAAAATGGCGGTCCAAGCGGGTTTGACATGGCCAAGCGGGTCAAGGGACGCAAGCGTCATATCGTCACCGACACCGAGGGCTCCTTGCTGGCTGTGCAGGTGCATCCCGCCAACCTTCAAGACAATCACGGTGCAGTCCCGCTGTTGCGGCTCATCGGCCGCCTGTTCCCCAACCTGCGCCACATCTTCGCCGATCGCGTCTACCGTGGCCCTAAGCTGCTCGATGCCATCGCTGATTTGGGCCAATGGACGATTGAAATCGTCACCCGCTCGCAGAGCGTTGGAACGTTCAAGGCCGAGCCTCGACGTTGGGTCGTCGAGCGTACCTTTGCCTGGTTCGGCCGCAATCGACGACTTGCCAAAGACTTCGAGGCAACCATCGCCAGCGCGGAGGCTTGGGTTCTCATTGCAAGCATCCGCCTGCTCTCCCGCCGATTGGCCAGAGCATGAGATCTCAATGACTTGTTTTGAGTCAGACTCTCAGGATGACGGGGACAGCTTAGGCAACTCAGCCAGAAGCGTCAGGTGGCCGATTTCGAACAGGGCGGCGAACTCGGCTTGCCGCCCTCCTCCGCGGCTCAGGTCGGCTTGCCGCGTCCGCTCTTCTCGGCCGCGCGGCGCAGTGCGTCGGCGAGCGCGCTGCCGCCGGACTGCTCCTGCGGACGGCGCGGAGCTGACGACGTCATCTTGCCGCGCGAGAAATCGCGCGACGGCGCCGCATTGTCCTTCTTCGGCCCGATCTCGTCGTCAAGCCGCAGCGTCAGCGCGATGCGCTTGCGCGCGACCTCGACGTCCAGCACCTTGACCTTGACGATATCGCCCGGTTTCACCACCTCGCGCGGGTCCTTGATGAAATTCCGCGACATCGCCGAGATGTGCACCAGCCCATCCTGGTGCACGCCGATATCGACAAAGGCACCGAAGGCGGCGACGTTGGTCACGGTGCCCTCGAGGATCATGCCCTTCTTGAGGTCCTTGACCTCTTCGACGCCTTCCTTGAACACCGCCGCCTTGAACGCCGGACGCGGGTCGCGGCCGGGCTTTTCCAGCTCGCGCAGAATGTCGGTGACGGTCGGCAATCCGAACGTATCGTCGACGAAGGATTGCGGCTTGAGACCCCGCACCACGTCGGCATTGCCGATCAGCGCCTTGATGTCGCTCTTGGTCGCCTCGAGGATGCGGCGCACCACCGGATAGGCTTCCGGATGCACGCCGGACGAATCGAGCGGGTCCTCGCCATTGCTGATGCGCAGGAAGCCGGCGCACTGCTCGAACGCCTTCGGCCCGAGCCGCGGCACCTCCTTCAACGCCTTGCGCGACTTGAACGGGCCGTTGGCATCGCGGTGCTGCACGATGCTCTGCGCCAGTCCCTGGCCGATGCCCGACACTCGCGCGAGCAGCGGCACCGATGCGGTATTGGCATCGACGCCGACCGCGTTCACGCAGTCTTCCACCACGGCATCGAGCGAGCGGGCGAGCTTGGACTCGCCGAGATCGTGCTGGTACTGGCCGACGCCGATCGCCTTCGGATCGATCTTGACCAGCTCAGCCAGGGGATCCTGCAGGCGCCGGGCGATCGAGACCGCGCCGCGAATGGTGACGTCGAGGTCGGGCAGTTCGTTCGAGGCGAAGGCCGAGGCCGAGTAGACCGATGCGCCGGCTTCAGAGACCACGATCTTGGTCATCTTGCGCTCGGGCAGCCGCTTCACGAGCTCGGCGGCGAGCTTGTCGGTCTCGCGCGAGGCGGTGCCGTTGCCGATCGCGATCAGCTCGACGCCATGCTCGATCGCGAGCTTGCCGAGAACGGCGAGCGCCTCATCCCAGCGCCGCTGCGGCTCGTGCGGGAAGATCGCCGTGTGCGCCACCACCTTGCCGGTCGCATCGATCACCGCGACCTTGACGCCGGTGCGATAGCCGGGATCGAGCCCCATGGTGGCGCGCGCGCCGGCCGGCGCCGCGAGCAAGAGGTCGCGCAGATTCGAGGCGAACACGCGCACCGCCTCGGTCTCGGCCGCGGTCCACAGCCGCAGCCGCAAATCGATATTGAGATGGATCTGGATCTTGGTGCGCCAGGCCCAGCGCACCGTCTCGGTCAGCCACTTGTCGCCCTTGCGGCCCTGGTTGGAGATCGCAAAGCGGTTCATGATCTTGAGCTCGTAGAGACCGGGCTGGCCTACGACCGGCTCCTGCGCCTCCGGCTTGATCGCGAGGTCCAGGATCTCTTCCTTCTCGCCGCGGAACAGCGCCAGGATGCGATGCGACGGCAGCTTCGGCAGCGGCTCGGAGAAATCGAAATAGTCCTTGAACTTCTCGCCTTCGGTCTTCTTGCCGGTGCGGACGGTCGAGGCCATGATGCCGTTCGACCACATCTCCTCGCGCAGCGCGCCGATCAGGTCGGCATCCTCGGCGAAGCGCTCGACCAGGATCGCGCGCGCGCCGTCAAGCGCCGCGGCGACGTCGGCGACCTGCTTCTCGGCATTGACGAAGGGCGTCGCGGCCTCGTTCGGATCGTTTTCGGGCTGCGTCAGAAGCTGATCGGCGAGCGGCTCGAGGCCGGCCTCCTTTGCGATCTCGGCCTTGGTGCGACGCTTCGGCTTGTACGGCAGATAGATGTCCTCGAGCCGGCCCTTGCTGTCGGCGGCCATGATCTGGGCCTCGAGCGCGGCGTCGAGCTTGCCCTGCTCGCGGATCGAATTGAGCACCGCGGTGCGGCGCTCCTCGAGCTCGCGCAAATACGTCAGCCGTTCTTCCAGCGTGCGCAGCTGGGCGTCATCAAGCGCGCCGGTGAGCTCCTTGCGGTATCGCGCGATGAACGGCACCGTGGCGCCGCCATCGAGCAGCGTCACCGCCGCCTCGACCTGTTCGTCGCGAACCCCCAGCTCCTGCGCAATCTGATGATGAATCTTTGCCACGCTCATCTCTCTAAAATTCCATTGCGCCGCCGGATCACCGATGGCGCGGACGCCGCTTATGAACCATCCCGGATTGATTCATCAAGGCGCGCTGTGGATCAAATTGGGCGCGACTCGCAATCTATTTCCGGGATGTTGGCCGTCCGCAGCTTGACAAATAGATGCGCGCCGCATTGCCGCCGAAAATCGCAGCCCTCGCGTCACTTGACAAATCAGCCAGCAAGGTCTCCGCCGCCGCGAACCAGTGCCCATAGCCGCCGGCGAGATTGACGACGGGCCAGTCGCTGCCCCACAGCATCCGCTGCGGCCCGAAACATGCCAGTGCATGATCCACGGCCTCGCTGAGATCGGCAACCTGCCAGTTCGGCGCCGCCTCGGTCGCAAGGCCCGAGAGTTTGCAGACGACGTTGGATCGTGTGGCGAGGCTTGCGATGTCGTCCTTCCAGGTCGCGATGTCGCCGGTCGCAAGGTGCGGCTTGCCGAAATGGTCGAGCACGAATTGCAGGTCCGGATGGCGATCGACCACCTGAATGAGCCGCTGCAGATGGCGCGGCAGCACCAGCGCGTCGAAGACGAGGTCATGCCGCGCCATGGCCTCGAGCGGCGCCGCCAGTTCGGGGCGCAGCAGCCAGTCGTCATCGGCGATGTCCTGCACCATCGGCCGCAGACCGACCAGGAGTTCGCGCCCGGCGATCGCATCGATCCGCGCCGCGGCGTCGGCGGCATCGAAGTCGATCCAGCCGACCACGCCGCGCACCTGCTCGGCGCCTTTTGCGATATCAAGCAGAAATGCGGTCTCCGCTTCGGTCGGTGCGGCCTGCACCAGGATGGTGCCTTCGATCCCGGCCGCGGCGAGATGCGGCGCCAGATCGGCCAGGCCGAAGTCGCGGTAGATCGGCCCGCGTTCGGGCGTCAGCCAACCGTAATCGGCGCGCGCCAGGGTCCAGACATGGTGATGGGCGTCGATCCGAATCATGCCGGCACCGGCGCGTGCTGGTCGAGCAGCCCCTCTGCCTTCAGGTCGCGCCACAGCGCGGCAGGCACGGGCGACGACAACGCGGCGACGTTGCGCTCGACCTCCTGCGGCGTCTGCGCGCCGAGCACGAGGCTTGCCACCGCCGGATGGCCGAGCGCGAAGTGCAGCGCGGCGGTCGGCAGCGCCACGTTGTGGGCGCGGCAGACGCGATCGATCGCCGCCACCTTCCGCATCACGTCGGGCGGCGCGTCCTTGTAATTGTACTTGGCGCCGGCAATCGCACCGGTCGCCAGGATGCCGGAGTTGAAGACGCCACCGAGCATCATGCCGATGCCCTGGGCTTGCGCCAGCGGCAGGAATTCGGCGAGCGCGGGTTGCTCGAGCAGCGAGTAGCGGCCGGCAAGCAGCATGGTGTCGAACGTTCCGGCCTTGGTGAAGCGCACGCACATCTCGGCCTCGTTGACGCCGATCCCGATGCCCCTGACCACGCGCTCGGAACGCAACTTGTCGAGCGCGACATAGGCGCCCTCCATCGCCTCGCGAAACCGCGCCTCGATCGCGTCAGCTCCGTGGGTCCAGACGTCGACGTCGTGGATCAGAAGCAGGTCGATGCGATCGGTGCCGAGCCGCAGCAGCGACTGCTCCACCGAGCGCATGGTGCCGTCATAGGAATAGTCGAACACCGCGCGATGCGGCGCGCCGCCGGCGAAATTGGAGCCGTCGCCGCGGCCATGGAACGGGTCCATCCAGCGCCCGACCTTGGTGCAGACGACGACGTCGTCGCGCGCCACGCGGCGCAGCGCGGTGCCGCTGCGGTGTTCGGCGAGGCCATGGCCGTAGAGCGGCGAAGAATCCAGCAGGTTGACGCCCAGCGCAAACGCCCGCTCCACTGCTGCGATCGCAGCAGTGTCGTCGAGCCGTGCGAACAGGTCGCCGAGCGGCGCGGTGCCGAAGCCGACAATGGAGACATCGAGCCCGGTGCAGCCGAGCCTGCGGCGTGGCAGTGCCGGGGAGCCTCGATCGGAGGGTTGTTGTTGGGTCATTGTCGCCTCCCGCCTACGTTTCTTGTTAGCCCCTGATCAGACTAGCGTCGTTGACCGGGATCGTGAAGAGACCTTGGGCGGCCGATGCCGCAGTGAGGTCTCTCATCGCGCGCGCACCACATCGCTAAAATGCAATGCCCAGCTTCACGTTGCCTGGCGGCGGGAAATAGGCTATGGGAGCGCTCCGTAACTTCAACGCAGGAGGCGACGATGTTCAGGTCTGTGCGCTTCCCGGGTTCGCCGCGCGATACTTGACGCGCGTCCCGGGATCGGATCCCGGGTGAAATCGCAACACCCACACGCAATCGAATCTGCCGCGCGCCTTCGGCTCCGCGCTTGCGGAACTTTTGTCATGACCTCGACGCTTCTGGTGGTCTCTCGTCGGGAGGCCACACGCTCCGTGCTGCTCGAACGTCAGCTGCGGAGGTATCATCCGCACGTTCAGGGGAAGGTCCGCGCGCTGGCCATGCGGCACACGCGTCTTGCGGACCTTGCCGCGAGCTTTCCTGCGCTGCTGTTCGCGCTGGCGGTCCCGCGAGCCGGGATCGCTTCAGCGCGCGCACGCGCATGCGTCATCGACGGCCGCTCGCTCTCGGACGCCGCGGCCGCGGCGGGCATTCCGCTGTGGCTGCGAAGGTTGCCGCCGGAAGCGTTCACCGCTCCGATCACGGGACTGCCCGATGACGAGCTGTTTCGCCGGCAGATCGCGAACCACCTGCCGCCGTCACCGAAGCTCGCGCCGATCTGGCTGAAATCCGTCGCGGCGGTTGCCGAGCTCGCACATGGACCGGCGGCGGTCTGGATCGCGCGCGAGCTGGTCCGGGCGCCGCCGCGCACCGATCCCGCGCGATTGCGGCTCGTCGGCCTGTGGGCGTGGTTCTCCACGCAGCCGGCGACGCTGGGACATGCGCTGATCGACCGGAGGTGGACGCCGAGCATGCGGATCGGCTCGGCGCTCGCGGCCGCCGATGCGTGGAGCACGATGATCGCGCTGCATGTCAGCCTCGGCTCGGAGAAGATCGCGGATATGTGGCTGCAGCCGGGCCGCGCTGACGGTTACGACTTCATCCCGCTGAACTCGACCACGGATATCTCGGAGGAGGCGGAAGCGATGCAGAATTGCCTGCGCACCTACGGTCCCAACCTCGCCCACAATCGCTCGCGGCTGTGGAGCGTCAGGCGGAGCGGGCAACGGGTCGCCACTCTGAGAGTTGCGGCGCGTTTTGAGGGTCCTTTGCCTGGTATCGCCGAGCTCACCGGTATCCGGAACGCCGAGATGCCGCGCGAGGTCTGGTGGGCAGCGCGCCAATGGCTGCATAGCCACGACCTGTTGCGGATGGAGATCGAGCAACGCAGGTGGGGCACCGCGCCTCTCGACCGGCCGACCTGGCGCGCGATCTGGCGGCCGTACTGGCTCGCCAGGCGGCAGATTCCGGAATGGCTGCCGCTCGCTCCGTCGCGCAAGGCGCTCAATGCGCTGTAATGCGCATCCGCCACCACTGCATCGTTGCTAATCGTCGGCGACAATCTGCTGGGCAAGGTTGTCGACCACCACGGGACTCTCGAAATAGGTCACGATCGGATCGGCGCCATATTTCTCCCGGGCGCGGGCGCGCCACGCATCGGTGTACAGCGCTTCCGCCTCCACCCTCGAGCTCCAGAAATAGATGCCGCCGGCCGTCAGCCCGTCCTCGGACAGCACATAGGTTTTTCGGAACAGCCCCTCAATGCCGCGATAGATCGGCGCGGTGCTCAGGAAGATGCTGCGGGCTTCCTCGCGCGTGATCGGCTTCGGCAGCTTGAACGTCGTGACGGCGGTAATCATCCGGATCTCCTCGGGTTCATTCTTGACATGATTGTCAATATTGACGATTGTGTCAAGAATGATCCGATGGAGTAGATCGAATGGTGGGCGTGCGTCAGTTCGACGAGGACGAGATGATCGCAACCGCGCTCGACGTGTTCTGGCGCAAGGGCCTGCACGATGCGACCATGCAGGACCTCGCGGCCGCGACCGGCGTCCAGCGCGGCAGCCTCTACAACGCCTATGGCGACAAGGAAGCGATCTTCCTGCGCGCCTTCGATCAGTATGCCGCGCAATTCCTGGACGCGGCCGGCAGCGCGCTCGCGCATGGCGACACCTCGGCGAGGCTGAGGAGCTTCTTTGAGATGATCATCGTCAACATGACGGACGGCACGCCGCAGCGGGGCTGCCTGACGACGCGCACCGCGCTGGACGCCGCCATTTCGAGCGCGGATGTGCGTCAGCGCGTGCAGGACGTGCTCACCCGCCTCGAGCAGCTGGTCGGCAAGGCCATCAGCGCGGCCCCGAACAGGCGCAGCCCGGCCGATGCAAATCGGCTGGCGCGCGTCATCGTGACGTTCACGCGCGGGCTCGCCGTGATGGAACGCGCCGGATACAGCCGCAAGCAGTTGAGGGAATCGGCCACCACATTCATCGATGCCGTGATTGGCGACGCCTGAGGCGGCGTCCCCGTTCCCGGCGACGGCGTCATCGTATGGGAGAAACCAGCATGCAGGAACGGAACGGCGGCTGCCTGTGCGGCGCGGTGCGTTACACGCTCAAGAGCGAACCGCGGAGCATCGCAGTTTGTCATTGCACACATTGCCAGCGGCAAAGCGGCAGCCTGTTTTCGTTCAACCTCGTGATCCGCGAAGCCGACTACCAGCAGTCGGGCGAGACGGTGGTGTTCGTCGACAAGGGCGACAGCGGCCATCCGGTCCATCGTCATTTCTGCGGGCGCTGCGGGTCCCCTTTGCTTGCGAAAACCGCATTGATGCCCGGCAAGGTCGTGGTGAAAGCCGGCACGCTCGACAGCATGGAGGGACTGCAGCCGCAAGCCGAGATCTATACCGATCGCGCCGCCGCATGGCTCACGCCGATCCCCGGCGCTGCGCGCTTTGCCCGGAACGTGTGACCGGATGCGCCGGTCACGGGCGCAGCGGGAAACGATTCAGCCTGGCCAGGGTCGCCTTCGTTCCGATTGCATCGGAACGGAGGCTCTCGATTTTGCTTTGACGCGCTTTCTTCACGCGAACCGGTACCCGCTTCGCTCGAAAACGCTCTGGCGATCATTGACCGGCCGGCAATTCGGCGTAGTTGCCGTCCTTGTCGCGGCGATACACGACGTAGTCGATCAGGGTGATGTCACCCTTCGGCGTGTAGCTGATCTTGCCGAGCACGGTATCCCAGCTTCCGGCCTTGATGGCCGCCGCGACCTTCTTGGCGTCCGTGGTTTGGGCACGGGCTGCGGCCTGGCTCCAGATCTGGAACGCTGCATAGCTGTAGAGCGTGTAGCCGTCGGGATCGATGCCCTTGTCCTTGAACTTCTTCAACGTCGCGGCCGCGGTCGCCTTCTTGCGCGGGTCGGGCGAGAAGGTGAACAGCGAGCCTTCAGCAAGCGGACCTGCGATCGCGGCGAACTGCTTGTCGACCAGGGCGTCGCCGCCCATCAGCACCGCATTGACGCCCTGCTCGCGCATCTGGCGCAGGATCAACGCTGCCTCGGCATAATAGCCGCCGACATAGACGAAATCGATCGACTCCTTCTTGAAGCGGGATACCAGCGCGGCAAAATCCTTGTCGCCCTTGGTGTAGGCCTCATAAAGCTTTTCCTTCACGCCCGCGGCGTTGATGGCCTTCTTCGTTTCGTCGGCAAGGCCTTTGCCGTAGGTCGTCTTGTCGTGGATGATCGCGACGTTCTTGGTGTTGTAGTTCTTGATAATGTAGGCGGCCGCAACCGTGCCCTGCTGGTCATCCCGGCCGCAGACACGGAACGTGTTCCACAACCCGCGCTCGGTGAATTGCGGATTGGTCGAGCCCGGCGTGATCTGCAGCACATTGCCCTCGGCATAGGCGTCCGACGCAGGGATCGAGGTCGATGAGCAGAAATGCCCAACGACGAACGGAATCCTCGCGCCTGCCATCTTCTCGGCAACCGACACCGCCTGCTTCGGATCGCAGGCATCGTCGCCGACCTCCAGCTTCAGCTTCTTGCCAAGCACGCCGCCCGCCGCATTGATGTCGGCGATCGCGAGATCAGCACCGTTCTTGAACTGCTGGCCGAAGCTCGCCTCGGAGCCGGTCATCGGCCCGACCACGGCAACACTGATATCCTGTGCCATGGCGGCGCCGGACAAGGCCAGGCTCGCGCCAAGCGCAAGAAAATATCCTCGAAGTGCAGACTTCATCACATCCTCCTCGATGGTCTCAAGTCGCCTCAATGCATCGCAGTCGACTAATCCATCGATTGCAACGATTCCCGGGGGCTGCCTTTTAAGCGCGAGACGATTGGCAGGCTCGGACTGGGGCGACGGGGGATTGGAGATATGCGACATCGGGCAACAATGTGAAACACGTTGTCGTGCATTGACGTCTGAAATCGCCGCAGCGGACGTGATTGGCGGCGATGTTGTGTGCGCGACAGCACACAGGCTGGCGGAGAGCGCTGTTTGCGACGCGCCGCCGGCGGATGATCGGCGCGTGCCGGTTGCGGCAGACCGAAGGCAACGACCTGCCGCTCTGCCAGGGAAATTGCGATGTTCGGTCAGGAGCGCCGCGGCACCGCGCGGATATCCGACGGCGTCACGCCGTAATGCCGGCGGAAGGTGCGGTTGAAGTAGGACAGATCGCCGAACCCGACTTCGAATGCGATCGTACCGATGGTGCTGCCGCTGTGGCGCGGGTCGTTCAGCAAATGATGCGCACGCGCCAGGCGCTGGCCGAGCACGAATTCCGAGAATGTCGAACGACGCTTTCGATCATCCGCCCTCGCGAAGGATCGGCAAGCGGTCGCGCTCGCCGAAATCCGCGGTCGAGAACCGAAACCCGGTCATATCCGGCGACTGCATCGTCATCGGCTGATCCTCATGGCGGCGGGAGGTCGCCGGTGATATGCGGGCCGATTTGTGGCAGCATCACACCGCTCGAATACACGGGACCGTGCTTACGCGTCGGAACTTTTGCTGCAGACACGCGATGCGCGCCGGATCATCCTGACACTCTTGTCGGGCCTGAATTCGCGACCGAGACCGAGATCGTGCTCGCTCGATGTTGCCCGGCGTCGTCATCCATGCCGTCGCGTGGATTATAATTGACTGACCGGACGGTCAATAGTAATCCAAACGCACGTCGCGCAACCTTCGGCCGCCAGAAGCCGCAACGGGAGGTCATCATGGTCAGCGATTTAGTGTTGACCGATATCCGCGCCGGATATCGCGTCCTGACGCTCAACAGGCCCGATCGCCTGAATACCTTCAGCGCCGATCTGCACGCCGCACTGATGGCTGCGCTGATCGCGGCGGAGCAGGACAAGTCCTGCCGCGCGCTGATCCTGACCGGAGCCGGACGCGGATTCTGCGCCGGGCAGGATCTTTCGGACGGCGTGTTCACGCCGGGCGAAACGCCGGACCTCTCCGCACCGATCGAAAAATTCTACAATCCGCTGGTGCGCAAGCTGCGCGGCATTCCGATGCCGGTCGTGTGCGCCGTCAACGGCGTCGCCGCGGGTGCCGGCGCGAACCTGGCCCTTGCTTGCGATATCGTGATCGCCGCGCGGTCGGCCAAGTTCATCCAGGCCTTCGCCAAGCTTGGCCTCGTCCCTGACACCGGCGGCACCTGGTTGCTGCCGCGGCTCGTCGGCGGCGCGCGAGCGCGCGCACTGGCCATGCTCGCCGAGCCGATCTCCGCCGAGCGGGCGGAGACATGGGGCATGATCTGGAAGGTGGTCGAGGATTCCGACCTGATGGCCGAGGGCCACGCCCTCGCCGCCTCGCTCGCGACACAGCCGACCGATGGTCTTGCGCTGATCAAGCAGGCGCTCGATGCCTCCGAGACCAACACGCTCGACGCGCAGCTCGATCTCGAGCGCGAGTTGCAGGGCCGTGCCGGCCGGTCGGCGGACTATGCCGAAGGCGTCACCGCCTTTCTCGAAAGGCGCGCCCCGCGCTTTGTCGGACGGGCCAAGGATTGAACGTTTCCGATTGAACATTCCGCCGCCAAGGCGAGACCCATCATTGATCACAAGTCAGAAGGTCCTATTGCGATGACACAGCCTCAATCCAGCGGTGCACGGACGGCGGACAACGTCATGAAGCTCGACAGCTTCGTGCGCGGAAAATGGTCCGGCCCGGGCGAACCGGCAGCCGAGATTCACAGTGCCGTCACCGGCGATGTGGTGGCGGTCACGACCGGAAGCGATCTCGACATGCGCGAGATCCTCGCCTATGGCCGCGCGGTCGGCGGCAAGCATCTTGGAAAACTGACGTTCCACCAGCGCGCAGGCTTGCTGAAGGCGCTCGCCGACTATCTGACCAAGCACAAGGACCGGCTCTACAAACTGTCGTTCCATGCGGGCGCAACCCGCACTGACGCCGTCATCGACGTCGACGGCGGTATTGGCACGTTGCTCGCATATGCCGGCAAGGGACGTCGCGAGCTTCCGAACAGCAAATTCCTGCTCGACGGCAATGTCGAGGGGCTCTCCAAGGGTGGCGCATTCGCCGGTCAGCATATCGTGACGCCGCTGCACGGCGTCGCCGTGCACATCAACGCGTTCAACTTCCCGTGCTGGGGCATGCTGGAGAAGCTGGCGCCCGCGCTGCTGGCCGGCGTGCCCGTCGTGACCAAGCCCGCGACGGTCACCTCCTATGTCGCTTACGAGCTGGTCCGGATCATCACCGAATCCGGCGTGCTGCCCGAAGGCGCGCTGCAATTCATCGTCGGATCGACCGGCGACCTGTTGGACCATCTAACCTGCCAGGACGTGGTGTCCTTCACAGGCTCGGCCGACACGTCGCAAAAACTGCAGCGGCATCCTGTCATCGCGCGCGAGGCGGTCAGGTTCATCGCCGAACGGGATTCGCTGAACGCCGCAATCCTCGCTCCGGACGCCGTACCGGGCAGCCCGGAGTTCGACCTCTTCGTCAAGGAAGTGGCGAAGGAGATGACGGTCAAGGCGGGGCAGAAATGCACCGCGATCCGCCGCGCGCTGGTGCCGTCGGCGCAGCTCGACGCCGTGATCACGGCCCTGCGCGACCGTCTGGCCAAGGTCACGATCGGCAATCCCGAAAACGACAAGGTCAGGATGGGGCCGCTGGTCGGGCTCGGCCAGCGCAGCGATGTGCTTGCCCATGTGGCGAAGCTTCGCGCCGAAGCCGAACTGGTGGCCGGCGACCCCGGCAACTTCGCGCTGCTCGATGCCGACGCGAAGCGCGGCGCCTTCGTTCCGCCGCTGCTGCTGCATTGCGTGAAGCCGCTCGCCGCAACCGCAGTCCACGAGATCGAGGCGTTCGGCCCTGTCAGCACCGTGATGGGCTATGACGATCTGGATCAGGCCATCGCGCTGACCAATCGCGGCGGCGGCGGCCTCGTCGCATCCATCTACACGCACGACGTCCCGGCTGCGACCGAGCTGGCATTTGGCATCGGCAGTTTTCACGGCCGCGTCGCGATCATCGACCGCGACTGCGCGAGCGAGCACACCGGACACGGTTCGCCGATGCCGCAGATGGTTCATGGCGGCCCCGGCCGGGCCGGCGGCGGCGAGGAACTGGGCGGCGTCCGCAGCCTCCAGCACTACATGCAGCGCACCGCCTTGCAGGGCTCGCCGGCGATGCTGAGCGGCGTCACCGGCCGCTGGTTCAAGGGCAGCCCGATGCTCGAAGGCGATCTGCACCCGTTCCGCTATCACTATGACGATCTCGAGATCGGCCGCACGCTGGTCTCGAAGTCGCGGCAGATCACGCTCGACGACATCGAGCACTTCGCGCATTTCACGGGCGACACCTTCTACGCCCATATGGACGAGGAAGCGACCAAGGGGCATCCATTCTTCCCGGGCCGTGTCGCGCATGGCTACCTGCTGCTGTCGTTTGCCGCCGGCCTGTTCGTCGATCCCGACTACGGGCCGGTGCTGGCGAATTACGGCCTCGACTCGCTGCGCTTCGTCAAACCCGTCCAACCCGGCGAACAGATCCAGGTGCGGCTGACCGCGAAGGAGAAGATGCCGCGCAACAAGCAATATGGCGAGGTACGCTGGGACGTCGAGATCACGACCGGTACCGGCGAAACCGCGGCGACCTACGAGCTGCTGACCATGAACGCGATGCGGGGTTAAAGGGCGCGTCAGAGCAACGCGGTCTGCCGGCTGCGGCCGGCCGATTTCGCCTTGCCGCGCGGCCGGGTGGCGGCGGCGGCATCGTCGGCGCCGGCCAGCACGAGCTGCGCGACGAAACCGGCATATTCGGCGCGGGTCATCGGCCCGCCCTCGCGAAACCACATGTAATGCCAGTTCAGCATGCCGAAGACGCTCATCGTCAGCGGCTTGAGCACGCGCTTCTGCTTCGCCGCCGGCACCGCGGCGGCGAGCGCATCCGACATGATCCCGACCAGGATCCGCTCGTTTGCGAGCAGCGGCTGCTGCTTGTCCTTCGGCAACAGCTTGAGGCTTGAGATCTGGACCTGATGCTCGGCGTCGGCATGCCGGTAGAGCTCGAGCAAGGTCGCAACGATCGTCCCGAAGCGTGCGACCGGATCGCCGGCCTGTGCGCTCGCCTTGCGGACCGCCGCCACGAGCTTCGCGAGATGCGACGACAGGATATCGAACAGGATCGCTTCCTTGTCGGGATAATAGTGATAGAGCAGCGCCTTCGAGACACCGCAGGCGTCGGCGATGGTGTTCATCGACGTGCCGACATATCCCGATGCGGCAAACAGCTCGGCCGAGCGATGCAGCATCGAGAGGCGCTTGTCGTCATAGTCTTTGGCGCGCGATCGGGCCATGTCTTGTCCGTTCCACCAGGCGGCCGTTCGGCCATCGTCCAGGGATGTCCGTCAACAGTCGCAAGGTTCCGGGACCACAGCTCTGCCTCCGAACCGCTATTTATTGACCATCCGGTCGGACAATTCCATAAGCCCGGCGATCGGGCAACATTGCCCGGAATGAATTTTCCTGGCGCCGCGTCGCGAGAGCATCTCTCTGCTGCAAAACGCCTCGCCATGCGCGTCTGATTGCAAACTTCGTGGCGCCGCCGAGTTTCGCGCGCGTCCCGAACAGGGGCGTGTTATCGTTCGTCGAACGGCTCGGAATGCGAAGGAGGCTCTGGGTGCGGACATCCTCTTGGCTCCACGTCCTTCGTCGCGCGGCCCGCCGGCTGAAGAGATGGCAGCGGCGGTTGGCCCGAGCTGCCAACCCGGACGGCAAGGACATGCACGAACTCTTTCTGTTTGGTCCTCACGGCTGATTTGCGGGTTGCCTCGACGCATGCCCAATCGAGACCGCGGCAGATATGATCCATCGCCACCCTGACGTCAGTCTGCCCACGCCGCGCATGTCGCGCGCCCGGATCACGCACAGAGCGATAACATGACAGCTCCTCGAGCGCGTCACGTCATCATCGTCGGCGGGGGCGCGAGCGGCGTCCTGCTGGCGCACCAGCTACTGCGTCAACCGACGGACGATGTCCGCGTCAGCCTGATCGAGCAGCGCCCCGACATCGGGCGCGGCATCGCCTATCATACCGGCAATCCGGATCATTTGCTCAATGTACGCGTCGCGAATATGAGCGCGCTGCCCGACCAGCCGGATCATTTCTGGCACTGGCTGGTCTCGCGCGGGGCGGACGCGCCGCTCTGCCCTGATCCCTATTGCTTCGTGCCGCGGCGCATCATTGGCGACTACATTGCCAGCCTGCTCGAGCAACATGCGTCCGATCGGGCCGACATCCAACGCCTGTCGATCGTGCACGGCAGGTGCATCGCCATCCGCGAACGGCGAGGCGACGTCACCGCCAGCCTCGACGACGGCCGGCAGCTGATCGGCGACACCGTCGTTCTCGCAACCGGGCACGATCCACGCGCGAACAGTCCGGATCATGCCGATCCCTGGGCAGCACCGTCTGCCGCCGCGATCGCCGACGACGCGACCGTCCTGATCCTCGGCACGGGCTTGACGATGGTCGATTACGTGCTGTCGTTGCTGCGCGACGGACATCGCGGGCCGATCGTTGCGATGTCGCGCCGGGGCCTTCTAGCGAAACCGCACCGCCGGGTCGACGCCGTGCGCATCGAGGAGGCGGAGGTCCCCTTCGGCTCCGGAATCGGCAGCCTGCTTCGCTGGCTTCGCGGCCGCATCGACCGGCACATCGCAGCGGGCGGCGACTGGCGCAGCGTCATCGACGGGCTTCGCCCCCACACCCAGCGGCTGTGGCGTGAGCTCCCGCTTTCGTCCAAGCGCCGGTTCCTCGAGCACGCACGCGCCTGGTGGGACGTGCATCGGCATCGGATGGCGCCGGAAGTGGAGGTCCGGATCACCGAAGCGATCTATGGAGGCCGGCTCACCCCGATGGCCGCGAAGCTGATCTCGGCCGAGCCCGACCGGACAGGCGCGACCGTGAATTACCGGCGGCGCGGCGAGACCAGGCTCCATCACATGCATGTCGGCGCCATCGTCGACTGCACCTGCATCGTCAAGGATCCGCGCGCAACCGCCAATCCCGCGGTGCGCAGCCTGCTCGAGCTTGGCCTGGCGCGCGTCGATCCGCTCCGCCTCGGCATAGAAACCGATCGCAATTGCGCAATCATCGATCGCGACGGCGTCCCGTCACGCCGCCTGTATGCCGTCGGCCCGCTCACGCGCGCCGCGTTCTGGGAAATCAGCGCAATTCCCGACATCCGCAACCAATGCGCCGAGCTTGCCGCTCTGCTGGTTCGTTCCGACGAGGAGCGGCGAATCGCATCCCCCGCGCGCATCTAGGGCTTCGGCTCTGATTGAATCAGAACCGAAACTCCAGCCTTTTGCTCTGACGCGCTTTCTTCGCGCGAGCCGGTGTCCACCTCGCTCGACAACGCTCTAGCTGCCGAAGCCGGCCGGAATGAACGCCGGCAGCTTCTCCTCGATGAAGTGCTTGACCTCCGGCGAGTTGAAGACCTGGATGAAGGCCTTCAGGCGCGGATCGTCCTTCTTGTCCGGCCGCGCGGTAAAGCGCAGCACGAGACCGTCATCGACCGTGCGGTCGATCACCAGCGCCGATTTTGGATCACCGCCGGCCGGTATCAGATAGGTGATATTGACGAGCGCAAGCGTGACGTCATCGAGCGACCGGTAGGTCTGCGCCGGATCGAGCTCGACGACCTTCAGGTTCTTGGGATTTTCGATGATATCAAACCGGCTCACCGAAAAACCCTTGCCCGGCGCCAGCTTGATCAGTCCGGCGCGTTCGAGCAGGATCAAGCCGCGCGCGCCGTTGAGCGGCTCGTTCGGGATCGCAACGCTGTCGCCGGACTTAATCTCGTCGAGCGACTTGATCTTCTTCGAGAACAGCCCGACGGGCGCGATCACGCCGACCTTGTCGACCTGGATCAGGTTGAAGCCGCGCTGCTTGTTCTGGATCGCGAGATAGGTGGCGTGCTGGAACAGATTGGCGTCGACGTCGCCGCTGTTCACCACCTCGTTCAACGCGACCCAGTCCGACAGCTCGACGATCTTGACGTCCTGCCCCTTGTCCCTGGCGAGCTTGGCGGCAAAGGCAGCCAGCTGACCGACCGGGCCGGCGCTGGTCGCGATCTTGAGAGGTTCATCCGCAACGGCGGCCGCAGTCATGGCAAGCAGCACGCCAGCTGCCTGCGCCAGGCGCAACAATGTCTTCATGGTCTCGGTTTCAACTCCGTCATCAGGGATCGATCAGGCCGCCTTGCGGCCGCTGCTTCCCGCCTCAGCCTCGGCCAATGCCTGGGTGAGGTCGGCGAGAATGTCGTCCGGATGCTCGACGCCGACCGAAAGCCTGATGTAGCCGGGCGTCACGCCTGCCGCGAGCTGCTCTGCGGCGCTCAGCTGCTGATGGGTGGTCGATGCCGGGTGGATCGCTAGCGAGCGCGCATCGCCGATGTTGGCAACGTGATAAAACAGTTTCAGCGCATCGATGAACCGACGGCCGGCCTCGACGCCTCCTTTCAGCTCGAAGCCGACCAGCCCGCCATAGCCGCCCTTCAGATAGAGATCGGCGCGGCGCCGGTCCTCCCCGCTCTGCAGTCCGGGAAAGATCACATGCGAAACGGCGGGATGCCGTGCCAGGAAGTTTGCGACCTTGATCGCGTTCTCGTTGTGCTGACGCAACCGCAGCGGCAAGGTCTCGAGTCCCTGGATGAACTGAAATGCGTTCTGGGGCGCGACCGCGGCGCCGAGATCGCGCAGCAGCTTCACGCGTGCACGCAGGATGTAGGCGATCGGACCGAGCGGCTTGGCTGCCTCAGTCCAGATCGCGCCGTGATAGGCATCGTCCGGCTGCGTCAGCAGCGGGAAGCGCTCGGCGTGCGCCGCCCAGTCGAAATTGCCGCCATCGATGATCGCACCGCCAATCGACGTGCCGTGGCCGCCGATATACTTTGTCGCGGAATAGACGACGATCGCCGCGCCGTGCTCGAACGGGCGCGCAATGAGCGGGACGGCGGTATTATCGAGAATCAGCGGCACGCCGAGCGAACGGCCGATATCCGCGACTTCCCTGATCGGGAATACATTGAGCTTGGGGTTCGGTAGCGTCTCGGCGAAGTAGGCGCGGGTCTTTGCGTCGGTCGCGCGGCGGAAGTTCTCCGGATCGGCCGGATCGACGAAGCGAACCTCGATACCGAACTGCTTCAGCGTCTGCGACAGCAGCGTCCAGGTGCCGCCGTACAGATCGGTCGATGAGACAATGTTGTCCCCCGCTTGCGCGATGTTGAAGATCGCGTAGGCCGTCGCCGACTGGCCCGACGCCACGGCCAGCGCGCCAACGCCGCCTTCCAGCGCAGCCAAGCGCTCCTCGAACGCGTCAGCCGTCGGGTTCTTGATCCTGGTGTAGATCTGTCCGATCGCCTCCAGGGCGAACAGCCGCGATGCGTGATCGGTATTCTCGAATTGAAAGGACGTCGTTTGGTAGATCGGAACAGCGACGGCGCCGGTCGCCGGGTCGGACCGGTACGATCCGCCATGCAAGGCGAGCGTCTCGACATTCTTGGTTTCGATCGGCATCTCGAAAATCTCCTGAAATCCGTGGACCCAGCATCAAAAGGCAAAGAATGATGCGCAGCCGCGTCCGCGACTGTCGAGACGTCGGCGAAAATAGCGATGAGCGTGCTGGCCGCGCGTCTGATGGCGTCGCTAATTTTTCAGCCGCTGCGCCGATCGCGTAACATTTGTTTCACTGCGCCGTCGCGTTGAAAGGATCAGTGGAGCTGATGAGTCGTCTGCTGATCGCACCTGCAAATCAGTGCGCAATGTCGTGCATACCGTCAGTTCGAACAGCACGACGAAGTCGAACAAACGAATCTCTGCTCCGCCGGGTCGGAGACGGAGCACGATTTTGATCCTGTTTCTCCGAATAGAAAATAAAGCCGCGCAGCCGGCGTGATAAATTACCTCTAAGTCCTCAATTGGCGGATTCGCGCGATGACCAGACCGAAGGAACTTCGCTTCAACGCGTTCAACATGATGGCGCCGAGCCACAACTGGGCCGGCCTCTGGTCGCATCCGCGCGACACTTCACTTAACTACAACTCGCTCGACTATTGGGTGGACTACGCCAGAACGGCCGAACGCGGCCTGCTCGACGGCATCTTCCTGGCCGACGTCTTTGGCATCTATGACGTCTACGGCGGCAGTCCTGAGACCGCGCTGCGCCACGCCGTTCAGTTGCCGAACGCCGAGCCGACCCTGCTCGTCTCCGCCATGGCTTACGCAACGAAGCATCTCGGCTTCGGCATCACGTCCAACCTCTCCTACGAACATCCCTATCAGTTCGCGCGCCGCTTCTCGACGCTCGATCATCTCACTCGCGGACGGATCGGCTGGAACATCGTCACCGGCTATCTCGATAGCGGCGCCCGCGGAATGGGTCTTGAGGCCAACCGCGCGCATGATGAACGCTACGAGGCGGCCGAGGAATTCCTCACCGCAAGCTACAAGCTGTGGGAAGGCAGCTGGGAGGACGGCGCGGTCCGCCGTGACCGGACAGCGCGCGTGTTCACTGATCCGGCAAGGATCCACAATGTGCGGCACCAGGGACTTCATTACCAGGTCGACGGCATCCACCTCGCCGAACCCTCGCCACAGCGCACACCGTTGCTGTATCAGGCGGGAACCTCGAAGCGCGGCCGCGCCCTCGCGGCGAGGCACGCGGAGGCGATCTTCCTCAACGGCCAGACCAAGCCCATTCTGGCCCGCGCCGTACGCGAGATCAGGGAGGCGGCCAAGGCGCTCGGACGCGATCCCTATGATATCCGCCTGTTCGCCGGCGCGACCGTAATCGTCGCCCCGACACGCGCGGAGGCGAACGATCTGCTCGAGGAGTACGCAGGGTATGTCGATCAAGCCGGCCAGCTGGCCCTGCTCTCGGGCTGGACCGGCATCGATTTCTCGAACTATCGTCCCGATCAGGCGGTGCAGTATGTCGAGAGCAACGCGATCCAGTCGATGGTCGAGAATTTCACGTTGCGGAGCGACCGGCCGGTCAAGGTCGGTGATCTCGCGACGCTGAGCCGGGTCGGCGCACGCTCGCCATTCGTGGTCGGCTCACCGCAGGACGTGGCGGACGAGCTGATCGCCTGGGTCGACGAAACCGACGTCGACGGCTTCAACCTGTTCCGCCTCGTCGCGCCGGAATCGCTGACGTCATTCGTCGACCTCGTCGTGCCGGAGTTGCAGTCACGCGGAGTCTACAAGACAGCCTATCGCGAAGGCACGCTGCGCGAGAAGCTGTTCCCCGGACGCGGTCCCTATCTTGACCCCACGCATCCCGGCGCCGGCTTCCGCCGCGCTTCGGCGGCAGCGCGCACCGAGGCCGCCGAATAGATCAGCCTGGAAACCTCCCGGCGATGGGCGATCAACGCCCGTCACCAGGTTGCGATGTAGGTGCCCTTGAAGCGCTTCTCGAGGAATGCCTTGACCTCCTCGGAATGATAGGCATCGATCAGCTGCTTGACCCAGGGCTTGTCCTTGTCCGCCTCGCGCACGGCAATGATGTTGACCCACGGGCCATCGGCCGCCTCGCGGGCAATTGCATCGGTGGCGGGATTGAGCCCGGCCTGAACCGCATAATTGTTGTTGATCGAGACCAGATCGACATCTTGCAGGGAACGCGGCAACTGCGCGGCATCAAGCTCGACGAAGCGCAGATGCTTCGGATTGTCAGTGATGTCGGCAATGGTCGACGCGACGTTGTTGGGATCCTTGAGCTTGATCACGCCGTGCAGCGCGAGGATCATCAGGCCGCGCGCGCCATTGGAAGGATCGTTGGCGATCGCCACCCGGGCGCCATCCGGAAGATCGGCCAGCTTCTTGTACTTCAACGAGTAGACACCCTGCGGCGACGCAATCGTGGTGGCGACCTTGACGATCTTCCAGCCGGTCTTCGATATCTGGTTCTTCAAATAAGGCTCGTGCTGGAACGAATTGGCCTCGAGATCCCCGAGCGCGAGCGCATGGTTCGGGATCACGTAGTCGGTGAATTCGACCACCTTGATGTCGAACCCATGGCCCGCGGCCACCTTCTTGACGACTTCGAGGATCTCGGCGTGTGGTCCGGCCGTGACGCCGACCCGGACCGTTTCGGCCCTCGCGGTGCCGACCAGGAGCGTTACCGCGGCAACCGCCGTCATCAGAATACGCATCATCTTCCCTCAGCGATTGGATCGGCAACTACCAGCCGGGCAGCACCGCGCCCTTGAACTTGGTCTGGACGAATTCCTTGATCTCCGGCGTGTGGTAGCTATCGACCAGGATCTTGACCCACGGCTTGTCCTTGTCGGCGGAGCGAACCGCAATCAGATTGACGTATGGCCCTTTCGGATCCTCGCGCAGGATCGGATCCTTGACCGGATCGAGACCGGCCTGCGTCGCATAGTTGGTGTTGATGACCGCCGCATCGACATCGTCGAGCGCCCGGGGCGCCTGAGCCGCGTCGACCTCTACGAATTTCAGCTTCCTGGGATTGTCGGTGATGTCGATAACGGTCGGCTTGAAGCCGACGTCGCTCTTCAGCTTGATCGCGCCCTTGTCGCGCAACAGGAGCAGCGCCCGGCCGCCATTGGTCGGATCATTGGGAATTGAGACCTTGGCTCCGTCAGGAACGTCGGCCCAGCTCTTGTGCTTGCGCGAATAGACACCGATCGGAAAATTGACCGTCAGTCCCACCTGCTCGATCTTGTAGCCACGATCGGCCTTCTGGTTGTCCAGATAGGGCTGATTCTGAAACGAGTTGGCCTGGATGTCGCCGGCGTCGAGCGCGGCGTTCGGAACGACATAGTCGGAGAACTCGATGAGCTGAAGCTCGAGCCCGCTCTTCGCCGCGATCGGTTTCACGGCCTCGAGGATTTGTGCATGCGGGCCGGGCGTCACGCCGATCTTGATCGTTTCTGCCGCGGCGGCGGGCGACCAGATCGCAACAACGCCTGCAAGTGCGAAAATGGATCGAAGCAACATCCCGGTCTCCATGGAACTGAAATCGTTATCAAGCTCATCGCCCGCTCCGGGGACGAAATCAATGAAATGAGAATCCAAATTTTTCCGCATGACGAGTCGCCGCTGCTGTGGCCGCGATGAAAAGAGAATGGAGCCGGCTGGGCACTTTGGCGCAGCGAGCGGCTTATCTGCTGATGCCGGCCGCACCGCGCGCGCCAAAAATACTATTCTCGCGGACTTCGCTTGCAGAGAAAATTGCACTCGTTCGGACGATTTCTCCGCGATTGCCTCCGGTGCTCCGATTGCACACAAATGGCAACAGATCGAACCGGCTCAGGACGACTTGCCATGCCCATCTTTGCCCGCCCCGTCTCGCCAGCACAGGCCGCATCATCGGCGGTTGCGATGTCGCGCCGTCTTGCTGTCGCCGCCATCGGGCTGCTTGCGATGACCTCGCTGATTCGGCCTGCGGCCGCCGAAGAAATGCGGATCGGCTACCAGAAATCGTCGACGCTGACCGCGATCCTGAAAACCAACGGCGCGCTGGAGAAGGCGTTGGCGCCGCTCGGCATCACCGTGTCATGGCATGAGTTCACCAGCGGCCTGCCGCTGCTCGAGGCCATCAATGTCGGCAGCATCGATTTCGGGGCCGACGTCGCCGATACCGTGCCGATCTTCGCCCAGGCCGCCGGCGCCAAGCTCGCTTACGTCGCCGAGGAAGCTGCTTCTCCATCGGCGCAGGCGATCCTGGTGCCGAAGGAGTCCGCGATCAGGTCGCCGGCCGATCTCAAGGGCAAGAAGGTCGCGGTCACCAAGGGCGCGGGCAGCCACTTCCTGCTGCTTGCGGTACTTGCCAAGGCCGGACTGTCCTTCAAGGACATCACGCCGGCCTATCTGACGCCGGCCGATGGCCGCGCGGCGTTCGTCAGCGGCAATGTCGATGCCTGGGTCGCCTGGGATCCGTTCCTCAGCAGCGCGCAACGCCAGTCCGGCGCGCGCATCCTGACCGACGGCAGCGGCGGGCTCGCAAGCTACAAGCGCTACTATCTCGCGTCGGCCGCGTTCGCCGAAAAGCGGGCCGATGCACTGAATGCCATCTTTGCCAGGCTGGTCGAAACCGGCACCTGGGTCAAAGCCAACCCGAACGAGGCCGCGGCTCTGCTCGCCGGCCTGTGGGGCATCGACGCCGCCACGGTGGAGGAGGCCAACAGCCACCGCTCCTACAAGGTCGGCGTGGTCAGCGCGGCCGGCCTTTCCGAGCAGCAGCGGATCGCCGATACCTTCACGGCCGAAGGTCTGCTGCCACGCAAGGTCGATACCGGCGACGTCAAGATCTGGGCGCCGAAGGGATCGTGACGGCGCTGCCTCTTTAGCGATGACGCAGGCGGCGATTGACGCGGCGCGCCAGGTAGTCGCCGGCGGTCTGCACGGTCTGAACCAGCGCGATCAAAACGACGACGACCGCCAACATCATTTCGGGCATGAAGCGCTGATAGCCGTAGCGAATGCCGAGGTCGCCGAGGCCGCCGCCTCCGACGGCCCCGACCATTGCGGAGTAGCCGAGCAGGCTGACCACCGCGAGCGTCAGGGCCAGCACCACCCCCGGCAAGGCCTCCGGGATCAGCACCTTGAACACAATCTGCAGCGGGCTCGCACCGAACGAGGACGCCGTCTCGATCAGACCGGCATCGACCTCGCGGATCGCCGCCTCGACCAGACGGGCGATGAACGGCGTCGCCGCGATGGTGAGCGGCACAATTGCCGCGCCCGATCCGATCGAGGTGCCGGCAATCAGCCGCGTGAAAGGAATGATCGCAACCACCAGGATGATGAACGGCGTCGAGCGGGCCGCATTGACGATGACGCCGAGCACGCCATTGGCTGACGGTGCGGCGAACAGCTCGCCTTTCCGGCTGGTCGCCAGGAAGACGCCAAGCGGAAGGCCCAGCGCGGTCGCAACCAGCGCGGCCACCGAGACCATGAAGAGGCTCTCGCCGGTGGCCTGAACGATCAGGTTGATGAGTTCACGCGACATAGCCGAGACGCTCCACCAGAATGTCATGCTGAGAAAGATAGGCCAGGGCCCGGCTGGCCGCGGCTTCACCGCCGGGAATGCCGAGGATCAGCGAACCCACGTGCTGGCCGCCGATCTCATCGATGCGTGCCGACAGCAGCGCCACGTCATGGGACAACTCGCGCGAAAGCCGCGCCACCACGGTGTCGCCGGCTTCGGTGCCGCGCACCTGGACGCGAAGGACCGCCTGCCCGCCTGCAACCGGTTGCGGCGAAAGGCGGCTCGCCAGCGAGACCGGAACACTGTCCCCGATCACCTCGGAAAGGAACGCCTGCGTGACCGGATGCCGGGGATGCGTGAAGATCTCCGCGACATGACCTCGCTCGACGACATGGCCGCCGTCGATCACCGCAACCTCCTTGGCGAGCTGGCGGACAACCGACATCTCGTGGGTGATCAGCACGATCGTGACCCCGAGCTCGCGATTGATGTTGGCCAGCAGGTCCAGAATCGCGCGCGTAGTCTGCGGATCGAGCGCCGACGTCGCCTCGTCGGACAGCAGCACATTCGGCCGTGTCGCTAGCGCACGGGCGATGCCGATGCGCTGTTTCTGGCCGCCGGACAATTCGGACGGATAGCGATCGTACTTGTCGGCAATGCCGACGAGCTCGAGCAGCTCGGCCACACGGACGGCAATGTCAGCCCTGGACCAGCCGGCGATCTCGAGCGGCAAGGCAATATTGTCCGCCGCCGTCCGCGACGACAACAGGTTGAAGTGCTGGAAGATCATGCCGATCGAACGCTGCGCCAGGCGCAACTCGCGGCCGGCAAGCGCCGAGATCTCGCTGTTATCGACGACGACGCTGCCGCTCGACGGTTTCTCAAGCCCGTTGATGAGGCGGACGAGGCTCGATTTGCCGGCGCCGGAGCGGCCGATCACGCCGGTGATCGAGCCGCGCGGAATCGCGAAGTCGATCGCCTGCAAGGCATGGACGCTCGGCTTGTCACGATAGGCCGGGTAGACCTTCGAGACCGCCTCGAAGCGGATCATGGCATCGCCGGCGCTTGATGCGAGCGGAATGGGTGGCAGCGGCGCAACAGGCTGCGCCGTCGTCAGGGATTGATGTACATTCATTCGGTCGGTCCAATTGCGAAATGGCTTCGGTCGCCGGGCACAGCCCGGGCTCAATGACCAAAGAGCAGATAGCTGCGGTCGATGCCGCGGAGATCGCGCGTCTCGTCGGTCCAGCCGACCGCGCGGCGGTAGCTACCCAACGCGGCAGTCTGCCGCAGCGCTACCACATCGGTCGGGCGAGGCTCCTCCGCATAAGGCGACACGTAAAGCGCGTCCTCGGGACAATACAGTTCGCAGAGGAAACAGGTCTGGCAATCGCCCTGACGGGCGATCACCGGAATCCCCTCCGTCTTGTCGAAGACATTGGTGGGGCAGACATTCACGCAGATGTCGCAGGACGTGCAGCGCTCGGCGTCGATCACCTCGATCATTCCGCGGCCTCTGCATAGCTGGCATCGGCATGCGGCCGCACCGTGGTCCAGACCTCATCGAGGCCGCCGCTCGTCACGTAATGGCGTTGGCGGTCGTCCTGATCGGGATAGTCGTCGCGGCGATGCATGCCGCGGCTTTCGTTCCGCGCCAGCGCGCTGCGGTACATCCAGCGCGACGTCGCCAGCATGGCCGCACTCTCACGGGCGCGCAGCAGATCGTCCTTGCTCGCCGCATCGGCCGCCGAGGCGTCGGACCATTCCGCATCGAGCCGCGCCAGCGCTCCTTCGAGACGCGAGGCGTGCCGGAAATAGTTCAACTCATACGGATAGACCTCGTCCTGGACTGCCTTTGCCAGCGCGGCCGGCTCAAACGCGCGACCCGCTCTGCTTCGAAACGCAACGGTGCCGGCGGAGACGAGGCGTCGCTGACGTGCCGGGCCCAGCTGCCTTGCATAGCCGGCAGCGCCCGATCCGGCCCAGGTCCCCGATGACATCGCCCAGGCGGCGTTGTGGCTGCCGCCGCCGGTGAAGCCGCCGCAGATCAATTCGCGCGTCGCTGCATCGCCGGCGGCATAGAGTCCCGGGACGCTGGTGGCGCAGCTGTCGTCGACAATGCGAAGGCCGCCGGTGCCGCGCACGGTGCCTTCGAGCCGCAAGGTGACGGGAAAACGCTCCCTGAAGGGATCGATGCCGGTGCGATCGAACGGCAGGAAGAAATTCGGCTGCGACGCGCGCATGTGACGCTGCACGTCGTCGTCGGCCTTGTCGAGGCGGGCATAGACCGGTCCCTGAAGCAGCGCGCGCGCAATCGCCGATCGCCCGCCCTTGGATGCCGCACCGGGAACGACACTGCCGTCCTCATAGCTGAAGGTCGCCCAGCCATAGAACAGCGTCTTGGTCACAGAGCCGAACGCCGGCGAGATCGCGTAAGGGTTGGAGAACTCCATGCTGCTGAACTCGGCCCCGACCTCCGCGGCCATCAGATAGCCGTCTCCGGTCAGCACATTCGATCCCAGCGTCTTGCTCAGGAACGCACAGCCGCCGGTCGCGATGACGACGGCCTTGGCGCGCACGATCCAGCGATCGTGCTTCTGGCGGCGAACGCCACTGGCTCCCGCAACCGAGCCGTCGTCCTCCACCAGCAGCTCAAGCGCCGGGCTGTGATCGAGGATGGTGACACCGGCCTGCTTGGTGCGCTTGCGCATCAGGCGCATGTATTCCGGCCCCTGCAGCGAGTTGCGCTGCGACTTGCCACTGTCGTCGACCGGGTAAGGGTAACCCCAGGCTGCCAGACGATTGCTGTCCTCGTAAGTCTGGTCGAGCACGCGCGCCATCCAGCGGCGATCCTGCAGGTGCCCGCCCATCTTTTCGCGATTGGCCATCGCGGCCTCGCGCAGCGCCGGATTGGGATCGACATACCAGACGCCGGTGCCGGCAGCCGCGGTGGCACCCGACGTGCCGCAAAATCCCTTGTCGGCGAGCACGACGCGCGCGCCGCGCTCCGCGGCGCTCACCGCGGCCCACGTGCCCGCCGGTCCGCCGCCGATCACCAGCACATCAGCGTCGAATTCGACCGAGCCGCCTGGCACGGTTCGCTGTTCGGCGCGTCGCTCGTGGACTGTCATGGTTCAGTTCTCCGGGGGGCACCGATTGCTTGCAATGCGCCGCAACAGCATCGTTACGCGCGTAGGCTTCCCTGGCAATGTCAGATATTTGCGCAGACTTGGACGAAGCTTCCCCCGCCGCTGCGCGCAAAAGAATATTCATGCGGCGACGGACAGGACGTTCCGTTCATTGCAGAAGATCGACACCGAATTTGTCCGGAGATCGCGCAGCGGAGACGGATATTTCTTTTTGCATGCGCGCGCCGGCCGCTCGTTTTCATGCGGCCAGACAGGCGATATTTCGTGAATCGTCTCACCTCAATGCGTGGCAGCCATGTCCGATCGTCAGCTTCACCTCAATGTCAACCTGTTGCACTCCGGCGTCTATGCGTCGGCGTGGCGGCTGCCCGAAAGCGATCCTCGCGCCTGCTTCGACGTCAGCCATTATGTGCGCGTGGCTGAGATCGCCGAGCGCGGCAAGCTCGATGCGATCTTCCTTGCCGACACGCCGGCGATCACTGACCGCATCGACTACCGTTCCTTCATGTCGATGGAACCGACGATCGTGCTGGCATCGGTGGCCGCGGCGACCAGCCATGTCGGGTTGATCGCGACCGCCTCGACCACCTACAACGAGCCCTACAACATCGCGCGCCGCTTCGCGACCCTGGACCTGGCGAGCGGCGGCCGCGCCGGCTGGAATGCCGTAACCACGGCCGACGCGTCGGCCAGCCGAAATTTCGGCCTCAGCCACGTGCTGGAGCACAAGGCCCGCTACGAGCGCGCCAAGGAGTTCGCCGAGGTCGTCCATGCACTGTGGGACAGTTGGGAGGACGACGCCTTTGTCGGCGACAAGTCGTCGGCGCGATTTGTCGATACGTCGAAGGTTCATCCGATCGGGCATCGCGGCGCCCATTACTCCGTGGCCGGTCCGCTCAACGTGCCGCGTTCGCCGCAGGGCCGCCCGGTGACCGTGCAGGCCGGCGGCTCGAGCGACGGCCGTGACCTCGCTGCCGCGCAGGCCGAAGCCGTGTTCACGCTGGCCCAGACGATCGAGGAAGGCGTCGCCTATGCGCGCGACCTGCGCGCCCGCGCTGCGGCCTACGGCCGCGCCGGCGACTCCATCGTCATCCTGCCGGGCCTTGCCACCGTGATCGGCAGCACCGAAGCCGAGGCGAAACGGCGGCAGGATGAGCTGTGGGAGCTGGTTCCGATCGAGTACAGCCTGGCGCGTCTCGCGGGCACCTTGCAGGTCGATTCTGCGATTCTAGAGCTCGACAAGCCGCTACCCGATCCACTGCCACTGCCGTCCAACGCCAACCACACCATGTTCCAGGGCACGGTGAACATTGCGCGCCGCGGCAACCTCACCGTCCGGCAGTTGTTGCGGGCACTCGGCGGTGGGGTCGGACACCGCATCATCGTCGGCACGCCCGAGCAGATCGCCACCGACATCGAGGCCTGGTTCAGGGCTGGCGCGGCCGACGGATTCAATCTGATGCCCGACGTGTTGCCGACGGGGCTCGAAATCTTCGTCGACAGCGTGGTGCCGATCCTGCAGCGCCGCGGTCTGTTCCGAACCAATTACGCCGGCACCACCTTGCGTGAGCATTTTGGCTTGCCTCGGCCGATCAGCCGCTTTGCGCGTCAGACGGAAGCCGCCGCAACCGCGTGACGCAGCTACTGCGAACCCGCCAGCAGTGCTCGCGTATCATTCGCAACAGATGACGCTGCGCGGACGCGCGGGATGATCTCCTTCGCAAAGCGCTCCATCTCGGCCTCGAAAGGCTGGAACTGCAGCATGAACAACTCGATGCCCGCGGCATGGAACGCCCGGATCCGGGCGGCCACGTCATCATAACTGCCGACCAGCCCGGCAGCGGTGCCGCCGTTGCTGCCGACCCGCTCCGACTTCTGCATGGTCTGCATCATCACCACCTTCGGATCGGTGTTCTGCCGCTGGATCGCCTTCATCGAGGCGTCCTTCCGCGACAGCTCCAGCAGCCGCTCATAGGCGGCCTGGGCCTCGGCCTGCGTCCGGCGCGCGATGACGAAGGCGGACAGCCCGAAGCGAAGCGGCGCCGAACTCCGCGGCCGCGCCGCCACGTCGGCAATGAGGCCCGCGACATCCTCGAGCGGCTGACCGTTGATGAACCAGACGTCGCCGTGGTCGGCGACCAAAGCGCGCGCCGGTTCGGACTCGCCGCCGACATAGACCAACGGTCGCGGTCGGTGGAGGCTCGTCGGCCGCAGCAGATAATCGCGGACGTCGAAATGCTCGCCCTTGTAGGTCAACCGCTCGCCCTGCATCAGGCGCGAGACAATCGTGATCCACTCGCGGCCATAAGCGTAACGGGCATCGTGCTCGGCAAAGCCGATGCCGGCCTTGTCGAGCTCGGGCCGGTTCCAGGCATTGACCAGGTTGATCGCGAAGCGTCCGCGGCTGATGTTCTCGATCCCGAGCGCGAGCTTGGCCAGAACCACCGGGTGATAGAGATAGGGCTTGATGGCCGCGATGATCTCGATCCGGCTGGTCAATGCCGCAACGGCCGCCGCCGCGCTCCAGGCCTCGAGCTGATCGAGATCCTCCTGATGCGGATTGATGGTGTGCTGCGCGATCAAGGTGGAATCGTAGCCCAGCGCTTCGGCGGCAAGCACGAGGTCGCGATTGCGCTCCCACGATGCGTCATACGGCTCCTCCGGATCCTGATAGGCCGCGCGCGAACCATGGACCAGCGCCCAGATGCCAAAGCGAAGCGGTCGTGTCGACATGCCGGTGTCTCCGATTTCCCTGACGTTACGTCGGCGTGTTTTCAAAGAAGCACGGCGGCAGATCAAGCCGCGGCGCATCAAAAGATTATCCTTGCCGCGCCGCGCGCGCCGATAAACCAGAAAACTCCGGACGCAGCGACAATTGGAATACGGCTCTATTTCTGTTCGAGAAAATTCGTGGGACAGTTTGCGTCGCATGAGCCGCGCGCCTTTTCGAACGACGACGAACCGTCGATCGAGAGAACGGCGGACTATGCCGCGCGCGATCAATGAGGCTCGCGCGCAATGTTGGACGAGGACAGAACAAACTTGAGCAACCTCGAACAGGCTGCGTCATCAATCGCGTTTGATTCAACGCCGCGCAGCGATCAAACCGCATCGCCGTCCCGGAAGGCACGAGTGGAGATCGGCCGGCGTGGCATGCTGCTGCTGTCGTGGCTCGCCCCGGTCGTACTTCTGATCGTCTGGGAATTGCTGGCGCAGGCCGGTTGGCTCTCGCCGCAGGTGCTGCCGGCACCGAGCAAGGTGGTCCGGACGGCATTCAGGCTGGCGACGTACGGAAGCCTGCTGAACGATCTCGGCGTCAGCCTGCTGCGCGCAACGGCCGGCTTTGCGATCGGCGGCAGCGTTGGATTCGCGCTCGGCATCCTCGTGGGTTTCTCGCGGATCGCGGAGGCCGCGATCGACCGCAGCATCCAGATGATCCGCGCGATCCCGTTTCTCGCCGCGCTGCCGCTGGTGATCGTCTGGCTCGGCGTCGGCGAAGCCCAGAAGATCTTCCTGGTCGCGCTCGGCGTCGCCTTCCCGATCTACATCAACACCACGCTGGGTATCCGGCAGGTCGACCCGAAGCTGCTCGAGCTCGGCCGCGTCCAGGGCCTCGGGACATTCGAGCTGATCCGGCGCGTCATCCTGCCCGGCGCGTTGCCCTCGATCCTGACCGGTGTGCGCTATGCGCTGGCAACCGCATGGCTGGCACTGGTGGTCGCGGAGACCATCGGCGCCCAGTCCGGCATCGGCTTTCTCGCCATGGATGCGCGCGAATTCCTGCGCACCGACGTGATCGTGCCGACGATCGTGATCTATGCGCTGATCGGCGTCGCCGCCGACGGCATCGCGCGCGCTCTGGAGCGACGGCTATTGGCCTGGCATCCCAACTATGGAGGCGCGCGATGACGCTGCACGCCGTGCTCTCACCGGCCGCGATTGCGCCGGCCGTCGTGGTGACGGGACTGCATCGCGCCTATGGCAGCCGCGTGGTGATCGAGAACCTCAACCTGCGCATCGAGCGCGGCGAGTTCGTCGTCCTGCTCGGCGAAAGCGGGTGCGGCAAGACCACGCTGCTGCGGGCGCTGGCCGGCCTCGATGCGATCGACGGCGGGCGCATCACGGCACCACGGCGGCCGGCCGTCGTTTTCCAGGAGCACCGGCTGCTACCGTGGGACAGTCTGTGGCGCAACGTCGCGCTCGGCCTCGATGCGAGCGACGCCCGTCAGCGCGCCGCCACCGCGCTAACCGAGGTCGGACTCGGCGGCCGTCTCGATGACTGGCCGCGCAACCTCTCGGGCGGCCAGGCGCAGCGCGTGGCGCTGGCGCGCGCGCTGGTGCAGGAGCCCGAGCTGCTCTTGCTCGATGAGCCCTTTGCCGCGCTCGACGCGCTGACCCGCATTCGCATGCACGATCTGGTGCGCGAGCTGGTCGCCGCCCATCGGCCCGGCGTTCTTCTGGTCACCCACGACGTCGACGAGGCGATCGCGCTCGCCGACCGCATCCTGGTGATGCGCGAGGGCCGGATCGCGTTCGAGCATCGCATGAAACGTAACGGCGCAGCGCCGATCGGCCGCGCCGAGCTGCTGGCGGAGCTCGGCGTCGGCACCTCTCACCCCATTCCTGCCTGAGGACCAATCGATGTCTATCCCACGGTTCACCAACCCCACCCGTCGCAGTTTCCTTGGCGGTGCCGCTTTCGGCATCGGCGCGCTTGCCGGCCTTGACCTGTCCGGGCCGGCACATGCGGCGACCGGCCGCGTCACCGACACGGTGCGTCTGACCTGGGGTTTGAGCGGCCTCAATCTGATCGCCAAGGAGCGCGGCGAGTTCGAGAAGCTGCTGGCCAGGGACGGCATCAAGGTCGATTGGCTCGGGCCGTTCCCCAATCATGCACCGACGCTGCAGGCTGTGACCGGCGGCAGCGCCGATTTCAGCTTCGGCGGCAGCACGACGCCGGCACTCGCCGCGATCATCGCCGGCTCACCGCTGGTGTTCACGCAATTCGTGGTCTACGAGCCGCGCACCACTGCGATCATCGCGCGGGATGACTCCGGCATAAACAAAGTCGAGGATCTCGTCGGCAAGTCGGTGGCGGTGAACCGTTCGGGTCTCGGCGAATTCCTGCTGGTTGCGGCGCTCGAGAAGCACAAGGTCGACCGCTCCAAGGTGACGTTCGTCTATCTCAACCCGCCGGACGCAGCGCCGGCGCTGGCCTCCGGGAAGGTCGACGCCTGGTCGATGTGGAGCCCGGGCGTCGACATTGCGCGGCTCGAATACAAGGCGCACGACATCTTTCTGGAAGGTCGCGATCTCGAGTTCCAGATCGACTACACGTCCTACCTGACCACCCGAAAATTCGCGACCGACAATCCCGCGCTGGTCCGGGCCGTCAATGATGCCTTCCGCGCCGAAGGCAAGTGGATCTCCGCGAACAGCAAGGATGCCGAATACATCGCGCAGAAGGCCGGCAAATACAGCGACCAGGTCCGCGACCAGTTCATCGCGCTGAACCGGCAGTATCGCTACTTCGCCGCCAACGACGAAAACTTCCTCGCCGAACTGCAACGGGCCGCCGACTGGTTGGTCGCGCGCAAGGTGCTCCCGGAGCCGATCAAGGTCACCGACCATTTGGCCCAGGTCTGATCAGCAGCCGTCCTATCAATCAACGCCATTCGGGTGATACCAATGAACAAGCCCTTATCCGCTACCTCGCTGGAACCTTCCGACCGCCTCCGCAGCCACGCGCCCGATATCGACGCGCTGCTTGGCTGCATCGCGGAAGGCGCCGCCGACCGCGAACGCGAGCGCGTCCTGCCGTTCGCGCAAGTCGATCTTGTTCGCAAGGCCCGCCTCGGCGCGTTGCGGCTACCGATCGAAGCCGGCGGTGCCGGCCTGTCAATTCGCGCATTGTTCGAGATCGTCATCGGTCTCGGCGAAGCCGACGCCAATGTCGCGCATATCCTGCGCAACCATTTCAGCGTCGTCGAACGCGTGGTGCGCCGGCCGAAGGACGATCAGCACAGGCAATGGCAGAAGGCAGTCGCCGACGGCGCAATCATCGGGCTTGCGGCGACCGAGCTCGACACGCCGAAGGTCGGCAACGTCACGCCGAACACGGCACTCACTGCCGACGGCGACGACTACCTGCTCAACGGCACGAAATACTACAGCACCGGCACGTTGTATTCGGACTACGTCCTCGTTCGCACCGCCGACGCATCCGCCACCAATGCCGCCGTGCTGATTCCGATCAACCGCGACGGCGTTGAGCTCATCGACGACTGGGACGGTCTCGGGCAGCGGCTGACGGCGACCGGCACCACTCACTTCCGCAACGTGCGCGTCAAGCGCCAGGAGGTCGTATTCGATGCACCGGACATCGGCTATGGCATTCCCTACTCCAACACATTTGCCCAGCTGTTCCTGACCGCGATCAATGCCGGCATCGCGCGCGCCGTGCTGCGCGACGCCAGCGCCCTGGTGCGGACCCGCAAGCGGACGTTCTATTACGCGCCGAGTGAGGTCCCAGCGGACGATCCGCTGCTGCAACAGACCATCGGCCAGATCGCCAGCGGCGCATTCGCCGCCGAGACCGTGGTGCTTGCGGCCGCGGAGGCGCTCGATGCCGCCACCGACGCTTTCGATGCAGGCGACGAAAACGCAGTCGATGCCGCGCACAAGGCCGCGCTGCTGTCGGCCAAGGCCAAGATCGTTGCGGACGAATTCGCGATCCGGAGCGGCAGCCTGCTGTTCGACGTCGGCGGCGCCTCGGCCACCAAGAAGGCGACCAATTTCGACCGCCACTGGCGCAACGCGCGCACGCTGGCGTCGCACAATCCAAACACCTTCAAGGCGCGCTCGATCGGACAGTACGAGATCAGCGGCACGCCGCTACCCGCCAAGGGCTTCTTCTAGGGCTCCGTTCCGATCGAATCGGCACGGAGCTCTGGATTGCTGTTTTGATGCGTTTTCTTCACGCGAACCGGTATCCACTTCGCTCGAAAGCGCTCTGGCGAGGTCCAATCCGGCGAGGCAATGCAAGGGAGAATCCCGATGAGCAAGCCGGATATTCATCTTGTGGACGCCGACCACGAGATCGAGCGTCAATTTCGCCTTGTCATGCGCCGCCTCCCCGGCGGCGTTTGCATCATCACCGCAGGACAGGGTGAGGAGGTCACCGGCATGACGGTGACCTCGCTGACGTCACTCAGCGCCAGCCCACCCCGATTGTTGGTCAGCATCAACCGGCAGGCATCGTCCTTCGCACCGATCGCCCGCCATCGGCTGTTCGGCGTCAACATCCTCGGCTCCGACCAGCAGGCCTTGGCCGAGCGCTTCAGCAATCGCTGGCTGAACGGCAGGGAACGCTTCGAAGGCACCGACTGGACCCATGGAGCTTCGGGCGTGCCGTTGCTACAGCGGTCGCTTGCGATGATCGAATGCCAGGTCGAGGAGATCATCGAGCGGCATTCCCACGGCATCATCGTGGGCCGCCTTGCCAGCATGGAATTGTCGCATCGGCTGTCCGGCCTCACCTACTGGAACGGACAGTATGTCCAGATCGATCACGAGGCCGATCTCGACCTCTTGGCCGAAGTCAGCATTCCTCTGGCGCATGTCCGTTAGGACAGACAAAGGGTGCAGCATGAAACGCGAATTGCCGCCAGCATCGCCTCCGTCAACGGCCGGCGCGGTCAGCAGACTACCAGGTCGCTGGCAGCTCGACCGGATCGTGGCCGAGTTGCGCACGTCGCGGGAGGAGACCCACAGCATTCGGCAAGACGGCGAGGCTCGCCGTGCCCCCTCGCGCGACGCGTTGGAGGCGATCCTGGATGGCCTCACCGAGGCGCTGTTTCCGCGCCACTACGGCCAATCGGACCTCGACGGCGAGAACATCGACTATTTCGTCGGCAATACGCTGAGCACAGCATTGGATTCGCTCGGCGCGCAGATCCATCGCGGCGCGCTGTTCGTTGGCGACGAGCTGGAGCC
Source organism: Bradyrhizobium elkanii USDA 76 (assembly GCF_023278185.1). Classification (NCBI taxonomy): domain Bacteria; kingdom Pseudomonadati; phylum Pseudomonadota; class Alphaproteobacteria; order Hyphomicrobiales; family Nitrobacteraceae; genus Bradyrhizobium; species Bradyrhizobium elkanii. Next base: position 2,019,343 of record NZ_CP066356.1, on the reverse strand, counting down.
GGGCTTTGCGCACGAAGAGGCGATCGAGCTGACACGCGCATTCGCCACCCAACTGCCGTCGGTCCGCGGACTTCTGATCAACGATCTGCGGGCGGCATTCGTTGGAGACCCGGCGGCGCGGAATTTTCCCGAGATCCTGATCGGCTATCCCGGGATGACCGCCATCATCCACCATCGCCTTGCGCATCTGCTTTACAGATCGGCGCGCGGCTGGTGGCGCGCCTGATGTCGGAGATCGCCCACACAAGGACCGGCATCGATATTCATCCCGGCGCTCGGATCGGCTCCGGCTTCTTCATCGATCACGGCACCGGCGTCGTGATCGGCGAAACCGCAATCATCGGCAACAACGTCCGGGTCTATCAGGCGGTCACGCTCGGCGCGCGGCATTTCCCGACCGACGACGAGGGCCATGTGATCAAGGGCGACGCCCGCCATCCGATCGTCGAGGATGACGTCGTAATCTACGCCGGCGCAACCATACTCGGCCGGATCACGATCGGCCGCGGGTCGACCATCGGCGGCAACGTCTGGCTGACCAAGGACGTGCCGCCGAACAGCATTGTGACGCAGGCCACCGCACGAAACAGTCCGAGCGGCGCCTGAACCACGGCCTCACACCGCAACCTGTGCCTTCCATCGCATCAAGCGCCGTTCCAACGCCTCCAGGACGGCATTGAATGCCAGCCCGATCACGGTGATCCCGATTATGCCGAAATACATCTGCGGGATCAGGAAGCTGTACTGGCTGTTGATGATGAGATAGCCGAGACCGGCCTTGGCGCCGACCATCTCGGATGCGACCAGCACCAGCATGGCTGACGCACTGGCGAGGCGAATGCCGACAAAGATCGTCGGCAGCGCCGCCGGAAGGATCACCTTGCGGAACAGCTGCTGAGGGGTCGCGCCCATGGTCCGCGCCGACTTGATCAAGAGCGGATCGACCTGCTTCACCGCGGCGATGGTGTTGAGCAGCAGCGGCCAGGCGCAGCTATAGACCACCATCGTGACCTTCGAGAGCTCGCCGATGCCAAGCAGCAGGATGAACACCGGCAACAGCGCGAGCGGCGCGGTATTGCGGCAAACCTCGATGAACTGGTTTAGGAGATCGCCGAGCCTTGTGTGCCAGCCGACGGCCAGCCCGAGCGGGACGAACAGCACGACCGACACCAGAAACCCGCTCAGCGCGCGGAGCAGGCTCGCGGAGGCGTCGTCATAGAGTTCGCCGGTTTGCGCGAGCTGCCAGCCTGCGGCGTTGACATCAGAGAAGGGCGGCAGAAACACCGCGTCGATCAAGCCGAGCCTGGGCGCGGCCTCCCAGATCGCCAGAAGGGCGATCAGCAGCAGGGAGCGGCGCCCGAAAGCTGCCAGACCGCGGGTCGCGGCGCGGACCGCGCTCACCAGCGGTGACCGCGCTGCCGGCGCGTGCTCGTCTCGCCGCCCATGCGCGAGCTCCAGCAACGTCAGCATCTCCAGGCTAGACATGAGCGACTTCCTCTACTTCACGCTCGACACGGCCTGCGCTGACCCTACCCGCCGATTGCCCCTGCTGCGCCTTCTGCACTTCCTTGCGGAGCAGGCTCCAGATTTCATGGCGCACGCGGCCGAATTCCGGCAACGAGCGCACATCCTCGGCTTCGCTGCGCAAGGCCGCGGGGATGTCGACGATCTCTTTGATTCGGCCCGGACGCGACGTCATGACCGCCACGCGCTGGCCGAGCACGACCGCCTCGTCGATGCCATGGGTGATGAAGATGATGGTCTTGCCGGTGGCACGCCAGATTCGCAGCAGCTCGCCCTGCAGCGTTTCGCGCGTCTGGGCGTCGAGCGCGGCGAACGGCTCGTCCATCAGCAGCACTTCCGGATCGTAGGCCAGGCTCCGCGCGATCGCGACGCGCTGCTTCATGCCGCCGGAAAGCTCGTGCGGATAACGGTCGGCAAAACCGGACAGCCCCACCAGGTCGAGAAAGTGCCGCGCGATCTCCCCGCGCTGCTTCGGCTTGAGGCCGGCAATGTCGAGCCCGAACTCGACATTCTGCGCGGCGGTACGCCATGGAAACAGCGCATACTGCTGGAACACGACGCCGCGGTCGCGTCCGGGCCCGACGATCGGCCGGCCGTCGAGCAGGATGCGGCCGCTGGTCGGCGTCGCAAGCCCGCCGAGCAGATCGAGCAATGTCGACTTGCCGCAACCGCTTGGACCGACCAAGGCGAGGAATTCGCCGGCGCGCACGTCGAACGTAATGTCCTCGAGCGCGGTGAAGCGGCCCGCCGGCCGGCTTCCCTCGCCTCGGGTGACGAACTCCTTGCGGACCTTGTCAAAGCTGATCTTGACCGACGTCATCGCGCCTCCGCCGTCTTTCCGGGACGGAAATAGTTGAACTCGTTGGTGTAGGTGTCCGAAGCCTTGATCTGGCCCGGCTTGAGCAGGCCGTCCTTGACCAGCCAGTCGATCCAGACCTGCAGCTCGGCATCCGAGATCACGCCACCCCTGGACGCGACGCCGGTGCTCTTCCAGTACTTGATCGAGGAGGCATCCTCGTTGCGTTTGCGTTCCGTGATGATCCGGTCGAAACGGGCCCGCACTTCATCGGGCGGCGTCGTCTGCGCCCACTGGATGGCGCGCGAAATCCCGTCAACCAGCTTGCGGGCGGTGTTCGGATTGTCCTTGATGAACTTCTCCCGCAGCACATAGGCACCGCCGGTGAACTGTCCGAACAGATCGGTATCGTTGAAGAGCGAGCGGATCCCGCCACGCTCCAGCGCCTTGTCGCGCAACACGCCGCTGAGCGCGCTCACCTCGACCTGCCCTTGCCGCAGCGCCTGCTCGCCGGTGACGGGTGGAACCGCCACCAATGTCACCTGCTTGGCCTCGCCGGCGCCAAGGCCGTTCCGCGCCAGATACTCTCGCAGCACGAACTCCAGATGGGCGCCAAGCGTATTGACCGCGACCTTCTTGCCGATCAGGTCGCGGGCAGTCTTGATCGGACTGTCATCCTTCACATAGTAGCCGTAATAGGTGTTCGCGTCGGAACCGTAATAGCCGACCACCGCCTTGATCGGCGCCTTGGCCGCAATCAACTTGATGATCGCGCCGTAGAAAGCGCCGCCGACGTCGATGTCGCCGGTGACGACGGTCTGGATGTCCTGCGGTCCGCTGATGGTGTTGCCAACCCATTTGAGCTTGAGGGGCGCGAGGTAGCCGAGGTCCTCGGCGAGCTCGGTGAACGTCACCTGCCCGGCCCAGCCTTGATAGCGGATCTCGGTCTTCTCGAGCGGTGGCTCGGCGAAGGCCGGAGCGATCAGGCCCAACGCAAAGGCTCCGGCCAGCAGCAATCGCGCCGCCCGGCGCGCAGCGGCTCGCCGCGCGCGCAGAATTCGAACGATGGCATTCATGGTGTTGCTCCAATAGGCGACATGCTCAGGCTGCCTTCGCCGGGTGCGGCTTCGGCGATTTGATCCGCGTCACGCTGTGGCGGCCGTCGACGCTGACTGGAACCTCGCCATCGATGGTGGCGCGGCGCACCACGCGATGCTGATCGCCGTAGTCATTGACGGCGTAATGCTGGGTCGCGCGATTGTCCCAGATCGCGACGTCTCCGGCCCGCCAGCTCCAGCGCACGGTGTTCTCGGGAGCCGTGATGTGAGACTGGAACAGATCGAACAGCTTCTGGCCGTCATATTTCGGCAGGCCGACAAAGCGCTGGACGAAATTGCCGAGCACCAGCGTGTGCTCGCCCGTTTCGGGATGAACGCGCACGACCGGATGCTCGGTCTCATAGATCGTCCCGGTGAATACCTCGTCGAAATGCTTTCTGTCGGCGTCGGTGGCGCGAGACTTCACCGCGTAATCATAGGCATTGCTGTGAATCGCCCAGAGCTCGTCGGCGAGCTTGCGCAGTGGTGCCGGCAGATCGAGATAGGCGGCCGCCGTGTTCGACCAGACGGTGTCACCGCCATAGGGCGGGATCACCACGCCGCGCAGCACCGAGATTTTCGGATAGGCATCGACGAACGTGACGTCGGTATGCCATTGGTCCGCGCGGCCGCCGCCACGCCCCGAATCCAGCTCGAGGATCGACGACGTGCCCTTGCTCGGGCCGATGGTCGGATGCGGCACCAGTTTGCCGAGCCTGACCGCGAAGCGCTCCTGCTCGGCGTCGTCGAGGTGCTCCTGGTCGCGAAAGAAGATCACCTTGTGCTCGAGCAACACCTGGTTGATGGCACGGATGAGCGCGCCGGGAAGGTCACCCGACAGCTTCACATTCTTGATCTCGGCACCAAGCCGGGCAGCGCGCTTGACGATGTCGGCGCGCGGAATGACGTTGTCGATGGTGGTCGTGTTGCTCATGATGTTGGTCTCGTTGCCGCGATCCCCTGGACAAGGCTCCGCCATGCGCCGGTCGCGGAAACGACGGCGGAGATGAATGATGGGTCGTGATCCTCGCTATTCCGCCGCGGCGGGCTGCGGCGGCCGCCAGACAGCCGGCGCATAGAGCTCGGCGGTGAAATCCTCCGCGATCTCTCCGTTGATGCGCGCCTCGTGAGATGCGAGGTCGGCCAGGAACAGATCGCGGCTGATCCTGGCCGTGATCCCCGGAATGTCGCGCTTGAAGCTTGGAACGTCGCCGATCGGCAAGCCGAAGCTGACAAATGCTGCAGGGTTGAAGACGTGAATGTCCTTCAGATACGGCGCGCGGCCCGGAACTTTCTCCAGATACTCGTGCCCGGACCCGAGATAGGGATAGGCTGCCAAGCTATCGTCCTTTTCGCCGTCAGGCGGCACGAAGCGATCTCGCCACAGCAGGATTTCGTCGGCGAAATCGCCGAGCTCTGACTGCGCGCCCAAATCGACGGAATACCCGGTCCCCGCAATCGCGAAATCGAACGCGATCTCGCCCTGCGGAGTGATGGCGACCGGCCGTACCCCTTTCAATTGTGCCGAGGTCCACGGCGCGCCCAGATGCAGATGAAAATTGGGAAAGGCGACCGCGCGCGAGATCGCATCCGGCGGCGGGGTCGATCCAGCCTGCCTGAATCGGCTCGCCTGATGCCAGCGCACCGCGTCGGGCAGGCTGCCATAATTGTCATAGGCTCCCGGGTAGCCGCGGATCCGAATGACCGGCAACGCGGCCAAGCTCTCCCGGCGCGCAAACAGATGAACGTCGCGCGCTCCGGCCTCAAGGGCCGCGGCCGCCGCATCGAACGCCGACGCAGCACTCCCGAGCACCGCAACGGAGAGACCACGCAGCGTCCTGAAATCGATCTTCTCCGAAGTATGCGCATGGAATCGCTTCGGCAGGGCCCGCAGCACGTCAGGGACATAAGCGCCCCCGCTACCCGCAAAACCGGTTGCGAGCACCAGCTTGCGCGTGGTCTCGATGGTCGTGACCCCGCTCCGCTCCAGATGTACCCGCAGATGATCGGCTGCAGGCTCGATGCGGAGCAGCCGCGTACCGTAACGAATGCCGACGCCAGTCACGCGGCGATACCAGTCGAGATAGGTCGCCCAGTCGAGCCGCGGAATCCGATCGAGCGCGTCAAAGGCCGCCGTGCCATGGCGCGCTTCATACCATGCCTGGAAACCGAGACCGGGCAGACCGAGTTCCGGACCTGGAAGCGTCTTCGGGGTGCGAAGCTTGTGCATTCGCGCGCTCGTGAGCCACACGCCGGCCTTGCTGGCGTCGGCGGCGGCATCGATCACCGAAACCTCGCCGATCCCGGCGCGCCGAAACGCAAACGCGAAGGCCGCGCCGGACTGGCCACCGCCGACCACGACGACGTTGTGATCGATCCCGTCGCGATCAGGCACCCAGTTCTGCGGGTCGGCCCCGATCAGCCGGAGGGCCTCGCGGGCGACGCTGTCAGGATCGGATTGCGGCATGAATGACCACCTCGCTTTGACGTTGCAAATCGTAAAAGCGATCGACATTCAGTCAATGAAACGAAACCAGCTTTGTTTTCGATAGCAGGCAATGTTCGCGTCGTGGACAACGCGGGCATTGAAATATTTGCGATGATCGCCGCCTGACCGATCATCTCATGTGCATCGCGACGAGTGGGATCGGTGCGATCGATTGGGAAAACTTCCCAAATCAGGCCTCGCCCGGATCGACGCGATCGCACTCATCTCCGGTGAACGACGAACTCGTCACGTTCATGCTCGCTTGCCGTGCAACAACGCAAATTCATTTCATCGCCGTCGACATAGAGTCTGCCGTAACGCACGCGCCTGCCGTCGACGCGCGCCGAGCAACGATGGGTCTCTCGAAATGCCGCGAACTGCTGGCGACATCAGCCTTGAACACGATACTCCGGAGCTCGCCCGCTCCTATGATGAAGCAGGACTTGTTCAATTTCGCCACGGCAAGTTCCTGATCGGGCCGCTCGCCATCAAGTCCGGCGAGCACGTGCTCGACATCGGGACGGGAACCGGCCGGCTTGCGGAATTCGTGGCCGGGCTGGTCGGCCCGGACGGCCGCGTGATCGGTATCGACCCACTTGCCGGCCGCATCGAAATTGCGCGCCTTCGACAGGGGGATAACCTCCAGTTCGCCACCGGGCGCGCCGAAGATCTGTTGCGCTTCGACGACGCGCAGTTCGACGCGGTCTATCTCAACAGCGTCTTCCATTGGATCTCCGACAAGGATCGCGCGCTGCGGGAGATCCGGCGCGTGCTCAAGCCCGGCGGCCGCCTCGGATTGAATGTGCAGGATCCGTCCAGGCCGCACCAGTCGCGCCTGCTGCTTCGTCGCGCCATCGTCGAGGCGGGTCTCGCCGGCGATCGCCAGGACTCCAACCCGGTACTCGGATCGACCGACGAGGAGCTCAAATCGCTGTTCGCGGCACACGGCTTCGTCGGCTACCGCAGCGAGCTGCGCGCGCTGATCGATATCCACGACGATGCCGCATCGCTGCTGCAATGGTCGGAGGCGAGCGCATTCGGCAATTTCCTCGAAGCGTTCACCCCTCATGAGCGCGACCTGGTGCGACGCACCTTCGCGCGCCTTGTCGAAGAAAAACGTGTGCCCGAAGGTTTGAAGCTGGAGCGGTACCTGCGCTTCGCATTTGCGGACAAGGCGCCGTCCCACCAATAACGATCAGCAGAACTCACGAGATCCGAGATGAGCAAACGGCAGCTTTCCCTCAACCTCTTTATCTATCCCGGCGGCCATCACGAGGCGGCATGGCGCTACAACGGCTCTGCGGCAGATCGCATCCTTGACGTTACCTACTATCAGGAGCTGGCGCAGCGCGCCGAGGCCCAGAAGTTCGACGCGATCTTTTTCGCCGACGGCCCCGCGCTCGCCGACAATGTTCGCTACGCACAACGCTTCCGGTTCGAGCCGATCACCTGGCTGGCCGCAATCGCCGTCGCCACGAAACGGATCGGCCTGATCGCGACCGCGTCGACGACCTATACCGAGCCCTACAACCTGGCCCGCCTGTTCGCATCGCTCGATCACCTCAGCGGCGGCCGGGCGGGCTGGAACATCGTCACGACCAGCACGGCGCAGGCGGCGCAGAACTTTGGCTTGCCCGAGCATCCGCCTCACCACGAACGCTACGAGCGGGCGCGGGAATACCTCGATGTCATCACGCGGCTGTGGGACAGCTGGGAAGACGACGCGGTGGTGAACGATCCCGCATCCGGCATTTTCGCCGATACGGGAAAGATCCATCCGATCGATCATGTCGGAAAGCACTTTCGGGTGCGCGGCCCGCTCAACATCTCGCGGACGCCGCAGGGACGGCCGGTCTATGTCCAGGCGGGCTCGTCCGATGACGGACGCGCCTTTGCCGCGCGCTTTGCCGAAGCGATCTTCACCGCGCATCAGACGCTGGCGAGCGCCCAGGAGTTTTACGCAGACATCAAGCGGCAGGCACGCGGCTTCGATCGCAGCCCCGATCAGGTCAAGGTCCTGCCGGGCATCAGCCCGTTCATCGCCAGCACGCAGGCCGAAGCCGACCGGTTGCAGGACGAGTTCAACGAGTTGATCCAGCCGGAATACTCGTTGACCCAGCTTCGCCAGATGATCGGGCTCGACCTCTCCGGCTTCGACCTCGACGGTCCCTTCCCGCGCCACCTGATCGACACCGGCAGCGCCCGCGGGGTCGCCAGCCGTTTCAAGCTCGTGGTCGACATCGTCGATCGCGAGCAACCGACTATCCGCCAGCTCGTGCAGCGTCTCGCCGGGGCGCGCGGCCACTGGGTGATCGCGGGCCCGCCGGAGAAAATCGCCGACAACATCCAGACCTGGTTCGAGAATGGCGCGGCCGACGGCTTCAACGTGATGCCGCCCTGGCTATCTGGCGGGTTCGATATCTTCGCCGAGCAGGTCGTGCCGATCCTGCGCAAGCGCGGCCTGTTCCGCGACGAGTACAGCGGCACGACGCTGCGCGACCATTACGGACTGAGCCGGCCGCAAAGCGTGTTTTCCGGATCGATCAAGGCGATCGCCTGATGTGCTCGAAACCGCCGACCTCGCGTCGGCCGGATCGCTGTTTGCTCACAGCCTAAGGATTTAAGAGTTAATGACCACTGCGCGCGTCCTGTTCCTTTCGACCCTGCTCATTCTCGGTGCTCTTACCGGCGCCGCGCTGCATGCGGAGACATCAGCCAAATCCGATCTGAAAGTCGGCTTCGTACCGGGCCCCTATATCGACGAATTCAAGGTTGGCGTCGCGCCGGAACTCGAGAAGAAGGGCTACAGTATCCGCTATGTCGAGTTCTCGACCGGGCTGGAAGCCAACAACGCGGTGTTCAAGGGCGAGATTGACGCCAATGTCATGCAGCACACGATCTTCCTGAACTCGTACAACGAGCGGCAGCAGACCGACCTCGTCGGCATCGTCCACGTCCCGACGCCCCCGATGGGGCTTTACTCGAAGAAGCACCCGGTCGGCTCCCCGATCAAGCCCGGCTCGACCGTGGCCGTGCCCAATGATCCCGTCAATCTGCAGCGCGCGCTCTGGATCCTGCGCGATCTTGGCCTCGTCGAGATTCGCGACTCCAAGCCGGTCGATGTCAGCGAACTCGACGTGATCAAGAACCCCGGTGGCATCAAGATCGTGCCGCTGGAAGCAGCACAGGCGCCGCGCGCGCTCGACGACGTTGATTTCGCCGCCATCCAGGGCAACTTCGCGATCTACAGCGGCCTGAAGCTGACCAACGCATTCGCCCTGGAGAAGATGACGACGCCCTATATCAATGTGGTCGCGGTGAAGCAGGCCAATGCGGGCTCGCCGTGGGCGCAAGACATCGTCGCCGGCTACAAATCACAGACGTTCAAGACCGCGATCCTGTCCGACCGGTTCTATGACGGGTTTACCCTGCCGGATTACCTGAAGCGCTAGACCCAGCCACCATCGACGATATGGCTCTGGTTGGTGCAGGCGCCGCTGTCATCGGCGGCGAAGAACAGCACGACGCGGGCGATGTCATCAGGCAGGAGTTTGCGCTTGAGGCATTGGCGCTGCATCAGCTCGGCCACGCCTTCAGGCGTCAACCACAGATCCTGCTGCCGCCGGGTCATGATCCATCCGGGCAGGATGGAATTGACCCGTATGTTGTGCGGCCCGAGATCGCGGGCCAGCGCCCGGGTGAGGCCCTGAACGGCTGATTTGGCCGTCGTGTAGCACGGCATGTTGCCCTGGCCGATCACCCAGCTCACCGAGCCGATGTTGACGATCGAACCGCCGCCTGCCTGCTTCATGTCCGGCGCGACCGCCTGGGCGCTGAAGAACTGGTGCTTCAGGTTGACGGCGATCCGCTCGTCCCAGAATTCCGGTGTGACGTCCTCGATCGCGTGACGGTCGTCGCGGGCCGCATTGTTGACCAGGATGGTGACCGGCCCGAGCGTCTCGCGGATGCCGGCGACTGCGCGCCGCAGCGCGCCGATGTCGCGCAGATCGGCATGTTCGAAGTGCACGCGGGCTTGTGCCCCGAGATCGGACAGTAGCTGCTCCGAGGCCGTCAGGTCGATATCGATGAAGCCGACCCGCGCGCCCTGGCCGATGAACTGGCGGACGATCGCCTCGCCGATGCCGGAACCGCCACCGGTGACCAGTACGGTCCGGTCCTTGAGACTTGGATAGATGGCGCCCTGCATTGGCATCCTCTCGATTTTGGCGCCTGAAGGCGTCGGTTGCGTTGCTGCGACTCAAGCAAAAGGGCCACAGATCCCGAGGTTCACTCGGTCGTCTCCATGAGGCTGCGGTCCACGACCCGCAGCGTCCGCCGCACCATGCCGTCGACGATGGTCGCCGACTCGCTTGGACGCACATATATCGCCGTGGACTTGAGCAGCCACGGCAGCACCGCCTGGTCGAGCCGCTCCTCATAGGCACTGCGCATCATGTCAAATGCCTGCAGGCCGGGACCTGCGAGGATGACATGATGCGGGCGCAGCACCGATATCGTCGTGGCGACCGCCTCGGCAAGCGCGTGGCCCGCCTGCTGGAACAAGTGCTCGAGACGGGAATCGCCGCTCCGTGCCCGATCGTGCAACAGAGCCATCTGCGCCTCGGACGGTTGCTGCGACGCCGCCGGCGGCAGGTCGAGAAAGGTGCGGGCATCGCGGTAAAGCGCATAGTCCGCAAGGTGGGCCTCGATGCAGCCGCGCTGACCGCAGCGGCATTGCGGGCCGTTCAGCCCCAACTTGACATGACCGATCTCGCTGCCCGCGCCGGCACCCCAGCGCGCTTCACCGTCGACAATGATGCCCATGCCGACGCCGTGGCCCACCATGATCGTGGCCGTGAGGCCCTGCGCCAGTGCCGGTTCGGCGGCTGCGAGGGACAGCGCGACCGCGACCGCGTCGTTCGCCATCACGACCTCGACACCGAACGCCTGGCGGATCGGCTTGGCAAGATCGACGTCGGTGATCGACAACGCCGGGCTCCACAGATGCCGGCCGGTGTCGCCGTCGACGATGCCCTGCAGCGCTATCCCGATTCCGAGCAACCGATGTCGCGGCGTGACGGTCGCCTCAAGCATGGTGTCGATCTGTGCGATCACGAGATCGCATAATGCGCCTGCATCGAGTGCGCGCGTCGCGAGTTCAAGTCGCGATTGCGCCAGGGCGGAGCCGCTGAAATCGGCGATCAGTGTCTCGACCAGATTCATACGCAGCGAGACTGCGATGATGCGGCCAAACTCGGGATTCAGGGTCAGCAGGACTGCCGGCCGGCCGCGGCGACGGCCGCCATCCGCATCCTCTTCGTCCGCATCGTCGGACCACGGCGTCGCCGTATCTGTCTCGGCTTCGCACAGCAGGTCTTCCGCCATCAGCTTCGACGTGATGGCCGAAATGGCCGGGAAGCTCAGGCCCGTGCTGCGTGCGAGTTCGACCCGCGGCAACGGCCCCTGGCGTCGCAAGACCTCGACGAGACGGCCGGGGTTCGATCCGCGGGCCAGGCTCGAAGCACGTCTCAACGGCTCGGACTGTTCGTTCATATTGGCTTTTTTAATTCTCTTAATGAAGTTATTCAACGCGAGCTACTCAGATATGGGCCAAAAAGCGCTGATAGAGGCTGAAATATATCACCTTCATACTATTACCGCTTGAACGCGCACGCATAAACATCCTTGACTGGACAATTTGTCGCGCTAATTTATTAGTTACGTGAATAAAATAAGGCGTGAAAAGCGCCGGACGTGAAATCCCCTCACCGGGGGCGTCGACAGGGAGGTGCATATGAAGGTCTCAACGAGAGAATTGATCGTGCCGCTCTTGGCGGGCGCTGCCGCGCTCGCGATGGCGACGGGGGTAGCACAGGCACAGCAGAAAAAGACCATCGCGCTGGTGACCAATGTCGCGGCCGACTTCTGGACCATCGCGGGCCGTGGGCTTAAGAAGGCGCAGAAGGAGCACCCGGACTACAATATCGAATTGATCGTCACCAATGAAGGGACGGCGGCCGGCCAGCGGCGCGAACTGGATGACCTGCTGGTGCGCGGCGTCGCCGGTATCTCGATCTCGGTCGACGATGCACCGCACGCAACCGAAGAACTCAACAAGGTTGCGGCCAAGACCGTGCTGATCACCACGGACAGCGACGCGCCGCAGAGCAATCGCCTCGCCTATATCGGCACCGACAACGTCGCGGCAGGGCGGCAGGCCGGCGAAGAGATCAAGAAGGCGCTGCCGAACGGCGGCAAGATCGCCCTGTTCGTCGGAACGATGGACGCCGACAACGCCCGCGAGCGGGTGCAGGGCATCAAGGAAGCGATCGCCGGCACCAAGGTCGAGCTGGTCGACGTGTTCACCGATCAGGTGGACTTCGCCAAGGCCAAGGCGAACATGGAGAACGTGCTCGTCAAATATCCCGACATCGCGCTGCTGTCCGGCCTGTGGAGCTACGAGACGCCGCTGATCTATGACGCGGTGAAGGCCGCAGGCAAGGCCGGCAAGGTGAAGATCGTCGGCTTCGACGAGGATCAGCGGACGCTGCGCGGCATTTCCGACGGGACGATCGAGTCCACGGTCGTGCAGCAGCCCTACGAGTTCGGCTATCTCTCCGCCAGCAACATCATCAAGACGCTGAACGGCGACAAGTCCTGGATTCCGAAGGACAGCAAGCTGATCGTGCCGACCAAGGTGATCAGCAAAACCAACGTCGCGGAGTTCGCCGCACATCTGAAGGAACTGCTGAAGAAGTAACGTCAGTCGGCTTCAACGCCCGGCCACCACAAGCCGCCGGGCGTTGTGCAGGAGGACATGCCGAATGGCGGAAACGCTGCTGGAGCTCCGCGGAATCAGCAAGACCTATCCCGGCGTCAGGGCGCTCGACGACGTCAATTTGCGCGTCAATCGCGGCGAGGTCCTGGGCCTGATCGGCGAAAACGGCGCCGGCAAATCGACGCTGATGCGCGTGCTGGCCGGCGTGATCGCGCCGAGCACCGGCGTGATCCGCATCGGCAGCACCGAGCACGCCCGGATGACGGTGACCGAGGCGACGCGATGCGGCATCGCCTTCGTGCACCAGGAGCTGAACCTGTTCGAGAATCTCGACGTCGCCGCCAACGTCTTCATCGGGCGCGAGAAGCTGGCCGGCGGCCCGCTGAAGCTGGTGGACAATGCGCAGATGCATGCCCGCGTGATGCCGCTGCTGGAACGTCTGGGCGCCGATTTCACGCCGGGCACGCTGGTCGAGAATTTGTCGATCGCGGAGCGCCAGATGGTGGAGATCGCCAAGGCGCTCTCGATCGACGCCCGCGTCATCATCATGGACGAACCGACCTCCAGCCTGACGATTTCGGAGACGGAGCGGCTGCTGGAGGTGATCGCCGACCTGAAGACGCACGGCATCTCGGTGATCTACATCTCTCACCGGCTCGGCGAGGTCATGAGCTGCGCCGATCGCGTCGTGGTGCTGCGCGACGGACGCACCGTGGGGGAGCTGGTGCGCGACGAGCTCAGCCATGCCGCCATGATCCGGCTGATGATCGGCCGCGATCTGAAGGCGCTGTATACGCCGCCGGCATGCGCGCCGCAGCCCGGCGGCTGCGACATCGCCGGCGTCGTGACCACTGCCTTTCCCGACCGGCAGATCAATCTGTCGGTGCGGCGCGGCGAGATCCTCGGCCTCGCCGGGCTCGTCGGCGCCGGCCGCACCTCGCTTGCTCGCGCGGTGTTCGGCGTCGATCAGTTGCTGGGCGGCGAGATCAGGATCGACAACGCCCCGGTCGGCATCGCCTCGCCGCGTGACGCGATCAGGCAAGGAATCTACCTGGTGCCGGAGGACCGCAAGAAATCCGGCCTGGTGCTGGAACTGCCGATCAGGGAGAACGTGACGCTCGCGAGCCTGCTGGATCATGCGCGGATGTGGCTGGTCAACGGCGCGGCCGAGCGCAGAATCGCCAAAGACCAGACCAGGCGGCTGTCGATCAAGGCGCCCAACATCGACATCGAGGCCGTGACGCTCTCCGGCGGCAACCAGCAAAAGGTGGTGCTGGGCAAGTGGCTCTCCATGCAGCCGCGCGTGATGTTCTTCGACGAGCCGACCCGCGGCATCGATGTCGGCGCCAAGAGCGAGATCTACGCGCTGATGCGCAGCCTCGCCGACCAGGGCGTCGCGATCGTGATGATCTCCTCGGACATGGAGGAAGTGATCGGCGTCTCCGACCGGGTGGCGGTGATGCATGAGGGCAGTGTCAGCGGCGTGCTCGAGCGCGACCAGTTCAGCGAATACAACGTGTTGAGACTGGCGGTCGGCCAAGCGCTCGAAACCATGGAGGCCGCTGCGCCATGATGAAGAAGGAACTCGGCCTGTTTTTGCTGCTGGCGGTGATCTCCGCCATCACGGGTGCGATCAATCCGGCCTTCCTGTCGTTCGTGAATCTGCTGAACATGGCCAATCTGATCGGCCTGTTCGGTGTGTTCGCGCTGGGTGAAGGCCTCGTCATCATCACCGGAGGAATTGATCTTTCGCTCGGGTCGATGTTCGCGCTGCTTGGCGTCATCTTCATCGACTTGCTGACGACGTATCACGTGCCCTGGCCTTTGGCGCTGCTGCTGGTCCTGATGGGCGGGCTTGCGCTGGGCGGCATCCAGGGCTTCCTGATCACGCGGCTGAAGATGCAGCCCTTCATCGTGACGCTGTGCGGGCTGCTGATCTATCGCGGCGCCGCGCGCTACTACACCAGCGATTCGACGCGCGGCTTCGGCTACGGTGATGAGGCGAGCACGTTGAGCAGCATCGCCTCCGGGAATATTGCGGGCATCCCGAACACCTTCATCTTCCTGATCATCCTTGCGCTGATCCTCGGCGTGCTGTTGCACCGCTCGGTCTACGGGCGCTGGCTTTATGCCGTGGGCAAGAACGAGGAAGCGGCGCGCTTCTCCGGCATCAAAACCAACCTCGTGATCGCGACCGCCTATGTCATCAGCGGCGGGCTCGCCGGCGTCTCGACCGTGATGTTCGTGTTCTACACCAACTCGGTCTCTCCGAGTTCCTTCGGCAACTTCTACGAACTCTATGCGATCGCGGCGGCCGTTCTCGGCGGCTGCAGCCTGCGCGGCGGCGAGGGCTCCATTCTCGGCATCGTGCTGGGGACGGCGTTGCTGCAGGTGCTGCAGAACCTTGTGAACATCCTCGGCATTCCCAATTCGCTGAACTTCGCGGTGATGGGGACCGTGATCCTGATCGGTGTGCTGGCGGATCAGCAATTGCAGGCCCGTCGACGGCGCAAGGCCGCGCTCGCAGGCCTCGCCCGCACTGCACCAAGATCGAAGGAAGGCACAATTCTGCAAGGCGCGGCTTCACATAGCGGGGCTGCGTTGCCGACGACGGGCGATCAGGCATGACAACTCGAAAAGGAAGAATCCGGACCGGGAATATGGTCGCGGCGGCTTGAGTAAAGGAACGAGGGGAAGGAGTTCGAGGCGCAAGATCGATCAAGCTCGCGGCGCTCGTATCCAATTTGGCGCAGCAAGCCTGCCCAGTGAGCCGCAGGTTGACCCTCGCGACCGTCTCGAAGGGCTTTGCGTGCGCACATTCTATCTCTGATTGATAGATCGATGAACTGAAACTATCGCGTTCCCCGCTGAAGGGCTTTGGGCGGGAACGTGGCACAAAAATAGACAAAGCCGGGGACGCTGGGAGTGCAGAAAATGTCACTTAGGTCTGTAAACACCGCGCGGGCGTGCGGCGTGGGGATCGCGTTGTTATCTCTGTTCAGCGGCGGCGGCGCGCATTCGGCCGATCTCATGACGAAGGCTCCGCCGGTGCCTTACACCGAGACCGATGATTTCTGGACAAGACCGTATCTGTTCGGCGATCTCGGCAGGACGAAATTGAAGGAACAGGGCATCTCTCTGGCCCTGACGCTGGGCGACGAAGCTGTCGGCAATTTGTCGGGCGGCAACAGGAACACCGCGACCCAAGCCGGACAGCTGTTCTTTCAAGCCAAGTTCGACATGGCGAAGCTTGCCGGCATCCAGGGCGGCACGGTAGGCCTCACGCTGGTCGACCGCTTCGGCCGCAACCTGAATGACGAGGCGGGAATTCCGGCTCTGCAACTGACCAACGAAGTGTTCGGCCGCGGCAGTATTCTCCGCCTGACAGAACTCTATTATTCGCAGAAGCTGTTCGATGACCACCTTGAACTCAAGGGCGGCCGTCTTCCGGTCGGGTCCGACTTCTTCTTTGGTCTCTGCGAGTTCGTCAACCTGACCTTCTGCGGCGGCCAGCCCGGCAACATTCAAGGCGGCTACATCTACAACTGGCCGGTGAGCCAATGGGCCGGTGTGGTGCACTACAACTTTGCCAAGGAATGGCAGCTCTCGGTCGGCGTCTACGACGCCAACCCGAACTACCTGACAACGTCGGACTCCGCGACTTACTTCTTGCCCGGTGTCCCTGGCTCGAGCCCGGCCTCAGGCGTGCTGGTGCCGGTCGAGGTGGTCTGGGCGCCGAGCGGTCCGTTGAACGGGACCTGGAGGTTCGGCGGCTGGTATGACAGCGCATCGACCATCGATGGCGGTCTGCCGGGGATCATTGCGATCTCGCCGGGCAGCGGCGGTGTCTCGGACCAGAATCTCGGAGATTCGCGCGGCCGCTATGGCGTCTATGAATCGATCCTGCAGCGGCTGACGGTTGAAGGGCCCAAGGCGCAGGGCTGGTACACCTTCCTCAATACGACCGTCGCCGACCACCGCACGTCGTACCAGGATTACCAGATCGCCTTCGGCTTCAGACACACCGGAACGTTCGCCTCGCGCCCGGAGGACGAAGTCGGCTTTGCGGTCGGCACGACCCATGTGAATACGGCTGCGCTCACGCCCAATGCCGGAGGAAACGAGGTTCCGATCGAAGCCTGGTACGGGTGGCAGGCGACGGGCTGGATGAATCTGAAATTCGACGCCCAGTATGTGCTGCATCCTGGCGGGCGCGGGTACAACGCCGCCGGCGTGAAGACCGACAACGCCTGGATTCTCGGTCTGCGCACGCTGGTGCACTTCTGAGCCGGAGATGGCCAGCATGCCTGAGCGAAGCCAGCCATGGTGACCCCTCACGACGCCGGGCTAGCAGTCCTGGAGGTGAAGGGCATCGGCAAGGAGTTCGGCGCCATTCGCGCGTTGCATGGCGTCGACCTGTCGCCCGGCGAAGTGGTCGGCAACGTTGCGGCTGAAATAAGCGCGCAGGCAGCCCGAGCGGAACGGCATGGAGCCGGGCCTGTGCTCGCGGCCGACCGACATCGGTTCCCGCCGGGCGGATCCCGGCGGCCATCATCAATGGCGCCGCCATCGCATTTGACGAGCGCTAGGGAACAATGTGCGTCCCGGTCTCGCCGGTCAGCGCGGCCATTGCGCAATTGAGATGGCTGATGATCGCGCGCTTTCCACCACCCTCGAGAAAGCGGATGGCGGCATCGACCTTGGGCCCCATGCTTCCCGGCGGAAAATGGCCCTCGCGGTGATACGCCTTGATCTGCGCCAGGCTGACCTGATCCAGCTCCCGCTTGTCGGGCTTGCCGAAATTGATCGCGACGCGGGGCACCGCGGTCAGGATCAGCAGTTCCTCGATGCCAAGCACGTTGGCGATATGGGCCGAGGTCAGGTCCTTGTCGATCACTGCCGGCACGCCGGTGCGCACGCCCCGTTCGTCGCGGATCACGGGCATACCGCCGCCGCCGCCTGCGATGACGATGGTGCCGCGTTTGACCAATGCGTCGACCAGAGAAATGTCGCAGACATGTTTCGGTTTCGGAGACGGCACGACATGGCGCCAGCCACGTCCGGAGTCCTCGCGCATTTTCCAGTTCAACTCGGCGCTGATGCGCTGGGCTTCCTGCTCGGTGAAAAACGGTCCGACGAACTTGGTCGGATTGGCGAAGGCGGGATCGTTGGCGTCGACCTCGACCTGGGTCAGCAGGCTGGCGACGTGCCGGCCGTTGCCATGCGCGCGCAAGACGTTCTCGATCGCCTGCATCAGAAGATAGCCGATGCCGCCCTGGCTGTGCGCGACGCAGATGTCCATTGACATCGGCGGAATCCGGCTCATCGTCAGCATCTGGCGCATCATGATCTTGCCCACCACCGGTCCGTTGCCGTGGGTGATCACCAGCTCGTTGTCGAGCTCGGCCAGCGGCAGCAGCGCCTCGGCCGTTTGCTGGGCGACGGCCTTCTGCTCGTCCGAGGTACCGCTGATGTCTTCGGGGTGGACGGCATTGCCGCCGATCGCGATCACGAGACGGCGCGGGACCTCATTGAGTGTTCGCATAGCACGGCATCCTGACGTCGTTGACGGAAAGAGCGAGAGCGAGATCACAGGCCTGGGCATTCGACGGCGCCACCACGATGCCGGCGTCTTCGAGCAGCCTGATCTGCGCCGAACGCACCTGGCGATCGAGTTCGGTCCCGGTCACCGACGCAACCAGAACCGGCGCGTCATCCGCGCGGCCCGCCATGACAGCCGCAAGATGCGCTGCCGGGTTGTCGTGTGCGCCGTATCCGATCACGAGATCGAGCAGGATGACGGCAACCGCCGGATCGGCGAGCGCCGCCCGCAACGCATCGTCGCGCACCGAGGGATCGATCATCGGATGCGGCCGGCCTTGGGTATATTCGTCGGCGCCGAGGTCGACGATGCGGTCCCTCCCCTGCGCCTCCGGCTCCCCGAAATGCGGGACGCCGGGAATGGCGGCATTCGATGCCACCTTGCGGCCGCCCGCGGCAAGGATCACCTGCGCCTCGGCACAGAGCGTGCCGCCGGCGAACAGCCCCTCGATGCGCTGCGCCGCCTTGCGTCGCTGCGGCAAACGCGCAGCGACGGCGGCAGCGTCGAACTTGCCGCCAATGCTCCGGCCGTTGCCGAGGGTTTTCTCGGCCGCTTCCCTCAACGTACCGGCAAAGCGTGCATTTGGCGGCAGATCCGCCGAGGCGGCGCCGATGAAGCACACTGTGTAGGGCTTCGAGCTGCTTCCGATCCGGCCGAGCACGGCCCGGGCGACGTCCGGGTGCGGCGGCTTGGAGATGAGCACGACGCGATCGGTCTCGGGATCGGCATCAAGGGCGTCGATCGCCATCAATGTCGTGATGCCGCCGATCTCCTTCTTCAAATCCCGTCCGCCCACGCCGATGGCGTGGGAAATGCCTTCGCCCGCCTCGGACAGCAGGCACGACACCTCCTGCGTCCCGGTCCCGGATGCGCCGATGATCCCGATCCTGCCGCGCTTCAGCCGGTTGGCGAAGGCGAGCGGCGCGCCGCCGATGACCGCCGTGCCGCAGTCCGGTCCCATCATCAAGAGGCCCGCTTCGCGCGCCTGCTGCTTCAGCGACAATTCATCCGCGATCGAGACATTGTCGCTGAACATCAGGACATGAAGTCCGCGGTTCAGCGCCTTGCGCGCTTCCGCCGCGGCGAACTCGCCGGGAACGGAGATCAGGGCGAGGCTGGCGGCGGGCGCCGCCTTGACGGCCGCGGCAATGCTGCGCGGCCGCCACGCCGCTTCGCCGCTGCTGCTCGTCTTGGGGCGGTCGAGCGCCTTTTGCGCTTCGGCAAGCGCGGCGCGTGCCGCCGCTTCGCTCTCGGCCTTGATCGCGAGGATCAGATCATTGCCCTGCGCGATCACCTCGCCATCGAGCAATCCGGCGTTGCGCAAGATCGCCTGGTTGGACGGCGTGCCCATCATCAGCGCGGCTTCGACGACGCCCGCCGCCGACGCGACCTCGCGCGACAACCGCATCAACGCCACCGAGTCGAGATAGAAGCCCTTGCGAATTTCGTTCAGGACATACGCGCTCATGACACCCCCAGATCTTCCGCAATGGCGAGGACGGCCTGCCGGAAGCAGGCCATCGGCGCCCGCACCACGCCGGCGCCGACCTGGCCGATGCCGGGCTCGCGATGCGCGATGCCGGTGTTGATGACCGGTGCGAGGCCGGTCTCCACCACCAGGCGAACGTCGATGCCGGTCGGCACGCCGGCAAAATCGAGCGCGGGAATCGTCCATTCCGGATTCTGCCCGACAGTGATTTCGCTCATTGCCCGCGTGAAATTGCCCGCCGACGACGGTGCGCCAGCGCCGATGAAGCCGGCAACCGCTGGAGCTGCCGCCATCGCGAAGCCACCAAGCCCGACTGTCTCGACGATCGCGGAGTCACCCATGTCGGGATTGGCATCCTTGCGCGAATAGCCCGGGAAATAGAGCCCTTCCGGCATCTCCACCGGCGCCGTGAACCAGCGATCGCCCAATCCGCTGACGCGGACCCCGAAATCGGTTCCATTGCGGCACATCGCGGTTACCACCGTCGAACCGCGAATGCCCTTGGCGGGATCGGTCAGCGCCTTGCCCATCGCCATCGCGATGTTGAGAAAGAACTGGTCGTTCTGCGCGATGAAGCCAATGCAGCTTGCGAGAACTTCGTTGTCGTTCGAGGTGCGCGCCAGCGCCGACCCGATCTCGCGCAGGAACACGCTGGAGCAGGCCAGGTTGCGCTGGTGCATTTCATCGCCCATCGAGAGTCCGCGCGCGATGATCGCCTTCAGGTCGATCCCGCCATGCGCGCGGATCGCCCTGGCGAGCACCGGCCCGAATACGTCACGCAGCCAGGCGAGGCGGGCCAGCACGCTATCGTCGTTGCCGCCGAAGCGCATGACCTTGCCGAGGCCCTCGTTGATGGCGCAGTAGGCGCGGTTGCCGTATTTGGCGTTTTCGACGACGAACACCGGCATGGAGACCGTGGTCATGCCGGTCATCGGACCGACCGCGCCGAAATGATGGTTGGGGTGGAATGCGACGCCGCCGCCGGCCGCGAGTTCGAAGGCGGCTTCAAGATCCGGAGCCCAGCCTTCGAACACGATGGCGCCGGCTACCGCGCCACGCATCGGACCGCACATTCGGTCCCAGGTGATCGGCGGCCCGGCATGAAGGATCATGCGTTCCTTCAACCGTTCCAGCACGTCGCGCGCCGGAACGATATCGATCAGCCGGGGCTCACCCTCGAGGATGCGTGCCAGCGCCTGCTTGTTGGCGTCTTCGATCAGCTTCATGGCCGCCCTCTCACGTACCGAGCTTGGCGAGCAGTGCCGCCATTTCGGGATCGCCGTCGGCAGGCGGCGTCCAATCGACCTGCACGACCTCGATATCGCAATCCCGCAAGTCCTTCACAAAGCCTGCCAGCCCGACATTCACCACGCTCGGCTTGCTCATCAACAGACGCCCGCTCGGCGTATCTTCCTGCTTGGTCACCACTCGCGGCCTCCCGAGATCCGATGCATCGATCTTAGTAAGAAAGTTTTTACTTTGTCAAACACGCGCAACCTGTCGTCCGAATTCCCGCTGCGTCGCATGATCGTTTAGGCCCCTGCGATTGATCGCGTCGGCGGGCCGTTGCCGGCGAGGCCGGCATGATGCAGCGCGCTGTCGTTGAGCAGCCGGCACTCGATCGCGCGCAACACCATCAGCGCACCTGCAAACGCATCCAGTCCCGAGCTTTGCCCGATCCGCGACAGCGCCGCGACCGCGGACTTGATACGATCCACCCGTCCGCCAATCGTCGCGTCGATGGCCTCATGGAGCGCCGCCGCCGCGAAGCCGAGCACGGCGCTGTGCAGGTGGGCAGCACTGATCTCATTGGTCCGACCGAGATGCGCGCGACAGGTCTTCCACAGCGCATCGCGCGTCGCGAGACGGCCGAGGCCGGCGAGCGCGACCAGCGCACCGCCGATCAGGTCGTCGCCGGATGGCGTGAGCCCGGGACCAAGGCCGATCAATTCGACGATCTCCGGGTAGTCGCGCGGTACACATCGCTCTCCGCGAAGCCCGGCCTCGATCAATCGCCTAAGCGCGGCGAGCCCCGGCGCCGCGGCAGCGAGCACCCGAGACGGCCTTGCGGGAGGCTGCACGCCACCCGACGCGGCCAGCCCCTGCTCGACCGGCAAGCGAAGCCAGACCCGATCGACCATCGCAAGGCCTGCCCGCAAACTGTCGAGCGTCCATTCCGGCGACGGCGGCGGCGCCCATACGGAGGCCGTCTCGAAACCGGCAAACCGCATACCGTCGACGAGCAGCATCGTGTCGACGATCGCAACCTCTTGTCCGGGAACGAGCAGCCGCGGTTCGATCCCGGTGCACAGAAGATGCAGCGGGCCGGAGCCGAGGTCTTTGACACCGATGCAGATCCAGCAATCGTCGAGCACCGCATAAAGGCTGCGCTCGAACACCGCCGCAATGCGGCCGCGCCGTCCGCTGCGTAGCGCGCGGCGCGCCAGCACGCCGACCTCGATCACGGCACCGCCGTCGAATCGTTCAGACACGGGCGCGCCGGGCAGGTCGCGAAACGTATTGCCTGGCCGCATCACACCGATCTCCCGCTGCGCAACCATGGCGTCAGGACGCGAGCACTGCGGTTCGCGGCACACTACTCCCGTGAGCCTCTCCGCCGAGATAGGCGGCTTCAAGCGAGGGATCTTCCGCGATGATTTCGGCCGCGCCGCTCTTCAGGATGGCGCCGGTCTCGAGCAGATAGGCCCTGTCGGCAAGCGCAAGGGCTTGCCCAGCCATCTGGTCGACCACGATCAAGGTCATCCCCTCGACGCGAAGCTGCTCGAACGACGCGAACAGCTCGTCGACGACAAGGGGCGCCAGTCCAAGCGACGGCTCGTCAAGCATGAAGACCTTGGGCGCGGTCAGGAGCCCACGCGCGACCGCGAGCATCTGCTGCTCGCCGCCCGATAAAAGGCCCGCGCGATGATTGATGCGCTCCTTCAGGCGCGGAAAGCGGGCAAACATCGCGTCGATCTCCGCGTCGAGATCGAGGCCCTTGCGTGCGAAAGCGCCGAGCCGCAGGTTCTGCCGCACCGTCAGCTCGGGAAACACCTGCCGTCCTTCGGGCACCAGCACGATGCCTGCCCTGGCGCGGATATGCGCCGGCATCTTGTCGACGCGGGCGCCGGACAGCCGAATCTCTCCGACCGACCGCGGTGGTTCGAGGCCGGCAATCGAGCGCATCAGGGTGGTTTTCCCTGCTCCGTTGGCACCGAGTACGGCGATGGCCTCGCCGGGGGCGACGGCAAGGTCGATCCCACCGAGCGCCCGCGACAGGCCATAGAAGGCATCGAGCGTGCGGACTTCGAGCGCCGTGCCTTGTTTCGCCGGGCGTGGCGCGCGGCGCCGCTCACCCGACGGCGCGTCGCCGAGATAGGCCTTGCGGACCAGCGGATCGTTGCGGATCGCCGCCGCATCGCCGATCGCGATGCGCTTGCCGCCATCGAGAACGACGATGAGGTCGCTCAGCGACATGATCATCGGCATGTCGTGCTCGACGATGATGACCGCGATCCCGGTCTCCGCGATGCGACGGAGCAGAACCGTCAGCCGTTGCTTGTCGCCCTTCGAAAGACCCGCGGCCGGCTCGTCGAGCAGCAGGATCTTCGGTCGCAAGGCGAGCGCCCTCGCGATCTCGACCAGTCGCTTCTCACCATGGGGCAGCGAGTCCGCGCGTCTGCTCAAATCGCCGTCGACACCGGCAAAGCGCAACAGCGACCGCGCGAGGCGCTCCTGCGCCTCATTGTGCAGCGCCGACACGATGTTACCGAGCTTGCCCGCCGTCGCCGCCAGCAGGACGTTCTCGATGATCGAGAGCGAGCCGAATAGCTGCGTCGTCTGGAACGTCCGCGCCACTCCGACACGTGCAAGCTGGTGCGACGGCAAACCGGTGACGTCGCGGTCGCCAAGCTTCACGGTGCCGGATTTCGGACGATAGAAGCCGCAAAGCAGATTCAGCGCGCTGGTTTTCCCTGCACCATTGGGGCCGATGACGCTGGTCACCGTGCCGGGTTCGGCGGTAAACGAGACATCCTGCACGGCGCGGACACCGCCGAACGAGATCGAGAGGCTTGTGACGTCAAGACGCGACGCGCGGCTGGTCCCGATGCCGAGGTCGGCGACCGGCTCGACGCCCACCGCGCCCGGATCGGCCTTCGATCCCGTCGGCAGGAACCTTGCCGCGAATTGCTCGATCAGCCCCATGATGCCTGAGGGCGCGACTCGCAGCACGGCGAAAAGCAGCACGCCGAAGGCCAGCAGACGATACTCCGCGAGGTCGGACAGCATTTCCGGCAGCAGCACGACGAGCGCCGCCCCGATCACCGGCCCCAGCGCCGAGCCGGCGCCGCCGACCATGACGCCGAACAGCAGCAGGATCGATTGCAGAAAGGGGAACGAACTCGGGCTGATATAGCCCTGCAGAGGTGCAAACAGCGCCCCCGCCAACGCCATCGCAGCGGCCGAGATGATGAACGCCACGGTGCGGACCCGCACGAGATCAATGCCGATCGAGCGCGTCGCAACTTCAGTGTCGCGGGCGGCACGCATAGCGTAGCCCCAGCCGCTCCGCTTCAAGCGCTCGAACAGGATGAGGCCGGCGAACACCAGCACGATGCCCGCGATCGCCAAATGCCGCTCCGACAGCGGAAAGCCGAACACCTCTGGTGGCGCGGTCAGGATCAGGCCGTTGCCGCCGCCCGTGAGGTCGCGCCACTCGATCGTGCCGTGCTCGACGATGAAGCCGAAGGCGATCGTCACCATCGCGAGATATGGACCTCGCACGCGCAAGGCCGGCATGGCGAGCAGACCACCGACGACGCTGACAAGGGCAATCGCGGCAGCCGTCGCCGCAAGATAGGGCCACCCCGCCTTCTCCATCAGGAGCACGGTCGTGTAGGCCCCGATCGCCATGAAGCCGATGTGGCCGAGCGAGATCTGCCCCGCCAAACCGAGCAGTACGTTGAGGCCGATACAGGCGATCGCCGTCAGCGAGATGGTCGCGACCAGGAACACGCCGTAGCTGTCGGCAACGGCGGCATAGAGGATGGCGACCGCGAGTGCCGCGACGGCGGCGAGAACGGAGACGCGAGAGGTCATACTTTTTTCACTCCGGCTCGGCCGAGCAGCCCGTGGGGGAGGACGACAAGGATCGCGATCACCGAGGCGAATGTGATGATCTGGGTGTAGACCGATCCCAGGTAATTGGTCGCGAACACCTCGATCAGGCCGAGACAGAGCCCGGCCAGCATCACGCCCCAGGCGCTGCCGAGGCCGCCGATGATCGCCGCCGCGAAGGCCTTGATGCCGAACAGCGTGCCCATTTCGGAGGACACGTTGAACAGGGGCGCGATCAGCAGCGCCGCAACCCCGGCCAGCATCGCCGAGACCGCGTAGCTTGCCGCGATGGCGCCGCTGACGTTGATGCCCATCAGCCGCGCAGCGTTCGGATTCTGGACCACCGCGAGCATGGCGACGCCATGGCGCGTCCGGCGACTGAGCAGATGAAGTGCCAGCGCCAGCAGCAATCCGACCACGGGAATCAGGAGCTGCAACGGATAGACCCCCGCGCCCTCGACGATCTGGATCGGCTTGGCCGCCAGGACGGACGGAAAGCTGCGCGGCTCCTTGCCGAAGACGAACATCATCACGTTGTCGACGATGATGCCGACCGCAACGGTCGCCATCAGCCAATTGTCGGAGCCGCGCTGCACGAACGGCCGGACGGCAAAGCGCTCAATCAGCAGGCCATAGAGCGCGCAGACGAGCAGAACGGCGGGAATGCCGGCCGCGGCCGGCCATCCCCACAGCACGAGGAAGAAGTATCCGGCAACGGCTCCCAGGGTCATCGAGCTGCCTTGGGAGAAATTGACCGTGCCGGAGACGGCGTAGGTGACGTGGAAGCCAAGCGCAAGCAGCCCGTACATGCTCCCCAGCGCCAGTCCTGTTATCACCGCGGGAAGAAATGACATCGATGACTACCCTGCTTGTTTGTCGGACGATCGCGCGCGGTCAGTTCCGCGCGAACGGCATGATGTGGTTGTCCTCGAACCGCGCCCAGATGTAGTCCCCCGCCGTCAGCGCATCGTGCTTGTCTTGCGCGAACGGCTTCTCGTAGGTCTTGATCAAGCCGTCCACGCGGTCGATGGCGTAGAAACCGTCACGGACGGCGGTCGGTTCGGTGCCACCGGCCTTTTCGATTGCTCGCGCAATGACCAGGATGGAGTCGTAGGCGTTGGCGACGCCAACCGCCGGCGTCACGTCCGCAGGCCCCTTGATATCCGAATACTTCGCCTGCAGGGCCGACATCACCCGCTTGCCGACCGGCGACAGGTTCCCGAAGAAGCTGTAGGTCTGGACGAAGATCACGTTCTCCGCGCTCGGCCCGGCGAGCTCGGTGAAGCGGCCGCCGGCCGGCCCCCAATGCGAGACGATCGGCGGCGCCCAGCCCATGCGGTCGAGCGATTTCACCACCTGGGAGGACGGTCCGACATTGCCGACCAGGTAGAGCGTGTCGGCGCCGGCCTGCTTCAGCCGCGATAGCTGGGAAACGACATCCACGTCGTTGCCTTCGAACTTCTCGACGCCGGCAGGCTCAATTCCTGCGGCCTTCAATGCCGCCTTCAGGCCATGCTCGTTCGACTCGCCCCAGGGATTGTTGACGAGGATGAGCCCGGGCTTCTTCGCATTGTAGGTCTTGCGCGAGAACTGGACGATCGCCTTGTCGACCTCAT
The DNA here is from genome assembly GCF_023278185.1 of Bradyrhizobium elkanii USDA 76. NCBI lineage: Bacteria > Pseudomonadati > Pseudomonadota > Alphaproteobacteria > Hyphomicrobiales > Nitrobacteraceae > Bradyrhizobium > Bradyrhizobium elkanii. The sequence continues at coordinate 1,992,835 of NZ_CP066356.1, read as the reverse complement.
CGTCCATGGCCGAGACGCGGAACACGTAGTTGGACGGCGCGCCGTTCCGCGTGATGTTGGTCCCGGCGGCCCACGGCACGACGAACGGCACCTTGACGTTGTTGACGAACGGCACGATGGCGAGCTCGACCGGCGTGTCGAGGCCGCCGACCAGGACCGCGACCTTCTCGCGCTGAATCAGCTCGCGCGCGGCAATCAGCCCTTTGGCCGGATTGCTCTCGTCGTCGCGGCGGACGAGCTCGAGCGGACGTCCAAGTACGCCGCCCTTCGCATTGATTTCCTCGATGGCGATCGTCGCTCCGCGGGTCAGCGCCTCGCCGGCGCGCGCCGACTGCCCCGACAGGGCGGTCACCAGGCCGATCTTGATCGGTTCGGCCGCGCGCGCGCCAGACGTGAACGGCAACGCGGCCAGCAGGATCGTCGCTGCGGCGTGCCAAGCCGGCCAACGACGCGCAGGTCCGGACGAAACTATGCTCCTGAAGTTCATCTTCGGTGTTCCTCCCGCTGATGGCGGCCTCGGCATCGAAGCCGCCAGTTCCTCCGCTGCCGCTTATGCGCGGACTTGACGGAAGTAAAAACTTTCTTCAAAAATATTCCGATGTCAAGCGAGCGATCAGCCGCGCGGAGAAAATTCCGATGGACCCAAGGAATGTCGAGGCCCGCGACGTGTTGATCTCGATCGCGGAAGATGGCGACCGCCTGTCGCGCGGGGAAGCGGTACTGCGCTCGGATTCTGTCGGACCCGCCCTCGCCGCCCACGGGCGCTATCGCTACAGCGCGATCGGGCAACGTCCGGATTTCAATTGGCCGCAAGGACGGCGGCTCGCCGTCTATGTCGGTCTCAACCTCGAGCATTTCGCATTCGGCGACGGACTCGGTGCCGAGCTCTGCCCCGGCGGTCCGCATCCGGACGTCCTCAACTACGCCTGGCGTGACTATGGCAACCGTGTCGGCGTGTGGCGCCTGATCGAGCTGTTCGACGAGTTGGAGCTGTCGGTGCTCGCAAACAGCAGCATCTATCACTACTGCCCTGAAGTCATGGAGGCATTTCGCGCCCGCGGCGACGAAGTCGTCGGTCACGGCCGCACCAATTCCGAGCGCCAGGGTGTGCTTGCGCCCGACGAGGAGCGTCAATTGATCGCGGAAGCGACCGATGTCATCGCGCGAGCCGAAGGGCGGCGGCCGCGCGGCTGGCTGGGACCCTGGATTTCGCAATCACAGGTCACACCCGATCTGCTGGCCGAAGCAGGCTACGAGTACCTGCTCGACTGGTGCATGGACGATCAGCCGGTGTGGTTCTCGACGCGGAACGGCGGCCGCATCCTTTCAGTGCCCTATCCGCAGGAGTTGAACGATATCCCCTCGATCGTCGGTCGCAAGGACTCCGGCGAGCAGTTCGCCACCATGATCACCGACGCGTTCGAGGAGATGCTGGCACAGTCGAAAAGGCAATCGCTGGTCATGGGAATTGCGCTGCACCCCTATCTGGTCGGCCAGCCGCACCGCCTGCGTCCGCTGCGCCGCGCTCTGCAGACAATCCTGGCGCGGCGTGACGAGATCTGGATCACCACCGCGGGAGGCATAGCCGCGTTCTCGCGCGCGCTACCGGATGGCATCGTCCCAACATGATGAAAACAAATCGGGCCCCGATCGCCTCGCCTTTGCAACGAACCGGAGACGACCAGTGAGCACTGTCGACACGCTGTTTCGAAACGCCCGACTGGTCGATGGGCGCACCGTCGATGTCGCCGTATGCGACGGCCGCATCATCTCGATCGCGTCGCACTCCCAATCCCCGGTCGCGGCCCGCGAAACCCTTGATCTGACCGGACGCCTTGTGTTGCCGGGGCTGGTCGATGGTCATATCCACCTCGACAAGGGCTTCGTCGGCGACGATTGGAAGTCCCACCGCCCCTGCACCGCCGGTTTCAGCGTGCGCGAGCGCGTCAAGTTCGAAAAGGAGGCACTTGCCGGCGCCAGGCCGATTGCGGTGCGGGCGGCGGCGCTGATCGACCTCTGCGTCGCGCACGGCACGACCCAGATGCGCAGCCACGTCGATATCGACCTTCAGGTCGGGTTGCGCAATCTCGAGCAGGTCATGGCGGCGCGCGACGCGCACCGCAACAAGGTGTCGGTCCAGATCGTCGCCTTTCCGCAAAGCGGCATCGTGACATCGCCGGGCGTAGCCGGACTGCTCGACGAGGCGGTACGCGCCGGCGCGGACTTGGTCGGCGGCCTCGATCCGGCGGGTTACGATGCCGACATCGACGGGCATCTCGACGTCATCTTCGGCATTGCCGACCGGCGCGGGGTCGGCATCGACATTCACCTGCATGACGGCGGCTTGCTCGGTATCTTCGAGATCGAGAACATTGCACGCCGGACGAAGGCCCTCGGGCTCGGCGGCAAGGTCACGATCAGCCATGCCTATGCGCTCGGCGAGGTGCCGCGTGATGCCGTTCAGCGCACCGCGCAGCTGCTCGCGGAGGCCGGAGTCGCGATCTTGACCAACGCGCCCGGAGCGCATGCGTTTCCGCCGGTGTTGCTGCTGCGCGATGCCGGCGTCAATGTGTTCGCCGGCAATGACAACATCCGCGATTCCTGGTGGCCCTACGGCGATGGCGACCTCCTGGAGCGCGCCATGATCGTCGGCTACCGCTCCGGCTTCAGCACCGATGCCGACCTAGCGGCGGCCTTCAACATGGTAACCACCAATGCCGCGCAGGCCCTCGGCCTCCGGGACTATGGGGTGGCCAAGGGCGCGGCGGCGGACTTCGTCGTGCTCGACGCGCAGCACGTGCAAGAGGCGGTGGTGGCCCGGCCCAGGCCGCGCGACGTCTACAAGAACGGGCGCCTCGTCGCGCATGGCGGCACGATCGTGACGGCAGCGCGCTGATGTGGATGTAGAGACCGGAACATCGGGAAGGTTACCCCTTGACGAGCCACCGCAATAGCGATCTCAATCCCGCGAGCCTGCACGGCAAGGCCCCGCATCCCGTTGAACATGATGGGCGGGGACATATTGTCGGCGCTGGGCTCGTACAACCTGAGAAAAGCTTGTCCCGTGACTGAAACGACAGCATCGACCAATCCGGCCCGCAGCGCCACGCGGGGCAGACGGGCCCGCGATTCCGCGTTGACGAAGGAAGCGATCCTGCACGCGGCGACGTTCGAGTTCTGCCGCAACGGCATTGGCGGGGCTCGGGTTGAAGCCATCGCGAAGCGCGCCAAAGCCAACATGCGGTTGCTGTACGCCTATTTCGGCGACAAGAACGGCCTTTATCTCGCCGTGCTCGAACACGTCTACACCGAGATCCGTGCGGCCGAACAGCAACTCAAGCTCGACGACCTCGATCCCGTCGCGGCCATGCGCGAGCTGATCAACTTCACGTTCACCTTTTTCGGGGCGCACCAGAACTATATTGCCCTGATCAACAATGAGAACCTGCAGCGCGGGCGCAACCTGCGCAAATCGCGCAAGATCGCCGACCTCACGCTGCCCTTGGTCGCGAGCATCGAAAACATCCTTCGCCGGGGCCTAGCGGTCGGGCTATTCCGCAGCGACGTCGATCCGGTTCAGCTCTACGTCACGATCACGGCCATGAGCTATTTTCATGTCTCCAACCGCTACACGCTGTCGGCGATGTTCGACAAGGATCTGGGAGAGCCGGACTGGCTGGAGAAACGTCGCCACCACGCGCTGGACGTGATCATGACCTGGTTGACGGCGATGGCGGCCGCAAGCGAGGGAAAACGGAAACCGTCGGCAGCCAGAACACCCGCCGGCGCCGCACGCTAGCTCACGCGCGGCAGATTTCGAACAGCCTGCTGGTGCGAGCTAAGGGTGCTCGCTTCACCGGGCAGCGACGACGCCGTCGCTGCGGGGATCGCTGGCGCCCTCGAGCAGTCCGTCCGGATGCCAGACGATTGCGCCGGCGTGGCCCATGAATTCCTCGAACGCGCCGACCACCTGGATGTCGTGGCCGAGCGCCCGCAGCGCGTCGACAACGGCAGGATCGAAACGCGATTCGACCTTGAGATTGTTGTTCTCCTCGCCCCATGTGCGACCGAGCAACCAGCGCGGCGCGGTCACTGTCGACTGAAGGTCCTGACCGTGCAAGGCGTAGCGCGTGAAGATCGCGGCCTGGGTTTGCGGCTGCCCTTCGCCGCCCATCGTGCCGTAGGACAACAGCCGGCCATCGCTGAGTTCAGCCATTGCAGGCTGAATGGTATGGAACGGCAGCCGCCCAGGTTCCAGGCGGTTGATGTCGGTCTCGGCGAGACCGAAGCTCGTCCCACGGTTCTGCCAGGTGACCCCGCTTTGGGGGAGGATGACGCCCGAGCCAAACTCCCAATAGATGCTCTGAATGAAACTGACGCCGAGGCCGTTCCGGTCGGTCGCAGCAAGCCAGACCGTATCGCCCTGGGTCGGCGGGTCAGGCCAGCGCGCTGCATGATCGATGGCGACGGTCTTTTCGAGCGCCGCAATGGACTCGTCGGTGAGAAACCCGGCAGCCGCCCGCGCCATGTAGTCGGGGTCGGTCACGTAGCGATTGCGGATGCGGAACGACGCCTTGGTGCTCTCGACCAGCCGATGCAGATGATCGACCCCATCCGCCTCCTTCGCCATGCGCCGGGCATAGAGCGCAAGAATCAACAGCGAGGCCAGGCCCTGCGTCGGCGGCGGCATGTTGAACACCTTGTGCCCCGCCACATCGACCGACAGCGGCGTCACCAGTGAGGCTTGATGCTGCTCCAGATCGGATAGGCGGAGCGGGCTGCCGAGCCGTTCGAGATCAGTCGCCATCGAACGCGCCAGGTCGCCGCGATAGAAATCGGAAAGGCCGGCTCGCGCCAGCTGCCGCAACGTGTCTGCCACGCGCGGCTGCTGCAACCGCGTGCCGACCGCAAGCGGACCGCCCTGCGGCAGATAGACCTCGGCAAAGCCCGGCACATCCTGCAGTTCAGCGCGCTTCTTCGTGGAGTTGTCGTGCAGGGTCTGGGTCACGGCGACGCCATCGGCGGCATAGCCGATCGCAGGTTCGAGCAGCCGCGACAGCGGCATGCGCCCCCCATGGCGATCGCGGCTGAGCTCATAGGCCTTCTGCCAGCCATCGACGGTCCCGGCAGCGGTGAGTGCCGCGAGCGGTCCGCGGCTTGGGATGGTGCTGCAGCCATGCTCGCGATACCAGGCGCGGCTGGCGGCCTTCGCCGACCGTCCGCACGCCTGGATTCCGACCGGCGCAGAGCCCGCCCGGCCGACCAGCCAGAAGCTGTCGCCGCCGAGGCCGTTCATATGCGGATAGACCACCGCGATCGTGGCGGCGGACGCAATCATCGCCTCGACCGCATTGCCGCCCTCGGAAAGGACGGCAAGCCCGGCCTGCGCCGCAAGGTGATGCGGCGCGGTCACCATTCCGCTATAGCTTCGCTTGGTCTGCAGCATGAACGCGTTCCCCGAAAACTGCAGTTTGTAATAATGTTCTTACTTACATTGTCAAGCGGCCGTCGCCTGGCCGCCGCGGCGCGAACTCTGCTGGCGGAGGTGCCGCGCGTGGTGGATCGAAGCGAAAGCCGAACTCGGCCGCGCGAAGCTGCGCGTCAGCGGCAGCGGCCGGGTCGCCGGATTCCCGGAGGTCCTGAATCTGTTCCGAAAAAGATGCAAAAAATGTAGTCTCCCGAACCATGGCGACGATCCACGAATTCGGCCCCTACCGCCTCGACGCGGAAGCCGTGATGTTGTTTCGAGAGTCCGAACCGGTCGCGCTCGGGCGGCGCGCGGTGACGCTGCTTCGGCTGCTTGTCGAGCAGGCCGGAACGCCGGTTTCCAAGGACGCATTGATGCAGGCGGCGTGGCCGGGGCTTGCGATCGAGGAGAGCAATCTGACGGTGCAGATCGCCGCTCTGCGGCGGGTATTTGCCGACGTCGAGGGCGGTACGACCTGGATCGAGACCCTCCCGCGCCGCGGCTACCGCTATGTCGGGCCACTGGTCGCCGCCGAATCCGGCGCCGGCCTGCCCACCGCGCCGGCAATAACGGTGCCCGATGGGCCGTCGCTTGCAGTGCTGCCGTTCTCGAATCTCAGCGGCGATTCCGCGCAGGAATATTTTTCCGACGGAATCACGGGAGATATCATCGCCGAACTGTCGCGTTTCCGCTCGCTGTTCGTTGTCGCCCGCCACTCCAGCTTCGCCTACAAGGGCAAGACGCCCGAGATCAAACAAGTCGGCCGCGAACTCGGCGTCAGGTACGTGGCCGAAGGAAGCGTGCGCAAGATCGGCAGCCGGATGCGGGTGACCGTCCAGCTTCTCGATGGCGCGAGCGGTTACAATCTCTGGACCGAGCGCTACGACCGCGAACTCGAAGACATCTTCGCCCTGCAGGACGAGATCGTCCGCGCAATCGTCGCAGCCCTTCCGGGCCGGCTCGAGGACGCCGGCCGCGAGATCGCCAGACGCAAGCCGACCCCGAACATTACCGCCTATGACCTGGTTCTGCTGGGCAACGAGCGCTGGCGTCAATTGACCGTGAAGGGCATGGCGGAAGCCAGGCAGTTTTTCCGGGACGCCGTCGCGCTCGATCCGCAATATGCCCGCGCTCACGTCAACATTGCCTGGACGATCGTCTGCGACGTGTTTCTCGAATCGCCTGGCACGGCGAAGCTCGACGATGCGCTGAGCGAGATCGAGACCGCGCTCGACATCGACGGCGGCGACGCCTGGGCCCATGGCGTCTTCGCGCAATTGCTGTTCCTGCGTCGCGAGGATGCCAAGGCTGAAATCCATTTCAGCCGAGCTCTCGCGCTCAATCCAAACGACGCCGATGTCGCCGCCGTTTTCGCGAACATTCTGGTCTACTGGGGACGGTGGCGAGAGGCCCTCACCTGGATCGGTGCGGCCAAACGACTGAATCCTTTCCCGCCCAATCTGTACCACTGGTACCACGCGCTCGCGCTCTATTCGGGGCGCCGGTACGATGAAGCAGTCAAGACGCTGATGGAGGCGCGATCCCCCGACCGCTGGTCGCACAGTCTGCTTGCCGCCTGTTATGCGCAGATGGGTCGGCACAGCGAAGCGCGATCCGAAGCCGAAGCGTTCGTCACGGAACGTTGTCGTGAAATAAGCGCGAACGGCGCAACGCCGCCGGCGAACACCCTCGATCTCGTTCGAGCACGGGCCGAAAGGTACAGAAATTCAGTCGATCGCGAGCACTTCCTCGACGGCTTGCGCAAGGCCGGCCTATCGGGCTGAGCCGATCGGAATATGGCGTGGAGCAATTCGAGGCCCGTGGTAGCGGGGGAGCGCTACCGCCTTTCCCCACACCCAGAGAACCACGGGATCTTCTGCAATCTTTCGCCCAATATCGAAGCGCAAACGCTTCCAATGCACGCTGTGCGGAAGCAGTTCTTCATGGAGGTCGAGGACGATGGGGAGCGTCTCCGCGGAAAAACGCAGCGTCTGATCTTTGAATCTTTTGGATCTGGCCTGGGATCAGCTCAATCTGAGGAGATCGAGCATTGGAAAACTCCAAGAAGGCGTCCGTGGTTTCGAATATTTGATCCACGAGCCCGCGATGCTCTGGTTCGATGATGGAGTAAATGTCGGGCTTGTCGCACCTCCACCATCCTGACCATAGCTCCGCTTTCTTCTCATTGGGATCAAAAATAAAGATGAGCGCCCCTCCGTCCTCATAGATGAGCTCAGCGGGCACGCAGCCGTGTTTGATCAGCGTTTGCAGAACGTGGCAAAACTCATACCCAAATACGTACAAGTCAGGCTTTAGCTTAACGACTATAGGTTGGTTTGCGTTATCGTACCCGAAGGCATCTGTGCTGCTTGGCGGTCGAATCACCTTGATACCTTGATGCCTTCGCCTGCGCCATGACGCGAATCGCTGAGCTGCCCGATCGGAATGAGTGATCCTGGTGGGTCAGCCGATACGTCAGGCGCTCACCTCGATACCCTTGAGAGCACTAACTGTCCGTGCCCGACGCTCTGAGACACGTCGCTCTATGCTGCGCCGGCGATCGGGTATCGGAGCTTGTGGATTCCGCACGTTGCTCCTTCGCCTGACAAGAATTCTCCGATCAGCCACCCTGCGTTCCGAAACCACTATTCGGTTGTCTCTCCGCACAGCGTTTGCCGATCCGGCGAGAGCACTCTCCCGGCGGACAGCATAGGCCCGACGCGCCACCACTTCGCGGAGCGCCAGCCAGATGAACTCGCTGTTGGTGGAAAGATATCGCCGCCATAATTTGCGCGGCTCCATCATCAGCCGCCAGAACCACTCGAGACCGAGCGATTGGAATAGCCGAGGAGCGCGCTTGATGAAGCCGGCCAAGACGTCGAAGCTGCCACCCACCCCCAGGATGACGGGAACTTGCAGCCGATCCCGATAGCGCTCGCTCCACACCTCCTTGAACGGGGACGGCAAGCCGATAAAGAGAATGTGGGCGCCGCTGGCTCGTATCTCATCGACGATAACGTCATGCTCGTCCGGACCGAAGTAGCCGTTCCGGAAACCAGCGATCTTCAGTTGCGGAAAGCGCGCCTCGCAGACCCGCACGAGCTTTTCGACGACGTCCTGATGCGCCCCTAGAAAATAGACACAAAGTCCGTTGGATGCGGCAGCCCTTAACAGTCCTTCCATCAGATCGATGCCGGCCACGCGCTCCGGCATGTGTTGACCTGACGCCCGTATTGCCCAAACCACCGGCATACCGTCCGCGACCGTCATATCGGCCGCGGAACATGCGTGCGCCAACTCCACGTCTCGCCGCATCATGCAGAGATGCGACGCATTGATCGTCATCACCACGTGGGAATTGTTCGAGCGGCGACAGATATCGACACAGCGCTGCGCCGCCTGATCGAGGGTAACCGCATCAAATTCGACGCCCAATAGGCTTACGTGTTCCGTCATCTGCTCAACTTCCCTGCGGCGATTGCCGGTTGGCTTGCCACCGAGCCACTTGCTCGGCGTCCAGGCGAGCTGTGGCAGCTCGTTTACCCAGTCTCAGGCATGCGTGCTGATACGTACGAAGAAAACGTCTGAACTCGGGGTCATTGTAGCGCGGCAACCCCTTTGCCCAGCTGCTGAAGTATCCCCAAAGCATCGCGACGCTTCCGATGAACATTGGATGCGCGCGAAGACGGGAAGCCGCCACCGCCAGATAGTAAAACGGCGAGGTGCCCATGAAATACTGACCAAAGCCAGCGCGAATTCTGCCTGCCCAGATACTGTTCTGGCTGGCCCCTTGTGGACGAAGGTGGACGAACCGGATTGGTTCTGAATCGACGCTCTCGGCGATCCAGCCCAGCATTCTGGCGCGGTGGCAATCGATGCCATCCCACATGACCTGTCGCACGAATCCCCCGATCTGCTCGAAGCACGCAACGCGATAGAATTTCGTCATTCCAACCGACATTTCATCGCCGCAGACCTCGGGCACGAGATCGCCGGTTTGGGGATGAACGAACCAGGGTTTGCCGGAGGTCGTCCCGATACGTGGATTGCCCTCCATTCGCTGCATCAGCAGTTCGAAGTACCGAGGCGGCAGGTCGAGATCCATATCAAGCTTGCACAAATAGCCGAAGTCGCCGAGGGACACTTGATCGAGACCATCGTAAAACGCCTCAATCACGCCGGGCCCCACCCGCCGGTGGCCTCGATCCTGGCGGCGCACGACACGCAGATAAGGCAACCGCGCCGCATACTCTTCCAGGATCTGCGGCGTCTCGTCGGTGGATCCATCGTCAACGACGATCCACAGTGCTGGCGGCACCGACTGTGCAGCCACGCTGTCGAGCGTGCGGCGGAGATAGGCTCCCTCATCGCGGCAGGGCGAAATCAGCACATAGCTGCGCGGCGCCGCGTTGCGCGGAGACCCTGAAGCACTGTTAAGCTCGTCCACAGCCCTACTCCCGGTAATATCCTTCGGACCTGACCCCGTTTCTTGCCTCGATGGTTCTGAGCTCAAGAGGGTCAATCTGGTTGAGCACGATGGTCGACACGCGCTCACGGATGAGCTGCGTTACCGACAACGCTTCGAGCACACTCGTACGCTTGGTCTGACCGCATTCCACAACGAACACGAACTCATCGATGAAGCGCTCGATCAGCCTTGCGTCGACCACCGACATGATCGGCGCCACCTCCACCACGATGTAGTCATAGGATTTCCGTGCAACGGCCAGCAGGTTTTCCATTTCCTGCGAGCCCAGGAGCTCCGCGGCGTTTGGAATCCTGACCGTGCACGCATTTGGCAGGACATCCAGCCCCGAATGCGGCCGCTTGCAAACAAACTCGTCAAGACGAGAGGGATCTTCTAGCGCGTCGAAAAGCCCGACCTTCGCATCCGGGGAAAGCGCAGTCGTGAGATTCCGGAGATGAAGGTCGGCATCGATCAACAGCGTGCGCGATCCAGAGGACGACAATATGAGCGCGGCAAGGTTGGCGGCAACGACAGTCTTTCCCTCTTTCGAAACCGCCGACACGACGCCGATGACCTTGCCCCCGGTCGAGGCGGACGAACGGTCGAGCATCGCCTTCACATTGCGAAGGCCTTCCGCGAAGCGCGAGAAGGGGGCAGCAAGGACATGCTCCTCGATTGGCAATTGACCAGCGTAGACGAAGGGCAGTCCGATGCACCGTGTTTCGGTCACCTGTTCGACGGCCTTGGGCGTCCGGAACACGTCCGCCATCCATTCACGTCCGAAGGCAGAGCCTATGCCGAGAAACAGGCCAAGAAAAATGCTGCCTGCCGCCACGATGAGGGTCTTCTTGGAACTCTTTGTCAGCGGCGGAACTGCTCTTGTGATGATCTGCGCACTCTGGGCCGGAAGCGTCTCCGCCTGTGCCGCCTCGATCTCCTTATGCTTTTGCAAGAATCCGCTATAAAGATTGCGCAGCGCCTCGGCGGCGCTCTCGAGTTCGCGCAGCCGGCTTCCGGTTTCCGCGGAAAGCTTTGCGGCCGTGTCTTCGAGTTCGGTCTGCCGTGCCTTGGCGACTTCGTACTCGCTGGCGTAGGAATCGGTAATGCGACCCTCGTCGGACCGAATGGCGGCGTCAATGCTGTTGAGTTGCGCACGAAGCTTGACGACAGCCGCGTGCTTGCGACCGACGCGAGCTTCCATTTCCGCAAGGCGAGACGCAAGGTCGCGCTTTTGCGTGCGGAGACGTGCAAGTTCGCTGTTATTGAGCGCGAAGTTGATGACTGCCGCCCGCTTGTCGTTGAATAGCGCATCCGTCGACACGGCTGACGGAATCCCGTTTGCCTCTGTCCGCTTGATACGGTCGAGGCGCTCCTTTGCCTCGACTGCCGCGAACTTGGCGTTCATCAGCTGGGTATTCAGACTTGCCAGGAGCTCGGTATCCTGCGCGCCAGTGCTGCTGAGGTTGTTAGCCGTCTTGAAGTCCTGCAGCGCCTTGTCCGCGTCGGCTACCTGCTTCTTCAGCTCAATGAGCCGCTCCTGCAGCCATCCGCTCACCTTCTGCGTCGACCTCAATTTTGTGTCCTGCAGGGACGCGAGATAGCTATCCACGATGCCGTTGGCGATCTTCGCAGCCTTCTCCGCACTCTGCGACTCGACCGTCACATTGATAACGTTGGCGACATCCTCTCGCGCAATTGTTACGCGCTTCAACAGAGCTTCGAGAGCAGCTCGTTCAGCCGCAGCTGTGGCTGCCGCCGTGCTGGCGCTCCCGTCCGTGGCGCTCGCAAGCGCAGATCGGCCGGCAAACTCGCTATCACTGGTCAGATTCAGCGAACGAATGACCGGCAGCATTACCCTGTCGGATGAGAGTACGTAAAGCTGACTGCCGACCTCCACTTCGTCCATCGTCGGTTGATCCACGATCTTGTTGGTCTGCAGATAACGATTGAGACTACGATCGATGAGGATGCGTGCACTGCTCTTGTAGGGCGCCTTCATGACCACAACGGAAGCCACAGCAGCCGCCAGCCCAATCAACAGTCCGATAACGGGTAACCGCCATTCGCGGCGCAGAACGTCAATGATGTCCCACAAGCCGAACGTCGGCCGGGCCGCCGCTGGCGGACCGTAGTCTTCCGCAAGCGGCTGGCCGTATTCCTGAATGACCAATTGATTGGTTCTGGTGTCCATGGCTTCGTTTGATCAGTACGCCGGTTGGGAGAGCGGTGGTGACGGCCGCGAATGCATCTCGGGAGTCGGCAAAAGATTGGCGCTCGTGATGTGATCAGTTGGACGTTGCGGCCGACGGACATTCAGAAGATCATGCACGATGAGTTTGCTGGCACGTCCGTCACCGAATGGATTGGCACCGAGAGACATGGCTTCGTGCTCCGCTGGCACATCGAGCAGGCGTTCGACGCCCGCGACGATACGAGCCGGGTCGGTGGTGACCAGGCGAGCTACGCCGGCGTCAACGGCCTCCATGCGCTCGCTGGTATCTCGCATGACGAGCACGGGCTTGCGAAGCGCCGGTGCCTCCTCCTGAATTCCACCGGAATCGGTAAGGATGAGATACGAGCGCGTCATCAGGTAGACGAACTCGGGATAGTTCAGGGGCTCGATCAGGAAGACATTGGGCGCATCGCGTAGATGATCGAATACCGGCCCGCGTACGTTCGGATTCAGATGAACGGGATACACGATCTGAATGTCGTCCCGCCTGCCGATTGTCTTCAATGCCTCGCAAATTTGCCGGAACCCGGATCCAAAGCTCTCGCGCCGGTGTCCGGTCACGAGAACAAGTCGCTTCGAAGTGTCGAGCCATGAGTATTTCACCTCGAGCGACCGGCGAAGCTCGCCCGGTTGAGCGATATTTGCGGCCATACGAAGCAGCCCGTCGATCACGGTATTGCCGGTGACAATGACGGCGTCTGACGGATACCCTTCCTTCAGCAGGGCTGAACGCGCACGCGACGTCGGTGCATAATGCCTCGTCGTAACGACCGCAGTAACCCGCCGATTGGCCTCCTCCGGCCATGGACTCATGAGATTGCCGGTTCGCAATCCCGCCTCGACATGCCCGACACTAACCGACCGGAAGAACGCGGCAAGTGCAGCCGCCGTACTGGTTGCGGTGTCGCCCTGTACAAGAACGTAGTCCGGGTTGTAGTCGGCGATGATCGGATCGATTCCGGTCATAACCGCGCTGAACACTTCGCTCAACGACTGGTTGGGTCGCATGATGTTCAGGTCGTAGTCCGCTCTCAACGAGAAGGCCGACATCACATCGTCGAGCATCTGACGATGCTGGCCCGTCACGCAGACACGCGAATCGATTCCCTCTGCTTCGCCCAGCGCCAGCACAAGCGGTGCCATTTTGATCGCCTCTGGACGAGTACCAAATACGCTAAGAATACGCATGAAGCCCGACGCCGCCTGTGTTCAATAATTTTGCCGTGTTGAATATTCTTGCCGTATCGAAATGATGCGGCACGCTACCGGATTTTCCCGGCGCGTTCATCGCCAACGTTGGCTCGGCGCACGTTAAATGAAATTTATAGCTAATTGTCGGAGTTGCCGCGGAGGGCGTTGCGCATCATCGATGCCAGTTGTTATCAGGCGGTTCCAGATTTAACTTTTTCGGGTTAACGCGCACTCAGTCGTTGTCCGCTGACGTTCTTCGCTGCCGCCAGCGAGTTCCAGATTTAACTTCTCCAGGTTAACGCGCATTCGCTGTACCGTTCGCAATCATCGTCGGCGCATCCTCGCGCCTTCATTCGCAACAGCTCGGCGAGAATGCAGTTACACGCGCAACGAACTCCAATGACAGGCACGCATTATCCAATTTCGGTAAAATTTGGACAAAACAAGATTAAATAGCGTATGTGGACTTGCGTTGATTGGCGCTGTTCTTGACAACGATCAGCGCGCAACTCGCTCCTGGTCGAGGGCTTCCGGAAGTCGTGCGGCCGGCACTTTCCGGCATTTGATAGGTCGGAGACAACGCCTCGTGGAAGGCAAGGTTCTACTCCTCTCGCAGCGTCGGATTTCCGATCTTGTCGCATTTTGCCTCAGCTATGAGTTCGAGGACAATTTGGCGGCGATGACGCGCGCCGATCGGTTCGATGTTCAAGATCGCGCTGCACTGGAGTTCTCTCGACGTGTCTACAAGTGGACGCGCCTTGCATCAGGATCGACCAAACTGGCAGGTGTGCTGGCACCCTCCCCGCCGCAGCTGCCGCTGCAACGCGATTATGAACTGTTCTTTCCGATCTTCAGCAATGCGTATCAACTGCACGCGCTCACGGCGATTCCCGACTGGCGCAAGCGGTGTCGCAAGGCAGCATGCTTCATCACTGAAGTCTGGGCAGATGACATCCCGGAGTATCTGGTCGAGCTCCTATCCGGATTTGATCATATATTTGTCGGCCTGCATCACTGCGCACCGCAGATCGCGCGAATAGCAGGTCGACCGTGCAGCTATCTGCCGCTGGCGGTCGACGTGGAGCGGTTCGCGCCGAAACCCGAGCAGCAGCGATCGATCGCCGTGTGCAACATCGGGCGTCGTTCGGCGACGACCCACGCCGCGTTGCTGGCCGGCGCCGAGAGAGAGCGCTTCTTCTACTACTACGACACCGTGGCGGCGAGCGGTTCGAACCGAAAGGAAAGGACGTTCCGGGTCGACAATCCGGAAGAGCACCGCATCATGATTGCGAATATCCTACAGCGCAGCCGCTATTTCATCGCCAATCGCAGTCACGTCAACAACCCGGAATTCACGGCCGGCCGAGACGAGATTTCCGCTCGCTATTATGAAGGTGCTGCAGCCGGGGCGGTGATGGTTGGAGAAGCGCCGCGCACCGAAGAGTTTGCACGGCAGTTCGACTGGCCCGACGCCGTCATTCATGTACCCTTCGATTCGCCCGACATTTGCCAGATCCTCGAAGCGCTGAACGCAGAGCCGGCGCGACTGCGAGCGGTTCAGAGCGCAAACGTCCGGGAAGCCGCACTGAGGCACGATTGGCTCTACCGCATACAGGCGGTATTCGACATCCTCGGTATTGTTCATACCGATCAAATGCGCGCACGAGCCGACCGTCTGCGCCAGATCGCCGGATCCTTTGAGCTGCCAGCGGCTGCCTGAAATCGTCACCTCGCGTGGTGCGGAGCAATGCGGCGTTTCCGCCGGTTTATGGTTAACGGCCTGTTAAGCGGCGGCTGCTACATCCCGGCAGGTTGGCGATCCTTTTCATATGATCGCCACGGTGTCGCGAACGTCCGCAACGGCGGACAAACGTCAAGCTGCGTATCCAGGCATGAAGCGCTCCAGTCAGCTCCCCTCGGCTCAGGCGGCCATCCTGAATGCGCCGCCTTTGCCACGTCAGGCAGACAGGCTTGCCGCACCTCTGCGACGGCGTGGCGCCTGGACGCAGTTCGTCGAAGCCCGCCTGCGCGAGCCCGTAAATCCAGAGCGCGATCCCGCCGGGCCGCCAGACAGTCCGACCGACAAGCAACCGACGATCATTGGCGACGATCCGAGCTTGCCGAACGGTGGGCCGACCAATGAAGCTCATCCGCTCCTTGACCTGGAACATCCCCTGCAACCGATTGTACTCCCGCAGGATGAGGTCAGTCGGCGCCTGAATGAGGCCGCGGAGGACATCGGACGCCGGACGAACGTGGCTCGGCCTGATGCCGGACCGGATGACGGGTCCGTCTCCCCTGCGGCCGATCCAAACGATGCTTCAGCGGAGGAATGCGAGAGCCGCACGCAGCCAGCGCCACCGGGCTCGTATGCCCGCACAGCCGTAACCTCGTACACGCCTGAGGCAGATGAAGGAGAGGGATTTAGTCCGGCCGGAGACCCAGATCCGAACTCGGTGCCGCCGGTGTCAACCGGTCCAGCAGTGCCGCCGCCGCGGCAACCGCCCGTGCACACCAGCACTGCCGAGGCGAGCGTCGCGGTGCAGGAACAGCAGACGATACTCATCGAGAAGCTGATCGCCGAAGAACTTCAGAGCTCGCCGCGAGACCGACGTTCCGTCACCAGCGAATGGAAAGTGCGCAACTTTGTATGGTTCCTCGCTCCAGCAACGGTTCTGCTTGCGATTGGGACCGGAATGCTCATGCGGGGCAACGTTGCATCCCTGTTCAATACAACACCCCAGGTTGTCAGCCATTCGAACGCGACGCCCGTTCAGTCGCCGCCGCAAGGCAGACGCAAGCTGAAACCGGCAATTGCCACGTTCGTACATCGTGCTCCGATCGAAGCAGCCGCAAGCGCACCACCCGCACGTTCACTGCCGACGACGTATGGGATTTTTGCGTCAAGCAACGGGCGGATGATCCGGCTCGAGCCGATGAACATCCGCCTTCCCGACAGCCGGATCGCCGTGTCGGTATTGACCACCAAGCCGCGCACCGTTGTGGTGCCGCACGGCCCGCTTTCGTTTGTCGCGTATCAGCGCGAGCTTATGACAAGCGCGCCCGACAACGCACAATTGCGCATTCTCGCCCAGGTGGCACGAACACCGTCGTCACCGGCGGTCGCTATGGCCAACGATGCCTGGGCGATCCGGTCCGTTTCCGTCGACCTGACCGTAGCGCCGGTCCCTGAAAGCCGCGAGATGGTCGAGCTGCAGCCAGTGAACCCCGATCTCGTCCTCTCACCTGGCCGTTACGTGCTGGTCTTCAAAAACCAAGCCTACGACTTTGTCGTAGCCGGCAAGGTTACCGATAAGGCCCATTGCCTCGAGAGGGCGGAAACGCCGGACGGCGACAGGTTCACCGAGTGCCGCAACCTCCCGTAATGTACGGGCGGCCCGGTCCTAGGGCGGCGTCGACGCGACCGCGGCCGGCGGCAACTTCGTCGCTTTCGCAGTGGCGGCACCGACGCTGAGCTGGCCGGTCCTACGCCAAAGCAGCAGCCCTGCTCCGCCGCCGATCGTACAGATCGCAAGCAGCACAATTTCCCCGCGCCCCAATCCTCCAGAGATCAGCGCGTAGGGCAGCATGCCCAGCCCCATCCAGAAGAGCTTTTGCCACTGGTAGGAGTCGTACCTCTTGCCAAGATTGCGACGCTTGAACCACAGATCTTTCGCTTCGCGCGAAAACGGAAGAACACGTCGGCACACGGCCGGCACAAGGCGAAGCGCGAGCAGCAGGGCGAGAAACATCGTCAACGCGACCACGATACGATCGTCGCCGCCTGACAGCAGTCGGAACACCGGCAGAATGCAAAGGCCGAGGGCGATCCTCAGGAATGCCCCTGCGGGCCACGTGTCCAAGTTAATCAGGAAGCGCTCAAAGGAGGTCATGGGCGTGATCCAGGATCAGGAGTTGACTTGCAGTCGTACAATGCCGAAATCGCGCAGCAAGGACCACGCGAGTTGCAGTGGCCGCGTGATCCTGAAGACCCCGACCACGACAGTCAGGTAGGCCGTCACACAGATCACGCTCGCGACGGGAATTCGCAGCAACCGCGGCAATTCCTGCAGGAATGCCTCCTGTATCGAGAACGCGACCGCTACGGCGACCAGCGCGGCAATGGTCTGCGGCGCTGTGGCGCGCAGGACGTCCCCGACGCTGATCCCGACAGGCCTGCCGGCGTAGACGAGCGCAGGAACGAACAGCACAAACATCGTGACTGTGTAGGCGATCGTCACGCCGACCACGCCGAACGGCAGTCCGGCTGCAAGCGCAACCAATTGGCAGATTGCACTGAAGATGCCCCATCGCATCCACCGATCGGGACGCCCGACCGCGACATGCACCCAGCCGAGAGTTCGCTCGATGCAGTCGGCAATGCCGCGAATGGCGAGGATGCAGAGCAAGGGGCCCGCGGGAGACCATTTCTCTCCGAGAAGTACGATCACGATGTCATGAGCGCTCACGGCAAGGGCCGCAAAGGCAGGCCCCGAAAAGTAGCAAAGCAATGACAGCGCGCCTTCCCAGGAGCGCTTCAGTTCGGCCGCACTGTGCTGGAGCTTACTCAGTCCCGAAACCGCGATGTTATGCAACGGCTCACTGAGAATCGACAGCAGGTTGTTGTAGATCGTGAAGGCGTTCTGAAAATAGCCAAGCGGCCCTGCACCGAGGAAATACCCCATCGCGATTCTGTCCGCCGAACGAGCGAAGTAATCCGTCATGGTGAAGCCGGTGACTCCCAGCCCGAACCGCAGCAGTTCCTTGACCATAGGCGTGAGCCTGGGCCTGCCCGGTATCCATCGACAGGCGGTCCAGGCTCCGACGACGGTCAAAGCCGACGTTATGATCGGCTTGGCGATCAGCGCCCAGTAGCCCCAGCCCGAAAGCGCCAGTCCAACGCTTGCAGCGCTTCCGATGATGTTCGCCGATATGTCGATCATCGCGATGCGGCGAAACTGCATTGCCCGACGCATCAGCGCATAGTGTTGCGTCGACAAGGCCATCATCAGGAAGGTCACCGATAATGCCAACGCCATGCCCGCGAGCGATGGCTCGCCGAAGGCACGCGCTATCCACCGACCAGACGCAGCCAGCACGACAGCCAGCACGACGCCGATCAGAACATTCAGCCAGAACAACGTGCTGACCTCGGCGCGCGAGATGCTGCTCCGCTGGGCGGAGGCCTCGCTCATCCCGAGATCGACGAAAAGGGGCGCGAAGCCGATCAGGGCCAGCATCATGGCCACCAACCCGAAATCGTGCGGCCCGAGCAGTCGCGCCAGTACGATCGTGGAGGCCAACTGAACGAAGATATTCAGTCCGCGCGCAGCAATGAACGCCACGCCGCTGTGCAGCGACCTGCGGCCAAGGCCAGAATATGGCTTGTTGTCCGCAAAATACTGATCGGTGCGTTCGTTCCGATGCACGGGTCGTTCCCGTTCAATTCGCTGGATTCTGGCCTTGAGGTGCCCGCTCAAGCCAGATTTCCCGCCAATAGGGATAGATGGCGCGCGGGCAGAAGCGGCGGCAGATCGCATAGCGCGCCTCACACACGACATCCTTCAGGATGATCGCGTCCGTCTTGAAACGGACCATCTTGCACGAACCTTCGTCGATGATCTGCTTTTGACGCCTCTCGACCTCGTACTCGCGTTCGGTGAACGGCACCATCTCCGGATCGAAATACAGGCCGCGGTTGCGGTAGTTGCAGTCCAGTGTTTCGAGGATGTCCTTATACGGCTTGACGCGCACGACGTCGCCCACCTGCAGATCAAGCCGGGACTGCGGGACCTTGCTCCCCTCCGGCACGCCGAAGGGCCTGATTGGATAAGGCACGCCACCTCTCATGCGCTGGAATGTGTCGTAGATCCAGCGCATCGCGGTGCCGATGCCCAGCCCCGCTTCGGTGACCGTACGCCAGACCGAGAACGTCAATCCGGCGACGAGATCCTGCAGCCGAACGTTACCCGAAGTGTAGTCCTCGACATACTGACGCGGATCCCACCACTTCAGGGGTTGCGTGGCGAATTTTACCTGTGTGTTCTGGCAAACGTAGGTCGGCTCGGTTTCGCCCACCTTCGGCGGATGCTTGATCGTGCTCCACAGCGTTTCCTCGCTGCAGCCGCCAGACCTGGACGGCTTGCCCGAGCCATTTGGCGACGGCCCTTTCTCGCCCGCCGGCTTCAACCAGGCGTCCTTCCAGAATATCAGACAGGCCGCCTCGCAGCCGTCATGAGCCGCGCCGTTGCAGCGGATGTTCTCGAGATGGACCGTGTTCAGCATCTTGCGCCCGCCGATACCGAGCGCGGGATCGCAGGTCTTGTGAGCTCGCTTGCCGACGCGAAGCGTCTTGCCGCAATGCTTCAGCATCTCGGGCATGAAGGGCATTTCCTCCAGGCGGCCGTTGGCATCCAGCGTCGCGAGGATCTCCTCCTTGCTTCTGACCTCCACCAGGTCACCAGCGCGAAAGATACTTGAGAATAACATGCTCATATCATGCGCCTTGAGATAAATCCTGCAATCAGAACTTCACCGGCTGCGTGACGTCCGCGCAACCATCGTCAGATCAGTGTCAACTTTCGCCCGAAAAATGCCTCGGCGAAGCGTTCCGTAGCCCTGCACTCCATGCCCCGAATCCGTGCGAGGCCGCGAAAGGTGTCTGCATCGAACCACTGCTTGGATCGCTGCGTCCCGAAATGCTTGAGCAGGAGTTCAATCTTACGATCGAGCGCCGCCGCCGATACCGGCATGTAAACGTTGGGTTGACCGAAGTCGCCATCCCACTTCGGAATCTCATATTCCAGAATCTGATGATCACGAAACGTGTTCCAGGTCAGGCGGCAGACCTGGCGATGGTCCTGATGGGCATCATCCCTGCGATGCGTCAGAATGACGTCGGGCTCGACCCGCCGCTTCAGCGATTCAAACCATTCCTTGATGGCTTCTCCCCTTTCCGGGAAGAATCCATCGGGAAACGACAGCACCTCGACATTCGCGGATGCAGCCTCGCACAAGAAGTCGGCCGCCGATGCTCTGGCCTCAGCCTCCCGTATGGCGCCACCGCTTAGAACGCACCAATGCACGTCCAGTTTGATACCGCGCTCGATCAGCCCCAGCAGCGTCGCTCCCGCGCCGATTTCGATATCATCCGAATGGGCGCCAAGGCACAGCATCGACAGCTGGTCTCCGGGCCTGGCAAGCTGCAATGCTCTCATTCCGGTTACGCCGCGCTGGCTACCGACGAGTGATTCAGCCGCCACGGCGTGTCGCCGCGCTCCACCATGTCCTCCAACACTTGTCTGTCGCGCAAGGTATCCATGGCGCGCCAAAAACCCTCGTAGCGATAGGCCATGAGGTGACCGCCCTCGATCAGACGGTTGAACGGTTCCTGGACGAGCTCTTCTCCCTCCTTGATGTAGTCGAAGATTTCGTTACGGAAGATGAAATAGCCGCCGTTAATCCAGATCTCGGACTCCTGGCTGGAGCGAATCCGCTGCACCGACCCTTGGGCATCAAACTCGGCAAGGTGGAAGCTGATCGGCGGATGAATCGCCACAAAGCAACCGATCTTTCCGCTTTCCTTGAACTTCTGGATCATGTCAGGCAGTGGCGCGTCGGTCAGCCCGTCGCTGTAGTTCGCAAAGAACATCTCCTCGTCCTTGACGAGATGGCGGACGGCCAGCAAACGCTGCCCGATGTTGCGCCATGTCCCCGTATCCACCAGCGAAACCCGCCAGTCCGGCTGATGTTCGCCGATCAGCTCGACCTTTTTGCCGTACTCCGAAATCACGCAGTCGCTGTTCGCAGTCGCGCGATAATTGAGGAAGTAATCCTTGATCACGTTCGCCTTGTAGCCAAGGCACAATACGAAATCATTGTGATCGTATTGGCTGTAATACTGCATCACATGCCAAAGGATCGGCTGATGGCCGATCGGGACCATCGGCTTCGGTATGCTCTCCGAGTACTCGCGGATCCGCGTACCGAGACCGCCGCAAAAAAGGACAACCTTCATGGCGCAACCTCACGCGGATCAATGATTTCGACGTTAGGAATCGGAACGATGAACTTGCAGCCCCAGTCCGCGACATGCCGCATTTGCGCGACGATTTCCCTCTTCAAATTCCAGGGAAGGATGAACAGGTAGTCGGGACGGACCTCGTCGATGGCTTCGACCGCGAGGATCGGAATGTGCATTCCCGGCGTATAGCGGCCGTGCTTGTAGGGGTTGCGGTCCACGGTGAAGTCGAGGAAGTCGGTACCGATGCCGCAGTAGTTGAGCAACGTGTTGCCTTTGCCGGGAGCGCCATAGCCGCAGATCCGCGCCCCCTTGTTCTTGCTCGCGATCAAGAACGATAGCAGTTCGCGCTTGGTGCGATGAACCCGCGATGTAAACTGCTCGTACTGACCTATATCTTCCAGGCCGACCCGACGCTCATGCGCCAGCAGTGCGGTCACCGCGGCGGAGACGGCGTAAGTCGCGTCGGCGCGGCATAGATAGACGCGAAGCGAGCCGCCATGCGTTGGGATCTGCTCGACGTCGAAAACCTTCAGATCGTGCCGCCGCGCCAGACGATCGATCGTCACCAGCGAGAAATAGGAGAAATGCTCGTGGTAAATCGTATCAAACTGATTTTCGTCGATGAGCCGCTCAAGATGCGGGAATTCGAGCGTAATCACGCCTTGCGGCGCGAGCAGGCAGGCCATTCCGGCGGTGAAATCGTTTAGATCCGGAACCTGTGCCAGCACGTTGTTGCCGATAATCAGATCGGCGCGCTTGCCATCCGACACCAGCTTCTGCGCCAGCTCCAGGCCGAAGAACTCGACCATTGTCGGGACGTTCTTCTGCCTAGCAACTTCGGCTACGTTGGCCGCCGGCTCGATTCCCGTGACCGGCACCCCGAGCGGCAGGAAGTGCTGCAACAGGTAGCCGTCGTTGCTTGCGACCTCGTAGACGCGGCTCTCGGCACCAAGGCTCAGCCTGGCCTTGATCATCTCACAGTAGCGCCGCGCATGTTCCACCCACGACGTCGAGTAAGACGAGAAGTAGGCATACTCGGTGAAGATATGCTCCGGTTTGACGTATTCCTGGAGTTGCACCAGGAAGCAGGACTCGCAAACCACGGTGTGCAGCGGATAGTACGGCTCCATGGCGTCGATCTGGTCGGCCGTGAGAAAACTTTCGCAGAGAGGCGACATTCCCAAATCGACAAACGTCGATTTCAACGTCGCGCCGCACAGCCGGCAGTTACCGTGAGAGGATTTCGATCGAATCGATTCGAATCTCGAGTGAGCGTTCATTGGGCCGTACCATGAATATAAGATTGCCGAATATAGGATTGCCGGCGCTTAAATCGGGCTTGTTAGATCGAATTTTATCGTATGAAAGCGAACAATATGAAGCGATATCGAGCAACAAGGTAAACCACGCAGATGCTGAAAATTTTAGTAAAATTGTATAGAACTGGTCGTCGACAATTGGCCTCTCGGTCGGGAGTGGATACGTCCCATGCGCTTTGAAGCAACAGGACTTGACGGAGCGTGGCTCGTCAAAATCGAAGCTGCGCACGATGAGCGTGGCTTTTTCGCGCGCACGTTCTGCGAAGACGAGTTTCGCGCACACGGGCTCGTGACCAGATTTCCCCAGCACAGCATCTCGAGTTCCTCGCGCAGGGCGACATTGCGCGGAATGCACTTCCAGAATGAGCCGCACGGCGAAGTTAAACTCGTGCGCTGCTTGAACGGATCGATTTGGGACGTCATCGTCGATCTGCGTGCGAACTCGCCGACCTTTCGTCAATGGCGCGGCTTCGAGCTTTCAGCGGAGAACGGTTCGCAGCTCTACATCCCCAAGGGGTTTGCACACGGCTTTCAGACCTTGAGCGACAACGTTCAGGTCAATTACCTGATTTCGGAATTCTACGAGCCTTCGGCTGCTAACGGCGTCCGATACGACGATCCGATGTTCGGCATCAGCTGGCCTCTGGCCGTCAGCACGATCTCCGATAAAGACCTGAACTGGCCGCTTCAGGGTGCGTGATCGCTTACCACACAGGCGCGAGCAACTCGTGGCGCTCGAGCACCTTTGCCGTCTTCAGAATGATCGGGAACGGCAGGTCGGCACGCCTGGCGATATCAAGCAGCGAATGGTGTCCATCGGACAGATTTAGAATCCACAGCATCGCCATGTTGGCTGCGGCGGCGTCCTTGTCGCCGCCGATCGCACCATAGAGTCCGCGTCTACCCAGCTGCGGTTCGCCCCTCGGCGACGTGTTATAGTAGCTGCGGTTGCCTTCGAGCAGGTCGATGACTTCGGAAATGATGCGGAAGGAGTCCCCGAGGTGCTCCGGCCGAATGAAGCTCAGGTCGTCGGCCGAGGTGTGATACTGGGAGATAGCACCGAAGCGGCTGCGCTGAAACAATCCCACCGGCAGGTTGAACCCCGGCGAACAGTATTGCCGCTCATCATAGCCGTAGGGCGAAAACTCCAATATCGTCGGCGTCAGCTTGCAATGCTGCAGCGTGTGCATCATTGCACGGTCGATTTCGGCATCGCCCTGCCTGCTCTTCTTGTATGTCGGACCAGCGCCGTCTCCGACCATTGATACCACGAGGCCATGCTTGATGCGAGACACACGATGCTCGTTGCGGGCAAGCCAGGTGATCGCGCCAATCGTTCCTGGCGCAAAGAGAAACCGATAGCTGTATCGCGTTCGCATCTGGGAGATGCGGCTTGCAAGCTCCGCAAGCAAGGCCAGGCCCGAACAGTTGTCATTGGCAAGCGAGGGATGGCAAACATGCGCCGATAGAAGCACCTCGTCGTCCGACTCTCCCAGGTGAAAATACTCACCATAGGTCAAATGCCCGTCGGCGAGGGTCGAGTCGATCACGACCTCGTAGGTATTGTCCCGCAGTTGCTCCAACTGTCGGTGGGCCATGCAGAAAGCCCAGTTTTCCTGGTAGTAAGACGTTCGGTACGGGATCAGGTCCGGCTGATCGGGCAATGTGAAGATGTGGGACTTAAGCTCGTCCAGCGACATGGTGCGACACACCGGCACGCTGTAGCTCATCACATGCAGGTTCGATTCGTTGAGATCGACGACCTTCCGGCCCCGCGGGTCCTTGATGTACGCGTCCCGGATGTTCCACTCACGCGGCACGACCCAGTCGAGAACGGGTGTACCGGTCGGCACCTCGTGGACATCAAGGGGGATGTGCGCGCCGATCTCCCGAAGGGTCTGCCGCACACCGTTACCGGTGATGCTGCGGCAGATCGGGTAGATCCTTTGCGCAAGCGCAAAGATCTTTGCGCCTGAACTCGTGCCATCGTCTGCCGCCGACACGCCGTCCTCCTGGTGTGTCAAATCGATCGGCGCGTGTATTAGTTCGCGACGAGAGCCGATTGCCCGACACTCTGCCTCGACTCTACATGGCGGAGATCCGCATCGAGCGCACCGTCCGCCAGCAACTTGTTGACGTGGCTGATGCGCTGATACCTGGGACCTTCGAACTCTTCGAGCGTGATGCCCGAGGCCCGGTAGGCCTGATAGAGCTGCTCCGCCCCCATCTTCGCATCCCATTGCGGCTTGAACTCCGGCAGCCGGGTTCGGATCTTCTCGAAGCTCACGCGATAGGACCGGGTGTCGGGACCGGCGCCATCGGCAAATTCGATCTGACAGCCAGGGACGACATCGGCGACGATCTTCGCGAGATCACGGATCTGGTAGTTGTGCGCCGTCTGGCCGACGTTGAAGGCCTCATTGAACACCGCCGCCTCGGGAGCTTCCATTGCCGCGATAAAGGCGCGGGAGATGTCCTCGATGTGGACGATGGGCCGCCACGGCGTGCCGTCCGACTTCAAGAGGATCTTTCGCGTTGTCACCGCCCAGGCAACGAGATTGTTCAGCACGACATCGAATCGGAGCCGGGGAGATACGCCGTAGGCCGTTGCGGGCCGCAGGTAGACCGGGCAAAATCCGTCACCGGAGAGGCTGGCGATATCGCGCTCCGACTGTACCTTGGATTCGCCGTAGGCCGTCACCGGGTTGAGCGCTCCGGTTTCGTCGATCATCCCGTCGCCCGCCTTGCCGTAGTTGCTGCAGGAGGACGCAAACACGAACCGTCGCACACCGGCTTGCTTGGCCAGTTGCGCGAGGCGCACGCTGGCTACATGATTGATCTGATCGGTAAGGCCAGGCCTCAGATTGCCGAGCGGATCGTTCGACAGCGCAGCAAAATGCAGGACCGCGTCGAAACCCTTCAGGTCCGAAAGTTCGACGTCTCGCGTGTCCTTGCGGATGGCCGGCACATCCACGATCGACCCGCCTTCTGCAAATGTGCAGCGAGAGTACAGATCGCTGTCGAGGCCCACGACTTCGTGCCCGGCACGCCCTAGCATCGGGGTAAGCACTGTTCCGATGTAGCCGAGATGTCCGCTCACGAGAACGCGCATCTTAACGCCTCCAAATTTATTGTGTTTCTATCCCCCTTACTTATTTCAAAATCGCTCGTTGATGCACGTGTTTGTAAAACCTTAGTTAATGGCGTGCATCGAAATTGCAGGAGCGATCCGCTCAAGACGACGGGAAATGGTTGAGCCGCACGCCATGATCGTTGACGTCGCTGGCAGCGGCGCCAGCCGAGAGACGCCGCAGCAGCGCTTGGGGAACTCTGCGTAGTTGCCGGTGAAGCCGGTAACGAATGGTGGAACGGCTGACGTCGAAGCGATTGGCCAGTTCTCCGCCGAACGCCACAACGAACTTGTATCGCGCCTCGTTTTCGATTCCGCCATCGAAATCGAAATGAAGGCCCCGCTCGTGCGCCAGCTCGATGCCACTCCAGAGGAGCAGACTTACCGAGCCTGGATGCGCAATGCTCCTGTCCCGCGACGACAGGAAATAGTGCACGAACTTGTGGTCCCAGACGAAGAATACCTGGGCGTGAACGTTGTTGTTCGAGTCCACCGCCGCCAGGATCTTGCATTGCTGTCGCTCGCTCGCGGCGGCATAGACAGCTTCCAATCGCGAGAGGTCGAAATACGACTTCGCGCCCTCCAGGTTGGCCTGGTAATACTTCACGAAGTATTTTGCGGACGTGACTTCGCGAATGGCGAGCCGTTCCCGTGCGCGTCGTATCACGTTCTTCGTCTTGTCGCGCAATCCCGACCAGAGCTCGTCTCGGGGGCTCGTGCATTTCAGCATGAAAGTCGGATGCGCCCGCACCTCGTAGCCGCACGCGAGGAACGCGGCCACATCACTGAACCCGGTATCGAGCGTCATCTCGACGTGATCGAAATCCGCGACCTGCTTGAGCAGGTCAGTGATGACCGCATGCGCCAACCGCATGCGCGCTTCCGTCTTGCCGGACTGCAGCGTGACTGTCGGTCCGAGAAAGCGCGTGATTTGAGGCATCTCGCAGATGCTCATCCCGCCTTCAGTACGCGTGACGAACCGGAGAGAACCCACGACGCGCCCGCCACGCGAACAAGTGACTTCGCGCCAGCTACCGGGAGCCAGCGCATCCAGCCACCAATCCTCGTGAAAGACCGATTTGCGCATCAAATTCCTCTTCCGGAGACTAACCGGATAGCGAAATGGCAATCTGATTAAACCAAAACGTGCAGAAATGCCCAACGTCCGCGCGGATCAGAAGGCCCTAGCTTCTATTGTAGTTAACGACGTCTGCTGCATTTAAATCGGGGCGCTGGCCTAGTTAACCTCTGAGCTCGTCGCCAGTCAGGTGACGCATTGACGCAATGATGCGCCCGTTCGAAACATGTTTAATCATTGTCACGCGATACATATTCACTGCGGACTTTTGCGCGCCGATCCATCCAAATTCGGCTGCACGAACGGCGTGCCGGCGTCATAGCGCGCCTTGGCCGGAAGCACATGAAGCTTCGTCTCTCCGAGCGGATCCACCCAAGGCCAATCGTATCCGCGCCCGGCGTCGAAGAACGCGGGACGGCCTGCGAGGTACATGGAAGCAGGCAAGGCGCGATCGCCGCTTCCGGAATCCCAATGCGTTTTGTTGGTGAGGTAATCAAAATTGCCATATCGAATCGTGGACGCCGCAACCTTTGCGTCCGTCGGATATGGCTTCACAGCGTCCCAGCCGAGCATCCAGACGCCGGGCTTTGCGTCGGTAAACCGAGTTTCGTACGACCAGCCGCTCATCTGACCGGGAATCCCGAGCACATTTCCTATGAAAGACATCCAGTAGGAATACGCCATCAGGCCGGCGGCGCGCCGCGGCCCATTGCGGAGCTGCGACAGATCATCGATCGTCCCGCCAGCCTGATTGTCGAACGTCGCCCGGACGCCACGTAGATAGTTGCGGAAAAACGTGTGGTAGATGCTGTTGCCGTGAGTGTCGTCGCTGTCGGCGTTTTGGGCGTAGTTGCCCTCGAACAAAACGTGATGGGCGCCCACCATGTGGCTGGCGTTGAGCCCGGTTTCGATCCAGGCTCCATTCGTATTGATGTAGCCCATATCCATGTAGTTGTAGCCGACCACCGAACCGGCCCCGGCGGAACGCGCCACCACCAGCTTGTTGGCCCTCACGGCGATTCCATTCTCGATCAGAACTTCCGACGATCCGGCGGAAAGACTGATGGCATATCCACCTCCGCCGGGTTGAGCCCAGGCCGCGTCGTGCACGTAGAACTCGCGCAGTTCGACCCGGAAGGAGCTGTGAATTGCAAAGCCTTCGCCGTGCCAAACCGAATTGTCGACGTTCTTCGCCCACGAAGAAGCGGCCCAATTGAAGCGAAGATTGCCCGCGTCGCCCCCCTTGAGCGCCAGATCTTCGACGCCCGCGTGTTTCACATGCGGCTGCGCGAACCGTGACAGTTGAGCTGCGTTCGCTTTCCGATAGCTGATGTGAATTGGAGTCGTGAAGGTAATCCTGGAACCGGAGACGGCACTGATCTCCTTGACCTCGGCGACGGGCCGATCAGGTCTCCCAAACCACGATCCAGCGCTTTGCGGCGTCGACGGAAACGCATCGGGTGCAAAGTCATCGACATACTGAATTGCAGGTTTGTGCTTTTGCCAGACAACTCTGAAATCTTCCGACGCCCAGATCTCCCCTCGCCCCTGCGGGTCGACACGCCAATCAGCGGCCGACGCCTCGTCGAGCAGCACGATCTGTCCAGGCACAAAGCCCGCAGCGTCGTCGACCTCGACCGTTTTGTCGCCCTTGATTGCATCATTGCGAAGGTTCGCCGATCGCACGGCATTGACCGTATCGCTCGTGCTGGAAAAGAGCGCCGGTCCCACCACGACCAGCGGAGACGGCTTGGCGCCGACTGCGTCATTGAAAGGTTTCGCGCCATCTTGCTTTTCGAGCATCGTCCGGCCCGGACCGGAGCCGCGCAGCGTGATTGCCTTGTTGAGCAGCAGGAAATTGCCGCCATTTATCAGAAACCGTCCCGCCGCCAGTTGCACGACCTGCCCTACCGGACACGCGTTGATTGCGCCCTGGATTGCCGCAGCGTCATCGAGTGTGCCGCCACGAGGCGACAGCGTCGCGCAGATGGTTTTTCGGATGGGTATCCCACCCTCGGCCCTCAGGCCGGGTTGCCAGGTCGTCGCGCGATCTGAGGGCAGTATTTCCATCGAGTCGAGAGCAAATGCGGACGAATGGCTCGAGCATGCAACGAAGATCATCGTTGCAGCCAGGCATCGCCAAGGCCGTCGCAGGGCCGTTCGCAGCGTCTGGTGAAAAGGGTTGCGCCGCGTCACGATGACCTTCCGGTTGAACATGCATCCTCTGACTCGCAGCGCCGAACCGACAGGCTTCGCGCTTGCTAGCGTGACCTCACGACGTTGACGGGAGTGGACGGCGGCCTGAACCGCGGTCCGTGTATGCGCCGCATTGCTGGACGCCTGGCTATCGCCGGGTTGGCCGCGGGACGCGCCTGCCCCCAATATCTGGCAGCTTCAACCGCGGCTATGACGAACACGACCCACAGCATTTCGAAGCCGCGCATCCACGTGCTCTCGAGACCGTTCGTAATGGCAACGTAGAGAACGATCGACAGCAGGATCCATGCCCGCGAAAGATCAAAACGCGCC
Source organism: Bradyrhizobium elkanii USDA 76 (assembly GCF_023278185.1). Classification (NCBI taxonomy): domain Bacteria; kingdom Pseudomonadati; phylum Pseudomonadota; class Alphaproteobacteria; order Hyphomicrobiales; family Nitrobacteraceae; genus Bradyrhizobium; species Bradyrhizobium elkanii. The sequence continues at coordinate 1,963,397 of NZ_CP066356.1, read as the reverse complement.
AGGCGACCGATGCCGTGTATCGTCGCAAGGATGAACGCGACAAGCAGGAAAAATCCCGCATAGCCTAGTTCAAGCAATGTGTCTTCATACCCATTGTGGGCGTTGGGCATGTCCTTTACCCAACCGGGCGCTTCCACGATGCTCGGTGCGTCGGGTCCAACCAACCAGAACGACTGATAACCCCAGCCCAGCAGCGGCTTCTTGGCGATTTGCATATTTGCAAAATCCCAAATGATGGTACGGCCCGTGAAAGTCGAATCGCCGTACAGCATGTACGATACGCGATTCATGCTGAAGCCGGTGACGGACGAAAAAACCATCCAGCAGATCGGTATCGACACGACAATCACCCACACCGGAACGCGGGTAGCCCTGGAAAGCTTGAGCAAGGTCCAGGCGAACGCCGGGACAAGCAGCGCAAGAGCAAGCGCCGTCTTTGAATTGCTCAGCAGCAGCAGCGCAACAGACATGAGCGCGGTAATAACGCCGAGAATCCGTCGCCGTCCGGGATGAAGCAGTTCATGGAGCGCAAGCAGGAAAGCAACCGCAGCGCATTCACCTAGATAGTTCTTGCCCGAGAAATAGCCCGGGTAGCCCCATGTGGCGAACTTCACATCGATCGGTGGCCGGCCCATGACGAACAGCATGTTCAGCACGGCAGCGATAAAGAAGCACCAGAACAAGCCCCGCAGCAGGTCGGTCGATCGACTTGCAACGATCGCCGGGAGCGCGATCGAGGCAATGATCATGGCCTGCTGCGCAAACCTGATCCCCGAAGCCTCCGGCTTGAATGCCCAGGCAACACTCGCACCCGCCAGCGCAAGATAGGCAAACAGTATGATCAGGATCGGCGGAAAGCGAAGTCGCGACCGATTGCGCAGCGCAATGACGAGCGCCACTGCGGACAGGATCGGCCAAAAGATTTTGCTCTCGGGTCGAGCTTCCAAAAGACAAGCCGAGTCCGTTGGACTACAGGTCACGAGGATCAGGGGAAACGCAATCGTGGCGTAGACACAGGCCAGCAGAGGAATGATCGCGTATCTGTCGATTACCCGGCCGGACGGAGCCGCCAAGCCTGGTCGCTGAGAACGCAATACGGCTTCGTACATGCTCGGTGCCCGTCAGCTCCAGTCGCGAAGGCAGCACGCTGACCGTTAATCGCCTGCCTTGCCCGATCGCGTGGCCGCGCAGCGATACGATCAGCTTCTCAATGCATTGGCGCCAACACGTACTCAGGCACGGCTCCGAGCACCAACGATATGTCAAATCTTCCTGAATTTTTATAGTGAACGCTTCGTTAACGCTTGTCCCCTAGCGTGGCGCAAGGGGCGGGCTGTTTCGCTTGCTCGCTTGATATTCGGGAAATTGTGGACGTCGCGTAAACGCATGTTTAATCGGGTAAATTTCGTCCAGGCCTTTGTCCGGCAGCATGGCCGTCGATGCCGAACGGCGACGATCGTAAGCTGCGCGCAAGCAAGCGCGAAGAGGAGACGGGCGTTTACCAAGACTGCGTTCGTTAATCTTCGTTAACCAGGGTTCAGTCGTGCCGAGAAGTGCAGGCAAGAGTAGTCAACGAACGCCGTGCCTGCCCCCTCGTGAAGTGGCGCCGGTGCATTCGGCTGGCAATTCCTCGCGTCTCAGTGGCCGCCTATTGGGCGCCCTGGCCATCACAGCGACAATCGCGCTCGCTGGCTGCTCGACCATGCCGACCTCGGGACCGGCAAGCTCCTATGTCCGCGCCGGGCAATCCGACCCTGAAAGCGTGCACTATGCTCTGGTGCGCCTGACGGCTGACACCGAGAGGGTCCTGGTGCGCAACTCCAGGCGGATCGACCGCGTTTTCACGGATCGCCGAGGCCCGCCCGAGATTCGCTTTGGCATCGGCGACACGGTCAGCGTGACGCTGTTTGAATCGATGGCCGGAGGCCTGTTTACTCCAACCGAAGCCGGCACGCGCCAGGGCAATTATGTCACGTTGCCCAATCAGGCCGTGAATTACAAAGGCAACATCACGGTTCCGTATGGTGGCTCGATCCGCGCTGCGGGCCGGACGCCGGAGGAAGTCCAGAATGCGATCGTGAAGTCCCTGCAGGACCGCGCGATCGAACCACAGGCAGTGGTTGCGCTGGTGGACCAGAAGGCAACGTCCATTAGCGTATTGGGCGAGGTCGGAACGCCTGCACGCTTGCCTGCAAGCGCCAGCGGCGAGCGGCTGCTCGACATCATCACGCGCGCGGGCGGCCCCAAGAATCCCGGCTTCGATACCTGGGTGACCCTCGAACGCGACGGCCGGCAGGGTACCGCACCGTTCGGATCGCTGCTCAGCCAACCGGCAAACAACATCTTCGTTCGCCCGCAAGATACGGTGTATGTGTTCACGCAGCCGCAGACCTTCCTCGCGATGGGCGCCTCCGGGCAACAGGGGCAGTTCTCGTTTGGGGCTTGGCGCCTGACGCTAGCCGAGGCCATGGCGAAGGCGGGCGGCCTCAAGGATGATCACGCCGACCCTGGGTCCGTGTTCATTTACCGCGGGGAGCCACGCGAAGTTGCCAAGCAGCTCGGCGTCGACTGCACTCGCTATAGCGGGCCCCTTGTCCCCGTTATCTATATTCTCGATTTGAGAGATCCCGGAGGCTACTTCATCGCGACAGAATTCGAGATGCGGAATAAAGATGTCATCTTCGCGTCCAACGCAACATCTGTCGAAGCGACCAAGTTCATGACTTACCTTCGGATGATCATCGGCACCGTGAGCGATCCAATCGTTGCTGGGATCGATGCCTACACGCTGAAGGGACTCGCCAACGGCAGCATCTCCGGCGCGACAACCATCGTTACGTCGTCCCGATGACAACAATTGGCCTGGCGGAATCGGCCGCCGCGGCAAGTATGCTGCCGGCAACCGAATCCGCCGAGGTAACTGCCCGCGATCGGTGGCCCCGCTTTCAGGGACACATTCCTGCGCTCGACGGAGTGCGGGGACTTGCCATCGTGATGGTGATGCTACTGCACTTCGTCGGCAATACGTTACCGACCAACGCTGTCGAGAAAATCGTCGTCGGAATCACCAACTACGGCTCCTATGGCGTCGAGCTGTTCTTCGTCCTGTCCGGCTTTCTCATCACCGGCATCCTCTATGATTCACGGGAGGAGCCCAGCTTCTTTCGTAATTTCTACATACGGCGAGTACTGCGCATTTTTCCGCTCTACTATGGCGTACTCGCGCTCGTCTTCTTCGTCGCTCCGCTTTTGGGCCCGCTGCGTGGTCCGACCCTCGACTATCTGATAGATCGTCAGGCCTGGGCCTGGCTGTACGGGGTCAACATCTACATCGCATGGAACGGTGACTGGTCATTCTCGTATCTGGAGCATCTCTGGTCGCTTTGCATCGAGGAGCATTTCTATTTCTTCTGGCCGCTCGTCGTATATCTGGTCGCGAAGCAACCGAGAAAGTTGATTGCGGTCAGCCTTGGCCTATCGGTCGCTGCGATGCTCGCTCGCTTGGGCGGCTCCCTGGCCGGACTTAGCTGGTGGACAACCTATGTGTTGACACCGTTTCGCCTGGACGGTCTGGCCCTCGGCGCATTCCTCGGCGTGGTCGTCCGACAACCGGGCGGACTTCAGCGACTTGTGGGCGCCCTTCCCTACGTTGCGACCACTGCATTTGCCTTGCTTTCCCTGACTTTCGTCTGGACGCGCCTGGTGACGGACCAAGGTAACGCTTTCGTCCTTCCGGTTCGGTCTTCCATCATCACCGTGCTGTTGGCTTGTCTCCTCATCTGGGTGCTTGTTGTCCCAAAGCGTTCCTTGGTATCGCGCCTTTTCTGCAGCCGACCACTGATGTTTCTCGGGACCTATAGCTACGGCCTGTACGTCTACCATCACTTCATATCGTACTATCTTGTGACTCATCGAACCGAATTGACACTCGGCGGATGGCTTGGCTCACACAGCGCAGCCGTGGCAATACAGGCGACAGCGGGCGCGCTCGTCTCGCTGCTAATCGCCTATCTGAGCTATGAATTCGTCGAAAAGCGCTTCCTGGAACTGAAGCGGTTCTTCAACGCTCGACGCCCCGTTGCTGCTGGCGACGCGTTGGCACCTTCCCATCCGTACCGCAACTGATCGCGAGTCTCGTACGGTAGAAGCTCTCGAGAGCGCGAGCTGCTGAACTCCAGGCATACTTGCTTTCCGCCAAATGCCTTGCGGAACGTCCGAGATCCGCAGCGCGATCGGCATCACCCAGCAAGCCGCTGACACGGGCGGCAAAGCTCTCGACATCGTCCGCGATCATGATGTCGCGATCCGGCATGGCCTCGATGCCCTCGGCGCCCAGGGTTGTCGAGACGATTGCCTTGCCCATCGCCATAGCCTCGACAATCTTGAGCCGTGTCCCGCCTCCCAATCGCAGAGGGACGACGACAACTGCGGCCTCGGCAAGATGCGGTCTCAGATCCGGCACGAACCCGGTGAACTCGATTCGGGGCCCCGCCAGCGCCAACAAGGCAGGTGGCGGCGACCCGCCAATGATCTTGCAACGCGCATCCGGATGGTTGGCCGCGATCCGCGGCCATATATCGTTGACGAAGTGGATGACACCGTCGACATTCGGTGCATACGACAAGAGGCCAAAGAATACGACGGTGCGTCCGTCGGGCCTCGGATCGTCGGCACGCGGGCGATAGAACTCGATATCCGCGGCATTGGGGATGACGGCGGTCCTGGCTTCCGGCACTTCTTCAAGCAGCCGTCGTTCGTCAGCAACGCTGCACAGATAGACGCCATCTGCGTCACGATAGGTCCCGAGTTCCTCCTTCCGAAGCTTGCGCCAATTGACCTCGGAATACAGGCGACGAGGCAGGCTGTCGCCGCTTTGGGCGTACTGGCGGGCAAGGTCGTAATCGATGTTGTGAGAATCCACGACCAATACCGGAAGCTGCTCTCCTGCCGGCGCCTTGCGCAGCTCGTAGTGACCAAGGAACGTGAACTCGAGATTAACCACGTCGAAGCGCGTCGACCCAAGCAAGTCGTCCAGCGTCTGCCGCACTACGTCTGCCGTGATTCGCAAACGCTCGAAGCTGAGGGGCGATACCAGGGAGCGCAGTTGAAGCAGGCGCTTCGGCATCCCATCGCGACCAAACGGGTTACGCACGAGCACCACCTTGCGGCAGTAGGCCTGCATGGCAGTTCGGCATTCCTCGATGTCGTGCTCATCATCTACGAGCATGGCTGCCGTCAGGTCATGGCGCCGAGCCAGCTCCGTCATCAAGCCGTGCATGCGTGCCTGCGCGCCTATGCGCGGCGGGCTCGCAGGCATCTGTGACACGAAGAGAACATTTAGGCGGTCTGAGTGCATCGATCCAAACCTGCCTGCCGACATCGACAGGTGCTGAGATGCTCGCTGGGGCCCACATTCACATAGCTCGGCTTACTCAATGCTTAAGCCTGAGCTTTGCGTTAATAGTTGCCTCGTTCCTCTTAACGAAACAATGATAGAAAGGCGGCGTATCCATTTATCCGCTCGGATTTTCGATTTAGAAACATTGCCGAAGCAGTCTTGGTAGGTCCTCCACAACGTTAGCTCGTGCGGGCCAGCTCAAGCCGCAAAGGCGACGATTGAATGTGCGGTATCTCGGGTATCATCGGCCGGCTTGACGAAAACAACCGGGCTGCGCTCGCTCGGATGAGCAAGGCCATGATCCATCGCGGGCCGGACGGCCACGGCTCGTGGACTTCAACGCCGGACGCCCGCGGCTGGGGTGTCATGCTTGATCACCGCCGTCTTTCGATCCTTGATCTGTCGTCCGCCGGTGCCCAACCGATGGTGGACGATACAACCGGGCACGTGATTTCGTTCAACGGCGAAATCTACAACTACGTCGCCCTGCGCAAAAGCCTCGAGAGCGAAGGGCAATCTTTTCGGTCGAGCGGCGACACCGCCGTCATGCTGCGGGCACTCGGCCTGCATGGCCTGGAGGCAGTCGGATTGCTGCGCGGCATGTTCGCATTTGCAAGCTGGGATCCGCAACAGCGACGACTTCTGCTTGCACGTGACCAACTCGGCATCAAGCCGCTCTATATCGCTCAGTCCAGCAATCCGAACACGACCTGGTCGCTGATATTTGCATCCGAACTGCGTGCATTGCTTGCCTCAGGCTTGCTCGGAACGCCACGTCTTGATCCGCAGGCGGTTGCGAGCAGCGTATGGAACGGCTTTGTTGTCGGCCCTTGCACCGCCGTTCAGGGCGTTGAACTTCTTGCGCCGGGTCACTATGCCGAGTTTGACGGGGCAGGCCGTAAGATAAGCGAGCAGGATTTCTGGCGCATCCCCGGAGAGTCGCCAAAGCCGACAATGGACGAAGCGACGCTTGCCTCGATCCTCGAAGAAGGGATGAAGCTTCACCTCGCCAGCGATGTTCCACTCGCGGTTTTCCTGTCGGGCGGCATCGATTCCTCCGCGATGGCGAATCTCGCACAACTGACCGCTGACGCCCCGGTTCATACTTTCACCCTCGCCTTCGAGGACCAGCAGTTCAACGAAGCGCCGTTCGCGAAGCAGACCGCTGCGGCAATCGGCACTCAGCATCATGAAGTGATGTTGTCCGAGCAGCGGTTCGTCGACAGTCTGGACGACGCCCTCGATAGTCTCGACCAGCCAACCTTCGATGGACTGAACGCCTATTTCATATCCCGGGCTATTCGCGAAGCAGGCTTTACCGTCGCGCTGTCAGGAACCGGGGGCGACGAGTTATTCGGCGGGTATCCGACATATCGCGATCTTCCGATCTTGCAGCAGTGGTGTCATCGGGGCCGCGCATTTCCCCGAAAATGGCAAGCCAAGGCTGCAGCTTTGTTGACTTGGCCCCTGCGACAATCCTCGCATCCCGTGCCGCCTCAAACGCGCTGGGCGAAGCTTCCGGATATGGTCGATCGTAGCGAGGATTTGCTGGCGTTGTACCAGATGGCCTACGCGCTCTTCCTCCCTGGATTTCAAGATGAATTGCTTGCACCGGATTTCGCGGGCGCGGTTGTGGACGGTCTTCCCGACGCGATGCGCCGGCGGCTGATGGCCGAAACGGCAGGCCGTACCGCAGTTTCCGCTATTAGCGTGATGGAACAACGTCTCTTTTTGGGTGAACGCCTCCTGCGCGACAACGATGCAGCAAGCATGGCCAGTTCGCTCGAGCAGCGCGTTCCGCTGGTCGACCACGTATTGTTTGAAAGCGTCGACGCCCTGTCGGACCGGGCGCGATATCAGCCCCTGGGGCGCAAAAACATGCTTCGGCGGATCGGATTGCGCGGGCTCGATCCTGCGCTCTTCGAGCGCCCAAAGACCGGCTTCGTCATGCCGTTTGACCGGTGGATTCGCCGTGGCTTGAAGGACGCCATGGATCGGACCATGCGCGATCCGCAGGCGATCGCACCTACAGGCCTAAATCCCGCCGCGGTCGAGCGACTTTGGCGGGCCTTTCTCGACGGAGCGCCAGGCATGTACTGGTCGCGGGTCTGGTCCATCTATGCGTTTGTCCGTTGGTGCCATCGCAACGGTGTTTACGCATGAATAGCGAGTGCCCTCACCGGCTTGCTCGCCGCTCACTCTGAGCATTCGTCCAATCGATCACGTCGAATTCGAGCCCTCGCTTCAGCATCTCCGCCTCAAGATCGCTGGCATGCCGCTTCCATTCGGCCGTCGACCGGACTCGGAATTTTGGATCTCTGCCGCTTGCCTCGAATTCATCGTCGGCCTCGAGCGCGCCGCGGATAGCTTCATATATCATCCTCAGGCTGGGGTCGGTGATGGCACCGCAGTTCATTGGTTTCAGTGTCTCGATCTCGTCGAAGTTTTTGTTCATGACTATGGTCGATCCGCATCTACGCGCGCGAGCGCGCCTTCGATGACCTCGATCTCCTCGCGGAGGATATCGCTCACGATCGACGGCTTGAACCCTGGTATGCTGTGCATCAGAACATCATCCAGCAATTGCTGACGATGGTGCCTCAGCTTTTCCAGGGCTTGGCGATCCTTCAACGCAATGTAGCCGGCAACGATCTGCTCGATGGCTTTCATTGGAAATGCGCTCTACAATAGGAATAACGTACTGCAATCTCTCGAATAAACTGGCCAAATCGCTTCCTGACAAGACCCCCGCCTTTGTGCTCGTGCGGTAGCGTTAACGCTCAGTCCGTAAAAGCCCGGGTCATCCACGAAATGAATCCGCCGCTTGTCGGGATCCGGCTGAAAGCGAAAAAGTAAGTTCGATCGGCCCCTGGCGGGATCGCCAGCCGGCTTTTCCTGGACGATCAGGCAAGACGATCTGCATACCTGCCCGGCAGCAAAACCGCCGCCTGGTCGAAATCGGATTGAAGGCAAAGACGAAGCAGTTGGAACAACGGCCCGCGAAGACAGCGAGACTTGGGAATGCCCTTTATCTGATCGGGTGCATTGTTGCGGCCATTTGCATCGCCACCGGCGCCATCACGGCGATCGTAATGCACAATTCAGGTGGTGTTTTTGACGTGGCGTTTGCCCCAATTGTTGGAGGCGTCATCGCCGCCCTCGGCCTCATCTCGTGGCTCATCGGCCGAGTCTGCCGCTACATCCTCTCCGGTCATTGACACAGGCTGGTTCACGACTCTCATCATCGGGATGCTGCCCTGCATTACTGCTGGGTCAATCCGTCAGAGATATTGACGGCAGACCTCGCGTCGTGCGTCAGCGGCAGTCGTGACTCTCCCTTTTGGCTCGACAAGCACTGCCGGCCCGCGCTTGGTTCTCAGTCGTTCTAGAGAGCTCGCCCGAGTTCCAAGCGAAGACAACGATCTATCCGCCCTCGCGCTGCGCCGGGACGTGATCGGTAACAGATCACCTGTGTTACGAAAGTTCCAAACTCGCCTAACGCCAATCGTCCTCGCACCCGCTGTAAGCGGCCCGCGTTTGGCACCACCTGTTGCAGCCAAGTTACAGCAATTCCGCACGTGTCTGATAGGCGATGAACTTGGGGCAGGGCCAGTACAAGAAAGTTGGAATGCAAAACATGAAGAAAATTCTGCTCGTCACCGCAAGCATGATCGCGCTCGGCGCGGTCGCGCCCGCTTCCGCGGCTGATCTCGCGCCTCAGCCCTACACCAAGGCTCCGCCCTATGTTGCTCCGACTCCGATCTACAACTGGACCGGATTCTATATCGGTGGTCACGTCGGTGGTGCGTTCGGTGGCAGCGACAACGTCCTCGCCCCCGGCTTCGGCGGTGGCAACGACGGTGTGTTCATGGGCGGCGTGCAGGCTGGCTATGATTACCAGTTCGCGCCGAGCTGGGTGATGGGTCTTGAAGCCAACTATAGTTTTCTGGATACCAGTTCGAGCTTCGCCAATCGCGGCCTTGGTTCGGTAACCGGCCGCCTCGGCTACACCTGGGGTCCGGCGCTGCTTTACGTCAAGGGCGGCTATGCCTGGGCTGACACGCGCTTCTCAAACGGCTTCGGCGGCGACGGCGGCAGTGACGGCTACACCGTCGGTGCCGGTCTCGAATACATGTTTACCCAGAACTGGTCGGGCAAGCTCGAATACCAGTACTATGACTTCGGCACCATCAACGTGCACGATAATGTCGGCGTTATCGGCAGCTTCCGCAACGACCAGCACACCATCAAGGCGGGCCTGAACTACAGGTTCAACCTGGGCGGACCGGCCGTCGCCAGGTACTGATCGCTCGCTTGACTCCAAGCGACATGAAAGCTCCGGGCCAAGCAAAGGCCCGGAGCTTTTTCGTTGGAGCGGTGGTTCCTTCCGAATTGGAAGCCTCCTGCGCCGTCGGGCTGACGCAACGCTGTGAGGCCAATGCGAGGCGACCGCGCACTACTCCAAGCATGCCGCAATCGTTGACACTGACCTCGTCGGTGGGGTCGGCGGCCCCGGTTCTCGATCACGTTGACCAAAAGCATTGTGGAGCTTGCCGCGTGACGGACTGATCTGTGACGGTATGACGCACGACGATCAATGCACCATGGAACTGACCTCCAAGGGACGATGGCAGCTCACGCTCATCGGGCTGATGGAGCGCGAACAGGAGGCCCGCTGCGAGCGGTTTGGTTCGGCTGGTGAATTGGGCGGGCCGGTTGGATTTGCCGCTGAGCACCCCGCGTTGCGGGGCTTCAGCGCCGATGCCTCATCTGTACGGCCTTCAGATAGTCGGCAACCTGCTCAGCCCAATCGGCGGGTGGGGCCACGCCGGTCACTTGCGGGCTGCGACCGCAGCCAACGCAGATCGGGTGGGTGTCGTGATCGCTCTCGAAGCTATAAGCATCCGCGCCGTCAGTAATTACGCACGGCGTCATGTCGGAGCGCTTGCGGTCGCAGCGGTTCATCATGGCCTCCGTTCCCCGGCGAGTGCCAGCCGACACACTTTGCGAGTCCAGTGCTGGATCATGAGTCGCCCACCACCGCCGAGGAGAATGCAAAGTGAGACGCATTCGATGGAACAGCAACACGCGTGAGTGTTTTGGTTGTTGATTGATTATGATGCAATCGTGACGACGGAACCGGTGCTGTTGGCACGGACTGCACATCCCATCACGAGGCGATTGTGATCTCATACGTGCATCGGATCGACCAAGCACGCGCATCGGCTCGGCCAATCCGAAATACTGGCAAAGACGGCTCCGGCGCGGCCCTCAGACAGCACGTCGGGGTCGTCGCTTGTGTCAGCGGAGCTTGCGAGATTGGCGACAGCCATGAAGTGTCATTGTCGGATATGCACGCGCGCGTGTTGACGCGGCGCTGCGGTGCTCAATAGCGTTGGCGGTTGGGGTGGCTTGATGGTCGGTGATGGCGATGTCGAGAATAGAAGTGAGCGCGGAAGAGAAGGAATTGATTCTAATGCTGCGCGAATGGAAACGCGACGTGCGCGGATTTGGGTCGTCCGAGGTTTTGATTTCGCGGCAGCATGGACGCGGATGGGAAATCAGGCTTGGGCTTAACGCGGATCAAGTGTCGTCCATCGGATTGAGCTTCGGCTTGGCGTGGAATGCGCTTGTGGCAACACAGTTGGGTGCCGCACGATAGGCGCGACACGGCTAAGTTTGAATTATGATGCAACCATGGTGCCGGAACCGGTTGTGTTGGCACAAAGTGCACTTCCATCTAAAGCCGAGTGTGATCTGATCATCGCTCGGATCGGCCGAGCCCCACAGCGCATCAAACTCGGATAGTCCGAAACACTGGCGAAGACGGTTCCGACGTCGAAACCCCTCAGACTCACGTCGGGGCCGTCGAAAATGGTGGCGCCAATGAAGAATCGAACAGGCACCGAATGGGCCATCATCGCCGCTGAATGTTGGCTCGCAGTGGTCGCGGTGGCAATCTTGCTGATCGCGCTACACCCGGAAGTTGGCTGATTGCGACCCGCGCGGCTGTTGGGATTCAAGGGACGATTTTGGTTAGGGGTGATGCCCAGGCGAATGGCGCATGCCGCCCGCCGCAGAGGAGCAAGCGGAGCGTCGCCGCCCTCGCCGGCCGGAGCCTTCATCGCGTCTACCGCCCAGGAACCGGGATTTGGACGAAGTCACTGCAGTGCCATTCCAGGGCCGACCACGCGGTCGGCGACACCTAAAACAGCATCTCGAACATGCTTCAACGAGCAACTGTAGACGGAGATTCAGGAGTTGCGCCTTCAGCCGCGTCGTTCGACTGTTCGGCGGCAACGACGGAACGGATTTCGTCAATCCGCCGACAAGCGCGGATCGCACACTCTCTCAACTCATCGATCGATTGCGTTTCTGCCCGTGTCCTTTCAATCGCTTCGATTTGCGAATTGAGGGCTGCAAGTTCTGCCTGGAGCAGCTCAAGTAGCGATTGGTTGGAACCGACCGCCCTTTCCACCCATTTTGCCCGCATTGTCATCCCCAAATACGGCTATAGGTTCGTGACAACGATTCGTGTCGTCATTATGAACCAGAATGCCCCAAGCTTGGACCGGGGTCTCGCGTCACCGCCAAACGTTCCGACGGAGTCCGACCGCACTGCCGAACTGATCGTTGCGAGACGTGCAGTTTCGTTCGAGACCTCGAGCACGACTCATCGGCGAAGGTCGAACCTCGAACGAAACCACCCTTGATCGTGTTCTTAGATTTATCGCGACTGCAAATGCACGGCCTTTGCCAAGGCTCGCGCCGCCTCCTCCGGAGAAGCCTTGTCGGTATCGCCGTCGACCATGAGGTTAGCGGCGCGCATAGCCTCAACGGAAACTGAGCCGACAAGCGGAACAAGTGCTCGCTTCAGCCGCGCATCCGCGGAGCGCTTTGGCGCGACGAGGATCAGCGCATCATAGGAAGGGATCGCATGCTTCGGGTCAGCCAGCACGAGAAGATCAAGCGCCGCGATACGGCCGTCGCTGGAGAACGCGGAGATGACATCGGCCTCGCCGGATTCGAGAGCATGGTACATCATCGTTGGATTGAACGAGCGCCGCGTTCTGAACGACAGACCATAGGCATCCTTAAGCGAGCGCCATTCCGGTCGTCCCAGGAACTCAAGGTCATCGCCGATGGTGAGTTGGGGTGCAACACGAGCAAGATCGGCAAGCGACGTGACGTTTAGTGCCTGCGCTCTTTCTCGTTTCATCGCGAGAACGTAGGCATTTTCGAAACCGAGCGCGCCAAGTACCGTGACGCCCTGCTCTGCTTTCATCCAGCGGACAATTTCCGCCTGCATCTCCTCGCGTGGTGGCATGTCGGTGCGGCCGATGACATTGCGCCAGAGCGTGCCGGAGTAATCGACGTAAGCATCAATGTCGTTGTGAGCCAGCGCGCGAAAGGCGATAGCCGAACCGAGCCCATCCTTACGCGCTACGCCGGCTCCCTCAGCCTTCAGGCGGTCACCCATCAGGTCCGCCAGAATGAACTGTTCGGAGAAGCTCTTCGCGCCGATGACATAGGTTGCTGCTTCGTTCGAGAGCAGCGGCGCGAGACCGGCGAGCGTGCCGAGAGCAAGCCCGGCGATACCGAACACCACACGCTTCCTGTTGCGTTCGGACGCCCCTGTCTCCACGAGACCGAGACAGAAGTCGGTGATCAGAGCAAGCCCGGCCGCGGCGATGCAGCCGAACAGCACAGAAATCCAGTTCTCGGTTTGCAATCCCGTAAAGATGTAATTGCCAAGGCTGGTTTGGCCGACGGGCGTGGAAAGCGTGGCTGCTCCAATCGTCCATACAGCTGCAGTCCGCACCCCGGCCATGATGACAGGCGTGGCGAGCGGCGCCTTGACGCGTGTCAGAATCTGCTGGGGTGTCATACCAACGCCCTCTGCCGCTTCGACGACAGCAGGGTTGATGCCATTCAAGCCAACCACGCTGTTGCGCAAGATCGGAAGCATGGCATAGAGCGTCAATGCAATCAGCGTCGGCAAGAATCCCAGCGCGGGGATGCCGAAGCCGAACAGCCGCGCCGTCAATGTCGAGAGCGCAAGGAGCAACGGATAGAACAGTGCGAGCAACGCAAGTCCCGGTATGGTCTGGATCAAGCTCGCGATGGCAAGCACCAGCCTGCGTAGCCATGGTCGATCCGCTGCGAGGGCAGCCAGCGGCAGGCTGACGAGCAGTCCAAGCGCCAGCGCGGTGGCACAAAGTACAATATGTGGCGTGAGATAGGTGGGAAGCAGGCGCCAGGCGTCGAACAAAGCGTCTAATCGGGCACTGGAAAGCAGCTCTGCGCCGGCATCAGGCACGGACAGGTCCGTTCCTGGTCGCAAGCGCGGCGATACGTTCCGCTTGACGTCGCGGCACTTCCATTAAGGCGGTAACGTCCGGATCGTCAGACCCAGAGCCCATCATCAAGGCGTGCGGCGTATCGTCGGCGAGTATGCGGCCGTTCTTCATGACGACGATTCGATCAGCCATCAGCGCGGCCTCCTGGATGTCATGGGTCACCATCAGTGTCGTCATGCCGAACCGGTCGTGCAGCTCGCGGTAGGAAGAACCCAGGCTGTCGCGGGTGACAGGATCGAGCGCGCCCAACGGCTCGTCCATCAGAACAATGCGCGGTCGGGCGGCGATTGCACGCGCGACGCCAATCCGTTGGCGCTGACCTCCGGACAGCATGTGAGGAAAGCGGCCGGCGTAATCCTGCGGCAAGTCCACCATATCCAGCATCTCGGCCACCCGCGCTTCGATCGCCTTCGCCTGCCAACCACGCAACCTGAGTGTTACGGCAATGTTGTCGGCAACGCGCATGTGCGGAAACAAACCGATACCCTGAAAGACATAGCCAATGCTCCGCCGGAGCATCGGCGGCTCGGCTTCGCTTACAGGCACTCCGTCGATCCTGACTTCTCCAACGTCGGGATCGACGAGTCGATTAATGGTCTTCAGCAGCGTGGTCTTGCCCGATCCCGAGCCGCCCACGAGCGCAACCAGTGAACCCTGGTGCACGTCGAGCGATACGTTGGAAACAGCAACATTCCGCCCTCCATCGTAGGATTTTGATACAGCATCGATCTTGATATACGGCACGGAAGCAGACGGATTCGAAATCGGCGAAGCTGTCATGAGCAAGGCCTCCCTGTAGACTGCTGAACTGGCGGAAAGTAACCATGCAGGAGTCAGCGCATGATCCACTTGGGTGCACAGGTCCCCGGGTCACACCCACGCCCATCTTCGGAAAGCGAGCCCGTCACGGCTCCAACGCGACCTGCAAGCCGTCGTCGCCCTCAATATGAACGTAACGGGGTCCGATCGGACGCCCCCTGCCGCTGGCAACAGTGACAATGTGTTTCAGGGGAGCGGCGCGCGCATCCGCCTCAGGGCGGGACAACATCAGATCGGCGTGAAACAGCCCTTCCGACTCAAGACCGGTAGCATCGACGCCAAGAGCCGCCAGGCTGGCCAAGCAACTTTCAAACTCTTCGGCATCGCGAAAACGACGCTGGATAAAAGTCGCGCCGGTAAGACGTTCTGTCACGAGGCCACGCTTCTCGAACGTCGCGGCTAGCGAATCGAACGGGAACATTCGCAGCACGAACGAAATGATCCACGGGCGCTTCTCTGTCGCATCGAGAATCTTGCTGAACGTCTTCTCGGTGACGTAGCCGATGCACCCCGTCGACATGATGACATCCGCGGATCGGATAAGATCCGCGCTGTCCGCCGAGAGCGCCTCCGTTTCAAGATCAGCGACAATGCCCTGCTCAAGCAGACCGACACCCGTTGCATAGCTTATCGCCGGCGCCGAGATATCGAGACCGATAAATCGCGCCAGACCGACATCCGGCCAAGCCGCATAAAAATTGCGATCGAGACGCACCAATGTCTCAGAACCGATCGCCCTCATCTCGCGTCGCGCGTAGCGATGGCGCAAGCCCCCGAAAGTCAGTGGAAACCGATGCACCGCTGCGTTGATTCCGTATGAACAGCCAACATCAAGCACGGTCGGCTTGACGCCGGTTGCCGAAACCTTCGCTGCCAGAATTTGGCGCACAACCGGCTCAGCCACGTCCGGGATCATGTAATCCAAATCTCCCAGGACAGAGAAATATGCCCTGGGATCATCCAGGGCATAAATATCATCGAAGACGGCCTTGGACTGATTGATGTGCGAAAAATGTGTTTGCAACCCGGTCTCCTATTTCAACTTACAAGCCACTCGACGGCTGCTGCGTTCAAGTGCTTGATGCCCTATTGCAGAGATTGACCGGCGCATAAACCCATTGCGCTCTTTTCAATCCCGCGTCGTGGAACTGCGCTGAGCACTGATGTGCACGCGCGTGTAACGCGGCCTTTTTTCCAAACCATCGCCTGTAGGGGCGGCTTGATGTGCGGTCAGGATGATGCCGAAAATGCCAGTCGCTTTGGCAGCGAAAAGAATCAATTCTAATGCTGCACGCATGAAAGCGTGCGGACAGCCGGCCTCGACAATCCACAACGCAAATCAGGCACGGACGCGGCACGCTCACGTTGCGTGCCCGGTGGCGCCGGTCGCAGCGCCGAAGAACATCTCGCAGAAGCATGGAATGCACTCGCGTCAGCACAGTTGCCGACAACAGGTTGAGACCGCGCCAATAGGAAGGCCGCTCAGATGGGAATGATTGGCCTGCGTAGTTGGCCGATGGATCGAACTTGGCCTACGGACAAGGCGCGCTGGAGCAGTTCCTCGGCAACGGCAACTCACGCACGTGGTTTGGGGGCCATGTTAGAAAATGCGCCAAGCCGCCACGCCGAGGATGAATGAAGCTTGAAGCTGATTTGGTGGAACAGCAACTCGCGCATGCGCACAGGGCTATTGACGGTTTGCATCGCTCGCGAGGCCGATGTGCGGAACTTTGTCGGTTCCATTCCCGCCGATGAGACTCTGACAGCCTTGAACGGGCTGGCTCCTCGCACGGTATCGTCAGCGAGATTGAGCGTTTCCAAGGGTCTCGAACACCGTCTGCTGCCACCAATCACCTTCGATCTGATCAAGTACGGCGAGATCGAGCATCGGCCGCAAGGCGCTGCCTTTGGGCAGTACGATCGCATAGCTCTCGCTGCTGAAGCTGGTATCGACGACGCGAGCCGAGGCCGAGAAGTGGCTTCGAACCATCCAGGTCAGCAACGGCTTGTCATGAACAAAGGCATCGATTGTCCCACGCCCCAGCGCGGAGAGGCCGCCCTGGATGTCCGGAAACGTTCGAAACGAAAGCCGCTGACGAGACAAGTAGTCAGTAGTCGCGGAGTTCGCGACCGCGCCGACGCGCACGGACCGCAGGTCGTTGAAGCCGTGAACGGCGCCCTCGAGCCCTCGGCGCGTCAGGGTGGAGGTGATACCGGCGGTGAACACCGCAATCGCGATCACGGAAGCAATCATCCATCCCATTGCGACGATCCTCCCGGGGAGCGTTGTCGGAGCATTCTGAGCGGCTCCGGCCTGCGTCATGGCGATGGTCGACCACCAGAAGCTGGAGCCGAGTCCCTTGGCGCCACCACCAAAGTGCTCCGTTTTGCGCCGTTCCAGCATCCAGATGAGGAATCCGACCGCCATTGCGAAACCAAGCAGCACCGCGACAGCCTGGAAGAATCCGAAAGAGAGAAGCGCCCGTCCGATCGCGACCCAGGGGTTTTCGTTGACCGGTACCGCAACGCCGAGCCCGGTGTTGTAGAACGGCTGCGTAAAATCGACTTTGCGCGCACGCTCGGCAGTTACTGTAACCGCCGCGACGCCAACGTCGAATCTGCCGTTTGCGACGCCGTCCAGCAAATCCGGCACGCTCTGGGTTTCGACCAGGCGAAAACGTAGGTGTGCCTGATCGGCGATCCTTTTCCAGAGCGCGATGCTGATACCGCTCCAGCTCCCATCGGGTTGCTTGATCGCAAATGGCGGGGCCTCCTTGGTCGCCACGACCAATTCCTTGTCAGGGGGCGCGGCGGCTTGGGCGTGAAGGGCGCCGCAGCCGAACGCAAGCACCGCCAGCGCCAAGATGCCTAACCAGACTGGTCGAATCGACGTCCGCTGGCGCTTCGAGATTGGATTTCCCCGCCAGGCACTGTGGGCAGACGTCTCACACGACACCTCCCCCGTCAAATGGCGGTCGTGCAGAGCTGCCGGGAAAGCCTCGAATGAACTCATTGCTCACCTTGACGCATAGCGGGATTGCCGACCAGAGCACCGCTACTCCCTTTTGGCATTTCGTCACACACCTGTCCGTCAAAACAATGGCGAAGGAGTTCTCGGCCGCCACGGCGGCCGGACACTGCAGCGGAGAGAACCGGGCGCTCTTGCAACGTCGCCTTGAACACCTGCTTCCGAAGACAAAGGAAAACGGCAAGGTGCGCGGACCACATCCGTCCCTGCCCTATGAGGAGCTGTCGGCACTCGAGGCTGAGTTGGCTCGCCAAAACATGCATCAACGCGCGGATGCTTGAGACCAGCGTTTTGACCTGCACCAGACTCCGTTGTGACGACGCTGCTTTGCCGCTCCGGATCGAAGTACTGAGAAAGACATCCGCTATGCGGTGAATTCACGCGCAATGACCAGCCTCTGGATCTCGCTGGTACCCTCGAGGATGCGCAGCACTCTGGCCTCGCCTGGGAGGCTCGACACGTCGAATTCCTCGAATGCGCCATATCCACCGTGCACTTGCAGAGCGATATCTGCAGCTTCGCCCGCCATTTCCGTTGCGAAGAGCTTGGCCATCGACGTTTCCAACCGAAATGGCCGATCGGCGTCAGCAAGACACGCAGCGTTCCGGATCATCAGCTCCGCTGCGTGGATCTTCGTCAGCGCATCCGCGAGCGGAAACGTCAGCCCTTGGTGCTGGAAGATCGGCGTGCCCCCAACCTGACGACCGGAGCCGTACACCTTCGCAAGATCGATCGCCTTGCGCGCCAGTCCAAGACCCGTTGCCGCGACGAGTATCCGTCCGATACTCAGCGTCGTCAGGATTTGCCTCAAGCCGTCGCCGCGATTTCCGACCATATTCGCTTTGGGAACTCGACAGTCGTCGAGAAAGAGCTCTACAGAGTCAGCGACACGCCAGCCAATTTTGCGGCTCGCTTTTCCGACCCGGAAGCCAGGTGTGCCGACCGGCACCACGAATGTGGACAGTCCCTTCGCTCCCAAGTCAGGGTCCGTAACGGCCACAAACGTCGTGATGCCGTGGAGCGGCGTGCCGGCATTGGTGGAAAACACCTTGGAGCCACTCAAGACGAAGGAATCACCGTCCTCCACGGCACGCATCTTTACGCTCGCGACGTCCGACCCACCACTCGGCTCCGTGACGCCGAATGACGCGATGAAGTCACCACGACACAGCGGCTCAAGCCATTTTCTCTTTAAGTCGTCCGATCCGTAGCGAGCGATAACCGTCATGGGAGCGCTATTGCACAGGAAAATGGCGGCAAAGCCGGGCTCCGCGCGAGCGAGCGTCTCGGCGACAATGGCGGCTCCGCGTGTACCGAGCCCGCCACCGCCAAAAGCCGGATCATACGCCGTGCCCATGAAGCCAAGCGCAAGAAATTCCTTCACGAGTTCGATTGGAAACTCATGCCTGTCGGCGAAGGGCTTGATCCTGGGTCGCAGTGCGCCTGCGGTAAATTGCTCGAGACTGCCTTTTACCAAAGCTTCGTCTTCATTGAGATCCAAGAGCATTGGACCGCTCCTCGTGTCGGTGAGCCGGATGTAGTTCAGCGTTGTCTGAATTTATCGAGGGTCGCTTGAGCGGACGTCTCCCGACAGTTCTCGAGAAATAGACGATTTGCTTCGAAATCCATCGCTTCAGCGTCTTCCATAAGATAGTTCGAGAAAAAGCGCTTCGTCGCACGAACAGCGGGACGTGGTAGTTGCGCGAGCTTTTCCGCAATCGCAATCGCTCTCGTCAGCGCTTCGCCGTCATCGCAGCAGTAGTCGACGATGCCGATGGTGCGCGCATCTTCGGATTTGAGCGCTTCGAGACAAAAGCAGAGAAGGCGCGCCTTGACGAGCCCGACACGAGCGACCAAGGACCTGATTCCCCATGGGGTCAGCCAACCGTGGGGCACCTCCGGAAGACTAAAGACCGACGAACGCCCCGCTACGACCACATCGCAAGAGGTCGCCAGCGTCAGTCCACCTCCAATTGCGAACTTCTCGACAGCCGCGACGACGGGCTTTGCCAGATACCCTATCAAACGACCGAGATCGCCGCACTCTTGCTCGAACCGTCCCATTGCCTCGAGTTCGAGTCGGCCGATGAACTTCAAATCGCTTCCGGCACAAAACCCCGGAGCGGTGCCCGCCAGAACGACGGCGCCCACGTCGTCGTTGCGATCGAGCTCCAACAAGGCGGCTTTAACTCCGTCGACAAGAGGTCGGTCCATCGAATTCCGCCGGGCCGACCGCTGTAACATGATGATCGCGACGCCGTTACGTTTCTCGACGCTTACCGTCGTCTCTTCGTTACTCATTCGGTTCCACCTGGCACTTCATTGGGTTATGCGCTCAGATACATCTGCTTGACTTCCGTCGTTTCGGACAATTCCTTCGCATTTCCCGAGGTCACGATTCGACCGGATTGCAGCACGTAGGCGCGGTCAGCACAGCCCAGGGCCATCATGGCGTTTTGCTCGGCGAGGAGGATGGTCAGTCCTTCGTGCGCAAGATTTCGAACGATCCGCCCCAGTTCCTCGATGATGATCGGTGCAAGACCGAGGGTCGGCTCGTCCAGAAGCATCAGCGTGGGTCGGGACATCAGCCCTCGTCCGATCGCAAGCATCTGCTGCTCTCCGCCCGACATCGAGCCCGCCTTCTGATCCCGTCGCTCGCGGAGCCGCGGAAACATCGAGAATATTCGCTCCAGGTCGGCGCTAGCGTGATCGCGATCGGCTCGGTGATAGGCGCCGATAATCAGGTTCTCCTGGACCGAGAGCTTGGTGAATATCTGGCGTCCCTCCGGCACGAGAACGAGGCCGGCCCTCACACGGTCCACGGTGGAGGATTCCGTGATATCTTTTCCAGCGAGATGGATCGTGCCGCGATCGGACTTCTTCAACCCCGCCAGGGTTCGCAGCGTCGTCGATTTGCCGGCGGCATTAGGGCCGATCAAAGTGACCACTTCGCCCTTCTCCAGCTTGAAGGACACCTCTCTGATGACCTTCTGCTTGCCGTAGCTGACGCTGAGGTTCGATACATCAAGCATGCTTCTTGCCCAGGTAAGCCGCGACAACGGATTCGTCGGCGAGAACGTCGGAGGTCTTTCCGGAGGCAATGACCGCGCCGTGGTGGAGCGCGATCGAACGGTCCGCAAGCCGGCCCAGAAAGCCGACCTTGTGGTCGATAATGCACAGCGTGACGCCGTGAGACTTGAGGTCTCTGAGAACCGCGTCGAGATTCGCGATCTCGTCATGACCCAGGCCGGAGGCCGGCTCATCAAGGAGCAGAAGTTCTGGTTCACAAAGCATACCCATTGCAACGCCGAGCATCTTCTCGCCACCATAGGAAAGCGCAGCGGCTTGTTCGTTCCTCTGGCTGGAGAGGCGGCAAAGCGCGAGGACTTGGTCGATCTTCTGCTCCAGCAGACGGTCCAGACCGACGGGCATGCCCCCGATCAGCGTCCGTAAGCGATTGATTCCCAGCTCGCGCTTGATGTGCAGGTGACATGCGATGCGCATGTGTTCGACGACCGTCAGCTCAGGAAAGAGCTGCGGATTCTGAAAGGTCTTGACCAACCCTTGCTGAGCAACCTCGAACGGCGACAGGGTGCTGATATCGTTCCCTTTCCAGAGAATCACGCCGCTGGTTGGCTTCAGGATCCCGGCGATCAGACTCAAAGTCGTGGTCTTTCCGGAGCCGTTGGGTCCAAATATCCCAATGATTTCCCCGCGCTCGATGCCGAACGCTACGTTGGACACGGCGGTGAGGCCGCCAAAGCGCTTGGTGAGGCTTTTTACGTCAAGCAGCATGTTTTCTGCTCGTAAGTAGGCCGACGATACCCTTCGGCATCACCAGGATCACGAAGATGAGGATGGAGCCGTACAGAGCAATGCGAAGCTCGGCGCTGAGCTCGATCACGTGCGGCAAGGCGGTGAGCACGAGGGCGCCGACAACGGGGCCGATCAGGGAATTGACGCCTCCCAGGAGGACCATCGCGATGATGTCGAGTCCGAGCGAGATCGAGAGGAAATGCGGCTCGACGAACCCTGCGTAGAAGCCGTAGAAAGCTCCAACCAGCCCGGCAAGGCCGCTGCCGATTGCGAAGCCGAGCAACTTGTACTTGAAGACGTCGATGCCCAGCGTTTCGCCCAACTGGTCGTTCAGTCGGATGGCGGCAAGACAACGTCCGATCCAGGACTTCAGGACACGGCTGCACACACCGTATACGACCACCAGCAGAGCCAGCGTCAGGTAGTACCAAGCGACCCCGCCCGCAATCGCAAACGTGCCCGATGGCGTCCAGATCTTCGGCGTATCGACGATCGTAATGCCGAGGGAGCCGTTCGTGATGCTGTTCCAATTCAGTGTGATCAAGCGCAGCACTTCGGAAAATGCCAGGGTGACGACGGCAAAATAGAATTCTTTGAGTTTGAAACGGAAGCAGATCGTTCCGACGATAAGAGACAGGATCACGACAATGGCCAGGGCGGGGACGATCGCCAGCCAGAAGTTCCAACCGAACGTAGTCACCAGGATGGTCACCACGTACGCGGAAACTCCGAAGGACGCGGCGTGAAACATGGAAAGCTGGCCGGTGAATCCGAAGATCAAATTGAAACTGACCGCCAGCGACGCCGCCATAAAGCCGTAGACCGCAATGGCAAGCACCGAATCGCTGTGAATGAAGGCCGGAACTGCAAGGGCGAGCAGCAGCCCGACTAAAATTGCGTGCTTCACGACCGATCTCCAAACAGGCCGCCCGGACGGACGAGAAGAATCAAGATGAGAAATACGAGACCGTAAGCGTCCCTGAACGCCGACGAAAAAAACACCGATCCGATGTTCTCGCTGATGCCGAGAATGATGCCGCCGCCCAATGCGCCGAGTACGCTGCCGACGCCGGCGAGAATGGCAGCCTCGACCGCCTTGAGGACGTAAGCCGATCCGATCGTTGGTTCGATCGAATACATGCTCGCGTATAGACCTCCACCGAGACCCGCCAACGCCGTCGAATAGACCACGACGATCGTCTGGAGCCTTCCCGTGCGGATGCCCATAAGAGCCGCGGCTTCGGGATTCTGTGCGTAGGCGAATGCCGCGCGCCCCAACCACGTCCGCGTCAAGGCGAGATATGTGCCAAGGATCACAGCCAGGAATACCGCGGCGACCGCGACCTTGATCTTCGGCAGAACGATGCCGGCTACCTTGAGGGCGCCAGGAAGCACGTAAGTCAGATCTTTGGGCGTGGTCGTGAAGGCCGCGAGGACCAAGGCCTCGAAGACCGAAATCATGCCGATGGACACCAGCAGACCGTTGACCAGGTTGCCGCGAGTGAAGCGAAACAGGGCAAGATCCGAAACGTAACCGAAGATGCTCACGACCACGACGGCGCCAATGACGGCCACGGGGTACGGGAAACCCACGACGTCGTAGAGATACCAGGTCGCGTAGGCGCCAAGCATCATGAACGCGCCGAGCGCGAAATTCACCACGCCGGTCAAGCCGAATGTGAGCGTTACGCCCAGCGCTATGATGCCGTAGAGCGTACCCACGATTACGCCATTCAGCAATTGTCCGATGACTAGCTGCGTCATTGATCGAAGGTCCGCGGGAGGCGCATTTCGTGACGCCTTCCCGAGTGGAGAGAGAGAGAGAGAGAGAGAGAGAGAGAGCGCTCCGGCTCCGCCGGAGCGCGACGAACGAGCCTTACTCCTTGGTCGGGTCGTAAGGCACTCTCTCGATGGCACCACCCTTGCGCACGTGGACGACATCGAACCCGAACACGGCCTCTCCGGTCTTGTCGTATTTGATTCTCCACATGCCCTCATAGGTCATGCTCATCAGAGCAGCACGGATCTTTGCCACGTCGTCGACCGTGCCAGCCTTCTGCATGGCCTCCACGAGCATGTAGACATGATCGTAACAAGATGAGGAGCAAAGCGGTGCTTGATCGTAGGGAAATTCGCGCTTGAACAGCTTCTGATAGCTTTCGATAAAGGCGCGGACCTTCGGCTCGGTCTTTTCAGCACCCTCGAAATACTTCGGAACGTATGCGATATAGTCTTCGATTGCGTCCTTGTTCTTCAGCGCCGGCCCGATGGAGCCACGAACGAGAAAGAAACGATTGCCGAAACCGGATTCGGTCGACTGCCTCACGATATCGTAGAGGACGGCATCCGAATAACCCGGGAAGAGAATGTCCGGCTTGCCCGCCGCGAGCTTCGCGAGTACCGCGCTGAAGTCCTTCGTGCCGGGCTCGAACAATTCGACCTGCAGTTCAATTCCGGCATCCTTCAAGAGCGCGCTATAGATATCGACGGCGGTCTTGCCGAAGGCGTCGTTCTGGAAAAGCATCGCCACCTTCCTGGTATTGAGCTTCTTCAAATAGTCCACCATCAGCTTGCCGAAACCCGCTGACCCCGCGTCCCAGTTCCAGGTTCGCAGCAGATAGTCATGGTCGGGCTTGCCAAGCGCTGCGTGCGCCGACGTCGCGCCCGCGAACAGCAGGAACTTGCCGTTGTTCTGATTGGCTATCGGCTCGATGGCGTTGAAGACGTTGGTCAGAAATGGCCCGAAGACGAAGTGAACTTTCTCTTCCATCATCTTGCGGAACTGCACGGTCGCCTCGCGGGGCTCGCCGCGCGTATCGACCTGCTGCAGTTCGAGCTTGTAAGTCCTGTCGCCTACCTTGAAGCCGCCCTTCGCGTTGATTTCCTCGACCGCAACCTTGGTACCCTGCGCCGACATCCAGCCGTAGGTAGCGGTTGCGCCGGTCAGGGCCTCGATCTGCCCGATCTTGACGACGTCTTCGGCCTTGGCCGCCGATCCGAACAGCAGTCCGGAAGCGATGCCCCCTGCAATCAGGGCCCCTTTCCAGCAAGACATGAATATCCTCCCTCGGCGTCGTTGCGCTTGTGTTGTACTAGTAATATCTTACAAAAGTTTCGTCAACACATCATTGCGTTTTCCTGGATGATGGCCGCTCAGCCCTGGGAGGGGGTCGATTTAGGTGTGCGCATTGTGTGAGATCCGCTCGCGCTGCGCTTGTCCCGAACGTCGCAGCGAGGATATTCGTAAGAGACACCCACATCGCGCCTTGCGCGCGCTAAGAGCTTGGCGTCCAATGGCGAAAAAGGTCGGAGTACCTTCCCCTCCCGAATCTCAGGCCGACACGGCTCACCGGCGGCTCGAGGAGATGATCGTGACACTGCAGCTGCCGCCCGGCAGTCACTGGTCTGAGGAGGGATTGGCAGAGGAGATCGGCATCGGCCGCACACCGGTGCGCGAGGCGGTGAAACGCCTTCAGGCGGACCGTCTCGTGACCATTCTGCCTCGACACGGCTTGATGATTACCGAGATAAATGTTCATGAGCAGTTGTTGGCGATCGAGCTGCGGCGCGAACTCGAGATTTTCATTTCGATAAGGGCGGCTCGCCGCATCCTCGCAAGCGACCGAGAGCGCCTTCTCGCCGCTGCCGACGAAATCGAAAGCGCGGGCAAGCACGGCAACCTCGAAAAATACTTGCGTGAGGTCTTTAAAGCGAACGGTCTTATCGCCGCGGCTGCCGGCAACCCATTCGCAACCCGCTCAATCTCGCCGCTTCACGCGATGTCGCGGAGATTCTATTACAGGTACGAGAGCGACCTGCAGAACCTCGGTGCAATGGGCGTCCTTCACGCGGCGCGAGCACGCGCGGTTTCGCAGCATGACGAGCAAGGGGCACTCGTTGCCGTCACCGCTCTGATGGAGCAGATCGAAAATTACACACGACAGATATTCGAGATCAGCGTCGGGTCGGGCAGATGATCGGCATCCCCGGTCTCGTCGAAACCGGGGAACTTCCTAACCGGCTTGCCCCCGAACTGCACTTGTCCGACCGGGATCGACGAAGAAGCTCGCATCCATCAACTTCAGTTCGTCTGCGACTTGCCAAGGGGCGAACTCCATCTGCTCGAGCACATCGCGCCGAACGTCGATACCTGGCGCCACTTCCGTCAGCACCAGTCCCTCCGGAGCAACTTCGAATACTGCTCGCTCGGTGATCACCAGGGCGGTCTGGCCGCGCTTGACGCCGTCGGTAACCGCGTAAGTGATGTGCTCCACCTGCTTCGCGAACTTGCGAACCTTGCCTTCCGTGACGATGCTCAGTTTCCCGCCGCCAAAGCCGACATCGAGCCCTCCAGTGGTAAAGGTTCCGGTAAAGACCAAGCGCTTGGCGCTTTGCGCGATGTCGATAAAGCCGCCCGCGCCTGGATTGGCGGCGCCGAACTTCGATACATTGACTCGGCCGCGCTGGTCGAACTGAGCGAAGGCGAGTGCCGCAAAGTTGCACAACCCTCCATCAATGGCATCGAACTGATAGACGCCGTCGAGGATCGCATCGGGATTCAGATTCGCGGAAAACTGCCATCCAGACATGACAATCCCGCCGTAGGATCCGTGCTCGGTGGTAAACCAATAGTCCTTGAGCTCGTCGCCGTGAAGCAGCCCCTGCTCCGCCATTACGAGCGGCACATCGGCCGCCGCCCCAAAACCAAAAATGGAGAGTTCGCGTTTCCGCACTTCCTTCGCTGCCCGCGATGCGACGACCTTGTCGGCGGACGACGGGATCGGAGGGAGTTGAGACAGCGCCCTGCGCTCACCGCCGAAGTAAGCCGGGTCGAACTCGACGTCGGTCGTCATCATCATCTTGGGGTCGACGACGACTGCATCGACAAACATGCCTGGAATCCGGACTTCGGATGCGGCTCTCTGGCCGTGAGGCACGGCTCGCCGCACTTGCGCTACGACGCGGCCGCCATGGGCCTTGGCTGCCAGCACCAGCGCAATATTCGAGGACACAAGCGCCTCGTTCTCGAAAGACAGATTTCCGAACTCGTCTGAGGTCGATGCGTAGATGAACACGGTGTCCAACTTCCATGCCGGATAGAATAGATACGGCTTTCCGTCGAATTCGATTTTTCTCACGAGATTGTCTCGTGCTCTTTCCGTGAACCGGCCGCCGCCATTGTCGGGATCGATGTAGGTACCGATCCCGATTTCGGTCATGTAACCTGGACTACGACGAGCTATCTCGCGTAGCCAATGCATCGTCGCTCCGATCGGCCAGGAGTAGGCTTCGATCCTGTTCTCACGGATGAGACGCATGAGCTCGGGTCGCTTTCCCGTCTTGGGGTCGACAGGATTGATGTATGAACCGCTCACCATGCGCTTCATCAATCCTTCCTGCGCTACGTGGTCCATGCCCTTGATGCCCTGAGCGTCGCCAGTCCCGACCGGGAAGTAGAAGGTCAGGTTTTTCGGGCTGCCTGTCTTACGGAATTTGTCGCCAAGGGCCTTCAAGAGAGTATCGGGCGTTACCCAACCGATCACACCCACGCAACCTACCGAGGATCCGTCCTGAATGGATCCAACTGCCGTCGCGGCATCGACGATTTTGTTCACGACTTCACCGTAAAGCGTTCAAAGGTTTTTTGGGAACTCGGCGTTTCGCAGTTCGACGCGAACTCCCGGGACGAGACTTCGTCCAGGCGCTCGGCGTCCGCCATGATGAAGCGGTCGAAGAAGCGCTTCGTCGACGCGACGGCTTCGGGCGGCACTTTGGAAAGACCGACGGCAATCTCCGTTGCCAGAGAAAGCGCGGCGCCCGGCTCGGCGACGTCATCGACCAAGCCGATCCTCGCCGCCTCGATCGTGTCGATCGAAGCCGCGCCCCACGTGAGACGGCGCGCCCGCACCGGACCGACCCGAGTCAGGAGCGCCGTAAGCCCCCACGGCGGCAGCCAACCGTTCGGGGCTTCCGGCAGATGCCATCGCGCGTTCGACGCAGCCACCACGATGTCGCACGATGCCGCAAGGATCATTCCGCCTCCCAGAGCGTATCCTTCGACGGCCGCGATGACCGGCTTGGCGCGGTAGCCGATCGCGCGCGCGAACGTTGCGGTTTCGGCCTCGTGCTTGCACATATCCGCGATAGAGAGGCCGGCCAGCTCCTTGAGGTCGCTTCCGGCACAGAATGCGGGCGGGGCGCCCGTCAGCACAATTGCGCTGATCGCGTCATTGCGCTCTGAATCGGCCAGGGCGGCGTTCAGATCCCGCATGAGCTGCGAACCCAACGCATTGCGGCGCTCCGCGCGATTGATCGTAACGATGGCGATCGGACCTTGATTGTCTAGCTTGATCATCTGTTCGCGATCCTGTTAATCGAGACGCGCGCCGTCGGCGTTCACCGCTGCTCTCACTTGCTGCCCGTCGATGTGCCTTGGCGCGATTCCGTCGCGCACCGCGATCACCGCTGCATGACCGATCGCATGACCGTAGGAGAAACACTGAGCCGTGACACGCGCTGAAGCGACTGCTTCGTGCTCCGCCGAGAGGCAGCGGCCGGCAACCAGCAACCCCTCCCCGCGCTCCGGCACGAAGCACCCATACGGCACTTCGTAGTAGTCGTTCAGCAGCCACTCGACGCGAGGCTTGACGCCCGAGTGCAGCTCGATCGGCCAAGGCGAGACCGCAATGCCGTCCGACGACTTGGTGCCTTTGACGACGTCTTCGTTTGAAAGCCTCTTTACACCAGAGACCTGACGGGTCTGGCGCACGCCGACCTGGACGCCCGTATCGTTCAGAAAGGCGGTTTCGCATCCCACGAGATGATCGCGAAAGAAACGGGCGTATTCTCGCGCCTGAAGCCTTCCCTCGATTTCGGCGTCGGTGAAATCCTGATGGAAGAGCGTGTTGAGCTCGCGCCCGTCCGGCCCGATCACGCGCGTGCAATTACACAGTAACTCGTCGGGTCGAGTGGTGGGGAATAGCCAGATTTTGGCGCGCGGCAGCCGGTATTCACCCGCATTGTGCTTTGCGCGGATCATGTCGGATATCTTTTCCGGCATGATGGTGTCGGCACCGTATTCTGTGACGAAACGACCGATATCGACACCCATCATTCGAAAGATCATCGTCGGGTTCTGAACCCTGCCATTGTCGCCAATGAAGCTGGGCAAGCCGGCCATTGCGACGACATCGGCATCTCCGCTCGCGTCGACGACAACTTTGGCGCGCGCATCGAGGGGTCCCTGTTTCGTCCAAATGACCACCCCTCCGATCCTGTCGCCCTCCATGCTCACGTCACTAGCGACAGCATGGAACACGACGCGTACTCCGGCTTCCCGCAGCATCGCGTCTGCTTCCTCGCGCCAAATCAGGGGGTCGTGGACCCGCGCCCACGTCTTTCCGTAGAGCAGCGGATCGCCAAGCCCGCCTTTGGCTTCCAATCGGCGGCAAAATTCGTCGGCAAAACCAAAAACAACCTGCTTCGGTTTGGCGTTGATCGCTTCGGTCGCCTCATACAGACCGCACACCGTGCCCGACAGCCCAGCCACAGCCCCGCCGCCGCAAAAGCCATACCGCTCCACGAGCGTGACTTTCAGACCCCTTCGAGCGGCGGTTACAGCGGCCGCAACTCCTGCGGCTCCCCCTCCGACGACGAGCACATCGCTATCGACACGGTTAGACCCACGGGCGTCCAATTGTGTTCTCCCTGTGATATCTTAGTGGTGTATTACAATTATTTCAATGCAGGTTTGTTTGCAAGCGCCTTCGGGCAAAAAATTGCCGGCGATCGCGCGGCGGATTTGCGAGTGACAGGATTAGCTGCTTAGAGGCAGCAGCGGCGACTGCGGGCTGGTGGCGACGAGAGGGGGTGAAGTTGACTTGCCGCTCACACTTTCGGGGCAGCATATCGCCGAATGAAAGTCGATGATGCCCGCAGCACTTCACCTTCGACTCGTGCACCCGACAGTGTGCTGACCCGCTTGGTGCCCAAGAACGGAATGCCTCGCCCGGAGACATCGACTTGCTCGGTTCGTACTGAGGTATCTCGTCCACTGACGATACGGTTTTCGCAATCACGGTCCCAAGCCGTGCCGTCAGGCGTCGCGCATTGCAGAAAATCGTGGTTTCGCGCAGAAAATCGTACGATTGATAGCGGGGAGAGCTACCGCCCTTTCCTCACACCCGCGATGCCTGCGCTACCTTCTTCTATCTTCGGCTTGAGGCAACGCCCCCTGTTTCGCCGTCCCACTTCTGCTTCCAGCCGAAGCGGATCGTCGATCCCCGGCAAGGCCAAGCACCGTGTCCGAGAACCGCTCGCCCTGCACCAGGACGTGGTCGTGAAGGCGGCTCGCGGCGAGCTGCTCGTCGCCAGCGCGGATCGCCTTCAAAATCCCGGCGTGCTCCTGTAGCGACTGCAGCAAACTGTTGCGCGCACGAAGCTGGATGCGTCGATAGGCGCTCAAGCGCTTGCGCAGAGCGAAGGCCTGATCGGCCAGGAAGCTGTTGCGGCACGCGCGGTAGATCGCTTCGTGAAAATCGCGGTTGTCCGCGTAGTATTGCTCGCTGTCACCTTCCCGCGCCGCCACCTCGCAAGCTTTGTGCGTCACGTCCAATCCCGATGATGGTCCGCGGATCCCGGGCGCGGTGGGACGTCCCCTGCCTGCCGTCAAGGTTATCACAGACCCAGAGAGCGGTGCCGGGCTGCCCACGGACGAGGTCGGTATGAAGTGAAGGGACCGAACGTGGTCGCGGGCTACTGGAATCGCCGACTTCGGCGAGGGCGTTACGGCTGCCGTGCGATCCCCCGGCGCAACGGTGGATGAACGCGCCATTCTCGCGGCGCTATCGGGACGGCTGGCAAAATTCAAGCAGCCGAAGCGTATTGTCTTGTTCAGCGGCGAACCTGAAACGCGCTGCTGGGACCCGCGACGTGATCATCCGCATGTTATCCGTCGCGCGGTATTGCGGATTCTCAAGGATCGCGGCGATACCGCGGACGGCCTTCCGTTCACCGGCTGCGAGCGATGTGTGTGTGGCGCCATTCAAGAGTGGCGCGTAACGACACCCGTCGGCGTGGCAAAACCCTGGAGAGTCTTGATCCGCTTCTCGAGCCACCAGCCGAACTCCGGCGACCAATCTTCGAAACGGCTGTTGATGCCGAGATCGTGCGCCCAGTGGTGGGCGATGTTGGGATTGAACTGCGACTGCCGCCCGACGGCAATAAGGTCGGCCTGGCCTTTCTGAAGGATGGCCTCGGCCTGCTGCGCCTCGAGAATGATGCCGACGGCCATGGTGGTGATATCCGCCTCCTTGCGCACGCGCTCGGCAAAAGGAACCTGGAAGCCGAGGCTGCGGGGCACTTGCGCTGCCGTAGCCGCGCCGGAGATTCCGCCGGAGGAACAGTCGACGACGTCGACGCCGCGCGCCTTCAGCTCGTGCGCGAAGGCGACCGTATCATCCATGTTCCAGCCCTCGACGGTGCCGTCGACGGACGAGACGCGCACGAACAGCGGCATGTCGGCCGGCATTTCGCGGCGCACCGCCTCGACGATCTCGAGCGGCAGCCGCATGCGCCCGGCGCGGTCGCCGCCATATTCGTCATTGCGTGTGTTGGAGACCGGCGACAGGAACGAGGCCAGCAGATAGCCGTGCGCGGTGTGGATCTCGATGGTGTCGAAGCCGGCGGCAACCGCCCGCCTTGCAGCGGCTGCCCAGGTGCCGACCATGGCCTTGCATTCGGCGGTGGTCAATTGCCGTGGCGTCAACCAACCCTTGGCAACCGGCTCGGCGGTCGGGCCGACCGGCTGCCAGATCCTGGCGCCGGCTTTCAGATTCTCCTCGGTCAGCGGCCCCATGCCCTGCATGGCCGACTGTGCCGACGACTTGCGGCCGCCATGGCCGATCTGGATGCCGATCGCCGTCCCCTGACGCTTCATGAAGGCGACCAGCGGCTTGAAGCTCTCGGCCTGCTCATCATTCCAGATGCCAAGGTCGTTTTCGTTCGTGAGTCCGACTTCCTCCACCGCCGTCACTTCGACGAAGACGAGCCCGAAGCCGCCCAGCGCATAGCGACCAAGATGTACGAGATGAAACGCTCCGCAGGTATTTCCCGGTTCGCAGCTGTAATGGACCATCGGCGGCACAACGAGGCGGTTCTTCAGCGTAAGGCCTCGAATCGTGAGTGGCTGGAACAGCATCGGCCGCTCGTCTTCTTTGCCGTTGATCATTTCGCCACTCATGGAACTGTCTCCTTGCATGCTATGGCCGTCCGGTCGTGCCATGGACGGCAATTCTTCAGGTACGTCTTGGGGGTCCCAGCGATGCGCGCGGAATGAACTCGTTGGGCACGAGCACGCGCCGCGGCTCGTGCGGACCGTCGTTTCGGATGCGATCGAGCAGCATGCCGGCCGCAATCCGGCCAACCTCCGCCTGATCCCAGCCGATGATGGCGACCGCCGGCGAGACGAGCTCAGCAAGCTCGGAATGGCCTGACGCGATCAGCGACACGTCCTCCGGTATCCGCAGGCCTCGCCCGCGCACCGCGCGCAGCACGCCAGACAGCATGTCGATGCCGCCGGAAATGATCGCGGTCGGAGGGTTGCGCTGGCCGAGCAATGCCGAGGTGATACGAAATCCCGCACCGGGCAGGAAGCTCCCGGCGTGAACGAGCGAAGGATCAGGCTCGAGATTTCGCGCGGCAAAAGCCTCCTGATAGCCGCGAACGCGTTCGCGCGCCGGATAGAGCCCGGCGTCGCCGGTGATCAGCGCCACGCGCCGATGACCAAGATCGAGCAAATGACTGACCGCGACACGCATCCCTTCGGCGTGATCGGCCATAACGGCATCAGTCCAATCCGGCTGATCACGATCGATCAGCACGATCGGAATATCGAGATCGCGCAGGAAGGACTCGAACTCGCCGGCGACCGGCGTGTATGGCCCCATCATCACGCCGTCGGCCTGCCGCCGCGACAGCCGGCTGAGCAGCTCTCGCTCACGCTCCTTGCGGCCTTCCGAGTTGGAGATGAGCAGCGAGAAGCCGACCTCGTCCAGCACGTCGTGCGCGGCTTTGACGAAGCCCGCGAGTTGCGGAATGTTGATCTCACGCAAGATGCAGCCGATCGTGTGGGTCGACCGGATGCGCATGCTCTGCGCCACCGCGTTCGGCGTATAGCCCAGATCATCGATTGCGCGCTGGACCTTCCGGCGGATGTCGGGATGGACGGTGGCATTGGCATTGAGCACCCGCGACACCGTGCCGGTCGAAACGCCCGCTGCGGTCGCCACGTCGCGAATCGTCAATTTGCTTCCGCGACCTGCCGTTTGCTGTTCTGCCATCACAATCACCGGGGGCTGAGATCTCAATCCCCTGCACATTACGCGGAAGCCAATTCGGCCGCAGGTGCTATCCGCTGGCCGAAGGCAAATGATTTGTGCATTTCTCCACCGTGATCCAAACGGCCTGGCCTCCCCTCCTTGTTCCGGACCGATCAGATGGCGTCGGCTTCGATGATATTGCGGCTCATACTTCGAACGCCCACTGCTCCGCCACCAGGCTGTATCGGCCTGCCTCGCGCCGCATATGTCCGAACCCGGGGAAATGCAGATGCATACCGCCGACCAGCATGTCGTCAGTGACAACCATGTCGAACATCATCTGACGAGCGGCCGCAGCGGCCTCGGGGTCGGTGTCGAATTCCATCGTCACTTCCGGACGTGCAACCTGGATCTCCGGCACATGGACCGTGTCACCCCAAACCACCATTGATTCGCCGCCGCGCGATACGACATAGGCGGCGTGGCCGGGGGTATGACCGTGGATCGGGATCGCCGTGACGCCCGGGAGCACCTCGCCCTTCCGGAAAGTCTTGACGCGATCGGCAGCCATATAGGGCTTCAGCTGGGTGCGGCCGGCCTCGAAATAGCGGCGCCGGGGCCGCTCGGCCGCCTTGGCCATCGCCTCGTCGTTGAACCAGTGATTGATCTCGTTCTCATGGACGATGATTTCCGCGTTGGGAAACAGGCGCGTTCCGGTCGCGGCATCGGTCAGCCCGTTGGAATGGTCGGGATGGACATGGGTCAGCAGCACCGCGTCGACCGAGGCCGGATCGATGCCGGCGGCAGCGAGATTTTCCGGCAGGCGACCGCAGGTCGGCCCCATCAGATCCGCTGATCCGCAGTCGATCAGGTAGGTCCGACTGTCCATGCGCACGGCAAAGGCGTTGACCGAGATGAGCGGCGGCGAGGTGCGGTGATCGCGCGCCAGAATGGCCTTGGTTTCCTCCTCGGGGATATTGCGAAAGATCGTGTATCCCATGTCGACATAACCGTCGCTGAGGCCGGTGACGAGCGCGTCGCCAAGTCTGCGGTGATAGACGCCTGCGACTTGCGTTGAGGCTGAAGTGCTCATTGTGCGTCCCCTTGCCAAAATCTTGCAACGATCGCTGCATCGTCGCGCCTGTGGTGCCAGCTCCGGCCCACGCCAAGTTGTGCCTTCGACCAGAGCCTGATCTGCATCAGCGCATAGGCCCAGGTGACGGCAAACACGTCCATCACGGGAGCGCCGGCAATGCGGTGGACGCCGTGACGAACCAGGAGTTCCGCCAGCACGCCTTCCGCCGGAATGATGACATCGGCCCCTCGCGCCACCAGGCGCTCGGCCGCGGCCCTGAAATTTGCGATGACCGGAGCCGGATCGGCGTAAGCACGCGCCAGCTGCGGCTCGTCGAGCGGCGGATCCATCGCCGCGACCTCGAGCACACGCGCCGCGAGCTTGTGCTTGTCGACCGCAACCTTGGTCATCCACTGCACCGCCGGCGCATTGGAGATCAATGCCACATAGCTGCCAAGCGAGCAGCCGACCAGAAGACCACTCTCGGTCAGCGAGGCGACGGGAATATCCACCGCGGAGCGGATCTCACGCAGAAACGGTTCGCTGAACGAGCCTATCACGAAGGCATCATAACCCTGCCGCTCGGCCATGATCGCATTGTCGATCACCCGGCTGAGAATGCGGTGATAGGCGAATGCATTGCCGAGCACCGCAGTGGCCGAAGCGCCGGCGTATGATCCGGACGGAAGCCCGTGAACGACGACCTCGGCGTCATCGCCAAGGATTTCCGCCGCATGGGCCTCGAGCGCACGCTTGTAGACTTCGAGGTGATCGAGCTCGTTGACCGACTGGTGCCAGATACGCGGCGTCGATCCCTTCCCAGGCATTGCCGCGCTCATGCGTCGCCCCGGTCGTTGGTCAGGCGCAGCGAACGGATCGACCCGAGATCCTCGATATTCCAGAGCTGCTCGAACAGTGCTGCGGCCTGGCCTTGCTTGAACACCCGGGTCGCGCAGTCCATGAACTTATCCTGCAGTTCGTCGCGCGAAAGCGGGCGCTGCCAGCTGCCCTTGGCATGAACCACCGGCGCGTGCTCAAGCACCTCGCCCGACGCCAACACGACGCTGACGCGGTCGTCCGGCGCGAACGGCTGATCTCCCGGCATGATTTCATCGGTTGTCGTGCAACGGACCTTGGCGAAGGTGGCGCCGACGTCGGGCCGCGAGACGAACTCATCGGTGAGCTCGGACAGCCCGACGCGGCCGGCGATCAGCGCGGCGGTCATCGCGAATTCCATGCTGAACTTGGCCTCGAGACCGGTCTGGGGATTGGTGTTGCGCAACATCAGCCTTTGGGTGACGCCGGTGTGGACCCGAATTTCCTTCACGTCGTCGGGTTTGAGCTTGTGCGCTTTCACCAGGTCAATCATCGCATCGATCGAACGATGGGTCGCATAGCAGGTCGGATAGCGCTTCACATTGATGCCGAGATCGGCAAGCCGCCAGTTGCGGCCGATATCGATCGTGCCGTTTTCGATCTCCGGCGTGCCCGAGGGCGAATGGGCACGCAGGAAGCCGGTTTGGTGCTCGAGCACGTCCAGCGATGCGGTAAATCCCTGATCGGCGAGGCGCGCGGCAAGCACGCCGGATTGGGCGGTGCGGCCGGCATGCAGCGATTTGGTCATGGTGCCGAAATTGGCAACCAGTCCGGAGGCGAGCGAGGCGGCGATCGCGATGGCATGCGCGGTCTTCGTGGAGTCGAGATTGCGCAGCCGCGCACAGGCGGCCGCGGTGGCGAGCGCGCCCATCACGGCCGTCGGATGAAAGCCGCGCTCATGGAGGTGACCGGGCTCCAGCGCAATGACCTGCGCCCAGACTTCGTAGCCCGCGGCATAGGCGGCGAGCGCGTCGGCGCCGCTGGAGTCGAGCGACCACCCTTCGGCCAGGATGGCGGGCACCAGCACGGTGCTCGGGTGTCCGGCGAGCGCCACGTCGTCATAGTCGAGCACATGCGCCGCGACGCCGTTGACGAGCGCGGCATCTGGCGCCGCGAGATTGCGGCCCGACGGAACCTCGGGCGCGCCATCGTTCTGGGTGGACGCGGCCACCATCGCCGACACGATCCGCACCGGCTGCTCGGCGGCGCCAGCGATCATGACGCCGACGCAGTCGATGATGCCGGTCCGCGCCGCCTCGCGGCAGCGGCCGGACAGATCGGACAGCTTGAGGCCGGCTACAAAATTCGCCGTCTGACGCGTGATATCCAGCATGGGTCGTCTCCTCAGTAGGAACGCGGAAGACCGAGCACGTGCTGCGCCACATAGGCCAGCACCATGTTGGTCGAGATCGGGGCTGTCTGGTAAAGACGGACCTCACGCCATTTGCGCTCGACGTCGTATTCCTGCGCAAAGGCGAATCCGCCATGGGTCTGGAATGTCGTATCGGCCGCTTTCCAGGTGGCCTCCGACGCCAGCAGCTTGGCGATGTTGGCGTCTGCTCCGCAGGGCTGCCCGGCCTGGAACAACGCGGCGGCGCGGCGGCACATCATGTCGGCGGCTTCGAGTTCGGCGTAGGCGCGCGCCAGCGGAAACTGGATGCCCTGGTTCTGGCCTATCGAGCGGCCGAAGACGCGCCGCTCATTGGCGTAGGCGACGCCCTTGCCGAGAAGCCAGCGCCCATCGCCGACGCATTCAGAGGCGACCAGGATCCGCTCGGCGTTCATGCCGTCGAGGATGTAGCGAAAGCCCTTGCCTTCCTCCCCGATGAGATTGGCGACCGGCACTTTCAGGTTCTCGATGAACACCTCTGTCGTGTTGTGATTGACCATCGCCTTGATCGGGCGGATTTCGACACCGTTGCCCTTGGCCTCACGCAAGTCGACCAGGAACACCGAAAGTCCGTCGGTGCGCCGCTTCACCTGATCGACCGGACTGGTGCGCGCCAGGAGCAGCATCAGGTCGGAGTGCAGCGCCCGCGACGTCCAGACCTTCTGGCCGTTGACGACATAGACGTCGCCCTGACGCTCGGCGCGGGTTTTGAGCTGGGTGGTATCGGACCCGGTATTGGGCTCGGTCACGCCAAAGGCCTGCAGCCGCAGCCGGCCTGCCGCGATCTCCGGCAGGTACGTCCGCTTCTGGGTCTCGTTGCCGTGACGGAGCAACGTACCCATGATGTACATCTGGGCATGCGCGGGACTGGCGCTGCAGCCATTCGCATTGATCTCTTCGAGGATCACCGCGGCTGCACGCAGCGGCAGGCCCGAACCTCCGTATTCCTCCGGGATCAACGCGCCGAGGAATCCCGCTTCCGTCAACGCCGCGACGAATTCGGTCGGATAGGCGCTTTGGTCGTCGAGCTTGCGCCAATATTCGCCCGGAAAGCCCTTGCAGATCTGCCGCACCGTGTTGCGCAGGTCGGAGAAATCCTCCCCCAACGCGACGGTGACCTCCATGTCGGCGGTTTGGGCGGCGTCGTGATAGTTCATGTCATATCCTTTCAGGCGGCGGCGCTGGCCGACACGCGGAACGTTTTGGGCAGGCCGGCGCGGGCGATCGCGCCGGAGAACCGTTCGCCGGGCAGCCAGCTCTCGACCTCGCGTCGCAAGGCAACCAGCCGCTCGACATCGGCGCCGGTATCGAAACCGAGTTGCTCGAGCAGAAAGACGGTATCCTCGGTGTCGATATTGCCGGTGGCGCCGGGTGCGAACGGACAGCCGCCGAGTCCGGCGAGAGATGCATCGAACGCGCGTACACCCGCATCCAGTGCCGCCGTCACATTGGCGAGACCGAGACCGCGCGTGTCGTGGAAGTGGCAGGCGACCGGCAGTGGACGCACCGCTGCGATCACCGCGCCCATCAAGCGGCGAACCTGACCCGGATCGCCATAGCCGACCGTATCGGCGACGATGATCTCGTCGGCGCCCATACCGGCGAGCCGCACCGCGATCTCGACCACTCGTGCCTCCGATACCGCCCCCGAGATGGTGCAGCCGAACGCGGTCGCGATGCCCGCACCAAGTCCGATTCGTGCTCCGGGGCGCTGATCGCGCGCCGCGGCGATGCGCGCGAAGTCTTGCAGCGACTCCTCGGTACTGCGGCGAACATTGGCCTGGTTGTGCTCCTCGCTCGCCGACAGCACATAGTTGACGATTGGCACACCGAGCGCGAAGGCGCGCTCGGCCCCCTTCAGATTCGGAACCAGAACCGACGGCCGCAAGCCCGGCATCGCCAGCGCGCCGCGGGCCACCTCCTCCGCGTCGGCAAATTGCGGGATCACCTTGGCCGGCACGAACGAGGTCACCTCGATCTCGCGGATTCCGGCCTCCACTGCGCCGCGGCACCAGGCCAGCTTGCGCGCGCTCGGCAAGATGGTTTTGACCATCTGGATGCCGTCGCGGGGTCCGACCTCGCGAACATGAGCTTTCTCACGCATTTCGCGCTTCCTCCTACTTGCCTTGAAAGTTGGGTTTGCGGCGCTCGTTGAACGCCAGCACGCCTTCGCGCCGGTCCGCGGTCGGAACCAGACGGTTGTAGGCCTCGATCTCGAAGGCGAGGCCATCGGCGAGCGACATCTGCAAACCGCGATGGATCGCCTGCTTGGCCTGGCGCACCGAGATCGGGCCATTGGCAGCGATGCGATGGGCGATGGCGAAGGTCGCCTCCAGCAATTCCCCTGGCGGCAGCACCCGATTGACCAGCCCCCAGCGCTCGGCCTCGGCAGCCGAGAACGGCTGGCCGGACAGGATCAATTCCTTGGCGCGGCGCTCGCCGACGGCGCGCGGCAGATTCTGCGTGCCGCCGCCACCTGGCATGATGCCGAGCGTCACTTCGGTCAGCGCGAAGCGTGCATTGGTCGAGGCGTAGACAAAGTCGAGCGCCGCCGCGATCTCGCAGCCGCCGCCATAGGCCGCACCATTGATCGCGCCGATCACGGGAATCGGACAGCCCAGCAGAGCGCGCAGCATGCGCTCGAAGACCAGATGCTGTGCCTGCCAGGCCTCGTCCGTCATGCCGTTGCGCTGCTTCAGATCGCCCCCGGCGCAGAACGCCTTGTCGCCGTGTCCGGTCAGGATCACCGCGCGCAACCCCTCGATGTCGGTCGAGAAGCCCTCGAACAGTTCCACCAGATCGAGGCCCATCTGGGTGTTCATCGCATTGGACGCTTCCGGCCGGTGCAACGTCACCAGCAGGATATCGCCATCACGCCGTTCGACCTTGATGGTCTGGAAATCAGTTCGCATTGATGGCTCCCTTGCTCGCAGGCTTTCGAAGAATGGCATTGTGCTGGCCGAGCGCCGGCGCAGCGGTGCGCGCGCGTGGTCGCGTACCGTCGAAGGCAAGCGGAACGCCGACAAGATCGATATCGTCGCCAGCACATCGCACCATCATGTCGAGCGCGCGGGTTTGTGGATGCTCCGCAACCTGATCGGTGGTCAGCAGCGGTGCATTGGGAACCCCGGCGCCGTCGAGAATGCCGCCAAGCGCATCGGCCGTATACTTGCGCACCGCGGCCGCGATTTGCGGGATCAGTCGTTCGCGGTTGACGACCCTTGCCGCGTTGGTCGCGAAGTCAGGATCATGCGCAAGCGCCTCGAGACTCAACGCCACGCACAGCTTGCGGAACAGATTGTCGTTGCCGGCTGCAATCATCAGCCATCCGTCGGACGCCTCAAATGCCTGATAGGGCGCGATTTCCGCGGTGCCCGATCCATAGGGCTTGCGCACCTCACCTGACGCCGCATAGCCGGCCAGCGGAACGGTCATCCACGCGAGCCCGGTCTCGTAAAGCGAGGTCGCAACGCTGCGACCCTGACCGCCCTTGTTGCGCGCCACCAACGCGGCGAGCATGCCGATCACCGCCCACATGCCGGAGCCCATGTCGACCAGCGAGACGCCGACACGCACCGGCGGCCGACCGCCCTCGCCGGTAACGCTCATGATGCCGGTGCTCGCCTGGGCGAGCGGATCGTAGCCGGGCTTGCTGGCGAGCGGTCCCTTGGCGCCGAACGCGCCGATGTCGCACCAGATCAGCGATGGCTTCGCGGCGCTGAGCGCATCCGCGGTGAGACCAAACTTGTCCAGAATGCCGGGCCGCAGATTCTGGATGACGGCATCGGCCTCGTTCAGGATCAGCGACTTCAGCTTCTCGCAATCTTCCGCTGCACCGAAATCGACGGTGATGCCTTCCTTGCCGCGATTGAGACTATGGAACACACTTGCCGTTCCGTTCCAGAACGGCGGCCCCCAGCCACGCGCATAATCGCCGCTCTTGGGATTTTCGACCTTGATCACACGGGCGCCGAGATCGGCCAGAATCAATCCGGCATAGGGGGCGGCCACGCTGTGTCCGAGTTCAACCACGGTGATACCAGCGAGCGGCTTGTCAACGTCCATCAAATCCTCCCGGCCGCCGCAAGGCCCGCCGCCGTTCCTGTTGTCATCAATCGATTCATCATGTCGAGCGGCGTCGTTTTCACGACTTGTCCTGCGCATTGTCGGCAACCAGCACCGCGCCGTTGACGAAGCTCGCGCGGTCGGACAGCGCGAAGACGATCAAATTGGCGAGTTCCTCCGGCGTGCCCCAGCGCGTGTTGCGCATCGAGTTATTTTCCGACCAGCGCTTGCGTTCGGCTTCCGCCTCCTCTTCGCCCAGATTGCGCTTGGCGAGCTCGCGCTCCCATTTTGCAAAACGTTCCGGAGTATTGACAAAACCGGGAACGACGCAGTTGACGCGAATGTTGTGCGGCCCGAATTCGTTGGCGAGAATCTTGGAGAAGCGGATTTCGGCCGACTTGGCCGGACCGGTGCATGACGACAGGAACGGCGGCATCGTCACCATGATCCCGGTTTCGCCCGACACGTTGACGATGCTGCCGCCGTTCTGCTCGATCATGATCGGGATGATGCGCTGACAGATACGGAACTGAGCGAAGAAATTGATCGCCATGCCGTATTGCAATTCCTCGTCGGTGACTTCGAGGAACGGCTTGTAGGTGCCGGTGCCGGCATTGTTGACCAGGATGTCGACGCGGCCGAGGCGATCGCGGGCGAGCGCCGGCAGCCGCTCGATCTGCTTCAGATCCGTCACATCAAGCGACAGCGTTTCGACCTTGACGCCGGTGCTCCGCTCGACGTCAGAACGACATTCGGCCAGCGCGTCCTCGCGGCGCGCGCAGACCAGAACCTTGACACCCTCCTCCGCCAGCAAGCGTACGGTCTCGAGACCAATGCCCTTGCTGCCGCCGGTGACGATCGCCGTCTTGCCTTCAAGTCCAAGTTTCATTTGATCGCATCCCTTTGAGATCGGGTCAGGCGGTCGAGCAGCCTGCGCACAGGCATCGATCCGCCGCTACGTGCCGAGGCGAAAACCTCGGCCGCAAGGCTGGCGCCTTCGCCGGCCGGAATTCCGGTGCCGGCCAGGCGGCTATCAAAAACCTCGGTGGCGCGGACTTCGTCCTGGAACACCAGAACCTTGGGCGCCTCGCGCGCAGTCCGGCGAAGACGCCCACCATTTTCGATCTCCAACTCGACGGTCGCGTCGAGATGGGTACCGATCGCGTCCGGCTCGACGATCGTCTTTTCGACGAGTGTCATGATCTCCCGGTCCTGGCGATGCTCGACGCCCATCTCGTAGTCGAGGCGGCCGTAGCGCAGCATGGCGGCGACCGCAAAGGCGGTGCTGGCCTGGGTCTGCACCGTCCGCGTGAACGGCCCCTTGAAGGACGTTCCCGGATATTGCGTATAGGGCTCCCAGATCGTCACGGTGATCCGCTTCACCTGCGACAGATCGATGCCGTCGCGGTGAAGCATATGCGCCGCCAGCACCGCCGACATGTTGTCGCCCAGGGTTGCGAACGGTTTTGCCATGATGCCGATCATCGTCGCGACATCGGGGCCTCGCTGCCATTGTTCTGGCGTGTGATCGAGGCCGGCAAGCGAGCGCAACAATCCCTTCGGTCCTTCCAGCGCATCGGGCGCCCCCTGGACGCCGCGCGCCGCAAGCTCCGCGGCAA
The DNA here is from genome assembly GCF_023278185.1 of Bradyrhizobium elkanii USDA 76. NCBI lineage: Bacteria > Pseudomonadati > Pseudomonadota > Alphaproteobacteria > Hyphomicrobiales > Nitrobacteraceae > Bradyrhizobium > Bradyrhizobium elkanii. The sequence goes on along the minus strand of NZ_CP066356.1, from coordinate 1,921,633 downwards.
CCAGCCCACCCTGGGCGGCGCGCCCGTTCTGTACGCGCCATTCGTCGGAGCCGCAGCGCACCGGCTCCAGCGTGCCGCCGGTCGTGCAGGCCGCGATGGCAACCGCACTGGTGGACCTCGGTGGATCGAGCCCAAGTGCGGCTGCCGCCGCCGCCGCGGCGCCGATCGTGCCGAAGGTCGGGCTGGTCCGCACGCCCCGGCCGATCAGGCCGCGGGCAACGACTTCACCCGCACCAAGCCATTTGAGCGCGGAATAGCCGACCGTGAGAGCGGTCAGTACGGTGCGCAGCGGCGCATCCAGCGCTTCGCCAAGCGCCACCGCGACCGGCGCGATCAGGGATCCCGGGTGCGTCCATGAATCGTGGTCGGTATCGTCCTGAAAATGGGCGTGAACGGCAATGCCATTGGCGAGAACCGCCTCGGACAGCGCGGCATGTTTGCCGCTCGCCCAGATGCGCGCGGTGCGCGGTCCAGGCAGCACCTCCGCGGCCATCGCACGCGCGGCCGCGGCCGTCGGCTCGTGCCGCGCCGCGAGCGCGAGCCCCAGCGAGTCGAGCAGGCAAATGGCTGCCTTCGTGGCGACATCCGGGGACAGTTCGCTCGCCGACGTCGTTGCGACGAAGGTCCCGAGCGCCGCAGTGGCGGTCAACGTAGCGGACATCACAAATACTCCTCGGCAAGCGCAACGTCGCGAATTTCGGCAACGGTGCCGCTCCGCCTGACCTCGCCACCGCGCATCACGTAGCCGCGTGTGGCAAGCTTGAGCGCCGGACGCGCCATCTGCTCGGTCATGAGAATGGTCGTGCCGCGCCGTTGCAAATGGTGGATCGCCTCACTGATCTGCGCGATCCACACCGGCGCGAGCCCGAGAAAGGGCTCATCCAGCAGCAGCAGCTTGGGAAACGAGCTCATGGCGCGCGCCAGGGCGACGATCTGCTGTTGTCCCCCCGACAATTGTCCGGCCGGCTGGCTGGCGCGCTCCTTCAGGATCGGAAAGATGCCACAGAGCCAAGCCCAAGCTTCGCGCTGGGCCGCCCCGCCGTGCCAGCAGGCGCCGCTCAGGACATTGTCAGCGACCGACATGGTCGCGAATACGCGGCGGCCTTCGGGCGAATAACCCATTCCCGCCCGGGCGCGGCCATCGCAGGATACGGCGCTGAGATCGTGGCCCGCGAAGCGCACGCTGCCATGCGAGGCCTTGACCAGACCGATGACGGCGTTGATCAGGCTCGACTTGCCGGCACCATTGGCGCCGATCAGCAGGACCGTCTCACCCTCGGCGACGTCGATCGAGACACCGCGGATCGCCGTGATGCCGCCATAGCGGACTTCGAGGTCTTTCACCGCCAGCATCAGGCCGCCTCCTCGTCCACCGACCCGAGATAGGCATCGATGACATCCTTGCGTGCCAGGACTTCGGCCGGAGCGCCCTCGGCCAGGACACGACCGGAATCGAGAACCAGTATTCTTGGACAGAGGCGGCGCACGAGATCCATGTCATGCTCGACGATCAGGACCCCGCAACCGAGCTCAGTCCTTACGTGGCGCACGAAAGCATCGACCCGTAGGCGCTCCCGCCGCTCGAGACCGGCCGCCGGCTCGTCGAGCAGCAAGACTTTCGGCCGAGCTGCGCAGGCCAGAATGAGGCCCAGCATCTTCTGAAGCCCGTACGGCAGCTTGTCGCTCTGCTCATCGAGCTGCGGTTCAAGCTCGAACTCGTCAATCAGCGGCGCGACGCTCTCCCATCCGGGCCCGCTGCCGCTGAAGCGAAGGGCCCGAGAAATGTTCTCGCGGACCGATGCCGTACGGAAGGTGTTGGTTTGTTGGAAGCTGCGGATAATTCCCATGCGACTGACGGCATGGAGCGGCTTGTCCGTCATGTCCTTGCCGTCGAGCCGCACCCGGCCGGTAGTCGGCGGCAGCATGCCGCAAATGACGTTGATGAGCGTGGTCTTGCCGGCGCCGTTTGGTCCGATGACGCCAAGGACGTCGCCTGGCGGGATGGCGAAGCTGACATTGTCGAAGACATGCAGCCCGCCAAACCGCTTGGAGATGGCAGCGACCTCGAGCAGCGCGCCGCCGTCGGTACGTTCGGTGCATTCAGCCGTCATTGCAGCGGCTCCATCGCATTGGGCACGCTCAGCGTCGGCGACGAGGCGACGGTGGAAGACCGCGACGGCAGCGGCGGGGAAAACACACGGACACCAAGGCGATGGATCGTCCCGACGATGCCCTCGCGCGCGACCAGCACCACGACCACGATCAGGAAGCCGAACAGGAACTGAGAATACTCCCCGCGCAATGCGAAGACGTCTCCCGCCCAGATCAGCAGGGCGCCGCCGACAACCGGGCCAAGCATGCTGCTCTTTCCCCCGATGATCGCGTAGGCAATGTAGTTGACCGATGACAGCGCGCTGAACGAGGTCGGATGGGCGGTGAGCAGCATGTTGACGAGAGCGAAGCCAGCGAGCCCGGACACACCCGCCGCGATGGCGAAGCCGAACGCCTTGTAGTGCCAAACAACGAGGCCGAGACTCTGGGCAAGGAGTTCGTTCTCTTCGATCGCCGCGAAGTGCTGGCGAAGCGTACGGGTCACCGCAGCGGTGACGATGGCACCGGTGAGCGCCAGGCCGATCGTGACCTGAAGCACCGCGCGGTTGTCGGCGAGTTCCAGCCCGAACAGCGTCACCGCCGGCATGCCGACCAGTCCATTGGACCCACCGGTCAATCCCGGCGTTTCGAACAACAACAGTTGCGTGATCTCGGTGAGGACGAACGTGACCAGCACGAAATAGACGCCGGTCAGACGGAGCACCAGCGCACCGAGCGGCAGCGCAAACAGCGCCGGCACCACGAAGCTGGCAAGCCCCAGCAACAGCACGTCGGTCACGCCGTGACGAAGCCCCAGGATCGCGACGGTGTAACCGCCGATCGCCATGAAGGTCGGCACGGCGAAGGTCATCAGATTCATGCGCAGCATGATGTAGACGCTGAAGGCAGCCGTAATCGCGATCAGCATCTGGTTGGCCAGCGAATAGACCATCGGGTTCTGGCTGAGCCAGGGGACTGCGAAGGCGGCCGCGATGACCACGACGCTTGCCGCCTCGGCCAGGTCGCCGCGCTTGGAGAGCGAGTGGGCTGTCATGTGCTCAAGCTCCCCGAACCCGGTGACCGAACAGGCCGGATGGCTTGACCACCAGCATGACCAGGACGAGCACGAACAGCGCGAGCGCGCCCTTCGAGCCGCCGAGATAGACCGCCGAGAACGCCTCCGCCATGCCGACAATGAAGGCCGCGACCGTCGCACCACCGACGCTGCCAAGACCGCCGAGGATGACGATCAGGAAGGACGTCGCCAGCACGGGATCGCCGATATGCGGCGCGAGCGACAGGATCGGTGTTACCAGCGCGCCGGTGAGGCCGGCGAGCCCGGTCGCCAGAGCGAAGGCGGCCGGGAACAGAATCGCGGGACGCAGTCCCTGCGCCGTCGCAACCGCGCGGTCATCGGCCATCGCACGCAGAGCGCGGCCGAAATCGGTGTAATAGATCAGGCCGTAAATCGACAGGATCCCGATGATGCAGACGCCCAGCACCACGAGATTCTCAATCGGCACAAAGAATCCATGGCCATGAATGACACCGGTCAATGGAAACGCGAAGGCCGGAGATTGCGGCCCGAACACCACCAATATGCCGCTCGACATCATCAGATAGAGGCCGAGCGTCAGCATCAGCGTCGCCAGATGATCGTCAATCACGCGATCCAGCACGAAGCGCTCGAACAGGAATCCGAGCACCGTGGTACCCAGCGCCGCGCAGATCACCGCCAGCGCGTAAGGCATGCCGAGATAGGTCACCGCGGAATAGGCGAGATATCCTCCGAGAACGTAGAAGCCGCCATGCGCGAAATTGACGACTCCGAGAATGCCGAAGATCAGGGTGAAGCCGAGGGCGAGCAGCGCGTACTGCGCACCCAGGCTGATGCCGATGAGGCTGGTGGCGACAAAACCTTGCACGGAGTACCCGCTACTTGCCGCCGGCCGCTTCGACCCTGATGGTCGGTTGCAGCTTGCCTTTTTCCACGAGTCCGACGCCAAACGGGAACGACAGTTCCTGGTTGATGCCGAAGAAATCCTGCCCGATCCAGTGACCGGGACCGATATTGGGATCCTCGACCGGCAAAGATCGCAGGGCTTCAGCAACCTTGGCCGTGTCCGAGATGGTACCGGCCTTGGCGATTGCCTTGGTTACCATGCGGGCGGCGGAGACCCACTGAAAGAACAGATTGTTTTCCGGCCGATCGGCACCGAGCAGTTTCTTGTACTCGTCGGCGATCATTTGCACTTTCTCGTCGATGAGAACCGGTTCGTACCAATAGAAGTCCTTCAGCACCTCATCGCCACCGGCGACGCGGGAGATTTCGGTGTATCCCGGACCGCCGAGACGTCCGATCGGTCCCTCAAAGCCAGCCTGACGCAATTGCTTCACGATGATGCCGGCGTCGCCAGGGGGCGATGAAGCGAGATCGACGGCATCGGGCTTCGCGTTCATGATCCGGGTCACGATCGGCGCGAAATTGGTGGTGCCACGCTGATAATATTCTTCGGAAGCTGTGATGCCGGTTCTCTTGTATGCGTCGGCGTCGACGCTCGCGATATCCGTGCCACCCTGGTCGTTCGGCGCGACCAGCACCACGCTCTTCATGCCGAACTTCTGCTTGGCGATCTTGATGATCGGCTCGGCCCAGCCCGAAGGCCCCGGCCCCATGTGGAAGACCAGCGGCAACTGCGGCGACAGCGCATCCTTGGCGTAGCCGTTGCCCATCACCAGCATCGAATTGCGCTTGGCGATCGGCTTCACGCCGGTGAGCTCGGGCGAGCCGATCGGGCCGATGATGAATTTAACGCCCTGCCCTGCCAGCGTGTTGGCCGCAGCGGCGGCGCCTTCGGCCGTATACTTGCTGTCGATGGCAACGACGTTGACCTTGCATGGCGCCCCGTCGATCTTGATCAGGCCGTCCCGGTTGGCCTCGGCAGCGACGAGTTCGACCGCGCCGCGCAGCGCGAGGCCCCATTGCGCAGCGGGACCCGACAGGACGCCGACGACGCCGAGCGTCAATTCCTGTCCCGCCGCCATCACCGAAACATTCGAACTGGCAAGCGCAGCGCCGACGGCGATGCCGGACAACAGCAGATCTCTCCGCGTAGTGCTCATCACTCCCCCCGTAATTTGTTGCGGCTCATGCGCCGTCCACTTGTTGCGTGGAAACCCGAAGCGTTCCGCTCCGGGGCCGCGCGTATCGCTCGGCGCCGGGACGCTAGGCGCGCGGAGGTCGCCTTGTCAATGAAACGTTTCATTAAAAATGGGGCAGATCAGCTATGCTTGAGATGAACCACCGTTCCGGATAGGAAATAAATATAAATAATAACAGTATGTTGCCATATCGATTGAACGATCCGTTAGAATTCGGAAACGATGCACTGCTACTGACACACCTTCGCAATGAAACGTTCCACTTGAATCAGCTTGGCCTGCCCGTTAGCTTCCGTGACCCGTCGCGGACAGAAGACGACGGCCAAGGGGAGAAACTCGATGATGCGGGGCGCCGTGACGGCCGTGCTTGCCGTGCTTGCGATTCAGTGCAGCCAGGGAGCGCTAGCAGCCGAACCTCAGTTCAAGCTGCGGGCTTCGGTGGACACGTCGGCGACACACGGACGGACATTGTCCGCCGCCGACTACCTGAAGAAGCTGCAGGAAAAATCAGGCGGCCGGATCACGACCGAGCTGTTCCACAGCGGCCAGTTGTTTCGCGACCGCGACGTGGTGAAGGCGCTGCGTCAGGGCGCCGTCGAGATGGCGATCCCCGGCACCTGGGTGCTGACCGGCTTCGTCCCCGATGCAGACGTCTTCCAGCTGCCGGCATTTTTCGGGCAGCCCTACCCGGTCGTCTATGCTGCTGCCGACGGCAAGATCGGCGAGATCATCAACAAGCAATTCGAGAGCAAGCTCGATGTCAAATTGCTCGGCCCCTGGCTGCAGCTCGGATATCAAAACACCTACAGCACCAACAAGCCGATCCGCGACTTCGCCGACCAGGCCGGCATGAAGATCCGCAACTCCGGCGGCGCGGGACAGTCGGCACGCGCCAAATTCTTCGGCGCGTCACCGAACGTGACGGCATGGCCGGACGTTCCGCTGGCGCTGTCGCAAGGCACGTTCGACGGGCTGAGCTCGACCGATGAAAGCCTTGCCAGCGCAAAGCTCTGGGAATCCGGCGTGAAATATGGCTTTGCGGATCGCGAATTCGTCGGGTTCTACGTGCCGATGATCAGCGAGAGCTTCTACAGGAAGCTGCCGCCGGATCTCCAGAAGCTGGTCATCGACCTCTGGCAGGAGAACATCCATGCCTACCGCAAGAGCATGGAAGAAGCTCAGACCGAGGCGCGCCACACGCTGGAGAAGAACGGCGTCGTGTTCGTTTCGCCGTCCGAGAGCGCGCTCGCTGAGGTCCGCGCCAAGATGCTGCCTTTGCAGGACGGCATCGCGAAGGAGTTGCGGATTTCGCCCGCCTTGCTGCAGCAGGTGCAGGCGGATGTAACGACCATCGGCCATTGATTGCCACCCATGATGAAGGTCTGGAACAGGCTTGAACTCCTCTTGATAGGAGTTCTCGGCGCCGCCGCGCTGACGGTCGGGACCTTTCAGGTCATCGGCCGTTACGTGAACAAGAACTTCGCTTTCATCAATGGCGAGGAGGTAGTGGTCTATCTGACGGTCTGGGCGGTGTTTCTGGCGTCGAGCCAGTTGGTCCGGACCGATGGGCATGTCAGGCCCGACGTCGTCCTGCGACTGTTGCCGCCGCAAGGGCAAAGATGGGTCGAGGCATTCAACTGCTGTGTCGCGATCTTGTTTTGTGGCGGCCTGGCCTATTTCGGCTTCCAGGTTGCCGACGTCGCCCGCAGCCTCGACGAGCGCAGCATCACGGGCCTCGAATTCCCGATGTGGATCTACTACTCGGCCATCCTGACCGGCGCCGTGCTGATGCTGTTGCGCTACCTCATCAAGCTTTATTTGCTCGTCTTCCGCTTCGATCCCGCCACCATGGTCATCGCCGTTCACGATCACTGAGCGATCGGCGGCGACGTCAGCCGTCTTAATGACCGATCTGCCATCGGTAAACTGACCGTCGTGGTCCCGCATCGGGACGCTTCAGGTCCAGCAACAACGAGACCGACACGATGTGGACGATGCTTTTCCTGCTGATGTTCTTCGGGCTGCTCTGCGCGGGAATGCCGATCTTTCTGGTGTTGGGTCTCTGCGCGGCAGTCCTGTTCGGTTTCAGCGACCAGCCTCTGGTAGCGATCGCACAGAAGATCGCCGATGAAATGAATTCCAGCACACTGATGGCCTTGCCGCTGTTCGTGATGGCCGCCGCATTCATGCGGCGCGGCGGCGTCGCCAAGGCGCTGGTCGATGTCGCGATCGCCTGGTTCGGACGATTGCGGGGCGCGCTCGGTCTCGTGACGGTGGTGTCATGCACCCTATTTGCCGCGATCTGCGGCTCCTCAGTTGCGACCGCGCTCGCCATGGGCACCATTCTGGTGCCGGCGATGATCGAGCGCGGCTATCCCCGTCATTTTGCGCTTGGCGTGGTCGGCGCTTCCGGCACGATCGGCATCGTGATTCCTCCCAGCCTGTCGCTGATTCTTTACGGGCTGATCGCAGAGCAGTCCGTGCCGCGCCTGTTCCTGGCCGGCATCATGCCCGGGCTGCTGCAGGCAGCGATGTTCTTCGGCTGGGTGTTCTACTACTCGCACAAATACGAGCTGCCGCGCGAGCCGGCCGTGCCACGCGTCGAACTGGTGCGGATGAGCCTCAATGCCCTGCCCGCCCTTTGCGTGCCTTTCATCGTGATGGTCGGAATCTACGGCGGCCTGATGACGGTCACCGAAGCCGCCGCGGTTTCGGCCACGGTGGCGCTTCTCGTCAGCCTGTTCTTCTATCGCGGCTTTAAGGTCAGCCAGACGCTCGAGGTGATCGCCGAGGCAATCAAGAGCGCCGCGACGATCATGATCATCGTCGCGACCGCCTTGGCGTTCGGCCACTGGATGACGGACTCGGGCATTCCGGCGTCGCTGGTGAAGTTCACGCTCGACAACCAGCTTCATCCCTGGCAATTCCTGCTCGCGATCAACGTGCTGCTGCTCGTGCTCGGATGCTTCCTCGAGGTCGCCGCCACGCTGCTGGTGGTGATGCCGATCCTTGCGCCAGCGCTGAAACCGCTCGGAATCGATCCCGTCCATTTCGCGATCGTCTTCACCCACAACATGGAGATCGCGCTGGTTCATCCCCCGGTCGGACTGAACCTCTACGTGCTGGCCACGATTTCGACGGCGCCGGTTACCGAAGTGGTGCGCGGCGTTCTGCCGTTCCTCGGTCTGCTGCTGCTGTGCCTTGCGATCATCACCTATGTCCCGCAGCTTTCGCTTTGGCTACCCAATCTGGTCTATGGCGCGGGTTAGCATCGCGGATGGTCACGACGGAGAGCTCGAGCATGTCATCGAAATCGATCCATTGGGCCGACGAATTCTCCGCGCTCGCGCTCCGCTACGGCAACAGGCCGGCCGTCGTCGACGCCGCCGGCACAACATCCTATGCGGAATTGTTCGCCAAAGCCGCCGGCGTTGCGGATGCCCTGATGCAGGCCGGGGTCGGCCCGGGAGATGCCGTGGCTACATTGTTCCGCAACAGCGCCGACGCCGTTGCGGCAACTTTCGGCGTCATGCTGGCGGGCGCCGTCGAAGTCCCGATCAACCCTGCGCTGAGCAGCGACGAACGCGCTTACTGCCTCGCGGTCGCCAACGCTCGCCTGTTGATCACCGGCGCGGCCCTCGCGACCGAAAAGGCTGCCGGCGGTCCGAGCATCATCGAGGTCGAAAGCATCGAACGGACCGCGTTGGATCCGGACGCCCTCCCGCAGGTCGACGGCGACGCGCCGGCGCGTATCGTCTTTACCTCGGGTACCACCGGACGCCCGAAAGGCGCGGTTCACAGCCAGATCGGCCGCTGGACGGCCAACATATTGCTGCGGGCGAACCTGCCGTTCCGCCCGGATGCCGGCAGCAATGTCCTGCTGATGACGCCATTCTCGCACGGCTCCTCGTTGATGACGCATGCCTATCTGTCGTCGGGTGCGGCCGTGACACTGCTCGACGGCGTCGACCCGCCGCGCGTGCTTGATATGCTCGAACGCGGCGCATGCGATGCCATGTTTGCGCCGCCGACCGTGCTCGCAAAGATCGTGGCTGCCGCGGGCACGCGCCAGTTCTCGTCGCTGCGCACGATCTTCTGCGGCACGGCGGTGCTGAAGCCCACGCTCTACGCGCGCGTCAAGGAGATGTTCGGCCCCGTGGTGCGGGTCACCTATGGCAAGAGCGAAGTATTCAATCCGATCACGGTGCTTGAAGCCGAGGAAACTGAGTCCTGGTATGCATCCGGAGGCGAGGACGCCTGCGTCGGCTGGCCCGCTCCTGGTGTTGAGATCGTCATCCGCGGCGAGGACGGCCGGCCGGCCCCGGCGGGCGGCAACGGCGAGGTTCTGATCCGTGCACAACACCTGATGACCGGGTATCGCACCACCGAGGGTTTTAGCGCGCTCGCACCGAATGAATTCCACGAAACCGGCGATCTCGGCTACGTCGATGCACGCGGCCGGCTGCACCTCATCGGCCGTAGCGCCGACGTCATCAAGTCGGGCGGCTACAAAGTTGCGCCGGAAGAGGTCGAACGATTGCTTGCGCCGGCGCTGCAGCCATCGGAAGTCGCGGTGGTCGGCATTCCCTCGGACTATTGGGGCGAGGTCATTCTGGCAGCGGTGGAAAATCCTGCGCCGGGCTGGGAGGAGCGCATCAATCGCGTGGTGCCGACCATGACCGACTACAAGCGCCCGCGCCTGCTGATTGCCCTCGACGAATTGCCGCGCAACGGAATCGGCAAGATCCTCCGCGGCGCCATTCGCACCGACGTGCTGTCCCGATTCCGCATCACCGAAGGGCCACGGCCGCGGCTCGAAAAGCGCTCCTAGCTCAGCGCCAGAGACAACAACTCGGTCACAAATATTCTACGCAGCACGGCTATCGGTCGCTTCATCCACTTCGTTACGCGTTCTCGGCTTGGTCGGTTGAGCGATTGGCCCGTCAGGTTCGCGTTGACTTTCGGGAATGGAATAGCGCACTTCGTGACCAACGTCGCTGAATGCCGGAATCACAGCACGGCGGCCGATGGTCTTGGCATTGGTCATATTCGATGTGCCTGATCCGAATGCGGCGCCGGCAATGGCGTGATGCGCAGCCACTCGGTACATGCAAGACGGGTCGGTTGGCTCCGAGATTCGCCACTATTGAGGGTGCGAAATCGCAAACGATCGTAGCCTGGACGCATGGTAGCGGGGGAGCGCTACCGCCTTTCCCCACACCAACCAAACCTACGATACATCATCCAATCCTTCGCATAGGGCAGTTCATGAGCCCGTGTGGCGAGCACAGATTTATCCCAACAAAGCGGAACGTTGAAAGACCTTCGCCTGTAGGTCAGGCGAAATCGACCTCTGTCGCGGAATATCGAAAGCCCGTATTCGGTGCCGGCATCGTGCCGTAGGCGCGTGGTGCTCCTCGTCTGCTTCCTTCCGACCAGCTCCGGCCAATTTCTCAACTTGACCTACCAGAAGCGCCAGACCTCTCCCTGTCGCGCGGATACCATTTCTAGACGGGTCGCGGGTCGATGACGCCCGGACAATCAACCTATCCCATGTGCCAGGCACACCACCGCGGTCGCCGGCGCGATGCTGTTTCGTATCGATCCGGCGCAGTTCCAGTACAAAGTCAACCAGCTCGAGGCATCGCTCGCGCAAACACGCCAGCAGGTCAAGCAGTTGAAGGCCAGTTACGAGCGGGCGACGGCGAATGTCGACGGGCTACGGCATCGACCCCGAAGGCAAACATCGCTTCTGCACTTGAAACTAGGCCGCCGGCGATATTCGTTTCCCGAACAATACGTGGGTTTATGGTGCGCGCTCCGAGGGCATTCGTCTTTGCTGCAGCTTCAAGGAGTTGCGGATGTGGACAACGAGGCTGGGGATATCCGTGCGCAGGGGTGCCTTGCCGTCTCTTGTCAGCGACCACTCTTAAGAGACGGCGGCACTCCCGGCATAATGGGCGCGGGGTTACGTTTCAGCGGGACATGATGACCGGCAAAGCCCATGGCCCGACCTATCGCGGATGAAGCCCAATTTCCGGCAAGGGACCGCTTCGGAAGTTCTCAAGCTTCGCGATCACCGGACCCAAGGTTTGAGTTAAGAAATCAATTCCCCGCCGCGGGTAAATGCTGCCGCCGTCCCCAGCGCGGCGCCGTGGAGAGCCTGCTTCCCACTACTTTCGATTATGCGGGCGTCCACGGATTTTTTCTCTACCGGTGGTTGCGCAAGGCGACGCCAGCCAAGTATTAGGTTGGCTGCAGCACGCCATCGGTCAAGGGCCTGGCTCGAGTACCATGAGAGCGGGACTTTCGTCCGGGTGCTTCAGGCGGGCAATGACCCTTCGCCCATACGAAACGGTGCCAGCACTCCTGGGGCGGTGGAAGCCAATGCTGGGCCGCTGCCGCGCAGCCCAATCCTGGCTTGTCAGCTCGGTTCGCAAAACCAGCTTCTAGAACTCATCTGCCGGGGACGCCCTATCCCCGCCGAGCCTGCTGCAGCTCTTCGGAGTGGATTGTCGCCACCGCGTGACTGCCGGCGGCGCTTGCTCGCCCGCTCTTCGTTGAGGAGCCGCGAATGAAGCTTCCGGACCTGGATGTTTTCGTTCGTGCAGGGAAATGCACAAGCGATCCCCGCCAAGGACGTTCTTCAACCGGAGCGGCGAGTTCGCCGCCTAGCAACATGCGCTCCGCAGCCCGACCGGCCATGAACTCGATGCACTGAGTATATCGGCCCATGCCTTGGCGTCGAAAACCCGCCCGTCATCTCCGTTATTGGACTGGCCCTGTCGATCGCAACGCCGGTTTCAAGACGGTGCTTGTGTTCTTGCGTCGGCTGCCAACATCATAGCGGCTGCTGAAGCTTGCCGACTTGCAGATGGGATTGGGCTGAGATCTCGGTGCACCGCAAGTTCACCGCCTGCGGCAAGGTCGGCTGGGTTGATACCCGGGTCGACTGAGGCGAAGTGATCAATTCGCCAAGGACGTCTCTGGTAGGCCCTGCCGATTTCTCCTACTGGTAAACTTCCGATGCGCGGAGGTTTACTTTGCTTCGTAATCTCTGACGATGCGACCATCACGGGTCGATACCACGATCGGCGGGGTGGTGTAGTCGTCGCCTCAATCGCCACAATCTGCTTCAGGATGGATTATGCTGCACTTCCCTTGCACTCTCGTAATGGTTGTTGTTGGATAAGTGGGCGTCACATTGGCGTGTCGCGAAACATTTCATTGTCCATTTGAGGAGGAAAGTATGCTTCGGATCACTGCTCTTATTTTCTTCGCCCTTACCTGGTCCGCGAATGCCCAAACAAACCGCACCGAGTTGAAACGCGCCGACCTAAGCGGCACGAATATGGAGATTGTAGTCAGCGTCGTCGACGTACAGCCCGGAAATAATCTCATCCGCCACACGCATCATGGCGAGGAAGCCGTTTACGTTCTAGAGGGCGCAACGTTGGCGCTACCCGATGGAAAAGAGGTGCCATTTCCTACGGGAGCAGCAACAATCAACATTCGCGACGTGCCCCACGGTGGTTTCAAGGTGGCAGGCGACAAAACCCTGAAGATGTTGACGGTCCATATCGTCGATAAGGGTAAACCAATGATGGAGCCTGCAAAGTAAGAGGTCCCCTCAAACTGACATCAAGAAAAAGCGGTCGCAAACGCGCACCCACTTTTTCTGCTTGAGAACGCTACGCCGGGGCATTCTCGAATCCACATGGTCGCCTCCGCGCCCATCCGCCCCTCGGCGACGCGCTCAACGCCGCATCGCTATCTCGAAGTAGCTCCAGCTCGGGGGACACGTCGCCTTCCGCCACGGAAAGGACAGCGCATGGTCATTAAGCGTCGGCACTTCAAGCAAGAGCACTCTCTAGAGGAACGCCTTACTGAAGAGGCCAAGAGTCTTCGTGAAGAAGCAAGCGTACTCCCCGCAGGTATGGAAAAAGAGCAGCTACTTAAGAGAACCCGGCAAGCTGAGACCGGCGCGCATATGAGCGAGTGACTTCAATCTCGCGGGTTACGGCCCCCAATATGAACCAATCAGCGAAGCCAAGCGCCGGACTAAAGATAGCGGCCGGGGCGTCTGTTTTGCTCGCCCTGCCACTGATGGGTTTTTCCTTTGTCGCGTTCTAAGGTAGGCCCGCAGCGAATGTCCTAACTAGGACGGCACCCAATCGCATGACCCTAGGCCGGCGAGAATCTGTTCGGCTAACCGAATAAACACGACTTCATTTTTATTTCGGTTCGCTAATAACGCTGGCACTCCGCGGATCACCAGGTCAGCAAAGACCTTTTCGCGTAGTCTTTGCAAAAACGGCCCCAACGCGGTGAGGCGCGGCGCGGAGGGGTTGCCACGATCACCTGCATGCCAAAACCAGCACCACTGGGCCGTTTATCCTAACGATCGATAATAGGAACGATCGGCTTGGCAACGAGTCGGCTCAGGTCCCCCAGCCGATCCAGGCCCCCCCCGGCTGCTGGAGGAAAACCCGCATTGTTCGGGTTGGCGGCCCTCGGGTTGGGGCCGTTTCAATTCGCTGGACGCATGAAACCCTTCAATTTCACAGGTGGTGTTGCAATGGAATTTATTGGACGCCCGATGAGAGGCCGATTCCTCGTTCGGCAAGGCGGCAACGGCTGGATGGTCTACGATAGCGAATGCAAAGGACCGGCCCAGATAGAAAAGGACGGCGCGTTCGCCGAGAAGCTGACAAAAGAACAGGCTGAGATTTTAGCGAAGCTACTCACGAGTCGCGAAAACCGGCCCCTGACGTTAGAATGGCCTCAACGCCCGCGGAGAACGCTAAGGCCGCGGTAATAGTCCCAGTCCATCGTTTAGATTTGACGTCGTGGACTGCTGCTCGTTCCCTGAACAGAAACGGCCCCGGCGAGACGCTGAGGCCGAGTCGACGGCCCTAGCCAGGTGCAGCCGGGGCCACCGGTTTAAACTGATTGAGAATGTGCCCCGGATCTTCGAGGGCAAGGAAGCGTTGGTAGGAACTAGCTTTGGGTGGCCGACGTTACTGCCGCGACGGTCAATTTTGCAAACCGCCCCGACAATAGCCTGATCTTCTTCGGACCAGCCAACGGCCGCGACCTTTTATTTTGGGATAGAGGCAATGCCGGACAATTTAACCAACCGCGTCCAGCCAGATCGCTCGAAGATCAACATGCACGAGCCATACGAGGTGAAGTATTGGACCCATGCACTTGGTGTGTCGAAGAATGACCTTCAGAAGGTCGTCGAAAAGGTCGGCAACTCCGCTGCTGCGGTCCGCAAGGAATTGGGTCTGCCCGACAAAGCTCAAGAATGACCAAACCCACCTGTCCGATTTGCTTGGGGTTGGGCTGGGTCTGCGAGAACCATCCGCACTTGCCTTGGACGGCGGAGGCACATGGCTGTCAGTGCGGCGCCGGCATGCCTTGCGAGTGCAATCGGGCGGATGGGATTTATGAGCCTGATGTGAGCAAGGTCATTGAGCAATCCGAATAAGATATTGCCGTCTGGCAATTCGTAGGGCTGCGCTGCATGGACGCTACCGACGAGCTAGGAAGGCGCCTAGCAAGAATGCAACGGCAAGGGACTGAAATGGAGCTGCCCGGGTCGCTTCACTCAAATGATGCAGCCACCGATCATGTTGTGGCAAATGTTGCAACGCGTCGTCTTCAGCCATCCGCCGGATCGCTTCTGAAGCTCGGTCTATTCGCTGCTCGGGCGTGGCAGTAGGTGCAACTGAGCTTTCGTCAGCCATGTAAGTCTCCTCGCGCCGGTCGCCCACCAAACGGACTTGCTGCATGAGCGCTAACGTCCGGCGAATATCGACTGTTCCTAGGTTGTGCCGTTCGGGCCGATAGCTGATCGGCGGCCTCTCGGGCATCTTCGTCAAGGCCGTTGGGGGCGCGACTTGTCCGTCGTACAATCGGGCATCGCTTGGATCGCGGGTCCATAGTGCAAGAGCGGCCAGGTCGGATAGAGCGCAGGCTGTCGGCCATAATGGCCGCCGATGTCGCCGGCTATTCACGGCTCATGCACGATGACGAAGAGGCCACGCACGGCAAGCTGAGCGAACTTCTCGCAAGAGAAGTGAGCCCGCTATTGCCAGTCACGGCGGCCGTATCGTGAAGAACACCGGAGACGGGTTCTTGGCAGAGTTTCCGAGCGCGGTCGAAGCGGTTCGAGCCGCATTACGGTTTCAATCCCGCATCCACGAATTTGCGGCTGCTGATCCGGAACATGGCCGTGTCGCCTTTCGCATCGGCGTCAATATCGGCGACATAATCGTCGAGCCACACGACATATTCGGAGACGGCGTCAATATCGCTGCGCGTCTTGAAGGCATCTCAGCGTCGGGCGGCATCTGCATCTCGTTATCTATCCACGATCAAATCCAAGGAAAGGTTGATGTCGATGTCGTCGATCCTTGGCGAGCAAGTGCTCAAGAACATTTCTCGTCCGGTTCGGGCCTTTGCGGTCGCCACTGGTGGCTCGTTCAGCACGACGGTGACATCGCCTGATATCGCAAGGCATTCGTCGTCCCCGTCTTTCTATGGTCGTGCTTCCATTCGCCAATCTCAGCGGCGCCCCCGAGCAAGACTATTTCGTCGCCGTGGCCTGCCCCGGCAGCAGCTCGATCGCCCGCCCCCGCTCGCATTTCAGATTTGGCCTTGAACTAAGAGCTCTTTGACGTCACCAAACGGACTCCTGCCAGCATCAAGCGCAATTCCAAATCATTCATTTTCAATGTCTTTACACTGTAGAGCAATGGCGAGGTCGGTCTCCATTTGGTTGCGGCCGATACTGATCGGAGAGCACTTCCAAGGCTGGCGCAATCAGCGGACCGGATTGCGCAAGCAGCGCCATGGGGCATGCGGCGAAAAACTGCCCTCAGGGAGGCCGTGTCACTGATGCGCTGTCCCTGCGGCGCAACGTCGATAGCCACCACCGGCCGAGAGTTGCACACACCGCGGGCACATCTAAAAACGACGCAATTCGACGATGAAGATGAAGGAAGAACACTTAACTCAAAGGCAAACCTCGGGTGGAAGCCTGCCGGATGAGTCGGAGCGCCGAAGCAATGCAGTCACCTGCCCATTAGCGCTGCGCAACAGTCGTATACGTAGAGTCGGCGGGGATTTGTGCTTCGTAATGCTTGGCTTTTCCTATCAGTGCGTCGCGGACTGGACCTTCCGGCAGAAGCGCGGCTTGATGGCGCGCCTGTCTCGCGCATTCTGCGATTTTACTTGCCAGTTCTTCCGTCTCGCGATCCATCGTCGCCGCTCCTCCGAACTAGAAGCCATGCTAGCGCGGTGGGCTAGCGCTTTCTTGGCACGCCGCCGAATGCTCGGAAATCCACTTGGTTGCGTCGTGCTCCGTAACAAAACCTTTGATGACTTCGGTTTCGCCATCGGCCCACAGAATATCGATTCTCCAGCCGGTGCCGGGGTTTTTGCAAGCCATGAAGGCTGGGCGCTGCTCGATCATTGCTTGACTATGCGCCGACTGGTGGCTGCTACAAGCCAGTGATCCTGCCACACTTCGCTTTTTTGGCCCCAATCTATTGAGCCTTAACTCCCGCGCCCGCGCCGTTCTTCCGAGATCGGGAGTCAAGAAGATCGGGCAACGGTGGTAGTTGCTGGCGCTATGCAAGAAATTCACTGACTTGAAAAATTTGAAGGCTCATTTCGCACGGCTTGATGAGGTGACGCTGAACGGATGCTCGACCGTCTCGCGACGAAGGCGCATAGCAAGCGGGTTCGCATCGAGCCGCTGCTGCAAAGCGTCGAGCAGATCCTCGCGCTCCCATCGCGTGATCCGTCGCGCTAATCCGGGCGTGGAGGCGCAGCGCCTTGTCGGACTCTTCGTTTGTGTAGCGATACGCCCATCGAAGTGCACGTGGCGTCGCGCGGAGCGGCGGTGAGGCGATAGCCAAATCGCAATCCTGAGTCAGAAGCGCTGACCTAAATTCACCCTCGATTGAAATAAAATTTGATGGGATAAGTCCAAAAGCTGACTTGATCTTTAAGCTTCCTTGAAATCGCAACGCTCCGCCAATTCGAATGGGTAAGAAGCGATGACCGATCAACAGCTGGCTCTTCATGCCGTCAGCGAAGCCCTGTGCATATTGGACGAGTATCTTCTGCCCCGCCCCCACGACAGTGAACGCATACTCGACAAGTTAGTTGAGGTTCTTGAGCGGCCCGACTTGGTCGTTGCTGTAAGTCGACTGCGGCAACGAAGTAGTCTCTAAGTGTTCCGATGAAGAGGCAATTTTCATTTATTCCTTTGGCCGCTCGCATCGCTACTTTTCTATTGATTGGAATGCCGACCGCGCAGGCAAAACAGCAATGCAGTGCGGTGATGCCCCCAAATCCGCGCGAGTATTGGTCTTGGCGCCTCATCGACGGACGAAAATGCTGGTACGAAGGCAAGCCCATGCTTTCAAAATCATTATTGGAGTGGCCCGTGCGGATTTCGACGCAGGCACGTCCCACCGAGGAGCTTGCAAGTGCACTCATAGAGAAGCCCAGCGATCCGATCGGTTCAGAAGAATGGACGCCATCTCGCCAGAATACCTTCGATGCCCTGTGGCGCACCAGGGTTGAACAGCGGTAGGGCTTTGACCTTCAAATTAAGCGAGGCTGACTTTCTCTTCATCGCTGAGGCTGTAGGACTCGGTGACTGGTATAATCGACATCAGCCATGCATCGATCGATCGAACCAATACTGTAGCTTCGTCGATCTCAAGTCTTTCGCTTCGATTGCCGTGAGAGCGCCATATTTTCCAATGAATGCACACGGAACGGCGCCCCCGCAGAAAAGTAGCTCATCTCCAAACCGCCGATGAAACTGACCGCAGATCGTCCTTTACGCCAGTCCCGAGAAAGCCGCCCGCAGGATCATGGAGCACGCTCACGCATTCGAGCCGATCCAGGGCGGCCGGATCTAGATCGAGAAGATCAACTATCCAATGCTCTACCGGGATAAGGCGACACCGGCTGAGTATTGGGCTGACCTGAAGTATGCCGAGGAAACATGAAGTGGCTTGAGTACCGCGAGAACGGCAACTTCGTCAGAATGGCGCAGCCTGGCAAAGGCCTGTTCGGCTGATCGGCAGAGACCACGCCAGTCGTGCGACAACGTGGGGCGCGCCGCGCGTTCTGACGGCAAGCTACCCCTTCAGGGGTATTAAACTTTTTAAGTCTTTGTGCAGACTTAGCTTAGCCAGGATTTTGCAGATCCTTCCTGGGGCTAGAACCGACGCCGTCCGCATGCATTTTAAGCGGGCGGCGTTCGTACATTCTGAGCCGGCGTAAGCAGCAAGAAGCCCCGACGGGGGCTAGCGGCGTCAGGGCTTCTTTCCGGATGTGATCCTCCCCGGACCGCATCCTCAGCGCGCGACTGGCTGAGCGCACCGTCAGTCTACCGGGAAATCTCAGCATTTTAGACCGCTCTGCCGGATTACCTCGACTTGACACGTGTCTAAGTTCGGTAATGTCTCACCTTGAATTTTTGTCCCGCTTTGTCGCGTTTTCAGACGCGCGCTCCATCTGCTCGGCCGTAAGGAGGCGCACGCGAGGCTAGAGCGTTGATTCTTTGCCGCAGTTGATCAACCAGCCGCTCCGCACCGACAGTCATGCAGCCATCATGCCCCTAAGGCACTTGGACGACCTCGAGCTGAGAACACAGGTGCCGCCAGTTCCGTCCCTCGTGTTCGGCCGCGTAAAAGGCAACGGCGACCTCGAGCGATGCCGGAAGATATCGCGCCATCGCCATCGAATAAGCATCCCACAGAGCCGGCGAAATCTTGCCCTTGGCGGTCCATACCGGTTCGCTCGTCGAATGCTTGGCGTCTCGCTCCTGCCGCGCCAGACGTTCAAATATTCTGCGTAGAAAGTGGCGCGAGGCGATCGGCTTCATCAGCCCGACGATCGCTCGGGTGGCCGGACGGGCATTAACGGTCGGCGGGTCGATCATCGCGACCATATGAACGTTGTGCCCGGTCGCCACTAGCTGGCGAGCTGCTTCGAACGCCACCATGGCACCATTGCACCTGCCGCCCAGAAGGAAAGGACCGCTGGCCTGCCGTTCCAGGATGAGCGGAAGGCGATCGGCGGCCATTTGCTCGATTGAGGCCGGGATCGGTTCTCCACGAAATCCGTGAGGATTGATGGAAATGATCGGATAATCGGACCCCAAAAGTTCGACCATCCGCCGGAGACCGGTGTGGCCGTTTCTAAGATCCCCATTGAAAAAGTACAACGGAGGCCGATGGCCCCCAGTACGGAACTGAGCGATCGGCGTCGGCGGCGCGTCAGTCTCCGTCTCTAATTTCTGGGCAAGTTGTCGAATGGTTTCCGCCCCGAACAGAATCGTTTCCGGGACCGCCTTGCCAATCAGCTGTTCGAGCTGAAGCAGCATTTCCATCGCCAGGAGGGAATCACCACCGCACGCGAAGAAATCATCGTCGAGCGTCACCGCATCGGACTTGAGCAGCCGCCTCCACAGCATCAGCAATTCTGCTTCCAGATCCAATGGTCCTTTGGCGGCGCGGGGCACGCGCATCGACACCTGTTGACCCGACCGCCCGTCGAACAATTCGCGCAGCTGTCGCCTTTGAATCTTTCCCGTGTCTTCTTTTGGCAGCTGGTCGAGGATCAGGATGTGACGCGGAATCTTGAATGAGGCCAACTCGCGTTGCAGGAACTGACGAAGCTCCACGGCTGTCGTCTGCGCGTGAGGCGCCCGGGTTGTAACGACGATCCTCGCCACGCGGTCGGCCGTCCCGAACCCCACATCTTGCGGATTTGCGACAGGCCGGGAGGTGGATCCCCATGGGATCGAAGTCACGCGAGTACACGTTCGGCGCCACGGTCAGGCATCTGGCTGAGCCCGTCAAGGAGGCCCGGCTGGTGGCGGATGGCGCGGCCTGCCGAGCATGGAACGCCCGCATACTCGCTTTTCAGGGGCCCGCCCAGCCGTCGCCCGCGCTCGGCGATGCACTCAACGCCGGTTTCCGCTACCTCGAAGTGACGTGCCTCGGCTGCGAGACGCATCAGACGGTCGCGCTCGATATCGTGAGGCGGCCGAAGTGGACGCCGATCCACGAGCTGGAGCGCTATATGCGCTGCAAGCTGTGCTCGCTACGCTCCGGCTACCCGTTCAAGCGCAGCCATCTTGTGGTACTGCGGACGACTAAGATCTCCGCCATGAACCCGCCCTCAACCTTGTGGCCGGGAGAGCGCTGACACCAGCAGAGCTTGCTGCCCCCGAAAGTCCCACCACTGGAACATTCCAGGCCTTACCCGCTTGTTCCGAAATCCAGAACGAGATCACCAACGTGACGGATGAACTTGAATATCTAGCGCACCGATTGGTGATTATCGAGCAACCCGGCGGTGGGTTCTTGGTCGAAGTCACGCCGATCGCCGGCGGCCAAACCATCAGAACAATGACTTATCAACGCACTCAGGAAGCGATCGCTGCAGCGAAGCGGACAATCGACAAGCATCCCGAAGGCAGGCGACCTGCCAATCCGGCTCGCTCTTAAGGCGGGTGCTGGCTCGGCTGCCGGTGATCCCATCTCGGTAGCGGCACGGTTTTCCGGGGCGCCAGTTTTTAGCCCATGACGGTCATGGCGTCCGGATGAACAGAAGTTCCAGCGCGGCTGGAACGCCGCACCTTTCGATTCGTTAACGAACATCACCGCGTTGCGCCTGCGCGCGCAAGCCAAGGAGCTTCCGCCAGGCACTGAGGAAGAGGCGATTCTGCAGAAAGCCCACCAGGATGAGAGGGCCGCGCGCATGACTGAGTGGCTATCGGCTCCCGGCCTTCAACCGCCGACGTAGGGCCCAAATGGCGCTCTGCGCCAAAAAACGGGGAAGATCGGTCAATGGCGGTTGTTCATCGCATCCAGGACGGCGATGCCGTCAAAGCGCGCCTCGCTTTCATGCGTGGTCGAATATCGGCCTCGGTGAAGCTGCTGGCGACACCGACTCCCGATACATTCCTGGGACGAAAGACGCAGGAGCCCTTCCCAAAGCAGGAAAGCGAAAACGGATTAATGTCCAACGTTCCACCGTCGATCCAGCAGCTTTCCCCCGCAGGCGCGGGCCAACAGGATGCTTCGGTCGGGACGATGTCCGTTAAGCAAAAGGGCCGAAAGCGCATAGTACTCGATCTTCCCGACGCGGACGCCGCGCTAAGGAAAGCACGAGAGATGGCAGATGCGACAGGCCGAGCGGTGATAGTGCGCGACGATAGAAGCAGAGTGCTAGGGGCCATTCCTCGCGCAACAAGGCACCTCGCTTTTATTTCGATCTCTACGAGGGAGAGGCAATGGCCCTCGACGAGGAGGGACTGGAACTGAAGAGTGTCGAGGCCGCTCAAGTCGAGGCCGCCAAGTCGCTGGCGGATATGGCTCGTGACGCGATCCACTCGAGGTCGGCAAAGCCGCGCGACATGACCATCGATGTCAGGGACGAAGCCGGCACCATCATGCAGGTCAGATTGATCTTCGATCTCCAGACTAAAAGGGGCAAGACTTCCTGAATTGCCCGACTGCGGATGGTTTAATTCCTAGCAACGAATAAGCGTTTAGGTGCATGTACCTCTCGCCGGCCGAGGCTCTGCCGTGGCCGCCGGTGGCTGAGAGACCGAGTGTGCTCCCGCCTGCATTGAGCAAGGGAGCGCGGCCATGGCCGATCAGCGCGTCATCAATCTCATTTACGGCGACCAGCGGCGAGACCGGCGCATCATTGATGAGACCCTCCGGATCTCGGCTGAATCTGTCCGGTCGCTCAAAGACAATCCGCCGCCGGATGCGTTCATCGGCCGCAAGACGCACGAGCCTTTCCCGCAAGGGGAAAGCAGGTATGGCGAAGAAACGGACCGCGGGCGAACGACTGAATACCCCAGCGAAGCGGCAAAACAGCGAGATAAGAGAGAAAGGCCGTAAGGCCGCCTCGGCCTGGCGGTTTAGTGCGCTCGTCGTGGTGCTCGGGCTGAGCCCCATCGTGATAGTGCTATCGCCCTATTGATGTGAAGACGGAGGCCACCTCCTTAGCGGCCTCTTTCTTTTGAGCCATAAGCCCCTTGATAGCTGCCCCAACGAAACGGCTCCAGCGAGGGGGTTTCCCGCTTAGGTCGAGTCGACGTCATCCCCTGAAGGACCGGCTTATTCGAGGAGAAGACCACGAGGGCCACGAATGACATGGCAGCAAAGCTAGTAGCCCCCATTCTACTCTGTCCATATGGTGAGACTGAAGCGTGCTCGTAGGATGGGCCGGGCGAGCTGTCGACGCATGCGCATAGGCAAGTCAAGCAGCCTGTCCTAATTCTTGGCGGGCTGCGAGTGTTTAACGCCAACGTCATCACGCGCAACGCTGGCCTCATGGAATTCGATGCAGGAACAGCTAGCCGGGAGCAGCTGTTGCCCAAGATGGATTGGTTCGTCTTCAAGCTCCTTCACATGATGCCAAGCTATCCGATCTGGCTGCGCTACGTGCTATCGCTCACCCTGGTGGGAGGCGCATGCCTGGGGCGACTTTTGGCGCCGGAGCCCTTGGGGGCCTATCCTCTCCTCTTTTTCGTACCCGCCGTGTTTCTCGCATCCGTATTGTTTGACCGAGGGAGCGGCTTTCTCGCCACGATCGCGAGCGCGGTGCTCGCGTCCGTGTTCTTCCTGCCGCGGTCCGCCGCTGCGGCGGCGCCACCACTGATCGTATTCATATTGACCGGCTTCGGCTTAGCAGGGATCACCGAAGCTCTGCGCTCCACCACAGAGAGCTTGGCCAAAGCCAAGGTCTATTCCGACGTGTTGCTGCAGGAGCTGGTGCACAGGACCAAGAACGATCTCACCACCATCGTGTCCATGTTGCGGCTGCAGGCGCGGGCCGACGTCAATCCGGAGGTGCAGGCCGCCCTCCATGCCGCCATCGGGCGCGTCGAGGTCATCGCCAAGGTCCACGATAGGCTGCACAGCATGGGCGGCGACGGCAAGATCCGGCTCGGGCCCTACATCGAAACGCTCTGCGGAAGCCTCGGCGACCTGCAGCGCGGCGTGCGGCCGATCGCCGTTCGCGTGCGCTGCGACGAGATCTCCCTGGCCAGCGTGCAAGCGGCCAATATCGGGCTGATTGTGAACGAACTGGTTACCAACGCCTTCAAATATGCCTTCCCGAACGAGCGGGCTGGCGCCATCGACGTCGATGTCAAGGCCGACGAACGCAGGCTCAGCATCGTCGTCAAGGACGACGGGGTAGGCTGCCCCTCGGAGGCAAAAACTGGGATGGGTAGCCGGCTGATCAAGCTTCTCGCGGCCCAAATGAAGGGTTCGGTATCCCGCAGCCCGCTCCCGAACGGCTGCGAAGTGAAGGTCGTGCTCGCGCGCGACGATCGGTGACGCCGCCATCTAAGGGCCAATACACTAAGTGAATCTCGGGATTGCCAGACACTGATTGATGACGCTGGCGCTCCTCGACTCTGCGACGCGCACTGCTCGATTGAAATTGGCTCCCGCCGCACGATTCGAACGTGCCTTCCTCCGTGAACAGCGGAGCGCCCTCACCGAAATGGCTCGACGGGAATATGCAGGTCCAGCACTCAGGTCGAGCGCAAATCGGCAGGTGGTGCTGGTGATGATGGTGGAGCACTCGATCGACCAGGCTATCAATGCCGGCTATCCGTGGCTTGAGATCAAATGCTCGCGGTGCAAGACGCCGCGCGCGGTTGACCTGGGCTGCCCTGCGCCACGTTCCGACCACCAGGGTGCACGATCTCGCCGACCGCCTGCGCTGCGTGAAGTGCAGCGCGACTGGCAAGCGGCCGGCCGCGGAGCTGCTGCAACTGTGGCAGCGCTGCCCGATCGGAGACGCGACGTGACCAAGCTCACACGCCGGCGCGACAAGGAAGCTGCCCGCGAGAAATGGAGCATCCTTTATCGCGACGTCGTCGTTGGTTCGATCGGGCTGCGCAAGGGCGTGCCGAACCACGCGGACCAATGGGAATGGAAATGCGGCTTCTATCCCGGATCTGACCGGTCGACCGGCGGACCGGCCGCGACGTTCGACGACCGGCGCGCGGGGTTCGAAGCGGCATGGGGTGCGTTGCTGCCGACCCTGACCGAGGCGGACTTCCAGGCATGGCGCGATCATCGCGACTGGATCGCACGCAAGCAGGCCATGTGGGATCGCGGCGAAAAGCTGCCGTCTCAACAACCGTCGTCGCTGATGCGCTGTCCCTGTGGCGCGACGTTTGATAGCCACCGTCCGGCCGAAAGCCAGATTCACACCCCTCACCATCTACGCTGCGCAAAGGCGCGACGGAATTCGACGATGAAAATGAAGGAAGACCGTCGCTGGGCGGACCCGGAGGAAGCCGCGCGCCGGATCATGGAACATGCCCGCGCCTTTGAGCCGATCCGAGATCGGCCGGATCTATATCGAAAGGATCAACTATCCGATGATCTACCAGGACAAGGCGACGTCGGCTGAGTATTGGGCTGGCTTGCTGGCTCGAGTACCACGAAAGCGGGACGTTCGTGAGGATGCTGCAGTCGGGCAAAGACCTGTTCGTCTAGCCGGCACGATTTGGTAGGGTCACCTCAGGGGCCCCTCCCATGAATTGACGATTACGCCGCTGAGGCGGCCAGACACCGACGCATAGCAGAAGAGTATCGCACACTGTCGTCGTACGCGATGGACGACGGAATACGTCGAGCCTATCTCAAGCTGGCAGATGATTATGAGCTGCTGGCGAACAACGAGGATCGGGTGGCCAGCCATCTCAAAATCACGCATTGAGGTCGGAGAGCATGCTCTTCCTTGCTCAACGAGGACGGCCTAGAAGGCAAGGTCGATTATCAACACTGCGACCGCGATGCTTAGAAATCCGATGATCAGGGTCCAATCCCGACGTTCGTCCGTCATACTGCACCTCGGAAAAACCGGCCCCAGCGCCCCGGGGAGAACGCTGAGGCCGATGGTCGTCCCACTCCTCAACCCGACCGACGTTTGCAACGTCAAGAATTGCCACTTGTTCCCGAAAAGAAACGGCCCCAGCACGAGGAGAGCACCGAGGCCGTGTCGGGTGCTACCGACATTGAAGCACCAAGACTTGTGCTCAATCGGGCCCCGTGGAGAAACGTTCGTTCCTAGCCGACGACACGTCGCAGAGCGTATCGCACCCTGCCGTCATCCGCGAACGGCCGGCGATGGACTATCGAGCGACGCCGGGCTGACGCTCTCCGCCCGTCTAGCCCTTTTGGTGATCACCGCGAGTCGGTTATCGATCCCGGCTTCCGTCCTGCGCATCTGGATCGCTATGAGGCGGTGATCCATCCCTGACTCATGCAGCGCAACCAGCAAACGTTCTTCGGTTTCAGTCCAACTCTTAAATCTATTCGCGCTCATTCCATCTCGTTCCGCATCGCAGCAAGGGAACGACCCCGGCACCATCTTGGGGCTAGCAGGGCCAGTGAACTGGGGCCGTTCTCTGCGCCCCCACAGCGCAATGCACCGTAATGGGATAAAGTAGCAACGAAAGCTACCCTCGTGGATACTCCACAAGTGTTCGAATTCGCGGCTGCGGGTGTTCCATGGCACCGAATCGCGACGGGCTCGATCCGAATGGGAAGGCAAGCTGCCAGGATAAAGAGGCCGCCAACTGAGGCGGCCTCTTTTTACATGAACAAGGCGATAGCCACTATTGCGATGGGGCTCAGCCCGAGCGCCACGATGAGCGCGCTAAAAGGTAGGTCACTACTCATCACACAACCCCTGCGTTTGGGGTTGAAATCCTATTCCTCGATGCTGGGCGACCGCTAGTGCAATTTGTGCCACCGCGCGGCCCCGCGTTCTACAGGAACAAGGCCGCAGTCGCGGCAACAGTCGTAAGCGCAATCGCGGTCAAGCAGGCGATGGAAATCCAGTCGTCGCGATCGGCCATGCCGATACACTCATCAGATGCGATTGCCTTGTCTTGATCCAGGTCAACCATATTCAGCTCATCTGGTCTCTCAGGGCCGGTATTCGCGACATCTGATCCGGCTTGGCCCCAGCCTTCGCGGCCTTATCGTACTGCTCTAGTGCGAGAACGTGGAGAGCTGCGGCTTTGGATGGTTCTGCTTCAGCGAGCGCAAGCCGGGCTGCAAGTTCGGCTTGGCGTAGGTGATATTCTGCGGACGGCACGTCGTTCCCCGTTGCTCCTATCGCAACGGATTCATGACGTGCAAATGGGCATTTTGTTCCAGAAATTCTGTCCAGAACAGCACACAAGCTTTTTGTTCCAGGCTGAGAACGGAATGCGTCCTCGACAAGGAGGATCGATCGGCCGCCTGGCAACCTATGTTAGTTGGCACATTATATCGTCATCACCGGCCAAGCCTCTGCCCGTGGGCGTCGGTGGCTGAGAGACCAAGTGCTTCCGCCTGCATTGAGCGAGGGAGCGCGGCTATGGCCGATCAGCGCGTCATCAATCGCATTGCAGCGATCAACGGCAGGACGGGCACATCGTTGATGCGGCCCTCCAGGTCTCGGCCGAAGCTGCCCGGCTGCTCAAAGACAATCCGCCGCCGGATACGTTCATCGGCCGCAAAGACGCACGAGCCTTTCCCGCAAGAGGAAAGCAGGTATGGCGAAGAAACGGACCGTGGGCGAGCGACTTGATACCCCAGCCAAGCGGGCGCGAGCCAGGTTGCGGCGATTGAGTGCTAAACTGAAGCCAATCGAACTGGAGATGATGAAGTCCGATATCCGCCCTGGTCCTCAAAATGTAGACACGAAGGGCACTAAAGAAACGGCCAGCGAAGGGGTTACACGCTGAGGCCAAGTCGTCATGTCATCACGAGAGGTAGGACGCTCAGCCGATCAGCAGCCAACTTACGCTGACGATGAGCGCCACAAACGACATTCCAGCAAAGCTGAGAAAGCCGTATTCAACACCATCCATGCGACCGAAACTGAACATCCCCGCAGGATCGCCCGGCAGCACCATTCTGCATTTGGATATGCATGTCAGCGAGGGTAACCCAAAGAAACGGCCCCAGCACCTCTGGGGGCCTAGAGGCCGGTGCTGAGGCCAGTCGTCCTATGATGAATCGGGACGTGACCCGAGGCTTTGAAGCTAACACGGCTGTCAGAAGTTGCTAGTTCTTCCCGCGCGATCCGACGAAGCTAGTTTTAATACGCTCCTGTCCAATTGCCACGTCAGGCGAGGAACCATAGAGAGGAGATCAGCGTCTAATTGGCGCTTCTGGTCAGCCAAGGTGCCCCCCGACTGCCAGAGGAAAACCCGTATCGTTCGGGTTGGCGGCCCCCCGGTTGGGGCCGCTTTCAGTTCGCCGCGAAAGCCAGGTGGCGCTTATCCAAAGTTGATCGTCACGATTCACATAGTTCAATGCCGGGCGCTCCATCCTTCGAGCTAATCGACGCGCTCGTATTTTGCAGATGGTGGATGCAAATGGAATTTATTGGACGCCCGATGCGGGGACGTTTCCTCGTTCGGCAGGGTGGCAACGGATGGATGGTCTACGATAGCGAACTCAAAGGACCAGCCCAGATAGAAAAGAACGGCGCGTTCGCCGCTGATGGCGAGCAAAAGCCGCTGCGGCCCGATTCCTATGCCTGCTTCCGCTGCGGCGGTGTCACTTCGGCAATGTCTATCCTCGACAGTCGCCAAGGTAAGAGCTATCGCCTTCGCCGCTGCGTAAGCTGCGAGAAGCTGAGTTGGGCTGAGGAAGAGTAAGGGTCGAGCGCCCAAGAATCTCCAAACAGAGTGCGTTCATTCGCGAGCTCGGCCGAGCTGCTGAAGCTGCCGGCAACGTCGTGGACCGCTGCTTGTTCCCGAAGCGAAACGGCCCCAGCGAGAGGACGTGCTGAGGCCGATTCGGTGCCCCAGCGAGCTGACGCCGCGCGTCCGGCGGCGCACTTGACGAGGTCTATCATTAGGGCTCGGCAAGTCGAGAGCGCCCTGCTCGCATTGTCGGACGCCCAGACGCTCAACCGCGCGACGCGCGCCACGCATGCGGCCGGCTTCTTCCATCCCGATCAAGAACTGGTCGCGATTCGCGAGGATGTCGGTCGCCACAATGCCTTGGATAAGCTCGCTGGCGCGCTCGCCGCCAACAACGTCTCCGCCACCGAAGGCGCGATCGTCCTGACAAGTCGCGTCTCGATCGAGCTTGTACAAAAGGCTGCCGCGATCAGCTGTCCCATGCTCGTCGCGATGTCGGCTCCGACGGCGCTCGCGGTCCGTGCGGCCCAGGCGTGCGGAATTACGTTAATTGCTGTTGCGCGTGGAAGCGCATTCGAGGTCTTCAGCCATCCGGATGCAATTAGCGGCTAGGCCTCCCTGGCGGATTGAACCTTGTTCCGACGAGCTCAACCGCACACATGACCGAACGAGGGCGTCGCTCCTCGACCATCCGTCAAAAACCCGGCACCAGTCGAAACGTGCGCCGCAAGGACCGCTAGAGACGAGGGTCGGAAAATAGGAGCCTGGTTGTGATGCTCTCGTTGTCGGCTGCAAAGCAACCTGCAATCCTGGTGCGACCCATGGCCGAGAAAGATCTTAGTGCCCTCTTCCTTGATACCCTGAAGGACATCTACTACGCCGAAAAGCAGATCTACAAGGCACTGCCGAAGATGGCCAAGGCAGCCTCCTCAGATCAATTGCGCGCCGCGTTCGAAAAGCACCACGACGAGACCGAAGGCCAAATCGAGCGGCTCGAGCCGATCTTCGAGCTGATGGGTAAGCCGGCGCGCGGCAAGAAGTGCGATGCGAGGGTATGGCAAGACCAGTTCGGAGCTGAAGCAGCTGGTCAGCGGCGAGATGAGCTCGGCGCTGCCGACCAAGCTCGACGACAGCTCCGAAAAGAAACTGGCGCGGCTGCGCGACGCCAAGACGGACGGCTTCTCCAGCGAATATGAACCTATGCAGGCCAGCGCGCACAAGGACGCGGTCTCGCTGTTCGAACGCTACGCCAAGGGCGGCGACAATCCGAAATTGAAGCACTGGGCGGGCAAGACCCGCCGCGCGCTCCAGCACCATCTTGAGATGGCGCAAGACATGGACAAGAATCGGAAATAGCCGGAGTGCCGGGACGTGTTCTGATAGGCACATTCGGATGGCACTATCCATCCCGGCGCGGCCGGTTCTTTCCGAAAGAATTGCCCATAAAACGGCAACTCGACTATTATGCGAGTCAGTTTTGCACGACGGAGTTGAACGGCGTGTTCCGCCGCACGCCGACGCAAAACGCCGTAGCCGACTGGCGCGACGCTACTGACGACGGCTTCGTCTTCGCCAGAGGGCTTCGAAGTTCATCACGCACTGGAAGCGACTGTCCGGGAGCTCGATCAACAGTCTCGAACTGCTGGAAGACCGTCTGTCGCTGCTGCGTAAGAAGGCCGGCCCTGTATTGTTTCAACTGCCGCCAAATCTTTCAGTCGACGCGGACCAGCTAGCCGCCTTCCTCAATCTGTTGAAGCGACGGCGTCGCTATGTCTTCGAGTTCCGTCATTCAAGTTGGTACGAGCCGCACATCCTGAGTTTGCTATCCGCCCAGAACATCGCGCTCTGCATCTCCGATCATCACGATGCGCCAGCGCCTTGGAAGCGGGCTGCAGATTTTGTCCACGTTCGCGGCCATGGTCCGGGCGGACGCTACAGCGGATGTTACAAACCGGCCCAGCTCTCCGAATGGGCCAAGCATATCCGCGGTTGGAATCGGCGTGGCTGCGATGTTTATGTCTATTTCGACGATGACCAAAAGAGCGCGGCGCCGGCCGACGCCAAGAGGCGTTGCAAGCTGCTTGAAACTAAAACTCTCCCGCCGCACGGCCACTATTTCTGCCGAGCGACCATATCCAGCGAAAGCGCGAGCTCTATGGCGAAGGAACCGGAATGGACGCTAGAACCCCCCCATCCAGAAATTCGTCTTCAGGGCCCCGGCGATGTCTCCTCAGCGTCGGCGCATTGCCCTGTATTGATACCCACTGCGCTTGCGGCGGAATGTCTTCGTACAGCTTCCATAACTGGATCGCACGCGCACCTACTCAGCCTCCGAGACGGCGGCCTGCAAAGGCTCTTGGAGGCCGTCCCGCCTTATGAGCCCATCCGGGATGGCCGAATCTAGTTAGCGATCTCGGCGCTCCTTCGTATCGTTCATGGTCGCCCCCGGGTTCCCGTGTCTGGGGCTACTTGAGGCACCTTGACCGCTAGCCGCGGCCGGAGAGTCACCACCGCCACCGCCGGCACCCGCACCGCTTCCGGAACCGCCTGCGCCGCCTGCGCCGGCACCCGCACCCGCTCCACCGCCCGCACCGCCTCCGCCTGCACCGCCTCCACCCGCACCGCCTCCGCCGCCCCCTTGAGCGCTCGCGGCAGCTATCGAACCGAGAATGAATGCCGCTGCCAGCGCGATCCTTGCAACCTTCATTTGAACGCTTCCTTTCCGTTTGTCAGTGCGAGCAACACACCGGGAGATCGGCGTTCCTAAACGCACTTCCAGTTGCGAAAAGCCGCCTTAACCGTATCCCTCCGGGGGCGACCGCCTTGCCGAGTGAGGTGGCAACGTGAAGACATAGGCGCATGACTGACTATATGCCTATGCCGAAGGTTTCCCGACTTGAAGTCGTCTCGACGGGCGCACGGCGCCGCTGGACTTTGGAGGAGAAGCAGCGGATCGTTGCCGAGAGCTACAGCGGGCCACGATTGGTGTCGGTAACGGCACGTCGCAACGGATTGTCGACGAGCCAATTGTTCACGTGGCGCCGGCTGGCGCGCGACGGCCGGCTGGCGGAGGACGCGGTGCCTGCGCTTGTACCCGTGGAGATCACCTCTACGCCAGCTTCGGCATCGACGTGCGCGCCGCAGGTGCCGTCTTCACCGCCTGCGCAGCGCGCGAGGGTCGGAATCATCGAGATCGAGCTTGGTGGTTGCCGCGTGCGGGTAGATCGTGACGTGGACACTGAGGCGCTACAGCGGGTTCTCGAGCTCCTGCGACGCCGATGATCCCGATCCCGAGCGGCGTCAGGGTCTGGATCGCCACTGGCCACACCGATATGCGTCGCGGCATGCGAAGCTTGGCTCTCACAGTGCAGGAAAGCCTGAAGCGGGATCCTCATGCGGGCGATCTCTACATCTTCCGGGGGCGCAGCGGCGATCTGGTCAAGATCCTTTGGCATGATGGGTTGGGCATGTCGCTTTATGCCAAGCGTTTGGACCGCGGCAAGTTTATCTGGCCTTCGGCGTCGGACGGTGCGGTATCGATCTCGGCGGCCCAGATGGCCTACATGCTCGAAGGCATCGACTGGCGGAATCCGCAACTGAGCTGGCGGCCGCGGAGCGCGGGTTGAGCAAATATCTGCGGCCTTCAGCTTTTTAAGGAGTCCCATCGCGTCCAACTTGTGATTCACTGCGTCGCATGAATGCTGATCGCGACGCTGCTCCGGATGACGTTGCCGCCCTGAAAGAGGCGTTGGCGGCCGAGCGCGCGAAGGGGTTTGAGATCGCCGCCGAGCTCGCGGTCGCCCGCGCGAAAGCGTCGGAAGACGAGGCGCTGATTGCCCAGCAGAAGCTGCAGATCGCCAAGCTGAAGCATCAGATCTATGGGCAACGATCGGAGCGTTCGGCGCGGCTGATCGAACAGCTGGCGCTGACGTTCGAAGAGCTGGAAGCCGACGCCACCGAGGACGAGCTTGCGGCGGAACGGGCCGTGGCCAAGGCGACGGCGGTGCGCGGATTTACGCGCAAGCGCGCCGAGCGCCAGACGTTCCCCGAAAATCTTCCCCGGGAGCGGGTGGTGATCGATGGGCCAACGGCTTGCGATTGTTGTGGGGGCACTCGCCTGCGCAAGCTCGGCGAGGACGTAACTCGGACGCTGGAAGTGGTACCGCGCCAGTGGAAGGTGATCGAGACGGTCCGGGAGAAGTTCTCCTGCCGCGACTGCGAGAAGATCAGCCAGACGGCGGCGCCGTTCCATGCCGTCGCCCGCGGATGGGCCGGCCCGAGTCTGTTGGCCATGATCATGTTCGAGAAGTTCGGCCAACATCAGCCCTTAAACCGCCAGGCGGAGCGCTACGTCCTGGAAGGCGTGCCGATCGCGCTGTCGACCATGGCGGACGCCATGGGATCGGTCTGTGCGTCGCTGGATCCCCTCCTGCGCTTGGTCGAAGCCCATGTCATGGCGGCCGAGCGCCTGCATGCCGATGATACGACCGTGCCCGTACTGGCCAAAGGCAAGACCGATACGGCGCGATGCTGGATCTACGTCCGGGACGACCGGCCGTTTGGCGGCGCGGGGCCGCCGGCGGCGATGTTCTATTACTCCCGCGACCGCAAGGGCGAGCATCCCCGGGGGCATCTGGCCCGATATGCCGGCATCCTGCAGGCCGATGCCTATGATGGGTACAACCAGCTCTATCTAGCGGGACGCCAGCCAGGCCCAATCCGGGAGGCTGCCTGCTGGTCGCACGGACGGCGCCCGTTCTTTGCCATGGCCGACATCGAAGAGAATGCCCGGCGCAAGGCCGCCGGCAAGAAGGAGATCCCGCTCTCGCCGATCGCGATCGAGGTCGTGAGGCGGATCGACGCGCTGTTCGAGATCGAGCGCTCCATCAATGGCAGGAGTCCCGAGGATCGCCTTCAGGTACGGCAGACGCAGAGCCGGCCCCTGGTCGACGATCTTCAAGTCTACATGAGAGAACAGCTCGCCAAACTCTCCCGTGGGCACGACCTGACTAAGGCGTTCAACTATATCCTGAAGCGCTGGGCGAGCTTCACCCTGTTCCTCGATGATGGGCGGGTATGTCTGTCCAACAATGCCGCCGAACGAGGCCTAAGAGGTATCGCTCTGGGGCGAAAGTCCTGGTTGTTCTGCGGCTCTGATCGCGGCGGACGGCGTGCGGCGGCCATGTACAGCCTGATCATCACCGCCAAGATGAACGGCATCGACCCGCAAGCCTGGCTGGCGGATGTTCTCGCTCGCATTGCTGCCCACCCGGCTCACCGGCTGGACGAACTGCTGCCCTGGAATTGGACACCGGCATCAGCGCTCTCCGCTCGAGCAGCGGCATGACCACCCACGTCAACAAAGTCCATCACGTCACCACCATTGCCCAGGTCGCCAAGGACCTCGGCGAAGACGAAGATTGGCTGTGGGACATCGCCATCGAAATGGAGATCGAGCATGGCGTGATCTGGGTCTATGGCGTCGGAGAAGACGGCGTCCAGGCGTTCACCGACTTCGGAATCGAGAACCTGATCGAGCTTATCAAGTTCTACAAGGAAAACCCTGGACTGCTGAAGCGGTGACCTGCGGCCTACGCCGAATGGATACCCTTAACCAGACGGTGCATTTACATCAGTTGACAGGGCTGTGATGCGCCGGCTGCAGCGAATAGCCGGCGTTTTGTTCAGCAATCGATTGAGGGCAATCGCCTGGCGCGAACTACAAGGACTCTCCGCCTTGAACCCGCCGGGACCCGATGGTTGGGAGAACAGGAATACGATCAGTTAGGGCCGAAAATCATATACAGCAGCATCGTTCCGACAACAGCTGTCCACCCAATCGAAGCGGCAACGGCCCATACCTGCACTGGCATTACACGATTCCCTTGCAGTTCGAGAAAGCAAAACGAGGAGGCCGCTGGCGCTGGACAACGACCTCCTGGACCCGATCTGAAATGAACATCTTGCAAATAAAAATCGTCTTCAATGGTCCACGATTAGTAAACAGTGGATCCGTATCGCCGTGAAGTCCAAACGGGTCCGATGTTCAGCGGAACTATTGCCACGTTGCGAGCGCGACACACTTTCGTGGTTCAACTTCAAACACTAACATGCGTGAATCGTACCCTCAAATGTCCGCTTCTTTCCTAGCGCCGAAACAAGCTATGCGCCCTAGTTCGGCAGGCATTAGGTCGCGCGAGTCGCATGAAGAGAACGGTCGATCGGTAGTCGGCAGCTGACCTCGATGCGGAAGCGATACTGGCGCTGGATCATGCGCGCGCTTTGCCGCCTGGGCCGGCTCGCGTTGAAGCGATGAAACACGCCGGCACCCTTCGCGTCGCGGCAGACCGGATCACTGGCCCGAAGCTGCCCCATCGTGGGCGTCCACCAAGTTAATCGGGCGACGAGGAGTGAGGCACATTGCTCATCAAGCGCTTTGACAGGATGTCGCAGCGCCGGAACGTTTGAGCGGTCGTCAAATCGGTTCGGGATAGGAAAGTTTCGGCATCACGCTACTAAGCGTCGCGATAATCGTGGCGATGTATTTCTACGTCCTCAGCCTCGGATAGACTATCCGCTCTCATATTCCACGTTCGCGCGCACCTAACTTGCTGACTTGCAAGGCCGTGCGGCGTGCTTGCCGCTAATGCGACAGCTCCTGAACAGCAATTAGATCCGCTTCCCCGGGCCCGGATACGGACCCACACCGCGTTCCTAATCCCGGCCTTGGCCGTGAACCCTAGCGCTTGAGATACATGGACTCAGATGTCCGACATATCGCAGTCCGACTAACTCGTAACCAGTGGCCCTGACTGGGCCGAGCGCACTAGGCGTTCAGCCGCGCGCGTGCCGGGCCTCCACATTTTTCGCAGGGCCTCGTGGTGCGGGAAGGTTGAGGCGCGCTATATAGCTTCGTCTGAGGAGATAAGGTTCCCGCGGCGCGGGCGAGTACCTGCGCTAGGCTTGCTCGCGCGAGCGCTTCCTAGAACTCGCTTTCAAGACCCGATTTGCGGCTGACCGGCTATTCGACGATGCTCCCACACGCTTTTCGCGAATGCAGCGCACTTTGATGACGAGCACGCCGCATTTCGAGGGCAATCAGATTGGTACTCGGTAATAGTCATTTACCGATCGACCGGCAGCCGGATCATTCCAATTCCATGCCGTCTCATCACGATATTTGGGCGCGCCCTGCAGTTGGCTTTCTGTCACGCCTGTGACGTACCCGCCAAGATTGGTGTCGTACTTCAACGATTGCCAAGGCAGTGGATAGTGGTCATCGCCGATGCCAAGAAGGCCGCCGAAGCTCAGGACCGCGTAGGAGACCTTTCCGCTCTTTTTGTCGATCATCACCCGCTCGATACTGCCGATCTTCTGACTGTCTGCACCGTAAACTGTCGTGCCTTCAACCTTGTCGCTGCCGATCAAGTTGCCCGATTCCTTCGCTTCGAGTGCCATAACATCCTCCGTTCAAGATCTTAACGGCAAATGTCTTCGGGAGAGCAAGGTTCCTACGATACGCCCGGTGCCAGCTTTAAGGTTGGGAAAAAGATGCAACCTTCGCCGTGGAAAGGGATTGCACGGCAATGATGCCGGTGTCGCGGAGCTGAAATGGCAAATGCAATCACATTGCGGACGGCGATCGATATCGCTTGGAGCGTTTTCTGCGCCACTCACTCCGGGATTGATACATCAGATAGGCGTCGTTGCCTGCTTGAGCGTCACCTCTATGGGAGATGGGATCGCCGCGAAGGCGATGCCGAAGACCTCGCAAGTTTCGGATTGGCCTATCTCAGTCAGCTTTCCGAAGACGAACATTGACGCGTGCGCAAGAGCTCCTCAAGCGCATCACTAAAGAGGGCACGCGCGCGGTGATCGGCACCGCAAGGCGGAGCATTGCCGAACTTCGGTTCGGCTGCAATCATCTTACTGCTCCGAGCGGTGCTTCCTATCTAAAGGACCATCGATGCGCATCGCCCAACTTGCCCCCTCGCTGAAAGCCTGCCTCCCAAGCTCTATGGAGGCGCCCGGCTCAACGTCCGCATTGCTGAGACCCAAGCTTCCCATTTACGACGAAGTAGCGGCCATCGGGCGTCACGGGATGCTTTATGCCGGCCACCTCTCAGATGAAGGGTTTGCCTCCGGTCACCGCGACGGTCGTGCCCGAAGTGTAGCTGGATAGCGGGTCGGCGAGCATCACGTAGGCTGTGGCGAGTTCAGCCGGCTGGCCAGCCCGCTTCAGCGGCACTTGCTTGCCAAAGTTCTTTACGGTTTCCTCTGGCATCGTCGAGGGAATGAGCGGGGTCCAAATTGGACCCGGCGCAACGGCATTCACCCGGATGCCGTTCTCCGCCAGCATCTGGGCCAGACCGCCCGTAAAGTTCTGGATCGCTCCCTTCGTCGTCGCGTAGGTGAGCAGTATCGGGTTCGGCATGTCGGAATTTACCGATGCCGTGTTAATGATGGCGCCTCCAGGCTTCATATGCGGGACCGCGGCCTTGGCGAGGTAAAACATCGCATGGATGTTCACCTCGAAGGTCATGCGCCATTCTTCGTCGCTGATGTCGCCGATGTCGGCGAAGGTCGCCTGATGCGCGGCATTATTGACGAGAATGTCGACGCCGCCAAGTTCCTGCACGGCGCGGTCGACCACGGTGCGGCAATGGTCGGCCGAGCGAAGGTCGCCCTCGACGAGGACAGCCCTGCGCCCTTCCTTCTCGATCATCGCCGCGACTTCTTTCGCATCGTCGCTTTCGTCAAGGTAGGCGATCAGGACGTCGGCGCCCTCGCGGGCGAAGGCTATGGCGACCGCGCGCCCGATGCCGCTGTCGCCGCCAGTAATAATGGCGCACTTGCCTTGAAGCCGTCCCGAGCCCTTATAGCTTGTCTCGCCATGATCCGGGCGCGGGTCCATCTTCCCCGTCGAGCCTGGCATGGGTTGTCGCTGGCTGGGAAACGGCGGTTTGGGATATTCGGGCATGATTCTGTCCTTTACTTCATCCGGACGGCCTTAGCACCAACGGATTTCAGCGCGTCCGCGACGCGCTTCGGATCGTCGCCATGGAAGTCGACGGATACTTCGATCGGGCCCCCAAGCTTCTCGCCCGGCTTCGGCTTTACCTTCACGTCGGCGAGCGCGGGTCGATCGCCGGATGTATTGTCGGCGCCCATCGGCTGCACCACGTCGGTTCTCTGGACTCCGCACTCCTGCACAACGTGCTCGACCGCGAGCTCTGCCGCGCGGCTAGTATCGAATTCGGCGACGAGGATGCTTTCCATGCGTGTCTCTTTCGGGCAGGCGATGGCAAACAACCAACTGCGTCCCCCGGTGTTCCTATGGGGGCTGGCGGCCTTCGATGAACTCGTTAGAGCGCTCGCTTCAAATATTCTGCTGTCCGGCTCCCGGAGGCAGCAACTTGATCCGGTCGTCCGGACGCCACGATGCGACCTCCTTCGTTTCCAGCGCCAGGGCCGACTTCTACGATCCAGTCGCTCTCCGCTGCAACAGACATATCATGCTCGACCAGAACGACGGTGTTGCCAGCCTCGACGAGCCCTTGCAGCTGATTGCCGAGCTTTGTGACATCGGACGGATGCAGTCCCGTCGTCGGCTCGTCGAGAACGTATAATGTGCCGCCACGATGGGCGCGCTGGAGCTCGGTGGCGAGTTTGACGCGTTGCGCCTCTCCTCCTGAAAGTTCGGTGGCCGACTGGCCAAGTCTAATGTAACCGAGCCCGACCTCGCGCAGAACGCCCAAAGAGCGCGAAAGAACGTCATCGTCTTTAAAGAACTCGAAAGCCGCGTCGACGGTCATCGCCAGCACATCGGCGATCGACTTGTCCCGTATCTTGATCTCGAGCGTTTTCGGGTTATAGCGAGCGCCCCGGCACGTCGGACACGGAGTATAGACGCTCGGAAGGAACAGCAGCTCTACGCATACATAGCCTTCGCCCTCGCAGGTTTCGCAACGGCCCTTGGCCACATTGAACGAAAATCTGCCCGCGTCGTAGCGCCTGGCACGCGCCTGCTTCGTCCCGGCGAAAAGTTTACGCACGTGATCGAGCAAGCCGGTGTAAGTCGCCAAATTGGACCGCGGGGTCCGCCCGATCGGCTTCTGATCGACCACAACGAGACGTTTAACGCGATCCAACCCTTCCGTAATCTCCCCACTCAGCGTACGCACGGTCTCCTGCAGCTCAGCTTCGTCCAGATCGGATTTGCGGCGCTGACCTAGCTTCTCCGCGATCGCCTCGACGAGAAACTGGCTGATGAGAGTGGATTTGCCCGAGCCAGACACGCCGGTCA
Source organism: Bradyrhizobium elkanii USDA 76 (assembly GCF_023278185.1). Classification (NCBI taxonomy): domain Bacteria; kingdom Pseudomonadati; phylum Pseudomonadota; class Alphaproteobacteria; order Hyphomicrobiales; family Nitrobacteraceae; genus Bradyrhizobium; species Bradyrhizobium elkanii. The sequence continues at coordinate 1,883,345 of NZ_CP066356.1, read as the reverse complement.
CACATGTAAGGACGCCGAGAGGGAGGTCGGCATCGAGACGGCTCAGGTTATTCCGCGTCACGTTCCGCAGCTTCAGCCAGCTGCTCGGCCGACGGATCTTGCGTGGTGCCCTCGCGGCATCTTCGAACAGATACCTTCGTGTTTGGGACGCTTCGACTTTGGCCAAACCGGCAAGGCGCCCGCTGTAGAGTATCCGACCGCCCTGGTCCCCGGCAGCGGGCCCAACGTCGACGATCCAGTCGGCCTCGCGCACCACATCGAGCTCGTGTTCAACGACAAAGAGCGAATTTCCCGATGCCTTCAGGCGCCCGAGTGCCCGCAAGAGCGCCTCAATGTCTGCCGGGTGCAGGCCAGCGGAGGGCTCGTCCAGTACGTAGACGACCCCGAACAGGTTCGATCGGACCTGCGTCGCGAGCCGCAGACGCTGCAGTTCGCCCGGCGATAACGTCGGCGTGCTGCGCTCTAAGGTGAGATAACCGAGGCCTAGCTCAAGCAGAACTTCGAGACGCCCGACGAGATCCTCGACGATTCTCTGAACGACAAGCGCCTTTTCGGGAGGATCGTCGGTACCGTCTTTCTTGCTTCCATCAATGTACGGTTTGATAAGCTCGTCGAGCTTGCCCAACGGCAGGCGAGACATCTCGGCAATGTCCATTCCTGCGAATTTGACCGAAAGCGCTTCCGCTTTTAGCCGCTTTCCATCGCAGACCGGGCAATCATCGCTCGACAGAAACTGTGCTACACGCCGCTTCATCATGATGCTCTGCGTGGTGGCATATGTCTGAAGCACGTACCGGCGGGCGCCGGTGAAGGTGCCCATATAGCTGGGCTCCTCCTTACGCTTCAGGGCTTTTCGCGTCTCGGCTGGCGTGTATCCCGCATACACCGGTACGGTTGGCTGCTCGTCCGTGAAGAGAATCCAGTCACGATCTTTCTTCGAAAGCTCGCGCCACGGCCTATCGACGTCATACCCCAAGGTGACGAGAATGTCCCGGAGATTCTGGCCCTGCCAAGCCGAAGGCCAAGCCGCAATGGCGCGCTCACGGATCGTCAAAGTGTCGTCGGGTACCAGACTTCGTTCGACGACCTGATGAATTCGCCCGATGCCGTGACAGTTCGGACAGGCGCCTTCCGGCGTGTTAGGCGAGAAGGACTCCGCGTAAAGCAAGGCCTGCCCGCGCAGATATGTGCCCGCCCGCGAATACAGTATGCGCAAGAGGTTGGAGAGCGTCGTGACGCTTCCCACCGACGACCTGGTTGTCGGCGATCCGTGCTGCTGCTGAAGGGCGACGGCTGGCGGCAATCCTTCAACTGCGTCGACGTCGGGCACCTGCATCTGATGGAATAGCCGACGTGCGTAAGGTGATACGGATTCGAGATAACGACGTTGAGCCTCCGCGTATAACGTCCCAAACGCTAAGGAGGACTTGCCGGATCCGGACACGCCTGTGAAGACCACGAGCTCATTGCGTGGGATGTCGAGCGAAACGTTCCGGAGGTTATGCTCCCGCGCTCCGCGGACGCGGACGAAACCGTCGGCCATCGCGGAAGTCAGTTCTTCACTTCTATCGGCTTTCTCGAACATCGAGAGGTAAAAGCCCGGCTGCATCTCGTGGTTCCCGAGGGCATCCGGTCGAGTCGCCCGGGGCGCGTTAACGAAGGAACCATGAAGGAACACCCTTGTTGCGTCCGATACGGCAAAGTCCTTGAGACGACCGAAGGATGGCCAAGAGAGATGTGCTACGGCTGGGGCCATCCGGCGCCAACACGATTCACATCTGCGTCGACATGCACTGGATGTTCGCAGAGGACACCGAATGGAGGACGCCGTGGTTCGATCGGCTGATTCCTAGTATCGTCGCCATCACGGCAAGGCATCCCGAGCGGGCGACTTTTACCCGCTTCATCCCAGCCCGGTCCTCAGGCCAAGGTGCGGGGATGTGGCGACGGTACTACGAGCGACGGAGCTCGATGACAATCGATCGTCTTGGCCCAGATATAGTCGATCTCGTTCCGGAGCTCGCCTGCTTCGTTCCCCCGGCCACGATTTACGACAAGCACGTTTACTCTCCGTCGACCGGATCCGACCTGCATCTTCGCCGGCGCGAGAAGCTGGTCGGTACGATCGTCGTTACGGGAGGCGAGACGGAGGTTTGCGTGCTCGCTACCGCGCTCGGCGCGATCGATTGGGCTTTTCGCGTCGTCCTGGTGACCGACGCGTTCTGCAGTTCCGCGGACGAGACTCACGACGCCATGATGGCGGTCTACTTGAACCGGTTCGGCGAGCAGGTCGAGTGACGACGGAAACGCTGATGGCCGGTGGCTCGCGTGACGATCGCAGGACGTTAGGAACGGTTCTTATTCCTCACTGTTTGCCGTGCGGCATTCATTGACAGGGGATACGACGCGAATGCTGGCCGGCAGTCCGAGCAACCGGCTCGCTCCGAGGATCTGCACCGTCGGCAGGCGAGGAGTGGCCATAGAGTGTGATAGGTAAATTCGCATCCTCTATTGGCGGCATCGCGGCCTTTCTCGCATCGCTGTCTTACATCCCTCAGTTGAGGAAGGCTTGGCCGCGTGGATCGACGGGCGACCTCTCGCTTGGGATGCTCGCAGCCCTCACCCTTGGGCCTACGTTGTAGGTCGTCTACGACCTGCTGCGCCAAGACTGGGTTGTCGTTGGCGCGAACGCGATCGGGGCGTGTTGGCCTGCGAGATCCGGGACATGCGATAGACCCCAAGTATCCGTCAGGCTGGCTCGATCGCCCTCATGAGGTCCCGCGCGATCTTTTGCTTCATCTGTTCCATGGTGCACTGGTCCGCCTTCTTGTCGGACCTCCATCTAAGGATGGTCGTACCGTGCCGAAAGCGGCCACCGGTGAAGTGATCGTAGGACACTTCGACAACGTATTTCGGCTTCACCGCCTGCCATTCGGACGATCGTCTCGTCGACCATCGGCTTGGTCCGCCTGGCGCGTTGCCAGTGAAGCTTTTGGTCGCCGCAATCATCTCGAGTCTTTCGGTCAGCGCCGGTTTGTCCTTTGCCTTGATGGCTGACGAAAAGCCGACGTGGTGCAGGAGGCCGTCTGCATCGTAAAGCCCCAGCAGCAATGAGGCGACAGCTTTGCGGCCGGCCTGCAGCTTCTCGCCGTAGCGAAAGCCTCCAATGACGCAATCAGCGCTGCGATATCGCTTGATCTTCTGCACGCCCTCGCGCTTCCCGGTCTGGTACGGAAGATCGAGCCGCTTGGCGACCACGCCGTCACTTCCGCCGCCTGCCGATTGCAGCCACCGCTCGGCATCCCCGAACTTCGTGCTGGCCGGCGATAGCCGAAATAGCGGCGCGCGCGAAAAATTGCGGCCAGCAAGCTTTTCCAACTGAGGTCGCCGTCGGGACAACGGTTGGTCGGCCAACTTTTTGTCGCCCAGCTCCAGCAGATCGAAAGCGAGAAACAGGGCCGGCGTGTCCCGGGACAGCTTCTGGACGCGGCTAGCGGCCGGATGGATGCGCTGCAGGAGGTCATCGAACGAAAATTGCCCGCCAACCTCGACGACGAGCTCGCCGTCAAGCACAAACCTCCGTTCGCGCAAATCGCGGGCTGCGGCGACGATCTCCGGGAAGTATCGGGCGAGATCCTGGCCGGACTTCGAGCGCATGGACACCGCGTCCCGGTCCCGCGCCAGCAGGCAACGAAATCCGTCCCATTTGGGTTCATATTGCCACTCCTTTCCGACTGGAATGGCATCGACAGAACGTGCCTCCATCGCCTCCATACGGACGCCACGCGGCGGCATTTCGACCTCCTGCTCGATGATTGGTCGCGGGAATACCATCGTGCGATCACCGCCGCTTTGGTGGTCAGGAGCCGCGCCAGGACGTCACCCGTGACTTTCAAATGCGCTTCGACAAGCGCGCGTGGAAGCCATTGGTTCAGCAGCGAACGACCATTTCAGATTGGGCATTGAGCCGTGATCGGTTTCCGGCGGGCGGATGGTGAAGGGCTCCTGAACTTCCCGTGCAGGCTTGCGAGAGCCCGAGATGTGGCCCCTTTGCCGTCTCGTTTAGGCTCCGGCGGATCTTGAGCCATGACCATCCTTGATCGATCGTTGTCGGTCCTTTCAGAACGGCCTCGGGTCCCCTTCGTTGCTAAAGCACCGGTACGGCCAAAGCGTTCGCAGTAGGAACGGTTCCGCCGCCGGTCTATTGCCCAGATTGAAGGAGCAGGGAATGGCGGATCAGGTGCGGCGCGGAGCGATGAAGCGCAATCACAGCACGAAAGCTGGAAGAAGGGCAGCCGCCGGGCCAGGCGCTCGCGTTTCTGCGTGATGTGGTGCGAGAGGCTCCGCTGCCCTCGCTGCTCGTCGCCTTCATGCTGGGCAGCCTGATCGCGCGTCTTAGCCGGGAATATCGCGATCAATCGCAAGATCATCGAACAGGGGCGAAGAACCTCCGGCAAACATCGCCGCCATAAGTTCCGCCGCGAGGAAGCTGAAGGTAATGCCGTTGCCGCCATAGCCAAAGGCGGCGAAGATATTCTTGGAGCCGGGCACCCTGCCGATCAACGGCAATCCGTCATGTGTGGTATCGAAGGCGCCCGACCAGCCGAACGCCACATCTTCCGATGCATGCGGCCAAAGCGCCTTCAGATAATCTTTGAGCGCCCTCACCTTGGCAGGCGTGGCGTCATCACGAGCGTGAGGCTCGATGAGCGCACGGTCATCTTCGCCACCAAGGATGATGCGGCCATCAGTGGTGGTCCGCGCATAGTGATAGTTCCGGCTCGCTTCCCAGATGAGCGCCTGTTCGGGCCACAGATGGCCTGGCTGCCGCCGGCTCGCGATGGCCCAGCTGGAAGCTGGCTGCTGCGCCGTGGGCCGCACAATATCCGGCATCACATAGCCGGTCGCGAGCACAACCTGGCGCGCCTCGATCGAAAGTCCGTTCTCAAGGCCGACGGTGACGCTCTGGGCCGTGCTGTCATAGGCAACCGCGTTGGCCTTGAGAAGGCGGGCACCGCGTTGCAGGGAGATATCAAGCAGGCCATGTGTGAGCAGCACAGGATCGGCATCAGCCGCGTCCCTTGACAAAAGGGCGCCCGCCCGCGCGATGCCGAAGCGCTTCAGCAGCGCGGCGTGATCGAGATAGAGGGACGGCAGATCGGCGCGGCCCCTCAGCGCACATTCATCCTGAACAAGGTTCGGACTGTCATCGACGACGAGATAGAGCGAGAGACGCCGTCGCATCTGGCAGGCAATTCCATGCTGCCAAACCAGGGACGGCAATCCCTGCGCGGCATGGTGGCTGGCCCGATAGCAGCGCACCGCCTTCTCGAAACCATAGAGCTGCGCAAGTTCGAACAGCGGCCGGTCGATTTCCCAGAGCAGCATGGCGGTGCTGGCCACCGTGCTGCCGAGACTGGGAAGCTCGCGATCGATGATGACCACCTGGCGGCCTTGCCGTGTCAGGCGCTCGGCCATCAGCGCACCGGTGATGCCGGCACCGACGATCAGCACCTTGCACCGAAAGCTGTCAACGATCGGCTCAATTGGCAGCGGCCGTAGGACGGCCCACGGTGTGCGCGGGCTACGCAGATCGCCCTGCTCGATGTCCTCGTCCTTGAAGATGGAACGCTCCCTAAGCCTTGACCGGATCTCGCTAGACTTTTACCGGGCGCAAAGCCGACACGGCCGGAGCATTGATCGGCCGTCCGTTGGGCGCAAAGATCGAACCGTGGCACGGACAATCCCAGCAGCTCTCGAAGCTGTTCCAGTGCAGATGACAGCCAATATGCGTGCAACTGGCCGAATGAAGATGCAGTTCGCCAGCCTTGTCCTTGTAGGCTGCGATCTTTTCGAGTCCCCGCCGCAGAATGGCGCCGTCACCGGGCTGAAGCTCTTCGAGCGAAGCGATTTCACCCGGCGCCACATATTCCGCGAGGTTTTGCAGGATCGTCATGTTCTCGCGCAGGAAATTCCGCGCCGCAGCGAGCGGCTTGCGATCCGGCGCATAGACGGACTTCCACGGATGATCTTCGCCCAGAATGAGGGCTGTGTTCAGCATCGCGCCCATCACACCATGGGTCAGACCCTGGCCTGAATCGCCCATCGCAAGGTAAATGCGCTCGCTGCCGGGCTCGCGGCCGATGAAGCCGGCATAGTCGATCGTGTCGAGAACCTGACCCGACCAGCGATGGGTTATGCGGTCCAAAGCCGGGATCAATTCACGCGCCCAGTTCTCCAGCCGAGCAAAGCGCTGGTCGGCATCGTTGGCCTCACCGCTTTTATAGTCTTCGCCGCCGACCAGCACGAAATCATCCTCCTCGGGGCCCGTTTGCAGCCGCACATAATGGTAGGGATCTTCGGTGTCCCAATAGAGCGCGTCGGGCAGTTCGCCCCGCGCGATGGCAAAGGCGAGCACGTAAGTGCGGTAAGGAGAAACCTTGGTATGCAGTTGAAAGCGGTCGGCGATTGATGCGTTGGTCGCGATGACAGCATGCACGGCCGTGATCTGCCCCTGTGAGGTTCGCAGCGTGACGCCGCCGTCATGTTCGGCGACTTCCTCGACCGGGCTGTTGGCAAAGAAACGGACGCTGCCGCTTGCGCAAGCGGCGGCAAGTCCGGCGAGATATTTGAGGGGATGGAATTTTGCCTGGCGCGGATAGCGCAAGACGTGCCGGCTCTCGCAGCCCTTGAGCGGCACGCCGACCAGCCGGTGCACCGGTGCGCCGACCTCGCGCACCGCTTCCAGCTCCTCATCGAATATGTCGGCCGGCATGCCATTGCCTTGAAAAAGGTAACCGTCAAGACGGAGAAAGTCGCAGGCAATTTTCTCGCTTGTCTGGATTTCCTCGATGCGATCCACGGCGGCGGCCTGACTTTCGTAGAACAGCTTGGCGACCTCGGCGCGGCGCAGCTTCCTGAATTCGCTCATCAAATCATCGCAAAGCGGCGCAAGATGCGCCGAGGTGCGCGCCGTCATGCCGCTTGCGATACCCTTGCGGTCGATGACGATGACCGAGCGGCCGCGCTTCATCAATTCGTACGCCGTCGACAGTCCGGCGATGCCCGAACCAACCACGGCGACATCGCATTGCACATCGCCTTTGAGGGCACCCGCCTCCGGCAGGATTTCGGTCTCCATCCAGAGCGAGGTGCTGACCATGTTGAACTCCACCCAAAGAGGCAAAACGCGGCCTGTTTGCGCGAGTTCCTGCGGACGCACGAGACGCCCCACCATCATAATCTTCCCGGCCGGCTGTGGCGTTCACGCCCAGGAACCAGCACGGCGAGCATGCGTTCCCCCCGCTTTAGGAGCGAGGAGCGGCGTCATGGGACTATTCACCAAAGACATCAAGACGATGGATGATCTGCTGCTGCATGGCTTGCAGGACATCTATTATGCCGAGGAGCAGATCACCAAGGCCCTGCCGAAGATGATCGACAAAGCCACCAACCGGGATCTGGCCACGGGCCTCAAGAACCATCTCGAGGAGACCAACAAGCAGATCGAGCGTCTCGAAAAGGTGTTCGAGAAACTCGGCCAATCGCCAAGCGGCACGCAATGCCCAGCCATCGACGGGATCATCAAGGAAGCCGACGAGACGGCCGGCGAGATCGAGGACAAGACGGTGCTGGATGCGGCGCTCGTCGCCAACGCGCAGGCCGTCGAGCACTACGAGATATGCCGCTACGGCACCTTGATCGCCTGGGCGGAGGAGCTCGGCCACGACGATATCGTGCGCTTCCTTACCACGAACCTAAACGAAGAGAAGGCCGCGAACGCCAAGCTCAATACGGTTGCGTTGCGCAAGGGTGTCAACAAGAAGGCCTCCACCTCCGCCTGATTCCCGGCAGGGCTCGGCGGATCGATTTCCGTCGGGCCCGCTGCTCCTTTCGAGGTCCGAGTCGTCCGCCATGACCAATCTGACAAAACTGCCGAGTTGGGCCGACGATAAGAACATCTTCGCCGTGGTCGAGACGCCGCGCGGCAGTTCGTGCAAGCTCGATTTCGATCCGAAGCTTGGCGTTTTTGCCTTGGCGAAGCCACTGATGGCCGGCCTGACCTATCCCTATGACTGGGGGTTCATTCCCTCGACCAAGGCCGAGGATGGCGATCCGCTGGATGTGCTGATCTTGCATGACGCGCAGACCTATCCGGGCGTCGTGCTGCGCTGCCGTCCCATCGGCATTCTCGAAGTCGAACAGAAGAAAAAGGGCGAGACGGAGCGCAACGATCGGGTGTTTGCGGTGCCTGATAGATCACCGCTCGAAACTGATCTCAAGGATATCCGCGATCTTCCCACCCATGCACGCGATGACCTCGAACAGTTCTTTCGAGCAACGAATGCGCTGGAGAACAAGGAGCTGAAGTTTCTCGGCTGGCATGGTCCCAGCCGTGCGGCCAAGACCATCAAACGGCTGGCCCGCTGAATCGGGCTTGAAATAGGAGGTGAACCCTTGGGACGAACCATCGTGTGGCTACCCTGATCCCTTGGTTGATGCAGCAACAATTTCCGGGACTATTTGCCGTTCAAGCTGACGGGCTGTCGCCTCCGCCGACCATCCAATCCTCGATACCTTCTTCATCTTCCTCGGTGCTAAGCCGCCAACCGCGTCGGCCGGCTTGGTCGGATGGCTGGTGCTTGAGCCGAATTCTGGTGCGGCGCATCGATCGAGGTTCTCCAACCTATCAAGCGTGAAACATCTGACAGCGTTCCTATGAGGACACCGCATTCGGTATATCCTCTAACGGATGCTCGGAATGGTGCGTTGGAACTTGCCAGCGCCATCTAGATTGTCGATGCGGTGGATGGGAAAGCCGACGGCGCGGAAGTCATGCTTCTGGCAGTTCAACTAGCAGTGTCTTTTAGTGGAAAGAGAAGAACCCATGGCAAAAAAAGCCAAGAAGAAGCGTCGCTACTCGAAGAGCTCGGGCTCGGACGTCAAGAGCGAGATGCGACGGTACAAGAAGGGGACGGCCAAAAGTGGCCGTGGCGGAAAGGGCGGCAAGGTAAAAAGCAAGAAGCAGGCGATCGCGATCGGACTTTCCAAGGCCCGCAAAAAAGGCAAGAACGTCCCCAAGAAAAAGAAGTAATGGAGCCGATGTACAGGTCACTGCGTAGTGACGCGTATACCTCCGCCACGTTTACCGGCACTCGGCTTAAAACTTCAGGGTAGTGCGTAGGCCAACCACCACCTCGCCTTTGACGATAGCTTGGCCAAGAACGGGGCGGGAATCAGCGAAAAGCGCAAATGCGGCGGCTACTGCGTCCAGTTCCACCCCAACCGCAAGGAGGTCTACACCCGCAACTGGCTCGTTTGGTCACGGGATCGTTCCACCGCCCGAGCGGTCGAAGGCGGGTCTCCTGTTGCGGCCGGTCGCCACTACGACGTCTTGATCGCCTGGATGGAAAGCTCAGCCACACGATATCGTTCGATCCCTCGCCGCCAAATTCGACGAGCAGACGGCGACTAAGCTCAACTAACGCCTCGCAAGGGCGTCAATTGCAAGACCGCAAACTGATGGAGATACACATGAGACGCACTATGATAGCAATCGCGTGCATTTTGCTGGCGACACCGGTCATGGCGCAATCCGTCGGCGAAAAGACCGGGGTCAATTCCGTGCTCGGGGTCAGCCCCTCGACGGTGGATTTTGTCAAGCAGGTCGCGATATCGGACATGTTTGAAATCGAGTCTAACAAGCTCGCACAGCAGAAGGGAAATGCAGCGGAGAAGACTTTCGCTTCCCAGATGGTAACGGACCACACCAAAACCAGCACCGAGCTGAAGGGACTTGTCACCAGTGGCAAGGTGAAAGCCGAGTTGCCCAGCGCTCTCGATTCATCGCACCAAAGCAAGCTCGACAAGCTGAAGGGTGCCAACGGTAACGACTTCAGCTCGGAGTTCAATTCGATGCAGGTCAGCGCTCATAAGGATGCCGTCGACCTGTTCGAGCGCTATGCCAAGGGCGGCGATAACGCGGATCTGAAGAATTGGGCCGGCAAAACCCTGCCGGCGCTTAAGCATCATCTTGAGATGGCGCAGGATCTCGACAAGAAGCCCGCGCCTACGGTCGGCGAGGGCAAGAAATAGCGGAAGGACGGAGCCGTTGCGAGGCGGCTCCTTTCCCCTTTTGCTGCCGCTGGCGGTTGGCCGCCCGGTCTGGGATTCGGCAATGCACCCAGATTCCGTCGACCCGGCAGAAATCGCAGTCGACGTTTTCGAGTTCCAGGATAGCTTCAGCGGTCAATCGCGGTCATGACGCTTTGGTAGTAAGGCGCACATTCCTCGCCGCGCGCGCCCACGAGCTCCTCGGAATAGTCGTCCAGCGCTGTGGCGAGATGCGCGGTCGTGCGTGCCGTCATGCCGGTGTCGATAGCGCCCACGGCTTGCAAGCTCTACGCCACCGGCAGCCCAGCAATGCCAGAACCGACCACGACCACGTCCGCCCGGTCGGATCCCGACAGGCTAGCAACTTCGACCACCGGGACATTCATCCAGAGCGATTGCGTATATTCATCTCGCACGCAGAGTTCTTGGCCAATAACGGAGGCGCGCCTGAGCAACAGGCGCTTTGGCGGCCTAGCAGGTATCCCCTCCTATCCGCTCGACCATCCCGGAGGCCTGCGCGCTCCCCGGCAACTACTGCAAGCTGGCATGCCACCGCGAGCGGAGCATCCTGGCGAGCTCGGCACTGCCATCACGCTTCAAAACACCTCTAGTTAAGGTTTAGCTATCATCAGCCAGAGTATAGCGGCCACCGCCATGAACACTGGAATGCCGAAGGCAAACCACAGCCAGCAGATTCGGTGAGACGAGAGATACAGCACCATCGACCACGATCCATCCTTCCCAGAAGGAGTAACCGACGTGCAGCACAAGCAGCGAGCCTATGACGGGCTGTGCAACGACAGCGGTGGCTGTGAAGATACAATCCGCGCCTCGTTGAGATCGTGCCAGGACACCTAATGTCGGCGATTCTACTCATCGAAAGGACCGAATGGCCGTGCGAGGAAAGCCAGCCACAATAGCGGACCTTAAAAGTCCTGTCGCTCCGATGACGGTAACCTTCATTGAAGTGCTCCGCGTTCGGAGCTAAGCCCTCTTCCGCGACCGTAAGCCTCGAACGAATTCCTCCATATAGGGAAGGACTTCAAACAGCAGGACCGCGAATAGAAACGCCGCCACATACGTCCATGGTAATGGCTCTCGCTTCAGGGCGAGTTCGTAACGTGCGGGCCCAGAACCCAGTCCCCAAAGGCTGAGGAATTGCGGCCAGTTTAAGATGATGACGATCACCATCGCCATGAGAGGCATCAGTTCGAGAAAACTATGGACCTGCTGTTCGATGGGCGTGATGCTCCGCTTATGGCTGGCGAATGTTGTATCCCAGAGGGCTGTCAGCTGGTGCGTAACAAAGCCGACGATCATAGCCGCAATAATAAGAGCGTTGATTTCAAAAAAAATCGCCGCCAGCAATGGTATCGCAAGTTCGATCAACATCAACAGATGAAGTGGGGTTTCCTTATAGCCGCTTGTCGTCTCAATCCGAGATGCGCGATGGCAAAGATAATCAGCAAACCCCGCCAATAACCAAAGGGGCAGCACAAAGTACAGCAATACAGTTTCGGCTGCTGCGGAATGAGACATCCGGTTAGCGCTTCTTCTCTGCTTACAGGCTATCTGGAGTGCGGAGGGGAGATGACTTGTCCTCGTTTCGCAACTCCTGCTCCGCCAGCCGCCAGAATTCTTCCTCCCTGCCTTCGGGCTTGCCGCTCCGCTCCCATATCTCGTAGGCGCGCTTCTCGATTTCCTTTTCGGTCGGTTGGGTCACCACGTGCCTCCTTCAACTCTGTAGGGATCGTGGGCTCGGTTTCCGCTAATCACGGCCTCTTCGACGGTTAGTCGTCAGCGACACGCTCGGCCGCCGCTATCACAGCAGTCATTTCCACTCGCTAGCGCCGATCCCTCCTTCCGGTGATAAACCCGCGAAGTCAGCGAGGTTCCTCCGTTGAAACCTTGCCCTATGAGCGGCAAAAAGTCGCCCTTGGCCGAACGAAATCGCGGTGGTGACCGCCGCCTATGCCAGTTCAGGAAGGAAATTTCAGCTGCCTCCTGAGATGCCGATCTTGGTCTCCCCCAAAAAAGCGTTTCACAACCCAGCCAACGATCGGCCCTCATTTTACCGGTTATCGAGCCACCTTCTTCCGATAACCTCAGCGTTCGCCTTTGCCATTGCGGTTGGTAAAGCGGGCGTTGCCGAGACCGGTGCCGATCGTCAGCACGCCCCAACGCTTCACGTCTTGCATGAAGGGGACCTTAGAAAGTCCCTGCACCACCCCATCGTTGTGCATGATGACGGCGGTGTCGTTCTCCCCGATCTGCGGGATCGCCTGGACGAGACTTGCGGGTAAATTGAACTTGCTGCTCTCCCAGTTGCCGGGCAAGTTCTGCGCGCCCTTCTCGATCGAGCCGTCGCTCTTGATAACGCCTGGGCATGCGATGCCGATGAATGGCGCGAGCTTGAATCCCTCGTCTTCCGCCTTCGCGATCAGTTCTTTGAGCATCTTGACAAGGCGCCTCACAGCGTTCTCACGCGACGGCTCGTCGTCGGCATGACGCCATAGCTCGAACTGCCACACGCACGCCTCGGAGAGGTTCGGCGCCTTCTTGCGTCGCGTTTCCACGACGCCGCAGCGGATGTTCGTGCGTCCGATGTCCACGGCAAGGATGGAGTCGTGCGCTTCGAAGATCCAGGATGGAGCGCGATATAGCGCGCCGATAAGGCCGGCGTCGTCCGGATGAGGCTGGGAAATCAATATCTGGGGCCGGTGACGGGTGCCGATATGAATGCCCGGAAGGTAGCTCGGCCATGACGAGATCAAACTTCCTCATTGCGAACTAATGAAGAGAAGATCGCCAGCCCGTCTATCGCGTTCGCGAATTCGTGGAGCCGCTGGGCTCTTTCACGGTCCGCATCGATCGCATTTTCCGGCGCACGTACCAAGCCGCTACCGCGACAGTCAACCAGGCGAGGGAGGCGCCGACGAAGACGGCGGGGATGTTGCCGCGTGGGATTAGCATCGAGAAACCAACCGCGAAGGCCAGCATGCCCAGCGCGCCGAGCGCAGCGCCAGCGGCATCGACGGCGGCCGCCATTTGCCCGCGGCGCTTGCCGGCGAGACCCGCTTCGCGCTTGCGGCGAATTTCATGCTTCTCAATCAGCGTTGCGCTCGCGCAGAATATGGCTGGAAGGGCAAGAAAAACGCCACCGATGACTGCTCCATAGCGACTGCTGATGAGGCCGGTAAAGACGGTCGCAGCGCCGCCAAGCACGAAGCGAATCAGATATTCGTACCAGCGGCCTTCCTTGAGAGATGACGTTGAAAGGCGGATCGGGCTCACGTCTGACCTCCAGCGAAAACCAGCAGCCCGAAAGCGGCGACCAGCCAAATGACGAGTGACAGCAAGGTCGCCGTCACCGCTCGCAGCTTTGCGCGGACAAGCAGATGGCAGGCGACGACACTGTAGATGGCGAGCGCAACCGCTCCCGCAATCATCGCCTGAGCTTGCAAGGCGGCGTAATTGACCCCGTGCTGATACACCGCGATCCCAAGCGTCGCGAGCGCGACCGAGGGCGCTGCTCCGAACAGGCCGGCGAAGCTCTTTGGACGCAGGAGATCTCCCAGCATCGCGAAGGCCGATACGACGGCGCCCCCGAGGACGAAGCGGATGACGTACTCGGTCATTTCGCTTTCTTCCAGAGCTTCGAGAGCGGCCCGCCGGCCCCAGAGACCGGATCCTTACGCGGCACCGAAACCTTCGGAATGGCTTTCAGCGCCCGCTGACGGTCTTCGACGCTCGTGCACTCGTCGTATGTACCGGTCGGCGGGTATGCCCCGATGACGAGGAACTCATCGCCCGCGGAAAGGCACTGATGTCCTGTGCCGGCGGGAAGAACCGCGATGTCCCCAGCCTTCAGGGTGAAGATCTTCCCTTTGTTGCCGCCGAACCGAACGCGGCCCTTGCCGCGCGCGATGCCGAGTACCTCATGGATCCTGGAGTGATAATGCACGTAATCGTAGATGCCATCCCGCCAGCTATCTCCCCATCCGTTCGCTTCAAATAGGTCTTCGATCAGGCTGCGGCGTCCAGGTCTTCGTCGAAAGCGACCGCGTTTCGATACAGTACGAGCGGCCATCGCGGGTGATTTGGAATGAGACCGTCGTCCTTAAAGCGAACCGTAACAGGCTTTCGCGCTCGCGCGAGATCCACAGCCTTCCGCTTGCCGGGGCGCTTCAGACCGGTTGCGCGCTCCATGTATCCCTTCAGGTCTTCAAGAGTCGGCATGATCATCCTCCTTTGAAATTCCGTTCGAGTAGCCGGTCCAAAGCCGGAGGCCCCGTTCGAGAATCGCCCCGAGTGCGAAGCCGGCAACGACATCGCTCGCCCAATGCGCCAGGATCGCAATGCGAGTGAGCGACAGCCCGACCGCAATCGCGCGGATCGCCCGCCGGGGACCAGCTGGCAACCCGCAGGCCGCCGGTGCCAGTCCATGTGCAGCGCGTGGCCTGAGGGAAACGCATCTTTTCGTTTGCCGGAAAGCGGGACGCCATGCATATGCCCAATCACCGTCTGACGATCCGGCCGAGTTTGGTCGAATACGAGTTTTAAATCATCGGGCAGCAGCGACGCAGTGACCGTCACTGGCAGAGCATGGTTTCCTGCGCGCCGCAGCGGCACCCCACAACCGCGCGAGGCAAGCCAGCCGACGGCTGTCAGGACCAGAAGAAGCTTCTCATCTGCGCCCCAGGTCAGGGCGCGGGCCACCTGCTCCGGGGCCGGCGCAGTGCTGCGGGCGATTGAATGTGCCACCGCGACATCCGCTCTGGTCGGTCTAACATTCACCGGAAAGCTTGGACTGCGGCCAAGGCGCCTTGCTGACAAGCTAGCGATCTTGAACATGTCTCAACGATCGAAAAGATAAGTACCTCCCCAACGCTCAACGTGCCGTCGAGGTCCTCCCCCGGCTTTCCAACAAGGAAAGTCGGCGGTTCGGCGTCCGGGCAGGAATCCTCCGTCCGATAGGAACAAACGATCCTGGCTTCCGTTCGGGATGATCTCCCCTCTCATTGCAAGGCCTTTCGATGTACCACCATGTCAAGAAGCTGATGTTCACTGTCCGCGTCGACGAACCAGACCCTCGTTTTGGCAACATGCTTCTTGAACAGTTCGGTGGTGCCAACGGCGAGCTCGCTGCGGCGATGCAATATTCAATACAGGGGCTCAACTGCGAGGATCCGGATCGCAAGGACCTGCTGATGGATATTGGCACCGAGGAACTGAGTCACCTCGAAGTCGTGGGGACACTCGCCCGGATGCACCTCAAGCCGGCGAAGTTCGATCGCCAGGCCGCCGAAGCCGATCCCCTGATTGCGATCGCTGGTGGCGGCGGCGTGAACCTGTTCAATTCCCAGGGCAATGCGTGGACGGCCGACTACCTGAAGATAACCGGCGAGCTCGACGTCGATCTGCGCAGCAACATCGCCGCCGAAGCGCGGGCCAAGATCGTCTATGAACGCCTAATCAATTTCTGCGACGACGCCGGTACCAAGGACGCGCTGCAGTTCCTGATGACTCGGGAAATCACACACATGAGAGCGTTCGCGCTGGCGCTCGAGAGCATGGCCAAGCCCGCTTTCAGCATCGGCCGCATCGCCCCAACACCGGGACTGGTCGACCAGTTCTTCAACGACTCCACCGGGGCCGGCGACCACGGTGAGATCGACGCCCGCGGTCCGTGGAACGAGGGCAATGGCTGGGTCTTCACGGAATCGCCAGCGATCCAGGCTGACCCCGGCGCGTCCGCCGCGATCGTCGCGGAAAGTTCGCCGCCAGACGACCAAGCCGGGCTTGGCGACTTGTTGATCGATGAGCTACGCGACATCCTGCATGCCGAAAAGCAACTCACCAAGACGCTTCCGAAGATGGCCGAGGCAGCTCGCTTCGATCAGTTGCGAGAGCTGCTTGAGCAACATCTCGTCGAGACCGAAAACCAGGTGGAGCGCATCAATGAATGCTTCGAGTTGCTCGGCAAGACCGTCCGAGCGAAGCCTTGCAAGGGCATGATGGGGCTTATCGAGGAAGGCCAGGAAATCATGGCTGAAGGAGAGGAAAAGGAAGACGCGGCCGCGGACCTCGCCTTAATCGGAGCTGCACAGCGTGTGGAGCACTATGAAATCTCGGCTTACACCATGGCGAAGAATCTCGCCCAGCAGCTACGCCACAGTGCAGTCGTCGCGCTGTTGTCGAAGTCACTTGCGGAAGAGGAGAATTCTGATCAGTTGCTAAACCAAGTCGCTCGATCTCTGATGTCGGTAGCCAAAATGCCAGCCGCGATCGAACAGGCCGAATAACGCCGGCTGGCGGGGCCGCAAGTGCTCAGGGCCCGAAGGACCGCAAGACCAGCAGTTCCTGTCAGATACCGGAATGAGAGCGCTGCGCCAATACCTCGGTCATCTTTTGGGTATTCAGTATCCCAATATGATGGCACTTCGCCGGATTTTCGGCCAACATATGAATTGGATCTAGGATGAAAGAGGCCGCCGACTGAGGCGGCCTCTACGACATCAGCAGCCAAATCAACGCCGCGACGCCAAAGGCGATGGCGACGTATCCGGCAATAGTGATCCGGTCGTATCGCTCGGTCATGCCGAAACTCTCAGGCCAGCGGCCAAAGCCACGTTGACGTAGGTCAAGCTAGGTGGACCGCTGGAGTCCGGGAGATCGGAGCCACTCGCGCATTGTTCACCAATTATCGCTAGTTCGAGGCCTCCGAGTCGGGCTGCCCTGTGCCGTCGGCTTCGCTTCTGGCTTCGAACGCCTCTTGCTCCGACTGCGGGCGTCTCCGGAGTAGGCCTACCGGCCCTGCGCCACACGGAGCTACGCGGCCCGATCATCGTCCGAGATCGCTTTGTCAGCTTGCCGAGCGCTGACTGGCGGCAGCGCCGGTTCATTTGCTGCTCGGTCCGGCAACACGTCGCGGCTCGAGCAAGCTCAGCGCGGTGTCGATCTTCGCGAGCAGCTTCTCTTCCGGAGTAGGATCGCCCAGCGCATTTAGCCGCTCGACAGTATCCAGATCGCTGATCGACAACGCCAGGCGTCGGCATCCCTACGCCTCCGCGAGCCAATGGGCCCTCTCGTCTTCCATGGATCTCCAACCGGCGGGTTGCAAAAAGCGCTCAACCGCCCTTCAGCGCGTCCTTGACTTGCGTCGCAGGCCAGCTGTCGCCCACGCGCCTCGCGCGCACCTTTGCGCCACCACCGACCAGGACATGAGACGCAACTTCGTCGTCTGCATCGAGAACCATCAGGTCCGTTTCCGGCTTCCAGTTCAGCGTCAAGTCGAGATCGCCCGGAAAGACCTGCCATCTCGAGCCGTCATCGAGCTCGACGATGTGGCTTTGCAAGTGCACGCGTATCTTCATGATTCAAGCGGCATGCGGCTGCTGCGGGGGGTGTTCGACGGACGCGGAGCGTCGCAGCCGGCCATCCTCGCCATGGCCGCACTTGGCGCATCTCAGCCGAACGTCCTGATGGGAATAGGGGGCGTTCGGGCCCGCCGCCATAGGCCAGGCGCCGCAGTTGGGGCACTTCACCAAAAGGGTATCGGTTTCGATCATCGGCGGCTCCGTAGCTGCGCCCCATTCGAGGGTCAACGTACGGCGGTCGGCATGGTTGCCTGGGTTCGTCCGCTGCCCGTCCGAAACGGGCGCCGTCCCGGCAGAAAAGCGGCTCGCCTGACATGACCGGACGGGCCGCTTCGTGATCATCGTTGTTTGATCAGTGTATGTGAATCAGCCAATAGCCGGCGCCGCCGATCACGATGACGGCGGGAACGGCCCACAACAGAAATACAGGCATCGTTCATCCTCCTTGTCCTTCCGACCGGCCCGAACCATGGCCGACGGATCATCACTGTTCGGTGCAGACCTTGGTGGTCTTCACGGCGGATTCGGCTTCCGTCTTGGTCTTATAGACGCCGTCGCCAACGACCGTCGTGGTGGTAGTTGTCGGCTTTGTGTCGACGACCGTGCATTTCTTAGTCGCGGCATCGCGCACGATGTAGAATTCGGCGGCGCTCGCAGCCTGCGCACCGAGTACAAAAGTGGCAAGGGCGCCGCAGACGATCAGCTTATTCATCTCACTCCTCCATTCTGGCCCCACTCACGAACGGCAGCGTCAAGGCAAAGTTCCGATTGTTCCCGGGGTTGCCGTTGCGCTGCCGCAAAAATCACGGGCTTGGAAAATCACCTGGACGGAACCAGCCAGCGCGCGCGCTCTTGAGTTTGCTATTCGACCGTGTCCCAATGTGCCTCTGTCTTGCGGACTCCTCGCTATGCGGTTCGATTGAACATGGTCGTTAGATGCCTGACGCTGGCGGTCCTTGTTGCGGGGCTTCTCGCCGGCACCCACGCTTTCGCGCAGGAAGACAAGAAGACCGACGAAGACAAGCCTGCCGATCCGGACACCGGCGAGAGCACCATCGAGGAGAAGACGCTTGGACTTCTGCCGAACCCGTTTCAAAAATACGGGATCAAGTTCGCCGCGACCTACATCGGCGAGACGCTCGGAAATGTCTCCGGCGGGCTGAAGCAGGGAGCGATCTACGAAGGCCGGCTGAACCTTGCCGTCGATGTCGACCTGCAGAAGCTCGCCGGCATCGACAAGCTTACCTTCCACGCCAACATGTTCCAGATTCACGGTGCGGGACTGTCGCGCAACTATCTCGACAATCTCTTCGTCGTCAGCGGCATCGAGGCATTGCCGTCGACGCGACTTTACGAAGCCTACT
Organism: Bradyrhizobium elkanii USDA 76; assembly: GCF_023278185.1. NCBI lineage: Bacteria > Pseudomonadati > Pseudomonadota > Alphaproteobacteria > Hyphomicrobiales > Nitrobacteraceae > Bradyrhizobium > Bradyrhizobium elkanii. The sequence continues at coordinate 1,864,489 of NZ_CP066356.1, read as the reverse complement.
TCGAGAAGCAGTGGGGTAACAAAAAGGTCTCCCTGAAGTTCGGGCAGCTCGCCGCCGATAGCGAGTTCTTCAACACGAAATATACAGATGTCTTCACCAACGCATCGATGGGGTGGCCGGCAATCACATCTCTCGACCTGCCCAGCGGCGGTCCGTCGCCGCCGTTGGCGGCAATGGGCACCCGGCTGCTGGTCAACGCCACGGATCAGCTATCCATTCTTGGCGGCGTCTTCGACGGCAACCAGGCGGGTCCGGGCCCAGGCGATCCACAACAACGCAACCGATATGGCGTCAACTTCCGGATTAACGATCCGCCCCTTCTGCTGGGCCAAATCCAGTACTCCTGGAACAACACGAAGGGCGATCCCAATCTGACGGGCCAGATCAAGTTCGGCGGGTGGCGTCACCTCGGGCCATTCTCCGATCTTCAACTCGCCAGCAACGGCGTTTCGCTTGCGGCGCCGGCCAGCAGCGGCACTCCCCTGATGTTGGCAGGCGATGTCGGCGGATGGGCGGTCTTCGAGCAGCAGATTTATCGCGTGCCCAAAAGCGATGATCGGGGAATCGGCGTTTTCGCTCGCATCTCCGGCGCTCCCGCGGACCGCAATCTGATTGATCTCTACGCCGACGCCGGACTGGAGTTCATCGGCCTCAGCGACAAACGACCAGACGACAAATTCGGCATCGCTGCTGGCTACGCCCACGTCTCGAAGCGGGCTCAGGCACTGGACGTCGACTATCGCGTACTCTTTGGTCCGACATGGCCGGTGCGCAGCTTCGAAGGACTGTTGACGGCGGTGTATCAATATCAGTTACGGGACGGCTGGACCCTGCAGCCAAATTTCCAATACATCATTCATCCCGGGGGCGGAGCAACGGACCCGGCGGGGCCGATCCCGGGCCGAGCGCTCAAGAACGCAACAGTCTTCGGCCTGCGCACGACTTTGAAATTCTAGGAGGCAGATTCCGCCGTTAATCGACGAAAACAGCTAGACGATCATACGGCTCCAAAGGGCGTAACGCGCGAGAGCGATCGACGCGGTTCGCAGCTTTGGCAATATTGGCGCCCACATGGAAAAGGACGTGAATCTAATCGTCGACATCGAGCCCGGCGAGGTTCAGATGTTGATTGACTTGATCGAGATGCTTTTTGATGAATGGTACGTCGAGAAGCATAAGTGAGAAATGCGGCTGGCGGAAATCAAAGCGCTCAGCGCTAACAAGGCGAATGAACTGGCCGCGGCAAAGGCGGCGCCCCCAAATGCGGCTAATCCGGAGGCCACCTAAGTCGCGTAAAGCTACAATCCGATTTACTTCACGCCGGAATCGCGCTTGTTTCGCTTATAAAGCTCCTGGTCAGCGGCGCTAGCTTGGAACAACGCGGGTGCAGCACCCATGCTCAGGCTGAAGCCGGGTGCGTGAGGGATGAGCGGAAACGCATGTGCGAGAGCGTCTGTGCAACCCGCTTGGGTGAACTCGCAGCTTATTGTCGCTGGCGGCGGATGTCCCCCAGTGACCAGACATGATGATTGCGACTTCTTGAAGTAGTGCGTTCGCTGCCCGTTCATTGTGGCGGCGCCGGTACCGCATGGCTTGTAGAACGTTCCAACCTGCGTCCGAAGCTGTCGCTCCGCGTAGTAGTCAACTTCATAGTCTCGGCTCGCGCCTGCCTTTGCTTGTGTCCCGACTACGATTCCGACCATTGCGATACCGAGGAAAAAGAATCTCATGAACGATCTCCCAATATCGAGCCACTTGACGCATTCGGTTGTGTTCAACAACTCACTCTATCGCGTCGGGAGCGTTCTGTCGCTGTATTTCACGGGTCGGCCTCGCGCGGGATAAGTCAGTGATCCATTTGGATCACGACGGACGGGCCTTCGATGCCCATGATGTCTGGACTGCTGGATTCGTCCACTCTGAACAATTTTTGCTCTTTGGGCTTGGCTTGGCCACTTCCTTCAATCATCGCCATCGGCAATTTCTGGAGCACCTTCGGGGCGGTGAATGGGTCCCCGCTGTCGATCTGCCAGATCAGGCAAAGTTGAAACTGACCTTACTTCGCCATCAGTGGATTGAGATTCGAGAAGCTGACGGAAAGGTCAGCTATCGCATTACTGCTGGCGGGCTTGCGGAGATGAGCAAGCCTACCAGGGTTCGCTAAACAAGCCCCCGCTCAGCTGCCATGCGCCGCGCCCCAACCTCCAGATAGAGTCGCGCCGCTCTGATTGCCGATTCTCGGTCCGGCCCATCCAGCAACTGCCGGAAGCGCGCCCTGCGCCATTCTTCGACACGGCGCAGCCGGCTAAGCATTGGCGCGCCCCCGCCTGCCCGGTACTCCGCTTGTTTTAGCTCGCTCGCCATTCCCCTGCTCCGAGGCAAAAGACTAGCGCAGTGCAACGAGAAAAGCGCCCAAAGGTATAAGTTGACTTCTCGATTATTCTCGTCCGTTGGTTGCTGCCTGATAATGGGTATTTCGAAATGAGCAATTCTGAAGAAACGATCCAGGCGAGAGCGGGACGTTCGTGAGGATATTTCAGCCAGGCAAAGACCCGTTCGGGTGATGGCCTAGAGAAGTAGCCCCAGCGCGGGGGCGTCGCTGGAGCTCGGCTTCCGTCGTTGTCCGAATACCGCGGCGGGCAGCGCGACCCGCCAATGACCCAACCGCCGAATGAGGACCTGTTCCTGTGCTCCCCAAACAGGCCGCCGCATTTCAAAAAGCGGGGCCACTAGGAACGCCCCTCGAATTTCGCTTTGAAATGTTAGGAAATGAATGGGCGCGCTCAATGCCTCGGTATTACTTCGATTTAAAGGATGGCAACGGAACAACCCCTGACGAGGAAGGCCTCGATCTTCGGGATCTGGACGCGGCACAGGACGAGGCTGCGCGATCTTTAGGCGGCATGGCCCATGATGCCGTAGCGACCCTCAGCGGTAGCGGCGCTGAGCAAATGGAGATCGAGGTCCGGGACGACGCCGGCCCCGTTATGACGGTCCGCTTTTCCTTCGCGATCAGCCGCAACAAAGTGAGCTAACCTCAAACTGCAAAAACGGCCCCAGTGCCCGGGAAGAGCACTGAGGCCGAGGGGTCGTTCCACTCCTCATCAAAGCGAGACTAGAACCGCGCCTGTCGCCCCCTGTTCCAAAAAAAGGCCCCAGCGAGGGGACTGGCTGGGGCCTAGACTGATTGCCGAACCGCTGTCCGCCAGGATGCAGCGGTCGTCATTTTAGGGCTGTAAAAATAGGAAATGAAAATCACCTGCCCCATGCCATTGAGGATCTTGGCAAAGTTGGGTTCCCGAAATAACCGAGGTGAATCTCGCGCCCGGCGGGAGCGCACTTTCTGTATCGATTTGTTACAGCCAGAAATCCTACTTTCTCGCAGGGCGAACACGCACCTGATGGTTCAGTCAGCGCGGGAACTTAGTTCCCTTTCCCGCGTTGCTTGTGCATCATCGGCCAAGGCCTTTTCTGTGGGCGCTGGTGACTGAGAGACACTCTCGTGCTCCCGCCTGCAAAGGGGAGGGAGTGTCTGATGCCGCATGTCAAGCTAATCGCGCGTTTGCTGTCCGTCGTTGAGCTGTCCGAGCAAGACAAGGTCCGGCTCCAGCAGATGCCTCACATCATCAAAACATTTAGAGACGGCGACCGCGTCGCACGGCAAGGCGACGTGCCCGTGCATTGTGCCGTCGTGATGACTGGAATGCTGTCGCGTCGAAGGGTTGTTTCCGAACGCAATCAAATATCGTCCATCTACGTACCGGGGGACGTACCTGATCTCCATACGCTGCATCTGCCCGTTTTGGATCACGATCTCTGCAGCGAGGGGACCTCGACTGTGGCCTTCATATCCCATTCGCATCTCCGGCGGATGTTGAAGGAATCTCCGGGGCTGACAAACGCATTTTGGCGAGAGACCCTTATCCATGCAGCGATCTACCGAGAATGGGTCGAAAACCTGGGCTCAAGGGCGGCGCTGCCAAGAGTCGCGCATCTGTTCTGCGAGCTTGCCACCCGTTTTGAGATGGTGGGTTTGCTCGACAACGACACCTTCCGTCTTCCTTTAACGCAGCAAGACCTTGCGGATGCCTGTGGCCTCTCAACCGTCCATGTCAATCGCACAGTTCAGGAACTGAGAAAGATGGGATTGCTCGATTGGCGCGGACAAATCGCCTACGTGCTTCGGCGCGAGGAGCTTGAAACGGTGGCCGAGTTCAGCGCCGATTATCTCCATGCGCTAAAAGTCCCAAGTCCGCGCGCGATCATAATGGCAGCCGGGTGAACCGGCGCTAGGCAGCGCCGGCCCGAACCATATCCAGGCAGGGGAAGATCAAGAACACCCGGCAAATATCGCCGGAGTCGTGGACCAAAGACGCATTTGATCGATGGGTGGGAGTGGGCCACGGAGCCACGTAATTCAAACTTGGAGATCAACGTTAGCATCTGGCGCCCTGTCTCGATGCTCTCCCCCGAAGATCGGCTCGACCGCCACAAAGTTAATGAAGCTGTGGCGAGGCACAAAGAAGAGCCCGACGCCGATTAGGCGCCAGCTTATGTTCACTATTGAGCAAATCGCTCCAGCGCCGTTGATGAGTTATCACCGGCCAAGGCTCTGCTCGTAGGCGTCGGTGGCTGAGAGACCGAGAGCGCTCCCGCCTGCAAAGCCAAGGAGCACAGCCATGCCAATCCAACCTGTTCATCGGGTTCACGATGAAGCCGCCCAAATATCCAAGCAGACCGCATTCGTCCGCGAACTCATTGCAAAGGCGGCTGAACTATTAAAACTACCTCCGCCCGACACCTTCCTCGACCGCAAGACGCACGATCCTTTCCCGCAAGAGGAGAGCCAGTACGGGAACCCGCAATCCTAACCTGCGTTTTCCCGGCAGTGTTTTGGCGGAGAGCCCGATGGCGTCGCCAATACCGCCTTCAGACAAAAAGTATCTGTGCCCGATTTGTCGCGAGCTAGCGTTGATCCTTTCGGCAGCAACGCTTGCCTTCGCGTCCCGGACGATATCCGATCTCAGCTGCCCTAATGGGCACAGCATCAGAATCACACCCGGGGGCAAGGTCGTAACTTCCTCAACATCTCGGCGTGCCCGAAAGGGCGCTGGGAAAGCTAGGGAGGGAAACAGGCGTGAAGCATCAGGCCGAGCTACCGCCTGTCCAGAAGATCAGGCGGATTCTTTCGCCACCCGCGCCACTCCTGGAACGCGATGGCGATGGTGAGAACCGAGAGAACGATCATGAAGGCTGGAACTCCATCACATCCTGGCTTTGATGAAGTCGGCGAGATGGTTAGCGGCTCGCGCCAATGAAGCGGATGCTTCCTTCAGCTCATCCTGCGCCTTCTTCAAACCGCTCTTCCTGCTGGGTGAAATCTTTGTCCCCGCGCCCGTCGTCGGCGAAGATGCGTCGAAACTGATTGATGATCTGGTTCATCGCTTTGCCCGCGTCAGGGCTTCCAACGCGGTACGCGTGCTGTGAATGGCTTCGGCGAGGCGATCGGCAGCCAACACGCGCTCGTCATAGCTTTCGATCAGCTGGTTTTCGAGCAGCGGGAGTCGGATATCCTTAGCGAGTACACAAAAATGACGCAGATCAGGCCCGCAGGGCCGAGTTTCAACAGCTCCTGTGCCAAGTCCACTTCGCATTGCCCTACCGCTTAAGCCGCGCGACAATTTCGCCGCCAACTTTGGCGATGAACAGCGAGCCAACGATGGCTCCCATCCATTGATCCAGTGGGGAGGGAAGCGCCGCAATCGTCCACGACTGTGGAAAGGCGCGTGCCTTACACCAAAGGACTGAATAGACGCATACAGCAGCAAACCAGAAGCCTGCTGGCACGATGAACAGTAGTGGGAACCACCATCCGCGACCGGTTAAAATAGCGACTTGAGACGAGAGGCAGGACTTCGCGAGATCGGCCTTGATCTGCTCTCGGGTCGTCTCATTGTTGATCGCGTTGTCCACGGTTCTGAAGATGCGGTCAAGCGGCCCCTTCAAGAACCATCCAATGACGGTCTCCCACATCGGTCAGGCCTTCCCAACCGACCGAAGCCGAGCCGCGATAGTGATGGCTGAATCCCCATTAACACGTAAGCGAGGTACTGCGGGTTGTCCATCAGCGCCTCCATCACCTGGGCCTTCAGATCAGGATCGCCAAGCGCCGCGGCAATTGGATCAAGCCACTGAAATACGGTCCCGATGCCAGTCAGGAACAAGCCCATAGCACCGTGACCGAACGCCCCGTGAGCGCCCAGACCTTGCCCCAGAACGTGTTGGCTTCAGCGTAGAAGCCCTTGAGCGCCGGGATCGCATGGAGCACCGGGCGCAGGAACATGAAATAGACTTGGAAGCACCAGATCGCCATCGCATCGTCGACACCGATATCCCACGCCGTGTTCACGGGCAGATCGCTATTCACCGCGACATCGAGGATCCGGCCGCCCTGCTCTGCCTCTCGGAGCTGCTTGCCCCAATAGAAGCCGCGAACCGCAGCCTCGAAGGACAGAAATATTCCTGCTCGATCAGCGCATCGCCGGCCTCGTCGCTGTAGATACCGTGATACTCCCTGCGCTGGATCTCAACGGCTTCACGCGAGGTCGCGCCCGTGTTGTCGACAGTCAGAACCTGCGCGAACCAGTCCGAGCTCCCGCGCGCCATATTTCAGCATCGACTTGGCGTGGTTGCGTCCGCGCGACGTGATGAACAGCGCCCAGCCGCTATTCTCGACGGGGATCAGGGCGCGGTACGCATACGCTGCTGGGTTCGCAAGCGCCCATTCGGAGAACGTCACACCGGCTGGAGGAGACCCGACCGACGAGTTATAGCTATCCGAGCCGACGACCTGCCAGGTCGCCCCGTGCTTGAACCGAATGAAAAGATCGCTTTGCGCGCCTGCGGGCCGCTCGAATGCCGACGCGGCCGCCCAGTGCAGGCAAACGTCATCCTTGCCGGCTCGACGATGCCAAATCCCGATCGCGCGCCGACACCCGGCCTCAAGCGCACTCCAGAGCGGCGTGGTAATCCCGCGGCTCCCACCTATTCGGTAGGAGGATTCCGCATCGGAAAACTTGCGGATCTACAAGAACGTATCATATTATGATACAAACCTCTTGCGAGGCGTATCACCGCATGATACACTCCGATCATGATCAAGTGCTTCAAGGACGAGCTGACCGAAGCAGCCTTCAACGGCAAAGCCAAAAGGCTTTCCGGCCGATCTGCTCAAGCTAGCTCGCCGTAAGCTCCAGTATCTGAACGCAGCTGTGAACCTACACGACCTTTTGGCCCCTCCCGGCAATCACCTTGAAGCCCTGAAGGCGACCGCAAGGGGCAATATTCCATCCGCGTGAACGATAAGTTCCGCATTTACTTCTCCTGGACCGCTGAAGGTCCAAAGGAGGTCGAGTTCGTTGACTACCACTAGCCAGACCAAGGAGGTCATATGGCAAAGAAACTGTCCCCATTGCACCCCGGTGAGGTGCTACGCGAGGAATTTCTCATCCCGCTCAACATTTCGGCCGGTGCGCTCGCCAAGGTTTGCGGCGTTCCCCGTACCAGGATTGAGCGTATTGCGAACGAGGAGACCTCGATTACCGCGGACACTGCTCTTCGCCTGTCCAAGGCGCTGAAAACCTCTGCTCAGCTTTGGCTGAACCTGCAGAATGCCTATGACGTGCAGATGGCCGAACAAGAACTTGGCAGCGACCTGGAAAAGATCAAACCGATCGACCGCGAAAGCTGCGTGAAACGAGAGACGCCCGGACGGGAGCCGCCGGGCGCATCTATTCACTCAAGCTGATTTTCGGGCGAATATTGGCTACGACTGCAAAAGTCAATCCACTGGGGATCTCACTCCACAAGGCCGGCTGTCTTACCGGAAGTACGTCATGCCGCCAACGACGATCGACAGGACAAAAACCAAAGTGGCAGCTCCAATAATCCACGGCATGTCACGGCGTTCTCTGGGGGTCATGTTACTTCCTCATGTGTATGTCCTCGAGCGCCTTAGGCGGCTGTAGCCCTGGCGACGTCAGCCACTCGTTGATATGGGCTGCCGTTTCGGCCTGACGCGCTCGGCGGAGATATAGCTCGCGCTGAGTGCCGGGCGGGAGATGCGCAGCAGCGACCCTGAAGCGAGCAGCCTCCTCGGCCAATCTCTCTTCGAATGTCTTGGTATGTTTCGTTCGATTGCGACGCTTGATGACCACAGCGCACTCCTTTCCGTTGCAAGAAGGCGGGAGCGCGGTGACGGCGATCTCATCACCGATAGATACCCAAAGCCGTGCGGTGATGAGGAATAAATACTAGGGGCAGCGGCGGGCTTCTATATCCCACGTTACACGCGTAAATAATTGTTTTCATTCAAAAATACTCAAACGGTTCAAAATACTCATTCGTCTCCTAATGACACTTTCGCTATGCATTTGTCACACTGCCTGATCTCGCCATCTCCGCAGAACATCATCATGCCAAAGCATCGTCGCGCCGGGATGTATCCTGAACGCAGCGAGATCAACCGCCCGGTCCATCGTCGCGCCCGGCGCCTCGTACCACCCACCTGCCCGCTTGATCGGCATCATGTCGCATTGCACCGGCTTGGAGATGTTGGTCGCGATCGCGCGGTTCGGCACCCAGAGGGCAGCGTACCGCCAGCTTGGTCGCCGACGATGCCTGCAGCCGCGTGATCGTCGCGACCAAGTCGAGCGCATAGCTGATGCTGCGGGGTCACAGAATACCCCTGACGAGTCAGTGGGCCCGCTTCGCTGCTTCGCAACGATGATTTCGAGGCGGTTGTGGCAGCTTTCGATCTTCGTCTGCCACTCCATGTGCTCGGGTATGCCCGGCTTCGGCTCGAGCTTGGACAGGTAATATTCCTCCCCGAAGAGAAACAGCACCGTATCGGCGTCAGCCTCAATGTCGCCGCTCTCACGCAGATCGGAAAACTGTGGCCGCTTGTCATCTCGTTTCTCGACTTCTCGATTGAGCTGCACGAGCAGGATGACGACGATATTCAGCTCCTTGGCCAGCGACTTCAGACCACCGCATAGTGACGCTGGCCGCGATATTAGGATGACGCTTTCAGGTACTTCAGATAGTCGATGACGATGAAGCCCAGCCGGCGCCCTTCCCGCTGCGCCCGCTCGGCGAGACTTCTGGTTCTGGCGCTCACCTCGCCAACGGAAAGCGAGGATGTATCGTCGATGTAGAGCGGGAGATCGCTGAGCCGGCGCGCGGAGTCGATCACCATGTTGACGTCAGATCCCGGCAGTCGACCCTTTAGAATATGGCCCGACGGGATGCGTTGAAGGGACGATCATCGACGGCGGGGGACGAACTTGGGCGACGATCGCGACACTGCTGCAGACGGCGAAGATGAACAACGTCGATCCGTTCGCCTGGCTCGCCGTAACACTTCAGCGTATCGCCAACGGTTGGCCGAACAGCGAACTCGACGCGCTTATGCCATGGAACCACGCCGCCTGACGGCCTCAGCTTGCCGCTTACCATGGACCGTCATAGGCGCTCCGTGGAGAAGGTCCTACTCGCTGAATCTCACGATGCCGAGCACAAGATGCTCGGCGTACTCGTATGGCACGGGCGCGACGGCCGTGCCATTGCGATTGGCAACCGACACAAGGTGGCCAGCAACCGGGATGTTCCAAGATCCCCTTGTCCCATGGACCCGGTCGGTTCGATCAAGCTTCCAGCGACAACCGTGCTGACCGAAATCTGAGCGGCTCTACAATCACAAGCCTTCCGGGCTGCGACCATCGCCAAGAACCCTTGAAATGGCTGACTCTGCTCCTATCGTCTGTTGTGGGCAAGCTTCAGCTTGCCGAAAGGTCCTCGGAGACAATTTGACCATGGACCCGAAACGGGGATCCAGCTTTGCAGGGGCTGCGGATCTTGTGCGCACGCGGAGACGGCGCGTCGACACCTTGCTGAATTGAGCGCAGCCTGTGCGAACGGCGACAAGAGTGCGGCCCGCCGGCATTGCGCCAGGCAATCAGTGAGCTCGAGCTCGCTCGCGCGATGTTGCGAATTGGAAATGACTGAATTGGAGACGTTGGGCACCTAACTGCGGGCTCCATCATGACGGCACAGCTTCACGATTTACTTACCGAGGCCCTTGAAAGCATCAAGTCGGGCGGTTTGATTCACAAATACAGCTTGGTCTGGGCCGGTCGTAGCGAGGCGCCACGCATTATCGTGTGTAAACCCGCCGACATTTCAGATGACGTTTTGCGTCGTACAATAGTGAGTTCACTGGCTGGCCTCGCAGCTGACTCACAAATTACCATCGAAAAGGATTGAGGGCGGCGGCGTTCAGCTGTCAGAGGTGGGCTACGACTATGCTTTGGAATCAGTTCGTCGGAATCACGATGCTGCTCTATGCGCTGACGAGTCCGGTCGGAGCCATTCCAGTATTTCTTGCGATCACGCGGCAGGCGCGAAGCGCAAATATCCATCGTATCATCGTCTTGGCATGCACGGCGGTTGCGGTTTTCTTTGTGGGAGCCGCGGTCCTCGGCAAGCAGATCCTCGGCTTTTTCAATGTCGGTCTCGATGACTTTCGTATCGCAGGCGGGTTGCTTGCACTGGTCATCGCGCTCGAGATGTTTCAGGCACAGTATGGGAAATTCTTGCAATCAACCAGCGGAGTTGACAGCAGCGAAGTAGATATCCATGGAATGGCGATAACACCGTTTGCATTCCCTTTGCTCGTCGGACCAGCCCAAGTCGGCATCATGATCACCCTTTCCAATGATAATCCTGGCTGGCTTGCGAAGGCGCTGCTTGCTGCGGCGTCAATCATCGCAACATTCCTGATCGGATTGACACTCTGGACGGCGGCGGCGATCGAGCGGTTCCTGGGAAAAACCGGGATCAACGTTATGACCCGCACCATGGCGCTCATTGTAGCGGCGATAGGCGTGCACTTCATTATGACTGGCCTGCGGAGCGAATTGCCCGGATTGGCCGGCTGAGATTCTGACAGGCCAGTTGCAAGCTAGGCTTCCGCGCCGGCTGCGCAACGGATCTCACATGACGCGTGCCTTCGTGGTGAGCCTTTGCACGGCAGCCGGCTCCAGAGCAAATGGAAATACCGCAATGGGGCCGGCACGCCCGGGGACAAAGTGCAAACCTCTCCGGTCTCGCGCGAGGTTCAGCATTGAGCGGTCTCCCGACCCGGCGCAGATGGCGGGCGTGCCTCGCGAGCCAACTGCCCGAACTCGGTTCCGGTGCGCGGGCCAGAATAACCCGACTAAAACCAAGCCAAAAAATTTTTGCGAACGCTCTTGAAACTGATCGCCGTTTTTCTAATTGGATTTTTGCCGCTTTACGGGCGGTGCCGGGCGCCAGGTTGGGCTCGGCAAAGCAACCAGGGCGCCGGACAGGTGTCTTGCAACGATCGTCTTGCGCTCCTTCGTATCCATCTTGCTCTCTGGAGGACTTGGCTATGAGGACATACGATTTCACTCCCCTGTGGCGTTCGAGTATTGGATTCGACCGCCTCATCGATCTGCTCGACGAAACCCAGCATCGGCCCGAAGACAACTACCCGCCCTACAATATCGAGCGGCTCGGAGAGGACCGCTACCAGATCTCGGTCGCACTGGCCGGCTTCAACCAGGACGAGATTTCGGTGACGGCTGAGCAGAACGTGCTGACCGTGGAAGGCCGCAAGGGCGACAAGGACCAGCACGAATACCTCTATCAGGGTATCTCGGCGCGTCCGTTCAAGCGACAGTTCAACCTCGCCGACTACGTGCAGGTCAAGTCGGCAATGGTCGAGAACGGTCTGCTGCGGATCGAGCTCGTGCGCGAAATCCCCGAGGCCATGAAGCCTCGGCGTATTGCCATCGGAAGTGGCGCTCCTGGCGGACAAATCACGCAGAAGGCGGCCTGAGCCCGCTTCCTATTGGGCCAAAACACGCACGGACGGTAACCGTCCGTGCGCTGACCAGCTGCATGTCAAGTTAAGGAGGATATCATGGGTATTCGGGATCTCGTTCCCTGGGGCAAAGGGCAAGAACTCTCAACCGGACGAGAGGCATTCGATCCGTTTCTCACGCTTCACCGTGAGATGAACCGTCTGTTCGATGACGCCTTTCGCGGCTTCGGCTCATTCGGTCGCATCAACGCTCCGTTGATGGAGGGCCAGTTTAGTTGGCCACGCCTTGAACTGAATGAAACCGATAAGGAGGTTACGGTTTCCGCCGAGCTTCCAGGCCTCAGCGAAAAGGATGTCCAGGTTGAAATCGCCAATGGCATCCTGTCAATCCGGGGTGAAAGGAAAGCCGAACGCAGCGACGATTCCAAGTTCGTCAGCGAGCGATACTACGGCTCTTTCGAGCGCCAGATTCCGCTTGATGGCGTCGAGGAAGATAAGGCGAAGGCCGACTTCAAGAACGGCGTCCTCACCGTGACGCTGCCGAGGTCCGAGCAGTCAAGGTCGAACGTCAAGCGTATCGCGATCAACAGCAACTAACGTCAGAGGTCGGCGGCGTATGACCGTCGCCAACCTCTATATTCAAGCCTTTAGCAACGCGTCTCTGGACGAAAGGAGAAACAGGAGACACGCCATGAGCCAAGCCAATCGTAATGCCAACCTCAATGAGCCGATTTTCCATCCAGTATCTCACTATAATTCACCTGGCGATGTATTGAATGACGCGCGGCTCTCGACAGACGAGAAGCGGGTCATCCTATCGTCCTGGGCATCGGATATGTACGTCATCGAATCGCAACCGACCCTGCGGGAGATCCCTGGCATTCCACATCGGTTGCGCCTTGCCGACATCCTCGCGGCCCTGAAGCGGCTGGACAGCGAGGAGGATCCGCCGCCGCGCGGCGGAATGGCAATGCAGCTGCCTCGGTTGAGCAAGCCGGTGCGCGCCGTTTGCGATTCCGAACGACATGCTGCGACGAAGCGGCATCGGCCGTTGAGAGTATCCCACGCGGATGCTCGATGGACTCGCGAAGCAAATGTACGGCGGTACCGGCGGCTGTTGGACACTCAACTGACTGACGCAGAACGCAACTTCATCAGGCGGCGTCTTGTCGAGGAATTAAAGGGCTTGATCGCCTCCAGGAGCGAGCGTCGTCACACAAACTGAGCCTCGGGGATCGGGCGTGTACGATTAAACTGTCGATGGAGGCAGGAAAAGATGGCAGCAGATCCGTTAGCTCAAGCGAAGATGGGTATGGAGGCCCTTGCGCTGTGTATCGCAGGTGTCTTGTGCGAACGTGACCCATCGCTTTTGCCCGTATTCCAAGAAAGTGCCAGGACGCTTCATCGCATTCTCGGTGATCGTGGGGATCATGAGGCCGCAGCAATGATCGGCGCATTTGGTCGAGCACTAATCAAACGTCCTCCAATCCCAAATTGACAATTGTGATCATAGCACTCCCATCGCTCGTGGGCTAAAGCCTACCACTCGAGCTACGCCGAAAACTGACGCATCGCCTCCAATCTTTTCATGGGTGACCTCCGGTGAGCATGTTCGCGCCAGAGTGCTGACCAGCTGTTCATAGGCGCGTCGTTCCTCTGCGGAGAGACTGGACGGCGGTGGGTTGCCGGCCTTGAGGGCCTTGTCGACGTCGGCTGGAACGGTGGCGGGCATGTTGGTGGGATGGCAAGCAATCCCGCAGGTGCCTGTAAGCCCATCTGGTCGACGGCAAACGCTCCCCAATCGCCTCCCTGTTCGCCGCAACAGCCCGGGCCCCGATGGCGGGTCTTCCGCGCCCGCGGCCAATTCTACACACAAAACGCGAAAACGGCCCCAGCTTGGGGATCGCTGAGGCGGTCGTGTCGTCTGCTGGGGCGCGGGCGCCGGTGAGCAAGAGCCACCTCGGTTCAGGCAGAATGCCGGTACATCCGCGGCAGCCTGAATTGCACTCGACGTCGCAGCGCACTTGCCGAGGGCCTCGGGGGGACGCATACAAGCGACCCCGGCGCTGGGGGCACCAGGGTCGCCACTGAACTCCCGGTCGGGGGGGCACCTGATCGCGGGAGCAACGAATTGACTCTTCGCATTCCCACTTGTTCCCGAGCCGTTAGCAAATCAGCAACGTGATCGGCGCAGGCTTCTCTGAGGGACGGGACCGTTGGGGACGCAGCACGGTCACGTTTCGGAGGAGCTGGCGCACCGGCCCTGAGCGTCCTCTTTTGGACTTTGTGTGAGTTAGGCAACAGAAGTCACTCCGGGTACCTGCTAAGCAAGTGACGTTGGGAGTTTCAGGGCCCTAGCGCTGGGAATGACAGGGCGCCGCCGGGACAAACCATTTCGGGCCCGGCGGCGTAGTTTTTGAGATTTGCCGCGCTGACGCATGAGAGGCGTCTCAAGATGTCTGGCGACAAGATTGCTACAAAGACCGTGCTGTTAGCGCTGGCCATCGGCATTGCCATATGGGCAACTATGGGGGCGCCCGAGCCAGGCACAAACTCGCCGATGCACGTCGCCAGCAGGCGATGAGGCCCTGCCTGCCCGTCTGGCGGTTTAGTCTCCTAGGGACATTGGGCGCTGTCGCTTAAGGTCAGCGTCATTCGAGCGGCAGAGAAAGCGCGGGCAGCGGCCTATTGCCCTGCTCGCAACCTGTTCGCCCCTTGAGCGGTAGAACCGGCGTTGAGGCATCCGCGGCAGTCCGGCCCATGAAATGGGTCAGATTAACGCCCGATGACCACTCCACATAACCAACAGCCGAAAAGGCGAGCGCTGCCACGACGAGAATACTGAGCATTGAAGCGGCGGCTGCTGACGGCAAGCTTTGGCTGCTGAAAAACGGCATCATGATTCTCCGACACCGAGTTGCCACCCATGGATGCGTTAGGCCGACTCGCGATGATCGCGTGTGAACGGCCTCACATATCACGCGCACTTGATGCGTCATTGGCCCGTGGCACAGCCCCTGCAGTTTGCTTAGTGCTGGGAATTTCAGCGTCCCAGTTCAGGAAGGAAACGCCGCCGGGCGTGCATTTTTGAGACCGGCGGCGTTTTTTCTTGAACCAGCGCGAGCTAGCCCGTTTCAGACCGCCTCGTCCTCTTCATCTTGCTGCTCGACGTTCGGCCATTCGGGCATTGCATAGCCCGTGGCCCGAACACTACCCGCAAGTCCACAGAACTCAGCAACTGCAATGAACAGCCTCTGAAAGGCAGCCTCGTCTTGGAAGTAAACCTCGTGATCGCCCGCACAAAGCGGACTGGCGTGCCAGAATGCAACGAGTGCTTTTGCCTTCAGTCCGCCGATCGACGTGACGGGCAGTTCGTCAATTCTATTCGCCAATGGTTGGAGCTGTCGATCGAGCAAGGTTATTTGCTCGCAAATCTCCGTAATACCCAGCCTGTCGCGGGCCTCCTCAAAGAATCTGCCTTTTTCGGTCCCGCAGTCATCAACTCGTCAGGATTTTGCACTCCTGGGGCTAGAGCCAACGGCCCGTGTGTATTTTAAGCGGGCGGCGTCGCGCCCTGGTCAGACAAACCACCTAAAGCCGGAGCGGCCGCCATCGAGTTGTGAGAGCGCTGACACCAACGCAGAGCTTGCTGCGCCCGGAAGACCAACCTCGACATTTGGAACATTCCGGGCCTTACCCGCTTGTTCCGAAATCCAGAACGAGATCACCAACGTGACGGACGAACTTGAATATCTAGCGCACCGATTGGTGATTATCGAGCAACCCGGCGGCGGGTTCTTGGTGGAAGCGACGCCGATCGCTGGCGCACAAACGATCAGAACAATGACCTATCAACGTACCCAGGAAGCGATCGCTGCAGCGAAACGGACAATCGACAAGCATCTCGTAGGTAGGGGACCTGCCAATTTGGCTCGCTATTAGTGGCTTTGGCAGCGGAAGTTCCATGCAGCCCCTTGGGGCTGAGTCGGCGGCTCTCCGCCGATTTGAACCCATTTGAACCCAAGACATTAAAACAATAAGTCCTAGCGTCTGCGAGGAGCGCTTTGGACGCGCGGTTTTATAGCCTATTCGGGCTACGTGCATCCGGCATAAATTGCGCTTTCAGCGAGAGACGCCCGGGCTTAAGCTATGTGACAAATGCTGCACTGTCGGGGTGTGCCATGGCCGAAACATTCGTCCGCGTAGGCATGTCCTCTTGGGCCTTTGCCCTTTCGCAATCGTTGCAATTGCTCTGCTCGTGTAAAGCTGACACGGTTTCATTCGCGAGTCGGCCGGAGCGAACCGGCCGAGACAGCGGCCCCAGCGACAGCCTCTTGGCCCCAAAGGTTGCTGCGGCCGTTTGTGACTCTCTAAATTCATAGCAATGAAACACGTTGGCGACCGCCCCTACTCCGAATCCGAAAAAGCCGCGCGCAGGATCATGGAGCACGCGCCTTCGAGCCGATCCAGGATGGCCGGATCTGCATCGAAGAGATCAACTATCCGATGCTCTACCAGGACAAGGCGCCGCCGGCTGAGTATTGGGCTGGCTTGGAGTACCCGAAGGATCGGGGCTGGCTCGGGTATCACGGTCTCGCGGCCCGCGTGCCGGACCTGGACCTCGGGCAGCGCTTGGTGCTGCGGGACGAAACGGGCTGGCAGCTGACCGACGCCGGCCGCGAGATCCTCAGTGTTGCGGAATCGTCGGCCCCCCAGCCGGTCGCGCCGGAGGTCT
The DNA here is from genome assembly GCF_023278185.1 of Bradyrhizobium elkanii USDA 76. Taxonomy (NCBI): domain Bacteria; kingdom Pseudomonadati; phylum Pseudomonadota; class Alphaproteobacteria; order Hyphomicrobiales; family Nitrobacteraceae; genus Bradyrhizobium; species Bradyrhizobium elkanii. The sequence goes on along the minus strand of NZ_CP066356.1, from coordinate 1,847,849 downwards.
CAGCTGTATCCGCGCCGCCGCAGCCCGATGCACTGACCGCCCTCCGCCACGCCTGCTCGAAAGCGCGATCCCGGCACAGCGACCGAGCAGACGCGAGGGGCGACGGCGCATCGACAACGGCGGCAGCTGGAGCGGTCGGCTTAGGCAGCCGCGAACGGACAGTCGTCACGGCATCAAACCGTAAACGCCTCATCGTTGGTGACCAGCGGATTGCAGGTCGAGTGCACGATCTTGCCGGCGGTGTTCAAGCGGAGACGCGTCCGGAACAGCCGTCCCCCTGCATCGCGGTACTCGAGGTAGATGCCGCCGTCTTCCGGCACGATCGCCTCGATCTGGAAGGGGCCGGGAGGCTGATCCGCCAACCTCAGCGTCCAATAGGAACGCAATGCCCGCCTGCCCTCGAACCTCCCGCCTTCGCAGCATTCCACGGTGGTGTCTTCGTCGTACAGGCCGAGCAGATCGGACATTCGCCGGTCCCGGCACGCGTCGAGCAAATCGACGACGATGGCCATGGCATCGAAAGTCTCGGGTGCACCCATCACGGCCCTCTTTCTGCAACGCCCCATCGCAGACTAGGCGTTCCGGCCTGAACTGCAGGTGAACCGCGCCGGGTTCCGGAATCGAGTCCTTCTTGCGCCGACCGGGTCCCGCAGCGGCGCCGGAAGAGATCGCAGAGGAGCGCGAAGATGGAGCTGACTGGAGCGCGATTTTCTGAGGAAGCGCATCGGCGAATCCTTGGTCAACCCACCGACGTTCGACCACGAAATCGCGGCGCGGCTCGTGGAGCCCGGTCACGTGGAAACCGAACCGCTTCCATCCGGAGATATCGAGTATCGCATCACCGACGGTGGGCGGGCGCCGGCTACCGCGTGAACACAGATCGGCGAGCCGAGGGGGCCGAGTCAGGGGGCTTCGGTTTTCGGGAGCCGCTCCAATTGCAGACGCAGGGCGGGCGACAATTCCGGCTTTTCCTTGATGCAGCCGCCCGCCGATTCCCGCACAATTGACCCGCTGTGTTGCGGACCGATGTCGACGCCCCCCAGCATCGGAGCAATCTCGTTGCGACCCACCCCCTGAAAGCAACGTCGGCGGACGTCGGCGGTTTCAGCGGCGACCGGGGCAGGTCGAAGGAACGATAATCGTGCTGCCCCATTGAACTGCAGGGACCGTCGCCCGCCGTTGAACTACGGCGCCTGTCGCGGATAGCCAAAGGTCTCACGGCCCGCTATTCAGAACTAGCGCTCGCGAGGATAGCCAAAGGCGGCGGCCTCCTCCAGGCGTAAGAGTCGAACCGTCCTCCGCAGCGCCTGCGATGTTGCCTTCGAGGCCAGCCGCATGGAGTTCCTAAACGATCGACCGATGTGCCCGGTGTGCAAGCACGGGCTCGCGCTGTCGCGTATCTCTTCCGGCGAGCGGGGATTCGAGGACCGTACGTTCGAGTGCTCTACCTGCGGCGGGACGGAAAAGGTTACGATCGAGGTTGACCCCGTGAAGTCAGATGCGGTGGGCTGGCTCGCCCGCGAGCGTCGGCCGCCGCGCTGACTTGACCCGATCGGTGCCGCCACGGCCAATGCTCGATGCCGATGATCATCCTTGTCGTGTCACGGCAGAAAAGCCAACTCGTTCTGCTGCGCGCCCCATCGCTCAGTTTTCGACTTGATCCATCACGTCGCGTACCTTGGCGGCCAGTTCATTGAAGCTGAAGGGCTTGACGATCAATTGCACGCCCTTATCGAGCCGGCCGTGATGAATGATCGAGTTGCGGGCATATCCGGTAGTGAACAGCACCTTCAAGGAGGGGCGGATGGCTCTGGCTTGAGCGGCGACCTGCGCGCCCGTCATACCGCCCGGAAGGACCACGTCTGTAAACAGGAGATCCACTCGGGGTTGCCGGTCTAGGATCCGCAGAGCCGCCGGCCCATCATGGGCCTCCAGCACGCGATAGCCCAGCTCGCGGAGGCTGTCGACAGAGTAGGCTCTGACGTCGGCGTCGTCCTCGACGACGAGAATGGTCTCTTCCTGGGTCGCCTCCGGATTGAGCGTCTCATCAGGTGTGGTGTCATCCGACGAGTCGCCTAACAGGCGAGGCAGGTAAATTTTGACGGTGGTGCCCTGCCCAAGTTCCGAATAAATCTTCACATGACCGCCCGACTGCTTGACGAAGCCATACACTTGGCTCAGCCCAAGTCCCGTGCCTTTGCCGACGGGTTTCGTCGTGAAGAATGGCTCGAACGCTTGCGCCACGGTCTGCCGGTCCATGCCAACGCCGGTGTCGGTGACCGATATGACGACGTACTGGCCCGCCACCACTTCCCTATGTGCCGCGACATAGGCTTCGTCGATGTGGGCGTTACCGGTCTCAAGTGTTAGCCTTCCCCCATTTGGCATGGCATCGCGAGCGTTGACGGCGAGATTGAGGATGGCAGCCTCGAGCTCATTGGGGTCGGCTTCCACGCGCCACAACCCGGCGCCGAGCACGGTCTCCACGGCGATCGTCTCGCCGAGCGTGCGATGGACCATCTCGGAAAGGCCGTTGACCAGAACGTTCACGTCGATCGGCTTGGGATCGAGGGGCTGGCGGCGCGAGAACGCGAGAAGGCGCTGGGTAAGCGAGGCGGCCCGTTGGGCGCCATTCATCGCGTGACGCACGGCGCGCTGCAGATGCGCGGAATCCGAAGGAACATTACGCTGCAACGTGTCGAGATTTCCCATGATCACCTGGAGGAGGTTGTTGAAGTCGTGGGCGACCCCACCCGTCAACTGCCCGACCGCTTCCATCTTTTGGGACTGCCGCAGCGCCTCCTCGTTGCGCTTAAGCTGTTCGGTGCGCTCGATCACCTGCTTTTCCAGCGTGGCATTCAACTCGACGAGCGCCTCCTGGGCGCGCTTGCGTTCTGCGATTTCGCGGTGCGACGCCTGCGAAAGACGGACATTGTCGATTGCCACGGCCGCTTCGGCGGCGAGCCCCGAGAGGCCCCGCTCGGAGCGCTCCGAAAAGACGCCAGGCTTGCCGTGGCCAAAGAACAGGCCTCCGATCACATCCCCCGTCCGCGAAATCACGGGAACGGCGAGATAGCTCCGGACGGGCAGATGGCCTTCGGGCATGCCTCGACGCGGCGCATTCTTGCCATAGCGGGGATCCTTGGTGATATCGTCGGAGCGCACGATGCCCTCGCCGTTGAAGGTCGGCGCGAACACTTCGGTATTTCGCGGCATCGGAAACTTCGAAAATGCCTCCAGCGGCGCTCCCGAAAGCGTGTAGAGCATGTAGCTTTCGCCGGCCTCGTTGGTGAGGTTGTAGAAAAACGCCCCAAACTCGGCACCGCTGAGTTCGACGCCCGCATCCGTTACGATTTGCACCAGGCGCTGGAGATCAGTCTCGAGGGCGAGGGCCGATCCGGCGCGATTGAGCACTTCGAGCGAATGCCGCTCTTCACGGATCATCTCCTCGGCCTCCCGCTGGATCGTGCGGTCGCGCAGGATCTTGACGAAACCGACGATCTTTCCGCCCTCGCGGATCGGGCTCAGTTCGCCCACCGCCCAGAAACGGCTCCCGTCTTTGCGGAGGCGCCAGCCTTCCTGGCCGCCGCCCCTACCGTGCGCGGTCGCATCTTCCATTTCTTTGCGCAACTGCGCCTGGCCAGCGTCCGCGGCAAAGATCCGGTCCAAGGACTTGCCGAGCATTTCGGGTTCGCTCCAGCCAAGGATCCGGCTCGCGCCGGTATTCCAGCTGGTAACGAGTCCGCGTTCATCGGCGCTGATGATGGCCGTATCAGTCGCGCCATTGACGATCTGACGCCACTGGGCCGCGCTGATTTCATCGGGCGCGCTTGCGAGGTCGTCAGCTTCGATCATCGATGCTCCCTGACAAAAGTGCGGATGCCACATCCTGGAAGGAGGCAGGCCGGCGTCAGTAGCTCGACTTTCTTGACGGCCCCCGGCGGCTGAAGAAGTACACTTGGCCAACGCAGGGTCCCAGCGGTGAGTTCCCTTTCGGGCGGGTGCGGTGGGGCACGAAATTTCGTTCAGAACGTCAATACAATGCGGAACAAAGGACCGCATCACGGCCTTCCCTAGCCATCTTTTCGGGTTCCATGACGGAAGGCCGAAGGAATTGTCCGACCTCGGTGATGGACGCCGTCCGCCTGAGCTGGCGCTCGGCTGATGGTCAACCGCCGGGCGTCCGGAGTGCGGATGGCGGACTAGCCGCCAGACATCGCCGTTGGCGCTTTCGTAGAGAACTCTTCCGGTCATGCCGTTCAACCGAGGCCGGCCACCCGGGTTGCTGCACGAGCCTGCTTTGGCAGTTCGCAGGCTACGACGGCGCGCTGGCCGCGGGGGCGACCTTGGTTGTCGTCGCTCCGTTGCCGGGTGGATCCTACCGAGTGGTCGCAACTATGGATAATGCGCCGGAGCACCTGTCGAAGTCAGACGTTCAAGCCGTGATGGACTCGCGGGGACCTGAGGCCAGCAACGCAACAGTGCTTGACGTGCTCTGGAGTTCGCGCTTCCGCTTGCATCATCGTCTCGCAAATTCCTATCGATGCGGCCGGCTAATACTGATGGGCGACGCAGCACATGTTCATAGCCCGGCAGGCGGTCAGGGCATGAACACCAGCCTGGTAGACGCCGTGGTGCTCGGAGAAACTCTGGCGGGCGTCGTCGGGCGCAACAGACCTGAAACAATGCTCGACGTCTATGAGAGCCTGCGCCGCCCGGCGGCAGCGCGGGTGCTTGGCCTTGCAGGCCGGCTGACGGACATGGCCACGACGCACGGTATCTTCAAGCGTGCCGCGCGCAACGTCCTACTGTCCTTCGTGGATCTCGTTCCAATCGTCAAACGACAGATTGAAATGAACCTGTCGGGTCTCAGCCGGGCCAACCTGGCGCATCTTCCGAATTACGAGCACCGCCAAGCCGCTTGAGAGGCATGTTGCGCGCCGCGCACGCGGCCTCAAAGCATCGTGCGATCAAGCACGATCCCTGCTTTTCAGTCCGCAGTCGTTTCTCGCGTTTTGGGTCCTTTCCTGATCTTGGATCGCAGCACACGCAGTGGTGTTGACGACTTCCGCTCCTTATCGGCGAGTGCGCCAAATGACTGGCAATGACGGATCGAAACGCTCCCTTCAGTGGGACGCCTCGCTGAACTTGGTGGTGCTGGAATGGAAAGGATGCCATGGCGCCGCGCGCGAAACCCAGGTTTCGAGAGTTGGGTCGAATTTTGAGGGATCATCGAGGCTACTGACAGCGACGATCAACGATTGCGGTCTAGTAGGCCAGTGAGCGGAAATAGGACTGCCACACTTGTTGCAAAAGCCCCTTCGGATTTCACGGCCGCTTTCAGCGACGGTCTCATAGAAGGCCGGCTCACCCTTGAGATAGCGAAATTTGTCGCTCGCAAACAACATCATCGCCGAAAATGCGGTGCCACTCGATCGCTGGCAGTCCCGGCAGTGGCACATCAACTGAACTATCGGTTCTCCTGAGCATTGGTAACGGATGTTCCCACAGGCGCAGCCGCCGGTCAGCATCTTCATCGCTCCCATTCAATGCAGAGGTGTATACATATCAGCAACTCCAGATGGGTCAAATCGCGGGTCAAGCTCCTTCGTTTTCCCGCCCCGCCGCCTTTCACTGAGGCGACGATTTCCGATGCTTATACCTCCTCGCCCATCGCAAGCATTGCTGCGGTCGCCTATGCGCATGAACGCCGCTGTTGGTTCTGGCGGATTCCGGCACTGGCGCAAGCCATGTGTTTTTGTCTGCCAATAATTGATCAGAAAGCATGCCATGAAAGGATGTCGTCGCTCGTCTCTCGCTTGTCGAACAGCAAAGGAGGCCGTGAATGACACCCCGCATCAATCTTGCCGCCCCAAACGAAGGTATTGAGGCCACGCGCGCCGCCGATAAATGGGCCCAAACAAAGCTCGAGCCGAAACTTATAGGCCTCGTCAAGACGAGAGCCTCGCAAATCAACGGATGCACCTTCTGTCTGCACACGCACAGCGGCGAGGCGTTCAAGCATGGTGAGACCCCTTTCCCGTCTGCCGCTTTCGAGGGAGAGATCAAAGGCCGCATCACGGGCAAAGTACGTAGTGGCGTCGAATACCTCCATTTGCGTGCCGATGGACGCACTGACCTCGACGGCAGTTGAAACTGAAGACGGCCATCGCATCGCAATGCACATTGACGGCGTTGCAACGCCGCGATCGAATGAACCGATGACGGACCTCGTTGCCAATCTGCGTCTCACCACCGCGGCTCCGAACTATGATTGGGTCAACAAGAAGCAGATCTGGGGTCTCGCCACTGTAAACCTGGAGACGGCGAAGATACACGACGAGTCTTTTATGCAGTGACGACCAAAGCTGACCTGCGCGGCTTTCGCATTCGAGGCACTTCTCGCGAACACCATCAGGTCTCCGGTCGGCGGCGAACGATCGTCATGGGCGTGAACTCGTAGACGGCTTGCCCATGCCGATTGTACATCGCCATTACATGACCACGGTGCCTGGGGTTTGGTCTTCGAGGGCGTCAGGTCTTTGACTTCGCCCTTCATGCGTACATCGCCCGGGCGGACCGGAGCCATCCAACGCACCTCATCGCCAAGACCGATGATCGGATGTTGACCGAACGGGCGCGCCTCAACGAGAAGCCGCATCGCAGTTCAGGCTGAATGCCACCCCGATGCTGTAAGACCCTAGAAAATTGTCTCGGCAGCAGTGGCTTCATCCAGATGCATCGGCTGCGGGTCAAACTCCGCCGCAAAGCGTTTGATGTCTGGCGCAGTGATCTGGGCCTCACCGGATGCGAGCGTCCATCTGTTGGCGCTGCGCCGTGCCAAGACGTGTCGGCAAGCCTATGCCGGCAGCACGATCACCTTCGTATTGACGGGCGTTCGCGCATATAGGTCGATCATGTCCTGACTGAGGAGGCCGGTACAGCCGCTCGTAATGCCGTTCCCAATCGTTTCGGGGTCGGTGGTGCTATAAATCGTGTAAAGCGTGTACACCCCATTTTGATAGAGGTAGAGCACGCGGGCACCCAGTGGATTGTCGAGACCTCCCGGCATGCCGCGAGCATATTTGCCCGCCTCCGGCTGGCGCGCGATCATCTCCTTAGGTGGCGTCCAGGTAGGCCATTCGGCTTTGCGCCCGACATAAGCCTCCCCGCTCCACCGGAATCCATCGCGGCCGACATTGGCTCCATAGCGGGTCGCGTTTCCCTCGCCCTCGATGCGGTAAACATAGTACTTGCTGGGATCGACGATAATCGTACCGGGCGCCTCACTACTGTCATAGCGCACTGTCTTGCGAAAATATTTCGGATTGACCTTACCAACATCGACCGCAGGGATCGGGAATTTCTCGTTCGGCACAGGCCCGTAGAGTTTCTCCGCCTCGGCCAAGCTCATGTAGTCGGATGCGCAACCGGCCAGGCCCAGTGCGGCGAGACCAGCAGCGGAGCCGAACAGAAACGCCCGACGGTTGAGAGGCCGCGACCGAAGCCCGGGCAGAGCGCCCTCACCCATCGCACCGGCGTCGGCAATTCCATGGTCCATGATCATGATTTCGGATTTTCCATTGTCCCGTTGCACGGCCGGACCAGACTTTGGCATACGGGATAGGGAGGGAGGAGAAAAAGTTCTTCGTCATTCGAGGTTGAACCTTCTTGACCAACAGATGGCCCTTTGGCTGTCGCCTGGGAGCAGGCAGCTGCGGCCATTTCTATCCATGTCGCGGCCGGCGACTTCGAAGCAAAACGTGGGTTTATGGTGCGCTCGGAAGGCGGTCGCATTTGTTGTGATTTCAATAGCTTGCCGATACGGGCGAAAGAATTAGGCGCATTTCAGGCCCATAAGTGCCTTTCAAGGCGGACGCCAAACCTGCCAAATCGGGCGTGCCTCCCGCCACATGTTCCGCCGCCGCTATCCGCCGGATCGAAAAGACGTCGTCCGCGACAGTGGCTCATAAGGTGGTGGCGGTTTCAATAATTGTGCTACGCAACCATCGGTGGGCGGGCATATCGTCAAAGCGCCGATGCCAGCTCATCACACTGTGCAGAACCGGAGCATCAAAGGGCAGCTCCCTGATCTCGATCGGATAAGCGCGGCGGAACTCCATCGCCAGCTTGCGTCCGAGGATGGCGACGAGGTTCGATTGCACCAGAACCGCCCCTGCGGAGAGATACGGCACGTCGGAGGCGACAAAGCGGGCGCTCTTCCGTGCCTTCAAGAACGTATCCACAAACTCCAAATTCTCCCCGCTCGAGCTGATCCCTAGATGCGGCAGTTCGGCAAGCGACGCCCCCGTCAACCTCTTACGTAGCGCGGGATGGCCGCTCCGGAGCACCGCCACAAAGCGATCCTCGACGAGCTGCTGCGAGGCGAACCGCTCGCCTTCTATGGCCCGCCCCGACAACGCAAGATCGAGCTCGCCGCGGTCCAATCGATCCGTGAGATTCAGGGTCCCGCTGGGCACGATTGACAGTCGCACAGTCGGTGCTTGTGCGCGCACCGCGGCCAGGATCGGACCCACCGCAACCACGGCTGCATAGTTGTTCACCGCAATCGTGAAGCGCCGGTCCGCGGTCGAGGGATCGAAGGTATCACCCTCGACCGCGAGCTGCAGCTCGTTGAGCGCCTTGCGAACGGGAAGCGCGAGCTGCTCGGCTCTGGGGGTCGGGCTCATTCCCGCGGGCGTGCGGACAAAGAGCTTGTCCTTCAACGCATGACGCAGCCGGTTGAGCGCGTGACTGACGGCAGGCTGGCTGATGGCGAGGCTGTCTGCGGCGCGCACAACGCTGCGCTCGCGCAGCACCGCGTCGAACACCAGCAGCAGATTGAGATCGAGGTTGCGGAGTCTCATGGGGCCCCAATGCACAGCGTGAATTGGCGGATTACGTCAATTCATTTGAATAATATTTCTGCCGCGACCAACTTCAAGTCCATGTCAATACGCTCACCACATGGGATCGCCGCGCGAACGGCACGCACCGCCACAAAGGTGATGGTCGCGGTCCTGGCCGGACCGGATGCCCCGCTCGTTGCGACGCCTGCGGAGCTGCCGCGCTGGCGCCGGCTGACGCCGCTCGCCCTGTGGTCCACCGTTACCGTCCGCGATAGCAGTCCCGACGAAATCTTGCGCTGCGTTGCCGCTGAGGTCGCGCGACAAGACGTAGAGGCTCCACAGGTGATCCTGCTTGGAGAAGGCAAGGTCGCCCGCACGGCGCTCGAGTTGGTGCTGCGGGGAACTCTCGACTGTGCCGGCTTGCTCGCGATCGCGGTCCCCTGTGCGCCGCTGCCGTTTCGCATCGTTCCCACCGCTGCCGCCATTCGGCTGGTCGTGCAACGTGAGAATTGCGCGGATGCGCCTGAATTCTTCATCACCACGCTGCAAGCCACCGACATCGACGCGCGGATCATCAGGCTCGATCCGGCCGCGGCAAAAGTGGCGCGAGCCGCGGCGAGCGCTGCCGAGACGTTCGTCCTGGAACTGGTCGCGAATGCCAGCCGCCAAAGCCGTCATCATGGAGTGTGAAGCAATGCCGTCCAGAAAGACTCTTCTCCTCGTCGGCACGGTTCTCCTGATCGGAGCCGGGGGCGGCGCGTATTTCCTGCACAGTCCCGCGCCAAGCCATGCGGCTGAGCCCGCGGCCCCACCGCTCGTTCCAGTGACAGCCGCCCATGTGCACAAGGGCGACGTGCCCATCGTGCTCGAGGGGCTCGGCACCGTGACGCCCATCAACACCGCGACCATCCGCACACAGGTCCAGGGCACGCTCGAGAGCGTGAATTTTGTCGAAGGCAAGGACGTGAAACGCGGCGATGAGCTGGCTAAAATCGATCCCCGCGTCTTCGAAGCGCAGGTCGACCAGGCCGAGGCCGCCCTCGCCCGGGATCAGGCGGGCCTGAAGAACGCGCAGGCCAACTTCGCGCGGACGCAGCCGCTGGCAGCGCGCGGATTCGCCACCCAGCAGCTGCTCGATACGCAGGATTCGCAGGTCGCGCAGGGCAAGGGCACGGTCGAACTCGACAAGGCCGCACTGGAGGCTGCCCAAACGCAGTTGAGCTACACGACGATCACCGCGCCCTTCAACGGGATCACCGGCATCCGTCACATCGATCCCGGCAATATCGTACACCCGACCGATGCGACCGGCCTTGTGATCCTCACGCAAATGCAGCCGATCTCGATCATCTTCACGCTGCCGTCGACCGACATTCCCAACGTGCAGAAAGCGATCGCATCCGGTGAGGCGTCGGTCGACGCCTATGACGCCGCCAACACGCACAAGCTCGACCATGGCAGCCTGATGCTGATCGACAACCAGGTGGATGCATCGACCGGCACAGTGCGGCTGAAGGCGTCTTTTCCCAATGAGAAGAAAAACCTCTGGCCGGGTTCGTTCGTCAACATCCATCTCACCATCGCGATCCGCCATGACGCCGTAACCGTGCCGCTGACGGCTGTTCAGCAGGGGCCAAGCGGCACCTTCGTCTACGTCGTCGATGCGAACCATGTCGTGAACGCGCGCGAAATCAAGGCCGGCCAGTCACGTGAGGACAAAGTGCTGATCGACCAGGGCCTGTCCGGAGACGAGACCGTCGTCACCGCCGGTCAGTACCGGCTGAAGCCCGGGACATCGGTCGAAGTCGTACCCGACAATCGCAAGGACGTGGTCCAGAACGCCACCACCGCAAGCGCAGGTATGCTGCCATGAGCATCTCCCAAGGCTTCATTCGCAAACCCGTCGCCACCGCCTTCCTCGCGATCGGCATCACGCTGATCGGCTTGGTTGCCTTCGTCCGGTTGCCTGTTTCGGCCCTGCCGTCGGTTGACACGCCGACGATCCAGGTCACCGCGCAGTTGCCCGGCGCCGATCCGCAGACCATGGGCTCGTCGGTTGCCACGCCGTTGGAGCGCCAGTTCGGGCAGATCGCGGGCCTGACCGCCATGACCTCGTCGAGCGGCTTCGGCAACACCGCGATCACCCTGCAATTCGCGCTGAACCGCACCACCGACGCGGCCGCGCAGGACGTCCAGGCCGCGATCAATGCGGCCGCCGGGCAATTGCCGAAAACCATGCCGTCGCCGCCGATCTTCCGGAAAGTCAACCCGGCCGACGTCCCCGTGCTCCTGATCGCACTGACCTCGGACACCGAACCGCTCACCAAGGTCGACGACTATGCCGACAGCATCCTGGCGCAAAAACTGTCGCAGGTGCCGGGCGTGTCATTGGTCACGATCGGCGGCATGCAAAAACCCTCGATCCGCGTCCAGGTCAATCCGGCAAAGCTTGCCGCGGCCGGCATCGACCTCGAGCAATTGCGCTCCACGCTCGGCAACATCACCGTCAACCAGCCGAAGGGCGTGCTCTACGGCAACGAACAGGCCTACACGCTTGCGACCAATGACCAGGTGCTCAGCGCGAAGGGCTATGAAGATCTCATCATCGCCTATCGGAACGGCGCGCCGGTGCGGCTGCGTGACATCGGCCATGCCGAAGTCGCGGCAGAGGACGTGACGCTGCACGGCTGGTACAACGACAAGCCGTCGGTGATCCTCGCCATTCAGCGGCAGCCGGGCGCCAACGTGATCAGCACGGTGGACGGCATCAAGAAGCTGCTGCCGCAGCTGGTCGCGGGCCTGCCCTCGGATGTCAAGGTCACGATAGCATCGGACCGGACGCAGACGATCCGCGCCAGTGTTGACGACGTACAGTTCACGCTGCTCTTGACCATCGCACTCGTGGTTGGCGTCATCTTCCTGTTCCTCCGGAATTTCTGGGCCACCATGATTCCCGCGATTTCGGTGCCGATCTCGCTGATCGGCACATTCGGCGTGATGTATCTCTTGAACTACAGTCTCGACAATCTGTCCTTGATGGGTCTTTCGATCGCGGTCGGCTTCGTCGTCGACGATGCCATCGTCATGATCGAGAACATCTCGCGGCATATCGAAGAGGGACTGTCGCCGCTGGAGGCCGCCTTGAAGGGCGCCGGCGAGATTGGATTCACCATCATCTCGATTTCGGTGTCACTGGTTGCGGTGTTCATTCCCCTGCTCTTGATGGGCGGTGTGATCGGACGGATGTTCCAGGAGTTTGCGGTCACCGTGTGCGTTGCGATAGCGGTCTCCGTCATCGTGTCCGTGACGTTGACACCGATGATGTGCGCCTATCTGCTTTCGGATCACGGCGCCGGCACAGGCGTGGTTTCGCGGACGCTGGAGCGTGGATTCGTCGCGATCCAGCGCGGCTACGAAGCCGTCCTGTCCGTTGCGCTGCGGTTCAAGCTCGCGACCCTGACGGTCATGCTTGCGAGCATCGTGGCTACGGGCGCGCTGTTCGCAGGCATACCGAAGGGGTTCTTTCCCCAGCAGGATACCGGCATGATCACCGGCATCACGGAAGCGTCGGCCGACGTCTCACCGACAGAGATGGCGGAGCTGCAGCGAAGCGCGATCGATGTGATCGCAAAGGACCCGTCGGTCGCCAACGCCACGGGTTATATCGGCCCGGGCGGACCTACCGTGACCGAGAATAACGGGCGCCTGTTCGTGCTATTGAAGCCGCGGAACGAGCGCCAGTTCAGTGCCGACGAGGTGATCCGGCAGCTCGATGCCAAGCTCGCCAAGCTCCAGGGGATCGCCGTGTTCATGCAGGCGACGCAGGACATTAATCTTGCCAGCCGCCTGTCCAAGACCCAGTACCAGTTCACGCTCACGGATGTGAACCAGGACGAGCTGAACAGCTGGGCCGGCAAGCTGTTCGAGGCATTAAAGAAGCGGCCGGAACTCGCCGACGTCGCCAGCGACCAGGCCAACGCCGCGCGTCAGCTCAAGCTCAAGATCGACCGCGATGCCGCCTCTCGCCTCGGCATCGATCCAGCGGCGGTGGACAACACTCTGTACGACGCCTTTGGCCAGCGCCATGTCGCCCAGCTCTTCACCACGTTGAACACCTACTACGTGATCCTCGAGGTCGATCCGTCGTTCCAGTCCGGCCCCTATGCGCTGAACCGCATTTACGTCCGCTCGTCGAACGGATCGATGGTACCGCTCAGTCAGTTCACGACCATCGAATATGGCTCGGCGGCGCTGGCGGGGAATCATCAAAACCAGTTTCCGTCGGTCACGCTTAGCTTCAATCTGGCGCCCGGCACGGCTGTGGGAACGGCAGTTGCCGCCGTACAGCAGGAGACGGCCGCGCTGCATATGCCTTCGACCATCGCGACGAGTTTCCAGGGCAACGCTCAGGCTTTCCAGTCTGCGCTCGCCTCGACGCCGGTCCTGATCCTGGCTGCGATCGTCGCGGTCTATCTGATCCTTGGCATGCTCTATGAGAGCACGATCCATCCAATCACGATCCTGTCGACGCTGCCGTCTGCGGGGCTCGGTGCGCTCATGGCGCTCTGGACTTTCGGTTTTGGGCTCGACGTCATCGGGCTGATCGGGATCATTCTCCTGATCGGCCTCGTGCAAAAGAACGGCATCATGCTGATCGATTTCGCGCTCGAGGCCGAACGTCACAGGGGGCTTTCGGCCGAACAGTCCGCGTTGGAGGCCTGCAAGGTCAGATTCCGTCCGATCCTGATGACGACCATGTGCGCGATGCTCGGAGGCGTTCCGCTGATAATCGGCACGGGGACCGGATCGGAATTGAGGCAACCGCTCGGCTTCGCGATCGTCGGCGGCCTGATCGTTTCGCAGCTATTGACGCTGTTCACTACGCCAGTGGTCTACATCTACCTCCAAAACGTCAGCGACTGGTTCGCAGGTCAACGCACGGCGGATCGCTCTCCCCTTCCCGCCACCAAGCCGGAGGTTGCGGGATGAGCGCCAAGACAAGGGATGGCACTCGGAAGGGCGCGCCGTTCGCCCGCACCAGCATCGTTCCGGAGTTCCCGGCCGCGTTTTGGATTTACTGGCTTCTCGCGGCCATGGCTGGCGAGATCGCGGGCCATGCACTCAATCATATCTACCTTCACCGCTCGGGAAGAGTGATCGTCGCGCTGACCGAGATGCACGGCCAAGTGCGCTTCGGACCACCGGTACTTTTCAGCGTGGCAAAGTGTCCCAAATCATCAAAGAGAGCCCAGTTGAGCCCAACTCTGCGGATGGCTTTGCAAACAAATTTGAGCCGATGACCTTCAGGTTATGAGCCTGACGATCCCTGGGCCCCGATATTTGCGCTGCCGAAGAGACGCAGCCGAGGGACCAGCGCCAGCGCAAGAGAGGCTCCCTTCGACAACCCAGCCGTCTCCATTGAGCCCCGACGCGTTCTGAGGCCTATATTGGGCCTGTTGAGAACAAACGCTGCGAGCGTGCCAATCAAGGCCTGAAAGAGGGGCACGGAGCCTCGGTCATCTTTGCCGATTTCAGGATTCCACAAATAGTTTAGTGATGGGCACGGAGAGCGCCCGTGCGATTCTCGCCATGACCAACAAACTGGGATTTCGGCGGCCCCGCTCAATGCCGCCGACGTAAGTTAGATCTATTTGCGCCTCGAATGCGAGCTCCTCTTGCGTCATGCGCCGCGATTGCCGCAGTCGTCGCACATTTCCTCCTACGATGCTGCACCAATCCTGCATTGCAGGATCGGGCACCATGAGGCATATAGTCTCTAGGGAATATAGTCCATATCGCCCCTTTTTTGCGATGTAGACAGCGCGCAACTATCGAGACGTTATGAAGCCTCAAGCGTCCGACCTAGAACCGTTCATTGAAGCCCCCGGTGCGACCTCGCCCCGCGCCGATGTGTACCGGTTTGGGTATCGGTTGGGCGGGGCGGTCGTTTCGGCCGTAGATCTACCGGCAGAGACTGTCGAGAAGCTCTTACTCTCGAAAACTAGGCCGTCGGTGCGCATTACGGCATGCGGCGAGATTGTCCCAGGATGTTCAATTCCGAATGTTCTTGGTGAAGTTGGCCACGTAGCGGAGACCGTCTTTTCGATTGATGATCTCATGAGAGAAACATTGAGTGCGGAAACACTGCGAATGGAAGAGGCAACCCCGGAAGACCTCGCGCTTCTATTCAGCCGGCTCGAACGCGCGATCGCCTTGGTAAGAACTGCCATAGATCGGGCATCTAGTTATTGACCCAACCCGGCCTGCAAGAAGCGTGAGGCCTTAACATCTATCGAGCAACGACAGAACACCGGCTAGACTGCGCGTGAGCTCGGCTGATACCGGTGCTGTACTTCGGACCGGATCGCGTCTTCGGTCACCAGGCGCTTGCCGCCGATGCCGACCTCTTCGACGATGCCGGCCGAGTTACGCATGAGGCGGCAGGCCTCACCGAGATCGCCGAATGCCTGCGCCGACGTAACGATCGCCTCGTCGATACCGGACGGCTTAAGTTCGGTCGCATCCAAGAAAGGAGACAGTTGGCCCGGCGTCGCAACTAACACCTTGTCGTTGCCGGGCACCAGGTCAAATGGCCCCCACAGCGTCCACCACCGGCCGCGCCAGCGGGCAGTTTCAGGTCCCGGGGCGCCGAGATCGTGAATGGCTTTTAGGATGTGGATCACGCTCTCGAACCAAACGTTCGCGAGACCGTCTATGGCGTTTGTGAGGACACTAATCGCTATATCCTGCTCCGGCAGAGCCACCGTGCGCGTCAACGTTCCCTGGAAGCCACCGGCATGGCCGACCCAGCTCCACGGTCCTGGCGGGCCGGAAATCGTGCCTAGGCCGTAGTAGCGCTCAAGTTGCGAATGGGCATCACGCCAATGGCGCCGCGTCATCTCGCGGCGGCTTGCCACCGTCAAAATGCTCGATTGGGCGCCGGGAGAAAGCTGGCCGAGAAACCGCGCGAGGTCGCCGGCGGTTGCCGTGAAGCCCGTCGCCGACGCCATATCGTTCGTCACATTGTCCCCGGGGATGACGAAGCGCCGACCGTAGGGCTGGCGCGTGGAGTGGCCGCGGGCCAATGGACAACAGACGCTCGGATCGAAGTCAGGCGTCGTCTCTGTGAGACCGACTGGGACGACGACCTGATCATAGATCCAGCGGCCATAGGGTTCACCCGTCACCTTCTCGATAACTTTGCCCAGCAACGCGAAACCGTGATTGGAGTATTTGAACGTGACGCCCGGCGCGAGGGGCTGTGGCGCGGAGAGATCGGTGCGAAACTCCGCCTCACTGAGGAAAGGCCGGCGGTCCGAGAACTGACCGCTGTCAGGCCCGTCGCGGGTCAGGCCGGCCGCATGCGAAAGCAGCTGCGAAATGGTGACGTCGGAAACGTCCAGCGTGAGATCTACCAGATACTCACCCAGCCGGTCGTCAAGGCGAATTTTATTGCGCTCGCGCAACAACATAATTCCAGCCGCCGTGAACGTCTTCGAGTGCGAGGCGACGCGGAAGCGATGACGGGGCGTGAGCGGTTCGCGGGTTGCGAGATCGGCCATGCCGCTCGCGTGTTCGAGCAGCACCTGGCCTTTGTGCGCGATCGCCAGCGAGACACCTGGTTGATCGAATAGTTCCCGCTGATAGTCAATCCAGGTGGGGATGTAATCGAGTGCAGAAGAGAGCCAGTCTGACATGGATGCTTGAAACCTATCGGAAGGGAAGTGTTCGGGCCGTTCTGCGACATATTGCAGGCTGGATCGAACGCGCGGTCAAGCGCTCGATTTAAGCTCGCGTCTTATCGTCTGTGTCGTTCGTCCCTCCTCGAGCTCGCGCATCTCCACTCCGAGAAGCCTCGATAGCTGCCATATGGTAGTGGCCGATCGAAGCGGTGCTGAGAACAGTTGGACGTGGATTGGAAACGACCGTCGTGCGGGTGGCTCAGCAGCACGAAGGTCCCTTTCGAGGATTCGCATGCGCTCGTGTCGGCGACATTCCAAGATTCTTCTGCACGACAAATGCAAACGGAGCATGCAGACGAATTTCGCACGGAGATTGAGTCACTTGAATACGCAGTAGCGACACGCGCCGCGCCAATGGCGCTAACTCTTGGATGTGCAGACAACCACTTAGCCGCGCTTAGGCGACAGTGCTTTTATCTTGCACTCTTAATCGGTCGTGTAAGCGTCCGGTGCTCGCACACCTTTCGACCATGCCTTGTCGTTCCATATTGGATTTTCTTGCAGCATGGAGAATCTCGTGGGGCGGAGACAATATGAGAACAGAGCACGCCGAACCTGGTGGTCAGTGCACATCGAGGCGTGGCGTAAGAGTGGCCTCAGCCGACGCAGTTACTGCCGTCAACACAGTCTGGATCAGGGCACTTTTGCGCGCTGGCTGAGCGTCCTCGTCGATGTGGAAGCCCTTAAGGTACAGGCCGAATTGAAGCGTGAGCAGCATCGTTTGCAGCGGCCTCTCAAGCTGTCCAGCGACGCGCGCAGCCGTGCCGTCCAGGCGTTCTGGGCGATGCATGTGGAGGCGATGACGTGGTCCGGAATGAGCGTGCGGGCGTACGCCAAGGCTCATGGACTATCGCGTTTTGCCCTGCAACGTTGGTTCAATCTGATCGAAGCCAACGAGGTGGACATCGACTGGCGAGCGCAGCTTCACCCCAGTGCCCGGGCGCAAATAAGCACTAATGCTAGCAGCGCTGCTAAGGAGTCCGTCGTCGAAAGCGGCTTGACCGAGGCCCCGGGCGTGGGTCCATCGGGCGACGGACGCAGCAACCGACGCCGCTTCAGCGACGAAGAAAAACTCGCGATCGTATGCGAATCCGAGGCTCCAGGTGCCCGCGCCGCCGAGGTCTGCCGGCGCCATGGCATCGTCACCAGCATGCTGTTCCGATGGCGAGTTCAGTTCGGATTTAGCCGACGCGCACGGGCGGAATTGGCTCGGGTCGAGGTTGCAAACGGTGCGTCGGACGGTCCTTCGCTCCTCGTTCTCCATGACTTGTTGCAGCCGCCTGACGGCATGGTCGCGGTCGAATTGGCCGATGGTCGGCGCGTCTACGCGCCCGCTGACGCCGATCCGGACGTCGTCCGTCGACACGTCGCCGAGCGGGAGACGGCTTCATGATGATCGTTCCGGCGGGCGTGAAGGTGCACCTCGCTCTGGGGTACACCGACATGAGAAAGGGCCTCGACGGGCTCGCGACCATCGTCCAGGAAACGCTGAGGAAGGATCCGTTCTCCGGTCATCTGTTTGCCTTCCGAGGCAAGCGGGCGTGCATGCTGAAGATCCTGTTCTGGGACGGCAACGGGCTTTGCCTGTTCACCAAGAAGCTCGATCAAGGCGGCTTTATCTGGCCCAGAATGAGCGATCCGGGCGGCACGGTCACGTTGTCGCCGGCGCAACTGGCGATGCTGATCGAAGGCATCGACTGGCGCGCGCCGGAACGCCGATGGCGACCTGCAATCGCGGGCTGAGAATGCAAAAGCGCCTTGAAGTATAGCGAAGTTGCTTCGTCGAATCAGGATGTCCGAGTAGAATCGGACATGCAGCTTGATCTCAACAATCTGCCGTCGGACCCAGCGCTTCTGCATCGTCTGGTGCGCGACATCGCCTCGCTCATCGAGCATCGAAACAGTGAGATCGAGCGCCTCCGTCTGATCATCAAACAGCTTCAGCGCGCGCAGTACGGGCGTCGCTCCGAGCGTCTCGACACCGACCAGTTCGCGCTCGGACTTGAAGATCTCGACACCGATCTTGCGGTTGCCGAGACCGATCCGGACCCGATCGCACCACTCGCGCCGTCTCCGGATGGACCGCCGAAACGCAAGTCGCTGCCCGATCATCTGCCGCGCGAAGAGGTCGTTCTCGGCGCCGGGAACGAGGCTTGCGCAGGCTGCGGCGGGGCCTTGCATGCCATCGGCGAGAGCGTCAGCGAGATGCTGGACTGGGTGCCGGCTCAGCTGCGTGTCGTGCGTATCCGCCGTCCGAAATTTGCTTGCCGCGCGTGTGGAACCGTCACCCAGGCCCCTGCTCCGGAGCGGCCGATCGCCGGTGGATTGGCCACGCCCGCCCTGCTCGCCCAGGTGCTGGTCAGCAAGTATTGCGACCACACGCCGCTTTATCGCCAGGCACAGATCTTTGCGCGGCACGGCGTCGAACTGGAGCGCTCGACCCTGGCTGGCTGGGTCGGCGGAGCCTGCTGGTGGATTGAGAGTTTGCACGAACGGCTGTGCAAAAACGTGTTCGCCTCCGACCATCTTTTTGCCGACGACACCCCGATCCCGGTGCTGGATCCAGGCCGAGGACGGACCAAAACCGGGCGATTATGGGTCTATGCCCGCGATCAACACGGATGGGGCGGACCGGCGCCGCCGGCAGCAGTTTACTTGTATGCGCCGGATCGAAAGGCCGAGCGTCCGGCCTCGCATCTCGAGCGCTTTAAGGGCGTTCTGCACGTCGATGGCTATGCCGGCTTCGAGCGGCTGACCAGCAATGGCGACATCATTCTTGCCGCCTGCTGGGCCCATACCAGGCGCAAGTTTTACGAAATTGCCGAGGCCGACGGCGCGCCTTTGGCGTTGGAAGCCCTGCGCCGGATCGGCGAAATCTATGCCGTCGAGGCCAGAATCCGCGGTCAATCGCCGGCGCATCGGCTAGCCGCACGGCGCTCATTATCGAGGTCGCACGTCGATAACTTCCGGCTTTGGCTGGAGGCGCAGCTGCCCTTGCTACCCGGCCGCGCCAAGCTTGCTGAGGCGATGCGTTACGCGCTCTCGCGTTGGGATGGCCTGACACGCTTCCTGCATGACGGCCGCGTTGAGCTCGATACGAACCCTGTTGAGCGCGCGATCCGCCCTGTCGCGCTCGGGCGCAAGAACCACCTTTTTGCCGGGAGCGACGGCGGTGGGACGCGCTGGGCTGTGCTCTGTTCGCTGATCGAAACCTGCAAGCTGAACGGCGTCGAACCCTACGAATACCTTCGCGACGTGCTCACGCGAATGGTCGATGGATATCCCGTCAACCGCCTCGACGAGTTGCTGCCGTGGACCTGGAAAGAAGAGAATCCTGTCAAGGGATGAGGTCTGGTGCAAGCTCCGGACGCCTACTCGGTCGTCTGTCGCGCTTCATCTCACCCATTCTGGCTTCCTCTCTCTGCTGTGACAAGACCTTCGCATCGACGCCACGCAGCTTAATTTGAGGCGAGAGTCCGGGTGCGCCGTGCACTCTTGCGCGCTCATCGGCGGCGTAGTTTCGCTGCAGCAAGGCAGCGCGGAAGCCGTCGCGGCGCATCTTTCCATCGGTTGGACGGAGCCACATCACAGGCACTCCCGCGTGGTCCAATCGCACCGTAAGGAGCTTGGCCACAAGCAAGATAACGTGCGTTCCGTCGTCGTGGATCTGCACCAGGTCTCGTCCGCCGTGGCGGAGCTCCATGGTCAAATGTCTGCGTTCAGCGTGTCAACGACCTCCCAAAAATCCACCCGCGGGCGTCATGCGTGAGCCCTCAACAGCTTGCGTTCCTTGGCGGCCGCACGCGCCTGCAGATCGGCCTGCGAGGCGTCAGGATCGCCGCAATAAAACGTGCCGTCGACCCACATCGCATGCATGATCACGGCGAGTTTGCGCGCCACTGCAACGATCGCCTTGCGGTGTGAGGCGTGTTTGGCGAGCGCCAGACCCCAGCTTTTGACCTTGTCTTTCTTCTTGTAGCGGGTCAGCAGCGCGCTCGCCGCCTCGTACAGCGCGCGGCGCACGTCGGCGTCGCCGGCCTTCCTGATGCGGCCCTGCACGTCGATCGAGGTGCCCGACTGCCAGCGCCGCGAGGTCAGGCCAAAAATAGGCGGCGACGTCGCGCGAGCGCCTGAACCGGGAAGGACCGTCAATTGCGGTCATGAAGCTCAGTGCCGCGATCGGACCGACGCCCGGAATCTGCATGAAGCGGCGGCACAGCGCGTGGCCGGCGACCAGCTTCACCGCACGGCTTGCGCAAAACCGCCCCGCCCGACCCGGTTCAGGCGGATGCCGAACGCCTTCAGCGAGTGCCGGACCGCGTTCTCGAGGTCCAAAAACTTGCGCTTCAGATTGCGCCGGTGGGTCAATAGCAGCCGCAGCCGGTAGCAGGCTTCGCTCTTGATATGAGCCTTGCGGAACCAGCCGGTGCGCATGATGTGGGCGATGCCGAGCGCGTCGGTTTTGTCGGTCTTGTTGCGCTGCGCGTTCAGCGCCGCGCGGACGTGCAACGTCTCCAGACAGACCGCCGGCAAGCCCAGTTTGAGCAACTCAGGATGCAGCCAGGGCGACAACGCCCCGGCCTCGTGGCCGAGCCGCCGCAGCCTGGCGAGATACGGTTTGAGCGCCGTTTTGATCGCGTCCGGATCGGTCACGACCGTCGTCTGCAGCGCCACCGCGCCCTTGTCGTCGACCACGCAAATCGCGCTCTCGTCCATCCCGACATCCAGTCCACAGAACCATTCCATCGCACGCCTCCCGCGTAGCTGAGGCGGAGAATTGTGGGGGATATTCGGCGCGCGGACCACGTCAGCAGCCACAAGTTCGGGCGCAGACCGATTACGGGCGGCACTACGCCCTACCCTGCTCCGTCCTCATGCCTGGTTGGCCTGGCTTTGCTCAAATCGCCAAGTCGATTTACGGCGCGCTTGATTCTCAACGCATGAATTTGAGGACTTTCGTTCAAGAAACGAAGGGCAATTCGAGCTCTAGAGGCCACAGCGGACGCGTCATTGCGACTTGTAAAACAGGCGAAATAGCACCTCCGCCAGATCGAAAATCGAAGCAGATGTGCTGCACAATTCCGTTCGCTCAGCCCAAAAAACCGCCCCAAAATCCGTCCGATCGATCGCATTTTGGCCCGCGGCGAAGCCCTCTTCTGAACGTGAGAGTACTGCCCTGCTCTTCCCAAGGTGGGGCGACGCAAAAAACGCCCCGCCTCCGAGGAGGCGGGGCCGATGATCCGTCAGGGTCAGTCGCCGTTGCGGCGCGACCAGATCAGGCTGAAGCCCTCCTCGCCTTCGACCTTGACCAACGAGGCGTAGATCGGAGCCGGGAAGCTTGGATCGTCGAGTTTGACCGAGAGATATTCGCGATCGCTGTCGCGGGCGGTCTTCTTCCAGGCGGCGCCGAACTCGGTGCTACCTGCGAAGATCCGGTAGTCGGGAGCCTTGTCGTTGTCCTTCTCGGATGCGACGAGCTTGGCCTTGATGTTGAGCGTCAGCGTCTTGATCGAGCCGGTGTAGCCGGTGTCGGAAGCGGTGAAAGTGCCGATGGTCGCCATGATGATCTCCGTCTGTTTTGCTCGGGCCGCGTCCATCGCAGCCTCGATGGCGATCCCTGGCCCGGGGAGCGATGGGCCCGCAGCCATAAGGCCCGCAGCGCCAGCGGAGGACGGCGACAAGCCTGCTTTTTTGTGCTTCGCGAGGAATGCCGCCGCTTCGCGGCAGGGGAAAAAAGCAGGCGCAGCCGTTGCGGGAAGGCGATCGAGGCCCTTGCCGTCCCCCGGGCTTGATCAGCCAATCGTGACTGCGATGGACGCGAGCCCATCACCGAACTGACGGAGATGACCATCGCAACCGCCACCTGCGCAGCACCAGAAAACGGTTGGACCGGTCGAGAACAGGCCGATGTCCGCGCATCAATCGCGGTGAAGACGCAGCCGGACCAACACGGGCAACCCAGCCGCATGTTCGCGCAAGGAACCGCCGGCATCGCTAGAATTGGCCGCCCGAATGCACTCTCGACAAGCGCGGTCAAGACGCGATCCGAGCTTCCCGGCTTCGATCTACGTCTCGTTGGTGAAGGTCGAAGGAGGCGCGGTTACGGCCAATCTGGCTGCAGCAATCGGCGCGGATCGGACGGATCGTGCCCCCGAACGGAGCGAGCCTTGCGTGGGAAATCGCCACTTTGCATCTTGGAATCGGCCGCGCACCGTCAGGTGCGCGGCCGCAATTTTGGAGCCCGCCGGGGCCGCCCATGCGGCCCCGGCGAGGGTTTCACTCAGCGGCTTGCGAATGCGGTTCGCGGTCCTGCGCCTCGCTTTGGAGACCCGCTTGCCCCTGCGGCGCGGCCGTCCGCAGCAGCGACGGCAGCCAGTCAGTTGCCGCCAACAGCTGCTCGGCGGCTTGCGCCATGTCGGCCTTCTTCATCGCCGACATGCGCTCGGCAGCCTCCTCACTGAGGCCTTCGCGGACCGCCGCCAGGATGTTCGCCTTGGTGACACGGCCAAGATAACTGCGCACCGTCGGCCGCCAATAGGAGGTCATGTCGAGTGCCACGGCCTCGGCCAGACGGCGGGCCGCCGCCAGCGCCTGCGGCCTCCGGTCAAACGGCAATTTGACCGCATTGACCGTCAGGGAGACGCAATGCGCGAACAGCGCCATGCGGCTGTCGTGGTCGAGCTCGGCCACGAATTCCCACAGTGCGGCGACGTCTTTGGGCATCTGCCGCGCCCAATTGGCATGTCGGTCCGACCAAGCTTTCCCGGCCGGCGTGTCCTCGATCCCGTCCGCATGCGCAGCCAGATCGGTCTTCACCGGCTGGATGCCGGCCACATGCGCGGCCGCGCCGACATAGAAAATCTGGGCGGCGAGTGCATGGGTAATCGCCACAATGGCGACGTCCGGCTGCTCACTCAGATTGAGCCGCAGCCCCAAGGTTCGGTGCGCGGTCAGGTCGCGAACGAGAGCATCGGACAGCTTCTGGTCCCCGTCCTCCTCGTCGCTCGCGCCCTCGTCGTCCTCGCCATCCGGAGCGGCTTCCTCGCCTTCCCGGTCCCCCTCGTCCCCCGCCTCGGCATCGCTTTCCGGGCCGGTTGCGGCCTCGGGCTTCTCGTCCTCCGGGCGGATGAAACCCCGCTCGACCCGCACGGTGCCATCGTGATTGAGGATCACAAACGCGCCGCCGCGCCCGACGTCGTCGGGATCGTAGGCCTGCCGTTTTGCTTCCAGTCGCTCGATCTCGGCCTCCAGTTCGCCGAACCGCGCGTCCACGTCGTCGGGCAGTTCCTCGGCCGTCTGATGCTGCCCGGTCAGCCGGTCGAATTCGGTCTGAACCGCCTGAAGGGCGGCCTGATCCTCGGCCGGAAGCTCAACCGGATGCGCGTAGACGCGGCGCATGCCGTGGGCATGCGGGAAGTCGAGATGGGCTTCCGTCCACCGCCATCCCTCGGCCGCCCGCAAGCTGTCTGCCTCGCGGCCGAGCCTTGCCGTCACCAAGAGATCGAGCAGCGAGACGTCTTCCAGATAACCGCCGCGATCCTCGGTGAAGAGGTCGCGCAGCACCGTGCCGCCCGCCTCCGTGTAGGCCTCGAGCCCAACAAAACGCGCGCGGCGATCCGTGGCGGCGACATGGGTTTCGGTGAGCAGGCGACGGATGGTGCTGGCATCCGGGTCGAAGGGCAGGCGCTCATAGACGGCTTCCTGCCGGGCATGATCGTCCGTGATGGCAAAGGCCATCAGCTGCTCAAGCGTCAGATCGCCCTCGCGATAGAGCTGCACCAATTTGGGCGAAACAGCGCCGAGCCGCAGGCGTTGCCGCACAACATGGGCCGTGACGCCGAAGCGGGCCGCGATCTCCTCCGCGCCAAGCCCGCTCTCGTCCGCGAGCTTCCGGAACGCCTCGAACTGGTCGGCCGGATGCATGCTTTCCCGGGTAACGTTCTCGTCCAGGCTGATTTCGTGGGGGTCGTTCGCGGTATCGACGATGCAGCGGATCGGCTCGCCCTTCTTGATCTCCTTGCGCTGCACCCGCAGCAACTGGGCCAGCCGCCTGCCCTCGCCGATGGTCACGAAATAGAACCCGGTGGCCGTTCCCTCTCCGTCAAACTCGGGCTCGACCACCAGATTTTGCAGGATGCCCTTGGCGGCGATGCTCGCCGCATAAGCCTCGATCGCCGCCTCGCTGTGCGGCGTCCTGCGCGCATTGTTCGGGGACTTCTTGAGCTTGTTGAGCGGAATGAGAACCTCCGTCCCGCTCACGGGAATGATTTCAACTGATTTGGCCAACATGATCATTCTTCCTTTTGCTTCCATGGGTGCATGGCGCACTCCGCGCCTGCGCCCCTGCCCGTCGGCGAGGCCGGGGGTAGCAAGTGCCAGGGCGCCCCGAGCGGAGGGGTATCTCCCGCCCGATGAGGGCCGCTTCGCGAGAAGCGGGTCTGCACAAGCGCGTCCCAATTCGTCCAAGGTCGGCAAATGAGCGAAGCGCGGAAGACCGGGGAGACCGCTCGGGGCGGCGCCGGCATAGCCGGCGCGCTACCCTGGCGCGCGCGCGGGGCGGAGCCCCGTAGCTCTCGACGATGAGAGCGCTGAGCAACCCGGAAGAAGTGAAATCAAGCCAAGAGTGACAAGATCAAAGAGGCAGCCGCCGACTGGGCAGTGATAGCGACGCGGGCATGCAATGCTCGCGGGCACCGAGGCGACTGCAGTCGCGAGACCGGTTAACAAGGCACCCGAACGCGGGACAGTGACAGCGACGCCGGCATGCAATGACGGCGGGGACCGCGGGCGAGTGCCTCCGGCGAGCGACACATTACATAATAGCGATATATTGCGCGCGTGATCCTCATCTGTTTGCGCGAGGGATCGCAGCCGTCACGATGACCTAGTTCGACGAAACTGGACCTCACCGCGCGCTTTTTTCTTCGAGTCATTGATTTGTTGGGAAGCGCTTCTTCTTAACCCGCGCGGGCTGCAAATTTTTCGGCTTCCGCCAACCATCACTGCGAGCGTGCAACATGTAGCGAACAGGACGCGGCCCCCTATTTGGCTCCAAACCTCGAACGACGGCGCGTTACGACCTGATCAGAGCGACTGGCGGATGTGAATCGCCATCGGCAGGACAACCCAAGCTGACTTCCGCCGCGGCCTGGCTGCGGGATTCTTTGCCGCAGCCTCCTTTGCAGGTTGCTTGCGGGCCATCGGCATGAGCATCTCCTTTTGACCGCTTGCAGCCTTGCGCGGGCTCGTGGCCGGCTTGCCACCGATGCTCTGCGCAGCACCCGCGCGCAGAGCGCGTCATCAGGCAGGAACAAGTCATCCGAGCTACCGGCAATGACAGTCGATAGGCGTCTGCCTGGAGCTTAGAGAAAAGGCTCCCGCGCTTCGCGCGGGAGCCCAAAATCCTGGGCTAGTCTCCAGGATTCCAGATCAGGAAGAAGCCGTTGTCATCGCCCAGGCCGACGGCTCGGCCAAGGTTGGCGTAGAGCTTGCGAGACCCAAGTTCAGGTGCTGCGAGTGACAGGCTGACGCAGTCCTTGCCGCTGCTTTCGCCGCGCCGGATCCAGCCGGCTCCGATCTCGACTCCCTGCGCGATGATGCGGAAATCCGGCTGAGCCTCGGTCGACTTGCCGCTGTTGGGGACGATGTCGATGTGGGCGCGGATGGACAAGGTCTTGAGCTCGCCCCTGAAGCCGCCGTTGTCCGTACGGGTGACGAATCCGATTGCAGTCATGGTCTGTCTCCTTCGTTGCCGCTGGGCCGATCCCCTGCGATGGCGAGACCGTCATGGCGGCCGGAGCGCTGCCGAACCTTTGGGGCGAAGCGCAGCGGCGCACCCGAGCTAGTGTCTTTTTTGCAGCGAAGCGGTCGCGAGGAGCCGGCTTGCCGGCGGGGAAAAAAGAAGCGTGCGAGGGTTTCGGACGGCGGGACGGCTGCCATAGGTCGTCAAGCCATAAGCAGGGAATCGTCTCATCGCGAAAGCGAAGCGCAGGCCTTGCAGGAAAGGTAACATCCCCATCCGGGGCGCTCTCGGCAGCGGAGCACCTTCGCCATGGGCGATCCACACCGGCAGACGGGAAGCTCGCCGACGCCGATCTGCACTTCAGACCAAAGACCCAGGACGTGGAAATCGGCGGACTACGCTGAGCACGTCCTGGTGAGGCAAAGACACGTCGAGCAGCAAGCGATGAGGTAACGCGAAGATGATCGGCTTGACCAAACCGTCATCGGCCATACCGAGATGGCGCATGCATCCCCGTCTGGGCGCAAGATACCGCAACCTTGCTTGGCCCGCAGTTGAAAGAGTCAAGGATCGCGCGTCTCATGGTGATCAACAAATACGTAGTCGAACCGGACCTTATGTGGATTCGCTTTGCAACGACGTCCAATCGCATGGCGGACCTCTGAAGACTTCTTCTGCAAGTGTCTAAGGAACACATCGAGAATGGCCGCTGCCACCGACACTTTATCAATAGGCGCGAGCACCGGTGCGCGCACTTCGTTAGGTCGCGCGGCGATCTAGAGGCACGATCGTGCGGGATACCTGTCAGAAATTACCCTTGCAGCCGAGTCCAGCCGAGGCGATCTTGCGGCTTGCACGCGTACTCGCTCGTCTGGCTGCAAGGGAAGATCATGAGAGAGAACAAGCCAATCGAAGAAGCAAAAAGGAGAGCGGCGATCTATGCCCGATTCTCGACAGACCTTCAGAACGAACGATCGATTGAGGATCAGCTTTCGCTCTGTCAGACCTATGCTGGTCGCGATGGATTGAGCGTCATCCGCACCTATGAAGACCGAGCCCGCTCCGGCGGCTCGTTGATGGGGCGCGACGGCTTGCGGCAGCTGCTGGACGATGCAAGAGAGAAGTCCTTTGATGTTGTTGTCGTCGAAGCACTTGATCGTCTCTCCCGCGACATGGAAGATCTCGCGGGCATCCATAAGCGGCTATCTTTTCTCGGTATCGAGATCCGGGCGGTGCACGAAGGCGTGGTCAATACTGTACTGGTCGGTCTTCGCGGCCTGGTCGGACAGCTCTATCGCGAGGATAACGCTCACAAGGTGCGTCGTGGCCAGGCTGGGCGGATCAAGCAAGGCTTGGCTGGAGGTGGCTCGACGTACGGGTACGCGGCGATCGCCGGCAGAAGCGGCGAGCGGGTCGTCGTCGAGGCCGAGGCACAAGTGATCCGGCGCATCTTTCAGGAATACGTCGACGGTCGGACGCCTCGCGAAATCGCGCACGACCTCAACAAGGAGAGAGTATCACCCCCACGTGGGCGCGCGTGGAATGCTTCAACCATCAATGGCAACCTAGAAAGGGGTGCCGGCATTCTGCAGAACGAGCTCTACGTAGGACGCCTCGTCTGGAACAAGGTCAGGATGGTGAAAGATCCCGATTCTGGAAAGCGCCTGTCACGCCCCAATCCGAAAAGTGACTGGCAGATCGCTGAAGTGCCGCATCTTGCAATCATCAGTTCGGAACTGTTCACAGCGGCTCAGAAGCGCAAAGAGGAACGTGGTCGTACCCATCCTAGTCGTCAACGTCGGCCCCGTCGGATGCTATCTGGCCTGATCCGCTGCGGTTCATGTGGCTCCGGCATGGCAACCAATGGACGGGACAAATCGGGGCGCGTCCGCATTCGCTGCTCGGCCGACACGGAGAGCGGAACGTGCCCCGACGCCAAGACCTTCTATTTGGACAGGATCGAGAGTGCAGTTCTCAGTGGCCTGAAGGCCGAGTTGCGCGCGCCGAAAGTCATTTCCGAGTACGTGCGCACATACCTCGAGGAAAGGAAACGTCTCGCATCGGCGTCAGTTGCGAAGAGACAAGGTCTTGAGCAGCAGCTCGGAAAACTGAACAGGGAGATCGACCGACTGGTTGATGCGATCGCAAAGGGACTCGGAGACCCATCCATTCTTGGCCCAAGATCGACGGCCTTGGGTGCCGAACGAAAGCGCATCTCCGAGGAGCTGCAGAATGCACCGCCGGCCGCAAAGGAAGTTGCGCTGCATCCGGCTATTCTGAAGCGGTATGAGGAACAACTCGGCCGTCTTGAGGAAGCGCTAGCGAAGGGTATCAGCGCGGGCGACGGAGAGGCCGCCGAAGCTATCAGGGACCTCGTCGAGACCGTCACCGTTTTCCGCGATCCAGAGCGGCCGGGCGGCGTAACAGTGGAGATCGCAGGCCGGCTAAACGCCCTGCTGGGCGAAAAGGCCTATCCGAACCGCGTCAAAGGAGTGTGGGGAAAGATGGTAGCGGGGGAGGGACGCGCTACCAGGTCTAAAATCGAAGCGAAATCCTGAGCTTTTCCAGCACGTTGGCCGGAATGTGGTAGCGGATTTGATGGTGTTACATCCCACGGGGATGTCTCACCCGGCCCGCCCCCCGGAAAGGCCTGCGCGTGGCTCGTCCTTCCTACCTCGCCCGGCGCGGCGATGGACGCTATTTCCTGCAGATTCGGCTGGGGAAACAGGCCGCTCAGCTCTTTGGGCTCCCCCTCCTTCGTGTCAGCCTCAGGACCGGGAATTTTGATGAGGCTAGGCGGCGGCTGATGGACAATCTCGGATGGGTGCAGGAACTGATCGCGGCTCCCGACCTGGAGGCGTTGGGGACCATCCTCGACGCGCGGCTGCACGCCTATGTCGAGCATGGCGTGCCGGCGAACGAGCGGCTGCTGGCCGAGCGCTGCGCGTTCGAACATGAGGTCAGGCGCTATCTCGGCCGGGCGCAGGACCGCGGCTATGCCTACCCGCAGCGTTTCCCTCGGATGCCGAGCACCTGGGTCGACTTCGTCAACCAGAACAAGGCGGCCGAAAGCGAGATCGCCCGCCTAAACGTTCGGCGTGCCTATGAAAACGGCCGGCATGACGCGGCCGAGGCGGTCAAGGAAGGCTGGACGGCGCCCGCCGCCCCGGCGGTCGCACAACCGTTCGATCCCATCGCGATGATCGATCGCCTCGTGCAGGACGCAGTCGCCCAAAGGCTTCCGTTGCTTCCGGCGCAGAAGGTGGGCTCGATCTCGCCGGTCTCCGAGCCCGCGGTATGTGCCCCCACCGGGGAGGCCGCCGAAGACAATTCCTGCCGGATGTCCGACGTGCTCGCGGAATTTCTCAAACCGCTGGACCGCAAGCGGAAACACACCGCGAAGGGCCGCGGAGAAGCTGAACCCGTCATCCAGTTCGCCATCGATTTCCTGGACAACCCGCGGATGGATGAACTGACCGATGCCAAATGGAAGCAACTCGACGAGGCGCTGCCGGATATCCCCAATCGCGATAACATTCCACGCCGGTTCGCGAAGACGCTTTTCCAGCGCTACAAATATGCGGAAGAGACGAAGTGGTCGCAGCTCGAGCGCGTGACGACCACCACCATCAAGAGCCGGTACTGGGCCGGGCTCTATAAGTTCGTCGACTTCGCCATCGCGGAAAAGCATTACTGCGGACCGCGTCCCAAGTTCGTGTGCATCGATCCCGAAAATTTGGCGCCGCTGCCGCGCGATGCCTTCGACGATGACGAGCTGCTGACGCTGTTGCGCCTGCCGCTCTTCACCGGCTGCAAGAATCGCGTGCACGTCTGGCAGCCCGGCCGGTACTTCGTGCAATCGCACATCTACTGGGGTTTCTTGATCTGCATCCTCACCGGCATGAGGCCCGGCGAGGTCGGCCAGCTCAAATGCGCCGATATCCGAACCGATGGCGAGTTCTACTATTTCGACTTGCGCCCGTTCGATGCTCGCCATGGCCGCGTCGCGGTGAAGGATCTGCGCAATCTGAAGACGAACGCTGCCGGGCGGGTCATTCCGATCCATCCGCTTCTCATCGAGTTGGGGCTGCTGGATCGAATGCAGGATCTGATGGACAAGCAAGAGGAACGGCTCTTCCCGGAATGGGACGCCTATACTCGCAAAGACGGTACGATCCGCTGGTCGCAGCCGCTGAGCAAGGCATGGCAGTACGTGAAGACGAAACTGAAACTCGATCGCGCGGACCTTACCCTCTATTCGACGCGGCACCTCATGGCCGATTGGCTCGACAATGATGCGATCGCACAACGCACGCGCGACCGCATTCTCGGACATGCCAGCGACGTTCGAGGGCGGTATGGCCGCAAAGGCATTCTTGATCCGCAGATCGCGGCGAAGATCGAAGCCCTAGAACCGCAGGTGATCAAGCAGATGAGGGAGATCTTGCTCGCCGCCAAAAACCGAGCCGATGCCGGCGAGCTCACAATGCTGAAGACGTACTGAGTCAGAGTTCGTTGGACTGTTCTGAATGGCGCGCCACTCAGAACAAAACTGCGAACTCGAATGTAATTGAAATTACAGCCATACATTGCTCGACCTGCCGCTTAAGGGTTGAGCCTATCTTCAATAGGACAAGCGCGCCGGCTGGAAGGACATTGGGCCAAGAGAAAGCGAGTGGCCTCAAGTGCCGTCATGCAGCCGAGACCGGCGTGACAGCTTGCCGATAGACGCCGTCCCCCACGTCGCCAGCCGCAAAGAGGCCCGGCTTGAGCGTCGCAAATCGGTGAGGGCTACGCTCGCCTGCGCTGATCGTCGGAGGAACGAGAATACGTTTTACTCCTTCAAACAGGATATTGTGCACTCCAGCGCATTGGCAGCGTACCGCAGCGGCTCTAGGTAAAATGATGATATTGTGACGATCGTCGAGAAGCGGGAGACGAGGCAATGATACGGGATGAGAAGCTCCAAAGGATCATCGAACGCGCTATCCAATCAGCTTTCGTTGATTTTCCGGACGCGGGAAACGGGACGGCGTGGCCGAAAACTTACAAAGAGCCCAACGAATGCAAGACTATCGCAACAGCCGTCCTCGCCGCTCTCGAAAATGCAGGCTACACAATTTCGCTCGATGCAAACTGAGGCATCAAGGTAAGCCACCTAAGCCTCGATCAGGCCGCGCTCATAACAGGCTTTATCGTAAGGAAAAACGACCGCCGGATCGGGCCTGTGGAGACGACGGTGCTTTCCGGGATAGTGCAGCCGCCACAGAACATCGCGAATGATATTAAGTCGCGCATGTTCCTTGTCGCCGGCCCGGACCACGGTCCAGGGCGAGGTGACGGTGTGCGTCCGTTCCAGCATCTTGTCCCGGGCTTCGGAATAGGCCTTCCAAAGCTTCGCGCCTTGGCATCGATGGGGCTCAGCTTCCCTGCTTCAGGGGATCCCTTTGGCGGTCGGCGAGCCGTCGCTTCTGCTCCTGTTTCGAAATATCAAGATAGTACTTGAGCAGGGTAATACCCGAACGCTCAATCATTGCTTCGAAACCCGGCACGGTCTCGAGGAATTCCTCGGTTTCCTTCTTGGTGCAAAAGTTCATGACACGCTCAACTCCAGCATGGTTGTACCAAACTGCGATTGAACAGCACGATCTCTCCTGCCGCGGGCAAGTGCGAAACGCGACGCTGGAAGTACCATGAACACCGCTCCCGATTGCTCGGCGGCCCCAGCGCTACGATGCGGGTATCACGCGGGCTTAGATGTTCGACAATCGACTTGATCGTGCCATCCTTGCCGGCGGCGTCGCGACCTTCGACGATGAGAAGGATTCGCTGGCCGCGCTCAATCACGCTGCGCTGCAGCTTGACGAGCTCGATTTGCAGCCGGACCAGCAGCGCGTGATACCTATGGCGACTCAAATGTTGCGGAAGCGGTGGCCGGTTCTTCATGGTTCGATCCCTCCTAGTCGCCTCACTATCCAGGGTCGTCACGCCGACACGACGCTGTCCATCGTTTGCGGCCCTCCGACCAGCGGCCGCGTCACACTTGTCGGATCCTGTCGCACCGCGAAACTGATGTTGTGCTTGCACTTCGACACCCGTCAACATGACCGTATGAATGAATCGCAACGTTCTTGCTCGGTGCCTCGTCCGCAAATCCGCCCGGGTTTCGGTCGTCTGGATTGACATTTGCATGGGCACGTTCAACTCGGCCATACCCCCCGAGGGGACCACCGGATAAGGGCCTGTCAGACGCTGCCGCGGATTGGAGCTTGCGTTGATTACGCTGAAGGTTCTTCACACGACGACCTATCGATTCAACGAACACGTGCACCTGTTGCCGCACCGCTTGATGCTTCGTCCGCGCGAAAGCCGCGAGCTTCGTTTGATTTCGAGCAACGTCACGGTGACGCCGCATGCGGCCTTGACCTGGGCGCTCGATGTGGTTGGCGATGCAATCGCGACGGCCACGTTTCAGATGACAGCCTCCAACCTGGTGATCGCCAGCGTCGCGGAGCTTCAGCTCGACGCGGTTGCATGGCCGGTGTTCGATATCGCTGTCTCGGCTATGTCTTACCCATTCCGCTATTCTGATGACGATTGGACCGATCTCGGCGCCCTGGCTCTCCCCCAGTTCTCGGACACGGCGGGGGTCCTACGAAGTTGGGCACAAATGTTCGTTCGAGGAAGTCGGACTGATACGCTGTCGCTGCTAAAGGACCTGAGCGTCGGCGTTTCGGAAGCTGTCCGGTACCAGAGCCGTGAGGATGAGGGTACCCAAACGCCGGTAGAAACGTTAAATCGTGGCTGGGGGTCATGCCGCGATTTCGCGGTGCTGTTTACCGAAGCAGGACGCATGCTCGGGTTCGGAGCCAGGATCGTCTCCGGCTATCTTTACAATCCAGAGCAACAGAGCGTCGGATCGAGCAATGCGGGATCAACCCATGCGTGGGCCGAGGTCTTCGTACCGGGCGCCGGCTGGATCACTTTCGACCCGACGAATCGCAGCCTCGGCGGCCTCAATCTGATCCCAGTCGCGGTCGCGCGCGACGTCCGGCAGACGATTCCAGTGTCCGGCAGCTTCGTCGGCAGCATCGGCGCCTTCGCCGGGATGTCCGTAGAAGTTCTTGTCACATCATAGATCGACGCATTGGACCTTCGGCAACCCTTCTGATCAGTCGTTCAGCTTCAAGGCCCTCACGTTTTCTAGAAGGGACTTCAGGCGCCCGCTCATGATGGGCATCGCCTGTTGCGCCTACTCGTCAGTGGGCTTGGGCCAAAGAGTGACATTGCGATCAGTGATCGCCGTCCTAATCTGATGGCAAAATCCCTTTCGTTAAATTTTCTTGAATGAGCAATTTTGACCATAAGCTCGCGCCGCGTTGCGGCACAATACTTCTCACCGCCCTGCTCTAGGCATCCATCGATGATTGAGAGAATGTTTGCGAGGAGCGCAGCTATAGCCAAATGATTCCCGCTAACGGCAACACCCGCTGAAGGATCGCCGCTAGGCAGAATGGAATTGGGCGATTGGCATAACCTGTCGACAGACTTTCAGGGCTGTCGCTGACCCACGTCAATCCACACGAAACAAACAAATCGGCGATAGCTGGAACTCTTGTCGGCTTGCCCTGTTCATTCTTTGTCCGATTCCGGACGCATAAGAATTGGTGGATACTATGAAAAGAATTCTATTAGCGACAGTCTCTGTTCTCGCATTCGCTTCTCCGTCATTCGCGGCGGAGACTGGCAAAACCGTTGGCCAATCGCCCTCCTCGTTCTACCTGGCTCAGGATACTGCGACCATGAAGTGTCAGATCGTCGAGAGCCAGCCTGCTGCCGGCGGCAGCATGAAGGTTGTCGGCGCCGCTCACACGACAAAGGCCTCGGCAGAAGCGGCTTTGAAGGCGGACAAAACTTGCGCCAAGTAATCGGTTAAGTCGCGGCGCGAGTACAAAGGCGGCTCTGCGAGTTCGCTAGAACCACGAATCCTCGGATCCGCCCCCACCAGCGCCTCGAGCGCCCTGGGTCGAGGTTCTTTATCGGCCAGCGGCACGCAATCGACTTGCCGCTTGAGATGCTCCAAATTCGAGAGGATACGACCATGAACCAGCAGACAATGAAATACGCGATTGCGGTCGCACTCTTCGGTGCGGCGACGCTCGCCTCGGTGCTGCCTTCGGGGGCAGCTCCGATCTCGCCGAGCACGACTCTTCTGACACAAGCGGCTTCTTCGTCCGGGGTGACAGAAATCTACTACCGACGCCACTACCGCGGTCGCGGCTACTACGGCGCTCCGGGGGCCGCAATTGGCCTTGGCATCCTGGGTGCCGCGGCTGGAGCCGCCGCTTATGGAGCCTACGGTGGTAGCTATTACGGGCCGGACTACTATGCGCCAGGCTACTACGGCGGCCCGTATCCCTATCGCCGCCAATACTACGCCCCGTATTGAGCGCACGAGCGACGCTGTTTGGGCGTGGCAACCTCTGTCACAGACCATGCCCACTCAACGCGCGCTCGAGCGCACTGGAGCGCGATGGCGCGGCTGCGCCCTTGTGATCCGGTCAACTGCATCGGCCCCTCCTGCGGACTTTTGCAGGAGTCGGCGAATCGGAAGACAGACAAAACTTGCGCCAGGGAGCTAAAGGCGCGAGCGCGGGGCTGGTCTATCGGCTCGACCAGCAATCCCGAAGCGACTCACTCGTCCCGGCAACGCCACGGGCACCGCCGACCACGAGCCAAACAATGCCAAGGCTGCCTCTCTCAAGCTCAAACTGCCTCCTGCTCCGCGTCCGCCGCGCCGGGTGGCATTTCAATCGAGAAGAAGTAGCACAGCACTTGCCCAGTGATGCCGCCGACAGTCGTCGCCGGAAGCTTGAAGATCGCGCACTCAACTCCGACGACCAAGAGACCCAATATCCACAAGGTCCCACCAAAGGGTCGGACAATGTCGATCGGACTTATCCTCATCATCCTCCTCATCATCTTCCTGCTTGGTGGCTTCAGCGGCCGCTTCGGCGGCTACGGCTACGGCTATGGCCACGGTGGGATGGGGGTCATCGGTACCATCCTGGTCATCCTCGTCGTATTGCTAGTTCTGGGTCGGCTCTGACCCTCGCAGGGTCGGCTGTGTCGACCGGGCGCCTCCCAAAATATCCTGTCCCCGGCGTACCGGGTCCCAACGAGCCCCGACCAGCTGAAGCCGACAATGCCCGCCGATGAACGGGTGTTTGTGCCTGCCTCGGTCCTGCTGCAGCGGCTGCACGACGAGGCACCGGCAAGATCGCTTTACCCTGGGCTGGCTGATGGGTCGCCTACACAAGCACTCCTTCGGCCCCTATTAT
Source organism: Bradyrhizobium elkanii USDA 76 (assembly GCF_023278185.1). Taxonomy (NCBI): domain Bacteria; kingdom Pseudomonadati; phylum Pseudomonadota; class Alphaproteobacteria; order Hyphomicrobiales; family Nitrobacteraceae; genus Bradyrhizobium; species Bradyrhizobium elkanii. The sequence goes on along the minus strand of NZ_CP066356.1, from coordinate 1,812,175 downwards.
GCTGCTGCTCGCTGTGGTCGCTATTGCACCGGGTGTCTCGATCGTAGCCGGCCTGCTACTCATGATCCCCGCGTCCCAGATGATCGCGGTCTTCGGTCTAATCACGGGGGCGGCCAACCAGGGCGGAGCTATGCACTTCCCAAAATCCAGTAACGGTGGGGTGCGTCCTGACTGGTTTGGTAACAATTCTCACCCGCCACCCGGCTGCAATGCAAAGTGCTGATTTTGAGATATTGCACAAGGCGTCCTCACGGAAATCCGTGAAACGGCGAGAATTCATCACGCTTCTCGGCGGCCGCTTTTTGCTGGTTCCTGCAAAAAAGGCCCAAGCATCTCTGCCGGGCCTTCGTTATTGTTGAGCTCTGAACGAGTAGGACTTAAAAATCCATACCACCCATGCCGCCACCTTGAGGTATGCCGCCACCGCCGGCGTTCTTCTTTGGCAATTCGGCCACCATGGCTTCGGTAGTGATCAGGAGCGCCGCAACAGAAGCCGCATTCTGAATCGCCACACGAACGACCTTGGTCGGGTCGATGATGCCCTTGGTGACCAGGTTGCCGTACTCGCCGGACTGGGAGTCAAAGCCGTAGCCATACTGATCCTTCTCCAGGATCTTGCCGACGATGACGGAGCCGTCCTCGCCAGCGTTGATCGCGATCTGGCGGGCCGGCGCAGACAGCGCCTTGCGCACGATCTCGACGCCGGTCTTCTGGTCATCGTTCTTGGTGCGCAGCCCCTTGAGATGCTCGGAAGCACGCAGCAGGGCGACGCCGCCGCCCGGCAGGATGCCTTCCTCGACGGCCGCGCGGGTCGCATGCATCGCGTCATCAACGCGATCCTTGCGCTCCTTCACCTCGACCTCGGTCGCGCCGCCGACGCGGATCACCGCGACGCCGCCCGCGAGTTTGGCAAGACGCTCCTGCAGCTTTTCACGGTCATAGTCCGAGGAGGTCTCCTCGATCTGCGCCTTGATCTGCGCCACCCGCGCCTCTATGTCGGCCTTCTTACCGGCGCCGCTGACGATGGTGGTGTTCTCCTTGTCGATCATCACCTTCTTGGCGCGACCGAGCATGTTGAGCGTGACGTTCTCGAGCTTGATGCCCAGATCTTCCGAGATCGCCTGGCCGCCGGTCAGGATCGCGATGTCCTGCAGCATGGCCTTGCGGCGATCGCCGAAGCCCGGAGCCTTCACGGCCGCGACCTTCAGACCGCCGCGGAGGCGGTTCACGACCAGGGTCGCGAGCGCTTCGCCCTCGACGTCTTCCGCGATAATCACAAGCGGCTTGCCACTCTGGACGACGGCTTCCAGCAGCGGAAGCAGTTCATTCAACTGAGATAGCTTCTTTTCGTGGATGAGGACGTAGGCGTCTTCCATTTCGGCGCGCATTTTGTCGGCGTTGGTGACGAAGTACGGCGAGATGTAGCCGCGGTCGAATTGCATCCCTTCGACGACCTCGAGTTCGGTCTCGAGCGACTTGGCTTCTTCAACCGTGATGACGCCCTCGTTGCCGACCTTCTTCATGGCGTCGGAGAGGAACTTGCCGATCTCCGCATCGCCGTTGGCCGAGATGGTGCCGACCTGGGCGATCTCCTCGTTCGAGGTGACCTTCTTGGAGTTCTTCACGAGATCGGCGACCACGGCTTCCACCGCGAGGTCGATACCGCGCTTCAGGTCCATCGGGTTCATACCGGCGGCAACCGCCTTCGCGCCTTCACGGACGATCGCAGCCGCGAGCACGGTCGCGGTGGTGGTGCCATCGCCAGCTGCATCTGCCGATTTGGAGGCAACTTCTCGCACCATCTGCGCGCCCATGTTCTCGAACTTGTCCTCAAGCTCGATCTCCTTGGCGACAGTGACGCCGTCTTTGGTGATGCGGGGGGCGCCGAACGACTTGTCGAGCACGACGTTCCGGCCCTTGGGCCCGAGCGTGACCTTAACCGCATTGTTGAGAATTTCAACACCGCGCAACATCCTGTCGCGGGCGTCGACGCCGAACTTAACTTCTTTGGCCGACATAATGATCTCCGTTTTCAACTGGTCAGATCCTAAGGACCGTGCGACTGGACGAGCCCTTAAGTGGCGGGACTTGAATTTGCAGGCCTCGTCCTTCGAGACGCGGGCTGCAGGGACGGCTCAGGATAAGGAAAATTGGCTGGCGTCTATGCGACCTTCTTCTTGGCGGCGGGCAGCTCGGTGAGAACGCCCATAATGTCGCTTTCCTTCATGATCAGTAGTTCCTGACCATCGAGCTTGACCTCGGTGCCTGACCACTTGCCGAACAGGACGCGGTCGCCAACCTTGAGATCGATCGGAATCAGCCTGCCGGATTCATCGCGGCCGCCTGGGCCAACCGCCGTGATCTCGCCCTGCGAAGGTTTTTCCTTGGCAGTGTCCGGAATGATGATGCCACCAGCGGTTTTGTCTTCGGCCTCAATGCGCTTGACCACAACGCGGTCGTGAAGCGGACGGAATTTCATGCTGTCCTCCTGTTTTCTTGTTGTTGTTGCTTTGGACGAAATGGCAGTCGTGGCCAGCGAGTGCTCATCAGCACATAAGCCGCCGCAAGGGGACGTACAAGACCGTCCCGAAACGATATTCTGCTCAGAGCAACACGAAATAGCTGCCAAGACCGCGGCGGCTAAGGATCCGGTGAAGGCCAGCTGTGTGGTGCGAAAGTCGTTGGACGCCGCATCATCAGATTTAAGAAAGCTTCCCATCGCGCAGGGGCATTGCGTTGTTCTCGACGTGCGCCAGAATGCGCCGGACGTCGGTCGCTTCTTGTGCAGCCATTCAGCGGTGCTTGTCGAGATCGAGTGGCGCGTCACTCACGAGGCGCGTCGGCATCAATGCGCTGAGCGTCAGCCAAATCGACCGGGTCGATGGAAATCCTCTCCACCGTTGAAGTGCGCGGCGGCGCCGCCGGCACAGTGATCATAGTGGCAACCCGGCGAAACGCCTCGAACGACAATCCTTCGATCATCTCCTCATCGGTGATGACCTCGTAGGCACCCGGAGGCAGGAGGCGGTCGATGCCCTTGATCCGGAAGGGATGCTTGAAGGTGACCGTTTCGCGTCGGGAGCGCATGGTCATGATCGGCTATCCTTCAGAAACGGCTTTGCATCGGCGCGATAGTGAAGCAATCCGTTTACAGTGCTCTTTGTGCCGAGATTAGCTAACTCTTTACCATGAGATGGCTGCGAAGTCACCAAACACAAGGCAATACACATCGCGGATTTGTTATAGATGCCGGCGGACGAAATGCTTGCTGATGCCAAGTGAAAAAATGCGAGTTGGCGATCGGCAAGCATCGCGACTCGGAGAGAAGAAATGCTATCTCGCAAATCTACCAGCCGAGATAGACTTGCAGCGGTTGGCTACAACCGTCATGGCGCGATGGGACGGTTCTGGCACGGTCTTCATCGTCACGCTCTTATGACGATGGTTGCTTACGCCTTCTTGCAGTACTTCCGCATTGCCAAGACGGGGCGCAAAAATGAAACGACGGCCACCACCTCAGCCCAACCTGCCAGCCGCGCGTCCCGCCATCGTCGCTCTCATTCTTCAGCCATCAGATCCGCGATACGGGTACTGCAGAACACAGGTCAGCGAAGAGCAAGGCGTGAACAAATCTGCCAAAGTCGTGTTAGCGCCCACCCGAAGCACCTTTATGATCATGCAGGAAACGGGCGATCCGCGTCTTCAACACGGTGGCGTCGTGCGATTTGCCCGAGGCCGCGTGCTCGAAGAGCCTGCGCTGGACGTCAGTAGGCAGATCATTCCATTCGCTGACAAGGGCGGCACCCAGACATTCCAGGACTCTGCGCTCCACATCGCGCAAATCGCTGGCTTCATAGGGTAAAGGCCACGCCAACTCCTGCGCTCCGCCTTCCTCGTCCCAACGGTCGAGAGCGGTTGCCATTTCTTCTCCCGACGTTGGCCTTCGACCTTTCTTTTTGACCATTCGATATAGTCGCATATATCGGCATTAAGCGCCATTCGCTCGATCGCGGGGCGATCCGAAGCGCCAATCCTTCCAGTACCGAGAATGCCGCGGCCGGGGAACTCGGTAGTTCGCCCATCGGTTATTGCAACGGTTTGTTCGCGCGGCGTACAGACTCAAGGTTCACCATGGATGTGATCGTTACACCGGCAGAGGGAGGCACGGTTTGGCAGCTGACGGACCTGCTCGGCCGCTCGATGGGGCGCATCACGGCAAGCGCTCCACGTCAGTTCATGATCCACCCGGAGGGCCACGCATCGGAAACTATGGCCGGCATACAGCAAGGGCCGCACGCCTCGCTCGACGCCGCACTGGCTGAGATCGAGAGGCACACCCGGGGCGTCTGCCGTCGAAATCCTGGCGAAGATCAGCTTTAGACAGCGCCCAACAATCCAGATCGTCGGCAGAGTATCCTATATTTACTGCGGGAAGATCTATATGTTTTACAGGTAACGCCCGCCCAGATTGCCTGATGACGGGACCGTCAGTTCCGGTAGAAGGAATTGTGGATTTTCGCGCGAGGACCGATGTGGGCTCCGGCGGATGTCACCGCCGATCATTGCGTTGCCGTGTTCGCCGAGATCTTTTGACGGCTCGGGTCGACGCAACCCTGACAGTGCGGAGGGAACCCGCTTGAGCCGCTTGGTCATCGTCTCCAACCGTGTCGCCTTGCCGGCAGAAGCTGCGCAGCGCAGCGGCGGGCTCGTGACCGGCCTCGTCGACGCTCTGCATCAGGCTGGAGGCTTATGGTTCGGGTGGAGTGGCAAGCTTGGAGAAACAACACCAGAGCCGAACGTTTTTGAGACCGAGAGAGTGACGTACGCTACCGTCGATCTTACCCGCGCGGACCATGACGGCTACTATAGCGGCTTCTCCAACGCGGCACTGTGGCCCTTATTCCACTATCGCCTTGACCTCATGAACTTTACCCGCCGGGACTTGGCCGCCTATCGACGGGTGAACGCCGTGCTCGCCGACGCCCTCGCGCCCCTGCTCAGCCCGAGTGACCTCGTCTGGGTGCATGACTACCATCTGATCCCGATGGCCGAGGAACTTCGCCGCGCCGGCGCCACACAGCGGATCGGGTTTTTCTTGCATACGCCGTTTCCGTCTTTGGGGGTGCTGGCGACCCTTCCTCACTACGGCGACCTGCTGAAATCACTGTGCGCTTACGATCTCGTCGGCTTCCAGACGGTGGAGGATTTGACCGCCTTCCATGACGCCATCCTTCGCCGTGCAGGAGGCACGATTTCGTCCGATGGCCACGTTCACGCTTTCGATCGGGATCTACGCGCCGGCGCCTTCCCGATTGGTATCGATACTGAAGCCATCGCCGAGATGGCCAGTGGCGCTGTGAAATCTCGCACGGCACGCCGGCTGCAGGAGAGCCTGCGCGGGCGCAAGCTCATCATTGGGGTTGACCGGCTCGATTACAGCAAGGGACTCGAGCACCGGTTCAAAGCGTTCGCCGCCTTTCTCGACGGCTATCCCGCGTACCGCAACCACGTCCGCTTCCTGCAGATCGCCACCGCAACGCGCAGCGACGTTCCTGAATACCGTGCGCTGCGACAGAGGCTTGGTGCGCTGGCGGGCGACGTGGCCGGTCGCTACGCGGAACTCGATTGGGCGCCGATCCAGTATTTGAACAGGAGCTTCTCGCAGCGCTCGCTCGCTGGCTTCTTTCGGCTCAGCCGCGTCGCTCTTGTCACTCCGTTGCGCGACGGAATGAACCTGGTTGCCAAGGAGTATGTCGCTGCACAGAACCCCGATGACCCTGGCGTGCTCGTTCTCTCGCCCTTTGCCGGCGCGGCCTACGAACTCGACGCTGCCGTGATCGCCAACCCGTATGACCCCGACGCCGTCGCCGAAGCATTGCAGACAGCGCTGGGGATGCCACTTGGGGAGCGATGCGAGCGTTGGCGGGCCATGATGGTGGTGCTACGCCGCAATAGCATTGCGGCGTGGCGCGAGAGTTTCCTCGGAGCACTCAGCAGCTAACTGTGGATGTCGTTCGGGACGTGGCATCGGTGCAGCAGGTCGCGATAATCTCGTTTGTCAACGAGGCCGCCCCAGTCCGCCGATAAGGTGTTACTTCGAAATCATCTCCGGGGCGGAAATGATCCACGGGTGACGGGACTACCTGCATCCGCTTGATCGTCCCGCCGAACCAGAAAGACCAAAGGCGAATCGCCTGCAGCATTCTCCGTTTTCGCGTCAACGTAGTACACTTCTTCTTCTGGCTTGGCGCGACGCACCCTGATCGGCGACTTCCCATTCCAAAGCGGCCTGTGTCCGATCATCATTCGCTTCAAATCGTCTTGCAGCCAGTGCTCCTTGCCGAGTTCTCTGGCCTGACGAGCAGCTCTGAACGCCAGAATGGGCTGACCGTCGATCTCCAAAACGAAGACGGTCGGCGGCGGCGCCTCGGCTTTCGCTGGTATAGTCATCCGGATCACTCCTTCCTCTGCTGGCCGACGCGGCCTTGCGAACCCGGCGTCGCGGCCAGCGCAGGACGCCTCGTCGCCTTTGTAGCTACTGCCCGCCTGATTCAGATTCACGGATTTTCGGCAACAGAGATCAGGCAACAACCGTCGATGGTAGTACTAGCTTCCTCCCGTGGCCCGTAGACCCTTCTCAACTGTGGATGCAACAAATGACCAATGAGCAAACCCATAAAGTCCACCTCAGTCCAGAAGACCAGGAGCGGCTGCGAGAACTCCGGACTCAAAAGCCAGCCCGCAACTTACCCAAGCTCGCACTGACGCCGGGCGCGATGCTTGCTGACCGGGTCGCTGAAACAGTTGGTTCTTGGTGCTTCATCATCATCCAAAGCGTCCTTCTTGGCATTTGGATCATGCTGAACATGATAGCATTCATCAGACATTGGGACCCTTTTCCCTTCATTTTGCTGAACTTGGTTCTTTCCTTCCAGGCGGCTTACGCAGCGCCCATCATCATGATGAGCCAAAACCGCCAATCTGAGATTTGAGCTGCTGCCGGTTTGATGGACACCGAGATCAGGTGTTTCATGAAGCCGGAGGTGGGCGATGAAGAGACGGAAGTTCAGTCGCGAGTTCAAGGTCGAGGCGGTTAAGCTGGTGCGGGAGCGCGGGGTATCGGTGGCGCAAGCCGGCCGGGACCTGGATGTTCATGAGAATGTTCTGCGCAAGTGGGTGAAGGAGCTTGGCGCCGATCCGGTACAGGCCTTTCCCGGTCATGGGCAGATGAAGCCCGAGCAGCACGAGATCGAGCGGTTGCGCCGTGAGGTCGCCAAGCTGAAGGCCGAGCGGGATATCCTAAAAAACTGTCACGGGCCGTTGCCCGCCTGCGCGCGGTAGAAACAGCCCGTGCTATCCTCGTATCTCGGAGGGTAGCGGCCGTCAGCTTATTGGAGGCACTAGTCCCCGTTAAAAAACGTGGTCCATGGGTGCATGCGAACTTGAGAGTGGTGACGCCGTTCCTGCGGCGATCCCGATTAGGAAGATGACGATTGGCATAGCCCAGACCCTCCTGCCCACAATCGGATGGAGGATTTGCGATGCCCAAGAGGACGACCGGTGACCGCCCGGAATTGAATCCCGTCAATGTTGGCGCAGCCGCCATCGACATTGGATCAAAAATACACATGGCAGCGGTCGACCCGATCTGCACCGACACTCCGGTACGTGCGTTCGGCACATTTACGCAGGACCTGCATGATTTGGCAGACTGGTTCAAAGCCTGCGGCGTGACTAGCGTCGCGATGGAATCCACCGGGGTCTATTGGATCCCAGCCTACGAGATTCTCGAGCAGCGCGGGTTCGAGGTCATTTTGGTCAATGCGCGTTACGCCAAGAACGTGCCTGGGCGCAAGACAGACGTCAGCGATGCCGCATGGCTGCGCCAGCTCCATTCCTATGGTCTGTTGCGCGGGAGCTTCCGCCCTGATGCCGAGATCGCAACCCTGCGGGCTTATCTGCGTCAGCGCGAGCGGCTAGTGGAATACGCAGCCGCTCACATCCAGCACATGCAAAAGGCCCTGATGGAGATGAATCTGCAACTTCATCACGTTGTCTCTGACATCACCGGTGCGACCGGGATGCGGATTATCCGAGCGATTGTCGCGGGCGAACGCAATCCCGACGTGTTGGCGACCTACCGTGATGTACGCTGCCATTCCTCAATTGAGACGATCCGCGCCGCACTGGTGGGCAATGATCGGGATGAACACGTCTTCGCGCTCACCCAGTCGCTGGAACTCTATGACACCTACCAGGCCAAGATGCTCGACTGCGATCGCAAGCTGGAATCCTTGATAACGGCGCTGACGGACAAAGGGGCCAAGCCAGTCGGCAAGCTCCCCAGACCGCGGGTGAAGACCAAGCAGGTCAATACGCCATCGTTCGATGTGAGGGCCGCTCTATACGGCGTCCTCGGCGTCGATCTGACCGAGATCCATGGGCTAGGTCCATCACTTGCATTGAAGCTCATTGGCGAGTGCGGCACCGATTTGAGGGCTTGGCCGACCGCCAAGCACTTCACCTCCTGGCTGTGCCTGGCACCGGGCAACAAAATCTCGGGCGGCAAGGTGCTCTCTTCGCGTACTCGGAGATCATCCAGTCGGGCAGCTGCGCTGTTGCGGCTGGCGGCCACCACCATCGGACGGAGCGATACGGCGCTCGGCGCATTTTATCGTCGGTTGTCCTCTCGTGCGGGTAAAGCGAAGGCCGTGACGGCGACCGCCCGCAAAATTGCGGTCCTGTTCTACAACACCCTCCGGCACGGCATATCCTACAAAGATCCGGGTGCCGACCACTATGAGGAACAATATCGTAGCCGCGTCCTCGCCAATCTGAAGCGGCGCGCCAAATCGCTGGGCTTCGTTTTGCAAGCTGTTCCCTGCGGCCCTGAGGTGGCTGTTTCTTAGGAAGGCCGCAGCTTTCTTCGCGAAGGAAGCGACATGAAGTTCGTCTTCATCGCGAAGCACCGGGCGATCTGGCCGGTGAACTCAAAACGGGATTTGGGAGCAAGGTCAAGGCCGCTGCCATTATAAACGTTCGTGCCCTTCTCTCGTCCATAACGGTACCTACCCTCTGCCGGCCGAGCGAGCTCGAGCCAGGCCTGCGCGACCTGAATCCAACGCTGCCGTTGGAAACCATCGGCGTTGACGGCCTCCTTCATCGCCGCCTCAGCCTGATTTTGAGGATCGATGTCGCCGCCCATGCGGGAGATATCGTACCAGCAGTGCGTAAACGATAGATGGCGATCGCTCCGTAGGAATCCGGGGGACTGTGTTTGGATGGAGGTGACGCCCAGCTCGTGGTCCCTAATCCTTGGGGAGCGCGACACCAGTCATCTCGCCCACACGGGTGATGAGCTGATCCTGGAATCCACGATCGGCTGCCTCGCGCGCCGGCTCCTCCTGCTTGTCATTCGGCCTGCAATATTGGCTCTGACGCAAGTTTGGTGCAGCGCCGACTATTCTGAACGAATTAGTCTGGCTTGAAGCAGATCGATTTTGCCGCGGCCGTACATTTTGACGTCGGACGAGCTTGAGGCGCGTGATCTGACCTTCAGTCTGGCCGTTGGACCATGGTGAAGTGATTGCCGCCCGTACCGCCGCCTCATCCTTCGCGACGCCGCTGGAGAACGAGGCGACGAGACTGGCGCTGGCGCGGGCGCGCTCGATCCATGGGATGAGGCCCGCCTCGGTCTTGCGTCGGATCATCAGGTGGAATTCGGCGATGATCTCGCGTGCCTCGACCAGGGTTGGTACACCAGCTTCGATCGCCGAGACCGTGACGGCCTCCGCTTTCGTGAGCAAGTCTCGGCCGATGGTCATCAGGCGCGCGATGGTTCTCGCCGACGGAATCCTTTCAACTGAGGCGGCCTTACTTGCCCAAGGTTCTCTCAAGAGACGCCAGCCTATCGAGCTGACCGGCTAAACCCCGCAAAGTTCGGGCGATGTTCTTGAGGACGGCGGCGCGATCCTCGGAAGGGCTAGCCTGACGGGACAGTGTAGAATAGTGGTCCGCAGCTTCCTGGCACAGTGCAACGCTGATCATCATTGCCCTTATTCCGGCCATGGCATCCTTGCAGGCATGGCAGATCAAAACTGAGCAAAATTGATCAAGGCACCACAAATGGTTTGGCAACTGCATTCCAGTTCCTCAGATCTGGCCAAATTCAAAACAGGCCACTCCCAGAATCAAATTAGGCCACGGAGATAGGCCAGCCGCCCGGCCCATAGGAACCTTCCAGAAAACGAGAAACAAAGGCCACGCGCGTGAACGAGAGGCTACCGGCTGGTGCCGCCTCTCTGCGCTAGTAGTCTATGTCGGAGCGCGCAGACCGGGTGAATCCAGCCATTTAACCGAGGTCTCGATCCGGCTTGCGATCAGTAAAAGTTCGTTGCGTCGACCGCCATGAGCCATACCCTCAGCCTGCTTGCGCAAGTCAATTGCCTCGTCCTCTAAGCGGTATTGAAATATCGATGATTGCTTGAACATGGGTGCTCCCTGTTCGGTTAGGCGGGAGCGCAACTGGGGTTCTCAGCACAGATAGAAGCCATGCGCCGGACGGTGATGGGTGTTGTTAACACTTGTGGCAGACCAGGTCTGAGCAATTTTGACCATCCGCTTGCGCGGACTCGGCGACCGGCCGGCGCGCCCCATAAGAGTACGAGTCGGTTAGAACGGCCCGCCAGGCGACGAGAATTTAGTGGTGGCTTGCCTTCAATATGCCGAGGCGTCCGACGCCGGCGGCCTTAAGCGGGCCTCCGCAGGAGGAACCACTGCGCAACGCTTTCGTTGTGTGCTCTCCCAACAGCAAAGGACACGATCATGGACCGCGAACATGTGAAGGGCGCTGCCGACAAGGCAAAAGGCGCCATCAAAGAAGGTGCCGGTAAGCTCACTGGCGACAAGGACATGGAAGCCGAAGGCAAGATCGACAAGGCCAAGGGATCTGCCCACAATGCGGCGGGAGATGTGAAGGATGCAGCGCGGGACGCCCCTGACGCCCTCAAGAAATAAGCAGAAGAGAAGACAAAAACTAGCCGCCTCCGGGCGGCCCTCTCTTTTCTGGTGGGGAGACGGCTTCTTGGATCTTTTGATTCCGAAATGGCGCGAGGCTTGGAAAGGCCCGTCCTCGCCCCGAACCTCAATTTTCGTGTGCGCCGGCCGTTCGCTGCTCTTCCTTACTGAGGTTATCAGCCACCAAGCGTGAGGGAGCGTTTGCATCCTGTAGGAACAGCTAGTCAATGCTTGCGTTGGCCGCTACGAGCTCTGCTCAGGAAGATTCGTATGCGGAGAGAGCGTTGGATGGTGATCGGCGCTTGGTCGTCAATTGCTTTGATGGCGAGTATCTGCACGCAGATCCTTTCAAACGCCTCGATTGACCTGCAAGGTGTGCCGATATCCGATCCGTCTCTGCTTATGGTCTCGGAGAACAGCCCGTATATGCGGAATGAGCGCTAGGCCGCTCTAACGCTGCTGGTACGCCCTAAGCGTACGGTGGCACGTTCACTAGCGTACCTATCAGGCGCAGAAGAGCCTGGTGCTCGGGTCCTTTCGGCTCCCTTCGCAAGAAATCGCCGAGTTCAATGTGTGTCAGTCGGCCGCCAGAAGGCGCATTTGGCTGATGAATGATGAAAGCATGGCCATTGGCCGGCTCGCGTCCCAGAAATCAAGCGTCGCCGTTGGTACTACGATATAGCTCACGTCGTTCGTTCATCTGACGCTCCTTGTGGGCTAAAGCTTCAAAATTCATCTGGCCGGTTTCCCCGCTCGCAGATCGAGGCGGCGGAGAAACGCCTGCGTATCAGCTAAGCCCGACTCCTCTGCTTACCTCGCGGGCTTCTCCTGGCGCGAGTCCAACAGTCAGGCCGAGCGCTGCAGCTTGCTCCGGGGCGGTGCCCCCGCGATCGATTAGTTTGGCGGTCCATCCCTCCGGGATGGCATCCAAGACGAGCTGAACGGCCTCTTCTTCCGTACCGGCTGCTAACCAAAACCGGCACTCGCCATCGTCAGTAGTGACCTGCAGAAGATGCGCTTCCATGCATGTGAACAGCCAAAGCCATACTTTGTTGCTATCCCCTACTCGCGCCGCGCGTCCTAGGTATCAAACGCCATCCGGAACTGCCCCCTTTGCGTCATGAAGAACTGCCCCCACCATCTGGGTTATGATCTCGGTTGAAGGTTGTTTCCGCCGGTGACGGGCCGGAGGGAGGCGGAGCCGACCGGAGGGCCGTCACCGGCGGGCGGCGGCTGGATGAGGCCGCTCTTTCGCTTGGCGCGGAGCCGGTAACTATCGCCGCGGATCGTCAGCACGTGGCTGTGATGCAAGAGCCGGTCGAGGATCGCGGTGGCGACCACGGGACCGGCGAACACGGTGCCCCATTCGGCAACACTGCGGTTCGAGGTGATCAGCATGGCGCCAGTTTCATAGCGCCGGCTGACCAGTTGGAAGAAGAGATGTGCCGCGTCGGGTTCCAGCGGCAGATAGCCGAGCTCGTCGACGATCAGCAGCTTTGGCTTCGACAGCGCGAGCAGTTTCTCGTCCAGACGCCGTTCGCCATGTGCCTTGACAAGGCCCGCGACCAGCGTCGTCGCGGTTGTGAACTGCACCGTGTAACCGGCCAGGATCGCCTCTCGCCCGAGCGCGATCGACAGGTGCGTCTTACCGACGCCCGGTGGGCCGAGCAGCAGCACGTTCTCACCGTTGGCGATCCAACGTGACGCGGGCAGGTCGCGGATCTGTTTCGGATCGATCGACGGCTGCGCCTCGAAGTCGAAGCCCGCAAGCTCCTTCACGGCCGGGAAGTGTGCAAGTTTTAGTGCCATCTCGATACGGCGATGATCCTTGCGCGCAATCTCGCGCTCGCACAGCAGGATCAGTGTCTCACGCGCCGACAGGTTCGCGCGCGCCGCCTCGTCGAGCAGGCTGTCGAGCTGATCGCAGATGCCGGAGAGCTGCAGTCGCGCCAGCATGGCATCGAGCGGATCGGTCGTTGCTTCCATTATCTTCTTTGCCGCGCCATCAGAAGCTTCCTCCGACCATGGCTTCGTATTCGGCAAGAGGGCGCAACAACGACGGCGGTGAGGACGGCGCCAGCACCGCCGCCGCGATCTCAGCCCGGCGGACCGCGCCAGGGCCGGACTGGATCCATGAGGTAAAGCACGACGGCCATCGGATGCTGGTCATCCGGGAAAACGAGCGCGTCCGGCTGCTCTCCCGCAACGGCAGCGACTGGACGAAGCGTTATCCCTGGATTGCTGAGGCCGCGCTGAGGAACCGCCAAAAGAGGTTTGTGATCGATGGCGAGGCCGTGATCCTTGGGGTGGACGGCATCAGCGACTTCAACGCGCTGCACAGCGGGCAACACGACCATAAGGTGCAGCCGCGCCTCTTGTCAGTTTATCGACCGACTGCGCGCGAGTGCGTCATGGGATAGACTGTGGCAAAGCCCCGATGCAAGTCGCGCGCAGGCAGGCCCGGAGTCTCGTGCACTGACAACTATTCGGCCTCAACCATGATTGAGTTTCCGAACCATAGTCGTTCACGCGGCCTGCCGTGCGATTTGGGGGACACGACAGCGCTATTGAGGCACCGTTTTCATAAACGAAGATACGCTGACTTCGCCCGGCCTGCGCGCTCCGACATAAATTTCCCGCGAATGGCGAAGGCCGCCTCAGTTGGCATCGGTGATTTTGCCCTTGCCCTCGCGGGGCTTGCATTTCGTGGGGTAGATTTTTTGGCCCGGTTGCACTGGCAGCATCACCGCAGCGAAGCCCCTTCCATTGCATCCCGGACAGGTATGCTCATTGATCTTCGGATCATGTCGAACCTTTCAGGCCGCCGCAGATGGTGGCCTCTTTCAGGGCAAGCCTGCGGCGTCGCCCTTGGCGCGAACCGGACCGGTCGAGCCGGTCTGGCAGAGTCCGTCGAGTGAGCTAAACCGGAAAAGCGCAGCTCGGCGAATTAAGCAGGCTACCTGATCAGATCTGAATGTCGACCGAAGTTATCGGCGGACAAACTGTCAGAGAGGTTCGCGATGAAGGACGCCATCGCTCGCAACTACGATGCGGTCGAAGATGGTGGTGAATTGTTCCTAATTGCAGTCCGCCGCAGCGGCTCTTTTTGCCAGGCGGGACGGTTGGACGCACAGCAAAGCCTATCCGCGCGCTCCGAGGGCAATCTTATTTGCGCCTGGGCTCGTTATTCGAACCTTCGATCCCCATATCCATATCTGTCCTGGTCAACCAACGAGAGGGCTCTGCATGTTCACATCCGAGCAGCATCGCCCAAGGGCAACCGCGCGCGGCGAACTCGTCAAGGGTTCTCAGCTTAGGAAACGCGTAAATTCAAGACCTGAAGGGACGGATTCGTCTTTTTGACGGATGACAAGCGAGGGTTCGCGGAGGCTTGCAACGGCTCCGTTCTCATCCCGGAGCAGGACCATCCCCGCGGCGCAGCCCTCGCGGCTGACGAGGAGTACATTCTGCGTAGGTCGGTGGAGACAGCGGAGCTCCGCGGGCAGATTGCCTGATTTCTGCACAACCACAAGGATGATTCCGGTCGCGGCAAATTGCCTGTGACAGAAGGCACGCCTGCCGATGCGAGATCCAGTGCTCTGGCTGCGCCAGCGTCGTTCTGGCTGTATGTTTTAGCCATCACGGCGGGAGCGTAACACCCTCAGTCACCTAGGAGAGCCCGTGCAGTAGCACCTCGGACAGACCTCGTGACAAGCTGCGGGAAGCGGTGACACCTGCGCGCTTCGCCAACGGCACAATCTGCTTGGCATTTGAAAGCTCACCTCATTGGTAGGTGGCGCTGCCTTAATCCATTCCGCAGGCCAAGAGGCGGTAATACTAATCGCGGGAATGCAGCGAGCCCACAATTGACTTCGCATCGGCCGCTGGGCGCAGCGCGTACGACCTCGCGCTGCGATGCCATCCCTTGTGGGATTGCGGCGACTCAGAGAGTTTCGTCGGAGGCATAACACCGCAGATTTTTCAGACCGCCTCCATTGCCAGTCATTATTGATTAGGCGTTGGACCGGAAACGGAGTAGCGTCTTTGTAGCGGCCAAGCGGATTGCTTGCCCGACAGCTGCCAAAACGGCGACGCACCGAAGTCCTCGCCTCCATCTAAATGGCAGCACATTGCCGTCGGTAGGCAAACACTTTCCAAAATTGCTGTTCCAAACACGGGAGTGCCGACCACGTCGCGCGCGTCAGGCAATCGCAGAAGGAAGCACGACATGAAAATGAGCAATGTAGTTCCTAGTGCCCTGTCTGCGGCAAAGTACACTTATGGCGCGGCGACCATATGGGTCGCTCCTTCTCCCCTCATCAAATCGGCGCATTTCCTTGAAAGGATTGGACTCGCCACGATTGGAGGCTCGTGCGGCATGTACGTGGCCGCAGCGTTGATGCGCCTCGAACACGAACTGTTTGGAAGTGTCTGGTTCATCTTGCTGCTGATGCTCTACGGAGCTTTTAGCTTCTATATCGGCATCGACCTACCTCGCCATCGTGCTCAGGGGCTCCCGGAAGAGCGAAGCCACACCGATGCGGCTGAGATCTTCAGCGCAGCAGGCACATTCATTGCCGCGATCGCAGCGTTTCTATCTGTCAGCATGATTGTCGTTGATCAGGTCGTGTCTCACGGTTCGATCGTTGTGATCGCAGGCTGTTGGGCAATCGGTTCTTCAGTTCAAATTGCTGCCGGTACCATCGCGCGCAACTCCGTGGTCGAAGCTGGTAGGGAGTAACTTCCGATGGCAATTGGACCGACGCCGCTGGCCGATTTTTTTTAGCGCGCGACAGTGAGAGGGCACACCGACAAGACGTAGCAAATAGGGAAAGTCATTAGGATGATGAATCAACGTGTAGTCTATTCTCCAGAAGAGCTTGCCAGCTTCAAAGCAATTTTTGAGGATGCGATAGGGTCATTCTCACCCACTGTGCTCACGACCTCCAACCGTTTGCAGGTTGCGCAGAACATCCTCGCTCGTGCTGCGACCGGTGAGCGCAATCAGAACGAACTGCGGCGTGCGGCATTGGCATCAATTGCTTAGCAAGCCGACGGGTGTGGGTATCAAGCCGCCTTCAACTTGGAGTCCCTGCTCCTCGCCTGCACCTGCGCTAAAAATATTCACATTCGAGTTCCTGGAACCATCCTGTCGCGAGCCCATTGGCTCACTGACACAATCACCTTTGGAGAAATGCTATTATGAAAACCTTCGCAATCACTCTGGTAGCCGCCGCAAGTACGCTTATTGTGACCGCCGCTTCAGCCGCCCCACTTTCCGCCAGTGTATCGATTGCACCGGAGAGCAACATTCAAAACGTTCGCATGGTCTGCAATGAAGATGGTCGCTGCTGGCGCGAACGCGGCGAACGCCATGTTATCATCCGCGACGGGCGCGATGCTTACGGATATGCTCCTCGCGAGCGTTACATCGAGCGGCGCGGCTATGACGACCGTTCCGGCGTCGGCTTCCGCGCTCCCGGCGTGAGCGTCGGAATCGGGACCGACCGCTACTGAGAGACGACGGGATATCTATGAATGGCCGCGGAGTACTCCGCGGCCATTTTCATTGAGGCCATCTTCAAATGGCATAGATCGAACGCTTCACTCGGCGTCTGACGCGCAGTCTCGGTTAAACTTTGCCGCTACCCCTCGTGGCCAGTCGAGAGTATTCAGATGGCCAGGTCGAAGCACATCGGCAGTTTCGCCGATCAGGCGAAGGCCAGAAGCACGATCGGTTCAAAAATTTGCGGGGACCAGGTCGTAAGAGCCTCTGCTGCCGCGGACGTACACCTTGGCAGCGGCGGCGCAGATCAAGTCACGGTTGGAATCGAATGCGCGGAGGAAGCCCGGCTCATCGCAACCGATATCCGGTTGAATTCGCTTCAGCGCATTTTCGTTGATGAAAAACGATGCCTCAATAGCGCTGTCGTGTCCCCAAAATCGTACGGCACGCCGCGTGCGGTCATATGACCGGCTATGGTTCGGAAACTCGATCATGTTGCCGGGGCCGATCAGTTGTCGGAGCACGAGACCTCCGTGCCGGCTGCACGCGATTTGCGTCGCGGCATATTCGATGGCGATAGCCGATCCTGTCTCCGACGCACTCGCGTGCAACCGGTCGATACGCTGACAAGATGTGCTGTAGCCAAAGCTTGGCGCGAAGGGAGGGAGTTTGGAGCGATCCGGTTGCGCCAGCCTCCAAATGGCTATGGTGGAAGCGGATTACAACCCCGCTCGATCCTGTCACAGCAAATAGTTGCGCCTGGCCTCGTTATTCTGCGGATCGGCACTATATCCTAGACATCACCGCCCACCCCTCGGCTGTTATCGGTGACTGAGAGCATTGTGCTCCCGCCGCGACCTAGAGGCGGTTACTATGTCAGATATCTCCAAATTCAGCGTTCGCGAGTGGCTGGTGCCTCCGGTACTGCTGCCGGTCTTTTTTGTGCTGCTGATCGCTGCTGCGATGCTTATTCAGTGGTAGTTTCCCTCGGTGGGCCTGCGCCGTCAGCTCAAGCCAACCGCTCATTCCGGCCAGTCAAGCGAGTCCAATCGTCGTTAGCTTGCAAGCTGAACATCCGGGCGGCAGACGCCCTGGATAGAGCCCGCAAGATGCCGCCGGGAGACGAGCGCGCGGATGCGATGAAAATGGCTAAGATCCTGGAGAACGCCGCTGAAATGCTCGAGCATTTCAGCGGCAGGGTCGGCGTGCCAGCAAAATGACGGTTGAGAGCTATCTTCTTCCCGCGCTCCACCGTTCAGGCCCAATCTCGGATAATTAGTGAAAACAGCACCTGGGCATGGATCGTAGGGGCACCGAGATGCTTGTCTCAGATCAATCGCTTGTTTCAGTCACACCCGTTTTTCCGTGGATGCCCATCCGATGGTGCCCGATCTTTCACGCAGTCCGGCCGTCGTTCTCGTCGTAGAGGACGAGATGATGCTCCGCATGCGCGCGGTCGACATGGTGGAAGACGCCGGTTACACGCCGCTTGAAGCTCTGGATACCGACGAAGCCGTCGCAATCCTGGAATCCAGGTCCGACATCGCGCTCATGTGCACCGACATTCAGCTGCCCGGCAGCATGGACGGACTGGGTCTTGCGCGTACCGTGCACAAGCGTTGGCCGGCGATCAAGATCATCCTGGTGTCGGGGCATTTGAACCCATCGAGCATCGATCTTCCCCCCTGCAGCAGATTTTTTGGCAAATCACTCCAAGCCTGGCAAATCATAGCTGAGCTACGCAGCATGATTGGCCACGCTTGAATCTCGTGGTTTTTGGCGCTGTCTGCCGTCAGACGCTTCAATGCGAACGCTCGGCGGAAATCAAGTGCGGTACCCAGCCCGGGGTGATACAGTTGCAAATGCTCGAAGTTGATCTCCGCACAGACAAGCGCCCGGGCGGCGCAGAATTCCGGCAGGACTTCCTGGCGGCAGAGAATGTCAGCCTGCGGCTACTCCTGGCGCAAGCTGAGATCAATACAAGGAGTCTGCTTGCCAAGGCCGGCATCGACGCCAAAGAGCGCGAGGGATCCGACAAGCTGCAGAAGCTGATCCTCGAAGAGCTGCACCACCGCATCAAGAACACGCTCGCGACCGTCGCCGCAATCGTCTCCCAGAGCCTGCGCAACCTGCAGGGGGTTGAGCACGCGCAGCGCGCCATCGAGGGCCGGCTCTTGGCACTCGGCCGGGCGCACGATCTCCTTCTGCAGGCAAAATGGTCCAGCGCCGATCTTGGCACGGTCGTTCGCAGCGCCATCGAAGCCTTCGACAATCCCGACGAATCGAAATTCTCGATCACGGGACCCGATATCCGGCTGGCGTCCGGTGCCGTCATCGCCGTCGCGATGACGCTCAACGAGCTTTGCACGAATACCACCAAGTTTGGCGCCCTGTCGGTCCCGGAGGGACGCGTCGACATCATCTGGACGGTGGACCAAGCGACACAACGCTTGCACCTCACCTGGACCGAAAAGAATGGCCCGATCGTCCAGCCGCCCGCAAAGCGCAGCTTCGGAACACGGCTGATCGAAACCCTGGGCAAGCAGTTGCGGGGTGACGTGCAACTAACCTATGCGTCGACGGGGTTTTCGTACACGTTCGAAGCGCCGATAGCCGCACTGAGCACCCCGGCCACATAGCTCGTGCGCGACGTATCGCGTGAGTGGACTCCCTTTTCGGGCTTCGGGCCCCTAGGTCTTGAGCGATTTTACTTGTTCATCTGCCGGCAGCCGGCAGACGAGTTCGCAATTGGAGCATTCGAAAGTCCGCAGGTCAGGATTGCCGTGGTCGGATTCGATCCGGGTCAGCGTCATGCGGCCCTGGCACTTCGGACAGCGCGGTCGTGCGATCGGAATAAGCGAGGGCTCGGGGCGCGCGAAGATTTCGGGCATGTGATGCTCCTTCCGGGTCGGGGCCGTTCACCTGTGGTCGTGAAGCGAATCGGACGGCACCAAAATCGCGCACCACCTGACCGGCTGCTGATCAATATTGCTCACATTTTCCGAGAAGTGATTGCAAGATCGGTCAAGGAGTCCGGCCCGCATTCGCCGCATCCCGAAAGCGTACACCCCGTAGCCTCGATCAACCCGCGTCCTTTCTGAAGTGCCGGCTCCCGGACTGAGCAATATTGCTCAGCAAGACATCCGGACGCGGATTAGCATTGGGTTCGATCATCGCATGTCCTGCGGTAGCCCGCGTCGCTTATCGGCGCGGTGCTCGGTGTCATGGGTTACCTCGTGCCGAACCCGGGCTCGTCGTGATCATTCCGGTCGTCGATGATGTCGCGGCCTGGCTTTGGCGGCTCACTCCGAAAGCAGTTAGACATGGTTCAATATCCACCGGAAGCCCGCTCGCTGGCAGCGCTGCTCGCCCGGTATCGCCAACCCGATGACGCGCGCGGCATTTTCGAGCTGGTGATCACGGCAGTACCCTTTTCTGTCATCTGGGCTCTGATGCTCGTCGGCGTTGTCCGCGGCCATGGGATTGGCCTGCTGCTGGCCGTGCCCGCGGCAGGCCTGCTCGTTCGTCTCTTCATGATCCAGCATGACTGCGGCCACGGGTCTTTCTTTCGCAGCCGGCTTGCAAACGATTGGATCGGCCGAGCCATCGGCGTTGTCACTTTAACTCCCTACGATTATTGGCGGCGCAACCATGCGCGGCATCACGCGAGTTCAGGCAATCTCGATCATAGAGGCTCGGGCGACATCGATACATTGACCGTGAGTGAGTTTGCCGCACGGTCTCGATGGCGCCAGATCCTCTATCGCCTGTACCGGCATCCGATCGTCATGTTTGGCGTGGGCCCGACATATCTGTTCATCTTGCGGCATCGATTGCCGATTGGGATGATGCGTAACGGCTGGCAGCCCTGGCTGAGCACAATGGGCACGAACGTCGCCATCGCGGTTCTGGCCGCCGGCATGATCCGACTGGTAGGCCTTGGGCCATTCCTGCTGGTGCATCTGCCGGTCATGATTCTGGCTGCGTCGATCGGCGTCTGGCTGTTCTATGTTCAACACCAGTTCGAGAACACCTCATGGTCACGCGATGAAGACTGGAGCTTTCACGAAGCTGCGCTCTATGGCAGTTCGCACTATCACTTGCCGTGGATCTTGCGCTGGTTCACCGCAAACATCGGCGTCCACCACGTCCATCATCTATGCAGTCGAATTCCCTGCTATCGGCTGCCGGACGTGCTCCGGGATCATCCGGAACTCGCAAATGTGGGCCGAATCACCCTCGTCCAGAGCTTGCGATGTGTGCCGAAGGCCTTGTGGGACGAGAAGGAGCGACGGCTCATTTCGTTCCGAGACGCCAAAATAGGTCTGGTCGCGCGCCATACGCGGACGCAGAGCAATGGTTCCGTTGCGGGTCCTGGAATTCGCCGCTTGAATTCGTGAACTTAACGATGGGTTCGCGCTTGGTTCATTGGAGAGCCCGCTTGAGCCGCATGTTCAAACCCTTTGTGTTTCTGATCGCAGCCATCTACTTCCTGGTGGACGCGGTCTTTTTCACTCTCTTCAAACCTGTCTTTCGCCGGTTGGCGAACTGCTGGGTTTTCGAGCGCGTGCGAGCGTGGATCGAGTCGCTTCGCCCGTATCCGGCTCTGGCACTGTTCCTCGTGCCGGTCATCGTGCTTGAACCGGTCAAGCCTCTTGCGGCCTACCTGACGGCGACCGGGCACATCGGTCGCGGGTTTGCGCTCCTCATCGTCGGCGAGCTTCTCAAACTCCTGCTCATCGAGCGGCTCTTCTGCGTCAACCGCGACAAGCTGATGTCAATTCCTGCTTTCGCCTGGTGCCACGGTAGGCTTTGCCAAGGCCAGGACTGGGTCGCGTCCCTGTCAGCATGGCAACTCGTGCGCGGCTGGAGCTTCAATGCCAAGCTTGCTGTTCAACGACATGTCCTGGAATTCAAGGCTGCGCAGAAGCGAAAGCGGCTTTCCTGGCGATCTTGATCCGTCTCTTCGGGGCGGTCGAGCGGCAGGCATGGACTGCTGGGAGCTCAGATCGCAACCACATTTGCAGGCCGCGCTCTCTGCGCGCAGGAACGTCGCGGGATCCTGCCAGTTAGCTCGCCGAGACTTTCACCCCAAGGAGTATCTGCTATGGAGAGCGATCGCATTGCCGGTTCGGCGAAGGAGTTCGCCGGTAAACTCGAGGGCACCGTCGGCGATATCGCCGGAGATGCAAAGAGCCAGGCAGCGGGCCGTCTCCGCGAGGCGAAAGGCACCGCGCAGAACCTGTACGGCCAAGCCAAGGACGCAGCGCGCGACGTTACGGATGCCGCCGCCGACTACGCCAAGGACGCCTATGAGAACAGCGGCGAGACCTTCCGCGACGGCACACAAGCGATCGCCAGGAAGGTGCAGGATAATCCGCTCGGTTCGATGCTGATCGCCGGCGCGATCGGATTTGTGTTGGCGCAATGGCTGGCGCGCCCGCCGCGGCGCGCGCGATAGCGTTTGGGACGGGTACAGCCGAGCAATTGCTGGATTGGAGATTGAATCATGAGTGACGACATCCCGCTCGCCCCCTTCCCGCACGAAAGCCTGGATCCTGCTTCAGAGCCGAAATCTCCTATCGCGGAAGTCTCCGACGCCGTGAAGGGGACCGCCAATCGGGTTGCGGGCGCGATAGAGGCTGGACGAAAGCCAGGAATGCCGCTGAGCGTCCTGAGCAATATCGCGCGCGAAGCCCCTCTTAGCTCTCTGCTGGTCGCCTTCCTGTTGGGAGTTGCCATCGCCCGCCGCCGATGACGGCTTGCGCAACTCGCGTGATGGCTCAATCGGAGAAAGCGGAACTCTAGGAGGTCGGAGCCGTTGCACCTATGGCCGGCGTCCGTCGGCATAGATTCAATTTGAATTGGAAAATCAGATGAGAAAGTCATTAATGGTTTCTGCGGCCGTTGCGGCCCTATTGGCCACGACCGGGTTTGCGACAGCTCAAGGCGCCAATCAAGGAGCGGCGAAGGACTCTCCGACGGCCGCTTCGCCGAAAGGTGATAATGCGGCGCCGATGAATGCACCGACGGCAAAGGGAGTCGAGAAGGCTACCCCAGGTGCTGGGTCAAAGGAGATGGCGCCCCAACATGCGCAGGGCAAGCCGGATGCGAAAACGACCGGTGACATGAAGGCCGATGGCAAGTCGAAGGCATCGGAGTCAACGACGCCGGCCGCCACGAAGGACGTGAAGAATCCGACCGCCGAAACGACGTCGCCTTCGGGCGGCAAGGCGGCGAGCGAGATGAAAGCCGACAGCAAGACGAAATCGTCTGATTCGGCCGTGACCTCGAAGGACTTGAAGACTCCGACTGCCGAGACCAAGCCCTCGACCTCGGACAACAAGACGACCGGCAACGCCGCAACCGCAGCGACAGCGACGCCTCCCGCCGAGAAGCGCACCCAGATCAGTTCGGCGATGAAGCAAGAGAAGGTCGAGGAAGTTGCAAACGTGAACTTCAACCTCTCGATCGGAACGGCCGTCCCGGCGGGCGTCCGCTACTACCCGATGCCGGCACGTATCGTCGAGATCTATCCGGAATGGCGTGGATACGATTTCATCCTCGTGCACGGAAGGTACATTGTTCTTCGCCCGCGCACCCACGAGATCGTCTACATCATCGAAGGCTAGGCGACCACGCCAGGCGTATGAACAGGCAGTTACGAGGGCGGCTCGAGAGCCGCCCTTGTTGTATGGGTCAACCAGACATGCGAACCTGCCCTGGCATCACTTGCGCCACGCCCTTCCGAAGATCTCGTCAGTTGTCGGCAAATTCAGATACATTTCCCGTCGGAATGCGATCGTCGCCATCAACCGAGCGAATCGTGAGCCCTTAACCCTCGTCGACCGGCGACATCATGGCGATCTTCATCGTCCGGCATAGTACAACGTACCAGTACGAGCGCGAGGTAAGGCTCGGCCGGCATCAGCTAATGGCACGTCCGCGGGACAGCTTCGATCAACGACTGATTGACTTCTCGCTCGATGTGACGCCGAAGCCCTCAGAGGTGAGATGGCTTCATGATGTCTTTGGGAATTGCGTCGCGCACATCGAATTTGACCGCGCGAGCGATTACTTGCGATTCGACTGTGAAATCAAGGTTGACCACACTCCGGAGAACGCCCCGGACTTTAGGATTGAGGACTACGCGAAGGACCATCCATTCACGTATCATGACGAAGAGGCGCCTGACCTGGCACCTTATGTTCAGAGATGGTTCTCCGACCCGGAAGATCATGTTGGCCGGTGGCTGGACACCTTTCTCACGCGGGGGACGAAACGTCCGACGGGCCAGCTCCTGATGACCCTCAATGAAGCAATCTCGGATGGCTTCGCATATGACCGCCGCACGGCGCCAGGAACTCAAATTCCCTCCACCACACTTGAACTGAGGAAAGGCACCTGCAGGGACTTTGCCGTTTTGATGATTGAAGCCGCACGCAGTCTGGGCTTCGCCGCGCGCTTTATCACGGGCTACATCTACGTACCGGATCGCGATGGACCTACCTGGCTGGGTGGGGGAGCCACTCATGCCTGGTGCCAGATTTACGTCCCCGGTTCGGGCTGGGTCGAGTTCGATCCGACCAACGGCATCGTCGGAAACCGGGACTTAATTCGCGTCGCGGTGGCCAGAATCCCGAGCCAGGCCATTCCCCTGTTCGGCACCTATTGGGGAAGTCGCGAGGACGAGCTTGGGATGAATGTGGAGGTCAACGTCAAAACGGCGTCGGCTCTATTGTAGCTGCTGTGATGAAGTGGCTGGAACACAAGTACCACCAGGGCGTTGGGGTTCGCGCCGCGCTGTGTCGCGAGTGTAGGGTGAGCACACACAAGATCGAAGCAGTCGAGCAGCCTTCTCGACTTTGGAGGACGCCGAGTGAAGATCCGGGTCGGCTATGAGATGATCTACGAGTTTCCGCAGCCCACACCCATGATCATGGTCCTGGGCGTTCATTTTACCCGGGCTTCCGACGTTATCGTGCCTGACTATCTGACCACTGATCCTCCGGTGGCGATCAACCCATACCGCGATAGCTTCGGTAACTGGTGCAGCCGTATCGTTGCTCCAGCCGGTCGACTGCGGCTGGCGGCTGATGGCATCATTCGCGACACGGGCTTGCCGGACGCCACCGTGGCCTCGGCTTCCCAACACGCGGTCGAGGACTTGCCGGCAGAGACGATCGTGTATCTTCTCGGCAGTCGCTATTGCGAAACCGACCAGCTATCCGACACCGCGTGGAAACTCTTCGAGAAGCAGCCGCCCGGATGGGCGCGCGTTCAGGCGATCTGCGATTTCGTCCACAATCACATTCAATTCGGCTACGAGCACGCGCGCGCCACCAAGACCTCTCGGGAAGTGTACCACGAGGGCAAGGGCGTTTGTCGCGACTTTGCGCATCTGGCCATTACGTTCTGCCGCTGCATGAACATTCCGGCAAGGTACTGCACCGGCTATTTGGGCGACATCGCCATGCCGCCCCCCTATGCCCCAGGAGACTTCGCCGGATGGTTCGAGGCCTACATTGGCGGACGTTGGTACACGTTCGATCCGCGCAACAACGTGCCACGGATTGGACGCATCCTGATTGCCCAGGGACGTGACGCTGCTGACGTCCCGATTACGCAGACGTTCGGGCCCAACACCCTGGTGAGCTTTAAGGTGTGGACCGACGAGATCACTTCCTAGCAACGCGACTTGCGGATTTCCTGGAACGAATGTCCGCGGCGTTGCTTGGTAACGGGCGACCGGATGCAAGTGCCCCCCACGCATCCGATGAAATGACGGCCCCAGCGCGCCCCCACGCCCTGGGGCCGTTCCTTTAGGAGAGCCCTTCTGGTCTTGCTCTCTGGGCCGGGGCTTCTCGCCCAAATCAGCACTTCACCGCTTCGAAACCGAGATCGCCGTCAGCCAGTCACTTTCGGGGCGCCGTTGGGCTTCTTCGGTATCAGCCATTTCCTCATCTCAGCGGCAAAGCCAAGTTGCTCCGCTTTTCTGATGGCTTCGAATCGCATCGCTCCGGCCGGCAACTGCTTTGCTTGCGCCAGAGCCTCGGATGCCCGGGTAGCCCAATCGTGACGATCCAGATCGTTGCGCGGCAGCGTTGTCATTTCATCGTCCTCACTTTGCACTCCAAAGCCAGCACTGGTCGCCACGTCGCGCGAGGCGTTAGGGGCCCTGGCTTGTGACCCGAGCACGCTCGCCCCCTGCGGAATAAGGGCAGCGGCACTATCGAACTCTCACCGATCGGTGTCCACGGTGATCGCAGCAGTATGGACCCGGCAGCGCTGCCCGCTGGTCAATATTGCTCACGACCGGGAGTTTGGCGGGATCACCGCAGTCCGCTGTCCCGGCAATGCTCTTTGCACGACGCAACTGGACGCCAAACGATGCCAACTATCGTGCAAGTTTATTTGCACCCTGGGCTCGTTGTCCGGACCCTTGATCCCCATATCTAGTTGTGTCTGATCACCCCATCGGGGTTGTTCGGAAAGGGCCGCGACTTTCAACGAAAGGGGCCCGGCATGTTTAGATCTCAGCAATCTCGGGCGAGAGAAGCCAAGCACGGCGAACTGACCAAGCACCCGCCCGATCCGGATGAGAACCGTTCGTACGGTGCAGCCCTTGCGGCCCAAGAAGAACGTGTTTTGCGGTGTCTGGGCGCGGCCATCATCATACGATGGAACGCCCTGCCGACGACGCTGCAACGGCAAATCTTCGACACTGCGGGGTCGGTCGGCAAGTTACTGGCGACATCGGCGCTCCGCAGCCAAATCGCCCGGTTTCTTCACAACCACAAGGATGATGCCGGTCGTGGCAAATTACCGGTGACAGAAGACTCGCCTGCCGATGCAAGATCAAGTGCCCTGGCGCTGTCGCGATGGGACAACGAGGGAGGAGCAGTCCACGACTGCCCGCCGATGTAGATGGACGCTGATAACAGGAGGACTCCCATGTCGCTTACACAGTTTCGGGTCGATGACGGACCACACGTCATGGATGGACTAAGGCTTCTTGCTCAGGATGGAAATGATGGCGTAGAAGCGTTTATTGGGCGGAAGGTGATGGACGTCTGGGCGGACTCCATCGAGCATCGTGGAGGGCGACAAAGCCTGTTTCGCGATCAATACAATGCGCTTGGCAGACTGAACCTTCCCGCACTTCAGCGGATCGTGAGCGCGAAATACCGGAGAGGCGCGGCATTCAACCGACAGCATCCCTTCGTCGAGGTTCTATTCTCCGACATTGCGGACAGCGGCGAGGCGCTGGATCTGAGTGAACTGGTTCGAAAGACGTTGCCACCGGCATTTCACAGGATGGCCTGAGTCTCAGAACTCCGAGAATGCTGCGACGTTGGCAGCGTCGCCGCGGAACCCTATCAAGGCTGGGCCGTTCCAGACTCGCAACGGTTGTCAAGAGTATTGAGGAGCCACCAGTGCGAATACTTATGGTCGAGGACGATCCACTTGTCCGCGAATTGGTGGTCGACGCTCTGCGCGAGGAAGGCTACGAGGTCTTTCACGCCTCCAATGGTGAGCAAGCGCTGGCATTGTGCAAGAGGCAGATCGCGGACGTTCTGGTCACCGACATCAGGCTGCCCGGCGGAGTTGACGGGTGGCAGATCGCCGAACGTTGTCGGGAGCATGATCCCCAGCTGCAGGTGATCTACGCGACCGGCTTCTCGCCCGTCGAGGCCCGTCCGGTGCTTGGCAGTCTCACCTTGCACAAGCCCTACCAACCCGACCGCATCGTCGAAGCGGTCAGACAAATGGGAAAAGAAAGACGGCCTCCTTCCATCAGCTGACGGCGCTCCTTGCGGTCCGTCGATCGCCAATAGCTGACTTGCGGACATCTGCGGTGTGGCTTCCGCTTCGCCAAGGAAATCATTCAATGCGCGCAAATCTGCCCATAGGCTCTACGTCCGCGAATGCTCAACCAAGCGGCAATTGGTTCGCCCGGCTGGCAGTTGCGACCTCGCGCATTTCCGGCCGACCGACGACCTTTCTGCTGGCAGTTGCCGTCGTACTCGTGTGGGCGATCACAGGTCCCTTATTCGGCTTCAGCGATACCTGGCAGCTCGTCATCAACACGGGCACGACAATCGTGACGTTCCTGATGGTCTTTCTGATCCAGTCAACGCAGAACCGCGACACGCTGGCCTTGCAGTTGAAACTCGACGAATTGATCCTGGCGACCAAGGCCGCAAGCAACCGCATTGCGGGCATCGAGGAGGCGTCGGATGAAGAAATCAAGCAAGCGAAAGTCGAGATGCTCGAGCGCGCCGGCTGATCCGGATCGGCTCGCTGGACCGGGCATCTCCACTGCATTCAGGCCTCGCAAACCGGACCGCGGCCCGGCGACGTTAGAGGAACTGCACGATAAAGGGCGATTCAGGGAGTCCTGATGGCAGGCACAATCAAACGAAATAACGTTCGCGTTCGCGGCGCCGGCCACCGGACGATGATCTTCGCA
This sequence comes from Bradyrhizobium elkanii USDA 76, assembly GCF_023278185.1. Taxonomy (NCBI): domain Bacteria; kingdom Pseudomonadati; phylum Pseudomonadota; class Alphaproteobacteria; order Hyphomicrobiales; family Nitrobacteraceae; genus Bradyrhizobium; species Bradyrhizobium elkanii. Next base: position 1,784,180 of record NZ_CP066356.1, on the reverse strand, counting down.
CACGGCTTCGGGTGCGACCAGAACATGTGGCGCTTTGTGGCTCCCGCGTTCGAAAAGGATTTCATGACCGTTGTGTTCGACCACGTCGGCGCCGGCGGCTCCGACCTCTCGGCCTACGACAGCGCCAAATATTCGACCCTGTCCGGCTACGCCAAAGACGTGGTCGAAATCGGCACGGAGCTCGGATTGAAGGATTCCGTCTTCGTAGGACATTCCGTCAGCAGCATGATCGGCGTGCTGGCCGCCCGACAAGCCCCCGGGATGTTCGGCAAGCTCGTACTCATCGGCCCGTCACCCCGTTACATCGACGACGATGGATACGTTGGTGGGTTCAGCGCTCAGCAGATCGAGGAATTGCTCAGGTTTCTCGACTCGAACCACATGGGTTGGTCGATGCAGATGGCGCCGATGATCATGGGCAATCCCGACCGACCGGAATTGGGTCAGGAGCTAACCAATAGCTTCTGCAGCACGGATCCCGAAATCGCCAAAGCGTTCGCCCGGGTGACCTTCACCTCCGACAACCGCGAAGACCTCGCGGAGGTCTTCCTTCCGACCCTCGTTCTCCAGTGCAGCGAGGATATTATCGCCCCTCCGGAGGTCGGCGAGTTTGTCGCCCGCAATATTCCCAACAGCCAGATGATCGTCCTGGACGCGACCGGGCATTGCCCAAATCTGAGCGCGCCGGAAGAGGTCATCGCGGCGATGCGACCTTTTGTCTAAGTGCGCGCCTCCGATCCCCAGTTCAAGGACATGATCGACAACGCGCCCTGCGGTTACGTCACCCTGCAGCCGAACGGCCGGATCGAGTACGTCAACCTCACCTTCCTGGAATGGAGCGGACTTACGGCGCCACAGATGATCGGGAAGCGCTTCAGCGATTTCCTGACCATGCCGGGCCGCATCTATTACGAAACCCATATCGCGCCGCTGCTCCGAATGCAGGGATCCTTCGACGAATTCGCCATCGACGTGTTGACCGCCGCCGGTACGCCGCTGCAGATGATCGCCAACGCGAACGAGCGCCGCGATCCGGAAGGAAGGCTGCTGCTCATCCGTCTAGCCCTGATCAAGGCGACGGATCGGCGGCGCTACGAGCACGAGCTTCTGGCCGCCCGAGAATTGGCGATTGGCGCGGAGAAGGCGACGCAAGAACTGCTGCGGCTCGAGCACGAAACCTCCGAGTTGCGCGAACAGTTCATCGCCGTGCTCGGTCACGATCTTCGCAATCCTCTCGCCTCCATTAGCGCCGGCGCGAGAATTCTCGACCGAACCGTCCATAGCGAAAAGGAACACCAGATCATCGCCATGATGCAGACCACGGTCATGCGAATGGCCTCGATGATCGACAACGTCCTCGACTTCGCGCGCGGTCGGCTGGGCGGCGGTATTACCCTGGAACGCGATGCAAGAGCGCCGCTCGAACCTGCCCTTGCCCAGGTGGTCGACGAACTGAGACTGGCCTCACCCGGCCGGGTCATCGAGACCGAATTTGTCATCCACGAGCCGGTGAACTGCGATCGCATCCGCATCGGCCAGCTCCTCTCCAACCTTCTCGGCAACGCGGTGACGCACGGAGCAACCGACAAACCCATCGTCGTTCACGCCGAGACGCGAAAGGGATCGTTTGAACTCTGGGTCGCCAATGCGGGTGAGGCGATTCCGGAAACGGTGATGGAGAAGTTGTTCGAACCGTTCTTCCGCGGCAAAGCTCGTGCGAGCAAGCAGGGGCTTGGATTGGGGCTCTACATCGCCTCTCAGATCGCAAAGGCCCATGGGGGCGCTTTGACCGTTGCATCGAACTCCGCTGGGACCCGCTTCACCTTCTCTATGCCTCTTTCGTAGCCTGCCAGCACTGGCCTTGCCTCGCCGGCGGCACGTCCTCAATCCATCACCGAGACGCGATACTGCGATTATCCTTCGAGGACGTGCCCCAAAGCCTTTAGCGGACGGACGCGATCGCTGACGATCTTCAGGATGGCCAGCATTGGAACGGCCAGGATCGCGCCGGGCACCCCCCACATCCAGAACCAGAACACCAGCGACAGGATGATCAGCACGGGATTCAGGGTGAAGCGTCGCGCAAGCAGCATGGGAGTCAGGGTCTCGCCCTCGGCGAGGTGGATGCAGAAGTAAAGAACCGCCGGCAGCAAGGCCCACCACAAGCTGTCGAAACTCAACATTCCGGCCAGCAGGAAGATAACGGTTCCCAACAACGGCCCCAGAATTGGAACGTAGTTGAGCAGGAAGGCAGCGGCTCCCCACAACAAGGGATCTCCAAGCCCGCAGAGGTACATCGCAGCCGCCGTCGCTATTCCCACCGCACCATTCATGGCCGTGATCGTGAGCAGATAGGCGGATATGTCCGCTTCGATCTGCTGGAAGATGTCCACGGCCTGCCTCTTGTCGGCAAAATTCGGCAGCACCTCGACGATGCGTCGCAGAAAAATGTCGCCTGCGACCAAAAGGAAATAGAGCACCAGAACCGTCGTGAACAGGCCGTCGAGCACGGCTCGCGTTCCGGCAAAGAGCACGCCGGTCAGACCGAGATCGCGGCGAACCGAAACGGTGGGCTCCTTTTTCCCGGGAGAGTCCGCGACGTGCTCCGCCTGCTGGACAACCTTTTGCAGCGCTTCGATCGGGCGCTTCAGGACGACCAGATGAGTTTCCAGGCGCGGTAAGCCGTCCGGCAACTTCTCCGCCCACGACGCGGCGGGTACTGACAAGGCTGCCACAAAGCCGACGAGCGCTCCCACGACCAGCAGGATCGCCAAGAGCGCGCCGACGGTACGGGGTAGGCCGATACGCTCGAGAAGATCCACGGCAGGTTGCAGAATGAGTTGCAACACGAAGGCGAGCACCACGGGCAATATGATCGAGCTTGCCACGTACACGGCCGCCAGGACGGCCAGTGTCAACAGGCTACCGAGAAAGAACGTCTGCGGACTGGACGGCAGCGGCATCTCGACATTGTCGACCGCCTGCGTTGGCAGGGCCTCCGATTCCGACGCGCCGGCGTCCTGCCCTGGCGACGATGGGGACTCCTGCGGCAACATCGAAAGCGAAACCAAGGCGTTTCCTCCATCCTCCACGCAAATCTGTCCTGCCGGAGCCCGGACCCAGCCAGGTAGCCCTGCGCGGTCATGGCGAGCGGTACGCGCCAGCGCATCGCCGCATCCGATGGACTAGTGCAGGGTCTCGGCAGCGGCTTCGTCGATAGCCGCCATTAGATCTCGCGTGGCAGATTGCTGGATCATATGTCCGGCTCCGGCAATGCGGTGCAGCTTGCTCTGCTTGACCTCGTCATGCAGCCTGGCCGATTGCTCATCGATATCGATCAAACGATCATCCTCGCCCGCGAGTATGATCGTCGGCATGTCGAGTTCGCCGTAGGTCTTCGAAGAAGCAAATGCAGCGGGAACCATCAACGTCGATTCCGCGGCACTGGCGCGGAGCTGTGATGGCCGGACGGCCATTTCCTTCGGAAAGCCGGCGAATTTGCCGGGGACAGGTTGCGGGCCAAACACCTTGCGCAACATTGCCGGCCACATCAATCGCCCCAGGATCGGTGAGACGGTGTAGCTGATGATATCGCCAAGCGCGGGTGTGGCGGGTAGAGATGAGGCCACTGCGTCTGCTCGCGCGGTCGGAAAATAGTATCCCGATGCCAGCACCAGTGCTTCGACGAAGGAAGGATGCCTTATCGCCAGCGCAACCGCGACCGACGCCCCCCACGAATGCCCGAGTACGATGGCTCGCTGAACGCCCAGCCCATCAAATGCCTTCCTGAACAGGTCCGCCTGTGCCTCCGGCGTCCAAACCACGTTTCGCGGCCGCAGGCTATGCCCGAATCCCGGTCGGTCGAAGACGATGACCCTGTAATTCTCGGCTGCCAGATCGATCAGGCCGCTCGACTCGAAATCCTGGATCATGCTGCCATTGCCGTGGAAGAGAACCAGCGGCCGGCCATTGCCGCGCTCCACATAGTGCAGCCGAACCCCGTCGACGTCGATGAACCGACCCCGTGGCGGGTTATCACGCTGCGCTTTATCGGCAAGATGCCGGTTCGCGATCGCCGTCGCCGCCACGAGGGTAGCTGCCCCAGCAAAGGCGACGATGGCCGGATATCGCCTGAAGGCGACCAGACAGTCGGACAGGAATGCGGAAGAACGTGTTTGCGAGAAAGCCATGTGCAACACCTCAAGTGGTCTGCACGACGCCTCACGCCAATGAGAAATGTTGCAGGTGATGCTCAACGGGGACGAGCGAGCTTTCGTTCCACGCGGTCAATCGCAGCTTTGGGAACATAGAGACCTCGGTCCCGTTCAACATTGTTACTCTTCCCAAGGAGTGACTGGTCCAATGACTAACAAGAAGAACCCGAATGAGAAGCAGCCTGGCGAGAACCCCGATGGCAAGTACCATTTCAACCCTGGAAATATGGCAGGGAAAACGCCGGGGGATGCGGAGCAGACCGACAAAAATCGCGGCACCCCGCATGATCACAAGGAAGAGCCCGGCGGTTAGAACTTGTCGATGAGGCCGCCAATTGGCGGCCTCGCTTCTCTCGCGGCGGCCGGTGAAGGGCACGGCCGCTGTGATTCTGCTCAGACTCAGACTGATGACCGTTCTAAGCTAACAGAGACATCCATGGACCGGAACGAAAAGCCCGGCCACGAGGGCCGGGCCGATCGGAAGTATGAGTCCAAGTCAGGCAATCAAAGAACAGAGCACGGGTAGACAGCGCTGGCTGTTCAAAAAGGAACAGAATGCGTAGACCGCTGGCACTCGCCGCCCAACTGCGTGGGAATGTAGCTAGGGTCGTACAGGTCTGAGCATCGCAGGGCATCCGATCCAGCCGATTTGTTAAGGCTTCGTCTAGGGTGACGTCGTGCGGCAATGTGTCCATCCAAATTGTCCGAATGGTCTCGCCGCAGGCTGAGTGAGCAATTTGGTACAGCCGTCTATCGATCGACATGCTTGGCTTCCTCGGCTATCTCGATCCTCCAAGTCAAAGGCGACACCATGGACATCTCCCGGGAGACAAAGGCGACCGCGCGCTCCGTTCTGTGGGGTGCTGTGGCTGGGGCGATGGCCCTGGCGATCGTTGGCTTCAGCTGGGGCGGCTGGGTGACCGGTGGGTCCGCAGAGACCCTCGCTGCAAGCCGCGCTGCGACGGCCGTCGTCGCAGCTCTCACACCCATCTGCGTTGAAAAGTTTCGACAGGCTGCTGATGCCTCGGCGAACCTGACCGAAATGAAGAAGACGACCTATGTATCGGACCAGGGCAAGTTCGTTGAAAAGGGAGGTTGGGCCACGATGCCGGGAAGCACCGAGCCAAATTCGGCCGTTGCAAGGGCTTGTGCCGAATCGCTCGGCCGCGAAAAAGCGGTGGAGCAACGCGGATAGCCGGCGAACCTGCGCAGGGCGATCTGCGCAGTTTTTCGGGGTGTCCATACCTGGCCCCCTTGCGGGCCGGAATTCCCTGATGTGATTTCCGTTCCCGATCTCGCGCGCTGCGCCTTCCACGAAGCGGACATTCTGCTAATATTACGGGGCATTACACCTAGGGAATGAGAGCGTCCATTTGGCCAAGCCTGCGAAGGACAAGTTTGATCCCAAGACCTTCCTCGCCAAGGTTGGGGAAGGAAAATCGATCTCGAAGCTTGGCAAGGGTCAGAACGTGTTCGTGCAGGGAGATGTCGCGGACGCGGTTTTCTACATTCAAAAAGGAAAAATCAAGCTCACGGTCGTCTCCGACCAGGGCAAGGAAGCCGTCGTCGGGATGTTGGAGCCGGGACAATTCTTTGGTGAAGGTTGTCTCAACGGCCAGCCATTGCGTATCGCGACGACTACGGCAATGGAAGACAGCATCATCACTAGAATATCGAAACTGGCAATGATTTCAGCGCTCGAAGGCAGGCCCAAGTTCTCCCAATTGTTCATGGCGTATCTGCTCACGCGCAATAGCCGAATCGAAGAAGATCTGATCGACCAACTATTCAACTCCAGCGAAAAACGTCTGGCGCGGCTGTTGCTTCTGCTCGCGAATTTCGGCAAGGAAAGCAGCCCGCAGCCTATTGGGGTCAAGATCAGTCAAGAAACACTTGCCGAAATGATCGGCGCGACCCGATCGCGGGTTAGTTTCTTCATGAATAAATTCCGCAGGCTTGGCTTCATCAGCTACAATGGAAAAATCGAGGTCCATAGCTCGCTCCTGAACGCCGTTCTGATTGAGAAGTCGGAGCTGGGCCGGAAGGACTGACCGGCGCGCGATCGGTCGATTGATCGACTGCAGATGCGTGGCATCGCCATTTGGAGGTCGGGCACGTCGGCCCCCTCGCCGGTCTTTAGCATTCGCCCTCTCGCTGGATCGCTGCGATGCTGATCGCGATCCAGTATGGTTGTCATTTGGTATGATCGCGGCAGCATCGCTGCCGAGCGCGATCGAGATCGAGATCAAGCCGAGGGAAGTCGCTTCAAGGTCGATCAAGCAAGGTGATGCGCTGAATGCATTCAGCATACAGATCACGCATCGAGACGATTCCGCCGAACGAACACGGCGAGGACGGTCGGCCGACGTTTCAATTCGAAGGCACCTCAGACCGGTCTTACCTCGCGTGCCCGGCATCAGGGCGCGTGAGCAGGTGGGGACCAACAAGTGGCGCGTCGAAGAGTGAGCAAAATTGCACAGCGACCGCGAGCTGGATGTGATCGGATGACGCCGGGCGTCGCGGGCCGCCCCCGCGCCGTTCGGGCGGCCCGAGATCTCGACCAGTGCCGAACTCGGGCCGCTCTTGTTTGGCTTGGCGCAGGAGCGCGAGAAGCAGGACGGACCGCTGAAGCGTGATCGATCATGGAAGCGCGCGATCTGTAATGAAATTGGTGGCCGCAGATCCGCGGAACCTGAAAGGTCGATATGACGCTAAAGATCAAAGAGCATACCTGCCCTGGATGCAGCGGAACGGGCTTCGCTCCGACGATGCAGCCGGTGGAACCGGGCCGAAAGATCTACCCAGCGAAATGCCAGTCATGCAAAGGCAAGGGCAGGATCACGGACGCCGACTAAGGCAAGGCTCATTCCTATCCGCTCGCGGCGCGTATGTCGGAGTGCGCAGGCCGGCCGGCGCGGGCCGATCACGGAAATTGATTCCGCCAAGCCTCGTTCTTCCGCTCACATGCGCTGCCTGGCACCACCGCGCCCCTCAGCCGTTATCGGTGTACAAGATGGAAGCAAAGCGGATGTCGTCCGATAAGATATCGATGCCGGTTTGGAATGAAAAGCACTTGCGTGCTGCGACCGACGCCGCCGGCGTGGCCTTGTGGGCCTGGAACGTGGATACGGACGCCATTACGATGGACGAACGCGCCTACGACCTGTGGGACGTTGCGAAGAGCGAAAAACACATCACATTCGAGATCCTGTCCAGGAACATCCATCCTGCCGATCTGGAACGGGTCAGGTCTGCGTTTGCCGCTACTCGCGCAATAGTAGGCGCTTACGAGATTGACTTTCGCATCTTGTTCGACGGCGACATCCGTTGGATCTCCGCGCGCGGGCAAGGCGACGATGCGGACATTGCCGATCGAACCATGTTTGGCATCTTCCTCGATGTTACCCAACGCAAGCAAGCCGAAGAAGCAAACGAGTTGCTGGCCGGTGAGATGAGCCATCGCGTGAAGAACCTTCTGACTATCGCGACCGCGCTTACTCAATTTACATCGCGTTCGGCCGCAACCAAAGAAGACATGGCCCACGAGCTAACAAATCGGCTGATGGCCTTGGGGCGTGCACAGGATCTCATTCGCCCCATACCGGGAAAGAAGAGCGAAGGAGCGCTTCTTGGTGACCTGGTCTCCATCTTGCTCGCGCCTTACGACGAAAGAGAGGCGAGCGTCCGCATTCGCGTTTCGGTGCCCAAGATGAAAGTCGGCGAAATGTCGAGCACAACGCTCGCTCTTGTGCTGCACGAACTGGCAACGAACTCGGCGAAATACGGTTCGCTATCGCTGGCAAGCGGCACCTTGGACGTGTCGTGCAATGCCCATGGCGACGAAGTCGTCGTGACCTGGACCGAGCGGGGCGGCCCGCCTCTTAAGGCTCCCGCAATGCTCAATGGCTTTGGAAGCAAATTGGTGCAGCGGAGCATGGCGGCCCAACTCGGTGGCTCCATCGCATTCGACTGGTCGGAAGAGGGACTGGTCGTTACGCTGATCATGAGCAAAGATCGCCTGGCAAGGTGAGGAACCTTGAGATCTTCGTATAGTAGCGGCCGGCGCAACGCGGAGCCTTGAAGACGGAGATCAGGTCCGCGTTCCAGAGTGGCCGGCCCTTCCGGGAGACTGCATGAGGGGGCCTCGCACAATGCCCATCGGCTCGACGTCTGCGGCCAGCGCCTGCGCCTAACCCGGCAATATGCCCGAAAGGCCTGAGCCCGTGACGCTGCGGACATGCCGCTTCCCTTTGACAACTTCAAGGACGGGCGACTTCATATCGGTGCATCCGAGCAACCTCGTTGGAATCCGCGCGCCCGCTGAAAAGCTCAATTCAAGGTCGACCAAGCAAGAGATGCGCATGAATATGTTCGAGATTACGATCGCACGCATCGAGGTGATTCTGCCGAATGCACGTGGCGAGGACATTCGCCTGACTTTTCAGTTCGAAAGCCGTCAGACCAGTTTTACCTTGCCAATTTTCCTGAAGTCTTGCGAATTCGACGATACCGAGATCGTCAGGGTAGCCCGAAGCCAATTACACGACGTTTTCGCGCAGCTTTGCAGCCAGTGCGAGGATTGGCAGCTGACAGAGGACGAGCGTCGCGAGCTCGCAAGGATAAGCGTGCGGCCTGGCGTCAAGGCGCAGGAGTAGCTCGGGAACAAAAGCAGCTATTGAACTGGATGTATGCTCCTGAGATCAGCTGGCCGCGCCCTAGCATTTCATCGAGTTCATGAGCTCGGAAATCTCGATCGTTGCGAAATTTGAGAATGTGTCGGACACGGCATATGGCAGGATGATCTGGTTATTGTGCCGCATCCCGCCGCACGTATAAACGACGTTAGGGACGTATCCTTCACGCTCGGATGGTTCAGGCCGCAATAGCGGCTCGCGCGAACGCGCCAGCACCTTGGATGGGTCGCGCTTGTCGAGCAGCGCCGCACCGATCGAGTATTTGCGGACCGGGCCGACACCGTGCGTCAGCAGCAGCCAACCCTCATCGAGTTCGATCGGCGACCCGCAATTGCCAATCTGGACGAACTCCCAGGGAAACTGCGGTTTCAAAATGGCTTGACCGCCATCCCACGTGTGGAGGTCGTCTGAATAGATTAGATACAGGTTCTCATTGTCCTGCCTCGCGATCATGGCATACTGGCCGCCGATCTTGCGCGGGAACAGTGCCATGCCCTTGTTCCGAGCCGCAGCCCCTCGCAGGGGCGCCAGTCGAAACGACGTAAAATCACTGGTCTCGATCAGTTCGGAGCGGATGGCTCGACCGCTGTAAGCGGTATAGGTCGCGTAATACGTCTTTCGATCGCCGTCGCTGAATTCGACAAAGCGCGCGTCCTCTATGCCGTTCGATTGGGATTCTGTGACGGGAAAAATGACGCGCTCGGTCAGGTCTTCTTCGGGCTTGAAAACCAGCTCGACACGCTCGCCGTCCGGCCCCGATATGCGATGGCAAATCCTCGGAATCGACGCGAGCCGAGCCGTCGGATCAACAGCCAGACTGCCGTCAGCCGCGATGGTCCCGGTTCGAAACGTCAGTGACGATACATGCCCTTCGCCTATGGCACGGAGACTGAGGATGAAGCGCACACCGCCCTTCGGCGCTCCTGATTGATCGGGGTGCGCCACGATGCTGGGATTGAACAAGGCAGAGGCTTCGAATGAATACTCATTGAGGAAATAGGCGCCGACCAGCTGGCGCTGCGTCTTTGAGAAGACGCCATGCGTCGCGAAAGCATCCTCCATTTCGTCCGCGCGGGCCTCGAACCTCTCCAACAGGTTGCGATGCCGACCCTTGAAATTGTCCAGGACGTCCGCGAGCTGAGCGGCAACCGCTTCCTGATCGAGTGCGAGAACTCGCTCGACGATATGATTTGCGCGCATCTTGTCGGTGGGGTTGAGATCGCGAGGTTCAGTCGCCGGCTTGAATGGCCGCACGATAACTCGCGCGGGATCGGGACGCAGATGAAGCGCCTGCCGGTTCAGGAAGGTAGCTTGTGACACGGTATCCTCAGGTCGCTGGATGAAAGGGAATTCAAGCGCCCACGGCGCGTAAGGCCGTGGGCTTGTTCAGGCTGGTGTTGACGCGCGCGAGCTGACGAATCTCCGCAAGTCCAAGCAAATAGCAGACGACCGACTCGCCTCCACGGTTTTCGTTGGCGCGATCGGGATGCAATCCATCGCGGCAGCTCCCGGTGTGCGGATCGACCAGTGCCACGGACAGATCATTGCTGCCTAGAAACCAGCCGAAGGCGCGCATGGCCATGGTTTTCCACTCGGCATCGCCGTCCGCACGCCACGCCGTCAGGCAGGCAGCGATCGTTGCCGTGGCTTCCACGGGTTGCTGATCGAAGGCGCGGGGATGTTGCCGCTGTTCGCCGAAGCTGCCGGTGCCCACCGGCCGGAAATGACCTGCCACGCTCGTCTGCTGCGTCATCAGCCAGCGCAATGAGCGCAATCCCGCATCGCGGTATTGCGGCGTTTGAGTCGTCATCCCTGTCAGCATCAAGGCTTGCGGCAATCGCGCGTTGTCGTAAGCGAGCCCTTCCTCGAACCACACCCAGTCCGGCGTCTCTACCGACGCCAGACAGGACATCAACCTGTCAGCAAGCGCATGCCGGACTTCCCTCGCGTGGAGATCATCCGGAGCAACAGTGCAATAAGCGTCCAGACCTAGCAGCATGAACGCCCACGCGCGGGGCGAGCTGAAGCTCTCGGCCGTCGACAAAGCCTGGGCGAACAAATCGGTGGCCCACCTGCGCCGCGACGGGCTTGCGTCTCCGCGCGCCGCCTCGCCCAGTGCCCATAGCGTCCGCCCGTGACTGTCTTCCGAGCCTCTGTCCTCGAGCCAGGTTCGGTTGAAGCCCATGAAGTTGCGAAATCGCCTGATGTCGGGATTCCACGCATGCTGCACGAACGCCGCAAAGCGGGTCGTCAGGATTTCCGGCAACGCCTGTTCGCCGGGATTGTTGAGGGCGCAGGCCAAGAGCAACGCCCGGGCATTGTCATCGACGCAATAGCCGTGCGAGCGATCCGGCACCGACTGAACCGCGTGCTGGAACAAGCCGATGTCGTCGCACATCGTCATGAAATGGCCGATCTGCATGTCGGGCGCAGCGGGGCCGCGTGGTTCCGGCGCGCCGGAATCGGGACGCGCAAAGACCTTGAGCCGATGACCCTGCCGCGCGGCCTCGAAGGCGGACATGTAACGCTCGGCCGTGCGTTCCCACGTCATCATCCGGCTCATGGCGTATGCGCGTTGGCCCATCTCTTGCCGGCGCGGGTCGTCGGTGAGCAGTTTGGCAATCTCACCGCCGATCGCCGACGCATCGCCGAATGGTACCAGAACTCCGCATCCGTCAGTAAGCAGCTCGCGTGCGTGCCAGTAGGGCGTCGACACCACCGCCTTCCCGAGCCCAAAACTGTAAGCCAAGGTTCCAGAGGTCATCTGGGCCTCGTTGAGATAGGGCGTGACATAGACGTCGCACATCGAGATGAATTCGAGCAGCGTGGCCTGATCTACGAACCGGTCCAGGAATACCACGTGGTCCTCGACGCCCAGCGCGCGGACCCGCACCATCAGACTTTCACGATAGGCTTCGCCCTGGTCTCGAACCAGATTGGGGTGCGTTGCGCCGAGCACGACATATACCGCATTCGCGCGGTGTTTCAGAATCGAGGGCATTGCGTCGATCATGACTTCGATGCCCTTGTTGGGGGACAGCAGCCCGAACGTCAGAATGACCGACTTGCCGCCAAATCCGAGCCTGACCTTCGCCACATCGGGCCCGGCAAAGGCGACATCGGGAATGCCGTGGGCGATCACCTCGATCTTGTCGTCCGGCACGAGGTAGACGCTGCGCAGTAGCTCGCGAGCCTTGTTGGCCATCACCACCACCTTCGACGACGCATCGACGATGCGCTCCATGACCGCGCGTTGCTTGGCTGACGGGTTGGCCAATACGGTATGAAGCGTCGTTACGACCGGCATGGTCAGGCGCGCCAGCAGCGGGAGGATATGGGCGCCGGCTTCGCCGCCGAAAATGCCGAATTCGTGCTGCAGGCACACGGTATCGAACCGGCCGGCATTCAGGAAATCCGCTGCACGCAGGTAGTCTTCGACATTGTCGTCCTTGATCTGGAAAGCGACCGCCGGCGGATAGTCGTAGGCCTGGCCGCGATCGGTCATCGCCACGATGCAGGTTTCCAGATCAGGGCGTGACGCCGATATCGCTCTCTGCAGGTCCGTCGTGAAGGTTGCGATTCCGCAACGGCGAGGCAGCGAGTTGCCGATAAGGGCGATGCGGCGGAGCGACGTCATGTCTGTGCCTCGATGATCTTGCCCGATTTCCTGGAGCCCGTGCCGGTGGATGCATCGGGAGACTTGGTCGCTCGTCCGGTGCAGTCCTGCAGCAGCGAAACCATGGGATCCGGTCCCGGATAGGCGACCAGGCCGCTCATTCCGTCCGGGCCAATCGCGATGCCGGCGCTGTCGGCCTCAATGAAGATCGCGTCACCGACGGTCGCATTCGTTCGCCCGATGCGCCCCTTCCCCTCGATCACGAGGATCCAGGTTTCCCGATCGGTATCGAGCGCCCACTGCGAATTGGCGTGGAAGTCGACCCGCTCGAGCACGAATTGTGGGCGCGCGACGAGAACTCTTCGTGCGTCGGTGAGACGCCGCGGAGCGGATTGAGCCTGGGATGGCCCGGCATCGGAGGCCGCCACCGCATCGTCTTCGTGCAGCTCGCGGTGCCTGCCAAAGTCGAACAGGCGGAATGTCGTATCGCTGCGTTGCTGAATCTCGGCGAGCACGATACCGGCGCCGATGGCGTGGATTGTGCCGCCGGGGACGCAGATGAAGTCGCCCTTCGCAACAGAGCGCCATTGCACGAGACCGGCGATCGAGCCCTCCCTGATCGCTGCGCGCAACGCCTGCGGCGTGAGGCGCCGCTTCAGTCCCAGCGCAACCTGCGCGCCCGGCGCTGCCGACAGGATGTACCATGCCTCGGCCTTCCCGTTCGGCAAATCGATGGCGTGCGCGAATTCATCGTCGGGATGGACCTGGATCGACAGAGGTTGGCTGGTAAACAGGAGCTTGAACAGCAGGGCGGAGCCTGGTGCAGCTTTATCGACGCGATCAAACCACAATTCCCCGACGGGATCGCCCGAAACGTCGATGCAGCTCCATGGTCGGATGTCTACGACCCCCCATGGTTTGCGCGCAACCTGCACCGAGGCATGTTCGATGGTCATGGATTGTCCTTACCCTTGACGCGCATCTCGAAGCGACTGCTGTTGGTCGGTGCGGTCGGTAAGATCTGGCGTGGCTAAAAAAACGTCGCGCTCGCGACGCGCGCTGTCACCGCGATCCGATCGTGTCCTCCATCAGGTGGCTACTCCGGCATCCGATAACAACCTTTGCGCGTTCATAAAGACGGGCGTGCCTTCATCAATGTTCGTTGCCGTTCGCGTCATTCTTGTGCTTGTGCAGAAATCGGGCGATCTGCCCACGAAGCTCCGCCGTCTCTAGCAACTCGCCGACCGATCCAGCGGTGTCGAAGATCTCCCGCTGCAACGTCGTCGGCAGAGCGTTCCATTGCATGATGACAGCCGCGCCAAGACACCGCAGAACGCGTTCCTCTTCGCTTGCAAGGGCCGCGCCGCGAGATTGGTCCGGGCCTATGACATGAACTGCGTCGTGGTAGTCGTCCGCCAGTCTCTGCTCGTTATCAGCAAGCGAGACGAGGCGGTCCTGCAGTTCCTGAAGTTTGCGGCCTTCATCCAGATCGGTCGAACCCTTGACCCGTTCGCCGTATTTGGCCGCTTCTGCACGATATTGTTTAGACTTGAACATGTCCGGCCTTTCATAGGCGCAGCCATCCATTACGATCAAACTCGATAGTCGACCAGAACAGACACGGCGGCGTTGCCGCAAAATCCGGGCTGCTGTTGCAAAGCGGCAGCGACGCGTCGACAGCGCGCTCCTCGACTAAGGTCGCCGTCTCTTTGTCCAGCTGCCTTTCCGCACAACATTCACGCCGATCAACCCGCAACGTTTTCTTTCTGCCGAGGCGAAAACCATCTGCCCCCGTTTGCTCTGGCGCGGCAGCACAGCCGTTCCCTCAGGCTTCGAGCTTATCGAACTCGTCAGGCAGCAGGATCTGGCCTCGCGGCGTGCAGATCCGCACGTCCATAAAGCCTTCCTGCAAGAGTTCCCGCGCCTTCTTCAAGGCGGCAGCCGCCGTGTCGCGGCTTAGATTGACGCGGCCGGCTCCATTTTGGCCGCCAACCAGGTATTGCATTCGTGTTGCGCTATCCACGAAGGACAACCGCTGCAAATACCAGGCGCACAGGAGACAGCAGGAAGATCACCGGCGACACGATCCAGTCGACTGCCAAACGAGATCGAGACATGCACGCTCCTCTTCCTTTCTTTCGGCGGGAGCGTTCGTTACCCTCAGTCACCGGTGAAAGCCGCAGGATGGGCGGTGATGAGCAACTCTACGCTTACGTCCTGGGAATAGCGAGCGCTAAAACGTCGAGGAACAGCAGCGAGATCGAATTTGCAGGGCTCTCCGCCTCGGAGTGCCGGGCGATGCTTCTTGCACAAGCGACGAGGTCATCGAGTGATGCGAGTCGTTGGCTCGAATTCGAAGTCCGGAGCAGCTTCCACGAACGTCCCGAATGGCGATTGAGGTTCGCTCCACAACCAAGCAACTGTTCTGCGCCTCCCTGATCTATCGAAATAGGGACCCCGCAGCATTGAGGCTGCCTCCGTTGGCGGTCGTCGCCCTCGCCGCACCCGCAGAGTTGAATTGAATCATTTACTCCCCTGAGGCGGCGACGAAACAAAGTCAGACTTCTCAGCCGGCACGTGCTATGAGCAGGGATGAAGAGATTGTTCGTGGCGCTTATCGTTGCAGGGTCGCCACCACAGCCCAGACGCTCGACCCGACGACTGCTGGGACCGAGGCACCAATGGGCGCGACATTGAGATACGCCCGTGAAACCATCGGACGGGTTTGCAGAGCCCTAAGCGGTCGCCTTCCTGCCCTCAACCGAGCGCCTAATGAGGTCAGCTAACCGTTCCAAGACGCATGTCGAGGCCGGAGACCATAAGATGAGTGACGATCGGGAACTTCATCGCGCTGCCAAAGCGAACCGAGAGCGCCTTGCGGTCGCGCATCGCGAGGTGGTCTTGCAAGAAGAGGCAAAAAATGCCGTTGATATTCGCGAAAACATGGCGCGCCTCAAGGAACTGAGATTGGCCAAGGAAGCACGAGAGACTCGAACGCAAATCTCCAAAGCGAACCAGCGCCCGGCGCCTAAGACGGGACGATCCAGATAAAGCTGATCAGTTAGCGGGTCTTCCTGTTCAGGTGCGCCTTTCGCCGCCTTGCGTGAGCAGCCAGCTGCTGGCAGTCGCCCATTCTGTGCGACCCGCGCTTCTGCTTTTCCGCACCCATGACGCGCAGTAGATCGCGCGCGCCACGGTGCCCCCGTGAAAAGCCCGCCAGCGGTTGGTGCCAGGGCTCGAATTAGCTCGCGGACTCCCCTGGGCGCGCGATCGCCAAGAAAGCCTCTTTTGCTTCTGCGCAGCTTTGAATTCAAGGACATATCTTTGAACAGCGTGCTTGGCATTGGAGCTCCAACGACGCATCAGGCTCCGGTCATTAGACCTATGGGGATATGGTCATGTGGACATTCATCGAAACCCTTTATCGCGACTATTGTTTTGCCCGCCTGCAAGAGATGCGGAAGCTCGAATCCTCGCACTGAGGCATGAGCAACGAGAGGAGCTACCCGATCGTGTCGACCCTGTTGTCGGCCTTGGCGATCGGCATCGCGATCTCGGTCATCATGGGGCAACCGCCCCAAGGCCATCCAAAAAAGCCCGTCTGTCGTCTTGTACTGAATCCCTGAGACGCTTCCCTCCGAACGAGAGAGAGAGCAATGCAGCACCAACCAACCAATTTCAGGATCTGGATCGAGTCCTTTACGACGCCCAGCATCGTCGCACCGCCGATCTTCTCGGCTGGCTGAAGCAATTTATCAGGGACCGCCGACAGTCAAGAACGACCAACTGGCGAACCGCAGCTATCGCGGGTGCGCCCGCACCCGGACCCTGAGGCCAGGCTCCAGCCGTTCGTAGGAAGTTTCGCCTTCGAGCTGTTTGCGCCAGCAGCTGAACTATCCGCGACTCCAATCCCTCCGGCGCCGCCCCCTCACTGAGACCCACGCCATTGTCGGACACCGAGAGATCGATACCGCTTGCGCTCGAAAACGCGACCGCGATGTGGCCCGGCCTGTCGCTAGGAAATGCGTATTCAGCGAGTTCGTCACCAGTTCGTTCGTGATCATGCCGATTGCGAGTGCATGGTTGCTGGCGAGGTCGATGTCCTCGCAGACCCCCTGACACGCGATCGGTCCGGAAGGCGCTAAGGACTGAAAGACCTTCTCGACCAAGTCGTTCAGGAAATAGCGCATGTTAGTCCCGCTTCGGCGATAGATGGTCCTAGACCTCCGCCATCACCTGCAGCCGGCGCGCGGTAGCCTCGAGCGCAGCCGCGACCTCCGGACCTCCATGCCGCGCCTCCAGCCTGATCATGCCGCCGAGGATCGTCAGATTGTTCTTGGTCCGGTGAGCCATCTCTTGCAGCAGCAAGGCCTTCGTCTTGTCTGCCATGACGACCCGGCGCAGTTCGGCACGCTGGAATTCGGCGACGGCGGCCGTCCCGGCGGCGGTGATCGCAAAGAGCGCATTCGTCGCGAAATAGTCGATACCCAGGCTGCCGGCATAGCTGACATAGGCGCCGACGGCGACGGCGATGATCGCCGCGAATATTCCGGACCTCCGGTCGAAGATCAGGCCCGAGAGAAACACGCCCGGCAGCAGCAGGTACCCCGGCGAGCCGGTCTGCATCTGCAGCGCCATCTGCAGTATGGCGCAGCCCAGCATGATGCTCGCGGAGATGCCGTACCGGACGGGAGTCGGAAGCCGGTGCTTGAGTACGAGCGGGGAGAGCCTGTTCATGGATTGAAAACTACGTGCCGCGGACAGCTGTTCCTGGCGGGATCCAATTCCACAAGGCCGTGCTCGTCCGCAAGAGCCATTGACGCGGGGAACGACCGAGCGCTGCGCCGTTCGATGCGAGACCCATACGTTTCGTCACCGGCAGTGAGCATACTCCTTGTAGAGGACGACCCTCTGATCCGCGAGTTCGTCGTCGAGGCGCTTCGCGAGGCGGGCTATCACGTGATCCACGCGAGCACCGGCGACGAGGCGCTGGCATGGTGCAACCGCCGCGTCGCGGATGTCCTGGTGACTGACGTCAGGTTGCCCGAGCAAGTCGATGGATGGCAGATCGCGGAACGCTATCGGAAGCAGTCTCCCAATTTGCCGGTCATCTATGCGACTGGCTTCTCACCCGTCCTGCCACGTCCCGTCCCCGGCAGCCGCATTGTTCAGAAACCCTTTCGGCCGGAAGAGATAGTTCGAATAGTAGAGGAGCTCGGCCAGACGAAGGGGACGCCTTCGGCTTAGCTGTCTTACCGGCTGCCGTGCTTTCACCGATTCAGCAGGGGCGATGCGCGCAGATCAAACTTTCCTGCGCAGGAACGAAGGCGTCAGTGCTAAGTTTTCCCAATGCCCCTGCCCAGGGGCGAACCCCGTACTGGCCCCAGCTCACACCCCCTAGCCCCCAGAGCTGGGGCCTTTATCCTCGGTAGATCCTCCGGGGTAGGCAGGCCTGGGCCGGAACGGTTCTGGCGGCGTTGGCGCTGGCCAAGTTCAAGAAATACGACAGCCAGGCCGACGCAAAGCGCAACGTCGTCGCCGCGATCGAGAGCGTCTCAAAGCGGCTCGGCAACACGCCGGCCATCTACCGCAAGTGCTACGTGCACCCGGAAGTCCTGAACGCCTACATGTCCGGGAACCTCGTGAAGATGATTGAAGCCAAGATAGCGCAGAAGTTCAAGCGCCAGTACGCCAAGCTTACCTCCGACGAGATCGTGGTGCTGGCATTTCTCCGCAGGCGTCTCGGTTCTCTGAAGGAAGCCGCCTAGCCTGACGCACCATTTTCTGGACGCCTGTGCCCTCCTCAGTCGTTCCGGGCGCGTCTCAAACGACGGGTGCTCTCGTCGGCAGAAACGGACCCTTCTTTCAAATCCGGGGTGCTGGACGTGGTCCGGTCGCGGCTCGCGATACCGTGCGGGTTCGGTTCGACGCTACGAACGCGAACTAGTGGAGTCGAAGTCGAAGCTTCAGGAGGGTCTGGCCACTCAGCTGGAACCGCACAGCTGCGCGAACAATTCATTGCCGTCCTCGGCCACGATCTTCGAAATCCGCTTGCGGCCATCAGCGCCGGCGCGCGGATCCTGCAGCGGTCGGGAGCGCTGCAGGAACCAAAAGAGCTTCGTATTCTCGACATGATCAACTCGACCGTCACCCGCATGTCCGATCTGATTGACGACATTCTGGATTTCGCGCGCGGACGACTGGGAGGGGGCATCACCTTGCACCGAGACGCCAAGCCGATCGAGCCTGTGCTCGAGCAGGTCGTCGACGAATTACGAACGGCGTCTCCTCAACGCCTGATCCAGACCGACTTCGAGATAAACGAGCCCGTCGACTGCGATCGCGCGCGTATCGGACAGTTGGCCTCCAATTTGATTGGTAATGCCCTTACTCATGGAGCGCCGGACCAGCCGGTGCGGATGGGGGCCAGAACGGAGGGCGGGACATTCAGGCTCTGGGTGGCTAATTGCGGCGAACCCATTCCAGGAAGCCGCCATGCAGAGACTGTTTGAGCCGTTCTTCCGCGGAGAGGTGCGCAACAGCCGAAACGGACTCGGTCTGGGACTGCATATCGCTTCGCAGATTGCGCAAGCGCACGGCGGAAGGATCGACGTGACCTCGACGCCGGAAGAATCCCAGTTCGTGATCTCGATGCCGCTCGTCCGGAACGATCGGGCCAAATGATCGCGCGTTCCCGACGCCCTTTCCTTCGGAACCAATCCTCCCCGCTTTGCTTGGCATGCAAAGGTCATGCTGAAATGTCGAAGGTGAAGCCGGTCATCCTGATCGTCGAAGACGAGTTCCTGCTGCGCATGGATTCCGTCGAGATTTTGGAGGATGCGGGGTTCGACGTCATCCCGGCTGCAAATGCCGACGAAGCCATCGCAATCCTGTCGACCCGGGCCGATATCCACCTTGTCTTCACCGATATCCAGATGCCCGGTTCAATGGACGGGTTGAAGCTTGCCCAGTTCGTGCGGGACCGTTGGCCGCCGATCAAAATAGTTGCGACATCGGGTCATGTCCGGGCCGCGGGCGATGATTTACCAAAGGGCAGCGTTTTTCTGCCTAAACCGTACCGTGGGGCCGAACTCATCGCGACGCTGCGGGACATGACGGGGATCGCCTGAGATCGATCACATTTTTCGCTCCCCTCGCGAAACCAGCGGGCCCATCGAGTTCGACGGCGCTTGAAGATAGGGCCCTGCCGATCAAACCACATCAGGACAGCCTGCGTTCCGGGGACGCACCTTTCGATCCTCGGCCTACCTAGCGAGCAGAGAGAGCCGGATCCTTCACTGCCACAGCGCCCCCTCGGGCGGGACCGAGACCCTGGAGACCATGGCCAAAGCCACGCGCCAGCGCGGTTTCGAGTATTTCGGGTGCGCGGACTGTAAATAAGCGCCGAAACTTTGACCCCCATCGGCTTTCAACGTTGACCCCACGCGTGACGACCATTCCGGTGATGTTTCAAGGAATTGGGCGACGTGGGCCGGGGTCATCCTTCGGCGCCGATCGGGGGTCAAACAACACGCCGAATGACAGGGGGATTCCCGCACTTCCCGACTCGAAGCCAACCGCGATTTGCGCGGGACGTCAGCTCGACGAATAGACGAGCAAAACACTTGCGGGATCGGGCGTTCGAGTCCTTGCCCTCGGTAGTCGCCGGTTCGGAGGAGCGGGAACGTTCAGTGGGCTCACGCCGTCATCGCGACAGCCGCGGCGTCGGAAGCTTGCTGGCGTCGGACTTAGGAACTGCGCGTTCCGCGCTGACTTCGGTCGATGACGCCGGCGACAATGGATGAGCGTCGCCTCAACCGTCACACGGGCGCAGCGTCGGCGGGGCCCAGTGCATTCCGCGATTTCGCCGTTCGCCACGCCCTCAAGGTTCAGCTCCAGATCGTCGATGCCGAACACGCAGGTGATGAAGGCCCAGAAGCTCGCAAGCGTGAAGCCGAGCAGAACGACCACAAGGATTAGCGGCGACACGCGGGTCGGCGTTCACCTGGCGACCCGCGATCGATTGAAGTTTTCTGCGTCCCGTGTCAGGTTGGGATTACCTAGGGGCTACACCGGCAGTCCTCGGTGTGCAGAAAAGCCTGATTTTACGGGGCTTTCTCGAAATTATGGCGGAGAGGGAGGGATTCTCGTCCCCGATACGAATCTATACTGGCCAGCCTCCGCCCGCGGCAGCTACTGGATGTTTCCCAGCGCCCAACCAAGCAGTCGGCCACGAAGACCTCCCCGCTGGCGAACTTCGAGGAACCTGAGAACCTCGGGACAATCATTTGCGATAACCGCCGCTTCCAGCAGACCCTTGGCAGACCCCTCCGAGATGCCCTTCTCATGACGAACGAGGCACTCGAGCACCGACAGGAAGTCGGTGTCGGACTTCGCTAAGCGCAACAAGTCGGGGAGCAGCGCAGGACGCAGCGCATAGATCTCGACGATCTTGTCCAATTCTCCCCGCTCAATCAGCTCGACAATCGACGAGACATTTACCGACGACGTCGAAAGAACCTCGTGGAGCTTAAGCAGCGCCGGACTCGAAACAACCGAGAGGATGATCGAGCGCATATTTCTGCTGTTCGTCTTGTCGTCGACGATCGCCTGTGCCACGGCGTACACGGTACGCTTGGCATCCTCGTCCACGGGCACCTCGACAACATACTGCCCAAATCCTTCCGCCTTTCGCTGCGCTCGGTACTTGCGCTTGGCTTCGGCCGCCTCTGAAACCTTCTTCTTAACGCGAGCGACGCGGGCATATGCTTTTATCGGTTCCAGGCCGAATTCCGCGACCTTCTCGTCAAACTGAGACTCGTTGCAGAAGTCTGCTCCCGAGCCTTCTTCGAGAGTCTCATGGCAGTTTCCAGAGCTCCTTTCACCGCAGGTCTTTGTGGTCATTTGCACGACTAGTCCCGAGACCAGTCTCCCTATGCCTGGCCTGCGAAACGCCAATCGCATCGCGCGCGCAGAATGCCGCGCGTCGAGCGACGTGCCGGAGGCTCGTTTCAATGTTTTCAGGGGTGCGCGAGGCCGTTTGCCGGGATGAAGGCCTGATATCTGGAGAAGCCTTCACCGCCTTCCGTCACTAAGTGACGCCGGATCGGAAACTTCCGGCGAGCCTCTCCATGGCCCGCACGACCGCCCTCGGGAGCGGTGGACACATGTTATATAGGGCGGCCCCTCTAGCACGCCAAACTCTCGAGAGCAGTATAGTTAAGATGAGTTAATGCCGGGGCTCTCCGCGCCGAGTCGGCACGGCCTCTCTAGAGCCCCGAACGGGACACTCATCGCTGCGAACAGCATCGCCTCGCGAAGGCAGCCGCTTCCAAAGCATTCGAGCGGAAGTCGCGAGCTTTCCCACCTCAGCCACAAGGACTAGTCCGAAGACTAGTCCGGCGTTCAACAATCAATTAAGCGGCGCAAGGTGCTAAGTACCGCTTACAAGGCGGCCCTCGCCTCTCCGGCAACGCAGCAACAAAAATAATTTGGGACGGAATTTTTTCGTCGCCACCGATTCTCGCCTGATCTTCTCAGAGAGTGTCCACAAATTTTGCAAGCTTTTGCGCACGCAACGCAATTTGCGCAGGCAACAAAGCAGCTGGCATAATCTACTGCGCAGCGCATCCGAGCTGGGCAGACAGGAGCGAAGAGTGGAACGGCCCAAAATCGGCATTGATGAACTCTTGGAGAGCTCTGAGGATTCCCGCTCGGTCGAGGCATCTCAGCACAAAGCGGCGCCCTGCCGGCCCTACGCCTTTCCTAAACTCAGGCGGTCTCACATCCTCAAAGTCGCGAACAACGATTCGCATTCGCCGAAAGGCCATTCCACCACTCCCGCCTCGGACCTCGCGCAAGATGCCAACGACGCTGGCACATCACTGCACGCGATCGAAGCTCCGAACGCGACGTTGAGGGAAACCCCATCGTTGCCCAATCCCTTCGATGATCCGCTCGTGACTAATGCCGACGTCCGAGTGGATGCTCTTAGGCTCGTGCGTCTGGTCGACATCTCGGTCGGTCATCGGCTCCGTGGCATCATCGACGAATTCATCCCAGTCATGGTTGGCTCCCTGTCCACCAATGACGTCATCCAGCCGGTGGTTGTCCGACCGGATCCCATGAACCCGGGCAAATTCCTGCTCGTTGCTGGCCTACAGAGGCTCAATGCCGCACGTACCAGTGGCGAGGACCAGATTCTTTGCCGCGTCGTCGGACTCACCGATGAGGAAGCAGAACTTTGGGAAATCGAAGAAAACCTCGTTCGAAGCCCGTTCACGCCGGCGCAAGAAGCGCTTGCCATTGATCGCTGTCGGGAGCTCCACGAGCAGTTGCACGGCAAACCGAAGGCCAGAGGAGCGGCCGCAGCCAATCGTGCCATGGGTCGGGCACACGCATCCGCCAGTGTGGCGGATGCGTCGCCCTCCTTTGTCGAGACCACCGCGAGGCGGATCGGCAAGTCTGCGCGGTCCGTTCAGCGGATTGTTCAGCGTGCCTCTCGGAACGGGCGCAACGATCTCGAGCGTGTTGTCGGCACATCGTTGGACCGGGGCAACGAACTTGACACACTGCCCATGTTGCCGCTGGACACGCGCGAGGCCCTCATCAAGGAGGCGGCCGCCGGTCAAGATGTCTCGGCGGTGGACCAATGGGGATCAGGCGACAGTCCCATGTCGTATAGGCAGTCGCGCGGCGGTCTGATCTCGGCCCAGCCCGGCGACCAACCAGTTAAGTGCGATGAAGGCGTCCGGGGACTCGCCGCCCTGCAAGCAGCCTGGCATGAAGCCTCCGTTCCCGCTCGCGAGGCATTTCTTGCCTGGATCGACGAAACCAACGCTGCGGCCACGACCCTGGAATCCCAATCGTTTGAAGCCTTCCAATCCGAGGACGGCAAATGAGCCTTCAGGCGACGATATGGGGATGGAAGCAGCTCAACATCACGTCCACAGAGAAAATCGTTCTCCTCGACCTCTGCGATCGCGCGAACGACGCCAATGTGTGTTGGCCCAAACAAAAAACCATCGCAAATCGGACCCGCCTCACTGAGCGCACGGTCTGCACCGTATTGGCCAAACTTGAAGCGCTTAAACTCATCCACCGTAAATCGAGGAACGTCAATCGCAAGCGTACGTCCGACTGGATCACTCTCCTGATCCGTCCTCTCGAACCGCCGCCGACCGCAGCTCCGCCGGTCGGCCCGCCTCCTGCGGATACTCCTTCCCACCCCACACTGAAGAATGAAGCTGTTTCTGGTGATAACCAGAACGTCGTTCAGGTGCCTACCGGAACGAATTTCAGCGTAATCTACCATGATGAAACACCCAGACAGAACCAGCCCCTACCCAGCTTCATCGAGCCGTTTCCCGAGCCCGGGCGCCTCGACGTAGACGCCATCATCTACGCCGTTCGAACCATCGAAGGGATTGCGGTGGAGCTAGGACCCGCAATTGACTGGTCTGCCCCAGGTATCAACAACTTGGCGCCTGTCGCGACGTGGCTGATGCACTTTGATGAGCGCGAAGTGAAGTCCTGCCTGATCAAGGTTGCCCGACGAGTTGGCAATGGCGCCAGCAAGATTGCTTCTTGGAAGTATTTCGAAGCCGAAGTCCTGAACGCATGCCGAGCTGATCAGGACGATGGCTAAGCTCCAGCGCACGCCCAGCGGGGGGACGCATGACCGTACGCGATCGTGCTGGGAAGTCATGGTCGCGTCCATGCGTTCCCGGCGGTCAGCCGATAAACGACGACGCTCAAGGCAGGGCAGCCGTCAGTCAGTCCAAGATGGGCTTCAGACCGGCTCAAACAACCGCGAACTCAATCGCGACTGAGTTCCGGAAAAGCGATCACAGTGCCGCCCTGCTCGCCCGAAAATGGAGCATCGTCCTCTCCCCGGGCGCCCTCCGCGTCTGCTGCCGCCGAGCGCTCGGCCTCGAGCAGCGCGGCGATTTCGGCGCCGTCGACGCTACCCCGCTCGAACAGCCGGCGCGCCACCGCGATCAACGCCGTCCGGTTGCCCTCGAGCAGGTCATGGCAGGCACGGTCAGCCTCGGCAAGCTCGATGCCGACCGCGGCGCGAATATCGACGTGGCGGAGAAATTCCTCCGCATGGCGCGGGTCGCCGAGGTGCGTCAGGGGCGACGGTCCCGCCAAACCCAGGCCGCCTAACATCGCGCAGCTCAGCCTGGTGGCCTCCGCCAGATCCTGTTGGGCGCCGTGGGACGCCTCACCGAGCAGGACTTCCTCGGCGGCACGGCCGGCGAGCAAGACTTCGATACGTGACCTATAATCGCTCGCCGTGCCTTCGAAGACCTGGCGGGTGGTACGCATCGACATCCCGAGCCGCCGGTCCGTGCGCGTCGTGTTGGCGACGACGCCGTCGGGGCCGAAGCGGAGCACATCGACCACCGCGTGGCCCGCTTCGTGGATCGACGTCCTCCAGCGCAGCTTGCCGGAAACGTCGTGGTCGCCGACGAGAGCAAGACGGAGGTCGTCGAGCCTGAGTTCGCGGTTCTCCCGCCGCGCCACACGGCGTGCGTCCTTCACCGCGCGCTCCGCGTCGGCGCCGGTCATGCCAGCTGCCGACATCACGACGGTGGAGATGTCCACGCCGACCAGATCGCCCTTCAACCGAACCCGGAAGATCTTCTTGAGCTCGTCCTGATCGGGCGGACTGATGCGCACCACGTTCTCGAAGCGGCCCGCCCGCAGCAGCGCGGGATCGCAAGCCTCGACCTCGTTGGTGCAGCCGATCAGGAAGACGCCCTCCCGCCGGCGCACACCATCAACCTCCTCAAGCAGCGCGTTGATGCAATTCCTGACGTAGTCTGAGTGCGAGTGCTTGACGGCGCGACGGTCGACGAAACTATCGCATTCCTCGAGCAGCATCACGCAGGGCGCCTGAGCCCGGGCGGAGGCGAAGTCTCGGCGCATCGCCGCCAGGAAATCGCCTAAGTGCCCCTCTGCCTGCCAGGAATAATACGAGCAGACGATCAGCGGGATGCCTGATTTCGAATCCTCGCCTGACGCGCTACGCGCGAACGCCTCTGCGAACAGCGTCTTGCCGACGCCGGGTGGCCCAGCGAGCATCACGGCGCTCGAGACCGCATCCCAGGGGATCTCGCCGTGTCGCCAGGCGGCGAGATCAGCGATCGCATCGTCAGCCCAGGCGCGCGCACCAGCCATGCCATGGATCTCGGAGAGCGCCAGCCCCCGCGACGGCCGTTCGGCCCTCTTCGAGGCGGCGAGACGGTGCAGCTCGTCGACGCATTCTTCCGGCGTGCGGTCGAACCGAATCGCCGCTGCGAGGTCACCTACACCAACATCGCGCATCGTCTCCGCCGGCACATCGACCGCCGTCCTGATGCCGGTGACGGCGCGGATGGTGCGCGACACCGTCGCGGGATCGAGCATGGGCAACTCGATCCGGTACCGGGCCGCTTCGTTCAGCACTTTCGGAAGGCAGGCGCGGCCGTTGGACGAGAACGCCACGAAGGGCAGCGCGTAGGCGCACATGTCGGCAGCGACGCGCTCCAGCCGCTGTTTGGCAGCGCCTTTGAGCGGCTCCCTCAGCACGATATAGGCGCCGTCGAGACCGTCGCGACGGCCGGGAGCGGTCTTGACCAGGTCGATCATACGCAGCGCGTCGTCGAAAAACATCCCGCGCCACCCGCCTTTAAGCGCGTCGAGCATCGCGCCGTCGGCGATGTCGACGACAACGGGAGCGCCGCCGCAGATCAAGTCCCGCGCAGCGTCCGGCGCGGCGTCGAAAGCGCGGGCGAGCAGCAGAGCCGCGGCAATTCGCGCCGGGCTCGGGGGGCATCCCTCGCGGCTTGCATTCTCCTCGAAGCCAGTGTCGCCATCGACATCCGCCAAGCGCGTCAGACTGGCGAAGCCGCCCGACCGGGCGATAGGCGGCCGATCGTCGCCCACGGCGAGGTTCCACCGGAAGCGCAAGGCATCGCGCCAAGCCTGCCCGTAAGCCCGCCGCTCGATGGGTCCAATGCCGGTGCCGGCGAAGGACTCCGGGCGGTGCGTACCGCCGTTACGGGGCCCAAAGACACTCGACATGCTCGTGGTCTCGTTCATGTCTAGATCTCGATGAGAGGATCGGACCCGAGGCGCTCGTTCGGGTAGCCAAGCGCCGCGGCGAAGTCCTGCTCGTTGTCGCTGGCGACGACGATCAAGGACGCGTTCAAGGCGGAAAAATCGGCATGCAGGTCGCTCGTCGGCTGCACCATCACGACCCACCTCCCGTCAGCCGGGGCGGCGTCTTGGGAACACGGGCGCCGGCACGGCGGCTGCCGAGCCAGATCTCGTGCATCGACCAGGATGCCGAGAGGCGCGTGCGCTCGCGCGTCTCGATCGGCATGCGGGCGAGCGTGTGCGACAGCACCATCGCCGCGGCGGGATCAAACAAGGCGCAGGCCAGCAACACTGTCATGCTGAGATCGACGCGCAGGCCGATGCGCTCGGGGATTCGACGTCCGATGACGATGCCGATGGCGGCGGCAGCGTCGCCGCGGATCACCGCACGCCACTCGGGCATCGTGGCGGAGATGCCGGCGACGAAGCTGGCGACCTCGGAGCGAGCGCGTTCGTCGAAGGATTCAGCCGTTTTTGTGCGCCAGTAGAAGAGCACCGGAGGCAGCGCCTCGCCGTCCGGGAATTCGCCTTCTTTCATCGGGCAAAGCTCCGTCATTCGCGCGGCAGGCCGCGCGTGATGTTGAGATGCGGAATTTGAAAAGGTTAGGCGAGGGAGGGTCCTTGGCGGACCCTGCCCTGCCTCGCCGGGACACGCCCCGTCACGTCACGCCGTGCCGGACCACGCCTAGCCTCGCGGTGTCGAGCCATGCCAAGACTATTCGAGCTGCGACTCCTCGATCAGGAAGCGACCGAAGTCGGGACGGTGGTCGCCGATGCCGAAGGGACCCGCCATGCGGAAGTAGCTCACGACGTCCTCCCGGTTAATAATGGTGGTGATGAACGAGCCGCGTACGGTCGCGCTCCAGCCGTCGAAGCACGGACGCGTGCGCGCCACCCGCGAGTCGTCGACGCGCACGATCTCGCGGTGGCGGAAGCGCGGGTCCTGCCAGAGCTCTTCGACCGTCTTCGGGCCATCGTACTCGAGCATCGCGGGACCCTCGGCGACGAAGGCCGCCTTGGTCGCCTTGCCCTTGCGGACCGTCTTGGCGCCGTTGACGAGCGCACCCTTGATCGCGGACGGCGGCAGACACGGCCGGCCTTCGTGAAGCCACAGCGATCCGTGCCACTCGAGCTCCGCGATCCGGTGATGGTCAGCGTCGGTTTTGTGCTGCTTCCCCGTGAGCTTTTTGAGCGCCTTCGCGGTGGGGTCGAACGGGTCGGCGAGCCTGCTGGAGTGCATCAGCATGGGGCCGACGCCGACCAGACGGAGGGTGATCATCTCCACCGCCATGATCAGATCTCCCCCTCGGTGGGATCGAAGAGCGGTGCCGTCTCGGCGATGCTGCGGACGATGTTGGCATACGAGGCCGGCTTGGCCGCGTAACGACGGGCGCGCAGCATGCTGGTCACCACCTCGTGGCACTCGTGGCACAGCACCGTGAGGTCGCCATCGCGCTCATCTCCGAGGTTGTCGTAGGTGCGATGGTGCGCCTCGAGCTGCTCGGTCGCCGCGCAGAGCACGCAGCGATGGCCGGCGGCCGCGATCGCACGCTGGCGAATCTGCCGCCAAGCGGCGCTACGCAGATGTTTCTCGTAATCCACCATCGGTCATCGTCCCCGGTCAGTTTCCTGAGGGGCGGTGTAGCACAGTTCTTCTGGTTTGGGGACAAATTGTCCCCAAAAACCCGGAAATTCTCGTTAACCTTAACCGTCGGTTAACAGGAAAGGTAAAAATGTAACCATTGATTAGTAGCTCGCCCCGTTCGGAGGCCCGGCCGGAGAACTGATAGATTCCGATGGACGACCACCTGCTCACCCCCTCCCTGCTTCGAGCAGCGCGCGCCCTGCTCGGATGGAGTCAAACCGAACTTGGGCAGAAGGCTGGCGTGTCGCGGAAGGCCATCGCAACGTTCGAGACGGCCAAGCCATCCGATCGAACCGATCCGCGCCGCAAGGCCGTGCTGCAGACGCTGCGGCAATATCTCGAAGTCGAATGCGATATCGAGTTCACCTTCGCGAGTGACAAGACGGGCGAAGGCGTACGTCGCGCGAAGTCGAGGTGACGGGAGCGACCAAAAGATTCCGGTGGGCAGGATGACAGAAGGCCAATCCTAAGCCGTACAAGGCAAGTCCTACAACTAGAATACTCGCATGTCAGCCGATTCGACCTATCCAGCCGTCGCTGCGGATGATTTTGCGCGCCGCTTCTCGCAACGGGGCGGAAATCTGATGTGGTTGCTCGGAGCCGGTGGATCGGCGGCCGCCGGCATCCCGACGGCGTGGGACATGATCTGGGAGTTCAAGCAACAGCTCTACATAAGTCAGCGGCGCGTCTCCCCGAAAATGGTCGCCGACCTTGCCAACCCAGCCGTCCGGCGCGAACTGCAGTCATTCGTCGATGGCATCGGGAATTTGCCGCCGCCCGGCGCTCCCGACGAGTATGCGGCTCTCTTCGAAGCCGTCTATCCGAGCGAGGCGGACCGTCGAACCTACATCGCGTCGAAGGTGAGCGGCGCCAAGCCGTCTTACGGACACGTCGCTCTTGCGACAATGATGCGGGCCGGACGTGCTCGTCTCGTCTGGACGACCAACTTCGATCCGTTGATCGCTGACGGCTGCGCGAAGGTCTACGGCGGAACTGGTCAGTTGACGACGGTGGCGATCGAGACCAGAAGTCTTGGGCGCCAAGTCATCGACGAGGGGCGTTGGCCCGTCGAAGTCAAAATGCACGGCGACTTTCGATCGCGCAGACTGAAGAACACCGGAGACGAACTGCGCGAACAGGATGCGAAACTCAGGTCGCTGTTGATCGACAGTTGCGGCCGGTGGGGCCTGATCGTAGCTGGCTACAGCGGCCGCGACGACTCCATCATGGACACCCTGGAAACGGCTCTCGAGCGCGACACCCCTTTTCCTGCCGGTATCTTCTGGCTCCATCGCGGCGAGGACCCGCCGTTGCCGCGCGTCAAACGGCTCTTGGCGGCCGCCGCCCGCAAAGGCGTCGACGGCGGGCTGGTGCCGATCGAGAATTTCGACGAGGTCTTGCGCGACCTCGTTCGCCTGGCGGAGGATCTGGACACTAAGGCCTTGGACGAACTCGCTTCGGAGCGACGAATCTGGTCGCCCGCACCGCGACCAACCGGCAAGCGCGGTTTTCCAGTGGTCCGGCTCAATGCACTCGAATTGATCGAAACGCCGACCGTTTGTCGCCGCGTCGGATGCGGCATCGGCGGCGTGGCGGAGGTCAGGTCGGCGATCGAAGCCGCAGCCCTGCCGGTGCTCGCGACCCGGTCACGAGCCGGAGTACTCGCTTTCGGCTCCGACGCCAACGTGCGAGCCGTGCTTTCGGCCTACGACATTGAAAGCTTCGACCTGCACGCGATCGAAGTCCGCCGATTGCGCTACGAAAGCCAAGAGCGTGGGCTTCTCCGTGAGGCGTTGACCCGCGCGCTGACCCGAACGCATGCGATGACTGCAGATCGTCGCCGAAGCAGCGATCTCTTGACCCCGGCCTCGATCGACGACGCGAAGTGGGGGCCGCTCAAGAAACTGACCGGCAGCCTCGGTGGAACGGTACCGAAGCATCCCGAACTGAGTTGGCGGGAGGGCCTGGGCATCCGGCTGGATTGGGCGGACGAGCGGCTCTGGCTTCTGCTCGAGCCGCGCACCGTGTTCGAAGGCATCACGCAGGGGAACAGAACCACGGCGACCGATTTTGCCCGCGAGCGCACAGTGAGGCGCTACAATCCGGCGCTCAATGCCCTTCTCTCGTTCTGGTCGACGCTGTTCGCGTGCCCGGAGCGCGATATCTTGGCCCTCGGCATCAGCGCGCGCGTGGATGCGGCCTTCAGGCTCGACGATACGACAGCTTACTCAGGAAGAGGCCGCCCATGACGAGCGAGATATCGCCTCACCTTTTCATCCCGGAAGCCGAGCTCGCATTCCATCCCGAGCGAACATCCGACGTCGACCTGCACCCCCTGCGCGGGCTGTTGCGGTTTGGTCCCTATTCGTCAGGCCTAGTCCCCAACCCCATTCGGATCGCGACGATCGCACCGGCCCGGCAGGGGGCGCGACTCTACGGCTTCATGAAAGAACTCGCGGCCGAGTTCAAGGCGACCGAACGCAAGGACTACCTCCCGGCCTGGCCCGGCTTCCGCAAGGCGTTCAATCTCGATATGCGAGGCGCCGTTAAGGATTGCCACTTCGAGTTGGACGATCGGCTGGAGTTCGAAATGAAGGACTCGGCTAGGCCCCACGTCGTGTTGGCGGATCGGCTGATTCGCGCCATCCAATCTCTCGAGGCGCGTCGGGATGCGTTCGACATTGTCTTCATCTACATCCCGCAAAGCTGGGCCGCGGGCTTCGTGGGGTCCGCCGGCGACGATTTCGACCTCCGCGACCACCTCAAGGCGGCGACCGCCGCGCGACGCATTCCGATCCAATTGGTACGCGAAGACCGCGCGCTCGCCTATCCGGACCGCGCAAGCGTCATGTGGCGCATCGGACTTGCGATTTACGCGAAGGCGGGAGGCGTCCCCTGGAAGCTCGCTGACACGGACCCTGAGGCCGCCTATATCGGTCTCTCCTACGCGGTGCGTCCGACCGAATCGGACCGGCCGCGCTTCGTAACATGCTGCAGTCAGGTCTTCGACGCCGAAGGTGCCGGTCTCGAGTTTGTCGCCTACGACGCCCACGAAATCGACGTTCAGCGAGAAAACCCTTTCATGTCCCGGACCGAGATGTTCCGTGTCATGAGCAGATCGTTGGACCTCTATCGCAGAAGGCACTCGGGCCGCACGCCTCGCAGGGTCACGGTGCACAAGACTACAGAGTTCAAGAAGGAGGAGATCGACGGCTGCATGGAGGCGTTGCATCTCTGCGAGGCGGTCGACTTGGTGCAGGTCGTTGAGGACGTGGGCTGGCGCGGCGTCAGGATCGAACGCGACCGGCAAGGCGGCGCTAAAGGAAAGCCTTTCGGCTATCCAGTTGAACGCGGCACGCTGATCCCGCTCGGGGATCGGGAGTGCCTGCTTTGGATGCACGGCGACGTGAAGGGCGTTGCCGAACGCTCATATTATCAAGGAGGTCGTAGCACGCCGCGCCCGATCCGTCTGGTGCGCCACGCGGGCCATGGTAGTTGGGACGACACGGCGCGTTCGGCTCTCGCTCTCGCGAAGATGGATTGGAACAACGACGCGCTGTACGACATGCTGCCGGTGACGATGGCTTACGCGAAAGTGCTCGCGCGCGTCGTCAAGCGCATGGACGGCCTGGGTTCGACACCGTATCAGTTTCGCTTCTTCATGTAGCGAAATCGCCTAAGTCGTTGTGGGTATCGCCAGGCGCCTGAGTCCGCCCAAGGGCGCCTTGAAGCCATGGTCCGGACATCTCTACGACTTGCTCAGCCAGTCGGTCAGCGCGTTCACGTGCACGGCGAAATCTCTGGCCTCTCCTGGTCCGCCTTTATGATTGACACCGGCGACCGCGCCGTCATCATCGAGCAACGGACCGCCGGACATGCCTTGCGAGAGCTTTTGCGTCACCTCGATCATCGGGACGGCGCTCTTCGTGGGCAACGAGGTTATCGACCCGGATCGGACGTTGATCTTGTCGCCTGGGCCGAAGCTCGGAAATCCAATCGCCGTCGTATTGTCGCCGACCTTGAATGTGCGTTTCGAGATGTCGAACTCGTAGTACTCGGTGACGGGTATTTCGTGTGCGAGCACGGCCAAGTCCCGATGCGCGTCGTTCTTGGCGACCGTCACCTTGAATTTATTCGAAGTCTTGCTGGGGTGATAGACCGCGATCTCTGTCGCCCCCTCCACGCAATGCCAGGCCGTAACGAGACCCACTGACTTCAAGAAGAAAGCCGTGCCCTGCGCGCTGCCTTCCGCTGCGTCATCTGCCCAATGCTCGACTACCCACACCGCGCGCTCCCTGATCTCCAAATTCGTTGGCAGAATTTCGAGTTTCTCGGAAGGGAAGAGCTTGTTGTAGCGCGAGGCCAGACCACGGAAAATCGGGTCCGAAGGTCCCTTGATGTGCCCCACCCAGGATATCCGTCCGCGAAGATGCGACGCGAGCGTCGCTTCGCGACCATACTTGTCTTTGAGAATCTTCTGGGCGACCGCAGCGCCTCGTGTTTCGGTCACGAACAAGGCTGCGCGGGTGTTTCGTACGTATTTTCGGTCGACGTTGACGAACTCGTTGATCTTGAGGCCGGTCACTGTTCGGCGCGAATGCTTGTCGGCGTAGTGGATCTTCTGCGGATTGATCGCGAAGCCGTTGGATCGGAAAGCTCCGCGAAGCCGATCCTTGAGCAAATCGGGCGGGAAATTCCCGGCCGGCGGCGGGGGTCCTTCGAATAGCAAGGTCAGCGGCTGGTAGCTGGAGAAAGTGATATCGTCGGCATACCTGGTGTAGATGCAGCGGCTTTCCTTCGCGATTGTCTGCAATTCCTTGTCCATCCGGAAGCAGATCATGTTGGAAATTACTGGACTGCTAGGCGCGCCTTGGGGCAGGACACCCTCGTTGCAGCAGATCCGCGCCAGGATTTCAGCGACTCGACCGTCGACGCCGAGCGCACCCATTAGGCCGGACACGCGTCCTTCCGTGATGGCCATAAAGAAGCCTTCGATGTCCAAGTTCAACACGAACTTGCTCCGGAGATGAGCCGTAGCGTTCGTTTTGACCGAGCGGCCGTCCACAAAGCCATGAACGGGATTCCGCGGTCTGTATATCGACGCGAGCGAGGACGCGATCTTTGTCTGCAGCATCTTCAATCGGCGGTCCGGTGCGCTTATGACGCGCTTCTTTTGTCCGCCTTTCGAAATCTCGAACTTCTGATACATCCGGCCCCGAAACCACCAAATCTTCTTGAGTTCGGCTGTCGACAGAGCAAGAAACTTCAGCAGCTCGGCTTCGCACGTGAGCTCGTTTGGAACGGTGACCCGGATAGGAGCGCCGAAGAACGATGCAAGGCTGGGCACGAGGTCTCCCTTCCAATCACGCCAGGCATTCAGCGAGCAACGTGGCGCGCACGATCCTTGATTAGACTTTCGCTCTTACGCCGCAGTTACGACAGCGCGCATGCGAGGGGAGACCTCGTAGCATCTTCAATAGCAGCGCATCGCGCTGGCGCCACGTCCTCCTTGGGAAATTCACATGGATATTTGGCCTTAGGTCGCCGACGCTCGCAGATCAACGCTTCCGCCAAATCGGGCTTCGGGATCAGCAGCAGTCTTAGGTGACAGGGAGCATTAGTGACTAATGCCTCCCGCCCAAGGATAGAGAGAGCATGCGGTCGCGACCGCGCCCACGGTAACCATCACCCGGGAACGTTAGCGTGCCACGTCCTCGATTTGTAGGAATCGAAATTCCGACTCTTACCTTCCTGCACGATGACCTGGGCATAAAACGGCATGCAGTGCGCTTCGCTTGGAGCAAGTGCGCCCTCCGCCAACTTCACGAGCTCAGATCCCCGCCCATCTAACCGATGTAGGAGAAGAGAGTGAGCTCCCACGATAGCACGATCAACGCCGTCGATTTGCCCGCCTGAAAAACGGTGCCCATGCCTGTCGCTACCTGCAGCTGCTGCAATGACTAAAGGACGGATGGCGGCGATAAGCCGCCGCCGCTAGGGCGGCACGTTGATCTTGAGCGGCGTTATGTCGTGCGGTGGGTTGGGCCGTGGAATTTGATCAGCGGCCGCCTCGGATGTATCAATGAGACATCCCTCGCGTCGACTTCCATCGGCCAAGTCTGGGAAATCAAGGGGTTATGCTGGATCTGGTAGCGGGGGAGGGACTCGAACCCCCGACCCCAGGATTATGATTCCCGTGCTCTAACCA
This sequence comes from Bradyrhizobium elkanii USDA 76, assembly GCF_023278185.1. Classification (NCBI taxonomy): domain Bacteria; kingdom Pseudomonadati; phylum Pseudomonadota; class Alphaproteobacteria; order Hyphomicrobiales; family Nitrobacteraceae; genus Bradyrhizobium; species Bradyrhizobium elkanii. The sequence continues at coordinate 1,749,658 of NZ_CP066356.1, read as the reverse complement.
GCTGAGCTACCCCGCCATGGGCTCGCCATCGGCGGCCGGTGAGCCGCGGGTGCGAACGCGCGGCATATAAAGAGTGGCATGCGCGCCTGTCAAGCAAACCCGGACGTGGCAGCAACTTATTGCAGACAGAGGCTATTTCGGCCTCACCGATTGGTCGCCGCCGGGGCTGCCGGGCGGTGGAATCACCGGCGTGTTGCCGCCTTGCGGGGTCGGCGCGCGCATTTCGGGATCGACCCCGGCCGGCGGGCACAACACCCCGTCGGATTTGGCGAGCTTGTCGCCCAGCGGCTGGCTGCTCTGCCCGGTGGTGGTTCCTTCCGGAACCACGGCACCAGGATGCGAAGGCTGCTGCGGCGCGCAATTTGCGGCGGTGCGCGACGGCGCCGGTGGCGCGGTCTGGGCCGGCGGTGTGGCTGATGTCGGCGGCGCCTGCGCCACGGCCACAGCGGGTGCCATTATCAGCACACAGGATAAAGCGAGTGCTCGATTGATCCTCATGACGAGAAAACCATGACGGCGCGCCGATGTTCCCCGTCAAAATCGCCGCAACCTCACGATTTGCGGAAGCGGATCAGCGAGAAATGCCCCATCGGCGGCATCGGGCGGCGCTCCGCAAGGCTGACCCCGCCATGCTTCGCCGCCCAATTGGTCAGCCGCTCCCACGGAAACTCCGGACGCCAGCCGAGCCGCCGCGCCAGCGGCGCGAAGGCGAGCTCGAAGACGCGGCGCGGGCCGCTCTCGGCGCCGATGTGATTGACTAGGATCAGTTCGCCGCCGGGCTTCAGCACGCGGATGAAATCGTCGAGCGTCGCCTCGGGATCCGGCACCGCGGTGATGACATATTGCGCGACCACCGCGTCGAAGAACGCATCCGGAAATGCGAGATTCTTGGCGTCCATCACCGCCAGCGCCTCGACATTGCTGAGGCCCTGCGCGCGCACGCGCTTGAGCGCCCGCCGCAGCATCGGCTCGGAAATATCGACGCCGCATAGTTTCGTGGTGCGCTTGTATTCCGACAGCGAGAGCCCGGTGCCGACGCCGACATCGAGCACGCGGCCGCCGATCCGATCGGCTTCCGCGATCGTCGACTGACGGCCCTGATCGAACACCTTGCCGAACACCAGATCGTAGATCGGTGCCCAGCGGCCATACGCTTTTTCGACCCCTTCGCGGTCGATGTCCCCAGCCATTCCCCTGCCCCGAAGTTTCTTCTGTCTATCCGCGAACCGCTTCTGCAATCGGCGCCAACGCGTCCTGCGTCGCGGCGCGTATTGCGCGGCTTGCGCTTGCACTCCTGATGAAGCCGCCGCCGAGCACACGCGCCTGCCCGGAGGCTGCGTCGTAGAACACGCAGGCCTGGCCGGGCGACACGCCCTCCTCGCCGGCGACGAGCTCGACCTCATAGCCGCCATCGGCGGCGCGGAGCCACGCCGGCTGCGGCGCGCGCGTCGAACGCACGCGGACATAGATCTCGATGCCCTCGCCGATCACGCGATCCAGCGCGCCGTCGCCGATCCAGTTGACGTCGCGCAGCGCGATGCGATCCATCCGCAGCGCCTCGCGCGGCCCGACCACGACACGGCGCGTCGCCGCATCGAGCTTGACCACATAGAGCGGGCTGCCGGAGGCAATGCCGAGCCCCTTGCGCTGGCCGACGGTGAAATGGACGATGCCCTGGTGCTGGCCGATCACATGACCGTCGAGATCGACGATGTCGCCCGGCGCGATCGCATTCGGCTTCAGCCGTCCGATGATGTCGGTGTAGCGGCCGGTCGGCACGAAACAGATGTCCTGGCTGTCCTGCTTGTCGGCGACCTCGAGATCGAAGCGGCGCGCCAGCTCGCGGGTCTGCGGCTTGGTCATGTCGCCGAGCGGGAAGCGCAGGAAGTCGAGCTGCTCGCGCGTGGTCGCGAACAGGAAATAGCTCTGGTCGCGATCGGCATCCGCGGCGCAAGTGAGCGAGCGCGATCCGTCGGCAAGCCGCCGCGAGACGACATAGTGGCCAGTGGCGAGCGCCTGCGCGCCGAGCTCGCGCGCGGTCGCGAGCAGATCGCGAAACTTGACCGAACGGTTGCACTCGATGCACGGCACCGGCGTCTCGCCGAGCGCGTAGCTGTCGGCGAAATTGTCGATCACCGATTGCTTGAAGCGGCTTTCGTAATCGAGCACGTAATGCGGGATGCCGATCCGTTCGGCGACATTGCGCGCATCATGGATGTCGCGGCCGGCGCAGCAGGCGCCCTTGCGATGGGTTGCAGCGCCGTGGTCGTAGAGCTGCAGCGTGATCCCGACCACGTCATAGCCCTGCGACTTCAACAGCGCAGCCGTCACCGACGAGTCGACGCCGCCGGACATGGCAACGACGATCCGTGTATCTTCAGGGCGGCCTTCGAGATCCAGACTGTTGAGCATCTTTAAGCGGTCATTGATCACTGTCGCGGCGAGCTTACGCGCTCCGCGACGATATTGGAAAAAGCCTTTTGTCCAGAGAGCCTTAGAACACATCCAAGGCCGGTTCGGTCGGTTCGGACGCGTTGGAGGCCACCTTTAATATAGGCCGTATTCCGGTGAGGCAATCCGGCGGAAGCTCTGCCGCGCCGCGCGTGGACGGCAAATCTTGCCGCCGGGCAAAAAGGAGACCCGCCGGGAACCCGCTCCAGCCGGCCCAGATAGCCAGTAACCATATGAAATAACTCATTATTTATTGCCATCCCTGGTTGGCCCACTCCTTGCTGACAAAACGCTGGAAGTCTCATTTACGAGGGTTGGCAGTGGTCAGCGTCACGTCGGAAGCATTGGCAGGCCGGTCTTTTCAGGGTGCGACGCAGCGGTCGTCGCGGCCCGATCCCGCTTCGCAGGCGGGGAACGACGGCTTTGCCGCGCTGGTCGACAGCAACACTGCGTCCGCAAACGACAGCCGCTACGACTCCCAGCCGGCGCCCTCGCGGCGGTCCGACGATCCGCCCTCGACGACCGACGCGCGCCCCCGCGACACCAGCGCGGGCCCCGACAGGACGTCGCGGGATTCCGGCAGTTCGCGGGACGACAACAAGGTCGACAGCGACAGCGACGCGCCGTCCAAGACCAAGTCGAAATCGGACGACTCGAAATCGAGCTCCGATGCCAAATCGACCAGTGACCAGCCGGACGCGACGCAGCCCGCTGCGCAGCAGGATCCCGGTGCGGCAACCGTGAATGCCGTGATTGCTCCCGTTGCCGCGACACCGGCGACTGCCCCGACACCGGCGGCCACCGCGCCGTCCGACCAGCCGGCCGCACCGCTCGCGATCGCGGCAGCGGCCATTGCGGCAAGCTCGGCCATCGCCGGCACCGGCGCGGCGGGCGGCAGCGGCGCGCCTGCCGGCGCCGACACCGCAGCGGCCGCGGCCACCACGGCGAACGCCGACAAGGTCGCCAAGGCGGCCGGCGTCAAGACCGACGCGCAAATCATCACCCCCGGCGATGCGGCAACGGCTTCGGGCGCTGCGACAGCGAGCGGCGATGCGACATTCGCCGCCACGGTTGCCGCCGGAACGCCCGCCACCAAGACGACAATGCAGGCCAAGACACAGGTCACCACGAAGGACGCGACAGCAACGATGCCGGCCGACCAGGACGGCGCCGCGGCGGGCAGCGCCAACACCGCGCAGGCTGCTCCGACCAACATCGTTCCCGCCGCCGTGCAGCCGGCCGCCGTTGCCGGCAAGGCGAAGGCCGCCGCAGACGGTGCGGCCGATGCCATCAAGGCCGACGCGAGCGGCGACGGCAATGCCGCGCCGACGCCGGCGGCCGGCGGCCACGCCGCCGCGCAGGCCCAGCTCACGACCCCCGATCCCAGCGCGCAGGCGGCGAACGCACTGCAGCCGCAACCCGCGACCACCCAGACGACGCCGTCCGCGACCGCACAATTGACCGTGACCAACGCCGCGCAAAGCGCCGCTGTGCCGCTCAGCGGGCTTGCGATGCAGATCGCCGCCTCCGCCAAGAGCGGCAAGAGTCGCTTCGAGATCCGGCTCGACCCCGCCGAGCTCGGCCGCATCGATGTCCGCATCGATGTCGATCGCAACGGCCAGGTCACCTCGCATCTCACCGTCGAACGGCCGGAAACGCTGTCGATGCTGCGCCAGGACGCCAACCAGCTGCAGCGCGCGCTCGACAATGCCGGCCTCTCGACCGGCAATGGCGGATTGCAGTTCAGCCTGCGCGACCAGTCGCAGTCGGGCCAGAACAACAATGGCCAGCCCAATCCGAACGCCCATCGTTTGATCGTCACCGAGGAGGACAGCGTTCCCGCCGCAGCGGCGGGCCGCTCCTACGGCCGTGCAACCGGCGCCCTCGGCGGCGTCGATATCAGAGTGTAAGGAGTTCACCATGGCAGTCGATGCAACCATGCCGACGCCCGTCGTCTCAGCACCGGGCACCAGCAACGGAACGAACTCTGGAAGCAGCAGCGGCAGCGGCCTGACGACCTCCTCGCAGGGCATCGCCGACAATTTCCAGACCTTCCTGACGCTGCTGACCACGCAGTTGCAGAACCAGAACCCGCTCGACCCGCTCGACACCAACCAGTTCACCCAGCAGCTGGTGCAGTTCGCGGGCGTCGAGCAGCAGCTGAAATCCAACGATCAGCTGAAGTCGCTGATCGAGATCGAGAAGAGCGCGCAGTCGACCCAGGCGCTGGTCTATGTCGGCAACACGGTCGCGGTCGACGGCAGCAAGACGCAGTTCGACAAATCCGCGACCTGGAATCTGGTGTCCCCGCAAGCCACCAGCGCCACCATCACGATCACCAGCGCGACCGGCCAGACCGCCTATTCCGGCAATTTCAGCCTGAAGCAGGGCAATGCCAGCTTCGTCTGGGACGGCAAGGGCAATGACGGCACGCAATGGCCGGCCGGCACCTACACGCTGACCGCCACCGGCAAGGATTCCAAGGGCAACCCGATCGCCATTTCGACCGAGGTGCAGGGCGTCGTCGATTCCGTCGACCTGACCGCCTCCCCGCCGCTGCTCTCGATCGGCGGGCAGACCTACACCACCGACAAGATCAAGCGCGTGGTGCGCGGGGCGACAGGCTCGAGCTGAGCACATTGCCACGATCCGTAGCTGCGCGTTGAGCGGGCGACCGCGCACACTACATTGTATCGTCGTCCTGGCGAAAGCCAGGACCCATAACCACCGCATTTGATGATGAACGGGATCGTGGCCCCAGCGTCGCGCAACAATTGAGAGTTGGGGTAATGGGTCCTGGCTTTCGCCAGGACGACACTGAGTGTGTGGCGCGGTTTCTTGTGGGTCACACGATCGCATTCTCGCGACATGATTTTGCCCGAGCTCTGCTGTTCGTTCCGCCTCTGTTGTAGAGGGCGCAGGGAAAGCCGGGTGCCGATCGCGACGGTTCCGTGCTATAGCCACGTCACTTGGCTGCTTGCTGTGGGGCTCGACAATGCCGATCAATCGCTTGCTGAAGACGGGCGAATACACGCCGGAGCAAATCGAGCTCTTCAACAGGGCGTTCAGCCTGGCGCTGCATTCGATGGGTCTGGTCGATCGCAACGATCCGCTTTGCGAGATCGTGGCCCGCAAGGTCATCGAGATCGGCAAGACCGGCGCCCTCGACGCGAAGGGCGTCGCGGAAGCGGCCGTGGCCAGCATCGGTCTCTGACGGCCGACGCGATCGATGGCCGCTGACCGCGTGCCCCGCGGATCAGACATTCCTGCTGAGCGCGGGCCGCCGCCGTTCCTGGCGGCCCGCCATCAGAGCGGCCTCACTCGACTTCCTGCACCACCGTACGGGTGTCCGGATCGACCAGCATCACGCGCTGGCCGGTATAGACATAGCGATATCTGGTGAGCGACGGGCCCCAATCGGCAGGCACCGCTTCAAGCTCGACCTCGCTCGGCACAGGCGAGCCGACGACGATCCTCTCCCGCGTCTCGACGGGACGGATCTTGTGTTCGGTCACATAGCTGTGGATTCGTGTACGGTATTGCGGCTCGATCTGCACGGTGGCGGCATGTCCGGCACCGGTCGTGCCGACAATCGTGCTCTGGGCAAAAGCGCCGGTCGACGCCAATACGGCGGCAACAGAAATCAGAACCAGCTTTTTCATAACGTCCTCCTCACCGCTCCATGCGGCGTTTTCGAGAACCGCGACAGAATGGCAATGTTCCTAACGGAGGATCCCGATCAATCGCGTCGCCGGCACGCCCCTCGCGCGAAGGCGTTCATCCGGGAATGGTCGTCTTGTTCGGCTGGTCCAGTGTTGGCGCGTCAGGACTTTCGCTCTCCGCATTTCAGCTCGACCTCAGCCGCGTGCCAGAATTCCCTGTCCCTGCCGTCGGGCTTTCCGGCCTTCTCCCAGAGCTGCCGCGCGTAGTCCCGGATCTGCTGTTCGGTGGCCATGTCATTCCTCGGGAATTCCGAGCTCCTTGCGAACCGTCACGACGGAGTCACCGACCTTCTCGACGGCTTTACGCAGCTGTTCGCGCGACACGCCGAGGGCATGCGTCCAGCATCTCACCTGACGCAGATCGTGCATGTTGATCTTCGATCGATCGAACTGCTCTTTCCTGGTCAGGCGTTTCGTCACCGGACTTCTCGCGTCAGCCGCTCGGCCCGAGCTTCGGCCGTTGCTGGCGATCCAATCTTCCGGACAGTTCTTTGTTCCTTTTCCGGATGGGTGGGCTGTCACCCCCCGGAGGAACATTATCCGCGAGCGATACTTCAGTCGTGAGGGATGAACAAAGGTGAGCCATGACAAGCATTGCAGACAGGATCGGCGGACGGGTCAAGCAGCTCATCGCCGAGATCATCAGCGACGGCAGGCTTGCCGAGGAAGGCGCGCAGGAGATCAGGAAGGCCGAGACCGCGCCGCCGGCGAAGCCGTTCGGCAATTTGGACAAGCTGACCTAGATGCCCAGATACTTCTTCCATCTCGCCGGTGACATCCCTGCACATGACGTCCTCGGTCACGACTGTGCCGACGACAAGGACGCCAAGGATCACGGCAGCTTCATCGCTCACCGGATCGGGACTGAAAAGCCGGAGATGGTTCGCGACGGCAACTTCATCTCGGTTCGCGATGTGGGCGATCGCGAACTCTTCCGGATCCCCTTGGCTTCGACGAGCGTCTGACGGACGGTCGTTCTCGGCTCGGCTCGCTTCCCGCAGACCGACGCCGCCGGCCGACGCCCGTCGCTCCTTCGCCGGCCCGCCGCTTGGTGCTCTCAAGGACGCGGCCGAGACAGGACACGCCTCGCCGTTCAATAGGAACAAACGTCGACGAGCGTGGTTCGGACCTACACCAGGGTTTGAAACACCAATTGCACAAATGAAACGCCGCAATCGCTTCAAGCAAACCACGACGCTCGCATTCCGCCTCATTCAGCTGGAAGAGGCGGCCCGCGCAAGGGCCTCGCACCTGCCTCCCGGCACCGAGCGGGAACGACTTCTCAAGAAGGCCCGTGAGGCCGAGCGCGCCGTCCAGATCGAACAATGGCTCGCCACTCCGGGAGCAGAGCCGCCGCCGTAGCGCTTCGATTCACATAAGATGGTTCGATTCACATAAGCTAATGCGCACAGCCCCGAGAGGCGCTCGACAGTCGCTGGCCTGAACCCAATTCGCCTCTGCTCCGGAGCGGTGGCCCAGGCAGCATCTCGCGCACATGCCGGTCGGGGCGGCACGGCTCAGTGAGAGCCCTTTCGTGCGAGCCGGACACCGCGTGGCGAATCGCCGAAACGGGTTCGGAACAGACGGTTGAAATACGAAACATCCGAGAAGCCGACCTCGAGCGCGATATCGGAAATTCGCTGACGGCCGGCATCGGGCTCCGTGAGCAATTTGAGCGCCTGCTGGAGCCGCAATTCATTCATGCGCTCGGTGAATGATGGTCCCGATGACGCCATCAGGCGCTGCAGATAGCGCGACGAGATGCCCTGGCGACGTGCAACCGCCTGAACGCTGAGCCCGGGCTCCTGAAAGTGAGTGGCGATGTAGTCGAGCACGGCACGGTGCCGCGCAGCGACGACGGCGCTCGCGCTGCTCTCGCCCAGTGCAGGACAATCGTCGATTGCGAGCGCGACGAGATCGTGGATATGGGTCACGACCGTTTCGCGAAGCTTCGGTGTGCTCAGCGCTTTCGTTCTAAGCACCGATTTCATATATGAGGTGAACAATCGGAATGCTTCTGTCCGCTGCAGAATCGGCCGCATGACCAGGCCTTCGACGTCGGCCACGCGCTGCGCAAGCGCCTCGCGCGGCACGGCCAGACCGAATTGCGACCCGTCGATATAGGTGACGCTGGCGGGCTCGGAATGCAGAATTGCGATCGCATTGCCGGCGCAAAGGTCGGCTTCTTGGCCGCGCTGCGATAGCTGACTTTTGCCCGGAGAGCAGAAGATCACCCCGATGGAGTCATCGCCATCGGCAAGGTTCGCTTGCAGACGCTTGAACCGCATCGACGTACCTTTCAGCGCCAGCATGCGCAAGCCCTGAACCGCTCGCAGCGACGCATCGGCCTGGAAGGAAGACTCCGATAGAGGCTCGATATCGGCGCGCACGATGCAGCGGCCAAAGTGCTCACGCCATAACGGAATACGAATGCGTTCCGGAAGGTCGCGCGTCGAAAATCGATACGATGCAAAATTGGCTGCGTCCGTCGGCATGGGGACCTCCAGCCTTCACAAAACACACCAGAATGAAATGCTGCGGCACACCACAGTCAGTATCTGCATTTTGCGATTCACGCACCGGCCTTCGCCTGACCGGTGCGCATCAGTCCAAGAAGCTACGCTATCGGTCTGCTAGTGTCATTCGCCTATGATTGATGGTGATGTGAACTGGTTCACTTGGTGATTTGAATATTACGTGTATAATGCTCGTGAAAATCGCGGCGAAATTTCCCCTTTAAGAAGACGCGGTCGCGATCGCTCTATTTATAATTGCTGCCATCGGATTCGTTTCGGACATTCCGGGCAGCGTGCAAGCGCAAATCAGTGTCATGCCCCTGTACGCGGTCTCCTGGCTAAGGCGCCATGCGCAGGTCATTCAATAGAACGACTGATCGATTTTGGTTGCGTCGGACTGCCTGCGGCACTCTCGGTTATCGCCGCCGGTTGAAATGGTCGAAATCTGTCACGTGGGAAAGTCAACCTAGTGATCAAGAAGGCGTTCGATCATGTCCACCATATTCGACATGCTTTATCATGAGTACTGTCGTGCCCGCCTCGCCGAAATGCGAAAGCAGCATTTGTTGCCGGCCATCGGCGACGCCGCGCAGGCGGCGCCGTCAGAGGATAGCGATCCACCCGGCCCCCGTGATTGCGGCTGGCCGGCGGAAGCGCCGCCAACCCTCGGGTAGCTGGAGCGCACCATCATACAGGTTGGCCGGAGGCTAGTCCGGCACGCGCACGCCTCGGAGCATCCGAGCCTCTCATCGACCCATGTCCGATGAGGCCGCGCGGGCACGCCGGACAGATCGATAGATGCACGATCGAACCCGCAGCTCGAAGCGATTGCTCGGCGAGACTCCGCCGGAGTTCAGATCGACCGGTCGCGACCCGCGCATCGATGTCTGTCGCGGGATCGCGTTGTGGTGGATCTTTCTCGATCACATCCCAGACAACGTCGGAAGCTGGCTGACCCTGCGCAACTACGGCTTCTGCGATGCCGCCGAAATATTCATGTTCATCTCGGGCGTCACCTGCGCACTGGCCTACGGCAGGGCGCGTCAGCGCGACGGCTGGCGCGGCATGATCGGCCGCTCGCTGCGGCGGGGATGGGATATCTATGCCGCCTTTCTGCTGCTGACGCTCGCCTGCGCGATCCTCGTCTACCTCGCGGGCAGCGATCGTCTCGCCGACGACAGCAATACGCGGGTTCTGTTCGAACGTCCGGGCGCAGCGCTTGCGCACGCCGCGGTCCTGCAATTCCACCCTGTCAATACCGACGTCCTGCCGGTCTTTGTGATCTGCCACGTGTTGTTCGCACCGCTGCTGTGGCTGCTGCTGCGCGCGCCGAACCTGGCGCTTGGCCTGTCGCTGTCGCTTTATGCGCTGGTGCATGTCTTCGGCTGGAACATTCCTGCCTGGCCTGACGGCGTCTGGTTCTTCAACCCGCTGGCCTGGCAGCTTCCGGTCGTGCTGGGCGCATGGTACGTCATCGAGGGAAAGACCATCCAGGGATGGGTGACGTCGCGCCCCGCGCTTGTTCTGTCCGCGCTCTATCTCGCGTTCGGCCTGGTCGTTGCGCTCGGCCACGGCATCAAGCCGCCGCTGCTGCCGCAGGCTCTGACGGATCTGCTGCTTCCAATGGACAAGTCGAATCTGAGTCCGTTGCGGCTGCTGCATTTTCTGGCGCTTGCAATCCTGGCGTCATGGCTCGTCCCCGCGGGCTGGCGAGGACTGTCGAAGCCGATGCTGCGCAGCGCGAGGGGTTGTGGCGAGAATTCGCTGCCGATCTATTGTCTCGGCGTCCTGCTGGCGCTCGCCAGCCAATGCGACCTGTTCGACATCTCGAACCGGCTCTCGATGCAGATCGGGCTCAGTCTTGCCGGTGTCGTTGCGATGGCCGCGGTCGCGGCGCTGCTGAACACGCTCGGCGCCAAGCGCGCCCGGCCGCCGGATGTCGATGCCGCCGGACATGACCTTGTGCCGCGCGCCGGCGATCGCGGCATTCTCGACGGTCATGGCGCGCATATCCTCTAGAGCGCGCCGACCGGCCTGGCGCTAGGCGGCCCCGGCAGCGCCTATACGTCCCCACGGCGATTTCGTCATCGTGCGCGGGAGAAGCGGATGCTCTCCCACGCACGGTCAACGCCGACGCTCAGCTCGGCTGCCGCGCGGCGTCGAGGATCAGCCGCGCGATCGCGTCCGGCTGCGAGATCAGCGCGAGATGGCTGGCCTTCACCTCGATCGTGGTGGCGCCCATCCGCTTGGCCATGAAGCGCTCGAGATCCGGATTGATGGTGCGGTCTTCGGTCGAGACGGCGTAGTAGCTCGGCTTGCTGCGCCAGGCCGCATGGCTGGTCTTGCCGGCCAGCAGTTGCTTGTGGAACGGCTGCTGCACGGCATAGAGCACCTTCGCCTTCGCCTCCGGCAGGTCGCCGGCGAAATCGCGCAGGAACGCTTGTTCGCTGAGCCGGCCCTCATCGCCGTCGAACACGATGCCGGCGCTCGCGGGCGGGGTCGGATAGGTCTTGGCCAGCGCGGTGTAATCCTCATCCGCATCGGGTGCGCGCGCCGCGACATAGACCAGCGCCGAGACATTCGGGTGCACGCCGGCCTCGGTGACGATCATACCGGAGAAGGAATGGCCGACCAGCACGGTCGGACCGTCCTGGCGATCGAGCACCCGCAGCGCGGAGGCAACCGCGTCGGCCAGCGTGGTCAGCGGATTTTGCACCGACGTGACGTTGAGCCCGGCGGCCTGCAGGCGCGGAATGACCTCGGACCAGCACGAGCCGTCGGCGAACAGGCCGTGCACCAGCACGACGTTGCGCGCCGTGACCGGCGGCGTGGTGGCGGCCATGCCGCGCGAGGACACCAGTGAAGCCGCGGCTCCGGCGAGCAAGGCGGTCGAGAAGGCGCGTCTGTTCATCATCATGTCACTGCTCCGTTGCTTGTATGGTGAGTTGAAAATCAGAGAAGCGCGTCCACCTGCGGTGAACGGACAATCTCTCCTACGCGCGCAAAGGCCTCGTGGTTACGCTCGATGCTGTCGTGATCGTAAAGATAGTTGACCATGATGCCGAAGGATTCCGCCATCGCGCGATCGGCCGTGTTGCCGAGCCAGTTGATCCGCTCCAATCGGGCACCGTTGCCGAGATGGAAGCGCGCCACCGGATCGATGCGATTCCCGGACGCCGGCGAGCGCGTGAGATATGCGCGCACAGCCTCATCAGGACCGGACGCCAGGTCTCGCAGGGCGCGGCGTCATGCCACCAGCCTTCGCGGTCCAGCTCGCGCAGCATCGCGACCTCGTTGCCGCCGGATTGCGGCTGCTGGCCGAGCCAGCGCCGGAAGCCCGGGATCGGCGACAGCGTGGAGAAGCGCTTCAGCTGCGGGAATTCCGTTTGCAGCTCCTCGACCACCTGCTTGATCAGGAAATTGCCGAACGACACGCCGCGCAATCCGTCCTGGCAGTTGGAGATCGAATAGAAGATCGCGGTGTCGGCATGCGCGGCCCTGAGGCCTGCGCTGTCTTGATCCGCATCCTGCACCAGCAGCGGCGGCACGGCGGTGGCCAATCCCTGCACCAGCGCGACCTCGACGAAGATCAGCGGCTCGCCGGGCAGCGCGGGATGGAAGAAGGCAAAGCAGCGGCGGTCGGGCGCAAGGCGGCGGCGCAGATCGTCCCAGCCCTTGATCTCGTGCACTGCCTCATAGGCGATCAGCTTCTCGAGCACGGCGGCCGGCGACTGCCAGTCGATGCGGCGAAGCTCGAGGAAGCCGCGGTTGAACCATGAGACGAACAGATGCTTGAGATCTGCATCGAGCAGCTTCAGCTCCGGTTCGGAGCCGAGACGGCCGGCGATCTCGCTGCGCATCGCGATCAGGCTCGCCGTGCCGCCCGGCGCCATGTTCATCCGCCGCAACACCTCCTGGCGCGGCGGATCGGCGGCGTCGGCCAAAGCGGCCGCGGCCGCCGCGGTGCCGTCGGCAAGATAACGCTTCGCCGCATCCTGCAGCGCCGCCGCGTCGGGCTGAAACGCACTCGCCAGATAGCGTTGAAAGCCGTGCCGGCCGTCGGCATCGAGCACGCGCATGGTCTGCTGCAATTGGCGCGCGATCAGGGCGCCCGACGCTTCGCCGCGCTCGGACAACAATGCCGCGGCGAGCTGCCTCGCTTGATCGAGCGAGGCCGGCGGGCTGCCTGGGATGTGCTCGGCGTGGGTCATGGGGGCCTCCTTCTAGCGGCGGAATTTGGCGGGCGGCGCGTAGAGGCCGCCCGATGCGGCGACGAGGTCGTCGATCGATTTCGCGGCGAGCCAGTCGCGCGTCGCCGTCTCGACGTCGAGTCCGAGATCGGACGGCAGCATCACGATGCCGCGGCGGCGCAGGCCGTCGGTCGTCCCGGCGTCCTGCCGCCGGCCGAACTCGGTGTCGCCGGCGATCGCGCGCAAGGCGGCCTCGCGCTCCTGCGGCGAGCGGCAACGCAGCAGGTTGCAGACGCCGCGCTCGGTGATCACGTGGCTGACGTCGTCGCCATGGATCATGACGGGCGGCAGCGCGAAGCCGGCCGAGGCCGCGAGGTCGAACGCGTCAAGGCGCTCGACGAAGCTCGCCGCGCCGTTCGGCTGCCGGGTCTGCACCATCTGCACCACGAGCTTGCGGCCGCGCAGGCGCTCGCCTGCTTCCTCGCCGGCGCGCAGCCAGGCAACGCTGTCGTGGCGCCGGCCGCGCGGATCGGCGCCCATGTTCGGCGCGCCGCCGAAGCCGGTGATGCGGTCCTTGGTGGCGGTCGAGCTGTTGCCCTCGGGGTCGATCTGCAAGGTGCCGCCGACGAACAGATCGCAGGCATATTGTCCGGCGACCTGCGCCAGCGCGCGGTTGGAGCGCAGATTGCCGTCGGCGCCGACCGGAAACACATCGGGACGGCTGGCGACATAGCGTTCCATGCCGAGCTCCGAGCCGAAGCAATAGACGTTGTCGACGAAGCCGGCCTCGATGGCGGGGATCAGCGTCGGATGCGGATTGAGCACGAAATTCCGCGCGACCCTGCCCTTCAGCCCGCGTCTGGCGGCAAAGGTCGGCAGGATCAGCTCGATCGCCGCGGTGGCATAGCCGATGCCGTGATTGAGCCGTGTCACCTGATAAGGTTCGTACACCGCCGCGAGCGCCATCATCGCCATCAGGACGTTCTCGTCCCTGACCTTGGCGGGATCGCGCGTGAACAGCGGATCGATCGCGTACGGCTTCGGACCGGGCACCACGACATCGACCCAGTCGCCGGGGATGTCGACGCGCGGCAGGTGATCGACGATCTCGTTGACCTGCGCCACGACGACGCCACCGCGGAACGCCGCGGCCTCGGCGATGGTCGGCGTGTCCTCGGTGTTCGGGCCGGTGTACAGATTGCCGTCGCGATCGGCCTTGTCGGCCACGATGAGCGCAACCTGCGGCGTCAGGTCCACCAGCATCCGCGCGTAAAGCTCGAGATAGGTATGGATCGCGCCGATCCGCAGCGCCTTGGCGGCGACGAGCTCGGCGAGGCGGCGGCTCTGCGGGCCGGCAAAGGCGAAGTCCAGGCGGTTGGCGATGCCGCGCTCGAACACCGCGAGATGATCGGGAAGCGCGAGCACCGACTGCACCATGTGCAGATCATGCACCCGCGCCGGGTTCACCCCGGCGAGGCACGCGGCCAGGAAGTCCGCCTGCTTCTGGTTGTCGCCCTCGAGCGCCACCCGGTCGCCGGATGCGATGACCGCCTCGAGCAGCTCGATCGCGCGGTCGGGCGGACAGACCTTTCCGTTCGTGCCGCAGACAGCTCGCGCGCGCGCCAGGCGCGCCGTGCGATCGGTTCGTTGGGTCGTCTCCGACATGATGGCCTCTCCTTGCTTGATCATCTGAAGCGAAGGTACGCGGCCGACATTGATAATAGAAACGATATTCTATAATATGATTGATTACGAATATGGATTAATCGATGCTCGACCTCGAACTCTTGCGGGCCTTCGTCGCGGTCGCCGATTGCGGCGGCTTCCACCGCGCCGCCGAGCAATTGCATCTGACCCAGTCGACCATCAGCCAGCAGATCAAGCGGCTCGAGCTCGAGACCCGGCGGCCGCTGTTCCGGCGCACGACGCGCAGTGTCGCATTGACCGACGAAGGCGAGATGCTGCTCGGGGACGCTCGGCGTCTGCTGCAGCTCGAGGAGGCGGCACGGCAGCGGCTGGTGGCGCCGCGGCTGTCCGGCGCGGTCCGTCTCGGCGTTGTCGAGGAAGTCGCCGGCGGCTCATTGCCGTCGGCGCTCGGCCGCTTCGCCGCGCTGCATCGCGGGGTCAAGCTCGAGGTGCAGATCGGCGTCAGCGCCGAACTGATTGAGCAGCTCGATGCGGGCCGGCTCGATCTGGTGTTCGCCAAGCGGCCACTCGGAACGTCGAAAGGCCGCCTGGTGTGGCGCGAGCCGCTGGTGTGGACCGCGGCGGACACGTTCGATCTCGTTCCCGGCGCGCCGCTGCCGCTGGCGCTGTACCGCGAACGATCGGTGTCGCGCGACGCCGCGCTCTCCGCGCTGCGCGACGGCGAGCTCGGCTGGGAGATCGTCTATACCAGCCCGAGCCTGACCGGCGTCCGCGCCGCCGCCGTCGCGGGACTTGCCGTCACCCCGCTGCCGCTCAGCGCCGTCACCACGGGCCTGCGCATTCTCGGAATTGGCGACGGCCTGCCGCCGCTTCCCGATCTGGAATTCGCCATCTACGAGAAAAGACGGCCGGACAAGGCCGCGGAAGCACTCGCCGATGCCTTGCTGACGCTGGCGCGCGGTCCCCTGCGCCCCACGATTTGAGCGCGCCGAACCGCGAATTGCGCTGCGCGCCGGTCTGCCTGCCGGCGGGCAGAGCCCCCTGTTCCCGGCCGTTCCAACGAGATTCGTATTGAACGCTTGGGCTTAGGCAAATTTTAAACCGGGAGGCGTAGCTTACCCCTTGCGAGTTCAGTGGTTGAGAGTTTGTGAGTACGCCATGACAGAACCCCATCGCCCGAGGGTGAAATACGTCATCGGGCCTGACGGCAGCCCGTTAACGATTGCGGATTTGCCGGCCCCCGGTACCAAACGGTGGGTCATCCGCCGCAAGGCCGAAGTCGTTGCTGCGGTTCGCGGCGGCCTGCTCTCCCTTGAGGAGGCCTGCAGCCGCTACACATTGACCGTCGATGAATTCCTTTCCTGGCAGTTCTCGATCGACCAGCACGGTCTGGCCGGGCTGCGCACCACCCGCATCCAGCAATATCGACAGTAATTCGGCGCCGATCCTGTGGCATTTGACGAAAACCGGCCTCGCTTTGCGAAGCCGGTTTTTTTCATGTCCGCGATTTTGCCGCGGTCCTTAACCTTCGTTAACCATATGGAAACCATACCCTAGGCAATATTTGCCCAGTCGGACCCGCGCGGGCCGAATCCCTGGGGGCCGTTGGTGCAAAGTCTGGTTGCTTTCCTGAGAGGTCTTGGTGCGGCCCGCCTCGCGGCCATGGTTGCGGTCACCGCGGCCCTGATCGGCTTCTTCGCCTTCGTCATCATGCGCGTCACGACGCCACAGATGACCACCCTCTTCACCGACCTCTCGACCGAGGATTCCTCTGCCATCATCAAGGAGCTGGAGCGCCAGGCGATCCCGTTCGAGCTGCGCAATGACGGCGCCGCGATCATGGTGCCGAAGGACAAGGTGACGCGGCTCAGGATGAAGCTCGCCGAAGGCGGCATGCCCAAGGGCGGCGGCGTCGGCTACGAGATCTTCGACAAGTCGGATGCCTTGGGCACCACGAGCTTCGTCCAGAACATCAATCATCTGCGGGCGCTGGAGGGCGAGCTCGCCCGCACCATCCGCGCCATCGACCGCGTCCAAGCCGCGCGCGTCCACCTCGTGCTGCCGGAGAAGCCGCTGTTCTCGCGCGAGACGCCGGAGCCCTCCGCCTCGATCGTGCTCAGGGTGCGCGGCGCGCTGGAGCCGCAGCAGATCCGGGCGATCCGCCACGTCGTCGCCTCCGCGGTCAACGGGCTGAAGCCGCAGCGGGTCTCGATCGTCGACGAGGCGGGCCAGCTGCTCGCCGACGGCGCCCAGTCCGATGCCGACGCCGCGGTCGGCGACGAGCGCCGCGCCGCCTTCGAGAAGCGGATGCGCAAGCAGGTCGAGGACATCGTCTCCTCGGTGGTCGGCGCGGGCCGCGCCCGCGTCCAGCTCTCCGCCGACTTCGACTACAACAAGATCACCCAGACCTCGGACAAGTTCGACCCCGAGGGTCGCGTGCTGCGCTCGACCCAGACCCGCGAGGAATCGAGCCTCACCGCCGACAATTCCGGCCAGGTGACCGTCGCCAACGAGCTGCCGGGCAGCCAGAACCAGGACAACGCCGCCCGCGCCCGCGACCAGAGCAAGAAGAGCGAAGAGACCAACAATTACGAGATTTCCCGCACCACCAAGACCGAGGTGACCGAGGCCGGCCGCGTCAACCGCATCTCGGTCGCGGTGCTGGTCGACGGCAGCTACTCCAAGAACGAAAAAGGCGAGCTGGTCTACCAGGACCGCACCAAGGAGCAGCTCGACCGCATCGCCGCCTTGGTCCGCTCCGCGATCGGCTTCGACCAGAAGCGCGGCGACCAGGTCGAGGTCGTCAACCTGCGCTTCGCCGAGCCGCCCGCCGCGCAGCCGATCGCCGAGCCGACCGGCCTGCTCGGCATGCTGCAGTTCACCAAGGATGACGTGATGTACGTCATCGAGCTCGGCGTCATGATGATGCTTGGCCTCGTCGTGCTGTTCATGGTGGTCCGTCCGCTGGTCAAGCGCATCGTGGCGGCCGACGTCATTCCGGCGCTGACCGGCGCGGGCATGCCCGCGCTGGCCGAAGCCCCCGAGAGCACCGGCACGCCCGGCCAGGCGCTGATCCCGAGCGGCAGCGGCGCGGCGCAATTGATCGACGTCGCCCAGATCCAGGGTCAGGTCCACGCCCAGGCCGTGCACCGGGTCGGCGAGCTCGCCGAACGCAATCCGAACGAAACCGTCTCCATCGTCCGTCAATGGCTGAGCGAGCCGGTAGAGAACTGACATGGCCGCCGTACCCCAGACCACCAACGCCAACGACATCGCCACCGTCCTCTCGACGCTGGCAAACCGGCAAAGCGCCCGGCCCAAGGGCAAGCCGCTGCCCGGCCCGAAGCGCGCGGCAATCCTGATGCTCGCGCTCGGCGAGCAGTATGGCGGCAAGATCTGGTCGATGCTCGACGACGAGGAAGTCCGCGAGCTGTCGGTCCACATGTCGACCCTCGGCACCGTCGAGGCCGACGTGGTCGAGGACCTGATGCTGGAATTCGTCTCGCGGATGTCGGCCTCCGGCGCGCTGATGGGCAATTTCGACGCCACCGAGCGGCTGCTGCAGCAATACCTGCCGGCCGAGCGCGTCTCCGGCATCATGGACGAGATCCGCGGCCCCGCCGGCCGCAACATGTGGGAGAAGCTCTCCAACGTGCAGGAAGAGGTGCTCGCCAACTACCTCAAGAACGAATACCCGCAGACCATCGCCGTGGTGCTGTCGAAGCTGAAGCCGGAGCACGCCGCGCGCGTGCTCGCGATCCTGCCAGAGGACATTGCGCTCGACGTGGTCGGCCGCATGCTGCGGATGGAGGCGGTGCAGAAGGAAGTCATCGAGCGCGTCGAGCAGACGCTTCGCACCGAGTTCATGTCGAACCTGTCGCAGACCCGCCGCCGCGACGCCCATGAGGTGATGGCCGAGATCTTCAACAATTTCGACCGCCAGACCGAGACCCGCTTCATCACCTCGCTGGAAGAGGAAAACCGCGAATCCGCCGAGCGCATCAAGGCGCTGATGTTCACCTTCGACGATCTGATCAAGCTCGATACCGCCTCGGCCCAGACGCTGATGCGCAACATCGACAAGGACAAGCTCGGCGTCGCGCTGAAGAGCGCCAACGAGGAGGTGCGCAGCTTCTTCCTCGGCAACATGTCCTCGCGCGCCGGCAAGATGCTGATGGACGACATGGCCGCGATGGGCCCGGTGCGGCTGCGCGATGTCGACGAGGCGCAGGCGCTCTTGGTCAACCTCGCCAAGGACCTCGCCGCCCGCGGCGAGATCACGCTGACCAAGAACCGCGCCGACGACGAGCTGGTGTATTGATGGCCGCGCCCGCAAAATTCCTGTTCGACACGGATTTCTCGGCGCCGGACCGCGCGCGCGAACGCGCGCCGACGCCGGCCGAGGTCGCGCAGAAGGTCGCCGATGCCGAGGCCCGGGCCTATCGCGCCGGCTACGAGGCCGCGCTGCGCGAGGCCAAGGTCGAGAGCGACCGCCGCGCCGCGCAGGCGCTGGAGGAGATCGGCACCGCGATCAAGGGCATCGCGGCGCGCTTCGCCGGCATCGAGACGCGGATGGAGACCGAGGCCGTGGACGTCGCGGTGGCGGTCGCCCGCAAGCTTTGCTCCGAGCTGATCGCGCGCGAGCCGCTCGGCGAGATCACCGCGCTGGTCTCCGACTGCTTCTCGCATCTGGTGGCGACGCCGCATCTCGTGGTGCGCATCAATGACGCGCTCTACGAGGCGGCGCATGACAATATCGAGCGGATGGCGGCGCATTCCGGCTTTCAGGGCCGGCTGGTGATTCTGGCCGAGCCGACGATTGCGACCGGCGACTGCCGGATCGAATGGGCCGATGGCGGCGTCGTGCTGGAACGCGCTGCGATCGAAGGCAAGATCAACGAACTCGTCGGGCGCTATCTGGCGTCCCGCGGCCAGGCCGGCTGAAGGCGATTGAGGGCTGAACCATGAGCGACACCGACACCCAAGTCCCGCTTCCCGATCTCAACTCCGCCGAGGCGCCCGGGATCGACGACATCGGCTACAATGAGGATGAGCATGCCGCGCGCATCGCGGCCGATCTGGAGGCCGTGTTCGACGTGCCGGTGCAGGTCTCGGCCGTGCTCGGGCGCTCCAAGATGGACGTCGGCGACCTCTTGAAGCTCGGACCGGGCACCGTGCTCGAACTCGACCGCCGCGTCGGCGAGGCGATCGACATCTACGTCAACAACCGCCTGGTGGCGCGTGGCGAAGTGGTGCTGGTGGAAGACAAGCTCGGCGTGACCATGACCGAAATCATCAAGGCAGAACGCTCTTAACAACTCAGGCGGTCACGCGCGGGACCTGCGCGACCAGACGAACAGGAGATCATCATGCGGCTTCTCATCGTTGGCACCCTGAAGGGCCAGCTCACGACCGCGACCAAGATCGCGATGGACAACGGCGCCTCCGTGACCCACGCCGAGGCCGCCGAACAGGCGATGAACGTGCTGCGCGGCGGCAAGGGCGCCGACCTCCTGCTGGTCGATGTCGGTCTCGACATCCGCGACCTCGTGATGCGGCTCGAAGCCGAGCACATCCACGTGCCGATCGTCGCCTGCGGCATCTCCAACGACGCCCGCGCCGCGGTCGCCGCGATCCATGCCGGCGCCAAGGAATACATCCCGTTGCCGCCGGATCCCGAGCTGATCGCAGCGGTGCTGGCCGCGGTCGCCAACGACGCGCGCGACCTGATCTGGCGCGACGAGGCGATGGGCCGGGTGATCAAGCTGGCGCAGCAGATCGCAGGCTCGGACGCCTCCGTCATGATCACCGGCGAGTCCGGCACGGGCAAGGAAGTGCTGGCGCGCTACGTCCATTCCCGCTCGGCCCGCGCCAAGCGGCCATTCATCTCGATCAACTGCGCCGCCATCCCCGAGCACCTCTTGGAATCCGAGCTGTTCGGCCATGAGAAGGGCGCCTTCACCGGCGCGGTGGCGCGCCGCATCGGCAAGTTCGAGGAAGCGACCGGCGGCACGCTGCTGCTCGACGAAATCTCCGAGATGGACGTTCGGCTGCAGTCCAAGCTGCTGCGCGCGATCCAGGAGCGCGTGATCGATCGCGTCGGCGGCACCAAGCCGGTCCCGGTCGACATCCGCATCATCGCGACCTCGAACCGCAACCTCTCGGAGGCGGTGCGCGAAGGCACCTTCCGCGAGGACCTGCTGTTCCGCCTCAACGTCGTCAACCTGAAGATTCCGCCGCTGCGCGACCGCCCGGCCGACATCCTCGAACTGGCGCAGCATTTCGCCAGGAAATATGCCGAAGCCAACGGCATGCCGGTTCGTCCGATCTCGGCTGATGCCCGCCGCGTCCTGACCGCGAACCGCTGGCAGGGCAACGTCCGCGAGCTCGAGAACACCATCCATCGCGCGGTCCTGATGGCGCAGGGCGACGAGATCGGTTCTGACGCGATCCTGACCCCCGACGGCGACCGCCTCGACCTCGCCAAGACCGCGCCCGCGGTTGCGCACGCGACGCTTGCCGCCGAGCAGGTCACCCGCGCGCTGGTCGGCCGCACCGTCGCCGATGTCGAGCGCGACCTGATCCTGGAAACGCTGAAGCACTGCCTCGGCAACCGCACCCATGCCGCCAACATCCTCGGCATCTCGATCCGCACGCTGCGCAACAAGCTGAACGAATATGCCGACGGCGGCATCCCGATCACCCCGGCCGGCAATGGCGCGCCCGATTATCAGCGCATGGCGAACGCCGGCTGAGAAACCCAGGCGGCGGCAAGTCCCGCCGCCGGCCTCGTCTCACGAATAGCTGGGCGCGTCGGGCTTGCGGAAGATCCGGATCGGATCGCCCGGCGTGATGTCGCGACCGGTGAACGTCACATAGGCATAGAGCGCGAGATAAGCGACGGCGATCGCACCGACGAGATAGAACAGCCAGGTTCCCACACGCTTCATCGAACCGTCACGTCTCCGAAATCTCGGGCGCTTTTAATGCGCCCGCCGGGAAAGCGCCACGACCAACATGCCGCGCCGGCCTCGGCGCTGTCATCCCTTGAATCTTGCGGCAGGTTGCCTTATTCAATCTCCTATTGCGTTTACATTCTTAGACAACTGGAGAGTGATATGGCCCTTTATGCGCAGACCAGCGGCACCCTGTCCACGACCTCCGCGACTTTAACGCCGATGCAAGGCCTCAGCCTGACGATTCCGGAGGGCGTCGGCACCACCGCGATCATCACCCTTAACGTTCCGAATCCCTACGCCACGGGAAACGATATTCCGGGCGGCGTGTTCGGCGTCACCGTCAATGGCACGGTCTCGCCGGTCGTCGCAAGCTTCACCTATAACGAGACCCCGTCGAGCTTTGGCCGTATCCCGACCACGCTCGTCGTTGGCATTCCGCTGGCCAATGCGGCTCAGACCGTCCAGGCTGTATGGGCTGGCGTCCGCGGCAGCAATGTGATCATCGACAGCCCGGCATCGCTGAGCGCAGTTTTCTAAAGTCCGATCCGGATAAGCACGGCGCGCTAGCGCGGCCCTCGCACATGGACGTGACGCGACGGCAGGCTGACCTCGGCCAGCCGTGCGGCGTCTTCCTCATGGTCGATCGCGACATACTCGCCGTGCCAATACGCCAGCGCGGCGGTACGCTCCGACGCAATCACGTCGAGCACGCGGCCGATGACGATCACGTGCGAATGCCGTTCGATGGTCTCCTCGACCTCGCAATCAACCGCGGCAAGCGCGCCGACCAGCAGCGGGACGCCTGACGCACGCGTCGTCCACTCGGCCCCGGTGAAGCGGTCCGCGCCCTTCAGGCCGCCCTTGCCGGTGAAGCGCTCGGCGATGTCGCGTTGATCCGCCGCCAGGATGTTGACGCCGAACACGCCGTGGCGCGCGATCAGCGGCCATGACGAGGCCGCGCGGTTGATGCTGACGATCAAGGACGGCGGCTCGACCGAGAGCGACGACACCGAGGTCACCGTCATTCCCGAAATATCCTTAGCCCGACCGGCCGTGATCACGCTGACGCCGCCGGTGAGGTGACGCATCGCGCCGCGGAATTCGGCGGCCGCAACCGCGGGCTCGATCGAAACATTGCGGACGACGGAATTCATGGCGACCTCACAGACTGTCTTCGCTGCCTTCGAGCAGATGCTTCAGGATCTCGCCCTCCAGCGCGGCGAGTTCGGCCGACCCGCGCCGGCGCGGCCGCGGCAGGTCGATCGTGACATCCTCGGCGATGCGGCCGTCCTCGATGACCAGCACGCGGTCGGCGAGCGCGACCGCCTCGGCGACGTCGTGCGTCACCAGGATCGCGGTGAAGCCCTGATCGCGCCAGACCCGTTCCAGCAATTGCTGCATCGAGATCCGGGTCAGCGCGTCGAGTGCGCCGAGCGGTTCGTCGAACGCCAGCACGCGGGGCTGGCTGACCAGCGCCCGCGCCAGGGCGACGCGCTGCTTCTGCCCGCCTGACAGCACCGACGGCCACTGGGTGCGCTTGTCGCCGAGGCCAACCTCGACCAGCGCGCGCTCGGCGCGCGCCTGTGCGTCGGCGGAGGCACGCTCGCGCCCCAGCCCGACCTCGACATTGGACAGCACGCGCGCCCAGGGCAGCAGCCGCGGCTCCTGGAACATGACGCGGACGTCCTGGGCCCTCGGCTGTTCGCCGAACGCGATGCTTCCCGCCGTCGGTGCGTCGAGGCCGGCGATCAGGCGCAGCAGCGTGCTCTTGCCGCAGCCGCTGCGGCCGACGATCGCGACGAACTGGCCGGCCGGGATGTGCAGGTCGATGCCGCGCAGCACCTCATTGTCGCCGAACGCCTTGCGCAGGCCGCGGATGGTCAGCGACAGGCCGCGGGCCGCGCCTTCCGGCACGCGCCGCAACTGCCGCGCCTTCACGACGATCTCGGTGCGGTCGACCGGCTCGGCTTCAGCGGTTTCGAAACGAAGCGCTTCTTGCATTCTCATTCTCACTTCTTCTGGAAGGCGGGATGCCACGACAAGGTCAGCCGCTCCAGCGCCCGCGAGGCGCTGTCGGCGAGCTTGCCGAGCAAGGCGTAGATCAGGATCGAGAGCACGACGACGTCGATCAGCATGAACTCGCGCGCCTGCATCGCCATGTAGCCGAGGCCCGACGAGGCCGCGATGGTCTCGGCGACGATCAGGGTCAGCCACATGATGCCGAGCGCGAAGCGCAGCCCGACGAAGATCGAGGGCAGCGCGCCGGGGAAGATCACCCGGCGAAACAGCTCGCCGTCGGTCATGCCGTAGATGCGGCCCATCTCGATCAGCTGCGGGTCGACGGTGCGGATGCCGTGCAGCGTGTTGAGATAGATCGGGAAGAACACGCCGAGCGCGACCAAAAACAGCTTTGCCGACTCGTCGATGCCGAACCACAGGATGACGAGCGGGATCAGCGCCAGATGCGGGATGTTGCGCACCATCTGCAAGGTGGTGTCGGTGAGCTTTGCCGACAGCTGCGACAGCCCGTTGGCGAGGCCGAAGGCAAAGCCGATGCCGCCGCCGATCAAGAAGCCGATCGAGGCGCGCCAGAAGCTGACCCAGATGTTGCGGACCAGTTCGCCTGACAGCAGCAGCTTCCATCCCGCCAGTGCGACGTCGGTCGGCGCCGGCAGCACCCGCGAGGGCACGTAGCCGGTGACGCAGGCAAGCTGCCACACCAGCACGATCGCCAGCGGCACGATCCAGGGGATCAGGCCGTCGACCTTGGGCAATTTTGGTGCGCCGACGCGCGGCAAACTGTCGATCAAGCTCATGATTGCGATGCCTGCTTCTGCGGACGGTAGTCGTTGCCGATGGTCTCACCGAACGGCCCGGTGTTGACCCGGATCGGCGTCACGTTGCCGCCCTGCGCCAGCGACAACAGCGGGAACACCAATTCGGCGAAGCGATAGGCTTCCTCGAGATGCGGGTAACCCGACATGATGAAGGTATCGACGCCGATCTCCTGATACTCCTTGATCCGCGCGGCGACGGTCTCGGGATCGCCGACCAGCGCGGTGCCGGCCCCGCCGCGCACCAGGCCGACGCCGGCCCACAGGTTCGGGCTGATCTCGAGCTGGTCACGCCGGCCGCCATGCAGTTGCGCCATGCGCTGCTGGCCGACCGAATCCATCCGCGCAAAGATCTTCTGCGCGGCGGCCACCGTGTCGTCGGTGACGTACTGGATCAGCTCGTCGGCAGCCTTCCACGCTTCCGCATTGGTCTCGCGCACGATCACATGCAGGCGGATGCCGAACGAGAGCTTGCGGCCGCGCTGCGCCGCCACCGCCTTCACCTTGGCGATCTTCTCGGCGACCTGCGCCGGCGGCTCGCCCCAGGTCAGATATTTGTCGACGGTGTCGACCGCGACGTCGATGCCGGCATCCGAGGAGCCGCCGAAATACAGCGGCGGCCGCGGCGACTGCACCGGATTGAACAGCAGGCGGCCGTCCTCGATCCGGATGTGCTTGCCTTCGACATTGACGGTCTTGCCCGCCAGCAGATCGCTGTAGACGTTGAGGAACTCGCGGGTCACCGCGTAGCGCTCGTCATGATCTAAGAAAATGCCGTCGCCCTTGTTCTCGATCGGATCGCCGCCGGTGACGACGTTGATCAGCAGGCGGCCGTTCGACAGCCGGTCCAGCGTCGCGGTCATGCGTGCGGCGACGCTCGGCGACTGCAGGCCGGGCCTCACCGCCACGAGATAGCGCAGGCGTTCGGTCCAGGGCGCGACGGCCGAGGCCACCACCCAGGAATCCTCGCAGCTCCGCCCGGTCGGCAGCAGCACGCCGTAATAGCCGAGCTGATCCGCGGCCTGCGCGATCTGGCGCAGATAATTGAAGTTCACCTCGCGGCCGCCGATCGACGTGCCGAGGTAGCGGCTGTCGCCGTGGGTCGGCAGGAACCAGAGGATGTTGGCGTTGGTTGGGGTGCTCACGTGCCCGGCCTCCATGCGACGTCGGAAATCTTGATTTGTTTCGGGATCAGGCCGAGCGCGAAGAACGTGTCGGCGACCTGCTGCTGGTCCGCGACCACCGCATCGGTGACCGGCTTGATGCCGTAGGCCTGCCGCTTCAACGCGACCTCGACCACCGGCACCGACAGGCCGATGCTCGGCGCCAGCTGCTCGGCAACGGCATGGATGTCGCCCTTGGCCCAGTCGTCGACCTCGCTCAGCTGCGCCAGCACGAGCTCGACGATTTTCGGATCGGCCTGCAGGAATTTCTTCGAGGCGAAGTAGAACTGATAGTTCGCGACGATGCCGGTGCCGTCGGCGACGGTGCGGGCGCCGGTCGCAGCTTCCGCCGCGGCCTGGAACGGATCCCAGATCACCCAGGCATCGACCGCGCCGCGCTCGAACGCCGCGCGCGCATCGGCCGGCGCCAGGAACACCGGCTCGATCTCGGAATATTTGACGCCGGCCTTCTCGAGCGCCTTCACCAAGAGGTAGTGGACGTTGGAGCCCTTGTTCAGCGCGACCTTCTTGCCCTTCAGGTCGGCGACCGACTTGATCGCGCTGTCCTTCGGCACCAGGATCGCCTCGCCCTTCGGCGCCGGCGGCTCATACGCGACATACTGGATCGGCGCGCCGGCGGCCTGCGCGAAGATCGGCGGCGCCTCGCCGGTGTTGCCGAAATCGATCGCGCCGACATTGAGCGCCTCGAGCAGCGGCGGCCCGGACGGAAACTCGGCCCACACCACCTTGGTGCCGACCGCCTTCAGCTTTTCCTCGAGCGAGCCCTTGCTCTTGAGCAGCACCAGCTTGCCGTATTTCTGGTAACCGATGCGGACCACCTTGTCCTCGCCGTAGGAGGCGCTGACGGTTGCGGCGACGATGCTGAGCGACAGCACCCCGCGGGCGATCCAGCGTCGAAATAAACGCGTCATGGGACTATCCTCTGCATTGAAATGACCAAACGCGCGCCGATCAGGTCTGGGGATTGCGCCAGACGATGTCGCGGATCGCGATCTGCTTCGGGATCAGGCCGAGCTTGAAGAAGCGGTCGGCGACGCCCTGCTGGGTCGCGATGATGTCGTCGGTCACGGGCCCGACCGAGAAGCCCGCCCGCTTCGCCGCGATGGTCTGGATATCGAGCGGCACGCCGGTGATGGCGGCCAGCGATTTGGCGACCTCATCAGGATGCGCCTGCGCCCATGCCGCGCTCGACGTCGTGACATCGACGATCTGCTGCAGGACCGCGCCGCGATTGCGGGCGAAGTCGCGGTTGGCGATGTAGAACGAGTTGGTCTTGGTGATGTCGCGCGTCTTGACCAGAATGCGGCCGTTCTGCTTGGTCTCGGCGATCGCGAAATACGGATCCCAGATCGCCCAGGCATCGATGCCGCCATTGGCGAAAGCGGGACCGGCGTCCGGCGGCGTCAGATAGACCGGCGTGATGTCGTCATAAGTCAGCCCGGCCTTCTCCAGCGTCTGGATCACGACGTTATGGGCGCTCGAACCCTTGGTGAAGCCGACGCGCTTGCCTTTGAGATCGGCGATTGACGCGATCGCCGAATTCTGCGGCACCAGGATGCCGGAGCCGTTGATGATGGGCTGGGCCGCGGCATAGACGACGGCGGCGCCCGCGGCCTGCGCGAAGATCGGCGGGGAATCGCCGACCGCGCCGTAATCGACGCTGCCGACATTCATCGCTTCCATCATCGGCGGGCCCGAGGAGAACTCGACCCATTTCACGCTGATGCCCTGCGGCTTGAAATGATTTTCCAAGGCCTCGCGCTGCCGCGTGATAACGAGCACGCCGTTCTTCTGGTAGCCGATACGAATTTCCTTCGCGTCCGCCTGCGCCTGCGCACCGCGTGACAGCGCAGCGGCGGCGGCTGTGACGAGCGACAGCTGGAGGAACTCACGACGCTTCATTCCAAGACTCTCCTGACGATCAAGCGCGCTGTCGCGCTGCACGATCATGCGATGTCAGGATGATGGGGCGCGCGAATGAAGCTGTCGAGCACCGCACAAAAATAGCGATGCCAGCACTTCGGTGCTGGCATCGCACGTGCCGTTTCTTTTAAGGCGCGGATCGCATGTAGCGAATTATTTTCCTCACGGAAACGCGAGGTCGTTGTACAACAATCGATCAGCCCGCGGCGGCTGCCTTTGAGCCGACATTGACCGCCAGTTTACCATAGCGGTCCGTGAACGCCTGGGTGTCGATCTCCTCGAGCTGGATCGAGCCGTCCAGCACGCCCTTCTTCCAGGCATCGTGCTCGGGATCGTGCTGGAACTCCGGCATCACTTCTTTCGCGAACAGCTCGAGCGACTCGCAGATGTGCTCATGCGTGTTCTTGCCGGCCTGGTTGAGCAGGATCACCTGGTCGATATGCGATGAGCGGAAGCGCCGCAGCTTCTTGCGCAAGGTCTCGGGCGAGCCGATCAGGCCGCCGCGCAGCGCGGCCTCCTGCGCCTCCGGGTTGTCGCGCTTCCACTTGTTGTACTCGTCCCACATGTTGACGGTGCCGGGCGCCGGCCGCTGCCGGTTCTGTGCCTGGCCGTAATAGCGCAGCGCGAACTGGAAGAAGGTCGCGCCGTCGGCGCGCCGGCGCGCTTCCTCGTCGGTCTTCGCGCACATGAAGAACGAGACCAGCGCCATGTTCGGATTGATCTCGTAGTCGGCGAGCTTCTTCAGCCGCTTGGTGATCGCGTTGTAATAGGCGTGCACCCAGGCATGCGCCGCCTCGGCGCTGACGAACTGAAAGCCGAGCGCGCCAAACCCGTTCTGCCCGGCGCGTTCGATGGTCGGCAGTTGCGAGCACGCCATCCAGAGCGGCGGATGCGGCTTCTGCACCGGCTTCGGCACGACATTGCGCAAGGGTATATCGAAATACTTGCCGTGATGCTCGGTGCCGACCTTGCTGAACATCGGGAAGATCGCCTGCACGGCCTCCTCGAACACCTCGCGCTTGGTCTCCATGTCGCGGCCGAACGGCGTCAGCTCGGTGATCGAGGCACTCTCGCCCATGCCGAACTCGCAGCGGCCGTTGCTCAAGAGATCGAGCACCGCGACCCGCTCGGCGACGCGGGCCGGATGATTGGTGGTGAGCTGGAAGATGCCGTGGCCGAGCCGGATGTTCTTGGTGCGCTGGCTCGCGGCGGCGAGGAAGGATTCCGGCGCCGGCGAGTGCGAATATTCCTCGAGGAAGTGGTGCTCCACGACCCAGGCGTAGTCGTAGGCGAGCCGGTCGGCGGTTTCCAGTTGCGTCAGCGCGTTCTGGTAGAGCCTGAGCTCGTCGCCGTCGTTCCAGGGGCGCGGCAATTGCAGCTCGTAAAAGATGCCGAATTTCATGGAGTCACTCCCAAGGTCGCTTCCTCGACCACTTGTCGTGGTCCCGACCGCTTGTTGTTTTGGGGCAGTCTAGTGGCGCCCCGGATCAAGTCTAGCCTCGGGGGCGAAACCCCAATTCCGCGCAGCGGGAGACGGCTTGATCGGAACGCATGAATGTTTAGCTTGTGCTGGCCTGAGTCGCGGCGCTATCGGTCGCGCGCTCACTCTTCCGAAAGCCCATGACCACCTTCACGCCGCATCAGGACACTGCGCTGAAAGCCGTCGCCGACTGGCTGAAGGCCAAGCCCGGCCAGGGCGGCACGCCGCCGGTGTTCCGCCTGTTCGGCTATGCCGGAACCGGCAAGACCACGCTCGCCCGCCACATCGCCGAAGGCGTCGACGGCGAGGTGAAGTTCGCGGCCTTCACCGGCAAGGCGGCGCTCGTCATGCGCAACAAGGGCTGCGACAGCGCCTCGACGATCCATTCCCTGATCTACCGCGCCCGCGAGTCCGGCGTCGAGCAGCCGAGCTTCGAGCTCTGGGACGACGCGCCCGCATCGAAGGCCAAGCTGATCGTGATCGACGAGTGCTCGATGGTCGATGCCGAGCTCGGACGCGATTTGATGTCGTTCGACTGCCCGCTGCTGGTGCTCGGCGATCCCGCGCAATTGCCGCCGATCCAGGGCGGCGGCTTCTTCACCGATGCCGAGCCCGACGCGATGCTGACCGAGGTGCACCGCCAGGCGCAGGACGATCCGATCGTGCGGATGTCGATGGATATCCGCGAGGGCCGCGAGCTCGAGATCGGCCGCCACGGCGAGAGCGAGGTGGTGTCGCGCAAGGAGCTCGATCCGGATCGCGTGATGAGCGCCGACCAGGTGCTGGTCGGCCGCAACAACACCCGTCGCGCCTACAACATGCGGGTGCGGCAACGGCAGAACATCGAGGATCCGCTGCCGGTTGCCGGCGACAAGCTGGTCTGCCTGCGCAACAACCGCAAGAAGGGCCTGTTCAACGGCGGGCTGTGGCGGGTCAAGGCGCGCGCGCAGTCGAAATCCAGGATCATCACCATGCGCGTGATGCCGGACGAGGACTTCGGCTACAAGGTCACCAAGGTCTCGGTGCGCGGCGAATGCTTCGATGGCGGCGTCGAGAGCGTGCCGTGGGAGCAGCGCAAACCCTATGACGAGTTCGACTACGGCTATGTGCTGACCGTGCACAAGTCGCAGGGCTCGCAATGGGACGACGTCGTGCTGTTCGACGAGAGTTTTGCGTTCCAGGACTCGCGCGCGAGGTGGCTGTACACGGGGATCACGCGGGCGGCGAAGCGACTCAGCGTGGTGGTGTGAAAGTCCCGCCGGCGCCGACGTCATCCTGACAGCAGGGGAGTGTGTGACACCAACATTCAGCGTCGTCCTGGCGAAAGCCAGGACCCATTACCCCGGCTGCTTGTTGCTGCAGGACGCTGGGGCCACGATCCCGCCTAAAGTACATTTGGTGATTATGGGTCCTGGCTTTCGCCAGGACGACGGGCGTGGAGAGGCCGCGGGCAAAAATCCATCACCGTCATCCCTGAACCTCGCTGATTTCCCTCACGAAACCGTGTGGCCAGCGCCGTAACAAAGCGTCCCCTCGCCCGTATTTTGAAGCGTCGGAGCCGCCCGTCCTGATTGGCCGATGCCGGCTCCCGCTCTAGACTGGCCCCAATTGCGATCCCACGAGGAACCCATGCCCAAAAGCTCCCTCAGCCGCCTCTCGCTGTGCGCCGCCGCGATCGGCGCGCTGGCCGTCACAGCTTTTGCCGTTGCGCCCTCGCTTGCCGCCGAGGACGCCGTGATCATCCCGCCGCCGGCCGCGAGCGCGCCGGAATCCGGCATCAAGACCGCGGTGCTGGCCGGCGGCTGCTTCTGGGGTGTGCAGGGCGTATTCCAGCACACCGCCGGCATCGTCAGCGCGGTGTCCGGCTACTCCGGCGGCAGCAAGGCGAACGCCGATTACGAGAAAGTCTCGACCGGCACGACCGGCCATGCGGAATCGGTCGAGATCAAGTACGACCCGCAGAAGATCTCCTACGGCAAGATCCTGCAGATCTTCTTCTCCGTCGTGCACGACCCGACCCAGCTGAACCGCCAGGGCCCGGATTCCGGCACGCAATATCGCTCGGCGATCTTCACCACCAGCGACGAGCAGAAGAAGGTGGCGGACGCCTATATCGCCCAGCTCAACGCCGCCAAGGTCTACAAGAAGCCGATCGTCACCAAGGTCGGCGCGCTGGAGGCGTTCTATCCGGCCGAGGCCTACCACCAGGACTATCTGACGCTGCACCCGAACCAGCCCTATATTGCGTATAACGACATCCCGAAGGTCGAGAACCTGAAGAAGATCTTCGCGGAGAACTACATCGAGAAGCCGACGCTGGTGGGCAGCACCAAGGTCACCAACTGAGCATCTCGCAAAGGAGGTTGAATGTCCGATACCAAGACCGACGGCAAGGTCCGCAAGAGTGAGACCGAGTGGCGCAAGGAATTGACGCCGATCCAGTACGCCGTGCTGCGCGAGAAAGCGACCGAGCGGCCCTTCACCGGCGAATACGAGCATGATCCCCGCAAGGGCACCTATGTCTGCGCCGGCTGCGGGCAGACGCTGTTCGAGTCCGACCAGAAGTTCGATTCCGGCTGCGGCTGGCCGAGCTTCTCCAAGCCCGCGATCGAGAGCCATGTCGACGAGGAGCGCGACATGAGCCACGGCATGATCCGCACCGAGGTGCTGTGCTCGAAATGCGACGGCCATCTCGGCCACGTCTTCAACGACGGCCCCGGCCCGACCGGCCTGCGCTACTGCATCAACTCGGCGGCGCTGAAGCTCAACGAGAAGAAGTAACGCCGCCCCACCACGCCGCGCCCCACGCGACCAACAGGCCGGTCGCGTGGGGCTTTGTTTTGGCTCCGGCCCCCCGGCAACATCCTCGTGATTGGCTGACGGCCTTAACGACTCGCAGGCCGGAATGTGCTTTGCTCGGTTTTCGCGGGGCCGTAGGCGTCTCGCCGTGCGGCTGCCGCCCGTTCTGAGGAGGGCGCCATGTCGCTTGGACTGATCCTCATCATCCTTCTGCTGATTATCCTGCTGGGCGGCTACAGCGGCCGAATTCGCGGCTACGGCTATGGCCTCGGCCACTCCGGAATGGGCCTTTTCGGGGTGATTTTGATCGTGGTCGCGATCCTGGCCTGGCTCGACAAGATTTGAGCACCATAAACTATTGAAACAAAAGGACTTATCTGGCCGGACCCCGTGCTATGCGCGGATTCAGCATGTGCCCTGTCGGGGGCGCTTCTGGGGTCGCATTTTTGTCAAAGAGGCCTATATTAGGGGTCGAAATGACGTGTACGGCGCGCCGCCGATAATAGGCCGCCGTCCCCCAAAATCCCTTTCGCAACGCCAACTGACAAGAACACAAGAGGTCGTCGACCATGCGTCCCCTGCGTCCGTTCAACTATAACACATCTGCCGAACTGTTCCCTGCCGCGATCCGCAAGAAGAAGCGGGCGGGTTTCGCCTACCGCCGTTTCGGCACCGCTGCCGAGGCCGTGCAGTTCGCGATGGAGCAGCTGCCGGCGGACTCGCTGAACGGCGCTTATCTCCAGGTCGAGGAAGCCCGTTTCGACCAGAACGGCATCCGCTCGCTCTATGAGAGCGAGGCCTTCCCGCTGCCGCGTCGTCCGCGCCCGGCCGCCAGCCAGACCGACGCCGACGCCGCATAAGCTTTCTGCCGTTCGCTCAACGAAAAGCCCTCGGATCGATCCGGGGGCTTTTGTTTTAGCGAGATGCGTTAAAGCATGATGAGTTGGGCTGAGCTTGCGACCGCAACGATGCTGCGCTCCCTCTCCCGCTTGCGGGGGAGGGCTGGGGTGGGGGCTCTCGCCGCGAGTCGCATCGCGGAGAGAGCCCCCACCCGCCGCGCTCAGGCGCGCAAGAGCGCTGCCGAGCGCGTCGGCCTCCCCCGCAAGCGGGAGAGGCGAAGCGGGTCTGCGGCTCGACTGCTTCAACCAAAAATTATCATACTCTAGAACCGCGGCTGCTTGTCGAGCCAGCGCCGCAGCATCCGCACATTGCGGATATTGGCGCGGAACATCACGTCGAAGGCATCGCCCGCCACCGGCACCATGCCGATCACGCCGTCGACGGCGACGTTGGCGAGCATCCGCGCGGTGATGTGCCAGGGCGCGCCCAGCAAGCGGGCCTCACGCACCAGCCACAGCGAGATCGCGGTGGTGATGATATCGCCCACCACGGGGATCAGGCCGATCAGCCCATCGATGCCGTAGCGCACATTGGTGCCCGGCACGATGAAGGCGACGTCGAGCAGCTTTGCGATCGTCTCCAGCCGCTGCAGCCGCTGCTCGCGGGTCAGATCGCCGAACGGATTGGCGGTGGAGTTGCGGAAGTCGAACCGGAAGCCTTCCGGAAAGGCTCCCTGAAAACCTTGGAACTGCGGATGCAGCGGGCCATCGGCGAGCTCGCGCCCGTCCTGGTCGATGACCTTGCCGCGCGCCTGCGCGCCGCCAAAAGGCGGCCGCGATCGGGCGGCGTTGGGCGTGAAGATGTCGTCCTCGGGCATGGCCATCACATGGTAACGCAGGCAGGCGGTTCAAGTTGCGTCACATTACCACTGTGTCACCTTCAAGCCTGTTACCTCAACGCTCTGCCGTGCTCGCGTTCAGTAGACGCCCTTGTTCATGGTTCTGAGTCGCTGCGCCAGCGTCCGCATGACCTTCAGGGCAAAATGCGGCGTCTGGCTCACGAGGAAGAGAAACTGCTTTTCCGAGACCGGGACGAGCTCGACATCCGTGAGCGCCGTGGCTGTCGCGCTCCTCGGCTCGTTGTCGATCAACGCCATCTCGCCAAAGATCGTGTCGGGCGCGAGGTCCGCCATGGTCTTGTTGCCGACCTGAATGCGCACATAGCCGCTCTTGATCACGAAGAGCTCGTTGGCCTGCTCGCCCTCGCGAAAGATCACGCCGCCGGCCCGGACCAGGCGCGTTTCGATACTGTTGCCCGTCAGAAGGCTGAAGCTTGCATCTGCCACTCGAAATTCCTTTCCCCGAATCCGGACGCAGATCCCGTACGTCCCGGTCGTCTGCAGCGACGGCTGAAATAAATGCGCGAACACGGAATAGAGCAGGCCCGAGATCGGCATCGCCGCTGCCCCGGACGGCCGCGGGTCGCGAGGACGACGCGGGCATGACATTGGGACTACGTTTGCGTGACGATGATATGACAGTTGTATGAAGGTAGCCGGACCTCCGGCGTCTCGCGCGCTGATACGATTACTGCAAGGGGCGATCTATTCCGCGCCGTGCGTTGAGCGCGGCCCTTGTCCGATCGCGACGTGCTCATTTCGCGGTTGGGTCAGAAGTCGCCGAACGCGACTTCTGCTTTTCCCTTGGTACTGAGCACCTGCCCTAATGCTGCGAAGCCGGCTGCGCCGGCGCGTGCAGCTCTTCGGCATATTTGTGCGCCAGCCAGGACGTGATCACGCCCGGGATGAAGCCGACCATTCCGTACAGGATGAACTGGACCGCGCCGCTTTCGGAGCCGTGCGAGGCGTAGGTCAGCGCTGCGCCGACGAACGCCACCGCGCCGACGACCAGCATCCGCACCACCGGCGCGATCCGCCTCACATGCATCAGGATGTCGTCGATCGCACCGAACATCAGCGACGGCACGATGCCGAACAGATAATTGTATTGCAGCGACTTCACGAACACGACGAGCAGCTTGGTCACCTCGCCGCCGCTGGTCTCGGTCCAGTAGCCGGACTGATAGGTGGTCATGAGCAGCAGCAGGAAGCCGCCGATGAACGGCCCGATGGCTGCGAAGATCAGATAGCGTTTCATGGCGTGCCCTTGCCCGACGTCAGCCAAGTGTAACGCGGTCGCGCGACGGTTCTAGGGAAAAATCGAAAGCTGCGGCGATGTTCCGGAGTTCTGCGCGTCGAACGCGCTGCAACAGCCGCTGATCTTGCTGCGATACGGAATCGCCCGGACGAAGCCGGGCGATGACATTGCTGGCAACCGAGGCAAGAGCTAAGGCCGCTACTCACCCCACGCGGCGAATGCCTCGTTGAAGGCCCGCTCGCCGGGGGCGCCCTTTTCGATCGCGATGATGGCGCGGCGCTGGTTGGTGTAGACCAGCGGCACGTCGAACCACGAGCGCTCCTTCAAGAGCTGCAGGTTGCGCGAGCGGTCGGCGTCGACATTGGAGAGGCCGACCAGGAAGAAGCCGTCGGTGACCTTGACCGCGAGCCCGGCCAGCGGCGTGCCGCGCGCCTGCTCGTTCGACTTCATCAGGATGCCCGGCACGTTGCCGACGCCGCCATTGGCGAAGTCCTGCGGCAGGATGAAGGTCAATTCCGCGGTGTGGCTCGCCGGCAGCGATGAATCGGTGTTGCGGCGGAACGACATCGTCATCTTGAACTTGCGATCGGGGATGTCGATGTCGGCGCGCACGGCGATGTCGGGCTTCTGGTTGCCCGATCCCTTGACCTGCTCGGTGCGCCAGACCACCGAACCGACATACTGCTTGCCCTTCGGATCCGACGGATCCTCGTCATACAGCACCACGCGTTGCGCCACCGGGGCGACCGTCTCGCCCGACGAGGGCTGGCCGACGCGGTCGGTGATCTTCTTGCTCGCAGGCGTCGACGCGGCATCCTTCGGCGCCTCGACCGGGGCCGAGGATTTGAGCAGGCTGCTGACAAGGGTCATGGCCTGCTGCCGGAACAGGATGCCGGTGCCGACCAGGATCAGCAGGATGCCGATCACGATCGCGGTCTTGAACGGGAACATCGACCCGACGCGCGGCGGCTTCTTCGGCTCGCGCTCGCCGTTGCCGGCCCGCGACCGCTGCGGCGGCGGACCCTGCGGCGGCTGCGGGGTGTAACGCTCGGCCTCCTCGATCGACTCGTCGTAGGAATACGGCGCCTCGGGATCGCCGCCGCGATTCTCCAGGCTCGGCTCGAGCCGGTCGAATTCCGGCGAGGGCGACGGCACGTTGGCGTAGGTCTTGCGCGCGTTGCGGCTGGCTTGCGCCGCGGCACGGCCGAGATCGTCGGCATCGGCGGTGATGTCGCGGAAGCCGCGCACGCCCGGCGCGGCGGGCGGCACCGGCGGCGCGCCTTCCGGACCGCGGCGGGGCGGGCCCGGCCGGGCCGGCGGCGCCTGGGTCTCGGGACCGGGCGGGTTCTGCGGCCGCGGCGGGGCCGGCGGCGGCGCGTCGGGGCGCAAATTGCGCGGCGGACGGGGGTCGGCCGGAGGCCGCGGGCGCGCGGCAGTGTCGGCGGGGCTGGCCTCGGGCGGCCGGGCATTGGCGCGGCTGCCGCGGGCAGCGGCCGCGCCGCCGGGGCGCGAGGCCTCGCGGGCGCGCTGCGCGGCCTCGGACTCGACCTTGCGAACGGCCTCTTCCAGCGACAGCCGTTCGCGGGTGATCTCGGATTCGGAGAGCGGCGGCTGCACGCCGCGAAGCTGCTGGATCAACGCCGTTCGCGCCCGCGCATACAGCGCACGGCGGGCTTCGCCGGGGGCGTTGGGGTCCAATCCGGCGATGGCGCGGGCGATCAGCGGGTAGTAGTCAGCCATTTCCACACAATTGGAGGGATATAGGTAATATCCCGTTAAGCCTCGAACGGATTCTGTACCAGAATAGTATCTTCACGCTCCGGGCTGGTGGACAGCAGGGCGATCGGACACCCCACCAGTTCCTCGACCCGGCGAACGTACTTGATGGCCTGGGCCGGCAGGTCCGCCCAGGACCGCGCATTGGCCGTCGGCTGCTTCCAGCCCTCGATGATCTCATAGATCGGCTCGACCCGGGCCTGCGCGCCCTCACCCGCCGGCAGATGGTCGATTTCCTTGCCGTCGAGCTTGTAGCCGATGCAGACCTTGATGCTGTCGAACCCGTCGAGAATATCGAGCTTGGTCAGCGCCAGCCCGGCAATTCCGCAGGTGCGGACAGTCTGTCGCACCAGCATGGCATCGAACCAGCCGACCCGGCGCTTGCGCCCGGTATTGACGCCGAATTCCTTGCCGCGACGGCCGATTTCCTCGCCGATCTCGTCGTTCAGCTCGGTCGGGAACGGACCCTGGCCGACCCGGGTGGTGTAGGCCTTGCAGATGCCCAGCACATAGCCGACCGCGCCCGGGCCGAGGCCGGTGCCGGTCGCGGCCTGCGCCGCCACCGTGTTGGACGACGTGACATAGGGATAGGTGCCGTGGTCGACGTCGAGCAGCGCGCCCTGCGCGCCCTCGAACAGGATGCGCTTGCCCTCGCGGCGCTTGAGGTCCAGCAGCCGCCACACCGTCTCGGCATAGGGCAACAGCTTCGGCGCCATCGCCGACAGCTCGCTCAGGATGCTCTTGCCGTCGATCTCCGCGAGGTTGAGGCCGCGGCGCAGCGCATTGTGATGCGCCAGCAGGCGTTCGATCTTGTGCGGCAGGGTGTCGAGGTCGGCGAGGTCCATCAGGCGGATGGCTCTCCGGCCGACCTTGTCCTCATAGGCCGGGCCGATGCCGCGGCGGGTGGTGCCGATCGAGGTGATGGCGTTGGATGATTCGCGCAGGGCGTCGAGCTCGCGATGCAGCGGCAGGATCAGCGTGACGTTCTCGGCGATCCGCAGATTGTCCGGTCCGACCGCAACGCCCTGCCCCTTCAGCTTGGCGACTTCGTCGAGGAAGGCCTGCGGATCGAACACCACGCCATTGCCGATCACCGCGAGCTTGTTCGGGCGCAGCACGCCGGAGGGCAGCAGCGCCAGCTTGTAGGTCTCGCCATTGATCACGAGCGTATGGCCGGCATTGTGGCCGCCCTGGAAGCGCACGACGATGTCGGCCTGTTCCGACAGCCAGTCGACGATCTTGCCCTTCCCTTCGTCACCCCATTGGGCGCCGACGACGACAACATTGGCCATTGCGAAGATGTTCCCTTCAGGTGTTTCAGACCATGATCGCGGCGAAAACGCGTCCGCCCACAGCGACCTGCATTGATATGCCCAGCCCAAATCGCGGCGCCCGGCCGCGCACACGCAAGGCGCCTACCGGATAAAGGAAGCGGCTCGGCTGCGCAAGCAAGAAGGGGCCCGTTTACGCCTTTTAGACGAGCTACAACCCTTTGATATCCCCATTAAATTCCATGCGGCGCCCGGCCGCGCCGGGCTGGCTGGAATTTAATGTTACGGCAATGTGACGCCGGACGTGCTGCGGATTGATCGCAGCTCTTATTACGGCGATCATTCACCTAGATTAACCGGCAGGGTCCATGCCCAATTCGACACAAGCGACGATGGCGCTGCGCAAGCTCGGCATTGCCTTCAAGCTTCACACCTATGTCTACGATTCCAGCGCCGAGAGCATCGGGCTGCAGGCGGCTGAGGCGCTCGGCGTCGACCCGAACCGCATGCTCAAGACGCTGATGGCGGAGGTCGACGGCAAGCCGGTCTGCGCCGTGGTGCCGTCCGACTGCGAGGTCAGCATGAAGAAGCTTGCCGCCGCCCTCGGCGGTAAGTCGGCCAAGATGATGCGCCCGGCCGATGCCGAGCGGCTGACCGGCTATCATGTCGGCGGCATCAGCCCGTTCGGCCAGAAGAAGAAGGTCCCGACCGCGATCGACGAGACCGCCCTCACCCACGTCACGGTCTTCGTCAATGGCGGCCAGCGCGGCCTGCAGATCGAGATCGATCCGAACGACGCCGCGCTCGCCGCCGGCGCCATGATGAAGGCGCTGGTGGCGACGCAGGACCGATCCGAAGACTGATCGCCGCGATCAATGCGAGGATTTGTCCCTCATGAACTCCGCGCCGACGAAGTCGGACAGACCGGATAATTCCTCCGCCGTAATATCGTTGACGTTGAGTCGCAGCTGCATGATCGCGAGGTCGAGCAGATGCGCGGCGAAGCTTGCGCCGGCCGCCCTCACGATGCTGCGCTGCTCGATCAGGACAGCGATGACGTCGCGCAAACTGCGCACTTGCACTTGATCCATGGCCCTTTGCCCGGCGCTGGCCGTTGTTAGCTGAGTTGTCATTGGGATACCGATTGTAGTGTGCTGATGGACGCCGCACCCACGGCTGGGATGTACGGCAGATGCTCGGCTTCCTCGCCGAGATGCGGGATGCGGGGGCGCGTCTCGCGGACTTCGATGTCGATGGTCATCGGCGGCGGAATCAGCGTCACCGAGGCTTTCGGCCACGGCGCCGGATTCGGGCTGACGCCGGTGAAGCGATAGGCCGCGGCGATCTCGAGCGCGAGCAGTTGCAGCTCGAGCATCGCAACCCCCATCCCGGCGCAGGCGCGCGGACCGGCGCCGAACGGGATGTAGGCGTCGGTGTTGTAGCGCCGCGTCATCAGGAAGCGGTCCGGATCCTCGAAATGCCTGGGATCGCGCTGCAGCTGCCAGGGGCAGATCAACAGCGAAGTGCCGACCTTGAGATCGCGCCCGCCGATCGTCACCGGCTGCATCACCTCGCGCGAGAACCACCAGGCGCTGGGGTAGAGCCGGCAGACCTCCTTGACCAGCGTCGCGCTCAGATTGGCGCGCTTCACCGCGTCGAGCCGCAGTTCGCCGTCGTCGCCGAGGCACTCCGCCGCCTCGTCGGCAATCTCGTCCATCAGGGCGGGATCGGCAGCCATCTGGTAGAACATCCACGCCGCAGTCGAACCTGTGGTGTGATGGCCGGCCAGCAGCAATGTCAGGATCTCGTCCTCGAGATCGCGATCGGTCAGGCCGAGCGCCTCGAGATCGCGCAGCGCGCTGCTCGAGCCCGCCTTGCGGCGCAGGCGCTGCACCACCGTCGACATCGCAAGCTTGGCACAGACCCGGTTCTTGCGCCGCCGATACCAGGCCACCGGACCGAACGGCAACGCGCGGAACATCTCTTCCGCCAGATCGTCCTCGATCGCGCCCACCGCCTGAACCAGGGCTTCCTCGTCGCCGGACGACATCACCTGGGAGCCGAAGATCGCGACGCAGATCGTCCGCAGCGCCAGCATTGCGGTGACATGATGCGGATCGAACGATCCGAGCCGCGCCAGGCTGGCGCCGACCGCGCGGATCTCGGCGCACATATGCGGCAGGAATTTCTCGACGCTGCCCTTGGCCATGTGCTTCTGCAGCACCGCCCGCCGCCGCTTGTGCTCCTCGCCGCTCAGCATCAGCGAGCTGCGGCCGAGCACCGGCGAAAGCTTCTTGATCAGCTTGCCCTTTCCGATGTCGGTCTCCGGCGCCTTCAGGATCGGGCGCAGCAGATCCGGATCGTTCACCAGGAAGACCGGCGCAGGACCGAGCCGCAGCGGCACCAGCCCCAGCGCGGACTCGTTGCCGCGCGTCAACAGCAGACGCAGCGGATCACGCTGGAATGCTCGAACGTCCGAGAACATGTGAGGCATCGTGGATCTCCAATTGCCGTCCAAGGTCGAGGAATTTGGTCAGGCCGGGATTGTCGGCGAGACCGAGCGGGATTTCTCCGGCGAGCGCCGTCAGCGGGCGGCCCATGCGATCATTGCCGATCACCTGCGGCGGGCCGTAGCGGCGGGTGCGGATGTCCATGCGGGTGAGAAAACGCTCATAGGAGAGGTCGGCCAGCGCCACCAGCGCCTTCGCTCCGCGCAGCTCCGCGAAACGGAACATCAGCGCATAGGTCACGCGTGCGGTCTGCGACCTCGCGACATCAGGCAGCACGCCGAAACGGCTGATCTCCCAGGCATCGCGACGGCTCGGAAAGCGGCGCACCGCAAGCTGCGGGAAGACCGACGCGGTGAGGTAGGGATAATCGGTGCGGATTGCCCGGAAGCCGCCGACGAGCTCGACGCCGGAGAACAACAGGCAGTGCTCGGTATACCAGCAGTCGAACTGATCGCGTTCGGCATCCCCGACCGTGGTCAGAAGCCAGCCGCAATGGTCGACGAACAGGCGTTTGCGCAGCCGCAACATCGCCCCGACATGCGCCGGATCAAGCTCTTCCCTGGTGATGAGTGCATGATAGCCGTCCAATAAATGCGGCATTATCCCTTCCTCCAAATGCAGAACATCTGGAACGAAAGGGGTTAACTGTGGTACCCCCGGAAACCGGGGGTTTTAGTAATGGGCCTGGTAGACGCGATTTCGACCATCGAGGCGTCGGATACCATCGACGAGCTCAGCTCGTCATTGCATCGCGTTGTCCAGAATTACGGCTTCTCGGGCTTTGCCTTTGTCGATGCCGGCCGGCCCGACCTCGATCTGCCCTACCATATCGGCACATTTCCCGACGCCTGGAAGCGGGCGTATGTGCAGAACGAATTCGTTCATGCCGATCCGGCGCTGGCGCGGTCGCGACGCACCAACACGCCGTTCAGCTGGAGCAGCCTGAAGCTGCCGGAGCGAAGCGGACGCAAGCGACCGCCCGAGGTCAAGACGATGGACGCCGCCCGGGAGTTCGGATTCAAGGACGGCTTCGTCGTGCCGTTCCACTATCGCGACCGGCTCGGCGCCGTGCATTCGAGCTCGACGGTGTTCTTCTGGGAAGACGAGCCGCGCGACTTCGACAAGCTGTTCGTCTGCCATCGCCATGAACTGCATCTGTTGATGATCTACTGGGTGCAGCGGGCGATGGATATCGTCAACCGCGACCAGCGCAACGCGCCGACCATCCTCAAACCCGCGGACGCCGCCGAGACCATCAAGCTCACCGGGCGGGAGAAGGAAGTGATCGCCTGGGCGGCGCGCGGCAAGACCGTGGCCGACACCGCGCAGATCCTCGGCATTTCGCCGGAGACGGTGGAAGGCTTCATCAAGCAGGCGCTGCGCAAGCTCGAGGCTTCCAACAAGACCCACGGGGTGGCCAAGAGCATCGCGCTCGGGATCATCGATTTGTGAGCGGCGCCGCGCAGCCGTGGCGGTGCTCGCGGGGCTGCCGCCATGCCAACCGCATCGCCCTGCCACGACCAGACACCGCGATCTGTGGCGCGGTCACACATCCGGGTTGGGTTCATCCCCCCGGTCGCCCCCTGATTGCATTCGCGCACGGTCTTGATAATAAGGCCAGGGGCCGGATGACGCTGATGTGCGCATCCCAGACCAGGGTGCGCACTCCGGTGCCCGTCCGGCGCGACTGCCCGGCTCGCTTAGAGGCGCGGATCATCCTGCACGTTGCCCGGTACGGCGGGACCCGTTGTCCAGCCGCATGATCCGTAGAAGTCCCATCGCGACGAACCGCTGGTTCATTTGCTACCAATCTTCGCAGCGGAAATGCTGTCCACGGACCGAGCTGGAGATGGTCTGAACGCACCATGAGCACATCGCAGGACGACCAGATCGACCAATTGGTGCAGGCGCGCTGGCGCGCCATCGGGCTGTCGCAGGCGGATCTCGCCGAGATCCTGTGCGCCGGGGCCTCCCTGCAAAAGAACGGCGTGGACGGCACGGTGAAGATCGATACCGGTCGCCTGGCTACCGTCGCCGAGATGCTCGGAATCGCCGCCGACATCCTCAATCGCCGGCCGGCCACGGCAGCGCCGACACAAGCCGGCCAGACGGCGGAATCGCTGCAGTCCCTGCTCGAACTGCGCATGCTGCGGGTGTTTCGCGACGTGCAGGACCCCGACACCAAGCGGATCCTGATCGAGCTCGCCGAGCAGATCGTCAAGCGCCAGACCACGCCGCCGGAGACTGGCTAGGGCGGGATAAGTCTTGGTTGAATCGGCTTGGCGCGATCTCGGTTCACCTCTCCCCGTTGGGGAGAGGTCGGATTGCGAAGCAATCCGGGTGAGGGTTCTTGCTCTCTCGATAGAGCGTAACCCCTCACCCGATTTGCTGCGCAAATCGACCTCTCCCAAGGGAGAGGTGAGCTTCCGATGCCGCCAACCTTGTCTCATCAGGCCTTAGAGGCGCACGCCGGCCCGAGCAAAATGCCGTCGGGTCTCCGAGAAGGCCGTCTTCGCGCATGGTCGGGATGCGTCTGTCCCCATTGATGGAATGACGAAATCCGTGTCTGTGATCCGAGCCGGGGAGATCCATACCGGCCCGGCGGTGCCAGCCGGGCAGGCCGCGGCGTCGTGAACCCGGGCCCTCTTCATGTCTGCCTCCGATTCCACCACATCAACGCCTGCGGCCGGCTCCTGGATCGCCAACCAGCCCTATCTGCTGCTCTGCATCACCGCGACATGCTGGGCCGGCAATGCGATCGTCGGCCGCCTCGCCGCCGGCCACATTCCGCCGGTGACGCTGTCGTTCCTGCGCTGGTCGGCGGCATTCCTGATCATCCTGCCGTTTGCCTGGAAGCACCTCGTCCGCGACTGGCCCGTGATCCGCAACAATCTCGGCATCATGGTGCTGATGTCGATCACCGGCATCAGCGCCTTCAACACGCTGCAATACTGGGCGCTCGAGCACACCCAGGCGCTCAACACGCTGCTGCTGCAATCCGCGGCACCGCTGGTGGTCGCGCTGTGGTCGCTGATCCTGCTCGGCGCACGGCTGACGCTGGCACAATTGTTCGGCGTGCTGCTGTCGCTCGCCGGCGTGCTGGTGATCCTGCTGCACGGCGATCTCACGACGCTGTCGAGGATCGAATTCAACAAGGGCGATCTGATCTTCATCGTCGCACTGGTGATCTTCGCGCTGTATTCGGTGCTGACCCTGAAGCGGCCCAACATCCACGGCCTGTCGGTCGCCGCCTTCACCTTCGGCTGCGGCGCGCTGGTCCTGATCCCGCTCTACATCTGGGAACTCGGCGCGCGTCCGGTGATGCAGCTCACGATCAACAATCTGCTGTCGCTGTTCTATGTCGCGGTGTTCCCCTCGACACTGGCCTATCTGTGCTTCAACCGCGGTGTGCAGCTGATCGGCGCCAACCGCGCCGCGCCGTTCTTCC
This sequence comes from Bradyrhizobium elkanii USDA 76, assembly GCF_023278185.1. Classification (NCBI taxonomy): domain Bacteria; kingdom Pseudomonadati; phylum Pseudomonadota; class Alphaproteobacteria; order Hyphomicrobiales; family Nitrobacteraceae; genus Bradyrhizobium; species Bradyrhizobium elkanii. Next base: position 1,705,952 of record NZ_CP066356.1, on the reverse strand, counting down.
ACATGGTTCCGGTGTTCGGTACCATCATGTCGATCGTGTTCATCGGCGAGCATCCGCAGGCCTTCCATTTCATCGGCTTCGCGCTGGTGCTGGCCGGCGTCTTCGCGGCGTCGCGGAAGCAGAGCGCGTAATTCTCCTCTCCCTCCCCCTTGCGGGTAGGGCAATCGCATATGGCAGTTTGAGGCGATCAGAGTTCCCACAAACTTGTCATGCCCGGGCTTGTCCCGGGCATCCACGTCTTCGTTTCCACGCGAAGAAAAGACGTGGATGGCCGGGACAAGCCCGGCCATGACGGCGCGTAAGAATCTGTTCATTCCAAATGCGATTGCCCTGCCGCACGCGGGGAGAGGGTCAGGGTGAGGGGCTCGCTGCGCGAGGACGGCGAGAGACGAATTCGCGGAGACTCCCCCTCACCCGGATCGCATCTTCGATGCGATCCGACCTCTAAGAGCGAGCTTCGCTCGTCTCGACCCCGCAAGCGGGGCGAGGTAAGGAAAGCCCGCGGTGACTATCGGCGGCAAATCCGCTATCTCCTAGGGTCTGCTTCGCAGACGGGTTTTACGCATGGCGCGCGCCAGCAATCTCTTGATCGGCACCCTGACGCTGGCCCTGATCGCCGGCTCGCTCGGCGGCTGGCTGGGCTATCAGCGCTATGCCGGCATCAAGCGGATGGTGCCGTTCCGCGTCATCTTCGAGGGCTCGGCCTCCGGCCTGCGCCGCGGCGCAAGCGTCAACTTCGCCGGCGTGCGGATCGGCGAGGTGGTCTCGATCAGGCTCGACCGGCACCGCGTGGTGGCGATGACGCGGATCGAAGGCAACGCCCCGATCAGGAAGGACACCCAGGCCGGCCTCGAATTCCAGGGCCTGACCGGGATCGCCTCGATCTCCTTCACCGGCGGCACCGACGATGCTCCGCCGCCGACGCTCGGTGCCGACGGCATTCCCGAGCTGACGGCCGACGCCGAAGGCACGATGGGGATCCAGGAGAAGCTGCGGGTCGCGCTGCGCAATGTCGACCGCGTCATCAGCGAGAACGAGGCCGACATCAAGGACTCGCTGCTCGGGCTCGAGAACTTCACCAACTCGCTGTCCGGCAACGGCGAGCTGATCGCCGGCTTCATCGACGCCGCCGATGACGGGATCAGCGCGGTCGACGCCAAGATGACCGCGGCCGACAAGTTCCTGAAGAGCTTCGGCAGCGACAAATATGGCGGCGAGCTGCTGCCGACCGTGATCTCGCTGCGCGAGCTGATCCAGAGCTTCGACAAGAAATCCGGCGCCATGATCGCCGAGACCCGCAAGACGCTCAGCGACGTCAACCAGTCCGTCAACAAGTTCAACGAGAAATTTGTCGGGCCCGCCGGCAGGCGCTAGATCATGATGCGATTCCATGGAATCGCATCATGATCTCATCTCTTTGTTTGAGCATGATCTTTTCGGAAAACCGGTATCCACTTTTCCGGATCATGCTCTAGTCTGACCTTCCGACCAAGAACCAAGAACAACGGAAACGCTCAACGTGCACGACCGGACCGCAGCCCCCTCTCCGCCCCCAGCAACCGTCAACCGCGCAGCGCCTGCCGTGCCGCGGCATCTGCGGCGCTATCTCACGCTCGACGATTTCGAGCCGCAGGCGCGGCGGCTGCTGCCGAAATTCCTTTACGGCTACATTTCGGGCGGCGCCGAGACCGATATGGCCCGCACCGACAATCGCCGGGCGTTCGAGGAATACGGCTTCGTGCCGCGGGTGCTGCAGGACGTCTCCGGCCGCGACCAGACCACGACGCTGTTCGGCAAGAGCTACGCCTCGCCGTTCGGCATTCCGCCGATGGGCTCCTCTGCCCTGTGCGCCTATCGCGGCGATATCGTGCTGACGCGCGCCGCTTCCGCCGCCAACATCCCGATGATCCTGTCGGCGTCCTCGCTGATCACGCTGGAGGACGTTCGCGCCGCCAATCCTTCGGCCTGGTACCAGGCCTATCTCGCCGGCCTTCCCGAGCGGATCGAGCCGCTGGTCGATCGCGTCGCCGCCGCCGGCTACGACACCTTCGTCGTCACCGCCGACGTGCCGGTGCCGCCCAACCGCGAGAACAACATCCGCAACGGCTTCCAGGTGCCGCTTGAGATCACGCCGCGGGTGTTCTGGGACACCATCACCCATCCCGACTGGCTGCTCAACACCTGGGCGCGCACCGTGTTCAATCACGGCATGCCGCATTTCGAGAACATGGACGCCAAGCAGGGCCCGCCGGTGCTGTCCAAGAACCTGATGCGCAACATCGGCAGCCGCGACCAGCTGGCCTGGAAGCATGTCGAGCTGATCCGCAAGCGCTGGCGCGGCAAGCTCGTGGTCAAGGGGCTGATCGCGCCGGAAGATGCCCGGCTGGCGCGCGAGCATGGCTGCGACGGCGTCATGGTCTCCAACCATGGCGGCCGTCAGCTCGACTACACCGTCTCCGGCTTGCGCACGCTGCCGGAGATCGCGGCGCAGAAGGGCAACATGACCGTGATGGTCGATGGCGGCATCCGCCGCGGCACCGACGTGATCAAGGCGCTGGCGCTCGGCGCGGACTTCGTCTGGGTCGGCCGGCCGTTCCTCTATGCCGCCGTGGTCGCCGGCGAGGCCGGCGTGGCGCGCGCGATCTCGCTCCTGCATGCCGAGATCGACCGCGATCTCGCGCTGCTCGGCATCCGCAGCCTGAAGGAAATCACTCCGGACCTGGTGCGGAAGTTCTGAGACGATTGCATCCGCAACGGGACTACGTCCCCTCTCCCGCTTGCGGGCAGGGCAATCGCATATGGCCGTTTGAGGAAATCGGAGTTCCCACAAACTCGTCATGCCCGGGCTTGTCCCGGCCATGACGGCGCGGACGAATCGGTTCATTCCATATGCGATTGCCCTGCCCGCAAGCGGGAGAGGTAAGAAACCATTACGCGTAGCGCGCCGCGCCCATACACAGCGCGGTGACCGCGAGCAGCCCGGCGGCGATGCGCTGGGCAACCGCAAGGCGCGAGCGCGCGGCTGACGTATCGCCCGTGCTGCTGCACAGCTGCCGGACCGCGCCGCCGCCGACGATGATCTGCACGGCGATCGCGGCCAGCGCTGCGATCGCGCCACCGGCCAAAATCTGCTCCGATAGCCCGAACGAGCCTTCGTGCACCAGGCGCCAGAGCGTGGCGCCGGTCACGATCGCGACCGTCGCGGCGCCGATTTGCGGAAACAGCAGCTTTTCGCCGCCGAGGCCGCCGGTGCGCGCCAGGGTGAAGCTCGAGCCGGCCCAAAACACCGATGACAGGACGTGAAGGGACAGCGCTATGATGAGGGCGGTCTGCATGATGTCGCTCCAAACGGGCATTGAAATTAGATATACATAATGTATAGTCAATCTGACGAAAGCAAGGCAAACCGATGCCGCCGCGCAGCTATGTGAGCCCGGCGCGCAGCGCCGCCGCCGCCGAGACCCGCGAGCGCGTGATCGAGGCCGCCTCGCGCACATTGCGCGACGAGAGCATCGCGCGCTTCTCGCTGGATACGGTGGCGAAGGCGGCCGGCGTGACCCGGCTGACCGTCTACAACCAGTTCGGCTCGCGGCGCGGGCTGCTCGAGGCGGTGTTCGACGAGATCGCGCGCCATGGCGGGCTGCAGCAGCTCGCCGACGCCATGACGATGGCCGATCCGCGCGCCGCGCTCGACCGGATGGTCGAGATCTTCTGCGGATTCTGGAGCCGGGATTCCGCGGTCGGCCGCCTGCACGACGCGATGGCGACCGATCCCGAATTCGCCGAGGCCGTGCGCGAGCGCAACGAGCGCCGCCGCCGCGGCGTCACCGCACTGATCGACCGGATCGCGGGCAAGCGCGCGTCACCGCAGGCCCGCAAGGACGCCGTCGACCTGATCTTCGCGCTGACGAGCTATCCGACCTTCGCCTCGCTGAGTGCGGGGCGGTCGGGAGATGAGGTCTGCCGAGTGGTGCAGGCGGCCTGCCATGCGGCGTTGGCCCCGCTCTCACTCTCAAACCCGTCATCCTGAGGAGCCGCGTAGCGGCGTCTCGAAGGATGAATCGGCCCCAGTCGTGCCGTCGACCCTTCGAGACGCGCTTCGCGCTCCTCAGGGTGACGGTGATAGAATGCGCGGCCCGACGGCGAAGTCGCGCTCTCAACCACCTCACCCCACCTTGAACTTGCTGTAGGCCTCGCGCGTCGCGATGATGACGTGCTCTTCGCAGCCGTTGCGGCGTTGCGGGTCGCAGCGGCCTTCGTAGTCGGCCGAGGTCATCATGTCGATGAAGGCGGCGACGCTCGGGTAGTAGACCAGCGCGAGGTAATCCCAGCGCTGGCCGGCCGGCTCGCCCAGCGCGACAGTCTCGGCGCTGCCGGTCCACAGCAGCGTGCCGCCGCGTGCCTTGATCATCGGGACCGTGAGCGCGCTGTAGCGCAAATAGGCATCCCAGCCCGAGCCGTCGCCGTCGAGCGACCGCGCGCGAAACCGCATCAGATTGACCATCACGACCGGCGCCTCGCGGTCCAGCTCGTTCAGGCCTTTGACGTTCAAGAGATCGACACCCATCACCCGCTCCCGCCCAAGGCACATCGGTCTGGCCGCAACGATTATGTCACATCGCGGGACTAGCCTGAAATACCGCCGGGCCGTAAGCTCAGGCCAGCTCTCGGAGGTCAAGGCCGTGATGACCCTTCCAGAACTAGCGGCCGACGCGCTCGGCAAATTCCTCGGCGAGTACATGCAGCGCCGGTTCGGCTCTTCGCAGACCCAGCTGGTCGAAATGGTGCCCTCGATCGCGCGGATCGCGCTCGAATGCATCGGCAACAGCGACGCGCTCTATCACAATGTCGAGCACACCATGCTGGTGACGCTGGCCGGCCACGACATCCTGCGCGGCCGCGCGCTGCACTCGCACATGAGCGCCGAGGATTATGCCCATGTCATCATCGCCTGCCTCACCCATGACATCGGCTATGTGCGCGGGCTGTTCGAGGCCGACGGTCAGGATGGCTATCTGGTCGATGCCGACGGTCGCAAGATCATCCTGCCGCGCGGCTCATCGGATGCCGCGCTGATGTCCCACCACGTCGACCGCTCCAAGATCTTCGTGATGGAGCGGCTCAAGGGCGTCACCCTGCTCGACAAGGAGCGCATTGTGCGTGCCATCGAAGGCACCCGCTTTCCGCTCAGCGCCCCTGACGACGATGAGGACTTCGGCGAGGAGGCCACCTTGCTGCGGGCCGCCGACCTGATCGGCCAGCTCGGCGATCCCCACTACATCCGCAAGGCCAACGCGCTGTATGTCGAATTCGAGGAGGCCGGACTGAACCGCCAGCTCGGCTACGATTCGCCGGCCGATCTCGTCGACCGCTATCCGCGGTTCTACTGGGACAGCGTCGCGCCGCACGTGCAGAAGGCGATCCGCTACCTCAACATCACCTCCAGCGGACGGCAATGGATCGCCAATCTCTACAGCAACGTGTTCCGCGCCGAGCGCGACATCTCGCTGTCGGGGCCGCAGAAATAGGCGGGGCGCTAAGAACTATCCCCGTCATCCTGAGGTGCGAGCGAAGCGAGCCTCGAAGGATGAATCGGCCACAGTAGGGCCGCGCATCCTTCGAGACGCGCTCCGCGCTCCTCAGAGCCTGCTTTAAAAAGAAAGTTGAGTGATTTCAGCCCGTTGTGATTCCTTCGTGTTTGCGAAGACTCGAGGGAGCACAACATGTGTTGGACCGAAATCACCCGACAACAATATCGACGCGACGGACTTCGTTATGCAAGCGACATGACGGATGCGGAGTGGGAACTGATCGAGCCGTTGATGCCTGCGCAATGCCGGCGCGGCCGTCCGCGCGAGATCAGCCTGCGCGTGATCATGAATGCAATTCTCTACATTGGAGCCAGCGGCTGCCAATGGCGCGCGCTGCCAAAGGACTTCCCACCATGCTCGACGGTTCAGTACTATTTTTACAAATGGCGCGGTTCTGGATTGTGGCGCAGGGTCAATGATGCCCTGGTCCGACGCATGCGCGAACGGCAAGGACGCAACCCCACTCCAACGGCTGGGATCATCGACAGCCAGAGCGTGAAGACCGCGGAAAATGGCGGTCCAAGCGGGTTTGACATGGCCAAGCGGGTCAAGGGGCGCAAGCGTCATATCGTCACCGACACCGAGGGCTCCTTGCTGGCTGTGCAGGTGCATCCCGCCAACCTTCAAGACAATCACGGTGCAGTCCCGCTGTTGCGGCTCATCGGCCGCCTGTTCCCCAACCTGCGCCACATCTTCGCCGATCGCGTCTACCGTGGCCCTAAGCTGCTCGATGCCATCGCTGATTTGGGCCAATGGACGATTGAAATCGTCACCCGCTCGCAGAGCGTTGGAACGTTCAAGGCCGAGCCTCGACGTTGGGTCGTCGAGCGTACCTTTGCCTGGTTCGGCCGCAATCGACGACTTGCCAAAGACTTCGAGGCAACCATCGCCAGCGCGGAGGCTTGGGTTCTCATTGCAAGCATCCGCCTGCTCTCCCGCCGATTGGCCAGAGCATGAGATCTCAATGACTTGTTTTGAGTCAGACTCTCAGGATGACGGAATTAAGCTTTCGTCGCGCTGCGGATGACGACACGGGGCGCATGGCTCCAATCCGCTCTTTCGTCTTGTCGCGGCGGCGGATTCGGGCACAACATCCGCCCAATAATGACCGCTTTGCCCGCACCTGCCACGACGCCACGCCGCTCGCCGCTCAGCTGGCTCAATAATCAGCCCTATCTGCTGCTCAGCCTGACGTCGCTGTTCTGGGCCGCCAACATCGTGCTGGCGCGGCATGTCGGCAGCCATGTGCCGCCGGTCACGCTGACCACGATCCGCTGGTTCGGCGTGTTCCTGATCCTGTTGCCGTTCGCCTGGCCGCACCTGAAGCAGGACTGGCCGAAGCTGCGCAGCGCCCTGCCGCTGATGCTGCTGTTGTCCGCGGTCGGCTTCGCCTTCAACAATGCGATCTCCTACTGGGCGATGCAGTACACCGAGGCGCTGAATGCGCTGCTGATCCAGTCGGCGGGGCCGCTGTTCGTGGCGCTGTGGTCGCTGATCCTGTTCGGCGTGCGGCTGACGCCGGCGCAGCTGGCCGGCATCGCGATCTCGCTGGCCGGTGTGCTGACCATCATCCTGCGCGGTGACTTCTCCGCGCTCGCCAGCATCAGCTTCAACCGGGGCGACATCATGTTCGGCGCCTCGCTGGTGTCGTTCGGACTCTATTCGGCGCTGATCCCGCGGCGGCCGAAAATCCATCAGCTCTCGCTGATCTCATTCACCACCTGCTGCGGTGCGCTGATGCTGCTGCCGGTGGCTATCTGGGAATTCTTAAACGGCGTGACGCTGAAGCTCGACGTCCTGACCTTTGCCACGCTAGGCTACACGCTGATCTTCCCGTCCACGCTCGCCTATCTGTTCTTCAACCGCGGCGTCGCGCTGATCGGCCCGAACCGCGCCGCGCCGTTCTTCCATCTGGTGCCGGTGTTCGGCTCGGCGATGGCGATCCTGCTGCTCGGCGAGACGCTCGCGCCGTTCCATCTGATCGGCTACGCGCTGGTGCTCGCCGGCGTCATCATCGCCTCGCGGCAAGCATCCGCCAAAGGTTCGGCGAAGCGCTAGAGCATGATCCGAAAAAGTGTGTAGCGGTTTTCCGAAAAGATCATGCTCAAGACAAAAAGATAGAGCGGGATGATGATTCGAAGATAAAGTCATCCCGCGCTGGCTGACGCCGAGGAGGTCGCTAACCTACCTTGCGCAAGCCGGCGGACTTGTGCGGCGAATGTGACTTTGCCGCCAGCGTTTCCGTGATGAAGTCGATGAACCGCCGCACCTTGGCCGGCACGTGGTTACGCGAGGCGTAATAGACGTAGAGCGGAAAACGCTCGTCGGGCCAGTCCGGAAACAGCTCGATCAGCGCGCCGCTCCTCAGATGATCGTCGAGGCCGAGATCGATCACCTGCGCGATGCCGAAGCCGGCCAGGCAAGCGCCGAGCTTGGTTCCCGAATCGGTCACGGTCAGCCGCCCGTTGACCGCGACCGGCACGACCTCGCCGCCACGCCGAAACTCCCAGTCGAAGGGACGCCCGGTCGCCGCGTCGATTGCATGGATGCACTGATGGTCGCGGCTTGCCAGCTCCCGCGGATCAAGCGGCCGGCCGTGTCGTTCGAGATAGATCGGCGAGGCCACGGTGAGCACGCGCGTATCGAGTACGCGGCGCGCAATCAGCGCCGACGGCGTCGGCTCGCCGAAACGCACCGCCAGATCAAAACCGTCGCTGACCAGATCCGCGATCCGGTCGCGGGTCTCGATACGCAGCTCCATGCCCGGATTCTGCAGCAGGAACTCGCTCAGCTTCGGCGACAGCACCATGCGGGAGAACAGCGGGTCGACATTGACCCGCAGCCTGCCGCGAACCGCATCGCGCGATTTCGCGGTCTCCGCCGCCGCCTCGCCGATCCCCGCCAGATGCGCGGCAACCCGCTCATACAGCGCGCGTCCTTCCTCGGTGAACTCGACGGCGCGGCTCGTGCGGTGAACCAGCCTGGCATCGAGGCGCGCCTCGAGCTTCGCGATCGCCTTGCTGACCCCGGATTGCGTCATGCCGAGCCGTTCGGCGGCCCGGCCAAAACTGCGCGCATCCGCCAGCGCCGCGAGGACCACCAGGCCGCCAACCAGCCGACCGTCAACTTCGTCCATGCCGATGCCTTTCAGTCATCCAAGAGATGACCGCCCAGTCGTAGCACTCCGCCAAGATATCGGCCACTGTCGGCGCAGATCACGGGTTCGATCCGGTGAGGCCACCGCCACATCATCCGCCAGGAGATTTTGCAATGAGCGACATCCAGGCCATCGCGTCCGCGATCGATGGATATTTCAACCTGATGTACGACGTCGACGATAGCCGGTTCCGCGACGTCTTCGCCGATGCCTGCATCGTGCACGGCATCCGGGACGGCAAGCACACGGTGCGGTCGGCCGCGGAATTCCGCGACTTCATCTGCAGCCGTCCCTCGCCGGCGTCGATGAAATCGCCGCGCGAGGAGGCCATCATCAGCATCGACCAGACCGCGTCCGATCTGGCCATCGCCAAGGTGCGCGTCAGGGCCGGCCAAACCGGCTTCATCGACCATCTGGTGTTTCACCGGATCGACGGCAGGTGGCTCATCACCACCAAGGCGTTTCACGTCGCGCAGGTCTTCCCGGCGGGATCGTAGCATCGCCCCACGATCGGTTTTCTGAATATCGGAAGATGGCACTGATTTGCCCGACGTGTCAAGTTGGCTGGTCGGGCGCCGGCCGCCCCCGGCTCCTTTGCATGGGGTTGTTTTCGATATTTTGGCAGCGCGCCCCTGCGACGGCCCGGGAGTGGCCATGCGGCGAAAGGCTGCTCCCGGCACGGCTTCCGCAGCCATGGCGGCCGGGCTAGCTTCGGCCGCCATGGGCCTGTTCAGGGCCTGCGCGGGGGACGGCGACATGATCATGGGATTGAGACGATACTGCTGCCTGGCGGCCGCAGCCGCCGCCGCGCTTGCGGCGATATCCGGGGCGGCACTTGCCCAGACCTATCCCACCCGCAACATCACGCTGGTGCTGCCGTTCGCCGCCGGCAGCGGCACCGACACGACGACGCGGCTGATCTCCAAGGAGCTCGGCGTTGCGCTCGGCGTCGGCATGGTGATCGACAACCGGGCCGGCGCCAACGGCTCGATCGCGGCGAACTATGTCGCCCGCTCCGCCCCCGACGGCTACACGCTGTTCGTCACCACGAACACGACGCACTCGGCCAATCCGTATCTGCTCAAGACCATGACCTACGATCCGATCAAGGATTTCACGCCGATCGCGCGCACCGGCGACCTGCCCTTCATGCTGGTGATCCATCCGGACATCCCGGCGAACTCGGTCGCCGAGCTGATCGCGCTCGCCAAGAAGGAGCCGGGCAAGTACAGCTACGCCAGCGGCTCGTCGTCGGCGAGCGTCTCCGGCGCGACCTTCGCGCGCCTCGCCGGCATCGACCTGCTGCATGTGCCCTACAAGAGCTCACCGCCGGCACTGACCGACGTCATCGCCGGCCGCATCTCGATGATGTTCATCGACGTGCCGACCGGCCTGCCGCACGTCAACGCCAAGGTGCTGAAGCCGCTCGCCGTCACCACCAAGCGGAAGTCGGCGCTGCTGCCGGACCTGCCGACGATGGACGACACCGTGAAGGGCTTCGATATCACCTCCTGGCAGGGCTATCTCGGCCCCGCCAACATGCCGAAGGACGTCGTGGTCAGGCTGAATGCGGAGATCCGCAAGATCATCGAGCGGCCGGACATCAAGAGCCAGCTCGCCGAGCGCGGCATGGAGGCATTCTCCGGCACGCCCGAGGAGTTCGAGGCATTCCTCAAGGAGCAGCTCGTGCTGTGGGAGAAGCTGATCGCCGACGCCGGGATCGAGAAGCAGTAGGCGAATGTGAACGACGCCGGCTGGATATCCTCATGTTCGTCCGGCGGAGTCTGCCAAGTCCGTCATCCTGAGGAGGCCGCAACGCGGCCGTCTCGAAGGATCGACGGCCCCACTGGTGGCCGTGCATCCTTCGAGACGCGCGCAAGAGCGCGCTCCTCAGGATGACGGGGATGCGGAATCGTTGGTTGGCGTAGCGTCGCTAACCCACCCTACGCGGCTCGCTTACGCCGCGCGCACCTTCTGCAGGAACTCGTCGACCGCGTTGCGCAGCATGCCGGACTGGGTGTCGAGCTCGCGGGCATTCGACAGCACGTCGCCGGCCGCGGTGCCGGTGGCGGCGGCCGCTGACGTGACGCCGCCGATATGGGCGGAAATCTCGCTCGAGCCGGCCGCGACCTGCTGGATGTTGCGCGCGATCTCGCGCGTCGCATCGCCCTGCTGGTCGATCGCGGTCGAGATCGAGGCGGTGATCTCGCTCATCTGCGCGATGGTCGCGGTGATGCCGCCGATCGAGGTCACGGCCTCGCCGGTGGAAGCCTGCATCGCGGCGACCTGCGCCGAGATCTCCTCGGTCGCCTTGGCGGTCTGGTTGGCCAGCGCCTTCACTTCGGAGGCGACCACCGCGAAACCGCGGCCGGATTCGCCGGCGCGCGCCGCCTCGATGGTGGCGTTGAGCGCAAGCAGGTTGGTTTGGGCCGCGATCGAGTGGATCAGCTTGACAACCTCGCCGATCTTCTCGGCGCCGGTGGAGAGCGCCTGCACGGTCGCGTTGGTGCGCTCGGCATCGGCCACCGCCTGGCTCGCGACCTCGCTGGAACGCGCCACCTGGCGGGAGATCTCCGCAACCGAGCTGGAGAGCTCCTCGGCGGCCGCGGCGACGGTGCCGACATTGTTGGAGGCACTGTCGGATGCAGCGCCGACGGTCGCAGCCCGCGCGCTGGCGTCGCTTGCGGTCGCGGTCATCGACTGCGCCGTGGTCTGCATGCCTGCGGCGGCGGAGGCCACCGTGCGGACGATGCCGTTCACGCTGCGCTCGAAATCGTTGGCGATATTCTCCATCGCGCCACGGCGCTCGGCCTCCGCGCGCGCTTTGGTCTCGGCCTCGGCCTGTTCCAGGCCGCGGATGCGAACCGCGTTGTCCTTGAAGACCTGAACCGTCGCCGCCATCGCGCCGACCTCGTCACCGCGGCCGACACCGGGGATGTCACCGTCGAGCTTGCCGTCGGCGATGTCGCGCATGCGGGCGCCGAGCAGGTTGAGCGGACGGGAGATGCTGCGGCCGATCAGCCAGGCGACCGAACCGGAAACGATGCCGATGCCGAGGATCGCGAGGCCGAGCAGCCAGGCAATCGGCCGCATCTTGGCATCGATATCGTCGAGATAGGCGCCGGTGCCGAGATACATATCGAAGCCGGGGACCGCGACGGCGTAGCCGAGCTTGCGGATCGGGGTCTCCTGGCCGGGCTTCACATAATCGTAGAACAGCAGGATCTCGCCCTTGGCCTTCACGCCGTCCATCAGTTCCTGCGAGAGCTTGCGACCATTGGTCACGATGTCCATGCGATTGGTTCCGACCTGCTTCGGATCGGGCGCCAGCACCGTGATGCCGCTGTAGTCGGTGCCGAACAGATAGCCGGCGCCGTTGTCGTAGGTCAGGGTGTTGGCACGCTTGCCGAACTCGGCCAGTGCCGCTTCCCTGGTCAGCTTGCCCGCATCGACATCCTTCTTCAGCCCCGCCGCCATGTTCTTCGCCATCTCGACGATGGCCTTGGCCTGGTCGATGCGCGCAGTCAGCATCTCCCGCTGCATCAGGTGACCGGCGAGGATGCCGGCCGTACACAGGCCAAGGAGGGTCACCCCCACCAGAATGCCGAGCTTGGGGGTGATCTTCAAATTTGACAGCTTCACGGGGGTCTCCAGAAGAGGCGGGGAACGCGACGCGATTGGCGGATTGATTCGGCTCACCGTATTGTGAGACCCTTTACCTGATGGTTACGGAGGTTCCCCGTAGAAGCCCGGAGAATCAGGCCGCGGACCAACCGGCAATTGTGGAGAGAACAGCGCGGCTCGCGTACAAGCATGGGAGGGCGGTGATGCAAGTCGCGCTCCAAGAAGCAAGAAGACCAACAAGCAAAATCAAGAAGCAAACCAGCAAGAAGCAAGAACAGCAGACTCACATCGGGAGCAGACAATGTCGAAATTCAGGGTGGTCACGCCGAAGGGCGCGAGCTTCACGGTCGCCGGCGGCGGCTACGATTATGAGCGCGAGGCGCTCGATCCGATCGGCGCCGAGATCGTCGAGGCGCCAGCCAATGAGGCCGAATTCATCGCGGCGGCACGCACCGCGGACGCGATCTACGCCAAGGGCATGCCGATCACCAAAACGGTGATCGACGCGCTCGAGAACTGCAAGGTGATCACGCTCGGCAGCGTCGGCGTCGACTCGGTCGACGTCAAGGCCGCGACCGCCCGCGGCATCCCGGTCACCAACATTCCCGACACCTTCATCGAGGAGGTCGCCGACCACGCCATGATGCTGCTGCTCGCCGGCTTCCGCCACCTGATCGAGCAGGACAAGATGGTGCGCACCGGCCGCTGGGCCGAGGGCCGTCCGGCGCTCCTGAAGATTCCGCGGCTGATGGGCCAGACGCTCGGCTTCATCTCGTTCGGCCGGGTCGCGCGGGCCGTCGCCAAGCGCGCCGCGCCGTTCGGCCTCAGGATGGTGGCCTACGATCCCTTCATCCAGGAAACCCTGATGTACGACCACGGCGTGATCCCCTCGACGCTGTCGGAAGTGCTGTCGCAATCGGATTTCGTCTCGATGCACGCTCCGGCGCGGCCCGAAGTGCACCACATGCTGACCGAGAAGCATTTTCGCCAGATGAAAAAGTCGGCGATCTTCATCAACACCGGCCGCGGCGCCACGGTCGACGAGGAATCGCTGATCAAGGCGCTGCAGGAGGGCTGGATCGCCCACGCCGCGCTCGACGTGCTGGAAAAGGAGCCTCCGTCGCACAACAATCCGATGCTCGGGATGGACAATGTTACCTTGACCGCCCATGTCGCCTCGGCGTCGGCACGTTTTGACGAGGCGCGCAAGCGCCGGGTGGGCTACGAATTGTCACTAGTGCTGCAAGGCATGTGGCCGGTAAGCTGCGTCAACCCGTCGGTGCTGCAAGACACCGCGTTGCGCCGCTGGCAGCCCGTCAGCATGGATCGCGGTCCGAACAGCTAGGGCGGGACGACGTTCCTCGCGCGAAGGCCCGTCTCGCCATGATACGGGCCTTTCGCGCGGCGGGCGGGCCGAGACCACAAGACCCTTCACCGGCGGCCAAACGCCGGGAAGGAAAAACAACAACGAAACAATAAGAACGGGAGTGCGAACGACATGAAGTACGAGATCACGCGTCGCGATGCGCTGGTGCTGGGGGCTTCCGCGGCGGCGCTGGCGGTCACCGGCGCCTCGGCGCAGGAGGCGTCGAAGGTGAAGGCGGCCGACGTGGCGGCGCCGTCGCTGCCGATCGAAAAGGACGCCACCTTGCGCATGCTGCGGCCGGTGCGCTTTGTCCAGGCCGACGAGGACGTGTTCCGCGCCAATGCCAAGAAATTCACCGACAAGACCGGTGTCGACATCAAGGTCGACTTCGTCGGCTGGGAGGACATCAACCAGCAGACCGCCGTGACCTCGAACTCCGGCGCCGGCCCCGACATCATCATCGGCTTCGGCGACGCGCCGCACATCTATATCGACAAGCTGATCGAGCTGACCGATGTCGCCGACTATCTCGACAAGCGCTATGGCGGATGGCTCACGCTGGCGCGCCGGTACGGCATGCGCTCGAAGTCGAAGAGCTGGGTCGGCCTGCCGTTCGGCGCCTCGGGCGGACCGCTGGTCTACCGCAAGTCGCTGGTCAACGCCGCCGGCTTCGACAAGGTGCCGGAGGACCACGCCGGCTTCCTCGAACTCTGCAAGAAGCTGAAGGCGGCCGGCAAGCCCGCGGGCTTCGCGCTCGGCAACGCGGTCGGCGACGGCAACGGCTTCGCCAACTGGCTGTTGTGGTCGCACAACGCCGCGCTGCTCGATGAGGAAGGCAACATCATCATCAACAGCAAGGAGACGATCGCGGCGCTGAAATATCTGAAGGAGCTCTATCCGACCTTCATCGCCGGCACCCCGTCCTGGAACGACGTTTCCAACAACCGCGCCTACTCGTCGCAGGAGATCGGCCTGACCGCAAACGGCGTCTCGCTGTATTTCTCGCTGAAGAACGATCCCGCGACCAAGGCGATCGCCGACGACACCGCGCATCAGTTCCTGATCAAGGGGCTGGCCCCGACCTCTCCGATGTCCGGCCTGACCTTGAACGCAATGGTGTTCAAGCACAGCAAGTATCCCAACGCGGCGAAGGCGTTCCTGCAGTTCATGCTCGAGCACGAACAATACGAGCCGTGGCTGAACGCCAACTCCGGCTACTGGTCGCAGCCGCTGGCGGCCTATGCCGACGCCGCGGTGTGGTCGAGCGACCCCAAGGTCGCGATCTTCAAGGACACGATGCGGAGCCCGTACTACAACGGCTACAAGGGGCCGATCTCGACCGCGACCGGGGCCGTCAACGCCGACTATGTGCTGGTGCAGATGTGCGCCTCGGTCGCAACCGACGCCGCAACGCCCGAAGCCGCCGCCGCGGAGGCCGAACAGCGCGCCAAGCGGTACTTCCGGCGGCAGGGCCGGTAAGATCGACCTCAAGCCGCTGTCATTCCGGGGCGATGCGTAGCATCGAACCCGGAATCTCGAGATTCCGGGTCTGGTGCTAACGCACCATCCCGGAATGACCCTGGAAGTCGGACCGAGACAGGAACCTGATGTCTGTCACTACCCTCCCCTCACGCGGCGCGGCCTTGCACCAGCCGGGCTGGCTCGCGCGCCTGTTCGACTACAAGCCGTTCCTGATCGTGATGTGCCTTGCGCCGGCGATCGGCCTGCTGCTGGTGTTCCTCACCTATCCGCTGGGCCTCGGCATCTGGCTCGCGTTCACCGACACCACGATCGGCCAGCGCGGCATCTACATCGGACTTGAGAACTTCCAGTACCTGCTCAAGGATCCCTTGTGGTGGAACGCGGTGTTCTATTCGATCTTCTACACCGCGATCGCAACCTTCGGAAAGTTCGCGCTCGGCTTCTGGCTGGCGCTGCTGCTCAACAACCATTTCCCGTTCAAGAGCCTGATCCGCGCCATCGTGCTATTGCCGTGGATCGTGCCGACGGTGCTCTCGGCGCTGGCGTTCTGGTGGATCTACGATCCGCAGTTCTCGATCATCTCCTATCTCCTGGTCGACGTGCTGCACTGGCGCGACAGCAATGTCGACTTCCTCGGCTCGCCCTGGCCGGCGCGGTTCTCGCTGATCGCCGCCAATATCTGGCGCGGCATCCCGTTCGTCGCGATCTCGCTGCTGGCGGGGCTGCAGACCATCTCGCCCTCGCTCTACGAGGCGGCGATGCTCGACGGCGCCACCTCCTGGCAGCGCTTCCGCTACATCACCTTCCCGATGATGATGCCGATCCTGGCGATCGTGATGACGTTCTCGATCATCTTCACCTTCACCGACTTCCAGCTGGTCTACGCCATCACCCGCGGCGGCCCGGTCAACTCGACCCATCTGCTCGCGACACTGGCGTTCCAGCGCGGCATCGCCGGCGGCGAGCTCGGCGAGGGTGCCGCGATCGCCGTCTCGATGATCCCGTTCCTGGTGTTCGCAACATTGTTCAGCTACTTCGGCCTCGCGCGCCGCAAATGGCAGCAGGGAGAAGCCAATGACTGACGTTGCAGCCCAATCCTCCAACGTCGCCAGCGCCACCCCCGATACGATGGCGTGGGACTCCCGCGCCCGGCGCGTGGTGATGATCTATCTGCCGCTCGCCTGCTTCATCCTGATCCTGCTGTTTCCGTTCTACTGGATGGCGGTCACCTCGTTCAAACCGAACGCGGAGCTGCTGAACTACAAGGAGCACAATCCGTTCTGGATCACCTCGCCGACGCTCGCGCATATCAAGCATCTGTTGTTCGACACGGCCTATCCGCGCTGGCTGAAGACCACCATGCTGGTCGCGATCGGCTCGACCTTCCTGTCGCTGTTCGCCTCGACGCTCGCCGCCTACGCGATCGAGCGGCTGCGCTTCCGCGGCAGTCCCTATGTCGGCCTCGGCATCTACCTCGCCTATCTGGTGCCGCCGTCGATCCTGTTCATTCCGCTCGCCACCGTAATCGTGCAGTTCGGGCTGTTCGACTCGCCGCTGGCGCTGATCCTGGTCTATCCGACCTTCCTGGTGCCGTTCTGCACCTGGCTCCTGATCGGCTATTTCAAGTCGATCCCCTACGAGCTCGAGGAATGCGCGCTGGTCGACGGCGCGACGCGGTTGCAGATCCTGTGGCGGATCACGCTGCCGCTCGCGGTGCCCGGCCTGATCTCGGCCGGCATCTTCTCCTTCACGCTGTCCTGGAACGAGTTCATCTACGCGCTCGCCTTCATCCAGAGCGGCGCCAACAAGACGGTGCCGGTCGCGATCCTGACCGAGCTCGTCACCGGCGACGTCTACCAGTGGGGCGCGCTGATGGCAGGCTCGCTGCTCGGCTCGCTGCCGGTCGCGCTGTTCTACTCGCTGTTCGTCGACTACTACGTGTCGTCGCTGACGGGGGCGGTGAAGGAGTAACGGAGCTTCCGGCGTATTGAAGCGAACTCCATCTATCCCCGTCATCCTGAGGAGCGCGACGCGCGTCTCGAAGGATCGACGGCCACCAGCCGGGCCGTGCATCCTTCGAGACGCGGCCAACTGGCCGCTCCTCAGGATGACGGGGATGAAAGTGCGGCTTAATGAGACTTGACGCTACCGCGGCACGAACGCGACCGGCACGGAAAAGCCCATCGAGCCCTGCGTGATCTCGGACGGAAACGCCGGAAACGGCTGGGCCTGGCGCACCATCGCCAGCGCCCGCGCGTCGAAGGTCGGATTACCGGACGAGCCGCCGAGATGGCTCGACAGCACCTGCCCGCCGCGGCCGAGCGTGAACACCAGGCGGACCACGCCGCGCTGGCCGTTACCGCCGGCCGGATAGGAGTGGAAGCGCAACAGATGCGCGCGGACGCGTGCGTTATAGGCCGCGATCGCTGACGCGGCCGCACCGGCGCTGATCGCGGACGCAGCCGGCGCCTGCCGTTCGGCACGGCTCGGCGCGCTGGTGCGCGGTGCCGGCGTTGCCTCGGACGGCTTCTTGGCTTCCCGGCGAGCCACCTTCGGCCTGACCGGTTCGGGCTTCGTCTCCGGAACGACTTTCGCGGGCTCGGGTTGCGGCGGCGACATCTGCTGCTTCTGCTCCGGCGGCGCGACGACGTCGGGCTTCTCCTGCATCGGCGTTGGCGCGATCTCCTGCTGCACGGGCTGCGCGGCGGCAGGCGCCGGCGGCGACGCGTCGGCCTCCTGCATCGCCGGGCCGGGCGGCAGCTCGGTCTCCGAAATCTCCGGCGCCGAGGTGATCGGCGTCAGGTCGACCAGCACCGCCGGCACGGCGACGCCCGGCGGCGGCGCCGAGACCCACGTCATCCCGAGCGCGAGCAGCGCCGCATGCACCGCCAGGATCGCTGCCGCCGACAGGCCCCAGCGCCGCAGCCGGATCTCGCCGCCCGCATCATGAAGCGCGTACGCATTCACGGATCAGCTACGCCCGTCGAGGCCGACCAGCGCGATCTTGAGATAGCCGGCGTTGCGCAGCAGGTTCATCACCTCCATCAGATCGCCATAGCTGACCGCCTTGTCGGCGCGCAGGAAGATGCGCTCGTCCTTCCTGCCCTGCGTGGCGCCATCGAGCGTTGACGTCAGCGTCTCGCGCGCGATCACGTCCTCGCCGACCGCGACGGAGAGGTCGGGCTTCACGGTGACGAACACCGGCTTGTCCGGGCGCGGCTGCGGTTCGGCGGTCGAGGCCGGCAGATCGACGCCGAGATCGACGGTCGCGAGCGGCGCCGCCACCATGAAGATGATGAGCAGCACCAGCATCACGTCGATGAACGGAGTGACGTTGATCTCGTGCGCCTCGACCAGATCGTCATCGCCGCGACGCCTGAACGTGCCGCCGGAGCCGAGCTTGACGCCCATCTGCTACTCCGCAGCGCGTGCCAGCCGGAACAGGCTGCGATCGCCCTCGCGGCTGACCAGCAGCATCACCATGACGGAGGCGTCGCCGAGCAATGCGCGGTAGGACGCGATCGAACGGGTCAGGTGATTGTAGATCACGACCGCCGGAATCGCAGCGACCAGGCCGAGCGCGGTCGCAAGCAGCGCCTCGGCGATGCCGGGCGCGACCACCGCGAGATTGGTGGTGTGGGCCTCGGAGATGCCGATGAAGGCATTCATGATGCCCCACACCGTGCCGAACAGGCCGACGAACGGCGCGGTGGCGCCGATCGTCGCCAGCACGCCGGTGCCGCGCGCGATCTGCCGCGACATCGCCGCCTCGACCCGCTCCAGCCGCAGCGCGATGCGCTCCTTGAAGCCGTCGTCGAACGTCCCGCCGGACAGCGCAGCCTCGCGCGAGGCCGATTGCACGATCTGCGCCACCGCATCGTTGCCGTCGCGGCTCGCCTGCTCGACCTCGGCAAGCAGGGTGTCGCGCTCAAGTAGGCCGATCCGCTGCCGAGCAAGCGCGGTCTTGCGGCGGATCTCGATGGTCTTGGCGAGCCAGACCGTCCAGGTAGCGAGCGAGGCGAAGGCGAGCCCGATCATCACCGTCTTCACGACGATGTCGGCGCTTTCGAACATGCCCCAGGGCGAGAGGTTGCGCGGCAGCAGCGCGGCGTCGGCTGCGGCAAGGCTCGCCCCCGGCAGCATGCCGAACCCGGCCGACGCCGCCATACAGATGCCTTGCCCAAGCCAGCGCTGCGACATGATCGCCTCCCGTCCTTCGTTGGTGTCAGCCCGCCTGCGGCGCGAGGCGGTCCGCCAGCGCATGAAAGCGCACCAGCTGATCGCCGCGCAGCGCGCGCGTCTCGTCGCGGCCGACGAACACCTTGAACATGATGCCGCCGTCGCGATTGATGAAGGCGATGAACGCCGACATCTTGCCCATGAAATGCCGCTCGACGAAGGCGATCGCCGCGCAGCGCTCGTGCCTGAGGTGGCCGTGCAGGCCCTTCGGCTGCATCAGGTTGAAATAGCCGCGACCGACCTCGCCGTTCGGAATGGCGCCGGTGAACTCGAAGATCGCGTCATCGGTATGCACGATCAGCGTCACCTCGCCCCATTCCGCGATGTCCTGCATCGCGGCGGCGAACTCCCCGGCGCCGATCCGCACCATGCGCTCGGGCAGCGCCTCGAGCACCGCGCGCGGCGTCACCTTGCGCTCGCGCGCAACATCCTCAATGACCGCGCCGGGATTGTCGGCCATATAGGCCTTCAATCCCGCAAGCTCCGCGTTCTGCACGACCGCCTCCATCACGCGGCGCTCTTCGCGCGCTCGGTGATCAGCACCTCGAAGCCCTCGAATTTCGGATGCCCGAGATAGAGGCTGCCGCCGGTCTCGTTGCCGGCGCGCGAATGGGCGCGGCGGAACGCATCGGACTTCGTCCAGTCCTCGAACGCCGCCTTGCTGGCCCACACCGTGTGGGTCGCATAGAGCGTGTGGTCCTCGGCCTCGGGGCCCTTCACCAGATGAAATTCGATGAAGCCCGGCAGATCGCCGAGATAGGATTCGCGCGTCTTCCAGACCGTCTCGAACGCCTGCTCCTTGCCCTTGATCACCTGGAACCGGTTCATTGCGATGAACATGAAAACTCTCTCCTGTTTGACGGCGGATGCCTGGATCCTGCCGGTTGATCTCGTTAATAACATGAACGCGCCAAGGCCGCGCTGGGGGCACCAGCGCGGCCGGAGCAACCTGGATGGAATGATCGGCGTCTCGCGTTACGCACCACCTAGGTGAATCCTGAGCCCGGCCTTGTAGACGGTGCCCGGACCTGGGCTCGAGAACAGCACGTCGTTCTGCGTCGTGCCGTCGGTCGAGGAGCCCGGGATCGCATAAGGCCGGTAGTACTGGTTCAAGAGGTTGTCGACCGACGCCGTGAAGGTGATGTCCTTGGTGGCGTTCCAGGTCAGATAGAGGTTGACGAGCTCGTAGCCGGTCGAGGGCAGATAGCCCGCCGGCAGGTCGTTGT
The DNA here is from genome assembly GCF_023278185.1 of Bradyrhizobium elkanii USDA 76. Lineage (NCBI taxonomy): Bacteria > Pseudomonadati > Pseudomonadota > Alphaproteobacteria > Hyphomicrobiales > Nitrobacteraceae > Bradyrhizobium > Bradyrhizobium elkanii. The sequence continues at coordinate 1,685,267 of NZ_CP066356.1, read as the reverse complement.
TGGCGCCGAACGAGGACCATTGCGCGGCAATGATCAGCGAGCGGTCGAGCAGGCGGACGCCGCCCGTCGTCGTCACCTTGCGCGGCGTGATGGTGGCGAGCCCGACATTGGTCTGGGTGTTCCGGCCGCGCATCAAATGGCCGGCGACGCCGACGAACCAGTCGCCCGCATCATACATGGTCTCGAGCTCGAAGCCTTCGATGCGGGCGTGGGCGATGTTCTGGTACTGATAGAACTGGCTGAACCGCCCGAACGGCGTCAGGGTCGGCGCCGACGCGACGAGGTCGATATAGCCGTCAACGTCATTGCGGAACACGTTGATCTTGCCACGGAACGAGTCGCTCGCCGTGAAGATGCCGTCATATTTCAGATTGATGCCGGCTTCCTTGTTCTTGCCGACCTCCGGCCGCAGCGCCGCATTGGGGAGGAAGCAGAACAGGCCGCTGGTGCCGTCGGGGCAATTGAACAGCGCCGGCCCGCCGCCGGTGGCGTGGCCGCCCGCGATCAGGGTCTCGGTGATCGAAGGCGCGCGATAGCCTTCGGCATAGCTGACATAGGGCGTGAAGCCAGCAACCGGCGTGACGCCGAGCGTGATCTTCGGCGACAGCCGGTCGCCGCTGGTCGTGGTGTTGATCGAATTGAGCTCGTAATGGTCGTAGCGGACAGCGCTGATCAGCTCGAGCCAGGTCGAATAGTTCTGCTTCAGCTGCACGAAGCCGCCGGACACGGTGCGCTGGCCGCTCGGCGTCGTGATGTTGGAATTGCCGCGCGAATCGAAGGTCTCGACATCGTCGCGGAAGGCGTCGAAGCCGTAGGTCACGGCGTTGCGCCAGGCGCCGAAATTGAAGCGCGAGGTGTTGTTGACGTCGACGCCGACGGTGTCGAGCAAATAGCCGCGCTTGTCGCCGACGCAGCCGGAAATGTTGTTGCCGGGATTGGCGAGCGTGCAGACGCCGCCGCCGGTGGTGATGCGGTTGTTATAGGTCTTGACCTGGTCGTTGTCGGTGCGGTTGCCGTAGACCGAGATGTTCCAGTCGAACAGCATGTCGTCGGGCTTGGAATATCGCCAGCTCAAGGTGCCGGTGTAGTTCTTTGCGTCGGAGGCGTAGACCGAGGAGCCCGCGATGGCCGCCAGCGGCGCTGTCGTCGTGGTCGGGCCGCGGTTCGGTTGACCGATATCGTACTGGTAGTCCTGGAAGATGCCGCCGATCTTGAACTCGTGGCCTTCTGCGGGGCGCAACGTCACCTTCATCAGACCGGCCGCGATATCGTTGCCGGTGTTGCCGATCTCGGTGCCCGCGCCGTCCTTGTAATTGCCCTGGGTGCGATAGACGGCGCCGCCGAACACTTCGACATTCGGATCGACGCGTACGCCGCCGAACACCGAGCCCAGGCCGCGGTCCTTGTTGGTGCCGTAGGAGCCCGACATGTCGACACCCCAGCGCTCGCCGGGACGCACCACGTCGTCGATGTCCTTGGTGCGGAACGAAACCACACCGCCGATCGCGCCGGAGCCGTAGATGTTCGCGGTCGGGCCGCGCACCACGTCGACGCCGCCGATCAATTCGGGATCGAGGAAGAACGAGCCGTTGGCGTTGTGGCCGGTGCGCTGATAGTTCTGCCGCGCGCCGTCGACGACAACAGCGACACGGCCGAAATCCTGCAAGCCGCGGATGTTGATGACGGTCGCCGGATCGTCGCCGCGCTCCTGGACCGAGACGCCGGGCACGGCGTAGAAAATATCGGAGAGCCGGTTCGGCTGCAGGCCCTGGATCTTCTCCAGGGTGACGGAGCTGACCGGCGCCAGCGCATCGATCGCGCGCTCCTCGGTCTTGGACGCCACCGCCGTGATGGTGTCGAGCGATTGCACCGGCACCGCGCCGATCTGCGCCCGCGCATTCATCGCCGCCGGCGCCGCCTGAGCTTCGGCCGCCGGCTTCGGCTTCCGCTTGGCCTGCTTCGGCCGCTCGGTCGAAGGACGCGCAGCCGACGGATCGGCGGCCTGTGCGAACCCGCGTTCCGGCAGTGCCGCCGTAAATGAAAACACCGACGCGCCCAAAATCAGGGCGCGCGAAACCCTAGCCCCGTCAGCCATTCTAGCCCCAGCCTGATCATCGCTTGTCTGGTTTGGCTGGCGTGCGCTCTCTGACGAGCGGCTTGCTGGCTACATCGCGATCAAGCCACCCGCCTGCATCGCGTGAGGATTGGTTACGAGCCGGCAACAAAACGGTCAAGAATGCGGCGGCGCTGTTTATATCGATTGTAAAGTGCAGCCGTTGGAATGCGCCTTCGCCCGCTTATACAAGCAAACACCGTTTGAAAATTTTCGCAGGCGCAGCACCACAATATGTCCGCAGCTTCCGGAGACAATATCGGCGCAGCCGGAAAGCAGACCGAGCCTGCATCCGGCGCAGCCAAAACGCTGATCATGCGCGGTAATCGTCTCGACAGCCGCGACCTGTTCGCTGCGGAGCGCGAGATCATCATCATGCACGGCGAAGAACATTACCGGTTGCGGCTGACCTCGCAGAACAAGCTGATCCTCACGAAGTGACGGCCCCGATGACAATTTGTCGCACGCTCGCTCTGCTCGCCTTCTTCTGCCTGCTGCCGATCGAAGCCGTGACGGCCGAGGGCATCACCGTGCATGACGCACGCGACCGCGACGTCGTGATCGACAATCCGTCGCGGATCGTCTCGATCGGCGGCGCGATCACCGAGATCCTCTATGCGCTCGGCTTCGAGGACCGCATCGCCGGCGTCGATGCGACCAGCCTCTACCCGCCGGCCGCGCTGCGCGAGAAGCCCGACGTCGGCTACATGCGCCAGCTATCGCCGGAGGGCGTGCTCGGCCTGCACCCGTCGCTGGTGCTCGCAGTGCAGGGCTCCGGGCCGAAGGAGACCATGGACGTGCTCGAGGCGGCGAAGGTGCCGCTGGTGCTGGTGCCGGAGACGTTCTCGGAGGCCGGGCTGGTCGAGAAGATCAGGTTGGTGGGCCACGCCATGGGCGCCGATCCGCGCGCTGCCTGCCTGACCACGGCGGTGGAGAGTGATCTCGCGCAACTGCGCGCGCTGCGCGCCAGGGTGACCAAGCCGGCGCGCGTGATGTTCGTGATGTCGCTGTTGAATGGCCGGGCGATGGCCGCGGGCCACAAGACCGCCGCGGACGAGATCATCCGGCTTGCCGGCGGCGTCAACGCCATCGACGGTTACGACGGCTACAAGCCGGTCAATGACGAGGCCATCGTGGCGGCGAAACCGGATGTCGTGCTGTCGATCGATCGCGGCAAGGACTCGCTGACGTCGGATGCCGTGTTCGCGCATCCGGCCTTCGCGCTGACGCCGGTCGCGGCCAACAAGGCCTTCATCTCGATGGAAGGCCTTTATCTGCTGGGCTTCGGACCGCGCACCGCGGCCGCGGCACGCGACCTCTCGGTCAAGCTCTATCCGGCGCTGGCGCCGGAGGCCGACAGCTTCAAGGCGGCAGCGCCGACGGCGAATTGCCGGCAATGAGCGTGCTCGCCGATCGCCGCGGACGTGCGAAACAACGGCGCGCCGGCATGTCGCTGCGGCCGGCGGCGACACTCACCCTGCTCTGCCTGCTTGCGGCGCTCGCAGCGACCGCGCTGGTCGCCCTGACGGTCGGGGCCGCCGGCATTCCCATGGCGCGGCTTCCGGCAGCGCTTGGGCTTTTGGCTGATAGTGTCGCCAACCCGCAGCTCGCACGCGACCAGCTCGTGGTGTGGTCGATCCGCATCCCGCGGATCGCAGCGGCGGCGATGGTCGGCGGACTGCTTGCCGTATCAGGCGCGATCATGCAGGGCCTGTTCCGCAATCCCCTCGCCGACCCCGCACTGGTCGGCGTCTCCTCCGGCGGCGCGTTCGCCGCGGCAGCTGCGATCGTGTTCACCGACAGCCATCTCGGCGAAAGCCTGCGCTTCCTGCAGCACCAGCTGCTGCCGATCGCGGCCTTTGCCGGCTCGCTGATCACGACCATCGTGCTTTACGGCATCGCCAGCCGCGGCGGCCGGACATCGATCGCGATCTTCCTGCTGGCCGGGCTCGCGATCGCCGCGATCGCCAATGCCGGCATCGGCCTTCTGGTGTTCGTCGCCGACGACCGCCAGCTGCGCGACATCACCTTCTGGCTGCTTGGCTCGCTCAGCGGCGCGACCTGGAGCAAGCTCACGGCGCTGGCGCCGGTGCTGGCGGTGGCGCTGACTGCCTGCCTCTCGATCGCGCGCGGGCTCGACGTGCTGGTACTCGGCGAAGCCGAGGCGTTTCACAGCGGCGTCGACGTCGAACGGCTGAAGCGGATCTCGATCGTGCTGGTGTCGGCGATGACCGGGGTCGCGGTTTCGGTCTGCGGCGTGGTCGGCTTCGTCGGCATCGTGGTGCCGCATCTGTTGCGGCTGGTGATCGGGCCCGCGCATCGGCTGCTGCTGCCGGCGTCCGCACTGCTCGGTGCCATCCTCCTGGTCGGCGCCGACACCGTGGCGCGCACCATCGTGGCGCCCGCGGAGATGCCGATCGGCATCCTGACGGCGGCGATCGGCGCGCCGTTCTTCCTCGCCATGCTGCTGCGGCAGCGCTCCCTGGTGTCGCTGTGACGGCCCTGCTCGAAGCGCAGTCGGTAACCATGACGGTCGGCGGCACGACGCTGGTCGATGCGGTGTCGCTGCAGATCGGTGCCGGCGAGATGGTCGCGATCGTCGGCCCCAATGGCGCCGGCAAATCGACCCTGCTGCGGATGCTGTCGGGCGACCTGTCTCCGTCGCGCGGGACGATCAGGCTGAGGCAGCGCGACCTGCAAACCTACGGACCACGCGCGCTGGCGCAGCACCGCGCGATGCTGTCGCAGCACGTCAACGTCACCTTCCCGTTCACCGTCGAGGAAATCGTCAGCATGGGCGCCGGCGAGAGCCCGCGTGCCGTGGCGCGGGCGCTGGTCGAGGCGGCGCTCGACGAGGTCGGGCTCGCGCGTTTCCGTTTCAGGCAATTGCCGACGCTGTCGGGCGGCGAGCAGCAGCGGGCGCATTTCGCCCGCGTGCTGGTGCAGCTCGCCTGCGGCGAAGCGCTGCATGGACCCGGACTGTTGCTGCTGGACGAGCCGACCTCGAGCCTCGATCTGCGGCACCAGATCGACCTGGTCGAAACGGCGCGACGGCGCGCCGCGCGCGGCACCGCGGTGATCGCGATCCTGCACGACCTCAACCTCGCGATGCGGTTCGCCGACCGGGTCCTGTTGCTGCACCGCGGCCGGCTGGCCGTCGACGGCGACCCCGCGGCGGCGATGAAAGCCGAGACGCTGCGCGAGATCTTCGAGATCGACGCCGCGATCGCCTACACCGGAGACGGCGTGCCGTTCCTGCTGCCGCAAACGATGCGGCCGATCTAACCGCCTCACGATGGTCCCGTTATTCGTCATGGCCGGGCTCGTCCCGGCCATCCACGTCTTACCTCTCTAACTGCAACAAAGACGTGGATGCCCGGCACAAGGCCGGGCATGACGGAGAGAGGCGACGTAACGCCGCAAGCCTTATCCCGCCGCAACATCCGCGGTTCACAAAACTGTCAGCCGGTTGTAACAGGCGGCTCGGAGAACACCGCATCGTTTATCCTTTGGGAGATCAACCATGCGCCTGTCCCTGCTCTGCTCCGTCGCCTCGATCCTGCTCGCCACATCGGCGTTCGCGCAGAGCGAGGGCGAATTCCCGGCGACACTGGCAGGACATGCCGTGATGCCGGCGGAGAGCTTCATCGACGCCCCCGCCGACACCCCGAACGATCTGAAGACTTCGGGAAAATACACCACCGGCAAGCGCGTCGACGCGATCGGCACCGTAATGGGCAAGTCCTATGAGCGGCCGACCGGCGTGTCGCTGCCGTTCAAGGGTCAGCCGCTGCAGGGCCATTCCGGCATCAAGGTGATGCCCGACGGCTCGTTCTGGGTGATCACCGACAACGGCATGGGCTCGCGCTACAACTCGGCCGACTCGATGCTGTACCTGAACCGGCACAAGATCGACTGGGCGAACGGCAAGATCGAGCGTCAGGAGACCGTGTTCCTGCACGATCCCGACAGGAAGGTGCCGTTCCGCATCGTGCACGAGGACACCGCCAAGCGCTATTTGACCGGTGCCGATTTCGACACCGAGGGCTTCCAGATCATCAACGACATTTTCTGGATCGGCGACGAGTTCGGGCCCTACATCCTCAAGGCCGACAAGACCGGCAAGATCCTCGCCGTGTTCGAGACCGTCGCCGACGGCAAGCCGGTGCGTTCGCCGGATCATTGGGCGGTGCAGTCACCCGGCGCGCCCGGCGCCTCCTATACCAACGTCAACCTGCGCCGCTCCAAGGGCTATGAAGGCTTTGCTTCCTCCAAGGACGGCAAGTTCCTCTACGGCCTGCTCGAAGGCCCGCTGTGGGATGCCGACAAGAAGGATTGGGAGAAGGTCGACGGCAAGGAAGCCTCGCGCATCCTGGAATTCGACGTCGCGGCGGAGAAGTTCACCGGACGCTACTGGCAGTACGTGTTCGAGCAGAACGGCAATGCGATCGGCGACTTCAACATGATCGATCCGGCCCAGGGCCTCGTCATCGAACGCGACAATGGCGAAGGCACCGCCGACAAGGCCTGCCCGCAAGGCCAGCGCGGCGAGAACTGCTTTCCCGACCTCGCCAAGTTCAAGCGCGTCTACAAGATCGAGCTGTCCGACGCCAATGTCGGCAAGCCGGTGCGCAAGATCGCCCATATCGACCTGATGAAGATCCGCGATCCCAACAAGAAGGCGCGCAAGCCGCTCAACGACGGCGTCTACACCTTCCCGTTCTTCACGATCGAGAATGTCGACCGGGTCGACGAGACCCACATCATCGTCGGCAACGACAACAACCTGCCGTTCTCCTCGAGCCGCGACCCGAACAAGGCCGATGACGACGAGTTCGTGCTGCTCGAGGTCGGCGACTTCCTGAAGGCGAAGTGAGACGGCGTTCGCCGCAAACCACCGTGTCGTCGCCCGGCTCCACCGGGCGACCCAGTATTGCAGAGGCGCCCGAGCTCAAGGGACAAGCAAAGGCTTCGCCTTTGTCGCTGTAGGTGCGAGCCTTGCGGCGCAATTGCGCCGCTGGGCGAGCCTCGAAGGATGCACGGCCCACGATGCAGCCGCACGGAGACAGCCGGGCCGCCGCCCTTCGAGACGGCCGCTTTGCGGCCGCCTCAGGGTGACGGCAGCTCAGCACGCGGCTTGCGTGATCCTCACTCCTTCTTCGTCCGGTAATCCCCGAACGTCGTGTCGCGCTGGTCGAGCTGGGCCTTCACACTGCCGCCGTCGCGGCGGAAGCCCGCCATGTAGGCCTTGCTGGCCTCGGTCGTGAAGGCCAGCGCCTGGATCTCGGTGCCGGCGCGGATCGCGGCGCGGGCGCCCATGATTTCCATCGCGCGGTGGACGCTGCGCTTGTTGAGCTGCTGCAGCTCGATCGGCACCTTGGCCGCGCGCTCGGCGAAATCCAGCGTCTTCGCCTCCAGTTCGGCGAGCGGAAACGACCGGGTCGCATAGCCCCAATCGGCGGCCTCGCGGCCGGACATCGCGTCGCCCGTCAGCATCAATTCCATGGCGCGGCGCATGCCGACCAGCCACGGGTGATACTGCATGTCGGGCGGGCTCATCAGCCGCACCGGCGGATAGCCGATCTGGGCGTCGTCGGCGACGTAGACCACGTCGCAGGCGGTCGCGAGCTCGGTGCCGCCGGCGAGGCAGTAGCCGTGCACCTGCGCGATCACGGGCTTTGCGAGATCCCAGATCGAGAACCAGCCCTCGACGACATGGCGCGACCACTGGCCGGGGCCGGATGCCGAATGATAGGGCTGGTCGACGCGGTTGTCGGCGGAGAGATCGTAGCCCGCCGAGAAACAGGGTCCGGCGCCGCGCAGGATCGAGATCGAAATCCCGGGATCGCGGTCGGCCTGCTCCAGCACCTCGAAGATCTCACCGCGCAGGCGGTTGTTCAGCGCGTTGCGCTTCTCGGGGCGGTTCAGCGTGATGCGGCGGACGCGCGGACGCGGATCATCGACGATGATGTGCTGGTAGCTCATGGATCCTCCCGATCTCAGGCTTTGTTGCCTTTGGCAAAGTGATGCCCGAGATCGGGAGAGATGTCATCGGCAGATGACGCAGGTCCTCATAGCGTTTCAAGCGAAGTGGGTTCCGGTTCGCGTGAAGAAAACGCGTCAAGCAACAACGCTGGAGCCCGGCACGGGCTCTAGCCCGCCGGCACCATCACGACGCCCTTGTCCTTGGGCCAGCGCATCCGCCAGGCGAAATTGACGTCACGGACTTCGCCGGCCTTGGCCTCGAACGCCCATTCCAGCACGCCGCGCTTGTCGCGCAGATTGGTCGTCGTCGCCGGCGTCGACGACGGCAGCATCTCGACCACGATATCGTCGTTCTCGCTGACCGGGAGCTGATCCTGGATCGCGACCTTGATCGGGAAGTCGTGGCCGTTGCGTACCGCAGTCTTGAAGGCGCGCTCATCGGTCTTCGCCGTGGTCACGATCAGGCCCGCGGAGCCCTCGTTGCGCTTCACCACCGTGCGTTCGATCTTGACCTTGTCGTCGGCGCCGAAACCGAGCCGCACTGTCTCGTCCTTGGCGGCGGTGGCCATCCGGCTGCGGCCGACAAAGATGCCGTCGCGGTAGATCGAGATTTGCCCCGGCAGCAGCGGCGCGTCGTCGGCCTGCACGAAGCTCGCTTCCAGGAACGCGGTCGGATCGATCACCGGAACGGCGCGAACCGCGAGATCGGGTGTGATCGTCGCCGTCGAGATGCGCAGGCTCTTTGCGCCCTCATTGGCGGCAACGCTGACGCGGCCGGGAATCCTGAAGGTGGCCTGGAAGGCACCGACCTCGGCGGTGGCTTCCAGTTCGTCCATGCGTCCCCCACCAAAGCGGAATTGCTGAACCGCATCGGCGGCCGGCGCGGGTGCCAGCGCCTCACGCGAGCGCATGCTGGCCTCTCCGGAAAGCTTCGCCAGCGGCCGCGGCGGTTGCGGATATTGCACGATCAGCGAGCGGAGATCGGGCGCATTGCCGCCGCGCGCGACCCGCACGGTGGAGACGACGAGCGCCACGTTCGACCAGTCCTCGCCGGTCGACTGGGTGATCTCGGCGCGGCGCACCAATTCGATCGCGGGCTTGCGGTCTTTGGCGCCGGTGTCGAGCCGGGCGTCATAGAGCGGCGTCCAGCGCGCGTTGGGAACCGCATAGGTGACCCGCAAGGTCGCCTTGGTCGCCGCCTGCGAGGCGACGTCGATCCGCACCTCGACCCTGCTCGGCGGCTTGCTGGTGCGATCGGCTGCGAGCTGCGCAAGATCGCGGTCGATCACGCGGATCTTGCGCTCGGCGTCACGGATCGCGCTGTCGGCGGTTGCGACCTCGTCGGCCACCGCCGAGAACGCCGCGCGCCACTCGCTGAGCGGACGCGCCTCGCCCTTTTCGCCGAGGCCCGCGGGCGACGCCTCGGCAAAGCGCTCGGCAAATTTGCGCCGCGCCTCGGCCGCGCTGATCAGTCCCTGCAAATCGGCGCGCTGATCGTCAAGCGCCTCGATGCGCTTGTCGATCTCGGAGAGATTTTGCGGCAGCAGCGGCCCCGGCAGCTTGGTGTCGATCGCGCCGATCGTGAGCTTCGCTCCGCCCTCGCCCTCGACCCGCAGCGAGGACGGATCGAGCCCCATCGGGAAATCCCTGGCGATGAGCGTGTTGTCGCCGGCAGGCAGATCCAGCGTGATGACGCGGGTGACGCTCGCGCCATCGGGATAGACGGTCACGGCATCGACCTGCGAGGCCGCATCGAGATTGGCCGCATGCAGCGGCCCGGCAACCAGCGTACCCGCCAGCACCAGGCTGGTGGTCACAAGATAATTCGCAATCCTACACATGACATCCCTCCGGAAAAACGCCGCATGGCGCGCGAGACGAACGGCGCGCCGGGCTCGACGGCGCGCCGTTTCTCGTGGTGAGACGCAGCGAGGAAGGGACTGGTTCGATTGAGGTTTCCCTGCGGCACGACGATGGCGCCGCGACGGCTGCCGCATGGCGCGGCGGTGTCGGAAGGTCTCCATTACCGTCATTGCGAGCAGCGAAGCGACGACGCAATCCATCCGTCCGCATGTGCGGTGACAATGGATTGCTTCGCTTCGCTCGCAATGACGGCGGGAGAGAGTACGAAAAAAGCACGGCGCCCTTGAGGCGCCGTGCTGCAAATCCTGAGCGGTCAGCCGAGTTGCGCTCAGCTGTAGATCTCGAACAGGCCGGCGCCGCCCTGGCCGCCGCCGATGCACATGGTCACGACGCCCCACTTGGCCTTGCGGCGACGGCCTTCCTGCAGCAGGTGGCCGGTGAGCCGGGCGCCGGTCATGCCGAAGGGATGGCCGATCGCGATCGAGCCGCCATTGACGTTATACTTCTCGGGATCGATGCCGAGCTGGTCGCGCGAATAGAGGCACTGGCTGGCGAACGCCTCGTTGAGCTCCCAGAGATCGATGTCGTCGATCTTCAGGCCATGGCGCTTGAGCAGCTTCGGCACGGCAAAGACCGGGCCGATGCCCATCTCGTCGGGCTCGCAGCCGGCCGAGGCCCAGGCCACGAAGCGGCCGAGCGGGTTGAGGCCGCGCTTCTCGGCGTCCTTGGCTTCCATCAGCACCACGGCGGCGGCGCCGTCGGAGAGCTGGCTGGCATTGCCGGCGGTGACGAACTTGCCCGGGCCCTTGACCGGCTCGAGCTTGGCGAGGCCCTCCAGCGTGGTCTCGGGGCGGTTGCACTCGTCGCGATCGACCACGTAGTCGACGATCGACTCGGCCTTGGTCGCCTTGTCGACCACCTTCATCTTGGTCTTCATCGGGACGATTTCGTCCTTGAACTTGTTGGCCTGCTGCGCGGCCGCCATGCGGCGCTGCGACTCCAGCGAATACTCGTCCTGGTATTCGCGGCTGAGCTTGTAGCGCTCGGCGACGATATCGGCGGTATCGATCATCGCCATGAAGATGTCGGGCGCGGTCTTGAGCAGCTCGGGATCGATCGATTCCTTCGGCGAGCCGCCGCCGGGAATCGAGATGCTCTCGACGCCGCCGGCGACGATGCAATCGGAACCGTCGGAACGGATCGAGTTGGCGGCCATCGCGATGGTCTGCAGGCCCGACGAGCAGAAGCGGTTCACGGAGACGCCGGCGGTCGACTTCGGCAGGCCCGCGAGCAGCGCCGCCTGGCGGCCGATGTTCGGCGCGCCATGCGCGCAATTGCCGAGATAGCAATCCTCGACATATTCCTTGTCGACACCGGCGCGGTCGACCGCGTGCTTGATGGCGTGCGCGGCGAGCGACATCGGCGGGGTGATGTTGAATCCGCCACGGCCGGACTTCGCCAGGCCTGTGCGCGCGTAGGAAACGATTACAGCTTCACGCATTGTTTTCTCCCTCTGAGATGACGGTCATTGTGGCGCGTCGTGGCCCGTTCGTACACATTTTTCGTCGGGCGCAACAGCAATACCGGACGTCCCGGAACGACAAACGCCGCCTCCGCGACCGGAGACGGCGTCATGTTCCGCAGATCGGAATTTGGACGTGCTTGAGCGAGATCAGGTGATAACCAAGAGCTCGCTTTGCCCCCTCTCCCGCTTGCGGGGGAGGGCTGGGGTGGGGGTATTTCCGCAATCAAGAGTCTTCGTGAGGAGAGAGCCCCCACCCGGATCGCATCTATCGATGCGATCCGACCTCCCCCGCAAGCGGGAGAGGTAAAGCGAGTGTGCGGGCAAACCGCCGATCGCAAGAACTAGAACGTCAGCGCCTTGGCCTGCTTCACCTGCGGCAGCGTCTGCACCTTGGCGAGCAGCTCCGGCGGCACCGCGCCGTCGACCTCGACCAGCGCAATGGCGTCGCCGCCTTGCTTGACGCGGCCGAGATGGAAGGTCGCGATATTGATTTTCGCATCACCCAAGAGGCTCGCGAATGCGCCGATGAAACCCGGCTTGTCCTCGTTGGTCACATAGATCATCGACTTGCCGAACTCGGCGTCGACGCGGATGCCCTTGATGTCGACGAGACGCGGCTTGCCGTCGGCGTAGACGGTGCCGGACACCGAACGCTCCTGACGCTCGGTGGTGACGGTGACCGTGATCAGGCTTTCATAGTCGCTCTGCGCAGCGCGGACGACCTCGTCGACCACCATGCCGCGCTCCTTGGCGACGACCGGCGCCGAGACGACGTTGATCTCGCCCAGCATGGGCCGCAGCAGGCCCGATAGCACCGCCGAGGTGATCGCCTTGATCTTCATCTCGGCGACGTGGCCCTCGTAGGTGATCTCTGTCTTGAGGATGCCGCTCTCGGTGAGCTGGCCGGCGAACGAGCCGAGTTTTTCGGCGAGCTCGATGAACGGCTTCAGCTTCGGCGCCTCTTCCGCGGTGATCGAAGGGAAGTTGACCGCGTTGGAGATCGCGCCCGACAGCAGATAGTCCGACATCTGCTCGGCGACCTGCAGCGCGACGTTTTCCTGCGCTTCGGTGGTGGAGGCGCCGAGATGCGGAGTGCAGATCACGTTGGGATGGCCGAACAGCACGTTCGAGGTCGCCGGCTCCTCGACGAACACGTCGAAGGCGGCGCCCGCGACGTGCTTGGAGTTCAGCGCGTCGACCAGCGCCTGCTCGTCGACCAGGCCGCCGCGCGCGCAGTTGATGATGCGCACGCCCTTCTTCATCTTGGCGATCGCGGCCGCATCGATCACGTTGCGGGTCTTCTCGGTCAGCGGCGTGTGCAGCGTGATGAAGTCGGCGCGCTTCAAGAGATCGTCGAGCTCGACCTTCTCGACGCCGATGTCCTTGGCACGCTCCGGCGACAGGAACGGATCGAACGCGATCACCTTCATGCGCAGGCCGAGCGCGCGGTCGGCGACGATCGTGCCGATATTGCCGCAGCCGATCACGCCGAGGGTCTTGGCGGTGATCTCGACGCCCATGAAGCGGTTCTTCTCCCACTTGCCGGCCTGGGTCGAGGCGTCGGCCTGCGGGATCTCTCGCGCCAGCGCCAGCATCAGGGTGATGGCATGCTCGGCGGTCGTGATCGAATTGCCGAACGGCGTGTTCATCACGATGATGCCCTTGGCGGTCGCGGCCGGAATCTCGACATTGTCGACGCCGATGCCGGCGCGGCCGATCACCTTCAGCCTGGTCGCCTTCTCGATGAGCTTGGCGGTCGCCTTGGTGGCCGAGCGGATCGCGAGGCCGTCGTAATTGCCGATGATCTCGGCGAGCTTTTCCTTGTCCTTGCCGAGGTTGGGCTGGAAGTCGACCTCGACGCCGCGATCCTTGAAGATCTGCACGGCGGCGGGAGACAGCGCGTCGGAAATCAGAACTTTGGGTTTTGTCATCTCGATTGTTCCTTTGCCCTGCGGCGGGCGGGTCTCCTGGACCGATGTGGTGAAGTCTCTGATCACTTCTCCCTCTCCCCGCTCTTGCGGGCAGAGGGTTGGGGTGAGGGGCAGCCACGGGCGAGGAACAAGCCGAGAGGGCCCCTCACCCGGATCGCTGCGCGATCCGACCTCTCCCCGGAAGAACGGGGAGAGGTGACAACAGAAAACTTATGCCGCCTTGGGCAACGCTGCCTTGGTCTCGGCGAAGGCCCAGTCGATCCACTGCGTCAGCAGCTCGACATCCTTGGCTTCGACGGTGGCGCCGCACCAGATCCGCAAACCGGCCGGCGCGTCGCGGTAATACGCGAAGTCGAAGCCGGCGTTCTCCTTCTCCACCAGCGCGACCAGCTTCTTGCAGAAGTCGGCCTGTGCGTCGGATGGAAGCGAAGTGATCGCGGGGTCGGTGAACTTCAGGCACACCGAGGTGTTGGAGCGGATCGCGGGATCCTTGGCCAGGAAGTCGATCCACGGCGTCCGCGCCTTCCAGTCGGCGAGCGCCTTGGTGTTGGCGTCGGCGCGGGCGATCAGCGCCTTCAGGCCGCCGATCGACTTCGCCCAGTTCAACGCATCGAGATAGTCCTCGACGCAGAGCATCGACGGCGTGTTGATGGTCTCGCCTTCGAAGATGCCCTGGTTGAGCTTGCCGCCCTTGGTGAGGCGGAAGATCTTCGGCAGCGGCCAGGCCGGCTTGTAGGTCTCGAGCCGTTCCACCGCGCGCGGCGACAGGATCAGCATGCCGTGTGCGGCTTCACCGCCGAGCGCCTTCTGCCAGGAGAAGGTGACGACATCGAGCTTGGCGAAATCGAGCGGCTGCGCGAAGGCGGCCGAGGTCGCGTCGCAAATCGTCAGGCCTTCGCGATCCGCGCTGATCCAGTCGGCGTTCGGCACGCGCACACCCGAGGTGGTGCCGTTCCAGGTGAAGACGATATCCGACTTCGGATCGACCTTGGAGAGATCGGGGATTTCACCATAAGCCGCGTTGAGCTTGGTGACGTCCTTCAGCTTCAATTCCTTGACGATATCGCTGACCCAGCCCTCGCCGAAGGATTCCCAGGCGAGCGTGGTGACGGGCCGCGCGCCGAGCAGCGACCACAACGCCATCTCGACCGCGCCGGTATCCGACGCCGGCACGATGCCGATCTTGTAATCGGCAGGCACCTCAAGCACCTCGCGCGTCAGTTCGATCGCGAGCTTGAGCTTGGCCTTGCCGACTTTCGCGCGATGCGAGCGGCCGAGGGCGGCGTCCTTGAGGTTGTTGGGGTTCCAGCCGGGGCGCTTGGCACAGGGGCCGGAGGAAAAATGCGGCACTTCAGGCCGCGAAGCGGGCTTCGCTGCAATCATAGTCTACCCTTCCAGATAGCTGCCTCTCGGTGGGGAGAGGTTTCCCGCGGTCGGGGATAGTGGAAAGGTACCCAAACGTCAAGAAAGTTCGGACTCGTCTGGAACGATCCGGGCATCACGGCTGATTGATGGGGCATCCTCGACCTGCTGGATCGTCTCCTGATCGAGCAAATCTGCCGCCAGAGTCATGATCTTAACTGCCCTGCGCCGGCTCGATACTTTCAAAATACTCTTCTCGCCGACCTGCACGATATACTCGTTGCCGACCCGCACGATCGAATAATCCGACATTCCAATCCCCAGTTGCCAGCGCCCCGTGGGAGACGTCCGACATAGCGGACTCGTTCCGACCCGTAAAATCACGGAGGCCAGCTTAGTTTATCGCCTGTTAACCGGATCGCAGAGCAACGGCTGCCGCAGGCATTGCCCCGGTAGATGGCACAACCTTCCCGCGCGCGTTTTCAAAATCGAATCGTCATCCCGACATGGCTGCGTGCGAACCCAAGCCGTTCATAGAATCGTTGCGCATCGACCCGCGTCTGATGCGTCAGCAATTCGACGAGCATGCAGCCTCGCGCGCGCGCCTCCGTGACCGCCCATTGCACGAGCTTCTCGCCGATGCCGCGGCTGCGGCAATGCTTTGCAACGCGAACGTCCTCGAGCAGGCCGCGCGAGCCGCCCTGCGAGCTGATGCCCGGCAGAACCGCGAGCTGCAGACAGCCGACGACGACGCCCTCCCCGTCGACGGCGACGACGAGTTGCAGGTTGGGATCGCGCTCGACCCGCGCGAAGGCCTCGTAATAGCTTTGCGGCAACGGGTCTTCGATCCGCTCGCGCGCACTGCCGAGCGGATCGTCCGCAAGCATGCCGACGATGGCGGCGACGTCTTCGCGGCGGGCGCGGCGGATCGTGATGGATGAAGCTTCAGTCATGGCGGCATTTACCTGAGGCCAGCGGACCGGCGGCAGCGCGAGCACGCGCTCGGCGTCGGCGATCCAGCGACGGATCGCGGGATAGCGCGCGAGTTCGAGGCCGCCATCCTCCGCGACACGGGTATAAGCGAGCAGCGAGACGTCGGCGAGCGAGAACGCGTCTCCGACCAGAAATTGCGTGCCCGCCAGATGCCGCTCCAGATGATCGAGCGCGACATAGCCGCGCTTGACGAGGTTCGGATCGATCTCCGAGATGGCCTTGCCGAGATACACGGCCTGAAAGCGGCAGACGGCCACATAAGGCTCGTGGCTGTTCTGCTCCCAGAACATCCAGGCATCCATCTGCGCCGCGCGATAGGGATCGCTCGGGATCAGGTCGCTGCCGCGCGCGAGGTAGCGAATGATGGCGTTGGATTGCGCCAGCGTGCGGCCGTCATCCAGCTCCACCGTCGGCACCTGGCCCCAGCCGTTTCGCTTGAGGAATTCCGCGGTCCGGCTGCCGCCCTTCATGGTGTCGATCTCGACCCATGTGTACGGCAGCGCCAGCCTGTCGCACACCCACTTCACCTTCAGGCAGTTGCCTGAATTGGCGTCGCCGTAGATTTTCATGTGAGATTGCTCCGACCGTGAGGCGACAGAGCAGCAGCCGCTCCCCGGTCTGTCAACCGTCGCCGGCTATGGCAGCGGCGATCAGAACTTGTAGCCGGCGCCGACCCGGAAGCTGTTCATGTCGACGGCGATATTCTTGACCGCCGCGAAGCGCACATATTCCCACTCGCCGCGGAGAAACAACCCGCCGACCACGCAATATTCAAGCCCGAGGCCCGCGGTCCAGCCGATCGCATAGTTGTTCACCCGCTGCTCCGTCTGGGCGGCGCTGCCTGAGCCCAGGTAGTCGTTATGCTGAATTGTAACGGTGTTGTTGCCGACCGTCTGGGTCTCGGCCCAGGCATCGTACTTGTCAAACGACACCGTCGCCGAACGTGACACCGACATGCGTCCCACCGCAACACCGCCGAACATGTAAGGCAGGAAATTGCCTGCCGCCCATCCGGCACGTCCGCGGAAGGTCGTGACATCCTTGACCTGCAAGGCGGCGCTACCCGACAACGTGGTGTTGTAGGTGTAGGTGTGCCCGCTCGGAGGAGTCTCGCCCTTGGGATTCACGATCTGCCGCGTCATCGAGTCGCCCGCCGAACTCTCGAGGCCGTTCAGGTAATTGTAGTTGGCCTCGACGCCGAGCACGACGTCGTCCCATTGCCAGTTGCGGCCGACGAATGCGCCGAATCCGTTGCTCTGCGCATGGTTCTTCGGCAGCAGGGCCCAGCCCGAAACCGGGTCGGCCAGAACGCTCTCGCGCAGCATGAAGGAGGTCATCGCGCTTGGCGCGTGGCTGAAATCGATGTCGCCGGAGGTATAGCCGATCTGGCCGCCGACGTACCATCCTTCCCAGTTCCCGCTCCTGCTCGGTGCATCGACATAGGAGCCGCGCAGGATCGGAAAGTCCGGCAGGTCGGCAGCCTGCGCGCCGGTCACCGTTCCAATCATCATCGCTGCCAGCACCAACCTACGCATTGCAACGCTCCATCCACCGCACCTATGTCGCGTTGATCATCGCCTGTTAACCTTAACCAATCGTTGTCGCCGCCCGTTTTCGAGCACACAAGTTGCAGAAGTGCGCACATGGCGCGGCAAGGTTCGCGACATGACGCGGCAAAGAAAAACGGCGCGGGATGGTCCCGCGCCGTTGCAATCGTTAACCGTGAAGGCTGGAAATTAACCCTTGCGGATCAGCGGGGGCGGCGGCGGGGGCGGCACGTCGCAGCACGGCAAGGCCATGCGTACACCGAGCTTCACGTCCTGCGAGGTGATGTCGCGGAACTGGAAGCTCGAGGGACCGGCCGGCGTGCCGTCGAAGAAGTGACCCTGGCCGTGGCCGGCAGTGCCCATATCGAGGTAGCGATAGGCCAGTTCAACCGTGAAGTTGTTGGTGACCTTGTAGGCGACACCGGCATGCAGCGCCCAGGCGAAGTTGGTCTTGGTGGCGCCATCGGCGATGAAGGAGCTGGTGAGGCCCGACCCGCTCGGGAACGTCGCGACGTCGGAGAAGGCCGAGGTCTTGAGCGTCGCGGCACCGACACCGGCACCGATGAACGGCGTCAAACAGCCCCAGGTGCCGAGATCGGCGTAGACGTTGACGAGGCCGACCCAGCTCTGGATGCCGCCATGATAGGCGTCGCTCAGCGGGCTGGGCCCGGGGAACGTGAAGAAATCGGTGCCGTTGAAGCTTACCTTCGAGCGATACTCACCGGTGATGTCGGCGCGGAACCAGCTGTTGAACTGATAGCCGACGCCGATGCCGTAGAGCACACCGCCGTCGAAGCCGTGGCCAAACTGGTTGAAGGCGGTGCCGGCCGGCAGTGTGTCGTAGGCGTTGACGTGCAGCTTGGCCTGGGTGTTGGTCATGCCGATGTCGCCGCGCAGATACCAGCCGCCGAAATCCTGGACCGGCGGAGGAGCATACGCCATCGGAGGTGGCGGCATGATGGGCATGTCGGCAGCGAACGCCGCCGAGGACAACAGAGATGCCGCACCGGCGGCAATCAGGGTCTTTACGCTACGCATTGGCTTCGTCCTTTTGGGCCAAGTGAGGCGACACGAAAGCCCCACGTCTGAAACTCACGGCCGGACGATGGCAGGAAATGTTTAAGCGGCACTTAACCCTAATTTTTAAGGTTGATTTTCTCTCACCTTTTTCTGCGGCTGTCGCTTATGGGTCCATTAAAATGGCGCAGGAAGCGGCGAAACATCGCGATCTCGCCACAAGTGCTAATGAAGCGTTGACGCATGCGCGCCGTTCGCAGCGCACGCAAGCCGCGTGTATTAGCGAATGCTTAACGCGGGCGTCGCGTCTGCGGCCGAGCGTTCAGCGCACGGCCTTCGGCATCTTCGGCAGGAACACCGCGAGCAGGCCGATCGCCGGCAGGAAGGCGCACAGCTGATAGACGAAGGCGATCGAGGTGTGGTCGGCGAGCTTGCCGAGCACGGCGGCGCCGAGACCGCCGATCCCGAACGCGACGCCGAAGAACACGCCGGAGATCATGCCGAAGCGATGCGGCATCAATTCCTGCGCGAACACGATGATCGCCGACGTCGCCGACGAGATGATCAAGCCGATCACCACCGTCAGCACGGCGCTTGCGAACAGGCCGGCATAGGGCAGCGCCAGCGTGAACGGCAGCGCGCCGAGGATCGAGAACCAGATCACGTATTTGCGGCCGAAGCGGTCGCCGAGCGGCCCGCCGATGAACGCGCCCGCGGCATTGGCGGCAAGGAAGACGAACAGATAGAGCTGTGCCGCCTGCGTCGAGACACCGAACCGGTCGATCAGATAGAAGATGTAATAGCTCGACAGGCTCGAGACATAGAGCTGCTTGGAGAACAGCAGCGCCACCAGCACGATGAGCGCGATCCTCACGCGCCGCTGATCCGGATGGTCGGGATGCCGCGCGCTGGCGGCCGCCTTCCTGCCCGATATCTGCGGCTTGTACCAGACGCCGATGCGCCAGAGGATCACGATGGCAAGGAACGCGATCGAGGAGAACCAGGCGATCGAGGGCTGGCCGAACGGCACCACGATCAGTGCTGCGAGCACCGGTCCCATCGAGGTGCCGAAACTGCCGCCGAGCTGGAACACCGATTGCGCGAAACCGTAACGTCCGCCTGACGCCAGCCGCGCGATGCGCGACGATTCCGGGTGGAACACCGCGGAGCCAAGGCCGACCAGCGAAGCCGCGATCAGGATGACCCCGTAGGTGTGCGCAACGCTGAGCAGCAACAGCCCGAAGAAGGTGAAGCCCATGCCGATCGCAAGCGAGAACGGCTGCGCCTTCTTGTCGGTGAAATGCCCGACCAGCGGCTGCAGCAGCGATGCCGTGAACTGGAACGCCAGCGTGATCATGCCGATCTGCGCGAAGTCGAGCGCGTAATTGTCCTTCAGGATCGGATAGACCGAAGCGATCAGCGACTGCATCGTGTCGTTGAGGAAGTGCGAGAAGCTGATGCCGGCAAGCACGACATAGGCCGGCCCCGCCACGGCCGCTTTCGCAGCCGTCAACTCCGGCACCGGCACCGGCACCGGCTCGCCCAGCGCCTGTTTGCTCACGACGGGTTTGTTCAATGCAGCATTCCCGGACAGATTCGCAAAAATACCTCCGTGTCGTACGACGCGGAGGTGAGCCGGACCAGTTGCGTTAGCCGATGGCAGCGATGCGCTGTGTGGTTCTCAGCAACAACCGTCCCGCCTCCCCGTCATCCTGAGGAGCGGCCGCTTGGCCGCGTCTCGAAGGATGAATCGGCCACCAGCCGGGTCGTACACCCTTCGAGGCTCGCCCAGCGGCGCAATTGCGCCGCAAGGCTCGCACCTCAGGATGACGGGACTGGCAGCTCGATATGGAATCAGCAGTCCTATGCCGCGGCGGCGTGGCCGAGTGCGCTGACGATGTTGTCGACGACCTCTTCCACCAGGATGCGATCGTCGCCCTCGCCCATGACGCGGATCACCGGCTCGGTGCCGGAGGGGCGGATCAACAGACGGCCATGGCCGTTGAGGCGCTTCTCGCCGTCGGTGATCGCGGATTTGACCTCGGCGTCGTCGAGCGGCTTGCCGCTGCGATAGCGCACGTTCTTCAGGATTTGCGGCAATGGATCGAAACGCCGGCAGATCTCCGACACCGGGCGGCGCAGCTTCTGCACCACGGCCAGCACCTGCAGCGCCGCGACGAAACCGTCGCCGGTCGTCGAATAGTCCGACATGATGATATGGCCCGACGGCTCGCCGCCGAGATTGTAGCCGCCGCTCAGCATCTGCTCGAGCACGTAGCGGTCGCCGACCGGCGTGCGGACCATCTGCAGCCCGAGACCCTGCAGGAAGCGCTCCAGCCCGAGATTGGACATCACGGTCGTGACGATGCCGGGCTTGGCGAGGCGCCCCTCTTCCTTCCAGCTCTGCGCGATCACCGCGAGCAGCTGGTCGCCGTCGACGATGTGGCCGCGCTCGTCGACCAGGATGACGCGATCGGCATCGCCGTCGAGCGCGATGCCGATGTCGGCGCGCATCTCGCGCACCTTCCGCGACAGCGCTTCCGGCGAGGTGGAGCCGCATTCCTTGTTGATGTTGAAGCCGTCGGGTTCGACCCCGATCGGCACCACGTCGGCGCCGAGCTCCCACAGCGCTTCCGGCACCACTTTGTAGGCGGCGCCATTGGCGCAATCGACCACGACGCGCAGGCCGTCGAGCGAGAGATCGCGCGGCAGCGTGCGCTTGGCGAATTCGATGTAGCGGTCATGGACGCCGTCGATGCGGCGGGCGCGGCCGAGGCTCGCGCTCTGCGCCAGGCGGCGGTCGAGCGATTCGTCGAGCAGCTGCTCGATCTGCTTCTCGACATCGTCGGACAGCTTGAAGCCCTGCGGGCCGAACAGCTTGATGCCGTTGTCCTCGAACAGATTATGCGACGCCGAGATCATGACGCCGAGGTCGGCGCGCATCGACTTGGTGAGCATCGCGATCGCCGGGGTCGGCATCGGGCCGACCAGCAGCACGTCCATACCGACCGACGTGAAACCCGCGACCATGGCGTATTCGATCATATAACCGGACAGCCGCGTGTCCTTGCCGATCACGACGCGATGGCGATGGTCGCCACGCTGAAACACCAATCCCGCGGCCTGCCCCACCTTGAGCGCGAGCTCCGGCGTGATCAGTCCATTGGCGCGGCCCCGAATTCCATCGGTCCCGAAATATTTGCGGCTCATGTAACCCCCAACACGGACCTCTCGAACCACCCGGCGAGAGAGTCCCGAACGCCTACCAGTCTAGCGTGCATCGGCCTTATAGACTGCCAGGCGCTAAAATGACTTCAAAAAATATGATGAATCATTACCGGGGCCAAACCCCGTGCTTCGACATTAACGCACTGAAAGATATAACATTATTACTCTTTCGGCAACCTGGGGAACGAACGTCGTCCCCTACCCTTTGCCGTTGCGCTTGACGTGCTGGTCGCCCTTGGTGGGGGCCGGCTGGGTGACATTGACCGGGTCGGAACCGGGAAACGTCTCCTCCAGCCCCTCTTCCAGGGCCTCGTCGAGCCGGCGCTTCTCGGCGGTCTCGTCTGCTTTCGGCTTGGAGCCTGATTGGGTCATCGCGCTCTCCCATCCGTCTTCGATTTGGCAGGCCCCCCATCCATGCTAGATGACGACAAGATCGAACACCCGCAAGACTTGCTGCCTAAAACAGGGCTCGCGACATCGAACTTGCGACACAGAAGAAGGGCCGGGACCGTCCATGAAGCACATTACCTGCATCGAAGATCTGCGCCAGCTGCACAAGCGCCGGGTGCCGAAGGCGTTTTTCGATTATGCGGACCGCGGCTCCTACACCGAGGACACGCTGCGCGCGAATTCGGAAGATCTGCAGCAGATCAAGTTCCGCCAGCGCATCCTGGTCGATGTGTCCAAGCGCACCCTGGCGACCACGATCCTCGGCGAGCCCGCGGCAATGCCGCTGATCCTGGCGCCGGTCGGCCTGCTCGGCATGCAGCATGGCGACGGCGAGATCTACGCCTGCCGCGC
Organism: Bradyrhizobium elkanii USDA 76; assembly: GCF_023278185.1. Classification (NCBI taxonomy): domain Bacteria; kingdom Pseudomonadati; phylum Pseudomonadota; class Alphaproteobacteria; order Hyphomicrobiales; family Nitrobacteraceae; genus Bradyrhizobium; species Bradyrhizobium elkanii. Next base: position 1,662,902 of record NZ_CP066356.1, on the reverse strand, counting down.
CGCTCAGGCGGCCGGCATTCCCTTCACCCAGAGCACGATGTCGATCTGCTCGATCGAGGACATCGCGGCCGCCGTCGACAAGCCGTTCTGGTTCCAGCTCTACGTCATGAAGGACCGCGGCTTCATCAAGTCGCTGATCGAGCGCGCAATCGCCGCAAAATGCTCGGCGCTGGTGTTGACCGTCGACCTGCAGGTGATCGGCCAGCGCCACCAGGACATCAAGAACGGCATGACGGTGCCGCCGGAATGGTCGCTGTCGAAGCTGATCGACTTCGCGACCAAGCCCGCCTGGGTGTCAGGCGTGCTGCAAGGCAAGCGCCGGACCTTCGGCAACATTGCCGGCCACGTCAAAGGCACCGAGGATCTGACGAAACTGTCGGAATGGACCGCCTCGCAGTTCGACACCTCGCTGAACTGGAAGGACATCGACTGGATCCGCAGCATCTGGCCGGGCAAGCTGATCCTTAAAGGCATCCTCGACGTCGAGGACGCCGAGCTTGCCGCCAAGACCGGCGCGCAGGCGATCGTGGTCTCCAACCATGGCGGCCGCCAGCTCGACGGCGCACCGTCCTCGATCGAGGTGCTGCCGGAGATCGTCGATGAGGTCGGCTCGAAGCTCGAGATCATGTTCGACGGCGGCATCCGCACCGGCATGGACGTGATGCGGGCGCTGGCGCTCGGCGCAAAGTCCTGCATGATCGGCCGCGCCTATGCCTATGGCCTCGGCGCCGGCGGCCAGGAAGGCGTCGCCAAGGCGATCGATATCCTCGGCAAGGAACTCACCACCACGATGGGGCTGTGCGGCGTCAACACCATCGCCGAGATCGACGATCACGTGCTCGCGGTGTGAGGCAATCGCCATCCGGCCCACAGTCGTCGTCCCGGCGAAAGCCGGACCCATAACCACAGCCGTGCGAGACTAGAACACGGCTGTGGCCACAGCTCTTCTCAACAATCGTCATCGGCGGCTATGGGTCCCGGCTTTCGCCGGGACGACGTGTTGAGAGAGGTTGCGCTTCACATCGGCGGCGTAATCCCGTCGCGGCCGACATTGACGCGGTTGGCTTCCAGCGTGCCGTCGTCCTTCTTCACTGCGCCGAAGATGATGATCTTGGCGCCAGGCTTCAGCTCCGACTTGTCGCCGGCGACGAAGGTGACGACCGGGGTGGCCGGCGGCACCACGACTTTCTTCTCGCCGTCCTTGTACTTCACCGTGATGTTCTGACCGTCGGTGCCCTTCACGGTCTCGGCGACGGTGGCGTTGGTCATGGTCGAGTTGGCGCGCAGGTCCCAGGGGCGGAAGCCTTCGGCGGCGCCGCGCTGGTTCTCCGGGAAGATGTGAACGGCGATCGCCTTCTGCATTCCGTCGGGCTCGGGCATCGCGGTGACGCCGATATAGGAACCGGGCTTGATCTCCGACAGATCGGTCTTGGCGACGCCGAACACCGCGACGTTGTCGGTGGTCCGCACCTTCATGTCGGCGCCGTCGCGCGACTTGATCGACAGCATGGCGCCGTCGACGGCCTCGATGGTGCCGCGAATGCGCACCGCCGGCGGCTGCTGTGCGGATGCAGGCGAGGCAAAGGCAACGAGAAGCAATGCGGCGAACAGCTGCGATTTCGGCATGGTGTCCCTCATGGGTTTGGCTGGCGAATCAGGGAACACCGGGGAGTTGAAGGTATTCCGTGCGGCTACCTCCCGTTCGCGGGAAAGGTGACCGTTCAACAACTACGGACCGGATGAGGGGGCCGTTACTGCGATAACGGACAGGTGATGCGCTCGCGTGTTCCGATGTAGCCCGTTCAGATCGTGCGTCACATCGGCGGCGTGAGGCCGTCGCGGCCGACGCTGACGCGGTCGGTCTCAAGCGAGCCGTCGGGCAGTTTCTTCATGAAGGCGATCACCCTGGCGCCGGCCTTGAGGTCCGCCTTGTCGCCGGGAACATAGGTCACGACAGGCGTGTCGGGTGAGACCTGGACCGTCTTCTCACCGTCCTTGTACTTGACCTGCAATGTATGACCGTCATTGCTGACCACGGACTGCGCGACGGTCGCATTCGTCATGCTGCTGTTCGGCTTCAGATCATAGGGCCGCGAGCCTTCGCCGGTGCCGCGCATGTTCTCCGGGAAGACATGCACTTCGACCGCCTTCGGCACGCCGTCAGGGCCGGGCACCGTGGTGGTGCCGATGAAGGAACCGACCTTGATGTCGGACAGCGCGATCTTGGTGAGGCCGAGCACCACCATATTGCCCGCCATGTGCAGCTTGACGTCCTCGCCGCTTCGCGACTTCACCGCCAGCGTATCGCCATCGACGCTCTCGACGGTTCCACGCACCCGCGTCGGCGTCGGCGGCTGCTGCGCAAGCGCATAAAGCGTGGATGCCGTCACCATCGCGAGCGCGATGCACGGACGAATGAGATGGGAACGGCTGGCAGGCATGGTGATCTCCGGGAGGGAACGCGGGGGACTAACACGAGACACCGTCCGGAGACGCTATTCCAGGCCTCAAGTCTTTGTGAGATCGGCTTCGACCAGCCCACGCAGTTCCGCTGTAACTTGCGGGCGTTGGCCGAACCACAATTCAAAACCGCGCACCGCCTGATGCAGCAGCATGCCGAGCCCGTCAGCGGTCTTCAGGCCACGCGCCTCCGCCGCCGCGAGCAGCGGCGTCACCAGCGGCACATAGACAATATCGGAAACAACCGCATTTTGCGGCAGCAACCCCACATCGACCTCGAGCGCGGGCTGGCCATGCTGGCCGAGCGACGTGGCGTTCACTAGCAGCCCTGCGCGCGGCAGCAGCTCGCTGACCGTGTCCCACGTCGCGGGATGAACGCGCGCGTCGAACTGGTCGGCCAGCGCACGGGCACGGTCGATGGTGCGGTTGACCAGATGCACGCGCGCGATCCCACGCTCGATCAGGCCGAACACCACCGCACGGGCCGCGCCGCCGGCGCCGAGCACCAGCGCATCTTCGGTCTTGTCCCAGCCGGGCGCGCAGGCGTCGAGATTGTTGATGAAGCCTTCGACATCGGTGTTGGTCGAGCGCAACTCGCCATCGGCGAACCACAGCGTGTTGGCGGCGCCGACGGCACGGGCGCGCTCGTCCGGCGCCGACAGCGCCAGCGCGCGCTCCTTGTGCGGAAGGGTGACATTGGCGCCGACGAAGCCGCGCAGCGACAGGCGAAACAGGAAATCCTTGAAATCCTCCGGCGGCACCGCCTCGATCACATAGCCGCCCTCGATGCCGAGCGTGCGCAGCCAGTAATGATGGATCAACGGCGAGCGGGAATGCGCGGCGGGCCAGCCGATCAGGCACGCGGCGCGGGTTTTGCTTGAGGACGTCATGATCGTGACATCGGCCAAGGCGGGCGCGCTGTCAATCCGTCCGCTTCGCGGTTGCGGCAACCAGCGCGCTGAGGGCGAACGCAGCGGCTGCGGCGAACCAGATCGCGGCGAGGTTGATCCAGCCATAGGCCATCGCCCCGGCGAGCGCACCCGCGACCAGCGCCGCCCATAGCAGCAGGTTCGGCAGCCAGGCCCAGCCCGCGCCGCCGGTGAGCGCGGCGGCGATCAGCTGACCGGCCTTCACCAGCGCCCCGGTGACGTAGGTGAGGCCGAGCCCGGCGCCGCCTTCGAGCTGGAATACGGCGTTCTCGAGTCCCATCGCCAGCACGATGGCGGCGACCGCGGCGCTCGGCAGGCCGTAGGCATAGGCCACCGCCGCCGCCGTCAACAGCCACGCCTCGAAGAGCAGGAGCAGGGGCTGGCGATGCGCCAGCGCGCTGAGCACGATGAGGCTGCCGGCTGCGGCGCCGGCGACAAACAGCACGATCAGCGCCAGCGCTTCCAGGGCGTGCTGCCAATGCCCCTCGGCCAGCGTCACGCCAAGCCGCGTCGAGTTGCCGCTCATGAAGGAGACGAACAACCCGCCGAGATGCAGATAGCCGATGCCATCGACATAGCCGGCCAGCGCGCTGAGCGCGCAGGCCAGCGCCAGTTTACGGCGGGATTCAAGCATGACGGTGGGAATCGCTCCCGGTGTTCAGAACGACAATGTTCATGAAAGTAGTCGGCTTGGGAAGAAAGGGAGCGAAGCAGTCTCCCCGTCATTGCGGGGCGATGCGACAGCATCGAATCCCAATGCGCAATTGCGCATTGGGAAATCTCGAGATTCCGGTTTCGCTCGCTGGCGCGAGCGCTCCGGAATGACAATTGGATCAGGCCGCGTCGCGATGCGCGGCGATGATCTGGTCGGCGGCGCGGCCCGTCACCTCGGCCATGCGGTCGAACTGGCGGGTGAAGGTGCCGGCGCCGGCGGTGGCGGAGCGCAGCTCGACGATCAGGTCGCCGATCTCGGATTCCGGCATCGTGGCGCGGACGCAATCCCAGCCGATCCAGCCCTCGCGGGTGTCGAAGCCGAGGATCTGGCCGCGGCGCGCCGACAGGATCGCGTTGATCTTGGCGGTGGCGTCGGTCGGACAGACGATCTCGACCATATGGATCGGCTCCAGCAACACCGGCTGGCACTGCGGCAACCCCTCGCTGACCCCGATCCGCGCCGCGGTGCGGAACGCGAGATCGGACGAGTCGACGCTGTGATAGGAGCCGTCGGTCAGCGTGACATCGACGTCGATCACGGGGAAGCCGAGCGGACCGCGCGCCAGCGCGTCGACGACGCCCTCTTCCACCGCGCCGATATAGTTGCGCGGCACCGCGCCGCCGACCACCTTCTCGTGGAATTCGAAGCCAGAACCACGCGGCTTCGGCTTGATGTCGAGCACGACATCACCGAACTGGCCGTGGCCGCCGGACTGCTTCTTGTGCCGGCCGCGCTGGGTGATCGGCTTGCGGATGGTTTCCTGGTAGCCGATCGCCGGCGGATGCGATTTGACGTTGACGCCGTAACGGTCCTTCAGCCGCTCCTGCGCCACGCGCAGATGCATCTCGCCCTGCCCCCACAGCACGGTGTCGTGGGTGCGCGGGTTCTGGATCATCGTCAGCGAGGGATCTTCCTCGTTGAGCCGCAGCAGCGCCTGGCCCAGCTTGACGTCGTCCTTGCGGTCGGTCGCGGCAATCGAGATCGACAGCACCGCCGCGGCAGGCTCGACCTTGACCAGCGAGGCCGGCGCCGTCTTGCCGCTCGAGACCGTATCGCCGGTCTTGATCGCATCGAGCTTGCCGAGCGCGACAGTGTCGCCGGCCTCGGCCTGCGGCCGCTTGCTGTCATGCGCGCCCGAGACCGCGAGGATGCCGGAGACCCGCCCGCTCTCGCCGCTTGAAGATTGCAGCGTCGCGCCGTCGTCGAGCCGGCCCGCAAGCACGCGCGCCAGCGACAGCTTGCCGCCGTGCTGCAAGTGCACGGTCTTGAACACATAGGCCAGCGCATCCTTCTGATCCTTGATGCCGAGCCGATTGGCGGTCTCGGCAACGCCGGGCGCCTCATGGCGCAGCGCCTTCATCAGGCGAAGTACGCCGTTCTCGCGGCTCGCAGCACCGAGCAGCACCGGGCAGATCAGCCCTTCGCGCAGCTCGCGGGCGAGATCGTCGAACACGGCATCGCGCGGCGGCTGGATGTCCTCCAGCAATTGCTCCATCAGCGCGTCGTCATGATCGGCAAGCTTCTCCAGCATCGAGAAGCGCGCTTCCTTCTCGCGATCGAGATTGCCGCCCTCGAGCGCCATCACCTCCGACGGCTTGTGCTCGCGATAGACGAAGGCGCGCTCCAGCGCGAGATCGACAAAGCCTTCGATCAGATCGCCGTTCCAGATCGGGATCTGGCGCAGCACCAGCGGCACGCGCGAGGCCGGCTGCAGCGTCGCAAGCGTCTCGCGGACGCGCTTGTTGGCGCGGTCGATCTTGTTCAGGAATAGAAAACGGGGAATTCCGAGCTCCTCGAGCTCGCGCAGGATGATCTGCAGCTGCGGCAGCTTCTTCTCATCGGCTTCGCAGACCACGACCGCGGCATCGACCGCCGGCAACGCTGCACGCATATCGTGCGCGAATTCGATCGAGCCGGGACAATCGATAAAGGTGTAGCTGTCCCCCATAAAGGTCGTGGTGGCGGCTGTCAGGCCTACGCCCATCTTGTGCTGACGCGCCTCGGGGCTGGCATCGCCGACGGAGGTTCCGGCATCGACGCTGCCGGCATTCTTAATGGCGCCAGTTCGCGCCAGGATCGCTTCCAGAAGTGTGGTTTTACCGCTTTGGAAAGGGCCCACCAATGCGATGCACCGTGGACCTCGGGGACTTCTGACGTCTTGTCCCATTGCCGCCTCCTCGTTTTGGAGCTCGGCCCATGATTGGGTCGGCGACCGTTTATGCTCTGCCTGCGTTTGACATTTGGCAAGCGGGAAAACGTCGCTGCGGTGCGGCGTCGCGTAAGTTTGCAATCCCGAGCCATCGTCCGGACAATTGCGGCCGCTGCGTCAGTTCCTTCGCGCAAGTCCCGGAGCAATCTCGCCCAAGCGCGTCACAAGGTCGAGCAGACGCTGCACGGCGGGCGAGACATCTTCATCGCGCCACGCAATCGTGAGCGGCGCCGTCACTGCCGGCGCGGCAAGCCGGACATAGGCCACGCCGCGACCGGTCTGCGCGCGTGCCGCGGCCTCCGGGACGAGCGATACACCGACGCCGGCGGCGATCAGGCCAATCGCGGTCTGCAGATGCAGCACCTCCTGCGCGAGCCGCGGCGTGAAGCCGGCGGCCTGGCACGCGGCGACGATCAGTCCGGTGACCGACGGCTCCGGTCGCGCCGGATACAGCACGAAGGCGTCGTCGGACAATTCGGCAAGCGCAATGTCGTCCCGCTCGGCAAGTGGGTGCGCGCGCGGCAACGCCGCGACATAGGGCTCCTCCAGGATCAGGCGCTGGGCAAGACCCGCCTCCGGCACTAGCGCCGGGCGTGCGAAGCCGACATCGATCCGGCGTCGCCGCAGCGCTTCGGCAATCTCGGCCGCCAGCATCTCGTCGAGCACGAGCTCGACGTCGGGACAGGCGTCGCGATAGCTGCCGATGAGATCGGGCAGACCGGCGAACATCGCCGAGCCGACGAATCCGATCGCGAGCCTGCCGGCCTGGCCGCGCCCGACGCGCCGCGTGTCCGCAACCGCGTCCTCGAAATTTGCGAGCAGGGAGCGGGCGCGCGCAAGCAGCAGTTCGCCCGCCTCGGTGAGCCGAACAGGACGGCTATTCCGCTGCAGCAATGTCACGCCGAGTTCGTCCTCGAGCTGACGGATCTGCTGGCTCAGCGGCGGTTGCGCGATGTGCAGCCGCTCGGCCGCGCGGGTGAAGTTCAATTCCTCGCCGAGCGCCACGAAATATCTGAGATGTCGCAGTTCCATGCTGGCGGTATAGCACGGCGGCGGGTGCCGCCAGTCATACGCAATAGCTCTGCAACCGTATCGAACGAGTATTGGACCGGACGCGCGAACGCGGACAGCCTGCGGCAAACCACAGGGAGTCCCCATGACGGCGCTGGAAAAAGCCTTCGCGGAAGCAGCCGCGGCAGGCATCACGCAACAGAAGATCGATATCGGCGGCCTGCGCGTCAACGTCGCGCGCTTCGGCAAGGGCGCGCCGCTGCTGCTGCTTCACGGCTGGCCGGAATTCTGGCTGGTGTGGCGCCCGCTGATGCTACGCCTCGGCGACAGTTTTGAATTGATCGCGCCCGACTTGCGCGGCTGCGGCGACACCGGCAAGCCGACGCCGGGGCCCGATGCGTCCGCCACCGCGGAGCGCCACGCGCTGGATATGTTTGCCGTCATGGACGCGCTCGGTCATGACCGCTTCGGCGTGATCGGCGGCGATCTCGGCGCCTATGTCATGCAGGCGATGTCGCATCGACAGCCGCAGCGGCTGACCGGCACGCTCTATCTCTGCACGCCCTATCCGGGCCTCGGCCACCGCTACGGCCAGCCCGGTCACCTGATCGAGGTCTGGTATCAATACTTCCAGCAGCTGCCATGGGCCGCGCAATTGGTCGGAAGCTCGCGCGAGTCATGCCGGCTCTACTTCCGACATTTCCTCGACCACTGGTCGGGCGACGATCCCGCCGTGTTCGGCGATCTGCTGGAAGCCTATGTCGATAACTTCATGAAGCCGGGCAACATCCAGGGCGGCTTCGACTGGTATCTCTCGTCCGCGCCCAATCGTCGGCGCTGGCTGGAAGGCAAACTGCCGCCACAGCCGCGCATCGACGTGCCCTCGCGCTTTCTCTGGGGCCGCCGCGATCCGTTGATCGCGCCCGAATGGTCGGACAGGCTGGGAGACCATTGGAGCGAACCTTCGATCAGGTTCGTCGACACCGGGCATTACGTTCACGCCGAGGCGCCCGGGATCGTTGCCGAAGAAGCAAGCGGCTTCTTCGGCAAGCTGATCAACCGCAAGGGCGCGCGTTAGCGACCCGGCCGCAACTCCAGGCTCTCGAGGCCGGCGGCGATGTTGATGCCGACCTGGCCCTGCACGCTGAGCGGCTGCAGGGCGATCGTGTTGTCGGAGCCGCCGACCAGCACGTTGCCGCCGACGCCGACGCCGAGCGTCGCGCTGCCCTGCGCGCCGGCATAGTTGCCAGAGAGCGCGCCCGGGCCGAGCCGCTCCACCGGTGCGTAGACGCCCCAGGCCAGCGCCGATTCCTGGGTGATGCCGAGATCGATGCCGACCTTCTGGATGGTCGCGATGTAGCGATCCTCAGGCAGACCATTGGCGCGCAGCACGCAACCGAGATGGGTCACGGAACCGACGATGAAGCCGACGCTCGCGCCGCCGCGACATTCCAGGACGCCGACCTGCACGCGCTGGATCGGCTGTTGGGCGCTGGCGCCGACGACTACGCTCAGCATGGCAATGGCAGCACCGGCGAGGAGAGTGAAGCGACGCATGTTGGGGAGTCTCCGGCTGAAAGGCATGACGCGAGCAGAGAACAGAACGGCGCCGTGTCTGCGGCGCCGTCCGCATCCTATGCCACAACACCGCTTGTCCGGCCAGAATTTGCGGTGCCCGGCCACCGATTGTCAGGAGATGTTGCGGCGCTGCTATGTTCCTTTCGGCCTGCCGATGTGGTCGAGCAACGGACAGCAAACAACGGACAACAAAAAAGAGGCCCGCTTTCGCGGGCCCCTTGATCAGGCACCAACCAACTTAGTGGTGGTGATGATGACGGTGGTGACGGTGATGCCGGCGCGGACCGTTGTAGCGGACCGGCTCGAGATCGATGCCGGCAATGCCGGCCGCGACGTTGAGGCCGGTCTGGCCCTGCACGCTGATCGGCTGCAGCGCATAGGCGTTGTTCGGACCGCCGAACAGGAAGTTACCGCCGGCACCGAGGCCGACCGAGGCGTTGACGCCGACGCCGCCGTAGCTGCCGGCCAGCGCACCGCGCGGAAGCTGGGTGGTCGGCGCGCTCACGGCCCAGGCGAGCTGGGTCGTCGCGGTGACGCCGAGGTCGACGCCGATCCGCTTCACGGTCGCAACATAGGGCTCGGGCCGACGGCCGCCGCTCTGGAACACGCATTCGAGGCGCGCGACAGAGCCGACAACGAAGCCGACATTCTCGCCGCCCTGGCATTGCAGGACCCCGGCTTGAACCTGAGGCGCCGCGTTGGCGGTGGCGAACGGCGCCAGCAACGCAAGCGCTGCAAGGGTGAGGGTCGAAAGTCGCATTGAACTGTCTCCGCAAGGTGAACTGAATTAGCGCGGCGGACAGGAAGGAAGGCTCGTGTCCAAAACAAGGCAGTGCGCAAAGAGGCCGTAAAAACTTCCCGCGTGTGGCATCGATGTTCGCACACACGCGCGTGAGGTGAGCAGGATGTGATTTGACTCGTCGAATTTACCGGCGCGCGATCTCAGCACGCAAAAAAAGCTCCCGCACCAAGTGCGGGAGCGTTTTTCAAGTTCGGATCGAACTACCGCAGATTGCCGCAGAAGCGCTGGATGCGCTTGCAAGCATCCTCGAGATCGGAGGTCTTGGTGGCGTAGGAAATGCGGAACGCGGGTCCGAGCCCGAACGCCGATCCCTGCACCACGGCGACGCCTTCGCTCTCGAGCAGTTCGGTGACGAACGCCTCGTCGTTGTCGATCAGCTTGCCCGACGGCGCCTTCTTGCCGATCGTGCCGGCGCAGGACGGATAGACGTAGAATGCGCCTTCCGGCCGCGGGCACTCGATGCCGCTCGCCTGGTTGAGCATCGACACCACGAGGTCGCGACGCTCCTTGAACACCTTGTTGTTCGCGGCGATGAAGTCCTGCGGACCGTTGAGCGCCTCGACCGAAGCCCACTGCGCGATCGACGACGGGTTCGAGGTCGACTGCGACTGGATCGTCGCCATCGCCTTGATCAACTGCGCCGGGCCGCCGGCATAGCCGATGCGCCAGCCGGTCATGCAGTAGGCCTTCGACACGCCGTTCACGGTCAGCGTGCGATCGTACAGGCTCGGCTCGACCTGCGCCGCCGTGGTGAAGACGAAGTCGTCATAGACGAGGTGCTCGTACATGTCGTCCGTCATCACCCAGACATGCGGATGCCTGACCAGCACGTCGGTGATCGCCTTGAGCTCGCTCTTCGTATAGGCCGAGCCGGTCGGGTTCGACGGCGAGCACAGGATCACCCATTTGGTCTTCGGCGTGATCGCCTTCTCGAGATCTTCCGGACGCAGCTTGAAGCCGGTCGAGGCCGGGCAAACCACCGGCACCGACTCGCCGCCGGCGAGCGCCACCATCTCGGGATAGCTGACCCAGTACGGCGCCGGGATGATCACCTCATCGCCCGGATTGATGGTCGCCATCAGCGCGTTGTAGAGCACCTGCTTGCCGCCGGTACCGACGATGACCTGGTTCGGCTTGTAGGTCAGGCCGTTCTCGCGCGCGAACTTGTTGATGATGGCTTCCTTGAGCTCCGGAATGCCGCCGACATCGGTGTACTTGGTCTTGCCGGCCTCGATCGCGTGGATCGCAGCCAGCTTGATGTTGGCGGGCGTATCGAAGTCAGGCTCGCCGGCGCCGAGGCCGATGACGTTGCGGCCCGCGGCTTTCAGCGCGCGTGCTTTGTCCGTGACCGCGATCGTCGCGGACGGCTTCACACGGTCGAGCGCAGCGGACAGGAAGGCCATTATCATCTCCTGGCAAACGTCGTGAGCCGTTGGGCCACGACTTGATTTGAATGGGATCGTGGCACCCTAGGCCTGTCGCCGCTGCACCGCAAGAAGCTTGGCGGTAAAGCACGAAAACTTTCGCGCATGGCTCGCCGCGCGCGCAATTTTCCGCAAGTTCCGGCGCCGGATGACTCATATCCGGCAAGCCCGGTGACCACAGCTCTGGCCTTGCCGGCAGGGCCTCCGCGGTATGCGCCGGCGCGGATTGCTCCGAGGACAATGCCGCGCGGCACCAGCCGCACAGCGCTGGCGGCGGGCCGTCAACGCCGGCCGGCGCGTCGTGCCGCCAAGGATGGCGCGTTAAGGTTTGCGAATTGCAGCGCGCCGGCCATGGTCGCGACCTTGGTATCAACCTTGCCATCGACCGGCACCGTGCAGAGCGTCGCGCAGGCGTGATCCGAGTTGTTCTGCCGTGTTGATGGAATCGTTCTGCACGCGTGCAGTGCGGTAGACGTTTCGACTTTTTCCACACTGCAGGGCTTGCGACGCACCCCCGTCGGCATCATTGTTTAGCGGCGTTGCGGTGTGACAGGCCGCGCAATTCGAGCGTACCGTCTCCCTGACCCGAGTGAACACCGACGCAATGTACAAGCTCTATTCGATGCAGCGCTCCGGCAACAGCTACAAGGTCCGGCTGGCGCTTGCCGTGCTGAACACGCCGTACGAGGCGGTCGAGATCGACATCCTGCGCGGCGAGAGCCGCACCCCGGAATTCCTGGCCAAGAATCCGAGCGGCCAGGTGCCGTTGCTCGAGGTCGCCGAAGGCCGCCATCTCGCCGAGTCCAATGCCATCCTCTGGTACGTCGCAATCGGCACACCGCTGGCGCCGGAGTCGCGGATCGAGCGCGCCGAGGCGCTGCAGTGGATGTTCTTCGAGCAGCACGCGCTGGAGCCGAACATCGGCGCAGCCTATTTCTGGCTGTCGCTGGTCAAGGGCGGACGCGACCTGCAGACGCACGCGCTGGAGGACTGGATGGAGCGCGGCTATGCGGCGCTGCAGGTGATGGAGAATCACCTCAAGGACCACACCTATTTCGCCGCCGGACAGCTCACCGTCGCCGACATCGCGCTCTACGGCTACACCCACGTCGCCGACCGCTGCGACTTCGACCTGGCGACCTTTCCGTCGATCCGCGCCTGGCTCAAGCGGGTCGAGCAGACCCCCGGATTTGTCTCGATGGACTGGCAGCCCGGTACCAAGGCCGAGCCTGAGCCCCACCTCGCGGCCGGCGTCTGACCGGTTGGGTGTGAATCCAGGGAATAACGGGGAAACTGCCTAAATAACGGGCAAAACCCGCACCGCCGCCGCATTTTAGCCATTTTGGACGGCGCCACCGCCGCAATGTTGCCGGTCACAACCGGCAGATTCGCGCGGTTGTCGCGAGTGATTCGCTCGCGGCCTGAGGGATTTAGACCATGAAACGGTGGTCCGGCACGGCAGGCTTCGATGGCCGCCCTGCCCCGGTGGCATCATCCCGGCTGACGAACGCGATCGCCGCGTCGCTCGCGCTTGGCGCGCTGACGCTGTGCCTGGTCGTCGCCGTGACCGTGCTGTCGAGCAACGTCACCATGGCAACGGCGATCCCGGCGTAATCAAGCAATTTCGGTTGGCACCTGATCCGCGGCAAGGCGCGGGAGAGACAGCGGCGCGACATGATGAAGACCCCCGTCGGACTTGTGACCGTGACGCTGTCGGCGGCGATCCTGCTGGCGGCATCGCTCCTGATCGTGACCGGCACGCAAGGCGAAGACCACGCACGCCCCGCCCATGTCACGACGCCCGCCGCCAAGCCGGCCCCGCCCCACTAGCTCAGGCGCAAAGCGCATTACCCCCATTTGTGGAAGATCAGAAACGCGCCGGCGGCGATGAAGGCAAATCCGAGCGCGTGATTCCAGCCCAGCGGCTCCTTCAGGTACAACACCGAGAAGGCGGCGAACACGACCAGCGTGATCACCTCCTGCATGGTCTTGAGCTGCGCCGCCGAGTAGACCGCGCTGCCCCAGCGATTGGCCGGCACCGCCAGCCAGTATTCGAAGAAGGCGATGCCCCAGCTCACCATGATGACGATGGGGAGCGAATGACCCTTGAACTTGAGATGGCCGTACCAGGCGAAGGTCATGAAGACGTTCGAGGCGAACAGCATCAGGATCGGCAGCAGCGACGGCGAAATGGCGGGCATCGATTGTCCTTTTGCAAGCAAAGCACGCGGTAACCCGCAGGCACGGAACCGGGTTCCGCGCCGATCTGCATATCATTTGATTTGAAAGCAGCGAAAGCTGGTTCGGCCCCCGCAACGCCCGCTTAACGGTCGGGACGGAAATGCCGGCGCGGTTGCGGCCCTGTCGTCAAACTGCGGCTTTATCGTTCGTTTGACAGACAGCGAGGACGCGCATGCGGTTCGACTGGCGTGCAATTTCAGGTCCGGCCCTGACGACGATCACGGCATCCGCCGCGTTCCTGCTCGATCGCCTCGTTGTCGCCGTCCCCAATCCCGCGCCGCTGTTCGTCTGCATCGTGGCGCTTGCGAGTTCGATCAGCGGTATCACTTCCGGGCTGATCTCCGCCGCGATCGCGGTGGCCGCCTCGGCGCTGTTTTTCCTCGATCATCGCGCGCTGCCCGGTTACGACACCGCCGACGTCGCGCGGATGCTGATGCTGGCGGCGACTGCGGCCGGCACCGCTGTGATCACCGGGATGCTGCGGCAGAAATGGATCGACGCCTTTGCCGCGGACCAGCAGCATCACGCCACCGCGGAACGGCTCGCCGCCGCGCTCGATCAGGTCGACATCGGCATCGTGCTGCTCGACGCCGACACCCGCGCCGAATTCATCAACCGCGCCTTCCGCGACTATTTCGCGCTGTCGGATGCGCAGGCCGAGAGCAAGCCGCCCTTCGTCGCGCTGATGTATCACGGCCGCGACACCGGCGCCTTTGAACTGCCGGAGGACGAGCTGAGCGCATTCATCGCCGAGCGCATCGCGATGATGCGCGCCGGCGACTCCACGCCGATCAATCTCAACCTCGCCGACGGCCAGGTGCTGCGCTTCAGTTGCACCGCGCTGCCGGACGGCGGCCGCATGCTGAGCTACACGCCGGTGACCGACCTCGTGCGGCACACCGACGATCCCGCGAAGGCCGATGAATATCGGGCGCAGCGCGCCGGGCGCGAGCGCCGTCTGGCGCGACTGCTGCGCGCCGCCGAGTGAGGCGCGACCGCGTCCGCGATTGATCCTGCGAGGTAGCGACGGTAGAACCTTGCGAGCGGTGCGGAGGCATCGCCCGCAACCGCAGGATCATCCAGGGATGTCCATGGCCGACGACGTCACCATCCGCTTCGTCACGCGCGACGACTACGCCCAGTGGCTTCCTCTGTGGGACGGCTACAATGCCTTCTATGAGCGATCCGGACCGACCGCGCTTGCGCCCGAGATCACCGCGATGACGTGGGAGCGCTTCTTCGATGCCTATGAGCCGGTGCACGCACTGGTCGCCGACGCCGGTGGCAGATTGCTCGGGCTGACGCATTATCTGTTTCACCGCTCGACCACGGCGATCGCGCCGACCTGCTATTTGCAGGATCTGTTCACCAGCGAAGCCGCGCGCGGCAAGGGCGTCGGCCGCGCGTTGATCAACGGCGTCTACACGCAGGCCAGGCTCGTGGGTTCGCCGCGCGTCTACTGGCAGACGCATGAGACCAATCACACCGCAATGCAGCTTTATGACAAGGTCGCGGACAAGCCCGGCTTCGTCATCTATCGCAAGATTGTCTGAGCGGATCTTCGCGGCCTGTGGATTGAACAGAGGTGTCACCGGCACGTTACAAAGCCCGGCTAGGCTTCCGCTCGCGCAGATCAGGCCCCCCGTCTCAGATCTTCGCCGAGCGGTCCCCGTCAGTCGCCGCGTCTGACCGGGACCGCTTTTTTTGCGACATCTCATTTTGCGACATCGCCATGCGTGATTGGCGGTAGAACGGCACCTTGCCGGGCCTTGGCGTGCTTGTCACAATGCGCGGCACCCCTCGCCTATCCCACAGGATTGTCTCATGGAAATTCGTAATCTCGGCGGCTCCGGGCTGCGCGTGTCCGCGGTCGGCCTCGGCTGCAACAATTTCGGCCAGCGCACCGACCTCGAAACCTCGCGCAAGGTGATCCACAAGGCGATCGATCTCGGCAT
The DNA here is from genome assembly GCF_023278185.1 of Bradyrhizobium elkanii USDA 76. Classification (NCBI taxonomy): domain Bacteria; kingdom Pseudomonadati; phylum Pseudomonadota; class Alphaproteobacteria; order Hyphomicrobiales; family Nitrobacteraceae; genus Bradyrhizobium; species Bradyrhizobium elkanii. Next base: position 1,647,578 of record NZ_CP066356.1, on the reverse strand, counting down.
CACCCTGTTCGACACCGCCGACATCTATGCCGGCATGGGCGGCTCGGAGACCGTGCTCGGCACCGTGCTGGGCGACCGCCGCAAGGACATCGTGCTCGCCACCAAATTCTCCAAGCCGATGGCGACCGACGGCACCAAACAGGGCGCCTCGCGGCGCTACATCATGTCGGCGGTCGAAGCGAGCCTCACCCGCCTGAAGACCGACTATATCGATCTCTACCAGCAGCACGACTACGATCCGCTCACACCGATCGATGAGACGCTGCGCGCGCTCGACGATCTCGTGCGCCAGGGCAAGGTGCGCTACATCGGCAACTCCAACTTCCCGGCCTGGCGGATCGCCGAAGCCGAGCACGTCGCGCGCCAGATGAACGTGAACCGCTTCGTGTCCTGCCAGGACGAATACAGCCTCCTGGTGCGCGACATCGAGAAGGACCTGCTGCCGGCGGCGCAAGCATACAATCTCGGCCTGCTGCCCTTCTTCCCGCTCGCCAGCGGCCTGTTGACCGGCAAGTACCAGCGCGGCGCCGCTGCACCCGCCGACACCCGCTTCGCCAAGGCGCCGGCCCTGAAGGATCGCTACGTCACGCCGCGCAACGAGGACATCGTCGAGAAGCTGCAGGCATTTGCGAAGGAGCGCGGCCACTCCATGCTCGAGCTCGCCTTCTCCTGGCTCGCCGCCCGCTCGCAAGTCGCAAGCGTCATCGCCGGCGCCACCCGCCCCGAGCAGATCGAGCAGAACGTCAAGGCGATCAGCTGGAAGCTCTCCGCGGAGGAGATGGCGGAGATCGATGGGATCACGAAGGGGTGACACTTGCGGTCGTGTAACCGCAGCGTCGTCCCGGCGAAAGCCGGGACCCATAACCACAAATGCGCGTGGTTACGCCATGCTGTGGCTCCAGCGCGCCCCAACAATCACCAGCGGTGGTAATGGCTCCCGGCCTTCGCCGGGACGACATCGTGATTGAGGCTCGCCGTCAAGCCACCAGCCCCTTCATCGGCTTTACCGGGGCGCTGTCCGGAAACACGGCATCAGCCAGCACGCGCTCGCCGAGGCCGAACTGGTCGTGCAGCACGCCCTTGATCACTGCGCGCAGGTCGGTGGTCGGGGCGAGGTCGCGGGCCTGGTAGAGATTGGCGGGCTTGAGGCCGGGCCAGTCGGTGATCATGCGGCCGCCATTCACCGCGCCGCCGGCGAGCAGCGCGATGGTGCCGGTGCCGTGGTCGGTGCCTTCGGTGCCGTTGATGCGCGCGGTGCGGCCGAACTCGGTCGCGACCACGATCACGGTGTCGCGCCAGCGCGCGCCGAGCCCGCTCTGGAATTCCGCCAGCGCGCCGTCGAGGCCGCCGAGCAGCTGCGCGAGGCGGCCGACCGGCCCGCCTTCATTGGCATGGGTATCCCAGCCGTCGAAGGCGAGCGCGCCGATCCGCGGGCCGTCATCGGCCGCCATCAATTTCGCGGCGCCGCGCGCCACGAGGCGCATCGCCGCCACGCCGCCCGCCCCTTGCTTCGGCTTCATCTCGTCGCCCTGCGCCTGCTTCTCGAGCTGCAAGCCTTGCGTCAGCGCGCTCGCCAGCGCCGGATCGCGGTGCTGATAGAGATCGAGCAGCCGCATCGCGGTGTCGTCAGCGGCTTGCGGCAGAGCGGTCGGGGCCCAGCCGACGGTCGGCGCCGCGCCGCGCAGCACCAGCGGCGTGGTCGGGCCGACCGCGAGCGCGCTCGTCACCCGCTCGCCTTTCGGCAGCGCCTCCAGCGCGCGGTTGAGCCAGCCGGACTGCACGCGGCCCGGACCGGGGAAGCCGCTCTCCAACACATCCTGGCCATCGAAATGCGACCGATCGCGATAGGAGGTCGCCACTGCATGAACCACCGCAGCCTGCTTGGCGCGATACATCCGCGAAAATTCCGGCATCGCCGGATGCAGGCCGAAGAACGGATCGAGCATCACCGCTGCGTTCGGCCCATCGGGGCGCAGCGCGATCGCGCCATGCAGGCCGGCATAGTCAGGGTCACCGACCGGGGCGACCGTGGCAAGGCCGTCGAGCGCACCGCGCAGGATGATGGTGACGAAGCGCGGATCGCGGCCATCGGCGGCGCGCGCGAATTTCGGCAAATAGGCCCAGGCTGCAAAGGAGGCGCCGCCGAGCAGCAGCGCGCGCCGCGACGTCGCCTGCAGCATCATGCTCTCAGAGCATTCCATCGTCATCTCCTCTGGAACTCGGGCGACATCAACAGCAGCGCCAGCGCCTGCTGCCGCGATTCCGCACGCTCGATGGTGCGCCGTGTCTCGGGCGAGGCTGCATCGGCGGCAATGAGCTCGAGCAGGTCGCGCGGGTCGAACCGGTCGGCGAGTTGGGAGGCGACTTGCGCCGAAATGTCGAGCCTGAGCTTGACGCCTTCAGGTGCCGCCCAGGCCGCGGCGATGTCCGGAAATCCGTTCGGCCCGGCCGGCGACCACAAGGGTTGGCCGAGCACGTTGAGGCCGTTGAGATAGCGGCCCGGATCCTCGGGATTGCGCGCCAGCAGGCGGCCGGATGCGACCAGGAATTCGTAAGGCGAACGCATCTTCGTCAGTGGCGCCTGCCAGGCCTCGTTAGACTGAACCAGCGCGGTGGCCAGCGCCCTGAGATCGCCGTCTGTCTTCGTGAACGTATCCTGCAGCCTCGCCACCAGCGCCGGCGGCGGATCGTCGGCGACGAAGTGGCGCGCGAACTTGGTCGCGATGAATTTTGCGGTCGAGGGATGCTGGGCGATGTCCGACAGTACCGCCTCGCCCTGCGCGACGCCGGCTTGCGCGTAGGTCTTGCCGAGCACCTGCTGCGGTCCGGGCTGGTGCGCATTGGCGTTGAACACGAAGCTGCCGGGCACACCTAACTGGCCACGGCGGCCGGCAAAGGTCCAGCCGGTGATGACGCGCGCCAGCGCCGTCACGTCGTCCTGGGTGTAGCCGCCGCCGACGCCGAGCGTATGCAGCTCCATGATCTCGCGCGCGAGGTTCTCGTTCAGGCCGCGATTGCGGTTGATGCCGGCGCGCGACTCCTGGCCGAGCGATTGCTGGTTGTCGAGAAAGAACAGCATCGCCGGATGCTGCTCGACGGCCTTCAGCATGTCCGGGAAACGGCCGAGCACATGGGGACGGATCGCCTCGCGCTCGAACGAGCCGGCCCACATCCGCGCCAGCGCGCCCTTGTTGGCGGAGATGCAGAAGTGGTTGGACCAGAACACCACGAGCCGCTCGACGAAGCCGCAATCGGCGACCACGCCGCGTTGCAGCCGTGCCAGCGCCTCGGCGCGGAACGTCTTCTGGATGATGTTGAGCGGCTGCGCCGGCGGCTTGGGCGGACCGGCCAGCGGCTGTATCGTCGGAGGCTGCATCGGAGCCGACGGCGTCATCGCCGCATTGGCGTTGTCAGGCGCCTGCATCGCCGAATCCTTCCCGGCGATCTCCTTGGCGGCGGTGGGCAGCGACAGGTTGCGCCGCGGCTGCGGCTTGGCGTCCGGTCCTTGTGGCGGCGTCTCGCTCGCGCCTTGCTTCGCGGCGTTACGCGCCTGCTGGATCTCGAACTGATAGTCGAACACCTGCTTGCCGAGTTCGGGTGTCGAGAGCAGGCCCGGCACTTCGAGCAGCGCGCCGTTCGGACGCGCCAGTTCCGCGAGCACGAAACCGCGCGGATCGGACGCCGCGTTGATGAAGTCGCCGGACGCCCCGCCGCGGGCGCCGAATCCAAACCGGTTGAGGGCAACCAGCGCGGCTTGCGAATCACGGGCCATCAGAATTCCCTCGACCATTCCCCGGGCGATTTCCCTGGCCGCCTATCCCGGCTATATCTGTCGCACGGCATCATAGCGCGGTCCGGGATGAACCCGAGATTAACTCGCGCATTAAATCGCGGTTAGAATGGACCTCACGTCAAACGATCGTTCGGAACCAGCATCTCCGCGCCGGCTTGCCTGCACGGCATGCGGCAGCGAATTTTCCTGCTCGCTCACGGGCGCATGCTGGTGCTCCGATGAGAGTTTTCGCCTGCCGATGCCGACCGACGGCGGCGACTGCCTGTGCCCCGCATGCTTGCGCAAGCTCGCGGAACAGCAAGCAGCGGTGAGTGCCACGTGAACGCACGCTGGACCGTCGACGCCGTCCTGCTCGACATGGACGGCACGCTGCTCGACACCGAGAAGGTCTATTTCGACAGCCTGGTCGCGGCGCTGAATGCATGCGGCTACACCGACGACGTCGTCGCGCTGTGTCACTCCATGGTCGGCCTTCCCGGCCCGGCCTGCGAAGCGATGCTGCGCGATCATTACGGCGCGGCGTTTCCGCTGGAGGCGGTCAACCTCGCCTTCCTCGACCATCGCGATCGGATGATGCGGTTGGGCCTGCCGCTCAAATCAGGCACGCTCGATCTGCTCGACGCCATCGCCGCCGCGCAACGGCCGATGGCGATCGTCACCTCGTCGTCGCGCCGTTCGGCCGAGCGCAACCTCACCCTCGCCGGCATCCGCGCGCGCTTCGACACGCTGCTGACGCTTGACGATGTCGCGCAGGGCAAGCCGGATCCGGAGCTCTACCTCAAGGCGGCCGCGCGGCTCGGCGTGACGCCGGCGTCCTGCATCGCCGTGGAGGATTCCAACCACGGCGTCGCCGCCGCCCATGCCGCCGGCGCGATCACGCTGATGGTGCCGGACATGGCGCCGCCGACCGACGAGACGCGCGCGAAATGCGCAGCCGTGCTGCCGGACCTCAACGCCGTGCTGGCGCTGCTGCAAGAGCGCGGCGCGCTCTGATTGTCATTGCGAGCGTCAGCGAAGCAATCCATCGTCCCGCGTATGCCCGGACATGTTGTCCGCACGATCGCGAGTGTCCATTGGCTGGTTGAGTTGCTACCGCCGCGCCCGATTGAACCTTCAGCACCGCGCCGGCGGCGGCATCACCCGCACTGCTATTTCGTGATTCTGGGCCTCGTGGATGTCGGCGGCGTTGGCGCCGCGGGCTGAAGATTGAACGTCAGCCAGACGTTCCAGCCTGCCGGCCGATTTTCATTGGCGAATTCGCCGTAGCCCTTCAGGTTCAGATATCCCTGCATGTCTCCGACCGGGAAAATGTAGCCGACCTGCGGGCCGACGCCGGCCACGCGCGACCGGAAGCAGCCGACACGATCGCCAGAGCCGCTGTCGCAGCCGAGTTGCTGATAGAGGTAACCGACGAGACCGACCTGCCACTGCTTGGTCAGGAATTGCGACGCACCCCAGTCGAGGTGCATGTCGACGCCGCTTTGATATTGGGTGGAGGGGTTGACGAAGTTGTAGGTGAATCCCAGCACCGTCGAAAATTCATGCCCGGTCTTTGGATCGAAATAGGTGTAGCCGCCGCCCGCGTCGATTGCCCAGTGCCCAATCCCCAGATTCGCTAGGCGGGTCGACTGGTATGCGCCGGCCGGGAGGTCGGCGGTAACGTACGTCATGTAATTGTTGACACCTGCATTCCAGCGCAGCGCGAACTGCGGGATCAGGTCGCCGAATGCAATGAGCGAGCTGTCGATGCTGTCAAACCGGGAGAAGGGGAACGTGGCGCCGCCCGGTCCCGTCAATGTCCCAACGAGCGATCCCGCCAGCGACGTGGAGTTGGAGCCGTAGGTCGCCAGCAGGCTGGCAGAGGCCTGACCGCCCAGCACGGGTGTTGCAAAAGTATAAGTCCCGGCCACAAGGCCAAGATTCACATTCGCATTGACGTTCGCGTTCACGGTGGCCGTCAGATTCGCGGGAAAGCGACCAAGCGTGATTTCGCGCGACCGCGCCACGTCGCCGCCGGCGGAAACAGAGGTGTGATAATAGACCGTGGTCACCGACCAGCCCGGCGCCTGCTGAGGAACAGCCGCGAGGCTGCCAAAAAATCCGGGTATCCAGAAGCTGATGCCATTTTCATCGGCGCGGGCCGCATCAATGGGAAGTCCAAGTACGGCGGCGACTGCCGCCGCGCCCAACCGCAAAAAGAAAGTAGTCCTGGATATCGATTTCCTGCCCTTCATCGCGGATCTCCCACCCCTCCACGGCCCAGAACGGACCGAGATTGCACGACCAGAAATTTTCTGGAAACCACTCGCAGACGGCTTCTATCTCTCCGGGAATAGTAGAGACAGTTGGGCTCGCAACTGCCAATTTGACGCGCCGGTTGGACGAATGACGTTGTAATAGCCGGCTATATTTGCACTCACCGGCTGGTCACCGAGCTTGAAGATTCGACCAAAGCCGCCACCGATCGGTACGGTCCACTGCTGCCCCGGCGCGGCAAGCCAGTCTGCCGTGATAACTGGTGAGCTTGTCAGGTACCACCCGTGCGCCATGTTGTAGTTGACAAACGGCTGAGCGAGAAACGCATTCACATTCGGGCGCAATGGATTGCCGCCAACTGACCACTGATTGTTGACCAGCACACCAATGACCCAATGTCCGGGCGTTACGAGCGCAACGGCGGTTGGACCGAACAACACTCTACCGGTTCCGAGAATTGGATCGGTCGCGGACGGAACCGTAAAGATGGGGCCGACGCCCCAGATCAGAGCGCCAGGATGCGTGGGGGTGAAAAAGAACTGCTGAGTGATGTCGCCAATTCCATTCGTGTTGTTGTTGAAGAACGGATTGGGCTGACTGACTACGGGGATGATAGTGCGCGAGATCACGTTCCAGTCCGCGTTGATGCGCAGCGGTATGACTGGTTGAATGTTAAGCACTTCTTGGGTGCGGTTGAACGGCCCAGCGTTGAAATTCGTATTGCTTTGGAAGGGAACGCTGACGAGATCGGCGATAGGATTCTGCGATTTTTGGGCGAGGTCTTCGTTTTCGGAGCGTTCAGGAGAATGCGCGGCTCTTGTCGGCGCGACCGTATCGGCAATGCCGCGCTCAAATTTGTAGTTTGCACCGAACTTGACCATTTGAAGGTCACGGTTCAATTGGATTGGCGGAACGGTGGGCGAAGTCCAGTTTCCCAGCCCAATGTAATCGTATTCGAGTTTGAGCGTCCAATTCGGTTTGAAGCCGTACTCGACACCCACTCCAGCTAACCAGCCGGAGCTGGTGTTGGACCCCTGCCAGGTAACACCCGGGAAGTTCAGCGTTGCATTGCTGTGCACCCAGCCGCCGCCTAGCTTGGCGTAGAGGAGCCACTTATCCTCCACGAGGCCAAAGCGGCCTGCAATCGTTCCCGTCCAGTTCTGCCTCACGGTGCCGAGCGTAGGTGTCGGGAGCACGGAATGACCAAAAGTCGCCCCATCGAAATCGCCTTCCACACCAACCAAGAAATGGCCAGCTTGAAAATTGTAGCCGGCCTGACCACCACCGATGAATTCGGTGATGCCGCCATACAAGTTGTTAACTGAAATAGGCAGGCTGCCGCTGGTCCACGCTCCACCGAGATTTGGACCGAGATAAAATCCCGACCAATTGTAGGGTGGCGGTAAAGCGGCCGGAGCCTTCACCGGCAAATCCGCGGCACGCGCTGTGAGACTCACGCAAACTGCAAGCAGACCAACGCTTGCAAGGAATGATTTCATGGAGCCTCCCAAAAAGGGGAATGATGCTGCCACTGCGAAAAAAACCTGCGTCCCAAACCCGGTCCAAAGCACCGCATCGCCGGTCCTCGACTCTCGCGAGCCCGCCATCGCTCTGGCGGGGTAGAACCCGGAAACAATAAGCTGACGTCGCCGTTCGTCCATGCGAAATCGGCACACTTGCGTACAGCCGGAGGTTTATTGAACGGTTGTGTCCATGGAGCCACAACCCTGGCACTTTTTGCATAGTCCCATGGACTCTCGACAAGCAAGAGGCGCCTGGCTGGTTTGATCTAGATCAATAGAAGAAGGTTGTGCCGCTGCGAACGTGCCACCGCTTCAGATGTTCGATTGTCATGTAGACCGACGAAGATGTTAAGCCGCGCTCCTCCCCGGCTGAATCGGCGCCTGGAAGCTGCCGAGAGATTCTTGGGGGCGGGGCGCTCGTGACCTTGAAGCTCGTACAGCGAGTAGCCCATGCACGGCGTTGGCGTTGCGGCAGGCGAACCTTTGTCGGATGGGCCCAGTGAGGGGAGTATGGTCTGGATTCCGGGCGGCACGTTCCGCATGGGCTCCGACAGGCAAGAGGCGCCGGTCCATCGCGTCTCGGTGAGCGGCTTCTGGATGGACCGGACGCCGATCACCAATCGCGAATTTCGCAAGTTCGTCAACGCAACAGGCTACGTGACGTCAGCGGAGACGCGGCCAGAAGCCAAGGATTATCCGGGCGCGCTGCCGCACATGCTCAAGGCCGGCTCGCTGATTTTCACACCACCGAAGCGTCCGGTCGATCTGCGCGACTGGTCGCAATGGTGGAATTTCAAGTTTGGCGCCAACTGGCGCCGGCCATACGGCCCCCGCAGTTCGATCAGCGGCCTCGACGATCATCCCGCGGTCCACATTGCCTATCGCGATGCCGAGGCCTACGCGACATGGGCTGGTAAGGACTTGCCGACCGAAGCCGAATGGGAGTTTGCCGCGCGCGGCGGCCTCGACGGCGCCGAGTTCGCCTGGGGCGACGAGTTCATGCCCGGCGGCAGGCCAATGGCGAATACCTGGCAAGGTGTTTTTCCGTACCAGAATCTTAGCGGCGATGGTCACGCGCACCTCGCCGGTGATGGCGTTCCCGCCGAATGGCTACGGTCTTCACGACATGATCGGCAACGTCTGGGAGTGGACCACCGATTGGTGGTCCACCAGGCATGCGCCCGACGCGGCCAAGGCGTGCTGCGTTCCTCGGGATCCACGCGGCGGGCGAGAGCAGCCACGATCCGTCTCTGCCCAAGATCAAGATTGCCCGCAAGGTTCTCAAAGGCGGCTCGCATCTCTGCGCGCCGAACTACTGCCGTCGCTATCGCCCGGCTGCGCGCCATGCGGAAGCGGTGGATACGTCCACGAACCATGTTGGCTTTCGATGCATCATAAGGAAGGGAGCAAGCGATGAGCGACGATAAGGATAACGTCTCACGCGATATGAGCCGTCGAAATGTTTTGCTCGCGACGACGAGCCTGGCGGCAGCATCCGCGTTAGGCGCTGCCGCATCGGTCGAAAAGGCACTGGCCCAGGCGCAGCAGGCACCGAGCGGTCAGCGGCCCAACATCGTCGTCATCATGGGGGACGATATCGGCATTTGGAATATCGGTGCTTACCATCGCGGCATGATGGCCGGCCGGACGCCGAACCTCGACAAGATCGCCGCAGAAGGCATGCTGTTTACCGATTATTACGCCGAAGCGAGTTGCACCGCAGGCCGCGCCAACTTCATCACCGGCGAGCTGCCGATCCGCACCGGCATGACAACGGTCGGTCAGGCCGGCGCCCCCACAGGCTTGCCGGCGGAGGCCGTGACCATTGCCACCGCGCTCAAAGGCATGGGCTATGCCACCGGCCAATTCGGCAAGAACCACCTTGGCGACAAGAACGAGTTTCTGCCGACAGTGCACGGCTTCGACGAGTTCTTCGGCTATTTGTATCACCTCGACGCGATGGAAGATCCGGCTCACCCTGCTTATCCGCAGGAGCTGTTGAACAAGGTCGGCCCGCGCAACATGATCCATTCGTGGGCGACCAATGTGGACGATGCCACCGTGGATCCCCGCTGGGGCAAGGTCGGCAAGCAGAGGATTGAAGACGCCGGAACGCTCTATCCCAAGCGGATGGAAACGGTGGACGATGAAATCCGAGACTTCGCCTTGTCGTTCATTGAAAAGGCCAAAGCCGACAACAAGCCGTTCTTCCTGTGGCTCAATCCAACTCGCATGCACATCGTCACGCACTTGTCGCCGAAGTATCAGGCAATGCGCAATTCCAAGAACGGCTGGTCGATTCATGAAGCCGGCATGGCACAGCTTGACGACGATGTCGGCCTCGTCATGCAAAAACTCAAGGACATGGGCGTGGACGACAACACCATTGTCATCTTCACCACTGATAACGGCACCGAGGTCTTCACTTGGCCGGATGGCGGACAGACGCCTTTCGCGCAGAGCAAAGGTACGGTCTTGGAAGGCGGCTTCCGCGCGCCGGCGATGATCCGCTGGCCGGGCAAGGTGCCGGCGGGCAAGGTCGAGAACGGCATCATCTCCGGGCTGGACTGGTTCCCGACTTTGCTGGCGGCTGCCGGCAATCCGAACATTGCCGAGGAACTGAAGAAGGGCAAGCAGATCGGCGATCGCACCTACAAGTGCCATCTGGATGGCTATAATCAGATGGACATGATCACCGGCAAGGGGCCATCGAACCGACACGAAATCTGGTACTTCGGTGAGAGCGAGCTCGGGGCCGTGCGCATAGACGACTACAAGTATCGTTTCATCGACCAGCCCGATGGCTGGCTGGGTGCAAAAACCAAGGTTGACGTGCCCTACCTGACCAACCTTCGCCTGGATCCGTTCGAGCGGACGGGCTGGCCCGATAGCGGGACCAAATACGGCGCGCAACAATACTTCGACTGGTTCAAATATGAATTCTGGCGCTTCGTGTTCGTTCAGCAGGAGGTCGAGAAGCTGGCCATGACCGCAATCGAGTTTCCGCCGATGCAGAAGGGCGCGAGCTTCAACCTCGATTCCGTGAAGGCGAAAATCGAGGCCGCCAGGACGGCAATGGCAAAGTGAGACTCATGATCGTGTTGGGCGGCGTCCATGCCGCCCAACGCAGTCCTCTCCGGCCTTTCGATATTGCAGATCGGTTTACCGAAATCCGCTTCCGGAAGCGGAGTGGGCCAATAGCGGACGGGCCTCCATGAGCTCTAACCCCGTTTGCGCGCCGGCTTCGCCAGCGCCGTCTCGATCAACGTGAGCGCAGCCTCGCCGGCGGTTTCCATATAGCTCGCGTCGCGGTGCAGCAGCACCACGGCGAATGATCCGTCCAGCAACAGCAGGATCTGCCGCGCCAGCCTGCGCGGATCGGCGATCCCCTCGTCCGCGAAGGCCGTGCGCAGCCAGTCCTCGAACTTCTTCTTGTGCGCGGCGCCGATCCGGATCGCGGGATGCCCGGGCATGTTGGCGAGCTCGGCGGAGGTGCGCAGGAAGCCGCAGCCTTTCCATTTCGGATGCCGCGCCGAGCGCGCAAGGTTCTTGAAGATCGCCTCGACCTTAGCCGCCAGGCCGCCCTCGGCCTCCGCGAACCACTTTCGGAACAGCGCGAGATTGGGCTGATCGCGCGCGGCGAGATAGGCGGCGACGAGATCGTCCTTGCTCTTGAAGTGATAATACAGCGTGCGCTTGGTCAGGCCGGCCTTGGCGGCGACCTCGTCGACGCTGACGCGCCTGATGCCTTCATTGTAGAACAGCGCGCTCGCCGCCTGGACGATGCGCTCGCGGGTGGGCTCGGAGGGTCTGGGCATTCTGCGTATGTATACTAACCAGTGAATATACACAAATTGCAGCTGGCCCTACATTCGGCGCTGACACCAAACAGCCATGCCGGAGAGCGCAACATGCCCGAACCCATCCTGCTCGAGATTACCGACGGGATCGCCCTGATCACATTGAACCGTCCGGAGCAGCTCAACGCGCTGAACTACGCGCTGATCGATCAGTTGATGGCGGCACTCGACCGCATCGAGGGCGACGCTGACGTGCGCGCGGTGATCCTGACCGGCGCCGGCGCGCGCGCCTTCTCGGCCGGCGCCGACATCAAGGAGTTTTCCGAGAGCGTCAAGCAGGGCGCAGCCGTCGCTGTGCGCGATTTCGTCCGCCGGGGACAGGCCATGACCGCACGGCTCGAGGCGTTCAAGAAACCGATCATCGCCGCGGTCAACGGGCTCGCCTTCGGCGGCGGCTGCGAGATCACCGAAGCCGTGCACCTCGCAATCGCCAGCGACCGCGCGCAATTTGCAAAGCCCGAGATCAAGCTCGGCATGCCCCCGACCTTCGGCGGCACGCAGCGGCTGCCGCGGCTGGCGGGACGCAAGCGCGGGCTCGAACTGTTATTGGCGGGCGATCCGTTCCCGCCCGAGCATGCGCGCGAGATCGGGCTGATCAACCAGATCGTGCCGCACGATCAATTGCTGACCGCCGCGCGCGAACTCGCCGGCCGCATCACCAGGCATTCGCCCGGATCCGTCGCCGGCACAATCACCGCGGTGACGCGCGGGCTCAACATGCCCATCGCCGAGGGCCTTTTGGTCGAGAGCGAGCAGTTCGCCGCGCTGGTGCCGAGCCGCGATCTCGCCGAGGGGCTTGCGGCGTGGAAGGAACGGCGGCCGGCGAAATATGTCGGGGCGTAGCGTCAATCGATCAGTTCGTCATGCCCGTTCACGACTTCCCGCGCCCCAAGACGTCATGGCCGGGTCAAGCCCGGCCATGACGTCGGCGAGATGTCGGACAGTCGTGCCCTACCGCACCACTGCCGCGGTCTGCCCAAACAAGAGCTTGCGCTCTTCCTCGGTGCGGATCGCAGGCTGGCCGAAATTCGGATTGACCTCCTTCGCCCTGGCATAGGCGCGCTCGGTCGCCGGACGCTTGCCGATCGTCTCCAGCCAGCGCTTCAGATGCGGGAAATCGTCGATCTCCTGGCCCTGGTTCTTGTAGGGCACGACCCAGGGATAGCTCGCCATGTCGGCGATCGAGTAGTCACCGGCGATGAATTCGCGGTCGGCCAGCCGCTTGTTGAGCACGCCGTAGAGCCGGTTGGTCTCATTGACGTAACGGTCGATCGCGTAAGGCAGCTTCTCGACGGCGTAGTTGCGGAAGTGATGGTTCTGTCCGGCCATCGGCCCGAGCCCGCCCATCTGCCAGAATGTCCACTGGATCGCGTCATAGCGGCCATGGATATCGGCTGGCAGGAATTGTCCGGTCTTCTCGGCGAGATAGAGCAGGATCGCGCCGGACTCGAACAGCGAGAGCGGCTTGCCGCCGCCCTTCGGCGCGTGATCGAGAATTGCGGGGATGCGGTTGTTCGGCGCGATCTGCAAAAAGTCCGGCTTGAACTGATCGCCTTTGCCGATGTTCACCGGAAAAATCTTGTACTCCAATCCGGTCTCCTCAAGGAACATCGTTATCTTGTGACCGTTCGGCGTGGACCAGTAGTGGAGATCGATCATGGGCGTGATCCTGCATTGCCAGGGACTGCCGATGTGCATCGGCGAGAAAGATGCGAATGCATGGAGTTGGGCGCATAACCGCACCCAAGTCAATGCCGTGCGCAATGCACCGCGCGCGAATGTGATCTGCAAACGGCGCAAACGACCGATTGAGCCGCGCCGTAATTGCTCCTAGGCTCGGGGCGTTTGGTATTGAAGATTTTTCAGAACACAGGAGATTGCAATGACACATGATTTGGCAAGGCGTGATTTCCTCAAGGGCTCGGCAGCGATTGCCGGCGCCGCGGCCGCGGGCGCCTTCTCCTGCGTCGAGATCGCCAGCGCCGCACCGATCGAGGTGCCGACCGTCGACAAGCTCTCGATCCGCGTGCTGGTCGATTCCAGCTTCGATTTGTTCTTCAAGCCGAAGCAGGCGGGCGGCGTCACCATCGCGTCGCCGCCGCGCTCCGCCGACTACCAGAAGTCGCTGCACAATGAATGGGGCCTGTCGCTGTGGCTGGAGTCGGAGGCCAAGGGCGCGCAGCGCACGCTGATGCTCGACTACGGCTACACGCCGGAAGTCCTGCTCAACAACATGGCGCTGGTCGGCGTCGACCCGGCGAAGCTCGACGCGCTGATCGTGAGCCACGGCCACTACGACCATTTCGGCGGCCTCAACGGCTTCCTCGACAAATTCCGCGACAAGCTGCCGGCCGACGTGAAGCTCTATGCCGGCGGCGAGGACAATTTCTGCCACCGCGTCAGCGCGACGCCGACCAAGGGCCAGTTCAGCGATTTCGGCACGCTCGACCGCCGCCAGCTCGCGGCGCAGCGCGTCACCACGGTGCTGTGCGAGACCCCGACCGTGATCGCGGGCCATGCCTTCACCACCGGCAAGATCACCCGCCGCAGCATCGAGCGCGTGCTGCCGCAGACCTGGGTCGAGTTCGGCATCAAGGACGGGCTCGGCTGCAACGCCAGCCACTATCTGCCGGCCGAGATGGACGGCAAGATCGTGCCCGACGAACACATCCATGAGCACGCCACCTGCTTCAACGTGCGGGACTTCGGCCTCGTCGTGATCTCGTCCTGCGGCCATGTCGGCATCGTCAATTCGGTGAAGCAGGCGCAGGAGGTCTCCGGCATCCAGAAGGTGCACGCCATCGTCGGCGGCTTCCATCTCGGGCCGGCGCCGAAGGACTACCTCACCGAGGTCGTCGCCGAGATCAGGAAGCTCGACCCCGACGTGCTGATCCCGATGCATTGCTCCGGGCTCAACTTCGTGCAGGAGGCTACCGCCCAGATGGGCGACAAGGTGCTGGTCACGACGACGGGCAGCCGCCTCTCCTTCGGCATATGATCGCGCCGATCCTGCGCGGCATTGCCTTCGCTGGCGCGGGCCTGGCGAGCGCCGGCACCGGCCTGTGGCTGACGCTGGCGCCGGTGCTGGCCGCCGATGCGCCGCCGCAATCGGCGCGCTCGGCCGCCGAGATCATGGACATCCTGATGTGGAACAGGGAGCCGGTCGGCGGCCCGTTCGCGCTGACCGATCAGGCCGGCCATCAGCGAACCGACAAAGAGTTCCGCGGCAGGCTGATGCTGGTTTATTTCGGCTTCACCACCTGCCCCGACGTCTGCCCGACCGATCTGCAGGCGATCGGGCTTGTGCTCGACAAGCTCGGCCGCGACGACGACCAGGTGCAACCGATCTTCATCACCGTCGATCCCGAGCGCGACACCTCTGCGCATCTCGCAGACTACGTGCCGATGTTTCACCCGCGCCTGATCGGGCTGACCGGCAATCTTGATGCGATCCGCAAGGTCGCCGATGCCTACAAGGTCTATTTCGCGCGGGTGCCGCTGAAGGACGGCGCCGACTACACCGTCGATCACACCGCCTACATCTATTTGATGGACCGCGAAGGCAATTATCTCGGCTTCTTTCCGCCGGGGACGTCAGCCGACCGGATGGTCGAGATCATCCGGCCAAGGCTCGAACACTGACGGTGGAGATTGGCAATTCTAGCCGCTCGATCGGTCCACCTCTCCCCAATGGGGAGAGGTCGGTGATCGCCGCGCTCAGGTTCACTGCAGCCGCCCATGCGCGCGCAAAAAGCTCGCGCCGCTCTCCGTCACCATCACCCGCATGCCCTCGACCGAGGGTCGGCGCGCGACATAGCCGCGGTCGACGGCGTCCTCCCAGATCGTCAGCCGCGGGCACGAGGTGCGCCAGACCTCGAGCACCTCGGCATAGTGCCGCGGCTCGCGGGCGACCCACTCGACAAGATCGAGCACCAGGGCATCGGTGGTCTCGCTCATTGAACGTCTCCCGTCGTTGCGCGATCGCACCAGGTGCTGCGATCGGGAGGGACTCATGCAATGTCTCTGCCGGTATTTCTGCGCCGCTTGGCCTCTCGCCGCAAACCGAGTTATCTTGCCCTTGCATCAGTTTTCCTGAGGGTTCATGCGACGGCTGCTCTTTCTCAACGGCATCAAGGCGTTCGAAGCCGCGGCGCGGACCGGCAGCTTCGCGGCGGCGGGCAGCGAGCTCAACGTCTCGGCCGCCGCGATCAGCCGAATGGTGCACCTTTTGGAGGAGCGGCTCGGCGTCGCGCTGTTCGAGCGCAAGGCCAACCGCCTCGTCACCACGCCGGCCGGGCGCGCCTATCAGGGCGGGCTGACGCCGATCTTCGACGCGCTGGCGAGCCTCACCGCGCAGGTCACGGCGTCCGCCAGCGCGCGGGTGCTGACCGTCGGAGTCGGACCGACCTTTGCGCTGAAATGGATGATCCCGCACCTCGCCGAGTTCCGCAAAGCGGAGCCCGACATCGAGGTACGGATCACGACCGGCGGCATGGCCGTGCCGTTCGCCGACGACTGGAGCTGCGGCATCCAGCTCGGCGACGGCCAGTGGCCGGGCCTCGTCGCCGAGCCGCTGTTCGCCGCCGATCTGATGCCGGTGTGCACGGCGCGGCTCGCCAACACCTTGAAGCGCCCCGCCGACCTCAAGGGCCCGAGCCTGATCCGCGTCGCGCATTCGCCCGACGACTGGCCGTCCTGGCTGAAGGCCGCGGGCGTGCCGCGCCTGACCGCGCGCGGGCCGGAATTCCAATTCTACGGCCAGGCGCTGCAGGCAGCCAGCGACGGGCTCGGCATCGCGATGGGCATCCGGCCCTATATCGACGACGATCTCGCCGCCGGCCGGCTGGTGGCGCCGTTTGCGCTCAGCGTGCCCAAGGGCATGCGCTGGTATCTGGTCTATCGCGGCTTCCACGCCGAGCAGCGCGATTTCGCCGCGTTCCGGCGCTGGATCATCCGCGCCGCGGCGGAGCCCGCCGCCCGCCGCAAGGGAACGCGCAGTGCCTGACGAGACCATCGATACGCTGGTGATCGGCGGCGGCCAGGCCGGGCTCACCATGAGCCACCGGCTGAAGCAGCGCGGCATCGCCCATCTGGTGCTGGAGCGAGGCCGCATCGCCGAGCGCTGGCGCAGCGAACGCTGGGACGGCCTCATGTTCCAGTTTCCGAACTGGTCGGTGCGGCTGCCGGAATTTGCGTTTCCGCACAGCGATCCCGACGGCTTCTCGGGCACCGCTGCCATCATCGCCTTCATCGAGGACTACGCCGCGTTCGTCGCGCCGCCGATCCGCTGCGGCGTCGCGGTCACCAGGCTGCGCCGCGATGCCGGCGGCTTCCTCGCCGAATTTGCCGGCGGCAGCATCGCCGCCCGCAACGTCGTCATCGCCACCGGCCCCTATCAACGGCCGCTGCGGCCCGACCTGCTGCGCGATCAACCCGGCCTGTTTCAGGTGGATGCCGCCGGCTACAGGAATCCCGCGCAATTGCCTGACGGCGCGATGCTGGTGGTCGGTGCCGGCGCCTCGGGTGCGCAGATCGCCGAAGAGCTGATGCGCGCCGGCCGCGATGTCTTCCTCTCGGTCGGGCGTCACAACCGCCTGCCGCGCCGCTATCGCGGCCGCGACCTGATCTGGTGGCTGGCCGAGATGGGCATCGACCGGACGCCGGTCGAGCAGCGCGGCCCGTCGCGGCTGCTGCCGGTGATTTCCGGCGCCCATGGCGGCCACACCGTCGATTTCCGCCGTTTCGCCGCCGGCGGCGTGACCTTGCTTGGCCGCGTGACGGCGGCGCGCGACGGCGTGCTCGAGATCGCGCCCGACCTCGCCGCCAACATCGCCAATGGCGACGCCTATTACGCGACCTTCCTCGGGATCGTCGACGACTTCGTCGCGGCGCGCCGCCTCGATCATCCCGAAGATCCCCTGGCGCGCCTCCGTTTGCCCGATCCGCCGTGCCTCACCGCGCCGCTCGATGCGATCGACCTGCGTGCCGCGCGGATCAGGAGCGTGATCTGGGCCACCGGCTACGGCCTCGATCTGAACTGGATCGACATACCGGTGCTGGATGCCGACGGGGCGCCGCGACACCGCCATGGCGTCTCCGACGTGCCGGGCCTCTATTTCCTCGGCCTGCAGTGGCTGTCGAAGATGAAATCCTCGTTCCTGTCAGGCGTCGGCGACGACGCCGCCGTGCTCGCCGACCACATCGCCGGCCGCGGCTAGAGCGTTGTCGTGCGAAGTGGAGGCCGGTTCGCGCGCGCAGAAAACGCGTCAGCCTCCGGGTTCCTTTGCTGCGCGGAAATAAACCCGGCGAGTTGTGAACTGCTTCACATTTAGCGCAGCGCGCCCGTGCTTCCTATGAAAAAGGGCATTTCGAGGTCGCACATGATTTACAGCGGTTTTGAGATCAAGTCGTTCGAAGTGGGGAAGGGGCAATGGCACGCCAGGGTTCAACGGGTCGATCAAAGGCCGGTCGTCATCGATGGCATGCTGTTTCCGATGCTCGACATCGGCTTTGCGTGGTCCGATCCGGATGCGGCGATCGCCGACGCGAAGCGGGCTATCGACCGGTTCCCGCAACGCTATGGCATGACAATGCCGGCGGCCGAAGCGTCGGCGTGACCGGCAACGTCGTGGTTGCCGCCGTCCCGCAATGCGAGCCGGATCCGGTCTGGCCGGCCCAGGCCCGCACCAGTTGCCCGGAATGCGCCGCTCGGCTCTCGCTGCTGCGCGTGATTCCCGGCCGCGCCGCCGAATACTGGACCATGCGCTGCGACGGCTGCGGCGGGATCCATCTCGACATCGTCGACCTGCCCCGCGCCTAACTCCGCGACGGCGCCGCCTGCTGACACCCTGCTGTCAGCAGCCTCGCCCGTACAGCTATCCGGCCGCCGTTTGCCCTTTTCTCGCTGCCGGACTCGTCCCATATTCGGGGCATGGCGAAGACACCGAACACTCCGAAAAAGCCCGGCAAAACCCCCAAATCCAAAGCACATCGGCCCGAGGTCCTCCCGATCGGGCCCGCGCTTGCCGAGTTGCTCAATCCGGCGATCAACCGCGGCGATGCCGGCATGGGCTCGGGCACCGGCCTGCAGCCGCCGCCGGACAATTCCTGGGACCGCCGCGCCGGCGGCGAGGCCGCCGCGCATCGCGCGCGGGCGTCGACGCGCGAGACCAGCGAGGGCGTCGCCAGGCGCGATACTTCGGGCCTCGGCGAGGCCCCGCAGGCCAATTACGGCACCTCGGCCACCATCCCGACGCTCGATCCGGAACTGGCACGGCAGCTCGGCCTGCCGACCGCCGAGGACGACGAGGAGGCCCTGGCGCGGCCGCCGCGCAGCAAGATGGAGGCGCTCGGAGTCAAGGCGACCGCCGACGCGCTGGAGAACCTGATCCGCGACGGCCGTCCGGAATTCCGCAAGGACGACGGCTCGATGCGGGTGTGGACCCCGCACCGCCCGCCGCGCCCGGAGAAATCCGAAGGCGGCGTGCGCTTCGAGATCAAGTCCGACTACCAGCCGAAGGGCGACCAGCCGACCGCGATCGCCGAACTGGTCGAGGGCATCGACCGCAACGACCGCACCCAGGTGCTGCTCGGCGTCACCGGCTCGGGCAAGACCTACACCATGGCCAAGGTGATCGAGGCGACGCAGCGCCCGGCGCTGATCCTGGCGCCGAACAAGACGCTGGCTGCCCAGCTCTATGGCGAGTTCAAGAACTTCTTCCCCGACAACGCCGTCGAGTATTTCGTCAGCTATTACGACTACTACCAGCCGGAAGCCTACGTCCCGCGCACCGACACCTATATCGAGAAGGATTCCTCGATCAACGAGCAGATCGACCGCATGCGCCACTCGGCGACGCGCGCGCTGCTCGAGCGCGACGACGTCATCATCGTCGCCTCGGTGTCCTGCATCTACGGTATCGGCTCGGTCGAGACCTACACCGCGATGACCTTCGCGCTGAAGAAGGGCGAGCGCATCGACCAGCGGCAATTGATCGCCGACCTGGTCGCGCTGCAATACAAGCGCACCCAGGCCGAGTTCACCCGCGGCACCTTCCGCGTCCGCGGCGACGTCATCGACATCTTCCCGGCGCACTATGAGGACCGCGCCTGGCGCGTGAACCTGTTCGGCGACACCATCGAGACCATCGAGGAGTTCGATCCGCTCACCGGCCACAAGCAGGACGAGCTCGAATTCATCAAGATGTACGCCAATTCGCACTATGTGACGCCGCGCCCGACGCTGGTGCAGGCGATCAAGTCGATCAAATCGGAGCTGAAGCAGCGGCTCGACCAGCTCAACGACCAGGGACGCCTGCTGGAGGCGCAGCGCCTCGAGCAGCGCACCACCTTCGATCTCGAGATGATGGAGGCGACCGGAAGCTGCGCCGGCATCGAGAACTATTCGCGTTACCTCACCGGCCGCCGCCCCGGCGAGCCGCCGCCGACGCTGTTCGAATATGTGCCGGACAACGCGCTGATCTTCGCCGACGAGAGCCACGTCACCGTGCCGCAGATCGGCGCCATGTTCCGCGGCGACTTCCGCCGCAAGGCGACGCTCGCCGAATACGGCTTCCGCCTGCCCTCCTGCATGGACAACCGCCCGCTCCGCTTCGAGGAGTGGGACATGATGCGGCCGCAGACGGTGGCGGTGTCGGCGACGCCGAGCGGCTGGGAGCTGAACGAAAGCGGCGGCGTGTTCGTCGAGCAGGTGATCCGTCCGACCGGCCTGATCGATCCTCCCGTGGACATCCGCCCTGCCCGCACCCAGGTCGACGATCTCGTCGGCGAGGTGCGCGCCACCGCGGCGGCCGGCTATCGCTCGCTGATCACGGTGCTCACCAAGCGCATGGCGGAGGACCTCACCGAATATCTGCACGAGCAGGGCATCCGCGTCCGCTACATGCACTCGGATATCGACACGATCGAGCGCATCGAGATCATCCGGGACCTCAGGCTCGGCGCGTTCGACGCGCTGGTCGGCATCAACCTGTTGCGCGAGGGCCTCGACATTCCCGAATGCGCGCTGGTCGCGATCCTCGACGCCGACAAGGAAGGCTTTCTGCGTAGCGAGACCTCGCTGATCCAGACCATCGGCCGCGCCGCGCGCAACGTCGACGGCAAGGTGATCCTCTATGCCGACAGCATGACCGGCTCGATGGAGCGCGCGATGGCCGAGACCACGCGCCGCCGCGAGAAGCAGGTCGAGTACAACGAGGCCAACGGCATCACGCCGGAGAGCGTGAAGAAGTCGATCGGCGACATCCTCAACTCCGTCTATGAGCGCGACCATGTGCTGGTCGAGATCGGCGACGGCGGCATGGCGGACGACGTGATCTCGATCGGGCATAATTTCGAGGCCGTGCTGAGCGACCTCGAAACGCGGATGCGCGAGGCCGCGGCCGACCTGAACTTCGAGGAAGCGGCCCGCCTGCGCGACGAGGTCAAACGGCTGCGCGCCACCGAGATGGCCGTGGTCGACGATCCCACCGCCAAGCAGCGCAACGTGCAGAAACAGGCCGGCGCCTATGCCGGCACCCGAAAATACGGCGATGCCGCCAACCTGCCGGTCAGCGCATTGAAGAACAAGTCGGCGCAGACCTCGCTCAAGGCAAGCCGCGGCGGCAAGTCCGGCTCGCGCGTGCACAAGCCCGACCTCGACGAAATGCACGGCCCGGAATCGCTGCCCTTCCGCCCAAGCGGTGCACTGCCCGCAAAGCCGTTCGGCACCACGAGCCGCATCATCCAGCCGACCGACTCACGGCAGTCGGGGCCGGAGTTCGGGCCGTCGCCGAGGAGCAGCGGCGGCGCGCCAGGGAAACGGGGCGGGTGGAAGAAGAGGTAGATCATGACGCGCGCCGAGCTTCTCGCCTTCCTGCGGATGCATCGGCTCGCTGTGGTCAGCACGGTTCACGACGGCGCGCCCCAGGCGGCGGTCGTCGGCATCGCGGTCAGCGACAATCTTGAGATCATCTTCGACACGCTGACCACCTCGCGCAAATACCAGAACCTCCGCGGCGATCCGCGCGCGGCGCTGGTGATCGGTTGGGACGCCGAGCAGACCGCACAGGTCGAGGGCGCCGCGGACTTCCCGAGCGGCGCGGAGCTCACCGCCTGCAAGCAGGTGTATTTCGCGGCGTGGCCCGACGGGCCGGAGCGCGAGACATGGCCGAACATCGGCTATGTGCGGATACGGCCGAACTGGGCGCGGTTCAGCGATTTTCGCGCGGTGCCGGCGCGGATCGAGGAGATGACGCTGCCATAGACAGCTTCATCTTCAGCCTCTCCTCGATCACACGACATCGAACGCCGAATGGTAGCTCACATCCCCCTCGGGCGCCTTGCCCTTCAACACCAGCCGCTGAAAATACAGGCTCGCCTCACCACCATAGGTCAGCGCGGGATCACTGACGAAGCCGAAGCGGCGGTAGTAGGCGGGATCGCCGAGCAGGACGCAGCCGTCGGCGTTCAGGGCCGCGAGGCGGGCCAATCCCGCGCGGATCAGCGCACCGCCGATACCCTGGCGTTGCATATCCGGTGCGACCGAGACCGGGCCGAGGCCGTGCCAGCGTCCTGATGCGCCATTGATCTGCACCGGCGAGAAGGCGACATGACCGATGATGTGGCCATCATCGGATACGGCCACCAGCGAGATTGTCAACGCGCCGGCTGCGCGCAGCGCCTCGACGATGCGGGCTTCGGTACCGCTGCTGTGCGGCGCCTCCGCGAATGCCGCCGCCGTGATGCGGCTGATCGCGACGGCGTCTTCATCGCGTTCGTCCCTGATCTGCATGCGCGCAGATAAGGCCGATCGGCGGCGAAGCGCAAGCTCAGCCCACACTGACCACCGCGACCGCCAGCAGCGACATCCCGATCATCATCGTTACGAGCTGCAGCGCGACCGTTGGCCGGCAATAGCGTCATGGCAGCGGTCTTTTGGTTCAGGCAATCGGATGATCCGATGCCGCCAATCCAGCTGTGCGCTTCCACCCGAGACGTGATGGGGGTCACGACGGCTCACTCGTCGCGTCCCCGGGGCGCCGTTTGGCCAAAGCTCCCTTGACCTGTATCAATCATCGACACCCCCTGCCCGATAGATTTTAAAATCGCAGTTGTTCCGGGATCGGGGAAGTCGTCATGATTTCGGTCAGAATGCCGCTCTGGCTCCGTGTTATTTCGCTGGCTGGCGTGGTCCTGCTCTGCACGGCAGCCGGGCTCTATGGATATCGTTGGTACAGTCGTCCGGTCACGCTAACGGTGGCGGTCGGCTCGATCGACGGAGAAGCAGCCAGCGCGATGTCGGCGATCGCCAATCAGCTTGTCTCAGACGGCGCTTCGGTGCGGTTGAAGGTCATCGACACCGGAACAGCCGTGGAATCGGGCAAGCAGTTCGCTGCGGGAGCTGTCGATCTCGCTGCCGTTCGCGGCGACGTCGGCGACGTGTCCAAGGCGCAGGCCATTGTCGTGCTGTCGCACATGACCGTACTTCTGATCGCTCCCCCCGGTTCATCCATCGACAGCATCAGCAAGCTCAAGGGTCAGACCGTGGGCGTGCTCGGAGGCGATGCAAACGCCAAAATCGTCGATGTGTTGAATAATGCCTACGACCTTGCCCGCAACAAGACGGTTTTCAGGAACCTCAGCTTGCCCGATGCCCGGAAAGCCGTTCAGTCAAAGCAGGTCAACGCCTTGCTTGTCGTCATCCCCCTGACCGGGAAATACATTGCGCTGGTGAAGGGCTTTTTCCCGCAAGGTACCAAAGCCACCCCGGTGCTGATCCCGATCGACGCGGCCGCGGCCATTGCTGACGGCAATCGCGCCTATGAGAGCTTCGACGTGCCCAAGGGCACCCTGCGCGGATCGCCTCCTGTCCCCGATGACGATGTGACGACACTGCGGACGTCGCTCTATCTTGTCGCGCAAAAGAGCCTCAGCACCGACGTTGCGACGAATCTGACCCAGAGCATCCTGAAGGTGCGGAGGGAACTGCTGCGGGAGAATCCTCTGTTCGCCCAGATCACGTCTCCCAGCACCGACGCGGACGCCTACCTTCCCGTTCATCCTGGAGCTCTGGCCGTGTACAACGGCACGACACAGAGTTTCCTCGATGAGTACAGCAACTACATCTATCTGGGCCCGATGATCCTTGGAGGCATTGCTTCCGTCCTTGCTGCCGCATGGAAGTTCTTGGGCATCGGCCAGCCCCAATTCCGCGAGGGGCCCCTCGACACCCTTTACGGCCTTGCGCGCCGGATCCGCACGGTCAGCTTCGAGAGCGAACTTTCGGCCATCGAGGATGAGATAGACAATATCCTGAAGGGCGAACGCCTCAAGGCCGAGGCGGGCGATGAAAATGCGGTCGACCCCGCGACGCTGAACGTCGTGGCCCACCGCCTGGAAAATCTGGTTCATGACCGCAGAGCGGCGCTGTTGGCAAAACCCCCGATCGTGTCGGTGGCCTAGGAGAGAATCGGATTTTCATCGTCGTCCTGGCGAAAGCCAGGACCCATTATCCCAAATCTCAATTGCTGCGCGACATTGGGGCCGGCATCCCGCACATTACCGAATTGGGTGGTTATGGGTCCTGGCTTTCGCCAGGACGACATCACCCTACCCCGACCGCTTGTTGCTGGTGTTCTGGGTCAGATTGCCGTGCGCGGCCTGCTCGCGGATGTTGTGCTTCTCGTCGTCGCGATGGCCCTTGGTGGTGTCGATGGGAACGCTGGGGGTGCTGCCGGGGCCCTTGTGGCTCTTGTTGTCGTCCGGAACGGGCTGGATGGTCTTTGTCTTAGGTTTCGTCATCATCGTCTCCGTTACGCACGGAGACAACGCAGCCGGTGTGGACGGCGTTCCCGGAACGAGACTTCACGTTCCAGGAGATGTGGCTTCACAGCTTCTCCTGCTGCGACGGCTGTGCCTGTTGCTGCTGGCGCTGCCGCGCCTGCTCCTTGGCGTGATGGCGGCCGTAGAGGCAACCGGCGGCGGCGCCGAGCATGCCGTGATGGCCGGCATAATGACCGGCGACGCCGCCGACGATCGCGCCCTTGATGCAGCCCTTGGCGTCGGCCGGCGACGCCGCGACGAGCGCGCTGACGGCAATAACGGACGCGAGAACAATCGATTTCATGATGCGGCTCCAATGCAATGCTGCCGCATCAACGGCGAAGCGGCACCGCCGGTTCCGGGAAGAAGAAGCGGTTCACCATCGACCCCCCCGCCGGCAAGGCGGCGTCGTTGGATTAGCTGTCATCGAACGCACCGCGACAGCGAGCCGGCGCGATTTCACCGGCCGGCCCCGGAGGAGCTCAAGGCCTCTTGGCCGGCGTCGGCGCCGGCTCACCGTCGCGCGGTGCGCGCTCGCATGATCTATTTGGGGACAACCAGGGCGGCGACGGCAAGCGGCATGGTGTTTCTCATAAGGAACTCCTGATCGCGGATGCGTCGCCCACGCCGAACCAACCGGGCGCGCGGGCGGAGGTTTCATTAACTCGCGGACAGCTGCCGCCGCACGTCTGCGAGGCGCGGCCGGTTCAGCCGATCAGTTCAGTTTCTTGCCGCCGTCGGTCACGCCGTCGAGGAACACGCCGGTTTCGCGGTTGAGAAACTCGACATCCGCCGGGAAGAAGCCGCCGGCCGAGGCGTGGCCGGTCACGGTGCCCGGGCTGATAGTCTTGATGGTCACGCCTGCGATGTTCTGGCCCATCTGGTTCGGCTCGAATTCGGGATTGAGCAGGTCCTTGGTGCCGGTGAGGATCAGCGTCTTCGCCTTGATCGAGCCCAGCGCCTTCGCGGTGTCGCCGCCGAACCCGGCCGTGGTGCCGACATCATGCCGGTCATAGGCCCAGCTCTGGTAGATCCAGTCGTTGGCGTCGAACAGTTTCCACAGCGCGGTCTCCTGCTCGGCCATCCAGGGCAGCACGTCGGGGCCGGACTTGAACTGCGCTGCATACATGTCGGGCGTGCGCGCCGCGAGCAGCGCGACGATATCGCGGAACAGCTTGAGGCCTTTCTCCGGCGGCGCCTCGTAATTCCCGTCCTTCCACGCCGGATCGTTCATGATCGCCTTGCGCGAGGCCTCCATCACCGCGACCGACCAGGCCGGCGTCTTCGCGAGCGGCACCATCGCAACCAGCGCGTCCATGAAGTCCGGATGGCTGACGCCCCATTGCAGCGCCTGCATGCCGCCCATCGAGGGGCCGACCACGGCGACGACATGGTCGATGCCGAGCTTCTCCTTCATCAGCCGGTACTGGGATTCCACCATGTCGCGGATCGCGAATTTCGGGAACTGCATCCGCGGCTGCACCTTCGAATTGCTCGGCGACGTGGTCAGCCCATTGCCGATCGCGTCGGTGCAGACGATGAAGTACTTGTCGGGGTCGAGTGCCTTGCCGGGGCCGATCATGAAATCGAGCCGGTGATGATTGCCCGAGATCGCGGTCACCATCAGGATGGCATTCGACTTCTTCGCGTTCAGCGTGCCGTGGGTGACGTAGGAGATCGAGAAATCCTTGATCGCCTCGCCGCTCTCGAGCTTGAGGTCGCCTTCGTTGTAGAGCTGGTGGGCAGGCTGCTGCGGCGTGTGTGCGAAGGCGGGCGGCATCGCCGGGCATGCCAGCAGCGACAGGATCGCGGCGAAGAAGTGGGTGATGCGCCTCATTGGTCTCTCCCCATCGGGGCGGCTCTGTCCGGCCGCCTTCCGCCGCGAAGCATACGGGCCGGCCGTGCTGCGGCAAGGCCGCGGGCGCGAAGTTTTAGGTGGCGTGGGCGCGGAATAAACCGCGGCCTGCACGACGGCCGCCGTCGACGCAATGTGCGAACCGGCGCGCCGCCTGCATTTTGTGCCAAAATGCACGCGCTGGTTGCCGAACCTAATCGCGTCTCGCGCGTCAAACATGTTGTTTGATTGTGGAATGCTCCGGTTCACAATGCCGGGCCAGAGCGAGTCGGACCGGCGGAGTCGAGCATGGGCGAGGATTTGAACCGGCAGCGCGTCTTGAACTTCCTCGACGTCTACTATGCCGGCGGCATCGAGGGCGCGCTCGATCGGTGCAGCGACGACGTCGCGTTTCTCGCCAACGCCCCGATCGACATTCTTCCGCATATGGGCCAGCACCGCGGCAAGGCGGCGCTGCGCCAGATGTGGACCACGATCCACGAGCGCTATTCCGACATGCGCTACGAGGCGCCGATCGTGGTAACCCAGGGCGACCGGGTCGCCGCGCAGCTGCGCGTGTTCTTCCGCAAGCGCAACAACGCCCGCGTGGTGCAGTTCGACGTCGCGGTGTTCTACACGCTGCGCGACGGCAAGATCACCGAGATCCGCGAGATCATCGACACCTTCGACCTCGTCCAGCAGGTGCTGGAGCGCGACGTCGCAGCGGCGCTGACCGGTCATGACGACGTCGCTCACGCAAATTCGCAACGCCGGCGTTGAACCTCGACGGCCCGGCGCTGACCTATGACTGGGCTTGTTGCGGTCGGGGCTGAAATCATCATGAAAGTCGCATTGCTCGCTGTGCTTGGCCTGGCGCTGGGCGCCCTTGGCGGCGCCGCCTTCGGCATCGGAGCCGGGCTTAGCTGGATCGGATTGGCCAGAACCTCGGGTATCGACAGCGGAACGCTGGTGTTTTTCACCTTCATGCCGCTCGGCGCCGCGATCGGCGGCATCGGCGGCGCGCTGCTGTTCGCGGTGGTGGCGATCCGCGACGCCGAGATCGTGATCGAGCGGCAACCGGTGCGGCGGCGCGACCGCTGAAATGCGCTGACCCGCAGGGTTTTCGAGCGAAGCCTGCCCCGCACGTGATGCCGGGTGGATGCCGGTTCGTGTCAAGAAAACGCGTCAGAACCAGAATCTTGAACCCCGTTCCGATCCTATCGGAACGGGGTTCCAGAGGGCGGCGGTCACATTCCGGTAAAATTCCGCGCAATTGTGCATTGCAAAAAAAGTCATTTGCGTTTTTGCCGTTCCGCACTATTTCAGCCCGCAATAGCGATGTGCAGCAACCTGGCAAGGCGTCGGCGCTGATCCCCTGCCATTCGTTTGCGTTTGAAAATCCAGTTTCAGGACAAGACCAAAATGACAGAGCATAGTCTCTGGCGTTTTTCGCGCGCATTGCATCGCGCGATCAACGAACGCCAGCTTGCAGATATCGAGCCCTTGCTCGACGACGAGGTCGAATGGTCCATCTACGGGCCGATCGACCTGTTTTCCTTCTTCGGCGCGCGCCGCGGCAAGGCCGCGGTGCTCGAGGTGATCAGGCAGATCGGCGAGAACCTCAGGGTTCACCGCTTCGACCGGGAGCAGATCATGCTCGGCGTGGATTCCGCAGCCTCGATGCTGCGCTATTCGCTGACGGCTCTCGACTCCAACAAGCCGATCTCGCTCCGGATCGCGCATTTCGCGCAGTTCAGGGCCGGCAAGCTGACGAGCTTCCGCGTGCTGGTCGACAGTTTCGACCTGGTCGAGCAGACCGTCGGCTACCCGATCCATCTGCCGCGCATCGCGGTCTGACGACTTTTCGGTTTCACGCCTTCGTCATGTGCGGGGCCCCTGCCCCGGCAGCGGCGGCCTGTTTTGCCAGCCCCGAACGGCCGCGCCCCGGGACGCGCCGCGCGAACGCGCAGCGCGTTTGTCCCGGACATGACGATCACGCGTTGATCACTTGCTTTCAGAGCGCCGATGCCACAATTTTGCGCCACGGCAAACGCATGCTGCGGCTCTGGAATTTGCGGGCTGGGAATGACTTTCACATTACGATTTGGCTGGGTAAGGCTGCCGGTGCTGGCGGCCGGCTTCGGCCTGGCGATGGCGCTGTCGGCCGCCGCGCAAACCCCGCCATGGCAGATCGCTCCCGCCGCCCAGGATACCGCAGCCGATAACGCCGAGGCTACTGCCGACCAGGAGCCGCCGGCTGCCAATGCCAATGACGCCGACATCCTGAAGGACATCGACGAGAGCAAGCTCGACTGGAGCCAGCTCGACACCGATTCCACCAGCCTGCCCACACTGGCGCCGAAGCGTGCGGCGAGGCCCGCCAGCGTCGCCGGCAACGATCCATCCTGGTCAACCAACAACAACGCCAACGGCTCGTCGGCGGTGTCGGTTAAGCAGTCGATCTCGCCTTTCCTCGACACCCGCATCGGCGCCGACATGACGGTCGCGAGGCAAGGCACGATGACGACGTCGGAGCAATTGTCGGAGCGGCTCGCCAATGGCGGCAGCCTGCCGCAGTCCGGCGGCACGGCCTGGGCCGCGATCTCGACCGGCGGCGTGGCCTCGATCTGGGACAAGACCTCGGTCGAGGCGCGGGTCGATCCCTCCGCCGACCAGAGCAAGGTCGGCACCTCCCTGAGCAAGTCGGTGCCGCTGTCGCAGCAATATTCGCTGACGCTGCAGAACGGCTACAACCTCATCCAGCAGGGCGTGGTCCCGGTGCCGGGCATCATCAGCCACCCCTCGCGCAGCTACGACACCGATCAGTCGGCGAGCCTGTCCGTTAACGACACCGGCACCAGCATCACGGCAGGCCAGACGCTATCGACCTCCGACGACAGATGGCTGCGCCGGATCGGCGCCGAGCAGAAGTTGTTCGACGGGGTCACCGTCTCCGGCTCGGTCGGCGAGACCTCCCAAGGCGCGACCAACAAGAGCATCAGCGCCGGCTACAAGCGCTCATGGTGAACGGTCTGTTAGCTCTATCGCGCTAAATGATCAGGCATTGCCGCAACTTGGCCCAGATGCGGTCAAATTCGGCGGCACTGATAGGTCCGTAACTTCATCAATTCGTCGTGCGGGGGACAAGCCGCGCTTCGCCATTGCGAACAAGGGGAAAGCCGATGAACGCCACCAACCGTACCGAGGAAGCCGAAGTCGAAACGACGTCCGAGGTCGACACCAACCTCGCCGCCGTCTCGGAAGTCGAAGCCGGCATCCGCGACTTCGTGCGCAACGATATCGCCTATCTGCGCCGGCCGGTGGCGAGCCCGGAGACCGCGCCGACCGACACCAACACCGATGCCACCGTCAGCAACGTCAACTCGCTGATCCAGCGCGTCGCCGGCACCTCGCTCGCCGAGATCGAGAAGCTGATCGGCGAGCTCGAGAGCCTGCGTGACCTGCTGCATGCCGAGGGCCAGCGCGTCCAGCGCGAGATCTCCGGCTATGCCCAGCTCAGCCAGGCCGCGATGAAGTCGACGCGCATGATCGCCGACAACGTCTCGCAGTGGAAGCGCGCTGCCGACGGCCTGCGCAACAGCTGATCCGGATCCGCCTTTTTAGGATTGGCAGCCGCCGCCTCCTGAACAGGGGGCGGCGGCTTCGCTTTGCGGCCGCGATTCAGCGCACGATCATGATCCGGTTCATCGGCATCCTGGTAGCCGCGACCGTCGTGATGGTGCTGATCTGGAATCGTTAAGCGGGGTTGATCAGGAGAAGTGTGACGCAGCCAGCCGACGAGTCACATTGGAAGGCGCAATGGCGTGCACCAGGCGCTCCCTCGAGCGCCGGCAGTTACAGACGGTCAGTCAGCGATCGATGCTCGCGGTAGTCTCGAAGGAATAATTGCCGTCGGCAAAGCCCTTCACGACCATTCCGGTGGCCAGCATCACCACAACCGTTACCGTCGCGAAGATGATGCCGACGAGTTTCAGCGCGCTGCGATCTGCCATGGTATCCCCAGTCATTCTTGCCAGATGTCCGTGCCCTCAAACCATAAGGCAGGGACAAAGGTTCAGAATGCGTTAGCAAAAAATGAGTTCCACGCAACGCACAACTGCGTCGGCGGCAGAAGTCACCTGCTAACCATGGCGTCCGGGCAACATCAGAGGCGTGCGGGCAACATCAGGAACCGGGATTCCGCCGCGGCACGAAGGCGGTGGCGAGGAACGAGAACACCACCTCATTGCGCTGATTGACGCCGATGTTGCGGGCCTGGAGGATGCCCCATTCGGGCCGCTTCTCGGACGTGCGCTTGGTCTCGACCTGGTTGGTGAAGCTGATGGTATCGCCTGCCAGCACCGGGCGGATCCAGCGCAGCTCGCGGAAGCCCGGCGAGGGCCCCCAGACCGCGACCTGTTCGCCGCGCGCGGCGGCTTCCGCGGCGAGCCGCTTGCCGTCGGCGACGAGCAGCTTCATGCAGACGCTGGCGACATGCCAGCCCGATGCGGCGAGCCCGCCGAACAGCGACTTGCGCCCCTCCTCCTCGTCGAGATGGAAGCGCTGCGGATCGAACTGCGCGGCAAAGCGCTTGATGTCCTCAGGCGTGAAGGTGAAGGAGCCGAACTCGCGCCGTGCGCCGATCTCGATATCTTCAAAAAAGCGCATGACCTCTCCTATGCGCTCGCAGCGTCGCGGCGGCTGATCATGATCGGCGCCTCCATCTCGCACAACATCTCGCCGCGCGCGTTGCGGATCGTGCCCTTGAAGGTGACGATGCCGGTCTCGGGACGGCTCTTCGAGACGCGCGCTTCGACGACATCGACATCCAGCGTCAAATCGTCGCCCGGACGCAGCGGCGCCACCCAGCGCATCTCGTTGACCCCGGGCGCGCCCAGCGAGGCGGTGCGGCCGATGAAGCCGTCGAACAGCATCCGCATCATCAGCGAGCCGAGATGCCAGCCCGAGCCCGACAGGCCGCGGAGCATGGATTTCTTCGCCGCCTCCTCGTCGAGATGCATCGGCTGCGGGTCGAATTCGGCGGCAAAGGCGAGGATTTCCTCGCGTGAAACATGGCGCGGGCCGAACGTGCCGAAGCGGCCGGGCTTGAAGTCTTCGAAGGTCAGCGTGGTCATTGGGTGAGGATATGCCGGAGGGAAGCCCGATTGTGGCCGTTATTTGCGGCAATCACAACCGGCCCACTCACATAGCTCGCCCCTGGACCGCCGGCGCCCGGTCCGGGGGCTCGCCTTTGGCGAGACCGATTGGGCTTCTGCGGTATCGATCCCTCTGGTCGCGGAGGCGCTTTGGCGTCGTCCCAAACCATTGGCCCGGCGAATAGCCTCGTCCCAATGGACGCCTGCGGCGCAGGCTTCCACGACGAAGTGATCGCGCCGGCGGTGACGCAGTAGGATGAACGCGACGCGAATCATATTTCGGCTGGCCGGGAGAACCATGATGTTCGATTTCCAGGATCTGTTTCAGTGGGACCGTTTCATCACGCCCACGATCATCAAGACGTTCTACTGGCTGGTGATCGCGGTCATCGTGCTGTTCGGGATCTCCGGCATCCTGTGGAGCCTCACCGCGATGGCGATCAGCCCGTTCGTCGGCTTCATCCAGCTGCTCGCGTCGATCGCCAGCGTCTTCGTCGGCATCGTGTTCTCGCGCATCGCCGCCGAGTTCATCCTGATCGTATTCCGGATCAACGAGCATCTCGGCGCGATCCGCGACCGGGACGGAGCAATGCGCTGAGGCGAACGGCACCCAGCCGAACGCGGCCCGCCCATGCCGTGGTTAATCCGAAGTAGCACCCGCGCGCAAATGCCCGCGAAATTCCGACCGGGATCTTAAATCCGCTCGCGTATCAGCCTCTGCATTGCCAAGACCAACGCGGGGGCGTCGTGAATTCGAGGAATGGCTTTGTTGCCGTGAGGCCGGGTGCCGAGCCGGGCTTTACGACCGAGGATATTTTATGGGCTGTCGGCATCTGGTCGGTGATCCTGACCCTGGTGCCGGTGATCGCATTCTATCTGCTGATGGTGGCGTGAGGTTGTCATTCCGGGGCTCGCGAAGCGAGAACCGCAGGTGCGCGATTGCGCATCGGGGAATATCGAGATTCCGGGTTCGATGCTGCGCATCGCCCCGGAATGACGTTCCATCAATCGACAAAAAACGCGCGAGTGCCGCGCGTTCTTTCCATTTCGAACGTAAGCGGCGTTGTTACGCCGCTTGCTTGTGCATCGTACCGGACGCCGACGCCGTGCCGCGGATCGCCTTGATCGAGCGCTCGATCGCGGCCCACAGCCGATTGATCTCGGCGGCGGCGCGGCCTTCCGCATAATATTCGCGGGCGCCTTCACCCTGGCCGAGCGCCATCAGAAGATCGGCGCGGTTGGTGATCTGGCCGCTCCACACCGGCGCGCGGAATTTCGCCAGCGCCTCGCGCGCGATCGCGACGATGCGGCTTTCGGCGCCGTCACGCTGCGCGGGCGCGCCGTTGATCACCACGGCATAGGGCTTGCGCATCGAGCGGCAGGTCTGGATGGTTTCCTGCACAGCGTTGACGTCGAACACGCCGGGCCGCGCCGGAATGATCACCATCGTGGCGTTCTTGATGGAGTCGTCGACCACGGCCGAGAGGTTCGGCGGCGTGTCGATGAACACCCACTCGATGCCCTCACGCTTGGCCTGGGCAATGATCCCGCTGACCGAGTTCACCGCCGTCTTGATCGCCGGCTCGTTGGTGCCGCGCAGCTTGTGCCAAAGAGTCAGCGAGCCCTGCGGATCGGCGTCGATCAGCAGACAGGGCTTCGTTGCCTTGTGCACTTGCGCAGCGAGGTGAGCAGCCAGGGTACTTTTTCCCGAGCCCCCCTTACGCGAAGCGAAAACAATCACGTTCATACGTTGGCCTCCAGATTGACCCCAGGAGGCGAAAATGAATCAGCGCGCTGATTCGCGAAAGAAAAAATTTCTTGCAATCCGCAAAGTGGCCAAGATTACCGGTGCGCTTTGCTTTTTGAGTCACACCGAACTTATGACGCAACCGCAAATGGAAGCGCTAAGCGTTTGATTTGACTCAGGGCCTAGCGTTTTCCGGCGGCCTTCGCGCGCTCGCGCTCGATCCATTTGCGCTCGATCCAACCGAGCAATTGCGCTGTCGGTTTCTGCAGGAACGGGACGTCCTGCGCGAACAAAAGGAGTCCGAGCGGCAGCATCCAGAGTCCGAGCACCGGCAGGAAGCTGAAGATGCCGCCGATGATCAGGAGGATCGCGAGCGGAATCCGCACATAGCGCGACGACGGCTTGCGCAGCCACGCGACGAAGCGCGCCGGCTTTTCCGGCAGCTTGGCTTCGAACCAGGCGAAGTGCCGATCGATCTCTTGCTTGTAGTATTCGCTCACGCGTCCCACTCACTCCATCCGTTCCACAGGCGGAACAGATTTGGCAAACCACACAAGTCCCACAGATGATGCCGCGTGACAGCGTCACAAGGCGTCAGTCTGTCGCGCATGACAGGCTTGAAATCGCGGCCGGACGATCTATCGCGCATTTTCGCGCGAAGCGCACGATTGCGCGACGACGCGCGTCAAGCTGGTGACTCCTCGCCTGCGCGCGATGCGAATGAGGTCAGTGGGCCGGCTTCTTCGCCTTGTGCGTTTTGGAGACTTTCCGCTTCGCAGGCCGCCGCTCCACGCGCTCGCTCGCCTCGCGCGGCTCGGGACGGAAGAACACGCGGCAGGCCGGCGAGAGTTGCGCCTTGTTCCTGATCATGCAGGCCGTGATGCGATCGACGTCGGGAATCTCGGGGCTACAGAGCCTGAACGCGTCAGGCGTACAGGCCTGCTGCTGATCCGGCGTATAGGCCTCGCTTCGGCCCGGCAGCAGCGCCACCAAGGCGATGCTTGAAATCAACGCAAACGAAAAACTCCTTGAACCGGCGGTCCCCATGCATCCCCCCAAAGGTGTCACTAGGCGTCGCTAAGGCGTCGTGTCAGTCAGTTTGGGTGACAGGGCAGAGAAGTGCAAGCGGACGCGATGACACGCCGGGCGACCTTGCGATGGTCTGATCTTGCGATGTCGCGCCGAGTGATCTTGCGGATGGTACAGTTGGGTGGGCTCGAACCACCGACCTCCTGTTCCACAGACACAGTAAGGGCTCCGCCGGACCTACGCCATCTTCGCCACTTCTACGAAAATTGCAGTATTATCAAATAGTAGGACCGCCGCATCCCGCCTTACCTGCGCTGCTTGGCGCTAGGGTGGTAGCTACGTGGTAGCTACAGAGGCGATCGATGACGACCGCCTCAAATTGCTAGTTGAGGCAATGGATTAAGGGCAGATCGGTCGACCGGAGGGGTAGAGCGAAATTCGAACTGCCGTCAGCCAATTCCCACTAAAAGATCAGCCATTCCGATTTTCCCGGACAGCCTCTGACCTAATCGGCGTCCCGAACCTCAGGAACATGACAAACGTATTCTTGACGCACCTCGCTGCTGGATGCCTAGCGCAGGCCCTCCACCCATCTTTCGATCTCGCCGCTGTCGGCAGATAGCTCCGTTCCGAATTCGCCGGCAAAAACGCGCCATGCAAACAAATTGCTCTGGGGTACACCGATCACGACGGTGACGTTGCACTCCATCGCCTTGGCGATGAGGTCGAGCAGTCCGCCACCGCTGCACTCGGCCTTGCCGAACTTGTTGAGCACCAGCACATCGGGAGCATCGCCCAGGCTGCCTTCGATCCGTGCAGCGACCTCCGCAAGCGCCGACTCGTCGAGCCGGCAGCCCGACGCGCCAGCACCACGATCCTCATAGATCGACGTGCGACGACCGGTGCTTAAATCCTCCAGGAGGACATCGCATCGTCGCTCCGACGCCGCGTCAACCGGGTGCTGCACGACGCCGGCAAGCGACAGTCTGTTGCGACGACACGATGCGACCAGCGCCTCAAATGCCGCCGCAGGGTATTTGTTCTGCGGATAAACGATTGCCGCCAGCGACGGCGTGCGCGGCGGAACGACTTCAGGCGTCCGGACGGAAAGCGAGACCGACATCTTGATTCACCTCAATGGAACGTGCGCCTATCAGATCAAGGCAATAGGGAATGGCCGGGAAGACGGAGCCGAGACAGATGCCGCGAGAGGATCGCGGTCGGAACCTGCTCCAGACTGCCCCTGATTCGCGCAAGGCTGCGGGGACAAGCCGTGCGGCCGATTTCGTGCTGGTCGCTCATGTGCAACTCCCGCTGCCGGCACATGAGCATCCCACGTGCGGTACGACGCCCTGCGCTTCGTCCCGCATCAGCGACCAGTGCAGCATGTGCGTCAGGCAGCGGAAGCCCGGATCACCGGCGCGTTCGACCGTATTCATCAACGCAAGCCAGTCCTCGCTCGATGCAAGGTTGGCAAAACGCCGCACCGCGCCCGCGGCGTACTCACCGAGCGTCTCGTCAAAGCGATCAGCCGCGGCGCCGATGCGCGCCAACAGAACGAGATCACCACAGCCGAGCAGCGCATCGGCCGCCACGGCCTGTTCGCTGAAATTCCTGATGATTTGCCCGAGCTGCATGGTGTTTCCCTATTGCAGAAGCGGTGAGCTGGCGCCCGCCAGTGCAATTCCTGTGATCTCTGCACGGCCGGCCAGCACAGCGACATATTGAGCGAGCGAGCGGTGCTGCACGCTTGTTGCGAGGTAGTCGGCGATGCGCTCGCGGGCGAGTTCAAACGGCAGGACCTGCCCCGGCGCGTGCCGATCGAGCCGAACGATATGGAAGCCATAGCGCGTTTCAACGATGGCGAGCTCACCCTCGTCCATGCGAGCCAGCGCCACCTCGAATTCCTCGATCGTCTGGCCACGCGTCAGCTGGCCCAGGTGACCTCCGTTCTCGGCCGAGGTTCGGCAGTCGGAACGGGTGCGCGCCAGCTGATCAAACAGGGCGGGGTCTTCCAGCACGGACGACAATACCTTCTCCGCAGTCTCGCGGGCCCCACTCCGCGCAGCAGCATCATTCCGCGGAGTCGCGATCAGGATATGAGCGGCCTCGTACAGATCACCCGACCGGAAACGACGCTGGTTCTGTTCATAGTAGCGCAGGCATGAGGCATCGTCCGGCTCGGGCGTGACGACCTCCCGTTCGATCAGCGCACGCATTGCCGCCTCTTCGGGGGTTTCGCTCCGACCTTCGGCGTCCCGCAGCGGCTCCGCGGAAATTTCGAGCCGCCGCGCCTCCTGCAGCAGCAATTCCCGCACGACCAATGCACGTGCGGCTGCCTGCCAGGCCAGGATCGGCTTCTCCGCCGGATGGTTCTGCACCTCGCGCGCGATCGCCTCGCGCGGAATGACGGTGCCATTGACGCTGATGG
Organism: Bradyrhizobium elkanii USDA 76; assembly: GCF_023278185.1. NCBI lineage: Bacteria > Pseudomonadati > Pseudomonadota > Alphaproteobacteria > Hyphomicrobiales > Nitrobacteraceae > Bradyrhizobium > Bradyrhizobium elkanii. Next base: position 1,611,127 of record NZ_CP066356.1, on the reverse strand, counting down.
TCTTCGGCTTGGGAAGGCTGTCGGTGAGCGAGCAATCCATGGTCCTACTCCGCAGGCTGCAGAGGACGATCGGCGGCGCGCGAGGCGCCGTCGCTGCGGCGCACGACCTGATAGCCGCGGCGGCCCAGATACCAGACCGGCGCGCTCCAGATATGGACCAGCCGCGTGAACGGGAAGACGAGGAAGATCGTCATGCCCAATACGAGATGCGCCTTGAAGATCGGGTGCACGTCCAGGATATTTGCGGCAATGCCTGGCTGCAGCGTCAGGATGCCCTGCGCCCATCCCATGAACTTCACCATCTCGTGGCCATCCAGATGCCCGAGCGATACGGGAATTGTGGCCAGGCCCAAAAGCAGCTGGGCGAACAGGATCAGGAGGATTGCGGTGTCGCCGAACGAAGAGTTGGCGCGGATGCGCGGATCGAACAGCCTCCGGTGCGTCAACAGCGAAATCCCGGCCAGACACATCAGCCCCGCCGCGCCGCCTGCGACAATCGCCAGCATCTGCTTGAAGCCATGCGAGACGCCGAGCATGTCGAATATCCAGATCGGGGTCAGCAGGCCGACGAAGTGGCCGAGGAAAATGAAGAGGATTCCGACGTGGAACAGGTTGGAGCCCCAGACAAGCTGTCGTCGCCGCAGCAATTGGCTCGATCCGCTGCGCCAGCTATATTGCTCGCGGTCGAAGCGGACGAGACTGCCGAACAGGAAGACGGTGAGGCAGAGATACGGATACCAGCCGAAGACGATGGCGTTGAGCGTCTGCATGATCTGGCCTCTCATTGCTGCTGTGACGCCGCCGGCCCCACGGCGCGGCGGGCGTGCCGAAGCTTTGCGATCAGGGTCTCGTGGCCGCAGGCGCCGGCCCCCTGCGCGCCGGGCCCGAACCGGACCTCCTCCTCTTCCCAGGCCGCGTCGAGCGCAACCAGATCCGTCGGATCGGTATCGGGTGCCTTCAACAATTCATCCACGATTTCGCGACGCGGCACTTCGACGGCGATCTTGACCAGCGCATCGAAAACGACCCTGTAGCTCGACTTACGCTGTCCGAGTCGCTCGGCGAGTGCCGCAAAAATATGTGCGGTCTGGCCGAGGAGCTCCCGCGCCTCCGCGACCGGCTGCGTCGCCAGGAATTCGAGGAACAGCGGCACGTAATCCGGCAGTTCGTTCGCCGCGATAGCCAACCCCGCGTTCTCGTACATGGCTTTAAGATCGACCATGGCCTGGCCGCGGTCGCGGCTTTCACCGTGGACATGCTCGAACAGATGCAGCGCAAGCGTCTTGCTGCGATCAAACAGCAGGCCGTAACGCTCCTGCAGGTCGTAGAGATCGCCGATGGCGATTTCCTCGATCAGCACCTCGACCGCACCGCGGCACGCCGCCGGCACCAGTCTCTCGGCATCGAGCACAGCCGCAAACTCCGGCGCGGCTTCGATCAGCGCCTCGGTCGGATAGCTCAGGAGGGCCGATAGGACCTTGAACGTCTTCATCACGCGATCTCCATCGGATTCTTTACCTTGCGGGGCGAACCGAACAGATTGGTGTCGGTCTCGCCGACGGAGCAGCCGTTGCCGAAGGTGAAACCGCAGGAGCCGCGGATGTCGAAGGCGTCGGCGCCGAGTTCGCGATGCGCGGTCGGGATCACGAAACGATCCTCGTAGTTGGCGATCGCCATGATCTGGTACATCTCGTCAATTTGCGCCGGCTTCAGGCCAACCCGGCGGGCGATCGCTTCATCAACGACGCCGTCGAGCGTCTTGGCCCGCATATAGGCGCGCATCGCCATCATGCGCTCGAGCGCCAGCGTAACCGGCGCTTCGTCGCCCGCGGTCAGCAGATTGGCGAGATAGCGCATCGGAATCCGCAGCGACCTCACGTCCGGCATGCCGCCATCGAGACCGATCTTGCCGGCGGATGCGGCCGAGGTGATCGGCGACAGCGGCGGCACGTACCAGACCATCGGCAAGGTGCGGTATTCCGGATGCAGCGGGAATGCGACCTTCCATTCCATCGCCATCTTCCAGATCGGCGAGGCCTTTGCCGCCTCGAGCCAGGCATGCGGAATGCCTTGCCGTTCGGCTTCGGCGATCACCTTCGGATCGTTCGGATCGAGGAAGATATCGAGCTGGGCCTGATAGAGATCACGTTCGTCAGGCTTGCTCGCCGCTTCCGCGATACGGTCGGCGTCGTACAGCACAACGCCGAGATAGCGGATACGCCCGACGCAGGTCTCCGAACACACGGTCGGCTGGCCGGCTTCGATGCGTGGATAGCAGAAGATGCACTTCTCCGACTTTCCCGAGGACCAGTTGTAGTAAATCTTCTTGTAGGGGCAGCCGGAGACGCACATGCGCCAGCCGCGGCACTTGTCCTGGTCGATCAGGACGATGCCGTCCTCTTCACGCTTGTAGATCGCTCCCGAAGGACAGGACGCGACGCAAGCGGGATTGAGGCAATGCTCGCACAACCGCGGCAGGTACATCATGAACGTGTTTTCGAACTGGCCGTAGATGTCCTTCTGAACGCCCTCGAAATTGTAATCTTGCGAGCGCTTTTCGAACTCGCCGCCGAGGATCTCTTCCCAGTTCGGACCCCACTGGATCTTCTCCAGCCGCTCGCCGGAGACCAGCGAACGCGGACGGGCGGTCGGCATCGCCTTCATTTCCGGCGCCTGCTGCAGATGCTGGTAGTCGAAGGTGAACGGCTCGTAGTAGTCGTCGATCTCGGGCAAGTCGGGATTGGCGAAGATGTTCGCCAGTATCCGCCACTTGCCGCCGATGCGCGGCTGGATCGAGCCGTTGCGGTTGCGCTTCCAGCCGCCCTTCCAGCGCGCCTGGTTCTCCCAATCCTTGGGATAGCCGATACCGGGCTTGGTCTCGACATTGTTGAACCACGCATATTCCATGCCTTGGCGGCTGGTCCACACGTTCTTGCAGGTGACGCTGCAGGTGTGACACCCGATGCACTTGTCGAGGTTCAGCACCATTGCGATCTGGGCGCGGATCTTCATTGTGCGGCCTCCAACTGGGACGTGCCGGGTTGATCTGCAGCAGGCGTATCGAGCCAATCGACTTTCGACATCTTGCGAACGATGACGAATTCGTCGCGGTTGGCGCCGACCGTGCCGTAGTAATTGAAGCCGTAGGCTTGCTGTACGTAGCCGCCGATCATGTGGGTCGGCTTGAGCACGGTACGGGTAACGGAGTTATGGATGCCGCCGCGCTGGCCGGTCTGCTCGGAACCCGGCACATTCACGATCTTCTCCTGCGCATGATACATCATGCACATGCCTTGCCGGACGCGTTGCGAGACCACCGCGCGGGCGACCAGCGCGCCGTTGGAGTTGTAGGCCTCGATCCAGTCGTTATCGGCGATGCCCGCCGCTTTGGCGTCGAGTTCGCTGATCCACACGATCGGACCGCCACGCGAGAGCGTCAGCATCAGGAGATTGTCGGTGTAGGTGGAGTGGATGCCCCACTTCTGGTGCGGCGTGATGAAGTTCAAGACTACGGAGCCATTGCCGTTCGGCTTGCGGTCGATCACCGGCTTGACCGTCTTGGTGTCGATCGGCGGCCGGTACACGCAGAAGCCCTCGCCGAAAGCACGCATCCACAGATGATCCTGATAGAGCTGCTGACGGCCGGTCAGCGTGCGCCACGGGATCAATTCGTGAACGTTGGTGTAGCCGGCGTTGTAGCAGACCTTCTCGGACTCCAGGCCCGACCAGATCGGCGAGGAGATGATCTTGCGCGGCTGTGCAACCACGTCGCGGTACCGGATCTTCTCATCTTCCTTGGGGACGGCCAGATGGGTGTGATCTCGCCCGGTGAAATTTCCGAGCGACGACCACGCCTTGACCGCGACCTCACCGTTGGTCTCCGGAGCGAGACTCAGGATGACCTCGCAGGCGTCGATCGCGCTGTCGATGCGGGCAAGTCCCTGGGACGCGCCTTCCTCCGTTACGACGCCGTTCAGCTTCTTGAGCAGCTCGACCTCGTGATCGGTGTTCCAGCTCATGCCCTTGCCGCCATTGCCGAGCTTGTTCATCAGCGGTCCGAGCGACGTGAAACGCTTGTGGAGATTGGGGTAGTCGCGCTCGACCACGGTCACCGCCGGCATGGTCTTGCCGGGAATCGGATCGATAGCTCCCGTCTTCCAGTCCTTCACGTCGAAAGGTTGGGCGATCTCGCCGGGGCTGTCATGCATGATCGGCGTGAGGACAACGTCCTTCTCGACGCCCAGCACCTCGGGTGCGACCTTCGAGAAGGCTTCCGCGATCCCCTTGTAGATGTCCCAGTCGCTGCGCGATTCCCAGACCGGATCGATCGCCGCCGACAGCGGATGAATGAAGGGGTGCATGTCGGAGGTATTGAGATCGTTCTTCTCGTACCAGGTCGCGGTCGGCAGCACGATGTCCGAGTACATGCAGGTCGTGGACATCCGGAAGTCGAGCGTGACCAGCAGGTCGAGCTTTCCTTCCGGGGCGTCTTCGCGCCATTTGACCTCGAGAGGCTTCTTCCTGCCGTCCTCGCCGAGATCCTTGCCCAGCACGCCGTGCTTGGTGCCGAGCAGATGTTTCAGGAAGTATTCGTGCCCCTTGCCGGACGCCCCCAGCAGGTTCGAGCGCCAGACGAACATGTTGCGTGGCCAGTTCTTCGGGCCATCGGGATCTTCGCACGACAGCTTCAGAACGCCCGACTGGAGGGATTTAGCGACGTAGTCCTTCGGCTCCAGCCCGGCGGCAGCCGCAAGCTTCGAAACTTCCAACGGGTTGGTCTCGAGCTGCGGTGCAGAAGGCAGCCAACCCATCCGCTCGGCGCGAACGTTGTAGTCGATCAGCGCGCCATCCCACGGACCTTGCGGCGCCGTCGGTGACAGAATTTCCTTCACATCCAGCGTCTCGTAGCGCCACTGATCGGTGTGGGCGTAGAACGCCGAGGTCGAATTCATCTGCCGCGGCGGGCGGCCCCAGTCGAGACCGAAGGCAAGCGGCGTCCAGCCGGACTGCGGCCGCAGCTTCTCCTGGCCGACATAGTGCGACCAGCCCCCGCCGGACTGCCCGATGCAACCGCACATCACCAGCATGTTGATGATGCCACGGTAGTTCATGTCCATGTGATACCAGTGGTTCAGCCCGGCGCCGAGGATGACCAAGGAACGGCCGCCGGTCTTCTCGGCATTGGCGGCGAATTCGCGGGCGACCGCGATGATCTGATCGCGCGGCACGCCGGTGATCCTCTCCGCCCAAGCCGGCGTATAGGGCTGGATGTCGTCGTAAGTGTTGCCGAGGTGCTCGCCTCCGAAGCCGCGATCGACGCCGTAATTGGCGACGAACAGATCATAGACCGACGCCACCAGCACCTCGCCGTCGTTCAGCTGGATCCGCTTGGCGGGGACTTTGCGCGTCAGGACGTCCGGATGGTCGGTTCCCTTGAAATGGTCGTGCTCGCGATTGCCGAAATAGGGAAATGCCACGTCGGCAAGTTCATCCCTGGTGTCGGCGAGCGAAAGCCGGAGCCTGGTGACGCGGCTCCTCGAGTCCCGCTCCTCCAGATTCCATTTGCCTTGCTCGCCCCAGCGGAATCCGACCGAGCCGTTCGGGACCACGATCTCGCCAGTCGCCTCGTCATAGGCCACCGTCTTCCACTCGGGATTGTTGGCCTCGTCGAGCGAAGTGGCGAAATCCGAGGCGCGCACGAACCGCTCAGGCACGAGCCGTCCCTCGGATTTCACCAGCCGTACCAGAAATGGCATATCCGTATACTGGCGCGCGTAGTCGTTGAAATATCTGGCCTGCCGATCGACGTGGAATTCCTTGAGGATTACGTGCCCCATAGCCATCGCCAGCGCCGCGTCGGTGCCTTGCTTGGGTGACACCCAGAGATCGGCGAATTTGGAGGCTTCCGAATAATCCGGACAGATCACGACGCTCTTGGCGCCCTTGTAGCGGACCTCGGTATAGAAATGCGCATCCGGCGTGCGCGTCTGCGGGACGTTCGATCCCCACAGGATCAGGAAGCCCGCATTGTACCAGTCTGCGCTTTCGGGCACGTCGGTCTGCTCGCCCCAGGTCTGCGGCGAGGCCGGCGGCAGGTCGCAATACCAGTCGTAGAACGACATGCAGACGCCGCCGAGCAGCGACAAATAGCGCGCGCCTGCCGCGTAGCTCACCATCGACATCGCCGGAATCGGCGAGAAGCCAAACACCCGGTCCGGACCGTAAGTCTTCGCGGTGTAGGCGTTGGCGGACGCCACGATCTCATTGACCTCGGCCCAGCTGGCGCGAACGAAGCCGCCGAGGCCGCGCTTCTGCACATAGGCCGCTCGCTTCGTCGGATCTTCGACGATCGATTTCCAGGCCGCGACCGGTGTCATCACAGCGCGCGCCTCGCGCCACAGCTTCAACAGCCGCGAGCGCACCAGCGGATATTTCACGCGGTTGCCGGAATAGAGGTACCAGCTGTAGCTGGCGCCGCGCGCACAGCCGCGGGGTTCGTGGTTTGGAAGGTCCGGGCGCGTGCGCGGATAGTCAGTCTGCTGGGTTTCCCAGGTGACGATGCCGCCCTTGACATAGACCTTCCACGAACAGGAGCCGGTGCAGTTCACACCATGCGTCGACCGCACGATCTTGTCGTGCTGCCAGCGCTTCCGGTAGCCGTCCTCCCAGGAGCGGTCCTCGGTCGTCGTCACGCCGTGACCATCGGCAAAATCCGGCTTGGCGCGTGTGAAGAATGTCAGCCTGTCCAGGAAATGGCTCATCCCTCGTCTCCTTATTCCGCGGGCTGGGTGGCGGGCGAGATCCGAGCGCGCCGTTCGATGTCGTGAAGCAGGCCACCCTTGCGGGTATAGACAGCCCAAGTGATGACGATGCAGGTCACATAGAAGATGAAGAATCCCCACAGCGCCGCCTGAACGCCGCCAGTGAGGTCGATCGAGGTGCCGAACGACTTCGGAATAAAGAATGCCCCGAACGCGGCAATCGCGGAGGTGAAGCCGGTTATGGCGGCCGATTCCTTCTCGGCCTGGCGCAACCGGGTCGCGGGATCGGCGGTCGGCATCAGGCGGTTCATCTCCTGCCGCATGATGTTGGGGATCATCTGGAAGGTCGACGCGTTGCCGACGCCGGTCGCGAAGAACAACAGCAGGAACATCGCGAAGAATCCCCAGAACGCGCCGGGTTGATCCTTGATACCGAGGAAATAAAGCACCCCGAGCACGCCAACCATCATCAGCGCGAACACGCCGACGGTCACGCGGCCGCCGCCCCATTTGTCGGCCATCCAGCCCGTGGCTGATCGCGACAGCGCCCCGACCAGCGGGCCAAGGAAGGCGAATTGCAGCGCATCGACGGCGGGAAATTGGGTCTTCGTCAGCAGGGGGAAGCCCGCCGAGTAACCAATGAAGGAGCCGAAGGTGCCGGTGTAGAGCCAGCACATGATCCAGTTGTGCTTACGCTGGAAGATCACCGCCTGGTCCGTAAACGAGGCTTTGGCGGATGCAATGTCGTTCATGCCGAACCAGGCCGCAAAGGCGCTGGCGACGATGAACGGAACCCAGACGAAGCCGGCATTCTGTAGCCAGAGCGGCACTTCGGTGTTCCCGCTCTTGACCGCGGTCGGATCGCCCCCGAACCAACCGAACACGCCCACGGTGATCACGATCGGCACGACGAACTGCACGACGCTGACGCCGAGATTGCCGAGACCCGCATTGAGCGCGAGCGCGTTTCCCTTCTCCGCGCGGGGGAAGAAGAACGATATGTTGGCCATCGAGGAGGCAAAATTGCCGCCGCCGAAACCGCACAACAACGCGAGCCCCAGGAAGACCGGATACGGCGTCGCCGGATTTTGCACGGCATAACCGATACCGACGGCGGGCAGCAGCAGCGACCAGGTGGCAAGCGTGGTCCACAGCCGTCCGCCGAAGATCGGCACCATGAAAGAGTAGAATATCCGCAGCACCGCGCCCGATATGCCGGGCAGCGCCGCAAGCCAGAACAGCTGGTCGGTCGTGAACTGGAAGCCGACCGACGGCAATTTGGCCACCACCACCGACCAGACCTGCCACACCGCAAAGGACAGCAGCAGCGCCGGGATCGAAATCCAAAGATTGCGCCGGGCGATCGCCCGTCCGCCGCCGGCCCAGAACGCGGCATCCTCCGGGCGCCAGTCGGTGAGGACGGCGCCGGACAGCGCGCCGACATGCTGCGGCTGATGAATGTCAAGCATCTCGGGGAGTTCGGGAAGCTTCTTGAGTGCTTCGCCGACCACGCCGCGCTCCATCTGCCTGATGGAGACGTGCATCCAGACCAGCGCGGTCGTGACCAGCACGAACAACAGCATGAAGCAGCTGGTCCAGAGCCCCGTCAGATCGACGAGCGCGCCGAACGCGATCGGCAGCACGAAACCGCCGAGGCCGCCGATCATGCCGACCAAGCCGCCGACGGCGCCGACATTCTGCGGATAGTAGACCGGGATGTGCTTGTAGACCGCAGCCTTTCCGAGCGCCATGAAGAAGCCCAGAACGAACACGGTGACCACGAACGGCACCAGTCCCATCTCGAGATGGAAGCCGACCGTACCGTTGACCGTCTTCACCAAGTAGTCGGTCGGCGGATAAGACAGGAGGAAGGTCGCGGCAGCGCCGACCAGGAGCGTCCAGTACATGACGCGCCGCGCGCCATAGCGATCGGAGAGATGGCCGCCATAAGCACGGAACACGCTGGCGGGGAACGAGAACATTGCGGCCATCATGCCGGCCGTCTTGATGTCGACGCCGTAGACCTTGATCAGGTACTGCGGCAACCAGAGCGACAACGCGACAAAGGCGCCAAACACGAAGAAATAGTACAGCGCAAAGCGCCAGACCTGGACATTCATCAGGGGCGCGAGCTCGAGCCAGGCACTTTTCGGCTGCTGATGCCGCTCGCGACGCGCACGAACGACCGGGTCTTCGTCGGAGAATATCCAGAAGATGATGCCCATCACGGCGATGGCGAGTGCCCAGATCTGGGCCACGGCCTGCCAGCCATAGGCGACCAGCACAAACGGCGCGAGGAATTTTGTCACCGCGGCACCCACATTACCCGCGCCGAAAATCCCGAGCGCGGTTCCCTGCTTGGCTGCCGGATAGAACCGCGAGACATAAGCCACGCCCACTGCAAACGAGCCACCCGCGATGCCGACAAAGAAGGCCGCGAGCAGGAATCCGGGATAAGTATGTGCCCACGTCAGCAGATAGGTTGCGACCGCCGCGGACAGCATCACCGCGGTGTAAACCCGCCGCCCACCATACTGGTCGGTCCAGATGCCCAGCACCAGCCGGATCAACGATCCGCTCAAAATCGGTGTGCCAACCAGCAAACCGAACTCGGTATCATTCAGCCCAAGCTCCTGCTTGATCCGAATCCCGATGATCGAGAAAATCGTCCAGACTGCGAAGCAGATCGTGAAGGAAATCGTCGAAAGCCAAAGTGCCCGGCTTTCGCGTTTGGTACTCGAACCTGCAGCGTCCATGGTGCCCCTCGGAATGGCTGTTGCAGGAACATGGATCGCAGAACTTGAATTGAATTGATTTGCGCCAGATCAAACGCGCCCGGCTAAATCAGCCGCGCGGCGTCTCTGCGAGCGATAGCCGCTGGATCGACGCGGCGGGCGAAATCGCAGCATTGCCGCCTTCCGCTTTTTTGAACGAGGAGGCGCTGCACTTTGTTCGGCTCAGGTTTGATCTGGCGCAAAAAGGCGAAACCGGCTTCGGCCTACTTTAGTTATCTAGGTATCTCCTCTGAGGAAGGCGCTGCAGTGATTATCGATCTTTTGCGCCGAGAGCATCGCAATATTGATTTGCTCCTCACTGTCCTTGAGCGGGAACTTCAGCTCTTTGAGCGCGGCCGTCGCCCCGACTATGAGGTTATTCGAGCGATTATCAGCTATTTCAAAGTCTACCCGGAGGTATACCATCATCCCCAGGAAGACTTGATCTTCTCCAAGCTGACGCTTCGCGATCCGGATGCGGCTGCAACCGTCGGCGATCTCGCACGTGAGCACGCAGATGGAGCCGATCGTTTGCGCCGCTTCGCTGAGGCGATCGATGGTGTCCTCGCGGATCGCGAGCTTCCTCGACAGGAGGTCAGCCGCATCATACGAGATTTCATAGTGAAGGAGCGCCACCATATGATGGTGGAAGAGCGTGATTTCTTCCCGGCGGCGCTCAAGGCTCTATTGCCCCAGGATTGGACGGAGGTCGCTTCGGCCCTAACCGATCACAAGGATCCGTTATTCAGCGAAGCCGCCGAAGAGACCTTCGATGCCTTGAGAGCGCATATTCTGCGACTGGAGCAGGAGGCTGAAGCGGAACGCCACCAAGTCAAGCTTTGATCCATGATCCGTCATCGCCGTCTCAGAGCTTGCGAGCGCTACACAGCAGCGGGGCGTAAGCGAGCGCGAAACCCAGAAACGCTCCTGTCCATGCGATACCCGCGATCATCAGCAGCGGGATCGAATAGGCCGGCTCAACAGAGGCGCATATCCGCGCCAGCGCTGCGACGATGATCGAGGCGTAAACGGCCTGAGTGGCAGTGGATGCTGAAAGCGCCTGCCCCGTATGACCGAGCGACGCCCGCGTCATCACGGCGATCGTCATCGAACCGATCGCACCGCCGGTCCAGGCATGAACCCCTGCGCTGGGTGCGACGAGGTCTAGCGAAGATAGTGCCGCCAGGAAAAAACCGGCAGGCACGAACGCGTAGGCAACGTGGAGGATCAGGACGAGCCGGTCCGATATCGTTCGATGGCCGGCCCAGCGAACGAGTCGGATAACATGGAGCACTCCAGCAATTCCCAGAGCACCTGCGACCGCGCGACCGGAAGGAACCGCCGCCCATGCACCCATAGCGCACGCGCCGACAATTATCGTCGCCGCGTCGAATCGGTTGAAGGGAACAGGCAGCCGACCCGGCTTCTGGCTCGAGAGCCAGTTGCGCGTGAAGCTCGGAACGATCCGCCCTCCGATCACGCAAACCAGCGTAACGACGAGCGCAACACCGGCCCGCGCTGAATAGTCCGCGACGCCATTGAAATGTGCCTCGATATGGAAAGCGATGTTGGTGGCCGCAAGCAGCGACACGATGCCCACCACCTTCAGATTGCCCCACTTTCGTCCAGCGATGATCTCGCGGGCGGCTGCGGCGACGAGCGAGAGCAGAAACGCAGCGTCGATCGCAAGCGCCAATTGCCAGCCGATGATGCCTGAGAATGTCGCGGCCAGTCTTCCGGCAAGCCAGGCGCCGAACAGAGCGGCGAGTGGACCGCCCTGGATCGGGAGACGTCCTGTCCAGTTCGGAACGGCGGTCAGGAGGAAGCCCGCTATCACCGCACCCACATAACCGAACAACATCTCATGCACGTGCCAGTCCCGTGACGCGAACGCGGTTGGAAGGCTGACATCCCCCACGAAGACCGCCATCCACAATGGAACGATCGCGCCGGCGTAGATGGCGCCGAACAGAAAGAACGGCCGAAAACCGTGGGAGAACAGTGCTGGGCCCCGGTAGCTCCTTGACTTCTGCATCGTCGCCATGGACGTCTTCCTTGTTCAGCGGGTCTGGCACGATACTGCGCGATGCAAATCAATCGCGACGCCGCGAATCTTGAATTGATCTGCGTCAAACCTGGCCCGCGATACTCCCTGGCGCTCGCTCCGGCTTTCCTTTGCCGCGGGCACTTCTCAAGAATATGCCGCCCTCCCGCTTCTGGATTGAGCTGGGTCAACAGCCCCCTCGCCGTCGCACCGGAGACGTTGAGCCACGTCAATCGCTCGAACTGCTACACGTGCGACAAGGAACAATATCGACCGGAGGCGATGTTGCGTGCGCCACACATTCACATCATGGCTTGGCCGGCTCACCCTTTTGGGATGGCGCGACATCGCGTCGGCGCCATTCGGTTGCGTGATCGAACTTGCAATGATTGATGGCGAACATCAGCCGCTCGGCATCCCCTGCATCCGCCACACCGAGGGGTGGCTGGACGCCGTAACGATGCAACCTGTTACTGTGTCGGCGACGCACTGGCGCTACTGGCGGCCTGACGTGCTGCCGATGTGCTGCTGCTGACGATGGCGCGGTTTGGTGCCATCAACCGGCTGGTCGCGGTCCTGCTTCTCCGCTCGCGGGTGCCGCAGTCGCGCCGAATGGACTGGACATTGGTCCTAGCGCTCGCCTCAACGGCAATGACCATCGCCGCGGTGGTTTCGTTGGTATACTTTCATTACTTGGACCGGCCTTGACCATTGGCGGGCTCATCGTCGGCGATGGCGCGCCAGGCCGCGCCATCGAGGTCGTCATATTGTCCGCTCTTGAGTGACCAGAGAAAGCCGAGCAGGCCGGCAAAGCCAAGTGCGAGAGCCAGCGGCACCAAAATGACCAGAACCTCCATCAGAGCGCCTCCCTCGCTCGCGCCCTCAGCGCATTGAGCATCACGATCACCGACGAACCCGACATCGCCGCCGCCGCGATCAGGGGCGTGACCAGGCCGGCGATCGCGATCGGTACTGCCAGGACGTTGTAAACGACGGCAAGCCAGAGATTCTGCCGCATCAGCCGCAGCGCCTTGCGGGACACCTTGACCGCGACCATGACCGGCATGAGCCGCTCACCAAGGAAGACAGAATCGGCAACTGCCTGGCTCATGTGCGTGGCCGTAACAGGCGACATCGAGGCGTGCGCCGCGGCCAAAGCCGGCGCGTCGTTCAAGCCGTCGCCGACCATCAGTACCTTGCAGCCCTGGCGCACCAGCTCCTCGATCCGGTCGATCTTGTCGACCGGAGAGACCTCCGCACGCCATTCATGCACGCCCAGCATCCTTGCCGCATGCCGGACCGCTGGCTCGCGATCCCCGGACACGATCTCGACGACGATGCCCATGCGGGTCAACGCTGCGATCACCTCCGCCGCGTCCGGCCGCAGCCGCTGCCGAACCGCGAAGGCATACCTGCTCTCGCCGTGGCTGAACGCGACGACCGAGGCTTCCGGATCCCGGCACAGAATCTCGTTGGCGAGGTCGTCGGCACCGCAGAATGACGGGCGGCCCAGCCGGATCGGACGCCCCTCATGGAAGCCGTGCACGCCCTGGCCCGGTTCCTCCTCAATGTCCGGCAGGGGTGAGGCCGCCCCCGCCTTGCGCGCCACCGCGGCCGCGACCGGATGACGGCTCGAGAGTGCCAGCCGGCCCGCGAGCTTCACGACGTGATCCGGGATGTCCGCAAGGTTGGCGACATCGAGCTCGGGCAGCGTCAAAGTACCCGTTTTGTCGAAGATCACCCGGTCAATCTCGGCGATGCGTTCGATCGCATCGCCGGCGTTGAGCAGCACGCCCGAACTGAACAGCGCCCCGGATGCAACGGTCTGCACGGCCGGAATGGCAAGCCCCAGCGCGCAGGGACAGGTGATGATCAGGACCGCAATCGCCGTCACGATCGAGTCATGAAAACTCGCGCCATAGGCCAGCCAGCCGAGCATCGTGAGCAACGCCGTCGCGTGCACGACCGGGGCATAGAGCCTCGAGGCCCGCTCCGCCAGACGCAGATAGCGCGAGCGCGCCTGCAGCGCGTGATCGAGCAGCCGGGATATTTCGTCGAGCAGCGTGCCGCCCGAGGCTGCCGACGCGCGGACGCGCAACGTGCCGGAACGGATCAGCGTGCCCGCGAACACCGCGCTGCCGGGCGACACCATCGCCGGCAGGGTTTCGCCCGTGATCAGGCTCTGGTCGACCTCGGAGCGGCCCTCGATCACATTGCCGTCGACCGAACAGCGCTCGCCGGGCCGCAGCAGCACGATGTCGCCTGGCCGGATCGCAGCTGCCGGGACCGTTCTGATCTCGGTCGGACTGATGAACTTCGTCGCGGTCTCCGCCTTGAGGGCAGCCAGGTTGCTGGCAAAGGCGCGAGTGCGCCGCCGCATGTTCTGGTCGAGATAGCGACCGGCGAGCAGGAACGCGATCAGCATGATCGCGGCATCGAAATAGGCATGTTCGGCGTGGTTTACGGTCTCGATCACCGAGGTTGCCAGCGCCAGGATGATGCCGATACTGATCGGAACGTCCATGTTAACGCCGCGCGCTCGCAGGGCTGACAACGCCGACGAGAAGAACGGCTGCGCCGAATAGGCCGCGGCCGGCAGCACGATCAGCGCCGACAGCCAGTGGAAGAAATCACGCTGCTCCGGCAGCATGTCGGAGACGTTGCCGGACCATACCGGGACCGACAGCATCATCACGTTCATGGCGGCAAAGGCCGCGACGCCCAGCCGGCGCAACAGGCCTTGTGCCCGTCGGGCCTCCAGGGTTTCGGCATCATCGCGCTCGAACGGATAGGCCTTGTAGCCGAGCTCCGCGAGCCGACTTACGAACAGCGCCGGTTCAAGAGCACCCGCCTTCCATTCGAGCGCAAGACGGCTGTCCGTTAGGTTCACGCGGGCAGAGGTGACGTCAGGTATGGCCGACAGATTGCGTTCGATCTTGGCCATGCAGCCCGCGCAATTGATGCCCTCGACAGCGAGATCGAGATGGATGAGCCCGGTGCCCGCGCTCTTCAGATAGTGAGAGAAGTCGATATCCGCCTGCATAGGATGCACCTTCAGTTCAGCAGGATTCGGTTCTTCGACAGGAACATGCGGCGGCCATCAGCGTCGCCCTCGATGACGAGGTCCCACTGCCCCGCGGCGACGCCCTCGGCGCGGCCGCTATAGCTCCCACCCCCAGCCTCGGCGATCTCGATCGGCCGGTCTGCGCGACGATCGATCGGCCGCTCGAGCCGAGCGAGGAAACTCATTCCCGTCAGCGGCGCTCCGGCGTGGTCGCGCGCCTCGAGTGCAATTGCGGCGCTGCCGTCAGGCCGCCGATCGACATGCGCCTGGACCTGCCAGTCGCGCTCGTTCTGCTGTCTGGCCGCATTGATCTCGCGCTGATAGGCGAGGCTGGCGCTGTAGGCGCTGTCGACCTCGGTGCCCGGAAGAGTCGTGATGGCAAGGCGCATCATGACCATGTTCACGCTGATGACGACGGCGAAGAACGTGATCGTCGTGACCAGGACGAAACGTCCGGTGATGGGTCGCGCGGCTGGACTTGAGGCTGCCATGGTAAAATTCCGTGATTAGGGAAGGACGAAGTGGTCGGTCGCGGAGGCGACCTCTCCGAGACCGATATCGGTGACGCGGAATGTGACCGGCACCGACTTTTCCGCCCTTTCATCGAGCGGCGCCGTCACCAGCACGCGCAGTTCGGTGGTGGTATCGCGCGCAAGAACGATCATCGGCCGATCTGGCGTCACGGAGTCCGCGCCGATGACGTGTAGCTTCGCGTCGGCCGGTCCATCGACATCGATCGCGATCACACGATCAAAGCCGCGCTTGTTGAGGAAGCGGAGCGTGTATCCGTTGCGAATCGCGCCGTCGCTGAGACGCACCGCGATCGGGTTGCGGTCGTGCAGCACGTTGACGTCGAGCAGGGTTCGCGACATCAACGCGTAAAGCATCACGGCGCAGACCACGGTGATCAGGCCGGCGTAGACGACGGTACGGGCGCGAACAGGCTTGAAAATCTCCTGCTTGCCGGCGACGCGCCGCTGAACGTTGATGTCGTTGTCGTAGCCGATCAGACCGGTCTTACGGCTGACCTTGGTCATGACGGCGTCACAGGCATCGATGCATAGGCCGCACTGGATGCAGCCGAGCTGCGCGCCATCGCGAATGTCGATCCCGGTCGGGCATACGGCAACGCACTGGTTGCAATCGATGCAATCGCCGGCCTTCTCGCCGAGCGAGCGAATGTCGAACGCCTTCTTCACCGAGCAACGCGGCTCACCACGATCGTATTTGTAGGTGACGTTGAGCGCCCATTCGTCGGTCAGCGCGGCCTGGATCCGCGGCCACGGGCACATATAGACGCAGACCTGCTCGCGCATGTAGCCGGCCAGCAGATAGGTCGATGCGGTCAGCATCGCGATCCAGACATAAGCGATCGCCGGCGCCTGAAAGGTCGCAAGGTCACGCACCAGGGTCGGCGCATCGGCGAAATAGAGCACCCAGGCGCCACCGGTCCACCAGGCGATCATCAGCCAGATCGCGTGCTTCAACGCACGGCGACCGGCTCGCTTTGCGGTCATTGGGCCAGCGTCGGCTTTGATCTGCGCGCGGCGGTCACCTTCGACCAGCCGCTCGACCGCATAGAACAGATCGGTCCAGACCGTCTGCGGGCAGAGATAGCCGCACCAGATCCGGCCACCGAGCGCATTCATCAGGAACAGGGCGAGCGCCGCCAGTACCAGAAGGCCGGTGAAATAGTAGATTTCCTGCGGCCAGAGCTCGATGAAGAAGAAATAGAAGCGACGATTCGGGAAATCGATCAGGACCGCCTGGTCGGGCGCGCCGAGACCCCGATGCCAGCGTACGAAGGGCAGCAGATAGTAGACGCCGAGGCAGACGGCCATCAGCCGCCACTTGATCGAGCGGAACCGACCGGAGACGCTCTGCGGGTACACCTTCTTGCGAGGCGCGTAGAGCGGCCCGTCTTCGTCGGTCATGAGTTCATCAGGCGGCACGGGCTTGTTCATGGGTTGCTCGAATGAGGCTCTGGTTGAAACCTACATCCCTGCACCATGTCCGGGTTTGACCTTGGTCAATGATCCCGGACGCCCTCGCGGTGGCGGCTACTTGCCGCCGCCCAACGAGTGCACATAGACCGCCAGCGCCTTGACGGTGACCGGATCCAGACGGCCGACCCAGGCCGGCATCACGCCGGCGCGGCCATTGGTGATGGTCTCGACCAGAGCCTCCTCGTCGGAGCCATAGAGCCAGATCTGGTCGGTCAGGTTCGGCGCGCCGAGTTCCGGATTGCCCTTGCCGTTGTCGCCGTGGCAGCTGGTGCAGTTCTCGGTGAAGAGCTTCTTCCCTGCCGTGGCGTCGAACTTCGGCGCGGTGGAAAGGCCGGACAGCGAGCGCACATAGTTGGCGACCGTGACGATCTCGTCCTTCTTGAGGACGCCGTCGCGACCGAACGCCAGCATCTGCCCTTCATGGGTCTTGGCGTGTCCCGAGCGTGCGCCGAACTGGATGGTCTGCATGATCTGGTCGAGCGAGCCGCCCCACAGCCAGTCGTCGTCGTTCAGGTTGGGATAGCCCTTCGCGCCCGCGCCGCCGCTGCCGTGGCATGGTGCGCAATTATCGGCGAACACCGTCTTGCCGCGGGCGCGCGCCAACGCCAGCAGGGCCGGATCCTTCTCGATGTCGGCCAGCGACGCGTTGCCGAGCACCGCCATCTTCTCGCCACGCAGCTTCTCAAGATCGGCAAGGTCGGTCGCGACACTGGCGCGGGTGGAATACTGAAACAGACCGGTGGTGTAGCCCGAGACCAGTGGCCAAGCGGGATAGACGACCCAATAGCCGATCGCCCAGATGATCGTGGCATAGAATGTCAGGACCCACCACCGCGGCAGCGGCGTGTTCAGCTCCTTGATGCCGTCCCACTCATGACCGGTCGTGCTGCGGCCGGAAACGCGGTCGATCTCATTGTGCTCGCTCATGATCGGTCAGTCCTCCCGCAGCGGCATCCGGGCTGCAGCATCGAAGAGAGATTTGTTGCGGGGCCACAGCGCGTAGGCGACGATGGCGATGAAGATTCCAACGAAGATGGGCGTCCAGAGCGTGCCGACCAGGCTGGATGCGAAATTCTCGACTTGAACGATCGCTTTCATGCTGGTGCCCTCAGCGCAGATTGGCTTTTTCGTTGTAGAGCTTGAAGTCGACGAGCGTACCCAGCATCTGCAGATAGGCGATCAGCGCGTCGAGCTCGGTCGGATTGCCGGCCTTGCCGTCGAAGTTGCGGACCGCCGCCTTCGGATAGCGCTTCTGGAACGCGTCGGAGCCGGGGCTGTCGGGGTCGACCTGCGCCTTGAGATCGGCGGCCGCGTTGGCGATCTGCTCGTCGGTATAGGGCACGCCGACCGCACGGTTGGTCCGCAGATGAGCCGTGGCGTCGGACGGGTCGAGCTCCGTCCTGGCGAGCGCCGGGTAACCGGGCATCACCGATTGCGGGACGATCGAGCGCGGATTGATCAGGTGCGTGACGTGCCAATCGTCGGAATATTTGCCGCCGACACGTGCCAGATCCGGCCCGGTACGCTTGGAGCCCCACTGGAACGGATGGTCGTACATGCTCTCGGCGGCGAGCGAGTAGTGGCCGTAGCGTTCGACCTCGTCGCGCAGCGGACGGATCATCTGCGAATGACAGAGATAGCAGCCCTCGCGGACATAGATGTTGCGGCCGGCGAGCTCGAGCGGCGTATAGGGCCGCACACCGTCGACCGCCTCGATCGTGCTCTTCAGGTAGAACAGCGGGGTGATCTCGACCAGTCCGCCGATCGCAATGACGACGAGAATGCCGACGATCAGGATGATCGAGTTCTTCTCAAAGATCTTGTGTCGATTCCAGAGAGACATGTCGTGACCTATTCGGCAAGCTGGAGGGCGCCGGCGCCCTCGGTTTCGCTGGCTCGGCCGGCATTGACCGTCATCCAGAGATTGAAGGCCATGATCAGGGCGCCGACCAGGAACAGCGCGCCGCCGGCCGCGCGGATGATGTAGAAGGGATGCATGGCCTCGACGGACTCGATGAAGGAGTATTCGAGGAAGCCGAGCGAGGTGTAGGCGCGCCACATCAGGCCCTGCAGGATTCCCGACACCCACATTGCGGAGATGTAGAGCACAATGCCGATGGTCGAGATCCAGAAGTGCCAGTTGACGAGCTTCAGGCTGTAGAGCTGGCGATTCCAGAGCCACGGGACGAGGCAGTACAGCGCGCCGAACGAGACGAAGCCGACCCAGCCCAGCGCGCCGGAATGCACATGGCCGATGGTCCAGTCAGTGTAGTGGCTCAGCGAATTGACCACCTTGATCGACATCATCGGGCCTTCAAAGGTCGACATGCCGTAGAAGGCGACCGACACCACCATCATGCGCAGGACGGGATCGGTGCGGAGCTTGTCCCAGGCGCCCGACAGCGTCATCAGGCCGTTAATCATGCCACCCCAGGACGGCATCCAGAGCATGATCGAGAAGGTCATGCCGAGCGTCTGCGCCCAGTCCGGCAGCGCCGTGTAATGCAGATGATGCGGGCCGGCCCAGATGTAAAGGAAGATCAGCGCCCAGAAATGGATGATCGACAGCCGGTAGGAATAGACCGGACGCTCCGCCCGCTTCGGAATGAAATAGTACATGATCGCCAGGAAGCCGGCGGTCAGGAAAAAGCCGACCGCATTGTGGCCGTACCACCACTGGAACATGGCATCCTGTACGCCGCCCCAGGCGATGTAGGACTTCGAGCCGAGGAAGGAGACCGGCAACGCGGGATTGTTGCCGAGATGCAGCACCGCAATGGTAATAATGAACGCCAGGTAGAACCAGTTGGCGACGAAGATGTGCGGCTCCTTGCGCTTCACCAACGTCATCAGGAACACGAGCAGATACGTCACCCAGACGATCGTCAGCCAGAAGTCGGCGTACCATTCCGGCTCGGCGTATTCCTTCGACTGGGTCACGCCGAGCAGGTAGCCGGTGCCGGCGATCAGGATGAAGAAGTTGTAGCCGACCACGACGAACCAGGGCGACAGGTCGCCTGCAAGGCGAGTGCGGCAGGTCTTTTGCACGACATAAAACGACGTCGCGATCAGGACGTTGCCGCCGAACGCGAAGATCACGGCCGACGTATGCAGCGGCCGCAGGCGGCCGAATGTCGTCCAGGGCAGATCGAAATTAAGCGCCGGCCAGGCCAGCTGCATGGCGATCATCAGACCCACAGTGAAACCCGCGATGCCCCAGAACATCGCCATGGCGGACGCGAACTTGATCGGGCCAAGGTTGTAATTGGGGCGCCCGCCTATCTCCGCCGGTGGCAATTCTGCGGGACGGTCAAGGTAGCGATTGCCGATCATGACCACGGAGATCAGGCTGGCGGCACAAGCAAGCGACGCGTGAAAACTGAACGCCGCATCGTGCCCCATCGCCGCGCCCAGAAAGCTAACGAAGGCAAAAACCGCAAGTGCCGACGTCAAGCCGGCTTCACCCATCGTCATCGACTTTGAAACGGAAGATGGATTCGTCATGTGGAAGCTTTCTTTGGATGCGGTGACGTCGTGGAGACCACAATCTCGCCGCCAGCTACTTGATCGGCATCAATTCCTGCGCCATGCTGCGCGCTGCTGGCGCCGCGGCTCAGCGCCGTCAGGGTCAGTTCATTTGGACAGTATCGTGCCGGACTGGCCCGCCTTTCCCGCGCGAGATCCGCGGCGCAGCGAGCCTTCTCACGGCACAGACCGCACACTCGCTGCAGATCACGCAACACATCGCAATAGGAAGAAGCTAGCATCTGCTCGGACAGGCCTGCATGCTCGAGACGCTTGCGGAGCAACTCCGGCGAACCTTGCTCGCGAGCAAGGGCACGAAGGTCCGGCGTCGAGAGATTGAGCTCGTGAGCGATCTCGTCGACCTCCCTGGCGGTCAACAGATCGAACTCGTGTCGACGCGCAAGAAATGCCCGCAAGCGGGCCAGAAGACTCTCGAATTGCGGTGAACTGTTGCCAGCTGATCGGTCGCCCATTTCTCACACATCCCTTCTTTCGGCTCCACCTTTAGCCGAAAGACCCGATTGCCGATTTGATCCTGGTCAAGTGTGCGATGTCGCGGCAATCGATCTCGATCGCCACCCAAGATCGTCAGCCGCCCCACGCCGACGGCACGGTCGGCGGCGTTCGAAGCTCCATGGAATCGGCAAAGATCGTCCAGTCGCGGACACCCTTCTGCCTACAGAAGTCGGCCTCGGCCAGCTGTGCGGCCGCGGAAAGCGAGGCAGCGTCGACCTTGAACACTGCCTGGCAGGCGCGATGTTCGTGGCCGGTGTCGTCGCAAACGGTTTTGATGAAACGAACGTCGAATGATGGCATGGCGCACCCTCGCATGGGCTGATTCTTTATTGTTCACGCTGCCATCAGTGCGAGGCGCCCGTATTGATCTGTCGCAACGGCTTGCTCTGTATTGCAAGGCGAGCAGAGCTTGAACGATCTCGACCGCGCGGACCACGCGCATTTCGCGACGTGCGGCTCACGTGATCAGGAACGACAACCGGACCGGACGAGGTACCATTTGTGGCGAGATTTCCAGTCTGGGCGAACGATCATCCTGCCGCCTCCTCCGCTTTGGCGGCAGCTGCTCGCTCGTCTTCCGCGGATCGGATATAGAAGCCGGAATAGGTATCAACGTAGCACAGATGATCGTGCACTTCCTTGACGCCGGCAGCATTCTCCGCGGCGACGATCGCCGCCCGCCTCGCCCGCTCGTCCATGATGACCCCACGAAGGTGCACCACGCCGTCGCGCACCGAGACCTGCAGCCCGAGCGGACACCAGTTTGCCCCGTCGAGCGCCCGCACGATACGATCGTGGATATGGTTGTCGTCCGCCGTGGGATCCGGGATCTGGTGCGCAATGGACGCAACCGCTCGCAGCAGGTCCGCCCGCGTCACGAGGCCAACGAGGCGCCCGTCGCGCATCACTGGCAGCCGCTTGACGCCCTTCTTCTCCATGAGATCGACCAGATCAGACACGGGCGTTTCTTCCGTCACGGTGACGGGGTCGCACGACATAATCTCTCCGACCTTCCGTCCGCGCTCGTGGACAAAGTCCGCGGCTGCGTAGCCGGAGCCGAGAAGAAACTTAAACCAGCCGTTGCGCCGGCGTTGCGTGCCGATCTCGCTTCGCCGCATAAAGTCGCTCTCGGACAGGATTCCGACCAGTCTTCCAGCCGCGTCGACCACCGGCAGGCCGCTGATATGGTGATCCATCATCAGCTTGGCGGCTTCGACAATAGAGGTCTCGGTTCCAACAGTGACGAGATGTCTCGCCATGATCTGATGTGCGCGCATTGCCGCTTTCCTTTCGACATCTACACCAAGGTCACACATGACCGGCTCATTCGTCTTGATCTCGCTCAATGCCCGCACTTGACCGGAATCAAGGCTCCGCGGCCCATGATCGACGATGTTGCCAGTCAGTCAGGAGAATAAAATCATGTTGCAGAACCTGCTCGCCTCGATCGGAGCGATCGCGATCGCTGTCGTGGCCTTCGTCCGGATGATGTTGCAGGCAAAGCGGCCTTCGCTAAGCCAGCCGGCCAGGTCAAACCCTGTCCGGCCCCATCGCCGCCGCCCGTTCTAGGCTGTCGGCGTCGTCTCGACCGTCTTCCCGGAATTTTGACGTGCGTCAATGCGGCACGACGCGTGCCGCCGGAAGATGTTATTTCGTCAGGATTGTGCAAATGGCAGACCGAAGGGCTTGGCGCCCCATTATCTTCTCTTGTCCAACCACCGGTGATCGCGTCCAAGCTCTGCTTCCCGATGGGGCGTCCGAGTCTCTGGCTGACAATCTGTACTCGATCTCCTGCGCCGGCTGTGACGGCATCCACTTCATCAACTTGCGAACCGACGCAGTCGTCGATCCCAAGCGCAGCTAGGTTGATCGCAAGAACAGGTGCGGGCCGGAAGCTATCGAGTTGACGCATATCAACACGCAAGTGCCGCCCCTATGGGAAGCAAGGCCTCCCCCAACGAAGGATTTTTAACATGACAGGCCAGAGCGAAGTCCGTCCCGCCCCCGACGCCATCCAGAGCTACGCAAAGCGCGCGATGGCCGTCCAGTCGGAATTCTCGGAAAAATTGATCGAGGCGAATCAGCACTGGTTCGAACAGATCCAGATCGAATCGAACGAGGCCTGGGAGCTTTTCCGCAGGTTCAATTCCACCGCCTCGGTGGCCGAGAAGATCACGGCTCTGCAGGACTGGGCCAAGGGCGTCACCGCGCGCAGCGCGAACGACGCGACGTACGCGATCGAGACCGCGCGTTCGCTGGGTACGATCGAGCTGAACCTGTTTGCACGAAAGACCGGCGGTGTCGACGAGGCTACTCAGAAGGCTGCCTGACGTGCCGGCACGCGACGCTCCAGAGCGCCCAGTGGCCGGCGCCGGCGCGACATGGGAGGGGGTCGCGACGGCCCCCTTCGGTTTAGACCTAGAGCTCGCCGTGATCGAGGGCAACGCCATTCACCAGCTCGTCTTTCCTTGTCGCCGCATCCCGGGCGGCTGGGTGAGGGTGGAGACTGCCCAACGCATCATGGTACAACCCACACATTGGCGAGCCTGGGTCAAATAGGTCATCTGCACAGAGCAGCTAGTGGCTTCGAGCGTCTGAACGTTGTAATATTTGGTGAGTTGAGGGCTTTGCCCGGGGGAATATGTCCGACCACATCTGGTACCGCTATGGCACTGCCGCGGCAGCGGCCGCACTCGTGTTCGCGGTGCGCGCGGGGCTCGATAACTATTTCGAAGACCGGACCTTCACGATCATCTTTGTCCCCGCCGTGCTGTTTGCCGCGCTCGCCGGCGGCCGCGGTCCGGCGATCCTCACCACCCTGCTCTGCCTCGTCATCAGCGCCAAATTCCTCGGCAGGAGCCTGGTCACCGAGCCTGCGAATCTGATCGATATCGCCTGTTTTGCTGTCCTCGGTCCGATCCTTGGCTTTATGGGTGACCGGCTACTGAAGGAGAGCGATCAGGCGCGAAATCGTCAGGCCCATCTGCAATCAATCCTCGACACGGTCCCCGATGCGATGATCGTCATCGACGACCACGGCATTATTCGCTCCTTCAGCGCGGCAGCCGAGCGCCTGTTTGGCTGGAAAGCGGACCAAGTCGTCGGAAAGAACGTTTCGAGCCTGATGCCCCAGCCGTATCGCGGCGAGCACGACCGGTATCTCGAGCGTTACCTTACGACCGGCGAGCGGCGCATCATCGGCATTGGCCGCATCGTTGTCGGGGAGCGAAGCGACGGCTCGACGTTTCCGATGGAGCTCGCCGTCGGCGAGGCCAAGGTACGCGGAGAGCGTTTCTTCACCGGCTTTATCCGCGATCTCACTGAACGCCGTGCGCAGGAACGGCGGCTTCAGGAGCTCCAATCCGAGCTGGTCCACGTCTCGCGGTTGACCGCGATGGGGGAGATGGCGTCCTCAATCGCGCATGAGATCAATCAGCCGCTGTCAGCCATCACGAACTATATGCGCGGTGCGAGGGCGCTGCTGGCGTCGGAGGTACCGGATGCGACCCGCATTCGGGACGCGCTCGAGCGGGCCGCGCAGCAAGCGCTCCGGGCCGGCGACATCATCAAGCGCCTGCGCGAATTCGTCGCCAAGGGCGAGACCCAACAGTCCCTGGAGAGCCCGGCCACCCTGCTTGAAGAGGCAGTCGCACTGGCGCTGCTCGGCGCCAAGGAGCAAGGCGTCCGGGTAGCGATCCGCAGCGATCGGGACATGCCCCCGATCATCGTCGACAAGATCCAGATTCAGCAGGTCGTGCTCAACCTGGTTCGCAATGCGATCGAGGCGATGGCCTCGGGCCCGCGCCGCGAATTGACCGTCGGCGTCTCCAAGACTAACGGTGTTGCGACGTTTTCCATTGCCGATACCGGCCCGGGCATCAGCCCCGATATCGCCGACCGTTTGTTTCAGCCCTTTGTCACGACCAAGGAGCAGGGCATGGGCGTTGGCCTCTCGATCTGCCGGACCATCATCGAGTCCCATGGCGGACGCATCGACGTGATGCCAAACGCTGGTGGCGGCACGGTTTTTCAGTTCATCCTCCCGTTCGCGGAGGACGGAGAAGAAGCATGACAGCGCGGCGCACAATTCTCGTGATCGACGATGATCCCGCGATGCGGGACTCACTGGCCTTCCTTCTCGACGTCAACGGCTTTGCCGTAACGACTTATGAGACGGCAACCGACTTTCTGGATCATCTTGCCGGCAGCAGGGTCGACTGCATCGTATCCGATATCCGCATGCCCGGCATGAGCGGCCTCGAACTGGTCCGCAAGCTCAAGGCGGACGCGGTCGCATGTCCCGTCATTCTGATGACTGGCCATGGAGACGTCGCACTCGCGGTCGAGGCGATGAAGGCAGGTGCGGTTGACTTCATCGAAAAGCCGTTCGAGGACGAGGCGCTCCTGCGTGCAATCGGCGAAGCCTTGCAAACACAGTCGACGGCACCGGCCGACGGTACGGCCAAGAGCGAGGCCGAAGCTCGCCTGGTGGATCTCTCGCCGCGCGAACGCGACGTTCTGCGAGGGCTCGTGGCAGGCAAGATCAACAAGGTGATCGCCCACGACCTTGGCATCAGCCCACGCACGGTCGAGGTCTACCGGGCGAACCTGATGGCCAAGACCAATGTGCGCAGCATGTCGGAATTGATGCGGATCGCGATCGCTGCCGGGCTCTAGCCAAGGGCCGCCGCTCCCGGTGGCATAAGTAATTATACGTAATTTCAATTGGAGGGTGACGGTACGAGAGTGTGCGGATTGCTCGAATCGAGTAGCAGCCAATGCTCTTCAACGCACTCTCCGCATCGCCTGCGCTCGACCTGCAGGCCTATGCCGACGTCGATCATTTCCGCGAAAGCGAGCGCTATGTGCAGGCTTCGAGCATTCCGCTCACGGCAGCACCGCCTTCCATTCTGCGGGCCAGTCTGTCGTTGCCCTCAGCTACCCTCTCGCTGGTACGAACGTTCCCACGGATCATCAACGGCTACGAGCTGTCCGATCGACTCGTCTTCGTTGTCCCGATGGACCGGGTCGCGTCCGCGCGCCTCAACGGGCAAGCAGTCCGTCATTCGATCATCGTTCTCAAAGGAAGCGCGAACTGTACGGTGTTCGAACCGGAACCCCGGCTGGTTGCCATCCTTTCCATTCCGCCGGATCATCTTGCTCTGAAATGGGCAGAGTTGAGCGCGGGCTACCTGTTGCTTGGGTTACCAGGGGATTCGCTGGCATTTATTCAAACCCTGATACAATCGACCTTGAGGTTCGCGGCTCATCAATCGAAGCCGATCGACGTCCATCAGTTGCTGGCAATACAGGGAACATTATTCTCCGCGCTCGATGAAGAATTTCATCGAGGGGCATTCGAAGGAGGCAAAGCCAACATTGCGGAACGTTACAAGCGGATTATTGATCACATAGACGATGCAATCATGTCGACCCCCGCCTCCAACAACACGTGCGATGAGCTAGCGAACGAACTCGGAATTTCGGTGCGCACGCTTCATACCGCGGCACAATCGATCTGTGGCGCCGGCATTCATCAATACCGACGGCTGCGTCAACTTTGGCTTGTTCGACAGCATTTGCGCATGGGCTACCCGGGCCTCACAGTCAAGGCGACCGCCCTGGCCCATGGCTTTTGGCACATGGGTGAGTTCTCACGGATGTATCGAGCTGCCTTTGGAGAAGTACCATCCAGGACGCTCATCGAGGCGCAGGGCAAGCCGGCAAGCATACCTTGCAAGTAGAATCGCCCGCCCCCGAGAAGCCGCTCCTAGGCCGCTGCGGCCCGCGCTCGCTCGGCTGAGAGTATCTCGGACAATTCTTGCTCGCTCTCTGCCGTCAGATTCAGACAGATCAACACCGAGCCGCGGTCTATACGCCCCACAACACCGCCAAGCCGGAATGAAAGCCCCTCGATCGTCAGTTCGACTGGCTCGCCTATTGCTGCGTCCGGCAAGGTGCAGTTGATCAAGACCGCGCCCGGCGACAAGTCACGGACCTCGATACGCTTCGTCTCGCTGCGCCATGACAATGCTCCGGACCGTCGAAAGACGACGCGGGAAGACAGTCGGCGATCAACATCCGTCGTCGACGTACGGATAACACGGATGAGTGTCGTGCGCAGTTCGGCCACATTCTCCGCAATGGCCGTCGATCCGTCGTGCATTTCCGATGCTCGTCGACCGGTTTCGACCGCTTCGGCCGATACCGAGGCAATTTGGGAGGCGACCTCGCGAGCCGCGTGTGACGTCTCTTCGACCGTCCTCGAAATATCAGCCGTGACGACATTTTGCTCCTCGACCGCGGCAGAGATTGCGGCTGACACAGATTCAACGCTGCGAATGACGTCACCAATGGTAGTCATGGATGCAACCGAGGCATACGTCGCCTCCTGGATCTCGGCAATCTGCAGCGCGATCTCATTTGTTGCTCGCGCGGTCTGTTCAGCCAGCGACTTCACTTCGGCCGCGACGACCGCGAAACCGCGGCCAGCTGTTCCGGCTCGTGCGGCCTCGATTGTGGCATTCAACGCCAGGAGGTTTGTCTGGCCGGCGATTTCGCTGATCAGGCTCGTCACAGTTCCCACCTTTGACGCAGCTTCCGACAGCTTGGCGATTGTGGCCTGGGCTTGCGTCGATGCCGTGACGGCCTCCAGCGTCAAGGAACGCGACGTCCCCACCTGATCGGCGATCTGCGATATTGACGCGGCCAGCTGCGAGGATGCTTTTGCGACGGTCTGAGCATTTGTAAGGGCCTCTTCGGCAGCCGCAGCGACACTGCTGCTGTTTCTCTCCAGCGTGAGTGCCGTATCTCTCATCATCGAGGCGTTTCTTGCCATCCGGTCCGTACCAGAGGCAACTTCGCCGACGGCAACCTTTGTAGCATTCTCGACATTGGCGGCCATTTGCTGCAACGCTGATGCCCGGGCCTCCTCGGCCGCGCGGCGCCTCTCTTCGTCCTGCCTCGCCTCGTCACGCACCTTTTCAGCGGCCCTGCCCCTGAATTGCTCGATTGAACGCGCCATGTCGCCCAGTTCATCGGGCCGCTCGAGCCCTGGGAGCTTCATGTCGAAATCACCACCCTCAGCCGGTTGAGGGCGCCCGTCATTGTGACGAGAGCCTTGGATATCCGTCGGGCAAGCAGCAGTGTTACCAGCCCGACGCACAATACGATCGCTGCAGCAATCGTAATGATGCTTCGTACCCGCTCCCAGACCTGCGCCTGGAGATCGTCGACATACAGGCCTGTCCCGATGACCCAGTTCCACGGTTGAAAGCCCACAACAAACGATAGCTTCGGCTGCGGCGTGTCCAGACCCGGCTTTGGCCATTGGTAGTCGACAAACCCCTCGCCTCTTCGCTTCACGATCTCGGCAAATTCGACGAACAACTGCTTGCCGGTCGGATCCCTGACGTCACGCAAATCCTTGCCGTCGAGCTCGGGCTTGATCGGATGCATGACCATCGTGGGACTAAGATCGTTGATCCAGAAGTAATCCCCGTTCCCAAATCTCAGCGCGCCGATTCTGGCTGCTGCATTGCGACGCGCGGCGTCTCCATCCGCTCCCCGGCCGACAGCCGCGTCATGCTCCTCCTGCGCAATGCCAAGAGCCAGTTGAGTAAGGTGTCTCAACTCGCTCTGCCGCTGCCCGCGCAAGGCATCTGCCAGATTGCTTGCCTGGATAGCGGCCAGTCCGGTCAGCCCGCAAAAGCTCAGCCCAATAATTGCGTAGATGCGCTGCGCCAGAGAAATCCCGAAATTCATCGCTTTTCACCAAACAGACTTGTCGCAAACGGTTGCCAGATCTGACTTGCGCAGGGCAAGTCAATATGGGCTCGCCCGAACCGGTACGGACTATTGGGCCGCGAGATTTAACTCACGTAGAATCCCCTATCGGAATCCTGCAGCAGAGCTCATTTTTCGCATGGCGACGAGCCGGACGATCGATCGTCAATCCGATGAAATGTTGCGTTCTGGCGGCAGGTGACGCCGCAATGTGGGCCGGCGTCAATCGCCGATCAGCGCTCGCGCATGCTGTCGCGCGGTCGCAAGGCGACCGAGTAGTTGGTCGTGCTGCTGCTGCAGCTTCGTCCTGGCCCTTCCGGCCGGGCACATAGCGACCAAGCCGCTGATCTGGAGCAGTTGCAGTTCGAGCATCAATAGTACTTGACGGACGGACTGGCGAAAGTCCACTCCGGACGCCACCTCTTCGTAATTCGCCCGGTGCGATTCCGGAAAGTGCACGACGTTTCCCATCACCATGACCCAGTCCAAATTCGAGAGCAGGAAGCCCAATGGCAAGCAAAGCTCCCTTTCGAACCCATCAACAGCAACGAGATGCGCCTATTCGGCCTTGATCCGGATCAAACGAAGTGATCTGAGGCGGATCAAGATAGCCCTCATCGCACAATGCTTGCTGGGTGAAGTCGACCGAACGAGAAAGGGGCATCGATGGACGAGATCACGCATTTCATTGCTCTGCCCTACGACCGGACCGATGGCGAACTCGTTCCGGGCCAGCAGGCCAAGTGCGCCAGCCCCGCCGCGGCGATTGAGCACGCCAAGCACTTATGGAAGACGTTCGGCCACGCTGGTGCTGCGGCAGTCGTCCGCACCGGCCATCCGGGCGTGAAAACTACCGTGCTGCGGACATATGGGATGGTGCCAAACGACCTGGAGCAGGAACGGCCTTCTCCTGACTCCCACTAAAAATCAATCTTCGATTTATTGCGCCAGCTCAAATCGTCGCCCGCCATAGCATGCTTGAATAGAATCGTTAGGACGACCTCTCCTCCCTGGGGTTGTATCGATATTCAATGCCCGGCTTTTGCCGGGCATCTTTTTGTCGAACACTGCGCCAGATGCGTGAACCAGCGCATAGCCGAGCTCGCCGCCCCGCTGGCGAGCCACAAGCCCGAGGCCCGCGAAGCCATCGATCTCTTCACATTTCGTGTCGCCGCAGAAGTCGCCGTGATGGCAAATATCCTTGCCGGCCTCGACGGCCTGGTGCTCACCGGCGGCATTGGCGAGCATGCCGCGGACATCCGGCAACGCGTCTGCGATCGCCTCTCCCGGCTCGGCGTCAGCATCGATACGGCAGCAAATGTACAGGGCGAACAACGCATCGCCGCGAAGGGCAGTCCGGTCGACGTACTGGTCATTCCGACCAATGAGGAAGTCAGTATTGCGCGGCACTGCCGCAGCCTGCTGCGCACAGGTCGCTAGTCCGTCGATGCAACCCACATCACGAGCTCCCTTGCGAGAGACCCGAAGGCCCGATCGAATGCGGCTGCCGCCTCGGATGGTGTGAGCGAGTTTATCCCTTCGGATCCCTCAAGAAGCTTGGCGGCCTTTACCCGCCCATTTCGATCGACGATCTTCGCGGACAGGGAGATCGTCGCGCGCGGTTGGGCTCCCTGCACAATTTCGAACCGACGCAGGTCGATCAGCAGGCGCGGCGTACCCTCTACACCGCTGTCGGCCCGCAGTGGCGCATGGTCGACGTCGTAATTCTCGAAGCTCTGCAGCAACCGCGCCTGCACCAGCACCGGGAGACTATCGCCCCACTGCGCACCTTCGAACCCCTGAGTTTCTTCATCCGGCGAGAACAGGAAGCGCTGGGTCTGCAAGCGTGCGATCGCGGTCGGCTCCGCCATGACCAGCTGCTCGGGCAGATTGGCATGGCGCTGCGCTCCGAAGTCGTCCACCGCGTGAAGGTCGTACACCACCTTGCGCGGCGCGGGCGCACCACCGCCGGTCATGCGTTCCAGCCCGGCCACAATTCCATCGAGCTTCGGCGTGTTGCGCGCGAGCCCTTCGGCGAACGTGCTGAGATTGTCGATCGTGCTGTGCAGCGGCGCGGCGTTCTCGGATAGCACGGCATCGACCCGGCGTAGTGCATCGCGGGCGGCCTGCGTCATGCTCCGCCCGGCCCCCTTTTCGGCCACCAGCGGTTCACGCGCCGGCGGCGCCTGGGAATCATCGCCGCCTTCCAGCGCGATCACCGGAACACCGGTCAGCCCCTGGAAGTCGAGGCCGACGCGCGTATCGCTATGCACCGGCGTGCGCTCAGCGACCGCAATCGTGGCGTGAACCTCGCGCGGCCGGTCCGGAACCAGCGCAAGCGCGGTCACTTCGCCGACGCGGATGCCATTGAAGAGGACGCCCGCCCCGACCAGCAGCCCGGGCACCGGATCGGCGAAAACGATCTGATATGTCTGCCGTTTCCCGATCCCCCCGACATTGTTCAGCCAGTAAACGAAGCCGAACACGGCGACGATCGCCGATAACACGAATGCACCAACGATGATGTAGGGCGCGCGGATTTCCATATGCGTCTCTCTCTGCCTAATTGCCGAGGCCCAGCTTCTGCGCCCGGGCACCATGAAAGTAGGCCTGGACCCAGGGATGATCGGACTTGAGCACAGATGACAGCCGCCCGATTGCCGCGATCCTGCCATCGGCGAGCGCGGCGACGCGGTCGCAGATGGCCTGCAGGCTGTTCAGGTCGTGTGTCACCATGAACACGGTGAAGCGCAACGTCCGGTGCAGCGTCCGGATCAGGGCATCGAATTCTCCCGCAGCGATCGGATCGAGACCGGAGGTTGGCTCGTCGAGAAACAGGAGCGAGGGGTCGAGCGCCAGCGCCCGCGCGAGCGCAACCCGCTTGGTCATGCCGCCCGAGAGCTCGGACGGATACTTGTCCCCGTCTTCGCGCTTCAGGCCGACCATCTCGAGCTTCGCGTCCGCAATTTCGTCCAGCAGCCCCGGCGACAGCCGTGCGCGCTCGCGCAGCGGAAACTGGATGTTCTGGCGAGCCGTCAAGGCCGAAAACAGCGCTCCCTGCTGGAACAGCACGCCCCAGCGGCGCTCGTCATCGCTGTCGCCTGCGAAATCGATCTGTCCGCTCCGCTTCGGAAGTAAGCCAACCAATGTCCGCATCAGCACCGACTTTCCGCCGCCGGACGCGCCCACGAGGCCGAGAATTTCGCCGTCGTTCACGTCGAGATCGAGATGATCGAGGATGATCTTCTCGCCGAAACCGACCACGAGGTCGCTAATATGGATCGCTGGCGTGTCGGCCATGGCTACATCCCGATCGAGGCGAAGAAGACCGCGAACAACCCGTCGAGCACGATCACCAGGAAGATCGATTTTACGACCGATGCCGTCGTCTGCTGCCCCAACGACTCCGCGCTGCCCTTGACGCTCAATCCCTCGACGGCCGCGACAAGCCCGATCACGAGCGCCATGAACGGCGCCTTGATGATCCCGACCTCGAAATGAGTGACCGAAACCGCGTCATGGAGGCGTGCAATGAAGATCGCCGGACTCATGCCGCCATAAAGCCACGCGATGAGCCCGCCGCCATAGAGCGCCGCGAGCGAGCCGAGAAAGGCGAGGATCGGCAGCGCCACCACCAGCGCCAGGATTCGTGGCAGGATCAGCACCGCGACAGGATCGAGCCCCATGGTGCTGAGCGCGTCGATCTCCTCGCGCATCTTCATCGCACCGATCTCGGCCGTATAGGCGCTGCCGGATCGTCCGGCCACCATGATGGCCACGATCAGCACGCCAATCTCGCGCAGCACGAGGATGCCAACCATGTCCACGACATAGGATTCCGCGCCAAAGCGGCGGAAATGGAAGATGCCCTGCTGGGCGATGATGGCACCGATCAGGAACGTGATCAGCACCATGATCGGCACCGCCTGCCAGCCCACCCGGCCGAGCTGATAGACGGTCGACGTCAATCGGAACGATCGCGGATGCCTGAAAATGCCAAGCAGCGCTAGACTGAAGGCGCCGAGCATATGTAGGAATGCCGCCGAATCGGATGCCAGCCGCCTGCTGCCGCGGCCGAGTTGATCAAGCTTCTGCAGCACGGGGTTGACCGGTCTGCGTTCGGCGCGGCCGGAACGGTTCAGCCCCCGCACCTCTTCCAGCAAGTCGCCATATGGACCGTCGGCACCGGTGAGGACTGCTCTGGTCACGCCACTGCGGGCGAGTCTTTCGAGCAGCCAGGCCCCGACGGTATCGAGCGCAGTGACACGCCGTACATCGATCGAGCCGATATCGGTACGCGCGGCGTGCGCGCACAGCCGCTCCAGCGCCTCGACATTGGCAACGTTCCAGGCCCCACATGCAGTGAGCACGCGCGGATTGTTCACATTTGCTATCAGGGCCGGGGCATTGAGCAAGATTCTGACTCCAACTTTCGAGTCACCCTAGGATGCTGGAGCCGGCTGTGTTTGACCCAGCGCAATAGACCACATCTTGGCCACCCGGAATGTGCTTGACCCAGATCAACGGCTTGGCAAGCGACGGCCGTATGATTTCACAGATTGCCCGGCAGCCTCGGGCGTGCTCAGGAGATTTCAGATGAATCGCGCCGCCTTCAAACCTTTGCAAAACACTGCGTTGCCGCACTCGTTCAGGCAGGTCCGGCTCGAGCGCGCCCGCGAGCACGATCACCCCGAAGGTACGTCCGCGATCGGCTACGTCATCGTCGCCCCGCTCGACACGGCATCGCGGATCGATGTCGAGACCTGGAGGGCCAATCGCGACGCCTGCCGCGTCGTCCGCCAACGCCCGGGCGAGGACGATCAGCTCGGCCACCTCGTGCATGGACCGTCCGACAGCTGGCGCTTTCACTATGACGTTGCCGGCGCCACCGCCGATGAAGCCGGGTTTCATTTCGGCGGCGAGCACTTTCGGCTCGGCGAATATGTCTCCGTCCATGAGGCGGACGGCATGCATCCCTACCGGGTCGTCGCCGTCACGCCGCTTTGATTGCACCGGGCCGGATCAGGCCGCCAGCCGCTTCGGCATCCGCGACTAGCCGAGACAGGTCGAGCTCCACATCGACGATGCTGTGGTCCTCGGGATCCGGGCAGGTTGCGAAGCCCAGATCACGACACATGCTCAGCATGCTGATGTTCTCGGTCAGCACCTGGCCGGACATGCGCTTCAGCCCTTCCGATCGCGCATAGTGGATCAGCAGGCGCATCAGCGCCCATCCGAGCCCTTTGCCCTTGAGGTCGGATTGCAGGAGGATGGCGTACTCGGCATTCTGATAGAGCGAGTCCGAATGGAGCCGGACGACGCCGATGATTGCACCGGAGTTCGGATCCAGCGCCACAAACGCCATCGCGCGCGCATAATCGAGCTGGGTCAGCCGCGCGATGAACGCATGCGAGAAGTTCTTCGTGAAATGGAAGAACCGCAGCCTGAGGTCCTCGGCAGTTACCCGCTTGAGGAAGCTGTCGATCATCGGCTCGTCCTCCGGCCGCATCGGCCGCACCGTCACGCGCGAGCCGTCCCTCAGGGCAAGTTCGCCTTCCCACTGCGACGGGTACGGCCGCACTGCAAGACGGGTCTGGCCGGCAAACAACCGCGCGGGCTTGCGGATCGCCACCCGCGCGTCGAGCGCCAGCACGCCGGTTTCGTCCGCCAGCAAGGGATTGATATCGAGCTCTGCGACTTCCGGAATATCGGCCGCCATCTGCGCCAGCTTGACGAGGGTGATCGGCACGGCATCTTCCGGAACGGCGGGTACGTCGCGGTAGGCGGCAAGCAGCCGCGAGACCCGCGTGCGTCCTACGAGGTCGCGTGCCAGGTTCATGTCGAGAGGCGGCAGCGCCAGCGCCTTGTCGTCGATCACCTCGACCGCGGTCCCGCCGCGGCCAAACACGATCGCCGGGCCGAAAGTCGGATCGTCGGCAATGCCGAGGATCAGCTCACGTGCCACCCGCCGCTCGATCATCGGCTGGATTGTCACACCTTGCAGGACGGCATCCGGACGCGCGGCACGAGCGCGCGCCAGCACCGTCCTGGCCGCCTGTGCGACGCTTTCGCGAGTACGCAGGCCGAGAATGACACCGCCGATGTCCGACTTGTGCCTGATGTCGCGCGAGAACAGCTTCACCGCCACGGCAAGCCCTTGCGCCAGGAAGGGCGCTGCCCTGTCCACGGCATCGTCGGCATCACGGGCCACGACGGTCGGAACGATCGGAATATCGTAGGCCTCAAACAGCGCGACGATCTCGACCGGATCGAGCCATTCCCGCCCCTCGGATAGCGCCTTCGCGATCACGTGCCGCGCCGCCGCCGTCCGTGGCGCAAACGTCGAGGCGCTGCTGGGCGGCGTTGCGGCCAGCGTGATGGAGGCATCGCGGTATCTCACCAGATACATGAAGGCGCGCACGGCATCATCCTCGGTCGGGAAATGCGGGACGCGCGCCCGCTCGAAGGTCGCCGCGGTGCGAGCGTCGGCACCATCCCACGACGCAAGCACCAGTGCGGCTACCTCGCTGTTCCTGGCTCGGCGGTCGGCAACGCACCGCGTCACCGCTTCGGCGATCCCTTCGGTCGGCGCAACAGCCGTTTCCACGTTCATGACCAGCACGGCGTCGCTGTTCGCGTCCTCCAGCAGCGCGCCGAGTGCGGCCACGTAGCGGGCAGCGTCGGCATCGCCGGAGATATCGACGGGGTTGGCGCGAGACCAGCCTTGCGGCAGAACCCGATCGAGTGCCGCAATCGTCTCCGTCGTCAGGCTTGCAGGAACGCCGCCGAGCTCAACGAGCCGGTCGATCGCGAGGATGCCGAGCCCGCCGCCATTGGTCAGGATCGACAGGCGATTGCCGCGCGGGACGAAACCGCGGCCAAGCAACTCGGCGCAGTCGAACAATTCGCGAAGGTCGTACACGCGCAGCATGCCAGCCCGGCGGAACGCCGCGTCATAGACGGCGTCCGAACCGGCAAGCGCTCCGGTATGGGTGGCTGCGGCCTTGGCTCCCTGCGCCACCCGGCCCGCCTTCACGACAATCAGGGGCTTGAGCCGCGCCGCGGCGCGCGCGGCCGACATGAATTTGCGCGCATCCTTGACGGCCTCGACGTAGAGCAGGATCGCGTTGGTATGATCATCCTGCGCGAAATAGTCGAGCAGATCGGCGACATCGACGTCGAGTTGGTCTCCGATCGACACGATGCCGGAGAAGCCGAGCCGCCGCTCTGCCGCCCATTCGATCATCGCGGCAGCGATGGCCCCCGACTGCGAGATCAGGGCAAGACGCCCTTCGGTGGGCTGATGCGCGGCAAAGCTCGCATTGAGCTTCACGCGCGGCACCATGACGCCGAGGCAGTTCGGCCCGATCAGGCGCATGCCGTGCCGGTGCGCCGCCTGCGCGACCGTCTCGGCTAGCGAGCCGGCACCATGCCCGAGGCCGGCGGACAGGATCACGGCACCGGCGACACCGACCGCGGCAGCGTCCGAGATGATTCCGGGAATCGCGGCTGCAGGCGCCGTGATCGCAACGAGGTCCGGAACGAATGGAAGCGACTTGAGATCCGGGGACGTAATCTCGCCGTCGATCGCAGTGTAGTTCGGATTGACGACGGCGATGCGGCCGGCAAAACCGCATGCCTTGAGGTTCATGAGTACCGCCAAGCCCAGCGAAGACGGACGCGAACTGCCACCGACAAGCGCGACCGATCGAGGCGAAAGAACCCGATCTAGACCAAACGTAGACATCGGACAGTCTCGCAGGGAACGAGCGAAGGCGCTTGCCGCTTCGTGCAACGCGCCAGGGCCCGCATGACATCCTCGCGAGCAATAATCCCGACCAGGTGATGATACTTGTCGATCACGGGCAGGCTCTTGAGCCGATGGGCGATCATCAGCTGCAGAACGCGTTGCAGATTTGTGTCCGGCTCGACCGCGATCACGTCGGACGACATGATCTCGTCGACCGTCGTTCCCATGCGATCGTCGTAACGTGGCAGCATGTGATCTACCGGACAGGCGAACACCTTCAGGGCGTCCAGCTTCGTGACGAACCCGACCACGACATCGTCGCGGAGCACGGGATAGGCGTCAAAGTCG
Source organism: Bradyrhizobium elkanii USDA 76 (assembly GCF_023278185.1). NCBI lineage: Bacteria > Pseudomonadati > Pseudomonadota > Alphaproteobacteria > Hyphomicrobiales > Nitrobacteraceae > Bradyrhizobium > Bradyrhizobium elkanii. The sequence goes on along the minus strand of NZ_CP066356.1, from coordinate 1,574,554 downwards.
TCTTTCGCGAACAACCGGTACAAGTCGCCGACGGTCATTTCGGGAGCGACGCTTCGTACCGACCTCGTCATGTTGCTCGCAACGGTCTCCTGAAGAAACTCGTACATGGCTGATCCCCTTTGGATGGATGGTTATTTCGGGGACGCGTCGCTGCCTGACGGGCGACGCGCCCCCGCAAGGCGGCTACGCCGCTGTCTTGATGTCGATCTGCCTGCTCTGCTTGGGGGCCGGCTTCTTGACGGTGACCTTGAGCACACCCTTGGCGATCTCGGCGCTGACGTCCTCCGCCTTGACGCCTTCGGGCAACCCAACGGACCGCGAGAATGCGCCGAAGCTGCGCTCGATCAGGTGATAGTCCTTGTCCTTCTCCTCGCGCTCGCTCTTCTTCTCGCCGCGGATCGTGAGCGTGTTGTCGGCAAGGTTGAGCTGAACATCCTTGGTCTCGAGGCCGGGCAGCTCGGCGGAAATCTCGACGGTCTTGTCGGTCTCGCTGACGTCCATACGCGGCATCATCGCCTGCGGCGCGGCGAACGCCGGGAAATTGCGGCCGAAACCGTCAAACAGCCGGTCGATCTCCTGTTGCAGAAATGCGAAGGGATTGTTCTCCCGCCGCGCCAAAGCGCGCTCGGTTCCAACGGGGATCACGTCGTTAGCCATCAGTACCTCCTGCTTGCGTGTTGCTTGCGAAGCAAAGCTAGTCAGGAACAGCTCCCCGGCCGTTGACCAGGATCAAAACCGGGCCAACGTGATATGATCAAAAGAGGAGCACAGACCCAAAGCGAGTTTCCGCCATGCACGCCATGATTCTGCCCGCGCGCGGCGCACGGCTGCAATATACCGAGCGGCCCGACCCGATTCCCGGCCCGGGCGAGGTGTGCGTCAAGATCAATGCGTGTGGCGTTTGCCGTACTGACCTGCATGTCGTCGACGGAGAACTGCCCGACATCGCCTATCCGATCGTTCCCGGCCATGAGGTGGTTGGCCGTATCGACGCGATCGGTGAAAGCGTGGATGGTCTGCATCTCGGTGCACGCGTCGGCGTGCCCTGGCTCGGATCGACCTGCGGGCGTTGTCCCTACTGCCGGGAGGGCAAGGAAAACCTCTGCGACGCCCCCCTGTTCACCGGCTACACCCGGGACGGCGGCTTTGCCACACACCTGGTGGCAGACGCGCGTTACTGCTTTCCGCTCGGCGAAGACGGCGAGGATGCCGAGCTTGCACCCCTGCTGTGCGCCGGCCTGATCGGCTGGCGCTCCCTGGTGATGGCCGGCGACGGCCGCAAGCTTGGTATTTATGGCTTTGGCGCGGCGGGGCATATCGTCGCGCAAGTGGCACGCTGGCAGGGGCGCGATGTGTATGCTTTCACCCGCGCGGGCGACACCGAGGCCCAGCACCTGGCATTATCGCTCGGCGCTTGCTGGGCAGGTGCTTCGGAAGACCGGCCGCCGGCCGAGCTTGATGCCGCGATCATCTATGCCCCGGCCGGGCCGCTTGTCCCGCTTGCGCTGCGCGCGCTGCGCAAGAGCGGACGGGTGGTCTGTGCCGGCATTCACATGTCGGATATCCCGAGCTTTCCCTACGACATCCTCTGGGGTGAGCGACAGATCGTTTCCGTTGCCAACCTGACGCGACAGGATGGCGTCGACTTTCTCAAGACCGCGGCAAGGGCCGGAATCCGGACCCACGTCACCATCTTTCCCCTGGACCAGGCGAATGAAGCACTTGCGCGCTTGCGGGACGGCAAGCTCGTCGGCGCAGCCGTCTTGAAGCCATGATGACGGCCTCATCAACCGGGGCTGCCACAGGCGAGACCGGCCAGGCCGCCGTATTGTCGTTCCTAGCCGGATCTGGCCAGCCGAACGCGCCGGTACAGCGGATCGACACCCATTGTTCGATCGTTTTTCTCGAACCTTCGCGCGTCCTGAAGATCAAGCGAGCAGTCAAGCTGCCTTATCTCGACTTCTCGACCCTGGAGAAGCGGCGGTGCGCTTGCGAGGATGAGATTGCCGTCAACAAACGCCACGCCCCTTCCATCTATCGCGGGGTAGTTCCGATCACGCGCGGACGCGATGGTCTTGCGATCGGAGGGGTCGGACCGGTTGTCGAATGGGCCGTCGAAATGGCTCGGTTCGACGAAAACAAGACACTCGATCATCTCGCGGAGCAGGACGCAATCCCGCCGGAGCTGGGCGAGAAACTGGCCACTATCCTGCTGCAATCCCATCGAGAATTGATAGGGTGCGATGGATCGCATTGGCTTACGTCACTCCCCGGCATCATCGATCGCAATACCGAGCAGTTTCGCACTGATTCAGCTCTTTCCTGCAGGACGATCGATGAACTGCACGAGTTGAGCCATCGATCTCTTGCTCGGCATCTTGAACTCCTGCGCCTCCGCGCCGCCGCGGGGCAAGTCCGGCACTGTCATGGCGACGCGCATCTCGGAAACATCGTTCTGCTCGACGGCGAGCCCGTTCTATTCGATGCGATCGAGTTCGACCCCGATATCGCGACGACCGACGTCCTCTACGACCTCGCATTTCCACTGATGGACCTGCTGTACTTCAGACGCGAGACCGTGGCTAACAGGCTGTTCAATAGCTACATGCAGACATCCTGGGACACGCAATCGAGGGCGTTGTGTTTGCTGCCATTGTTCCTGTCGATGCGCGCAGCGATCCGGGCCAATGTGCTCTTCACCAAGGCACGGCAACACCAGCTTGATCAAGCGATCGCCGCCCAAGCGAGGCGTTATTTCGAGCTTGCTCGCCAGCTGATTGAACCGGAGCCGCCCCGCTTGATTGCAGTTGGCGGTAAGTCCGGTACCGGCAAGAGCGTGCTGGCGCGCGACATGGCGCGTCTGATCGCGCCCCCCCCGGGCGCCCTGGTTCTGCGATCGGATGTCATTCGCAAGCAGCTCTATCACGTCGCGGAGCACGCCACGTTACCGCCGGAGACCTACACTCCCGAAGCATCCGACCGCGTTTATCAAGCCATGCTCGACCGAGCCAAACGCGTCTTGGCTCAGGGGATTTCCGTTGTTCTCGACGCGGCATTCTTGAAGCAAGCGGAGCGCGATGCCGCACGAGCCGCCGCCCGCAATGCCAAGGTGAAATTCCGTGGATTGTTCCTGACCGCCGATCAAGCCATCCGGCTGCGACGCGTCGCCTCACGGCAACACGACGCTTCGGATGCAACGGCTGGCGTCGTTCTGAGCCAGGAGAGCATCGAGACTGGCCATATCGATTGGCAACTCATCGACGCATCAGGCTCACCTGCCGCCACTCTCCAGCGCAGCATGCCCTGCCTGCCAGACGCACCTTTCCATTCAAATCGGCGGAATACCCCCTAAGGAAACATCCGGAATTGGTCGATCGACGGAAACCTGTCAGCATTCTCCCGCCCAGACAGGAGAATGTCATGAAACGCGCATTGAGCCTTCTTCTTGCCGGAAGCGTCATCTCAACGGTAGCACTTGTTCTAGTCTACAACTACTTCTTCCCCAATGCCATTCCGCTTGCCTCGACCGAGCCGCTTCTAGCTTGGCGCTTGGAGGCGGCGTTCGTAGTCACTGCGCTGGCATGGACCGCAGCGTTCGTGGCGGCGGCATCCGGACTGTCATTGCTGTTGATGACTTTCACCAACCGGGATGTCACAATCCGCTAGAACGCGCGCTGCTCGTGCCTGCCATACCTCCAAGGCCGGCTCTTCGGAGCCGGCCCTCGGCGTAGGAACACCGCTACCGACGTGCTCCTCGCAAGGCAGGCACCCAGTCATCACCTTTCAGGCGCACTTCAACGTTTCCGCCGGCTAGGATCTCAGTCGCCGGCGCCAGAGTGGCTTGAGCAGCTCAAGCACCACCAGCATCACCACTCCCGGTCCGAGCGCGATCATCAGATCGTCCGGATGAAGGGGACCGAAACGGAACAAGCTGGACGCCGGAGGCCAGAGCAGTGCGGTCCCGAGAGCGCCTGCGATTGAAAGCAAGATTACCGCCAGCGCCAGGTTCGGCCGGAAGATCGCAGCGCCGCCGAAAAAGCAAAGCCGCACCACCCTCGCTGTCTGCTGTTGAAGGCGTGGCGGCTCCGCTTGCAGCGTGCGCAGAGACGCTCCGATCCTTCCGATCTCGCTTCGCGGTCCGGTGGACGTGACCCGGGCGGCGCCTCGCCCCGCACGACGAGCGAGCCGGAATACACGAACGGCTGATCGTCGCCGCCCGGCCGATGCTCGGCCACGGCGTCCGTCTCGACCACCTGCTTGCGAACGGGTACCGACTCGCCTGTCAGCAGGGACTCGTCGACCTGCAGATCATGATCGTCGAGGAGCACAGCGTCGGCTGGCACGCGATCACCGTCGCCAAGGATGATGAGGTCGCCTCGGACGACGTCCCAGCCGGCGATACGCCGGCGTACTCCATCCCGCATCACGAGGGCCCGCGGACTGGTCAGGTCGCGCAAGGCTTCTAACACGCGTTCGGTTCGTGTCTCCTGCACGATCGTGATCACGATCGACATGGCGCCGAAGCCAAGGAGCAGGAGTGCCTCCTGGAGATCACCAAGCAAGAGGTAGATCAGTCCGCCGCTCAGAAGCAGCGCGAGCATGGGCTCGCGCAGCACGTCCAACGCGATACGTATGGGAGTGCGCCGTTCAGGACTCGGAAGCTCGTTGTGCCCCTCGACCCGAAGCCGGGCCGTCGCTTCGGCTTCACTTACTCCTGCGAGGTCTGTGGCGCTCACGTCTTCCGCAATAGGCTCCAGACGCTTCCACCCAGCAAGAGCGCGGTAACGAGCAGAATGGCCACAAATGTCTGTATGATGTCAAAGTTCAGAGAATCCCGCGCAACGAAGAACGCGGTGATAGATCCCGCGAGGACGAAGAGGATGCGAAGGATGACGCTCATGGCTCTCTCCTGCTGGCACAACGCCGTTTGAAGCTTCCTAGGCAAGGCATGCCCAGCTGGATACTCGATCCTGCTGGTGCGGCGCAGTTTACCGTAGCGGTTCGCACCGTTGAGAAGTTGCGGCAGATCAAGCTGCCCGAGCACCCCTGCCGGCAGCTCAATGCTGCAGGACATACCGGCCTGGCGCATCCTCGAGCGGCGCTTCACCCTCCGGCGCGTGAAGCGCCGACTGCGCCGGCACCCACGCACCGGAACGCGCCGTGAGGAAGCGAACCCACTCCAGCCACCAGGATCCGTCGCGATTCACCGCCTTGCGCAGCCACTCGTCGGGCCCGACATAGGGTTGATCCGCATTTTTCTCCAACAATTGATAGCTGTGCCCCTCCTCGGACGGCGGAGCAACGATGCCGGCGTTATGGCCGCCGCTCGCCAGCACAAAGGCGATATCGGCATCGGCCAACAGGTGAATCTTGTGAACCGACCGCCAGGGCGCGACGTGATCGCGTACGGTGCCGACCACGAACATCGGGACGCGAAGGTCGGAAAGTGCCACCGGCTGCCCGTCCGCCAAATAGCGGCCCTCGGCAAGATCGTTGTTGAGAAACAGCTTGCGCAGATAATCCGAATGCATCCGGTAGGGCATGCGGGTCGCGTCCGCGTTCCATGACATCAGGTCGCTCGGTGCGGCACGCTCGCCCATGAGATAGTCGCGAACCAGGCGCGACCAGATCATGTCGTTCGACCGCAGCAACTGGAACGCTCCGGCCATCTGCGCCGTCTCGAGCACGCCGCGCTGCCGCATCATGTCCTCCAGGAACGCAACTTGGCTCTCATTGATGAAGAGCGTCAGCTCGCCTGCATCGGTGAAATCGACCTGAGCCGCCAAGAGTGTCACCGAGCGCAGGCAGCCGGGCCGCTCCTTCTGCAGACGAGCAGCTGCAATTGCGAGCAGCGTGCCACCGAGGCAATAGCCCGTTGCGTGGATTGCGCGTTCAGGCACGAGTTGATTGATCGCGTCGATCGCAGCGTCGACCCCAAGCTTGCGATAATCATCGAGGCCGAGGTCGCGATCAGCTGGTCCCGGATTCCGCCACGAGATCATGAACACGGTGAAGCCACGCTCGACCAGGAATCGGACGAGCGAATTCTGCGGCGAGAGATCGAGGATGTAATACTTCATGATCCATGCCGGCACGATCAGCACCGGCTCGGGGCAAACGTCGGCTGTTGCGGGCGCGTATTGGATGAGTTCGATCAGCTCATTGCGGTAGACAACCTTGCCCTTGGTCGCAGCAACGTCCTTGCCGACAACAAACGGAGCGGGCCCGAGCGGCTTGGCGATCATCAGGTCCCGGCAATCCTCCAGCCAGTTATGCCAGCCCGACACGAAGTTGCCGCCACCCGAATCCATCGCCTCGCGCAGCACCTCGGGGTTGCTGAACGCAAAGTTGGACGGCGCAACGACGTCGAGGCATTGCCTGACCGTGAAATCCACGACCGCTGCATTTGCTTTCGAGACCCCGTGCAGGCCGCTGGTCGCGGAATGCCACCATTGCTCTGCCAGCAGGAACGCCTGCGCCATGACGTTGAAGGCCGGTAATGTCCAGTCTTGGCCGGCAAATCGGTTGTCACCTGGCTGAGGCTTGACCATATACCAAGGCTGCCAGGCCGCATGCGGCGTCGACACCATGCGCGCGAAGCGCGCAGCATCAGCAACCCCGCTCAGGGCCAACTGAAGCCGTCTACCGGGTGAGGCTGCCAGATGGAGTTGCCAATCGGCGAAGGCGAGCGCAAGGCCGGCCGGTGAAAGTCCGCCGGTCCATCGCGCTATCGCCGCGTGGACGAGTTGGTCGAGCGATTCGGTACCCGTCAATGGCTCGTTCGCGGGCTGCACTGAAGCAGGCGTTCCGTCCCCCGTCACATCGTCGTTAGCAGGAGATGCGGGCTTGTCGAGAACTGCCTGGACTGTCATCGCTCACCTCCGAGGCGGAACCGCTTCCGACCCAGCGCCACGATTTCCGCATCGGTCGGATGATCGCTCGGCCCAACATGCAAGTTGAGGTCGGGCCGCTCCGCCTTGAGATATTGCGTCAGCTCGGCCTTCTCGATACCCGGACCGATGACGAGCAAATCGCTGCAACCGCTTACGGCCTCGCTCACCCTGGCAAGAAATGTCGCATCGGCCTGGACGCGACCGTCGCCGATCGTATTCGCCTTGTGATGCAGATGCTCCGACGCCAAATGTGCATGGACGGCCGTCGCGCTGACGCCTGTCAGGCCGATGCCGAAAACCTTCGCAACAAGGTGATCGATCCAAACGACCGCGTGCGCATGTGACTGCTGGGTCATCTCGTTCATGACGTAGCTCCGGTATTTGCTTTCTCTGATTCTCTCAATCGGCGCGCCAATGCCACAAGCAACTCCCTGCGGCTGACAATGCCGACGACGGTTCCGGCGCCGAGCACCGGAATCTGGGCAACATTGTAGATATCCATCTGCGCGACAACGTCCTCGATCGATGCCTCGACATCGACGGTGATCGGAGAGCCACTCATGAGCGAGGCCACCTGCAGCGTGCGCATACGCTCGCGTTCGGGTGTGTTCTCCGCAATGCCAAGCAGCGACTCCAGCCAGTTTCCGGACGGCGGGCTGATGTCCAGCTCATCGCGGTGAAGAAAATCGCCCTCCGAAACCATGCCGACGAGGTCGCCGGCGTCGTCGATTACCGGCAGGCCGCGCTGATCGGTCTCAAGCAGCAGCTCGACGGCATTGAGCACGGTAGCAGTCGGCTTAATCGTCGCGAATGAACTACGCATCACATCGGTTGCGAGCATTGTCATTCCTCCTCTTCAACACATGTATTGGCCGCCGTTGATCGACAGCGTCGATCCGGTGATGAACCCTGCTTCGTCGGCGGCAAGAAACGCGACGGCACGCGCAATTTCTTCCGGCTGTCCCAGCCGTCCGACAGGGATCTGCGGCAGAATGGAGTTCTGCATGACATCGGCCGGCACCGCGGCCAGCATCTCGGTATTGATGTAGCCCGGACAGATCGCGTTGACCGTGATCCCGAACCGCGCGCTTTCGAGCGCCAGTGCGCGCGTGAAGCCGAGTTCGGCGGCCTTCGCCGCTGCATAGTTGGTCTGGCCGATCTGGCCCTTCTGCCCATTGATGGACGAGATGTTGATGATCCGCCCGAACTTGCGCGCCCGCATGCCCTCGATGAGGGGCCGGCACATGTTGAACAGCGAATCGAGATCGGTCCGGATGACCGCGTTCCATTGCAGCTTGGTCATTCGATGCAGTGTGGCGTCGCGCACGATACCGGCGTTGTTGACCAAGATGTCGATCGGGCCCAGCGCCGCCTCCACCTCGCTGATACCGGCTGCACAGGCCTGGAAGTTCGCGACATCCCACTGGAATACGGGAATTCCGGTCTGATCCTGAAACGACCGCGCGGCCTCCGCATTTCCAGCATAGCAGGCCGCAACCCGGCATCCGATGGCAGCGAGGGCACGCGAGATCGCTGCGCCAATTCCTCTGCTCCCACCCGTAACCAATGCGACGCGCGCCATGCCGGCTCCTCTAAGCTGAGAGCAACATTTGCGCGAAGTACACGCGCGATGAATTGATCTCGCTCAATCAAATTCCGCTAACGCGCATGAGGCAGATCAAATTGGTGCGCCTCGACCCGTGCTCTGATGGCAAGTGCGCTTCCACCCCTTTGGAGAATGGTCATGTTCAAGAACATCCTGGTCCACATTCCGACGGAGCTGTCGCCGCGTCCCGCGGTCGACGGATCGGTCTCGCTCGCGCTCGGCACGGGCGCGCATCTCGACGCAATGGCGATCGGCTACGAGACCGCCAGCGTACCGTTCGTCGTTGAAGGCGGTGCGGCGGTCGCCTCCCTGTTCGAGGCCGAACATGAGCAGGCCCTCGAACGCGCCGAGGTTGCACTGCGCGTCTTCGATATCGAGGCACGGAATGCGGGGATATCCTACGCGACCCGCGCCGTGGGTGCGCTTCCCATCGATGCTCGGGAGATGATCTGCGCGAGCGCGCGACTGCATGACCTGACCGTGGCGGTGCAACCTCTGGGCGAATACAACAGCTACGACAACGTGATCCCGCGGGAGTTATTGTTCCAGGCCGGCGGTCCCGTCCTGTTCATGCCCTACACGTTCCATGGCGCATTTTCGGCGAAGCGAATCGGGATCTGCTGGGACGGCAGCCGGCTTGCCGCCCGCGCCCTGCACGATGCAATGCCGCTGCTGCGCGCAGCCGATGCTCTCGCCGTCATCACCATCGATGGCGTTGATCCGATCCCCGCAGAATGCTCCACCGACCATCTCGTGCGCTATCTTGCAAAGGAGGGGCTTCCGGCCAAGATCGCGTCGTTGCCGGCGTCCAAGTCCGAGGTTCAGTCGATCCTGCTGTCGATCGCGGCGGACGAGAGCCTCGACCTTCTGGTGATGGGCGGATACGGCCACTCCCGCCTGCAGGAAACCCTGCTCGGCGGCGTGACGCGCGACATGCTGCGCGCAATGACCGTTCCGGTCCTGATGTCTCACTAAGCGCGAGCCTAATTGTGAAGCATTCCGCCAGAACATTTCGGAGCCATGTGGCCTGTGGCTTCGTCATCATCGGTACGATCTGCGCCGCGCTGACTCCAGCCGCCGCGGACCAGGAACAAGGCCGTCGCCTTGCACAGCTCTACTGCGCCCGCTGCCATGCAATCGACCGGGTGAGCCCGAGCCCGTTGAGGATAGCACCTCCGTTCCGGACATTGCACGAACGTTATCCGGTCGAGATGCTGCAGGAATCGCTGGCGGAGGGAATCGTCACCGGCCATCCGACCATGCCCCAGTTCAGCTTCGAGCCGGACCAGGTGGGCGACTTCATTCTGTTCTTGAAATCCCTCGAGCGAGGCCAAGCAGACCGTTGAGCCAGGTCAATGCGCGGAACGCATAAAGTCTCATTCTTCAAGCTTCAACACGGAGGTCCGACATGCGCGCGCATCAGATCATGACCAAGCATATCATCGCCGTCAGTCCGCACACCAAGATCCTGGATGCGGCCAACATTATGCTGCGGTGCCACCTCAGCGGTCTGCCGGTGATGGACGAAGACGGCACGCTCAGGGGCATGGTGTCCGAGGGAGATTTCCTGGAACGCAGCGAGATCGGCACAGGACACAAGCGCTCGGCATGGCTGGAACTGTTCACCGGTGTGGGTCGTGCCGCGACCGATTTCGTGCACGAACGCGGTCGCAAGGTCGAGGATGTCATGAGGACCAATCCGATTACGGTCGACGAGCAGACGCCGCTCGACGAGATCGTGCATCTGATGCACAAGCATGGCGTGAAACGGGTGCCAGTTGTGAACGGCAAGACCATGGTCGGAATCGTCACCCGGGCGGATATCCTGCAGGCTGTCGCATCGCTGGCGCGCGATGTTCCCGACCCGACCGCTGACGACAGCCATATCCGTGAACGGATCCTGCGCGAGATCAACGCCACTGGTTGGCGTCCCGCCGGCTTCCAGGTCTGGGTGCGCAACGGCGCCGTGCATCTGCACGGCCTGATTTTTGATGACCGCGCGCGCCAGGCCGCAATCGTGCTCGCCGAGAACACCTCGGGCGTCAAGGAAGTCCACGATCATCTCTGCTTCGTCGACGGTTACTCGGGCTACTACGTGGAATCGCCGGAAGACGTCAAGGCGGCTAGCTGATCGGATCGAGGAGTCCAAACATGGCAATGAGTACGCTGCTTGTCGTCACAGCCGTCTGTCTCATCTTCGCGATCTTTGCGCTCGTGCTCGCCGTGACTGATCGCAGCACGACGCGCTGGCTTCGGGAACGAGACGGGAATGGAGCCAGCACACGCGCTGCCTATCCCGACAGGAAAGGTCCCTAGCCTCTCCTTTTGAGCGGCGCGCCGGGCGACCGACGTCTCGGCGCGGGCCACTTTGTCCGACACCTACGTATAAATACGTAAGTGGCTTCTACTTAGGGGAAATATCCAAATTTCCCGATCCAGAAGATGCGGCCAATCTGCCTCCATCGATCTTCCCATCCATGGAGCGTCGCCATGCAGACCCAGAACACCATCTCTCTCGAAAGCAGCCGTCACCCGACCAGCATCCTCACCCGGCAGGCGCGCGTTGAAGGGCCTTTTGGCATGATCGGGATGCCGATGCGGTTCGCACGCAACAGCGAGATCTACGGCGAGGACGAGGCCTCGGAATACCTTTATCAGGTCGTTTCCGGCGCGGTCCGAACCTACAAGATCCTGGAAGACGGACGTCGCCAGATCGGCGCTTTCTATCTGCCCGGCGATATCTTCGGCTTCGAGGCTGGCGAGACCCACATCTCCTCGGCCGAGGCCGTCTCCGAGACGCGGGTCATTGTGGTGAAGCGCGCCGCGCTCATGGTCCGCGCGACACACGAAAAGGATCTGGCAAGGCAGCTGTGGGATGCAACGGCCCAGGAATTGCGGCGCTTCCAGGAGCATCTGATGCTGCTGATCTGCAGCGCCGAAGATCGCGTCATCGGCTTCCTCCACGACATGGCCCACCGCACCGTCAAGAACGCCGCCATCGAGCTTCCGATGTCGCGGCAGGATATCGCCGACTATCTCGGTCTGACGATCGAAACGGTGTCGCGCACCTTCACCCAGCTTGAGCAGAACGGCGTGATCTCGCTTCCGACCTCGCGTCGGGTAGAACTTCGCAACCGTGCGATGTCGAACCGGATCATGGCGGCGTGAGAGCGCGAGCCAGGCTCCGATGATCGGCGGCGAGTGAGAGGCAAGGAAATCCAATGCGGTCGAGCCTGGCAAATACCTATGGGCAGGACAGGCTACCGCGCTACACCAGCTACCCCACGGCTCCGCATTTTTCTGCGTCGGTCGGCGAGGCTGATTACCGGGCATGGCTCAGGTCGGTTCCAGCTCGGCGGCCGGCCTCGATCTACCTGCATGTGCCGTTTTGCCGGTCGATGTGCTGGTACTGCGGGTGCCACACCTCGATCACCAGGCTCGACGAACCGATAGCCATTTACGCCGCCGGTCTTCGCACCGAAGCGCACCTCGTTGCGGAAACGGTCGGTGTGCGATTGCCCGTCTCCCATATCCATTTCGGTGGCGGCACCCCGACGATCATGACGCCCGAGACCTTTGCCGATCTCGTCAGCGCGTTGCGCTACTCGTTCTTCGTGCAGGCGGACGCCGAGATCGCCGTCGAGATCGATCCCCGCACCCTGACCGAGCCGATGGCGGAAGCATTGGGCTTCAGCGGCGTCAACCGCGCGAGCCTTGGCGTCCAGAGCTTCGATCCTGCCGTGCAGCACGCCATCAATCGGTCACAGAGCCTTGAGCAGACCGCGGAAGCGGTCGAGCGGCTGCGCGGCGCCGGCGTCGGCCGCATCAACTTCGACCTGCTCTACGGCCTCCCCGCTCAGACTGTCGCTTCCTGCCTAGATACCGTCGAAACATGCGTCGCGCTGCGGCCCGACCGGCTTTCCGTCTTCGGATACGCCCATATTCCCTCCTTCAAGAAGCACCAGCGCATGATCGACGAAGCGTCGCTGCCGGATAGCCTCGAACGGCATCGTCAGTCCGAGGCAATCGCGGAAGCGCTGACCGATGCCGGATACATCCGCATCGGCCTCGACCATTTCGCGCTCCCCGGCGACAATCTGGCCATCGCAAAGCGCGAGGGCCGGCTGCGGCGTAACTTCCAGGGTTATACGGACGATTCTGCCGAGACCCTGATAGGCCTCGGCGCCAGCGCAATCGGCCGCATGCCGCAGGGCTTCGTGCAGAACGCAGTTGCGACACGCGACTACCTTGCACGCATCGCCGAGGACCGGCTTGCCACTGTCAGGGGCTACATGCTGACGGCGGAGGATCGCTTCCGTGCCGACATCATCGAGCGCATCATGTGCGACATGGCCGTCGACCTGCCGCAAATATGCCGCCGGCACCGCTGGGACCCGAGTTCGGCCGTCGTAGATCGGTACCGGCTCGACAGCCTGATCGCGGACGGCGCCGTGACGATGCGGGGCGACCGCCTCCTGATCAACGATGACGCGGAATTCCTGGTCCGCAACGTCGCTTCGGCATTCGACGCTCACTTAGGTCGCGCCACGGCTAGGCATAGCCGAGCGGTCTAAGTTGCGACCGTGGCGGGCGGCTCGCCCCTTTAGAGCAGCTTCGGATGTTGCCTGCTGCGCTTGCTGATCCAGGTCACGCATGTCGCAAGCAGAACGAGCAACGCGATCCCTGCAGCGCTTACCGCGAACTGTGCCGTGATGCTGTTGGACACCTCGGTGAGATAAACGCCTGCCAGCAGCGACAGCACGACGGCTGCACAATAAATCTCCAGCGAACGCTCGCCACAGCGAATTGCGCCCTTCAGGTCGCCCCTGGCAAATGCCCGCCAATTCGGCGGCACGAACCTCGCTACGACGATGGCGATCGCCAGGAAATGCAGGAGCCGCAGCGGATCGAGATCCGTCTTGTCGATCGGATAGATCAGGCGCGCAATGTAGCTCGGAATCGCGGCTGCCAGTGGCTCGATCTCCCAGCTCAATGTGATCACGAGACTAACACCGAGGTACGCTATCGCAGTTACGACGACAGGCTGCGAGACGATGCCGCGCCCGAATATTCGGTAGCCCTGCGTCACCCACCACGCCCCAATGACGACCAAGAACTGCCAGGCAAGCGGGTTGAAGTACCACTGATTGACCGGCCACTCCGGCAAGTTCCAGCCGTACAATTGGACCAGTGCATAGATGACCGCGGAGATCAGCAGGGAAATGTTGGGAAACTTCAATACTCCCCAGAGAACAGGCGCAAACGACAGATGAAACAGCACGAAGGTCGGCAGGGCATCGGTATTCACGGGGCGATACATCAGGATGGCGGCATGGGCCAGCGCCGCACCTGGCTTCTGCAGCAGGATCTTCACGTTGGCTTGGTCCGCCAGTTGATCGCTACCCGAGCCATACACGACCACGGCAAGCGCTAGGGTCAGGATGAGGAAGGCCGCATAGATCTCCCAGCTTCGCAGCAACGTATGCGCGAAGACTGAGGCCCATCCGTCGCGACGGCGGACACCGCTATAGCTCAGTGCACAGGTCACGCCGGACACGAACATGAAGACCTCTGTGGCATCGCTGAAGCCGTAATGGCGCAGGGTCAACCAACTGAAGACATTGTTGGGAATATGATCGAGGAAGATGCACCAGAGAGCAAGACCTCGGCACAGATCCAGCCGGAGATCGCGGTCCAGAGACACGCTGTCGTCCTTCCCCGGATGAACCGTCAGGGGCGCGAAGTTTCGGTGAACATTCCCGCCATTCAGGCGGCCGACCGAACAATCAGAAAGCATGGACCGTCACCAACTATCGTCGGCTTGGCAAACTCGCTTGCCTGCCCAGTTGGATATCAGCGCAACTGCACGACCGTCCGGTTGATAAGGATCAACACGCATTGTTCCTTCCAGGAGTTAGCTGGGTTTTGTCAGCTCATGTCGGAGGATCTACGCCGTGCACGTACGGGAGATCATGTCACGGAACGTCATCTCAATCGATACCGGTGCATCGGTGATCGATGCCATCAGGACGATGCTGTCGCATCACATCAGTGGCCTTCCTGTCATCGATCGGGATGGAGCGCTCGTCGGGATCCTGTCGGACGGAGATTTCATCCGGCGCGTGGAAGTCGGAACGGAGAAGCGCCGCGGCCGTTGGCTTGCGATGCTCGCGGGCACGAACCAGGTCGCGCTCGACTTCGCCCGCCAACACGGCCGCAAGGTCAGTCAGATCATGTCGCCCAAGCCGATCACCGTCGAGGAGGACACACCGCTCGAGCAGGTCGTCCAACTCATGGAATCGCACGGCGTCACGCGATTTCCGGTCATGCGCGATAACAAGCTGGTCGGCATGGTCACGCGCACAGACTTCATGACCGCCATCGCAAAGCTTCGCCTCGAATGGTCTTCCGCTTCCGGCAGTGACGATCAGATCCGTGCGTCGGTCGTCGCGGCACTTGCGCATGCGCCTTGGCGACCCGCTGCGCTGAACGTCAGCGTGAATGACGGGATCGTCAGCCTGCGCGGCAGCGTCCAGAGTGACAATGCGCACAAGGCCGCGATCGTTGCTGTGGAAAACGTCGCCGGCGTGAAGCGCGTTGAAGATCAACTTGTAAAGATTACTTACCCGCCGCCGGAGGACGACTATGGCGGCGGCGACTTCGTCTCGCTGGAGGAAGAACCCTCGACAGAAGACGATCAGCCCTTGTAGGGGCGCGCTTATGGCGCCTGGTGTCGCCAGAACGAGCGTCAGCCCAATTTTCAGGCGGGATAGATCGCTTCCCGGTGAATTTCCTTGCCCGATTCGTCGATGACCACAACGTGACGATCGACATCGCCAGAGGGATTCTCGCGACGAATCTTGCTAGCCATTTGCTTGCTGTGCGTGATCGCGGCGGCGGCGCTCGCGAATTCAAGTCCGATCCGATCACGGACCGGGACACCATCCTTCGTGTCGAAGTAGTAGGTTCTCATCAAACCGCCCCCGCCCAAAGAAGCTGCCAGCTTGCCACAGCCGGCAGCTTCAGTGGGCTGCTGAGCGCAGTTGGGGAATCTGCGCAACCGAAGTAAAGCGGACTGCTGCGGCATTGAACTTGACCTGCATCAATCCGGCTTGCGATTTTCTGTCGCGCTCTGAGACGCCATCGATCTCGTTCGATTGCTGATGCAGGCGGGAGCGCCGGAGACCCCTGAAGCCGCCGACGCTCGATGGCCGCCTATTGGCGTGCCCATCGTCGTGACCCGGACCTTATTCCGCGGATGGTCTCCTCCTTCCATCGGCGGTGCCGGCTCATGCCAACCGGCCGCGGCGCTGTCCGGTCCCGGCTCGGCCTCGCGATTCCAACGTCTAATCAATTGGTTATCGACAAAAGGATTTTACCCTAACCGCGAGCGGGCTTGAGCCACATCAACGGCGGATCCATTCGGCCGCACTACAATTTGCCAATTCTTTCCAGCATCGCGAGATCCTCATGCCGCTCAAGCCGTCTGCGTATGGCCCAGCCGTTGAAGCGTTCTGGCGGGAGCCAACCAATTCGCTCTTGCGCAGTCTCGACACCGAACGGTGCGGTCTACGCCAACAGGAGGCCGAAAAGCGGCTCGCCCGGATCGGCCCGAACCTCGCAGAGCCATCAGGCACGCGATCGATCCTGCAGAAGATCGTACATCGTCTGGTCAACCCGCTGATTGCCATCCTGATCGTGGCGGCGGCCGTGTCGGGGTTCAGCGGCGACCTCGCGAGCTTTGTAATCATTACGATAGTGGTGGGCCTGTCGCTGACGCTGGACATCCTGCAGGAACATCGCGCGGAAGTCGCTGCCGATGCCTTGCGGCGCTCGGTTGCGATCCAGGCCGATGTCATTCGCGATGGTGCAACTGTGGCGCTGCCGATCAGCAAACTCGTCCCCGGAGACGTCGTGGAGTTGCGGGCCGGCGACCTCGTGCCGGCCGACGGGGTCGCGCTTATGGCCCGCGATTTCCAGCTGAACGAGGCCCTCATGACGGGTGAACCGTTTCCAGCCACGAAGACGACCGAGCCGTGCGCGACCAGTCTGCCCGCCGAAGCGAGCAATGCCCTGTTCGCCGGCACCAGCGTTGTCGGCGGCAACGGGGTCATGCTCGTTGTCGAGACTGGCCGCCGTACGCGCTTCGGCATGATCAGCGCCGAGCTGCTGGCGAACGATCCCCCAAGCGCCCTTGAGCAAGGTG
The DNA here is from genome assembly GCF_023278185.1 of Bradyrhizobium elkanii USDA 76. Lineage (NCBI taxonomy): Bacteria > Pseudomonadati > Pseudomonadota > Alphaproteobacteria > Hyphomicrobiales > Nitrobacteraceae > Bradyrhizobium > Bradyrhizobium elkanii. The sequence continues at coordinate 1,557,849 of NZ_CP066356.1, read as the reverse complement.
TCCAGAAGCTTGGCTTGCTCATCCTCAAGCTGACGCTTTTCTTGACGCTGTTCGTGTTGCTCGCCCACCTCGTGGCACATCGTCCGGCTATGGAATCATTCCTGTTTGCTGTCGCGCTGGCCGTCGGCCTGACACCCGAGCTTTTGCCGATGGTGATGACGGTGACATTGGCACGCGGAGCGCAGCGGATGGCGAAGCGACAGGTGATCGTCAAGAGGCTGTCCGCGATCCACGATCTCGGTGCTATGGACACGCTATGTGTAGACAAGACCGGCACGCTGACAGAAGCCAAGATCACGCTCGCGGCCCATTTCGATCCAGCGGGACGCCCCAGCGATCGGGTGCTTGAGCTGGCTCGGTTGAACAGTGCTTTCCAGACCGGCATCCACAGCCCGCTGGATGAGGCGCTACTTGCCGCAGACAACCCGCCGGGCAGCAGCGCCTGGACCCGGCTCGCCGAGATCCCGTTTGACTTCGAGCGGCGCTGCCTCTCGGTCCTTGCGGCGCGGGACAACGACCGATTCCTGATCGTCAAGGGCGCGCCGGAAGCGATCATGGACCGCGCGGTTGCAGTCGAGGTCGACGGGCTGGCCCGGCCGCTGGATGACAGCCACCGCGCCCAGCTCGTTCGCCTGCAGGGCGATCATGCCCGGCAGGGCTTTCGGCTGCTCGGCGTTGCCATCCGAACCATGGCGCCGGATCAGACCAATGTTACGACCGAGGACGAAGCTGTCCTGACGCTGGTCGGCTTCTGCGCCTTCGCGGACCCTCCCAAGCGCGATGCGGCCGACTCGGTCAGGGAGCTGCGGGCACGCGGCGTCGGCATCAAGGTCCTCTCCGGAGATCACGCTGCAGTGGTTGCGCATGTCGCGGATGCCGTCGGCCTACCTTCGGGTCGCATCTTGACCGGTGGCGAGATTGCCGATTTGAGCGATCAGGCGCTCGCCGCGCAAATCGGGGATGTCGACCTGTTCGCCAGGATCGATCCCGAACAGAAACGACGGATCATCCGAGCCCTGCGTCAGCGCGGTCACGTCGTCGGCTTCATGGGCGACGGCGTCAACGACGCTCCGGCGATTCACGCTGCCCATGTCGGAATTTCCGTCGCCGGCGCGACCGAAGTGGCACGAGCGGCAGCGGATATGATCCTGCTGGCCCCGGACCTCTCGGTGCTGGGCGCGGGCGTGATCGAGGGACGACGAACCTTCGCCAACATTCTGAAGTACATCCGGATGGGAACCAGCTCGAATTTCGGCAACATGCTATCGATGGCGCTGGCATCCATAGCCCTGCCGTTCCTGCCGCTGTTGCCGCTGCAGATCCTCCTGAACAACCTGCTCTACGATCTCTCAGAGATCGGCATTCCATTCGACGAGATCGATGAGGAGGATGCTGAGAGACCCCAATCATGGAATATGGCGGATATCCTGCGGTTCACGTTCGTCATGGGCTCGATTTCATCCCTGTTCGACGTCGCGACTTTCACCCTTCTCCTGAAGGTCTTCCACACCGACGCGGCCGCGTTCCAGACCGGCTGGTTCCTGGAATCGATCGCTACGCAAATCCTCGTGATCTTCCTGATCCGCTCGCGGCGGCCGCCATGGCGCGCCAGCCACCCGCATCGCATCCTGGCGTTGGGCTCGCTTGGCGCGCTTGCTTCAGGCATTTTCCTGGCGCTGGGACCGGCCGGTTCCTTGTTCGGTTTCGCGAACCTGCCGCCTGTGCTCCTGGGAACGATAACTTTGATAACGATCGGCTACCTCGGCATGGCCGAGGCTGGAAAGCATCTTGCGCTCCCAGCAGCACAGGTGAGTCAAGTCGCGCTGAGACGACAACATCCCGTCAGCGATGCCGCACTGAATGGATGACCCACAGACGCTACCCGTTAGTGGGACCGCGGGACCAGAGTTGATCCGCATCAAGGCCTTTCTTCCACCGAATGCGATCGTTGTGCTGCAACGATGCATGGCATTGACCACAATGGATCAATCACGGCAACGGAACGGGCAGAAACTTGACGACGCGAGCAATGCTCGCGCCATCGCTACCTCAGTGGCGACGCCAACAGTCGACCAACCGGTCCGACGCCGGCATGTTCGGAGCGGTCCGACCGTCTCATGGTACGGCCGGCTGCTGATCGTTGGCGCATTGCTGGTTGCCGCCGGTTGGGAGATCTTCCGGCTGCTTCTGACCATCATCACTCTCGACTGAAGGTTCGTTGCGCGGATTTCGAGTTCAGCAGGACACGGAGGGCGCGTCCTGCACCAGCTCTGCTGAACCATACGCGTCGGAGTTCGATTTTCGGAAGTACACCGAGCCCTCTCCCGGAACGCTCACGCAATGATGCTTCCGGGCAAGTCGCGCGACCTCGGCGGCAGCGACCTCATTGATCCCAAACAACCGCTCATAGTCGTGATCGGAGATTCTCAAAACGGCGCCGTCGTCGAGACGATCGAGTCGCGCTCGCAACTCGGCAAGAGTGAGGCTTTCATTCATTACCGTTACGAGATCCTAGACCGAGCTGGACTTGTGCCGAGTGTTGATTCCCAGCAACGTGTAGAGCGGGCAGTACGAGAAGAACGCTGTCGCAATCAGAACGAATCCGAGAGTCCCGGCGACCAGCCATCCCGATCCAAGCGAGCCGTCCTTCAAGGTATATGCGATCAGAGCCAGGCCGATGATGATCCGGGCGTACTGATCAATGAGTCCGACGTTGCGTGTCATGGCAATCTGCCTCCTTCGATGCAACTCCATTTTGAACGCACTCCGGCTCCCGGCCCTTGATCGTGATCAATTCACGCGGCGCAGATCGCCAACCAGCACCATTGGCACTTCGCCGCGATTGTCGATTTGTCGGAGCTCAGACGGCAGAGCTGCTCCGACACGCATCGAGCGGCACTCAACGGCCATGGCGACCGCGAGACCAACATCCTCAGATGCCACCGTCACCGCGCCCTGGAACGGCTGGTCTAATGCGACATCAGCAGGCAGATTGGGGCCTGCTGCAGCAAGCCCCGCGTCATGCCGCCGAACATCCATTCACCGAGCCGGCTATGTCCATAGCCTCCGGTGACGATGAGGTCGGCGCCTTCGCTCTTTGCCAGTCTGACAAGGTACCCTGCGTCCGGCTCGGACGTGTGGACGCGAACGTCGAACTGGCAATTGACGCTGTGCCGTTCGAGATAGCTCGCGACATCGCGCAAGCGGCGGGTCGCCGCGTCCTGCTCGTCCGACGTGCAGATTTCGGCGACGGTCACTTTGGAAGCCCGGGTCAGGAAGGGCAACGCGTCCCGGATCGCCAGACGCGCCTCGCGGGTGTCCTTCCACCCGACGACGATGCGATCGGCGGACAAGCCGGTTACGCCTTCCGGCACCGACAGCGTGGGACGACCCATCCGCAGGATGGCCTCGGCCGAATCGAGGTAATGGAAATTGTCGGACTGGGCCTTCCGGCGCTTGAAGACAACCAGATCTGCCGCCCTCGCCTGCTCCGCGAGAAACGCGGTGGGGGATTCCAGAGCCCACCGCCATTCCAATTTGTGACGCTCTCGACCCGTGATCTTCCCGAACCATTCGCCCTTCGCCGCGAGATCGGCCCGCATCCGCTTGATATCATCTTCGGTGGTCTGCTCGATGATCACTCCTTCGGCAACAAAGGGCGGATCGATGGCGGAAGCTGAGACGCCGATCATCGATGCGTGAAACTTGTCCGCAATCCCTTCGGCGACGCGAATCTGCCCCTCGTCCTGCTGCTGAGGGTCGACATAAACCATGACATTGGCCAAAAACATGTGTCTGCTCCACCAACCTGAAATGATCTTCAATTATCGCGCATGGCGGCTCTGCCAACGTTGAGCCAGGTCAAGCTTGCCTCGGTCCCCTCAGCTCGTCGCCCGCTGTCGCCTAGTCTAGATCTCCCTTCTGAATTTGAGAGGACGTATGTCGGCGCCGCGTAAGGTTGATCCGGATCAATCCATCGCCGGCTCGGAAACCACCGCGCGCTCCTGAAACTGATCGTAAGCGCCCAGCGCGTCAGCGGCGTACATCAGGGATGGTCCACCGCCCATGTAGACCGCCAATCCGAGCGTCTCCTCGAGCTCCTTGCGGCTGACCCCCAGTTTGACCAGGGCCTCGGCGTGGAAGCCGATGCAGCCGTCGCAGTGCGCGGCAACGCCCAGCGCGAGCGCGATCAATTCCTTGGTCCGGGCATCGAGCGCGCCGTTTCTGGTGGCCGCCTGCGCCATGGCCGAGAACGCTCGCATGGTTTCAGGAATGCCCTTGCGCAACTGGCCCAGATTGTTGGAGATGTGCTTGCAGATGTCGGCATAGTCCTTTTGCATGCGACCCTCGGTCTTCGCTATTGAAACGGTCCAGGAAAGGGCGGCTCCGCCGATGGGGATGCAACGGCGAACGCCGCCCTTCGTCCAACGCAGCCGACAACACGATCTGGCCTCTGTGAAGGACGTGCGTGTTCGGCCTGCAAGGACCGACACTTTATAGCGCGGCGATCGCGCGTGACATTTGCGCCAGATCAAACCGCGCCCCGTTTGCCGCTTGCGTCAAATCAACGCGTCCCATGCATCAGCAACTAAGCTGAACCGTCACGTTCCAGAACGATGGGAGATATTCGGATGTATGCGCACCAGATTATGGCCCGTAAGGTGCTTTCGACCACGCCGGACAGCGCCATCCTCGACGCGGCAAACATCATGCTTCAGCACCGTGTCAGCGGGCTGCCGGTAGTCGATCCCGACGGGACGCTCGTCGGCATCATTACCGAAGGCGATTTCCTTCATCGCAGCGAGATCGGCACCGGACGGAAGCGCAATTGGTTGATGACCTTCATTCTCGGACCAGGAAAGTGGGCCGAGGACTACGTATTGGAGCATGGACGCAAAGTCTCTGAGATCATGACACGCGAGCCGGTCACCGTGGCCGAGGATGCGCCGTTGACGACGGTCGTCGGATTGATGGAGAAGAACAACGTCAAGCGACTGCCGGTGGTTCGCGACGGCAAGCTTGTCGGCATCATCACCCGCAGCAACCTGCTCCGAACGGTGGCGAGCCTGGCACGCAACGTACCTGCTCCGACCGAGAATGACGACCAGATCCGGCGGCGCATTCTGGACGAGATCGAACGGAATGCCTGGTGTCCGCTTGGACTCAGCGTCATCGTTCAGGACGGCATCGCCCACTTGAGCGGCGTGATTACCGAAAGCAGATTTCGCAACGCCGCGATCGTCGCGGCCGAAAACGTTCCCGGCGTCCGCGAGGTGCATGATCATCTCTGCTGGGGCGATAGCTTCTCGGGCTTCTACCTGAAATCTCCGGACGATCAGGAGCTGGAGAAACAGGTTCACTGAACGACCAAGCGAGGGATATTCGAGCGGCTTCGTGAACGTTGATGGCGCGGACAAATCTCCAAATCGCTCGTCGCTTTGTTGATCCAGAACAACAACACTCCACTGCGATGCGCTCAACTTCAAACTGCCGCACATTCGGAGTTTCCGCAATGGCCAGTGAAACAGCAAAGGCTATTTTGATGATTTTGTTGTTCGGGTCGCTCCTGATCACGATCCACCTGTCGGAAAGCATCGCGACGAAGCGACTAAGAGCATTGGCGCTGCAGGGGCTACGACGCACTCACTCGCGGTAGGATGATATTCCAGCACACGAAATCCCAGATCCAACCGCGGACGACTACCATATCCGTGACCCTATCCTCCGACAGATCGATGGTGACCGTCCGCAACGGCGTTGTCCATCTGCATGGCATCGCCTCCAGCGACCATGCGCGTGAGGCAACCATCGTGGCCGCGGAGAACACCGCCGGCGTCAACAAGGTGTGCGATCACCCCTGCTTCGTGGATACCTATACCGGCCTCTACGTCGAATCTCCCAGGGACGTGAAGGCTGCGAGCTGAAGTACCAGCAGCTCAGAATGATTGTTTGGCCCGCATCGTCCGGCTCGCCTCGCGGGCCATCTAGAGATCAAACACGTCGCCCAGGCGCGGCAGCTCGACCCGCTGTCCCTCCAAGTGCACAGCGAGCGCCTGCATTGCGGGCTCTTCGCCATGGACCAGGAACGTTGCCTCGCATCCCTCGATCGCGCGTCGCCATGCCAGCAGCTCCTGCTGGTCCGCGTGCGCGGAAAATCCGTTGATCGTGTAAATCTTGCTGCGAACCGCAATGTCTTCGCCGAACAGCCGCACGGACTTGGCCCCATCGATGATCTGCCGCGCAATCGTTCCCGCGGCGGCATATCCGACGAATACAATCGCCGATTCCTTGCGCCAGATATTGTGCCTGAGGTGATGGCGAATTCTGCCGCCCGTACACATCCCAGATCCGGCCATGATGACGGCGCCGCCAGTTATCCTGTTGATGGCGACCGAATCGGCGCTCTCACGGACCAGATGCAGGTTTGCCGGACGCAGTGGATCCCGCCCTTCGCGAAACATGGAGACAGCCTCGGAGCTGAGACATTCGAAATGCCGCTTGAATATCTCGGTCGCCGAGATCGCCATCGGTGAGTCCAGGAAGATTTGCATGGCCGGCGGCAGCCTGCTCCGCTCTATCCCCTGACGCAGGACATAGAGGATTTCCTGGGCGCGCTCGAGCGCGAAGGTCGGGATGATGACGTTGCCGCCGCGGGCCAGCGTGCCGCTGATCGCGCCGTAAAGCTCCTCGATGGAGTCTTTCAGCGACCGATGGCGCCTGTCTCCATACGTCGATTCCATGACAACAATGTCAGCGCGAGAGGGAGGGCTCGGCAGCCGCAGCAGCGGGCGACCGCCGTTGCCGAGATCGCCCGAGAATAGGACCGAGCGCGTGCGGCCGTGCTCGGTGGCCTCGATCAGGATGCTCGCAGAGCCCAGGATATGGCCAGCGTCGATGAAAGTCGCTCGGAGTCCTTCTGCGAGTTGCAGCGGTTGCTCATATTCAGCTGTCTTTCCAAACCGGTCGAAGCAATCGAGCGCATCCACAACGTTGTAGAGCGGCGACGGCGCTTCTTCTTTCCCCTGCCTGCGCCCTTGGCGGGCTCTCCGCTGCGCGTCTTCTTCCTGCAAATGCGCGGCATCGACAAGCACGAGGCGGGCCAGCTCACGACTGGCCGCAGTCGTGATCAGTTCACCTCTGAATCCTCGCTTCACGAGCAATGGAATCCTGCCGCAGTGATCCAGGTGGGCATGGGTCAGCAGAACATAGTCGATGGTTGCAGGATCGAACCCGAAGGCTGCGATGTTCTCTTCCACCAGGTCGCGGCTTCCCTGGAAAAGACCGCAATCGATCAGAATGCGTCGGTTCAGGCATTCGACCGAGTGACAAGACCCGGTCACTGCGCGATCGGCGCCATGAAAGGATAACTTCACGATTCGACCTCTTGACCGATCGGCCTGCCCCGTGAGGCGTCATCTCCGATCGGCAGAAGCGGCCGGCCGGCCGTCTCGTACCACCGCAGAATGCCTTGCCAGGCTTCCTCGGCGGACTCTGAAAACCAAAACAGGTCCCTGTCTTCCGGATCGATGACGCCCTCGTCGACCAAGAAATCCGGATCAAACGCACCACGCCAGTACGACTCGCCGACCAGCACGACCGGCACCGGCGCGATCTTTTGGGTTTGCGCCAACGACAGCACTTCGAACAGCTCGTCCATCGTGCCAAAGCCGCCCGGGAATGCCACCAGCGCGCGGGCGCGCATCAGGAGATGCAATTTACGCATCGCAAAATAGTGGAACCTGAAGCAGAGCTCGGGCGTGACATATGGGTTAGGGGCCTGCTCCTTCGACAGGGTGATGTTCAGTCCGATCGATTGGGCCCCGACATCGTGCGCGCCCCTGTTGGCTGCTTCCATGATGCCCGGCCCGCCGCCGGTCATGATCATGAGGCGGCCACCGATGGTTTTTTCGCTTGCGGCACCGACGATCCGTCCGAACTCGCGTGCGATTCTGTAGTACTTGGTCTTCGCCGCAAGGCTCCGTGCCGTCTTGAGACGGCGCTGCAAGCCGCCATCGTCGGGATTCAACGCGAGCGCATCGGCTATCGAGGCGACGGCCCGGCGCGCCGCCTGCGGCTCGCAAATGCGAGTACTGCCAAAGACAACGATCGTATGAGCGATCTGATGCTCCCGGAGCAGGGTCTCCGTCTTGAGGAAATCAAGTTGGAGGCGAATGCCGCGTGTGGCTTCGCTCTGCAGGAAACCTTCGTCCTGATCCGCCTCCTGATAGCTTGGCGATTGCAGGATGCTGCGCAGGGCACCAGGCGCGCGGCCGTCCTCTTCCGCGCCCTTGGGCTGCCCACCGGGGAGTACCACAACCCTGTCGACACGGTGAGCCGGCTTCGGGCTCGGACGAGTCGATGGCAGATCGTCAGTCATGCGCCGGCCTGCCGTCCGCCTCGGAGGATGTGAGCGCCGCGTCGTGCTTCAGGGCCTCACGAACGTCGTCATCCTCCAACGCATCCAGAAGCCAGCGGTGATCGGCCGGCTTCGCGCTACCAATATCTGCTTCAAAATTCACCGGTTGCTCGACGGTCGGCAACTTCATTCGGTCAGTCATGGCGAACCTCGTCAGCACTCGATGGCATTGCCTAGCATCCGCAATCGGCTGCACGGGCGCCTTGAGCAAGGTCAATTCAGCGATTTCTTTGATGGTAAGCCGCCAAACCGAGCCTACTTTCTCGCCGCTATCACGCTCGACCGGAAGCGCGTCCGGATCAATCGCACGCTCCACAATTGCCTGCCGGGGTCTTCCGCGTCAGCTACCCTCGGATCGCGTGAGTATCCGCTCAAGCGCGGTGATCAGCTGCACACGTCCAACGATGCCGACGACACGCGTATCCCGGAGCACCATGACTTGCGATATCTGATGCTTGTCCATTTCGACCACGATCTCGTCCACAGTCGCGCATTCGTCGACGCAAACGGGCTTGCGGCTCATCACAGCGTCGACGCTCAGGGCCCGGGTCCGCTCGCGCACCAGCCGTCCCTCCTCTCTGCTCAACAGCCATTCGAGCCAAAATCCCTCTGGCCAATGCACGCCGAGTTCGCGACGGTGAAGGAAGTCTCCTTCAGAGATAACACCGATCAGCGCCCCTGAGCCATCGAGCACAGGCAAGCCGCGCTGGCCAGTTTCCAGCAATAGACGAACGGCATCGAGCAATGGCGCACCGGGTTTGATCGTCGCGAAAGACGTGAGCATGACATCCAAAGCCAACATGGCAAACTCCCAGAGCTTCGTGTACGCGATGATCTGCCAGCATCGATCAAAAAGTGGACGGCCAGGCTGATCTGGATCAATAAGCCGCGCAGCTTATCTAACCGCTGGTTTTCGCCGCACGATCATTCGGCGAGCTGTCAGCTCATGTGGGAATCGCCGCCGAGGATGGGGCCGCTGCCCTGATTGCCCACCTCGAATGCTACCTGCGGAAGCTCGCGGCCGTTGCGCCCTCTGTCGACTGCATTCATGTCAGCTCGGAATCGAGAGAGGCGGCATGACGCGGACAATTTGACCCAGATCAAGCCATCAGACCAACATCTAGGGCAACCCCGCCTCGGGAGCGCACGGATGCTTTGGCTTGCCTGGCAAGGATGGCGCGATGCGCCACGCCTATCGTGTGGGCGACGCAAGCGCCTCAACAATGTGCCTTTCAATTTCCCCGACGGGAAGCCTTGTCAGATCCTTGGGAATCTCCGCAATGATGTGACGCTTGACATCGGTAGCGAGCGTCGCCCGAAGCTGTGCCAGCGTTCGCGGCGGAGCGGCTATGACAAACGCCGTCGTTCTTCTCCGAACAATCTCCTCCGCAGCCCGCGCAATCCGCCTCGTGAACCGATACTCCTCGAGTTCGTGCCAGTCCGTCGGTTCGACGGCTCCCCGCTGACCGGAGACGATCCCTTTTATGAAGTGTCCTGGACGGTCCGTGCCTTGTAGGTGCGTTGGCGGATTCTGATCTTCGAACACCGCCTCCGCCTTCAGGTTGGGGAACTGATAGTCGCCTTCGTTGCGGAGCAACAGCGCCTTGCGCCCGTCTCCGACAAGCACGAGCGCGTTCTTTGGAATTCCTGCCATCCAAACATCCTCCGCTTCAACAAATCCTGTCTAATGCCCGGAAGCTTTAGATCAATTGATCGGAGTCAAATCACGCATGCGCGCGATCCCACAGAATGAGGTATCTTTCCGCCCACAGAGAGCACGATCATGCAAGCACGCGACGTCATGGTGTCACCCGTCATCACGGAGAACTCCAACGCAACGGTGCGGCAGGTTGCTTCCCTGCTGCTCCAGCACCGCATCAGCGCCGTTCCTGTTGTGGGCAAGGATGGCGAACTCGTCGGAATCGTCACGGAAAGCGACTTAATGCATCGGACTGAAGCCGGCACCGAGCGCCCGTATTCGTGGTGGCTCCGGCTTCTGGTCGGAGACGCGCAAATGGCGTCCGACTACGTCAAGTCCCATGCCGTCAAGATCGCCGACATCATGACCCGCAAGGTCGTGACCGCGGCGCCCGACACGCCTCTGCATGAAATTGCGATGCTGCTCGAGAAACATGGCATCAACCGTGTCCCCATCGTCGATGAGGCCGGCCACCTCCTCGGCATCGTCAGCCGGGCCAACCTGCTCCAGGCCGTCGCGAGCGCCCGGCCGAAGCTGGAGATGTCACCCGCCGATTCCGTCATCAGGAAGAGATTACTCGGCGAGCTTCACGGGCAACCGTGGGCACACACCTTCAATCTGACCGCGACTGTACAGAACGGCATCGTCGACCTGTGGGGATATGCGCCATCCGCCGCCGAGCGCGCAGCGATCCGGATTGCCGCGGAGGCAATTCCCGGTGTCGTTGCTGTGAACGATCACCTGATGGAAACGCCGATCATGGCCTACTGATCCGGGTGCCAGGGGCGCAAGAGTTTGCACATCCCGGATTTCCCCTGCTTGCACCTGCCCAGGCCAGAGCAGGAGCATCCACGCGATGACGGTGATGAATGACGACAGGCGGTCGGACCACTTCCGCGTCAACTTGCGGCAGGGTCTTTTCGGGTTCATCTCGCGCCCGCCCCGCCTATTCGGCTGCGGCGATCGGCAGCACGCCAGGCCGCTCCGCCGCGATGATAGCCTTCCACAATGCAGCGATACTGCTCTGGGTGGTTGGCAGAATCGAGCAATGCCCTGCGGCATCAAAATCACAGAACCGCGCGGCAGCATCATCACACATCTCGGCGAAAGCTTGATTGATGAGGCCGAGGTTCGCTGCCTGAGCTTCCGTGCAGGCAACCAGGCGAGGCGACGATGCTCCAGGTGCCGGCCGCGGACCGCCCATTTATTGCGGCGGATTGCGTTGCCGGGACGGTCCCGTGCGCTTTCGAGGCGTGCTACTTTTGCTGAATTCGGTTCAGATAATCGATAATCGCAAGGATTCGTGTTCGCACCACGACCTCCCGCAAATCCCGGGAAGGATCGAGCGCGTCATAGGCCGGATCGACAATGTGAGGCAAGCTCTTGACGGGGTTGAATCGTTCCCCCCAAATCGGCATTTCATGCGTGCCGTGCGCGGAAATTGTTCTCCGCCCGTCTATGGCTTCGTAAACGGCGGTAATAGGAAAGACCCCGTTGTTGTTCTTGGCCAAGGCCGTCAAATCGGCAGGCGGCACCTTCAGCTGCCCAGCAACAGGTCCTTTGCCCTTTCCATCCACGCCATGGCAGCTTGCGCACGAAGCTTGAAATTCTGCCTTGCCAACATCGGCGTCTTCAGCGTAAGCGGCCGCGGCGAAACCAGCGGTCAGACCGGCAATCATGAAAGACTTCAGACCATAGATAATCATATCATGCCCCAGTTTTTCGGATAAGCGCATTTAGCAGTATCGGGTTGCCCTTAGCTCGACGCGAGTCAATGCGCCGCGCCCTCCCAGTCTAACGGCGCGGTGCCGGTCGGGCCAGACTAAACAGAAACAGACTCGCCCCCTCTACCCCGACGCTGAGCCGGAAGCGGCAAGGTCGCTTCGCTATGGTGGAGGCGTCGGGTTTGAGCTCGGACCTTGGCTAAACACTAACTTTCGCCCTCTCACGCATCGAGCGCTTCCAAGAGCGAGCTTGCTACCTTGTCGATCGATTGCAGACCATTGATGCTCTTCAGAAGTCCTTGCTCACGGTAATAGTCGGCAAGCGGTCTGGTTTGTCCGCGATACTCGGCCAGGCGCACTCTCAGCGCAGCTTCGGTATCATCCGCGCGTGCGTGGCCGTTGGATCTTGCTTCGTTCGCACGGTTGAGGATGCGGCTCAGCAGAGCGGCTTCGTCGACGTCCAATTCCAGCACGCGGTCAATGCGAAGATGGGCTGCTCGCAGAATCTCGTCGAGCGCTGCCGCCTGAGCAATGGTCCGCGGAAAGCCGTCCAAGATAAACCCGGATTTCGCATCAGGCTGCGATATGCGCTCGGCAACGATGGCCACGACGAGATCATCGGGAACAAGTTCGCCGCGCTCCATGGTCGCCTTTACCTTTGTCCCGATTGGCGTTCCTTCGGATACGGCCGCTCGCAACATATCGCCGGTCGACAGTTGAGGAATGTCCAGGCGCTTGGCAAGACGGGCCGCCTGAGTCCCTTTGGGGCGTGCCGTTGGTGCGATACGGTCGCTTTCTTACGCCGGCGCGCCCTTCTTGTTCTGGCGGTTCTGCACGAGGTCGTCGACCACGGCCGGATCGGCCAGGGTCGAGGTGTCGCCGAGGCTCGACGGCTCGTCCTCGGCGATCTTGCGCAGGATGCGGCGCATGATCTTGCCGGAGCGCGTCTTCGGCAGGCCGGGCGCGAACTGGATCAGGTCCGGCGAGGCGATCGGGCCGATGTCCTTGCGGACCCAGGCGACCAACTCCTTGCGCAGCGCTTCGGTCGGCTCGGTGCCCTTCATCAGCGTGACATAGGCGTAGATGCCCTGGCCCTTGATGTCGTGCGGGTAGCCGACCACGGCGGCTTCCGACACCGCCTCGTGCGCGACCAGCGAGCTCTCGACCTCGGCGGTGCCCATGCGGTGGCCGGAGACGTTGATGACGTCGTCGACGCGGCCGGTGATCCAGTAGTAGCCGTCGGCGTCGCGGCGGCAGCCGTCGCCGGTGAAATACTTGTTCTTGTAGGTCGAGAAATAGGTCTGCTCGAACCGCGCATGATCGCCATAGACCGTGCGCATCTGGCCCGGCCATGACCTGGTCAGGCAGAGATTGCCCGAGGTCTCGCCGTCCAGCGTCTTGCCGTCGGCATCGACGATCTCCGGCACCACGCCGAAGAACGGCCGTGTCGCCGAACCGGGCTTCAGCTTGGTCGCGCCGGGCAGCGGCGTGATCAGGATGCCGCCGGTCTCGGTCTGCCACCAGGTGTCGACGATCGGGCAGCGGTCGTCGCCGACCACGCGGTAGTACCACTCCCAGGCTTCCGGATTGATCGGCTCGCCGACCGAGCCGAGCAGGCGCAGCGATTTGCGCGAGGTTTTCTTCACCGGTTCGTCGCCGCCCTGCATCAGCGCGCGGATCGCGGTCGGCGCGGTGTAGAAGATGTTGACCTTGTGCTTGTCGACCACGTTCCAGAAGCGGGAGTTGTCCGGATAGTTCGGCACGCCCTCGAACATCAGCGTGGTCGCGCCGTTACAGAGCGGCCCGTAGAGAATGTAGCTGTGGCCGGTGACCCAGCCGACGTCGGCGGTGCACCAGTAGATGTCGCCGTCGTGATAATCGAACACGTATTGATGCGTCATCGACGCAAACACGAGATAGCCGGCCGAGGTGTGCAGCACGCCCTTCGGCGTGCCGGTCGAGCCCGAGGTGTAGAGGATGAACAGCGGGTCTTCCGCGTGCATGTGCTCGACCGGGCATTCGGATGTCACCATCTCGGCGGCCTCGTGATACCAGAGGTCGCGGGTCGGGTTCATGTCGATCTTGCCGCCGGTGCGCTTCACCACCACGACCCAATCGACGCCGCCGGAATCCTTAGAGTCGATCTTGGCGATGGCGGCATCGACATTGGCCTTCAGCGGCACCTTCCTGCCGCCGCGCAGGCCCTCGTCGGCGGTGATCACCACCTTCGAGTCGCAATCCTCGATGCGTTGCGCGAGGCTGTCCGGCGAGAAACCGCCGAACACCACCGAATGAATCGCGCCGATCCGCGCGCAGGCCAGCATGGCGTAGGCCGCTTCCGGAATCATCGGCAGATAGATCGTGACGCGGTCGCCCCTCTTGACGTTCCGCGTGCGCAGGATGTTGGCCATCTTGCAGACTTCGTCGTGCAGCTGGCGGTAGGTGATGTGCCTGGATTCGGAGGGATCGTCGCCCTCCCAGATGATCGCGGTCTGGTCGCCGCGCTTGTCGAGATGGCGGTCGATGCAGTTCCAGGCGACGTTCAGCACGCCATCCTCGAACCATTTGATCGAGATGTTGCCGGGTGCGAAGGAGACGTTCTCGACCTTGGTGTAGGGCTTGATCCAGTCGATCCGCTTGCCGTGCTCGCCCCAGAAGCCGTTGGGGTCCTTGACCGAGTGCGCGTACATCTCGCGATATTTGGCGTCATCGATATAGGCGCGCTTGGCCCAGTCGGCCGACACGTCATAGATCACTTCCGGCGAACCAGCATTCGCGAACTTTGCATCCATAAGCCACTTCCTCCGAGATCGTTATCTTTGCGACGCAAACCATTCACACCGGGTAAGTCCGCGCTCTCTTCTCGGAGGCTAGGTAGACCGCACTCAGCGCTCGAGCAGCCGGTTTCGCATCTTCTAGCATGCTACTCACCCGCTCCTATATGGCCACGTGGTCGATGCCAGTTTGATCTCTATCAAGAAGTGCCCATTGCTCACGGAGCGCGCAGACATAAACCAGACCACGCAACATTTTTGATCTGCATCAAGGTCTCTCAGTCTCGATCGTACATACGTAACCCGATTGCCAATTTCGGTGAGCTTCGCCCGGCTCACGTCTACACGTGCCCGACATTGATACTCAGGAAATGATCGCCGCCTTACGCGCCCCGATGCTCTTCCACTCATTCTGAAGGGACCAAACATTGACCACCTACGAACAGATCGAGCAAGACCCGAACTATCAGGAACTGGTTCGTCGACGTTCGTCGCTGGGCTGGATGCTGTCCGCGATCATGCTGATCGTATACTTCGGCTTTATCCTGCTCGTCGCCTACGCGCCGCACTTCCTTGGCACCCCTATGGGGACAGGCGTAACCACGATTGGCATTCCGATCGGACTGCTGGTTATTGTTTCGGCATTCCTGCTGACAGGCATCTACGTCAGCAAGGCAAATTCAAAATATGACCCTTTGATCCGCGAGATTGTTGGAGCGCGCCGCCAATGAAGAAGATGCCCCACCTACTGGTGACGCTGTTCGTTTGCCTTCCTTCCATCGCACTTGCAGCCGGGACGATCGATGGCGGCACCAAGCAAGCTGTCAATTGGGCAGCCATTGGCATGTTCATCGGGTTCGTATCCCTGACTCTTGCAATAACCTATTGGGCATCGAAACGGACGGTGTCGGCCGCAGACTTCTACTCGGCAGGCGGCGGCATCTCGGCCGGCCAGAATGGTCTTGCGATCGCCGGCGACTATATGTCGGCAGCATCGTTCCTGGGTATCTCCGGCCTTGTCTACACCTCAGGGTACGACGGCCTGATCTACTCGGTCGGCTGGCTTGTCGGCTGGCCCGTTGTCACATTCCTGATTGCCGAGCAACTCCGCAATCTCGGCAAGTTCACATTCGCCGACGTCGCATCATTCCGGCTCGGCCAGACGCGGATACGCATCCTGGCGGCGTGCGGTTCGCTGGTGACCGTTGCCTTCTATCTGATCGCGCAGATGGTCGGCGCCGGCAAGCTGATCCAGCTGCTTTTTGGCCTGGACTACTGGATCGCCGTCATCCTGGTCGGTGGCCTCATGATGATCTACGTGACCTTTGGCGGCATGAAAGCCACAACCTGGGTACAGATCATCAAGGCCGTGCTGTTGCTGTTCGGCGCGACCTTCATGGCCGGAGCCGTGCTGTACAAATTCGGATTCAGCCCGGAAGCACTGTTCGCCAAGGCAACCGAGGTCCATCCCAAGAAGCTTGCAATCATGGAGCCCGGAAGCCTGATCTCAAATCCGCTATCGGCCATTTCGCTCGGCCTGGCCCTTATGTTCGGCACCGCCGGCCTGCCACACATCCTGATGCGCTTCTTCACGGTGAAAGACGCTCAAGCTGCGCGCAAATCGGTGTTCTATGCGACTGGTTTCATCGGCTATTTCTATATCTTGACCTTCATCATCGGCTTCGGCGCCATCACGCTCGTCTCGACCGATCTGGCGTTCCTCGACGCCGGGATTCTCGAGAAAACCAAAAGCGGTATCGCCGCGATCAAGGGTGGGTCGAACATGGCCGCGATCCATCTGGCCGACGCGGTGGGCGGCAATCTGTTCCTCGGCTTCATTTCGGCCGTCGCCTTCGCCACGATCCTCGCGGTGGTCTCCGGCCTGGCGCTCGCAGGAGCTTCCTCCATCAGCCATGATATCTACGCCATGGTAATCAAGGGCGGACGTGCCAACGAACAGGACGAAGTTCGGGTCTCGAAGATAGCGACGCTGTTCCTGGGCGTCCTCGCAATCGTCCTTGGCATCATCTTCGAGAACCAAAACGTCGCCTTCATGGTTGGCCTTGCCTTTGCCATCGCAGCGTCCTGCAACTTCCCGGTGCTGGTGATGTCGATCTTCTGGAAGAACCTCACGACGAGGGGCGCCTTGATTGGAGGCCTGCTCGGCTTGATCAGCGCTGTCGTCGGCGTCATTCTGTCGCCGGCAGTGTGGGAGGTGACCCTCGGCTTTGCGAAGGGATCGGCCCCCATCAAGCTGGACAACCCGGCTCTGTTCTCGATGGCAATTGCCTTCGCTTCCATCTGGCTGATCTCGGTTCTGGACCGTAGCGCGCGTGCCGGCACCGACCGTGACGGATTCGACGCGCAGTTCGTCCGGAGCCAAACCGGCATCGGAGCCGCAAGCGCCACCAGTCATTGAACTTTCGCTATGTGGAAAATAGGCACAATTGCGAATGCCCAAGGCTTTTGATGCCGCAAATCCACCGTTTGATCGTCTGACGCCGCACGAAATGGAGACGCTGCGTGCGGCGTTGGACATCGTCTACTTTCGACCCGGTGAACCGGTCATCGATCAAGGCAGCCCCTCGCAGGCCCTCTTCGTCGTCATCAAAGGCACGATAGAGGAGAGCGATGGGGCCGGTCTGCTGGCCCTGCTCGGCCCGAAGGACAGCTTCGACAGCCGCGCCCTGGTGCACGGCAAGAGCGGACACGCCTTCCGCGCCCGCGATGAAACGCTATGCTACTCCGTTCCGCGATCTACGGTACTCGACCTGATCCAGAATAATCCGAGGTTTGCCTCGTTTTTCTACCACGATATCGCGCGCAAACTGGACGAGTTCGTCAGGGACCACGACGAACAGAGGCACGGATCGATGATGCGCGCTCGCATTTCCGAGCTCTTTCTGCACCCTGCCGCCTTCGTTGAAGCCGACGACTCCGTGGAAACGGCAGGCCGCAAGATGGAAGAGATCAACAGCAACGCATTATTTGTTCGCGACGGCCAACGGACCGGCATCATCACGGGCATGAACCTGTCGAAAGCCGTTGTGTTACGGCGCCAATCGATTCAAACATCTGTTCGCAATCTGGCCCACTTCGACCTGGTTACCCTGCGGCCCGACGATCTCGTCTCCTCAGCGCTCGTGCTTATGACCAAGCTCAACAAGCGTCGCGTCGTCATTCGCGACGACGAACGTTTCGTCGGCATCCTGGAGGACATCGATGTACTGGGCTACCTCGCCGGTAGCGCTCAGGTCATTGCGGGACGTATTGAGCGCGCGGCGAATCAAGATGACCTGGCGGCTGCCGCTCGCCAGACAGCGGCCCAGGTGCGAACCCTGAGGCGCCAAGGAATCGGCGTCGAGTTGATTGGCGAAATTGTTTCCGATTTGAACCAGCGTCTGTTTTCCAGATTGTTCGACCTTCTGGCGCCGGCCGACATTCGCGCGGATGGGTGCCTCATGGTCATGGGAAGCGAGGGCCGCGGCGAGCAGACCGCCCGCACGGATCAAGACAACGGGCTCATTCTGTCAAGGGCAATCGAACAGGCGGAGCTTGACAAGTTTCGCACTTCATTCTCTGGTGCGCTATTGGACTTTGGCTTTCCTCCCTGCCCCGGACACGTGATGGTGAACAATCCAGCATGGTCCAAACCACTTCCCGATTACATCGCCGACATTCGCAGGTGGCTTGCACTGCCCGACGATAGCGCGCACCTGAACGTCGCCATCCTCTTTGACGCGCGGTGCGTTGCCGGGGACGCGACGTTGCTAACTGAAGTGAAGACCAGGTTGATCGAGATGGTCGGAGGAGAGCAGGCCTTCCTGGCGCATTTCGCGCGAGCGATAGACCTCTTCGCAACGCCGATTGGCCTGTTCAAGAACTTGATCACATCTGCGGGTAACGGCGACGCGATCGACCTGAAGAAAGGCGGTCTATTTCCGATTGTGCATGGCGTTCGCAGCCTCGCTCTCGAGCATGGGTTGATTGAAACCGCAACGGACAAGCGCATCAATCGCCTCCGCGATATGGGCGTGTTGCACGCGGAGTTCGCCCGCGAGCTCCATCAAGCTTTCAACTTCATGCTGATGCTGCGTCTCGACGGGCAGCTGGCGGAGTCAGCCGGCGCCACAGGCACGCTGGTGCGACCATCATCCCTGTCGAGCATGGAGCGTGACCTTCTGCGTGACGCCTTCTATGTCGTCAAGAAATTCCGCGAGTTCATTCGCCATCACTTCAATCTCGGAGTCTTCTGACGTGATTCCGCGCGCGATCAAACGCCTGTTCCATCAAGCGTCGATCGGCGACCAGTCATATCGATTCATGTTCAGACGTGAACCCGCAGACGAAGTCGTCGCGATCGATTGCGAGACCACGGGACTAAACGTACGTACGGACGACATCATCAGCATTGGCGCCATCAAAATCAGAGGCAACCGCATTCTTACAAGTGAGCGGTTCGAGAGGATGGTACGTCCCGACGCAAGCATACCGGCGGATGCGATCAAGATACACCGCCTGCGCCAGGTCGACGTCGAGCATGAAGCCCCGATCCGGAAGTTGCTGCCCGACTTCCTGCATTTCGTCGGCGGGCGACCGCTGGTCGGGTACTACGTCGATTTCGACATCGCGATGCTGGACAAATATATTCTTCCGTTCATTGGAATCGAACTGCCGAATCCCCGCATCGAGATCTCCAGCCTCTACTATGATCGGAAGTACGGTGATGCGCCCCCTCACACCTCGATCGATCTTTCGTTCTCCGCAATTCTCGCGGACCTCGAAATCCCTTCGCTTCCTCAACATGACGCGTTCAATGACGCATTAATGACCGCGATGATGTACGTCGTGCTGCGTGACAAGAAGAAGAGAGGAATGCGAATCCCACGGTCGAACAGTCAGGCCGTCTCCGATCCATTCGGCGGTCAAGCGATCCTCGCATAGGTCTGTTGATGCCACGAAAACGACCGGTTGCTAGCCACGAAGCCGAGAAGAAAACCGGCGGCCTCGCTCGCTTAGCTATCGGCACAGATTGAGATTGCCTCCTTCTTTGGAAACGCCTCTCAACTTTCTCTCAATTGCAGCATGACGTGGCGCTGAGGGACGGCTCGAAGACTAGCGAAGCACCTTCGTAGGTTGAAGTGATGCCGCAGCGGAGGTCGAGCCTTTGACCCCCGTCACTGCGAATGGCTGCTCCTGGAGCCATCTCACGCTCCCCGTCGCCTATGGTATCTACTCGGTAGCTAACGGTTCGGCGAAATTTGAATAATACATTGATTTATATTTCTAATTCTGCCTGCTCCGGCGAATGACTTCCTGTCCAAAAGACAGCGAGACAATTCCGACCGTGCGACGCCTTTTCGCTTTCTGCGCAAAAGTGGCAATATTATCAATGCTTCGTTCCGCCACACATCGCGTCGACCGCACTGGATTGAGCGCTGTGGTGGTAGCTAGCTGGTGGCTCAAGCCGCTGTTAGAATAAGGCGCTGATTTGTTTGGTACAGTTGGGTGGGCTCGAACCACCGACCTCCTGTTCCACAGACAGGCGCTCTAACCAACTGAGCTACAACTGCATCCTGACGCGCGGCCCGCTCAAGCGGGGCGGCGATTTCGGGCGGAAACTAGGTGCAACGCCGCGCTTTGGCAAGGCCGTAACGCGCCGATTTCCGCTGTTATGTCGGGCCGCTTGACGGGCCCTTGGTCAGCAAAAAGGCCCGGACCGCTACGGCCCCGGGCCTTTCGCTGGTCTCAAAACGGCAGCGATCAGGCGGCCGGCTTGTAGAACTTCGAGGCGCTGGCCTTGATCGGCTCGGCGGTCTCGCTGGCGACCTTCTGGCCGAGCTCGGCCAGTTCCTTGGCCTGCGCGGTGTAGGTCTCGAACTGCTTGCGGGCGTGCGACGTCCACAGTTCGACCGCTTCGGTCGGCGACTTCACGCTGAACAGCTCCTGGGCGAAGTCGAGCGAGGAGGTGGTGTTGGCCTTGAAGAACTCGACCAGCTTGGCCGAATACGCGCTGGCGCCCTTGCTCACCGAGGTGAACACGGCCTCGACCGTCGAGTTGTGGGTCTCGGCAGCGTCCTTGAACTTGGCGTAGCTGTCGCGGGCCTGCAGAACGCCCTTCTCGGCGAACGCACGCATCTGCTCGGGAACTTCAAACGGAATGATCGAGGCGGAGAACGGATCGGACGGGTTGGTCATACGTGTAATCCTTCGCAACGGGTGAGTAGATGTGACCATTGCGGACGTCCCGGAGTCCATCAGGCCGGGAGCGCTGAAATGGATCACGCTGCCTTGATTCACGGGAGTGCCCTTCGTCGGGCGCGCCTAATAAACACCCATATCATGTCAATTTTGTGCAACGCAATGTAAGATCGCGTGCAACGCCATATTTTTTGTATGGCGGAATATAAGGTTACCGCGGCCGGCCGAGGCTGAACGCGCCGGGGGCGACCGCGGTCAAAGCGCCTCGATCAGTTCTTCGGCTTGACCGCGTCCATCGCGGCGCGGCTGACGGCCTGGCCCATTTCGCTGGCCTGCTCGGCGAGCGAGCGCATCTGGCCCTGCACATATTCGCTGTGCAGCCGCATGACGTCGCTGAGGTCCTTGGCCTTGAGCAGCGCCTCGGCGTAGTCCAGCGACGACTGCACATTCTTTTCGGCATAGGACAGCGCCTTGGCCGAAAGATCCTTGGCGCCGGCGCGCATCGTGGCGTTGCGCTCCTCGATCTTGCCGGCGGTGTCCTTGGCGTTGGTCACGAATTGCTCGAACGCCTTGCGCGCCTGATCGAAGCTCGCCTCCGCCATCGACCGCATATCCTTGGGAATCTCGAACTTGGGGATCTCGAAATGGTCACGCCCGTTATCGCTCATGGTCGCTCTCCCTCGCTTACTGATCGGCCCGCCGCTTGGCCCTGCGGGCCCAGGGCAAGATAGACGGCAGAATATAGCGTGGCACTGCAATCGCAGGTGTGACGCGGCGCCGCCTGGTTCCGCATCTCGCGGTTCGCAGCAACCTCTCTCTGCCCGACAACGCCGAACGGCTGTGGATCGTTCAGCGAAGTTAACGTTATCCCGGCTTTGGCGGGGGCAGTTTCGCTGCGGACATGGACCTGCCGCCCCCCAGTTGCGATACTAACCTTCTGTTAAGGCTGTCGTCCTGCGGCTGCCGGGCCTTCGGCTGAGCTTAAGGAAGAAAGCCAAACCCATGCGGTCAAATCTTGCGTGATGAGTGACGCGGAATTCCAGATCCAGGCGCTGGGCGATGTCAGGCTGGCGGATCATGCGACGGGCGCCCTGCCGGCATGGCTGTGGGCGGCCGACGGCGCGCGGATTCTCTGGGCCAATCCGGTCGGCGCGCAGGTATTCGGTGCCGCCAACGGCGCCGAACTGGCAAAGCGCAGCTTCGGCCCGGCCGATCCGCATCGTCGTCAGGTCGCGCGGCTCGGCCACAGCCTGAACGCCAATGGCGCGGTCCGGCTGGAGCGGCTGCGCGGCTTCGGCGCGGCGCCGGGCATGCTCGCGACCTGCGGCTGCGCCAGGATCGACCTGCCGGACGGCAGCCACGGCATCCTGATGACAACGCTCAACGCGACCGGCCGCGGCATGCCGCTCGCGGAACGCCTGCTGCGGCTGCTGCAGGGCTTGCCGCGTCCAGCCGCCGCCTTCACCAGCGACGGACTTCTGGTCGCAACCAACGAGGCGGCGCGTGCGCTGCCCGGCCTGCACGATCTCACGGAAGCCGGTCTCGAGGCCGCGCGCGGCGAGGCGCTGGCGCAGGGCCGCGCGGCGGCGAGCGTTGCGATCGGCCGCGTCGTGCTGCAACGGATCGGCCGCGGCGCCGATCGCGCGCTGGTCGCGCTGATCAAGCCGGCGCCGCATCTCGCCGCAAGGCCGGCGGCGCCGATCGCGCCTGAGCCGGTCGTGCCTGAGCCGGTCGCGCCGGCAGCGTCCGAAGCCTCCGTATCCCCAGCAGTGACGCCGCCAGAGCTCGCCACAACCGAGCCGCCGCCAGCACCGATCGCCGTCGACCAACAAGCCGCGCATCACGAAGCCCCTGCGTCGGCAAGCGAAGCGCCGGCCACCTTCACGCTGTTCGATGCGCTCGATCCGACGCCGGAAGAAGCGGCCGCGCCGATCATCAGCGCGACGGAACCGGACTCTGCGGATGCAGCTTCATCTCCCGCGCCAGTCGAAGCGGCGCCCGTCGAGACCGCGGCATTCGATACCACTCCCGACGCAACTGCCGCGGTCGAGGAGCCGCTGTCGGAAGCGCTGATCGAGGCGCCTATCGAAGCGCGGGTCGAAGTGCCTGCAGACCTTGCTCCATCTCTCGCGTCAGCAGAACAGGCGCACGCAGAGACAGCGCCTCTCGACACCACGCCCGACGAAACTCCCGCCGTCGAGGAGCCGCTGTCGGAAGCGCTGATCGACGTGCCCGCCGAGGCGCGGGTCGAACAACCTGAGCCGGAGCCCGCGCCTGATCTAGAAGCGACGGCAAACGCGCCGGAAGCATCAGCGCCGCCGGCCGATCCCGCCCCCTCGCCTTATGCGGTCGCTGAGACGCCTGCGTCTGCCGCCGAACCGGAGCCCGCGACATTGGCGCCGGTGCCACCGCCATCCTGGCTCGACGAGCCGGTGCCGGTGCGGCGGCATCCGCTGCGTTTCATGTGGCAGATGGACCACGAGGCGCGCTTCTCGCTCGGCTCCGATGAATTCATCCGCCTGATCGGCCTGCACACCGCGGCCGGCTTCGGCCGGCTCTGGAGCGATATCGCCGAGAGTTTTGGCCTCGATCCCGAAGGCCGCGTGATGCAGGCGTTCGCCAGCCACGACACCTGGAGCGGCATCACGCTGTACTGGCCGGTCGACGGCGGCGGCCGGCTGCCGGTCGAACTGTCCGGGCTGCCGGTGTTCGATCGTGCCCGGAATTTCGCCGGCTATCGCGGCTTTGGTGTGTGTCGCGACCTCGACGGGCTTGCGCGACTCGCCGCATTGCGCCGCTATGAGTTCTTCAGCGGCACGGTCGCGCCGAAATCGCTGTCGGCCGATGTCGCGCCGGCGCCGCGCAGCGATGCGCCGCCCGGGCCCGCCGCGCCGCCGGACAATCCTCCGCCGCACGCCGAGCCGCCGCCCGACACGACCGCGATAGCACCACCCGAGGAATTGACCGAGCCGACAACAGCAGAGACTTCACACCGAGCCGATCCGGATCACGCCGTGGAAACGCACGAGGAAACGCACGAAGTGCGTCACGACCCGCCACCGAATGTGGTGCCGTTCCGTCCCGCCGGCGACACCCGGCCGCCGTCGCTGACGCCGGTCGAGAACAACGCCTTCAACGAGCTCGCCCGCCAATTGTCGGCGCGGCTCGAGAACGAGGCCGGCCTCGCCGCGACCACGAACGACAGCGTGCCGGCCGAGCCGCTCGCCGAAGCGCCGCCCGCCAGCGAACCGCCGCAGGAAGCAGCGGCGGCATCGCAGCAGACGGTCGCGCAGCTGGAGCCGCCGGCGGAAACACCAAAGGCCAGCTGGCTGGCTGCGGCGGAGCCGGCGCCGCGCGCAGATTCCCGCCGCGACCGCGCGCTGCTCGATCTGTTGCCGGTCGGCGTCCTGATCTACCGCCTCGACCGCCTGCTCTATGCCAACCACGCCTTCCTCGCACGCATGGGCCATGACAGCCTGCACGCGCTGGAGGCCGCCGGCGGCCTCGACGCGCTCTATGTCGAGCCCGGCGTCTCGCAGGCGAGCAGCACGTCGGGCACCGGCACGCCGGTGACGATCTCGGCGAACCAGAGCACCGAGCACGGCGCGCAGTCGGTGTCCGCGGAGGCGCGGCTGCACACCATCACCTGGGACGACGATTCCGCGCTGGCGCTGATCTTCTCGCGCACGCTGGACGAGGATGCCGCGATCGCCGCCGCACTGTCCGAGCCGGAGCCTGCGGCCGAGCCGCTGCTTGCGCCGGCCGAGCCGCAGGCCGGCCAGGCCGACGCCGAGGAGCTCGGCGCGATCCTCGACACCGCGGCCGAAGGCATCATCATGTTCGATGCCGAGGGCAACATCCATTCCTGCAACCGCAGCGCCGAGGCGCTGTTCGGCTATGACGGCGACGAGTTCGTCACCCGCAAGCTCGCCGACCTGTTCGCGCCGGAAAGCCAGCACGGCATCTTCGACTATCTCTCGAGCCTGAAATCGGCCGGCGTCGCCAGCCTGCTCGACCATGGCCGCGAGACGCTCGGCCGCGTCCGCCAGGGCGGCATCATCCCGCTGTCGGTGACGATGGGCCGCACCCGCGCCGACGGGCCGAACTTCTTCGCGGTGTTCCGCGATCTGTCGCAGACCAGGAAGAGCGAGGGCGAATTGCGCGAGGCGCGGCGGCTCGCCGAACGCGCCGCCAACGCCAAGTCCGACATGCTGGCGCGGATCAGTCACGAGCTGCGCACGCCGCTCAACGCCATCATCGGCTTCGCCGAGGTGATGATCGGCGAGCGCTTCGGTGCGCTCGGCAACGAGCGCTATGTCGAATACATGAAGGACATCCGCGCCTCCGGCGAGCGGGTGATCGCGATCGTCAACGATTTGCTCGACCTCTCGCGGATCGAGACCGGCAAGCTCGACCTCGCCTTCGCCAGCCAGAACCTCAACGAGATGGTGGAGAGCTGCGTCGCGGTGATGCAGCCGCAGGCCAACCGCGAACGCATCATCATCCGCACCTCGCTCGCGCACACGCTGCCGCCTGTCGTCGCCGACGCCCGCGCGCTGCGCCAGATCACGCTGAACCTGATCGGCAACTCGATCCATCTCGCCAATGCCGGCGGCCAGGTGATCGTCTCGACCGCGCTGTCGGATTTCGGCGAGGTGATGCTGCGCGTGCGCGACACCGGGCAGAGCCTCAACGACAACGAGGTCGCCGCGGCGCTCGAGCCGTTCCGCGCGCCGACGCCATCAGATCAGGCCGGCTCCGGCGGCGTCAGCCTGTCGCTGACCAAGGCGCTGGTCGAAGCCAATCGCGCCAAATTCCAGATCAGGACCGGCGGCCGCACCGGCACGCTGATCGAGGTGACTTTCGTCCACGCCGCGGCAAGGGCGTGAGCAGCGGCGCGAGATGCAGCGCGTGTGCTGTCTCGCGCTCCCGTAAGGGACGCACCGGCGGAAGGGCTCCCTCTCCCCTTGCGGGGGAGGGTTGGGGAGAGGGGTGCCACACGACGTGCTCTCTCCATTTGCAGAACGGCGCGGCCGAGACTGTGAGACCGACACTCATCGCAAGAATCTCGCCCGGGGCCCCCCTCTCCCCACCCTCTCCCGCAGGGGGAGAGGGAGCCTGACAGGCGCGCTCACCTCACTTGCCTGAGCGGCGCACAACCGCGCAATATTCAAGTCGCTTCGAAATTCGCGCTCCACCGCCGCGCCAGCAGGACCAACGACTCGCCGGACACTGCGAACATCTGTCGCGTCGGATCCGCGCGGCGCGGCATAGATCTTGCTGCGATTCGGCTTGTTTGAATTCATTGCCGTGCGGCCCCGCCCGTTTTCCGGGCATTCGGATTTCACCGATGCGCTGTCTTGTCGTCGCCGACCTGCATTACTCGTTGCCGCAGTTCGACTGGCTGCTGGCGGCGGCACCGCAATTCGATCTCGTGATCTTCGCCGGCGATGCGCTCAATCTCGGCTCGGCGGTCGATTTCCGCGCCCAGATCGTCGTCGTCACGAAATACCTGTCGCGGCTCGCCGATCTCACGCGGGTGATCTTCTGCTCGGGCAATCACGACCTCGACGAGCGCAACCCGGAGGGCGAGAAGATCGCGCGCTGGGTCGCGGGCATCAGGGAGTTCGGCGTCGCCTGCGACGGCGACAATCTGACCATCGGCGACACGCTGTTCACGGTGTGCCCGTGGTGGGACGGCCCGCTGGTCAAGGCGCGGATCGACGCGCAGCTTCGCGCCGCAGCCGCGATGCCGCACAAGCGCTGGGTCTGGGTCCATCACGCCCCGCCGGCGGATTCGCCGACCAGCTGGGGCGGCAAGCGCTTCTTCGGCGACGCCGAGCTGCTCGGCTGGATCGGGCGCCACCATCCGGCGATGGTGATCTCGGGCCATGTGCATCAATCGCCGTTCATCCAGAGCGGCTCGTGGTTCGACCGGATCGGAGCGACCTGGGTGTTCAACACCGGCCTGCAGCCCGGCCGGCCCCCGGTCTACATCGTGCTCGATCTCGCGCAGGACAAGGCGTTCTGGCTCGCCGCCGGCGATGCGCAGATGATCGATCTCAAGGCGCCGCTGTCGCGGCCGGCGGCGCCGCTGCGCGATGCGCCGGACTGGCTCATATCCTTGGATCGGATTGCCGATCCGAGCCTGGCGCGACCTGCATCGGTGGCAGGTTGATCATGCTCTGCAGCACCTCGCCGACCATCGCCAGATGGGTGCCGTGATCGGCATATTGGTGCATCAGGTCGGCGAGATAGGTCGTGGCGACATGAAGCCGTTGTGCCAGCAGCTGCGCGATCAGCAGCGCCACCGCCGGCTGCTGGCGCAGGAACGAGGCCGCATCGTCGAACTCGTACAGGACGCAATCGGAGGCCGTGCGCACCTTGGCGCTGTGCGCCCGGTCGAGCAGCACACTCATCTCGCCGAACACCGCGCCGGGCTCGTCGATGACCGCCACCAGGCTGTCGCCCTTGACGACTTCCACCTTGCCCTCGAGCAGCACGAACAGGTGCCCGGTCTTGCCGCCCTCCTCGATGAAATCCGTGCCGGCCGGCAAGCTGCGCCTGCGACCGCCGGTGCAGTGATCAAGGATCGCTCGCATGTTTCATCTCCGTCTCCGGTCAGACTAGGCAGAGATGCTGTCGCGTCAAACGGCATTAGCTGGGCGTTCTGCCCAAATTGTCGGCACGCCACCGCGTGGCCCGCGGCGCGATCCAGCCCAGTGCTCGTGCCTCAGGCGGGGGCGTTATGCTTGACCGCCAGGAAATCGCCGATCGTATCGAGGAACAGTTTTGGCGCTTGCAGTTGCGGGACATGCGCACACCCCGGAATGACCCTGAGCCTGGCTCTCGGCAGGCCGCCTGCCAATTCGTATGACATCGGCGGCGGCGTTGCCTCGTCATATTCGCCGACCACGACGAGCGTCGGTATAGTCACGCTGCGCAATTCGGCACGAAGATCGAGGCTCGCCAGCGCATCGCAGGCCGCGCAGAACACGTTGAGATCGGTGCGCAGGAATGCGTCGCGGCGATCCTGCATCAGCGCGGGATGCTGTGCCTGGAAATCCGGTGCGAACAGCCGGCGCATTGCAATGTCGGTGATCGCGGCGAGCCCCTTCTCGCGTGAAACCCTGGCCATGTTGCGAAACGCCTCGCGGCCCGGCTCGGAGAATGCCGCACCGCTGTCGGCGAGGATCAGCCGGCTCGCGATCGCCGGGTGGCGGATCGCCATCTGCAGCGCGACGAACCCGCCATACCCATTGCCGAGCACGATGGCCGGCGCGCCATCAGCCGCATCATGCACCGCGTCCGCCATCCGGTCGGCAATTGCGGCAAGGCCCCCCTCGGCCGCGCTCGACCGGCCGAATCCCGGTAGTTCCGGCACAATGGTCCGAAACGACCGGGCAAGCTCCGGCACGATTGCATCGAAGCTCGCGCGATCCGACAGCAGCGAGTGAAACAGCACCAGCGGCGGCCCCTCGCCCGACTGGGCTGCGTTGACTGTGCGGTTGGCCAAAAGCCTGTCCATCGTCGCTCTCTTTCAAATCGCGTCCGAAATTCTCGCATCGGGGCTCCGAAGCGCCCCTGCGGACGATTGATAAATCAAATCACCCGGATTTCAAGGATTTCAGCTTGACGTGATATTTCACAAACTGCATTTTATTGGGCAGGAGACCCAATGAAATGATACTTCTCCGCGAGAATATCTACGAAAACCTGCGATCTGATATTTTATCATGTCAGCTTGCTCCCGGTGATGAAATACGAGAGCAGGATCTGGCGGAGCGTTACGCCGTCAGCCGGCAGCCGGTCCGGGACGCCCTGCTGCGGCTCGAGCGCGAGCACCTCGTGACGGTGCAGCCCCGCCAGGGCTACCGGGTCAATCCGATCTCGCTGTCCGACGCCCGCGATCTGCTGCGCTTCCGCCTTGCGCTCGAACCGGCCTGCGTCGCCGAAGCAATCGAGAGCGCGCCCGACAGCATCCTGAAATCACTCGATGAATTCCGCCGCTTCTCCGGCAGCCATGAGGACTTCATCACCTACAATCGCGGCTTCCACTCGGCGCTGGCGCACGCGTCGGGCAACCGCCGCATGGCGACCACGCTCTGCGACCTGATCGGCCAGGCCGATCGGCTGGTGCGCGTCAGCGTCTCCAATCTCAAGGGCCACGACCCGGCGAAGCTCGTGGCCGAGCATGTCGCATTGATCGACGCCATGCAGCAGCGCGAGGCACGCACCGCGGCCCGCATCATCAAGGCTCACATCGCGGCGACCGAGAAGCGCGTGCTGCCGGCACTCAAGCGCAACGCCGTCATCGTCGAAGAGAGGTCATCATGAACATTCCGTCGAAGCCCGCGACGATCGACGTCGAGATCCACGGCAACTTCATCGACGGACGCGAGGTCGAGGCCGGAGACGGCGAGATGCTCGACGTCCGCAATCCCGCGACCGGCGACGTCATCGCCCGCATTCCGAATTCGACCGCCGCGGATATCGACCGTGCGATGAAGAGCGCTCGCGCTGCATTCGAAGGCAAGGCGTGGGGCGGGATGGACACGAGGGCGCGCGCCCGGCTCGTCAACAGGCTCGCCGACGCGTTCGAGGCCAATCTCGACACGCTGTACCGGCTGGAGACGTTGAACAACGGCCGTCCGGTCAACGAAACCCGCGCGCAGCTGTCGCGCCTGCCGGATTTCTTCCGCTACTTCGCCGGACTGGCGCTGTCGCGCCGCGATTCCGTCATCCCGGTCGAAGGCGCGTATCTGAACTACACCCTGCGCACGCCGATCGGAATCGTCGCGAACTGCACGCCCTTCAATCACCCGCTCATGATCCTGTGCAAGTCGCTTGCCGTCGTGCTGGCGACCGGATGCGTCACCGTGGTCAAGCCGTCGGAATATACGCCGCTGACGACACTGAAGCTCGCCCAGATCTTCAGCGAGGCCGGACTGCCTCCCGGCGTCTTCAACATCGTGCTTGGCCTCGGCCAGAGCGCCGGCAAGATGCTCGCCGAGCATGGCGACATCAACAAGCTTGTGCTGACCGGCGGGACCGAAGCAGGCCGCATCGCGGGCAGCGCCGCGGCGAAGGTGTTCGCGCACCAGACCATGGAGCTCGGCGGCAAGACGCCGGTGATGATATTCGACGATTTCGACGTCGACCGCGCCGTCAACTATGCCGCGTTCGGCGCCTTCATCGGCGCCGGCCAAACCTGCGTTTGCGCGTCGCGCCATATCGTGCAGGCCTCGATCTACGACGAGTTCGTCGAAAAGCTGCAGGCCAAGACCCGCACCATCCGCATTGGCGATCCGTTCGATCCGAACACGCAGCTTGGGCCGGTGATCTCGGCACGCCAGCGCGACCGCGTTCTCAGCTATGCGCGCTACGGTCATGAAGACGGCGCGCGGCTGCTCACCGGCGGCGTGGCCGCAAAGGTCGCGGGCCACGACAACGGCTATTTCGTCGAACCGACCGTGTTTGCCGACGTCAAATCCGACATGCGGATCTTCCAGGAGGAGGTGTTCGGCCCCTTCACCTCGGTGACGCCCTTCAAGGACGAGGCCGACGCGCTCCGGCTCGCCAACGATTCGCCCTTTGGCCTCGCCGCCGCCATTCGCACCCGCGACGTCGCGCGCGCGCATCGCGTGGCCGCCGCGGTCAAGGCCGGGATCGTCTGGATCAACGATCACCACCGGCTCGATCCGGCCTCGCCCTGGGGCGGCGTCGACGATTCCGGCATCGGCCGGGAATGCGGCACCGAGAGCTTCGACGACCATTTCAACACCAAGAGCGTGATGGTCGCGACCCACGAACAGCCGTTCGATTGGTACCGCGACACGGCCAGCCAGCGCCGGTTGAACTAGAGCTTTTCCCGTTCCGATGGAATCGGAACGGGGCTCTAGATTCTTGTTTTGACGCGTTTTCTTCACGCGAACCGGTATCCACTTCGCTCGAAAACGCTCTAGCCGCAGTCGAGCAAAGCGGCAAACCGCCCACAGATGGCGGGCCGCATCACCGAGGAAACAGTCAAGGGGAGAGCGCATATGTCGACATCGGTCAATGCCGGGAGCCGCCTCGATCGGCTACCGATCGGACCATTCCATCGCCGGATCATGATCCTGATCGGGATCGGAATGTTCTTCGACGGTTTCGACATCTATATCGCCGGCACCGTGCTCGGCGTGACGCTGAAAACCGGGTTCTCGACGCTCGCCCAAAACGCCGCGTTCATCTCCGCAACCTTCGTCGGCATGATGCTCGGATCTTTCGGCACCGGCTTCCTCGGCGACCGTTACGGACGGCGTTTCACTTACCAATTCAATCTGCTGCTGTTCGGCATCGCGTCCCTGGCGGCGGCGTTTGCGCCAAACATGGCCTTTCTGATTGCCTGCCGTTTCGTGATGGGCGTCGGTCTCGGCGCCGAAAATGTTGTCGGCTACTCCACGATGACCGAGTTCGTGCCGGCCCGGAGCCGCGGCAAGTGGCTCGGCTTCACCGCCGTCTGCGTCGTGACCGGCCTGCCCATCGCACTGCTGGTCGCATCGGTCGTCGTCCCGCAATTCGGCTGGCGCGCGATGTTCGTGCTGGGCGGCGTCGGCGCCTTGATCGTCTGGTACCTGCGCAAGTCGCTGCCGGAGTCGCCGCGCTGGCTGGAGGCGGTGGGACGCACCGCCGAGGCCGAGGCGCTGATGCAGGCGATCGAGAAGGAAGCTTCCCAGGGTCAGCCCTTGCCGGCGCCCGCGGCTGCAACGCCGGCACCGGTGTCGCCCGATCTCGCCACGCTGTTCGCTGCGCCGCTGCTGTCCCGCATGATCGTCGGCGCGGTATGCCTGATTACCATCAATACGCTGCTCTACGGTTTCGTGACCTGGCTGCCGGTGTTCTTCATCAAGCAGGGCCTGTCCGTCGCGACCTCGTTCGGCTACTCGCTGCTGATGGCGCTTGGCGCACCGATCGGCTCTGCGATCGGCGCCCTGACCGCCGACCGCTGGGGCCGCAAGCCCACGATCATCGGCGCATCGCTGATCTCGATCATCCTCGGCGTCATCTATCCGATGATCTCGGATCCGTTCCTGCTGCCGGCCGTCGGCTTCGCGCTGACCGTGCCGATCTACGTCTTGGTCGCGCTGTTGTTCGGCATCTATATTCCCGAACTGTTCCCGACCGAAGTGCGGCTGCGGGCATCCGGCATAGTCAACACACTCGGTCGAGGTGCCACCATCGTGACACCATTCCTGGTCGTGATGCTGTTCGAAGCGCGCGGCGTCGCCGGCGTGATGGCCCTGATGATCGGACTGCTCGTCGTGCAGATCATCACCGTATGGGCGCTCGGCATCGAGCCGCGGCATCGCAGCCTCGAGGAGCTCAAGGGCGAGGAATCACCATCCGCAATTCCGCAGGAAGCTTCGTGACACGGAGCGACCTTTCTCGCGACAGGCTTTGGCGGCGCGGGTTACCCGCGCCGTCGCGTCACTCCCACATCTCCGGCGTGACACGCCCGGCGAAGCCGCAATCGATGACCCGCTCCTGCGGATTGCGGTCGACGATCAGCCGCAGCAGGTCGGGGCGCGAATAATGGCCGCCGATATCGCACAGCGCCTTGGCGGCGAGCACGGCCTCCCGCGATCCGTCCGCGATCAGGATGGTCTCGCCCTGCGCCGGACCCGCGATGACCTCGCCGCGCGGATCGATGATGACGCTGTCACCGCCGTACTCGATCGTCGAGAGTTCGCGGTAACGTTCCGGCGTGATTTCGTGCGAGCGCATGCCGCCGACCGCGATGACGTAGCAGCCGGCTTGCGAGGCGAACGCGCGCGACAGCAACAACTGCCGCGGCCAGAGCGGCGTCGGCGACGGTGGCGCCACCGCAGGCTCCCGCCCCGGCCACGCCGCGACGTGGATCTGCGTTCCCTGCGCGGCCAGCGCATAGCCGGGCAGCATCGTGTTGTGCTCCCAGCAATTGAGGCCGCTGATCCGGCCATAGGGCCGCTCATGCACGCGCAGGCCCGCCGCATCGCCATCGGCCCACACCGAGCGCTCGTTGAAGGTGGGCTTCAGCTTGCGATGGCGGCCGAGCAGCCGTCCCTCGCGGCCGATGAACAGCAGCGTGCAGTAGACCGTGCCCTTGGTCACGGCATCACGTTCGGCGACGCCGATCACGACATCCAGTCCCGCGGCCTCGGCGGCGGCGCAGAGCCGATCGGTCGTGGGCGAGGGAATCTCGACCGCGTTGTCGAGATATTCGGCCATCGCGCGAAACGTGCTCGGCCCGGTCGGCGCGTGACAGAAGAAGGGATAGCCGGGCAGCCAGGTCTCGCCGAAGGCGGCGATCGTCGCGCCCATGGCGCCGGCCTCGCCGATCAGGCGGCAGGCCTTCTCCAGCGAGGCGTCGCGATCGAATGGCACCGCGGCGGCCTGGACCGCCGCGAGCCTGAAATGCGTGTCGGATGTCATGGCTGTGCCGCGTCAGTCGACGCCCTTGCGGACAGCGTCGAGCGCGCCCGCAAGCAGCTCCAGCGCCTTGACGCGCCGCCGTCGCGCCAGACGCGCCTCGCCGACCTTGCGCTCGTGCTCGCCGGCGATGAAGGCCTGGATGTCCGGCAGCGGACGAATGACGCCACGGCTGCCCCACTGGCCGTCGGGGATCTCGGTCGGAAACACCCATACCTGCGGCGCCACATCGTCGAACGAACCGCCGGCGGCGCGCACCACCGCGTCGGTGACGTCCTTCACCAAGGCCGCGCGCGAGGCTTCGGTGTACTGCCCTTCGGGGACCGTCGGGACGATGCGAAATCGTGGCGATGGCGATGGCTGGCCCGCCACATAAACGGCGGCCGGCCGATGCAGGAACACAACGGTGACGCCTTGCGCAACCTTGTTCGCCGGATCGAACCCCTCGTGGCCGATCAGGATATCGCCGAGCTCCTTGATGAGCCGCGCTTCCGCGTCCGGCTTCAGGGCTCCTTCGGGAATTGTCACGTCGATCATCGGCATTGAGGCGACCTCCTGTTGTTGACAGGACGAGGTCTATGCGCGGCGTGCTCCCTGCAGCAGTGGCAGTATCGCCATTCTCAGGGCAAATTCGGACACGGCCTTCTCAGCTAGCGGGGGCCCTGCGCACGAACCGACGCTGGTATTCGCGGGGCGAAAGCCCGGTTTCGCGCTTGAACAGACGACGGAAGGTCGACAGATCGTTGTAGCCGACGCGCCCGCTGACCGCGTCGAGCTTCAGCCGCGTGGTTTCGATCAGGCGCTTGGCGACATCCACCCGCAGCGCCTGCAGATATTGCAAGGGCGCCTCGCCGACCGCCAGCTTGAAGCGTCGGTTCAGGGTGCGCTCGCTGACCGAAAGGTCGCGGGCCAGCCTGGCAAGGCTGAAGCCCCGTTGCAGCGACTTCTCCATCAGGCTCTGCGCCCGCGCCACCAGCGCGTCGGAGTGCTGCGTGTCGGACGTGCGGCTGACATAGGACGCCTGCGAGATGCGATTGCTGTCGATCAGCATCAGCTTGCCGGTCTCGGCGGCGACATCGGCACCGGCGAACTTCTCGACCAGCCGAAGCGCGAGATTGAGCGAGGTGGTCACCGCGCCCGAGCAGACAATCCGGTTCTGCTCGGTGAGGATCTCGGCAACGCGCAGATCGACCGCCGGATAGCGCATCGCGAATGTCCGTCCCTTCGCCCAATGGGTGGTCGCAACCCTGCCGTCGAGCAGGCCGGCCTCGGCGAGAATGAAGCTGCCGGTGCAATAGGACGCGAGCAGGGTGCCGCGCTCATGCTGCCGCCGCAGCGCCGCGAGCAGCGGCTCGACGGTATCGAGCCGCGCGAAGAAACGTTCGATATCGCCGACGAACGGTCCCGGGATCACCACCGCGTCTGCCGAAGACCGCGCGCCGATCGGTCCATCGACGCCGATGACCTGGCCTGACGCCGTCTGGACCGGCCGGCCATTCAATGATTCGACGCGCCACCGCAGCTGTGAAGGCATGTCGCTGCGACGTCGCGGCCGCCGCGCCGTCACCGAATTGGCGGCGGTGAACACGTCGACAATCCCCGCCACGCCCGAAGCGAGGATACCGTCATAGACCCAGATCCGGATGAGTGGCATGGCCCGTGTCCGATTTTGCACATTATGGCGCAATTCTGCCATTGCATGGACGACCGGACAAGCCGGCGAGGGCGACGGGCGCCGAATGTGCCGCGCTGTGTGGCTGCCCGACGGGCAACTCAGCAAAACCTGTCAACTCGGACAAGCCATGTCGCGAGAATGCGGGCGTATGACTCACAAACCGTGCCGCGCACTCACTGTCGTCCCGGCGAAGGCCGGGGGGACCCATAACCACCGATGCGAATTGTCATGCGCGATTGCAACGACGAGTCCCGCCTGCAACATCCGCCGCGGCGTATGGGTCCCGGCCTTCGCCGGGACGACAGATGTATATGCGGGCCGGTCGCCGTGCGCCCCACTCACATCGCCCGCGCAAATCTGCGAAAGCCCGGCGCGCCGGTCAGCGCTTCGAAGGCGGCGTCGCGCTTCTCTTCGGCGATGGCGAAGCCGGCCCTGGCGTAGCAGCGTTCGGCGGCGTCGTTGCCGATCAGGAACGAGATCGATGCCTGCGTGTAACCGGCCGCCTTGCCGTCGGCGAGTGCGCGGCGGATCAAGTCCTGCACCAGGCCGCCGCTGCGATGGGACGCTTGTCGGGCGACATGCTCGATCAGCCAGTCGCCCTCGCCGCCTTGCACCCAGCAGTTACGGGCATAGCCGCCGCGCGCGACGATGGCATCGG
Organism: Bradyrhizobium elkanii USDA 76; assembly: GCF_023278185.1. Lineage (NCBI taxonomy): Bacteria > Pseudomonadati > Pseudomonadota > Alphaproteobacteria > Hyphomicrobiales > Nitrobacteraceae > Bradyrhizobium > Bradyrhizobium elkanii. Next base: position 1,522,252 of record NZ_CP066356.1, on the reverse strand, counting down.
CATCCATGCCGGTTTCTGCTGCGACTTCCTCGATCGCCGCACGTGCCGCGACCACGGTTCCGGATGCCGGCATCGCGCACAGCGCGGCGGCCGGCACGCCATCGACTTCAGCGACCAGGAAATGGGCGACGTGATACCATGACCGCACCCGCGCCACCGCGAGTCGCGTCATGAACGCCAGGCATTCCGCCTCGCCCCGGTCGAGCGCGATGTCGAACCAGCCGCGCGGCAACGGGCCGCGCTGCGCGGCCAGGACGATGCGGGCGATGAAGCCGGCGTCGTCGGATCGTGCGGGACGGATCGAGGATCGTCCCGCGCCGATCATCTCAGGTGTTCTTCAGCGCGACGCGGAATTCGGCCTCGGTCTTGGCCTTGACCTCGTCGAGCGTGACGCCGTCGGCAAGCTCGATCAGCGCCATGCCGTCCTTGCCGTGCTTGTCGATGGTGAACACCGCCAAATCCGTGACGACCATGTCGACCACGCGCTCGCCGGTCAGCGGCAGGTTGCACTGCTTGAGCAGCTTCGGGCCGTCCTTGGCGGAATGCTCCATCACGACCACGACGCGCTTGACGCCGGCGACGAGGTCCATGGCGCCGCCCATGCCCTTCACCATCTTGCCGGGGATCATCCAGTTGGCGAGGTCGCCGTTCTGCGCCACCTGCATAGCGCCGAGGATCGACAGATCGATATGGCCGCCGCGCACCATGCCGAAGGAATCAGCCGACGAGAAATAGCTGGTCGAGGGCAGTTCGCTCACGGTCTGCTTGCCGGCGTTGATCAGGTCCGCGTCGACCTCGTCCTCATAGGGGAACGGGCCCATGCCGAGCATGCCGTTCTCGCTCTGCAGGCTGACGTCGATGCCGTCGGGGATGTAGTTCGAGACCAGCGTCGGGATGCCGATGCCGAGATTGACGTAATAGCCGTCGCGCAATTCCTTGGCGGCGCGGGCGGCCATCTGTTCACGGGTCCAGGCCATGTGGCTCTCCTGAAGAAATGGGTTTTAGGCGGCGGGCCGCGGACGGGTGTTGCGGAACTCGATCCGCTTCTTGCCGGTCCCGACTTCGACGATGCGTTTGACGAAGATGCCGGGGGTGTGGATGTGGTCCGGATCGATCTCGCCGGCCGGCACCAGGTGCTCGACCTCGGCGACGGTGACCTTCGCGGCGGTCGCCATCATCGGGTTAAAGTTGCGCGCGGTCTTGCGGTAGACCAGGTTGCCGGCGGTATCGCCCTTCCAGGCATGGACGATGGCGACGTCGGCGAACAGGCCGCGCTCCATGATGTACTTCTCGCCGTCGAATTCCTTCACTTCCTTGCCCTCGGCGATCAGCGTGCCGACGCCGGTCTTGGTGTAGAAGGCCGGGATTCCGGCGCCGCCGGCGCGGATGCGCTCGGCCAACGTGCCCTGCGGGTTGAACTCGAGCTCGAGCTCGCCGGCGAGGTATTGCTGGGCGAACAGCTTGTTCTCGCCGACATAGGACGAGATCATCTTCTTGATCTGGCGGGTCTCCAGCAGCCGGCTGAGGCCGATGCCGTCGACGCCGGCATTGTTGGAGACGACGGTGAGGCCCTTGACGCCGGACTCGCGGATCGCGTCGGACAGGGTCTCGGCGATGCCGCAGAGGCCGAAGCCGCCCGACATGATCATCATGCCGTCCTTGAGGAGACCATCGAGTGCCGATTTGGCGTCGGGATAAACTTTGTTCATGCAGCGGATACCTGATGGAGGGCGCGGAACGGCTGTGGCAAAGCGGATTATTAGGCGAAATCTTCGCAATGCGTCAATCACGGCCCGGTGGGGCGACGGGCGGCGGCCCGCGGCAGCAACATGGCCTTGAAAGCGACAAGAAAACCCTTCAAGTTGCGTGGGTTGGCAGGGGCCTCCGGCGAGAGCCCGCTGTGTTCGACGACGACCCGACAAAATTCAACCCGACCCGGATATGTCATTGACGATGGCCCAAGGAATTAAGCGCCTGGGGATGCCGATCGCGGCGCTTTTCGGCCTGGCGCTGGTCGGGCTGGTCGGAACGTCGTGGTTCCTCAACCGGGACGCGCTGCAGCGCGCGGTGGAGGCGCAGATCCGCGCCGTGACCGGGCTCGAGCTCGTCGTCAACGGCCCGATCGACGTCTCGGTTTTTCCGGGCAGCTACGTCTCCTTTCATAATGTCGGGCTGAAGGGCGCCGATACCATCGGTCCCGCCCTCCAGGTCGACGTGCTGACCGCCAATCTGCGCCTGCTGCCGCTGTTGCTGCGGCGGTTCGAGATTGCCGACGTCATGATGCTCCGTCCGCATATCCATGTGGTCCGCGACGGCGCCGGCGAGAGCAACTGGACGCCGTTCGTCGAGACCATCGCCAAGGCGATGACGCCCGGCGCCGAGAACCAGGTGTCGTTCTCCGAAATCCGGATCCAGGACGGCGAGCTGAACTACCAGGATGGCACCAACAACATCTCCGAACAGCTCGGCGATATCGACCTGTCGCTGGCCTGGCCCTCGATCTCGCGTTCCTTTGCCGCAACTGGCCAGTTCGACTGGCGCGGCGAACGCGTCGACGGCTCGATCAGCGCCAGCGACTTCGTCGCGCTGTTGTCGGGCGACCGCTCCGGCCTGAAGGCACGGCTCGCCAGCGCGCCGCTGAAGGTTGCTTTCGACGGAACCGTCGCCAACCGCACCAGCCTGATGATGGAAGGCGTCGCCACCATGGACTCACCGTCGCTGCGCAACGCGTTGCGCTGGATGGGCCAGGCCCCGCCCGGCGGCGGTGGCGGCTTCGGCCGCTTCGCGCTGAAGGCTCGCGCCAATGTGGTCGGCGGCTCGGTCGCGCTCACCAATGTCAATGTCGAGCTCGACGGCAACGTCGCCGAGGGCGTGATGACCTACGCCAATAACGGCCGGCAGACGCTGCAGGCGACGCTTGCCGCCGGCAATCTCGATTTCACGCCTTACATCTCGACGTTCCGCCTGCTGGCCAGCGGCCAGCGCGACTGGAACAGGCAGCTGTTCGACCTGTCCTCGCTGTCGTCGACCGATCTCGACATGCGCCTGTCGGCGGCCAAGGTGACGGTCGGCCCGTCCAAGCTCGGCCGCACCGCATTCGGCGCCAATCTGCGCGGCGGCGCGCTGGCGCTCAGCGTCGGCGAGGCGCAGATGTATGGCGGCATCGCCAAGGGCTCGTTCGCGATCGCGCGCTCGGATGCTGTCGCCGACGTCAGGGCGCAATTCCAGTTCACCGATGTCGATTTGCAGGCCTGCGCCAGCGAATTGTTCGGCATCAACAAGCTGTCCGGCCGCGGCAATCTCAACGTCTCTCTGACGGCCTCGGGCTCGAGCCCGTTCGGGCTCGCGTCGTCGCTCGACGGTACCGCGACGCTGAACGGGCATGACGGCGCGATCGCGGGCTTCAATGTCGAGCAGCTGTTGAAGCGGCTGGAGAAGCGGCCGCTGTCCGGCGGCGGCAATTTCCGCTCCGGCTCGACGCCCTACGACAATCTCAGCATCTCGGTGAAATTCGCCGACGGCGTCGCGACCGCCGACGACATTCATGTCGAAAGCCCCACGGCGAAGATCACGCTGACCGGCACGGCCTCGGTGCCGTCGCGCGAATACGATCTCAAGGGCGTCGCCAGCCTGACCTCGGCATCGGCTGGCGGCAACGGTTTCGATCTGCCCTTCGTGATCCAGGGGCCGTGGGACGATCCGCTGATCTTCCCCGATCCGGAAAGCCTGATCCGCCGCTCGCCGGCCTCCGCCCCGCTGCTCGATGCGGTGAAGGATCGCAAGACCCGCGACGCGGTGCGCTCGGTGATCGAGCGCTTCACCGGCGGCGCCGCGCGGCCCGCGGTGGCGCCCGATGCCGCGGCAGGCGCGCCCGGCGGCGCACCGGCGGCGTCGGCCGAGAATGCGAAGTCGAACTGATCGAATCCATTCACTTTGCGCATCAATGCACCGGGACCGATCCACGCGCTCGCCGCAAACCCCTACGCAAGTCGGCGGCGCGACATCTTTATCGGGTCACGGGCATGCGCTAGTGTTTTCTCCAACCGGTTAAAAAGCCGGCCTCATGAGGGAGAACAACGTGAGATCCAAGGTTATCGGTGCGCTATCAATTGCGGTCGCCGCGGTCGGCCTGTTCGCCGCAACTGCACCCGCTCTGGCCCAGGGCAAGACGATCACCGTCTGGTGGGGCAAGGGATTTTACAAATCCGAAGACGACGCGCTGCTCGAGACGATCAAGAAATTCGAAGCCAAGACCGGCATCAAGGTCGAACTGTCGCAATACGCGATCCAGGACATGATTCCGAAGACGGTCGCCGCGCTCGATTCCGGTACCGTGCCCGACGTCGCCTATTCCGACTCCTACGACGTGCAGGCGCAGGGCAAATGGGCCTATGAGGGCAAGCTCGAGGATCTCTCCGACATCCTGCTGCCTATGAAGGACGCGTTCGCGCCGAACACGCTGGAGACGGCGCTGCTCTACAATGACGTCGCCAAGAAGAAGGCCTATTACGGCTTCCCGCTGAAGCAGCAGAGCATGCACGTCCAGATCTGGGGCGACATGCTCGAGAAGGCCGGCTTCAAGGCCGCCGACATCCCGACCAAGTGGGAGGATTACTGGTCGTTCTGGTGCGACAAGGTGCAGCCGGCGGTCCGCAAGGCGACCGGCCAGCGCATCTACGGCGTCGGCCAGCCGATGGGCGTGGAATCCACCGACTCGTTCCAGTCGTTCTACACCTTCATGGACGCCTATCACGTCAAGCTGGTCGACGACGACGGCAAGCTCTTGGTCGACGATCCCAAGGTGCGCGACGGGTTGATTCACGCGCTGAAGGACTACACCGACACCTACATCAAGGCCTGCTCGCCGCCCTCCTCCACGACCTGGAAGGATCCGGACAACAACGTCGCCTTCCACAACAAGACGATCGTGATGACCCACAACTTCACGATCTCGATCGCGGCGAAGTGGTTCGAGGATTCCACCAACCCGGCGCTGACCGACGCGCAGCGCGCCGCCGGCAAGCAGGCCTATGAGCAGGACATCATCACCGCGTCCTTCCCGAAGGCGCCGGACGGATCGACGATCCGCTACCGCTCCGACGTCAAGACCGGGTTGATCTTCGCCAACGCCAGGAACAAGGCGGAAGGCAAGCAGTTCATCGCATTCCTGCTACAGGAAGAGAATGTCCGCCCCTACATCGAGGGCGCGCTCGGCCGCTGGTTCCCGGTGACCAAGGCAAGCCAGGCGAGCCCGTTCTGGCAGGCTGACCGGCATCGCAAGGCGGTCTACAATCAGTTCACCGGCGGCACAGCGCCGTTCGACTTTACCAAGAACTGGAAGTTCACCATCCTGAACAACGAGAACGTCTGGGCCAAGGCCATGAACCGCGTCGTCAGCGAGAAGGTGCCGGTGGACAAGGCCGTCGACGAACTGATCGCCCGCATCAAGCAGGTCGCGGGGTAACATCAACGATGATGGTCGCCGCGAGCGTATGCTTTGTCGTCCCTGCGAAAGCAGGGACCCATACGCCGCGGCGGTCGTCTTGAAAGAAGCCGGTCGACGGCTTTCGTGCAATAACGAAAGCCGGTGGTTATGGGTCCCTGCTCCGTGCGCAACTGCGCACTAGGCAGGGACGACAGGGTAGGCGTAGGCGCAAGCGGTAGCTTGCTCAAAGAGTAACCGAATGGCGATCACACTCTCCGCATCCGATGTCCCCTCGCCGCCGTTGTCGGCGCGGCTGTCGCCGCCGCAGGTCTGGGGCATCGTGCTGCTCGCGCCCTATCTGCTCGTCTTCCTCGCCTTCGTGGTCTATCCGGTCGGCTACGGCCTGTGGCTGGCGCGCCATCCGGCGAGCTATGTCGCGCTCTATCACGACCCGATCTTCGCGCGCGCGGCGATCAACACGCTGATCTTCCTGGTCATCGGCATCAACATCAAGATGCTGATCGCATTGTTCCTGTCCGGCTTCTTCGCCCAGCAGCGGCCGTGGATCAGGTGGCTGTCCGTCATCTTCATCCTGCCCTGGGCGGTACCCTCGATCCCGACCATCCTGTCGGTTCGCTTCATGCTCAACCCGGAATGGGGCGTGGTCAACCAGTTGATCTTCAAGTTCACCGGCGACGACGGCCCGAACTGGCTGAACGATCCCTCGGTCGCGCTGGCGATGGCGATCGGCGTGCACATCTGGAAGTCGCTGCCGTTCTGGACGCTGATCCTGCTGACCGGCCGGCTCGCCATCTCGCACGACCTGTACGAGGCCTCCGACGTCGACGGCGCCAATTGGTGGCAGAAATTCCGCTACATCACCTGGCCGTCGATGCAGACGCTCTACGTCACCTGCACGCTGCTCTCGATGATCTGGACGCTCGGCGACTTCAACAGCGTCTATTTGCTCACCGGCGGCGGCCCCGCCGACCTCACCCACGTGCTGTCGACCCTCGGCATCCGCTATCTGCGCCTCGACCAGCTCTCGCTGGCAATGGCCTCGATCGTCTGCGCGATGCCGTTCGTGCTGCCGCTGGTCTATTTCATGATGAAACGGTTGTCGCGATGAAGCTGCCCACCCTCCGCGAAGTCGGCACCGAAGCCAAGCTGCTGCTGATCGGCATCCCGGTCTTCATCTGGACCATGATCCCGATCTACCACATGTTCGTGTTCGCGATCTCGCCGAAGGAGGACGCGTTCTCCGGCAAGCTGTGGCCGACGCATCCGACGCTGCACAATTTCGAGATCGTGTTCAATCAGCAGCACTACTTCCTGCGCGACTTCTGGATCCAGTTCTGGAATTCGACCGTGATTGCGCTCGCGGTCGGCGCGCTGACGCTGTTCGTGGCCACCGCCGCCGCGTTCTCGATCTCGCGGCTGCGCGTGCCGGGCGGCCGCGCCGTCATGAACATGGCGCTGTTCACCTATTTCATCCCGGCCGCGTTCCTCGCCGTGCCGATGTACCGCACCATGGGCAATTACGGCCTGCTCAACAATCACTGGTCGCTGATTCTCGCGATGGTGACGATCGCCGCGCCCTACGCGATCTGGGTCCTGAAGCAGGCCTCCGACAAGCTGCCGGTCGAGCTGGATGAAGCCGCGACGATGGACGGCGCCACCACGCTGCAGCTGTTCCGCCTGGTCTATGTGCCGCTGATGATGCCCTCGCTGGTCGCGGTCGGCACCTATGCGATCCTGCTCGCGTGGAACGAATATCTCTACGCGTTCCTGCTGCTGTCGAAGGACACCGACATCACGCTGCCGGTCGCGCTCGGCAACTTCCTCGCCGCCGACGATTCGCCATGGGAGCTGTTGATGACCACCGGCTTCATCTACGCGCTGCCGCCGGCCGCAGTCTATTACGCCTTCAAGCGCTACATGGTTGGCGGGCTGACGGCAGGCGCCGTCAAGTCGTGACGGGCTTCATAGCGGCGCGGCGCTCTCGCCGCGCGCGCTCGACAGTTTCGAGGCGAACGAGGCGACCACGATGATCGCGGCGATCAGCGCGATCACCAGCGTGCAGATCGCGTTGATCTCGGGTTTCACGCCGAGCCGGACCTCGGAATAGATCCGGATCGGCAGCGTCGCCGAGCCCGGGCCGGTGGTGAAGCTCGCGATCACGACGTCGTCGAGCGACAGCGTGAACGCCAGCATCCAGCCGGCGACGATCGCCGGCACGATCAGCGGCAGCGTCACCAGGAGGAACGCCCGCACCGGATCGCAGCCGAGGTCCATCGCGGCCTCCTCCAGGCTGCGGTCGAGCGTGGAGAGGCGCGACTGCACCACGACCGTGACGAAGCACATCGTCAGCGTGGTGTGGGCGATCGTCACCGTCCAGAACCCGCGCTCGGCATTGAGCGCCACGAACAGGAGCAGCAGCGACAGGCCGGAGATCACCTCCGGCATCACCAGCGGCGAATACAGCATGCCGGAGAACAGCGCCCGCCCCCGGAACCGCTCGCCGCGCGCCAGCCCGACCGCTGCCAGCGTGCCCAGCAGTGTCGCCAGCGTGGCCGACACCGCGGCGACCGACAGGCTCATCCACGCCGCCTCCAGCATGGCGCGATCGCCAAAGAACTCGCGGTACCAGCGCAGCGACCAGCCGCCCCACACCGTCACCAGCCGCGAGGCGTTGAACGAGTAGATCACGAGGATGACGATCGGCAGGTAGAGGAACGCCAGCCCGAGCGCCAGCGACGTCATGTTGAAGCGGGTGAGCCTGGTGACGGTGCGCGCCATCAGCGGCCCGCCTCCAGCTGACGCCGTTGCAGGCGGTCGTAGAGCACGAGCGGCGGCACCAGCAGCAGCAACAAGGCGACCGCGGCGGCCGATGCGACCGGCCAATCCTTGTTGGTGAAGAACTCGAGCCACAGCGTCTGTCCGATCATCAGCGAGTTGGAGCCCGCGAGCAGGTCGGGGATCACGAACTCGCCGACAACAGGGATGAAGCAGAGCAGCGCGCCGGCGCCGACGCCGGGCAGCGACAGCGGGAACGTCACCAGCCAGAACGCCTGCAGCGGCGAGGCGCCGAGATCGCCCGCGGCCTCCAGCAGCGACGCGTCCATCCTGGAGAGCGTCGCATAGAGCGGCAGGATCATGAACGGCAGATAGGAATACACGATGCCGAGATACATCGCGCTGTCGGTCGACAGCCAGACCACCGGCGCGGACACGATATGCAGCGCCAGCAGCATCTGGTTGAGCAGACCGTCATGCTGCAGGATGTTGATCCAGGCATAGATGCGGATCAGGAACGAGGTCCAGAACGGCACGATGACCAGCATCATCGCCACGCCCTGCCAGCGCTGCGGCAGCCGTGCCATGCCGTAGGCGATGGGATAACCGATCAGGAGCAGGATCAGCGTCGAGCTCACCGCGACGACGAGGCTGCGCAGATAGGACAGGATGTAGAGATTGTCCTGCAGCAGCAGGCGGAAATTGTCGAACGACAATTGCGCGAACGCCGCGGCCAGCGCGGCCCGGCCCGCGGTGAAATCGAACACCGGCGTATAGGGCGGCTGCGCGATCGCGGTCTGCGACAGGCTGATCTTCAGCACGAAGCCGAACGGCACCAGGAAGAACAGCACCATCCACAGATAGGGCGCGATCGCGGCGAGCCGCGCCGGCCGGGCGAAGATGCGGCGCGCACTCATTGCTCGAGCACCAGGCAATCGTCGGCCGTGAACCATGCCACCACGCGCTGGCCGGCCAGATAGGCATCGACATCGAGCCGCGCGGTGTTGGCCATCGACGAGCGCACCACCGCGCCCGTCTCCAGCTTCACCCGGTAGCTCGTCACGCCGCCGAGATAGTTGACGTCGGTGACGACGCCCTCCAGCCGGTTGATCGCCTGCGACGCGCCCCCATCCGTTGCCGGCGCGCGGCGCGACAGCTTCACCTTCTCGGGGCGGATCGCGACGGCAACGACCTGCCTGGTCACCGGCGGCCACAGTTCGCTGACCGCGAGGGTGCCTGCATCAGCCGTCGCGACCGTCAGGCGCCCGTTCTCGCGGGCCGTGACCTCGCCGTTGAACAGATTGATGTCGCCGACGAACTCGGCGATCCAGCGCGAGGCTGGCGCCTCGTAGAGATTGCGCGGGGTTGCGACCTGAACCAGACGGCCGGCATCCATCACGCCGATGCGGCCGGCCATCGTCATCGCCTCCTCCTGATCGTGGGTGACGATGATGAAGGTCATGCCGAGCCGGCGCTGCAGCTCCATCAGCTCTCCTTGCGTGCTCTCGCGCAGCTTCTTGTCGAGCGCCGCGAGCGGCTCGTCGAGCAGCAGCACCTGCGGGCGCCGCGCCAGCGAGCGCGCCAGTGCGACGCGCTGCCGCTGTCCGCCGGAGAGCTGGTCGGGCTTGCGCTTCTCCATCCCCTCGAGCTTGACGAGCGCCACCATCTCGGCCACGCGACCCGCGATGTCGCCGCGCGCCATGCCGGCGCGCTTCAGCCCGAAGGCGATGTTGTCGCGCACCGACAGATGCGGGAACAGCGCGTAGTTCTGGAACATCATGTTGACGGGCCGCTCATGCGGCAGCACCTGCGCGATGTCGCTGCCGCCGAGCAGGATGCGGCCCTCATCCGGCGTCTCGAAGCCCGCGAGCATGCGCAGCAGCGTGGTCTTGCCGCAACCGCTCGGGCCGAGCAGCGCGAAGAATTCGCCGGCGCGGATATCGAGCGAGAGCTTGTCGACCGCGCGAAAATTGCCGAACGACTTGGCGACACCCTCGATCCGCAGCAGCGGCATGTCCGAGACGGCCGGTTCAGGCAACGGCCTTGCCGCCTCCGCACTCGCTTCGCCCGATGTCACGTCCGTCAGCCCCGATTCCCCGTAAGGTCCGATTCTGGCGGCAAGCTAGCGGTGGATCGCCACCGGCTCAACCGCCTCACGGACATCTCCCGCAATATTGTCGGCGTCCGCGCCTCTGCTAGACTTCGCAGCCAAATCCGGGAGGGCAACCGATGATTCACGACCGCTACGGCCTGCCGCTGACGACGACCTCGGACCGCGCCGCCGCCTATTATGTCGACGGCGTCGTCGCATGCTGGCGGCGCTGCACGGCGCCGATGCGGCGTTCGAGGCGGCGATCGCCGAGGACCCCGATTTCGCGTTGGCCCATATCGGCCGTGCCCGCGTGCACCAGCTCAACATGGAAGGCGCCAAGGCCCGCGCCAAGGCGGCCGATGCACGGCAGCTGGCCACGGCCGCAAGCCCGCGCGAGCGCCAGCACATCGAGATCATGGCGTCCGTGATCGAGAGCCAGCCCAAGAAGGCGGTGACAGAAGCCGAACGGCATCTCACAGAATATCCGCGCGATGCGCAGGTGCTGTCGCTGTTGCTCGGCGCCTTCGGCCTCTATGCGTTCTCCGGCCGGCCCGATCATGACGCCGCGCGGCTCGCGATCTGCGAACGGTACGTCAGGGACTATGGCGACGATTGGTGGTTCCTCACCTATCTCGGCTGGTCGAAGACCGAGGCCGGCGATGTCGTGTCCGGCCGTGCCATCACCGAGCGCGGCTATGCGGCGAAGCCGGAGAACGCCGGTGCCGCACACGCCGTCGCGCATGCGCTGTTCGAACAGGGCGACGCGGCGGAAGGCCGCAGCTTCCTCTCCGCCTGGCTGCCGGCGAATGATCGCACCAGCTTCCTGCAGGGCCATCTCGCCTGGCACCTCGCTTTGATCGCGATCGAGGAGGGCGACGCCGACAGCGCGCTCGAGATTTACGAGCAGCACATCAAGCCGGCGGGCCGGCCCTATCCGCCGCTCAATATCTTCACCGACACGGCCTCGCTGCTGTGGCGGCTGACGGTTGCCGGCAAGGCCGGCCTCGAGCAGCACTGGAAGGATGTCGCCGCCTATGGCGACGGCTACTTCCCGAAGGCCGGCGCGCATTTCGCCGACGTGCACCACGCGCTGGTCGCAGCCACGACGAACAACGACGCGCTCGAGGCGCGGCTGGTCGAGATGGCCGCGCGCGACGCCGACGGCAGGCTGGCGCCCGGCCCTGCGGCGATCGGGCTCGGCCGCGGGATCGCGGCGTTCGCCGCCGGCGATCACCACGACGCCGTGCGCATCCTTGCGCCGCTGATGCCCGAGCTGGTGCGGATCGGCGGCAGCCATGCGCAACGCGAATTGTGGGAAGACACCTTCATCGTCGCATGCCTGCGCGCCGGCCAGGGCCGGCAGGCAACGAGCCTGATCTCGGAGCGGCTGCATCGCCGTCCGTCGCGGCGTGACCTCGCCTGGTCGCTGGAGGCGGCCCGGCAATAGAAGCTGTTGCGGTTGGTGACTGTGTCGTCGCCTGTTCCCGGATTTCGCGGCGCCTGTCATCGGGCGCGCATTCGCGCGACTCGTTGGCTCCATCCGGGCTGCGCAGTCGTGCCGGCCGGAAACTCTTCTCCTTCCCCCGAAGGGGAAGTGAAACGGGGTACGCTAGAGCGTTTTCGAGCGAAGTGGACACCGGTTCGCGTGAAGAAAACGCGTCAAAACAAGAATCTACAGCTTCGGTTCTGATTCAATCAGAACCGAAAATGCTCTAATGGACGGCTTAACGGGTATTTTCCATCGGTCGGGCACCTGCTCACCGCGCGTTTCGCGTGGAAACCTTGATCAAGATCAAACGCGCGCCGAGGCCTTCCGCAATTCTACGACCATGACGAAGCTGCCGAAATGGCCCACCTGCGCGACGTGCCATAAGCCCCTGACCTTCCATCCAAAGGGGAGCCGCGGGCCGCATGTCTCGCTTGCATTGCGGGGAGAAGCAGCCCGAGACCGATGGCGCTTCCGACGAAAAGACGGCGCCACGCTGAGTGACGAGGTCTCCATACCCGCGACTGGCCCGAACACGCCACCGCGCGGGCCGGTAGATGGCCCCAGCAGCCAGCCTCCCAAGGCCCCCAAGGTTGCTGGGGCCGCTAGCGGCGCGGCTTGCGTTCCTCATCTATTCCAATTTCACCATACGTTCTCATTGGAAATGGTGATGCTGGCTTGTTTCTTCGCCAGTGGCCTGGTTTGATTTACCAGGTGGCCTGTTTTGATTTTGAGGCCCATAAGAGCGGATGGAGTCGCACAATCGAACCTGCCGCTGCGGAGCTGTTTACAGCCGCACCGAGTCCATCGCTCCGGCTCGAGAGATCAGCAGCTTTGAATGCTTCCTCTGCGGGTCAACGCTGGAAACATGGAACTCAGCTTGGGTGCCAACATACAAGTTTTTGGCCGGTCCGGTGCGACCGGCCGATAAGTGAAGCTGGCGTTCTCCGTAAGTGGTATTTGGTCCGAATACTTTTGTGGCAAGATAGTTCTTGGCTCCGGTTAGCGTGAGGGGATGAGCCATTGGCAGACTTTATGTTGAGGGCGAATATCGCCCACTTCAAAGAACTTCCGGCAATTGAAACGGACGCGGTGAAGATCGCGATGCTGCGCAGGCTTCGGTCCCCCCTGGTTCGCGGCGTACCGTCATTTCACGGTGCAACTTTCTCGCGAAATTGACTCGCTGCTCTCACGAAACCGGAGCACGATGGAACCCGGACGATAGCTAGTAGGGATTACGTCCATGGACCCGTTTATTGCGCGTGCAAACATTGATCATTGTTTGGACCTGCTCAAAGCCAGCGACACTCCGGACAGCACCAAAGCGACCGTTACAAAGGTCCTGATCGAAGAAGAGAGAAAGCTAGGCCACGAGCGGGAGCAGCTTGAGTTCGCCGAAAGCAGAGCGATGGCGTGCCGCGAGCGCGCAGAACGCCAGCGGCGGTTGACGGATTCATTCGAGCCTGGATCGTTGCAGCGCAGACAGGCTGAAAGCCTGCTGATCAGTTTCGAGTGGCTGGCGAAGTTTATCGAAGGTGCCTGTGTCCAGATGCGCCGTAAAGCGGACGGCGGTCTGCTTTAGAACGTTAGACGCCGTCTCAGTTCGCGCCCTCTTTCATGGACTCACCTTAGCTTTTGACGCGCACATGCATTGTGCGTTCTGCTTTCCGCAAAAAACAGGGGCAGATAATCTTCCTAAAGCATGATCCGGAAAAGTGCGAAGCGGTTTTCCGAAAAGATCATGCTCAAACAAAGAGCTAAAGCGCGATGACGATTCAACCTAATCACATCGCGCTTTAGTGCCGCAAGAGCGAGAGCTACCCGGCTTCCGACACGATATAAACCGCCCGAGATCGGCCCCAGACAAATGAAAAGGGGCCGCTCGCATCGCACGGCCCCTCTACCGGAAATCTGAAAATTGCTTCGGAATGAAATCTAGCCCCGGCTTGAAAACCCTAGTTTCTTTCGCAAGCGCAGCAATTCCGTAAAACTACCTACCTTGACCAGCGCCTTCCAACGTGAGTTCGAGGCGGCAAGCACTCCGCTATTACTTGTCGAGCCTGGCCCCGGCCTGCACATTGTAGAAGCTAACAAGATCTACGCCGCCGCCACCATGATCGATGCGAGCAAGGTCGCCGGCGAGAAGATGTTCGATATATTCCCCGACAACCCTAACGACGCGGCGGCCGATGGAGTGGCGAACCTGTTCGAGTCGCTGAATGTTGTTGCTACGACTGGTCAGTCGCACGCCATGAGAATCCAGCGCTACGACGTGCGCGACGCGAATGGCGTCTTTGTGAAACGCTACTGGCAACCCGTCAACAGCCCAGTGCTAGACGATAGCGGCAAGATCGCCTTCTTGCTCCATCAGGTCATCGATGTAACTGAGCGGCACGTCAAGAAATCAGCAGCCTGAACTCTCGGTCTTGGCCTTCGACGGGATTTTTGATCGCCCTCAAATTGGAAACTTAATTCGATGCAATCATTGCATCATGGAATGGCAGCTCATAGCAACGGCTCCATTTGGATGCGACCTGGAGTTAGCGGTGATCGACAGCACCGGGATCCACCTGCTTGTGTTTCCCTGTCGTCGTGTTCAACTGGGCTGGGTGAAGTCGGCGAGTGGCGAGGCAATCAATGTGCATCCGACCCACTGGCGTGCGTGGATCGAACCGTCTCGCCGCCGGTGATCGTCGATTGCCGGTTCGCCTCGCTACAGGTTTCAAGACGCTCTTCGCCGGTGCGGCCCGTTAGCGCGAAGCCGTAACCCCTCACTCAGTTGATGGCTTGGTACACCGGATGCGTTGAGCCACGCATCGGCCGGCCGCCAATAATGCTGATGACGACATTCGGGACAGTCGACAGGTACGGCGACGTCCGGCAGGCTTTCGAAGACGACCATATCTGTACGCAAGCCGGTCGAAATCGTTCTTTGCGTATTGGGACACCGTGTCATTATGCTCGCCGAAGCCAACTTCAACCGCCTTCTGTCCTTACAGAACGTGAGCGCGCTCCGTTCGGTTCGACGATAGAGCGCACCCAGCGTTTGCTTCACGCAGCTGCCTTGACTTCGATCTTCCTCGGCTGCGCCGCTGCAGGTTTGGCCACTGTCACCTTGAGCACGCCATTCTTGAGCGATGCTTTGATGCTATCGGCGTTGACGCCTGGCGGAAGTTGAACAGAGCGATAGAACGAACCATAGCTACGCTCCATGCGGAAATAGTTCTTATCTTTCTCTTCCTTCTCCGCTTTCTTCTCGCCTTTGATAGTCAGCACATCGTCTGCCAAGTTGACCTGAACGTCCTTTTGTTCGAGACCCGGCAACTCGGCGGTAATTTCGATGTCCCGATCAGTCTCTGCGATATCCATGTTCGGAGCGAGACCCGACGACGTCTTGAAGTCCAGCGATGGCAAGCCTCGCGTGAAACTGTCGAAGACCCGGTCAATCTCACGTTGGAGCGAGCCCAGGAAATCTGCGCTTGGACGGGCACCAGCGGGCTTCTGCTGAGTCACTGGAACTGGCAATGGTGCTGCCATTTGTTTCTCCTATTTGTTTGCGACGCCTCTTTCGAGGAAGCTTCAAATGGAACACCGATAGCCCGGCAGCTAACATTGACATCGATCAATGCAGAGAAACCGATCGGCAATTTCTGTCTTCGGTCGCAGCTTGATTGCCGCCCTTCATATTTTGATGCCGGTCAAGGCGACGCCAAAGCGCTGTGGAATTCTTGTCATTTCTAACAGGCGAGGTGTCGTGATGAGGTGCGTTGTTACGCTAAAGGACGGCGGTGCGATGGAACGGGCCATGAGCGCGTTGGCGAAATACAAGTATACGGCCGGAGGCGAGCCCGTTGCGCCGGAAGGACACCCCCGAGAGTGGAAAGAATGGCTGCTGGAAATTGATGCGGCGGAATTTGCTGCAATCAACGACCATGTGGATGATGGAGATGTCGTTGACGTCAGGCCCATCAGCGAACCTGATCGTTTCGCTCCAGCTCCATCACTTGCTGAAGTCTTGTAGAATTATTTGCATCTCGGTTCTGTACGTAATGTGCCGATGGAGATCAAAGCGGGCCCCAAGCCCCTTTCGATGCGACGCAGCGCCGCGCATTCAATATTTGAAACCGAAATCATTCGAGCTTGGATACCCATCACCTAATGGCCCGCCGTTCTCAGCCCGATGCGGGTCAAACTCGCAAGTATCCCCACCCGCTTTGCTCTGGCGAGCAAGGCGACCTCCCCTTTGCAAGGGGAGGTTTGAGAATTGCGCTCAATCGGCCTTCGCCATAAACGCCGCGAGCGCATCGCGATCGGCTTGCGGCATGGTCAGCCCGAGCTTGGAGCGGCGCCACAGCACATCGTCGGGAAAGCGCGCCCATTCCCTGCGCATGAGGTAGCGCACCTCGGCGCCGGTCAGTTCGGGACCGAAGGCCGGGCCGAGATCGGCCGTCTCCCTGGCGTCGCCCAGAACATCCCTGGCGTTCAACCCATAGGCGGCCACCAGCCGCCGCGCCTGCGCCTCGCCGAGGAAGCGCCAGCGGTCGCGGGCGATCTCGACCTCGGTCTCGAAGCGCTGCCAGGCGAATTCACCGCCCGGCAGCGGCACTGTCGCGGTCCAGCGCGGCGTCATCGGATAGAACCGCGTGAACTCCGACACCGCCCGCTCGGCGCGGCGCCGCGCGGTGGTGACGTCGCCGCCGAAGATCGTGAGCAGCGGCGCCTTGCCGCGCCCGACATCGAGCAGCGCTGCGCCATCGCTCTTGTGCCGGCGCGCGGGCGCGACCACGGAATTGGCGCCGCAGACTGTTCGCAACACGTCGACTAGAGCGATCTGCTCGCGAAAATAGCGATTGGCCGCGTCGCAGAGATAGGCCACCTCGCGCACATCCATCGCAACAACCGCCGGATCGCCCTTGAAGGGATGACTGACGCTGCCGATCAGGGTGAAGTCGCGCTCGTAGGGACTGGCGAAGATCAGCCGGCCGTCAGGGTTCTGAAACACATAGACGTTATCGCAGTCGAACAGGCGGCGCACCACGATCTGGCTGATCTGCACGGTCGCGAGCTGAGGTGCGGGCACGCGCAGCACGGTGTCGGCGACCGAGGCGGTCCACGCACCGGTCGCGTTGACCAGCGCCCGCGCCGTGATCACCCGCCGATAGCCTCGGTCGATCACGATTAGCCGCCAGGTTTCACTGCGCTCGGCCCGGGTCACGCGCGCGCCGGTGCGGATATCGGCGCCGCGCGCCGCGGCGTCGACGGCGGTGAGCACGACGAGCCGGGAATCGTCGACGACGCAGTCGGAATATTCGAACGCGGTTCCGAACGGCCGCTTCAGCGCATTGCCGACCGGATGGTGGGTGACATCGAGCGTCGCCGAGCGCGGCAGACCGCTGCGCGAAGCCAGCGGCTCGTAGAGCAGCAGCAACGACCGCAGCTGCCACGGCGGCCGCTCCTCGGCATGAACAGGGATCACGAAGCGCACCGGCCGCACCAGATGCGGCGCGATGCGCAGCAAAACGTCGCGTTCCCTCAGCGCCCTGCGGACGCGGAAGAACTCCCGCCGTTCCAGCCCGGCCAGATCGCCATGGACCAGCCGCGGCGAGGCCTGCGACGCACCGGAGCCGAGATCGCCCTGCTCCAGCAGGATCACGCGCAGGCCGCGACCGGCCGCATCACGCGCAATGCTCGTGCCGTTCAGGCCACCGCCGATGATCGCGACGTCATAGTCCGCCATGCGCAACGCCTATCGCATTTCAATGCGAACGGAATGCGTATTCGCACCCAAATTGCGTCAGGGCGTGGCGCCGAACCACATGATGCCTGGGGGAAGCGGTCTCACGGCACACCCCACCTCTCCCGCTTGCGGGGCGAGCGTCGTTTGCAGGATTTCGGAATATTGGAATAATGCCCCTGAGTTGCCCGACGTGTCAAGTCGCCTGCTCGAACGCCGGCCGCCACCGGCTCCTTTGCATGGGGTTGTTTTCGATATTTTGGCAGCGCTCCTCCTGCGGCGGGCCCCGCAAGCGGGCGAGGCACACCGTTTTCGCGACGGCTATCTATCGGACTCCATCACGTGCTAGTCCGCACCGGCCGCGGCGAAGAAGCCTTCCGGTCCATCGACCTCGATCAGCTTCTTGCCCTCGATCACCCAGAACCGGTTGGCCACGGTCCGTACGAACTGGCGGTCGTGCGACACCAGGAGGCAGCTGGCCTGCCGTTCCATCAATTCGTCCTCCAGCGCCTCCTGCCCCTCGATGTCGAGGTGGTTGGTCGGCTCGTCGAGCAGATAGAAGTTCGGCTGGGTGAGCCGCAGCACCAGCATGCCGAGACGAGCCTTCTGCCCGCCCGACAGCCGCCCGATCGGTCGGCCCTGCATCTCGATCGAGAGCCCGGCGCCGGCGAGCAGGCCGCGCGCCCGCTGATCGCCGACCTCGAAGCGCCGCGTCAGCATGCGCATCGGCGTATCGCTATCGGCGAGATCGGCCAGTGCCTGGTCGCAATAGCCAAGCACCAATGACTCGGTGGCCCGGATCTCGGCCGGTGCCGTTCCGGCATCCTCGATCGCCAGCCGCAGCGCCGCGACGAAGCGCGTCTTGCCGGCGCCATTCGGCCCGAGCAGCGCAATCCGGTCGCCCTTGCAGATGAACTGCTGCCCGGTCCTGAACAACAGCCTGCCGTCGGGCGTGGCGATCCCGGCGTTGTTCAGCCTGATCAGAACCTTGGCATGGGTGTCGCGGTTGGCGAGCCGGATCGCTCCGGCCGAACGTTCCAGATGCGCGGGCTTCGCCGTCTCCTCCAGTCTCTCGGCGCGCCGCTTCAATTGCCTGGTCTTCGACAGCAGAAGGTCGCTGCCGGAATTGATGCCGACGTTGTTGAGCTTCGCGGCCTGCTGCCGGAGCTGCCGCACGGTCTTCATGTCGCGCTGATAGCGCCGCTCGTCCGAGGCATCGAATTCGTCGACCGCGGCGCGCGCCGCGGTATAGGGCAGCGAGAACAGCTGCGACCGCTCCGGGCGCAGGAACAGCGTCCGGTTGGTCGTTGCATCGAGAAAGGCGCGATCGTGGCTTGCGATCACCACCGGCATCTCGCGCGGCAGCGCGTTCAGCCAGGCCTCAAGCCGGCCGATCTTGGCGAGATCGAGATGGTTGGTCGGCTCGTCGAGCAACAGCACATCGGGCTCGGTCACCAGCACGCGGGCGAGCACCGCAAGCCGCAGCCAGCCGCCGCTCAGCTGCTTCAGCGGTCTCGTCCACAGTTCCTCCGGAACTTCGAGCGATTGCAGGGCGACGTCGACCCGCCAGCCCTCGCTGGCCCGCTGCTCGCCGGGAAGCGCCTCAAGCACGGCGGCATGGAACGGCGTATCCAGCAGTTTCGGCGGCGCATCCTGCTCGACATGGCCGATGGTGAGCCCGCGCGCGCGGGTGATGTCGCCTTCGTTGGGCTCCATCGCATCTGCGATACAGCGCAGCAGCGTGGACTTGCCGCGGCCGTTGGCGGCCACCAACCCGATGCGGTCGCCGGCATTGACGACAAAATTCAGTTCGGAAAACAGCGGCGCGTTCAGCGTCACGCCGAGATTGCGGACATTGATGAGGGTCACGATCATTCTCTGGTCTTGCCGGCAATCACGACAGTCCCGGGCATGCCAGCATGCCCTTGGGCATCCAGCCATCGGATGGGCGTGTCGAAGCGCGGCGAGGGATTGATATGCGGGCGCGAACGCTCAAGCGTTCGACGCCGCACGGCCACGAAGGGCAGACCAGGAAGAGATGTTGCGCGAGTTTCCGGTCAGCCCTGCAAACGCATCTGCAGGGCGTTGACGGGGCCACGCTTGAGGTGGGGATCGGTGTATCTCGCCACGACGCGGCCCTCCTTTCTCGGCTGAAATGATGTGGTGGGTCGAGATGTAGCCGGGCGTGCAACGGATGGCAAGCACAGCCGGCCGGGCCGGCGACCATTCAGGCCAAATTACCCGGCTCTGCGCACGGTTTCGGCAAGCCGGTCGCCGCCGACCAGCGCGGCAAATTGACCGATCGGGGCCGGCCGGCCGATCAGATAGCCCTGCACCGCGTCGCAGCCCTCTTCGGCGAGGAAGCCGAGCTGCGCCTCGGTCTCGACGCCCTCGGCGACGATCGACATTTCAAGGCCGTGGCCGAGATCGATCACCGCGCGCACGATCGCGGCCGATTGCGGGTTGCGGCCGAGATTGATGACGAAGGCGCGGTCGATCTTGATCTTGTCGAACGGAAACGCCTGCAGGTAGCTCAGCGAGGAATAGCCGCTGCCGAAATCGTCCATCGAGATGCGCACGCCGAGCGCCTTCAGCCGCCGCAGCAGCGACAGGCCGCGGTCGAAATCCTCGATCAGCACGCCTTCGGTGATTTCGAGCTCGAGCCGGTCGGGCGTGAGCCCGGTCTCGAGCAGGATCGAATGGACGAGGCCGACGAGGTCGCCATGGGTGAATTGCGCCGGCGACAGGTTCACCGCGACCTGCAGCGGGATCGCCCAGGACGCCGCCTCCCGGCAGGCTTCGCGCAGGATCCATTCGCCCATCTCGACGATCAGGCCGCTTTCTTCCGCGAGCGGAATGAAGTCGCCGGGCGGCACGAAGCCGCGCACCGGATGGTGCCAACGCGCCAGCGCCTCGAAGCCGATGATCTGGCTGGCCGCCACGCTGCCGCCCGCGGCGGCCTGCGGCTGGTAGTAGAGCGACAATTCGCCATTCTTGATCGCGACCGACAGCTCCTGGTGCAGCACGCGGCGATCACGGATCTGCTGGTCCATCTCCGGTTCGAAGAT
Source organism: Bradyrhizobium elkanii USDA 76 (assembly GCF_023278185.1). Classification (NCBI taxonomy): domain Bacteria; kingdom Pseudomonadati; phylum Pseudomonadota; class Alphaproteobacteria; order Hyphomicrobiales; family Nitrobacteraceae; genus Bradyrhizobium; species Bradyrhizobium elkanii. The sequence goes on along the minus strand of NZ_CP066356.1, from coordinate 1,501,651 downwards.
CGAGATCGTGCCGCGCGACTTCGCCTTGGCGCGAAACAGCGCCGCGCCGGAATTGGCCAGCAGCGAGGCCGCGTCGGATCCGTTGTCCGGGAACACCGCGATCCCTGTGGTGAGGCCGGTCCGCACCGACTTGCCGTCGATCAGGAAATCCTGTCCGAGCGCCTCGGCGGCCTGCTCGGCCAGCGCGATGCCGGCGACCGGCTGCTTGCCGTCGATGATGAGGCCGAATTCGTCGCCGGACAGCCGCGCCACCACGCCGCCGCGCGCCACGGTCTGCAGGCGCTGCGCGACCTCGATCAGCACCTTGTCGCCCATCGCGTGGCCGTAGACGTCGTTGATCTCCTTCAGCCCGTCGAGATCGACGCAGAGCACGGCGAACTCCTCGTCGGTGCCGTCGCAGGCCTCGATCATCTGGGTCAGCGCCTGCAGGAAGGCGGCGCGGTTCGGCAGATCGGTCAGGCCGTCATGATAGGCCATGTGCGCCATGCGCGACTCGGTCTGGCGCCGGTCGGTGACGTCCTCATGGGTCTTGATCAGATATTGCGGCTCGCCGACATCGTCGAGCACGGTCATGCGGCGGGTCAGGAACAGCCGCAGGCCGTCCTTGGTCGAGATCGGATGCTCCTCGGCGATCATGCTGCGCTTCCTGATCGCGGCCTCGTCGCGGGCGATGATCAGCTTGGCTTCACGCGCATTGAAGATGTCGGACGCGGTCAGGCCGGCGGCGTCCTCGCGGCGGCGATTGAGGATCGTCTCGGCGCTGCGGTTGGCCAGCAGGTAACGGCCGTCGCTGACCCGCTGCACGATCAGCGAGACCGGGATGTTGTCGACCACGAGCTCGAGGAATTTCTTGTTGTTCTCGAGCTCGCGCGACAGCGAGCGGCGATCGGTGACGTCCTCGAACAGCGCGATCAGGAATTCCGGTTCGCCGGCCTCGTTGCGGGCGATCACGCGGTTGGAGGCGAGGATCCGCTTGTCCGAACCGCGTTCGACGAAGAATTCGCTGCGATGATAGCCTTCCGCCGCGTTCAGCGCCGCGTGGTCGGCGGTGTCGATGCTGGCGGCGGTCTCGGGCCGGAAGATCTCGTCGGCGCGCTTGCCCACGATGTGATCGCGCGAGAAGCGCGAGAAGCGCTCGAAGGCGCGGTTGGCGAAGATGTAGCGGCCGTCCTCGATGTTCTTGGCCGCGACGCAGACCGGAACGTTGTCGAGCACCGATTCCAGGAATTGCGTGGTCGAGGCGAGCTTGCGCGACAGCTTGCGCTGGTCGGTGCAATCGAGATGGGTCGCGACCGAGCCGCCGTTCGGCAGCGGAAAATACTTCACGAGCACCGACCTGCCGCCGGGCAGCTCGGTGACCAATCCCTCGGGCGCCGCGGCCCTGGCGAAGAAATCCTCGGCGCTGAGGTCGAGCACGCCGCGGTCGCGGCGCAGCTCGAGCAGCTCGACGCCCGTCATGTTGCGCCGGATGTCGGCGCGCGACAGGCCGTAGATGTCGAGATAGCGGTCGTTGCAGAACACGATGCGCTCCTGCGCATCGGTCATCACCACGCCCTGGTTCAAATGGTTGAGTGCCGACGAGACGAAGGCGTTGCGCCGCAATTGCGCGCGCTTGGCCTTGCGCAGCGCCGAAAGGATCCACAGCCCGACCGCGCCGAAAAAGGACGCCACCACCACGCTGCCGATCAGGAGCTCCCAGACCACGCCGGGATCGAGGCTGCCCAGATAGCTCGACGGCGCGAACGCACCGGTGCCGGCCCGGGCTGCAGCGCACGGCGCGACGGCGGCGATCAGGCAGAGCACGGCCCTTGCCGGAATCGAATTCTTCCCGCCCGCCTGCACCTTCCTGCCAGCCATCGATCACCCGCGGATTTCCGGGGCGAGTGTCCGGCTCCGGCGGTTTGGATCGGGTAAACGCGTACTGATGCAACCGGAAAATGCTGACTTAATTTATGGCAATTGCCCTGACATGATTAATGCTCCACTAACAGGGCATGGCCTCCCAACTATTTGAGATGGCCCAAGCACTTGCCTAATAAGCACTTGCCCAAAGCGACCGGATCGGCTGAACGATGCTGGCGGCAGCGGCCAGGGCGCGGCCGGGCGGAAATTTTCGGACCTGAAGGACGAGATGGACAGGGTTGATTGCGTGATCGTCGGTGCGGGGGTGATCGGCCTCGCGGTGGCGCGGCGGCTGGCACAGGCCGGCCGCGAGGTGATTGTGATCGAGGAGGCCGAGGGGATCGGCACGGTGACCTCGTCGCGAAACAGCGAGGTGATCCACGCCGGCATCTACTACCGCGCCGGCAGCCTGATGGCGCGGATGTGCGTCAGCGGCAAGCGGGCGCTCTACCGCTACTGCGCCGAGCACGGCGTCCCGCACAAGAATTGCGGCAAGCTGATCGTGGCCACAACGCCGGCGGAGACCGAGAAGCTGCAGTCGATCCGCGCGCATGCCAAGGCCAATGGCGTCGACGACATGCAGCTGTTGTCCGGCGAGGCGGCGCGCGCCCTGGAGCCGGCGCTGAATTGCGACGCAGCGCTGCTGTCGCCCTCGACCGGGATCATCGACAGCCATGCCTACATGCTCGCGCTGCGTGGTGACGCCGAGGAGGCGGGGGCGGCGTTCGCCTTCCATACGCCGCTGCTCCACGCCTGGGCCACCGCCGACGGGTTCGAGATCGAGGCCGGCGGCGCGGCGCCGATGACGCTGGCCTGCGATCTCCTGGTCAATGCCGCCGGGCTCGGCGCGACGGCGGTCGCGCGCAACGTCGAGGGCATGCCGATCGAATTGATTCCAACGGCCTATTTGGCCAAGGGCAATTATTTCAGCTGCAGCGCCAGGGCGCCGTTCTCGCACCTGATCTACCCGGTGCCGGAACCCGGCGGGCTCGGCGTGCACCTGACGCTCGACATGGCCGGACAGGCGAGGTTCGGGCCCGACGTCCAATGGATCGATCACATCGATTACGCCGTCGACCCTGATCGGGCCGAGCGGTTCTATCCGGCGATCCGGAAATACTGGCCGGCCCTGCCGGACGGCGCGCTGATGCCGAGCTACTCGGGAATCCGCCCCAAGATCGTGCCGCCGGCGGTGGCGACGCAGGACTTCCTGATCCAGGGGCCCGCCGATCACGGCGTCGCCGGCCTGATCAACCTGTTCGGCATCGAATCGCCCGGACTGACGTCATCGCTCGCGGTCGCCGACCATGTCGGCGAGTTGGCGGAACTCTGAGCAAATACAGTATGGCCTGCCGGGGGATGCGCGCACTTGGGCGTTCATCCCTCGGTGAAAGGCCAGGCTATTTGCTAATTTGCAGGGGGGCGGTCTAGTGGACCGTGTCGTCGGCGGACAGTCTCAACCGCTCGATTTGATCCTTGACCATCAACTTGCGGCGCTTCAGCTCGCAAATATGGAGGTCGTCTACAGAGGGGTGAACGAGCGCTTCGTGCAGTTCGTTCTCGAGTATTTTGTGTTTACGCTCCAGCTCAATGAGATGGGCCTGTATTGCCATTGCGAACACTCCTCGGTGCGTTAAACCTCAGGTTCGATCCGGACCGCCGAGTGTACACGAGTGGACGGCGCTGTCGATGGGGGACGCGAAATGCCGCACGCACTCATTTCGGTTTATCTGTAACCAATCGTGACTATGGAACCGGTCCGGCTTGCGCGGCGCGCGCGCAAGGAGGATATTCCGGCGAGCGGCGACTTCCGCCGCAACAACCTCATCGTGCCTATCAGTTAATATACAACCATGAACGATCAGGATGAGCGCGAACTAATCGCCGAGCTCGCGCGTCTGCAGCAAGAGCACCGCGACCTCGATGCCGCGATCGACGCGCTGCACCAGTCGCCGGCGCCGGATCTCTTGATGTTGCAACGCTTGAAGAAGCGGAAGCTGCAACTGCGCGATCGCATCGCCTTCATCGAAGACCAGATCACGCCCGACATCATTGCCTGACGCGCGCCGCGGCGCGCGGCCTTCGCGGTTGGGCGCTTCCGGTTCAGGCCGGGCGGCGGTTTTCCCCGTCATCCACAGCGCCTCACCGGCTTCACGTTCGCGGCAACGGACGCGAGGCGATTTCCCGGCGCTTGACTCTATCGGAACAAAAAGAGAACATACCGATCCAGCCGCCAGCCATCAGAGGGAGTTTCGCCATGTCCGCACCGCCTTCCCTGCCCGACAACAGCCGCTACGAGAAGGCCTGCGATCAGGCGATCGCGATGTGCGACGGCAACCTGCGCAGCACCATCAAGGCGCTGATCATGGCCAACGAATACCTGGAAGCCGAGCTTGAGGAATTGCAGACCGCGATCACCGCCGGCTGCGTGCCGGCGCAGACCCGGGCGGCGAGCGACGCCGCCTGATCCTTGGCCCGATCCTTGGCCTGATCCTTGGCCTGATCTTCAGGGAGCACAGCGATGGCCGATGTAACCTATTACGTGGCACTGCCCTTCATGCAGGACGATGACGGCACGCCGGTCGCCGGCAATGCCGAGGAATGCCAGAGCTCGGCGGTCGCGCTGCGCCGCGCGGAGACCATGTCGCGGATGCCCGGCAGCATCGGCGCCGTCGCGTTCAGCCGCACCGGCGATCCCGCGATCGGCGAATTCGGCGATGCCAAGCTGTTGCGGGCCTACGGCAATGTGCCGGAGGACCTGAGCGCGCTTTGATCGGCCCGGATCCTCTAGGATTCGTGGCGCCGCTGCGCCTTGCGCACATACATCGCACGGTCGGCCTCATCGAGAACGCGATCGATATCCGAATGCGCGGTGAGGATCGCAACGCCGGCGGAGGCGCCTGCGGTGACCTGGCTGTCGCGGAACATGAAGGTCAACCGATCGATCGCCTCTTCCAGCGCAGCCGCCTTGGCGCGGGCATCGATCTCGCTGAGATTCCACAGCAGCACGGCGAACTCGTCGCCGCCGAGACGGCCGATCACATCGGAAGCGCGCACCTGATCCGATATCGCGGCAACGATCGCCTTCAGCACCTCGTCGCCCGCCGCGTGGCCGAAGGCATCGTTGATCGGCTTGAGGCGATCGACGTCGAGCACGATCAGCGCGCCGGAGGCCTGATAGCGCTTGATGAAGGAAAGCGAACGGGCGAGCTCGCGCTCGAATCCGCGCCGGTTCAGGATGTCGAGCAGGAAGTCGGTCTCGGCGGCGGCCTGCAGCGCCTCGATCCGGGCCTGCGCCCGCGCCAGCTGCGCCCGCAAGCTGCGGATCGTCGATTTGTCGCCGGATGCGACCGCGCCTCGCGTGGAAGCTTCGGTTCCGGCCCGTTTGGTTCCAGCCCGCTTGGCCCCAGTCTTGCCCGGCCCGGATTTGCGCGCGGCGGGCGCGCCTTTGCGTCGTTTCGCGGCCCCGGAGGCGGCCGCCGTCGTCTTCTTCTTCATGCGCATCCTTGTTGAGGCCTGCTTATGAAGGCTTGCCGGGATTCACCAAGACAGGATAGTCCATTCTAACTCCCTTGCCACGCCTTGGATGACGCCCGGGCCGCCCCTATAATCGGCCTATGCTTTTGGATTCCTGCACAGAATTGAAGAGATGACCGCTCCGATCGCCATCATCATGGGAAGTCAGTCCGACTGGGAAACCATGCGCCATGCCGCCGAGACGCTGGCTGCGCTCGGTGTGGCCTGCGAAACGCGTATCGTTTCGGCCCACCGCACCCCGGATCGGCTCTATGCCTTCGCCAAGGGCGCCAAGGCAGCCGGCCACAAGGTGATCATTGCCGGCGCCGGCGGCGCCGCCCATTTGCCGGGCATGACCGCCGCGCTGACGGAGCTTCCGGTGTTCGGGGTTCCCGTCGAGTCGAAGGCGCTGTCGGGCATCGATTCGCTCTATTCGATCGTGCAGATGCCGGCCGGCGTCCCGGTCGGGACGCTGGCAATCGGCAAGGCCGGCGCGATCAATGCCGCGTTGCTCGCGGCGAGCGTGCTCGCGCTCAACGATCCGGCTCTGTCGGGCCGCCTTGCGGCCTGGCGCAAGCAGCAGACCGACGCGATCAGCGAGCATCCGGAGGGCGCGGCGTGACGGCTTCGAACGGAGTGAAGCTGAAGCCGGGCGACACCATTGGAATCCTCGGCGGCGGGCAATTGGGCCGGATGCTGGCGATGGCCGCGGCGCGGCTCGGGCTCCGCTGCCAGGTGTTTTCGCCGGATCCGGACTCCCCGGCGTTCGACGTGGTGCAGAACGCGACCTGCGCGGAATATGCCGACGTCGAGGCGCTCGAACTGTTCGCCAACGACGTCGACGTCGTCACCTATGAGTTCGAGAATGTCCCGGCCGCGACCGCGATGGTGCTCGCCGCGCGGCGCCCGGTGCTGCCGGCCTACAAGATCCTGGAGACCACGCAGGACCGGCTGATCGAGAAGGATTTCGTCAGCAAGCTCGGCATCGGCACCGCCGACTACGTCGACGTCTCCTCGGTCGGCACGCTGCGCACGGCGATCGAGCGCATCGGCCTGCCTGCGGTGATCAAGACCCGCCGCTTCGGCTATGACGGCAAGGGCCAGGCCATCATCCGCGCCGGCGACGACCTTGAACAGGTCTGGCAGGACCTCGGCACCAAGTCGGCGATCCTCGAAGCCTTCGTGCCGTTCGAGCGTGAGATCTCGGTGATCGCGGCCCGCTCCGCGTCCGGCGAAGTCGAATGCTTCGACGTCACCGAGAACGAGCATCGCGACCACATTCTGAAAACTTCCCGCGCGCCGGCCGCAATCCCCGATGAGCTTGCCGCGCAGGCGCGCGCGATCGCCGAAAAGATCGCCTCGGCGCTCGACTATGTCGGCGTGCTCGCGGTGGAGATGTTCGTGGTGCCCGGCAACGGCAGCAAGGCGGCGGTGCTGGTCAACGAGATCGCGCCGCGCGTGCACAATTCCGGCCACTGGACGCTCGACGGCGCCTCGATCTCACAGTTCGAGCAGCACATCCGCGCGATCGCCGGCTGGCCGCTGGGCAAGCCGGTGCGCCACGGCGATGTCGTCATGACCAACCTGATCGGCGACGACATCCTGAGCTACGAGCAGTGGCTCACCGTTCCCGGCGCCACGGTGCATCTGTACGGCAAGGGCACGCCGCGCCCCGGCCGCAAGATGGGACACGTCACCGAAGTGACGCCTGCCCGCAAGCCATAATTCCACTAAGGCGCGATGAGATATTCATCGCGCTTTAGCTCGTCGTTTGAGCACGATTTCTTCGGAAAACCGCTTCCCACTTTTCCGGATCATGCTCCGGCGGCCGCAAGCCGCCTTCGACACATCGATGGAAATGGGATCGTGGCAGCCGCGATCCATGAGAGCATCGGTTCCGGTTCAATCAGAACCGATGCTCTGGATTTTTGTTTACGCGTTTTCTTCACGCGAACCGGCGTCCGCTTCGCTCGAAAACGCTCGCGCCGATCACGCCGTCTTCGCGCCGGCGACGATGCCGGCCGGCTCGTCGCTGAGCCAGCGGTAGATCACACCGCCGAGCGCGCCGCCGATCAGCGGCGCGACCCAGAACAGCCAGAGCTGCCCCAACGCCCAGCCGCCGACGAACAGCGCCGGTCCGGTGCTGCGCGCCGGGTTCACCGACGTATTGGTGACGGGAATGCTGACGAGATGGATCATCACCAGCGCGAGGCCGATGGCGAGCGGCGCGAAGCCGGCAGGCGCCTTGCCATGGGTCGATCCCATGATGATGAACAGGAACATCATGGTCATCACTACCTCGGTGATGAAGCACACCACCATGTTGTACTGGCCGGGCGAGTGCGCGTCATAACCGTTGGAGGCAAAGCCCTTGCTGACATCGAAGCCGGGCGCGCCGCTCGCGATCACATAGAGCAGCCAGGCCGCGATGATGGCGCCCACGACCTGCGCGATGATGTAGGGCAGCACCTGGCCGCCCGGGAAACGCCCACCCGCGGCGAGCCCGACCGTCACCGCCGGGTTGAGGTGGCAACCCGAGATATGGCCGATCGCATAGGCCATGGTCACCACGCTCAGCCCGAAGGCCAGTGACACGCCGACCAGTCCGATCCCGACCTGCGGAAAGCCGGCCGCGATCACCGCGCTGCCGCAACCAGCGAATGTGAGCCAGAACGTACCGATGGCCTCGGCAGCGTATTTTTTCATCTCCATCTCGCATCTCCCCTATTTCCAATGTCCGGGTTATCCAAAACGCCGGGAGCGGCCCTCATCTGGGCGCCAAACCACCCAAATCAGGGCCGCACAATGGCATTTTCGCCCTATTTCGTGGCTTTACTAGGCCCGAAAGTCACTCGACCGGTGGACATCTGCGCGTTTGTCTGATACATGCGCCCGCCTAGGGTTAAGAGGCAGGCCTTTTGCCGCCCCTTCACCTCGCCAGAATTCCGAACCGATCAATTCAAAAGAGGATGCCGCGTGCAGGTTCTCGTCCGCGATAACAATGTCGACCAAGCCCTGAAGGCGCTGAAGAAGAAGATGCAGCGCGAGGGCATTTTCCGCGAGATGAAGCTCCGCGGTCACTACGAAAAGCCCTCCGAGAAGAAGGCCCGCGAAAAGGCCGAAGCCGTGCGCCGCGCACGCAAGCTGGCGCGCAAGAAGCTGCAGCGCGAAGGCCTGCTGCCGATGAAGCCGAAGCCGGTGTTCGGCGCCGGCCCCGGTGGCGACCGCGGCCGTCCGGGCGGTGCAGGCGCTGGTCGCGGCCCTCGCTGAACCGTTTTGCCGATATGGAAGTCTAACAGCGCGGGCCACGGGCCCGCGTTGTCGTTTTGAAGCACGCCGCGTTCCGGGGTACCCATGCAAAACGACCGGCAAGAGCATTTTGCATGACGGCTGATCCGGGATCCCGCCCGCTCTTTCCAGGACCCGCGCAGCGCCGTCGCGCGCCGCATCTCGTCATCATTGCAGTGCTTCTCGGCCTGCCGCTCGGGGGCTGCTCCTTCGACCTCGGTTCATGGGGCTCCTCGGACGACAAGCCGAAGCCGGCTGCCACCGCCGACAAGCCCGCCGCCGACACCATCACGCCGCAAGACGTCAACAGCGCCAAGGATCACACCACGCGCGCTCAGGTGCTGGCACGCTCCGGCAAGCTCGACGAGGCGATGGCGGAGTTCGAACAGGCACTGGTGGCCGACCCTTACAACATCCAGGCGCTCTACGGCCGCGCCCTGATCTATCAGGGCCGCGGACAGCATCAGCAGGCGATCGACGATTTCACCGCGGCCAGCGGGCTGTCGCCGCAGAAGGCCGAGCCCCTGGTCGGCCGTGCGACCAGCTACCTCGCGCTCGACAAGGCCAAGCAGGCCGCCAGCGATCTCGACGAGGCCGTGCAGGCCGATCCAAGCAATGTTGCGGCGTGGAGCGCTCGCGGCCAGGCCTATGAGCGGCTCGGCGACAAGGCCAAGGCGGCGGCGTCCTACAATCGCGCGCTGGCGCTGCGGCCAGGTGACGGCAATGCGCGCAGCGGGCTTGCGCGCACCGGCGGCTAGCGCTCGGCGTGAAGACAACCCGTCAGGAACGATCGAGCGGCGTTGCGGCTACTTCGGCAGGACGGCGTGGAACATCGACTTCATGCCGGAGAACATGTCGTCGGTCACCGATGTGCGCTCGTTCTTCTGCGCCGGCATGATCGCCTCGGCGCGCAGGTCGAGCGGGGCCTGCACCACTGGGACCGGAATGTCGGCCGGCGGCGTCAGCCGGTTGGAATCCTGGCCGCCGGCGGCGTAGGGCGGACGCGGCTGCGAGGATTGATCGACATTGTCAGTGGACGGGCTCGACACCATGATCGGCGGCGGCAACGGCCGGATCGCCGAGGTGGCTGCCGGACGCTGCGCCTCAGGCAGGCGGGCGAGATCGGTGCGCGTGGCATCCTGGGACCGCGCCGCCTCCTGCGGACGCTCCTTGCGCAGCCGCTCGATGGCGGCGCGCGCGAGGTCGTTGGCGTCGCGGCTTTCCTCGGGCGTCACAGCAGTCTCGACCGGCGCGGCTGACGCCGCAGGCGCCGCCGGCTGCGGCGCGGCGGGCGTGACCTTCGCGACGGCCTTCGGCGCCGCCGGATGATGGCGGGTGTCGGCGGGGATGCTGGCGGTATCGGCCGGCGCGTCAGGCTTTGCGTCGGCAGATTTGGGATCGGCCGATTTCTCGGCGGGCTTCTCGGTGACGGTGGCCTTCTCGGACGCCGAGCGCTCGATCAGGGTGCGCTCGGACATGCCCTTGGCCTTCACGCCGGCTTCGGGGAGGCTGCTGACGACGGCGGCGGGCTTGGCGGCGGCCTTCGGATCGGCCTTGGGATCGACTGCGGCGGTCACGGCTGCGGCTGCCGGCGCCTCCGGCTTGGCCACGATGTAGTGATTAACGATGTACGCCCCGATGATGGTCGCTGCCACCGAGGGTAAGATGTCCATCACGAATTTCTTCAGGTAACTCAGCATGACCTGCCACTCCCCACCCCGGTATTACATGCTGGAACTTTGAGGCACATTCAGGGATCAACTGCGTCGGATCGGTGGCAAACCCCCGTTCCGACGTCACCTTTGGTGTCGCTTTGGTTTCAGCCGGAGGCGCCCCCTGCGCAGGCCGCATCCGCCTGCTAGATCATCGCGCAGCCGTTAACGGGTTATGAATTTCCACAGCCGCGCCGGCTCGGATCTGCCATTCGGCGGGTGCAGGGTTCCTTGCAGGGGTCCTTGCAGGGTTGTTGCGCCGCGTCAGGGCTTGAGCTCGACCTCGAGGAACACGATCTCGCTGGCCGTCTCGTTGAGCACGTTGTGCTGGACCCCGGCCTTGCGGAAATAGGATTTGCCGGCTCCGAGCTGCGCCTTCGAGCGCTCGCCGTTCGGCGCCACGATCGTCATCTCGCCCGCCGTGATCGGAACGATGACATAGTCCATCCCATGGGTGTGGTGGCCGGTGGCGCTGCCCGGCGCAAGGCGCCATTCGGTCACGCGGACCTCCGCGGTATCCACCTGCACATCCGATTTGGCGCTGAGCATCGTCATTCTCTCCAAGTTTTTTGAGCGGATCATGCTCTACGGCACGAAAACCATGAACACGAACACGGCGAACACCACCATGTGAACGAGCCCGAACAGGATGTTGGTGCGGCCGGTTCCGAAGGTGAGCATGCTGACCATGAAGGTCAGCAGCAGGATCAGCATATGCTGGTTGCTGAGCCCGAGCACCAGCTGCTTGTCGAGCACAGAGGCGGCAACCGCCACCGCCGGAACCGTGAGCCCGATGGTGGCGATCGAGGAGCCGAGCGCGAGGTTGATGCTCTTCTGCAGGTCGTTCTTGCGCGCTGCCGACACCGCGGCAACGCTCTCCGGCAACAGGATCAGGGCCGCCACCACCAGGCCGGCAAAGGCCGGCGGCGCGCCGATCTTGACGGTGACGACATCGACCACCAGCGAGAATTTCTTCGCCAGCAACACCACCGCCAGCAGCGAGATCAGCAGCAGCGCAACGCTGATCGCCGTCATGCGGTCCGACATCACCTCGCCATGCGCCGCCGCCTCGTTGGCGCCGCTGACGAAATAATCGCGGTGCCGGATGGTCTGGGTGTAGAGGAACACCGCGTAAAGCAGCAGGGTCACGACGCTGATCACGGCAAGCTGGGCCGTGGAGTAGATCGGCCCCGGCGCTGTGAGCGTGAAATTCGGCATATCGAGCGTGATGGTCGCGAGCACGAACAGCACGCTGAGGTAAAGGTTGGCGCCGGTGATCTGGAAATCCTGCTCGCGGTAGCGGATGCCGCCGATGAAGATGCAGAGCCCGACCAGGCCGTTGCAGACGATCATCACCACCGCAAACACCGTGTCGCGGGCCAAGGTCGGCGCCGGCGTGTCGCCCAGCATGATGGTCGAGATCAGCGCCACCTCGATGATCGTCACCGCGAGCGTCAGCAGCAATGTGCCGAACGGCTCGCCGATCCGCTCGGCGATCATCTCGGCATGGTGGACCGCCGCGAACACGGTGCCGAACAGAATGACCAGAAGTACCGCCGCAAACACCCAGCCACCGGCCGACGGCGCGAAGCTGTAGCCGGTGGCCGTGACCGCGGCAAACAACAGCACCGCCAGAACGGGATACAGCCAGGCCGACCGCGGCATCGGTCCGTGTGCGCTCATCGTGGGGTCCCCTCACTTCGGTGCCGCGATTATGCGACAGACAATCGCCGCCGTCAGCCTCTTGCGGCGTCGATAAACCGTCGCGCCGTCGCCATCGCACCGAAATCGTCGAGATTGTCGTGCCCGCCACCGGGCAGTCGCACGAATTGCCTGGGCTCATGGGCGAGGCCGAACAGGCGCTCGCCGAAGCGAATCGGGATCACCGGATCGTCGGCGCCATGCATGATCAGGAGCGGCGCCTTGACCCGCGCGATGAGCCGGTCGGAGTGGAATTGATCGCGCATCAAAAGGCGGACCGGCACATACCAGAAATGCGCGCCGGCGACGTCAGCCGTCGACGTATATGGCGCCTCAAGGATCAGCTTGCCGAGCGGATGTTCGGCGGCGAGCGCAACCGCAACGCCCGTGCCGAGGGAGAATCCCCAGGCCACGATCTGCTCGGCGCGGTAGCGCGCGGTGGCGAAGGCGTAAGCCGCCGCGGCGTCCTGCAGCAGTCCCTGCTCGCTCGGAGACCCGCTCGACCCTGCGTAACCGCGAAAGGACAGCGCCACCAGCCCGGTGCCGTCGGCCGTGATGGCCTTGAAGCGCGCCACGCGCCCGGCAAGGAAATCGCCATTGCCGTGGAAGAACAGCACGACGGGCCGGCCCGGCTTCGCCGGCACGTGCCAGACGATGACCTTCTCGCCGTCGCCGGTGGTCAGGACATGTTCTTTCGCTTCGGGAAGGCCCGCGGCCGCCGGCGCGGTCCGCCCGACCGGCGGGATCGGAAACAGCAGTTCGCGCTGCTTGACATACAGCGCCACGAGGCCGCCGAGATAGATGACGACCGCGGCGATCAGGAGCCATTTCAGGATTGCGAGTGCCAGCGCCATCACCGGTGGCCGCGGCTATTTGCGGCGGGCGAGTTTGCGCAGCTTCTCGACGTCCGCCTTGACGCTATCGGGGACCGGCCGGCACGCGCACGCCGCCGCATGCGCGACGTGCCACTTGATGCGCTGTTCGCGCGTCGCCCGGGGCGGCATGCGATGCGCTCGATGCCACTCCCGGTTCAGCGTCATCGCTACCGCCTTACATCGCCTTGACGATGTTCTCGGTGACCTTCTTGGCGTCGCCGAGCAACATCATGGTGTTGTCGCGGTAGAACAGCGGGTTGTCGATGCCGGCGTAGCCCGAGGCGAGCGAGCGCTTGATGAACATCACGGTGCCGGCCTTCCAGACCTGCAGCACCGGCATGCCGTAGATCGGCGAGGTCTTGTCCTCTTCCGCCGCCGGGTTGGTGACGTCGTTGGCGCCGATCACGAAGGCGATGTCGGCCTGGGCGAACTCCGAGTTGATGTCCTCGAGCTCGAACACCTCGTCGTAGGGCACGTTGGCCTCGGCCAGCAGCACGTTCATGTGGCCGGGCATGCGGCCCGCCACCGGGTGAATGGCGTATTTCACCTCGACGCCTTCCTTCTTCAGGATGTCGGCCATCTCGCGCAGCGCGTGCTGTGCCTGCGCCACCGCCATGCCGTAGCCGGGCACGATGATGACCTTGGAGGCGTTCTTCATGATGAAGGCGGCGTCATCCGCCGAGCCGAGCTTGGCGGGCTTCTGCTCGCCGCTGCCGCCGCCGGCTGCCGCCGTCTCGCCGCCGAAGCCGCCGAGGATCACCGAGATGAACGAGCGGTTCATCGCGTGGCACATGATGTAGGACAGGATCGCGCCGGAGGAGCCGACCAGCGCGCCGGTGATGATCAGTGCCGAATTGCCGAGCGTGAAGCCGATGCCGGCCGCGGCCCAGCCGGAATACGAGTTCAGCATCGAGATCACGACCGGCATGTCGGCACCGCCGATCGGGATGATCATCAGCACGCCGAGCGCCAGCGCGATGATGGTGATCAGCCAGAAGTCGAGCGCGCTGCCGCTCATCACGAGGCCGACGATGAAGAACACCAGCGCCAGCGCCAGCACGATGTTGATGACGTGGCGGAACGGCAGGATGATCGGTGCGCCGCTCATCCGGGCCGACAGCTTCAGGAACGCGATCACCGAGCCGGTGAAGGTCAGCGCGCCGATCGCGACGCCGAGCGACATCTCGACCAGGCTCTGCGGATGGATGTTGCCGGGCGTGCCGATGTCGAACGCCTCGGGCGCATAGAACGCACCGGCGGCGACCAGCACCGCGGCCATGCCGACCAGCGAGTGGAATGCGGCGACGAGTTCGGGCATCGAGGTCATCGGCACCCGGCGCGCGATGACGGCGCCGATGCCGCCGCCGATCGCGACCGCGAGGATGACCAGCACCCAGGCCACGCCGTCGGCCGGCGGATGGCTCGCCAGCGTGGTGCCGACGGCGATCGCCATGCCGATCATGCCGAACATGTTGCCCTGGCGCGACGACGCCGGGCTCGACAGGCCGCGCAGCGACAGGATGAACAGCACCCCCGCCACGAGATACAACAGTGCAGAGAGATTGGCGCTCATCTCAGGTCCCCCAAAATCCTCATCACCCCGAGGTGATTGCCGCTCACTTGGCTTTCTTCTTGTACATCGCGAGCATGCGCTGGGTGACCAGGAAGCCGCCGAAGATGTTCACGCAGGCGAAGATCAGCGCGACGAAGCCGAAGCCGCGGGCCCAGCCCGAACCGCTCGAGACCATGCCGACGCCGACCGCGAGCAGCGCGCCGACCACGATCACCGAGGAGATCGCGTTGGTCACGCTCATCAGCGGCGTATGCAGCGCCGGGGTCACCGACCACACCACGAAATAGCCGACAAACACGGCGAGGACGAAAATCGACAGCCGGAACACGAACGGATCGACGGCCTGCGCGAGATGCTCCATGGCTTCTCTCCTTACTTCGGCTGGAAGTTGGGATGGATGACGGCGCCGTCCTTGGTCAGCGCGGTGGCCTTCACCAGCTCGTCGTCCCAATTGACCGCGAGCGCCTTATTGGCCTTGTCGACCATCGTCTCGATGAACGAGAAAAGGTTGCGCGCGTAGAGCCCCGAGGCCGACGCCGCGACGCGGCCGGCGACGTTGGTGTAGCCGACGATCTTGATGCCGTCGGCCTCGACCACCTCGCCGGGCCTGGCGCCCTCGACATTGCCGCCGCGCTCGACCGCGAGATCGACCAGCACCGAGCCGGGCTTCATCGATTTCACCATCTCGCCGGTGACGAGCTTCGGCGCCGGACGGCCCGGGATCAGCGCGGTCGTGATCACGATGTCCTGCTTCTTGATGTGCTCGGCGGTCAGCGCGGCCTGCTTGGCCTGGTACTCCTTGGACATTTCCTTGGCGTAGCCGCCGGCGGTCTGCGCGTTCTTGAATTCCTCGTCCTCGACGGCGAGGAATTTCGCGCCGAGCGATTCGACCTGTTCCTTGGTGGCCGGACGCACGTCGGTCGCGGTGACGACGGCCCCGAGCCGCCGCGCGGTCGCGATCGCCTGCAGGCCGGCGACGCCGACGCCCATCACGAACACCTTCGCGGCCGGAACGGTGCCGGCGGCGGTCATCATCATCGGGAAGGCGCGGCCAAAGGCCTCGGCGCCCTCGATCACGGCGCGGTAGCCCGCCAGATTGGCCTGCGAGGACAACACGTCCATCACCTGCGCGCGGGTGATGCGCGGCATCAATTCCATCGCGAAGGCAGACACGCCGGCATCGGCCATCGCCTTCAGCGCGGCCTCGTTGCCGTAGGGATCCATGATCGCGATGACCAGCGCGCCGCGCTTGTATTTGGAGAGTTCGGAGGCTTCCGGCCGCTTCACCTTGATGATGATGTCGGCGTCCTTGAGCGCGTCCGCGCTGACGGTGGCGCCAACCGCGGTGAACTCCGAATCGGGAAGGCCCGACTTGATGCCCGCGCCCGGCTCGACCGCGACCTCGGCGCCGAGTGCCTTGAACTTCTTCACGGTATCGGGCGAGGCCGCAACCCGCGGCTCGGACGGATCAATTTCCTTGGCAACGGCAATCTTCATGGGCCCTCCGGCGGCGCGAGCGGCGCACGCGTCTTCAAACTAGCGTTATTTTCGCCAGATTTGGATACCCGGTTTTTACATCCGGATTCGACAGGAATTCCGGCACCGCCGCGGGACGGCGGCGCCGCTAGCCGATCTAAAGGATCAGACCAGGAAATAGGCCATCAGGGCGAGAATAATGGCGACGCTGATGGTGCCCCATTTGACCAGCATGATAAACCCTTCATAGGTCTGCTCATGCGCCACGTAATCGTTGCCGTCGGCGGTCGTGTAGGCCACTTCGCTATGGTCTGCCATCGCTGTCCCCAGTCAGAAATTCGCGTTCCTCCGCGAGCCATTACCGCAAACGGGTAGGCAGGGCAACGGCGCGGTCCCGATCGGGCGATTTGAAGCGCAAATCGTCCCCGATCCGGCCCGGCGACGGCCGCGTCCGGGCCGGATTGATCTCCGAAGCGCGGGCGCCAAGGAAAGATAAGGAAAGATCGTGCCGTCCGGCGCAAAAACGCCGGCTTCAGCCCCGGGACAGCGGATGGGCCTCAGCCCATCGCTTCCAGTTCGTCGATCATGCCGGCGATGACGGACAGGCCGCCGTCCCAGAATTTGGGGTCCTTGGCATCGAGCCCGAACGGCCGCAGCAGCTCGGAGTAGTGCTTGGTGCCGCCGGCGGCGAGCATGTCGAGATAGCGCTCGGCAAAGCCTTCGGACGCGTGCTCGTAGACCGCATAGAGCGAGTTCACGAGGCAATCGCCGAACGCATAGGCATAGACGTAGAACGGCGAGTGGATGAAGTGCGGAATGTACATCCAGAACGTCTCGTAGCCCGGCTTGATCTCGATCGCCGGCCCCAGGCTCTCGCCCTGCACGCTGAGCCAGATCTGGCCGATCCGCTCGGCGGTGAGTTCGCCGTTCTTGCGCTCGGTATGAACCGCGCGCTCGAATGAATAGAACGCGATCTGCCGCACCACGGTATTGATCATGTCCTCGACCTTGCCCGCGAGCAGCGCCTGGCGCTGCTTGGCGTTCCTGGTCTGGGACAATAGCCGCTTGAAGGTCAGCATCTCGCCGAACACGCTTGCAGTTTCGGCCAGCGTCAGCGGCGTCGGCGCCATCAGCGCGCCGTTCTTCGCCGCCAGCACCTGATGGACGCCATGACCAAGCTCATGCGCCAGCGTCATCACGTCGCGCGGCTTGCCCTGATAGTTCATCAGCACATAGGGATGCGCCGACGGCGTGGTCGGATGCGAGAACGCGCCGGGCGCCTTGCCGGGACGGACCGGCGCATCGATCCAGCGATCGTCGAAGAAGCGCTCCGCGATCTCGGCCATCTTGGGCGAGAAGCCGCTATAGGCCGACAGCACCATGTTGCGCGCCTCGGGCCAGGCGATGGTGCCGGTCGCCGCGAACGGCAGCGGGGCGTTGCGGTCCCAGTGCGGCAGCTTCTTCTTTTTGAACCAGCCGGCCTTGAGCGCGTAATAGCGGTGCGACAGCTTCGGATAGGCCGCGCGCACCGAGGCGACCAGCGCATCGACCACCTCGCGCTCGACGCGGTTGTTGAGATGGCGGGAGTCCGCGACATCCTGGAAGCCGCGCCAGCGGTCGGAGATTTCCTTGTCCTTGGCGAGCGTGTTGGTGATCAGCGCGAAGCTGCGCTCATTGTCCTTGAAGGTCTTGGCAAGCGCCTGCGCGGCAGCCTTGCGCTTGTCCCCCGCCTTGTCCTGCAGCAGGTTCAGCGTCGGCTCGATCGCGAGCTCCTTGCCGCCGACCTTGAAACGCAGGCCGGAGATGGTCTGGTCGAACAGCCGGTTCCAGGCCGCGTAGCCGCTTTGCGCCTTTTCGTGGAACAGCTGCTCGACGCGATCCTCGAGCTGGTACGGCTTGTCCTTGCGCAGATCCTCGATCCACGGCCGGTAATGGCCGAGTTCGGGTTCGGCCATCGCGCGCTCGATCACGTCATCGTCGACCCGATTGAGCTCGAGCGAGAAGAACAACAGATGCACCGACGCGGCGGTCAGCCGCTCGGAAATATCGCCGTAGAATTTCGAGATCGCGGGATCGACGCTGTCGCCGGCATGGACGAGGCCGGCGTAAGAGCCGAGACGGCCAGCCAGATCGTCGATCGCCTCATAGCGCCGGATCGCCTCGGCCAGCCACTTTCCGCCACCCTCTTTGGCGGTATTTTCGGCAAGCTTGCCCTTGTAGTCGGTCTCAAACGCGACGCAATCTGCGTCCATTTTCTGCAAGTCGCGTGCGACCTCCGGCGCATCGATACCGGAGTAGAGATCTGCCAGATTCCATTCCGGAAGCTTGCCGGTCTTGCTGGCTGCCTTTTTCGCCGCCGGGCCGCTTGCAGACGATTTGCGTTGGGCCGCCGTCTTGCGCAGCGCGGCTTCCTTGCGGAGAGCGGGCTTGCCGAGGGCAGACTTGTTGGATGCAGTTTTGGAGCGCGAGGTCATCTTGTTCGTAACCTTGGTTCAGTCGGAAAGATGTCGGCGGCGGCGGAATGAATGCGGGTTTGCAACATTTAAGAGTGCGTTAATCGGCATCGGCGACATTGCCCCGATTCGAGACAAATAAACGTAGCGTGCGGGGAAAACCATGGCTGCCACCATTTTGATCGCCGATGACGACGCAGTACAGCGCCGTTTGGTTGAAAACATGGTGCAGAAGTGCGGCTATGAGCCCCTCGTCGTGGACAGTGGCGACGCGGCGATCGCGGCCCTGACCGCATCCGAGACGCAGGCGATTGACGCCGTCGTGCTCGACCTCGTGATGCCGGGCCTCGACGGTCTCGGAGTCCTCGCAAAAATTCGTGAAGCTGGTTTGACCGTCCCGGTCATCGTGCAGACCGCGCATGGCGGCATCGACAATGTCGTGTCGGCGATGCGCGCCGGTGCCCAGGATTTCGTCGTCAAGCCGGTCGGCTTCGAGCGGCTGCAGGTTTCCCTGCGCAACGCCCTCAACGCCTCGGCACTGAAGGGCGAATTGCAGCGGATCCGCCACAGCCGCGAGGGCCGGCTGACCTTCTCCGACATCATCACCCGCAGCGAGGCGATGGCCGGGGTGCTGCGCACCGCGCAAAAGGCCGCGTCCTCGACGATCCCGGTGCTGATCGAGGGCGAATCCGGCGTCGGCAAGGAACTGTTCGCGCGCGCCATTCATGGCAGCGGCGAGCGCAAGGCCAGGCCGTTCGTTGCGGTGAATTGCGGCGCGATCCCGGACAATCTCGTCGAATCGATCCTGTTCGGCCACGAGAAGGGCGCCTTCACCGGCGCCACCGAGCGCCATCAGGGCAAGTTCGTCGAAGCGCATGGTGGCACGCTGTTCCTCGACGAGGTCGGTGAATTGCCGCTGGCCACGCAGGTGAAATTGCTGCGCGCCCTGCAGGAAGGCACCGTCGAGGCGGTCGGCGGCCGCAAGCCGGTCAAGGTCGATGTTCGCATCATCTCGGCGACCAACCGCAAGCTGCTCGATCTCGTGAAAGGCGGCCAGTTCCGCGAGGACCTGTTCTATCGCCTGCACGTGCTACCGCTGACCATTCCGGCGCTGCGACAGCGGCGCGAAGACATCCCGCATCTGTTGCGGCATTTTTTGGCGCGGTTTTGCGCCGAGGAAAACCGCAACATCACCGGCATCAGCGGCGAGGCGATGGCCCACCTTTCGCAGCTCGACTGGCCGGGCAACATCCGCCAACTCGAGAACACGGTGTATCGCGCCGTGGTGATGAGCGACGGCGACCAGCTCGCGCTCGCCGATTTCCCGCAAGGAACGGCGCATCCGGTAGCGGAGGGCAAATCGCTGCAGGGCGAGCCGCTGGTGGTGTCGCCCTCCACGGCTCCGGCCATGATTTCCGGTAATGAAATACCGGTTACTGTGTCCCTGCCCACCGCCGGCGGCCTTGCCATGCTCAATGCCGCAGGCGAGGTGCGCCCCCTGGAAGATCTCGAGAACGAGATCATCCGCTTCGCGATTTCGCATTACCGCGGACAGATGTCGGAGGTCGCGCGCCGTCTCAAGATCGGCCGCTCGACGCTCTATCGCAAGCTCGACGAAGCTGCGGCCGGCGCGCGCGCAAGCGACGCCACTTAGCCCTCAAGGCCGACAGGGCCATACCAGGGAACCTTTTGAACCGTGTCGTGGCGGTGACAGACAAAGGCTGTGCCGCGTGGCAAAAACGCACGGCCCGGAGCGAAATCAGCTGCTTCGAGGTCAGTTTGTCGTGAGTTGCCCCGCATGGCGCTGGCTGCATGAGAGGGGCAAAGGTATCGTCTGCGTTCGTTGTGTGCAGGCGTGCGAGTCGATCGAGAGGCCGGCGCTTTCGCGCAAGCTATGAAACCAAATTCTGAATTGAACTGTTCCGGTTTGACGAGGGGCAGTTTCACCCAGGGGGTGTGACGATGCGTGACTGTTCGAACAACCGTCGAGGATTTGACCGCGTATTGATGGCCGTCGCGGCAACCTTCCTCACGGTGTCCGCGACCTCGGCCCTCGCGCAGGACACGCCGCACTCCAGCGCTTCGGAACTCGCGATCGACGCGGCGATCCCGCGCCCCGAACCGGCCAACGTGCCGCCCCCCACCGCAAGCGATTTCAAGGCCGACACCACCGCAGCGCTGCCCGATGCAGCCAAGCCGGCCGACGTGAAGCCAGCGGATGTACAAGCCACCGAAGCCAAGCCTGCTGAGACAAAGCCGGTCGACGCCAAGCCGGCAGAGCCGAGCGCGACTGCAAAGGCGGTCGAGCCGAAGCCCGCCGATGCGCCGAAGACCGATACCGCGGTCGCGCCGCCGGCGGCAGCGGCCCCCGCCCCTGCAACTGCCACCGCGCCTGCCGCAAGCCCCGCGCCTGCAACGGCCGCAGCGCCGGCAACAGCGCCTGCTCCCGCGACCGCCGCAGCTCCGGCGAGCGAACCGGCGAAGGCCGCGAGCAACGTTGCCGCCGAGGATCAGCCGGTTGCCGACAAGCTGCGCGAACTGCTCGCCGGCAAGTCGCTGCGCACCTTCGACCGCAAGAACGAGCGCGCGGCGGCCGAGAAGTTCTATTCGGCTCGCGACTACGCACCGGTCTTCACCAAGGCCGGCAAGCTGACCGACGCCGGCAAGGGCGTCATTGCCCGCCTGAAGGACGCGGCCGCCGACGGCCTCGATGCATCAGACTATCCGGTGCCGGATTTCGCCGCGGCGACCTCGCCGGACGCGCTGGCCGACGCCGAGCTGAAGCTCGCGGCGAGCATGCTGGACTATGCCCGCCAGGCCCAGAGCGGCCGCATGCACTGGTCGCAGGTGTCGGGGGACATTCTCTATCCGGAGCACCCGATCGATCCGGCTGAAGTGTTCGCCAATGTGACCTCCGCCAAGGACGCCTCCGCCGCGCTCGACGGCTATAACCCGCAGCAGAAGCTCTACAAGGAGCTGAAGAAGAAGCTCGCCGAGCTGCGTGGCCAGGGCGACGGTCCGGTCATCACGATCGCGGACGGCCCGGCGCTGAAATATTTGCCGGCGCGCAAGAAGCAGGCCGCGGTCGAAATGGACGATCCGCGCGTGCCGGACCTGCGCAACAAGCTCGGCATCACCGAGGATGCCGACAGCACCAAGTATGACGCGACGGTGGCGCGTGCCGTGGAGAAATTCCAGAGCAGCGTCGATCTCAAGCCGACCGGCGTTCTCGACGAGCGCACGGTGAAGGCACTGAACAATCCGAAGCGCGACCGGCAGATCGACACCGTGATCGTCAACATGGAGCGCTGGCGCTGGCTGCCGCGCCAGCTCGGCGCCGCCAGTGTCGGCAATGCCTATGTGATCCTCAACATCCCGGACTACACGCTGAAGGTGATGCAGAACGGCGCGCCGGTCTGGACCACCCGCGTCGTCACCGGCAAGCCCGGCCAGCATGCCACGCCGCTTCTGACCGAGACGATGAAGTACATCACGGTCAATCCGACCTGGAACGTGCCGCCATCGATCATCTACAACGAGTATCTGCCGGCCCTGCAGCAGGATCCGACGGTGCTGCAGCGCATGGGCCTCAGGCTCGAGCGCAACCGCGACGGCTCGATCCACATCTCGCAGCCGCCGGGTGAAGCCAACGCGCTCGGCCGCATCCGCTTCA
Organism: Bradyrhizobium elkanii USDA 76; assembly: GCF_023278185.1. Classification (NCBI taxonomy): domain Bacteria; kingdom Pseudomonadati; phylum Pseudomonadota; class Alphaproteobacteria; order Hyphomicrobiales; family Nitrobacteraceae; genus Bradyrhizobium; species Bradyrhizobium elkanii. Next base: position 1,479,482 of record NZ_CP066356.1, on the reverse strand, counting down.
ACTTCCCGAACAAGTTCCTGGTCTATCAGCACGACACGCCGGACAAGTACCTGTTCGCGAAGGACGAGCGCGCTTTCAGCCACGGCTGCATGCGCGTGCAGAACCCCGATCAGTACGCCGCCGTCCTGCTCAACATCACCGAGCCGAACCAGCACTACACGCCGGAGCGGATCCGCAGCATGTACGGCTCGAGCGAGGTCGACCTGAAATTCCCGACGCCGATCCCGGTGAACATCACCTACCAGACCGCGTTCGTGGACGATGCCGGCAAGCTGCAATTCCGCAGGGACGTTTACGGCCGCGACGCCACCATGCTGTCGCTGCTCAGGAACAGCCGCGGCAAGGACCTCGAGACGGTGGTGGCGCACGCCCAGCCGAGCTATTCGCGTCCGCCGAGCAGCAGCCTGCCCGCCGGCGTCAATGTCGCCGGCGACAACGGCTTTGGCTCCTCCGGACCAAACTTCTTCGAGCGCCTGTTCGGGGGATTCGGGCAGCCGGAGCCGCAGCCGATCCGTCGTGGGCAGGCCCAGCAGCAGCGCCGGGTGATCACCCGCTAGTCTGCATTTCCGCCCGATTGGGATAAATTTTGAAGCAAAATCAACGATCTCGCTCAAAAGGCGAGATCGTTTACGTTAACCATTTCGGGTCTCGGCTGGGGAGCAGGGCTATCTTTTGCCACAGTCGCCCAGTTAGTTAAGCCTAACTTAGGGGCGGGTCGGTAAACCTCGGTTAACCCTCCCGCTTTAAGAAAGCGTTCACCGTCTTCCGCAGGGGGTCTGCGAAAGATGCCGACCGAACGCTCGTCGACTGGGTGGGCTCATAGTGCTGGCTGTCTTCGCACGCCGCTGCAATCCGCTGTCGTTGCCTAAGGCCGGATACCAAGTCGGCCTGACTGCGCTATTGCTGTTGGCGGGCGCGGGATCGGTGCACGATGCCACCGCGCTGAACCAGACCCGCACCCTCTCCTTCCACCACACCCATTCCGGCGAAGACCTCACCGTCACCTTCAAGCGCGAGGGTCGCTACGACGAAGGCGCGCTGAAGCAGCTCAACCACTTCCTGCGCGACTGGCGCTCCCAGGATGAAACGGTGATGGACCGTCACCTCTTCGACATCCTGTGGGACGTCTATAACGACGTCGGCGGCAAGCAGCCGATCCAGATCATCTCCGCCTATCGCGCCCCTGCCACCAACGCCATGCTCCGCCGCCGCTCCTCGGGCGTCGCGCGCCACAGCCAGCACATGCTGGGGCATGCGATGGACTTCTTCATCCCGGGCGTGCCGCTGGAGCAGATCCGCTACGCCGGCCTCCGCCTGCAGCGCGGCGGCGTCGGTTTCTATCCGACCTCGGGCTCGCCGTTCGTCCATCTCGATACCGGCAGCATTCGCCACTGGCCGCGCATGACCCGCGAGCAGCTGGTCAGGGTGTTTCCCGACGGCCGCACCGTCCATGTCCCGACCGACGGCACGCCGCTCAAGGGCTATGAGCTCGCCAAGGCCGACATCGAGCGCCGCGGCAATGGTGACGATGCCGCGACCATCGGCAAGCCGAGCCTGTTCGCCAAGCTGTTCGGTGGCGGCAAGTCGAGTGACGATGAAGACGAAGGCGCGGCCAGCGTGAACGACAAGCCCGCCGCCAACACCGTGGTGGCCGCCGCCGCGCCCGCCAAATCCGCCGATCCGATTCCGCTGCCGCGCGCCAAGCCGCAGTTCGCCGCCGCCATCCAGCTCGCCGCCGCCGACGCCCAGCTCGTGCCGATGCCGAAGGCGAAGCCCGCGGTGCAAATGGTGCAGGTGGCCGAGAACACCGCGCCGCAATCGCCTGCCGACATCATCAATGCCCGCGGCTTCTGGGGTGACGAGGGTGAGGCGCCGAAGCAGGCGTCGGCGGCGCAGATTGCCGCGCTGAAGGCCCGTGAGGCGGTCGGCGGTACCGATCCGCAGACCACAGCCAGCACGACAACCGAAAACTTCAACAAGGCGCTGGCTTATGCGCCTGCGGCGTCACCGGTCGATCGCGCAAACATCGTCGCAGCGACCGCGCCGATCCCGCGCAACGTGCGCCCGACACGCAATGCCGCGGCTCCTAGCACCGAAATCAACACCGTCGTTGCCAAGGGCGCTCCGAGCCAGGGCGTGATCACCACCTCCGCGCGGATCTCGGCTGCCAAGGGCAACGATATCTGGATGCGCGTGGTGATGCTGGCGCCGAGCGCGAGCAATGCCATGCTGACCACGGTGCTTGGCGACACCGACATGACCATGATGCGGACTCATTTCGTGAAGCCGCAGGCCGCCGTCGTCATGACCTTCTCGGAAGATCCGATGATGGGCATGACCTGCGACCGTTTCTCGGGCTCGGCGACCGCCCTCCTGACGACCCAGTCCTTCGTGCTCCGCACCGCCTCGCTGCGCTGAGCCGCGCTTCTGCCGACAAGATAGCTTTCCGCCCCTTCAGGCCGGCAGCCCTGCCTTGAGCAGGCCGGCCTCGTAACGCGCCCGATCGGGCTCGCACTTGTAGCGCTGGGTGGTCAGGTGCGCGGCAACCGAGAAGGTCGGCTCGCGCTTCAGCACCTCGGCGGCGTGGGCCGAGGCAGCCACCGTGTTGCCCATCTGCGCGAAGGTCGCCGCGAGGAAGGCGTGATGGGTGTGGTCGGGGCGCGTGATGCGCGAGAACGCCTCGACGGCGTCGGCGTATTTCTCGGCGCAATAGCAGGCCCGGCCGAGATGGTTCCAGAACCGCTCCGGATGGAACGGATTGAGGCGCATCGCCCGCTTGATCCAGTCGATGCCCTCCTCGGGCCGCCCGAGCCAGGTCAGGAGCTCGCCCTGCTGCACGACCACGAGGTCGTAATTCGGATTGAGCGCGAGCGCGCGTTCCTGGTGGAAGGTCGCCTTGTCGTGGTCGTCGCGGTTGAGGTTCAGGGCGGCGAGGATCCGGTGCACGTCGCTGTCATTGTCGTCGAGCTTGAGCGCGATCTCGAGCTCGGCGCCGACCTGCGCCATGGTCGCGTCGCGGTCGGTGCACCAGTTGTAGACCCAGGTCTGGCCGAGCACGCAGGCCCGCCAGGCGTGGGCATGGGCATAGTTCGGGTCAAGCACGATGGCCCGCTCAAGCAGGCGCTGCGCCTCCGCGTTGTCGTCCCGTGCCGAGCGATGATGCAGCACCTTGGCGGCGAGCACGCACTCGTAGGCCGCCATGTTGTCGGTCGGCTTGCGCTTGACGCGATCATGCGCGGCAGCCTCGACGCGCCCCGGCAAGGTCGCCACGATCGCGCGCGTCATCTCGTCCTGGATGGCGAAGATGTCGGCCAGCTCGCGGTCGTAGCGTTCGGCCCAGACGTGCCGGTCGGCCACGGCGTCGATCAGTTGCACCGTGACGCGGATCCGGCCGCCCGCCTTCCGCACGCTGCCTTCCAGCACATAGTCGACGGCGAATTCCTTCGCGACGTCCTGCACCTTCACGGCCTTGCCCTTGTACACGAAGCTCGAGTTGCGCGAGATCACCAGCAGATCGTGGAAGCGCGACAGCTCGGTGATGATGTCCTCGGTGAGCCCGTCGGCGAAGAATTCCTGCTCGGGATCGCCGCTCATGTTGACGAGCGGCAGCACGGCGATGGAGGGCTTCTTGGCGACGACAGGGGCGGCCACCGCACCCGGGTGCTCCGGAACGGGCCTGGCACCGGATTCGAGATGGACGCGGAAGACCCGGATCGGGCGCGCGATGTTCTTGACGGTCTGGTCGCCGAGATCCTCGAAGCTCAGATCTTCCAGGCGATCGCCGACCTGATCGCGGACCGCGCCGGAAATGCAGATGCCGCCGGGCTCGGCCAGCGTCTCCAGGCGGGACGCGACGTTGACGCCGTCGCCGAAGATGTCGGCACCGTCAACGATCACGTCGCCAAGATTGATGCCGATGCGAAACTGCATCCAGCGCGCCGGCGCGACGTCGGCGTTGCGCTTCGCCATCCGGCTCTGAACCTCGGCCGCGCACAGCACCGCATCGACGACGCTATGAAATTCGACCAGCAGGCCGTCGCCGGTGGTCTTGATGATGCGGCCGCGATTCTTGGCGATGGCCGGATCGATCAGCTCGATGCGATGGGTTTTGAGGCGCGCAAGGGTGCCCGTCTCGTCAGCCTCCATCAGGCGGCTATAGCCGACCATGTCGGCGGCGAGGACCGCAGCGAGCCGGCGCTCTGGTCCTGGCACGTCCATCTGAACGATCTGCCCGGTTACCTCGCCGCCAGTGTAGCAAATCCCGGGATTTCACCCAAGCCTCGACAGGAGGCCCGCCAGCAGCTTTGACCTGAACCTTGGCGAGAGCGTTGGCGAGAGCCTTTGGGGGGCGCCTTGGCGAACGCCCGGTAAGGGGTGGCCACCGGCCGCCTCAGAGCATCCCCAGCGCCTGCATGTAGGTCTCCAGGATGGTCTCCTGCTCCTGGCGCTCGTTCGGGTCCTGCTTGCGCAAACGGATGATGGCGCGCAGCGCCTTGACGTCGAAGCCGTTGCCCTTGCTCTCGGCATAGACGTCGCGAATGTCGTCCGAGATCGTCTTCTTCTCTTCTTCCAGCCGCTCGATGCGCTCGATGATGGACTTGAGCTGGTCCTTGGCAAATCGCGTTGCGGGCTCTTCCTTGACGGCGGCAGACGTGGTGGCCATCGCGCACTCCTGAACAGGTATTGAAATGTTACGCGAATACGCGCCTCGCGCACCGCTTGCTGCGGGCGACCCTCGATTTTGGCGCGCGTTCCGTCAAGGAAACATCGCGCTCATCCACAGCGCGCCCACAGGAGATGCGGACGGCCGCGGAACTGACGTCACACAGGCTGAGGTTCAATGCCCGCTTTGGGCCTTCTTCATCGCCGCGAGCTGCTCCGGCGTCGCGCTGCCCTGATGCTTCGCCTTCCATTCCTCATACGGCATGCCGTAGACCGCCTCACGGCTCTCGTCCTTGCTCACGGCAAGGCCCTTGGCGTCGGCCTCTTCCTTCATCCAGTTGGACAGGCAGTTGCGGCAGAAGCCGGCGAGGTTCATCAGATCGATGTTTTGCACATCGGTGCGGTTGCGCAGGTGACTGACGAGACGCCGGAAGACCGCGGCCTCGAGTTCCGTTCTGGTTTTGTCGTCAATGCTCATGATCGTGATCCCGTGTGTCGCGCTCACCATATTGATATCAGGTGGGAATTGTCACAGATTTTGCCATATCGGCGCGCAAAACGGACCGGTCCGGCCTCCCCGGCCAAGGTCCGACAGCGTCGCAGACGGGCGCCCGCCCGTTGACAGTGCCGGCCGGGCACGCGAAATCGTCCATGATTTGATATAGCTTCGCTGCATGAGCCCAACAGATTCCCTCGCCTCAGCTCCCCGCAATATCCGCCTGATGTTGGCCGGCCTCCTGTCGGTGCTGGCGCTTGTCGCGGCCTGCCTGTGGACGAGTCCGGCGGCCGCCGATTTCCGGCTCTGCAACAACACCTCGAGCCGCGTCGGCATCGCGCTCGGCTACAAGGACGCCGAGGGCTGGACCACCGAGGGCTGGTGGAACGTGTCGTCGCGCACCTGCGAGACCTTGCTGCGCGGCAACCTTGTGGCGCGCTACTACTACATCTACGCTCTCGACTATGATCGCGGCGGCGAATGGTCCGGCCAGGCCTTCATGTGCTCGCGCGACAAGGAATTCACCATCAAGGGCACCGAAAATTGCCTGGCGCGCGGGTTTGACCGCACCGGCTTCTTCGAGGTCGACACCGGCGAGCAGCGTGCATGGACCGTCCAGCTGACCGAAGCCAACGAACAACAGCCGCAGAAAGTACCGGGAATGCCGGGCGGCGTGGGTCCAGGAAGTCCCGGGGCGATGCCGGGCCTGCCCAACCCGCCGCCGGGCGCAGCGCCTCCGGGCGCGTCTGGTCTGCCGCCAGCCGCACCACCCGGAAGCAAACAATGAGACGACTGCGTCGAATCAAGATCCTCGCAACACTCGGCCCGGCCTCCTCAGACAGCGCGATGATCCGCAAGCTGTTCGAGGCGGGCGCCGACGTCTTCCGCATCAACATGAGCCATACCCCGCATGACAAGATGCGGGAGCTGGTCAAGACCATCCGCAATGTCGAATCGAGCTACGGCCGGCCGATCGGCATCCTGGTCGACCTGCAAGGACCGAAGCTGCGGGTTGGCGCGTTCGCGGAAGGCGCGACCCAGCTCAAGAACGGCCAGAGCTTCATTCTGGATTCCGACAAGACGCCGGGCGACAACAGCCGCGTCCAGCTTCCGCATCCGGAGATCCTTGCCGCGCTCCGCCCGGGCCATGCGCTGTTGCTCGACGACGGCAAGGTGCGGCTGATCGCCGAGGAAACCTCGCCCGAGCGCGCGGTCACGCGCGTCGTGATCGGCGGCAAGATGTCGGACCGCAAGGGCGTCAGCCTGCCCGATACCGATCTGCCGGTGTCGGCGATGACCGCAAAGGACCGCGCCGACCTGGAAGCCGCGCTGCCGGAGGGGATCGACTGGGTCGCGCTGTCCTTCGTGCAGCGCGCCGAGGACGTGATCGAGGCCAAGAAGATGATCCGCGGCCGCGCCGCCGTGATGGCCAAGATCGAGAAGCCGCAGGCGATCGACCGTCTCGCCGACATCATCGAAGCATCGGACGCGCTGATGGTGGCCCGCGGCGATCTCGGCGTCGAACTGCCGCTGGAGCGGGTGCCGAGCCTGCAGAAGCAGATGATCCGGATGGCGCGCCGCGCCGGCAGGCCGGTGGTGGTCGCGACCCAGATGCTGGAATCGATGATCCAGGCGCCGGTGCCGACGCGCGCCGAAGTCTCCGACGTCGCCACCGCCGTCTACGAAGGCGCCGACGCCATCATGCTGTCGGCGGAATCCGCCGCCGGCAAATTCCCGGTGGAGGCGGTCTCGACCATGAACCGCATCGGCGAGGAAGTGGAGCGCGACCCGACCTATCGCAACGTGATCAACGCGCAGCGCGTCGATCCTGAAGCGACGGTGGGTGACGCCATTGCCGACGCCGCGCGGCAGATCGCCGAGACGCTCGACCTGTCGGCGATCATCTGCTGGACGTCGTCAGGCTCGACCGCGATCCGAGTGGCGCGCGAGCGCCCGAAGGTGCCGGTGGTTGCGATCACGCCGAACCTCGTCACCGGCCGAAAGCTGTCGGTGGTGTGGGGCGTGCACTGCGTGGTCGCCGAGGACGCGCACGATCTCGACGACATGGTCGACCGCGCCGGCTCGATTGCGTTCCGCGACGGTTTTGCCAAGGCCGGCCAGCGCGTCATCATCGTTGCCGGCGTGCCGCTGCGCGCGCCCGGCACCACCAACATGCTGCGCATCGCCTCGGTCGGCCCGAGGGGCGACGCGCAGCTCTAGATTCCTGTTTGACGCGTCTTCTTCACGCGTGCCCACTTCGCTCGAAAACGCGCGAACCCATCGCGCGGCGATCAGCCCTGCAACGACGCGTCGAGCGTGATCTTGGTGTTGAGCAGCTTCGACACCGGACATCCGGCCTTCGCCTTGCCGGCCAGTTCCTGGAACGTCGCGTTGTCGGCGCCCGGGATCTTCGCCGACAGCGTCAAGTGCACCGCGGTGATGGCAAAGCCGTCGGCGACCTTCTCCAGGGTCACATCGGCCTTGGTCTCCATATGCTCCGCCGTGAGCTTGGCTTCGCCCAGGATCAGCGACAGCGCCATCGTGAAGCAGGCGGCATGCGCCGCGCCGATCAGCTCCTCCGGGTTCGAACCCGGTTTGCCCTCGAAGCGGCTGGCGAAGCCGTAGGGGTAATCCGAGAGCGCGCCGCTCTTGGTCGAGATCGCGCCCTTGCCGTCCTTGATGCCGCCCTGCCATTTGGCCGAGCCATGGGTCGTCGTCATGGGTTGCTCCGTGAGGTGGTTGAGCCCAGCCCCGAAACCTACAACGCCATTGCGACAGAAGTGTTCTTCGCGCGCCTTGACCTCACCTTGGCCTCAGGCGCCGACCAGCGCCTTGGCCGGAGTCGTTGCCTGCACCACGAGGCCACGCGCGCGTGCGTCCATCACACCGACCGCGCGCAGCGCGAGCAGCGTCACGGTCTGCACCGCGTCACGCAGCTTGATCGGATCGTCGAGATTGGCCGGCGCCAGCGGGCCGACCAGCGCCTCGTGCAGCGCGCCGAGCAAGGCGGTGGCGGCCAGCGCCGTATCCTGCGCCGGCAGATGGCCGGCGCGCACGGCGGCATCGATGCGCATGGCCAGCTCGCCGGAAATATCGCGGCGGCTGGCAAGGCGCGAGGCGGTGACGTCGACGTCGACCGGCTCGGCTAAAATGCCCCAGGCGAGCTTGCGTTGCGACAGCACGTGAACCGCAATCGTCGTCACCGCGGCGGCGAGCGCCGATGACGGCCCTGGCGCGGCATCGGCGGCGCGCCGGATCGCCGTGAGCTCGTCGCGCGAGACTTCCGTGATCAGTTCCGAGATCAACTCGGCCTTCGACGGAAAATAGCGGTAGACCGTTCCGGCGGCGACATTGGCCCGCACCGCGACGGGTGCGATCTGGACCGCCGCCATGCCGCCCGCCGCCGCCGCGTCCCGCGCAGCCGACAGGATGGCGCTGCGCCGCGCGGCCAGCCGTTTCACGACCTGATGAGTTCGCCGGTAAACCATGGCGTTCCGTCCCCCCGCCGTGCGCCCCGGCCGGCGCCCACCGGCAGAACACACGAGTCTTCAACGTTTTGAACGATTGATCCCGCAATCGTCTGAAGAAGTGAACAACTATTCAGACTGAATGACAAGCTGGAATTGTAAGGATTTTTTGCAACCTCTGGTACCACCTCTGATTGAGCCGGCGGCGCTCCGGCCGCCTCCCGAACCGGATCAGGACCGCGATGGTAAATCGCCGGCTAAGGTGATCGCTCGAAATCGAGACATCCGATCTTGCGCATGCGCGCGATATCGCTGCGGCATTTACCCGAATTTATCGGAAGCCGTGGTCGAGTGCGCGCTGGCGTCACGCGTGGCGTTGGCTCTGGATGCCCCGGCAACAAGCAAGAAAGCGCATGTCACTCTCCATCACCAGCAGCGTGAGCAGCCGTAGCGCGGCGCGAGGACTGGTGCCGCTGTGCGCCGCCGTGGGCGCCTATCTGTTTTATCTCTCGGCCGGCGAAATCCTGCTGCGCGATTCCGACACGATGTGGCAGATCAGGGTCGGACAATGGATTCTCGAACACGGCGCGATGCCGACATCGGACGTGTTCTCGTTCACCCGTTTCGGCGAGCCCTGGATCTCGAGCTCGTGGCTGTCGCAGGTGATGTACGCGCTCGTCTACGGCGGCGATTGGGCCGGACCGGTGATCCTGTCGTCGATGGCGATCGGCGCGACGGTCGCGATCTTCCTGCATCTGTTGAGCCCGTATTTCGATCCGGCCCGCGCGCTCCTGATCGCGGCGCTGGCGCTGCTGTTGTCGACGATCCATTTTCTGGCGCGGCCGCATGTGCTGGCGCTGCCGGTGCTGCTGGCGTTCATCGGCGGCCTGCTCGCGGCCGCGGATCGCCGCACCTCACCGTCATGGTGGCTGCTGCCGCTGATGACGCTGTGGGCCAATCTGCACGGCGGCTTCGTTCTCGGCCTGGCGCTGATCGGACCGATCGGACTGGAGGCCGTGTGGAATGCGGGGCCCGGCCGCCGCCGTCAGCTTGTCGTGCGATGGGGCCTGTTCGGCCTCGCGGCACTGGCCGCGAGCTGCGTGACGCCCTATGGCTGGAATAGCCTGCTGGGCGCGACCAAGATCCTCAGCCTCGGCAAGTTGCTGACGCTGATCGGGGAATGGAAGCCGGCGGATTTCAGCAAGCCCAGCTTCTTCGAAGCCACGCTGCTCGGCCTGATCGGCCTGATCTGCTATCGCAGGCTGACGCTGTCGGTGCCGCGGATCCTGCTGCTGCTCGGGCTGATCTGGATGGCGCTGAGCCATGTCCGCAACATCGAGGTGTTCGCGTTCATCGCACCGCTGGTGCTCGCCAAGCCGATCGCCGAGCAATGGGCAACCACAGGCGCCGCCGCCGCCCGCTTCGGAGAAACGCGCGCATTCCCCGTCGTCACGATGCTGGCTGTGATCGCGATGGTGATCGGCGCGTGGGTGACGACGGCGATGTTCGTCGCGCAGCATCAGTTCAAATTCCTGCCGATGTTCTCGCCCGTTGCCGCGGTCGATGTGCTGCAGCAGCACAAGGCGCAGCGCGTGTTCAGCACGGCGCCGTTCGGCGGCTACATGGTGAGCCGCGACATGAAGGTGTTCATCGACGGCCGCGCCGAGCTCTATGGCGAGCAATTCGTGCTCGACTATTACGATGCGCTCGATGCCCGCGACGTCGGCCAGCTGCTGGGCCTGCTCGACAAATACCGGATCGATGCCACGCTGCTGAGCTCGGACTCGCCGGCCGGCAACGCACTGGATCATCTGAAGGGCTGGAAGCGGCTGTACAAGGACGACATCGCCGTGATCCATGTGCGCTCGGACGAGACCAAGGCCGGCGCGGCGGCGGGTCAGAGCACGAACTAACCGACGCTGCATAAGCCCAAAATCGCATCGTCGTCCCGTCATCCTGAGGTGCGAGCCTTGCGGCGCAATTGCGCCGCTGGGCGAGCCTCGAAGGATGAATCGGCCACCAGTCGGGCCGTCGATCCTTCGAGACGCCGCTGCGCGGCTCCTCAGGATGACGGGTTTGATCCCCGGCGCTCACAGTTCAACCGCGATCAGCCCCGTCCTCAATTCCCGGTCTGGAGCTCGCCGAAGCGATCCCAGGTCTTGCCGTTGAAGCGCATCAGTTGCATCTGATCGACCGGCACGTGGTCGGCCGGTGAGGTGTTGACCTTGATGCCCGGCAGCAGCATCGGCAATTCCAGGCCCTTGATCGCGAATGCCTGACGCAGGATGTTCTCGGTCGAGAGATCGTCGCCGCAGGCTTTCAGCACCGCCTCCAGCGCCATCGCGCTGTTGTAGGCGTTGACGTAATTGGTGTCGTGCTGGTCGCCTTCGGGCACGTATCTGGTCATGAACTCGCGCCAGCCCTTCATGCCCGGATCGTCGCTCCAGGCCGGATCGTCCGGGTCCTTCACATAGGCCGTGGAGATGATGCCGGTGCCGGCTTCGAGGCCGGCCGGCTGCATCACGGTCGAGATCCACACCGCGGTGTTGGACAGGAAGGTCATCGGCCGCCAGCCGATCTCAAAGGCCTTGCGGATCGACTGCGCCGCGAATTTCGGCGTCGCCGCGATCACCAAGACGTCGGCATTGGTGGCCTTCAGCTTGACGATCTGGGAGTCGATCGTCGGGTCCGTGATCTCATAGGTCGCAACGGTAACCAGAGACTCATACTTCTCGCCGAGGACGTCCTTGAGGCCCGCGAGATAGTCGCGGCCGTAGTCGTCGTTCTGCGAGATGACGGCGAACCTAGCATTCGGATTCTTCGCCAGCGCATAACGCGCATACAGCCGTGCCTCGTAGCGGAACGGCGCCTGCACGCCCATCGTCGCCTGCGGGAATTGCGCGATGTCGCCGAATTTCGAGGCGCCGGAGGCCAGGAACAGCTGCGGGATGTTCTTGCCCTGCAGGTACTTTGCGATCGCGGTGTTGTGCGCGGTGCCGATCGAGGAGAAGATCAGCGCGACCTCGTCGCTCTCGACGAGGCGGCGCGTCTGCTCCACCGTCTTCGGCGGCGCGTAGGAATCGTCCAGCGAGATGAAGTTGATCTTGCGGCCATTGATGCCGCCGCGCTCGTTCAGCATCCTGAAATAGCCGGCTTCGCCCTTGCCGAGTGCGCCGAACGCCGACACCGGCCCGCTATAGGGCATGGTCTGGCCGATCCTGATTTCGGTTGATGTGACGCCGCGCATCTCGGCGGCGCTGGAGGACGTGGGCAGCAGCAGGAACGAAATGGCGCCAAGCGCGCCGAATGCCTTGCGCATCGGCCTCCCCTCCCCTTTTCTTGCCGCGCCCTCAGACAACGCGGCCGTGCCGTTTGACGGCTTGTCGCGAGGATGCCACGGCGCCGCAGCGGGAGCCAAGGATATTCGAAAGGCGCGATCTCAGCGCTTGCCGCGGTCCTTGACCGGGATCACGAATTTCAGTCCCGACCAGACGTCATCGACCGCACAGACCTTGACGTCGACGAGGCCGTTCGCGAGCCCGGTTTCGCGGACCTGTCTCTCCGTAAGGTCGGTCGCGACGACCGAACTTGCCTTCGGCCACGACACCCAGATCATGCCGTCAGGGGCGATCGCCTGACGGTAACACCGCAGCTTGGCCGCAAGCCCCTCGGCCTTGGCGGTGAACAGGTGCACGGCATCGAGCGGTGCCCGTGCGATCTTCGCCACCAGCACATCGGCGGGCAGTTCGCCGACAACATCGTCGTAGGGAACGGACAGTCCGTCGACAAAAATACAAAAGCCCGGCTTGAGGCCGAGCTTTTGCACAACTGGTTTGCCGGACCTGCCGGCCATGGCGGGCGAGGCTTATGCCTGCGGCTGCGGCTCCATGCCGGTGTCCGGATCGGGACGCGGGCGCGGCTTGCCGGCCGGCGGCACGGCAGAGGCGCGCGGCGTCGACGGCTCCAGCACCGACTCGCGGTTGGGCTTCTTGCCCTTCAAGAGGTCGATGATCTCGTCGCCGGTCAGCGTCTCGAACTCGAGCAGGCCCTTGGCGAGCGCCTCGAGGTCCTCGCGCTTCTCGGTGAGGATCTTGGTCGCCTCGTTGTAGCCTTCCTCGACCAGACGCCTGATCTCGGAGTCGATCTTCTGGACGGTCGCCTCGGACGCGTTCTGCGTGCGCGAGACCGACATGCCGAGGAACACCTCGTCCTGGTTCTCGCCATAGGAGACGGTGCCGAGCTCTTCCGAGAGGCCCCAGCGCGTCACCATCATGCGGGCAAGGCGGGTCGCCTGCTCGATGTCGGAGGCCGCGCCCGAGGTCACCTTCTCGCGGCCGAAGATCAGCTCTTCGGCGACGCGGCCACCCATCATGATGGCAAGGCGCGAGGTCATCTGCTCGAGCGACATCGACAGCTTGTCGCGCTCCGGCAGCTGCATCACCATGCCCAGCGCACGGCCGCGCGGAATGATGGTCGCCTTGTGGATCGGATCGGTCGCGACGACGTTGAGGCCGACGATGGCGTGGCCGCCCTCGTGATAGGCCGTCAGCAACTTCTCTTCCTCGGTCATCACGAGCGACTTGCGCTCGGCGCCCATCATCACCTTGTCCTTGGCCTCTTCGAACTCGGCCTGCGTCACCATCCGCTTGTTGCGGCGGGCGGCGGTCAGCGCAGCCTCGTTGACGAGGTTCATCAGGTCGGCGCCCGAGAAGCCCGGGGTGCCGCGCGCGATGGTCTTGAGGTTGATATCCGGCGCCAGCGGCACCTTGCGGACGTGGACCTTGAGGATCTGCTCGCGGCCGACGACGTCCGGGTTCGGCACCACGACCTGGCGGTCGAAGCGGCCGGGACGCAGCAGCGCGGGATCAAGCACGTCGGGACGGTTGGTCGCCGCGATCAGGATCACGCCCTCATTGGCCTCGAAGCCGTCCATCTCGACCAGCAGCTGGTTCAGCGTCTGCTCGCGCTCGTCGTTGCCGCCGCCGAGGCCGGCGCCGCGATGACGGCCGACCGCGTCGATTTCGTCGATGAAGATGATGCAGGGCGCGTTCTTCTTGGCCTGCTCGAACATGTCGCGGACGCGGCTCGCGCCGACGCCGACGAACATCTCGACGAAGTCAGAACCGGAGATGGTGAAGAACGGCACGTTGGCTTCGCCCGCGACCGCGCGCGCGATCAGCGTCTTGCCGGTGCCGGGAGGGCCGACCAGCAGCACGCCGCGCGGAATCCGGCCGCCGAGCCGCTGGAATTTGCCGGGGTCGCGGAGGAATTCGACGATCTCCTGCAGATCCTGCTTGGCCTCGTCGACACCCGCGACGTCCTCGAAGGTGACGCGGCCATGCGCCTCGGTCAGCATCTTGGCGCGCGACTTGCCAAAGCCCATCGCCTTGCCGGCGCCGCCCTGCATCTGCCGCGACAGGAAGATCCACACGCCGATCAGCGCGATGAACGGCAACCAGGAGACGAGCAGCGAAACGAACCACGGCACGTTGTCGCCGGGCGCCTTCGCGGTGATCTGCACCTTGGCGTCGTAGAGGCGCTTCACCAGCGACGGATCGCTCGGCGCGTAGGTCTGGAAGCTCGTGCCGTTGTTGAACGTGCCGTGAATCTCAGGCCCCTGGATCACGACGTCGCGGACATGGCCCTGATCGACCTCAGTGAGAAGCTGCGAGAACGAGATGTCCGAGGACGACGAGCGCTGGCCGGGATTCTGGAAAAGCGTGAACAACGCCAGCAACAGCAGGACAATGATGACCCAGAGGGCGAAATTCCGCAGATTGGCGTTCATGGTCTTCCTTCGTGGTCGCGCGGATCGCGGCCTCTCTCTAATCCTTGGGCAGGCTCTGTGGGAATCCCCAGGGAATCCATCCCGTCGATGCCTTACAATCTAGGTGCCGCTGGGGTCGATGCCAAGGGAACCACGCACGACTATTTACCGCATCCTAGCGCGATTCCCGGTCAAAAAATGGCGCTGAATCCGGTGTTTTTCCGGGGTGGTTAAGCCTCCTTGCCGGATTATGACAGCGATTGAAACAATCGAACCCGGCTCAGCGGGAGCGCGCCCGGCGGGGTGGCGCCGGGCCGATCCTGATACGGCCAGCGGCGACGCTGATGACCGCTCCGGCAAGGGTCTGTTTCAGCTTGGATTCGCGTTGTCCCAAAGTCCCGACCAAGGCCTCGTCCATCGCGGCGAGCAGGGTTTCGACCTTGCCGAGTTCGGCCGGCCCCTCATGTCCGACGCGGTCGATGGCGCGCTTGAGCAGACGGACGCGGATCTCCTCGGGCATCACCGCGAACAGCGCAGCGTCGAAGCCCGCGCCGGAATTATCCTCGCTTTTCAACGCAAGATAGTGCTCGGCGCCGTCGACCAGCAGTTCCAGGGCGGCGTTGGCGCGCGCGATCCTTGCGGCAAGCCGCGCCAGGTTCCGCGTGTCGCCGCCCTCCGCCGCCAGCATCGGCATCAGCGCACGGAGCCGCGGACGCGTGAAGGATCGATCGCGGTTGGTCGGATCGTCGGCAAAGCCGATGCGCGCCTTCTTCAGCGTCGCGATCAGCTGCGCCTTGGAGACGTCGAGCAACGGCCGTGTCAGCAAGACGCCGTCGCGCTCGGTCTCGCGCGCCATTGCCGAGAGGCCCGCAACGCCGCTGCCGCGCAGCATCCGCATCAACAGCGTCTCGGCCTGATCGTCACGGGTGTGCGCGGTCAAGATATGCGTGGCGCCATGCTTGCGTGCGGCCTGCGCGAGCAGGCGATAGCGGGCCGCGCGCGCGGCCGCCGGCACGCCCGTTCCAGGCTTTGGTCCGGTCCAGCGCAACGTGTGATGCGGCAGGTCGAGACTTCGCGCCAGCCGCTTGACGTCGCGCGCCTCGCGAGCCGCTTCAGGACGCAGGCCGTGATCGACGGTGACCGCCACCAGCCGCGGGCCCTGCGCGAGCGCGCGGCGCCAGCGTGCGGCCAGCCACATCAGCGCGACTGAATCGGGACCGCCGGACACCGCGAGCAGGATCGCCGGCGCGCCCGCAAGGCCTGCGAACAGGCGCTTGGCGTCCCTTGCCGGGATGGCGGATTGATCGTCGGGCATCGCAAAACCAGCTGCTGGCGGAGAGGCCGGAAGCGGCCTTCCCGCATCTGGTTTAGCACTTCACGCGCTTCTGCTCGCGGTCAACCGCAGCCTTGACCCCGCCGGACGCGCGCGGGTACTTCCGCGAGATCTCGCCGAACGCAGCGCATGCGGCTTCCTTTTCCTTCAGCGCCGCCAACGACTGGCCGAGCCGCAGCAACGCGTCGGGCGCCTTCGCGGACTTGTCGAACTTGGTGGTCACGCCGAGGAAGGTTTCCGCAGCGTCGCGATATTGCTGGCGCTGGAAATAGCTTTCGCCGAGCCAGTATTGCGAGTCCGCGACCAGCGGATCGCTCGGATATTTCACCGCAAAGTTCTTCATCGTCTCTTCGGCGAGCGCATAGTCCTTGCGCTGCATGTAGCCGATGCCGAGGTCGAACTCATCCTTCGGCGTAGCCGACGGCGGCAATGTGGTCAGGGCCGCACTCGCGCCGGGGGCACGCTGCGGGCTGGTGTTGCCGAGATCGAGCGGCTCGCCCGCCCCGCGGCCGCCGGGGGCACCGACCGCCGCATTGCTCTGCACCGGCATCTGGCCGCCGCCACCGAGCACGCGCGGGGCGCCAGGGGCGTTCGGGTTCTGGGTCGGATCGAAGGCATCGCCGCGACCGCGGCGGCCGGAAGCGGTCGCCGGCGCCGGCTCCTGCGCGATCGGCGCGATCTGCTGCTGGTCATAGCCGCCCTGCGGCTGCCGGCCATATCCTTGCTGCGGCTGGGGTTGGGCGTAGCCCGGCTGCGCTTGCGGGTAGGTCTGCGGTTGCTGCGCCGGCGGCACCGCCGCAACACCGGGCTGCACCGCTGGGGCCTGTCCGCCAGGGCCGGGCGGCTGGCCGCCAAGCTGGCGCAAGCGCTCCTCGAGCTGACGGTTGCGGTATTGCAGTTCCTCGTTCTGGCCGGTCAGCTGCCGCAGCTGGTTCTCGAGCCGCTCGATCCGCATTTCGGCATCGGAATCGTCGGATTGGGCAAACACTGGCGCGGAAACGGCGAACAGCGCCGCGATCGCCGCGGCGGAAGAAAGAAAATGAATCCTGGATGACATTTTGCCCTGACGACGAGATCGACGTGAAAAGCGAGCGACATTGAAAGACGGAGTACGCCAGAATTGTGACTGGCAGTTCAAATCCGGGTCAGCGTCGCGGGATACCGGTTTAGTACGGACGCTGGAACAAGCAAGCGGCCAATTGCGCGCAACTTTGTTCATCTTGATGACGGCAGGCCGGGCTTTCACGCGGCCAAAACAAAACCGGCGCCCGAAGGCGCCGGCTTGAAAGCAGTTATCTCGGATCGCGTCAGGAGCTGGCGTTCAGCACGGTGACGGCGCGACGATTCTGCGACCAGCAGGAGATGTCGTTACAGACCGCGACCGGACGCTCCTTGCCGTAGGAAATGGTGCGCATGCGGCTCGGATCGATGCCGCGCGAGGCGAGATAGGCGCGGACCGACTGGGCACGGCGGGCACCGAGCGCGATGTTGTATTCGCGGGTGCCGCGCTCGTCGGCATGACCTTCGATGGTGAACGAGTAACGGTTATAGGTCTGCAGCCACTGCGCCTGCTTGTCGAGGGTCGCCGTCGCCTGCGGGCTCAGATCGGTCTGATCGCTCTCAAAGAACACGCGGTCGCCGACATTGACCACGAAATCCTGCTGACTGCCCGGGGTCGCGGCGCCCCCAATCGCGCCATTGGCGTCCAACGGGTTCTTGTTGGCGCAGGCACCCATCGACAGCGCCACCGCCAGAACCGCAACCAGCTTCATACCCTGGAGATAATTCATTCCCGGAGCCTCCACGCTCGCGCTCTTCGTACTACCCAATCGGTCTACAGGGCGATGGTTAAGCGAACGTTCCGTCAACCTTGACGAGACCTTGCTGAACCCCATCAAATGCCAGGCAATGGCGAAAAGCGCCCCCGATGGTTAATGGGTGGCAAATGTGGCGCGATGGTGAAGGGAAGGCAAGGTTCGCGGGAACCGGCCGCTTTTGCAGGACAATTTGGCCTGCGCGCAACAGTCGATCGACGCTGACTCGATAAGAATGCCGATTCCCTCAGGGATTCGGCACGATCGACGCGCGCTCGAACGGCTGCACGACGCCATCGGGCTGCAACTGGCCTTCGCGGTCGAACAGCATTCGCCGCTCGAAGGCGCTCGAGCGCAGGAACGGATAGCGGGCCAGCACGCGTTCCCGCACCGTCGGCAGATGCGACGCCATCAAGCCGACCGGCTTCACCAGCCCGGGATAGAGCCGCGGCTCCGACCAGGTCTCGTGCAGGAACACGCGGCGGTAGAACGCCATGTGCTCGGGCCGAACCGGCGCCAGGCCGTAATCGGCATTGAAATGCACGCCCGCGGTCGAGCCGAGGCGCACCGTGACGTAGGGCAGTTCCGGAGTGTTCCGGGCCTTGTCGGGATCAGCGACGAAGCGCGTCGAGTCGATGAAGACCAGACCCTGATCAAGCTTCGGCAGCAGCACGTCGCCGAACACCTCGAGCGTCGGCGAGGTGCGCCATTCCGGCGTCACCACGGTGATGCGGATCGAGCTGCAGAGTTCGCCTTGCAGATAGACACCGAACACCCAGGCATTCGGCGCATCATCGAACCGGTCGACGACCCGCTCGTCCGCCGAGGGCCGGATCGCGCCTTCGCGCAGATAGGCGCGATAGCGAAGCCGGTAGATCTCGTCTTTCTGTTCCGGGGTCTGAGCGAGGCGGTAGTCGACTTGATCCAGAGGGTCCGCAAGCCTTCCTGTCGCGGGCTTGATGGCTTCGGCCGCGGACCTCATTTGGTACTCCTTGAACAACTCAACAACTTCAACGCGCGAGCCAAAAGATTAACAGCTTCTTAATTTCCGTCAAAGCAATCGAGGCAATACAGTTAATCTCTCGCCGCAAGGGGCACACTACGAATGGTGCAGCCGAAGGCCCTCACAACTATCGATTGAGGGTATTGCGCCGGGCTTAAGCGATCGAGCGCGAGGGAACCACGTGCAGTTGCTCGTCGGTCCGCCGGCCGTGCGAGGCATTGAGCAGCTGGCGGATGCGGACGGAGGGAACCGGCCGGCTGAACAGGTATCCCTGTGCTTCGGTCACCGCGCCATCGGCACTGATCAGTTCGAGCTGTTCATTGGTCTCGATACCCTCGACCACGACCGACATGCCGAGATCCGCCGACAGCCGCGCCACCCCGCGCAGCAGCGTCAGCGGACGGTCGCTGTCGATGCCCTCGAGGAAGGAGCGGTCGATCTTGACCTTCTGCAGCGGGAAATTGTGCAGGTAGCTGAGCGACGAGTAGCCGGTGCCGAAATCGTCCAGCGAGATCCGCACGCCGAGCGAGCGCAGCTGGGACAGCACATCGTGGGTCAGCTCGGTGTTGTGCAGCAGCGAGGATTCGGTGATCTCGATCTCGAGACGGTGCGCCGGCAGGCCGGAGACCTCGAGCGCGTAGCGAACCTCGCTCAAGACGTCGCGCTGGTGGAACTGCTGCGGCGAGAAGTTGACCGCGACGCTGACCGCCTCGGGCCACTTCATGCATTCCATGCAGGCCTTGCGCAGGATCCAGCGGCCAAGATCGACGATCAGGCCCATGTCCTCGGCGACCGGAATGATGTCGACCGGAGAGACCGTGCCGCGCGCCGGATGGTTCCAGCGCAACAGCGCCTCGCAGGTGCTCACCTTGCCGGACTTCAGGTTGATCAGCGGCTGGTAGAACAGCTCGAATTCCTCGTTGGCGAGCGCCTTGCGCAGGTCGAGCTCGAGGATGCGGCGGGCCTCGACGGTTTGCGCCATCTCGTCGCGGAAGAAGCAGAAGGTGCCGCGGCCGTCGGCCTTGGCGCGGTAGAGCGCCATGTCGGCGTTCTTCAGCAGCGTGTCGGCGCCGACGCCGGGCGCGGTCATCGCGATGCCGACGCTGGCGCCGATCTCGACCAGGTGGTTGTCGATCTTGTAGCGCTCGCTGAGGCGGTCGACGATGCGCCGCGCCAGCGCGGCGGCGTCCTCATGCGAGTGGATGTTCTGCTGGAACACCACGAACTCGTCGCCGCCGAACCGCGCCACGAAATCCTCCGGCCGCAGCATCTCACGCAGCCGCTCGGCGACCGCGCAGAGCAGCTGGTCGCCGCAGGGATGACCGAGCGTATCGTTGACCTGCTTGAACTGGTCGAGGTCGACGAACAGCAATGCGGAACGATGATCGCCGTGCTGCATGGCGAGCAGCCGGCCGATCTCGTCGCGGAAATTGACGCGGTTGGGCAGCGCGGTCAGCTCGTCGTAGCGCGCGAGGTGGCTGATCCGGGCCTCGGCGTCCTTGCGCTCGGTGATGTCCTCGACCAGCACCACCGTGCCGCCGCCGGCCATCGGCTGGAAGGTCCAGTCCAGCGAGCGGTTCTTGGTGGGATCGGGGTCGCTGGTGACGATATCGCCGCGCTGCGAGCTCTCGATCTCGTAGAGAATCTGCTGCGCGGCCGCGGCCGAGATCGAGCCGGACAGGACGCAGGCGTTGCAGATGTCGGTGGCACTGGCGCCGCGCTGCACGTAATCGTCCGACAGCTGCATCATCTCGATGAAGCGGTGGTTCATCACCGCAACGCGGCCGTCGGCGCTGAACATGCACAGGCCGTGCGGCATGTTGTTCAGCGCGGTATCGAACTGGCCCGCCAGCGCGGCCTCGCGCTCCTTGGCGATCCAGGCGTTGACGTAGATGCGCTGCAGGCTGGAGGTCAGGTGCCGGATGGCGCTGAAGAACACCAGGCTGAGCAGCGCGAGGGCGATGTGATAGGGGCCGCCGACATACATCAGCGTCAGGATCAAGGGACCGATCGACATCAACAGATGCAGGTGGAAGATCTGCGGCCGGCCGAAGGTCCGCCCTACCCCCGCCGAGGTGTAGGCGACCACCGTGGTCACGCAGAGCATGTGCGCGGCGGCATCCCTGGTCGTGAGCAGCACGGTAACGCCCCAGATGCCGAGCGAAATGCCGTAGGCGATGGTGCCGATCCGGTAGCGCTTCTCCCAGGTCACGGACTCTTCGACGGTGAGCCGGGAATTGCGCTGCTGGTAGCGGTACATCTGCAGCGCGCGCGCCAGCCCGACCACGATGAACAGCGGCACGCACAGCCAGCACAACAGATTGCTCGTGACAGCCGCAATCACGGCGCCCGCAATGGCGGGGCCGAAGGCGCCGAAGATCATGGGCGCGGGGTTCATGAACAGGGAATCGACCAGCGCCGCCGAAATCGTCGGCGACATCGACCGGTCCGGTTCACCCGTCTGACTTGCAAACTGCATTGTGAGAGCGCGCGTCCTTTTCAGCTCGCACTCTTACTGATCGCAGGTGAAGTCTTTCTGAGCGAACATCGTTAGCAAGTCCTTGCCGCGCCCAGACGACGGCCGGAATTCACCATGAAATTCAGTGCGCTAGGTGAGAAGCTGCGATCGCCGCCGGGGTTCCCGGAGCAGCTCTGCGCCCAGCTCACGACAACAGCGGCGACCAGGCTGGGTCGGAGGCAAAGCCCGGGGTCGGCACCCGCAGCTCGTTGCGCCCGGAGACGTCGATGGTGAACAGCGACGGGCCGCTGTTGCCGCCGGGATCGCGGAAGAACATCAAGACGCGCCCGTTCGGGGCAAAGGTCGGGCCTTCGTTATGGAAGCCCGAGGTCAGGATGCGCTCGCCCGAGCCGTCGGGTTTCATGATGCCGATCGCGAACTGCCCGCCGCCCTGCTTGGTGAAGGCGATGTAGTCGCCGCGCGGCGACCATACCGGCGTCGAATAGGTGCCGTCGCCGAACGAGATGCGCTGTGCGGCGCCGCCGGTAGCCGGCATCACGTAGATCTGCGGCTTGCCCCCGCGATCGGATTCGAAGCAAAGCCGCGTGCCGTCGGGCGCGTAGGATGGCGAAGTGTCGATCGCCGGCGTGTCGGTCAGCCGCGTCATCGACTTCGAGCGCAGATCCATCACGAACAGGTTGGAGTTGCCGCCCTGCTGCAGGCTCATGATGACGCGCTGGCCGTCGGGCGAGAAGCGCGGCGAGAACGACATGCCCGGGAAGTTGCCGACGATCTCGCGCTGGCCGGTCTCGATGTTGAGCAGATAGACGCGCGGATCGCCCTGCCCGAATTCCATATAGGTGATTTCCTGGGTCGACGGCGAGAAGCGCGGCGTCAGCACGAGGTCCGAACCGCGGGTCAGGTAGCGCACATTGGCGCCGTCCTGGTCCATCAGCGCAAGGCGCTTGACGCGGCGATCCGCCGAGCCGCTCTCGTCGACGAACACGACGCGGGTATCGAAATAGCCCTTCTCGCCGGTCATCCGCTCGTAGATCTGATCGGAGATGATGTGCGCGATCCGCCGCCAGTATTCGGCCGAGGTGTCGTACTGCTGGCCGGCGAGCTGCTGGCCGGTGTTGACGTCCCAGAGCCGGAATTCCGCCTTCACGCGCCCGTTGCCCTGGCGTGTCATGCGGCCGGTCACCAGCGCCTGCGCGTTGATGCTCTTCCAGTTGTTGAAGTTCGGCGCCGCGTCGATGTTGATCTGCTTCTCGAGATAGGCGGCCTGATCGATCGGCGCGAACAATCCGCTGCGCTTCAGGTTGTTGGTGATCACCTGCGTGACGCCGACGCCGACTTCAGCATCGCCAGGCGTGCCGGCGGCGAAGTTCGGGATCGCGATCGGCACCGGCGCGAACTCGCCCTCGGTGATGGTGATCCGCTTCTGGGCGGATGCGGGGCCAGTGAGGCCACCCAGCATCGCGCCGGCGGACGCCATTCCAGCCAGGATCTGCCGGCGGCTCGGACGGAACAGCGTTTCAGGCAATCGGGTCTTGTCAATCATCGCTCGAACTCATGCTCGTAAACGGTAGCGTGCAATTTCAGCTCTGCCTCTCGGTGAAGGCCGGCTCAAAGAACTGCCACTCCTCAAAGAATGCTGGAGGCAATCGATAGGGCTGGCACTCGATGATCGCGCGCAAGCCGCTCTCCTGATACACCCGAAGATAAGGCGTCTTCGCGTTTCCTACCACGACCGGCATGCCTTCCAGCGTGCCGTCGCGCTTCAAATGGATGGAGAACACGGCTTCTGCCATCTGTGCCTCTATTCCACCGTAAGGCTTCTTCCAGCAGCGTTCGACCTGCTGCCGGAACATCGCGCCCCAGGTCGCGGAATTGTCGGCCGCCTTGCCCTTCGCCGTGCCGAGCGCAGCGTTTGCGTTCAGCGTATCGCCGGTCGCCGCGGCGCGCGTCGGGTCACGCTTGTCGAGCAGGGCTGCGATCTTGCTCTGGTCGAACACGCGATCCTTCGGCTTCTGCTCCGGCGGCGGCTTGGCGGCCTGTGCAACCGGCTTCGGCGGCGGCTTCTTCTCTTCCTTCTTGATCGCTTCGGCGATCGGGTCGGGTTTCACCGGATCGGGCTTCTTCTCGACCGGCTTCGGCTCTTCCTTCGGCTTGTTCTCGACCTTCTTCGGCGGATCCGGCTTCTTGTCTTCCGGCTTCTCCACCTTCGGCGCCGGCTGCGGCGCGGTGTCGGTCACGACAGGGGGCTTTTTCTCCTCGACCTTGCCGACGGTGTCGTCGACCGGCTTGGCTTCGGCGACCTTGTCGACCAGCGGCTTGGGATTTTCCTTCTTGCCGTCCTTCTGACCGGCCATGACATGGGAGAGCTGGTCGGGCGAGATCACGTCGACGGCAACCGACTCCTCTTCGGGCATCACGTACGCCTTGGTCGACCACGACACGAGGCCCCACCCGATCACGAGGACGTGCAGGACAATCGATGCCGCCAGAGTCTTGTCGACCTTGACCTTCAAATCAGGCTTCCCCGTGCCTTGGCATGGTGGTTATCCGCCTTCCGGGATGATGACGATATTCGCCTTGAATCCCGCGGCCCGGACCTCCCCGAGCAGTTTCATCATATCCGTGTAACAGACGTCCTTGTCGCCGCGCAGATAGACCACTTTTTCGGCATCCGACCGGGCGTCACCGATCGCCTTGATCTTGGCCGGAAAGTCGGCGGCCGTGACCGGCGCGTCACCCAGATAGAGCTCGACATTCGAGTTGCAGCCGCCGCCGGTGCGCTTGACCGACAACGTCAGCGGCGGCTGGTTCGACGAGATCGACTTGCCGCCGCTCGCCACCGGCAGGTCGATGTCGATGTTCGACGTCATCAGCGGCGCCGCCACCATGAAGATGATCAGCAGCACCAGCATCACGTCGACCATCGGCGTGACGTTGATCTCGGCCATGACCGGCTTGCGCCCGCCGCGGCGGCGTCTGCCACCGCCGGACCCTGCCATGCTCATCGCCATGATCGCACACCCGCAAAAGTGACCATCATCTAACTCAACCCCGCTCGTCGATCTGACGGGACAGGATGGCGGAGAACTCGTCGGCGAAGCCCTCCAGGCGCGCGGCCTGCCGGTTCACCTCCGAAGTGAACTTATTGTAGAAAATAGTCGCCGGAATTGCGGCAATCAGGCCGATTGCGGTGGCAAACAGCGCTTCCGCGATACCGGGCGCCACCACGGCCAAAGAGGTATTTTTGGAGGCCGCGATCGACTGGAAGCTCGACATGATGCCCCAGACGGTGCCGAACAGGCCGACAAAGGGGCCGGCCGAGCCCACGGTGGCGAGCACCAGCAGCCGGCGTTCCAGCCGCTCCACCTCCCGGGCGATCGAGACGTTCATGACCTTCTCGATCCGCGCCTGCAGACCGGCAAAGGACCGCGACTGGCTCTCGAAGGAGCGCTTCCACTCCCGCATCGCCGCGACGAAACAGGCCGCCATCGACTGCGTCGGCTTGGCCGAGAGCGCCCGGTAGAGTTCCTCGATCGACTGGCCGGACCAGAAGGCCTGCTCGAACTTGTCCATGGCCCGCTTGGTACGGGCGTAGAGCAGGATCTTGTCGATTGCGATCGCCCAGACCCACACCGAGCAGGACAGAAGTCCCAACATCACGCATTTGACGACCCAATGGGCCTGCCAGAACAGCGCGATCAGCGACACGTCGCTCGATGCCAGTGGCAGAGTTGACTGAGCCACATCGGCGGGATTCATCGGCAATATCCTCTCAACGCAAGTGTCCCAATTCGGCGGGCCGCCAATCGGCACCCCTTCCACGGCCGCGCGCCCGGCGCGGCAAAACTGCGCGAGAGCCTCTTACATCTGTCGCATGGGGGGCCCGTCCAAAGCCGGGCCCTGCTTCCCCTGCCAACATGTCAAAACGAGGGCTTTTCACGCGTCATTCCGACCCTAACCAAACGCTAATCATGGTTAAGGCGAGGTTACCAAAGGGAAATTTGGAGGCGGGAAATGCCGCCGGCCGGGGAGGTTGGCGGGTTCCACAGATGAACAGTTTCCGCGGTATGGAAGGTGACGAGACCCCTCCCCACGTCGTCCCGGCCTAGTGCGCAATTGCGCACGGGGGCCGGGACCCATGACCACCGCACTCAATCATGAACGGGATTGTGGCCCCAGCGCGCGCAACAATTGAGATTTGGGGTAATGGCTCCCGGCCTTCGCCGGGACGACGGGAAGGATGGTTCTCGATTCTAGTTGCCACACCACGCGGTGTCATCACCCGCGCATGCGCATGCGGGTGATCCAGTATTCCAGAGACGGCGGTGCCGAGGGCATCTCACGTCAAATGCCGCACGATCGCGAGCCCGGCGAACAGGCCGGCGATCGAGAGCGCCACCGAGCCTGCGACATACAGCACCGCAAGGCCGAGCTCGCCGCGCTCATAGAGCAGCGCGGTGTCGAGCGAGAAGGCGGAGAAGGTGGTGTAGCCGCCGAGGATGCCGGTCATCAAAAATAGCCGCCAGGGCTGCGAGGCATCGCCCCTGAAGGCGAGATAGCCGGCGATCAGGCCCATCACGGTCGAGCCCGTGATGTTGATGATGAAGGTGCCGTAGGGAAATGCGGTGCCGATGCAGCGCGCGCAGGTGACGTTGATCAATTGCCGCAGCGTGGCGCCGAGACCGCCGCCGAAGAAGACGAGGAGATAGCTTGCCGCGTTACCCACCAATGCCCCCGCTGGTGTGTGTCGAGTGAGGGCGCATCTTGCCGCACACTCAAATCACCCACCCCTGAAAGGGGAGGGTCGACGCGAATGAAATGAGCGGCGGGGCGGGGTCACAGTCTCTCCATTGAGAGACTGCTCGTGTTGAGAGATGACCCCTCCCCGTTTCGCATTTCGCTTCGCTGCATGCGAAACGACCCTCCCCTTTCAGGGGAGGGTGAAGAAATATGCGACGGTCGAAGCCGCGTTTAGCCGGCCTTGCCGAACAGCTCGTCGACATAGTCCCAGTTGACGAGATTTTCGACGAACGCCTTCAGATAGTCCGGACGGCGGTTGCGGTAGTCGATGTAGTAGGAGTGCTCCCAGACGTCGACGCCGAGGATCGGCACCGCGCCATGAACCAGCGGGTTCTCGCCGTTCGGGGTCTTGGCGACCTCGAGCTTGCCGCCCTTGACCTGCAGCCAGGCCCAGCCGGAGCCGAACTGGCCGGCGCCGGCGGCGGCGAAGTCGGCCTTGAACTTGTCGAAGCCACCGAGGTCTTCATTGATCTTCTTCTCCAGCCGGCCGGGCAGCTTGCTGCCGCCGCCATTCGGCTTCATCCACTTCCAGAAATGGATGTGGTTGTAGTGCTGACCGGCATTGTTGAAGACGGCCGCGTTCTTGCCGAACGAACCCTTCACGATCTCCTCGAGGGACTTGCCTTCGAATTCGGTCCCCTTGATCGCGTTGTTGCCGTTGGTGACGTAGGCCTGGTGATGCTTGTCGTGGTGAAACTCCAGCGTTTCCTTGGACATGTAGGGCGCAAGGGCGTCGTGGGCGTAGGGCAGATCGGGTAGCGTGAAGGTCATGGGGTAATGTCCAACAGAGGGTGGGAGACTACACTTAACGGGTCCCCCTTATAGAAGGTTCCATCGCGGAGAAACACCGCATTTTCGGATCGCCTATGACAGATCGGCACAGCCCGAACCAAGACCAAGGACCCAGACGATGAGCATCGAAATCGACATTCTCAACGGAGATGCATCGTGGAAGCGCGCCGAGCCGCTGCTCCAGGCGGTCTGGAGCCCGGATGCCGCCGAGAAACCAGCCTGGGCGGACATCAAATGGGCCCACGCGGATCTGCGCGTGCTGCTCGATGCGCCCGACGACAGCGGGCTCGCCTGCCATGTCGGTATCTATTTCCGGACCATCACCTGGAATGGCCACAAGGTGCATGTCGGCGGCATCGGCGGAGTCTCGACCCGCGCGGACTGCCGGCGGCGCGGCTATGCGTCGCTCGCGCTCGATGCCGCCGTGCACACCATTCGTGCCAACGACGCGGTGAAATTTGCAATCTTATTCTGCGAGCCGCACAATTTCGCATTCTACCAGGCGCGCGGCTGGCATCCCTTCAGCGGCGAAGTTTATTGCGAACAGCCTTCCGGGCAGATCCGCTTCGAGGCGATGGCGCCGTTCGTCAACGACATCGTCCGCGCGCCGCGCCAGGGCAAGATCGACCTATGCGGCCTGCCGTGGTGACCCCTGCGCGGGTGGCGGTGGCCTGAACGGCCTGCGCATCGTAGCATGTCGGTCATCATTTATTGACGACAGGCTTTCACAAAGTGACCTCGAACCGCAGCTGCGAGCAAACTGCGCCCCCTCTCCCGCTTGCGGGGTCCGGGGCGAGCGAAGCTGCTCTCGAGGTTGGGGTGGGACATTCACCGCGAGTCAAATCGCAGAGAGCCCCCACCCGGATTGCATCTCCGATGCAATCCGACCTCCCCCGCAGGCGGGAGAGGTGAAGGGTGATCGACCCATGACCATTGAAGCCTCGATCGACGACGCCAGCCCCACCGCGGCTGCGCCTGCCGTGCCGGTCAACGACCTCTTGACCGCGCCGATCCTGCCGACGCTGCTTCGCCTTGCGATCCCGAACACCATCGCAATGTTCGGCTCGACGCTGGTCGCGGTGGCCGAGACCTCTTACATCGGCCGGCTCGGCACCGAGCCGCTGGCCGGCATTGCGCTGGTGTTTCCGTTCGCGATGCTGACGCAGATGATGTCGGCCGGCGCGATGGGCGGCGGCGTCTCGTCGGCGATCAGCCGCGCGCTCGGCGCCGGCGACCGCGACCGTGCCGCCGACCTGGCGCTGCATGCGGCGATCATCGGCGGATGCGCCGGACTGTTCTTCACCGTGATGATGCTGGGCTTCGGCCGCAATTTCTATGCGCTGCTCGGCGGACATGGCGGCGTGCTCGAGCAGTCGATGCATTATTCGCAGGTGCTATTTTCCGGCGCGATCTCGATCTGGCTGGTCAACACGCTCGCCTCCGTCGTGCGCGGCACCGGCGACATGCGGATTCCCTCGATGACGCTGATCACCGTCTCGATGATCCAGATCGCGGTCGGCGGCGTGCTTGGTCTCGGGTTGTTCGGCATGCCCGGTCTCGGCATGCGCGGCGTCGCCGCCGGACAGCTCACGGCCTTCACGTGTGGTGCGATCTTCCTCGCCTGGTATCTCGCCTCTGGCCGCAGCCGGTTAAAGCTCGACTTCGCCGCCTTCAGCTTCCAGCGCGCGATGTTCCTCGACATCCTGAAAGTCGGCGCGATCTCCTGCCTGTCGCCGCTGCAGAGCGTGCTGACCATCCTGATCTTCACCAAGATCCTGGCCAGCTTCGGCACCGAGACGCTGGCCGGATACGGCATGGGCTCGCGGCTGGAATTCTTGCTGATCCCGATCGCGTTTGCGGTCGGCGTCGCCTCGGTGCCGATGGTCGGCATGGCGATCGGCGCGGGACTCGTGACGCGCGCCCGCAAGGTGGCGTGGACCGCCGGCACCGTCGCCGGACTTGTCGTTGGCCTCGTCGGACTTGTGGTCGCATTCAAGCCGACCCTGTGGATTGCGCTGTTCACCACCGATCCCGGCGTGACCGCCGCGGCTTCGTCCTATTTCGCGCTGGCCGGCCCGGGCTTCGGCTTCTTCGGCGTCGGCGTCTGCCTCTATTTCTCCTCGCAAGGCGCCGCCAAGGTCGGCGGACCGGTGCTGGCCGGCACCATCCGCCTGCTGCTGGTCGGCATCGGCGGCTGGTGGCTCGCTACCGTGAGCGCCCCGGCGTGGACGCTGTTTGCGCTGGTCGGCGCTGCGATGGTGGCGTTCGGCCTTGCCACCATCATTTCGATCCGGCTGACCCGCTGGGGATAAGATACGACGCAGCGCCCCTTGCAGCGCAGCGTTGCCCGAGCATGACCGCCCCAAAAACAGGCAACAGAATTTTTCGGATCACGCTCGCCTGATTGCGCGAATATGACATTGCAGAAATTTTTCGACTTGTTATGCAGGCCGACCTCTAAAGCGCGATGAGATTGAGTCGAATCGTCATCGCGCTTTGGTTCTTTGTTTGACCATGATCCTTTCGGAAAACCGCTTCGCACTTTGCGCTAACGCGGCCGTACCGGTCCGGATCATGCTCTTGGGGGAGCAAGCCATGGCCTGCCGATTCGGATTCATGATCGCAATCCTTGCGACGGCGCTTGCCGTGCCTGCCACGCATGCGCAAGGCGCGCCTGAGCCTGTCGGCGTCTGGCAGACCCAGGCCGGCGATGCCCGCGTCAAGATCAGCAAATGCGGAGGCGGTATCTGCGGCGTGGTGGTCAGCCTGCGCGACCCGATCGATCCGATGACCGGCAAGCCGCAAGTCGACAACAAGAATCCGAATCCGTCGCTGTCCAGCCGGCCGATCATCGGGCTGCCGCTGTTCTCCGGCATGTATCCTGTTGCCGCGGGCAAATGGTCGGGCCAGATCTACAACGCCGACGACGGCGGCACCTATGCGAGCAGCATCTCGGTGACCGGCGAGAGCACGCTGCGCGTCGAAGGCTGCGTCGGCGCGCTGTGCGGCGGCGAGACCTGGACGCGGGTGAGACGCTGATTTCCGGCCAACCGCAACGAGACTGCGCTCCCTCTCCCCGCCCTTTTGCGGGGAGACGGTTGGGGTGAGGGACCCTATCCGCGATAGCCCGGCAGAAGACCGGGGAGAGGTTGGAAAAATGCCTACGCCGCGCGCGCCTTCAGCACCGTCGCGGCCGAGGCGTAGCCGCCGCGGGCGCCGTCGATGAAGTGGACGTGGTCGGCGCGCATCACCGACGGGGTGAAACAGGTCATCATCGCGGCATCCTGCTCATGCAGGCCATAACGCACGATGCCCTGCGCGGCTGCGGCGGCGAGGCGCTGCTCGATGTCGGCGGCGAGCTCCGGCGTGCAATCCAGGATCATGCGCAAGCCGTCGTCGAACTTGCGGAAGTCTGAGTT
Source organism: Bradyrhizobium elkanii USDA 76 (assembly GCF_023278185.1). Classification (NCBI taxonomy): domain Bacteria; kingdom Pseudomonadati; phylum Pseudomonadota; class Alphaproteobacteria; order Hyphomicrobiales; family Nitrobacteraceae; genus Bradyrhizobium; species Bradyrhizobium elkanii. The sequence goes on along the minus strand of NZ_CP066356.1, from coordinate 1,449,450 downwards.
CTCGACCACCTGCTGCAGATAGCGTTTTGGCGCGAACTTGCCGACCGGAATGTTGAACCGCATCAACGTATAGGCCCACAGCGTGAACGCGAGCACCGTGGCGCGCCGCAGCGCGAGCGGGCCGCCGCGCCGTGCGCGAGCCTCGTACTCCATTCCCTGCGGCGGCCAGTGCAGTGGCGGGCCGCTTGCGGGCACCGGCCGCCCGGCATCGGGGCTCTTCTCGATGCGGACGACGATATCCTCGATCACCTTGCGGAAGGATGCGGGATCGGCGTTCTTCGCCGGCAGCACCAGCACCGACAGAATGACGCCGCGCGCGGACGGCATCACCTCGAAGCGGCAGGACAGGCCGGACAGATCGGGCTGCGTGCCCTGAGGCGCCGGATCGACCGCGAACGCGCCGCGCTTCATCGCGGCATCGGCGTAAGCAAGGCCGCCGCCGGAGAACATCGCATAGGACAGATTGGCCGACGGCCCGAAGCGCGCGACGCGGACATCGGCGCCCGCGGCGCGGATCGCCGCCATCGGCACCAGCGCCACCCGCAGCACCAGATCGAGGTCGTCGTGCACCCAGCGCGCGGTCGCGGCAAGGGCCTCGCGCGCCTTGTCGAGATCGGCGGGCGCGACCGCAAAACTCGCACCGTCGCCGCCGAACACGAAGGGGAATTCGCGGCCCTCCAGCGCATTGGTGACGGCGGCGACCACCGCGGCGCCGGCCATGTTGACCGCCTTGTAGCGCTGCGCCGCAATCGCCTTGGTCGATTCCACGATATCGGCGACGCCGACCGTCCAGTCGTCGGGCAACGGCGCATACAGCGCGGGGTCCATCAGCTTCGCGAAGCCGCGAAACACCGGAATGCCGCCGTAAAAGATCTCGCTGCCGCCAGTCATCGCAACGCCGCGCCGTTTCCGCCTCTACAAGACTCTCTAGCAGATACGCAGCCGGTTGGGATCGGGTTTTCCTCGGAGCCGCGCCTTCACCGTCACCCTGAGGAGCGCGCAGCGCGTCTCGAAGGATCGACGGCCACCAGCCGGGCCGTGCATCCTTCGAGACGCCTGCTGCGCAGGCTCTCAGGATGACGGAGATAGAGAAGCATAGCTCCGCCTCACGCCGCCTCGCCTGCCCTGCTCCACGGCGGAAACGGATCGCGCAGCCCGGCCCAGGCCTGCGGGTCCATGCCCGGTCTGCCGGTGACGAGGCAGGCATCGAGCCGACGGCGGATGTCGTCCTCGTTCATGCCGGAGCCGATGAAGACCAGCTCCTGCCGGCGATCGCCGTAGAGATCGTTCCAGCTCCGCTGCATCATCAGCCGCCAGTCCGGATGATCCGGCCAGTGCTCGCGCGGGATCGCCGCCCACCACGAACCGAGTCCTTCGGTGCGGACGATCGCGCCGGCCTGGCTTAACTCGCCGCACCAGTCCGGGCGCGTTGCGATCCAGAAGTGGCCCTTGGCGCGGATCACGCCTTGCCAGCTCTCGCGCAGGAAGGCGTGGAAGCGCAGCGGATCGAACGGACGCCGCGCGCGGTAGACGAAGCTCGCGATGCCGTATTCCTCGGTCTCCGGCACATGCCCGGCAAAACCGTAGAGCTCCTTGTGCCAGAGCGGATGCTGCTGCGCCCGCTCATGGGCGAACCGGCCGGTGTCGAGCACGCGGTCGAACGGAACTCTTGCAAAGTTCGCCTCGACGAGGTCGGCCTCGGGATTGAGCGCGCGCACGATGGTGCGGGCGGCCTCACGCTGCGCTGGCGCCGCGGCGTCGATCTTGTTCAGCACCACGACATCGGCAAACTCGATCTGCTCGACCAGCAAATCGACCAGCGTGCGCTTGTCGCCGTCGAGCGCTTCGCCGCGCTGGCTGAGGAAGTCGGTCGAGGCGTAGTCCTTCAACAGATTGGCGGCGTCGACCACCGTGACCATGGTGTCGAGGCGTGCGACGTCGGAGAGGCTCTGGCCAGCTTCATCGCGAAACTCGAAGGTCGCGGCGACCGGCAGCGGCTCGGAAATGCCGGTCGATTCGATCAGCAGATAATCGAAGCGGCCGCTCTCGGCGAGCGCGCGCACCTCCTTCAACAGATCGTCGCGCAAGGTGCAGCAGATGCAGCCATTGCTCATCTCGACCAGTTTCTCGTCAGTCCGGGACAGGTTCGCACCGCCATCGCGAACGAGGTCGGCGTCGATGTTCACCTCGCTCATGTCGTTCACAATCACCGCAATCTTCAGGCCGCGACGGTTGTTCAGGACGTGGTTCAGCAAAGTGGTCTTTCCAGCCCCGAGGAAGCCGGACAAGATGGTGACGGGGAGTTTTTGCATCGAGATCAAACAGTTGCTGGAGGGATGGGCGGCGGCGGGACATGGGGCATTCGTTTGATGTTATGTTATAACATAACATCAATGAGCCATCGCCTGTCAAGGGCCGGGCCGGCGCGGTCAGCTTGCCATTTTCACCAGTCCGTCATGCTGAGGAGGCCGCGCAGCGGCCGTCTCGAAGCACGACGGCCCGACTGTGGCCGTGCATCTTTCGAGACGCGCTCCGCGCTCCTCCAGCGACAAAGGCGAAGCCTTCGCGCGGGGATGACAGAACAGAGAGCTCGCTACGATCTGGCTGCTACTTCCCCAATCCGCGCAGCACGAGCTGGTTCATGCGGCCAGCGAAGGCGGCGGGGTCGTCGGGCAGCTCGCCGTCGAGGATCTGCGCCTGCTCGAACAGCAGCAGCGACAGGTCTTTCGCCTGCGCGGTATCGATCGCGAGCGCCGCGACCAGCGGGTGGCGCAAATTGATCTCGAGCACCGGCTTTGTGATCGCACCGCGGTTCTGCTGGGCGAGCAGCCGCTCCAGCGCGCGGTCGCGCGCATCGCCGCCGGCGACGAGGCACGACGCGCTCGCGGTCAGCCGCTGCGAGGCGCGGACGTCGGAAACGCGCTCGCCGAGCGCATCCTTGATCACGGCGATCGTGGTCGCGGCGTCGGCCGCGGGTTCGTCCTTCTTGTCGTCCTTGTCGTCGGCCAGCGGGATCAGGCCGAAATCGACATCGCCCTGGCTCAGCGACTTCAGCGGCTTGCCTCCGAAATCGAGTGGCGCCGAGGTCCAGAACGCATCGACCGGATCGGTCAAGAGCAGCACCTCGATGCCGCGGGCGCGCGCCGATTCCAGCTTCGGATTCGACTTCAGCCGCTCGACGCTGTCGCCGACCAGATAATAGATCTCGGTCTGGTTCGGCTTGAAGTCGTCGACAACCTGCTTCAGCGAGCGGTTCTCGCCCGACGTCGTGGTGAAGCGCGCCAGCGCCAGGAGCTTGTCGCGCCGCTCGAAGTCCTCCCACAGGCCTTCCTTGATCACCGGGCCGAACGCGTCCCAGATCTTTGCAAAGATCTCCGGCTCCTTCTCGCCGAGCGTCTCCAATTCGCCGATCACGCGGCCGGTGACGGCCTTGCGGATCTGCGCGAGCTGCGGATTGTTCTGCAGCATCTCGCGCGAGATGTTGAGCGGCAGATCCTCGCTGTCGATCACGCCGCGAATGAAGCGCAGGTAAGCCGGCAGCAGCTCGGCATCGTCGGCGATGAAGACGCGGCGGACGTAGAGCTTGACCTTGCCCTTGCGCTCGACCTGGAACAGGTCGAACGGCTTTTGCGACGGCGCGAACAGCAGCACGGCGTAGGACTGCCGGCCCTCGGCGCGGTAATGCAGCGTCATCGCCGGCTCGTCGAACGCGCCGGCGATCTGCTTGTAGGCCTGCGCGTAATCCTCCGGCTTGAGCTCGGATTTCGAGCGCTGCCACAGCGCGCTCGCCGAGTTGATCTGGCGCGGCTCGCCCTCTTCCGGCACCAGCAGGATCGGAAACTGGATGTTGTCGGAATATTCGCGGACGATGCGCTCGATCTCGTAGGCCTCGAGATATTTGGCGGCGTCCTTTTTCAGATGCAGCACGATCTCGGTGCCGCGCGCGACGCGGCTCGCGGCCTCCTCGCTCGCCGGGGCGATCTCGAAGCCGCTGCCGCCTTCCGACGACCACACCCAAACCTCGTCCGAGCCCGCACGGCGGCTGGTGACGACGATCTTCTCGGCGACCATGAAGGCGGCATAGAAGCCGACGCCGAACTGGCCGATCAGATTGGCGCCGTCCTTGGCCTCGGTGAGCTTCGACAGGAACGATCTGGTGCCGGAGCGCGCGATGGTGCCGAGATTGTCGATCAGCTCCTGACGCTCCATGCCGATGCCGGTATCGACCACGGCAAGCGTGTTGGCCGCCTTGTTCGGGACGATCCTGATCTCCGGCGGCGTGCCGTCCGTGATCAGGGACGGATCGGCGATCGCCTCGTAGCGCAGCTTGTCGCAGGCATCCGACGCGTTCGAGATCAACTCGCGCAGGAAGATATCGGTCTCGGAATAGACCGAATGCACCATCAGGTGCAGCAATTCGGCAACCTCGGCCTGGAACGGCTGGGATTCGGCAGCGGTGATTGTGGTCATGCGGAAACTCGGACAAAGGGTAAGTGGCGGGAAAGCCCTGATATAGCGCGATCGCGCCGCGTGGCAAGATTTCGAACGCGGCCGGAACCGTCAGTCCGAGATCGCCGCGATATAGCGCTGCACCGAACGGTCGAACGCCGCCTTGGCATCGAAGGCGATATTCTTGCCCCACCAGGCGCCGTAGATCCGATCATAGGCCAGCGGCTCGACTGCGCGCGCGACGCGGCGGACCGCTGATGCATTGAGCGGGATATAGTTCGGGTAGGAATACATGAAGCTGACCGAGCGGCGGTCCATCGCCACCATCGCGATATCGCCGGTCAGGAGCGCACCGCGCCCGTCGGCGCCGTTGCGCCAATGCAGCATGGTGGCGCCGGCGAAATGCCCGCCGCCACGCACCAGCTGGATGTCGTCGGAGATGCGATGGCTGTCGCCCTGCCACGGCACGATCGACGGATAGGGCCGCGTCACCCATTGCGCGTCGTCGCCGTGCAGATAGACCGGGGCATTGTCGAACGCCGCGCTCCAGTCGGCGACAGCGCCATAATAATGCGGATGCGAGATCGCGATCGCCTTCAGCCCGCCGAACGACCTGACATTCGCGATCGCCTCCGCGGTCGCCAGCGGCACGCAGTCCCACATCACGCAGCCGCCGCGATCCGGCACCAGCAGCGCGCGCTGCCCGATCGCAAAGGACGGCTCGAGCGCGATCCCGACGAGGCCGAGATCGTCGCGCCAGACAAGTCTGTGCCGCTCTGCGAGTTCCGCGCGCGTCAGCCACGCCTGCCCCTTCCAGTTCACATATTGCCGCTCGTCCTCGCAGATCGGGCAAGCCAGCGGTGGCGTCGCGGCTTCAGGAAATTGCGCGCCGCATTGTTCGCAGGTCCACAGAGGCATTGGCAGCGCCCTCATTGGGATGAAGCCGGTTTCCTGATCTACGTCAGCGACAAGCGGTGTTCAATGCCGCCGCCCCAGTTCCATCTGCATCTCCACCGGTGCTACGCCGAACTTCCGGCGGAACGCGCGGTGGAAATATGAGAGGTCGTTGAAGCCGACCGTATAGGCGATGTCGCTGACCTTGCGGCCGGCGCCCTCTTCGTGCAGCAGCAACCGCCGCGCCAGCAGCAAACGCTGATCGAGGACGAACTCCGAGAACGTCGTCCCTTCCGACGCGAACAGGCGCTGCGCCTGGCGGGTGCTGAGCGCATTCGCCTTTGCTACGGCCTCGATCGTGAGCTTGCAATTGTCGAGATTCTTCAGGACATCGGCCTTCATCAGATCGAGCCGCGCCTTCGCCACGCCGTCGCGTGCCGCCAGTTCCTTCGTCTCGGCGCTGTTGCCGAGAACGAGACCGACCAGGTCGGCGAGATGATGCGCCGCCGCCTGCTGGCCGGGCGCGTCGAGATCGCCGGCAAGCTCGGTGCAGAGCGCGGAATAGCGCTCGATCATCGCGCCCAAGGCCGGCTCGCGCCCGAGCACCCGCGCCAGCTGCGTCTCCGCCGAGGGTGCGATCTGGAGCAGCAAGCGCCGCGGAAACCGCGTCGTCGTAAAGCTGCCCGACCGGGTGAGATCGGCGGTGCCGACGATATTCATTTCGGTGAGGCACATCTGGCCGCGCTGAAGCTCGATCGCCTTGCCTGCTTGCGTGACCTGCACCGTGCCGCGCGTCGCAAAGATCAGGACAAGATCGTCGCAGCCGTCATTCAGAAGCGCGCGGGTGCGGGCGAAGCGGGCCGAGCCGCCGCGCGGCGTCGCGATGGCGACCGTATGCAGCAGCGTGAACTCATTGTGGCAGTCGATGTGGTTGTCGTCGGTCGGTCCGACGTCGAGCCGGCAGAAGCCGCGGCAAATCCCTTCGCGCCATGCCTCATAGGCCGGCCCTTTCGCCAGCCCATGATGGAAGATCGAGAACCGGTTGGGCACCTGTGTCTCGGACATGATCCGTGCTCCGAACGCCCGATCGATCAAGGCTGACACGATCGCTCGCTTGCTGCCCGCCGCGCGCATGTCGTGTGCGCACGTCGTTCCTGTCCCTACGCTTGGCGCGACGGTCCACGACTCCGGCGCGGAGCCTGATACCACTGCGCCGATTGCCGGTAAAGCTATTCACGAGATGCAACCCTATGATGCGAAGTGCGAAAGCCGGGAACAAGACGGCGCAGCAGTTTCGCGACGCGGCGCTGCCGTGTCTCGACGATGCCTATGCGTTCGCCCAGGTGTTGATGCGAACCGAGGCGGACGCCGAACTGGCCGTGCAGGAATGCTATCGGCGCGCACTGCGCCGGTTCGACGGCCTACGCGGCCCGGCCATCAGGCCGTGGCTGCTCGCGATCCTCAAAGCCGTCTGCCTGGAGAAACTCGGCCAAGAACTAGCCGGCGAGAATGTAGCGCCAGAACGGCGCGACAGCGCAACAATCCGGCAACTGGTTGCCGACCTGCCCGCGCCGCTCCGCGAAGTCATCGCCCTGCGCGAAATGATCGATCTCTCCTACAAGGAGATCGCCGAAGTCACCGGCATTCCCGTCACTACCGTGATGTCGCGCATCGCGGAAGCGCGCGCCATGCTGCTCGCGGCGCGGCGCGCGGCGAATAAGACGACGCAGACGCTACCGGAGCCGAGGCTCGCCGGCGGCGCCTCAAAACCGGCGGTCTACCGCGCGAAGGCCTGCTGAACCGCCGACGGCTCGGTGATGCCGTTCGCGATCAGGAGCTCGAGCAACACGCGCGCCTTCTGCGGGTTGAGATCGAGCGAGACCGCAAAGCCGAGCTTGTCATCCTCGACCTCGACGTTGCGGTTGACGAAACCTGAACCGACCCGGCTCGAACGCACCACCACGACGCCCTGCTTCGCCGCGGCGGCCAGCGCATCGATCGCGCCCTTCGATGAATTGCCGTCGCCGACGCCGGCCAGCACGATGCCCTTGGCGCCGCGCTTGACCGCATCCTCGACCTCAGCGGCGTCCATGTTGGCGTGCGAATAGATGATGTCGACCCGCGGCAAGGGCGGCGCATCCGGCAATTTCAGCTTGGCGCCTCTGGCTGGAGCGGCCGGCTGCAGAAAGCGCAGCGAGCCGGTGTCGACATAGCCGACCGGCCCGGCATCGGGCGAACGGAAAGTCTCGACGCTGGTGGTGTTGGTCTTCTGCACCCAGCGCGCGGCATGGATGGTGTCGTTGAGCACCACGAGCACACCGCGGCCGCGGGATTCCGGGGCAGAGGCGACCCGCATCGCCTCGTAAAGATTGGCCGGGCCATCAGCGCCGATCGCGGTCGAGGGCCGCATCGATCCAACCAGCACGATCGGCACGTCGGTGTCGAGCACGTTCTGCAGGAAGAACGCGGTCTCCTCCATCGTGTCGGTGCCATGGGTGATCACGACACCGTCGACCTCCTTGTTGTCGACGGCCGCGCGGATGCGCTTGACGAGGTCGAACCACACGTTGTCGTTCATGTCCTGCGAGCCGATCGACGAGATCTGCTCGGCCGAGATCTGGGAAAGCTTGTCGATGCCTGGGATCGCCGCGATCAGGTTGGCCGCACTGACCTTGCCTGAATCATAGGCGTTGCCGGCGCGGGCGCTGGCCTGGCCCGCGATGGTGCCGCCGGTGCCGAGCACGAGCACGCGGGCCAGCGTGGTGCCGGTGGCCTGTTGTGCGGATACCGGCGAGGCAATCCCGATCGTAAGGGCTGCGGCGAGAAAGAGCCGTGCGGAATAGTTGGGTCGAAACGAACGTGGTGTCATTTTTTGCCCCGAGCGACAGGTTGCAAATCCACAACTCTTGGTTTTGTCCCTCAACAAGTGGACAAAGTTGCGGCGATAGAGGCAGCGGGCGAAAGCTCGGCCAGAATCTTCAGCAAGCTTCAAGTGACTTGCGCAGCGCGATCTTGCCGGTCTTGCCCTTGGGAACTTCCGCAAAACCTTGACATCTGCCGGGAGGCGTCGCAACATTTTTCGAAGATTATTCGACTTTTGGCCGCGCCATGCATTTTGAGCTTCCCGACGATCTCCGCGTTCTGCAAGGCCGGGTGCGCGAATTCGTGCGCAGCGAGCTGCAGCCGCACGATGCCGCGATCGAGGCGACCGGCGAGGTGCCGGACAGCGCCATGGCCGGCCTGCGCAGGATGGGATTGTTCGGCACCAACACGCCGAAGCAATTCGGCGGCCTCGGCCTCTCGATGCTGGGCAGCTGCATCGCGATCGAGGAGCTCGCGAAGGCCCACACCGCCTTCTACTATCTGAGCGGGGTCAACGTTCACATCGGCTCGAAGGCGATCGAGTTCTACGCCCAGCCGGCGGTTCGCGACCGATGGCTGCCGGAGCTCGCCAGCGGACGGCTGATCGGCGCGTTCGCGCTGACCGAGCCGAATGCCGGATCCGATGCCGCCCGGATCCAGACCCGGGCGCGGCGGGACGGCGATCATTACGTGCTCGACGGCCGCAAGACCTACATCACCAATGCGCCCACAGCCGGCGTTTTCACGGTGTTCGCCACGCTCGATCCGTCAGCCGGCGCCAAGGGCATCGCGGCCTTTGTAGTCGACGCAAAGACGCCGGGCCTTGCCATCGGCCGCCTGGTCGAGATGGCCGCCGGACGCGGCTCGCAGCACGCCGAAGTGATCTTCGAGGATTGCCGTGTTCCGCGCGAGAATCTGCTGGGACAGGAGGGCGAAGGATTCGCCATCGCGATGCGGTGCCTGGATGCCGGGCGCACCCATTGGGGCGCCTATTGCGTCGGCGCGGCGAGCCAGTTGCTGGACTACGCGCTCGACCATGTCTCGGAGCGCGAGGCGTTCGGACGCAAGCTGCGCGATCATCAGGGCCTCGAGTGGCAGATCGCCGACATGGCGAGTTCGCTGCATGCCGCGCGGCTTGTCGCCTATGAGGCAGCCTGGCGTTACGACCAGGGCGATGCCGCCGCCCGCACCGCCGCGGCGGCGCTCTCCAAATATACCGGCGCCGACATGGTGCAGTGCGTTGCCGACACCACCATGCAGCTGTTCGGCGGTGCCGGTTATTCCAGGGACCTGCCGATCGAACGCATCTGGCGGGAAACGCGGGTGGTCCGCATTCTGGACGGCACCTCCGAGATCATGCGCCAGATCATTGCCCGCGATGCATTCCGTCGCCATGAACGGCGGAACACGCCGGTGTGATGGCAATCCTACGCTGTATCTCGTTGCAATAGCGCTTGTGTTCCGGTCCCGCTGCCTTACTGTTTTTCCCGGACGCGAGGAGACGAAAGTGGCTTCGGGGACGACACTCAAGCTCAAGCAGCAACGCAGCCGCGACCGGCGCGAGCAGATCCTCACGGCAGCCACCAAGCTGTTCGGCGAAAAAGGCATCGACGGCACCTCGCTCACCGAGGTCGCCGCCGCGGCGAAAGTGCCGCTCTCCAGCATCTATGATTATTTCGAGGACAAGCGCGCGCTGGTGCTCGATGTGCCCGAGGGCAATTTCGAGGCGCTATATCAGAAGACCGAGCCGCTGCTGGTCAAGGGTGGCGACCCCGTCGAGCAGCTCCGCATCATCTTCCTCACCAACTTCCAGTACATCAAGGACAACCCGAGTTGGGGCCGGGTGTTCTTCCTCGAGATCTGGCCGAGCGTGCTTGCCGCCGAGCCGCGGATCAAAAAGGCGGTCGACAGATACGCGCTGCGCTATGTGCAGCTGATCAGGCAGGCGAGCCGCGCCGGCACCTATCGCCGCAATCTCGATCCCTACACCGCGATGTCGCTGATGATGGGCGGGATGTGCCATCTCACCGCGGTCTGGCTGCTTTACGGCCGCAAATACGATCTGGTGAAGAAGGGCAAGGCGCTGTTCACCACGCTGCATAACGGGTTCGTGCAGCGTTATCCGCGCCGGCGTACGGCCGGTTCTCGTAGGCTCTCGTAGGATGGGTAGAGCGAAGCGAAATCCATCATTCGTCAGGCTGGCATGGAGTGATGGGTTTCGCGTCGCTCTGCTCATCCTACGCACCATTCGCCGGCGAGCGGTTCGTGGCGCGAACGATTTGATCCAAATTCATCGATGTTTGGCCGGCTGTCGAAGTAATCCCTTTCCGGAAAACCAATACACAACCGTCGAAATCCTGCTCTAGTATGACGTCGTGGGCGACCCGCGACCGGACACGCGGGCACTGGGATGGGAGCGAACCGATGGACGTCAAGGCTGTCCTGCCGCCGCGTGGCCGCGACTATCGCCTGGATCTGCTGCGCGGTTTCGCCAACTGGGCGATCTATCTCGATCACATTCCGAACAACGCGGTGAACTGGATCACGCAGAAGAATTTCGGCTTCAGCGACGCGGCCGATCTGTTCGTGTTCATCTCCGGCTACACCGCCTCCTTCGTCTATGCGCGCATGATGCTCGAGCGCGGCACCGTGATCGGCGCCACCCGCCTGATCAAGCGCGCCTGGCAGATCTATGTCGCGCATGTCCTGCTGTTCGTGATCTACATCGCCGAAATCGGCTATCTCTCCCAGCGCTATCACGACCCCAACCTGCAGAATGAATTCAACGTCGCGGGCTTCATGCACAATCCGGCCGAGACGCTTTATCAGGGCCTGATCCTGGCGTTCAAGCCGGTCAACATGGACGTGCTGCCGCTCTATATCGCGCTGATGCTGTGCTATCCGCTGGTGCTGTGGGCGATGCTGCGCAAGCTCAATCTGACGCTGCTGGCCTCGTTCCTGCTCTATCTCGCGGCGCGGCAATTCGGCTGGAACCTGCCGGCCTATCCGTCCGGCTCATGGTATTTCAATCCGTTCTGCTGGCAGTTCCTGTTCGTGTTCGGCGGCTGGTTCGCGCTCGGCGGCGCCAGCGAATCGATCACGTTCATCCGCTCGCGCGCCTTCCTTTGGGTCGGCGGCGCCTATCTGCTGTTCGCGCTGGTCATGACCTTGGCGGGCCGCTTCCCGGAACTCGGACAGGCAATGCCGGCCTGGCTCTATGACGCGTTCAATCCGAACGACAAGACCAACCTCGCGCCCTATCGCGTCCTGCACTTCATCGTGTTGGCCTTCTTCGTCACGCGCTTCCTGCCGCGCGAATGGCCCGGATATGAATGGCCGGTGTTCCAGCCGATACTGAAATGCGGCCAGCAGTCGCTCGAAGTGTTCTGCACCGGCGTTTTCCTCGCGGTCATCGCGCATGTGGTGCTGGTCGAAGTCTCCGGCAGCATCTGGATGCAGATCGCGGTCAGCATTGTCGGCATCGTGCTGATGACCGCACTCGCCTACTACCGCTCCTGGTCGAAGAAGGTCGAGAAGGCGCCCGCGAAGGTACCTGCGGCCGCGCAGGCGCCGGTGACCGCGAAGCCGGCGGAGTAAGGCCCCGCTTGATGCGCGACGGCGCGCGGCCGAAGCCGCGCGCAACGCGCAAAGTAGCCTGCTATTTCGCCAGCGGCTTGCCGGCCGTCTCCGGCGCCAGGGCGATCAGCGGCAGGCCGACCACATAGATCAGCGACAGCATCGAAATCGCCAGCGGGAAGCTGCCGGTGCGGGCGGCGAGCGCGCCGATCAGGGTCGGGCCGGCGGCGCCGAGCACGCGGCCCATGCTGAAGGCGAAGCCGGAGCCCGAGCCGCGCAGCGCTGACGGAAACATCTCCGGCAGCCAGATCGTGAACAGGCCGAACACGCCGTTGGTGAAGAAGCCGAGCACCGGCAGCAGCACCATGAACAGCGTCAGGCTGTCGAGCCATTCGATCGCGACTTCATAGCAGACCACGACGGAGATCAGCCCGCCGATAAAGAACAACACCGCGGTGCGACGCCGGCTGCCGAGCCAGGTGGTGAGCCATGGCACCAGCAGGCAGCCGATCAGCGTGCCGACATTGGTGATCAGCCCGGCCACCGCGCCCATCTCCTGCGCGTGCGCCGGCGTCGCGCCCGCGGCGACCAGCTTGGTCGAGATCACGGTCGGGGCCCAGAAGTTCGACGACCACAGGCCGAAGATGATGCAGGCCATCATCAGCGCCGCGGCCCAGGTGGTGCGCGCCTGATCGCCGGCAAACAAGGCCGCGACCGACGGCTGCTCGCGCGCGGCGCTGCGCTCGGGTTCAGGAATGTTGCTGCGCAGATACGCGATCAGCAGCGCCGGCAGAATGCCGAGCAGGAACATGCCGCGCCAGCCGAGCGTGCTGCCGATCGCAAGCGTCACGGCGGCGGCGAGGAACAGCCCGGTCGGCGTTGCCGTGTGCAGCCATCCGGCGAGCCGCACCCGCGTATTCTCCGGCACGGATTCCTGCAGCAGCGGCGTGCCCGCGGCCCATTCGCCGCCGATGCCGAAGCCGGCAACAAAGCGAAACAATGCGAACATCACGATACCGGTCGCAAGCCCGCACAGCGCCGTGAACAGCGAGTAGACCAGCACCGTCCAGCACATGATCCGGACCCGTCCGTAACGGTCCGCAGCCCAGCCCCAGATCATCGAGCAGGCCCAGCCCAGCATGAAGATCGAGAACAACAGCCCGCCATAGATGCCGATATTGGCCTTGCTCGGCTCGATGCCGCTGGCCGGCAGCAATTCGCTCAACGCGCCGACCAGGATGTAGGCATACATCGAGGAATCGAAGCCATCGAGCATCCAGCCGAACCAGGTCGCCCAAAACACTTTTCGCGGCGACACTGCGCCAGGCGCCGCGACCGACGGCGCAAGTGTATCGACGGTGCTCTCAGTCATGTTTCCTCGCACGTTTCTTTTGTGCGCGGACTATGCCGAGGTTTGCGCGACGGGACATCTCCGGCAAACGGGACGGAGGTATCCGGCACAAGAATAGCGACGCCGATCACATCGGCGTCACCGCGAGAGCGCGAACGCGTGTTGCGCTAGGACGAACGCACAGCGGCTGGGCCGTTGCAACCGGCGGACGCACCGGCGTCTTGCGTAGCCTCGCCGCCCAGAGATAGAGAATTCCCGGCGTGGTTCACGACGGTATTTGCCAAAGCGCACGCCACACCGGGCGCGGGTATTTCGGCATGTGTCCGGGAACGTCTCACTTTTGATAGATCTTGAGCGTCTCAATCATCTGCTTGAGCTCGGCAACATACTCATCGGCGTAATCCTTGTGGACCGACAAGGTGACGAGAATGCCGAGCTCGGATGTATTCGTGGCGAGATAGTAGGTGTCGAAGTTTGCCAGTTCGGAGCCGGAATGCAGCGCCTCGACCCATTGGTGCGAACCGATCACGTTGCGCTTTACAAACCGGATGTCGGACAGCTTGCCCGTGCCTTCGTCGCCGATCCGTTGCCGCTGCTTCAGATGGTCTTCGTAGGCCAGCAGATTGTCCTGCTCGTTGCGTTCCTTCATGGCGATGATCGCGATTGCCGCACGGGGAGGCTTGCCGGGCGGGGAGCAGACGAACTCAGTGTCGTCTTGTTCGCACCACCAGCCGTGTGCCAGCTCCATGTCGAACGCCGCGGCCCGGAAGACGTCTCGCTGCGGCGCGACCAGGATACGCGACGCTGAATATCCGGCGCCACCGAGCACTGTCGCGCTCACCACAAACGATGCCAGCATTGCGGTGACAAGGCGCGCGCTGCCGGGGATATCCATCGTCAGCTTCCCTGCTGCTCGATCCAGCGCTTGAGATCGGCGGCACGCTGCTTGAGGCCGGCCCCCGCCTTGGAGCCGGCGACCGCGTCGATGGTGTTGAGGGCCGCCTGTTTGGCATCTGCGGCAGCGGCGGCATTTCCGCGCTTGCGCTCAACCAGGACAAGGTATGCCTGCGCGATCGCCACCTCGTACGCGACAGATGCGTCCGCGGGCTTGCCGTCACCGGATGAGCCGGCACCGACCGCAAGCTTGAACTGCTCGGCCGCGGGATCGAGCCGGTCCAGCGCGGCATATTGCTGACCCGCCAGCCGGAACAGGCGTACCCGCCATCCGACGATCTGATAATCCTCGGTACGACCATCGGACTTGCGAGCGTCGAGCAAGCGCTTCAACGCGTCGGCACCTGCGTCGTAGCTGTCCGCCGCCTCCTGGTGGCGATTTGCGGCGACGTGCAGATCGCCCGTCTGGCCCAGCGCCTCGGCCTCGAACCGGATGAACTGGGCGCGCCCATCATGCTCCTTGCCGAGCCGCCTGCTGTCATCGAGCAGATCGGCAAAAACGCGTCCGGCGCCATCCATGTCCTTTTGCCGCACCAGATATTCGGCATAGGCCTGCTGGGCCTGCAGGAGCGCCAGCGCTGAGTCGACGCGTGCGCGGCCCCGATGACTGAGCGCCGCGCGCTCGATGGCGTCGCCGAATTCCTTCCGCGCCTCCTTGTCTTCGTGAAGCGCTTCACGGTGGGCGCCGCGCTCGAGCCGACAGGTCACGATCCCGTTGATCGGAGGATCGCTCGCTGTCCCTTGATCCGCCTTGTCGAGCAGATCGCAACCGCGGCCGATGATGAGCCGGCGTGTCCGCAAGGTGTCGGCATCGTCGGCTCTCAGATTGGCCGCCTCGCCAATCATGCTGGAAGCCGCAAACATGCTGTCATCGTTGGCGCGGATGGCCTTGTACTGATTGATCAAGGCCAGCACGCTAAGACCACCAACGGCGACAAGCGTTCCCAGGGTTGCGCCCGCGACCGCGCCCAACTGCGTCTGCTGCCGCTTCTCCTCTTCCTGCCGGAGCCGGGGCATCTCCTCGGGCGGTATATTGAGCAGGGGCGCGACGATCTTCAGCTTTTCCGCGCTCAGGCGGACCACCCGCGAGAAGCTCAGGAACCACAATGGTCCCGCGCCTCTCAGATCGACGATCTCGATGTTCGGGAAGGTTTCCTTCAAGCCTCCGGGCAGCGGGCCGTCGAAGTCGCCTGCGCCCCTGGCCACGATGACATTGCCGGCGCCAGGACCAGCGGCGAAGTCCCTGATCTCGCGCTCGATCCAGTCTTCGGCGCCGCCCGGCCGCCGCATCGCATCGGGCGTCGCCACCACGATCAGGTATCGCGAGGAGAGCAGCGCCGGCTTGATGCTTTGCTGGTAGAAGTCGCTGGTGCCGCGCTCATAGGCCGTGTCGAGATAGACGCGCAGCTTCTTCGCATAGGCGCCGCGCAGCACTGCGGGAAGGCGAAAGCCGACAAGCGTGCGCCTGAGCCACCGTGCAACGGCAATCCCGTCGGACCGGCGGTAGGAAATGAATGCGTCGTAGTTGAACTCAGACATCGAGTTCGACGGGCTGATTGAATGAGAGCAGGTCCGAACCGGGCCGGATCGCGCAGCTGAAGGAACTTGTTCGAAAAAATCTACATCGGACACGCAAGCTAAACACGTTGTAGTGGCTGGATCAATCTCCATCTCGTCTGGCGAGCATCAGCATTGTCCGCCTTCCGGCCGAGCCTGGGGATGATGGTGCGGTTCGCTCGACGCGGCGCGATCAGCTTGTTAAGCCGCCTCTCCGCAAGGACAATTTGAGTCGGGACATGACCGTAGCGATCGAGATGGGACAAACGACGGCCGGCGCTTCGGCGGCCATCGACCTCGAGGAGCTATTGGCGACACGCCTCCTGGTGCAGGGCAATTCGGGTTCCGGCAAATCCCATCTGCTGCGCCGACTATTGGAACAGAGCGCCCCCTGGGTGCAGCAGACCATTATCGATCCCGAAGGTGATTTCGTCACCCTGGCCGAGCGATTCGGCCACCTCGTTATCGACGCCGAGGACCACACCGAGCGCAGCCTGCAGGTCGCCGGCGAGCGCGTGCGCATCCATCGCGTCTCCACGGTGCTCAATCTCGAGGGGCTCGACGCGGAGAACCAGATGCGGCGCGCCGCGGCCTTCCTCGGCGGGCTGTTCGACGTCGCCCGCGATCACTGGTATCCGATGCTGGTGGTGGTGGACGAGGCGCAGCTGTTCGCGCCGGCGGTCGCGGGCGAGGTGTCCGACGAGGCGCGCAAGCTCTCGCTCGGCGCGATGACCAATTTGATGTGCCGCGGCCGCAAGCGCGGGCTTGCCGGGATCATCGCAACCCAGCGGCTGGCGAAGCTCGCCAAGAATGTCGCGGCCGAAGCGTCGAACTTCCTGATGGGCCGCACCTTTCTCGATATCGACATGGCGCGCGCCGCCGACCTGCTCGGCATGGAACGCCGGCAGGCGGAAGCCTTCCGCGACCTCGAGCGCGGGCAATTCATGGCGCTGGGACCTGCGCTGTCCCGCCGTCCGCTGGGCTTGCGCATCGGTCCGACCGACACCCAGCCGCGCAACGCGGCGCCGCGGCTGATGCCGCTGCCTGAAGCGGCACTGGAGGACGCACGCGCGATCATCCTGGCCGCTCCGCCGCCGGAAACGGTGCGGCCGCAGCGCCGGGCGCCGTCGCCGGACCTGCTCAGCCAGTTGATGGCCGCCAAACAGCCGGCACTGGAGCCAGATCCCGAAGCTGCGGAGCCACCGCCGAGCGCCGAGCAATTGGCCGAGCGGCGTGAGCGGCTGGACCGTATCCTGCGCGCCATCCTCGCCGAGCCCGACGCCGGCTTCCGCGCCATCGGCGTGCTCTATCAGGAGTTCGTGGTCCGCTGCCGGATCGAGGGTCTCGGTGCCGTTGTGCCGGAGCTGACCGATTTCCGCCGGATGCTGACGCGCGCCCGCGCCGGGCTCGGCACCGAGATGGCGGAGGACGACGCCTGGCAAGATGTCTCGCTGCGTGCGGCCCTGCTGCCCGAGGACATGCAGGGCGTCTTCATGATGATTGCCCGCGCCGCGAAGGAGGGCTGGCCTTGCCCGAGCGATGCCGCGATCGCTCGCGCCTACGGCACGCATTCGCTGCGCCGCGCCCGGCATCTTCTCACCTACATCGAGGAACAGGGCCTGATCGTCTGCCAGCTCGACGGTGCCGGCCGGCGGATCGTGACCCTGGTCGAGCTCGCCTGGGCCACGGCCGCGGCCGACCCGAATGTAGACGACCTGGCGACAGAGGTGACTTGCAGCAGCTCGTCGCCGTGATCAGGCGCTGGGCAACCAGGCGTTCGGTGTTGCGCGGCATCGCCGAAGCGTTGCAAGACAAGAAAATGGCCCGCCAGGAGGCGGGCCTTTTCATCTTTGCCTGTTGAGCGATTTTGGTTGCGAAGGGCCCGCGACAGGCCCTCCACAGCCGCCCTATCTCAAGCGCTTACGCATGCTGCGGCTGCGCAAGCTGACTGACCTGCATTGCCGGCGGATCGACAACCGAGGTACCGCCATGGCCGTCGCTCGAGGCCGTGAATGTGGAAGCCATGTAGTTGCCCAGCAGCGCAATGGTGGCGGTGACCGTGCCGTCCGTCACCGTGAGCGTTCCGTGCGTGCTGTCACCGCTGAAGGTCGGCGTCTGAACGGTCGCGAAATTGATATTCGCGAAATCGATCGTGTCCGAACCGGTCATCCCGGCGACAGTTCCGGTGAAGCTCGCGGAATTGTCGAGCTTCAGCGTCCCGGTGCTGCCCAGGAACGTCACGGCGGCGTTCGAAGCCCCCGTCAATTCCAGGGTGGCGCCCGCTGCGATGGTGGCGCTGCTCGGGCTCTCTCCCGTTACGTTGAAAGGCTGCCAGGCACCCCACGCACTGCCATCATAGGCCCGGATCGAGAGCTGGTCGGTGCCGGAGCCGGCCTGATAGGTCGTCAGGGCAAGTTGTGCCGGAGTGACGTCGATCTCCGTATTAGCAGACTGGTTCACTCCGTTGACGTTCCAGCGCCCGTTCGTGTTGGAATCCCACAACGCATATTTCGTTATGGTATCGCCGTCCGCGTCCGTCGCGCTGACCAGGCTCGAAGCCGCGAAGACCTGCCCCGAGACCGTCGTTACGTTCGAGACCGAGACCGTTGGCGCCTGGTTGGTTGCAGTGGCCGTGAAGCTCTTCCAGGAACTCCACATGCTGCCGTCATTGGCCTTAACCCAGAGCGTATCCGATGGCGAGCCACCGGGGCCGAACACGTAGCTCACCTGTGACAGGTTCGCCGCGCTCACATCGATCTCAGTGTTGGCGGCCTGGGCCACACCGTTCACAACCCAATGGCCGTTTCCTCCGGTGTCCCAGAAGGCGTACTGGGTGATCGTATCGTTGCCGACACCATCACGAATTATCAGGTGTGGGATTCGACGGCGGATGCGAGCAGCGGGCACTGGGTGGTCGGGGGAGTCGCCCAAGGCACCAATGCCGCCATCGATGTCACGGCAGCTCAGCTTTCGAGCACAAGCTTTCAAAGCGGCTCGGGCTCGGACGATCTCTGGGTGAGGGCTTACGACGGCTTTGCCTGGGGGGCGTGGAAGGAATTTCACGTCACCGCGCCGGTTGACAGCGCTCCCGTCGTGACGGCGTCCGACTTCCACGCCACGGCCAATCAGAGCGTGGCCGCATTGAGCCTGTTTTCAGTCACGGATGCCGACGGCGACAGCATGGCACAGTACCAATTCTGGGATTCGACGCCGTCGGCAAGCAGCGGCCACTGGAGCATTGGCGGTACTGCGCAGCCCACCGGCACCGCCATCAACGTCAGCGCGGCTCAAATTGCCAGCACGACGTTCCAGGGCGGCACCGTCCCTGACGACCTCTGGGTTCGCGCCAGCGATGGCATCAGCTGGAGTGCGTGGCACGAATTCCATTTCATCGTCTAGGGAGCGGCCCCGCGTTGCGGAAGCGACGCGATCTGCGCCCAATCAGTCGACGACACGAGGCCCGATTGTCCTCCAAAACAAAAAATGGCCCGCGAATGCGGGCCATTTTATCGGAACCGGTTGGTCCGGACTTTGGTTGCGGGGAGGCGCAACACCCGATTATTGCGATTGATTGAACAGGAGCTTCCTAAGCTTGCTGCATAACTGATTCGGACCGGGCCGCTGATTAAGAGGCCTATTGCAATCCCAATCATTTCAATGACTTGGCCTCTAAAGAGCGGATGGAGCAAAGAAGGAAGATCAATCACTTACGAACGGATTTCGAAATGAAATCGATCAACTTTACCGCTATTACTTTCGCGCTCACCACCTCGCGTCTTCTCACTATCAGCACCGGCGAGGAGGCGACATCAATCATTGCGTACGTCGAAATCTGAACCAATCGGGGGACTTTCAGGCGATACCAGCTTACCGCGATTTCTTCCCGGCAGCCTTCAAGGCTCTATTGCCCCAAGATTGGGCGGAGGTCGCTTCTGCCCTAACCGATCACAAAGATCAACTATTTAGCGACGCCGCCGAAGAGACCTTCGATGCCTTAAGAGCGCATATTCTGCGACTGGAGCAAGAGGCTGAAGCGGAACGGCACCGAGTCAAGCCTTGATCCGTCCTGCAACCGGGCACGCACGGCTACTTCGCCTATTGACGGTAAGAACGATCAAGAAGGTTGAACACGTCGAAACTTCAGTTTCGATTTGAGCGCGCCCTGAGTGCAGCCGGCACTACTACCGCCAAGTCGTGCAGTACACCTTGTTCCTTGCGGGGAACAATCGCCCGGTCGCTCCGACAGCTCGAAACGCCTTCGAGCCGGTCTCCCTCTGAAATCAATGCGCGTTCCGACTGCGAAAGTGCAGAAGCATCCGCTTCAACGTATTGTCTCCAAAAACCCAATGATGCAGCAGTGCCGCCATCATGTGAAACAGCGCCAGGATAACGAGCAGGTTGCCGAGAACTTCGTGAACTTCCTTTAGTTTCCGTGCGAGCGCTCGGTCGGCACTCCACGGTGACGGGATCTCCAGAAATCCAAACAGCGAGAGCGAATGTCCTCGCGCGAAGAGAAATGCGATCCCAACAAGCGGTACAGCCGCCAACAAGACGTAAAGGACGTAGTGCATAGTCCGCGCTGCCGGATCCGTCCATTCGATCAGCCATTTGCCGAATTCGGTAGGACTGGACTTCGGTGGCGGATTTGCAACGCGCCACGGTATCCGCACCGCGACCAGCAACAGTACGATAAGACCGGTCCAAACATGCGCGATCAGTCCGGTCGCCCGCGTTGATCCCTCGGACAATTCCTCTCCGAACGTTCCCAAGGCCCATGCGAGTGCGACGAAGAGAACGCTCAGCCAGTGCAGTGTCTTTGCAACTGGACCGTAGTCCCTTCCAACCGCATTCTTCATCACTGCCTCCTCCGCGCCCATAGTGAGCTTTCGACAGCCGGTGGACTCAGAACCTGCGTGCACGACACAGGGCCGGAGCATAGGCCAGCGCGAATCCCAGAAATGCACCCGTCCATGCGACACCCGCGATCACCAATAACGGAATCGAATAGGTCGGATCGACGGCCGCGCATATCCTCGCAAGCGCTGCGATGATGATCGAGGCGTAGACGGCCTGAGTGGCAGTGGATGCCGAGAGCTCCTGCCCCGTATGGCCGAGCGACGCTCGCGTCATCACTGCGATCGTCATCGAACCGATCGCACCACCGGTCCAGGCATGGATGCCGGCGCTGGGGGCGACGAGGTCTAGCGAAGATAGCGCCGCCAGGAAAAACCCGACAGGCACGAACGCGTAGGCAACGTGGAGGATCAGGACGAGCC
Source organism: Bradyrhizobium elkanii USDA 76 (assembly GCF_023278185.1). Classification (NCBI taxonomy): domain Bacteria; kingdom Pseudomonadati; phylum Pseudomonadota; class Alphaproteobacteria; order Hyphomicrobiales; family Nitrobacteraceae; genus Bradyrhizobium; species Bradyrhizobium elkanii. Next base: position 1,428,531 of record NZ_CP066356.1, on the reverse strand, counting down.
GGTCCGATATCGTTCGATGGCCCGCCCAGCGAGCAAGGCGGATGATGTGGAGCCCCCCAGCAAATCCCAAGGCACCCGCGACCGCGCGACCGGAGGGAACCACCGCCCATGCACCCATGGCGCACGCACCGGCAACTATCGTCGCCGCGTCGAACCGACCGAAGGGAACAGGCAGCCGACCCGGCCTCTGACGCGAGAGCCAGTTGCGCGTGAAGCTCGGAACGATCCGCCCCCCGATCACACAGACCAGCGTAACGACGAGCGCAATACCCGCCCGCGCTGAATAGTCCGCGACACCGCTGAAATGTGCCTCCACATGGAAAGCGATGTTGGTCGTCGCAAGCAGCGACACGATGCCCACCAGTTTCAGATTGCCCCACTTTCGACCAGCGATGATCTCGCGCGCGGCAACGGCTGCGAGCGAGAGCAAGAACGCTGCGTCGATCGCAAGCGCGATTTGCCAGCCGATGATGCCTGAGAATGTCGCTGTCAGTCTTCCGGCAAGCCAGATGGCGAACAGAGCGACGAGCGGGCCGCCCTGAATTGGGAGGCGTCCTGTCCAGTTCGGAACGGCGGTGAGCAGGAAGCCTGCTATCACCGCACCCACGTAACCGAACAGCATCTCATGCACGTGCCAGTCCCGTGGCGCGAACGCGGTTGGAAGGCTGACATCCCCAACGAACACCGCCATCCACAATGGAACGATTGCGCCGGCGTAGATGGCGCCGAACAGAAAGAACGGCCGAAAGCCGTAGGAGAACAGTGCTGGGCCCCGATAACCCGTTAACCTCTGCATCGTCGCCATGGACGTCTTCCTTGTTCAGCGGCTGTCAGCGAAATCTGGCACGATACTGCGCGATGAGAGTTAATCGCGTCGCCGCGGGTCTTGAGTTGATCTGCGTCAACCCGGCCGGTAGCGCTCCGTGGCGTTTGCTCCGGATTTCCTTTGCCGTGGGCACCTCAAGAATGCAGCTCTCCCGCTTGGTGGATTGTGCTGCGTCAACGGCCCCCTCGCCGTCCGCACCGCAGACTTTGAGCCACGTCAATCGCGTGAACTGCTACACGTGCGACAAAGCTGAACATCGACCGGAGGCGATCTTGCGTGCGCCACACATTCACATCATGGTTTCGCCGGCTCCCCCTTTTGGGATGGCGCGACATCGCGTCGGCGCCATTCGGTTGCGTGATCGAACTTGCAATGATTGATGGCGAACGTCAGCCGCGCGGCGTCCCCTGCATCCGCCACACCGAGGGGTGGCTGGACGCCGCGACGATGCAACCCGTTACCGTGTCGGCAACACACTGGCGCTACTGGCGGCCTGACGTGCTGCCGATATGCTGCTGCTGACAATGGCGCGGTTTGGTGACATCAACCGGCTGGTCTCGGTCCTGCTCCTGCGGTCGCGGGTGCCGCAATCGCGGCGGACGGACTGGACACTGATGCTGGCGCTTGCCTGTACGGCGCTGACCATCGCATCGGCGATCTCACTGCTTTATTTTCACTACTTGGATCGGCCCTGATCGCTGGCCGGCTCGTCGTCGGCGATGGCGCGCCAGGCCGCGCCATCGAGGTCCTCATATTGTCCGCTCTTGAGTGACCAGAGAAAGCCGAGCAGGCCGGCAAAGCCAAGTGCGAGAGCCAGCGGCACCAATATGACTAGAACCTCCATCAGACCGTCTCCCTCGCACGCGCCCTCAGCGCATTGAGCATCACGATCACCGACGAACCCGACATCGCCGCCGCCGCGATCAGCGGCGTGACCAGGCCGGCGATCGCGATCGGCACCGCCAACACATTGTAGACGACGGCAAGCCAGAGATTCTGCCGCATCAGCCGCAACGCCTTGCGGGACACCTTAACCGCGACCACGACCGGCGTGAGCCGCTCACCCAGGAAGACAGCATCGGCGACTGCCTGGCTCATGTGGGTGGCGGTAACGGGCGACATCGAGGCGTGCGCCGCGGCCAAAGCCGGCGCGTCATTCAAGCCGTCGCCGACCATCAGTACCTTGCAGCCCTGGCGCGCCAGCTCCTCGATCCGCTCGATCTTGTCGACCGGAGAGACCTCCGCACGCCATTCATGCACGCCCAGCATCCTTGCCGCATGCCGGACCGCTGGCTCGCGATCCCCGGACACGATCTCGACGGCGATGCCCATGCGGGTCAATGCTGCGATCACCTCCGCCGCGTCCGGCCGCAGCCGCTGGCGAACCGCGAACGCATACCTGCTCTCGCCGTGACTGAATGCGACGACGGACGCCTCCGGATCGCGGCGCAGAATCTCGTTGGCGAGGTCGTCGGCACCGCAAAATGACGGGCGGCCCAGCCGGATCGGACGCCCATCACGAAAGCCGTGTACGCCCTGGCCAGGCTCTTCCTGAATGTCCGGAAGCGACGAAGCCGCGCCCGCCTTGCGCGCGACCGCCGCGGCGACCGGATGACGGCTTGAGAGGGCCAGCCGGCCCGCAAGCTTCACGACATCGTCCGGGACGTCCCCGAGATTGGCGACATCGAGCTCAGGCAGCGTCAGCGTGCCGGTCTTGTCGAAGATCACCCGGTCGATCTCGGCGATCCGTTCGATCGCATCGCCGGCGTTGAGCAGCACGCCCGAGCTGAACAGCGCCCCGGATGCAACGGTCTGCACGGCCGGAATGGCAAGCCCCAGCGCGCAGGGACAGGTGATGATCAGGACCGCAATCGCCGTCACGATCGAGTCATGAAAACTCGCGCCATAGGCCAGCCAGCCGAGCATCGTGAGCAACGCGGTCGCGTGCACGACCGGGGCATAGAGCCTCGAGGCCCGCTCCGCCAGACGCAGATAGCGCGAGCGCGCCTGCAGCGCGTGATCGAGCAGCCGGGATATTTCGTCGAGCAACGTGCCGCCCGAAGCCGCGGACGCGCGGATGCGCAATGTGCCTGAACGGACCAGAGTGCCGGCGAACACCGCAGTGCCGGGCGTGGCTATCGCCGGTAAGGTTTCGCCCGTGATCAGGCTCTGATCGACCTCCGAGCGGCCCTCGATCACATTGCCATCGACCGCGCAGCGCTCTCCGGGCCGCAGCAGAACGATGTCGCCGGCGCGGATCGCGGCTGCCGGGACTGTTTTGATCTCGGTCGGACCGACGAACTTCGTCGCCGTCTCCGCCTTGAGGGCAGCCAGGTTGCCGGCAAAGGCGCGAGTGCGCCGCCGCATGTTCTGGTCGAGATAACGACCGGCAAGCAGAAACGCGATCAGCATGATCGCGGCATCGAAATAGGCATGTTCGGCGTGGTTTACGGTCTCGATCACCGAGGTCGCCAGCGCGAGCACGATGCCGATGCTGATCGGCACGTCCATGTTGACGCCGCGCGCCCGCAGCGCTGACAACGCCGACGAGAAGAAGGGCTGCGCCGAGTAAGCGGCCGCCGGCAGCACGATCAGCGCCGACAGCCAGTGGAAGAAGTCGCGCTGCTCCGGCAGCATGTCGGAGACGTTGCCGGACCATACCGGGACCGACAGCATCATGACGTTCATCGCCGCAAAGGCGGCGACACCCAATCGGCGCAACAGGGCTTGCGCACGCCGGGCTTCCTGGGTTTCGGCATCATTCCGCTCGAAGGGATAGGCCTTGTAGCCGAGCTCCGCGAGACGGCTTACGAACAGCGCCGGGTCAAGAGCACCCGCCTTCCATTCCAGTGCAAGGCGACTGTTCGTCAGGTTCACGCGGGCCGAGGTGACGTCCGGTATGGTTGACAAATTGCGCTCGATCTTGGCCATGCAGCCCGCACAATTGATGCCTTCGACTGCGAGATCGAGATGGATGAGCCCGACGCCCGTGGTCTTCAGATAGTGAGAGAAGTCGATATCCGCCTGCATAGGATCCACCTTCAGTTCAGCAGGATTCGATTCTTCGACAGGAACATGCGGCCGCCGTCAGCGTCGCCCTCTATGACGAGGTCCCACTGCCCCGCGGCGACGCCCTCGGCGCGGCCGCTATAGCTCCCACCCTCGGCCTCGGTGATCTCGATCGCCCGGTCTGCGCGATGATCGATCGGCCGCTCGAGCCGAGCGAGGAAACTCAGTCCCGTCAGCGGCGCTCCGGCGTGGTCACGCGCCTCCAGCGCGATTGCAGCGCTGCCGTCAGGCCGCCGGTCGATATGCGCCCGGACCCGCCAGTCGCGCTCGTTCTGCTGTCTGGCCGCGTCGATCTCGCGCTGATAGGCGAGGCTGGCGCTGTATGCGCTGTCGACCTCGGTGCCCGGAAGAGTCGTAATGGCAAGGCGCATCATGACCATGTTCACGCTGATGACGACGGCAAAGAACGCGACCGTCGTGACCAGGACGAAACGTCCGGTGATAGGTCGCGCGGCTTGACTTGAGACTGCCATGATGAAATTCCGTGCTTAGGGAAGGACGAAGTGGTCGGTCGCGGAGGCGACCTCTCCGAGACCGATATCAGTGACGCGGAATGTGACCGGCACCGACTTTTCCGCTTTTTCATCGAACGGCGTCGTCACCAGCACGCGCAGTTCGGTGGTGGTGTCACGCGCAAGAACGATCATCGGCCGATCTGGCGTCACGGAGTCCGAACCGATGACGTGTAGCTTCGCTTCGGCGGGTCCATCGACATCGATCGCGATCACACGATCAAAACCGCGCTTGTTGAGGAAGCGCAGTGTGTATCCATTGCGGATCGCGCCGTCGCTGAGACGCACCGCGATCGGATTGCGGTCGTGCAGCACGTTGACGTCGAGCAGGGTTCGCGACATCAACGCGTAAAGCATCACGGCGCAGACTACGGTGATCAGGCTGGCGTAGACGACGGTACGGGCGCGAACGGGCTTGAAAATCTCCTGCTTGCCGGCGACGCGCCGCTGAACGTTGATATCGTTATCGTATCCGATCAAACCGGCCTTGCGGCTGACCTTGGTCATGACGGCGTCACAGGCATCGATGCACAGGCCGCACTGGATGCAGCCAAGCTGCGCACCATCGCGAATGTCGATCCCGGTCGGGCATACGGCAACGCACTGGTTGCAATCGATGCAATCGCCGGCCTTCTCGCCGAGCGAGCGAATGTCGAACGCCTTCTTCACGGAGCAACGCGGCTCACCACGATCGTATTTGTAAGTGACGTTGAGCGCCCATTCGTCGGTCAGCGCGGCCTGGATCCGCGGCCAAGGGCACATATAGACGCAGACCTGCTCGCGCACATAGCCGGCCAGCAGATAGGTCGATGCGGTCAGCATCGCGATCCAGACATAAGCGATCGCCGGCGCCTGAAAGGTCGCAAGGTCACGCACCAGGGTCGGCGCATCGGCGAAATAGAGCACCCAGGCGCCACCGGTCCACCAAGCGATCATCAGCCAGATCGCGTGCTTCAACGCACGGCGACCGGCGCGGTTTACGGTCATCGGGCCCGCATCGGCCTTCATCTGGGCGCGGCGGTCACCTTCTACCAGCCGCTCGACCGCATAGAAAAGATCCGTCCAGACCGTCTGCGGGCAGAGATAGCCGCACCAGATCCGGCCACCGAGCGCATTCATCAGGAACAGGGCGAACGCCGCGAGCACCAGAAGGCCAGTGAAGTAGTAGATTTCCTGCGGCCACAGCTCGATGAAGAAGAAATAGAAGCGTCGGTTTGGGAAGTCGATCAGGACCGCCTGGTCGGGCGCGCCGAGACCCCGATGCCAGCGTACGAAGGGCAGCAGATAGTAGACGCCGAGGCAGACGGCCATCAGCCGCCACTTGATCGAGCGGAACCGGCCGGATACGCTCTGCGGGTACACCTTCTTGCGAGGCGCGTAGAGCGGCCCGTCTTCGTCGGTCATGAGTTCAGCAGGCGGCACGGGCTTGTTCATGGGTTGCTCGAATGAGGCTGGTTGAAACCTACATCCCTGCACCAGGTCCGGGTTTGACCTCGGTCAATGATCCCGGACGGCCTCGCGGCGGCAGCTATTTGCCGCCGCCTAATGAGTGCACATAGACCGCCAGCGCCTTGACGGTGACCGGATCCAGACGGCCGACCCAGGCCGGCATCACGCCGGCGCGGCCGTTGGTGATCGTCTCGACCAGCGCCCCCTCGTCGGAGCCATAGAGCCAGATCTGGTCGGTCAGGTTCGGCGCGCCGAGCTCCGGGTTGCCCTTGCCGTTGTCGCCGTGGCAGCTGGTGCAGTTTTCGGTGAATAGCTTCTTGCCGGCGGCGGCATCGAACTTCGGCGCGGTGGAAAGGCCGGAAAGCGAGCGCACATAGTTGGCGACGGTCACGATCTCGTCCTTCTTGAGGACGCCGTCGCGGCCGAATGCGAGCATCTGGCCTTCATGGGTCTTTGCGTGTCCGGAGCGCGCGCCGAACTGGATCGTCTGCATGATCTGGTCAAGCGAGCCGCCCCACAGCCAGTCGTCGTCGTTCAGGTTCGGATAGCCCTTTGCACCCGCGCCGCCGCTGCCGTGGCAGGGCGCGCAATTGTCGGCGAACACGGTCTTGCCGCGGGCGCGCGCCAGCGCCAGCAGAGCAGGATCCTTCTCGATGTCGGCCAGCGACGCATTGCCGAGCACCGCCATCTTCTCGCCACGCAGCTTCTCGAGATCGGCCAGGTCGGTCGCGACACTGGCGCGGGTGGAATACTGGAACAGACCGGTGGTGTAGCCCGAGACCAGCGGCCAGGCCGGATAGACGACCCAGTAACCGATCGCCCAGACGATCGTTGCATAGAAAGTCAGGACCCACCACCGCGGCAGCGGCGTGTTCAGTTCCTTGATGCCGTCCCAGTCATGACCGGTCGTGCTGCGGCCGGAAACGCGGTCGATCTCATTATGCTCGCTCATGATCGGTCAGTCCTCCCGCAGCGGCATCCGGGCTGCGGCGTCGAAGAGAGATTTGTTGCGGGGCCACAGTGCGTAGGCGACGATGGCGATGAAGATTCCAACGAAGATCGGCGTCCAGAGCGTGCCGACCAGGCTTGATGCGAAATTCTCGACGTGAATGATCGCTTTCATGCTCGTGCCCTCAGCGCAGATTGGCTTTTTCGTTGTAGAGCTTGAAGTCGACGAGCGTGCCGAGCATCTGAAGATAGGCGATCAGGGCGTCGAGCTCGGTCGGATTGCCGGCCTTGCCGTCGAAGTTGCGGACCAGGGCCTTCGGATAGCGCTTCTGAAACGGATCGGAGCCGGGGCTGTCGGGATCGACCTGCGCTTTGAGATCGGCGACCGCGTTGGCGATTTGCTCGTCGGTATAGGGTACGCCGACCGCGCGATTCGTCCGCAGATGAGCCGCGACGTCGGACGGATCGAGTTCCGTCTTCGCGAGCGACGGGTACCCGGGCATCACCGACTGCGGAACGATCGAGCGCGGATTGATCAGGTGAGTGACGTGCCAATCATCGGAGTACTTGCCGCCGACCCGCGCAAGATCCGGTCCGGTGCGCTTGGAGCCCCACTGGAATGGATGGTCGTACATGCTCTCGGCCGCCAGCGAATAGTGGCCATAGCGCTCGACCTCGTCACGCAACGGGCGGATCATCTGCGAGTGGCAGAGATAGCAGCCCTCGCGGACATAGATGTTGCGGCCGGCGAGCTCGAGCGGCGTATAGGGCCGCACGCCGTCGACCGCCTCGATCGTGCTCTTCAGATAGAACAGCGGCGTGATCTCGACCAGCCCGCCGATCGCAATGACGACGAGAATGCCGGCGATCAGGATGATAGAGTTCTTCTCAAAGATCTTGTGTCGATTCCAGATGGACATTGCGTGACCTATTCGGCAGGCTGGAGAGCGCCGGCGCCCTCGATTTCGCTGGCCTGGCCAGCATTGACCGTCATCCAGAGATTGAAGGCCATGATCAGGGCGCCGACCAGGAACAGCGCGCCGCCCGCTGCGCGAATGATGTAGAAGGGGTGCATGGCCTCGACGGATTCGATGAAGGAGTATTCGAGGAAGCCGAGCGAGGTGTAGGCACGCCACATCAGGCCTTGCAGGATTCCCGACACCCACATCGCGGAAATGTAGAGCACGATGCCGATGGTTGAGATCCAGAAGTGCCAGTTGACCAGCTTCAGGCTGTAGAGCTGGCGATTCCACAGCCAGGGGATCAGGCAGTAGAGCGCGCCGAAGGAGACGAATCCGACCCAGCCCAACGCGCCGGAATGCACATGGCCGATGGTCCAGTCGGTATAGTGGCTCAACGAGTTGACCACCTTGATCGACATCATCGGGCCTTCGAAGGTCGACATGCCGTAGAAGGCGACCGACACCACCATCATGCGCAGCACGGGATCGGTGCGCAGCTTGTCCCACGCTCCCGACAGCGTCATCAGGCCGTTGATCATGCCGCCCCAGGACGGCATCCAGAGCATGATCGAGAACGTCATGCCGAGCGTCTGCGCCCAGTCCGGCAGCGCCGTGTAGTGCAGATGATGCGGGCCGGCCCAAATGTAGAGGAAGATCAACGCCCAGAAATGGATGATCGAAAGCCGGTATGAATAGACCGGACGCTCCGCCCGCTTCGGAATGAAGTAGTACATGATCGCCAGGAAGCCGGCGGTCAGGAAGAACCCGACCGCATTGTGGCCGTACCACCACTGGAACATCGCATCCTGCACACCGCCCCAGGCGATGTAGGACTTCGAGCCGAGGAAGGAAACCGGCAGCGCGGGATTGTTGCCGAGATGCAGCACCGCGATCGTGATGATGAACGCCAGGTAGAACCAGTTGGCGACGAAGATATGCGGCTCCTTGCGCCTCACCAGCGTCATCAGGAACACGAGCAGATACGTCACCCAGACGATCGTCAGCCAGAAGTCGGCGTACCATTCCGGCTCGGCGTATTCCTTCGACTGGGTCACGCCGAGCAGGTAGCCGGTGCCGGCGACCAGGATGAAGAAGTTGTAGCCGACCACGACGAACCAGGGCGACAGGTCGCCTGCAAGGCGAGTGCGGCAGGTCTTTTGCACGACATAAAACGACGTTGCGATCAGGACGTTGCCGCCGAACGCGAAGATCACGGCCGACGTATGCAGCGGCCGCAGGCGGCCGAATGTCGTCCAGGGCAGATCGAAATTAAGCGCCGGCCAGGCCAGCTGCATGGCGATGATCAGACCCACAGTGAAACCCGCGATGCCCCAGAACATCGCCATGGCGGACGCGAACTTGATCGGGCCAAGGTTGTAGTTGGGGCGCCCGCCGATCTCCGCCGGTGGCAATTCTGCAGGACGGTCAAGGTAGCGATTGCCGATCATGACCACGGAGATCAGGCTGGCGGCACAAGCAAGCGACGCGTGAAAACTGAACGCCGCATCGTGCCCCATCGCCGCGCCCAGAAAGCTAACGAAGGCAAAAACCGCAAGTGAAGACGTCAAGCCGGCTTCGCCCATCGTCATCGACTTTGAAACGGAAGATGGACTTGTCATGTGGAAGCTTTCTTTGGATGCGGTGGCGTCATGGAGACTACAATCTCGCCGCCAGCTACTTGATCGGCATCAATTCCTGCGCCATGCCGAGCGCCGCTGGCGCCGCGGCTCAGCGCCGTCAGGGTTAGTTCATTCGGACAGTATCGTGCCGGACTGGCCCGCCTTTCCCGCGCGAGATCCGCGGCGCAGCGAGCCTTCTCACGGCATAGACCGCACACTCGCTGCAGATCACGCAACACATCGCAATGGGACGACGCGAGCGTCTGCTCGGACAACCCTGCATGCTCGAGACGCTTGCTGAGCAACTCCGGCGAACCTTGCTCGCGGGCAAGCGCACGAAGGTCCGACGTCGGCAGATTCAGCTCGTGCGCGATCTCGTCGATCTCCCTAGCGGTCAACAGATCGAATTCGTGTCGACGCGCAAGAAACGCTCGCAAGCGCGCGAGAAGATTCTTGAACTGCGGCGAGCTATTGCCAGCTGATCGGTCGATCATTTCTCACCCCCTTTTGGCTCTCCATCTCTAGCCGAAGGACCCGATTGTCGATTTGATACCGATCAAGCACGCGATAGCGCGGCAATCGATCGCGACGGCCGCCCAAGGGGCGCTAGCCGCCCCAGGCCGACGGCAAAGCCGGCGGCGTTCGAAGCTCCATGGAATCGGCAAAGATCGTCCAGTCGCGGACACCCTTCTGCCTACAGAAGTCGGCCTCGGCCAGCTGTGCGGCCGCGGAAAGCGAGGCAGCGTCGACCTTGAACACTGCCTGGCAGGCGCGATGCTCGTGGCCGGTGTCGTCGCAAACGGTTTTGATGAAGCGAACATCGAATGATGGCATGGCACCCTCGCATGGGCTGATTCCCGTTGCTGACGCTGCCATCAGTGCGAGGCGCCCGTATTGATCTGTCGCAACGGCTTGCTCTGTATTGCAAGGCGAGCAGAGCTTGAACGATCTCGACCGCGCGGACCACGCGCATTTCGCGACGTGCGGCTCACGTGACCAGGAACGACAACCGGACCGGACGAGGTACTATTTGTGGCGAGATTTCCAGTCTGCGGATGAGGGCTGGACCGCCGGTATTGACGTCGTCTTGCCGTTGACGGTCCATCCAGCGGCAGCAATCGCGAAACCAACGATCGCACAGATCACAAGCAACGTTGCGGCGAATCCCACGACATCGGCGCTGACCACTGCGGTCGCGATCAACGGCGTCAGTATGATTGCTGGGCGAACGATCATTCTGCGGCCTCGTCCGCTTTGGCGGCAGCTGCTCGCTCGTCTTCCGCGGATTGGATATAGAAGCCGGAATAGGTATCGACGTAGCACAGATGATCGTGCACTTCCTTGACGCCAACAGCATTCTCCGCGGCGACGATCGCCGCCCGCCTCGCCCGTTCGTCCATGATGACCCCACGAAGGTGCACCACGCCGTCGCGCACCGAGACCTGCAGCCCGAGCGGACACCAGTTTGCACCGTCGAGCACCCGCACGATGCGATCGTGGATATGGTTGTCGTCCGCCGTGGGATCCGGGATCTGGTGCGCGATGGACGCGACAGTACGCAGCAGGTCCGCCCGCGTCACGAGGCCAACGAGGCGCCCGTCGCGCATCACCGGCAGCCGCTTGATGCCCTTCTTCTCCATGAGATCGACCAGGTCAGGCAAAGGCGTTTCTTCCGTCACGGTGACGGGGTCGCACGACATGATCTCTCCGACCTTCCGCCCGCGCTCGTGGACAAAGTCCGCGGCTGCGTAGCCGGGGCCGAGAAGAAACTTGAACCAGCCGCTACGACGGCGCTGCGTATCGATCTCGCTTCGTCGCAGAAAGTCGCTCTCCGACAGGATCCCGACCAATCTTCCAGCCGCATCGACCACCGGCAGGCCGCTGATATGGTGATCCATCATCAGCTTGGCGGCTTCGATAATGGATGTTTCGGTTCCAACAGTGACGAGATGTCTCGCCATGATCTGATGTGCGCGCATTGCCGCTCTCCCTTCGACACTTGCAGCAAGCTCACACATGACCGGCCCATTCGTCTTGATCTCCCTCAATGGCTGCACTTGACGGGAATCAAGGCGCCACAGCCGGTGATCGAAGATGTTGCCAGTCGGTCAGGAGAACCGAATCATGTTGCAGAACCTGCTCGCCTCGATTGGCGCGCTCGCGATCGCTGTCGTGGCCTTCGTCCGGATGATGTTGCAGGCAAAGCGGCCTTCGCTAAGCCAGCCGGCCAAGTCAAGCCCTGTCCGGCCCCGTCGCCGCCGCCCGTTCTAGGCTGTCGGCGCCGTCTCGACCGTTCTTCCGGAATTTTGACGTGCGTCAATGCGGCACGACGCGTGCGGCTGGAAGATGTTGTTCCGTCAGGATTGTGCAAATGGCAGACCGAAGGGCTTGGCGCCCGATTATCTTCTCGTGTCCAACCACCGGTGATCGCGTCCAAGCTCTGCTTCCCGGTGAGGCGTCCGAGTCTCTGGCTGACAATCTGTACTCGATCTCCTGCGCCGCCTGTGACGGCATCCACTTCATCAACCTGCGAACCGACGCAGTCGTCGATCCCAAGCGGAGCTAGATTGATCGCCAGGATCGGTGCAGGCTGGAAGCCATCGAGTTGACGCATGTCAACACACAAGCGCCGCCCATATGGGAAGCAAGGCCTCCCCCTACGAAGGATTTTGAACATGACAGAGCGAAACGAAGTCCGTCCCGTCTCCGACGCCATCCAGGGCTACGCAAAGCGCGCGATGACCGTCCAGTCGGAATTCGCGGAGAAGCTGATTGAAGCGAACCGGCACTGGTTCGAGCAGATCCAGGTCGAATCAAACGAGGCCTGGGAGCTCTTCCGCAGGTTCAATTCCACAGCCTCGGTCGCCGAGAAGATCACGGCGTTGCAGGATTGGGCCAAGGGCGTCACGGCGCGTAGCGCGAGCGACGCGACGTACGCGATCGAAACCGCGCGTTCGCTGGGTACGATCGAGCTGAATCTGTTTGCACGAAAGACCGGCAGTGTCGACGAGGCTACTCAGAAGGCCGCCTGACGTGCCAGGACGGGACGCTCCACAGCGCCCAGGGGCCGGCGTCAGCGAAACATGGGAGGGGGTCACGACGGCCCCCTTCGGTCGAGACCTAGAGCTCGCCGTGATCGAGGGCAACGCCATTCACCAGCTCGTCTTTCCTTGTCGCCGCATCCCGGGCGGCTGGGTGAGGGCGGAGACCGCCCAACGCATCGTGGTACAACCCACACATTGGCGAGCCTGGGTCAAATAGGTCATCTGCCCACTGTCTTGGACAGGGCAGCCGGTAGCACCAGCCGTCCGGACGTTGTAACATCAAGCAGACTGAGGGCTTTGCCGGGGGAATATGTCCGACCGCATCTGGTACCGCTATGGCACTGCCGCGGCAGCGGCCGCGCTCGTATTCGCGGTGCGCGCGGGGCTCGATAACTATTTCGAAGACCGGACGTTCACGATCATCTTTGTCCCCGCCGTGCTGTTTGCCGCGTTCGCCGGCGGTCGCGGTCCGGCGATCCTCACCACCCTGCTCTGCCTCGTCATCAGCGCCAAATTCCTCGGCAGGAGCCTGGTCACTGAACCTGCGAATCTGATCGATATCGCCTGTTTTGCTGTCCTCGGTCCGATCCTTGGCTTTATGGGTGACCGGCTACTGAAGGAGAGCGATCAAGCGCGAAATCGCCAGGCCCATCTGCAATCAATCCTCGACACGGTCCCTGATGCGATGATCGTCATCGACGACCACGGCATTATTCGCTCCTTCAGCGCGGCAGCCGAGCGCCTGTTTGGCTGGAAAGCGGACCAAGTCGTCGGAAAGAACGTTTCGAGCCTGATGCCCCAGCCGTATCGCGGCGAGCACGACCGGTATCTCGAGCGATACCTTACGACCGGCGAACGGCGCATCATCGGCATCGGCCGCATCGTGGTCGGAGAACGAAGTGACGGCTCGACGTTTCCGATGGAACTCGCCGTCGGCGAGGCTAAGGTACGTGGAGAACGCTTCTTCACCGGCTTTATCCGCGATCTCACCGAACGTCGAGCGCAAGAACGGCGGCTGCAGGAGCTGCAGTCCGAGCTGGTTCATGTGTCGCGATTGACCGCCATGGGTGAGATGGCGTCCTCAATCGCGCATGAGATCAACCAGCCGCTGTCAGCCATCACGAACTACATGCGCGGTGCGAAGGCGCTGCTGGCGTCGGAGATACCGGATGCTACCCGCATTCGGGATGCGCTCGAGCGGGCCGCGCAGCAAGCCCTACGGGCCGGCGACATCATCAAGCGCCTGCGCGAATTTGTCGCCAAGGGCGAGACCCAACAGTCCCTGGAGAGCCCGGCAACCCTGCTCGAAGAGGCTGTCGCACTAGCGCTGCTCGGCGCCAAGGAGCAGGGCGTCCGGGTGACGATCCGCAGCGACCGCGACATGCCCTCGATCATCGTCGATAAAATCCAGATTCAGCAGGTCGTGCTCAACCTGGTTCGCAACGCGATCGAGGCGATGGCCTCGGGCCCGCGCCGCGAATTGACCGTCGGCGTCACCAAGACTAACGGTGTTGCGACGTTCACTATCGCCGATACCGGCCCGGGCATCAGCCCCGATATCGCCGACCGCTTATTTCAGCCCTTTATCACGACCAAGGAGCATGGCATGGGCGTCGGCCTCTCGATCTGCCGGACCATCATCGAATCCCATGGCGGACGCATCGATGTGATGCCAAACGCTGGTGGCGGCACGGTTTTTCAGTTCATCCTCCCGTTCGCGGAGGACGGAGAAGAAGCATGACAACGCGGCGTACAATTCTCGTGATCGACGATGATCCAGCTATGCGGGACTCACTGGCCTTTCTTCTTGACGTCAACGGCTTTGCCGTAACCTCTTATGAGACGGCAACCGATTTTCTCGATCATCTCGCCGGCAGCACAGTCGACTGCATTGTATCTGATATCCGTATGCCCGGCATGAGCGGCCTCGAATTGGTCCGCAAACTCAAGGTCGACGCGGTCGCATGCCCGGTCATTCTGATGACTGGCCATGGAGACGTCGCACTCGCGGTCGAGGCGATGAAGGCAGGTGCGGTTGACTTCATTGAAAAGCCGTTCGAGGACGAGGCGCTGTTGCGCGCAATCGGCGAAGCCCTGCGGACACAGTCCGCGGCCCCGGCCGACGGCACGGTCAAGCGCGAGGCTGAAGCTCGCCTCGTGGATCTCTCGCCGCGCGAACGTGACGTTCTGCGGGGGCTCGTGGCGGGCAAGATCAACAAGGTGATTGCGCACGACCTTGGCATCAGCCCACGCACGGTCGAGGTCTACCGTGCCAACCTGATGGCCAAGACCAATGTGCGCAGCATGTCGGAATTGATGCGGATCGCGATCGCTGCCGGGCTCTAGCCTCAAGCTGCGAGCAACAGTTGGCGGACGGAATGGCGAATGTCCGCTCCTGACGCCACCTGTTCCTGTTCGCAGTTCGCGCGACGCGGTGCCGGAAAGTGCACGAGGTTTCCCATTGCCCTGGCCAGCCCATATTCGAGAGGAGGAAGCTCAATGGCAAGCAAGCTCCCTTTCGACCCCACCAACAGCAACGAAATGCGCCATTCCGCCTTGATCCGGATCAAGCGAAATGGGCCGAGGGAGATCAAGATAGCCCCTCCGAACCATCATTTTCTGGGTGAAGTCGACCGAACGAGAAAGGGCCATCGATGGACGAGATCGCGCACTTCATTGCCCTGCCGTACGATCGGACCGATGGCGAACTCGTTCCAGGCCAGCAAGCCAAATGCGCCAGCCCCGCCGCGGCGATTGAGCACGCCAAGCATTTATGGAAGACGTTCGGCCACGCGGGTGCCGCGGCAGTCGTCCGTACTGGCCATCCGGGGACGAAAATGACCGTGCTGAGGACATATGGCATGGTGCCAAGTGACCTGGAGCAGGAACGGTCTCGTCCTGACTCCTGGTAAAGACTAATCTACTATTTATTGCGCTAGCTCAAATCGTCGCCCGGCATCGCATGCTTGAATGGAGCTGTTAGGACGAGTGACCTATTCTCCCTGGGGTTGTCTCGATATTCAATGCCCGGCTCTGCCGGGCATTCTTTTTGTCTCGCCGCATGATGCTGAGAAATTGGCAGAACCCCGGCAGGCGCGCGGCGCTACTGCGGGTCAGCGTGAGGCCTCCAGAGATGGCCCTGAGATAACCGCCGCCGGAACTCGTGGGAGCGCGAGCAAACCTTGCCTCGAAGGAGCCGGTTCCGCTTTCGAACGATTGAACCTTCCGTTCCTTGGACGCCAGGATTGGATGGACGTTGGCAGCAACGTTGCGGTTTCGGCTCGAATTGGCGTGCATCTTTGAGCTGGCTCAAGCCATTCCCGTCACATTCGCCCTCTAACGTGGAACCGATAGCGGCGTCCGAGGTCATCTTTGAATCCCGGGAGAACGACATGCAATCTGCGACCACTCCAAACGAGCAAGCGCGGGCGGACGATCTTGTGCTGCTCGACCGCTATTGGCGAGCCGCCAATTATCTCTCCGTTGGACAGATCTACCTGCTCGCGAATCCGCTTCTGAGAGAGCCGCTGAAGCTGGAGCACATCAAGCCGCGCCTGCTTGGACATTGGGGCACCACGCCCGGGCTCAACTTCATCTATGCTCACCTCAATCGTGCAATCCGCACTTCCCACCTCAACGTCATCTATATCTGCGGTCCCGGCCATGGCGGCCCCGGCATGGTCGCGAACACCTATCTCGAAGGAACCTACACGGAGCTCTATCCGGAGGTGACGCGCGATTTGGACGGCTTGCGCAAGCTGTTCCGTCAATTCTCCTTCCCCGGCGGCATTCCAAGCCACGCCGCGCCGGAAACACCCGGCTCGATCCACGAAGGCGGTGAACTCGGCTATGCGTTGGTTCACGCATATGGCGCAGTGTTCGACAACCCCGATTTGATCGCCGTTTGCGTCGTCGGCGACGGCGAGGCAGAGACCGGCCCGCTCGCGGCCTCCTGGCATTCCAACAAGTTCTTGAACCCGAAGCATGACGGCGCAGTGCTGCCAATCCTGCACCTCAATGGCTACAAGATTGCCAATCCCACCGTGCTGGGGCGGATGGATGACGAGGACGTCCGTAGCCTCTTCACTGGCTACGGCTACGAGCCGCTGTTCGTCGAAGGCGACGATCCGCATGCGATGCATCGCTCGATGGCCAGCACGCTCGACACTGCGCTCGGCAGCATCCGCGCAATCCAGCAAGCCGCGCGGCAGCAGCCCGGCGACCTTAAGCGGCCGCGATGGCCGATGATCGTGCTGCGCAGCCCGAAGGGCTGGACCGGACCAAAGGAGGTCGATGGGTTGAAGGTCGAAGGATTCTGGCGTGCACATCAGGTGCCGATCGCCAACCCGCGCGGCAACCCCGAGCATCTGAAGCTGCTCGAGCATTGGATGAGGAGCTACGAGCCTGAAAGCCTGTTCGATGCAAACGGGCGGCTGGTAGCTGAATTGCAAGCCCTTGCGCCCGCAGGCGCCCGTCGGATGGGTGCCAACCCGCACGCCAATGGCGGCCTCCTGAAGCGGGAGCTGAAGCTGCCGGATTTCCGTGCGTATGCGGTCGAGGTCACCGCTCCGGGCGAGGTCGTCGCCGAAGCCACGCGGGAACTCGGCAAGTTCTTGCGCGAGGTCGTGGAGTTGAATGCGGAAGCCCGCAATTTCCGCATCATGGGTCCGGACGAAACCGCGTCGAACCGGCTCGACGCGGTATTCGAGGCCACCGACCGGGTCTGGATGGAAGGCATCGAGCCTTACGACGTCCACCTCGCCCATGACGGCCGCGTGATGGAAGTCCTGAGCGAGCATCTCTGCCATGGCTGGCTCGAAGGCTATCTGCTCACGGGCCGGCACGGCTTCTTCTCCTGCTATGAAGCCTTCATCCACATCGTGGATTCAATGTTCAACCAGCACGCCAAATGGCTGAAGGTCTCGCGCGCGCTGCCTTGGCGACGACCGATCGCGTCGCTGAACTATCTCCTCACCTCGCATGTCTGGCGTCAGGACCACAACGGATTCAGTCATCAGGATCCCGGCTTCGTCGATCTCGTCACCAACAAGAAGGCCGACATTGTCCGCGTCTACTTTCCGCCCGATGCCAACACCCTGCTCTGGGTCGGCGATCACTGCTTGCGCACCTATGACCGCATCAATGTGATCGTGGCGGGCAAGCAACCTGCCCCGCAATGGCTTTCGATGCGTGCGGCAATCACCCATTGCGAAGCCGGCATCGGGATATGGGATTGGGCCGGCACCGAGCCCCCCAATGCTGAGCCCGACGTGGTGATGGCCTGCGCCGGCGACGTTCCGACGCTGGAGACGCTCGCCGCCGTCGACCTGCTCCGCAAGGCGCTGCCGGAACTAAGGATCCGCGTCGTCAACGTGGTTGACTTGATGACGCTGCAGCCGATGGAGCAGCATCCGCACGGCCTGTCCGACCGCGACTTCGACAGCCTGTTCACCCGCGACAAGCCTGTCGTCTTCGCCTATCACGGCTATCCCTATCTGATCCATCGCTTGACCTACCGCCGCACCAATCACGACGGAATGCACGTGCGGGGCTTCGCGGAGGAAGGCACCACCACGACCCCGTTCGACATGGTAGTGTTGAACGGCCTCGACCGCTTCCATCTCGCCATCGAGGCAATCGAGCGCATGCCGGGGCTCGGCATCGCGGCAGCCCACGTCAAGCGGCGATTCCGTGACGCCCTGACCGAGCACACCCGCTACGTGCGCGAGCATGGCGAGGACATGCCGCAGATCCGTGACTGGGTCTGGCCCTACGGTACGACAGACCACAAATGCGTTGACTGAGGCAGCGAACACGCGAGAAAGACGGTCCATGTCCGACAGCGTCCTGGTGCTCAACGCCGGCTCGTCCAGCATCAAGTTCGGCCTGTTCGACATCGCACCGGCCGAGCCAAAGCTGCAATGCAGGGGCTTGCTCGATGAGCAGGAGAAGGTCCCGCGCATCGTGATGAGCGATGCCTCGGGCAGGCAGCTGTTCGAGAGGCGTCGCCCGAGCGGCACGTCGGAGGACAACGGCCTGTTCAGCGACGTATTTGCCTGGATCGAGGACTATCTCGCCGGCGGCAAGCTCGCCGCCGTCGGGCATCGTATCGTCCATGGCGGGCGTGCGTTCTATCGACCGGTCGTCATCACAGGGCAGGCTATCGCCGCGCTGGAGGCCTTGACGCCGCTTGCGCCGCTGCACCAGCCGCGCTGCCTGGCGCCGGTCCGCGCCGTGCAATCGCTGCGGCCGCAGCTGACGCAGATCGCCTGCTTCGACACGGCCTTCCATCACGGCCTGGCGCCGCCGGCCAGCCGCTTTGCCATCCCGCGGCACTTTGAGGAGCGCGGCATCCGTCGCTACGGCTTCCACGGCCTCTCCTTCGAATACGTCGCGAGCCAACTCGCCGCGATCGCGCCGCAATGGGCGGACAAGCGCGTCGTCGTGGCGCATCTCGGCAACGGCGCGAGCCTCTGTGCCCTGCAGAAGGGCAACAGCGTCGACACCACCATGGGATTGACCCCGCTCGACGGTCTCGTCATGGGGACCCGCTGTGGAACGATAGATCCCGGCGTACTGCTTTATCTCTTGCAGGAAGAAAGGATGTCGGTCGATGACGTACAACATTTGCTGTACGAAGGTTCGGGCCTGCTCGGCGTCTCAGGGCTGTCAGCCGACATGCGCGCCCTACTGGCGAGCCAAAAGCCCGAGGCCCGCGAAGCCATCGATCTCTTCACATTTCGTGTCGCCGCAGAAGTCGCCGTGATGGCAAATATCCTTGCCGGCCTCGACGGCCTGGTGCTCACCGGCGGCATTGGCGAGCATGCCGCGGACATCCGGCAACGCGTCTGCGATCGCCTCTCCCGGCTCGGCGTCAGCATCGATACGGCAGCAAATGTACAGGGCGAACAACGCATCGCCGCGAAGGGCAGTCCGGTCGACGTACTGGTCATTCCGACCAATGAGGAAGTCAGTATTGCGCGGCACTGCCGCAGCCTGCTGCGCACAGGTCGCTAGTCCGTCGATGCAACCCACATCACGAGCTCCCTTGCGAGAGACCCGAAGGCCCGATCGAATGCGGCTGCCGCCTCGGATGGTGTGAGCGAGTTTATCCCTTCGGATCCCTCAAGAAGCTTGGCGGCCTTTACCCGCCCATTTCGATCGACGATCTTCGCGGACAGGGAGATCGTCGCGCGCGGTTGGGCTCCCTGCACAATTTCGAACCGACGCAGGTCGATCAGCAGGCGCGGCGTACCCTCTACACCGCTGTCGGCCCGCAGTGGCGCATGGTCGACGTCGTAATTCTCGAAGCTCTGCAGCAACCGCGCCTGCACCAGCACCGGGAGACTATCGCCCCACTGCGCACCTTCGAACCCCTGAGTTTCTTCATCCGGCGAAAACAGGAAGCGCTGGGTCTGCAAGCGTGCGATCGCGGTCGGCTCCGCCATGACCAGTTGCTCGGGCAGATTGGCATGGCGCTGCGCTCCGAAGTCGTCCACCGCGTGAAGGTCGTACACTACCTTGCGCGGCGCGGGCGCACCACCGGCGGTCATGCGTTCCAGCCCGGCCACGATACCGTCGAGCTTCGGCGTGTTGCGCGCGAGCCCTTCGGCGAACGTGCTGAGATTGTCGATCGTGCTGTGCAGCGGCGCGGCGTTCTCGGACAGGACGGCATCGACCCGGCGTAGTGCATCGCGGGCGGCCTGCGTCATGCTCCGCCCGGCCCCCTTTTCGGCCACCAGCGGTTCGCGCGCCGGCGGCGCCTGGGGATCATCGCCGCCTTCGAGCGCGATCACCGGAACACCAGTCAGTCCCTGGAAATCGAGGCCGACGCGCGTATCGCTATGCACCGGCGTACGCTCGGCGACTGCGATCGTGGCGTGAACCTCGCGCGGACGGTCCGGATCCAGCTCAAGCGCGGTCACTTCGCCGACGCGGATGCCATTGAAGAGGACGCCCGCCCCGACCAGCAGTCCGGGCACCGGATCGGCGAAAACCAGCTGATATGTCTGCCGTTTCCCAATCCCCCCGACATTGTTCAGCCAGTAGACGAAGCCGAACACGGCGACGATCGCCGATAACACGAATGCACCAACGACGATATAGGGCGCGCGGATTTCCATATGCGTCTCTCTCTGCCTAATTGCCGAGGCCCAGCTTCTGCGCCCGGGCGCCATGAAAGTAGGCCTGGACCCAGGGATGATCGGACTTGAGCACCGATGACAGCCGGCCGATTGCGGCGATCCGGCCGTCGGCAAGCGCGGCGACGCGGTCGCAAATGGCCTGCAGACTGTTCAGGTCGTGCGTCACCATGAACACGGTAAAGCGCAACGTCCGGTGCAGCGTCCGGATCAGGGCGTCGAATTCGCCCGCAGCGATCGGATCGAGACCGGAGGTTGGCTCATCGAGAAACAGGAGCGAGGGGTCAAGCGCCAGTGCCCGCGCCAGCGCCACACGCTTGGTCATGCCGCCCGAAAGCTCGGACGGAAACTTGTCGCCGTCTTCGCGCGTCAAGCCAACCATCTCGAGCTTCGCATCCGCGACTTCGTCCAGCAGCCTTGGTGAAAGCCGCGCCTGCTCGCGCAACGGAAACTGAATGTTCTGCCGAGCCGTCAAGGCCGAGAACAGCGCTCCCTGCTGGAACAGGACACCCCAGTGGCGTTCGTTATCGCTGGCGCCCGCGAAATCGATCTCCCCGCTCCGCTTCGGCAGCAGGCCGACCAATGTCCGCATCAGTACCGACTTTCCGCCCCCGGACGCGCCCACGAGGCCGAGAATTTCGCCGTCGTTCACGTCGAGGTCGAGGTGATCGAGGACGATCTTCTTGCCGAAGCCGACCACCAGGTTGCTAATATGGATGGCTGGAGTGTCGGTCATGGCTACATCCCGATCGACGCGAAGAAAATCGCAAACAGGCCGTCGAGCACGATCACCAGGAAGATCGATTTCACGACGGACGCCGTCGTCTGCTGTCCGAGCGACTCCGCACTGCCCTTCACGCTCAATCCCTCCACGGCCGCGACCAGCCCGATCACGAGCGCCATGAATGGTGCCTTGATGATGCCGACCTCGAAATGAGCGACTGAAACCGCGTCGTAAAGGCGTGCGATGAAGATCGCCGGGCTCATGTCGCCATAGAGCCAGGCGATGAGGCCGCCGCCATAGAGCGCAGCGAGCGAGCCGAGAAAGGCAAGGATCGGCAGCGCGACCACCAGCGCCAGGATTCGCGGCAGGATCAGGACTGCGACAGGATCGAGCCCCATGGTGCTGAGCGCGTCGATCTCCTCGCGCATCTTCATTGCGCCGATCTCGGCCGTATAGGCGCTGCCGGATCGTCCGGCCACCATGATGGCAACGATCAGCACGCCAATCTCGCGCAACACGAGGATGCCAACCATGTCCACGACATAGGATTCCGCGCCAAAGCGGCGGAAATGGAAGATGCCTTGCTGAGCAATGATGGCGCCGATCAGGAACGTGATCAGCACCATGATCGGCACCGCCTGCCAGCCCACCCGGCCGAGCTGATAGACGGTCGACGTCAATCGGAACGATCGCGGATGCTTGAAGATGCCAAGCAGCGCTGCGCTGAAGGCGCCGAGCATATGCAGGAATGCCGCCGAATCGGTCGCCAGCCGCCTGCTGCCGCGGCCGAGCTGATCAAGCCTCTGCAGCACGGGGTTGACCGATCTCCGTTCGGCGGGGCCGGAACGGTTCAGCCCCCGCACCTCTTCCAGCAGGTCGCCGTACGGACCGTCGGCACCGGTGAGCACTGCCCTGGTTGCACCGCCACGGGCCAGCCTTTCAAGCAGCCAGGCCCCGACGGTGTCGAGCGCGGTGACACGCCGTACATCGATCGAGCCAATATCGGTGCGCGCGGCGTGCGCGCACAGCCGCTCCAGCGCCTCGACATTGGCAACGTTCCAGGCCCCACATGCGGCAAGCATGCGCGGATCATCCGCATTCGCTATCAGGGCTGGGGCATTGAGCAAGATTGTGACTCCAATTTGCAACTCACCTTAGGGGCGCTGGAGACGCCTGTGTTTGACGCAGCGCAACCGGCCTCACCGTGCCCCGGAATGCGCTTGACCCAGATCAACGGCTTGGCAAGCGGTGGCCTTATGATTTGACAGATTGCCCGGCAGCCTCGGGCGTGCTCAGGAGATTTCAGATGAATCGCGCCGCCTTCAAACCTTTGCAAAACACCGCGTTGCCGCACTCGTTCAGGCAGGTCCGGCTCGAGCGCGCCCGCGAGCACGATCACCCCGAGGGTGCGTCCGCGATCGGCTATGTCATCGTCGCCCCGCTCGACACGACATCGCGGATCGATGTCGAGACCTGGAGAGCCCATCGCGACGCGTGCCGCGTCATCCGCCAACGGCCGGGCGAAGACGATCAGCTCGGCCACCTCGTGCATGGACCGGCCGACAGCTGGCGCTTTCACTATGACGTTGCCGGCGCCACCGCCGATGAAGCCGGGTTTCATTTCGGCAGTGAGCCCTTTCGGGTCGGCGAATATGTCTCCGTCCATGAGGTGGACGGCATGCATCCTTACCGGGTCGTCGCCGTCACGCCGCTCTGATTGCACTTTGCCGGATCAGGATGTCGACGCCCAAGGCATCCACCACCGGAAGGGAGAGATCGAGAACGACATTGACGATCCTGTGGTCGGTCGGCTCTGTGGCCGCCGTGAATCCGATCTCATGGCACATGCTCAACATGGTGCTGTTCTCGGCCAGCACTTCGCCAGACAGCCGCTTCAGCCCTTCCGACTTCGCATAACGGATCAGGAGCTGCATCAGCGCCCATCCAAGCCCTTTGCCCTTGAGATCAGACTGCAACAGGATAGCGTACTCGGCATTCTCATAGAGCGAGTCGGAATGAAGCTGGACCGCTCCAACCATGGCACCCGTAGCTGGATCCAGCGCCGCAAAGGCCATCGCACGCGCGTAGTCGAGTTGGGTCAACCGCGCAATGAACGCGTGCGAGAAATTCTTCATCGCCTGAAAGAAGCGAAGCCTGAGATCCTCGGCGGTCACTCGCTTGAAGAAGCTCTCCACCATGGGCTCATCTTCCGGCCGCAGCGGCCGCACCACGACGCGCGAGCCATCCCTTAGAGCAAGCTCGCCCTCCCACTGCGACGGGTAGGGCCGCACTGCAAGTCGTGTCTGACCGGCGAACAGCCGCGCCGGCTTGCGGACCGCCACCCGCGCGTCGAGCGCCATCACGCCGGTTTCGTCAGCCAGCAGCGGATTGATATCGAGCTCCGCGACTTCGGGAATATCGGCCGCCATCTGCGCCAGCTTGACGAGGGTGCGCGGAACGACATCTTCCGGAACGGCGGGTACGTCGCGGTAGGCGGCAAGCAACCGCGAGACCCGCGTGCGCCCGACGAGGTCGCGCGCCAGGTTCATGTCGAGGGGTGGCAGCGCCAACGCCTTGTCGTCGATCACCTCAACCGCGGTGCCGCCGCGGCCAAACACGATCACCGGGCCGAAGGTCGGATCGTCGGCAATGCCAAGGATCAGCTCACGTGCCGCCCGCCGCTCGATCATCGGCTGGATCGTCACGCCCTGCAGGGCGGCATCCGGACGCGCGGCACGAGCGCGCGCCAGCACCGTCCTGGCGGCCTGTGCGACGCTTTCGCGAGTCCGCAGGCCGAGAATGACACCGCCGATGTCCGACTTGTGCCTGATGTCGCGCGAGAACAGCTTCACCGCCACGGCAAGCCCTTGCGCCAGGAAGGGCGCTGCCTTGTCCACGGCATCGTCGGCATCACGGGCCACGACGGTCGGAACGATCGGAATATCATAAGCCTCGAACAGCGCGACGATCTCGATCGGGTCGAGCCATTCCCGCCTCTCGGACAGCGCCTTCGCGATCACGTGCCTCGCCGCCGCCGTCCGCGGCGCAAACGTCGAGGCGCTGCTGGGCGGCGTTGCGGCCAGCGCGATGGAAGCATCGCGGTATCTCACCAGATACATGAAGGCGCGCACTGCATCGTCCTCGGTCGGGAAATGCGGGACGCGCGCCCGCTCGAAGGTCGCCGCCGTGCGGGCGTCGGCACCATCCCACGACGCAAGCACCAGTGCGGCTACCTCGCTGTTCCTGGCTCGGCGGCCGTCAACGCACCGCGTGACCGCTTCGGCAATCCGTTCGGTCGGCGCAACAGCCGTTTCCACGTTCATGACCAGCACGGCGTCGCTGTTGGCGTCCTCGAGCAGCGGGCCGAGCGCGGCCACGTAGCGGGCAGCGTCGGCATCGCCGGAGATATCGATGGGGTTGGCACGAGACCAGCCTTGCGGCAGGACCCGATCGAGCGCCGCAATCGTCTCCGTCGTCAGGCCTGCAGGAACGCCACCGAGCTCAACGAGCCGGTCGATCGCGAGGATGCCGAGCCCGCCGCCATTGGTCAGGATCGACAGGCGGTTGCCGCGCGGAACGAAGCCGCGGCCAAGCAACTCGGCGCAGTCGAACAGTTCCCGAAGGTCGTACACGCGCAGCATGCCGGCCCGGCGGAACGCCGCGTCATAGACGGCGTCCGAACCGGCGAGCGCTCCCGTATGGGTGGCTGCGGCCTTGGCGCCTTGCGCCACCCGGCCCGCTTTCACGACAATCAGGGGCTTGAGCCGTGCCGCGGCGCGCGCGGCCGACATGAACTTGCGCGCATCCCTGACGGCCTCGACGTAGAGCAGGATCGCGTTGGTATGATCGTCCTGCGCGAAATAATCGAGCAGATCGGCGACATCGACGTCGAGCTGATCTCCGATCGACACGATGCCGGAGAAGCCGAGCCGCCGCCGCTCTGCCGCCCATTCGATCATCGCGGCAGCGACGGCCCCGGACTGCGAGATCAGGGCAAGACAGCCTTCGGCGGGCTGATGCGCGGCAAAACTCGCATTGAGCTTCGCGCGCGGCACCATGACGCCGAGACAGTTCGGCCCGATCAGGCGCATGCCGTGCCGGCGCGCCGTCTGCGCGACCGTCTCGGCTAGCGAGCCGGCACCATGTCCGAGGCCGGCGGACAGGATGACCGCACCGGCGGCACCGACCGCGGCAGCGTCCGATATGATTCCGGGAATCGCGGCCGCAGGCGCCGTGATCGCAACGAGGTCGGGAACGAATGGAAGTGATTTGATATCCCGGGACGTAATCTCGCCATCGATCGCAGTGTATTTCGGATTGACTACGGCGATGCGGCCGGCAAAACCGCATGTCTTGAGGTTCATGAGTACCGCCAGACCGAGCGAAGACGGACGCGAACTGCCGCCGACAAGCGCGACCGATCGAGGCGAGAGAACCCGATCTAAACCAAACGTAGACATCGGACAGTCTCGCAGGGAACCAGCGGAGGCGCCTGCCGTTTCGTGCAGCGCGCCAGGGCCCGCATGACATCCTCGCGAGCAATAATCCCGACCAGGTGGTGATACTTGTCGATCACCGGTAGGCTCTTGAGCCGATGCGCGACCATTAGCTGAAGGACGCGCTGCAGATTTGTATCCGGCTCGACCGCGATCACATCGGACGACATGATCTCATCGACCGTCGTTCCCATGCGATCGTCGTAACGTGGCAGCATGTGATCTACCGGACAGGCGAACACCTTCAGGGCGTCCAGCTTCGTGACGAATCCGACCACAATATCGTCGCGGAGCACGGGATAGGCGTCATAGTCGTCTTTCGCGAACAACCGGTACAAGTCGCCGACGGTCATTTCGGGAGCGACGCTTCGTACCGATCTCGTCATGTTGCTCGCAACGGTCTCCTGAAGAAACTCGTACATGGCTGATCCCCTTTGATGGTTGCTTCGGGGACGCGTCGCTGCCTAACGGGCGACGCGCCTCGCAAGGCAGCTACGCCGCCGTCTTGATGTCGATCTGCCTGCTCTGCTTGGGAGCCGGCTTCTTGACGGTGACCTTGAGCACGCCCTTGGCGATCTCGGCACTGACGTCTTCCGCCTTGACGCCCTCGGGCAATGCAACGGACCGCGAGAACGCGCCGAAGCTGCGCTCGATCAGGTGATAGTCCTTGTCCTTCTCCTCGCGCTCGCTCTTCTTCTTGCCGCGGATCGTGAGCGTGTCGTCGGCGAGATTGAGCTGAATGTCCTTGGCCTCGAGGCCTGGCAGTTCGGCTGAGATCTCGACGGTCTTGTCGGTCTCGCTGACGTCCATGCGCGGCATCATCGCCTGCGGCGCGGCGAACGCCGGAAAATTGCGGCCGAAGCCGTCGAACAGCCGGTCGATCTCCTGCTGCAGAAATACGAAGGGATTGTTTTCGCGCCGCGCCAAGGCGCGCTCGCTTCCAACGGGAATCACGTTGTTAGCCATCAGTACCTCCTATTTGAATGTCGCTCGTGAAACAAAGCTAGTCAGGAACAGCCCCCCGGCCGTTGACCAGGATCAAAACCCAACCAATGTCATGTGATCAAAGGAGAGGCACAGACCGAAGCGAGTTCCGCCATGCACGCCATGATCCTGCCCGCGCGCGACGCGCGGCTGCAATATACGGAGCGGCCCGACCCACTTCCGGGACCAGGCGAGGTCCGCGTCAAGGTCGGCGCCTGTGGCGTTTGCCGCACCGACCTGCACGTCGTCGATGGAGAACTGCCCGGCATCGCCTATCCGATCGTTCCCGGCCATGAGGTGGTTGGCCGTATCGACGCGATCGGTGAAAGCGTGGATGGCCTGCATCTCGGTGCACGCGTCGGCGTTCCCTGGCTCGGATCCACCTGCGGGCATTGTTCCTACTGCCGGGAGGGCAAGGAAAACCTCTGCGACGCCCCCCTGTTCACCGGCTACACGCGGGACGGCGGCTTTGCCACGCACCTGGTGGCTGACGCGCGTTACTGCTTTCCGCTCGGCAGAGACGGCGAGGATGCGGAGCTGGCGCCCCTGCTGTGCGCCGGCCTGATCGGCTGGCGCTCCCTGGTGATGGCTGGCGACGGCCGCAAGCTCGGCATCTACGGTTTTGGCGCGGCGGGACATATCGTCGCGCAAGTGGCGCGCTGGCAAGGGCGGGATGTGTACGCTTTCACCCGCGCCGGCGACACCGAGGCCCAGCGCCTGGCATTGTCGCTCGGCGCATGCTGGACCGGTGCTTCGGAAGATCGGCCCCCGGCAGAACTTGATGCCGCGATCATCTATGCGCCGACCGGGCCCCTCGTCCCGCTTGCACTGCGCACGCTGCGCAAGGGCGGACGCGTGGTCTGTGCCGGCATTCACATGTCGGATATCCCGAGCTTTCCCTACGACATCCTTTGGGGTGAACGGCAGATCGTTTCCGTTGCCAACCTGACGCGACAAGATGGCGTCGATTTTCTCAAGACAGCGGCAAGGGCTGGAATCCGGACGCACGTCACCGTCTTTCCCCTGGACCAGGCGAACGAAGCACTTGCGCGCTTGCGGGACGGCAAGCTCGTCGGCGCAGCCGTCTTGAAGCCATGATGACGCCGGCATCATCAACTGCGACTGCCACAGGCGAGACCGGCCAGGCCGCCGTATTGTCGTTTCTGGCCGGATCTGGCGAGCCGAACACCCCGGTCAAGCGGATCGACACCCATTGTTCGATCGTCTTTCTCGAAGCTTCGCGCGTCCTGAAGATCAAGCGAGCGGTCAAGCTGCCCTATCTCGACTTCTCGACGTTGGAGAAGCGGCGGCGCGCTTGCGAGGATGAGATTGCCGTCAACAAGCGCCACGCCCCCGCGATCTATCGCGGGGTGGTTCCGATCACGCACGGGCGCGATGGACTTGCGGTCGGCGGGACCGGACCAGTCGTCGAATGGGCCGTCGAAATGGCCCGCTTCGACGAAAACAAGACACTCGATCATCTCGCCGAGCGGGATGCAATCCGGCCGGAGCTGGGCGAGAGACTGGCCGCCATCCTGCTCAAATCCCATCGAGAACTGATTGGGAGCGATGGATCGCACTGGCTTACGTCACTCCCCGTCATCATCGATCGCAACACCGAGCAGTTTCGCGCCGAGTCAACTCTTTCCTGCAGGAAGATCGATGAACTGCACGAGTTGAGCCATCGATCGCTCGCTCGGAATCTTGAGCTCCTGCGCCTCCGCGCCGCAGCTGGGCAAATCCGGCATTGTCACGGCGATGCACATCTCGGCAACATCGTCCTGCTCGACGGCGAGCCTGTTCTGTTCGATGCGATCGAGTTCGACCCCGATATCGCGACGACCGACGTCCTCTACGACCTCGCATTTCCACTGACGGATCTGCTGTACTTCGGACGCGAGACCGTCGCCAACAGGCTATTCAATAGC
Source organism: Bradyrhizobium elkanii USDA 76 (assembly GCF_023278185.1). Classification (NCBI taxonomy): domain Bacteria; kingdom Pseudomonadati; phylum Pseudomonadota; class Alphaproteobacteria; order Hyphomicrobiales; family Nitrobacteraceae; genus Bradyrhizobium; species Bradyrhizobium elkanii. The sequence goes on along the minus strand of NZ_CP066356.1, from coordinate 1,399,829 downwards.
TACATGCAGAATGCCTGGGACACGCAATCGGGTGCGTTGTCTTTGCTGCCATTGTTTCTATCAATGCGAGCGGCGATCCGGGCTAACGTGCTCTTCACCAAGGCACGGCAACATCAACTCGATCAAGAGATCGCCGCCCAAGCGGGCCGCTATTTCGAGCTTGCACGTCGGCTGATTGAGCCGGAGCCACCCCGCCTAGTTGCAGTTGGCGGGAAGTCGGGTACCGGCAAGAGCGTGCTGGCGCGCGACATGGCGCGTCTGATCGCGCCGCCCCCGGGCGCCCTGGTTCTGCGATCGGATGTCATTCGCAAGCAACTCTCCCACGTCGCCGAACATGCCACGTTAGCGCCGGAGACCTACACTCCCGAAGCATCGGACCGCGTTTATCAAGCCATGCTCGACCGAGCCAAACGCGCCATGGCTCAGGGGATTTCCGTTGTTCTCGACGCGGCATTCTTGAAGCAGGCGGAGCGCGATGCCGCACGAGCCGCCGCCCGCAATGCCAAGGTGAAATTCAGTGGATTGTTCCTGACCGCCGAACAAGCCATTCGGCTGCGACGCGTCGCCTCACGGCAACACGACGCTTCGGATGCAACGGCTGGCGTCGTTCTGAGCCAGGAGAGCATCGATACTGGCCATATCGATTGGCAACTCATCGACGCATCAGGCTCACCTGCCGCCACTCTCCAGCGCAGCATGCCCTGCCTGCCAGACGCACCTTTCCATTCAAATCGGCGGAATATCACCTAAGGAAACATCCGGAATTGGTCGATCGACGGAAACCTGTCAGCATTCTCCCGCCCAGACAGGAGAATGTCATGAAACGCGCATTGAGCCTTCTTCTTGCCGGAAGCGTCATCTCAACGGTAGCGCTTGTTTTATTTTACAATTACTTCTTCCCCAATGCCATTCCGCTTGCCTCGACCGAGCCGCTTCTAGCCTGGCGCTTGGAGGCGGCGTTCGTAGTCACTGCGCTGACATGGACCGCAGCGTTCGTGGCGGCGGCATCCGGACTGTCATTGCTGCTGATGACCCTCACCAACCGAGATGTCACAGTCCGCTAGAACGCGCGCTGCTCGTGCCTGCCATACCTCGAAGGCCGGCTCTTCGGAGCCGGCCTTCGACGTAGGAACACCGCTACCGACGTGTTCCTCGTAAGGTAGGCACCCAGTTATCACCTTTCAGGCGCACTTCAACGTTTCCGCCGACTAGGATCTCAGTCGCCGGCGCCAGAGTGGCTTGAGCAGCTCAAGCACCACCAGCATCGCCACTCCCGGTCCGAGCGCGATCATCAGATCGTCCGGATGAAGGGGACCGAAACGAAACAAGCTGGACGCCGGAGGCCAGAGCAGTGCGGTCCCGAGAGCGCCTGCGATTGAAAGCAAGATTACCGCCAGCGCCAGATTCGGCCGGAAGAACGCCGATAGGAACGAAGAACTGAAAGATCGATTGACCAGGACGAGACCGACAATTGACCCGATGAGGGCGAAGAAGGCCAAGGCTCTGACCTCATCTGCAGGCATGCCGGCGTGAAGTGCAATGACGAACAGAACGGCGACAAGCACAAAAATCAGGGCACCTTGAAGAACGCTCCAGCTAACTAGCGTCCAGGTGAACAGAGGGCTGTCAGCTCGCCTGGGTGGACGCGCCATGACGTCGCGCTCCTCGCGCTCGGCCTCGAACACGAGTGAGCATACGGGATCGATGATTAGCTCCAGAAATGCGATGTGAACGGGGCCGAGAATCAAAGGTAATCCGAACACCAGGGGAAGCAGGGTGAGCCCCGCGATAGGAACGTGGACAGCGAAGATGAAGGCCATCGCCTTTCGCAGATTGTCGTAGATGCGTCGACCCAGGCGGATGGCCGAGATGATCGCGCTAAAATCGTCGTCTAGCAGAACGATAGAGGACGCCTCGCGCGCGACGTCCGTTCCGCGCCCGCCCATCGCGATACCGATGTGAGCCGCTTTCAGGGATGGAGCGTCGTTGACGCCATCGCCGGTCATCGCAACGATCTCGCCGTTCTGCTTCATTGCCTGCACGATGCGGAGCTTCTGCTCCGGTAATACGCGAGCAAACACGTTCACGCGTCTGACGAGTTCCGCAAGCTGCAGGTCACTCATGAGCTTGATCTGATTCCCCGTGATCACCTCATGGACATCCAGCCCCGCCTGCTTCGCAATTGCGGCCGCGGTTATCGGATAATCGCCTGTGATCATGGCGACGCCAATTCCCGCTGAGCGGCATTCACGCACCGCAGCAGGCACACCGGGGCGAAGCGGGTCGGCGAATCCCACCAGTCCGAGGAAGCGGAATGCGAAGGCTTCCTGCGAACAAGGAAGCTGGTTGCCTTTATGCACGGCCGCCGCGATCCCGAGCACACGGAGCCCTTGCTCCGCCATCAAGCCGACGGCACTTCTCATCGATTCCTGATCCAAACGGCTCAGCTGGCAGAGACGCGCAACCGCTTCAGGGGCTCCTTTGGCTGCAACAACGTATTCCTCGGCGGGGGATGACCGCCAGACCTGGGTCATGGCGAGGAGCTCGGGCCGGAGTCCATAGGTATGTATCAGTTGCCCATGAACATCCTGCCCGCTGGTTTCTTTCCGGACGTGGCCCGCAAGGGCGTGCAGCGCCCGCTCCATCGGATCCAGCGGCTGAGGCGAACTGGCAAGGACGCCGTAGCGCAGCATCTCCGGGAATTCGGGTCGTACGCAACCCGGATTCGAAGACTTGGGACGCATGCATGAACCGTCGAGCAACCGCAATTCTACAACTGACATTTCGTTCAGCGTCAGAGTACCGGTCTTGTCGGTGCATAAGACGGTGGCGGAGCCTAACGTCTCGATTGCGGCCGCCCGGCGCGTCAGCACGCGGACTTTCGAAATGCGCCACGCGCCCATGGCCATGAACACGGTGAGCACCACACCAAATTCTTCCGGCAGCATGGACATGCCGATTGCGACGCCGCTGAGCAACGCTTGCAGCCAGTCTCCGCGCAACGTCCCGTAAAGCAGCACGGCAACGATGCTGACCGCAGCGCCGCCGAAAAAGCAAAACCGCACCAGCCTCGCCGTCTGCTGTTGGAGACGTGGCGGCTCCGCTTGCAGCGTGCGTAGAGACGCTCCGATCTTTCCGATCTCGCTTCGCGGTCCGGTGGACGTGACCCGGGCGGCGCCCTCGCCCCGCACGACGAGCGAGCCGGAATACACGAACGGCTGATCGTCGCCGCCCGGCCGATGCTCGGCCACGGCGTCCGTCTCGACCACCTGCTTGCGAACGGGTACCGACTCGCCTGTCAGCAGGGACTCGTCGACCTGCAGATCATGACTGTCGAGGAGCACAGCGTCGGCTGGCACGCGATCACCGTCGCCAAGGATGATGAGGTCGCCTCGGACGACGTCCCGGCCGGCGATACGCCGGCGTACTCCATCCCGCATCACGAGGGCCCGCGGACTGGTCAGGTCGCGCAAGGCTTCTAACACGCGTTCAGTTCGTGTCTCCTGCACGATCGTGATCACGATCGACATGGCGCCGAAGCCAAGGAGCAGGAGTGCCTCCTGGAGATCACCAAGCAAAAGATAGATCACTCCGCCGCTCAGAAGCAGCGCGAGCATGGGCTCGCGCAGCACGTCCAACGCGATACGTATGGGAGTGCGCCGCTCAGGGCTCGGAAGCTCGTTGTGCCCCTCGACCCGAAGCCGGGCCGTCGCTTCGGCTTCGCTTAGTCCTGTGAGGTCTGTGGCGCTCACGTCTTCCGCCATAGGTTCCAGACGCTTCCACCCAGCAAGAGCGCGGTAACGAGCAGAATGGCCACAAATGTCTGTATGATGTCAAAGTTCAGAGAATCCCGCGCAACGAAGAACGCGGTGATAGATCCCACGAGGACGAAGAGGATGCGAAGGATGACGCTCATGGCTCTCTCCTGCTGGCACAACGCCGTTTGAAGCTTCCTAGGCAAGGGGTGCCCAGCTGGATACTCGATCCTGCTGGCGCGGCGCAGTTTACCGTAGCGGTTCGCACCGTTGAGAAGTTGCGGCAGATCAAGCTGCCCGAGCACCCGTGCCGGCGGCTCAATGCTGCAGGACATACCGGCCCGGCGCATCCTCGAGCGGCGATTCACCCTCGGGCGCGTGAAGCACCGGCTGCGCCGGCACCCACGCACCGGAATGCGCCGTGAGGAAACGAACCCACTCCAGCCACCAGGATCCGTCGCGATTCATCGCCTTGCGCAGCCACTCGTCGGGGCCGACATAGGGTTGATCCGCCATTTTCTCCAACAACTGATAGCTGTGCCGCTCCTCCGACGGCGGAGCAACGATGCCGGCGTTGTGGCCGCCGCTCGCCAGCACGAAGGCGATATCGGCATCCGCGAGCAAGTGAATCTTGTGAACCGACCGCCAGGGCGCGACGTGATCACGGACCGTGCCCACCACAAACATGGGGGCGCGAAGGTCGGAAAGTGCCACCGGCTGTCCGTCCGCCAGATAGCGGCCCTCGGCAAGGTCATTGTTGAGAAAAAGCTTGCGCAGATAGTCCGAATGCATCTGGTAGGGCATGCGGGTCGCGTCCGCGTTCCATGACATCAGGTCACTCGGTGCGGCGCGCTCACCCATCAGATAGTCGCGGACCAGGCGCGACCAGATCATGTCGTTCGACCGCAGCAACTGGAACGCACCGGCCATCTGCGCCGTCTCGAGCACGCCGCGCTGCCGCATCATGTCCTCCAGGAACGCAACCTGGCTCTCATTGATGAAGAGCGTCAGCTCGCCTGCATCGGTAAAATCGACCTGGGCCGCCAGCAGCGTCACCGACCGGAGGCAACCAGGCCGCTCCCTTTGCAATCGGGCCGCGGCAATCGCCAGCAGGGTGCCACCGAGGCAGTAGCCTGCCGCATGGATCGCGCGTTCAGGGGCAAGCTGATTGATCGCGTCGATCGCAGCGTCGACCCCAAGCTTGCGATAGTCCTCGAGACCAAGATCGCGGTCGGCTGGCCCCGGATTTCGCCATGAGATCATGAACACGGTGAAGCCGCGCTCGACCAGGAAGCGCACGAGCGAATTCTGCGGCGAGAGATCGAGGATGTAGTACTTCATGATCCACGCCGGCACGATCAGCACTGGCTCCGGGCAGACGTCGGCCGTCTCGGGCGCGTACTGGATGAGCTCGATCAGCTCATTCCGGTACACAACCTTGCCCTTGGTCACGGCAACGTCCTTGCCGACCACAAAGGGCGCGGATCCGGACGGCTCGGCGCTCAACAGATTCCTGCAATCTTCCAGCCAGTTATGCCAGCCCGAAACGAAGTTGCCGCCACCCGAATCCATTGCCTTGCGCAGCACCTCGGGGTTGCTGAACGCAAAGTTGGACGGCGCAACGACGTCGAGGCATTGCCGGACGGTGAAATCCACGACCGCTGCATTTGCTTTCGAGACGCCGTGCAGGCCGCTGGTCGCCGAATGCCACCAATGCTCCGCCAGCAGGAACGCCTGCGCAATGACGTTGAAGGCCGGCAACGTCCAATCCTGGCCCGCAAAACGGTTGTCACCCGGCTGAGGCTTAACCATGAACCAGGGTTGCCAGGCCGCATGCGGCGTCGACACCATGCGCGCGAAGCGCGAGCCGTCAGCAACTGCGTTCAACGCCAGCTCAAGCCGTCTACCGGGTGAGGCCGCCAGATGCAGTTGCCAATCGGCGAAGGCGAGCGCGAGGCCAGCCGGTGAAAGCCCGCCGGTCCATCGCGCCATCGCCGCGTGAACGAGCTGGTCGAGCGATTCCGTACCCGTCAATGGCTCCTTCTCGGGCTGCGCCGATGCAGGCGTTCCGGCACCCGTCACATCGTCGTTGGCAGGAGATCTGGGCTGGTCGAGAACTGCCTGGACTGTCATCGCCCGTCTCCGAGGTGGAACCGCTTCCGACCGAGCGCCACGATCTCGGCGTCCGTCGGATGATCGCTCGGCTCAACATGCAGGTTGAGGTCGGGCCGTTCCGCCGTGAGATATTGCATCAGCTCAACCTTCTCGACACCCGGACCGATGACGAGCAAATCGCTGCAACCGCTCACGGCCTCCCCTACCCGGGCAAGGAATGTCGCGTCGGCCTGGACGCGGCCATCGCCGATCGTATTCGTCTTGTGATGCAGATGCTGCGACGCCAAATGCGCATGGACGGCCGTCGCGCTGACGCCTGTCAACCCGATGCCGAAAACCTTCGCAACAAGGTGATCGATCCAAACGACCGCGTGCGCATGTGACTGCAGGGTCATCTCGCTCATGAAGCAACTCCGGTGCTTTCTTTCTCTGGCTCTCTCAATCGGCGCGCCAATGCCGCAAGCAGCTCCCTGCGACTGACAATACCAACGACGGTTCCGGCGCCAAGCACCGGAATCTGAGCGACATTGTAGACATCCATCTGCGCGACGACGTCCTCGATCGATGCCTCGACATCGACGGTGATCGGCGAGCCACTCATGAGCGAGCCGACCTGCAGCGTGCGCATGCGTTCGCGTTCAGGTGTATTCTCCGCAATGCCAAGCAGAGACTCCAGCCAGTTTCCTGACGGCGGGCTGATGTCAAGCTCATCGCGGTGAAGGAAATCCCCCTCCGAAACCATGCCGACGAGGTCGCCGGCGTCGTCGATCACCGGCAGGCCGCGCTGATCGGTCTCAAGCAGCAGCTCGACGGCATCGAGCACGGTGGCAGTCGGCTTGATCGTCGCGAACGAACTGCGCATCACATCGGTGGCGAGCATTGTCATCTCTCCTATTCAACACATGTGTTGGCCGCCATTGATCGACAGCGTCGATCCGGTGATGAACCCTGCTTCGTCGGCTGCAAGAAACGCGACGGCACGGGCAATCTCCTCCGGCTGCCCCAACCGCCCGACCGGGATCTGCGGCAGAATCGAGTTCTGCATGACATCGGCCGGCACCGCCGCCAGCATCTCAGTATTGATGTAACCCGGGCAGATCGCATTGACCGTGATACCGAACCGCGCGCTTTCGAGCGCCAATGCACGGGTGAAGCCGAGCTCGGCGGCCTTCGCCGCGGCGTAGTTCGTCTGGCCGATCTGGCCCTTCTGCCCGTTGATGGACGAGACGTTGATGATCCGCCCGAACCTGCGGGCCCGCATGCCCTCGATGAGGGGGCGGCACATGTTGAACAGCGAATCGAGATCGGTCCGGATGACCGCGTCCCATTGCAGCTTGGTCATTCGATGCAGTGTGGCGTCGCGCACGATACCGGCGTTGTTGACCAGGATGTCGATCGGGCCCAGCGCCGCCTCCACCTCGCGGACGCCGGCTGCACAGGCCTGAAAGTTCGCGACATCCCACTGGAATACGGGAATTCCCGTCTGATCCTGAAACGACCACGCGGCTCCCGCATTTCCAGCATAGCAGGCCGCAACCCGGCATCCGGCGGCAGCGAGGGCACGCGAAATCGCGGCGCCAATTCCCCTGCTTCCACCCGTAACCAATGCGACGCGCGCCATGCCGGCTCCTCCAAGCTGGGCACAACATTTGCGCGAATTACACGCTCGATGAATTGATCTCGCTCAATCTGAATCCCCGACCGCGCATGAGGCAGATCAAATTGGCCCGCCTCGATCCGTGCTTTGGTGGCACTTGCTCTTCCACCTCTTTGGAGAACGGCCATGTTCAAGAACATCCTGGTCCACATCCCGACGGAGCTGTCGCCACGTCCCGCGGTCGACGGATCGGTTTCGCTCGCGCTCGGCACCGGCGCGCACCTCGACGCAATGGCGATCGGCTACGAGACCGCCAGCGTACCGTTCGTCGTTGAAGGCGGCGCGGCGGTCGCCTCACTGTTCGAGGCTGAACATGAGCAGGCCCTCGAACGCGCCGAGGTTGCGCTGCGCGTCTTCGATATCGAGGCACGTAATGCGGGGATATCCTACGCGACCCGCGCCGTGGGTGCGCTCCCCATCGATGCTCGGGAGATGATCTGCGCGAGCGCGCGACTGCATGACCTGACCGTGGTGGTGCAGCCGCTGGGCGAATACAACAGCTACGACAACGTGATCCCGCGCGAGCTCTTGTTCCAAGCCGGGGGTCCTGTTCTGTTCATGCCCTATACATTCCACGGCGCGTTCTCGGCGAAGCGTATCGGGATTTGCTGGGATGGCAGCCGGCTTGCCGCCCGCGCCCTGCACGACGCAATGCCGCTGCTGCGCGCAGCCGATGCTCTCACCGTCATCACCATCGATGGCGCCGATCCGATCCCCTCAGAAAGCTCCAGCGACCACTTGGTGCGCTACCTTGCAAAGGAAGGGCTTCCGGCCAAGATCACGTCGTTGCCGGCGTCCAAGTCCGAGGTTCAGTCGATCCTGCTGTCGATCGCGGCGGATGAGAGCCTTGACCTTCTGGTGATGGGCGGATACGGCCACTCCCGCCTGCAGGAAACCCTGCTCGGCGGCGTGACGCGCGACATGCTGCGCGCGATGACCGTCCCGGTCCTGATGTCTCACTAAGCGCGAGTCGAACTGTGAAGCATCCAGCCGGGACATTTCAGAGCCATATCGCTCGTGGTTTCGTGGTCATCAGCGCGATCTGCGCCGCGCTGACTCCGGCCGCTGCGAACCAGGAGCAAGGCCGTCGCCTTGCGCAGCTCTACTGCGCCCGCTGCCATGCAATCGATCGGGTGAGCCCGAGCCCGCTGAGGATAGCACCTCCGTTCCGGACATTGCACGAACGCTATCCGGTCGAGATGCTGCAGGAATCGCTGGCGGAAGGGATCGTCACCGGCCATCCGACCATGCCCCAGTTCAGCTTCGAGCGGGATCAGGTGGGCGACTTCATTCTGTTCTTGAAATCTCTCGAGCGGGGCCAAGCGGACCGTTGAGCCAGGTCAATGCGCGGAACGCACAAAGCCTCATTGTTCAAGCTTCAACACGGAGGTCCGACATGCGTGCACATCAGATAATGACCAAGCATATCATCGCCGTCAGTCCGCACACAAAGATCCTGGATGCGGCCAATATCATGCTGCGATGTCACCTCAGTGGTCTGCCGGTGATGGACGAAGACGGCACGCTCAGGGGCATGGTGTCCGAGGGAGATTTCCTGGAGCGCGCCGAGATCGGCACAGGACACAAGCGCTCGGCATGGCTGGAACTGTTCACCGGCGTGGGTCGCGCTGCGACCGATTTCGTGCACGAACGCGGCCGCAAGGTTGAGGACGTCATGACCACGACCCCGATCACCGTCGATGAGCAAGCGCCGCTCGACGAGATCGTGCATCTGATGCACAAGCACGGCGTGAAGCGGGTGCCGGTTGTGAAGGGCAAGACCATGGTCGGAATCGTCACCCGGGCGGACATCCTGCAGGCCGTCGCATCGCTGGCGCGCGAAGTTCCCGATCCGACCGCCGACGACAGCCATATCCGTGAACGGATTCTGCGCGAAATCAACGCCACCGGCTGGCGGCCGGCCGGCTTCCAGGTCTGGGTACGCAACGGCGCCGTGCATCTGCACGGCCTGATCTTCGATGAACGAGCTCGCCAGGCCGCGATCGTCCTCGCTGAAAACACCTCGGGCGTCAGGGAAGTCCGCGATCATCTCTGCTTCGTCGACGGCTATTCGGGCTACTACGTCGAATCGCCGGAAGACATCAAGGCGGCCGGCTAGATCAGATCGAGGGGTCCAACATGGCAATCAGTACACTGCTTGTCGTCACAGCCGTCTGTCTCATCTTCGCGATCTTTGCGCTCGTGCTCGCCGTGACCGATCGCGGCACGACGCGCTGGCTTCGGGAACAGGACGGGAATGGAGCCAGCACACGCGCTGCCTATCCCGACAAGAACGGGAGCTAGCCTCGCCTCTCGACCAACGCGCCGAGCGACCCCTGGCGCGGCGGGATGCTCGTTGTCCGACACCTACGTATAGATACGTAAGTGGCTTCTACTTAGGGGAAATATCCAAATTTCCCGATCCAGAAGATGCGATCAATCTGGCTCCATCGATCTTCCCATCCATGGAGCGTCGCCATGCAGACCCAGAACGCCATTTCCCTCGAGAACAGCCGTCACCCGACCAGCATCCTCAGCCGGCAGGCGCGCGTTGAAGGGCCCTTCGGCATGATTGGGACACCGATGCGGTTCGCCCGCAACAGCGAAATTTACGGCGAGGACGAGGCCGCGGAATACCTCTATCAGGTCGTTTCCGGCGCGGTCCGAACCTACAAGATTCTGGAAGACGGACGTCGCCAGATCGGCGCATTCTATCTGCCCGGGGATATTTTCGGCTTCGAGGCCGGCGAAACCCATATCTCCTCGGCCGAGGCCGTCTCCGAGACGCGGGTCATCGTGGTCAAGCGCGCCGCGCTCATGGTCCGTGCGACACACGAAAAGGATCTGGCACGCCAACTCTGGGATGCGACGGCCCAGGAACTGCGTCGCTTCCAGGAGCATCTGATGCTGCTGATCTGCAGCGCCGAAGATCGTGTCGTCGGCTTCCTCCACGACATGGCGCGCCGCGCCGTCAAGAATGCGGCGATCGAGCTTCCGATGTCGCGGCAGGATATCGCCGACTATCTCGGTCTGACGATCGAAACGGTGTCACGCACCTTTACCCAGCTCGAGCAGAACGGCGTGATCTCCCTTCCGACCTCGCGTCGGGTGGAACTGCGCAACCGCGCGGTGTCGAACCGCATCATGGCGGCGTAAGCGAAGGGCGAGCCAGGCTCCGATAATTGGCCGCAAGCGAGAGGCAAGGAATAGGATGCGGTCGAACCTGGCGATCACCTATGGGCAGGACAAACTGCCGCGCTACACCAGCTACCCCACGGCTCCGCATTTTTCCGCGGCGGTCGGCGAGGCTGATTACCGGACATGGCTCAGGTCGATTCCAACGCGGCGGCCGGCCTCGATCTACCTGCATGTTCCGTTTTGCCGGTCGATGTGCTGGTACTGCGGGTGCCACACCTCCATCACCAGGCGCGACGAACCGGTCGCCATTTACGCCGCCGGCCTTCGCACCGAAGCGCATCTCGTTGCCGAAGCGGTCGGTGGGCGATTGCCCGTCTCCCACATCCATTTCGGCGGCGGCACTCCGACGATCATGACGCCCGAAACCTTTGCCGACCTCTTCAGCGCGCTACGCTACTCGTTCTTCGTGCAGCCCGACGCCGAGATCGCCGTCGAGATCGATCCACGCACCCTGACCGAGCCGATGGCGGAAGCAATGGGCTACAGCGGCGTCAACCGCGCGAGCCTTGGCATCCAGAGCTTCGATCCTGTCGTCCAGCACGCCATCAATCGGTCGCAGAGCCTTGAGCAGACCGCGGAAGCGGTCGAGCGGCTGCGCCGTGCCGGCGTCGGCCGCATCAACTTCGACCTGCTCTACGGCCTGCCCGCTCAGACTGTCGCTTCCTGCCTGGATACTGTCGACAGATGCATCGCGCTGCGGCCCGACCGGTTTTCCGTGTTCGGATACGCCCATATTCCCTCCTTCAAGAAGCACCAGCGCATGATCGACGAGGCGTCGCTGCCGGATAGCCTCGAGCGGCATCGTCAGTCCGAGGCAGTCGCGCAAGCGCTGACCCATGCCGGATACCTGCGCATCGGCCTCGACCATTTCGCGCTCCCCGGCGACAATCTGGCCATGGCAAAGCGCGAGGGCCGGCTGCGGCGTAACTTCCAGGGCTACACGGACGATTCTGCCGAGACCCTGATTGGTCTCGGCGCCAGCGCAATTGGCCGCGTGCCGCAGGGCTTCGTGCAGAATGCCGTCGCGACACGCGACTACCTTGCGCGCATTGCCGAGGACCGGCTTGCCACCGTCAGGGGCTACATGCTGACGGCGGAGGACCGCTTCCGAGCCGACATCATCGAGCGCATCATGTGCGACATGGCCGTCGACCTGCCGGGAATGTGCCGCCGGCACCGCTGGGATCCTGGTTCGGCCGTCGTCGATCGTTCCCGGCTCGACAGGCTGATCGCGGACGGCGCGGTGACGATGAGAGGTGACCGGCTCCTGATCAACGATGATGCGGAGTTCCTGGTCCGAAGCGTCGCCTCGGCGTTCGACGCTCACCTTGGTCGCGCCACGACCCGGCATAGCCGAGCGGTCTAGATTCGACCGGCGGAACCCGGTCCGCCGTCTACAGCAGTTTCGGATGTTGGCGGCTTCGTTTGCCGATCCAGGCCAGGCATGTCGCAAACAGGACGAGCGCCGCGATCCCTGCGGCGCTCGTCAGAAACTGCGCCGCAATGCTGTCGGACACTTCGATGAGATACAAACTCGCCAACAGGGAGAGCACGACGGCTGCACAATAGGTTTCGAGCGAACGCTCGCCGCAACGAATTGCGCCCCTCAGGCCGCCCCTGGCAAGTCCTCGCCAATTCGGCGGCACGAACCTCGCCACGACGACGGCAATTGCCAGAAAATGCAGGAGCCGCAGCGGGTCCAGATCCGGCTTGTCGATCGGATAGATCAACCGCGCAATATAGCTGGGGACCGCGGCCGCCAATGGCTCGATCTGCCAGCTCAATGTGATCACAAGACCAAAGCCGAGGTACGCTATCGCAGGTGCGACGACGGGCCACGATGCGATTTTCCGCCCAAACATTCGATAGCCCCGGATCGCCCACCACGCCCCGAGAACGACCAGAAGCTGCCAGGCAAACGGATTGAAGTACCACAGATTGACCGGCCACTGCGGCAAGTTCCAGCCGTACAATTGGACCAGCGCATAGAGGAACGCGGAGATCAGCAGGGACGCACCAGGAAACTTCAATATTCCCCAGAGGGCAGGCGCAAACGATAGATGAAACAGCACGAAGGTCGGCAGGACATCCGTATTTACGGGGCGATACATCAGGATGGCGGCATGGGCCAGCGCAGCACCCGGCTCTTGCAGCAGGATCTTCACGTTGGCTTCGTCCGCCAGCCGGTTACTGCCTGAGCTGTACGCAACGATGGCAAGCGCGATGGTCAGGATGAGAAAGGCCGCATAGATCTCCCAGCTTCGCAGCAGCGTATGTGCGAAGGCTGTAGCCCACCCATCGCGACGGCGGACGCTGCTGTAGCTCAGCGCACATGTCACGCCGGACACGAACATGAAGACTTCGGTCGCATCGCTGAAGCCATAATGGCGCAAGGTCAACCAGCTGAAGACATTGTTGGGGATGTGATCGAGGAAGACGCACCAGAGCGCAAGACCTCGGCATAGATCCAGCCGGAGATCGCGGTCCAAAGGCACGCTGTCGTCCTTCCCGGGATGAACGGTCAGGAGCGCGGGGTTCCGGTGAAGATTCTTTCCGTTCAAGCGACCGGTCGAACAGTCAGAAAGCATGAGACCATTACCAGCTGTCGGCTTGCCCATTGCCTGCCGCACTGTTTAACATATCAGCGCAGTTGCACGACCGTCCGATTGATAAGGATCAACACACGTTGTTCCTTCCGAGAGTTAGCTGGATCAGTTCGAGTCGGAGGATCTACGCTGTGCGCGTACGGGAGATCATGTCACGGAACGTCATCACAATCGATGGCGATGCATCGGTGATCGATGCCATCAAGACCATGCTGTCCCATCACATCAGTGGCCTTCCTGTCATCGATCAAGACGGAGCGCTCATCGGAATCCTGTCGGACGGAGATTTCATCCGGCGCGTGGAAGTTGGAACGGAGAAGCGCCGCGGCCGCTGGCTTGCGATGCTCGCGGGCACGAACCAGGTTGCACTCGACTTCGCGCGCCAACATGGCCGCAAGGTCAGTCAGATCATGTCGCCCGACCCAATCACCGTCGAGGAGGACACATCGCTCGAGCAGGTCGTCCAGCTCATGGAATCGCACGGCGTCACGCGATTCCCGGTCATGCGCGATAAGAAGCTGGTCGGGATGGTCACGCGCACGGATTTCATGACGGCAATCGCAAGGCTTCGCCTCGAATGGTCTTCCATTTCCGGCAATGACGATCAGATCCGTGCGTCGGTCATTGCGGCATTTGCGCATGCGCCTTGGCGACCCGCTGCACTGAACGTCAGCGTAAATGACGGGATCGTCAGCCTACGCGGCAGCATCCGGAGCGATAATGCGCACAAAGCAGCGATCGTTGCTGCGGAAAACGTCTCGGGCGTGAAGCGGGTCGAAGACCAACTGGTGAAAATGGCCTACCCGCCGGCGGAAGAGGACTATGGCGGCGGCGACTTTGTCTCGTTAGAGCAAGAACCTTCGACCGAAGACGATCAACCCTTGTAAGCATGCAAAGGCGCCGATGATCGCGCCAATGGCGCCTGCCTTGCATCGATAGACTATGCGCGAGTCCCTAGGCGAGATAGATCGCCTCCCGGTGAATTTCCTTGCCCGACCCGTCGATGACCACAACGTGACGATCGACGTTGCCAGCCGGCTCCTCGGTTCGAATCCTGCTTCCTGTGCGTGATCGCAGCGGCGGCGTTCAGAAACTCAAGTCCGATCCGATCACGGACCGGAACACCATCCTGCGGGTCTCCGATCGCGGCCCGCCCAAAGAAGCCGCCAGCTTAGGCCAGCCGGCAGCTTCAGTGGGGCTGCTCTACGCAGTTAGGGGATCTGCGCAATCCAAGCAAAGCAGATTGCCCGGGCATCGGACTTGATCTGCATCAATCCGGCTTGCGATCGTCTGCCGTGCCTTGAGAGGCAATCTGTCTCGCTTCTTCATCGGCCAACAGCTTGAGCACGACCTTGCGTTCCTCGTCCGTCAGCTGTGGATCTGCAAGCTTTTTCCTGAACAAGGCCAGGTTCTCGTCGTGAATAAATCGCTCCATGGGACAGCGTTTTCTACCCATTCGCGTGCTTTGAAAGAGTAATCCTAGCCGCGCACACGCTGGCCAGCAAGCAGCGGCTGTGGCTCGACCCGGCCCCGCCTGCCTTGGAGCGAGAATTTCCTCGCGTTGCCCGAGACTTACCTCACCAGGGAGACGGGTCGCACACCGCCCCGAGTCGCTTGAGCCGCATCAACCTCGCACCTACGAGGCTGCAATATGATTTGCTGCCAATTCTTTCCAGCAGCGCGAGATTCTCATGCCGCTCAAGCCGCCCGCGTATGGGCCTGCCGTTGAAGCGTTCTGGCGGGAGCCGGCCGATGCGCTGTTGTGCAGGCTCGACACCCAGCGGTGCGGTCTGCGCCAACAGGAGGCCGAAAAGCGGCTCGCCCGGATCGGCCCAAACCTCGCAGAGCCATCGGGCACGCGATCGATCCTGCAGAAGATCGTACATCGTCTGGTCAACCCGTTGATTGCCATCCTGATCGTGGCGGCGGCCGTGTCGGGCTTCAGCGGCGACCTCGCGAGCTTTGTGATCATCACGCTCGTGGTGGGCCTGTCACTGACGCTGGATATCGTGCAGGAGCACCGCGCGGAGGTCGCCGCCGATGCGTTGCGACGCTCGGTTGCCATCCAGGCCGATGTCATTCGCGATGGCGCAATCGTCGCGTTGCCGGTGAGCGAACTCGTGCCCGGAGACGTCGTGGAGCTGCGGACCGGCGACCTCGTGCCGGCCGACGGGGTCGCGCTCATGGCCCGCAATTTCCAGCTGAACGAGGCCCTGATGACCGGCGAGCCGTTTCCTGCCGCGAAGACGACGGAGCCATGCGTGACCAGTCAGCCTGCGGAAGCGAGCAATGCGCTGTTCGCCGGCACTAGCGTCGTTGGCGGCAACGGGGTCATGCTCGTCGTCGAGACTGGCCGCCGTACGCGCTTCGGCATGATCAGCGCCGAGCTACTGGCGAACGATCCCCCAAGCGCCCTTGAGCAAGGTGTACAGAAGCTTGGCTTGCTCATCCTCAAGCTGACGCTTTTTTTGACGCTGTTCGTGTTGCTCGCCCACCTCGTGGCACATCGGCCGGCAATGGAATCATTCCTGTTTGCCGTCGCGCTCGCCGTCGGTCTCACGCCCGAGCTCTTGCCGATGGTGATGACGGTGACATTGGCGCGCGGAGCGCAGCGGATGGCGAAGCGGCAGGTGATCGTCAAGAGGCTGTCTGCTATCCACGATCTCGGTGCGATGGACACGTTATGCGTCGACAAGACCGGCACGCTGACAGAAGCCAGGATCACACTCGCAGCACATTTCGATCCTGCGGGACGCCCCAGCGATCGGGTGCTCGAGCTGGCTCGATTGAACAGCGCCTTCCAGACCGGCATTCATAGCCCGCTGGATGAGGCGCTGCTTGCCGCAGACAGCCCGCCGGGCAGCAGCGCCTGGACCCGGCTCGCCGAGATTCCGTTTGACTTCGAGCGGCGCTGCCTCTCGGTCCTTGCGACGCGGGACAACGACCGGTTCCTGATCGTCAAGGGCGCGCCGGAAGCGATCATGGACCGCGCGGTTGCAGTCGAGGTCGATGGCTTGGCCCGGCCGCTGGATGACAGCCACCGTGCCGCGCTCGTTCGCCTGCAGGATGACCATGCCCGGCAGGGCTTTCGGCTGCTCGGCGTCGCCATCCGAACCATGGCGCCGGATCGGGCCAATGTTACGACCGCGGACGAAGCTGTCCTGACGGTGGTCGGTTTCTGCGCGTTCGCGGACCCTCCCAAGCGCGATGCGGCCGACTCGGTCCGAGACCTGAGGGCACGTGGCGTCGGCATCAAGGTGCTCTCCGGAGACCACGCTGCAGTGGTCGCGCATGTCGCGGATGCCGTCGGTCTTCCCTCCGGTCGTATCCTGACCGGCGGCGAGATCGCCAATCTGAGCGATCAGGCGCTCGCCGCGCAGATCGAGGATGTCGACCTGTTCGCCAGGATCGATCCCGAGCAGAAGAGGCGGATCATCCGGGCCTTGCGTCAACGCGGTCACGTCGTCGGCTTCATGGGCGACGGCGTGAACGACGCTCCGGCGATTCACGCCGCCCATGTCGGAATTTCCGTCGCCGGCGCGACCGAGGTGGCACGCGCCGCCGCGGACATGATCCTGCTGGCCCCGGACCTCTCGGTGCTGGGCCCTGGCGTGATCGAGGGGCGGCGAACGTTCGCAAACATCCTGAAATATGTCCGCATGGGCACCAGCTCGAATTTCGGCAACATGCTATCGATGGCGCTGGCATCCATTGCCCTGCCGTTCCTGCCGCTGTTGCCGCTGCAGATCCTCCTGAACAATTTGCTCTACGATCTCTCCGAGATCGGCATTCCGTTCGATGAAATCGACGAGGAGGATGCCGAGAGACCCCAATCATGGAATATGGCGGATATCCTGCGGTTCACGTTCGTCATGGGCTCGATTTCATCGCTATTCGACGTCGCGACTTTCACCATTCTCCTGAAAGTTTTCCATACCGATGCGGCCGCGTTCCAAACCGGCTGGTTCCTGGAATCGATCGCTACCCAGATCCTCGTGATCTTTCTGATCCGCTCGCGGCGGTCGCTATGGCGCGCCAGCCGCCCGCATCGCATTCTGGCATTGGGTTCGCTCGGCGCGCTTGCTTCAGGCATTTTCCTCGCGCTGGGACCGGCCGGTTCCTTGTTCGGTTTCGCGAGCCTGCCGCCCGTGCTGCTGGGCGCGATCACGCTGATAACGCTTGGCTACCTCGTCATGGCGGAGATGGGAAAGCGCCTTGCGCTTCCAGCCGCCACACATGAATCAAATCGCGCTGCGCTGGGACGACAATATCCTGCCAGCGATACCGCACTGAATGGATGACCTACAGACACTACCCATTAGCGGGAGCGCGGATCAGAGTTGATCCGCATCAAGGCCATTCTCCCCCCGAATGCGATCCTTGCACTGGTACGATAAATGGCTTTGGCCACAAATGGATCGATCACGGCAACGGAACGCACAGAGACTTGACGACACGAGCGATAGCAATGCTCGGGCCGCTACAACCTCTACACCGGCGCCAACATTCAACCAGCTGGTCCGACGCCGCCAGCGTCGAAACGGCCCGACCGTCTCATGGTACGGCCGTCTGCTGATCGTTGGAGCACTGCTGGTCGCCGCCGGCTGGCAGATCTTCCAGCTGCTTCTGACTATCATCACTCTCGACTGAAGGTTCGTTGAACGGATTTCGGGCTCAGCGGGACATCGGGGGCACGTCTTGCACCAACTCGACTGAACCATACGCGCCGGAGTTCGATTTTCGGAAGTACACCGAACCCTCTCCCGGAACGCTCACACAATGATGCTTCCTGGCAAATTGTGCGGCCTTGGCGGCAGCGACTTCGTTGATCCCAAATAACCGCTCATAATCGCGATCGGAGATTCTCAAAACAGCGCCGTTGCCGAGACGATCGAGCCGCGTTCGCAGCTCGGCAAGAGTAAGGCTTTCATTCATTACCGTTACCAGATCTCTAGACCGAGCTGGACTTCTGCCGAGTGTTGACTCCCAGCAACGTGTAGAGCGGACAGTACGAGAAGAATGCAGTCGCAATCAGAACAAATCCGAGGGTCCCGGCGACCAGCCAACCCGATCCAAGCGAGCCGTCCTTCAGGGTATATGCGATCAGGGCCAAGCCGACGATGATCCGGGCGTACTGATCAATGAGTCCGACGTTGCGTGTCATGGCAATCTGCCTCCTTTGGTGCAGCTCCATTTTGAACGCACCCCGGCTCACAGCCCTTGATCGTGATCAATTGACGCGGTGCAGATCACCAATCAGCGCCATGGGCATCTCACCGCTATTTTCGACTTGTCGGACCTCAGACGGCCGGGTTGCGTTGGCGCGCCGGTCGGCAACCGCACCAAACGGCAATGGCGCCCGCAAGACCGACATTCTCGGAGGCCACAGTCACCGCGTCCTGGGACGGCTGGTCTAATGCGACATCAGCAGGCAGATTGGTGCGTGCTGCAGCAAGCCGCGCGTCATGCCACCGAACATCCATTCACCGAGCCGGCTATGTCCATATCCTCCGGTGACGATGAGGTCGGCGCCTTCGTTCCTTGCCAATCTGACAAGATACTCTGCATCCGGCTCGGCCGTGTGAACGCGAACGTCGAACTGGCAATTGACGCTGTGCCGTTCGAGATAGCTCGCCACATCGCGCAAACGGCGGGTCGCTGCGTCCTGCTCGTCGGACGTGCAGATTTCGGCGACAGTCACCTTGATAGCTCGGCTCAGGAAGGGCAATGCGTCCCGGATCGCCAGACGGGCCTCGCGGGTATCCTTCCAGCCGACCACAATGTGGTCGGCCGACAAGCCGGTCACACCTTCCGGCACCGATAGCGTGGGACGCCCCATCCGCAGGATGGCTTCGGCCGAATCGAGGTAGTGGAAGTTGTCGGACTGGACTTTCCGGCGCTTGAAGACAACCAGATCTGCCGCTCTGGCCTGCTCAGCAAGGAACGCGGTCGGGGATTCCAGCGCCCACCGCCATTCCACCTTGTGACGCTCCCGCCCGGTGATCTTCCTGAACCACTCGCCCTTGGCCGCGAGATCAGCCCGCATCCGCTTGATATCATCTTCGGTGGTCTGCTCGATGATCACCCCCTCGGCGACAAAGGGCGGATCAATGGCGGAGGCTGAAACGCCGATCAACGATGCATGAAACTTGTCCGCAATGCCTTCAGCGACGCGAACCTGTCCCTCGTCCTGCTGCTGAGGGTTAACGTAAACCATGACATTGGCCAAATACATGTGTCTGCTCCACCGGGCCGAAATGATCATCTATTGTTGCGCATGGCAGCGCTGCCAACGTTGAGCTAGGTCAAGCTTGCCTCGATCCGCCTGAGCTCTTCGTCCGTCGCCTGCCTAATCTGGATCCCGTCCGATGCTGCGAGCCGAGCGCGCAAGGGCCTCATATCCGGCCGCGATCTTCATGAAGTGGTCGCGGGTCGCTTGGTCCTGATGTCGCGCGGCCTGGCGCTTCGTCCGCTCGGCGCGGGACGCCCAATATGAAGCGTCGTCCTGATGCTTTCAGGCACGCGTCTTCTTCTGCGCCACCTCATCGGCATTCTTCGCCGCTTGACGTGGCTGCGCAACGGTGACGGCTCCATTCCCGTGTTGCTGCGGCAGCCGCCGCTTGCCATCTCCAGAGCACATCGCACCAATCTCCCGGCTATCGAAGTAGGACAGCTCCGGTCCCTTCCAGCAGTTCGCCAACGCCTCGCGGCGCGTGGCGTCAATCGGATCAATCCATTGCCGGTTCGGCAACCACCGCGCGCTCCTGAAACAGGTCGTAAGCCCCGAGCGCGTCAGCGGCGTACATCAGGGACGGTCCACCGCCCATGTAGATCGCCAATCCGAGCGTCTCCTCGAGCTCCTTGCGGCCGACCCCAAGCTTGACCAGGGCCTCGGCGTGGAAGCCGATGCAGCCGTCGCAGTGGGCGGCAACGCCCAGCGCGAGCGCGATCAATTCCTTTGTTCGTGCATCAAGCGCGCCATTTCCGGTTGCCGCCTGCGCCATGGCCGAGAACGCTCGCATGGTTTCAGGAATGCCCTTGCGCAGCTGGCCCAGATTGTTGGAGATATGCTTGCAGACGTCGGCATAGTCCTTTTGCATGCGACCCTCGGTCTTCGCTATTGGAACGGTCCAGAGGAGGGCGGCTCCGCCGACGGGGGTGTAACGGCGAATGCCGCCCTTCATCCAACGCAGCCCGGCAACACGATCTGGCCTCTCTGCGTGTTCGGCCTGCAAGGACACGCACTTTGTAACGCAGCGATCGCGTGTGATATTTGCGCCAGATCAAACCGCACCCAATTTACCGCTTGCGTCAGATCAACGCGTCCCACCGCATCTGGAGTCAGGCACCACGTTCCAGAACGATGGGAGACATTCGGATGTACGCGCACCAGATCATGGCCCGCAAGGTGCTCTCGACAACGCCGGACTGCACCATCCTCGACGCGGCAAACATCATGCTTCGGTACCATGTCAGCGGGCTTCCGGTGGTCGATGACGACGGCGCGCTCGTAGGCATCATCACCGAAGGCGATTTTCTTCATCGCAGCGAGATCGGCACCGAAAGGAAGCGCAACTGGCTGATGACCTTCATTCTCGGACCGGGAAAGTGGGCCGAGGACTACGTATTCGAGCATGGACGAAAGGTATCGGAGACCATGACACGCGCGCTGGTCACCGTGGCCGAGGATGCACCGTTGGCGACGGTCGTCGAACTGATGGAGAAAAACAACGTCAAGCGGCTGCCGGTGGTTCGCGGTGGCAAGCTTGTCGGCATCATCACCCGCAGCAACTTGCTGCGAACGGTGGCAATCCTTGCACGCGACGTACCTGCGCCGACCGAGAACGACGACCAGATCCGGCGGCGCATTCTGGACGAGATAGAACGGAACGCCTGGTGCCCGCTTGGACTCAGCGTCGTCGTCCGGGACGGCATCGTCCACTTGAGCGGCGTGATTACCGAAAGCAGATTTCGCAAAGCCGCCATCGTCGCGGCCGAGAACGTTCCCGGCGTCCGCGAAGTGCATGATCACCTCTGCTGGGGCGATAGCTTCTCGGGCTTCTACCTGAAATCTCCGGACGATCAGGAGCTGGAGAAGCAGGCTCACTGAAAGCGACTAAGCGAGGAACATTTCCGGCGCTTCGTGATCGTTGATGGCGTGAGCAACTCGCCAAATTGCTCGCCGCTTTGTTGATCGAGAACAACGCTATCTCACTGCGATGCGCTCAATTTCAAGTCACCGCGCATTCGGAGTTTCTGCAATGGCCAGTGAAACAGCAAAGGCTATTATGATGATCTTCTTGTTCGGGTCGCTTCTGATCGCCATCCACCGATCGGAAAGCATCGCGACGAAGCGATTGAGAGCATTGGCGCTACAGGCGCTACGACGGACTCACCCGCGATAGGCTGGAGCAGTCACAACAATCCAGATCTTCCTGACACGCAGATCCAGATCTAGTTCGCGCCATTGCAGGCGGTTGAGCCTCGTCAAAGGAATGTCGCGCGAAAGCTACTACTTTGTAATCGACAGGCTCATCGGAGGCATTGATGGGCGCCCACCAGATCATGACCAACAATGTCATCACCGTTACGCCTCGGACCTCAATTGAGGATGCCGCCAACATTATGCTTCGAAACCACATCAGCGGCCTGCCAGTCGTCGACGACGGCAAATTGACGGGAATCGTCTCGGAAAGCGACTTCTTGCGCCGCGGCGAGATCGGGACCGGGCGCAAGCGTTCGGCCATCCTCCAGTTCCTATTCGGACTTGGCCGCGCAGCCGATGACTTCGTCCACGAGCGCGGTCGCAAGATCGAAGACGTGATGACACTGGATCCAGTCACAGTCGAAGAACAAACGCCGCTCGATGAGCTGGTGCATTTGATGGAGAAAAGCGATGTCAAGCGCCTCCCCGTGATGCGCGGCAAGGACCTTGTCGGCATCGTGACCCGGTCGAACTTGCTCCAGGCCGTGGCCAGTCTGGAGCACGAGATCCCAGATCCGACCGCAGACGACGATCATATCCGCAATCGTATCCTCCGGCAGATCGACGCCGTGAGCTGGCGCCCCATCGGGTTCGAGGTCACTGTCCGCAGCGGCGTTGTCCATATGCATGGCATCGTCACCAGCGACCATGCGCGCGAAGCGACCATCGTGGCCGCGGAGAACACTGCCGGCGTCAAGAAGGTGCACGACCACCTCTGCTTCGTGGATACCTATACCGGCTTCTACGTCGAATCTCCCGAGGACATGAAGGCTGCGAGCTGAAGCGACAAGTAGCTCAGCACGCTCGTTTGGCCGTATGTCCGGTTCGCCGTCTACAGATCAAAGACGTCGCCCAGACGCGGCAGCTCGACCCGCTGTCCCTCCAAGTGCGCAGCGAGCGCCTGCATCGCAGGCTCTTCGCCATGAACCAGGAACGTTGCCTCGCACCCCTCGATCGCGCGCCGCCACGCAAGCAGCTCCTGCTGGTCCGCGTGAGCTGAAAATCCGTTGATCGTGTAAATCGCGCTGCGAACCGCAATGTCTTCGCCGAACAGCCGCACGGACGTGGCTCCATCAATGATCTGCCGCGCAATCGTTCCCGAGGCAGCGTATCCAACGAACACGATAGCCGATTCCTTGCGCCAGATATTGTGTCGGAGATGATGGCGAATTCTGCTACCCGTACACATCCCGGATCCGGCCACGATGACAGCGCCACCGATTATCCTGTTGATGGCGACCGAATCGGCGCTCTCGCGGACCAGATGCAGGTTTGCCGGCTGCAGTGGATCCCGCCCTTCGCGAAACATGCAGGCAGCCTCGGGGCTGAGACATTCGAAATGCCGCCTGAATATCTCGGTCGCCGAGATCGCCATCGGCGAGTCCAGGAAGATTTGCATGGCCGGCGGCAGCCTGCTCCGCTCTATCCCCTGATGCAGGACATAGAGGATTTCCTGGGCACGCTCGAGCGCGAAGGTCGGAATGATGACGTTGCCGCCGCGCGCCAGCGTGCCGCTGATCGCGCCGTAAAGCTCCTCGATCGAGTCTTTCAACGAGCGATGGCACCTGTCTCCATACGTCGATTCCATGACGACAATGTCGGCGCGAGCGGGAGGGCTCGGCAGCCGCAGCAGCGGACGACCGGCGTTGCCGAGATCGCCCGAGAACAGGACCGAACGCGTGCGGCCGTGCTCGGCAGCCTCGATCAGAATGCTCGCAGAGCCCAGGATATGGCCGGCATCGAAGAACGTCGCACGAAGTCCCTCTGCGAGCTGCAGCGGTTGTCCATATTCAGCTGTCCTTCCAAATCGATCGAAGCAATCGAGCGCATCCACAACGGTGTAGAGCGGCGACGGCGCTTCTTCTTTGCCCCGCCTGCGCCATTGGCGGGCTCTCCGCTGCGCGTCTTCTTCCTGCAGATGCGCGGCGTCGACCAGCACGAGACGGGCCAGCTCGCGACTGGCCGCGGTCGTGATCACTTCACCCCTGAATCCTCGCTTCGCGAGCAATGGAATCCTGCCGCAGTGATCCAGGTGGGCATGGGTCAGCAGGACATAGTCGATGGTTGCAGCATCGAACCCGAAGGCGGCGACGTTCTCTTCCACCAGGTCGCGGCTTCCCTGAAAAAGACCGCAATCGATCAGAATGCGTCGGTTCAGGCACTCGACCAGGTGACAGGACCCGGTCACAGCGCGATCGGCGCCATGAAAGGATAACTTCACGATTCGACCTCTTGACTGATTGACTTGCCCCGTGAGACGTCGTCTCCGATCGGCAGAAGCGGCCGGCCGGCCGTCTCGTACCCTCTGCAAACCAAAACAGGTCCCTATCTTCCGGATCGATGACGCCCTCGTCGACTAGGAAATCCGGATCAAACGCGCGACGCCAGTACGACTCGCCGACCAGCACAACCGGCACCGGCGCGATCTTTCGGGTTTGCTCCAACGACAGCACTTCGAACAGCTCGTCCATCGTGCCAAAGCCGCCCGGGAATGCCGCCAGCGCGCGGGCGCGCATCAAAAGATGTAACTTGCGCATCGCAAAATAGTGGAACCTGAAGCAGAGCTCGGGCGTGACATATGGGTTAGGGGCCTGCTCCTTCGACAGGGTGATGTTCAGTCCGATCGATTGGGCCCCCGACATCGTGCGCGCCCCTGTTGGCTGCTTCCATGATGCCCGGCCCGCCGCCGGTCATGATCATGAGGCGGCCACCGATAGCCTTTTCGCTCGCGGCACCGACGATCTGTCCGAACTCGCGTGCGATTCTGTAGTACTTGGTCTTCGCCGCAAGGCTCCGTGCCGTCTTGAGACGGCGCTGCAAGCCGCCATCGTCGGGATTCAACGCGAGCGCATCGGCTATCGATGCGACGGTCCGGCGCGCCGCCCGCGCCTCGCAAATGCGAGTGCTGCCAAAGACAACGATCGTATGAGCGATCTGATGCTCCCGGAGCAGGGTCTCCGTCTTAAGGAAATCAAGTTGGAGGCGAATGCCGCGTGTGGCTTCGCTCTGTAGGAACTCTTCGTCCTGATCCGCCTCCCGATAGCTTGGCGATTGCAGGATGCTGCGCAGAGCGCCAAGCGCACGGCCGTCCTCTTCGGCGCCGTTGGGCTGCCCACCCGGGAGTACCACAGCCCTGTCGACATGGTGAGCCGGCTTCGGGCTCGGACGAGTCGGTGGCAGATCATTAGTCATGCGCCGGCCTGCCGTCCGCCTCGGAGGATGTGAGCGCCGCATCGTGCTTCAGGGCCTCACGAACCTCGTCATCCTCCAACGCATCCAGTAGCCAGCGGTGATCGGTCGGCTTCGACCTACCAATATCTGCTTCAAAATTCACCGATTGCTTGACGGCCGGCAACTTCATTCGGTCAGTCATGGCGAACCTCGTCGGCATTCGATGGGCATTGCCTAGCATTCGCAATCGGCTGCACGGGCGCCTCGAGCAAGGTCAATTCAGGGATTTCTTTGATGGCAAGGCGCCAACCTGAGCCTAGTTTCTCGCCGCTGTTACGCTCAACCGGAAGCGCGTCCGGATCAATCGCACGCTCCGCAATCGCCTGCCGGGGTCTTCCGCGTCAGTTACCCTCGGATCGCGCGAGTATCCGCTCAAGCGCGGTGATCAGCTGCACACGTCCAACGATGCCGACGACACGCATACCCCGGAGCACCATGACTTGCGATATCTGATGCTTGTCCATTTCGACCACGATCTCGTCCACAGTCGCGCATTCGTCGACGCAAACGGGCTTGCGGCTCATCACAGCGTCGACGCTCAGGGCCCGGGTCCGCTCTCGGACCAGCCGTCCCTCCTCTCTGCTCAACAGCCATTCGAGCCAAAATCCCTCTGGCCAATGCACGCCGAGTTCGCGACGGTGAAGGAAGTCTCCTTCAGAGATAACACCGATCAGCGCCCCTGAGCCATCGAGCACAGGCAAGCCGCGCTGGCCAGTTTCCAGCAAGAGACGAACGGCATCGAGCAATGGCGCGCCGGGTTTGATCGTCGAGAAAGACGTCCGCATGACATCCAAAGCCAACATGGCAACCTCCCCAGAGCTTCGTGTACGCGATGGTCTGCCAGCATCATTCAAAAATGGAAGGCCAGGCTGATCTGGATCAAAAAGCCGTGCAGCTTTTGTAACCGCTGGTTTTCGCCTCAGGATCATTCGGCGAGCTGTCAGCTCATGTGGGAATCGCCGTCGAGGATGGGGCCGCTACCCTGGTTGCCCACGTCGAATGCTACCTGCGGAAGCTCGCGGCCGTTGCGCCCTCTGTCGACTGCATTCATGTCAGCTCGGAATCGAGAGAGGCGGCATGACGCGGACAATTTGACCCAGATCAAGCCATCAGACCAACATCTAGGGCAACCCCGCCTCGGAAGCGCAGGGATCGATCCATGGGTAAAAACTCTCTCTTTGCTTTCGCACTCACGGTCACGCTCATCGAACTGACCCCGGGACCTAACATGGGCTATCTCGCGGTGCTGGCCGCGTCGGCCGGACGCAGGGCCGGTCTTGCCGCAACAGCCGGTGTTGCTTTCGGCTTGTTTGGAGTTGGGATCGCATCGTCGCTCGGCCTTGCAGCTATCGTGGCTGCCTCCAACCCGCTTTACGAAGCCCTTCGCTGGGTGGCGCGCTCTACCTTGCTTTGGCTTGCCTGGCAAGGATGGCGCGATGCGCCGCAAGAGATCACCAAGCCAGTCGAGGCGACGGCACATACCAAATTCTTCTTCAGGGGCTTGATTACCAATCTACTCAATCCCAAGGCCGGAGTTTTCTATCTATCGATTTTTCCGACTTTCATCGATCAAGCACGTCCACTGCTTCCGCAGATAGCGATCTTGCTGACGGTATACGTCACGATAGCGACTGCAATACATACGGCTGTCGTGATTTCAGCGAACGCCATCCGGTCAAGCATCGAAAAGCAGGCAAACACAATGCTCATCAGGCGGATAATGTCAGTGTTGCTGGCCGTCATTGCAATCTGGCTGTTCTATACGACGAGACGAACTTACTCTTGAACTTGCTCGTGGGACGCTGTCGACGGCACGTCGCCTATCGTGTGGGCGACGCAAGCGCCTCAACAATGTGCCGTTCAATTTCCCCGACGGGAAGCCTTGTCAGATCCTTGGGAATCTCCGCAATGATGTGACGCTTGACATCGGTAGCGAGCGTCGCCCGAAGCTGTGCCAGCGTTCGCGGCGGAGCGGCGATGACAAACGCCGTCGTCCTTCCACTCCGAACAATCTCCTCCGCAGCCCGCGCAATCCGCCTCGTGAACCGATACTCCTCGAGTTCGTGCCAGTTCGTCGGTTCGACGGCTCCCCGCTGACCGGAGACGATCCCTTTTATGAAGTGTCCTGGACGGTCCGTGCCTTGTAGGTGCGTTGGCGGATTCTGATCTTCGAACACCGCTTCCGCCTTCAGGTTGGGGAACTGATTGTCGCCTTCGTTGCGGAGCAACAGCGCCTTGCGCCCGTTTCCGACAAGCACGAGCGCGTTCTTTGGAATTCCCGCCATCCAAACATCCTCCGCTTCAAAAAATCCTGTCTAATGCCCGGAAGCTTTAGATCAATTGATCGGAGTCAAATCACGCATGCGCGCGATCCCACAGAATGGGGTATCTTTCCGTCCTACAGAGAGCACGATCATGCAAGCACGCGATGTCATGGTGTCACCCGTTATCACGGAGAACTCCAACGCAACGGTGCGGCAGGTTGCTTCCCTGCTGCTCCAGCACCGCATCAGCGCCGTTCCTGTGGTGGGCAAGGATGGCGAACTCGTCGGAATCGTCACGGAAAGCGACTTGATGCATCGGACTGAAGCCGGCACCGAGCGCCCGTATTCGTGGTGGCTCCGGCTTTTGGTCGGAGACGCGCAAATGGCGTCCGACTACGTGAAGTCCCATGCTGTCAAGATCGCCGACATCATGACCCGCAAGGTCGTGACCGCGGCGCCCGACACGCCTCTGCATGAAATTGCGATGCTGCTCGAGAAACATGGCATCAAGCGTGTCCCCATCGTCGATGAGGCCGGCCACCTCCTCGGCATCGTCAGCCGGGCCAACCTGCTCCAGGCCGTCGCGAGCGCCCGGCCGAAGCTGGAGATGTCACCCGCCGATTCCGTCATCAGGAAGAGATTACTCGGCGAGCTTCACGGGCAACCGTGGGCACACACGTTCAATCTGACTGCGACCGTACAGAACGGCATCGTCGACCTGTGGGGATATGCGCCATCCGCCGCCGAGCGCACAGCGATCCGGATTGCCGCGGAGGCAATTCCCGGTGTCGTTGCTGTGAACGATCACCTGCTGGAAACGCCGATCATGGCCTACTGATCCGGGTGCACGATCATCAAGCAATCACCATTAGGTAGTCAAATCGGTCGCACTTCGAAACGATCCGCGATCCCGCGGAATACCTAATTCATTCTGATGTAGAGGCGATCGATGGCATCCGAGGGAATCGCAAAGGCGCGCTCGGATTCGGTCTCGCCGGTGCTGGCGGCAACAATGCCGATCACTTCGCCCCGCAGATTGAACAGCGGCCCACCTGCGCTGCCGCGATCCAGCAAGGCATCGGTCTGAATGAGATCCCGGCAAGGGCTTCCGGGCCGCGAACGATGCAGAGCGCTGACGATGCCAAAGCTGACGCTCGGAGTGGATTTCAAGGAGCCACCGGCCGCAAGGACGAAATCGCCAGGCTCGGCGTCGACCGATCGGCCGATGCGGGCCGCGGTCAGGCCGGAGGCCGAAATCCTCAGCATCGCCAGATCGTATCGCTCGTCGGCCGCAACGAACCTAGCGTCAAGCTGGCGCCCATCCGACAATCGGACCGAGAGTGTCTTGGCGCCGCTGACCACATGATTGCTCGTCACGATCAATCCGGACTCTGCCTTGATGATGACGCCTGCGCCGTAAACATCTTTCGTCGCGGGACGCGGGTCGCTGGGCAGTTCGGGACCGGAATTCCCTGACCGGGAGGCTGCCGCCGTCTCCGTGCTGGCCGTTATGCCGACGACACTTTGGATAACCTTCCCGACCAGGGGCGCAAGAGTTTGCACATCCCGGATTTCCCCTGCTTGCACCAGTCTAGGCCAGAGCAGGAGCATGCACGTCACGGCGACGATGAATGACAACGGACGTTCCGACCATTTCCGCGCCGACTTGCGGCATGATCTTTTCGGGCTCATCTCGCGCCCGCCCCGTCTACTCGGCAGCGGCGATCGGCAGCACGCCGGGCCGCTCCGCCGCAATGATCGCCTTCCACAATGCGGCGATGCTGCACTGAGTGGCTGGCAGAAGCGAGCAATGCCCTGCGGCGTCAAAGTCACAGAAACGCGTTGCCGGATCACCACATATTTCCGCAAATGACCGGTTGATGAGGTCGAGACATTCCAGGAGCTTGGCGATGTTCTGCATGCCGGCGCGACGCTGAAGATCGAGAAGCCGGAACGTCACGACCGGCGGGTCACCGAACGAGATCTCAGGATGGGCGAGTCCGAAGAACACTTCTACCGCAGATGGCGCTTGCCTGATTCGATTGAGGAGGTTCGCTGCCTGGGCTTCCGTGCAGGCAACCAGGCGGGGCGACGACGCTCCGGGTGCCGGCCTCGGACCGAGAGCGGCCGAAATCTGCTGCTCAAGCCAGAGGCGAACGGGCGCTTGGGCGTTCTGAATTTGCTGGGCGTCGAGCACTATGCCGGTCATCGTCGATCCTCCGTTTCCGTATGACCATTACCGGCTTTGCTCGCAGCCGCCTTGATGGGGATCAATGATGGGAGCGCCTGGACGCGCGTGCGGTTGCCGCCCATCTATTGCGGCAGATTGCGTAGCCGGGGGACCCCATGGAGCTTTCGCGGCGCGCTACTTCTGCTGAATGCGGTTCAGATAATCGATAATGGCAAGGATTCGTGTTCGCACGACGACCTCCCGCAAATCCCGGGAAGGATCGAGCGCGTCGTAGGCCGGATCGACAATGTGAGGCAAGTTCTTGACGGGGTTGAACCGTTCCCCCCAAATCGGCATTTCGTGGGTGCCGTGCGCGGATATTGTTCTCCGCCCGTCGATGGCTTCGTAGACGGCGGTAATAGGAAAGACCCCGTTGTTGTTCTTGGCCAAGGCCGTCAAATCGGCAGGCGGCACACTCAGCTGCCCAGCAACGGGTCCTTTGCCCTTTCCATCCACGCCATGACAGCTTGCGCACGAAGCTTGAAATTCCGCCTTGCCAACATCGGCGTCTTCAGCGTGAGCGGCCGCGGCGAAACCAGCGGTCAGACCAGCAATCATGAAAGACTTCAGGCCACAGATAATCATATCATGCCCCAGTTTTTCGGATACGCGCTTTTAGCAGTATTGGATCGCCCTTGGTTTGACGCGGGTCAATGCATCACGCCCGCCCAGTCCAACGGCGCACTATCACTCGGGCCAAACAGTAAACAGACATAGGCTTGCCGCTTCCATCCCCACGCTGAGCCGGAAGCGGCACGCTAGCTTGTCGTCCGTTAAGAAGCCGATTGCAGCGGTGAGCGGTCGCTGATGGCTGCGATGAGGGTGGCCAGGAAGAGGCGCCAAAGACCCCTCAGCCAGGCGAGGATGCGGCGGAAGTTGTGGCCGACGGCTGAGAGGATGACGTTGGCGGCGTCTCCGGCGCGGCCTTTGAGGTAGCAGCGGCCGAGGTGACCATCGGTCTTCAGGTGTCCGATGATGGGTTCGATGGCGGAGCGGCGGCGCAGCTCGCGCCTGATGATACCGAAGACCCCGCGCTTCTGGCCGGAGATGAAGACACGGCGCGGGTTCTGTGCGTCGTGGCCGCGATATCCCTTGTCGGCATAGGCCCGCTCGATCGCGCAGCCGGTGAGTGTCTCGGTGCGGTCGATGACGTCGCGCAAGGTATGACCGTCGTAGGGGTTATCGGGCAGCGCCCTGGCGTGCAGCACGAACAGGCCACCGGGAGCACGGCGGTTGTTGGTGACGATGGAGGCTTTGACACCGAACTCGTAAGGCGCGGCTGCTTTGCCCTTGCCGATGCACTCCACCTCCGGGGCGTGGAAGGAATAGAGCTTCCAGCCGCGCTGGCGCTGCTGCTGCGAGCGGATCTGCGAGGCCCGGCCGAGCGGGAGGGCGAACGCGTTCTCGAGCACGGCCTGACCTTCGATCTTGCGGCGGATATCGCGGATGATCCGGCCCAGCCGGCTGCGCAGGATACGCAACTGCCGCTGATGCCGCTTGAATTGCTTGGCATGGGCGTAGCGTCCCGCCATCATGGCCGCGGTCTTGGCAATGCGAAGATAGGACTGCCGCAGCCTGACCCCGTGCTTCCTCGCCAGGCGGTTGAGCCCCCTGATCGCCGCGTGCAGCAGCTTGGCATCGGTCGGGAAGGTGATGGCCTTCGGCTGCACGGTGGTATCGACCGTGACCCGCTTGAGGTCCTGGCTGCGTAACGCGCCGGCCTCGTGCGCCACCCGCAGGCTCTCGGCCAGCAACAGCTCCAGCTTGTCGCCGAGCCGCTTGCGCCAGTGGCTCAGGTCCGAGCGCTCGTGCGGAAACGCGTGCTGAAAGAACTCTTCGCCGGTGAAGTACTGGAAATACGGGTCGTGGACCCAGCGCTCGCACACCCCCTCATCGGACAGGCCGTAAATCTGCTTGAGCAGCAGCAGCCCGATCACGAAGCGGGTCGCGATCCCCGGCCGACCGTTCTCGCTGTAGAGCGGCGCGATCTCGCCGTCGATCCAGTCCCAATCGACCTTGCCGGCGAGCTGAACCAGCTCGTGCTTCATGTTGATGATCTGGTCCAGCCTGGCCCGGAACAGATCGCCAGATCCCGTCGTCCTTTGCTTCTTCGGTCGCATCGTCACCTCCGACGCGACCACGGAATCATGACTGGCGATTCGACTGAATCCTGAAAATGAAATTGCAAGGTTCCGAGGCTCGAAACATCAAAACCTTGCAATCCAAAAACAGTCCACACCAGCAAATGCGATTCTGCCTCAATCGCTTAGCCGATCTTCACGGACGACTAGCTTCGATATGGTGGAGGCGTCGGGTTTGAGCCCGGACCTCGGCTAACCGTTATCCCGATTGGCGTTCCTTGGGATACGTCCGCTCGCAACATATTGCCGGTCGATAGCTCACAGCGTTGTCTCCACAGGTTCGAGCATTGGGTTGGTACGATACGGTCACTTTCCTACGCCTGCGCACCCCTCTTGTTCTGCCGGTTCTGCACGAGGTCGTCGACCGCGGCCGGATCGGCCGGGGTCGAGGTGTCGCCGAGGCTGGACGGTTCGTCCTCGGCGATCTTGCGCAGGATGCGGGCGCATGATCTTGCCGGAGCTCGTCTTCGGCAAGCCGGGCGTGAACTGGATCAGGTCGGGCGAGGCGATCGGGCCGAATGTCCTTGCGGACCCAGGCGACGAGCTCCTTGCGCAAGGCTTCGGTCGGCTCGGTGCCCTTCATCAGCGTGACATAGGCATAGATGCCCTGGCCCTTGATGTCGTGCGGATAGCCGACGACGGCGGCTTCAGACACCGCCTCATGCGCGACCAGCGAACTCTGTGGCGACAGAATCCGAGTGACAAGATTGTGGTCTTCGCCACCTACCTCGGCACAGTCGATATGATCGCCCGCGAGATCGAGCAGACGTTCCCCGGTCAGGGCGTCGTGGTGCTGCGCGGTGGTGACCACAGAGCCAAGGTGGCGGCCGAGCGCCGCTTCTGCCAAAAGGATGGCCCGCGTGTGCTGGTTTGCACGGCAGCAGGACGCGAAGGCATCAATCTGCAGTTCGCGCGAATCCTGTTCAGCTTCGATCTGCCGTGGAATCCGATGGATATGGAGCATACGCATTGGGCGCATCCATCGCTACGGTCAACGTGACACCGCACAGGTTTACCATCTCGTTCTCTCGGATACCATCGAAGGACGTATCTTTCTGCTGCTGGACGAGAAGCTGACCGAGATCGCACGCACGGTCGGAAAGGTGGATGAACAAGGCAACGCGGCGGAGGACTTGCAAGCGCAGATTCTCGGGCAGTTGTCCGAGCGGCTGAATGATGACCGCCTTTATCAGGAGGCGCTTTCCGACCCCGCGCTGAAGCGCACCCAGGTGGAACTAGAAGCCGCGCTGTCGAACTCGCGCGAAGCGCGACAAGTGGTGTTTGACTTGTTTCAAGACCTCGATGGCTTCAGCCTTGATGACTACAAGCCTTCTCGGATGTCTCGTCCAGTCTGGATTGGCTAGTGCGTTTCTTCTCGACTGCGGCCGCAGACCTCCAGCAGAAGCTGATCAAGCTGGATGACGCAACCTACGACCTCATCACCGCGGAAGGCACTCGCCGTGCGCGCTTCACTTTGAACCGCGAAGCTGCGACGAATCAGGACGAACTGCAGTTGATGGGCTTAGACCATCCGTTGGTACAGGAAGAGCTGGAACGTTGGCGCAATTTGCCGCCAGAGAATCTCGGAATTGCAGTGTCGGGCGAGGTTGGCGGGCAGGTGCTGCTGTCGCTCTGGATGGTTGAGACATCTGGTGGTAACGGCGAACGCCGTGTCGTGGTGCAGCCGATCGCGGTCAAACAGGATGGAGCACGTGCCCCGGCGGTCGAACGCCTGCGCGAGAAATACTTTCAGGCGCAATCGGCTGTCCCGACCTTGCGTGCCGAGCAGCTGCTTGACGTGTTCACACGCGCCGTCGAGCCGACTTTGCAGCGAGAGCTGAAACATAAAGGTTCCGCAAGCGGCAACGGTAGCTATTCGGCTGAGCTGATCGGATACGCCGAGATCATCGATAAATTTACTCATCGCGATCGGCTCGATTAGAGACCGCCAGAGACTCGCTGTGCCTGGGTACAATCACTATACGAACTGCACTTGCGGATGGTGCGTAAACCACGGTCGCCTATCGTATTCCGAACGTGCGCGGTTGGTGTCCGACATGCGCCGGCGCGACGCCAAGAATCTCTTGAAACGGGGGTCAGCCAGATCGGTACCGGCTTGCTACGTCAATTTGAACGCGCGTTAACCCGAATGTACTTTTTTACACAAACGAACACGGCAGCCGCGTGTTCTTCGACCATCTGGGTCCGCCTTGGCCCAAACACCCCTGTACAGACCGAGGGATTACCGACCCAAGGACCGGTCGCCGCAACGGCGGGCCCGCGGGGCCGTGCAGGAGTTGATTTCTGCTGCCAACGTCGTCGGCCTGTTTGATAACAAAGTGTTCGGTCGTCGAGCCCCCGACGAATGGACGGTGCTCATCGTGCTCGCGGTGGACCGCAACAGCGACGAGAACGCCGTCACCGTGGAGTATCTCGACTCAAGTAACGGAGAAACTACGACGTTCGCTTGCCACTCCGAACTTCCGATCTTCGATGTGGGCGACTTCATCAACATGAGAGGGGATGAGATCTCCTTCATACACAAGGAGGCGCTCAGGCCGGTCTTCTTCCGGATCGGTGTAACGGTGACTATGCCTGCCGCGCCGGCGGAGGAAGTAGCGCCTCCGCCACAGGGAGCGTAGCCTCGTCTCATCCCTGCGGGAGGCAAGCGGCTAGTCGAGGATTCACGAGCCCCGATGACCGAAGCCGAGATGATCCACTTCAATTCGAACGAGGTCGACCTGGGAAAGCTGTTCGGAAAGTTGGAGCCGATCTTCCGGGCCTACACCCGCGAGCACACGCGTAAGCCATGGGACGTCGCCCGTCGCCTGTCCGTGAGCACGAGGGTCTGGATAAAGCTGCCGCGCGCAGATAGTCCGCTATGCGCTACAAGGTCAGCCTCGACGAATCCTGGCGCCGGATCGTTCCAATCCGCCGACGTCCGTATTGGAACACTGCGACGCAGAGAATGCGCTGTGTGCCGCCGGCGTTTGCGACCCAATTTTTCTCGGATCGGCACCAATACGCGGTCAATCGTCGCAGCGCTCATCGCCAAAAGCTTGGCGCGGATCTCGGGGGCAAGATCGAGGTGGCCATGCCGATCCATCGCCTCAATCAGCGCAGGCATTAACGCCTTCAGCCGCTTCCCGCAGATCCGGTCCGACGCTTCCCAAAGGAGCACGAGCGCGTTGTGTTCTGCCTCATTATAGATCCGACGTCGCGGCCGTCGGCCTGGGCGTGCGTCTTCCTGGCCTCGAAGTAGTCGCATCGCATGCTTGCGATGAAACCCAGTGATGTCGACGAACTCGTCTAATATTCGCGCCTTCTTCGCGCGATCCGAATGCCGATAACGCACACCTGCCGCCGCCGTCAGTTCCTTCCGCGTTGCCATGCTCAGCCCCCCCATCTGCGCCCCCGCTCGTCCCCGATCCAGGGGAGCAATTTACGTGAGGCAACGGCTCAGCATCCGGTAACAATTAAGGCGAGGCAATGCGACGGCTTCGGCCCCGTGTCCGGCGAGCGCCGGGCCGTTCTTCATGCGCGGCTTCTCGCCATGCCCTGCGAGCCGAGGAAGATGAAGCAGCATCGTGAAGCGCGTGGGACGCTCCACCAACGTACCGATGGCCGAACTGTCAAGCCCAAGGATGAGATCCCCCTCCCAGTGACCTGGCACCGCGCGATCGGCTGTTTCGGCGGGGCGTTCGCTGATCATAATCTCTGGTGAGACAAAGCCTTGGCCTCGCCGGCGTACGCGCGCTCTGGGCACTCTTAACACGCGCCCAGTTCGCAAGCAGGCCGTCAGTTCACGGCGCAACGCGCCCCGGCTCTGAACAAAGAGGGCCTGATAGATGACTTCGTGGCTGATGCGCATCGCCTTGTCGTCCGCGAAGTCGATCGGCAAGCGTCGAGCAATCTGCTCCGGACTCCAGGCCCTGGCCCATTGTCGATCCTTTCGCGGGCCGTGCCGACGGCCCTTCCACGGAACGGCGGGGCCAGGAACGGGAGCGCCGCTAGACGTCATGGCGACTCCGGCCAGTCTCTGCTCCACATAAGTGCGCAAGGTTGTGTTGAATGCAAGCTTGGTGGGTTTGGGCCGACGGGCCGATCGCTCGGCGTGCCATTAGGCTGTCGATGCACGATACTCCAAGCCGCCGCTGCGCGTCGCGGCGTTACGTCGTAACTCACGCGAGATGGTCGAGGCAGATCGACCAAGACGGCGCCCGATCTCACGCCTCGAGAGGCCTTGAACGCGAAGAGTGCGATCTCCTCGCGTTCTGCAAAAGAGAGATACCGCCCGGTCGGCGGCTTGGCTGAAGATCTGAACGTCGCTGGTGGCATTCCGCCTGCCTTTCGGAACAATCTGGTTCCCACAGGCTGCGACATACCAGCTGTTAGCGCAGCATCCTCGCTGGTCATTCCCTGTGCAATCCCCAACCAGAATCGTTGAAGTTCAGATCGCCCCGCAATTGACGGCCGTCCCGGGGACGGTAACGGCGCCCGTCCAGATCACAGTGATCGTCGCTTTCGAATGGCCGAGCGTGAACTCGGCGTCCGGAAAACGCGACCGGCACCTACGCATATAAGTAGGTGTAGGGCTCGGATTGCTGTGTCAGGTTGGCAGAGCTTGGTCGCTTTTGAATGACCCTCCTGAGCACCAAGCCTCGTCCTATGGGACCGTGCGGGCGGTCCGTCAGCGGCGGCAGTCGCCCGCACGTTTCGATGTCCTTTAGGAGGCCTGGAGCTGGGTAATGCGCAGCGACCTAGCGTACGTTGTATGCGTCATTTTGATGGGGCTAGGCTTCCTCGCGATCATAGCGATCGCCATGCTTATGCAATAAGGCCCGGGGCCGATGTAGCGTTCAGCCCGTTCAAAGGGCAAGGACGCCCTTCCGGGAGTCACATGCAGGCTTTCCGACCTAGCGCGGGATCAGGCCCTTCAAGATGGCTTCCGCGCGGATAGAGACGGCCGTGTAGTGCTGTGCGGCCTTGATGGACTATACCGCCCCGGATCGGTTTCCGCGATGTAGGGATCAGATAGAAGGCGCTGGAGCCCGCTTCCGGCGCCATGCCTGCACCCGGCGAAGCCGCGACAGCACAGAAGGCCGTCCTTCGACCCTGATCCGCTTCTCACTCGTCACACGTCCGCTCCTCATGAGGTTGCGAGCCTAGCTCAATGTGCGGCGCGGAGGGAAGGGCTCCCGGAATGCTACGGACGCCAGCTGACCTCACGAGCGTTCGATGGGTCCGGATTTGCAAGGCTCAGCAGCTCATAGCTGACAACTTACGGGAGCACAGCAAGATGGATGGTTGGATAGTGACGGTCGCTGTCTTCAAGGAAGACGGCGACGATGACGAAGAATTCAGGCACATAACTTACGTCGTTGCTGCCGCTGACCCGGCGGAAGCAGTGAAGCTGACCGTAAAAGACAGCGGCGCGAAGGCCGCAATGCTCAACTGCCCCATCGAGGAGGAGCAATTGCGAAGACTTGGCGTGAAGCCCGGCGAGCTTCTCGTTATACACGATGGCGAGTTCGATCCGATCATCTCGCGCCATCGTCGTCACTAAGCGCTCCACGTCCGATCTTGATCAGTTGCGTCGAGTTCATGACATTGTCGTTCGGAAGCCGCCGCTCGCACGAGCAGTCAATCTGCACAAGGTATGAAAGCGCGCCGTTTGCTTGTCTCCGCAATGTGGCCGCCTGGCACGCTGATTGCTGAACCATGATTGCTTGGTCGCTTATTGATTGAGTGAGGGCCAAGTCTACGCATCGTAACTCGTGCGGGCGGTCGTCAGCAGCCGCCCGCACGCTTTTTCATAGCGCTACGCGCTGCTTTGTGAATGGCACGCGAGTTGCTGAGAGACGCTTCGGCTTGGCTCCTCATACTTCACGCAACCCCCATGAGATAGCAAAGCCTCTTTGTTGGCGCAACTCGCGCGGGTGGTTCCTCCAGCCGCCCGCGCGTTTTTTGCGCGAAAAGCCGCGAGATGATCCGCGCCCCCTGAAAGGGTCGCCAAGAAGGCTGTTGCAATGGACAGGCTCAAATTCGTCCCCGCATTCGAGGCCGCTATTCGCTCTGCCGATCCAGACAAGCTCGCCGCACTTCGCGAGACGATCCGTGAGCGCGGAGGCCCTGACGACTTCGTACTGACGAGCACGGAACTCATCCGCAAACATCCGCTTACGCTCTTTAGACTGCTTAGGATCATCTCCGACGCGGCACATGAGGACAAGCTAATGAGCATCCACCCAGCCTCCGGAAGTCACACCATTCTCATTGCAGAGGCAGCCGTATCGCTCGTTAAGGTGGCTTGCGCAGCATGGCGGCTGTACGTGCGATCCGACAGAGAAGACCCAAGTGGTTGGACTGGGATGAAGGCAAAGAGATCGGCCAGAAACGCAAGGCCAGCGCGATGGCCGGCCCCATCAATCTCCGATCGCTTGATGGTTTCAACGGAATTACGAGGTCAGCCGACATGTCACCGCTCATCCTCATTGTCGCTTCGACGCACCTCAGCATTTTAGCCACCGTCAACATCGCTGCTCGGCCATCAAAGACTTTAGATGAGTGTCGAAGGATTGGTGAGCTAGCGATAGAAGCCGCGACCGCGAAGCCCAGCCGCTCCGCGTCCTATGTCTGCCACGATACTACGCGCGAACAGGGTTTAACGGGCGCACTAGGTGTGATTGCCTACGTTTCGCAAGAGGACGGTAAAATAACGATCCTTGAGGGCTACATGGCGACGATGTCTGACTGCAAAGTTGCCGGAATGGCGGCAGCCGCGAGCAAGGCTGTTCCCGGCGTTAGAACCCGGGCTTGGGCTTGCTACGATCTCGGCATCTTTCAACAATGATGCGATGAGCGTTTCTAATCTTCGCGCGTGTAGCGTACGCGCTGCATCACCTTCAGGAGTTGTCGGAACGTTGCGACCAACGCGCGCACGCTATCGGCAATCCGTATCCCGTGCGACTTTCCGGATGTGCGGAGCACGTCCGGCTTTCCGTAGGCCCGTAGGGCCTGCGGCTTGCCCGTGGTACGTGGTGTGCTGCGACTCATTATGCGGCCCTCGCCTTTCTCGGACGTTTCGCATCCCGAGTAAGTTTGAGCCCGAGCAATTCGAACACCCGGCGCGAGATGGATTCTTGCGCCTCGCGTAGCTCCACTGACCGCAGCACGGCCAATTCGCCGATGTAGCGCCCGCTGATGCCCGGCACGGCGTGGCCTAGCAAAATGCTGGACAGAATTTCGGGCACGCCCAGCGCGGTCGCCAGCGATTTGTAAGAATGCCGAGGGCTCCGCGCCAGCTCCCGTCGCTACCACCGCCCAACCGGGCAAATCCAACAGCCGGGGCGAACTCAGGACCGGATAAAACTTGGGGGCAAGGTCATCGGTAGCGAGACTATGTCGGAAGATATGGGCGCCGCGGTGGGCGCAACCTTCGATTCCAACGCGATCGAGAGCGGCCTTGGCGATCATGGTGATCGCGCATCCGGAAGCAAAGCCGACGTGTGGCGCGAGTGTGCGGACGAACAGCCGTCGGCACGACGACTTTGGGCGGCCATTGCGCAGATATGCAACGATAGCCGCGCCAATGTCTGGCGGTATCGGCATTCGTGCACACTGTCGGCCCTTGGCGCGAACGAGTATCTCGCTGGCGCGCCAGTCGATATCGTCGACGGTGAGCGTCGCAACCTCGTCGGCCCGCAGGCCGAGCTTGGCCAGCAACAACAGAATGGCGTAGTCGCGCCGTCCCATCACCGTCTCTCGGTCGCAACCGTCGAGAGCCTTCCGCACCTGAGCGGCACGCAGATAGGTCGGTAGAGTTGCGAGCTTCCATCGGCGCATCGATGGAACGCAATCCGCCAACGAGCGCGCGTTCAGCCCCCGATGGTGGAGGTAACGGAGAAAGGCACGCAACGACCGGCACATCGCCTTGCCTGTTTCCGGGCCCCAATCCTGGGCGTGGCGCTCAACGTAGCGGATCACGTCCTCTTGGCTGATCTTGCGCAGGGCGCCGGCGCCGCCGGAGCACACCAGTTCACGGGCGATAGCGGTGCAGACTACCGTCGTTCACTTGCCGCGCGCAGCCAGCTTCCGGTAGCGGGCCGTCAAGCAGCTCTGCGCCTTCCAACCAATCTCTCGCACTGCCGGCGACACCTGCTCAAGCCGGTATAGCTTTGTCTTGCCGATCTTCGGCGGGTGTCTATGGGTCCAGACGCTTTCGACCAACATGTGGCGAACACGGCCGTTGCCCGCCTTGGTGATGCTACCACGCCTGACAGACTCTCCCGTCGATCGTTCGCTTGGCACTAGGCCGAGGTAACCCATAAGTTGACGTGGGCTCTCAAAACGGTTCACGTCACCAACCTCGGTCAGTGTATTTGCGAGCGCCTGGCTTGAAGGTCATCGCGACTTCATTTCCGCCCAAAGCCGACAGCGATGGCGAGCGAGCCGACACTCGCGGTCGAGCTGATCGGCCTCAATTTTGTTTTCGCCTCCCGGCCAGCGGATCGTACTGGCGTCGGCGATCAGGCCCAGCTTTGACGGGTCGGTTTCGGCTGCGACTGTTTGTTTGAGTTCCGTTACGTTGACCGTTGAGAGTTGGACTTCCATTGGGCGCGGCCCCAGATCAAAGCATCTTGAGATTGTCAACCTGCTTGTCTGACCAGTCGACAAGAGATCTTCGGGCGGTAAGCTTCGGCCGTGCATCAAGCAGGCAAATGGGGAGCACTAGAAGTCATCAGGGGAGCTTTTAATGTCAGACCTTGTTGCGATCGTGTACCCATCCGAAGCTAAAGCAGAGGAAGTTCGGCAAAAAATATTCAAGCTCCAGAGCGAGTATCTGATCACGATCAGCGATGCCGTGATCGCCGTCAAAACTGGGGACTCTGTAAAACTCAGTCAACTTGTGAATACCACTATGACTGGCGCCGCAAGTGGCAGCTTCTGGGGATTGCTATTGGGGATGGTCTTCCTGAATCCGCTTCTAGGCGTGGCTCTCGGAGCCGGCGCAGGCGCACTGAGCGGTGCGCTGACCGATTTCGGGATCAGAGACCAGTTCATGAAGGATCTCGCGTCGAAGGTAAGATCGGGCGATGCCGTCCTCTTCCTGCTGATCCAGTCTATGACGTCAGACAAGGTTCTCAATGCGATTAAGGATGCGGGAGGGATTGTCCTGACAACCTCGCTCGATGAAAAGAGAGAGCAGCACCTGCGCGATGCTCTCGCAGCCGCAACTCAGGCCAAGCCTGCCTAGCCAGTGAGCCAAAACCTGGCGCCAGCGTCAAAGCGTCGCCGAGAACGGTAGTCGCTGCGCTGTCACGGCAGTCGCTGTGGCAGCGGAATACGCTACAGTTTTGCGTAGGGATCGGTGCGCAACGGCATCGGTCCCTGGGCGGGATCGCCCGCGAAGGAGGCCGGCTGCAGCCATGCGGCTCGCGGCCGCTCAGCCGGCTCTCTTCCGCGCTATCAAAAGCCGGGAGAAAATCATGCGAAGATTGCTTCTATGGGGGTTCGCACTTGGGATTGCTTCGGCAGGGATTACGGCGACCAGCGATCGCTCGCAAGCCGGCCTTATGGCGCCGCTGGGCGTGCGTCAGGCCGCCGACGAGCTTCGTCTCGCGGAAACTGTCCAGTTCACGTGGAGAGGCCATCGCTATTGTTGGTACAGTAGGGGATGGCGCGGTGGCGGCTGGTATCGGTGTGGTTTTGCTTCGAGGCGCGGCATGGGCTGGGGTGGTCCGGCGGGATGGCACGGATGGCGACGGCCAGGCCACCGCCCGGTCACTCGGCCTCCGAGGCCAAGTCGGCCAGGAATCGAGCGGCCGCGACCACTCCCGCAACCGTTCCCTGGCAGGAGCTGACGACATCTTTGTATGTCGTTCGCCGGCCGCGACGTGGCACTCCAGTCGGAGCCCGCCATGGCCTTGAAGGAGCCGCAAAAACGCGCGGGCCAAGCGCGCGATGCCGTGCTGGTCGATCTCGCGCTGCAGGGCGGTGGATCGCACGGCGCTTTTACCTGGGGGGTGCTCGATCGGCTCATGGATGAGACCTGGCTGCGCATCGAGGCGATATCGGGCACGTCGGCCGGCGCGATGAACGCCGTCGTGCTGGCGGGCGGTTTTATGACCAACGGCCGGGCCGGCGCCAAGTCTGCATTGGAGGCCTTCTGGCGGCGGGTCGCTGACTCAGCGCGGTTCAGTCTCATTCGGCGAAGTCCGCTGGACGTCATCCTCGGTCGCTGGACCCTTGATACGTCGCCCTTCTATCTCGCCTTCGATCTGGCGAGCCGCGTGTTCTCGCCGTACGACCTCAATCTTGCCGGCACAAACCCTTTGCACCAGGTCCTCGCCGAGTCGGTCGATTTTCGACAAATCGCGAACTCCCCGATCCGCTTGTTCGTGACGGCGACCAACGTTCATACCGGCCGCGGGCGTGTGTTTCGCAACGCCGAGCTTACACCCGACGTTCTGCTCGCTTCCGCCTGCTTGCCCACCCTGTTCCGCGCGATAGAGATCAATGGCGAGCCCTATTGGGATGGCGGCTACTCCGGGAACCCGACGATCACACCGCTCGTACGCGAGTGTGACTCGCATGACACGCTTCTCGTCGCCGTCAACCCGGTCGAGCGACCCGGGACACCGCGCTCCGCGCGCGAGATCCTCGATCGGTTGAACGAGATTGCGTTCAACGCCACGCTGCTCAAGGAGTTGCGCATGATCGCGCTGCTGCGGCAGGTCGCGGACGCCGGGAGTTCCGAGGGGCGCAAATGGGCCGAGATGCGCATCCATCTGATCGCGAGCAAGGTTCTGGCCGGGCTGGGCGTCTCGTCAAAGCTCAATGCCGAGTGGGACTTTCTCTGCATGCTGCGCGACGAAGGCCGCCGTGCCGCGGAGGCATTCCTCGTCGCGAACGACCAGAATATCGGCAGGCGTTCCTCGATGGATTTGGATTTGCTCTTGGAGCAGGTTTGACGCCATGGGCCTCGTCGGGATCCTGGTTGCCCTTGGCCTGCTCATCTGGCTCTCGTTCCGCGGATGGAGCGTGCTCCTGCTGGCGCCGGCTGCCGCGATCGTCGCTGCGGCTTTCGCCGAAGAGCCCTTGCTTGCCCATTGGACGCAGACTTTCATGGGCGGCGCTGCGCAGTTCATCGCGCAATTCTTCCCAATATTTCTGCTCGGTGCGCTGTTCGGCAAGCTGATGGACGACAGCGGATCGGTCCACGCGATCGCTCATTTCATGAGCACCAAGCTCGGGGCGCGTCGCGCGATCCTTGCCGTGGTGCTTGCCGGCGCGGTCGTCACCTACGGCGGGGTAAGCCTTTTCGTCGCCTTTTTCGTTTTGGCGCCTATGGCACGGGAAATGTTTCGCGTCGCGAACATCCCACATCGGCTCATGCCGGCCACCATCGCTCTGGGCACCTCTACATTCACGATGTCGGCAATGCCCGGAACGCCCGCGATTCAAAATACGATTCCGATGCCGTTCTTCGGAACCACGCCGTTTGCCGCGCCCGGATTGGGCATCGTCGCGGCGGCGATCATGCTTGCATTCGGGCTCTGGTGGCTCCGCCGCGCCGAGGGATCGGCACGCAAGACCGGTGAAGGCTATGGCGGAGACGCAGAGCTCGTCAGCGGCGCGGTCGCTGACGATCAGTTCATCCGCGAGCGCGCGACATCGTCCCACGAGTTCGATCCGGCCGAACTAACGCATGGCAAGCGCGGCGACGTGCCGCCACCGATCGGCACGGCGATCATCCCGCTTCTCGTGGTCGTGGGCGTGAATCTGCTGATGTCGCTCCTGATCCTGCCACGGCTCGATTTCTCGTTCCTCGCGCAGGAGCGCTGGGGCGGGACATCCCTTGCCGGCGTCGCCGGGGTGTGGTCGGTCGCAGTCGCTCTCGCCGCCGCCGCGGCGACGCTCATCGCGCTCAATCGAGCCCGTCTGACGGATCTAAGGGCGAGCATGGATGCCGGCGCAAACGCCTCGGTGCTCCCCATTTTCAGCGTGGCGAGCCTCGTCGGCTTTGGAGCCGTCGTCGCTGCGCTACCGGCCTTTGTGTCGGTGCGCGACTGGGTACTGTCGATCTCCGGCGGTCCTATCGTCTCTCTCGCCATCGCGATAAACGTTCTTGCTGCCTTGACCGGATCGGCCTCCGGCGGATTGACCATTGCGCTCGATGCCCTTGGTGACACTTATTTGCAGATTGCCCAGACGTCTCACATTGACCCGGCGCTCATGCATCGCATTGCCGTGATCGGTTCCGGCACCCTCGATAGCCTACCGCATAACGGTGCCGTCGTGACGCTGCTTGCGGTCTGCGGTTCGACCCATGGCAAGAGCTACTTCGATATGGTGATGGCCAACATCGTTGGGCCGATCATCGCCTTGGCCCTCGCCATTTTTTTGGGTTCGATGATCGGATCATTCTAGGAGGGACGACGAGGACGCTATCGACGCGATCTTGTCCGCCGTAAGGGCCGACTTCGAACTCGTGAGCCGTTATTGAAGGCCTGATTGGCCTGTATCGACGTGCGACCTTACCGCCTCGGGCAGCGCCAGCGAGCTACGCATAGCCGGCGCCCATCAGAGGTTACCGCGGTTCTCAGCCTCTGAGCCGGAGACGAGTGAACATTCCGGCAAGTGGCGCGCAGAGTGCGCAATTTGCAGTGTGATCACGCGCTACCAAATGAGGTAGGTATGACATGTTGGCGGTTGTGGTAGCTTCTCAAGGTTGATGATCGAAGCTGAGCAGCGAACAACTCAGCTCGTTACAATCCCCCTTAGGCTAGGAGACGTCGAATGACCGCGAATATAACCGAAGACGAGAAACGCGAACGGCGGGCACGTCCAGAGCCCGGACTGGCCCAGGCATCGGGCGGCGGCCCCGACGGCTTCAGAGAAGCAGCGGCATCACGCATTCCATTAATTTTTCCGGAATGGGAAAAATCGATCGAAGCGACAAGGCACCTGTTCGCGACGGCACTAAAGGACGGATTAAGTTTCGCCGCTTCCTCTCTGCACGACCAGGCCAACTTTCTGAGAAATCTTTCCGACTCCAAGACTCCCTCGGAGCTCCTGAAGTGCCACCTGGACTTTGCGGAGAAGTTCTGGTCGAAGTCGTTCAGCCAAGGCTCGAAGATATTGGATCATCTCAAACCACAGCCATCATCTGCGGCAAGCCAAGCAATCCACCGAGCTTGAAGCAACGGCCCGACCGTACTCTGCTTCATCCGGGACCACACGTCGGCGGTCGGGGACGTTGTGGATACTGCATTCGGCTCGACCTGAGAGCACCTCCGTCCGCCTCCC
Source organism: Bradyrhizobium elkanii USDA 76 (assembly GCF_023278185.1). NCBI lineage: Bacteria > Pseudomonadati > Pseudomonadota > Alphaproteobacteria > Hyphomicrobiales > Nitrobacteraceae > Bradyrhizobium > Bradyrhizobium elkanii. Next base: position 1,354,836 of record NZ_CP066356.1, on the reverse strand, counting down.
GCTCGATATGGAGCTCAGATGGCGCATCGAACGCGATTATCAAGCAACGGTCGGCCATCAGCATTATGTGAAGGCGCGATGGTTGCGGCTTCCAATACCACGCCATGTTATGCATCGCGCCCGAAGGAGGACGTTTCCGTCCTCCCGATCTCATCGGCTGGAGTCCGAAAAACCTCAAACTTCTCAGAAATCAAAGCCCCTGCACTCCCGCTCAGAACCGAGCGTCATGCCGAATTTGGTCACTACCATGGCAGCGGCTCCTCAAGAGCGTCGTTGGCTGGACGCCTAGATGTCCGAGTTTGCGCAATCCGAGCGAGGCCCATGCGTCCGATCTGTGACGCCTCAAGAACCGGTTTTCATGTCCGATTTGACAGGATGGTAGCCTCGCGTGCGCCGTCATGCGCAATATTATGAGTGCGCCGCTTTCGGCCCTCGACGAAGCATTCGCCCCTTGCAATTCACTCTCGTACGAGCAGTGGAGAACAGAGCTCTCCAGCTGCACAAGACAGGTGGGACCGCACAAGGCCCCCTCACCTGGAGATCGATGATATTCATTGAGCAGTTTTGCCGGGCTCCATAGCGTCGATATTCTTCAGCATTAGCTCGCGCAAGAGCGTCGATCCGGGGATTCTGACTTCCTTGCCGTCGCGCAGTCTGCCGATTGCAGCGAGCAGCTTGCGGATATCATAGGTCGAATTGAACACCTCCGGCACACCGCGTTCAACGTTGAGGAGCGTGTAGGCGGCTTCCATCGCAGTGCGAACTGAGTATTCGGTCGTGAAGATGCAATCGCGCTCCGCCGACTCAGCAAACTGGCCGATGAAGGCAAAATTGACAGCGCCTTTGGGCACAACATTTGGTCGATCACCCGCCTGCCGCGGCATGAAGAAAGATGTGACGTAGGGCATCATCACCGGCACTGTTTTTGCGGCTGTCGCGGCCAGTCCCGGTATTTCATCGATCGGCACGCCGAGGTGATACAACCATTCCTGCGTAATTTCCTCGCCCGTGCAATCTTGCATCGGTTTGTTCACGTAATCGCCGGGCTTGTCGACGAAAAGTGAATAGAGCCAGACGACGATCTGATCACTGGGCTGGTGCTTGAAATGCGGTTGACGGTTTACAGTCCAACTGAGCAGCCAGTTCGAATCCTTCGCCGTGACGACCCCTCCCGTGACGACCTTGCCGCTGAACGGATCGCGTTTGGCGATCTTGCGGATATAGGCCGGAATGCGCGCGTCAAGAGTCGTGATCGTCGCCGATTCCCATTTTGTTGCAGGGATATTGCCGCCGAAGACGTCCGGGCGGCCGAAAGCCGCGTCCTTGGCCGCAATACGCCGCCACAGATCCCAAGCTGGCGCCGGGCCTTCATCGAGCCTGGAGGGCGTGTGATGGTCTCCCTTGTCCGAGTTTTCAGTGAGCGACCCGATCGTTATGAATACGAGATCGTCGGCGCCAAGGCCGATACCGCCGGCGACGCCATCCTCCAGCCAGTGGATGGCCGTGGCCTGCTTGCATCCGGCCTTTAAGTCGAAATCGACATCGGTGACTTCGACGTCGTAGCGGAAGTTGACGCCCTGCTCCAACAGCCATTTGCACAACGGTAGAACCAGCGATTCATACTGATTGTACCTGGTAAACTTCAGCGCACTGAAATCCGGCAGGCCTCCGATATGGTGGATGAACCGATGCAGATAAAGCTTCATCTCCAGGGCGGAATGCCATTCCTCAAAGGCGAACATCGTCCGCCAATAAAGCCAAAAATTGCTGCAGAAAAACTCTTTCCCAAACACTCCGTCGATGCGCTTGTTCTCCATCTCCTCACGGGAGGCAAGAAAGACGGCAATCAATTCCTTCTGCGCTTCTTCGCTCAGAGTGAAAAGGCCGTCGGTACGCGCATCCTGTCCCCGGTTCACCGTCGCCCGCTGCAGCGAGTAGTTCGGATCATCCTTGTTCAACCAGTAGAATTCGTCGAGCACGCTGGCACCTTCGATTTCCAGCGACGGGATCGAACGGAACAAGTCCCATAGGCACTCGAAATGATCCTCCATCTCGCGGCCGCCCCGGATCACGAAGCCCCTTCCCAGGTCTTGGTTACCGTCGAGCGCTCCACCGGGGATCTTCAGCCGTTCGAGGATGGTGATCCGGTCGCCACGCATATGGCCATCGCGGATCAGGAAGGCCGCACCGGAAAGCGCCGCCAGGCCCGCACCGACCAGCCACGCCGTCTTGCTGTCCGCACCTTCGGGTTTGCGGGGGCGGGCAAAGGCTTCGTAATTTCCGCTACCGTAATACATGGAACATTCCGTCCGATTGGATCGACAATCCTTGGGCTCATTAAAAGGTGTTCTCGGGCGCCAGGCATTTGCGCGGGACGCCGATCGTTAAACCGCCATCGATCACGATCTCGGAACCGGTAAGGTAGCTGGACTCGTCGCTGAGTAGAAACAAGACTGCCTGCGACACTTCCTGCGGCTCGGCTGCCCGCCCGAGTGGAACGGGGAAAAGGGAGGACTCGAAACTCTCGGTCATCGGGGTGGCAATGAAGCCGGGATGGATCGAGTTGATGCGGACTCCCGAGGCTGCGGCTTCCAGCGCAGCGGATTTTGTTATGCCCCGAACGCCGAACTTGGAAGCGACATAGGCGTGGAGCCCGGCACTGCCCCGCAGCCCCTCGACCGAGGAGATGTTGACGACCGAACCTCCGCCGGCGCGCCTGATGGCCGGCAGGGCCGCCTGCATTCCGAGGAATACACCGGTCAGATTGACGGCGAGGGTCTTGTTCCACTGATCGAGCGGGAACTGCTCGATAGGGGCCATGTTGGCGATCCCGGCGTTGTTGACCAGCCCATGCAGCGCGCCGAAGCGCCGCTCGGCGCTTGCGACCGCCTCGGCCCACTCCTTCGGCTGGGTAACGTCCTGAGGGACATAAACCGTGGATTCGCCCAGTTTAGCGGCGAGAGCCTCTCCTTCTATATGAAGAATATCAGTGATTACGACCCTCGCCCCCTCAGCCACCAGCAGACGCGCGTGAGCCGCACCCATCCCGCGAGCCCCGCCGGTCACCAGAATAACCTTGTTCTTCAAACGTCCCATGATCCTTGCCTCGTGCCGTTGGTCAATGGCGGTGCAGCGTCTTCCAGGCGTCGAAGAGGACGCGGGGATCATGCTGGCCCTTATAAAAGGGCGAGACCGGACGCTGGATGTCGAGCAAGCCGAAAACGGCGGTCTGCGCCGCGCGCACGGAATATTCGACGGTAAAGACAACGTCGTCGGGAATCTCGCAGAACTGGCCGATGAAGGCGAGGTTGCGCGAGCCCTTCGGGATGACCTTCGGCCGGTCGGTCCTCACGCGCGGCATGAACTGGGCGGTAATGTAAGGCATCATCGCCGTTATGACGCGCGAAGTGTCGAGGATGTGCGGAATACTCTCTGTGAATCGCAGGTGCGAAAGCAATTCGATGAGAATTTCACGCCCCGTGCACTCCGACATGGGCTTATGCACGAAGTTACCCGGCTGATCCGGGAAGAGCCCATAGCCCCACCACACCAAGACATTCTTCGGCTGTTCGTAAAAGTGCGGTTGACGATTAAGGACGACGGTCAGGAGCCAATTGGAGTCTTTGATCGTTACCAGTCCGCCCTTGCCGGCTCTGCTGCCGGAAAAGGCTTCGAGCCGGTCGAAGAAGCTCGAATCGTCCGCCGTGACTGTGAAGGATTCCCATTTGGACTGGTCGATCCTGGAAACGAAGACGGCGGGGCACCCGAAGTCTGGACTCTTGACAGCCAGACGTTCCCAAAGTTCCCACGAACCTCCATTTCGCGTCGTATTCAGCGCCGGAACCGTGTCCATCGAACCGTAGCTGGTATCGGATGTCATTGATCCGTTGGTCACGAACACTAGATCCTGTTCAGCCAGATCGATGACGCGATCTTCACCGCCCTGCCGATAGTGCAAACGCGTCGCGGTCTTCTGCCCGCCTTCGATCACAACATCAATATCGGTCACTTCCGCCCCCATCTCGAGCCGCACGCCCCGGGCCTTCAACCATGCAACGATCGGGCGGACCATGGCGTCGAACTGGTTGAACTGCGTGCGGTAAATGCCCGCCATAGTGTCGATCGTCGAGAACAGATGCAGGAAGCGTAGACAGTAGCGCTTGAACTCGATCGCACTATGCCAAGGCGCAAAAGCAAAGGTCGTGGACCAGATGAACCAGAAGTTGCTGCGGAAAAAGTGGGGTTCGAACCAGTCCTGGATCGTCCTGATGTCGAGCACCGATTCTGGAGTCGCGCAAAGCGCGATCAGGTCGAGCCGATCCCTCTCCCTGAAACCCAGATCGGAGACGTCGACGATCTGACCGCCCGAAACCAGACGCGCCCTGTCGTTCCAGAAGAACTCCTGATGGAACTCCATCAGCTCGTCCTTCGCCGATTTCATGGGGTCGGCAATTGAGGGGATGAAGGACAACAAGTCGTAGGTGCAATTGAACCTTTCCTCGAACATGCGGCCGCCGCGCATGACGTATCCATCCTTCGGATTGCCATGCGCGTCGAGGCTTCCGCCGAACAGCTCCATCTGCTCGAACAGAACGATATTCGGGCCCGATAGCCCGCCCTCCTTGACGAGGTAGGCCGCTGCGGCCAAGGCAGCGATGCCTGTTCCGACCAAATAGGCGTTGCGAGGAGCCACCTGCTTCGGTGGATCAAGGCGGGAAACGAGAGAAGCAGAGCACATAAAGTTCTCCGGCATGTAGCGGTTGGAAATATAGATTCCATGCAATCGGCGCGCCGATGGCGGCGCGTGCTAAAAATATGATCGCGAACCACCGTTCCCGAGACTGCAATCAGCAAGCGCCGAAGCTCTTCGACGTACACAAGCCATATGCAGACGCCGTCGGGCGCCTGACTATAAGCAGCAATAGCGCCGCGTTGATCGGAATCGATCAAGTCATACCAGCAGCGGCTGTGCGCCGCGCAAGGAGCTGGTTGCGGGCCCTGCTTGAAGACGGAATGCAAGCGTCGTCATGTCGGGCTTCCAACCGACCCGTCGCCAACCAGACAAGACAGAAAGCAACTGGACAAGACAGAAATTGAGTTGGTTCCGGTTGTCGCTTTTGCCAAACCCGACCATATTGCAGCACGACGATGCCAAGGTGACGTTACAAGGTGCTTGGTCAGCGACCGGGTCGAGTTCGAGCGCAAGCACTAGCGGTCCTTGCCGCCTCGCTAAAGTCTTTCGGGATGGCGCGGCACTCTTCGCCTAGAGCCCGTGAGCCTTCATTTCGTCTGCAAGGTGCTCCAAACTCTGAGACTTCGGGCTGTGAGGCTGGCACTGGCCAGTTCTCTCCAGGACTTCCGCACCTCCATCCAACGGCCCTTTCGAGCGGGCAGGGTGTCGAGCATTTTCTCGGCAATCGGTGCAAGGCGCGCGGCTTCCGAGTTCGGGTCGCACTTAGCATCTTCGAGAATTTTAAGAGCGGTCGTTTCGGACCGCCTCCACCCCGACTCGGTGAACCTGCTCTCCGCGAAATACTCAAAACAGGTCCGGAACGTCAAAGCGCGGCCGATGATCGTATGGGCTGGCAAGCCCGCCTCACTCAGCCACCTCCGAAGACAGTCACACCACACTCGGCTGCTGAGGTCGAGAAAGTCCGCACCTTCGAAGACCAAAAGCGCCGCCATGCCAGCGATCTCGCATTGCACCCCGTCGTCCTGTTTTTCGAACCAAGCCCGGATTGCATGCAACGGCGTCACCGGCCGATTCACAACCGGTACCTGCGCCGTGCCGGCGCGATGGAACTGAACCACGTTTTCCAGCGGTGGCATGCGCGGCCACGGCCTCCCCTCTGCGTCCCACAAGACCCAGCGCTCGGCGATCTTCTTTGCCTCTTCGGGAGACCTGCTTCGCCAAAGCTCCTTGAGCGCCTCATTGACGTAATATGAGACGTCAGCTTTCAGACCGCATGTACGTGCTATTGCCGCGAGACGACCGGCGTCAATCAGCCGTGCCGCGAAATTGTTCTCTGCGTTCATTTGCCGAGGCCTTGCGTGCCCTTTCTAGTACGTCCCGTTCATCCGGCTCGATGTGATCAAACCAAGAGCCCGGGGGAAATGTCGCAATACGCTTGGCAAGGAAGGATTGCGGCTCCCACTCTTGTCCCTCGCGCTTCTCGAAGGTGATGACCCCCTTGCGGGTAAAATAACGGGGTCCCGGAATATTGCAGTTCACCAAAAGCAGCACGCGCCACAGATCACCTTTCGTGGCCTGATTCTCGTCCACCTTCGGCAAGCAATCCACGCTAACAGGTTCAACGATCGTGCAACGGCCGTGCCCGAGGAGATTACCCAGCTTGCCTTGCGCGGTCGTGACGAAGTTGAAATTGGTCGGATCATGCAGAAAGCGAAGGTTCACGTTCTTTTCGCCGTCAGCGACTTCACCGGCAATCAATGAGAGCGCGAAGGCCCGCCAGCTCAATTCCATCGGCTTCGCATATGTCGACGCAATCTTAATCGCTCCGTCCGGCCTGACCTTCCAGGTGATAACGTATTCTTCGAGTGATCTGTGGTGGCGGTGCCTAGTCCACGAAAGAAAGACATACTCAGATTGATCAATTGCTCCGGCAACTCCCCACGTTCGTGGGACGAAGTGCGCCACCTTCGCGACCCTGGAAATAATTTGCTCTACTGTCTCGCCGTCTTGTGCTCGCCACATCGACTTGACCTTGTCGACAAGTGGATTGTCGTCGGCGCGAACACTGTTGCTCGAGGCGGCCTCAGCCAGGCAGATCAGCAGCAGGCCGAGACAGAACCAAAGCACGCGTCTTCCAACCATTTTGTTCATAAGTCCGCCCATCCACTCTTGTCGACACGCCAATTCTAAAGCGGACCAACCGCCGAACGCGCTATTCGCGAAAGATAGAAGTTAGCGGCGACGTGACGCAGGTGCCTGCCAGTGTCGCGCACGAGCAGGCGCCGTCCCCCGTCTATGTCACGCGCCGCCAACCTCGGGGGCCAGCCACAGCCTCAACTTGCGATGGTGGCCATGCCCAAGGGAGGGCACCCCGGGCATATCGAGGGTCTGCATTCTTCGTGCCAGGCAATGGCCGGCAGTTCGCACCATGCTTGTGTTGGCCTTGTCTGCTTTCCGACTTGTGCACGTCTTAATGTTTGCACCTAGGGCCTATCCAGAACGACTTCATGTCGATCGTTGTCGGCCTCGCAATCATCGACAGCGCAAGCGAACGTCTTGCTGCCAGTTCCGACACGGATGAAAAGCCCCTAGCTTACCGTCATCGCCGTTGTTTGAGTCGGCGCTGTTGCACCATGGTCGACGCTCAAGCCCGGCCGCGCTTTTGCACACATGCGACCAAGGCTTCCAAGGCGGCGACTTGGCGCTCCTGGAGCCTGAGGGCGGCATCGGCCAGCTGTGCTTGGCACTCTACAGCCGCGACGATGCGGCGCCGCTCTTCAGGGCGAAGCGCTTCGACGTCGGCATCGAGCAGGTCCTCGGCTTCGAGCAAGCGGATAATGCGGCCGCGCGTTCGGATCTCTGCACGCGCAATGGCGCGTGTCAGCCTGTCGTCCATCTCCTCGCCTTCGCTATTCATGATTGGAGGCCCACGCTTCCACGCCATCGCGTCGGTATGGGCCTCGATTCGCTCAGCGCCGATCCGTGCTGCTCAACGATTTCGTGAGCATCTGCCTGATGGACCGACTCACAAACGGCCTTACCAGCCACCCGAAGACACCTACCGAAAAGACACGAACCGCAACACGCCGAGCACACCCCAAACAGCCATTTTGATTGTGGGCCTCTCTGCGTTGAGCTGGTTCAATATGCCTACGTTGGTCCAGTATCGGTAAAAACACGACCGCGAGGCTCCTACCAGAAATGGCGGGCATCCCAAATCAACGCGCTCGCTCAGCATGCTGCTGGCTCCACAAATGTCTTGCGCCTTAGTCAACTACTGAGCTTGGTTATTGATGGAGAGGACCGACACATGGCAGTCGTCCCCGATGAACCATCGGGGAGTCAATTCGTATGAAGAACGTCCTGCTGGGTGCAGTATGGGTCATCGGGCTGTTGACTTCTTCTTTTCAACCGGATTCGTGGGCGGTCCGCCTGGCGCACTTGCAGGGACCGCGCGTATTGGTCAGGACGTTGATATCGGTTTGGTCGGCGTGAACTACCGCTGGGGTGGCGCGCCGGCTGCGAGATATTGAGTCGCCAGGACGAACGAATTTTTGAAGTCGTGACCGGCTGAACCGCCGTGTTTTTCGAAGGTAATGACTCAGCGAACTCCCTCCACGCGCAAGTGGATGAGCGCGTCATGCGCATGCTGCCGCACGACCTACCTCCGGGCAGCCGTTGAGGCTAGTCAGGGGCATGTTTCCTGATCGCGTGCGGCCGCGCTGGGTTGACGGCATGCATGTCCGATGGCTTCGAATTTGCAGGATCATCGGTACGAGCCGACCTCATGGCGACGGCTACTCCCGATGCGCAGCAAGATGGGTGGTTGGATAGTGACGGTCGCCATCTTCAAGGATGACAGCGATGAGGACAAAGAGCTCAGGCACGCAACGTACGTGGTTGCCGTCAACGATCCAGCAGAAGCCGTGAAGCTGAGCCTGAAAGACTACGGCGCCAAGGCCCGAATATAGCGCGACAATCTGGCTGGGAAGCGCGCGACAATCAGGATGGCGAGTCAGTGTCGCGGCGTGGTGATGATTGCCGCGATGATTGTCGCGCGCAAGAGTTTTGTTGGTTCTGATTGTCGCGGAGCGTCAATCAGCGAGAGTTTTCGGTGTCGCGTGCGAGGGCGGCCGTCCTGGACCACGTTTTCGTTCGAGCGCGGTGCGGCGGCGATAGCTCTCGACGTTCATCTCGACGATGGTGGCGTGGTGAACGAGGCGATCGATGGCAGCGAGGGTCATGGCGGGGTCCGGGAAGACCCTGTTCCATTCGCCGAAGGGCTGATTGGCCGTGATCAGCATGGAGCGCCGTTCGTAGCGCGCGCTGATGAGCTCGAACAGCACGCTGGTCTCGGCCTGGTCCTTGGTGACGTAGGCGAGGTCATCGAGGATCAGCAAATCGAAGCGATCGAGGCGATTGATGGCAGCCTCGAGGTTGAGCTCGCGCCGCGCCACCTGGAGTTTCTGGACGAGATCGGTGGTCCGGGTGAAGAGGACACGCCATCCGTTCTCGATCAGGGCCAGGCCGATGGCTGCCGCCAAATGACTCTTGCCGCCGCCGGGCGGGCCGAACAGCAGCAAATTGGCGCCCTTGCCCAACCAGCCGTCGCCAGCGGCGAGCGCGGTCACCTGCGCCTTGGAGATCATCGGCACGGCCTCGAAGTCGAAGTTGTCGAAGGTCTTTCCGGCTGGCAGCCGTGCGTCGACGAGATGGCGCTCGATGCGACGGCGGCCGCGTTCGGCGATCTCGTGCTCGGCAATGGTGGCGAGGAAGCGGGCCGCCGGCCAGCCTTCCTTATCGGACTGCTCGGAGAACTGTGGCCACAGCACCTTGATGGCGGGCAGCCGCAGCTCGTTGAGCAACAGATTGAGGCGCGCGGTGTCGACTGTGTTGGCCGTGTTCATGCGGCGTCTCCGATCTGGCTGGCGCCGATGAGGCACTCGTAGCTGGCGAGCGGGGCAAGCTCAACCACGACCTGCGGCACGCAGGCGGGATCGGGCGCGAACTGGGCGCGCAGCCGTCCGAGGTCGGGCAGTTGGCCGACGTCCAGGTCGGCGGCGAGCTGACCGGCGAGTTCGGCCTCGCAGCCGCGCTCGTGCGCCAGCGCAAGCAGATCGACCATGAGCCGGCAGGCTTTCCTGTCCGGCAGCCGTTCGCGCAAGCGATCGAAGGTTCGGCGATAGGCATCGCGCGGGAACAGCCGATCACGGTAGACGAGATTGAGCAGCGCCATTGGCTTACGCCGCAAGGAATGGATCACGTGCCGATAATCGACGACCTGGTCGTGCTTGCCGTTGGGATACGGCCGCCCACGCGGCAGGGTGACGAGATGGGTGCCGCCGACGAACACGTCGAGACGATCGTCGTAGAGGCGCACCCGCAGCTGGTGGCCGATCAGGCGTGACGGCACGGTGTAGAACACCTTGCGCAAGGTGAAGCCGCCGCTTGACGTCACACGGACAATCACCTCCTCGTAGTCCGAGGTGCGGCGATCCGGCAACGCCTGCAGGGTGGCGCGCTCGTGGTCGATCCGCTTGGCGTTGCGGGCATTGCGGCGGCTGACGATCTCGTCGATGAAGCCGCGGTAGGCGGCGAGATCATCGAAGTCGGCAGTGCCGCGCAACAGCAGCGCATCCGCAATCGCCCGCTTGAGATGGCCATGCGAGCTCTCGATCGCCCCATTCTCATGGGCGATGCCGCGGTTGTTGCGGGAAGGCCGCATGCCGTAATGGGCGCAAAGGTCCTCGTACCGCCGGGTCAGATCGTCCCTCGCGTCGCGGTCGAGATTGCAGAAGGCGGCCGACAGGCTGTCGGTCCGATGCTCCCGCGGTGCGCCACCGAGCGACCACAGCGCATTCTGCAGCCCTTCGGCCAAGGCGACGAAGCTCTCGCCACCGAGCACGACATGGGCGTGCTCAAACCCGCAATAGGCCAGCCGGAAGTGGTAGAGGCGATGATCGAGCGGCGCTCCGGCAATGGTGACCCCCAGCTCGCCCATGTCGGTGAAGTCGGAGAGGCCGACCTGGCCGGGCTCGTGGGTCTGGCGGAAGATGACCTCCTGCTCCTCGCCGTGGATCACCCGCCAGGCGCGGATCCGGCGCTCCAGCGTGCGGCGGATTCCGGCCCCAAGTTCAGGGTGCCGTCGCAAGATCTCCTCGAAGATCGCAACCGGCCGCACGCCGGGGGCGGCCTTCAGCATCGGCACCACCTCGGCCTCAAACACGTCGGCCAAGGGATCCGGCCGGCGACTGCCGCGGGCTCCTTTCTTCTGCGATGGTAGGCGGGGATCCTTCTCAATCCGATAGGCTGTTGACGTGCTGAACGACGCCTTGGCGGCGGCCGCTGGCGGGGTATCGGTCTGACGGTACTTCATATAGAGCCTCATCTGGTGATCGGTAATGTGTCGGCCTGGCACGCAAGTGATTCCTCTTGGCGGAAGAACCACTTGCATAACCAGCCGGCCGCGATCACCAGACGGCGCGGTCCCTTGTGGACCGCGCCGTCGCCGAGCTCGTAACTCCGGTCGGGCTACGCCCTCCCTGCGTCACGAGCTCGGCGCCCCTCTCTCATCCTGATTGACGCTCCGCTTCCATCCAGATTGCCGCGCGGCACCCGAATGCTAAACAGATCGAGGAAGAACAACTGCAAAGGCCCAGGCTTGCAGCCCGGCAAGCTGATCGCCATACACGATGACGAGATCGACCCAATCACCGCGCGGCCGCGACGTCACTAAGCGCTGCAGGTCCGATCTCGTTCAGTAGCGTCCCGGTTGATGACGCGCATGTCCGGAAGTCGCCATCGAAGTGCGAGTAGCTGTTCGAGGTCGCGCTTAAGGCGCAGCGTTCTGCATCTGTTTAAGCGGAGAGGCGGTGCGATCGTTTGACACGCTGGTTGCTGAGACATGTATGGCTCGGCTGCTCATATGTTCACGCCCCCATGAGACAGCAAAGCCTCTTCATGCGCAAACTCGCGCGGGTGGCCCTCCAGCCGCCCGCGCACTTTTTCGTCGCCGGTCCGCGGAGATTATTCCATCATGCGTAAAAGGGCTTTGGACTATGCCATAGAGGCGCTTAAGAAATAGTCTCAAGAGAAGATCGCAACCAGCATCGCGCTTACAAAGCTTGAGGCAAGCAAGCCGACACCTAGGCTACCGCTAGAACGATAACGCAGGCGAGACCGGGCATCGGGTACAGCAGCTTCTTGCCTGTGTCGGCGCCCGGGGTCACCGGTATCAACCGCGCTGACGTCGCCTCGCTTTCGGTGAAAACAGAGACCGGTATCGCAAAACCATGATGCGCCAGGCGGAAGCCGTTGTTGATCGCCCTCACCTGCACGGCGATGAAGTTGCCATCGATCGTGCCCCGCCAGACGGGTTCGACCGGCCCCCATCTCGACACGAGGTTGTGCGGATTGCCGGGCAGCCCGTCGGTGCCGATGAAGAGCACCGCAATGGCGTCGTCTTCACGCGGGATAGGATGCGCCTGCAAGGCTGTGGATCGACGCCTTCGTGATGCTGAAAACGTCTTCGCGGCGAGCGACCCTGAAGGGAATATCGCCCTCGAGCGTCATGAGAAGTGACTCCAGATGTGCCTTGTCCGATTTGCAATTTTTCCGGTGTCCGGTCATGCGTGGGGAGCTATGCGGGAAAGTGGGTGATGACGGACTGAGATAGGCGGCGTATCGAGGCGGGTGTCGAGCCTGCCAGAACCTCTCAAGGAGAGCGATACGCCATGAACGAGATTAGCAACATTGTCCCGCTTCGTCAGCCCGACGAGATCGACGATCCACTGACCAATATTTTGCGCGCCGGCGCGCGGCAGCTTCTGGCGCAGGCCGTGGAGGCCGAAGTCGAGACGTTTCTTGCCTCGGTGAAGGATTTGAAGCTAGCCGACGGGCGCGCCCGTGTCGTGCGGCATGGTTACGGCCCGGCGCGAACGATTGCGACCGGCATCGGACCGGTCGAGGTCACGCGGGCGAAGATTCGGGACCGCGGGGCGGCCGGCGATGGCGAGCGGATCCGGTTCAACTCGGCGATCCTGCCGCTGTGGGCGCGGCGCACCCGGAGCCTGGATGCGCTGTTGCCGGTGCTGTATCTGCGCGGCATATCGACCGGCGATTTTCAGGGGGCGCTGACGGCCCTGCTGGGCAAGGACGCGCCGAACCTGTCGCCGGCGGCGATCTCCCGGCTGACAGCCGAGTGGCAGGGCGAGTATGAGCGTTGGCAAAAGCGCGATCTATCGGCGCGGCGATACGTGTACGTGTGGGCTGATGGCGTCTTCTTGCAGGCCCGCATGGAAGGTCACGGCGAATGCATGCTGGTGCTGATCGGCGCGACGCCGGAAGGCAAGAAGGAGCTGATCGGCTTCCAGGTCGGCGTGCGGGAGAGCGCGCAGAGCTGGCGTGAGCTCCTGATCGACGTGAAGCAGCGTGGGCTGCAAATCGCCCCGGAAATCGCCGTCGGTGACGGCGCGCTCGGTTTCTGGAAGGCACTCGACGAGGTCTTTCCCGGCACGCGGCACCAGCGCTGCTGGGTCCACAAGACCGTCAACGTCCTGGACAAGGTCCCGCTCTCGGTGCAGGCCAACATGAAGAAGGACCTGCGCGAGGTGTATTGGGCACCGAACCGGGCGACCGCCGAAGTGGCTATCGACGTCTTCGCCGAGAAATACCGCGCCAAGTACGGCCGGGCGGTCGAATGCCTCGCCAAAGACCGCGACGCGCTGCTGGCCTTTTACGACTTCCCTGCCGAGCATTGGGATCACTTGCGCACCAGCAATCCCATCGAGAGCGTGTTCGCCACCGTGCGGCACCGGACGGTGCGCACCAAGGGTGCGTTGTCGCCGACCACCGCCAAGTTGATGGTGTTCAAGCTGGTCATCGCCGCATCAAAGACCTGGCGGCGGCTCAAAGGCACAAATCAGTTGCCGAAGGTCATCGCTGGTGTCAGATTCAACGACGGCATCGAGGTCATCCAAGTGCCGGCAAACCACGCCGCCTGATCACCTCGTCACCCAAAATCCCGCATAGCTCATGCGTGGGTCGGCGGATCACGGCACTCTTCGGCGAATATCCTTCCTAAGGAGAACCCCGAGCAGATTCTTTTAGCCGTGAAAACGAATCACTTCATATTCGCTCTTTACTACGTATTGATGGATCTTTTGCGCGGTACCACGCACGGCTCCTGCAGACTTCGGTCAGGATGCGCGGCTAGACGCAGTCAGCAAAACTAGTTGGTTGAACGTTAAGAAGCCTGATCGAGCTGAGCTGGACAGTTGAGGGTGCGCGAGAGCGAGACGAGCAACAGGCACAAAAGCTCTCTGAACCAGGCGAGGATGCGTCGGAAGTTGTGGCCGGCAGCGGAGAGGACGACGTTGGCGGCATCGCCGGCGCGGCCTTTGAGGTAGCACCGGCCGAGGTGTCCTTCGGTTTTGAGATGTCCGATGATGGGCTCGATGGCGGAGCGGCGGCGCAGCTCGCGCTTGATGACGCCGAAGACGCCGCGCTTCTGGCCGGAGATGAAGACGCGACGGGGATTTTGTGCGTCGTGGCCGCGGTAACCCTTGTCGACATAAGCCCGCTCGATCGCACAGCCGGTGAGTGTCTCGGTGCGGTCAATGACGTCCCGCAACGTGTGACCGTCGTACGGATTGTCGGGCAGCGACCTGGCGTGCAACACGAACAGGCCACCGGGCGCCCGGCGATTGTTGGTGACGATGGATGCCTTCACCCCGAACTCATAGGGCGCGGCGGCCTTGCCCTTGCCGATGCACTCGACCTCCGGGGCGTGGAAAGAATAAAGCTTGAAGCCGCGCTGGCGCTGCTGCTGCGAGCGGATCTGCGTGGCCCGGCCAAGCGGGAGGGCGAATGCCTCCTCCAGTGCGGCCTGGCCTTCGGTCTTGCGGCGAATGTCGCGGATGATCCGGCCCAGCCGACTGCGCAGAATGCGCAACTGTCGCTGATGCCGGTTGAATTGTTTGGCATGAGCGTAGCGGCCCGCCATCATCGCCGCGCTTTTGGCCACGCGAGCATAGGATTGCCGCAGCCTGACCCCGTGCTTCCTCGCCAGGCGGTTCAACCCGCGGATCGCTGCATGCAGGAGTTTGGCGTCGGTCGGGAAGCTGATGGCCTTCGGCTGTACGGTCGTGTCGACCGTGATCCGCTTGAGGTCCTGGCTGCGCAACGCACCGGCTTCGTGCGCCACCCGAAGGCTCTCGGCCAACAGCCGCTCCAGCTTGTCGCCGAGCCGCTTGCGCCAATGGCTGAGGTCCGAGCGCTCGTGCGGGAAAACGTGCTGGAAAAACTCTTCGCCGGTGAAGAACTGGAAGTACGGATCGTGGACCCAGCGCTCGCACACCCCCTCATCGGACAGCCCGTAAATGTGCTTGAGCAACAACAGCCCGATCATGAAGCGGGTCTCGATCCCCGGCCTGCCGTTCTCGCTGTAGAGCGGGGCGATCTCGGCGTCGATCCAGTCCCAATCGATCTTGCCGGCGAGCAGAACCAGCTCGTGCTTCATGTTGATGATCTGGTCCAGCCGTGCTCGGAACAGATCGTTCGATCCCGTCGTCTTGTGCTTCTTCGGCCGCATCGTCCCCTCGATGCGCCACACAAGCACGGTTCACAGCGAAGGGGAATCCACAAAAGCGAATTTGCAAGGTTTGCGGCGCTCAAGCGTCAAATCCCTGCAATCTCAAACGGCCCTCAAATCCCAAAAACAGACTCCCGTTCAATCGCTTAGAGGCTTGTTCACGGGTGACTAGTTGAGATGAACAAGCCCGCAATCACAGCCGGCGCCAGGTGCTCGATGCTTCTTTGGGCGCTAGGGACAGTCGCCGCTGTTAGCACGTGGGTTCTGGCCTTCATTTCCACAAGATACGTTGACAAGAGCGAACGGGAGAACACTCTACAGTCACGCCATATTCGAACATCAGATCTGTATATGCGGGCCGGACTCATCGCGATTGTGAGCTCGTTGGTTTTGTTCGTAGTTGGGTGCGTCACCCTGGCCGCCAGCGCGCACGGCTAGGCAGCCAGCCGCCGATCCAGCCCGCGCGCCGACCCGCCTCCACAGCTCATTGGGGTTCTTTTCCGGAATCATACGGATAGCGAAGACGGAAGCTCCGCTCCATACGTCACGCAGGTCAGGATTTTGTCATCCCTCCTGCGGATAGAGACAGCGCCGTCCACATATATTTTAAGCGCGGGCGGCGTTACTATCCGGGTACCGACATCATCTGGCTGCGCGGCGCTGGCTATGAACGTTGCGCCTCCTCCACCTCCAAAAGGCAAACGTGGAGTGTCATCGGGCGCATGTTTCCGTCCAAGAGGACGCGCACCCTTGTCCTGGTCGTACCAAGACCGACGATGAGGCCGCGCCGCCATTTTAACTTTGAACCTGTCGAGTACGCCACTATCACGCGAGACCCAACGGTCATTGCATCATTGGGCCGCGAAAACTGGATCGGTTCAACGGGGCGGTCGGCTTTGGGAAATCTCTCCGCTATACGGGACTGGCGACCGTCCCCGCTCTCTGGCACCGGGGGGGCAGTCGTTCTCTTAGCGGATCTAAACCATTTCGTTGGCAGACCCAGCGCGTAACCGCGACGTCTGAGATCCTGACAGTTTTTGTTCAGTTCCGCCGCGATGACTTCCTCTGGAGTTTGCTTCCTTACCAAATGCCAGAAGATCTCATCCTGCTCGCGCGTCCAGCCGTCTGAGGTTTCGCTCATCACCAAATAATAAGCTCGTTGAAAAATCGGCTGCGACGATGCCCGCGAACCTGGCGATTCTACGTTCGCGGCCGATTTCGACAAAGACGAAAGAGAGCGGCGCCTATAGGGTTTAGCCGAGATCATCCGTTCCGCGGCAGTAGCCCCCCACAGCCCAAACGCAGCGCGAATCCTAAGATCACACCCAGTCATTGCGCTATTGGCGAATGAAGGCGCCACCGATGCCGATGGTTTCGACATTGAAATCAACGAGGCCACCGAAGCTCTTGAGCCGTTTGAATTCCTGGTTTTCGGCGGTCAAGGACAAGGCGACATAGCCAATATCATCATTCAAACCGGTTAGAACCGCTACCGTGGTTGGGCCAGCGCTGTTCTTGAAGTGTAGTGGCCGGTTGCAGGATAGTTATGGCCATTATAGCTGATCGAAGCAGCAGTAATCTGGCCGTTTGCATCATTGGCCTGTGAGATACCAGCTTCGCTCCGATGTTGTCGTTCACATAAGTCCCCTGAAGTTTCTGGGCATGATTCTGCTTCCTTACGAGTGACGATATCGCGCAATGAGTCTGCATAAGGCATTATCGTGAAAGGCGAATTGCGACGCACCTACCAGGATTGATAGTCTACGAAGATTTACCGGGCCCTTGCTGTGGCGATGAGAGCCGACTCAATCTGGCCTTTTGACAAACTGAAGAAAGAACCCGTCAAGTCGATCGCCCAACCTATTGATGGCTGCCGTGATTTTGTCATCGAGTCCTTGCTCAGATATTCAGCCGCACATGTTCTCTGTAGTCGGCCAGTTCCTTACCAGGTCCTACAACGCTGGTACTAGTGCCGTGTGCAAATCGCCAATGTTAGCCAGAATCAACGATGGTGATTTCCGAGGCGCGTGCGCGGCGTTGCTGACCAAACAAAAAGGGCAATTACAACGGTTGGTTACATCCGCGCGCAGGGCAAGATTCTTCGGGGCCTGATTAACCGGCGTCGCGATGACCAGAAGATGTGTTTCTCTGGCGTGGACCGAGAACGCAACCGCACGCCAATGCACAAAACTCAGCAACCAGATTGTGCCGGAATGCCTGTGCTTCATCGTCGAACCGTAGCCGCTTGTCAATCATGATGGCGCGATTACCACAGAGGCCGGCTTGTAGCTTGCGCAGCTTGTTCAACCCATGAACCACTTGATGTAATCCGCGACCGCGGGCGGTGTCTCGACGTCTCGGCCTAGGCCCCCTCCTCCCAGCATGATCGGAAAAAATCGCTGCATAAGGCTGTCGTAGTTCAATATCGATCTGACCGGCATTCAGGTGTTGCAACGCCTGTGCCTTGAGGCGATCAGCCTCCTGAGCCGATACCATGAGCCGCCCCTTCGGCGGCATGCCTTGTAACTTCTGATGATGCCAATCCGCGGTGCCATTCAGCTTGTTGAAGTATTTCTCCAGACTGGTGTCATGGCTTAAGAAAATGAACTGAAGCCCGTCCGGCACGGCGCTATAGCGCAGCAATGTCCGAACAGCATCCATCAGCGCGAACTGGTCACCAGCGTCGAAGCTGGACGTCACGTCATCAAGCACCGTGAAGCGCGGAACGCCACTATGCTTGGTCGCAGCCGCCAGGAAAATCGCGGCCGCAACAGCGTTGCGATAGCTTTCCGATAGGAGAGCCCCGGGCACTGAGATCCTGAAGGCCGAAAAAGTCCGCGAGCTTTAGATCAACGTTTTCGCTGTTTTGAGCCCGGCTCAGGGGCGGCTTCACATCAGGCCAGCCGCGCACGAAGCGAGCGAACAGATCCTGGCAGGCGGTCTGAATCTCGGCAATCCGCTCGTTAGCCAGCGCCGCCTCGGCGTCGGCGAAGCTCTGGCCGGCGCGCGTGATAAACGTCTACCACCGGTCCAGCAGATTGAGCTTGTCCTGCTTCGCCTTGAGCGCCGGCGCACCAGTCGATATTCCAGAACGGCATCACGGAACCGCTTTGCAAAGCTGAGGATACGGGTTACCTGCACCAATGACGGCGGCAACCGCGTCTGCCTCGCCCTGCACCCGGGAAAGGGTCTCGCCGCGCTGCGTTTCAAGGACCCCGAGACGTTTGCGTCGCAGTCGCCATGGCGTCCTCTTCTATCAATAGGCATTACCAATGCAAAATAGCAGCTCGGATCACGGCCCTATCGTGACGTTAACCACGTAGACCCTTGAGGGCGTCTCCGAACACGTTTCGTTACCCAACCCCTCGCGATCATTTGGGCGAGATCCTCCATCTCTTCGAGCGATGCGACGGGGGCCTTGTTGGAGCAAACGACGAGCCGCTTATCGCGCCCGAGGTGTTCGCGTGCACAACTCAAGACTCCACGAAGACGATCTGAGACGACCTCTCCCGCGGGATCGGTTTGTGCATGAGGTGATTTCGAAGAGCAGGATTTACGATGCCAGCACGGCCATCAGCGGAGTACCCTTGGTCTACAACGATGATCGCTCTTTGCCCCAGCCATTTTTAGCTGGGTCCGGCTGCTTAACCATTGGAATTGGTCTTACCCTGCATACATGCTGCGCTGCTGAGTTAGGCGCGCTGAGCGTATCCATAGTCGTTGCGGCGAAATATCTCCTGTACCAACTAAGAAATCAGCATATTCCGCATTTTCGAAATCGCTCGCATCCAAACTGAGCCATATCTTCTCCGGCGTGCCATCGGCATAGAGCTGACGAAAGACCTCAGGCGTTGCCCGCCGCACGCCGAGCGAGAGGTAAGCCGATCGAGGCCGCGAACTCGCCCGTTTTTTTGCGTCCGCGATAGTCTTCCGCGCGGAATCGGCTCAACGTAACCGGCATGAGGCCCCCACCTAGCCCACCCTGGGCTTACGCGCGATAGAGCCTGGCATGAGTTGATCGGAGGAGGTGGATCGATGGTAAATGCCATGCTTGATGCCAGGCAGGAAGGTAACTCCTATCGTCGTGTCGAGGTGATCACCGGGGAGCGCCGGCGGCGACGATGGACGGGCGAGGAGAAGGCCCGGATCGTGGCGGAGAGTTTTGAGGAAGGCACGAACATCTCCGAGGTAGCGCGGCGCAACGGCGTTTCCCGCGGGCTGCTCACGGTGTGGCGACGCCAGATTACGGCAATGGCCGGCAAGGCGCCGAGCTTCGTGCCGATCCAGATTGGCGCCGAGAGCGGCCAGCTCGCAGCGTCGGCGCAAGCGAGGCCCTTGAAGGTGACCGCGCCGCCGACCATGGCCTGTGGGGTGGTCGAGATCGAGGTGAGTGGGGCGCGCATTCGCGTCGAGGGAGAAGTGGATACTGCGACGCTTTGCACGGTGCTGTCGGTGCTCAGAGGCGATCGATGATAGCGCTGCGGCCCGACCTCAAGGTGATGCTGGCATCCCAGCCGGTCGACTTTCGCAAGTCGGTGCACACGCTGTCGGCGCCGGTGAGCGAAGCGTTACACACGAGTCCTTATGACGGCACCGTCTTCGTTTTCCGTTCCAAACGTTCCGACAGAGTGAAGCTGCTGGCGTGGGACGGCAGCGGCATGGTGCTTGTAACGAAGTGGTTGCACGAAGGGCATTTCACCTGGCCGCCGATCCGCGACGGCGCGGTGCGTTTGAGTGCGACGCAGCTCGCGATGCTGGTCGACGGGCTCGAGTGGACGCGCGTCTCACCCAAGCCTGTGAAGCAGCCGGCCGTTGTCGGCTGAGAGGCGAGGATTTCGCTGGAGCGTGTCGCGCGCGGATGTATCGTCTGGTCATGGCGATTCGCCCCGACGCTCTCCCGACCGATCCGTCAGCTCTGACCGAGATGGTGCTCGCGCTTGACGCCGAGAACGAGAAGCTGCGCGTGGCGATGCAGACGCTCAAGGAGATGATCTTCGGGAAGCGCTCGGAGCGACTTGCGGTGCTCGTGGACGAGCAACTCGCGCTTGAGCTGGGCGATCTCGAGACCGACGCCACGCCACCTGCCGCTGCCAACGACGATGCGGCAGCGGCGAAGCCGCTTGGCAAGCCGCCGCGGAAGAAGGCGCGCCGCAACATCGGCGCACTCCCAAAGCGCCTGCCGCGCTGCGAGCAGGTGCTGGAGCCGGAGGCGACGGCTTGCCCGTGCTGCCAGGGTCAGCTCCACAAGATCGGCGAGGACGTCAGCGAGGTGCTGGACATCATCCCGGCGATCCTGCGGGTGCTGCGCACGATCCGTCCCAAATATGGCTGCCGCAGCTGCACCGATGGTGTGGTCCAAGCGAAGGTGCTGCCGCGCCTGATCGAGAGCGGCATGGCCTCGACCGCACTCGTGAGCCACGTGGTGGTCTCGAAGTTCGCCTGGTATCTGCCGCTGTACCGGCAGGTGCAGATCTTGGCCGGCCAGGGCATCCAGCTCGACCGCGCGACGCTCGCCGGCTGGGTGAGGCGTGCCGCCTGGTGGCTCAAAAGCCTCTATGAGCTTCAGCTGAGGACGATCCAGAGCGCGGCGCGCGTGTTCTGCGACGAGACGCCGATGCCGGTGCTCGACCCCGGACGACATCGCACCCGCATCTGCCAGTTCTGGGCGCATGCCATGGATGACCGACCATGGGGCGGGCCCTCGCCGCCGGCGGTTGCCTACGTGTTCGCTGCCGGCCGCGGCACGGAGCAGATCGCCGGACAATTGACGGACTTTTCCGGCATTCTGCAGGTGGACGGCTATGCCGCCTACAAGGCGCTCGCCGGCGATCATGGCGGTGAGATCCGGCTCGCCTTTTGTCTTGCTCATGCCCGACGTAAGTTCGTCGAGGTGTTCAAGACGACGCAGTCGCCGTTCGCGCGCGAGGTGATCGAACGCCTGCAGGCGGTCTATGCGATCGAAGCCGAGATCCGCGGCTCGAGCGCCGAGCAGCGGCTCGCCGTCCGTCGCGCCAGGACCGCTCCGTTGATGGAGGCGCTCAAGGCACGATTGACCACAATGGTTGGCCAGCTCTTCTCGCAGTCGAAGCTGGCGGAGGCGATCAACTATGTACTCAATCACTGGGACGGGTTGACGCTGTTTCTTCGCGACGGCCGCGTCGAGGTCGATTCGAACACGGTAGAGCGTTCCATGCGCCCGATTGCCATGGGAAGACGCAACTCATTGTTCAGCGGCAGCGAAGGCGGCGCCGAGAGCTGGGCGATCCTGTCGTCGATCGTGAACACGGCAAAACTCCATGAACTCGATCCTCAGATCTATCTGACGGACGTGCTGGAGCGGATTGTCTCCGGGCGAACCAAGAGCCACCAGCTCCACGAGCTGCTCGTCTGGAACTGGAAGGCGGCCCGTGAGCGCATCGCACAGGCTGCAGCATGAGCCCACGTCGCCCTAAAGCTTCATCGTCGATGGCGGCCGCCGCCATGCCGCTTGCGGAGCTCGAGCAATGGCTCCAGGCTCGCGTCGATCAGCATCCTGCCGCCACCGGTCTCCCCATGCTCGACGGCTACGTCGCCGCGATCGTGGCCGGACCGGTGTCGATGAGCCCGCTCGATTGGATATGCCCACTGCTTGCCATCGATGCCGATGCCTTCAACCGCGGCGGCACCCCGGAGTTCGCTGCGATCTCCGCCGTCGCGCTGCGTCATAACGAGATCAGCCAGATCCTTTCCACCACGCCTAACCAGTTCGCCCCGATGCACCGGCGTCAACCCAACGGCGTCGTCGATCCGCGACCATGGTGCCAGGGATTCTACGCCGCGATGCGGCTCAGGCTGTCGGCGTGGGCGCCATTGCTGGACGCCGGCAACGTCAATCACCGCCTGCTGCTGCCTATTCTGCTTCACTGTCGCGACGATCAGGCCGGTCCGCTGCTCGGACCGCCACGGACCGGCCGCGAGACCCGAGACTCTCTGCGCAACGCCCACCTCGATATTCCCGCAGCCGTCGAGGCCATGCGCCAATACTGGATGCCGATCCGCTACGCACGCGCACGCTAATCACCGCCGACGTGGGAGCTCATACCGGTTACGGCTCAACTGTTCGCGAAAGCTCCGATACTCGTTGCGTGCACTCGGATAAAGGGGCGTCGGCGCTCGTGTACGACGGCTCCAAATCCACCGACAACACTGCGTCAACGCTAAATACATAGCTGCAGCGTCGATCAAGGGTAAGACCTTATGTCCGCCTCTGTCGAGGAGGTGGCTCGCCCTACACTGCGCGTCCGAGGGTTGCTCGGACGGACCAAGCCGATCCTCATCACAGGAGGACGAGCGTGGCAGATTATAGGGAAGTATTTGTCGGAATCGATGTGGCCAAGCTGAGGAACGCGGTCGCGATTGCGGACGCAGGCCGGGAGGGAGAGGTTCGTTTCTTCGGTGAGGTCGAAGGTGCGACCGGAACGGTACACGCGGTTGTTCGACGGAGGCTGTCCGAGACCGGTTCGAGCGCGTGGCTTAACGCCGCATGAGCCGCGAGCGTGAGGGACATTACGTCGCACCGAGATCGCGGAGCATGTAGGTCGCGCCCTTGTCGTAGGACGCGAGCTTTGCGCTCAATTCCGCATCCGTCGTGACGGGCCGAAAGCCGAAACGTTCCCATAGCGGTCGCGTGGCGTAAACCGAGACCAGCGCGAGAGCCGCAATGCCTGACAGGCGCGCGAGTTTCTCGATCGCCGCGACATAAGCGCGTGCCGTACCACCGCGGGCGTCGGGCAGCACGGCCACGTCATGCACGTAAAGGCAATCTGCATCGTCAGGCAATCGTTCGAGCAAGCCGTCGAGCGGCGGGATCCGATGCTGCTTCCAGGGATGGGCGAGCCCGTAGCCGACGATCGCTACGTCCGCGTCGAGCACGCGGGAGCCATCTGGACAAAGCCGCATCTTTTCTGCGAACACCTCGGAGCGCTCGAACAGAGCGGGATGGATGCGCGCGGCGATCGCGCTGATCGCAGCAAGGTCAGACGCGCGCGCGGGACGCCAATGCGGCTTGCTCATATCGGTCCGTTGCTCCGTCTTATTCACTCCAGTTTATTTCTGAGCCGTTCACAGCGCAGTCAAAGGCCGAAACGGCAAGCGCCTTATATGCGCAAGATGGGCGGTCCCGCGATCCCGCGCCGCCTCGGCTTTCCCAAAGTAACTTTGCAATCGATGGCCCTGGCAGGCCTCGCGCGGGTCAATCGATCCACGTCGCGCGCCATCTGTCGCGCTCGGCATAAGAGAGCACGCGCTGCCGATCCCGGCCGAGCATGTACGCGACGATGGGAGCCGTTCGGATCACGCGCCGTGTCAGTCTACAAGTACGGCAGCGTGGAATTGGCCGATCACCATCTCGTGTGAAGATGAAGTCCCGGCGCACTGCGACAAATTGATTTGGCTCAATCGATAGCCTCGTCGCCACCGCACTCCTCCTTGTACTTTCTGACCAGAATCCTCGATCTGGCCGGACCATCTGGATGCACAAACATCGGGATGGTGATCAGGGTCCGCATCTCCTGGATCAACTCGTCCGACTGGTACTGCAGAAGCAGATCGGCGTCTCCGCTGGAACGTGACCGTTCACATGATAGTTGATCTAGTCGTCCGTGAAGATCGGCTAAGCGATTGAGGCAGAATCGCATTTGCTGGTGTGGACTGTTTTTGGATTGCAAGGTTTTGATGTTTCGAGCCTCGGAACCTTGCAATTTCATTTTCAGGATTCAGTCGAATCGCCAGTCATGATTCCGTGGTCGCGTCGGAGGTGACGATGCGACCGAAGAAGCAAAGGACGACGGGATCTGGCGATCTGTTCCGGGCCAGGCTGGACCAGATCATCAACATGAAGCACGAGCTGGTTCAGCTCGCCGGCAAGGTCGATTGGGACTGGATCGACGGCGAGATCGCGCCGCTCTACAGCGAGAACGGTCGGCCGGGGATCGCGACCCGCTTCGTGATCGGGCTGCTGCTGCTCAAGCAGATTTACGGCCTGTCCGATGAGGGGGTGTGCGAGCGCTGGGTCCACGACCCGTATTTCCAGTACTTCACCGGCGAAGAGTTCTTTCAGCACGCGTTTCCGCACGAGCGCTCGGACCTGAGCCACTGGCGCAAGCGGCTCGGCGACAAGCTGGAGCTGTTGCTGGCCGAGAGCCTGCGGGTGGCGCACGAGGCCGGCGCGTTACGCAGCCAGGACCTCAAGCGGGTCACGGTCGATACCACCGTGCAGCCGAAGGCCATCGCCTTCCCGACCGATGCCAAGCTGCTGCACGCGGCGATCAGGGGGCTCAACCGCCTGGCGAGGAAGCACGGGGTCAGGCTGCGGCAGTCCTATCTTCGCATTGCCAAGACCGCGGCCATGATGGCGGGACGCTACGCCCATGCCAAGCAATTCAAGCGGCATCAGCGGCAGTTGCGTATCCTGCGCAGCCGGCTGGGCCGGATCATCCGCGATATCCGCCGCAAGATCGAAGGTCAGGCCGTGCTCGAGAACGCGTTCGCCCTCCCGCTCGGCCGGGCCTCGCAGATCCGCTCGCAGCAGCAGCGCCAGCGCGGCTGGAAGCTCTATTCCTTCCACGCCCCGGAGGTGGAGTGCATCGGCAAGGGCAAAGCAGCCGCGCCTTACGAGTTCGGTGTCAAAGCCTCCATCGTCACCAACAACCGCCGTGCTCCCGGTGGCCTGTTCGTGCTGCACGCCAGGGCGCTGCCCGATAACCCCTACGACGGTCATACCTTGCGCGACGTCATCGACCGCACCGAGACACTCACCGGCTGCGCGATCGAGCGGGCCTATGCCGACAAGGGATATCGCGGCCACGACGCACAGAACCCGCGCCGTGTCTTCATCTCCGGCCAGAAGCGCGGGGTCTTCGGTATCATCAGGCGCGAGCTGCGCCGCCGCTCCGCCATCGAACCCATCATCGGACACCTGAAGACCGATGGTCACCTCGGCCGCTGCTACCTCAAAGGCCGCGCCGGAGACGCCGCCAACGTCATCCTCTCAGCCGTCGGCCACAACTTCCGCCGCATCCTCGCCTGGCTGAGGGGTCTTTGGCGCCTCTTCCTGGCCACCCTCATCGCAGCCATCAGCGACCGTTCACCGCTGCAATCGGCTTCTTAACGGACGACGATCTAGGGTTGGGCTTCATTGATCTGCGTCAACCGCCTTAGCCATCTCTGCTGACAGGCAGCGCGAGTTATTGCTACGGCTGCGGCGCGGAACTCTGAGAAATTACAGCGGTGCGTTCAGTAGGGCAAAAAATCAGAAGTGTTAGTCGTCACTGCGCCACATGCCTGAAGACCTCCGTTCCGCTGGAATGGGCGCACATATCGATTCCCTATTGTGGTTCTCCGTCCCGCCTCGCGGGACCGGAGGGAGGAGTGTCCAGGAGCAATACTGTTTCGCCCGCGTGTAGGCCATGCAGGAAGAAGGCTCTCCGAACGGCACGCTGGTACTCGGGATCAAGTTCCAATTGGTGGCCACCTCGAACCAATAGGAGCCTGCTCCTAGAATAGGCTGACGCGATAGCGTTGCCTATTGCAGGAGAGAATACGACATCGTCCTTTCCTGCGATAACCAAAACCTCCCCCTGATAACGGCTCCGATCCAACTGCAGATTCGGTAAGGACACAGGCTCCTGCAGAAAGTTTTTCAGGACTTCCGCAGACCACACGTAGAGCGGAAGGTCATAACCATATGAGGACATACTCTGTAGGTCCCTTCCAAGTAGCTCGTACATTCGCACTTTCACGGCATCAGCGGCAGGCAGGCTTAGCAGGGTGCGGGTGAGTGCCCACCGCAGGCTCAAGTGCAGGTCGTGCAAAGTATACGGCAAGAAGTTGTGGGTTAGCTCTTCATGGACAATCTTACGAAGCGTTGCTAAGCCTGACTGTCCTTGTCGCGCGAGCTGAAAGACCATATAAGCTAAGTTTGCTCGCCTGCCATTCTCAAGCTTTGCAATCTCCGACAAGGAGGCTGCGGCTTGCGAGTCGATCTCAGCTAAGTTTCGGGCGTAGGTCCATCCGTGCTGACGGGCCAAGTCCGGCGCTCCCGTGGTGGCCAGCAATGTCCGGGTCACGTGTTCTCCATATCGCTGCAGGTACTGCTGCGCAAGTACGCCTGCGCCTGAGGCTCCGAAAATCATAATGCGTCCGTCTGACGGAAGCAGTTTCGCGGAAACCATGTCCTTCCTTACGCGTTCGATATCCTCGACGCGCTGCCAGGAGCCATAAAGGTTCATTGCGCGGCGCAGATCCAGCTTGCCATCTGGATAGACCTCAGGAAAAAGCGTGGGACAATGGCCGCGATGGCCGATCAGCACATATGACACGCCAGGAAGCTGCTCATCAAAGAAAGAAAAATCCATCTCCGGGCCTACCAATTCCATTTGCCCGTCCGTCAGAAAAAAAACCACAGGATCTTTGGGATTAAAGTTAGTGCTGAGCACGTAGAACGCGCGAAAGCGTCCGCTGCTTTCATCTGTATAATCCATCGGAAGATTGAGGTATCGATGGTTTGCATCGGGCGGCATCTCTGGGTAGTACGCATCCAACGCAAGCCGCGCCTCCGGCGGTTCGTGTGTCCCATGCCATCGCCTGCAGCCCCATATTCCACTTGCCGCGCCCGCAACCGAAAGTACAACAACCAATAACGACCGAATCTTTTTACGCGGACTTTTCATCATGGAAATCGCCTGGTACGGCTGCGTGACAATAGGATCGAAATACTAGTCGATTCACCCTATCACCGCTACGCTGGCGCGCGCCAAGGCCGGTCACTCATGTCGGGCGTCAAAGTAGCGAAGACATCCGAGAGGTGAGCACCCCGGTCCGCTTCGTTGACTGCGCCAAGGTGAACTGTCGGTTCGCCGGCCGTGCCAACCGTCGGACTCGCTCGCTTCGACATCTATGGATCTATGGCTACAGCCTGCGGCCAATACATCACACGACTTGCGGAATGCTGATGCATTCGAGCCTCGACCTGGGCGGTGTCGGAGTCTACCGCTGTTAGTCGGCCGCGGTGAAGCTCTGAGCACGGAAAAAATTCAAAGGCACGGCGCAGTCCAGAGGAAGATCAAACCCGCCCCGCATTCCGACCGAGAAGAAGGAAAGCGTTCGCTGGCTCGACAAACCGACAATCTCAGGCAATCGATCGAGTGGCTCGGGCAGCCGGAGCGTTGCATTCATATCTCGGTGGCCGCGAAAGCGACAACGAATCGTATAGCCTGACGCAAGAGCCTCGTGCTCAATTCCGTCCGCGCCTACGTCGATCGCGTGAGGCGATGGCGATCATACGATTGTATTCGCTCGGAACGACAACTGATGGAGCAGCTGGATTACAACTGCTGTATCGGTGGTTTGTAGGGCTGGCGCCGAAAGATCCGGTGTGGGACCCGACGACGTCTACGAAGAACCGCTCCCGACAGCCGGCTTTATCGGAAGGCTGCCGGGCGGGAGGCGAAGCTCTGCTACATGGGGCATGTCACCATGGAGAACCGGAATGGCCTGGCCGTGGCCGGTCGGGTCACGCACGCCACGGGAACGGCCGAGCGGCGCGCGTCGGAAGACATGCTCAAAGCCAGGTGTGCTTCGGCATAAAATAAGGGCTCTGTCCCACTTTTGATGCAGTTCGGGGGATGTCTGGCGCTCGCGCGCCAGGTTGGAGGAGAATCAGCGCCATGCAGCAGGCACTCCACCGCTCCAGTTTGGTCACGCGTGGGTTTATTGTAGAGAGTGCTTACTACTGTGGTTCGGGCTTCCGGGGGCGTCGTCCTGTGCCCGTCGTGGAACGGTTTCGCGACGTGTCCATAGCCGCTATCGACGCCGCGTGACCGATCTGCCGCTGTCTGGGCGCCTCGTAGAGCTCCTGGTGATCGTCCGCCACTTCCGCTGCGACGCTGTCCTGTGCGGACGTCAGATCTTCACTGAGCGTTTCGCCGACGGGATAGCTCCATCGGCGCGACGCGCGGCAAGGCTGGACTCTATCGTCCATCACCTTGGTCTGGGGCTTGGCGGTCGACCGGCAGCGGGTTTCGCAAAACGGCTGATGCTACCAGTGAGCAAGGATCCGCTTCTGCGCGTTGTCCGACGCCGCAGCCGTTTGTCGGCCGATTCTCTCAAGGTCATCGGGATCGATGACTGGGCTTGGCGGCGCAATCACCGATACGCCAGCATTATCTGCAACCTGGAAAGGCGCCGGGTAGTCACCTTGCTGCCGGACCGTGAGCCCGAGCGCACAAGCCTGGCTGGCTGCTCATCCAATGATATCGGTCATCACCCGCGATCGTGGCGGCGGATATGGCAAAGCGGCAGCAAGGTGGCCCATGGCGGCACGTCAGTGGCTGGCTCAGGCGCGCGGCCTGCAACGCGCCAGCGACCGCAGCCAATCTTGCCAAGACGCTCGGCAAGACGGCGAAGGGCGGCAAGCCTCGTGCCACACACCGGCGATCCGTCGGCCCTATAAAACTAGAGTTCGCATGCCGTCCAAGCTGAACCCGCATATTGCACCGATCGGGGGTGGCTCGCTGCGCAGTCGCAGCTGACGTCACTCGCCATTGTCAGCCGACTGAGCGAGAAATACCCTGAGGAGTTCGGGACGAGACATTCGATCGTCCAGCGTCTGCTGAGGGCGCTTAGACTCAGGGCTGCCGAACACTGGTCGCTCAGGAGGCGTTTGGCGCCGCCACGACCGCTGCCCCATTGCCCGGGGTTGTGGACGGCTCGGGCTATGTAGGGCCCGATCCGCCCCAGCCCCTCTCGTCGAGCAAGCTGGGAGAGCCACGTGGCGCTGACGGTCAATCGACATTGGATCATCATAGGCAATGACGCCATCAGGGTAACATCCGCAGATGAGGCAATACGGGGGGTCCCATTCCAGTGCCGATTGACACTTATACTCGCATCCAGAACACGGCGAGGCCCCCGGGCGCCGGCGCAAAACGGCCCCAAGGCTCGACCTGGCCTTTTGCGATGCGAAGAGAGACCCTAAGATCGGAACGCACGCGCATCTCGACGCGAGACGCCATCTGTTTTGCAGGCTGCGCGATGAGGAGGACCTCCGCTTGACTCGGCTATCGCCGCCGTAACCTGAAACAGGGCGATAATGATAGTTGCATGTAGGAGACTGATCAGCTCGTGATTCTGGTAGGGCGTTTTTCAGCAACGCGCGTTGAGACTTGGAAAGAGCAGTTCGACGAACATAACTTCGAGGCGGCTGGAGCGATATTAGATCGCGAAAGCCATGTACCTTTGATTCTGAGCGCCTCGTCTTCATCGATGAGGGCGAGCTTCGGTTAGCATAGGCCCGCCGCGTGCCGCGGGTGACCGACCGTCGCGTGTCCAATGCATTTTCTGGGTCGCCGGCATGTGGATCGCGCTTCGGACGCTTGCCGCCCGCTCGCTGAACCAAATGGAACGGGACGTCTGAAGGGGTCTCTGCGATCGAGAGGAGATGATCCTCCCGAGCTGACATTAGACCACATTCGCCTTCATTCGATCTCCGTACGCTGTGGGTGCGCCGCCCGCGGCTAGCCCAGGGGCGGCCTGCCCTGCGCGGCGGCCTGCGCAACATCTGACGCTAGATACCCGCCACTTAGTGCGATAATGCCGATACATTGCGTCTTGCTGACGGGATCAAGCGGAATGGCTAGAGCGCAGCAACCTATGCGCCGTACCCTGGCACGTAGCCCAGGCCGAAGATGGGCCATGAAGAGGCATCACGATAGTCAACGCCCAAACTCATCGGGAGGCCAAAAGGCAATGCCGCCCCGATGCCATCGGGCCGAAGTCAAGCCCATGTGGCGGTTCAGAAGCCACAATAGGTGCGCGCCGACCGGCATTTCCCAACTTCTTGTCATCTTTGCATCTACGTTCCTTGATTGCAGAGCGAGTTACTTCGCACTATTGTTGTCCTGGTGTCTTTTCCTGGCCTCGGGTAAAGAGCGATGAGTTCTAATCGTGTTGCATTGCTTCTGAGCCGCACTGCCGATGCAGGGTTCGCCGTCAACCGCGAGGGTATGATCCGCGCCTGGAATCGCAGCGCTGAACAGTTGTTCGGCTACAGCGCCGCCCAAGCGATGAACATGCCATGCGTCGACCTGATTTCATTTCACACCGGCACCCACGCGGACACCTGCTGCAAGCAATGTGGTGTGATTGGCCAATGCCTAGCGGGCACGACCGTACCCAACTATGACGTCAGGGCGAAGACAGCGGCCGGAACACCCATTTGGATCAATGTCTCAATTCTCGCGTATCAGGACGAGGTCAACAACGAGCTGCTCGTGGTGCATTTCGCGCGCGACATCACGCGGCAGAAGGACGCGGAGAACTTAAACCAGCAGCTCATCGATCTGGTACGGCAGATTGTGCAACTACCTCAGGCCGAGCAACGGCGGCCGCCGATCGTTCCGCTCACCGACCAGGAACACCGGATCCTGCGCGACATTAGCGACGGCAAGCACCCGCGGACGGTCGCGCGCGAGCGACAGATTACGCTAGGCACGCTGCGCAACCATCTTCACCGTGTCAACCAGAAGCTCGGCACCTGCAATCGTCTGGAAGCGGTGATCGAGGCCAAGCGGCGCGGCGTTATTTGATCGCGTTGGGCGAACCTACGGTCAAGGCCTCGTTTCGCGACGTGACGGCACCAGCGCGCGCATCAACTCCATCGACCAGATCGGCCATTCTTCGGCGCTTTCGTCACGCCCGGCGATTACCGCAGCTGAATTGTAGCAGAGCAGCAAGAGCCGCGGATCGGACATGCAGTCGATCAGCAGGTCGCGGCCAAATCTTCGTTCGACCATCGCCGCCATGCGCCAGCCGACCGTGTACCATGGGCCTTGCCGGCCGAGGAATTCCATGGCTATGCGTTCGGATTGCGCCGGAGCGAGCCGTTCGTTGACCACATCGAGCAGGAAGCTCTCGATTGCCTTCAGCTCATGACCGAAATCGTTCATGGCGCGGTCCCACAATGCGCGTTCGGCCGCGCCGTCGAGATGACGCGGATGCACGTCAGATCCGCCGGCCGCCGCCAACATAGCGTAACCCTCGCGGAAGTCGCGCATGAACCCGACGGCGCGACGGACCGGCGGCCGCAGATCCTGCCGCTGGTTGCTTTCGCATTCGAACGGGTAGAGTCCGATGTGATGCAGCTCGTGCACGATCAAGGCTTCAACCTGCGGCATGCGCAGGGTGGGATCGAGATACAGGAAAACCATCGCGTCGTCGCTCGCCCCATGCACGAAACTGTTCGGCGCTGGCTTGATGACGGGGAATAGTCTTGCGCGAATGCGCGCGTGAGCCGGCAAATAGTCTAATGTGCTTACGCCGATCGCGGACAGCGGCAGTCGACACCAGGCCGCCAGCGTATGCTTCAATGCCACCCGTTGCCGCTGTGTATCCGAAGACAAGAGAAAGCTCTTGAAATCGGTGTCGGTGAACGGCCGATTGATCGAGACCTCACGTTCTTTCAACCGGATATAGGGTTCGGCCGCATACAAGTCTTGCCAATCATCGTTATCGACGGGCGTTGCTTGCGCAATCTTATCCAAGATGTTCAGCACCGCTGCGACCTGCGCGCTATCAAATTGCAAAGACACCCGGTCGTCGCGGGGAATATTGCAGTCTCGTTCGGCGTCGTGAACATGTGTCCGCTGAGCCTCGTTGCACATAGCGCGTCAGCCATGCAGGCGATAGAAGGCAAGAGTCTTTGCCAATCCTTGTTTGAGTGGACAAATCACAGAATGTTCCGGGGCATGCGAGCGCGGGCATGAGCCAAGGCACACCGGCAACAATTCACAATTGCGGCAGACACTCCCATAGGGGTCGAAATCCGAATAGGGCGCATTCGATATGCTCGTCTCCCGCATGGTGCGCGCGATGTCGTCGGGATAAATGCAGCTGAACACGGATTCGTCGGTACCAATTACCGGCACGCATTTGCCGATGCGTCCAGTGGGATCTATGGTGAAGTTGTTTCGTAACGGTGCAGAGCATGGAAATTTGCGCGGCCCGGGCTCGCCATAGACGCGGTAGCCCTGCTCGACCAGGAAGCGACGGAACTCCGCCTCCGTATCGGAGAATTCGACATCCGATAAGCAATCGTGCGGAATACAGTCGACAATACCATCGCGGTTGTTGAGAAAGCCGAGCCGGAAATCGATACGCGGGTCGACACACCCCTTCCGTTTGAACATCCTGACCACGTCGTAGCCGGCGGCGGGGTTCTCCCGATCGACGTTAATCCTGATCGTCACGCTGCCCGTCGCATCCACCAGCGCGTGCATGTGGTCGACCAAGACGTCGTGGTACGCCTGGGCTCGTTCACGGCTGACACCCTTCCGCCGTGCGTAGGTATCGACGTCACCGTCCAGCGGGATCTGGATCGCCTTGACCGCCAGCTTGGGCAAGTTTGCGATGATCTCAGGCGTGAGCAGAACGCCGTTTGTCAATATTTCCGCGTAATAGTTGACGCCGCGCTCAGCACAGACGCGCTGGAACGCCTCAGTCATCGCGACAATACGTTTGTAACGCAGCAACGGCTCGCCCCCGAACCACTGCACCACCAGCGTCTTGCAGCCCTCCAACTTACGCCGCGCGAACTCGATAATGCCGCGCTCGATGTCCGGCCGCATGGTCTTGCAGGGTGCAAAGTCCTGTTGGAAGCAGTAGCTGCAGTGCAAATTGCAGGCCATGGTCGGCGCAATTGTGAACCGCAAGGTCTCGGTGCTTGCCTTCGTTGCCTGGAAAACCGCCCGTTGCACCGCCAGTTCGTCATGGTCGGCCGGTACCACGAAGCCGAGCGCATAAAGGCAACGCAGTAGCGCCTCGTCCTTGCACGACCCGGATTGAGCCACTTCATCGAGCGCATCGTTGAAAACACGCGCCTGCGCCTCGCTCATCTCCAGCGAGTAGGCAATGATACTATTGAAAGCAAGGTGCCTGCCCTCGTGCCGCAACTTGACGTTGAAGGCGGACGGCTTAAGCCGGACGGCGGCGGTCATTCTGGCCTCCTTCAGCTCAAACGCAGTCCGGAGCGATAGTTACTCGGGCAGAGCGGCGGTGGATGGAACACAGTTCCGTACGAGAAATAGGCGTCGCGGTAACAACGGCCCTTTTCCCACATGCAGGTTTCGAATTCGGGACAGGATTCACATGCCGTGCCAGCGAACTGCATTTGCTCAGGATAGATGAAGCGCTTCAGGTGCGCGCCGTGCCAGATCTCTTCGATCGACTGATAGCTGGCATCGCCGACGAAGAACGGGTCCGCCATTTTCATCTGTTCGCACAAGAAGGCCTTCCCACTCGGCGAGATACCGAGCGCCGACCACCCGCCGCCGCAACCGATGCGACCGTCCCAAATGGCGCGCGCCGCATTCGCGTCGAGTTCGCTCTGGTCCGGCGGCGCCTGCGTGAGATTCTCGACGATATCGGCGTCATCGTAACGGCTGCGGATGCGATCAAACTGATCGCGCAGTGAAGCAATCGCAACCTCATCGACAAAGAGCTGGTCCGTGTGCCGGTGAAACGACCGCCCATAGCGGACGAAGTGGAAGACCCGCGCCCCGCGCTCGTAGAACCGGTGGACAATCTTCTCCGGCTGGTCGTGGTTGAGGCCGGTGATCACCGCCTTAATCTTAGGCATGATGCCGAAGGAAAGGAAGTTCTCGATCGTCTCTTGATTGCGGGCGACGTTCGATCTCTTGATGCACAGCACGCGTCGCGACACGTCGTCGTCGACGGCATCGATGCTTAACTGCACCTGACGCTGGATTACGCCGCGCACCTTCTTCGTGAAGCCGGCGTCGATCAGGCGTTTGATGTAGTCTTTACTGACATAGGCCTTGGTCGACAGCAGAAAGTGCATCTCGTTCTCGAGCAGGCATTCGAGGAGATCGATGCCGTCGCGGCGGGCGAAAGTGTCGCCATTGTCCGGTGACGCCAGCCAGATGCCCAGACTGCGCATCTCGCGAATGATCTGACGCCAGCGCGAAATCGGCATTTCCGTCATCTTGCAGCGATCCGCGTAGCAGTAAACGCAGTCGGTCAGACAGCGATGTGTGAAGACGGTATAGACATTGATCGGCGTATCGAGCCGCAGCGACGTCTTCGGATCGTTCTTACGAGCCGCAAAATGAGCTGGATCGATGATGAACTCGCGCGGATCGAAAGACTGCGCATCGGCAATCGGCTCATCAGAAATATCGAACAATCCATCCTTGCCGAGCCCGGTCTGCGAGGGCGACGTACGGACAAGCGTGTCGGCGGAGCGCAACACGTCAAGCAACGGCTTATCGGTTCTCGGGAGCAGGCTCTTAAATAGGACGCTAAGCTCGGAGATCGATCGTTGTCCGTCAAGCAAGGACAGCGCAAAGCCTTCGATTGGCGCCAAGTAATAGATTTGAGTGTTGATGTAATCGAGCGAATAAACGATCGGCCGGGCACCGTCGACCTTGAGAATGAATTCGCATCTGACGGCGGGATATTGTGAACCTGATGTATTGAGCATATGCGATCACCGGCGGCTTGGAATCAGTGGTTAGCTGGAAGGCGGACGCTTTGACCTACAGCCAACGATTCGATTCATGCCCGAAGCGTGGAGACCGTCGGCTTGCTACATTCGCGATGTCGAAGTTGACGGTGCGCAAGCCGACAGCCCCAGCCACTCGCACTACCAGCAGATAATGCACGGGCAGACCGTGCACTGCGAGCAGCCCTTCAAGGTCGGAGCGACCGGCCGACCAACCACTAGTTCCACGTCGAGATTTTTTGCCCTGATCAGCTCTTGCATTTCTTCAATCAGTTTTTCGCGTTCCGCCTCGGACGCTCTGCCCCTGTCAATTCTCGTTGCCATTGTGAGATCTCCATTGCCAAAGTTTCCACTTGGCAACGTTATCATCGGGGCCCTAAACGGGTAAACTGAACAAGCGTCATTCGCGAGTGATGAATGTAACGGAGGGGATGGAGTGCCACATGTGAAGCAAAAGCAACGCCATTCAATGCTGTGTGTTTGATCCGCAACAATTGCCCGGGCACGGAGATATTCCAGCTTCTTTTCGCAGAAACGTTATGGCGTGGAGACCGTGGTTCCGTCATTGCGCGCCGAAGCAGCTTGGCTATCGCTCTGGCACCCAGACATTCAGAACGAAGTCATTCGCCGCGAACCGCTCACCCTTATTTCTCAAGGCGATCCTAGCTCGCTCTCTATATCGATCTGCGAACAGCTTCTCTTACGATACGCATCCAAGCAGGCGGCGGCCGAGATTTCCGACGACCACGTGGACGCTCGCGAGCTGCGGATGTTTGCCGGCCAGCAGCTCGCCCCCGGCAGTTCGTGAGCGTCACGAGAGGATCACCGGTTCCCGGGCTTGACCTGCGCGGAATGCTCTGGATAGCGCGGTCGGGATGATTGACGCCGCCGGCGCACGATGATGGGTTGATCCCGGTTCGGAGTGGGCGACGGGGATCAGAATGACCAGCGAGTCGCAGCTGCGCGAGAAGCTTCGGAAGATCGAGGCGTTGTTCGTGGGTGCCGGAACTGCTGGCGAGCGCCTTGCAGCGGAAGCCGCACTGCAGCGGGTGCGGGCCCGGGTCGAGGAACTTGCTCGCCACGATCCACCGATCGAACAGCAATTCTCACTTCCCGACCAGTGGTCTCGGCACCTGTTTCTGGCACTTTGCCGCCGATATGGGCTGCGGCCGTTTCGTTATCGCCGGCAGCGACGCAACACGGTGATGGTCCGTGCGTCACGGGGCTTCGTTGATCGAGTCCTGCTGCCGGAGTTCACAGAGCTTGAGGGTGCGCTACAAGTGTATCTGCACGAGGTGACGCTGCGCGTGATCCGCGAAGAGATTTACGACGACGCCAGCGATGCGCAGGAAGTTCCCGACGCCTTGCCGTCGAACTGATCAAGCGGCGAGCTTTGCCTCGGAACCGTCGCGCGCGGCTTTCCAATGCCACGGCAACAGCGTGTTCAGCTGATTGATCTTGGTGCGTCCGGAGACGATGCGCTCGAGAACGTCAGTAAGATAGTGCCGCGGGTCGATGTCGTGAAGTTTTGCCGTGTTGATGAGCGACGCGAGAATGGCCCACGTCTCGGCCCCGCCTTCACTACCGGCGAACAGATAGTTTTTCTTTCCCAACCCGATCGGCTTGATGCTGCGCTCGACCGTATTGCTGTCAATCTCGATGCGCCCATCATCGATGAATCGCGTCAGGCCTTCCCAATGGTTGAGGGTGTAGCGGATTGCCTTGCCAAGGCCGGATTTCTTCGAGACTTCCAGCAGTCGCGCTTCGAGCCAGGGCTTGAAGTCCTCGATCAGCGGTCTGGTGTCGGATTGTCGCACCGCAGCTCGCTGCGTCGCCGGCAAACCGCGAATGCGATCCTCAACGGCGTAGAACATCGCGATCCGCTGCAGCGCTTCCGCGGCAATCGGCGACTTCGTCGCGACGTGAACGTCCCAGAACTTCCGCCGCGCATGCGCGAAGCAGAACGCCAGCTGCATCAGACGGCTGCCGCTCTTGATCAAGCCCTTGTAGGCGGCATAGCCATCAACCTGCAGGATGCCGCGATAGTCCCCGAACAGCCGCTTGGCGCGGATCGCCTTGCGATCCTCGGCGAACACGTAGACCACCGCCGGCGGCGCCGGGCCGCCCCATGGGCGGTCATCGGTGGCGATCGCCCAGAACTGGCAGATTTTGGTTCTGCCACGGCCGGGATCGAGAACTGGCAGCGGCGTCTCGTCGGCAAACAGCCGCGGATAGGACATCACCGCGTGGTGCAACAGCGCGTGAAGCGGCTTCAGCCACCAGGCGACGCGGCCCATCCACGAGGCCAGTGTTTGCCGGTCGAGCGTGATGCCTTGGGCGGCAAACATCTGTTCCTGGCGATACAGCGGCAGCTGGTAGCCGTATTTCATCACCGCGACGTGGGCCAGCAAGGCTTCCGTCACCATTCCACCGTCGATCGCCTGGGCCGACGCGGGTGCCTGTACCACACCCTGGCGGCAGCGCCGGCAGCCGTACCGCGGACGCACGATGCGCTTGATCCGGTACTGCATCGGAATGACGTCGAAGGCTTCCTTGACGGTCTCCCCGATCTTGTGCAGCTGCTCGCCGCAGCAGGGGCAGCTGTGGCTCTCGATATCGATCACGACATCGATGCGCGGCAAATGCTCCGGAAGCTTCCCGCGGTTGCGTCGCGCCGGTCGCTTTCCACGGCCCTCCGCTCCGTCAGGCAGCCTGCCTCCGGCCACATCGTCGTTGGCAGCGGCACGAGCCGCCTGTGCGCTGATGGTGAAGAGAGACAGCTGTCCGATATCCAGTGTCTCGGAGCGCGGACCGAAGATCATGCGCTTGTACTGGGACAGGATCATCAGGAGCTTGTCGTTCTCCTGGATCGCAGCGTCGCGGTGAGCGATCGCTGCATCACGCTCGGTCGCCAGTGTGCTGCATTCCTCCGACAACGCCGCAAGCCGTGACGATAGCGCCATCACGGTTTGTCGGAGCAATGCTGGATCGGAAGGCAAATCACTCATGCAGAGTAATTCTACAACAACTCCGCATGAGTGACGAACGCCTCTTGATAATGATCAACCAGCTCGTACCGGCTGATCCACAGGTCGCATCGGCACACGCTTCCAGTCCGAGCCATCGAGCAGCACCGAGAGCTGAGCATGAGATAGCGACATGACGCCTTCCTTGATCGGCGGCCAGGTGAACTGCCCCTCGATTCTTTTGTAGTAAAGGACAAGGCCGCTTCCATCCCAGGTCAGGATCTTCACGCGATCTCGGCGCTTGGAGCGGAAGACATAAAGTCCGCCGTCGAACGGATCGGCTCCAAAGGCCTCGCTCACCAGCATCGCCAGCGAGTCCATGCCGCGGCGGAAATCGACCGGCTGCGTCGCAATCCAGATCGACAACCCAGCTCGAAGCCCGATCATCGACCAACCGTCCCGACCGCCGCCAGCACCTCGCACAGTGCCTGCCGGTCGACTGTCCCCCTAACACGGATGCGAACCGCGCCGACCTCGATCTCGATCGTCGCCTGCTCCTCACTCGGGCCGCTACGGCCGGTGATCGCGACCGGCACAAAGCCAACTGGCATGCCTCTGTCCCCGTGCTCCGCGACCTGCGACCGCGTGGCCTGGCGACGCCACAGGAACAACAAGCTTGGACTGATGTCGTGTCGCCGAGCCACCGCGGACACGCTTGCACCCGGCGCAAAACTCTCCGCGACAATCGTCGCCTTTGCATCGGTCGACCAGCGCCGACGCCGGCCCGTCCCGGTGATGATCTCGACACGCTGCAGCGTGTCAGCGCCGTGTTCGAGGATAGGTATATGCCTATCCTTATCGCTATCCTTACGACTATCCTTGGACATTGTGACCTCGCGACAAACCATTCCGCGAGATCTTCCTAGCCGACCAGATCAACCCTCAGTGCGTGGTCTCTGCATGACGCTCACGGCAGTTCGAAAGCCGAAGGCAATCCTGCGCCGCGTCAGAGGAGATGTGCGACCGCATCAATCGGGTCAAAAAGCCGCACTCTCACGAATAGGAGGGGTTAGACTTGCTGGATTACGGAGGCCTCATAGGCGAACTCGCTATCTAGCGAGCCGCCCACGCCCGCCTGCGCTTCGTTTGCCACTCGGCGAGAAGTCGGTCGACGCGTTGCCGGGTGGTTTCGTTGAGCGAAACGACCACAACCAATGCTGCACGCC
The DNA here is from genome assembly GCF_023278185.1 of Bradyrhizobium elkanii USDA 76. Taxonomy (NCBI): domain Bacteria; kingdom Pseudomonadati; phylum Pseudomonadota; class Alphaproteobacteria; order Hyphomicrobiales; family Nitrobacteraceae; genus Bradyrhizobium; species Bradyrhizobium elkanii. Next base: position 1,315,805 of record NZ_CP066356.1, on the reverse strand, counting down.
GTTTGCGACTGATAGCGGTCATTGAACGCGCACCACCTTCGAAGATAGCTATTCCCTTTTTCCGGTAGGACGCAGAAAAACCTGATCCTCATAACCTCGCGGCTCAATGATGGCCGTGTAAGTCACGCCCTTAAGAGTGAGGTTTGTCTACGGTTGAGACGCGGTTGGCAGCACGCGGTGCAAGCACATTTCCTCCTTAAGGTCATCCGGCGCCCACTGCGCACCGTGCTGCCAGTCCAGAGGAAGATATACGGATATATTCGGCACTGACCCGTCTCGTTGGGATCATCAGCCAGGCCCGTCGACGCATCGGCTTGAACATCCAACAGCCGCCGGGAGGTCTTCGGGAACCGCGTCCAACCTCGGCGACGGGGCAGCCTGGCCCCGGGCTGCTAAAAAGAACAGCCGATGGTTCTCGACGCCAGCCTTCGCGCCGTCCTCCTCGGTCATCTGGTTCAGCGCGCACCACGCGCGCCGCGTCGGTGAGCGCCTTGGCTCCCCGGCTCGTCACCTCGGTGCCTGCTGGGGCCTTGCGTGTGTGATGCACTAGATGTGTGGCACAGCTGGCCTGCTCGGCGATCCGAGCGCCCAGCATGGCACGCGATCCATCGCGAGGCATACCAGCGCGCGCCACCCTCGACCAAGCACTCGCTGTATCCGGTCTTGACCACATGGCCGTCGCGCACCGGCCAAGGCTTCTCAGCGACAATGGTTCGAGTTACGGTGGCGGACGATCTGGCCACGTGGCTCGATCACAATGGCATGCTGCATGTGCGCGGCGCTCCGTACCCATCCCCAGACCCAGGGAAAGATCGACGCTGGCATCAGACGCTGAAGAACCGCATACCGCTCGACAATTACTGCCTGCCCAATGATCTCGAACGCCGGGTACGGGCCTTCGTCGAATACTACAATCACGTCCGTTATCATGAGAGCATCGACAACCTCACACCAGCCGATGTCTGCTTCGGCAGGGCCGAGGCGATCCTCGCAGAACGAAAATGCATCAAGCGCGACACCATCGCAAACCGCCGCTTGCAGCATCAACTGCAGGCTGCTTAAACTCTAACCCGGATGAGCTAGAGCCTCTCTTCTCAGAACGCCTGATCAGTCTTAAATCATCTGACGACGGACAGGTGAAGTCCTGAAGCGCGTCTGCGGCAACGCGCATATGATCGTGGAGTCCGGTTTCGCCTGTCATCACGATCTCCTTTTCATTTGGAATGTGCTCGAAGAGGTATATTCAAGCTGGCGCTGTCTTTGGGACCACCTCTAGGCCGGAAGCGGGTGGCGGGTGATATGAATTGCAGTTCGAGGCCACGGAGACGACCCGCCGAGCTATTCAACCGCCGGTGTGACTAGATCTCCGAGTGCCATCTCGTGGCGCCATCTCGTGGTCGTTAATGAACGCTTGATATTGCGCGAGGTCGGCGGCCTTCAGGCGTTGCAACGCACGCTCGGCGTCGTGACGCGAGTCAATGCTGTGACGTTGCTTGACCTCTTCCGCGCCTTTTATCATCTCTTCGAGACGATTCATTGCGTGTCCGGCGCTCGCGCGACTTTCCCTTCAATTCTTTAAAGGCAGCGAAAAGGGCCTTGAGCTGTTGGCCTGGGCTGTATTTCTCTAAGATCTTCTTTTCGATCTCCGAGACTTTGACGACGTTCGTTTCAACTTCCTGATTCACACCTCCGCTTAGTGGCACAAAGAATGAAACGAATACCACGAGAACCAATTCGGGTTTGACATCGACATCCTCTCGATCACCGTGACGATGGCGTTCGTTCTCATTGGCGGGCGCATTGCGCGGAGTCCGCTGATGGCCGCAGCGGTCTGATGCCTCGACTGAGCAAGCAGCGCGCGTGAGAGACCTTCGTGGAAGAACATGTGGTTTACAGTGGAAAAGGAAGGAAAACATGTGCTTTACGACCGAAGCTCGCTCTCCAAAACGTCGGACTCGAAACACGAAAGCATCAAACACGGCAGCGTGCGGCGGGAGTGAAGTGCGAATGGCTCGCGCGGTGCGAAAAACACTCATCGCTTTGGTTCTTTTGAAGTCTATGCCTGTCTGGCACACTGGTTTCTGAGGGATGTATGGCTTGGCCGTCTATTCTTCACGTCTCCTCAGACAGCCGAGCTTGCCGTAAAAACTTCGCGCGGGTGGTTCTCTGCAGTCGGCCTCCCGTGCGCTTTTGTGGTATCCGACCGTCGCACATCGTGGAGATCGTGCCATGGCCGCGAAGAGGCTTTGAAGAACACGATAGAGGCGCTCACACAATGGTCTCAAGAGAAGGTCGCAACGAGCGTCGTGCTCACCGCGACCGCGAAGCTCGAAGTGATGAGGCCACCACCTAGGCGGCGTCCGAAACAGAAGCTCACTCCATGATCCTAGTTAGTTGAAGGGATCTTCCGTCATACTCCTCTTACCGCTCGTCGTACTGCGGTCCCGGTTGAGCCGTCAAACCCGGCAAACGCATCGTACTAATCACGACAACATCAATCGGTCCAAATTGCGTACGACAAGCAGGGCGCAGTCCGCTCAGGAGAAGCCATGCGCGAGATCCCGCCTAATCCCCAGTCGCCGACACGACACCGGCGGATGATTTGCTCACGCCGTATGACCACGACACGAACATGCGATCACGTATTTGCGCATGCTGGACACGGGCGCCGAAGGCTCTGACTGGCGCGAAGTGGCCGATATCGTGCTGCGCATCGAGCCGGGGCGCGACCTTGATCGCGCCAGGAAAGTGTACGAGACGCACCTTACAAGGGCGAAATGGCTGAGCAATCACGGATATGAACTGCTGCTGAAGTACGGCTGGCCCGCGTCAAACTGAGCAACACAGTCGATATCCCATGTGGGCCGGCTGAAGAGATTTGGTGAACGGAAATTCGGGACGAAGCTTCTTGAGCTTCTTGAGCTGGTCCTTCACCTCGCCGGAGGTCGCAGCTCGCGCCGTGTCGCCGGCCAGGCGGCGCTTGCCGGCCTCCAGGAACTCCTTGGACCGGTCGTAATGCATCGAGGCGACAATGCCTTCTCGGCAGTAGAGCTTGGAGATGTTCTCCTCGCCGCGCAATCCTTCCAGCAGCGTACGGGTCTTCTCTTCCGCTGAATAATGCCGGCGGGCCTGTCGCCTGATGTCTTTTAGACCTTGTTCTGCCGGTGCTTTGCCCGGCCCGGATTCTGTTTCATCTTTGCTCCTGGTGGCTACGACGAACCAGAACTCCGCCTTCCGCAAATCCCCCCACTGTTTGTCTCACAGGCCCTGACGGCGAACACGCCAACATCAGACCGGGAAGCTACTGTCTAAAATGGCAAGGGACCTCGCAAGACAGCGTACAGCGCGACCGGCACGCTAACCAGATTCAAAAGCCAGATCAGGTAGGTTCGTTCCTGGATGCCGCGGGTTAGAGTTGCTTCTTGCGTTTGTAGGCTCAAACGGAGGACAGTGTGAATGAAGGACTATCCCGATCCCGCCATGGCAAAGAACTACGTAGAATTGCTCGCGCTGTTGAAGGAATAGCAGAAGATTGCCGAGCGTGGCACATCCTGCATGCAAATCGATTAGATCGCCTGATCAAGATTCTTGTCTACCGACAGGGCCTCAAAACGACAAACGGATTCAACGGCTGAGAGTCGTCAGCATAACGTCGTAAGCTGAGCCGGGACACCAAGTTGGCCAATGCGCGATAAGGCTCAAACCAGACATGAAAACTCCCCGCTTGCGTGCCGACTATGGGTGTCCGAAGGTATTTCCATTTCCAACGACAACCGGATGGGTTCTTCCAAGCGCTTCTTTTCGTCCAAGGCCAAGTTTCAAGTTCAGCAATTTGGATCGAGAATGATCGGGGAATTTGGCCTCCTGAGTATGCTTTCGGGATCCGCCCTAGCCTTGTACGCACGTCGGCATCAATCAAAGATCATGGAGGCATGCGCTGGCGCGCTGCTGATTCTTGGCCTCGCCTGCTTTGGCGCGTCACTGCCGAAGTAAGCACCAATCAAGGCGTCTGCTCGCGCGGCGAGCAAAACGCTTCCTACGTCGCATACAACTCGCGGCCGTGGCCGCAGTAACCCTTGTCGACATAAGGCCGCTCGATCGCACAGCCGGTCAGTGTCTCGGTGCGGTCAATAACGTCCCGCAAGGTGTGACCGTCGTACGGATTGTCGGGCAACGACCTGGCGTACAGCACGAACAGACCGTAAGGCCGTATGTCCGCCTCTTCCAGTGAGGTGGCTCGCCCCACACTGCGCGTCCGAGGGTTACTCGGGCGTACCGAGCCGACCTTCATCACGGGAGGACGAGCCGTGGCAGATTATGGGGAAGCATTTGTCGGAATCGACGTCGCGAAGCTGAAAAACGCCATCGCGATCGCGGAAACAGGCCGGGAAGGAGAGGTTCGCTTCATCGGTGAGGTCGACGCGTCGGCGACGGCCATGCGCCGGGTCGTTGAACGGATCGCCAGCCGGTTTGGTGGTGTGCATTTCTGTTACGAGGCCGGTCCGACTGGCTATAGCCTTTATCGTATAGCGCGACAATCGGGATGGGAAGTCTCACCCTGATCGCCGCCGCGCACTTTATCGCCTGATCCGGTCGCTCGGCCATGAATGCACCGTGGTTGCGCCGTCGCTGATCCCGAGGAAGCCAGGTGATCGCGTGAAGACGAACCGCCGGGACGCTGTTTCTCTTGCCCGGCTGCTGCACGCCGGCGAGCTGACGGCGGTGTGGGTTCCCGATGAAAGCCACGAAGCGATGCGCGATCTCGTCCGCGCCCGGGCGGCGGCGGTTGAGGCGCTGCGGGTCCACCGCCAACAGGTGAGCGCCTTCATGCTCAAGCACGGCCGCACCTATCCCCGCAAGAAGGGATGGACGATGCGCTATCTGCGTTGGCTTCAGGAACAGCAGTTCGATCATCCCGCGCATCAGATCGCGCTCCAAGAAATGGTCGAAGCGGTTTGCCTCGCCAGGGAGCGGGTCGAACGTCTGGAGCGCACGATCGAAGAGTACGTCTCTGCCTGGTCCTTGGAGCCGCTCGTGCGGGCGCTTCAAACACTGCGAGGTATCGATCTAATCGTCGCGGTGACATTTGCCACTGAGGTTGGTGACGTGAGCCGTTTTGAGACCTCACGTCAGCTCATGGGCTATCTCGGCCTGGTGTCGGGCGAGCGATCGACCGGGGAGACGGTCAGGCGTGGCGGCATCACCAAGGCCGGCAATGGCCGCGTTCGCCACATGTTGGTCGAGAGCGCCTGGACGTATCGGCCCCCGCCGAAGATCGGAAAAACAAAGCTATACCGGCTCGAGCAGCCATCGCCAGCGGTGCGAGAGATCGCATGGAAGGCGCAGACCCGCCTGACCGCTCGGGACATCTGCCGCCGAAGATCGTCGAGCCGCACGCGATCGCCGCGCGCGTTGACGACATGAAGGATCGCATCGCCCTCATGGACCACGCTGAGTTGCGTCGAACCCTGCGGCGGCTTCGCGCTCACGGGGCCGTGGATCGGCGAGCGCAAGGTCACGATCCTGGCATTGACCACGGCCTCGACGCCCGAGGTCTGCAGCACGGCCTTCAGCGGCAACCATCCGAAGACGGCCACGATCGCAAAGGCCAATGCCGACCTTGAGCAGGCGGCGAACCCACCGGCCCTAGCCTGCAGGTGCTTCGGGATGGGGAGCGCTATCGCTGACGGGCGCGCTCACCGGCTCGTCGTGCGCCGGCTGCAACCGGTCTTGCAGATCGCGCTGCAATCCGCGTGCACCCGATTCCTCGTCCTTGCTGACGGACGTATGATCTTCGGGAACGGGCTTCCGCTGTTTCTGATTCATGATCACCGGCCCCTGAACTGTCAGTGCGCGCGGGGTGCAGAAACCGTAACCCTTCGGCGGGCGTCGAACCGCAGGAGACCATCGACAGCTGTTTCTCGAACCAAGGCTTTCCGCAAGGGTATCGATGGTCTTGTTGCGCTTGTGCGCGATGCCGGTTCGGATCCGTTCTTGTGTGTCGGACGAGATTGTGTGGCAGAGGCACCCTAACACCAGCCAGGGCCGGCCACCCAGAGATTCTCCGCCACATAGTAATCAGATGCTGGCCGGCAGCTGCAGGATGGTGTCGTTCGGCAGAAGCGCGCGCTGCGGTCGCCTGAGACGCCCGCCTTCTCGAGTCCCCAGCCCATCATGGAGCACGCCGTGACGAACCGCGCGGCTGTCGTAGCGCGTCAACGCCCAGGCAAGGCAGGTCGTAGAATCATGGCCTCCAGAGAAAAGCACGAGTGCAGATCTTGTCATCCCCAGTGTCCCAAAATGGCTCCGAGCCTCACGGTTCGTCTCCATCATATTCGGCCCAGCATCCGGCGGTCTCGAAGACCTTGACCGCGGAGAGTTGCTGCAATCGGGGTCTTATCTTGTCCCAGATCCAGATCGCGATGTTCTCCACGGTCGGATTCTCGAGCCCGTGGATATCGTTGAGGCAATGGTGATCGAGTTGTCGCAACAAAGGCCCTAAAACCTGCTCGAGCTCGAAGAAGTCTATCACGAAGCCCGTCCGCGGATCGACCCGACCGCTCAAGACGAGTTCGATCCGGTAGGAGTGACCGTGCATCCTGTGGCAGCGATGCGTCTCGGGCACGTTCGGCAGCCGGTGCGCGGCTTCAAACTTGAATGCTTGAGATATTCTCATTTGATTCCGAGGTGTTTGTGAGTTTGGACGCTGAGACACCATTTGGGATGAGACCGACAATATTCGATGGCATCGCGTGTATTGGCGACGACATCGGGACCATCCATCGGCTGGAGCAGGAAGTTCGCGAAGTCAAGGTCTTCGAGACGCTCGGGTAGCGCCTCGGGCTCGTTCGGAAACTCGCTCACCTCGTTTAAGCCGTATCAGCAGGTCCTTCCGCCGTTCTTTTGCAACCTTCTGCCCGAAGGCCCTGCATGTCGAACCTCTCTGTTGGCAATGGCCTTGAAGAGCGCAATCGCGATCCGACCGCGTTCCGTGATTTCGAAGCGAAGGGGCTTGCGGCCGCACTACGCCACGGAGCCGGCGATCAGGGCACCGGATCAGTGACGAGCCGAGCTCGGCCCATGTCCGCGAATTGCCGTTGGGGTAAAGGCCGGAGTCGCGGCCGATCTCGAGCGCCGTCACCTCGCGGTCGGCGGCCAGGACCGCGGCCTGCCGCGGCTTCAGCGTCTGTCTCGGCCGCCTCACAGCCCCAACTCCTCCGGCGACCGGCCGCCCCCCGGACCCGGACCCAGTCCCGGCGTTCCGCCGCGACCGGCTGGACGAACGGGTGGCTGGCGCGCGCCTCAAGCGGAGGCGATCCTCGCCGAGCGAGAACGCATCAAGCGCGACACCATCGCAAACGGCCGCTTGCAGCATCAACTGCAGCCTGCTTAAACCCTAACACTGATGAGCCAGAGCCTCCCTTCTCGAAAAGCCTGATCAGTCTCAAATCATCTGACGACGGACAAGCCGGTCACGAGCAATCCGGAAGGCTCAGAAGATTGTCGGGAAGAAAATGATCATTCTCGGTCTTTAGGTACTCGCGGCCATCGTGTTTTTTGACGATCACCTTGACTGTCTTACCCTGCTCAGTGACATCATAAGCGCTTTTGTCGCGTTTGACGTTTGCAATGGCTGTTTCTTCCGAATCTCGCCATGCTGAACCACCGACTGCTTGAATACGCCGATGGCGGTCTTGATGGTTAGGCAGCTTGGTAATGCAGGTGATACGGCGAGTCATGGCTCACTCCTTATTTCGTGGCGCCAAGGCTTTGACCGTTAGCAGAACGGACTCACTATCCGATTGCTTGGAAGCCTTCAGAGCCCCGCCTCACGGGTTGAAAATTTGAATAACGTCGTCAGTACGGGCGGGTTGCATTCACCCGGGTTTCCTCTGCTCGCTGTCTGTATCTGCATCGTTGGTTATGCCAGCGCGGATACACCAACTGGCCAGCCTTACCGCACGACGTGCGTCATTATTATCCAGACCAGCAGGACGGCGCTTAAGACCGCAATGCCAATACCGATGCGAGCCGCGGTTGAATAAGAACGGAAGCGTGGTTGTTTGAACATGCGACTTCTTCTCTTGTCCCTTGACGCGAGCGCGTACCGCTGATGTGCCCCAACTCCGTGGCGCGAGTTCTTTCTTTAGGCATGCGAGCTTGGCGAACCGGTTCCACCGCGCTTTGGCTTTCTCGCGATTTCTCTCGCAGCTCGCCCGGCTTCCCGCAGTTCGGCGCGGCGCTTCGCCTGCAAGCTCGCGAACTCTTACGCGACAAGGTCTCGTCTGAGAATGCTGACCCGTTTGTTCAGCGCTCGGCGCAACGCATTGCCCTCACACGTCGTCATCCTGCCAGCAGACCGCTCGGCCACACAATCCATCATGACCCGTTGAATCTGGACTAGTGTCATACTTTCGATCTGGGCAATGCGTTTCTTAACTTTGGCGCGCAAGTTGGCAGTCTTTTTAGACATCGTCAGATCCTGATGCTCCACCGAGTCCAGCCCGAAAGGCTAACGACGTTTGACGGTACAGCATCAACATTGGATCGGCTCCTACCTACTCTGGGGGGCGGCCGGATCAAGTCAACGGGACAGCCAAGGGCTCTATCGCGCCGAGCAGGACGACGCGACGGCTCACGCCATTCAAGGCTACCGACCTCCAAGAGATGAATCGGCGCATCAGGTAACGGTGCCGGCAGTAGCGGATCATCTTCCGATCCGCGGTCACGATTGAACAGGCCCGCCGCAAGGATTTCGAGGAAGCATTGAAGATCCTCGAAGGCGGCTTTGTGTCAATTAGCAGTGGGCGCGTAAGCTTCATTAATCCGTCGATCCGCGACTATCTGACAAACTATCTCGATGATACGGCTCTGCGAGCCTTGTTCGCGGAAGCTGCCCAGAAGGCCGACTGGACAAAGGCGGTCTGGAATCAGGACAACGGATCGCAGCGAAATCAATCGAGCAGAAGAAGACTTTAGGAATCGCATTTTGGCCGATCGCGCAGCGATTCCTGCAACTTCCCGTCATGAAGCGCGATCCGACTGAACCCAATCGCTCCCGGTTCTACGATTCTTCCTTGTCCAATCGGCTTTCGCTCTTAATGGAATGGTATGTCGTGACCGACGATGCCGCATTTTCCGATGCTGCGGTATTGCTGGTGGAGCGACGGCGCGAACCTAGTGAGGTTGGTTCGGGACTTGCCCCCCTGCGGGAAGGTTAATAGGCATTCGCACCGATCAAGGTACTGCACAGCGACGATGGCTGGCTGTATGGATATAACATCTACTTTGATGAAGGGCCTGATCTCGAAATCCTTAAACGGATCGATGGACTGATAGATGGCCGCTGGATTCGGATTGGCGCCTAACGGCTCCGAAACTGAAGCGCCGCCAAATTCGAGATTGGCGCGCTGTCATCCGACTCAAGAGAGTCAAGCGAACTGAATACTCATAGCGGCATCGTCAACTTAATCGACCACCGAGCCGAAGGAGGCGATTCCCAAAGGTCGAGAGTCGGCGGTAGCGCTTGTCATGGAGGTCTCGCGACAAGTCGCAAAGGCTCGCTTACGCGAGGCACGACGGAAGTCGGCGGCGAGGCTCCGGGATAGGGGATGTGGAGAAGGTTCGCAACCTGATCATGAACTGACAGAAACCGTTCAGCCTGATGGGACGATTTGAAACGCGTCATGATCCGCTCGCGCCGCCTCGTCGGCTGATGAAAATGTTGAGAGCTTTGTACTGGCGATGTTCGAAGCCAATCTTCGCCTTCGCAGCACCGTACGAACGGCATTTGTCCGTGATCATCACGCGCGGCGGCATGCCGGCGGATTTCAAGAGCTTCTTCATGAACCGCTGTGCAGTGCGCGAATCTCTTCGGCGCTGGATCAAGACGTCGAGAACGAAGCCATTCTGGTCGACAGCGCGCCAGAGCCAATGTTATTCGCCCGCGATCGAGATAACGACTTCGTCCAGATACCATTTGTCACCGCGAGCGGGAGCGCGCTGGCCGATCCGATCGGAGAACGGCTTGCCGAATTCCGTCCCCACTGGCGCACGGCTTCATAAGGTCACGCCAACGCCGTGCGCCGCCAGCATTTCCTCGACCATGCGCAAGCTTAAGGGAAACCGGAAATACTACCAAACGGCATAGCTGATCACTTCCGACGGGAAGCGATGGCGGTGATAAGGAGGATCCTTGGCAGTCCGCACGTCGCTCGTATACCCCCTGCGCCGCTCCAATTCGTTGAACTTGACGGCACCCTCGGCCCCTACCAGGACGAGGAGGCGACAGCATGCTTTGCGTGTAGCACAAATTCTTGCAATCTGCGAGCTGCCACAGCACAGGGAGCAAATAATGGCACTGAAAGATGTTATTGGCGAATATGCTTTTGTATCCAAAGTAGATGTATCAGACTTGGATGCCAGCGTGGCGTTCTATGGAAAGAAGCTCGGCTTAATTCCAGACGAAAAGTACCACACGTCGACATGGCGGCAATTCCGTGTGCTTCCACGTGTTGCCATCGGACTGAATGTGCACCCTACCGGAGTCGGAACAGGCGGTGCCGTGGCAACGCTTGTCGTCGATGACATCGAGCAGGCAAGTAACCGATTGCAGAAGCAGGGCGTGGAGGTCAGTAAAATAGATGATGTGGGAGACGGCGTTCGGCTTGCCTTCTTCAAGGATCCCGACGGCAACTCCCTCGGTCTTCGTCAAAACTCTCCGCAGCATCCCAAGGCAGCTGCCGTAGGCGGCGCGTAGTCCACCAGCCACCGGCTTGCGCCTCATGCGAGCCGGTGGCTGCTGACCCGCTGGCGGGTTGCCCCTTCGGAAAGTTGGGTGAACCCGGCCCGCCGCCGGCTCACTTACCCTTTGCGCTTCGGCACTTCACAGAGGGCCGCCGAGATAACTTGCTGTTGAATGGTTGCGCTGCCAGCCACTGCCGGCACGACACAGTGTCCGCCTCCACAAGCGACGAATGTGACTCCACCATTCGGTGGGAGACGCACGTCGCCCGGCAAAGTGATCGCCAATACCTACCCAGACCTCCAAAGGGACCGCCAGTCTCTACAGACAAATTGGCATCCGTCTGATTCGCCACGGCATGCGGTTCTTCGACTAGTGGGCTCACCGCTACACCGCTAGCCGGTGCCTTCTTCTAAGATTTGGTAGGTTGCACTTAGTTGGACAGCGGCCTCTAATGATCGATGATCAAGCGACCTGCAAGCCGAAAGGCGAGCCGAAGTTTGCCGGAAATGGCGCGGAATTTCGGCGCACGCCTCTTCTTGCAATTTTGACGATGGAAGCGGTAGGCCACACGATGCTCCGGACTCTCTTTATAATTGCCTTGACGTTTGTCGTCACGACAAGATCAAGTGCTCAAGGGACCGACGCCAATCCCATATATGTTGACCAAGGTATGGATTGGACCGCGGCAGCAAGAGCGGACTTCTACTCGCGCGATCAGGGCTCGCGTTTGATTGCGTTGTCTTGGATGCAGGCCCTGAAGCAAAAGAATGGACAGCCATTCCTCGCGGATGGTTTGTCACGGTACGGTTATCTACCGAATCCTGCAAACACGGCCAACCTTCCCGTCGGTTTTCACGCTTCTGGCCCTCAAGACTTCCAGGTCGTTGGAATGACCTGCTCGGCATGTCACACGCGCCAGATCGAAGTTGACGGCAAGGTGTATCGGGTGGATGGCGGTCCGGGGCTTGTAGACTTCTACGCACTGCTTGGCGATCTGGACAAGGCAGTCGGCGATGTGATTGCCAGCGACAGCTCGTTCGCTCCCTTTGCTGCAGCTGTCCTGCGGTCCACAACGCCGGATGCGGCCGATGTTGCGGACCTTCGTCGACAGGTAGATGGGTGGTACTTGCGGTTTCACACGCTCATGGTACGCGCGCTGCCCAAGAGCGGCTGGGGAGTTGGCCGTCTCGATGCTGTAGGAATGATCTTCAACCGCATATCCGGCCTGGACATCGGTCCGCCACCCGACTTCATGATCCCGGAAAATATGAAAAACGCGGACGCTCCCGTGAGATACCCATTCCTTTGGAATTCGCCGCGGCAAGACAAGACGCAATGGCCTGGATTCGCAAAAAATGGAAATGACATCTTGGGGCTGGCTCGGAACGTTGGCGAGGTTCTGGGGGTATTCGCTACGTTCGAGCCGAAGCGTCAGGGCGCGATTATCAATTTCCTCGACAATAATTCAACCAATTTCGACGGCTTGAGCGAGCTTGAAAACTTGGTGAGCGGATCGGCCCTCCGAAATGGCCCTGGAAGATTGACGCTGCTTTGGCCACCCGGGGCAAAGTAATTTTCGAAAGGGATTCCGCTGAAGGGGGATGTAGCGGGTGTCACGGGATTGAAGACGGAGAGCAACGCGTTCCATTCATCAAAACGTGGAGAACTCCGGTCCAGAACGTTGGTACCGATACACGAGAATACGATGTCCTCACCTGGAAGGCGAAAACGGGCGTGCTGAAAGGAGCGTTCATTCCGTTCGCGACCGCCCCGCTCAAGGAGAACGATGAGATTTTTAACATTCTTGCGACCTCGGTCATCGGTTCGATAGCGGAACACCTGTTGGCCGGCGGCGCCCCTTCAACCAATGCCCGGGTGGCAGCGGCGCCAGAGCCGGGATCGTCGGACACACCGGAGTCTCTGGGTCTGGTGCGACTACCACCAACGCTGCAGGATTTGCTAACGGCTTTTGATACTGCCAGCACCTCGGAAGCAATCAAAACTAAGCGGCAGGGAGCAGAACGAGCGTTTCGCAGCCGGCTCCCTCCATGGGGCTCCTACGAGGCTCGAGTTCTGCAGGGCATTTGGGCCGCCGCACCATATCTTCATAACGGCTCGGTTCCTACGCTGGCGGAATTGCTCAAGCCATCAGGGCAGCGCTTATCGCAATTTAGCGTTGGACGGAAATACGACATTGAAAACGTTGGTCTTGCTGCCACCCAGGAGCCCCTGAGCGAAACTCTATCCCTCACGGATTGCAGTAATATCAACTCCGGGAATAGCCGATGCGGCCACGAGTATGGGACCAGTTTAAGCGACCCAGAAAAAAGGGCGTTGCTTGAATACCTCAAGACACTGTGACCCGCTCCGGCGCTCCCTCTTTGAGCGGCTTCCTACATGCTGTCGGTCACAGCATGCTTGTTTGAGCAACATGCTTGTTTGAGCAAACGGCATCGGTTTACCGAGCTCTCGCACAGACATCTGATCCAGCGCAACCGCTCCAGGAAGCACAAGTGACGGCTTACAAATTCTCGCCCATCTTACATATGCGTCGCTTCTGCATAAGAATAGAGATTACGCATGCTCCCAATTTCGATACGACATCGCATAGAATGCGTTCGCTGTGGTTCTGGATTAGTCACCCTCGAGTGGCATGAACGCGTGAATGCGAATGAAGTTCAGAATCATTGGCATTGCTGGAACTGCAAACACCAGTTTGTCTCCATCATCACTTCTGACGAGAGGGTGCCTTTAGTCGATGAGATCACAAAACCATTCTTTACGAGCCTGCTCGTCTGATCAATGACGCCCGAGCAGGTCGACCTTATAAGGACATCATTTGACGCGATGTGGCCGATTCGTCGCGACCTCGCTGACCTGTGCTACAACAGGTTCGTCGAACTAGCTCCTGATGCAAGGAGCTTGTTCGGCGGCGATGCTGAGAAGCAGCGAATGAAGATGCTGGATATGATCATCGCTCTGGTCGCTTCGCTCGACGAAAGACCGATGTTCCAATCGCTGATCACGCTTTCCGGTCACAAGCACGCCAGACTTGGCGTTCAGCCATCGCACTTTGTCGCAATGGGCGAGGCGCTGATGTGGAGCTTTGAGCGCAAATTCGGCGCTTTTTTCACCCCCGAGTTGAGGGATTCCTGGCGAGCACTTTACGCCACCGCCCAGAACGAGATGCTGCGCGCGGCTGGCCGACCGAGTTCATTCTGACAGCGGCGGACAGGGGCCAGTTTGTGAAAGATTACGTCGGACACAAATAAGACGTGCGCGACGGTACCATACTCAACGCCACATTTAGTCTTACTGCGTCACAAGGGTGGTCTGTGGATTGGACGAACTCAACAGCGGTCGGGCGAGCCGCCGTCGCATCGTCGCGATCGACTTTGGAATGTGACGTTGGATCCAGTGGCAAATCCGCGGGGTCTGCAATCTGTGGGAACGCGAGTGAACGGAATCGGCCGGGCGCGCCGAGGGAGTGCGACGCGGCTGACCGACCCCGACTTCATCGCCCGGATTGGTCATTACGACACTACGACGGATACCCGAGGCGGTGATCAATGACCCGGAGATGATGAGCGCGTTGATCAAGCCGATGCGGGCGGACGTCGAGATCTTGGAGACCTATCGTCCCGAAGCTCCCGTGCGCCTTGCCTGCCCGACGACGCTGCTGGGCGGCGAGGACGATCCCGTCGTGCGCCCGGACCTTCTCGAGCGATGGGCAAGCCACGTGCACGCATTCGTGCCCGTGCTGCTTCCCGGCGGCCACTTCTACTTTCGCAAGTCTTTGCCGGTGTTAATCGACCTCGTGGTGTCGACGCTCAGGCCGGTGCTGCGCGCGATGCCTCGCTAACGATAGCACGCGATGTGGCCCACCGCCCGACCTACCGATGTCGCGCCTGCGCTCGGGCGCGGCGACGTGCACCTGTGGCTGGTCGAGCTGGATGGTGCCTGCGACACCGGCCGGCTGCTGCCGGTGCTTTCCGATGCGGAGCGCATGGTCGCGGCCGGCCACCGGGCGGATGAACGCCGCCGGCGCTACATCGTCGCGCATGCCGCCTTGCGGCAGGTGCTGCAGGCCTGCGTCCACATCAGCGCCGCCGATCTGGTCTTCGCCACCAGCCGCTTCGGCAAGCCGCGCGCCGTCCTACCGCGCGTTGCCGCCGATCCACTTCAGCCTGTCGCATGGCGGACGCCGATGCCTGATAGGCATCGCGCGCGGTGGGGACGTAGGAGTCGACATCGAGCCGATCGATCGCCGAGGCGACATCAGTTCCATGGCGATCGCGGTGCTCAGTGAATCGGAACACGCGCGTTGGGGGGCGCTGTCGCCTGCGCGCAACGCTCATCGCTGTTGCGAACGTGCTGAAGGCCTCCGGCATCGGCCTGTCCATCAGCCCTCGCCGTTGCGAGATCGAGTGGCCGCACACCCAAGTCCCTCGAACGGCCAGGCGATGCCGGAATGGACCCTCGAAGAGTTGGAACCCGATTCCACCTTTGTGGGTGCATGGGCCGCGCAGGCGCCATTGCCTGCGCGGCACTCCATGCGGTTTTCAACCAGGCATTGGAAGAAAGCGCATAACAGTCGCTGGGACCACCAAGGCGATTGGTCCGGCAAGGCGACGACAAGGACTTGAGCAGCAGCATCGAAGCCTCTGACGTTCGATGCGATAACCTGCCGGCAGGCAACGTCCAGGTGGGCTCGGCGTGGTCAGCCGTTCGCAAAGGTACGCATCCTTTGTCCACGCAGCGGCCAAGAAGGAGACGTTTCCGTCGGCCTGAAACTACCGCCAACGACATTTGGGTTTCGCTGCCATGCGCTGACCACAAACTGTAAATTGAGCAGGCCTCTCGTTCCGGGCGAGTATGGCATCGATTTTCATTTGGCTCATGGAAGAGGAACACTTTCCACAGAAAGACGGTTCTCTTGGTCAGATTTAAGGTTTGCCAGACCACCCTTGCCGTTCTTACGACGACAACGGGTCCTCGTGTAGCCCTCTTTAGAGGCAGGGCTCCATAAAGTGTCATCCGGCTTGCAATATTGGCTCTTACGCAGGTTTGGTGCAGCGTCGACTAGGCGGCGCCAAAGTTCAGTCCCGTTTCGACAGCCGGTCGCACACTGATCATCGAGCCATGGCAAATTCAAGTCCAACGAACTTTGCCGGGTCCGAAAGACATCGTTGCGGTCGCCGCGGACTACCTGCCGTACGAGCTTCCTGCTATGGCCGGTCTGGCGTACCAGCTACTCGATAGGTATGCCATTCTTCGACAGAGTCAGGATGGCTGCATTAGTCTCCTCGCGGCGCAGATAGCCCTCATACTGGAGGCGCTCGGCGGCTGTGAGCAGCTTGGGATCGATCGTCGTCGCGCCGATGACGGCGCGCATCTGACGCATCGATTTTCGGACGGCATCAAGGAAGGCTCGGCCGGCGTTCTCCATTAGATGCCAACGATCCGCGACCCGTACCGCATACGGCAAGGCCTTTGCTGCGGCTTCGCCATAGGCGACGAACGCGCGAAAGGATCGCCGGCCGCGCCTCTACGCTGATCCGCTTCTTGTTCATCACTCTCGATCGCCTCCTCTTGAGGTTGTGAGCCGAGCGCAATTCTCGGCTCGTGTGGAAGAGGTTCATCGAGAAACTGCTCAATCACCTCTTGGGCAGTTTCGCCCCAACGTCGCGAGAATCTACCAGCGCCACACGTTATCTGGAAGAGATGTACTCCCGTTGCAGCGTGGGAGCTGTAGGTTGGCAGGTTTCAGCGACAGTGCTGGGACATGGCAGTGAAAAAGCGTGGTGGCGAAGTGGGTCACAGAAACTCACCTAGCGCCTTGTGCCCTGCCGCACACCTGATCCGACGCCTCCCACAGCGCCGTCATCGTGTCCTTGACCGTTCGCGCCATATCTACGCTTGCGCTCTTGCGGTGTCTCGACCTTGCCCGGCCCAACTGTCCCGCGTGGCCGAAGCGCACGTACCGTATGCTTGGGATGCCACCCCGTAACGGCGCACAGCTCGTCCAGGCTCCGTCCCTTCTCGAGCCGCCCGCTCGACCGATAGCGCTCGGCCAGCGCTGATGTGATCTCGCGCTTTGCGCGCACGCTGATCTTCCCTGCCATAAGGACCAGTGGGCTGAGTATCAAGTGATGGCAGTGCTATTCCCAGAGGAAGCCCGAGATCAATTCTTTGCCCTGAATGCAGCCGGGAAAATCACGCTTGACGAGATTTCATCCCGTCTTGTTCTTCCCAAGGATAAGATCGCATTCGTTATGACTACGGCGTGGCCTAAGCGAGCTATGCGGGAAAGTGGGTGATGACGGGTTGAGAGAGGCGGCGTATCGAGGCGGGTGTCGAGCCTGCCAGAACCTCTCGAGGAGAGCGATACGCCATGAACGAGACTACCAACATCCTGCCCTTTCGTCAGCCGTCTGCGGTTGACGATCCACTGACAGAAATTCTGCGGAACGGAGCCCGTGAGTTGCTCGCCCGGGCCGTCGAGATCGAACTGCAGGCATTTCTGGAGACGACGGCGGAGCTGAAGCTGCCGGATGGCCGTGCCAGGGTGGTGCGGCACGGCTTTGGCCCTGCGCGTAAGATTGCCACGGGGATCGGCGCGATCGAGGTCGCCCGGCCCAAGGTCAGAGACCGCGGTGCGGCCGGAGCTGATCGGATCCGCTTCACCTCGGCGATCCTGCCGCTGTGGGCGCGGCGGACGAAGAGCCTGGATGCCCTGCTGCCGATCCTCTATTTGCGCGGCATCTCGACCGGCGATTTCCAGGAAGCGCTTTCGGCGCTGCTCGGCAAGGATGCACCGAACCTGTCGCCATCGGTGATCTCGGGCCTGAAGGCGCAATGGCAGGGCGAGTACGAGCGCTGGCAGAACCGCGATCTGTCGGCCCGGCGCTATGTCTACGTCTGGGCCGACGGCGTCTTCCTGCAGGCCCGGATGGAGGACCACAGCGAATGCATGCTGGTTTTGATCGGCGCGACGCCCGAGGGCAAGAAGGAGTTGATCGGCTTCCAGGTCGGCGTGCGCGAGAGCGCCCAGAGCTGGCGCGAGCTTCTGATCGACATTCGTCGGCGCGGACTGCAGGTCGCGCCAGAACTGGCGGTCGGCGACGGCGCACTCGGCTTCTGGAAGGCGCTGGACGAAGTCTTCCCCGGCACGCGGCGGCAGCGCTGCTGGCAGCACAAGACCGTCAACGTGCTCAACAAGGTTCCGAGCTCCGTGCAGAGCGGCATGAAGAAGGCTTTGCAGGACATCTGCATGGCGCCGAGCCGAGCTGCCGCGGAGCTTGCACTCGAAGCCTTCGCCGAGAAATACGGTGCAAAATATGCGCGCGCAGTTGATTGCCTGGCCAAGGATCGCGACGATCTGCTGGCGTTCTATGACTTCCCTGCGGAGCATTGGATCCACTTGCGAACCACCAATCCAATCGAAAGCGTGTTCGCCACGGTGCGGCACCGGACGGTTCGGACCAAAGGATCGCTGTCGCCGCAGACCGCGAAGCTGATGGTGTTCAAGCTCATCGATGCTGCGTCCAAAACCTGGCGCCGATTGAAAGGAACAAATCAGTTGCCCAAGATCATCGCTGGTGTCAGATTCGCCGACGGCATCGAGGTCATTCCGACCCAGCAAAGCCACGCCGCCTGATCGGCTCCGTCACCCAGATTCAGGCATAGCTCGGCCTAAGCTGCTGGACCTACTCAAGAGCATTGACTAAATGCCGCCAGCAAAGAGGCTGATCCTGGCGGTTGCCCGCTAATTTGTGTCGCGCGGTCGGACAGGGCGCCAAGTGCGCGACATCAGCGGATCATTTCGATCATCGTGTATGGCCACAAGCTCGCCAGTCTTTAGGCCAAGGCCCTTCAAATGCGCTTCGCGGAGTTCGGAATTCACGATCGTTGCTTCACCGCCGCTGGCCGCCAATGAAGCTTTCACAGCTTCCGCCTGATTAGCCATTGCGACGGCATAGGTCACATATCGAACCTTGCCGTCTTTGACTACGCCGACCGAAATCATCCATCCTGCTGCCATCTCAGTTTCTGGCCTATGAAAAGAGCTTCTGTTTTCGAGGCGGCGGCCCAGTCGCCATAAGCTCCGCAATCGCGGCCAGTACAGCGCCGGTTTCGATCTTTCCCTCCGACCATCCCCTGAGCGCTGCTATAGCGTTCTTCAAAGCCTCTTCACGTGTCATGCCATGATCTCCACGGCTACGAAAAAGACGTGCGGGCGGGAACCACCCGCACGAAGTTTGCTACGCCAAGCTTGACTGTCTGGGGTTGCGTGAGGATAGAACAGCCAAACCGTAAGCCTCTCAGCAACTCGCGTGCCAGATGGTCACTATGCAATGCAGAGATAAGCGGTGAGTAATCGACACAGCACAGCGGGGCTAGGGGCCGAAACGACGAAAAAGCGTGCGGGCGGCTGCTGACGGCCACCGCCCGCACGCCGTCGCGCCGCGAACAGGCTTGGCCCTCACGAGGATCATTCATAAGCGAACCAAGCCGTACCTGGCTCAGCAACCCACGTGCCAGACGGTCACATTGCGCAGAGAAGCAGACGGGGCACTTTCATACCTTGTGCAGACTGACTGCTCGCGCGAGCGGCGGCTTCCGGATCCCAACGTCATGAACCGGACACGGCTGAATGAGATCAGACGTGCCGCATTAGTGACGACGAGGGCGCGAGATGATCGGGCCGATCGCGTCCTCGTGTACAATGACAAGCTCGCCGGGCTTCACGCCAAGTCTTAGTAACTGCTCCTCTTCGATCGGGCAGTTGAGCATTGCGGCCTTTGCGCCGCAGTCTGCTAAGGTCATCCTCATCGCTTCCGCCGGATCGGCGACGGCAACCACGTAAGTTATATGCCTGAAAGCTTCGTCGTCGTCGACTTCTTCCTTGAAGACAGCGACTGTCACTATCCAACCATCCATTTTGTTGCGCTCCCTGGCGTCAACTATGGCTGCCGAGCCCTGCAAATCCGGAGCCGCCAAACACCCGTGAGACGGGGCTGAACGCGAAGGTCGGCGGCGCCCGTAGCATTCCGGGAACTCTTTCTCCGCGCCGCTCGCTGGGCTATCCGAGGCGATGGGCCTGGAGCGTGATGACGTCGACCTCGACGCCGGCGTGCTGACGGACCGGCTGACCAAGTTCGGCAAGTCGCGGCTCGTGCCATTGCATCCGACGACGCGAACCGCGTTGCGCGACTACGCTCACCGGCCCGACGCGATGCTCGGATCACGCTGCGGCTCGACCTTCTTCGTTGCCGAACAGGGAGGCCGCTTGCTGCACCAGTACGTTCATCGCGTCTTCTGGCGATTGTCCCGAGAGGTCGGGCTGCGGCGCCCAGGTGATCGTACCGGGCCACGCGTGCACGACTTCCGTCATCGCCTCGCCATCCAGACGCTGTTCGACTGGTATCGCGAAGGCAAGGACGTCGAGCAGCAACTCCCAGTGCTCTCCACTTACCTCGGCCACGCCTGCGTGCGTGACCTACTGGTATCTCTCGGCCTGCCACCGAGTTGATGGAAGAAGCGGCGCGGCGTCTCGATCGGCGGTGGGAGGTGACGCCATGAAGCCTGCCTGCAATGTCGCCACGTTGATCGAGCGCTTCTTCACCGAGCGCCTCATGCGCCAGCGCAATGTTAGCGCCAACACGATCGCCTCCTACAGGGACACGTTCCGGCTGCTGTTCTTGTTCGCACAGGTGCAGCTGCGGAAGCCCCCATCGGCCTTGGCGCTCACCGATTTGGACGCAACGTTCATCGGCGCGTTCCTAACCGATCTCGAGGTAAAGCGCGGCGCCAGCGCGAAGACGCGTAACCTGCGTCTGACCGCCATCGTGGCGCTTGCTCGGTATGGCGAGCACGCGCTGGATCAGCGCACTGTGTGCCGGCTCGTCGAAGGACACGAACCTGAAGAAGGATCGGAACCTCGGGTCTGGCGCACACGTACGATGCGTCGGTAAAGGGCGGAAGGAGTCGACCGGATAAGCGACAGCTGCACTTCCTAACGCGCCCCGAGATCGAGGCGGTTCTCGCAGCGCCCGATCGAACGACGTGGCTTGGCCGCCGTGATCACACCTTGCTGCTGGTCGCGGCCCAGACGGGCTTACGCCTCTCCGAGCTGACTAGCCTTGACCGGGATGCTGTCCCACGTTGGGGAACAACGCTGTTGCTCCTTTCCACGGTTCCTTGAGCCATGCCTGGAGCGCACGCCGAGCGAGTGTGGTCAGCGGAGTGCGCATGGGGGGCCGGCTCAGTGCCGACAGCGTCCAGTCCCTGCTGGGAAAGGATGTTCGTGTCGCTCACAAGAGTTGCCCGTCTTTGAAGCCAAGAGCGTGTCACCGCACGTGCTGAGGCACAGCGCTGCGATGCTGCAAGCCGGCGTCGACTGCTCCGTGATCGCGCTGTGGCTCGGTCATGAATCGGTCGAGACGACGCAGACATACCTGCACGCCAACCTCGCCCTCAAGGAAGCTGCCCTGGCGAAGCTCAAGGCCGTACGAGCGCGGCAAGCGAACTCGCTTCCAGCCGAACGACCGCCTACTCGCCTTCCTCGAGACGCTCTGAACGATCAGACTACGCCGAATGGAATGGGGCTGCCTGCACTCGATCGACGGTGCCAGCGCGACAACGGCGTGCCATACTAAATCCGTTTGGCATAGTTCGGCGGGCGGGATAAACAGCCAAGATGAACGACGTTGATCCGCAAGCCTGGCTCGCTGACGTGCTGGCCAAGCTTCCAGATCACCCCGTCAGCAGAGTCGCAGACCTGCTCCCGTGGAATTGGAAGGAGACCCAACAGTCCAAAGCTGCTGCTGCCTGAGCGCCGCGGCAGACCGGTGCGCCTACCCAGGGTGCTGGCCGGATGCATACGACGGCCTCGCTGTTTGCTAACGGTTGATCCGCGATGCGCACTACAGTGATCTCGAGCACGAACCTGCGTGGTCTTCGTCCCTTTCTCGGGTTAAGCAGATTTGGTTTTGAGTAAACGGCCCCGGAAGAACCTGTCGTCCTTGCCATTGCTCGACAAGAGAATCAGATAGGAATACGTCATCGATTCGGAATGTGATCGAATACCGCGGCCATGCTGTTCTACCAGACGCGCCGTGCCTCACCATCCAGGACGTAGAGGGGGCGGTGTTGCTTATCGAGCGTGAAGCGCTACCGGGACGTACCGGCCCTCCGCCGGAACCGGCAGACCCGTTCTTCCCGCCGAATTGCCAGCGGATCTGATGCGGAATATCCCTCAGCATTTGTTCTGCGGCCCTGGAGACTTCTCTTGCATCTTCGCTCCCGGTGGCTGCGACGAACCAGATATCCTCCCTCGTCAACCTCAATTTGCCTCAGATGTTTCGGCGCTGACCAGACACGACACTTCCGCGCAACTTCATGCCCGGTGTGATCATCGTTCAGCTAGTCATCTCCAGTCGGTGCTTGGATTCAATTGCGACCAGAGTGGCCCATCAGCTTCGACTGGATACGAGCTAGCGCGTCACTGAGCCTCGCCGCTTCGTTAAAGCGTGTCTCCGAATATGGCGGGCGGGCGGATGGATCGTGCAAGAGGGCCTCCGCCGTATTCGAGAGCCGGCGGAGCGGCGTCCTCAGCCACTGCGCCGCACAAAAGAGTAGTGC
The DNA here is from genome assembly GCF_023278185.1 of Bradyrhizobium elkanii USDA 76. Classification (NCBI taxonomy): domain Bacteria; kingdom Pseudomonadati; phylum Pseudomonadota; class Alphaproteobacteria; order Hyphomicrobiales; family Nitrobacteraceae; genus Bradyrhizobium; species Bradyrhizobium elkanii. Next base: position 1,293,412 of record NZ_CP066356.1, on the reverse strand, counting down.
TAGTGTGGCAATGGCACAAACACCGAAACTACTCCAAAATGATCGGATTAAATTACGGGTGGTCGCAAGCGCCTCGTCGGTACTCTGCCGAACCAGAAGAGACCAACCGAAGCTTGGAAGGTTTGCGAAGCCGACCGTCGGAACGATTACTGCGAAGTAGTCCCTGCCGTCAGGCCAGCGCTCGCGTAGAGACGCGGTCGTCACGCGACTAGCCGCAAGCGCGGAGCCGATGTTGAGCGGCTTGTTGATGAGATCGGGCGGGCCAAACAGGACGGTTCGATCACCCGAAAGCAGCAGCACGTCAATGCCGGGCACTTGTAACGAGTCCATGCCTTCTGCGACCCATTTCCAGTCAAGGTGCGCGCCGATGACCCCGGCAACGGAGCCGGCGTGGCGCAACGGTGCTGCCAGGTCGATAAAGCGATAGGGCTCACGAGATGCAGGCAACTGGGTGGCCAGCAGTTGAGCGGCATGCACGTCGATAGCCGCCGGCGAGACAAGGCCCCGCTTAAACCAGGGTCGCTGTGCAACGCTTACTCCTTCGAGCATGCCGTCTTTAGCCGCGAGAATGGTCCCTTCGAGATCCGCGACGCCGAGCCAAGTGTAGCGTCGATCAAGGCGGCTCAAGAAGTCGATGTGTTCTCGCGCACTCTTAAGATCTGCCGGGTCAATGAGCTCAGCGGACCGAGCTACATCCATCCAAACTCCATAGAGCCGGCGGGCCAACAGCGCGGAACTCATTTCGCCGCGAATCCTTAGCGCGTCGAATTGCAGCTGCTCTCCCCGTTGCTGTAGCAAGGCCGTGTAGATCGTTGCGGTCACCACGGCAGGCACCAATATGAGCAAGGCGCCTCCACAGAACACCAAGGAGAGTAAGCTCGGTCTTTTCGGCATCTCACGCTCCTCAACTCGTTAGAGCTCGCGCCAACTCGCGGATCATTTGCAAGATGTTCCCTCGATCGGCCCCTGGCATGGCCGATTCGGTATGAAGCTTCTTGATAATTTTCGCCCTTTGCTCAGGAGTTGGAGAGAACTTGATTCGATAGCCATCACGAGTAGTCGCAGCAACATGCGCGTCTACTCCGCCAATCCCGGGCAGGTCGAGCTTCCCTTCTGCTCCGGCGGAAAGCCCGGATGGACCGCTGATTCGAGCGCCCCCTCGGCCCAGATTGAGAAGCCATCCGCGGTGTTTCTCACCTTGGATCACCAACGTGATGGGCTCTGGGATCTGCCGCTGAGGTCGATCGTATCGCGGTCGTTCGATGCACACCACGACTGCCACGAACAGCACCAGTATGTTGTAAAGTGTCCAGAACATCACGATAGCCGTGCCGTCGCCCGCTGTTGGGGACGTATTGAAGACGAAATCGGAGTTCAACGGCACGATCAGGCCGCCGATCGTCAGTGCGAGCAGGAGTAGAAACGGTCGCATCAACGCCCATTGGACAACGACCTTGGCACGGTCGCCGCCTTTGGCCGTCACCGAGAATTTATGCGATCCGCTGGTCAGAAGCCCGAGAGCAGCTGCCCGGCTGATGGGCCAGGCCGCGATCAGTTGAGCCGTATCGTTGAGAAGCGGGACAAACAACCCTTTTGAAAGCCAGTTCAGGGACACCAGAACCATTAGGTAATAGGGTACATAATAACTGATAATTTCCACCAGCGACGCGTTCACGATGGTGATACCGAACCACCAGTACAACAGGGGGCAAATCAAGCTGGCAAGCCTGAAGGGAAAGGTGCTGAGCCAGTAGAGCAATGAATCGAGGATACCGATTCGATGCATCAGCCCAAGGCCTCGCATGCCAAAGGGGCTGTATGAGCCGCGAACGATCTGCATCAGGCCAAGGCACCACCGTCCACGCTGTGTAATATACTCTTTCAATCCTTCGGGAGCCAAACCTTCAGTCAATGGCTCGTTAAGGTACGCAGTTTGCCAGCCGTTCTCCGCAAGCTTAAGGGTGAGCAGGAAATCTTCGGTTACGCTTTGTGTTGGAATCCAGCCAATCTGCTCGACGGCCCGGACCCGCATTACGGATGATGTCCCACAGCAGATGGCAATCCCCCAAGCGTCCCGCGCTGGCTCGACGTTGTCAAAGAAATGACGTTGTTCATCCGGATATGCGGTGCTTATTCCCAGGTTATGTTGGATCGGATCAGGATTGAAGAAGTGCTGCGGGGTTTGCACGAGCGCGACGTCTGGCTCGTGAAACAACGCTAGTGTCCGCTCGATGAAGTCCGCATGGGGAACGAAATCTGCGTCAAGTACAGCGACAAAGACCGGGGGGGCTGGATCGCGGGCGCGCACGCGAAGTGCGTGGTTGATGTTCCCCGCTTTAGCGTGCTCCTTATCCGAGCGTGCGAGATATCCGATTTCGTACAGCTCGCAAAGTTGCCTCACCCAATTCCTGGCGCCGTCGTCGAGAATAAAAATCCGAAGCCGTGGATAGCGGATTTCGGTCGCGCCAATGATCGTGCGCTCGAGCACTTCCGACGGCTCGTTGTAAGTCGTGATGAAAACATCGACGCGCGGCGCTTCTCCAGGCAGCCACCATTCGGAGTACTGGTTTGCTTCTGCCGACCGCTCTTTCACCCGCGACAGTATGAAAAACGCGATGGTAGAGGAAAGCATCGTCAGAGCTTCGAGTATGGCGAATCCCCAACTGAACAGCGCGTCCGCAGTCCAGTCGAGCGGTGCCAGTGTTTCGGTGAAGCGCCAAGCCATATAACGCCAAGACAGTACGGTAGCCGTCCCCAGGAGAAGAGCGCGCCAATACCACTTCATCGGATTAAGCAACGGAAAGACGGTAAGGCGAAGCCCAACTATGAAGGCGGCGCCTGCGAAGGCAGCAACGAGTGGCGACAGCAGAAGCATCAGAGTCCGTACCGCGTCATAAAGCGACGGAATTGTGCGATTGGGCCGGCTGTGAAGATAACGCGTCCAGTACGTCCAATCGCGCAGCTGAGATCTGCCTCTCCTGCAAGGTCTGGAACAGTCACGGTGACATCAAAGCGCTGGAGATGTTGTGCACTTGGACCCACAGCAAGATTGGTGTAAAGCGAGGCCGCACCGGATCCGCCAAGGCGAGTTATGGTTCCATTGAAAACACGGTCATCGCGAAACAACCGAAATTGCACGGCCGTTCCCACCGAGAGACCGTCGTAGAGAGATTCGCTGACGCCCGCAGTGACGATCAGTGTACTGCAGTCGACGATCTTGATGAGATCCTGGCCGCGCCGCGCGTATGCGCGTATTGGCCATCGTCTATTAGTATGTCCCAGACTAGGCCAACGACGCTGGCATTAAGAGTAGCGAAGCTCAAGCTATTGACACGAAGACGCTCGGCATCGATTTGCCCGTCGAGCAGTACAATACGTGCCTTCACCTGCTCCTTGTCGACATTCAGCTCGGCCAGCCGCTGCTCGAGCTCGCGGATACGTTGGGCCGAGGAGGGAGCGTCGTTATAGGACTCCCCGATGAAGACGCCGTCGCGAGCGGACGTAAGTTCCGTCTCTAAATAATTCACTCGCTGCTGCGCACTCTCCAGTTCTTGCTGCGCGACGTCGTAAGTTGCGCGAGCGCGATCCAAATTCGCCACCGTCTGTACACCACGCGTGCTTAGCTCATTTGCCCGCTTGAATTCTGCGTCCGCTTGACGAAGGCGCGCGGCCGCAGCGTCTTGAGCTGCTTTCGTTTCGGCAATTCGAGCCTCAATCTGCCGAACCCTGCCGCGCTGGTAATCAGTTGATTGAACATCGAAGCGAGACCGGGATGCGGACAAGGCCTCTCGCTGGCCAACGAGACGGTTGAGCTCGATCTGCTGGTTCGTGCGATCGCGATCAAGCTCAAGAAGCCTCGCGGTATCGAAGCGTTGGTCGTTCAATTCTGCTATAAGCTCGCCGGGACTAATGCGCGCGCCGATGCTCTTTACGGCAAGCGTCACTTTTCCTTCGATCGGGGCCCGAACGATGTAGAGTCGAGCATTGAGTGTAGCATCCGCCGATGTTCCGGCGAAGTGCTCGCCGATAATAACGTACAATCCAACTGCCAACAGGGCCAAGCCGACGATTGCACGTACGAGCCTCATAAGAACACTCCAACTTCATTTATGATGGGAAGGTCGCGCAGCGTATTCCCCATCCGGGATAAGCAGATACTGAGCCTACGGTCGAATTGTTCTCCCCTAAGCGACCCTCCGCCCTGCTTTGGATTGCCAAGTCTGATGCCGCTCGGATGCGAGTGTTAGCGGCTCAGGCGTTCATTGATCAGACTAACAGGCTGGTAAAGAATAGCTTTGTGATCTCAGCGATAGGAGGATCCGTATCGTCAGAAGTGACAATGGTCATAAATTCGTGCCTGCAATTCCAGCAGCGCCAGAGATCTTGGACCTCCCGCGCACCAATGCGTTCATGCCACTCGCGGTGGACCAACGCAGAGCCACATTGAGGACAGTTTTTGTGACGTGCTATTGAGACCGACTCCATGTGGCAGCCCGTGTCGTTGTGCCAAACGGCATTGCCGAAGAAGCATTATTGTGGCCGCCGCTTCGTGGGCGGCTGCGGTGGACGGACTTCTCTGTTCAAACCCTGTGCCAACTGCGACAGCTTGATCAGTAAAGGATATTTTTCAAGGAAGTGTACCAGACCGACTGCATGTCAGAAATCGGACAATCTATGTTACGTTCTAACGCAAGGTCGCAAATCAGGCTAAGTCTCGTTTTGGAAGCCTTGGGTGAATCGTTCGGCGTTGAGTAATGCGGGCTGGGAGGTGTCGCTGATCATAAACGGCCTGATCAGAACGTCTCCACCAGACCGGACAACCGGATGCTCGTGGAAGTGCGCTTTGGATCGTGTGCGCTCGGCACTCCCTGGCGCAATCAGGAGTCGTTAGGAGACCAGAACGGTCAGCTCCGGCGTTTCAGTCGGAGAGGCATTAGGGGCGTTGGTGACGGATCTTTGAGACGATATCCGGACTTCTGATATCTGATCGCCGTTCGCGGATGCCCCTATGCGTTGACGTTGGAGCAGGTGCAAAACGGTGTGCACGACAGGCCGCTACCAGTGATCGAGTCAATGTGATTTCTTAAGAGCCCACGCCCTGTCTAAGTGAATGCGCCTTCCGTGAGCAACAATGCAATTGCCGGCAACGCGTCAAATGCAGTGCGGCAGATCTACACGGCTCATTCTAACGCCTCCCGAGCACGCTTGAACTCAGCGCGTCGACTCACGCATGTAGGTTTCTTGCTCCATCTTCAGTAACCGGTCCGCGGCGGGCTTGGCGATCAAGCAGCGCGGGGATACCGGCGGCTTGAACGGGACCACTGAACAAGTAGCCTTGTCCTTCTGTGCAACCATTGGCCACCAGATAGACGAGTTGGCCTTCGTCTTCGACTCCCTCGGCCGTGGTCGTCAAACCAAACCCTTTAGCAAGGCCGAGTATAGCACGAACGATCACCCGGCTGTCGGTGCTCTCGTCGAGATGCGACACGAAGCTGCGATCGATCTTGATCTTGTCAAGACGAAACGAAAGCAGCTGGCTAAGCGTAGCATAACCCGTTCCAAAATCATCGAGCGCGATGCGGACGCCGGCTCGACGAAGTTCGTCAATCACGGTCTTCGCAGCCCCGTTTCGTTCCACGAACGCGCTCTCGGTAATTTCAATCTCCAGGCGGCATGGACTAAAGCCGGTTTGCTCAAGGATTGATATAATGCGCCCTCCAAGCGCGGAATCCCGCAATTGAACAGGCGAAATGTTGAAGGCAAGCGAGAACGTCTTCGGCCACGCAGTGGCATCAAGACACGCGCGGCGAAAAACCTGATCTCCAAGAGCGTCGATGAGGCCAGTTTCTTCTGCAATTGGAATAAACACGTCGGGCGGGACATGCCCTAATGTCCTGTTTTCCCAACGCGCCAACGCCTCGAACCCGACGATGCGATTACTTTCGAGTGAAACCACCGGCTGGTAGTGGGGCTCGATAATATCCGCCGCGATAGCGCTCCGAAGCTCACGCTCAATATTGATGCGCCGCTCGACATGTATGTCCATGTCCGGTTCGAAAAAGCGAACACGCGACCTGCCGTCGCTCTGCGCGCGATAAAGCGCGCGTTCTGCGCGCCTGACCAATTCGTGGGGGTTGACGCCATCAAGCGGAGCGATGGCGATGCCAATGCCAAGACTAAGCTCGGCTGCGCCAGTCTCAATCGCGAAAGTATCGGCGGCGGACGCCACCATACGGCGCGCCAGGTTGGCGGGATCTTCGAGGGAGCTAATGCTGGGCAGGACGATCCCGAATTCGTCGCCTCCGATCCTCGCCAGGAGGCCATCCTTGCGCAAGATGTCGATAAGCCTTGTGGCAAGTTCGCAGAGTGCCTTGTCCACCGCTTCATGGCCGTGCGTATCCTTGATCCGCTTTAAGCCGTCGAGGCCGAGCATCAGAACAGCGACTTGATGCGTGTCGGTGGCGAGGCCAGCGCACAGATCAAGTTTCTCATCAAACAGGCGGCGGTTCGGCAAGCCAGTCAATGGATCGTGTCGCGCCAAATCGCGGACGTCCCCTTCTGCAATCGTTCGTGCGTCAATTCCGCGGGCGAGTTCTCGGTAGCGCCGAACACTAAAGATTGATAGTGCAATGCTCAGCAAGAACGCGACGAACACAATGAATATAATGTCGTCGAGTACCGAATCCACATAGCGCCGTCCCAGCTGCGCCAAACGGGGGCCAAGCCCATAGAGATGCGCTAAGAGTGAAGCGAGAACGACGCCGCCGAAAAGAGCAATGAAGTCTCTCGTGGCAGAACGGCTCCAATCGAAGTGCAATATTGGCAATCGTGGAGTTGAAATTCTCATCTCAGTCGAAATTTCGCAACGTAGAGTGATCCAGTGAGGTTGGTGCCCGCAGCGCGGTTGTTAACTGAGAACCAGATGTTGCGCCGATTGCCGAACTTCAGTTGCGGCTTCGGAAGCTGCAATGAGCCATCGGGTAGCGATAGTTGCCGGGCAGAAGTTGTGTTCGAGCGACCTGCAAGTTCGCACATCGTTAGCGCGGCCGAAGCAACGAGTTACATCTGCCACTTGAACACCCTGGAGCGCGAGCCGCTAGTTCACGTGGGATAGCAATCGGCGCTAGGTTCCTGTCAGTTGTGCTCCCTGATCCCGACATTCTGCCGAGTGCCTGGCCAGCGGATCGGTAATCGCGGCGCGCGCCAAGGGCCGGCCGCCTTGGCGAGGTGCGGCGGCTGCTGCCAGTTGAGCGCTCGACGGAACAATGGTTGTCAAGCGCTGTTGTAGCAAGCAACGACATGACAGCTCCCGGCAGCAACCTATTGTGGTGCGAATCTACCTGCAAATGTTGCAATGGATGGACCATGACCGAATAATTGTTAGTGGAGTTGCGGCTTTGACTCGGAGAATGATAGCGAGAACGGGCGTCGGGGCCCAGAGCACCAGAGACGAAGTGAGCGATGAAGGATAACCTAGGCGACAACCACGCGGTTGCGACCTTCAAATTTTGCACGATAGAGTCGCTGGTCGGCGACGTTCAAGAACCCGTCGAGCGTGTCTCCATCGCGCCCGAACTCCGACACTCCAACACTGATGGTGACGCCGACCGACGGTTCGGCTCCGACGTCGAATGCGGTGCGTTCGATGGCCGACCGAAGGCGCTCGGCGACCGCGCAAGCCGCGTCGAGCGTCGCCCCCGGCAGCAGTACCATGAATTCTTCACCGCCGACGCGCGCGACAGAGTCGTAAGGCCGGATTGCCTCCAGGCACTTTCGCACGAATACGCGCAGGACCTCATCGCCGACGCTGTGACCACGCGAGTCGTTGATATCCTTGAAATGGTCGAGATCGAGCGATAGCAGAGCCAATGGAGCACCGGTCCGTTTGGCACGCGCGATCTCTGCGCCGATATGCTCGATGAAGTGGCGCCGATTCCCGGCACCGGTTAGTGGGTCGGTGGCGGCGAGCCGCTCCAACCTTTGATTGCTCATTTGCACTTGCTGGAGTGCTTTTTGAGTGTCAGCCATCGATTTGGCCAGGCGGGCGGTCATTTCTTCCTGGCTATAGATGGTCGCGAACGATTGCGTTGTTCGGAAAGCTCGGACGACGCCATAACTGAGCAGAAAAAAGCCGCCAGCAAAGATCGCGTGAGCCAGCCACCACATATGATTCCACGGCGCGGCCAAAATGAATGCGAGCGACGATAACGCAAACCATGTGACAGAAACGCCGAAAACAAGCATCAGCGGTGAGTGAATCCGTCGCATGAGCAAGGCCGCGACGTTCAGCGCGCTGAATAGCAATGCGCCGCCCTCCATGGACAGGCGGACCACCGGATGCCCAGCATAGCGTGAATAGGCGACAAGTGCGACAGCTAGGTCCACCGTAAGGAACAGGCCAATCCACATGAGCCACGCGCGCGTGTCCGAGCGCTTCTCAAGCTCGTCTGACGGCTGGTTGTAGCTGAGTAGCCCTACGAAGAGCAAAATCGACATCGCCAGACGCGACGCCGGCCCATAGAGCAGAAACAGCCAAATATTGCGATGTGCCATCCCGGTGAAGGCGCCGTGCAGCGAATAGATCAGCACGAAGGCCAGAAAGCCAAGGGTCAACCACCGCAACAACGGCTCGCCTGAAGACCGATAGCAACGCCACGTCACATATGTGACGAACAGCCCCTCGAGGGTGGCGACGGCGATGGCGAATTCGTGGAACAGGTGGTCTTCAAACTTCAGCGCGGGATCCTGCTGGAAATAAAGGTAAGCGATGAACTGAGTGGGCAGCAGGGCGAAGCCGATAATGAGAAGGCTCGTATACGCCTGTGTGATCAGCCGCAGCGCGTTGGGCGGCTCGTGCAACATAAGATTGGTACTCATATGCTATACCGTCATTCCATGATGATCCCGCGCGGTCCTTTCATGAACTCGCGGGCCTTTCTTCAGAGCACCTGGGGTCCTGTTGGACAACCAAAGTGAAGGCATCATGGTTCGTCTCCGGCGAAGTCATCCAACACCCCGGCACGGGTGATCACCGCTGCACGGGCGCCGAAGTCACAAGAGTCGCCTTTCCGTCCATCGGCTGCACTCATCCGAGCAGGGCGGCGACGCCGCCAGGATCGGCTCCAGGAGCGGCCAAGTCCGCCACCGCGGGACCGTCGGTGCCGTGGCGGGTTATATGTTCGAGCCCACCACGTTCAGCCCACCCGCTCCGCTAAAGGTAAGGGTATCGTGCGTGTTCAGGACAGTATCCCAGCTGCTGCCCCGAGTCGTCACGATCTGCGACCCGTTCGAAAACGCGCCATCGGAAGATGAGGAAATCACGAGCCCGTTGAGGAAGGGATTCTGCGCACTGCCGTACTCAATCGTCTGCTTGCCACCCACCGGTAGCGCCGTTGCGACGATCTGTCCGGACTGGTTCGGCTCTGAGCCAACGCGCGTGATGAGCAACACCGTAAGTGTCAGGCCGCTTTGATTGATGAGTTTCTTGTATGCCATCTGTGACCTCCGTTACCTGCCGCGTGTCCCCGCGCAAAATGCGGGACAGAGGTTCCGCTATATACATAAGCTGGCTAAGCTAGGCCCCTGCCAGATCTTGTAGGCGGCCAATATTTGGAACCTGTCAGATAGTTTTCATCATGTAGAAAATGCGGTGCCGCTTCGGTGTAAGCACCTAACTGCCCACTGTTGCGGGATAGGCAACATCCCCGCTTGCTCGACACTGGCCAAACTGGTCGCTCTGGAATGCGGTATAGTAGTCGACACAGACACCATCGGCACGCCTTTGTCGTGGCGTCAAAGATGGCGCCATAGGACGAGAAGTAACCGCCGAAGATCGTGTCCCAGTAGGCGAGACATGCTGGATCCATTCGCCGGTATCAGGGATTCCGTATTGCCGCCCGCATCTCCATCTTCATAGCTTAGTAGCCCCCACTGGGCCGACAATCTCTTCAGCTTCACCACCACGCGGGATTCGTCGTTCCGCTTCCGCAGCGGCGAATTCGCCATGATCGGGTTCAAGGTCGACGAGGAGCCGCTGCTGCGTGCCTGTAGCCTCGCCAGCGTAGCTGGCTCACCAGTGATATCGAGGGTTGCCGGTTCAAGGCCGCGAGTTGATAGCCTACGCGGGCGTGCATCGGCTGGTGCGAAAGCCGGCGCCCGATCTGTTCGGGCTCCAAGCTTCTCGCCGAGGCCTCATTCGAAATTCTGTGGCGTCGGACCGTTGCGTTTGTTCTTTTGGACACGCGGCTTGCCGAGACGCGCTGACTTACGGCGTTTAGGCGAGGTCTTGCAAGACACCGCATGTTTGGACGGCCGAGCAAAGAATTCGGACAAATGAACGCCCAGCGTTTCGGCGATGCGATCGAGGAGATCAATTGTCGGATTTTTCGATTGCCGCTCAAGACTGGCCATGTAAGAGCGGTCAATCCCGGCTTGGTAAGCCAATCTCTCTTGGGAAATACCGCGTTTCGCCCGAATCCGACGCACATTCCAAGCCACTAGCACTACTTTGGCAGAATGTGTTTGCGCCACTGTTTTTCGGGGATTTGCTTTCGGCAATATGGGCACTGCTGAGGCGGCGGCCGAAGGATGAGATCAACGATGGCGTGACGTACGGCGGGCATGGTTGGCTGAGGCGGAGGCCCGTTGATTCTTTTTTTTCCGCCCCGCGTATGCGAGGCGGCGATGTTGCAGAAAGGCGTAGGCAATCATTGTCATCAGGGCGTGGCGATGAAGACCTTGCCATGATCGCCCTTCGAAGTGATCAAGTCCAAGCTCCTCCTTCAACTGCTGATGCGCCTGCTCACAAATCCACCGTGCCTTGATGGTGGCGGCCAGCGTGCGCAGATCCGTCGCCGCTGGAAGATTGGCGAGATAGTATTTCTTCTCCCCGGAGGCACGTTGCTCGCCAATGAGCCAAGCTTCGTCACCTGGTAGATGCTGCTGGCCTTTATCCCATATCCGCTGCGCAGGGCCGTCGGCGGTCCGGACACGGAGAGCAGCAAATCGGGCTTTGAGCCGACCTTTCGTCCCGCTACGCCAACTCACGGTTTTCCATTTGGCGCTGGCCAGCATTTGTTCTGCCGCAATCGATAAGATATCGGGCACGTAGTGCTTTCGTGGTTTGCCACGGACTTTGGTGATCGGCCAAATGAGCTTCACATCGACCGGATACACTTTCTGGTGACGAGGGATACCGACCGCCCAGGCCAACCCGCGCTCTGTTAGCCCTTGTCGAAACGGTGCGCTGAGGCCGTATCCTGCATCCGCCGGCACACATCCAAAGCGCAGGTTGGCTGCCATCGCGCGGTCAATCTCGGCCAAAGCAATCTCCGGCTTGGACCGTGGCGTTCGGTGTTCGACTGGCACGCGAGCGCGCTTCAAACGAGACAAGTCGCTCGTCCAACTGTCAGGCAGAAAGAGACGTAACGCGACCATCACTGGCACTTCGCCGCGCGCAAGCGTTAAAGACACCAGCGTCTGGCAATTTGCCGTTTTACCGAGAGCCGACGCGTATTGAGCCGCAACACCGACCGAGCGCTCACCCTTCTTCGGCAGTGAGGTGTCATCGATAACCAACACCGCATCCCTGCCGCCGACAAGTCGGTCTGCCTGGTTGAGCAGCTCTGTCTCCAGCGGCGTCGCGTCCCAGACACCGTCCGCAATGAAATGGTGCAACTGGTCGTAGTTGCTCGTGGCAAGGCGTTCCGCCATCGGCTGAACGCTCTTGCGATCGCCAGGACCGATCAATCCCGCAACATACAGGACACATCCGCTGTCGGGTCTTATGACCCAGCCGGTCCAAGAACGGCATTAGCCAGCGTTCGAGTTCGTCTTCCCATCCCGCCATGGTCAGCCCTCCAAGAGCCGACCACCCATGAATCATTGAAAAATCGATTCGGGAATCTTGAGGGTTCTGTGAGGTCGCGTAGCAGGCGCGAGCCGCGTACGCGGTGGCGCGTGCGACCTCATAGAAGCCGGATTGAACGAAGCCGCGGAGTTGTGGGCGCTATGGGGATAGTGCAGCCGGAGCAACTGCGGAGAAGGCGCGCCTGTGGCGGCCGTGCGTCGGCGAGTGATTGATCGGACGTGAGCGGCGCCATTGCTCGGTCCGAGAGCACGATGCCGCGAGCGATTTGCTGTGCTGGGATGCGCGGCCGCATGACTGACGGGGTGAGTGGTGACGAGCGCGGCCACGGCGACATCGGACGTTGCCACCGCGAAGGTGATCACGGAAGGGGTGGATGATGCAGGCGCTGGTCATGACGTGTCACAACGAAACGGATGGTCGCGCGCGCAGGCTTGCGGGACGACGTCGATGCGCCGCATGGTGCCGCCGCAATGCGGGCGGACCGGGATCTCGCATTTGACGAGGGGATCGCCGCCGGCTTCTTGATCAGCCGGAGCGTTGCGGACGTCAAGGAGTTGACGGCAGAGGACGATTTTATCGTTGCGTCCGCCATTGGCGAGAAAGCCATAGTGGCGGATGCGGTGAAAGCCGTCCGGCAGGGTGTGCAGGAGAAAGCGACGCATGAACTCATCGGCATCAAGCGTCATCACTTTGGCCTTGCGATTCTGCCGATAGTCCTTCCAGGAAAAGCTCACCTTCCCATCGGCGAGTGAGATCAGCCGGCTGTTGGCGATGGCGACGCGATGCGTATAGCGGCCGAGATAAGCCAGCACCTGTTCGGGCCCACCGAATGGCGGCTTGGCGTAGACGACCCAGTCGGTCCGACGGAGCTGATCGAGCCGCTGGGTAAACGCGGCGGGATCGGCGAGACGGGCGAGATCACCAAAAAAGCCCAACTGGCCAGCCACGAAGGCAGCTTGCAGCTCTTGCAGAAACAGGCGGCGGAACAGTTGAGAGAGGACGCGCACCGGCAGGAAGAAGCCGGGCCGGCAAGCGACCCAGCGGATGCCGTCGGGCGAAGGTCCACCACCAGGCACGACACAGTGGAGATGCGGATGGTGTTGCAGGGTCTGGCCCCAGGTATGGAGGACGGCGGTCACGCCGAGCTGGGCGCCGAGGTGCTTGGGGTCGGCCGCGATGGTGGTGAGCGTCTCGGTAGCGCAGCGGAACAGGATGGCATAGATGACGGCCTTGTTCTGGAAGGCGATCTCCGCGGCGGAGGCCGGCATGGTGAAGACGACGTGGAAATACGGCACGGGAAGGAGCTCGGCTTGCCGCTCGGCAAGCCATTGCGCGCGCGCCGCGCCCTGGCACTTCGGACAGTGCCGATTGCGACAGGAGTTGTAGGCGATCCGTGTGGCGCCGCAGTCGTCGCACTGCTCGACGTGGCCGCCGAGCACTGCCGCATGCCGTGATCGCGCCCATGACGCGCCGCTCGACGCGGCCCAAATGCTCGGCACGGGCTTGCCGAAACGCTTCGCCGTAGCGGCGGAAGATATCCGCCACCTCCAGAATCGGAGCCATCAGGTCCGCTCAGCCGGGCGGCACGACCTCCAGGCGGAGCCAGTCAAGTGGACTTGGCGTATTGCTGATGGTCTTTGTGGCGACTTGGGTATAGCGCGCCGTGCTGGCCAGACTGGCATGGCCGAGCAGCACCTGGATGATGCGCACGTCGGCCCCGTTCTCCAGGAGATGGGTCGCGAATGTGTGCCGCAGCGTATGCACGGTCACCGACTTGCTCAAGCCGGCCGCAGCACAGGCTGAACGGCAGGCGGCGTGCAGCACGTTCGGGACGAGCGGACGCTCGTCGTCGCGGCCGGGAAATAGCCATCGTTTTGGCCGAGTGAGCCGCCAATACGTCCGCAGAATCCTCAAAAGCTGCGGCGAGAGCATAACGTAACGGTCCTTGCCGCCCTTGCCGTGCTCGACCCGGATCAACATCCGTTGGCTATCAATGTCGACAACCTTCAAGAGGACCACTTCCGATACGCGCAAGCCTGCGGCATAGACGGTGGTCAACGCGGTACGGCTCTTGAGGCTTGGGATTGCTTCCAGGAAGCGTACGACCTCGTCGGCGCTCAGCACGACCGGTAGTTTGCGCGGTTTACGCGCATAGGCGATGCGCTCCGGAACGGTGTCATGACCAAGCGTCACACCGTAGAAGAACCGCAGTGCGCAGACGATCTGGTTCAGTGCCGGCCAGGACATCCCCGTCGCAACCAGATGTACCTGGAAGGCACGGATATCCTCGAGGTCGAGCCGGTCGGGAGAACGACCGAAATATCGGCTCAACTTCGCTACGGCGTTGAGGTAGGATTGCTGCGTCGCCGGTGACAGATTGCGGACCGTCATGTCCTCGATCATGCGGCGGCGAAGTGGGCTGATCTCAGCCATCGGAAAACCTCCTGTCTAAAGGGTTGGGCTTCGAAAACCCGCAATCCTCTCAGACAGGAGGCAATCCTTGCCATGCCTCCCTACATGCCGCGCCAGCGGCTTCGTTCAATCCTATAAAACGCGGCAAAATCAAATAATCTGTTCGCGGTAGGGACACCCATCACTGGGCGCCCCCCGCGCAGATCCCGGCGAGCCCAATTAAGGCACCGGGCTCCTACCTCGGGTGTTTGACGGCGAAGCGCAGCTTCGGCCATGGATGAAGGATGCGAGCCTTGGGAAGCCAGTCGTCGGTGATCTGCGTTATGCGATCCCAGGTCAGACAGGTCCGCTGACTGCGCCGCCGAAGCGTACGCCTCCAGAGATCGGTCAGGTAGAACCGAAACGCATTGAGCGCTCGGCCATTCGTCGGAACAGCAAAGTACGCAAAGTGGCCGGTCAAGACCTGCCTCAGCCATCTCCCCTGTGCAGGGATCGGCCAGTGCATTCGGCGCCTCAGCTCCTCCTTGATTTCGCGGAGTTTGGTTCGCATGCGGTCGCCACGGGTCTTCCGTTGAAGCTGGAAGCGCCCTCGGCGTGATTTGCCGCAGATAAACGTGAACCCCATGAACGCAAAGGTTTCCGGCTTTCCGAGTCCGCGCTGCTTGCGTTGAGCCGCCGCATGGCGACCAAACTCAATCAGGCGGGTCTTGGCCGGATGGAGCGTCAGCTCGAACTCCTCCAGTCTCGCGCGCATCGCGTCAAGGAAACGACGTGCGTCATCCTCGCGCTCAAAGCCGACTACTACATCGTCCGCGTAACGCACGATGATCATGCCGCCGGAGACCTCGCGCTGTCGCCAGCGTTTGGCCCACAGGTCGAGAGCGTAGTGCAGGTAGATGTTGCCAAGGAGCGGTGAAATCACCGAACCTTGACCCGTTCCCCTGTCATCAGCGGTTACGACGCCGTCTTCGAGAATACCCGCCTTCAGCCATTTCTGAATGAGGCGGATGATGCGCTTGTCGCCGATCCTATGTTCCAAGAAGCGAACCAGCCAAGGTTGACTGACTGCGCCAAAGAAATTTTGGATGTCGGCGTCAATGATCCAGTTCACCTGCCGCGTCTCGATCGCTGTGCAGAGCGCGTCCAACGCATCATGTGGTCCTCTGCCGGGCCGAAACCCGTAGGAAAAGCCACAGAAGTCTCCTTCGTAGATGGCGTTGAGCACGATGACGGTGGCCCCCTGGACGATTTTGTCTTCGAGAGCCGCGATCGCTAACGGACGCTGCTTGCCGTCTGCTTTTGGTATGTACGTCCGGCGAGACGGTTGCGGGCGGTACGTTCCTCGTTGGACCCGTTTGTGCAGATCGGCGAGCCGGGGCTCGAGATCTTCCTCGTAGTCCTGCCACGTCATGCCATCCACTCCGGGAGCAGCCCTACGCCTGAGCGCAAAGAACGCCGCCCGCAGTGTATCGACATTGATGTGGTGAAAGAGCGCGGTGAACCGGTCCTTCTTCCTCAGCCTTGCGGCTGTCCGTACGCGGTCCAGCGACTGGGTCATGCGAGCCCGGCCCTGTGTCCGGTGCATGCGCTGCTGTTCCGCGTTTCCCTTGGTCCCCGGCCTTGGCTCCGCCCACTCCGCCGCCAGTAATCCAGCTTTGTTCGTCGGCTTCTCAGCTACTATGCCAGAGTCAGACTTCTCCGTGTCATGCATCAGCGGCTACGGCTCCTCGCCTTCCCGCTGCGGACCACCTCCTCCGAGGAGGAAGATGGCCGACCCGGAGATATCCCGGTTCCCGTACAAGGAGCTTCCATGCATGCCAGGGTCTACGACCACGCCGGGTTGGACGGGTGCTCGCAATTGCGCACTCATCCATGTTGCCTTCCGCTCTTTGGACAGCGTCGGCTCCCGAGATAACACTGTTTCGCGGCTCAATGGCTGGCCTGCATGCTCCCCTACCGACGCTTCGCCGACACCCTCGCGGACGCCTGCGCACGGCTCGGGGCCGATGTGGTTCGCTACACCTTCATCGCAATGGACTTTCACCATCTCCTCCTTGCCGGTCTCCCGGCGCACCCAAAGTAGTGCTAGCGCACGAGTTTTCATGTGCCAAGCATGCCATTCGCTCTGACCGTCAAACCACTGACTATAACGCTACTATTAGCAGGGTGCAGACTCATTAATAAATGCTGAGGCGGTAGGGCTACTTTGCCGATCCAGTCAGGAGCAATCACGTTCGAAGGTCCCATGCGATGGCTCCCCCGCATCTCAGAAGGAGCGCTCGATGAGGCTGAGGCGATAACCGTGGCCTCCCGTGACCGGCGGTTCCGCTGCAACCTTGTTCGCAACCTCGGCGGCGCATCCAAGCGCAACCACCAACTAATGTGATGGACCGATCTGATTTGGCGATGGATTGTCGTGAGGCCGAGTCGTCATCTAATCAAATAGATTGTATTTTGGTGGCATAATTCCAGCAAACGGCCCAGCCGTCTTGCTCAAGCAGAACTTCGTCTGAACCCGCCCGTAACGCTCGCCGAGGCGATTGCACTCCGATGGCAAGAGCCAGCGTCGGCGCGCCACTCAGTGAACGAGTTGTCGAATGCGCCAAGCTCGGTTCGATCATTGGTCGGAGAAACGAGATCACCGAATCCTTTGAAAAGGAGGCAACCGAGGGCAGATAGCTAAACCTTCTCGCAATTACTTACCGAAGCTCCTGACCTTTTCGCGGTTGAGTTCGTCGAATGGACGCGCTTTAGCCCCTTAGCTGGCGGGCAGCTACATGCGGTTCAATCTGAAGTCGACAGCGATTTTTTTGGTCGGGGCGGAAGCCTACGTTGGCTCTTTTACACGCCATTGCGGTCGGTCGCCAGAACCTCCAATGCCTTCACGAAGGCGCTCAATGGCTGCGTCAGGGCTAGCGCGAAGAAGGCGCTGAAGCAGCGCAAACAAATGGAGTGAACCATTCAAAAAAAAGTTTGGTCACCGGCAATTCGCCATAGGGCTCCGACCACGCCAGTGGAATTAAGAGATCTACGCTGGGCAATCGCCGCATCTCACCACAGAAGCCTCCGCCAAGCGGCAGAAACGCTCAGAATCAAGCAGTCGACTCTTAGTCGTCGCCTGCGCAATCTCGAATACAAGTTGGGCGGCGCTCTCTTCGAGCGCACTTACGCCGGCACGCGACCGACCCTTGAAGGGCAAGAATTCCTCGATGCCGCCCAGCGCATCGTGGATGAAACGGAAGCGATCGCCGCTCGCCTCAAGACTCATTGGCGAGGCGAGAGCGGCCGATTGACCATCGGCGTCCACGCCTCACTCTCAGCCGGCAATCTCCGGGCCACCCTCCTCGACCACCGGCACCGCTTCCCCGATGCTGATACGCATCTGGTAGACGGATCGAGAGACCATCTGATCTCCGATCTAGCCAGTTCCGCCATTGACGTCGCCTTTGTGGCCGAACCCAATTCAAGCTGGAGCGACGGGTGCTTGTCGCTCTGGAGCGAACGTGTCGTCGTCGCCCTCCCCAAGGGCCATCCGCTGGCAAGGCGTGATGTGGTTCACTGGGGCGAACTGAGGGAGGAAGCGCTTCTGTTGTCACAGCATGGCCCGGCACCGGAATTGCTCAAGCTTCTCGTCAGCAAATTGGGTGGGTCCGATCCGTGTTGGCTGCTTCACCATGATGTGGCGCTCGACCGGCTTCTCACTTTGGTGGGCGCGGGCTGGGGTGTCCTGCTGACTTTGGAAGGCGCGACCGGCGCGGCCTATCAGGGAGTGACCTTCCGCGAGGTCCATGATGCGGAGGGTCCGACGCGGCTGAGCTTCCGCGCTTATTGGCGGCAAGACAACTGCAATCCGTCACTGCGTCCGTTCCTCGCCCTACTTCGGGAACGCTATCCAGACCTCTCGGCTGATCCAGAGACGACCTGAGCCGCATTTCGGCGAGCTTTTGCAAAGGCGCGGTCGGTTGCCATGAAACGCTCGATCATGGGCGCGATCAATTTGGCGGGCTCGGTCGGTGTGGTCGTGCCTCCGCTACGCGTCAGAATCTCGGCGTAGCTTTTGAGATCCCTGAAGACCGCCGCCGGCAGCTCGATCGTGAGCTTCACCGGCTTGTCGTCTTCAAGCGGCCCAAGCTTGAGCTTCGTCATGGCGTCCCTCCCTTTCCGTACGGAGCCAGCACCAGGTCTCGCGTAACGATGACCCGCACCGGGAAACCTGGCCGGATGGTCAGCGTCGGCTGGATGTTGAGCTGGCGCTGCACGATCTGCTGACCCGTCTGGCTGATGCTGTTGGACGCGCCACTACGGATTGCTTGAACGAGGTTGTTCTCGTTCTGGCTCGTGCCCGCCTCCGCTCCAACGCTGAGCATGGTCGAGAGGACGGCGGCTTTGAACAGCATGCCCCAATGGTTGTCGACCTCATCCTCAAGCCCGGCATAACCACCGGTGTCGGCGCCGGGCTGGCGCTCGAGCACGATCGAGTTGCCGTCCGGCATGATGATGCGGGTCCAGATTAAGAGGATACGGGACTGGCCGAAGGCGACGGAACTGTCGTATTGGCCGATCAGCTTCGCACCCTGGGGAACCAGAAGATATTTGCCGGAAGGGCTGTCATAGACAGCCTCGGTCACCTGGGCGGTGACTTGGCCAGGCAGATCGGAACGAATGCCCGTGATGAGCGCAGCCGGGATCACTGTGCCGGCCTGCACGATGTAGGGAGAGGCCTTGGCTTCGAGCCGATCTGGACTGACCGTGCGCTTGTCCGTCGCAGCGTTGAGGAAGGCCGTCTTGCGGTCCTGCATGTTCTGGGCGGATCCTGCATCGACAGGTGGTGTCGCGGCCGGAGTCGGCGTGGCGCCAGTGGAGGCATTCGGGATTGGTTGGCCCACGCTCTGCGGTTGCTGAGCAGTTTGGGCAAAGAGGCGGCTAACTCGCGCCGCCTCGATTTCCTGGACCCCGTGCTGCGTCTCGGGATCAGACGTCGCCGCTATGGTGTTCGGTGCGGCGCCTGCGTTGAGGATCGGCTTGCCGAGATCGCCAGGCAGCGGCGGCCCGAGCGGCGGCGCTTGACGCGGCAGGCCAGTATAGTCCTTCGGCAACTCGGCCAGCCCCTCGGCCGAAGGTCGGTTCTGGGTGCTGAGCAGTTCTTGGCCGCTCTGCAGCTTATTGCCGGTCTGGAGGGCATAGCCGAGCGCGCCCGCGACTGCCAGGGCAGACACAGCGCCGAGGCCGATAAGGACCTTGCGCGAGAGCCGTGTGACACGGGGCCGCTCGCCTCGGAGCCGAAGGTCCGGCGGCGCGACAGACGGAGTATCGCCTTGATGTTCGTCTTCCCTGCCTATCGCCATGAGCGCGGCCTTCCGTCGGTGCGGACGATACGCACGCGCCGCTCGCTGTCCTTGTCACCAAGACGCAATTCGGCGGCGGCGAACAGGCGGTCGACGATGTAGTAGTTGCGGTTGACCCGGTAGTTCACCAGTTCGGAGCCGCCGGCCGGGCCAATGACGAACAGTGGCGGCATCTCACCCTGGACAATCCCGCTGGGAAATTCGATATAGACCTTGTTGCCGTCGTCAAAAGCGCGCAGCGGACGCCAGGCCGGATCATCGCCCTCGATCGAATAGCGGAAATTGATCGAAGCGAGATCGACGCCGGCCGCAATGGGGGCCGCGGTTTCGGCCGCCGCATTCTGCCGCCGAAGAGCAATGAGTTGGTCCTCAGGATATTGCCAGGAGACCGAGGCCATATAGGTCTTCTCCGTCGAGCGGAGCTCGAGGAGATAGGTCCGTCGGTCGGTGTTGATCACGAGATTGGTGACCAATTCCGGCCGCGTCGGCTTGACAAGGATGTGGATCTTCTTGGTCGCGCCCGCCCCACTCTCGGTATCGCCTATGATCCACCGCACAGTGTCACCCGCGGCAACCGGTCCGGAGCCGACGAGTTGCTCGCCGTCCTGCAACGCGACGTCCGTGATCTGACCGGGCGCGGTATAGACCTGGTAGAGAGCTCCCCCCGAGAAGGGATAGACCTGTACGGCATTGATGAAGCCATTGCGGACCGGCTGCACCCGTGCCGCAGCGTTAGCCTGTTTGACGCGAACCTTCGGATCGGCGGCTTCGGGGACGCGCTTGCCGGCGGCGAGCGGTTTCAACTGCCCGGGCAGCGGCAGCGGTTTCGGCAATTCCACGATCTTGACGGGCGGCGGCGGATCGACGGTGAGCGTCGCCGGCTCTGCGCTATCGTAGTTGATGTCTGGCGGGATGAAATTGTGTGCGCAGCCGCCAAGCGCCGATGCAACCATCAGCAAAGCCGCAAAGGCGGGTTTACGGGGAGACGTATCGCCGACTTTCCGGTTTTGGTGAACGATAAGCTGCGAAGCCGGACCGCCGGCTCTTGAGAAAATCGGCGGGGTCATTGTCCCAGCTCCTTTGACCAGTTGATGGCGTTGACGTAGATGCCGAGTGGATTCTTGCGCAGCCGATCGGCGTCGGTGGGCGGCTGAATTGCGATCGTGAGGATCGCGGTCCAACGTGTGGTGCCGGCGAGCGCCCCATCCTGAAAGCGGTGTTCGACCCAGGCGACGCGAAAACTGTCGGGCGAGGCGCGGATGACGCTGGAGACGTCGATAGCGACCTGCTGCTTGCCGAGATTGGCGAAGGGGTCATTGGCGCGGGCGTAGTCGTTCAGCGCCACCGAGCCCGCCGTGGTCGTGAAATCATAAGCCTGCAGCCAGTTGTGCCTCACGATGATCGGGTCGGCCGGAAGCGAGCGGACGATCTGGATGAAGTGGGCGAGATACCAGGCAATCTGCGGGTCGTTCGGCCTGTAATCAGCGACGGCGGGCGCCACGGCTTGCGCCTCGCCGAGCTTGTCGACCTGCACCACCCAGGGAACGACGGTGCCGTGCGTGGATTGCCAGACGAGCCCGCCAGCGAGGCCGCACGACAGGATCAGCGAACCGAAGGCCATCAGCCGCCAGTTCCTGGCCTGCACGCGGGCGGAGCCGATGCGTTCGTCCCAAACTTGCGCCGCGCGCTGGTAGGGGGTT
Organism: Bradyrhizobium elkanii USDA 76; assembly: GCF_023278185.1. Taxonomy (NCBI): domain Bacteria; kingdom Pseudomonadati; phylum Pseudomonadota; class Alphaproteobacteria; order Hyphomicrobiales; family Nitrobacteraceae; genus Bradyrhizobium; species Bradyrhizobium elkanii. Next base: position 1,272,086 of record NZ_CP066356.1, on the reverse strand, counting down.
TCGGGTTCGGGTGTACGGCCGAAGCGGACCGACGATCGCCGGAAGACTGACACTTTTTATTCTCCTCCCGAGAGGTCGACGGCGTGACCGCCGCCATGGCTGTCGCCGGATTTGAGGGCTTGCGCGGCCGTCTGCGCGCCGTGAATGACGACCTGATTACGCTTGACGCGCTGGGCCCAGGCGGGCGGACCGCTCTCGTTCGCTGCTTGAGATGCGGTTCCATCGTTTGCGGCGGCGCCGCTCCCGATGGTCCCCATCGTCGAGGAGCCACCGGTGTTGGCGACGCCGGCACGGGCGCCAGAGCTAAAACTTTCCGTCATTGCCCCCGTTGCTCGCGCAGCGGCGCGTCTGACGGGAGCTGCCGCGTGACTTGCCGCCGCACGGCCCACGCCGCCGAGACCGGACGCGACGCCGCCAGCGCCGGACCCACCGGCCGATGCAAGGCTGTAGGCGGAGGACGCACCGCCCGCCATCGCCGCACCACCACGCGCGGCGGCCGCAGCACCGGAGCCAGCTGCCATCGTTCCCCTTCCGGCCAAACCGAGCGCCGCGCCGCCGACCATTGCGGTACCGGCGACGGCAAGGCCGGTGCCGACGGCAGCGCCCGCGCCAAGCTGCGGCGCGCCGGAAACAAGACCGGTGGCGATGCCGGGACCGAAGATGCCGAGGCCGAGCATGGCGAGTGCCGCCAGCACGACAGAGAGCGCCTGCTCGATGGTCGGCTGGCCGCCGGCATAGGCTGTGGCGAATTGGGAGAAGAGCCCGGTGCCGATGCCGACGATGACGGCGAGCACCATGACCTTCACACCGGAGGCAACGACGTTGCCCAGCACCTTCTCCGCAAGGAAGGCGGTCTTGTTGAAGAGCGCGAACGGAATGAGGATGAAACCAGCGAGCGTCGTCAGCTTGAACTCGATCAGCGTGACGAAGAGCTGCACCGCCAGAATGAAGAAGGCGATCAGCACCAAGAGCCAGGACACCATCAGAACGGCAATCTGGACGAAGTTCGCAAAGAAGCTGGTGAAGCCCATCATCTGGCTTGCTGCGTCAAGCAACGGCTGTCCGGCATCGAGACCGACCTGCGCCAGCTTGCCGGGCCGCAAAAAGTCCGCCGTCGAGATCGAGGAGCCGCCGGCCTTCAGGCCGAGACCCGCGAAGCTATTGAAGATGATGCCTGAGAGTTTGGTGAAGTTGGTGATGATGAAGGCGAAGAAGCCGATGTAGAGGGTCTTCTTCACCAGCCGCTGAAGGATGTCTTCGTCTGCGCCCCAGGCCCAGAACAGGCCGGCCAGCGTGATGTCGATGACGATCAACGTCGACGACAGATAGGTGACCTCGCCCTTGATCAGGCCGAAACCCGAATCGATGTAGGTCGTGAAGGTGTTGAGGAAGGTGTCGATGACGCCGACATTGTTCACGGCTTCTCTCCCTGTGGATCACTCGTCATCGGCGGCGTGGCCGGCGCGGCCTGCGGCAGAAGTGGCCGCGCCGGCCCGCCGAAGAAGCGCGCGCGGTTCTCCTTCCAAACCGCCTGGCAGTGCGGATCTTCGGCATCCTGCGGTCCGAGCGCGCCGCAACGGCGCAACTCGGCCGAGAGATCATCGGGAGCGGAGACAGAGGGGGCGTCGGATATGGGCTGCTCCGCCGGACGCCGATGAATGACGTGCAGCGCGGCAAGGAAAATGGCGAACACGATGATCATCGCGCCTGCGCGAAGAATATCCGAGCGCTCCATGATCGGTACCTCAGTTGCCGCTGAACATGGTGACGTTGCCGGGCTGATAGCCGCTGCGTGTCGAGAAGATCTTGTATTGCTGCTGGCCCTGCGACTCGGTCGCCGTCACGCGCGCCTGCTCCAACGCATCCGCCCGTCCCTTCGCGGCGAGCACCGCGACGAGATCGGATAGCTGCTGGGAATGCAGGGCCAGAAGCTGATTGCCGACCTGAGCGGCTTGCAGGGCGCCACTTGCCGACTGGCTCGCGGTGACCAGCGAGCTCATTGCGCTGGAGTTGGTCGAGATATTGCCGACGACGCCGGCCTGCACCTTCAGCGAGTCCTCGAAAGCGCCCACCGAGTTCTGCCAGCGACTTTGGGCCGTGGCAAACATTGTCGCATTGGAGCCCATTCCCGCCGCCGTGCCGTACGTGCTGGAGTACGCCGTCTGGATGCGCTCGACGTTGAAGGCGATGTTCTGGGCCTGACTCAGCAGTGACTGAGTCCGTGCGACCTGTGCCTGAAGCTGGGTCAGCGTCGACAACGGCAGGTTGGCGAGGTTCTTTCCCTGGTTCACCAGGCTCTGGGCCTGATTGGTCAGCATCTGGATCTGATTGTTGATCTGCTGCAGCTCGCGCGCCGCGGTCAGCACATTCTGGCTAAAGTTGGTGGGGTCGTAGACGATCCACTGCGCAGAGGCCGGCGCCGTCAAAGGCGGCGAGATCGACAAGGCAAGCGAGAGAGCGGTCGCAGCGGTCAAGCTTGCGCGCCGCGTCTGATGAGCGATCATGATTGCACCTCCAGATTTATCAGGTCAGGGATGAGATCGGCGGCCCAGAGCAACTCGTGATCAGCGAGCCAAGCGGGCGTGAAGTCGTCGTGGCCGTGCTCGGCGAGCAGCCGTTCGATGGCGGCATGGTCGGCCTTGGAGGACGCGGCGCAGAAGGCCAGCGCGACCGGCCCGAGGCCGAGCTCAAAGAGCCGATTGCCGCGGCGAGACTGGCAGTAGTAGTCGCGCTTCGGCGTCGCCCGCGCGATGATCTCGATCTGGCGGTCGTTCAAACCGAACCGCTGGTAGATGGCGGTGATCTGCGGTTCGATCGCGCGCTCATTCGGCAGGAAGATGCGCGTCGGGCAGCTCTCGACGATTGCGGGTGCGATGTTGCTGCCGTCGATGTCGGAGAGCGATTGGGTCGCGAACACGACGGAGGCATTCTTCTTCCGCAGCGTCTTCAGCCATTCCCTGAGCTGTTGCGCGAAGGCCGGATCGTCGAGGACGAGCCACCCCTCGTCGATGATGAGGAGGGTTGGCCGGCCGTCGAGCCGTCCCTCGATGCGATGGAAGAGGTAGGTGAGGACGGCAGGCGCAGCTCCAGCGCCAATCAAGCCCTCGGTCTCGAACGCCTGCACCGACGCAAAACCAAATTGCTCGGCTTCCGCGTCGAGCAGGCGGCCGGAGGAGCCGCCGACGCAATAAGGTTGCAGTGCCTGCTTGAGCGCGGTCGATTGCAATAGAACCGTCAGGCCGGTAATCGTGCGCTCCTCGACCGGCGAGGATGCCAGTGACGTCAACGCCGACCAGACGTGCTCCTTCACGGTCGGATCAATGGTGACGCCCTCCTTGGCGAGGATCGCGGTCACCCATTCGGCCGCCCAGGCGCGCTCCGCCGCATCGCCGATGCGTGCGAGCGGTTGAAGAGAGACGGAATCGTCAGCGCTGTTCGACAGGCTTCCGCCGAGGTCGTGCCAGTCGCCGCCCATGGCAAGCGCCGCCGTGCGGATCGAGCCGCCGAAATCGAAGGCGAAGATCTGGCTCTTCCGGTAGCGCCGGAACTGGATCGCCATCAGCGCCAGCAGCACGGACTTGCCGGCCCCGGTCGGCCCGACGATCAGGGTGTGGCCGACGTCGCCGACGTGCAACGAGAAGCGGAAAGGCGTCGAGCCCTCGGTCTTGCCAAAGAACAGCGGAGAGCTGCGGAAATGCTCGTCGCGGTCCGGCCCGGCCCAGACCGCCGAAAGCGGTATCATGTGAGCCAGGTTCAATGTCGAGAGCGGCGGCTGGCGGACGTTGGCGTAGGCGTGCCCGGGCAGTGAGCCGAGCCAGGCTTCGAGCGCGTTCACCCCTTCCGGCATGCAGGTGAAGTCGCGCCCCTGAATCACCTTCTCGACGAGGCGCAGCTTCTCGGCGGCGAGACCTCCGTCCTCATCCCAGACGGTGACGGTCGCGGTGATGTAGGCCTGACCGACATCGTCGGTACCCAGTTCCTGCAAGGCGAGATCGGCATCGGCGGCCTTGTTCGCCGCATCGCTATCGACCAGGGTCGAGGCCTCGTTGGTCATCACCTCCTTGACGATGGCGGCGATCGACTTGCGCTTGGCAAACCACTGTCGGCGGATTTTGGTCAACAGCTTCACCGCCTCGGTCTTGTCGAGGAGGATGGCACGGGTCGACCAGCGGTAGGGAAAGGCAAGCCGGTTCAGCTCGTCGAGGATCCCGGGATGCGTCGCGGTCGGAAAGCCGACCACGGTGAGCGTGCGAAGGTGGTGGCTCCCCAGACGCGGCTCGAGGCCGCCTGCGAGCGGCTCGTCCGCGAGCAGCGCGTCGAGATGCATCGGCGTTTCGGGGACGCGCACGGGCTGTTGCCGGGTGGAGATGGTCGAATGCAGGTAGGTCAGCGTCTCGCCGTCACCGAGCCACGCCACCTCGGGCATGAACCCTTCGACCAGTTGCAGGACGCGGTTGGTCCGATCGACGAAGCCGCGCAGCAACTCGCGTGGATCGACGCCGCTCTGCGCACGGCCCTCATAGAGCCAGTTCTCGATGCGCGAGGCGTCCTCGGCCGGCGGCAGCCAGACGAAGGTCAGGAAATAGCGGCTCTCGAAATGCGCACCGGCCTCCTCGAAAGCGTCCCGCCGCTCCAGGTCGACCAGCGCTGATGCGGCGTCTGGAAAAGTGTTGTGCGGATAAGTCTGGGCGGCGATGCGCTGGGCTTCGACGAAGATCGCCCAGCCTGAGCCGAGACGCCGCAACGCGTTGTTGAGGCGGGCGGTCACGCCGACGAGCTCGGCCGGCGTCGCGCTGTCGAGATCCGGACCGCGGAAGCGCGCCGTGCGCTGGAACGCGCCGTCCTTGTTGAGGACGACGCCCTTCTCGACCAAAGCGGCCCAGGGCAGGAAGTCGGCAAGACTGTGGGGTCGGTTGCGGTATTCGGCGAGGTTCAGCATGCAAGCCTCACACGCGGAGATAGGATGGATAGCGGAGGTGACGTCGAACGACGTCCACGAATTGCGGGTCGCGCGTGGCCGCCCAGACCGCAGCGGCATGCCCCACGGCCCAAATCAGCGCTCCGGGAATCCAGAGGTGGAGGCCGAGTGCAATTGCCGCCGCCAACGTGCCGTTGGCGATCGCAACCGTGCGGGGCGCGCCGCCCATCAGGATCGGATCGGTGAGCGCGCGATGGACCGGCGCGAAGAAGCCCGGCACTTCCGGATCGACGATCGCAGCCATCACACCAACGCTCCGCCGGAGAAGCTGAAGAAGGTCAGGAAAAAGCTCGACGCGGCGAAGGCGATCGACAGGCCGAAGACGATCTGGATCAGCCGGCGGAAGCCGCCGGACGTATCGCCGAAGGCGAGCGTCAGGCCGGTCACGGTGATGATGATGACCGACATGATCTTGGCGACCGGGCCCTGCACCGACTCCAGGATCTGGTTGAGCGGCGTCTCCCACGGCATCGAGGAACCGGAGGCGTAGGCCGCAGGGGCTAAAGCGATGGAGATGAAGACAATTGCCGCTAGGTCGGCGAAGCGGCGACGAACACGACGGATCGCGGGAGGGCACTGAATCATGACGGGTCTCCGGGAAGTGAGGATTGGCCGCCCGCCCCGGCCGACTGGACGCGGTAATCGCCGGTGGCGGGATCGAGGCCGGCGACGAGAGCGAGTTCGGCGAGGCGGCGTTCGCTGCCGCGGCCGCGCAGTACCGCGACGAGATCGATGGTCTCGGCGATCAGCGCCTTGGGAACGGTGAGGACGGCCTCCTGGATGAGCTGCTCGAGGCGACGAAGCGCGCCCAGCGCCGTGCCGGCGTGAATCGTTCCGATCCCACCGGGGTGGCCGGTGCCCCAGGCTTTGAGGAGCTCCAAGGCTTCGCTGCCCCGTACCTCGCCGACCGGAATCCGGTCTGGGCGTAGGCGGAGGGAGGACCGAACCAGATCGGACAGCGACGCGACGCCATCCTTGGTGCGCAGCGCGACCAGATTCGGAGCGCGGCATTGCAGTTCACGCGTATCCTCGATGAGAACCACGCGATCGGTGGTGCCGGCGATCTCGGCCAGCAGCGCGTTTGTCAGGGTGGTCTTGCCGGTCGAGGTGCCGCCGGCGACCAGGATGTTCTTGCGGGCGGCGACCGCTTCGCGCAACAGGCCCGCTTGGCCGGCCGTCATGATGCCGGCCGCCGCGTAGTCGTCCAGGGTGAAAACAGCGACGGCGGGCTTGCGGATCGCAAAGGCCGGCGCCGCAACGACGGGCGGAAGAAGCCCCTCGAACCTCTCCCCCGTCTCGGGAAGCTCGGCCGAGACGCGCGGCTTCTCGGCATGCACCTCAGCGCCGACATGATGCGCGACCAGGCGCACGATCCGCTCGCCGTCGGCGGCAGACATCGTTCGTCCGCTATCCTCCAGCCCGCCGGACAGCCGGTCGATCCAGAGCCGGCCGTCGGGGTTGAGCATGACCTCGACGATCGAGGGGTCTTCGAGGAAGGTGGCGATCGCGGGACCCAGCGCGGTGCGCAGCATGCGCGCGCCACGCGAGAACGCTTCCGAATGGAGTGAAGTGCCCGCCACGATCGTCCCCCGTCGAGCGCCAATCGCGGCAAGCGATTAGCAACGGGGATGGATAGAAAAGGCAGGAACTGTCGCAGTTCAACAAGTATTCAGCCGTCGTAGCGATCGGGCGTAGAGCAGAGAAAAAATACTTGCTGCATAGAAGGCGATATCCTAACCGGGATGCGGGGCCAGGTTGCTACTGACTACTTTTTCGGAATTGCAATGGACGACGGTCATACTGCACGTGTAGGCCCGGTTTTGGTCGTTGCGACCGCCAAAGGCCTAGTTTCATCGAACGATAACAGGGTATATTCCCGGCGAGCGACAATTTTTGGTTGAGGCGTTTTATCAACGATGCACACCTGTCCGCCCCCGAGCGAGGCGCTCGACGAATGGCTCGAATCTTTCGACAGCGTGCGGGGGCGTTTCGGCCACCTTCTCCTCGAGCAAAAATCCGACACCGACAACGACCTGATCGCCGGGCTAAGGCCGTACTTCGAGTCGGCTCACACAGACGCGCGGGAATACTTCCACGCTCAGATCGGGATCAACCTTCACCCGGACGCTGGCGCTCCCGGCGAGGAGGCTTGCTATCCGAACTGCCTCCCCCTGAAGGCGCTTCGCGGTCTTTTCGGGGAGGTGATGGCGGGAATGCTCACGGAAGCTTTTCGCGATTCGTTTGTCGGCGGTCACGCTTGGCGCGTGCCGATCTACCTGTTTCGGTATCACGCTGATGTTGAGGCCTATTTATTCTCACTGGCTCGAGACGGGCGGCGGTGGCGCGAGGTGTTTGGCCGATTCGGGAGCGACTTCATCGGAGTCGTTCTGGATGATGATGGTCGGGTATCGAGGTTTATCGCTGGAGAGGCCAAATGGCGCCGCCTGCTCACCGATGGTGTCTTCAATGAGCTGATGCTCGGTGAGCTTATCACCGACCCGGACACTGGAGAGCGCACACGTTCGGGGAAAGGTGTGTGGTTTGAAATAAATCGGGACACACCGGTGCCGCATGGCTTGCGCCAACTGCAGAGGCTTTTAGAACAGCGAGATTCGGAGGGCTATGCGGCGGCGATCTTGTCGCTCGATGAGGCGCTGATCCTCGATCACCCACGGCCGCTGCCTCGCACGAACCTCATTCTGATCGCGGGTAACGGCGCGCAACGGAGAGAGGAAGGAGACGTGCTGATCGGCTGGGAGGAACTGCCGAACGAGTACACCGCTCCTCATGACCTACAGGTCGTTGAGCTCATCCTGAGCGACGGAGAATTGCTCATCGATGGCCTGTATTCTTCGCTCTGGACGTAGGCTGAGCTATGCCAGAATTTGATGCTGAACGGCTCGACCTGGCCAACAATCTCCGCCGCCAACTGGCCGTGGAAAATGAACTCTCGCGCCTACAGGCTCGAGCGTATGTTCGCTGTCTGCAGGCGACATGGCAAGTGCCTACAATTCAATGGACGGACCAGGAATCCGCCAGTCAGCTGCAGGACGCAAGGCGTCTCCTTCATGCAGCACATATATTTCAGCAAGTCGATGGGCCGGCGTCGCCAGGCGCTATCGCCTGCTTTCGCCGCACAGGCGAAATCCTTGAGTGGCTGACGCGAGCAGCGGATAGCATCCGCGCCGTTGTTCCGATCGAGATACTTGCTGCTGCCGCCTACCAACTTGGCGGCCTCCCAGCAATGGCGTCCGGTCTTTTGGGGCAGGTTGATAGCGAGCACGATGGGGTCGCTCTGTACGCTGCCTTCTTGCGTGCGGATTTTGAACAACGTGCTGGAGCGGGCGGCCGAGTTTTGGGCATCCCACCGCGATCTGACGAGTCCAGACGCCTCCGAAAAATTGGCTAGACCCGACCTAGCAGGCTGTTGAAAAAGGTGCTCGCCGCCGACCAGCGACCGTGATTCATTGGCTCCGACGAGATTCGGAGATGGGGCGTGCGCGGCGGCGACAATCGAATGGGCGAGCTGTTCAGCTACGTCGATCTGGAGGCGCGGGTGCGGCGTGACCATCCGCTGCGAGCGATCCGGACGATCGTGAACGAGGCGCTGTCGACGCTGGAGCGCGAGTTTGCCGCGCTCTATTCGCCGATTGGGCGGCCGTCGATCCCGCCGGAGAAGCTGCTGCGGGCGATGCTGTTGCAAGCGTTTTATTCGATCCGCTCGGAGCGGCTCTTGATGGAGCGGCTGGAATACGACCTGCTGTTCCGCTGGTTCGTCGGAATTGGCGTCGACGACGCAGCCTGGGACCATTCGGTGTTCTCGAAGAATCGCGACCGGTTGCTGGAAGGCGACATCGCGGCCAAGTTCCTGGCGGCGGTGCTGGCGCAGCCCAAGGTGAAGAAGCTGCTGTCGAGCGATCACTTCTCGGTCGATGGCACGCTGATCGAGGCCTGGGCCTCGATGAAGAGCGTGAAGCCGAAGGATGGCTCTGGCGAGCCGCCGGCGCCAGGCGGCGGGCGCAATGCCGAAGCGGACTTCCATGGCCAGAAACGCTCAAACGACACCCATGCTTCGACCACCGATCCGGATGCCAGGCTCTACCGCAAGGGCAAAGGCAAGGAGACGAAGCTGTGCTTCATCGGGCATGGGCTGATGGAGAACCGCCACGGCCTGCTGGTCGACGCCTGCCTGACGCGGGCCGACGGGCATGCCGAACGGGTGGCCGCGCTGCACATGATCGAACCGCGTGCCGACCGGCCGACAGCGATCACGCTTGGCGCCGACAAAGCCTACGACGCCGAAGACTTCGTCAACGAGCTGCGCTCGATGAACGTGACGCCGCATGTTGCGCAGAACACCAGCGGCCGCAGCTCTGCGATCGACGGGCGAACGACCCGGCACGGCGGCTATGCCGTCAGCCAGCGCATCCGCAAGCGCATCGAGGAGGCATTCGGCTGGATCAAGACGGTCGCCGGGCAAGAGAAGACCCGCTTCCGTGGCCGTGAACGCGTCGGATGGGCCTTTACCTTCGCTGCCGCCGCCTACAATCTGGTGCGGCTGCCCAAGCTGATCGCGGAGGCCGGCTGATGGCCAAGGTGCCCGGCTTCGCCAAGGCCTTTGCTGGCCGCTGGCGCATCGTCGAAATGGACAACTGGGACGGCGACTTCCTCGACCTCGTCGACGAGGCGCATCTCACCTTCAAGGGCAAGTCCGACGGTGAAATTGCCTTCGGTGCGCTAAACGGCTTCCTCGATGTCCGCTACGGCGCGCGAGACGGTTCGGCCTGCGCGGAGTTCTCATGGGAAGGGCACGATGAGAATGACCCCGCCTGCGGTCGCGGATGGGCTATGATCGGCACGGCGGGCAGGCTCGTCGGTCACTTCTACATACACAATGGCGACGATTCAGCCTTCGTTTGCGAACGCGGCTGAGTTCTTCAACAGCCTGCTAGACGCGTTCGACGATGATGACCGAGTAACTTGGCTCTTCACCGTCGAGCTCGTGCGCTGCCTCGGGCTCCTGGCTGACAGTCTACGACGTGGGGATGATGAGCGCGGCGGCCGCGCGATGGAGAAGCTCAACGCCCTTGATGGAATGGCCGCGCGTGTTTTCAGCGACGACGCCTCGCTCCTCGTAGGACTGCTGAAGCAGGTAGCGGATGGCTTCAGACGCGCAAGCATCTATCGTCCCCTCAATGCGCTATCGGACCTCAATCCCGACCGACGTTCGAAGCTCCTGGCCTACGCTCGGGGACAATTCAGCCGGGGGCGCGGTATTCTCTGGACCTCGCAATTGCAGGGGCTGGAGCGCCTGTTGAGGGACAGTTCCTTTGCTCTTTGTACACCAACTGGATCTGGCAAAACGCTGGTCGCCAACATGGCGTTGGTCAAAGAGTTGCTGCTACGGGGGCACAAGGACGTCGCCCCCTTGGCAATCTATCTCGTGCCCTCGCGCGCCCTAGCTGGTGAAGTGGAGGCTAAGCTTCGAGGTGAGCTCGGCGATGAGATGATCGTCACCGGACTCTATGGCGGCGCGGACTGGGGCATCACGGATTATTGGCTGAGCGGTGAACAACCGACCGTGCTCATCGTGACGGTAGAAAAGGCGGATGCGCTGATGCGCTACCTTGGTCCCCTTTTGCTTGGGCGCTTGCGGCTTGTGGTCATTGACGAAGCACACCAGGTGGTTCCGGAGGGTGGGGAGAACACCAGGATCAGTTTTTCGGAGCACCGCAATCGCTCGCTCCGGCTCGAAAGCTTCATATCGCGCGTTCTCGCAAGGCGGCCGGACGTCGTGCGAATCGCGCTCACTGCGGTGGCGGGAGGCGCATCCCTGCCTGTAGCACGTTGGGTCGAGGGGCGGCCCGACGCTGAAGCCGTAGGAGTGCGTTATCGAAGCACTCGACAGGTTATCGGCGTTTTGGAAACAACACCGAACCGCCCGTGCCGGATCCTTCTCGATATCATGAACGGGCGACCGCTGTATCTGCGTGGCGAGGAGCAGCCCGTGTATCTCCGGCTTCGAATCGAACAAATGCCGCAATTGCCAGCGGGCATGCGGAATAGTCTCAATCGCTTCAATAGTCTAACCGTACTTTGGACGGCTCTTCACTTGGTCGAGGAAGATCAACGCATTCTTATCTCCGTAGCGCAGGAACCAGAACAGACGATGCGCTGGTTCAAGGAAGCTCTCGAACTGCCGACATGGGCGACAGCGCCTGGCTTCTCGGCGCCTGACGGGGAACTGCGCGGGCGCTACGACGAAGCACGGGCTGCTTGTATCGACTATTGCGGCGTCGACTCCTTCGAGCTCGCGCTCCTTGATCGGGGCATTGCGACGAGCCACGGCCAAATGCCGCAACGGCTTCGGCGCCTGATGACCGAAATGATCGAGGGGAGAATTTGCCCGATAACGGTCGCAACCGCGACATTGACAGAGGGAGTTAACCTTCCGTTCGACTTAATTCTTCTTTCGTCGCTGAAGCGGCGCTCTTGGGACGCAGAGAACGAGCAACAGATAATAACGCCACTTTCCACTGCGGAATTCCGCAATCTCGCAGGCCGGGCTGGACGGCCCGGAGCCGCCCGAGGGATCGAGGGTATGACGCTTATAGCGCTCCCAACCACGATCTCCACGACGGCAGACAGTTTCGTCGGGGTTCAGCGCAGGCAACGTCGTGATCTCGTGACAGACTATGAACAGCTCCGAACGGCGTTGCTGATCGAGGAACGCGATGCTGATGCGGTCGAGAGTCCGTTGGCCATGCTCCTGACCGCAATCCGCGATCGTGCAATCAGCGTTCTTGGGCTGCCGCCTAACCGATTTCTGGACTGGCTCGATCAGGTCCTTCCGCCGAATATCAGTCCCGAGGCTGGTGAGGGAGCGAGCGGACTTCGCGCTCGCCTAGCAGATAGTCTTGATGAACTTGACGGCGTGCTGCTCGCGGCGCTGGAGGAGGTCGCACGTGCAGACGAAGTGAGCATGACGGGCGCCGAAGCCGAAGCTCAGCTCATCGAACTATGGCGGCGAACGTTCACCGCGGTTGCTGCCGCCCAAGAAGAATGGATGGAGCAAGCGTTTATACGGCGTGGCCGCGCGGTGGTGGAAACCGTCTACCCGGACGCGGACGAACGTCGGCGTCTCTATCAATATGGCTTCTCTCCGATCGTTGGCCGTCGCTTCGAGGGGGTTGCTCCTCAAATCCGAGTTTTGATGGCAGCAGCACACAGCTACGGGGTTGATGATGCTAGCACCCGGCTGCGCGTATTCGAACAAATCGGGATGCTTCTCTCTAATGATCGCGGGTTCGGATTTCGGGTGCGCGCCACGGTCGGCGATCAGGCGCTGCTCGCAAACTGGCGGGACGTGCTGGCATGGTGGATGCAAGTAGCGGACGCCGCTGGACCTGATGCGGATCAGCTTCGGAGCTGGCAGCGCTTCGTTGCCGACAACCTCGAATTCAAGTTGGGTGTCGCCATAGGAGCGGTCGTCGCGCAGGCCTGGTCGGCAGGCGCGGGCGACCCCTACGCGGTACCGTCGCTTTCAGAGTGGCGCGTTACCACGGGTTTACCGTGGTTTGGCTTTTGGGCTCGCGAACTGCTGCGATGGGGCACACACGATCCGTTCGTCGCCTATGTGCTTGCACAAGGGCTAGCTCACACACGAGAGCGCGCTGCCGAACGTCGTGAAGAGTTCGAAACTTGGTTGCACGCAAACCACGTGGATATCGAGCCCGACGACTACATCGATCCGCAGCTTTTTCTCGAGTGGCAGAACAGCTTGCCCAGGCGAGAGCACGCCGCCGTACCATTTGCTCCGGAGACGGTCGAATTGACTGGAACCAATGGCGCGCGGCCACGATACAACGTGATACCTGTTCCCCACGGTGCCCGCGTTAGTTGGCTTGACCCCGCTGGCTTTGAGCTCGCAACGTCGAAGGATATTGCCGGCGCTTATGACAATAGTTCCATTCGGAACGACTACGAGCTTCGCGCCACGCAGCGCGGCGCCTCCGTGAACAGAACTTTTCGCGCAGGCGCTCAATAATCCGCTGAGACGAATGGGGCCGGAGCGGGGCTGGCGACTATTGCGGCTCCCTAATTACCTTCGGACCCCGCTGGTTCTGGGCGGGAATAAGACTGAACGCTATCCACGTCATCCGGGATCTCCTGCCTCAGCTGTGGCCCGTGGCTTAGTCGCCGGCCCAGCGCCGCGACGAAGTTATCATAACGCGCTCCGGCCTGTGCCCTCGCGGCCTTGGCGGCTGGTTCGGGGAGCGGCGGTGTCGTCGTGAGCCAGAAGCGGATGAAGAGAGCGATGGTCTCGACTGAAATCCCGACATCCCGCTCAAGCCGCGCGATCCGACGATCGATTTGGTCGAGGCGCTTGGCGGTGGCGGCCTCCCGCCGCTCGTCGGCGTCAGGCGACAGAAAAGACGCAATGGCGGCTTCGGCGATGAGCGACATCGGCTGCTCGCGCCGAGCGGCATAAGCCGACAGCGTCTTCATGACGTCCGGATCCAGATAGACCGACATCTGGGCTTTCTTCTTCGGCGCGGTCATGCCTGCCTCACAATCCAAGATCGTCGCCAGGATCGAGCGATGCCTGGCGCGCGACGCCCTGCATCATGTCGTTCATGCGCCTGATCCGCGGGGCATCTTCCTCGAGCTCGTCGGCAAAGTCTGGCGCGAACTCGTTGTCCAGCGGTTCCTTTTTCTCCACAGTGTCGCGGTCCAGCTCCGGCTGCTGCCGGCGGTCGGCGGTCTTCGGATCCTCTGCATCGTTCGCGTCGTCGGTCGACGTCGCAGGAGCCGTGGGGCGCGGCGGGAGTGGCCGTGAACTCCAATCGTCCGGCCGGTTGTCACGGGGGTTGGTCGGCGTCGGCGGCGCCATGATGCGCTCCTGGAAGCGTCCGTCCTCGTAATAGCGCGCCTTCTTCGCCCGAATCGGATGGAGACCCGACATCATGACGATCTCATCGGAGGGTGGCAGCTGCATCATCTCGCCGGGCGTCAGCAGCGGGCGGGCGGTCTCCGACCGCGACACCATCAGATGACCCAGCCAAGGCGCGAGCCGGCTGCCGGCATAGTTCTTCATCGCCTTCATCTCGGTCGCCGTGCCGAGTGCGTCGCTCACCCGCTTCGCGGTCCGCTCGTCGTTGGTCGCAAAGCTGACCCGGACGTGGCAGTTGTCGAGGATCGAGTTGTTGGGTCCGTAGGCTTTCTCGATCTGGTTCAGCGACTGGGCGATCAGGAAGCTCTTGATCCCGTAACCCGCCATGAAGGCTAGCGCGGACTCGAAGAAGTCGAGCCGGCCGAGCGCCGGGAATTCGTCAAGCATCAGGAGGAGCCGGCGCCGTCCAGCCTTGGCGAGGAGTTCCTCGGTCAAGCGGCGGCCGATCTGGTTGAGGATCAGGCGGATCAGCGGCTTGGTGCGGTTGATGTCCGACGGCGGCACCACGAGGTACAGCGTGGTCGGCCCGTCACCACCGACGATGTCGGTGATCCGCCAATCGCAGCGCCGTGTGACCTCCGCCACCACAGGATCTCGGTAGAGCCCCAGAAACGACATGGCGGTACTCAAGACGCCGGAGCGCTCGTTGCCGGATTTGTTCAGCAACTCGCGCGCAGCGGACGCGACCACTGGATGGACGCCGGCCTCGCCGAGATGCGCCGTCCGCATCATCGCGGTAAGCGTCGACTCGATCGGCCGCTTCGGATCGGACAGGAGGGCTGCGACGCCGGCGAGCGTCTTGTCCGGCTCGGCATAGAGGACGTGGAGAATCGCGCCAACCAGGAGCGCGTGACTGGTTTTCTCCCAGTGGTTCCGCTTCTCGAGGCTACCCTCCGGGTCGACCAAGATGTCGGCGATGTTCTGGACGTCGCGCACCTCCCACTCGCCACGGCGGACCTCCAACAGCGGATTGTACGCCGACGACTTCACGTTGGTCGGATCGAACAGAAGGACGCGGCCGTGCCGTGCGCGGAAGCCGGCGGTGAGCTGCCAGTTCTCCCCTTTGATGTCGTGGACGATCGCCGAGCCCGGCCAAGTCAGCAGCGAAGGGATGACGAGGCCGACGCCCTTGCCGCTCCGGGTTGGCGCAAAGCACAGGACATGCTCTGGTCCATCATGGCGAAGATAGGTCTGCTCCAACCGGCCGAGCACGACGCCGTCGGGCCCGAGTAATCCGGCCTGCTCGATCTCCTTTGCCTCGGCCCACCGCGCCGAACCATAGGTCTCGGCATTCTTCGCTTCGCGGGCGCGCCAGACCGACATGCCAATCGCGACCGCCGCGGCGATGATGCCGCCGGACGCGGCGATGTAGCCGCCCTCGATAAAGATTGAGGGTGCGTAGGCGTCGTAGGCATACCACCACCAGAAAAAGGCGGGTGGGAGATAGAACGGAAAATGGAGCAGCTCGAACCAGGGCTGCCCGAGCTGCGGCTGGAAGCCGAGCCGCCAGGCCGTCCACTCCGTCGCGGTCCAGATCGTCAGCAGGACGATCGCGAACACCGTGATGACCTGCCCCCAGAGAATCTTGGTCGCGGACATGACGGCCGTCCTTTCCTGACGTCGATGATTGGAGGGATCGTTCACAGGCCGAGCCCCCGGTTGCGCCCAAAACCCCAATCGATGCCGCCGTCGGCGCGGGCGACACCGGAGACATGCCGGCCGAGCTGCTTTTCGAGTGAGGGCGTCCAGGGCACGAGCTGGAAGCCGAGACCGTCGTCGATCATGGCAAAGCGGCCAGAGGCGAGCGCGAAGCGCTGCCGATAAGCACCGGCGACATGTTCGCCAGCAGCCGACGGGTTGAACGGCTGGCCGGTCTCGGCGGCGAGCTGCTTGCCGAGATCCTCTAACTCCCGACGGCGCAGCGTGCCGATCAGGTTCTTCGCAAATACCAGTCCGTGCGCTTGGCGCCCGGCGAGCCCCTGCTCGACGAGCTGCTCGGCGCGCCGTTGCAGGGCGCCGCGGACCTCGGCCCCGAAGCCGACCTGGCCGAGCGCCACAGGGTCGCGTGCGACGGCCTGGTGGTCGAGCCATGTCGCGCCGTTCGCCGTCACCTGCGCTTCGATCGAGAGGTCGGAACGGACGGCGAGCGCCACGCGACGCTGCCCTCTCGCGTCATCGAATTTGCGCAGCTCGACGATCGAGCCCGGTGCGCAGTCGCCGGCGGCGTCGAGATCGGGCAGCCTGATGTGGTGGCTGCGGCCGTCTACGCCATCGACCACGGCATAAGCGGTCCCCTTGAGTTCGTCGTCGAGACCGCGATCGACGAGGCGCCCGATGATGGGGACGTCGAGGCTTTCGCCCGCCAGCACGTAGCTCGCGGTCCCGCGCTCGATGCCGCGTTCGGTCAGGCTGCGGTGGATGCGTTTGATGATGTCGCCGCGTTCGCCGAGCTCGCGCAACGTCGTCTCGGCGGCCTCGTCCATGACCCATTGGCCTGGCCCGAGTTGATGCGCGAGGCCTAGGCTTTCCAAGCGTCGCATCCGGCCGACCTTCAACACATGGAACTGATCAGGTTGCTGCATCGGATTGGGCGCAAGGTCGACGACGCCATGCCGGCCTGCGTCGCGAACAAGCTGGCGGTCGAGCTGTGTCCAGCGTTCGGCTTCGACCTGGCGCTCAAGGGAGCGTTGGATGTCGAGGTCGGAGCGCAGCCCGAGTTCCTGTGTGACCAGATCTTGGGCGCGAGCGCGCATTCCTTCCTTGATGTAGTCGCGGGAGATGACGAGCTCCTGGCCGTCTTCGCCGACGCCGCGCACGATGATGTGGACGTGCGGGTGCTGGGTGTTCCAGTGATCGACGCCCAGCCAGTCGAGCTTGGTGCCAAGATCCTTCTCCATCTGGCCGACCAGCTCGCGAGCGAAGCCCTTGAGGTCGGCCATGTCAGGCGCGTCCTCGGGCGAGACGATGAACCGGAAATGGTGACGGTCATGCTGACAGCGCTCAGCAAAGGCCTTGGGATCGGCATCCTCGGTGTCCGGACCGAACAGATTGGCCTTCTCCCCGTCCCGGGTAACGCCCTCGCGCCGGAGATATCCGAGGTGCGCGGCGAGCGGCGCCGATCTCGCCCGATGCCGAACAACGCGGGCCTTGATCGTCACCAGACGCGAGCGTCCGGTGAGCAGACGGTTTGCCTGCACGCTGGCGACCCGACCTCGGCCGAAGCGCGAATGACGATGGTTGGCGAGCTGGCCCGTCCGCGAAATGCCGCCGCCGGCGCGCTGAGCGGCGGCAAGCGCCTGGGCGATAAATGGCTTGGCCCGCTGGCTCCGCGAGGAGCGGATGCGGCCAGGCCGAGGCTGAAAGTCGTTCTCTTCAGCCATCGGCAGCCTCGGCAATGTGCGAAAAGCAGAATCCCGGCAATGAGTTGATGGTAAGGCACACATTGCGCGTCGACGCCACACATTGCCGGGTCGGCAAAAAAGGAAAGCAACAACAACCGACCGACCGAGCCGCACATTGCGGCCTTTTATCTCGCCCTCTTAATCGGTCGTCTAAGTTGCTCGCTGTCACCCATTCTCGCTTCCTTTCTTTCTTGCGACAAGGCCCTCTGCGCCACGCCTGAACGCGATGCGCCACCACAACCGCGAGTCCCGGTGCGCCGTGCACTCTTCCGCGCTCGTCGACGGCGCAAAATCGCTGCAACAAGGCAGCGCGGATGCCGTCGCGGCGCACTTTTCCATCGGCATGACGGAGCCACATCACAGGCACTCCGGCGTGGTCCAGCTTGCACGTCAGGTGCGTGGCCACAGGCAAGATAGCGTGCGTTCCGTCGTCGTTGATCTGCACCAGGTCTCTTCCGCTTGTGGCGGAGCTCCGTGTTCAAATTGGCTACACTGCTCGGGTCATTGATCTGCCATCGGCTCGCCTCTGGTCATGCATGGGCTCCGAGCAGCTTGCGCTCCTTGGTGGCGGTACGTGCGTCGACGTCCGCCTGCGATGCGTCGGGATCGCCGCAATAAAATGTGCCGTCGACCCACATCGCATGCATGATCACGGCGAGCTTGCGCGCCACCGCCACCACGGCCTTGCGGTGCGAGGCGCGCCTGGCGATCGCCATGCCCCAGGTCTTGACCTTGTCCTTTTTCTTGTAGCGGGTCAGCAGCGCACTCGCCGCTTCATAGAGCGCGCGGCGCACATCGCCGTCGCCCGCCTTGCTGATCCGGCCCTGCACGTCGATCGAGGAGCCGGACTGCCAGCGCCGCGAGGTCAGGCCAAAATACGCCGCCACGTCGCGCGAGCGCTTGAAGCGCGAGGGATCGTCGACCGCGGTCATGAAGCTCAGCGCCGCGATCGGGCCGACGCCGGGAATCTGCATGAAGCGCCGGCACAGCGCATGGCCGGCGACCAGCTTGACCACCAGGTCGTGCAGCCGGCAGTACTGCTTCCACAGCGCCGCGCGCGCGGTCAGCATGGCGTCGATCAGCTCGGTGACCAGCGCATCTCCTGCCACCGCCTCGCGCACCGCTTGCGCAAAGCCGCCGCGCCCGACCCGGTTCAGCCGAATGCCGAACACCTTCAGCGAGTGCCGGATCGCGTTCTCCAGATCCAGAAACTTGCGCTTCAGATTGCGCCGGTGCGTCAGCAGCAGCCGCAGCCGGTAGCAGGCCGCGCTCTTGATATGGGCGCGCCGGAACCAGCCGGTGCGCATGATGTGGGCGATCCCGAGCGCGTCCGCCCGGTCGGTCTTGTTGCGCTGCGCCTTCAGCGCCGCGCGTACGTGCAGGGTCTCCAGGCAGACCGCCGGCAGGCCGAGCTGCAGCAGCTCCGGATGCAGCCAGGGCGACAGCGAGCCCGCCTCGTGGCCGAGCCGCCGCAAACCGCCGAGATACGGCGCAAGCGCCGCCTTGATCGCGTCCGGATCGGTCACCACCGCCGCCTCCAGCATCACCTTGCCCTTGTCGTCCACCACGCACACGGCCGTCTCGTCCATGCCGACATCCAGGCCACAGAAGTATTTCATCACACGCCTCCCGCGTTGCTGAGGCGGTGCACTGTGCGCGTCATTCATCGCGCAGACCACTTGCGCTGCGGCCGCAACTCCCGGCGCAGACCGATTACGGGCGGCCCTCGTTCGGTCGTTACCTGGTCGTCCCCCTCGCCTGCTCTTTGCTTTTCGCCGGTCAGCGCTGAAACACGCCTGAGCCCGAATTCGTATCGAAGCGCGGCGGAAAACCGCCGGGATACAGCAACGGTCCAGATGTTCGCAGCACGGATGCTTGCAAGCGTACGCCGATCTGGATTTTCATGTTGGCAATGCGGTGAAGTCATTGCGATCGTCCCGGTGTCGAGAGCGCGACGAACAGGCCTTCCGACAGCGGAGCGATGGCCGAGAGATCGTGCACTGGAACTGCAGCCGGCCTGTCGTGCGCTGGTCGATCGAATGTTGCTGGCGCGGAAGAGGACGGCCCGTCAGCGCGGCCGAAAAACAGCGGCGCCCGCGTCCAGGATGAACGAGAAGAGGCCGGGAGGAGGAGAGGCTCTGGCGTCCTCTCCGCATCGACAAAAGGGACGATGGCTGCGACATAGGCTTTGGTCTCCGCCGGCAGCGGACGATGTCTATCGCGAAACTCCTCGTAGCGGCCGGGACCTGCATTGTAGGCCGCGAGAAAACCCGGTGAGCCGTAGCGGTCGTGCAGTTCGCGAAGGAAGGCTGCACCAGCAAAGATGTTGTCACGGGGATCGAAGGGATCTCGTCCCAGACCGTACCGTGCGCGCATGTCCGCCCAGGTCTTGGGCATAAGTTGCATCAGACCAAGTGCGCCTTTCGGTGAGACGGCACGCCGATCGCCGTTGCTCTCGATGCGCATAACGGCGCGAATCCATGCAGTCGGAATGCCAAAGCGCAGCGCGGCTTCTGCCACATAAGTGACATAGCGGTCGCTCGCAGGTTGACCGCGCGCCGGCGCTCTCTCTGCGGACACTGCCGGCATCGTGCCGCCAATCATCAGCAGAACGGCTAGCAGGAACATGGCAAAGCCCGCCGCGTCTCCGCCATGACGCGAGCAAACCGTCATGCTCTCGTCCGTCAAGGGTATGCGCGGCGGGCCGCCCCGCCCTCGACCGCTGGTCTGCGCGGAGGCCAACTGACGTTCGAGCGGGACGACGGGGAGCGACGGCTTTCCTCCGAACAAAGAGGTGGACCGTTGATGCGCCTGGTTGCCGGTACGCGCGACAGGATCCTGCATGCGATCAGTCCCGTTCGGCGCGCTGGGGCAGACGATTCCAGTTCAGCGTCCAGGCCGATTTGTCGTCGCCCGACTGGAAGAGATTGGCGCGGATGGGCCGCGGAAGCGTCGGGTCGTCGATGATGAGCGAAACGTAATCGCCCGCCTTCTCTCCGGTGCGCTTCCAGCCCGCGCCGATCTCCGGGCCGTCGGCATCGCCGAGGCGGATGCGGTAGTCCGGCGCATTCTCGGTATCCAAGGATTCGGCTGGAGTGAGGATGAGAATCCGCTCGAAGAAAAGCGTTTGAATGCGCCCGGTGAAGCCGGACTTGTCGCGGGTGAACTGACCTATTTGCGACATGGGAATCCTCCTTGGTTGCTGGTTTGGAAGCGGGTCAATCGGTGGCGGCGCGCCAGACGAAGCGGCCGTCGCCGGCCTCGTCGGTCCAAAGCGGGATCGCGCGCGCCACGATTGAGGTGTCGGGGAGCGAGCCGAAATAGCGTCCGTCCAGGCTGTCCGGGACAGTCGGGTTCATGAGGAAGACCTCGCCCGGCTTGAGGGTGTGGCAACCGCTCCAACGCGGCAGCGGACGGCCCAGATGGTCCCTATCGTGGGCCGCGCCGACATCGACATGATCGACCGTGACGGCGTGGTCGGACCGGCACACGGTCTGCCCGGGCAGCGCCATCACGTGCTTCAGTATTGGCACACCGTTCGGAAGAAAGCCGCGATCAGCGAGGAAGCTCGCGATCGGCTCGGGTAGCCGCACCACGACCAGCTCCATGGCGTGCAACTCCCCAACCGGATGCAGCGCGTAAAACCCTGTCGGCGTGCTCGCGGTGGCGTTCCAGATCAGCTGCGGCGCGGGGTGAACGAACGTCAGGCTGCCGACGACCAGCGCCGCCATGTACGTCAACGTGAGATAGCCGAAGCGAGTCATGGCGTGACGCTCCGGCGCTTGAGCCATCCGACATGCTGCTCGCGCGTGTAGGCGCGCGGCTCATGACCGGCCGTGAGGCGGTTGTGGAGATGTCGCCAGTATTCCGGCGCGACGTCGGCCGGATCGATGTTGAGCGCCTCGATGGCGTCGACCGCTAGTAGCACACGTTCGACTTTCGGCCAGCTGTCGACACGCAGCAGGATCTCGCCGCCGGGCCGCACGAAGGGCAGCGTCTGATAGGGCTTACCGACCTCAATGGCACGCACGATATCCATGCGCGAGATGACAGTGCCGTAGTCGTTCGACGCCCAGCGCACGAAACCGAAGATGCTGCCGGGTGCAAAACTTGATATGCTGCGGCGGCGGTCGAGGATCTTCTCTTCAGTGCGCCGGCCGAAGCGCAGCCAATGCTCGATTCTCTTCTCGATCCAGGTTAGTTCGACTTGAGTGAGCGCAACGCCGCGCCGATGCGAGGGCGACACAGCACGCGGCGGCAAGGCCTCATTGTCGTTCATGACAGCTCTCCGGTATGTGAATGGGGAAATTCTCGCGCCAGCAATTCGCGCAGCATGTCGGCGACAGTGACGCCGCGCTGGAACGCAGCGACCTTGACGCGGCCGCGCAGCGTCGGCGTGACATCGATTGTCAGCCGCGCGGTGAAGGCCGCGGCATCATCCATGCGACGCGGCGGCGTGTCGCTGGCCTTGATCCAGCGCTCCACATCGCCAGGTCGCGACGCAAAACCGCGCTTGGTGGAGCGCTCTCTCATGGTGCGATCCTCGCGACCTCAGCGGCGAACGCGGCGATCTCGCGGGCGGCAGCGCTCTCTTCGGCAAGCTCGAAGACCAGTCGGCCAGACTGCGCGGCATCCGCGAAGACGACGCGTTGGCCAATGGTGCTGACGAGCACCGGCGGATCGTGATCGGCAAGCGCCTCGGTTGCTTCGCGGGCAATGACCGTGCGTGCGTCGCAACGGTTGAGCACAAAGCGCGCGGCAAGCTGTGGACGATAGATGCGGGCCTCGCGCAGCAGAGACAACATCTCCGCCGAGGCCCAGCCGTCGAGCGGCGACGGCTGCACCGGAATCAGCACGAGATCTGCTGCCAGGAGCGCCGAGCGCATCAAACCGGCAACGCGCGGTGGTCCGTCAATGACGACATGATCGGCGGTGCGCGCGATCTTCGGCACCTCGCGATGGAGCGTGTCACGCGCGAGGCTAACGACGCCGAACAGCCGTGAGACGTTCTCCCGCGCCCGCTGCTTCGACCAGTCCAATGCCGAGCTCTGCGGATCGGCATCGATCAGGGTCACACGCTTGCCGCGCAGCCCCCATTCACCGGCGAGGTGAAGAGCGAGCGTTGTCCTGCCGACACCGCCCTTCTGGTTGAGCACGGCGACAATCATCGCCTGCCTCCCGTCTTGCGGTCGAGAAGCGGCAGAGATGGTTGGCTTAGGTGCTTAGTGGGCCGCTCAGCGTCGGCCTCGGCGTTGTCCGCAAGACGCGCGGGCCCACTACAACGGTTAGATTCTACGTTAGATTCTATGTTAAGGTCCGGAATCACGGTTTCCGGCCAAAGCGTTAGTTGCGGTTCACGCGGGCGAAGTCCCGATAGGGCTGCGTGCGGAATCCCGATACTGTTTGCGTGCGAAGTCCCGAGTGCTTCCACAGCACTGTCCACAGGGGATGTGGATAATTTTGATGGCACAATGCGGAGCAGTTCGCTGCGCGCCTCGCGTTCGATGTGCAACTGGTAGCCGGGAAGCGGCTGGCGTACCGCGATGCGCCGGATCTGCAGCGCGAAATCCGAGACTCGCACCAGGCTGCCGGATTTCCTGTGGAGGTGTGCGATCTCGAACAACCATCCTTTTGGCTGGCGGCCGGCGTGCTTGCGCGCGACGCGGTAAAGCCAACGCTCGATCCCGCCGGTCAGGCTGAAGTAGGCCGGATCAATCGTGAGAACGAGTGAACGATCGATGACGCCGCGATAGAACCAGTCGGGGAGAACAAGTTCCATGCCTTCCACGCGACCGTCGCGCTGTGCACATTCCTCCCATTCGTTGATCCAGGAGAATTGGTGGCGCCGCCAATGCTCGCCCTGGCGGATGGTGGTGCGGATAACCGTCGCCTGCAGGCGGGCCAGCGCGCCCTTCAGGAGCTTGTAGTCGCGGGCCCCGGTCCGCCGACCGACTGCGGTCAGAAGTTGGTAAGGGGTGAAGCGCAGGAAACGCGAGGTCTTCAGACCGAGGTTCTCAGCCTCGACAATCTGGCTGGCTGCCCAAATCAGCACGTCGGCGTCCCAGATCGTCGCCATGCCGTGCTCGGAAACCGCATAAACCTCGACGCGGATGTCGCCGGCCTCATAAAGGATCGGCCTCGTCCGCTTGGCCTTGGCGAGTGAAAAGAACGGTCGCTCCATCAGATTGCGCTGATCGCGCGGGCTGGCGTCGCCGGTGGCGACAACGAACGGATCGAGCTTGCTTCGCTCGCTGGGAGTGATGAGGCGGCGCGACGACATGGCGAGCATTCCTTAACGATGCGCGTGGCCGGCGGCGCGGGCCTCGACGTAGCGAGGATCCGACGTAGAGCTGCAGGCGGCCTGATCGGCCCAGGCTTCGAGATCGCCGATGGCGTAGACAACGCGACCGCCGAGCTTGCGGAAGGTCGGGCCATTGCCATGGCAGCGATACTTCTCAAGCGTGCGCGGCGAGATGCCGAGGAGGCGCGCGGCCTCGGGGGTGCGCACGTAGCGGGTGGAGAGTTGCGCGGGCCTGTCGAGCATAGGAGATCTCCGTCTTGCCTCGAAGCGCCGCGGCCAAGTCGCGGCATGTCGGGGCCAAGGTGGCGGAGAGTTCAGGCGTTGGGGGTGGACGAAAATTTACCTGAGTGAATGTCCCCCCATAGCCGCAGTAAAGCGAACCGCGGCGCTGCATGCGGCGCGGGTTGCGTCATCACGGCGGATGGCCTGAAGGGATCGACGGGCAGGTCAGAGGCCTTGTAGGAATTTCAGATAGCCCCCTTCGACCAAGGCCCTCGAGTCGTAAATGAGCCGGTTCGCCTTACGGCGGGCATGCGAATCCTTCCACTCGACCGAACGACGCTGGGCGTGGTCGGAGGCGAGCACCTTCGCTGCCACGTCGCGCGGACCGCCGCCTAGGTCGAGGACGTCGAAGGTGTGAAGGAGCTGGATCAATCGCCGTTTCTGAAAGGACGTCAGCCGCAGGGCCGCTGGTAGAAGGCCGATACTCTGACCGCCAAGCAGGCGGACGAAGTGTAACGCGACGTCGAGCCGGAGCTCCGCCATGCTGTCGATCGGCAGAAGCACGGCGGGACGTCGTGTGCCCTGCTCGTCACGCAACCGAACATGAAGCTCACCCGATCCGTCCGCAATTATCAACTCGCGACCGTCAGGGTCCGTGCGCTCGAGGAGCGACTGCCCAAAAGCTTTGCGGTCGATGGAACGAAGAGCATCGAAGCCCGGCGGCGCGGGCTCCAGGATCAAAGTTCCAGGTGACGCCTCAGGCAGCCAAATGGTTGGTTCTTTCCCAACGGGAGCGGCGGGATCATGGGCGAAACCGCAACCTCCATCGACGTGCGAAAGTCGCACGGGCGGTCTCGGCATCAACGCCGTCACGCGCGATCTGGCGCTGCGTGTGGGCGAAGTCGCGGCGATAGTCAGCATTGCGGCGTAGGAATTCGAGGGCGAAGCCGGGGCGCTCAAGACGATTCAGGCGTTCGATGGTCTCCGGCGAGCGCCAGTACTCGGTGGGCATGGTGTTTCCTCTCGTTTCTTGTTCTGTCGTCCCGAACGAGGGACACGCCACGATCCGGAAAGACCGTCCAGTAAACTAGACCCAAAGGTTGCATCGCGCGTGATCGCAATTTGCGTAATACAGAGCACGAGAGCCTGCTCATTGCATCCGCGGTTCCAACAGATACCGATAACCTGCCTCCGTCATCCATCTGGCGCGAGCGAGGTGGCTGTCATGGACTCTTTTGGAGCGATCGGGTTCTCGAGCAGGGTCCAGACCGAAGATCATCTGGACGACTTCACGCCAGTCGGCCCCCTCTTCTTCAGCCATTAGCAACCGAAGATAAATTGCAAGATGTTGCTCGTCATAGGCGTTGACGCGGTCGGTCAACGGCGGCTGATCCTGGAATGCGATCTCGTCCATTGCAATGATCCCCCTTCCGGTCGAAGCGATGCGTTCCATAGTTCCATGTACTGCGAAACTGTCTCAGAATGCGAAATAATCAGAAGACTTTTTGTCGCGCCGCGATGCATGGGGCGCATCACGGCGCTCCCCGAAAGCGGCAAACCAGGCCCAACCCAGAAGAAATGAATAACACGGCGCTGCACGAATCGGAACGATCATTCCTGGAACGATCGTTCCGATGCACGTTCCCTGATCGCCATGGATCTCAAGGAGGTCATGGCGATCAATTTGCGTCGGATACGCCATGTGAAGAAGATGACGCAGGAAGAGTTGGCCGATAGCGCCGGACTGAGTGTCCGTTACATCGGTGCAATTGAACGCGCCGATGTATCGGCCAGCGTGACGGTACTCGGCCGAATCGCTGAAGCGCTAGGCGTCGAAGCAACCGATCTGATCAAACGAACGGCAGTTCATCCTCATCGGGCTCGCTGACAGAGTGTATTTGTGCTGCACCGTCGCACTGACACGTTGAGAACCAACTCCGCGTTGCGTCACGCACAAGTGGATGGGCAGCTCCGGGCAAATCTGCTCTGCTTGCAAAGGCACCTGCTAGCCAAAGGAACTAGAGGGCATGATTAGACGGATGGAGAGCCACTATGACCTTATACGAGCACTTGCCAGCCGACATCCGCGAAGTCGTGGACGCTTACGTCGCGGACCTCAGGTCCCAACCTTGGCGAATTCGCTTCCTCTTGCTGATTGATCTCCTTCAAGAGAAATTGGAGACCGGGGCCGCCGCTACGCAGTGGCGTCCGCTTCAAGAATGGACCGGCATAGTGACGGCAATGTTGGAACACTTGCCGCCTGACAGTTCGGTCGTCGAATGCCTAGGGCTGATGAGCATCAGCTTCAACGACCAATGGCGCGCTCAAGCGCTCGGCCAGATCGAGCGGGATCCCACGGTGCTGGATCGTTTGGTTGCAGTTTGTCCTGACTGGGAAGACATCGTCGAAACCGTTTTGGAAGCTCATCAAAAACGGCCGATTAAGGCGGGACAGGTCCGCGGTCGCTGATCGGTCTTTGCTCCGCCGTCCACGCCTGCTCCGTCGCCACGGACGGAGGCTCTGCGCGGCCAGCTCTTGAGCAAGGCGATGCCCCGCCCGGGCCAGCCGGGCGAGGCATCTTGGGTCGGATCAGTCGCCGTTGCGACGGCTGGGGCGGGACCAGATCAGGCTGAAGCCCTCACCTTCCTCGTCGGCGAAGAGGTTGGCGAAGATCGGAGCGGTGAAGCTCGGATCGTCGAGCTTGAGACCCAGATAATCGCGGCCCTCGTTGGAGCGCTTCGACCAGGCGGCCCCGATCTCCACACGGCCGACATAGATCCGGTGGCTGGGGGCGTTGTCGCCCGAGCGGCTGGTCTCGGGGACGATCCGGACGTTCCTGGCCTGGAGCGAGAGGGTGACGATTTCGCCGTTGAACTCGTTGTTGCCGGACTTCTTGAAGGTGCCGATGGTCGCCATGGTAGTTCTCCTTGATCTCTGTTTTCCGAGCCCGCACCTTGCGGCCTCGATGGTGATCGACAGGCCGGAGGCGATCGACGGCGCACCCCGCAGGGGCTCGACAGCAAAGGAGGAACTTTCTTGTCTTGCGCGAGGAATGACGGCGCAGCCGGCAGGGGAAGAAAGTTGTGACGCCGCTGTTGCGCCATAGGCGATCGAGGCTTCTTAGCCGGCCTTCGGCCAGATCCATCCATCGAAGAGGCCGTTTGGTGCGCTCGATCCGAACAGAGCTGACATCAAGGAGAATTTGGCGATAGCGAGTCCCACCGAGAAGCCGGCCCAATGAATTCAGTCGTGATTGGCTCTTTGTGCTGACAGGCGCAGATTTCCGCTTCCACGATCACTGCCTCGGCCACACGCTCCGCTCACGAGAGTCGCCGGCCGTACCTGTGATCCGCCGCTATTTGGTCGATCACTCACAACGATCGCCATCGTATCTGCCTCTCTGCGATGATCGGTCAAGCCTCGACGCTTAGGCCGCTCTCAATCCGGCTTCAAAGACAAGGACCGCGAGCACTCTGGGTGCCTGATCCAGTCCAGCCTTCCGGTGTGACGCTAGCAGGTTCCCGGCAAGATCAGCCCTGTTGGTTCGGGCGCGGTCATGCCGGTGAAGCGGATGAACGCCGTGGTGCTGACGGCAATCGCACAGACGGCAGCAGATATTGTGTACCAGGTCGGTGAAGGCATCGCCATCTGGACAATTCCATACGTGACGCCGTACCGGCGTCGGTGGCGGGCCCGACGCAACCTCACGAATGCCCTTTGTGACGTGGATATCTTATACCGGAGCAGGGTGGCGCGCGGATGGAACAGTGTGTGATCGTCGATTGATTGGCGCGATATTCAAGAGCGACGGCGGCGAAGGTCACATTTTCTTCAAGAACCACATACAATCTGTCGCCTGATCGTCGCGGCCGGATGTACGCCGTGGCATCACGGGGCCCCGGCTTTCATGCCGGGGTTTTTCGTTTTCAGCGAGTTCGAAAGTCTGCCACTGCAAGGCATTTTGGATTGGTTGAACTCGCCGATATTAAGCGCGCGCTACAAAAGAACCGCGCTAATTGTGACGAGCTCGCTCCGGCCATCACCCAGAAGAATGCAGCCAATCGCCGGCTTGCGCGCCAGACCCCGTCGCGAAAGCTGCCGACCTAAGCTGAATCTATGGGATAATTCGCGCAAGCGGCCAGGCCGCGTCTTGACGTGGCTGCGATGCGCGCTCCTCTATGCGGAGAGCGCCGAGGCTGCATGCAGCCGATTGCAACCGACATCCCCGAGGAACGCCACACCATGACCACTTCCGCTGAAATCGCCGACGAGATCGCCAAGGCGTACAATCTGCCAAAGGCGCAAGCCAAGGCCATCGTGGACGGTGTCTTCAAGTCTATCGCCGATGCAGCGGCGAGCGACGCTGAAACCAA
This sequence comes from Bradyrhizobium elkanii USDA 76, assembly GCF_023278185.1. Taxonomy (NCBI): domain Bacteria; kingdom Pseudomonadati; phylum Pseudomonadota; class Alphaproteobacteria; order Hyphomicrobiales; family Nitrobacteraceae; genus Bradyrhizobium; species Bradyrhizobium elkanii. The sequence goes on along the minus strand of NZ_CP066356.1, from coordinate 1,243,858 downwards.
TGTGCCGGGCTTCGGCAAGTTCAAGGTGAAGCACACCCCGGAGCGCGAAGGCCGCAATCCATCGACTGGCGCGGCGATCAAGATCGCGGCGGCGAGGAAACTGACGTTCGCGCCGGCCAAGGCCCTCAAGGATGCGCTGAACGGCTAAAGGCAGGGGCGCAAGGCCGGGCCCCTTGTTGGCCCCCTTGTCCGAGGGTTCTCGATGCGGACCAGCCGTGCCTTGAGGAAGGCGAGCGTGCGGATCGGACCGGTCAACTCGTTGTTGCCGGCCTTCCGGAAGGTGTTGATGGTCGCCACAGTGTCTTCCTTGATCTCTGTTTCCGCGCTCGCACCATCAGCGCTAAGCCGCGCTTAGCGCAGGCTCGATGATGAAGGCTTGGTGCCAGCCTGGATGCCTGGACGGGCCCCATCGTCGTGCCGATATCAGCCACGCGCCAAGCGCTGCTTGGCTGGTCCGCCTGCGGCCATTCCGGTGAGGCGGACGAAGGCCGTGATGCTGACGGCAATGGCCCCGACGACCCCGAAAATCGTCTGCCAGGCGGGTGAAGGCATCGCAATCTGGGCGATTCCGTGCGCCGCGCTGTAACCGGCGAAGGTAGCGGGCGCAACATAGAGGAGGATGATCAGGAGCCGGAGCCAGGTGCATGTCACGAAGGCGAGCGCGAGTTGGCCGATGCCGAAGGTTGCGCCGCCCGCTACGAGAGCCACCGCGATGCCGCCGAGCACGCCAGCCCCCGTATGGAAGGCCCACATGCCGATCGTCACGCCAGCGAAGAAGGGCAATGCGCAGACGGCAAGCGTGAAGAGCAGCCAGCCGAAGAAGCCGATAGCGAGGATAACGAGCAGTGGTCCGAAGATGGTCATGGTGGTGGGCTCCGTGCGATAAAGGCCTGACGGTCGCGCCTTCCACCACCACCTCGGCGCGAGAATGAGTATAGCTGCAGACAGGCGCCAGCGGGAGCGATAATCCCGCTGGCCTTGCGCAGTCCAACTCGCGTAGCGATGCACCTTCATGGTTGGAAGGGATCGAATTCGTGAACGATGGCGGCGGGATCGCCATCGTACTCACCGGACGGCATGACGCCGTAGGCGCCTGTGCCAGACTGGAAGACGACGACACAGACCATGAGAGTGGTGGCGAGATTCCAGCCGTTGGCGAATGCGAGGGCTTGAGACATTGATCCGGCTCCTGTGCTGAGGCGGGGACCATCCCCGCGCGACAGGCGCCCGATGTGTCGGGCCGAGGGCCGCAATCACCGCGCAGACGAAGACGGAGCGGCGGCACGCTCACGCGTAAGCCGACCCCTTGTGGGTTGATGGCGTCAGGCCTCTCGGTCCGACCAAGGATCAGCGCCGATAGACGCGGGGTGGCGCCCGCCGGCAGGAGACGTGTCTCGCAACCTGCTGCATCGGCGCATATCGTTGCCTTCATCAGCCGTTGGCTGATCGGTTAAAGTGCATTGCGACTTGGCATGATGGAGAGAGGCGCCATGGCGGAATTCACGGAGCGCGACCTGCATCTGGTGAAGAAGGCGCTCGCCATTGCAGTGCTGGCGATCGAGCGGCAGCCGGGGCCGCTTCAATCGGTGTCTGACCAGAGCGACATGAAGGCCCTGCTCGACGATCTGATCGAGAACGATGCGGAGTTGGCGCACTATGCCCGTGTGGCGCGGATCGCCGTAACGGGTGAGCCGGACTGAAAAGCGGCGTTGCGGAAAGCCGGCCATCCGGCTTTCCGGTTTCATGTATCACGCATAGAAGCGAGAGCGGCGCCTATGCGCCGCCGAACCTCCAGACCGGGATGCCGAGCTTCTTTGCCTTGTCGGCAAGGTTGTCCTGAATTCCCGTGCCCGGGAAATGCATCACCCCGATCGGCAGCTCGTTGAGGATCGCATCGTTGCGTTTGAACGGAGCGGCCTTGGCATGCTTGGTCCAGTCGGGCCTGAAGGCGATCTGCGGAACCTTGCGGTTGTCGGCCCACTTGGCGGCGATCAACTCGGCGCCCTTGGGCGATCCGCCGTGCAGCAGCACCATGTCCGCATGCTTGGCGTGCACCTGGTCCAGTTTGGCCCAGATCAACCGGTGATCGTTGAAGTCGAGACCGCCGGTCAGCGCGACTTTCGGTCCGGGCGGCATGAGCACCTGATTGTCGGCACGCTTCCTCGCGGCCAGGAAGTCGCGGCTGTCGATCATCGCGGAGGTTAGATTGCGGTGGTTGACCTTCGAGCCGTTTCGCGGCCGCCAGCTTGAGCGGGTGTGGCGTTCGAACCCATCGGCGGCCTGGTCGCGCATCAGCTCGAAGGCGTTGCGTCTCTCGATCAGCGTCTGCCCCTCCGCTGTCAGTCGTTCCAGCTCGACGGATTTGATCTCGCTGCCATCCTGCTCCCGCTGCGACCGCTGCTGCGCCAGCTCGTTGTCGTCGAGCTCGCGCTCGATCCTGTCGATGGCACGATGGAAGACGTTCACTGTCGACCAGAGCAGGTCTCCGAGGTCGGGCTCAAGACGGGTATCGGACAGCGCCACCACGAGGGCATCGAAGATGTCGGCGATGCTGCCGGCGAGGACTCGCGCCTCTGGGAGCTGCCGGGGATCGGGCTCATCGTGGAAGGGACGGTAGCCATAGAGCTGGAGTTCCTGGAGGACCTGGTCGGTCGGGGATGAGCCGTGGTGCGGCTCGAAATCGTCGTTGTGGTCGGTGGTCATTGCGGCTTTCCCTCGTCGGATCGACCGCGCCCATCGCGGCCTTCATGGCGACGAAAGCGGCGGGCGGAACGGACTTGCACCCGCAGCGCGAGCTGTGGGCGGGAGCGGTAGCGGAGGACCGAAGGGGGCCGACTATTTTGCCTCGCGATGTAAAGGCGGCTCTGCCGCCGACGGAAAATAGTCGGCCCACGAGGTTGCCGGTCCGAGCCGCTTGCCGCCCGATCGCCCTCTCAGAAGGCCGTGGGTGCGGTCCTCTCCGGCGCCGAGGGGAAGCAGGACCACCGGCCTCGCGATAACGGAGCGGCTGCGTCGCACCTCATCCCCGTTCCGGCTATGCCGCCAGCTCAATAAAGCGGCGCGATGTCCTGCGCCGCGATCTGCACGCGGCTCGCGGCCCGAAGGGCGTCAATTCCGAGCAGGCGAAGATCCTCGTTGAAGTCGCCTAGCGGTGGCGAGAGCACGATTACCTCGATCCCGGCCTCCTGCCCCCGATTGATCAAGGTCGCCATGGCGCCGTCACCGGCAGGATCGTCGTCCCGGGCGATGTAGAGCCGGCGCAGCGTTTCCGGGAAAAGGATGGCTGAGAGATGCGCCGCCGAGAGGGCTGCGACCATCGGCATGGTCGGCAAGACGCATCGGAGCGACAGCATCGTCTCGATGCCCTCGCCGGCCGCCATGACTTCACCAGCTACGCCAAATCGAACGGCGTGACCAAGCAGGTCGCCCATCGCCCGTTTCGGCGCGTCGATCGGCGCCTTGCCGAGCGTCGTCTCGTTGAAGCCTCCGGGGTCAAGCCAGGTGCGATGCGCGCCGGTCAGGTGGCCGCAGAGATCGGTGACGGCGGCGATCATCGCCGGCCAGGTCTCGGTCGCGCTGTGGTCGTCGGGCCTGTAGTAGCAACGCGGGTGAAAGCGCAGACCTCCGGTTTCGTGCAAAGCCGTAATGCCGCGATTGCGGAGATACGCTTCTACGAGTGTGCCTGCGATCGACCGCGACACGCCGAAGAGCCGCCGCGACGCCTCTGGCGATCCGAGGGGCGCGGGCGATTTTCTCGACCGGAGGCGATTTGGCTCTGGCTCCGGTTCTGGACGCGGCAGACTTAGAAAGCGTCGTGCCTCATTGGCGACGTCGCGAAAGTGAGTGAAACCGCAGCTCTCGCGGATCACGTCGAGGAGATCGCCAAATTCGGCCGAGGCGGCATCTCGCCAATGGCCGGCGGCGCCGGGTCCGGATTCCGGCCCGCTGAGCCGGACGAACATCGACCTGCCGGGCGTATTGCGGACGTCGCCCACTGTCCAGTAGCGGCCCTTCCGCCTTCCGTTGGACAGGTAATGGCGGCACACCGCCTCGGCGTCACGCGCGAGACGGCGGGCCAGTTCGGAGGCGGCGTCGCCGGTCATCAGGCGGCCTCCCGCTCGCCAATGCGCTTGAGCGGATAGTGGTCGAGCACCTTCGCCAACACCGCGACGCCGGTCGCATCTGATGGCACGAACATACGCAGCTTCCACGAGATGATCTCGCTGAAGAGGCCGTAGGCGCGGAGCCGATCGCGCATCGCATCGGTGAAGCCCGACAGCTCGATGCGATGGACGCTCATCACGCGGACACGACGGAGCTGCAGGTCCTCGGCGAGGTCGAGCACGGTGCGCCCCTCCATCAGCGCCGAGAACGCTTCGTGTGGCGTCAAGTTGCTGGCGCCGGTCGCGCAAGCGTTCGCCGCCCAGGCTGGCGGGACCCTGCGACCGATGATGCGCTCGCCCTCGTCGGTCTGGAGACGATGGACCCGCGTCGACTCGTTCGGCAACCGCTTCCAGATCGGCAGCAGCAGACCTGCGACGATGTGGAGCGTGCTCTCAGCGAGCTCGGGAACGTCGACGACTTCGCCGTTCCATGCTGCGGCGAACGTCTCGCGATCCGCAGGCTGCCAGTGGCTCTCGTCCATCATCTTTATCGAAGCGTGATGGTGCTCCATGGGGCGGATCAGCCGCACGCGGCGTTCGATCTCGCCGTCATCGAGCATGAAGCTTGGCGCCGGAATCTGCACGGCGGCACGCCCCGAGCGCTCGTTGACCAGCAGCACCGCCCGAGGATCGGCGAGATAATCGAGCGCTTGATCAAGCGTCATGGGATGATTGCGCCGGCGTTCGGTGATCGTGAGCAGCCGGGTTTCGGCGCCGGTGACGGGGTGCGTGTAGATCGGATGCCGGTCGGTGACGACGAAGCTTTCTGCCTGCAATGTCTCCAGCCCAACATCATAGACGCCGCGGGCGATAGCGCCCTCGACCTTGGCGTTCAGCAACTGTTCGAAGGCCGTGAACAGCAAGCCTTGCAGGTCGATGGTGAGCGCGAGCAGCCGGTTCAGGAACGTCGTGATCGGTGGCAGCTCGTCCTTGATGCCGTTCGCATCCATGAGCTTCAAGCCTGTGGCGTCCTCGAAGGTCTGGAGCGAACAGCCTTCGACCTTGCCGCGCACGAGCAGCAGATAGAGCTGGCGCAGCGCGTCTCGGGCGTAGTGGCTCTCAAGATTGTCCTCGGGCCGGAATAGACCCTGGCCGCCGGTCTGGCGCTGGCCGCGCGTGATGGCACCCAGCGTGTCGAGCCGGCGCGCAATGGTCGAAAGGAAGCGCTTCTCCGCCTTGACGTCGGTCGCAATGGGGCGGAACAGCGGCGGCTGCGCCTGGTTGGTGCGGTTCGTTCGACCAAGCCCCTGGATCGCGGCATCGGCCTTCCAGCCCGGCTCGAGCAAATAATGGACACGAAGCCGGCGATTGCGCGCCGAGAGCTCGGCGTGGTAGCTGCGACCCGTGCCGCCGGCTTCCGAGAAGACGAGGATGCGCTTGAAGTCATCCATGAAGGCGGCGGTCTCTGCGAGATTGGCGGAGGCGGCACGGTTCTCGACGGCAAGGCGGTCACCCCTACGCACCACGCGCCGCGAACGGCCGGTCACTTCCGCCACGAGGTCCGTCCCGAACCGCTGCACGATCTGGTCGAGCGCGCCGGGAACGGGCGGAAGCGAAGCGAGCCGCTCGATCAGCTCATTGCGGCGGGCGACGGCCTCGCGGCTCTCGACCGGTTGGCCGTCGCGGAAGACGGGCCGGGACGAAAGATTGCCTTCGGCGTCGGTGAAGGGCTCATAGAGCTGCACTGGGAAGGAGTGAGCGAGGTAATCCAGCACGTACTCGCGCGGCGTGATGTCCACGCGCACGTCGTTCCATTCCTCAGGTGGGATCTCGGCGAGCCGCCGCTCCATCAGCGCCTCGCCGGTCGAGACGATCTGAATCACCGCGGCATGGCCCTCGGCCAAGTCCCGCTCGATGGAGCGGACCAGGGTCGGCGTCTTCATGCTGGTGAGCAGATGACCGAAGAAGCGCTGCTTGGCCGATTCGAAGGCCGAGCGCGCGGCCGACTTCGCCTGGCGGTTGAGCGTGCCGTTCTCACCGGTAATGTTGGCGGCCTGCATTGCCGCGTCGAGGTGATTGTGGATGACGCTGAAGGCAGCGGCGTAGGCATCATAGATCCGGCGCTGCTCGTCGGAGAGCTGGTGCTCGACCAGTTCATACTCGACGCCGTCGTAGGAAAGCGAGCGGGCGGTGTAGAGACCGAGCGAGCGAAGATCGCGAGAGAGCACCTCCATCGCCGCGACGCCGCCCTCCTCGATCGCCTCGACGAACTCGGCGCGGGTGGCGAACGGAAAATCCTCGCCGCCCCACAGCCCGAGGCGCTGGGCGTAGGCGAGATTGTGGACGGTGGTGGCGCCGGTCGCCGAGACATAGACGACGCGGGCATTGGGCAGCGCATGCTGAAGACGCAAGCCTGCACGCCCCTGCTGCGAGGGCGCGACATCGCCCCGCTCGCCCTTGCCGCCACCGGCATTCTGCATGGCATGGCTCTCGTCGAAAATGATGACGCCGTCGAAGTCGGAGCCCAACCATTGAACAATCTGCCGGACGCGCGAAAGCTTCTCGCCGCGGTCGTCGGACCGCAGCGTAGGTTAAAAATAGGACGCCCTCGGCCAACCGGATGTCGTACCCTTGAGGGAAGCGCGAGAGCGGCGTGACCAACAGACGCTCCATGCCGAGCGCCGACCAGTCGCGCTGCGCGTCCTCGAGCAGCTTGTCGGACTTCGAGATCCAGACCGCCTTGCGCCGGCCGTGCAGCCAGTTGTCGAGAATGATGCCGGCGGACTGGCGACCCTTGCCGGCGCCGGTCCCGTCACCGAGCATGAAGCCGCGACGGAAGCGGACGGCGTTCGGTGCGTCGTCGCGGGCGGCCGCGACGAGGTCGAAGGTCTCGTCTACCGTCCAGGCGCCAGCGAGATAGTTACCATGCGCCTCGCCAGCATAGATGACCGTCTCAAGCTGGGCGTCGGACAGAATGCCATCGCTGACGAGGTTTGCCGGCAGCCGTGGCCGATAGCTCGGCTTCGGCGGCGCGACCGAGGCCATCGCGGCCGACTGCACCAGCTTGGTCGGGTGCGGCTGCGCACCGTGGATCCGGATCGATTGGAGCCGGTATTCTTCGTAGATGGCGTCGCTGAGGCGCGCGCCCTCGGGCGGCGCCCAATCTGTCGCCTCATAAGCGAGGTCGACGGCTTCGGGATCGGCAACCGGGGCCTTGACCGACTGTGCAGCGGCCCGCCCCAGATAACTGCGCACAGTGCGAGGCGCTGTCGACGCTGACATGGGACGCGCGCTGGTTGACGCCACGCTCAGGCGAGGTGGAACGTATTCGCCGATGCAGCGGAGCAGCGTCGCGACGTCGGGCGCCATTCCCGGCGACGCCGGGAACGCGTTCGGGTCATCGGCAGGCACCTTGTCAATGACGGTGAGGCGCGTCTCGATCGTGGTGCCGTGCCTAGCGTAGACCGCACCGGCGATCGCAGCTGTGAACACCACGCGGCCGCGCTCCTGCAATCGGGCGAAGGCGTCGCACCAGGCTGAGGCTTCGGGTGAGAAGTTGGCGCCGGTGATTGTGACCAGCCGGCCGCCATCGGCGAGACGCGCCAGCGCCGAGGCGATATGACGGTACGCCGTGTCGGCCATGCGGCCGGAAACGTTCGCCATCGCCGAGAACGGCGGGTTCATCAACACGACGCTTGGGACCACCGCGGGATCGAGGTGATCGTCGATCTGGGCCGCGTCGAAGCGCGTGACGGAACTGGCCGGAAAGAGGGAAGAGAGCAACGTAGCCCGGCTCTCGGCCAGTTCGTTCAGCACGAGCCCGCTGCCGGCAATGTCGGCGAGGATGGCAAGCAGCCCGGTGCCTGCGGACGGCTCCAGCACGCGATCCGCCGCCGTGATGGCAGCCGCGGTGAGCGCTGCCAGGCCGAGCGGGATCGGCGTCGAGTATTGCTGAAAAGTCTCGCTCTCGGCAGAGCGGCGCGTGTGGGTCGGCAGAAGCCCCGCGATCTTGTCCAAAGCGGAAAGTCGTGAAGCCGTAGAGTTCGCTTTGCGGAAAAGCGCCTTTCCATATTTGCGCAGGAACAGAACGGTGGTGACCTCGCAAGCGTCATAGGCCATCTTCCAGTCCCAGGCGCCCGTCGCATCGGATGCGCCGAAAGCCACTTCCATCGCGGCGCGCAGGATTGCGGCGTCGATGCGTTGGCCGCGATCGAGATGCGGGATGAGCCGTTCAGCCGCAGCGATGATTGCGCTCTCGGAAGCGCGAACAGGCGGGATCGGCGCGAGCTGGTCGGCCGCGATCGGGGAAAGGTCAGTCATGGAGGAAGCCTTCAGGAGAGCGGGAACGGGCGAGCCGATCGGCGCTCTCTCTGACCGCACCGGCTCAAACCCGTCCCGGGCCGTCCTCTCCCTCTCAGCATCACGGCCGTGCCCGACATGAGAAACGGCGCCCCACCGGATGGCGGCGCGCCGCGCACAGAGCGTTCCTCAGTATCCGAATTGCCGAGACGGCGACCCCCGACGGTCGGCGGCGGCGGTGACCGCTTCCGCGAGGTAGCTCGCCTCGCCTTCGACGATAGTGACGATGTATTTCGTCACGACGCAGCTCCCTCGATCGGATCATTTTCGCCCGCGAGAATGGCCTCGGCCTTCACGATGGCGGCGTCCGCCCGCCGGCGCCAAAGCTCGACATCCACTGTGCCTGGTTCCGGCGGGTGGGTGAGTATCTTGAGCAGACCGAGCAGCACCTCGAAATGGCCGGCCTTGCGCTGGACCTGCTCGCCGAAACGTGAGGGAAACGGCAGGCGCGGGCCGCTATAGGCGGCGTCGCGGCCTTCCCAGGCACCGGTAACATAGGTCTCGCCGGACGATTCAACGTCCGACTTGTCGTCGTCCCAGCTCTCGTCGGCGATCGCAAGATCGCAGGCCTGGTCGAGCGTTTCGGCTTCGTAGGTTCGCTGCCGATAGATCGGCAAATGATAGGTCGTCTCGATGGTGAAGAAGGGCACGATAGCCTCCAGAATGCAAAAGCACGGCTCGCGCCAGGCTTTGGGGTGAATGGCAGTGAAAAAACGCGGGATGACCGAAGCCATCCCGCGTGGTCGAGCTATTCGGCCGCGATCATGGGCGGCTCGTCCGCTTCATCGGCCGGAGTTTCCTCGTCGTCGCCGGCGAGGAATTCCGGCAGCATCGCGCCATCGCCCCCGTCCTCCGCGGCATCGACGGTCGCCACCTGGTCGGTGCCGGTCATTCGCAGTGGCTCGGGCAACCAGCCGGTGTCGGCCAGGAGGCGTTCGGCCTCCTTGGCCATGTCACCCTTCTTCAGATGCTCGATGAGCTGGGCGGCCTGCTCGCCGGCGCCTTCGCGCACCGCCTCCAGGATGCGGCGCTTCGGAACCCGGCCGAGATAATTCTCGACGGTCGGGCGCCACCCGGATTCCACCATGTCGAGATCGACGGCCCTCGCGATGCGATCGGCCTCGGTGATCCGCTGCTCGACGATGTGCGGCGTGGCGCCGCCACCGTAGCGGTCGCCCTTCTCGTAGAGCGCGTTGACGCCGAAGGAGGCGCAGTGCGCAAGGAGCGCCGCCTGCTCGTCGCCCGTCAGGCCGTTGAGCCAGTCCCAGAGATCGGCTTTGTCTTTGGGCAGACGCTCCTCCCACGTCCTGTGGCGCGCGTCGATCGCCTTGGCCGCCGGCGTGTCGTTCAGCCCTTGCGCCTGAACCGGCGGGAGAAGACGTCGAGGCAGAATTTGTGCAGCACGGCCCGGAAGGCGACTGAAGGCGTGCTCGCCAACTTGTCGCGCAGCACTAAAGTCCGCTCCGCTGTGAGCTCGGTGAGCAGGCGGTCCGGTAGCGGCTTCACCGCATCATCATCGTCATCCTCGGCCTCCGCATGCTGCCCGCCGACGATGATGACGGCGCGCTGGATAGCCGGTGCCAATGGTTCGGCGCCGTCCAGGGCTGCGGCGGCGGGTTCGCCATCGCTGTTCTGCTCTGGCTCGGCCACGGGCAGCTCGTCCTCAGGCCGGACGTAACCGCGATCAACCAAGAGCGTGCCTTCGGCGTCGATGCCGACGAACACACCCGCGCGGGCGATGTCGGCCGGCTGATAGACGATGGGTCGGTCGTCGAAGGCGGCGAGAGCCGTCTCAATTTCGCCAAGACGCTGGTCGACCTCGTCGGGCAGCTCGTCCGCGCCGTCATGCTCGGCCTCGAGCCTGGCAAATTCGGCCTTGAGCGCCTCGATGGTCGTCTGCTCTTCGGGGGTGAGACCGGTGGATACGCCATCCAGCTCGCGCAAACCACGCGTATGGCCGTAGGGGAAGTCGATCGCGACCTCGATCCACTTCCAACCTTCAGCGGCGATCGTTTCCGCTTCCGCCTTCAACTTCTCGGTGACCAGACGGTCGAGCAGAGCGACGTCCTCGAGCCAGCCGCCGTCGTCGGACTGGAACAGGTCGCGCAGCACCATGCCCCCGGCCGCCTCGTAGGTGTCGAGGCCGACAAACACGGCTCGCCGGTCGGACGCGCGCACGGTCTTCTCCGTCAACATGCGGCGAATCTGATAGGGCTCCTTGTGCCAAGAGCCGGAGATAGCCTGCCAAACCTGCTCCTGACGGCCGTGATCGGCGGTGACGGTGAAGGCCATCAACTGCTCGAGCGACATGCCGTCCTCGGCATAGACGTTGAGCAGCGCGGGCGAAACCGAGGCGAGGCGCAGGCGCTGCTTCACGACGTTGACTGACGTGAAGAAGGCAGCCGCGATGTCCTCCTCGGACTGCCCCTTCTCGCGCAAAGCGTGGAAGGCACGAAACTGGTCGAGCGGATGCAGCGGCGCACGCTGGATGTTCTCGGCGAGCGAATCGTCCTCGGCGAGAACGTCGGTCGCCGGATCGCGCACGACGCAAGGTACCGACGCGGTCTTGGCCAGGCGCTTCTGCTTCACCAGCAGCTGCAGTGCCCGATAGCGACGTCCTCCGGCCGGGATCTCGAACATGCCGGTCTCGGCGCCTTCGGCGTCGAGGACCGGCCGGACGTTGAGGCTCTGGAGCAAGGTACGGCGGGCGATGTCCTCGGCCAGCTCCTCGATGGAGACGCCGGCCTTCTCACGCCGTACGTTTGACTGGCTAAGCACCAGCTTGTTGAAGGGAATGTCGCGCGAGGACGACAGGGTGATCTTCCGAACGGCAGTAGCCATGGGTGATACTCCGCGACGGCCCGACCCAAAGGCTCTCTCTGGGCCTCCAAGCCGTCACGAAGCGCAGCGCCGCCCTCTTCCTCTCAAGGCAGCGCCGCAACCCGACGATCAGAAAAAGCGGAATGGCACGAAGCCGGAGACACGCCGTTGCGCATCTCCGGCTTTCCGGGTTTCAGGCTGCGCGGTCGAACAGCTTCTTCGCGCGGACTTCCAGCTGGAGAACGTGATCGCCCAGCATCTTCAGGTCCGCGCCCTGCTACAACGTGCCAGCGACAAGAGGAAAATGAGAGTGGTATGCATCCGTCTCGTCGGGGACTGCGGATGAAGTCTGACGCTCCTCAGCAGATACGGGGCTGCTGCGCGTGCATCCAGTCGGCGGCCTGCTGCGCCTTGCCGGCGGCAGTAAAGATAGCCCGAGGATCGTCCTTCAACACTTCGATCCACGACGCAATATACGCTGCGTGATCGGGACGCGGATAATGGGCTATGCCCAAATCAGCAAGGACAAGCCCGCTGAGAATCTCCACGCAACATTCCTCGGCGGCATAGGCAGCCGAGCCGAACCGATCCGACAGATCGCGGTCAAGCCGGTGCTTTGCCCCTGAGGCATGGCCGTCCTCATGCAGCCAGACAGCATAGAATGAAGCGGCATCGCGGAAGGACGCGAAGTCCGGCATGAATACCGTGTCCGATGACGGGAGATAGTAAGCCTCGGATCCGCCGAATACAGTCTTGATCCCGAGGTTGGCGATGAAAGCTTCCGCATGCGCCAGGCGCTCGCTCTCTGGAAGGACGTTCGTCGGAGGGCGCTCGTATCCGTCCACCTGAGCGACGTTGAACACCGAGAATGCTCGAGCAAACATCCGCCGGTGGCCGCCATTATCACCGTCATCGTCGTCAGCCGGCTCGGATGGAGCGACCTGCTTCCATAGCACAACAGTGGTAGCGCGTTCGCCCTTGCGCACCTGCGCGCCAGCGTGCCGCCATTGCCGATAGGTGCCCCACAGGCCATCGCTGTAATGGCTGGCCGTGGCTGCGACCCAGAGCGCCACCGTGTTTACGCCCCGGTAGCGCTTGCCCGAAGCGACGTTGGTTGGGCGGGCAACACTCGTCCCGTTGTGGAACCACGGCGCACGCCACTCGCCTGCACCTAGCTCGATTGCCGCGATGATCTCGGCGGTGATGCGCGTGTAAACATCGGCACGGGCTCCGGACTGCATCCTGGAAGACATCGTGATAGCTCCTTGGGAGCGACGCGAGCGCACGGGATCGCCACCGCTTGCGGGCGGCGTCAGGCTCAACGTCGACGGGAAGGGATCAGTGAAAAGCTGGAGAGTCAGCTTGACAGTTTAGATAACGGCCATATTTGGGGCCCGTAGCGGCGCGAAGCTCGACGCGACCATCCTCTATCTCGAGCGTCTTGAGCTGCTCGGCTCGATGAGAGTTGAGGCCGAACTGCAGGTTGATGCCAGCGAGCGGGCGCCGGAAGCTGACGGAGGTAAGCCGCCGGGGCTTCGGCCAAGCTGACAAGTTGGCCGAAACTCCAGTGAGTCGGCGCGCCGGAGCCGGATAGCAGCAGAGCGAGGCGCTCGGCATCGTCGCGGCGGCCTCAACCCGGATCGCAGCGCTCTCGAGCGTTCGGGTCCGGCTTCGCTCGGTCCGTCTACGCACCGTGGCATAGAGGTCCCACAAGGATAGATAGCGCTCGTCCGCTGGCCGCGAGAACCATTCCGACGATACTCGGCGGACGCGCTCGCCGCGGGTCGCGTCCATCTTGTAGCCGCCGACATGGTCGCGGGCAGCGCTCAGAACTTCGACTTGGGTCATGGGTCATCTCCACGACAGGCGCCGGAGGCCTCTCCTCCGTTCTTCAACCCGTCACGGCGAAGCCCGTCCGCCCTCTCACTCTAAAGGGGGGGCGAGGAGCGAGCCGGCCAGTTTGTAGCATAAGCTTGCATGGTGCGAATGAGAGTGCAGTCTAACGGAATCCAGCAGCGGCCCAATGGTCATCTGATCTTCCCCCAAAAAAATGGACAGGGTTAAGCTGCTTTTAGCTCCATCTCGATCGGGCTGATATAGCCGATGGCGGAGTGACGACGCGTTCGATTGTAGAAGCCTTCGATGAAGGCGAAGATGTCGCGCTGGGCTTCGGCGCGGGTCTGGTACTGGCGATGATGAACGAGCTCGGTCTTGAGCGTGTGAAAGAAGCTCTCCATCGGAGCATTGTCATAGCAGTCGCCCTTGCGGCTCATCGACGCCCTGAGGCCGGCGGATTGCATCAGCTTGCGGTAATCCGCCGAGGCATATTGGGCCGCGATCGGAATGGTGGATCAGGCCGGCACTTGGCCGCTGCGCCGAGATCGCCATCCGCAAGGCCGCCAAGGGCAGGTCGGCGCGCAAATGATCCGCCATCGCCCATGACGGCGGCCAGATAGAGCCAGCCCTGATCGGTCTCGATGTAGGTGATATCGGCGAGCCAGATCTGGTTCGGAGCAGTGGCGATGAAGTTGCGGTCGAGCAAATTCGGGGCGATCGGCAGGTCGTGGCGGCTGTCGGTGGTCCGCACCCGGCGTGGCCGCGCCATGATGGCCCTGATGCCGTGACGCCGCATCAACCGCTCGATGCGACCACGGCTCGCCCCGCGGCCCTGCGCCTTCAACTCGACATGGATACGCGGGCTGCCATAACGCCCGCGGGTGTCGCGGTGGACCCGCCTGATGTCGTCGACGAGGTCACGATTGGCGGCAGATCGTCGGCTCTCCGGGCGCGAGCGCCAGGCATAATAGCCGGCCGGCGAGACGCCGAGCACGTCGCACAGGAGTGTCACCGGATAATCGGCGCGGCGATCTTCGATGAAGCGGAATCTCATGTCCGTGTTCCAGCAAAGATCGCGATCGACTTCCTAAGAAACAGCCGGATCGGGGTCGCCCGAAATTGCCTGTAACACGAAGCCCAGAGATTTGGCTCGGCGCTGAAGGTTAGCGAGGACACGGCCGCGATACTTCTGCTCATAGTGATCCGCGCCGGGGTCTCTGTAGTGCATACCGTGCCGGAGGGTGTTGTAGAATAAAACTGCGATCTTGCGGGCGGTCGCTGTCACCGCCTTTGACTTACCCGCACGTGAGGATAGTCGGCGATAGAATGCACCGAGCGCCGTATCGCTCCGCCCGACGGTTGTTGCTGCCAACCGCAACAGTGCGGCTGCGCGACTGGACGATCTCCGTGTGCGCGAGGACAACACCTTGCCGCCAGAGATTTTGTTGCCTGGTGCAAGGCACAGCCAGGAGGTGAAGTGCTTGGCGCTCGGCCATGCTCGCAGATCGGTGCCACACTCACCGACGAGCTTCAATGCCAGTGATGGACCCAACCCATGGATCTCAGTCAGATCGACGCCGAGCACGCCGTACAGCGCGGTCCTGACATCGAAGGTAGGCGCGTTGACCTGTTTGGTCTTGATGCGTGGCTTGGATAGCTTTCCGGTCGGCTTCGCGCCTTTATTGTTCAGTGCCGCGATCAGGACCTCGAGCTTGCGGTCGCAGTCCAGCATCTTCGCTTGGTAGACGTCGTAGAGTTCCAGCGACTGGGTCAGCGCGAAGACATGTTCGTGCCGGTCGTTGCCCACCAGTGCCGCGCGGATCGTCGCGATGGATGAATGGCATCGCACGTCCCGATAGGTTGCCAAGACGTCAGGATTCCGCTCGCCTGCAACAATCGCTCGGATAATCCGCATGCCGGTTGCGCCCGTGATATCCGTGACCACATGATGGAGCTGCAGATTCATCTCCATCAGGGCCTTCTGCATATGCTGGATATGGGCGGCGGCATATTCCACCAGCCGCTCCCGTTGGCGCAGATACGCGCGCAGGGTTGCGATCTCGGCATCAGGTCGGAAGCTGCCGCGTAACAGGCCATAGGAGTGAAGCTGGCGCAACCACGCGGCATCGCTGACATCGGTCTTGCGCCCGGGCACGTTCTTGGCGTACCGCGCATTGACCAGAATCACTTCAAACCCGCGCTGCTCCAGGATCTCGTAGACCGGGATCCAATAGACTCCGGTGGATTCCATCGCGACACTCGTCACGCCGCACGTTTTGAACCAGTCCGCCAGCTCATGCAGGTCTCGCGTGAATGTGCCGAAAGAGCGCACAGGCACGTCAGTGCAAGCGGGGTTCACCGCAGCCATGTGCATCTTTGATCCGACGTCGATAGCGGCGGCCCCGACGTTGACCGGCCTAAGTTCTGGGCGGTCGCCGACCGTCCTCTTCTTGGGCATTGCAATACTCCATTCAATGATGAGCAGGAGGGTTTGGGCTATGCCAATCGTCATCTTCCTAATCGGGATCGTCGCCAGGGCGACGTCACCACTCTCAAGTTCGCATGCACCCATGGACCATGTTTTTTAACGGGGATTGTGCCTCCAATAATCGAACGGCCGCTACCCTCCCAGCCGCCGAGGATAGCACAAGGCTGTTTCTACGCCGCGCAGGCGCGCCACTGTGCTGGACAGTTTTTTAAAATATCGCGCTCCATGCGCAGCCGCTCGTTCTCTCGCTGCAAACGCGCGATCTCTGCCGCGTGGTCCGCCGACGGCAGCGTCGCCTGCGTTGGGGGGCGCCGCGTCGCCGCCGTCGGCTCCAGCCGGGCCCCTCGCTGCTCAACCCACCGCCGCAGCACGGAATCGCGCAGGCCAAGCTCCTTGGCCACAGATCCGATCGAGCGCCCGCTCGACGCTACGAGGTCAACCGCTTGCCGCTTGTAGTCGTCCGTAAACGACCGACGTTGACGTCCTTCCATCCGACACCTCCTGGCTCTTCGAGCCTACTACAGGTGTCCATCAATTCGGAGGAGGTTCAATCGCTATGAGCGATATCGGGATCGGAGCGAAGCGGAGATAACGACCTCAGGCGAGAAAGGAGATTGCTCGTACATTGCGTACTGAGCTGGTAAGCACGGCCGTGCCTGAAGCATCGGAAACGACAAATGCTGCGCATTGTTTGGTTGCTATGCGACGACGCTTGCCTGGCCCGAG
This sequence comes from Bradyrhizobium elkanii USDA 76, assembly GCF_023278185.1. Taxonomy (NCBI): domain Bacteria; kingdom Pseudomonadati; phylum Pseudomonadota; class Alphaproteobacteria; order Hyphomicrobiales; family Nitrobacteraceae; genus Bradyrhizobium; species Bradyrhizobium elkanii. Next base: position 1,227,526 of record NZ_CP066356.1, on the reverse strand, counting down.
AAGCGACGGCTCAGCGCACAACGCGTGTTTAAGCTCAGGTGAGAGGTACTGTGGCTTGCAGCCGACGGTGTCGGCGTGCGTTCAATGTATTGAACGAGCCGGCGGCCGAAGGTCGGTGCCAGCAGAACCTGCCAAGGTGGTCCCGCCGCGGATAGCTCGCTTCTTCGTATCCGACAAGCTATGCGCGCAAGCATCTCCATGCGAGATGGGGCCTGAGCGCGTGTCCTCGCGACACGCGACCTAGCAAGCGTCGTAGGCGAGAAAGGACAATGTCGCCGCCAAGCAAGTAAGATTAGCGTGAACGGAGGCGTGAGAGGCGACGAAATCGATGCGGTGGTCGCGCATGCTCGTGTGGCAATTTTGCTCAGTTAGAGGCAGGCCAGCCACGTTCGAGCGGCAGTCTGTGTTCGCTATTGCTCATCCATTTCGCCCGCGCGAAATGAGTTTTGTAGGCTCGACGGGCGCTCCGGCTCGCGTTCGGGATCAATGCGCAACACGACCTTTGCGACTTCTCTCTAGCCGGCGTCTTCTGCATCTGCGTCCAGGAGGCGCATATAGGTGACGGCATGTTCATGGTCGTAGAGCGTCAGGATCGAAATCCGTCGGCGCCATATCGGCGATATCCGGATCGAGCGGCGGCTTTTGTGGCGCCCCCCAACACGTTGATTCGTTCAATAAGAATGCTTTGCTGGTCCGAGCGTTCGGGAAAGCAGGTGCCGGGGTCAAGGTCTTATTTACGCTACCGTGTGATGCTCCCAGCGCACCGTCTGATATCAGTCGAGGCGGTGTGCTCTCGCACACGCCCGGGTCTCTATGCAAAGTCGCTCCGAGGCTCGAGTTTTCACGCGCAATCGGTTAGGTGGGGCGGCCTTGCTTTCGCAGGCGACGAATTGACGAAGGGCAAAGGCCCGCCGACTGTTATCTATCTAGCTGGACGCGCAGAGGCTCCAGCTCAGGGACACGGCGCGCGAAGATCTCTTGTACTAAACGTTCCAATCTGAAGCGGAGACGACACACTCAGATGAGAAGCGCGTTCGGTTCGCTCCTAACGTACCATGTTCCTCGGAGCTTTCGTGTCGGGATCATTAAGGGTGGGTGGCAGCACTCGCATGGACGTGAGGCGCCCCTTGCCACTGATCCTCCCGTGCACCGCCTTCCTTTCCGGCCACGTGACCTCGCTCATGGCGCGATCGTCGTGGCGTGGGTCACGCGGGGCTCCATATCCGCTTTAGACGGCAACAGTTGCGCGACGGGCGAATGGTTCGCTTGACAAAACGGCAGTGCTCTAGCAGGGATCGTATTTTCAAGGACTTCTACCGTGAACATTCCGTCTTTGACCGGCGCGCGGTTTTTTGCCGCCGCGGCAATTGTTCTGACCCATTCGCAAGTCGCGCCACTTTTCCCGGAAGGTAGTTTCTGGCCATTCGATCTGGCAGGGCGGTCACGTTCTTTTTCGCGCTTTCGGGCTTTGTCCTATCGATCAACGCAAGAGGGGCTTCACTCGGTCAATTCCTAACCGCACGTTTCGCCCGCATCTGGCCAGCTCACGTTGCCGCTATTTGTTTTCTGTTTTTGATCTTCTGGCCATACAGCTATCAAGTGGCCACTACCCCTGCAGAGTTTCGCAACTTGTGGCTGAATCTTGCCCTTGTGCATGCCTGGATCCCCGAAAGGGCCGTTTACTGGTCATACAATGCCCCATCCTGGTCAGTTTCGGCAGAGATTTTCTTCTACGCGACCTTTCCTGGCGTGCTGTGGTTGATGCGTCGAAGTGTACTTCACACATTGCTTGCTGCCTTGGCGATCCCGGTCGGCTTTCAATTATTGCTGGGCAAGCTCGAACCCGGCATCGATAGTCACTGGCTTGGTCATTATAACCCGCTGGTCAATCTTCCGATCTTCGCACTCGGTGTCGCTGCGGGCGAATGGTTCAAGCGCGACGCGACAAGCAAGGTCAAGGGAACATCATTCCAAGTCGGCGCCTTGGCTCTAACGCTTGCCGCGAATGCGTTTTTCACCATTACTGATTTTTCTTTCCTGCCCCCTGCCCTTGCCTATTCTATCAAGACTGGCGGCGCGGCCCCTTTCTATCTCGCTATGATCCTGTCGCTCGCGCGCTATGACGGAGCCATCAGCCGCGCGCTTTCCCACCGGACACTTATTTTCCTCGGAGAGATCAGCTATTCGCTCTATCTGTTTCACCAGCTTGTCATTCGCTGGTACACAGTGAATTTCGAAGCGTTCTCTCCCATCCCGCTGTGGCTGCAATACGTTGGCATCTGGGTAGCTTCACTTACCATTGCGGCGACCAGTTACGTGCTCATCGAACAATTCTTTCGTCGCGCAATAATTGCGCTCGGATCAGATATCCGCGGGTTTTGTAAACGCTTGCAAAGTGCATAAATCTATAGACTAGGCAGCGCAACATTGCCGAGGCCTCCGGCAGTGATTGCGCTGATGATCGCGGTCCAAGGAAGGCAACACTTCAGCGAAGATCGGTCGCAGCGAGTTCTTTGGGGATGCTCGCTTGGCTGAAGAAGTGCAGACGAATCTCATAAAATCGACAGAAGCTTCCGCAACCTCAAAGGTTGGAGCGCCATCCAAGGCCTCGCCGAGTCTCCAGATTCGGTTTGGCACAAGAACGCATCGGCCTCGCGCCAAACGAAGGCAAGCTCACCAGCAAATTACCTTCACTGCGCGTGGTACGAAGCGTACGGTTATGATGCGGTTTAAGCACTCCTACAAAGCGCGCGCACGATTTTGTCCGCCTCGTACAAAGTTTGCCTCCCCCGGAGGATGGGGCATTCTGGCACTAAGCCACAAGTTAAATAACATGTGATTGTTCTCTGCGCAGTGCGCTACTTGACTACGGATGATCTCCCATTCCGTGTCGCTACGCATCATCTCCCATTTGAGATATGAAAAGCGTGTCACGGGACCGAGGACTAGAATTCGGATTGTTTGACAGTTCGTCTTCATGACCGGCGCGGACACTCTGCACGAAATGGACAGACATCTGACAGTGCGAGCAAAATAGCGGTTGCGCAAATGAGACCTTGACCGAGCACCCGCTCCGCCCCACGCTCGAAACCAGTCATTGACCCGATCTACGTCATGGGGGTAAGCCATGACCGAGCATAGTCAACCAACCCTAGGACGGCGTGATCGTCTCTGCGAAGCCGCTCGCAAAGAACTTACTGAATGGGAGCGGCGAGAGAACGAATTCCAAAAAGCGGATCGCAAAGAACGGGCGACAGAACTTCAGCTTCCTCTCGATAAGATCATAGTCCTCTAGCGGCTCGCCACAGTGATTATGGGTGGCATCTCGGCGCGTGCCGCAGCGACGATCATCAACACCAAAGGACGTACAGGCCGCGCCGATGGGATTCAAGCGCAAAGAAAGTTGGGAACGCACGTTTAGACTGCGAAGCAGCTACGGCAGCTTCAGAGGGGGCGCTTACGGTGCTTTTTTGGTTCTGGGGTGGCGTCGGAATGCTATTTAACGCGGGCACGCTGTTCGGGCTGACCGGCAATATTGGCGTCGGAACGTCCGCATACTTGATCGCAACGTGTCTCGCCTGGATCGGCGGCATGATGTTGTTCGGCGTTGGCCGCCCTACTCGCTCACACGGACTTCGATGATGAGCGACCGATCGAAGATGACTATGGCGACGTTCGAATTACACGGTAGATATTTCTCCGCAGTAGTCGATGGCGTTCGGTTTGGGTGAATTCCTGGGAGTTATCGGCAGCGACGGCGTCCGGATTCTAGAGGCCCTTTCGGAGAAACTTCCGAAGAGATAAACTGTCGGATCGCACATACGAGTGCTGCCATCGGCTTCATACAAGGCGCATCCCACGAGAGGAGCAAATGACTGAAAACGCCAACAGGTCAGTGATTGATGAGCACATGGCACTCGTTGCCCGCGCAATTGCAAAATTTGTGTCTACCGGCCTATCCGTACACAACATCGATAGTCGCGGAGCAGAGCAGTTTCTTGGCGCACCGGTCAGTCAGGAAGACTTCATAGCCGTGCTTCGTTGGATGCTGAAGGAAAACCTGATCCATAGCGACAGTGTTAACGAAGCCGGACGCGGGGCGGTCTTGATCATTGCGCGAGCTCAACTCAGCGCAAAGGGATTCGCTGTTGTGCGGCAGAAGTTGTCCACCGGAGACACCATCGAGAGCCGAATTCAGAACGCCGACGTTGGTGGCAGGGATTGGAGCACCATCGGCGATCTGATCGGTGGAATTGCTGGCGGCTTCTACAAGTCGCTCGGGTCAATCTAGAACCTCAGGACGACGGTGTCCCGGTGAACGTTAGGGCAGGAAAACGCAATGCACAAAAAAGCCGATGCGGAACGAATGATCCGGCATCTCGCCTTGGAGTGGATGGGCGAGACAGGCTATGAGCAGAAACAAGGTCACTATCCGAGCTTCAGCGCCTTTACGACGTGGCTCGAACGCAAGCACTACAGCCACTATTTGAAGTTTCGGTCGCGTGTCAGCCCTCGATTTGAGGCCGAGGGTTGGTTCGAAAGTGAAATCAGAGATTATTGGCGGTCCCGTAGGTTTCCGTTGACGGGTTAAAGTCCCTAAGCGGATTCAAGCAGGGCGTCCACGACCAGCGCCTCCTGAGCCCCGGATTGGGGGCTACCACCCCTCTAACAACAGCCGCCACCACGCGCACTGGCACATTTACGAACGCGGTAGACACGAAGGCCCGGGAACGACAATTCGCATCTATTATCCATCCTTCCGACTCGCTCAGTTGGCCAATCGAATCACAACTCCGAGTCTGAATTCGCGACACAAGTAACGTTCCTATGGGTGTTCCATCCATCGGCCATCAAGTCTCGGCGCGCCTCGTCGTAAGGCCCAATCATCGTGTCGGCATTCACCCTCTAGTGCCCAGGTTTTTAACGTCGAGAAGGCGATTTCGGCTACGGATTGAACGGCCCTTCGAAGACAAGCCTGCCTACACCTTCATACTTCGTGATGTGCGATAGCACGATGGCGCGCTCATCACGGCAGGGGATCGCGTTGCATCAAATGCAATGCTTTCACAGTTTGATGTATTCAACGGCAGTCAGCTTTCGTTCGCCGCGCTAGGCGCTGGGGCGCGGCGAGGCCTTAAGGGTGGACGTGCATACGTCGCGCGTTGGATTCGCGCAGATCTGCGCAGGAGCGTTTCTCATTCTCGGCCTCGGTTTGCTAGGACACGTGCTGCCACACTTTCCCTGATCGTTGAAGGAAATCAGCCGGACCGCGCTCACGGAGCCCGGCTTATGACGAGCGCAAACGAAGCACTAACCCAACGCACCGCCGCGGAGCAGCTGTCGATATCCATAATCTGCCATCCACTTTGCCCGGGCAAGATGACTATCAAAAGCGCGACGCGCCCGGTCCCATTCGCGGGCAGGGTCAACGTGAAGAACAACGCGCGCAACTTCCCGCCAATCCGCCCCCTCAGCATCGGCGTCAAGCAGCCGCCAGTATGTAGCCAAATGCTCCTCGTCATAGACGGTCAGGTTCGCACCCGATGGCGCAATGTCATCGACGGTCAGATCGAGTAGCGGTTCCAGCACTGAAAATTCTCCCATGCAGCTTTAGCGCCAACGATGTCGATCGTCGTGATGGCGAGAGTATCCGTCAAGCGTTTCGATCAACCGGAACAGCATGGCCATTCGTACGAAACGCGCCAATTTGAAGCCGGAAGGGCACACTCGGGCGAGAAGCGAGATAATTCGTTCGTCGCGTACCGTGCTGGTGAGAGCGAAGCCCTCTATGTTGCCATTGTATCAGCGCGCGTAGGGCACACCTCAATTCGGGCAGGACTAATCGGGCGAGATCGCATAGGCCATGATGGAAGAGCGGAGAACGCACTAATTTTCAAAATGTCCCCGTTGCGGGAACAGCGGCTCTGACGATGCTATTCATAAATGCCCGAACTGCGGAACAGTTTTTTTTGCGAAGAATGCGGAAAGTCGCGGCTCAGAGACGTGTGCCCGCACTGTGACGATGTCTTCGCGCCAGAAGTCGGGCAAATAAGATAGAGCGCGATTCTGCAACTGCCCCCTTTTTTCTTCCGCTGATCGAGCCGAAACGCGAATGCGCCATCGCGGCCACGAGGATGGCGACCAGCCTAGGCTTGTTTCTCAACAGTGAAGGCCGCAGAACTTGGGCGTTGGGACGCGATTCCGCTAAGTGCGCCCCGCGCCATTGATCAAGCAGCTTGACCTCAACATCAAGGGCGCAGCTAGCACCTAGACAAGCGGCCCTGCTGTGCAGAGAGCACGACTGAACCTCCTCCGAATTGATGGACACCTGTAGTAGGCTCGAAGAGCCAGGAGGTGTCGGATGGAAGGACGTCAACGTCGGTCGTTTACGGACGACTACAAGCGGCAAGCGGTTGACCTCGTAGCGTCGAGCGGGCGCTCGATCGGATCTGTGGCCAAGGAGCTTGGCCTGCGCGATTCCGTGCTGCGGCGGTGGGTTGAGCAGCGAGGGGCCCGGCTGGAGCCGACGGCGGCGACGCGGCGCCCCCCAACGCAGGCGACGCTGCCGTCGGCGGACCACGCGGCAGAGATCGCGCGTTTGCAGCGAGAGAACGAGCGGCTGCGCATGGAGCGCGATATTTTAAAAAACTGTCCAGCACAGTGGCGCGCCTGCGCGGCGTAGAAACAGCCTTGTGCTATCCTCGGCGGCTGGGAGGGTAGCGGCCGTTCGATTATTGGAGGCACAATCCCCGTTAAAAAACATGGTCCATGGGTGCATGCGAACTTGAGAGTGGTGACGTCGCCCTGGCGACGATCCCGATTAGGAAGATGACGATTGGCATAGCCCAAACCCTCCTGCTCATCATTGAATGGAGTATTGCAATGCCCAAGAAGAGGACGGTCGGCGACCGCCCAGAACTTAGGCCGGTCAACGTCGGGGCCGCCGCTATCGACGTCGGATCAAAGATGCACATGGCTGCGGTGAACCCCGCTTGCACTGACGTGCCTGTGCGCTCTTTCGGCACATTCACGCGAGACCTGCATGAGCTGGCGGACTGGTTCAAAACGTGCGGCGTGACGAGTGTCGCGATGGAATCCACCGGAGTCTATTGGATCCCGGTCTACGAGATCCTGGAGCAGCGCGGGTTTGAAGTGATTCTGGTCAATGCGCGGTACGCCAAGAACGTGCCCGGGCGCAAGACCGATGTCAGCGATGCCGCGTGGTTGCGCCAGCTTCACTCCTATGGCCTGTTACGCGGCAGCTTCCGACCTGATGCCGAGATCGCAACCCTGCGCGCGTATCTGCGCCAACGGGAGCGGCTGGTGGAATATGCCGCCGCCCATATCCAGCATATGCAGAAGGCCCTGATGGAGATGAATCTGCAGCTCCATCATGTGGTCACGGATATCACGGGCGCAACCGGCATGCGGATTATCCGAGCGATTGTTGCAGGCGAGCGGAATCCTGACGTCTTGGCAACCTATCGGGACGTGCGATGCCATTCATCCATCGCGACGATCCGCGCGGCACTGGTGGGCAACGACCGGCACGAACATGTCTTCGCGCTGACCCAGTCGCTGGAACTCTACGACGTCTACCAAGCGAAGATGCTGGACTGCGACCGCAAGCTCGAGGTCCTGATCGCGGCACTGAACAATAAAGGCGCGAAGCCGACCGGAAAGCTATCCAAGCCACGCATCAAGACCAAACAGGTCAACGCGCCTACCTTCGATGTCAGGACCGCGCTGTACGGCGTGCTCGGCGTCGATCTGACTGAGATCCATGGGTTGGGTCCATCACTGGCATTGAAGCTCGTCGGTGAGTGTGGCACCGATCTGCGAGCATGGCCGAGCGCCAAGCACTTCACCTCCTGGCTGTGCCTTGCACCAGGCAACAAAATCTCTGGCGGCAAGGTGTTGTCCTCGCGCACACGGAGATCGTCCAGTCGCGCAGCCGCACTGTTGCGGTTGGCAGCAACAACCGTCGGGCGGAGCGATACGGCGCTCGGTGCATTCTATCGCCGACTATCCTCACGTGCGGGTAAGTCAAAGGCGGTGACAGCGACCGCCCGCAAGATCGCAGTTTTATTCTACAACACCCTCCGGCACGGTATGCACTACAGAGACCCCGGCGCGGATCACTATGAGCAGAAGTATCGCGGCCGTGTCCTCGCTAACCTTCAGCGCCGAGCCAAATCTCTGGGCTTCGTGTTACAGGCAATTTCGGGCGACCCCGATCCGGCTGTTTCTTAGGAAGTCGATCGCGATCTTTGCTGGAACACGGACATGAGATTCCGCTTCATCGAAGATCGCCGCGCCGATTATCCGGTGACGCTCCTGTGCGACGTGCTCGGCGTCTCGCCGGCCGGCTATTATGCCTGGCGCTCGCGCCCGGAGAGCCGACGATCTGCCGCCAATCGTAACCTCGTCGACGACATCAGGCGGGTCCACCGCGACACCCGCGGGCGTTATGGCAGCCCGCGTATCCATGTCGAGTTGAAGGCGCAGGGCCGCGGGGCGAGCCGTGGTCGCATCGAGCGGTTGATGCGGCGTCACGGCATCAGGGCCATCATGGCGCGGCCACGCCGGGTGCGGACCACCGACAGCCGCCACGACCTGCCGATCGCCCCGAATTTGCTCGACCGCAACTTCATCGCCACTGCTCCGAACCAGATCTGGCTCGCCGATATCACCTACATCGAGACCGATCAGGGCTGGCTCTATCTGGCCGCCGTCATGGATCTGTATAGCCGTAGGATTGTCGGCTGGGCGATGGCGGAACATTTGCGCGCCGACCTGCCCTTGGCGGCCTTGCGGATGGCGATCTCGGCGCAGCGGCCAAGTGCCGGCCTGATCCACCATTCCGATCGCGGCGTTCAATATGCCTCGGCGGATTACCGCAAGCTGATGCAATCCGCCGGCCTCAGGGCGTCGATGAGCCGCAAGGGCGACTGCTATGACAATGCTCCGATGGAGAGCTTCTTTCACACGCTCAAGACCGAGCTCGTTCATCATCGCCAGTACCAGACCCGCGCCGAAGCCCAGCGCGACATCTTCGCCTTCATCGAAGGCTTCTACAATCGAACGCGTCGTCACTCCGCCATCGGCTATATCAGCCCGATCGAGATGGAGCTAAAAGTAGCTTAACCCTGTCCATTTTTTTGGGGGAAGATCACGACAGGGCCGCCGCCAAAGCAGCAGCACCGAGGGCAACGGCACTGCGAAGTCCAATTAGCCTGCAAGAAGTAAATATACGCGGAATCGACGGTTCTAAGGATTATCTGATAGCGCAAGCGTATTGGAGATGCATGGCAAGCCATGCTATCATCATCATCGAGCGCGCCGGGCGGCAGGCTTTGTTCAACTTGAATGCTTGCCGTCGCCTTCCATCAACATTCGCTCGATGCGAGTTGCTCGCTCTTTCGTCAGATTGACCGCCAAGCTGGTCCCAATCATTGCTGGCCCCTTACGTTGCCGATCGTAAACCATCCAGCCCGTTGCCCCCTGGCGTACCAAGAATCTTGATGGGGGAGACGCCTTGTCGCGCTCTCCCATATCCGATGCCGCCTTGTGTGGACGTTCCATTGTCGCCTCCCAAACCGCGCAACCCAGCTCTTTGTGCGCACCGGACTGATATTTTTCAGAGAAGACCCTGTCCCGTTGAGCCAGATGGATCTACGTACGATCTGTACCGTATTTGCTTGAACAGATGCTGCAGGATCTCATGGCGATCATACAAGTCGCGTTCGCGCTCTATTGGGAAGCGTCCGTCCTCAGAGTGTGCAACGGAGAGAGCAATAATCAAGCATACCAGTACGAACAGCGCTCTCACTTCGATTTCCTTGGCTAAAGCGCAAGGTGCGCTATAAAGGCGCTCAACACCTTAGGGCGCAGCTATGTTCGATGCAATTACGGAAGGCATTAGAAGGTGGCTGATTGGTACGGTTCGCTTCGGCGATAAAGCACGCGACGAGGGCGGAAGATCGGGCACTCGCGATACAGTGGCTTAGCGAATCACGCGCTTTCGTCGCAAGTGATCTGCGTCCCGTTGAGAAGTTGAAAAAGCTGACCTCGCTGGTCAACTCCCGGACAGCAATCGTGGCTATCGCGAAGAGTGTTTCAGAGGCTGTTTCAAACTATCGAAGCTCGGATCTGCCGTTGCCGATGAAGATCGCTCTCCCCGCAACGTTAGCTGCTATTCCCTTGGTCGGGGAACACGCTGCCGGCATCGCTGCGTTTGGCGGCGCTCTCGGCGTTCCCGTGCTGCTGCTGATCTTTCTCCGAGCGGCGGGCATCACCCCCAGCCGGTCAAGGAGATCGTCCTCGTTTTCAATCCACGGACCAATATCGGCTCGCTGACTCCAGTTTTTCGTTAGTCAATACCGACTTCACGGCATCACCCAGTATCGGCTCCCGCATGCCGGGCAGTTGCTTTGAGCAGCACTTCGTTCCCGCACGCAATCGGGGGGCGGTTTAAATGTTACTGCATCAGAAATCTATAAGCGACAATCAGGGCCACCATGCTGGCGAGAATCAGCATTGCCGAAAGGGATCTTCGGAGTATCGGCCACGTCGATTGGCGCGCAGCCGATAGACGGGGCCGGGACTTAGGCCCGCTTTGGAGCCGCACGGCTTTGCCCTCTGTGGTTGGTTTACGAGCCTTTGGTTCTGGGGCCGCGCCCACGCCTCCCATCTCGCTGTAATAAGCGCTGTAGACCTCACGAACGGCCAGGGCCGTGGACTCGACCTCGCTCATCGTCTCGAGGCGGGTTCGATAGTTAACCAGAAAACTCTGTGCGTTTGTCGGAAGGTCATCGAAACCACCGAGCTTGGCGATCATGAGCCAAGTGGCAAAATCCGCCTCGGCTTTCGTGCGAGCTTTCTTGGCGACACTGCTGTTGGAGCCGGAGGACATGGTGGTCCTATTCGTTCGCCCGCTCAAATTCGCTGACGTTCATGTCGATCGTTGGACAGCATGCTCTAGTTTGCCGGTTGACGTCAGGTACCCCGCTCAGCGGTCTGGCGTGGCGCGCTAGGATTTGCCTTTGCAGCCGAAGCCACCTAGCGAGCCCTGGACCACAATAAGGGGGCACCGGCATCGGCGCTGCGCTCTACGTGGGGGCGATAGGCTCCCGCGTGTTCTTCGTTGGCAGTGGCTTGGGGCCGCGCTCGTTCGTTCGCGCTGGTGGGGCGCATTCCTTGACGTGATCCGAGAGCGCAGCAGCCGCCAAGTGCTCCCAGTACTCGGCCTCTGCGAGCAGCTTCCAACTTCTGTCAGGATGATGTGCGGCACTCTGTCGACATAGCGACGCCATCGCTCGCAAGCGACTTACGGCTTCCATTGTCCATCCTCCCGTCGTTTTCTCCACTTTATTTTTTGTTTTTGCGTCGGAGTCATCATGATTATGGCTCTGAACTAATTCTTCTGCGGCAGCGAATGACGGGCTCCAAATTGCTTTCAGTTCGGGTTCGCATAGGCCCTAAAATGAACGCATAGCTCGCCGCCCGAAAATCAAATAGAACATTCACTCTTGGCCTTCGGCTCGCGCGTCTTTGTCCTGAAACAGGAAGGGCATCGATATTCGCGATGTAGGTCCGGCCGACCGCCAAGAGCGCTCGCCCGGATAGCTGGGGCCGCGACATCCTGAGAGTGCCTGAGGCAATCAAACTTCAAGCTAATTACGTTGGCGCGCGCATCGTCATGGAAGCTGCCAACCGCGCGGATGATCCCGACCACACCGACATTAGGAACGTTAATGGGGCGACGCGGAGACAAGACACTCAGGCGAGAAACGAGATCGGCTCATTCGTCCGATGCGTACTGTGTTCGTTAGAGCGCAGCCCACAGAACCAAGGTATGCATGCCCGAATCACGGCAGACAGCATTGGCTGCCGCTCTGAAGCATCGGAGACCACAGATGAAGAGCGCGAATTGAGCCATGTCACCGTGCGGCAAGATCGCGCTCTTTATCGATGGTCCCAACCTCCAGGCAACCGCGAAGGCGCTCGGCTTCGACATCGACTACAACCGCCTGCCCGAGCTATTTCAGAGCCGCGGCGCGCTGTTGCGGGCGTTCTATTACACGCCGATTGTCGAGGATCAGGAATATTCAGCGGTTCGGCCGCTCCTCGATTGGCTTGACTACAACGGCTACGCGGTTGTGACTAAGCTGACCAAAGAATTTGCAGAGGCCTGCGGTCGCCGCAAGGCGAAGGGCAGTATGGACATCAAGCTCGCAGTCGATGTCATGGAGCTCGCTGAGCACGTCGACCAGATCATCCTGTTCTCCGGCGACGGCAACTTCCGTTGCTTGGTCGAAGCCGTGCAGCGTCGTGGCGTCCGCGTGACTGTCGTTTCCAGCTTTGCAATCCAGCCGGCCATGATCGCCGACGAACTTCGGCGCCAGGCGGACGAATTTATTGACCTAGCGCAGTTGAAGCTGAAGGTGGGGCGCGATCCGTCTGAACGGCTCGGCCCCTCGTCAGGTGCTATCAGGTACCGCGATTCAGCCATCGCGGAATAACGCATGGCGGTAATTTCGTGCAACCTGACGGCGGCGCAGACAGTGCGCCGCTTAGTGCTCAATTCGTATCTCGTCCGTCTTTTGCTGATATGGGTGGTCAGTGCGCCTCAGGCGGAGAGCAGGGCCGATGACGGTAAATTGCCGTCAGTCGTGCCAGATGTCAGGGTCGAATGCTCGTTGAAGCGGAAGGCTGGCGAACTGTTCGAGACTGAAGCATTCGTCGCGCGGGAGCACTTCAAGGAAGACATTACGCCAACTGCCCGAGTCAGGATCTCATGGCTTGGCGCGACCTTCACGCGCCGGTACGCAATCAAAGTCGAAACCGAGGGCGATCCATCTCTGCACACTTACATTTTGAGGAGTCCCTCAAATGCGGTCGACATCAGCGAAGAACTAGGTGCTCGCGATGAGACCAAGCTCGCGAATGTGTGGTGCCTCTTGAGGCTGCAGGCCAATGGAGAAAGCGGGGCACTGCAGACCAATTCCACTCCCAACATATTTTTTGTTCGTGACGGTATGGGCGACCTCGGTGTGGTTGACCTGCTATGGGGTGGAGCCGGCTGGGAAATTGGAGCAAGTCCGATCGGAAGCCAACGGACATTGCCACTCGGCACTCGTGTCTTCTCTCACGGCGCGGATTAACGAATGTATCGAATTGACTGGGCTTGGTGCCGGTGTGGCGGGCTGAGCCTATGTCGAGCGTTCGGCTTGTTCCCTAGACGTATTGTCGTGGTTTAACGGGACATGCTGGATAAATTCGCGATCCTCAGATGAAGCTAAATCAGCGTATGGAGAGGTTTAGCCACATCGCTACCGTGCCGGTTCTAGCCTGCTGCTGGATGCCGCGCTGGACCAGCGCTCAGATTGCCGTAGTTCGCTCCCGAGCCGCATCAGGCTGGACTGCAGCCAGATCATTTCCTGCTTCTCGCACCTGCTGCGCCGAAACATTGTCTCCGCATACGTGCGCATGCGGAATCGATAGAGGAGTCGGGAATGACTGGTCATATCTCGCTCCATGCTGGTTTCACTATGAGATCCGCTTAATTGCATCATTATCTCCCACAGAAACGAATATTTTAATGCAATCTGGTCCAGCTGGCGTCTAAATCCAGCGCTAGAGCGCCTTTCTTTCGTGAATTTCATCACACGCGGGCGCTCGTGTGACAGTTCTGCTCAGTTTGATGCCGGCCAGCCATGCTTGAGCAGCAGTTTGTATCCGCAATTGCTCATCCACCTCGCCCGTGCGAGATGCGATTCGTACGCTTGCCTGGCGCGGATCGGCTCGCGCTCATGATCGATGTCGAGGACGATTTCGGCGACTTCGCGCCAGTCGGCACCTTCAGCATCGGCATCCAGCATGCGCAGATATGTAATCGCATATTCTTTGTCGTATGGCGTCACGATATCATCCACCGGCGTAGAATCGGCGACATGGGGCTTAAGCGGCATCTCGCGCATAGGCTCTCCGTGGATTTACTCGCTGCTTTTCACACGCCATTTGGGCCGATTGATGATTTCCTCTGCGGTGGCCAACGGTACGAACCGCGCGGTTGTGATGTAATTTGAGCACTCCTGCGGGGTGCACGCACGCATTGGATCGTTTCGTACAAAGTTTTACCCCCAGGTAGCGAACGCATTCTGTCACTAGTCTACTGGTTGAGCACACTTTAGATTGTTTCCTTTCGTCATTGTTACTTTTTGTTGCAGTGACAAATCGGTTTGGTTGGTGGGGTTTGGTATGGTGGATGTTGGGCGAGCCGGGGCTCGGCCTCGGATCTTGTACATCGTACCGGAAGACGAGACGTTCACGACCCACTTCCTTGAGCCGGCCCGCGCGGCGCGAGCGGCGGGATTTGATGTCATGGTCGCTACTTTTGTGCGGCACCAGCGGGATGCGATCGAACGAGAAGACTTCCGTCTACTGGAGATGCCGACGGAGCGCGCCTCTTTGTCGCTTGTTTCTCTACTTCGTTCGATCCTGCGTCTTCGCACAATTCTGGCTGAGGAACGGCCGGACCTCGTCCATGCGCTTTCCATAAGATCTATCGTGCTGTTGGGCTTATCGGGCCCGGTTGGACGGAAGTATCCTCTCCTCGCCTCGTTCACAGGCCTTGGGCAGCTGTGGGGACGCGCTGGATGGGCTGCCGAAATGGCCCGAGGTTTCGTTCGCCTGCAAGCCTGCTGGCTCTCGCGAGGGCGAACCGCACTCGTCTCATTTGAGAATGAAGATGATCGCCGCGAGTTTCCGCATCCGGCGGATTCCGTGATTTTCGGTGGATGGGGTATCGAGATTGGCTCCCGTCGCTCGACCAAAAGATCGGGTGACGGACCCGTCCGAGTCGCATTTCTGGGACGGATGCTCAGGTCGAAGGGTCTCGCGACCGTAGTAGAGGCCGTATCGCTCGCTCGGGCGCAGGAGCCGCAAATCGAGTTGGAGCTCTGGGGGACGCCAGACCCGGGAAATCCGACCAGCTATACAGTCGACGAGCTCAACCAACTCACCACGATCGACGGCGTCGCCTGGATGGGGAAGGCTCCCGACATCGCGACAGTCTGGGAGCGCACCGACATTGCGATCCTTTTGTCGGAGAGTGAAGGAATGCCGAGAGCGCTCATGGAGGCCGCTGGCTACGGCATACCGATGATCGCAACGAATGTCCCTGGCTGCCGCTCAGTCGTTCGGGACGGGGTTGATGGTTTTCTCGTGCCGCTCAACGATCCCGTGGCTGCCGCCGAGGCTATTGTGCGTCTCGCGCGCGACCCGGCCTCTCGGAACCATATGGGCCGAATGGCTCGCCAGCAGTTTGATGAACGATTCTCAAGAGACGCCGTCGTTCCGAAGATCCTCGAA
This sequence comes from Bradyrhizobium elkanii USDA 76, assembly GCF_023278185.1. Taxonomy (NCBI): domain Bacteria; kingdom Pseudomonadati; phylum Pseudomonadota; class Alphaproteobacteria; order Hyphomicrobiales; family Nitrobacteraceae; genus Bradyrhizobium; species Bradyrhizobium elkanii. Next base: position 1,212,151 of record NZ_CP066356.1, on the reverse strand, counting down.
ATCTATTCACGCCTCATCACAAATCGTGAGAACGCAACTCTAGTTCAACTGCCGTGCGATCATGGATCTCAACCAATTCTATCATAAACGAAAAGTCCTCGTTACGGGCGCCGCCGGCTTCATAGGAAGCCATCTCACAGAAGCCCTCGCGCGAGCCGGCGCTGATGTGACGGCTATGATCCGGTACAGTTCTTCTCCAGCTTGGGGAAGTCTTGAGCATCTGTCGCCGGATCTGAAGAATTCAATCAACGTGGTCGCTGGAAACATCGAAGACCCTGAGTTCGTCACTCAGACGGTACGCGACCAGGAGATTGTCTTTCATCTGGCCGCTTTGATCGCGATTCCGTATTCATACGTCGCGCCACGAAGCTACGTGCGAACAAATATCGAAGGCACTCTGAACGTCGTGGAAGCTGCGCGGCAGCTCGGCGTTTCGCGCGTCGTGCACACCTCGACTTCCGAGGTTTACGGGACCGCAATCACCGAGACGATTGACGAAGCTCATCCGCTCCAGGGGCAATCACCGTATTCCGCGTCCAAGATTGGCGCCGACAAGATCGCGGAGAGCTACTCCCGCTCCTTCTCGACGCCCGCCGTGACCGTCCGCCCCTTCAACACGTTCGGCCCACGGCAATCGGCCCGCGCTTTCATTCCGACGATCATCTCCCAAGCCCTGACGCGCGACGTCATTGAGCTCGGCGCTCTTGATACATTGCGCGACATGACCTTCGTGGGGGATACGGTTTCCGGATTTCTCGCGGCAGGCGCGACGCCCGGGATCGAGGGCGAAACAATCAACCTCGGTACCGGCCAGACGTTCCCCGTTAGCCACTTTGCCGAGCGAATACTATCCCTGATGAACGTGAGAAAGCAAATTGTGCAAGATCCAAAGCGCATTCGCCCCGCAATGAGCGAAGTCCTTCGGCTTGTCTCAAACAATGGCAAAGCCCAGCAGCTTTTGCAGTGGACGCCAGGCACCTCGATTGACGAGGGGCTGAAGCTCACGATCAATTTTGTCGAAGCCAATATCGGCTCATATCGCGCCAACCTTTACAACATTTAGCGAACACTCGTCATATGACCAAAGCCCTGATTATGGCGGGCGGCAAAGGTACCCGCCTGAAGCCGTTCACCGCATCTTTTCCGAAGCCGCTTGTGCCGCTCGGAGATTTGCCCGTACTCGAGCTATTGCTCCGTCAATTGAAAGCCGCCGGCGTTCAAGAGGTGGTGCTTTCTGTCAATCACTTGCATCACCTGATCCGCGCATTCTGCGAGGATGGCTCCAAGTTTGGGTTGAAGATCGACTATGTACTGGAAGACGAGCCGTTGGGGACCGCCGGATCGTTAGCCTATGCGCTCGACAAGCTCAGCGACGATTTTATCGTCGCCAACGGGGACCTGCTCACGAACTTCAACATAGCTAAAATGGTGCAGGAGCATCGCACGCAGCCAACAGCCGCTTCGATTGCCGTGTTCAAACGAAGCACGAAGATCGAATTCGGCCTGGTTGAGGTTGACGGCAACATGCGGCTTACGGGCTATCGTGAAAAGCCCACCTACTCTCATTTGGTCAGCATGGGGCTGTATGTCCTCAACCGCGGTTCGGTTGCCCCCCATCTGGTGCCCGGCAAGTACCTCGACATGCCACACCTGATGCAAATTTTGATCGAAGCCGGTAAATCCGTCCTCTGCCGATCGCAGGATTGCCTATGGCTCGATATTGGCAGGCCGGAGGACTACGCAACGGCGCAGCAGCTGTTTGAAGAGAAGCGGGAACTGTTTTTGCAGAGTGAGCGATGACAGTCGCACTGGTCACCGGAGCGAGCGGCTTCCTTGGCCGCTATGTCATGCGCGAGCTGACACGGCGGGGCGTGAAGGCCGTTGGATTGTGCAGATCGTCAGGCTCCGCCGACGACCTATCGATTCTACTTCCGAGGCCGCCCACGCGGCATGACTTGCGTGGCGTCTTGGATAGCGTGCGCCCTTCAATGATTCTTCATCTGGCTGGCCAGACCCACTCAGACCTGCCAGAGGATATCTATCAATCTAACGTCATCCTGGCGGTTCACCTTCTTGAGGCGGCACTGAGCGTCGACCAGCCGCCCACGGTCGTTCTGGCGGGAAGCGCTGCGGAATACGGCCGGCCCATACATAGGGATTGCATCGTTCGGGAAGCCGATCGCTGCGCACCTCTGAGCCTCTACGGCATTTCAAAGTTGACCCAAACCCATCACGGTCTCGCCGCGCATGCTCGTGGGTTGCCGGTTATCATGGCGAGGCTTTTCAATCCGATCGGCGCCGGAGCGCCCCGTTCAACGGCATTGGGAAGCTTCGCGAGCCAACTCGCGGCGACATCCCGCTCTGAGCAGACGTTGAGAACCGGCCCGCTAAATGCCGTGCGTGATTTTGTTGACGCCGCTGATGCAGCCCGCGCACTTGTCGACCTGGCTGAAACTCCCCGCGCTGTGGGGCAGATCATCAACGTTTGCACGGGGGTCGGCACCACCGTTCAGCATCTCGTCGACCGCCTCATGGAGATCGTAGACGCCCCGATCACTCACGAAGTTGAGGGAGAGCGACGCGGCACAAGCGACCTCGATATCATTATCGGCGATGCCAATCGTCTGAGCCAACTTGGCATCGCGGTTCCGCTTCCGGACGTCGATGCGATCTTGCGCCAGATGCTCGCTGCTGCACAGGCTGAAAATAGGCAGGTGTCGCCTTGAATACGGCCCCCCTCACCGTCATCATTCCCACTTACTGCGACGGCGATGCGCTGCGGCGCGCCTTGCGCTCCGTGGCGTGTCAGACGCTCCAACCACGCGAAGTAATCGTAGTGGACGACGCGAGCGGCGACGAGTCCACTGACAGGATTTGCAGTGAGTATGTCGCTCAACCGATCAAGTTGATCAAGCTTCCCCGAAACCGTGGTCCTGGTGCCGCTCGCAATACCGGCATCCTGGCAAGCTCGGAGCCTTTTCTGGCATTTCTCGACGCAGACGACGAGTGGCATCCAGAAAAGCTGCGAATTCAAATGGAGCTGATGCTGGCTCCGGGATCACCGCTCCTCAGCTCCCATCGCAAGGGTTTCGCCGGAACCGCGTGGTCATCCCTCAACGAGCCGATCAATGCACGATGCATTACGCGAGGCGCCATCCTGGTCGCCAACGTCGCGCCTATTTCAACAGTCGTTATTCGACGAGATGCTGTCAGGCACCATTTTCCTCAGACCTATGCGTGTGAAGACTATTGGTTCGTGGCCGCACACATTCTCTCCGGCATCCGATCCGTGAGAATGGACGAAACGCTCGCGCGAGCGGACAAGCCGGCGTTCGGCACCACGGGACTGAGCGGCCGATTACATGCCATGCAGCTGGGCGAAATGCGCACGCATTTCTCATTGTGGGGAACGGGCCTGATCAGCGCGTGGGAGTACGCTCCGCTCGTCGCTTGGACGCTCGCGAAGTACCTACGGCGACTCTCGATCGTCCAACTCCGCAGCGTTGCAGTCTATTTCACCGACCGGGAGAGTAACCGAATGGACGCCGCCTCGAATCGCGGTCTGGAGAGATAAGTTGCCCGTCAAACGCAATCGACTCGGTCGCATGCCCGTCTTCGGCACGAGTTCAATGCCGCTCGATCAGCCATCAACAAGAGGGGCAGGCAAGGACGCGCTCGGTATGACGAATAAGAGAATTGGCACGAGCGGCTCGCAGACACCGTCAAGCGGCTTAACCTCAAATGAACGGAAGTCTCGCGCATCGCTTGCCATCGCCGATATGGCGTCGGCTGCTCGCCAGCGGCGGCTCTGGCTCCGGCTTGGCTGGAATGACATCATGCAGAGATACCGCCGTTCGGTTCTCGGCCCCCTTTGGCTGACGGTCAGTATGGCCATTATGATCGTCTCTCTTGGGCTTCTCTACGCGCAGATCTTTCAAAGCCGAATCGACGATTTTCTCCCGTATTTGTGCGTCGGCTTCCTGGTTTGGGGCTATTTCTCCAGCTTCCTGACCGAAGCCGGCTTGTTGTTCGTTGGCTCCGAGACCTACATCAAGCAGATTAAATTGCCCTACGCGTTGTACGTATGCCGGGGGACCTGGAGCAAGGTCATCATCTTTGCCCATAACTTCGTCATTTACCTGGGCGTGATGGCTTATTTCCACAACTCGCCAGGCGCCAATGCGTTGCTGGCCGTACCAGGGTTCGTACTCCTCACGATCAACGGCGCTTTGGTAACATTGTTCATCGGGATGGCTTCAGCACGCTTTCGCGACATCCCACAGGTGATCGGCTCCCTCGTCCAAATCCTCTTCTTCATCACACCGATCATGTGGAAGTCCGATCAGCTTAAGGATCGCACGCTCATTGTGGACTGGAACCCGTTCTATCATCTGATCCAGATCGTGAGAGACCCTCTGTTAGGCGACATTCCGACAGCCGCCACTTACGTGGTGGTCATCACGATGACCCTGATCAATCTTGTCGTCGTCGGGCTGTTTTTTGGCCGATTCCGCGAACGCATCTCCTATTGGGTCTAGAATGTCCTCTTTGACGAACGCAACTATCGAACGATTGGCACTGGACAACGTCAGCGTCTCTTTTCCGATTTACAGTGGGGGATCGCGATCTCTGAAGAAGGGCCTTCTGTATCGAGGATCGCGAGGACGGATCGCGAGCGATGCGAATGACCGCCTGGTGGTAGAGGCCTTGCGGAACGTATCGCTAAGGTTCTCTGTCGGCGACCGCGTGGCACTCGTGGGCGCCAACGGAGCCGGCAAGACGACGTTGCTACGCGTTATGGCAGGAATCCATGAGCCAGCCTCGGGCGCGGTCCGCGTTTCGGGGCGAATATCGCCGATGTTCGACATTGGGCTTGGAATAGACCCGGAGCTGAGCGGGCTCGACAATATCAAGCTTCGCGGACTTCTGTTGGGCCTCGATCCTGACGAGATCGACCAACTGATTCCGGGGATCGGACAGTTCACTGAACTCGGCGACTACCTCGAATTGCCGGCACGCACTTACTCGTCCGGCATGCTGACGCGGCTCACATTTGCCGTAGCCACGTGCTTCGCCCCCGAGATCCTCCTAATGGACGAATGGATTCTCGCCGGTGACGCCGGCTTCCTCGCCAAAGCCGAACAACGCCTGAAATCCTTCGTAGAGAATGCCAGCGTTCTCGTCCTGGCCTCCCACAACGAGCAGATCTGCAGGACGTGGTGCGAGAAGGCCGTATGGCTGGACGGCGGGCGCGTTAGAGCGGCCGGCCAAATCGACGAGATCTTGTCGGCCTATCGCAGCGCCACACTCGATCCTCGCTAGCAACGGTCGGCACGAGATCAAGATCGTAAAACAGGGCACTGTTTGGTCAAAGGCTGCGGTGATTGCATGAACCTCCACGTCCCTTCAGCGGATTTCAGATGCAATGCTTGTCAGGGGCGAACGTTCACCCTGATGGCAACACGCACCGACGATGTCGCGGTTCTTCGATGCGACGAATGCGGGCTCGGCGTCATTGAAGCGATACCGGAGGACCTTGGATCGTTCTACGACGATGCATACTACGGTTCGCAGAAGGTCGATGGCGCTGTTGGCTACAATGACTACCAGTTAATGGCCGAGCATGGACTGTCGTGGGCGGCCGAACTGGTTTGCTGCCTTAAGGACGGCGGAAAAATTCTCGATATCGGCTGCGCCGACGGCAATCTTCTGAAGAGGCTCCCAAGCACCTTTGACCTTTATGGCATAGAGGTCAATGAGCGCATGATCGCACATGCGACGGAATCCAATATTAAGATATTGGGCCGAGACCTGCTAGATCCCGCCATTCCGGAAACGCATACGCATCAATTTGATTGCGTAACCGCCATCGCTGTATTCGAGCACCTACGCGACTTCCGTCGCGGAGTTCAAGCTGCGCTAAGCTTGCTCAAGCCGGACGGATTCTTGTTATTCGAAGTGCCCTACATCTCGGACACTCATCAAAACCGAGTTTGGTTCGAGAGCTCCTTGGAACATGTCTTCTATCCATCGGGGAGCTCGCTACGTCTCCTAATAGAAGGACTCGGATTTCACCTGGTAGGGGGCGAGATCTACATCCGCGACTTCGCCTCGAACTTTGTCGGGATCGTTTTCAGCGACGGTTCGCTCACGAACGACATCAAGGAGTTATTTGCCCGCATAACGGGGACTGAGGGTCGCATAACGGAGAGCAAGCTGCGCGCTGCACGGCAAAAGCTGATGCTGATCCACGCAGCGCAGAGTACGCCCGATCTGCTTGTGGGTCTGCCTGATCTATCGCAGTCGGCTCTTGACGTACCTCTGTTGACTCGAATTGAGCAGCTCTGGACCAGTGATCTGCGGCGATTGACCGCCGCGCGTACCGAATGCGCTGCGATCACGGCCAAGTACTCGGCGTTAGCGAACGAGAGCAAAGCCACGGCTGAGGCAATGGAAGCGCAGATAAGCGATCTTTCCGATCACCTCAGGGAGGAGGCCGCAAACTATGCGGTGCTGCTGCGCACGAGCGCTGCCAACTCGGATCTACTGAAAGAACGGATAGAACGGCTCTCCAACCAACTCAACCAGGAGGCTGCCAACCATGCTGCGCTAGCGCGTGAGAGCAACGCCCACTCTGAAGCGTTGCAGGCGCAAATAGAGGAGCTGTCCGAGCAGCTCAGGCGGGAGACCGAAAACTATGCGGCGCTAGCCCGCGAGAGCAAGGCTCACTCTGAGGTGCTGGACGCGCAAATTGAACAGGTCTCCGGTCGCCTCAAGCAAGAGACCGAGAGTTATGCAAAACTCGCGCTCCAGAGCGAGAAGAAGTCCAAGGGACTAGAAGCGCGCATAACATTTCTAACCGGCGAGCTCGATCAGGCAGCGGTCGCGTATTCCCAGTTGGAGCAGGATACAAAGTTGAAATTGCAGGAACTGGCCATCCATATCAATGCGCTCTCCAATCGGCTTGCGCACGCTACGGATAGCAATATCGCCATTACAGCCGATCGAGCACGCCTCTCCACTCACGTCTCACTCTTGGAGGCCCACTATGCCGACCGCGAACGAGCCGCTCAAGCTGAAACGATTTCAAGAGAGCTAGAAGTGGCAAATCTGAAGGAGAGCGTTAGAGCCCTGACCGATCAGGTATCGGCCCTGGGGTCCGAGATTGACCTCATTCTCCGCAGCACGATCTGGAGATCAACGTCTATATTGCGGCGGGCGGGGCATAGAGTTCCTCAGTTGGCTCGGATGACACGCCAAGCGCTCAAGCTGGTAAAATGGACCTTAAACTTTGAACTTCGACAAAGATTGCGCGAAACGATCGCCAATCGGCGAAGGCTGCGCGAAGAGGAGTTGGCCGCAGCTCAAATCCAGCTGCCAAGGCTGGCCTTCGACCAGCGAACGGGCTTTTGTGAGCCTGTCGAGCCGACAGCGGACGAAGCCGCAGCATGGCCGAGCGACCGACCGCTCGTCTCGGTCGTTATCGTATCATTCAACTACGGTCATTTCGTTGCCGAAGCAGTCGATTCGGTACTGGCGCAAACCTTTGACAATCTGGAAGTGATTGTTGTCGAGGGCGGCTCAACCGAACCGCTTTCCCGAGAGCAGACATTGGCCTTGACGCGGCCCAAGACAACAGTCGTTGTCCAGACGGAGCCTCATCAAGTAGGCGCGAATCGAAACTTCGGCATCAGCAAGGCCCGCGGAAAATACATCTGCTGCCTCGATGCCGATGATCTGCTCAAGCCGACATATATCGAAAAAGCGGTATTCCTGCTGGAGACCTATGGATACGACATTGTCTCGAGCGCCATGCAGCAATTCGGAAGCTCTGATGAGAAGGTCGGCATCCTTGGCGAGCCTGTGCTGGCTGACATGCTCGAAGGGAACCATGTTCTGACCTGCGCGGTTTTTCGCCGAAGCCTCTGGGAGAAGGCCGGCGGCTATCGCGACACCGACCGCGCCGTCACTGGACATGTCTATGAGGACTGGCTGTTTTGGACACAGCTCGCAGCGCTGGGCGCTCGCATCCATAACATGACAAACGATCACCTCTTCTTGTATCGGCGCCACGGCCCTAGCCTGAGCACCCAGACCGACCTTCACGGCATGCCAGTTCATCGCAAGTTGATCCGCCAGGCGCTGGGAGACCTCGTCACGCCCGCCGCGCTTCGCGCTTCGCGTCTTGCTGCAGCGGCAGATAGACGTCCGGAGAATGCCGCCACCAACTTTCTGGGACGCGCTTCGAAGGGTAGAGCAGCCCCAGTGATCCTGCTCGCGCTCCCGTTTACGCTCATAGGAGGAGCGGAGCGTTTGCTTAGCGGCATTGTCGCCCATCTCACCAAACAAGGATGGCGCGTAACGGTCATAACCTCAATCGAGGCTGGACGCGAACATGGGGATTCCACGAGTTGGTTCGAACAAGCGACCGCCGAAATCTTCCATTTGCCCCGGTTCCTTGCCGCGGATCGATGGCCAGATTTCGTAAACTACCTGATCGCCTCCCGCGAGATTGACGTTGTCTGGATCGCGGGGAGCGCCTTCATGTACAACCTGCTGCCCTCGATCCGAGCCGCATTCCCGAAGATCAAAGTGGCAGACTTGTTGTTCAATACGGTTGGTCACACCAAGAACAACAGGAAATACGCTCATCTTATCGATGTCAATTTCGTGGAGAACAAGGAGGTCCTGCAGTTCCTCTTCGATGCGGGAGAGTCGCAAGACCGCGTCCGACAGATCTCCAGCGGGATTGATCTGCACGATTATCTGCCGCGTCCTCGCGACGGTTCCGTCATCGAGTATTTGAATGCAACGCCGGACGAACTCATTGTCGGTTTTTCGGGCCGTTGGTCTGAGGAGAAAGACCCTCTGGCCTTCATCGAAATTGCCCGTAAGTCATCACATTTACCGATTTTGTTTGTGATGACCGGAGCCGGAGCGCTTCGGACAGAAATCGAGAGCGCAGTCGCGTCGGCAGGCCTTGGCAATCGTTTTCATCTTATCGGCGACGTTGAAGATGTCCGCCCCTGGGTCTCATCGTATGACGTGCTTGTCCTGCCTTCACGGCTCGACGGCAGACCGGTTGTCGTCCTGGAGGCGCTCGCACTGGGCGTTCCGGTCATTGTGTCTTCCGTAGGGGGCTTACCTGAACTCGTCCGTGACGGCGTGAACGGATTTCTTTGTCAGCCGCGCATGATAGATGAGTTTGTAGACAGGCTCACGAAGCTTGCTCTCGATCGGGAAGTTCTTCAACGAATGAAGGAGGCCGCTCGGCGCAGCGCCGAGCGGAATCTCGACGCGCGCAAGATGCTTTCAAGTTATGAGCAAGGACTAAAGGCTCTAATCCAATCAGCAAATCTACGCGAACAGAGCGCCTCACGCGCCGACTAGGTCGATTTTGAGGCGCGCTCACCTCAAGAGCCTCGGGCCGACATCAGGCCCATTGATTTCGCTTTCAGTCCCGCCCCGCCGCGGTATTCGGACATGATCGAGCTCACAACCACCAGATCAACGGTCTCCAAATCTTTCATAGTTGGCTCCTGGTTCGAACCACGAGCGCGATTTTTGTACGCCGATGTCCTCGCGGTTTTGTCCGCGGTGATGTTGCCGTGGTCGACGACCGGCTTCACGATCTTCCTGTTGCTGTGGTTGATCTCTTTGATCCCGCTAACCTCGTCGGCCGATTTCCGTCCATTCCTCCATCTCGTCACCCGGCCGTTTTGCTTGCTGCCGCTCACGATGGTCCTGATCGCGGTAGTCGGGACTCTTTGGGCCGATGTTTCCTGGCATGCAACGTTTATAGGCATCAAGCCTCTCGCCAAGTTGCTCGTACTCCCATTTTTGATCTACCATTTTCAGCGGTCGCCGCGCGGTAGCCGGATCTTCATCTCGTTCGTTCTATCTTGTGCGCTGCTGATGGGGCTGTCGTGGATTGTTCTGTTTAAGCCCGAACTGAAGCTGACGACCACTCTGAGCGCGGGAGTTCCTGTCAAGAACTATATCGATCAAAGTCAGGAGTTCGTACTATGCATGGTCGCGCTCGCGCCGTGGACTATTTCGTTCTGTCGGCAGGGCAACTACTGGGCTGCTGCGGCATGCACCGCACTGATGCTCGCCTTCTTCGCGAACATGGCGTTCGTCGTATCAGCGCGCGCAGCCATCGTCTATCTTCCGGTGCTGCTCATTGTCTTCGCATCAAGGTATCTCAACCGCCGCCAATCGATGCTGCTTTTTAGTGCCTGTGTTGTGGTTGCCGTCGCGGTCTGGTTCACGTCCGGCTATTTGCGCGCTCGCGTCGCGGATCTCTGGATCGAATATCAGTCCTCGAAGCAGAATATTGTCCGCTCGACTGGGCAGCGGCTCGAATATTGGGAAAAGTCGCTGAAATTCTTCGCTGAAGCCCCCATCTTCGGCAATGGGACCGGCTCCGCACAGGCATTGTTTGAGCGCGATGCCGTCGGTAAGACCGGGTTGGCCGCCCAAGTGACCAAGAACCCGCACAACCAGACCCTCAACGTTGCGGTTCAATGGGGCATCATCGGGATTGTTGCGCTCTATGCGATGTGGATCTCCCATCTCCTGCTATTTCGTGGAGGCGGGTTCGGGAGCTGGCTCGGACTACTTGTCGTAATCCAGAATATGACCAGCTCCCTTTTCAATTCGCATCTATTCGATTTTCATGAAGGATGGATGTATGTCCTGGGAGTAGGCGTCGCGGCCGGTGTGAGCATGCAAGAGAAACAACGGGCCACAACGTCTCGCCCTCCCTTCGTCAAGGTCGACTGAAGCCTCCTCCTGCTGCTCCCCGTGTTGCTCTACATGCTGACGCGTTCGACCACTCCGCGTCACCGCCGCGATCGCAACCTGTCCAACCGTTTGGGGAACGTACCCCCACGCCATAGAAGAACCCTCGGCTGAGTTTGGCCGCGGCCCTCGCAAGCGCGTGACGCACCTATTGTGAAGCCGCGTCTGGCTTTTGCAGATCCCGCCGGGCACCGCACACGGCCGTCCCGTCCAAAGACAATCGGCATCACAATTCTCGCCTTGGTTGCGCGCCAGCAGATTGTAATGATACGTAGAGTCTCTCAGCAGGCGAAGTCGTATTCGACCGCCGACACTGTCACGTGTCGAAACATTTGTAACTAGAAGGTCCCTCACGGGAGCCTTTTCCTTTTGTGATCCAATTGTCAATCCGAGAGACCCGCACAGATTGTGCCGAACAGCGCCAGCCCGCCAACCCGTGGTTATTACTGCTTGATACGTAGCGGATAAACGGTTGCGTGGCCCTCGGGGAAATCAGCACAGCTACGGGCTGCTGCTGATGTACGATTGGCCAGCACCGGAATGGCCAGGATCATTCTTGCGAGGACGGCGTGTGCGCAGCGCATCGCCCTCTGAAATGGCACCCGGAGAGCGTGAGCATAGTGACCCGAAGGGACACGCGGGTCCGAGTGCAACGACGAGACCGGCTTAGCAGCGGCACCCGGGAACGGGGCAGTGATAGCGGTCGCCGAAGGCGAGCCCCTTTTCCGAGTGCCCCCGGCGAGGAGCACATTATGCCTTGCGCGATGGGATCGTTACCCGCATGTGCCGAGACTCCGCTTCCGTAAGGGCCTCGGTAAGCGCAGCTCATAGAGCCCGGTTCGCGACAGCGGACGCGCCCAAGTCTGCAGTACGAAAATCGCATCTCGGCACGTGGCTTTCGCCAGAGATGAACAAACTGCACCCCGATCTTGTCCAGTTTGTCTCGCTCATCGAACGGAACGCCGTCAATCCTTGGGCTGCCGGGTCGGGCAAGCGATCTGCGGCGGCGGCCTACTTTGGCGAAGAACTAATAGTTGGATTATATCCAGTGGTTTGACGGCGCGGCCGAGGCCATGGTGTGGCACATGAAAACTCGCGCGCTAGTGGCCTGGAATGTGCGTCGGATTCGCATAGAGCAAGGTATCTCGCAAGAAAAATTGGCTTGCGAGGCTGGGATAGATCGCTCCTATATGAGCAGTCTTGAACGGCAGTCGAAAAACCCGACGATTGATCTTCTTGAGCGGATAGCCGACACGCTCGGCGTTCATTTGTCCGAGCTCTTTGTTCAGCCGCCCAAGGGGGCTCGGATTCCAACCTCGTCCAACGGTCGCAAACCGGCGCGCCCGCAGCGCAGCAAGAAACAGTTGCGGTCAGTGCAAGTCGGCTGATGCGGTAGCAGTCTTGTCAATGATAAGCTGTGTGGGTTGCTGCTGACCGAAGTGTTCGTCGTATCAGCGCCTCCACCCGTTCGTCGACGCCCATAATAGTCATCACGCTCTGGCTCACAGCCTGGCAGCCCAGAGCCAATCGCCTGGCCCGGTAGAGAAACCTTCCCGCCGTTGCTACATGGGATCGGGGTCAAGATCGGCGCGAAAATTGGACAGCGAAGCTGTTCGCGCTGCTTCTCACGCAGAAAGCCACCTTGGTCGGTTTGATCAAATTCCTCGATCAGAAGGGGATATGTAGTCAGAACCTGAAAGCCTCATCATCGAATTTCTTGAAGGAGGCGTCGTGGCGGCCACAAACGAGGCCGAAGGCGATGCGTTGCCCCCTTGTGGTCGTAGGTCTTGGAAACCATGAATCTCCTCGAGAGAAGCGTCCGCGCCTTGGAAACCGATTATGATTCCTTGCGGCAAGCCGTGAGGCTAGGCGGCACTGCGCTCAGGCAGGCGCACGCTCCTCGAACGTTGAGACAAGCGTTGCCAGGTTATCGAGCAGCGGATCACTGAGGCCGATCACATCGCGGGCCGTTGACCTCGACGTGGCGGTGTCCGGTTCGCGCCCGAGCGGTGTGCGGGGTGGCGCCGCCGCCGTAGCGATCGCCTTCTCGTGGAGCGCGTTGACGCCGAGTGAGGCGCAGTGCGCTAAGAGCGCCGGCTCCTCGCCCGTCAGAGCGGTGAGCCAGTCCCAGAGATCGGCCTTGTCTTTCGGCAGGCGCCCCTCCCATGTCTTGTGGCGCGCGTTGATCGCCTTGGCCGCCGGCGTGTCCTTCAGCCCTGCGGCTGCACCGGAAAGGTGGCATTGCGCACCGAGACCTCCATCGCCGTCCGTAGGAGGAATAGCGGGAGGAGACGTCGAGGCAGAATTTGTGCAGCACCGATCGGAAGGCGATCGAAGGCGTGATCGCGAGCTTGTCGCGCAGCGCCAGCGTCCGCTGCGCCGTGAGTTCGGTCAGCAGGCGGTCGGTGATCGTGTCCGCCGCCGTGATCCGGGCCTTGTCGAGCGAGTGGATGTATTTGCTGGTGACGGAGCCCTCGGCATAACTGACCAGCGCCGCGATCTCACCTCCGTGAAGCCGAGGCGACGTCATTTCGAGCTATCGTCATCTGCCTACTTCCTGGCCCCCAGAGCTACGGAGCGGGTTGATGATCTGAACGCCCTCGAAGTCCTTTTCGTTGTCGGTCACGACGACGCACTCGTTGGCTTCGGCTACTGCGGCAATGATTGTGTCTAGCGCGCTTCGCGAACGGCCTTTGGCTTTGCCGTTGGCCATCAGCCGCGCCCACACGAGGCCAGCTTTGTCGTCGAACGATAAGACGCGGCCAGCGAACAGCGCCTGCGGACCTTCGGGGTCCGCGAACCAAGTTTCAAGGCTGTTGCGCTTCTTGCCCTTCGGTTTCTCTAAGATGCCTCGGCGGATTTCCGCGACGGTAAGCGAAGCAATGAAGAGGTCGTCGTCTTTCTGAGCACCCATCCAAGCCAGCAGCGAGTCCGACGGCTCCGGCTTTATGATGTTGCTGATGATATTGGTATCAAGGAGGTAGCGCGTCACAGATCGACCTCACGCCCCTCTTCTCGCGGACGGCTGAGGTCGAGATCCGCGCCGACCATAGGTGAGCGACGCAGCGCGGCGAGAATACCGCCCGCTTTCGGAGGCTCACCCGCCACTGCCTGCCGTATGGTCCGGCGAAGCTGCCCGGCTTCCGGACCGTCCTCCGTCAATTTCCGGGCAAGGGATCGAAGCAGATCGCGGTCGGCGTCGAGCGCCTGGATCTCGAACCGCGCGATGCCACGCTTAGTCAGGCGGGACCGATAATTCTCGAGGGCTCTCTTCTGCGCACTGTTGCTCATCGCGTCCCTCCGTGCTATATCCAGATATATAACCGCATTTTCTTTGGAGTGCAAGGCTGGTGGAACTGTTATCGGTCTCGCCAAATGAAGAGGGCCCCTCCAAGGCATGGGTGCCGCGCGGGGGTGCCACCATGACAAGACGCCCCTCTTCCAAGGGGGGCAATCACAAAAATATTATGGCTACGACGACGGTCGACCCGCGTCCCGCCGCTGCGCTGCTACCCGCCAGCATCCGCTCCGATGCACCACAAGCCATTGACTTACAATATATTTTTACCTTGGCGACGCGCTGTTGCTGGGCATCATTGTCGCGAAGCGGGTTATTCCGCGCTAGGACAAGGACGCGATCGTGGCGCGACCCAGACGTACAACAGCCGAACAGCTTCTTGTGGTCGCCGACGCGACCCGCGAACCGGTTGCACTTGCGTCATCAAAACCCGATCCACGCCTCGTCAATTTGGTCCGACTGCTGGCGCGACAGGCCGCGCGGGACTTCGTTCGAGCCGAAACTGATAGCCGGACGCAAGACCACCTTCCGGAGTAAGGAGGTCGCCTCGTGAAGGTCGCGCTCTACGCCCGCTACTCATCAGACAATCAGCGAGACGCTTCAATCGAGGATCAGTTGCGGCTGTGCCGCCTGCACGCCGAGAAGCAAGGCTGGACGGTAGTCGATAGCTATACCGATCGCGCAATCTCTGGCGCGTCGCTGTTGCGTCCCGGCATTCAGGAACTGATCAGCGATGCGATGCGCGGCAAATTCGTCGTCGTGCTCGCAGAGGCGATGGATCGTCTGAGCCGCGATCAGGAGGATATCGCTGGACTGTTCAAGCGTATGGCTTTCGGCGGTGTGCGTATCGTTACGCTGTCGGAGGGTGACGTGACGCATCTGCACGTCGGCCTCAAGGGCACGATGAACGCCCTCTTCCTGAAGGATCTCGCCGACAAGACGCGCCGCGGGCTGCGCGGCCGCGTCGCGGATGGCAAGTCCGGTGGCGGGCTCTGCTTTGGGTATGACGTGGTGAAGCAGTTCGCGGCGAATGGCGAGCCGATCCGCGGCGATCGAACGATCAACGAGGCCGAAGCTGCCGTCGTACGCCGTATCTTTGCAGACTACATTGCCGGCAAGTCGTCCCGCGCGATTGCCTTTGAGCTGAACAAGGAAGGCGTGCCTGGACCACAGGACGCCGAATGGGGGCCGTCAACGATCCATGGCAACCCGAAGCGCGGCGTCGGCATCCTTAACAACGAACTTTATGTCGGGCGCCTCGTCTGGAACCGGCTCCGCTATCTGAAAGACCCGGATACGGGAAAGCGGGTGTCGCGCCTCAATCCTGAATCCGAGTGGGTGATTCAGGAGGTTCCGGAGATGCGCATCATCGACCAGGAAGTTTGGAATGCGGTGAAGGCACGCCAAAAATCACTCGCCTATGAGGCGTCTGAGCCCGGCGACAACCCGTTGAATCAGCGGCGGCGCCCGAAGCACCTGTTTGCCGGCCTCGTGAAGTGTGGCTGTTGTGGTGGCGGCTATACGATGATCTCGAAAGATCTGCTTGGCTGCGCGACCTCGCGGAATAAGGGCACCTGCGAAAACCGCCTGAACATAAGGCGAGACGCGCTTGAAGCCTCCGTGCTTAGCGGCCTCCGGACACACTTGATGGAGCCCGAGCTGTTCAAGGAGTTCTGCGACGAATTTACTCGCGAGGTGAACCGGCTGCGGATTGAGCGCAGCGCAGACATCATCAGTCAGCGCAAAGAGTTGGAACGCGTTCAACGGGACTTGGATCGAGCGATCCAAGCCATCCTGGATGGTGTGCCCGGCGCTCAGCTCAAGGAAAAGATTGGTGGTCTTGAAGCCCGCAAGGCCGAACTGACCGAGTTGCTGGCGAACGCTGAGGAACCACCGCCCCTTCTGCATCCGAACATGGCGGAGATATACCGCCAGCGGGTGGCCGCGCTTTATGAGAGCCTACTGAGCGCGGACGGCACGGCCGAGGCAGCTGAGCTGTTCCGGACGCTGGTCGATCAGGTGACGCTCGTGCCTAACGAGGCCGAACTTGCGATCCTGCTGCGCGGCGACCTGGCTGCGATCCTTCGGTTCGCCGCGAACAAGAAAAACCCCGACATCCTTGCGGAAGCCGGGGTTTTAAGTGCCTTGCTTTCGCAAGAATCGTTGGTTGCGGGGATAGGATTTGAACCTATGACCTTCAGGTTATGAGCCTGACGAGCTACCGGGCTGCTCCACCCCGCGTTAAACCGTTGCATGCCTTGCAGAAAGGGTGCCCGAGCCGGCCGGCCAACGCTTTTCAACGGCGCCGATCGATCCGTCCGGGGGCTTCCTGAGAAGGCGACCCGGGCCGAAGCCGTCGGGTGCGGGGCGTATGTATCAACGTGAGGCCGGTTTGGAAAGCCCCGGATGCGGGTTTTTGAGGATTTTGTGACGTCGAGATCGCCGGCTTTGCCGGCAGGATTTACCGCCGGGAACCGGGCCTTGCCAGACCGCGCGCAAAAGCGGAGCTTGGCGCGCAACAAATCCGTCAAGAACACGTCATCCGAGGGGGAAATGCCATGGACCGGCCGTTGAAGAGTCCGGGGCTGCATGCGCTTGAGGAGGCCTTTCATCGCCAGTTCGAGCTGTCGCGCAGCGAGCCGGCGCCGACATTGCAGGCACGGCTCGACCGGCTGCGCCGCCTGCGCGCCGCGGTGACCGAGAATGAGGCGCGATTCGAGGCGGCGATCTCGGCCGATTTCGGCCACCGCTCCACCGTCGAGACCGCGATTGCCGAGACCCTGCTGGTGCTCGGCGAAATCAAGCACGCGGCCAGGCATCTCAAGGGCTGGATGACGCCGCGAAAGGTCCCGACCGCGGTGCCGTTCGCGCCGGCCAGGAACCGGCTGGTGCCGCAGCCGCTCGGCGTGGTCGGCATCATCGCGCCGTGGAATTATCCGCTGCAGCTGACCCTGGCGCCCGCAGTCGCCGCGATCGCGGCCGGCAACCGCGCCATCATCAAGCCGAGCGAGCTGGTGCCGCGCTTCGCCGAGCTGCTGACCGAGGCGATCGCCAAGAAATTCGACGTCACCGAGCTCGCGGTCACCGATATCGACGACGAAATCGCAAGGACGTTTGCCGCGTTGCCGTTCGATCATCTGATCTTCACCGGCTCGACCCGCGTCGGCCGGCTGGTGGCCGAAGCCGCCGCCCGCAATTTGACGCCGGTGACGCTCGAGCTCGGCGGCAAATCGCCCGTGATCGTCGACGGCTCCGCCGATATCGACGAAGCCGCGCAGCGCATCGCCTATGGCAAGCTGCTCAATGCCGGCCAGACCTGCATCGCGCCCGATTACGCGCTGGTGCCGCAGGCCGCGGTGCAGCCCTTCGCGATGCGGCTGCAGGGTCACATGCAGCATATGTTCGGTACCGATCCCAATAACGCCGATTACACGTCGATCGTCTCGGACCGGCACTATGCACGGCTCGAGCGGCTGGTCGCCGACGCCGCCGCGAAAGGCGCGATCATCATGCAGCCGGCAGCATCGAACGACCGCGAGTGGAAGGCGAGGCGCAAATTTCCGCCGACCGTGATCGCCGACGCGACGCCGGACATGACGGTGATGCAGGAGGAGATCTTCGGGCCGCTGTTGCCGGTCATCGGCATGCGCGATGCGGCGGAGGCGATCGCCTTCGTCAACGGCCGCGATCGCCCGCTGGCGCTGTACTGGTTCGGCACCGACAGCGCCGCCCGCGATGCGGTGCTGGCGCGCACGGTGTCCGGCGGCGTCACCGTCAACGACTGCCTGTTCCACTTCGCGCAGGCCTATCAGCCGATGGGCGGCGTCGGCGCCTCCGGCACCGGCGCCTATCACGGCGAGTGGGGATTCAAGACGCTGACCAAGTTCAAGCCGGTGTTCTACCGCTCGCGCTTCAACCGGCTTGCCGATCTCTATCCGCCCTATGGCGCGAAGGTCGCGCGGCTGGAGAAGCTGATGCGGTTGTTGTCGTAAGAATCACGCCGTGCTCGCAATGACCGACGATAATGAAGGCAGGGGGAAACGTGACTGACACATTCGATTTCGTGGTGGTGGGCGCAGGCTCCGGCGGCTGCGCGGTGGCGGGGCGGCTGTCGGAGGATGCGGCGACGTCGGTGGCGCTGCTCGATGCCGGCGGCACCAACGACAATTGGGTCGTCACCACGCCCGGCGCGCTGGTGCTGATGGTCGCGGGCACCGTCAACAACTGGGCCTTCAACACCGTGCCGCAGAAGGGGCTTAACGGCCGCATCGGCTACCAGCCACGCGGCAAGGGGCTCGGCGGCTCCTCGGCGATCAACGCCATGGTCTACATCCGCGGCCATCGCGCCGACTACGACCACTGGGCCGCGCTCGGCAATACCGGCTGGGCGTTCGCCGACGTGCTGCCCTATTTCAAGCGCTCGGAAGACAATTCCGATTTCGACGGCGAGTATCACGGCAAGGGCGGCCCGCTCGCCGTCAACAAGCTGCGCTCCGGCAATCCGATCCAGCAGACCTTCCTGCAGGCGGCGCAGGAGGCGCAATTCCGCATCCGCGAGGATTTCAATGCCGAGGACCATGAGGGCCTCGGCATCTACCAGGTGACCCAACGCAACGGCGAGCGCTGGAGCGCGGCGCGCGCCTATGTGCATCCGCATATCGGCAGACGCACCAATCTGCGCGTCGAGACCAATGCGCACGCAACGCGCATCCTGTTCGAGGGCAAGCGCGCGGTCGGCGTCGAATACCGGCAGGGCAAGGAAGTAAAGCAACTCCGCGCGCGGCGCGAAGTCCTGCTTGCCTCCGGCGCGTTCCAGTCGCCGCAGCTGTTGATGCTGTCGGGCGTCGGCGACGCCGCAGCGCTCGGCAGGCACGGCCTCGCCAGCGTGCATCATCTGCCCGGCGTCGGTCAAAACCTGCAGGACCATCCGGACTTCATCTTCGGCTACATGTCGGACAATCCGAACTTCGCCGGCATCTCGCTGAAGGGCATGCCGCGGCTCGTCCGCGCCATCATGCAGTATCGACGCGAACGCCGCGGTCCCCTCACCTCGAACTTCGCCGAATGCGGCGGCTTCCTGAAGACGCGGCCCGATCTCGACATCCCCGACATCCAGCTGCATTTCGGCATGGCGATGGTCGACGACCACGGCCGCAAGCGCCACGGCGGCACCGGCTTTTCCTGCCATGTCTGCCTGCTGCGGCCGAAGAGCCGCGGCAGCGTCGCGCTGGCCGGCAGTGACCCGATGCAGGCGCCGCTGATCGACCCGAACTTCCTCGGCGAGGAGGACGATCTCGAATCGATGGTGGCGGGCTACAAGACCACACGGCGGCTGATGGAGGCGCCGGCACTGCGCGCCCTGCAGCAGAAGGATGTGTTCACATCCAACGTCCGCACCGACGACGACATCCGCAGCATCCTGCGCGAGCGCGTCGACACCGTCTATCACCCGGTCGGCACCTGCAAGATGGGCACCGCCGATCCGCTCGCGGTGGTCGATCCGAAGCTGCGCGTGCACGGGCTCGAAGGCCTGCGCGTGGTCGACGCCTCGATCATGCCGACCTTGATCGGCGGCAACACCAATGCACCGACCATCATGATCGGCGAGAAGGCGGCGGATATGATCAGGGCGGAGATGCGGGCGGGGTAACCAAATGCCGTCGTAAGGCCGCACTGGCAAAATATCGAAAACAACCCCATGCACAGTAGCCGGGGCTGCCGGCGGACACGGCAACTTGACTCGTCGGGCAACTCAGTGGTATTTTTCCATTATTCCGAAATCGTACAAACGTCCCTCAGCTTGCTCAGTGTCATCACCCGCGCATGCGGGTGATCCAGTATTCCAGAGACGGCAGTGCTTGAGCCGAGAGGCCGCGGCGTACTGGATCGCCCGGTCCATGTGCGCAATTGCGCACAAGCCGGGCGATGACAGTGGCTTCATCCGGACAGCAAAGCTAGTTCAGCAAAAACCCGCCATCGACCGTGACCACCGTCCCGGTCATGTAGCGCGAGGCGTTCGACGCCAGCAGCATGATCGCGCCGTCGAGGTCGGACTCGGCGCCGACCCGGCGCTGTGGAATCCGTTTTGCCAATCGCTCGCCCGCCGGCGTCGACCAGAAATCATGGTTCATCTCGGTGTCGATATAGCCCGGCGCCAGTGCGTTGACGCGGATGTTGTTGCCGGCGAGCTCCAGCGCCATTGCCTTGGTGCCCTGGATCATGCCGGCCTTGGAGATCGCATAGGGCGACACCGCCTTGAGCACGCCCTGTCCGAGCACGGATGCGACGTTGATGATATTGCCCGGCTGCTTGCGCGCCATCATGCGCCGCGCAAGTTCGGTGGCGAGGAAGTAGGCGCCCTTCAGATTCGCGCCGATCACGGCGTCCCAATCCGCCTCGGTCTGCTCGGTCGACAGTTTCTCGATCGCTATGCCGGCATTGTTGATCAGGACCGTGATCGGACCGAGCGCGGCTTCGGCGGCGTCGAGCGTTTTCGCAATGCCGGAGATATCCGCGACGTCCATCTGCACCGCAGCGGCGCGGCCGCCCTTGGCCTTGATCTCCTCCTCGAGGCCTTTCAGCTTCGCGGTCTGGCGCGCGGCCAGCACCACCGCGGCGCCATGCGCCGCCAGCACGCGGGCGAATTGCCGCCCGAGTCCCTGCGAGGCGCCGGTGATGAGGATGATTTCTTTACTGACATCGAATAGGTCGGACATCGACAGGTTCCCGGATTGAAGCGGACGATTGATAGCGACAATTGTCCCTGATGTAAGCAGGTTTGATCAACCAGGGGATCGCGGGAGATTCGGGCAGGGAATTCCTCATCCATGAACCTCTTCGACCTTGCCGTCATCCTCGGATTGGTGTTCGCGGTGGTGACCGGCTTCACGACCGGCCTGTTGCGCAGCGCGGTCACCATCCTGGCCTATCTCGTCGCCATGCCGCTCGCGGTCGCCGCGCTGGCGATGATCGGGCCCCACATCGCGACGCTGACGTCGTCGCCGTTTCCGCCCAATGGCGTGCTGCTGTTCGGCCTCTTCCTCCTGATCGGCGTCATCCTCGGAAAGATGGCGCGGACGATGCTCGACGACACCATCGGCTCGGAGATCGGGATCGGCGACCGCCTCGGCGGCGCGCTGCTCGGCGCCATCAGGGTCGGTCTCGTCGTGACCACGCTGGTGCTGGTGTTCGATCAGCTGGTGCCGCTCGCCAGGCAGCCGCAATTCCTCAACGGATCGCAATTGCGGCCGCTGTTCTCCGCGGCCGGACAGGCCGGATTCCGCTCGCTGCCGCCCGAAGCCGCCATGGCGATCGAGCGGCTGCGGCGCGAGCAACGCATCTAAAGCGCGATGTGATTAGGTTGAATCGTCATCGCGCTTTAGCTCTTTGTTTAAGCATGATCTCCGCGCAAACGCGTCCCGCGTTTGTCGCGAGGGAAAACCGCTTCGCACTTTTCCGGATCATGCTTTAGCCTCCCGCCCGGCTCCAACGTGCTCACCCGCCTGTTCCTGCCCGGCATGCACTTATGCATTGCACGTCCCTTATCGGCGCCGCCGAGCTTCGCTAGACTGGTGCCATCAAACCTTTACAAACCTACCCGACATCACAGGGAGTGAACCGTGGATCTTGGAATCAAAGGCCGCCGTGCCATCGTCTGCGCATCGAGCAAGGGACTGGGCCGCGCCTGCGCGATCGCGCTCGCCAATGAGGGGGTGCACGTCACCCTGACGGCGCGCGGCGCCGAGGCGCTGAAGCAGACCGCCGACGAAATCCGCAAAACCCACCCCGGCGTCACCGTCACCGAGATCGTCGGCGACATCACGACGGCGGCCGGACGCGAAGCCGTGCTCAAGGCCTGCCCCGAGCCGGACATCCTGATCAACAACGCCGGCGGCCCGCCGCCGGGCGATTTTCGCAACTGGACCCGCGACGACTGGATCAAGGCGATCGACGCCAACATGCTGACGCCGATCGAGCTGATCAAGGCCACCGTCGACGGCATGATGGCGCGCAAGTTCGGCCGCATCGTCAACATCACTTCGGCCGCGGTGAAGGCACCGATCGAGATCCTCGGCCTGTCGAACGGCGCCCGCGCCGGCCTCACCGGCTTTGTCGCCGGCCTGTCGCGCAAGACCGTGATCAACAACGTCACCATCAACGGCCTGCTGCCGGGCCCGTTCGAGACCGACCGCCTGCGCGGCACCGCAAAGCCCGAGGCCGAGAAGCGCGGCATCTCGGCCGAGCAGGTCCTGGCCGAGCGCGCCAAGCTGAACCCCGCCGGCCGCTTCGGCCACCCCGACGAATTCGGCTATGCCTGCGCATTCCTGTGCGGCGCCAAGGCCGGTTTCATCACCGGACAGAACCTGCTGCTCGATGGCGGCGCCTTCCCGGGAACGCTGTGAGGGCTGTTTGGTACGAACGAACCGGCGCGGCGCCGACGGTACTCACCGTCGGCGAGATGCCGACGCCCGACGCCGCTCCCGGTGAAGTCCGGGTTCGCCTCGAGGCGTCCGGCGTCAACCCGGCCGATGTCGGCCGCCGCAGCGGCAACTATCGCGCGATGGAATTCCCACGCGTGATCCCGAACAGCGACGGCGCCGGGATCATCGACCAGATCGGCGAAGGCGTCACCCGCTTTGCGGTCGGTGATCGCGTCTGGCTGTTTAACGGCCAGCGCAATGGCCGTGCCTTCGGCACCGCCGCCGAATACATCACGCTGGCGGACTATCTGGTGACGCCGTTGCCGCAGGACGTGTCGTTCGCGGCAGGTGCGACGCTCGGCATCCCCTGCATGACCGCGTGGTGCGCGCTGTTCGCGGACGGCCCGATCTCGGGGCAGACGGTGCTGGTCACCGGCGGCGCCGGCGCAGTCGGCCACTATGCCGTGCAATTGGCAAAGTGGGGCGGCGCGCGCGTAATCGCGACGGTGAGCTCGCAAGTCAAGGACGTCGAGGCGCGGCTTGCCGGCGCCGACACGGTCGTCAACTACCGGACCGAGGACGTCGTCTCGAAGGCGATGGCCTTCACCGAGAACCGCGGTGTCGACCGCGTGATCGACGTCGATTTCGGCGGCAATCTCGCGACCACGCTGAAGATCATGGCAATGAACTCGACGATCGCGGTCTACGCCACCAACGGCAACCGCACGCCGACACTGCCGGTGCGCGAATTGATGGAAAAATGCATCACCGTGCGCGCGCTGGTGCTGTTCGCGCTGCCGCCGCCGCTGCTCGCGGCCGCGCAGGCCGACATCACCCAATGGCTGGCGTCGGGCACCCGCGTGCACAATATCGCCGGGCAATTCGCGCTCGCTGAGACCGCCGACGCCCATCTCGCCGTCGAGAAGGGCGACAAGATCGGCACCGTGATCGTCGACTGCGCGCGTTAATCTTCTCCCTCTCCCCGCACGCGGCAGGGCAATCGCATATGGCCGTTTGAGGCGATCGGAGTTCCCACAAACTCGTCATGCCCGGGCTCGTCCCGGCCATGACGGCGCGGAAGAATCGGTTCATTCCATATGCGATTGCCCTGTGCTTGCGGGGCGAGGTCAGGTGAACAATGCGGCTGCTTAGTGGATCGGCGTGATGCGTTCGTCGCCGGGCGAGAGGCCGAACTCGTCAAGCCCTTCGGCAAGAAAATCGCCGAGCATCGGCTCGCCCAACAGATAGTTGGCGACATGGCCGGTGCGTCCGCGGGCGGCCTCGCGACGGAGATCGGCCCATTCCTCGATGGTGCCGTCGCCGCGGCCGAGCCGCATCAAGGCGACGAGGTCGACCTGCTCGTCCTCGCTGAGCGCGTTGATGAAGCCGGTGATCTCGCGCGCCACCGGGTCATTGCCGTCGTCCTCCAGCACGTCGATCATGTCGTCGTCGGCGCCGTTCGAGCCGGAGTCGGGATCGACGAGCCCCTCCTTGACGTCGAATTCCCGCGCCTTCTCGATCAAGAAGCCGACCTTTTCAGGGGAGATTGCGAGTTCCGGCATTGCACACTCCTTCGTCCAACGAGGCGGTAACGCAGGAGGCGCCGACTTGATCCATTGCGCCGGCGCGCGGAAACCCGCATGGTCGGGCAAGAGCAACAAAAAACAGAGGGCACGCCGCATGCACTGGACCGTTGGCAAGGTCAGGATCACCAAAGTCGTCGAGCTCGAGACCGTCGGCAGCACGCGCTTCATCCTGCCGCTGGCCGGCCGGGAGGAGATCCAGAGCCTGCCCTGGCTGATCCCGCATTTCGCCAATGAGGAGGGCCGGCTGAAAATGTCGATCCATTCGTTGCTGGTGGAGACGCCGGAGCACCGCATCATCGTCGACACCGGGCTCGGCAACGACAAGCAGGGCCGCAACGTGCCGACCTGGAACAACCGCAGCGATCCGTTCCTGGAAGAACTGACCGCGGCCGGATTTGCGCCCGACACCATCGACACCGTGCTGTGCACGCATCTGCATGTCGACCATGTCGGCTGGAACACCAAACTCGTCGGCGGCAAATGGGTGCCGACCTTCGCCAATGCGCGCTACGTGTTCGGCAAGACCGAGTATGAGCACTGGCGCGACCACAGCGACGATGCCGCGCATGCCGCCGTGTTCGCCGACTCGGTGCAGCCGGTCGCGGATGCCGGCAAGGCCGAGCTGGTGCCGAGCGATCATCGCCTGACCGAGGAGATCACGCTGATCCCGACGCCGGGACACAGCCCCGGCCATATGAGCATCCACATCAGGTCCGGCGGTGAGGAAGGACTGCTGACCGGCGATGTCGCGCATCATCCCTGCCAGATGTATCACCTCGACTGGTCGTCGACCGCGGACTCCGACCAGAAGCAATCGGCCGCGACGCGGCGCGAATTGTTCTCGCGCTTTGCCGACACGCCGACGCTGGTGATCGGCGGACATTTCAACGCCGGCCACATCAGGCGTGATGGCGACGCCTTCAGGTTCGTCGCGCTCGAGGCGTGAGCTAGCCCATGACGAGATCAAGTTGAATTGGTGCGGCGTCGGAGGCTTACCTCTCCCTTGGGAGAGGTCGGCGCGCAGCGCCGGGTGAGGGGTTACGGTCCCTCGTTGGGACTATAGCCCCCTCACCCGATTTGCTGCGCAAATCGACCTCTCCCCACTGGGGAGAGGTGAAGCCAGCCCGAGGCCAAATCGATTCAACCCAACTCCAGCCTGCTAGATCAGACTGGCGCGCGCGAGGAAGAGCGCGTCCGCCTCGCTGGCGGCGATCGCGGCCGGATAGGGCAAGGCCTTGGCCCGTCCGGGAAGGTTGCGCTCGAGCTCGGCGCGCTCCTCCGCGTCATCGGCGATATAGACGGTGACCCGGATCAGCCGGCCGAGCTCGGCCTTGCGCGCCTTCATCCACAGCACCATCGGCTTGCCGGCGGCGACCTCCGGCTGATCGTCGACGTTGACGATCACGGCGAGCGGTCGGTTTGCAGCAAGCAGCTCGCCGTATTCCGCGGTCCAGTCGCAGCCGTCCTGCTCGGTCTGCAGACGGCCGGTTGCGATGAAGATGCCGGGCTCGGCCTCGCGAAAGAATTTCATGGAAGCTTCCTCATGATGACGGCGCCAGACCGTGCGGGTCGCGCGGACCCGGACGGCGGCGGGGCAGAAATATCTATCGACTGACGGTCGGTCAATTTATCTAAGCCATTTCAAAATCATTCTAAACATGCGATCCAAGAATCGGATATCAGGTGCGGATGGAAGCTGACGGTATGATCGGGAAGCGGCAGGCGGCAGCCACGCGCGGCGCGGCGCAACGCTGGAGACGGACCCAGCCCGCCGAGGTCAGGGTCGACGACCTGATGTCGGCTGCGGCGGCCCTCTTCATCACAAAGGGCATCGAGGCCACCACGATCGACGACATCGCCGCCCGGGCCGGCGTCGCGAAGGGCACCTTCTACCATTACTTCTCGACCAAGGCCGACGTGATCATCGCGCTGCGTGCGCGCTTCGCGCAGGACTTCCTCGCCCGGGTGGCGGCGGCGATCGCCGAGCGCGCCGCGCACGATCATCCCGGACGGCTGTCGGCCTGGCTGCGCGGCGCCGTCGGAACCTATCTCGCCAATGTCGAGCTGCATGATGTCGTGTTTCACGACTTCCCGCATCATCAGCGCCAGTCGCAGGAAAAGGACGACGTGATCGCCCAGATCGTCGCCGTGCTGGAGGATGGCAGGACAGCCGGCGTCTGGGCTTTCCCGGACGCCCGCAGCGCGGCGCTGATCGTGTTCGACGGGATGCATGCCGTGGCCGACGATGCGATCGTCGCGGGCACGCGCGATCCCGGGCCACCGTGCCGGCTGCTGGAAGAGATGTTCACGCGGATGCTGGCGGCGCCCCGTCCGCGATCATGACCGGCGATCGAAGGAACGGCTCAAGGCGGCCACGCCGGAAGGTGATGGCTGCAATGCCATGGCCGTGAAGCGGTTGAATTTCCGCCCGCGCTGTTCCATGAAGCGTGTCGAGGTATACCAGTAACAATCCTCAGGACATCGTAGGGAGTGATCAACATGAAGCTTGTTCGTTATGGCGAAAAGGGTGCGGAAAAGCCCGGTCTGATCGACAAATCCGGCCAGCTCCGCGACCTCTCGGCCCATCTGAAGGACCTGACCGGCGATGCCTACACGCCGGAATCGCTGAAGAAGCTTGCTGCCCTCGATCCCGCCTCCCTTCCCGCCGTCGCCGGCAAGCCGCGCTTCGGTGCCCCCGTCACCGGCATCTCCAAATTCGTCGCGATCGGCCTGAACTATTCCGACCACGCCAAGGAAACCGGCAACCCGATCCCGTCCGAGCCGATCTTCTTCCTGAAGGCCAATACCGCGCTGTCCGGTCCTAACGATCCGGTCGAGAAGCCGCGCGGTTCGACCAAGCTCGACTGGGAAGTCGAGATCGCCGCCATCATCGGTACCCGCGCCAAGTACGTCTCGGAGGCCGACGCGCTGAACCACGTCGCCGGCTACTGCATCTGCAACGACGTCTCCGAGCGCAACTTCCAGATCGAGCGCCTCGGCCAGTGGACCAAGGGCAAGTCGCACGACACGTTCGGCCCGGTCGGCCCGTGGCTCGCCACCAAGGACGAAATCGCCGACGTGCAGAAGCTGTCGATGTGGCTCGACGTCAACGGCCAGCGCCGCCAGACCGGCACGACCTCGACCATGATCTTCACGATGGCGAAGTGCATCTCCTATGTCTCGCAGTTCATGACGCTGCTGCCCGGCGACATCGTCACGACAGGCACCCCGCCCGGCGTCGGCACCGGCATGAAGCCGCCGCAATATCTCAATGTCGGCGACGTCGTGACGCTCGGCATCGAAGGCCTCGGCGAGCAGCGCCAGGAAATCGTTGGGGCGTAAGCGCCCAGGCGCTGTTGCTGAATTCGTCATGCCCGGGCTTGACCCGGCCATGACAGAGGAAAGAGCTTTCGCAAGGAATTCCCCAATGAAACTCACCTTCTCTCCCGCCTCCCCGTTCGCCCGCAAGGTGCGCATCGCGGCGATCGAGCTTGGCCTGATCGACAAGATCGAGCTGGTGCCGGCGACCGTCGCGCCCGGCACGGCAAACGACGAATACTCCAGGATCTCGCCGCTGAAGAAACTGCCGGTGCTGATCCTCGACCATGGCGACGTCATCCTCGACTCCTATGTCATCGTCGAATATCTCAACGAGCTCGGCGGCGGCCGGCTGATCCCGGGCTACGGACCGCGGCGCTGGCAGCTGAAGACCGATCATTCGCTGCTCAACGGCATGCTCGATTCCATGCTGCTGTGCCGCTACGAGAAGATGGTGCGGCCGCAGGGCTCGCTGTGGCAGGCCTGGTATGACGATCACTGGAACAGGGCCTGGGCCGGCATGGCGCGGTTCGAGAACCGGCCGGATGTTCTCGATGGCTCGTCGTTCGATATCGCGCAGATCGGCCTCGTCTGCGTGCTCGGCTATGCCGATTTCCGCTTCGCCGATTGCGGCTGGCGCAAGGCCTATCCCAAGCTCGACGCCTTCTACCAGAAAATGCTGGAGCGGCCGTCGGTGAAGATCTCGGCGCCGCCGGCGGCGTAGCCAAGGCAACCGCGGGGAGCATGTGACGCGCGAATGCCTCCCCGCCTCTCACCTCCCGGCGCAGGTCTTGTGCATCGCCGGCCGGGCTCAACCACGACCGGACAATATCTCGCCGTCATTGTCGCGATCTCGACCTTGTGATGATGACGACGGCAGCCCGGTACGGCGAGCCGAAGGAAGGCCTTGCGGCGATGGATATCCTCGCCAACATCATCCTTCCCGCCGTGCGCGACGCGCACTAGATTTTTCGCGTTTTCGTCACGCGAACCGGACTCCACTTCGCTCGAAAACCAACGCCAAGGAATCACCATGAGGCTGAAGTTTGCCGCCGGCGATCTCACCATTCATCGCATCGTCGAGCAGGAGACGACGTTCCTGCCCGCGCACGACATGCTGCCCGGACTGACGCCGGACGTGCTCGCCGAGAACCGCGGCTGGATGCAGGCCACCGGCGCGCTCGACGACAGCGACACCTTGATCCTGGCGTTCCAGTCCTATGTCGTGAAGACGCCGCACCACACCATCCTGATCGACAGCTGCATCGGCAACGACAAGCCGCGGCCGGCGCGGCCGAAATGGAACATGAAGACCGACGACAATTATCTGCGCAGTCTGGCGTCAGCCGGCTTCTCGGTCGCTGACATCGACTATGTGATGTGCACGCATCTGCATGTCGATCACGTCGGCTGGAACACGCGGCTGGAGAACGGCCGCTGGGTGCCGACCTTTCCAAACGCGCGCTACGTGTTCGACAAGGCCGAGTTCGACTACTGGACCGAGAGCAACGCGAAGGCCGAGGTCCCGCCTTTCGTGGACAGCGTGCTGCCGGTGGTCGAGGCCAAGCGGTCCGAGATCGTTGGCCATGACTTTGCGATCGGCGACCACGCCCGCATCCTGCCGACGCCCGGCCACACGCCGGGCCACGTCGCCTTCGCCTTCGGCCGCGGCAAGGACGCTGCGGTGTTTTCGGGCGATCTGATGCACTCGCCGATCCAGACGCATTATCCGGAGCTGTCGGCGAAGTTCGATGTCGACCAGACGCAAGCCGCGAAGACGCGGCGCGGCTTCCTGGAGCGCTATTGCGACACCGACACGCTGTGCTGCCCCGCGCATTTCCCTTCGCCGTCGATTGGCAAGATCAGGCGGAAGGGCAACGGGTTCGTGTGCGAGACGGTGTGACGTGAGCCAAACTCGCGACAGTCGCTCCCTGCCACCCTCCCCTGGAGGGTAGGGCAATCGCATATGGCCGTTTGAGGCAATCGGAGTTCCCACAAACTCGTCATGCCCGGGCTTGTCCCGGGCATCCACGTCTTCGTTTCCACGCGAAGAAAAGACGTGGATGGCCGGGACAAGCCCGGCCATGACGGCACGGAAGAATCGGTTCATTCCATCTGCGATTGCCCTGCCCTATAGAGGGAGGGTCGGCCCACTCAATCAAACAAACTCGGCGTGTGGTTCACGATCGCGCCTTCGATCTGCAGCATCTTCAGCTTGGTGACCACGCCGCCATTGGCCGAGAAGCCGCCCGGCTTGTTGCCCGCCGCCAGCACGCGGTGGCAGGGCACCACGATCGGGCACGGGTTGCGGCCGAGCGCCTGGCCGACGTCGCGCGACAGCTCGACGCCGCCGAGCTGCTTGGCGATATCGCCATAGGTCATGGTCTTGCCCGGCGGAATCTTCCGCGCAATGTCGTAGACGCCGCGGTTGAATTCCGGCACGCCGTCGAGATCGAGCACGATGTCGGCGAGGTCGTTCGGCTTGCCGGCGAGCAGCTCGATCATGCCGTCGATCGCGTGCTGCACCTCGGCAGGCGGGGCCGCCTCGGTGACCTCGCCGTCGCGCTGGAAGATCCGCTTGCGGGTCTTCTCCTCGGTGCCCATCGGCAGCTGCACGCCGGTAACGCCGTGCTCGCCCCAGACGACGCCACAGGCGCCGATCATGGTTTCGAAGATTGCAAAATGCTGGCCGGTCATGGCTCGCTCCAGATGTTCCCTTCAGCTCTCGCGTGAGCTTGCTGTCGATCCGGAATCTAGGCTTGGAGAATGTTGCTATCCACCCGAATTCCGTGGGAACTTGGGCCAAATCAACAACATCTCCTGCCTCTCCGCGAGCCCAAAATGCACAGCCTCCACGTCAACGGTTTCGACATGCCCTATCTCGATGTCGGAGCGGGCCCGCCGCTGGTCTGCGTGCACGGCTCGCTGTGCGACTTCCGGATCTGGTCGGCGGTGCTCGGCCCGCTGACGCGCCGGCACCGGGTGATCGCGGTCAGCCTGCGGCATTTCTTCCCGGCGCATTGGGACGGCGTCGGCGACACCTATTCGATCGCGCAGCATGTCGACGATGTGATCGCCTTCATCGAGGCCTTCGACACCAGACCGGTCGACCTGATGGGGCATTCCCGCGGCGGCCATATCTGCTTCCGTGCCGCGCAGCGGCGGCCCGACCTGTTGCGCAAGCTGATCCTCGCCGAGCCAGGGGGCGAGCTCGATGCGACCCTTGATCCCGATTTCAAGCCGGGCCCCTCGCCGCTGGCAGCACGCTTCGCGGCGTGTGCCGAGGAGATCGCCAAGGGTGACATCGACGGCGGCTTGCAGATCTTCATGGACGCGCTCGAGGGCCCCGGCGCGTGGAAACGGATTCCGGCGACCGCCAAGCAGCTGTTGCGCGACAATGCGACCACGCTGATCGGTCAGACTCGCGACCAGCGCCCGCCATTCTCGAAGGCCGATGCGGAGGCGATCAAGACACCGACGCTGTTCATCGGCGGCGCCAACACCAAGGGCATGCTGCCGAAGGTGCTGCACGCGCTCGCCGCCAATGTGAAGGGCGCGCGCACCGAGATGATTCCAGGCACCACGCATCCGATGTTCGAGCAGGCGCCCCAGCGCTACTGCGAGATCGTGCTGGAGTTTCTCTCCGCTTAGGCGGTGCACCGTCTCCCCTTGTGGGAAAGGCGAAGCAAGAAGGCTACTCTCTCACACCTTCCAGGCGCCGACCGGCTGGCGCACCGCGACGTTCAGCCGGTTCCAGACGTTGATCGCCGCGATGCCCAGCACCAGCGACGCGAGCTGCTGCTCGTCAAAGTGCTTCGCCGCTTCATCCCACACCGCGTCCGTCACC
This sequence comes from Bradyrhizobium elkanii USDA 76, assembly GCF_023278185.1. Lineage (NCBI taxonomy): Bacteria > Pseudomonadati > Pseudomonadota > Alphaproteobacteria > Hyphomicrobiales > Nitrobacteraceae > Bradyrhizobium > Bradyrhizobium elkanii. Next base: position 1,180,879 of record NZ_CP066356.1, on the reverse strand, counting down.
GGATCCTCGCGGTCGCTGAGCCGGGTCATCGCTTCGGTCAGCGCCAGCGCGGCGCGCTCGGCCTCGGTGAAATACGGTGCGTCGCGCCAGGCGCCGACCGCGAACAGCCGCTCGTCGGTCTCGCCGGCGCGCCGGGCGAGTTTCGGGTGCATGTCGACGCAGACGCTGCAGCCATTGATCTGGCTGGCGCGCAGATGCACCAGTTCCAGCAGCTTTTCCGGCAATGCCGGCTTGGTGCTCTCGCTCAGCGCCTGCAACGCCTTCATGGCCTCGGGAACAACCATCACCGGGTGGTTCATGCGGGCTTTCATCATGTCATTCTCCTGATTTGCCTTTTGACGGCGCCGCGCCGATCTGTTGTCACATCGGCGCAGTTTCGTTCGTCATGGCCATGACGGAGCGGACAAAGGGAATGTGACCGATGGACGAGAAAAATTCTCTCACCGAACAGTTCGAGGCCAACCGGCCGCGCTTGCGGGCCGTGGCCTACCGCATGCTGGGCTCGACCGCCGAAGTCGACGATGCCGTGCAGGAAACCTGGCTGCGGCTCGGCCGCACCGACGCTGCTGCGGTCGACAATCTCGGGGGATGGCTGACCACGGTGATCGCGCGGATCTGCCTCGACATGCTGCGCTCGCGCAAATCGCGCCGCGAGGAGCCGATCGGCCCACATGTGCCGGAGCCGATCGCGGACAATCCGTCCGAGCGCGAGACCGAGATGGCCGATTCCGTCGGCGCGGCGCTGCTCGTGGTGCTGGAAACGCTGGCACCGGCCGAACGGCTGGCTTTCGTGCTGCACGATATGTTCGCGGTGCCGTTCGAGGAGATCGCGCCGATCGTCGGCCGCACGCCGGCCGCCGCGCGGCAACTCGCCAGCCGTGCCAGGCGTCGCGTGCAGGGGACGCCGCCCGCACCGGATGCCGATCTCAGCCGGCAGCGCGGCATCGTCGAGGCCTTCCTTGCCGCGTCCCGCAACGGCGATTTCGAAGGGCTGCTGGCCGTGCTGGCGCCCGACGTCGTGGTGCGCGCCGATCAGGCCGCGCAGCGGCTCGGCTCGCTGCCGGTCATCCGCGGCGCCGCAGCGGTGGCCGAAAGCTTCAAGGGACGCGCGCAGGCGGCGAAGCCCGCGCTGGTCGACGGCGAGATCGGCGTTGCCGTCATCTTCGGCGGCGCGCTGCGCATCGTGCTGCGGGTCACGATCTCAGGCGACCGGATCGCGGCGATCGATGCGACCGCCGACGCCTCGGAGATCGAGACCTTCGATGTCGAGGTGCTCGAGCGCAGCTGACGCAGCTGGAGGCAGACAAGTCGCAATGCTAGTGTCTCCCTGCATCTGTGCAGGGAGGACGATCATGAAACTATCCATCAAATTGCTCGCGTCGGCCGGCCTGCTCGCCCTCGCCTCTTCCTCCGCCTTTGCCGCCGCAGACGAGAAGCTGCGCGCGGCCGCCGAGCTGGCCCAGCCGGCGGTGATCGAGAGCCTGCACGACATGGTGCTGATCGAGTCGGGCTCCAGCGATGTCGAGGGCCTGCAGAAGATGGCCGACTACACCGAAGCGCGGCTGAAGGCGCTCGGCGCCAAGACCGAACGCCGCAAGACCACGAAGGGCGCCGGTGCCGACATGGTGATCGGCAGCTTTGAGGGCACCGGCACGAAGAAGCTGATGCTGATCGCACATATGGATACGGTGTACGAGCACGGCATCCTCGACACCCAGCCCTACAAAATCGACGGCACCAGGATCTATGGGCCCGGCATTGCCGACGACAAGGGCGGCATCGCCGTCATCCTGCATTCACTGAAGATCCTGAACGATGCGGGCTGGCGCGACTACGCCAAGCTCACGGTGTCGTTCAATCCGGACGAGGAGGTGGGCTCGATCGGCTCCGGCGAGATCATCGCCGAGCTCGCCGACCAGCACGATGTGGTGCTGTCCTTTGAGCCGACGGTGGCGCCGCCGGTCGCGAAAAATGAGAGCCTGCTGCTCGGCGCCAGCGGCACCGCCACCGGCACGATCGATGTCAAGGGCAAAGCCTCGCATGCCGGCGCGGCGCCGCAGCTCGGCCGCAACGCGCTGATCGAGCTTGCGCATCAATTGCTGCAGACCCAGGACGTCGCGAAATCGATTCCGGGCACGCAGCTGAACTGGACCACCGCGAAGGCCGGCACCGTGCGCAACCAGATCCCCGATCACGCCACCGCCGGCGCCGACATCCGCCTCACCATTCCCGACGGCGTGCAAAAGCTGCAGGCGGCGCTCGACGAGAAGGTGAAGAACAGACTGATCGCGGACACCGAAGTGACCGTGAAGGTCGTCGCGGGCCGTCCGCCTTTCGTGGCTGACGATCGCGGCCGCGCGCTCGCGAGGCAGGGACAGGCGATCTATGCCGAGCTCGGGCGCACGCTCGACATCGCGGAAATGACCGGCGGCGCGACCGACGCCGGCTACGCCGCCCGCAGCGGCAAGGCCGTCGTGGTCGAAAGCTTCGGCCTCGCCGGCTGGGGCTATCACGCCCGCGACGAATACATCGACACCAACTCGATCGTGCCGCGACTTTATCTGATGACGCGGACGCTGATGGAGCTGGGCAAGTCGAAGTAGCGGGCTGCGAGTCGTTTCCGCGAAACTCGTCATGCCCGGGCTTGTCCCGGGCATCGACGTCTCTGGTCCCATTCAAGAAAGAAGCGGACGGGCGGCCCAGCCATCACGGCGCTGGACGGCTGCCTTGAGCGCGGCCCGGTCAAAACCGCCCCATTCTCAATCGCTTAGCGTGGCCGCAAACCGGAGCCTTGACCGCTCCTGCAACCCGCAGTAGCCTCGCTTTCGAACACGGAATTCCGTATTCCAAATTGGACGGTCGGTATGATCCCGTTGGATCCGCTCCCAAACCTCATCGACCAAGTCTACGGGCGATTGCTCGAAGCGATCATCGACCGCACGCTGCTGCCTGGCCAGCGCATCACCCAGAACGAACTCGCCGATCGGCTCGGCGTCTCGCGCCAGCCGATTTCGCACGCGCTGCATCTGTTGCATCGCCAGGGCCTTGTCGCGGAGAGCGGCAGACGCGGCTTCGAGGTGACGCAGCTCGATCCGCAGCGCATCCGCGAGCTTTATGAAGTCCGCGGCGCCATCGATGCGCTGGCGGCACGGCTTGCCGCCGCGCGTGTCAAAGAGGATGCCGTGGCCCGCACGCAACTCGAAGCCGCGCTCGAGGCCGGACGCGCGATCGACGACGGCACGCCGCTGGCGCGCCTGATCGCACTCGACGTCGATTTTCACAGCGCGATCTATCGCCTCGCCGGCAATTCCGCGATCGAGGAGATGATCGCGCCGCAATGGCCGCATATGCGCCGCTCGATGGCGACCGTGCTCGCCGAGCTCGATTACCGCGGCAGCGCCTGGACCGAGCACGAGACCATCGCCGCGCATGTTTTTTCCGGCAACGCCGCAGCGGCAGAAGCCGCGGCGCTGGCGCATGCGCAGACGGCAGGGCGGATGACCGAGGAGAAGCTGAGGGCAATCGACGTGGCGGCGTGAACCGCCGGCCGACCTCATCCTGAGGAGCGGCGCAAGCCGCGTCTCGAAGGATGAGCCAGCGAGGCCTCATGGTTCGAGACGCGTGAAGGCGCGCTCCTCACCATGAGGGGAGACACAATAACAACAGGAGGAAAGCACCATGAAACTGACCCCAGAGCAGGTCGAATTTTTCCATCGCGAAGGCTGGCTGTTCCTGCCCGAGCTGTTCACCCAGGAAGAGGTCGACTTCCTCGCGCGCGAGGCAGTTTCGATCTACGACGCCAACCGCCCCGAGGTGTGGCGCGAGAAGAGCGGCGCGCCGCGCACGGCCTTCGCCGCGCATCTCTACAATGAGGCGTTCGGAATCCTCGGCGCGCATCCGCGCATGATCGACCCCATCGAGCAGCTGTTCGGTGAGAAGGTCTACATGCATCAGTTCAAGATCAACGCGAAGGCGGCTTTCACCGGCGACGTCTGGCAGTGGCACCAGGACTACGGCACCTGGAAGCGCGATGACGGCATGCCGGAGCCGCGCGCGATGAACATCGCGATCTTCCTCGACGAGGTGATGCCGATCAACGGCCCCTTGATGCTGGTGCCGCAGAGCCAGACCGCGGGCGATCTGAAGGCCTCGCACGATCTCGAAACCACCTCGTATCCGCTGTGGACGCTGGACGAGGAAACCGTGACCCGCCTTGTGAAGCAGGGCGGCATCGTCGCGCCGACTGGCAAGCCCGGCGGCATGCTGATGTTCCACGGCAATCTGGTGCACGGATCGAGCGGCAACATCACGCCCTACCCGCGCAAGATCGTCTATTTGACGCTGAACGCGGTCTCGAACTACATCCGCACCCCGACGCGACCCGACTACATCGCGCACCGCGACTTCACGCCGATCCAGACCGTCGCAGACGACGCGCTGCTGCGGCTCGCTCGTGCACCGCGACAGGCGGCGGAGTAAAGTCTTCGACCGTCATTCCGGGACACGCGAAGCGTCGAACCGCAGATGCGCAATTGCGCATCGGGGAATCTCGAGATTCCGGGTTCGACGCTACGCATCGCCCGGAATGACTCTCTAATTGGAAGGCATCATGAACCTGCATCACCTCCTCAAAACCCGCGCCGCCGCCGGCAAGCCGGTGCGCGTCGTCCTGATCGGCGCCGGAAAATTCGGCTCGATGTTCCTGTCGCAGGTGCCGCACACGCCGGGGCTTGAGGTGCCCGTGATCGTCGATCTCGACCGCGACCGCGCCCGCGAGGCGTGCCGCACCGTCGGCTGGGACGACGCGCGGATCAGCGCCACCACCTTCACCGACGACGGCGCGCGTGCGATCGCCGGCGGCGCATTCGATGTCGTGGTGGAAGCGACCGGCAATCCCGCCGTCGGCATCCGCCATGCCCGCGCGGCGATATCAGCCGGCAAGCATGTCGTGATGGTCAATGTCGAGGCCGATGTGCTGGCGGGGCCGCTGCTCGCCGAGGAGGCACGCAAGGCCGGCGTGGTCTATTCGCTTGCCTATGGCGACCAGCCGGCGCTGACGGCCGAGATGGTCGATTGGGCGCGCGCGACAGGCTTCCGCGTCGTCGCCGCCGGCAAGGGCACGAAATACCTGCCGGCCTATCACGACGTCACGCCGGAGGGCGTGTGGCAGCATTACGGGCTCACCGCCGGCGAGGCGCAATCCGCCGGCATGAACCCGCAGATGTTCAACTCCTTCCTCGACGGCACCAAATCCGCGATCGAGATGGCGGCGATCGCCAATGCCTGCACCCTCGACGTGCCGTCGGAGGGATTGCTGTTTCCGCCCTGCGGCGTCGACGACCTGCCGCATGTGATGCGGCCGCGCGAGGCGGGCGGCGTGCTGGAGAAATCCGGCATCGTCGAAGTGGTGTCGTCGCTGGAGCGCGACGGCCGTCCGGTGTTTCGCGATCTGCGCTGGGGCGTCTATGTCGTGCTGGAGGCGCCCAACGATTATGCCGCCGATTGCTTCAGGCAGTACGGCCTCAAGACCGACGCCTCCGGCCGCTATGCGGCGATGTACAAGCCGTATCACCTGATCGGGCTCGAGCTGAACATCTCCGTGCTGTCGGCAGCGCTGCGCAACGAGCCGACCGGGCAGCCGCGCGGCTTCCGCGGCGACGTCGCAGCGGTGGCCAAGCGCAATCTGCGCGCCGGCGAGATGCTCGACGGCGAAGGCGGCTACACGGTGTGGGGCAAGCTGATGCCCGCCGCCGCCAGCCTCGCCGCCGGCGCATTGCCGATCGGGCTTGCCCATCGGGTGAAGCTGAAGAGCGACGTCGCCCATGGCGCGGTGGTGCGCTGGAGCGATGTCGAGGTCGACGAAACGAGCGACACGATCAAGACGCGCAAGGCGATGGAAGCCGCGTTCTCGCGCTGACGCGTCCTTCACCTCCCCCCGCGCTTTGCGGGAAGAGGTCGGATCGCCCCGGCGATGCGAAGCATCGTCCGGTGCGATCCGGGTAAGGGGCGAGGCACACCGCTCAACAAGCAGCATGATGCTCGCCGGATAGAGGTCCCCTCACCCCAACCCTCTCCCCGTAAGAACGGGGAGAGGGAGAAGAGCGCCCGCTCCAATAACTACGGCAGCAGCCGGCTCGCCTTCGCCAGCCTGAACCATTTGTGGAACATCGCCTCGGTATCCATCATCTCGGTGAAGCCGGCCTGGTTGATCTTCACCGTCGAGACGATCGACGGCGGACCCGACTCAGTCTGTCCGTAGCGCATGCTGTAATCGGCATATTGGAACGACAGGCCGACGAACTCCTCCAGTCCGGGCGCGATCAGGTCGTGCTTCCTGCGCAATTCGTCCCACGGCGCGATCCATTGCGGCCAGGTCTGCGCCAGCGACAGCGGCACGTGCCGGCCCGGCGTCATTTCGAGCGCATCCGATACCGCCGGCCAGATATTTTCCCAGGTGAAGACGTCGCCATTGGTGACGTTGAACGCTTCATTGCGCGCAGCCTCGGCGTCGCCCGACCAGACGATCGCGCGTGCCAGCAGATCGACATCGACCGCCTGCGCGACGCGCGGCGCGCCGCCGGGATAATCCAGCGGCCTTCCCTGCGCGCGCAACACCGCCGCATAGACGCCGAGCGGCGGGATCAGGTCCATCGCGCCGCCCATGGCTTCGCCGATGATCAGGACCGGGCGCAGGATGCTCCAGTGCCAGCTCTTGCCCCGCTGCAGCTCGCGCAGGAAATTCTCCTGCGCCCAATAGAAATTCGGCTGCTCGTACATTTCGGAACGGCCCTCGCGCGCCGGCACCGTGAGCGGCCGGACATGCACGCCATAGGCCTTGGTGCCCTGCAGCAGCGCGACATGCTTGAGATCGGGCGCGACGGGTTCGAGCACGCCCATCAAATTGCGCAGCATCCGGTCGTTGGTTTCGATCTGCCCGGCATCGCGCCAGCCATCGACCAGGCTGGGCGCCTCATAAAGCGCGGCGTAGATCAGGTGCGTTGCGCCGCCGAGCTCGGCCGCGGCGCGACGGCAATCCTCTGCGCTGGTGAGATCGATTCGCACATGCCGTGCGCCGTAGAGATCGCGCGGCTTGCGGCGCGACAGCGCAATCCGCTCGCAATCGTCGGATGCGCCGAAGTGTCGCAAGGCGGCGTTGCCCACGAGGCCGGTCGCGCCGGCAACCACGACTTTCTTGTTGGCCATGTCCTTGAACTCCCATCAACCCACCCGCCCTGCGTAGCAGATCGCGGCAAGGCCGGCAGCCATCGCGGCGGGTATCAGATGAGACCGGCAGCGCCGATCGTTCTTCGCACCTGCAACGAAGGCAGGCGCTTGATTTCCTCCGGCAAACGATCATCCTGACCGGCGGAACCGGAAACTCGGATTTCCTCAACAAGAGCCCGTCGAGGGCCACCGGACACATTCATCACAGAACGTCGATCGATCGGCGAAGAAAGACGGCACCAAGATCGTTCCCCTTGTCGAGGCATCGGCACACAGGAGGGAATACGCATGAAGCGTCGTGAATTCTTGAAGGCAGGCGGCGTCGGGCTGGCTGCGACGGCGGTCGCCGCACCTGCGGTCGCGCAATCGATGCCCGAGGTCAGGTGGCGGCTCGCGGCGAGCTGGCCGAAGGCACTCGACACGCTCTATGGCGGGTGTGAATTCTTCTGCAAGCGCGTCGCCGAGATCACCGACAACCGCTTCCAGATCCAGTCGTTCGCCGCCGGCGAGATCGTGCCCGGCCTGCAGGTGCTGGACGCCGTCTCCAACGGCACGGTCGAGATGGGCAACACCGCGCTGTATTACTACTGGGGCAAGAATCCCGCCTTCACCTTCGGCACGTCGCTGCCGTTCGGCCTCAACACGCGCCAGCACATTTCCTGGCTGCAATGGGGTGGCGGCACCGACCTGCTCAACAATCTGCTCGCAGAATACAACTGCGTCGGCATTCCGACCGGCTCGACCGGCGCCCAGATGGGCGGCTGGTTCCGGAAGGAGATCAAGTCGATGGCGGATTTCCAGGGCCTGAAGTTCCGGGTCGGCGGCTTCGCCGGCACCATCATCGCCAAGGTCGGCGGGGTGCCGCAGCAGATCGCCGGCGGCGACATCTATCCGGCGCTGGAAAAAGGCACCATCGACGCCGCCGAATGGGTCGGGCCGTATGACGACGAGAAGCTCGGCTTCGTCAAGGTCGCGAAGTTCTACTACTACCCCGGCTGGTGGGAAGGCACCGGCCAGGGCCACAATGTGATGAACAAGGACAAGTGGAACGCGCTGCCGAAGCACTATCAGGCCGCGATCCAGGCCGCCTCCGAAGACACCTTCACCTGGGTGACCGGCAAATATGATGCGGTCAACCCGCCGGCGCTGAAGCGTATAGCGCGACGATCTGGGTCGGAAGAGCGCGGCGATCAGGATGGCGAGTCAGTGTCGCGGCGCGATGATGATCGCCGCGATGATTGTCGCGCGCAAGAGTTTTGTTTGCTTTGATTGTCGCGGAGCGTCAATCAAGCGAGCGTTTTTTGTGTCGCGTGCTCCGGTGGCCGCCCTGGACCACGCTTTCGCTCGAGGGCAGTCCGCCTGCGATAGCTCTCGACGTTCATCTCGACGATGGTGGCGTGGTGAACAAGGCGATCGATCGCCGCGAGGGTCATAGCTGGGTCCGGAAAGACCTTGTTCCATTCTCCAAAGGGCTGATTGGCGGTGATCAGCAAAGAGCGTCGCTCGTAGCGTGCGCTGATGAGCTCGAACAGCACACTGGTCTCGGCCTGGTCCTTGGTGACATAGGCAAGATCGTCAAGGATAACGAGATCGAAGCGATCGAGGCGGTTGATGGCACCCTCGAGGTTGAGTTCGCGGCGCGCCACCTGGAGCTTCTGCACGAGATCGGTGGTGCGGGTGAAGAGGACGCGCCATCCGTTCTCGATGAGAGCCAAGCCGATTGCTGCTGCCAAGTGACTCTTGCCGCCACCGGGCGGACCAAACAGCAGCAGATTGGCGCCCTTGTTCAACCAGCCGTCGCCGGCGGCGAGCGCGGTCATTTGCGCCTTGGAGATCATCGGTACGGCTTCGAAGTCGAAGCTGTCAAAGGTCTTTCCGGTGGGCAGCCGCGCCTCGACGAGATGGCGCTCGATGCGGCGACGGCTGCGTTCAGCGATCTCGTGCTCTGCAATGGTGGCGAGGAAGCGCGCCGCCGGCCAGCCTTCCTTATCGGACTGCTCGGCAAATTGCGGCCACAGCACCTTGATGGCGGGCAGCCGCAGCTCGTTGAGCAACAGATTGAGGCGCGCGGTGTCGACTACGTTGGTTGTGCTCATGCGGCACCTCCGATCTCGGCAGTACCGATGAGGCATTCATAGGTGGCGAGCGGTGCGAGGCGCACCACGACGTTCGGCATCTGGGCGGGATCCGGGGCGAAGTGAGTACGTAGCCGGTTGAGGTCGGGCAGCCGGCCGTCGTTCAGGTCGGCCGTGAGCTGATCGGCGAGTTCGGCCTCGCAACCGCGCTCATGGGCGAGTGCGAGGAGATCGACCATGATCCGGCAGGCCTTCTTGTCCGGTAAGCGTTTGCGCAAGACGTCGAAGGCTCGGCGGTAAGCTTCCCGGGGGAACAGCTGGTCGCGGTAGACCAGGTTGAGGAGCGCCATCGGCTTGCGCCGCAAGGAATGGATCACGTGCCGATAATCGACGACCTGATCGTGCTTGCCATTGGGATGCGGCCGCCCGCGCGGCAAGGTGAGGAGATGCGTGCCGCCGACAAACACGTCGAGGTGATCGTCATACAGGCGCACCCGCAGCCGATGGCCGATCAAGCGCGACGGCACCGTGTAGAACACCTTGCGCAAGGTGAAGCCGCCGGACGATGTCACGTGGACGATCACCTCTTCATAGTCCGACGTGCGGCGGTCCGGCAGATCCTGAAGTGCGGTACGTTCGCTGTCGATCCGCTTGGCGTTGCGGGCATTGCGGCGGCTGACGATCTCATCGATGAAGCCACGATAGGCAGCGAGATCGTCGAAGTCGGCGGTGCCACGCAGCAACAGCGCGTCGCCGACCGCCCGCTTGAGATGGCCATGCGAACTCTCGATCGCCCCGTTCTCGTGGGCGATGCCACGATTGTTGCGGGAGGGGCGCATGCCGTAATGGGCACAGAGGTCTTCGTATCGCCGCGTCAGATCGTCTTTGGCGTCGCGGTCGAGATTGCAAAAGGCGGCCGACAGGCTGTCGGTGCGATGCTCCCGTGGCGCTCCACCGAGTGACCACAAGGCATTCTGCAGGCCTTCGGCCAGAGCGATGAAGCTCTCACCGCCGAGCACGACATGGGCGTGCTCAAACCCGGAATAGGCCAGCCGGAAGTGATAGAGACGATGGTCGAGCGGCACGCCCGCGATCGTGACACCCAATTCGCCCATGTCGGTGAAGTCGGACAGGCCGCGCTGACCGGGTTCGTGGGTCTGCCGGAAGATGACCTCCTGCTCCTCGCCGTGGATCGCCCGCCAGGCCCGGATCCGGCGCTCCAGCGTGCGACGGATGCCGGCGCCGAGCTCAGGATGGCGTCGGAGCAACTCCTCGAAGATCGTGACCGGCCGCACACCGGGGGCGGCCTTCAGCATCGGCACGATCTCTGTCTCAAATACGCGGGCCAAGGGATCTGGCCGGCGACGGCCGCGAGGAGCCTTCTTCTGCGACGGAAGGCGTCGATCCTGCTCGATCCGGTAAGCGGTCGAGGTGCTGAACGACGCCTTGGCGGCGGCCACGGGCGGGCTATCGGTCTGACGGTACTTCATGTAGAGCCTCATTTGGTGATCGGTAATGTGTCGGCCTGGCACGCGAGTGATTCCTCTTGGCGGAAGAACCACTTGCATAACCAGCCGGCC